>NZ_GG657746.1:3833977-3898843 GCF_000158875.1 Streptomyces sp. AA4 | reverse complement strand
GATCGGCGCACCGACCGCGGCGGCCCGTCCGCCAGCGCGGATCGGCAGCCGCGCGCCGGTGACCGCGACGACAGGCCCAAACGTCGGCTTGAAGGCGATCCCGCACGCCCCGGCTGAGCCGGGGCAAACACAATTGTCGTACCCCGGCGTTACGCTCTGCCCCATGTCCGACACCGCAACGGTCACCACCCCTCCCGGGGCCGACGCGCCTGCCCGGAGGCGGCCCGCGTTGTCGCCGTCCCGGGCGAGCGACTTCAAGCAGTGCCCGCTGCTCTACCGGTTCCGCGCGGTCGACCGGCTGCCGGAGGTGCCCACCCGGGCGCAGCTGCGCGGCACGCTCGTCCACGCGGTTCTGGAGCGGCTTTTCGCGCTGCCCGCCGCCGAACGGGTCGCTCCCCGGGCGAAAGAGCTGCTGGCGCCGACGTGGACGGAGCTGTCCGCCGAGAGTCCGGAGTGGACGGAGCTGTTCGCGGACGGCGAACCCGGGGAGACCGACAAGTGGCTGGCCTCGGCCGAAAAGCTGCTGGATTCGTATTTCGAGCTGGAAGATCCGCGCCGGCTGGAGCCGGAGGCGTGCGAGCTGCACGTCGAGATCGAGCTGGGCTCGGGCGTGCTGCTGCGCGGGTACATCGACCGGGTGGATGTCGCGCCGACCGGCGAAATCCGGGTCGTGGACTACAAAACCGGCGCGGCTCCGCGCGAAATCGGCGAGGCCAAAGCACTCTTCCAGATGAAGTTCTACGCGCTGGTGCTGTGGCGCCTGCGCGGGGTCGTCCCGCGGCAGCTGAAGCTGATGTACCTGACCGACGGCCAGTCGCTGGCGTACACGCCGGACGAGGCGGAGCTGGTCCGGTTCGAGCGCACGCTGGAGGCGATCTGGCAGGCGATCCTGAAGGCGGGCAAGACCGGCGATTTCCGGCCGAACAAGGGCAAGCTGTGCTCGTGGTGCGATCACCAGGCGCACTGCCCCGAGTTCGGCGGGACGCCGCCGGAGTATCCGGGCTGGCCCGAGCCGGATCCGGGCGAGGAGACGGTATTGGACCGGGCCGACTGATGGGCGACGCGTTCTTCCTCCCGCTGGGCGGCGAGCGGTACGAGGCGACTGAGCACACCACCGGTCCGTGGAGTCCCGGAGCACAGCATTTCGGGCCGCCGTCGGCGCTGCTCGTGCGCGGGCTCGAGCGGCTGGAATCGCGGCATCCGGCGCAGCTGGCCCGGGTCACCGTCGAGATCCTCGGCCCGGCTCCGGTGGGCGAGCTGGAGCAGCGGTCGTGGATCGAACGGCCGGGGCGGACGGTCGAATTGGTCCAGTCCGAGCTGGCGGCGAACGGCCGGACGGTCGCGCGGGCGTCCGGATGGCGGATCGCGACGTCCGACACCACCGACATCGCCACGGACGGCGGTCCGCTGCTGCCCGCGGCCGAGGCGGGCAGCGAAGCGGCCTTCCCGGACGACTGGCTGGGCGGCTACCTGCACGCGATCGAGTGGCGTTCGGTTCGCGGCGCGATCAACGGGCCGGGCCCGGCCGCGGTGTGGGCGCGGCAGCGGTATCCGCTGGTCGACGGCGAGGAGCCGACCGGCCTGCAGCGGCTGTTCGCCATCGCCGACTCCGGCAACGGCGTGTCGCATTTCCTGCCGGCTGCGGACTGGTGGTTCATCAACTCCGAGCTGACCGTGCACCTGCGCCGGCTCCCCGAGGGCGAGTGGATCGGGCTCGACGCGGTCACGCTGGTCGGGGCGCACGGGATCGGGACCGCGACGAGCACGCTGCACGATCGTTCCGGTCCGGTCGGCACCGGAGCGCAGGCTTTGCTGGTGCGTCCGCGACAGGCCGGGGGCGGATGAGCGCGCCGCGGCGGGCAAGTCCGATAGCCTTCGCGGAACGACCGACAAGGGAGCGCTCCGGCATGCAGATCACCTCGGTGGTCAACCAGAAGGGCGGGGTGGGCAAAACCTCGCTGAGCGTGGGCGCGGCGGCGGCCCTCGCCGAACGCGGCAGGCGGGTCCTGCTCGTCGACCTCGACCCGCAGGGGCACGCGACGACCGAGATGCTCGGCATGGACGAGGTCCCCGCCGACGCGCCCAGCCTGGCGAAGGCGCTGACCAAGCTGTGGAAGGGCCCGATCGAGCAGCTGGCCGTCCCGCATCCGCGCAGCAACCTGGGCCGCGGCGGAGCGTTCGACGTGATCCCGACGTCGCCGGGCATGTTCGACCTGATCCGCAGGCTGGACCAGTTCCGGGTGCCCGGCTGGCAGCTGGCGCGCGTGATCCAGTTCGCGCACTACGACCACGTGATCATCGACTGCCCGCCGGCCCAGGACGTGCTGACGAACAACGCGCTCGCCGCGTCGCACGGCATCCTGGTGCCGGTCCAGCCGGACAAGACGAGCATCCGGGCGCTGCGCCTGCTGTCGGAGCAGGTCCGCTACGTCGAGCAGACCACCGGCCGCAACCCCATCGCCTGGTTCGGCATCGTGCCCGGCCTGTACCGCCGCCCGATCTCGCACTACGCCGCGGCCGCGCTGCAGGAGATGTACTCCTTCGGCGTCCCCATGCTGTCGCACATCCCGCTCGGCGTCGTGATGAACGAGGCGGCCGCGCACGGCGTCCCGGTCACCACCTTCGCGCCGGAAACCATCCAGGCGGTGTCGTTCCGGGAAATCGCCGAGACCTTGGACGGGTACCTGGCGCAGAACCCCGGCCCCACGGAGGTTCCGGCGGACGACGAGTTCGTCTTCGAGGACTTCATCTCCGAGGTCGCGGTCGCCCGCAACGTCAACGACAACGGCGCGCGCAAGAAGCTGTACGACCTGATGCCGAAGCGGCCGAACCGCCCGCGCTGAGCACCGTCCACATGCGACAGAGGGCGTCCCCTCCGAAGAGAAGACGCCCTCTGCGCAAGCAGTTCCCTACAACCGGCAAGACCGAATGTCGGAGGCCAGCACGGCTTTCGCGCCGGTTTCGGCCAGTTCGTCCATGATCCGGTTGACTTCCTTGCGCGGCACCATCGCCCGGACCGCGACCCACTTCTCGTCCGCCAGCGGCGCCACCGTCGGCGACTCCAGGCCCGGCGTGATCGAAATGGCCTGCTCGAGGATGTCCCGCGGGCAGTCGTAGTCGAGCATCATGTAGTGCTGCGCGAAAACCACGCCCTGCAGCCGAGCCGCCAGCTGCGACTTGGCCCGCGAGCCTTCGCTGCCGGCGCGCTGCAGCAGCACCGCTTCGGAAGCGCAGATCGGCTCGCCGAACGCGACGAGATTGTGCTGCCGCAGCGACCGCCCGGACTCGACGACGTCCGCGATCGCGTCCGCGACGCCGAGCTGGATCGAGATCTCCACCGCGCCGTCGAGCCGGATCACCTCCGCCTCGACGCCGTGCCGCGCGAGGTCGTCGCGGACCAGCCGCGGGTACGACGTCGCGAGCCGTTTTCCCTGCAGGTCGGCCGGTTTCCAGTCCCGTCCGGCGGGGGCGGCGTACCGGAACGTCGACGCGCCGAACCCGAGCGCGAGCACCTCGTCGACCGGGGCCCCGGAATCGAGCGCGAGGTCGCGCCCGGTGATGCCGAGGTCCAGCTCGCCGGAACCGACGTAGATGGCGATGTCCTTGGGGCGGAGGAAGAAGAACTCGACCTCGTTGACCGGGTCGAGCACGGTCAGGTCCTTGCCGTCATGTCGCTTGCGGTAGCCCGCCTCGGAAAGCATCTCCGCCGACGCGGCGGCGAGGGCTCCCTTGTTCGGCACGGCAACACGCAGCATTTCGGTCTCTCCTCGGTCTCCGGTGCGCGAGCGCGTCACAGGTAGCGGTACACGTCCTCGGTCGAGATTCCCCGGCCGAGCATGAGCACCTGCACCCGGTACAGCAGTTGCGAGATCTCCTCCGACAGCCGCTCGTCGGATTCATGCTCGGCGGCGATCCACACCTCGCCCGCCTCTTCGAGCACCTTCTTGCCCTGGGCGTGCACTCCGGCGTCCAGTGCGGCGACGGTGCCGGACCCGTCGGGACGGGTACGCGCGCGCTCGGCAAGCTCCGCGAACAGCTCATCGAAGGTCTTCACGGGGCCGAATCCTTTCATCCCGCGCTCGTCCGCGCCGCTCCGGGTGACCCGGAAGCCGCCGAGGTCACAGCGACGGCAGCAGCGCGGCCAGCTCGGGCACGCCGACACCGGCCAGCGACGTGCGGAACACCCGGCGCGGACCGTCCGGGACGGCGACGTCGTTGGGCACGACGAGCACCGTGCAACCAGCGCTTTCCGCCGACTCCGCGCCCGGCGGCGAGTCCTCGACCGCGACGCACCGCTCCGGCGCGACGCCGAGCAGCTCGGCGGCCTTCAGGTACGGGCGCGGGAGAGGTTTGTTCTGGCCGTCGACCTCGTCGCCGCAGACCGTGACGTCGAAGAAATCCCGCCCGATCGTGTCGAGCGCGAGTTCGGTCAGCGCCCGTTCGGTGGAGGTGACCAGCGCGGACTTGAGCCCGGCCGCGCGGACCGCGGCCAGCGCCTCGCGCGCGCCCGGACGCCAGGGCAGCGCGTCGTCGAACAGCCCGGCGGTGCGGCGGCGGATCCACTCCCCCGTTTCCGCGACCGCTTCCGGCGTGACCGGGCGGCCGGTCTGCTCCAGCAGCACGGTGGCGGTGGCGTCCATGTTGGACCCCACGAGCGTCATCCGGACTTCCTCCGAAAGCGTGCCGCCGAGCGCCTCGGCGGCCTCGTACAGCGCGACGTCCCACAGTTTTCTCGGAATCGACGAGGGTGCCGTCCATGTCCCAGAGGACAGCCGCCAGTCCGTCCGAAGAGGACGGTGCAGTCACAGTTTCTCCTTGTCCGGTGCCGCGCCCCGGCCGGGCGCGCTCCTCCCCAGCGTCCCACGCGGACCGCCGTGAGCGGGGCCACACCCGGCCTGTGACACGCGGGGGCGGACACGCTGCGCAGCGTAGGTGGCCAAGGCCGTAGGCTGGTCAGGTGAGTGAGCCTGTCGACGACACCCCGCGGCCCGGCGACCCGGAGCAGGACCGCGCCGATGCCCAACGCCCGATCATGATCCTCGCCTTCGAAGGCTGGAATGACGCAGGCGACGCGGCCAGCCAGGCGATCGAACACCTCCAGCTCACCTGGGACGCGACGCCGCTGGCCGAGATCGAGCCGGACGACTACTACGATTTCCAGGTCAGCCGCCCCACCGTGAAGATGGTCGACGGCATCACCCGGCGGGTCGAATGGCCGACCACGCGGCTGTCGGTGTGCCGCCCCGAGGGCTTCGACCGCGACCTGGTGCTGGTGCAGGGCCCGGAGCCGAACATGCGCTGGCGGAAGTTCTGCGCGGAGATCGTGGAGCACGTCCAGGAACTGGACGTGGCGATGGTGGTCGCGCTCGGCGCCCTGCTGGCCGACACCGCGCACACCCGGCCCGTCCCGGTCACCGGGACGGCCTACGACAAGGACACCGCGAGCAAGTACCGGCTCGAGGTGAGCAACTACCAGGGCCCGACCGGGATCGTCGGGATCCTGCAGGACTACTGCGTGCAGGCGGGCATCCCGGCGGTGTCCATCTGGGCCGCGGTGCCGCACTACGTCTCGCACCCGCCGTCCCCGAAGGCGACGCTGGCGCTGCTGCACAAGCTGGAGGACGTGCTCGACGTCGAGATCCCGCTGGGCGCGCTGCCGGAGCAGGCCGAGGAGTGGCAGCAGACGGTCAGCGAGATGGCCGACGAGGACGAGGAAATCAGCGAGTACGTGCGCGGCCTCGAGGAACGCGGCGACGCCGAGACCGATTTCACCATGGAAGAGGTCTCCGGCGACAAGATCGCCGCCGAGTTCGAGCGCTACCTGCGGCGGCGCCGTCCCGGGCAGGACGGCGGGTTCGGCCTCCGCTGACCCGCCTCGGGACCGGGTGCTCCCCTTGCGCAAGAGGGGGAACGCAGCGTGATCGCCGAACTACGAACAGTCATTCGGGCCGCCCGGCGGGATGACGGCGCCTGCGCCGTTGACTGATCGCGCCGCGCTGCCCTGGTGCCCTCCCGAGCCCGTCTCGTTGACTGGTCCTGCGCGAGCGACCTCGCGCGGACCAGGAGGTACGGGAATGTTCGGCAAGGCACTAGCGGCGGCGGTGCTCGCGGCGGGCGCGATCACCGCGTCGGCGGCGACAGCGTCAGCGGCACCGGTGACGGCGAATGATTTCGGCGCCTGCATGGACTACGCGGTGGGCGAATACAACGTCGAGCCCTGGCTCGCGCACGACGCGTGCGATGCCGGCTCGTTCGAGGAGTGCTACTGGGTCCTGCGCCGCGCCTACGTTCCGGCACAGGTCGCGGCGACCGCCTGCCAGCTCTCGTTCGACTGATCCGCCGAAGGGCGCGACCGGGCTGCCCGGTCGCGCTCAGGCGGTGAGCAGCTTCCGCACCGGGACCGCGCCGCGCGCCCGCTTCCGCCACTCCCGCGGATAGCCGAGCGAAACCTCCTCGAACCGCACGCCGTCGGCGGACGTCGTGCGCGGGATGTGCAGGTGCCCGTACACGGCCAGCTCGGCCCGGTAGCGCAGGTGCCAGTCCTCGGTCTGCGTGGTGCCGCACCAGAGCGCGAAATCGGGGTAGTACAACGGGTTCGTCGGGTGCCGGTGCAGCGGCCAGTGCGACATCAGGATGGTGCGGCGGTCGGCCGGGATGGCGTCCAGCCGGTCGCGGCTGACCTTCAAGCGCTGCTCGCACCAGGCCGCGCGCGATTCGTACGGGTCCGGGTGCAGGTAGTACTCGTCGGTGCACACCACGCCGATCTCGCGGGCGTGCGCGAGCGCCTCTTCGCGGGTCTTGCCCTCGGTCGCCGGGGTGCGCCAGCTGTAGTCGTAGAACACGAACAGCGGCGCGACGGTCAGCGGCTCCGGGCCGAAGTCCCACACCGGGAACTCGTCCTCGGGCGTGAGCACGCCGATCTCGCGACACTGCTCCACCAGGAACTCGTAGCGCGCCTGGCCGCGCAGCTGGCATTCGTCGTTCGGCGTGGTCCACAGCTCGTGGTTGCCCGGGACCCACACGACCTTCGCGAACCGTTCGCGCAGCCGCGCGAGCGTCTCCCGGATGACCTTGGCGGACTCGGCGACGTCGCCGGCGACGAGCAGCCAGTCGCCGGGATCGTCGGGCACGACCTCGTCGACGATCGGGCCGTTGCCCTCGTGGGTCACGTGGAGGTCGCTGGTGGCGAAGAGAGACGGCACTCCTCCACCGTAACGACTTTCCGCGCCCGGAAGCGCCGGAACCGCCCATTCCCCCACCCCAGAACGACCAGTCCGGCGCACACGTGGAGGCCAGCCTGCACGTTCAGCAGCACTGTCGGCCCGGTCACCGCGACGAGCGCGCCGGCCAGCAGCGAACCGGCCGCCGTCCCCGCCGCCATCAGCGCGTACACCGTGCTCAGCACCCGTCCCGCCCGGTCCGGGCCGGTCTCCGCCTGTACGTGCGACAACAGCCCGGCTCCGGCGACCACGGCGGGCGCGCCGACGGCCATGAACAGCCCGACGTAGACCCCGAGCACCGTCGTGGCGCCCGGCAGGTTCCAGATGGCTACCGACATCAGCCCCGCGGCGACCAGGCCCCAGCCCTGCAGCAGCACCGGCGCGACCCGGCGCGCCAGCGTCGCCACCGCGAACCCGGCCGCCAGCCCGCCGATCGCCTGCACGCCGCGCAACAGCCCGGCGTCGGCCTCGCTGCCCCGCAGGATGTCCAGCACAAACACCACGAACAGCACCAGGAACATGCCTTGCGCGAGCGAGGTCAATAGCGCTGACACACTCGTCGCCCGGAGCCGCTTGCCCGTCAGATCGCGGACGCCCGCGAGCCAATCCGCCTGCTCGGGCGCGGTCTTGCGGACCGCTGCCCGGCGGAACGGGAACGCGAGCAGCATCCCCGCCGCGGCGAGCGCGACCAGGTACCCGACGATCACGCGGTCCAGCCCGCCCCAGCCCAGCAGCGCTCCCCCGGCCCAGCCGCCCGCGAGCCGCGCGACGCTGCTGTTCACGCTCATCAGCCCGTTCGCCGGGGTGACGTCCTCGACACCGACCAGCTCGGGCACCAACGCGCTGCGCGCCGGTTCGAACACCGACGCCAGCCCGGCTTGCGCCGCCATCACCGCGTAGACCGCCGCGACCGGCAACTCGGAGCTGGCCAGCAACGGCAGCACCACCACCGCCTGCCCGACGCACACCACCGCCAGCACGACCCGGCGGTCCCACCGGTCGGCGACGATCCCCGCGACCGGGCTCAGCAGCACCGCGGGCAGCAGGCCGAGCACGATGCTCAACGCGGTCGTGACCGCCGATCCGGTGCGGACGAACAGGTACACCGGCAGCGCGACCTGCAGCATCCATTCGGCGGTCTCGCCGAAGAACGCGGAGACCCAGAGCCGGGCGAATCCCGGTGCGGCGAGCAGCCGTCTCATGCCGGTTTCCCGTCGTGCCCGATCCGGCGGAAAGCCCGCATCCCGAGGAAGACCGCGCGGGCGTCGGCGGGCGCGTCCTCGCGGATCGTGCTCACGTAGGGCCGGACCAGGTCGTCGATCGCCTTGGTGAGTGCGTTGACTTCCTCCGGGGTCGCGTTCAATCCGTAGGAGAAGAAGCCGCCTGCCTCGCGCCAGTCCTCGTCCAGCTGCTCGATCGTGTCGAGGTACCGCTGGGTCAGCTCCTGCTCCTCGGCCAGCTCGGTGCCGGTGACCGCCAGCTGTGCCGCCGCGAGCGCCGGGTCGTCGCCTGAGCCGCCCAGCACGAGGCCGACCTGGCAGGCCCGCCACGGCCGTTCCCGCCCGTCGCCGCCCTCGGCCCGCTCCACCAGGCCGTGTTCCGCCAGCTTGCGCAGATGCCAGCTGCAGTTCGACGCCGTCGAGCCGACCGCGTCCGCGCACTCGCTCGCGGTCGACGGGCCGACGGCCATCAGGTGGTGCACCAGCGCCGACCGCAACGGGTGTGCGAGGGCCCGCAGCAGCTCGACGTCGTCGACCCGCTTGCGCGGGGGCAGTTCGGTCATCGGCCGTCCCAACTCTGAAGGGTTTCTTTCGAAACTGTTCTTTCAGAGTTGCAGGCCGCTGCCCCCGCGTCAAGCCGGCCCGGTTACCGCGCGGCCAGGAAGGACCGTGCGCGCTCCAGGAGCACGCCAGCCGCCTCGGGGTCGTAGGCGGGCAGGGAGGAGTCGGCGAAGAGGTGCTGGTCGCCGGGATAGACGAACAGCTCCGCGTTCGCGGCGGAACCGACGAGCTCGCGCGCGGCGGGCAGGTCCTCCTCGAAGAACTCGTCGTGCTCCTTGCCGTGGATCTGGACCGGGACCCCGTCCGGCCAGGCCGGTCCGAACTCCTTGACCGGAAGGCAGGAGTCGATGAGCAGCGCGCCGCGCGCACCGGGGCGAGTCTGCGCGAGCCGCTGCGCGATGGTGACGCCGAAGGAGAAACCGGCATACACGAGGTGCTCCCCCAGCGCCTCGGCCTCGGCGACGCCGCGCTCGCGCAGTTGCTCGAAGCCTGCCTTGCGCGCGAAGGCGAAGCCGTCCTCGATGCTGCCGAACGTCCGCCCTTCAAACAGATCGGGCGTGTGCACCGTGTGCCCGGCCCGGCGCAGCTCGTCGGCCACGCTCCGGACTCCGTCGGTCAATCCCTGAATGTGGTGGTACAGCACGATTTCAGCCACGTCGGAGCCCCTCAGTCGATGAACCAGTTGCCTGAACTTCGGCAACGCTAGCGCCACCGCGCGCGAACTCCGCGAAAAACCATTTGCCCGGCGAGACGCCCTCCGCGTTATGCTCTCCGCCATCATGGACAGCTGAACCGAGCCCTCCCCGCATCGAGGCCGCTCCCGGTCGAGCCCTGCTCCCGGGAAGCCGCGCGTTGCCCGTCGGGGATTTCGCTTCCACCGCAAAGGCCCGGTGTTCACTCATGTCTACTGTCCTGCACGCCTCCGACCTCGTTTTCGGCTACGGCGCCCGCACCGTCCTCAACGGCGTTTCGCTCGTCGCGTCGCCCGGAAGGCGGATCGGTCTCGTCGGCGAAAACGGGGTCGGGAAATCCACCCTGCTCCGGCTGCTCGCCGGGCTGGAAGTCCCGCGCGCCGGCGACGTCGTGCGGCACGGCGACCTCGGCTTTCTCTTCCAGGAACTGCCGTTCGCCGGCACCGCGAGGGTTTCCGACGTCCTCGACGAGGCGCTCGCCGAGATCCGCACCGCCGCGGCGACGCTCGACAAGCTCGCCGCCGTGCTCGCCGAACGTCCCGACGATCCGGAGGTGCTCAGCGAGTACGGCCACGTCCTCGAATGGGCGCAGGCCCACGACCTGTGGGACGCGGACCGGCGCGCCGATCTCGTCCTCGCCGGTCTCGGGCTCGGCGACATCCGGCACGACCGGCGGCTGCACACGCTCTCCGGCGGCCAGCGGTCGCGGCTCGGACTGGCCGCGCTGCTGGTCCGGCGGCCGCGGATCATGCTGCTCGACGAGCCGACCAACCACCTCGACGACAACGCCATGGAGTTCCTCGAGCGCCATCTCGCGGAGCTGACCGGCGTCGTCGTGCTGTCCTCGCACGATCGCGTGTTCCTCGACGCGGTCTGCACCGACATCGTGGACCTGGACCCGGTTCCGGCGGACCGCCGCGTCGGCGGCGCGACGCGCTACGGCGGCAGCTACACCGACTACCTGGGCCAGAAAAAGGCCGAACGAGCGCGGTGGGAGCAGCGGTTCACCGAAGAACAGGAGGAACTCAAGCAGCTGCGGGAATCCGTGCACGGCACCGCGCGCCGCGTCGCGCACAACCGGGCGCCGCGCGACAACGCGAAGATGCTCTACGACTTCAAGACCGGTCGCGTGCAGAAGCAGATTTCCCGCCGGGTCCGCAACGCGCAGCTCAAGCTCGAAACGCTGGAGCGCGAGCAGGTCCGCAAACCTCCCGCGCCGCTGCGGTTCCGGGCCCCGCTCACCGCGGACACCAGCGGCGAAGGCCCGGCGGTGTCGGTGCGCGGCATCGCGGTGCCGGGCCGGGTGCAACTGGACGAGCTGGACGTGGACCGCAGCGCGCGGCTCCTCGTGACCGGCGGCAACGGGGCGGGCAAATCCACGCTGCTGTCGGTGCTCGCCGGTCAGCTCACCCCGTCGGCCGGGACTGTCCACTTCGGACCCGGCGTGCGGGTCGGGTTGCTGGAGCAGGACGTCACGTTCGCTCGGCCCAAGCGGACCGCGCAGGAGGTGTACCGCGCCTCCGCTGGCGAGGCGGCGCCTTCGCTGTCCACGCTCGGGCTGCTGCCGCCGAGGGAACACGACCGTCCGGTCGGCGAGCTTTCGGTGGGCCAGCGTCGCCGGTTGGCTCTGGCGGTGCTGCTCGCGGAACCGCCGGACGTGCTGTTGCTGGACGAGCCGACCAACCACCTGTCGCTCAGCCTGGCCGAGGAACTGTCCGAAGCGCTGGACAGCGCGCCGGGCGCGGTCGTCCTTGCCTCGCATGACCGGTGGCTGCGCCGCCGCTGGGAAGGCGACCACCTGGCGCTGGCGGACGGCCAACGCCAGGATGTATAGGTCGTTATACAGTTAGCAGAACGGGCAGTGGCCGGAGCGATTTCCGGCCACTGCCCGTTCCCGAAAGGCTCAGAGCACGATGCCCAGCAAGGCGTCCACGGCCTCCTTGATCAGCCCCGGAGCGGCCTGATCGGTGCCGTCGCGGCGCAACGCCGACGTGACCCACGCGTCGATCGCGGTGAGGGCCTTCGGCGTGTTCAAATCGTCGGAGAGGTGGTCGCGCAGCCGGGCCACGGTGTCCTCCGCGTCCGGTCCGGCGGGCAGCGCGACCGCTTCGCGCCAGCGGGCCAGCCGCTCCTGCGCGTCGACCAGCAGCTGGTCGGTCCACGCCCGGTCCTCGCGGTAGTGCCCGGCGAACAGCGCGAGCCGGATCGCCGCCGGGTCGACGCCGTCGGCGCGCAGCCGCGACACGAAGACCAGGTTGCCGCGGGACTTCGACATCTTCTCGCCGTCCAGCCCGATCATCCCGGCGTGCACGTAGTGCCGGGCGAACGGGTGATCGGCGGCGACGGCCTCGGCGTGCGCCGCGCTGTACTCGTGGTGCGGGAAGATCAGGTCGGAACCGCCGCCCTGGACGTCGAACCCGAGCCCGAGGCGGTTCACCGCGATCGCGCTGCATTCGATGTGCCAGCCCGGCCGTCCGGCGCCCAGCTCCGACTCCCACGACGGCTCGCCTTCGCGCGCGACGCGCCACAGCAGCGCGTCCAGCGGGTGCCGCTTGCCGGGACGGTCCGGGTCGCCGCCGCGCTCGGCGAAGAACTTAGCCATGGTCTCGGCGTCGTAGCTCGACTCGTAGCCGAACCGGCCGGTCGCGTTGTGGTCGAAGTAGACGTCCGGGAACTCGGCGTCGTCCGCGCGGTAGGCGCTGCCGTCGGCGAGCAGCTTCGCGATGACCTCGACGATCTCCGGGATCGCCTCGACCGCGCCGACGAACTGGCGCGGCGGCAGCACCCGCAGCGCCTCCATGTCCTCGCGGAACAGCGCCGTTTCGCGCATGCCGAGCACGATCCAGTCGTCCGAATCGCGTTCCGCGCGCTCGAGCAGCGGCTCGTCGATGTCGGTGACGTTCTGGACGTAGTGCACCTCGTGCCCGTTGTCCCGCCAGATCCGGTTGACCAGGTCGAACGCGAGGTAGGTGGCGGCGTGGCCGAGGTGGGTGGCGTCGTAGGGGGTGATGCCGCAGACGTACATCCGGGCGGCGGCGCCGGGTGCCGTCGGGCGGACCTGCCCGGTCGCGGTGTCGTGGAGCCGGAGGGGGCGGGGCGTGCCGGGCAGCCGGGGCACGGCGACGGATGACCAAGTCTGCATGCCTCCGACTGTAAGCGTGACGTCCGTCCGTTATCCCACCCGGTGGGAGGGACAGCTGTGGTGTCCCTCCCACCGGAGCGGTCAGGCCCGCTGCCGGACGGCGTTCGCCCGCACGACGTCCCGCACGTACGCCCCGATGCCGGGCCGCTGCTCGTCCTCCCGGACGAGGAACGCCAGCTGCGCGGGCTCGTCGGCGTACAGGTCGGCGATCTTCTGCTGCATCGCGTACCCGCACTCCCCCATCACCGCCGACAGCATCGCCCGGTGCTCCTCGGCGAGCTCGGCCGCCGCCGGGCTGTCCGCGGGCGCGCCGTCGTCGACCAGCGCGAGCAGCCGGCGCACCCAGTCCTTCCTCCGCCGCTCCGCCTCGGCCCACTCCTCCTTGGTCTCCGGCAGGTCGGTCCGCTGCCACTCGGCGCAGCCGCCCCACCGGCGGACCACCTCCTCCGAGTAGCCGTCCGGCGCCTGGAACCCGCCGAACACTTCGAATTTCTCCTCGGGCGTCAACGCGTTGCCCATGGCTCTCGCCTCCAGCAATCGATCGACGGCCGCGACCATGTGCGCGATCCGGTCCGCCTGCGCCACCAGCAGCTCCCGCTGCCGTTTCAGGTGGGCGTCGGCGCCGATTCCCGGATCCGCGAGCACGGACGCGATCGTCTCCAGGGGAAAGCCGAGCTCCCGGTAGAGCAGGATCCGGTGCAGCCGGTCGAGATCGGCGGGCTCGTAGCGCCGGTAGCCGGACGCGGTCCGCCCGCTCGGCGACAGCAGCCCGATCTCGTCGTAGTGGTGCAGCGTGCGCACGGTGACGCCGGCCAGCGCCGCCACCTCGCCCACCCGGTAGCCCATCGGTCTCCCCTGTCGGTTCTTCGGCCGTGCGGCCCTTGCGAGAACCACGATCACGCCTCACGCCGCGTGAGGGTCAAGCCTGGCGGACACGGCTGTTCGGCGCGAGCACGAACGAAGGACGCGTCGAGGTGTTCGACCACGGACCTTCGCCGAGGGGTCAGCGGCGCCGCGTGCGGAGGTAATCCCCCACTACCGCCGCGCCCAGGCCGTCCAGGTCCGGGGCCACGACCCGGCCGCCGGAGCGGCGGGCGATGGTGTCCACGAAGGCTTCCAGCCGCGGGTCGTCGCCGAGGCGGAACACGGTCACGGACGCGCCCAGTTTGGCAATCCTGTCCACTTCGGACAGTGTCTTGTAGATGGTCGCCGGTTCGGGCGGGTAGGAGAATTCCGCCTCGCCGTCGGGTTCCAGGTGGGCCGTGGGTTCGCCGTCGGTGACCATGAGGACCACCGGCTGGGCGTCCGGGTGGCGGCGCAGGTGCCGTCCGGCCAGCAGCAGCGCGTGGTGGGCGTTGGTGCCTTGTTCCCAGGTGCCTTCCAGACCCACCAGTTCCGGCAGTTCCACCGGCATCGCGTAGCGGCCGAAGGTGATCAGCTGCAGCGCGTCGTTGCGGAACCTCGTGCTGATCAGCTGGTGCAGCGCCAGCGCGGTGCGTTTCATCGGCAGCCAGCGGCCCTCCTGGACCATCGACCACGACGTGTCGACCAGCAGCGCGACGGCGGCCCGGGAGCGGTGTTCGGTCTCGATGACCTCGACATCCTCGACATCGAGCCGAACGCTCCCCGCGCCGACCGCGGTGGAGCGCAATACGGCGTTGCGCACCGTCCGCGGGACGTCCCAGGGCTGCATGTCCCCGAATCGCCAGGGGCGGCTGGAACCCGTCGGTTCACCTGCCGCGCCCGCGGATTCGGTCTCTCGTTCCCCGGCTTTGCCGCGCAGCGAATTGACCACATCGGACAGTGCGGTCTCGCCAAGACGGCGCAATGCCTTGGGAGACAACCGCAAGGTGCCGTCCGCGGCGCGTTCGAACAGGCCCTGCTGACGCAGTTCTCGTTCCAATTCGGACAGCCGGCGCGCGTCGACGCCCGCGTCCGGACCGAGCTGGCGCTCCAGCGCCTCCAGATCGATGTCCTCCAGGCGGGCACCCGGGTACGACTGGCCGAGCTGCTCGGCGAGCGCGTCGAGTTCCGCGAGATCGGCCATCGCCTGTGCGCCTTCGCCGAGGCCCAGCGGGTCTTGCCCGCGGAAGCGCGAGGACGACGTCCAGTCCTCCCCCGGCCGCAACGCGCGCAGCTGGGAGTCCAAAGCGGACAGCTGCTGCGCCAGCCTCGGGTCGCCGAAGGCCTGCTGCGCCAGCTCGGCCAATTCGGCCCGCTGTTCCTCGGACATCGAGTTCAGCATCCGCTGTGCGGCGGCGGAACGGGCGGCCAGCACGTCGATCAGCTCGTCGACGTTCTGCGGGTTCTCCGGGAAGAACTCGCCGTGCCGCCGCATGAACTCGCTGAAGCGTTCGTCGATGTCGCTCGCGCCCTGGGCGTGCGCGGAAAG
The DNA here is from genome assembly GCF_000158875.1 of Streptomyces sp. AA4. NCBI lineage: Bacteria > Bacillati > Actinomycetota > Actinomycetes > Kitasatosporales > Streptomycetaceae > Streptomyces > Streptomyces sp. AA4. The sequence goes on along the minus strand of NZ_GG657746.1, from coordinate 3,883,616 downwards.
CAGCGCGTTGAGGTCGCCGAGCATCTGGTTGATCCGCTCGACGTCCTCGGGCCCGGCGTTCTGCATCGCCTGTTTCATGCCCTGGAAGCGCGCGTCCAGCATCTCGCGGCCGAGCAGGTCGCGGATCTGCTCGTACTTCTGCCGGGCTTCGTCCGAACGCCAGTCGTACTCGTTCAGCTCGCGGACCGCCGCGGCGGTGCCGGGCGGCAGCGCGTCCAGCTGGGCTTCGCGGAAGCGGGCCTCGTCGTCGGGGTCCGGGAACAGCTCCCGGCGCTCGGCTTGGAGCGCTTCCTGCAGCAGCTGCTGGACCTCCTGCAGCGTGCCGTCCAGCCGGTGCCGCCGCTGGATCTGCGAGCGGCGCTGCCACAGCCGGCGGGTCAGCTCGTCGAGACCGGCGGTGCGTTCGGTGCCGCGGCGCAGCAATTCCTCCAGCGCCGACCGCGGGGACGAGCCGCCCATCACTTCGCGGCCGATCTCGTCCAGCGCGTCCCGCAGGTCCGCGGGCGGGGCCAGCGGATCCGGCCCGTCGTGCCACGGGCCGTAGGAATATCCCTCCGGTAAGAGCGGCATTATTCGCCGTACACCGTCGTGTCGCCGTCGGAGTCCTTCGCCAGCCTGCGGGCGAGGAACAGCGACTCCAGGGCAAGTTCGACGGCCGCCGCGATCCGTCCCGCGGGTTCGTCCGCGGACACTCCGGCCCGCTGGGCGACCTCGTGCAGCACGGGCAGTTCCGGCAGCGCCGCAAGGACTTCCGTGCCGGGCACGCGCTCGCCGGTGGCGACCAGGTGGCCGTCGGCCACCGCGTCGGACAGCGGCCGCAGGTCCAGTCCGGCGAACCGCTCGCGGGCGGTTTCCGCGATCGCGCGGCGCATCAGGTGCACGAGGTGCTCGACCTCGCGGCCTTCCTCGCCGGGTTCGAACTCGACCTTGCCGCGCAGCACGGCGGGCACGGCTTCGAGATCGACCGGACGCGCGACCGCCGGGTCCTCCCCCGTCACCGCGGCCCGGCGGAGCGCGGCCGCCGCGACGGTTTCCGCCGCCGCCACCGCGAACCGGGCGGACACGCCGGAACGCTGGTCGATCACCGGCGATTCGCGCAGGTTGCGCACGAACCGGGCCAGCACCTCCAGCAGCGGCTCGCCGACCTCCGCGACGAGGTTCGCCTCCTGGCGCACGACGGCGACCTCGGACTCCACGTCCAGCGGGTAGTGCGTGCGGATTTCCGCGCCGAAGCGGTCCTTCAGCGGCGTGATGATCCGGCCGCGGTTGGTGTAGTCCTCGGGGTTGGCGGTCGCGACGAGGAGGACGTCCAGCGGCAACCGCAGCGTGTAGCCGCGGACCTGGATGTCCCGTTCCTCCATCACGTTCAGCAGTGCGACCTGGATTCGCTCGGCGAGGTCGGGCAGCTCGTTGATCGCGACGATGCCGCGGTGCGCGCGCGGCACGAGTCCGAAGTGGATGGTCTCCGGGTCGCCGAGGCTGCGGCCCTCGGCCACCTTCACCGGGTCGACGTCGCCGATCAGGTCGCCCACGCTGGTGTCCGGCGTGGCGAGCTTTTCCGTGTAGCGCTCGCTGCGGTGCCGCCAGGCCACCGGCAGGTCGTCGCCGAGTTCGGCGGCGCGCCGGATCGAGGCGGGCGTGATCGGGTCGAGCGGGTGTTCGCCCAGTTCGGAGCCCTCGATGACCGGGGTCCACTCGTCGAGGAGCCCGGCCAGGGTGCGCAGCAGGCGGGTCTTGCCCTGGCCGCGTTCGCCGAGCAGGACGACGTCGTGGCCGGCGAGCAGGGCGCGTTCGAGCTGGGGCAGCACGGTGCGGGAGAAGCCGACGATGCCGGGCCACGCGTCACGGCCCTCGCGCAGCGCGGCGAGCAGGTTGTCGTGGATCTCGCGCGCGATCGGGCGCGGGGCGTATCCGGCGGCGCGGAGCTCGCCGGCAGTACGGGGAAGAGCGTCGGGAACAGCATTCACCTCTTCGACGCTACTGACCGTTCCGGCATCCGTCGACGTGGAGCGGCTCCAGCCGGGCGGGGATCGGCGGAGGCGGGAGGAACCGGTAAAATGAGCAGTCGTGTGCCGACCCAGTGCGACCCTCGCCGTCTGGTCCTCCGCGTGGCTGAACGGGGCCGCGGCGTCCGACGACGTCCTCGACGCCCTGCAGGACTGGGCCGAGGCCCACGACGTGGTCGCGGCCGATCCCGCCGCGGCCGACGCGTTCGATCTCCCGCTCGCCTTTCACCGGGCGGCCACTCCCGTGCAGCTGCTGCTCGCGTTGCGGGCGCAGGGAGCGGTCAGTGTTCAGCTCGTGCTGCCGGTTCCAGGCGATGTGCGGGGTCTTGGCGGCGGCGGGCCGTTCGCCGAGGCGGCGTTGCGGTGCGGCGAGGCGGTGGTGCTCGGCGGGCTCGGGTTCGGGCTGGTGCCGGAGCCGATCGCCGAGGGGTTGATGCGGTGGACGGTGTATTCGCTGCCCGCGCCGGTTGCGTTGGAGTATCAGCCGCTGCCGGATGCTGAGCACGGGTTGACGGACGCTATCCGGGCCAGTGCGGGGGCGTTGCAGGCGTTGGACGTGGCGAGCGACCGGCCTGGGGTGCGGGCCGAGTTGTCGGCGCATTTGCGGGCCCGGCCTCAGGTGGAATGGCCTGCAGGGACCCCTGGGCGGGCGTTGCGGGTTCTGCAGCGGGCGGAGGAGATTTCGGCGATTCTGGCGGTTGCGCAGGCGGATGATCCCGGTGGGGCGTTGTCGGCTTCGGCGGTGAACCGGCGGGCGGAGGCGTTGCGGCCGTTGGCGGAGGCGGTTCGGGGGGCTCGGACTGCGTCCGTCAATGAGGCGGTTCGGGTTTTTGCTGAGCAGGGGGATCGGCAGGTTTGAGGGGGCCTGGCGGCTCGTCGCCCTGGCGGGCGACATTGCCGTCCCCTGGTTGCGTGGGGCACCCCGAAGCTTGATTGTGCTGACGGTTCGGGGGTGCTTGTCAAGGCGGGAAAGATGCCTTGACAAGCACCCCCGAACCGCAGGGCGGCTTTGTATCGGGGTTGGGGAGGGGCTGGGTGCCCCCGGCGGTTGGGAGCATCGGCTGCGGTTTGTTGCGCGGTTTGGGTGGGTGGTTGCTGTGGGGAGCGCGGTGTGCGGGTAGCGCCCCAATGTGGCATTGGGTGCATGTGACGCACCCAATGTGGCGTTCGGTGCGTCTGACGCACCCAATGTGGCATTGGGGCGCTATCCGGGCGGCGCGTGTGGCGTGACGAAGGTCAGCGGGTGGGGCGGCGAGGGGGTTCGCAGCAGGCGACTGCGCAGGGGGCGCCGTTGACGGTGCAGCCTGCCGCGGGGAACGGGGAGAGTTTCCGGGCGGGGGCATCGTCCAGGTGTTCGCGGACCAGTTCCACCACCATTTCCGCGAACCTCGGGTCGGCGTCCGGCGTGGCGGCGCGGGCGAAGGCCATGCCGTGTTCGGCGGCTCGGTCTGCTGCCTCGTTGTCCAGGTCCCAGATTACTTCCAGGTGGTCGGCGACGAAGCCGATCGGGCTGACCACCACGGAGTCCACCCCCTGGGCGTGCAGGGCGTCGATGTGGTCGACGATGTCCGGTTCCAGCCACGGGATCTGCGGCGGACCGGAGCGCGACTGCCAGACGACGTCGTACTCGGCGATTCCTGCTTCGGCAGCAACGAGGCGCGCGGCTTCGGCGATCTGGTTCGAGTAGCGGCGGCCGCCCTCGGAAGGGGGGCCGGAGGCCAGGTCGGCGCTTTCCGGGATCGAGTGAGCGGTGAAAACCGTACGGGTGCCGGCGCGGTCGCCGAGTTTCGCGTGGGCTGCGCGGACTGCGTCGGCTACTGCGGCGACGAACAGCGGGTGGTCGAAGAATTGGCGCAGCTTCACCAATTCCGGCGCACCTTCGCCGACGGCGGCGCGGGCCCGTTCGATGTCCTCATCGTACTGGCGGCACGCGGAGTAGCCGCCGTACGCGCTCGTCGGGAACACCAGCGCTCGGCGGACGCCCGCGTCCTTCATCCCGGCCAAAGTGTCCTCGACCATCGGCGCCCAGTTGCGGTTGCCGAAGTGCACCGGAAGCTCGATGTTCTCCGCCGCGAACTGCTTCTCGACCGCCGCGATCGCGGCCCGGTTGAGCCGGTTGATCGGCGAGACCCCGCCGAAGTGCTGGTAGTGCTCAGCAACCTCGAGCAACCGCTCCCGCGGCACTCCCCGGCCCCGGGTGACGTTCTCCAGGAACGGCATCACCTCGTCGGGCCCCTCCGGACCGCCGAACGAAAGCCATAGCAACGCGTCGTAACCCACGGTGCTCCATCCTGCCCCTGTGGCGCTCCGCACGCCTCGGCGGCCCAGTTGTGTACTGACCTATCTAAAATGTGTTAGCGTGGTGGACATGCCGAGGCCACGAGAGTTCGACGAGACCGAAGCGCTCGAAGGTGCCATGAATGCCTTCTGGGCGCGAGGATACGAAGCGACCTCGACCGAGGAACTCTGCGCCGCCACCGGACTAGGTCGCAGCAGCATCTACAACACGTTCTCCAGCAAACACGAACTGTTCCGGCGCGTACTGGACCACTACTCCCACCGCGGCATCCGACTGCGGGAATCCTTAATGGACAGCGCCCCAGACGGACTGGGCGCCATCCGCCTGCTCCTCACTTCCACCATCGACGACGAACTGGAAAACGGCAGACGCGGTTGCCTGATGGTGAACACGATCGCCGAATTCGGCACCACAGACCCGGAATTCGCGGCGCAAGTAAACGCGGACACGGAAGCACACCTGTCAGCCTTGGTGCACTTCGCCCGCACCGGACAGGCAGACGGCAGCGTCACCCGCGACCGCGACGCCGCCGACATCGCGAACTTCATCCACGCCACCATCTCCGGACTCCGAACCATGTCCAGACGCGGCGCGGAACGCGAGGCACTGACCTCAGTAGCGGAAATCGCGGCAAGCGCAGTCGCCAGGCGTTAACCACCGAGCCGCCAGCACCCGAAGCCACCTTTAGCCCTCTCCCCACTCACGCGAATGCACCCAATGCGGCATTGGGTGCATCCCACGCAACGAACGCCACATTGGGTGCGCCACACGCACCCAATGCCACATTGGGGCGCAAGCCCCACCCCAAAAACACCGCCGCCGACGCACCCAACTCCGGGGGCACCCAGCCCCTCCCCCAACCCCGATACAAAGCCGCCCTGCGGTCGGTAGGTGCTTGTCAAGGCATCTTTCCCGCCTTGACAAGCACCTACCGACCGTCAGCACAATGAAAATTCGGGGTGCCCCACGCAACCAGGGGACGGCAATGTCGCCCGCCAGGGCGACGAGCCGAACCCCAAGCCCAAAACGAGGCCACCGCCGCCCTCACCCCCATTCTGTACTACCGATTCCAGAAAGAGAGCCCCCTCGTGCCCCTAGCCGTCTTCGTGCTCGGCCTCAGCATCTTCGCGCTGGGCACCTCCGAGTTCATGATCACCGGCCTCCTCCCCGGCATGGCCTCCGACCTGCACGTCACCATCCCCGACGCAGGCCTCCTGATCTCCGCCTTCGCCATCGGCATGGTCGTCGGCGCCCCGCTCCTGGCCATCACCACCCTCCGACTCCCCCGCCGAACCACCCTCCTAGGCCTCCTCATCGTCTTCGCCGCAGCACACCTGATCGCCGCCACCGCAGACGGTTACGCCATCCTCTTCGCCACCCGCATCATCAGCGCGATCGCCTGCGCCGGATTCTGGGCAGTAGCCGCCGCAACCACCGTCAACCTCGTCCCGGAAGCCCGCCGCGGCCAAGCCCTCGCAGTCCTGGTCGGCGGCCTCACCATCGCGAACGTCGTAGGCGTCCCAGCAGGAACCCTCCTCGGCCAGCACGCAGGCTGGCGAAGCGCCTTCTGGGCAGTAGCCGCACTGACCGTCGTAGCCGCCCTCGCCGTCCTGCTCTCAGTCCCGCGCACCACAAAGCAAACCGAAGCACCTCGAATCGCCGAAGAACTGCGCGTGTTCCGCCGCAGCCGACTGTGGCTCGCGCTAGGCGTGATCGCACTCCTGCAAGCAATGGTCTTCGCGACGTTCAGCTACCTCGCGCCCTTGCTGGTCTCCGTCGCCGGACTGCCCGAATCCGCCGTCCCAGTAGTGCTCTCGCTCTTCGGCGGCGGCGCGGTAATCGGCATTTTCGCGGGCGGCAAACTAGCCGACGCCTACCCGTTCGCAACGCTCTACGGCAGCCTCGGCATCGCCGTCGCCGCCCTCGTCGCTCTCGCCTTCGCCACCAACCCAGTCGTCGCAGTGGCCGCAGTACTCGTCCTCGGCGCAGCGGGATTCGCCGCGAACCCAGCGCTCAACGTGCGCGCCTACGCCGAGGCAGGCGGCACCTCCACACTCGTCGGCGCAAGCACGACGTCCGCCTTCAACGTAGGAAACACCGTCGGCCCCTGGCTCGGCGGCACGACGATCAGCGCCGGGCTCGGCTTCTCCAGCGTCGCCTGGGTGAGCGTCGCACTCGGAGCACTCGCGCTGGCCGCTCTCACGTACGCGCTGCGCCTGCACCATCGCGACAACACACCAGAACTGGCGACTGTCTAAAAGGGAATGGCCCCGCGGGAAACACTCCCGCGGGGCCATCGCCAAACCAGCTCAGATGCCGAGCGCGTGCACCCCGCCGTCGACCATGATCATCGAACCAGTGGTCGCGGGCAGCCAGTCCGACAGCACCGCGCACACCGTCTTGGCGGTCGGCTCCGGGTCCGCGGAGTCCCAGCCGAGCGGCGCGCGGCCGTCCCAGCCGCCTTCGAGTTCGCCGAAGCCGGGGATCGACTTGGCGGCCATGGTCTTCATCGGGCCGGCGCTGACGAGGTTGACCCGGATGCCCTGCGGGCCGAGTTCCTTGGCCAGGTACCGGTTCACCGACTCGAGCGCGGCCTTCGCGACGCCCATCCAGTTGTAGACCGGCCACGCGACGCGCGCGTCGAAGTCCATGCCGACGATCGAGGCTCCGCGGCCGAGCAGCGGCAGCGTGGCGACGGCGAGCGACTTGAACGAGAACGCCGAGACGTCCACCGCGACCTTCACGTCGTCGCTGGGCGCGTCCAGGAACGGCGCGCCGAGGCAGCTCTGCGGCGCGAAGCCGATCGAGTGCAGGACGCCGTCGAGGCCGTCGACGTGCTCGCGGACGCGGTCGGCCAGCGAGTCGAGGTGCTCCTGGTTCGTGACGTCCAGTTCCAGCACCGGGGCGGGCTCGGGCAGCCGCTTGGCGATGCGCTCCACCAGCGACAGCCGTCCGAAGCCGGTGAGCACGACCTTCGCGCCCTCCTGCTGGGCGATGCGGGCCGCGTGGAACGCGAGCGAGGCGTCGGTGATGACGCCGGTGATCAGCAGCCGCTTGCCTTCGAGCAATCCGGGCAACACGTCCTCCAGGTCGTGGGTGGTCTTCTCGGGAAAAGAGTCAGTGGCCGAGGCCGAGGCCGCCGTCGACGGGCAGCACCGCGCCGTTGACGTAGCCCGCCTCGTCCGAGGACAGGTACCGGACCGCGGCGGCGATCTCGGCCGGTTCGGCGTAGCGGCCGGACGGGACGTTGGCGAGGATCTCCTTGCGCCGCTCCTCGCTGAGCGCGTCGGTCATGTCGGTGTGCACGAAACCGGGAGCCACCACGTTCGCGGTGATGTTGCGCGAGCCCAGCTCCCGCGCGAGCGAACGCGCGAAGCCGACCAGGCCCGCCTTCGAGGCGGCGTAGTTCGCCTGCCCGGCCGAGCCGGAAAGGCCCACCACGGACGAGATGAACACGAACCGGCCCCAGCGGGCGCGCAGCATGCCGCGCGAGGCCCGCTTGGCGACGCGGAACGCTCCGGTGAGGTTCGCGTTCAGCACGCGCTCGAACTGCTCCTCCGACATCCGCATGAGCAGCGTGTCGTCGGTGAGCCCGGCGTTGGACACCAGGACCTCGACCGGACCCTGGTGCTCCTCCACGAGCTTGAACGCCGTGTCCACCTGCTCGGCGTCGGTGACGTCGGCCTGCACGCCGAACAGCCCCTCCGGCGCGCCGGACCCGCGGTGCGTCACCGCGACCCGGTGGCCCTGCTCCGCGAGGTCGCGGGCGATCGCCAGCCCGATCCCACGGTTGCCGCCGGTGACCAAGACCGACCGTCCCACTGCGTTCTCCTCGTCGTCTTCGCGGTTGCGCCCGCCTGAGGCTATCGGCTGGGCTGACCGGCGGCGCATCCGGCACTCCCGTCCTAAGCGACGGTAAGGAACCGCGTCTCGACCTTGATGGTTACTGCCCGGTTGGTCACCGTGAGTCGCGACACAGGAGGTCAAGGATGACTACCCGGATCCAGGACGCCGGCTCGGCGCGGGACGAGCGGCGCGTGGTCGGCAACGTGCTGCGCGGCTCGATCGGCAATCTCGTCGAGTGGTACGACTGGTACGCCTATTCCGCGTTCACCGTCTATTTCGCGAAGGCGTTCTTCCCCGGCGGCGACGCCACCGCGCAGTTCCTCAACACCGCGGCGGTCTTCGCCGTCGGATTCCTCATGCGCCCGCTCGGCGGCTGGCTGCTCGGCCGGTTCGCCGACCGCTACGGACGCCGTTCCGCGCTCGTGCTCTCGGTTTCGATGATGGCGGCCGGTTCGCTGCTCATCGCGGTGACGCCGGGCTACTCGACGATCGGCATCGCGGCGCCGATCCTGCTGGTGTTTTCCCGGCTGCTGCAAGGGCTTTCGGTCGGCGGCGAATACTCCACCTCGGCGACGTACCTGTCCGAAGTGGCCACTCCCGGCAAGCGCGGCTTCTACTCCAGCTTCCAGTACGTGACGCTCGTCGGCGGGCAGCTGCTGGCGCTGGGGCTGCAGCTGATCCTGCAGAGCGTGCTCACCGACAAGCAGATGGGCGATTGGGGCTGGCGGATCGCGTTCGTTGTCGGCGCGCTCGCGGCGGTGATCGTGATGGCGCTGCGGCGGTCGATGGACGAGTCGGAGAGCTACCAGCGGGTGACCGAGGGCGCGGAAACCGGCAAGGGCGAGCGCGGGACGCTGCGCCAGCTCGTGAAGTACCCGCGCGAGATCCTGCTGGTCGTCGGCCTGACGCTCGGCGGCACGGTCGCGTTCTACACCTACGCGACCTACACGCAGAAGTTCCTGGAGAACACCGCGCACATCCCGCGGCGCACGGTCACCGTGATCATGTTCCTCGCGCTGCTGGTCTTCGCGATCCTGCAGCCGCTGGCCGGACGGCTGTCGGACCGGATCGGCCGCCGGAAGCTGCTGATGTTCTTCGGGATCGCGGGCACCCTGCTGACCGTGCCGATCATGACGCTGATGGCGCGCACCAGCCAGCCGTTCCTCGCATTCCTGCTGCTGCTCGGCGCGCTGGTGATCGTGACCGGCTACACCTCGATCAACGCGATCGTGAAGGCCGAGCTGTTCCCGACCCGGATCCGCGCGATCGGCGTCGGCCTGCCCTACGCGCTCACCGTCGCGATCTTCGGCGGGACCGCAGAGCTGATCGCCCAGGCGCTGAAGAAGGCGGGGCACGAATCGCTCTTCTTCTGGTACGTCGCGGGCTGCGTCCTCGTGTCGCTCGTCGTGTACGCGACAATGCGGGAAACTTCGCGTTCGTCCGCTCTCGAACGCGGCGAGGACTGATCAGGAGGACGGCCGTGCGCGTGCTGCTCGTCGAGGACGACACCGGGGTCGCCCGGGCACTCGCCGAAACGCTGCAAGCGCACGGCCACTCCGTCTCGTCGGTCGGCCGCGGCTCGGACGCCCTCACCCGGCACCGGGACGCGGACCTGCTGCTGCTCGACCTCGGCCTGCCGGATCTCGACGGGCTCGACGTCCTGCGCAAGATCCGGCAGGTGTCGCCGGTGCCGGTGATCGTGCTGACCGCGCGCGACGACGAGCGCTCGGTGGTCCGGGCGCTGCGCTTCGGCGCGGACGACTACCTGGCGAAACCGGTGCGGATGGCCGAACTGCTGGCCCGGATGGACGCCGTGGCGCGGCGCGCGGGCAGCTCCTCCCCCGCCCCGAAAGACCCGGTGGTGCGGATCGAGGACGTCGAGATCGACCTGGCCGCCCGCCGCGTCGTGGCCGGCGGCCGGGACATCGGGCTGACCACCAAGGAATTCGCCGTGCTGGCGGTGCTCGCCGCGCGGCCCGGCACCGCGGTGAGCCGCCAGCAGCTGATGGACGAGGTGTGGGGCGACGCGTACCTCGCGGTTTCGCGCTCGCTCGACGTCCACATGACCCAGCTGCGCGCGAAGCTCGACCGGCCCGGCCTGCTCACCACGATCCGCGGCTTCGGCTACCGGCTCGGCCGGGGCTGACCCGGTGCGCACTCGCCTGCTGGCCGTCCTGGTCACGCTCGCGCTCGCCGTCGTGGCGGCATTCGCCGTCCCTCTCCTGTCCGCGACCGCCGACCAGCGGACCCAGCAATTGGTGATTTCTCGCAGCAGCGACGTCGACCGCTTCGTGGTGCTCGCGCAACAGGCGGTCGATTCCGGCGACGCGACCGCGTTGAACGCCGACGCGCGGCAGTATTCGTCGTTATACAGCGAAGGCGTGCTGATCGTCGACGCGCAGCGGCGGCCGCTCGTCGAAACCGGCGGGCTGACCAGCAGCGATCCGGCCGCGCGGGCCCTCATCGAGGCGACGCTGCGGAACCAGCCGGACTCGCCGGTCGAGCGGATCCGGCCGTGGTCGGACGCTCCGGTGCTGTTCGCGCGCCCGGTCGGCACCGGGACGCGCGTCTCCGGCGTGGTCCTGCTGCGCGCGTCGGTGACCGCCGCGGCGGCCGACGTCGGCGCGGCGTGGAGCGCGATCGCGACCGGGGCGATGGTGGTCGCGGCGCTGTTCGTGCTGCTCGCGGTCCTGCTGTCGCGGTGGATGGTGCGGCCGCTGGTGGAGCTGGAAACCGGCGTGCTGGCCGTGGCGGGCGGACGCCGGGCGCAGGTGCCGGAACGGTCCGGGCCGCGCGAGCTGCGGTCGCTCGCCGCGTCGGTGAACCGGATGTCCGACGCCGTGGTCGAATCGGCGAACCAGCAGCAGCGGCTCGTCGCGGACACCTCGCACCAGCTGCGGAACCCGATGGCCGCGCTGCGGCTCCGGCTCGAACTGCTCGGCACCGAGGTCGAAAACCGCCCGGCGTACGAGGCGACGGTGGCGGAAGTCGAACGGCTGGAACGCATTCTCGACGGCCTGCTCGCGCTGGCCACCGCGGAAAGCACCGCGACCCGGCTGGCCGCGCGCGCTGATGACGAGCCCGCCGACCTGGCCGCGGTCGTAGCGGAACGGGTCGACGCTTGGCGGTTGTCCGCCGACGAAGCCGGCGCGACCCTCGTGCCGTGCGAGGGGCATACTGAGCCGCTGCTGGTGCACACGCCGGAGAGCGAACTGGCGCAGATTCTCGATGTCCTGCTGGACAACGCCGTCCACCACGCCGGTCAGGGAGCGACCATCACCGCCGCTTGGGAGTCCACTCCGGACAGTGTCACGCTGATCGTCACCGACGACGGTCCCGGTCTCCCGCCGGAGGACCTCGCCCGGGCCACCGAACGATTCTGGCGCGCGGGCGGCGACGGCGCACCGCGCGGGACCGGCCTCGGCTTGGCCATCGCCCGCGAGCAAACCCGTGCCCGGGGCGGGGTTCTGGAGCTGCGCGCGGTCGAACCGCACGGCTTGCAAGTCCGGATCACGCTGCCCGCGGCGGTGACCCCATGACAGTCACCCGCCGCGCCGCCCTCCTCGGCGGCCTCGCCCTGACGCTCGCCGCCTGCGACGACACTTACCGCGGCCCGGAGCGGAAGATCACCATCGCGTCCGGCGAACCCGGCGGGTTCTATCTGGCCTTCGCGGAAGTTCTGGCCGCCGAGGTGTCGCGCGCTGAACCGCGCTTGCACTGCAGCGCGCTCCCCACCGAGGCGAGCGTCGAGAACGTGCAACGCGTCCAAGACGGAACGGCCGACTTCGGCCTGGCCCTCGCGGACGTCGCGCAATCCGCCATTACCGGCGGCACACCGTTCGGGAAACCCGTTCCGCTGCAAGCACTCGGCCGCGTCTACGAGAACTATCTGCAGCTGGTCGTCCGCGCCGAGGACCGCCTCACCGACCTGCGTTCCCTGGCCGGCCGCCCGATCTCAGTCGGCGCGAGCCGGTCCGGTGCCGCGCAGCTGGGCGAACGGGTCTTCGCCGCGAGCAACATCCCGGTCCAAGCCCAGCACCTGCCGCTGAACGACGCGGTCGCCGCCCTGCACGACCGCCGGATCGACGCGTTCCTCTGGTCCGGCGGCATCCCGACCCCCGCACTCGCCGACCTCAACCGCACGACGCCGCTCTCGCTCATCCCGCTCGCGTCGGTGCTCCCGCAGCTGCGCAAGGCGTACGGGCCGCTGTACGAGCAGGTGCAGGTGCCTGCCGGGGCCTACCGCGGGGTGGGCGCGCTCGGGACGATCGGGGTGGCGAACCTCTTGGTCTGCTCGCCTAAGCTGCCGTTCGACGTCGCTGCCGCTGTGGTGCGGGTACTCGTTGAACGAGCCGCCGAACTCGTGCCCGCGCAAGCTGTCGGGACGCAGTTCCTCGACGTGCGCACCCTGATCGGCACCCACCCCGTCCCGCTGCACCCGGGGGCGGCCGACACCTACCGCGCCCTGCACGGCTGATCGCTAGATTGGTCGGGTGACCGAACGCCGACCTCTCGTCGAAATGCCCCTCCGCGTGCGCTATCACGAATGCGACGGCCAGGGGATCGTCTTCAACGCGCATTACCTGGCCTACGCGGACATGGCGGCGTTCGAGGTGGAGAGAGCACTGTTCGGTTCGCACGACGGGCTGCTCGCCACCGGGGTCGACCTGGTGGTCGCCGAGTCGCATCTGCGGTATATCGCGCCCTGCCGTTACGACGACGAACTGGTGGTCGCCGTGTACCTCGTGCACCAGGGCACCACGTCGATGCAGTTCGAGCAGGAAATCCGCCGCGACGGCACGGTGACGACCGAGATCCGACTGCGGTACGTGTTCGTGGACACCGCCAATTACCGCAAGGCGGAGCCGCCGCCGGAGGTGCGCGCGGCCTACGCCAAGTACCTTCCCGAGGCGGCGTGATGTTCCGAGTTCTCTTCTACCGCCCCGAAATCCCGCCCAACACCGGCAACGCGATCCGGCTGGCCGCGAACACCGGATGCGAGCTGCACCTGGTCGAGCCGCTGGGATTCACCTTGGAGGACAAGCAGCTCCGCCGGGCCGGGCTGGATTACCACGACCTCGCGCGGGTCCACGTGCACGCTGATCTGGCCGCGGCGTGGCAAGTCCTCCTGCCCGCGAAGGTGTATGCGTTCAGCGCGACCGCGACCCGGCTGTACACCGATGTTTCTTACGCACCCGGCGATGTGCTGATGTTCGGGCCGGAATCCGCCGGGCTGCCGGACGAGGTTCAGCGGGCCGCGGAGGTCACCGACCGGCTGCGGTTGCCGATGCTGCCGAACAACCGGTCGCTGAACCTCGCGAACACGGCCGCCATCGCCGTCTACGAGGGCTGGCGGCAGAACGGCTTCACGACGCCGTAGCTGATCCGGCGGCAGGTGCGAAGGCCGTGATCGCGTCGGCGAGTTCCGCCGGAGCTTCCAGCGGGATCAGGTGGCCGGTTTTCGGAAGCACCGCGAGGTTCGCTCCGGAAAGGTAGGGCACCAGGTTGTCGACGAGGATGTCGACCGGCTCGACCTGGTCGTTCTCTCCGGCGACCACGAGGGCGGGGACGCTGATCCTGCGGGTGTGTTCGCTGATGTCCTCCGCGATGCCGCGCAGCGGCCACTCCGTGCGCGCGGCGTCGGCACTGGCCCGCGAGTCGGTCGCGATCTGCGCCTTGACCGGCTCGGACAGCTCGGTCGCGGTCAGGATGTGCTCCCGTGCGCTGGCGACGGACTCGGCGGAGTCGTAGGCATGGGAAAGGCCTTCCCGGTACGTGGGAGTGACCTCGGCGGCGGGCTTCGCCGGGGCGGGGCCGACGAGAACGATTCCGCGGAGTCCGTCGGGCCGGGCCGCCGCGACGAGTTGCGCGACCTTGCCGCCCATGGAATGTCCGACGAGGACGTAGTCGGTGACGCCCGCATCGGCGATCACGGCGAGCGTGTCGTCCGCGAGCTGGCGAAGAGTGTAAGGGCCCGCCAGGTGCTTCGAGCGGCTCCAGCCGCGGAAGTCGACAGTGAGCATGTCGCGTCCCGCGAGACGGTCTACGACGAGGTCCCAGGTGCGGGCGGAGCCGCCCCAGTAGTGCAGGAACACCAGGGTCGGCCCGGTCCCCGGCCGATGGTCGTAAGCGGGCAGTAGCTGCTGTTGCGTCGTGGTCATAGTGGCCCTTTCGATCAGTGGTGTGCGGCAGGGTTTTCCGATGCCTCCATGGAATCCCTTCCGCGACGCCGGGGCATCGGCAGGACTGGTCGGCTCATGGTGAAAACTGGACAGGTGACCGGGATCCGGCAGATGACCTACCAGCCCGCCGGGCGGCGCGCCGCCAGTGTCGAGACGATGACGTTCGACCGCCTTCGCGAGCTGAACGACGGCGGGACCCAGCGTGCCGACTTCCACGTCCTCGCCGTAGTCGATGCCGGACACGGTTCCGTCACCGTGGACTTCCTCCAGCACCCGCTCCAGGAGCGATCCGCGGTGTGGGTCGCGCCTGGAGCAGTGCACCGGTGGGACGACATCGCCGACGTGACGGGACAGGTCGTGCTGTTCGTGCCGACCGCGCCGGTCACCCGCGCCACCCGGGAACTCGCCGCGTCCCCGGACCTGGCCGCGCGCTGGGCCATTCCCGCCGCGGACTGGCCGTTCGTCGCCGCCGCGCGCGACCATCTCGTCCTCGAAACATCCGCGCCGCCCGGTGACATCCCGGCAGAGCTGCCCGAGATCCTGCTCTCCGCGCTCCTCGCCCGGCTCCGACCCCGCCCTGCCGAAGCCCGGCCGGTCAATCCGGTGTTCCGGCGGTTCCAGTCCAGCGTCGAAGCGCATTTCCGGGAACATCACGACGCCGGCTACTACGCCTGGACGCTCGGTTACTCGCCCCGCACCCTCACCAGGGCCGTGCAGCAGGCCACCGGACGCACCGCGAAGGCATACGTCGTCGACCGGATCGTCCTGGAAGCCAAACGGCTCCTCGCGCACGACCGGCTCACCGCGGCCGCCTGCGCCCGCACGCTCGGCTTTCCCGACGCGTCCAACTTCTCGGTGTTCTTCCGCAAGGCAACCGGGGTGCGGCCGGGCGCGTGGCAGGCCGCCGAGCCTGTTACGGCAATCTCTGGCCGAACACCAGCGCGGTAGCCGCCCCGGCCATGAGGATGATCGTCCCCAGCACCACCCACGGCTTGCTCGCGTCCGCGTTCTTCAGCTCGTACCCGATCTGCTCCCCCAAGTCGGCGTACACGCGTTTCAGCTCGTCCGCGCTCGCTGCCTTGTAGAACTCTCCTCCGGACAGCCGGGCGATCTCGCGCAGCGACTCGTCGTCCACGCGGACGTCCTGCTGTTTGCCCTCGATGTCGACCGACCCGTGCTCGGTGCCGAACGAAATCGACGAGATCGGCATCTGCGCCTGCTTCGCCGCCTGCGCCGCCGTGTACGCGCCGCGGGGGGCGTACAGGTCTTCCGGCACCGTCTGCTTGCCGTCGCTCATCAGCACGATCCGCGCGGGCGGCGGCCCGTCCGCGCCGCCGACCACCGCCGAGAAGCTCTGGATCGACTGCATCGCCGCGTAAATGCCTTCGCCGGTGGCGGTGGACTGCGCGAGCTTGAGGTTGTCGATCGCCTTCGTCACGCCCGCCCGGTCCGTGGTGGGGTTGACCAGCACGGTCGCGGTTCCGGCGAAGGAGATCAGGCCCAGGTTGACGCCCGGCGTCATGTTCTGCGCGAACTGTTTCGCCGCGTCCTGAGCCGCCTTCAGCCGCGTCGGGGCGACGTCGGTGGCTTCCATCGACAGCGACACGTCGATCACCAGCATGACCGTCGCCCGGTTGCGCGGGACCTTCTGCTCGGCCGTCGGACCGGCCAGCGAAACCGTCAGGAACAGCAGCGACAGCACGATCAGCACCGCGGGCACGTGCCGGATCCAGCCCTGCGCCTTGGGCGCGACCTTCTCCAGCAGTTCGAGGTTCGCGAACCGCATCACCCGGCGGCGGCGCTGCCGCTGCGACAGCACGTACGCGGCCGCCACCGCGGCGACCGCGATCAGCAGCAGGAACCACCACGGGGAACTGAATCCGGCGAGGCTCATGCCGTCGCCTCCTTACCGGTCGTCCGGGCGGCGGTCGCGGGCGTGCTCACGCGACCCCTCCCGACCAGCGGCGCTTGCGGGCGACCACGAACCGCACCATGTCCGCGATCCAGTCGGAATCGGTGCGCAGCACCAGATGCGCCGCCCCGGCCCGGCGCAGCGCGGCCGCGACCGCCTGCCGGTGCGCGTTCGCCGCCGCGCCGAATTCCTTGCGCAGCAACGCCGAAGCGTGCACCTCGCGCTGCCGTCCGGTCTCCGGGTCGGCCAGCACGACGGTGCCGACGTCCGGCAGGTCCACGTCGCGCGGGTCGATGATCTCGATCGCGATCAGCTCGTGCCGCCCGGCGAGCGCGCGCAGCGGGCGCTCCCAGTCCATCGGGCCGAGGAAGTCGGACAGCACCACCGCGAGACCGCGCCGCCGCGGCGGACGGCGCAGCTTTTCCAGCGCACCGGCCAAATCGCCGCGGACGCCCTCGGGGGCACGGGGCGTCTCGGCGAGCCGCCGCACCAGGCCGCGGGCGTGCGGAAGCCCACCGCGCGCGGGGAGCCGGGTGATGCCCTCGCCGTTGGACACGAGCGCGCCGATGCGGTTCCCGCCGCCGCCGGTCAGGTGCGCGACCGCCGCGGTCGCGCAGACGACCAGGTCGCGTTTCTCGCACAGCGCGGTGCCGAAGTCGAGGCTCGCCGACATGTCCGCGACGACCCACGTCTCCAGCTCGCGGTCGGCGACCGTCTCGCGGATGTGCGGCGTCGTCGTGCGCGCGGTGACCGCCCAGTCCATCCGGCGCACGTCGTCGCCGGGCTGGTACGGCCGGGCTTCGCCGGGCTCGGACCCCGGGCCCGGGACGAGCCCGAGGTGGTTGCCCTGGAGCAGTCCGTCGAGGCGGCGGCGCACCTCGAGTTCGAGGGTGCGCAGCCCCGCTTCCATCCGCTCGCCGCGCAGGATCGGCGGGGCCCAGCCGGGCCGTCCGCCCGGGTCTTTCGAGGAGGTGCCAGCCACGCCGTTACCTGACGGGCGCGCCCGCCGGCACGGGGCCGGCGCCGCCCTGCGGCCGGGCCGAAACCTGCGGCAGCGGCACGGTCTGCAGCACGCGGGTGACGATGTGGTCCACCGGGACGCCGTCGGCCAGCGCGTCGTAGGACAGCACGAGGCGGTGCCGCAGCACGTCCGGCACGACGTCGACGACGTCCTGCGGGAGCACGTAGTCGCGGCCGCGCACGAGCGCCAGCGCCCGCGCCGCGGCGATGATGCCGAGGCTCGCGCGCGGCGAGGCCCCGTAGGACACCCAGCCCGCGACGTCGGAAAGCCCGTGGTCGTTCGGGGTGCGCGTGGTGAGCACGAGCCGCACGACGTAGTCGACCAGCGCGTGGTGCACGAACACCTGCGACGCGACGCCCTGCAGCCGCACCAGCTCCGCCGGGCTCAGCACCTCGTGCGGTTCCGGCGGCGTGACGCCCATCCGGTAGATGATCTCGCGCTCCTCCTCGGCGGAGGGGTACTCGACCAGGATCTTGAACAGGAACCGGTCGCGCTGGGCTTCCGGCAGCGGGTAGACGCCCTCGTTCTCGATCGGGTTCTGCGTGGCCAGCACGAGGAACGGATCGGGCATCGGGAAGGTCTTGCCGCCGATCGACACGTGCCGCTCGGCCATCACCTCGAGCATCGCCGACTGCACCTTCGCCGGGGCGCGGTTGATCTCGTCGGCGAGCACGAAGTTCGCCACGACCGGGCCCAGCTCGACGTCGAAGCGCTCGGCGCCCTGGCGGTAGATGCGCGTGCCGAGGATGTCGGCGGGCACCAGGTCGGGAGTGAACTGCACGCGGGAGAAAGAACCGCCCACGACGCGCGCGAACGTCTCGACCGCCAGCGTCTTCGCGACCCCGGGCACGCCTTCGAGCAGCAGGTGCCCCTTCGCCAGCAGCCCGACGAGCATGCGCTCCACCAGCCGGTCCTGCCCGACGATGACGCGCTTCACCTCGAACACGGTGCGTTCCAGCAGCTGGGCGTCCCGCGCCGGGGTGCCGGGCTGCTGCCCGTTCGCTCCCTCGGCGTAGCCGGGCTCGGTCACTCTTCCTCCAGGGGTTTCCGCGTCTGCGTGCTCGCCCGCGACCCTACTGGGTCGAGAACTTCCCGCGACGGTAGCCAATCGCATCGCCGGTGTGACAGCTGTGAAGCCCCTGTCAGCGGTGCTTTTCCAGGTCCTCCGGCGTGTCGATGTCGTCGCTCTCGCCCGGCTCCGCGGGGACTTCCGCGATCCGCAATCCGCCGAGCGTCCGACGCAGCGACGCGTTTTCCGGACGCTCCGGCATCGCCCCGCGCAACGCCGCCGTGCGCCAAGCGCTCACCAGCCATTGCCGCTCCCCTGTCGCATCGACGAGCACGGCACCGTCTGTATCGACCACTGTGGACCGCAGCCGGTCCACAGTGGAGCGCCGGATGCCCGGGAGATCAGCGGCGAGCAGCACGACGAGTTCGGCGTCCCCCACTGCTTCCAGCCCCGCCGCCAGCGCCGCGACCGGCCCCGCGCCGGGGACGGCCTCGCGCGTCCAGACAACCGTGTCGTATCCCGGCCGCCGCGGACCGCACACCACGACCGGGTCCGCTCCCGCCAGCGCCTCGACGGCCCGGCCCAGCAAGGAGATCCCGCCGACGCGCAGCTCCGGCTTGTCCACTCCGGACAATCGGCGCGCGGACCCGCCGGCGAGCACGATCCCGGCGAACCGGCGTTCAGTCATCGCCCCAGCGTGCCCGCCGCGGAAACCCGCGCGCGCTCCGGGGTCGCCCGCGTTAGGTTGCCGTCGTGCCTGACGCCGCGCGGCTGCTCGCCGCTTACGACCGCGAAGTCCGCCAAGCCGAACTGAGCCAGGCTGAACCTGGCCAAGAACTGACTGTCGACGGCCCGCTCGCGCGCCTCACCGGCGGCCGCCGCGGGTTTGTCTCCGGCCCGCCCGACCTCGGCGTGACCGGCTCGGCGCTCGACGAGCTGATCGCCCGGCAGCGCGCGTTCTTCGCCGCGCGCGGCGAGGAGTTCGAGTGGAAGACGCGCAGCCACGACCGTCCCGTGCAGCTGCCGGAACGGTTGCTCGCCGCCGGATTCGTCCCGGAGGAGACTGAAACCGTCCTGATCGCGCCGCTCGACGCGGTCGCCGCCTCGGCCCCGCCGTCCACCGACGTCGTCGTGCGAGAGGCAGCCGGCGACGACGACCTGCTGCGGATCGCGACCCTGTCGGCCTCGGTGTTCGGCCACGACGAGGCCGCGGTGGCCGCCGATCTGCTCGCCCGGGCCCGCGCCGATTCCGGAACCACGACGCACGTCGTCGCCGAAGCGGACGGCCGGTTCGTCGCCGCGTCCCGGCTGGAGTTGGTTCCCGGCACCGGATTCGCCGGGCTGTGGGGCGGCGCGACCCTCCCCGAATGGCGCGGCCGAGGCCTCTACCGCGCCCTCGTCGCACACCGCGTCGGCACAGCCCGCGCCCGCGGCGTGGCCTATCTGCAGGTCGACGCCCTGCCCACCAGCCGCCCGATCCTCGAACGGCTCGGCTTTACCGCCGTCACCGAAACGACCCCGTACGTGTGGAGCCCCCTGAGCCGCTAAAGCACGACACCCACGGCCCGCCACCCGCGTAGCCGCCGAGGCCGACTGCGGGTTCGTCGCACCCCGCGTCACCAGAACGGCTCGGCTTCACCGCCGCCCCGTACGTGTGGGTGCCCGCTCAGCCGATGAGGCGAGTCGCGTACGGCATGATCCCGCCGTAGCGGACCGGGACCACGCGCACGTACGAACCCGACTGCGGGGCCTCCACCATCTGCCCGTTGCCCAGGTACAGCGCGACGTGGTGGATGCCGCCCGAACCGCCCCAGAAGAGCATGTCGCCGCGGCGCATCTGCGACAGCGGCACATGGCGGCCGGAGTTGTACTGGTAGCCGCTGTAGTGCGACAGGCCCTGGACGCCGGCGAAGGCGTAGATCATCAGGCCGGAGCAGTCGAAGCCGATCTTGCGGTAGTCGCCGTAGCTGTCGGCCACGCCGCCGTCGCGGATGCCGCGGGTCGGGCCGCTGCCGTTGCCGCCGCCCCACGCGTACGGCATGCCCACTTTGGACAGCGCCCGCGCGATCACGGCCTCGATCGAGCTGCCCGCCGCCGGGGACGGACGGCCGCGGCTGCCGCCGCCGTTGTCGTCGTCGCCACCGTCGTTGTTGTTGTTCGCCGCGGCTGCCCGCAGCGCCGCCTGCCGGGCGCGCTCCTCGTCCTCGCGCTGCTTCTGCGCGAGCCAGTCCTGGTAGCGCTGGCGCTGCCCCTGCAGCCCGTTGACCTTCGCCTGCGCCGCGTACAGCTGCTGCTCGACGGAGTTCTTGCTGGCCTCCAGCTGCGTGTTCTGCGAGGCCTGGGCCTGCTGCGCGGCCACGGCGGCGGACTGCGCGGCGTCCGCGGTGCCCTTCGCCCGGGTGGCCGCGTCCTGCTTCTGCTGCGCGAGCTCGAGCGCCTTGCGCGCGGCCGAGTCCTTGTTGGCCTTGTCGGTCTGCGCCTGCTGGAGCCGGTCCATCGCGTTGAGCCGCGACCCGCCGATGGCGTTGAGCAGCTGGGCGCGGGCGAGCAGGTCCTTCGGGCTGTCCGAGGTCAGGTACGCCGAGATCGACCCGATCGTGCTGCCCTGCTCGAAGCTGGCGGCGGCGAACTTCTTCGCGTCCTCGCGAGCCTTCTCGATCGCGCCGACCGCCGCGTCCGCCTCCTGGCGCGCGGACTTCGCGTCGTTCTGCGCCTGGGTCGCCTCGTCCTGCGCCGTCTGCAGGTCGACCAGGGCCTTCATGGCCTGTTCCTGCTTCAGCTCGACGTCGTCCTGCAGCGCGCTCAGCTTCTGCTCGGCCTGGGCGAGCTGGTTCGTGAGCCGGCCGACCTCGCCCGCCTTCGCGCTGGCGTCGCCCTTGGCCGAGTCGATCGCCGAATCGCTCGGGTTCGGCGGCGGCGGGGGCACCGCGAGCCCCGTGCCCGTCGCGCCGAGCAGCGCCGCCAGGGCGACGGCCGCGACCGTCAGGCCTCGCCGGGCTCCCGCGCCGCGCACCAGCGCGTCCGCCGTCCCGGACCGTCCCCGCCGGACCCTCACGCCCGCCACCTCCGCTCACTGGCTGCCGCGTTACGGGCACACCGCGTACCACTGCAGTCACACCACTATCACAAGCCTCAGGAAGAACTTACACACCGCGGAGATCATTTCCCCTGTTCGGGGGACCTGGCGGGACGGCGTGTCCGGATGGCGCACGTCACTCCGCGTGTCGTCTTGAACGAAATACAGGACACGCGTACTGTTTGGGGCGACGGACGAGGTGTGCCCTCCCGGTTCCGGTTCTACGGTGGGGGTGCGCAAGACTCGCCTGGGTCGACCCGACGACCCGGAGAACGACACCGAACTGACCCGGGAGGAAACGCCGGCTGCGGCGTGGAATCCATGCCACTGGAGTTAGACGTGACTGCACCTAGCAAGGACAGCTTCGGCGCCAAGGACACCTTGCAGGTGGAAGAGAACTCGTACGAGATCTTCCGCCTGGACAAGGTCGAAGGCTCCGCGCGGCTGCCCTACAGCCTGAAGATCCTCCTCGAGAACCTGCTGCGCACCGAGGACGGCGCGAACATCACCGCCGACCACATCCGCGCGCTCGGCGGCTGGGATCCGAACGCGGACCCGTCGACCGAGATCCAGTTCACGCCCGCCCGGGTGATCATGCAGGACTTCACCGGCGTGCCCTGCGTGGTCGACCTGGCCACCATGCGCGAGGCCGTGACCGACCTCGGCGGCGACCCGGACAAGGTCAACCCGCTCGCTCCGGCCGAGATGGTCATCGACCACTCGGTGATCATCGACGTGTTCGGCCGCGCGGACGCCTTCGAGCGCAACGTCGAGATCGAGTACGAGCGCAACCGCGAGCGCTACCAGTTCCTGCGCTGGGGCCAGGGCGCCTTCGACGAGTTCAAGGTCGTCCCGCCGGGCACCGGCATCGTGCACCAGGTCAACATCGAGCACCTGGCCCGCACCGTCATGGCGCGCAACGGCCAGGCCTACCCGGACTCCTGCGTCGGCACCGACTCGCACACCACCATGGTCAACGGCCTCGGCGTGCTGGGCTGGGGCGTCGGCGGCATCGAGGCCGAGGCGGCCATGCTCGGCCAGCCGGTCTCCATGCTGATCCCGCGCGTCGTCGGCTTCAAGCTGACCGGCGAGATCCCGGCCGGCGTGACCGCGACCGACGTCGTGCTCACGATCACCGAGATGCTGCGCCGCCACGGCGTGGTCGGCAAGTTCGTCGAGTTCTACGGCGAGAGCGTCGCCCAGGTACCGCTGGCCAACCGCGCCACCATCGGCAACATGAGCCCGGAGTTCGGCTCCACCGCGGCGATCTTCCCGATCGACGAGGAGACCGTCCGCTACCTCAAGCTGACCGGCCGCTCGGCCGAGCAGGTCGCGCTGGTCGAGGCGTACGCCAAGGAGCAGGGCCTCTGGCACGACCCGTCGCACGAGGCGCAGTACTCCGAGTACCTCGAGCTGGACCTGTCGACGGTCGTCCCGTCGATCGCCGGCCCGAAGCGCCCGCAGGACCGCATCGAGCTGTCCGACGCGAAGTCCTCGTTCCGCAAGTCGGTGCACGACTACGTGGAGGGCGAGCAGCCCACCCCGCACACCAACGTCGACGAGAAGGTCGAGGAGAGCTTCCCGGCCTCCGACGCGCCCGCGCTGTCGTTCCAGGACGAGACCGCCGTGCCGGTGCAGTCCGCGGCCAACGGGGCCACCGGGCGGCCGAGCAAGCCGGTCAAGGTGTCCAGCGCCGACCGCGGCGAGTTCGTGCTCGACCACGGCGCCGTCGTGATCGCCTCGATCACCTCGTGCACCAACACCTCCAACCCGTCGGTCATGCTCGGCGCGGCGCTGCTCGCGCGCAACGCGGTCGACAAGGGCCTGTCGGTCAAGCCGTGGGTCAAGACGTCGATGGCTCCCGGCTCGCAGGTCGTCACCGACTACTACGAGAAGGCCGGTCTCTGGCCGTACCTCGAGAAGCTCGGCTACCACCTGGTCGGCTACGGCTGCACCACCTGCATCGGCAACTCGGGCCCGCTGCCCGAGGAGGTCTCGGCCGCGGTGCAGGAGAACGACCTGACCGTCGTGTCGGTGCTGTCGGGCAACCGGAACTTCGAGGGCCGGATCAACCCGGACGTCAAGATGAACTACCTGGCGTCGCCGCCGCTGGTCATCGCGTACGCGCTGGCCGGGACGATGGACTTCGACTTCGAGAACCAGCCGCTGGGCCAGGACTCCGAAGGCAACGACGTGTTCCTCAAGGACATCTGGCCGTCGCCGCAGGAGATCCAGGAGACCATCGACTCCGCGATCACGCAGGAGATGTTCTCGAAGGACTACGCGGACGTGTTCGACGGCGGCGAGCGCTGGAAGTCGCTCCCGACGCCGACCGGCAAGACCTTCGACTGGGACGCCGAGTCCACCTACGTCCGGAAGCCCCCGTACTTCGACGGCATGACCGCCGAACCGGCTCCGGTGCGGGACATCTCGGGCGCCCGGGTGCTGGCGAAGCTGGGCGACTCGGTCACCACCGACCACATCTCCCCCGCCGGCGCGATCAAGGCCGACACCCCGGCCGGCCGCTACCTGACCGAGCACGGCATCGAGCGCAAGGACTTCAACTCCTACGGCTCGCGCCGCGGCAACCACGAGGTCATGATCCGCGGGACCTTCGCGAACATCCGGCTGCGCAACCAGCTGCTGGACGACGTGCAGGGCGGCTACACCCGCGACTTCACCCAGGAGGGCGGCCCGCAGGCCTTCATCTACGACGCGGCCCAGAACTACGCCGCGGCGGGCACCCCGCTGGTCGTGCTGGGCGGCAAGGAGTACGGCTCCGGTTCGTCCCGCGACTGGGCGGCCAAGGGCACCAGCCTGCTGGGCGTGCGCGCGGTGATCACCGAGTCGTTCGAGCGCATCCACCGCTCGAACCTGATCGGCATGGGCGTCATCCCGCTGCAGTTCCCGGAGGGCGAGTCGGCGTCGTCGCTGAAACTGGACGGGACCGAGACGTTCGACATCGAGGGCATCACGAAGCTGAACGAGGGCGAAACCCCCCGCACGGTCCACGTGACGGCCACGAAGGAAGACGGCTCGAAGGTCGAGTTCGACGCGGTCGTCCGCATCGACACCCCCGGCGAGGCGGACTACTACCGCAACGGCGGCATCCTGCAGTACGTCCTGCGGAAGATGACCCAGTCCTGACGGTCTGACCCCAAGTACGTGGCCCGCCCCGGTTCCCCGGGGCGGGCCACGCTTGGTTTCCGGCCGCCGCTCCGCACCGGGCGCCCTCGTGCCACGTCCGTGAGGGGAACCCTGAGTGAACTGCGCCCCGGAAGTTGGACTGGGAATCCAGTTCCAGCTGTCCGGGGAGTGGTTCGTTGCATCCACGCAGTTCGTTGTCTGAGTGGCAGCGGGCGTCCGCTGTTGCGTTGTTCGAGGACGGGTATGGCGCGAAGGCCGTGGCGTCCCGGTTGGGGGTGTCGGCGGGTGCCGTGCGACGCTTGCGTGATCGTTGGAGGCTGCGGAGCGCGGGAGCGCTGATGGACAAGCCAGGCAGGCGGTCGTTCGCGTTCGAGTTCAAGCTGGAGGTCGTGCGCCGGTATGTCGGCGGCGAGGCGACCGCGGCCGAGCTGGCGCGCGAGCACGGGCTGTCCTCGCCCAAACTCGTGGAGAACTGGGCGCGGGCGTATCGGCGCGAGGGAGAGGACGCGTTGCGGCCCAAGCCGAAAGGCCGTCCGCCCGGTGTCGCGGACTCGCCGGGTCCCGGCGAGCTGGAGCGGTTGCGGGCGGAGAACCTGCGGCTGTCGGCGGAGAACGCCTACCTAAAAAAATTGCGGGCCTTGAGGGAGCAGGGGCGAGGGTGAAAACCCAGGCCGTCGCCGCCCTCAAGGCCGACTATCCGCTGCCGGTGCTGCTGGCGGTCGCGGGCCTGGCCCGGTCGACGTTCTTCTACCACCAGGCCCGGCCCGACCGGCCCGACCCGCACGCCGGGCTCAAGGCCGCGATCGCCGAGGCGTTCGAGGCCGCCCGCGGCCGCTACGGGCACCGGCGGATCCACACGGTCCTGGCCCGCGCCGGCTGGCGGGTGGCGAAGAAAACCGTGCTCGCGCTGATGAACGCCCTCGGCCTGGTCTGCCAGGTCCGGCGGCCGCGCCGGCGCCGGTCCTGGCCCGGCCGGCCCGGCACGGCCGCCGAGAACCTGCTCAACCGCGAGTTCGGCGCCGAGGCCCCGGACACCAAATGGGTCACCGACGTGACCGAGTTCCGCATCGGCGACCGCAAGGTCTACCTCTCGCCCGTGATCGACCTGTTCGACCGGTCCGTGATCGCCTACGCCTGCGGGCCGTCCCCGACGCTGGAGCTGACGAACTCCTCGCTGCGCGCCGCGATCGCGACCCTGCCCGCCGGAGCCCGCCCGCTGGTGCACTCCGACCAGGGCTTCCAGTACCGGCACGCCTCCTGGCGCTCCCTGCTCGCCGACGCCGGCCTGACCCAGTCGATGTCCCGGCGAGCCACCTGCCTGGACAACGCCGTCGCCGAGAACTTCTTCGGCCACCTCAAAGAAGAACTCTTCCACCACACCAAGTTCGACACCGTCGACACGTTCATCACGGCACTGCACGACTACATCGACTGGTACAACACCACCCGCATCTCCACCACGCTCCAAGGCCTGAGCCCGGCCGAATACCGGGCCCAGACCCTCGCCGCCTAACCTCTACATAACCAGTCCAACTTCCGGGGCCCAGTTCAGAGGGACTCTGAGTCCCTCAGGGTTCCCCTCACGACACTCCCGCCCCGCCGCCTCCGCGCCCCAATGCCACATTGGGTGCGTCAGACGCAACGAATGCCACATTGGGTGCGTCACATGCACCCAATGCCACATTGGGGCGCTCCCCGCTCCGCCCAACGCAGCGACGCCCAAGCCGCGAAAAAACCGCCGCCGATGCACCCAAACAGCGCAGCACCCAAGCCGAGCAACAAACCGCCACCGATGCACCCCAACCACCGGGGGCACCCACCCCTCCCCCAACCCCGATACAAAGCCGCCCTGCGGTTCGGGGGTGCTTGTCAAAGGCATCTTTCCCGCCTTGACAAGCACCCCCGAACCGTCAGCACAATGAAAAATCGGGGTGCCCCACGCAACCACCCAATAGCAATGTCGCCGCCAGGCGACGAGCCGAAACGCCCCCCTACCCAACAACCGCACCAGTTTGAGGATCCACCCTCACCACCCCCGCCCCCGCACGCGAAAAGTCGAACATCCCCGACAACGACCCAGCCATCACATCGAACGACCCGCCGCCAACCCGCCCCAAATGCCAGTTGTCCTCGATAAACCGCAACACCGAAGTCTGATCCGTCACGGTGTGATCAACATAATTAACCCGACTGAACGGAGAAATCACCAACAACGGCAGTCGCGGCCCATACCCACACCGATCCGCAAACCCACCCAACTTAACCGGCTCAGCCGTACAAATCGAAGCATCCTGCGCCAAATCATGCGACCCGTTCACCACCCGGGCCGGAACATGATCATACCAACCGTCGGAATCGTCATAAGCCAACACAATCGCCGTATTCTTCCACTGCGGCGAAGCCTGGATCCGATTAATCTCCTCAGCCACGAACGCCTGCTCGTCCAACGGATCCGAGTACCCGGCATGCCCGTCCTGATACTCCGGAGCCTTCAGAAAACTCACCGCAGGCATAGTCCCCGCCGCAAGCGCGTCATTGAAGTCCCGAACATCATACTGATGATTAGCCTGATCCTGCTGCCCCACCGCAGCCAACGACGACGGCGGCAGATGCTTCCGATTAGCAGTAGACCGGTAATACTGGAACGGCTCGTGATGCGGACTGTAATCAACCGAAGCCTGCCCGCCCACATTCGCATGCTTGGCCCCGCAAACGGCATACCCGTTAGCCTCACCAGTAGGCCGGAACCCCCCTTGGAACCACCCCCAGGTAACCCCACGCGCATTCAGCAAATCACCGACATTCCGCCCCCGGAACTCCCCGAGATTGTCCTTAGCGGTGTGATTCTTGTCCGAACAGTCGTCGAACGCCGGGTCCGGATCCGTGATCATGGTCCCCACGCCACGGGCATCCGGCGAAGCCGCCGTACGCGGATCCACCTTAGGCTCGCCGGTAACCGAATCCACCGGCTGCAACCCATGCGTCTGACCGGAAATCAGATTGATCGCACCAGGACTGGACGGCCCGAAAACCGTATTGAAGGAATTGTCATTCAACGCGTAATGCTGCGCGTAATTCCACATCGCGGTAACAGTGTTGCCGTCGAAGTAGTTCATCACCAGACCCGGCTCGCCGAACAGCACGGGCTGCCCGGTGCACTTGTCCTTCTCGGTGTACTCGACGAACTTGTCCATCTTGCCGCCGTTGAACGCGGCCTGTTCCTTCTTGTAGTCGTGCGCCTGGTCGCAAGTGAGCGCCTGGTCCGGGCTCAGCCGCTTCGGGTTGTAGGCGTTCGGGTTGTGCTGCAGCAGCTCGGGAGTGAGGCCGTTGACCTTCGGGGTGCCGGGCGCGGCGTGGAACGGGGTGCCGTTTTCGTTGGTGGCGTTCGGATAGGTGCCGAAGTAGTGGTCGAAGGAGATGTTCTCGCCGAAGATCACCACGACGTGCTTGATCGGCGTCGACGTCGCGAACGTCTCGGCGGCGATCGCGCGCGCCGGGGCCGAGGGCGACGCCGAACTGCTCGCGCACGCCGCGGCCAGCGCCGCGGTCGCCGCCAGCGCGGCCGCCGCGGTGGCCCGCTTCCTGGTCCGCTTCACTGCAGAACTCCTTCCGCTCAGCCCAGCATCGCCCGGCCGTAGTGGTCGGCCGGATCCGTCACGCCCGGGAACAGGTGGAAATACCCGCCCCCGAACGGCGAGACGTAGTCGATGAGCGGCTCCCCGGCGAGCCGCTTCTGCACGGCCTCGAACTGCTGCTTGAGATCGCGCTGGTAACAGGTGAAGACGAGGCCCAGGTCGAGGTTGCCGTTGGAGTCCACGCCGCGGTCGTAGTTGACCGCGCGGCGCAGGATCCGCTGTCCGTCCGTCTGCGGCGTGCGCGGGTTCGCGAGCCGGATGTGGCTGGTCAGCGGGATGACCGTGCCGACCGGGTCCTCGGCGTAGCGCGGCACGTCCTGTTCGGCCGCACCGTCGAGGGGCGCGCCGGTGTCGCGGCGGCGGCCGATCATGTTCTCCTGCTCGGACAGCGACACCCGGTCCCAGAACTCGACCAGCATCCGGATCAGCCGGATGACCTGGTAGCTGCCGCCGTCGTCGGTCCACACGAGACTGTCCGCTTCGGACGGTCCGGGGTTCGCGGTGCCGTCCTTGAACCCGAGCAGGTTGCGCGGCGTCCCGGACGGACGCGGCGGCGAGCTGAACCCGTCGATCTTCCAGCGCAGCTGCATCCCGCCCCGGGTCGCGCGGGCGATGTCGCGCAACGCGTGCAGCACGGTGTCCGGTTCGGCGGCGTTGAGGACGAGGCTCAGATCGCCGTGGCACCACTGCGGATCGAGCGCGTCGTCCGGGAACGTCGGCATCTGCTTGAGCTTCGGCGGTTTGCGCGCGGCGAGCCCGTACCGGTCGTCGAACAGCGAGGCGCCCGCGCCGACCAGCACGGACAGCTCGCCTTTCGGGACCTCCGGGCCGAGCACGCCGGAATCCGCGGGCGGCCCGGTGATCCCGACCGACGCGGGCGCGCCGCCGCTGGCGAGGAACCGCGCGCGAGCGGTGAGTTCCTTGAGCAGGCCGGCGAGTTCGGCGCGGTTCTCGGCGACGACGTCGAACGCGGCGACGATCGAATGTCTCGCTGGTTCCGCCAGCACGGCCGTCTGGCGGGGACCGTGGAACGGCACCGCTCCCCCGGCCGCCGTCGCGCTTCCGGACAGCCCGACCAGACCCGCGCCCGCTCCGGCGGCCGCCGCTCCGCGCAGGAACGCGCGCCGTCCCAGGGTCACGAGACCCTCCTCGGCTCGGCGATCGCCGCGACCGGGGCCAGGCGTTCGGTCAACTCGGAGACGTCGGCGTTGATTCGCTGCCGCTGTTTTCGATCGAGGGCGGAGAGCGGTTTCCCGGCGACAGTTTGGAGATCGTGGTCGGTGCGCGCGATCCAGGCGTCGAGGTCTTTCAGGCCGGGGAACCTCGTGGTCAGCAGTGGGCGCAAGACGTCGAGCACCGCACGGGTCCCGGTGAGGTTTGCGCGGGCGGTCGCCAGGTTCGAGCCGCTGCCGTAGTCGGTGCGGCCGGTCAGTTCGAACTGGAGGGTGTTCTCCATGATCTCGTGCGCGCGCAGGCCGAGGTCGTTCTGGTCGATCTGCGCGTCGGCGAACGATGTGCGCAGCTTCTGGACCGCCTGATCGAGTTGATCGGCGATCGGGCTCAGCGCCGGCAGCGCTTCGTTGTGCCACAAGCCGTTCTCGAGGCGATGGAAGCCGGTGAAGCCGGGATCGGCGGCTCCGTCCGGCAGCCCGGCGGTGGTGCCGTTGATGGCTTTGTCCGAATCGCCGAAGGCGTGGTAGGCAGCGCCGAGCCGTTCGTAGGTGAGGTGCGCGGTGAGCCAAGCTTGTTGCGCCGCACCGCGATCGCCCGAACGGACAGCTTGCGCCAGCGCGGCGGTCTGGCCGGTGAGCGTGCCGAGTCCGTCGGCGACATAGGCGTGGTACTGCTTGAGCGGGCCGAGCAAATCCGCGTTGGTCACCGGCACCACGGCCGGTCCCGGGCGGTCCGTGCCGCCGGTGACCTGCACGGTCGGGCCGATGAACGGCGTGCCGTCCTCGGGCGCGCAGCGCAGGGCGTACGCGCCGTTGCCGAAGTTCACCGGCAACGCGCGCGTAGTCCCTGGGCCGACGCCGTCCAGTTCCCCGAAGACCGTACCGGTGGCCGGGTCGACGAGTTCGATTTCCATCGTGACGGCTGCGTTGTTGCGCACTTGGAGGGTCTGCGGCCCGGCCGGCGGCGCGGTCCAGCCGTCGCCGCAGGCCGCGCGCGAAACCTCGATCGGACCGGGCTGGGCGGGCGAGCCGGAACAGCCGGCGAGCGCCGCGGTCCCGGCGAGGACCGCGGCCGCGCCGAACCCGCCCGCCCAGCGCCGCACGTCAACTCCCCTCAGGTGAACTTCTGGCGGACACTTTCACCGATCCGCCGGGCGCTGACAAGAGGGTTGTGCCGTTATGCCCGATTCCGGGCCGAGATCAGCCTCAAGATCAACCGATCAGCCGTTCGCGGGCGGCGTGAACGGCTGCCGGTCCGGCTGGAACACCTGGCCGTCGGCGGGCACCTTGAGGTCGATCAGGTACGCGGCGGCCGCGTCGTCCACGCCCCGCGAGCTGCCGAGGACGCAGTGGCCGAACGCGTCGACCGACAGCAGCCGCGAGTTGCCCAGCTCCTCGGCCATCCGCTGGCCGAAGCGGTACCGGGTGGCCGGGTCGTAGAAGTTGCTGACCACGAGCACCGGCGTCGCGGTGTTCGCGCGCCACGGCCCGCGGTACGGGTCGGACGTCTTCGCGGCCGGCCACACCGGGCACGCGGCGATGTCGGAGAAGACCTGGTAGCGGCCGAACGTCGGCGATTCCCGGTCCGCTTTCCCCGCGATGGCGGGCACCTGCTCCTGCCGGATCCGCATCGGCTTGTCCGCGCAGTTCACCGCGAAGTACGAGTCGTCGCCGGTGTACGGGCTGTCCGGGGCGAGGTCGAGCAGACCGCCGTGCCCTGCGGAAAGGGTTCCCTTGCGCGCGGACTGCGCCTGCAGCGACGGGTGCAGCGCCGAGTACGCCTGCTGCAAGCCCTCCGCCAGTTCGCCGAACTGGGCCGGTTTGTACAGCGCGCTCGACACCGCGCTGGTCAGCGTGCCGATGTCGACCTTCGTGCCGTCGGGCAGCGTGATCGGGTCGGTGCGCACGTGCTCGCGCAGTTCGTCGAACTTCGCCCGCGGGTCGCCCGCGCTGAACGCGCATTTGTCGCCGGCCTGGGCACAGCGCTTGAGGAAACCGTCGAGCGCGATCTCGAAGCCCTGCGCCCTTGCGAGGTCGTAGGTGACGCCGTCGTTGGTGCGCAGCTGCGGGTCGACGTTCCCGTCGATCACGATCGCCCGCGTCTGCTTCGGGAACATCGCGGCGTAGGTGGAGCCGACGAGCGTGCCGTAGGAGAACCCGGTGTAGGTCAGCTGCTTGTCGCCGACGGCGGCGCGCAACTGGTCGAGGTCGCGTACGACGTCGCGGGTGGACATGTGGTCGAGCAGCGCGCCCGCGTTGCGGCGGCAGAACTGGCCGTAGTCGCGGTACGCGGCGAGCGTGCCGGAGATCTCCTTGCGCGACAACGGAACCGCGACCATCTGGCCCTGGACTTCGTCGGCGTCCTCGGCGGTGGTGAAGCAGCGCAGCGGATTGCTCGCCCCGACGCCGCGCGGGTCGAAGCCGACGAGGTCGAAGCGGTCGAGCACCTGCGGGCGGAAATACCGCTCGCCCGCGATCGGCATCCGCAGCCCCGAGCCGCCCGGCCCGCCCGGGTTGAGGAAGAGCGACCCGATCCGCTGGCCGGGAACCTTGGCGGCGCGCTTCATCAGCGCGATGTCGATGCTGCCGAGCGACGCGTCGTCGTGGTCGATCGGCACGCGGTACCGCGAGCAGCTGTACAGCTTCAGCTGGTCTTGCGGGACCCCGCGCAGCTGGTCTTTCGTGCAGTCCTCCCACCGGACCGGCGCGATGCGCGCGATCTCCGCGGGTTTGGCCTGCTGCGCCGCCGGGCTGGCGGGCGCTGCCGCAGCAGTGCCCGCCAGCCCGGTCAACGCGGTCGCGATCGCCGCGACCAGTGCTCCGGTTCGTGCTCTTTTCGCTCCGCGCACGTGGAATCTCCCCTGGTTGCGCACCCGTCTGATTACGGGGCGTCACCGAGACTGGCATAATCCGGCCAAGCCGGGCACCGGCCAAAAGGAGGAAGTGCGGGTTCCGACGAGCGACGCCGCGGCTCAGGGATCCTCGACGACCGGCTGGAGCGGCGAAAGGAACGGGTCGAACCTGAAGGTCAGCTCGCCCCGCGCCATGACGCCGACCCGGTAGCCACTGAATCCGGGCGGTTCGGCCGACTCCTCGTCCCAGATGTAGAGCAGGCCGTGCGAGCCGGGAAGCGTCCGCGCGACGTACTCCAGAAGTTCGAGCAGGTCGGGCCCTTCCTGGCCGCGATGGTTGGGCATGCCGTTCACCGTCAGGACGTGCATGCCGTTGAACACGTCGATCCGCGCTTCGCCGGAACCGAAAGAGGAACCGGCCACCCGCTCGCTGACCTCCGCGAGCAGCTCGTCGAACTTCTCCTCGCCCCAAGGAGGCTCGGCCGGGGATTCCGCGAGATCGAACCAGCCGTGGTACTTGTACATTCGTTCTCCCCCTCCGCGACCCGCTCAGCAGCGGGTCAGAACGAATACTGGCAGCTCCCTCCCCGCCGCGTCGCGCTCCATTTCGTAGCCCGGCCAGAATTCGAGCAGTTCCGCCCACATCCGGTCGTACTCCGCGCCTTCCAGCTCCCGCGCCTTGACCTCGATCTCGCGGCCGCGCAGCGCGACCGTCGCCTTCGGGTTGTCGCGCAGGTTGTGGGTCCACGCCGGGTTTTTCGGACGGCCCCAGTTGGAGCCGGTGAGCACGAACTCGCTGCCGTGGGGGTAGTACAGCAAGTTCGTGCTCCGCGGCAGGCCGCTGCGCCGTCCGGTGGTGGTGAGCCGCAGCGACGGCAGCCCGGCCAGGCCGACCAGGCTGATCCGGCCGCCGAACCACCGGTGCAGCTGCCGGTCGGTCGCGATGATGGCGCGCGAGGCGCCCATCAGCCGGGGCTGGGTGCCGAGCTTGCGGGCGAGTGCCGCGAGAGGGTTACGCACGCACTGATCTTGCCAAACTCACCCCGAACCGCTCCTGTGAGTCTGTCCACCATCGTTCGAGCGCGAACCCGGCGGCGTTCAGTTCCGCCTCGACGCCGTCCGGCCGGAACTTCGCGGACACCTCGGTGCGGATGTGCTCGCCCTCGGCGAACGGCACGATCAGGTCCGCGCCGGGAATGCGCACCTCCGTCCGCTGCCGGGTGCGCAGCCGCATTTCGATCCACTCGTGCTCGGCGTCCCAGTACGCGACGTGGTCGAATTCGTCCGGGTCGAAGTCCGCGCCCAGTTCGGCGTTGATCACGCGCAGCACATTGCGGTTGAACGCCGCGGTGACGCCCGCCGCGTCGTCGTAGGCCCGCTCCAGCGTTTCGCGGTCCTTCACCAGGTCGGTGCCGAGCAGCAGCCACTCCCCCTCGCCGAGCACGTCCCGCACCGAGCGCAGGAACTCGGCGCGTTCGCCGGGCAGGAAATTGCCGATCGTGCCGCCGAGGAAGGCGACGACCCGCGGCGCGGTGCCCGGCAGCAGCCGCAGGTGCTGGGTGAAGTCGCCGACCACCCCGCGCACCTCGAGCTTCGGGTAGTCCGCAGTGATCGCCGCGGCCGCCTCGGCGAGCGCGGTTTCCGACACGTCCATGGGCACGAACGACTCCAGCGTGCCGTGCGCGGTGAACGCGTCCAGCAGCAGCCGGGTTTTCTCGCTCGACCCCGACCCGAGTTCGACGAGCGTGTGCGCGCCAGTGCGTTCGGCGATCTCGCCCGCCCGGTCCGCGAGCACCTCGCGCTCGCTGCGGGTCGGGTAGTACTCCGGCAGCGCGGTGATCTTCTCGAACAGCTTGCTGCCTTCGGCGTCGTAGAACCACTTGGGCGGCAACCATTTCTGGTCGGCCGTGAGTCCCTCGCGCACGTCCGCGCGCAGTTCGGCGGTCACGTCGCGGCGATGGCTCTCCAGGTCCGCTTCGGTCATCGGGCGGTGCTCCGTTCCAGGGTCAGGGGAAGAACGTCGACGCCGGCCGCGGTGGCGCGCACGGCGTGGCGGTCGGGCACGGCGGTCCAGGCCGGGTCCGGATCGCACGGCTCGGACGCCAGCACCACGCCGGTTTCGGTGCGGCGCACGGACAACGAGTGCGTCCAGGCGGTGCCGACGAGCAGTTCGCCGTCGGTGAGCAGAAGGTTCAGCCGGGAGCCCGGGGCGACCGCCTCGACCTCGCGCACGAGGCCGGTCACCGCTTGGAGCGGCTCCTCCCCCGCGCGCAGCCGGGCGCGCAGCAACGCCCACAGCAGTGCGGAGTCCGTCGGCGCTTCGAGCGTGAACAGCTCGGTGACGTCCAGCTGCCCGGCCAGCCCGCGCATCGACCCGGGCCAGCCGCGCACCACGCCGTTGTGGCTGAACAGCCAGCGGTCCTCGGTGAACGGCGCGGCGGCCGCCTCGGTGACCGGCATTCCGGTGGTGCCGTTGCGCACCGCCGCGACGAACGCCGTGGTGCGCACCGAAGCGGCCAGCGCCGGCAGCGTCTGGTCGGTCCACAGCGGTTCGCGGCGGCGGTAGCGCTGCGGCGGCGCGCCCGGTTCCGGGTACCAGCCGAGGCCGAAGCCGTCGGCGTTCACCGAACCGCCGCCGCGCATGTCGAGCGGCGCGTACGACTGCACGAGCAGCGCGTGCGGCGCGGCGAACATCAGCTCCGCCGGGGACGCCGGCGCGCCGAGATAGGCGAGATGACGGCACATCCGGCTAGCCCGCCTCGCCCGGGCGCGGATCGCGCGCGCACCGGAAGCCGGAGAAGATCTGCCGCCGGATCGGGTAGTCCCAGTTGCGGAACGTGCCCCGGATCGCCGCCGCGTCGGTGCCGAACGACCCGCCGCGCAGGATCTTGTACTCCGGCCCGAAGAACACCTCCGAGTACTCCCGGTAGGGGAACGCCGAGAAGCCCGGGTAGCCGTGGAAATCGGTGCTCGTCCACTCCCAGACGTCGCCGATCAGCTGGTGCACGCCCAGCGGCGACGCGCCGGCCGGATACGCGCCCGCCTCGGCCGGGCGCAGGTGGCGCTGCCCGAGGTTGGCGTGCTCGGCGGTCGGTTCCTCGTCGCCCCACGGGAATCGCCGCGACCGGCCGCTCGCCGGGTCGTATCGGGCGGCCTTCTCCCACTCCGCCTCGGTGGGCAGCCGTTTGCCCGCCCAGCGCGCGTACGCCTCCGCCTCGTAATACGAAACGTGCACGACCGGCTCGTTCTGCGGGACGCGTTCGCGCACGCCGAAGCGGGTGCGCCACCAGCCGTCCGGTTCGCGGCGCCAGAACCGGGGCGCGATGATGTCGTGCTCCTGCCGGTACGCCCAGCCGGGCTCGCTCCAGAACCGCTGGTCCTGGTAGCCGCCGGAGTCCAGGAACTCGACGTACGCGCCGCAGGTGACTGGGGTGGTGTCGAGGACGAAGGCGGGCACGTCGACCTCGTGCGCCGGGCGTTCGTTGTCCAGCGCCCACGGTTCGGCGGTGGTGCCCATGGTGAACCGGCCGCCGGGCACGAGCACCTCGGCGGGCAGCTTCCGGGCGGGCGCGCGCGGCGGCTCCGGGGCGTGCAGCACCGGTTCGCCCTTGCGCAGCTGGTGGGTGGCCAGCATGGTCTCGTCGTGCTGCTGCTCGTGCTGGGTGATCATGCCGAAGGCGAACGCGCTCTCGGTAAGCCGGCGGCCCTCCAGCGGCGCGGTTTCCAGGACGTCGAACGCCTTTTCGCGCACTTCCTTCACGTACGCGCGGGCCTCGGCCGGGCCGAGCAGCGGAAGCGACGGACGGTCCGCGCGGGCGTGCTGGAAGGCGTCGTAGAGGTCGTCGATGTCCGGCCGCAGCGGTTCCCGGCCGCCGACGTCGCGGACCAGCCACAGTTCTTCCTGGCTGCCGATGTGCGCGAGGTCCCACACCAGCGGCGACATCAGTTTCGAATGCTGCCGCACGAGGTCCTCGTCGTCGACCGCGTCGGTGAGGGCCACGCTGCGCTCGCGCGCCCGGGTGAGGGCCGCGGCCGCGTGCGCCCGCAGGTCTTGCGGGCTCAGCTCCAGCAACGGGTTCTGTTCGGGGATGGTGCTCATGGCTCCTGACTCCTCGAGTCCGGTTCGCCGGGCGCCCGGCCCGGCGGTGTTCTCGGTCCTGCTCATCGGTCCTGGCGCGGCACTCCGGCGGCCCGCGCGCGCAGCCCGGCGGCGAGCCGGGCGACGGTGTCCCCGGGCAGCCCGGTGGACGGCAGCCCGGCGATGCCCAGTTCCACCAGCTCCCGGGCGACCGCGGCCAGCTGCGCGTCGGCCATCCCGCACCGGGCGGCGTCGGCCCAGCGGCCGGCCGCCGGCGCGCACACCTCGCGCACTTTGTCCACAGTGGACTGTTTCGCCAGCAGCGCGGTGACCAGCGCGACCGGCGGCAGCCATTCCCCCGGCGGCTGCCCGTCGAGGTACCTCAGCTCGAGGTAGCCCTGCGGCCGCACCGGGGTGAACATCGTGGTGAGGTGGTAGTCGAGGTCCGCGACCGTCGGGCGGCGCAGCACGGCGGCCGCGCCCCGGCCGCCGATCCACTCGGCGAAGGTGAGCCCGTCGGGCGCGTCCCACGGCCGTTCGCCGCGCGGGAACACCATCAGCGGCGTGTCCATCATCCGGCGGGCCCATTCGCGCGCCGGATCCGCCCCGGGTTCGGGCGACTGGGTGCGGACCGGTTCGGTTTCCATCACCGCGAGCCAGCGCGCCGACGCGAATCCGGTGTCGGATCCCGCGTGCACCCGGGAATTCGCGAACAGCGCCAGCAGCGGCGGACCCATCGCGTGCGCGGCCGCCCAGCGCGCGGCGGCCTCGTGCGCTTCGCCCGCGTCGACGCAGATCTGCAGGCCCGCGGTACTGCACATCATGGTGATGCCGCCCGCCCCGATCGGGGCGAACCGGCGTTCCATGGCGGCGTAGCGGGGCGTGCGCAGAATGCGCCGCGGCGGACGGTGTTCGTCGATGCCCGCGGCCCCGAGTTCGAGGCCGTGGCGGGCGAGAAGTCCGGTGAGATGAGCGAGGTCGGCCTCCACAGCCGCGTGCAGGGCACGCAGCGAGGCCTGCGGCGGAGCGGAGATCTCCACCTGGCACCCGGGTTCCAGGCTCACCGGCGCACCGGCCGGGAGCGGGACCGCGGGACTGTCGGGGCGCAGCGTCCGCGGGGTGTGCGGGCCGAGCGCCGTGGCGAGGACGTCGGGGTCGAGCGGGCGGACCGGGTCGCCTGCGTGGTGCACGGTGAACTCCAGTTCCACCCCGAGCAGTCTCGGCGGGCCGTGCTTGAAACACACCGACGCGACGTACCGCTCCCCTTCCGCACGGTCGGCAAGCACCCGCGCGGTCAGGTTCGCCGCACTCCCGGATCTGTCCGGAAAATCGTGCACTGCAGTCATCTGTCGCCGTCCACCTCAGGAGGTCCGCGGGGCCGGACCTCGTCGCTTCGCGACGCTACACGCGGGGTCTGACAAAAACAGGGCCGAGAAGGCGCGGCGGCGAGCGATAAGACCCTCGTAATCTGTGTTGACCTGGGAGTTCACTGAACAGATCAAACTCGGTCGCGCTGCTCCATCCGGGGCACCCCGAATCGGGCAGCGCGGGGTTCGGGGCCGGGTACCGGATCTTCGTGCAGCACGCCAACAACGCCATCCGCAGCGCGCAAATCGGACGCCCGGGGCACGGCAGGGCAAGCTCCGTCCCCGACTCCGCCTGCCGCCCCGCCGTACGCGAACGACGCCGACAGCCGGCCCGAACCGGACACCGAGGTGACGGCGTCACGGCAGGGCGGGTTCCGTCCCCAGCCCCAGCTCCGCCGCCGCCTCCTGCACCGCGCCGATCACCAGGTGCAGCGCCGGGCGCCGGATCTCCGTGCGGCGGTAGGCGATCGACACCGTCCGCAGCAGCGGCGGGGCCAGCGCGACCACGTCGATCCCCGGCGGGCGCAGCAGCCGCAGGCCCAGATCGGACACCAGGGTGACGCCGAGCCCGGCGCCCACCATCGCCATCGCCGTCGACTGTTCCTCGACCTCGTGGTTGATTTTCGGCTGGAAACCGTGCCGCTGGCAGGCAATCCGGATCGCGCGGCCGAAATGGGACTTCGGGCTCGCCAGGATCCACGGGTGCTCCGCCAGCGCGTCGAGCGGCGCCGTCGCGGACGGCAGCGCGCCCGCCGGGACCGCCGCGTGCAGCCGTTCCACCGCCACGACCGCGCGCTCCAGCCCGTCGCTCAACTCCATCGGAGCATCGGAATAGTCGATGACGAACGACAGGTCCAGGGTGCCGTCCCGCACCGCGTCCGCGGTCGCCTCCGGGGCCAGTTCCTTCGTCCGCACTTGGATTCCCGGGTAGTCCGCGGCCAGCGCGGTGAGCGCGGTCGGGAGCAGACCGGACGCCACGGACGCCCAGACCCCCGCGGTGAGCCGCGCGGACATCGAGCCCTGCGCTTCCTCCAGCGCGAGCGTCGCGCGCTCGACCGAACTCAGGATCTCCTCGGCGTGCTCGGTGAGCAGGATGCCGAGTTCGGTGAGCTGGACCCGCCGGCCGAGCCGTTCGAACAGCTTCGCGCCGACGTCTCGTTCCAGCTGCGCGAGTTGCTGGGATACCGCCGAAGCGGTGTAATGCAACGCCGCGGCAGCCGCGGTGACCGTGCCCCTGCGGTGCAGTTCGCGGAGCATCCTCAAGCGGTGCAGCGAAAGCTCCATGTACGAACCCTAAACAACTTCGTGCACATTCGGTAAATGGACGCGGGCCCGGCCCCGCCCCCACCCTCGGAAGCAGGCGGCGGAAACGCGCCGCCAAGGACTCGAGGAGGTGAGTGGCTCGATGGACCCGCGGATCGCCGAACCGCTGATGAAGCTCACGTGGACCGACCCGGTCACCGGCGCGCACGGCTACCTGGTCGTGCACAGCCTGGTCTCCGGCGTCGCCACGGGCGGCACGCGGATGCGCGCCGGCTGCACCGTCGACGAGGTCGCCGACCTCGCGCGCGGCATGGCCAACAAGACAGCCGCGTTCAACCTCCCGGTCGGCGGCGCGAAGGGCGGCATCGACTTCGACCCCAAGGACCCGCGCGCGACCGGCGTGCTCACCCGGTTCTGCGAGTTCCTGCGTCCTTGGCTGGACGCCAGCTGGGTGACCGCCGAGGACCTGGGCGTGCCGCAGCACCTCATCGACGAGGTTTTCGCGTCGCTCGGGCTGGAGCAGTCGTACCACGCCGCCATCCGCCGCTCGGCCGATCCGGCGCGCACGCTTCGGCGGGTCCAGGCCGGGCTGAACGCGCCGGTTCCCGGCGGGCAGTTGCTGGGGGACGTGATCGGCGGGTACGGGGTCGCGCAGGCTTGCCTGGGGGCCGCCAACACGTGGGGGTGGGCGGTTCCGGAGACCACCGTCGCCATCCAGGGGATCGGGACGATGGGGGGCGGTGCGGCTTGGTACCTGCACGAGGCGGGGATGAAGGTCGTTGCCGTCGCGGACGCTGCCGGGACGTTGTACGACCCGGAGGGGTTGGACATTCCGGTCTTGCTGGACCTGCGGGACCGGTTCGGGGAGGTCGACCGGGGGCGGTTGCCGGAGGGGGTGCAGTCGTTGCCGCGGGAGGCGGTGGTGGCTGCTGACGCGGATATCTTCGTGCCTGCGGCTATTTCTTACGCGCTGCGGGTGGACAACGAGAATCTCGTCAAGGCCAAGGTGGTGGTGGAGGCTGCGAACGCGGCTACTACTCCGGAGGCTGAGGCTGCGTTGTCGGCTCGTGGGGTGGCGGTGATTCCGGACTTCATCGCCAATGCCGGGGCGGCGGCTTGGGCTTGGTGGTTGTTGCTCGGGGAGGTCGGGGCGGATCCGGCGGATTCGTTCTTGCGGCTGCGGACGGAGATGCAGGCCAAGGTGGCGTTGGTGCTGGCGGAGTGGCATTTGGACCGGGTACCGCCTCGGGTTACTGCTTTGCGGCAGGCGGAAGCTACGCGGGCCGCTCGGGTGGAAGAGTCGCTTGGTTCGGCGGCGCCTGCGTTGATGATTCCCTGAGCGGCTCGTCGCCTGGTGGCGACATTGCGCCGGAGAGGTTGCGTGGGGCACCCCGAAGTTTCATTGTGCTGACGGTTCGGGGGTGCTTGTCAAGGCGGGAAAGATGCCTTGACAAGCACCCGAACCGCAGGGCGGCTTCGTATCGGGGTTGGGGCAGGGGCTGGGTGCCTCGCTCGTTGGGTGGAGCGGCTGCGGGTTGTGTCTGGTGAAGCTGCGCTTCGCCTACTCGGTGGCGGCGAATTTGTCTGTGGCGGCGATTAGTGCGGTTTCCATGGAGGGGACTGCGGTGGTGTGGCCTGCGCCGCTTACCAGGATCAGTTCTGCGTGCGGGATGGCGCGTTCGAGCAGCCAGGGGGTGCCGGTGAGGCTGCTCAGGTCCAGGATTCCTTGCACCAGGACTGTGGGGATTCCGGCCAGTTTTGCCGCGTCGCGGAGGATCGCGCCGTCTTCCCGGAAGCAGCCCTGGGAGAAGTAGTGGGTGACCAGGCGGGCGAAGCACAGGCGGAAGCGGGGGTCATCGAATTTCGGCGAGGGCGGGACGCCGGGTTGCATCGCGGATTCCCAGTCGCACCAACGTTTGGCGGCTGCCTCGTGGACTGCTGGGTCCGGGTCGGTCAGCAGGCGGTAGTAGGCCGCGGCCAGGTCGCCGTCTCGTTCGGATTCCGGTACGCCCTCGCGGAAGCGGGCGTAGGCTTCCGGGAACATTTCTCCCAGGCCGCCGGTCAGCAGGTCGATTTCGCTCTGGCGGTCGGTGGCCAGGCCCATCATGACGATTTCCGTTACGCGTTCAGGATGCTGTTCCGCGTAAGCCAGGCCTAGTACGCAGCCCCAGGAACCGCCGAAGAGCTGCCAGCGTTCGATGCCCAGTTTTTCGCGCAGCAATTCGAAATCGCTGATCAGGTGGGCGGCGGTATTCGCGTTCAGTGCGTCGACGGTGTCGCCCGCGTGCGGGGTGCTGCGGCCGCTGCCGCGTTGGTCCAGCAGGACGATTCGGTAGCGCTCCGGGTCGAAGAACTGGCGCATTCCTTCGCTGCAGCCGGTTCCCGGGCCGCCGTGCAGGACGGCGACCGGTTTGCCGTCCGGGTTGCCGCAGGTTTCCCAGTACACCCGGTGGCCCTCGCCGACGTCGAGCAGGCCGCTGTCGTACGGTTCGATTTCCGGATAGCGCAAGAGCGTTCCCCTAGTTCAGGGTGCGCTCCAGAGCCCGCAGCGCACCGCACAGTTCCGCCGGGCCGGCCGGCCCGATCCGGATTTCCGCGTCCGGCCCGGCCCCGACGGTGTAGCTCAGGTACCGGCCCCAGTCCGTGTCCGCGTAGTGCAGAGGTTCTTCCAGCCGGACGTACCGGCCGACGTCGTCGCGTCGTCCCGCGTACAGCTCTCCGCTTCCGTGCACCGGACGCTGCACCAGGGTTAGCACGTCCGACAACACCGGGTCCAACGGATAAGCGTCCTCGCCGCGGCGCGCGGCTTCGGTCAGGTCCGCGACGCGCACGCTGCGCACGTATCCGCCGCCCGGGCCGACCGCGGGAAGCTGCTCGACGAGAGTTTCCAGCACGCGTTCGCGGTCGATTTCCTGGACGCCGACCTGTTCGCCGTCCGACACCGCCAGCACCGCCTGCATTCCGCTGGCCGCGGCGAGCACGCCGTAGGTACGGTCGCCGGTCGCGACCCAGCCGTAGTACTCGATGACCGGGCGCACGAGCAGCGGCAGCCAGTCCAGGAAGTCCGCTGTGGCCCGCCCGCGCGAATCGACCAGGCCGGCCAGCGCCAGCGCGTCGTCCACCCGCTTCGCGGCTTCGTCGCGCTCGGTTTCCGACAGCCACGCCGGGTCTGGCCGCAGCGTCACGTGCAGCCGGCCCATCTGCTCGCGTTCGGCCAATGCCGCGAGCGCTTCGACCGGGACGTCCACTCGTCCCGCCGGATCGGCCACCGGGCTACTCCTCCTCGTCGCCGAGAACCGGCAGGGTCGCCGAACCGTCCACCCCGAACGCGCCCTCCGGATCGGGCTCAAGCAGGTATTCCGGTCGCCAATGCAGTCCGTCGCCCGGGCCGCCCTGCGCGGCGGGGGCGCCGCCGACCGCGGGGCCCGAGCCGCGCTGGGACGGTTCGCTGACCGGAGCGGGCAGCACCGCGGCTCCCGGGCCGTTCCGGTCGTGGCTCGCGGCGGCCTGCGTCGTCGAGTTGTCCGACGTGGTCCGGCGGATCGGGGCGCCGTCCGGAAGGATCGGGCCGAATTGCTTCGGCAGCGCGCGTTTCGTGTTCGCGGTGACGCCGTGGTACTGCTCCATCACCCGGACGTTGTTCTCGTTCGCGCTGTGGAACCGGTCGATGCTGTCCTGAAAGGACACTGGCGCGGCCGACGCGGGCAGCACCGCCTGCAGCGGACCGGCCCACGGCTGCGGCCGCTCCGGCCGGGGCGGCACGTCGACGACCGCGTGCCGCGAGCTTTCGAAGCTGCTGGCCTGGGTGTCCATCGACGCGCTGGTCAGATCGAGCGGGTCGGCGGACTCCCGGAACCCGGCCTCGACCGGTCCCGCGCCCGCCTTCGCGGCGTCGGCGGAATCGCCGGTCCACGAGCGCAGCATGCGCTCCTGCAGGTCCTTCACGCTCTGTGCGCGCTCCAGGTAGGCCGCCGAAAGCTGCTGGACCTTCGCCGCGGCCGCGCGCAACCCGGACGTGTCGCCGCCGCGGAAGTTGTCGAAGATCTGCTTGCCGTCCACCTGGTTCCCTTCGTGCGCGCCCGGGCCGTCCGCTTACCGGCCGCGGCTGAGGTCGGCGCCGGCCTGGTCCGCCTCGGCGGTCCGGTCCCGCGCGGCGCGCAGCTTGTCGAGGTATCCGGCGGCGTACCGGCGCAGCGCCTCGTTCTGGTCGCGCAGCGTGCGCAGGGAATCCGCGC
Organism: Streptomyces sp. AA4; assembly: GCF_000158875.1. Lineage (NCBI taxonomy): Bacteria > Bacillati > Actinomycetota > Actinomycetes > Kitasatosporales > Streptomycetaceae > Streptomyces > Streptomyces sp. AA4. The sequence goes on along the minus strand of NZ_GG657746.1, from coordinate 3,840,516 downwards.
CGGCGGCGGCGTACTCGACGCTCGCCGGGTCGGCGCCGGGGGCGGCGAAGACCTCGAGGACCTCGTCGATCGCGCGGCCGTCGGCGGCGATCTTGCCCAGCTGGTCCTCCCACAGCCGGATGACCGCGGTCAGCTCCGCCGCGTCCATGGCGAACGCGCCCCGCGCACGGCCCGACTCGCCGATGACCAAGGCCGCTCCCTCTCCGGTGCTCACGTGGTGCTGTGCACAGCGTAGTCACCCGGCCCGGTCGTGTCAGCCGAGGACGCGCCGGTGCGACGCGCGCCTCCGTTCCGCCGTCACGTCACAGTACGTACGTACGGATTGCGAGAACCCGGTCCTCGATGTCAGGATTTCAGGATGCCACGGGTCAGCCAGGATCACCTCGACGCACGCCGCCGGCAGATCCTCGACGGCTCGCGCGTGTGTTTCGCACGCTACGGCTACGAGGGCGCCACGGTCCGCCGCCTCGAAGAAGCGACCGGACTGTCGCGCGGGGCCATCTTCCACCACTTCCGCGACAAGGAATCGCTCTTCCTCGCCCTCGCCGAGGACGACGCGGTGCGGATGGCCGACGTCGTCGCCGAACAGGGCCTGGTCCAGGTCATGCGCGACCTGCTGGCCGGCAACAGCGAGCATCCGGCGGACTGGCTCGGCACCCGGCTGGAGGTGTCTCGGCGGCTGCGCACCGACCCGGAGTTCCGCGGCCGGTGGGCGGAGCGCTCGCAGCAGCTGACCGAGGCCACCCGCGACCGCCTCGAATGGCAGCGCAAGGCGGGCAACCTGCGCGACGACGTCGACGTCAGCGTGCTGACCGCGTTCCTGGAACTCGTCCTGGAAGGACTCGTGTCGCACCTCGCGATGGGCCTTCCCGGCGACGATCTCGGCCCGGTGCTCGACCTGGTCGAGGAGACCGTGCGGCGGCACCGGCCGGGCGCGCGCGGCTAGCTTCCCGGCCGGCCGCGCCGAACCGCCACAGTGGACGGACCCGCGCGGGCACACCCGGCAAGCCGAACACCGCTGGCCGGGCTGGGGCCGGAGGAAAAAGCGGACCCGGGTTCGCGTCCTTTCGCGGCACGGCTGCCCGGACCCGGTACGATTGTCGGCATCGTCGCAGTACAAACCAGTTGTCGAGGAGTGACTTCCATCCGTGCGCGCCGCGCCATCGCCCGGTGACAGTACCGGGCCGGGTCCCGCCCGACCCGGCTTCCCGCCCGCCGTCCGTTCCGCCGTCCCGGACGGTGCGCTGTGATCCACGTCCTGCTTTCCGTGCTCGGCGTGCTGCTCTTCCTGCTTCTCACGATCGGCACCGGACTCGCCGTGGCCGCCGAGTTCTCGCTGACCGCGCTCGAGCGCAGCACGGTCGACGCGGACGTCCGCCAGGTCGGTGACAAGCGCTCGCGCACGGTGCAGAAGGCGCACCGCACGCTGAGCTTCCAGCTCTCCGGCGCGCAGGTGGCGATCACGCTCACCACGCTGATCACCGGTTTCCTGGCCGAACCGCTCATCGGCGACCTGGTCCGCCCGCTGCTCGGCGCGACCGGCCTGCCCGCTTCCGCGGCCACCGGGGTTTCGGTCGCGGTCGCGCTGGTGCTGGCCACGTTCCTGTCGATGATCCTCGGCGAGATGGTGCCGAAGAACATCGCGATCGCGCGGCCGCTGCCGACCGCGCGCGCGGTTTCCGGCTACCACGCCCGGTTCTCCGCGCTGTTCCGCTGGCTCATCACGCTGATGAACAACAGCGCCAACTTCCTCGTCCGCAAGTTCGGCATCGAACCGCAGGAGGAGCTCCGGTCCGCGCGGTCGCCGCAGGAGCTGGGCTCGATCGTCCGCTCCAGCGCGGAAAGCGGGAAGCTCGACACGTCCACCGCGGAGCTGCTGGACCGGTCGCTGCGCTTCGGCGACCGCACCGCGGACGAGCTGATGACCCCGCGCGTGCAGGTGGAATCGCTGACCGTGGACGACACGATCGACGACCTCATCGACATCTCCCGGCGCACCGGGTTCTCGCGGTTCCCGGTCTACACCGAGGATCTCGACGACGTGCAGGGCGCGGTGCACGTCAAGCAGGCGTTCGCCGTCCCGGCCGCGGACCGCGCGACCACGCGGATCCGCTCGGCGATGCGCCCGGTGCCGACGGTGCCGGAATCGCTGCCCGGCGACGATCTGCTGAACCGGCTGCGCGATTCGCGCTACCAGCTCGCGATCGTGGTGGACGAGTACGGCGGCACCGCCGGGCTGGTCACGCTGGAGGACGTGGTCGAGGAGATCATCGGCGACGTCCGCGACGAGCACGACGACCGCGAGGCCCCGGCCGCGCAGCAGCTCGGCGCGGACCGCTGGCTCGTGTCCGGGCAGCTGCGCGCGGACGAGGTCCGCGACATCACCGGCTTCCGGATGCCCGAGGGCGACTACGAAACGATCGCCGGGCTGATCCTGGAGCGGCTCGGCGCCATCCCGGCCGAGGGCGACGCCGTCGAGGTCGACGGCTGGCGGCTCGCGGTCACCAGCATGGACCGGCACCGCGTCGCCGAGGTCCAGGTGCGTCCGGCCGAACGCGAGGTGACCGCGTGAGCGACTGGCTGAACATCGCCCTCGTCGTGGTCCTGCTGCTGGCCAACGCGTTCTTCGTGGGCGCGGAATTCACCCTGATCTCCTCGCGCCGCGACCGGCTGGAAGCGTTGCTGGAGCAGGGAAAGACCCGCGCGCAGATCGTCATCAACGCGAGCAAGCACGTTTCGCAGATGCTCGCCGGGGCCCAGCTCGGGATCACCATCTGCTCGCTGCTGCTCGGCCGTCTCGGCGAGCCCGCGGTCGCACACCGGCTGTCCGGGTTCTTCGACCTGCTCGGCCTGCCCGACCAGCTGCTGCACCCGATCTCGTTCGCCCTCGCGCTCGCGTTCATCACCATGCTGCACGTGCTGATCGGCGAGATGGTGCCGAAGAACCTCGCGATCGCCGAACCGGAGCGGCTGGCGTTGTGGCTCGTGCCGGTGCACGTGGCGTGGGTGAAGGTGGCGAACCCGGTCATCGCCTTCCTCAACTTCGTCGCGAACTCCTTGCTGCGCCTGATGAAGGTGGAGCCGAAGGACGAACTCGAGACCGCGTACAGCTCCGACGAACTCGCCGAACTGCTCAGCGAATCGCGCCAGGAAGGGCTGCTCGACCAGTCCGAGCACCAGCGGCTTTCGCAGACGCTGTCGTCGGTCGCCAAGACCGTCGCGGACGTGCTGGTGCCCACCTCGGAACTCACGACGCTCCCCTGCGGGCCGACGCTCGGCGACGTCGAACGCGCGGTGTCCACCACGGGGTTCTCGCGGTTCCCGGTGTGCACGGACGACGGCTCGCTCACCGGCTACATCCACGTGAAGGACGTGCTGGACCTCGTCGGCCAGGACCCCGGCACGGTGATCCCGGACGACAAGACGCGGCCGCTCACCGAACTGCGGTCGGACGCGCGGCTCGACGTCGCGCTTTCGGCCATGCGCAAGGAAGGCAGCCACCTCGCGCGGGCGCTCGACGCGTCCGGCGCGGCCGTCGGCGTGGTGGCGCTGGAAGACCTCGTCGAGGAATACGTGGGGACCGTGCGAGACGGCACCCACGTGGCGGCATGAGCGCAGCTTGCCGGCGAATCATCGGCGCTCATGCCGCCGCCTCCCGGATGACCAGCGTGAAACTCGTCATGGAGGCGGCGGCATGAGCATGGTCGTGCTCGCCGAGGAGGACTGGCAGGCCCGGGAGCGCGCGCACGCCGAGCGGATGCGCGCGTGGACCGGGCCGCACCAGGAACGCCGGGCGCGGGGCGAGAAACATCCCGTGCTGGATTTCCTGTTCACCTACTACTCGCACCGGCCGGGACACCTCGAACGCTGGCAGCCCGGTCCGGGCGTCGTGCTCGCGGGCGCGTCCGCGCGGCGGTTCCTCGAGCGTCCGGCCTACGTCGAGACCGAGGCCGGGGTGATGCTCGACCCGGCGGCGTTCACCGGCCGCCGGGCGCGCACCGCCGAGTTCGTGCTGAAGCTGCTCTCGGCGACGGCGTCCCGGGCGCCGCGGCTGAGCTGCTTCGGGCTTCACGAATGGGCCATGGTCTACCGCGAGCCCGCGGACTCGGTGCGGCACGCGCAGGTCCCGCTGCGGCTCGGGTCGGCCGGGACCGACGAGGTCGTGGAGTCGATGGACATCCGGTGCGGGCACTACGACGCGTTCCGGTTCTTCACCGCTCCGGCGCGGCCGCGGAACACGCTCGCGCCGACCCGGGAAGCGCAGGTCGCGCTGGAGCAGCCGGGCTGCCTGCACGCGAACATGGACCTGTTCAAATGGGCTTACAAGCTCGATCCGTTCGTGCCCGCCGAGCTGGTCGGCGACTGTTTCGCGCTCGCCGCGGACGTCCGCGAACTGGACATGCGGGCCAGCCCGTACGATCTAGCGGACTACGGCTACCGGCCGGTGCCGATCGAGACCGCCGAGGGGCGGGCCTCCTACGCCCGCGCCCAGGCCGGATTCGCCGAGCGGGCCGCGCCGCTGCGGGCCCGCCTCATCGGCCTCTGCCGAGGGCTGCTCGCGGACCCGGCCCGGCCGCCGGACCCCGTGCCGGAGTCGCCCGGCCGCGGAGCCGACAACTCTGCGTAACGGTATTCACTGCAGGTCGCTGGCCTGATAGAGTGATAACGGTTCGATTGCATAACTGAGCGTGTTGTGCAGGTCACGAAAGGACAACGATGGGGCGTCACAGCCTGCCCGAGGAGCCGGTGCCGCACCCTCTCGATCCGCCGAAGCGGCCGGCCGGCCGCAGCGAGACGACCGGGTCGCACCGGATCGTCGCCAAGAAGGCGCCTCGCCGGCGGATCGCGAAGTGGCCTCTCGTGGCCCTCGGGCTCGTAGTGCTGGCCACGCTCGGCGTGGTCGGCTGGAACTGGGCCGACAGCGTGCTCAACAACCGCGCCGAGGCGCAGGCCGCGAGCTGCAACGGCGGCCGCACCGACGTCCGGATCGTGGTGACCCCGCAGATCGCCAAGCCGGTCGAGGCCGCGGCGGCGCGCTGGAACCAGGACCTGACGCAGGTGCACGGCAGCTGCGTGCACGTGGCCGTGCAGAGCAAGCCCGCCTCCGACGTGCTGAACGCGCTCACCGGCAAGTCCTCGCTCGACACGATCGGCGGCCTGCCCGACGGCTGGATCCCGGAATCGTCGTACTGGGTCGCGCAGCTCTCGAAGGCCAAGCCGGACGTCATCGGCTCCCCCGCGATGCCGATCGGCTCCGGGCCGCCCGCCGACTACCCGTTCGTCGGCCTGGCCGGACAGTCGATCGACGAGGTCCAGCAGCGCGGCACGCAGAGCTTCCGGGCGTTCCTGAAGGAACCGGCCCAGCTGGCCGACTTCGCGGCGGCGGGCATTCGCGCTTCCTGACCGCCGACCACGCCAGCACCGCCTCCGTCCGCGCCTGGGCTGGGGCGGTGTCGCGCATCCGGGACAGACCGGCTGACCGGGCCGGGCGCGCCGCCTGACCGCGCCTGGGCCGAGCGGACCGCCTCGTGAGTGCAGACGCCGGTTCTAACCGGCGCCAATACTCACGAGCAGCCAGCTGCGCCACAGCGCCGCCGTCAGCGCGGGCCTGAGCGGCTGGGGCGTCTCACGAGTCGAGTTCGGCCAGCGCCAGCAGGTCGTCCTCGGCCAGTTCGAAGTCGAACACGTCCGCGTTCTCCCGGATCCGCGACGGGGTCGCCGACTTCGGGATCGCGATGATGCCCAGCTGCAGGTGCCAGCGCAGGACCAGCTGGGCGGGCGTCTTCCCGTACTTCGCCGCCAGCGCCGTGATCACCCGGTCGTTCAGGTGCCTGCCGCGGGCCAGCGGGCTCCACGCCTCGGTCGCGATGCCGTGCTCGGCGTGGAACGCGCGCAGCGGGGCCTGCTGCTGCCACGGGTGCAGTTCGACCTGGTTGACGACCGGCACGACGTCGGTCTCGTCGAGCAGGCGGCGCAGGTGGTCGATGCCGAAGTTCGAAACGCCGATCGCCCGGACGCGGCCCTCGTTGAGCAGCAGTTCCAGGGCGCGCCAGGTCTCGACGTAGCGGTCCAGCTCCGGTTTCGGCCAGTGGATCAGGTACAGATCGACCGGGCCCAGGCCGAGGGCCTCGGCGCTGCGGTCGAACGCGCGCAGGGTGTTGTCGTAGCCGTGGTCGGTGTTCCAGACTTTGGTGGTCACGAAGACGTCCTCGCGCGGCAGCCCGGACTCCCGCACCGCAGCGCCGACCTCGGCCTCGTTGCCGTACATGGCGGCGGTGTCGATGCTGCGGTACCCGGCTTCGAACGCCGTCGCGACGACCTTCGCGACCTGGTCGGGCCGGACCTGGTACATGCCGAGTCCGAGCTGCGGAATGGCGACTGAGTTGTTCAGCGTGAGCAGGGGCGGCACAGCCATGCGGCGATCCTCACTGCGGTGTTCTCGGGAACGGGTCTCCTGGGGAACACCGCAGATCTTGCCACTCCCGGGCCGCCGCTGCGTTCACACCCCGCCGCAGTCCGCCGCCGGATGTCCGTGAAGG
>NZ_GG657746.1:3700114-3833877 GCF_000158875.1 Streptomyces sp. AA4 | reverse complement strand
CGGACCCGGACCGCTGCGGTCACCCGGGCGGCCCGTTCGGCCACCGCGTCCGCACCAACCGCGAATCCGTTTCGCGCTTCGACCGCGACGCCTGCCGTCCGCGCCGACGAACCGGCCATCTCCGCGGCGGCGGAGACGTCCACCAGTGCCGCGGAGTCCACAGTGGACAGCAGCCGCTCCGCCACCCGGACCACCTCCCCCGCCGCGGCGACCACGTCCGCGGCGGGCTGGGCCCGGTCGGGCACGTCGTGCGTGACGGCGTGGGCGTCGATCTCCGCCAGCCGCAACGCGTGCCGCGTCAGGTGGTCCGCTTCGGCGTCGCCGCCGGCGGCCCGGCTCAGCAGCGCCGCCGCCTGCGCGAGGGCGAGAGCCGCGACCGTCGCCCCGGCCGGAGCCGGGACCGCGGGCCGGGCGAGGGTGTTCAGGAAGTCGCTCACGATCTGGTCCCGCATGGCGGGTCTCCCCTCCTGCTCAGCGCCGGATGCGCTCCATCCCGGGATCGACCAGCGGTTCCGCGGCCACGGTCGCGGCGACTCGCCGTCCGAAGTACTCGATCTCCACCTGGTCGCCGATCTCCACTGTGCCCGGCAACCAGGCATAGGCGATGGGACGGCCGATTGTGTAGCCATAGGCCGCGCTCGTCACGTAACCCGCAGCGGCACCGTCCACGAACACCGGTTCCTTGCCCAGCACCACCGTCCGGCCGTCGTCCACGGTGAGGCAGCGCAGCCGCCGCGCCGCGGTCTCTTCGCTGCGGCCCTCGATGGCGGCCCGGCCGACGAACTCGCCCTTCGCCGGGCGCACCGCGAAGCCGACTCCGGCCTCGTACGGGTCGTGCTCGGTGGTCATGTCGGTGCCCCACAGCCGATAGCCCTTCTCCAGCCGGAGGCTGTTGAACGCGCCGCGCCCGGCCGCGATGACGCCCAGCGACTGCCCGGCGCGCCACAGCGCGTCCCACAGGCGCTGGCCGTTGTCCGCGGAGGTGTAGATCTCCCAGCCGAGTTCGCCCACATAGGACAGTCGCAGGATCGTCACCGGCACCCCGGCGATCCGGGCGCGGCGGCCGCGGAAGTACTTGAGCCCGGTGTGCGAAAGGTCTTCCGCCGACAGCGGTTGCACCAGGTCGCGGGCGAGCGGGCCCCACACGCCGATGCAGCAGGTGCCGCCGGTGGTGTCCACGACCCGGACGCCTTCCGGTGCCCGGCTGCGCAGGTACGCGACGTCGATGTTGCCGTTGATCCCGACCTGGAACAGCTCCGGTTCCAGCCGTGCCACAGTGATGTCGCTGCGCACGCCGCCCGCGTCGTCGAGCATGAGCGTGTAGGTCACCGAACCGACCGACTTCGCCAGCTGGTTCGTCGTGAGCCCCTGCAGGAATTCGAGCGAACCGGGTCCGCTGACCTCGACGCGCTTGAGCGGGGTCATGTCGTACATCGCGACGCGGTTCCGGGTGTGCCAGGCCTCGGCCGCCACGATCGGCGAGTGGAACTGCCCGGCCCAGGCGTCGCGCGCGGGCGGGAGGAAGTCGTGCGGCAGGTCTTTCAGCAGGGACGCGTTGGCCTCGAACCAGTGCGGCCGTTCCCAGCCGCCCGCCTCCAGGAACACCGCGCCCAGCTCGCGCTGCCGGGCGTGGAACGGGCTGACCCGCAGGTCGCGCGGGGAAAGCCGGGGCTGCAGCGGGTGCAGCACGTCGTAGATCTCGACGAAGTTCTGCTGCGCGGTCTCCCGGATGTACTCGGGGGCGAGCTGGACGTCCTCGAACCGGTGCACGTCCAGCTCGTGCAGATCGGTCTCGGAGCGTCCGTCCACAATGGACTCCGCGACCGCCTTCGCGATGCCCGCGGAATGCGTGACCCAGATCGCCTCGGCGATCCAGAATCCGCGCACTTCGCTCGATTCGCCGACCAGCGAACCTCCGTCGGGAGTGAAGGAGAAGATGCCGTTGAAGCCCTCCTCCGCCTTGGTCTGGCCCAGCGCGGGCAGCAGGAGCTTGCTTTCCTCCCACGACGGCGCGAATTCGTCCTCGGTGAACGGCAGCATCGACGGCATCGCGGACGCGGTCACCTCGCCGGGTTCGGCGAACTTGTCCACCGGCATCGGGCGATGCGCGTACGAGCCGATGCCCAGCCGGTCGCCGTGTTGGCGGAAGTACAGGTCCTGGTCCTGGTGACGCAGGATCGGCAGTGCCGGACGCACCGGATCGGCTCCGGCCAGTTCGGCGAGCTGGCCAGTCTTCGCGTATTGGTGCGCGAGCGGCAGCAGCGGCACGGTCATGCCGACCATCTCGCCGATCTCGCGGCCCCAGAATCCGGCGCAGGACACCACGACGTCCGCCGGGAGCACGTCGTCGGCCGTCTGGACGCCGGTGACCCGGCCGTGCGCCTGCTCGATGCCGGTCACCCGGGTCGAGCCGACGAACCGGGCGCCGCGCGAGGAGGCCCGTTTGATCAGCTCGTCCACCGCGCGCGAGGCGACCGCGAGACCGTCACTCGGGACATACAGCGCACCGTAGATCTGGTTCTGGTCGAGCAGCGGCCAGCGCCGGGCGCATTCGTCCGGGTCGATCAGCCGCGCCTCGACGCCCCACGAGGTCGCCCAGCCGTGCTTGCGTTTCAGGTCCTCCCAGCGCGCCGCGGTGGTGGCCGCCTCCATGCCGCCGACCTGCTCGAAACAGCCGAGGTCGAGGAGCTTCGCGACGGTGTAGCCGGCGAATTCGGTCATCGCCTTGGACGGGTTGGTCTGGAACACCAGTCCCGGCGCGTGCGACGTCGAACCGCCGGTGAGCGGAAGCGGGCCCTGGTCGAGCACGGTGACGTCGGTCCAGCCGCGCAGCGTCAGCTCGTCGGCGAGGTTCGCGCCCACGATTCCGGCGCCGATGATCACGACACGGGTCATGAGAACTCCCTGGGATAGGTCAGCGGAAGACGACGGTGCGGTTGCCGTTCAGAAGCACGCGCCGCTCGCAATGCCAGCGCACCGCGCGGGAAAGCGCGAGGGCTTCGGCGTCGCGGCCGACGGTCGCGAGCGCGCGCGGCGAGTGCGAATGGTCGACCCGCTGCACCTCTTGTTCGATGATCGGGCCCTCGTCGAGCTCGGGGGTCACGTAGTGCGCGGTCGCGCCGACGTACTTGACGCCGCGGTCGTAGGCCTGCGCGTACGGTTTCGCGCCCTTGAACCCGGGCAGGAACGAGTGGTGGATGTTGATCGCGCGGCCCTGCAGTTTCTGGCACAGCTCGTCCGAGAGGACCTGCATGTAGCGGGCCAGCACGACGAGGTCGATGTCGTGTTCCCGCACCAGGTCCAGCAGCCGCTGTTCGGCTTCCGGTTTGCTCGCCGGGGTCACCGGGATGTGCACGAACGGCAGCCCGGCGGCTTCGGCCATCGGGCGCAGGTCCTCGTGGTTGGACGCGACGAGGGCGATTTCCGCGCCCAGCGCGCCTGCCCGCCAGCGGAAGAGGAGGTCGTTGAGGCAGTGCCCGGCCTTGGACACCATCACCAGCAGCCGGTCCGGGGTGCGGTCGGAGAACCGGTACCGCATCGCGTAATCCCGGGCGACCAGATCGAACTCGCGGGTGAGATCGTCCACAGTGGCCGGTCCGGCGCAGGTGAATTCGGTGCGCAGGAACAGTTCCCCGTGCACGTCGTCGTCGAACTGCTGGTGCTCGACGATGTCGCAGCCGTTGCTCACGAGGAACGTCGTCACGGCGTGCACGATCCCGGAGCGCTCGGGGCAGTGCAGGGTCAAGGTGAACTGGGTCAAGACTCCTCCTCTCGGTACTCCAGCGCCGCGTCGGCGAGCCAGGCGGCGAAATAGGGGGCGAACGACTGGCGCACGAGCACGGTGAACTCGCCCGCTTCCCGCACCAGCAGGACGATTCCGGTGCGGGCGTACAGCGTCTGGACGCAGGTGCCCGGCGGCGCGGCCGTGGGATGGAGGTCGATCGCGCAGCCGTGCGCCAGGACGTCGCGAGCCGCCGGTCCGGCCAGTCGCACCGTGGTGCGCTGCGCGGACACGTCGGTCACCGCACCGACGGCGATCGCTTCCCGCAGCGCTTCCTCGGTGCCTCCGGGAGCACCGAGCACGAGGTACTCGTCGGGGCCGAGCCACAGGACGTCGCCGATGCCGGTGGTGAACCGGCACGCGTCCGGCAACGCGGTGCCGAGCACGGCTGCCGCGGCGTCGTGGCCTTCGCGGATGCGGACGTTGAGCTGCGAGACGAACGGGCGTTCCTCGGCGAGCACGGCTGGCGCACAGCCAGCGAGCAGGCCCGCGTGCTCCGCGAGCGGAGACAGGGTCTTAGCCGTCACGGCGGGTCCCCTCCTTGTCGTAGAGCACGGATTCGGTGACCGTCACCGGCACCACCTCGTCGCCGACCGGGACGTACAGCGTCTCGCCGATCCGTTCCCGGCCGGAGCGGACGAGGGCGAGCGCGAAGGTGCGGTCCAGCGCGGCGCTCGGGTAACTGGAGGTGACGTGGCCGAGCATGCGCACCGGCGGGCGCGGGACGTGCGCGGTCTCGATGATCTGCGCGCCTTCCGGCAGCAGCACGGTGGGATCGACCGGCAGCAGGCCGACGAACTGTTTCCGGTCCGGGCGCAGGTTTTCCGCCCGCGAGAAGGACCGTTTGCCGAGGAAGTCGGCCTTCTTCTTGGACACCGCCCAGCTCATGCCGAGGTCCTGCGGGGTGACCGTGCCGTCGGTGTCCTGGCCGATGATCGGGTAGCCCTTCTCCGCGCGCAGGACGTGCATGGTTTCGGTGCCGTACGGCGTGATTCCCTTCTCCGCCAAGGCTTCCCAGAGCGCGAGGCCGTACCAGGAAGGCACGTTGATCTCGTACGCCAGTTCGCCGGAGAAGCTGATCCGGCACACCCGCGCGGCGATCCCGGCCACCTCGGCGTCGCGCCAGGTCATGAAGCCGAAGGCCTCGTTGCTGACCTCCAGCCCGGGCGCGAGCCCGGCCAGGAGCTCGCGGGAACGCGGGCCGACGAGTGCGACGGTGGCCCAGTGTTCGGTGACCGAGGTGGCGAACACGCGCAGGTGCGGCCATTCGGTCTGCAGCCACTCTTCCATCCAGTCCAGCACCATCGCGGCGTTGCCGGTGGTCGTGGTGACGAGGAAGCGGTCCTCGGCCACGCGGATGACGGTGCCGTCGTCGATCACCATGCCGTCGACGCCGCACATCACGCCGTACCGGATCCGGCCGACCTTGAGCGTGCTCATCAGGTTCGTGTAGAGCAGGTCCAGGAACTGGGCGGCGTCGGGGCCCTGCACGTCGATCTTGCCGAGGGTGGAACCGTCCATCATGGCCACGTCGGTGCGGGCGGCAATGCACTCGCGCCGGACCGCGGCAGGCAGGTCCTCCCCCGGCCGCGGGTAGTACCACGGGCGCTTCCACTGGCCGACGTTCTCGAACTCCGCGCCGTGTCCGACGTGCCAGGAATGCAGCGCGGTGACGCGGACCGGGTCGTGCAGTTCGCCGCGGTTCCGTCCGGCCAGCGCGGCGAAGGCGACCGGCGTGTACGGCGGGCGGTAGGTGGTCGGGCGGCGGTCCGCGAGGTCGACGCCGAGAGCTTCGGCGGTGATCCCGGCGGCGAGCATGCCCGAGGTTTTGCCCTGGTCGTGCGCGGTGCCGATAGTGGTGTAGCGCTTGACGTGCTCCAGCGAGGTGAGGCCCGCTCCGGTCGCCCGGAGGACGTCGGAGACGGTGGCGTCGCGCTGCAGGTCGACGAACCGGGTGTCCACTTCGGACTCCGGACCGGGGATCTGCCATTCGACGGCCGGGGGCAGTTCGCGCGGCGGCGCGTCGGAGACTGGGAGCGGGAGGTCTGCCGGTGCTTCGGCCAGGGCCTTCGCCGCCGCGGCATGGCCTTCTCGCACGCAACCGGCGAAGTCGAAGGTGCCGTTCGCGCTGCCCGCCACCCTCGCGGTCGGAAGATCACCGTCGGGCAGATACGCGCCGAGCGCGGGTTCGTAGCGCAGGGCACCGCGTTGCTGGCTGAACAGGTGCACCGCCGGTGTCCAGCCTCCCGAAACGAGAAGGGTGTCGCACGGGATCAGCTCCCCGCCGACACGCGCGCCGGTGATGCGTTCGGTTCCTTCCGTGCCAGTGACCGCCGCGCCGGTGCGGATTTCGATGTCTCGTTCCGCACACGCCGCGGCCCAGTTTGCCGGGGCGGCCGGGCGAACGTCGACCACCAGCGGGATTGCCACGCCCGCGTCGGCGAGGTCGATCGCCGTGGCGTAGGCGGAATCGTCCATGGTGAACACCACCGCGCGGCGGCCGGGCACGACGCCGTACCGGTGCAGGTACGTCCGCGCGGCGCTGGCGAGGAGGATGCCGGGACGGTCGTTGTCCGGGAACACGATCGGACGCTCGTGCGCGCCGGTCGCGAGGACGGTCTGCTGCGCGCGGATCCGCCACACGCGCTGCCGGGCCGCGCCGGAGGTCCGGTGTTGCACGGCCAGGACGAAACCGTCGTCGTAGGCGCCGAAAGCGGTGGTCCGGTCGAGTACTTCCACGTCCGGCGTCGCGCGGAGTTCGTCGGCGATCGCGCGGGCCCATTCGACGGCGGGCTTGAGGTCGACGTACTCGTTCGAGCCGAGCAGCGAACCGCCGGGTTCCGGCTGGTCGTCCACCAGCACGACGCGTACTCCGGCGCGGGCCGCCGTGCGAGCCGCGACCAGACCGGCCGGACCCGCGCCGACCACCAGGACATCGCAGTGCAGGTGCTTCGCGTCGTACCGCGCCGGGTCCGGTTCGGCGGCCAACCGGCCCTGGCCGGAGAGGCTGCGCGCGACCAGGCCGTCGTACAGCTCGACGGTGGTGGCGGTCTGCATCGGTTCGGGGAACGGCTTTTCCAGCTGCACCACCGCGTTCGGCTCTTCGACGCCCGCCGCCATGATGCCGCGCGGACGGCCGAGCTTGACGCTCCGCGCCACCTGGTGGACGCCGTTGGCGAGGAGGGCGGACGCGAGCGTGTCGCCGGGGTGTCCACTCAGGACCCGGCCGTCGAAGGTGAACTGGAGCAGGGTGTCGCGGTCGACGTGGCCGCCGCTGGGGAGGCGGAAGGTCATGGGATCACCGGCCGGGGTTCGTCGAGGCGGTAGACCGCCGCGAGTTCGTGGGTGCGGGTGTCGCGGACGGCGTTGAACCAGCGGCGGCAGCCCGCGCTGTGCGTCCAGCGTTCGGCGAGCGGGCCGCTCGGGTTGGCGCGGAAGAAGACGTACTTCGCCCATTCCTCGTCCGACAGCGCCGCCGGGTCCTGCGGGTACGCGACGTGGGCTTGGCCGCCGTAGTGGAATTCGGTCTCCTCGCGGGGACCGCACCAGGGGCAGGGAATCAGCTGCACAAGGGCTCCTAATGCGCGACGGCGGCGGCGCCGTGCTCGTCGACGAGCGCGCCGGTGGTGAACCGGTCGAGGGTGAAGGGTTCGACGTACGGATGCGGTTTGCCCTTCGCGACGGTGTGCGCGAAGCAGTCGCCGACGCCCGGCGTGGCCTTGAATCCGCCGGTCCCCCAGCCGCAGTTGAGGAACAGGTTCTCCACCGGCGTCAGCCCGACGATCGGCGACGCGTCCGGGGTCACGTCGACGATGCCCGCCCAGGTCCGCAGCAGATGCGCCCGCGCGAACACCGGGAACAGCTCCAGCGCGGCGGCCATCTGGTCCTCGATGATGTGGAACGCGCCGCGCTGGCCGTAGCCGGCGTAGGAGTCGATGCCCGCGCCCATCACGAGTTCTCCCTTGTGCGCCTGGGAAACGTAGACGTGCACGGCGTTCGACATCACCACCGTCGGGTGCACCGGTTCGAGCAGTTCCGACACCAGCGCCTGCAGCGGATGCGACACGAGCGGCAGGTCGATCCCGGCCATCTTCGCCAGCACCGAACTGTGCCCGGCGGCGCACAGCGCGACCTTCCCGGCGGCGATCCGGCCCCGGCTGGTTTCCACCGCGACCACCTTGCCGTCGCGCGTTTCCAGGCCGGTCACCGCGCAGTTCTGGATGAGATCGACGCCCATCGCGGCGGCCGCGCGGGCGAAACCCCAAGCCACGTAATCGTGTTTGGCGATCCCGGCGCGCGGCTGGTAGGTCGCGCCGAGCACCGGGTACCGGACGTCGGGCGAGGTGTTGACGATCGGGCAGAGTTCCTTGACCCCGTCCGCGTCGACCCATTCCGCGTCGATCCCGTTGAGCCGGTTGGCGTTCACGCGGCGCACGCTGTCGCGGACGTCCTGCAGGCTGTGCGCGAGGTTCAGCACGCCGCGCTGGCTGAACAGGATCGGGTAGCCGAGGTCTTCTTCGAGGCCTTCCCACAGCTTCAGCGAGTGCTCGTAGATGCCGGAGCTTTCGTCCCACAGGTAGTTGGACCGGATGATCGTCGTGTTGCGGGCCATGTTCCCGCCGGCGAGCCAGCCCTTCTCCAGGACCGCGACGTTCGTGATGCCGTGCACCTTGGCGAGGTAGTAGGCGGTCGCGAGGCCGTGCCCGCCGCCGCCCACCACGACGACGTCGTACGCCCGCCGCGGTTCCGGGTCCCGCCACAGGAAATCCGGGTGGTCCGGCAGGTCCGCGCCCGGCGGACGAGGCTGGTCGGTCGTGGTCATTCCGGCTGGCCTCCCGTATCGGACAACTGGTCGACTACTGATATATCAATCTTCGCTGTAGAGTAGGCCGGGTGAGCACCCCGGTCAACCACGTCATCCCGGCCGCCGCCCCGTCGCTGGCCGAACGCGCCTACGAGTTCCTGCGCGACCGTCTCGTCATGCTCGACATCAAGCCGGGCGACCCGATCAACGAGGAATGGGCGGGAAGCGTGCTCGGCATGGGCCGCACGCCGATCCGCGAAGCGCTGAAGCGGCTGGAAACCGAACGCCTGGTGGTCGCGTACCCGCGCCGCGGCACGTTCGCCACGGACGTCAACATCTCCGACCTCGCGCACATCTCCGAGGTCCGGCGCACCCTCGAGCCGACGGCCGCCGCGTCCGCCGCCACGCGCGCGACCGACGAGGACCGCGCCCGGCTCGTCGAACTGCGCGACCAGCTGGATTCGGCTACCCCGAGGGAAAACGCCGAACTCCTGCGCACCGACCTGGAACTGCACCGCGCGATCTACCGCTGCGTGCACAATCCGTTCTTCGAGGACACGCTGATCCATTACGACAACCTCGCCACCCGGATCTGGTGCGTGTTCCTCCCCCGGCTGCGCGGCATGGCCGGGCACGTGGACGAGCATTCGCCGCTGCTGACCGCGATCGCCGAGGGCGACGCGAAGAAGGCCTCGGCGCTGACGCTCGACCACGTGACCGGTTTCGAGGAGGCGATCCGGGCGCTGATCTAGTCCCCGGCCTTCGCGCGCACCCAGGCGTGGAACTCACCGATGTGGTGCTCGCTCGGCACCAGCACGCCGCCGCGGGCGTACGCGCGGGATCCCATGGCCTGCTGACACCGTTCGCAGGCCTCGAAATCCTGCTGGTTCACCCGGTGGAACAGTTCGACCGAACGGTCCAGGTCCGCGCCGGACTCCACGACCTCCGGCAGGTACAGCCAGTCGCAGCGAACGAGGGTGCGGTCCGGGGCGAGCGGGAACATCCGGTGCACGATCACGTGGTCGGGCACCAGGTTCACGAACACCTGCGGCCGGATCGTGATCGCGTAGTACCGGCGGTCCTGGTGCTCGCCGACACCCGGCAGCCGCTGCAGGCCGTCACCACCGTCCACAGTGAACCCGGTGACGTCCGCGCCGAATTCCGCGCCGTGGCCGACGAAATACTGCGCGGCGTAGCCGTCGGCGAACTCCGGGAGCACCTCGGTGAGTTCCGGATGGATCGTCGCGCAGTGGTAGCACTCCATGAAGTTCTCGATGATCTGCTTCCAGTTCGCGCGCACGTCGTACTCGATGCGCCGGCCCAGTGCGAGATTCTCGATGCCGTAGGCCTCGATTTCGCCGGGACCGCCGAGCCGCTCGCTCACGTCGGCCATCACCGTGTCCGCAAAGGACGGTGCCTCCTCGGCGAGGCAAACCCAGGCGTAGCCGAGCCATTCGCGCAGATGCACACCCGTCAGGCCGTACTCGACGCGGTCGACGTCCGGCATGCCGGTCAGATTCGGGGCCGCGACGAGCTTTCCGTCCAGGCCGTAGGTCCAGGCGTGGTACATGCACTGGAAAGCGCGCTTCACCGTTCCTTTCTCGTCGGTGCACAGCCGCGCGCCGCGGTGCCGGCACACGTTCAGGAACGCGCGCAAAGCCCCGTCGCGGCCGCGCGCGATCAGCACGCTTTCGCGGCCGATCTGCACGGTCTCGAACGAGCCGGGGGACGGCAGGTCGGCACTGCGCACCGCGCAGAACCACCCCGCTTCGAAGATCCGCTCCTGCTCCCGGGCGAAGATCGCCGGGTCGGTGTAGTGCGGCCCGGGCAGGGTCGGCAGCAGGCTCTGCGGGAGGTCGACAGCGGTCACCGGCAGGGCTCCTCTCGAACACAGTCGAAGTTGCGTATTACGCGTCTTGTTGCCCTCTCCGGAACAAGATGAGGCCCAGCCGGGGCGCTGTCAAGCACCGCCGGAGGTGCCGCACCCGTTCGCCGGAACCGCCTTCGACCACGGCTTTCACCCGGAACGGCGCTCCGGAAACTCCACCCCCGGAACCTCTTGACGGCACCCCTTCCGCGCACTCAGACTCTGTTGCGTATCACGTTGGGTGTTCCTCAATACGCAACAGACCCCCAGCTTCGGAGGAATCAATGCTGCGCGCGTGCACTGTGGACGAGCTGCCCCCGGGCGAGTCCGTCCGGATCGCGGGGCCGGAGCCCATCGCCGTCTTCAACGCCGACGGCGAGCTGTACGCGATCGGGGACACCTGCACCCACCAGGACGCGTCGCTGGCCGGTGGCTGGCTCGAAGGCTGCTTCGTGGAGTGCCCGCTGCACGCGGCGCTCTTCGACCTGCGCACCGGCATGCCGTCCTGCCTGCCCGCCAAGCAGCCGGTGCGCACGTACCAGGTGCAGGTCGAAGAGGGCGTGATCTACGTGCTCGCCGACGCCGCCGAGGACGCTGCGTGAAAACGGTCGCGATCGTCGGCGCTTCGCTCGCCGGCGCCCGCGCCGCGCAGGAGCTGCGCGCCCAGGGGTTCGACGGTCGCGTGGTGCTCATCGGCGAAGAGCCGCATCTCCCCTACGACCGGCCGCCGCTGTCGAAGGCCTTCCTGGCCGGGACCGCGGCGCGCGAGTCGCTGGACCTGCTCGACGCCGACGATCTCGCCTCGCTGGAGGTGCGGCTGGGCACTAGGGCGGAGCGTCTCGACCCGGCGACCGGCCGCCTCGTCCTGTCCGACGGCGAACTGGAAGCGGACGGTGTCGTCCTCGCGACCGGTGGCCGCGCTCGGGCCTTGCCGGGAACGGAAGCTGTTGCCGGAGTTCATGTGCTGCGCACCCTGGACGACGCACTCGCACTGCGCGAGGAGCTGGTTCCCGGGGCGCGCGTGGTGATCGTCGGGGGCGGGTTCATCGGGGCCGAGGTGGCCTCGACCTGCCAGGGCCTGGGCCTGGACGTCACGGTGCTGGAGGCGTTGCCGACGCCCATGGCGCGCGTGCTGGGTCCCGAACTCGGGTCGATCTGTGCGCGCCTGCACGGCCGGAACGGCGTCACCCTGCGCTGCGGCGCTTCGGTGGCCGGGCTGACCGCGGTCTCCGGCCGCGTCACCGGGGTGCAGCTGGAAACCGGCGAGAATCTGCCCGCTGACGTGGTGGTCGCCGGGATCGGCATGGTCCCGGCGGTCGAGTGGCTCGACGGGTCCGGGCTGGCGATCGGCAACGGCGTGCGCACCGACTCCGGTCTCGTCACTTCGCTGGCGAACGTGGTCGCCGCGGGCGACGTCGCGGCGTACGGACCGGCGGGCATCCGGCACGAGCACTGGACGAACGCCACCGAACAGGCGTCGGTCGCGGTCGCGAATCTGCTGGCCGGGCAGGTGGTCCGGGAGTACCAGCCGAGCGGTTACGTCTGGTCCGATCAGTACTCCGGGACGCTCCAGCTCGCCGGGCATCCCGCGCCGGACGACGAGGTGCGCTACGCCGAGGGCGGTCCGGACGACGACTCGTTCCTCGCCACGTATCACCGGGACGGCCGGACCGTGGCGGTGTTCGGGCTCAACAACCCGCGGGGATTCGGCCGCCTGCGCCGGCAAGCGCTGCGGCGGCCGATGCCCGTCGGGTGATTACCGCACGACCTGCACCACGTCGCCCGGCTGCAGGGTGTTGAAGAACGCCACCGCGTCGGCGTGCGACAGGTGGACACAGCCGTGCGACTGGACCTTCAGGCTGCCCTGGTGGAACGCCACGCCGGTGTTGGTGAAGAACACCGAGTACGGCATCGGTCCGTTGAACTGCTTGCTGTAGTGGTGAAGATCCTTGTACTGCACCCGGAACGTGCCGACCGGGGTCGGGTACTGGGGCTTGCCGACCGTGACGGGCACGCCGCCCCGGGTGACCTTGCCGTTGTCCATCAGCCACGCGGTGTTGGCCGAGAGCTTCAGGCACGCTTTCGCCTGCGGCCCGCACGGCGGTCCTGCCGCCTCCGCGGTCGCCGCGAATCCGATAGTTCCCGCCATCGCCGCGACACTGGCCAGTATTGCCGTGAGTTTCCGGTTCATCCTGTGCCTCCCCGAGATGGTCGTACTTTGGATCTTTCCCAGAGAGGGGACTCTTAAACCAAAAGTGCGCCCATGTGGGTGAGCTTTAACGAGTGCGCCACGCCAGCGGAGACGTCGCCAGCGCCGCATCGGCGACGCGCCGCGCGGTGTTGGTGAAGAGCCCAGCCTGCGCCGATGCGAGCCATTCGTCCACTGTGGAGACTCCGGTCGCGCGGTATTCGAGAGCCTGGAAAAGCATTTCGAGTTTGTCGGCGTCCTTCGCGCAACGCGCTTCGGGCGACTCGCGAGTTTCGTACTCGTCTACCGCTGACTGCACGGTTTCTGCCGACGCACGCGGCAGGCTCGCGGTCTGGTCCGCGGTGATCGCCCGAGGTTCCGGCTTCGTCAGGTAGGGCGCGGCCGTGTGCGGAAGGTCGCCGGTCCGGGTCTCCTGGGTGTCGTGCCACAGCGCGAGAAACGCCGCGCGCTCCGGGTTCGCGCCTTCCTCCGCGGCGAGCAGCGCGGCCAGCTGCGCCGCGCGGAGGCTGTGCTCGGCCACCGATTCCGGGTCGCGGACCCCCGCCTGCCACCAGCCCGCGCGGCGGACCCGTTTGAGCACTCCCAGCTCGAACCCGAACGCGGCCAGGCCGTCCATGGCGCTCTCCCCTTTTCCGGTGGCGATTCCGCTGCTGGAGCCTACGGGGCATGGCATGCTGCGCGGACATCCGCTTCTTCCCCGGGAGGCCTCGCGTGAGCACTGTGCTGGTCGAGCACGACGGTCCGGTCACCACCATCGGCATCAACCGGCCGGAGCGCCGCAACGCCGTCGACCGCGCGACCGCCGAGGCGCTGGCCGACGCCTTCCGGGAATTCGACGCCTCGGACGCCTCGGTCGCGGTGCTCTACGGGGTCGGCGGGACGTTCTGCGCGGGCGCGGACCTCAAGGCGGTGAGCGAAGGCCGCGGCAACCGCACCGAGCCGGACGGCGACGGCCCGATGGGGCCGACGCGGCTGCGGTTGCGCAAGCCGGTGCTCGCGGCGGTGTCCGGCCACGCCGTCGCGGGCGGACTGGAGCTGGCGATCTGGGCCGACCTCCGGGTCGTCGAAGAAACGGCGGTGTTCGGCGTGTTCTGCCGGCGCTGGGGCGTCCCGCTGATCGACGGCGGCACGGTCCGGCTGCCGCGGCTGATCGGCCGGAGCCGCGCGCTCGACCTGGTGCTCACCGGGCGTCCGGTCGACGCG
Source organism: Streptomyces sp. AA4 (assembly GCF_000158875.1). NCBI lineage: Bacteria > Bacillati > Actinomycetota > Actinomycetes > Kitasatosporales > Streptomycetaceae > Streptomyces > Streptomyces sp. AA4. The sequence goes on along the minus strand of NZ_GG657746.1, from coordinate 3,820,013 downwards.
GAGGAAGCGCACCGGATCGGTTTGGCGAATCGCGTCGTGCCAGCCGGGCAGGCATTGTCCGCGGCCGTGGCGCTCGCACGGGAAATCGCCGCGTTTCCGCAGACCTGCTTGCGCGAGGACCGGGCCGCATTGCTGGAAAACGAGTCCTTGAGCGAGGAATCCGCATTGGAAAACGAATTCCGGCACGGGATTCAGTCGTTGAACGCGGACACCCTTGCGGGAGCCACGCGATTCGCCGAAGGCGCGGGCAGGCACGGTTCGTTCGAGAACTAGCCGCGCCCGATTACCGTTGCCCAGCAACGAATATACCCGCGTCCAAGCAGGCGCGGACCGCAGGCGGACATAGCGGACACGCGACCCGATGCCGCCTTTTCCGGCTTCGCCCGCCCCACTTCTTCCGAACTGAGCCGACCGGGTGAAACCGCACGCGAATACCTTTCGTCTTTTTGCGTTCCCGTCACCATTACCTGCGACGACCGTTACTTCTCGCCGCCGCATTCGGAACTGGGCCGATCGAGCGAACGGAAAATTCGCCAACCGCACGTAGCGCCCCGGCGTCGGCATCGATACAGATAGGAGGCCGGGCGCGCCCGCCCGGCCCGCGCGGCCGTCCGCCCCCACAACAGAACCCCGCCCCCCGACCCGTCGCCGGCAGGCCCCCGCCGGCGGACGCCGACCCGCCCGGCCCGACGAGGCCGGGCCATCGGCGCAGCGCGCCGCCGGACCCGGCCGTGCCCGTGCTCCCTCCCCGCCGAGCACAAGACCAGAACCGAGGTTCCTCCATGACGTCGGACATCGAGCGTTCCAGCTCCTCGCCGTCGGACGACACCGCCTCCCGCCCGGGCGCCGGGCCCTGCTGCCGCCTCCGTACCGCCAGCCGCGGCGCCTGCGCCGAAAGACCCCGGCCGCGGAAACTGTCCATCGTCATCCCCGCGCTCAACGAACGGGTCAACATGCCGCGCGTGCTGGCCACGATCCCGTACTCCGGCCTCGCCTCCCTCGGCTACGAGCTCGAGGTGATCGTGGTCGACAACGCCTCGACCGACGGGACCGGCGAGGTGGCCGCCGCGCTCGGCGCGCGGGTCGTCCTCCAGCCCGTGCGCGGCTACGGGCACGCCTATCACGCGGGGTTCGCCGCCGCGACCGGCGACGTGATCGCCACCGGCGACGCGGACTGCACGTACCCGTTCGACCACCTGCCCGGGCTGCTGGGCGCGATGGCCGACCGGCAGCTCGATTTCCTCTCCACCAACCGGCTCGGCCGCGAGAACCGCGGGGCGATGAAGCCGTCGCACCGGTTCGGCAACCGGGTGCTGACGCTGATCAGCCGGTTCTTCTTCCGTTCGCCGTTCCGGGATTCGCAGTCCGGGATGTGGGTGTTCCGCCGGCACGTCTGGCGGCACCTGGACATCCGCTCCGGCGGCATGCCGTTCTCTCAGGAGATCAAGAACGACGCCTACGTCCGCGGTTTCCGGTGCGGCGAAACGCTGATCGAGTACCGGATCCGCGGCGGCGACGTGAAACTGCACGCTGTCCGCGACGGCCTGCGCAACCTGTCGCAGCTGGCCGCGCACCGGGCGCGCACCGCGCGGGTGCCGGCGAACGTCCTCTGCACGGACGAAGCCCGATGCGTCCTGGCGATGGCGGACTGAGCGTGGACGAGTCCTCGGAAGAGCCGGGAAACGGCCGCGGCTGGCTGAAATTCGCCGTCGCGTTTGGCGCGGTGGCGGTGCTCGGGGTGGTCACCGTCCTGGTCTGGCCGGACGCCCGGACGTTGTTCCGGCAGTCCTTCACCGAGCAGCCGGAGACCTACACGGAGCTGTATTTCGTCGGCACGCCCGCGTTCCGGGACGGGGCGGTCCTCGCGGAGGTCGCCCTCGTAAGGCACGGTCCGGCGCGCGCGGACTACACCGTGGTAGCCGCGTTGGAGACGTCTACGGCCGACCGGCTCGCGGGCGTGTCCCGGCGGGTGACTCTCGAGCCCGGCCAGTTCACCGCGATCGACTTCCGCCTGCCGGTGCCGCCCGGGTGCGTCGTGGACGCGATCGCGGTGAACGTCGCGGGAGGCATGGAAAACCTGCGTTTCCGGCTGCCCGGCAACTCTTCCGGAGGCAGACCGTGACCCGCCGCCGGATCGTCCACCTCACCCCGTGCTACCCGCCGCATCTCGGCGGAATGGAAGCGGTCGTCCAGCACCTGGCCCGGCAACAGGCGCGGCAGCACGACGTCACCGTGCTCACCACGACCGTCGGCGCGCGCGACTCGCCGCGACGCGAGGTGGTGCACGGGGTGGCCACCATCCGCGTTCCCGCGCTTGACATCGCGCACACGCCGGTGTCCCCCGGTCTCGTTCCCGCCTTGCTGCGCATGCCCAAACCTGCGGTGTGGCATCTGCATGCCGCGCACGCGGTGGTGCCTGAGCAGGTCGCGCTCGTCGCGGCCGTGCGCCGGCAGCCGTTCCTGTTCCACTTCCATCTCGACGTCGACCAGTCCGGAAAGCTGGGCTGGTTGTTGCCGCACTACAAAAAGCACGTCTTCGCCCGGGTTTTGCGCGCTGCCGCCGGGGTGCTGGTGCTGACCGAGGCCCAGCGGGAGTTCGTCCACACCGCCTATCGAGTGGACCCGGCGCGGATTTTCACAGTCCCGAACGGAGTGTCCGCGGAGTTCTTCCTTCCGCCGCGTCCGCGCCGGGAACCGGTGCTGCGCCTGCTGTTCGTCGGGCGGCTCAGTCCACAGAAGAACCTCGCCCGGCTCCTGCACGCGCTGGTCCGGGTGCGCCAGCCGGTCGTCCTCGACGTGGTCGGAGACGGCGAGCAGCGCACTCGGCTCGCGGAAACCGTGCAGCGGCAAGGGATTGCGGGCGTGCGGTTCCACGGCCGTCTGCACGGCGCTTCGCTGCTGCACCGCTACGAGCAAGCCGATCTGTTCGTGCTGCCCTCGGATCGCGAAGGGATGTCGCTCGCCGCGCTCGAAGCCATGGCCGCCGCGCTGCCGGTGCTCGCGACCGACGTGCCCGGGAATACCGAACTCCTGCGCGGCATCGGAGCGCTCGTTCCCGCTGATTCCGCCGCGCTGGCCGCGGCGATCGACGAATTCGCCACGGACGAGGACTTCCGGCGGAGGACCGCCGCGGCCAGCGCGCGAGCGGCCCGGGAGTTCACCTGGGCCGCGGTGGCAGCGCAGGTCGAGGACGTCTACGCCGAGGTGCTCCCGTGACGCGCCCCAGCCAGCGCGCCGTCGTGCTCGGTTCGGTGCTCGCCGCCGGGGTCGTGGAGCTGCTGCCGTGGCGGCCTGCGGTGCTGGTGACCGTCACCGGTCTGTGGCTAGTGTTCGGCGCCCCGGCGTGGCTGTGCCGTCGGATTGCCGCCCGGATCGTGTCCACCCGAGAGGCGCAGTGGTTGCTGGGGCTGGGTTTCGCGGTGCTGACCGCGATGGTGGCCGCACTGGCCGTCAACACCGTGCTCCCCTGGTTCGGCGTCTCGCGCCCGTTGACGACCGCGTCCCTCGCCGGGGCTCAGACACTCGCCGCGGTCGCGCTCGCGGTCCTGGACCGGCGGCTCACCGGCTCGTCCCCACCCATGCGGGGGCCGCGATGGATGCCGGTACGCGACGTCGTACCGATCGCGATCCTCGGGGCTCTGACGCTGGTGGTCGCCGCCGCCGGGGCCGTCCGGCTTAACAACGGATTCAGCGGCGCGACGAGCCTGATCGCGCTGTTCCTGGTCGCGGCGCTACTCGGGCTGCTGGCCGTCCGGGCGAACCGGTACGGCGACGGGGTCATCGCGCTCGGAATCCTCTGCGCAGCAACGGCTTTGCTGCTGCTGACATCGCTGCGCGGCTGGTACGTCACCGGGCACGACGTCCAACGCGAGTTCCTGCTCTTCCAGCTCACCTCAAGCAAGGGCTACTGGGACATCTCCGGCTACCCCGACCCGTACCACGCCTGTCTCAGCATCACGCTTCTGCCCGCTTCGGTGGCCCAGCTGACCGCCTTGCCCGGCTTGGCGATCTTCAAAGTGGTGCTGCCGATGCTGTTCGCCGCGGCACCGGTCGCGGTGTACCGCACGACCCGGAACCTCACCACCAAACGGATCTCGCTGCTCGCCGCGATCTGCTTCCTCGCGTTCCCCACGTTCTTCACCGACATGCCGTTCCTCGGGCGGCAGGAGATCGCGTTCCTGCTGTTGGGCTGTGCGGTCCTGGCGTTGAGCGACCGCAGCGCACCGCGTCGCGCACGGCGGGTCGCGTTTACCGTCCTGTTCGCGGGGATCGTGCTGTCGCACTACTCCACCACCTACGTGCTCATCGCCGTCCTGGTGCTGGGCAAGCTCGCCAGCGGTGTCATCCGGGTGGTCCCGCCGTTGCGCCGCCGGCTTGCCGAGCGGACTCCGAAGGAGGCGACCGATTTCGTCGCCTGGCCGATGCTCGGCGTCGCGGTCGCGTGTTCCGCGCTCTGGACCGGCCCGGTCACCGGCACCTGGCATCAGCTCCAGCACACCGCCGTCGCCGCTGCACACGACCTGTTCCACCCGGATCAGGTGCAGCGCGGCTCGTCCGACACCGCGTACAGCATTTTCAGCTCCGCCCGGGTCAGCCCGGAGCAACGGCTCCAGGACTACGCCGAGTCCACCCGCCCCCGCGGCGAACCGCCCGCAGCTCCCGTCCAGGTCGCCCCAGCGGACAACCTGCCGCTGACCAGAGCCGGGTCCGCGCTCGACCAGCTCGGCCTCGACGTCCCCCGCGTGAACAGCCTTCTCCGCACCTTGTGCGCGGACGGGCTGCAGGTGTTGCTGCTCGTCGGCCTAGCCGGAACCCTGCTCGCCACCGCGACCGTGTTCCGGCCGACGCACGACCTGTTCGTACTCGCCGCGGGTGGCCTGGGGGTGCTCGCCGCGGAGATCGCGCTGCCGCAGCTCTCGGTGGATTACGGAGTCCTGCGCACCTTCCAGCAAGGCCTGTTCGGGTTCGCGCCGTTCATCGCGATGGGGTCGGTCTGGGCGTTGTGGTGGCTCAAACGGTGGCGAATGCCCGCCGCGACCGCCGTCTCGCTGCTGCTGTTCCTCGACCTCACCGGCGCGCTGCCCCGGTTGTTCGGCGGCTACCCGGCGCAACTGCAGCTGGACAACGCCGGGCAGTACTACGACATCTACTACGCCCACCCGCAAGAACGCGCCGCCCTCGCCTGGCTCGAACGGCACACCGCGGCGCAGCGCATCCAGTCCGACCGCTACACGCTCAGCCGCCTCCAAACGCTGCTCGACGGCCGCCCCGGAGACGACATTTACCCGACGCTCGTGCAGCCGGGCTCGTTCGTCCTCCTCGGCTATCCGACCGTCCGCAAGGACGAGGTCACCGTGTTCTACCAGGGAGATCTCGTCACCTACCGCTATCCGCTGCGGTTCCTCGACGCCACCAAGAACAAGGTCTACAGCAGCAACGGAACGAGTGTGTACCGATGACGACCCTCCGGATCCTGCTCGTCTCGCACTACTACCCGCCGCATGTCGGAGGGATCGAGAACGTCGCCGCACAGCAGGCCCGGACCCTCGCCGCACGCGGTGCCGAGGTCACCGTGCTGACGAGTGCTTCGCCCGCTGCCGCACCGGCTCCGGTCGACGGCGTCCGGGTCGTGCGCGTTCCCGCCTGGAACGGGGTGGAAGACCGGACGGGAGTGCCCTTCCCGGTGTTCGGGCCCCGGTTGTTCCGTGCCGTCCGGGAGTGGGTGCGGTGGGCGGATGTCGTCCACCTGCACGACACGCTGTACCAATCCTCGTGGATCGCAGGAGTGCGAGCAGCGCGGACTGGCACGCCGCTGTTCCTGACCCAGCACGTCGCGGTCGTCGAGCATCCCTCGGCGGTGGTGCGGGCGGTGCAGCACGCGGTGTACCGGTCGATCGGGCGGCGGTTGTTCCGGGCCAGCCGCGAGGTTTTCGTGGTCAACGATTCCGTCGGCGCCTTCGTCCGCCGTTTTCGCGACGACGTGGAGTTGCTGCCCAACGGCGTCGACACCGCCCGGTATCGGCCCGCGTCCGCCGGAGAAACCCGGCTGCTGCGGGAACGCTGGGGACTGCCTGCCGACCGGGTTCTGGTGCTGTTCGTCGGGCGGCCGGTACCGAAGAAGGGCTACGACCTCCTTCTCGCTGCCCGGCACCCCGACTACGACCTGGTCTTCGCCGGGGAACGGCCGAAGCACGTCCCCGAGGATCCCACGGTCCACCATCTGGGCGCGATGAGCCCGGACGAGCTCAGCCGCCTCTACCGAGCCTGCGACGTCTTCGCCCTGCCGTCGACCGCCGAAGGATTCCCCCTGACCGTCCAGGAAGCGATGGCCTCCGGCCTCCCGATAGTCACCACCGACGACCCGGGCTACGCCTCCTACGGACTCGACCGAACCCAGGTCGCGCTGCTCCCCCGCGAGGCGGAAATCCTGCGCGCGACCCTGCGCTCCCTCGCCGCGGATCCCGCCCGCCGCGCAGCCATGGGCCGCTACTCCGCCCGTTACGCCGCCGCCCGGTTCTCCTGGCCGAAACACGTCCAGCGCCTCGAAGAAAGCTACCTCGCCGCGCTTGAGCCGAACGAGGTTCCGGCATGACCGCGCTCGCCGAGCCGTCCTTCGCCGCCCGGCTGAAATCCGACCCGCTGGTGCGCAACTCGTTCTTCCTCATGGCCACCACCGCGCTCGGTGCCGGGTCCGGATTCGTGTTCTGGATCGTCGTCGCCCGGCTCTACCCGCCCGCCGAGGTGGGCTGGGCGAGTTCGCTGCTCTCGGCGGTGACCCTGCTGAGCTACTTCAGCGGGCTCGGGCTCAGTTCCAGCCTCGTCCGGTACCTGCCCACGACGGCGTCCCGCAGCGCGCACGTCAGCTCCGCGCTCACCTCGGTGGCCGTCACCGGAACCGTCCTCGGGGCCGGTTTCGCGCTCGTCGCGCCGTTCGTCTCGCCCGGATTGTCCTTCCTCAGCGGGTCATTCCCGGAGATTGCGCTGTTCGCCTTGCTGGCGATGGCCGTCGCGCAAAACCTGCTGACCGACTCGGTTTTCGTCGCCGTGCGCGCGGCGAAATACAACCTGCTTCTCAACGGCGTCCTGATGAGCGCGGTCAAACTCGCCCTGCCGATTGCCTTCGTCGGAGCGGGCGCAATCGGCATTTTCCTGTCGAGCACAATGGCTTCCGCCGTTGCCGCCGTCGCGAGCATCCTCGTCATCCGGCAGCGGCTGCGCATCCCGGTCCGGCCCCGCGTGTACCCGGCGACGCTGCGCACCACGCTGGCGTACTCGCTCGGCAACTACGCGTCCAGCTGCCTGAATCTCCTGCCGCTGCTGGTGCTTCCGTTGCTGGTGCTGCGTTCCCTCGGACCGGAAGCGTCCGCGGCCTACTTCGTGGCGTTCCAGATCGCCAACTTCGTCAACGCCGTCCCGTTCGCCGTCGGCGAGGCGCTGTTCGCCGAAGGCTCGCACGAACAGGAAGACCTGAAACAGCTGGCGAAACGCTCGGCGCTGCTCATCCTCGCGATCGTGCTGCCCGCCGTCAGCGTCACGGTCGCCCTCGCGAAACCGGTGCTGACCCTGTTCGGCGCCAGCTACGCCGCCGACGCCCGGAACTGCCTCGTCGTCCTCGCGGTCTCGGCCCTCGCGGTGGCGTTCAACACGTGGTCCGGGTTCCTGCTGAAGGTGACCCGTCAGCTGCCGGCGATGAATTTGTCCAATGTGGTCTACGCGGGGGTCACCGTCGGCCTCGCCGCGCTCGGGGCCCAGCACAGCCTGGGGTGGCTCGCCGCGGCCTGGGGCGTCGGCAATCTCGCGTCCGGCCTCGTCTCGGTCGCCGCGCTCGCACTGCGCGGACTGTCTCCGTGCGACAAAGGAGGTTCGGATGAAGATCGCGCACATCGTCAACGTCGGCTTCGAAGCCGGCGGCGCGGAGCGTAGCGTCCGCCTCGTCGCTGGCGGGCTGCGGCGACGCGGGCACCAGGTCCTGGTCATCGCCACCGACCACCTGCTCGACAACCCCGCCGTCAGCGACCGGGAAGTCTTCGCCGACGTCCTGGTGCCCGCGATCCGCGGGGGCCCGCTTCGCCGTTTCGCGGGCTACTTCTGGCACCGCCCCGCGTACCGGCAAGTGACCGCCGCTCTGCGTTCTTTCGCTCCGGATGTGGTGCACCTGCACACCATCGGCGAGTTCAGCCCGGCCGTGCTCAGCGCGTCCGCCGCCTACCCGCGGGTGCTCACCGTCCACGGTCCCGAGGACTGGACCCGGGAGTTGCTGTCGTGGAATCTCCGCAGCCGCACCGAAGGCCACTCCCGACTGTCCATAACGGACACTGCGCGGCTGGCCTATCTGCGTTTCCTGCAACGACCCGCGTACCTGCGCCGGCTGCGCAGCGTCGACCGCGTGCTCACCCCGAGCCGGTTCCTCGCCGACGTCGTTCGCCATGACCTGCCTCGGACACCGATCCGCGTCGTCCCGAACGGCGTGCCGCTGCCCACCGCTTCTCCGGTCCCCGACACCGCCGACGCGCTGTTCGTCGGCCGCCTCGAACCGGTGAAGGGCGCGCACGTGCTCGTCGACGCCTTCGCTACGGTCGCCCGCCGCCTCCCGGACGCCCGGCTGACCCTCGCCGGGGACGGCGCGCAGCGAGCCGTCCTCGAAAAGTCGGTGAGCGAACAAGGTTTGGCCGACCGAGTCCGCTTCGCGGGCTGGCTCGGTGAGCGCGAACTGGCGGCGGCGTACCGCGCGGCTTCGGTGGTGGTGATTCCTTCGGTGTGGCCGGAGAATTTCCCGACTGTCGCGCTGGAAGCCCTCGGCGTCGGACGCGCGGTCGCCGCCACCGAGGTCGGCGGCATTCCCGAGCTGATCCGCCCGGGACACAACGGGGTCCTCGTCCCGCCGGGCGAGCCGGGTGCCCTCGCCGACGCCCTCTCCCGGCTCCTCCGCGACCCGGGCTTGCGGCGGGCCATGGGGGCGCACTCGGCCGGGCTCGCCTCCTGCCACCGCCTCGGCCCTTTCCTCGACCGGCTGGAACAGCACTACCGAGAGGTCCGCCGATGACCCGGGTCGTCGTAGTCAACGCGTTCGAACGCGGCAACCGCGGCGACGCCGCCCTGCTCACCGTCCTGCTCGAACAGATCCGCCGCGCGCTGCCCGGCGCCCGGATCGCGATCGCCGGGTTCGAGCATCCCGCGCGCTGGCCGGAGTTCGACGGCGTGCCCAACCTCGGTTCGTTCCGCCGCTACTCGGGCGAGGAGAGCATCCCCCGGCTCCGGCGGATCCTGCGGAAACTGAGCCTGCTGCCCGTCGTCGCGCTCGCCGCCGCCCGCCTCCCGCGCCGGCCGCTGCTGGCGGCGGCCCGGCTGCTTCCCGCCGAACCGCGGCGCGAACTGCACGCCCTCGCGACCGCCGACCTCGTCGTCTCCGCCGGCGGCGGCTACCTGAACGGACGCGCGGACTTCGCCTCCGACCTGAACGTCCTCTTCCTGCTGCTGCCGCTGTGGCTGGCCCAGCGCTTCGGCGTCCGGGTGGGGACCGGCCCGCAGTCCTACGGCCCGTTCCCCCGTCTGGTCCAGCGCGTGCTGGTCCGCCACGTCCTCGGCCGGGCCGACGCGATTCTGGTCCGCGAGGACATCAGCCGCGACCGGCTCGCCGAACTCGGGCTGCCGACGCGCCTGCTCACCCGCAGCGTCGACAGCGCCTTCGCCTTCGAAACCCGGTCCGACCGCGACTGGCGCACCGCGCTCGGCATCCCCGCCGCCGCCCGGATCGCGATGGTCACCGCCCGCCAGTGGCTCGACGAGGCCGGACAGCTCCGGTACGAACACGCCTTGACCGCGGGCATCCGGCACCTGCTCGGCCGCGGGTACCACGTCGTCCTGGTCCCCCAGGTGACCTGCGCTTATCAAGGCGACGACGACCGCCGCGTCAACACCCGCCTCGCCGCCGGGCTCGACCACCCCCGGCTGCGCGTCCTCGGCGACGACACCTTCGACCACCGCGACGCCCGCGCCATCTACGCCGAAGCCGACCTCGTGCTCGGCACGCGCTTCCACTCCGTCATCTTCGCCCTGACCGCGCACGTCCCGTGCCTCGCGATCGAGTACGACCACAAGACCGCGGGCATCATGCGCGATCTCGGGCTCGAAAAGTGGGTCGTCGGGATCGCCGAAATCCGCGACACGACGCTGCCCACGCTCCTCGACAGCCTCATCGAACACCGCGACGACTACCGGCAGCACGTGCGCGAGGTCCTTCCCCCATACGCGCGTCGCGCCCGCGACCTGAGCCCGCTGCTCGATGCCGCCTGACGCGGGGTCAGCCGCGCCGCAGCCACCGGAACCGGCGGCAGCCGCAGCGCCCGCAGTCGGTGCCGCCGCGCAAATGCTGGTGCTCACTGCGTTCGTGCCCGCACGCGCGGCACCGCACCGCCGCCCACCGCACCCGGATCCCGGACATCCCGCGCCTCCTCGAAGTCCCCCGACCCACACCATCACATCCGCGCGCGCCCAGCCAACCGGACCAATGAGGACAGGAGCCTCCGTGAACCGAGACCGCACCGTCGTCTTCGCGACGCCGTACTTCCCGCCGGACGTCGGCGGCGTGCAAACCTACGTGCACAGCCTGGCCTCCGCGCTGCGGGAAGTCCCCGGCTGGCGGCCGGTCGTCGTCACCACCAGCCCGCGCGGCCCGTCCGACGACCCTTTCCCGGTCTACCGGCTCCCCGCGCTCGCCAAGCTGTCCAACACCCCGCTCGACCCGCGCTGGCCGCGCCAGATCCGCCGCATCCTGCGTGCCGAACGGGCCGACTTCCTGAACGTCCACACCCCGGTCCCCGGCCTCGCCGACGCCGCGACCCTCGCCGCCGGGAACGTCCCGGTCGTCGTGACCTACCACGCCGCGGCCTTGGTCAAAGACGGTCATCCGCTGTTCAACACCGTCGCGCGCGCCTACGCCTGCGCCGAGCGCTTCATGCTGCGCCGGGCAGATTCGATCCTCGGCGTTTCCGACTTCGTCGCCGAGAATTTCCGTCCCCGCTACGGAGGCAAGGTCGGTGTCCTGGAGAACGCCGTCGCCCCCGAGGTCTTAGCCGCTCCGGTCGGCGGGAGCCGTCCTTATGCCGCCGCCTTCCTGGCCCGCTTGGAACCGACCCACGCGTGGAAAGGCCTCGACCAGCTCCTGCCTGCGATGCGCCGCCACCCCGGCCGCCTGCTGGTGATCGGCGACGGCGCCGCGCGAACTGGTTACGAAGCCCTCGCCCGGAAACTCGGGATCGCCGACAACGTCACCTTCGCCGGAAACCTCAGCGGTGCCGCGAAATTCCGGGCACTGCGCAGTGCGAGGTCGCTCGTGTTGTGCCCAACCAGTCCGAACGACGCCTTCCCGACAGCGCTGCTCGAAGCGTGGGCGAGCCGGGTGCCGGTGATCGCGACCGCGGTCGGCCCGCTCGCTTCGCTGGTGCGGGATGGCGTCACCGGACTGCTTGCCGCGCCGCGTTCTCCCGAGGCGCTGGCTGGCGAATTGCGGCGCCTCGAAGCCAACCCGGGTCTGGCGCACGCGATCCGGGAGAACGCCTGCGAACTCGTGCGGAGCCGGTACACGTGGCGCCATCGGGTCGCGGAGTTCGTCGAACGACTGACGGCGGTCGAGCGGCGCGGTGCTCCGGTCTCGCGATAGCTCGCGGCCGTAATCCGAAGCCCCGCTTCACCTCCGTTTCACCTCACCGGACACCGCGACACCGCCGGATTCCGGAGCACTCCCCCGATTCCGGCCCGTTTTCCTTCCCCGAGGGCGAAATCTCCGGTTGCCGTCCCGCTCACCGGCACGACCCCCCGATCGTGGCCGCGCGCGGTCCGCCGCCGGGCGGGCGGTTCTGGGTAGCCTGACGGCGTGGCCGACCCGATCCCCCCAGTCCCCGCCCCCGGCGAGCCCGGATCCGAGCGTCCCGGCGCGGACGAGCCGCCCCGGAAGGCGCGGCGGAAGCGTCCGTTCTGGCAGGAGCTGCCGATCCTGATCGGGATCGCGCTGGTGCTGACGATCCTGATCCAGCAGTTCGTCGCGAAGGTGTTCCTGATCCCGTCGGCGTCGATGGAGACGACGCTGCACGGCTGCGACGGCTGCTTCGGCGACCGGGTCGTCGTCGACCGCGTCACCTACGATTTCACCGATCCCGCGCCCGGCGACGTCATCGTCTTCCGCGGCCCGCAGTCGTGGAACGCGAACGAGATCGCCCCGCAGGAATCGGGCAACGTCTTCACGAAGGCGTTGCGCGGCCTCGGTTCGCTGGTCGGCTTCGCCCCGCCGGACGAGCGCGACTTCGTGAAGCGCGTGATCGCCGTCGGCGGCCAGACCGTCCAGTGCTGCGACCCGCAGGGCCGCGTCCTGGTCGACGGCAAACCGCTCGACGAGCCGTACGTGCACTGGCTCGAGCAGCCGCCGACGGCGCGGCAGACCTTCGCCCCGGTCACCGTTCCGAAGGGAAGCCTCTGGGTGATGGGCGACAACCGGGAGAACTCGTGCGACTCCCGCTGCCAGGGCGGCGGCGGGCTGAACGGCACCGTCCCGGTGGACAACGTCATCGGCAAGGCGCGGGTGATCGTCCTGCCGCCGTCGCGCTGGGGCGGCGTCACCGACCACGACCCGCAGGCCGCGCCGGCCGCACTCGGCGCACCGGCGTGGCAACAGGGAATCCCGCTCGGGGCCGGGGCGCTGCTGGCGTTCCCGACGCTCGCCGCGGGGCGGGGGTTGCGGCGGAAGCTGAGCAAACAGGACTGACCGCCGCGAGGTCTGGACCACCCGGACGGCCCGCGTCGATGCGGGCGGCACCGGTCAGGATCAGATCCTGGATCGCCCGCCGGTCCGGCTCTGCCGACATCCGGTCCGTACAAGAGTTTCGCGGGCGGCCGCTGCCCGGACCTGTGACCTGCGGTTCTCTCGGGCACCGCCCTCCCGCCGCAGCGCGGTCCGGCGGCGGTGGCATGATGCCCGCACGGTCCCGGCCGATCGGACCGCTCGCCGAGGAGGAAGGTGACGCTTGAGCACGCGCACTACCCAGGTGGACGACCTCCGGCTGGTGGCGCAGCCGAGCGCGGTCCCGTGCACCGAGCTGTTCGTCCGCCTGATCCTGACCGACTGGTCCCTGCTCCCGATGCTCGACCAGGTCAAGAACGCCGCGGTCCGGCTCGTCGGCGACGTCGTGGACCAGAGCAGCCCGTCCGCGCCCGCCTTCGTGACCGTCCGGCTCCAGCTGCGCGGGGACCGGCTCGTCGTCGAGGTGGACGACGACCTCGTCGCCCCGACCCCGCCGCGCGACGAGCGGATCGGCGTGCGCCCCGGCGACCGCGGCGGCCGCACGACCTGGTGCGAACTCCCGCTGCCCGGCGGGATTTCGGCCGGACAGGTCCGGCTCCCGCGCCGCGGCGACCGTCGGACCCTGGTGGACGAACCCGTCTCCGGCGAACCGGTCACCGCCGACCCGCAGGTGCTCGAACGGCTCCTCAACCGCCTCAGCACCTGGTCCGAATAAGCGCTCCGGAAAGGACTGCCGGGCCGCGACGATCTCAACGCCCGGCAGAAGCCTCCCAAGCCTTTTCCAGCGCCTGCGCGAAAACCTCCACCGACTGCCCGCCGGAGACCCCGAACCGCCGTCCCAGCACGAAAAACGGCACCCCGCCCGCACCCAGCTCCGCGGCTTCCCGTTCCTCGGCCCGGACCGCGTCCGCATACCGCGCCGGGTCCGCCAGCACCGCTTCCGCTTCCCCGCGCGGCAATCCGGCCTCTTCCGCGACATCGGCGAGGACGTCCGAAGTGAACACTGCCCGAGCCTCGGCGAAATTCGCGCGGAACAACGCCGACACCATCTCGTTCTCCAGCCCCTTCTCGCGGGCCAGATGCAGCAGGCGGTGCGCGTCGAAGGTGTTGCCGATCTCCCGGTCCGTCCGGTAGCCGAGCCCTTCCGCCTCCGCGAGCCCGGCGACCCGCTGCTCCATCTCGGCGGCCTGCGGCCCGTACTTCGCGGTGAGCATGTCCAGCAACGGCTCGGTGCCGGTCTTCCCCGGGTCCAGTTCGAACGACCGGTACGTCACGGTCACCTCGTCCCGGTGCTCGAACCCGGCCAGCGCCTTCTCGAACCGCGCCTTCCCGAGGTAGCACCACGGGCACACGACATCGCTCCAGATCTCCACCTGCATGCCGCCAGCGTAGAACGCGTCGCCTAAACGGCGGTCTTCACCGGCTCCCGCGCCCCGGTCCGTTCCGCGCCGATGCCCGCCGCCACCACGAACGCGATCCCGGCCACCGCGGCGAAATTCGGCACCTGGCGCAGCACGATCAGCCCGAGCACCAGCGCGATCGCCGGTTCCAGGCTCATCAGCGTCCCGAACGCCGACGCGGTCAACCGGCGCAACGCCAGCATTTCCAGGCTGAACGGCACCACCGGCACGAGCACGGCGAGCCCGAGCCCGGCGAGCACCAGCGGCCACGTCAGCTGGCCGACCACCGCCGGGGCGTGCACGAAGGTGGCGACCAGACCGGCCACCGGCATCGACACCGCCAGCCCGCGCAGGCCGGTGACCTCGTCCCCGACTCGCTGGGTCAGCACGATGTACGCGCCCCAGCAGACCGCCGCCGCGAGCGCGCAGCCGAGGCCGATCAGGTCCGTCCCGCCCTGCCACGGCTGGGTCAGCAGCACCACTCCGGCCGCCGCGAGCACCGGCCACCCCCGGGTTCCGCCGCGGCCGCGCACGATCGCGACGGTCAGCGGGCCGAGGAATTCCAGCGCGCTCGCCGTGCCCAGCGGCAGCCGGGTCGCGGCGACCATGAACAGGATCGTCATCCCGGCCGTCGCGAAGCCGAGCACCACGCAGGTCAGCAACGCCGGGCGGCGGAACGCCGACGGCCGCGGCCGCACGAGCACCACCAGCAGCACGCCGGCCCACGCGAGCCGCAGCCACGCGACGCCGGTCGGCCCGATCTGGTTCGCGAGACTGACCGAAACCGCCAGTCCGAGCTGGACGGACAGCATGGCGCCGACGGCCAGGGCGACGCCGACGCGAGGAGTGGAGGGAAGCACGCGTCCAGGAGAACGCATCCAGACCGTTCGTGTCCACGTGCCAATCCTGGACGTACTGTCCGGGAATCCTGAACAATCGGCGGATGGACACCCGCAGGCTGCAGTTCCTTCTCGAGTTGTCGCGGCTCGGCTCGATGCGCGCGGTGGCGGACGTGCTCGAAACCACAACGTCGACGGTCTCGCAGCAGATCTCCGTGCTGGCCAAGGAAACCGGCGTCGCACTGCTCGAACCGGACGGCCGCCGCGTGCGGCTCACTCCCGCCGGGCGACGGCTCGCCGAACACGCCGTGACGATCCTGGCCGCCGTCGAGGCCGCCCGCGTCGATCTCGACCCCGAAGCCGAACCCGCCGGCACCGTGCGCGTCGCCGGGTTCGGGACCGGTGTGCGGCACGCGGTGCTTCCGGTCGCGGACCTCCTCGCGCAGCGGCATCCGCAGGTCCGCGTCGTGATCAGCGAGCACGAACCCGCCGAAGCACTCGCGCAGCTCCGGACCGACGACATCGACCTCGCGCTCACCTACGACTACAACCTCGCGCCCGCGACCACGGATCCGTCTCTCGCCATCCGTCCGTTGTGGACCGCGCCGTGGGGCCTCGCGGTGCCGCGCGCGGACGCGAACCCGTTACGGGGCAAGGGAACCCTCGACGTGTTCACCGCCTTCCGCGACCGCGACTGGATCGGCAACTCCCGCAACGGCGCGGACGAAACGGTCGTCGGGACGCTGGCGTCGATGGCCGGATTCTCGCCGCGGTTCACCCACCGCGCGGACCACCTCGACCTGGTGCAGGACCTGATCGCGGCAGGCGGCGGAGTGGGCCTGCTCCCCGAATCCTGGCCGACCCGGCCCGACGTCGCGGTCCTGCCGCTGACCGGGCCGGACGTCCGGCTCCGGGCCTTCGCCTGCACCCGGCGCGGGCGGGACGCGTGGCCGCCGCTCGCCCTCGTCCTCGGGCTGCTGCCCGGCGACTAGCATGGCAGGAGAAGCGGTCCGAGCACGGAGGAGGCGACATGGCCACGGAAAAGGCGATTCTGGCCGGCGGGTGTTTCTGGGGCATGGAGGAGCTGTTCCGCCACCAGCCCGGCGTGACCGCCACCCGCGTCGGCTACAGCGGCGGCGACGTCCCCCACGCCACCTACCGCAACCACGGCACCCACGCCGAAACCATCGAAGTCACCTACGACCCGGACCAGACCGACTTCCGCGCCCTGCTCGAGTTCTTCTTCCAGGTCCACGACCCCACCACGAAGAACCGCCAAGGCAACGACATCGGCACCAGCTACCGCTCCGCCATCTTCTACACCACCGACGAGCAGAAGCGGATCGCCGAAGACACCATCGCCGACGTCGACGCCTCCGGACTCTGGCCCGGCAAAGTCGTCACCGAAGTCACCCCCGCCGGAGACTTCTGGGAAGCCGAACCCGAGCACCAGAACTACCTCCAGAACTACCCCAACGGCTACACCTGCCACTTCCCGCGTCCGGGCTGGAAGCTGCCGAAGCGCGCCTGACGGCTCAGCGCGCCATCGCGGCCTCTGCCTCCCGGAACGCCGACGGGGACAGCTGCCGCCACACGAGCGACGTCCCGAGCAGCTGGACCGCCGCCGCCATCACCCACACCCCGCGCAGGCTCCAGTGCACGGCGACGAACCCGCCCGCGAGCGCGCCCAGCGGCGTCAGGCCCCAGGCCAGCGCCCGATGGCTGGTCAGCACCCGGCCGAGCAGCTCGGACGGCGTGAACCGCTGCCGGCTGGACTGCGAGCACACGTTCCAGATCAACGTCGTCCCGGTCAGGAAGATCAGCACCGCGCCGACCAGCACCGGCCACGGCGGCACGAGCGCGATCAGGAGCTGGCTCAGCACCGCGCAGGCTTGCGCGATCCGCATCGCCGTCGAGTAGCCGAACCGCCGCACGAACCGGTCCACGAAGAACGACGACGCCACCCAGCCGACCGCGAGACAGGCCAGCAGCACGCCGTACCCGAACGGCGCGAGACGCAGTTCCTGCGTGGCGTAGAGGACGAGCATCGAGTTGCCCGCGGCCGCCGCGAACGAGCCCAGCGCGACCGTGATGGTGATCGACCGCAGCAACGGCGTGCCCACAAGATAGCGCAGCCCCGCAGTGACGTCCTTGAGCGGATGCGCGGGCGTGCGCACCGGTTTCGCCGACGGGATCCCACGCGCGAGCAGCAGGGCGACCAACGCGGCGACGGCCGCCAGCCACGCGGGCAATCCCGCGCTGATCCCGATCAGCAACCCGGTCGCCGGGGGCACCACGAACTGGACCATGCCGCGGTCGATGACCTGCAGCCGGGAATTCGCCATGTTGAGCTGATCCGGCGACACGACCTCGGGAACCACCGAACCCGCCGCGCCGTCGCCGAACACTTGCGCCGTCGTGAGCACGAAGGCGACCACCAGCAGCGCGGGCAGGCTCAACGAACCGGTGGAACCCAGCACCGCCAACGTGAGCGCGGCGACGATCTGCACCGCGTACGCGGAAGCGAGCACGGTGGTCCGCCGGACCCGGTCGATCACCACTCCGGCGAACAGCGAAAGCAGCAGCCACGGCGCTTGCCCGGCGACGTTCACCAGGGACACCGCCCGCGGGTCGGTGGTGATCGAGACGGCTAACAAGGGCAGCGCCGCGAGCAAAAGCCCTTCACAGGTTGAACCGGACACCGCCACCGCTTGCAGGCGGACCCATGCCGATCCGCTCCCACCCCGCCCCGCCATGTCCGCCAGTCTCCTCCGCGGCGCAACCGGTTTTCCGCTGCCCACCGCCGCGGGCTCCCGCTCCCCGGACCTGCTCGCCGAACAAAACCTCTCCGGTTATCACGCGGGCGCGGGCCACGCTTTCCCTTGTCCGTCAACCGGAATCCGCTCCCCCGGCCGGATCGCGGGACAGCGGTTCACCTGCTGGGACGGGCTTCAGCGAACCGCCGCGAACGGTTGAGCTGAACGCATCCGATCCGTCCCCGCTGGAGGAATTCCGTGCCCCGCCACACCCCGTCCCGGCTCGCGCGCCCCGCCCCCGCGCGGTCCCGTTTCGCCTTCGCACTGGCCCTTCCGCTGCTGCTCGCCGCGTGCGGCACGGCGGGCGGGGCCAGCCCGCAGGACGCCGGTCCCCCGCGCCCGGGCGGCACGCTCCGGCTGGGCATCTCGTCCAATCCGGACTGCATCGACCCGCAGCAGGCGAGCACCAACGCTTCGGTGAACGTCGGCCGCCAGCTGGTCGATTCGCTGACCGACCAGGACCCGAAGACCGGCGCGATCACGCCGTGGCTCGCCGACCGCTGGACGGTCAGCCCCGATTCGACGAGCTTCACCTTCCACCTCCGCTCCGGCGCGACGTTCTCCGACGGCTCCCCGGTGGACGCCGCGGCGGTGAAGACGAGCTTCGACGGCATCAAGGCACTCGGCGCGAAGGCCCTCCTCGGATCCAGCTACCTCGCTGCCTACCGCGGTGCGACGGTGGTCGACCCGGCGACGGTCCGGCTCGACTTCACCCAGCCCAGCGCCCAGTTCCTGCAGGCCAGCTCCACGATGTCGCTCGGCGTGCTCGCGCCCGCGGCGTTCCGGCACACCGCCGAGCAGCGCTGCCAGGGCACCGGCCTGATCGGCTCGGGGCCGTTCGTGTTCACCAGCCTGAAGCCGAACCAGAACATCCTGCTCAGCAAGCGCACCGGCTACCGCTGGGGTTCCCCGTTGTGGCGGCACCAGGGCGAGGCGTACGTCGACAAGATCGACTTCCGCGTCGTCCCGGAGCCGGGCGTGCGGTCGGGCAGCCTGACGTCCGGGCAGCTCGACGCGATCACCGACGTCCAGCCGGTGGACGAACCGCAGTTCTCCGGCAACGGCTTCACCGAACCGGTCCGGCCGAACCCGGGCATCGTGTTCAACCTGCACGCGAACGTGACCCGGGGCGTCCTCACCGACGAGAAGGTGCGCCAGGCGGTGTCGAAGGGCGTGAACCGGCCCGAGGTCACGAGCACCGTGCTCACCCGGAATTACAAGCCCGCCACGAGCATCCTCGGCTCCGCGACGCCGCTGTACACCGACCTGTCGAAGGAACTCGCCTACGACCCGGCGGGCGCGCAGGCGCTGCTGCAGTCCGACGGCTGGCTGCCCGGCCCGGACGGCATCCGGACGAAGAACGGCCAGCGGCTCACCGCGTCCGTGCTGTTCTCCGCGGTGTTCAACCAGAACCAGAGCGTGCTGGAGCTGATCCAGCAGCAGCTGCGCAAGATCGGGTTCGACCTGAAGATCGAGCTGCACACCAACTCCGAGGTCACCCGGCTGCAGCAGGCCGGCGACTACGATTTCCTCTGGTACAACGTCACCCGCGCCGACCCGGACATCCTGCGCCAGCAGTTCTCCACGAAGACGAACAACCGCAGCAAGCTGCCCGCGGACAACCCGCTCGACGCGTCGCTGAACGAACAGTCCGCCACCGTCGACCCCGCGAAGCGCAAGCCCGCGGCGGAACAGGCGCAGCGCACCATCGTGGAGCAGGCCTACTCGATCCCGGTGTTCGAGCTGACGCAGGTGCTCGGCGTCGGACCGAACGCGCACGACGTCGGCTTCGAGGCTTCCTCGCGGCTGCAGCTGTTCGACGCCTGGGTTTCGGGCTCGTGAAGGGCTTCCCGGTGCTTCGCCGCCTTCTGCAGGCCGTAGTCGTGCTGTGGGCGGCATTCACGCTGTCGTTCGTCATCCTGTACCTGCTGCCCGGCGACGCGGTGTTGACCAAACTCGGCTCGGCCGAGGGCGGGCCCAGCGCGTCGCCGGAGCAGATCGCCGCCCTGCGCGCCGAGTACGGGCTGGACGACCCGGTGCTCGTGCAGTACGGCAAGCATCTGCTCGCCGCGCTGCACGGCGACTTCGGCACCTCAGTGGCGACCGGAGACGACGCGACGCACCAGGTGCTCACCGCGTTGCCGCCGACACTCGCCGTCTCCGGGCTGGCGCTGGTGCTCGCGATCGTCTTCGGCGGCGGGATCGCCGTGCTCGGCACCTTCACCCGCACGCGCTGGGTCAGCCAGCTGCTGCTTTCCCTGCCGCCGCTGGGCACTTCGCTGCCGACGTTCTGGGTCGGGCTGCTGCTGATCCAGCTGTTCTCGTTCCAGCTGCGGCTGTTCCCGGCACTCGGCTCGACCGGCTTCGCGTCGCTGATCCTCCCCGCAGTCACGCTCTCCCTGCCGACCGGCGCGATTATCGGGCAGGTGCTGGCGAAGAGCCTGCGGACGCAGCTCGCCGAGCCGTACATCGAGGTGGTGCGGGCGAAGGGCGCGAGCCGCCGTCGAGTCCACTTCGGACACGCGCTGCGCAACGCCGGACTGCCCGCGCTCACGCTCGTGGGCGTTGTCGCGGGCAATCTGCTGGCCGGTTCGGTGGTGACCGAAACCGTGTTCTCGCGCGACGGTCTCGGCCGGGTGACCGCGGCGGCGGTGACCGCGCAGGACGTGCCGGTGGTGCAGGCGGTGATCGTGCTCGCCGCGTTCTTCTTCGTGGTGCTCAACCTGGTCGTCGACCTCGTGTACCCGCTGCTCGACCCGCGGGTGTCGGTGCGCAAGGAGGTGCCCGCGCATGTCTGAAGCTGTGCTGCCCCAACGATTCCTCGTCCGCCGACCGGGCCTGCTCCTGTCCGGGCTCCTGCTCGCCGCGGTGCTGATCGCCGCTTTCGCACCCACCCTGTTCACCGGCCAAGACCCCATCACCGGTGTCCCGTCCGAACGGCTCCAAGGCCCGTCGCTCGCGCACCTGTTCGGCACCGACGAAACCGGCCGCGACGTGTTCGCCCGCGTCGTGCACGGAGCCGGGCTCTCGCTGCGTGCGACCGTGCTCGCCGTCCTGGTCGCGTTCGCCGCCGGGTCCGCGTTGGGGCTGCTCGCCGGGTTCCGCGGCGGGTGGCTCGACGCTGTCGTGATGCGGATCGTCGACGTCCTTCAGGCGGTCCCGGCGATCCTGCTGTCGCTGGCGCTGGTGACCGCGCTCGGCTTCGGCACCACGAACGTGGCGATCGCCGTCGGAGTCGCGAATCTCGCCGCGTTCGCCCGGCTGATGCGGGCCGAAGTGCTGCGGGTCCGTTCGGGCGTGTTCGTGGAGGCGGCGCGGGCGTCGGGCGTGCGCTGGGCTGGTGTGCTCGGGCGGCATGTGCTGCCCAACGCGCTCGGACCGGTCCTGGTGCTGGCGACGGTGACGGTCGGCACGGCGGTGCTCGAAGTGTCCGCGCTCAGCTTCCTCGGCTTCGGCGCGAGCCCGCCGACGCCGGAGTGGGGCGCGCTCGTGGCCGGCGGACGCAATTTCCTGGCCACCGCTTGGTGGATGACCACGTTCCCGGGCCTGACCGTCGCGGCTGTGGTGCTGGCCGCGAACCGCGTGTCCCGGGCTCTCGACAGCGAACGGAGCTGACAAGTGCTGGAGATCAGCGAGCTGGCGGTCTCGTACCGCACCTCGGGCGGCGTGGTGCCCGCCGTGCGCGACGTGAGCCTGAAGGTGGGAGCGGGCGAGATCGTCGCGGTGGTCGGCGAATCCGGTTCCGGGAAGAGCACCACCGCGCACGCCGCGATCGGGCTGCTCCCCCGCGGCGGACGAGTCCACCATGGACAGATCAGCTTCGACGGACTCGATCTGACCGCATTGTCCGAAAAGGACTGGCGGCGGGTGCGCGGCACCGGGATCGCGCTGGTGCCCCAGGATCCGACGGTGTCGCTCAACCCGGTCCGGCGGATCGGCGAGCAGGTGGCCGAGGTCTTGCTGATCCACCGGCTGGCGGCCCGGAACGAAGCCGCCGAACGCGCGGTGGAACTGCTGCGGAGGGCGGGCGTCGACCGGCCGGAACTGCGGGCGCGGCAGTATCCGCACGAGCTGTCGGGCGGGCTGCGGCAGCGGGTGCTGATCGCCATCGCGCTCGCGGGCCAGCCCCGGCTGATCATCGCCGACGAGCCGACCAGTGCGCTCGACGTGACCGTGCAGAAGGAAATCCTCGACCACCTCGCGGAACTGGCCGCCGACGACGGCACCGCGATTCTGCTCATCACGCACGACCTGGGCGTCGCCGCCGACCGGGCCGGGCGGATCGCCGTGCTGTCCGAGGGACGGCTGGTCGAGGAAGGACCGGCCCGCGAACTCCTCGCCGCCCCGACGCAGGACTACACGCAACGGCTTCTCGCCGCCGCGCCGAGCCTCAGCCGCGAGCCGCTCCGGCCGCGCCGCGCGGAGGGTCCGGAAGTCCTTCTGTCCGTGGATTCGGTCTCGAAGACCTTCGCCTCGTCCCGGGCCGGTTCGGTGCGGGCCGTGGACGACGTGTCGTTCCAGCTCACCCGCGGCCGAACGCTGGCGCTGGTCGGCGAATCCGGCTCCGGCAAGACGACGACCGCCCGCATGGTCGTCGGCCTGGAAACCCCGACCGCGGGCACGGTCCGCTTCGACGGCCAGGACGTCACCCGTCTTCCGGCCGCCGAACTGCGCCGGCTGCGCCGCCGGTTCCAGCTCGTCTACCAGAACCCGTACGCCTCGCTGAACCCGCGGTTCTCCATCGCCGACGTGATCGGCGAACCGCTGCGCGCGTTCCGCGTCAGCGGCCGGGCCGAACGCGTCGCCGAACTCGCCGATCAGGTCGCACTGCCGTCGTCGGTGCTGCGCCGAAAACCGGCCGAGCTGTCCGGCGGCCAGCGGCAGCGCGCGGCGATCGCCCGTGCGCTGGCGCTGCGGCCGGACCTCGTCGTGCTGGACGAGCCGGTGTCCGCTTTGGACGTTTCGGTGCAGGCGCAGATCCTGAACCTGCTCGTGGAGCTGCAGGACGAACTCGGCCTGACGTACCTGTTCATCACCCACGACCTGGCCGTGGTGCGGGAAATCGCCGACCAGGTCGGGGTGATGCGCCAGGGCAAGCTGCTCGAATCCGGCCCCGCCGACGACGTCCTGCTGCGGCCCCGCGAGCAGTACACACGCGACCTGCTGGCCGCGATCCCCGGCGGCGAGCAGGTGCGCGCGTGACGCTAGTTGGCGAGCACCAGCCGTCCGACGGCCTCGCCCGCGTCCATCCGCCGGTGCGCCTCGCGCGCCTCCGCCATCGGCAGGACGGTGACCGGCAGCCGGATGCGGCCGTCGGTGTAGAGCGGCAGCACGGCGTCCGCGGCGGGACGAGCGGGTGCGGGGTCGGCGGCCAGGAACCCGCCCACGTTGAAGCCGACTACGCCGATGTTCTTGCCCCACACGGCGTTCGAGTCGACCATCGGCGCGGTGTCGCTGCCCGCGCTGCCGACCACGAGCATCCGGCCCATCGGCGCGAGCAGGTCCAGCGATGCGATCCGCAGGTCGCCGCCCACGGGGTCGACGATGATCTCGAACCGCTCCTCCCGCAGCCCGCCCAGCTCGCCGGAGAGCACGACCCGGTCGAAGCCGAGCTGTTTCGCCGCCTCGACCTGGTCGGGCCGCCGAACCGTGCCGACGACCTCGCGCGCGCCGAGCAGCCGCGCGACCTCGGGGTACACCGAGGCGAGGCCGCCGAGTGCACCGTGCACCAGCACACAGGCGTCCTTCGGCAACCGCACCGCTTCGGTGAGCGAAAGGTACGCCGTCACCGTGTTCGCCAGACCGGCCACGGCCTGCGCGCGCTCCACGCCGGTGCCCGCCAACGGCACGACGAGAGCGGCGGGTGCGAGCTTGACGTCGGCGTATCCGCCCATTCCGGGCAGCGTGAGCGTGACGACCTCGTCCCCGACCGAGAAGCCGCTGCCCGGTCCGGCCGCGCGGATCGTGCCCGCGACCTCGAGCCCGGGCACCAGCGGCGGCTTCGGCGCGTAGTCGTAATCGGCGAGCGTGCCGCGGCGGATCAGCGCGTCGATCAGCCCGACGGACGCGTGCGAGACCGTGATGGTCACTTCGCCCGGCCCCGGGACGGGCTCGGGCACCTCGATTTCTTCGAGGACCTCGGGACCGCCGTAGCGGGTGATGGACAAAGCGCGCATCGTGCGTACTCCCCAGTGTTCTGCGTGTGTGTCAGCGAGCCGGAACAACCGGGGCCGGTCCGCGGTTATTCCGGCTTAGTTCACCCGAGGAAGGATTCGCCGTGCCGAGCGAAACGCACCCGCTGCGCAAACTGGGTTTCCTGACGATCGGCCTGTTCGACGGCGACGACCCGCGGCCGGGCCACGAATCCACGCTGCGCGTGCTGGAACTCGGCGAGCAGCTCGGGTTCGACAGCGCCTGGGTGCGCCACCGGCACCTGCAGTACGGCATCTCGTCGCCGGTCGCGGTGCTCGCCGCGGCCACCCAGCGCACCAGCCGGATCGAACTGGGCACCGCGGTCATCCCGCTCGGCTGGGAAAACCCGCTGCGGCTGGCCGAAGACCTGGCGACCGTCGACGTCCTGTCCGGCGGACGGCTCAACCCCGGAGTGAGCGTCAGCCCGCCGATGCACTACGAGGACGTGCGCGGCGCGCTGTATCCGGACACCGGCGACCTCGAAAACTTCGGCTACGACCGGGTCTCGCGACTGTTGTCGCTGGTCCGCGGCGAGCCCGCTTCGACGTTCAGCGGCACCGAAGGCATCGAGACATTCTCCGACCGCGTGCAGCCGCATTCGCCGGGTCTCGCGAGCCGCCTGTGGTACGGCGGCGCGAGCACCCGGTCGGCGATCTGGACCGGACAGGCCGGGATGAACTACCTGACCAGCAGCGTCGTCCGGGCCGAGGAAGGCTCGACGGACTTCGAGAAGATCCAGCTGTCGCACGTACGCGCGTTCCGGGCCCACCATCCGGACGGCGCGCGGGCTCGGGTTTCGCAAGGCCTGGTGGTGATTCCGACCGACAACGCCACGGCGGAGCAGCGCGCGAAGTACGAGGATTATGCGGCAAAACGCCTGCCCCGCACGAAAACCCCGCAGGGCCCGGGCGGTCTGCTGTTCTCGCGCGATTACGTCGGCACGTCCGCTGAGCTCGCCGAGCAGCTGTACCGGCACGCCGCCTTCCGCGAGATCGACGAGGTCGCCTTCGCACTGCCGTTCACCTTCGAGCACGAGGATTACGTGCAGATCCTCACCGATCTCGCCACCCGGCTGGGACCGGAGCTGGGCTGGAAACCGGCGGCATGACGGTCCAGCGTTGGCCGGGTGCCGGATTTCACGTCCACAGTGGACATTGCCCGCCCTGCCGGAGACCAGCGCGACGCCCTTTCGTGGGCCCGCGCGGTCCGGGAAGACGCTCCGCCGCCGCCGCGCGCCTTCCTGCGCACCGGGTGGCTCGGCCTCGGCCTGCGCGCCCGCTGTCCCCAGACCGGGTGCTCGGCTGGACGATCGCTTCGGCCACGCCGGACCGGGTCGTCCTCGAAGCACCGTCGCCGCTGATGACGACCCGCAACATCGTGCACCTCGACGCGGCCCGGGTGTACCGGACCACTGAAGTCACCTGCACCCGGTTCCCGGCCCGCCCCTTGTGGGCTTTGGCGGCACCGGTCCACGAACTCGTGATCCCGGCCCGCCTGAGGCTCAGTTCCGCCGCAGGTATGGCATGTCCGGCTCCGAAGTTCCGGTTGCGCGCCGTCCTCGGGAAGCCACTCGGGCACCGGTGGCCGCGTGGAGACCAGGTCTAGCCAGGTGTGGTCGTGAACGGCGCGGACTCGGCACTCGCGCCCGCGACGTCGAGGCAGTGGCTCGCACCCGTTCGTGGTCTCCGCCGCCCAGCCAGGCGGGCCCCTCGGTGGTGCGCGCGGACGTTTCCCCAAGTCGCGCTCGCTGTGGACAACCCGGCTGAAGGGCCCGGGGTTGTCGGTGGGGGCGGATAGACTGGACAAGGGCCGTCCCCCAGAGGAGGGCGGGGGTTTGCGCCGCCGCCGGGCACTGGCAAGGATCACGTGTCCGCGATAGCGCGACACCGCCGCAGCGGCCCGGCGACACGAGGGCCGGCAGCCGACAGCACGACGGTCCCGCAGAATGACTGCACGGGCAGCACGGCAAGGACCGACAGCCCGCCGGGTACTGAGCGGCTGAAAGAAACCCCGAGGGTCAGCCCTCCAACACAGCCTCGATCGTGCGCCGAGCATTCGCCGCCAGCACCGGGTTCGTCTCCCGGTAATACGGCAGCTGGATCAGCGCGATCGACAACGCCCAGCCCCGCCCGCGTTCCCACGTCGCGTCGTCCACCTCCACCGCTGAACGGAACACCTTCCGCTCGGCCGCCGCGAACGTGTTCCACGCCGGGATCACGTCCACCGCCGGATCGCCGATCCCGACCCCGGCGAAGTCCAGCACCGCGCTCAATCCGCCGTCGTCGACGAGCACGTTCCCCGGCGACAGATCCGCGTGCAGCCACACCGGCTCCCCGGCCCATTCCGGTGCCGCGAGCGCCTTCTCCCACGCCGTGACGTACGCCGGATCGCCGCCGAGCTGGGCGATCGCCTCCCGGGTCGGCGCGTCCCGCGTGCGCAGCGGGCGGCCGCGGCTGATCTCCGGCGCGCCGGAAGTATCGAGGCCCCGCAACGCTTTCACGAACGCGCCCAGGTCCCGCGCCACCTGGGCGTCGCCGAACTCCGGGTTGACGCCGGGCAGCCAGCGCAGCACCGACCAGGCCCAGGCGAAACCCTCGCCGGGCCGTCCTTCGGCGAGCACTTCCGGCACCGCGACCGGCAGCCGCGGCGCGAGCCACCGCAGCCAGCGCTGTTCGTGCCCGATCTCAGCGGCCCCGCGCTCCAGCCGCGGCAGCCGCGCCACCAGGTCGTCGCCGAGCCGGAACATCGCGTTTTCCGTCCCCGACGAGGCGACCCGCGAGACCGGCAGCCCGGCCCACTGCGGAAACTGCGCCGCGACGAGGCGACGGACCAGGTCGTCGTCGATATCCGCTTCGTCCGTGTGCATCCGATTCATCGGCATCGAGCAAACCGCGCCGGCGCGACAGCGGGCAACCGGTTTATTCCCGTTCCCGCGGACTGTCCCAGACGCTGGTTACCGTCGCCCGCGCCCCGGTTCCCGCGCCACACTGCTGGCATCCACGGGGAAAGGACGCAGCATGACAGGGCTCACCGGACCACGGCTCGCCGTCGCGCTGGAGGGCGCCGGCTGGCATCCGGCCGCGTGGCGCGAAGCCGACGCCCGCCCGGCCGACCTGCTCACCGCCGGATACTGGACCGAATTGGTCCAGGAAGCCGAAGCCGCGCACCTGGACTTCGTCACCTTCGAGGACTTCCTCTCCCTGCGCGACCCCAGCGAACCGGCCGCCCGGCCCGACCGGGCGCAGACCCGCTTGGACGCCGTGCTGCTCGCCTCGCGGATCGCCCCGCTGACGTCGCACATCGGCCTGATCCCGACCGCCGTCGTCACCCACACGGAGCCGTTCCACCTGTCGAAGGCGATCGCGACGCTCGACTACGTCAGCACCGGCCGCGCCGGGGTCCGCGTGCAGGTTTCCGCCAGCCCGGCGGAGTTCCAGCACTTCGGCCGCCGCACCCCGCCCGAGGTGCCCGAACTGTTCGAGGAAGCCGCCGACTACGTCGAGGTACTGCGCCGATTGTGGGACAGCTGGGAGGACGACGCCGAGATCCGCGACGTCGCGACCGGCCGGTTCATCGACCGCGAGAAACTGCACTACATCGACTTCGAGGGCCGCTGGTTCTCCGTCAAGGGACCGTCCATCACGCCGCGTCCGCCGCAGGGCCAGCCGATTGTCGCCGCCCTCGCGCACGGTCCCGACGCCTACCGCCTCGCCGCGCGTCAGGCCGACGTCGTGTACGTGACCCCGAACGACCGTGCGCACGCCGCGTCGATCATTGACGAAATCGGTGCGCCCCTTCAGGTTTTCGCCGACCTCGTAGTGTTCCTCGGCGAAACCGAGCAGGCCGCGGCCGACCGCAAAGCCCGCCTGGACGACCGCGCCGAGTTCTCCTCGGACGCCCACGTCTTCACCGGCACCCCGGCCCAGCTGGCCGACCTTCTGCTCGACTGGCACGCCGCCGGTCTGACCGGGTTCCGGCTGCGCCCCGGCGCCCTGCCGCACGATCTGACCGCGATCACCCGCGCGCTGGTCCCCGAACTGCGCGACCGAGGCGCCTTCCGCACCGGATACGAGGCCTCGACCCTGCGCGGGCTGCTCGGCCTGCCGCGCCCGGCCAACCGCTACGCCGCCTGAGTCCCGGGAGATTTCCATGACTGCCAAGCAAATCCACCTCGCCGCGCACTTCCCCGGGGTCAACAACACCACCGTGTGGAGCGATCCCGAAGCGGGCAGCCACATCGAGTTCAGCTCGTTCGTCAAGCTGGCCCAGACGGCCGAACGCGCGAAGTTCGACTTCTTCTTCCTCGCCGAAGGCCTGCGGCTGCGGGAACAGGGCGGCGAAATCTACGACCTCGACGTCGTCGGCCGTCCGGACACCTTCACCGTGCTGTCCGCGCTGGCCGCCGTCACCGACCGGCTGGGCCTGGCCGGCACCATCAACTCCACCTTCAACGAACCGTTCGAGGTGGCCCGGCAGTTCGCCTCCCTGGACCACCTGTCGGCGGGCCGTGCCGCGTGGAACGTCGTCACGTCCTGGGACGCCTTCACCGGCGAGAACTTCCGCCGCGGCGGCTTCCTGCCGCAAGACCAGCGCTACTCCCGCGCCGAAACCTTCCTGCGCACGGCGTGGGAACTCTTCGACTCCTGGCGTGGCGACGAACTGGTGGCGGACAAGGAATCCGGCCGCTTCCTGACCGACGGCGGCCACTTCGCGCACCGCGACGCCCACTTCGACATCTCCGGCCGCTTCCCGGTCCCGCGCAGCCCGCAGGGCCGCCCGGTCACCATCCAGGCCGGGGACTCCGAAGAGGGCCGCGAGTTCGCCGCCGCGACCGCCGACGCCATCTTCACCCGGCACGGCACCCTCGAAGCAGGCCAGGCGTTCTACTCCGACGTCAAGGGCCGCCTCGCCAAATACGGCCGCTCCCCGCACGAACTGGTCATCCTGCCCGCCGCCACCTTCGTCCTCGGCGACACCGACGCCGAAGCGCACGAAATCGCGCACGAGGTCCGGTTGCAGCAGGTCAGCGAGCAGACCGCGATCAAGTTCCTGGAACAGCTCTGGAACACCGACCTCAGCGACCACGACCCGAACGGCCCGCTGCCGTCGTTCGACCCGGTGGTCGGCGACCTGATCTCGAAGGGCCGCGCGTCCGTCCGCATGCACCGCGACCCGGTCGCGACCGCGCACGAATGGCGGCAGCTGGCGGAAGCGAAGCACCTGTCGAGCCGGGAACTGATCATCGAGGTCACCGGACGGCAGAACTTCATCGGCTCCGCCGAGACCGTCGCGTCCGCCATGAACGACCTCGTCCAGGCCGACGCGTCGGACGGCTTCATCCTGGTCCCGCACGTGACGCCGGGCGGGCTGGACCGGTTCGCCGACGAGGTGGTGCCGCGGCTGCAGGAACGCGGGGTGTTCCGGGAGGACTACCGCGGGCCTACTTTGCGGGACCACCTCGGCCTGAACTAGCCCAGGAACCGCTTCGCGTTCCCCCGCAACAACAACTCCCGCGAAGCGTCATCAAGGAACTCCGCCCGCCGCACCACCCCGCCGGCGGGCCGTTCCCCCAGCGGATACGGATAATCGCTCCCCACCATCACCTGCTCCACTCCCAGCGTATCCACCAGATTCCGCAGCGCCGCCTCGGCGAACACCACCGAATCCACGCTGAACCGCCCCACGTACTCCGACGGCGGTTTCTCCGAGGTGGCGATGACGTCCGCCCGCTGGTGCCACGCGTTCTCCAGCCGTCCCAGCCAGAACGCGAACGACCCGCCCCCGTGGGCGAAACAGATCCGCAAGCTCGGCGGCACGCGGTCGAACACGCCGCCGAGGATCATCGCGATGATCGACAGGTGCGTCTCCGCGGGCATCCCGGTCAGCCACCGCGCCATCCAGCGGTCCAGCCGCGGCGCGAGCGGCATGTCCCACGGGTGCACGAAGACCGGGACGCCGAGCGACGCCGCGTGCTGCAGGAACGTCACCACGCCCGCGTCGTCGAGGTCGCGGTCGCCGACGTGGTTGCCGACCTCCACGCCCCGGTGCCCGGCCGCGACCGCGCGGTCGAGTTCGCGGCAAGCCGCGTCGGTGTCCTGCAGCGGAACCTGGCAGAACGGGATCAGCCGGTCCGGCGCGGGCGCGCAGATCTCCAGCGCCAGGTCGTTGAAGACCCGCGCGATCTTCTCGCCCTGGCCCGGGCTGGTTTCGTAGCCGAAGAACACCGGCGTCGGCGAGACGACCTGCGCCTCGATCCCGTCGGCGTCCATGTCGCGCAGCCGGACGGACGCGTCCCAGCAGTCGGACCGGATCCGGCGGAACTCCTCCGAACCGACCATGATCACGGCCTCGCGTTCGGTTTCCGCGCGCAGCCACGGCATTCCCTCGCCGAGGTCGGGCCAGCCGTGCGGAACGAAATGGCTGTGGACGTCGATCGCGCGCACGCTCAGCCCTTCCCGGGATGCAGCGTGCCGCAGGCCCCGCAGGTGCGGGCTTCCTCGGACGAGTAGAACTGCTCGAACACCGGCGGCAGGTCGTCGACGATGTCGCGCACCTGCAGTTCCACCTCGTGCACCTTCGCGTCGCACTCCAGGCAGAACCACACGAACTTCTCGAGCGTCCCCTCCTCGCGGATGCGCTCGATCACGATCCCGATCGAGCCCTCCTGCGGACGCTGCGGCGAATGGTGCACGTTCCGCGGCAGCATCCACATCTCGCCCTCGCGGATGTCGACCCGCTGCGGGCCGTCCTCGGTCATCAGGTTGACGTGCATGTCGCCCTTGTACTGGTAGAACCACTCCTCGTACGGGTCGAGGTGGTAGTCGGTGCGCTGGTTCGGCCCGCCGACCACCTGCACGATGAAATCGCCCATCGGGGCCCACATCTGCTTGTTGTTGACCGGCGGCTTCAGCTCGTCCTCGTGGTCGGCGATCCACTGGGCGAAGTCGAACACGGGCGGGATGGCGGTCATCGTTCCTCCTTGCCGGGGATCCGGGCGATCGCCTGGATCTCGATGAGCAGATGCGGATGCGGCAGCTGGTGCACCGCGACGGTCGTGCGGGCCGGGCCGTTCTCGTCGAAGAACTCGCCGTAGACCTCGTTGTAGCCGCCGAAATCGTTCATGTTCACCAGGAACACGGTCAGCTGCGCGAGGTCTTCGAGCCCCGCGTCCGGCCGCGGCCAGGATGTCGCGGATGTTCTCGAGCACGGCGCGGGTCTGCGCCCGGATGTCCAAAGCGGTCACGCCGAACTCGTCGGCCTCCGCGCCGGCGAACGTGTTGTCCGGCCGCCTGCTGCTGGTGCCGGAGACGAAAACCAGGTCCCCGACGACCTTGACGTGCGGGAACCGCCCGCGCGGCGTCGCCTTCCCGGCGACGACATGGGCTTGCGCCACGCTCATCCCTCCTTGGTGCGAACCGAAACCGAGCCCAGCCCGGCGACCCGGGCCTCGACGTGCGTCCCGGCTTTCAGCGCGACGGCCGCGGTCGCGGCACCGGCCAGCAGCACCGACCCTTCGCCCAGCCGATGTCCGTACGCCGCCGCCATCCGCTGTGCGGCGGGAAGCGCGCGCAGCGGGTCGCCGAGGATGTCCGCCGTCGATCCGCTCGCGACGACCTCGCCGTCGAAGAGCAGGTCGACGGCCAGCGCGGCCAGCTGGTCGATCCGCGTCCACGGCCCGATCACGAACGCCGACGCCGAGGTGTTGTCCGCGACCACGTCGGCCAGGCTGAACTTGAAATCGCGGTACCGGCTGTCGATGATCTCCAGCGCGGGCGCGACGGCCGCCGGCTCGCCGTCCGGGCCGAGCCGGAACGCGACCTCGGGCTCGACCCGCGGATGCACGCCGCGGCTCACGTCGAAGGTCCCGCCGTCCTCGATCCGCATGCGGTCGGTCAGCGAGCCGATGATCACGTCCGAGACGCCCATCTGCTCGGCCTTCGCCTTGCTCGTGAAGCCCAGTTTGACCCCGGCCACCGTCTCGCCGCGCCCTTCGCGCAGCGCGATTCCCGCGTGCTGCACGGCGTACGCGGTGTCCAGGCTCATCGGTCCATCGCTGGTGAGCTGCGGAATCGCCTGCCCGGTGGCGGTCGCGCGGTCCAGCAGTTCGGCGCGTTCCTCGACGGTGGTCACAGCTGCACGCACACATTCGTCGGCTGGGTGTAGAAGTGCATCGAGTGCAGGCCGCCCTCCCGGCCGATGCCGGAAAGCCCGACGCCGCCGAACGGCGAGCGGAGATCTCTGAGATACCAGGTGTTGACCCAGGCCATCCCAACCCGCATCTGCTGTGCGACGCGGTGGCCGCGCTCCAGGTTCGTCGTCCACACCGCGGCGGCGAGCCCGTAGTCGGTGTCGTTCGCCAGCCGGACCGCTTCCTCCTCGGTGTCGAACGGGATCAGCGCCGCGACCGGCCCGAAAACCTCCTCGCGCACGACCCGCGCGGAGTTGTCGAGCCCGGTCCACAACGTCGGTTCGATCCACGATCCGCCCGCGAGATCCGGCCCGAGTTCCGGCACCGAACCGCCCGTCAGCACCGTCGCTCCCTCGGCCACCGCGAGGTCCAAATAGGACTGGACTTTCTTGCGGTGCTGTTGGGAGATCAACGGCCCCGTCGTGGTGTCCGGATCGTCCGGCCGTCCCAGCCGCAACGCTTTCGCACGCTCGGCAAGCCCGTTCGCGACCGCGTCGAAGACGGATCGCTCGACATAGACCCGCTCCGTGCACAGGCATACCTGGCCGGTGTTCAAGAAAACTGAGCGAGCGAGGCCGTCGAGGGTCTTCTCGAGGTCGCAGTCCGCGAACACCACCGCCGCGTTCTTTCCGCCCAGCTCAAAGGAAACCGGCCGGACTGACGGAGCGACCGCGCGCATGATGGCCGAGCCGGTCCGGGATTCGCCGGTGAACGTCACGCCGTCGATGCCGCGGTGGGCGGTGAGGTACTCCCCGGCGGAGTCCGGCCCGAAGCCGTGAACGACGTTATACACCCCGTCCGGCGCACCCGCCTCCGCGATCACCTCGGCGAGCAGCGTCGCGGTCGACGGCGTTTCCTCGGACGGCTTGACCACCACCGCGTTGCCGCACGCGAGCGCGGGCGCGACCTTCCAGGTCAACAGCAGCAGCGGCAGGTTCCACGGCACGATCACCGCGACCACGCCCAGCGGCTTCGGCACCGCGTAGTTCAGCGCTTTCCGGCCGTTGGGCAGATCGGTCAGGAACGAATCGAGACCGGCCGCCGCGACCGTGTCCGCGAACGAACGGAAGTTCGCCGCCGCCCGCGCCACATCCAGGTCGCGCGCCAGCTGCTCCGGCTTGCCGGTGTCGCGGACCTCCGCGGCGACGAAGTCCTCGAAGCGCTCCTCGATCCGGTCGGCGATCCGGCGCAGCAAGGCGGTGCGCTCGGCGACCGAAGCGCGCCCCCACGGCCCGTCCAGCGCGGCGCGCGCGGCCGCCACCGCGGCGTCGACCACGTCCGGCCCCGCCTCGTGGACGTGCGCGACGAGCGACCCGTCGACCGGATCGATCTTCTCGAAGGTGCGCCGCCCGGCGACCCGGGTCCCGCCGACGACGTTGTGGAGTTCCGCAGCCATGAAACTGACCGTAGGGACGTCCGGAATGCCTGGCCAATGCTCTTTGCCGCCGCTCCCATAGCCGGCTGGACATGCCTTGGCCATGCCTCGGCGGGCATAGCCTCGGCCAGAATGAGCATTGGCCAGGCATGGCAGCAGCGGCGAAGGATGACCGCGTGAGCGATCCGAACGTCGATCGGGACTACAGCGCGCAGGCCACGGTGACCGAGGCCGAGTTCGAAGCCGCGATGGCCCGCTACCGCTCCGCCTCCGAATCCGCCACCGCCGGTCTGGACGGCGTCGCTGACCTGGCCTTCGACCCGCACAGCGACGAACGGCTGGATGTCTGGGGCATCGCCCCCGGACAGCTGCGCCCCGTCGTCCTCGCCGTCCACGGCGGCTACTGGCGGATGCTCTCGCGCCACGACACCGCGTTTCCGGCCCGGGTGCTGGCCGACGCCGGAATCGCGAGCGTCGTACCCGACTACACGCTCGCTCCCGCCGCACCGCTGGACGAGATCGTGCGCCAGGTCCGCGCCGCCGTCGCCTGGGTGTATCAGCACGGCACCGAGCACGGCCTCGATCCGGAGCGCATCCACGTCGTCGGCAGCTCAGCCGGTGGGCACCTCGCCGCGATGACCGCCGTCGCCGAATGGCAGCACGCCGCCGGATTGCCCGCGGACGTCGTCAAGGGCGCGATGACGATCAGCGGCCTCTTCGACCTTCGCCCGCTCGTCAGCTCGTTCGCCAACGCGTGGCTGAACCTGGACACCCCGCGCGCGGAAGCCCTCAGCCCGATCTTGCTGCCGCCCGGCCGCGCGCCGCTCCACGTAGCGGTCGCCGAACACGAAGCCGCGGGATTCCACCGGCAGAGCAAGGCTTTCCACGCGCACTGGCCCGGCTCCAGTTCGCTGACCGAGGTGCCCGGCCGCAACCACTTCGACGTCTTCCTCGACCTGGCCGACCCGCACTCGGCGCTCAGCCGGGCCCTGGTCCGGCTCGCCCGCTCGTGACGACGGAAGCCGCTCCGGACAGTAATGTCGCCGGAATGGAGATGCCCCGCCTGCTCGACGGCCGGCTCAAGCTCAGGCACCTCGTTCTGGTGGACACCCTCACCGAGCAGGGCAGTGTCGTGGGCGCCGCCGCCGCGCTGCACGTCACGCAGCCGGTCGTCACGCGCGGACTGCACGACCTCGAAGCCATCCTCGGCGTGCCGCTTTACGAACGCGGGCCGCGCGGGATCACGCCGACCGAATTCGGGACCGCGTTCACCGAACACGCGCGCGCCGTGCTCGCCCAGCTGACCCATGCCGCGCGACACGTCGTGGAAATCGCCGACGCGACGCGCGGCCGAGTCGTCGCCGGCATCCACCTCGCGGGCTCGAACCTGTTGCTGCCGCGGGCGATCGCGCACCTGAAGGAAGATCACCCGCTGGTCACCGTCGTCGTCCGGGAGGGCACGCCGGAGTCGCTGCTCGTGGAGCTGACCGCGGGCCGGGTGGACGTGATCGTCGGCAGGCTGAGCGGCCCCGGCACGGAAGGCACGCGACGGCGGGCGCTGTACCAGGAGTCGATCCGGGTGGTCGCCGGCGCGCACCACCCGCTCGCCGCGCGCGAGAACGTGTCGCTGGAGGATCTCGCGGAGTTCCCGTGGATCGTGCCCGGCACCGAGACGATGCTGCGCCAGGAACTGGAAAGCCTCTTCGCCCAGCACGGCCTCGACCTGCCCGCCAACCGCGTCGAGGCGACGTCGTTCCTCACCGTGCGGCAGCTGCTCACCGAAACCGCGATGGTCGCCGCGCTCCCCGGTCTGCTCGGGATGGACGACCCGCGGCTGGTCACGCTGCCGACGCCGCTGGAGAACATCGGGCACAGCGTCGGCCTGACGCTCGCCGCCGGACGCCGGCTGAACCCGGCCACCCAGGCGCTGATCGAATCCCTGCACACCGTCGCCGCGCAGATCGAAGACGCCTGACGCCTCTCTGCCGTTTTCTTGACGACCGACGACAAACCGTGATACTTCATGGACCTCCGCGGAGGGAGCTTCCATGGGTTACCGCTTGTCCACTGTCGATCCGGCCCGCACCGCGCTGGTCGTCATCGACATGCAGCACGATTTCCTGGCCCCCGGCGCCCCGCTGGAATCCCCGGCCGGACGCGCCATGATCCCCACCCTCAACGACACCGTCCGGTTCTGCCGCGACGCCGGCATCCCGGTGTTCTTCACCGCGCACGTCCACCGCCCCGACGGCTCCGACATGGGCCGGTTCGCCGACCTGTACCCGCCGATCGCGGCCGGCGCCGCGCTCATCGAGGGCACGCCCGGCGCGGCGCTGTATTCCGAAGTGGACCGCCGCCCGGACGAACCGCTGATCCTCAAGCACCGCTACAGCGCCTTCTACGGCACCGATTTCGAAATGCAGCTTCGCGGACGCGGTGTGGACACCCTGGTCGCCACCGGAGTGACCACCGAGGACTGCGTCCACGCCACCATCCGCGACGCGATGTTCCGCGACTTCCGCACCGCGGTCCTGTCCGACGCGTGCGCGACCTACGACCATCCCGACCTGGGCCACGGCGCGATGTCCGCCGCGGAGGTGCACGCGGCCACGCTGGTCGTGCTCGCTCAGTCCACTGCGGACGTGCTGACGAGCGCGGAATTCACCGCCCTCGCCACGAAACCCTGACCCCACCCGCGGAGGCGCGTTACGACGACTCCGCACGCGCCGGCGAGGCCGCCGCCAAAGACACCGCGTCGTGCGCGTGGATCCACTCCAGCGTCTCGCCGATCCGCCCCAGCGCGAGGTCCCGCGCGTCCGCCGCCGGACCGTCCGGCAGATGCAGCAACGCGTTCGCCACCCAAGAACTCCGCTGGACCGCCCGGGTCCGCGGCCGCCGAAGCTTCTCGTACCGGGCGAGCGCCGCCTCGCGGGAATCCCGCGCGAGGCATTCGGCAAGCGTCACCGCGTCCTCGATTGTCTGGTTCGCGCCCTGCCCGTGGTGCGGCAGCATCGCGTGCGCGGCATCGCCGAGCAACACCACTCCGCCGCGATGCCAGCGGTTGAGCGGATACTGGCCGAACAATCCCCATCGCTGAGGCAACGTCGTCGCGCCGACCATCTCGCGCACCGCCGGATGCCAGCCCTCAAAGGCGGCGGCGATGCGCTCCCGGGGAAAGTCCTCGGTCCACGACTCCCCCTCCCAGGCCGCCGGTTCGTCCAGCACGGCAAGGAAATTCACCACCGACCCGTCGCCGATCGGGTAGTGCAGCAGATGCCCGCCCGGCCCCATCCAGAACTGGATCGCCCCCGCGTCCGGCAGCGACGGCAGCTGTTCCACCGGCACCAGCCCGCGAAACCCGCTGGCCCCCGAGTACCGGGCGCGCGGCGTGTCGTCCACCCACGCGCGAACCGTCGAATGCACCCCGTCCGCGCCCACCACCACGTCCGCGGTTTCGCTTGTCCCGTCGGCGAACTCGAGCCGGTACCGCGCCCCGTCCGCGACCACCCCGGTCACCCGCCGGCCAAGACGGACCTTGCCCCACGCGCCAGCGAGGATCCGCTGCAAATCCGCCCGATGCACCCCGAGATACGGCCCGGCGAACCGTTCCTCGTAAGCATCGCCGACCGGATACGCGACCACCCGGTGCCCGCCCCGCCAATGCCGGTACACCAGCTCCGTCGGCACGGCGGAACACGCGGCCAGCTCGTCCCGCAACCCCAGCCGTTCGAGGACCCGGGACCCGTTGGCGGCCAACGCCACCGCCGCCCCGACTTCCCGCAGCTCGGCCGACCGCTCGTACACCTCCGCGCCGATCCCGCGCTCCCGCAACGCGAGCGCGAGCGTCAGCCCGCCGATCCCGCCGCCGACGATCGCCACCGTCATGAGCCCCTCCTCACCCTGTGTACCGATCGGTACACGATTGGACGGTACGACGTACCGATCGGTACAGTCAAGGGGTGGACTCCGGAACCGGCCGCCGCGCCGAACTGCTGCAGCAAGCCGTGGACTACCTGGCGACGCACGGCCTCGCGGACCTGTCGCTGGCCCCGATGGGCGAGGCGCTGGGGACGAGCAAACGGATGCTGCTGTACTACTTCGGCAGCCGGGAAAACCTGATCACCGAGGCGCTGGCCGCGAGCCGCCCGGACGTCACCGAACTGTTCCACTCGGTGCACGACGAGAAATCCCTCGAGGCCGCGGCGCACGCCCTGTGGCACGCGATCACCCGAGGCCGCCAGCAACGGCCGATCCACATCCTTTTCCAGGTGCTGGCTCTGGCCCCGACCCAGCCGGAGCGATACCTGACGGTCGCGAGGGAAGCGATCACGGCGATGGTGGACCCGCTGGTGCCGGTGTACCGAAAACTGGGCTACCCGGAACCCGAGGCAGCCGCCCGGGCGAGCCTGCTGATCTCAGGCCTGCGGGGCCTGTGCCTGGACCGCATCGTGACGGGGGACGAGGAGAGGATCGAGATCGCGGCACGGGCGTTGATCGCTACTGCGGTGGCTCCTCCCGGCTGACCGGCAATGCCGTGCTAGTGCTCAAGAATCGCCGGCAACTCCGCCACCGATCCCAGCACATGCGTAGCCCCGTGCGCCCGCAAAGTCGCCTCGTCATGCGCCCCAGTAAGCACCCCAGCCGCCACTGACGCCCCCGCCCGGCGGCCGGTCAGCATGTCGAACCCGGTGTCCCCCGCCACCGCGACCGCGCGCACGTCCGTGATTCCCAAGCGCAGCACCGCGGTCAGCACCATGTCCGGGAACGGGCGGCCCCGCCCTCCCGCGTCCGCCGGGCACACCACCAGATCCGCCAGCTCCGTCCACCCGAGCCGCCGCAGCAACGCGTCCCTCGTCCGGGCCGAGAAACCCGTGCTCAGGCACACCCGACGCCCCTGTGCCCGCAGCTTGTCGATCGCCTCCTCCGCACCGGGAAGAGGCGCGGCGACCTCAATGGCCTGCGCAGCGAAAGCCTTCTCGAAAACCCGATTCGCCTTCTCCGCCACACCATCCGCGGGAAAAAGCGCCCGGAAGACCTCGATCTTCGACTGCCCCATAGTGTCGCGAACGTAGGCGTCCACGTCCTCGCGCTCCGGCGAATCCGCGGGCACCCCGACCGCCTCCAGGGCCGCCGAGAAGGCCGCCTCGACCGCGCCGTCGTCTCGGACCGTCGTGCCTGCCATGTCCAGCACGACCAGCTCCACCGCTCGCGTCATCGAACCCCCTCCACTTCCCGCCCGGTCACCGCGTGCACCGCGCTGATCAGGGCCATCGTCTCGATGTCGGCCGCGCTGCAGCCGCGCGACAGGTCGTGCAGCGGCGCCGCGACGCCTTGCAGAATCGGGCCCAGCGCGGTCGCCCCGCCGAGCCGTTCGGCGATCTTGTACGCGATGTTCCCCGCGTCAAGATTGGGGAACACCAAGACATTCGCCCGCCCGGCGACAGTCGACCGCGGTGCCTTCGCCACCCCGACCGCATCCACCACAGCGGCGTCGAATTGCAATTCCCCGTCCACAGCCACGCCCGGCAGCCGTTCCCGCACCAGCGAAGTCGCCTCGCGAACCTTGTCCACCGCGGAATGCTTGGCACTGCCTTGCGTACTAAAGGAAAGCATCGCCACGACGGGCTCGGTCCCAGTCAGCGCGCGGTGCGTGGAAGCCGCGCCGACCGCGATGTCGGCCAGCGCATTCGCGTCCGGCTCGGGGACCACTGCGCAGTCGGCGAAAGTGAGCGATCGGCCGTCCTGCAACAACATCAGGAAGCAACTGCTCAGCGTCCGCACCCCAGGAGCG
Source organism: Streptomyces sp. AA4 (assembly GCF_000158875.1). NCBI lineage: Bacteria > Bacillati > Actinomycetota > Actinomycetes > Kitasatosporales > Streptomycetaceae > Streptomyces > Streptomyces sp. AA4. Next base: position 3,780,619 of record NZ_GG657746.1, on the reverse strand, counting down.
AGGCCGACAATCCGCAGGCCAGCCCGGAGCACATCGGACGTCGGCCGCGTCGCCCCGGCCAGGCACGCGTCCACCCGGCCCAGCGCGAGAAGCGCGGCGGAGAGGGCGACCGGATCGGTGCGAACGTTCTCCACCCGGTCCGGAAACGCCGTAGCCAACCGCGCGAGGACAGCGTCGTCAGCGGCCAGAACCGCAGTGTCCAAAGTGGGCGGCACCGCAACGCCAAGCTCTCCTGCCACTGCAGCGATCTCCGCGGACGAACCAACGAGGACCGGCTCGACCACGCCGCGGTCGACCAGATGCGCGGCCGCGGTGACAGCGCGCGGATCGGCGCCGTCGGCGAGGGCGATCCGCGGGCGGGCGTCGCCGACGCGTTCCCGCCAGGTCTCGGCCAATGGGGCCATGGTCATCTCGCAAACTCCCTCGCGGACGGCAGTGCTCCCCGAGCAGGATCTCGGCACCTGGCCCCAGGGGACAGAGCCAGAACAGTGCCCGTTGACGGGTCCAGAACGAAGAAGATCTGGACCCGTCGACCGAGCGGTTTCTGGCACTTTCGCGGTGGCCAGCCGTCCCGCACTCTCGACCGCACCACACACGGCAGATGGGAGCAGGCGATGAAGATCGGTGTGCCTCGCGAGGTCAAGAACCACGAATACCGGGTGGCGGCGACGCCGGCCGGAGTACACGAGTTCACCTCGGCCGGCCACGAGGTCTTCGTGGAACGCGGCGCGGGCGAAGGCTCGTCCATCCGCGACGAGGACTACACGGCCGCCGGCGCGAAGCTGCTCGACCACGCGGACGACGTGTGGGGCACCGCGGACCTCGTGCTGAAGGTCAAGGAGCCGGTCGCCGAGGAGTACCACCGGCTGCGTTCCGACCAGCTGCTGTTCACCTACCTGCACCTCGCCGCGAGCGAGCCCTGCACGAAGGCCCTGCTCGACGCGGGCACCACGTCGGTGGCGTACGAAACGGTCCAGCTGCCGAACGGCTCCCTTCCGCTGCTGTTCCCGATGAGCGAGGTAGCCGGACGGCTGGCCCCGCAGGTCGGCGCGCAGACGCTGATGCGCGTCAACGGCGGGCGCGGCGTGCTGATCGGCGGCGTCTCGGGCGTGCCGCCGGCCCGCGTGGTCGTGCTGGGCGCGGGCGTCGCCGGGATGAACGCGGTCGCGGTCGCGGCCGGGACCTGGGGCGACGTCGTGCTGTTCGACAAGAACGTCGACAAGCTCCGCGCCGCCGACCGGATGTACCAGGGCCGGATCCGCACCGCCGCGGCGAACTCGTTCGCGATCGAGCAGGCGGTGCTGGAGGCCGACCTGGTCATCGGCGCGGTGCTCGTCCCGGGCGCGAAGGCCCCGAGCCTGGTGTCCAACGAGACGGTGTCGCGGATGAAGCCGGGCAGCGTGCTCGTGGACATCTCGATCGACCAGGGCGGCTGCTTCGAGGACTCGCGCCCGACGACCCACGCCGACCCGACCTTCCGGGTGCACGAATCGGTGTTCTACTGCGTGGCCAACATGCCGGGCGCGGTCCCGCACACCTCCACGCACGCGCTCACCAACGTCACGCTCCCCTACGCGCTGGAGATCGCGAACAAGGGCCTCCGCACCGCGGTGCAGGACACGCCCGAACTGCGGGGCGGCGTGAACACGGTGGCCGGGGCGCTGACCTACGAGCCGGTCGCCCGGGCGCACGGCCTGGACTTCACCGACGTCGCCGACGCGCTGGCCTGAGCCGCCCCGGCGTGGCGCGGGGTGGGAAAACCGACCGCCGCGAGTTACGTTTCAGCCCACCCCGCTGCACGCCGGCCACTTGGGAGAGCGCAGTTGCCCCGCACGTTGATCGAGATCGACCGCTCGTCGGACGAACCGCTGTACCGCCAGGTCCGGCGGGCGATCGAGCACGGGATCGCCATCGGCACGTTCGACCCGGCCCGCCGGCTGCCCAGCTCGCGGGAACTGGCCGTCGAACTGGGCGTTTCCCGCAACACGATCAACCTCGCCTACCAGGAGCTGGTCGCCGAGGGGTACGTGGAAAGCCGCGAGCGCAGCGGACTGTTCGTCAACGGCGAGATGCGCCCGCACTGCGCGGTCGAGGCGCGGGACACAGAATCGCGGATCGACTGGGCCGGCCGCGTCCGCCGGTTCCCGGACGCCGAGGTCGCCCACATCGAGAAGCGCACCGACTGGGCGAGCTATCCGTACCCGTTCCTCGCCGGGCAGGTCGACATCACCGCGTTCCCGGCCCGGTCCTGGACGCGCTGCCTCCGCGACGCCCTCTACCGGCCGCACGTCTTCCACAGCCTCCAGGACAGCGTCGGCTCCGACGACCCGATGCTGGTCGAGATGGTCTGCCGCCAGCTGCTCACCACCCGCGGCATCGAAGCGGACCCGGACGAAGTGCTCATCACCGTCGGCTCGCAGCAGGGCCTCGACCTGCTCGGCCGCGTGCTGCTCGGCCCGGACCAGGTCGTGGCCATCGAAAACCCCGGATACCTCGACGCGCGGCACATTTTCCTCCGCACCGGCGCCCGCGTGACCGGGATCGACGTCGACTCCCGCGGCCTGCAACCGCCGGAATCGCTCGACGGCATCGACCTCCTCTACCTCACCCCGAGCCACCAGCACCCGACCAACGCGACCCTCAGCATCGGCCGCCGCCGCCAGCTCCTCGCCCAGGCCGCCGCCTCCGGCACCGTAGTGGTCGAAGACGACTACGACAGCGAATTCCGCTACCAAGGCAGCCCCACCCCGGCGTTGAAAGCCCTCGACAACACCGGCGACGCCGTCTACCTCGGCACGTTTTCCAAATTCCTCTCCCCCGGCCTGCGCCTCGGCTACCTGGTCGGGCCGCGGGAACTGGTGCGCGCGCTGCGCGAGGCCCGCCGCTACGTCCTGCGCCACCCGCCCGGCCAGCTGCAGCGGGCGCTGGCGCTGCTCATCGAAAGCGGCGAGTACCACCGCTCGCTGCGCCGCTACCGCACGAAGCTGATGCGCAAGTGGACCGCCACCACCGCCGCGGTCACCGAGTACCTGCCGTGGACGCAAGGCCCGTACCCGCCCGGCGGCGTCAGCCTGTGGATGTCCGGACCGTCCGAACTGGACTGCCGGGTCCTGGTGGAACGCGCGGAAGAACTGGGTGTGCTCATCGAACCCGGCGACATCTTCTTCCTCGGCGACGACCCGCCGCGCAACCACTTCCGCATCGGGTTCTCCGCCACCCCGCCGTCCGCGATCGACCCGGGCATCCGGCTGCTCGGCGACCTCTGCCGGGAACTGCTGGACAGCTGACCGGACCCGCGCTGGACCCATGCGCGGATCGCTTTCTGGACCTGTTCGCGGACCAGCTCCCCCGGCACTGTCGTGGGGGCAGGACACGTGGACAAGGAGGTCCTATCGTGGGCGAACCCGCTGTATCCGCTCGTCCGGCCCCCGACCTGGTGGTGCTCGGGGGCACGGTGCTGACCCTGGACCGAGGCGGGACGCGGGCGTCCGCGCTCGCCGCGCGCGACGGCCGGATCGCCGAAGTCGGCGACGACCGCTCGATCGCCGCCCTCGCCGGTCCCGGGACGACGGTGCTCGACCTGGCCGGACGCACCGTCGTCCCGGGCTTCGTGGAGTCGCACAACCATCCGTCGTTCTTCGGGATGGCGCTGGCCGCCCCGGTCGACGCCGGAAGCCCGCCCAACGACCGGATCAGCGACATCGCCGGCCGCGTCCGGCAGGCGGCCCGCGACTTCGGCCCCGGCGAATGGATCAAGGGTTTCCGTTACGACGACACGCTTCTCGCCGACAACCGGCATCCGACGCGGCACGACCTCGACCCGGCGTCGCCGCGCAACCCGGTCCTGCTCACGCACGTGACCGGCCACTTCTCCGTGGCGAATTCCGCCGCGCTGCGAGCCGTCGGCATCACCGCGGCCACCCCGGACCCGCCCGGCGGAGCCATCGCGCGCGACGAACGCGGCGAACCGACCGGCCTCCTCATCGAGACCGCGGCGTTCCTGGTCAACTCCGCGATGCCCGCGCAAGGCCCCGACGAATTGGCCGCGGCGCTCCAGCTCGCCGACGCCGAGTACCTGCGCAACGGCGTCACTTCGGTGCACGACACGGGAATCGGCCTGATCGGCGGCGAACAGGAACTGGCCGCGTACCGCATGCTGACCCGAGCCGGAAAGCTGCGCACCCGCATCCACGGCTACCTCTTCCACACCCTCCTTCCCGGCCTCGCCGAAGGCGCCCCCGAACCGCCCGATCCGTCCAATCCGGACGGATTCACCATGAACGGAATCAAAATCGTCGCGGACGGCTCGATCCAGGGCCGCACCGGCTGCCTGGCCGAGGGCTACACCTGCGATCCCGGCGAACACGGCATGATGCTGCTCGAACCGGACGACCTGTCCCGCCGCATCGCCGCGCTCGACGCCGCGGGCTGGCAGGTCGCCGTGCACGGCAACGGCGACGCGGCGATCGACGCCATCATCGACGGCTACGCCCGCCTCGGCGCCCCCGAGGGCACCGGCCGCCGCCACCGCATCGAACACTGCCAGACCGCGCGCGAGGACCAGCTCGACCGGATGGCCGAAAACGGCATCGCCGCGTCGTTCTTCATCAAGCACGTCTACTACTGGGGCGACCGGCACCGAGACGTCTTCCTCGGCCCGGAACGCGCCCGCCGGATCAGCCCGCTCGCGTCCGCCCGCTCCCGCGGAATCCACTTCGGACTCCACTCGGACACCCCGGTCACGCCGGTGCCGCCGCTGGAAGGCATCTGGTGCGCCGTCGCCCGGCAGACCAGCAGCGGGCAGCTCCTCGGGCCGGAACAGGCGATCGACGTGGAAGCCGCTTTGCGCGGCTACACCATCGACGCGGCCTACCTCGCCGGCGAGGAAGAAATCAAGGGCAGCCTCGAAATCGGCAAGCTCGCGGACCTGATCGTGCTGTCCGAGGATCCGACCACAGTGGACCCGAGCCGGATCCGCGACCTGACCGTCGACGCCACGGTGATCGGCGGACAGCTGGTCTGGCAACGCGATCCGGCCGCGACGGGAGGCGTCCGATGATCCGGAGCTGGCCGAGCCTGTGCATCGGCCTCGGCATCCCCGCGGTCGCGATCCTCGGCGGGATCCCGCTGGTGGCGGGCTCGCCCGCGACGGTGGCCGGGTTCCCGCTGGTGTTCTTCTGGATGTTCCTCTGCTTCCCGCTGACCACCCTGTGCCTGTGGATCAGCTGGCGGTTCTTCGACCGCCGGCACTACCCGGCCGACACGCCCGCCGAGACCGTCGTCAAGGAGGACCAGGAATGCTGATTCTCATCGTCGCGGTCGTGATGGGACTGTCGATCCTGCTGGCCCTGTGGGCCGGCCGCTCGTCGCGCGGCGGCGGGATTTCCGAATTCCTGGTCGGCGGCCGCTCGTTCCCGCCGTGGCTGCTGTACTTCCTGGCCGTCGGCGAGGTGTACAGCATCGGCACCATGATCGGCTTCCCGAGCGGCATCTACGCGCACGGCGCGAGCTACGGGATCTGGTTCCTCGGCTACATCCTGCTCGCCTATTCGCTGGGCTACTTCCTCGCCCCGCTGGTCTGGCGCGCCGCGCGCAAACACGACGCGATGACCGTCCCGGACGTCTTCGGCCGCCACTACGGCAGCCGGACGCTGGAACTGATCACCTGCGTCACGATGCTGATCGCGCTCGTGCCGTGGGGCCAGTACCAGTTCATCGGCCTGCAAGTCGTGCTGAGCAACCTCGGGCTGAAACTCACGCCGGTGCAATGCGTCCTGCTGGCCGGGGTCATCGCGTTCGCCTACATCGCCGTGTCCGGCATCCGCTCCCCCGCGTTCGTGTCGATCCTCAAGGACGCGTTCATGCTGCTCGGCGTGGTGCTCGTCGGGCTCGCCGCGGTGCTGGTCGCCGGCGGCACGTCCGGCGTGACCGGCCCGGAGGCGCTGGCCAGGGCGCAGACCACGATGGGCGGGCAGGACCTGTGGTTCGCGATGACCACGATCCTGTTCCAGAGCGTGGTCTTCTACCTCGGCTTCGGCGGCGCGTACGTGTTCCCGGCGCGTTCGGAGCGCGCGGTGAAGAGTTCGACGGTGTGGATGCCGCTGTACATGCTGATCTACCCGTTCCTCGTCTTCGCCGCCTACTACGGGCTCAAGCAGCACCCCGGCCTGAAGAACCCGAACACGGTCTTCATGGTGACCGCGAAAGGCCTTCTCCCGGAACCGGTTCTCGGTCTCGTAGCCGCCGGCGCCGCGCTGTCCGGCGTGCTGGTGCTGTCCGCGACCGCGCTGGCGATCGGCGGCATGGTCAGCCGCAACCTGGCCCCGAACGTCCGGCCCGCGGCCCAACGGCGCTGGACGGTCGTGGCGGTGGCGGTGTTCCTGGTGCTCGCCGCTGTGCTCACGCTGACCGCCTCGACGCTCATGCTCACCGTGCTGAACCTGACCTACAACCTGCTGGCCCAGGTCGTGCCGGGCTGGCTGGCGATCCTGTTCGCCCGGCGGGTCCGCACGGCCGCGATCGCGACCGGAATGGTGGTCGGCGTGGTGACCGCGGTCGTCCTGTACGTCACCGGCGTGAAGCTCGGCGGGCTCAACCCCGGGCTGGTTTCGATGGGCGTCAACCTGGTGATCGTGTTCGGCTGGAGCCTGCTCGCTCCGGGCACGAAGCGGTCTCCGATTGCCTTGGAGCGCAACGAACCGGCCGGGGCCGCGCCGGTCGCGCAACCCGCGGGCTAGCGGCGGGCGATCAGGCCGAGGATCTCGCGGAAGGCACGGAACCCCGTGCCTTCCGCGGCATCCAAGGCCAGACTGCGCCGGTAATACGCACTGAGATCAAGTCCGACCCCGATGCCGTACACCTCCGTGTCGCTCCGCTCCGGCCCGTCCGCCACCTGCACCAGATGGCGATCGAGGTAACGCTCCTCGTTGGCCAGCACGGTCGCCCCGTCCATCGGACTTCCGTCCGACAACACGAAAACCAGCCGCCGCCGCACGTCGCACGCGCGCGCCCGCTCCGCCGCCCATGCCAACGCTTCACCGTCGATGCCTTCGCGGAACAGATCAGCCTTGAGCAACGCCGCGACGTCCCGCCGCGCGCGCCGCCACGGTGTCGCCGCGTCCTTGAACACCAGGTGCCGACGCTCGTTGAGCCGCCCCGGGTGCTTCGGCCGCCCGGCGCGCATCCAGTCTCGCCGCGCCCGGCCGCCGTGCCACGCACCAGTGGTAAAGCCGAGAATTTCGCAACTGGCACCGGCGAGATCGAGCGCGCGAGCGAACAGATCCACCAGCACCGCAACGGTTTCCCGGTGCGCCTTCATCGAACCCGAACAGTCGATCAGGAACGTGACCAGCACGTCGGCGACCGGTTCGGTGCGCTCGACCCGGAACACCCGATGGTCCGCGGGCGTCGCGATCAGCCGCGCGAGCGCCCGGCCGTCGATCTGGCCTTCCTCCTGCGCACCGTCCCAGCCAGACCGTTCCGGCTCCGCGAGCACCGCCGTGAGTTCCCGGGCGAGCCGAGCCACGTTGACGCCCTGCTTCGCGACCCGGGCGTCAAGCCGTTCCCGCAACTCGCGCAGCAATTCCGGCCGCACCAACGGTCCCGCCCGGTCCTCGCGGTCGTAGGCGGTGGTGAAAACCCGATACTGCCCGGCCGCCACCGGTCCTTTGTGGTCGCCGATACCCGCGGCACCGCCTTCCTCGCTGCCGGTTTCGTCGTCGAAATCCAGCAGCAGCGCGTACGCCGCGGGGTCTTCCTGGTCCTCGTCGTCTTCGGGCTTCTCCGGCTCCAGCAACCCGGCGACCGCCTCGGCCAGCGCCCGCGCGTGCTCGGCGAACGCCGCCTGATCAGCCCGGTTCCGCCGAAGCCCGGCCAGCTGCGCGCCCAGCATCGGCGCGATCGCCGCCCGGGTCGCCTCGATCAGGTCCTCGGTCTCCTCCACGACCGGCTCGCCGGTGATCCGCGCCCGCGCGACCTGCGCGACGGTGTAGATCAGCAAACCGCGCGCGGTCTCGGTCAGTCCATTGTGGTGCGCAGACAGCGACCAGCGTTCGTGCCGGCGCCGCAGATTCGCCGTCACGCCAGGCAAACCAGCCGGTACCAGCGACTCCACCCGGAACTGCTCCAGCAGCTCGAACAACAGCCGCTCAACACCGCCGTCCGGCCGCAACCGCTTGTGCAGCTCGCGATCGGACCGGCTCAGGTGCAGCGCCATGCCGTCCGCCGCGCCGCGGAACGACGGCACGTCCTCGTCTTCGGCGCGCAGATGCGGAGCGGGCATCGGCACCGGACGGGTGCCGCGATGCAGGCGCCCGCCCCGGAAATGCGCGTCCGGCGAACCGCTGACCGCCCGGATCGCCGCCGCGGACAGTTCCTCGACCTGCTGGCGCCGCCGGGTCTCGGGCGTGCTCACGCCGCGGCCAGCTCCAGGTCGAAGCAGCGCTGGAAGTACTCCGCGACGACCGGCCGTTCGGCCTCGTCGCATTTGTTGAGGAACGTCAGCCGGAACGCGAGCGCCGGGTCGCCGAAGATCTCGCAGTTCTCCGCCCACGTGATGACCGTGCGCGGCGACATCAACGCGGACAGGTCACCGGCGCGGAACCCCTCGCGGGTCAGCCCGGCCACCGCCACCATCGCCTCGGCGAACTGCCCGGACAGCCGCGGCACGCGCGCCCGCACGATCGCGGCTTCCTCTTCCGGCGCCAGGTAATCGAGCGCCGCGACGATGTTCCACCGGTCGATCTGTGCGTGGTTCAGCCGCTGGACGCCGTGGTAAAGCCCGTTCAGATTACCCAGCCCGACAGTGTTGGCGGTGGCGAACAGCCGGAACCCCGGATGCGGGCGCAGCACGGTGTTGCTGTCGATCAGCGTGAACTTGCCGTCCCGCTCGAGCAGCCGCTGGATGACGAACATGACGTCCGGCCGTCCCGCGTCGTACTCGTCGAGGATCAGCGCGGTCGGCCGCCGCAGCGACCACGGCAGGATGCCCTCGCGGAATTCGGTGACCTGCTTGCCCTCGCGCAGCACCACCGCGTCCTTGCCGACGAGGTCGAGCCTGCTGAGATGCCCGTCGAGATTCACGCGCAGGCACGGCCAGTTCAGCCGCGCCGCGACCTGTTCGACGTGCGTGGACTTGCCGGTGCCGTGCAAGCCCTGCACGAGCACGCGCCGGTTGTGCGCGAACCCGGCCAGCAACGCGAGCGTCACGTCCGGGTTGAACCGGTAGGCCGGATCGATCTCGGGCACGTGCTCGTCGGGTTCGGAGAAGCACGGGACGGTCATGGCCGAGTCGAGACCGAACGCGTCGCGCACGGCGATCCGGGCATCGGGGCCGGCGGGACGGTTGCCGGACAACGGGTTCATCGGAAGACCTCCGTCAGGACGGGATGCTGTCGGCGTCGTCGGCCGCCCCCTCGGCCTCGACCTCCTTGATCGCTTCGGCGGCCCGCTGCAACGCGGGAAGCGCCTGCAAAGCCTTGTCGGCGGTGAGCCGCATGACCGGGGCCTGGACCGCCACCGCCAGGTTGGAGCGCCCGGTGCGGCTGGGCACCAGCACCGCCACGCACACGAGCCCGGGCAGGAATTCCTCGTCGTCGAGGGCGAATCCGTCGCGCCGGATGCGGGCGAACTCCTCCTCCAGCGCGTCGAGATCGGTGACGGTCTTGGGGGTGTACTGCTTGAGCGGAGCGTGCGCGAGCAGCTTGCGCCGCTGCGCCGGGCTCATCTGGGAGAGGATGATCTTGCCGCTGGCCGAGCAGTGGATCGGCACGCGCGAACCGGGCCGCAGGTAGAACCGCAGCGGCTCGGGCGTTTCGACGCGGTCGAGGTAGACGATCTCGCTGCCGGACAGCGCGGTGATGTTGCAGCTCTCCCCCAGCTCGTCGACCAGGTGGTTGAGCACCGCGCGCCGCGCGCCGTGGTGGGTGGCGTTGAGCAGCAGGTTCTCCGCGAGGCGGCGCAGCCGGTCGCCGGTGCCGTAATGCCGCCCGTCGGCCTGGCGCACGAGCAGGCCCGCGCCTTCCAGCTGCTGCAGCATCCGGTGCAGCGTCGGCTTCGGCAGGCCGGTCTCCTCGACCAGGCTCTGCAGCGTCACCAGCTGGTCCTTCGCCGCGATCAGCTCGAGCAGCGAGAACAGCCGCATGGTCGGGGTGTCTCCGTCGAGTCCCGCGCCGTCCGGCTCGCGCACGAGTTCCACGGCGCTGGTCTTCCGCAACTCACTCACGTTCCGAAAACTAGCACATCCTGTCTCGTTTTCCAGCAACTGCCGGTTGACCTGCCGCCCGCGGCGTCCTATCGTCCATCGCGTTCAGGTTTTACGAACACCACGTACCGAAAACCAAGACTTTCAGTGTCGAAGGAGTTCACCATGGCGGAGAGGAAGACGGGCGACGGCCGCACCGTCGTCAGCGGAACGGCGAAGATGACCCCGTCCGAGGCCTTCGTCGAGACGCTGGTGGCCAACGGCGTCACCGACATCTTCGGCATCATGGGCTCGGCGTTCATGGACGCGATGGACATCTTCGCGCCGGCCGGCATCCGGCTCGTCCCGGTCGTGCACGAGCAGGGCGCCGCGCACATGGCCGACGGCTACGCCCGGGTCAGCGGCCGCCACGGCGTGGTCATCGGGCAGAACGGGCCCGGCATCAGCAACTGCGTCACCGCGATCGCCGCGGCGTTCTGGGCGCACAGCCCGGTCGTGATGATCACGCCCGAGGCGGGCACGATGGGCACCGGGCTGGGCGGCTTCCAGGAGGCCAACCAGCTGCCGATGTTCCAGGAGTTCACCAAGTACCAGGCGCACGTCAACAACCCGAAGCGGATGGCCGAGTACACCGCGCGGGCCTTCGACCGGGCGCTGTCGGAAATCGGCCCGACGCAGCTCAACATCCCGCGCGACTTCTTCTACGGCGAGATCGAGACCGAGATCCCCGAACCGCAGCGGCTCGACCGCGGCCCCGGCGGCGACAAGAGCCTCGCCCAGGCCGCCGAACTGCTGGCCACCGCCGAGTTCCCGGTCATCATCTCCGGCGGCGGCGTCGTGATGTCCGACGGCGTCGAGGAATGCAAGGCGCTCGCCGAGCGGCTGGGCGCGCCGGTGGTGAACAGCTACCAGCACAACGACAGCTTCCCGGCCAGCCACCCGCAGTGGTGCGGCCCGCTCGGCTACCAGGGCTCCAAGGCCGCGATGAAGCTCATCTCGCAGGCGGACGTGGTGATCGCGCTCGGCACCCGCCTCGGCCCGTTCGGCACCCTGCCGCAGCACGGCATGGACTACTGGCCCAAGAACGCGAAGATCATCCAGATCGACGCCGACCACAAGATGCTCGGCCTGGTCAAGAAGATCACCGTCGGCATCTGCGGGGACGCGAAGGCCGCCGCGGCCGCGCTGACCGAGCGCCTCGCCGACCGCACCCTCGCCTGCGACGCCACCCGCGGCGAGCGCGCCGACCGCACCAAGGCGGAGAAGGACGCGTGGGAAGCGGAACTCACCGAGTGGACCCACGAGAAGGACCCCTACTCCCTCGACATGATCGCCGAGCAGGAGCAGGAGGAGGGCAACTGGCTGCACCCGCGCCAGGTCCTGCGCGAACTGGAGAAGGCGATGCCGCCGCGGGTGATGGTCTCCACCGACATCGGCAACATCAACTCCGTGGCGCACAGCTACCTCCGTTTCGAGGAGCCGCGGTCGTTCTTCGCACCGATGTCCTTCGGCAACTGCGGGTACGCGCTGCCGACCATCATCGGCGCCAAGGCCGCCGCGATGGACCGCCCGGCGATCGCGTACGCCGGCGACGGCGCGTGGGGCATGAGCATGGGCGAGGTCATGACCGCGGTGCGGCACGACATCCCGGTCACCGCCGTCGTGTTCCACAACCGCCAGTGGGGCGCGGAAAAGAAGAACCAGGTCGACTTCTACGACCGCCGGTTCGTCGCGGGCGAGCTGGAAAGCGAGAGCTTCGCCGGGATCGCGCAGGCGATGGGCGCGGACGGCATCGTGGTCGACAAGCTCGAGGACGTCGGCCCGGCGCTGAAGAAGGCCGTGGACGCGCAGATGAACGAGGGCCGCACGACGGTCATCGAGATCATGTGCACCCGCGAGCTGGGCGACCCGTTCCGCCGCGACGCGCTGTCGAAGCCGGTGCGGTTCCTGGAGAAGTACCAGGACTACGTGTAAGCACCGTTGTGAGTGTTCATGCCGGTTAGAACCGGCATGAACACTCACGACCCCCTCTGCCCGGCCGAGCCTGTGCGCCCGGCCGGGCTTTTTCGTGTCCAGCCTCGGATCTGGCACCGGTGATCCGGCGCTTTCTGGCTCTGGGCGTGGACCAGAAAGATTGCGATCGTCGACACATTCCCGTTCTCGCACACACAGGAGGTCGCCAGGTGAACGTCACGGAGCTGCGGGCCACTGCCCGCCGACACCTCGGGCCGCACTTCACGCGCAAGGACACCTGGCAAAGCGACTTCCCGGTGTTCGTCCGCGGCGAGGGCAGCTACCTCATCGACACCGAGGGCCGCCGCCACCTCGACGGTCTCGCCGGGCTGTTCTGCGTAAACATGGGCCACGGCCGCGCGGACATCGCCAAGGCCGCGGCCGAGCAGGTCGGCACCCTCGCCTACGCCAGCAACTGGGGCTCGGCGCACCCGCCGTCGATCGAGGCCGCCCGGATCATCGCCGACCTCGCCCCCGGCGACCTCGGCACCACGTTCTTCGTGAACTCCGGTTCGGAGGCGGTCGAGACCGCGCTGAAGTTCGTCCGGCAGTACCACCGCAGCCAGGGCGCGCCGGAGCGGACGAAGATCATCAGCCGCGAAATGGCCTACCACGGCACGACGATGGGCGCGCTGTCGGTGACCGGCCTGCCGAAGATCAAGGAGCCGTTCGGCCCGCTGCTGCCGGGCATCCGGCACGTCCCGAACACCCTCGGCTTCACCGGCGACTGCGGTCCGGCCGACCAGCTGGACTGCGTCCGCGCGATCGAGGCGGTCATCCTCGAGGAAGGCCCGGAGACGGTCGCCGCGGTCTTCGCCGAGCCGGTCCAGAACGGCCGGGGCGCGCTGGTCCCGCCGGAGGGCTACTGGGCGGCGCTGCGGGCGCTGTGCGACAAGTACGGCATCCTGCTCGTTTCGGACGAGGTCATCTGCTCGTTCGGCCGCCTCGGCCACTTCTTCGGACACGGCCTCACCGGCGTGGTACCGGACCTGATCACCTTCGCCAAGGGCTCCACCTCGGGCTACGCCCCGCTCGGCGGCGTGATCGTGCGCGAGCAGCTGGTCACCGAGCTGTACGACTCCCCGAAGGGCGGCGTCTTCACCCACGGCGCGACCTGGGGCGGCCACCCGGTCTCGACGGCCATCGCGGTCGCCAACATCAGCGCGATGCGCGACGAGAAGGTGCCCGAGCACGTGTTGGAAGAGGGCCCGAAGCTCCACGCGGCTCTCGAGTCGCTGAAGGACGCGCACCGCTGCGTCAAGGACGTCCGCGGCACCGGCTTCTTCTACGCGATCGAACTGATGGCCGACCGCGACGGCGGCCGCGAGCTGACCGACCAGGAGTCCCTGACCGTCCTGCGGGAGGTCCTGCCGGAATCGTTCCGCCGCACCGGGGTCATCCTCCGCGGCGACGACCGCGGCGCGACCATGTTGATGATCTCGCCCCCGCTGGTCGCCGACACGGACGTGCTGGACGAGCTGCTGCACGGCGTCGACGGCATGCTCACCGACGTGGAGAAGGCGATCCAGCCCTGACCGACCCCCGGGAGGGGCACCTCCCGCTACGTGAAAACAGCGCGATCCCCCTGACGGATAGCCGGGACGGGCGCTGGGTACCCCTTTGTTCCGCGGGTGCCCGGCGCCCGTCCTGCTGTCCGGGATCAGGCCGTTCTGGTACCGGAGCATGGCTAGCATCTGGCTCTCGCGGCGGGGCCTGTTCCTTCTTACGGTGACGGGAACCACACAGCAGCTCTCAGCGACATCGCGGCGGCGGCCGGCGCGGGGACATCGAGGTCCCCCGGCGCCGCCGGAAGGAGGAGACGTGGGTTCTGCACCGGAAACAGCCGCCGAGAGCGGCCTCAAACCGGGCCTCAAGCAACGCCACATGAATCTGATCGCACTGGGCGGCGTGATCGGCGCCGGCCTGTTCGTCGGAAGCGGCGTGGTCATCCAGTCGGCCGGGCCCGCGGCGGTGGTCTCGTTCCTGATCGCCGGGCTGATCACCGTGCTCATCATGCGGATGCTGGCCGAAATGACCGTCGCGCGGCCCGCGCTCGGCTCGTTCTACGTGTACGCCAGGGAGGCGATGGGCAATCGCGCCGGCTTCACCGTCGGCTGGATGTACTGGTACTTCTTCGTGATCGTGGTGGCCGTGGAGGCGGTCGCCGGCGGCCGGATCCTGCAGCTGTGGCTGCCGAACGTGCCCCTGTGGGTGCTCAGTCTCGGACTGCTCCTGCTGCTCACCGCCACGAACCTGGTGTCGGCGCGGTCCTACGGGGAGTTCGAGTACTGGTTCTCGTCGATCAAGGTCATCGCGATCGTCGTGTTCCTGGTGGTCGGCGCCCTGTACTTGTTCGGCGTCTGGCCGGGCGCCCACGGAGGCGTCGGCAACCTGGTCTCCCACGGCGGCTTCGCCCCGATGGGCATCGGCGCGGTCCTGGCGGCGGTCGTCCCCTGCGTCGGCTTCTACACCGGTGCCGAAATCGTCACCATCGCCGCGGCGGAGTCCGCGGAACCCCGCCGCGCGATCGCCAAAGCCATGCGCTCCATCGTGTTCCGCGTCGTGCTGTTCTACGTCGGCTCGGTCTTCGTCGTGGTCGCGGTGAAGGCGTGGAACGCTCCCGACACCGCAGTCAGCCCGTACGCCGCGGTCCTGGACGTCCTGGGCATCCCCGCAGTGGCGACGATCATGAACGCCATCGTCCTGACGGCCGTGCTCTCGTGCCTCAACTCGGCCCTGTACACGTCGTCGCGGATGCTGTTCGCCCTGACCCGCAACGGCGACGCCCCGAAGATGTTCACGAAGCTGTCCCGCAGCGGCGTCCCCCGCCGAGCCATCATCGCCGGAACAGTCATCGGCTACGTCTCGGTCATCGCGGCTTACACCTCGCCGAACCTGATCTTCCAGTTCCTGGTCAATTCCTACGGCGCGGTCGCTCTCTTCGTGTACCTCGCCATCGCCTTGGCCCAGGTCCGCCTGCGGAAGCGCCTGCAGAATACGGACCCAGGCGCGCTGAGCCTGAAGATGTGGCTGTTCCCGTGGCTCAGCTACGCCACGATCGCCCTGATGGCGGCGGTCATTCTGGCCATGGCGTTCCTCCCGACGACCCGCTCGCAGTTCTGGCTGAGCGCGGTGACGCTGGCGCTGATCCTGATCGCGTACCAGTTCCGGAAGCGCCGCCCCGTCGGACCCGCCGTCACGGCGGAGCAGGACTCATCGCGAGGCGAAGCCGGAGTCGCTTCCCCCTGACCGGCCCCGGGGTCCAGCCGGGCGTCTGCCGATCCCCTGGCAGCTCCGCCCGGCTGGCCTCTTCGCGCCGGATCATTCCCGTCCGGGCGAGCCCGTTACGACCGGTCTTGACCTGGTTCGGCCGGCCGCGACGACGTGACCGGCTGTCTGGCACCTCGCGATGCCGCGATTCTGGACCTACCGCCCCGGCCAGCCGTACCGCAAGGTGAACCGATCCCGCCCCCGCCGTGGAGGTCCGATGCCGAGCCCTTCCCGAACCCGCCGATGACCTTCTGGCACCTGTCTCCCGCGGCGATGGCCTTCGCTGTCGCCGCTTTGCTCGCCGGAGGCCTGATCCGCGGCTACTCCGGCTTCGGCGCTTCCTTGGTGTGGGTCAGCTGTCTCTGCCTGGTCCTCCCGCCCCCGGCCGTCATCCCGAGCACGCTCCTGCTGGAAATCGCCTCCAGCGTCACCCTGCTGCCGAAATCCTGGCCGGACGCCCACCGCCCGTCCGTCCGCTGGCTCCTCGCCGGAGCCCTCGTCGGCCTGCCGATCGGCATCTGGTTCCTGTCCGCGCTCCCGGAACGCGCGACAAGACTGACCGTTGGATTGGTCGTCGGAATCTCCGCGCTGGCCCTGGCCTTCAGCCGCCGCACCCGCCGCCTGCCCGGCCCCGCCGCCTGCGGAGGCATGGGCACCGCCTTCGGAATCCTCAATGGCGCCTGCGGCATGGGCGGCCCGCCAGTCGTCCTGATGTACCTGGCGTCCCCGCTACCCATGGCCGTGAACCGCGCGAGCCTGGTCGTCTTCTTCCTGGCGGCCGACTCGATGACCGTCGCGACCGCCGGCACGAGCGGCCTGCTCACCGCGGCCGTGCTGGGGCAAACGGCGCTTTTCCTCCCTATCGCCCTCACCGGAATCGCCGCCGGAACCTGGCTGTACCACCACGCCCACGGCGATGCGCGCCGGATCGTGCTGGGAATCCTCGCGGTCCTGTCCCTGGCGCTGGTCGGCCAGGCGGTAGCCTCATGACCCGCCCCGCCCTGGGCGGAACCGCCGCCGGAACCCAGCTGTACCACCGCAAATCCTCTCCCCCGGCACCCGCAGACCAGGTGGTAGCCCGCATGGCCTGTCCCGCCCTGGGCGGAATCGCCGCCGAAACCCGGCTTGTACCACCACGCCGACCAGATCGTGGCCGGAATCCTCGCGGCCCTCTCCCTGGCATCAGCAGACAAGGCGGTAGCCACATGACCAGCCCCGCCCTGTTGCCGTCCCCTTTAACTCCTTACCCCCGCCAGGCAGCCACATGATCCTCGGCGCACTGGCCATCGCTTTCGCAGGCTTCATCGGCGGCCTGACCGGTTTCGGCGCTTCCTTGGTCGGCACGCCCCTGTTGCTGCTCATCGGTTTCCCACTGCCGCAGGTTGTCGTGATCAACTTGATCGCCACCATGATCACGAGACTCGCCGTGCTCCACCGGGAACGAGCCCACATCGCCTGGCGCCGCGTAGCCGTTCTGGGCACCGCGAGCCTCCCCGGAGCCGCCGCCGGAGCCCTCACGCTGCACCTGCTCCCGCCGCACGCCCTCCGCATCCTGGCCGGCACCGTAGTCGTGCTCTCCGGCCTCCGCCTGCTCCTCCGCCCGACCCGAGAAGCCCACCCCGCGACCCCAGCGAAACAAACGATCGCCGGCCTGCTGGGCGGCTACCTCTCCACCACGACCTCCCTGAACGGCGCACCCCCAGCCGTTTTGCTCGCCTCGGCAAAAGTCCCCCCAAGAACCTTCGTCGGCGATCTGGCAGGCTACTTCGTGGTGACCAACTGCCTGTCCCTGCTCCTCCTGATCACCGCAGGCCAGTTCGACACCACGAACCTGGGCACCCAACTGCCGATCCTGGTCGCGGCCGCGCTAGCCGGAAACATCCTCGGAGGCCGCCTCATCGGCCGGGTCCCGCGCGCACTGTTCGACCGGGCGATCGTGGGCTTGATCGTGGTATCCGGCGCGGTGACGATGCTCAGCGCCTGACCCAGGCCCGTCCCGGCGGCTGAACCCCAGGACCGCTCCGGATCCCGTTCAGATCGCCCGGCAAGATCAGCAGCATGCCCGCTGCGGTCGCGGAAGCCATGCCTCAACACAGGCCGGGCTAACCGGCTGACCTGCGGATATTCCCTGTTGAGTTCGAATGCCGAGAACAGATGATCATCTCATGCGAGCCGTGGAGCTGATTCAACACCCCCCTGAAAAGGCGTGCCCAACCGTCGTATACTCTCTTCATCAGCAAGTCCGAGTGGCGGAATGGCAGACGCGCTAGCAGGAGGGGCTAGTGTCCTTAACGGACGTGGGGGTTCAAGCCCCCCCTCGGACACACACATTATTCACCCGTGGAGAGGCCGTCAGATCGCCGGCCTCTTTTTCGTGGTCGAACCGCAGGTCAAGAGCAAGGTCCCGATAGAGCTGGGCCAGCTTGCCCGGCTCCGAGTCGGCCAGCGCGGCGCCGATGTCGCCGAGCGAGTCGATCATCACGTAGAATTCGGCCTCACTCAGCCCGGCGGGCTCTCCCACGTTCGTTGACTCCGCCTGCGCCACCGCTCTATCTGCCTGCGCCTGGTTGATGCTCTCCGCAACCGCCCCGGGGTCGATCCCGGCCGCGATGGCATCCTGAAACGTCCGGATCTTCGCCTCGGCCTCCTCCAACCTCCGCCGAGCCGCGCCGTCACTCCCTGACCTGGCCGCAGGCTGCGCCTCCACCAGCCGATCGAACAGTTCCCCGATCCACCCGTTCACCGCATCCCGCAGCGGCTCTTCCCGCAGGTAGATCGTCGGCGGGTGACTCGCCAAAGCCGGTGAGCCCGGAGCAAGCGTCCGCGCCGGGCACTGGTAATACATGCCGCGCCTACGCGGACTACCCTCCATCTTCCGTCCGCACGCCACACGGCGAATCAATCCCCGGAACAAGTACTGGTGCTTGACCGCGCGCGCAGAACGCTCGGTCTTCCGCGCGGTCCATAGTCCACCAGCGGCCGCCGACAGCAGGGGCCTGCCTAGCGCCGGAAAATCCGCCTCTGCCTCCGGCGACGAGTACTTTGCATCGCCGGAGGCTTTACCGACCGCGCGCCGTGACCTGGACGAAGCCTTGTGCCAGCACGCCACCGCGCTGGCACGCCTGCAGCGGCTCGGCGGGTTCGCGTTGCTCCCGCGTCCTTGGGTGCGGCCGTATCGGGACCCGGCCGCGAGCGGGCGGGCACCACGCGCGGCCCTCGCGGACGCAACCGAGCATCTGGCCTTGAGGAAGATGCTCTCGGTCTCGCAAGCGCGGAGATGGTCAGTTGGCCTTCTCGGCGAGCACGTCGGTCGCGCGGGAGTCGTAGTATTCCTCGAGTCGCGCCACGAGTCCGTCGGAGTCGACCTCCACCCGCATCATCGCCGGCAGCCGCAGCTGGTGCCCGGAGCGGAGGACCGCGGTCAGGGTGTGCTGCCGGAACAGCTGCGAGCCAACAGCGGTGGAGCGCTGGTCTTCGTACGCCCTAACGGTCGACATGGCGCAGAGGCGGCTCAGCGTCGCGATCACCTTGTCGACGTCCAGGTCTTTCTCGTTGCGGTTCTGCCACGCACGCGCACCGGGTGCGAAGCAGGTGCGCAACTCGTCCATGTCGCCTTTCTCGATCGCCCCGAACATTCTGTCCACGACGCTGAAATCCGTCGTGCTGGGCGCGTCTGTCATCGCTGCCTCCTGTGCTCGTGAGGTTCGGCGCCGGGCCTCCGGTGGGTATGCGTGATCCAGTCACCCCCGGACAGACGGAGAAATCAGCATCGCGCCCGCACCGGAACGGATCTCGCTGCCTTGACACGCCTCGGCTGCGGGAGCCCATCCGGCTCCCGGCGACGCCGCGGTGCTTCACCACGGCATGTCGTATACCTGGATCCGGTCGTTGGTCGGGATGGCGACGAGGATCCGCTTTCCGTCCTCGTCGATGGCGACGCAGCCCGCGGTCTGGCCCTCGACGGTGTGCACCTGTTGCAGTTTCCCGTTGGGGTCGAAGATCTGCACCCGGTCGTTCCCGGGATCGGTCACGACGATGTGCTGGCCGCTGCGGTCCGCGGCCACCGCCTGCGGCGCCCGGAAGTTTCCTTCTTCGGTTCCCTCGGTGCCGATCCTGAACTCGAACCGGCCGCCGGAGTCGAATACCTGGACGTGATGGTGCCTGCCGTCGACGGCCGCGATCCGGTCGTCGGCCAGGACGGCGACGCTGATCTGGAAGCCGTTGAACTGGCCGTCCCCGTCGCCGGTCTCCCCGAACTGGAACAGGAACCGCCCGGTCGGGTCGAAGACCTGGATCAGGCTGCTTCCGCCGTCGCCCACGATGATGCGGCCCTGGGAGTCGACCGCGATCCCCGACGGGTTGCTGAACTTGCCCTCGCCCGCACCGAGACCGCCGAACCCGAACAGGTACTCCCCCTCGCGGGAGAACACCTGCACCCGCCGGTTTCCCTGGTCGACGACGTAGATCGAGTCGTTCGGGCCGGCAGCCACCTCGTACGGGAAATGAAGCTCGCCTGGTCCGGTGCCCAGCGAACCGATGGCCCGGACCAGGACACCGTCGGCATCGAGGACGACGACGCGACTGCTGCGGGTGTCGGACACGACGATGTTCCGCTGCGAATCGACATCGATGCCCATCGGGAAATTGAGCGGGCTCTCCCCGAGCGCGCGCACGGACGGCCGCCGCGTGCGCCCGAAACCGGCCAGGAACCGTCCGTCGGGGCTGAACAGCTGCACGCGGTCGTTGCCCGAGTCCGCGACCACGATGTTGTCGTTGGCGTCCACCGCCACGTGGAACGGCTGGTTCAGCTCACCGTCTCCCGCGCCCAGTCCGCCGAACTGGCGCAGGTACCTGCCAGCCGGGTCGAAGACCTGTACCCGGTTGTTCCCGCAGTCGGCGACGATGATGTCGTCGCGGCTGTTGACCGCCACGCCGAACGCGAAGTTCAGCTCGCCGTCGCCGGATCCGAGCTGCCCGAAATCGAAGAGGTGCTCGCCCGCGGAATTGAAGACCGCGACGCGGTTGTTCGCTTGGTCGGCGACAACGATGCGGCCCTTGCTGTCGGCCGCCACGCCGAGCGGGGAGCTCAGCTCCCCGGGACCCGACCCCAGAGGGCCGAAACCGAATTGGAACGCGCCGGTCGAGTCGTAGATCTTCACCTGGTTGCGGGGAAGCTGGGGTTCCAGATGCGGATTGCGGCTCGCGTTGTCGGTGATGATGACGCGGTTCTGGTTGTCGACCGCGATGCCGCATTCGCTGATGAGGTCTTCCTCGGCCCAGCCCACCCCGCCGAACAGGCCCAGGTATCGCCCGTCGATGTCGTAGATCTTGACCCGATGGGCGTCGAGGACCACGACCCGGCCGTCGCGGTCGATCGCGGAGTCCAGGGGGAAAAGCCAGTCCTCGTCGACGCGGCCGCGGGACCCGCCATCCGGCGGCCGCTGGCCGGCCGCGCTCCCTTGCTGGAGATCCGCCCCGGGCGTGCCGAGGAAGTTCCGGAAAAGGAACGGCTCGTCCGAGGACTCCGCCAGGTCGCCGTCCGGACGGAACACCTGGACGTCCGGGGGCCGGGCTCCGCCGTCGATCACGACGATGTTGCCCTCGCGGTCGACCGAGACTCCCTGCGGATTGAGGAATTCACCTGGTAGAACGCGTCTGCGCATCTCGGTCCCCTCGAACCTAGTCGCCCGGAGCAGCCTCAGCTCCCTGACTCTACTTAATTAATAGATAGTGTCAACGCCGACGAGATCGAGCTCGTTCGCGGCCGGGCACCTCGCTTCCGGCCGGACGCCGACGAAAAGGCCTCGCGGCGTCGCTGGCCCCGGCACGTACTCCGTCCGCAGCCCCGCGGCCGCGAGCGCGCCGGCGTACTGATCCTTGCGAAACAGCGACAACACGTCCGTGGCAGTGAACTCCCTGATCCCCGCGGCGTCGCCGACCAGGTACTTGGCCGTGATGCACATCGACGACTCGCCCGTCCGCACGGAGTGCGACACCCGGGCGACGGAACGGCGGTCGTCCCGTACCGCCTCGGCCATGAGGTAGCCGTCGATGAAGGTCTCGGGGAACCACCACGGGTCCAGCACGAGCACGCCTCCCGGCACCAGGTGCTCCGCCATGCGCCGGACCGCGCCGCGAAGCTGCGCCTCGTCAGCCATGTAGCCGATCGGGCCGTGCATGCAGCACACGGCGTCGAACGAGCGGCCGAGCCGGAACCGGCGCATGTCGGCGGCGTGGATGGGGACGGACGGGAGCTTCCGCTGGGCCACCCGGCGCATCGGCGGCGCCGGCTCGACCCCCTCGACGCGGTCGAAGGCCGCACGAAACCTCTCGAGATGCGTGCCGGTCCCGCATCCCACGTCCAGCAGCGACTTCGCCCCGGGGAACCTCGCCCGGACCTGCCGCACCACTTCGGCCGCCTCGCCGTCGTAGTTCTTCCTCTCGCAGTTGAAGATCAGGTCGTAGACCTCGGCGAGTTCGTCGCCGTACGTCGGCACGCGGTACGACGTCACGGGGCCTCCTGTCGCTGGCCGGCATCGGAGATCGGCGGCACGTCCGCAGCGGCGGCAGTGCACCTCCGGCGAAGGCTGACTTCTGACGGTTGCTATCAAAGTATATAGCGTCTAGCGTGGATCGCGGATGATCAGCGCCGCTCGGCGCCGGAGCATTGGCGGGCCAACCATGACCATCGTCGATCCGAAGAACGCGTGGCGGACGGCCACGCCCGGCCACGCCGGGTGGGAACGGACGGCCGCCCCGGACGACCCGGACAAGTACTTCATCGTGTCGACCGACACCCACCACACCGAGCCGCCCGGGTTCCTCGACGCCATCGAACCAGAGTTCGCGCACCGGTGCCCGCGGATCGAGTCCGCCGAGAACGGCGCGGAGTTCCTGGTCAGCGAAGGCAGCAAACCGTACTTGGTGAAGCCGGGGCGCCGGGCGCGAGGCCGCCAGGACAGGATGGGAGAAGACGACCGGCTCCGGTTCGACCGGTACCGGTCCGGGATCTCCATCGAGCAGCGGCTCGCCGACGCCGCCCTCGACGGGATCAGCGCCGAGGTGATCTTCCCCAACTACGGGCTCCTGTGCTGGGCAACCCCGGATCCGGCGTTCCAGATGGCCATGTGCCGCGCCTACAACCGCTGGTCCTTCGACTACTTCGGGCCGCATTTCGGGCGGCTCAACCCGGCTGCGTTGCTCGGCGGCGCGGCCGTGGAGGCGTCCGTCGCCGAAGCGGCCTGGGCTGCCGAGCGCGGTTACCGCAGCGTCGCGATGCCCGCCCAGCCGATTTTCGGGCTCGCGAACGCGGAGCGGCTGAGCTACAACGATCCAGGCTACGAGCCGCTGTGGGCCGCGCTCGAAGAGCTCGGCCTGCCGATCGTTTTCCACGTCGCCACCGGACGCGACGCCCAGGCCGTGCGCGGCGGCGGCGGAGCGGTGATCAACTACGTCTGCCACGCGATGCCGACGACACTCGAACCGATCGTCACCCTCATCGCGTCAGGCGTGTTCGAACGCCACCCCGATCTGCGGTGCGGCACCGTCGAAGCCGGCGTGGGATGGGTGCCCTGGGTGCTCGAGACCATGGACTACGCCTTTGCGGCGCACCACTTCTGGGTGCGGCCGGCCCTCGCCGAACGGCCGAGCGAGTACTACCGGCGGAACTGCTTCTCGACCTTCGTGGAAGACCACGTCGGACTTCGGCTCGTGGAGGAGCTGAATCTCGCCGACAACTTCATGTGGTCGAACGACTATCCGCACCACGAGGGAACCTGGCCCCACTCGGCCGAGGCCATCGAACGCGGGATGGCGTCGCTCAGCGAGACGACGCGGGCGAAGGTGCTCGGCCTGAACGCCGCGCGGATCTTCAAACTCGAGGTTCCCGAGTCATCCCGCCTCGCGGAGAGTGCCGGCGAGTAACTCAGTCCCCGGTACGTGCTGCGCCCCATTTCCGATCGCACGTACTCGTGGAGCCGCTGGTGGGCACGAGCCTCCCGCCGTGAGCCGCAGCGACTTGCGAAGTGCGGTCTTCCCGGCGACCCCGCCCGCGCTTCAGCGCGAAAGCCGCCGGTAGGCGCGCGCCGACAGCGGAACGAAGATCGCCAGCAGCACCGCGGGCCACCCGACCGCGAGCAGCAGCGGGTAGTCCGCGAGCGGGCCGGACGTGATACCGCTCGGGTTCCCGAACAGATCGCGGCAAGCAGCCGCCGTCGCCGACACGGGGTTCCACTGCGCGAGGAACCCCAGCCACGCGGGCATCGACTCCGGCGAGACGAACACCCCCGACAGGAACCCGACGGGCCAGACGAGGATCTGCACGGCCATCAGCGCTCCCTCGCCGCGGAGCGTCAGGCCCAGGTAGATCCCCAGCCAGAGCATCGCGAACCGCAGCCACAGCAGCAGCGCCGCGGCGGCCAGCACGGCTCCGGCCGATCCGCTGACCCGCCAGCCGATCAGCAGCCCGCCCGCCATGAGCACCGCGAGCTCGACGGCCGACCTGAGCAGGTCGGCCGCTGATCGTCCGAGCGGCACGGCGACGCCGGACATCGGCAGCGACCGGAAGCGGTCCGTGATCCCCTTCTTCGTTTCGTTCGTGATCGCGCCCATCGTCGCTTCGATCCCGAAAAGCATCGAGAGCGCGAGCATCCCGGGCAGGAGGTACGGCAGGTAGCCGCCGCCGCCGGGAAGACCGATCGCGCCGCCGAGCAGGAACCCGAACATCAGCAGCAGCATGATCGAGAACAAGATGCCGACGATCAGCGGCGACGGATCGCGCTGCCAGAGCTTGAGTTCGCGGAGGGTGATCACCCAGGCGTGCCTCAATGCGGTAGTCACCGGACGGCTCCTTCTCCGGCTGCGGCTTCGGAATCGGACGGCGGCGTCGGCGCCGCATCCCGTCTCGCGTGTTCGCGCGCGGTCAACGGCGGGCGAAGAGCCGGCGCGGCGGGGCGGCGCCGGGTGACGCGGCGGGCGTTCATCGCTTCGCCCCCGCCGACTCCGCCGACGGTTCGGTGAGGTGGAGGAACACCTCGTCGAGGGTCGGGCGGCGCAGGAGGATGTCGTCGACCTCGATGCCCGCCGCGTCCAGCTCGCGAACCGCGGAGATCAGATCCGCGGCGCGGTCCGCCGTCCCGCCTTCGACGACGAGCTGGAGCTGCTCCGGATCCGCGCGGCCGCCGAGGACCTCCTCCATCCGGGCAAGGTCCGCGGGCGTCCGCGCGGTGACGATCACGCGGTCGCCGCCGAGGTCGCCCTTGAGCTGAGCGGACGTCCCCTCGGCGATCACCCGGCCCGCGCCGAGGATGGCGATGCGGTCGGCGAGCTGGTCGGCCTCGTCGAGGTACTGGGTGGTGAGCAGCACGGTCGTGCCCGCGGCGGCCGCCCGGCGCACCGTCTCCCACACCTCGTTGCGCCCGCGCGGATCGAGGCCGGTCGTCGGTTCGTCGAGGAACAACAGCCGCGGCCGGGTCATCAGGCTCGCCGCGATGTCGAGACGCCGGCGCATCCCGCCCGAGTACGTCGACACTTTGCGGTCGGCGGCATCGGCCAGCCCGAACGCGTCGAGCTGCTCGCCGGCGCGCTGCCGGGCGGCCCGCTTGGAGAGGCCGTGCAGCCTCCCGAACAGCACGAGGTTCTCGCGGCCGAAAAGCTTGTCGTCGAGCGCCGTCGCCTGCCCGACGAGGCCGATCGCCTCCCTGACCCGGCGCGGCGACCGGCGGACGTCGTGGCCCGCGACCGTGACCTCCCCCTCGTCGTGGCGCGTGAGCGTCGCGAAGACGTTGACCGCCGTGGTCTTGCCCGCCCCGTTCGGGCCGAGCAGGGCGTGGATGGCTCCGGGCGCGATCTCGAGGTCGAGTCCGTCAAGGGCTTGGGTGTCGCCGTATCGCTTGCGGACTCCGCGAGCGACGAGTGTTGGCGTCGTCATCCCACTCCGATCCTGTACCGGCTGTTCGGTTTCGCAGTTCGGCTCCATCAGCCTCGGCCCGGGTCTTCCGCGGCTGTTCGTTCCTCACCGCCGGACCCTCGCGTCGACACTTCAGATAAAGATAGCAACTCGTGTTCCGGCGACCGGCCGGGCATCCGGCAGACCCGGTGCACCGCTTCGGTGTCGTCGTCAGCGTTTTCGGCCTGCGCGGGCAAGAACGTCGCGAGGAAAGCGGTCCTCAGTTGCCCGTCGGCGCCTGCACGACCGAAAACGCGCCGCCCCAAGGATCCTCGAGCACCGCGAGACGCCCGACATGGGTGTCCACCCGGCCCGCCGTCACCTTGCCGCCCGCTGCCTCGGCCTTGGCGGCGGTTTCCTCGACGGACCCCGTCGCGAAGCAGACGAGCCATCCCCGGGGCAGGCCGGACTCCCGCCCGCCCACGCCGCCGGCCGGACTGCCGTCGACGGCGAAGGTCGCGTGGCCTTCGCCGTCGGAAGCTTTGTCGAAGGTGTGCCCGAAGACCGCCGAGTAGAACTTCCGCGCGGACACCGGGTCTTCGAGGATCGCCTCGTTCCAGATCAGGGAGCCGGGCTCGTTGTAGAGCCGGACGCCGGTGCGCTCCCCTGCCTGCCACACGCCGAGGCCGCTGCCGTCGGAGTCCAAGGCGATCAGCATCTTGCCGATCGGGCCGAGGTCCATCGGCTCCACCACTACCGAACCGCCCGCCTGCCGGATGCGCTCGGCCGCGGCCTCGACGTCGTCGGCGGCGAGGTAGGTCGTCCACGCCGGCGAATCCTCCGGGGTCGACAGCGGGGCGAAACCGCACACCTGCTCGCCGTTCTTCGTCGCCAGGTGGTACGTGGCGAACTCGGCTCCGCTGTCTTCGAACTCCCAGCCGAACAGGCTCCCGTAGAAGTCCTCGGCGGCTTTGACGTCGGAAGCGCCGTAGTCGATCCAGCACGGGGTGCCGTTCGGCCACGGGGTGCTTCGTGTGGGCATCTTTCCTCCTCTTGTTCGCCATGCACGGGGCAGACAGTGCCCAGCCACCTTAGGGACGGCTGCCCGCTCTGGCAACTTGAGAAATATCTAGAATATTCTCGTCACCGGGCGCGCCGGCGCCACCGGATCCGGCTGTCCGGAAAAGCATCGAGGAATGCGTCGGAGCCCGGGATCGAAATCGGCGCCGCCGCGGGAAAGCGTCCGGCACGGCAAGGAGGAACGCGGTGGGCGAAATGGTCTCGATCCCGGCCGGAAGTTTCCTTCAGGGCAGCCCTCCGTGGGTCCTGCGCTGGCTGGACGAGTCCGATCAGCCGCTGCCGCCGGAATGGTTCGGCGACGAGACGCCGCAGGTCTCCCGCCGCCTCCCGCCCTACCGGATCGATCGCCGTCCCGTCACGGTCGCCGAATTCGCCGAGTTCGTCCGTGCCACCGGATACCGCACGGACGCCGAGTCCCGCGGGTACGGCATGCTGTACGACCGCGGCTGGACGGAACGCGAGGGGGTCGACTGGCGCGCGCCCGCCGGTCCCGGCTCCGGAACGGCGGGGCGCGAGAATCACCCGGTGGTGAACGTTTCCTGGGACGACGCCTCGGCGTACGCGGCGTGGACGGGCAAACGGCTGCCCACGGAGCCCGAATGGGAATACGCGGCGCGCGGCGCCGGGTTCCGGATCTGGCCGTGGGGGAATCGCTGGAATCCCGGCCTGGCCAACACGGCCGAGTACTACGGCGAGAAGATGACCACGTTGGCCGAGTGGCGGAAATGGTGGGCGACGGTCGGCGAGAGCCGCGCCGACCTGCCGTTGACGACTCCGGTCGGAGCTTTCTCCCCCGCGGGCGACAGCGTGTTCGGGTGCGCCGACATGGCCGGCAACGTGTACGAGTGGACGGCCACTGTGTCGGAGCCGTACGCCGACACGGCCCGTTTCGATCCGGCGATCCGCCCGGCGATGGGAAACTACCGCGTCATCCGCGGCGGTTCGTGGATGAACTTCCGTTATCAGGTGCGGTGTTGCGAACGCCTGCACGGCGATCCGCTCGGATGGTCGAACTTCGCGCTCGGTTTCCGGTGCGCGCACAGCGCCTGAACCCTCCGCCGCGCCGCCGGTGAAGCTCTCGCCGGGCGTCCGCGGGAAATCCCGGGGAACGAGCGCGCGGCCCGCTCCCCTCGCCCTCACACGCCGAAGTCTTTCCGGGATGCCTGGGCGAGCCGTCCGACGAGATCGTCCGGAATAGGCCGGCGCACCGAAAAAGTGACGCCGTTCTTGGTCGCCTTGAGGCCGGCCTCGGCGATGTCGTCGGAGAGCGCCGTGATGGCACCGGGCGCCACGTAGAGTCCGCATTGCCGGCTGAACGCCCCGTAACCCGCGACGATGGAGCCGTCCACCTCGAACCCGGGCATGTTGTACTTCATGACTTCCTGCGCGTCCGGAAGGGTTTTCGCGAGCTGCGCGCGCACCTGCTCCAGAAGCGGGCGGAGATCCTCCGGAGACTTGGCGATGTACGCGTCGTGATCCGACATGGTGCACGATTCCTCTCGGCCGACAGTGCTGTTCAACTGCTATTTCAGTGCCATTTCGCGAATTTCAGCGAGGCGGACGCCCTCCACTCTGGCGTGAACCAGCGTGACGCACAAGCCAGCGGGACCGTCGGCACCGGTGTCCTACCCGACCGGGGGCACCGAACACCTTCGCCCTCCGCGCCCGTCTTCGCTTATTCGCCTTGCCCGCCATCGCCACAAAGTCACTTAAGAATCATATGGTATTCTCGGCGTCGTCTCACGGCTGGGGGTTCGACGGAAGCCGCCGGTGGCCGGGCGGGCCGGGGCCAGCCGCGTCGAATCGGCGAAGCACTCGACGGGATCCTGTGATGACGAGCTTGAAACGGTTTCAGGACGGCAATTCCCGGCTGGCCGGCGGAGGTGCGCACGCCGAAGCGGGGCGCACCGGCGACCGGCCGGCGTTCGACGATTCCTCGGCGATCCGGAAGGTCGCCTGCGAGAGCTTGCTCATCATCGGCTGCGGACGCGCCACCGTCCTACAGAACGCCCACCCCGGGATCGCACAGGGCACCGAAGCGCACAGCAGTTTCGCCAGGAACCCTCTCCGCCGCCTCCACCACACGATGATCTTTCTGTACGGCGTGGTCTTCGGCACCCCCGAGGAGGCGAGCAGAGTAAGCCGCACCGTGGTCGCCCTGCACCGGAAAGTCGCCGGTCCGGGCTACTCCGCCGACGACCCGGCCTTGCAGGTCTGGGTCGCCGCGACCATGTACGACACTGCCATCACGCTCTACGAAGGCGCATTCGGTCCTCTCCCGCCCGCCGAGGCCGACGAGTGCTACCAGCAGTACAGCGCGCTCGCCACGGCGATCGGCTGCCCGCGCGAGGCATGGCCGGCGTCGCGGCAGGATTTCGCCTCGTACTGGCAGAGCATGATCGCCACCATGCGCATCGACGACGCGTCCCGCGAGATCGCGCGAGAGTTGCTCTACCCCTCGCGCTTGCCGGTCGCCTGGCGGATCGCCGTCCCCCTGCACCGTTTCGTCACCATCGGGCTGCTGCCGGAACCGATCAGGGACGGCCTCGGCTACTCGTGGACCCCAAGGAATGCCAGGATCCTGCGGTACGGGCTCCGGCTGCTCGCGGTGTTCTACCCGCGGCTGCCCCGGAAGCTCCGGCACGCGCCGATGAAGACCTACGTCGGCATCATCCGCCGCCGGGTCGGCGATCGCCGGAAACTCCGGACCTGAGCACGCTGCCCGACCTCGGCACAGGCGCCGTCCGAGGGAACAGCGTATTGCTGCCGCCCGGACGACGGTCGGGTCGACGAGGTTCTCGGCAACGGCGACGCCGAATCGACCGCTTTCGCTTTCCGGACGGGCAGAAGGTCGGTCACGACACGTCCGGGCGCACGGGATCAGCCCATCAGGCCGGTCAGCCGCGCCGCGACAGTCGCCGGCGTCGGGAGGGCGGCCACCTCCGCCCGCACCTCGGCCGTCGCCCGCTTGAAGGTGTCGTCGGCCAGCAGGCGGTTTAGCTGCTCCGCGGTGACCTCGGACGGAGTCGTCGAGATCCCGAGGCCCCGGTCCTGCACCGCGTCGCCCATGATCTTGCCGCCAGGGTCGCCTTCGCTGCGGACGACCATCTGCGGGACGCCGGCGTCGATTGCCGTCATGATCGAGCCGCCGCCGCCGTGGTGCACGACCGCGGCGCAGGTGCGGAACAGTTCGGTGTACGGGAACCACCCGTCCAGCGACCGCACGTTGGGCGGAACCGAGCCCAGCCGGTCGGTGACGTCCATGCCCAGCGCGATCACGAAGTCGGCGTCGACCTCCGCCGCCGCTTCGATCACCGGTTCGAGCGCGCCGAGGCCGTAGAACTCGGCCGAGAACCCCGATCCGAGCGTGACCGCCACCCGCGGCCTCGCGGGTTTGCCGGGCAGTTCGCTGCCCAGCACCCCGCCCCCGTTGTACGGCCGCCCGCCCAGGAACCATCCCTCGGCCGGCACGCTCAGCATGCTCGGCGGGATCACCTCGAGCGTCATCAGCGGCGGGCGCAGCTGCGGGATCTCGTACTTGGCGCACAGGTCGCCGAGCAGTGCCGCGGTGGCCGGATGCGTGTCGCCCGTGCTCAGGATCGCTATGTTTTGCTGTACCGAAGGAATGCCGAGCCGCGCGGCGACCATCGGCCCCACCGTGGCGGTCTGCTCGTAGACCACGAGATCGGGGCGCCACCGGTCGGCCAGCTCGACCGTGCCGGGAACCAGCGGGCGGTTGACGGCGGCGAACATCGGGGCGCGCGGCGCGATCGTCATCCCGGGGGCGAACGTGACGTTCCAGACGTTCGCGAAGAACGCGGGATCGTCCCGCAGGACCGCGCTGGTCACGGCGATCGAGTCGTAGCCGGGAGCCACGTCGACCACCGGAAGCCCCGCGGCCGCGGCGACCTGGCCGTGCTCGGCCAGCGCGACGAGCACCTCGTGGCCCGCCGCCCGGAACGCCTGGGCCAGCGGCACGACGGGCAGGAAGTGGCCGACAGCGGGCACGGAAGTGACCAGGATCCGCATGCGGTCAACCTAGCTCATCGCTTGACTAACGTATAGTGGGACGCTAGCTTTTTGCGAATGACAAAGGCGACGACGTGAGGCGGCCGGACCTCTCGGACCGGACGTTCGAGGCCGCCGTCGTCCATGACGCCGACGCCTCGCCCGATGCCGTCTTCCGTGCCTGGACCAGCGGGTTCGACGAGTGGTTCGCCGAACCGGGCGCCCTCTGGATGAAGGCCGAGCCGGGCGTCCCGTACTTCTTCGAGACCTTCCACCTGGGAGCACGGCACCCGCACTACGGGCGGATCCTCGCGCACGAGGCGAACCGGCTGCTCGAGATGACCTGGCTCAACGAGGCCGGCACGCACGGCGTGGAGACCGTGCTGCGGGTCGAGATCGCGCCGCGCGGCGACGGTTCCCGCCTGCGCCTGACCCACGCCGGTTTCCGCGACGAGAAGACGAGTGCCGAGCACGGCGAGGCGTGGGAGTTCCTGCTCCGCGACCGGCTCGACCCGTTGCTGGCCCGATCCCGCGAAGGGGACAAGATGACCGCCTCGGTACGGCAGCAGGAGTACGAGCTCCTCTTCGACGCCTTCGACCGCGACCACGACGGGCAGATCGGGCAGCTCGACCTCGACCTTCTCGTCCAGCGCTGGTGCGCGGCCCTGCAGGTGCCGCCCGGCCACCCGGCGTGGAACCAGATCACGCACAAGGCGAACCGGCTGTGGCAGGACCTGATCGGCCACTTCGACGAAAACGGCGACAAGCGGGTCAGCAAGCAGGAATGGGTGGATTCGCACGAGCAGCCCGGCTTCGTCGAAAAGGCCGCCGCGCCATGGGCGATCGGCGTTTTCGACATCGGCGACCCGGACCGCGAAGGCCGCGTCTCCCTGCAGAGGTGGATGACCTGCCAGACGGTGACCGGCTGGGACCAGGCGGAAAGCCTGGAGATGTTCCAGCAACTCGACGACGACCACGACGGCTACGTGCAGCGCGACAAGTTCGTCGCGTACATCGAGGAGTTCTACAGCACCACCGAGAACCGGTGGTGGTCCCAGCAGCGGGCCTGATGAACGCCGCCGACCAGTCCGCGCTGTTCCTCGTCTCGGAGGCGATGAGCTACACCTACGCGGCCGCCCTGCGGGCCGCCGCGGTTCTCGGAGTAGCCGACCACCTGGCGGACGACGCTCGCGACGCGGACACCCTCGCCGAGGCGACCGGGTGCGACGCCGCGGGGTTGCGCCGCGTCCTGCGCCTGCTCGTGGCCCGGGGCATCGTGTCGCCGGATGGCCCGGACCGCTTCCGGCTCACCGCCGCGGGCTCCGCGCTGCGCCGCGACGTCCCGGGGTCGGTCCGGGAGGCGATCCTGATGCTCACCGACGACATGTTCTGGCGGACAAGCCACGTCGTGGGCGACACGCTCCGGACGCGGTCGCCGTCGTTCGAGGCCGTCTTCGGCAGCACCGTAGACGACTACTTCGGCTCAGACCCCGCGAAGGCGGCCCTTTTCTACGCGGGGATGGAAGCCGTGTCCGCCGCCGAGAACCGCCTGATCGCCCGCGCTTGCGAATTGCCCGGCTCCGGCACGGTGGCGGACATCGGCGGCCGCTACGGCGGATTTCTGCACGCCGTGCTGGATGCCAATCCTTCGCTGCGGGGCATCCTGTTCGACCGGCCGGACGAGGTGGTCAAGCACCAGCCGCTCCGCGGGCGGGTCGAGGTCGTGGCGGGCGACTTCTTCGAGTCGGTTCCGCCGGCCGACGTGTACCTGCTGAAGCGGATCATCCACAATTGGGACGACGACCAGAGCGTGCGGATCCTCTCCACCTGCCGGCGGTCCCTCCGGCCGGGCGGACGGGTGCTCGTCATCGACGCGTTCGTGCCGCCGGGCGACGAACCGCACGACAGCAAAGCGATGGACTTCATGATGCTGGGCGCGCTCTCCGGGCGGGAGCGCACCGCGGCCGAACTCGAGCCGCTCGTCACCCGGGCGGGGTTGCGGCTGTCCCACGTCGTGCCCACCGGAACGCCGCTGTCCGTCGCGGTGACCGAGGCGACCGAGTGACGTAGACCGACGACCGGCGCGAGACCTATCCCCCGGCCATCGGCGCGATCAGGATGACGGTGCTGCCGGCAGGCACGACGGTCGCGGCGCGTTGCTTCCGGGGCACCAGCTGGTCGTTCACGGACACGTTGACGAACTGCAACGGCTGGCCGTCTGGCGCCAGCACCCGCTCCCGGCAGTCGGGGCGTTGTGCGACAAATCGCCGGAGGACGTCGTACAGCGGCCCCTCCTCGACCTCGAACTGTGAGCGCCGATCCGCCGTCCACACCGACGGGACCACTATCGTCACCACTGCGAACCTCCTCAGTCGTCGTGCGCCCGCTCGCCGCGTCGCGCCGGGAAGCGGAAGCCGTCGCACCGTCAGCCGACCCGGCTCATACTATAATTTTTTCTAGTTACCCGCACGGCCGTCCTCCCCTTGCCGAGCGACCGGCGCCTCCTCCTGCGACGCGCGAGGGTGCGCGGCGTCGCGACTCGCCGCGGCGTGCGGCAATTCGCCGACGGAGTTAGGGTGTCTCCGCAAGAGGAGTGAAATTCGATTCCGCCGGCAAACCACAACGCACGGAGAGGGCGGAAGCTTCTGTGCCGCTATTCGGGACAGAAGCCGGTCAGCCTCCCTGAAATCAGGCGGCTTTCCCGCTGTGCGGAAACTGCGGCAACTACCGGATAGACTAGTGGTCGCAGGTGGCTCAGGTGCGGTTATAGGCAGCGGAGGTGCGGCGTGACGAGCCGGCGGAGTTATCACCAGTACTGCGGCCTCGCGTCCGGGCTTGACGTCATCGGCGAGCGCTGGACCCTGCTCATCGTCCGCGAACTGCTCATGGGGCCGGCGCGGTACAGCGACATCCTGGCCAACCTGCCGGGGATCGGCACGAACCTGCTGGCAGAACGCTTGAAGTTCCTGGTCGCCAAGGGCGTCGCCCGCCAGGTGGACGTGCGGGGCACCGGCGCGCAGCTGGCCTACGGGCTGACCGAGGCGGGCGAGGAACTCCGGCCGCTGATTCTGGGGCTGGCGCGGTGGGGCATGGAGTTCGTCGGCGATCTCAGCCCCGAAGACACGGTGCGGCCGCACTGGGGTTTCCTCGCGGTCGAGGCCATGCTCGACCAGGAACGGGTGGCGCCGGACACCGCGGAGAGCTACGAGTTCCAGGTCGACGACGAGGTGTTCCACATCGAGACGGCGAACGGCCGGGCGCGTGCGGTGAAGGGCGAAGCGGACCGGCCTGCCATGCATGCCAAGACTGATGCCGCCACCTTCGTGCAGATCGGCGCGGGACGGCTGACGCCGCTGATGGCGATGGTGACCGGCCGGTTGACCCTGGAAGGCGACATGGACGCGGTCGTCCGATGCTGCGATCTGCTGGGTCTGGACGCCGGGACAGACGCCGCCGGCGCCGCCGCAGGAGCCCGATAGCGGTCTCGTCCCGCGCTGCCGATCAGGGTTCGCCTGCTGCGACCAGCGCCTTCTGTGTCACGCGAAACGGCCAGGCAGCGCCGCGGATACCGGAGACATTCGACCTCGCAGCGGCGCTTTCGGCATTCTCCCCGAGTCGAAACTGAGATTTTCGCTGCTTTCTCCGCTGCCGACGATCCGCGTCCTCGACCCGGACCTGGATTTCGAGGAGACGGCCAGGCCGCCGTTTGCCAGGTGGCTATTGGACGCCAACCCGAGAAACGCGGCGGATCCTGTGCGCGCGAATGGGCGGACGCCGCAGCAGCCGCCGCGTAAGGCATGAACGTCCCTGGCGAGCGGTGCAGCACGAGACGCGCCTCCCACCGTAAAGGGGCTTTGCGGCAGATTGCGAAACAGTCCCCGGGGAAGCGTTGAATGCCGATCCGGATCCGCATATCGGGCACGAGAATCGCTATCGCGAGGCGAGCGGAATAAATACCGGAAACGAACGCAACGGCATCAGCGCGAAACCGTGGTAACCGCATTGTCGAGGTCCGGATTAATGGGCATTTCCGATCAGTGAATGGCCCGTTCCTGCTTTTCCCAGTACGGTCGGCGCAACTCGCGTTTGAGCACTTTGCCGATCGCCGACAGCGGGAGCGCGTCGACGACCTCCATCGAGCGGGGCGCCTTGTACCCGGCGATCCGCCGAGCACAGAAGGAGCGCAGGTCCTCCAGGGACACGGCGGCGCCGGCGACGGGGACGACGACCGCGTGCACTCGCTCGCCCCACGTGTCGTCCGGCACCCCGATGACCGCGCACGCGGCCACGGCCGGGTGCGCGGCGAGGCAGTTCTCCACCTCGACGGAATACACGTTCTCGCCGCCGGAGATGATCATGTCCTTGAGGCGGTCGGTGAGGAAGAGGTAGCCCTCGTCGTCCATCCAGCCGACGTCGCCGGTGTGCATCCAGCCGTTGCGCAGCACCTCGGCGCTCTCCTCGGGGCGGTTCCAGTAGCCGAGCATCAGGTTGCCGCCGCGCACGACGATCTCGCCCACCTCGCCCCGCGGCAGCTCGGCGTCGGCCGCGTCGACGATCCGCACCTCGCAGTGCGGCGCTGCGCGGCCCACGGATTTGCGCCGTGCCGAGTCCTCGTGATCGGCGGGCCGCAGGACGGTGGCCGCGGGGGCCAGCTCGGTCATGCCGTAACCCTGGATGAACCGGGCGTTCGGCAGCGCCGTCATCGCGCGGGCGATCAGGGCGTCCGACATCGGCGAGGCGCCGTACATGACCCGCCGCACGCTGCTCAGGTCGAACTCCCCGATCCTCGGGTGGTCTACGATCATCTGGATCATCGTGGTCACCAGCGTCAGATCGGTCGCTTGATATTCCTGTACGGCCGCCGCCGCGGTCAGCGGGTCGTACGCGGCGGTCATCACCTGCGTCCAGCCGAGCACGCCGCTGAAGACCCAGGTGGTGAACGCGGCGAGGTGGAACATCGGCGACGCGTACACCAGGATCCCGCCGGGCGAGAAGTCCTCGGTGGCCAGCCAGCCCATGGCCGAGGTCAGCAGGTTGCCGTGGCTCAGCATGACGCCCTTGGACCGTCCGGTCGTGCCGCCGGTGAAGAACACGCCCGCGAGCTGGTCGCCGCCGCGACGGGCGTCCTCGATCGGCTCGTGGCCGGCGACGAGTTCCTCGAAGGCGTGCTGACCCTCGGGCGTGGGGCCGTCGCCGGAGTGGACGACGTGCGCGAGCCGGCCGTGCCCCGCCCGGATCGCGCCGGCGAGCCCGGCGAAGGCGTCGTCGGCCACCAGGATCCGGGCGTCGACCTCGGCCAGCGATTCGGCGATCTCCGCGACGCTCCACCGGCAGTTGACCGGGACGACGACGCCGCCCGCCCACAGCGTCGCGGCGGCGGACTCGTGGAAGCGGTCGGAGTTGGCGGACAGGATCGCGGCCCGGTCGCCGTCGCGGAGACCGAGTCCGCGGAAGGCGGCCGCGAGACGGGCGATCCGGTCGGCGGACTCGGCGTGCGTGCGCACGCGACCGGCGCAGACGGTGCCGATCTCGCCCGGCCGCTGCTGGACGACGCGGTGCAGGCCCTGGGTGAGATACATGGCGGCTCTCCGATCCGCCGGCACGTGCCGGACTCGAGCGTCACGATGTCTGTACTGCCCCCGACCGGAAAAAACGCTATCATAATCTTTAGCGACTGGAGGTCGGCGAAGGGCGCGGATGAGCCGGATAGCGGTGTGCGGCGGCAGTGTGATCGGGCTGGCGGCCGCCATGATGCTCGCGGCCGACGGGCACGAGGTCACCGTGCTGGAGGCCGACCCCGAGGGCGCGCCTGCCGAGGGGCCGGGAACGTGGGAGGCGTGGCGGCGGCGCGGAGTCGCCCAGTTCCGCCAGCCGCACAGCCTGCTGAGCCGGTTCCGCTTGGTGTGCGACGAGGAACTGCCCGGGCTCACCGATCGGCTGCGGGCCGCCGGATGCCTCCCCGTCGACTACGTGCGCCACGCGCCGCGGTCGATCGCCGAACGCGGTCCGCGCCCGGGAGACGAGCGCCTGCTGGCGGTCACCGGGCGGCGGCCGGTCGTGGAGTCCGTGGTGGCCGCCGCCGCGGCCGAGCACCGCGGCGTCGAGGTCCGCCGCGGCGTGCGGGTGGCGGGACTGCGTCTCGGCGCGGAGGTCGTGCCCGGCGTGCCTCACGTCACCGGAGTGCGCACCGAGGACGGTGCGGAGTTCCCGGCCGATCTGGTCGTCGACGCGATGGGCAGGCGCAGCCCGTCGGCCCGTTGGCTGTCCGCGGCCGGCGCACCGAATCCCCAAGTGGCGGAAGGGGATCGCGGATTCGTCTACTACACGCGGTATTTCACCGCGCCGCGGCGCCCGGAACGCCGCGGCCCGCCCCTGCAGCCGATGGGCAGCGTCTCGTTGCTCACGATCGACAGCGACAACGACACCTGGTCGGTCACCGTGTTCGGGCTCAGCGACGACGCGCCGCTGAAAAGCCTCCGGGATCCGGACGTCTTCACGCGCGTCGCGTCGCTCAACCCCCGGATCGCGCCCTTCCTGGACGCCACGCCGATCTCCGACGTGCTGGCGATGGCCGGGATCATGGACCGGCACCGCCGCTTCGCGGTCGACGGCCGGCCGGTGGCCACCGGATTCGCCGCCGTGGGCGACGCGTGGGCGTGCACCAACCCTTCCGCGGGCAGAGGGCTCGCGGTGGGGCTGCTGCACGCGCAGACGCTGCGCCGCGTCGTTCGCGACCGCTTGGACGATCCGGCGGCGTTCGCCGTCGAGTGGGACTCTCGCACCGAGCGGGACGTGGCGCCGTTCGTGCGCGATCAGTTCGACGCGGACGCGGTGCGGGTCGCCGAAATGGACGCTATCCGCCGCGGAAAGCCGCCGTTGCCCGCGGATTCGCCGACCGGGCGGCTGGCCGCCGCCGCCCGCTACGACCCTGACGCGTTCCGCGGTCTGCTCGAGATCTTCCTGTGCACCGCCCTGCCCGCGGAGGTGTTCGCCCGTCCCGGGATGGCCGAAGTCCTCGAGAAGGCCGGCGCGGAGGCGCGGCCGCACCGGGCGGCCGGGCCGGAGGACCGGGCGCGGCTCCTGGCCGCACTGGCGCCCTGACCGCCGGCCCGGCGCCGGGTCAGGTGTCCTCCGTGTTCATCGCGAAGACCTGGATGCGGTCGTTGGCCGGAATGGACACCAGGATCCGTGCCGCCCGCGCGTCGAGCAGGAGGTCGCCGCAGGTCTGGCCGGTGACCGCCAGCACGCCCTCCAGGTCGCCGCTGGCCGCGTTGAAGATCTGCACCCGGTCGTTGCCGGGGTCAGTCACCGCGAAGCTGGCGCCGGCGCGATCGGCGCTCACCGCTCCCGGCATCCGGAAGTTGCCCTCCTCGACGCCCTCGGTGCCGATGCTGCGCTCGAAGACGCCCCGCGCGTCGAAGATCTGGACGCGGTGGTTCCTGCCGTCGACCGCGGCGACGCGGTCGCCCTCGAGCACGGCGACGCCGATCTGGAAGCCGTTGAACTGGCCCTCGCCGTCGCCGTTCTCGCCGAACTGGAACAGGAACTCGCCCGCGGAGTCGAAGACCTGCACCACGCTGTTCCCGCCGTCGCCGACGAGAATCCGGCCCGCGGAGTCCACGGCGATGCCCGAGGGGGTGTTGAACGTGCCTTCGCCCCGGCCCAGGCCGCCGAACTCGAACTGGAACTCCCCGTCCGGCGAGAACACCTGGACCCGCTGGTTCCCGGGGTCCACCACGTGGATGCGGTCCTGCGCGTCGACTGCCAGCGAGGTGGGGATCGTGAGGAAGTGGAACTGGCCGCGGGCCGAACCCAGCTCCCCGAACGCGCGGACGAGATCGCCGTCCGGGCTGAGGACGAGGACGCGGTGGTTCCGCGTGTCGGAGACGAGGACGTTGCCCTTCGAGTCCTGGGCGAGGCCGATCGGGAAGTTGAAGTCGCTCTCGCCGAAGGCGTGCACCGTGCGCTTCCGGACGACCCCGAACTTCGCCGCGTACCGTCCGTCCGGCCGGAAAACCTGCACCCGGTCGTTGCCCGAGTCCGCGACCACGATGTTGTTCTCGCGGTCCACCGCGACGTGGAACGGATAGTTCAGCTCGCCGTCGCCGAGGCCGAGCGAGCCGAACTGGCGCAGATACCGGCCCGAGGAATCGAAGACCTGCACGCGGTTGTTCCCGGCGTCGGCCACGATGATCTCGTCGTCGGCGTTGACCGCCACGCCGAAGGGCCAGTTCAGCTCGCCGTCGCCGGTGCCCAGCGTCCCGAAGTGGGCGACGTGCGCGCCGGAGGAGTCGAAGATCTGGACGCGGTTGTTCCCCTGGTCGGCGACGATGATGCGGTCCTGGCTGTCGGTGGCCACGCCGATCGGCGACTTCAGCTCCCCGGCGTCCGCGCCCAACGGGCCGAAGCTGAAACGGAACTCGCCGTCGCGGTCGAAGACCTTGACCTGTCCGCGCGGGCGCTCCGGCTTCACATGCGGGTTGGCCCCGGCGTTGTCGGTCACGACGATGCGGTTCCGGCTGTCGGTCGCGATGCCGCACGGGCTGATGAAGTCCTGCTCCTCCCAGCCCGAGCCGCCGAACGTGGACAGGTGGTTGCCGTCGATGCCGAAGATCTTGATCACGTGCCCGTCGAGGACGAGCACGCGGCCGTCGGCGTCGACGGCGGAGTCGATGGGATAGCGCCACTCCGCACCGCCGCGACCGTCGGCGTCGCCCCGGAAGCCGCCGTCCTCGGTCCGCTGGCGGGTCTCGAGCCACAGCGGCGCCTGCGTCGGGCCGGGATTGGCGATGTTGTTGCGGAACGTGTACGGCGCCGCCTGCGCCGACCGCTCGCCGCCCGGCCGGAAGACCTGGACGTGCGGCGGCCGGGTGCAGCCCACGATCACCACGAGGTTGCCGTCCTGGTCGATCGAAAGTCCTTGCGGGTTGCGGAACTCTCCCGGTGCGCTGCGCCTTCGCATCTCGATCCCCTGACGTTTCGTAGTCGGGAGCACGCCGGGCGGGGTTGCCACGGCCGGCTTCCCGCCTGGGTATTTTACTATCATTTCCTATTGCGTCA
This sequence comes from Streptomyces sp. AA4, assembly GCF_000158875.1. Taxonomy (NCBI): domain Bacteria; kingdom Bacillati; phylum Actinomycetota; class Actinomycetes; order Kitasatosporales; family Streptomycetaceae; genus Streptomyces; species Streptomyces sp. AA4. The sequence goes on along the minus strand of NZ_GG657746.1, from coordinate 3,741,101 downwards.
AGGTTGGCCGGCGTTTCGCGCGCAGGTTGCCTCGCCCTGCTGCCAGGCCGGGAGATTCCCGGCGGCGCAACACCTCTCGGCGAGGACTTTACTGATGTATAGTGACCCGAGTGGCGGAATCGGCGTGCCGGATGTGCAGCGGGCCGGTCGAGGAGTTTCTCGACCTGGGGCTCCAGCCGATCTCGCAGCAGTACCGGGAGCCGGACGACACCTCCGACGAGTTCCGCTTCCGGCTCGCGGTCGGGCAGTGCGGCACGTGCACGCTGGTGCAGCAGCTCGACGAGGTTCCGCCCGAGCTGATGTTCCGGGCGGACTACCCGTTTCTCTCGTCCAGTTCGAGCCGGATGAGCCGGCATTTCCTCGGCGTGGCCGAGAACCTGCTCCGCACCGCGCTCGCCGGGCCCGATCCGTTCCTCGTCGAGATCGGCAGCAACGACGGGATAATCCTGCGCGCGGCACAGCGGGCCGGGGTGCGGCACCTGGGCTTCGAACCGTCCGGCGAGGTGGCGGACATCGCCGCCGCACAAGGCGTACGGGTCAGGAAGGAGTTCTTCGGCGAAGACTCCGCCCGGGAGGTCGCGGACGTCGACGGGAAAGCCGACGTGATCTTCGCGGCGAACACGGTGAGCCACATCCCGGACCTGGGCGAGGTCTTCCGCGGGGTGCACGCGCTGCTCGCGCCGGACGGCGTGTTCGTTTTCGAGGACCCGTATGCGGGAGACGTCGTGGAGAAGACGGCGTTCGACCAGATTTACGACGAGCACTTCTACCTGTTCTCGGCGCGGTCGGTGCGGGAAGCGGCGCGGCGGTTCGGCTTCGAATTGGTCGACGTGCGGCGGGTGCCCGTGCACGGTGGCGAGGTCCGGTACACCTTGGCTCGGAGCGGCCGCCGGCAGCCGTCGCCCGCGGTCGGCTCGCTTCTCGCCGACGAGGAGGCACGGAAGCTGACGGCGCCGGCGACGCTGGCCGGTTTCGCCGAGAGAGCTTCGGGGGTGCGGGAAAGGCTCGGCGCGGAACTGTCGGCGCTGCGGCGATCGGGCGCCCGGGTGGTCGGCTACGGCGCGACGGCGAAGAGCGCCACCCTCCTCAACTACTGCGGGATCGGCCCGGAGCTGCTGCCGTTCATCTGCGACTCGACGGCGGGCAAACAGGGCTTGGTGACGCCGGGGACGCACATCCCGGTGCGGCCGCCCGAAGAGTTCGCCCGGCCCTACCCGGACTACGCCCTGCTGCTCGCTTGGAACCACGCGGAGGAAATAGTGGCGAAGGAGCCGGGATTCCGGGAGAGCGGCGGCCGGTGGCTGGTTCATGTTCCCGAGGTGCGCCTGCTATGACCGAGCCGCTGATCGTGCTGCTCGGGGCGACGGGCGTGATCGGTTCCGCCGTGGCCGCGTCGCTTGCGGAACGGCCGGTGCGGGTGCGCGCGGCGAGCCGCCGGTCCGGGGACCTCCGGAACCCGGAAGAGCTTCGCAAGGCGGTGGACGGCGCGGATGCCGTCGTTTGCCTCCTCGCCGACCATCGTACGCCGTCGCTCGATTCCGGGGTGATGGCCGGACTTCTCGACGCCAAGCCGCCGGTCGTGATCTACGCGGGCACGGTCACGCAGGTCGGTGTGCCGCCGCGGAGCCTCCTGGACGGCACCGAGGAGGACAGGCCGGCCACCGCGTTCGAAAGGGACAAGCACGCGGCCGAACGTGCCCTCCTGCTGGCGACCGCGGAAGGCGCCGTGCGCGGGGTGTCCATCCGACTTCCCACGGTCTACGGGCACAGCGCCGCGAACGGCCGATTCGACAGCGGAGCGCTCACCTCTGTGCTCCGCCGCGCGATCGCGGGCGAGCCGTTGACCATGTGGCACGACGGAACCGTGCGGCGCGATCTGCTCCACGTGCGGGACGCCGCGGCGGCGGTGCTGGCGGCACTGGACCATGCCGACGAACTCGCCGGCCGGCACTGGCTCGCCGGCACTGGCGTGGGAACCCCGCTCGGCGACGCGTTCCGGACGGTCGCCGAGATCGTCGCCCGCCGGACGGACACCGCGCCGGTTCCGGTGGTCGCCGTGCCGCCGCCGCGCCCGTTGAGCGCCGCCGAGCTGGCGAGCATGGTCGTCGATCCCACGGCGTTCCAGGAGCGGACCGGGTGGGCGGCGCGGATGTCCGTCCGAACCGGTCTGGAGGAAACCGTCGCGGCGGCCCTGCCGTGAGCGAGTCGGCGCGTCGCGAACGGCGATCGGACGCACCTTCGCACTGCAGCGCAATGGTTTCCGGCCCCCTTGTTTCCCGCGAAACCGCGCCGGATACTGGATCGAACGTCTCGCGGCCCGAGCGACGGGGGCCGGGGCGCAGAGGAGGGCCTGTGCCGCAACGAGTCTGGGGATACCTGAACGAGTACGCCGCCGAACGGGACGACATTCTCGACGCGGTGGACACGGTTTTCCGTTCGGGGCAGCTCGTGCTCGGGGCCAGTGTCCGGGGGTTCGAGCGGGAATTCGCGGAATACCACGGAGTCCGGCATTGCGTCGGCGTCGACAACGGGACGAACGCGATCGCCCTCGCGCTGCGCGCCTGTGACGTCGGTCCGGGCGACGAGGTCGTCACGGTGTCCCATACCGCCGCGCCGACAGTGGTCGCGATCGACGCGGCCGGGGCGACTCCGGTGCTGGTGGACATCCGTGCCGACGGCACCTACCTGATGGACGCCGACCAGGTCGAGGCGTCGGTCACGCCGCGGACCCGGGCCATTGTCGCGGTGCACCTCTACGGGCAGTGCGCCGATCTGACGGCCCTGCGCGGGATCGCGGACCGGCACGGGCTGCGGCTGATCGAGGACTGCGCGCAGGCCCACGGCGCGCGCCGCGACGGGGCCCGGGCGGGCACTGTCGGCGATCTCGCAGCGTTTTCCTTCTACCCCACCAAAGTGCTCGGCGCCTATGGCGACGGCGGCGCGGTTCTCACCGACCTCGACGACCTGGCGGGCGCGCTGCGCAGGCTGCGCTATTACGGGATGGCCGATACCTATCACGTGGTGCGGACGCCGGGGTTCAACGCGCGACTCGACGAGGTCCAGGCGGAGATCCTGCGCCGCAAGCTGCGCAGGCTCGACGGCTACATCGCCGCCCGGCGCGCGATCGCCGCGCGCTACGACGCGGCGCTGGCCGGGGTCGAGGCGGTCCGCACGCCGGTCGTCGCGCCGGGCAACACGCACGTGTACTACCTGTACGTGGTCCGGCACCCCGAGCGGGACCGGATCCTCGCGCGGTTGAGCGACGAGGACATCGCCTTGACCGTCAGCTACCCCTGGCCGGTGCACCGGCAGACCGGGTTTCTCCGGCTGGGGTACCGGAAAGGCGATCTGCCGGTCGCCGAGCAGGCGGCGGAGGAGATCTTCTCGCTGCCGATGTACCCGTCGCTGCCGCCCGCCGACCAGGACCGCGTGCTCGACGCACTGCTGCGCGCGATCGGCTGACCGGACATGACGAGCGGAACGAGGGCACGCGCGGCGCCGCACCCGGACGACGTCGTCGATTCGCTGCCCGCTTTCCGCGCGTGGTGGGCGCAGCGGTGCGCGGCGAACCGGATCGACGTCGCCGAAGCGGCGCTCGATGACCTGGCCGGCTGGGAGTTCGAGCCGGACACCGGGAACCTCACGCACGTCAGCGGCCGGTTCTTCTCCGTCGCCGGGCTGGAAGGCGTCCGCGGCGGCGAGGTCGTCACGCGGCAGCCGGTCATCTGCCAGCCCGAGATCGGCATCCTGGGCATCCTCGTGGCCGAGCACCGCGGCGTCACCTACTGCCTCCTGCAGGCCAAGGCGGAACCGGGAAACTGCAACGGGGTGCAGCTCTCGCCTACCGTGCAGGCCACCCGCAGCAACTACACCCAGGTCCACGGCGGGCGCAGGCCGCCGTATCTGGAGCACTTCGCCGGGGTGGCGACGCGGCGGATCCGCGCCGACGCGATCCAATCCGAGCAAGGCTGCTGGTTCTGGCACAAAAGCAACCGGAACATGATCGTGCGCGCCGAGGAACCGGTCGCGGCCGAGCCGAATTTCGCCTGGCTGCCGCTGCGCCTGGTGCGGGCCCTGCTGACCGTGCCGAACCTGGTCAACATGGACACCCGCACGGTGCTGTCCGGCATGCCCGCCGACGTCCCCGAGATCCGGGCCGAGAGGGCCGCCGACCCGTTCCGCGCCGCACTGCTGCGGTCCTGGCGCGGGACACAGGCGCTGCACACCGAACGGGCCGTGCTGAGCTGGTTCGCCTCGGCGAAGGCGGAGTGCGACGAGCACGCCCGGACGATCCCGCTGAACGCGGTCGACGGGTGGCTGCGCGGCAGGCACGAAATCGTCGACCGGGAACGGTCGCGGTTCCGCGTCGTCGGGGTGCGCGTGCGGGCCGCCGACCGGGAAGTCGCCCGGTGGGCCCAGCCGATGCTGGAACCGTACGGCACCGGGGTGGCCACCCTCCTGGTCCGCGTGTTCGACGGGGTAGCGCACCTGCTGTTCCAGGCGAAGCCGGAGTTCGGGCTGCTTGACCGGGTCGAGCTGGCTCCGACCGTCCAGGCGCTGGCGACCGAGCCGATCCCGGACGCCGAACGGTCGTGGTGGCCCGGGCACGGCACGGTCCGGTTCGACACCGTGCTGTCCGAGGAGGGCGGCCGGTTCCGCAACGCGCTGACCCGGTACCGGATAGTCGAGGTGGGCCCGGAGGTGGCGCTGACGCCGTCGCCGCGGCATCGCTGGCTGGCCATGCACCAGGTGAGCGCGCTGATCCGACACGGCCACTACTTCAACGTCGAGGCGCGCACGCTGGTGTCGTGCCTCGGGACGCTGCTCGCCCGGGATCGCACGGGATGAGCGTGCGCAGGCCTTGAGGCACTTCAGCCGCGGCCGACCGCGAGGTAACCGTCATCGACGATTTTCTTCGCCTGATTCGCATACGAGGCCGGGTCGCTCGGCGCGAATGTCGCGAGGCCGTCGACGTAGCGGTTGAACATGCAGAAAGCCGCGGCGATCAACACCGTGTCATGGATCTCCAGGTCCGTCGCGCCAGCGGTCTTCGCGCTGAGGACGGCAGCCGCGTCGACCGAGCGCCCGCCCTCCCGCACCTGCGACGCGATCTTGAGCAACGCCTTCAGCTTGTCCGAGATCGATGCCCCATCGGCGTCCCGCGCCGCCGACTCGACCGCTTCCGCACCGCCGGCGAGCTGCGCCGCGGCCACCGCACCGTGCGCCGAGGCGCAGAAGAAGCACTCGTTGCCCCGCGAAACCACGGCGGCGATCAGCTCGCGCTCGCCGCGGCTCAGCGTGCTCGGCCCGCGCAGCAGCACCTCGGCGAGTTCGGAGAGCGGTTTCGCCGTCTCCGGGCGGAAGGCGAACAATCCCAGTATTCCGGGCTGTCCGGAGCCGAGCTCGATGTGCGCCATCCGCCCCTCCCGTCGCTCGGTTTGACGAATCCGCCGAAGTCACTCCTATAATCGATAGTGACTGGCGACGGTGAAGTCAAGGCCGAAGGGTGCCCGGCGATGATCGATCAGGAGGACCCGTTGCGCTTCCCGCTCTCCCCCGAACGCCCGGCCGAAGCGGTGCGGCCGCGCGAGGCCCGCTACCTCGGGGACCCCGTGCCGCACAGCGCCGAGCACGCCTGGTGGGCGGAATCCGGCGCACCGGTCGTCCCGGACCGCGCCCGCTGATGTCCGCGGGGATTGACGAAGCCTTCCTCGCGCTGCCGCTTTCCGGTCTCGCCGACGCCGCGTTGAGCCGGGCCCGAGAACTCGGCGCGGACCAGGCGTCATTCCGGTTCGAACGCGTCCGGAAGGCGCATTCCGCAGTGCACGACCGAACTGTGCGCGGCAGCGTCGACGAGACGGTCACCGGCCTGTCGGTGCGCGTGCGGCGTCGCGATGGCACCGGGTTCGCCGCCACCTCCGAAGCCACGCCCGACGCGGCGGCGCGAGCTTCCGAAGAAGCTGTCGCGGTGGCCGAGGCTTCCGCCGCTCTCGGCGGACGGACCGCCGAACCGGTGCAAGAACCCGTGTACAGCGGCGAAACCTGGGTCTCCCCCGCGGCTGTCGACCCGTTCTCGGCACCAGAGGCGGAGCGCACCGGCGTCCTTCTCGACTGGAGCAGCCGCCTGCTGTCGGCGGACCCGGTCAAACAGGTCGTCGCCCACCTGTTCGCCGTCAAAGAGAACAAGTTCTACGCAGATTCCGCGGGCACCGTCACCACCCAGCAACGGATCCGGCTGCATCCGCTGGTGTTCGTCACCGGCGCCGCGGCCGCGCTGCGCACACTGGGCCCGCCCGCCGGCCGGGGACTGGAATACCTCGACGGCGACGGCTGGGACTGGGACGCCGAACTCGCCGCCCTGCCCGGGCAACTCGCGGAGAAAGAGCGCGCGACGCCGGTCGAACCCGGAGTCCGCGACCTCGTCCTCGACCCGTCGAACCTGTGGCTGACCCTGCACGAATCGGTCGGCCACGCGACCGAACTGGATCGCGTGCTCGGGCACGAAGCGTCCTACGCGGGCACGAGCTTCGCCGCGCCGGAAAGCCTCGGCTCGCTCCGCTTCGGCTCGTCGCTGATGAACGTGACCGCGGACCGCACGGCTCCGCACGGCCTGGCCACCATCGGTTTCGACGACGAAGGCGTCGCCGCGCAGTCGTGGCCGCTCGTGGAAAACGGCGTGCTCACCGGATTCCAGTCCGACCGCGGCACCGCGCGGGCGATCGGGGCCCGGCGCTCCAACGGATGCTCTTTCGCCGAATCGGCCCGGCATGTCCCGCTGCCGCGGATGCCCAACGTGTCGCTGTGTCCCGTGCCGGACGGCCCCGGCGTGGAAGACCTCATTTCCGGGGTGGGCGAAGGCATTTACCTCGCCGGCTCGGACAGTTTTTCCATCGACACCCGGCGCGAGCACTTCCAGTTCTCCGCGCAGCGCGCCTACCGCATCCGCGGCGGCAGGCTGGCCGGGCAGCTCTCCGGAGTCGCCTACCAGGCACGGACCACCGCGTTCTGGCGCGCGCTCGCCGCGCTCGGCGGGCCGTCGAGCTACCGCGTGTTCGGCGCCGACATGTGCGGCAAGGGCCAGCCGATGCAGACCTCCGCGACGAGCCACGGCTGTCCCGCCGCGGTGTTCGCCGGAATATCGGTCGTCAGGGCCGGGTGAGGCGCCGTGCGGTGGGCGGCGGAACGAGCCGTAGCGGCGAGCCGGGACTGCGATTCGTGCCTCGCCATCGCCGAGGAGACTTCGGCCGCGCACCTCCGCTGGTCACGGAACTCGTTGACTGCCAACGGCTTCACTCGGGCGCAGCGGCTCACGGTCGTCGCGGTCGCCGGGGACCGCGCCGGCGTGGTCGCGAGAGAGGGGGACCTCTCTCCCGAGGCGATCACCGGAATGGTCCGGGCCGCGGAGCGCACCGCGCGCCGGGCCCCGCCCGCGCCCGACGCCCAGCCGCTGCCCTCCGGCGAGTCGCCGGACTGGGCGGAGCCCCCGGTTCGGACGTCCTTCGACGACTTCGGCGGGTTGATCCCCGCGCTGGCGGAGGTGTTCGAGCGCGACGCCCGCTTCTCCGGCTACGCCGAGCGCCAGGTGCGCACGACTTATGCCGCGTCGTCCACCGGCCTGCGGCGGCGCCATGTCCAGCCTTCCGCGATCCTCGACCTCACGGCGGAGAACCGGCGGTCTTCCAGCTGGGCCGGTGCGAGCGCGGCGGACTTCGCGGCGGTGGACCTGGCGGCGACGGCGGACGAGGCGACGGCGAGGCTGCACCGGACGCCGCGGCGGATCCCGCTTCCCGCGGGCGACTACGAGGTGCTGCTGGCGCCGTCGGCCGCCGCCGACTTCATGCTCCGGTTCCACCAGTCGGCGAACGCGCTGGAGGCGCTCGGCGGCGGTTCCGCGTTCAGCGCGCCCGGCGGCGGGACCCGCGTCGGCGAGCGGCTGGCCGGCGTTCCGGTGACGCTCTACAGCGATCCCGCCGAGCAGGGCCTGGAATGCGCGCCGTTCGTCCTCGCGCTCGCGTCCACCGCGGCGGATTCGGTCTTCGACAACGGGATGCCCCTGTCGCGCACGGAATGGATCGGCGGCGGGGTGCTCAGCGCACTGACCCAGACCCGGTACTCCGCGCGGAAAAGCGGCCTCCGGTACACGCCGAAGATCGACAACCTGGTGCTGGACGGCGGCAGCGGCACGCTGGCGGACCTGATCGCGAGCACCCGCCGCGGCCTGCTGGTGTCGTCCGTCTGGTATCTGCGCGAAGCAGATCCGCGGTCGTTGCTGCTCGCCGGGGTCACCCGCGACGGCGTCCAGCTCGTCGAGAACGGCGAGATCGCCGGCCCGGTGCGCGACTTCCGGTTCAACGAAAGCCCGCTGTCCCTGCTCGCGCGGCTCGCCGAAGCCGGCCGGACCGAGCGGACCCTGCCGAGGGAGTGGCACGGCTACTGCACCCGGACCGCCATGCCGCCGCTGCGCGTCTCGGACTTCGGCGTCGGCCCGTGACCCCGGACGAATTCCCGGCCGCGCTGCCGAAAGCCGAACTGCACGTCCACCTCCTGGGTTCGGCGAGCCCCGGCACCGTCGCGGAACTGGCCCGCCGCCATCCCGGACGCGGCGTGCCCGCCGAACCCGCCGAAGTCGCGAAGTACTGCGAGTTCACCGATTTCGCCCATTTCCTCGCGGTCTACACCGCCGTGAACCGGGTGGTCACGACCGGAGCCGACATCGAAGCACTGGTCGCCGGGCTCGCCGCCGACCTGGCCCGCGACAACGTGCGCTACGCCGAGGTGACCGTCACCCCGCTCTCCCACCGCAAAGCCGGGATCGCACCGCGCGAACTCGCCGAGGCACTCGGCTCCGGCCGCCGGATCGCGCGCGGCCTCGGCGTCGAGCTGAGCTGGGTGTTCGACGTCTCCGGAGACGACGGCCCGCCGGGCGCGGAGGCGACGCTGGACTGGGTGTTGCGCGAAAGCCCTTCCGGCACCGTGGGATTCGGGCTCGGCGGGCCGGAAGCCGGTGTCCCGCGGCGGCTGTTCCGCGACGTGTTCGCCCGAGCGAAGGCAGCCGGGCTGCACAGCGTGCCGCACGCGGGCGAGACCACCGGACCGGACGAGGTCTGGTCCGCGGTCAGGGACCTCGGCGCCGAGCGCGTCGGGCACGGAATCGCGAGCGCGCGGGATCCCCGGCTGCTGCGGCACCTCGCCGACCACGGCATCACCCTCGAAATCTGCCCGACCTCCAACCTCCGCACCCGCGCCGTCCCTTCGCTCGCCGAACACCCGCTGCGGCGGATACTGGCCGCGGGGGTCCCGGTCGCGCTCGGCACCGACGACCCGGGGCTGTTCGGCACGTCGCCGAACGCGGAATTCCGGACGTGCCGCGACCGCCTCGGCCTTTCCGAGGCCGAACTCGCGACCCTCGTCCGGCACAGTGTCGCCGCCGCGTTCTGCGCCCCGGAGGTCGCCGCCGGGCTGCTCGGCGACTTGGACCGGCTGGTCCTTGCCCGATCGATTTAATTTCTTATATCCTCTTTCGGTGGCCGGGCCGATCACCGAAAGCAGCTGGCGGGCGGTGCGCGGTTCGCTCGCCCGAACGGCGGAAAGATTCGCCCGGCTCGTCGAGACGGCGGAGCATCCGGAGGCCGCGGCGATCGGCCGCTGGACGGTGGCCGAGACAGCCGCGCACGTCGCGACCGTGGCGGAGCTTTACGCCGCGGTGCTGCCGGGCGTGTCGCCGCCCCGCCCGATCCCCGGGGCAGCGGCGCGAGTCGAAGCCACCGCGCTGGACGAACTCGGCGACCTCAACGCTCTCGCCCTCGACCAGCTGACCGAACGCGCTCCCGCTGCCCTGGCCGAGCGGGTCGCCGAGGATGTCGGCCGGCTCCTCGACGCGGGCCGGACCGCCGAACCGGACCAGCTGGTGAGCTGGCTGGGCGGCGCGCGCCTGCCGCTGGCCGGCTGCTACGCCCACCTGCTCAACGAACTGCACCTGCACGGCCGCGACATCGCGTCCGCCATTGGCGCACGATGGCCGATCCCGCACAACGACGCCGCGATGGCTTTCGAGCTCTTCCTCGTCCAGCTGCTCTCGCACGACACCGGACGGCTGCTCGTCCACGAACCTTTCTCCGACCGGCCGGTGTCGGTGCGGTTTCGCTCCCGGTACACCGCGCCCGTCGTGCTGGAGGCGCGGCGCGACCGGATAGCGGTCCTGCCAGGCGACCACCCCGCTGACGCGCAGCTGCACTTCCAGCCCGCGGCGCTGATGCAGGTGCTGTTCGGCCGGCTGAGCGTGGTGCGCGCGGCGTGCACCGGGAAAACGTTGGTCTGGGGCCGGAAACCGTGGTCGCTGGCCAGGTTCCTTGGTGCGGTGAGGTTTCCGTAGCCCGGTCAGTCGACCAGCTGCGGTTCGGCCAGCACCTGCCGCGCGGCCGCGATGTGCGCCGGGGTCGTGCCGCAGCACCCGCCCAGGATGTCCAGACCGTACTCGGCGCGCCAGCGAGCGAGCAGCTCGGCGAACTGCTCCGGCTCCAGCGTCGAGGGCAGCGCGCGGTCGACGTGCTCGCCCGCGGCCAGGCCAGTCCGGTCCTCGAGGTTCGGGCAGGCTCCGATCAGCCCGTACCGGCCCCGGCACAGCGCGCGGAGCGCGACCTCGGTCGCCTCCGGGCCGGTGCAATTGACCAGCACCGCCTCCGCGCCGTCCCGCTGCACCGCGTGCACCGCGCCGGCCACCGGCTCCCCCGACAGCAGCGTCCCGTCGTCGTCGCAGGCGAAGGAAACCCACGCCCGGCCGCCGACGGCGAGCACTTCCCGCACGGCGATCCTGGCCTCGCGGATCGTGTTCATGGTCTCGATCAGGAACAGGTCCGCCCCGGCCCGCGACAGCTGGAGCGCGAGCCAGCCGTGCTCGGCGCGCAGTTCGTCGTCCGGCGGCACCAGGTCCGGGCGGTAGCAGTCCTCGACCGGGCCGATCGACCCGGCGATGAGAGCGTCCGGCACTCGCGCGGCGTTCCTCGCGGCGCCTGCCACGCCGACCGCCGCGTGCACCATCCACGCCTGCCCCGCGCCATCCAGCGTCGTCTTCCTCAGCGCGCGGAGGTTGGCGCGGAAGGTGTTCGCCGTGATCACCCGCGCCCCGCCTGCCAGGTACGCCTCGTGCACCGACTGGAGCAGCCGGCGGTTCCGGTCGGTGAGCAGCGCCCGCGTGGCCCACCACGGGTCGCGCACGGACAGGCCCGCGCGCTGGAGTTCGGTCGCGACGCCGCCGTCGAGCAGGATGGGATCCGTCATGGTCGTCCTTCCAGCGCGTGGTCCAGGTCCTCGAGAAGATCGGCGGCGTCCTCGATCCCGGCCGAGAGCCGGATCAGGTCGTCGGTGATCCCGGCCGCCAGCCGGACCGGGCGGGGAACCGGCCGGTGCGTCATCAGCGCCGGGCATTCGATCAGCGACCGGACGCCGCCGAGGCTCACCGCGCAGGCGAACAACCGCGTGCTCGCGAGCAGCTTCTCCGGGTCGCCGCGGTACCGGAAACTGATCACCGACCCGGGCCCGGACATCTGGACGGCGGCGAGCGCGTGCCCCGGATGCGATTCCAGGCCGGGGTACCGCACGTCCGCCGCCCTCGGCGAGGCGACGAGCGCTTCGGCCAGCGCCCGTGCGTTCTCGACCTGTCGCGCCACCCGCAGGGACAGCGTCTTGACTCCCCGGTGGACGAGGTAGCAGTCGAGGCCGCCCGGCGCCGCGCCGGTCACCGTGCGATGGGCCGCGAAACGACGGTGCAGCTCCTCTTCGCGGCAGATCAAGGCCCCGCCGAGCACGTCGGCGTGGCCCGCGACGAACTTCGTCGTGCTGTGCAGGCTCACGTCGGCGCCGAGGCCGAGCGGCTGCTGGAGGGCCGGGCCGGCGAAAGTGTTGTCCACGACCACTTTCGCGCCGCAGTCGCGGGCCCGGGCGGCGACGCCGGCCAGATCCGTGATCTTCAGCAGCGGGTTGCTCGGGCTCTCGACCCACACGAGGTCCGCGCCCGCCACCGCACGGTGAGCCTCGGCCGGGTCGGCGAGATCCGCGTACTCCACGCGGATCCCGTATCTCTCCGCCTCGGCGAACAACGAGTAGGTGCCGCCGTACACGTCGTCCGAGGACACCAGCCGATCCCCTGGCGACAGCAGCGAAAGCGCCGCGGCGGCCGCCGCCTGCCCGGAGGAGAACACGGTGCAGAACGGCGCGTCCTCCAGCGAGGCGAGACATTCTTCCAGCGCTTCCCGCGTCGGATTCTCGCCCCGCCCGTAGAACCAGCGAGGCGGATCCTGCGAGAACCGGTCATAGGTGGTCGCGACGTGGATCGGCGGCACGAGGTCGCCGGTGCCCGGCTCCGGTCGCTGGCCGCTGTGCACCAGCCTGGTGTCGAAGCGCATCAGGCCGCCGGCGAGACGGCTCGCGCCAGCAACGTCTTGCTGGGCAGGGAAACCCGGCCGTCCGCCCGCCGGAACGCGGCCGCGGCGTCCGCGACCTCGGCCCAGGTGTCCGGGTCGTCCTCGCTGCCGAACCGCTCGCGCAGCAGCGCCTTGAGCCCCGGCGGCGCGACCGCTTTGCTGTACTCGGCATAACGCTCCGGCGAGCTGAGCACGAAAGGCGCCTCGAACGAACCGATCTCGATCTGCCCGAATCCGGCCTCGGCCAGCTCTTCGCGGAGCACTTCCGGATCGCCCATGCTGAACGGGCTCGGCGCGCCCTCCCGCGGCGGCGGCAGTTCCAGCCGCCTGGCGAGCACTCCGAAGCCGAGCGAGGTCATCGGGGCCAGCGACCCCGGCGCCGCCCACGTGGCCGCGGCCAGCACCCCGCCCGGCGCCAGCATCCGCGCGAGCGACCGCAGCGTCGCCGCGCGGTCCACCACGAACATCAGGCCCCACCGGCTCAGCACGACGTCGAACGACGCGGCCGGGCGGTCCAGCGATTCCGCGTCGCCGACCTCGAACGCGACGTTGCCGCCCGACGCCGCCCTGGCGCGAGCGCGCTCGATCATTCCCGGTGCGAGGTCGATCCCGGTCACCCGGCCCCGCGGCCCCACCGCCGCGGCAGCCGCCAGCGCGGGATCGCCGGTACCGGTCCCTACGTCGAGCACCCGGTGTCCCGGCCGCACGCCGCCGAGTTCGAGCAGGAGCGCGGAAACCGGGGCGCCGCCGGTCTCGAACTCGGCGCGGCACGCCTCCCAGCCCTCGCTGATCGCGTCCCAGTTCTCCCGCTGGTCCCGCTTGTAGCCGGCGGCGTCGAACCCGGTGGCCGTCACTCGCCCGCCTCCAGGAACCGTTCTCGCGGATGCTCGGCCGTCCAGAACCCGGGTTCGACCGTCGCGACCGCGCGCCGCACGAGGTCGATCTCGGCTTCGGTGTTGTACACCGCGAACGAGAGCCGGACCGTGCCCACGACGCCGAAGCTGTCGACGAAGACGTTCGCGCAGTGCACCCCGCTGCGCACCGCGACGCCATGCCGGTCGAGGTGCCCGCCCACGTCGTACGGATGGATCCCGTCGACTGCGAAGGACACGATCCCGCTCGGCTCCGCCGCCGGGTCCCCGATGATCCGGACCCGGGACAAGCTGCCCAGCATCTCGGCCGCGGTGCGCACCAGCGTCTCGTCGTGCCGCCGGACCTCGTCCCAGCCCAGTTCGTCCACATAGGACAACGCGGCGGCCAGCCCGACCGCGCCGGCGACGTTCGGCGTTCCCGCCTCGAGGCGCGCGGGGGCGGGCACGTACGCCACGGGTTCCTCGAAGGTCACGCCTTTCACCGTGCCGCCGCCGACCTGGTACGGCTCCAGGCGCGAAAGCAATTCCCGTTTCCCGTACAGCACCCCGGTGCCCATCGGGCCGTAGGCCTTGTGCGCGGAGAAGCAGTAGAAGTCCGCGTCGAGGTCCCGCACGTCGACCCGCCGGTGCGGGACCGCCTGCGCACCGTCCACCAGCACCGGGATCCGCAGGCGATGCGCGTCGGCGATCATCCGCCGGACCGGGTTCACCGTGCCGACCACATTGGACACGTGCGCGACGGCCGCGATGCGCACGCGCGGGCCCAGCGCCTCGGCGAACCTCGCCGGGTCCACCCGTCCGGTGCCCTCCGCGGGCACGACGACCAGTTCCGCGCCGGTCGTCTCGCAGAGCCTGCGCCACGGCAGCAGGTTCGAATTGTGTTCCATGCCGGTGACGACCACCTGGTCGTCCTCGTGCACCGTCGCCCGGCCGAACGTGTCGACGACCAGGTTGACCGACGCGGTCGTGCCCGCGGTGAAGACGACCTCGTCCGGATGCGCCGCGTTGAGCGCTCGCTGCACGGCCGCGCGCGCTCCTTCGTACGCCTCGGTGGCGGCCATGCTCAGCCGGTAGTAGCCGCGGCCCACGTTGCTGTTGGCCTCGGTGTAGTAGCCCAGGATCGCGTCGAGCACCGGCCGCGGTTTCTGCGAGGTCGCCGCGTTGTCGAGGTACACCAGCGGATCGGGGCCGAATCGCCGGGCCAGAATGGGAAAATCGGCGTGGACGGCCGCCCCGAGCCGCCTGGCGTCCATAAGCTCGGTCACCGGGTCAGCATATCTTCTTTAAGTAAGTTTTTCCAGGGCGAACAGTGCCCGGAACTCCTCGACGAAGACCTCCGGGAAGGCGAACACCTTCTGCTCGGGGTACTGGCGCCGCGCCGCGTGCGGCCCGTAGAAATACCAGCAGATCTGCGCGATCTGCTCGGTGAACAGGACCGGGTGCACCGGCTCGGAGTACATGCTCAGGTGGCAGAACGACGCCCGGAACTCGCCCCGCGGCGAAAACCCGGCACCGGACAGCACATGCCCGAACACGTCGTGCACCGCACGGAAAACATCGTTGTGGCACAGCCGCACGCCGTCCGCGACGACCCCGGACGGCTCGGCCATCGGGTGCCCCGCGCGGCGCGTTCCCGGGCCATGTGCCGTGCTGGTCAGGTAGACGTGCAGGACGCCGGTGGCGCGGACGGCGGCCCGCAATTCGGCCGACGTGCGGTACGGCTGCCCCGGCCCTCGCCACGGCCGCACCTCGATGCCCGCCTCGGAAACGAGCTGGAAGTGCTCCCCCGTCTCCCGCTGGAAGCGGCGGTACCGTTCCGCGAGGGCCGCGTCGAGGTCGAACAGCGGGCCCTGGTCGTAGTACGCGGCCACCCGGCGGCAGTACGCGTCGTCCCAGTTCAGTGTCGCCGTTGCCGCGTCCGCGATTCGCGCGCCCGCGCGCCCGCGTCCGTCCGCCTGCGCCTGCGCGAGAACCGCCAGCGCGGAATCCATTCCAGCACCCCCTTGCCTGGCAATATATTATTATAGTGACATCGCGAGGCGGCGAAAGGACAGCACATGGCGACCACAGACTCGGCGCCGGCCGCGCCGATCGTGCGGACGCTGCCGGCCCCGGGCTCCTATTTGTGCGGACTCACCTGGGACGGCACGCTGCTGTGGCATTCGGACCAGGAGGCCGGAACCGTTTTCGCCATCGACCCCGCCGACGGTTCCGTCCGGCGCGAGCTGGCCTGTCCGCGCGCCCGGGCCGACCTCGCCTGCGACGGCGTCTCCCTGCTCCAAGTCGGCGGGCGCCCGAAGCGGATCCTTCAGCTCGACCCCGGCACCGGTCAGCTGCGCGGAGAGAAAGAAGTGCTGCCCGCCAGCGGAAGGCTGACCGGGATCGAGTTCGGGACGGACGGCTTGTGGATGTGCCTGCGCGGCCCGACGGTCGTTCAGCTGCGGAACTACGAGACCATGCTGGTCGAACGCGAGTTCCCGGTGGACGGCGATTCGCCGTCCGGGCTGACCTGCCTGCCGGGCATGGTGTGCTACGGCGATTTCGACGACGCCCTCGTCCGCGCGATCGACCCGGAGTCCGGCAAGCCCCTCGGCGCGCTGCGGGCGCCCGGCAGGCCGACCGGGATGACCTGGGACGGCGAGCACCTGTGGTACTGCGATTTCCCGGCCCGCGCGCTGGCCGCGCTCGACGTCAGCGCGCTGCTCCCCGGCCGGCCCCGAACAGGCCGCGCATGAGCTGCGGCCTCGCCGCTTCCTGGAAGTCGAGATCCGGATCGAGCGCCCGGACAGTGCCCTCGATGACGAGCAGGGACAGCAAGGGAAAGATCAGCTCGGTCGCGGCGTGAATGCCGAAGCGGCGCTGCAGGTCGAACATCTCCGCGGCGAACGCGATCAGGCTGAACTCCTTGGCGGGCAGGCCGTGGCTGCGCTCGACGAGGTCGGCCATCCGCTCGGTGAACCCCGGCACGTCGGCGTTTTCGGTTGTCCCGGCGGCGCTTTCCAGCACGATCCTGGCCGCCTGCTCGCCGCGGCCTATCGCCATGTTCAGGAAGAACTCGGCGAACTGCCGCCGCAGCCGGTCGCTCAGCTGCACGCTGAACCCGGCGTCGAGCACCACCACCTGGGAGCCGCGGGTGAAGTAGAGATTGCCCGGATGCAGGTCGCAGTGCACGAATCCGTCCACGAACAGCATTTGGTACATCGCGGCCATGCCGGAGGCCGCGAACCGCCTGCGCGCCGCGGCGCCGCACCCGTCCGCGGCGTCCAGCACGAGCCCGGGGACGAACTCCATGACGATGCAGCGCGGACGGCACGCCTCCGGGTACACCTTCGGCACCCACACCCGCGGCACCTCGGACAGGTTCTCGCGCAGCCGCCGCAGGCTTCTCGCCTCCCGCTCGAAATCGAGCTGGCCCAGCACCGCGTCGGCCAGGCTGCCGACCACCTCGCGCACCGGAACGTCACGGAAAACCGGGAGCCGCGCCGCGATCGCCGCACCGCGCCGGATCAGCGCGAGATCGTCGGTCATCACGCGCTCGATGCCGGGACGGCGGAGCTTGACCGCCACGTCCTGCCCGGTTCGCAGCCGCGCCCGGTAAACCGAAGCCACACTGCCGCTCGCGACCGGCCGCGGGTCCAGTTCCGCGAAGACCTCGTCGGCCTCGCTGCCGTAAGCCTCCTTCACCGCGCGCGCGGTCTCGGCCTCGTTCAGCGGCGCGACCGAATCCTGCAGGACAGACAGTGCGTCGCACAGCGCGGCGGGCACCACGTCCCTGCGCGTGCCGAGCACCTGGCCGGCTTTGACGAACGTCGGTCCCAGCCTGGTCAGCAACACCGTGACGCGGGCCCAGAAGTATCCGAGCGCCGCTTCCCTCCCGCGCACCGCCGCCCGGAACAAGGTGCGCACAGCCGCCGGACCGAGTACCGCGGCCGCCGTGGCGAGCACTCGCACCGCACGCACCGCGAGGCGGGTCCGCAACGCCATCTCAGCCCCCAACTCGGGATATCCGGCAGTAGTTTCCTGGCCGCCCTTCAGTCCGGCGGATCAAGCCAGAGATTCGCCGCGTCGAGCCATCGGTCGATCTGCGGCATGGGCAGCGCGTTGCGCACGCGCGGGCTCGTCATGTGCGGGATGGTCGGCTCGCAGGCCATCACCGGAACGATCGCGACGTCCTCCAGCACCTGTCGGTCCACCTGGTGCCACAGGCTTTCCGCGCGCGCCGGATCCGGTTCCGACAGCGCCTCCTCGATCAACCGGTCGACCGCCGGGTTGCGGTAGTCGCCGTAGTTCGTGGTGCCCGCGGCGAAATTCGACTGGAACATCGGCTGCACGTAGGCGCGGCCGTTGTTGCCGAACCAGTCCGGGGTCCACGCCGCCGCGGCGAGGTCCCACTCCCCCGCTTCGGCCATGGCCGGGTCCTGCAGGATCCGGTAGAAGTCGTCCGACTGGCCGACCAGCACCAGGTCCACCGTGATGCCCGCGGCCGCCAGGTCCTCCGCGTAGGACTCGGCGATTTCGGCGTGCACGGCGTCGTCGCGGTACACGGCTCTGAGCCGGACGCCGTCCGGATAACCGGCCTCGGCGAGCAGGCGGCGGCTCCGCTCGGGGTCGCCCCGGTCGCCGGGCGTGGGATAGCGGTTGTAGGGGCGGTACCCGAAGTTCCCGCGCGGGATCGCGGTGTGCGCGGGCTCGGTGACCGTGCCGACGTTCATCTCGTCGAAGAACTTCACCTTGGCGGCCTTGTCGACCGCGTAGGCGATCGCCCGCCGCACCCCCAGCTTCCGCACCGCGCCGCCGGAGTTGGGGCTGCGCAGATTGAACACCAGGTACGGGTTCAGCGCGTAGCCGAGGTGCCGGTCCGCGTCCAGCACCCGCCGGTCCTTGCTGATCACCGGGGAACCCCACGACAGGTCCGCCTCGCCGGTCTCGATCCGGCGCCGCACCTCGCTGTCGTCCACCTGCGCCATCTCCACCTCGATGCGTTCCACGTACTGGTGGCGCACCGAGTCGGTTTCCTGGCTCCAGGCGGGATTGCGGGCCATCGACAGGCGCCGGCCCGGCTCGTACGCCGTGACCCGGTACGGTCCGTTCGAGCGCAGCGCACCGGCCATCTCCGGGCTGCCGGGCACGAACCGGTCGTACTCGGCCGGCGCGGCCGAGGCGAACATCATCGACAGGATGTTCAGCATGTCGTTGGCCGGGCGGATCAGGTCGATCCGCAGGACCCGCGGCCCTTCCGCGGCGAGCCCGGAGATCTCGTGGGAGTTCTGGTACTCGGCCAGCTGTGCCGCCGCGGGGTGCGGGACGTCCGCGAACGCCGCGCGGTAGCCCTCGGCGAACTCGGCCATTCCCTTGATCGTGCTGGTGTAGTACGCGACCGCGCCGGCCCCGGCGACCGGGTTGCACATCCGCTTGAACCCGCGGACGAAATCGGCGGCGGTGACTTCGCGCACCGGATCGGTGTCCCAGCACACGCCGGGGCGCAGCCGGATCACGTACGTGCGCCCGTCCTCGCTCACGCCGCCGTTGGCGGTCGTCGGCATCTCGGCCGCGACGTCCGGCACCGGGCGCAGCGCCGTCTCGTCGAGCGTGGTGGGGTAGCTGAACAGCTGCCGGGCGAACAGCCGGATGATCTGGTGGTCGAAAGCGTAGTAGGCGCACGCCGGATCGATGTGGTCCATTCCGCCGGAACCGAAGTACCGCAGCGTGCCGCCGCGGACCGGTCTCGCGCTCTCCATGCCGGACTCCCCTCGGCCGCCGACCCCGGCTCTTACCTTACCATCTGTTTTTAAAGTATTATCGGCGTTTCCGCATCCGAACGAGGGAGTACTCGTGAGCCAGCTCCTGGAATCCGGCCGACCGGTCACGGCGGCCCAGCTCCCGCCGCTTCGGACCGCCTCGTGGGAGGACATCCGGAAGCTCTTCGCGCTCGATCCCGCGACCATCCACCTCAACACCGGCACGGTCGGCGCGATGCCCTACGAGGTGCTCGACACCGTCGACCGGGTCACGCGGGAATGGACCGGCGGGCTGGCGGACGTCTACAAGCCCTCCGGCTACGTCGAGCACCGCACCGCCATCGCGCGCGCGTTCGGCGTGGACCTCGACGAGATGGTCATCTGCCACAACGCGACCGAAGGCGTCGCGCGCATCATCCAGGGTCTCGATCTGCGCGAGGGCGACGAGGTCGTCACCACCAGCCACGAGTGCTATTCCGTGCTGTCCAACTTCAACCTGCTCCGCAACCGCTTCGGCGTCCGGGTCAAGGTGATCACCCCGCCGACCGGGTACGACGTCCGTGCCGAAGAGATCGTCGAACTGTTCGCGGAGGCGATCACGCAGAGGACGAAGGTGCTGTCGTTCGCGGCGGTCACCCTGTTCACCGGAACCCTGATGCCGATGCGCGCGCTGTGCGAACTCGCGCAGCGGCACGGATTGACCACCGTGGTCGACGGCGCGTTGCTGCCGGGCATGCTCGACTGCAACCTGCGCGAACTCGGGGTCGACTTCATGGCCTGCTCCGGCTCGAAATTCCAGTGCGGCCCGCTCGGCACCGGCCTGCTGTACCTGCGCAACAAAGTCTTCCCGGAGCACAACCCGCTCCCGCTGCCGACGTTCTGGCCGGTCATCTCGACCTGGTACCCCATCGTCGGCAGCCCGCCTCCGCGCACCACGACCTCGGTCGCCAGCGACGACACGGCTCTCTACGTCCAGGTCGCGGGCAGCGCGAGCATCGCCAGGGGCGCGGCGCTCGCCAAGGCGTGCGAACTGTTCGACGACATCGGCCGAGCCAGGATCGAACGCCACATCATGGACCTCGCCGACTACGCGCGCGGCCGTCTCGCGGAGACGTTCGGCCAGGACGCCCTGTATTCGCCGGGGGCGGACAAGCGCCTGCGGTCGCCGCTGATCGCCTTCCACCCGTTCCGCGACCGCGAATCCGCGTGGAACATCAAGAAGTTCGCGGCCTTCACCGACCGGCTCGAACAGGAGCACCGGATCTGGACCCGGTGGACCGAGTTCGACGTTCCCGGTTCCCCGCACCAGCATTACGCCGCGCGGATCACGACCCATCTGTTCAACACCCGCGCCGAGATCGACCGGGCGGTCGCGGTGATGGCCCGGCTCGCGGACGAGCTCTCGTGACCGGCTCCGCGACGTTGCGCCTCGTCGGACCGTCCGTTGTGGACGACCTGGATCCGGCGACCGCGCACCACGACAGCACCCGCCAGCTCACCCGGCTGTTCGCCCGCTGCCTGTTCGGCTACCGCGCCGAACCGGATCTCCGGAACTGGCAGGCGATCGCGCCGCTGCCGGACCTGGCCGCGGACATCCCGTCCACGTACAACACCGGGATGGGGGCGCGGCACGTCAACAACGTCGTCCACCTGCGTCCCGGAGTCTTCTGGGACACCGTCCCGCCCCGCCCGGTCACCTCGCACGACGTGGTCCGCGGGCTGAAGAGACTCGGCAATCCCGTGCACCGGCCGGCCGCGCTGCCCTGCTTCACGAGCACGATCCGCGGCATGGCGGAGTTCTGCGCCGGGTACCGCGACGCGTTCGGTCCGGGCGACCCCACCGCACGCGATCTCGCCGATTACCAGAACAGCCACGACATCCCCGGCGTGTTCGCGCTTGACGACGAGAGCCTCGTGATCGAGCTGACCAGGCCCGCGCTCGACTTCGCGCACCTGATGGCGCTGCCGTGCGCCGCACCGGCTCCCGCGGAGTACGACGCTTACGTCCCGGGTAGCCCCGGACTGCGGTGCCACCTCCGCTCCAACGGCCCTTACCGCGTAGTGGAGTTCCGGCCCGGCGAACGGATCCGCCTCGGCCGGAATCCCCGCTGGGCACCGGAAACCGACCCGATCCGCGGCCAAGGCGTCGACGTGCTCGAGGTCGTGTCCGAGCGCGCCGCGCCCGCCGAGATCGAGGCCCGCATCCGGTCCGGGACCGCGGATCTGGCGTGGGACGGTGCGGCTGCCGACCCGTCGAGGACGATCGACGCCGAACCGGGCTACGCGCTGGACCCGTACCTGGTTTTCAACCTGCGCAGCCCGAACTCCGGCGGCGCGATTCGCGAGCGGGGCGTGCGGTTCGCCATCGCGTGCGCCCTCGACAAGACCGCCGTGCTCGACATTCACGACAAGCACCGCCCCGGCACCGCCGCGCTGATCGCGGACCGGGTCGTGCCTCCCGGCGACGGCATTCGCCACGAGCCGGACCCGCAGGGGTCGCCTGGCGCTCGCGGCGACGCCGAAAAGAGCCGTGCCGCGCTCGCCGCGGCTTCCCGCGGCGAACGTCTGTCCCTGCGCGGCGTCCACTCCGACGATCCGCTGTCGATGGCGATCGCGCGCTCCTGTGCGCACGATCTCGCCGCTGTGGGCATCGCTGTCGAGTGGGATGCCTTGCCGAACCACGATTTCCTCCGCCTGCTCGGCAACCCGGACGAGGCCCGCGCCGGCCGCTGGGACCTCGCGCTCGCGTCCCGCGCTCCCGCGTGGCCCGGCGCCGGCAGCCGCGTCTTCTTGCAGACGATGTTCGAGACCAACGACTCGCCCGGCACCGGGAACCACGGTCTCTACAGCGAACCCGCCTTCGACCGCCTTGTCGACCAGGCGCTCAGCGCGGTCGCGGAACCGGCGCGAGCACGGGAGCACTGGCAGGCCGCCGAGCGCCGGGTGCTCGCGGACGTCGCGGTCGTCCCGCTGCTGTTCCGGAAACCGCGTTCGCCGCAACTGCACGCGGACAGGGTGCGGCCGGACGGCGTCCTGCCCGCCGCCGGCTACACCCTCGACCTTTCGCGGGTACGCCTCGCACCGTCCCGGTGACCCGCCGGATCACGGCTGCCGGGCGGTTTCCGGTGCTTCCGCGGCCGTCTCGGGCGCCGCCGGCCGGCCCGGCAGCCCGAGCCCGCACACCGCACCGACCGCGGCGAGGCCGCACATCCACCAGAACGCGGCGCCGAAGGTGCCCGAAACCGCCGTCTCGCTGCCCGTCGCCTTGCCGTGCTGCACCACCAAGGCCACGACCGCGACCGTCAGCGACGCGCCGATCTGGTTGACCACGAACAGCGAGCCGGTCGCGCTCGAAACCGATTTCGGCGGCACCGAACGGAAAATCGAGGCTACCGTGGGAGCGCCGACCAGGCCGAACCCGATGCCGAAGACGAACAGGCACGCGGCGAGCCACGCCTCGTTCGTCGTCGTTCCCGCCTGGGTGTAGACGCCGATGCAGGCGACCACCAGCACCCCGCCGAGCGGGACCAGCCTGTTCGCGCCCGCCTTTTCGGACAGTTTCGCCGCGACCGGCATGCTCAGCAGCGTGCCCAGCCCGAGCGGGGCCAGCAGCAGCCCGGTCTCCACTAGGCCGTGCTGGCGCACCTGCTGGTAGTACAGCGGGATCAGGAACAACGCGCCGAACAACGCGCCGCCGGCCAGGAAGATCACCACGACGCTGGCGGCGAACCCGCGGCTGGCGAACAGCCGGATGTCGATCAGCGGATTCGCGGCGCGCAGCGCGTGCGCCGCGTACCCGCCGAGAAGCAGAACGCCGAGGACGAGACCGGCGACGACCGGCGTCGCGCCGAACCCGCCGCCCGCGGCTTGCGCCAGGCCGTACTCGACGGCCGCGAACCCCGGGCACAGCAACGCGATGCCCGCGATGTCGACCGGACGCCGGTCCGCCTCCGGATGCCCGGCCGGCACCAGCGGCAGTGCCAGCACGAACGCGGCCAGCCCGAGCGGCAGATTGACCAGGAACAGCCACTGCCAGCCGAGATACTGCAGGAGCAGGCCGCCGACGACCGGGCCGAGCACCGGGCCCAGGTTCAGCACGAGCGCGAGCAGCCCGACCAGCTTGCCCGCCCGCCGCTGTCCCGCCTCCCGGCCGAGCACCGTCATCATGACCGGCTCCAGCATCCCGCCGCCGAACCCTTGCAGCACCCGGAAACCGATCAGGGCGCCGGGCGACCACGCCGACGCGCACAGCGCGGATCCGCCGAGGAACAGCCCGAGCGCCAGCAGCCACACCGCCTTCCCTCCGAAGCGGTCGACGGCCCAGCCCGCGACCGGCGCCGACACCGACACGGCGAGCAGGTAGCCGGTGGTGACCCATTCGATCGTGGTGAGCGCGACCTCGAAGTGGCCGGCGAAGCTGTTCATGCCGACATTGACGATGGTCGCGTCGACCATCGGCAGGAACCCGCCGAGCAGCATGACCAAGGCGAGCCGGATCAGCGGGCCGCCCAGCCGCGTGCCGTCCGCCTCCGTCCGCGCCACGCCTGTCCCGCCGCTCACGCGACCGGTTGCTCCGCGCGCTCGCGCAGCGCGCCGAGCTCGTGGTCCCACCCTTCGATGTTGCCCCGCAGCGATTCGAGGCGGCGGTCTTCCTCGCTGTCCAGCTCGGCGAACCCGCTCTCCACGACGCGAACGCGGGTGTGCTCGCGTTCGCGCAGCACGGTGATTTCGATCAGCGTGGAGTTCCCCTCGCGCGGCTCCTCGCCGGGAAACGTGCTCGCCCACCGGTACGAGACCTCGGTCTCCGGCCGTACGTGCTCGACCCGCACGGGGAACGACCCTCGCTCCTCGTGCCTCGGCACGGCCAGCGCGCCAGGCTTCAGCTCGCATTCCGCGTCCGGCAGGTCCGCAACCCAGAAACCCGGCCGCGCCACCAGCGACCAGACCCGCTCCGGCGGAGCCTCGACCACGATTTCGCGTTCGATCCGGTTGTTGTCCATGGTGGATGCCTTCCGTGTGTGGGGACCCCAGCGTGGCACACGCCCGGCATTTCACGCAACCTGCAGGTTGCCTATCCTCCCGATGGCCGACTCGTGCCCGCGAACGTGCTCTCGCTTCATTTAGGTGCAGCCGTTCGCCGGTCGCGTGCGTTATCGCCGCCACGAATGCCTGTTGCCGTGAGCGGGAACCGTCGACCGTCAATCTCGCGACACCCAGCTAACTTACTTAACGTATAGTTTAAGCGGCTCCACGGCCCGAAGGGAACGCGTCATGTCCGCACCGGGGTTCGACATCGTGAAGTTCAAGAACGCTCAGCGATCGTTCTGGGACACGGTCACGGACAACTGGAGCGCGCTGCCGCCCGAATTCGCCGAGGGCGCGGCGGAATTGAGCGAGAAGCTGTTGGGGCTCGGGGATGTCCGGGCCGGGCACCGGGTGCTCGATCTCGCGTGCGGAGCCGGGGATCTCGCGTTGGCCGCCGCCGGTCTCGCCGGACCGGAGGGGCGGGTGCTCGGCATCGACCTCGCTCCCGGCATGGTCGCCGCCGCGCGGAAGCGGGCGGGCGGTCGCACCGGGATCGAGTTCGCCGAGGCCGACCTCGACGCGCTCGACCTGCCGCCGGCCTCGTTCGACGTGGCGCTGAGCCGCTGGGGCCTGATGTTCTCGGCGGAACCGGGCAAGCTGTTTCGTTCGCTGCGCGAACTCCTCTCGCCGGGCGGGGTGCTGGCCGCCGCGGTCTGGGGCCCGGCGGAGTCCGCGCCGATGATGGCGCTCGGCGGCGCCGTGTTCGCCGCGAAGCTCGGCCTGGCCGCCCCGCCGGCCGGCGCGCCGGGGCCGTTCGCGATGGCGGATGCCGGCGAGGTGCGCGAGCAGCTGGTCGCGGCCGGGTTCCGCGCCGTCTCGGTGTCCGGGACCGTCGTGCGGTTCCGGCTCGCCTCGACGCGCCGTTACGTTGAATTCACCCGTGCCATCACGCCGCCGGGGATGCTCGGCATGATTCGCGAGACGTTCGGCGACGAGGACGCTCCGGAGATCTGGGACGCCGTGGCCGAAGCCGCCGAGCCCTACGCGGCCGCGGACGGCGTCGTCGCCATGCCGAGCGGCAACCTGCTCATCCGCGCCGAGCGATGAGGCGGCCGAGCGCCTTCACCTCTCGCGCGCAGCGGCTTCGATCGTCCGGCTGTCGGCGGGCAGCGACAGCGTGTCGCCGGTCTCCAGCAGCGTCTTGAGGTTCGAGACGATTTCCGGCCAGCCCTTGCTGACCGATTCGTACATCGCGGTCCGGCCTTCGAATCCGTCGTGCGTCACGGTCAGCCGCACGGCGGAACCGACCGGTTCGAGGTCGAAGGTGACCTGGGTGATCGCTTCGCGCCGCCGCCGCGCGAACGCCTCTTCGGACCAGCCGAACGCTTCGGCCGCCTCCGGCGGATAGTTGTGCCAGGTGTAGGCGAGCCTGCGGCACGGCTCGGCCACGAGCACGCGCTGCCCGAGGTCCGCCGGCTCCCCGCCGGGGGACGTCCGCCACCGCACCGGCGCTCCCTCGGTCCACGACGATTCGGGACCGCCCTGGAAATACCGGGCGATGAAGGCGGGAGTCGTCAACGCCTGCCACAACTGTTCCGGAGTGGTCTCGATGTAGGTGACGTAGACGAACGGGTCTTGCGGCATGCGGTTTCCTTCCAGCGCGCGTTTGAGGTCGGACAGCAGACCGGCCCGCTCCCGGTCGTACCGGTCGATCCAGCGCTCGGCGATGTCGTTGATGGGGGCGACATTGAGATAGTGCAGCTTCTCGCGGCCCCGGCGCGCGGTCGTCACGAGGTTCGTTTCCTGCAGCACCAGCAGGTGCTTGGTGACCGCCTGCCTGCTCATCCCGAGGCCGTCGCACAGTTCGCGGAGGTTCTGCCCGTTCCGGTGGTTCAGCCGGTCGAGCAGGCGCCGCCTGCTCGGATCCGCGAGCGCCCTGAAAACGTCGTCCATCTCGTTACCCGCCGGGCAAAGGTGCAGTCACGAACTCGACATTAGGCAACCCGCGGGGTGCCAGTCAAGGCGGCCTGGCCCCCGGCTGTCGCGCCGAGCTGATCCGGGGTGCGCCGGGTAGGACCGTCCAGTCCATTATGGAGGGTCGCGACCGGCACATCTCGCGGGTCGCGGTCCGCCCCCTGCCGCGGTTCGCGGGACGGCCCGGCATCAAGTGCCCTTGACGGCCCGGGCGAATCGGCAGCGAGCGAACACGCGGATCACCGCCGAACGGTCGAAGGACTGACCGGCGAGCACCCGGCCGCGGCCGCTTCCGCGGCCAGCCGAGACGGCAGCACGGCCTCGTCGAGCAGGATCCGGAACCGTTCGGCCGGCGAGACTTCCGGCGGCCGGGCGGCCAGCCACGCCGCGACCAGCCGCGATCCCTCCGGGTACGTGACGGAGTAGGCGCGCCAGAGCGGGTCCGCCGCGAACCGGGCCAGTCGCGCGGCGCGATCCGCGGGCAGCAGCAGCCAGCGTTCGAGATAGCCGGTCACGTCGTCCGGATCGGCGCCGCGGTCGTGCAGCAGGACGGCGGCGTCCTGTCGCACCGGCAGCAACTGCCGGACGAGGTCCGTCACGGCCTCGACAAGCGCGCCGTCGATCGTGATCCGTTCCGCCGCAAGGAGTTCCGCGGTCCACTCTCCCCAGCCGGTCCCGAGCAGAACGCGCACCCCGAGTTCGGCGGTTCCTTCCGCTACCAGGCACTGCGGAGTGTTCACCACTGCGACCCTGTGTTCGTCCCAGCCGAACTGGTCCACCAGCACCGCTTCCTTGCGGCAATGTTCGGTGTGGTGCCCTGGATACGACTCGTGCGCCGGGATCAGCGGCAGCGCCGCGATCGTGCCGCCCGCTTCGGCGTCGAGCGCGACCGCGGACCGGAAGCCGCCCAGGTACCGGTTGAACGCGTTCCACGGCTTGTCGTGGACGATCTCGTACTCGACCCGTTCCCCGGCGGGCAGGCCGAACAGCGGCACGGCCCGCGCGCGGAGCTGGTCCGAAACCGCTCGCACGGCGCGGCCGAACCGGTCCGGCGGCACGAGATTGCGCGCGTAGAACTCCTCGATCCGCCGGCGGAGTCCGCCGGAACCGGGCAGCAGCCGCGAAATCGCCCGGTGCACGTCGGCGTACCGGTCCGGGTCGCCGGGTTCCGGGTCCACGCCGAAGCAGGTCCGCACCTCGTCCCGGAACGGGACCGGCTCGCCGGCCAGCCGCCGCGCCGTGCACGCCATCGCCGCGAGTTGCGCGTCGAGGAACCCTTGCCGGAGCAGCGAAAGGTCCGTGTCCGGCAGCCTCGACCGCAGCCGGTCCGCCCGCGCGGCGAGATCGGCCGGATTCACCGGGCCCTCGGCCGCCGCCCGGCGGGACAGGCGCGGATCGCCGTACCAGCAGTCGACGAACCCCTCGGCCAGCTCGCCGAGGCTCAGCGCGACGAGCAGGTATTCGCGGACGGCTTCGTGGTACCGCGCCGCTTCACGCATGGCTGATGCCCGGCAGTTCGATCGCCCGCAGCTGCAGCGTCGTGTGGTCGCAGTACCAGATCCGGCTGCCGTCCCAGGTCAGGCCGGTCGGGTTGCCCGGCGCGTCGTACCGGGCGACCTCGCGGCGGCTGCCGAGATCGACGAGGTTGATGGTGCCGCCCCGGTAGTCGGCGTAGGCGAGGAAGTCGTCCGTCACGGTGACGCCGGCCGGCGGGTGGCGGACCGGGAAGCTGTCGATCAGCGACAGGTCCGCCGCGTCGCGCAGATCGACGATCCGGCGGTCCTCGTAGCCGAACCAGACCCCGTGCTGGGTCGCTTCCAGCCCGCACAGCAGTCCGCCCGGACGCGGGTTCCGCAGCTCGGTCACCACCGAGCCGTCGGCGGGGTCGAGCACCCGCAGCGCCCGCGCTTCCCCGGCCACCTGGACCAGGCGGCCGGACATCGTGGTCAGGTCGGTGCGCACGCCGGGACAAGCGAGATGCTGCCCGGCCTCGCCGCTGACCGGGTCCACCGAAGTGATCCGGTTCAGCACGCCTTCGGAGAACCACAGCACTTCGCCGGACCAGGTGAGCCCGCACAGTTTCAGCGCCCGCACCGGAAGGTCGCGGACCGTGCCGACGGCGAACGGCATCACTCCCCCTTTCGGCGGGAAATCGCGCAGTCCAGCCGCCATTCCGTGGCCAGCCGCGCGTGCGCGCGCTCCGCCGGGCGGCGCACCCGCACGCGGACCGCATCGCCCGCGGCGACCGGCGAGTGGCGCAGCGGCCAGATCCAGACCGCCCAGTTGCAGCCGGGGTAGGACGGGAAGTTCGACAGGGAAACGCCTTCGGCGAGGTCCGCGGTGAAATAGCCGAGCACCGCGTGCAGTTCGCCGGACCGGACGATGCCGAGGCGCACTTCGTCCGCGATCGGGACGGCTTCGGAAAGCAGCCGCGGTTCCCGCTGGAAGAAATGCAGCTGCGCGCGCTGCTCGGCGAATTCGCGGACGGCGTCGAGACGGTAGCCGCGGAATCCGGAATTCCAGATCCCCCAGCCCTCGTCGTCGAATTCGAGCGCGGCGAGGGTGGTGGTGACGCCGCGCGGAACGATCTTCCCGCCGGGGCGCAGGTTCCTCCGCGCGAAGACCTCGAGGACCCGGCTCATGTCTTCTTCCGGGCCGAGGTTGCCCATCATCTCCGAGACGACGACATCGGCCTTCCTCGGCAGTTTCGCGACCCGGGCGTCGCCCTGGATCAGCGTGACCTTTTCCTTGAGGTCGTTGTCGGCGACGATCCGTTCGGCGAGCGCGGCCGTTTCCGGATCGGCCTCGACGGCGTACACGTGCCCCGCCCCGTGTTCCAAGGCGAGCAGCGACAACGCCAAAGTGCCCGCGCCGACGTCGGCCACCACCGCTCCGGGTTCGACCGTCCGCGCCAGCGCCCGGTCGTACGCGCGCATCCGCGGCCGATCGGCCAGCATCGCCTGGTGCATGAGCAGCAATCGCTGATCCACGGCCGCCTCCCGGCACCGGCGCCCGTCCCCTTCTCGACGGAAAGGGACGAGTGCCGATTTCACTATCGATAACACAAGTTACCCCACCCGGGCGGGCGGCGGCGAGCTTCACCCGCCCGGGGAAGTGCGCGCGCTCAGACGTTGACGGCCGCGTGCTCGCCGACGAACGCGTCCCGCATGACCAGCTTGAGGCCGGTCAGCCTCGCCTTGACCTCGTCGGCCACGGTGACCAGTGCGGCGTCGGCCCCGTTCATCTGCAGTTCGGTGCCGGTCGCCTCCATCGTGGCCATCTTGCCGAACACGTGCACCGGGTTCGACGCGTACAGCGCGCCGTCCGCGGTGACCAGTTCGAACTCGGTGTCGACGTGCAGTTCGCTCGGGTAGCGCACCCGGCTGAGGCTGTCCTCGCTGCCTTCGCCGAGCGTGCCGCCGGACGGCTTCGGCCAGCTCACCCGCAGCATCACGCGGCCGCCGAGCTCGGCGCAGCGGCCGGTCACCGCGATGCGGGAGATCTGCGCCAGCACGCCGGTGCCCTGGTCGTGCTTGTCCGGCCCGAACAGCAGGATCTCGCTGCCCGCCGCCTTCTTGTAGTCGCCGGCCAGGTCGATCTTGACCTCCTTGCCGCCGACCTCGAGCGTGGCCTGGCCCTCGAGCGAGACCTGCATGATCATCGAGGGGTCGACCAGCATCGACATGCACGGTCCCGCGCTCGGCAGGAAGAACATGGTCGGCGTGTCGCCCACCGGCTCGTTCTCGTCGTTGGCCGGGTACCAGGCCTCGGGCAGCGTGGTGCCGCGCGCGACGTTCGGCGAGGGCACGACGTCGAACGGGCCGTCGCCGCGCGGCGTGCCGAGGTACGGGCTCTGCAGCGGCTTGATGAACGGCGGCACGCGGTCCACGACGCCGTGGATGTCGATCACGTCGCGGTGCGCCAGGCGCAGCGTGCTCGACTCCAGGATGCCGAAGCGCCGGATGTAGAACTCCGCGGGGAAGTTCTTGCCGGGAACGATCTGCCGCACGTGCCCGGTGTTGGGCAGGAACGGGTTGGACAGCACCTGGATGCGGTCGTCCAGCTCGTAGCTGAACCCCTTGATGCCGACCTCGGGAGCGGAGATCAGCTCGGTCTCGAACTCGGCGTAGCCCTTCTCGTCCACGCGGTGCTCGAAGCCGGGCATCGGCCACTTGTTCAACTGGACGAAGCCGGAAAGGTTGATCGTTTCCTTGCGCCCGTTGTAGTAGTCGTCCCCGAACGCCACGGTCGCCGCGGCGAGGATGTGCGGGCGGATGGGCTTCGGCTCCAGGTTCAGCGACTCGTAGTTCTCCTTGAGAGCACTCAATCCAGACACCTCCAGCGTCTGTGCGGTAGTTGAGTCGACGATCTCACTATATATTTCTTAAGCATTGAGTCAATGAGTTTCGCCTCGGTTTCCGCCGCCGGCGCAGAAGCGCGGATTTCCGCCGGGCACGACGATTCCGCGCGGCCCGCCCAGGCGTCGCGCGGAATGCGTTTCCCGGTATTTTCAGGTCAGCGAGACAACCCGGCCGCCCGCCCGGAAGACCAGGTCCGCCTCGTCGTCGCGGTCGTCGGTGTTGCCGCTCCAGCCTTCGACGTCGACCACGATGATCTGGCCCGGCTCGACCTCGCCGAACAGGATCTTCTCCGACAGCTGGTCCTCGATCTCGCGCTGGATCGTGCGGCGCAGCGGCCGGGCGCCGAGGACCGGGTCGAAGCCGCGCTTGGCCAGCAGCGCCTTCGCCTTCTCGGTCAGCTCGATCTCCATGTCCTTGGCCTTGAGCTGCGTCTCGACCCGGCCGATCATCAGATCCACCATCTGGATGATCTGTTCCTGGTTGAGCTGGTGGAACACGATGATGTCGTCGATCCGGTTCAGGAACTCCGGGCGGAAATGCTTCTTCATTTCCTCGTTGACCTTCTGCTTCATCTTCTCGTAGCGGTTCGTCGAATCCGCTCCGGAGGAGAAGCCGAGGCTCACGGACTTCGAGATGTCCGAGGTCCCCAGGTTCGAGGTGAAGATCAGCACGGTGTTCTTGAAATCGACCGTCCGGCCCTGCCCGTCGGTCAGGCGACCGTCCTCCAGCACCTGCAGGAGCGTGTTGTAGATCTCCTGGTGCGCCTTCTCGATCTCGTCGAACAGCACCACCGAGAACGGCTTGCGCCGCACCTTCTCGGTCAGCTGCCCGCCCTCCTCGTAGCCGACGTAGCCCGGAGGGGCGCCGAACAGCCGCGAGGCGGTGTAGCGGTCGTGGAACTCGCCCATGTCGATCTGGATCAGCGCGTCGTCCTCGCCGAACAGGAACGACGCCAGCGCCTTCGACAGCTCCGTCTTACCCACACCGGACGGGCCGGCGAAGATGAACGACCCCGACGGGCGCTTCGGGTCCTTCAGGCCCGCCCGCGTCCGGCGGATCGCCTGCGAGACGGCCTTGACCGCGTCCTCCTGGCCGATGATGCGCTTGTGGAGCTCGTCCTCCATGCGCAGCAGCCGGGTGGTCTCCTCCTCGGTGAGCTTGAACACCGGGATGCCGGTCCAGTTGGCCAGCACCTCCGCGATCTGCTCGTCGTCCACCTCGGCGACGACGTCGAGGTCGCCGTCCTTCCACTGCTTCTCGCGCTCGCCCTTCTGGCCGAGGAGCTGCTTCTCCTCGTCGCGCAGCCGCGCGGCCCGCTCGAAGTCCTGCGCGTCGATCGCGGACTCCTTGTCCCGGCGCACGTCGGCGATCTTCTCGTCGAACTCGCGCAGGTCCGGCGGAGCGGTCATCCGGCGGATCCGCATCCGCGCCCCGGCCTCGTCGATCAGGTCGATCGCCTTGTCCGGCAGGAACCGGTCGTTGATGTAGCGGTCGGCCAGCGTCGCCGCCGCGACCAGCGCCGAATCCGTGATCGAGACGCGGTGGTGCGCCTCGTACCGGTCGCGCAGCCCCTTCAGGATCTCGATCGTGTGCTCCAGCGACGGCTCGCCCACCTGGATCGGCTGGAACCGGCGCTCCAGCGCCGCGTCCTTCTCGATGTACTTGCGGTACTCCTCGAGCGTGGTCGCGCCGATCGTCTGCAGCTCGCCCCGCGCCAGCATCGGCTTCAGGATCGACGCCGCGTCGATCGCGCCCTCGGCCGCGCCCGCGCCCACGAGCGTGTGCAGCTCGTCGATGAACAGGATGATGTCGCCGCGGGTCTTGATCTCCTTGAGCACCTTCTTCAGCCGCTCTTCGAAATCGCCGCGGTAGCGCGAACCGGCGACCAGCGAACCCAGGTCCAGGGTGTAGAGCTGCTTGTCCTTGAGCGTCTCGGGCACCTCGCCCTTGACGATGCTCTGCGCCAGGCCCTCCACGACGGCGGTCTTGCCGACGCCCGGCTCGCCGATCAGCACCGGGTTGTTCTTCGTCCGGCGGGACAGCACCTGCATGACCCGCTCGATCTCCTTGCCGCGCCCGATGACCGGGTCCAGCTTGCCCTCGCGGGCCAGCACGGTCATGTTGCGGCCGAACTGGTCGAGCACCAGCGACGACGACGGCGTGCCCTCGCCCCGGCCCGAACCGCTCTCGGTGGACTTCTCCCCGGTCTGGTAGCCCGACAGCAGCTGCAGCACCTGCTGGCGCACCCGGTTCAGGTCCGCGCCCAGCTTCACCAGCACCTGCGCCGCCACACCCTCGCCCTCGCGGATCAGGCCCAGCAGGATGTGCTCCGTGCCGATGTAGTTGTGGCCCAGCTGCAGCGCCTCCCGCAGCGACAGCTCCAGCACCTTCTTCGCCCGCGGCGTGAACGGGATGTGCCCGCTCGGCGCCTGCTGACCCTGGCCGATGATCTCCTCGACCTGCTGGCGCACGCCCTCGAGGGCGATGCCCAGCGACTCCAGCGCCTTGGCGGCGACACCCTCACCCTCGTGGATCAGACCCAAAAGGATGTGCTCGGTGCCGATGTAGTTGTGGTTGAGCATCCGGGCCTCTTCCTGGGCCAGGACGACCACCCGCCTCGCGCGGTCGGTGAACCTCTCAAACATGCGCACTCCCTCCGCGCAGGCTGGTCGCTTTAATTTCCAATAGTAATGCTCTCCCTAGGAGAAACAAGCCTCCGCGCGCCTTGAGCCGCACGGCCGGGCGGTTCTACGGTGGTCCCGTTCGCCCGACCGATCCGGAGGGGAGACCGGCACCCATGAGCGAGGCCGAACCGAAGACCGTCGAACCGATGTGGCCCGCGGGCGCGAGCGAGGAGTACGTCGCCGCCCGCATGGAGCTGGCGAAGGCGGAGCGGGCCCTGCGCGACCGGATCGAGGAGGTCGCGGCCGCCCGGCGCCGCATGCCGCCGGGGCGCGTGCTCGGCCGGTACTCCTTCGCGGAAGGCCCGGCGGATCTCGGCCGCGCGGAGCCGGTGCGGGAAACTGCCCTGCGCGAGCTGTTCGGCGAGCACCGCACGCTCGTGGTCTACCACCTGATGTTCCACCCGGACGACGACGAGGCGTGCCCCATGTGCTCGATGTGGGTAGACGGTTTCCGGGGCGTGACGCACCACCTCGCGCAGCACGCCGGCTTCGCGGTGATCGGCAAGGCGCCGCTGCCCAAACTCCGGGCGTGGGCGGCGCGCCGCGGCTGGTCCGGGCTGCGGATCCTGTCCAGTCACGGCACTTCGTTCAACGCTGATCTCCACGCCGAACGCGCGAACGGCGACCAGCGGCCGATGATCAGCGTATTCACCGCCGAAGGCGAAGCCGTGCGGCATTTCTACTCGCTGCCGGCGAACTTCCTCGACGACAGCCAGCGCGGCATCGACCTGCTCTCCCCGGTCTGGAACGTGCTCGATCTCCTCCCCGGCGGCCGCGGCGAGTGGTACGCCGGAAACGACTACGCCTGACCGGACGCCAGCCGGAGGGCGTCGGCCGCCAGCGCGGTTCCGCGCACTCGCGCGGCGATCTTGCCGAACGCGATGTCGCGGGAGGTCGACGCGTCGTCGGCGAAGGGAGCGAATCCGCAATCGTCGCAGGTGCCGAGACACTCGACCGGAAGATGCTCGGCCGCTTCGAGCACCCGGTCGCACACCTCCCCCGCGGTCTCGACGCGCGGGTCGAGCGGATCCGTGACCCCGACGAACACGCGCTGCCCGTCCCGGCGGTGCCGGGCGATCTCCGCCAGCACCTCCCGGCGCCCGGGCTCGCCGGCGAGCGCGACATAGAACTTCCCGGCGCGCAGGCTGAACAAGGCCGGGAGGAGCGCGGCGTATCCGACATCGAGGCTGTGGGTGGAATCGAGGTCGCCGCCGGGGCAGCTGTGCACTCCGATCCGCTCCCGTTCCCCGGGCGAAAACCGGTCCAGCACCCGGTTGTTGAGTTCGACGAACGAGCGCAGCAGACCGCCGGACGGGTCAAGTTTGAGGGAGAGCCTGCCTTCGGTGAAATCGAGCTGAACCGTCTCCGCGCCGGCGTCGAGGCACCGCCGGATGTCGGCCTCGCTCCCGTAGGCGAGATCCTCGAGGAAGTCTTCCCGCGAGTAGCCCGCGATCCCCGTCTCGGGATAGAGCAGGCTCAGCGCCGACGGGGCGATCACCGCTTGCTTCACCGGTCGCCGGGTGCGTTCCCTCGCCGCTCGCAGGTATTCGTCGGCGTACACCTGGTAGGCGAACGGGCCGGCGGTCAGCCGCGGCAGCTGCCGCGTGTGCCCGTCCGCGAAGGGGATGACCGCTCCGTCCGGGGCGAGGGCATGCAGCCCGTCCAGCGGATAGGTCACGAAGCTCGGTTTGGCCTGCTCGCCGTCGGTG
Source organism: Streptomyces sp. AA4 (assembly GCF_000158875.1). Taxonomy (NCBI): domain Bacteria; kingdom Bacillati; phylum Actinomycetota; class Actinomycetes; order Kitasatosporales; family Streptomycetaceae; genus Streptomyces; species Streptomyces sp. AA4. The sequence goes on along the minus strand of NZ_GG657746.1, from coordinate 3,706,319 downwards.
ACCACCGGGGATCCGGTGGCCTCGAACCGTTCCAGGGTGTCCGCGAGGGCGGTTTCCCGAAGCTGGTCCAGCCGCCGCTGCCCGATCTCCCCCTCCGCGAACGCGCGCAAGCCGCGCACCAGGTAGTCCGGCCGGGGAATGCTGCCGATCGGCTCGGTCGGGATCTGCGGTGTCATCGGGGGCCTGCCTCTCCGTCCAGTCGCGCCGTTTCCCGGAGCGCGATCCGTTGCCGTCTGCCGATCCAGCACGCGGCCACAGCCGAACACAACGCGAGCGCCGCCACCGCGACCAGGACGTCCGACGCCGAGTAGACGAACGCCGCGATCAGCAGCGGCCCGCAGAGCCCGCCCAGCCGGTTGCACAAGGACACCGCACCGGTCGTCCGGCCCCGGCCGGCGGGATCGGCGAGATCCGCGGCGATCGGCAGGAACACCGCGGCCATCGTGTTGACCGAGAACAAAGCCGCGACCAGCGCACCGGCGCACACCCACGCGATCGACGACACCGCGCCGGTCCCGGTCAGCACGAGCAGCAGCACGGCCGTGGCGGCGGCCAGCCCCGCGCTCAGCCGGACCGGGCCGAACCTCCGGTGGCACCAGGTCAGCAGCAGCGCGCAGGGCACCATCACCACCGCGGCCACGCTCAACCACAGATTCGCCGCGGACACCGTGAGCCCGCCGGACCGCGCGAGGCTCGGCACCCACGTCGTCAGCCCGAAGGTGAGCACTCCGATCAGGAACGCGTAGCCCCGTTGCAGACCGGAGCCCAGCGCGCGGACGTGCACTGGTTCGGCGGTCCCGGCGTCGAACCGCGCCGCGATCCGGTCCGGCACCCACGGCGTGAGCGCCGCGAGCGCCAGCCCGGTCGGCGCGCCGATCAGCCACAGCACCCGCCAGCCGAAGACCGGTTCGAGCCACAGCGCCGAACCGGCCGCGACGAGGTAGCCGACCGCGCTGGCCAGCACGGAAAGCGCGAGCACCGCGGAGCTTCGCGAGCTGCTGCGCAACGCGTCGGTCAGCATGACGATCAGCAGCGGGGCCAGTCCCCCGACTGAGGTGCCCATGAGCGCGCACATCACGACATTGCCGGCGAACGTCGGCATCGAACCGCACATGCTCGTCGCCGCGAAGGCCAGTGTCGCGACGAGGTAGCTGCCGCGGCGGCCCCAGCGGTCGGCGAGGACGCCGAAGACGACCGCCCCGATCGCGGTGCCGGTCAGTCCGGCGACAGCGAGGAACGACGCGGTTTTCGCGTCCAGTCCGTACTCGCCGCGCATGCCGGGGATCACGAACCCGAGAGTGGAGGTCTTGCTGACGTCGACGGTGAGCGCGGCCGTCCCGATCACGGCGACGAAGAGGCGTCGCTTGCCGTCCGGCGGCGGCTGCGGCCGGCGTCCGGTCCGCAGGGCCGTGCCCACGATCACGAGCAGCAGTCCCGCGGCGGCCGCGAACATCTCCGGCATCTCCGACAACGGCATGCCCTGCAACGGCATTCGCGCAGCCGGTTGCGGCATCGCCATGCCGGGGTCCATGGCGAACGCCCGCACGACGCCGATCACCGAGCAGGCGAGCACCACCGCCGTTCCCCCGGCGACCGCCCACCTCCAGTCTGGTTTGGACACTGGTCTCCCTCAGCCGTAGGGTCGCAGTGCGGCGGCCAGTTCCGGCGGAATCTCGACCGGCGTCACCTCGGAACCGGTCCGCTTCACGCAGGCGACCGACTGGGCGCCCCGGGCGGCGAGCTGCCCGGCGCGCCGGAACTCGAAGTCCATCGCTATCCGGTTCCCGTTCTGGGCGCGCAGGGTCATCGCGATGTCGATCTCGTCGAGCGCGAAGCATTCCGCGTAGTAGTCCATCGAGCACGACACTGTCACCATCGCCAGTTCGCCTGCCTGCAGCGCTTTCAGCACCCCCGGCGAGCGCGCGGCGAGGAAGTGCTCCCGGCAGTGGCCTTGCCAGTGCAGGTAGTGCGCGAAGTACACATTGCCGACCAGGTTCGTCTCGTCCAGCGTGACGACGTGGCGATGGTGGAAAGCGCGCATCACCGGCCCCCCGCGGCGATCGTCAGCTTCACCGGCTCCAGGAACCCGAGCACCCGCGTCGTGGCGGTGATCACCGGACGCCCGCCGGAGTCGTCGGCCGCCAGTTCCCGGTCGGCCGCCGTCCCGGCCGAAACCGTGACCGTGCCGGACGAAACCTCGGCGACGAGGTTCCGCCCGGCGCCCGAGGTGACGATCTCGAGGTCGTCGGCGAGCCCGGTTTCGATCAGCCGCCGCGACAGCCAAGGCCCGACGAGACGCGCGGGCAGCCCGTCCGGCCACGGAAGCTCTCCGGTCGCCCGCAACCTCAGCCCCTGCCAGTGCGCGACCGCGGCGCCGTCCGGCCGCGCCAGCACGGCGTCGAACTCGTATTCGTCCGCCGTGTGCCCGGTTTCCCGCGCGTGCACGACAAGCGGACCGGAGGGCTCCGCCCACACGCTGAACCGCGCCACGCCGACCGGCAGTGCGCGCCGATGCGGAACGCAGGCCAGCAGCGCGTGGATGGTCGCGTCGTGCGCGGCCGGATCGCCCAGCACCAGGCTGCCGCTGTGGAACGGCGAGAACCACGGCCCGGGCTTGCCGGGATTGATCAGCGCCCGCACCCGGAACGCCGACAGCTCCCCGTAGTCCGACACTCGCCGGAACCGGCCCGAATGGAAGAAAAGACTGCCGTACCAAGGGTTTTCCCGACCGGCGGCGACCGGCGAGGCCGGCTGGTCCGGCGGACGGCGGCCGGCCGCCCGCACCTTGGCGGTGAACCGCTCGGCGTCGTCGGACAGCACGACGTCCACTCTGTCCTCTTCGGACAGTGCGCGGACGCGGACGGTGCGCTCGCCGGTGACCGGCGCGCGGAACTCGACGTCCTGCAGCGAAAGCGGCCGCGCCGGGCCGCCCGCGAACGAGGCCGCCTGCGCCATCGCCTCCATTCCGACCACCGCGGGGAGCACCGGGATCCCCTCGATGCGGTGCTCGTCCAGATACGGGTCGGAGCCGAGTGCCAGATCGGCTTCGAGCACGGCCTCGACGCCGGGCACGTGCGCCGGAGTCCGCTCGGCGAACCGGGCCATGGCCGCGGGCTCGCCGACGCTGAGGGTGGGGCTGGCCGGGAACCGCGAGGCGAGCAGCACCGTGCACGGCGCCCCCGGATCGGCCAGCACCTCGAACAGCGCACGGACGCCCAGTTCGGGTTCGATCGGTTCGACGCCGCGGCGGCGCAAGGCGTCCACCACGTCCATCCGCGCACCCATGCCGAGTTTCGCCCACAACGACCATTCGAGGACGTGCGTGCGGCAGGACGGATGCCCGGCCGCCCACCGTTCCAGTTCGACGCGCAGCCAGTCGTTGGCGACGCAGTACTCCGACTGCCCGGCCAGTCCCTGGCGGCCGATGATCGAACCGAACCCGAGCACCAGCCGCAAGCCGGGCAGCTTGTCCAGCAGCGCGCGCAGCCCGCACACCTTCGGGCGCAGGGTCGCCGCCAGCGACGCTCCGCTGACGTCGCCCATCAGTTTCGGTTCGTTGACTCCCGCGCCGTGGATCAGCGCGCGCACCGGGCCGAATCCGCCGGCGGCTTCCACCAGCCCGGCGGGGTCGGCGACGTCGGCGCACACGTAGTGCGCGGGGACCGGCAGCGCGGCGAGCGCCTCCGCCACCTCCGGGTCCCGGGCCGGGGTCCGGCCGGCCAGCACGAGGACGCAGCCGGTTCGCCGGGCCAGCGCGGCGGCGACGTACGCACTGATCCCGCGAACTCCCCCGGTCACCAGGCAGACGTCGTCCTTCGCCAGCGGAAGCGGCGCGCCGCCGGAACGTGCCGACGGCGCCATGACCGCTCGCCGCAAAGAACCGTCCGGCTCGCACCGGAGTTCGAGGTATCCGTTGTGTCCGGCCAGCGCGGCCGGGTCGACCCGCTGGTTCTCGTCCCGCGTCTCGACGACTGTCACCGAGCACGGATCGGCTTCGGCCGAAACGCTTCTGGCCAGTCCCGCGGCCGCCGGGTGTCCGGTGTGGACGACGAAAAGATGCCGGGGGCGCCGGGCGTCGATCTCGCGAAGCAGGGCCGCCACCGTGCCCGGCCCGGCTCCGGTCCGCAGCGCCACGGCGATCCCGGAAGCCTCGCCCTCGGCCGCCGCTTCGTGCAGCCAGTGCCCGGCGCCGGCCCGCACCTCCCAGCGCACCGGCGCGGGTTCGCCCGCTTCGAACGGCACCCATCGCGGCTCGAACGACCGCACCCAGGGGCGAATCGGCGCGACGGTCCCGGTCCGGCTCCCGGCTCCGGAGAGCCCGGCCAGCAGCCGCGCCGCGTCGCCGACCGTGGCGTCGGCCAGCGACAGGGGCGTGTCCGGCGGCTGCCGGTCCAGCGCCTCCGCGACGCTGCTGACCAGCTGGACCACCTGCAACGAGTTCAGGTGCAGATCGCCGAGCAGCGTGGCGTCCGGGGCGATCGCGCTGGGCGGGAGTTCCAGCGCGGCGGCGAGGTGCCCGGTCAGCGCCGCCAGCGGGTCGGTTTCGCCGCGGACGGGCTCGGTGCGGGCCGGCTCGGCCGGGCTTCCGGCCCGGTCGCGCGGCCCGGCCAGAAGCTCGGCCGCGCTCGTCCATCCTTTCCGCGTCTCGCACGGGTTCGCGACGAAGGAGGGCCGGGCGTCCAGCGGCAGGGTCCGGAACGCGCGCCCGGCGAACCACGGGTCCAGGTCCGCCGCCCCGGCGGCCGCGAGCACGGCGGTGGCGAACGCGTGCCGCCGCTCGTCGCCGCCGCAGTCCATGCTCACCGCGCGGATTCCGCACGCCGCGGCGAGACCGGTCAGCATCGTGCCGGGACCGGCTTCGACCATCAGCTCGCAGCGGCGGGACAGTTCGGCGATCGCGTCGGCGAACAGCACCGGCCGGGTGAGCTGGTCGACCAGCAGTTCGCGGATTCCGCCCGCGGTCGCGGAAATCTCCTTGCCGGTCACGGTCGACACCACCGGACGGACCGGCTGGCCGAGGCCGCCGAGCGCGGCGCGCAGCGGACCCTCCGCGGCACGCATCGCGGGACTGTGGAAACCGTGCGACACGGCCAGCTCGACGGCGCGCACGCCCGCGGCCGCGGCCCGGTCCAGGACGGCCCGGACCCCTTCCCCCGGGCCGGACACCACGATCTGCTCGGGCGCGTTGTACCCGGCGATCACCACGTCGGTGCCGGACAGCAGCGGGCGCGCGTCGTCGGCCGCGACGGCCAACGCGGCCATGGTGGTCTTCCTGATGCCGTACTCGGCCATGATCCGGCCGCGCGCCGCCGCCAGCTCCAGCACCTCCGCCGCCGAACACGCGCCTGCCCAGTGCAAAGCCGTCAGCTCGCCGAGACTGTGTCCGCAGGCAGCGTCGACCACGGTGCCGAGTTCCCGCAGCCAGGCCAGCGCCGCGAGCGACTGCCAGACGATCACCGGCTGCGCGACGGCAGTGTCGGCCGAGGCCGTGAACTCGCCGGGCAACGGCGGGAACGTCACCCGCTCCGCCCAGCGCGCCCGAGTCGGCCGCACGGGTGCGGCCTGCCCGGGAAACAGCAGCCCCACGCGAGGTGCCGGCCCGGCGCCCAGCGCATAGCCTTCGCGCTCGGCGAAGCGGAGACCGCCGTCCCAGTCCGCGGCCGCCCTCGCGGCGGCCTGTGCCGCCGAGGCGAGTTCGTCGGGCGTACGCGCCACGAGCGCCGCTCGTACTCCTTCGCCCCCGCCGCTCGTCCGCCAGGCGGTCGCGGCCAGATCGCCGACTTCCGCGGCGGAAAGCTGAACCGCTGTGCCCGCGAGCGCGTCGAGCCGCCGCGCGAGCCCCGCGCTGTCGCCGGCGCCGAGATACACGATCTCGGCCGCTCCGATCCGCGCGGACCAGCGGCGCACGCCCGCGGAGAGCACCGGAGGAGCTTCCGCCCGCGTTCCTTCGAGCACGACGTGGGCGTTGATGCCGCCGAACCCCATCGAAGACACGCCCGCGACCGGCAGCGGGTCCGTCCACGGCTCGGGCTCGTCGAGGACCCGCAGCCGCGCTCCCCGCAGCAATTCGTTCGGCCGCACGCAACCGGTGGTCGGCGGCAGCACGCGGTGGGCCACCGCCAGCACCGCCTTGATCAGCCCGGCCACCCCGGCGGCGGCCTTGGTGTGCCCGATGTTCGCTTTGACCGTGCCGAGCGCCGCGGGC
>NZ_GG657746.1:3457029-3700012 GCF_000158875.1 Streptomyces sp. AA4 | reverse complement strand
CCGGCCCGGCACGGATCGAGGGCGGCCTTGCGGTACGCGCGAGTCAGCGCCAAGGCCTGCCCCCGGCGTTCCGGCCGCGACAACCCGCCCGCACCGTCCGAAGAGGACCCCCAACCGACTATCCGGGCGTAGCTGCGCCGTCCCGAACGTTCGGCGTCCTCCGCGCGCATCAGCGCGACCACCCCGCACCCTTCGCCGGGGAGGAAGCCGGTCGGATCGGCGTCGTACACCCGCATCTCGTCCTTCGCGAGCGCGTCGAGCCGGGAGAACCCGACCAGTTCGAACGGGTCCAGCGACATGTCCACGCCGCCGGCGAGCATGAAGTCGCACTCCCGGTCGGCGAGCGCGCGGCAGGCCGTCATCACCGCGAGCAGGCTGGACGAACAAGCCCCGTCGACGGTGTAGCCGGTGCCGTGGAAGTCGAACTGGTTGCAGACCCGTCCGGCGATCGTGTTCGCGAGCGCACCGGCGAGCGTTTCGTCGCCCGGAACCGGGAACGGCTGTTTGACCAGTTCTTCCAGGCGGTGCAGCACGTCGGCGGCCGCGTCGTCGCCGATCCCCGCCGCCCGCAGCGAGGTCGCCGCCGCGTCCGCGAGAAAGGGCCAGCGCAGCCGCAGCGTCCCGGCGCGGGTGAACTCGCCGGTGAGCGAATTGCCGAAGACCACCCCCGCGGTGTCGCGGTCGAGCCCCTCGCCGAGCGGGCAGCCCGCGTCGGCGAGCGCGGCGGCCGCGGTTTCCAGCGCGAGCCAATGGGTCTGGTCGGCCGCCCGGTACAACGGCCCGGGAATGGCGAACCGCTGGCGGTCGAACTCCCAGTCGCGCAGCACCGCCGCGTGCGAGACGGCGACGAGGTCCGCGTCCCGCGGCCCGCCCCGGTAGCCCGCGCCCAGCCGGACTTCAGGCAGCCGCCGGAAGGCCCGCCTGCGCCCGAGCACGTTCTGCCACAACTGTTCCGGGCTCGTCGCGTCCGGATACCGGCACGCCAGCCCGACGACCGCGATCCGGTCGCCGGTCACAGCGCGCTCCCGACGGGACTGCTCGCCGGGGTTTCTCGCGCGGCCGCCGCGGTCGCGGCGCGCCTCCTGCGTCGTTCGACCGCGAACAGCACCGCCGCTCGGAGCACGCACGTGATCACGAGGGCGAAGAAGTAGCCGAAGACCACGCCGCAGACCACCAGCACGCCGTAGACGAGAGCGTTGACGAAGCCGAAAACAGCCTGGTTGCGCGGTTTCGCCGGCGAGGTGGCCGGATCGGTGATCATGTAGTTGGTGTAGATCACGAAGGCGAGTCCGGTCATCGGCACGAGCGCGCCCAGCAGCGCGTGGTCGAACAGCAGCCAGCGCAGCACCGCCTGCAGCAAGTAGCCGCCTGCCCAGCCGAGGATCAACGGGATCTTCTTGGTGAGCATCGCGTTCAGCATGGTGCCCGCCGTCAGGATGGCCAGCGGCAGCAGCCAGTCCCAGGCCCCCGTGAGGTAGTTCGTGAAGTGGTACGGCGGGGCGATGCCGACCCAGGAGAACGCCAGCAGGGTCACCACGATCCCGGCGTTCGACGGGTTGAGCACATGCCGGAGCTTGCCCTTGATCCGCAGCCGGAACAGATACTTCGTCGCGTGCGCGACCACGACCGCGAACAGATAGGGCCAGACCGAGGCGTTGCCGTACAGCAGCATCGAACAGGCCAGCGCGGTGATGTGCGGCGGCAGCAGGAAGACGAACAGCGCGCGCGGGCCTCCCGCGAATTGCGGACGGCGCTGATGCGCCCAGGCGTCCAGCCACTCCAGCACCAGCGCCACCGCGTAACTGGTCGCCAGCGCGGCGAGCGGCGTCACCGGCGACTGCTCGAACCCCAGCACCAGGTAGCCGAGGAGGTTGAAGCCGGTCAGCGACATCGCGAACCGCTCCAGCGCCTTGACCCGCACGTCCGCCGCCGGTCGTCCGCGCGGCTCGCCGGACGCTCCGTCGCCCGCCGTGACCGGTGCGGCCGTTCGCGCGGCGGTCACTGGGCCGCCGCCGTTCCGTCGGGCCGCAGCAGCACGGTGCGGTGACCGGGCGCGACGGTGATTTCGGCGCTGCGCACGGTCGTGCCGGAACGCCAGGTGACGGTCGCGTCGACGGGCACGCGGTCCGGCAGCGCCAGGTGCACGAGGCTCCCCGAAACCCCGGCATGCCCGTTCGCCGGGTACAGCTGGGTCTTCTGCGGGTGCGCGCCGTGCACGGTCACAGTCGCTCCGATCGCCGCTCTGGTCCCGCCCGCGGCGCCGGGCTGGACCAGGTTGAGGTCCGCACCCGCGCCGGTGCTGGGCGACGTGTTGCGCAGCAGGACCGAGTCCTCCCACTGGTTCGCGACCAGCACGTCCAGCTTCCCGTCGCCGTCGACGTCCCCGAAGGCGAGGCCGCGCGTGTTCCAGGGGTCGGCGATGCCGAGCGGGCCGGCCAGATCGGCGTACCGTCCGCTTTCCGAGCGCACGTAGAACGGATTGCTCTGGTGGCCGGAAAGGTCGTCGCCGAGCCGGAAATGCGGCCACACCGCCGGATAGCGCAGCATTTCGTCGTTGCCGAGCGCGAGTTCCTGCAGCAGCGCCCAGCGGTCCGTGTCCCCCTTGAGGAACCCGGTCGCCTGCATCAGCTGGTCGGAGCCGGAGTTGTCGAAGTCGCCCGCCTTGATGTCCCACGCCCAGCCCGAGCGGGCCAGCCCGAGGTCTTCGCTGCGCTCGTCGTAAGGGAACACGCCGCCCAGCAGCTGCCGCCCGGATCCGGTCGGGACGAACGCGAAATTGCTCTCCTGCAAGGCATACGGCGTGGTGATGTTGCTGACCGCGATCATCGGCAGCTCCTGGTCGCCCCGGTAGCTGAAGGTCACGCCCATGCCCTTGAACGAGTCGTGGCCGAGCACCTCGGACCTCGGCGTCACCAGATCCCGGGAACCGTTGACCTCGGCGAACCGCACGTGGCCCGGCGAGGAGGTGTTGACCAGCAACTGGTCCGGGCCGAAGTCGTTGGCCACGTACACGTCCGGGAGCCCGTTGCCGGTCAGGTCCTGAAGGCCGAGCGCCAAGGTCCAGGAATTCGCCGAATCCGCCGGAAACGCCGTGCTGGCGTCGGAAACCTCCGGAGCCGCGCCCGGCGTCCCGGTCGGGCGGAGGAGCAGCAGGCGGTTGGTGCCGGCGTTGCGCGCCTTGTTCATCCCGTCCTGCATCTGCATCCGGGTGTCGTCCGCGGCGGCGGGGTCGAGCACCCGCGCCCCGTCCGGGAAGTAGTTGCCCACGAGCACGTCCAGGTGCCCGTCCCCGTCCACGTCGCCGACGTTGACCACGCTGGAGTTCCACACCTGCATCGGCGAGACCAGCTCGCTGGGCCGGAACTGCGCCGCCGACGGGAGCTGCCCGGGCGAGCCCTGGTTGAGGAACAGCACCGGCGAGCGACCCCAGTAGTACACCAGGAAGTCCAGCCTGCCGTCCTCGTTCAGATCGGCGGGCACGCAGCCCATCGGAGCCATCGTCGCGTCGTAGGGCAGTCCGCTCGGGGCGAGCCGGAACCGGGCGTACTGCGGCCCGCCGGCGCCGGGCACCGGCAGAACGGTCACCGAATCGTCCCGCGGGTCCACCAGGCACGCGTCCGCCGTGCGGCCGAGCCCGCGCAGATCGGCCAGCGCCACCGCCGAGCCCACCGCGGAGATCCACGCGCGGATGCCTTCCAGCGACGGCTCGACCGTCCGTTCCGCGCGGGAATGCGGGGGCGCCGAGTTCAGCGGGACCTTTTCGAATCCGAAGCGCCCGGCCAGCGCCGAGGTCTCGCTCGCGCCGAGACTGGGCCGGGCGGTGAAGAAGCCGGCCACGACGACGAACACCAACCCGACGAGGATCGGCACGGGCCTGCGCCACACACCGCGCACGCTCAATCCCCCCTCACTAGCTCAGTATGTGTTTTTCCGGGCCGCCGCGGACCTCGCGGTCACGCCGGACGGCACGCCAGCTTCCGCAGCCGGGACTTCCACTCCAGATACGCTTCCGGGTCGGAACGCTCCTTCAGCCCGTCGGCGGCGGTCTCCGTCCATTCCGCCGCCTCGTCCGGCTCCGCAGCGAACAGCCGCCGGCAGGCCAGCGTCGTGTGCGCGGGCACGATTCCGGAGCGGAAACGCGCCGCGATGGCGAATAACGCACCCTGTCGCAGATACGGCTCAGCTTTTCCGCTGGCCTTCGCCACCTGATCGATTCTCGTTTCGCCCGCGTTTCCGGCGTAACACGCCGCCAGACCGACACCGGCCCACAAATGCGGCCGGGCCGCCGCCGGGAGCGTTGCGATGGCACGGGCGATTCCGTCCGGATCGGCGGACTCGACGAACCACAGCGCGCGCCCGCATCCGGCGAGCCGCGCGTCTCCTTTCACCGTGCCCACAGAACGGGACCGCCGTTTCGCCGCGGCGATTCCGCCGAAATAGACCTCGGCGAATCCGGCGCCGTCAAGCGCGAGCCAGCGCAGCAACGGCGTGCGCGGCAGAACGACCGGTACCGGCAGCCGGGAAGGCACCAGTCCCCAGCCGTAGCCGACGTGCACGAGATGGACGTAGCCGGAACCGGGGCCGGCCAGCAGTTTGGCGAGCGCACCCGCGGATCCCATGGTCGCGAGGTCGGTCAGCGCCGCGCGCATTCCGGCCCCCTCGTAGGCGAAACCCCTTTCCTCGTCCGGAATCCGCGCCAGCGCGTCGTGTGGATCACGCCATCCGGCGACAGCGTTGAAGCCGGCCACGAAACCGCGTGCGCAGTTCTCCAGGACCGACCTGTCCGCGGGCCGGTCCAGGCGGAAACCCCGGCGGGCGAAGTCGGCCGTCCCGGCGGGCAAGCGCAGTTTTCCGGAAAACGGTGTCGGACCGCCGTTTTTCACCGGACGCACCCCCCTCAATGCGGCAGGAACTCGCGGTCAAACGACGTTCGCTCCAGCTGGGGAGGAGCGACGGCCAATACTGCGTCGGACTCGCGAGCCCCTTTGTGGTACCAGTGCCCCACAAGCCAGGTCAAGGCCGTGACGAGGCCGCTCCCGCACGGCCGGCGGGCCCCGGAAAGACCGTTAACTCGACCGGACTATTGCCACGGGGGATACACTTCGCGCGCACGAAATACGATTCCCCGATTGGCCCGGAAAATGAATTCGGCGGAAATCGGCAATGCCCCGGACAGTCAATTCCTCGGCCGAATTCGGGCAGCCGAATCCCGCCGCCGCCGGAGACCGCGCGAACCGGGCGCCCTCCGGAAAGCCGGTCCGCCGGCGACCCGGCGAACTCGCGCCGCGGCGAACGCGGGAACACCGGCACCTTTAACTAGCTAAAAATATAGTCACATCGTCCAGCCGGCGGAATCAGGCCGCAGAAAGCCGCCCCGTCGGTTTCGTCAAGACAGTCCCAGCATGCGGGTGCACCGGTGCACCGCCTCGGGCGGGCCTTCGATCTTGAGGTCGCCGGTCGCCAGCGCGCCGAACGGAGTGATCATCCTGGCTCCGATCCGGACGAAGGTCTCCGCGTCGCTGGTGATGACCAGCACCGGGTTCTCGACTCCGCCGCGCAGGAATTTCACGGTCCGCTCGCGTACCTCGACGGTGAACACTTCGTCGCCGACGCGGAACTCGTACGACTCGTCGATCTCCGGCACCAGCTCGGCCACGACCATGGCCTGCACGGCGAGGAAGCCCCACTCGGCGCGCACCTCGCCGTCCCGGTCGTTTTCCGCCAAAAACTGCATGCCCCACTTCGCGAGATCGAGCAATGGGGCGCGCAGCTGCTCCCCCAGCGCGGAAAGCTGATAGCGTTTGCCCCGGCCGTCCCCCGGCACGGGCAACTGCTCGATCACCCCCTCCTCGGTGAGTATCCGCAGCCGTTCCGCCAGCAGGTTCGGGCCCATTCCCGGGAGGTTTTCGATGATTTCGTTGAAACGCGCCGGGCTGATGAGGAGTTCGCGGACGATAAGCAAGGTCCACCGTTCGCCGATCACGTTCAGGCCCGCGGCCAGACCGCAGAACTGCCCGTAGTCACGCTTGCCAGCCATTGCTCTCGTCGCCCTCCGCCGTACCCGGGTAACTCTATGAATCGATAGTAACACCGCGGTTAGACCAGTTGGCGGCAGGACGCGCCGCCGCGGGCTACGCGCCGGGGTCGCCGGCTCCGCCGGATGGTCCGGTTCGGGCAAGGTCCGCGTAGAGATAGGGTAACGGTTTTCGATCTTCCCTCACTCGTTCAGGCGAGGCCTCACCGGATCGGGGCAACACTTCGAGAAGCGAAACGGGACAGGGCAATATTCTCAACCTGCGCCTCGGACACCCCCGTTCGGACACCCGGGGAGAGGCGGTCGCTACTACGGCCTCTATGGATTGGCATAGCGGAGTTGCCCAGTTCTCGCAGACTTGCGTGCTCTGCTCCGGCGGCCTCGAGTTCAGTACGCGAGTGGCGTGATAGCCCAGCCCGGACGGACCGTCGGAGTCCCGGGCCTCGGCGACCCAGCAGACGTCCAGGCCGATCTTCTCGACCTCCGCCACGACATCCGCCGTCTCGCGGAACTCGCCGGAAGCCTCGCCCGCGTCGACGCTAAGCGGGTTCACCGCCGAGGCGGACGAGTTTCGTCTCGCCGGTCCCGAACGGCTCTCCGCAGTTTCCGCAGACCGGGTCGAGGTGCAGTTCCGCGCCGCAAGAGTGTTCCCACACTGTCGGCGCGGGCCCCTCGGTCACGTACCGGTCGCCCCACTCCATCAGCTGATGCAGGATCGGACGCAGGGCCCGGCCCGCTTCGGTCAGCACGTACTCATACCGTGGAGGGCGCTGTTCGTACTGCACTTTGGCCAGCACGCCGTGCTCGACCAGGGACCGCAGGCGGGCGGCGAGGATGTCGCGGCTCGCGCCGGTGTTGGCCGCGATCTGATCGAAGCGCCGCTGGCCCAGCATCACCTCGCGCAGCGCGAGCAAGCTCCACCGCTCCCCGATCACCCCCAGCGCGTTGGCGATCGAGCACTCCCGGGCCACCATGCACACCTCCTGTCCGCTTCGCACTCTACCGCGCGCGAACCCGGCGAGTTGGAGATCACAACCTAGTCAGTTTGATTTTCCAACTTACAATCCTATGCTGAGGCGACCTGAAGCAGAAGGAGACGGTCATGCCGAATGCGGTCATCGTCGATGCAGTTCGGACCCCGCTGGCCAAGGGCAAGCCAGGCGGCGCCTATTCCTCGATCCACCCGGCGGATCTGCACGCACACGTGCTGCGCTCGCTCGTCGATCGCACAGGCATCGATCCCGCCGTCGTCGACGACGTCATCAGCGGCGCGGTCGGCCAGATCGGCGAACAGTCCGGCAACACGGCTCGGTGGGCGCTGCTGGGCGCCGGGTTCCCGGAGTCGGTTCCGGGCGTCACCGTGGACCGCCAATGCGGCAGCAGCCAGCAGGCCCTGCACTTCGCCGCGCAAGGGGTCGCCGCGGGCGCGTACGACGTCGTGATCGCGTCCGGCGTGGAGTCGATGAGCCGCGTGCCGATCGGCTCCCAAACCGCTGGCAAAGACTTCGTAGGCACCAAGGTGAACGCGCGTTACGCGGACGGCTTGGTGCCCCAGGGCGTCAGCGCCGAACTCATCGCCGATCGCTGGGGCCTCTCCCGCCGGCAGCTCGACGATTTCGCCGCCGAATCGCATCAGCGCGCTGCCGCGGCGTGGAAGAACGGCCTGTTCGACGACCAGGTCAGCGTCGTCAACGACCTCCGCGTCGACGAGACCATCCGCCCCGACACCACGGCCGAGACCCTGTCCGGCCTGCGGCTGGCGTTCCGGAACGAGCATTGGCAGCAACGGTTCCCCGACCTCGAGTGGCAGACGACCGCAGGCAACAGCTCGCCGGTCAATGACGGCTCGGCCGCCGTGCTCGTCACCAGCGAGGAAGCCGCCCGCCGGCTCGGCCTCCGCCCGCGCGCCCGCGTCCATTCCGTCGCGGTGACCGGCGACGACCCGATCCTCATGCTCACCGGGATCATCCCGGCGACCCGGAAAGTGCTGGCACGCGCGGGATTGCGCGTCGACGACATCGACGCGTTCGAGGTCAACGAAGCCTTCGCTTCGGTCGTTTTGGCCTGGCAGAAGGAAATCGGCGCCGACCTGTCCAAGGTCAACGTCAACGGCGGCGCCATCGCGATCGGCCACCCCCTGGGAGCTTCCGGCGCGCGCCTGGCAACGACCCTGCTCAACGTCCTGGAACAACGCGAGGGCCGATTCGGCCTGCAGGTGATGTGCGAGGCAGGAGGCCTGGCGAATGCCACGATCATCGAACGCCTCTGACACCCGGCACCGCGAGATCGGGCACCGCAGCACTCGGTAAGTCCGACGGAAGGACCTACCGGTGCGACCTTCTGCGGCTCCGGCGAATCTCGACCTCGCCGGATTCGGTCTCCCGCACCGGGTCCGCCGTCACGCAGACCCGCACCGGGCGGCCGGTCTCCGCCTCGACGAACGACAGGGGCGGCCGCCCGCCTTGCAGATGTTTGTCGCCCCACTGCACCAGCGACAGGAGCACCGGCAGCAAATCCTCGCCCGCCTCGGTGAGCCGGTATTCGTCGCGGGCCCGCTTCCCCGGCTCCTGATACGGCGCCCGGACGACGATCCCCGCGGACTCGAGCTGGCGAAGCGCCCGCGACACCGCGGGAGCGGACGTCCCGATGCGCGCCACGAAATCCTCGAACCTGGTCGTGCCGTAAAAACACTCGCGCACGGCCAGGAATACCGTCTTGGTGCTCAGCAGGTCCAGCGCGCGGGCGGCCGAGCACCGGTCGCCGATCGCCCAGGCGTCCCGGTCGCGCAATCGCTCCTCGAAGTCCATGGCCATCGGGCCAGCGTACCTAATGTTTGCGTTACTCAGCTCTCCCGTGGTTCCCTCTAACTAACGTTCTCGTTACTCAGCAGGAGGATGCAGTGGTTTCAGCAGCGGGCAAGGTGGCGGTCGTGACCGGCGGGCGGCGAGGGCTCGGCGCGGCGCTCGTGGACGAACTCCTCGCGCGCGGAGCGCGAAAGATCTACTCCACTGGCCGCTCGGCATACGCCGACGAACGCCCCGAGGTGGTGCCCGTCGAACTCGAGGTCCGCTCGGAGGAATCGGTCGCCGCCCTGGCCAAGACGGCATCGGACGCCGAGATCGTCTTCAACAACGCGGGCGTCCTCCTGCCGCAGACTCTGCTGGACGGCGACCTGGAAACCGCGATCGAAACCTTCGACGTCAACGTCTTCGGACTCCTGCGGGTCGCGCGGGCATTCGCGCCCGTGCTGGCCGCGCACGGCGGCGGCGCCCTCGTGAACATGCACTCCGTGCTGTCCTGGCTGGCCGGGAGCGGCGCCTACGGCGCGTCCAAGGCCGCGGCGTGGTCGGTGACCAACTCGCTGCGCGTCGAACTGGCCGCGCAGCGCACCCAGGTCGTCGGCGTGCACGCCGGGTTCATCGACACCGACATGGTCTCCGCGATCGACCAGCCGAAGGCCACCCCCGCCCAGATCGCCGCGCGAATCCTCGACGGCTTGGAAGCCGGGGACACCGAAGTGCTCGCTGACGACGTCACGGCGACCGTCAAGGCAGCGCTGTCCGGACCGGTGGAGAACCTGACGTTCTCCGTCGCCGGCTGACTCCGTTTCCCGCGCACTCGGAAGGAGCGCCGTCATGCCACTGTGGACGATCCACCACACCCCAGACCTCTTCAGCGCCGCTGAGAAACACGATCTCGCGTCCCGCGTCGCCGACCATTACGAAGCGATCGGCCTGCCCCGGTTCTACGCGGTCACGGTCTTCCAGGAAGCCCGGCCGGAGAACTTCTACGTGGGCGGGAAACCCGTCGAAGCCGGGGCCCGCATCGTGATCGACCACATCGCGCGCACCAGCGCCGGCCCGGAAGCCCGGCGGCGCACCGCGAAGTGGATCAACGGCATGCTGCTGCCGTACCTGGAGAACCGGCCGGGCGTGCACTGGGAGTTCCACGCCGACGAGACCAGCGAAGAACTCTGGATGATCAACGGGCTGACGCCGCCACCCGGCGGTTCCGCCGAAGAAAAAGCCTGGGCGAAAGACAATGCCGCGTCGCCTTACTGAGAACCGGGGCCCGCATCCGGGGCAGTTCTCGCGAACCACCGCCAGCGGGGAGTGTGCGACTGCCGCGTCCTTCCCTCCAGCGACCGCCGTCGCCGTCCGGGAAACCTCGGAAGACGGCCGCTACGAGTTCCCTGCACTTCCCAGCGGCCGGTACGAGGTCGTCACGACCGGATTTCCGCCGAGCACCACGCGTTCTATTCCCCTCGCTCCACAGGTCGGGTTTTTCCGCCAGGCCGCCTCCGCGCTCTGCGCCACCGGGCCCGCACCCGGTCGTGCTGACCGGTGGCTCATGGTGCACCGTTCGCACCACCTCGGCCCGACGCTGCGCTTCACCCCGGCCTGCCGGTAATCGCGATGCGGGCGGTCACGGTCGCCGCGCCGATTCCTGCCCTCGTGACGCGCTGTTCCGTCCCCACGTTCTTCCGGTCGCGGTCGTGCAAGGCGGATAGCCGGACCGCGCACCCGCAGGGAGTACACAACCGCACCACGGCGAGCATTGAGACGATCAGGTGATTCTCAGGCGAGCAGCTTTCAGCCTGCTCTTGTTGCGGCAAGGTCGAACCGTCCCCGACTCGGCCCAGGAGCGCAGCGCGTGCCTTTCAACCCGAACCAGCCCCGAGGCCCCGACGGCAGATGGATCAAGACAGGCGGCGTTTTGACCGCGGCCGCTTTGGCGACAGTCGTGGCGGCGGCAGGCGGCGGAGACACAGTTACTTCGGTCGGCGCCGGACTCGACGCCGCGACGTCCAAGAGTGTGTCCGAAGCGGACACAGCCAACAGCAAAAAGGCCGCACAGAAGGGAGATCGCGCCGAGGCATGGCGACGGCTGGCTCTCAAAGAGGTCAGGCAGAAGATCAAGACGGAGCTCCGCTGCGCCGTCCAGTCGTTCGGCCAGGTTCAGCAGTACTTCCTGCGCCACCCGTGCCAGAAGCTCGACCAGCTGCTGTTCGTCGTGCAGGACACGAACGGAAACCCGATCGCCGGATCGGTCGCCTGGGTGAAGATGCCGTCGACCGAATCCGCCACCGAACTCCGCACACTGGAAGACACCTACGGATCCGGCGATGTCACCCCGTTCGGAACAGAGGTTCTCGAAGCAGCCGGCTTTCGTTTCACCGGAAAGCACTACCGGTCGCGGCAAGACGGGAAATTGGTCGTCATCGCCGAAACAGATCCGCTCGAGGGCCGCCCGTCCGACGCGTTCCTCAAGCAGGTCGCCGAAGTCGCGGACGTCCTCCCGCCGCCGTGACGCGGGCCAGTCCGCGCAGCAATGCCGCATCCGCTGACGGATTCATGCCTGCGAGAAGGAGCTTCCCAATTCCCGCGTTCTGGATCGAGTCAAGGGCGACGGTGCGATCCGCTGTTCCGGCGGGCACTACCCCCTTCTGAGCACATCCACAACGCCTGCACCCGACCAAGATCCGATTGCGAGCATCGCATGCACGCTGACGACAGCGGGGCCGCGACCGCACAGGGCCCCGCCCTCGCCGACTGCCTTGCCCGTTTTCCCTGTCCTCTCCTGGCGCCGCAGGAAAGCGTTGGCCTCGGCCCGGCCGTCAGCTGGAACGTCCAAGGCGTCGATTCTCTGGTAACTGCGCTGGAACTGGTCTACGAGAGCGACAACCGCTGTCAACTGATGGTCAAAACCGTCCGCTCCCGCGAAGGCCTTGACCCGCGCGGGCTTCCGATCGACACCGTTGCCGACCTGCTGAGCAACTACCTCAGCCGCGCCGACGTCCTCGCCCGCCCCGACCGGTACCGCTCCACTCCGGGCAACCTCGACCGCGCAGCGCCGACCGACCCCGCGGCCCACCGCGAGCGCTACCGGCGCATCCAGCACGCCGCCGACCAGGCCACCGCCGCTACCGCGACCGTGGCCTGCGACGACGCCCCGGTCGCCGGGCAGCGCACCGACGCCCTCGGCGCCGGCGTGCTCGAACTCCCCTGGCGCGACGGCGCAACCGTCTGGTGCGTCGGCATGCCCGACATCCTCGACCGCCTCGTCCTGCGCACCGCGACGTCCCAAGACCTCTCCCGCTTCTGACCCGGGCCGGACCGCGACTACCGTTTTCTGTCGCGTTTCCGCAGAACCGCGGCTTCGGCATCCGGCGGAGCGGCGCACTGAGGGTGCAGACGACCGCGATGCGGCTCGGGGTCGTCGCCCGCAGTACCGGCGCAGCACATCGCTGGCGCGGTCGGGCTGCGGCACTGGCGAGATCCTGAGCGCTGGACATGGCCCATCCCTGCTCAACCGCCAGGAGCAGAGGTGTCACCACCGGCACGTCGTCCGGCACTGCAGAACCGTTGACCCCACCCGACCGCTTGAGCAGTTGCTCAAATCTCGGCTATGCTCCGATTTGAGCAACTGCTCAAAAGCGTTTCGGCGGTCGTCCGCAACGACCGGACTGGGGGCAGCGATGACCAGCGTCCATCCCGATCTCAGCGGTGCGCCCCGCCGAGATCGTTGGTACAAGGCGATCACCCGGCTGCTGGCAGTAGCGCTGCTGCCGGTGGCGTTCGTGCGCACGCCGCGCCAAGCTCGGCGTACGGCCTGCCAATGGGCACTGGCCGTGCGTTTCCCCGCCGAGGACCTCACCGGCCTCACCACGGCGACCCGCGCCGCGTTCATGGCAGCGCGCACGCAGGCGTTATGGCGAGACGGCGAACTCATCGGACTCACCTCGGGACACCGGGACGCCGGGGAACAGGAACGCTTGTTCGCCGCGGAAGTCCGTCGGACCGGGTCGCCGGCGGCAGCGCGGCGGCGGGCGCTGCCGCCGAACGAGTCCCGGCACGTCGCGGGGACCGCGCTGGACGTGCGGCCGGTCGAAGGCTCGCGCTGGCTGGAGCGGCATGGCGCGCGTCATCACCTTTATCGGGTGTACGACAACGAGTGGTGGCATTTCGAGTACCACCCCGCCGGCCCTCCGGAACGACTGCCGCACCCGGGTGCCGTCAGGCTGTCGGGGCCTCTACGGTGAAGCCGTGTCCGACACCCGACAACGCCTGATCGACGGCACGATCGAGACGATCCGTACGCACGGACTCGGCGGAACCACGGCGCGGAGCATCGCGGCCGCCGCCGGGGTCAACCAGGCGCTGGTCTTCTACCACTTCGGCACCGTCCACGACCTGCTCCAGGCCGCGTGCCTCGCCGCGACGCAGGCCAGGGTCGCGCCGTTCGCCGAACGCCTCGACGAGGTCGCCGACCTGCGGCAGCTCCTTGCGCTCGGCCGCTCCCTGCACGCCGACGAACGCGCCCAGGGCAACGTCACGGTGCTTGCCCAGATGCTCGCCGGAGCGCAGGCCGACCCCAAGCTCGCCGATGCGACCGCGACGGCCCTGCAGCTGTGGATCACCCCGATCGAGGACGCGCTGACCAGGTTGCTGGCCGACTCCCCGGTATCCGAGGTCATCGACATCCCGGGCCTCGCCCGCGCGGTGAGCGCCGGGTTCGTCGGACTGGAACTCTACGAAGGCGTCGACCCGGACGGGGCCCAGGCCGCCCTGGACGCGCTCGACCGGCTGGCCGTGCTCATCGAGGTGGTCGACGACCTCGGACCGATCGCGCTCCGCGCACTGCGCGGCAAACTCCGCAGAACCACCAAGAAAGCGCGGCCATAGGGACCGGTCAAGCGCTCCCCTGCGCGAAAACTCGGGATCAGCTCAGAAAATGCCGATATCCTCCGCGCGCCGTCCGCGTGGCTCGGCGCACCCGGTAAACCGTCACCGCGACCAGGAGAAGCACCGCGGCTTCCGCCAGGACGCTCAGCAAAGCCTCCGGCGCGGGCTCGAAACCCCGTTCCGAAAAGCCGAACAACCCGGTCGTCCGCGAAAGCACGAAGCCCGCCAAGGATCCCGCCGCCAGCGCGGCCGCCGCCAGCCGCAGCAGGAAGGGACCGCCCAGAGCCACCAGTACGGCCACCGCGAACGCCGCGGACGCCTGAATCAGGAACGACGGCCCGATCACCGGGATCACGCGATAGCCACCGACGTACAGCTGCGCGTGGAGATAGCCGCTCGCCGCGAGGCATACCGCTGTCGCGAGGCGGAGAACGGTGTTCATGCCAGCTTCACGTCCTTCACCGCCAGGCCCGGCCCGCCCGGGCGGTAGGACACCTCGCGGATGCCGAGCGCGTCCTTGAGCTTGCCCGCGGGCAGCGTCACCGGCGTCGGCGCCGGCCGGGATCCCGGCTGGGGCAACGGATACGCGGTCGTCGTCGCGCTGTGGAAGGTGATGTTGCCTTCGGTCTTCGTGAACAGCTGGTGCACGTGCCCGTTGAGGCACGTCACCGACGAGAACCGCCGCAGGTACGAGAGCGCCTGGGTCGCGTCGTCGGTCCCCCAGCCCCACGTCGGGTACATCGCGAACAGCGGGATGTGGCTGAACACGACGATCGGCGTGTCCGAACCGAGCTTCGCGACGTCCTTGCGCACGAACTCCAGCTGGTCCGGACCCAGGTGGCCGAGCTTTTCCAGGCTCAAAGTGTTGACCAGCGCGATGAAGTGGACGCCCTTGACGTCGAAGCTGTACCAGCCGTCGCCCGCCGTGCCCGCGCCGAACGCCTTGCGGTACTTCTGGCCGGCGTCGTCGATCGAGTCGTGCTCGCCGGGCACCGTGGACACGTGCCCGGTGTCGAGAGTGCTCATCATCTGCTTGACCTGGTCGAACTGGGCGGCCGTCGACAGATGGGTCAGGTCGCCGGTGTGCATGACGAAGTCCGGGCGGTACCCGAGCGTGTTGATTTGCGTGATGGCGTCGGTAAACGACGCCTCGACGGCGGTGTTCGCGGGCCCGGTGAAGCCGAGGTGGCTGTCGCTGATCTGAACGAACCGCAGTGCGTTCGGGTCGTCGACGGCAGCGGCGTCGCCCGGCGCGGCGATCCGGCTGATGACTTCGCCGCCGGTGACGGTCAGGACCACCGCGGCGCCGAACCACGCCGTGTGGCGCAGGAGCTGGCGCCGGGTCATGCCCTCCGGGCCGGGGTCGTCTTCGGTCACGGGGTCACCGTCACGGTCGCCGTCATGAACGGATGGATGGTGCACAGGTACTCGAACGTGCCCGGCGTGCTGAACGTGTACTGATAGGACTGTCCGGTTTGGAGGGTCGGCGACCGTAGCGGGCCGCCGGAACCCGTGCTGGTGACGGTATGCGCGTCTTGGTCCTGGTTGGTCCAGGTGACGGTGGTGCCCTTCTTCACCGTCGTCGCGGCGGGCGCGAACGCGAAGTCCTTGATGGCCACGGCGTTCGCCGTCGAGTTCGCGGCCGCGGGTGGCGACGGCGGCTGCGTCATCCCAGGCATCGACGCCATGGGTGTGGCGGCGGGCGGCGGTGCCGCAGGAGGCGACGCGGCGCAGGCCGTCAACGCCAGCGCGGCTGCGGTGACGAGCAGGAAGTGTTTCACCCCAACGGATTTCCTCATACCAGGAATACGCGCGGGGGTTACGCTCCCTCGCCCGGCACCAAGACCTCGACGACGCCGCCGGACTCGCGCACCACCAGGTGCGGCAGCGGCGGCGGAGTCACCGGCAGCTGATGCGTGAGGACCGCGCCGTCGACGGCGAACGACGTCCGGTGGCACGGGCAGTTCAGCCGCCGGGCCGGCGCGTCCAGGTTCAGCCGGCAGCCGAGGTGCGTGCACGTCGCCGAAACCGCGCGCACCTGC
Organism: Streptomyces sp. AA4; assembly: GCF_000158875.1. NCBI lineage: Bacteria > Bacillati > Actinomycetota > Actinomycetes > Kitasatosporales > Streptomycetaceae > Streptomyces > Streptomyces sp. AA4. The sequence continues at coordinate 3,684,251 of NZ_GG657746.1, read as the reverse complement.
CCGCCGGAGCGCTGCACGAACCCGGCGACGGCCCCGAAATCGAACGGCAGCACGCCGCCTTCGGGCAGGTCTTGGGCCGCGACAACAGCTCGCCACTGGCCGTTCTCGGGGCGCAGGGTCTGCTCTTCCGGGGGCGCGGCGGCCGGTTCGGCCCCGGACGTCACCAGGTACTCGACGCCCGCGCCCGCCGCGGCCGCCACCGCGGCGGCCGAGGACACCTGGATGAACCGGCGCCGGTTGCCGCCCCGGACGGGCTCGGGTTCGGGTTCGCGCAGCTCCTGCGCGAGCCGGCGGTGCAGCGCGGCGACGAACTCCTCGCTCGCCGCCGCACCGCCGGGCCGGGCGGCGCGCAGCAGCACCGCGGTCCGCAGCTCCGCCTCATCGCCGGGACCGGCCGCGAACGGGCGCGGCCGACGTCGGCGCAGGAGGTCCTTGACGAACCGGCGGACGCCTCGAGTGCTCACGTCTCCATCCCTTCCGCCAGCTGGGCCGCCTGGCGCAACGCGCGGTGCTGCAGCACCTTCGCGTTGCCGACGGTGGTGCCCAGCTCTGCCGCCGCCTCCTTCAACGAGCAGGCCTGCAGGAACCGCAGGCGCAGGATCCGGCCGTAGCGCTCGGGCAGCTGCGCGAGGATCGCCTCGGCGCGGGCGAGCACGCCCGGGTCGACGGTGTCCGCTTCGAACGCGGCGATGTCGCGCTCCTCGTCCAGGGCGGTGATCTCCCGGCCGAGCGTGCGCCGCCAATGCCCGGCCAGCACCGTCCGCGCGGTGGCCAGCAAGTACGCCCGGACCTCGCCGACGCTTGCCGAGACCCGCAGCGGCCGCAGCGCCGTCAGGAAGACCTCCGTGGTGAGGTCCTCGGCGTCGGGCCGGTTGCCGACCTTCGAGAACATCAGCCGGAACACGCGGTCGACGTTGTCGCGGTAGACCGCCTCCCAGTCCGGGTAGACGTCCGCGCCGACCGCGTGCAGCCGCGCGCGAGGCACCGCGCCCGCTTCGTCCTGTTCGGCGCGTCTGCGCCGGAACCGCTGTGCCACCGGCACCGCCCGCCTTCTCCCCACCGGACTCTTCCCGCCACCAGAGGGATACGCACCGGGGTTACGCCGTAACCGAAGACCGTATCCGTGAGCGGAGTTCCCGACGACCCGAGGAGCGAAATGACCGCATCGATGTCACGCCGGCACCTACTCGCCACCGGCGGGGCGGCCGCCGCCGTCCTCGCCGCCACCGGCCTGCCCCGGCCCGCCGCCGCGGCGACGCCGATCCGGCCGGGCGGCGCGGACGTCGTCCTCGCCTGGAACCGCGAGCTGCTGGCGATCGTGCGCACGCCCGGCCTCCAGCCCGCGACCGTGCACCCGACGCGCAGCTTCGCGCTAATGCACGCAGCGATGTACGACGCCGTCGTCGCGACGACCAACAGCGGGCGTCCGTACCTGTTCACGCTCGATGTCCGAGGCCCGGCGGCACCGGAAGCGGCGGCAGCACAGGCCGCGCACGACGTCCTGGCCGCGCTCTACCCCGCCCGATCCGCGGAATTCGCGCGCCTGCTGACCGGGCAACTGACCGGCATTCCGCCAACCCCGCGTGACGGCGGCGTACGAGCTGGGCGTCTGGTGGCCCGGTTGCTCCTCGGCCTGCGCGCGGACGACGGCTCCGCAGCGGTCCCGCCGGTCCTGACGCCGGGCACGGCCCCCGGGCAGTACCGGCCGACGCCGCCCGCGTTCGCGTCCGCGGTGTTCACCCACTGGCCCGCCGTGACGCCGTTCGTGCTCGACCGGGCCGGGCAGTTCCGGCCCCGCCCCTACCCCGCGCTGGATAGCGCCCGGTACGCGAGAGCCCTGAACGAGGTCGCCGCGACGGGCCGGGACACGAGCACAACGCGCACCGCGGACCAGACCGTGCAGGCGCGGTTCTGGGCGGCGCCGATCTGGAACTACTGGAACGAGATCGCACAGTCGGCCGTCGGCGGTTCGCGCAGCAACCTGCTCGTCGCGGCCCGGGTGTTCGCACAGCTGAACCTGACCTTCGCCGACGCCGTGATCGCGTTCTACGAAGCGAAGTACCACTACCGGATCTGGCGACCGATCACCGCGATCCGCCTCGCCGCCGACGACGGAAACCCGGCGACGCAAGCGATCCCGGACTGGTCGAGCCTCGCCACCACCCCGGCGGACCCCGCGTACCCCGGCGCGCACAGCGTCGTCTCGCAGGCGGGCGCGCTGGTCTTGAGCCAGGAGTACGGGCCGCGATGGACGCTGAAGGTCACGTCCGAGTCGCTGCCGAACGTGGTCCGGCGGTTCAGTACGTTCCAGGACGCCGCCGACGAAGCCGGGTTGAGCCGCATCGCCGCGGGAGTGCACACCCGGCTCGACCACGACGCCGGTCGGCAGCTGGGCCTGGACGTCGCCGCGTTCGTGTTGCGCTGCTGACCGAGTAAGCGGTTTGGCCCGCGTTCCAACGCTAGCCGCTCTCCACCGGCCCCAGCTCGCCGAATCGTAGTGTTCAGCTTGCGCCGCTCTGAAGCATCGTGATCATCGCTTCCGGCGTGATCGCTTCCGGCCGGTCGCTGACTTGTCCGTCGCCGATCTCCACGACTCGCCATCCGCCGTCCGCTCGCTGGACGAGGTCGACAGTCACGAACGGCAGCCCCAGCGCCGCGACCAGCGGTCGGACCAGGGTGAGGTCGGGGTCGGCGACCGCGGCGCCGGGCGGATTGTCCGGGTGCGGTCCGATGATCCGGCACCGGCCGTCGACCCACCACGTCCGCACCTCATCGGAGGTGAAGTTCTCGAATCCGCGAAGGACGAATCCGCCGACCATGTCCTCCGCGCGCAGCTCCCGGAATCTGCTTGCCACGGCCCAAGATTTCTCCGCGTCGCTCAGCTCGGGGATGAATGCCGCCTCGGTCCAGTAGTGCTTCATGGACTTGGCGTAGTCGCGCAGCACGGCAGGGCCTGGCCCCAAGTCGCTTCGCGCACGGTCGAACGCGGCCCGGTCGTCGCCGACTGTCCACACCGATCGCGGTGTTACCGCTGCCAGGCTGGAGTACCAGCCTGGCAGCTCGTGCGCGCGCCGATACTGTTCGGCGGTGGTGCGCAGGGTGACGCCGCGCTGCGCGAGCGCGTCGGCGAAGGCCGCGTACTGCTCGCTGCGCAGCATCCAGCCGCGGTAGACCGCGTCGTCGCCCGCGGGTACCCGGCACACCGCTTGACGTGCTCCTGCCGAGGTCGCCAACGCGTCGTGGTCGATCAGCGCGACCTCGATCCCCGACGCCCGCGCAGCACTCGCCTCGGCCGCGAAGTGTGCATCGGGACGGCGGGGACGAAGCACATCCGAGGGCACGAGCAGCATCATGACCGCATAGTGCGCGACCCGGCCCGGCGACCGCTACACATTTCCTGCCGTGCGGCCGAGGCGGGATACCGCGAGCCGCGAGGGCATCGGAAACTACGCACGCCCAGCGCCCAGGTACCGGAGCAACTCGAGAAACTTGGCACGCGCGTATCCGAATCGAGCCCCTCGTCACCCCCGCTTCAGCAACCGGCCGAACCTCTTCCTCGCGGGCGCGAGTTCCTCGATCCCCAGCGCCGCCAGCACGCCGAACGACACGGCGAGGCCGACCAGGCCCTGCAGGATCAGCTTGACCCACGCGGTGCCCTTGGCCCCGGCGTCCGGCACGATCCAGCCGACGGCGACGGCCGCCGCGACGCCCAGTGCGCTCGCGACTACCGAGAACAGGATCACCCCGAGCGCGCGTTTGCTGCGCAGGTGGCCGAGGCTCACCCACAACCAGACCTGGCCCAGGATCGCGCCGACCACGAACGTCAGCGAGTTCACCAGCATCGTGCCCAGGACGATGCTGTGCGGGTCCAGCAGCACCGGGCACAGGTACAGCAGCGGGACCTTCACCGCGGTCATCACGACCATGATCAGCGTCGGGGTCCGCGCGTCCTTCATCGCGTAGAACACCCGCAGCTGCAACATGACCAGCGCGTACGGCAGCAGCCCGAACGACGAGATCGCGAGCGCTTCGCCGAGCCGGCCCGCGTCGGCTACCGAGTTCGCGCCGCCGCTGAACAAGGCGACTCCGATCGGCTCGCCGACCACCGTCGTCACCGCGGCGATCGGCACCAGCATCACGGTGGAAATGCGCGACCCGTAGGAAAGATCGGCCACCACCTTGCGGGTGTCGCCGTCGGCCGCGTTGCGGGACAGGCGCGGCATGATCGCGGTCAGCAGGGACACGCCGATCACGCCGTAGGGCAGCTGGAACAGCAGCCAGGCGTTGGAGTAAATGGTCACGCCGCCCGCGTCGCCGCTGGTCAGCACCCGCGTGTTGACGGTGAGGCCGATCAGGCTGATCGCGACGTAGCCGAGGATCCACAGCGCGAGGCCGCCGAACTCCTTCATGCGCTTGTCGATGCCCCACCGCCACTTGAAGCGGAACCCCGTCCGCAGCAGCGGCGGCACCAGCAGCGCCGCCTGCACGGCGATGCCCGTCGTGACGCCGATGCCGAGCACGAGCAGCTTCGGGTCGCTCATCCGCACCGGATCGGTCGAGATCTTGCCGGGCATGAGCATGAACAACGCCAGGGTCGCGATGACGACGACGTTGTTCATCACCGGAGCCCACGCCGTCGGGCCGAAGATGTGCTTGGCGTTGAGGATCGCCGACAGCAGCGCGAACACGCCGTAGAAGAAAATCTCGGGCAGCAGCAGCCGGGCGAACGCGTTGGTCAGTTCGGAGCTGGCGTGTCCGCCTCGGTCCAGGTACAGCGAGGTCAGCGCGGGCGCCGCGAACACCGCGAGGACGGTGCCCAGGCCCAGGACCGTCAGGCCCATCGTGAGCATTCGCTGCGTGTAGGCCGAGCCGCCGTCGGGATCGTCCTGCGACCGCACCATCAACGGGACCACGACGCTGCTCAGCACGCCGCCGAGCAACAGCTCGAAAACGCTGTTCGGCAGCGTGTTGGCGATGTTGAACGAGTCGTTCTCCACGCCGGTGCCGACCGCCCACACGAGCATGATCTTCCACAGGAAGCCGGTGATCCGGCTGACCAGCGAGGCGACGGCCATCTTCCCGCTGGACTTCGCTATCGACGGCGGGATCGCCTTCGGCTCGACGCGCGGCGGGCGCTCGGTGACGTCACGCCTCGGGCGATCGGGGCGCGGCGCAGGCGGCGCACCGCCGGGCAGCCGCGGCAGCATGCGAGTGGCGAGGGAATCGTACGGGCGCAAGGCATCCGGGTCGGCGACCGGCCACTTGGTATTCGCCGGCACGCCGCCGACGCGCGGGATGAACACCGTGGCGTCGGGATCGTCCGGCGCCAGCGGCGGGGCGCCGAAGGGCATGCTGTTCTGGCCGCGTTCCTGAAGCCACGGCCGGATCGGCGGCCGCCGCGGCGGGGGCGGCTGCCGGCGAGGATCGGCCGCCTCCGGCGGGAGAGGGCGGGGGCGTTGGTCAGGCGCCGGACGCCGCGTGAGGCGTTCGGGTGGCCGCCCCGGGTCTTTGTTCAACGTGTGCCCATCGCCGACGGTCGATTCGCTCCCCCAGCGTAGTCAGTTCGCGCGCGCCGGTGGTCGATCCGTCGGCAGATCGGGATCCCGTCGCGTCCGGCGCCGGGCACAAGACTGGAGAGGGGATGCCGCCGCGGGTACCGGCACCTCGGCGGCATCCCGGTTCAGGAGGCCGACACCGAGTAGCTGCCGACGGTGAAATTCGACCCGCCGGGCGACGAGGTGATCTCGAAGCCGAACTGCACCTCGCCGAGCGTGACGTCGCCGTACCAGCCTCGTGCCTTGATCCAGTTGAGGACGGCCAGCACGTCCACCCGTCCGGAGTCGGTGTTCGAGGTGCGCACGAACGAGAAGACCGCGTTGCTGCCGTTCGAGCCCCGGTAGACGTCCCAGGTGTGGCCGCCCACGCTGACCGTGGTCTGCCGGGTGCCGAGCGGGCCGACCGCGCCCTGTTTGTTCATCCAGAGCATGATCTCGTAGGCGTTGTTGCCCGCCCAGATGTCGTACGCGGTTTCGTAAGCGCCGCTGCCGGGCCGGTTGACGGCGAAGGCGCTGGTGACGCTGCTCAGGGAACTCAGCGTCCGGCCGACGTTCTTCGCCGAGTGCGGGTAGGACTTGATCCCGCCGGTGCCGGGGTGGTCGGCCCAGACTCCGAAATTGCCGCCGGAGTTCGCCCAGATCGTCTGCGGCCCGGCTCCGCTGCCCCACACGTCGTTGCGCACGGTGTAGCCGCCGTTGGACCAGGTCGCCCATTTGTCCGAAGAGGACCAGACCGCGGCTTCCGCCACCCCCGCCGTCGTCGCCACCGCAGCGGCGGCCAGTACTGCTGCGAGAAGAGAACGCACTGCCTTGTGCATCGATTCTCCTTCCGTTTCCGGGCCGGGCGGCCCGGTCGCCGGGGTCGGCCCCGGCGAGCCCTCAGGACCCCAGTGCGAACGACGACACCGTGACCGGTCCGTCGAAGGTCAGGTAGACGTCGTGCCGTCCCGCCGCCGGTGCGAGCGCCGCCGTCGCCGTAGTGAAGGAGTACTTGTCGCCGGTGCTGTTCACGACGGCCGTGCCGAGCACCCGGCCGCGGACCGGATCGTCCAGCCGGACGGTGATCCGCGCCGTCCCGCTGTCCGCTTTGGACACCTTCGCGGTGAAAACGGTCCTGCCGGGCCGCAGCAGAGCGTCGCGGTAGGAGACCCAGCTGCCCGCCGTCGCGGCAACGGAGGTGCCGTCTGTCTTCGCGGTGTCGGTCAGCGTCACGCCTTGGTAGCCGTCGAAATTCTCCGCGAGCGTCGGCTGCGTGAGATCACGCGGCGGAATACGCTCGCCGGGCACGTACACCGGCACCGATCCGGTGATGTCCGTGGCGGAGCGGCCGACCGCGAAGTCGTACACCCCCGCTTCGACGACCGACCGGTTCCGCGTCACGTCCCAGAACGCGAGGTCGGCGGTCTTGACCGAGAGCCGGACCGTCTTCGTCTCCCCTGGTGCCAGCGCGACGCGGTCGAACGCCCGCAGTTGCTTCAGCGGTTGCGCCGCTCGCGAGGCACGGGCGCTCGAGTACAGCTGCACGACGTCGGTTCCCGTCCGGGCTCCGGTGTTGGTGACGTCCACATCGACGGCGACCGTGCCCGGCGCGGTCTGCACCGGACGGGGCTTGCCGTACCGGAAGCTCGTGTAGCTCAGCCCGTACCCGAAGGGGTACAACGGTTTCCCGGTGTAGTACTGGTAGGTCATGCCGGTCTTCGCGATGTCGTAGTCCAGCATGGACGGCAGGCCGGCGTCGGAGGCGTACCAGGTCTGGGTCAGCCGCCCGCTCGGGTCGTGGTCGCCGAACAGCACGTCGGCGACGGCGTGCCCGGTCTCTTGCCCGGCGTGCGTGGTCCACAGGATCCCCGGCGCGGACTGCGCGTCCCAGCCGGTGGTCGGGTAGCTGTTCTCCACGACGACGACGGTGTGCTTGTTCGCCTTCTGCACGGCCTCCACCAGCGCCTTCTGCGCCGGGGCCAGCTCGGTGCCGGTCCGGTCGTCCGCTTCCCGGCCGTTGATGAACGGCATGCTGCCGACCACGACCACCGCGGTGTCCGCGCCCTTCGCCGCGGCGACCGCGCTGTCCGCTCCGCTGGAGACGACGTCGCGGCCGAATTTCGTCGCGCCCGCGACGTCCGGCGAGCCGATCGTCAGCACGCCGTCCGCACCGACCACGGCGAACCGGTTCTTCCCGAACCACGGCTCGTTCACCTCGTTGCCCGCGTACTCGAGCACGTAGCTGCCGTCGGGCTGCGGGTCGAGTTTGAGCTGCTGCTGGACGTACCAGCCGTTCGGCTGCGCGGCGTTGTTCACCAGTGCGCCGCCGGAGTAGCCGAGGTACTTGCCGTTCGCGACGGTGCGCAGCGTGTTCTTGCCCGCGCCCCAGTCGAATACGTCGAACGACTGCGCGGGCCCGGCGGTGGCGGCGCCCTCGGCGAGTTTGCCGCCCGCCGGATCCGTCGACGCGGTCAAGTACTTGCCCGTAGCGAGGTTCTTCAGCGCGATGCGGTCCACGCCCTCGCTCGAAGCGACGGCGCCGACCCGTTCTTTGACGGCCTGCAGCGGCGTCACCCGGTACGGCATCGTGCCGCTGTACCAGTCCTCGTACAGGGTGTCCGACAGCGGCCCCACGACCGCGATCTTGCCTTGCGTCGTGAGCGGGAGGGCGTGGTTTTCGTTGCGCAGCAACACAACCTGTTCGTCGGCGGCCTTGCGCGCCAGCGCGCGGTGCTCCGGCGAATCGATCACCGCCGGGGTGATCTTCTCGTACGGGTTGCGTCCCGGCGGGTCGAACTCGCCGAGGCGGAATCGCAACGACAGCAGGTGCCGGTCCGCGCGTTCGACGTCGGCGACGGTCAGCAGCCCCTTCGCCAGCGCCTCCTTCACCGCGCCGGCGGTGATCGAGCCGTTGGTGTCGTTGTCCGTGAAGCTGTCCAGCCCGGCCTTGATCGCCGCGGCGTCGGCTTCGGCCTGAGTTCCGTAGTATTTCTCGGAATTCGCCAGGTTGGTCGGCGCTCCCGCGTCGGACACGACCGCGATGTCCCGCGGCGCCCACTGCCGCAGCGCGCCGTTCAGGTCCGGACTGACCGTGTTGGGCCTGCCGTTGACCAGGTTGTAGGACGGCATCACGGCGTTCGCCGCGCCCGCGGCCAGCGCGGGCTTGAACGCCTGCTGGTCGTAGTCGTGCAGGATCTTCGGCGGCACGGACGAATTGCTCGTGGTCCGGTCGGTTTCGTTGTTGTAGGCCAGGTAGTGCTTGAGCGTCGGGGCGGCCCGCAGGTACCGCGGGTCGTCGCCCTGGACGCCGCTGCCGTAGGCCACCGACATCCGGCCGGTCAGGTACGGGTCCTCGGAGTATCCCTCCTCGTTGCGGCCCCAGCGCGGGTCGCGCAGCAGGTTCACCACCGGCGCCCAGAGATTCAGCCCCCACACCGACGGGTTCTCCGCGTGGTGCCCGCGGGCTTCCTGCCCGACCGCGGCGCCGACCTGCTTGATCAGCGCCGGATCCCACGTCGAAGCCAGGCCGAGCGCCTGCGGGAACACCGTCCCCTTCGCGGACACCACCGCGCCGCCGCGGTCGTAGTCGGTCGACCAGGCGACGCCGTGCAGCGCCTCGGTGCCGGTCTTGAACATGCCGATGCCCAGCCGCGGGATCGCGGGCTGGTACTGGTGCAGCAGCGAAACCTTCTCGTCCAGGGTCAGCCGCGAGACCAGGTCGTCGATCCGGGCGTCCAGCGGCAGCGACGGATCGCGGAACGGCGGCGGCGGGGCGGCGAGCGCCGGGACCGGCGTCGCGACCAGCAGCGCGGCCGCCGCCAGCAGCACGCCGCGGCGGACGCGGCGCGCGAAGTAGGCACACATCGGTGGGGGCCTCCGGGAAAGTTGTCGAATCGGTTCGACTCAGGGATTCCGAGGGATTGCGAGACAAATCCGGATGCCGACGACTATCGCAGGACGACCGCGAAGGGGTCAAGGCTCGCCCGCCGATTTCGACCACCCGCCGCTGAGCTGGGGCAACGTCCTATTCACGGCATTCGACAAATTCGACAGAGGAAGCTGATCGCGGAATCGAATTCGACGGCCCGCCGAGGCGGAAATGCCGCTTGCGCACACCGCATTCATCGCATACTTTCGTCGACTGTCGATGCGCTTCGACGAACCGCCGAGGAGGCTCCGTGGTCACGATCAACGACGTCGCCGCCGTCGCCGGCGTCGCGCCGAGCACCGTGTCGTACGTGATCAGCGGCAAACGCGCGATTTCCCCGAAGACCCGCCGCCTGGTCGAGGACACCATCCGCAAGCTCGGCTACCACCCGCACGCCGGCGCCCGGGCGCTGGCCAGCAGCAAGACCAGCGTGCTGGCCCTGGTCGTGCCGCTGCGCACCGACACGAACGTCGCGGTCGTGATGGAGTTCGTCGCCTCGGCGGTCACCGCCGCCCGCGCCTACGACCACGACCTGCTGCTGCTGACCACCGACGAAGGCCCCGCGGCGCTGCGCCGGGTGGTTTCCTCGGCCATCGCCGACGCGGTCATGGTGATGGACGTCGAGGCGGCCGACCCGCGCGTGCCGATGCTGCTCACGCTCGACCGGCCGGTGGTGCTCATCGGCGTCCCGGACCACCCGGGCGGGCTGAGCTGCGTCGATCTCGACTTCGCCGCGGCCGGCGAGGCGAGCGTGGGCCACCTCGCCGATCTCGGGCACCGGCGGATCGCGCTGGTCGGGCCCGGCCCGGAGGTCTACGAGCGGGGCACCAGCTACGCCACCCGGTTCATCCGGGGCTTCACCGCCGAGGCCGCCCGCCGCGACGTCGAGGCGACCACGACGGCGTGGCCCGCCGCCTACCACCACGGCGGCGGCCTCGACGACTTCTTCGCCCGGAACCCGGACGCGACCGGGCTCGTCGTGCACAACGAAGCCGCGCTGCCCGGCCTGCTGGCGGACCTGCGCTACCGCGGGGTGCGAGTGCCCGAGGACCTCTCGGTCGTCGCGGTCTGCCCGGACAGCATGGCCGTGCACTACCCGATTCCGCTGACCAGCATCGCCATCCCGGCCCGCGAGGTCGGCACGCTCGCCGTCGAAACAGTCATGCGCCAGCTCTCCGGCCAGAGCACGAACGAAACCCGGTTGCTCGCCCCGAAACTGGCCGTGCGCGCCAGCACCGCCCCGCCGGCCCACCACTGACCCCCCTCCCTCACCGCCGTACCCCTCCCCGCCCGTTCAAAGGAGAACCCGCCATGACCCGTGCCCGTTTGCGCCTGCTCGCCGTCGCCGGGGCGGCCGCCGCCGGACTGTCAGCCGCCTGCTCCCCCGCCCCGCCCGGCGGCGCCGGTCCGGACGCGCCGGCCGCGACGTCGATCACCGAACTGGACTACTACGCCGACGAACAGGGCTCCGCCGCGTGGCAGAAGGTCCTCGACGGATGCGCGGCCCAGACCGGGATCAAGATCGACCGGCAGAAGGTGCCGACCGCGCAGTTGCTGCCGAAGGTGCTGCAGGGCGCGAGTTCGAAGACGCTGCCGAACCTGATGTTCACCGACAACCCGACGCTGCAGCAGGTCGCGTCCACCGGCGCGCTCACGCCGCTGACCGACTACGGCATCTCCACCGACGGCTACTCCCCGGGCATCGTGAAGGCCGGGACCTACCAGGACAAGGTCTACGGCCTCGCGCCGGGCGTGAACGGCCTCGCCCTCATCTACAACAAGGACTTGCTGCAGGCCGCGGGCGTCGAACCGCCGAAGACGTGGGACGAGCTGAAGGCTGCCGCGGCGAAGCTGACCAAGGACGGCAAGTACGGACTCGCGTTCTCCGCGATCGCGTCGGAAGAGGGCACCTGGCAGTTCCTGCCGTTCTTCTGGAGCAACCGTGCCGAACTGTCCCGATTGGACAGTCCACAGGCGACTCAAGCGCTGCAGTTCGTCACCGACCTGGTCAAGTCCGGCTCGGCGTCGAAGTCGGTCCTGACGTGGAACCAGAACGACGTCGCCGACCAGTTCGTGGGCGGCAACGCGGCGATGATGATCAACGGCTCCTGGAACCTCGCCCGCCTCGACGAGCAGAAATCCCTGCACTACGGCGTCGTGCCGATCCCGGTCCCGCAGGCGGGCGCCCAGCCGGTGGTCGCACTCGGCGGCGAGGTCGGCGCGATCCCCGCGACCGGGGCGGCCGGGCAGCGCGCGGCGGGCAAGGTGCTGTCCTGCATCCTGTCCGAACCGGTGATGCTGGAATGGAGCAAGGCGCACGCCTACGTCCCGTCCAAGACCTCGGTGGCGCAGAAGTTCGCGGCCGAGCAGCCGTCGATGCAGGCCTTCGCGAACGAGGTCGGCGCCGCCCGGTCCCGTACCGCGGAACTCGGCGACAAGTACCCGAAGGTCTCCCAAGCGATCGCTGACGCGCTCCAGGCCGCGCTGACCGGCACAAGCTCGCCGGCCGACGCGCTGAAGACCGCCCAGCAGGCGAGCGGATCGTGACGGTCAGCGCCGCCCCGTCGCTCGCCGCACCGCGGGCGACCGGCCGGGCCCGGCCCCGAGACCGGTTCGTCGCCTGGGCGTTCCTGCTGCCCGCGGTGGCGTACGTGGTCGTGTTCTTCGGCTACCCGCTCGCGGCGAATCTCGTGATGAGCACGCAGGACTACACGGTCAAGTCGTTCTACACCGGCGAAGCGCCGTTCGTCGGCTTCGCCAATTACGCCGCCGTTTTCCGGAATCCCCTGTTCCCCGCGTCCGCGCTCAACACAGTGCTGTTCACGGCCGGGTCGCTGGTGTTCCAGTTCGGCATCGGCCTCGCGCTCGCGGTGTTCTTCAACAGCCGTTTTCCGGGCAGCACCGTGCTGCGCTCGCTGCTCCTGCTGCCCTGGCTGCTGCCGCTGGTGGTCAGCGGCGCGGCCTGGCGGTGGATGCTCGACACCGACCACGGCGTCGTCAACGCCGCGCTCGGCCTCGTCGGCATCGGCCACGTGCCGTGGCTGTCCAGCACCGGCTGGGCGCTGCCCGCGGTGATCCTGGCCAACATCTGGATCGGCATCCCGTTCAACCTGGTCATCCTGCACGGCGGCCTCCGGGCGATCCCCGCTTCGCTCTACGAAGCCGCCGCGCTCGACGGCGCCAACGCGTGGCAGCGCTTCCGCTACGTCACCTGGCCGCAGCTGCGGCCGGTCACCGGCATCGTGCTCATGCTCGGCCTCGTCTACACGATCAAGGTGTTCGACGTGATCATGGTCGTCACCGGCGGCGGGCCGGCCAACGCCACCCAGACCCTGACCACGTGGTCGTATCAGCTGTCCTTCCACGATTTCGCGTTCGGGCAGGGCGCCGCCGTCGGCAACATCCTCATCCTGGTCGCCACCGTGTTCGGGCTGCTCTACCTGCGCTCGGCCAAGGCCACGCTCGGGGAGACGGCCGCATGACCGCCCGGCTCAAAACCGCCGTCGGGATCGTGCTCGTGGCGATTCTGCTGTTCCCGCTCTACTGGATGGTCAACGCCTCGCTGCAGCCCAGTGGCGCCCTGCTGAAGCCGAATCCGGACTGGGTGCCGATCGGCGGCACCCTCGACGGGTACCGCAACGCCCTCGGCTCCCAGGGCGGGCACCTCGTCTCCAGCGTGATCATCGCGCTCGGCACCGTGCTCGTCTCCCTCGCCGTCGCGCTGCCCGCGTCCTACGCGCTGGCGCAGCTGAAGACCCGCGGCGGCCCGGTGTTCGTGTTCGTGCTGCTGATCGTGCAGATGATCCCGGGCATCGTGATGGCGAACTCGCTGTACACCGTGTTCAGCAACCTGGGTCTGATCGACAACTACCTCGGCCTGATCCTCGCCGACTCCACCGCGACGATCCCGTTCTGCGTGCTGCTGCTGCGGGCCTTCATGATCTCCGTGCCCAAGGAGCTGACCGAAGCGTCCCGGATGGACGGGGCGGGGTACTGGCGGACGTTCTTCTCGATCATCCTCCCGGTCAGCCGCAACGCCGTCCTCACCGCGGCGCTGTTCGCGTTCCTGTTCGCCTGGGCGGACTTCCTGTTCGCCGTCACGCTCACCACCGGCCAGGGGTTCGAGCCGATCACCGTCGGCATCTACCGGTTCGTGGGCAACCAGTCCGCCGACTGGAACTCCGTCATGGCCACCGCCGTTCTCGCCTCCGTTCCCGCCGCCGTCCTGCTCGTCGTGGCCCAGCGGTACGTCACCGCCGGGCTGACCAGCGGCGCCGTCAAGGACTGAATCCTCCCTAGGAGCCCCATGATCACCGTGACCGGAGACGGCCGCGCACTCGAAGTCGCCATCCGCCACGAAGTCCTCCGCCTCGAACCCTGGGGCGCGGACAGCCTGCGCGTGCGCGCCGGACGGCACGACATCCTCGAGGACATCCCGGGGGCGCTGCTTCCGCCCAAGCCGGTCCCCGCGGAGGTCACCGCGTCCGACCGCCGGGGCGTCGTCGTCAACGGCGACATCACCGGCATCGTCGAAGTCATCGACACCGACACCGGCATCGACGCCGTCGTCCGGTTCGTGCGCACCGCGACCGGCGAGGAACTCCTGTCCGAGCAGCGCGCGCACTTCTGGTGGCCGGGCGCGCGGCTGTTCCTGCCGTCGGCCAACGGCTACGGCCGGCTCGAACAGCGCTTCGCCGCCTACGACGACGAGCGGATCTACGGACTCGGCCAGCGCACCCATGGCCGGCTCGACCACAAAGGACTGGTGCTGGACCTGATGCAGCGCAACGCCGAGGTGTCGGTGCCGTTCCTGCTTTCCTCGCGCGGGTACGGATTTCTCTGGAACAACCCGGCGGTCGGACGGGTCGAGTTCGCCGTCAACGGCACGCGCTGGGTGGCCGACGACGCCCGGCAGATCGACTACTGGATCACCGCCGGACCCGACCCCCGCGCGATCCTGTCCCGCTACGCCGACGCGACCGGCCACGTCCCGATGCTCCCGGAGTGGGCGGCCGGTTTCTGGCAGTCGAAACTGCGCTACCGCAGCCAGGACGAACTGCTGTCCGTCGCCCGCGAATACCGCCGCCGAGGGCTTCCCCTGTCGGTGATCGTCGCCGACTTCTTCCACTGGACCCACCTCGGCGACTGGCGGTTCGACCCGGCCGAATGGCCCGATCCGGCCGGGATGATCCGCGAACTGGACGCGCTCGGCTTCAAGCTGATGGTCTCGGTGTGGCCGACGGTCAGCCCGCTGTCGGAGAACTACCGGCATATGCACGAGCACGGCCTGCTCGTCGGCACCGACCGCGGCGTCCCGTTCCACGCTCCGTGGAAGGACAAGGGCTTCGGCGCCGAAATGCCGGTCGCCTACTACGACGCGACCAACCCCGAGGCGCGGCGGTTCGTCTGGGAGAAGATCAAGGAGAACTACTACGACCTCGGCGTGCGGGCCTGGTGGCTCGACGGCGACGAACCGGAACTGCAGCCCGGCCACCCGCACAACCTGAGCCTGCGCGCCGGTCCCGGCAGCGAGGCCGCCACGCTGTACCCGCGGGCCCACGCCCAGACCTTCCACGACGGCATCACCGGCGAGGGCGACGACGAGGTCGTCCTGCTCAGCCGCTCGGCCTGGGCGGGCAGCCAGCGCTACGGCTCGGCGGTGTGGTCCGGCGACATCGCCCCGACCTGGGAATCCCTGCGCGCCCAGGTCCGCGCCGGGCTCAGCCTCGCCGTCGCCGGGATCCCGTGGTGGACCACCGACATCGGCGGCTTCCACGGCGGCGACCCGGACTCGCCGGAGTACCGCGAACTCGTCGTCCGCTGGTTCCAGTACGGCGTGTTCTGCCCGCTGTTCCGCCTGCACGGCTTCCGCGATCCCCGCACCGAATTCGGCCCGGACATGACCGGCGGCCCCAACGAAGCCTGGTCCTACGGCCCGGAAGCGCTCGAACTGATCGAAAAGTCGCTGCGGCTGCGGGAAACCCTCCGTCCCTACCTGATGCGGCAGATGCGGATCGCGCACGAACGGGGCATCCCGCCGATGCGGCCGCTCTTCGTCGACTTCCCGGACGACCCGGCCGCGTGGACCGCCGACGACCAGTTCCTCCTCGGCCCGGACCTGCTGATCGCCCCGGTCCTGACGGCGAGCGCGACGGTCCGCACGGTGTACTTGCCCGCCGGGACGTCGTGGACCGACGCGGCCACCGGCGAAACCCGGCCCGGCGGGACGACAGTCGAGGCGCCGGCGCCGCTGGATCGGATTCCGGTGTTCGTTCGGGAGGGGGCGGACAACCCGCTGCGTTCTTGAACGCTTGGGGTCAGTATCCGCGCCCGCGGGAAGCTCTGACCGTCCATGGAGGACTGTCAGGGCTTCCCGATGCCCTACCGTGGACCGCGGGCCATCCGTTGCTTTGCCTTCTGACCAGGTTTTGTCTCCCGGAACGAGAAGCTGACCACCCATGCGCGACGCGGACGACTACGGCGAGCTGATCGAGCGATTCGTCGACGGCGGGATCGATGCTGGCCAGTTCGAGCAGCGGTACCTCGACCTGATGAAGAACGACGAGACGCTGCACCCCGAGGACGTGTTCGCCGTCCTTGACGAACTGTTCTCCGAGGTCGACGAATATTTCGTCTCGCCGGAGGCTTCGGTAGCAGAGCGCCGGGACCGGGACGAAGCGTTGCGCGAGCGTGCCGCCGCCGCGCTGGTGCGCCTGCGACGGCTCGGCGTGCTCGAATAGCGCCCCGACAAATGGCGGCCTCCCTGGGACGCACCTCGTCGAGCGCGACCAAGCGGATGTCGTCGCCGAGCCGGTACAGCAACAGACGGGCCATTCCGATGCCGACGGCGCTGCCTGGTGCTCACCGGCTCCGCCGAGTCAGGAACCCGCCTCCACCATCCCCGCTCCGTTGATCGCCGGGGTCGCCAGTGCGCGCATGCGGCGGAGCAAACGAGACGTCACCGGACGCACCAGCGGATGCACCCCGCCGTTCGCCTCGGCCGCCTGCTGCCACTTCGCGAGGCGCGCCTCGTGCACCGCACCATCGGCCAACTCGACACACTCGAGAGTGTCAGTGTTCAGGTCCACGACGATCGTGTCGCCGTCTTCCACGAGGGCGATCGGGCCGCCGAGGGCGGCTTCCGGGCCGACGTGTCCGATGACCAGGCCGACGGATCCGCCGGAGAACCGGGCGTCGGTCATCAGGGCGATCGAGATGCCTTTCCTCCGGCACAGCGCGGTGATGCGGGAGGTCGGGTCGAGCATCTCGGGCATGCCGGGCGCGCCCCGCGGGCCTTCGTAGCGGATGACGACCATGTCCCGGTCCGCGAACTCGTCCGGCGTTTCGACGAGCGCCCGCAGCAGGGCCTGCTCGCTGTCGAAGACGCGCGCCCGCCCCTCGAAGCGGCCGTCGACGACGCCGGTTTCGACTCCGGCCAGCTTGATCACCGCGCCGCCTTCGGGGGCGAGGTTGCCCGACAGCAGGCGCAGGCCGCCAGTCGGCTTGAACGGGTCGGCGACCGGGAAGATCACCTGCCGGTCCGGAGCGGGCGGGGCGAGTCGCTCGATCTGCTCGGCGAGCGTCTCGCCGGTGCAGGTCAGGGTGGAGCCGTCGAGCAGGTCGTGCCGGAGCAGTTCCGCGACGACTGCCTGCAGGCCGCCGGAAGCGTCGATGTCCACCATGCTGTACTGCCCGAACGGCCGCGCGTCGACGAGCACCGGGACGGTCCGGGAGAGCCGGTTGAACTCCTGCTGCGTCATGACCTCCGACCAGAAGTCGAGACCGGCCGCGCGGGCGATCTCCGGCGCGTGCAGGACGACATTCGTCGAGCCGCCCAGCGAGATCGCCACGACCGCGGCGTTGCGGAACGCGGCCGGGGTGGCCAGCTGGCGCGGCGTGATCCCGCGCTGCGTCATGATTTCCAGGCAGTCCACGATCTGCTCGGGGAATTCCTCGACCCGGCGCGGATCCTCGGACGCGGGCGACACCATGTGCAGCGGCTCCAGGCCCAGCACCGCGATGAAGGACTGCATCGTGTTGTACGTGAAGATCCCGCCGCAGCTGCCGTGCCCGGGACACGCGTTGCGCGCCCACCGCTCGCGTTTCGCCTCGTCCGGGTCCCCGGCGACCTGGAAGCAGCTGACCAGGTCGATCCGCTCCCCCGTTTCGGGATCAGTGCCCGGGCGGATGGACCCGTCGGAAAGCACCACGGCGGGCACGTCGCGCTCCAGGATCGCCGCGGTGGCGCCGACCGGGGGCTTGTCGCACGCCACGACGGCGACCGCTCCCCGGATCTCGCTGCCCTCGAAATGCAAGGACAACCCGTCGTTCGTCGTCTCGCGGCCGATCAGCGAGTACCGCATCTGCGGCGTGCCGTTGCGCTGGCCGTCCGAAATCCCGCCCGAGTAGTTCGGGGCCAGCAGCCGGACGGGCAGGTCGCGTTCGGTGATCCGGCGCGCGAGAGCCTGGTGGATCGCCTCGACCTTGTCCGTGACGCCGAGGTAGCAGACGCTGTCCCCCAGGGTGCCGACGACGCCCCACGCGTCCCCGTGGATCTTCTCCACGTCCTGGCCCAGCGACCGGGCAGTGGCCACCGCCTGGCAGTCCTGGCCCGGACGCCACACGTCCCGGCGGCTCGACTCGTCCATCAGCTCTCCCGTCTTCGACCGCGATCGCCCCCATCGTCGCAGATCCGGTCCGGCGCGCAGCTCGGGCGGGGCGGCGGAACGCGACGGCCCCGGGCCTGAGCGGGATCGGCCGGAAGCTTCTCCCGGCGCGCCGCCACGACGATTCCTACCGGATCGAGCGGGTGACCAGTTCGTCGAACTCGCGGTCCGGCAAGGTCCGGTTCAGCTTCAGCAGCTGCTCCGCGTGCAGCCCGACGGCGTACCGGGTCTCCGGCGGATCGGCTTCCACCGCCTGTCGGATGGCCTGGGCGACGACAGCGGGAGCAGAACCGTCCGAGAGGCCGGTTTCGGCTTGGCTCGCCATCTTCTCCACCATTGCCGCGTACGGACCCCGGCCGGAGTACTCCCGCAGTTGCGCCGCGGTCCGGTCTTCGAATTCGGTCTTGATGATGCCGGGCTGGACGACCACGACCTCGATGCCGAACGGCCGGACTTCCATGCGCAGCGTGTCGGAATACGCCTCGAGCGCGTGTTTCGAGGCGTAGTACCAGGCACCGAACGGGAGGCTGATCTCCCCGCCGATGGACGAGACGTTCACGATGCGGCCCGACTCTTGGGCGCGCATCGCGGGCAGCACCAGCTGGACGAGCCTCGCGGGCGCGAACACATTGACCTGGAACTGGTCGCGGGCCGCGTCCAACGGGACCTCCTCGGCCGCGCCGTGCAGCACCGTCCCGGCGTTGTTGATCAGGACGTCGATCCGACCCTGTTCCTCGAGGACAGTGCGGACGACGCGGGCCAAATCCGCCTCGCTGCGGGCGTCCATCGCCAGCGGGTGTCCGCCCGCGGCGCGCAGTTCCTCCATTTTGGACACTCGGCGCGCGGCTCCGTAGACGACGTAGCCGGCTTGCCGCAGTTCCAGCGCGGCGGCACGGCCGATTCCCGCCGAGGCACCGGTGATCAGGCACACTTTGGACACGGTTCAGTCCTCCCAGGCGACGGGCAGCTGGTGCACGCCGTAGATGAGCATGTCGTCGCGCACGGCGATCTCCGCGGCGGGAGCGGCGAGGCGCAGCGAGGGGAATCTGGTCAGCAGAGCGGGCAACGCGACCCGCAGCTGGACGCGGGCGAGTTGCTGGCCGAGGCATTGGTGGATGCCGTGGCCGAAGGCGACGTGCCCGCTGGACTTCCGGCGCAGGTCGAGTTTGTCCGGCGCGGGAAAGCGCGCGGGGTCGTGGTTCGCGGCGGGCACCGAGATGGTGACCGACTCGCCCGCGGCCACGTGTTCGCCCGCGAGTTCGACGTCTTCCAGCGCGGTGCGCACGGTGAACGGGATAATGCTGAGATAACGCAAAAGTTCTTCAACCGCGTTGTCGGCCAACTCCGGTTCACTGCGCAGAAGCGCGAGCTGGTCGGGGTGTTCGAGCAGAGCGAAGACGCCCAGCGCCAGCATGTTCGTGGTGGTGTCCAGCCCGGCGCCCAGCAAGGTGAAGCCGATGTTGACCAGCTCGATGTCGGTGAGATCGCTGCCGGTCAGGTCGCCGAGCAGATCGTCGGCGGGGGCTTTTCGCTTGGCCGCCACCAATTCGCCGATGAACCCGTGGACCGCGGCGTAGGCAGCGCCGGTTTCTTCGGGAGTGTTGTCGAGCCGGAACAGCTTGAGCGCCTGCTGCTGGAAGCGCTCCCGCTCGGCGTAGGGAACCCCGAGCAGTTCGCAGATCGTCTGCGCCGGCAAGGGTTGTGCCAAGGCCGGGACCACATCGGCCGGGCCGCCCTGTTCGGCCATCGCGTTCAGGCAATCGTCCGCCACGGCCTGAATCCGCTCGGTCAGCCGGCGCATCCGGCGGACGGTGAACTGTCCGGCGAGCAGCCGCCGGTACCGGGTGTGCTCGGGGGCGTCCATGCTGCCGAACATCCCCGGCGGCGCGGGCTGAGCGCTGCCGGGAGCGCCGGGGATCGGCAGGTGCCGCACTTCCGCTCGCGCGCTGAACCGGGGGTCGGCCAGCACTTCGCGGGCCAGCGCGCGTCCGGTCACCAGCCATCCGACGTGCCCGTCCGGGTAGTCCAACCGGCTCAGCGGACCTTTCTCGCGCAATGCGGCCAGCCCCGGCGGCGGGTCGAACGGCTGGCCTGCCGGTCGCTCGGTCGGCAGTGTCCTGGTCATCGCCAGCTCCCTTCCCGTGAACCTCTTGCGGGAAACGCTAGAACGATGTTTTATCGAGGTGCAAACGACCAATCTGCATATCCGCAGGCAGTGGGCAGATTAACGATGCACTGACCTGCCGCTGAACGCACCGCGTGCAGTCCAGGGCGAGCAACGAGGACGGAGAACGACCAGATGCCCTCCGGCAGGTTGAGCTACCCGGAACGACAGCGCGTCGCCGCCGGGTTGGCGGACGGGCTGAGCTACGCCGAGATCGGCCGTCGGCTGGGCAGGCCGAAGTCGACGGTGATCCGCGAGGTCGCCCGCAACGGCGGTGCGCACGATTACCGGGCCGACCGCGCCGAGCAGGCCGCCCGGCGGCGGGC
This sequence comes from Streptomyces sp. AA4, assembly GCF_000158875.1. Lineage (NCBI taxonomy): Bacteria > Bacillati > Actinomycetota > Actinomycetes > Kitasatosporales > Streptomycetaceae > Streptomyces > Streptomyces sp. AA4. Next base: position 3,663,633 of record NZ_GG657746.1, on the reverse strand, counting down.
GCGTCGCCGGGCTCCCGCTCCGTCCGCCGCGCCGCCGCCCCGGACCGCGGCCGACCCGCGAACCCGCAGCGACTTCGAGACGCGGTTCGCGCAGATGGCCACCCAGACCGGGATGCCGTCGATGATGGCGCGCGTCCTCATCTGCCTGTTCACCGCCGAGTCGGGCAGCCGCACCGCGACCGACCTCGCCGCCCGGCTGCGCGTCAGCCCCGCGTCGGTCTCGAAGGCGGTGGCCTGGCTGGAAGAACGGGGAATGCTGCGGCGCGAGCGGGACGGCCGCCGCGAGCGTTACCTCATCGACGACGACGTGTGGCAGCGGGCGTGGCTGGCCAGCATGGAAGGCATGGCGCAGTGGGCGGATTTCACCCGCCAAGGCGCCGAACTGTTCGGCGGCGACACCGTGGTCGGCACCCGGCTCCGCACGACCAGCCGCTGGCTTCAGCACATCCGGCAGGACATGGTCGACGCCGCCGAGCATTGGCGCAATCGCCCTTGACCTCGAAAGACAATCCGTGCGGGCCGGTTGGGACCACAATGGACGAACTGGCCGCCGATCCGCACAAGCTGGGCCACGAAGAACCGGAACCGGGAATCCATCGCCTGCGCCGGGAACCTGGGTTCGGCATCGGCCGGTGGACCTGTCTGGTCCGGTGAGCCTGAGCCACCGGCTCGCGAACGTCCCCGTGCTGGCGCATTCCGCGGACCGGCAGTGAGTGCGGACGCTCTGACCGGGGCGACCGCGCCGACTGACGCGAAGGGCGTGGTGCGGCACTACATCGCATGGGTCGACGGCACGAACGACCGTCTCGGGTAAACTCTCGCTGCCCGGCTCACCGAGACGGGAAGCCCGCCTCCCGGTCACGGAGCTTCCCCGGGTTGTTCGTCAGTACCTGCGCCCGCGAGACGCCCAGGTCGAGCAGGATCGCCGCAGCGGCACCGTATTCGCGCGCGTCCGCCGGTTCGCCCAGCCGCGTGCTGCTGCTCCGGGAGTTCGAGGACGCGGGCGCCCTCGCCGACGAACGGCAGCGGATCCTCGCCAGCTCCGACCCGTTCGGGATCGGCGAGCACTTGGATTCGTTCACCGTCCGCAGCTACGCGCCGTTCCCGTTCGTCCCGTCAGTCCAAACCGGACACTTCGGCGACGTCGACGAATTCCGCACGTACGAACTCAAAGTCGGCGGCTTCCCGAGCGCACCAAGCTCTTTCCGCTCACCCGGCGATGTACGGACTGGACGGCGTCCCGCGGATCACGCACATCTGGCCGTTCCCCAGCCTCGACGCCCGCCTCGCCGTCCGTCGCGAGTCCTACGAGCGCGGGATCTGGCCGCCGGAGAACGGTCCGGAGAACATCGCGCGGGCTACTTCCAGCATCGCCATTCCGACGGCTTTCTCGCCGTTGCATTGAGCAGGTCCGCGGTCACTCCCGGATACCCGCCAGCCGCTCCAGTTCCGGCACGACCTGCGCGGGCGCGGGCACTTCCCGCACCTGCGCCCGCACCTTCTCCGCGGCCGTCGCGAAAGACGGCTCCTCCAGCAGCCGCAGCAGTTGTTCGCGCAGGTGCGCGGCGCTGACCTGCTCGTGCTCCAGCACCAGACCGGCTCCTTGGCCCGCCAGCCGGTCCGCCAAACCCGCCTTGTCCCACATGTTCCCCGGGATCACCAGTTGCGGGACCCCGTGCACCACGGCGTTCCCGATCGTGCCCGCACCGCCGTGGTGGAGGACCGCCGCGCAGGTCGGCAGGAGCGCGTCCAGCGGGACGAAGTCGAGGAGGCGGACGTTGTCCGGCACCGCCGAGGCCGATTCGGCCTGCCGGGCGGTCAGCGTCGCGATCACCTCGACGTCCAGGTCGGCCACCGCGTCGAAGAGGTCGGTGACCGAGAACTGGTCGGTGCCCCACAGGTCGCGCCGGGACATGCCGAGAGTGACGCAGACCCGCCGCCGGGCAGGCGGTTCGGACAGCCACGACGGCACGGTCGACGGGCCGTTGTACGGCACGTGCCGCATCGGGAGATAGTCCGCGCCGACCGGAAACCGGGTCCACGGCGGAAGCGGGTCGAGCGTGCGCTGGCCGAGGACCAGTTCCTCGTCGAAGGCGCAGCCGTACCGTTCCAGCTTGCCCGACAGCCACTCCGCCATCGGATCGGCTCCACCGGCACCGCCCAGCGCAGTGAACAAGTGGCGCATGCGGGCCCAGTGGTCGAGCCCGAAGAGCATCCGGACATGCGCCGCCCCGCTGGCCCGCGCGGCGATCGGGCCCAGGTACGTCAGCGCGTCCCACACCACCAGATCCGGCCGCCACGACCGGGCGAACCCGACGACGTCGTCGACAGCCGCGTCGTGGGCGAGTTCATCCAGCGCGATCGAGCACCACGTCGTGAAGACGCCGCGAACGTAGTCCAGGGTGAGCCGGTCCTCCCGGGTCTCGGTGATGTCGAATTCCCAGTCGAAGACCGTCTTGCCGGCGGGCCGCTCCTGCTCCTTGCCGCCGCCCCCGCCGAGGTTCAGCACCGGCCCCACCGAGACCGCGGGCAGCCCAGCCCGGACGATCGCGTCGGCGAGATCCGGCTGCGCGGCGACCCGGACGTCGTGCCCCGCCGCGCGCAGCGCCCACGCCATCGGCACCAGGTTGTACAGGTGCGCGTTCGCCGCGAACGTCGTGAACAGAACCTTCATCGCACTCTCCCCAGCCTCCGGGCGGTCCGAAACCGGGCAAAACATACCGATCAGTACGATTTCGGTTCCACCCCTAGCCGTTTCCCTAGGGGCGACGCCAGAAGACGGGTCTGCAGCTCGATCGTGAAGCGCTGCACGGGGTCGTCGAGGTCGACCGCGCACAGTTCTTCGATGCGTCGCAGCCGGTAGCGGAAGGTGTTGCGGTGGATCCGGAGGGCGGCCGCGGCGCGCGTGGCGTCTCCGCCCGCGTCGAACCAGCAGCGGAGCGTCTCCAGGTATTCGGCGCCGCGCGGGGACGGGTCGCGGCGGAGGACGTCGAGGGAGCCGTCGAGCAGTGTGGGGTGTTCGGCGGCGAGTTCCGCCAGTTCGGCGATCAGGACGTGCGGCAGCAGGTCCGTCAGGTGGGCGGTGCCTGGTGCGGTCAGGGACCGCGCGGCGTGCCGGAGAGGACCCAGTTCGGCGCGGAGTTCGGAGCCGGTGGCGCAAGGACGGCCGAGACACGCCGCCAGCGGCGCGTCCGTCGAGGCACGCCGGCGCAGGCGTTCGGCGAACTCGGCGGGTCCCGGATCAGGAGCGGAGGGGAACAGGACGACCAGGAGGGAATCCAGCACCGCCGTCGCCGTGCCGGGGTGGAGCATCCGGGCGCCGCGGGCCAGGGCTCCTTCGCGGTCGGGGGCGACCTCGCCGAGAACGGCTAGCCGCCATCGCCGCGCGGCGCCGAGCCGTTCGGTCAGCGCTTCCAGCGATCCCGAACCGGCGAGCAACCCGCGCAGCAGTTCGGTGCGGATCGTGTCTTCGTCGTCTCGTCCGGCGGGTTCGTCGAGGAACCAGGCAGCGGCCGCCGTAGACACTTCACGCAGCACTCGCGGCACGGACGTCTCCCGGCGCGGCGCGCAGAGGACATAGCCGCTGACGGTTTTGCCGGAGTGAATCGGCGCGGCCCACCGCGGGCCCGCGTCCGGGACGTCGAGGCGCGCGACGCTTCGCACCTGGGCGAGTCGCACCCGCGACGGAACACGTCGAGCGAGCACCATTTCGCTGGTGAGCGCGTCTACCTGTGCGCCGCAGCCGAAAGCGAGCACGCGGAAGTCCGCGTCGGCGATCACCACAGCCCCCTCCAGGGCCAGGGCTGCGCTTTCGGCGAGATCGTAGAGACCGCCCGCCGTCGGCGGCACGCCGCGCGCGCCGAATCTCGCGCCGGAGAGCAGGGACTGCACCACCGTGCCGATCTCCGTCCACTCGACCGGTTTTGCCGCCACGAGCACTGGCACGGCGGCAGTAGTGAGGTCGAGTCCGGACGGCAGCGCACCTTCGCGCACGACCACCGCCGCGGCGCCCGCGCGGCCCGCCGCGGTCAGGGCTTGGGCCAGGTCGTCGGCCGCCGGGCCGGGCTTCGTCATCAGCACCAGCTCGTTCCGGCCGGGCAAGCGCGACGGGTCCCACGGCGCGGCCCCGGCCAACGGGCGATCCAGGCCGTCCGCCGGGGCCGCGACGCTGAACCAGCCGCGGCGCGCGCCGACGAGGAGCGGCAGCCGGATCGTCCCGTCCGGCGGCGGGAGATCGGCGGCGATCGGTTCCCCTGGCCGGGTGTCGACTGCGGTCATCGGGCCGCTCCTTCCGTCCGCGCCACGCTGCGTCGGGGGAAGGCTAAGCAGCGTCCGGAGCCCCGTCAGTGGGCGCAGGGCCCTGCGAAGACCGGGCAGCAGGGCTATCCGCCCAGGTTCCGCAACCGCGGCAGGAGATCCTGGCGGGCCAGTTCGAGGAAGCGGGCTTGATCGTGGCCGGGCGCGTGCAGCACCAGATCGGTGAACCCCGCGTCGACGTACGGGCGGATCCGTTCGACGACCTCGTCCGGGTCCGAGGAGACGATCCACCGGGAAGCGATCTGGGACATCGGGAGTTCGTCGGCGGCGCGCTCCATGGCGAGGGGATCGGACACGCCGTGCTTCTGATCGGCGGTCAGGGACAGCGGCGCCCAGAACCTGGTGTTCTCGGCGGCGGCCTCGGCGTCGGTGTCGTAGGAGAGCTTGATCTCGATCGTGCGCGCGACGTCCGCGGGCTCGCGGCCTGCCTGCTCGGCTCCCGCGTCGACCGCCGGCTGCAGCTTCTCCGTGTACAGCTCCATGCCCTTGCCGCTGGTGCAGATGAAGCCGTCCGCGATCCGGCCGGCGTATTTCGCCACTACCGGACCGCCTGCCGCGACGTAGACGGGCACCGGCCGCGACGGACGGTCGTAGACGGTCGCGTTCTCCGTCCGGTAGTACTCGCCGTCGAAGCTCACCCGCTCCTCTGTCCACAAGCGACGGATGAGGTCGATGGCTTCCCGCAGCCGCGCGAAGCGTTCCTCGAACCCCGGCCATTCCATGCGGGCGACCGCGACCTCGTTGAGCGCTTCGCCGGTGCCGAGGCCGAGCATGACGCGTCCGGGACAGAGCGCGCCGAGGGTGCCGAACGCCTGCGCCACCACGGCCGGGTGGTAGCGGAAGGTCGCGGTCAGCACGCTGGTGCCGAGCCGGACCCGTTCGGTCCGCTCCCCCGCCGCCGCGAGCCAGGCCATCGAGAACGGCGCGTGGCCGTTCCGGTGCCGCCAGGGCTGGTAGTGGTCGCTCACCAGCACCGAATCGAAGCCCCGCCGTTCGGCGAGGACGGCCAGCTCTACCAGGTGGCGCGGTCCGAACTGTTCGGCCGATGCCTTGTAGCCGATGGTGATTCCCGAGGTGCGTGTGTCCATTCCGGACACTCAACCGGACTGCCGGCGCGGGGTCATCGTGCACGGCGGCCGAACGGCGGGCCGCGCTCTTGTGCGCGCGGTCAGCCCGGTTCGTCCCAGTCGATGCCCGCCGCGCGCGTGGCCAGATGCACCGCCAGCCGGTCGTCCGGATCGCCGAGATCGGCCGGCAGCAGCTCGGCGATCCGCTCCATCCGCTGCATCACCGTGTTCCGGTGCACCCCGAGCGCCGCCCCGGCGGCCTTGGCCGAAGACTGGAAATCCAGGTAGCACCGCAAGGTCCGGACCAGGCCGCCGGACGGATCCGCCTCCTCCAGCGGGGCGAGCAAGTCGGCTGCCGCGCCGCGCAAGGGGGCCGAGCCGTACCAGCCCGCGATCAGTTTCCGGGCGCTCCCGGCGTCGATGTGCTCGACGACCGCCCGGCGGTGCGAGGTGCGGGCCAGCAAGGCCGCGCGGCGGGCCTGTTCGGCGGAGCGGCCGATGCCTGCCGCGCCGGGGTGCGCGCGGCCCACTCCGGCGCACAGCCGCAATCCCGGATGGTCCGCTTCGACGGCGGCGAGCGTCCTGGCGAGCCGGTCGAGCAACGGGCCGGGGTCCTCGGCTCGCGCGTCGGAAGTCAGCCAGAACAACCATCCGTCGGCGCGTTCGACCAGACTCGCGCCGACGCCGTGTGCGGCCAGCCGCGTCTCCAATTCCGCGCCCAGCGCGGACATCCGGAGCGCGGGCGGGACAACCGGGGCCTGCACCTGGACCGCGGTGTGCTGCCCGGCGAGCCGCCAGCCGAGCGCGGTGGCCCGTTCGACGGTGTGGCGGCCCGGTTCGCCGGGCTGTTCGAGGATCTCGCTGAGCAGGAGCGAACGGCGCCGGTGTTCGCGTTCGTCGCGGACGGCCTCCCCCGCCACGTGCACCGCGAACGACAGCGCCGCGATCGCGATCGCCCGCCGCACCGGCTCGAGCAGCACTCCGGACGCGAACCGGGGGCGCCGCACCGCGATCCAGCAGACCGCGGGCCCGGTCGCGACGACCTGGACCGGGTGCAGCATCAGCTCGCCGTCCGTCCCGACGGTCAGGGCGACCGGCCGCGGATCGGCCAGCAGCGCCGGATCGGCACACCTGCCGAGCAGCTCGTGCACGGCCGGATCACCGGCCACGAAACGGGCTTCCGCGTCGACGAGCGCCACCGGCTCGCCGAGCGTCGCGGTGAGCTGGGCGGCGAGCGCGTTCGCGTCGGCGGGCGGGCGCTGGAAGCGGCGCGAGGCGTCGCCGAGCACGCGCAGGCCGGCGATCTCGGGGGCGCTGACGTAAGGCTCGAACGCGGTGAGCACGCCGGTCGGGGTGACGTCCTCGACCCCGACGAGCGGCAGCGCCAGCCGGTCGGCGAGCCTGCGGGTGGCGAACGGCACCGGCCGGTGCGGGCGGGCCGCGACGATCCCGGACAGGCCCGCGCTGCCCGCCAGCCGGATCGCGAGATCCGCCGCGAGGTCGTCGAGAACGAGCTGGTCCCGGCCGAACACCACGACACTGCGCGGGGCGAGCTCGGAAATCTCGTGCACCGCGGACCCCGCGACGACCGCCCCGACGGGCCGCTTCAGCCCGGACTCGCCCGCGAGCACCTCGTAGTGCTCGAGGAGGTTCAGGTCCAGCAGCTGCGCCAGAGTGACCGTCACAGCGGCGCCGGTTCCAGGATCGGGCCGACCGCGGTCGCCTGCAGCCGCGCGGCCGGGACCGGAACGTAGGTCATCAGCGCCTCCTTCACCGGGGTTTCCCGCAGGGTGCGGGGATCGGCGCCGGCGCGAATCGCGGCGTCCCGGGCCAGTTGCCGGGCGCGGACCGCCGAGTCTTCGCGTCCGCCGCTGCCCTGCCAGAAGATCCGGTCGACCGAGCCCGCCGCTTCCGCGCCGGCCGCCCCGGCCGCGGCGGCGAGATCGCCGTCCGGCAGCCGGATCGCGTCGGGCAGGGACCGGTCTCCGACGAGCACGACGGGAAGGCCGTCGTATCCGTACCGCGCGCGGGCGACCGCTTCGGCGAGGGACATCGAGCGGTCCACCGCGGTCAGCCGCGGGAGACGCGAGCCGATCCGGACGCCGCCGAATTCGCGGCGGGCGCCCGATTCGGGCAGCAATCCGCCGCGGGTCGTCCCGACGACAGTCCGGCGGCCGGTCGCTTCCGCCACCACCGCCGCGGGCACTCCGGCCAGCCGGGCGGCGCCGTGCAGCGACGCCGCGCGAGCCGCGCCCAGGCAAGCCGTCGCGTGGCGCTGCGCGGCCGGTTCGGGCAGCACCGTTCCGTCGCCGCGGACCAGGTACAGCTCCGCCGCGGGGTTGTGCTTCCGGACCGCGGCGCCCAACGCGTCGATCCGGATGCGGGCGAATTCGGCCAGGGCCGCGTCGAGTACGGCGGTGTTCTCGCGTTCCAGGAGCCCGATCGCCTCGGTCTCGCTGCCCTTCCGCACCGGGACGTCCGGGCCGAGCACGTCGGCGAGGACGGCCGCGGCCCGCTGTTCGTGGTCGGGATTCTCCAGTCCGTGGACTCCGGCGACCGCGACCGCGCGGACGGTTCCGGCGCACCGGCGGGCGAATTCGGCCACCGCGGCGAGGTCCAGCGGCTCCGCCGCCGTGCCGTCGTATTCGTGCCCGCCCCGCACCGTCGCGACCGGTCCCGCGAGCGCCCCGGCCGTCTCGGCCGGCCAGCCCGCGAGGGGCGGAAGCGCGGTCGCGCCGCCGATGCGCAGGACCCCGACGGGAGACCCCGCGTCGGCGGGCACGGGCTCCGGCAGGATCGCCACGACCCGGTCGACCGCTTCGGCGCCGACCTCCGCCATGAGCGCGTCGAGCAACCGCGACGGCGAGCCGGTTCCGGGGACTCCCCGGTGGAAGGCCACGATCCGGCTCGCCTCGTCCACAACCACGGCTCGGGCGGCGACCGCGTCGAGGCCCACTCGCAACCGGCTCATCGGACACCGGCCAGCGCCGCCGAACCGTCGAATCGCACCGGGTCGACGGCGTACCCGAAAGCCCGCGGCCCGGCCGCCGCGTGCCCTTCGGGCGTGTGCCAGCGTTCGTCGACCGGGCCGGCGATCACGTGCACTTCCTGGCCGACGGCGAGGTCGACGGTCTGCGTCAGCGCGCCCGTGTCCGTGTCCGCGACGCCGATCAGGTCCGGAACCGTGGCCAGCACGGCGCCTTCCCGGCTGACGATCAGGTTCTCGTTCTGGAAGTCGATCCGCACGAAACCCTCTGGCGTGTCGAGGGAAACCACGCCGCGCGGCCAGCCGTCCGAGGAATGCTGGAGGACTTCGGCGACGGTTCCGGTGCACACCAGACGGCCGCCGCAGGCGCGCAGATACGGCTCGTGTCCGTCCTCGGCGAGCGCCGCTCCGATCCTGGCGCATTCGCTGATCGACCCGACGGCGCCGAGCCGCGCGCAGTCGCCCGCCGTCACCCGGTACGCGCTGATCAGCGCGACGAGACCCAACGGCGGCAGCACGGCCCGCACCAGCTCGCCGAGCACGGCGTCGGTGCCTTGGCTGAACTCGGCGACGATCCCGGAGCCTCCCACGACGGTGATCGGCGAGACGGAAAACCCGGCCAGCCGCAGCAGCGTCAGGTCGATCGAGGGCAGGGTGCGGCGCATCAGGTCGAGGTCGAGACACGGCAGCCCGAGTTCGGCCGCGACGGCCAGCGGGACAGCCACGTTCACGCTGCCCAGCTGGATCGGCAGGATCGCCGCGCACTCGCGCCCGGCTCGGGCTTCCACTGCCTTCCGGAGAGTCTCCGCCTCGACGACGTTGTGCGCCTTCTCGACGAGCGTGTGCGGGGTTCCGCCGGACACCACGGGGAGCACGAGGGCTTCCGGAGCCAGTTCGTCCGCCGTGACGAGCGGAATCGGCCCGTGCCGCCGGACGGCCGCGAGCAGGAGCTGCTGCGCCAAGTACGGGTCTCCGCCGCCTCCGCTCCCGAAGTGCCCGGCACCGCGCACCACGTCGTCGATCGCGGACTCGGCGACGTGCTCCATGCGCAAACCTTAACCGGCGTCGTGGCTGCTCAGGCGGTGGCGACACCCCGGAAACCGGCATACAGCCGGGCGAACGCGCGGGCCGCGGCGGTCAGCTCGGCAACCGGCACGTACTCGTCGGCGGTGTGCGCGACCGTCATCGACCCAGGCCCGTACACGACCGTCGGGATGCCGAGCTGATTGCGCAGGAACCGCGCGTCCGTGCCGAGTTTCAGCCCCCTGACCGGCGCGTCGCCCGCCGCCTTGCGCACTTCGGTGACGAACGGGTGCTCCGGGTCCAGTTCGGAGCCCTCGGCGAAGGCGAGGACGTCCGCGTCGTAGTCGAACTCGCCCGCCGCGTCGATCAGTCCGGTCACGGTGGCCAGAGCCTCGTCGCGAGTCTGGCCGGGCAGCACGCGCCGGTCGATCCGCAGGCGGCATTCGGCCGCCACGATGTTGACCGCGGCGCCGCCCGCGATGGTTCCCGCGTTGGCGGTGGGGATGCCCAGGAGCGGATGCTCTTTGTCGCCGAAATCGGCGAGGTGGAGCGCCGAGACGATCCGCGCGGCGTCGGCGACGGCGGAGTGCCCGGCCGCCGGGTCGCTGCCGTGCCCCGCCCGGCCGCGCACGACGATCTCGACCATCAGCGAGCCTCGCTCGGCCACCCCGACGCACAGCTCGCTCGGTTCGGGCACGACGGCCGCGTCGGCGTGCACCAGGCCGGCGGCGACCAGCGCCTCGGTCCCGGCCCGGCCGCCGGTCTCCTCGTCGGCCACTAGATGGAACACGACGTTCGCCGGCGGCACGATCCCGGCGTCACGGCAGGCGCGCATCCCTTCGAGCGCCGCGGCGATCCCGCCCTTCATGTCGCAGGCGCCGCGGCCGTAGAGCAGCCCGTCCCGGACCACTCCGCCGAAGGGCGGCACCGACCAGTCCTCCTCGGACACCGGAACGACGTCCACGTGCCCGTTGACCAGCAGGGTGGGGCCGTCGCCGGAGCCGATCCGGCCCAGGATCGACGGACGCCCCGGTTCAGGTTCGAAGACCTCGACCTCGGCGCCCAGTCCGGCCAAGGCCGTGCACAGCGGTTCGGCCGCCGGACGCTCGCCGCCGGGCGGATTTCGCGTGTCGCACCGGATCAGGTCCGCGGCGAGTTCGGTCACCCTCGCGGGCTGGACAGCGGCTGCGGCGTTCATGCCGGCTCCTCGAGGTGTGCGGTCATCGCGGCGAGGGCTTCGGCGTCGAGAAAACCCAGCGGCGCAAGCCCTTTCGCGAACCCCAGCAAGGCGGGCCGGAACGCCGCCACCTCCGCGAAAAGCTCGGCGGCTTCCCGATGCCGTCCGGAACGGGCGAACAGGACCGCGCGCCAGAAGTCGGCCTCGCGGTTGTCCGGCCCGATGACCTCCGCCGCCGACTTCAGCGCGCTCAGCCGTTCGTCCGCCTCGTCCGGAGTGACTCCCTCGAACGGCCCGAGCGTCAGGCCGCGCGCGAACATCACCCCGCCGACCGCGCCGAACGCCCGGGAGCGCGGAAGAAGCCGAGACAGTTCGCCGAGCGGATCCGGGTGGTCGTCGACGCGCAGATCGACGACCACCTCGTTCCACGGCTCCGGACCACGACGACCGGACACGACCAGCAGGGCCGCCGACTGCGCGCCCCGCACGTCTCCCCCGGTGCCGTCCGCGGCGCGAAGCCCCGCGAGGATGCGGTCGGCGAGGTCCCCGCCCGCGGTCTCGAAGGCGTTGAGCGCCGCCTGGCACACGCCCGGCGCGGCCAGCATGTTCCCTTGCACCGTCACCTGATGGCCGCGCGCGGAACCGGCATGCGGCGCGCACGACTCTCCCGTGTACGCGCCCACTGAGCCTCGTGCGTCGACGATGCCCAGCTGGCGGTACGCGGAATCCGAATCCTCCGCGATCAGTAAGTCCACAGTGGACGGTGCGGGGACCCCCGCCCGCAGCAACTCCAGGCCGCGAGGGCCGTAGCCGACGTTGACGAACGCCTGGGTGGCCACCGCGCCGACGCCCGCCTCGGCCCACGGCAGCAACGTGCCGACGCCGAAGAAGTGGGTCTGGGCGCCGACGCCGAGCCAGCCGGTGACCGGATCGCGCGCGACGATCGAGTACGTCACGGCCTTCCTTCCTCCGCCCTCGCGAGGTGGTCCCGGAGCAGGTCCGCCACCTGGCCGGGCTCCTCCAGCATCGGCAGGTGGCCCGTTCCGTCCAGCTCCTTCGCGGCGCCGCCGGTGGCTTCGGCGAGTTCGCGCGACATCGCGGGCGGGCAGGTCGGGTCCTCCGTGCCCGCCACTGCCAGCACCGGAATCCCCGCCGGGGCGACCTTTCCGGCGAGGTGCCGGATGTCCGCGCCGAACGCTCCGTAGAGGATCTCCGCGACGACTGCCGTCGGCCGGGCGCCGACCGCTTCCGCCATCACCTCCCGGACCCGAGCGGAGTCCCGGTGTTGTCGGCCCACGATCTCGGGCACCTGGCCGGCGAAGTATCCGGCGGTCCCGCTGGCCTCGAGGTCGCGCGCCATCGCGGCGATCGCCTCGGCCGGAACGCCGGTGCCCAGCGTCGAACCGAACGCGGCGACACTGCGCACGCGGCGGGGATGCAGCGCGGCCAGCGCGACGCTGATCGTGCCGCCGAGCGACCCTCCGGCCAGATGCACCGCGCCCAGTCCGAGCGCGTCGAGGACCGCCAGGACGTCCGGGACATAGCCTTCCTCGACGGTGAACGGCCCCGTCTGCCCGGAGTTTCCGTGCCCGCGAAGGTCCGGCGCCACGATCGGCCGGTCGAGCCGTGCGGCGACGTCCTCCCAGACCACCGCCGCGGAGTTGATCGGATGAAGGAGCACGAGCGGGGCGCCCGGCCGGTCGTCCGCGGTGCGCAGCACCGACAGCTTTCCGGCCGGTCCCTCGACGCTGACGCGGTCCAAGACCGTCCTCATTCCGTTCCGTGCTTGGGCATCTGCGGGTCCTGGACGCTGACGTGCATGTGCCAGATCCGCCAGTCCGCGCCGCCCTTGCCGTCGTCGCGGCGGAAGAACTCGGTGGTGCGGAACGGAGTCGGGACCGCGTCCTGCCGGCCCGGGGCCACCACCTCCGCGGTTCCTTCGGCGGTGAGCAGCGCGACGTCCCCGAAAACCTGGACGTCCGGGCCGGCGGTGTCCTTGATCGCGGTGATGCTGAGCCCGATTTTCGCGGCGTTGACCCACAGCCGGTGCTTGTCCAGCACGCCGCGGTAGGTGTGGCCGTTGAGGTTGAACTGGTGGTAGCCGTCGCCCTCCGGGAAGTACCGCAGCATCCGGTCGGCGACGAGGCCGACGTTCGCCTCGTACCAGCCTTGGTGCACTTGGAGGATCCGCTCGAGGTCAGTGTTCACGATCGTGCCCTTTCAGTGGGTGAATTCGCCGGTCAGTTCGCCGACCGCGGCGAGGGTTTCTTCCGCGCCGTCCGCCACGACGGTCGCGATGGCGACGTTGTCCGCGCCGGCGTCGAGGTATTCCTTGAGGCGGGCCCGCGCGGTGTCCTGGCCGCCCACGACGCCGAACACGTCGAGCCAGTCGTCCGGCATCTCCGCGGCGACGACCTCGGGTCCGCCGCGCGAGAGCAGGTCCGCGAGCCGCTCGTTGGCCCCGACCGCGCCGAACAGCGGCCCCGGGCCCGTCGCGGCGAGATAGAAAGCCAGAACCGCCTTGAGCGCTTCCCGCGTCGCGGCCACCTGCCCGGGATCCCGCGTGACGTTGGCCGCGACGAGGACCGTGATCGTGACGCGCTCGTCGCGTCCGGCCGCGCGCGCTGCCTCGTCCAGCTTGCGCCGCGCGTCCCGCACGTATTCGACCGGGGCGAGCGCGCTGACCAGCAGGCCGTCAGCCAGCTGTCCGGTCAGGCCGAGCCCCTTGTCCCCGAGCACCCCGGTGAACAGCGGCACCGGCTCGGGAACCGGATGGGCGACGGCGACGTCGTGGAACGCGGCGAACTTGCCCTCGGCGGTGATCGTCTCGCCGCGCAGCAGCCCGCGCACGGCGGCGAGGGTTTCGCGCAGGGCGCTCATCGGCGACCGCTGGGTCAGGCCCATCTGGGCGGTCCAAGCGGGAACGCCGTGCCCGATCCCGGGCATCAGCCTGCCCGGATAGGCACGGGCGAGCGTGCTGATCTCCATGGCCAGCAGCGCCGGATGCCGCACGACCGACGACACGACCCCGATGCCGACCGGGACCCGCGACGTCGCCCCGAGCGCGAGCGCGGCACCGGCGATGCCGCCGAGGAAGAAGTAGTCCTCCGGCAGCCACAACTCCCCGAAACCGGCGGCCTCCGCGGCGGCCGCCTGCGCTCCGATCTGTTCGGGCGGAGTGGTGCTGCCGAGCAGCACTCCCAGCCTGCTGCGGAAAGGATGGGTCATCGGCGGGCTCCTGTCGTGCGGACCGGATCACAACGTCGGGGTCGACGGTAGGAACCGCACCGGGCGGAGCGCTTCGGGCACGGCGACGAAACGGGGGCAGCGCGACAGTGCACGGTGCACGATCGGCGGGTTTGCCGGGATGAACTCGCGACCGATCACCTGGCGCGGGGAAGTGCGACAGCGCGGTGGCAGCGAGGCCGCGAAAACGCCGCCGCCCGCGGAGATTTCGCGTCGCACCCGTCCTGAGCGCCGCGTTGCCGGCTTACCGTTGCGCCGCCGCGTTGCGGATCCAGCTGCGGAACTCGATCGCCAGATGTTCGCAGTGGCCTTCGATCATCGAATCCGGTGCTGCGGCGGGATAAACGACGCGCACGACGACGTCCGCGCCGGTGTCGGTGTCGCGAGCCTGGTGCAGGCAGTACGCGAACGGCGTGCCGTCGTCGAGGGTGAGTTCCGCGTTCATCAGCGACACCGGGTATGGCGCGTCGAGGTAGGCCGCGACCGCGGCGGGCAACTCCCTCGCCACCGCGACGCGGAAGCGCGTGAGGTGACCGCCGATCGTCTCCACCATTCCGCCCGGATACTGCGGCGGTTCGACGTAGTGCTCGGGGTGCGCGTTCAGCAGCAAAGCCTTGTCCTGGAACCGGCCCGTGGCGGCTTGGCCCTGGAACCATTCCGCCAGTTCCGTGCCGCTGAGACCGCGCACGGCGAACTCGGTGCGCGATTCGCGGTAGCCGCCGTCCGACGCCGTGACGAGGTCCCGGTGATATCGGTCACCGTCCTCGATCTGCGCGGCCAGCAGATCCATCATGACCTGCCCGCCCGCGACCTCTTTGAGGTTACGCAAAGCGCGGCGCGCTGCCTTCAGTTCCCATTGGTCCACAACGGATTCGTCGACAGTGCGGCCCATCGTCCGCACCTCGACTGTCACTGCGGTCATCGCAGTTCTCCTCCCTGAAGCGAGGCCAGCACTCACCGGCCTGACTCCACTATAAGATGCATCAGTGCATCTTAGGGAGAACGTGAGCCACCCCTCACCGGCGGGAACCCGCGGCTATCGAGCCCGGGCACCCGGGCGTTTCCGGGCGATCAGCGGCAGGAAAATCGTGTCCACCACTTCCCGGATCGCCTCCGGCGACATCGGCTCCAGATTCAGCAAGGTTTCGTTGCGCAGCAGGTCATAGGGCAACCGCGCGATCCGCGGCGTGAGTTTCGCTTCGTCGATTTCCCGCCGCTCGACGGCCCGGCGCGTCACCGCGTCGATCACCGCCCATCGCTCGTCGATCAGCGACCCGCGCAGTTCGGCGACCGTGGTGCCGGTTTCTTCGAAGTACGCGGCCAGCTGGGCGGTCATCGCCGCGGCGAACATCGCGAACGCGCCGTTGAGCTGTTCGAGCAGCGCGACGGTGTCCTCGCGCAGCGACCCGGTGTCCGGATCGGCGAGCGGGAACCGGGCGCTGGCGCGGACGAGCGCATCTCGGACGAGTTCCGCCTTCGTCGCCCAGTGGCGGTTGACGACCGGACGGCTGGTGCCCGCGCGATCCGCGACCCCGGCGAACGTCAGCGCGGCGTACCCGCCCTCCATCAGCTCGGCCCACGCGGCGTCGAGGAGCGCGGCTTCCAGTTCCGCGCCCCGTCGGCGCCGGCGGGGACCAGACTCCTCCGCAAGATGCATGGCCGCACCCTACCTGCCGTCTTGAGTCACCCGGCGAGCAAAGCGGGAACGAGGCTTTCCAGTTCGTCGAGCGCGGCGGCGATCGCGGGAGCGGTGCGGCCGCCGGGCCGGGTGACGGTGAGGATTTTCCGCCGCGGCTCGCCGGCGCAGGGCAGCCGGACCACGGCGGCGTTCGCGGGCGCCTGCGCCGTCCGGGGCACGAGCGCCACGCCCAGCCCGTGGGCGACGAGCGCGAAGGTGGCGTTCCAGTTCAGCGAGTCGTGGGCGACCTCGGGGGTGAATCCGGCCGCGCCGCAGGCGGACAGGACGTGCGTGCGGCACGTGCACGTCGCGCTGGGCACGATCCACGGCTCCTCGGCGGCCTCGGCGAGGTCCACCTCGTCGCGCTCGGCCAGCCGATGTCCCGCGGCGACCACCAGGTCGAACGGATCGTCCAGCAGCGGACGCTGGTCGAACCGGGCCCGGTCGCGCGGCGGTTCGTCCGGGGCGGCCTCCACGACGGCCAGGTCGGCGTCGCCGTCGAAGAGCCGGTCGAAGCAGGCGGCGGCCTCGGCCTCGCTGATCTTCGGGACCAGCCGGGGATGGCGCGTGCCGAGCGCGGCGGCGGCCGGGGCGAGCAGCGCGGTCACCGCGACCGGAAACCCGGCCAGGCGCAGCAGCCCGGCCGGTTCGTCGCGGTCGGCGCGCAGGTCCCGTTCGGCCAGCTCCCAGCGCGCTTGGATGTCGTCCGCGTGCGTCAGAAGCCGTTGCGCCGCAGGGGTGAGTCGCACCCGGCGACCCTGCGGTTCGAGCAGGGCCACCCCGAGTTCCCGGCCCAGCTGACGGATCTGCTGGGACGCCGCGGACGGCGTGAAGTGCAGTGCCCGAGCCGCGGCGGTCACGGTGCCGTAGTGGTCCACCGCGCGCAGCACGTGGAGGCGGCGCAGATCGATCATGTAGCCAATTCTTCACAGTTTGGTCCGAAAAGACAACCTGGACCTGTCCGTTTCGGCGCACCACCCTGGAGGTCGAACTGCGAAGGGAGTCCTCGATGGGCACGGTCTGGCTGTCCTTGTTCGCGGAAGCCGTTGTCGTGACTGGCATCGCGGCCGGATTGGCCCGCTGGGCCGCACGCTGGCCCGGCCCGGGAGCGAGGCCGCGCCGGAGCACCACGGTCTGGGTCCTGGTCGGCTTGGTGCTGCTGGCGCTCAACCTGCGGGCCGCCATCACAGGCGTTCCCCCGGTCCTGGGCGGACTCCAGCGCCAGTTCGGGCTGTCCGGGCTCGGGGTCAGCGTGCTCACCGCGTTGCCGGAACTCTGCGTGGGCATCTTTTCCGCACTCGCGCCTCTGCTCGCGCGCCGGATCGGCACCGAGGCGGCGATCACCGCGGCGCTTCTCGCGATCACGACCGGACTGCTGCTGCGGGTCCTTTCCGTTCCGGCGGCGCTGTTCGCGGGCACCGTGCTCGCCGGAGCCGGGATCGCGGTCGGCAACGTGCTGCTCCCGGCCGTCATCAAGCGTTTCTTCCCGGACCGCGTTGGCCCGCTGACCGGCCTGTCGATGATGCTGCTGTCCGTCGGCGGCGCGGCCGGAGCGGGCCTGGCCGTCCCGCTGGAGCACCTGGGCAGCTGGCGATTGACACTGGCCGCGTGGGCCATCCCCGCCGTGCTCTCTCTCCTCGTGTGGGGCCCGCTCGGGCTCCGCGCCCGACGGCGAGAGAGCCCGATCCCTCCCCGGGGCTCGCTGCTGCGCTCGCCGCTGGCCTGGTGCGTGATGGTCTTCATGGGCCTGGCGTCGCTGATGTTCTACACGCTGACGTCGTGGCTCCCGGAAATCATGCAGGGCCAAGGATTCTCCCCCGCCGTCGCCGGGACGATGAACTCGGTCGTGATCGTCATCGGCATCCCGCTCGGCTTCGTCGTGCCGGTGGTCGCCGCCCGACTGCGCGACCAGCGGCCGCTCGTCCTCGGAGTCGTCGCCCTGATGGCGATCGGGCTCACCGGTCTGCTGCTGGTTCCGCAGGCGGGATGGGTCTGGATCGCGGTCTTCGGAATCGCCACCGGCGCCGCGTTCCCGATCGCGTTGACGCTCCTCAACCTGCGCTCCGCCACCCACACCGTCACGGCGCGACTCTCCGGCATGGCCCAGTCCGGCGGATACCTCCTCGCCGCGTGCGGCCCGCTGGCCTTCGGACTGCTGCACACCCTCACCGACGGCTGGCACGCGCCGATCTGGCTGCTGATTGTCTTGCTGGTGCCCGAACTCGCGTGCGGTTCGCTGGCCGCGCGGCCCGGTTTCGTCCGACTGCACGCCACTCGGCCGGAGTACCCCGAGTTCGCCCGCTCCTCCGAGTCAGTTTGAGCGACTGTCCACTTCGGACCCCAGCGAGTCGGCTTTCGAAGAACGGCACGAACGAACGGCGTCGCCTCGTTGCTGCGCCCGCAGGCGCGTCGTCCTCCCCGCCGATTTTGCCGGGCGGCCAGAACTGGCGTCGCGGGAAAGCTCGGCAGCGACCGATCCTCTGCGGACTCGACCGCAATTATTGACTCGCACACCGCAATCTCGAACATTGAGGCGCCACCCGCCCGGCCCTAGCGTTCCTTGCGTGGCTGACATTTCCGCGGGCGAGTCGCCCGAACCTTTCGCCATTCACGTCGACGACGCGGACCTCGCCGAATTGCGAACCAGGCTGGACCGCGTCCGGCTTCCCGAACACGAGACCGTGCCGGACGCGTCCCAGGGGCTCCAGCTGGCACAGCTGTCGACCCTGCTGACGGCTTGGCGCGAACACGATTGGCACGCCCGGCAAAAGCAGTGGAACGCCATCCCGCACTACCGGATGGCCGTCGACGGTTTGGGGATCGCGTTCTGGCACGTGCGCTCGCCCGAGGCCAACGCGCTTCCGCTGGTGCTGACCCACGGCTGGCCGGGTTCGATCCTCGAGTTCGAGGACGTCATCGGCCCGCTCAGCGACCCGGTCGCGCACGGCGGTTCCGCGCGCGACGCCTTCCACCTGGTGGTCCCCGCGCTGCCGGGGTTCGGGTTCAGCGACCGGCCT
Source organism: Streptomyces sp. AA4 (assembly GCF_000158875.1). Taxonomy (NCBI): domain Bacteria; kingdom Bacillati; phylum Actinomycetota; class Actinomycetes; order Kitasatosporales; family Streptomycetaceae; genus Streptomyces; species Streptomyces sp. AA4. Next base: position 3,645,122 of record NZ_GG657746.1, on the reverse strand, counting down.
CGGGAACAGGGCTGGAATCCCGCACGCACCGCCCGGGCTTGGGCGCAGCTGATGACCGCGCTCGGCTATCCGCGGTTCGGCGCGCACGGCGGGGACTGGGGCGCGTTCGTGAGCACCGAACTCGCGCGCCTCGTTCCCGAGCGCGTCGCGGGCCTGCACCTGACGATGCCGATCGCCTCGCCCACGCCCGACGACCTTCTCGCGCCCGGTCCCGCCGAACAACGCATCCTCGACCGGCGCACCCGGCATCTGACCGACGGCTACGGCTTCGGGATCCAGATGAGCACCCGCCCGCAGACCCTGGGCTATTCGCTGCTGGACTCCCCCGCCGGCCTGGCCGCGTGGCTGGGCGAGAAATTCGCCGCCTACTCCGACCCCCGGCCCGAATTCGGCGGCGGCGTAAGCATTTCGCAGCAGATCGACACCATCGCGCTGTACTGGCTGACCGGCACCGGCGCGTCGTCCTCGCGGTGGTACTGGGAGGCGATGCGCTGGGTGCCGCGGGGCGCGGAAGAGGAGAACGCGCAGCCGGTGACCGTGCCGACCGCCTGCTCGATCTTCCCGGCCGACCCCTGGCCGGTCGCCCGGCACTGGGCCGAACGCCGCTACCTCGACCTGCGCTCCTGGCACGAGCTCGACCGCGGCGGCCACTTCCCCGGGTTGGAGCAGCCGGAGCTGCTGGTGTCCGAGATCCGGGAAGCCTTCCGGCACTCGCGCAAGCCCTGAGGTCAAGAACCGCGGTACGCCGACGGCCGCGTCCCCGTGTGCCGCAGGAAGGCCGTCGACAGGGCGGCCGGGCTGGCGAATCCGCAGCGCCCCGCGATCTGGGAGACCGTCAGGTCGGTGTCGCGCAACAGCCGTTTCGCCTCGTCGATCCGCAATCCGGTCAGATACCGGTACGGCGTCTCCCCAGTCGCTTCCTTGAAGACCCGGACCAGGTGGTAGACGCTCAAGTGGACCGCACCGGCGAGATCGGCCAAGGTGATCGGCTCGGCGAGCCGCTCGCGCATCGCCGCGACGACCGCCCGAACTCTCGCGTTCTCGGGTGTTGGCACCGCTTCCGGTGACCGCCGAGTGTGCCGGGTGAGCAGTTGCATCGTCAGGAACGCCGCGGCGGACTCGGCATAGAGATCGTCGGCGGCCCCCGCCCCGCCGACGGCCCGGATGATCTCCTCGACCAGCGGATCCCCGGCCGTCAACGACGCGGCCAGTGCGTCGAAATCCACCGCGGCACCGCCGAGCTGCGCCGCGGTGGAATCGACTGTGGCGCGCGGAATGTGGACCTGCACGCTGGCCAACGCGCCCATTGCCCGGTAACGCCGCACCGCGGGCTGATCCGGCGGCAGCAGCTCGACGCGCCCCGGCGTCCACGAAGTGCGCCCCCACCGGCCGCCCCGGCACGTCTCCATCACCGCGCTTCTTCCGACCGGCAGCACGAGATGCAGATCCGCCGCAGCCGGCAGCGCCATTTCCTCGGCGACGGGCACGTGTTCGAACCGCTGCACGAGCAGGGATTCCCAGCCCGCGTCCTCCCAGCTGCAATACGTGCGCCGGACGTAACGCCCCATTTCGAACCCGGCGTACGGCTGGAGATTCAGCCGCGTGGAGTCGAACACCATGATCCCCAGGCTAGCGACGATCCGCCCCAGGAGGCCCGATGACCGCCGCACCTCATCCCGCGCGCACCGCCAGCCAGGCTCTGCACGCCGCCGTCCGGAGGAAAGACAAGGAGGCCTGGCTGGAGCTTTTCGCCGCGGACGCCGTCGTGGAGGATCCGGTCGGCCCTTCCCCTTTCGACCCGGAAGGCCGGGGACACCGGGGGCGCGACGCCATTTCGGCCTTCTGGGACCGGGCCATCGCGCCGAACGAGTCGATCGAGTTCCTCTTCGACGACTCCTTCGCCTGCGGGGACGAGGTCGCCTTCACCGGCCAGGTCCGGAGCCAGCACGACGGTCAAGTGCTCGAAGCGGAGGGGGTTTTCGTGTACCGGGTCGACAAGTCAGGGCAAATCGTCGCAGTGCGGGCCTTCTGGGAGGTCGAGCGAACCCTGCGAACCGCCCGGCCCGCCTGACAGATACACACGACGCGAGAGACGGGCCGCGGTCCTGCGCCAGGACACCCAGTCGACCGCCTACGGGATCGCGGCGAGCAAACCCAGACCCGAAGACGGCGGCTGCGCTGCCGCCGATATTGGCCCCGCTGTTCGGCGGCAGGGTGAGCTCGGCGAGCTATCCGAAGCTCTCCAGCCCGATCCCGGCGACGGTCATCCAGGTCGCGACGAGCATCGTGATCTTGACAGTGGTTATCTGGATTCCTTCTTGAATGACGTCTCTGCTCGGCGACCTCGCTGCCTGTTCGCTACGCGCGAGGCGAGTAGCGCGGAGCAGTGCTCCACCAGCGCAACGCGGGCGCGAGGCCGGTCAGCACGCCGGCCCCGGAAACGCAGAGGCCGACCACGAAGACCGGGATATCGCTGGCGAAGCCGCTGCCCGGCGGCCCGTCGAAGAAGAGGGGACCCACGCCCAGCACGAGCGCCCCGATCGCGCACAGGACCACCGCGGCCGCCGTCAACCGCTTTCGCTCGGCAGGCGGAGGCCAGTCGCTCCTCGTCGCCCGCAGCCAAGCCAGCGCTGCCGTCATGGCGACCAGCAGACCCGCCCCCGCCGCACACTGACCGAAGAAGAGCGAGCCAGCCGCACCGAAATTGAAGCCGGGCCCGGGCGGCTCGGCGATCGCCATCAAGGCTCCCGCGCTCAGCAGCAGGTCCCCCGACGACGATCAGGCCGCCCGCGGTGACGGTCAAGCGTCTGACCGTGGCTCTCGTGATATCAGCTGCGATGGTCCTGATCCCTTCCGGCCGAATGACGCCTCCGTTCGGCGCTGTGTGCCCAGAAACAACTGATTTCAGGCAAAAGCATCTTATCCGGTCACGACCAGCCAAGCGAGGTCCCGCAGAGGTGTCGCCAAACGGTGACAAAAATGCGGCACACCGCGGAGCCCGCAGTGCTGGCCTGGACCGAGAACGGGTCCAGACCAGCACTGCGCGTCGTCCCAGTGGCCGGAAAACCGCGCACCGTCAGCGCCCGGCAGCGGCCCTTCGCCTCGACCACCAGTGCCACGCGGGCGCGATCCCCGCGAGCAAACCCACGGCGACGAGGCCGAAACCGACCACGAAGATCGCATAACTGAGACTCAAGTCGGAGAGCGGGGTGATGCGGCCGAAGGTGAAGGCAGCCACGCTCTCGACCACGGCCCCGGCGGCAAGCAGAACCACCGCGGCCACGGTCAGATACCTGAGCAGTTTCTGCCGAACCGGCAATCCGGCAGCGGGGCGCGGCTCGCGCTTCCGCGCCCGGAACCAAGCCACCACGGCCGCCCCGCCGATCAGCAGGCCTCCGACGGTGATCGCCTGACCGAACAGGACGGCACCGCCGGCGCCGATGTTGGCCCCGGTGTGGGGTCGCTGGTTGACGAGCATGAGCAATCCCGCGCCCAGCAACGCGGTCCCCGCGGCGATGAAGCAGGTGGCGATGGCGGTCAAGAGCCTGACGGTGCTGTTCATAGCTGCTTTCTGCTGGCTGACGTGGGTACGTGGAGACCGGGCCGGTTAGAAGGGGATGTCGTTTTTCCCGCTCCCTTCATAATGAGACCAGCCGAGTTTGCGGACGAACCCGTAGTAGATACTGGTCACGGGACCGGCGCAGACGTAGCGGTTCGGATCCCACCAGTCGTACTTGTTGGTGCAGGCGTCGCGGATGTCCGCCGCCAGCCATTCGTCGCAGATGTCCCGGTCAGTGGTGCTGCCCTTGCTGTAGCACCTGTCGTGGGCCGCGCAGGCGGGCCTGAAGTCCGCTCCGAACCACAGGTACCGGTCCGGTGCCATGGTGCAGCCGTCCGACGGCTCTTCGGCGCCGCCGCTGGCTCCACCCCCGCCGCGGTTGCCGAACGCGCCGTTCTTGTTGAGGACGTCGTTGGCAGCACCGCCGCCCAGCGTCGGCGGGTCGTAGCCGCGCCAGCCGGTGTTGTCCTGGGCGGTCCCGGGCGCCGGTTGCTGGGGCTTGCTGGCTGCCGCTCGGTAGGCGTCGGTCGCAGCCTGCGCGGCTTGGGTGGCGTCCTTTCCGGCGGCGAGGGCACTGTTGCGAGCCGCGGCCGCAGCGGCGCTGGCGCTGCTGGCCGAGGCGGAAGCCCGGGCGGCGGAAGCGTTGGCCTGTTTGGCGGATCCGGCGGCTTTGGTCGCGTCCTTGTTGGCGGACGCGGACGCGGCGCGCGCGGTCTTGGCCGATTGTGCCGCCCGGTTGGCGCATTGCTGGGCCGTGTTCGCGGACTGGTCGGCCTGGGTCGCCCATTCCTGGGCCTTGGCGGCGGACTGTCCGGCCCACGCGGCGTAGACGTCGGCGTCCTGGGCCGCACCTTGGGCGCGGGCCGCGGACTCCCCGGCCTTGGCCGCGTCGGCACGCGCCTTGGCGGCCGCTTGGTGGGCCTGTTCGAGCATGGCGTGCATGGCGTTGACGTGCGCTTCGGTGTACTGGTCGCGCTGCCGTGCCTGGTACTGGCCGACTTCCAGGAACGAGCGGGCGAGCCAGGTCGGGCCCTCCAGCGCGGTCTGGGCGGCGGCTTCCAGTTCCGCTCCGCCGGAGCCGAGCGTCTGGCCGGTCTGGAAGACGTCGTCGGAGACCGCGGCCTGGTACTGGCCGGTTTCCAGGAACGCCTGCCGGTCGGCGGGAGTGCCGTCGAGGGCCGCTTGGGCGGCGCGGTAGGTGGCGGGACGGTTCTTGTCCAGCATCTGCCCGATGCGCAGGCTGTTGTCGGCGTCGCGGCTGGAGTAGTCCTGCTCGCGCAGGAACCGTTTCACCGCTTCCCAGTCACCGGCCAGCGCGGTGTCGGCGGCCTGCTTCATCGCGGGCTTGCCGGCCGTCGCGGCCAGGTGCGCGGCGCGGGCGCGGTCGTCGGCTTCGGCCGCGGTGGCGCGGCCGGCGCGGATGTACTCGACGACGTCCGCTTCGCCGCCGGCGAGGGCGGCTGTGGCGGCGTCGCGGGTCCAGGGGCCGCCGGTGCTGATCAGCCGGACCGCGGCCTTGCGGCCCTTGGCCACGACATCGGCCTGTGGCGCCCCAGGCGCGGCCGCCTCGTCCAGCAGCTTCCGGGTCTCGGCGTCGAGCCGGTCCTGCTCGGCCGCGTTCCACGTCGCCTTGTCCTGCTGTTCCTTTTCCTTCGCGGCCATGGCCTTGGCGGCCTCGCGGTCCTGCTGGGCGCGGGCCGCCAGTGCGTCGGCCTCGGCCTTGCGCGCGGTCTCCTCCACCCGGCTGGCCTGCTCGGCCGCCGCGGTCGAACCCTTCGGCGGCCTTGATCGCGTTGTCCGCGTGCGCCCGGGCCAGCCGCGCGGCGTCGTGGGCCTGGCCGGCGCTCGCGGCGGCTTCGTCGGCCGCCAGCGCGGCGGCTTCGGCATTGGCCTTCGCCGCGTTCGCGGCCTGTCTCGCCTCGCCCGCGGCGGTCGCGGCCTGCCCGGCGAGGTTCTCCGCGCTGTCCGCGGCACGGGACGCGGTCGCGGCGGCACTGCGCGCCTGCCCCGCGGCCCGGTTGGCGACACCCGCGTCCGCACCCGCCGCAGCCGCGCTCCGACCGGCCGCCTCGGCCGCACCTGCGGCGGCGGAAGCGTTGGCACCAGCGGATTTCGTCGACTGCGCGGCGGTCTTGGCCTGACCGGACGCCTCCGCGGCGTGCCCGGCAGCTTCGCCCGCCCACTGCGCGCGCTGAGCCGCGTCCCGCGCGGTCTCCGCGGCCTTGCGGGCCGCCGCGGCGTCACCGCCGTTGCGCGCCGCCGCCGCGGCCGCAGTGTTAGCCCGAGACGCGGCCGTGCCCGCCGCAGCGGACGCCGACGCGGCCCGCGCCGCCGCCATCGCCGCGACCCCGGCCGCCTTGTGGGCGTCGTTCGCCGCCGACGTCGCGGCCTGCGCCGCCGCCGCCGCTCCGTTCGCGGCGTCCGCGGCCCGGCCGGCCGCCAGACCGGCCTGCACCGCATTGCCGTGCGCGGCTTCGGTTTCCTGGGCGGCCTTCTCCGCGGCCTGCTTCGCCCGCTGCGACGCGGCGACCGCCCAATCGGCCGCTTCGTTGGCCGCCTTCGTCTCGGCCTGCGCCCACTTCCCGGCGGCCTGCGCCTGCCCGGTCAACGTGGCGATGTCGGCCGCTTCCTTGTCCCGGGCGCGGGCCACCTGCTGCCCGGCGCCGAGGAAGTCCTGGAGCACCGGCCAGGTGCCGTCGTCGAGAGCGTCCTGCGCCGCCCGCTCCAGGTTCGCGCCCCCGCTGCCGAGCATCTGCGAGACCCGCATCCAGTCGTCCGCTTCCCGGGCGGTGAACTGTCCCTTGGCGAGGAAGTCCCGGAACGCGGCGACCGTGTTGGCGTTCAGCGCTTTCTGCGCGGCCGCCTCGAGATTGCGGCCGTCGCCGCCCAGCATCGAGCCGATCCGCAGCTGCTGATCGGCCGTGTACGGCTCCTGCCAGCCGGATTTCAGGAATTGCCGCTGATCCGCGACCGAACTGTCGAGCGCTTTCTGCACGGCCTCGTCGAGCTTCCGCCCGCCAAGGCCGATCATCCGCGCGACCTCGAACGTCACGTCCACGTCCAGCGCCGGGCCCTGCCCGGTGCTCAGGAACGCCTGCAGGTCCTGGTCCGTTCCGGTCAGCGCGGCCTCCGCCGCCCGCCGCGTCGCCGGACCGCCCTCGGTCATCAGCCGCACCACGCCCGCCCGATCCGTTGCGGGAGCGGGAGATTCGTACCCCGCGGGCATCCCGGTGGGCGGTACATCGGCCGTGACCGCCGCGGGAGCCGCCGCGGCCGCCACCGGCGCGCCGCACACCCCCGTCCCCAGCACGACCGCCGTCGCCATCACCAGCCCGAAACGCGCTCTCGATCTACCGCGCGCCAGCTTCACCATGTTCCCCCTCTGTCCACACGCGACACTCGCGTCGCGCACGCCCCCCGCAGCGAACAAGACGCACCAATTCCAGGTTTCGGCTGAAGCTACCGCAGCTGGTCTGAACCAACACAGGAAATGTGACCGTTCCGCCCCAATCGGAGCAATGTGTAACGCCCGGCGCGTTTGCGCGATTCCTGTCCTGAAGTCGACTGTTCTGGGGGGCCGCGCCGCTTCGGCACTGAAGCGGTGCGGGATCGCACGCCTTCCGTCTCCCGCGAGAGGGGCGCGGGAGTGCTCGCACGCGGCCAAGTCCGGTTTCCCTTGCGCAGTCGGCGGAACGGCAACCCCGTATACGAGAACGACAAGAGAGGAACTGGCCGTTGCGCATGCGTTATCAGCTGCCGGCCCTGGGCGCGGCAGCAGGCATGGTCCTGTCCGCCAGTCCCGGTCTCGCCGCCGCGGCGACCGACGGGCAAACCCCCGCGGTCGAGGACTACGCCTACCCCGGCGCGGACAAAATCCTGGCCGAGCAAGGGATCGTGCTCAAAACCGGCGACGGCAACATCCGCCTCGTCGAATGCGGCGACCGGACCGACGTCATCCGGATCGTGTCCAACCGCAACAGCGTCCGGGAAACCTTCTGCTTCGATTCGGACGGCCCCAAGGGCTATCTGTCCCTGGAGATTCCCGCCACGTTCCTGGCCAAGGGCGACGGCAGCACCGTCGAAATGACCCTGACCAACAAGGGCAAGTCACAGACCGTGCCGGTCGGCAAGGACACCTGGACCAAACTCGGCGAGTCCGCGGATCCCGACAACGGCCCGGCGACCCTCGTGGAAATCAAGACCTCCGGCGCCGCACCGGCGGCGAGCGGTCCGGTCGACGCCGCCCCCTCCACCGCGAAGATCACCGTCGGCCAGCCCGGCATCGACGGACGCTCCTGCACCGGCGTCCTGATCGCCGCCCAGTGGATCGCCACCGCCGCGCGCTGTTTCGCCGACGACCCCGCCGCCGTCCCCGCCGGAGCACCCGCAAAGAAAACCACCGCCGTGATCGGGCGGCCCGACCTCGCCCAGACCGACCGCGGCACCGTCGCGGACGTCGCCACGCTGGTGCCGCGTCCCGACCGCGACCTGGTGCTGGCCAAGCTTTCCGTCCCGGTCAACGGAATCACCCCTGTCGCGGTCAGCTCCACGGCTCCGGTCGCGGGCGAAACGCTGAAGGTCACCGGCTACGGCCGCACCGCCGACACCTGGGTCCCGACCAAGGCGCACAGCGCGTCCTACACCGCCGGCTCGGCCACCGACACCTCGGTCGACGTCACCGGCCCGGCAGGCCCGTGCAAGGGAGACGCCGGCGGCCCCGTCGTCCGCGACAACAACGGACAACCCGAACTCGTCGCCCTCGCCAGCACCTCCACCCAGAACGGCTGCTTCACCGCGGCCCAGGCGGCACCGGGCGCCACGCTCGCGCGCATCGACAACCTCGGCGGCTGGATCCGGCAGAACGTGCCGGACCTCGCGATCGTCTGCAAGGCCTCCGCGCCGATCTTCACGACCCGCGCCGACGGGACCCTGTGGCTGTTCCAGCACACCGATCCGCGCAACGGCGGCTTCGCCTGGGTCAACGGCAACGGCAGGCAGATCGGCAGCGGCTGGGAAAGCGGGCGCGCCGTCGCCGGGCCCAACGGCGTCGTCTACCAGGCCAACAGCAACGGCCAGCTGCGCCGGTTCCGCTGGAACGGCAACGACTGGGACCTCAACTCCGGCCCCACCCCGTGGTACGAGGACATCGACCACGGCTGGGAGCGCTACACCACCGCCGAGTACCGCAACCGCATCACGGTCGACTCGCTCGGGCACATCTACACCGTCGAACCGGACGGCAAGCTGCACTGGCGCAACTACGACCCGGCGACCAAGAAGTGGGAGCACCGGATCCTCAAGGACGGCTGGGGCCAGTACAACCTGATCGCCGCCGCGGGCGACGGAGTCCTCTACACCCGCAACGCCGGCGGCGACCTGTTCCGCTTCGTGTTCAACGCCGCCACCGGCGAGTGGACCCAGTGGGCCAAGCCGTCCGGCACCGGCTGGACCGGCTTCAAGACCATCACCTCGCCGGGAGCCGACGTGCTCTACACCTCGTACTCCGCCGACAGCGGCGGTCTGCTCTGGTACCGGTACCTGCCCGCCAGCGACACCTGGGCCGACACCGGGCGCGCCAACGGCAAGCTCATCGGCACCGGCTGGTACACGCTCCCCGGCATGACCGCGGCACCCGATTCCTGCCGCCTCGCGGGCTGAGCCCGGGGCACGCGCTGAGAATGGCGTGGTGCCTGCGCTCGGATTTCCGGGCGCAGGCACCTTCGCGGCTGCCCCTGGAAGCACCCGAACAGGCGCCGAAATTCGTCCGACCGAGCTATTTACCCGCGCGGCTCCGAGCCGTCTCGCGGCGCGGGGATCACCGAGCGGTTGCCGCGATAACGGGCCACCACGACCCGGACCCCGTTGCGGAACGCGTCCGGCATCGCCGCGAGAACCGTGCTGCGCGGCACCGGACGCGGAACGTCGAGCCCGGTCATCGGCCGCGCCAGGCCGATTCCGCGGACCGTCCAGCGCAACCGCCCGTCCTTGTCCTGATCGGTGAACTCCAGCGACACCGGGCGCAACGCCGCCACCCGCACGAGCCCGCTGTCCGGCCCGGTCGGGATCAGCACGTCGCCCGCGTCGAGAAGAAGACAGATCCGCAGGGCGGGCGTGAGCCCGTCGATCGCGACGATCCCGCGACGGCCCCGTTCGGGTGACCGGAGCAGCCGGACGCATTCGCGATGCGTCAGCTCCACGTCGTCCATCGCCCAGCTCCTCCCCTGTACCTCGGTGCGCCCAGGATCCCGATTCAGTCCCGCGGAGCGCAAGAACTCCCGCCGCCGGAAGCCGCTTCCCGCTGGAACTCAAGGCCTTCGCGGTCCGGAGCGGCGCATTTCCCGCCGAGTACGCACTATTCGCCGGAAAACTCGATCACGCCAGCCGGGTTCACCGGGTCGTGGGACGTGTCGAGACCGCGTCGGGCCCGGTCAATCCCCTGGCCGGTACCAGCGGCGATGGACGAGCGGTTCGACCGCGAGCACGACGACCGCGGCCGCGAGCGCGACCGTCCAGGCGAGCCAGTCGCTCGACGCCGCCGCCGACCACAGCGCGGCGGCGAACACGACCACCGGCCTCGCCAGCGTGAACGGTCCGAGACCGATCAGGATCACGAACGTGCTGCCCCGCAGCGGAAGCAGCCAGTACGCCAGCAGCGAAAGCACCGCGATCGCGGCGAAGGGTCCCAGTACCTGCAGCATCCGCGCACCCGCGGCGACCAGTCCGGCGTACCGGGCGCCGGGATCGGCCGAGAACGCCAAGGCCGCCCCGATCAGCGACGCCAGAAGGCCCAGGCCCGCGGCGCCGCCGGCCAGACCTCGGCGAGAGGCGGCCAGGTAGTAGGAACGCTTGCGGATCAGGGCATTGCGGCCGGTTGCTGCCCGGAAACCCGCGAGGGCGGCGTCGAGGAGCGCGAGGGTGCCCAGCACGAGCGGAACCAGGACGCTCATCCCGCTGGGGCCAACGCGCCGGCCCGGCGGCCCAGCGCACGCAGGACCTCGCCGGTCAAGTGCGGGCGGAGGCCGACAACCGGACGCATCGCCGCGCAGAGCGGGTTGAGGTACCTGGTCGCTTCGAAGAGAAAGATCTCCATCCCGGCGGCTCGCGCGGCGGCCGACCGCAGCACCGCGTCGCTGTGGGCGCGTCGCGCGGAGGCGACGCCGTCGTGCCGTCCCAGCGGCTCCCGCATCCGGGCGCGGTGGAACAGCCACGCACCGAACGGCGCCAGCCGGGTCGCGGCGATGTCGTAATGGACGAACGCCTGGGCGCCCGCGCGGTCTTGGGCGCGGAAGAATTCCGGCAGGGCACCGGCCGGAATATGGTGCAGTACTCCGCAGGACAGGTAGACGGCGGCGTCCTCCGTCAGCGCGAAAGCGTCCCCGCACACAAATGTGCACGGGAGTTGCTCGGCTTGGGCCAGTCTGTTCGCTTCGGCGACGAGAGCGCGATTGAAATCCACGCCGACCAGTTCGACGTCGCGGCCGAGCACGCCGGAACTGGCCAGGCTGCGCACCAGGAACCCCAGCCCGCACCCGACGTCCACCACCCGCGGGCGGATCCCGGCCGCCCGGACCGCGGCGAGGATCGGCACGAGCAGTTCCGCGAAACGCTGTGCCATGCGGACTTCCTCGTTGAGCCGCTGCAGTTCGGTGTGGACCCGGATCAGCAGCCGGTCGACCGCCGCCGGATCCAGCACGTCGCCGAGGACCGGGATCCGCTCCACGATCCGGGCCGCCCGTTCGTCCCCGGCCTCGCGCAGAGCGGCGACCGCTTCGCTCCGGAGCACCGGACGTCGCTCTCCGGTCGTCGGATCCCACTCCGCCACCAGATCGGAGATCTCCAGCACCGCCATGCGCGAACTCTAGCGAGCACCGGGTGATTCAGCGGTGCTGTTCCCCGAGATCGAGGTCGAGCCGCGGAAGGGAAAGCCGCTCAGGGCAGGTCCGCGGTGAGCAACCGCAGGCCCTGTTCGAAAAGTTCGGACAGATCCGTTCCGGTCAGGTGGTCCTGAGCCTCGGCCAGGTGCGGATAGTCGCCGTCCTGGATTGCTTCGCGCAGGTGGGCGATGTCGGCGCCCAGGTCCGGGCCGGACTGGAGAGCTGCTTGTTCTTCCAGGGCGTGGCCGGTCGCGAAGTGCAGGACCAGGAGCGCGGTTTTCATCGCCGCCGCGGCATCGAGTCCGGCCTCGCACAAGGCGCCGTTGAGGGCCTCGGCGAAGCCGAGGGTGTTCGGGCCGGTCGCGTGCGTGCCCGCGTACACCCGCGCACCGTCGCGATAGGACAGAAGTGCGGTGCGCAGGCTTCTTGCCAGGGCCAGGACCCGCTCGCGGGGTTCGGCGATTCCGTCGGCCGCGGCGCGGCAGCCGTCCAGCATCGCTTCGGCCATGGCGGTCAGCAAGGCCGTTTTCGTCGGGAAGTAGCCGTACAGCGTCCCCGCTTGGACGCCGACCGCCGCGGCCAGTTTTCGCATGGTGAGCGCGTCGAGGCCCTCTTCGTCGAGCAGCCGGAGCGCGGCGGCGGTGACGCGGGCGCGGTCGGCGGCGGGCGGGCGGCCTCGGGTACGGGGCGGGTGCGCGGTCATGTCGAGGTGAGCCTACCAGCGTGTTTGACAGCTTCGCGCTTCCTCAGGACACTGGCGGAAGGTTTACATGAACGTTGTTCGGAAAATAGTGGAGGCGGCTGTGGACACCGATGTCGTGATCAGCGGGGCAGGCCCGACGGGACTGCTGCTCGGCAGCGAACTGGCGCTGGCCGGAGTGCGGGTCCGGATCCTCGAACGGCAGAGCGCGCGGCACGGGCAGTCCCGCGCGCTCACGCTGCACCCGCGCAGCATCGAGATCCTCGAACTGCGCGGCCTCGCCGACCGGTTCCTCGCCGAGGGCCGCACCGTCCCGAGCTGGCATTTCGCCGGCCTGTCGCGGGAACTGGACTTCTCCGCCCTCGACACTCGGCACGGCTACACCCTGTTCCTCGAGCAGGCGCGGACTGAGGAATTGCTCGAAGAACGCGCGCGGGAACTGGGCGTCGAAATCGTCTACGGGCACGAAGTCGTGTCGCTGAAGCAGGACGACGACGGGGTCGAGGTCGTCGGCACCGGACCGGACGGTGACTTCCGGCTTCGCGCGGCGTATGTCGTGGGCTGCGACGGCGGCCGGAGCAAGGTCCGGGAGTCCGCTGGCATCGGCTTCCCCGGATCGGACGGCACGATGAGTTCGATGCTCGGCGACTTCGCCGTCGTCGATCAGGAAGAGATCGCCGCGGCCGGGCGAGGTCCGGTGCTCGTTGCGCCGCTTTCCGGAGGACTGACTCGCCTGGTGGTGACCAGTCCGCGGCGAATGCGCGTCCCGGCAACGGAACCCGTGAGTTTCGAAGAGTTTCGCGAAACGCTGGTGGAGCTGACGGGCACCTCCTTCGGGATCGCTGAACCACGCTGGCTGTCGCGGTTCGGCAATGCCACGCGGCTGGCCGAGAACTACCGCTCCGGCCGCGTGTTTCTCGCGGGCGACGCGGCGCACATCCATTTCCCCGCGGCGGGCCAGGGCCTCAACACCGGGCTGCAGGACGCGATGAACCTCGGCTGGAAACTCGCCGCCGAGATCAACGGCTGGGCGACGGCAGGCCTGCTCGACACTTACCACGCCGAGCGTTTCCCGATCGGGCAACTGGTCACCGACAACACCCAGGCGCAGACGCTGCTGCTCGAACTCACCCTGGTTCCCGACTACCAGCGCCCGGTCGCCGCGCTGCGCGGGCTGCTGGATTCGCTGCTCGAGATCCCCGAGGTCAATGCCCGGCTAGCCGGTCTGGTGTCCGCGCTGTCGACGTCCTATCCGGCCCCGGACAGCGACCCGCTCGTCGGCACCCGGACGCTCGATCCGGAGAGCGCGAATCTGGTGCGCAGCGGCACTTTCGGCTACCTCGGGGACGGCGCGGCACAGGTGGCCGAAGGCTGGAAAGACCGGATCACGGCGGCCGACGCCAAGCCGGCGAATCTCGGCGAAGCTCTCGTCCGGCCCGACGGGCACCTCGCGTGGGTGCGCCGCGAAACCGATCCGCCGGACCCCGCGCTCCGGGAAGCCGCGATCACGGCCTGGGCCGGGGAGGCGCGGCGATGACCGAGTACCTGGCGCCCGCCGGGCTGCACTGCCTCCCGGGAGCTTTCACCCCTGTCGTACGCGTGGGCGACCTCGTCTTCCTTTCCGGGCAAGTCGCTTGGGACGAGCACGGGAACCTGTGCGGCGCGGACCATCTGACGCAGATGCGCCAGATCGCGCGGAACCTCGACGTCGCGCTTGCTGCCGCCGGCTGCGGACGCGAGGACATCGTCAAGGAAACCGTTTACGTGGTGGACCATCGCCCCGAACCGCTCCTCGCGCTCTTCGGCCCGCTGCGGGAAGGAGTGCCCGCGGCCCCGGCGAGCACGCTCGTCGGCGTCGCCGCGTTGTTCGCGCCCGACGTGCTGGTCGAGGTCGACGTCGTCGCGAAGATACCCGCGCCGTGAGCCACTACGTCCTGGTGCACGGCTCCTGGTGCGGCGGCTGGGTGTGGGACCGGATCGCGGCACTGCTGTCCGAGCAAGGGCACACCGTTGCCGCGCCCACGCTCACCGGTTCAGGCTTGCGGCAGCACCTCGGCGAGGTCGGGCGGCTCCTCGAAGACCAGGTCGTCCTGGTCGGCCACAGCTACGGCGGGATGGTCGTCGCCGGTGTCTCGGACGCGCATCCGGAGCAGGTGCGCGAAGCGGTCTATCTCGATGCTTTCCTCCCCTCGCCAGGCGAATCCGCGTTCGACCTGATGCCGATGCTGCGTCGGCCGTTCACCGACGCGGCGATGTCCCACGACCCGTCGGGCCGGACCGTGCCGCCGTTCGGGCTCGCCGCGCTCGGATTCACCGACCCCGACGTGGCGTCCCGACTGCGGCCGCTCGACCTCGCCACCCACGAAGAACGCTTGCCGCCGTCTTCGAGCCAGCGACCGCCGAGCCGCTACGTGCTTTTCGGCGAGCACTCCCCCTTCGCGCCCATGTCCGTCCGCGCCCGGGCACACGGCATGGAGTGCCGGACGGTGACGACTGACCATTTAGGACTGTGGACGGCGGCTCCCGAAGTGTGCGCGGCCCTGACCGGAGGCGAGCGGGCCCGCTGAGCTTGCTTCGCCCTGGCCGGCGAAGTGCGGTTCCCGGCGCGCGGCCCTCCCCGCCGCCTGGAATTTCCGACATTGGTACGGCACTCAGGACATTCCCTACGAAAGTCGCCTCGGCCCCGAACGCGCCAAAAATCCCAGTACCGGCAAGGCAGATACCAATTGCCCGGCGAATCCGGAACATTCCGTTGGTCCGTTTGGAGCATTGACGCCCCGATGTGCTGATCCTTTACTCGACTGTGCTCGGCCGCACACCCACCGTAAGCGGCCGGGCACGTTCTCCCTCCCCGCACCCATCGTCCTGCCTTCATGGAAGGAAGACCTCGATGCCCCATCGCGGACTCACCACGGGCTTGGCGGCCGCCGCCGGTCTGGCCATGTCCCTCGCGCTGCCGGCGATCCCGGCGAGCGCGGCCTCTCCGGCCCAGCCCGCGTCCCCGGACGCGGCTGCCGCTCGCGCCGCCGACCAGGCGGTCGCCTCCGGGCTCGGCGGGCTCAGCCGCGGCCCCGCGGAGGCGTTCCGGCGCGTCGGCCTGACCGCGGGCGACGCCGGACTCTTCTACAGCGCCTACGAACGCACGTACCAGGGCCTGCGGGTCGTCGGCGGCGACGCGGTCGTCGTCGCAGACGGGGCCGGGAACGTCCGCGACACCAGCGTCGCGCAAACCGCGCCCATCGCCGTCGGGACGCAGGCCGTTCTCGACGCCGCGAAGGCCGCCTCCGCCGCGCGCGCTCAACTGCCCACTGTGGACAGTGTGAGCGCTCCGGAGAAGGTGGTGCTGGCCGGGACGAATCCGAAGCTGGCCTACGAAGTCGTCGTCACCGGGCGCACTGCCACCGCGCCGAGCAAGCTCCACGTGTTCGTGGACGCCGCCACCGGCGCTGTGCTCGACCAGCGTGACGACATCAAAACCTTCAGCTCCGGGGCCGAATCCCCGGCACAAGCGCAGCCGAACGCGGTGAACGCCGCGGGCACCGGCAACAGCTACTACGTCGGCACGGTCGCCATCGACACCACCGGCTCCGGCAGCTCGTACTCGATGCGCGACCCCGGCCGCCCTGGCATCAGCTGCGGCCGCGAGGGCGGGTCTGTCTACAGTGGACCGGACAACAGCTGGGGCAACGGCTCGGGCACGAACCTGGAAACCGGCTGCGTCGACGCCCTCTTCAGCGTCCAGACCGAGTGGAAGATGCTGAAGGACTGGCTGGGCCGCGACGGCATCAGCGGCACCGGCCGCGGTTACCCGGCGTCCGTCGGCCTGAACGACGTCAACGCCTACTGGGACGGTTCTTCGACGCACTTCGGGCACTCGCAGGACAACCGGCGGCAGGCCACGTCGATGGACGTCGTCGGCCACGAATTCGGGCACGGCATCTTCCAGACCACCCCGGGCGGCGCGGGTTCCGGCAACGAGAACGGCGGTCTGAACGAGTCGACCGGCGACATCTTCGGCGCGATGACCGAGGCGTACGCGAACAACGCGAAGGACCGGCCGGATTACGAGGTCGGCGAGGGCGTCAACCTGGTCGGCCAGGGCCCGATCCGCTACATGTACGACCCGTCGAAGGCCGGCGACCCGAACTGCTACTCGTCGTCGATCCCGAGCACCGAGGTGCACGCCGCGGCCGGTCCGCAGAACCACTGGTTCTACCTGCTCGCCGAGGGCTCGAACCCGGGCGGCGGCAAGCCTTCCAGCCCGACCTGCAACAACAGCAGCGTCACCGGGATCGGCATCCAGAAGGCCGCGAAGATCTTCTACAACGGCCTGCTGAAGAAGACCTCGTCGTGGAACCACAAGGCGGCCCGCAAGGCGACGCTCCAGGCCGCGATCGCGCTCTACCCGGGCAGCTGCACCGAGTTCACCGCGACCAAGGCCGCGTGGAACGCCGTCTCGGTGCCCGCGGTGTCCGGCGAGCCGACCTGCACGACGCGCTGACCTGACGATGCCGGGTCCCGTTCGCCGCGGGACCCGGCAATCCCCGCTCCCCCACCCCAACCGAAGGAACGCACCGTCATGAAGTGGAAGACAAGACTCGGCGCCGGGGTCACCGCCCTGGTGGCGGTACTGGGCGTCGTCGGCGTGCCCGCGGCCACCGCCGCACCCGCCTCGGCGCTCGCGGCCCCGGACATCTCGCTGGCCAACATCAAGACCCACCTCAACCAGTTCCAGGCGATCGCCCGCAACAACGGCGGCACCCGCTCGCCGCGCGGCGGCGGGTACGCGGCGTCGGTGACCTATGTGGAGAACCTGCTCAAGAACGCGGGCTACACCACGAAGCGCCAGACCTGCACGAGCTGCATCGGCCGCTCGCAGAACCTGATCGCGGAATGGCCGCAGGGCGACACGAACCAGGTCCTCATGCTCGGCGCGCACCTCGACTCGGTGAGCGCCGGCCCCGGCATCAACGACAACGGGTCCGGCAGCGCGTCGATCCTCGAGGTCGCGCTGACCCTGGCCCGCACCAATCCGGCGATGGCCAAACGCGTCCGGTTCGCGTGGTGGGCCGACGAGGAGTCCGGCATGGTCGGCTCGCGGTACTACGTGAGCACGCTGTCGAGCACTGAGCGCGCGAAGATCAAGACTTACCTCAACTTCGACATGATCGGTTCGAAGAACTGGGGCTACTTCGTCTACGACGACGTCGCTTCGGTCAAGGCCGTCTTCGACGAGTACTTCGCCTCCATCAACATCGAGACCGAGGGCGACACCGAAGGCGACGGCCGGTCCGACCACGCGTCGTTCAAACGCGCGGGCATCCCGGTCGGCGGCCTCGCGACGGGCGCGGGCGACATCAAGAGCTACGAACAGGCCGAGAAGTGGGGCGGCACGCCCGGCGCGGCGTTCGACAACTGCTACCACCGCGCTTGCGACACGACGTCGAACATCCCGGACACGCCGCTGGAGAAGAACTCCGACGCGATCGGCTACGCGGTGTGGAAGCTGGCGGTCGCCACCCCGGTCGCGGCGGCGCGGCACTGAAGCTGAACACCAGAGCCCGGCAATGGCTCCGGGTCGCCGCCTCGATGACGGCGGCCCGGAGCGTTCGGCTCCACCACGTTCGATCAGGAACGGTCGATATCCCGCGCTCCCGGGCAGGTCGAAATACCCGAAAGCGGCACGCCACAAGCACCATCGGACGACGCGGGGGGTCGAACCGTGGTGGGGCTGGGAGAAGGCCAGGTGTCGGGGGATTCCCAGGCCGGGGCGGTCGGCACCGTTTCCCCGGACTCGCAGCCCTCGGGAAGCGGGTGTTCGCTGATTGTCCCGGCGGCCAGGTCGAGCAGCTCCACGACGGGCGGGTGAAATAGACCGAGCCGTCGTGGATGTCCGGGAGACCTCGGATCAGTTCAGGTGATTCCGGCAGGTTGCACGCGTTCCCGTTGTCACGTCGAAGAAATGCACCTGGTCCCACGACCGGCGGCCGACGTGGGTCTGCACGCCCGCCAGGTAGCGTCCGTCGGCGCTGCGGACGGGCCGGAAACCGCTTTCGGGTACGAGAAGTGCGCTCTGGCGCCGGGAGACGTCGCCGATCTGGTCGTGCTGCCCGGTGAAGCGCTCGGCGAACTCGTGGTGCTTCCGCCGCCGCGCAGTCTGGTGATGAAGCGGGGAAGGATCGTCGCGCGCGACGGGGCGCTTACGCGAAGTCCTTCGCTGATCGGATGATCCGGCAGCGGGCTCAGTAGAATCCGTCCCGCTTCACCGGCACGGGCCTCGGGTCGTATCCGAGGTCCGTGCTGATCGCCGCCGCCGTTTCCAGCAGCACCGGAACGATTTCCTTGCGCAGGCGCTCCGGCGCGAGCCGTCCGGTGGCCGTCGACGAAGCAAGAGCCGCGACGACCGCCCCGGTCCGGTCGCGCACCGGGGCCGACGCGGACAGCAGGCCTTCTTCCAGCTCTCCGTCTACAATGGACAGACCGGCGCCGCGCACCCCGGAGAGCACGGTCCGCAGTTCCGCCGGATCGGTGACCGTGCGCGCGGTGTACGAGCGCAGCGGCGCCTCCTCCAGATAGCGGGTGATCCGCTCCGGGCCCGCCCACGCCAGCAGCACCCGCCCCATCGACGTCGCGTGCGCGGGCAGCCGGGTGCCGACCGCGACGTTGATGCTCATGATCCGCCGCACCGGCACCCGGGCGACGTACACCGCTTCGTTGCCGTCGAGTTCCGCCAGCGACGCCGACTCCCCGGTCGCCTCCGCCAGCCGCAGCAGGTGCGGATGCGCCAGGTCGATCATCGCCCGGGTCGCCGTGTAGTGCTGGCCGATGGTCAGCACCCTCGGAGTCAGCGACCAGCGCGGCCCGTCGCTGGTCACGTAGCCCATCCGCTGCAGGGTCAGCAGCAGGCGGCGCACCGCGGGACGGGACAGGTTCGTCGCCGTCGCGAGTTCGGTGAGCGTGGGGTTGGTGCGCTCCTCGTCGAACGCGAGGAGCACGGCGAACCCGCGCTCGAGGCTCTGCACGAAGTCGCGCTCGTTTCCGGCTGCCGTCACGCTCCGCAGTATTTCACCCGCTCCGGTGCCGGCCTTGACCTCCATCGCCTCCTGATGCATCCTTCCACTCACTGCACGCACAGCGTTCACTCTGTACGCATAGCGTACATCGCACGAGGAGGTGCGAGATGACGGTTCCGTCCCGCGAACTGCGCGACGCGTTCGGCCGGTTCGCCACCGGAGTCACCGTGGTGACCTGCCGCAACGACCGGGGAACCCCGCACGGGGCCACGGTCAACGCGTTCACCGCGGTCTCGCTCGAACCCGCGTTGTGCCAGGTCACGCTCACCCGGCAATCGAAGGCCTGCAGCTACCTCGACGGCGCCGCCTTCGCCGTCAACGTGCTCGGCGCGGACCAGGCAGACACCGCCTGGCACTTCGCCGGACGCCCGGCCGATCCCGGGCCAGAGTGGGCCGAAGGGCCGGTCGCGCCGGTCCTGGTCGGCTCCGCAGCGGTGTACTCGTGCCGCCCGTGGCGCACCTACGACGGCGGCGACCACCTGATCGTGGTCGGCGAAGTCGTCGACATCGCCGTCGAAGACCGGCAGCCGCTGCTGTTCTACGCCGGCGCGTTCCGCGAGCTCGGCCCCCGCGAGACCGGCACCCATTGGGGCGGCTCGCTCGACTGCCCCGAGGCGGGCTGGTTCGGCGCCTCGACCACGTTCACCCCGCTCCGCCCCCACGCGGCTTGACCCCCTTCCGAAAGGACATCGCGATGACCATCCAGCAGGACCGCTCCGCGGCCGCCGCCCCCACCGCTTCCGCGCCGATGACCGGCGACGAGTACATCCAGTCCATTCAGGACGGACGCGAGGTGTGGATCTACGGCGAGCGCGTCAAGGACGTCACCACGCACCCCGCCTTCCGCAACCCGGTCCGGATGACCGCCCGGCTGTACGACGCGCTGCACTCGCCGGACACCCGCGACGCGCTGACCGTGCCGACCGACACCGGCAACGGCGGCGTCACGCACCCGTTCTTCCGCAGCCCGCACACCGTGGACGACCTGCTCGCCGACCGCCGCGCGATCGAAACCTGGTCGCGGATGACGTACGGCTGGATGGGCCGCAGCCCCGACTACAAGGCCAGCTTCCTCGGCACGCTCGGCGCGAACTCCGACTTCTACGCGCCGTTCGAGGACAACGCGAAGCGCTGGTACCAGGAGTCGCAGGAAAAGGTCCTGTACTGGAACCACGCGATCATCAACCCGCCGGTCGACCGGAACCTGCCGCCGGACGAGGTCGGCGACGTGTTCATGAAGGTCGAGAAGGAGACCGACGCGGGACTGGTCGTCTCCGGGGCGAAGGTCGTGGCGACCGGGTCGGCCATCACGAACTACAACTTCATCGCCCACTACGGGCTGCCGATCAAGAAGAAGGAGTTCGCGCTCATCTGCACGGTGCCGATGGACGCGCCGGGCGTGAAGCTGATCTGCCGCACGTCCTACACGCAGCAGGCCGCGGTGATGGGCAGCCCGTTCGACTACCCGCTGTCGTCCCGGATGGACGAGAACGACACCATTTTCGTGTTCGACAAGGTGCTCGTGCCGTGGGAGAACGTGTTCCTCTACGGCGACATCGAGAAGATCAACGGGTTCTTCCCGGTCTCCGGCTTCATCCCCCGGTTCACCTTCCACGGCTGCATCCGGCTCGCCACGAAAATCGACTTCATCGCCGGGCTGCTGCTCAAGGCGCTGGAGATCACCGGCAGCAAGGACTTCCGCGGCGTGCAGACCCGCGTTGGCGAGGTCGTCGGATGGCGCAACACGTTCTTCGCGCTCGCCGACGCGATGGCGCGCAACCCGGACGAGTGGACCAACGGCGCGCTGCTGCCCAAGCTCGACTACGGCCTGACCTACCGGATGCTGATGATCCAGGCCTACCCGCGGATCAAGGAGATCATCGAATCCGACGTCGCCAGCGGCCTGATCTACCTCAACTCGCACTCGATCGACTTCAAGACCCCCGAGGTGCGGCCGTACCTGGACAAGTACGTGCGCGGCTCCAACGGCTACGAGGCGGTCGACCGGGTCAAGGTGATGAAGGCGCTGTGGGACGCGGTCGGCTCGGAGTTCGGCGGACGGCACGAACTCTACGAGCGCAACTACTCCGGCAACCACGAGAACGTCAAGGCCGAGCTGCTGTTCGCCGCCGAGGCGCAGGGCACCACCGAGTCGATGAAGGGCCTGGCCGAACAGTGCCTCGCCGAATACGACCTCGACGGCTGGACCGTGCCGGACCTCATCGGCAACGACGACGTCTCGTTCCTGAAGAAGCGGGGCTTCTGATCCGCCGCGGCGCCCTCGCGTTCCCCGGGGGCGCCGCGGTTCCCAGCACTGTCCGATCCCGGGAGGTTCGCGTGGGCACCGTTTTCTGGCACGGCACCGCCGAGGTGCCGGACGGCTGGGGCCCGTCGGTCGTCGCGCTCGGTGTCTTCGACGGACTTCACCGAGGGCACCAAAGGGTGCTGGACCGAGCGGTGCGCCTCGGTCGCGAGCGCGGCGCGCCGGTAGTCCTCACGACCTTCGACCCGCACCCCGCGACCATCGCCGGGCGACCGCGCGACACGACACCGGTGGCGACGGTGGAACACCGCGCCGAACTGGCCCGTCGGCACGGAGCCGACCAGGTGCTCGTCCTGCCGTTCACCGAATGCCTCGCTCGGACGTCCGCCGAGGAGTTCGTCGCCGATGTCCTGGTGCGCGCCCTCGACGCCACCGCCGTGGTCACCGGCAGCAACTTCCGTTTCGGCCACCGCGGGGCCGGGGACCCCGCCCTCCTGCGAAAGCTCGGGCACGTCTCCGGCTTCACCGCGCATGCCGTCGAGCTGCTTCCCGGTTGTTCCTCGACGCTGGTCCGCACCCTGGTCACGGCGGGTGATCTCGTCGGTGCCGCGGCGATTCTCGGCCGTCCGCATCGCGTGCACGGGACGGTCCGAGGCGAAATCGTCACGCCGTGCACGACGTTGTTGCCGCCCCCGGGAAAGTACTGGGCCCGCACCCCGTACGGCGACCGGACCGTGGCCGTGGAGGCCGGGCGGCTGCTCGCGGACCTGCCGGACGGGCCGACCGCGGTGGATCTCGTCGAAGCGAGGTGAGCTTCCGGCCGCCCAGGCGGCGGACCCGATCGCGTGCGCAGCACCGCCCGGATCGGCGACGCGGCGGCGTACGCGCCACTGCCCTGAACGACGCGTCCGGCCGTGCGGTGATACAGCACGGCCGGACGCGTCGTCAGCCCAGCCGGGGGAAAAGCGCGCGGGCGTTTCCGGAATCGATCGCGCGGCTTTGTCCGGCGGTCAATCCGCTTTCCGTGTCCAGGATCTCGGTGAAGCGGGTGCCCACTTCCGGTGGAGCGTAAGGGAAGTCGCTTCCGTAGAGGATCCGCGCCGGGTCGGCGAACCGGGAAAGCGCGCCGAAAGCGTATTCGCCCGACGACAGCGCGGTGTCCCAATAGAAGCGGCGGAATCGGGCCAGGAAGTCTTCGGCGGTCGGCCCGGCGGGTTCCAGCGCGGCCTGGATCTGGCAGAACCGCAACGCCGCGAAGGGCACGAAACCGCCTGCGTGCGAAAGGATGATCCGGACGTTCGGATACCGCTCGGTGATGCCGTGGAACACCATGTGCACCGCGTTGCGGGTGGTGTCGAACGGATAGTCCACCAGCGGCCCCGGAATCCCGGGGAGCAGCGGGACGAGCGGATGCGCGGGATGGACGAAGACCACCGCGCGCCGCCGGTCCAGCGCCGCCCAGAGCGGCGCGTAACGGCCGTCGCCCAGGTAGCCGCCGTCGTAGTTGGAAAGCAGGACCACCCCGTCGGCCCGGAGCGCGCCGAACGCGTGGTCGACCTCCGCGACCGCGCCTTCGATGTCGGGCAACGGGACGGTCGCGAACAACCCGAACCGGTCCGGGCGTTCCCGCACCAGCTCCGCGGTGTATTCGTTGACGCGGCGGGCCATCTCGCGACGCGCCGAGCCGGCCCAGCCCGTCACGCTCGGGGCGGTGAGCGACAGTACGCTCGTGGCGATGCCGTTGGCGTCCATGAACTTCAGGTGGTCGTCGGGCGTCCACGGCGGCAGCGTCCAGCCCGACGGGTCGCCGCCGTGCTGCGCGAGAGCCTCGCCCCAGAACGGAGGGACCAGGTGGGTGTGGACGTCGATGCGTTCGCGGTCGATCATGCCTCCACCGTGCGCCCTCGACAGCAGGCTCGGGAGGGGAAGAATCCGATCCCCCTCCCCCGGAGCCCCCGCTGATGGCGCGTGACCCGCGGCTCAGGCAGCTCGGCGCGTTCCTGCACGCCCGCCGCGACGAAGCCCCGCCGCCCGCCTCCGCCGGATCGGAACGCCGCCAGGTGCCCGGCCTCCGGCGCGGCGAGGTCGCAGCGCTGGCTTTCGTCAGCGACGAGTACTACACGCGGATCGAACAGGGCCGGGTCATGCCGAGCACCGACGTGATCCGCCGCGTCGCCGCCGCGCTCGGGCTGGACGACGACCAGACGCGGTACGCCCTCGATCTCGTCGCGGTCGCCGACGCCCCCGCGCCGAACCCCGAGCCGAGCGATCCGCTGCGCCGCCTCGTCGACCGGATGGGCGAGGTGCCCGCGATCCTCGTCGGACCGGAGACGTCGGTCCTGGCCTGGAACGCCGCGGCCGCGCGCCTGCTGACCGATTTCGGCGCGGTCTCGCCGGAACGCCGCCGGTACGTGCAGTTGCTGTTCACCGACCCGGTCCTGCAGAGCCGGTTCGCGGACCTGGAAGCGATGCGGCGCACGACCATCGGCATCGTGCGCGCGAGCACCCCGGCGGGCCCGCCGGCCGGCGACTGGATCGACGAGCTGCTCCCCGACCCCGCCTTCAAGGCCCTCTGGGAGCGCAACGACGTCGTGCTGCCGCACACCCACCTGCGGGTGCGGCTCCGGCTGCCGGGCGGCGTCGAGGAGCCGGTGGACCAGGTGGTGCTGCAGGTGGTCGACGATCCGCATCAGCGGCTGATCGCGTTCGTTCCGGCGGAGTAGTCAGGCGGCCCCTCGGCAGCCGCCCGCGATGTTGTCGGCGATTCTCGCTCCAGTGATCCGGAAGTGCGCGACTGGGCGTTTGCGCGTGCTGTGCAGTCCGACGCCGCCGCCGTCTTGGCCGCTGTGGTTGCGGGCGATCAAGCCGCCGGTGATGGTCAGCTCGCCGCGTGCGAGCGCGCACACTCGAACCCAGCAAAGACAGCCGAAAACCATTCCGCGAGGAATCGGCCGGGGGCGCAGGAAAAAGCGTCCTGGTTCACGCGAATTTCCGCGACCCGCGATCAGTTCCGCTAATCGACGGCGCTCAGAACAATGTCGCGGGCTCCACCGGCTCCGGCTCGGGCAGCGCCTCCAGGCTCGGCACCAGCGCGCGCACGTCGTCGTGGAACCGCCGGGCCAGCGCCGGCGCCTCGTCGTTGTCGGGAGTGTGCAGGAAAACCGTCGGCGAGCGGCCTTCCCGCAACCAGCCAGCGACCACTTCAGTCCACAGCCGCCAGCCCTCGACGGTTTCCTCCACCGAATCCCGCCCCAAGTAGCGGACGACCGGCCGGTCGGTCAGCGCCCGCGTCCGGCGCGGCAGCCGCGGCTTCTTGGCCCAGGCGTCCTGCTCGGCCTCGCTGGTCGGCGGGCGCTGGAAGAAGACCGTGGTGTCGAACGGCACCCATTCCGCCTCCGCGGCGGCGAGCGTTCCCTCCAGCAGCGACGTCGCCCTGGCGTCAGTGAAAAACTCGGGGTGCCGCACCTCCACCGCACGCCGGAGGCCGGCCGGGAGGCGGCGCAGGAAGCGGCCGAGGACGTCGACGTCCGCCGGGCCGAACGAACCGGGCACCTGGGTCCACAGCACCGCCCGCTCGCCGAGGGGTTCGAGCGCGTCCAGGAACGCCCGCATCTCGGTCTCGACCCCGGCGAACCGGCGCTCGTGCGTCACGGTCTTGGGCACCTTGACCACGAACCGGAAGTCGGGACCGGTCTGCTGCGCCCACGTCTCGACCGTGCTTCGCGCGGGGGTCGCGTAGAAAGTGGTGTTGCCTTCGACCGCGTTGCACCAGCCCGCGTAGGCCCGCAGGCGTTCCTTGGCGGGGAGCGACGACGGCAGGAACCGCCCGGGCCACGCCTTGTGCGTCCACATCGCGCAGCCGACATGAAGACGTGCCACTGTCGTCCGCTCCCCTCTCTCCCAAGGGGAAATTACTACCCGGGCGCCGGTTTCCGCGCACGCCCCTTCGTCACCCGTGCGTCCGGGGCCGGTAGTCGCCGTACTGCTGCCGCCGGGCGGGGCCTCGGCGGCGGAGCAGGTGCGCGGGCACGTAGTGGCTGACCGGCCGAGACCACTGCTCGTCGGCGGTGACGAGCTGGTAGGTGACCCAGCCGAGCAGCCCGCCGTCCTCGCGGCGCGCCCACTCGAACAGCAGCCCGGGATGCTCGGTCTCGATCCGCAGCCCGGCGCGGTCGCGCGGCGCGAGGATCTCCGTGCCCAGCACGAGCAGCTTGCGCACGCCCACCCATACCGGAATCGGCGGATCCACTCTCCGCACCGTCGACGGCCACTCGCTCACCTCTGGCTCACCTGCTCGCTTCCCCGCTCCGGGCCGTCCGCGTTCTCGGCGTCCCAGGACTGGAGTCGAACATGTGTTCGCATGAAGTGTCAAATTGGACTGGGCAGCGGCGGATGACCAGGTCCTTCCGCCCTCCTGGAAGGCCCGCGTTTCGGGGATGCCGCTGTGTGCGCGACAGCACACGCGAGGGTGCCGGGCGGTTTCCGTCCGGGCGGAGCGGGTAAACCGCCCGCATGCGGATCGTGCTCACAGGCGCCAGCGGCAACGTCGGCACCGCGCTGTTGCGTGCCCTCGGACCCGGCCACGAGATCGTCGGCGTCGCGCGCCGGGTGCCGGATCGCGTCGCTGAGCCGTACTCGCGAGCGGAGTGGCATTCAGTGGACATCGGCGCGCCGGGTGCCGACGAGGTGCTGACCGAGATCTTCAGCGGCGCGGACGCGGTCGTGCACCTGGCCTGGGCCATCTCCCCCGCGTGGGGCGACCCGCCGATGGCGCGCACCAACGAGCGCGGCACCGCGAACGTCCTGAAGGCCGTCAGCAACGCAGGCGTCGGACAGCTGGCGTGCGCCTCCTCGGCCGCGGCCTACGCGCCGGAGCCGAACGACGAAAAGGTCACCGAGGACTGGCCGTGCCGCGGGATCGCGGCGAGCGCGTACAGCCGGGGCAAAGCGGATCTCGAAGACGCGCTGGAACTGTTCATTTCCGCGCACCCGGACGTCGCCGTCGCGTGGATGCGCCCGTGCGCGATCCTGCAGCGGCGCGCGGCCGGCGAATTCACCCGCTGGCTGCTCCCGCCCGTGCTGCCGCCCCGCCTGGTCGGCGGCCGGTTCTCGCCGGTGCCGCTGTGGCAGGGCTTGCGGCTGCAGGCCGTGCACACCGACGACGTCGCCGAAGCTTTCCGGCTCGCGCTCGAGCAGCGTGCGGTCGGCCCGTTCAACCTCGCCGCCGAGGACGTGCTCGACGCCGCCGCGTTCGCGCGTGCGGTGGGCGGCACCCGGGTCTCGGTGCCGAAGCCCGTCGCGCGGACGGTCGCTCGCGCCGCCTGGCTCGCCGGACTCCAGCCGCTGCACCCCGGCTGGCTCGAACTCGCCGACCGCGCCGCGCTGGTCGACACCTCGCGGGCGCGGCTCGTGCTCGGCTGGACGCCGCGGCACAGCTCGGCCGAAACCGTGCGGGACCTGGTCGCCGGGATCCGCCGGAAGGACGGCGCGCCGTCGGCCCCGCTCGCCTCGGCGCGAACCGGACTGCTCGACCGCGCGCGGACGCTGGGCAGGGGCCGTCCGACCCGCCAGTCGCAGGCCTGAGCCCGTGCACACCGCCGACGCGATCGTCATCGGGGCCGGGCACAACGGGCTCGTCGCGGCCAACCTGCTCGCCGACGCGGGCTGGGAGGTCGCGGTCCTGGAAGAACAACCCGCCCCGGGCGGGGCCTTGCGCACCGAGGAGATCACCGCGCCCGGCTTCCGCTCGGATCTCTGCGCCGCGTTCTTCCCGCTCGGCGCGGCGTCCCCGGTCCTCCGCGGCCTCGACCTGACCGAGCACGGCCTGCGCTGGCTCCACGCGCCGGACGCGCTCGCGCACGTCTTCCCGGACGACCGCTGCGCCGTTCTTTCCCGCGACCTCGACCGCACCGCGGAATCGATCGCGCAGTTCGCTCCCGGGGACGCGAAATCGTGGCGGGAGCTTTTCTCGCAATGGCAAGGATTCCGCGACGAATTCCTGGACGCCCTGTTCACCCCGTTCCCGCCGGTGCGGGCCGGCGCCCGGTTCCTGCGCCGCACCGGGACCGCCGAATTGCTGCGGCTCGCACGGATGCTCACGCTGCCCGCCCGCCGATTCGCGCGCGAACGCTTCGAGGGCGAGGGCGCGCGGCTGCTGTTGTCCGGAAACTCCGCGCACAGCGACCTTTCCGTCGACAACGCCGGAAGCGCGGTTTTCGGCTGGCTGCTGGGGATGCTGGCCCAGGACGTCGGCTTCCCGGTCCCCGAAGGCGGCGCGAGCGAACTGGTGGCCGCCTTGGTGCGCAGGCTCCGCGCCAAGGGCGGATCTGTCCACTGTGGAACGCCGGTGACCGAGGTACTGGTGGCGCGCGGCAAAGCGGTCGGCGTGCGCTGCGCGGACGGCGAGCCGATCCGGGCGCGCAAGGCCGTGCTGGCCGACGTCACCGCGGAGGCGTTGTACGGCAACCTCGTCGCGCCGGAATGGCTGCCGGCGCGGTTGCTGGCGGATCTCCGGGTGTTCGAATGGGACAGTGCGACGGTGAAGGTCGACTGGGCGTTGTCCGAGCCGATCCCGTGGACCGCGAAGGACGCCCGCGGCGCGGGAACCGTCCATCTGGGCTGCGACGAGGACGGGCTGTCCGCTTTCGGCGCGGAACTGGCCCGCGACCGCGTGCCCGAGCAGCCGTTCCTGTTGCTGGGCCAGATGACGACGGCGGACTCGACGCGGTCCCCCGCCGGTACCGAATCCGTGTGGGCCTACACGCATATCCCGCGCGGCTGCGATCCCGAGACGGTGCGGCGCCAGGCCGAACGCATCGAGGCCACGGTGGAGCGCAACGCACCCGGCTTCCGGGACTTGATCCTCGCCCGCCGCGTGCAAGGCCCGGCGGACCTGGCCGGCCACGACGCGAACCTCGTCGGCGGCGCGATCAACAGCGGCACGACGGCGATCCACCAGCAGCTGTTCTTCCGCCCGGTCCCCGGTCTCGGCCGGGCCGACACGCCCGTGGACCGGCTGTACCTCGCCGGCGCCGCGGCGCACCCCGGCGGCGCGGTCCACGGGGGCCCGGGCGCGAACGCCGCCCGCGCCGCGCTGGCCCGCGACCACGCGCTCGGCCCGGGGTACGCCGCGCTGATCCGCGCGGCGAACCGAGCCGTCTACGGCTGACCCGGCTCCCCCGTCCCCCGCCAGCGTCCGAGCGCCAACGCCGACAACCGGGCCAGCGACTCCCTGTTCCGCGGCCCCAGCACGAGCGCCTGCACGCTCTCCGGCAACACCGCGCCGACGCCGCTCGTCACCCGCTCGGCCATCCGCACCGTCGTCTGCCCCGCCCCGTCCGGAACCAGCGACAGCTCGATCTTCGCCGTGCCGAGCGCGCCGCCGCGGGCCTCCAGTTCCAGCGAAACGCCGGGCTCGACGGCCAGCACCGCCGTGGTGTCCTCCAGCTGGAGCGGCCATCCTCCGATGCTGTGGTGGATCTGCGCGCCGACCTGGTGCCAGCTCGTGTCCACGTCGCGGATGTGGCAGCTGCCGACGACCCAGCCGGAGTAGGACCAGCCGTCCGCCAGGACCTCGAACACCGCTTCCGGCGGCGCGGGCACCGTCCGGCTCACTTCGACCATGCTTCTCCTCCTCGTTTCCCGCCGGATTCCCCCAGGGCGGGCGGGCAAACTCCGAGCTGCCCGCCCGCGGAAGGGCTCGTAGGCTGGAAGAGCCGGGACACCGGGAAGGGGGCGGGACGGTGGACAGCCAGCACCGGCAGCCGCTGTGGAAGGCCATCGCCTCCCCGCCCGGCGCGGACGGGTGGGCGCAGCGAGTGTGCCTCGCCTGCGCGGAAACGATGGGCCGGGTCGACGCGGCGATCCTGTCCCTGCGGGCGGGCCCGCGCTCGGAGCAGGTGCTGGGAGCCAGCGACCCGTGGGCGGCCCGGCTCGCGGAGCTGGAGTACACCGCGGGGGAAGGCCCCGGCACGGAGGCCTTCGAAACCGGGAGCGCGGTGCTGGTCCCGGATCTGACGATCGGCCAGGTGCGCTGGCCAGGATTCGCCCAGACCGCGCTCGCGACCGGCCTCGGTGCGGCGTTCGCGTTCCCCCTGCGGTTCGGGGACGTCCGGCTCGGCACTCTCGAACTCGTCCGGCACCGGCCCGGCGAACTGGCCGCCGCGGAGACCCGGGACGCCGCCCTCGCCGCCGACCTGACCACCGCGGCCCTGCTGCGGCAGTCCCGCGAGGCCGAACGCGCCGGGCGCGAATTCGCCCCGAGCACGGCGGTCTCGTACCAGGACGTGCACATCGCCACCGGCATGCTCGCCGCCCGGCTGCGGATCAGCCTCGACGACGCGTTCGCCCGCCTGCGCGCCCACGCCTACAGCTCGAACCGGCCGCTCCTCGACGTGGCCAAGGACGTGCTGGAGCGCCGCACCACCCTGGAGGAGCCGTCCGAATGACCCGCCGCCCGAAGAGACCGCGCAGTCCGGGCGACTGCCGCGGACCGGACTGAACCGGGACCGCCCGTCCGGCGCGGCTCCCGCTGCTCCGCGTCCGCCCGCGAGCGCGGACCGCCGCAGGTCGCTCCGAAATGATGAACCTTGGACCCTATCGCGGGCCCGCGCGGAAGAGCACCATGGAGCCTGGCACCGACCGGACGCACTCCCCCCAACCCGAGCGGGAAGCAACAATGCCGCACGCACAGCCGAATTCACTGCGGAATTCGCGGGTACCCAGCCCCGCCGCCGTCGAGGCGGCGGTGGCCGCGGCGCTGCTCGCTCCCGGCGTCTCCGACGCCCCGTTCTGGCAGTGGCGCACCGGCTACCGCACCCTGCACCTGTACGCGGACCCGGTCCGGTGGCGAGCCGCCGACGATCCCGCCGGGCGATGGCAGACCGTCAACAGCGGCGCGGCCCTGCACCACCTCCGGATCGCCCTCGCCGGTCTCGGCTGGGCCTGCGCCGTGGACCGGGTGCCGTGCCCGATCGAACCGGACCATCTGGCCGTCGTGACGCCGCAACCGGGCGAACCCGTTCCCGGCGAAGGCGCGCTGGCGACGGCGATCTCCCGGCGCCGCGAGGACTTGCGGCCGTGCGGTTCCCGTCCCGTGCCGTCCGACTGTCTCGACCGGCTTTCGCAAGCAGCCGCCCGCGAAGGCGCGGTACTGCACTTGGTGGAGGATCGTGCAGTCCGCAGCTACCTCATGACCGCGCTCGGCGAGGGCGCGCGGCTTCCTGCCCAGACGCGCCGCGAAGATGCGTACGCGAGAAGCGCGTCCCTGGCCGCTCCACAGGGTGTGCTCGTCCGCACGGCAACGGCGACAGCGGCAAAGCGGCTCCCCGGAAGCGAAGCGGAACCTCGAAGCGAGGGCGCGTCGCTCGTAGTGCTCAGCACGCCCGGCGACGACCGTCTCGCCTGGCTGCGCGCGGGAGAGGCGCTGAGTTCGGTACTGCTGACCGCGACCGCCCACGGCCTGTCGTCCGGACGGTTGAGCCGGACCAGCAGGCGGCTGCGCGAGACCCTCTCCGAACGCGTCACGCTGGGCCACGCACCCCAGGCGGTGCTGTGGGTGGGGCGGCCGCCGGTCGGCGTGAAACGGCTCCAGCGGACGAGGTCGCAGGCCAGCGTCGCCGACGTGCTCGAACCGCTCCAAGCCCCGGCGAGGCACGGCCGCTGACCGGCGGCGCCAGGTCGTCCACTTCCCACTGTGCCGAATGGACCCGGCTTTCGCGCGGGTGCTTTAGAGTGGCACCGTGGCAGCGGAAACCGGCGGATTCCCCCGCGCCGAGCGTCCCGGGCGCCGGCCGGTTCTTTCCGACGTCGCGCGCCTGGCCGGCACTTCCACCGCGGTGGTCAGCTACGTCCTCAACGACGGGCCGCGTCCGGTCGCCGAGAAAACGCGGCGCAAGGTCGAGGACGCCATCCGGATGCTCGGCTACCGGCGGAATCCGCTCGCCGGGGCGCTGAGCGGCGGCCGGTCCAATCTGGTCGGCGTGCTGGTGCCGGACACCGCGAACGCCTTCTACGGCGAGATGTCGCGCTGCCTCGAAGCGGAAGGCCGCCGCCGGGGATTGCTCACGCTGCTCGGCAACACCGATTACCGGCCGGGTCTCGCGGACGAATACGGCGAGGCGTTCTCCGAACTGCGGCCGCGCGGGATTTTCGTGACGACCGGCGAAAAACCTCGGCTGTCGACCGAAACGCCGTGCGTGTTCCTGCAGTGGACGGCACCGGACGATTCGCCGAGCGTGGTGTTCAACGACTTCGACGGCGCACGGCTCGTCACCGAGCACCTGCTCGGACACGGGTACGAAGACATCCTGTGCGTGGCAGGAGAAATCGCGGTAGGACCGGCCGAAGGACGCGAAGGCGGCTGGCGGCGGGCGATGGCGGAGGCCGGGCTGCCCGCCGAGGGCAGGCTCGTGCGGACGTCCTTCGACAAGGTCGAGGCGGGCCGCGCGGTGCGCGAGGTGCTGACGAGCGGCCGCCGGATCCGCGCGGTCTACGCGACCACCGACGAGCAGGCGCTGGTGACCATCCGCATCGCGCACAGCCTGGGTCTGCGCGTGCCGGAAGACCTCGCGGTCGTCGGCTTCGACGGCACGAGGGAAGCCCGCCTCGGCGACGTCCCGCTCACCACCGTCCGCGTCCCGCTCGAGGAATTCGCCGTCCGCGCCTTCGACGCCCTCGACGGCCGAACCGGTTCGTCCATACTGGACGGAACCCTCAGCATCGGCGTGACCTGCGGCTGCGACCCCGGTGCCGCCGAAGGAACCGCACACGCCGGAGCCGCCGCCCGCGGATGACCGCCCCGCCGCGAGGATCAGCGACGATCCGCGACGGGGCGGTTCGCTACCGCGCGAGGGTGTTGTGCTCGTCCGACGCGTACTGCGGATTCAGCGACAGCGCGCTGAACCGGAACGGCCGGTCCACCCGCGTGAAGCCGAGCGGGCAATGCCGCGTGCCGGCCGGCAGGTAGACCGAACCGCTGGTCGTGATCACGTGGCGGTGGCCCTCGATGTCGAGATAGATCTCCGCGCCGAGGTCGTCCGGGTCCTCCGGGTTGTTGCCGTGCCAGATCAGGACCTCGTCGTAGTCGTGCTGGTGCTCCTTCACCCACTGGACCGGAGCGTCGCATTCGCCGATCCACGTGTAGGTGAGGTGGATCTTGCTCTCCGGCACCTCCTTCGCGCGCATGAGGGCGAGCGATTCGCCGACGTTGGGCGGCTCGACGACGCCCGCCGCGGCGCCCTCGTTGACGAGGTCGTCGAGACAGTTGGGCATTTTCCTCACGAACAGGCGCTCGTACGGACTGGTCATGCGGCTGCTTCCTCCTCTGCTCGGCTGACGGCACGGAGCCGGTCGGAGGCCACTCTAAACGATTATCTTCTCCACTTGTAGACTCTTTCCTCCCGTCGGAACTGGCCGTACCCTGTGGCGACGCTAGGCGTATCTAACGGCTTAGATTTCTGGCTTCCCTGGAGGTCCCCAGTGTCGCGCAGACCCCGATGCCTGCCAACCCTCCTGCTCGCCGCGGCGCTGGTCGCCGGCTGCAGCCCTCCGGACGACGCGGCCGCGGGCGGGGCCGACACGCTTCGCGTCGCCGTCTCCGCCGACGCGGGCGAGAGCCTCAACCCCTACGTCGGCAGCCAGAGCCCGATCCAGGAACTGCGCACCTCTCTGCTGTTCGAGGGCCTCACCGCGCTGGACCCGGCCGGCCGGGCCGAATGGCGGCTCGCGACCGGCATGACCTCGAACGCCGACCGGACACAGTGGACGATCACGCTGCGCCCCGGCGTGAAGTTCACCGACGGCACCGAGTTCACCTCCGCCGACGTCGTGTCGAGCATCGAATACCTGCGCGATCCCGCGCACGCCGCGCAGGGCCTCTCGCTGATCCAGATGATCGACCCCGGCCGCATTCAAGCGGTCGACAAGCTCACCGTCCGAGTAGGCCTGACCGAACCGTTCAGCCCGTTCAAGGAGATCTGGGCGAGCGTGCTGCTGCCGATGACCAAAACCGGTTCGGCCCCGGCGAAGCCGATCGGCACCGGACCGTTCGCGGTCAAGTCCTTCGCTCCCGGCCGTCAGTCCACTGTGGAACGCTTCGCCGGTTACTGGGGCGAGAAACCGAAGCTCGCCGCTGTCCAGCTGATCGAGTACCAAAGCCAGCAGGCGCAGGCGAACGCGTTGCTGTCCGGCCGCGTCGACATCGCCTCGAACACGACCCCGACGATCGCGAAATCGCTCGTCGGCCGGGACGGAATCCAGCTGCTGGACAGCAAAGGCAACTTCAGCCTGCGGATCGGGCTCAACACGGCAGTCCCGCCGTTCAGCGACGTCCGGGTGCGGCAGGCCTTGCGGCTGCTGGTCGACCGGCAGCAGATCGTGTCCAACGTCTTCAGCGGCTATGCCCGGATCGCGAACGATTACGAGACCACCGCTCCCCCGTGCGCCGCGCCCGGCATTCCGCAACGGACTCCGGACGTCGCGACGGCGAAACGGCTGCTGGCCGAGGCCGGGCAGAGCGATCTCGCGTTCGCGATCACCACCGACGGCCTGCTGCCCGGCATGTCGGAACTGGCTCAGGTCTTCGCGCAGAACGCCGAGCAGGCCGGGGTGAAGGCGAGCGTCAACGTGGTCCCGACGCCGGAACTGCTGGCGAAATGGGGCAAGTGGCCGGCCTACGTCGACTACAACCCGGTCCCCTACCTGCCGTCCGTGCTCGGCTCGCTGCTGCCCGACCGGATCGGCAACGGCGCGAACTGGAACGACCCCGCATTCGTGAAGCTTGCCGGAAAACTGTTCTCCTCGCCCGAAAAAGACCAATGCGCGCTGATGAACCAGATGCACGAGATCGAGTACACGAGCGGCCCGAACATCACGCCCGCGTTCTCCGACGTGCTCATGCCGCACCGGCCGACGGTGCACGGGCTGGTGCCGGACGTCAACGGCCGCCCGCTGTCGTTCCTGACCGGGGTGACCGTCGAATGACCGCGCGCTGGCTCGCGCGCTGGCTCGCGCTGGGCGTGCTCGTGCTGCTGCTGGTCTCGATCCTGATTTTCCTGGTGACACAAGCCTTGCCCGGCGACGTCGCCCGGATCATCCTCGGCAAAGACGCCACCGTCGAGCAGGTGGCCGCGTTGCGCCATCAGCTCGGGCTCGACCAGCCGCTCGTGGTGCAATACGGCCACTGGCTCGGCGGGCTGCTCACCGGCGACCCGGGAGCGTCGCTGCAGAACCGGGAACCGGTGTCGGACATCCTCGGGCCGCGGATCGTGAACTCGTTCACCCTCGGCTTCCTTTCGATGCTGCTGATCCTGCCGTTATCCGTCGTCGCCGGGGTCTTGAGCGCCGCCCGTCGCGACAGTTTCGCGGACAAGGCGTTCGTCGCGGTCACGTCGCTGAGCATGGCGCTGCCGCCGTTCGTCGTGGGGATGCTGCTGATCGCGCTTTTCGCCACCTCGCTGCTCGGGGTGCTGCCGGGGGTTTCCGACCTCCCGCCCGGCGACCTGCCGTGGTGGCATCCGGCGGAACTCGTGCTGCCGGTCGCCACGCTCACGTTCATGGGGGTGATGTACTTGGGCCGCCTGGTCCGTGCTTCGGTCATCGACGCGCTCGACAGCGAATACGTGCAGATGGCCGTCCTCAAAGGACTCACCCGCCGACGGATCCTGTTCCGGCACGCGCTGCCCAACGCGATCGCGGCGAGCCTGCCCGCCGCCGGTCTGGTCGCGGCCGTCACGATCACCGGCGTCGTGGTGGTCGAATACGTCTACTCGTACCCCGGACTCGGCACGGCGCTGGTCAGCGCGGTGAACTCGCACGATCTGCCGGTGGTGCAGGCGTGCGTGCTCATCCTCGCGGCCACCTACTACCTGTGCAACCTCCTCGCGGACGTCCTCGCCGCAGCGGGGCGGACCCGATGAGCGTCTCCGCGGTGCGCCGCGCGGCCCGGACCGGACGTGCTCGGCTGGGTCTGGGCTTGCTTGCCGCGACCGGGTTTATCGTCCTCTTCGGCCCGTTGCTCGCACCGTGGCCGCCGACCGCCATTGTCGCCCCGCCGTTGGAAGGCCCGAGCGCGAAATTCCCGCTGGGCACGGATCTTCTCGGCCGGGATGTGCTCAGCCGGCTGCTCTGCGGAGGCGGCACCCTCATCTGGATGACGCTCCTCGCCACCGCCATCGGCGTGCTTCTCGGAGCGCTCATCGGCCTGACCGCGGCCTATCGCGACGGGCTCACCGACACCGTCCTCATGCGCGCGATGGATGTGGTGCTGAGCTTCCCGGAGACCATCTTCGTACTGGTCTTCGTGGCCGCGTTCGGCCGGCACCCGCTGCTCACCGCGTCGCTCGTCGGGGTCGCGTTCGCGCCGGGCGTCTCGCGCGTGCTGCGCGGGGCCGCGCTGCCGGTGCTCGACAGCGAATATGTGTTGTGGGCCAAAGCGAACGGGTTGCCCGGGCGGCAGATCGTCCTCGGCGAGGTGCTGCCCGGCGTGACGTCGCCGCTGATGGTGGAGACCGGGATGCGGCTGGTGTGGGCGGTCACCGCGATCGCGTCGCTGAACTATCTCGGCTTCGGCATCACCCCGCCCGCACCGGATTGGGGGCTCATGGTCAGCGAGAACCAGGACGGCCTCGCGGCGGCGCCGCTGCCTGTGCTGGCCCCGATCGCACTGATCCTGATGATGGCGCTCGGCGGCAACCTCGTCGCCGAATCCGTCGCCCGGACTGTCAGCCGCACGGAAGGGAAGAGCTGACGTGGCCAAGGAAGTCGCGGTGTCGGGCGTGACCGTCGAGGCCGCCGGACACCCCATCGTGCGGGACCTCGGCTTCGAACTCGGCCGCGGCGAAGTGCTCGGCGTGGTCGGCGAATCGGGTTCCGGCAAAAGCACGCTCGCGCTCGCCCTGCTGGGTTTCGCCCGCGCCGGAGCGACGATCACGAGCGGACAGGTCGTCGTCGACGGCGTCGATCTGCTTTCCTTGCCCGCTACGGAATTGCGGCGCGCGCGAGGCCGGAAAGTGGCGTATGTGCCCCAGGATCCGGCGACCGCACTCAACCCGAGTCTCCGCGTCGCGACCCAATTGACCGAAGGGCTGGGCCAGCCTGCGCGGACCCAGGTGCGGCAGGTGCTGGACACCGTCGGGCTGCCCAGCGACGACGCGTTCCTGCGCCGCCGCCCGCGCCAGCTTTCCGGCGGCCAGCAGCAACGGGTCGCCATCGCGATGGCCATCGCCGCCGGTCCGCGGCTGATCGTGCTCGACGAGCCGACGACCGGACTCGACGTCGCCACCCAGTCCCGGGTGCTCGGCCTGGTCCGGGAACTGTGCCGGACCCGCGACCTCGCGGCGATTTACGTGTCGCACGACCTCGCGGTGGTCGCCGACGTCGCCGACCAGGTGCTGGTCATGTACGGCGGCGAGGTGGTCGAACACGGCACCACCCGCGATGTCCTCACCCGCGCCGCACATCCCTACACCCGGGCCTTGCTGGCAGCCGTGCCCTCCGCGACCCACCGGCACCGGCTGGTCCCCATCCGCGGCCGCGCGCCCAGCATTGACGAGCCCCGGGTCGGATGCACCTTCGCACCACGCTGCGATTACGCCACGGATGCTTGCCGCACAACGCATCCAGTGCTGACCCGTTCGACTTCCGGCACCCTCGCCCGGTGCCTTCACACGGAGAAAGTAGCTCGGAACGCCCTCGCCGTACCGCGCGCTCCCGAGCCCGACGTGCCTCCTGCGGACCAGGCGGCCCTGTTGTCGGTCTCCGGCCTGAACGCCAGCTACCGCGGACGACAGGTCGTCTTCGACGTCTCCTTCGACCTGCGGCCCGGCCGATGCCTCGCCGTCGTCGGCGAATCCGGCAGCGGAAAAACCACCATGTCACGCTGCCTGGCCGGGCTGCACGCCGAACACCAGGGCTCGCTGCTCTTCGAAGGCAAGCCAATCCCCGCCGCCGCGGCCCGGCGAGACTCCCGCACGCGGCGTCAGCTGCAGTACGTCTTCCAGAACCCCTACGGCTCGCTGAGTCCACATCGGACTGTCGAGGACGGTCTGCTGGTCGCGCTGCGCCACTGCTTCGGCGTCACCGCCCGCGAAGGCCTCCGCCGGGCCCGCGCCGCGCTCGACCGCGTCGAAATCCCGGCCCGGCTGGCCGGCCGCTACCCGGCGGAGTTATCCGGCGGGCAGCGTCAGCGAGTCGCGATCGCGCGGGCGCTGGTGTGCGAGCCGAAGCTGATCATCTGCGACGAGGTGACGTCCGCTTTGGACGTTTCGGTGCAGGCGTCCGTGGTGGAGTTGTTGCGCTCGCTGATGGACGACGGCCCGTCGATGATCTTCGTGACGCACAACCTGGCGGTGGTGCGCAGCATCGCGGACGAGGTGGTCGTGCTCAGCGAGGGCCGGGCCGTCGAATCCGGACGCACTGACCAGGTGCTCGCCTCCCCCGCACATCCGTACACGCGGAGCCTGCTCGCCGCGACGCTGGAGGTGCCTACGAGCTGACGCGGCGGTAGCGGATGTGAGTGGTCAACGGCGAATGCAGCACCTCGACGGGCTCGAAGCCGAAGGATTCCACCCCTTCGAACATTCGCTCGCCAGAGCCGAGCAGGACGGGCGTGATGTCGAGCGTCAGCTCGTCGATCACCCCGGCGTTGAGCGCCTGCCGCACGGTCGAAGCGCCTCCGGCGATGTCGACGCCCTTGTCGCCGGCGGCCTCGCGCGCGGCCGCGTAGGCGGCGTCGAACCCGTCGGTGACGAAGTAGAACGTCGTCCCGCCCTCCATCTCGATCGGCTCGTGAGCGTGGTGCGTCAACACGAAAACCGGCGCGTGATACGGCGGTTCGGCGCCCCACCAGCCGGACCAGTCCTCGTCCCACTCGCCGCGGACGGGACCGAACATGTTGCGCCCCATCACATACGCGCCCCGCGGCCGCATCAGCCACCCACTGGCGGTCTTGTCCGCGTCGGTCGCGCGAGGATCGCCGATGTGCCACCCGTGCAGTTCCAGCCCCCGCCTCCCGAGCGGCTGGTCCCGGCTCTGCCCCGGCCCGGCGACGAAACCGTCCAGCGACATCGACATATGACAGGTGGTGTCCGGCACGGGAGCCTCCCGAGTGATTGCGATCTGCAAGCGGTTAGAGCGAACATAGCAGGAGGGCGGCGGAAGCGCTATGCGTCAAGCCCCGGCTCAGCCGGCCAGCTTGCCCACGAACGTGGTCGCGCGATGCCACGCGAAGTACGGTTCGGTCGTTTCCCGATGAGCTCCGCACCGGCGGCCGGCCAGCTGGCTCATGCGCAGCTTGAGACTCCCGGCGGGAAGCTTGTCCAGTTCGACAGTCCGGATGCGGCCGGTCCCGTCGACGGTCACCCAGCCCGATTCGTACAGGATGTCGCAGCCGAAACTGCAGGCGAGCATCGCGATGTCGCGCAGATTCCGCCGTTCGTCGTCGGTGCAGGCGGCCCGTTTCTTTACGTGCGCGGCGACCAGGAATTTCAGCGGAAACTCGTCGCCGCACAACGCACAGGGCGCGCTCTCGCGATCACCGGCGAGCAACTGGCGGAGCTTGCTCTGTTCGGCCCGGACTTTCACTTGGGTCGGCACGTCCAGCTCGCCGTAGTGCACGTCCGCCGGATCCGGTTCGGCGCTGGCGCTGTCCAACGTGAGCGTGGGCGAGGACGGGTCGCTGCTGACGTGCGGCAGCTTGGTCAGCAGCGCTTCGACGAACGGGCTCCCGTGACCGAATTCTTCCACCGAAACCTGGAGCGTGCCGCGCGTGCGGAGCACATCCATTCCGCGCTGGACATCCTCGATGGGAACGGGCCGACCTTCGGGCGACTGATCGGTTCCGACCAGCACCGATTCGTCCCCGACCCGGAGAATCCGGTTCTCCTCGCCGGCGGGAGTCGAGATCGTCTCGCCGATGAGGCCCCGGAGCAGATCCTTCGCTGAGGACTGCGGCGCCTTCGAAGAAGGCGCCGCCAATTCGGCCTCGAGGCGCGCCGCATCGTCCGGGCCGTAGCCCGGAACCTCCAGTCGCAACTCGATCCGCTTCTGGTTGTTGCTCTCCTTCGTCGCGCCGTCCTTCAGGCCGACCTTCCCGGACGCCCGGGTGATCTGCCGCCGCACCTGGTTGAGGTCGCTCTCTTCGGCCAGGCGGATCGGAATCGGGACAATGCTGCGCTCGGACTCCGGCAGACGGGCAGCCTGTTTGGACGCCACGACGCCGGAGACCACGACCGCCCGCCGGTCGCGAAGGCGGCCGAGCAGCAGCTCCAAGGCGTCGTTGTACTGATCGTTGCGCGGCCGCGGCCCGGCGCCCCGGCCGCCTGCGCTCTCCATGACCAGGCTCAACCGGCCGTCGACGGACACCACGGAGTACTCCGCGTTCAGCGGTTCGCCGCTGTCCTCACTTGCCAACACGAGGCCAGCCTGCCAGATCTTCCCGGCCCCCGTTCGGAATCAGAACAGCGACCCCACCCCGACCGCCGCGCAGATCGACAAGAACAGTCCGCCCACCCCGAACCCCAGGGGCTTCTGCCGCCACGCCGTGTGCCGGTCCAGGGCGTACCACCCCGGGCCGGTCAGCAGCAGGGCCAGTGCCATCGCCGCGAGGGTCAGTTCCAGTTCGAAACCCGGGCCGCTGCTGCCGAACAGGCCGCCCGCCCACTTGACCCGCACCGCGCTGAGCGCTACGCCCAGCAGGCCCGCCGCGGCGAGCGGGGTCAGCAGGCCCAGTGCCAGCAGGGCCGCGCCGCCGACCTCGGTGATGCCGGTCAGCCAGGTCAGGAATTCGATGTTGTGGCTGAACCCGTAGCCGCGCAGCAGGTTTTCGAAGTGCGCCATGTCCGAGCCGCCGAACAGGCCGAAGACCTGCATGAGCCCGTGCGCCCCCATCGCGACCGCGAGCATCAGCCGCAGCACCAGCAGACCGTAGTCCAAGCCGCCATTCTCATCCGACCAACGGGACATGTTCGCCACGCCGGACACCCTAGCCATCACCCGGACCGGTCCGGGCGACCCGCCGGACGTGTCGCGGAAAGCGGGGCGGACGTCACGGCGCGGAGGCGGCGCCTTCGGGCAGGTAGCTGTCCCGGAAACCGAACGCGCGCGGCGAGGACCCCTTCTCCCGCAGCAGTTCCAGCCGCTCGACGGCCTCCTCGACCGTCGGCACGTGCCCGGCGGGCACCCACCACAGCACCTGGAACGGGGCCTTCGGCAGCTCGAACCATTCCGACCGGCGGCGCAGCATGTCCAGGTGGCCGCTGCGGTAGACGTAGTCCCACAGCGCGTCGCGGTTCTCCCAGACCGACATGTTCACCAGGACGTCGGCGCCGAGCGAGGTCCGGATCGCGGTCGCGTCGTTGCCGCCGTCCTCGACCAGGCGCCACACGAAGCCGGGCGCGTTGTCGGCGACCTCGTTCAGTGTGTCGAGCATCGACGTGAAGCCGTGCATCCGGGGGTCGTCGAGGGGATGTCTGAGGATGCCCACGTTGAGCTGGGCGAGGTGATGTTCCGTCACTCCTTCACCTCACCATCGCCGGGCCTTCTATGTCAACTCTCATTATTTTTAGAAGGCTCGACGACCACGCAGCACAGCCCGGGGCGCGGATCCATCCGGGCCCGCAGCCCTTCGGCGTCGTCGAGCAGCCCTTCCAGCAACGCCAGGTTCATGCCGCACACCAGCCCTGGATGCCGTTGCGAGAGAACATGGAAGGGGCAGTTGACGAGACGCAGGACCTCGCCGTCCTCGCGAGGTTCGTAGCCGCGGGCGGCCAGGAGTTCCTTCGCCGCGGCGAGATCCCCGATCGGGCAAGCCGCCGCGCGCCCCTCGCGCCGGGCGGCGGCCTGCAGTTCGGTGTCGAGCCGGGCGACCTCGGCGACCTCGGCCAGCAGATCAGCGGCGGTGCGGTAGTCGCGGGCCGGGACGGAGAACTGCCGCTCGGCACCGGACCGGCGGTAGAGCTTCGCGGGACGACCGGCGCCCGGGCCCGAACGCCCGCTCAGCCGCTTGCTCTCCGTCTCCAGCAGCCCGGCGTCGACGAGCTTGTCGAGGTGGAACGCGGCGAGCGTGCGCTGGATCCCGGCCCCCTCGGCCGCCTCGTTCCGGCTCACGTCGTGGTCCCGGGAAACCACGTAGTCGTACAGCCGCCGCCGGACCGGGTCCTGCAGGACGGCGATCGCCTCGATGTCTTCCACGCCGCCAGTCTAAGAACAACGACAATGCGCGTTAGAGGACGCCGCTCCCCTTCACGCCCCGCCGCGTCGCGACCGACCGCGGCGGCTCGGCGCGCATGTGGTCGCGGACGCGGGCCATGATGCCGCCCAGCGCCTCCAAGTCCGAAGTGGACAGTGGAGCGAAC
This sequence comes from Streptomyces sp. AA4, assembly GCF_000158875.1. Classification (NCBI taxonomy): domain Bacteria; kingdom Bacillati; phylum Actinomycetota; class Actinomycetes; order Kitasatosporales; family Streptomycetaceae; genus Streptomyces; species Streptomyces sp. AA4. The sequence goes on along the minus strand of NZ_GG657746.1, from coordinate 3,603,302 downwards.
AGCAGCCGGCGGACGGCGTCGATGTGCCCGGGGAGCACCTTCGCGACCAAGTCCCGGCCCGCGTCGGTGATCCCGACGACCGTGGCGCGCTGGTCGTCCGCGCTGGGACCGCGGGTGACCAGGCCCGCCTTTTCCAGCAAGCCCGCCTGATGGGTCAGGCCGCTGCGGCTGTAGACGACGCCGTCGGCCAGTTCCGTCATCGTCAACGGCCCGTCGGAATCGGCGAGCCGGGCCAGCAGTTCGAACTGGACGTAGCTCAGGTCGCCCTCGGCCCGCAACTGCTGGCTGACGGCGTGCTGCAGCAGGCTCACCGACTCCATGAGCGCGAAATAGGTAGCGAGCTCCTTGGGCTCCAGCGCGTCCGCCATGCCGCCAGTCTAGATGCTTCGAAGTCGAATCATTGTGGCCGCCCTCACGCCTCCGAGACTTTGCTTCGAAGTCGAAGCATACTCGACCGGAGGTTGCTTCGACTTCGAAGCACATTACGGAGGATGCCATGAAAGCAGTGCGCTACCACCGCTACGGCGGAAGTGAAGTCCTGGCCGTCGAGGAAGCCGAGCGGCCGGCGCCCGCCGAGGGGCAGGTGCTCGTGAAGGTGGCCGCCACCTCGTTCAACCCGGTCGACCTCGGGATCCGCGCGGGCGGCCTGCAGGAGGTCTTTCCCTTGGCCTTCCCGCACGTTCCGGGAATCGAGGTCGCGGGGACGATCGCCGAACTCGGCCCTCGCGTCGAGGGCCACCGGGTCGGCGATGCGGTCGTGGCCTTCCTGCCGATGAACGCCGACGGCGCGGCCGCCGAATACGCCGTCGTTCCCGCGAACGCGCTGGCCGCTGCCCCGAAGACAGTCGATCTGCCCGACGCCGCCGCGCTGCCGGTCGGCGGATTGACGGCCTGGCAGGCGCTTTTCGACAACGCTCGCCTGCAAGCGAGCCAAACTGTTCTGATCAACGGCGCTGGCGGCGCGGTCGGCAGCTATGCCGTGCAACTCGCCCATCAGGCAGGCGCGACCGTCACCGCGACCTCGAGCCCCCGCACCGAGGAACGCCTTCGCGAATACGGAGCCGACCGGCTCATCGGACACCTCGACTTCGCCTCCGCCGCGGTGGACGGAGCGCCGTTCGACGTCGTGCTCAACCTCGTGCCCACCACTCCGGAAGAAACCGCGGCGCTCGCCGACCTGGTCGCCGACGGCGGCGCACTGGTCAGCGCCACCACTCCCCCGCCGGAAAACCCTGGACGCGGCATCCGGACGGCTCGGGTGTTCGTCGCCGGCAACGCCGAGCAGCTGACCGAACTCGTCGAACGGGTCGACGCGGGGACGCTGCGGATCACTGTCGCCGACCGTCGGCCGCTGGCAGATCTCCCTGCCGTACATGACGAAGCGGCCTCGGGACGACTGGCCGGCAAGACTGTCCTGATTCCCTGAAAGAGGTCTTTCCTCGAGGCCGGACTCTATCAACTGATTGAATCAGCTGATAGAGTCCGTGCCATGGGCACCGAAGCCGCGCGGATCCCCGCCGCTCGCGGAGCGGCGACCGAGCAGCGCCTGATCGCCGCCGCGGAACGGCTTTTCGCCGAGCACGGCGTCGGCGCGGTGTCGTTGCGGACCGTCATGCAGGCAGCGCAGACGAACGTCGCGGCGATCCACTATCACTTCGGTTCCAAGGAGGGCCTGCTCGACGCGGTCCTGCGCAGCCGGCTCGACCAGGTGACCGGCGAGCGGAACGCGGTGCTGCGGGAATTCCCCGAAAAAGGCGTCACCGCAAGGGAATTGGCCCGCGCGTTCGTGCAGCCGGTGGTCGCGGTGCTCGAATCGGGCGGCGAATGCTGGCTCCGGCTGGTCGGCCAGCTGCTGGCGACCGGCGGCGACGGACTGGACGCGGTCGCCGAATCCTTCTTCGAGCGCAACGCCGCGTTCGTCGGCCTGCTGGACCGGCTGAGCCCCGGAATCCCCCGCCGGACGCTCGATTTCCGGCTGTCCCAGGCGATGACCGTGACGCTGAACGTCCTCGGCGACGTCGGCCGCACCCGCCGCCTGCACGGCCCGGACGCGGCGGACTGGACCGCCGGCCAGCTTGTCGACGACCTCGTCGACGTCGTCGCCTCGATACTCGCCGGCCCGCCCGGGGCCCGCCGCAGGAAGTGAGGAACCGATGGGAACCAACCAGCGAGCGCAGATCGAGATGACCCCCGAGGAAATCTCGGCCTACCTCGCTTCGCAGCGCACCGCGACCCTGGTGTCGCTCGGCCCCGGCGGGCATCCGCACGCGGTCGCGATGTGGTACGCGGTCATCGACGGCGTGCTGTGGTTCGAAACGAAAGCCAAGGCGCAGAAGGCAGTCAACCTCCGCCGCGACCCGCGCGTCACCGTGCTCGTCGAGGACGGACTGACCTACGACGTCCTGCGCGGCGTCTCGCTCGAAGGACGCGCCGAGGTCGTCGACGATCCGGACGCGCTCTGGGCGGTCGGGGTCAACGTCTGGGAGCGATACCACGGCGAGTACACCGACGACGTGAAGCCGATGGTGGAATTCATGCTCCGCAAACGGGTCGCGATCCGCGTCGACGTGGAGCGGATCCGTTCCTGGGACCACCGCAAGCTCGGACTCGACCCGATGCCGCTCGCCGGATCGACCGCCGCGCACTGCCCACCGCCCGCCCGCTGACGCGTTCGCCCCGCCAGGAGGTTCACGATGGGACGCTTTTCCCTTCCCGCAGAGGCGCCGAAAGGCCTGGACTCGCCGGTGACAGCGGCGCTCATGAAGTACCTGGCCAGAATCCAGGTCAAAGTCTTCACCCTGACCAACGGCCGGATCGGCCACAAGTGGCGCGTCGGCGCGGGTTTCCGCAAACCCGTGCCGACCCTGCTTCTGGAGCACCGCGGCCGCAAATCCGGACGGCTGTTCACCACTCCGCTGCTGTACCTGCGTTCCGGTGACGACCTGGTGATCGTCGCCTCCCAGGGCGGGCTGCCGAAGCATCCGCAGTGGTACTTCAACCTGCGTGCGGAACCGGAAACCCGCGTACACCTCAGGGGCCGCCGCAACGTCCCGGTCACGGCGCGCGTCGCGTCGGCGGACGAGCGGCGCGAACTGTGGCCGCGGCTGGTCGAGTTGTACGCGGATTTCGCGAAGTACCAGAAGTGGACTGAGCGCGAGATTCCGGTCGTGGTGCTCACTCCGCGCTGATCACCCGACGCGGGACGTCGCGCGGCTGGTGAACCGGAATTCGATCTCGACCGGAATGTCGTTCAGCTCCAACGCTTCCTTGAGCCGCGGGAGGTTCTCCTCCGTGATGCGATTGCGGATCTCGCCGAGGTCCGCGTCCTGCTCGCACGTGACGATCAGCGCCAGGGACGGCGTCTCCCGGGTTCCGGCCAGCGACGCGCTCGCCTTGTGCACTCCGGGCAACCCCCGCAGTTCTTCGGTGAAGGGAGCCACCGCGTCGTCGGCGCGCAACTCGGTGCGTCCGTAAGCGGGATCGGTTTCGAACCGCCACACCCCCGTGCGCGGCCGGTGCGCGAGCTGGGCCAGCAGCCAGCGCAGGGCGAGCAGCCCCACCACGACCGCCGCCGCGGCGATCACGTAGAAGACCCAGGTCGGCGGCTCCGCGGTGCCGGGCACGAGCGGCGCCTCGGGGTTGACCAGCTTGAGCACGCGGAAGTGCGTAGCCAGACCGAATCCCCCCGCGGCGAGCAGCAGCAGGCCGATCACCGCGAGCAGGAACCGGTTGAGCGCGGCCGGACGATTCATGAGGCCTCCCTCGAAGCACGGACCCGCACCGACACGGCGGGCCGGCGAACCGGTGAGATGTGGTCCAGACGGGACTCGACGGCCGCGCGGACCGCGTCGGCCAGCCCGTCCGTCCGCGTGCGGGCCGTTTTCACCCGCACCTTGACCTTGCGCGAGCCGGTGGAAAGCTTGGCTCGTTCGACGCCGTCCACGTCCGCCGCGGCCGCCCGCAACGCGGACCGGTAGTCCGCGCTGTCGGCACCGGAATCCGGGTCTCCGGTCAGCGGGAGGATCCGGCGTTTGCCCGGCAGCAGCGCCGCCCACAGCAGCACGAGGCCGACGACAGCGACCGCGCCCGAAATCAGCGCGGGGACGAGGTCGGTCCAGTGCGCGTCGTGAACGGCCGTGGCGACCGCGCGGTAATCCAGCCACGGCTGGTGGCCGGTGAGCCGCTGGATGGCCGCGACGGCGGTCAGCACGCACACCGCGAGCAGCACAGCGGCGGTCAAGCTCGCCGGTAGAGACCGGCGGGTTCGGCGTTTCACTCGATCCTCCTCAACGCGATCGCTCCGGGTGCGGAGCTGTTCGAACCGCTCGGGCGAGTCGGCGGATCCGGCGTTCCGCTCGACCCGATCGCTGCGGCGGACATCCGGTCGGTCCCAGGGGGCCGCGGTTTCACTCCACTCGCCGCTGCCCGGCGGCCTCGGTGTGCAGGGCCGTCACCGTGATGCCGACGCGCCGGACCGGCATCCCGGTCCATTCCTCGACCCGTCCGCGCAGGTGGGCGCGCACCCGTTCGGTCGTCGCGCCCACCGGGGCCGGGTACTCGAGCGAGATCCGCACGTCCAGCTCGACCTCGCCGCCCGCGATCCGCGCCGACGTCTTCGCCGACCGGTCCAGCGCCTCGCCGCCGAGGCTGATCCCGAGCGTCCGCCCGGCGGCCCCGCCGACCCGGTCGATCTCGCCCGCCGCGTGCGCGGCCAGCCGCTCGACGACGTGCTCGCTGATCGTGAGGCTCCCGCGGTCTTCCGGCGCGAGCGCGGCCTCCGCTGCGACAGCCACGGCTCACCCCCGGTCGCGGCCGGTGAGCTGCGAGAGGTCGAGCTTGCCGTCGAGCAGGCGCCCGACGAGCAGTCCCACCGCGCCCAGCACGAGGACCAGCAGGAACGCCCCGAATCCGCCGAGCGCGGCGGCGAGGCCCAGCGCGAGGCCGGTGATCAGTCCCAATCCCGTTGCGTTCACGACACCGTCTCCTTCCGGTTTTCCGGCCCGGTCTCCGCCGCGGCCGGCACTTCGACGTCGGCGATGAGCACGTGCACCGGACGGCCCGGCGACGCGGCGGCCGCGCGCACCGCCGCCGCCACGTCCCCCGCCGAGAACGGAGCCCGGACCGTCACGCCGACGGTCACGTCCTCCTCCGTCACCCGCACTCCGCTCACCCGGCCGCCCGCCCCGAGCGTCGCGACCTGGCCGAACCCGCCGCCGTGCACGTCCGCCACCTCCGGCAGCTCCCGCACGGCGGCGACGATCCGGCGGGCCTCCTCGAGCAGGTTCATCGGACCCGCCCGCCTTCGCCCGCCACTGCGGACCGGCGGCCGGGCGCCTCCGCCGCGGCAAACCCCCGGCCGGTCTTCGCAAGCCGCCTGGCCGCCCCCGATCGCCGCCAGGCGCCGCCTGCCCGGCCGGGCGTCGCGGCCCGGCCCTGAGCCGCGGCCTGGCCGGACCGTCCGCCGCGCGCGCCCGCCGTCACCGGCGACCGCTCCGCGACGGCGACCCGTCCAGCCCCCGCGACCGCGCTCACTGCACCCGGCCGCTGTCGCCGGAGCCGTCCTCCTCGTCGTCCGACGGCAGGTGCAGGTCGCCGACGTTGATGTTGACCTCGACGACCTCCAGCCCGGTCATCCCCTCGACCGCGCTGATCACGTTGCGCCGGATCGAACGCGCGACGTCGGCGATCGAAACGCCGTACTCGACCACGATCTGCAGGTCCACCGCGGCCTGCTTCTCCCCCACCTCGACCGAAACGCCCTGCCCGGCCGACGCCGTCGCGCCCGGAATCCGCTCGCGCAGCGCGGAAAACGCCCGCGCCGCGCCGCCGCCCAGGTCGTAGACCCCCGGGATCTCGCGCGTCGCCAGCCCGGCGATCTTCTGCACGACCACGTCCGCGACGCTGGTCGTCCCCTGCGAACTGGTCAGCGGACCGGCGTTGACCTTCTCCACGTCCTGGGACTTGGCCGCCGTGTCAGTCGTCGAAGCCATCGAATCTCCTCCAGTCGGTTTCCGTATGTTCAGTTCATCGGTTCGACTCGGCAGCCGCGCAAAACTCACTCCCCGAACGTGTGGCGACGATCACATCATCGAGTGAATGACGATTCGGGATCCGCGTTGTCGTTCGCTTTGACGCATTCCCGCGTTCGCTGTCCGGCAATGAAGGAGGAGACCCATGTCGACGGGCGACAAGATCGGCGCCAAGGCAGACGACTTCGGCGGCAAGGCCAAGGAGGCCGCGGGCTCGCTGACCGGTGACGAGAAGCTGAAGCAAGAAGGCAAAGCCGACCAGGCGAAAGCCGGGATCAAGGAAGCGGCCGAAAACGTCAAAGACGCGCTCGGCGGCGCGGCGGACAAAGTCAAGAACGCACTGAAGAAAGACTGACTTTCTCCTCGAGAACGCGGGGCTCCGGCACTAAAGCGGGGTCCCGCGTTCGCTTTTCCGCCGGTCCGCGATCCGCGAACTCGGCGAAGAACGCGCACAGAAGCAGCCAATAGCGATTGCGTCCCGCGAGATTCAGCGATTCGACGATCTCCGGCCGATCCTTGGGCGCAGCGGTGTCGGCACTGCGCTCGCGCGGGTCGCGGAAGGCGATGATCCACGCCTTGCGCCGTTGACCCGCTCCACCGATCTGATGATCGAGGTCGCCTGTCCGGCTACGCCCCTGTTCGCGCCGGGTACTCCCTTGAATTCAAGCGAGCCACAGTCTCGAAACGCACTCGCGGAGGCAGAGGACGCCTGCTCCGAACGACGAGAAACCCGGCCCCGGTTCCGGCAAGCACCGGCGGGACTTCCTGAAGGGAGCCGCCGCCGCGGCCGCGCCGGGGGTGGGCGGGGTCGCGGCCGGCGGCTTGCTGGGCGGGCAGCAGTCCTAGGCGGTGCCGAGAACGCACCCGGTTACCACAAGACCATCCGGTCCAGCGAAACCGGGCCAGAAACACTCGGCCGGGCAAGCTCTTTCCCTTTCGTGGCCGGGAATCCGGCCCGGTCCGCCGCGCGCGCCCAGTTCCGGGTCACGGCCGCTGCCGGCCTAGCCTCGATCCAGGCACGGAAAAGCACTGTGCGTAGTCACCGCCCGGCCGATTTCCCTTGCCCCGCGCGATATTCAGTCGACAGCGGCGGTCCGTCGCGCATCCTGGCCGGTACGGGCCGCGGGGAAACCGACTCCCAGCTGGTCCGCCGCGAGCGCAGTGCCTTCCAGCCGCGCGCGCATCTTGGCGAACGCGGTCTCCCGCGAGGTCGACTGGTCGTCCGCGAAGGGGGAAAAGCCGCAGTCGTCGGACGTTCCCAGCTGCTCGACCGGGAGATAGCGAGCCGCGCGCAGCACCCGGTCGCGCACTTCCTCGGCGGTTTCCACGCGCGGATCGATCGGGTCGGTCACCCCGACGAACACCCGCACGCCCGGCCGGAGCTGGTCCGCGAGGACGCGCAGGACCCGGTCCGGATCGGACTCGCTGGCCAGCTGGACGTAGAAATTGCCGACGGCGTGCCGGAACAGCTCGGGAAGCAGGCCGGCGTAGTCGACGTCGAGGCTGTGCGTCGAATCCTGGTCGCCGCCCGGACAGGTGTGGACGCCGAGGCGAGCCCGGTCGGCTTCGCCGAACCGCTCGAGCACCCGGTTGTTCAGCTCGACGAAATCGCGCAGGACCTGGCCGCTGGGATCGAGCTTCAGCGAGAGCCGTCCCTCGGTGAAATCCAGCTGAACGACGTGCGCGCCCGCGTCCAGGCAACCGCGGATATCGGCTTCGGCCCCGTCGACCAGGTCGTCGAGGAAACTCTCGCGCGAATAGCCGTCGATCCCCGCGGCCGGGTAGAGCAGCGAGAGCGCGGAAGGCGCGATAACCGCTTGTTTCACCGGCAGGTTCGTAACCTGCCGCGCGGCCCGCAAATAGTGCTCGGCGTGCTCCTGGTAGCGGAACGGGCCGGACGTCAGGCAAGGCAGCTGCCGTTGATGCCCGTCGGCGAACGGGATCACGACGCCGTCCGCGGAAAGGTTCCCCGAGCCCGCGATCGGGTAGGTGACGAAACTGGGTTTGCGCTGCTCGCCGTCGGTGACCACGGTCGCGCCCAGGCTCGCTTGCGTTTCGATGGTCTCGCGCACGGCCCGGTCGAGAACGGAGGCGAAAGCCGCGTCGCCGAGCTGCCCGCTTTCGCGCGCGGCGAGAGCGCCGAGCAATTCGGGCGGACGCGGGATGCTGCCGATGGGTTCGGAAGGAATGGTCATGGGGCGAGCGTAGAAGCGGCCGCGCGGAGCGGAACAGGGAAGAAACACCGGAGAACGCCGTTCTCCTTCTTTCGTGCCATTGCCGGTTCGAAAGTGTTGACACGGCGCCGGGGCGGAAAACGCTTTATTGGCGAAGTGCGAAAAACGCGTTTCCGCTCAGCCCGGGATTCCCGCGGCCTCGGCGATGACCCGGTCGAGGCTCAGGCTGTAGTCGTAGTTCAGGTGGTTGGCGTCGTAGTAGACGCTGACCTTCCCGATCACCGCGTAACAGCGTTCCCGGTCGCAGAAATAGTCGGTCAGGTCGAGCAGCCGGACCCCGGGATCGGTGCTCGCCCTGGCAGCCGCGGTCAGCGGGTCCGCCGGCTGCGCGACGGAACGGTCGACCGCGCACTGCCGAGGGTCATCCGGATTCAGCAGGACGCAATCCGTCGCGCGGACAAGTCCGTTGAGCGGCGGGTCGGCCAGCACGAATACGGTCGCCCCGGCCGCGGTCCACTTCGACCAGTACGCGTTCAGCCCGTCCCGGTACTGCTCCGTCTGCGAGCGGCCGCTGCGGTCGTCGGCGGGCTCGTGACGGCTGTAGAACGACGTGAACACGTACGCTGGCCGCGTTTTCGCGATTTCGCCGACCATCTGCTTGGTCCAGCTCATGCAGCGCCGGTCGGGGACGCCGCGGCCGAACTGCATCGCCCGGATGTCGGCGAACGGGCAGCCGCCCAGGTAGCTCGTGTACAGCAGCCAGTGGTTCTTGCGGGCGAGGCTGAGCAGCGGCGCCTGCCATTGCTGGGCGTGCGAGTCCCCGACCAGCCACACCACTTTCGGTTCGGCGTCGCCCTGGCCGAAGTCGCACCGGGTGGTGGTTTTCGTGCCGTCGCTCGCGGCGTACTGCGCCATCGGCGGCGGGCAGTCCGCGGGCGCCGTGTAGTACCGGTTGGCCGGGCCCATCTCGACGGTCCGGGCCGGGCCGAACGGGTCGGCGCACGCGTTGCCCGCCATCAGCGCCCGCGCCCCGTGGCAGGGGCCGGACATCTCCGCCGCGATCTCGCGGGCCTCTTGGTCGACGCGCCGCTGGTAGGTCCAGGTCAGCCCGCCCGCCGCGGCGCACACCACGAGCATCCCGGCCGCCATGGCGGCGAAGGTCGTCCCGCAGGTGCGGCTCAGCGGCTGCCAGGTCCGGACCGGATCCTCGACGAACCGCTTCGACAGGTGCGCCGCGGCCAGGGACGCGCCCAGGATCCCCAGTTTGAGCTGCCAGGTCAGCGCTCCCGCGGCCAGCGCGCCGGGGATGGCGAACGGGGCCAGCATGATCAGCGGCCAATGCCACAGGTACAGCGAGTAGCTGACGTTCCCCAGCCACTGCACCGGCGGCGACGAGGACAGCGGCGTATGCCATTGCCGCTCCTCGCAGTTGCCGGCGAAGATCACCAGCGCGGTGCCCGCAGCAGGCAAGACCGCGGTCGCACCGGGAAACGCGGTCTCGTCGTCGAACAAGGCCGCAGCGGCGACGATGGCGGCGACACCGGCCAGCGAGGCCAGGTTCGCCGCGATCCTCGGCAGGACGAGCTTCGCGCCGACGAGCGCCAGCAACGCGCCGAGCGCGAACTCCCACACCCGCACCGGAGTAACGAAGTACGCCTGGCTCTTGGACACGTCGGTGAACCAGATGCTGAAGCCCAGCGAAGCGGCCCCGACGAGCCCGACCCCGGCCAGCCGCGCCCACCGCGCGCGGAGCTTGAACAGCAGCAGGAGCAACAAGGGCCAGAAGAGGTAGAACTGCTCCTCGACCGAAAGCGACCAGTAATGCTGCGACAGGCTCGCGGACTGGGTCAGGTGCGAATAGTCGACGGAATTGGCGGCGAGCAGCCAGTTTTCCCCATACAGCGCACTGGCGATCACCTCCTGCGCGTTGGACTCCCAGCGCGGGAAGGGCATGAGGAAATACGCGGCGGCAAGGACGAAGGCGAGGACGAGAAAGGCCGCGGGCAAGAGGCGGCGCACGCGGCGGGCGTAGAACTTCGCGAGCCGGATCCGCCCGGTGCTCGCGACTTCGCGGACCAGGTGCGAGGTGATGAGGAAGCCGGAAATGACGAAGAAGACGTCCACGCCGACGTACCCGCCGGTCACCCGGCCGGGCCACAGGTGATTCAGCACGACGAGACCGACCGCGACGGCGCGCAGCGCCTGGATGTCCGGCCGGAACGCGCGTCTTCGCTCCTCGTCCGGCGTTCGCGGGGACCTCGTCGGCCCGCTCAAAGTCCCCGTGTCCACTTTCCGCCCCTTTTCCCGCCTCGCTGAAAACTCAGTGATGCTAGCGGGGCCGGGCAGCTGACCAGGCACGGGAGTGCCGCGAAACGCGGAACCGAACAAAGGAACCGCGGACGGATCGCGCCGCGGTTCCCTCGTTCGGGTGTGCTCAGCGCCAGCCCAGCTCCGGGGCGACGTGGGTCAGGATGCTTTCCAGCACGTGGGCGTTGTAGTCGACGCCCAGCTGGTTCGGCACGGTCAGCAGCAGGGTGTCCGCGGCCTGCACGGCCTCGTCCTCCTTCAGCTCCCGCACCAGTTCGTCCGGCTCCGCGGCGTACGAGCGGCCGAAGATCGCCCGGGTGTTCTCGTCGATCATGCCGATCTGGTCGCGCGAGTTGCGGTCGCGGCCGAAGTAGGCGCGGTCCAGGTCGTTGGTCAGCGCGAAGATGCTGCGGCTGACCGACACCCTCGGCTCGCGCTCGTGGCCCGCTTCCTTCCACGCCTCGCGGTACGCCTCGATCTGCTTGCGCTGCTGGACGTGCAGCGGTTCGCCCGTTTCGTCGTCCTTGAGCGTGGAACTCTGCAGGTTCATGCCGAGTTTCGCCGCCCAGACGGCCGTCGCGTTCGAGCCCGAGCCCCACCAGATGCGGTCGCGCAGGCCCTCGGAGTGCGGTTCGAGCCGGAGCAGGCCGGGCGGGTTGGGGAACATCGGGCGCGGGTTCGGTTTCGCGAAACCCTCGCCTTCGAGCAGCTTCAGGAAGACCTCGACGCGGTCGCGGGCCATGTCCGCGTCGGTCTCGCCCTCGGCCGGGGCGTAGCCGAAGTACCGCCAGCCGTCGATCACCTGCTCGGGGGATCCCCGGCTCACGCCGAGCTGGAGCCTGCCCCGCGAGATGAGGTCGGCCGCGCCCGCGTCCTCGACCATGTACAGCGGGTTCTCGTAGCGCATGTCGATCACGCCGGTGCCGATCTCGATCTTCGACGTCCGCGCGCCGATGGCCGCGAGCAGCGGGAACGGGCTGCCCGCCTGCTGCGCGAAGTGGTGCACGCGGAAGTACGCGCCGTCGACGCCCAGCTCCTCGGCCGCGACCGCGAGGTCGATCGACTGGTGCAGGAAGTCGGCGGCCGAGCGGGTCTCGGAGTGCGGGCTCGGCGACCAGTGGCCGAACGAGAGGAAGCCAATGTTCTTCACACATCGTCAAACGTTCAACTAACCCGTCTCATTCCCGTCGGGCGCGAGTGCCCGGTCGAACACGTTCCGCAGCAGCAGGCTCAGTGCCGGGTCGACCCGGAGCGCTCCGTTGAAGGTCAGCGACGACGCGCTGAACACGAACCCTCCGCTGGGCAGTTCCTTGCAGGTCATCGCCGCGCCGCCGCGGGAGGCCGGGTTCGTTCCCCTAGCGATGACCCCGCTCGGCGGGACCTCGCCGTCGAGGCCCTGGAGCGTGTCGAATTCCCAGGCGCTCGCGGCTCCGTTCCGGCCGTGCGCGCCGAATTCGCTGCCTGCCGACAGCCCTGTCCCGGCAAGGAACGGGTGGTCGCGCAGCACGCGGTACGGCGCGAAGGTCATCCAGCCGTCGGAGTCGTAATTCACCCCGAGCAGCTGCGATTCGGGCAGGCCGTAGTGCTCGCGGAACAGGTCGCGGCTGCCGTCGGCGGCGCGGAACGTCAGGGCGGTGCCGTCGGCGGTGAACTCCGCGCGTTCGTAGATCTGATTGCCTCCGGTGGCGATCACGCTGCCCCCGGCCGCGAGGTAGTTCGCCAGGTTGGTGCGCATGGCCATCGAGAAGTACTCCGGGTGCGAACCGAGCACGATCGCCTGGTAGGCGGGGAGCCAGCCGCCGGTGTGCAGGTCGTGGTCGGTGTAGCAGTCGAACCCGAGCTGTTCGGCGCTCAGCCAGCGCAGCAGTTCCAGATCGCTGTACAGCTCCAGGTCGTACTGGCCTTTCGGCGCGATCTGCCAGGTGTAGCTCGGCCGCAGGAACGAGATCGTGCGCCGGACGCCATCCTGGCCCTCGGAGTACTGGTCGTGCCCGCTCCAGCCGTTGTACGCGTGGTAGGTGTTGGTCGGCAGCACCACGGCGATTTCCTGTACCGGAGCAGCGGGCCGGACGACGAACGGGATGTGCTGCACCCGGCCGAACCGGCCGGTCACCCGCGCGGCGTACACGCCGGACGGCCAGGTCGCCGGGAGATCGGCGGCGTAGCGCTCGGCCCAGCCGCATCCGGCGGACCGGTAGTTCGCGGCCACCTGCTGGAGGCCGCCCGCGACGGTGGTGGTCCCGGTGACCGCTTCCGGCGTGTCTCCGCCGGGTGCGACGCGCACGAGCTGCGCGGTGACCGAGGGGAAAGCGGTCGACAGCGCGATCGACACCCGGCCGCCCGCGGGCACGCTCTGCTGCTGCGGATACCCCTGCAGCCCGGCGCTGCGTTCGACGGTGAAGCCCTGCCCGACGACCACGCCGGTCGCGTTGTTGATCCAGCGCGGCCCGCCGTCGGTGTCGACCGTCTGGTGGTTGGCGAGCCGCAGTTCGACGAGATCGCCGTCGTCGCCCGGCACTGCCGAGTGGTCGATCCGGATCAGGTAGACCGCGCCGTTGCCTGCTCCCGCGAACAGGTCCCGGCGGAACAGCTCGAACCAGTCGTTGTCGCCGATCGCGATCGGCTGCCCGCCGTTCGCCCATCCGATGCCGTCGCGGTAGCGGAACCAGGTGAGCGCGCCGGTGCCGCTGACGGCGTAGATGACGTTCCCGGTGTCGGAGAACAGGTAGCGCGCGACGTTGAATCCGTCGCCGAGCGGCTGGGGCGTTTCGAAAGTGCCGTTGATCCGGCGCGACCGGTACAGGATTCCGTCGGCGTCAACGCACCAGAGGACGCCGCCGGGTCCGCCGAAAATCCGCGGGAAAGCATCGAAGCCGGTCCCGACCACGACACCGGTGCCGTTGTTGGCCCAGGTCCCCGCTCCGGTGTCCAGATTGGCCACGACCCGCTGGTAATACCGCACCGTCCCGTCCCCGCGCACGCCGTACAGGACCCCGTTCAGATCGCCGAGCACGGTGACGAAGTCCTGCCATCCGGACCCGATCGCCGCCCCCAGACCCTGGTTGGCCCAGTCGAACGCGGCGGTGGGCCAGCCCCGGTGCCGGTACCAGTACAGGGCGCCGTCGGACTGCACCGCGTAGACGATGCCGTCGCCTCCGCCGACGAGCCGGCTCCACCGCTGGTGCGGATCGAACGCTCCGGTTTCTTGTGCTTCTTCCGGACGTCCCTCTGCCGCTTCGACGACCGGCAAGGCCGGACGGCCGCTGATGATCCCCATGTCTCCCCCAGGAGTTCGGCGTGCGTCCCCTCGCACCCGTCTGACGGGGTGACGCTCGTCCGGCCGCCGGACGTTTCCCCGGCGGCCGGACGACCACCCGATGAGCCCAACGGGTCAGCGGGCGAGGCGTTCCAGCAGGACGACCGTCACGGTGTCGCCGGCTTCCTTGCCGATCGCTTTCCGGAGTGCGGCGTTGACCGGGAGTTTGTGGGTGCCGTCGCCGAGGGCCATGAAGGAACTGCGGAACGGTTCGCCGTCGACCGTGCCGCGGACTTTCACCAAGCCGCGGGTGCCGAAGAACTCCGCGGAGCCGGGCCAGACCAGGTAGGTGTGGCCGCCCTTGGCCGGGCTCTTGCGCAGGGTCGCGGTGAATTCCTCGTTGAGTTCGCCGGTGGTCATCGGGTTCTCCTTCGTCTCGGGTGGGGGCGTTCACCTCGAGGTACGAACCTGCTCGCGGGATTTCGACACCGTACCGGCCCGCGGGGTGCTGGCCCGGCGCCGGAACGACCCGCCCGTTCCGGCGCCGGACCTCCCCCTATCTCGTCCCGCGACGGCCGCGAGCGGCGAGCGCCGGGACTGGTCCGCCGGCGATCGCGAACTGCGAACCCGGCTCGCGGACGACGTCGCCCGCCGCCGAGTTCGTGATCGTCACGTTCGTCAGCGTCGCGTTTCCGCGGGCGCCGCTCATCGCGAGGATGCCCGCGCCGTTGTTCGATTTGTCGATTTTCACATCGCTGATCGTCACGTCCGGCATCGCGCCGCCGCCGGTTTTGAATTGGATTCCTTCGTAGGTCGAATCATGGATTTCCGTGTCGCGCAGGACGATGCCGGGGATGTCCTTGCCCTGGGCGAAGAAGGTGATCGCGCCGAATTTCTGCTGTTCGCCCCAGAAGATGCCGCCGCAGCGGTACAGGGCGTTGTTCGCGATCAGCGTCTGCCCGGAGAACGGCAGCGGGTCGTGGTCGGTCGCCAGCATGATGCCGGGATAGTTCATCGTGTCGGAGACCAGGTTGTTCTCGATCTTGTTCCCGTACCCGCCGTAGACCGCGATTCCGTTGGCGCGCCACGGCAGCTGGATCGTGTTGTTGCGGAACACGTTGTCGTGCGCGATGTCCACCGCCGGATCCTTCACGTACTGATTCGCCCAGACCGCGAGGGAATCGTCGCCGGTGGTGCGGAACGACGAGTTCACCACCCGCGAGTTCCGGGTGCCGTTGGCGAAGTTGATGCCGTCGGCGTAGGTGTCGCGGATCCGCATGCCGCTGAACTCCAGGCCGTCGGCCGGGCCCCACCGCGCCGGGATGTTGCTGTAGTCCCGGCCGACCCAGACGCCGACGTTCGCGTGCTCGATCCACACGTTCGAGATCTTCGTGCCGGTGCCGAACCGGCCGTTCAGTCCGACGCCGCCTTCCGCGCCGCCGTCGCCGCCGCGGATGCGGCCGGAGCCGAAGATGGCCAGGTCGGAGATCTGCACGTTCTTGTCGATGTCGAAGCCGAAGTTGCCCTCGTGCGGATGGTTGATCCCGCCCGCGTCCTGCGGCTGGATCAGCGAGTACAGCTGCGAATACCACATCCCGGCGCCGCGGATGGTCGCGTTCGAGATGCCGACCTGGTTGTACTGCCCGCCGCCGTTGGGCACGTCCGGGTCGTCGGTGAGGATCTTGCGTTCCTGCCGCCATTGGCCCGGCGGGATCCACACGCAGCTGATCACGCCGTTCTGGTCTTCGGTGACCGCGCGCTGGATCGCGGCCGAATCGTCGATTCCGTCGTCGGGCACCGCGCCGTAGTCGGTGATCGAGGTGCATTCCGGCGGTTTCGGCAGGGCTGGCGCGACCTGTTCGAGATCGATCAGGTCGATGACGTAGAACGCCGCGGTGTCGCCGCTGTCGCGCTGCAGCTTGAACTTCGTGCCCGGCGGGTACGACTGCGTCAGCAACGCGTGCGATTCGTCGAACAGCCGCCGCGCGTCGCCGCCCGGGGTGTTCGTCAGCCCTTCGGGGTCGTCGGTGTTGCCGTAGAGCCAGCTGTGTTTGGACGACAGGTTGAGCTTCTGCGCGAAGGCTCCATTGATGTACAGGCTGATCGTCGCGTCCTGTCCCCCGCCGCCGGGAGCGTCCGGGATCGAGTTGCGGACCACGATCGAGTTCGCCTGGTTCGTCGAAGTGAACTCCACGTACTGGCCCTGGTTCGCCAGCCGGACGGACTTCCGGCCGGACGATTCGGTCGCGAAGTTCGTGTGCCCGAACGTCCGGAGCGGGTCGGTCTCCAGCAGTTGGCCTTGGTACTGCGCGGCTTCCGCCTCGTACTCCACGTAGGGCAGCGCTGCGCCGCGGCCGACCACCATTGCCTGCGACAGCGTGTTGTTGGCTTCGTTGGTCTCCTTGACTACGTCGGTCGCGTCGGCGGTCGCGGTGAGAGTCGCGTTCGCGGCAGTCCACGTGCCCGGGATCGCGACGTTCGCCGTGGCTCCGGCTGCGATCGCGGGAGTGTCGGCGTTCAGCGTGGTTTCGCCAGCGGACAACCGGGTCACCGAGGCTCCCGCGCCGCTCGTGCCGCGGTTGTGCACGGCGACGGTGAACGACACCGGCGCGCCGACGGCCGGGTTCGGCGGGTTCGGCGTGATGCCGGTGACCTCGAGGTCCGGGCCCGGGGCTTGGGCGATCACCAGCTGCGCCGTCGAGGTGAAGGTGTTGTTGGTTTCGTCCTGCTCGACCACGGTGTTGGCCGGGTCGACCGTGGCGGACACGCGGTAGGTGCCCTGCGGTCGTTTGCCCGCCTGCACGGTCACCGTGGTGGAAGCTCCGGCGGCGAGGGCGCTGACCGGCGCGGAGCCGATGACGGTGCCGCCGAGGCTGACGTTGACTGTCGTGGCACCCGCAGTGGCAGTGCCCGCGTTCCGCACAGTTGCCGATACGGCGAGGTCACTGGCCTCGGTCGGGTTGGACGGGGTCCACGCGGTGCCGGTGACGACCAGGTCCGGGTTCGGCGCGGGGATGCCGAACACCTGGAATTCCGCGGCCTGGCCGCCCGGCGCGCCGGAGTTGGCGAAGTACCGGAGCCGCACGTCCGCGGCGCGGCCGGTGACCGGGATCGTCACGGTGTTCTGGTTGACGGCCGGGTCGAAGCGGTAGTCGGCCCGCGCGGCGAGCGTCGTGAATTCGCTTGCACCCTGGGCACGGCCGAGGATCTCGAAGTTCTGCGTCCGCGCGCTCCAGATCGGGTCCGGGTTGAGTTTCACGACGACCGAAGAAAGATCCGCGTCGGCGCCGAGCTTTGCGGTCAGGGTGTTCGGGTAGCCTGCGGCGGACTCCCAGTACGTACCAGTGTTGTTGTCGTTCGCGTTGGCTGCGGCGAACGCGCCGACCGTCGAGGACGCTTCGATCGGCTTGCCCGCGGCGAGGTTCTGGCCGGTCTGTGTCCCGGCGCGGACGACGTGGTTGCTGTCCGCGGATTCGTTCCCGGCGGCGTCCTTGGCGCGCACGAAGTACTCGATGCGCGGGCCCGCCGGTCGGTTCTCGGTAAAGGTGGGGCCAGTGACCGTGGTGGCAGGCGTGCCGTCGCGGTACACGGTGTATCCGGTGACGCCCACGTCATCCGTCGACGGCGACCAGGTCAGTTTGACCTGCCCGGCGGCGGGCTCGGTCAGTGCGAGGTTCGTGGGCGCGGTCGGGGCCTGCGTGTCGCCAGTGTCCGGTCCGTACAGCTCGAACTCCGACAGCTGCGCGGCAGGCCATTGCGTGTTCGCGGTGACGTCCAGCCGCACGTAGCGGGCGGACGCGGTCACCGGGATGGTCACGGTGTTGGTGGCGAACGAGTAGCCGGTCGACGGGACGAGGTCGGTGAACGTCGTGCCGTCGGTGCTGCCGCGCACGGTGAGCGTCTGGGTCCGGGATTCCCAGGTGGCAGGCAGTTTCAGCACGATCCGCGAGAGCGGCTTGGCCGAGCCGAGGTCGGCCTGGATCCATTGCGGGAAGGCGTTGTTGGCCGATTCCCAGTAGGTGGCCTGGTTGCCGTCGAAAGCGTTGGAGACGGGATAGCCGGGTTGGACGCTGCTCGCGGATACCGTGTGCGCTAACGGCACCTCGGCGGCGTTCGGAGCCGGACCTGGCGAAGGACCGCTGGCCGCGGCGGCGTGGGTGAGGCCTGCGGCGAAAAGCCCGGCGGCGAGGAAACCGGCGACGAGACGGGACAAACGCGTACGGGTCATGGCGTCTTCTCTTCTCTGCGGGGAAGGGGAAGGAGCGGGTGCCCGCCGGGAAACCGGGCGGGCACCCGCGCGCTCAGCTGCGGTTGATCGTGAACGTGGTCGTCGTGTTCCGGATGTCCTGGTCGTTGTCGCTCAGCGTGAGCCCGGTGAACGTCGCCGACCCGACCGCCGGGCCCTGGCCGGGTTCGGGCAGTTCGTTGGCCCAGATCCCGATCCCGGACTTGGCGTCGAACTCGTCGCCGCTGCGGTGCGCCCCGCTGATCGACACGTTCGCCAGCACCGTGTCCTGGACCGGGTTCTCCGGCTGGCTGCCGTCGTATTTGGCCTGGAACATGACGCCGCTGTAGGTCGGGCTCTGGATGTCCACATCGGACACCCGGATGCCGCGGAACTCCTTGGACGCGGAGAACATCCAGATCGCCGGGAACGTCTGCTTGCCCCAGAAATGGCCGCCGGTGCGGACGAGCGTGGCATTCTGGACCGTCGTCGGCTGCGGCCCGAACCCGAGGAACGGGTAGCCGAAGTCGAGCGAGCTGAGCGTGATCCCGGAGTACGTCAGCGTGTCCGCGATGTAGAGGTTCCGGAAGGTGTTGTTGTACCCGCCGTACACCGCGATGCCCGCCGCGCGCCACGGGAGCAGCACGGTCAGGTTCTCGAACACGTTGTCGTACTGGTTGCCCTGATTGATGTCCGTAGCGGCGAACAGCGCGAAGCTGTCGTCGCCGGTGGACCGGGCCTCGTTGTTGGTGACGTGGTTGCCGGTGCTGCCGTTGGTGAAGTTGACGCCGTCGGCGAACGTGTCGCGGATGCGGGAGTTCTTCACCGTGGAGTTGTCCACATTGGTCGCCCAGAGCAGGCACATCTGGTGCTCCACCCAGATGTTGTCGATGGTCATGTTCGTGACGCCGGTGAAATTGAAGACCTTGCCCGGGCCGTCGATGCGGGACGTGTAGTTCCCGAACACGGCGAACCCGCTGAAGGTCGACCCGCTCGCGCTGGCCTGCGCGTCGAAGCCGATGTCGGTGTTCTCCTGCCCGGACGGCGCGGTGAACCTGGTGAACCACGGTCCGGCGCCGAGCACCGTGACCGGTTTGCCGTAGACGGTGACCTTGCCGGTCATCGGGTACTGCCCGGCGGGGAGGTAGACGCCGGTGAGGTTCGGGTCCTGGCGGACCTTGTCCAGCGCGGCCTGCACGTCCTGCTGGGTGAACCCGGCAGGGACCGCGTAGTGCGCCGGGTCCGGGTTCGCGGTCGCGGCGGCCAGCTCGAAGTTGACGAAGTCGATCGCGTAGTTCGAGGTGTTCGCCGCGTCCTTCTGCAGCTTGATCTTGTGGCCGGCGGGCACGGTGGCGCCGAGCAGCATGCTGGCCTCGTCGTAGATGTGCCGCGCCGGCCCGGCGCCCGGCGAGTTCTGCGGCGAGGCTTCGGCGCCGTAGAGCCACGCGTAGTGCGAGGTCAGGTCGATGGCCTTGAGGAACGTGCCGTCGACGTACACGTTCAGCGTCGCGTTCTGCCCGCCGCCGCCCGCGGCGTCCGGAATCGAGAACCGGGTGACGAGCGTGTTGGTCGCCGCGCGGGTGGTGAACTCGACCGAGGCGCCCGTCGAGTTCAGCGTCACGGCCTTGCGGCCCGACGCTTCTCCCGCGAGGTCGCCGATCGTCCGATTTGGACCGATCACGGTCGCACCGCCCGCGACGACACCGTCCTCAGCTTCGTACATGTCGTACGGCATGTTGGCGCCGCGGCCGACGAACAGCGGCTGGGTGCTGGTGTTGTTGCTCTGCTTGGCGGGCAGCTCGTTGGCGTCGTTCGCGACGACCGTCTTCACCGTGTACCGGCCGTTCGCCGCGGTCCAGCTCCCCAGATCCACTGACGCGGTGGCTCCGGGCGCGATGATCCCCGCCGAGGAACCGCTCAACGTCTTGACGACCGTCCCGTTCTGGTCGGAGATCGTCACCGTGACGCCGTGGGAACCGTCCGCGGAAGCGACCGTGCCCTGGTTGCGCAGGGTCGCGGTGAAGTTCACCGCGTTGCCTGCCGCCGGGTTGTTCGGCGACCACGCCGTAGCCGCGACGAGGTCGGAACTCTGCACGGGGCTGACGACCAACGGCGTCGAGCTGGTGTAGGAGTTGTTGTCCTCGTTCTGTTCGACGACGGTGTTGGCCTCGTCGACCTTCGCGGTCACGTCGTAGCTGCCCGCGTCCCGGGTGCCGATGTTCGCCGACACCGTCGTGGAAGCTCCGGCCGCGAGCGCGCCGACCGCCGCCGTGCCGACCTTCGTCTTGCCCAGGTACAGATTCACGTCGGTCGCGCCGGAGGCTGCCGTGCCGATGTTGCGGACGGTCGCCGACACGGTGATCGCGTCGGTCTCCACCGGTTTCTGCGGCGTCCACGACACGTCCGAGACCGTCAGGTCCGGGTTCGGCGCGGGCACGCCGAAGACCTGGAACTCCGCGGCCTGACCGCCGCCCGCCCCGGAGTTGGCGGTGAAGCGCAGGCGGACGTCGCTGGCCCGGCCGCTGACCGGGATCGTCACGGTGTTGCCGCTCGCCGGGTCGAAACTGTACGTCTGCGCGGGCGCCAGCGTGGTGAAGTCGGTCGCGCCCTGGTCGCGGCCTTCGACGGCGATCGTCTGCGTCCGCGCGCTCCACGCCGGGTCCGGGTTGAGTTTCACGACGACCCGGTCGAGGTCGGCGTGCGCGCCGAGCGCCACGGTCAGCAGGTTCGGATACGCCCCGCTGCCTTCCCAGTACGTGGTCACCGAGTCGTCGTTCGCGTTGGCCGCGACGTAGGTCTGCTGGGTCGACGACGCCGTGATCGGCTTGTGCAGCGCCAGATTCGTGCCGCTCTGGGTGCCGTTGCGGGTGACGGTGTTGCTGTTCGCCGACTGGTTGCCCGCCGCGTCGCGAGCGCGCACGTAATACGCGACGCTCGCGCTGGCCGGCTGATTGTCGGTATAGGTCAGCACGTCCCCGGCGACGCTGCCGCGGAGCTGGCCGTTGGCATACACGTCGTAGCCGGTGACGCCGATGTTGTCCGTGGACGCCGACCAGGTCAGCCGGATCTGGCCGCTCGCCGGCTCGGTGTAGGCGAGGTTGCCGGGCGCGGACGGCGGCTGCGTGTCGCCGCCCGCCGGGCCGTGCACCTCGAACTCGGACAGCTGCGCGGCGGGCCAGCCGGTGTTGGCGGTGATGGTCAGCCGGACGTACCGGGTGCTGCCGGTGACGTTCACGGTGACGGTGTTGCCGGTCGCCGGGTCGAACCGGTAGCCCGCCGAAGGCACGAGATCGCTGAAGCTCGCGCCGTTCGCGCTGCCCTGCACCGCGAACGTTTCGGTGCGGGCCTCCCAGTTCGCGGGCAGTTTGAGCACGAGTTGCGCGACGTTCGTCGCGGTGCCGAGATCGGCCTGGATCCATTGCGGGAACTGGTTGTTCGTGCTTTCCCAGTAGGTGGCCTGGTTGCCGTCGCCGACGTTGGACACGGGATAGCCGGGCAGCTGGCTGCTGGCGGTGTACGTCGCGGTGGCGGCTTGGGCGGCGGGCTGGACAGCTGCCTTGGCGGCGAGGGCGGGCGCGCCGTTCGCCGGCCAGGCGGGTGCGGTCAGGAGCAGGGACAGGGCGGCGATCGCGGCGCGCGCGAGCAGTCGCTTCGTTCTCATGGGTTTCCTCTGATCCAAGGAGGAGGGAGACGATTCGAACGGGAGCGCCCCGCGTGGCGCGGGACGGCGGGGACCAGGGAGCGGACCGGCGGGAAGACCGGGGTCCGGGGGCGCACGAGAACAGCGCGGAGCAGTCGGCATGGCACCTCTTCGTTGAGGCTGGGCAGACGCTTGCCGCGATTGCCCGGGATGTCGTCAGGTATTTTCACTGATTCGTTCAAGAATTACAGCCCACTGCTGCGGCGAAGTCAACATCGTTCGTCGATCCGCCGCGCGTTCGACCAGCGGTTTCGTCGCGAGAGCAAGCGCCGCGCGCGTCTCGTCGGAAACTTGCGCTGGTTTGCGGTAACTTTCACTCATGACACGTCGTCTTGCCGAAGTCGCCCGCCAGGTCGGGGTCAGCGAAGCCACGGTCAGCCGGGTGCTCAACGGCAAGGCCGGGGTGTCCGCGAGCACCCGGGCCGCCGTGCTCACCGCGCTGGACGTGCTGGGCTACGAGCGGCCGACGCAGCTCCGCGGCGAGCGGGCCCGGCTCGTCGGGCTGGTGCTGCCGGAGCTGCAAAACCCGATTTTCCCGGCGCTGGCCGAGGTCATGGGCAACGCGCTGGCCCAGCAGGGCTTCACGCCGGTGCTGTGCACGCGGACCGCGGGCGGGGTGTCGGAGGCGGAGTACGTCGAGATGCTGCTGCAGCAGCAGGTGTCCGGCGTGGTCTTCGCCGGCGGGATGTACGCGCAGGCCGACGCCGTGCACACGCACTACCACCACCTGGCGGAACGCCGGCTGCCTACGGTGCTGATCAACGCGGCCGTCGACCACCTCGGACTGCCGCAGGTCTCGTGTGACGACGCGGTCGCCGTCGAGCAGGCGGTCGGGCACCTGAGTTCCCTCGGCCACGAGAAGATCGGCCTGGTGCTGGGACCGAGCGACCACGTGCCGTCGCAGCGGAAGCTCGAGGCGTTCCGGGAGCACGCCGCGAAACTCGGGCTTCCAGTGTTGGACGAGCTGGTGGAACACGGGATGTTCTCCATCGAGGGCGGACACGCGGCCGCGGCGCGGCTGTACCCGCGCGGCGCCACCGCGGTGCTGTGCGCGAGCGACCCGCTGGCCCTGGGCGCGATCCGCGCGGCCCGGCGGCAGGGCTTGTCCGTGCCGGGCGACATTTCGGTGGTCGGCTACGACGACTCCGCGCTGATGAACTGCACCGACCCGCCGCTGACGACGACGCGCCAGCCGATCGAGGCGATGGGCCGCGCCGTGGTCGAACTGCTGGTGAAACGCATCAACGGCGGCGAGGTCGCGGTGGAGGAGCTGCTGTTCGCGCCGGAGCTGGTGGTGCGCGGCTCCACTGCCCGCCGGACCGCATGAACCACAGACCTGACTGTTCATAAGTTGCAGTTTCTCGTCGAGTTCTTGCGCACTCGGCTCTCGCGGCTCTAGGGTGACCGCCGTCACCTGCTGTGCTCCCCCGCGAGATGAGGCTTGAGATGAGCAGACCCTGGTCCCCCGCTGTTCCCCGCCGGACGTTCGCCCTGCTCGCCGCGGCGGGCCTGGCGCTAGGGACAACCGCGTGCGGGAGCGGCGGCGATCCGGGAAGCTCCGCCGGGGGCAAGGTGACGATCACCGTCACCGGCCAGCCGCCGACGAGCCAGCCGTTCGAACGCGGCGTGTTCGACGCCGACGTCAAGGAATTCGAGGCGACGCACCCGAACGTCAAGATCGAACCGCACGAAGGGTTCATGGACCCGAAAACGTTCGGCGCGAAGCTCGCGGGCGGACAGCTCGAGGACGTCTACTACGTCTATTTCACCGATCCCGCCCAGATCATCGCCCGGCACCAGGCCGCGGACATCACCGAGGCGGTCAAGAACGTCCCGCACGTCAACGATCTCAAACCGGAGTTGCTCGACAACTTCCGCGGCCCCGGCGGCAAGCTTTACGGCCTGCCCACGATGAATTACACGATGGGCCTGCTCTACAGCCGCCCGTTGTTCCAGAAGGCCGGGCTCGACCCGGACAAGCCGCCGCAGACGTGGGACGAGGTGCGCGCGGCCGCGAAGAAGATTTCCGCGCTGGGCAACGGAATCGTCGGGTACGCCGACTACAGCAAGAACAACCAGGGCGGCTGGCACCTCACCGGCTGGCTCGCGTCGATGGGCGGCTCCGTCGCGCGCAAGGACGGCAGCAAATGGGTCGCCGACTTCGACAACGAAAAGGGCAAGGCCGCCCTGAACCTTCTGCACGATCTGCGCTGGACTGACGATTCCATGGGCAGCAAGCAGTTGCTCGAGGCCCAGGACGTGCAGCGGATGATGGGCGCGGGCCAGCTCGGCATGTACATGGCCGCCCCGGACAACGTGCCGGTGCTCGTCAAGCAGTTCAACGGCAAGTACGAGGACTACGGCATCGCCGGGATGCCGGACGGCAAGGGCACGCTGCTCGGCGGCGAGGGCTACATGATCAACCCGAAGGCGTCGCCGGAGAAGATCAAGGCGGGCCTCGAGTGGATCCAGTGGAAATATCTCAACCCGGACCGCTTCGAGAAGCACATCAAGCAGTACGTCGACGGCAAGCAGCCGGTCGGCCTTCCCGCCGAGCCGACGCCGGACGTCTGGCAGGGCGCGGTACGCGACCAGCAGCTGGCGCTGAAGGCCAAGTACGCCAACGTCCCCGCGAAGAACTACCAGTCCTATGTGGACTCGACAAGCAAGATCAAGGGCAGCGTCGAACCGCCGAACGCCCAGCAGGTCTACGCGATCCTGGACAGCGTGATGCAGGCAGTGCTCACCGACCGGAACGCGAACATCGACCAGCAACTCTCGTCCGCCGCGGCGAAGGTCACCAGTGTCCTCGCCCAGGTCAAGTAGCCTGCTCGCCTGGCCCGCGACCTCCTCGTCGCCGGCCAGGCGCCCGGCCGCCTCCCCCGCCGCGCGTCGCCGCGCCCGGCTGCGCCGCAAGCTCGAGGAGAACCTCACCGCCTACGGCCTGCTCTGCGCCGCGCTCGTGGTGTTCGCGATGTTCTCCTGGTACCCGATCGTGCGCGGGGTGCTGCTCAGCTTCCAGCAGGTCGACTTCGTCAACCCGCCCACGTGGGTCGGCCTCGACAACTTCGCCCGGCTGTTCGCGGACCCGCTGTTCGGCGTCGCCTGGCGGAACACGCTGCTGTTCACCGGTCTCGCGCTGGTTTTCGGCTTCGCGGTCCCGTTCCTGACCGCGGTGCTGCTCAACGAGATGCGGCACGCCCGCGCGTTCTTCCGGCTCGCGGTGTACCTGCCGGTGATGCTGCCGCCGGTGGTGACCGCGCTGATGTGGAAGTGGTTCTACGACCCGGGTTCCGGCCTGTTCAACTCCGCGCTCGGCGCGGTGGGCCTGTCCGGGCCGCAGTGGCTGGATTCGAGCGGCACCGCGATGCTGTCGCTGGTGTTCGTCTCGACGTGGGCGAACATGGGCAGCACCACCCTGATCTACCTGGCCGCGCTCGGCACGATCCCCGGCGAACTGTACGAGGCCGCCGAACTCGACGGGGCCGGGATGTGGAAGCGGCTGCGGCACGTGACCTTCCCGCAGACCCGGTTCGTCCTGCTGATGCTCCTGCTGCTGCAGATCGTCGCGACCATGCAGGTGTTCACCGAACCGTACGTGATGACCGGCGGCGGCCCGGACGATTCGACGGTGACCGTGCTCCTGCTGCTCTACCGCTATGCCTTCGTCTACAACGACTTCGGGTCGGCGAGCGCGATGAGCCTGCTGCTGTTCCTGGCGCTCGGCGTGTTCTCCGCGCTGTACGTCCGGCTGACCAGGAAGGCGGACCAGGCATGAGGACGCTCGTCTCGCCCGGCGCGCTGCGCAGCCAGCGCGGCAAGGTGGTCTACGGCGCCGTTTTCGCCTGCACGCTCGCGGTGTTCGTGCTCGCCTTCCTGTTCCCGCTGTACTGGGCGGTGACCGGGGCGATGAAGACGCCGCAGGAGCTGGCGCAGACGCCGGCGACGCTCGTCCCGCACGAATGGCATCCGGAAACCTTCGGCGAGGCCTGGGACCAGCTGAACCTCGGCAAGTACTTCCTCAACACCCTGGTCGTCGCGGGCGGGGCGTGGCTGGCGCAGATGGCCATCGACGTCCCCGCCGCCTTCGCGTTGTCGAAGCTGCGGCCGAAGTTCGGCAACGCCGTCCTCGGGCTCATGCTCGCCACGCTCATGCTGCCCGCTGCCGCGCTGCTGGTGCCGACCTACGTCACCATCAGCGACCTGCCGCTGCTGCACCTGAACCTGATCGACTCCCCCGCCGCGGTCTGGCTGCCCGCCGCCGCGAACGCGTTCAACGTCTATGTGCTGAAACGGTTCTTCGACCGGATCCCGGACGAGCTGATCGAAGCCGCCCGGCTCGACGGCGCGGGACCGGTGCGCACGCTGTGGCGGATCGTGCTGCCGATCTCGCGGCCGATCCTGGCGGTGGTGTCGATCCTCGCGGTGGTCACCGCGTGGAAGGACTTCATCTGGCCGCTGCTGGTGTTCCCGGACAGCGGCAAGCAGACGCTTTCGGTGATGCTGCAGCGGGTGGCCATCGACATGCCGCTCAACGTGCTGACCGCCGGGATGGTGCTCGCCAGCGTGCCGATGGTGGCGCTGTTCCTGGTGTTCCAGCGGCAGATCCTCGCCGGGCTCACCGCCGGCGGGCTCAAGGGCTGAACCGGTCGTACCACTGGCTTTCCCCACCCCGAGGAGGGTTTTTTCCGTGACCGCATCGCGAAGACAAGACAGCTGGTGGCGCACCGCGGCGATCTACCAGATCTACGTCCGCAGTTTCGCCGACGGGAACGGCGACGGGGTCGGCGATCTCGCCGGGGTCCGCGCGCGGCTCGACCACCTGGCGGCGCTCGGCGTCGACACGCTCTGGTTCACCCCGTGGTACCCGTCGCCGATGGACGACGGCGGCTACGACGTCGCCGATTTCCGCGGCATCGACCCGCTTTTCGGTTCTCTCGCCGAGGCCGAGGCGCTGATCGCCGAGGCGCACGGGCGCGGCCTGCGGGTGATCATCGACATCGTCCCGAACCACTGCTCCGACGAGCACCGCTGGTTCCGGGAAGCACTGGCCGCTGGCCCCGGTTCGCTTGAGCGGCAACGGTTCTGGTTCCGTCCGGGCCGCGGACCGGACGGCGCCGAGCCGCCGAACAACTGGAAGTCGCGCTTCGGCGGATCCGCGTGGACGCGGGTGCCGGACGGCGAGTGGTACCTGCACCTCTACAGCTCGCGGCAGCCGGATTTCAACTGGGACAACCAGGACGTCCGCGCGGAGTTCGAGGACATCCTGCGGTTCTGGTTCGACCGCGGCGCGGACGGGTTCCGCATCGACGTCGCCGACGGGCTGGTGAAGGACGCGCGGCTGCCGGACGTCGCCGACGGCGACGAGACGCCGTTCTCCGACCAGGAGGGGCTGCACGAGATCTACCGGTCGTGGCGGAAGATCGCCGACAGCTACCCGGGCGAGCGCGTGCTGGTCGGCGAGATGTGGCTGCCGGACATGTCCCGCACCGCGCGGTACTTGCGCCGCGACGAACTGCATTCGGCGTTCAACTTCGATTTCCTGGTCTGCCCGTGGGACGCGGCGCGCTTCCGGGAGGTCGTCGAACGGACGCTGGAAGCGCACGACGCCGTCGGCGCGCCGCCCGCCTGGGTCTTGTCGAACCACGACGTCACCCGGCACGTCACGCGGTACGGCCGAGCGGGCGACACCGGGTTTTCCTTCGCGGACCGGCTGCACGGCAGCTCGGTGGATCTGGTGCTGGGCACCCGCCGCGCCCGCGCCGCCGCGCTGCTGACGATGGCACTGCCCGGCGGGATGTACGTCTACCAGGGCGAAGAGCTGGGACTCTGGGAGGTCGAGGACATTCCCGCCGAGCTGCGGCAGGACCCGGTGTGGGCGCGCACGAACGGCGCCGACCCCGGCCGCGACGGCTGCCGGGTGCCGCTGCCGTGGTCCGGCGGCGAACCGCCGTTCGGCTTCGGCCCCGGCGGCGCGTGGCTGCCGCAGCCCGCGGAATGGCAGGCGTACACGGCGGAAGCGCAGGCGGCGAATCCGGCGTCGATGCTCAGCCTCTACCGCGCCGGGCTGCGGCTGCGCACGGAACTCGCCGGGGAGCTGGAGTGGCTGCCGCTCGGCGACGACGTGCTGGCCTTCCGCCGGGGGCCGGGGTTCACGTTCGTCCTCAACTTCTCCGGATCGCCGGTCCCGCTGCCGCCGCACGCGGAGATCCTGCTGGCCAGCGACCCGGTGACGGCCGAGCTGCCGACCGACACGGCGGTCTGGCTGCGCTCCTGACCCTCGCTCGCGGAAAGCCGATCATCCCCGGGGTGGTCGGCTTTTCGCGCTGCCCCGCTGAGCGGAATCTCCTTGACAGCACTCCGGTGCGCGCCGACGATGATTCATCAGATGTATCGGCTGTTTGCCCGCCCCGATTCCCTTGATTATCGAGTTACCCATTAGCCTCGTCGGCCACGCGGGCCCTTTCCCGACGGCGAAGCGTGGAACGACCGTCGCGGACCATGGCCCGCGACACAGAGCCTGATTTCGCGCATCACCAATTCGATTAACGACTTGAATCAGCCACTGCGATCGCCAACAGTACCGCGGGTTCGATCAGCCAGCCGTCTTCCGGATCTGAGCCGATACAGGTTCGGAGCCGCTCCGCCAAGGACGCACCGCCGTGCAGGCGGGCCCACTCCAGCGCCTTCTCTTCAATATCCGGCTTCTCGTTGACGACGGTGACAAGATGCTCCGCGTAACCCGCAAGAAATTCTGCCACCACTTCGACCTCATCGAACTCTTCGACTGCGGAGCCGTCCAGCAACCCGATCAACTGGGGAGCGAACCGATCGTCTTTTATCGCCATTCTCACCGTCATCATCGCACTGATGCCACGCAGCTTGGCCAGCTCGGAATCATGATCAGGGGGAGCCTCGCCCGGATGTGCGATGATGTACTTTTCTACCGACTCCAGAAAATCCTGACGGTCTTTTTTCGCGCGAAAACTTCCATCAAGCCGCGGCAAGGGCGCGTTGTCGCGCAGATATGCGTTCGACCAAGCCGGATGAATTCTTGCCAGCTCGAACATTTTCTCCATCTCAGCATTTAGTTCGCGGACGTCATCAGCGGAGAAAACCCTGTCACCTGGCTCCATGGGACGACCGCGTTCAGCCTCGAACTCGCGTTCAAGACTTTTCAGCGAGATGCTTGTAATCGGTCCCAGTGACATGACTTCGCGGTCGCGGCTCCTGACCGCGGAGTGCCCGAACTCGAGCGCCAAGATCACAAAATCGGTGCCTGAATCGCTGTGCCAGCGCTGATCCTCCCTGCTCGCGGAACGCAGAAAGGACGGAAACGTGAACAAGCGGCTGATCGTCGATTCGATGTCTAGGTCGCGCACCGCGGCTATCATGATCGTGTCGACAACAGGAATCAGGGAGGACGCTTCGTCAAGTCCGTGCGCCCAGGCGAGTGCACGCGCTGGCAACTGCTCGACCGGCTCGTCGTTGGACGCGACGAGTGCAGCATACAAAGCGATTAACAGCTTAAAAGCGCCGTTCGGTGCGCTGTAGCCGACATGTTCTAGCAGCCGCAGTCCATCGCGTAGCCGTTCGACACAACTGTCGCGGCACCCAACTCTGGCATCCGGCCTCGCGCGGAACAGCTTGGCGCTCTCGACGGCCTCGGCGGACGGAACGGGGAGCACGAGATCTTCCGGCGGACCGCTGCGGAATCGGCCGTCAGAAAGCAAGGCGGCAGGCCGAAGCTCCGCGGCTAACGTTCGCTGGTTGGGTTTCGTGTGCTCAAGGCGAGCATTCAACAGCACGAGGGCGGTCGGAGCGTCGATGGGCAGATCGTGCCCCTTGCTCAACTTCACCGCCTCCGTCACGAGACACTCGACACCTCCCCAGTGCGGCGTCTCCCGAAGCTTCCGGAACCAGGCGGTCCGCGCATTGCCGAAGTCAGCCGCGTCTCGAAATCTTTCAGGTAGCGCGGCACCCAGGAAGACCAAGTCGAGCGGGTCCACCGCCCCGTACCATTCGGGCCCGTCGCCTTCGGCGTGAGCGAGGACTACCGTAGAGCAGCCCAGGGCATAGGCGGAGGCCAAGGTAAGTCGTCCGGACATGCCGGCGTCGACCAGCCTGTACATGGCGTTCTTGGCTGCTTCGCTTTCCGTCGAGGCCCCGGCCGAGCCGACCTCAGAAGAGCCAGGACGCGGTCCCTTGCCCGGCCGGCCAGCTCGTTTGCGTTTCGCGCGACTCGCCTTGCCCACGAGTGGTGCCCCCTCCGGATGCAACTGGTGCTCGATCACTGTCGCACCGGCTATGGTACTGACAGGCGGCAGCGAAACTCTGGGACAGACAACGGAGGGGAATGTCTGAAGGAAACGTGGGCGACGACCCAGCGCGAAACAACGTCTCTGGCGGCGTCTTTCACGGACCGGTAGTTCAGGCTCGCGATATCGCCGGTTCGGTCATCGTG
The DNA here is from genome assembly GCF_000158875.1 of Streptomyces sp. AA4. Lineage (NCBI taxonomy): Bacteria > Bacillati > Actinomycetota > Actinomycetes > Kitasatosporales > Streptomycetaceae > Streptomyces > Streptomyces sp. AA4. The sequence continues at coordinate 3,573,147 of NZ_GG657746.1, read as the reverse complement.
ACTGGGAAGCCTGGTGCCTCCAACCTGTGGACACGCCCGGAGAAATGGCCGCTGGCACGGGACTGGAACCCCATATCAGCGGGCACGCACTGGGCGCGGTCGCTCCCCGACGGCGACAACGTTCCGCCCTATATCGAACGTGATATTGACGTGACGTTACGTGAGGCGGTAGCGGCAGCCGGAGAAACCGGCGATCTGGTTCTGCTCGTCGGCAACTCCGCAGCAGGCAAGACCAGAGCAGCGTTCGAAGCAATCCAGGCCGTGCTCCCGGAACTCAGGGTCGCAACCCCCGTGACCGCCGCCGAGGTGCTCGCGACGACAGAGACCATCGAGAGAGCTGGCGTCCGCTGCCTCCTGTGGCTGGACAATGTGGATCTGCACCTGAAATCTGGTGCGGTCGACCAGGCTACTCTTGAGGATTGCCGACGGTTGCGGGTCCCTGTCATCGCGACGATTCGGGTGAATCGGTACAAATCTTTCAGCGACGCCGCAGGCAGCTCGCTGGCCGACGGGGTCGATCCGGCGTTGGCCCAAACCGCCCGAATCGGTGCCCGCGTGCTCGAGACGACCGAGCCGATTGTGCTCTCCCGCATCTGGAGCGCCGCAGAGCTTGAGCGGGCAAGCGCCAGCACCGACGAACGGGTCAGAGACGCGGTGGCGCATCACGGTCCCCATGGAGTCGCCGAGTACCTCGCGGCGGGTCCGGCAATCTGGTCGGAGTGGCGGCGTTCTGTCGACGTCGAGGGCAAGCCGCGGGGTGCTGCTTTGATCGGGGCGGCGATCGACCTCGCCCGCGCGGGCTTGCCCGGCCCGTATCCGCAGGAATTGCTCGCCGAATTGCACGAACATCATCTGGAGGCCATGGGCGGCGTCTTGCTTCGTCCGGAACCGCTCGACGAGGCCTTCGCCTGGGCAAGTGAAATCCGGCTCGGCGTCACCAGCCCTCTCCTTCCCGCAGCCGGAGGGATGTGGCGCGTCTTCGACTACCTCGTCGACCGCATGGAAAGCCTCGAGCCCTGCCCTCCGGTTCCCGACGTCGTGTGGCCGCATGCCGCGCGAGCCGCTGACCCTGCCGACCTGATGGGCGTGGCGACCGCTGCGGCCGAAGCAGCGACACGTGTCTCCTTTCGAATTGCGGAGGAGATCTGGCGTCCTATCGCCGCAGCCGACGCTGGGCCAATCTCTGCTTTGGCGCTGTTCAATCTCGGAGTTCTGTGCAGCGAGGCTGATCGTCCGGAGGAATCGATCGAACTCTTCAAACACGCCGCAGACCGCGGAGAGCCCCGGTCCGCCTTCAACCTGGGCGTGCTCGCTGACCGGGCAGGAGACAAGGCTGCGGGACGATCGTGGACCATTCGAGCCGCGGAACTCGGATACGGGCCCGCTTTGTTCAGGCTTGGCTTCGCAGCAGAGGAACAGGGCCTTCTGTCCGAGGCCGAGGACTGGTACCGGCAGGGTGCGGCGCTGGGGGACCACCAGTCAGCGACAAATCTCGGGAAGATCTTGAGCCTTGCCTGCCGAGAAGAAGAAGCACAGCAATGGTTTCTTCGCGCGGCGGAGGAAGGTGACGAGATCGCCACCTTCAACATCGGCCTGTTCCACCACGAAGCCGGACGGCTCGACGAGGCCGAACGATGGTACTTGCTGGGCATCGAACGCGGATCCGCCGAAGCCGCCAACAACCTGAGCAATATTTACAAGAATGCGGGCGACCAAGCCGGTGCGGAAAGATGGTTGCGCCATGCCGCCGACGCCGGATACCCGGGTGCAGCTTTCAACCTCGGCCTGCTGTACGAGGAGTCCGGCCAGCCCCGAGAAGCCGAATCATGGTTTCGGCGCGCCGCAGACAACGGACACCTCCAGGCTATCCATGCGCTCGGCAGGATCCGCTTGAACGAGGGTCGGCTCGACGAGACGATTTCCTGGCTTCAACGAGCCGTTGACCTGGGTGACCGCGAGGCGGACGGGATCATCGGCGACCTTCTCCTCGATCTCGGGCGGACCGAAGAAGCGGTCCCGCATCTGACTGTCGCGGCCGAGGCAGGCCATCAAGATTCGGCGTTCAATCTCGGCACGATCTACGCGAACAACGGCGAAGTGAACGAGAGTGCACACTGGTATCGCCAAGCAGCGGAAGGCGGGGACGCCGAAGCTGCAGCGAATCTGGCTGATGTGCTGTTCCGCGCCGGTCGCGTCGCCTCAGCTGTGTGGTGGAGCGGCCGCGCCGGCGATCTGCGCGCAGCAGCTGCCGAGAGCTGATCCGCACCCACCGCTGCCGACTCCTCCCGGGCACCTCCGTCCAACGCCCGGTCCCGGCCCTCGTTGACGCACTGGTTCCGCCTCCTCCACGGAGCGATCCACGCCCCGCTGAGCGGTACTTCCCACCTCCGTCCGGCCCAGCCTCCTTGACGCCAACTCAGCGCACCCCGATGATGATTCATCAGATGTATCGGCCGAATCCCCGCCCCGATTCTCTTGATGATCGAGAAACTTCCGTCAGGCATCGGATCACTGGACTTCACCGTGGAGGTTCCATGACGACCTATCCTCGTCGGCACGCGCTCGGCATGGCACTCGGCGGCGCGGTGCTGCTCGGGACGGCGGGCACCGCCGCGGCGGCGAACGGGCCAGCGCAACCGGTGGTCACGGACGGCTCGGGAACCCCGGTCGTGCCGCCGCCACCGCCGGTGCCCGTCTCCCTCGAGACCTGGTTCGACAACGACGGCATCGACTCCGCGAACGCGCACGACGGGAACTTCGACGGTTCCGGCTACACCTTTCCGGCGGAGCAGATCCCAGCGGGCAGCACGGTCACCGCGGGCGGCGTGCCGTTTCTGCTCGGCTCGGCGGCCGCCGGGGCGAAGAACAACGTCGTCGCGCTCGGCCAGCGCATCGATCTGCCGAAAGGCCGGTATTACGGTGCCGCGTTCCTCGTCGCGTGCAGTTACGGCGGCACCGGGGGCAACGCGACCGTCCACTACGCCGACGGCAGCACCAGCACCGCCGCCCTGTCCGGCTCCGACTGGTACGGCTCCGGCGGCGCCGTCGTCTCGACCTTCCGCTACGGACCGGGCGGCGTCGCCGACCAGAACCCGGTGTCGATCGGGACCGCGCAGGTGTGGATCGACCCGGCGCGGGAGGCGGTCGCGCTGACCCTGCCCAAGACCGCCCCGCCGGCGGCGAACGTGCCGAGCCTGCACGTGTTCGCATTGACGCTGCAGCCGATCGCGCAAGGCCGTTCGGCCACCGTGCTCGACGCCCGGGCGACCGCGAATCTGCTGCAGGACGGCGGTCCGCAGGCGGTCGAGGCGACGGTCGTCAACACCGGCACCGTCTGGCTCGAAACGCGCGACCGGATCACCGTCACGCTCGACGTCCCGGGCGGCCGGGTGCGCACGCCCGCGCCGATCCCCCGGCTGGCGCCAGGCGAGCAGACCACGGTGCGGCTCGGCCTCGTCCCCGATCGCGGCCTGCCCGCCGGAACCCCCGCGACCGGCCGGATCCGGGTGCTCGCCGACCGGTCGACGATCGCCACCCGGACCCTGCCGGTGCCGCTCGGCATCCCGGACTTCCGGCCGACCGACGCGTCGCTGTCCGCGCACCGCGCGCCGTATTGGTTCTGCGACGCCAAATTCGGGATCTTCATCCACTGGGGCGTGTACTCGGTGCCCGCGTGGGCCCCGGTCGGCCAGCAGTACGCCGAGTGGTACTGGAACAACCAGCAAGACCCCAACGGCCCGACGTACGCATATCACGCCAAGACTTACGGCGAATCGTTCGTCTACGACGACTTCATCCCGAAGTTCACCGCTGCCCGGTTCGATCCGCGTTCCTGGGTGCAGCTGATCGCGGACGCGGGCGCGCAGTATTACGTGCTCACGTCCAAGCACCACGACGGATTCGCCTTGTGGGACACCAAAGTCAGCGGCCGCAACGCGAAGAAGCTCGGGCCGCGGCGGGATCTCGTCGCGGACCTGTTCGCCGCGTCGCGCAAGTACACGCCGGGCCTGCGCAACGGCCTGTACTTCTCGCTGCCCGAATGGTTCAACCCGGACAACCCGTGGATGGGCCACGCGCCGCGCAATCCGTACACCGGCGCGCCGCTGCCCTACACCGGCTACACCGCCGGACGCGATTTCGTGAAGGATCTCCAGGCCCCGCAGGTGCTGGAGCTGATTTCCGGCTTCGACCCGGACGTGCTGTGGTTCGACATCGGCGGCGTGAACGACAGCCGTGACGTGCTCACCGAGTATTTCAACCGGGCCAAGAACCGGCGTCGCCCCAAGGACGTCACGTACAACGACCGCGGCGGCATCCCGGACCACGACTTCACCACGCCCGAATACACGACGTACCCGAACACGGTCGTCGCGAAGTGGGAATCGAGCCGGGGCCTGGATCCGTTCTCGTACGGCTACAACCGCGCGACGCCGGACGACAAGTACATGACGACCGACGACGTGGTGCACACGCTGGTCGACGTGGTGTCGAAGAACGGCAACTTCCTGCTGGACATCGGCCCGGATTTCGACGGCACCATCCCGGCGGTGATGCAACAGCGGCTGCGCGAGACCGGAGCCTGGCTGCGCACCAACGGCGAAGCGATCTACGGCACCACGTACTGGTCACGGATGGCCCAGCTCGGCGACCTGCGATTTACGGTGCAGCCGGGTTCGGCGTTCTACGTCCTGTCGCTGGTCGCGCCCGGCGCACAGCTCGTGGTCGACGCGCCGGTCCCGATCCGCCAGGGAGACCGGGTGAGCCTGCTCGGTTACGGCGGCCCGTTGCACTGGAGTCAGAGCGACGGCCGCCTGGTCGTCGACGTTCCGGCGGCGGCGCGGGCGGCGGGGAAGCACGTGTGGGTGTTCAAAGTGGACTGGCGCTGACGCTGGCCGGGGCGGGCCGCGACGGGCCGCCCCAACACCCGCTCGCCCGGTCTTGCGCCCGGGCCGCCACGTCGGCGTCCGAGCAGAACCCGCGACCGCTGCGCTTCAAGCACAACAGACCCAGCAACCGTCCGCTCTCGTCCACCACCGCGAGCCTGCGCCGGGACATCCCCCGCCACGTCGCGTGCAGGTCCGCTTCCGGAGCCGCCACCCGGCCGGTCAGCCGACCCGCCTCGGAGGCCGGAAGCGCGTCCGGCAGCCCGTCCAGATCCGGCCGTTCCACGACGCTCAGCAGCGTTCCCCGCGCGACGACCAGCGCGGCATGCACATGGTCGTCGGCGAAGAGCGCGCGCACCTCGCCGACCGTCGCCGACGCGTCGAGCACCTTCGGCGCCCGGAGCATCGCTTCGGCGACCGTCGACGCGCCGCGGAAATCCGGGGCGGTCACTGCGGGTTGTTCCACTCCGCGTCGGCCTGGTCCTCGGCCTTCGTGCGTTCGCGCGCCAGCTCCAGGGCCCGCCGGGCGGTGGCCTCGTCCGGGTACGGGCCGAGCCGGTCGACGCCGCGCGACTGGCGGCCGCGTTCGACCTCGTTCGTGCGGGTGTTGTAGTACCATTCTTCGGACATCGTCAGCTCCCCTGTGCCTCGATCGAACGCGCCGCGTCGACCCGCAGCGCCTGCATCGCGGTGACCAGTTCCGCCAGGTCCCGCGGGTCGGTGAGCGACCGGTCGGTGAGTTCCCGGATCCGGCGCAGCCGGTACCGCACCGTGTTGGCGTGGCAGTGCAGGACCTGCCCCGCGCGTTCGGACGAACCGCCGTGCGCGAAGTACGCGTCCAGCGTCTCCAGCAGCACGTCGCGTTCCTCGGCGGGCAGCTCCAGCACCGCCCCGAAGACCTGCTCCCCCAGCCGGCGGCCCTCGTCCGGGTCGTAGGCGACGAACGCGGCCAGCGGGCTCGGGTCGAACGCGCGGACCTCGCTCCGCTCCGGCGGGATGGCCGACAGCGCCGTCCGCGCCAGGTGGACCGCGCGCGGGGTTTCGGTCAGCGAGCGGAACATCGGGCTCACGCCGGTGCGGGCCAGCGCCAGTTCGCGCAGCAGCGAGAGCAGCGCGTCGTACTGGTCCTCGCGCAGCGACACCACTCCGGCCTGCAGCGTCGGCGAGAGATGCCACGCCGACACAATGCCGAGCCGCCCCAGCCGCCGCTCGACGCCGACCAGGCTCTCCTCGGCCAGCCCGCGCGTCTCGGCGGCGACCACGGTCAGCTTGCCGTCCAGCGACAGGCCGAGCAGCCGGCCCGCCTCCCACGGCCCGGAATCCGCCCCGCGCGCGCCGGTCAGCAGCGCCTCGGCCAGCGCGGACCGCCGCCGCTGCTGCGCGACCAGCAGTTCCGCGCTCGCCGCCCGGTACGCCTCGGTCACCCGGACCGCGTGTTCGTCGGTGACCTGCCACAGCTGGCTCGCCACGTCGATCAGCACGTCGGTGCTCCCGGTCTCGCGGGCGCGGCCGACCAGCAGGTCCCACAGCATCGCGCAGGCGATCCGGTACACCTGCAGCACCTCGGGCAGCGGCGCGCCCTGGTGCGCCCGGCGGCGGCCGGTCTCCTTCGGCGCGCGCTGGTCCGGGGCCTGCCCGCCGCCGAGCGCGTCGACCATGAACCGGAGGTTCACCGCGATCGAGCGGCGCAGGTCCGCGCGCGGGACGATCTTCTCGTCCCGGTACATCCCGATCCGCTCGCAGCTCGCCGCGCAGACGTCGTCGATCAGCCGGGGCAGCCGCTCCCCGGCCCAGTCGACGAGGTCGGTCAGGGCGGCGGTCCGCACAGCGTTTTCCTCCCGGTCGGCCACGTCCGGGATGCTACCCGCGCCCCGCGGCGGCCGCCCGGGCGGATTCCCTCCGCGGAAAACCGGGCGACTATTTCCCGCGCAATTTGTGGGCCGCCACAGAAATGATTGTCGCGGCCCACACCAGGCCGGTTCGCATTCCCCTCCCGGATGCCCGGAACGCGCCGCCGTGCTTGAATCGGAAGGGAAGCACACATGCGGGCGAGAGGGTTGCGGTGGACGAGCGACGCGAGGACCAGCCGGAGTTCAAGCCATACCACCATCCGGCAGCGGGCTGGGGCGCGGCGAAAAGCGTGACGCAGTTCCTCGTCCGGGAACGGGAACTCGTCGCCGGCCCGCGCGCGATCGTGAAGATGAATCACGAGAACGGCGGATTCGACTGCCCGGGCTGCGCGTGGCCGGACGACACCAAGGGCCTGCATCTCGACATTTGCGAAAACGGGATCAAGCACGTCACCTGGGAGATGACGCGGAAACGCGTCGGCGCGGAATTCTTCGCCGCACACCCAGTGTCCGAACTGGACGGGTGGAGCGACACCGCGCTGGAGGCGCAGGGCAGGCTCACCGAGCCGCTGCGTTACGACGAGAAGACCGACCGGTACGTGCCGATCTCGTGGGACAAGGCGTTCGAGCTGGTCGGCGCGACGCTGCGCGGCCTCGACTCCCCGGACCAGGCGGCGTTCTACACGTCCGGGCGGCTCGGCAACGAGGCGACGTTCCTGTACCAGCTGTGGGCGCGGGAGTTCGGCACGAACAACCTGCCGGACTGCTCGAACATGTGCCACGAGGCGAGCGGCCGCGCGCTGCAGGCCGCGCTCGGCACCGGCAAGGGCACCGCGGACATCCACGACTGGGAGCAAGCCGACGCGCTGTTCATCATGGGCGTGAACGCGGCGTCGAACGCGCCCCGGATGCTCACCGCGCTCGCCGAAGCGCACCGCCGCGGCGCGCAGATCGTGCACGTCAACCCGCTGGTCGAGGCCGGGGCCACGCGCACGATCATCCCGCACGACTTCGTCCGGATGGCGACCTTCCAGTCGACCCCGACGTCCACGCTCAACCTGCAGCCCCGCATCGGCGGCGACCTGGCGTTCCTTCGCGGGATGGCAAAAGCGCTGCTTGAGATGGCAGAGACCGATCCTGGCGCGATCAACTCGGAGTTCCTCGAGACCTATACCACGGGCGCCGAGAAGTACCGCGTCGTCTGCGAAACGACGTCCTGGGCGGAGCTGGAACGGCAGTCCGGGCTGACCGAGGCCGAAATCCGCGCGGCGGCGAAGATCTACCGCGACGCCGACCGGTCGATCATCAGCTGGTGCCTCGGCGTGACGCAGCACGAGCACGGCGTCGACACCGTCCGCGAGATCGTGAACCTGTTGCTGCTGCGCGGAAACATCGGCCGCCCCGGGACCGGTCCGTCGCCGGTGCGCGGGCACAGCAACGTGCAGGGCAACCGCACCTGCGGCATCGACCACCGCCCGGCGGCGGAGTTCCTCGACAAGCTCGCCGAGGTCTGCGGCATCGACCCGCCGCGGCACCACGGGCTCGACACGGTCGGCACGATCGAGGCGATGCACCGCGGCGACGTGCGCGTGTTCGTCGGCATGGGCGGCAACTTCGCGCTCGCCGCGCCGGACACCCCCTATACCGCGGCCGGGCTGCGCAAGTGCGAGCTGACCGTGCAGGTCAGCACCAAGCTCAACCGCAGCCACCTCGAACACGGCAAGCAGGCGCTGATCCTGCCCTGCCTCGGGCGGACGGAGAAGGACTTCCAGACGGGCGGGCTGCAGTCGACGTCGGTCGAGGACGCGATGAGCATGGTCCACCTGTCCACCGGCATGAAGAAGCCCGCGTCGCCGCACCTGCTGTCCGAGCCCGCGATCATCGCCGGGATGGCGAGCGCGACGCTGCCGGAAAGCCCGACGCCGTGGGCGGACTACGTCGGCGACTACGACCGGATCCGCGACACCATGGCGCGGGTGCTGGACGGATTCGAGGACTTCAACACCCGCGTCCGCGAACCCTTGGGTTTCCGCATCCGCCAGGCCGCGCGCGAACGGGTCTTCCACACGCCGTCCGGACGCGCCGAGTTCTCGACCGCGGAACTGCCGGACGTCGTCCCCGCCGTCGGCACGCTGGCGCTGGGCACGATGCGCTCGCACGACCAGTGGAACACGACGATCTACTCCGACGACGACCGGTACCGGGGCATCAAGAACCTCCGGACGCTGGTGTTCCTGAACGCCGAGGACATGCGGGACCGCGGGCTGAGCGAATTCGACGAGGTCGACATCACGGCCACGGCGAAGGACGGGACGAAACGCTCGGTGCGGCGCTACCGGGCGATCCCGTACGACATCCCGCGCGGCTGTGCGGCGGGGTATATGCCGGAGATGAACGTGCTGTGCGCAATCGGTGACTACAGCACGCAGAGCGATCAGCCGTTGATGAAGCACTTGAAGGTCACCGTCGAGCGCTCCGGTTGAGCGTCGCGGTCCGGCACGGGGCGCGGACCAGCACTGCTGCCCCGATGCCCGCCGCTGCCCAGCCGCGCCGTCCGCAGCGTCGCGGGAGCCGCGGGCGCGGCCAGCACGAAACCAGAAGCACCCGAAGGCCCCGATCACACGCTCCGCCTGACCGCCGCGCTCCGGCACGGGGCGCGGACCAGCACCGCCGCCGCGATGCCCGCCGCCACGCCGACCAGCGTGTCCGCCACCCGCGCCGTCAGCAGGGTCGCGGGTGCGGCGGGCGCGGCCAGTTCCGTCATGACCAGGATCAGCGGGGTAAAGAAGCCCAGCGCGATTCCGTAGTGGCGGGACATGAACAACTCCGTCGGGAACAGCAGCACGATCACCGCCAGTGCCAGCGGCGCGGCGCCAAATCCCGGCAGCAGCAGCAAAGCCGTCACGACCAGTCCGGCGAGAGTCCCGAGGACGCGGTGCGCGCTGCGGTCCAGCACGCTGTGCAGGCGCGGATGCAACCGGCTGCGCGGATCGGCCGCCGCGAGTGGCACCGCGGCCGAGGCCATCGCCCAGTTCGCGTGGTCCACGCCGAGCAGCAGACCGACCGCGCCCGCGGCGGCGATCGCCAGTGCGTAGCGGGCGGCGTGCACCAGGGCGCAGGCCGCACCGCATTCCGGTGCGCAGGTTGACGTCCTCGGCGCGGGCGGGCGTTCCGGGCCGGTCAGTCCAATGAGGACACATCCGGCGATCGTGCCCGCGCACAAGGCGATTCCGGCCCACGGTTCGACTCGTCCGGCGGGCACCAAGGCGATCGCGCCGAGGGCGAAGATCCCGAAGAACGGACCGCGCGGGCTCAGATCCAAGCGATTCGTCACGAGTGCGCAGCCGAACGAGAACGCGGCCTCGGTGACCACCAGCAGCCACGGCGGCGCGTGGCAGGCCGACAGCAGCACGCCCAGCGAGACGCCGCTCAGCAGCACTGCACCCGCCTGCAGCTGGTGCCGGAGGCGGAGTGCGCGCGACTCGGCGCGGCCGTACATTCCGGTGAAAGAACCGAACGCGGCGAAAATGATCAAATCCGGACGGCCCGCCGCGAGCAGTGCCAGCCCCGGAATGAGCAGCCCGGCCGCGACGCGTCCCGCGTGCCACCATTCGCCGCCGTCGAACGAGCGCGCGGCTGCGGCCGAGGTCGCCACCGGCACCCTGTCCTCCGCTTGATCGTCTGCCGTGAAGTCACCGGGATCGGCCGGTCATCCTACGATACCCGGGCGAATCGCCGTGACCGCCCGGATTGTGGCGCGCCACAACGAAGTCTGCGCCGGGCGTCAACTCAGGCGCCGGATGTCACTCTTGGCGGGAAACGTGGTACTCCCTTCCGCTGGCCCGCCGGTCCTCGCCGGTTCCGGCGCACACTCTTCCCCGGAAAGGACAAGAGAACCGACAGCCTCGGGAGCTTCCAGTGAGACGCACCAGAATCGCTCTCTTCGCCCTGCTCGTCCTCTGCGCCGCGAGTTTCCACCCCGCCGCCGCGTCGGCGCGCGCCGCCTTCGCCCTCACCAGCACCGCGTTCGCCGACGGCGGGATGATCCCCAAGGTCCACGACTGCGCCAGCAGCGGCGACGGCGACCCGGAAAAGAAGGACGAGTCGCCGCCGCTGGCCTGGTCCGGCGCGCCGGAGGCGGCGAAGAGCTACGCGATCGTCATGCACGACCTCGACAACGGCATCATCCACTGGGTCATCTACGACATCCCGGCAACCACCGCCGAACTGCCGCAGAACGTCGACCACGCGTATCAGCCGGCCGTTCCTGCCGGGTCACGGCAGGCCTACTACCGCGGCAGCGCGAACTTCTTCGGATACCAGGGCCCGTGCACGACCGACCACACCTACGAGTGGACCGTGCACGCACTCAACAAGGAGTCGCTCACCGAACTCGACTCCACCTCGTCCACCCAGGCCGCGGAGAACGCGATCGACGCGGCGACCACCGCGACGGCTTCGCTGCGCGGGAACTCGTAGCGGATCGAGGGGCGCGGTTCAGAAGGCGATCACCTGACGGACCGCGCCTCCGTCCCGCAGCCGGGCGAAACCCTCGTTGATCTCGTCCAGCGTGATCGAATGGGTCAACAACGCCTCCACCGGCAGCAATCCCGCCTGATACAGCGCGATGAACCGGGGCACGTCCCGCCGCGGCACGCACGAGCCCAGGTAGCTGCCCCGCAGGGTTTTCTCCTCGGCCACCAGGCTTTGCGCGGGCAGGGTCAGTCCGGCGGACGGGTCCGGCAGGCCCACCGTGACGGTCGTCCCGCCGGGCCGGGTCGCCTCGTACGCCTGGCTCAGCGCGGCGACCACGCCGGTCGTGTCGACGGCGTGATCCACCCCGCCGCCGGTCCGCTCGCGGATCTCCGCGACCCCGCCGGTCAGCACTGTGGCGCCCAGCGAACGCGCCAGCTCCCGCTTGCTCGGCACCGGATCGATCGCGAGCAGCGTGCTGGCACCGGCGGCCTTCGCGGCTAGCAGCGCCGAGAGGCCGACCCCGCCGAGGCCGAACACCGCCACGCTGTCGCCGGGACGCACGTCCGCCGCGTTGAACACCGCACCGGCGCCGGTCAGCACCGCACAGCCGAACAACGCGGCGATCTCGAACGGCAGGGCCCGGTCGATCCGCACCGCCGAGCGCTCGGACACCACGACGTGCGAGGCGAACGCCGAAACCCCGAGGTGGTGCAACGGGTTCCCGGCCGGCGACGACCACCGGACGTCCCCGCCGAGCAGCGTGCCCGCGCGGTTGGCCGCCGCGGCCGGACCGCACAGCGCGGGGCGGCCCGCCGTGCACGGGACGCAGTCGCCGCAGGAGGGCACGAAGGTCAGGACGACGTGCTCTCCGGGCCGGAAGTCGCTGCCCGGCCCGGCTTCCACGACTTCGCCGGCCGCCTCGTGGCCGAGCACCATCGGCACCGGACGGGGCCGCGACCCGTCGATCACCGACAGGTCCGAATGGCACAGCCCGGCCGCGCGCACTCGCACCAGCAGTTCGCCGGGGCCGGGCGGGGCCAGCGTCAGCGTCTCGATTCCCAGCGGTTTCCCGACCTCGCGCAGGACCGCGCCGCGGACCTCCATCACGCGCCCACCGGGACGCAGCGGGTGACCTGCCGGTCCGACAGCAGCGGCACGACCTCGCCGAGCACGATCCGCGTGAAGTGCTCCGACGCGCAGTGCGCGGTGAAGTCCGCCTCGCTGTCGTACTCCTCGACGATCACCACGACGCCGTCCTCGATTCCCGTGTGGACGGTGTACCGCCGGCACCCGGGCTCGCGCCGCGACGCCTCCGCCATCGGGCCAAGCAACTCGACCACCCGGTCCCGTTCCGCGGTCGCATACCGGGCCACCACTACGAAACTCATTCTTCTCCTGTACGCAGCCGGGACCGGGTCAGCGACCACAGCCCCGGATCGGAGGACGCGGCGGCCGCCGCGCCCATCGCCAGCGAATGCGCCACCCCGTCGCGGTCGGTGACGAAACCGGCCGCGACGAACGGCGACATGACCTCCCTCGCCGCCGCCGACATCCACGGGATGATCGGGGCGGGCATCAGCTCCACCAGGTCCGGCCCGCTGCGCTTGACCGCCTCCAGGCTCCGGTTGAGGTTGGAGCGGTCGGTGACGAACACCTTGTGCATGGTCAGCATCGCCAGCGCCCGCGCCCGTTCGATCGGCGCGACCCGGGTGCTGACCACCCCGGCCGCCCCGATCTCCTGGAGGAAGTCCACGCCCGCGCGGTCGGTGGCGAGCCCGGGGCACGAATCGATGTTGACGAAGACGAGCTTGTCCCGCCCGGCGAGCGCCGTCACGATCTTCGGCAGCTGCCCGACCGGCACCGACGCCAGGATCCCGACCCGCGCCGCCGCGGCCACGAAATCCGGCACCTTCGCGACGCCGACGACCGACGCGCACACCGGGACGTCCTCGAACGCCGCCGTGATCTTCTCGTTCATGCCGTCCACCGTTTCATGCCCTTCCGCGACTTCCCCATCCCGTCCCGCCGCTCCGGTCCGTCCGTGAAGGGCTCCTGAGGAAGATGATTCCCTCAAGGAGCCTTCACGGACCTCAGGCCCGGTCAGCTCGCCGAGTCCAGCGGGTTCGGGCCCAGTTCGGTCGGCAGGCCGAGCTTGCCCGGGTTCAGCAGCCCGGCCGGGTCCAAAGCGCGCTTCACGGCCACGAACGTCTCGAACCCGGTCCCGAGCGCGTCCGCCAGGTACGGTCCCCGCAGCAGGCCCGACCCGTGGTGGTGGCTCAGTGCCGCCCCGTGCCGTACCAGCACGGCGTTCGCGGCATCCCAGGCCGACCGGTACCAGTGCCGCCGCTTCTCCGGTTCCACGTCGCCGCGCAGCGAGAAGTACAGGCAAGCCCCGTCGGTATATGCGTGCGACTGGTGCGCCGACGCGGCCAGCGTCCCCGGCACCGCCTCGATCGCGGCGACCACCTCGTCGTAGATCGCCGGGAGCGCGGACCACGAACCGGCCATCTCGAGAGTGTCGGCGACGAAGCCCGGGCCCGGCGTGAACCCGTCGGCGGACTTGCCGACCAGCATTCGCTCGTCCAGCCAGCGGTCGAACACCGGCTGACTGTCCATTTCGGACCCGGTAGCGGCGCATTCCTCGGCGCTGACCTGGAGCATCGCGTCGACCAGCACCGGGTCGCCCTCGTCGGCGATCAGCAGCAGGTTCGTCTCCGGGTGGCCGAAGTGCGTGCCGCTCTCCAGCTTGTCGTACAGGCGCATCGCGGCCGGGGTCGCGCCGCGCTGCATGATCCGACGGCAGGCGTCCAGTCCGGCGGCGAAGGTTTCGAAGCCGTACGCGATGGCCTTCGAGTACGTCGGCAGCGGATGCGTGCGCAGCCGCACCGCGGTGATCACGCCGAGCGTGCCTTCCGAGCCGACGAACAGCTGTCGCAGGTCGGGGCCGGTCGCGGCGCGCGGGTAGTCGCCGAAGCGGGCCAGCGTGCCGTCGGCGAGGACGACGTCGAGGCCGACGACCATGTCCTCGATTTTCCCGTAACGGGTGGAAAGCTGGCCCGCGCCGCGGCACGCGACCCAGCCGCCGACCGTGGAGATTGCGAACGCGGACGGCCAGTGCCCGGTGGTCGCGCCGTGCGTCTCCTGCAGTTCCTTCTCGAAGAGGTCGCCGAACATGCCCGCCTGCACTTCGACGATCTGCGATTCGGCGTCGAACGACACGATCTTGTTGAGCCCGCACACATCCAGCACGACCCCGCCGTACACCGGAAGCGCGGCGCCGGTGACGTTGCTGCGTCCGGCCGAGACGGTCAGCGGCACCCGGTGCTCGCCGCACAGCCGGACCGCGGCCTGGATCTGCTCGACGGTGCTCACCTCGGCGATCACCGCGTCCGGGGTCGCCGGGGCGCCCGAGGTCTCGCCGATCATCGACCCGGCCCACCAGTCGCGGGTGCGCAGCACGACCTCGTCGCGTTCGGTGTGCACCGCGTCCGCCAGCCCGCGCAACGCCTCGGTCAGCGCGGCGGGCACGGCCACCGCGGCCGTCTGCAGCGACGCGTCGCCCTTGCCCGGTTCGGTGCGTCCGCCCCAGCGCGGCGGCGTCGGCGCGCCGACCACGTAATTGCCCCGGTTGAACGGGTGGGTGACGGTCTGGCGGCTGATCATGCGTTGGCTCCCAACAGATTGTCTCCGAACAGGATCGACTTCTCTCGGGCGACATCCGCCCGGTACTGGTCCACTTGTGCCGCAACGGTTTCCGGGCTGAGGCGCAGTTCCGCGCCGAGCAGTTCGCCGACGAGCGGGGCGGCCTCGACCGACGCGTCCCGCGCGAACAGCCGCAGCCGCGTCCGCCGCGACAGCACGTCGTCGACCGACCTCGCCATCTCCGAACGCGCCGCGAAGACGACCTCGGCCTTCAGGAACGGCTGTCCCTCGATGAGCGGCTCCCCCAGCGCCGGGTTCTCGTCGACCAGCGCGCTCACGAACCGCGCCTCGGTCCCGTAGCGGCCGCCGAGGTGCGCGGCGACGCCCCCGGTCGCGGCGGTCGCCTCCGCGTCGTATCCGGCACCGCCGATCAGCGGCAGGTTTTTGGTGCGGCACTTGGCTTTCCGGCCCAGCAGGCCGATCGCCTTGTCCACGACCAGCTCGCCCATGTGCCGGCTCGTGGTGAGCTTGCCGCCGGTCACCGTGACCATGCCCGCCGACACCGTGATGTGGTGGTCGCGGCGCATGTCCAGCGTCGCGCCCTCCTTGCCGCCGACGAGCGGACGCAGGCCCGCGTAGCTGCCCAGCACGTCGCCCGCGTCCAGCTTGGTATCAAAGGCAATCTGGGCGCCTTCGAGGAGGAAGTCCATCTCCTCGCGGGTGCAGTGTACGTCGTCGGTCGAGCCGGTGTAGTCGGTGTCGGTGGTGCCGACCACGACGACGTCGCCCCAGCGCGTGCAGGTGGCCCGCCGCGCGCGGCCCGGGATCGGCACGGTGACCGTGCAGTCGTTGCGGATTTTCGCCCACGGCAGCACGATGTGCACGCCCTTGGCCGGGCGGACCTGCGGCTGGTGCCCGTCGTCGGCCATGCCCTCGACCCGGTCGGCCCACACGCCGGTCGCGTTGACCACGACGCGCGCCCGGACGTCGATCTGCTCGCCGTCGGCCTGAACCGTCGCGCCGGTGACGCGTCCCCCCGCGGTGCGCAACCCGGTCACCTCGGCCCCATTCACCACCACCGCGCCGTGCCGGGCCGCGCTGCGCACGATCGCCAGCGTGAGCCGTGCGTCGTCAGCACGGCTGTCGTAATACATCAGCCCGCCCTTGAGGTTTTCCGCGCGCAGCGTCGGGGCGTGCGCGAGCACCTCGTCGACGGTCAGCCGCTGGTGCAGCTTGCCGATCCGCCAGCCGCCCGCGAGGTCGTAGGTCCACAAGAGACTCTCGAAAGCCTTGGCGATGCGGGCGTCGAACACGCCGTCCTTGGCCAGGATCGGGAACAGGAACGGCAGCCGCTGCACCAGATGCGGGGCGTTGCGGCGGAACCGCTGCCGCTCCAGCAGCGAATGCCGGACCAGGTCGAGGTTGCCCTGCTCGATGTAGCGCAGGCCGCCGTGCACCATTTTGGACGACTTCGACGACGTTCCGGACGCGAAGTCGTCGCGCTCCACCAGGGCCACCTTCAGGCCGCGGGAAGCGGCGTCGAGCGCGGTGTAGGCGCCGGTGACGCCGCCGCCGATCACCAGCACGTCGAACGTGCCGGTTTCGAGGTCGGTCAGCGCGGCGCGGCGGTCGAGCCGCAGCGGCGCGGACAAGGTCGCCCTCGCGGCGACGGCGTTCGGCCGTCGGGACGGCAGTGTGAACATGAGCTTGTCTCTCCACTCGAAAAGTTTGTAACGTCCACTAAGGACGGTCAGGACAGCGAGACCGCGAGCACGTCCTGCCAGCGGGCGCGCAGTTCGCGCCGTTCGTCCTCGGGCAGCCGAGGCTCGAAGACCTCGCCTTTCCCCAGGTGCGCAACGGCTTCGGCCAGCGACGGCCACACGCCCAGCCGGACGCCCGCGAGATACGCGGCGCCTCGCAGGCTGGCGGTCGCCGAATCGGCCACTCGTTCGATCTCCACCCCGGCGAAATCGGCCTGGCTTTGCAGGAGGACGTCGCTGGCGGCCAACCCGCCGCCCGCTCGCAGGCGGGTCACCGGCCGGTTCATCGTCGTCCGCAGTGCGTCCACGGTGTCGCTCACCGCGTGCGCGATTCCGTCGAGCACCGCACGCGCCACCACGTCGCGCGTGGTAGCCAGGCTCAGCCCGGTCAGCAGCCCGCGCGCGTCGGGACGCTGCACCGGCGTGCGCAGCCCGGCCAGCGTCGGCACGAACCAGGTCGACGTGCTTCTCGGCTGCGCCGCCGCCAGTTCGCTGATCTCCGCGGCGGAACGGAACAACCCGAGATCCTCGGTAAGCCACCGCAAGGCGGAACCGGTGGTCGAGGTGTAGGCCTCCAGGCTGAACCGGCTGTGTCCGGCGCTGCGCCAGCCGACGAGGCACAGCACGCCGTCGACCTCGCCGAGCCCGTCCGGCGGTTCGTCGCCGGCCAGCGCGCCGACGAACGTGCCGGTGCCGTGCACGCAGGTGCCCTGGCCCGGGGTCAGCGCGCCGAGCGCGATCAGCGACGCGTGCTGATCGCCCATCACCGCGGCGATCGGCACCTCGATGCCGAGCAGGCCCGGGTCGGTGCACCCGAAATCGCCGTCGTCGTCGACCGGCGGCGGGGCCAGCTCCGCCGGGAAACCCAGTGCCGCCAGCCATTCCCGGTCCCACGCGTGCTCGCGCAGCCGGTACCCCCCGAACGCGACGGCGTTGGTCGCCGACATGACATATCTGGTGCGGCCGCTGAGATGCCAGACGAGCCAGGTGTCCACCGAACCGAAGAGCACCCGGTCGGCGGGCACGTCGAGCTGGTCGAGCTGCCGTGCTGCCCACAGGAACGGAGCGCGGGTGCCGACCGGGCGGCCGGTCCGGTCCCACAGCACCGGATCCCACTCCGGAGCGAGCTTCGCCAGCTCGTCCGCGTACCGCGTGTCCTGCCACACCACGGCCGGAGCCAGCGGCCGCCCGGTCTCGCGGTCCCACAGGATCGCGGTCGCGCGCTGCGTGCACACCGACATCCCGACGATCTCGACGCCGTTCTCCCCCGCCCACACGATCGCCTGGCGGGCGACGTCGACGGTGCGCTCCAGCAACTGCGCCGCGTCTTGCTCCACTCGGGACGGTTCCGGATGGACGACGTCGACGGCGGTGTAGAACGACGGTCCGGCCACCCCGTCCTCGCCGACCACCGCTGCTCTCGTGCCGGTCGAGCCTTCGTCGACCGCCAGGATTCCGCGCCGCGTCACGCCGTCCTCCCCGGCAGGGAGATCTCCTCGTCGTCCGGGTCGACGCCGCTGCGCGTCGGGTCCCAGCGCACGATCAGGCAGGACACCAGGCCGAGCGCGGGCACCACGGCGAGCAGCGCGATCGTCGGGCCGAGCCCGATCGCCTCCTTGATCTGCGGGAACACGTACAGCCCGATGACGCTGCCGAAGCTTCCGAGCATGCCGGTCACGCCGGTGCCGAGGGTGCGCACGTCGCTGCGGTAGGACAGCGCCGCGATCGACTTGCCGTTCGCGCCCGGGCCCGCGGAGTGGAAGAAGATGAACAGGAACGGCAGCAGGAACCCGATCGCGATCGGCAGTTTCCCGAAGCCGAGCCCCATCACCAGCAGGATGGCGAACGCGAAGGCGTACCCGATCGCGGAGCTGACCCGCAGCCCGATCTTGCGGCCGAAATACGCTGACAGCGCGCCGCCGACGATCCCGGCGACGTTGAAGACCATCGACCCGAGCGTGGCCGTTTCGAACTTCTGGCCGAAGATCGCGAGGCTGATCACCGGCAGGTACCAGCCGACCGCGAAGTACTGCATGGCCTGGGTCAGCGAGATCGCCGTGGACAGGAACGTGCGCGGCAGGTAGGGCTTGCGGAACAGCACGCCCGCCTGCCGGAACCCGATCTTGCGCTCCTCGGCCGCGGCGTCCTCGGCGCTCGGCGTTCCCGGCGTCACGGCGAAACCGTAGATCCGGCGGAGGCTGGCCGCCGCTTCCGCCAGCCGCCCCTTGGACGCGAGCCACGACGGGCTCTCCGCGAGGAACGCGATCTGCAGCACCAGCAGCGCGAGCGCGAAAACCCCGGCCGAGCCGACCGACCAGCGCCAGATCTCCACCGACACCCCGGCTTTGTAGAACACCAGCGTCAGCGCGAGGTTCACCGTGGTGGCGACGTACCAGACGGACTGCCACAGGTTCAGCCGTCCGCGCAGCTTCGCCGGGGTGTACTCGGCGAGCAGCGCCATCGCGACCGCGAAGTCGATGCCGTAGGCGACGCCGACCAGCCCGCGTCCGGCCCAGACCGCCTCGAAACTGCCGCCGGTGGCGGTCAGCACCGCCCCCAGCCCGGCGATCGCCTTCGCCGCGATCAGCGGTTTGACCCGGCCGATCCGGGCGGCCAGCCAGCCGCCCGCCGGGTTGAACAGGATGGCGACCGCGGGCGCGGTCGCGGTGAGCAGGCCGACCTGGCCCGCGCTGAGCCCCAGTTCCTTGGTCATCGGCGCGAGACCGGCGCCGAGCGCGGCGTTCGAATAGGCGTCGAGGAAAAGCCCGCCCAGGACCAGGTACCACAGCAGGTTCGCCTTGCGCGGCAACGCGGACAACGTGTTGATCAGCGCGGTGACCTGCGAAACATTCGCGATCGATCGCGGCGCTGCGACCGTGGGAGAACTCATGGACCGCCAACTTTCTGCGCTGGCTGTCAGCGATCCCGGCATACGAAAAACAGACACGACGAAGACCGCTGACAGTGGCTCTTCGTCTGTGCCTGTCTGAGAACGCAAGATTAAGCGGCGTGCTCGCGGGCGTCAAGACACCCGCGAGCACGCGTCGTCAGAGCACCTTTTCCAGGAAGGCCCGAGCGCGGGGGTTCTCGTTGCCCGCGGAGAAGAACTCGGCGGGCGGCAGGTCGGCGGCGATCTTCCCGCCGTCGACGAAGACCACGCGGTCGGCGACCTTGCGGGCGAACCCCATCTCGTGCGTGACCACGAGCATCGTCATGCCGTCCTTCGCCAGCTCGGACATGATGTCGAGGACGTCCTGCACCACCTCGGGGTCGAGCGCCGAGGTGGGCTCGTCGAACAGCATCAGCTTCGGGTCCATCGCGGCGGCGCGGACGATCGCGACGCGCTGCTTCTGCCCGCCGGACAACCGGTTCGGGTACGCACCGGCGCGTTCGAGCATGCCGACGCGCTCCAGCAAGGCCCGCGCCTTCGCCTCAGCCTCCTCTTTGGACCGTTTGAGCACGTTCATCTGCGGCAACACGACATTGCGCAGCACAGTCATGTTCGGGAAGAGGTTGAAGTGCTGGAACACCATGCCCATGCGAGACCGCAGCCGGTCGAGGTCGACGCCGCGGCCGGTCAGCTCCTCGCCGTCGAACGAGACGCTGCCCGACGTCGGGGTCTCCAGCAGGTTGAGGCAGCGCAGGAAGGTGGACTTCCCGCCGCCGCTGGGCCCGATCACCGCGACGACCTGGCCGGGTTCGATCGCGAAGTCGATCCCGTCGAGCACCTGGACGTCCCCGTAGGACTTGGCGAGGCCGCGGACTTCCAACAGTGCCATCAGATGTACACCGCCATCTTCTTCTCGAGGGTGCGCGTCGTGCCGCTGATCAGGTTGGTGAGCAGGTAATAGAGCAGGCCGATGAACAGGTACACGGTCAGCGCGTCGAAGGTGCGGGAGATGATGGTCTGCCCCACCAGGAACAGCTCGTGAATGGTCACGAAGGAGACCAGCGCGGAGTTCTTCGTCAGCGACACGAATTCGTTGCCCAGCGGCGGAAGCATCCGCAGGAATGCCTGCGGGATGATCACGTGCCGCATCGCCGACACCTGCGACATGCCGCACGAGCGCGCCGCTTCCAGCTGTCCCCGGTCGATGGACTGCACGGCGCCGCGGAAGATCTCGGTCACGTAGGAGCCGCTGTAGAGCCCGAGCGAGACGATGCCCGCGGTCATCGGCGGAAGCTGGAGGCCGAGCTGCGGCAGTCCGAAGTAGATGAAGAACAGCTGCACCACGAACGGAGTCCCGCGGATCACCGACACGTAGACGTTGCCGATCCACCTGACCGGTGCGATCTTGCTGAGCTTCGCGAAGCCGCCGAGCGTGCCGAGCAGCAGGCTCAGCGCCAGCGCGAGCAGGATGACCTGGAGGCTGACCAGCAGGCCCTGCCAGAGCTGTCCCGACGAATCGACGATGGTGGAGAAGTTGAACAGCGAGTGCCCGCCCGATTTCGCCGCGGTGCTCTCCGCGCCGAACCATTTTTCGGTGGACTGCTGGTACGAACCGTCGTCGCGCATCTGCTTGAGCGCGGCGTTGAACGCGGTCCGCAGTTCCGGGTCGGCCTTCTGGAACGCGTAGCCGTAGTTCTCCTCGGTCAGCCGGTCGCCGACCTGCTTGAGGCCGCCCTGCTGCGCGATGAAGTACTTCCCGGCCGGAGCGCCGGTCACGACGGCGTCCGCCTGGCCCAGTTTGACCGACGAGAACATCTGCTCGTTGGTCTGCGCCGTGATCAGCTGCGCGGCGGGCTGGTGCTGAGCGAGCCAGTCGACGGACTTGGTGCCGACCTGGACCGCGACCCGCTTGCCGGCGAGGTCCTTGAGCGAGGCGACGGAGTTGTCCTTGTCGGACACGAAAACCGCGAGCCCGCCCGGATAGTAGATGTCCGAGAAGTCGACGGCCTTCTGCCGCGCGGGGCTGATGTAGATCGCCGACGCGCCGACGTCGATCTGGTTCGCCTGCAGCGCCGGGACGATGTTCCCGAACGGCATCTGCACGAAGTCGACCTTCTTGATGCCCGCGCGCTGCGCGAGCGCCCGGACGAGGTCGATGTCGAAGCCGAGCTGGCCGCCCTTGGCGTCGGTGAACTCGAACGGCGGGAACGTGGCGTCGGTGCCGACCCGGAGCGCGGTCTGCCCGGACCGCAGCGCGGCGAGCTTCCCGCCCTGCGGTTCGGCCGCGCTCGCGGTGGCCGCGCTCATCGGCAGGAACGCGAGCAGGCAGGCCAGCAGCACGGCGCCGAGCCGCGGCCGGATTCGCTGAGGGGGCATGGTCAGTGTCCTTCCGGGACCGGACGGCTCGTCACGAGCGTGTGCGCGAGGCGGGCCGCGATCCGGGCTGTGCGGTGGTCGACGTCGTAGACGGGGTTCAGTTCGGTGAGGTCGGCGAGGACGAGCTTCGGGTCGCTCGCGACCAGCCGGCACACCTCGAGGACGACCGCGGCGGGTACGCCGAGGCTCGCGGGAGCGCTGACCCCTGGCGCCTGCGCGGCGGGGAGCACGTCGAGGTCGATCGACAGATACAGCGCGTCGACGTCCGAGACGAAGGCCCGGACGAAGTCGAGAACTCGGTCGAGATGGCGTTCCTGGCAGTCGACGTCCAGCAGGTGGCGGACGTTCAGCTCGGCGGCCGTCCGGAACAACGCGGCGGTGTTGCCGGGTTCGCTGATTCCGACCACGGCGTAGGCGAATTCCGCGCCGCGTTCGGCTTCCCGGGCGGCGATCTGCCGGAACGGGGTGCCCGAGGACGCGCGGTCGGCCGTCCTCAGGTCGAAGTGCGCGTCGAGGTTGAGGACGCCGAGGCGTCGGCCGTCGAGCAGTCCGCTGCGGGCGAGGCCGAGATAGGAGCCGTACGCCGTTTCGTGGCCGCCGCCGAGCACCAGCGGGAAGTTTCCGGCGCTGAGCTGCTTCGCGACCAGCTCGCCGAGGCTTTCCTGCCCCGCTTCCAGCTCGTCGCCTTCGACGACGACGTCCCCCGCGTCGCTCACCGCGAACTCGGCCGGGAGCGCGAACGACGCCAGCGCTTGCCGGATCGCGTTCGGCCCGGCCTGCGCTCCCGGTCGTCCGCCGTTGCGCCGGACCCCCGCGTCGCTGGCGAACCCGAGCAGCGAAACGCTTGGGGCGGCGGAGAATTCGTGGACGGCGTGGTGCCATCGGCGATGGTCCGGACCGCGGCCGTCGTCGCGTCCGGTCCACTTGGCTGTGCTCACACGTGCTCCTGCAATCGGCTGATGTCCTGCGCGGCGGCGTGGGTGAGCGTGACGAGGGAATCGCGGCGCGGGCGCACGCGGAAATCCGGGGCCATCGTGCTGACCGTGCCGATCAGGTTCCGCTGCCGGTCCAGCACCGGCACGCTCACGCCCCACACGCCCGGGTCGACCTGGCCGACGCTCTCCGCGAAACCCTGGTCCCGGACCCGGCGCAGCTCGGTTTCCAGCTTCGCGACCTGCTCCCCGCTCAACCCGTGCGCTCGCGCGGACTTCGCGACCCGGTCCTCCGGCAGGTACGCCAGCAACGCCTGCGCACTCGCCCCGAACACCAGCGGTTTGCTCAGCCCCGGCGAGAAACTGCACCGGATGACGCGGGTCCCCTCGGCCGCTTCGACGCAGAGCACGTCGTTGTCGCGAGCGATGAGGAACGCGGCGAGTTCGTCGGTGTCCGCCGCGAGCTGCCGCAGCCGCCGCTTGACGCCGCCCTGGCCGAGCGCCTCGCGGCGGTAGTTCTCGGCCATCTGGACGGTGAGCGAACCCGCGCAGTACCGGCCGCGGGTGCGCGCCTGGTGCACGAGGCCGATCTCGACGAACGTCGTGAGGTAGCGGTACACGGCGCTGGACGGAATGCCCGTGCCGACGGAGACCTCCTCCGCCGTGGCGCTCTCCCGCTCGGCGAAGACCGCCAGGATCCGCGCCGCCCTGGTCCCGGCTTTCCGGTTGGCATCCGCGCTTGTCATGGCGCGCACGCTACGTCGCGAGCGGACGGGTTCCTAGCGGGTATTCCCAGTTAATGGGAAGTTTATTCCCGGTGATTGGCTGTGTGCGGAGCGGAGCTACGCTCCCGTCAGCGGGGGCGTTCTCCGCTGGGCGGGCACGTCGGATCCCGGTGGCCCGGCCCGGCGATCCTGCTGACGAATTCGGTGCTGTCGCTGACCCGCCGCGCCTGCGGGAACTGGACCCGGAACTGTTCGGCGAGGCCCTCGGTGCCGGTCTGGTCTTTCGGCACCACGATCACGGCGGCGGGCATGACGTCCGCCTCCGTGAGCTCCAGCAGCTCCGGCTCGTTCGCGAACATTTCCCGGAACCTCGCATAGCCGTCCTGTTTGGTCTGGGGGTAGCTCCGCAGGACCCGCGGATCGCCGCGCAGGGTCCGGGCGACCGCCGCCATCTCGGCATCGGTGCCGACCAGGACGGCCACGGTGTTCGCGCAGACCTCACGGTCGCCGATCGGGATCGGGCGAGTCCGGCAGCGCGTACCCGTCCACGCCGCGCCCGCAGAACCACCACCAGGTCGAACCTCCCGCGACGGCGAGGATCGCCAGCACGACCGCGGCCGTCGCCAGCCGGCGCCGGCGGGGAAGGCGCGGCCTCGCCTCCGGCCTCTCGGGTTCTTGGCCGGCACCGGGAGCCCGGTCGTTCATCGCGTTTCCCTGTTCTTCGCGGACGAGGACAAAACCCCCGCGACACTAGCCGACCCCGTACGGAATACTCCCCTGGTGTTCCTGACAGTCACCACGACTCACCAGCCCGCTTCCGACCTGGGGTTCCTGCTGCACAAGCACCCGGGCCGGGTCCAGTCGTTCGAGCTTTCCGCCGGCCAAGCGCACGTCTTCTACCCCGAGGCGTCCGGCACGCGGTGCACCGCCGCGCTGATGCTCGAGGTCGACCCAGTGGCGCTGGTGCGCGGCAAGGCGGGCTCCGGCGACGGGTTCACCCTGGGCCAGTACGTGAACGACCGCCCCTACGCCGCGTCGAGCCTGCTTTCCGTGGCGCTCAAGGAAGTCTTCCGCACCGCGCTCACCGGACGGTGCAAGTCGCATCCGGAGCTGGCGGCCAGCGCGATCCCGCTCGACATCCGGATTCCGGCGTGTCCGGGCGGCCTCGACCTGGTGCGCCGGATGTTCGAACCCCTCGGCTGGACCGTCGAGGCCACCGTGCTCCCGCTGGATCCGCAGTTCCCGCAGTGGGGCGATTCGCGCTATGTCGACCTCCGGCTCACCGGCGAGCTTCGGCTGGCCGACGCGCTCAACCACGTCTACGTGCTGCTCCCGGTCCTCGACAACGCGAAGCACTACTGGGTCAGCGAAGACGAGATCGACAAGCTCCTGCGCGCGGGCGGCGACTGGCTCGCCGGGCATCCGGAGAAGGAGCTGATCACCCGCCGCTACCTCGCGCACCGGCGGGCTTTGACGACCGCTGCGTTGACGCGGCTGGCCGAAGTGGACGATTCGGAGCCCGAGGAAATCGACAACGCGCTCGCCGAGCCGGCCGTTCTCGAAGCGGCGGACCGTCCGGTGCCGTTGGCCGAGCAGCGGCGCGGCACGATCATGGCCGTGCTCCGCTCGCTGGGCGCGCGTTCGGTCGGCGACTTCGGGTGCGGCGAAGGCGCGCTGGTGCGCGATCTGCTGGCCGAGAAGTCGGTGGAGCGGATCGTGGCCGCGGACGTCTCGGCCCGCGCGCTGCAGGTCGCGGCGCGGAAGCTGCGGCTGGAGCGCCGGTCCGAAACGGAGCGCGCGAGGCTGGAACTGCTGCAGTCCTCGCTCATCTACCGCGACGACCGGCTCGCGGGCCTCGACGCGGCGGTGCTGATGGAGGTCGTCGAGCACGTCGATCCGCCGCGGCTGGAAGCGCTGGAGCGCGCGGTGTTCGAGTTCGCCGCGCCGCGCGCCGTGATCGTGACCACGCCCAACCGCGAGTACAACGTGCGGTTCGCATCGCTGCCCGCGGGCAAGCTGCGCCACCGGGACCACCGGTTCGAGTGGACCCGCGCCGAGTTCCGCGCGTGGGCGGACCGGGTCGCGAGCGGCTACGGCTACGGCCTGCGGATGCTGCCGGTCGGTTCCGACGACCCCGAGGTCGGCCCGGCGACGCAGCTGGCTCTGTTCACGAAGGGAGGCGCGGCATGAGCACTCTGGAGGTCCCCGAACTGTGCCTCGTCGTGCTGGTCGGCGCGAGCGGGTCCGGCAAATCGACGTTCGGCCGCACGCATTTCCGGCCGACCGAGGTGATTTCCTCGGATTTCTGCCGCGGCCTGGTGTCCGACGACGAGAACGATCAGTCGGCGACCAAGGACGCGTTCGACGTCCTGCACTACATCGTCGGCAAGCGGCTCGCCGCCGGGCGGCTGACCGTGGTCGACGCGACCAACGTGCAGCCCGATTCGCGCAAGTCGCTGGTCGCGCTGGCCAGGGAGCACGACGTGCTGCCGGTGGCGATCGTGCTGGACCCGCCGGAATCGCTGTGCGTCGCGCGCAACGCCGAACGGCCCGACCGGACCTTCGGCGCGCACGTGATCCGGCGGCAGCGAGACCAGCTGCGCCGCGGATTGCGAAGCCTGCAGAAGGAAGGCTTCCGGACCGTGCATGTCCTGCGCACTCCGGAAGAGACCGCCGAGGCGACGATCACGCGGGTCCCGTTGTACAACGACTTGCGGCACGAAACCGGGCCGTTCGACATCGTCGGCGACATCCACGGCTGCCGCGTCGAACTCGAAACGCTGCTCGGCGAACTCGGCTACGCCGTCGAACGCGACGACCAGGGCCGCGCGATCGGGGCGAAGCATCCGGAGCGGCGGGCGGTGTTCGTCGGCGATCTCGTCGACCGCGGCCCGGACACGCCGGGTGTGCTGCGGCTCGTGATGGGCATGGTGCGCGCCGGAAACGCCTTCTGTGTCACCGGAAACCACGAGCACAAGCTGCTGCGCGCGCTGCGCGGCCGGAACGTGCAGGTCACCCACGGTCTGGCGGAGTCGCTGGAGCAACTGTCGGCCGAGAGCGAGGAATTCCGCGCGGAGGCGCAGGAGTTCATGGACGGCCTGATCAGCCACTACGTCCTGGACGGCGGCCAACTGGTCGTCGCGCACGCGGGGATCACCGAACGCTTCCAAGGCCGCGCGTCCGGGCGCGTGCGGAGCTTCTGCATGTACGGGCAGAGCACCGGCGAGACCGACGAATTCGGCCTGCCCGTGCGCTATCCGTGGGCGAACGAGTACCGCGGCCGCGCGATGGTCGTGTACGGCCACACGCCGGTGCCCACGCCGGAGTGGGTGAACAACACCCTGTGCCTGGACACCGGCTGCGTGTTCGGCGGGTCGCTCACCGCCTTGCGGTATCCGGAAAAGGAGATCGTCTCCGTCCCGGCGGCCGAGGTCTATTACGAGCCCGCCAAGCCGTTCCCCGCCAACCCGGCGGCCGCGGAACCCGCCGCGCGCCGCGACCCGGGCGTGCTCGACGTCACCGACGTCCTGGGCCGCCGGGTGATCGAGACCGCGTACCAGAAGCGGATCGGCGTCCGCGAGGAGAACGCCGCGGCGGCGCTGGAGGTGATGTCGCGGTTCGCGATCGACCCGCGCTGGCTGGTCTACCTGCCGCCGACCATGTCGCCGGTCGCCACCGCGACGGCCGACGGGCTGCTCGAACATCCCGAGCAGGCGTTCGACTACTTCCGCGCGGAAGGCGTGGATTCCGTGGTGTGCGAGGAAAAGCACATGGGTTCGCGCGCGGTCGCGCTCGTGTGCCGCTCGCTCGACGCCGCGCGGGCTCGCTTCGGCGCGCCCGGCGACGCCCTCGGCGCGGTGTGGACGCGGACCGGACGGCACTTCTTCCCCGAGACCGTGACCGCCGAAGTCGTCGACCGGATCCGCGCGGCGGCGGAGAAGGCCGGGCTGTTCGACGAACTCGGCTCGGACTGGGTGCTGCTCGACGGCGAACTGCTGCCGTGGAGTGTGAAGGCCGAACAGTTGCTGCGCGAGCAGTACGCGGCTGTCGGCGCTGCGGCCCGCTCGGCGCTCCCGGTCGCCGCGAACGCACTGGCCGCCGCCGAGGCGTCCGGGCTCGACGTGTCCGCATTGTTGGAGCGCACGCGTTCCCGCTCAGCCAACGCGGACGCGTTCGCCGCGTCGTACCGCCGCTATTGCTGGCCGACCGACGGTCTCGACGGCGTCCGCTTCGCGCCCTTCCAGGTGCTGGCGTCAGCGGGCCAGGCGCACCACAAGCGGCCCCACGATTGGCACTTGACGCTCGCGGATCGGCTCGTGGAGAGCAGCGACGGATTCCTCGCCCCGACCGGCCGCCTGTCGGTCAGCACCACCGATCCCGCCTCGGTCGCCGCGGCGGTCGACTGGTGGACCGGACTCACCGCGAAGGGCGGCGAGGGCATGGTGGTCAAACCGGCCGCCAACCTCGTCCGCGGCTCGCACGGGCTGGTGCAGCCAGGGCTGAAGGTTCGCGGACGGGAATACCTGCGGATCATCTACGGCCCCGACTACACCGAGGAGCGCCACCTGTCGCGGCTGCGGCAGCGTGGCCTCGGCCACAAGCGCTCGCTCGCGCTGCGGGAGTACGGCCTCGGCCTGGAAGCGTTGGACCGCCTCGCCCGCGACGAGCCGATGTGGCGCGTCCACGAGTGCGTTTTCGCCGTGCTGGCCTTGGAATCCGAACCGGTCGACCCTCGCTTGTAGACAGAAGCCGGTGCGTTCCCGCGGGAACGCACCGGCTTCTGTCGCCGCTCAAGCCGTGTAGGGCGACCGCTGCTCCAGCGTCGGGCTCACGTCCGGATGCCGGCCCTCCTGGCCGGGCACCGGCGTCACCGTCGGAGCCTGCAGATCCCTCTCCGACCGTCGCGCCAGCCGCTCGTCGCGGTGGGCGATCGCGTCGGCCACGTCCTGCTCGCCGCGGATCCGGGCCAGCGCGCCCAGCGTCGCCGCGTGCGCCAGAGCCAGGATCAGCAGCAGCACGCCCAGCCGCCCGACGACGCCCGGCAGGTCGCTCCCGCCGATGTCGACGGTCGAGATCAGGGCCAGGATCCCCAGGGTCCCGAGGTGGAACAACACGGTGACCAGGCGGGTCATCGAGGCGCCGGCTCCGGGGTCCCCGTAGGCGTTCGCGAGGTAACGGCGGCCGCTGCGGTAGATGATCTGGCCGTCCACCAGGACCAGCGCTATCCCGATCGCGAGGAACGAGAGGTATGCGTTGGTGCTCATGCCGGGTGCTCCTTTCCCTGCCGTGCTCCGATCCCCCGGTTACCCGTCGTGCCGCTCCGGAAACGGGCCGTTCGGGTGCCGCCGCGAGGGTGATTGGACCGCCGCCGGGCGGGGTAACCCGAAACGCAGGGTTCAGCGCGAAGCGGACGGAACAAGCGTGCTGGCCGCGGCGTCCCCCGTGGTCGAACTCCGGGTGCCGGCGAACGGGGAACTGCTCTTCCTGGCCCGCCTGGTGGCCGAGGACATCGCCGTCTCGGCCGAGTTCACCCTCGCCGAGGCCGCCGATCTCCGGCTGGCCGTGGACGAGGCGGTCGCGGCGCAGCCGAGCCGGGCCGACGACGGGGCAGTGCTGGAATGCTCGTTCCGCCGCGCCCGCGGGGTCACGGTGACCGTCTCGACCACTTCGTCGTGGGCGTTCCCGCCCGGACCGGACGAGGTCGGCTGGCACATCCTGCGCGCCCTGACCGATTCGCTCGACGCCTGGACCGAACCCGCGCCCGGGGCGGACGGCTGGCGGCTGTGCGTCGAATTCGCCAAGGACCCGTTCCCCGCCGAGCGCTGAGTTTCGCTGCCGTCCGAACGGGAATCCGGCCCGCATGCGCCGAGTGGACGAACTCCTCGCCGAACACGGCACGACGTTCGCCGAGGAAGCCGGGATCAAGCTGGCCGACAAACCGCAACCGCTGTACCGGTTGCTGGTCCTCGCCACACTGCTGTCTACCCGGATCAGCGCCGACATCGCCGTCGCGGCCGCGCGCGAACTCTCGCGGTCTGGCTGGCGCACTCCGGCCGCGATGCGCGATTCCACGTGGCAGCAACGCGTTGACGCGCTCGGCCGCGCCCACTACGTCCGCTACGACGAAAGCACCTCGCAACACCTCGGCGCGGGCGCCGAGTTCATTCGCGACCGCTACCGCGACGACCTGCGCCGCATGGCCGACGACGCCGACGGCGATCCGCGACGGCTGGAAAAACTCCTCGCCGAGTTCCCCCGGATCGGCCCGACCGGCGCGCAGATCTTCTGCCGCGAGGCACAAGCGGTCTGGCCGTGGCTGCGCCCGTACTTCGACCGGAAAGCCTTGGACGGCGCGAAGAAAGCCGGTCTGCCCACCGACCCGGACCGCCTCGCCAAGCTGGTGCCCGGCGAGGATTCGGCCCGGCTGGCGGCCGCGCTCGTGCGGCGAAGCCTGCGGCGCTAGGCCGGATGCTCCTCGACGCCCTCCCGCACGATCGCGACCGGACACGGCGCGTGGTACGCCATCGCGTGGCTCACCGAACCGAGGAACGCGCCCCGCAGCGCACCGCGCCCGTGCCCGCCGACCACCAGCAGCGTCGCCGACTCCGCGTGGTCCAGCAGCACCTCGGCGACGCTTCCGAGCGCCACTTCCCGCTGCACCTCGACGTCCGGATGCCGCTCGGCGAGCCCGGTCAGCGATTCCGCGAGCAGCCGTTCGCCCTCGTCCTCCGGGCTCTGCTGCCCCTCGCCGCCGGAGCGGGCCGGCCCGAAGACGTCCTCCGGAGGTTCCGACCACACGTGCACCGCGTGCAAGGCGCACCCGTGCCGGTCGGCGAAGTCGTACGCGTACCGCACCGCCGCGACGCTGGCCGGCGACCCGTCCACCCCGACCACGACGCGCCGGGTCTTCTCCCGCGAAGGACGGACCACGACGACCGGCCGCGCGCACGTGTGCACCACTTGCGAGGCCGTCGACCCGAGCAGCAGCCTGGGCAGCGCGCCGCGCCCGGACGCGCCGACGACGATCAGCTCCGCCTGCCGCCCGATGTCCGCCAGCTCCCAGCTGGCCCGCCCGAACCGCACCCGGGTGCGCACCGGCAGTCCCGGATGCTGGCGGCCCACCTCGGCGGCGGCCTCGGCCAGTTCCTTCTCCGCGTAGTCCAGGACGGACTGGTCGGCCACCATCTCGCCCCCGACCGGGGTGATGACTCCGGGCACGAAATCGACGTTCGGCATCAGCGGCGTCATCGTCCGGACGACGACCAGGCACGTCCCGAGCGCCTCGGCTTCCGCGGCGGCCCAGTCGACGGCCAGGCGGGCGCCGGCGGAACCGTCGTCCCCGACCACGACCCCCGGCTCGGCCTGGTTCTCCACGTCCATCCCGGCCTCCGTTCCCGTGCGGCGCTTTCCCGGGAGGTACCCGGTCGCCTCGCCCGGCAATCGGGGCCCGGCGGCGCGGTCAGCGCGGCCGGGGCGGGACGGGCGGCTCCGGCGGCGGCAGCGGGCCCGGCCCCGGACGCGGCGGCGGGGCGGGCTCCGGCGGGAACGGCGGCACCGGGGGCGGCGGCGACGGGACGGGCTCCGGTCCGGGGGGCACGGGGTGCACCATGACGGGCTCCTTCCTCGGTCGGATCCTCCGTCCCCGGCTACCCCGCGGAGAAGCGCCGGACACGTCGCACTGCCGCCGGGAAAGCCGAGCCAAAAACACCGCATCGGCCGCCGCGCGGCACGTGGCGTCCGCCGCGGCTCGGGCCGTCGACCCGGCCGAGCCGCCGGGGAGGGGCTCTGACCAGGTCAGACCGGGTCCGGCTCCCCCAGCTGCGCGCCCGGCCCGTCCAGCTCGTCGTGGCGGGACGCGAGCGTCCCCGCGAGGTGCACCAGCTTCACGTTCAGCTGCTGCGAGGTGCGGCGCAGGAGGTCGAACGCCTCCTCCGCGTCGAGGCCCCGGCGCGCCATGATGATGCCCTTCGCCTGGCCGATCACGTCCCGGCTGTCCAGCGCGCGCCGCAGCTGGGCCTGGTTCAGCTCGCTGCGGGTCACCGCGTCCGTTTCGGCCACCGCGAGGGTCGCGTGGCTGGCCAGGAGCTGCACGACGTCGCGGTCGGCCTCGGTCAGGCCGCCGGGCGTGCGGGAGTAGAGGTTGAGCGCGCCGGAGAACCGCGTCGTCGCGTCGTCGACCAGCGCGGTCGCGAGCACCGAACGCCAGCCCACCTCCGCAGCCGCCGGGGACCACTGCGGCCACTGCGTATCACCGCGCAGGTCGGCGGCTTCGAGGAATTCCGGACGGTCCGGCAGGGCCGCGTCGTGGCACGGGCCCTCGCCCAGCTTGTACTGGAGCACGTCCAGTTCGGCGGCCTTCGGATCGGTGTAGGCGGAGGTGTGGAAGGTGCCGTCCGGCGCGCGCAGCGTGATGGAGACCAGTTCGGCCGCGGGCACCAGGGAAGCGGTCGCGTCCACGACCAGCTGCAGGACCTCGCCGACCGTTCGCGCGGCCAGCAGCATCTCGGTGAGCGTCCGGAACCGCTCGCCGGACGGCCGCGGCGACTCGTCCTCGAACGCCAGCGCCTCGGACGCCGACTCGGAGAACGGGACGCCCTCCTCTTCGAGCACCTGACGGGCCACCCCTCCCTCCCGGCAGGCGAAGACCGCTTCGCTCGGCTTCGCGGTCTCGCGCAGCGCGACCAGGTCGTCGCTGGAGAACGAGGTCAGCTCGCTCAGCTCGAAGACCACCATCCGCGGCTCCGCGGCCAGCGCCTCGTCCACCTCGCCGCGCAATCCGGCCGGATCGCCGCTCAGCCGCACCACGGCCGAGTAGTCGACCGCCCCGCCGCTTCCGCCTTCCACAGGTTCCTCCCGCCAGCCCGGACATTCCCCAAGCGCTTGCCAAAGTACTCGGATCCCGGACGGGCGGCGGCCACCCCTCGCGTTCGGTCCCAGCTCGCGGGCGCCCTGTGCGGCCCGGCCGGACCGCGCGAACGCCGTTAACCGATGTCGGCCGCGAGGGGCCTGGCGGCGGTGCGCCCTTCGGCGGCGTCGGCCAGGCAGCCGACCACGCGCAGCTCCCGGTCGAGCCCGAGAACGCGCAGCGGCCGGAGCACCGCGCGCCCCGCGGCGACCACGACGAACGCGACGCCCGCCTGGCCGGCCTCCCGCGCGGCGTCGGTCAGCACTTCCAGGCCGCCGACCGAGCAGAAGGTCAGGCCGGAGACGTCGGCGACCAGCCGCGGCGGGCCGAGCGCGGTCTCCCCGGCCAGGACGTCGCGCAGCCGGTCGGTGGAACGCCGGTCCAGTTCCCCGGACACCGAGACGACGGTTTCGTCCGCGGTGGCGGTGACGACGGTCCTCGCCGGTGCTCCCGGCAGGTAAGCGAAAGTTTCGTGCATCGAGCCCTCCTCGCCGTGCGCGAGACCGGGCCGATTCAGTGCGGCCCGGCCCGGGACCCCGGAAACGGGCCTCTTCGGGTCAGGCGACGGCACGTGGGCTGAACCGCTCCTGCCCCGACCGTACCGCAGCGCGGGGCCCCCGACCAGCCTCCGCCCCGCTCCGGCCCGGGCACTGTGGACGATCCGCGCCCGCACTCTCCGCCGGAACCGTTCCGCACCGGGCGGTTTCCGCTCTCCACAATGGACCAGCCCGCTCCCCCGGTCCGGCGAAGTTTCGCTCGGACCGGCCCGGGTACCCGAACAATATGGCGACCACCCACGCGACCGCGAGCCCGGATCTGTCCGAACTGCCCCCGGCCGACGTCCGCCCCCAGCGGGCGTCGGTCCGCGACACCGGGCGCGTCGTCGCGCGGATGGTCGCCCCCACCGTCGGCATCGGATTGATCAAACGCCGTCCCCGCGCGATGGCCGCGGCGCAGAAACTGCACGTCGACCGCTCGGCCATCCGCCTGCTGCACGATTTGCGCGAACGCTACGGACCCGGTCCGCTCGACCTGCCGATCCCCGGCCGATCGTTCCGGCTGGTGCTCGAGGCGAACCACGTCGGGGCGCTGCTGGCCGGCACGCCCTCGCCGTTCAGCCCGGACAGCGCCGAAAAAGACGCCGCCCTGCGCCATTTCCAGCCGCACGGCGTCCTGATCTCCGGCGGCGCCAACCGCGCCCGGCGGCGGAAACTCAACGAGACCGTCCTCGAACCCGGCCGCGCCGCGCACGAACTCGCCGGTTCCTGGGCGGACACCATCCGCACCGAAGCGCACGAAATGCTTTCCGGCTTCCCCGCTCTCGACGCGACCCAGTTCACCGAGCATTTCTGGACGATCATCCGCAAAATCGTTCTGGGCGGCGACACGACCGCGGACCGGCGCGTCACCGATCTCCTGGACCAGTTGCGGCTCAACGCGAACTGGGCCTTCGCGCATCCGCGCCGCGAGGAGCGGCGCCGCCGGTTCCAGGCGCTGCTGGACCGTCAGCTCGGCTTGGACCGCCCGGGCAGCCTCGGCGCGGCGATGACGAAACAGCCCGCGGACCCGGACGTCGACCCGAGCGGTCAGGTGCCGCACTGGCTGTTCGCCTTCGACGCGGCCGCGATCGCGACCCTTCGCGCCCTCGCCTTGCTGGCCACGCATCCCGACCAGCTGACCGAAGCCCGTCGCGAAGTCGCCGAAGCGGATCTCTCGAAGCCACAACAACTTCCGTACTTGCGCGCCTGTGTTCTGGAGTCCGTCCGGCTCTGGCCGACCACGCCCGCGCTGCTCCGCGAAAGCACCGAGGACACCGCCTGGGGTCCGGCGGGCACGTCGTTCTTGATCTACACGCCGTTCTTCCACCGCGACCCGGAGACCTTGCCGTACGCGGATTCCTTCACGCCCGACATCTGGCTGGACGGCCGCGCCGAGGCCAATCCCGCACTGGTGCCGTTCAGCGCCGGACCTGGGGTGTGCCCGGGCCGCGACGTCGTGCTCTTCACCGCTTCCACGCTGCTCGCCGCGCTTCTTCAGCAAGCAGGTTTCGCGCCGCGAGGCACCGCCGCCGACCTGCAGCCGGGGAAGCTTCCCGCGACGCTGAACCACTTCGGCATCCAGTTCGCGCTGTCCTGAGAACGAAATTCGGCGGGCAGTCACGGATCCGTGACTGCCCGCCGATTTCCCTACTTCAACCGCTCCAGCAACGCGTCGCAGAACGCAGGCAGGTCGTCCGGATTGCGCGACGTGATCACGCCGTCGTCCGTCACGACCTCGCGATCGACCCACTCCGCGCCCGCGTTGCGCAGGTCTGTCTTCAGGGACGGCCACGACGTCACCGTCCGGCCGCGCGCCAGCCCGGACTCGGCCAGCAGCCAAGGTCCGTGGCACACGGCCGCGACCGGCTTGCCCGCGGCGGCCGTTTCCCGGACCAGCGCGACCATCGGCTCGCTGGTGCGGATCTTGTCCGGCGAATACCCGCCGGGCACCACGACCGCGTCGAAGTCCGCCGCGGCCACGTCGTCCACCGCCTGGTCGGTCGTGATTTCGGCGCCGTGCAAGGCGGTGAGCTTCTTGCCCTTCGCCAGGCCGACCACCACCGGCTCGTGCCCGGCGGAACGCAACCGCTCGCACGGCACCAGGAATTCGTCGTCCTCGGTCATTTCGTCGACGAGCACTGCCACGCGGGCCATGCTGTTCTCCTCTCCGCAGGTCTGGACGGGTTCGCTCCCCGTCCGGTTACCCGCCGCCCGGCGGGGCCATGCCCGCCTGTGCGGCGTCCCACGACCGGGTCCGGCTCAGCTCGGCCGCTCGACGTCGCCGCGCCACGAACCCGTTTCGCGTCCGCGCTGTTCGATGAACTGCTTGAACCGCACCATGTCCCCCTTCACGCGCCGGTCCAGGATGCCGAGCTTGTCCGCCGCGTTCTCGGCGAGCCCCTCGGGATCGATCTCCATCTGCGCGGTGATCCGCGTCTTGGTGTCGCCCAGCCGGTGGAAAGTGATCACCCCGGCGTGGTCGGGCCCGGAATCCGAGCGCCACGCGACCCGTTCGTCCGGGTGCTGTTCGGTGATGGTCGCGTCGAACTCCCTGCCGACGCCGCCGAACCGGGTGACCCAGTGCGTGTGCGTCGCGTCGAGCTGGCGGATCTCCTCGACGCCCTCCATGAACTCAGGGAACGATTCGAACTGCGTCCACTGGTTGTACGCGGTCGAAACCGGCACGTCGACGTCCACGATTTCGGTGATCGTGCTGCTCATTCGCTCCTCCTCGCCAGCGGGTACCGGACCCGGGTGCCCGGGACTCCGCGGGGCGAAACCGGCGCGTCCGGCGCGATTGCCCGGCCGCGCTCCGGGTACCCGTCCAGCGGAAAGGAGGCCGCCCATGCGAGTCGTGATCGTCGGCGGCGGATTCGCCGGCTACCACGCGGCGGGCAAGCTGCTGCGGACCCTCGGCGACCGCGCCGAGATCGTCGTGCTGAACCCGACCGACTATTTCCTGTACCTGCCGTTGCTGCCGGAGGTGGCCAGCGGGATCGTCGACCCCCGGCACGTCGCGGTGTCCATTCCGGACACTCTGCGCGGCGTGCGGCTGGCGCTGGGCACGGCGGAATCTGTGGACTTCGACGCCCGCACCGTGACCTACACCGACCCCGAAGACCGCGAGCGGACGCTGGACTACGACCGGCTGATCCTCGCCGCGGGCAGCGTCAACAAACTGCTGCCGATCCCCGGCGTCGCCGAATGCGCGCACGGATTCCGCAGCCTGCCCGAGGCGTTGTACCTGCGGGACCACGTCACCCGGCAGATCGAACTGGCCGCCGCGACCGACGACCAGGCCGAACGCGACGCGCGGTGCACGTTCGTCGTCGTCGGCGCCGGCTACACCGGCACGGAGGTCGCCGCGCAAGGCCCGGAGTTCACCGCCGCCCTCGCGCGCCGGCACCCGGAACTCGAAGGACAGCAGATTCGCTGGCTGCTGCTGGACATCGCCGAACGCGTACTGCCCGAATTGGACCCCCGGCTCGGCGCCACCGCCGACCGGGTGCTGCGCGAGCGCGGCGTCGAGGTCCGGATGAAGACCTCGGTGGACCAGGCGGACGTCGAAGGCGTCACGCTGACCACCGGCGACGCCGTCCCGACGCACACGCTTGTGTGGTGCGTAGGCGTCCGCCCCGACCCGCTGGTCTCCGACCTCGGCCTGGAAACCGTGAAGGGCCGGCTGGTCGTCACGCCGGAGCTGAACGTGCCGGGCCGCGACGACGTGTTCGCCTGCGGCGACGCGGCAGCGGTCCCGGACCTGACGCGTCCCGGCGAAACCACTCCGATGACCGCGCAACACGCGCAGCGGCAAGGGAAACTGGCCGGAAACAACGTCGCCGCGTCGCTCGGCGTCGGCCGCGCGCGCAAGTACCGGCACCACGACCTCGGCTTCGCGGTCGACCTCGGGTCCGGTCAGGGCGCGGCCAATCCGCTCCACATCCCGCTGGCGGGCCTTCCCGCCCGCGCGGTGACCCGCGGCTACCACCTGCTGTCCCTGCCGGGAAACCGGCTGCGCACCGCCACCGACTGGGCGCTGGAGAAGGTGGGCCGGCGGCAGACTGTCCAGCTGGGACTCGTCCGTTCCGGCGCGGTTCCGCTGGACACCGCCTCGCCCGAACTGCCCCGCACCCGGTGAGGCCCGTCCCGAACCTTGGGAGGAAGAATCCGAAATGGACACCCACGAACTGCGCGCACTGCTGACCGACGGACCGTTCGTCTCGGTGCACTTCGACGAATCGCACGACACCGAGGACGCGGCCAAGCAATTGCGCTTGCGGCTCAAGGAGATCGAGGCCGCGCTCGAGGAGCAGGGCGCGGACCGGCCGAGCGTCGAGGCGGTCCTCCGCGCCGTGGAGCAGAGCACCCCGCCGGTCGGCCGGGCCGGGCGCACGCTCGTCGCCGCGCACGGCAGCATCCTGCTCGACCGGCGGCTCGCGGCTCCGCCGCCGGCGCAGGAGGCGCGGTTCTCCGAACTGCCGTACTTCCTGCCGACCGTGAGCCATCTCGAAGAAACGCCCGCGCACCTGGTGGTCCTCGCCGACCGGACCGGCGCGGACATCGAGGTGCACCGGCCGGACGGCAGCGTGGAAACCGAGACCGTGCACGGGCAGGAGCATCCGGTGCACAAGGTCCGCGGCGGCGGTCCGGCGCACCGCGACATCCAGTCGCACGCCGAGCAGACCGCGCACAACAACCTCGCGGAAGTGGCCGACCGCCTCGCGAAGGCCGCCGAACGCGTGCGGCCGCGAGCCATCGTTCTCGCCGGTGAAGTCCAAGCGCGCACCGAACTGCACGAGCGGCTGCCGGAACCGGCCCGCTCGCTCGCCGCGGAGGTCGACGCGGGCAGCCGCGCCTCCGGTGCCGGGCGAGCCGAGCTGGACCGGGCGGTGCACGAAGTGCTTACCGGGCAACGGTTGCGCGAGCTGGACGACCTGGCCGACCGCTTCCGCGCGTCCGCCGGTCGCGAATCGGCGCTGGCGGTCAGCGGATTGTCCGCCGTCACCGCCGCGCTGGCGGAGGCGAACGTGGCGACGCTGCTGGTCGGCGACTCCGGCGAGGCCAGCGTGTACACCGGTGCGGAACCGACGCAGGTCGGCGTGGCTCAGTCCCGGCTGGACGCTTTGGGGGTGGCCGACCCGGCCCGCCGACGCGCGGACGAGGCCCTGCCGTACGCGGCGGTGGCGGTCGGCGCGGACGTCGTGGTGATGGACGAGCGGCTGGACCTGACCGACGGATTCGGGGCCCTGCTGCGGCATCCGTGACTTCGCGCAAGGCTGGGCCCGGGTGCCTCGGTGCCCGGGCCCAGCTTGCTTTGCGGGTTCTTACCGCAACGCGGGCAGCAACTCCCGCTGCGCGAACTTCATGAACTCCGGCTGGTGCTCCGGCCCGCCGATCTGCACCAGCGCCAGATCCGTGAACCCGGCCTGCGCGAACTGCTTCGCCGCGTCCACAATGGGCCCGGCGTCCGGACCACAGG
Organism: Streptomyces sp. AA4; assembly: GCF_000158875.1. Classification (NCBI taxonomy): domain Bacteria; kingdom Bacillati; phylum Actinomycetota; class Actinomycetes; order Kitasatosporales; family Streptomycetaceae; genus Streptomyces; species Streptomyces sp. AA4. The sequence goes on along the minus strand of NZ_GG657746.1, from coordinate 3,534,690 downwards.
GAATCCCCGCGGCCACGTCGTCCTCGCGGACGTACTGCGTCGCCGCGTCGAACGCCTGTGTCCCGGGCAGTTCGGCGTTCACCGGCCAGCCCGAGCCGAACCAGCGGAACTGCTCGTGCGCCCGCCGGATCGCCGCCCCGCGGTCCGGGTCCCAGCTGACCGGCAGCTGGCCGATCTTGCGCGTCGGCGGACCGACCCGCTCGTGGTCCCATTCCGTGCACAGCTCGGCTTTCGGTTCGACCGCGACCATCGCGTCGGCCACCGGCGCGAACCGCTTCACCGATTTCGAGCCGGACACCGCGATCGCGATCGGCACCCGCGTCGGCGAAAGGTCCCACAGCTTCGCGCCGTCGGCCCGGTAGTACTTGCCCTCGTAGGTGAACGTGCCGCCGTCGAAGAGGCCGCCGATGATCTGGACGGCCTCGGCGAGCCGGTCGTGCCGCACCGAAACCGACGGCCAGCCCATGCCGACGACGTACTCGTTCAGGTTCTCCCCCGCGCCGAGCCCGAGCGTGAACCGCCCGTCGGACAGCAGCTGCACCGTCGCGGCCTTCTGCGCGACCACCACCGGGTGGTAGCGCATGGTCGGGCAGGTGACGAGCGTCATGAGTTCGAGCTGTTCGGTCGCCTGGGCCACCGCGCCGAGCACGCTCCACGCGTACGGCGCGTGCCCCTGTTCGGCCAGCCACGGCGAATAGTGGTCGCTGCAGGCCGCGAAGTCGAAGCTGGCCTGCTCGGCGGCGGTCGCGCAGCTGACCAGCTCCCGCGGCCCGGTCTGTTCGGTCATCAAGGTGTAGCCGATGCGCATGTTCTCCCCGTTCGACGGGCTGTTCCGCGCGCGGCGCGCACGGCCGCAGCGGACGTTCTTTCCCGCCGTCCGGTTACCCTGTCCGGGCCGGGTTCACCCGTGCCGTCCGTCCGGAAGAGACGCCCGGGTCAGGCCCCGGCCAGCGCCGCCTCGACCGTCGGGTACAGCGGCAGCGTGCGCTCCAGCCCGGTGAGCTGGATGGGCCGCATCGTCGCCCGTCCGGACGCGACGATGCGCACGCTCGGGCCGGACGGACGGTGCTGGGTCATCGTCACCAGCGCGGTCAGCCCGGCCGAGGCGAGGAATTCCACCGCGGCGAGGTCCAGGACCACCACCGGCGGGGCCCCGGCGAGCGCCTCGTCGACCGCGGCGGTGAGCCGCGGCGCGGTGACCATGTCGACCTCGCCGTAGACCGCCAGCACCGCGGCCGGGGGCCGGTCCTCCCGCTCGACGCGGAACTCGCGCGCCGGGTCGGCGCCGGGGTCGGTCGGCTCGTCCATCGTCAGGGTCCCGTCGTCGGTCTCTCCTGCCCGGTCCGGGCAGGCGGCCCGCTGCCCGGCCGCCTCCCCCATGATGCCCGCCGCGCCGCGCCGACGCAGGCGGGCGGGGAATCAGCCGCTTCGTCCGGTTTCCCGGCGGCGGCGCCGCCCGCTCGGTTCCTTACGCCATTTGCCTGAATTCCTGCCGTCGAATCGATCAATGCGGTGACAAATTCACCGCGAGCTTGCCGGAATACCCGCGGCGCGGAATTGCCGGAGCAACTCATGTTTCACTCGTCCGTGTGAGGGTATCCGGGAGTGAGCACGCCATATTCCCCACCGAGAGAAGGAAGACGAGGTTCTCCCCGTGATTGTTCTCGGCGTCATTCTGCTCGTGATCGGGTTCATCACCTCGATCCAGATTTTGTGGAGCATCGGGATCGCCCTCGTGGTGATCGGCGCGATCCTGGCGGTGCTCGGCGGGACCGGACGCCGCATCGGCGGCCGCGCGCATTGGTACTGATCCCGCGGAAAGGGAAGCCAAGGCTCCGGGCCGAGTCCCGGAGCCTTGGCTCGCGTTCGGGCTCAGGCCAGTTCCCGCGCCGCCCGAACCGTCGTCAGGCCGCGTTCGCGGGCGCGCGCCAGCACCGCTCTCGTCGTGTCGCCGATCGCGTCGATCTTCGCGTTCGCCGCCGCCTCGTCCATTCCCAGCGTCTCGCGTCCGACCGCGTGAATGATTCCGCCCGCGCTCGCGACAAAGTCCGGAATCCACGTGATTCCCCGGTCCCGCAACACCGTCGCGACTTCCTCGTCGGCGATCTGGTTGTTCGCCGGTCCCACGATCAGCGACGCGCCGCAAGCCGCCGCCGACTCGGCCGTCAGCAATCCTCCCGTCGCAGCGGGCACGAGCACGTCCAACGGCTCCCGCACCAGATCCGCCGTGGTCCAGGCGGCGCCTAGCCGCTCCGCGACCGGCCGGAGCCGGGCATCGACGTCGGTCACGACCACTTTCGCGCCGCGGTCCAGCAGTGCCTCGCAGACAAGCCGTCCGACGCTGCCGAACCCGAGCACGCCTACGCGCAGCCCTTCGACCGAACCCGGCTCCACCCCGGCCTGCAGCGCCGCCAGAACACCCCGTGCGGTCGCGGCGCTCGACGTTCCGCTGCCGCCCTGGTCCACCGGACGGCAGAACGCCCAGCCGTGCGCGAGGCGGTGGATGACCGCCATGTCCTCGGACGTCGTCCCGATGTCCGGCCCCGTGCGATACCGTCCGCCCAGCGCGGCGATCGCCTCGGCGATATCGGCGATCAGGCCGGGCCGGCGCGCCGGATCCAGCCCTTCCGGGGGCAGCGCCGCCACGGTTTTGCCGCCCCCGCAGGGAAGTCCGGCCAGCGCGCACTTCGTCGTCATCGCCGCCGACAACCGCAGCGCGTCGTCCGCCCCGTCCCGCCACGACGGATACGCCTTGATCCGGCACCCGCCGATCGCCGGACCCCGCGCCGTCGAATGGATGGCGACGGAGATCACGACTCCCGACCGGGTCCCGCGGACGACCTGCAGTGCTTCCCCGGCGAAACTCTCTGTTCGGTTCACAGCCAGAAGACTGCCTGTTCCACCGTACTTCTGCGGCTGATCCGGTGATATGTTCGGCAAATGAGCGAACTTCCGAACCTGGATCGGATCGACAGCCTGATCGTGCGCGAACTCCAGCAGGACGCGCGGATCCCGATGCGCGACCTGGCCGAACGCGTCGGCGTCGCGGCGTCGACCTGTTCCGACCGGATCGGCAGGCTGCAGGCGCGCCAGGTGCTGACCGGATTCCACGCTGAGGTCGACCTGCCCGCGCTGGGCAGGTCGGTGCAGGCCATGGTGTTCGCCCAGATCCGCCCGCTCAGCCAGCCGATCATCGACCGCTTCCGCCGCGACGCGCTCGCCATGCCCGAGGTGATGGCCGTCTTCGTCCTGGCCGGCGGCGACGATTTCCTGCTGCACGTCGCGGTTCCGGACGTTTCGCGGCTGCACACGTTCCTCGTCGAGGATCTCAGCAGCCGCAAGGAGGTCGTGCAGTTCCGCAGTTCGATCGTGTTCGACCACCGCCGGAAACGGGCGATCGAGAACCTCGCCGGGGATCAGTGAGCCGGACGACGCCCTCCGGTCAGCCCAGGTCCGCCTCCGGACGGATCTCGATCGCCGGACCCGGATGGTGCATCTCCAGCACCACCAGCTCGTTCTTGCCCTTCCGCCACAGCGACTTCGGTGCGTACAACGTCTTCTGCGGCCCGATCTTCCAGTACCGGCCGAGGTTGAAGCCGTTCAGCCATACGATGCCCTTCTCCCAGCCGGGCAGGGCGAGGAATCCGTCCGCCGGCTCGGTGACCAGCGCAGTCGCGCGATGGAAGGCGGGCCCGGCGCCAGGCGGGGCGGAGGAGAAGCGCAGCCGGGACAGGTCGTCCAGCGGCAGCGGGCGGATCTCCCAGCCGAACAGTTTCTGCTGGGTGTTCATCGCGACCCAGCCGTCGATGCCCTTGCGATCCGCCAGGTACGGGCCGTAGTTCACCCGGCCCATCGCCTCGACCAGAATGTCCAGGCGGGTCCGCGTTTTCTCCAGTTTCAGGTCGAGCGTCGTGTCCGGGCGGTTCCGGTCCAGCACGCCCAGTTGCACGCCGTCGACGAAGACCAGCGCCCGGTCCGCCAGGCCGTGAATGCTCAGCGGGCCGGAGTGCGGGCCCTGCACGGTCGTGCGGTAGTGGATCAGGCCGGTCGACTGGCCCAGCCGTTCCATGGAGACCGGTTGCGCCGAGCGGACCACTGTGGACAGTACCGGCAGCGAGTCCATCAGGGACACCGCGCCGGAAGGCGTGACCGACTGAGCGGACAGGCGCGGCGACCGAGCGGGCGGAGGGACGACGGGCTGCTTGGTGTACTTCGTGAGCACTGCCTGCAATGCGGTGAATTTGGCCCCGACGTCGCCTGCCTCGCCCACTGGGGAATCGTAGTCATAGCTCGTCACGGTGGGCTGATATTGCAGGCCGGAGGTGTTGGCGCCAGCAGTGAAGCCGTAGTTCGTGCCGCCGCAGGCCATGTACAGGTTCACGGACGCACCCGTGGCGAGCAGCTGATCGATGTGGGCGGCGGTTTGCTGGGGATCAGTGGTGTGGTGCGGCTCGCCCCAGTGGTCGAACCAGCCGTCCCAGTATTCGGCCATCATGACCGGCGCGCCGGGACGGAAGGCTTTCAGCGCGGCGATGCTCGGCGCGGGGTCGCCATCACCGGTGCCGGCCTCCAATGTCCCTGGCAGTTCGCCGAAGCGCATGAAGAATTCGGAAGCGCCGTCGGCGACGAAAAGCAGGCTGGTTATTCCGCGCGACCGCAGGCTGTCCCGCAAATGCGCGAGATAGCTCGTGTCGTTGCCGTAGCTGCCGTATTCGTTTTCGATCTGCACGGCGACGATCGGGCCGCCGTGCTGCGCTTCGAGCGGGGTCAGCTGCGGGATCAGCTGGTCGTACCACGCGTCGACGGCCTTGAGGTAAGCCGGATCGGCGCAGCGCAGCTCCATGTTCCGGTCCGCGAGCAGCCAGGCGGGCAGGCCGCCGAATTCCCATTCCGCGCAGATGTACGGACTCGGCCGGACGATGACCTGGAAACCCAGTTCCCCGGCCGTCCGGATGAACGCCGGGAGATCGCGGTCTCCGCGGAAATCGGCGCGACCGGGCGTCGGCTGGTGGAAATTCCAGGCGACGTAGGTTTCGACGGTATTGAGGCCCAGCGCTTTGAGCCGCGACAGGCGGTCGTGCCACTGGTCCGGCCGCAAGCGGAAGTAGTGGATCGCGCCGGAAACGATCTGGAACGGCTTGCCGTCGAGCAAGAACCGGTCGCCGGACACGCTCAGCCCGCGACGACCGGCCGCGCCCACCGGTCCGGCGAAAACGGTGCTCGCGGCGACTGCGGCCGCACCGCCGAGGAAACTCCTCCTGCTCACGTCCATCACTCCCCCGTTCCGCCGACCGTCACCGCGCGCACCTGGGCCAGGAACGAGTCGAGCACGCCGTCCCCGACGAGCGCCTGCCGCACGCCCCACCGGTTGGTGTTGCCTGTCTTCACCGCTTCCGCCCGCTTGACCAGCGCATCCGCCGCTGTGGTCAGGCGTTGCGCGGCAGCGGCGGCACCGCGGGTCGCCGCGGCGAGTGCGTCCAGCCGGGTCACCATCGCCTCGCCCCAGAGCGCGGTCGCGTCCAGCCACGGGGCCGCCTCGCTGACGAATGCGCTTTGCACCTGTCCGCCCCGGATTACCGCCGGAGCGTTGCGGATCTGTTCGGCGTACGAACGGATTTTGGCCAGTGCACGGTGGTCGCCGGAGTTCCAGGCCTGCCAGAACTCGGCGACCTTGGCCGCGAGCACGGGTGCCTGCGGCTGCCGCGGCGTGGGTCCGAAGACAGGTGCCAGATGTTCCAGGTCCGCGAACACTTTCAGTGCCTCCGTCGCGCGCGGATCGCCGCCCGCGAGCCGGGCCAGCGCCTGCGGCCACGAACGGTCCGGCGAGTAGCCCGCGTCGTTCCACGCGAAGTCCGCGACCCCGAACTCGGCGACCTCACTGGCCGCTTCCTGGTTCATCGGATTCGAGACGATCCCGTTGAGATACTCCGACAGCCCCGCTTCGCGATGCGCGTACGGCGCGAGCAGCAACCGACCGGCGGACTGCTCGTAGTCGTTGACCGGGTAGTTGTCCCAGAGGAACACTTTCCGCCCGTACACAGTGGACACCTGCCGAGCTTCGTCGTTCGTGACGCTCGGCGGGACCACCGCGGTGCCGGTCCATTGCACGAAGACGGACGGGTCGAGATTCTCCCGCAGCTGCGTCTTGTACGGAGAATCCTTGAGGTCGCTGTATTCCGTCGGCACGGTCTGCAATGTACGGACGCCGTCGTGAGTCTTCACGAAGTTCTTGGTGATCTCGTTGAGCAACGAAACCTGCGCCTTGCCCGCGGCGGCTTGCCCGGGCGCGCCGAACGCCGTCTGATCGCCGGCACAGTTCCACTTGGTGTAGGAGATGTCGTCGAACGGCAACGAGAACGACCGCACACCGAGGTCGTACACCGCCTGGAATTTCGCCTTCACCGCCGCCACATCCTGCGGCGAGGAGAAGCAGATCGAGACCCCGGGCGACAAGGCGTAGGTGAAGTCGACGTGGTTCGCGTTCGCCGTGCGCACCAGCTTGCCGAGCGCGGCCAACTCCTGCTGCGGATAAGGGTCGCGCCACTGTGCGCGCAGGTACGCGTCGTCTTTCGCGCTGTAGATATACGTGTTCGCCTTGGTCTCGCCGAGGAACTTGATCTGCCGCACGCGATCGTCGTTCGTCCACGGTGGACCGTAGAAGCCTTCGATCGACCCGCGCAAGGCCATCTTCGGCCAGTCCCGGACCGCGACCCCGCTCACCGCCCAGCCGTGTCCAATCCGGACAAACAGCTGTCGCAGCGTCTGCACCCCGTAGTATTGCCCGGCACCGTCGCGGCCATTGACGGTCACGCCGTCGCGGTGCACAGCAAGCGAATAGCCCTCCGCCTGCGTCGGCGCGTCCCCGCCAGTGCCCAGCCGGATGACGAACCCGCGCGGCGGACCAGAGCTGATCTTCTGGACTCCGTGCTGGTGCAACAGAGAAATCAGCAGGTCCTTGGCCGGACCGTCGGTAGTGCCGTCCGTGACCAGCACCACCGACGACGGCAACGAAACATCGGCGGCCTCGCGGGTTATTTGTTGCGGCGTCGGGGAAACGACCGGCGTCGGACCCGGTTTGGCAGCTGCCGGTTGGGCAATCGCGAGGGCGCTCGTGGCGACGACAACGGCGAGCCAAGCTCTGCGGCGTAGAGTCATGACTTCCTCTCAGACGGCGGGGACAGTGCGGTACAACGCGAAAGCAGCCAGGTACGGGGTCGCCCGCGATTGCGTGACGACCACGCGCAAGTGGCGAGCGGTGATCGGCGAGGGGAGGGTGACGAGCCGGTTCGCGCCGATCGTGGTGACGGTCGCGATCGTGCGCCAGGCACCGTCCACTTCGGCCTGGACGGTCGCGCCTTCGACGTGCTGGCCGCGCGTGATGTCCTCCCCCAGCCGGATCTGGTCGAAGGTCACCGGCTTCGGCAGCACGACGTCCATCGTCCCGACAAGCGCGCCGTGCGGCGGTGACCAAGACGTGGTGAGCGAGGAATCCGTGACCGCGTTCAACCCACAGGCCCCGGCCGCGAGATTCTGGCCCTCCGTCCGCGCGATGGCCTGCCCGAACGTCGCCAACGCCGCGCTGTCCGCCGGAGCGACCCGCCCGTCCGGACCCGGCGGAACGTTCAGCAGCAACGAGGCATTACGCCCCACTGACGCACGATAGAGGTCGACAAGCTGCGCGGCCGTCTTCGGCTGTTCGTCCGGGTGATAGAACCAACCCGGCCGGATTGATACGTCAGCTTCGGCCGGTGCCCATTCCAGATACCGCACGGACGGATCGGCGAGCACCTGCCGAGACCCGAGGTCGACCCCCTCCGCCCCGCCGACGAACAACTCCTCGTTGTGCGCGGTGTTCGGATCACCCGTGGTCGGCAGTGCGCTCCACTCGGTCTCGCGGGCCTGCCCCCTCTCGTTGCCGACCCAGCGCACGCCCGCCGGCCCGGCGAACGTGACCGTGTCCGGCGACAGCGCGTGAATCATCCGGAACCAGGTGGTGAAGTCGTAGGATTCGCTGATCCCGTTGCCGCGCCAGGGATTCGCCCCGTCCAGCCACAGCTCGTCGATCGGACCGTACTGGGTGAACAGTTCGTAGATCTGGTTCAGGTAGTAGGCGTTGTAATCATCCTCGGTCACGGTGAACCTGGGCAACTTCCCCGCCGCGAGCGCCGCGGCCCGGTCGTCGTTCGGCACCAGCGACGGAATGGTCCGGACTTTCGCCGCGCTGCCCGTGCCGTACCGCCCCTGACCAGCCGGCGAGTTCGCGCGGTCGTCGTAAGTCGCCTGCTCCTCGATGCTCAACGACTGCCCCGCGGCGACCTTCGCCTCGACCCGTTTCCCCTGGTCCGCGAAGAACTGCGGGGGCAACTCCGCACCGTCTGCAGGCGACAGGTACACGCCGACTTTCAGCCCGGCTTTCCGCGCCGAATCGATGTAGTCGCGCAAGATGTCACCGCGCGGATTGGCACATCCAGCGGCTCGGACCTGCCAATACGCAGACGGATCCTCCGCCCGGCCGTTCTGCGCCGCCTGCCGCGCCTTCGCCACTGAGTCGTCCGCGCACCCCGGCGTCAGCCACCACGGACTCGCGACCACGGAGTGATTCGTATAGCGGGTCGGATAAAGCACAAACCCGTCGTGATGCTTCGCAGTCAGCATCACCTGCGTCACGCCAGCCGCCTTCATCGAGCGCATCCACTGGTCAGTGTCGACGGCAGCAGGCGCGAACGTCGACTCTTTCTCCGCGCCGGAGCCCCATTCGCGGTCGGTGAAGGTGTTCATGCCGAAATGCGTGAAGGCCGTGACGGGCCGCTGCTGCCAAGCGATCTGCCCCGACCGCGGCACGGTCGCAGCGGCCTTGGCAAGGATCCGGTCCGTCCCGTCGCACGACTGCACCACCTGAATCGCAGCCGGCCGGACAGGCCCATGACAAGCGGTTGCTTCCCCCACCGCCGGCGCGGCGGCCGTCCCCCCAGCCGCCAGCACCGCGGCAAGCACCAGACTCGCGGAATTCGACACGGCAACCCTCCTTGTCGGCTCCGTAACCGAACGGTGACGGCCGGGAGCGTAAGTCGGCCATCCATCGGATGTCTAGACCTAATCGGCGGAGGAGGCTCGGCTTTCACCCGAGCGCCGAGGGTTGGATCAGCGCTGTTCCAAGCCTTCCGTCCGCTCTTCTGCTCGTTGCGCGGTGGAAGCACAGTGATCTGATGGATCGGCGGCCTGTACAGCGGCGGCCCGGGCTAGGAAGCGTATGCCAGCTGCTCTGGGTGAGATACCAGCTCCGCCAGCATGAGCCAGCACGGTGCAGCGCTTGCGGGACACCCCCGAGCCTCCCGCCAGGTCAGCCGTCCAGGAAACGCTCCAACTCCCCCACCACGAACCGCGGGTTCTCCTCGGCCAGCCAATGTCCCGCGTGCGGCACGTCCGCCGCTTGGACGATGTCGGTCACCCGCGGGGCCACCGTCGCTCGGATCGCGTCAAGTTGGCCTTGGGCGGTCAGAAGCAGCGTCGGCACCTTCACCGGAGCAGCCGCCACGGTATCCCGGACATCCTTGTCCAGCGCCCGGTAAAGCTCGAAACCACCGGAGAGGGCCGCGGGGCGGCTGTAGGTCCGGGCGTACTCGTCGACCTCGGCTTCGGTGAACGGCGATCGTTCCGAGGTGCCGCCGAAGGCTGTCCCGCCGAAGGAAACCTGCGGGTAGAACAGCGCGAGGTATTCCCGCACATCATCGCCGACCACTGCTTCGGGAACGCGGCGTTGCGAGTGGAAGGCGATGTGCCAGCTCAGCGTCCGGTAAGTGGCGGCATTGATCGCGGGACCGGGAAGCGGCAAATCGAAATAGCCCAGTCGAGCAGTATCTCCGGGGAATTGGCTGGCGTACTGGAATGCCACCGCCGCACCGAAATCGTGGCCGACGACGGCGGCATTCCGAAGTTGAAGCCGCTCCGCGACGAGGGTGTGCACATAACGCGCCAACGTGGCTTTGTCGTATCCGCTCGGCGAACCGGTGCTGTCGCCCAGGCCGGGGAGGTCGATCGCGTACACGGTGTGGTGTTTCGCGAGCGCTGGCATGACCGGCCACCAGCCGTACCAGGTCTGCGGCCAGCCGTGGATCAGCACGACCGGCGTGCCGCTGCCGCCGGTGACGTAGTGCATACGTACGCCGTCGACGTCGGCGAACTCATGCCGGAAGGTGCTTTGGAATGCGGGATCGTCGTGCGTCGCAGCAGCATAAGGAGCGGCGGAACAGGCCACGGTGCCGAGCGCGAGCACGAGGGACAGAGCGAGTGCCGCGAGAGAGCGGGGCACCAGCCGGGATGCGGTGATCATGCGGTCAGTTTCGCCAGCCCGCCCCGGCATGGGCACGGAAAATTGCCGTTCCGGCAAGGGGTTGCGTCCGATGCCCGTTCGGTCAATTCCTCGCAGCCGAACAGGCAAAGACGGCTTCGCTCCGCCCGGACGAGGGTAGGGATGAAGAGGCGTCAACAAGATCAGCACAAGGGGAGGAAGCGCATCATGCGGAAATACGTGGCCACAGCTGCCGTTTGCCTTGCGACAACTGGCGGCGCTCTGTTGCTGAGCGGCACGGCGTTCGCCAGCCGCATCGAGTACAACGGGCCTTACGAAACCCCAGACGATTGCGTCCACGCCCTGCGCGTCTTGCCGCCGGACCCCACGGTCGACGGCGCCGAGTGCATTCCCCGGAACGGCAAGCACTACATCGAAATCTCCCATACAAAATAAGAAAGGATCCCCGGCCCGAAAGGACCGGGGAGATCATCCAGCCGGAGCCAGCACCGCGTTCGCCGCCTCGACGTGGTGGCACGCCGCCCCGTTGTCGGAAGCGGGCACCTCGTCCCGGCACAACCGCTGCTGCGACTCCCCCAGCGCCGCGTAAACCGGGCACCGCGTGCGGAATACGCACCCGCTCGGCGGGTCCGAGGGGCTCGGCAGATCGCCAGCCAGCCGGATCCGGCTCGCGCGGTCCGCGCCGGGCGAAGGCACCGCCGACAGCAACGCCCGGGTGTACGGATGCCGGGGAGTCGCGAAGACCTCCGCAGTGGTGCCCTGTTCGGCCATGTGCCCCAGGTACATCACCGCGACACGGTCGGCGAAGTGGCGCACCACGGACAGGTCGTGCGAGATGAACAGATATGCCACCCCGGTCTCCTGCTGGATGTCCTGCAGCAGGTTGATCACCTGCGCCTGCACCGAAACGTCCAAAGCGGACACCGGCTCGTCGCAGACGATCAGCCGCGGGTCCAGCGCCAGCGCCCGCGCGATGCCCACCCGCTGCTTCTGGCCGCCGGAGAACTCGTGCGGGAACCGGTTGTAGTGGTCCGGCCGCAGCCCGACCCGGTCCATCAGGTCCCGCACCCGCGCCTTCACCCCGCCGGGCGGCGTGATGCCCTGCGCCAGCAGCGGGGCGGCAATGGCGGTGCCCACCGACTGGCGCGGGTTCAAGGCGGAAGCGGGGTTTTGGAAGACGATCTGCACCCGCCGCCGGTACTCCTGCAGGGCAGCGCCGCGCAGGGGGCCGATTTCCTCCCCGGCCAGCCGGATGCTGCCCGACGTCGGGTCGAGCAGGCGCATCACCAGCCTGCCGGTCGTGGACTTGCCGCAGCCGGACTCGCCGACCAGGCCGAGCGTCTGCCCGACCCCGATCGAGAAGCTGATCCCGTCCACGGCCTTCAGCGCGCCCGCCGAGCGGAACAGTCCCGACCGCACCGGGAAGTGCTTCACGAGGTCCCGGACCTCCAGCAACTCGGTCACGCCGCCTCCTCGAGATGGCACCGCGACAGATGCCCGGCGCCGGACAGCGACGGCACTTCGGTCCGGCACCGGTCGCCAGCCACCGACGACGCTTGCGGGCACCGGTCGGCGAACAGGCAGCCGGGCGGAAGGTCGAGCAGGGCCGGCGGGAAGCCCGGGATCGGCCGCAACCGTCCGGTTTCCTCCGCCAGCGACGGCATCGACGACAGCAAGCCCTGGGTGTAGGGGTGGCCGGGCGCGGCGAACAGATCGTCGACGGACGCGACCTCCATGCACATCCCGCCGTACATCACCGCGACCCGGTGACATACCTGCGCCACCACGCCGAGATCGTGCGTCACCATGATCACCGCGGTGCCCGTTTCCGCCTGCAGCTCGCCGATCAGGTCCAGGATCTGCGCCTGCACGGTCACGTCCAGCGCCGTGGTCGGCTCGTCCGCGACCAGCAGTTCCGGTTCGCACACCAGCGCCATCGCGATCATCGCCCGCTGCCGCATCCCTCCGGAGAACTCGTGCGGGTACCCGGCCGCGCGCCGCCGCGGGTCAGGGATGCCGACGCGGCCCAGCATGTCGACCGCGACCTCGGCCGCCGCCTTGCGCGACACCGCGTTGTGCGTCCGGTACACCTCGGCGATCTGCGAGCCGACCGGGTAGAACGGATGCATCGCCGACAGCGGGTCCTGGAAGATCATCGAGATCTTCTTGCCGCGATAGGCGCGCATCGCGGGCTCGGACAAGGTGTTGAGGTCGGTCCCGTCGAGCAGGATCTCGCCGGTCACGGTCGCCGGCGTGTCCTTGAACAGGCCCAGCAGCGCCTGACTGGTCACGGTTTTGCCGGACCCGGACTCCCCGACCAGCCCGATCGTCTCGCCCTTGCCCAGCGTCAGGTCCATCCCGTTGACCGCGTGCACGACGCCGTCGTCGGTCGGGAAGCCGACGCGCAGGTCGCGGACCGCCAGCAGCGGCGTTTCGGTTGCAGACACGTGCCCTCAGACTCTCACTCGGGGGTCGATCACCGCGTAGCACAGGTCGACGACCACGTTGGCCACGATGATGAAGAACGCGGCCATCATGGTGATGGCCATCGTCACCGGCAGGTCGCCGGACTGCGCCGCGTGCACCGCGGTGAACCCGACGCCCGGCACGGAGAAGATTTGCTCGGTTAGCACCGCGCCGCCCAGCAGGCTGCCGATGTCCAGGCCGAGCATGGTGACGATCGGGGTGAGGCCGGCCCGCACGCCGTGCTTGAACACGACGCGCCGGCGCGGCAGCCCCATCGCCCGGGCCGTGCGCATGAAGTCCTCGCCGAAGGTCTCCAGCATCGTGGTCCGGGTGACCCGGATGTACTGCGCGCTGAACAGCAGCGCCAGCGCCACCCACGGCAGCAGGTAGTTGCCGAACCAGCCGAGAGGTCCGGCCGGGCCGAACGGGGACGAGATTTCGTTGCTGGTGAACGGAAGCAGGTGCAGCGTGCTCACGAACACGAGCAGCAGCAGCAACCCCGTCACCGGGATCGGCAGCGACACTCCGCCCGAGGCGGCGCCGACGATGAGCTTGTCGGTCGCCTTCCCCTTGCGCAGCGCCGCGAGAAGCCCCAGCGACACCCCGGCGACTGTCCACAGCAGAACCGCGCCGACCGCGATCGACACCGTGTACGGCAGCGCCCGGGCGAGCACGTCCGTCACCGCTTCGTTGGTCTGGAACGACTTGCCGAGGCACGGCCACGCGCACACCGTCAACGCGCCGGGCGCACCGATCATGCGGCTGTGCACGAAGCCGGACAGGTAGTCCAGGTACTGCACGAAGAACGGCTTGTCCATGCCCAGCGCGATCCGGGCCTGGTCGATCCGCTCCGGCGTGCACTCCTGCCCGCACGCGGCCGCGGCCGGGTCCGCCGGGCCGATCTGGAACAGCGCGAACGTGACGAAGCTGATCACGACCAGCAGGACGGCCATCGCGGCCACGCGCCGCGCCAGGAAGCCGATCACGTCCGCACCCGCTTGGTCCACTGTGGACACCGCATCGCCGGGGAATCCTCTCGTTTCTGGAGTGCCGCTGGAGTGCTACTGCCCGACGCCGACGGCCGACAGGTCGATCGCCCCGAAGAAGTAGCCGACCTGCGCGTTGCGGACCTTGGAGCCGACCACGCTGTAGGTGTAGTTGCGCACCAGCGGGACGAGCGGGTACTGCTGCATGATCCGGTCCATCGCGGTGGCCCACTTGCGGCCCAGCTCCTCGGCGGACCCGTTCTGCCCGCGCAGCTGGTACAGCTCGCCGGACAGCTTGGCGTCGTAGTACCGCGGGATGTTCGAGAAGCCGTAGGTCTTGCCGTCGAGGCTCGGGCCGATGTTCGGGTCGACCGTGAAGCGCACCGACGAGCTGTCCGCGCCGCCGCACCAGCCGGAACGCGCGATGTCCGGCATCTGGTCGCCGGCGAGCACGGTGTAGTAGTTCGCGGTCGGGATCGGGCGCAGCTGCACGTCGACGCCCAGCGCCTTCAGGTTCTGCTGCAGAACGGTGCCGACCCCCTTGTACTTCGCCGACGCCTCGGCGTAGCCGTACACCAGCGACTTGGGATAGTTCTTGCCCTGCAACAGCTTCTTGGCCACTTCGAGCTTCGGCTGCCCCTTCGGGTCCAGCTCGGTGTGCTGCTCGACATATCCCTTCTGCGCGTCGTTGAGATACGACTGCGGGATGTTGCCGAACCGCTCGCCGCCGTACTGCAGCAGGATCGCGTTGCGGTCCAAGGCCAGCGCGAACGCCTTGCGGACGTCCGGGTCGGTGATGGTCGTCGTGTTGAAGTTCAGCACGTCCGTGCAGCCGAGGAGACCGGCGGCGGTGCGCTTGGAGATGTCCTGAGCGGACAGTTTCGCGATGTCCGACGGCTGCAGCGCGCCCTGGGTGTCCAGCGTGAGCGCGGTCGGGTCCGCGTCGGAGAGCAGCTGCTGGCTGATCGTCGCCTGCGCGGTCGACAGCGTGAAGGTGAAGGTGTCGGGCAGCGCCGGGCGGTTCGGGTCGGTCGCCGGGTCCCAGTTCGGGTTGCGGACCAGCTTCAGGCTGCGGCCGCGGTCGTAGGAGGCGATCTTGTACGGACCGCTCGACACCGGGTGGTTGGTGTAGTCGAGCTTGGTGTCCTTCGCCTGCGGCACCGGCGCGGTGTTCGACCGCGACACCAGCGCGGGGAACTCGGCGAACGGCTGCTTCAGGTGGAAGACGACCGTGTGGTCGTCCGGGGTGTCGATGGCCTTGAAATCGCCGCCCTGGTACGGGCCTTTGTAGCTGTCGTCGGTCAGCGCGGAGTCGAGTTCCTGCGGGGCCTGGGTGTAGACGTCGCGCGCGTAAGTGCGTTCGACGCCGTACTTGACGTCGCGGGCGGTGATCGGCGTGCCGTCCTCGTATTTCAGGCCCTGGCGCAGGGTATACGTCCAGGTGAGCCCGTCCGCCGACGCCTTGCCGAGGTCGGTCGCCAGGTCGGGCACGATCGTCGGCGGTTTGCCGGACGTCTCCTTCGCCATGGTCAGCGTGCGGTAGTACAACTGGCCGACGTTGGCGGTCTGGACGTAGTTGCTGTTGCCCGGGTCGAGGGTCTGGAAGTCCGAGGACATCAGGACGTGGATGTCGCCGCCCTTCGCGGTCGACCCCTCGGCCACCTTGACCGCGGCGCGTTTGGTCACGTCCTGCTGCCCGTTGCCCGCGCCGGCGGCGGGCTTCGGACCGCCGCACGCGGTCAGCGCGAGCCCGGCGGCGAGCGCCAGCACTCCCGCCGCGGTGGTGCTCTTTTTCACGAAATACTCCTTATGCAGAAGGGAAATCAGCGACGGGACGCCTTGGGGTCGAGCGCGTCCCGGACGGCGTCGCCCAGCAGGTTGAAAGCCAGCACCGTGATCGCGAGCGCGCCCGCGAGCACTGCCAGGAACCAGGGGTCGGAGAGATACCAGTTGCCCGCCTGTGCCGCGTTGAGCATCTGGCCCCACGACGGCGTCGGGTCCTTCACGCCGACACCGAGGAACGACAGCGCGGCCTCGGAGGTGATGTTGATCGGGATCAGCATGGTCGCGTACACGAGCACGACGCCCAGCACGTTCGGGATGATCTGCTTCAGGATGATCGACCGGCGGCTCGCGCCGAACGCCTTCGCCGCCTCGACGTACTCCTGTTCGCGGATCGAGAGCACCTGGCCGCGCACGACCCGCGCCAGGTACGCCCAGCCGAAGAAGCCGAGGATGATCACCAGCGACGAGATCGGGATCAGGCTGCCGGAATCGAGCGCGGTGCCGCGCAGGCGGGACTGCAGGATCGGGGTCAGCGACAACACCAGCAGCAGGTGCGGGAACGCGAGGAACAGGTCCATGATCCGGCTGATGACCATGTCGGTCTTGCCGCCGAAGTACCCCGCCGCCGCGCCGAGCACGGTGCCCAGCACGACCGAGACGACGGTGGCCAGCAGCGCGATGGTCAGCGAAACCCGTGCGCCGTAAGCCATCCGCGCGAAGATGTCGCGGCCGAGTCCCGGTTCGAGGCCCAGCCAATGCTCGCCTGAGGGGTAGCGGTAGTAGTCCAGCGGCAGGCCGGGCGTCGTGAAGCCGTCGAGGAAATCCGGGCCGGTGTGCGCGGCGAACGGGTCGGACCCCTCGATGCCGGTCAGCACCGGGGCGAGGATCGCGAACAGCACGATCAGGCACACCGCGACCAGCGCCGCCATCGCGACGCGGCTGCGCCGGATCCGCAGCCAGGCCGTGCCCACGAGGGTGCGGCCGGAGCGGACCGCCGCGACCGGGGCGGCGGCCGTGTCGACACCTTGCACGGGGTTCTCCTCATCGAGTGCGAACGATGGCGTTTGGTATACCAACTGCTCGTACAAGATCACAAGAGTGTCTTCGAGGATTGTTGCCGTGCTGTGTGCTGCTTGGTGCGGCGCGAAAGGACCGCGCTTCGACGGGGCGAGGCGCGGCCTACCAAATGCGCTCCGGAGCGGTGGTGCGATGGCCCGGCAGGTCACGGGGCTCGCGAGGGTGTCCGAAAAGGACGGTGCGGGCAGCTCGTGCGGACAGATTGCGGCCGATCTGGCTCGGCTGTTGCCGAGGACTCCTCTGGCGTCCGAGCGCTAAGCCCTCAGCTGTCGTCGACAACTCCCCCGACGCGCGAGAACGAGACCCCCGCCGTTGCCTACGAATCCCCCGTTGTGCGGGCACTAGGCGTCAGCACCTGCTCGCCCGCGGGCACCCAGCCGCCACCGACAATTTCCCGGTCCGCGGACACCCCGACCCCAGCCGTTGCCGACAATCCCCCAGGCCGCAGGCACCCGGCCATTGCCGACAACTCCTCAGCGTGCGCTGGAGTCAGCCGTCGCCGCCAACCGCCGAACCGCACGCACGCCAGGCATCAGCCATCGCCGAAAACTCCTCAACGCGCGCACCGGCGTCCGCCGGTGCCGCCAACAGCCCCACCGCACGCGCGCCAGGCATCAGCCATCTCCAACAATTCCCCAGCCGTCGCCGACAACACCCCCGGCGCGCTCAGGCGTCAGTCGTCGCCGCGCCCCAGCCCGCGCAAATGCCGCCCGCTCTCCATGTGCTCCATCAGCAGCGCTTCCACGGTCTCCCCGTCCCGCCGCGCGATCGCGTCGTACAGCGCCCGGTGCTCCCCCGCCACCCGTTCCAGGTCCTCGTGCTGCCCCAGCAGCCACCGCATCCGGCTGCGGAGCGTCAGTTCCAGCTCGTTCAACAGCTCGTTGCCCGCCATCGCCGTGACGGCCTCGTGGAAGTCCGCCGCCGCGCGGTGGGCCGTCACCGCGTCCCCAGCCGCGGCGGCGGCCGTTTCCTCGTCCAGCGCGGCGCGCAGCCGGTCCAGCCCGGCGCGGGAATGGCGGGCGGCCGCGAGCTTGAACGTCAGGATTTCCAGCGCCGCCCGCACTTCCTGCAGGTCCGCGATGTCGCTCGCGGTGAACTCCCGCACCACCGCCCACGTCCGGGGCCGCGGCGTGACCAGGCCTTCGGCGACCAGCGTTTTCAGCGCGTCCCGCACCGGGACCCGGCTCACGCCCAGATCCGCGGCGAGGTCCCGTTCGACGAGCTTGCTCCCCGGTTTCCGCACCCCGTCCAGGATCTCGTCCCGGAGCTGCCGGACGACCCGGTCCGTCTCGGATTCGACGCCCTGTTCCGCTGCCATCCGGCCATTCTCGCACCAGTGCCTCGACCGTCCACTGTGGCCGGTGATTTTCTCAGCGCGGATTCGTCTTCCGCCACGCCGCGTAATCCGCCACCGCCGCCCGCACGTCGAATTCCGGCGCGAAGCCCGTTTCCTCCCGCAGCCGCGAAATATCCAGATACGGGCCCGTCTCCCCGCCGGGCTTCAGCTGATCCGGCATCCTCGGCACGATCTCCGCCAGCGCCTCGGCGAACTCCCGGTTCGTCACCGGCTTCCCGCTCGACACGTTGTACGTGTGATATCTCAACGACGGTGCCGTGGTCAGCAACGCGATCGCGCGGCCGGCGTCCGGGGCGTAACAGCAGTCGAACCCCTCGTCGGCGACCAGCGCAGGCGGGGTGGCGCCGCACAGCCCGGCGTTGAGATATGACGGAATCGGGAAGAACGGCGATTCCGGGTCCACCAGCGGACCCCACACCGTCCCGATCCGCAGCACCACCGGTTCGACGCCGCTGCCCCGCAGGCTGTGCGTCGTCAGCGGCTCGACGGCCTTCTTGAACGCCACGATCAGATGCGGCAGATCCGCGGTCGGCAGCGGTAGCTCCTCGTGCCAGCAGGGTTCCTCGCGGCCGAGGTACACGCCGAGGCTGCTCGCGACCGCGAACCGCCGCACCCGCCATGCCCGGGCCGCGTCGAGAGCGTTGGTCAGGCCGGCCAGGTCGGTGCGGAAGAAGGCGACCGGGTCGTCGCCCGGGATGCTGCCCGCCAGGTGGACGATCGCGGTGATGTCGTACCGGTCGCCGAGGGCGAGGAAGGCGTCCCGGTCGGTCGCGTCGAGCGTTTCCACGGCGACGCGGTCCGCCAGGAACGACGGGACGTCCGTCCGCCGGTGCCCGGTGACCAGGACGTCCTGCCCGAGATCGGCGAGCGCCCGGGCCGTGTGCGCGCCGATCATGCCGAGACCGCCGGTCACGAGGATCATCGCGGCGCCCCGCACTGTGCGGTGAAGAGCTTTGTCATGCCGCGAACCTACGGACCGGCCGCCCGTCAGTTCTTGAACGAATCGCGCATCAGAAGTGCGTGCCGCCGTCGATGCGGACCTCGGTGCCGGTGATGAACGCGGCGTCCTCGCTGGCGAGCATCGCGACGACCGACGCGACCGTCTCCGGACCGGCGAAACCCTGGCCCAGCGCGGGAAGCAGCTTGCCGAGCAGGGTGAAATCGGCGTCCTCGGGAAAGCCTGGGCCGACGCTCTGCTTGCTCTTACCGCTGCCGTCGGTCATGCCGGACGAGATCGAACCGGGCTGCACCGCGGTGAAGCGGATGCCGTCCTTCGCGTATTCGGACGCCAGCGCGTGCGTCATCGACTGGATGCCGCCCTTGCTCGCCGCGTACGCCGCCATGTACGGGTGCGCGAACATCGCCGACGTCGAGCTGAAGTTCACCACCGCGGGTTTGTCGCCGTCCCGCAGCGCCGGGATCGACTCGCGGATCATCAGGAACGTGCCGACCAGGTTGACGCGCAGCACCTGCTCGAACGCGTCGACCGGCATCTCGTGGGTGTGCGCCGACCGCAGGATGCCCGCGGCGTTGACGAGCGCGTCCAGCCCGCCGAGCCAGTCGACCGCCGATGCGACCCCGGCCTTCACCGACGCTTCGTCGGCGACGTTCACCACCACAGTGCTCAGCCGGTCCGCCGCGTCGCCCGCCTTCTCGACGGTGTCCGCCAGGCCCGCTTCGCTCACGTCCGCGGCGACGACGCGCCCGCCCTCGGCCAGCATCCGCAGCACCGTCGCCTGCCCGATGCCCGAGCCAGCTCCGGTGACCAGCACCCGGCGTCCTTCGTAACGATTCATGGTCCGATCCTTTCGTCTACTGACACATTACGCCTTTATGGCACACTGTGCCACTCTGACGAACTGCGCACGCTTGACAGTGATCCGGTAACGTTGCGGCGTGAGCGGAAAGACCCCGACCCTGACCGAACGGCGCAAAGCGGCGACGCAACTCGACATCGCCCGCGCCGCCGCGCGCCTGTTCACCGAGCATGGCGCACAGGGAACGACCGCGGAAGCGATCGCCGACGCCGCGGGCGTCGCGCCGCGCACCTTCTACCGCTACTTCCGCACGAAAGAGGACGCGGTCGCCCCGCTGCTGGTCGTCGGCGCCGATTCGTGGCGGGACCACCTGGCGTCGACGCCCGAAGGAACGCCGCTGCTGAAGGCAGTCGAGGACGCGATCCACAAGACGATCTCCGCCGCGGACGCCACCCAGGAATTCACCTGGACCCGCGGCCTGCTGCGAGCCGCGAGCGGGGACGATTCGGCGCTGGCTGCCGTGTGGCACCGGGTGAACGGCGAATCGGAAACCCGGCTGCGGCCGATTCTGGCACGGCTGGCCCCGGAGACGGACGAGGTGACAGTGCACCTGGTCGCGGCCGCGGCGACGGACGCGATTCGGATTTCGCTGGAGATCTGGGCTGGGACAGAGGAGAAGGCCGCACCGGTGGAGCTGGCGGTGCGGTGTTTCCGCGGACTGTCCGGGGGGCTCGACGTTTCACGAGGCCGCTGACCGAGGCCTAGGCGTCCGATCGGCGCGCCCTGCGATCGGCTGCCCGCCGCCGTCCGGTCTGGCTCGCGGGGATGCGCGGGTGGGCAGCCCCGGTCGTCGGCTGGCCCGGAATAGTGCGCGGCAACGGATCCTCGGTGACCCGGTACCAGGCCCGGATGTTCGCCGGTTCGGCCCATCCCCGCACCGCTTCGGCGACCTGCCGATGGACGTACCCCGCGTGACTGCACGTCTCGTGCCAGGAGCTCCGCCGCTGCTCCGCGGTCAACGGCCGCTCGAACAGTTCGTCCCGCAACGCCAGCTGACGATCGAGGTCGTGCTCGACCGCCGAAGCCCGGTCCAGACCGGCCGGCGTCCGGTCCTCGCAGACGGGGCACGGGCAAGTCCAGAACTGCTCGATCTCAGGGGTCCGGCGGAATACCTTCGAGCAGGTCTCGATCCGGTGGTAGCTGAGCAGCCGCGGCACGAATACCGAAGGGCCGCCCGGACGGCCGCCGGACGCCGGATACAGGTGCTGCAACGAGCTTCTCGTGCCCACCGCCGCCGCGTGCGCACCGTGACAAAGCAGGCCCACGGCGGAGATGTCGCAGCGCAACACCAGCACCGGCGTCGCGCAGTCGGCGAGGAAACGCAAAAACGCGCGCAGCAACTTCTGCACACCGAACGGATCGGCGCGGTGCTCGAGAACGACCGCGACCGGCACCCCGTGCCGATTGACCTCCCGCGCCAACGCGGCCGCGATCGGTCCGCTGTCGAACCACCACGAAGAGAGGGGCAGCGTAGCGACGGACGGTTCCCTCGCGGCGGCCAACAAGATCCCGCGCAGGCCCGTCCAGTCGCGCGCCGCGAGGTAGCCGGAATCGGTCAGCGGCAGCAATCCGAGCCTCCGCTGCTTCCGGCACCACTCCGGATGCGTTCCAGTTCCGGCGCACACCCGCCGTTTTCCCGCGTAACGCTCGGCGTCGCACAAGATCGGTCCGTCGAAGCCCTTCTCTCGCAGGCGCTTGACCGCATCCGTCGCCGACCGCCCGGTCAAAACGAGCCCGGTGCCGTGCGCCGCGCAGACACCGAGCAATGCCTCGGACCGCGCGGGCCGGCATTGGACCAGGAGCCGCCCGGAAAGCCCCGCCAGTGCCGGATCCCTCTCTCCACGGTGACGCAAGCCGACCTGCCCCGTCACTCACTGTCGCCTGGATGCCGACGCCAACCACACCGGAGGCGTGCGCCGTCCTCACCCAGCGCAGACCCGTGCCGCCCGGTGAGTGACGCCGCGAGTCAGCGGAACTCGTGCACGACCTCGATCTCCCCGACCAGGTGCGCGTTGAACTCCGCCAATTCCTCGGCAGGAACCCACAGCTCCAGGATCGTCTCCCCGCCCGCCTGCCGCACCGGGTAGCGGTCGAGGAATGCCGTTTCGACGCGGAAGCGGGTCACGTAACCGGCGCCGTCGTACCGGACGTTCCAGTCCCGCGCGATCTTCACCGCGTAGTCCTCGTTCAGCACCGGGTAGAAGATCGGCTGCTCCGGCAACCGCGGCGGCCACTCGCGCCAGCCGGACTGGCGCACCAGCTCCAGCTCGGCCGGGCCGGTCGGCCGCCACAGCTCGGTCGTCGCGGTGTCCATCGGGTCCCCCTTTCGACGGCACAAGGTAGCCGTCGGCCGCGGGCGCGAGACCGGTTTTGGTCTCGCACCCGCCGGTCTACCAAAGCGCCGCACCGGCCGTCTGCGTCCAAATCGGACAAAGCGCCACGCAAACCCGGGAGGCCCAACCAGGACAGCCGTCCAGAACGGTCGCGAGCGCGCATCGTTCCCGTCCGCACCCTTGACAACCCGCCACCGGCCGCGTTTATGGTATACCAAACAATGAAGGGTGTGCGCGATGAAGCGTTCCGCAGTGGTGGCCGCGGTGGCCTTCACCCCTTACGTGGCGATGATCGCCGGCCTGCCCTGGTTCAGCGGCGGCGGCCGGATCTGGTTCCTGCCCGAGATCGGGTTCTGGATCCTCCTCTGGGTGGCCCTCACGCCCGTGTTCCTCGGCGTCGCCGACCGCATCCGGCGCCCGGGCGCCGCCGAAACCGAGCAGGAGCAGCGATGAACGCGGGCGCGATCGTCGCGCTGGCCGTGGTGGCGCTGGCGGTGGTCATCGGACTCGCCGCGCGCGGCCGGAAGCAGATGAACCTCGAACAGTGGACGGTCGCCGGCCGGTCCTACGGGACGCTGCTGTTCTGGGTCCTCGCCGCGGGCGAGACCTACTCCACCTTCACCTACCTCGGCGCCTCCGGGTTCGCCTACGCCAACGGCGGCGCGGCGTTCTACATCGCCGGCTACGGAACCTGCGCCTTCGTCCTGTCCTACTTCTTCCTCCCTCCATTGTGGAGGTACGCGAAGAAGCACAACCTCGTCACGCAAGCGGATTTCTTCACCCACCGGTTCCGCAGCCCGTGGTTCGGCGCGCTGACCGCGATCGTCGGCGTGGCGTTCATGATCCCCTACATCGAGGCGCAGCTGCTCGGCCTCGGCCAGATCGTCGAGACGACGACCGGCATCAACCGGGTCACCAGCATGGTGCTCGCGGTCGTGCTCATCGCGGTGTTCGTCTACGCGTCCGGCATGAAGGCCGCCGCGTGGGTGTCGGTGCTCAAGGACATCCTGCTGATCGGCACCGTGCTGGTCGTCGGCATCGCGATTCCGCTGCACTACTTCGGCGGCTTCGGACATCTCATCGACACCGTGCAGGCACAGCACCCCGGCTTCCTCGGCGTACCAGCGCCGGGCAGCCCGCTCGGGGTGCCCTGGATGATGTCGACCCTGTTGGTCACGAGCGCGGCGTTCTTCATGTTCCCGCACGCGCTGGCCGCGATGTACACCGCGAAGTCCGAACAGACGATCCGCCGCAACGCGATTTACCTTCCGCTGTACCAGATCCTGATCGCGCTCACGCTGTTCGTCGGCTTCGCCGCGGTGCTCGTGGTGCCGGGGCTGAAGGGCAGCGCCACCAACGGCGCGCTGCTTTCGCTGACTTTGAAGACCATGCCGTCGTGGGTGGTCGGTCTCGTCGGCGGCGCGGGCGCGCTGGCCGCGATCGTGCCGATCAGCCTGCTGCTCCTGCAGTCCGCGACGCTGCTCGCCCGCAACGTCTACCAGGGCGTTCTGCGCCCGAAGACCAGCGAACTGGGCGTCTTCCGGCTGTCGCGCGGCCTGGTCGTCGTGGTGACCGCGGTGGCGCTGGTGTTCGCGATCTTCCAGCCCGCGCTGCTGGTGAACCTGCTGCTCACCGGACAGAACGGCGTTTCGCAGTTCTTCCCGGCGATCGTGCTGGGGCTGGTGTGGCGGCGGCTGACCAAGGCGGGCGCGGCCACCGGGCTCGTCGTCGGTGTCGCGATCGTCGCGTGGACGGTCCTCGCTTCGAAGAACACGTTGTGGGGCCTCAATCCCGGCCTGCTGGCGATCATCGTCAACGTCGTGCTCACCGTCGGCGTCAGCCTCGCCACCTCCGAGCGGCGCGAGCCGACCGTCGAGGCCAAAGCCGTGGAGGGAGTCGCGTGAACCTGTTGCTGCGCAACGTCCGTCCCGGCGGCGGCGATCCGATGGACGTGTTAGTACGAGATGGCCGGATCGCCGAGTTCGGGCCGATCGCGGACGTCACAGACGAGGTTCCGGTCGAAGACGGCGGCGGCGCACTGCTGCTGCCCGGCCTCGTCGACGCCCATTGCCACCTCGACAAGACCCTCTGGGGCCTCCCCTGGGTGCCGAACACCGCGGGTTCGGTCCTCGCCGACCGGATCTCGAACGAACAGCGCCGCCGCAAGGAATTCGGGCTCCCCTCGCCCGAGCCCGCGGCCGCGCTGCTCGACGCGATGATCGCGAACGGCACTTCGTACGTCCGCGCGCACACCGATGTCGACCCCGAATTGGGGTTGTCCGGCATCGAGGCGGTGCGGGAGGCGGCGGCGCGGCATCGCGGCCGGGTCACCGTCGAGCAGGTCGCTTTCCCCCAGGGCGGCCTGCTCACCCGGCCCGGCACGCTGGAACTGCTGGAACGGGCGGTGGCGTCCGGCGTGGAGAACGTCGGCGGCATCGACCCGGCCGGCTACGACCGCGATCCGCGCGGGCACCTCGACGCGATCTTCGACATCGCCGCCCGCCACGGCTGCGGCGTCGACCTGCACCTGCACGACGAAGGTCCGCTCGGTGCCTGGGAAATCGAGCTGATCATCGAGCGGACGAAGGCGCTCGGTCTAGCCGGGAAGGTCGCGATCGGGCACGCGTTCGGCATCTGCGGCATCCCGGACGCACAGCAGGACCGCCTGATCGACGGCCTCGCGGAGCAGCAGATCACGCTGACCACCGCGGCGGTGTACGACCGGCCGGTGCCGCCACTGGCCAAAATGCACGCCGCGGGCGCGAACGTCGCGTGCGGCAACGACGGCATCCGCGACCTGTGGGGACCGTACGGCGACGGCGACATGCTGACGCGCACCATGCACCTGGCGTACCGCAGCTCATTCCGGACCGACCCGGAGATCGAACTCGCGCTGTACGCGGCGACATACGGCGGCGCGAAAGCGTTGCGGCTCACGGATTACGGCCTGAGGATCGGCGACCACGCTGATTTCTTCCTCGTAGACGCAGAGTACCCGGCCGAAGCCGTCGTATCCCATCCTCCGCGGCGGCTCGTGGTGAAGGGCGGGGCTGTCGTCTCGCGGCGATAGCCCCGCCCGCTGCGCTACTCCTGGAACGCCGGGAAGGTCGGAGGGAACAACTCCCCCGCCTCCCGGCGTTCGACGTCCCGCTCCGAATACGCGGCGCGCATCTTCTCGAACAAAGCCTGGGCGCGACGGCGGAGGTCCTGCTCGTCGACGCCGGGGACGTGCCCGTCGACCAGCACCGGCTGGCCTGCGACGACGGAATGCGTTGCCTGGCGGGCGGTTCCGCTGAGCAGGAACGTGCGGATCGGGTCATCCCGCACGCCGTCACGGAGGTCGCCGACGTGGAACGCGACGAGGTCCGCCTGCGCGCCCGGCACCAGCTTGCCGAGGTCGTCGCGGCGAAGCGCGCGGGCGCCGCCGAGCGTTGCGGCTTCGACGTACCACTCCGCCGGGGCCGCGTCGGCGCGGTCGTCCATCACCTTCGCCAGGTGGACGCCGACATCCATGCCGCGCACCAGGTCCGGCGGGAAGGAATCCGTGCCCAGACACAGGTTCAGGCCTGCTTCGCGGTAATCACGGAACGAGCGCAGGGCGTGGCCGTAGCGGAAGGACGTCAGCGGGCAGTGGATTACGGACGCGCCGGCTGCGGCCAAGGTCGCGACGTCGCCTCGGTCTTCGCCGTAGACGTCGGGATGGCGGTCGAGGACTTGGCCGTGCGGGATCAGCAGACGGTCGTTGAGGAGGCCGGTGCGCTTGAGCATTTCCAGCGGTGTTACGCCGTAACGGTCGAGGATCAGCTCGCGCTCCAGCACGCCTTGCAGGCAGTGAAGCCGCACCAGGACATCGCGCTCGCGTGCCGCTTCGGCGGTAGCGCGCATGAGGTCTTCGGTGAGGGTTTCGATGCGGCACGGCAGCAGAACGCCGTTGACGAGCGGATCGCCGAGTTCCTTTGCGTGGTCGAGGAAACGCAGGGCATCGGCTAGCCCTTCCTCGCCGCGCCGCTCGTCGAAGGCGACCGTGCGGGCACCGTCCACAGTGGCCACATTGACGCCGGAACGGTAAGCCGGGCCTAGATATCCGCGCAGCCCGAGATTGCGGGAGAAGTCCGCCATCGCGACGAGTTCCTCGTACGGCTCCGCCCACGACGAGTGGACTTCCGACGCGATCGGCATGAACGTCGTGATGCCGTGCAGCGCAAGCTGAACGAGCGCGTACTCGCGAATGGTCTGCCGTTCTTCCAGGGTGAAGACGTCGCGGCGCCGGTTCGCGAAGTAGTCCTCTGACCACTGCAACCCGGCCGCACGGTCTGCGGTGGCCCAGGAATCGAGGAGGAGATGGTCCACATCGGTCAGCGCGTCGAGGTCGATCAGGCCCGGGAGGACGAGCGATTCGCCGAGGTCGACGTCGAGGTCGACGCTTCCGGCATACCGCGGGCCGACGTAGGTGAGGACGTCGTCCTCCCAGACGACCTCGCCGTTTTCCAGCAGGGCGTGCCGCCCGTTCTGATGGGCCAGCACATGGCGGGCACGCCAGCGAGTGCGCATGGGATTCCTTCCGCTCGGTGCATTTAGGTATACCAAATGGCGGAACCTGGAGGCCAGCCCTTGCCGGGGGCGGGTTTTTCCGGGAACCTGGGAGGAGGTTCGCCGATACTGTCGGTGACAGCGGCGGGAGGGGATCGGATGGAGCCGGGTTTCGCGTCGGAGTCCGAGCGCGTCACGGAACGGCTGCGGAACGAAATCCTCGACGGCACGCGGGTTCCGGGCAGCAAGCTGGTCGAACGGGACCTGGCCGCGGAGATGGGCGTGAGCCGCGTGCCGGTGCGGGACGCGTTGCGCGCGCTGGTAAACGAGGGCCTGGTGACGCCGCGGCCGCGGTCGTGGTCGGTGGTGCGGGAGTTCACCGCGTCGGACGTCGCGGATCTCAACGAGGTGCGCACCGCCTTCGAAGGCCTCACTTTCCGGCTCGCCGCGCAACGCCGCACGCGCGAGGGCCTGGCGCGGCTGCGGGAGGTGCTGGACACGGAACTGCACGCCGCCCGCGCCGGCGACGCGGTGACCGCCCGCCGCGCGGCCGCGGACTTCCACGAGGTCGTGACGTCCCTGTCGGCGAACGAACTGCTCGGCGAGTTGGAGCGGACGTTGCGCAGCCGCATGCGCTGGCTGCTGGGCCAGCACGACGACCTGGAAGCCATGGCGGCCGAGCACGAGCTTCTGTACGAGGCGATCGTGGATCGGGACGTCGAGCGGGTGGAACGGCTGGTGCTGGCCCATCTGGCGACGGGCACCAGCGAGGCGGCTCGGCGGCATTCGGCGGAGGAGGCCGCTTCGGCGGGGTGAGCCGCGTCGTCCGCGGGACTTCGCGGTACGACGAGTTGCGGGCCCTCTCGGGTCGGCCAGCGCGCTTGAGAGCCCAGAATCTGGCGGGCAGCAGCAGGGATATCCCAACCGCTGTCGCGATTCGATCAATCAGCACCGGTGAGATATCAGCCGCCCTCCATTGCGGGCAGTGCGACACCGGTGATACCCCCAGTCCTCCCAGTGCGGCTGCGCTGAGATCTCAGTGCAGCGGCGTGCATCCCCCGTGAGATCTCGTGGGATCGAGGCGGGGCACTAGTCCGCCGAGTTGAGATCTCACCATCGCTCCACTCCGCGCGCCCTTTGTAGAACTGCGTCAGCACTAGCTTCCCGTGTTGAAGCCTTCCGGACCGCACCTTCCCCGGGAGACCTCAGCGAGACGTCCGCACCAACCGGTTGCGGCTGAGATCTCAAACCGGTGCCACGCCCGCCCTGTGTGATCTCGCGGGGCCAAGACAGCCGCACCAATCTCCAGCGTTGAGATCTCAGGTCGATGCCACGCCTGGCCTGGGTGATCTCAGTGGGCCAAGACAGCGACACCAGCCCTGAGCGTTGAGATCTCAGTGCGGTGCCACCACTCCACCCGCGAGATCTCCGCAGGACACGGCGTCCGCACCAGCCCGGCAGCGTTGAGATCTCGGCCGCGGCACCGCAGCCGCTCCGTGAGATCTCAGGGAGCGTCGGCACCAGTCCGGCGGGTTCCCCGTCCCCCGCCGGACTTCGTCCCGTCAGAGGTCAACGACTGCTAGACCGTCCGCCACCACGATGCCGTCGTGGAGCACCGTCCGATCCTTGCCGCGGTCCATCACCGCGCTGGTCGGGGTTTCGCCGTCCACCAGGACCAGGTCCGCGCGGTCTCCGACCGCCACGCCGGGCCGGTCGGAGATTCCCGCCAGGCGGGGGACGTCGTGGCTCATGATCGACGCCCCGCCCATCGTCGCGACCGCCAGGGCCATCTCGATCAGCTCGTCGCGGCGGAACCCGTGGGTGAAAGCCAGCTGCCACGTGCGGTCGAGAAGATCGCAGTTGCCGTACGGGCTCCAGTAGTCCCGCTGGCCGTCCTCCCCCAGCCCGACGCGCACGCCCGCGGTCGTCAGGTCCGCCAGCGACAATTGCCGGTCGACGGACGGCGCGACCGTCGCCATCGCGATGTCCAGCTCGGCGAACGTGTCAATCAGCCGGCGGCTCACCGCTTCCGAAACCGAGCCCAGCTCGTACGCGTGCGACATCGTCACCTTGCCGCGCATGTCCAGCGCGCGGACCCGCTCGATCACCAGGTCCGTCGAGAACACGCCGAGATGCCCCGGCTCGTGCAGGTGGATGTCCACCTCGACGCCGTACTTCTCGGCCAGCCCGAACACGACGTCCAAGTGCCCCTTGGGATCCTTGTCGAGCGAGCACGGATCGATCCCGCCGACCACCGTCGCGCCTGAACGCAACGCCGCCTCCAGCACGTCCACCGTGCCGGGCTCGCGCAGGATGCCTGCCTGCGGAAACGCCATCACTTCGACGTCCGCATGCCGGGCGAAGCGCTCCTTGGCCGCGAGCACCGCGTCGAGCTTCTCGAGCTGGCAGTCCACGTCGACCTGCGCGTAGGTGCGCACGCGAGTGGTGCCGTTAGCGATCATGCGCTCCAACGTGCCCGCGACGCGCTCCGGCAGCGACACCTCGGCCTTCCGCCAGTTCTCGCGGTCGTTCAGCATCATCGCCCAGACGCCCGGCGCCCCGGTGTGCGGCCGGAACGGCAGGCCGATGCGCGTCGAGTCGAGGTGGACGTGCACGTCGCTGAACGACGGGAACAACAGCCGCCCGCGCCCCTCGACCACCGCCTCGCCGGACGCCGCCGGGTCATGCGGGCGAACCGCAGCGACCCGGTCGCCGGCCACCTCGACGTCGCTGCGCTGACCGCCCCAGGGACGGACGTCACGGATCAACACGGAGAGCACCTTTCTCGACGGGAGCACTTTGGTATACCAAGAGTACTAGACGTCGCCCCGCGGCGTTCTCCGCACAAGCTCATCGGCAACACCTGCCGCCGAGGCGCAAGAAATCGCCACCAGCCGATCGATGCCACCCGGATCCAGTCCGGACTCGACCGGCTTCCCTCGGCGGCGACCAGTCCGACCCAAGCGCGCCGCCAAGAAGGCAGCACGCGGCAATCGGAAAAAGCGGACGATTCGCCCCGACCTCCAATGACGTCGGCCCCGCCGAAGCAGCAAGTGATACGCGTCACAGCGAAGCCCGGTAAGAAAGCGCGTCCATTTCCCGATAGGAGGAATGCAGCGAATACTGCTCGGCTGACGATCAGCGCTCGATTACTGCATTCAGTCTATTTCGCGGCACAGATTCCCGAGGAGAAGCTCGATCGTGATCGTCCAGCCGGACGTTGCCGGACCCGTTGACAACGTTGGCTCCCCGCCCGCCGGCCGCAGGCCTTGGCGCACCGCGGTTCTGTGCGCCGCCTGGCTGCTGGCCGCGACCTGGCTCCAGCTGATCCGCGGCCCGGGGCATCGCGCGCCGGACGTCCCGTGGGCCGAAGACGCGAGCGTTTTCGTCAACCAGGCGCTGCGGCATTCGTTCTGGGACAACATCTTCGCGCAGCACGCCGGGTATCTCCAGGTCGTCGCGCGGCTGCTCGCCCAGCCGGTCCGGCACCTCCCCGTCGCGTGGTTCGCGGTCTGGCTCGCGGCGACCGCGGCGTTCGTCGTGGCGCTGATCTCGCTGCTGGTTTGGTTCCTCAGCGGCAAGGTGGTCCAGACTTTGTGGGCGCGCGCCCTGCTGACCGCGCTGGTTCCGCTGCTGCCGCAGGCCGGGTTCGAAGTGAACGGCGCGATCTGCGACCTGCACTGGCACCTCGCGTATGCCGCGTTCTGGGTGCTGCTGGTCCCGGCGAAATCCCTCCGGGGACAGCTCGGCGCCGCGGCGGTGGTCGTCCTGGCCGCGCTTTCGGATCCGCTGACCGCGTTGGTCCTGCCGATCGCGATCGTCGGCATCCTTCGGACGTCGCGCCGACGCCTCGCCTTGATCGCCCCGGCCGCGATGTGCGCGGCGCTGGCTGTGCAGGCCTGGGTGCATTTCACGCAGTCAGTGCCGTTCCGCGCGAGCCCCACGAACATCTGGGACCTCCCGAAAATCTACGGACTCCGCGTCGTCCTGAGCGCACTGATCGGCGACCGCGAACTCACGTCCGTGTACGTGCCGCTGGGCATGCCGATCGTCGTGGCCGCCTGCGTCCTCGTGCTCGCCGGCCTGGCGGTTCTCCTGCGCGTCGCCGACCGGCAGACGCGGATCATCGCCGTCGCGTCCCTCCTCGCGTCCGTCGCCTACCTGGTCGTCTCGGTCGGGATGCGCGGCACCGGCGGCGTCCTCCCCCGGGAATCGTTCGGGCTGGGCGATTCCCGGTACACGATCGTCCCGCTGCTTCTGGCGTGGACCGCGGTCATCGTCCTGCTCGACCGGGCGGCAGCCCGCTCCGGCCCGGCGCGGAACGCTCCCGGCGTGGGACCGTCCGCGCTGATCGGGATCGTCACCGCCGCGTTCCTCGGCATCCAGCTGCTCAGCGACTGGACCCTGCCCACCGTCCGCTCGTTCGGGCCGTCCTGGAGTGCCAGCCTGCGGACCGCCGAAGCCACCTGCGAAAAGCCGCTCGGCGAGCGTGCCCCGCAACCGGCGCCGCTCGTCGCCGAGAGGAACGGGAAGACCTCCGCGCCGATCGTCCCGGGGCCGGACGACGTCACGATCGTCGTGGCGCCCGAACCGCCGCCCGGCGAGCCGCTCCTGTTCGGAGTTGTTCTTCCCTGCTCCGCGCTCCGGAAATAGCGCGGTGGCCCGCACCTGGTCGATCAGGTGCGGGCCACCGGGCTGACAGTTATCTGTGAATGCGCAGCGCTTCCCAGGCCCGATGCAGCTCCGCGTTCAATCGGTCGATTTCGCGACGCTGCGCGGAAACCGTCTCGGCCAATTGATCAGCGTGTCCGGCCTGCGCCGCGGCCTCGTACTGCATTTGCAATACGCGGGTGTAAAGCGCGACGCGGTTGTTCTCCATCGTGGCGAGCAGATCCGACTCCGTGTAGGGGCGCAACGCGTCCTCGAGCCCCTGATCGGCCGCGCGGTACAGCACGCCCATCCCGAAGACGGCAGGCACCAGACCGAACCGCCACTGCTCGTTCCCCGGCCGGGCAAGGACGTCTTCGACCGCGGTGGCCACGCCGTTGCGCTCGCCGCCGGCGTGCTGCGCGACCGTGAATGCTCCCGCTCCGACGAATCCGGCAGGCGTCAGTTCGTCGTGCCACGCGGTCGGGCCGTCCGCGCTCGTCGCGTGCTTGTCCTCCGGCGCGAGCGGCGAGGGCTCGTAGTACAAATCCCGCCGCGCGCACGGCCACAGCAGGTCGTGCATGACGACGACGGCGTCCGGGGCGTTGTCGAAAATCCAGCTCAGCTCGCGTTCCACGACCGCGTAGTTGTGGTCGCCGTCGAGCACGTAGAGATCGGCGACCGGCAGTTCCGGCAGCACCTCCGGAGAGGGCGTCGTCACCAGGTGCAGAGCCGGGTTCTCGGCCAGCGTCGCGCGGAGTTGCGCGGTCGCGCCGGGATCGACGCAGTAGACCGCCTTCGCTCCCAGCTCGACGTACATCCCGCTGACCTGCCCCGATTCGACGCCGACCTCGACGACCGAGCGGATCTCGCGGTGCGCGAACACGACCTCGAAGATCTCCCGGAACACCGCCATCGAATGCAGGAGCAACGGCTGCTTGCGCGCCTCCCGCATCTGGGCGTACGGATCGTCTCGCGTCCCGGCACGCCGGGCCAGCGACGACGGACCTTCCATCAATGCCCCCTCAGCCGCCGCGCGGCGATCCGAGCGGCCCCCGCGGTCACCCCGATGACGCCGCGTTCGCGGAACTCGTCCCGCACCTTCGCGGAAATCCGCGCGGTCCGGTCGGCGGGCGGCATGCGGTAGCCGAGCCCCGACCGGGACCGCGGCAGCATCGCGAACGCGACCGTGACCTGAAGGGAGCTGACACTCCCCCCGGCCTTCTCCGCGAGCGGAAGCCAGATCGCGGCGAGCGGCGAATGGAACTCGACCATGTTCGCGCCCAGCCACGCGCAGTCCTCGTAGTGCAGCCGGGCGAAATCGTCCGTGCTGTTCCAGCGCAAGGTCTGCGGCCGTCCGCCCGCGATGGCCCGGACCTCGATCCAGTCCACCCGGACGAGCGCCGGCCGGCCCGGGATCGCCAGCGAGATCAGCTCGAGGTCCGCGTCGTGGACGTCCATCCGGGCGAACGAAAGCCCGTTGTGGTTGATCCGCACGCGACGGCTGGTCCCGTCGTGCCATTCCCCGTCGCCGGTCCGGTAGCGCAGCGTGGTCGCCGACGATTCCCCGGCGGGCTCGAACATCGCCGGGTCGACCAGTCCATTGTGGATCGCGCGCGCGGCGGCGCCAAGGTGCGGGTCGGCCGCCGCGAGCAGCGCGGGCCAGAACGAATCCCGCATCTGCAGGTCGTCGAGGTCGCTCGGCGAAAGGTACGGGATCGCCGGCACGAGATCGTCCGGCAGCACGCGGGTGACGACCGCCGAGCCGAAGTTGTCCTCGTGCTCCCAGTTGCCGAACACCGATGCTTCCTCGGCGGTGGGCAGCTTCAGCGAGGAGGTGAGGATGTTGGCCAGCCGCTCCTTCGCCGTGTCCACCAGGGTGGGCCACGCCGTGTCGTCCAGTGCGACGTAACGGTTCCACTGCTGCTGGAACGCGCGGATCCCGTCCTGCACCGCGGTGCGCTCCAGATTCTGCGAATCCCGGCCCGCGGCGACGCCCAGCACCGGCGAGCCGTCCTCGGCGAAGTCGACGAGCGAACCGCACAGCGCGTTGACCGACTGCTCCAGGACCTCCGGGCTGCGGACCACCGCGCCGACCGCGTCCGCCGGATGCCCGGACTGGCCGAGATAGCCCTCGGCGCGCAGCCCGGCGAGCAGGACCTGGACGGACCGGTCGTCGGTGGCGAGGTAGAGGCCGGCCGGTTCGATGCCGATCCCGGCGAGCCGCAGCACCCGGGCGAGCTGCAGCTGGATCGTGCCGCCCCAGCCGAGGTCGACCAGCGTCAGGTCCGGCCGGTCCAGCGCACCCGCGTCGCGCAGCGACCGGACCAGTCGTTCGCGCGCCGCCGTCGCGGTCACCGCGAGCCGGTTGACCAGGTGCGGCATCTCGGTGAGCGCGACGCCCAGCCGCTGCGCGATCTCGTCGTTGTCCAGCACCGTGTCGAGGTCCTCGGCCAGGTGCGGCACCTCCCCGACCCGCAGGTGCAGCATCGCCAGCAGCTGCCGGACGGTCAGCTCGTGGCGTTTCCGCACGAACTTGACGATCTCGTCCCGGTCCGCGCTCTCCAGCGCGGCGATCGAGGTGACCTGGCGCGACAGCCAGATCGGCTTCGCGGTCACGTCCCATCCCCGCGCCCGCGCCGCGTTGTTGACCAGCTCGGACAGCAGTTCGCCTTCGCGCATCGGGCACCACACGACCGGCGTGCCCGCCTGGTGCGCCTTGAACGCGACCCATTCGGCGAAGCCGGTCAGGACCGGTCCGACGATCGCCGCTCCGTAACGCCAGGCGGTCTTCACCGCGCCGGTGCCCTCCGGCGAGAAGCTCTGCAGCGTCTTCGCCCGCAGGCTCGTGATGCCGAAGTCGCCGCGGTCCGCGTCGAAATGCGGGGCGTACGCGCCGAAGGGGTCCTCCGGCTCCTGCTCCCGCTCGAGGATCCGCGCGTAGGCGTCGTCGATCCGCTGGTAGTGCACGGTGCGGATGCCGAGCTTCTCCGGGACCTCGCAGTCGGCGACCTCGTTGTCCCCGACGTGCACCACCTGCTCCGGGCTGACGCCGAGTTCGGCCAGGACGATCTCCCACAGACCGGAAGCTTTGTCCTTGCCGTGCTGGTGCGACCGGAAGACCCGCGCGCCTTTCAGCGCTTCGAGGCCCGGGCGGTCGAGCAGGTGCGCCAGCTGGTCCTCGGTGAAGTACGTGTCGGAAACGAGGACGACCGGGACGTCGTTCTCCCGCGCCGCTTCGATGGCGGCCGCGACGTCGAGGTCGACGACCGTGAACTCCCGCTCGGCGTCGACCTCGGCCTGGACCAGTTCCTTCAGCGAAGCGCCCCGGAAGTGCTGGAGCGGCATCGCGCGCCAGATGTCGAACAGCGACACCTCGCTGCCGGGTGCGTCGCGCCGGGCGTTCCGCTCCGCGACGATCCGCATTCGCCGGAAGGCGGCGTCGGAAATCCAGTCTTCGCACTGTCCGCCGCGGCGGAGCCGCGAGCCCAGGATGCCGAAGAGGTCGGCGGGGCGCGGAGTGCGCCGCCAGAGAATGGTGTCGAAAACGTCGAACGAAACAACGGAACAAGAACCGTCGGCGAGGACCTGGGCGACCTGCCGGAGTCTTCGGTGCGCGGTCTGGTTAGGGTCGAGCATGGTTCCCCCCTCTGCACTGCTGGCGATCTGCGAAGAAAGATATCCCAGTCCCTTTCGGCCGATTCACCCGGACGGATTAGTTACCTCGCCGTGACCAGCGGGCGGGCTTACTCGGCCGCGAGAGCGAGCCACCGCCTCCGACTGCCGTCCGTTCAGCAGATCCCGTTAGGCAAAACGGCGTAAACGCGCTGCGCCAAACGAAAACTACCACGGAGTAGCTTGTGGATCCCCGTTCTCCGGCGTCCGTGAATTTCTCACGTTGAATTCCTCACGCTCAAACACACACTGCGGGGTGCCGCAGGGCGAATCAACCGGCGAGCAGACGGAGAAGCCTCGCGGTCTCCGCCGCCACCGCCGTTCGCCCCAGCCGCACGTATTTCCGCGGATCCACCGCGTCCGGCTGTTCCTCCAGAAACTGCCGGACCGAACGCGTGAACAGTCCGTTGAGATGCGTTGAGATATTAACCTTCGTCATCCCGGATACCACGGCCCCGCGCAGTTCCTCGTCGGACAGGCCGGACGAGCCGTGCAATACCAGCGGGACCGGTACCGCGTCTCGCAATCGGGCTACCAGCGCGCGGTCCACCTGGGCGGTCCGTTCCACCATCGCGTGCGACGTGCCCACGGCCACCGCCAGCGCGTCCACTCCGGTCGCGGCCACGAACTCCGCCGCTTCGCTCGGGTCGGTGCGGGCGCCGGGCGCGTGCACGCCGTCCTTGCCGCCGACCTCGCCCAGTTCCGCTTCCACCGCCACCCCGGCGTCGTGGCAGAGGTCGGCGATTTCGCGGGTCGTGCGGAGGTTTTCCGCGTACGGCCGGCGCGATCCGTCGTACATCACGCTGTCCACGCCCAGTGCGATTCCTTCCCGGATCAGCTCCGGGTCTTCGATGTGGTCCAGGTGCACCAGCACGTCCACGGAAGCGCGGCGGGCGATTTCCAATGACGCCACGGTGATCGGGGCCAGTCCGCCGTGGTAGCGGACGCAGTTCTCGCTGATCTGCAGCACAACCGGCAACCCGGCTTGTTCCGCGCCTTCGGTGATGGCCTCGGCGTGCTCAAGCATGATCACGTTGAACGCGCCGACGGCGGCGCCGCGCTCGCGGGCGGCGGTCAGCAGCCGGGGCAGGTCGGGGCGGGTGATCATGCGGGGGCTCCGTTCAGGAATCGGTGGTAGGCGGGGAGGTCGACTTCTCCGGCGACCGGACGCAGCACAGCCGCGGCACCCAGGGCGGCGGCCGTGCGCAGGGCTTCGATCAACGGGCGACCGGCAGCTAAAGCCAGGGCCAGCCCGGCGGTTGCGGCATCCCCGGCACCGGTTGGGTTGCCGTGCACGCCAGGGATGGCGGGGACGCTGAACACGCCAGCGGAGGTGTAGGCGGCGATCCCGGCAGCCCCGCGCGAGACGACGACCAACGGCGCGCCCAGCCGGAGAAGCGCAGCGGCACCAGCGGCTTCGTCAGGGGCGGAGGTTGCCGCGAGCAGTTCTGCCTGGTTCGGTTTCACCAGCGCACCGGCTCGGGCGGCGGTCAGCAGCGACGGGCCGGAAGCGTCGACCAACGTCCGCACCCCCGCCTCCCGGGCGATGCGGACCCATTCGGCGACCAGGTCCGGCGAAGCGCCGCGCGGCAGGGAACCGGAAACCACCGCCAAATCAGCTCCGGAAAGGCATTCGGCCAGGCGGGCGCCGAGGGCCCGCCATTCCGCTTCGGACACTTCCGGGCCGGGTTCGGTGTAGACAGTCGGATGGCCGTCCCCGGTCACCGTCACGGTGGTCCGGTTCTCGCCGGAAATCGGGACGGCCGCGAAGGGAACGTCCAGCGCGGCCCCGAGCCACCGGCCCGCCTCCCCGCCCAGCGGGAGCAGCGCCCGGACCGGGACGTCCACGGCGGCGAGCACCCGGGCGACGTTCACGCCCTTGCCGCCCGGCCGCCGCTGGACCTCCCGCACCCGGTTCGTGTCCCCCAGCGCGTGGGCGCCGATCCGGTAGGTGACGTCGACGGCCGGGTTCGGCGTCAGGGTGACGATCATCAGACGAGGATCACCGAGCGCGTCAGCGAGCGCGGGCGGTCCGGGTCCAGACCGCGCCGGGCGGCCAGCGCGACGGCGAAGCGCTGCGCCACCACGAGCGCGGCGAGCGGGTCCAGGTCGTGGTGCACGAAACGCGCGCCGGTGCGGGCGACGTCGTCCGCGAGCCCGGCGGGGGCCGGGCCCAGCGACCACACGAGACGGCCGGGCTGCGCGATCGCGATCGGGCCGTGCCGGTAGTCCATCGCGGGATAGGACTCGGCCCAGAACTGTGCCGCCTCACGGGTTTTCAGCGCGGCTTCGAAGGCCAGGCCGACAGCGGGGCCGCGGCCGATGAAGGTGACCTGTTCCGCGTCGAGCAGGTCGTCGATCGGTTCGGCCAGCGCTTCCGCACCGGCCGCGGCGAGTTGGCCGATGTCGTCGCCCAGACCGGCGCGCAGCAGGGCGAGCGTGCTGGTGGCGAAGCGGGTCTGCACGACGGATTGCTCGTCGGCGAAGGAAAGTTCGACGACCTCGTCCGCCTGTTCGGCAGCGGGGCTGTCGCCGACCGCGGTGATCAGCACAGTGCGCTGCGCGGGCATCGCGGCGAGCAGATCGACGATCTCGGTCGTGGTGCCGGAGCGGGAAATCGCCACGACGCGGTCGTATTCGCGCGAAGCCGGGTATTCGGAGCCGGCGAAGGCGTCGGTGACCCCGAGACCGCGTTGTTCGCGGGCGACGGCGTAGCTCATCGCGATGAACCAGCTGGTGCCGCAGCCGACGACGGCCACTCGTTCGCCCGGCTGGGGCAACGCGGCGGACGGGGCCAGCGCGGCCGCCGCGCGCCACATTTCGGGCTGGGAAGCCAGTTCGGCGGCCGCGAAGGAGCCGGAAGCATCCGGAAGGGAGGACACGGGATGGAGGCCTTTCGATCCAGGGCGGGGACGTGATCGCATCCGGCACCCTACTTGAGTATTTTTGATTGGTCTATGCGTTATAGCGCAGATTCGATCATCCAGTCGAGTCCGCCCGCCCTCTAGGATGAGCAGCGACCCGGCCCCGACCAGGAACGAGAGACCCGGCATGACGCCCCAGCAACGCCTGAACGCCCTGCTCGAATTGGTGAGCGAACGGGGCAACGTCACGATCGCGGAGATCGGCGACGCGCTCGGCATCTCCCCCGCGACCGCGCGGCGGGACCTCTCGATCCTCGCCGACCAGCGGCTGATCACCCGCACGCACGGCGGGGCCGCCGCGCTGGGCACCGGCTACGAGCTGCCGCTGCAGTACAAGATCGCCCGGCAGGCCGAGGCCAAGACCGCGATCGCCGCGCGCGCCGCGGACCTCGTGCGACCAGGCGAAACGGTCGGCCTCAACGGCGGGACCACGACCACCGAGGTCGCCCGCGCGCTGGGCAAGAGCGAGCGGTTCGTCCGCAGCGACGGCGAAACCGGGCTGACCGTCGTGACCAACGCGCTCAACATCGCCTACGAGCTGTCCGTGCGCGCGCAGGTCAAAATCGTCGTGACCGGCGGCGTCGCGCGGCGGCAGTCCTACGAACTGGTCGGCTCGCTCGTCTCGGAAGCGCTCTCGGCGTTCGCGCTGGACACGGTCATCCTCGGCGTCGACGGACTGAGCGCGCAATACGGCGCGACCACCCTGCACGAGGGGGAAGCCGAGGTCAGCAGGCACTTCAGCCAGGTCGCGCGGCGCGTGATCGTGGTGGCCGACGCGACGAAGCTGACCAAGGCCACGTTCGCCCGCATCTGCCGGCTCGACGCGATCGACGTCCTGGTCACCGACGCCGAGGTGCCCGCCTCGTTCGCCGCCGACCTCGCCGCGGCCTCCGTGGAGCTGGTCGTCGCCGCGTGAGCGGCCCCGCCACCCATTGCGCATTTATGATTGATTTGCCATCATGCAGATCAATATCACGCAGAGGTGAGGTGGCGACGTGGTGAACCCCCGGGTGCTGCGGGTCGGCGTGGTCGGCGTCGGCCTGCGAGCCGAGATCGCCCGGCACGTGGCGGAATCCGGGGTCGCGGCGGAGATCGTGGCCGCTTCGGACCCCGACGAACACGGCCGGGCGCGAGCACGCGAAATGTTCGGCGACGTCGAGATCGGGTCCGAGCATCACCAGCTCGCGAACCGGGTCGACGCCGCGATCGTGACGTCCCCGGACTGGACGCACGCGGAGATCGCAGTCGACCTGCTCCGGGCCGACGTAGCGGTGTATCTCGAAAAGCCGCTCGCCACCACGCTTCCGGACGCGGACGCCGTACTCGCCGCCGCCCAGGAAACCGGCAGCAAGCTCTACATCGGACACAACTTCCGGCACGCCGCGGTCGTCCGCACGCTCCGCGACGTCGTGACGCGCGGCGAGATCGGCGAAGTGAAAGCCGTGTGGTGCCGCCATTTCGTCGGCAACGGCGGCGACTACTACTTCAAGGACTGGCACGCCGACCGCAGCCGCGTGAATTCCTTGCTGCTGCAGAAAGCCAGCCACGACCTCGACGTCATCCACTACCTCGCCGGCGGTTTCACCCGGCGCGTCACCGCGATGGGCGACCTGGCCGTCTACGGCAAGATCACCGACCGAAGCGGCCAAGGCGACCGTCTCGCCGACGACTGGTTTTCCTTCGACAACTGGCCTCCGGCCGCGCAAACCGGCCTCAACCCGGTCGTCGACGTCGAGGATCTGTCGATGGTCCACATGCGACTCGACAACGGCGTCCTGGCCAGCTACGAACAGTGCCATTTCACGCCCGACTACTGGCGCAACTACACCGTGCTCGGCACCGAAGGCCGCGCGGAGAACTTCGGCGACACCGGCGGCGGCGTGGTGAAAGTGTGGAACCGCCGCCGCAATTGGGCCCGAGACGGCGACCGCGAATACCCGATCGACGGCGTCGAATCCGGCCACGCCGACGCCGATCTCCTGACCATGACTGAATTCCTGCGTTACGTGGTGCACGGCGATCCGCCGGAGCTGTCGCCGATCGCCGCCCGCGAAGCCGTGGCGGCGGGCGCGCTCGCCACGCAATCCCTTCGTTCCGGCTCCGTGCCGGTCGACATCCCTCCCCTGCCCGAAACGGTAGCCGCCCATTTCTCCCCGCCGGAAGGAAACCGCAGATGACTTCCCTCTCCCACTGTCCCCGCTAGCGCAAAGGGAAGGAACGCGAAACCCATGCGCGTGCGCACTCTGACCCGGCGCGGATTTCTCCGCGGCACGGCTGCGCTGGCCCTGGTGCCCGCAGCCGCGGCGTGTGCCGAGGCCCCCGCCGCAACGTCCGGGCCGGTCACCGTCGAAATGTGGCACGGCCAGAGCGACACCGGCCTCAAAGTCCTCAAGCAACTGGTCGCCGCGTTCCAGCGCGAGCACCCCGACATACGGATCGACCTCGGCGGCGGCGTGCTCG
Source organism: Streptomyces sp. AA4 (assembly GCF_000158875.1). Taxonomy (NCBI): domain Bacteria; kingdom Bacillati; phylum Actinomycetota; class Actinomycetes; order Kitasatosporales; family Streptomycetaceae; genus Streptomyces; species Streptomyces sp. AA4. Next base: position 3,494,324 of record NZ_GG657746.1, on the reverse strand, counting down.
CCGACGCCATGCTGCAGAAGGTGACCGCGGCGCTCGCGTCCGGCTCCTACCCGGACATCGCGTACATCTTCGGCTCCGACCTCGCCAGCATCGCCCGCAGCCCGCGCGTGGCCGACATGGGCGACGTCGTGCACGGCCAGTTCTGGAAACCCGCGCTCGAAGCCGTCACCGTCAACGAGCGGGTCCGCGCGGTGCCCGCGATGCTCGACTCGCTCGCCGTCGCCTGCAACAGGAAACTGTTCCAGCAGCACGGCGTTCCGCTGCCGGACGAATCCTGGCGCTGGCAGGATTTCGTGGACACCGCTAGGAAACTGACCGACCGGAACCAAGGCCAGTTCGGCACGGCCTGGCCCGGCGCGGGCGACGAGGACACGGTCTGGCGGATCTGGCCGATGATCTGGGACCTCGGCGGCGCCATCGTCGGCCAGGACGGCCGCAGCATCGGCTTCGCCGACAGCGGCGTGCGTGCGCTCGAGGTGATCCGGAAACTGGCCGCCGACCGCAGTGTCTACATCGACCCGAAACCCGGCTCCGAGCAGATGTACCAGGCCTTCGCCTCGGGCCGGATCGCGATGGTGCCGACCGGTCCGTGGCAGCTGCCCGACATCGCCGACGCGGGACTCGACTACCACATCGTCCCGCTGCCGACGTTCACCGGAAAGCCGATCACGATCTCCGGCCCGGACACCTGGACGGTCTTCGACAACGGCGACCGGCGCCTCGCCGCGGCCAAAACCTTCCTGCGGTGGCTCACCGCGCCGGCCCAGGACGTCGTCTGGGACGTCGGCGCGGGCAGCCTCCCGCTGAGCGCCGAATCGCAGCGGCTTCCGGAGTGGCAGCAGAAAACCCAGGACACCGCCGGGCTTTCGGTCTTCGTCAAGTCGCTCGAGAACTCGCACGTCCGCGCGAACCACCCGGCCTATCCGCAGGTTTCGCAGGCAGTCGCCGCGGCCATCGTCTCCGTGCTGCTCGGGCGCGCGACCCCCGCCGATGCCATGCGCGACTGCGCTTCCGCGGCCAACGCCGCCCTCATCATCCCCCGTTAGGACCCCGCCCATGTCCGTACATCCCGGCCCGATCACCGTCGCTCCGGCCGCCAAGACCCGGCGCCGCCGCGAAACCGCCGCCGCCTGGGCCTACCTGAGCCCCTCGGTCGTCGTCATCATCGGCCTCGGTCTGGTGCCCGTCGTGTGGTCGCTGATCCTGTCGTTCCAGGCCGACGACCTCGTCACCCCGTCCCGGTTCGTCGGCGTCGACAACTACGCGGCGCTCGCGCAGGACCCGCACTTCGGCCAAGCGGTCGGCAACACGCTGCTGTACACGGCGTTATACGTTCCGCTGAGCATCGTCCTCGGCCTCGCGCTGGCGCTCGCGCTGAACCGGCGGGTGCGCTTCATCGGCGCGTACCGGACGTTGATGTTCGTTCCGTTCGTGCTGTCGGCGACCGCGCAGGGCGTGCTGTTCTCGTTCATCCTCGACCCGGAATTCGGCGTCGCCAACTCGCTGCTGCACCGGATCGGCCTGAGCCCGCAAGGGTTTCTGACCGATCCGTCGCAGGCGCTGCTGGTCCTGGTCGCCATCACGCTGTGGAGCGGCACCGGGTTCTGCATGGTCGTCTTCCTGGCCGCGCTGCAGGACGTGCCGCCGTCGCTGATCGAAGCCGCGCGGCTGGACGGCGCCGGCCCGTTCCGCATCCTCCGGCACGTGACCCTGCCCGCGGTGCTGCCGGTGACCACCTTCCTGACCCTGTGGCAGCTGATCCAATCGCTGCAGGTCTTCGACCTGACGTACGTCACCACGAAGGGCGGGCCGCTCGGCTCGACCACGGTGATCGTCTACTTCATCTGGCAGCAGGCCTTCCAGAACTTCACCGCCGGATACGGCGCCGCCGCGGCCTACGTGCTCGCGGTCGTGCTGCTGGCGCTCGGGCTGGGCGTCCGGCTGCTGCGCCGTACCAAGGAGGTCCGATGACCACGCGCACGCACGTCGCGCCGGTTTCCGCGGCTCAGCTGCCCGACGTGCTCCGTCGGCCCCGGCGCTGGCGGCTCCCGTTCAGCCCGTGGCATCTGCTGCTGGCCCCGCTGGCGCTGGTGTTCGCCGCTCCGCTGGTGTGGCTGCTGCTCAGCTCGGTGATGAGCAACGCGGAGATCAACCGGTTCCCGCCGTCGCTGTGGCCGTCCGGGATCGACTTCTCCGGCTACCGGTACGTGCTGGAGAACACGCTGTTCCTGCGCTGGTTCTCGAACTCGCTGATCGTGTCGGTCGTGACCGTGGCGGCCAACCTCGTGTTCGGCTCGCTCGGCGGCTACGCGTTCGCGCGCATGCGGTTCCGCGGTTCGAAGGTGATGCTCGGGCTGATGATGGCGACCATGGCGGTGCCGTTCCAGCTCACCATGATCCCGACGTTCCTGGTGATGAAGAAGCTCGGCCTGATCGACTCGCTCGGCGCGCTGATCGTCCCGTCGCTGGTCACGCCGTTCGCGGTCTTCCTGTTGCGGCAGTTCTTCCTTTCGCTGCCGCGAGAACTGGAGGAGGCGGCCTGGATCGACGGCTGCTCGCGGCTGCGGGTGCTGCTCCGGATCGTGCTCCCGCTGTCGCGGCCCGCGCTGAGCACCGTCGCCGTGCTGACCTTCCTCAGCACGTGGAACGACCTGACCTGGCCGTTGATCGCGATCAACCACGACACCCAGTACACCCTGCAGCTCGGCCTGACCACCTTCCAGGGACAGCACCACACGAACTGGGCGGCGGTGATGGCCGGGAACGTCATCACCGTGGCGCCGGTGCTGCTGGCGTTCCTGGGCGCGCAGAAGACGTTCATCCAGTCCATCACCTCCAGCGGCCTCAAGGGCTGACCGGTCATCAAGAGGAATCACGCATGCCGCACCGCTTCGACCTGCTCGTGCTCGGCGACGTCAACCCCGACGTCGTCCTCGGGCCGCTGACCGGGGACCTCGACTTCCGGCAACGGGAGCACCTCGTCGGCCACGGTTCGCTCACCCTCGGCGGGTCCGCCGCGATCACCGCCGCCGGGGCCGCCCGGCTGGGGCTGGACGTCGCGTTCGCCGGGCGGGTCGGCGACGACGCCGCCGGTCGCTTCGTCCGCGACCTCCTCGACGACCGCGGCGTCGACACCCGGGCGCTCACCGTCGATCCCACGCTGCCGACCCCGCTCACCGCGATCCTGACCCGCGACGGCAGCCGGGCCATCGTCACCAGTTCCGGAGTGCTGGACGCGGTGTCGGCGGCGGACGTCCCCGCCGAGCTGCTCGCGAGCGCCCGGCACGTGCACGCCTCGTCGTACTTCCTGATGCCCAAGCTGGCCGCCGGGCTGCCCGAACTGTTCCGCACCGCGCGGGCGCACGGCGCGACCACGTCGCTGGACACCAACGACGACCCGGCGCGACAGTGGGATCCCAGCGGCATCCAGCTGGTACTTCAGGAGACCGACTTCCTGCTGCCCAACGCCGCCGAAGCCGTTGAGTTGTCCGGGAAATCCAGCCTCCTCGACGCCGCCGCGCATCTCGCCGCACCGGGTCCGACTGTCGTGGTCAAGAACGGGGCCGACGGCGCTCTCGCGCACCACCGCGGCGAAACCATCACGGTTCCCGCGTCCCCGATCACCCCGCTCGACACCGTCGGCGCCGGGGACAGCTTCAACGCCGCGTTTCTCGCCGCGACACTGCGCGGCCTGCCGCTTCGCGACGCGCTGCGGGCCGGGATCGAGGGCGGCGGCCGTTCGACTCTCGCGCGCGGCGGGATCGACGGCCAACCCACTTGGAACGAGCTCAACCTCACTGAAACGGAAAACGCATGACCACCAAGATCACCTTCGTCGGCGCCGGCAGCGTCGTGTTCACCCAGGGCCTGCTCGCGGATCTCTTCGCCTACCCTGAACTGGCCGAGGTGCACGTCGCGCTGCACGACATCGACCCGGAACGCCTGCGCACCGCGCACGCGGCGGCCGGTCGCATCGCCGAATCCCGCGGCGCCAAGCCGGTCCTCACCGCGCACCTCGACCGTCGCGAAGCCCTCGCGGACGCGGACTTCGTCGTCAACATGGTCCAAATCGGAATGGGCGAGGCCACCCGCGTCGACTTCGACATTCCCGCGCGCTTCGGCGTGAAGCAGACCATCGGCGACACGCTCGGCGTCGGCGGGATTTTCCGCGCCCTGCGTACTTTCCCGTTCCTGCGCGCGCTCGGCGAGGACATCGCGCAGGTGTGCCCACAGGCGTGGCTGCTGAACTACACCAACCCGATGGCGATGAACGTGCAGTACCTCTCCGAAACGCTCGGCCCGGACCGGGTGGTCGGCCTGTGCCATTCGGTGTACTGGACGGTGCACGACCTGGCCAAACTGCTGGAGGTGCCGCTGTCGGAGGTCACCTACCACGCCGCGGGCGTCAACCACCAGGCCTGGGTCCTGCGTCTGGAGCACCAGGGCGCCGATCTGTACCCGCGGCTCGCCGAACTCGCCGAGGACCCGCAGCTGCGGCGGCGCGTGCGGTTCGACATGTTCCGGCGGCTCGGCTACTACCCCACCGAAACGAGCGAGCATTCCTCCGAATACGTGCCCTGGTATCTCGGCCACGCCGGCGAAATCGAACGGCTGCGGCTGCCGATCGGCGCGTACCTGGACGTCGTGGCGGAGAACGAGGCCGAATACGAACGTACCCGCCAGGCCGTCGAACGCGACGAACCGCTCCCCGTCGAGGGCACCAACGAATACGCGCCGCAGATCGTCCACAGTGTCGTCACCGGCACGCCGCGGACCGTTTACGGCAACGTGCTCAACCGCGGGCTGATCCCGAATCTGCCCGCGACCGGCGCGGTCGAAGTGCCGTGCCTCGCCGACGCCACCGGCATCCGGCCGACGCGCGTCGACGCGCTTCCGCCGCAGCTGGCCGCGCTCAACCGCACCTACCTGAGCACCACCGAACTGGTGGTGCGCGCGGCGATCGAGGACGATCCCCGGCACATCCGGCACGCCGCGATGACCGATCCCGCGACGGCGGCCGCGCTGCCGGTCGAACGCATCTGGGAACTATGCGACGAAATGGTGCTCGCGCACGGCGACGCGCTCCAGCCCGGATTGCGGAAAACGCTGGGCCGCTAACGAGTCTTGACGGCGCGGCGCGGTGATCCGCTAAACTTCCGGTGCCTGCCGGACGGGCAGGTGCCAGAAGTACGCCCAGCCGGTAATGCGGTTTCGCCCGCGAGCCCGGACCCAGTCGCCAGGATGTCTTCGGCACTTCCGAGGCGGGGCCGTACTCACCATCGCTGGAGTCACCAGATGCCTTCGCTCCCTGGTCGGATTTCTCGCGGAACCGCGGCGGCCGCCCTGCTGATCGGCAGCTCGGCTTGCACGTTCGGAGCCGCGGGCACGGCGGAAAGCGCGCCGCTGCCCGCGCCGCAGAGCCAGGTCGCCCTGCCTGCCCCGCACGCCGGGTTCGACTACCAGATCGGCGGTCCTTACCAGCCGACGGCCGACGTGCAGGTGGTCAGCCGCGACCACAGCGTCCCGGCCGCCGCCGGGGTGTACAACATCTGCTACGTCAACGCTTTCCAGGCCCAGCCCGGCGCCGAAGGCGAATGGGGCGACCTGGTCCTGCGCGACGGCAACGGCGACGTCGTGAAGGATCCCGATTGGAACGAGGCGCTGCTCGACCTGCGCACCGAGGACAAGCGGAACCGGGTCGCGGCCAAGGTCGGCGGGTGGATCGACGACTGCGCGGGCAAGGGTTATCAAGCCGTCGAGCCGGACAACTACGACAGCTTCACCCGGTCCCATGGCCTGCTCAGCGCCCGGAACGCCCAGGACCTCGCGAAGCTGCTTTCCTCGCGCGCGCACGGGAAAGGCCTCGCGATCGGCCAGAAGAACACCTCGGAACTGTCGTCGTCGCGCGCGGACAACGGGCTTGACTTCGCCGTCGCCGAGGAATGCGGCGAGCAGGACAACTGCGCGGAGTACACGAAGTATTTCGGCAACCACGTGATCGTCATCGAATACACCGGCGACGGTTTGCGCAACGCGTGTGCCAAGTGGGGCAGCACTCTCAGCATCGTCCAGCGCGACCGGGACGTGAAGCCGAAGGGCGATCCCGCCTACGTCCGCGAAACCTGCTGAGGCTTCCGCCGTCCTGCCAGCGTCGCCGCGCGGATGCTGGCAGGGTGGCGGAATGGCCGACGAGTACCCGTTCGACAACGCAAGCGCCCCGGCGAGCGACCGGATGGCCGCGCTGGAAGCCAGCTACGACGCGACGACCGTCCAGCACCTGAGCGATCTCGGCGTCGGCGCGGGATGGTCCTGCTGGGAGATCGGCGCCGGCGGCGGATCGATCGCCCGCTGGCTGGCTCAGCAGGTCAGTCCGGCAGGCCACGTGCTGGCCACGGACCTCGACCTGCGGCTGCTCGCCGACCTGCCCGCGCCCGTTTCGGCGGTGCGGCACGACGTCCGCACGGAACCGCTCCCGGACCGGAAATTCGACCTGATCCACGCCCGCCTGGTGCTGATCCACTTCCCGGAACGGGACGACCTGGCGGCGAAACTCGCCGAAGCGCTCGCGCCGGGCGGTTGGCTGGTCCTCGAAGAAATCGAACCGCGCGGGCAAACCGTGCTCGCCGCGCCCGACGAGGCGAGTGCGGCGGTTTTCGGTTCCGTGCAAGGCCGAATCCTGGACCTGCTCGAACGAGCGGGCAGCGACGCGGCATGGGCCGGGCGGCTGCCCGAGGTGCTCGCCGGGGCCGGATTGCGCGACGTCGGCAGCGCGCGGACCACGACGAGGTGGCCGGGCGGCGGGCCGGAAATCCGGTTGCTGGCCGCGAATTCGGTGGAGCTGGCCGACCAGCTGGCCGCGGACGGCGTGCCGCCGGAGGAACTCGAGCAGTTCCGCCGGGTGCTCGCCGATCCGCGGTTCGCCGTCTCGTCCTATCCCCTCGTGTCGGCGTGGGGACGCCGTTAACGACGGCGCGAGATCGCCACCCCGGCGAGGCAGAGCACACCGCCGACGAGGCCGTACGCGGTCGGGGTTTCCGACAGCAGCAGCCAGGACAGCAGCACGGCCACCGCAGGCACGGCGTAAGTCACCATCGTGAGCCGACCCGCGTCCGTGCGGCGCAGCGCGTACGCCCACGCGGTGAAGCCGACGGCGGTGGGGAACACTCCCAAGTAGACGCTGCCGAGCACCGCGCCTGTCGGGGCCCCCTGCAGTTCGCCGATCAGTTGCGGCGTCCACGGCAGCAGAGCCACGGTGCCGACGACGCAGCCGAGCCAGATCGCGGTCAGCCCGTCGACGTGCCGCAACGTGATCTTCTGGACCATGACTCCGGCCGCGTAGAGCACGGCGGCGAGCAAGCACAGCAGGACGCCCGCCCAGTCGTTGCTTCCGGTGGCCCCGGTCGCGATCAGCGCGGCCCCGGCCAGCGCAACGAGCGAGCCGATGACGAGCGAGCGCGAGAAGCCTTCGCCGAGGAACTTCCCGGCCGCGACGGCGACCATCAGCGGCGCGAGGTTCACCAGCAACGCCGCGGTCCCGGCGTCGACGTGCCGCTCCCCCGCGTTGAGGACGACGGTGTACGCGGCCAGCCACAGTACGGCGTATGCCGCGACCAGCAGAAACGCCTTCCGCGACAGCCGCACTCGGACGGCGCCCTTGACGACGGCGAACACGGTGAGCGTCACGGCCGCGACGGCGAGCCGCAGCAGCGCCAGCGGTGCCGGGGACAGCGCGTGCCCAACGCTGCGGATGGCGACGAACGACGACGCCCACAGCACGACTGCCAGCCCCGCGGCGGCCGCGATCTTGCCGAAGTCGGTCTTGCCGGCGGGTTGAACGGTTTCCACGAGATCGGTCACCTGGCCATCGTCGCCTCGCGCGGCTGTACAGCACAAGCGATGAGTTCTGTACCTCCGTTAAGAGCTGCTGTACATTCGCGGCATGCTGGACATTCCCCGGCTCCGCGTGCTGCGCGCAGTCGTCGCCTCCGGGTCGATCCGCGCGAGCGCCGCCGCGCTCGGCTACACACCGTCCGCGGTGAGCCAGCAAATCACCACGCTGCAACGGGAGACCGGGCTGCAGCTGTTCGAACGGTCCGGCCGCGGCATCGAGCCCACCGAGGCCGGACGGACGCTCGCCGCCGAGGCCGAGGCGCTGTTCGAGTCCTTCAGCCGGGTCGAGCAGGTCGTCGCCGAACTGCGCGCCGGACGCGTCGGCCGGCTCTCGATCGGCTACTTCGGCTCGGCCGGTTCGACGTGGCTGGCTCCGACCGTCGCCGCGCTGCGCGCCGAGTTCCCCGGCCTGCGGCTGGACCTGATGCTGACCGAGTTCACGCCGGGCGACCCGGACATCGACATCTTCGTGGAGGAAACCGGGGCCGAGCACCCCGGGTCGGTCGTCGTGCACCGGCTGGCCGAGGACCCGTACCTGGCGGTCGTCCGCCTCGACGACCCGCTCGCCGGGCTGCCGGAGGTGCCGCTGGCCGCGCTCGCCGAACGGCATTGGGTGGACAACGACCTGCGCGAAGGCCCGTGCCGGCAGGTCCTCCTCAACGCCTGCACGCAGGCCGGGTTCTCGCCGAGCTTCGTGGTCGAAACGCACGACTACCGGACCGCGATGTCTTTCGTGGCAACGGGAATCGGGCTGACGGTCGTGCCGGAGCTGGGCATCGGCGAACTCCCGGACGGCCTCACGACCGTCGCGCTGACCTCGCCCGCGCCGGTCCGGCACCTCAGTCTCGCGGTGAAGAAGCCGATCGCGGAGCACCCGGCCGCCCGGCGTGCGGTGGAACTGCTGGAAAACCTGGTGTGCACGGGGAAAACCCGCGTCGGCTGACGTCGGCACGCCCATTCCCGGCGAGGAAACAAGGCCCGCTCCGGTAACGAATGCACCACATTCGCGCCGCGAATGCGCGGCCGCCACCCCGAACGGACCAGTCCGTACCGGGTTCCCGCCGGACGACCGGCGGAAGCCGTGTCACCGGAACGGGTTGATGGCCCGGTGCCAATTTGTACCGCTCTTTCCGCGCCGACCAGGGCGGCTGCCGGATAACCCTCTTCGTTACACCCCGATCGGGTAGGGATGACTCACGCGCAGTCCCCGTTTTCCCGGCCCGCACCCGCCGCTGTCACCCTCCCGAGGAGAGCCGAACCCCCGGGTTGGCGGATTGGCCGGGGCACCCCCGCCGTGCGGGAATGGTGTCACCGTCCGACATCGAAGTCGCCCGGTTTTTCCCCAGGGAAAGGGAAGGGTTCGTTTTCATGGACGTCCGGTACGAGGCTTTTTGCTTCGCCGATCCGCTGTTCTTCGACGAACCGCGGGAAACCCCGGGCGCGGCCGGCGACCTGGCCGCGGGCTTGCCCCAGCCGGGACCCGAATGGACGGTCGAGACCCGCGGGATCTGGCGTTCGCTGCGTCCGGCGGGCCGGAAACTTCCCGCCCAGGGCTGGAAAATCCATGTCTCCGCCGGTCTGGACAACGCCGAGGACGTTCTGGCCCGCGTGCACCGGTACTGCGTGGAGCATCGGGTGGCGTACAAGCACCTGCGCTCGCGCACGATCCTGGTGAGCCGCAATTCGAAATACGCGCCGCGCGAGGGAAGCGGCAAGCTGATCACGATTTACCCGGAGTCCGACGAGCGGCTCTCCCGGATACTGCGCGACCTTTCTTCCGAGCTGGAAGGCGAGCACGGCGCGTATATTCTGAGCGATCTCCGCTACCGCGAAGGCCCGCTTTACGTCCGATATGGCGGATTCGCCGAACAGTGGACCGAACACGCCGGGACCCGGGTGCTGGCAATCCGCCGTCCGGACGGCACCCTCGTGCCCGACCGGCGCGAACCGTCCTTTTCCGTGCCCGACTGGGTGCCGATTCCGGCCTGTTTGGCCGACAGCCTGGCCGCGCGCAAGAACGGCGCGCGATTCCCGTACCGGGTGACCGGTTCCCTGCACTTTTCCAACGGCGGCGGCGTTTATCTGGCCGAACGAGGGGTCGACCAGAAGACCGTCGTGCTGAAGGAGGCACGCCCGCACGCCGGGCTGGACCGGGACGGAGCCGACGCGGTCGCCCGGCTGAACCACGAGCGCGAGGTGCTCGAACGGCTGGCGGACGTTCCGGGGATCCCCCGGGTGTACGAACAGTTCACCGTATGGGAGCACCACTACCTGGCGATGGAGCATCTGCCCGGCATCTCGCTGAGCAGCTGGCTCGCCCGGCACTACCCGCTCACCAGCGGCGCCCGGGGCGAAGGCGATCTCACGGCCTACCGCGACCGCGCGCTGGCCGTGCTGGCGCGGGTCGAACGGATCGTCGCGGACATCCACCGGCACGGGATCGTGTTCGGCGACCTGCACGGGAAGAACATCCTGGTGGACGAGAACGACCAGGTGTCGCTGATCGACTTCGAGCTGGCGGTCGACGCCGATTCGGGCGACCGTCCGGGGCTGGGCGCCCCCGGCTTCCGCGCGCCCGCCGACCGGCACGGGTTCGAGATCGACGAGCACGCACTGGCCGCGCTGCGGCTGTGGGTTTTCCTTCCGCTGGTGCTGCTGCTGGAACTCGCGCCGGGCAAGCTGCGCGGGATCGCGGACTTCGCCGAGCAGCGGTTCGACCTGCCGGACGGGTACGCCGATCGCGTGGTCTCCGTGCTCGCCCCGCGCACCAGCCCGCCCATAGCGCACACTGCGCTCGACGAGTCGCATCCGGACTGGCCGCTGGTCCGCAAGCAGATCGCGGAGGCCATCCTCGCGAGTGCCACCCCGGACCGCGCGGACCGGCTGTTCCCCGGCGACATCGAACAATTCCGCTCCGGCGGCGCGGGGTTCGGCGTCGGAGCCGCGGGCGTGCTGCACTCGCTGCACGTCGCCGGAGCCGGCCGTTATCCGGAATACGAACAGTGGCTGCTCGCCGCGGTGCGCCGGCAACCGCCCGCACGGCCCGGCTTCTTCGACGGCAGCTACGGCATCGCGTACGTGCTGGAGGAATTCGGTTACGCCGAGGAAGCCGACGAACTGCTCGCCGCGGCGCAGTCGCTGGCCGACCAGACCACCGACCACGGCCTGGAAAGCGGACTCGCCGGAATCGGCCTGACCCGCCTGCACTTCGCGACGACCCGCGGCGACAACGAATTCGGCCGCCAAGCGCTGGACGTCGCGGTACGGCTGGCGACCGCCTTCGAAACCGCCGACCCGCCCGGCCGCTTCGCCCGGGCCGGACTGCTCAGCGGCTGGTCCGGACCGGCGCTGCTGTTCCTGCGGCTGTACGAGCACACCGGAGAACCGTCCTGGCTGACCCTGGCCGACCGGGTGCTGGACCGCGACCTGGAGGAATGCGCCCCCGCGTCCGACGGATCGCTCCAGGTCCGCGACGGAACCCTCCGCATGCTGCCGTACGCCGCGGTCGGCAGCGCCGGAATCCTGCTGGTCGCCGAACAGATCGCCCGGCACCTCCCGGACTCCGCGGCGGCCCGCAGCCTGCCCGGACTGCGCGCGGCGTGCCGCGGGGAATTCGTGATCCACCCGGGCTTGCTGTACGGCCGGTGCGGGCTCGCCGCCGCGCTGTCCTTCGCCGAGGAACCGGATCGCGAAGCCATCGACCTGCACCTGGCCCGGCTGTCCTGGCACGGCGTCCCGTACCGCGGCGGGCTGGCCTTCCCGGGCAACCAGCTGCTTCGCCTGTCGACCGACGTCAGCACCGGCAGCGCGGGAGTCCTCCGCACGCTCGCCGCACTACTGGACGGCGCGGAACTGCTGCCCTTCCTGGGCGCCGCACCGTCCCCGCACACCTCCGGCCGATGAGCGCCGGCGGACCCCGAGAGAAGGGAACACCCATGGAACACGTCCTGGAGCTGCAGGCGTTGGAGGCCCCGGAAGCCCTCGAAGGCCAGGGACTGGACCACCACGGCTGCAGCCACTACAGCGCATGGTGCGGCGAAAGCACGCTCAGCCTGCTTCTCTGCTACTGACCGCGCGGGCAGGGCGGGAACGGCGCAGGACAAGTGCGCCGTTCCCGCCCCGTTCATTCTGCACTGACGCCCTGCTGCGGTCTCGGCGGGCGGGCCGAGTATCGCCGGCCACTCGCTGATCACCGGGTCTGCCGACCACCACCGGAGGGAGCGACACGCCCCGACCCGCCGACCATGCCTACTACACGGCCGCTCCCGCCGACCACCGCCTGAGGGAAGCAATACAGCCCGACCGCCGACCGCGCCCGCCACCCCACTGCGGGCACCGCCCGCCGCCCGAGGGCACGACCCCACCCCGACCGCCGACCGCGCTCGCCACACCGCCGCAGACACCACGCTCACCAACCACCGCCCGAGCGAAGCAACACGACCCCGCCGCCAACCACACCTGCCACACCACCGCAAACACCGCCCACCAACCACCGCCCGAGCGAAGCAACACGACCCCGCCGCCAACCACACCTGCCACACCACCGCAAACACCGCCCACCAACCACCGCCCGAGCGAAGCAACACGACCCCACCACCGACCACACCTGCCACACCACCGCAAACACCGCCCACCAACCACCGCCTGAGGGGAGCGACATGGCCCGACCCGCCGACCGGCTGCTGAGGTCGGTCGCCCTCCTCGACCGTCCCCGGCTGGCCGCCGTCGTCGTCACGTCGCTGGTCTCCGCCGCTGCCGGATTGCTGCTGCCCGGCGCCCTCGCCGCGGCGACCGACGCGGTGCTCGGCGGGCGAAGCAGTACCGGTCCGGTGGTGTGGCTGCTGGTCGTGGGCGCCGCGGAGATCGTCGCGGACGCCGTCGGCGTGCTCCTTCCCGCCCGCCTGACCAGCAACGCCAGCGCCTGGCTCCGCCGTCAGGTCACCGACCGGCTGCTCGCGGTGGGCACCAGTTCGCCCTTCGCTCCCGGCGACGCGGTCAGCCGAGTGAGCGGCGATTGCGCGGCCGCCGGCGGCATCGCGGCAGTCGTGGTGCAGCTGATCGCGACCGGCCTCATGTCCTCCGGCGCGGTAGTCCTGCTGGCCCTTCTGGACTGGCGGCTCGCGCTGGTCTTCCTCGGCAGCCTCCCCTTCGCCTTGCTTCTGGCGCGTTCGCACCTGAGGGGCACCGCCAAAGATGTCCTTGCCTACCAACGGGTTTCCGGCGAACTGTCCGCCCGTCTGCTCGACGCCGTGACCGGCCTGCGGACGATCGCCGCGTCCGGCACCGCCGACGCCGAAGCCGCCCGGGTGCTGCGCCCGTTGCCCCGGCTCAACCTGGCCGGCCAAGGCATGTGGCGCACCCAAGCCCGGATGGTGTGGCGAGCCGGTCTCCTGCTCCCGACAGTGGAAATCCTCACCCTCGCCGCCGCCGGATTCGGGGTCCTCGACGGACGCTTGAGCGCCGGGGACGTCCTCGCCGCTCTCGGCTACGTCGCGCTCGGCCTCGGCCTGGTCACGCAAATCCCGTTGCTCACCACGCTTTCCCGCATCCGGTCGGCCGCCCACCGGATCACCGAAGTCCTCGACACCGAGCCTCCGCCGCGCGGCGCCCTCGGTCTGTTGCGAGGAAACGGCACCCTGGAACTCCGCGGCGCGACCGTCCACGGCGCACTCGCCGACGTCAACCTCACCATCCCCGGCGGTTGTTTCGCCGCCGTGGTAGGGAGTTCCGGCTCGGGAAAGTCCACCATGGTCAGTCTGCTGGCAGGTCTCCGCCGCCCCGACGCCGGGCAGGCGCTGCTCGACGGCCGCGACCTCGCCGTGCTGCGTCCGGAGGAGCTTCGAGCCGTGATCGGGTACGCCGCCGCCGAGCCCGCCCTTCTCGGCGCCACGATCGCCGATGCGGTCGCTTATGGCTCGTGGGCCAGCGTCCCGGCGGTCGATGCCGCCTGCCGGACCGCACGGATTCACGACGTACTCGTCCGATTGCCGCAAGGGTACGACACTCCGCTTGCCGAAACCCCGTTGTCCGGCGGGGAAAGTGCCCGGGTCGGTCTCGCGCGTGCCCTCGCGCGGAACCCACGGGTGCTCCTTCTCGACGACGCCACCTCCAGCCTGGACGCCATCACCGAACGCGCCGTGACGGCTGAACTCGGCCGCCGGACTCGGGTCGTCGTGACGCACCGGGCCGCGATGGCCGCACGAGCGGATCTCGTGGTGTGGCTGGCAGCCGGGCAGGTCCGGGCAGTCGGACCGCACGCGCGATTGTGGCAACTGCCGGGGTACCGCGCCGTCTTCACGGAGGAAACGTGAACCCCCGGCACCAACCCACCCGGGGACAACCGACAGCACCCACGACCGTCGGCCGCCGATCTCCGGCAATCGTGACGCACCGAGTCGCGATGGCCGCACAGGCGGATTTGCTGGCATCGCTGACAGCGCGCCAGGTCAGGGCAGCCGCACGCATGAACACCGGGCACCAGCCCGCACGGCGACAACCGACAGCACCCACGACCGTCGGCCGCCGACCTCCGGCAATCGTGACACACCGAGCAGCGACGGCCGCACAAGCGGATTCGTTGGCATGGCTGGCAGCGCGCCAGGCCAGGGCAGCCGCACGCATGAACACCGGGCACCAGCCCGCACGGCGACAAACGACAGCACCCGCGACGCGCCGGGCCGCAGTGGCCGCACGAGCGGATCTGGTGGGGCTGGCAGCGGGCCAAGTCCGGGCGTTCGGGCCGCACACGTGGCAACTGCCGGGACACCGCGCCGCGTTCACGGAGGAAACGTGAACACCCGACACCAACTCACCCGGCGACACACCACCGCACCCGCGACCATGACCGTCGGCCGCCTCTACCGGAACGCTCTCGCCGGGCAATGGCGCGGCGGGCTGGTTCTCCTGGCCTGTTCCGTCCTCGAAGGACTGCCCGCGTTCTTCTCCGGACGGCTCGTCGAACTGGCCGTCAACAGCGGGTTCGCCGCCGGAAAGCCCGGCGTCGGCCTCGGGTGGCTCGGCGTGTTCGGCCTCGCCGCGCTCGCGGGCGCGTTCGGCTCCCGGCTGGTGTGGCGGCAATTGGGCAAGGTCGTCGAGCCCCTGCGCGACGCGCTGGTGACCGCCGTCGTGCGCGGGGTGCTGCATGATCCCGCACCGCCGCGGGGCGGTCCGGACGCGCGCGGCGTCGCGCGGATCACCCAGCACGTCGAGGTCGTGCGCGACGCTACCGGCGGGCTCCTGGTCCAGGCGCGCGGCATGATCGTCACGACCGCGGCGGCGATCGCCGGGCTGGTGAGCGTCGCGGGGCCGCTGACGGTGCCGGTCGTAGTGCCGGTGGTCCTCGCGCTGGCCGGGTTCGCCGCACTGCTCCCCTCCCTCGCGCGGCGGCAACGCGCACTCACGCTCGCCGACGAGGGCACCGCGGCCGCCACCGGCTCGATTTTCGCCGGGATGCGCGACGTCGTCGCCTGTGGAGCCGAACCGGTCGCCGCCCTGACCGCCGACCACGCCGTGGACCGGCAAGCTGAGGCCGCGGTGCGCGTCGCGAGGTCGGCGGCGCTGCGGTCGGTGCTCGTGGCGCTCGGCGGCTTCGTCCCGCTGGTGCTCACGCTCGCCCTGGCGCCGTCGATGGTCGCCCGCGGCGAACTGACCGCCGGGGCCGCGCTGGGCGCACTCGTCTACCTGGCCACCACCTTGCAGCCAGCACTGCGCGGTCTGGCCGCCACCGCGTCGACGGTCGTCCTCCGCTTGCTCGTCGCGCTGCGCCGGCTCGCCGAAACCACCGCCCCGCCCGAACGCCGCCTGGCGACCGAAAGCCCAGCCGGACTCGGGCTCGTCGTGCGCGACCTGACGTTCCGTTGGGGCGCCGCACCGGAACCGGTGGTCCGCGGCCTGAACCTCGACCTGCGCCCGGGCGAGCACCTGGCCGTGGTCGGCCCGAGCGGGATCGGGAAATCGACCCTCGCCGGCCTGCTCACCGGCTTGCTGGAACCGCAGCACGGCGAGGTCCGGCTGGGCGGCGTACGAGCCAGCGAACTGGCCGACAGGCCCCGGCATCTGGTGCTGGTGCCGCAACAGGCCTACCTCTTCGCCGGGACCGTGCGCGAAAACCTGTCGCTGTTCCACCCCGAAGCCTCCGACCGCCGCCTGGCCGCAGCCGCCGAAGCCGTCGGCGCCGCCCCGCTGCTGGCCCGCTTAGGCGGCCTGGACGCGGAACTCGGCCCCGGTGCGGAGGGCCTTTCCGCCGGAGAGGCCCAGCTCCTCGCGCTGGCGAGGGCCTACGCCGCGCCCGCCGGAGTCGTCGTCCTGGACGAGGCGACGTCCACTTTGGACCCTGCCGCGGAGGTCCACGCGGAACGCGCCTTCGCCGCCCGCGGAGGAACCCTGATAGTGATCGCCCACCGCCTGTCGTCCGCGGTCCGGGCGCACCGCGTGCTGCTGATGGACGGACAGGAGACCCTGCTGGGCCGCCACGACGAACTCCTCGCGACGGCACCGCGGTACGCCGAGATGATGCGGGCTTGGCTGCCGGAGCGCTCGCGGCTTGAAGCCAGCTGATCGCTACGTGGAATCGGACCGCCGTGGGGCGCTGCGTTCTGGCCACCGGTGCTCATGACCGTTCGGCTCTTCCGACGGCGGGCCTGCGCGGGCCTCGACGTCGCTGAGTGATTCGGCCCCCGGGAGGATCCCGCCGTTGGGTCGGATTCGACGCGGGGTCGAACAACTCGCTGGAGATGCAGTGCTCTCGATCGCGTTCCCCGAGACGCACGGAACCGAGGCTCAGACCTTGCGCGGCACCGAGGCGATGAGGATCTTGCTTCCGTTGCGGCCGAGGTAGATGTCGACCTTGCTGATCCCGCCGGACGGGCCGGGTTCGGTCCAGCCGAAGGTTTTCTGGTCGTCGGAGACGGTGCGGGTCTGGACGTCGAACAGGGTGCCCGCCTGCCGGAATTCGAAGGTGACCGTGGTGCTGCCCGCCGTCGGGTCGTCGCGGACGAATCCGGTGACGCCGACCGCGCGGTTGTACCAGGTCAGCGTTCCGCCGGTGCGGCCGCCGCTGATGCCGCCGCCGAAGTCGGACGTCGGGTAGCCCGCGGCGTTCGCGGCCCCCGCGCCGCCGAGCGCGACGGCCGCGGACAGGACGAGACCGATGGCGATGCGTTTCACGGCGTTTCCCCCAGGATGGTCGGTTCCGGCGGAATCGTACTTCGCCGATGCTTCCGGCGCGGGATTATGCGTGAACTTCCGGGGTTGGGTCCTGTTTCTCGACAGCCTCGCGGCGAGGTCTGTCCATGGCCGCCTGCCAGCCGCGGCGATCCCGTGCAGTGTCCGGTTAGGACGGTGCTCGTGGTCTCGTTGACAACTGGAGGCCATCTCCATATTTTGACAAGTGGAGATAGTCTCCAGTTATCCGGCGGCGAGGTGCGGCAGTGAAGATCCTGATGTTCGGACGCGGCGTGATCGCGGCGATGTACGGCTGGGCCTTGGAACGGGCAGGCCACGAGGTCGAGTTCTACGTCCGCCCGGGCCGGGCGGCGGAGTACGGGGATTCGGTCGATCTCGACGTCCGCGGCCTGAGGGGACGGCGGATCGTCGAGAACTGGCCGGTGCGTTGCCGCGAGGAGCTGGAGCCGGAGCACGAGTTCGACCTGATTGTGGTGAGCGTCCAGCATTACCGGCTCGCGGAGGCGGCGGCCTTCCTCGCACCGCGCGTCGGGAAGGCCACGGTGCTGGTTTTCGGCAACATCTGGTCCGAGCCGCTGGAGGCGATCGGCGATCTTCCCGTTGACCAGGTCGCTTGGGGCTTCCCGCAGGGCGGCGGCGGTTTCGGCGAGGACGGGGTGCTTCGCGGGATGCTGCTGCCGTTCGCCGTGTTCGGGACCCTCGGCGAGCCGATGACCGAACGCGAGCGGACCGTCCGGCAGGTGTTTCGCGACGCGGGATTCCGGGTCCGAGAGCGACCTGACTTCCGCGGCTGGTTGTGGGTGCATTTCGTCTCGGACGCGGGCCTGCACTCGCAGGGCGTGCGGCTGGGTTCGTTGAGTTCGCTAGCCCGGTCCCGCGACGACTTGCGCGAGGCGCTGCTGGCTGGCCGTGAATTGGTGCCGCTCCTCGCAGCGCGGGGCGTCGACTTGCGGCGGCACCGGGGCGCGTTGCTGCCGTTCCAGGCGCCGACTTGGCTGACCGCTCCGGCGCTCGGCTGGTTGCTGGCTCATTTCCCTCCCGCGCGGGCGAATCTCGAGGCGCACTCCGACCCGGACGCCCGCGAGCCGTGCGAAATCTGCCGAGACGTGCTGGCAGAGGCTCGACGGTTGGGTGTCCGGGTGCCGCGGTTGGAGGCGGCGGAACCGTATTTCGGTTTGGACAGGAAGGAGTGAGCTGCCGGGCGCGGTTCTGTCGGCGGCTGCGGTTCGCTTGGCGGGCAGGGGAAGTTGTTGCCAGCGGTCGCCTGAGCCGGGTTGGTTGCCGAGTCCGCGCGGGATCGGCGGCTCGCTACGCTGGGTGCCCATCGCTCGCGCGACCACGGCCGCTAACACCGGTCACTGAACACTCACGCCAACCGGACTGCTCGCCACGCCGATGCCGAACGGTTCCGAGAGGCGGATCTCGCAGACTGGGTGCTCCTCGCGGAGCAGGCTCAGCACGGTTGGCACGAACGCCCACCTAAGGCCCACGCTCGCTATGGCGAGTGCGCACTCGCAGTGATTTCCAGAGCGGCTACATCGGCTGCCGGAAGCGGGGCGCGACGGGTTATCGGTGTGAGGCACGTTAGCGGCGGTCGTCGTCGGGCGGATCGCTCGACCGGTTGCCACGCCGAGCCGCGGGCATTCGCCAATCCGATACTTCGCCGCCCGCCATGGATTCGCCGCCTGCCATGGAACGTTCGCGCGAATCCGGCCGCCAGGCAGCCCGCCGCCGGACGTTCACCCGAACGCGATACCTGCCACGCCGCTGCTTGCGGGAGACGACTTGGCGCGGGCCGAATTCGGTAGACCGCGGACCGAGGCGGGGATTATGCATGGCTTTGAGCGCCACGCCGCCACGCCGCCACGCCGCCACGCCGCCACGCCGCCACGCCGCCACGCCGCCACGCCGCCACGCCGCCACGCCGCCACGCCGCCACGCCGCCACGCCGCCACGCCGCCACGCCGCCACGCCGCCACGCCGCCACGCCGCCACGCCGCCACGCCGCCACGCCGCCACGCCGCCACGCCGCCACGCCGCCACGCCGCCACGCCGCCACGCCGCCACGCCGCCACGCCGCCACGCCGCCACGCCGCCACGCCGCCACGCCGCCACGCCGCCACGCCGCCACGCCGCCACGCCGCCACGCCGCCACGCCGCCACGCCGCCACGCCGCCACGCCGCCACGCCGCCACGCCGCCACGCCGCCACGCCGCCACGCCGCCACGCCGCCACGAGGGATGGTCACGGGAAACCCGTTGCTGCGCAATGGTTTCATCCGTTCGTGGTCGAGTTTCGGCCATTCCGGCGCGCCGCGCGCCCTCGTCGCAGACCTCCCCGCCGCCTCCCCGCGGCAGCGCGGGAAACCGGGCGCGGGCTCAGACCACTCCGGCCGCGATCAGCTGTTCCCAGATCACCCCCTGGTCCACGACCTCCACGCCGAGTTTCTCGGCCTTCGTGAGTTTGCTCGCGCCGACGTCGGCGCCGGTGATGAGCAGGTCCGTGCTCGCCGAGACGGAGGACGCGGTGGTCGCGCCCGCCGTTTCGCACAGGCGCTGGAAGGTGGGGCGCGGCACCTTCTCCCCCGAGCGCGGGTCGCTGATCGCGCCGGTGACGACTACCGTTTTGCCTTCCAACGGCGCACCCGCGACGACCGCCGGCGGGAGGTCTTCTTCCAAGACGTCCAGGGAGACTCCGCGTTCCCGCAGGCGTTCCAATTCGGGGCGCAGCCGGGTGAGGTGTTCCACCAGCGAGGCGGCGACCTTCGGGCCGATGTCCTCCACCTCCACGAGGCCGTCCACCCCCGCGTCGAGCACTGCTTCCAGAGAGGCGAACCCGGCTCGGCACAGGCGCGCCGCGGTGCCTTCCGACGCCATCGGGATCGCGAGCCCGATCAGTGCCCGGCGCAAGCCGACCTGGCGGCTGGCGTCGATGGACTCGATCATCCGCGTCGCCGAGACCTCGCCGATGCGGTCGAATTCCAGCAGGCGTTCCTTGGTTAGCCGGTAGAAGTCCGACGGGTGCTCCAGGATCCCGGCCTCGGCCAGCCGTTCGATCCACACGCCGCCGATCGCGTCGATGTCCGCGGCGGCCCGGGACGCCCAGTGGATCAGCCGCCGTACGGTCTGCGCGGGGCAGGAAACGTTGGTGCAGAACAGTTCCCGGCTGTTGCCCTGTTCGGTGAGCGGCTGCTCGCACGACGGGCACGTCGACGGGGGCACGATCTCGCGTTCCGCTCCGGTGCGTTTCGACTCGTCGAGCACCCCGGCGACGAACGGGATCACGTCGCCCGCCCGGCGCACCAGCACGGTGTCGCCGATCTTGATGCCGCGGGCGCGGATGACCTCCTGGTTGGCCAGCGTCGCGCGCGTGACCGTGGTCCCTCCCACGAAGACCGGCTCCAGCCACGCGACCGGAGCGATCTTGCCGGTTTTGCCGACGTCCCAGACCACATCGGACAGTACGGTCGTCTTCTCCTCGGCGGCGAACTTGTAGGCCAGCGCCCCGCGCGGCGAACTCGAACGGGTGCCCGCGGCGGCGTACGCGGCACGGTCGGCGAGCCGGAGGACGGCGCCGTCGATGTCGTAGTCCAGGTCGTTGCGCTGCTGCTCGATCGCGGTGATCACGGCCTGCGCGGAGGCGGCGTCGGCGCAGCGGCGCATGTCCGCCGCGGTGAAGCCGAGCGCCAGCAGGCCGCTGCCCAGGTCGGTTTCCGCGCTGCCGGGCTCGGTGTCCAGGTCGAAGGCGAAGAAACGCAGCCGCCGCTCGGCCACCGCGGCCGGGTCTTTCGCGCGCAGGGTGCCCGCCGCCGCGTTGCGGGGGTTGATCAGCGGTTTGTCCGGGTGCGCGGTGTTGTAGGCGGCGAACGTCGAACGCAGCATCACCGCCTCGCCGCGCACCTCGACCCGGCCCGGGGCGCTGACCTGGTGCGGAACGCCGTCGGTCAGCGCGCGCACCAGCATGGTGACGTCGTCGCCGGTGGTCCCGTCGCCCCGGGTGACCGCCCGCGCGAGGCGGCCGTCCTCGTACACCAGGGCCAGCGACAGGCCGTCGAGCTTCGGCATCACGACCACGGCCTGGCCCGGGAACCGGTCGAAGAAGGCCTCGACCTGCTCCGGTTTCGTCGCCTTCTCCAGCGACAGCATCGGCCGCGAATGCCGGATCGGCGCGTGCAGCACCGCCGGACCGCCCACCTGGTCCAGCGGGTTCGGGTCCGGGGCCAGCTCGGGGCTCGCCTCGATCAACCCGCGCAGCTCGTCCTCGATCGCGTCGTACTCCGCGTCCGCGACTGCCGGCGAGCCCCGGTAGTACGCGTCGCGCAACGCCACGATCTGGTCGGCCAGCTCCTGAATACGTTCCCGAACGTCCACGACCCGGAACGCTACCTGGCGCCACCGACAAAACCGGACAGCGACGCCGACGAGGCGGCGGCTCCAGAGCAACCGCGGCGCCCTCCGGGGCGCGACGACCGCTGCTCCGCAGCAACCCGCGAAGGACGGTCAGGAAGCCGGGTCCTCGCCCAGTTCTCTGAGCTCCCGGGCCAGCCGGGCGATCATCGTCCGGCCTTCCTGGACTTGCAGGCGGGGAAATTCGAAGCCGAGGACGCCCGTGCCGGTCACTCCGATACTGCAGCGCAGCGCTTGCGCCACCCCGGGGACCAGCACGGGGTCCGCGACCCAGGCGAGCTGGTCCAGCGTCCACGAGTGCAGCAGCTTCCCCGGTGCGGCCCGGATTATGCCGCCGACGGTGAAGGTGGCCAGGCGGTGCGTCGTGAGCGTCAGGATGATCCGGCCGGGGATGGCGATCGGCGCTTCCGGGGCCTCTGCTTTGCCCCGCCGCGCGGCCAGCGCCATCCCTGCCGCGCCCGCGACCCCGGCGATGCCCGCGGCACCGGCGATCATCGTGTTCCGCACCCCGCCGGGCCGGAAGGCGATCAGCGCGTAGCGGACCCGCTCCCCGGGCACGAGATCGTCGGCGAGCCGGCTCTGGGCTTTTTCCTGCAGGGTCACGTTCCGCGGCCTTCCTCTCCTCGTCAGCATCCGGACGATTTCAGGAGGTCACGCCTGCGGGGGACGGGATTTTCGCCGACAAGCCCCGGTCGCCGGACAGCGGAGACCCGGCGATTTTAAGGAACGCTCGTTCTTGACTGATCGTTCCTCAAAAGGCTACTGTCGTGGCATGGGAAGGCGAAGGGCGTTCGACGAGGACGAGGTGGTGCGGGCCGCCGTGGGGTTGTTCGGCGGGCGGGCCTACGACGGGGTCTCAGTGGACGACCTCGTGACCCACCTCGGGGTGCACCGGAACAGTCTGTACAAGACGTTCGGCAGCAAGCGCGGTCTCTACCTGGCCGCCTTGCGCCGCCACGTCGCCGACGACGTCCAGCCCTTGACCGAAGCGCTCGCCGCGGCGAACGACGCCGAGACCGCGCTGCGGCTCGTCACTTCGGCCGACCTCGGGCTGCTGGTGCTCGCCGCGGTCGAACGGGCACCGTCCGACGAGGAGGTGGGCGCCGAGGTGTCCGCGGCGTTGACCGCGCTCGACCAGGCGATCGCCGACGCGCTCGGCGTCTCCCCCGCTCTGGCCGCCGCTCTCACCGCCGCCGCGTTGGGGCTTCGACTGCGCGGCGACCCCGGCGAGGCGCGCACCGCGCTGACCCACCGTCTCGATCCGCTTGACTGACAAGGAAAACAAACATGGCACTGGTTCGCATCGACGGCGACGATCTCGTTGTCGTCATCGAAGGTCTCGACAAGCTCTGGGCGCTGAAGAGCAGCTTGACCATCCCGCTGGCGAACGTCCGCGGCGCGACCGCCGACCCCGGCATCGCCGCCGAACCGAAGGGGATCCGCGCGCCGGGCGCCCACGTGCCCGGGGTGATCACGGCGGGCACGTTCCATCTCGACGGGGAGAAGGTGTTCTGGGACGTCAAGGACGCGTCGAAGGCCGTCGTCATCGAACTCGCCGACGAGCGTTACGCCCGGCTGGTCGTTCAGGTCGACGATCCTCGCGAGACTGTCGCGCTGATCGAGAAAGCCTTGCGCTGACAGAGGTTCTCCGCACGAGCGACGGCCGGCCGGGTGTCCACAACGGACACCCGGCCGCGGGCCGGAGCACCTGGGCACGGCCTGCCCGCAAGAGCGGAGTCAGTTCTCCCGCGCGGCCTGAGCGCGTTCGCGAGCCTCGAGGATTTCCGGGACATGGCTTTCCGCCCATTCGCGGACGGCGCGCAACGGCACCAGCAGCGACCGGCCGAGATCGGTGAGCCCGTATTCGACGCGGGGCGGCTGTTCCGCGTACTCGACGCGGGCGAGCAGCCCGTCCTCCTCCATCGCGCGCAGCGTTTCGGTCAGCACCTTCGGGGTGACGCCCTCGATCCGCTCCGCCAGCGCGGTGAAGCGCAGCGGCCCGTCCTCCAGCGCGTTGACCACGAAGACCGTCCACCTCGCCCCGATCCGGTGCAGGACCACCCGGGACGGGCAGCGGGCGGACATGACGTTGTAGGCCACGGCGATTCCTCCGGGGTCGGTTACGTTGAAGTACCTGGTTACTTTTCCATAGCCTACGTCGGCCACGGGCGAACCGACGGAACGGAGAAGGACCATGGGCAACCGGCTGGCCGGACAAACCGTGCTGGTGCTGGGCGGACGGCATCTGGGCACGGCGATCGCCGAAGCCGCGGCCGAGGAGGGCGCGAAGGTGCACGTCGCGTCCCATCGGCCGGGCGGGCTGCAGATCGACCTGCGCGACGAGGCGACGATCGCGGCCGCGGCAGCGGGACTCGGACCGGTCGACCACCTGATCAACACGGCGGCGGCGCCCCACGCGGCGCCGATCCGCGAACTCGACCGGGACAAGACCGTCGACGCGTTCACCGCCAAAGTCATCGGGCCCCTGCTGCTCGCGAAACACTTCACGATCCGGCGGTCGCTGCTGCTGTTCTCCGGACAGGTCGGCTGGCGTCCGGCTCGCGGAAACGTCGTGACCGGTGTGACCAACGGGGCAGCCGCCTTCGCCGCGCAGCACCTCGCCGCCGAACTCGCGCCGGTCCGGGTCAACGCGCTGTCGCCGGGGATCATCGACTCCGGCGTCTGGGACGGCAAGGGCGACGCCAAACCGGATTTCCTCGCGAACGCCGCGCAGCGCACCCTCGTCGGCCGCACCGGCACGGTCGCCGACGTGACCGACACGGTGCTGTGGATGCTGCAGGCCGAATTCCTCACCGGCGAAACCATCCACCTCGAAGGCGGCCGCCCCTGACCGCGAATCCGGTGCCGGCCGGGAGAAAACCCCGCCGGCACCGGGTTTTCACCGATGCTGGACGAACGGGGACAGCGGGTTCCAAAGCCCGTTGCACCGGTGCTGCCGCGGGATCTCGGTGGTGAGCTGGCTGTCCCCCGCCGCGTTGAGGGACATGACGACCGGGTTGCGCTCGGTGAAGGGATCCCACTGGGGCGTGCCGTCCACCGTGGGGCTGCCGGTGCGCGCGAATCCGGTCCACTGCGCCACCAGCTGGTCGGAGAGCACCTTCTGGTTGGGGTTGAGCTGAACTCCCGGCGGCGGGGTCAGCAGCATCCCCTCGGCGACGTGGTACGCGCCGTTCGGTTTGGTCGGGTCGAGGAAGAACGCGGGCGGCACGTCGGTGTCGTCCATTTCGTAGGCATAAACCGGAATGTGCCGCGAGAGCCGTTCGTCGTTCAGCAGCGCGGGGCAGACCGAATTGGAATCGGCCACGATCGTCCGGAAAGCGAGGAACGGGGCCGGATTCGGGAACCGTTTCAGCGGATAGCTTTCGCTGACTTCCTTGGCGTGCTCGCCGTACTGCTGCGCCACCATTTTCCGGTAGTCCTCCGGCGTCGAGGCGGACGGCAGCTGGACCTCGTCGCGGGCCACGCCGTGCATCAGCGCGACCTTGTTGACCCGCCCCTTGGCGAACGCCTCCCCCGGCGACATCGGCAGCGTCGTCCCGTTCACGATCGGCGCGATCGTGCCGCTGTCCGGTTTCATCCCGTTGCCCGCCTGCTTCAGCAGGGTCGCGACGGGCACCTTGCGCAAGCACGCCCCGGCGTCGGACTGGCAGCCCAGCGCTTTGGCGAACCGCGCCCCGGCCTGCTGGGCCTGTTCCTCGTCGGGCAGATCCGCCTTGCAGTCCTGCGGCTGCCACTGGATGTCCGTGCCCAGCAACGAGTTGTACTCGCCGTTCTGGGCGATGCCGCGCTGGAACAGTCCCGCTGCGGTCGGCGAAACCGTGTGGTCGCAGACGCTCGACCCGCCCGCGGACGCCCCGTAAATCGTGACATTGTGCGGGTCTCCGCCAAATTTCGCGATGTTGCGCTGCACCCAGCGCAGCGCGGCCTGCTGGTCCTGCAGCCCGTAGTCGCCCGCGTGCTCGCCGAACGCCTCGTGCGCCAGGAACCCGAAAATCCCGAGCCGGTAGTTGACCTCGACGCTGATCACGCGGCCCTCGGTCACCAGCCGGCTCGCGTTCTGCGCCTGCAGAATGAGGAATCCGCCGCCGTGCAGCTGCACCATGACCGGCAGCTTCCCGTGCCCGGGGTGGGCGGGCACGCGGACGTTCAGGTTCAGGCAGTCCTCCGTCTCCGATCCCGGGCC
This sequence comes from Streptomyces sp. AA4, assembly GCF_000158875.1. Taxonomy (NCBI): domain Bacteria; kingdom Bacillati; phylum Actinomycetota; class Actinomycetes; order Kitasatosporales; family Streptomycetaceae; genus Streptomyces; species Streptomyces sp. AA4. The sequence continues at coordinate 3,468,641 of NZ_GG657746.1, read as the reverse complement.
GAGACCGGCCAGCTGCGGGCACGCGTTGCCGGGCGCGGTCGCGGGGAACGGCTCGGTCCACTTCGCCGGACGCCGCGGCGGCGCCCAGCGCAGGTCGCCGACCGGCGGCGCGCCGAACCGGATCCCTTCCCACGACCGGACGTCCGGACCGGCGATCCCGCACACCGGGCCGTCGTCGGTCGCCACGGTCGTGCCCGGCGAACACGCCGGAGCCGGCGGCGGCGCGGCCTCGGCCCGGCCGCCCGCCACGGACGCCGAACCGGCCAGCGACGTCGCGACCAGCGCGACCGCCGCCAGCGCGACGCCTGCCTTCCCGTCAAGTCTCATCCGTCCTCCTTCGCTCCCGCCTCGCCGGGAGAGCGCGACGGCGGGCGCGGGACCCGACGAGCGGCATCCGCGCACCGAACAGGCGTCCTTCCGGCAGGGGCTCGACCTCACCGGTGGCCGTTTCCCCGCCACCGCAACGAGAACGGCACGGAGGGCGCGTTCCCGCCGCATTCCAGTCTGGGCTCGGCGGGAAAAGGCACAACCTCCGTTCGGTCGCGCGGGAACTGTCAATTTCCCGGGCAGAATGGTCTTTGTCAGGGATCCGGATCCGCCTCGCCGGACCGGCCGCGGCGGGCCGGAGCGGCGAATGCGGCGCGTGCTTTCCGGCAAGGGTTGCGGAATCCGCGGGGAAATGCGGACGGGACGCGGGCGGGGCTGGGGCGCGCAGGGAGCCGGCTCCACCTCGCCGGACCGGCCGCGGCGGGCTGGAGCGAGCACTTTCGGCGAATGCGGCGCGTGCTTTCCGGCGAGCGATACGGAATCCGCGGGGAAAGGGGGAAGGGACGCGGGCGGGGCGGCGGCGGGATGGCCCGAGATGGGCGCTCGAGAGGTCCGTGAGGGGAACCCTCACGGACTCAGAGTCCCTCAGGGTTCCCCTCACGAACCTCCGCTGCTGCGGCGAAGGCAGGCCGCCGGGCAGTCAGCAGGGTTGCCCGCCCGGAAGCCGTCGCAGCGGGTGCTCACTGTCCCTGTTCCACTTCAGCGCCGCGTCGAGCTGGCCGTCGGACAGGCGGGCTTGGCGGGCGAGTTCGGGCAGCGACGCCTGCCGCGCGGTCCGGCTCGCCTGGCACAGCAGGCCGAACCACCACTGTTCGTCGACCCAGTCGCGCCGGGCCTGCTCGACCAGCTGGGCCATGTGCTCGTCGCCGCACGCGTAGACGAGCCGCTGGCCGTGGCCGGCGAAATCGGCGGGGTCGGCGCGCGAGGAATCGGGGACGAGCGCGGTCTGCAGTTTCCCGGGAGGGATCGGCTCGCCGCAGCGCTCGCACGATTTCCGGCGCCGGGCGCGGAAAACCACCTCGGGGGACGGAAGCGACATCAGGCACTCCGGACGGTCGGCACGGGTTCCGTGTCGCAGATGTCAGAAAGCCAGGGGCCGGGGCGCGCGGCATCTGCACTTCCCCAGGAGGACCCCTCCCGGGAAATCCACATTAACGGCGGGCCCGCGGCCTTGCCAAGACGTCCGTCCGGGCTGTCCGCGCCCCGCCGCACCAGGGGTCCGATGCACGGAGCGAGGCCGTTACGGTCATTCCGGGTGGTTTCCCGGCCGCGGCGGGTGACGCGCGGCGCTCAGCTCGCGCGGCCGAGAACCTGTTCCGGTCTCAGTTCGCCGCGCACGACCGTCTCCGCCACCGCGCTGAGCCGTTCGTTGTGCGCGCGGCTGTAGGCGCGCAGCCGGTCGAACGCCAGGTCCATGTCCAGCCCGCCGGCCTGCGCCAGCACGCCCTTCGCCTGTTCGATGACGACCCGGCTGTTGAGCGCCTGCTGCAGCTGCTGGCTGAGCAGCTCGCCGCGCCGGATCGCGCGTTCCTGCAGGATCCCGATGGTCGCGACGTCCGCCAGCGCGCGGGCGACGTCCAGCGCGGGCCCGCTCACCGGGACCGGGCCCTGTCCGAAGAGGGTCAGCGCGCCGATCACCTCCCCGCGCAACCGCAACGGAAGGGCGTACGCAGACCGGAATCCCGCCTCGGCTGCCTGTCGCGCGAACTGCGGCCAGCGCACCGCCGCCGCGGCGATGTCCTCGACGCACACCGATTCGCCGCAGCGGCAGGCCTCCGGACCCGGCCCGTCCGGCAGCTCCAGCAGCGTCCAGCCAGTCTTGTCCGACGCCGCGGCCGCCTCCAGGCCGCCGCGCTGATCCACGAGCAGCAGCCCGGCTGCCGAGGCGCCGAGCAGGGTGACGCAGTATTTCGCGAGCCGGTGCAGCACATCCGCGGCGTCGTAGTCGTCGGCCAGGGAGTCGGCCATCTCCACGAACGCGCGCAGCAGCTGGTTTTCGCTGGATGACGTGACCGCGCCAGCGAACCCGTCGCTCATCAGCACCTCGCTTTCTTCCCGGCGGCGTTCGCACGCGCGCCTCGTTTCCGCCCATGACTGCTTCTCGGATGCGCCCACAGCCGGGCCCGTGCCTTTTGCGCTGGACTCCCGCCCGGTTCCGGTCGCCTGGGGCACACCGCCGCCGGGTTCCCCGGCGAGGGCCGCGGTAATCACGAGGAGCAACGCGTTCGTCCAGAGAGCGGCCCGCGCGGCGGAAAGATGAATATGCCTCCGAATCCGCCGAACCCTCGATGGACGTCCCGTCGCCGCATCCGCCTCCACCTTCTCGCCGACCGGGCAGCACGACAGCGTCAGCAATGGAAAGGTCCACAGTGGACGGTTGACGCCCGCCGACGGGATGGCTCTCCGTCCCGTAATCCACGCCGGACCAGCCTCAGCGCAACGGCGCCGACCACTCCACCCGCACCCCGCCGCCCGGCCCGGACCCCAGCACGAACTCCCCGCCCGCCGACTCCGCCCGCTCCCGCAGATTCCCCAGCCCGCTCGGCGAAACCTCCTCCGGCAGCCCGGTCCCGTCGTCGGTCACCGAAATCCGCACCACTTCGTCCCGGACCGCGACGGAAACCGACAGCGCCGACGCCCCGGCGTGCCGGACCGCGTTGCTGACCGCTTCCCGCACGACGGCTTCCACGTGTTCGGCCAACTGGGCGGGCACCGCGTCGAGCGGGCCGGCCATGCTGACCGCGGGGTGCAGCGGGGCGTCGTCGGTCAGTTCCGCGATCGCGTCGTGCAGCCGGTTCCGCAGCCGGGCCTCCCCCGCCGCGCCGCCGTGCAGGTCGAAGATCGCGGTGCGGATCTCGCGGACGATCTCGTGCATCTGGTCGATGCTCTCCTGCAGCCGCCGCTGCAGCTCCGGCGTCTTCGCCCGCCGCTGCGTGCTCTGCATCGCCAGTCCCACCGCGAACAGCCGCTGGATCACGTGATCGTGCAAATCCCGGGCGATCCGGTCGCGGTCGGACAGCACGTCCCGCTCCCGCGCCGCCCGCTGCTGCGAGGCCAGCTGCAACGCCAGCGCCGCCTGGTCCGCGAACGACGCCAGCACCGGCAGCTGCGCCGTCTCGAACAACGCGGATCCCGGTTCCCGCAACGCGATCAGCACTCCCGAGGTGTGGTCGCCCGCGCGCAACGGCACCACCAGCGCCGGACCGCGGCCGCGATCCGGCAGCAGCGCCAGTTCGGCCATCCGGCGCGGGGTCCGGTCGCGGTAGACCGCGCCCGGCACGGACCCGTCGACGGGCATCCGCAACCCGGTCAAATCGCGTACGTCGCCGCCCGCGCACACGGTCACGGTCAGCTCGGCGGAATCGGCGTACCAGTCCTCGTCGACGTCGAGCCTGCCCGTTCCCGGCAGCGCGAGGAGCGTGACGTCCGAACCGGTCAGTTCCAGCGCGCGGCCCGCGATCAGCTCGAGCGCGTCCACCGGGTCGGTGCCGCCCAGCAGCTCCGTGGTCACCTCGCTCGTCGCGCCCAGCCAACGCTGCCGCAACCGGGTCTGCTCATACAGGTGCGCGTTCTCGATCGCGATCCCGGCCGCGGCGGCCAGCGCCTGCACGATCACCTCGTCGTCGTCGGTGAACTCCGCCCCGTCCTTTTTCTCGGTGAGGTAGAGATTCCCGAACACCTCCTCGCGGACCCGCACCGGCACGCCGAGGAACGAATGCATCGGCGGATGGTTCGCCGGGAACCCGACCGACGCCGGATGCGCCGAGATTTCCGTCAGCCGCAACGGTTTCGCGTCGTCGATCACCAGCCCCAGCAGGCCGTGCCCCTCCGGAAGATGCCCGATCCGCTTCCGCGTCTCCGCGTCGATGCCCAGGTACACGAACTCCGCCAGCGCGCCGTCGTCGCCGAGCACGCCCAGCGCGCCGTAATGCGCCTCCCCCAGCTCGACCGCGGCCTGCACGATCCGGCGCAGCGTCGCGTCCAGTTCGAGCCCGGATGCGACCGCCAGCACCGCCTCCAGCAGGCCGTCCATCTTGTCCCGGGTGCCGATGAGCAGCTCGATCCGTTCCTGCAGATCGCGCAGCGTCTCCCGCAGCCGCAGCTGCGACAGGGTTCCCGACAGCTTCCGGGTGGGTTCCGGCATCAGACCTGCTTTCGGCGTCCTCAGACAGATGACTTTCGCCCCTGGGCGCCCCCGTCCGGCGGACGCATGCTGAAGCGAACGACTACGCACGACACAGTGTCCCGCGTTTCGCGGTCCCGGGGAGAAGGATGACCCTTCAGGTGGCGCCGTCCGGCCTGCTCAGCGCCGAACAGGTGGCGTCGGTGCTGCGCTCCGCGACCCTGGCGCCGTCCACGCACAACACGCAGCCCTGGCTGTTCAGCAGCGGTCCGGCGGGCATCGAGGTGCACGCGGACGCCGACCGCACCCTGCCCGTCGCTGACCCCGACCGGCGCGAACTGCTGCTCTCCTGCGGGGCGGCGCTGTTCAACCTGCGCACCGCGATCCACTCGACCGGTGTCCATCCCGCGACCAGCTACTTCCCCCGCCGCAGCGACCCGGACCTGCTCGCCCTCGTGCGCCCGCGCGCCGCCGCCCCGACCGACCGCAAGCTCGCGTCTCTGGCCGAGGCCATCCCGCTGCGGCACACCAACCGCACGCCGTTCACCGCCAAACCCGTCCCGCCCGGGGCGCTGGGAACGCTGCGGCACGCGGCCGAGGTCGAGCACGCCTGGCTGCCGCGGCTCGACGAGGACCAGCTCGGCGGGCTCAACGACCTGATCCGCGAAAGCCACCGCCTCCAGACCGAGGACCCGGCCTTCCGGTCGGAATGGCAGCGCTGGACCGGGCGCGGGCCCGACCGGCGCGACGGCGTGCCGTTCGCCGCCGGCGGAGCCGTCACCGCGGACGACACCTGGGTCCTGCGCGATTACGGCGGCGGTTCGCGCGCACCGGGCGCGGCGCCGCTGGTCGTCGTGGTCGGGACGTTCGCCGACCAGCCGATCGACCGGCTGCGCGCCGGACAGGCCATGCAACGGGTCCTGCTCGCCGCCACTGCCCGCGGCATCGACGCCTCGTTCATCTCCCAGCCGGTCGAAGTGCCCGTGATCCGCGCCCGGCTCCGCGACCTGCTCGGCGGCGGGCTCTGGCCGCAAATCGTCTTGCGCCTCGGCTACGGCGCACCGGTCCCGCGCACCCCGCGCCGCGCCCTCGAAGACGTCCTCGTCACTCCGTCCGCGCTCAGCGTCTAACCGCCCGGCCGACGCGCACGACCGCGCAGCTCCGTCGCCAGCACCGCCGCCTGCGTGCGCCGTTCCAGGCCGAGCTTCGTCAGCAACCGCGACACGTAGTTTTTCACCGTTTTCTCCGCGAGGAACATCCGCTCCGAAATCTGCCGGTTCGTCAGCCCCTCTCCGATCAGGGCCAGCAGCGTCCGTTCCTGATCGGACAGGTGCGCGAGCGGTCCCCGCTGCTTTTCCGCGCTGTCGCGCAGTTTCGTCATCAACGCGGCCGCCGCGTGCGCGTCCAGCAGCGATTTCCCGGCCCCGACGTCCCGGACCGCCGAGATCAGGTCGAGGCCCTTGATGTCCTTGATCACGTACCCGGCGGCACCGGCCAGCACCGCGTCGAGCATCGCCTGTTCGTCGGTGTACGAGGTGAGCATCAGGCACTTCAGGTCCGGCGACAGGGACCGCAGTTCGCGGGCCAGTTCGATGCCGTTGCCGTCGGGCAGCCGCACGTCGAGCACCGCGACGTCCGGCCGCAGCGCCGGAATCCGGGCCAGCGCCTGCGCGACGTCGCCCGCCTGGCCGACCACGGCGATGTCCGGGTCCTCCTCCAGCAGGTCGGCGACCCCGCGCCGGACCACCTCGTGGTCGTCCACCAGGAAAACCCGCAGCATCGGTCCTTCTCCCCGGTCGGGCTCGTTCGTGCGTCGAGCGTACGGCGCGCCGCCGCGCTCCGGCGGCGCCCACGGTCCTCAATCCCCGGCCGGCGGACGCGTTTTCACCGGCACGGACCAGCTCAGCCGCGAACCGCCGGCCACGGTCAGCGTCCCGCCGCGGCGGCTCGCCTGCTCCGCCAGCGCGGCCAGCCCCGCCGCGGCGGACACGGCGACGTCGCCGTCGCCCTCGTACCGGACGGTCACCGTCGTCCGCGCCGGTTCCGCGTGGATTTCGACCTCCACCGCGTCGGCCGAGGTGTGCCGGGCGATCAGCCGCAGTGCGTCGGCGAGCAGCGGCACCACGACGTCCGAGGGCACCGGATCGAGTTTCCCGGTCAGCTGCGTGGACACCGCGAGGCCCAGTTCCTCGCGCGCCTCGGCGAGGACCCGCAGCACCTGGTCGCGGATCGGCTCCGGGGCGGGCGGCAGGACGTCGTCCAGCCGGAAAAACCGTTTGCTGCACGTGGTTGATCACGTCGTCCAGGTCGGCGATCGTCTCCCGCAGCCGGGCCGCGACGACCGCCGATTTGGCGAGCCCGGCCGTGGTCTGCAGCGAAAGCCCGGTGGCGTAGAGCCGGTTCAGGATCTCGCTGTGCAGCCGCGCCGCGATCCGGTCGCGCTCGTCGTGCAGCGCGGCGTCCTCGCGTTCGGCCCGCGCCTTCGCCAGTTCGAGCGCGACCGCCGCCTGGTCGGCGAACCAGGCCGCGATCTCCAGGTCGTCGGCGGTGAACGCCGGGCGCCCGGCCAGCCGGGAGACGGTCAGCACCCCGGCCACCGTGCCGTTCCCGGCGAGCGGAACCAGCATCACCGAATCGAGATTGAGGCTCAGCACGGACGGCACGGACAGCCGCGACAGCTCGTCCGGCCACGACCCGATCCTCGGCTCGCCGCGGGCGAACACCGTGCCGGCCACAGTGGACTCGGTGAGCAGTTCCCGGCCGGCCAGCTGTTCCGCGCCCGCCCCGACCGCGCGTTCGACGAAAAGGTAGCCCTCCCGTTCCGCCGGGCGGGTCACCGAGACCAGGTCGGCGGACGCGAGCTCGCGGGCGTAGTCCACGACGCGGCCGAGCGGGTCGCCGAGATCCGCCGACAGCAGCTCCCGGGTGACCGCCGCCGACGCGCGCAGCCATTCCTGCTGGTTCCGCGCGGTCTCGTACAGCCGCGCGTTCTCGATCGCGCTGCCCGCCGCCGCGGCGAGCGCCAGCGCCAGTTGCTCGTCCTCCTCGCTGAACCGGCCCCGCGCGGAGTCGGCGAGATAGAGGTCGCCGAACACCTCGCCGCGCACCCGGACCGGGACGCCCAGGAAGCTCGTCATCGGCGGATGCCCCTCGGGGAACCCGGTCGAGCGGGGATCGTCCTGCAGCCGGTCCAGCCGCACCGGGCGCGAGTCCTCGACGACCGCGCCGAGCAGGCCCTTGCCCTCGGGCAGCCTGCCGATCCGCTCGACCGCCTCCGGGTCCGTCCCGGTGTGCACGAATTCCGCCAGCCGCCCGTCCGGCCCGATCACGCCCAGCGCCGCGTACCGCGCTTCGACCAGCTCGCACGCGGACTCCACGAGGCGGCGCAGCAGCGCGGGCAGGGCGAGGCTTCCGGTGAGGGACTGGGTCGCGCGCAGCAGCCCGCGCAGCCTGCCCTGCGTGCTGATGACCTCCTGGGCGCGTTCCACCAGCTCGCCGAGAAGCTGGTCCAGTTCCATCCTCGGCTGATCGGGGAACGTCAGCCTCGCTGGTTCGGGTGCGTCCCGCTGGTTCACCCCGGCTCCTGCCCGTCCGGCCCCCGCGTCCCGTCCGCGGCGCGCCACTGGGAATTCAGTCTTCCGGCTCGCGCGAGCGGCCGTCAAGCACGCGAAAAGGGCGCCGCCGCGGTTTTCGGCGCTGCACGGGAAAACGGGTGTGCCGGTCCCGCTCGCGGCAAGGAAATCGGGCGGTAAAACGTCGCTCGCGGACCTTGCCTTCCCCGCGAGACGGGCGATCCGGCAGTGCGCCGCAAGAGAGAACGGAATCGGCGGCCTGCCCCGGCGGACAGGAACGAACGGCGGCGGAATGGTTCTTCCGGCGGACCTCGTGCTCATCGGACGGACCGGCGCGGAATTGCCGGTCGCCCGCCCGGGCATTCCCCGGATTCCCCCGATTTGTTGTCCTTTCGCCAGATATTCGCGGGAACGGTCAGCGCCGCGCCTCCGGGCGCACCACGAGGACCGGGCACGACGCGTGGTGGATCAGCGCCTGGCTGGTCGAGCCCAGCAGCATCCCGGCGAAGCCGCCCCGGCCGCGGGTCCCGACGACCATCAGCTGCGCCCGCTCCGACTCCTCCAGCAGGACCTGCCGCGGCCGGTCGCGGACGAGTTTCCGGCGCACCTCGACGCCGGGGTACTTCTCCTGCCAGCCGTCGAGCCGCTGCGCGAGCAGCCGTTCCTCGACCGGCTGGCGGCGGGTTTCCCGTTCCGGCAGCGGGCGCGCGGTGCGTTCGAGCACGTCGCACACGACGTCGGCCCAGGCGTGCACCGCGACCAGCGGGACCCGCCGGGCACTGGCCTCCTCGAACGCCGCCGCGATCGCCGCCTCGCTGTTCGGGCTGGTGTCGACGCCGACCGCCACCGGCCCGTCGAGCGGGACCGGGCCGTCGCCGCGGCGCCCGCGGACCACCACGACCGGGCAGCCCGCGTTGCTCACCACGGCCGCGAGCGTCGCGCCCGCGAGCAGGCCGGTGAACCCTTCGGTCCCGGTGCGGCCGAGCACGACCATCCGGGCGTCGCGGGACCGGTCGATCAGCAGGTCCGGTGCGGAGTCGGAGTACACCTCGTTGCGGACCGGGGACGCGTCGCAGAACGCCGCCAGACCGTCGCCGGGCGGGTCCTCGAAGAACGGGCCGGGCCCGGCGAATCCGGCGGGCACGGCGGTCTGCAGGCAGTGCACGAGTTCCAGTTCGAGATCCCGGCCCGCGGCGAGCCGGGCGGCCCACCGGACCGCTTCGGCCGCGCCGTCCCATCCGCCGATCCCGACGAGCACGGTGCGGTTCCGGCCGGTCATCTGCCCGTCCCGTCGCCCGCCGGGTCCGCCGCCACCACGCCCGGCACCGCGAGCGCCAGCAGCGTCGCGACGTCGCGGTCGGCTTCCTCGTCGTACCGGTCGGTGATGCGCACGACCCCTTCGTGCACCTCGACTTTCCAGCGTCCGGTCCCGCCGTAGACCTCGAGCCGGTGCCGTACGTCCGCGGCGATCGCGGTGTCGGCGCGGGCGAGCACGCGGACCACGTCGCCGCGCGTCACGATGCCGACCACCCGCGAGCCCTCGACGACGATCGGCATCGCCTGGCTCTTCGCGTCCACCAGTTCGCGGCAGACGTCCGCGAGGTCGGCTCCGGGCGGCATCGCGGCGGCGGGCGAGGTCATCACCGCGCCGACAGTCGTCTCGAGCGCGCCGGGGTGGTACGGCCGCCGCCCGTCCGGTGCCGGCGTCCGGCCTCGGCCGAGGTCGGCCTCGGTGACGATGCCGACGAGCCGTCCGTCGTCGTCGACCACCGGCAGCGCGGGGAAGCCGCGTTCGGCGAGAATCCCGGCAGCTTCGTCGGCGGAGGTCCACGGACGCACCGTCTCCGCGGGCGAGGTCATCAGATCGCGTGCGCGCATCGGGCCCGTCCCTTCCCTGGTACTGGCTCGAAAGTAAGCGACGGGACCGGGCGGGCACGCCGGTCCGGAGTCACCGGCTCTGAGGACCAACGTCCTCAGTGCCGCGGCGCGGGCGGCGTGTTCCGCCGTTCGGCGCAGCGGCTCTCCGCTGCGCCTCGGTGAGCACGACCGCGTCCGGGCCGGGGAAGATCGTCGAAACGTAGCCGCCGAGGAACCAGCGGACGGTGAACGGCGGGCCGCCGTCCGGGGTCCCGGTCGCGACGACGCGGCCGTGCCGGTCCGGGACTTCCGTCCGTCCGCTCTTCACCACCAGCCAGTCGCCGGGCTGTGCGCGCATCGCTCCTCCTCGTCGGGTCGGGCTTCGGGTCGTCGCGGCGGCGTCTTCTTCACCGGAACGCTCCGCGGACGACCGCCACCGGGCACGCCGAGTGCGCGAGCAGCCGGTTGCCGGTGGACCCGAGCCGCCCGCCGGAGCCCGGCCCGCGGCCCCGGCTGCCGATCACGACCAACTGCGCGCCCTCGACGGCCATCAACGCCTGTCCCGCCGAACGCTCCCGCACCGCCCGGACCCGCACCGCGACCTCCGGATACTTGTCCGCCCAGGCGGCGAGGCACTCGCGGAGCAACCGGTCCTCCTCCGCGGCCCGCCCCGGCCGGTCGGACCGCCAGGCCCGCACCGCGACCAGCGGCACGCGCCGGTTCGCCGCGGCCTCGAAGGCGAATCCCCCGACGCGCTCGTCGGCCGCCACCCCGACCACGACCGCCCCTCCCGGCGCCGCGCGCCCGCGCACGATCACCACCGGGCAGTACGCCCCCGCCGCCACCCGCAACGCGACCGACCCGATCGCCGCCCCGCGCAGCCCGCCGAGCCCGTGCGAACCCAGCACCGCCAGCGACACCGACCGCGACCTCTCGACCAGCAAGTCGACCGCGAGCCCGGTCCGCAGCACCGGCACCGTCACCACCCCCGGCGCGGCCTCCTCGGCGACCTGCGCCGCACGGCTCAGCCATCGGTGCGCGCGGGCGAACCGCTCTCGCGCGTGCTGGTCGGAGGTGCCGGCCTGGAACAGCTGCAGGCGGCAGCCGCGGCGCCGCGCTTCCGCGGCCGCCCAGCGGACCGCTGCCAGCGAGGCCTCCGACTCGTCCACCCCGACGAGCACCGCGCGGTCGGGTTTCTTCCCGGGCACCCTCGCCTCCCCTTCCCGCCGCCGGTCCCGGCGGCAGGGTCCACGGTGGCCTGCCCGGGGGCGGTTCGGCAGGGGCCGAAGTCCTTTCCCGGAGGGACGAAAGCGCATCTCCGACGATTCCGCCGCGGGGGTGCGGAGGTTCGTGAGGGGAACCCTCAGGGACTCTGATTCCGTCAGGGTTCCCCTCACGGACTTCGCGCGGGCCGATGCTCCGTCGACGGCGGCACTCCGCATGACCTGATCCTCGCGCCCGGCATGCCGTCCACTGTGGACGTTGTCGGCCGTCCGCGAACGGCGTCGCCCCTCTGGGAAACCGCACCCGCCCGCCGTCGCGACGCGGCCGGACTGCCCCAAGCCGAGGGCCGAAAGTCACCGGCCGGGCAGGCCGCTCCGGAACTTCCAAGTCCACAAAGGACTCAAGTCAGCGGGCCACCGCAACGGGGCAGGCCGCGTGCGCGAGCAGCCAGTACCCGGTCGACCCCAGCAGACCGCCCGCCAACGGGCCGCGCGCCCGAGCCCCCGCGA
>NZ_GG657746.1:3408666-3456806 GCF_000158875.1 Streptomyces sp. AA4 | reverse complement strand
CGCCGCCGTCGGATCGTCGAGGCCGACCACCACCGGTCCGTCCTGTGCCGCGCTCCCCCGGATGACCACCACCGGACACCGAGCCGACGCCGCCGCCCGCAGCGCCACCGAGCCGATCGCCCCTCCCCGCGCGCCGCCGAGCCCGTGCGCGCCCAGCACGAGCAGCCCGGCTTCGTCGGACAGCGCGGCCAGCAGTTCGGCCGCCGTCCCGAGCCGCACGCACATCCGCACCGGCACCGCGGGCGCGGCCACGCGGGCGGTTTCCGCCGCCTGCCGCAACAGCCGGCGCGCGGGTTCCATCTGCGGTTCGGCGTCGCCGGGTGGTTTGCCGTGCGGCAGGAGGTCCGGGTCGTCGCACAGCTCGGCGTGGAACACCACGAGCCCGGCACCGCGCCGGCCGGCCTCGACCGCCGCCCAGCGGACCGCCGCGAGCGCCGCGGCGGACCCGTCGGCGCCGACGACCACCGGCCGGCTCACTCCCGGATCTCCTCGCTCTGCTTTCCGGGCAGCTCCTGGCTCTCCGGGTCCGGCCCGCCGTGCGCGCCGCGTCCGGCGGGCGGTCGGCGGGCGGCCCCGGGCGACGGGGTCCTCCGCTCCTCGTCCATCACATGCCTCCTCCGGCCGGTTCCCTCGTCGTGTCGCGGCCGACGCTAGGCCGCCGCGCCTCGGGACCACTGCGGGCGGACGTCCGCGGCCCGGGAGTCTTTGGTCCCAGCCGGAAAGGCGCTGCGGCCCTTCGCGCGGGTTCGGCGGGCAGCGGCGGGTCCGCACGCTGGCCCGGGCTGCGCCGATCAGCGGTCCTCGACGGCGAAAGCACCTCCGACGACGCGCAGTTTCCCGCTCGCTCCGCCGACCCGCCGGAACCGGACGACTTGCCCGACGGCACGGCCTGGACCGATCAGCGGAACTCCAGCCGAAATCCCGGTTCCGCAGCAGCGCAACGCCGAACGCGACCCCGGTTCGACGGAACCGATCAACGCAACTCCAGCCAGAAGTCCGGGTGCGGCAGCAGGATCGCTCATCGCACACCCGCCCCGCGGACAACGCTGAACTGCACTTCGCGCACCGCGGAAAATTGCGCCATTCCTCCGAACCGCGTTCCGTCTTTCGGACGTCCCCCGAGGCTCCGGTTATTCCACCGGACGGCCGGATTTCGCGTTCCGCCAATCAGCCGCCACCGTTTCGCGGAGAATGCGCTGCGCGGTCATCCGCGTGGCCTGCAGCGACGAATGCGCTTCCCGCGAATTGAACACCCGCCGCGGGGCCGCGACGCTCAGCGCCGCCACCGCTGTCCCGGTCACGTTGAACACCGGGACCGCCGCCGCGAGCAGCGCGCCCGGGAGCCGCGGGTTGAACGACACCTCGCGCTGCCTGATCTCGCGCAGTTCCGCGCTGAGCCACGCCGGGAGGCCGCCGCCGTTCTCGTCCTCGCCGCGGTATCCGGCGAACACCGCGAAGCGCGCGGCGAGCCCGGGGTCGAACGCCATCAGCACCCGCCCCGCCGCGCTTCCGGCCAGCTGCGAATCGTTTTCGATGCGCTCGGCCAGCGAACAGTAGCCGCTGCTGTAGATCAAATGCACGAAATCGACGACATTGCCGCTGGCCACCCCGAGGCCGACGAGGTAGCCGGTCCGCCAGTGGATGTCGATCAGGGACGGGAGAATGTCTCTGCGCAGCCGCTGCAGTTCCTGCGTCGAACCGGGCCGCGCGAGCCGGCACACCGCTTCCCCGTGCCGGTAATGGTATCCCGCCCGCACGACCATTCCGTATCCCTGCATCTCGGCGAGAAGCCGGTGCACCGTGCTTTTCGGCAGCCGCGTCGAGCGCGAGATTTCGCTCAGCGTTTCGATCCCGCCCGAATCGCGGATCGCGCTCAGGATCGAAAGCGCGCGGGGAATCGGCCTGCGCGGCACCACGCTCGTACAAGTCCACCGCCCGTTGTCGTCGCTCACAGTCACGACCGCACCCTCCACCGAATCCGCCAGTCCCTCGTGCGCACGCGCCGGGGCCGCCCTGCGCGCGTGCTCCGGCGAGGCCGCGCGACCGCTGCCCTCCGCGGTCCCGGCTCCTCCGCCGCTCGCGGGCGGCGCCGCGCCTCACTGCCGCCCGAATCCTTCGCCACCCGCGTCTTTCCCGAGCCATTCCTGCTCTCGCGCCTTCATGCTTGCCCAGCGCCGCGTCCGGCACAACCGGTCGCACCCGTTCACTGAAAGAGATCGCCCCAGTGGCGCAGCGGGTCCGCCTGCCCGTCTCGTCGCGCGACAAGTCCGTCCCCGGAACCGGTGGCCTGCAGTCACTTTCCGTAGCCAACGCGCGTTCGCGCGCCGCCGTGGTCGCACCCCGTGACAATGGCTTCCCACCGCTTCGCCCGTCGGGAAAACTGGACGGAACCGCCTTTCCGCCGGACAACTCCGGGCGGAGCCGCCGTCGCCCGCGGGCCGGGCAGCCCGCGGTCGGCGGGCGAGTCCGGTTCCGGAACGACAATCGGCCGAGCCAGCCACGGCGACCAGGTCGGCGCGTCCGTGCTGACCGCGGGAAACCGCGGGAGCCAGGTCCAGCGGCCGCCGTGTCTCCGCCGAAAGACGATACCAGGACTCAGTCGACGGCGAGCGACCAAATGCGGACGCACAGCGATGTTCCAGCACGCGGAACAGGGTCTTGACTTTCGCGGGAAGCGGCAACCAGCGAACTGCGCTGGCGGTGGCGATTGTGTTGGCGCACAACGCGATGCCGGGCGGAACCCGCGCACGGCGGGTCGGTCACGCCGCTTCCGCGCGCGCGACCAGCCGCGCGCACACTCGCAGAATCGTCCGCCGGTCCGCGATCTGCCAGGGCTGACCGGCCGCGAGCCGCCGAAGCTCCGCGCCCGGTTCGAAGGCCACCGCTTTGCCCACGCAGGGGAAGATTTCGGCGTCCGAAGCGGAATTCCCGATCGCGATCGAGTTTTCCGTGTCGAAACCCGCCGCTTCGGCCAGGCAGCACACGAAAGCGAGTTTGCCTCCGGCCGCGCCGGGAGCGGACAGCAGCCGTCCGGTGAACCTGCCGTCGGCCACCTCCGCGACGGCGCCGTGCCCGCCGGACAGCCCGAGGTCCATCGCCGCCTCCTGCACCGGGAAATCGGGGTTCCCGGACAGCAGATGGATCCGGTACCCGCTCGCGCGCAGCAGCGAAAGCAGCTCCGGCACAAAGGAAAACAGTTTCCCGCGGCTCGCCCGCCAGGTCTTCTCCGCCGCGAACCGGGCCTGCTCGACCGACGCGCCTTTCATCGCGAGCGCGTACCGCCGGCAGATCGCGTCCGCCAGCCCGGCCGGCGGGTTCTCCGCGGCCGCGAACTGCCCGATCGCTTCCAGGCAGGACAGTCCCGCTTGCCGGTCGCAGGCGCCGTCGTCGAGCAGGACCCGCAGATAATGCCGCGAAGTGCGCCCGGGAAGCAGGGTGCCGTCCAAGCCGAGAATGGCGTATTTCGTCGCGCGGTTCATGAGTCGCGCGGAGTCGTCGCAGCCACGAAAACGGTCCTTCCGTGCGCGCTTCCGGTGATGATCCGGGCTGACGGTACAGCGGCGCACGCACGCGCGGAGCGGCTTGTTCCATGCCCCGGGACACCACTGTCCCGGCCCGGCGACGAGGGAAAACCCGCCCTCAGCCGGTCAACCGGCGGGCGATTCCCGCGCGAGTCGAGAGGTCGAGTTTGTTCAGCACCCGAGCCACATGCGCGTCCACCGTCCGCGGGCTCAGGAACAATTCCGCGGCGATTTCTTTCGTCGTCAACCCCCGCACCACCATCTCCGCCACCTGCCGCTCCCGGCGCGAAAGCGTCCGTCCGCCCGAAGGCGACTCCAGTTTGCGCTGCCCGGCCAGCCGCCGCTGCACCTTCGTCGTCTCCCGCAGCAACGCATGGGCGCCCGCGCTCTGGAAAACCTCCCGCGCCTCGCCGATCCGCTGGGTCGCGGCGTCGAAGTTTCCCTGCCGTCCCAATACTTCCGCCACGAACAAGACCGCGCGGCCACGGTGCAGCACCATCGCCGCCCGGCCGAAGGCGACAGCCGCGGCGGAAGCGTCCGTCAATGCGGCGGCGAGGTCGTTGTCGGCAGCTGACACCGTCGCGCGCGCCAGCAACGCAATGCCGAGGTCGCTCTTCAATCCAGTCGCCGCGGCCCGTTCCATCGCCTCGGAAGCCGATCGGCGGGCGTCCGCGAGCGCGCCCTCGGCGAGCGCTCCCCGGCAATCCAGCGCCAATCTGGCTACCCGCAACGGATTCGCTGTCCGCTCCATCGGCTGTTCGACCGCGCCCGGGAACATGCCGAGTTCGAGCCCGGCCTCGGCGAGAATGTGTTCCACCGTCCGCCGCCACCATTCGACGGTCGGCCGCGGCATTTTCTCCACTGTGCGCCACTGTTGTTCGGCGGACGACCGGTCTCCGGTCGCGAGCAGCACTCGCAGCCGGATCGCGGCGGCCATCGGCACCACATCGTGGTGGCCGAAGCGGGTCGCGGCGGTTTCCGCTTCCGCGGCAGCCTCCGCGGCCTCGGCGAGGCGGCCCAGTTTCCACAGCACGTAGCCGCGCACCGAATGCCGGAACGGCAGCCCAGGCGCGCTCAGGTACTGCGCCCTATCCAGCAGCGCGAGCGCTCGCCGGTCATCGTCGAGGAAGCACGAGGCCCAGCACAGCGCGGGCACGGTGTAGAGGACTGAACGCAACTCGTTGTCGTCCAGCAGGTCGAATCCGTCGGCCGCGGCCTGTTGCGCGTGCCGGGCTTCGATGGTCCGCCCGGCGCAGACCAGCCCGATCGCGGCGAGTGCTGCGATCGCGGACTGCACCGCGGGCCCGGCGCTCGGGTCGGCCGCGGTCCGGCGGAGCCGTTCCTGCGCTCCGACGAGGTCGCCGTCCAGCAGCTCCAGGTGTGCCAGTTCAAGTTGTGCCCGCGCGTCCGGCTTGCCCGAAGCGGCGATCGCGGCCTCAGCGATCGCCCGCGCGCGCCGGGTGCGGCCGAGCGCGTGCTCGCACCGGGAAAGCAGCGCCAGTACCCGCGGCGAGTCCGGAAGGCCCGCCAGCAGCGACCGAGCCTTAGCAGGTTGTCCGGACGCGAGCAACGCTTCGGCCCGCAGCACGGACAGGCGGCAGTGCTCGTGCCCGCCGCGCATTCGTTCCGGCAGGTTCGCCACCGCCGCGCCGAGCCAGCGCGCGCATGCCGCGGGATCGGTGCCGAGCACCTCCTCCCCCGCCGACGCCAGTTCGCCGACCGCGACCAGGTCGTGGCGGTACAACGACTTCTCGAGGTGGTAAGCCCGCACCGTGAGCGGCGCGTCGAGTTCGCGCAGATAAGCCGCTGCCCGGTGGTGCGCGCCGGCGGCCCAGCCGCGTCCGGCCAGCCGGGCCGCCGCGACCCGGACGAGCGGATGCCGGAACCGCGGCCCCGCCGCTCCTCCCGCCAGCACGCCCCGGCCGAGCAGCCGTTCGATCGCGCGGCCGACCTCGGCCCGGGGCAGCGCAGTCATGGCCTGGACCAGGTCCGCGTCGATCTGCCCGCCACCGCACGCCGCGGCCTGGGCGACCAGCCGTTCGGGCTCCGGCAGCGCCGACACCTCGGCGAACAGCACGCGTTCCGCCGGCAGCATCGGCCGGTCCCCGTCCGCCGGGCTGTCGTCTCGCCCCGGCCACTCGTGCGGCGGCAAATCGGCCAGCAGCAACAGGTACAGCGGGATCCGCTCGGCCGCCGCGGCGATCCGCGCCCGCTCCGCGGCGGCGTGGCCGGGCAAAAGCCGGGCTACCTCGTCGTCGGTGAACGCGGGCAGAGTCACGTAGCGGACCGGGACGCGCTCGGCATGCAGCAGCCTGGTCAGCGCGGGCTGCCCTTCGCGGACCGACAGCACCAGCCGCCGGCCGCTTTCCGGTCTTCGGACCAGCGACATCAACTGCCGCAACGACGCTTCGTCCGCCCATTGGGCGTCGTCCACGACCACCAGCGATTCCGAACCGAGCGCGTGCGCCAGGCGGCGCGGGAACTCCGGCGCGCCCCCGGGCACCGCGCACACCGGATCCGGCGCCTGCCGGGCGACCTCGGCCAGCAGCCGGGTTTTCCCGATCCCCGGCAGCCCTTCCACCACGGTCACCGCGGCCGCGCGGTCAAGGCACGCGGCCAGTTCCGCCGACCGGCCGACAAACTCCTTCTCGACCACGGTCTCCCCCTTCGCGCGACCCGCGAATTGCGGTAATTATACGGATGCTACCACCCGTTAACTTCCGGTCTATTAAGTGCCGGGACATCCCCGGTAAATCAGCCGGGCGAGCGGGAACAGGTTAGTGCCCGCACCCGGCGCGGGCTATCGGCCAGCAGGGAGAACCTCGGCCGCGCGCCCGGCCGGCCACGAATCGCGCAGGAGGATCGGTGAGCAGCAGCGAACCTGGGCGTTTGCCGCGACCGGGACGAAAGCCGGGCACTCTATCGGAACGCGCCCGCGAAACGTTACCGAAATGGTCCGGCGACTTTCCGCAACCGGACGAGCATCCTTTGCTCGCGATTAATCGGGATTGCTTCCGACGCGCAGTCGGGAATGCTGCTCCGATCGGCCGGATTGCACGTCCGGCCGCCGGTTTCCGCACACCGGAAAAGCACGCCGGACGGCGACGGCACAATTGCCCTCGCGCGGAACGGCGGCGGGCGGAATGAGCGGCAGACGGGTTCTGGTGGCCGGGGCCGGACTGGCCGGTTCGCTCGCCGCGATCCACTTCGCGCAGCTCGGGCACCGGGTGGAGATCCACGAACGCCGCCCGGATCCGCGCGGCGCCGGCGCGGGCGGCGGGCGATCGATCAACCTCGGCCTTTCCCAGCGCGGGATCCGGGCGCTGGACCAGGTCGGGCTGCTCGACCCGGTGCTGGCCGCGGCCGCCCCGATGCGCGGGCGGGTGATCCACCAGCGCGACGGCGAGCTGGATTTCCAGCCCTACGGCAGCCACGAGGACCAGATCCTGCGCTCCGTGCTGCGCGACGACCTCAACCGCATCCTGCTCGCCAAAGCGCTGGAATACCCGAACGTCAGCGCCCGTTTCGGCGTCACCCTCACCGATCTCGACCGCGGCTCGGCGGCCGAGGAACCGGTCTGCACGTTCGACAGCGCCAGTGGTCCATACCATGCTTCCGCCGATCTCGTCGTCGGCGCGGACGGCGCGTTCTCGGCCGTGCGCACCCGGCTGCTGCGCGGCCTCCCCGCCGACTTCCGGCAGCGCGTCCTGCCCTGGGGCTACAAGGAGTTCGCGATCGCCGCCGGCCCGTCCGGCGACGTGCGCAGCAGCCCGGACGCACTGCACGTCTGGCCGGGCGACGACGGGCTGATCGTCGCGCACCCCAACGTCAACGGTTCGCTCACCGCGACCGTGTTCCTCCCGCTGTCCGGCGAGCAGAGCTTCGCCACGCTCACCACCGAAGATTCGGTGCGCGCGCTCTTCGACACCCGGTTCCCGGACGTGCGCCGGCTGGTGCCCGACATCGTCGAGCAGTTCCTCTCGCACCCGACCGGACATCTCGTGACCGTCCGGAGTTCGCCGTGGCAGCACGAGGGCCGCGTCGTGCTGATCGGCGACGCCGCGCACGCCGTGTACCCCTTCTACGGCCAAGGCATGAACTCGGCGCTGGAGGACTGTGCGGTGCTGCGCGAATGCCTCGCGAACGACGACTGGGCCGAAGCGCTCCGCGCCTTCGAACGCCGCCGCAAACCGCACACCGATGTGCTCGCGGACCTCTCCGAGGAGAACTTCGACGAACTGCGCAGCCGGGTGGCCTCGCCGCTGTTCCTGGCCCGCAAGAAGGCGGATCTGGTGCTCAGCCGCGTCTTCCCGAAACGCTGGATGCCGCTCTACACCATGGTTTCGCACACCACGATCCCGTACGCGGACGCCCTGCGCCGCGCCCGGCGCCAGCACGCCGCGCTGGCCTGGGGCAGCGGCGCCGCGGCGCTCGCCCTCGCCCTGACCGGCGGCGCGCTCGCCCGCGGGAAGGCCGCCGGACCGCACTCGCCTGGAGACCGAAGCTGATGCTCATCCATCCGACCGATCCCGGCCGCGTCCTGGTGGAGCGGCACGACCTCGACCCGCTCGCGCTGCCCGAACGCCTGCTGCGGTACGAAATCCACCTGCGGGCGATCTTCGACTGGGGCCGCGGCTACCTGTCCGGCCCGCATCCGGACCTCGGCCGCGCCGGCAACGTGTGCCCGTTCGCGCAGCCGTCGCTCGAGCGCGGCCGGTTCTACCTCGCCGTCGAACCGGGCGTCCCGGCCGCCGGCCCTCGGCTCACCGCGACCCTGCACAGCTACCGCGACTGGTTCCTCGAACTCGCGCCGCGCGGGCATCCGGGCGCGCAGCTGACCACGATCCTGCTGCTGTTCCCGGACGCGCCGCCGGACGACCGCTCCGGCGTGGTCGACACCGTGCAGCACGCGCTGAAATCGGAGTACGTCGCCGAAGGCCTGATGATCGGCGAGTTCCACAACGGGCCGCCGGACAAGGGCGGACTGTGGAACCCCGCGTTCCGCCCGCTGCGCAGCCCGGTGCCGATGCTGGTCGTGCGGCACATGGTGCCCACCGACTACCCGTTCCTGCGCGCCGACCCGGACCAGGCGCGCGCGTACCTGCGGCTGTTCGGCGACCAGGTGCCGGTCCAGCTGCGCGAACTGGTCGAGCACGACCGGCTCGCCCGCGAGCTGGACGAGACCGAGGCCGACCAGGCCGGAATCGGGGCGCCGTGAACGTCTTCCCGTGCTCGCCCGGACAGGAACGGCTGTGGTTCCTCGACCGGCTCGACCCCGGTTCGCCGGTCTACCACGTGCCCACCGTGCTGCGGCTTTCCGGACCGCTCGACGTCGACGCACTGCGCCGAGCCTTCGCCACGATCTCGGCCCGGCACGCCGCGCTGCGCACGATTTTCCGCGAACGCGACGGCGTTCCGGAGCAGGTCGTCACCAAGAACGGCTTTGCCTTCTCCGTCCGCGCGGTGAGTGACTCGATCGAGCAGACGGCCGCGGCGGAAATCCGCACCCCGTTCGACCTGACCGCCGGGCCGCTCGCCCGGGTCCTGCTCCTGCGCCAGGCCGAGGACCAGCACGTTCTGGTCCTTACGCTGCACCATGCCATCGCCGACGGCTGGTCGGTCTCGCTGCTGCTCGACGAACTGGCCGAGAGCTACCGCGCCGAGCTGTCCGGCACGGAACCGGACCTGCCGCCGCTCCCGATGCAGTACACGGATTTCGTGCGCTGGCAACGAGAACACCTCGACGGTCCGGAGGGCGTCGAGCTGCTGCAGGAATGGTCAGACCGGCTGCGCGGCGCACCAGAGCTGATCACGCTGCCGACCGACCGCCCCCGGCCTGCGACGGCGAGCTACGAAGGCGGCATCCACGAGTTCCGCTTCCCGCCCGAACTCACCGAGGCAGTGCGCGCGCTCGCGGATGCTTCTGGCGCAACGGTTTTCATGACCGTACTGGCCGCCTACCACGCGTTGCTCGCCCGGTACAGCGGTCAGGACGACGTGGTGGTCGGCACGGTCGTCGGCCAACGTTCGCAGGTCGAGACCGAGCGGCTGATCGGCTTCTTCGTCAACACCGTCCCGGTCCGAATCTCGACCGCCGACGACCCGACCTTCGCCGAACTGCTCCTCGACGTCTGCGACACGCTGGTCGACGCGCTCGGCGGGGCAGAAATCCCGTTCGAGCGCGTGGTCGAAGCCGTCCGCCCCGAACGCAGCCTCGGACATTCGCCGATCTACCAGGTCGGCTTCAACGGGCACGGCGACGGCTCGCTGCCACAACTGTCCGGGCTGACGGTCACGGACTTCGCCGGCCCGCACACCGGCACCGCGAAGCTCGACCTGATGCTCGGCGTCCGCGACGAAGGCGACTGCCTGCACGGCTACCTCGAGTACCGCACCGACCTGTTCGACGAAGCCAGCATTGTCCGCTTCGCCGAGCACCTGTGCACCTTCCTGACCTCCGTCACCGCCGACCCGGAGCAACAGATCGGCGCGGTCTCCCTGCTGGACAGCGCACAACGCCGCGCGGCTCTGGACAGCGGCCTCACGCGCCCGTTGCCCGCCACGACCGCGCTGGACCTGATCGCGCCGCACGTCCGCGACCGAGGTTCCGCACCCGCGATCGCCGGTTCGCTGACCTACCGCGAACTGGACGCCCGGGCGAACCGGCTCGCGCACGCCCTGCGCCGCCGCGGAGTCGGCCCGGACGTCCCGGTCGGGCTCTGCGTCCGCCGCTCCGCCGAGATGGTGGTGGCGCTGCTGGCGATCTGGAAGGCCGGCGGCGCGTACGTGCCCCTCGATCCGGAATGGCCGCTCGAACGGCACGCCTACGTCATCGCAGAGGCGGGCATCCGGATCGCCGTCGTCGATCGCGAAACCGCCGGTCGGCTGCCCCGGTTCGAGACCTCGCTGGACGTCGACCTCGACTACGCGGAACCGGACACCGCCCCGGACGTGGTATCCGACCCGGCCGATCTGGCATACCTCATCTACACCTCCGGCTCGACCGGTCGGCCCAAGGGCGTCGCGGTGCCGCACCGCGGCGTGGTCAACCTGCTCACCGCATTCGCGGACCGGCTCGGCGTGACCGAGAACGACGTCTGGGCGTCGGTCACCACGCTGGCGTTCGACATGTCGGTGCGGGAACTGCTGATCCCGCTGATCCGCGGCGGCACGGTCGCCGTGCTCAGCACCGAAGACTCCGCCGAGCCGGTCGTGCTGGCGCGGCGGCTGGCGGAATGCGGCGCGACGATCCTGCAGGCCACGCCCACGCGCTGGCGGATGCTGCTGGCGTCCGGCGGCGTGCCCGCGAACGTCCGGGAACGGCTGTGCGGCGGCGAGGCGCTCGACCGGGAACTCGTCGACGCGCTGTCCGACGGCCGGGTCTGGAACCTCTACGGCCCCACGGAAGTCACGATGATCGTCTCGGCGGGCACCGTCCGCTCGGACGCCCCGGTGGTGCCGCTGGGCCAGCCGTTGCCGAACACCCGGCTGCACGTCCTGGACGCCGGGCTGAACCCGGTCCCGCCGGGGGTCGCGGGCGAGATCTTCGTCGGCGGCGCGGGCATCAGCCGGGGGTACCACCGGCGTCCCGGCCTGACCGCCGAACGTTTCCTGCCCGATCCGTTCGCCGCCGACGGGAGCCGGCTCTACGCCACCGGCGACCTCGCGCGCCGCCGCGCCGACGGGACGCTGGAGTTCCTCGGCCGCACCGATCACCAGGTGAAAATCCGCGGTCTGCGCATCGAACTCGGCGAGATCGAAGCCCGGCTGCGCGCCGATCCGCAGGTCTCCGACGCCGTCGTGCTGGCCCGCTCCGCCGGTCCGGACGACGTGCGGCTGGTCGCTTATGCGGTCGCCGAAGAAACCGAATGGGCGCCGCTGCGCGACCGGCTTTCCGCGCAGCTGCCCGCGTACCTGGTCCCGCAGACCGCCGTGTTCCTGCCCGCGCTGCCGCTGACCAAGAACGGCAAGACCGACCGGTCCGCGCTGCCGGAACCCGTCTGGGAATCCCGGGAAATCGACCGGGTCGCCCCGCGCGACGCCGTCGAACGCGAACTGGCCGGGCTGTGGCGGGAGGTGCTGGCAGTCGAGGACCTCGGGGTGCACGACGATTTCTTCCACCTCGGCGGCCATTCGCTGCTCGCCGCGCGGCTGCTGGCGAAGGTGCGCGAGCACTTCCAGTCCGACGTCGGCCTGCGGACGCTGTTCGCCGCTCGCACGATCGCTGCCTTCGCCGCGGCGCTGCGGGCCGCCGAGTCCAGCCCCGGGGCCACCGACGAGATCGCGGACCTGCGGGAACGGATCGCCGCGCTGCCCGACGACGAGGTTCTCGCCCTGCTCCACGCCGATTCCCCTCCAGGAGCGCATCGATGACGCAACCCGAGCGAGAGCGGCTGTTCCGGCTGCTGGCCGCACGCGACGGCCTCGGCGCCGCGTCCGGTTCGATCCCCCGCCGGACCGGCGACGCCCCCGTCCCGCTGCTGCCCGCGCAACGGCAGCTGTGGTTCCTGGACCGGCTCGGCGCGCGCGACGGCGTCTACACGATCTCCCAGTCTTGGCGGCTCACCGGCGCACTCGACGTCGCGGCGCTGCGCCGGGCGCTCGCCGCGGTCGTCGATCGGCACGAGGCGCTGCGGAGCGGGTTCGCCGAATCCGACGGCGAGCCGGTGCAGATTCCCGCGCTTCCCGGAACCGCACCGGACCTGTCCTATGTAGACCTTCGCGCTACGCCGTCTTCGGCGGATTCGGTCCTGGCCGCCGAACGAGCCCGCCCGTTCGATTTGACTCAACCGCCCCTGGTCCGCGGCCTGCTGGTCGCCGTGGCCGACGACGTGCACCTGTTCGTGCTGACCCTGCACCACATCATCGCCGACGCCGCGTCCGTCGGGATCCTCTTGCGCGAGCTGTCCGCGCTCTATCCGGCGAACGCTCCGGCCCTGCCCGAACCGCCTGTGCGCTACGGCGATTACGCGGCCTGGCAGACGGCCAAACCGCTCGAAGCAGGCGAGCGGTACTGGCGCGAGCAGCTCCACGACGCCCCGGCGCTGCTGGAACTGCCGACCGACCGGCCGCGTCCGCCCGCCGAATCCTTCCGCGGCAACGGCCATTCCTTCCACCTGCCCGCCGCTGATCTCACCGCCTTCTGCCACCGGCACGGCGTCACCGCCAACACCGTGCTGCTAACCGCGTACGTGCTGCTGCTGGCCCGGCATGCCGGTCAGGACGACGTCGTGGTCGGCATGCCGATGCGCGACGAGACCGTGCCGGGGATCGAGCAGTGCGTCGGGATGTTCGCCAACACCGTCGCCGTCCGGACCCGGCTGACCGGCGATCCGACGGTCGCTGAGATGCTCGCGCAGGTGCAGGACGCCTGCCTCGGCGCGCTGGAGCACCAGAGCTATCCGTGGGAACGGGTGGCGCAGGACCTGCGGCCGGCCCGCGATCTCAGCCACAATCCGGTGTTCCAGGTGATGTTCGTGCTCAACTCCGCCGGTGCTGGACTCGACCTGCCCGGCGTCCGCGCGGACTGGCTCGACCTCCCGGTCACCACCGCGCGCTTCGACCTGACCCTGGCGCTGGCCACCACCCCCGACGGGATCGAGGGACGGCTCGACTACGCCACCGACCTGTTCGACGCCGCCACCGTCGCGCGATTCGCCGACCAGTACGAACACCTGCTGCGAGCCATGCTCGCCGATCCGGACGCCCCAGTGTCCACAGTGGACGCCCTGCCTGCCGCGGATCGGATCCGGCTGCGGAACGGCGGGCACGCGGCCGCACCGGCGGTCTCCGACGGCACCCTGGTCACCACGCTGATCACGCGCCAGGCCGAGCGGACTCCGGACGCCATCGCCGTAGAGGACGACGGCCTGCTCACCTACGCGGAACTCGTCTCCCGCGCCCGGCGTATCGCCGGAGCCTTGCACGCCTCCGGAATCCGGCGCGGCGACGTCGTCGCACTCGCCTTGCCTGCCGGAGCTGAGGCGACCACCGGCCTGCTCGGCGTGCTCCTGGCGGGTGCCGCGTACCTGCCGCTCGACCCCGGGCACCCGCCCGCGCGACTGGCCGAACTCCTGTCCGACGCGTCCCCGGCCGCCCTGATCGCCCACCACGACCTGGCGTTCGACGGCCCGGTGCTGCGCACCGACGATCTCCCCGCCGGCGACCCGCCCGAGATCGACCTCAGCCCGGACGATCTGGCGTACGTCATCTACACCTCCGGCTCGACCGGAGCCGCGAAACCGGTCGCCGTATGCCACGGCGCACTCGCCGAACTGGCCGATTCGTTTCGCCGGCTGCACGGATTCGGCCCCGGCGAACGCGTGCTGATGATCCCGCCGCTGACCTTCGACGCCGCCGCGGGCGACCTCTTCCCCGCGCTGGTCTCCGGCGCGACCGTCCTGCCCTGGCGCGACCCGGCGTCGCTTACCGGCCCCGGGCTCGTCCGGCTCTGCCGCGACCGCGGGATCACCATGGTCGACACCGCGTCCGCGCTCTGGCAGAAGTGGGTTGCCGAACTGGCAGCGGAAAATACGCCGTTCGACTGTCCACTGCGGACGATGATGGTCGGCGGCGAAGCGGTCCCGGCCACCGCCGTGCGGACGTGGGCCGCCCGCACCGGCGGCCGCGTCGAACTGCACAACCACTACGGCCCCACCGAAGCGACCGTCTGCGCGACCAGCTACCGCACCGTCGACGCCGCGGAACTCGACGGCCGGGTGCAGCTGCCGATCGGCACGCCGCTCCCCCACGCCCGCGTCTACGTCGTCGACGACCGGCTGCGTCCGGTGCTTCCGGGTGCCCCGGGCGAGCTGTGCATCGGCGGCGACGCACCCGCAAGGGGCTACCGGGACCGGCCCGGCGCCACCGCGGAGAAGTTCGTCCCGGACCCGTTCTCGCCGGTGCCCGGCGCGCGGATGTACCGGACCGGCGACCTCGCCCGCCTCGACGCCGAGGGACGGCTGGAATTCCTCGGCCGGGTCGACCGGCAGCTGAAGGTCCGCGGCCACCGCATCGAACCGGCCGAGGTCGAAGCCGCCTGCCGGCGCCACGCCGGCGTCCGGGACGTCCTGGTCACCGCCCGCGCGGACCGGTTGGTCGCCTACCTCGTCGGAGACGCCGACCCGGTGTCGGTCCGCTCCGCACTCCGCGCCGCCTTGCCCGGCTACCTGGTCCCGGACGCCTTCGCGGTGCTCCCGGAGCTGCCGCTGAACGCCCACGGGAAGGTCGACCACCGTGCGCTGCCCGAACCAGCCGCCCCCGCGACTGCCTTCGCCGAACCCGAAGGCGAACTGGAACAACGGCTGGCCGCGATCTGGGCCTCGGTGCTGGACGTGGACCGCATCGGCCGCGACGACGACTTCTTCCTGCGCGGCGGGCATTCCCTGCTGGCCGGGACACTGATGGCGAAGGTGCGAGCGGAACTGGACGTCGAGGTCCCGGTGCGCACCCTCTTCGAAGCCAGCACCCTGGCCGCCTTCGCCGACGCCGTCCGCGCCCCCGGGTATCGCGAGGACGACCGTCTCGCCGAAGTCCTCGCGGACGCCGTGCTGCCCGCCGACATCGACCCGCGCTGCACCCCCGCGCAGGCCGAGGCCGCGATCCAGCGCGCGATGGCCCCGCGGACCGCCCTGCTGACCGGCGCTTCCGGCTTCCTCGGGCCGCACCTGCTCGCCGACTTGCTGCGCCACAGCGACGTCGTGGTGCGCTGCCTGGTCCGAGCCGCCGACGCCGTCGAAGGGGCCGCCCGGATCGAGCAAGTGCTGCGCGACCACCTGCTGTGGGACGACAGCTTCCGTCCCCGCATCATCGCCGTTCCCGGCGACCTCGGCGCTCCTCGGCTGGGTTTGTCCGCGGCTCAGCTGTACGCGCTCGCCGCCGACCTCGACGTCATCTTCCATTGCGGCGGCGAAGCGAACTTCCTGCGCCCGTACGCGCAACTGCGGCCCGGCAACGTCCTCGGCACCGTCGAGTTGCTGCGGCTCGCCTGCCGGGGCGGCGGAACCCCGGTGCACCTCGTGTCGTCGCTGGGCGTCTACCCGCTGGACCGCGAGGCGGTGATCACCGAGGACGTCCCGCCCGACGATCCCGCCGGGTTGGATCGCGGCTACGAACTGAGCAAATGGGCCGCCGACCGGCTGGCCCGGGCCGCGCGCGAACGCGGCCTGCCGGTGACCGTGCACCGTCCGGCGCGGGTCACCGGGCACAGCCGGACCGGCATCGGCCCGCTCGGCGACCGGTTCGCGAACCTGTTGCGCTGCCTGGTCCTGCTCGGCTCCGCACCAGAGGAGGACTTCGACCTCGAGGAAGACATGGCCCCGGTCGACCACGTGGCCGCCGCCATCGGCCACCTTTCGCGACGGCGCACCGGCTACGGCTGCGATTTCCACTTCCACAACCAGCGCACGATGCGGTTCGGCGAGGTGGTCGCCGGATTGCGCGAGTTCGGCTACCCGATCGACGCGATCCCGTTCGACGCTTGGCACACCGCCCTGGCCGCGGCGGCGGTTGAAACGGCAGACCCGGCACTCAGCGCGATCACGGCGATGGTCGAACGGACGTCCTCGCCCCGGCGCACGGTCTTCGACTGCTCGCACACCGAGGTCGTGGTCGCGGCGGGCGGGCTGGTCTGTCCGCCCGCGGATCGCGTGCTGCTGCAACGGTATCTGGCGCACTACGTCCACATCGGACACCTGCCCGCGCCCTCCGCCGCGGGCACCCGAAAGGAGCACCGTTGACCACCATGGGAACACGGGGATTCGTCCTCCTCTGGTCAGCCCAACTGGTCTCGATCGTCGGCTCCGCGCTCACCGGGTTCGTCCTCGGCGTCTGGACCTACGAACGATCCGGCTCAGCCACCCAATTCGCCCTGATCATGCTCTCCGGCGCGATCCCCGCACTGCTCATCGCACCGTTCGCGGGAGCACTGGCCGACCGGCTGCACCGCCGACGGCTCCTGATCGGCGCGGACTGCGTCGCGCTCGTTTCGGTCGGCGCGCTGGCCTTGCTGATCGACGCGGACCAGCTGCAGACCTGGCACGTGTACGTCGTGACCGCGCTGACCGCGATGTGCGGGACCCTGCAGCAGGTCACGTTCAGCGCGATGATTCCCCTGCTGGTGCCGAAGCAGCACCTCAGCCGGGCGAACGGGCTGTCGCAGGTGGTGTTCAGCGCGCAGATCGCCGCGCCGGTCGTCGCCGGGACGCTGCTCGCGCTCACCGGCCTGCGCGGGGTCGTCCTGATCGACCTCGTGACGTTCGCCGCGTCGCTGCTGGTCGTCGCGCTGGTCCCGCTGCCCCGCGCCGCCGTGCGCACCGCCGCCCCCGAGCCCGGCGCTCCCTCGATCTGGCGGCAGGTGCCCGCTGGCTGGGCCGAACTGCGCCGTCGCCCCGGGCTGACCGGACTGCTCGGCGTCCTCGCCGGGTTCTACTTCTGCTTCGGCATCGCCGGAACGCTCGTCCGCCCGCTGGTGCTGTCGTTCGCCAGCCCCGCCGGACTCGGCTTCCAGGTGTTCGCGGGCGGCTGCGGGCTGTTCGCCGGAAGCCTGGTGATGGGCGTCTGGGGAGGGCCGAAGAAGCGGATGCGCGGGATCGCCGCGTTCATGGCGTTCGGCGGGATCGCGCTGGCGGTGCATTCGCTGGCGCCGTCGCTGGCGCTGGTGATCGCGATCGGGCCGTTCTTCCTGTTCACGCTGCCCGTGATCACCGGGACCGCGCAAACCGTGCTGCAGAGCAAGGTCGACCCGGCGAACCTCGGCAAGGTCATGGCGACCTCGCGGGCGGTGTCGCAGGCCGCGAGCCCGGTCGCGTACCTCGTCGCCGGCCCGCTCGCCGACGGCGTGTTCGAACCGCTCATGCGCCCGGGCGGTGCGCTGGCCGGTTCGGTCGGACACCTGATCGGCACCGGCCCCGGCCGCGGCATGGCGCTGATGTTTTTGCTGGCCGGACTGCTGCTGGTCGTCCTGGGCGCTCTCGCCGCCCGCCCTTCGCTGCGGCGCGTCGAGGATCTGCCGGATCTGCTCGAAGAACCCGAACCGGAACCCGCCGCGGTGGCGACGAGCCGAGAGGAGAAGGCACAATGACGACCCTCGAACGGACCATCCCGGTGCGCGTCCTCGCCGCCGACCCGTTCCTGCGCGCCGGACTCGAAAGCGCGCTCCGCGGCTGCGCGGAATTCACCGGGTCCGACGGCGGAGTCGCGGTCCTGGCGGTCGACGAGGTCGACGACGCGGCCGTCTCCGCGATCCGGGCCGCCAAGGAACGCAACGCCGCCGTTCTCCTGGTGACCGGCAAAGTCGACGCGGTCACCGCCGCCCGCGCGATCGAGGCGGGCGCGTGCGGGGTGCTGCGCCGGGAACAGGCCTGCGAGCAGACGCTCGTTTCCGCGGTCCGCGCAGCGGCGACCGGCCACGGCACGATGCCGCCGGACCTGCTGAGCGACCTGTTCGACGCCCGGCACGCAGCACCTCCCGCGCCGACGCTGGACGCCCGGGAACGCGACGTCCTCCGCATGGTCGCCGACGGCCACGAGACCGCCGAGATCGCCTCCGCACTGGCGTATTCGGCCCGCACGGTGACGACGATCGTGCACGACATCACGCACCGGCTGCGGTTGCGGAATCGCGCGCATGCGGTGGCGTTTGCGTTGCGGCAGGGGCTTATTTAGGGAGTGCGGTGGGACCCCGGCCCGACGGGGTTTTCGGACGCGGGATCCGGCGATCCAGATTTCGCAGTGAGCATGGGCGAGCAGTGCTGGGCGGGTCCGCAGCCGGAGGTCCAGCATCGTTCGCCCGTGCGCCGAGGGAACTTGGCGCTGCTACGGGAGCCGCGCGCGCAATTCTCGACTCGGACGCAGAGACACACCCCGTCCAGGGCCTTTGCCGGAACTGGACGATCCTCGGCGGCCGCGCGGACCATTTGGCGCGGCGAATCGGCCTAGATCAAGCCGTTCCGCACCGCGTACGCCGCCGCGTGGGCGCGGTTACGCACTCCCAGCCGGGCCATCAGGTCGTACAGCGCGTTTTTCACCGTGTGTTCCGACCAGCCGAGTTCGGCCGCGATCTCGCTGTTGCTGTACCCCTCGGCGACGAGCCGCAGCACCCGCAGCTCGCGTTCGCCGAGCTGCGGCCGGTATGCCGCCTCGCCGTCCACGCGTCCAGTGTAGGAGATCCGCTCATCCCGGCAGCTCCGAACCGCGCGTCGACGGGGCGGCCGCGACCGTCCGCACGACCTGCGCGAACCGGTCGGCCATCGTCTTCGCCGCGGCTTCGGTGAACAACGCGCGGTCGTAATGCAGCGTCCCGGCCACGCCGTCGGGATGCTCGCGCACCGTCACCAGCACGTCGAACGGATTCCCGCCCTGTCCGGCCCGCCACGGCTCGGCACGCACGCCCTCGAGCCGGAGCCGGTCGGCGAGCGAGCCGAGCGACTGGAACGCCACCTGCGCCACCGGATTCCGGCTCAGATCGCGCGGCGGCCGCAGCGCCGCCACGACCTGGTCGAACGGGACGTCCTGATGCCGGAACCCGCCGAGCACCGCCTCGCGGACCGCGGCCAGCACCTCCGGATACGCCGGATCGCCCGGAACCCGCACGCGCAACGCCAGCGTGTTCACGAACAGCCCGATCAGGTCCTCCGCCTCGACCGACGGCCGGTTGCCCGCGAACGTGCCGACCACGAGATCGTCCCGCCCTGTCACGCGGCGCAAATCGAGGACGAACGCGGCGAGCAATGCCATGAACCCGGTCGCGCCCGCCTCTGTCGCCACAGTTTCCAGCGCCGCGATGTCCTGCCGCGGCAGAGAAAACTCGACCGTGCCTTCCAGCTGCGCTTGCCGAGCCGGTCGCGGGAGGCTGTCCGGGAGTTCGAGCGCCGGCGGCGCACCCGCCAACGTCGACTTCCAATACTCGAGACCGGCCTCGTCCGGTGTGTGCGCGGCTGCGGCCAGCTCCGGCAGCTCGGCCCCTCGCCCGGCGTAGCATTCGGCGAGGTCGCGCCAGAAGATCTCCATCGAGGTGTCGTCGGCGATGATGTGGTGGATCACCGCGAGCAGCGTGAACCGCCCAGGCTCGCCGCGGATCACCGTGCACCGCAGCAGCGGCCCGCGCGCGAGGTCGAACGGCCGCTCAAGTTCCGCGTCGACGACCTCCTCCGCCGACCCGTCCACCACTGTCAACGGAATCTCCGCCTCGGCGGACACGCTGATTTCCGGTTCTCCGCGACGGCTTCGGAAGGTCGTCCGCAAGGTCTCGTGTCGCTGGACTACCTCGGTCAACGCGCGCCGCAACGCCTCGATGTCCAGCTCGGCGGTGCACCGATAGGCCTCGTACATGGTGTAAGTCGAGGACGGTCCGGACAGTTGATCAAGAAACCACATCCGGTGCTGCGCCGCCGAAATCGCCCTTGGTCCATTGTGGATTTCCGGGGCCTGCGGAGCCGCCGCGACCACTTCGGCCAGCTCCGCGACAGTCGGCGCGGTGAACAAATCCGCGACGGACACCTGCCGTCCGGTGCGGCGGGACACCCGGGCGCAGATCCGGGTAGCGGCCAGCGAACGGCCGCCGAGTTCGAGGAACGGGTCGTGGACGCCGACCGGCCGCACCCCGAGTGCGTCTGCCCAGATCTCGGCGAGCTCCGCCTCGGTCGCGTTCCGGGGTCCGACGTAGCCGACGGCCAGCGCGGGACGCGCACCATCCGGCGCGGGCAGCGCGTTGCGGTCGATCTTGCCGCTGGGCGTGAGCGGCAGCGCGGCCAGCGACATCCATGCCGACGGCACCATCGGCTCCGGCAACGTGCGGGCCAGATGCGCCCGCAGCTCGGACGTCGAGGGCACTGACCCTGCTCGGTACACGCAGTAGGCGACCAGCCGATCGTCCCGCACCGCAGCAGCCGCCGCGGCGATCGCCGGATGAGAGTGCAGCGCCGCCTCGACCTCGCCGAGTTCTATGCGGTTGCCGTGGAGCTTGACCTGATGGTCGAACCGGCCGAGGTACTCGAACGCGCCGTCCTCGCGCTGCCGCGCCCGGTCTCCCGTGCGGTACAGCCGCTCCCCCGGCGTCTCCGCGAACGGATTGGGCACGAACTTCTCGGCCGTCAGCGCCGGGCGGTTCAGGTAACCGCGCGCCAACTGGATCCCGGCGATGGTCAACTCGCCGTCCACGAGGTGGATGCGGGTGTTCGCGATGGGATATCCGATGGTGACGGGTTCCCCTGGCAGGCAGCGGGTCGCCGTGACGTCGACTGACGCTTCGGTCGGCCCGTAAAGATTATGCAGCTCCGCGTCGATCACGCGGTGGAAGCGTTCCGCCAGCTCGTCCGGGAGCGCCTCGCCGCTGCACAGGACCCGGCGCAGCGGCAGCTTCGGCACCGGTCCGGACAGGAACGCCCGGAGCATCGACGGCACGAAGTGGACCGTCGTGATCCCCTGCGCCAGGACTTCGGTGAGATAGGCCGGATCGCGGTGCCCACCCGGCCGAGCCATCACGAGTGTCGCGCCGGCGGACAGCGTCCAGAAGAACTCCCAGACCGAGACGTCGAAGCCGAACGGAGTCTTCTGCAGTACGCGATCTTCCGGTGTCAGGCCGTATTCGTCCTGCATCCACCGGAGCCGATTCACGATCCCGCGATGCTCGATGACGACGCCCTTGGGCTTGCCGGTCGACCCCGAGGTGTAAATCACGTACGCCGCGTTCTCCGGCCGCACCATGACATCCACCGGTTCGCAAGGTTCGCGGAGATCCGTCAGATCGCCGGGCTCGATCACCGTCGTGGTGCCCGAATCCTCGACCATGAACCGGAGCCGGTCCTCGGGATAATCCGGATCCAGGGGCAGATACGCGGCTCCCGCCTTGAGGATCCCGATCAGCGCGACCACCATCTCCAGGCCGCGCTCGAGCCGAACCCCCACGACCGACTCCGGCCCCGCCCCTCGCGCGCGCAGCCGGTGCGCCGCCTGATTCGACAGCTCGTCCAACTCGGCATAGGACACTTCCCGACCGTCGGCAACGACCGCGATTCCTCCGGTGGCTGTTCCTTCGGCCAGGAGATCCAGCAGTGTCTCGCTCATGCGTCCTCGCTCACTGGCCGCACCGCCGCACGCGGGCGGATCGTCGCCCGCACAACCGGTTGCGAACCAAGCCCCGGATACCCCGCCACCGCGGCCGCGCTCTCGACCGTCGGGTGGTCAAGCAACGCCCGCACCGGCACGCACGCATCCCAGCCCTCACCAGCGGCCAGCACACCCAGCGACACCCCGCTCACTGGTGCACCATCCTTGTGTCGGTAGCCGTGAGGTTGCCGATGCACCCGAGGTGCTGCCGGGTTATCGCCCCGCTCGCTTGACGCGTTCGACGTCCAGCATGAGTTCCGCGGGACCCGGCAGTTCCCGGGGCGTGCCGACCGTCGACAGGGCTGTGCGCCACCGAGCGCCGATCAGTGAGCGAAGCGGCAGACACGCCCTGGCACCAGAACAAGGGTGCCTCCCCACTGGGATCAGCAGCGAGGAGGCTGTCATGAAGTCTGCCCCGTCCACTCTGCCCGAGGAACCACCCAACAGCGTGACCAGCGGCATCGACTGGGCTCGCGACGATCACGCCGTCGCGGTTGTCGATGGCCGTGGCCGCCTGGTGGCCCGTGAGACGGTCGAGCACAGCAACACCGGTCTGCGCACTCTGCTCGGCCTGCTCGCCGAGCACGGCGCCGCCGAGGTCGCGATCGAACGTCCCGACGGACCAGTCATCGACGCGCTGCTCGAGGCCGGCCTGACCGTCGTGGTGATCAGCCCGAACCAGGTCAAGAACCTGCGCGGCCGATACGGCTCGGCCGGCAACAAGGACGACCGGTTCGACGCGTTCGTCCTGGCCGACACCCTGCGCACCGACCGCGTCCGGCTGCGGCCGCTGACCCCCGACGACGAGACCACCCTCGCCCTGCGACGCGCCTGCCGCGCCCGCAAGGACCTCGTCGCCCACCGCGTGGGCCTGGCCAACCAGCTGCGTGAACATCTCAAACGCGTATTCCCCGGCGCCGTCGCGCTGTTCGCCGACATCGACAGCCCGATCAGCCTGGCGTTCCTGACCCGCTTCGACTGCCAAGACCGCGCCGACTGGCTCAGTCCCCGCCGCCTGGCCGCCTGGCTGGCCAGCGCCGGCTACTGCGGCCGCGTCGACCCCGCCGTGCTGCACCAGCGCCTGACCGCCGCACCCCGCGGCGCGGCCGGTGACCACGGCACCGCCGAAGCCCGCATCACCCGCGCCCTGCTCGCCGTGCTGACCAGCCTGGTCCAGCAAATCAAAACCATCTCCGCACAAATCGCCGAGCAGCTCGCGCTGCACGCCGACGCGCACATCTTCACCAGCCTGCCCCGCGCCGGCCAGGTCCGCGCAGCCCGCCTGCTCGCCGAGATCGGCGACTGCCGCGCCCGCTTCCCCACCCCCGAATCGCTTGCCTGCCTGGCCGGCGTCGCACCCTCGACCCGACAATCCGGCAAGATCCGCGCCGTCGGTTTCCGCTGGGCCTGCGACAAACAACTCCGCGACGCCGTCACCGATTTCGCCGGCGACTCCCGCCGCGCCAACCCCTGGGCCGCCGACCTCTACAACCGAGCCCGAGCCCGCGGCCACGACCACCCCCACGCCGTCCGCATCCTCGCCCGCGCCTGGCTCTACATCATCTGGCACTGCTGGCAGAACAACACCACCTACAACCCCGCCAACCACAGAGCACTCCAACGCCTGATCAAAGATCAACAACAGGCGCCTTGACACAGGGCTACTCATGCGTCCTCACCCACCGACCGCACCACCGCACGCGGACGAATCCTCGCCCGCACACTCGGCTGCGAACCAAGCCCCGGATACCCCGCCACCGCGGCCGCGCTCTCGACCGTCGGGTGGTCAAGCAACGCCCGCACCGGCACGCACGCTTCCCAGCCCTCACCGGCGGCCAGCACATCCAGCGACACCCCGCTCATGCGTCCTCACTCACCGACCGCACCACCGCACGCGGACGAATCCTCGCCCGCACACTCGGCTGCGAACCAAGCCGCGGATAGCCCGCCACCGCAGATGCGAGGCTCGCGACCGTTGGGTGATCGAACAACGCCCGCACCGGGACGTCCGCGTTCAGGGCCGTGCGCAGGCGGACGGCGATCCGGGTGGCGGCTACGGAATGCCCGCCTAGGTCGAAGAAATCGTCGTCAGCGCTGATCCGCTCCGCGCTCAGGACCTCCGCCCACACCCCGGCGACCAGTTCCTCCACCGGACCGCGCGGGGCGACGTACGCGCGTTCGCGCACCATCGGTTCCGGCGCGGGCAGTGCGGCCCGGTCGAGTTTTCCGGCGGGCGTGCGCGGCAGTTCCGGGAGCAGGACGAAGCCGCTGGGGACCAGGTAGTCCGGGAGGACCCCGGAGAGTCCTTTTCGGACGTCCGCAATGGACAGTTCCCCAGCTGCGACGACGTAGGCGGTCAGCTCCAGGCCGTCCGCAGACGGGGTCGGCTGGACGGCGGCGTCCCGGATCCGCGGGTCCGCCCGCAGCGCGGCTTCGACCTCGCCCGGTTCGACGCGGTGTCCGCGCACCTTCACCTGGTCGTCGGCCCGCCCGAGGATCTCCACCGCGCCGTCCAAGCGGCGCCGTGCCAGGTCGCCGGTGCGGTAGAGCCGTCCGCCTGGGCGGGGGCCGTGCGGGTCCGGCGCGAAGCGGTCCGCGGTCAGGCCCGGACGCCCGGCGTAGCCGCGGGCGAGGCCGTCCCCGCCGATCCACACCTCGCCGACCACTCCGAGCGGAACCGGTTCGAGGTCGTCGCCGAGCAGGTAGACGTCGGTGTTCGCCACCGGTTCCCAGGCGACGACCGCGTCCCCGTCCAACTCGGCGACGGTCGACCAGACCGTCGTTTCGGTCGGGCCGTAGAGATCCCACAGCCGCGCCCCGCCCGCCGTGAGCCGCCGCGCCAGGTCGTCCGGCAGCTTCTCGCCGCCCGCGAACACGGTCAGCTCAGCAGGCGGAGTCCACCCCGAATCGACCAGCAGCCGCAAGCCCGACGGCGTCGCCTGCACGACCGACGGCGCGCTCCGTCCGATCAACGCGGCCTGCCGCTGTGGATCAACGCACTCCTCGGCAGTCGCGACGATCACCTGACCGCCCACCAGCAGCGGCAGATACAGCTCCAGCGCGGAGATGTCGAACGAAACCGTCGTCAACGCGAGCACCGCGGCACCCGGCGCGACACCGGGCCGTTCCCGCATGGACAGCAGGAAGTTCGCCAGCGCAGCGTGCCCGATCTGGACGCCCTTGGGCTTGCCCGTGGAGCCAGACGTGTAGATGACGTACGCGAGTTCATCGCCGTGAGGCCGAGGCGCGGGAACGTCCGCCGGGCAGGCCGCGACCGCCGCCGCGTCCCGGTCGAGCAGCACCGCCGAACAGCCGGTCCCCTCCAGCAACCCCACCAGCGACTCTTCGCTGAGCACCACCTCCACTCCTGAATCAGCCAGTACGTAACCGACCCGCTTGGCCGGATAGCGCGGATCGATCGGCAGGTACGCGGCACCCGCCCGATGCACGGCGAGCAACGCGACGAGCAGGTCCGGACCTCGATCGAGCAGCACCCCGACGAGCGCCCCGCGCCGCACACCTTGTTCCTTCAGATACCGCGCCAGCTTAACGACCCGCACCGACAATTCTTGATAAGTCCGCGTCACCTCGCCGCACCGCAGGGCCGGCGCGTCCGGATGTTCCGCCGCGGCGGCCTCGAACAACTCCGGCAGCATCCGGCCGGCCCGCTCGGTCCGCGACGGGTTCCGCAGCAGCAAAGCCCGATCGGGCGCGGGCAGGCCGCACCGCCGCGGACCGGAAGCCGGAGCGGCCACGATCCGCTCCAGAACGTGGCGATAAAGCCGCGCAAGGAACTCAAGATGCGCAGCGGCGATCCGGTAAGTGAACGCCTCCAGCACAAACGCCCCGGGAACCGTCGAGACCGACAAGCCGAACTCGTTGGGCGTGCTGTCCGCCACCTCGGCGAGGTCGACCAGCGCGTCCGCGAGCACGTGCATGTCCGTGTGGTTGAAGAAAACATCCACGAGCGGAGCCTGCCCGCCCCACGCCGCCTGCATCGCCGGCAGCGGGAAATGCCGGTGCGGCCACATCCCGGTCTCCTCCGCGAACACCGCGCGCGCCAGCTCCGGCCAGTCCCGCGCGTCCGCTGGCGAACCGAACGGCACGGTGTTCAGGAACATGCCGCGAACCTGGTCGCCACCAGCGCGTTCGAGCCTGCTGTTGGTCACCACCCCGGTATGAAAGGGCCGATCGTGCCCGGCGACCGTACGCAGCACGGTGAGATGTGCGGCCAGCAGCAGGCTCTTCAGCGGTACCCCGGCCGACGAAGCCACCGCCCGCAACCGGGAAGTCAAGTCGGAGAAGGGCACCCGCACCGTGCGGTAAACCCCGTCGTCCTCGCCTGCCCAGCCCGAAGGCACGGCGAACCGCTCGGCCGCGTTCACCCGGCCCGCCCAGAACTCTCGGTCCACAGTGGACTCCAGCGATTCTCGTTCCCGGGCGACGGTGTCCGCGAACCGGACCGGCGGCGGTTCGACCGGCTCCGCCGCACCCGCCCGGTAGTCCTCGATCAGTTCGGCGACCAGCGAATTCTGGCTCCAGCCGTCGAGAATCGCGTGCACATAGCTGAACGACAGCCGCCATTCCCGGTCGGCGAGCCAGTGGACGTGCAGCCGCAGAAGACA
Source organism: Streptomyces sp. AA4 (assembly GCF_000158875.1). Taxonomy (NCBI): domain Bacteria; kingdom Bacillati; phylum Actinomycetota; class Actinomycetes; order Kitasatosporales; family Streptomycetaceae; genus Streptomyces; species Streptomyces sp. AA4. The sequence goes on along the minus strand of NZ_GG657746.1, from coordinate 3,430,555 downwards.
AGGACGGAGCAAGTCGAAACCGCGCGAACGGTCCTCCGCCGGGTACCGCCGCACCCGCTCGGCCTGCTCATCGGTGGGCAACGCGCGCAGATCGTCGCAGGTCACCTCCAGCACGGCGGTCTCGTGCACCCGCTGCAACGGCGGGTCCGCGGCGAAGTCGATGGAAGTACGCAGGATTTCGTGCCGCTCGACCAGCCGGTTCGCCGCCTGCTGCAGTGCGTCCAGGCGGAACTCCTCGTGCACCGGGTAGCCGAGATGGTTCAGGTAGAGGCCGCGGTCGGCCCCGGCGAGCATCTCGTGCACCATGCCCGCCTGCGCGAGCGACAGCGGGTAGGCGTCGAGCACGTCGTCCGGCAACGTTTCGCGCTGCCCGGCGGCAAGCTGCGCGAACGGTTCGACTGCCTCGATCGTTGCCGCTGGACCGCCCAGCCCAGCCGCGAAATCGGCCACGCGCTGCCGACGGAAAAGGTCCGCGACGCTCGCCTCGATGCCCTCCGCGTTCAGCAGTCCCACCGCGCGGATTGCTCGCAGAGAATCGCCGCCCAGTGCGAAAAAGCTGTCCTCCGCTCCGACTCGGTCGACACCGGTCGCGGCCGCGAACGCACGGGCCACCGCGGCCTCCGCCGGGGTGCGCGGCGCGACGTAACCATGGCTCGTGCGCGCACCGTCCGGTGCGGGCAAAGCGTTGCGGTCGATCTTGCCGCTGGCGGTCAACGGCAACGCGTCGAGCGCCAGCCACGCCGACGGCAGCATCGGCTCCGGCAGCGTGCGCGCCAGCTGCGCGCGCAGTTCGGCCGGGTCGGGAGTGTGGCCGGGCTCGGCGACGAAATAGCCGACCAGCCGGTCGTCGCGCACCGCGGCCGCCGCCGCGCGCACGCCGGGATGGGCCAGCAGGGTCGCCTCGACCTCGCCGAGTTCGATCCGGTTGCCGTGGATTTTGACCTGGTGGTCGAGCCGCCCGCGGTACTCGATCCGGCCGTCGGGCAGCCGCCGGGCGAGGTCGCCGGTGCGGTAGAGCCGGTCGCCGGGCTGGCGCGCGAACGGGTCCGGAACGAATTTCTCGGCGGTCAGCGCGGGCCGGTTCAGATAACCGCGCGCCAGCTGGACCCCGGCGATGACCAGCTCGCCCGGCACCCCGACCGGCATCTCGCGCAGCTCGGCGTCCACGATGTACACCCGGGTGTTCGCGATCGCCCGGCCGATCGTGACGGTCTCCCCCGGCAGGCACCGGGTCGCGGTGACGTCGACGGACGCCTCGGTCGGCCCGTAGAGGTTATGCAGCTCTGCGTCGAGCACGCGGTGGAACCGTTGCGCCAGCTCGTCCGGGAGCGCCTCGCCGCTGCACAGGACCCGGCGCAGCGAGGGCACCGGCCCGGACAGGAACGCGCGCAGCATCGACGGTACAAAGTGGACGGTCGTGATCCCCTGGTTCAGGACTTCGGCGAGATAGGTCGGATCGCGGTGTCCGCCCGGCCGAGCCATGACCAGGGTCGCACCGGTGGAGAGCGTCCAGAAGAACTCCCAGACCGACACGTCGAAACCGAACGGAGTTTTCTGCAAAACGCGGTCTTCCGGCGTCAGGCCGTATTCCGCTTGCATCCATCGGAGCCGATTCACGATCCCGCGATGCTCGACCACCACACCCTTCGGCCTGCCCGTGGATCCCGACGTATAGATCACGTACGCCGCGTTCTCCGGCCGCACCACGACATCCACCGCATGCCGCGGTTTGTCCAGCCCAGTGAGGTCGCCCGGCTCGATCACGAGATCAGCACCGGAATCCTCGACCATGAACCGAAGCCGGTCCTCGGGATAATCCGGATCCAACGGCAAGTACGCCGCCCCTGCCTTGAGAATCCCGAGAAGCGCGACCACCATCTCCAACCCGCGCTCCAGCCGAACCCCCACCACTGATTCGACGCCCGCGCCCCGCGCCCGAAGCCAATGCGCCGCCTGGTTCGACAGCTCGTCCAACTCCACATAGGACACTTCGCGGCCACCAGCGACGACCGCGATTCCGCCAGCGGCGACGCCCTCGGCGATGAGCGACAGCAAAGTCCCGGGCTCAAAGGAGACGTCAGTGTCGTTCCACCGCGCCAATTCGATCTTCTCCGCAGCGTTCAGCCAAGGAAGCTCCGCCAGGCGCGCGTGAGGGTTCGCGACAATCCCCCGCAGCAGTTCGGTGAAATGCCTGCCGATCCGCTCCACAGTGGATCGGTCGAACAACGCGACCGGATACTCCAGCACGCCGTCCAGGGCGCCGTCCGGCCGCTCGGTCAGCTCCAGCGTCAGGTCGAATTTCGCACTGTGCCAAGGAGAATGGATCTGTTCGCCGCGCAGTCCGGCTGCGGCGAACCCGGCGTCAGCGGTATTCTGCAATACGAGCATGGCTTGGAAGAGCGGGTTGCGGGACAGATCGCGTTCCGGTGCCAGCTCGTCGGCCAGCCGCTCGAACGGCGCGTCCTGATTGGAGTACGCGTCGAGGGTGTCTCGGCGGACGCTGTCGAGGAAGTCCCCGAACGACCACGCGCCGTCCACTTCGGCCCGCATCACCAGAGTATTCAGGAACAGCCCGATCAAATCCTGTGCCTCGGCCCGCGTGCGTCCGGCGACCGGCGTGCCGACCGTGATATCCGCTTGCCCCGAATACCGGCTCAGCAGAATCTGATACGCGGCCAGCAGCACCATGAACGTGGTCGCGCGATGCGCCCGGCCCAGCGCGGCGACGGCGGCCCCGAGTTCGGAGTCCACAGTGAATCGCAGGATGTCCCCACGCGGATCGTGCACCGGCGGGCGCGGACGGTCGGTCGGGAGGGTCAGCGGGACGACTCTATCGAGGCGGCGGCGCCAGAACTCGACTTGTTCCGTCACCCGCTCGCTGGCCGCGTGCTTCCGTTGCCAGGACGCGAAATCGGCATATTGAACCGGCAGGTGAGGCGGCGTCTTCCCGCCGTACAGCGCCTGCAGTTCGCGCGCGACGACGGACGTCGACCATCCGTCGTACGCGATGTGGTGCACGACCAGCAGCAACACGTGCTCGTCCTCGGACTGGCGCAGCACCCGAACCCGCAACGGCCGGTCCTGCGCCAGATCGAAGGGCACCGAGGCTACTTCCCGCGTGACCGCCTCGACCTCCTCCGCGGCGACGTCCTGGACCGTCAGATCGACCTCGGGTTCGCCGACGACCTGTTCCGGCACGCCGTCGCGTTCGACGTAGGTGGTGCGCAGGATTTCGTGCCGCTCCACGATCGTCTGCCAGCATGTCCGCAGCCGGTCGACGTCCAGCGGGCCGCGCAGCCGCCACGCCGCGGTGACCACATACTCGGTGCCGCCGGGCCGGAGCCGGTCCAGCACCCAGACCCGCTGCTGCGCCGGGGAAAGCGGCAACGGGCGGCTGCGGTCGGCCCGGATCGCCGAAGCGGTACGGGCCGAGGCCGGGTTCGCGGTCAGATAGCGCTCCAGCAGCTCGGCGCGCCGGGACTGTTCGGTGGTCATCGCTCCCCCTGCGGGTCGTTCGGCGGGCACACGCGGCGGGCAGACTCGGCGGCTAGGCCTGAGCGTCCGCCCGCATCCGCTCGCGCAGGCTCTTCGGCCGCATGTCCGTCCACACCTCGTCGATGTGGTCGAGGCATTCCTGCTTCGGCCCGCGCTTCCCCTCGTACCGCCAGCCCGCCGGCAGGTCGCGGCCGACCAGCCAGATCGAGTACTGCTCCTCGTCGTTGAGCACGACGCCGTAGGTGCGTTCGTCCTCGCTCATCCGGGTCCTCCTCGTCCACGCGCCGGGCACACCCGTCCCGTCGCGAGCCGAGCCTTCCCGCGCGGGCGCCGGAGCGACAGAGAAGAACGCGCAGCAACGAGCGCACCGTCCCGGCTCTGTGGCCCTCCGACGGGAACGGCCACCCTGGCGGCCATGACCATGCCCGGCGACCTGCCGCTGTCCTTCTCGCAGGAAAGACTGTGGTTCCTCGACGCGTTGCGGCCCGGCGGGACCGAGTACCTCCTCCCGCTGACCCTGCGAGTCCGCGGCAAGCTGGACGTCGCCGCGCTGAGCCGTGCGCTCGACGCGTTCGTCGCCCGCCACGAGGTGCTGCGGACGCGGTACCGCAGCCGCGAGGGCGTGCCAGTCCAGGTCGTCGGGAAGCCGCAGCCGGTGCCGCTGCCGATCGAGGGCGTCACGGAAAGCGAACTGGACACCGTGGTCGCGGCCGAGCTGACCGTGCCCTTCAATCTGGCGGCCGACCTGCCGTTGCGCGCCCGCCTGCTCCGCCTCGACGCGCGCGAGCACGTGCTGCTGATCGTCGTGCACCACATCGCCTTCGACGGCGCGTCCTGGGACATCCTCGCCGCCGAACTCGCCGAGCTGTACCGCGCGTTCCACGCCGGCACCCTGCCCGAGCTGCCCGCCCTGCCCATCCAGTACGCCGATTTCGCGCTCTGGCAACGGGAGGACGCCCAGACCCGGCTCGCGGGCCAGCTCGCCTACTGGCGCGAGCGGCTCGCCGGACTTACCCCGCTGGAGCTGCCGACCGATCGACCCCGCGGACCGGTGTGGGACCCGGCCGGCGCGGCGGTCCCGGTCGAGGTCCCGGCCGCGCTGGCGGAGCGGCTCACCGCGCTCGGCCGGTCCCGCCGGGCCACGCCGTTCATGGTTCTCCTGGCCGCCTACCAGGTCTTTCTCGCCCGGCACACCGGCGGCACGGACGTCGCCGTCGGCTGCCCGGTCGCCGGGCGCACCCCGGCCGAGGTCGAGGGGCTGGCCGGATTTTTCGTCAACACCCTCGTGCTGCGGGCCGACCTCGGCGGCGACCCGGCGTTCACGGCCTTTCTCGACCAAGTGGCCGGGACCGCGCTGGACGCCTTCGGCAACCAGGACGTCCCGTTCGACTGGCTCGTCGGCGAATTCGAACCGGACCGCGACCTGTCCCGCAACCCGCTGGTCCAGGCGTTCTTCGGCCTGCACGAGGTGGCCGAGCAGCGCTTCCGGCTGCCCGGGCTGGACGTCGAAGAGTCCGATGTGGACTGGACCGCCGCGTCGTTCGACCTCGGCCTGCAGTTCGAACACCGCCCGGACGGGTCGCTGACCGGCACTCTCACCTATCCGACCGCGCTGTTCGACGCCGCCACCGCACACCGGCTGACCGCCCGCTTCCTGCGCCTGCTGGAAAGCATCGCCGACGATCCGGCGCAGCGGCTGAGCGAGCTCGCGCTGACCCCGGACGCGGAACTCGCCCTGCTCGCCGACTGCGCCTCGGCACCAGGCGGCGAGGTGGTGCCGGGGTGTTTCCCCGACCTGTTCGCCCAGCGCGCAGCCGAAACCCCGGACCACCTCGCGGTCCACTGCGGCGGACAGGAACTCACGTACGCGCAGCTCGACGCGGCAGCCAACCGGCTCGCCCGCTACCTGCGCGCGTGCGGGCTCGGCGCGGAAGCAACCGTCGGCGTGTGTCTCGAACGGAGCGTCGATGCGGCCGTCGCACTGGTCGGCGTGCTGAAATCCGGCGCGGCGTATGTCCCGTTCGACCCGGCCAACCCGCCCGACCGGCTCGCCTACCTCGTCGAGGATGCCCGCACCGCCGCCGTCGTCACCGAGGAACGCTACGCCGGACTGTTCGCCGACACCGGCTGCCCAGTCGTCACGCTCGACCAGACTTTCGGATCCTCTTCGGACAGTCTGGATTGGACAGTAGACCCCGACCATCTAGCTTACGTCATCTACACTTCCGGATCGACCGGTCGCCCGAAAGGCGTCCAGATCCAGCACGGCTCCTATGCCGAACACGCGCAGATCATCGCCCGGGAGTACGGAATCACCGCGGCCGACCGAGTGCTCTCGCTCGCCTCGCTGGCCTTCGACGGTTCGCTGGAGCAGATCGGCGCGCCGCTGCTGGCCGGTGCGTCCGTGGTGCTGAGCGATCCGCTGTTCTGGGAACCGGAGGAACTCGCCGACCAGCTGGGCCGGCACCGGATCACCAGCGTCAACCTCACCCCGGCCTACTACCGCGAACTGCTCGGCGTGCTCCGGCCGCGGGACCCGCGGGTCGCGCACCTGAACATGGTGAACGTCGGCGCGGACGTCGTCACGACCGAAGACGCCCGGCGCTGGCGCGAACTCGGCTTGCCAGGCCGTTTCGTGGCCTGCTACGGCCCGACCGAGGCGACGATCTCCAGCATGCTGCAGTGGGCCGACGCCGCCGACCTCGACGCCGCGAGCCTGCCGATCGGCCGTCCGGTCGCCGCGACCAGCGCATACGTGCTCGACCCCGCCGGATACCCGGCTCCGGTCGGCGTCCCCGGCGAACTGCACCTCGGCGGCCTGCGCGTGGCGCGCGGCTACCTCCGCCGCCCCGCGCTCACCGCGGACAAGTTCGTGCCGGACCCGCACTCGCCCGGCGCCCGGCTGTACCGCACCGGAGATCTCGCCCGCTTCCGCGCGGACGGCACGATCGAGTTCCTCGGGCGGCTCGACCGGCAGGTCAAGATCCGCGGTTTCCGGATCGAACTCGGCGAGATCGAAGCCGCCCTCGACGCCCATCCCGCGGTGCGCGCAGCCGCGGTCGTGGTGAAAGACCTGCCGGAACGGACATTGGTCGCCTATGTCGTCGCGGCCTCCGGGGAGCCGGATTTCGCCGCACTGCGGGCAAGTCTGCGGTCCCAGCTGCCGGATTACCTCGTCCCGGGGCACTGGGTCGCGATGGCTGCGCTTCCGCTGACGCCGAGCAAGAAGGTGGACCGCGCCGCACTGCCGGACCCCTCAATCGGGGACACGGTCCGAGCCGAACCGATCGCCGAACCGTCCTCGGAGGTCGAGCACGCTTTGGCGGACATCTGGCGGGAAGTGCTGCGGGTGGAGGAAATCAGCGTCCACGACGACTTCTTCCGCATCGGCGGGCACTCCCTGCTGGCCACCCGGGTGCTCGCGCGGATTCGGAAGAAGCTCGGGGTCCGAGTCTCGCTGCGGGATCTCTTCGCTGCCCGAACGGTCGCCGAGCTGGCCGTGGTCATCGAACAAGCCTGAAGTCCGGCGCTCGCGCACGCATGGGCGAGGAGCTGCCTCCCAGCTCCTCGCCCATGGAGTCCTGACCGCGCTTAGCCCAGCGCGTGCTCGACGTCCACATCGGACAGTGTCGCCACGTACTCTGCCACCGCCCGGTGGACCTCGGCCGCCAGCAGCTCCACCGTCGGCGCCTCGAACACCGTGCGCACCGGCAGTTCCACCGGGAACCGCTCCCCCAGCAACGCGACCACCCGGGTCGCCAGCAGGGAATGGCCGCCCAGGTCGGCGAAGAAATCGTCGTGCACGCCGACGCGTTCGAGGTCCAGCAATTCCCGCCACACCTCGGCGACCGCCTCCTCGACCGGCGTCCGCGGCGCGACGAACTCCGCCGTCGGACCGGCTTCCGCTGGTTCCGGCAACGCCGCGCGGTCGACCTTGCCGTTGGGCGTGATCGGCAGCTCGTCGAGCCAGGACCACAGCGAGGGCACCAAATGCGCGGGCAACCGGGCGAGCAGGAATTCCCGCAGCTCGGCGACGGCGGGCCGCGCGGCTACCACGTGTGCCGCCAGGACCCGGTCGCCGTCGCGTTCGTAGGGCACGACCACGGCCGATCGCACGAGCGGATGAGCGGTGAGCGCCGCTTCGACCTCGCCCGGTTCCACGCGGAAACCCCGGATCTTGACCTGCTGGTCGAGCCGTCCGAAGAAGGCGAATGTCCCGTCCGGCCGGAGTGCGACCTCGTCGCCGGTGCGGTAAAGGCGTCCGCCGCCACCAGCCGGGTCGGGGACGAAGCGTTCCGCGGTCAGCGCGGGACGACGGAAGTACCCGCGGGCGAGACCGGGTCCGCCGAGCAGCAACTCGCCTCGCGCGCCGGGTTCGACCGGCACGCCATCGGCATCCGCGACGAATGCGTGCGTGTTCGCGATCGGCTTGCCGATGGGAATCGGCCCGGCAGTGTCGGCAACGGTCATTCCCCGGTGCACGCAAGCGAAAGTCGTGCACTCCGTCGGACCGTAGCCGTTGCTCATCTCGGCGCCGAGCTGTTCGATCACCCGCCGCGCCTGCACCGGCGGCACGACGTCGCCGCCCGCGATGACGTGCCGCACTCCGGCGAGCGCGGAGACCCGGTCGTCGACCACATGCCCGAACAGCCCGGAGCTGAGCCACACCGTGGTGACCCCGAACCGGCGGACTGCCTCCTCGATCGACGCGGCAGTCGGCACTCCCGGCGGCAGCACGGCGAGCGTCGCGCCGGTGGCGAGCGCACCCCACAGCTCGAACGTCGAGACGTCGAAACACAGCGACGTCAGCAGCAGGAACACTTCCCCGGCACCGAAATCGGCGAAGCCGGAACCGTGCACCAGCCGGACGACCCCGCGGTGGGTCACCTGCACGCCCTTCGGCAGACCGGTGGAGCCGGAGGTGTACATCTGATAGATCAGGTTGTCCGGCACCACGTCCGCGCCCGGCGGAGTGTCCGGCCAGCCGCTGAGGTCGGCTTCGTCGGCGAGAACGACGGTCGGCGCGGCTGAGACCCGGTCCGCCAGCGCCCGTTCGGTCACCGCGACCGTCGCGCCGGAATCGCCGAGCATGAACGCGAGCCGCTCGGGCGGATAAGCCGGGTCGAGCGGGACGTAATAGCCGCCCGCCTTGAGGATGCCGAGCATCGCGACCAGCAGGGTCGTCCCGCGCTCCAGGCACAGCGCGACCGGCGTCTCCGGCCCGATTCCCCGTGCCCGCAGCAGATGCGCGAACCGATTGGCGCGCCGGTCCAGTTCGCGATAGCCGAGCCGTTCGTCGCCGGACAGCACCGCCGCAGCCTCCGGCGCCGCGGCGGCGTGCCGCGCGAACAGCTCGTGCACGCACAGGTCGGGCAGCGGCACGTCCGCGCCGCGCTCAGGCTGCATGGTCATGAAGGCGTCCTCCCGCGTCGAACGGTTCCGACTGGAGCATGACCAGCCGTCCGCGCGCGGGCCAGAGACGAACGCGCAGACATCCGCGCGGAGTCAGCGTTTCAGCGGCCGCCGGACCCCGAGCCACGCACTCCACCCGAACAACCCGGCCAGCAGCGCCGCCGACACCGCCAGCAGCCCCAGATCGGCCGGCAACGCGTCCGAGTCCAGCTGATCCGCCCGATGCGGCGCGACGATGCCCGCCCGGTCCTCCACGACGTCGACCGTCTCGCCGAGCTTCATCCGCGACTTCACCGCCAGGTCCTCGACCAGCAGCGTGCCGTCCGGCCGGTCGACCCGCGCGGTGCAGGCGGTCCCGCCCTTGACGTGATGGCATTCGGAGGACACCGCGGTCGCGCGGTACCGGTCGCCGTCCGCCGCGAGGTAGCCGACCGACGTGACTCCGACGGACACGAGGTAGCAGCCGGTCAGCAGGAAGCCGCCGACGAGGAACCAGCCGCGTCCGGAGAACATGAACACCGCCGAGGTCGCCAAGGCGGCGAGCAGGAGCCCGAAGAGCAGTCCCGCCGCGGCCGCCACCGAACTGGAGCTGACGAACCCCACCGCCGCCGCGCCGCCGAGGACCACCACCGCGAGCCAGCACCACCCGGCACGCAGAGCGACGGCCCGACCGCTCGCCGGAGCCGTTTTCCGCGCGGAATCCCTTGCCGCAGCGGGCTTTTTCGTGGACACGCCGCGAATCATGACACGCCGCGTCCCGGTTACCTACCGGCGAGCGTGCTGCCCCTCGGCCGGCGCCCGGAAGAACGCCCGCACCGGCACGAGCAACCCGGCCAACGACAGCACCACGAAGACCACCTGGTGCACGTGGTCAGTACCCGGCGGCAGCCGGAATACCCAATGCAACAGCCAGAAAACCGGGTAGAACCACAACGCGAACCACGCCCACCGCTCCCCCGCGCGGAAGGGGAACACCGCGAGCAAGCCGCCGAACAACCCGAGCCCGGCGGTGGCGAGCGCGTCGGTGCGGTAGAGCAACGCGTCCCCGGCGGGCGGCACGATGGCCACCACAATCCCGAACCCGAGGATCCCCGCGCTGACCACCGCGAGGCAGATCCAGCCGACCCGCATCGGCGCGCCACCGTTCATCCGGCGAATTTACCCCGGCTCAGCCGGTTCCACTGGCTCAGCAAGACACCGGTCCGCCGGCAACGCATCAGCCAGCCGATGCAGTGCCTTCTTCACCGCCGCAACCGACATTCCGCGTTCATGCCGTTGATTCTGGTACAGATCGGGCGCCAGCGGAGCCAGCAACACGTCCGGCAACGCTTCGTCCCGCAGCCCGGCTTCGCGAACCTGCGCCGCCACGAACACCCGCCAAAACCCGTACGCCCCGGTCTGATACCGCCGAGCCCCGGTCTCTGCGCCCAGCGCCAGCGGCAAATGCTTCTCCAGCAAATCGATCATCGCGTCGTAAAACGCCACCAACCGCTCGCGCGGCGGAGCACCCGGCCCAAGCGGCGGCGGACCGGACAGCATCGCCTCCTGCAGCCGCCGCTCGTGCTCGTCCAGCAACGCGACGGCCACCGCGGCGACGCTGTCGTAGCGCCGGTACAGCGTTCCGCGGCCGACCCCCGCCGCCGCGGCCAGGTCGCCCATCGTGATGTCCGGACCCTTCGTGGCGAACAGGTCCTCGGCCGCGGCGAGGATCCGCTGGCGGTTCGCCGCGGCGTCCGCCCGTTCCGTGACTGGCTTGCTGTTCACCCCGTCACTGTATCTGGACAGCGTGTCCGGATCGAGTACAGTCATAAGTGGACACAGTGTCCACATGACTGATGGGGGGGCAATCCATGCACTCGTTCACGCTCGCCGGCCGTTCCGTGCGCCGGATCGGCTACGGGACCATGCAGCTCGCCGGGCCGAAAGCCCTGGGCGAACCGGCCGACCCGGACCGCGCCAAGGCCGCCGTCCGCGCCGCCGTCGACGCGGGCGTCCGGCTGATCGACACGTCCGGCTACTACGGGCCCGAGGTCGCGAACCGCCTGCTCGCCGAGGCGCTCCGGCCCTATCCGGACGACCTGCTCATCGCCACCAAGGTCGGCGCGCGCCGCAGCCCGGACGGCGGGTTCGTCGCCGATGCCGCGCCGGCAGCGATCCAGGCGGCCGTCCGGGACAACCTCGCGCAACTCGGCGTCGAGCGGCTTCCGTTGGTGCACGCGAGATTCATGCCCGACAGCACGGTGCCGTGGGCGGAGACCGTCGGGGCGCTCGCCGCACTGCGCGACGAGGGCCTGATCGAACACGTCGGCATCTCGAACGTCACGCTCGAGTTGCTGGACCAGGCGCGCGCGGTCACGCCGATCGCGTCCGTCGAGAACGAGTACCACGTCGGCCGCTCCGGCGGCCGGGACGTCCTCGACGCGACCACCGCCGCCGGGATCCCGTATCTGGCGTTCCGTCCGCTCGGCAACGGAGCGCTGGCCGGAGAGGGTTCGCCGTTGACCGAGCACGCCCGGCGGCTCGGCGTTCCGGCGGCGACCCTGGCGCTCGCCTGGCTGCTGGACCTCGCGCCCAACGTCGCCGTCATCCCCGGCACCAGCGATCCCGGCCATCTCGCCGACCTTGTCGCCGCCGAGGAACTGGCCCTGCCGTCCGCCGTGCGCGCCGCGCTCGACGAGGCCTGACGATGGGCTGGATCGCCGTCCTCGCGGCCGGGCTGCTCGAAATCGCCTGGGCGCACAGCATCCGCCTCACCGACGGCTTCACGAAACTCGTCCCGACGCTCGTCTGCGGCGCGCTCACCGTGCTCGTGCTGTACGTGCTCAACGTCGGCATGAAGACGGTCCCGGTCGGGACGGCCTACGCGGTGTTCGTCGGCATCGGCGCGGTCGGCACCGCCGCGGTCGGGATTTTCTGGCTTCGCGAACCGGTCAGCGTGCCGCGGATCCTCGCGCTCGCGCTGATTCTTGGCGGAGTCGTCCTGCTTCAGCTGACCTCCCGGACCGCGTGAGGGCGGGGCCGGTCCAGCCCGGACCGGCCCCGCCGCACCCGTCGCCCGGAGTTCCGCGGAGTTCCCCGGCGTTCCGCGGCCCGGAACCGCTTCGGCCGATCAGGCGTCACCCGTCCGCCGGGATCGCCCACGGGCTGTCGCCTTCCGTCATCCGCCCGTGTGTCCGGCGGCATCGTTAGGGCCCCGGCGACCGGCGCCCGGACACCCCGCAGGAGTGGCTTCCTAGGCCAGAAGAGGCACGCCGGACCGCTCCCGCCAGCCCGCGAGTGAATTCCCGCGAATCGTCTTGTCCGCGCAAAAGAATCCTCGCTAGCCTCGGACGCAGAAGGAGAAAGCCGAGCGCCTCGCGCCAGGACGAAGCGCGCCGGCACAGTTCACCGCGCGCCGACCGGAAATTGCGGTCCGAAAAGGGAGTACATGATGACGTCTGTTGCCCGCCCGGTTGCCCGCACCGCGTATCAGCAGTCGGTCGCCGACTACTGGAACGCCGAAAAGGATCCGGTCAACCTGCGCCTCGGCGACGTCGACGGGCTTTACCACCACCACTACGGCATCGGCGACTACGATCCGTCCGTTCTGGACGGAAGCGGCGAAAAGCGGGACAAGGCGATCATCGCCGAAATGCACCGGCTGGAGACGGCGCAGTCGCAGTTCCTGTTGGGCCACCTCGGAGACATCGCCCCGACCGACCGGCTGCTCGACGCCGGGTGCGGGCGCGGGGGCACGAGCGTGCAGGCGCACCAGCGGTTCGGCTGCCGGGTGGACGGCATCTCCATTTCCGAGCAGCAGGTCGATTTCGCCAATGAACAGGCCCGGCTGCGCGGAATCGACGATTCGGTGCGATTCCATCTCCGGAACATGCTCGACACCGGATTCGAAAGCGGCGATTTCGCCGGGATCTGGAACAACGAAAGCACGATGTACGTCGACCTGCCCGAGCTTTTCGCCGAACACGCGCGGCAGCTCGCCCCGGGCGGCCGGTTCGTGACCATCACCGGATGCTACAACGACCTGACCGGCGGGCGTTCGCGCGCGGTGAGCCAGATCGACCAGCATTACATCTGCAATATCCACGCGCGCGGCGACTATTTCAAAGCGCTCGCCGCGACCGGCTTCGTCCCGATCAACGTGGTGGACCTGACCGAGGCGACGATCCCGTACTGGGAGCTGCGCGAGCAGTCGTCCGTCGCGACCGGCATCGAGAAGCCGTTCCTGACCGCCTACCGCGAGGGCAGCTTCCACTACCTGCTCATCGCCGCCGACCGCGTCTGAGCGGGCCGACATGACCGGAATCGCAGCGGTCCGCCCGGACCTGGCCTGCCCGTCCTCGCTGTGGGCGGGCCCGGTCGGGCTGGGCACGTCGGCCGCGCGGATCGCGGCGCAGTTCGCGCCGTCCGGCGGGCAGGACCCGGCGTACGCGGAACGGGAATGGGGCGACGGCAGCGCGTCGCCGCTGTACTGCCCGGTCGTGCGGCGGGTGGACGAACCGCTCGCCGAGGAGGTCGACCGGCGGCTCGTCGCGTGGGCGGAGGACTGCGGGTTCGACGGCGAGGGGCTGGACCAGATCGCGAACGCCGGCTTCGGCAAGCTCGCGATGCTCGCCCACCCGGACTCCTCCGACCCGGACCGGCTGCTGATCGCCGCGCAGCTCAACGCGGTGTGGTGGGCGGCCGACGACTACTACGCCGACGACAGCTCCCTCGGCGCCTCGCCGACCGAACTCCCGCCGCGGCTGGCGCTCGTGATGGCCGCGATGGACCCGGTGGCGCCCGCAGGCGAGTTCACCGCGCCGCTGGAGGAGGCGCTGCGGGCCGACCCGATCCGGGTCGGGTTCCATTCCGCGGTCGACCATCTCGGCAGGCACGGTTCGCCGGTGCTGGTCCAGCGGGTCTGCTATTCGACGTTCGCGATGTTCGTCAGCTGGGACGCCTACGCCGCGTGGCGCCACACCGGGCGCTACCCCCCGGCCTGGGAGTACCTGGCGGCCCGCCAGCACGACAGTTTCTACACGTCGATGACCCTGATCGACGCCGTCGGCGGGTACGAACTGCCCGCGCCGTTCTACTACGACCCGCGCGTGCGGGAGGCGATGATGCGCGCGGGCACCGCGACGGTCCTGGTCAACGACCTCCATTCGGTGGCCAAGGACGCGGCCGACGAGAACCCGGTCTGCAACATGGTGCTGCAGATCGCCGCCGACCGGAACTGCCCGGTCTCCGAGGCGGTCGAGACCACGGTCGCCCTGCACAACCGGATCGTGCGCGAGTTCGAGGAGGGCCATCGCGCCCTGCTCGCGATCCCGTCGCCGGAGCTGCAGCGCTTCCTCGCCGGCGTCCGCGACTGGATGGGCGGCGGCTTCGAATGGCACGCCACGAACCCCCGCTACCGATCCTGACCCCCGACTCCCGAGCCCAGGCTTCGCAACCGAAGACAAGGTGGTTTCGCTGTGACTGTCACCGACCCGGTCGACTCCGCGGACGTGGAAGACCAGGAACCCTTGAGCCTAGGCCGCGCGGCGGCGCGGCAACTGGCCACGACCACGAAGTCCGTGCCGCAGATGCAGGGCATCAGCACGCGGTGGCTGCTGAAGGTGCTGCCGTGGGTCGAGGTGTCCGCGGGCACGTACCGCGTCAACCGGCGGCTGTCCTACACCGTCGGCGACGGCCGGGTCACGTTCGTGACCAGCGGCTCCGAGGTCCGGGTCATCCCGCCCGAACTCGGGGAGCTCGCGCCGCTGCGCGGATTCGACGACGAGGCGGCGCTGGCCGAGCTGGCCGGCCGGTTCGAACAGCGCGAATACCAGCCGGGCGACGTGCTGGCCGAATTCGGCAGCCGCGCCGACCAGGTGTTCCTCATCGCGCACGGCAAGATCACCAAGGCCGGGGTCGGCGCCTTCGGCGACCAGACCGTGCTCGGCACGATGCTGAACGGCGACTACTTCGGCGAAAACGTGCTGACCACCCCGGACGGGATCTGGGAGTACACCGCGAAGGCGGTCACCGCCGCGACCGTGCTGACGTTGTCGCGCCAGGAGTTCGAAGGCGTGCTCAACCGCTCGGAAGCGCTGCGGGCGCACCTCGACGCCTTCATCTCGGGCGGAGACACGGCCCGCAACGAACACGGCGAGGCCGAGATCGCCCTCGCCGCGGGCCACGACGGCGAACCGAAGCTGCCGGGCACCTTCGTCGACTACGACACGTCCCCGCGCGAGTACGAGCTGAGCGTGGCGCAGACCGTGCTGCGGGTCCACAGCCGGGTCGCCGACCTCTACAGCGAACCGATGAACCAGACCGAGCAGCAGTTGCGGCTGACCGTCGAGGCGCTGCGGGAGCGGCAAGAACACGAGCTGGTCAACAACCCCGACTTCGGCCTGCTGAACAACGCCGACTTCGACCAGCGCGTGCCCACCCGCACCGGCCCGCCGACGCCGGACGATTTCGACGAGCTGCTCTCGCTGGTGTGGAAGGACCCCGCGTTCTTCCTCGCGCACCCGAAGACGATCGCCGCGTTCGGGCGGGAATGCAGCAAGGCCGGCGTCTACCCCGGTTCGGTCGACCTCGGCGGACACCAGGTGCCCGCGTGGCGCGGCGTGCCGATCCTGCCGTGCAACAAGATCCCGGTCACCGAGACCCGCACCAGCTCGGTGCTGCTCATGCGGACCGGCGAGCAGGCGCAAGGCGTCGTCGGGCTCCACCAGACCGGGCTGCCCGACGAGTACCAGCCGGGCCTCAACGTGCGGTTCATGGGCATCAACGAACAGGCCATCCTGTCCTACCTGGTCTCGGCCTACTATTCCGCCGCCGTCCTCGTGCCCGACGCGCTCGCCGTGCTGGAAGCCGCCGAAATCGGCCGGGAGGGCTGAGCCCGGTGCCCGTCACCGAACAACAGGAGCAGCAGCTCTCCCTCGGCGTCAAGGCGGCCCGGACCCTCGCCACGACCACCAAGTCGCGGCCGCAGATGCGCTCGATCACCCCGCGGTGGCTGCTTTCGCAGCTGCCGTGGGTCGAGGTGCCCGGCGGCAGCTACCGGGTCAACCGGCGGCTCACCTACACCGTCGGCGACGGCAAGGTGAGCTTCTTCCAGACCGGGCCGCAGGTGCAGGTCGTCCCGCTCGAGCTGACGGAAATCGAGCTGCTGCGCGGGTTCTCCGACGAAGCGGCGCTCGGCGCGCTGGCCGACGCGTTCGAGCAGCGCGAGTACGAGGCGGGGAGCACGCTCGTCACCGCCGGGCAGGCGCTGGACCAGCTCGTGCTCGTCGTGCACGGCAAGGTTTCCCGGCACGGCCAGGGCCAGTTCGGCGCGGAAACCCATCTCGGCACCTCCACCGACGGAGACCACTTCGGCGGGGAACTCCTCACCGGGAACGACGCCACCTGGGGGTTCACCGCCCGCGCCGCCACCCGGGTGGTCGCGCTGGTGCTGCCCGCCGGCGCGTACGCCCGGCTCAACGGCAGGCTCGACTCCCTGCGCGCGCACGTCGCGCAGGCCGTGTCCCGGCCGCGGAAACCGCAGAACCACAAGGGCGAGGCGAACATCCACCTGTCCGCCGGGCACGACGGCGAACCGGTCCTGGCCGGAACGTACGTCGACTACGAGCCGTCGCCGCGCGAGTACGACCTCGCGGTGGCGCAAACCGTCCTGCGGGTGCACAACCGCGTCGCCGATCTGTACAACGACCCGATGAACCAGTTCGAGGAGCAATTGCGGCTCACCGTGGAGGCGCTGCGGGAACGGCAGGAACACGAACTGGTCAACAACCCGGATTTCGGCCTGCTGCACAATGCCGACCTCAAAACCCGGATCACCACCCGCACCGGTCCGCCGACGCCGGGCGATCTGGACGAACTGCTCTGCCGGCGCCGCAAGACGCGGTTGTTCCTCGCGCATCCGAGGGCCATCGCGGCGATCGGCCGCGAATGCACGCGGGCGGGCATTTATCCGGATCCGGTCGTGGTGGACGGGAAACGCGTCATGGCGTGGCGCGGGGTCCCGATCCTGCCGTGCGACAAAATCCCGGTGAGCGAGGCGGGCATCACCTCCGTGCTCGCGATGCGCACCGGGGAAGACGACGCGGGCGTCATCGGATTGCGGCCGAAAAATCTCGCCGACGAATACCGGCCCGGGCTGAATGTGCGGTTCATGGGCATCGACGACCGCGCGGTCTCGTCCTATTTGGTCAGTGCGTACCACTCCGTCGCGGTTCTCGTGCCGGACGCGCTGGGCATTCTCGAGCACGTCGAGATCGCCCGGTCCTGAGCCGCGCCGATGCTCGCCGGAAGCACTGCGCTTCCGGCGAGCATCGGCGATTGTGCTTGTACGCCAAGCATTACTCGGACTCAGTCCAGATTAGACATTCCTCACCGGTAGATGTGCTTCTCCGGCAAGCGAACCGCCGCGAACCCGTTCGCGAAGTTCGCGTCCACCTGGGCCGACTCCTGTGCGTCGGGCATCGCGTTCTTGCACGTGATCCCCGGCCCGTGCCCAGACATCAGTTCCGAGCAGGGTCCCTCGTAGTGGTCGGGAAGACCGAGGTTGTGGCCGATCTCGTGGGCGATGATCCGGGTCGGGTCGTTGCCCTCGGCGACCTGCTGGGTGTCGATGTAGATGTCGCCGTTGCCGTGCCCGTCGGTCTGGGTGTAGGACCCGCCGCCGGTGGTTTCGTGCATGATGATCGTCGCGGCGCCGCCGCTGTTCAGATGCACGTTGTGCACGGAGTTGTTCCAGTTCGCCGCGGCCTGGGTGGCCTCGGCCTGGTAGTCGGGCAGTCCGCTGGCGTCGTAGTACAGCTCGACCGCGTCGAGCGGCGCGGCCGTCGCCGTGCCGGCTCCGGTCAGCGGCAGCACCAACGCCGCGGCCGCGCCGGCGGCCAGGCGGCCAAAGCGGTGCAGGGTCATGGTTTTCTTCCTCTCCGCACGAGGGGGGTCAGCTTCCGATCTGCTGCTGGATCCACGACATGTACTGGGCGATGCCGGTGTAGAGGGTGGTGGTGGCGCATTCGCCGCCGTTGTCGCCGGGGCCGTGGGTTTCGCCCACCAGCGTCCAGTTCCCGGTGGTGCCGACGATCGCGGGGCCGCCCGAATCGCCGTGGCACGCCGAATGCGCGTAGTCGCCGGAGATGCAGACGTCGCCCGCGCCGCCGCCGCCCTCGGCGCACGCGCTGCTGTCGAGGACCTGAAGGTCGATCTGCTGCAGGGTTTGCGGCGTCTGGCAGTTGGGCCAGCTCGTGCAGCCCCAGCCGAGCAGCCGTGCGGTCGTGCCCGGGGCGGGGTTGCTCTGCGCCATCGCGACCGGCGCGGACTGGGCGGGCTGGCTCAGGTGCATCATCGTGAGATCGGTGCCCTGATCGGTGATCACGTTGTCGATCTGGCCCACTTCGCCGGAATTGATGTCGGTGGACCCGATCCGCGCCTGCGAGGCCTGGCCGCAGTGGTTCGCGGTGATGATCCACTGGGGCGCGACGAGGCTTCCGCCGCAGCCGTTGTCCAGTGACACCATGAACGAGTAGGTTTCGGTGGCGTCGCTGCCTCCGATGATGGCCGGCTGCGCCGCTGCCGCCGGCGCGGCGACCCCGAACAGCAGGGCGGCCGCGCCCATCATCGTCAGCATTGTTTTCCGCATCGCTTTCCCTTCCATAGCAACCGATCCCGCCGAGAGCGGGTTCGGACTTCGGCCGGGATACGGCCGGGGACCACTTCGCGGGCGCCGGGCCCGCGACGGAAACCACAGAGTCCCAGGGCCGCCGGAGTCCGAACACCATCGAAAGGAGGGACAAAGCCGGAAGACGAACCGTGCGCGGCGGCACGAACTGCGATTACCGGGATGAACCGAACGCGGAATACGCCGTTCCGCATCGGCGTCCGCGCTGTTCGCCGAGCCGCTAATGGCGGCGATACGGGACTTCCGTTGAGCGGACCGCGCGAACCGCTGAACAGCAAAGCCGAACGGGATTCGCGACTTTCGTGGGTATAACGGATTGCCCGGCGTCCCTAAACTGCGAATTGCGCCCCGCATTCGCTGACCGCGGCGCGCCATCGTCCTATTCGCAAGAAACGGAGATGTGCATGATCCCAGCACTCAGTCAAAGACACGGCGGACGCGGCGGAGTCGCCTTCGCCGCGGCGGTTCTGGCCGCTGGATCAGTTTTCGCCGCCTCGGGCGTCGCGGCGGCCCAGCCCTCGGCGGCCCCGCTGAACGCGAGAGCCGCGACCGCCATGTCCGCCAGCCTCGCGAAGTCGCTCGGCGACCGCACCGTCGGCTCGTACTACGACCATTCGTCCTCGCGGCTGACGGTCACCGTCACCGACCAGGCCGCCGCCGCCCAGGTCCGTGCGGCCGGCGCGACGCCGAAGTTCGTGAAATACCGTGCGTCGCAACTGAAAGCGGTCACCGCGGAACTGGCCCGCACGGCGAGCGTCCCCCGGCACCGCGTGGCGCGTCGACCCGCGCACCGGCCAGGTGCTCGTCACCGCCGACTCGACGGTCACCGGCGCCAAGCTCGCCCAGGTGACCAACGCCGTCCACCGCTTCGGCGACAAAGCGCGTTTCTCCCAGACGAAAGGCAAGCTCCGCCCCCTGATCAGCGGCGGCGACGCGATCTGGGGCCAGGGCCTGCGCTGCTCGCTGGGCTTCAACGTGCACACCTCGAGCGGCCAGGCCGCGATCCTGACCGCCGGCCACTGCGGCGTGGCGACCAACGACTGGTGGGCCGACCAGGGCAACTCGCAGCACATCGCGAGCACGTCCGCCGCGAACTTCCCGGGCACGGACTACTCGTACGCCACCTACGACGCCGGCGTGGACGCCCCGAGCGCCGTGAACACCGGCCAGCAAATCACCGCGGCAGGCGACGCGACAGTAGGAGAAACCGTCACCCGAAGCGGCTCGACCACCGGCGTACACGACGGCCAGGTCACCGGCCTCAACGCCACGGTGAACTACCAGGAAGGCAGCGTAAGCGGCCTGATCGACACGACAGTGTGCGCAGAACCGGGCGACAGCGGCGGCTCGCTGTTCGACGGATCCACCGCACTGGGCCTCACCTCGGGCGGCAGCGGAGACTGCACCTCCGGCGGAGAAACCTTCTTCCAGCCAGTCCCCGCAGCACTGAGCGCATACGGACTGACCCTGCCGTAAAAAGAGAAACGTGAGGGGAACCCTGAGTGAACTGGGCCCCGGAAGTTGGACTGGTTATGTAGAGGTTAGGCGGCGAGGGTCTGGGCCCGGTATTCGGCCGGGCTCAGGCCTTGGAGCGTGGTGGAGATGCGGGTGGTGTTGTACCAGTCGATGTAGTCGTGCAGTGCCGTGATGAACGTGTCGACGGTGTCGAACTTGGTGTGGTGGAAGAGTTCTTCTTTGAGGTGGCCGAAGAAGTTCTCGGCGACGGCGTTGTCCAGGCAGGTGGCTCGCCGGGACATCGACTGGGTCAGGCCGGCGTCGGCGAGCAGGGAGCGCCAGGAGGCGTGCCGGTACTGGAAGCCCTGGTCGGAGTGCACCAGCGGGCGGGCTCCGGCGGGCAGGGTCGCGATCGCGGCGCGCAGCGAGGAGTTCGTCAGCTCCAGCGTCGGGGACGGCCCGCAGGCGTAGGCGATCACGGACCGGTCGAACAGGTCGATCACGGGCGAGAGGTAGACCTTGCGGTCGCCGATGCGGAACTCGGTCACGTCGGTGACCCATTTGGTGTCCGGGGCCTCGGCGCCGAACTCGCGGTTGAGCAGGTTCTCGGCGGCCGTGCCGGGCCGGCCGGGCCAGGACCGGCGCCGGCGCGGCCGCCGGACCTGGCAGACCAGGCCGAGGGCGTTCATCAGCGCGAGCACGGTTTTCTTCGCCACCCGCCAGCCGGCGCGGGCCAGGACCGTGTGGATCCGCCGGTGCCCGTAGCGGCCGCGGGCGGCCTCGAACGCCTCGGCGATCGCGGCCTTGAGCCCGGCGTGCGGGTCGGGCCGGTCGGGCCGGGCCTGGTGGTAGAAGAACGTCGACCGGGCCAGGCCCGCGACCGCCAGCAGCACCGGCAGCGGATAGTCGGCCTTGAGGGCGGCGACGGCCTGGGTTTTCACCCTCGCCCCTGCTCCCTCAAGGCCCGCAATTTTTTTAGGTAGGCGTTCTCCGCCGACAGCCGCAGGTTCTCCGCCCGCAACCGCTCCAGCTCGCCGGGACCCGGCGAGTCCGCGACACCGGGCGGACGGCCTTTCGGCTTGGGCCGCAACGCGTCCTCTCCCTCGCGCCGATACGCCCGCGCCCAGTTCTCCACGAGTTTGGGCGAGGACAGCCCGTGCTCGCGCGCCAGCTCGGCCGCGGTCGCCTCGCCGCCGACATACCGGCGCACGACCTCCAGCTTGAACTCGAACGCGAACGACCGCCTGCCTGGCTTGTCCATCAGCGCTCCCGCGCTCCGCAGCCTCCAACGATCACGCAAGCGTCGCACGGCACCCGCCGACACCCCCAACCGGGACGCCACGGCCTTCGCGCCATACCCGTCCTCGAACAACGCAACAGCGGACGCCCGCTGCCACTCAGACAACGAACTGCGTGGATGCAACGAACCACTCCCCGGACAGCTGGAACTGGATTCCCAGTCCAACTTCCGGGGCGCAGTTCAGAGGGACTCAGAGTCCCTCAGGGTTCCCCTCACGTCCCTCCGCCGGACGTGAAGGGCTCCTTGAGGGAATTAGATTCCCTCAAGGAGCCCTTCACGGACCGCTCCGCGCCGACCCCGCCGGGATCCCCCAATGTGGCATTGGGTGCGTCAGATGCACCGAACGCCACATTGGGTGCGTCACATGCACCCAATGCCACATTGGGGCGCTACCCGCGACCCGGACGCCGCCCCGCTCGAAGCAACCACGCACCCAAGCCGCGCAACAAACCGCAGCCACTGCACCCAAACACCGGGGGCACCCACCCCTCCCCCATCCCCGATACAAAGCCGCCCTGCGGTTCGGGGGTGCTTGTCAAGGCATCTTTCCCGCCTTGACA
>NZ_GG657746.1:3333172-3408566 GCF_000158875.1 Streptomyces sp. AA4 | reverse complement strand
CCCCCGAACCGTCAGCACAATCAAAAATCGGGGTGCCCCACGCAACCCAAGGCGCAGCAATGTCGCCGCCAGGCGACGAGCCGAACACCTATTCCGCCGCCATCCTCTCCCGCAAACTACGAGGCCGCATATCAGTCCACACCTGATCCACGTGACTCATGCACTCCTCCCGGCTCCCCCGCATCCCCTCCGGCCGCCACCCAGCCGGAACCTCCTTGTCCCCAGGCCACAACGAATACTGCTCCTCGTCATTGACCAAAACCTGAAACACAACCCCGTCATCCATTCACTTCTTCCCTTCCTCAACAACTTGACCAGAAGCCTCTTCCAGCACCGGAACCGAACCCCCCGAAGGCAACCCCCGCAAACTGCGGCTGAACGTCGCCACCACAGTGACCACCGCAATCCCCCCACTACACGCCAACACCGCAAACCCCGCAGGCAACGCCTCCACCAGCCACCCGCCCAACGCAGGCCCAGCCGCAGCAGCCAACCCCCCAGTCACCCCGACCACTCCCCCGAGCCGCCCCCGCAAATGATCCGGAGTGGACAGCAACTGATAAGCCGCAATAGCAGTATTGGCCGCAGGAGGCAAAAACGCAACAGCCGCGAACAACACCCCCATCACATATCCATTATGGACGAACACAGCAAGCGGCGTCAGCACAGTCAACGCCCAAAACACCCCGACAACAAGCCGGAACGCACTAACCCCCCGATGCAGGTAAGGCGCGACCAGCGACCCCAGAATCCCCCCAGCCCCCAACATCGCCGCCATCACGCCGATCTCCCCCGACGGCACCCCCCGCTCATTGGCCAGCACAATAATCACCAGATAAATAAGCGGAAAAGAACAAATTCAAACTGACCACGCACAACACAGTCGCCCGCAACGGCGGCCGGCCCCACACCCACCGCAGCCCCTCGACAATCTCCCGGCCCAAATGCTGGGGAGGGACACCGTCCGCACGCTCCGCCCGCCGAGGCAACCGCACGAACAACAACGACACGAACGCGAACACGTGCGCGACCACGTCGAAGAGAAACGGCACCACCCGCCCCACCGCGAAGAGAAACCCACCGAGCGCGGTCCCCGACAGCTGTCCCGCACTGGTCCGAGCAGCATTCATCGCGACCGCCGAAGGCACCTGTTCCTCCGCCACCAACCGCGGCAGACTGGCCTCCTCAGCCGGTTCGAACAACGCCCGGCTCAACCCCATCACGACGGCGACCGCGACGAGCATCCACACTTCCGCGACGCCCCAGTACAACGCGGCCGCCAACCCGCCCGCCGCGACCGCTTGCGCCGCCTCGCACCCGAGCATGATCCGCTTGCGAGGCCACCGGTCCACCAACGCCCCCGCGGGCAATCCGGCAACCAGCTGGCTGATCGCGACGGCCCCGAGCACCAGCCCGGACTGCGCGGCCGACCCGGTGAGCGCCAGCACGAGAAGGGGAAACACGATGGTGGTCGTGCTGAACCCGGCCTCGGAGACGACCTGGCCGGTCCAGAGAAGCCGATAGTCCCGGTTGCCCGCGATCCCGCTCATGCCCCGCCTCCCCGCACTCCCGCATCGACTCCCATCTGACCGGCGGACGGCCACGACGAGCCGACGGCCATTCCACGGCTCACCCGGAGTCCGCAGCCGCCCGGTCGACGTACCGAGCCCGATGCGACGAGCAAGCCCACCTGATCGACCCGCCGCACCCTGCTGCTGTGCCCGCCAATTCGGCTCATCCCTCTTCCCCCCGGCAATCCGCCGCGATGGCCCGCAGCGCGTCCGCGAATCCGGCCGCCACCCCGGCCACCGTCGGGCGGGAATGCTGGTCCGGCTGGTAGTACCAGGAAAACTCCAGCTGCCCGTCCCGCACCCCGCCGACGACCTCCAGTGCGTGCGGCGACCGGTTCGCCGGATCCTGGTCCCGGCCCAGCGGCGGGAGGGACCGCAGGAACAATCCGTCCCCGGAGCCGGTGTTCTCGCCCTGTCCCAGGTAGTTGAAGGCGACCCGGGGCGCGGCCCGGCCCAGGTCCGGGAAGCGGAAGCACCGCAACACCCCGTGTCCGAACCCGTTGCCGGGCACCGCCCGCAGCTGCCGGCGGACCGACTTGACCAGGGTTCGCCAGTTCGCGGCCGGGTCGACTTCGAGGGCGACCGGGAACAGCGTCGTGAACCAGCCGACCGTCCGGGTCAGGTCGACGTCGTCCAGGATTTCCTCCCGGCCGTGGCCTTCGAGGTCGATCGCCACCGCCGGCTCGCCGGTCCAGCGGGTGAGCGTCCAGGCCAGTGCGGTCAGCAGGACGTCGTTGATCCGGGTCCGGTACGCGCCGGGAGCGAGGTGCAGCAGGGCATCGGTGTCGTGCGCGTCGACGCGGATCGACACCAGCTCCTGCGGTTCCGGGGCCGCCCCAGTCCGGTCTGCCGGGATCTCGCAGCCGGGCAGGTCGCGGGCCCAGTGCGCCCGTTCCCCGTCCAAGGCACCGGATTCGGCATAGGCCCGCAGGCGGTGCGCCCAGTCCCGGAACGACGTCGTCTTCGGGCCCAGATCGGGCTTCTCCCCGGCCTCGATCTGCCGGTAGGCCCGTTCCAGATCCTCCAGCAGGATGCCCCACGAGACCGCGTCGACCACCAGATGGTGCGCGACCAGGAAAAGGCACGGGCGCTCCGCGGAATCCGACAGCAGCGCCCGCAGATGCGGAGGCTGAGCCAGGTCGAAGCTCGCCTGGGCGTCGTCGGCGGCCCGCTCGAGGTCCACAGTGGACACCCGGTGCAGGACCGAACCGGAGGTGACCGGGTCGTTGTGCTGGCTCCACCCGTCGGCGGTCCGCTCGAAGCGCAACCGCAGCGCGTCGTGGTGTGCCACCAGCGCGTCGACCGCCTGGCGAAGCACCTCCTCGTCGACCGGGCCGTTCAGCTCGATCAGCACGGACTGGTTGAAATGCGCGGGGTTCACCGGCGAGGAGTCCAGGAACCAGCGCTGGATCGGCGTCAGCGGAACGGCCCCGACCACCGCCTCGCGCTCGTCCGCGACCGGATCGGCCGGATGGACCACCCGGGCCAGCTCGGCGACCGTCTGGTGCGTGAACAGATCCTTCGACCGCATCGCCAGCCCGGCCTGCCGGGCCCGGTGCACGACCTGGATGCTGAGCAGCGAATCCCCGCCGAGCTCGAAGAAGTTGTCCGCGGCGCCGACCTGCGGCACCCCGAGCACCTCGGCCCACACGTTCGCCAGCACCTCCTCCGGCCCGCTGCTCGGCGCGACGTACTCGGCGGTCTGCAGCGCCGACAAGTCCGGCTCGGGCAGCGCGGCGCGGTCGATCTTTCCGTTGGGGCTCACCGGGACCGCGTCGAGCGGCACGAACACCGACGGGATCAGGTAGTCCGGCAGCGTCTCGCCCAGGAAAGCGCGCAGCGACGCGATTTCGCCGACCACATAGGCGACCAGCCGCTTGTGCCCGCCGGCTTCGCGAGCCACCACGACGGCGTCGCGCACCTCCGGATGCCGCCGCAGCGCCGCCTCGATCTCGCCCAGTTCGACGCGGAACCCGCGGATCTTGACCTGGTGGTCCACGCGTCCGGCGAATTCCAGCTCGCCCGAAGCCCGCCGCCGGACCACGTCGCCGGTGCGGTACATCCGCGATCCCGGCGGGCCGAACGGGTTCGCCACGAACCGGTCGGCGGTCAGGCCGGGCCGGGACAGGTATCCGCGGGCCAGCCCGGCACTGCGGATGTACAGCTCTCCCCTCGAGCCGATCGGCACCTGCCGGAGCTCGGCGTCCAGCACGTACGTTTCGGTGTTCCGGATCGCTTTGCCGATCGGCGGCGGCCCGCCCGGCGACAGCGGTTCGCTCCACGAGGCCGCGACCGTGCATTCGGTGGGCCCGTACGCGTTGATCATCCGCCGCCCCGGCGCCCAGCGAGCGACCAGTTCGGCCGGGCACACGTCGCCCGCGACGACCACGGTGCGCAGGTCCGGCAGCGGCACGTCGGGCACGGTGGCCAGCGCGACCGGCGGGAGCACTGCCTGCGTCACCCGGTGCTTCGCGAGGACTTCGGCCAGGTGCGCGCCCAGCAGCGGCCCCTCCGGCGGCACGACGAGCGCGGCGCCGGCGGGCAACGCCGTGCAGAGTTCGGACACCGCGGCGTCGAAGCTGGGCGAGCTGAACGCCAGGACCCGGTCGCCCCGCCGGACCTGGCAATGCTCGGTCTCGGCGGCGGTGAACGACGCCAGTCCGGCGTTCGGCACCACGACGCCCTTCGGCCGCCCGGTCGAACCGGACGTGTAGATCACGTATGCCGCTTGCTCCGGCTCGACGGGGACGTCGAGATTCGTGTCGGCGTACCCGCTCGCGTCGAGCGCGCTGTCCACGACGAAGACCGGGTCGGCGTCGCGCAGCATGAACTCGATGCGCTCGGCGGGATAGCCCGGGTCGACGGGGAGGAACGCGGCGCCGGTCTTCGAAACGGCCAGCTCGGTGACGACGAGCGCGGTCGAGCGCGGCAGCCGGACCGCGACGATCCGTTCCGCCCCCGCACCCCGTTCGACCAGCAGCCGGGCCAGCCGATTCGCCCGCGCGTTCAGCTCGGCGAAGGTGATTTCCTCCGAGCCGGACACCAGCGCGGGGGCGTCCGGCGTACGCGCGACCTGGGCTTCGAACAGCTGCGCCAGCGAGGCCGGCGGGACCGGTGCAGCGGTGTCGTTCCAAGCTCGCAGCTGGTCCAGCTCGGCCTGCGGCAACAACTGCAGCGACGCTATCGGCTCGTCCGGCTGCGCGGCGAGAACGGTCAGCGCGGTCCGCAAGCGGTCCGCGAGACGCTGGATCGTCGTGGCGTCGAACAGGCCGGTGGCGTAGTTGATCGCGGCGTGCAGCGACCCGCCGTCCTCCTCGAACTGCACGAGCAGGTCGAAGGTCGCGGTCGTCGCGGGAAGGGCGACCTCCTCGGCGACCAGCGCGCCGCCGCCCGGCCGGTCGCCGGTGTTCTGCAGCACGACCATCGCCTGGAACAACGGCGTCCGGCTCGGGTCGCGGACCGGCTGGGCGGCGTCCACGACGCGTTCGAACGGCACGTCCTGGTGGGCGAACGCGTCGAGCACCGTGTCGCGCACCCCGCCGAGGAAGTCCCGGAACGAGCCGCGCGAGTCCACTGTGGACCGCAACACCAGGGTGTTGACGAAGAACCCGATCAGGCGCTCCAGCTCGGGCCGTTCCCGTCCGGCGGCGACCGTGCCGACCGCGACGTCCTCCTGTCCGCACCACCGCGAAAGAACGACCTGGAAGACCGCGACCAGCGCCATGAACAGGGTGCCGTGCTGCGCGCCCGCGAGTTCACGCAGGTTCGCAGCGACCTCGGAGGGAATGGCGAAGCCGAACCACTCCCCCTCGTTCGCGCGGATCGCCGGCCGCGGCCGGTCGGTGGGCAGTTCGAGCGGCGCGAGCCCGGCGAGGCGGTCCCGCCAGTGGTCGAGCTGCTCGTCCAGCTCCGGGCTGTCGAGGAAATCCCGTTGCCAGGCCGCGAAATCCGCGTACTGCACGGGCAGTTCGGGCAGCCGCGGCTCCTCGCCGCGGACGTAGGCGGAGTAGCACGCGTCCAGTTCGGCGGCGAGCACCCCGGCCGACCAGCCGTCGGTGACGATGTGGTGCAGCGCCAGCAGCAGGACGTGGTCGCCGGACTCCTCCCGGAACAACCGCGCGCGCAGCAGCGGTCCGGTGCGCAGGTCGAACGGCCGGAGCGCTTCGCGCGCCAAAGTCTCCTCGTCGAAGTCCTCGACCGCGAGGTCGACCGGCGCGGGCTCGTGGACGATCTGCACCGCGTGGCCCTCGATCGCATCGAAGGTGGTGCGGAGCGATTCGTGCCGGGCGACGATGGTGTTCAGCGCCCGCCGCAACGCGTCGACATCGAGTTCTCCGCGCAAGCGCAAGGCAGTCGGCGAAAGGTACTCCGTGCCACCGGGTTCGAATTCGTCCAAGAACCACAAGCGTTGCTGAGCGAACGACAACGGCAGCGCACCGTCCCGCGCGGCCACCGGGATCGCCTCCGCGGCAGCCTGCTCGACCGGCAGTTCAGCGGCGAACTGGCTGAGCGTCGGTGCGGAGAACAGCAGCCGCGGCGACACCTCGACGCCGAATTCCGCGCGCACTCGCGACGTGATCCGCATGCTGAGGATCGAATCGCCGCCGAGTTCGAAGAAGCTGTCGTCGGCGCCCACGCGGTCGATTCCGAGGACGTCCGCCCAGATAGCGGCGAGCCGCTGTTCCGCAGCCGTCCGCGGCGCGACGTACTCTGCGGTTCCGGTGCGGCCGGGGGCGGGCAGCGCGCGGCGGTCGAGCTTGCCGTTCCGGTTGAGCGGGAGCGCGTCCAGCGACACGAACGCCGACGGGACCAGGTGCTCCGGCAGCCGTTCACGGGTCCACTCGCGCAAGCCCCGCGCTTCGCCGACGACGTACGCGACGAGGCGGCCTTCGCGGGCGATGACGGTGACGTCGGCGATCGCCGGATGCCGCCGCAGCACCGTCTCGATCTCGCCCGGTTCGACCCGGAACCCGCGGATCTTGACCTGGTCGTCGACGCGGCCGAGGTAGTCGAGCGAGCCGTCGGCGGTCCAGCGGACCTGGTCGCCGGTGCGGTACATCCGCTCGCCCGGCGGCCCGAAGGGATCCGCGACGAACCGGTCGGCGGTCAGTCCCGGCCGGCCGAGGTAGCCGCGCGCGAGCTGCGGTCCGGCGAGGAACAGCTCGCCGGGAAGGCCGGGCGGCACGGGTTCGCCGGTGTCGCCGAGAACGTACGCGCGGAAGTTGGCCAGCGGACGCCCGATCAGCGGCTGGTCGCCGGTCACCGGCGCGTGGATCGAGTCGACGGTCGCTTCCGTCGGCCCGTAGTAGTTGTGCCCGGTGACGTCCGCGGCGGCCAGCTGCCGCCACAGCGTTTCGGTGGCCGCCTCGCCGCCGGTGATCACCGTGCGCGGCCGGACCTCGCCGGTCGCCAGGCCGGCGTCCAGCAGTTGCTGGAGGTAGGCCGGGGTGAGGTCGAGCAGGTTCAGCCCGTGCGCGCGGACGGCGCGGACCAAGGCGCGCGGGTCGAGCCGGGTGTCGTCGTCCAGCACGTGCAGCTCGTGGCCGTCGAACATGGCCAGCAGCGGTTCCCACGACGCGTCGAACGCGAGCGACGCGGTGAGCGCCGCGGCTTCCCGTCCGCGGTCGAGGAAGACCGCGCGGTGCGCGACCAGCAGGTTCACCAGCGCGCGGTGCTCCACGACGACGCCCTTCGGCGTGCCGGTCGAACCGGAGGTGTAGATGACGTACGCGGCGGTATCCGCGTCCGGCCGCTTCGACACCGGCGCCGGCGGCGCGTAGCTCTCGTCCGGCCTGCCCAGCACGACCACCGGGCGCGCGTCGTCCAGCAGGAAGCGGACGCGTTCCTCCGGCAGATCCGGGTCGATCGGCAAATACACCGCGCCGGCCTTGAAAATCGCCAGGACCGCGATGACGGCTTCAGCCGACCGCGGCAGCATGACGGCCACCACTCGCTCCGGCCCGGCACCCCGTTCGACCAGTTCCTCCGCCAGCTGCGTGGCGCGGGCGTCGACCTCCGCGAAGTCCAAGACGGTGTCGTGGAAGACCAGCGCGGTCTCGTGCGGCATCCGGGCGACCGTCGCGTCGAATACGTCCAGGACCGTCTCCGCGGGAAGGTCGGCGGTCTCGCCGTGTCCCAGAGCCAGCACGTGGTTGCGCTCGTCCGCAGTGAGCGGCGACAGCGAGCCGACACGCTGCGACGGGTCTCCGGCGATCGCGCGCACCAGCTGGGCGAGGTGCCCGGCGAGCCGGTGGGCGGTGGTTTCGTCGAACAGCTTCGGGTCGTAGGACAGCTCGAGCCCGAGCCGGTCGTGCAGATAGGCGGTGAGGTTCAGCGGATAGCTCGTGGTGTCCAGCGATTCGACGTCCAGCACGCGCACGCCGTCCTGTCCGCTGTCTTCGATCGGGTAGTTCTCGAAGACCACCACGCTGTCGAACAACGACGCGCCCGCGGGCACCCCAGTGAAGGTCTGCAGCTGCGAGAGCGCCAGGAAGTCGTACCGGCGCGCGTCCGCCTGCTCGGCCTGGATCGCGCGCAGCCACTCCGCGGCCGACTGTCCATTTCGGACTTCGACCCGGGTCGGCACGGTGTTGATGAACATCCCGATCATCGCTTCGACGCCGGGCAGTTCGGGCGGGCGGCCGGAAACTGTGGTGCCGAACAAGACGTCCGGCTCGCCGCTGTAGCGCGCGAGCAGCAGCGCCCACGCTCCCTGCACGACCGAGTTGACCGTCAGCGCCGCGGTTTTCGCCATGTCGCGCAGCGCCGCCGACTCGTCCGAGGACAGCTCGACCAGCACCGTCGCCCCGGATTCCGCGCGATGCGCTTCCGTGGGACGGCGGTCGTACGGCAGCGGCGTCGGTGCGGCGAAGCCGTCGAGCACCCCGCGCCAGTGTTCCTCCGCCGCGGCCCGGTCCTGCGCGGCCAGCCAGGCGAGGTAGTCGCGGAACGGCCGCCGCGGCGTCAGTTTCGCCGGGGTGCCTTCGACAATCGCCGTGTACTGCTCGCACACCTCGCCGAAGACCTGCGCGGTGCTCCAGCCGTCCAGCAGGACGTGGTGCGAGGTCCACAGCAGCTGGACCTCGTCGTCCGCGACCCGCGCGATCTCCAGGCGCATCAACGGCGGCGTCGTCAGATCCATGCCCGCGGCCAGATCGGCTTCGAGCAGTTTCGCCAGTTCGGCCTGCTGCGCTTCGGGAGAGAGGCCGCGCCAGTCGTGCTGCCCGACCGGCACCCGGACCCCGCGATGCACGCGCTGCACCGGTTCGTCCACGCCGTCCCACACCGTGCTGCTGCGCAGGATCGGCGTCCGGTCCACGACGCGCTGCCACGCCTCGGCCAGCGCACGCGGGTCCCGGACCCCGGCCAGCCGCAGCCGGAACTGGTCGAAGTACGCGCTCGATCCGGTGTCGACCAGGCTGTGGAACACCATGCCCGCCTGCAGCGCGGTCAGCGGGTAGATGTCCTCGACCTCGCGGCCGTCGCCGGCCAGCCGGTCCACCGTCGCCTGGTCGAGCCGGGCGAGCGGGAAGTCCGACGGCGTGCGGCCGCCCGCCCCGGCACAGTGCGCGATGATCTCCCGCAGCGCCTCGACGGTCGCCTCGGCCAGGCCGCGGACGGTCGCCTCGTCGTGCACCTCGGCGGAGTATTCCCAGGTCAGGTGCAGGGCGCCGGATTCGACCACGCCGACGACGTCCAGCAGGTACGGGCGAACGCTGTCCGGCGCGGAATCGTGGCCGAGGCTTTCCCCGCGGCCTTGGTAGAGCCCGTCCTCCGCGGTCCCGACATCCCAGCGACCGTGGTAGTTGAAGGAGATTTGCGGGGTCGGGTCGTTCCGCAGCGGGGAATCGGTCAAGTAGCGCAGTGCTTCGTAGCCGACGCCCTTGTGCGGGATGGCGCGCAACTGTTCCTTGACCGACTTGAGGATCGCGTCCCAGCCTTCGCCGGGCACGGTCAGCGCGACCGGGTATTGCGCGGTGAACCAGCCGATCGTCCGGGAAAGATCGAGCGGCGCGGCGAGGTCCTCGCGGCCGTGGCCTTCCATCTCGAGCACGACCCGGGACCGGCCGGTCCAGCGCGTCAGCACGCGGGCGAGTGCGCTGAGCAGGACGTCGTTGACCTCGGTCCGGTAGGCGCCGGGCACGTCCTGCAGCAATGCGGAAGTCTCCTCCCGGCCGAGGAAAACCGACACCGAACGCGCCGACTCCGCGGTGTTGCGGCCGGAGCGATCGACCGGCAGTGCGGTCTCGACCCCGCGCAGCACGCTCGCCCAGTACTCCGCTTCGCCGTCCAGCCCGCCGGAACGGACGTGGTCGGCGAGCGTCCTCGCCCAATGCGGGAACGAGCTGCCCACCGGTTCCAGCGGTTCGCCCCGGTAGGCACGTTCGAGGTCGCCGAGCAGGACGCGCCACGACACCCCGTCCATGACGAGGTGGTGCGCGGTGAGGAACAGCTGCGGCGCGCGGTCCCGGAAGGTGAACAGGACCGCGCGCCACACCGGGCCGTCCACGACATCCAGCGAGGTCTGTGCGCGCACTGCCTCCTCGTGCATCGCCGCCACGACGTCGTCCACTTCGGACAGATCGGCGTGCCGCAGGATATCCGCCGATTCCGTCGAAGCCGGTTCCTGCTGCCAGCTTCCGTCCACAGAGGAGAACCGCATCCGCAGCGCGGCATGGTGCGCGGTGACTTCGGCGACCGCGGCGGTCAGCCGGGCAACGTCCACTTCAGACAGTACAAGGTGGACGGACATGGTCATCCGCCACGGCTCGTCCAGATGCTCGAAGAGCCACGACTGGATCGGCCCGAGCGGCGCGGGTCCGCTCTGCTCCGGCGCCTGCGCGACCGGTCCGCCGGTGGTGACGACCCGGCCGAGTTCGGCGATGGTCTGGTGCTGGAAAAGGTCCTTCGACGACACCGTCAGCCCGGCCTGGCGGGCGCGGGACACGACCTGGATGCTGAGGATCGAGTCGCCGCCGAGTCCGAAGAAGTTGTCCTCGACGCCGACCTGGTCGACTCCGAGCACCGTCGACCACACCTCGGCGAGCGTGGTCTCGATCTCGGTACGCGGGGCCACGTAACGGTTTTCCACCCGCGCCCCGGGTGCGGGCAGCGCCCGGTGGTCGAGCTTCCCGTTGGCGTTGAGCGGCAGCTCGTCCAGCGCGACGAACACCGCCGGGATCATGTGCGCGGGCAGCGACCGGGCGAGGAACTCGCGCAGCGCCGTCGTCCCGGGCACCGTCCCGGTCAGGTACGCGACCAGCCGCCGGGCATCCCCGGCGCCGTGCGCGACCGCGACCGCGCCGGTCACGTCCGGATGCGCGGACAGCGCCGCCTCGACCTCGCCCAGTTCGATCCGGAACCCCCGGATCTTGACCTGGTGGTCGGCCCGGCCGCGGTAGGCGAGTTCGCCGTCCGCGGTCCAGCAGAGCAGGTCGCCGGTGCGGTACATCCGGGTGCCCGGCTCGCCGAACGGGTCCGCGACGAACCGCGACGCGGTCAGCCCCGGCCGGTTCAGGTAGCCGCGCGCCAGGCCCGCGCCCGCGACGTACAGTTCGCCGGTGACACCGGGCGGCACCGGTTCGAGGCAGGCGTCCAGCACGTAGGCGCGCAGGTCCGGGATCGGCACGCCGACGTTCGCGCAGTCGTCCAGCACCCGGTACGTGACGTGCACGGTGGTCTCGGTGATGCCGTACATGTTGATCAGCCGCGGGCCGTCGGGATGCCGCCGTCGCCACTCTTCCAGGCGCACCGGGTCCAGTGCCTCGCCGCCGAAGATCACGTACCGCAGGCTCAGCGGCTCGGACGGCAGCGAACCGAGCCGGTAGAACGCCGACGGCGTCTGGTTGAGCACAGTCACGCGCTGTTCGGCCAGCAGCGCCAGGAATTCCTCCGGCGACCGGACCGTGTCCGACGGGACCACCACGAGGCGGCCGCCGTGCAGCAGCGCGCCCCACAGTTCCCAGACCGAAAAGTCGAACGCGTAGGAGTGGAAGAGCGCCCAGACGTCCTGGTCGCCGAAGCCGAACCAGTGCTCGGTCGAGGAGAACAGCCGGGTCACGTTCGCGTGCGGTACGAGCACGCCCTTGGGCACGCCGGTAGAGCCGGAGGTGTAGATGACGTACGCGGTGTTCTCCGGCCGGACCCGCACACCGGGATCGGTGTCCGGCTGATCGTCCGCCGCGACGGTGTCCACGACGCACACCGGTTGCGCGTCGGCCAGCATCGCTTCGATCCGCGCGGCCGGGTAGTCCGGATCGATCGGCAGGTATCCCGCGCCGGACTTCAGCACGGCGAGGATCGCGACGACCAGGTCCGCTGAGCGCGGCAACCGCAGGGCCACCAGCCGTTCCGGGCCGGCCCCTTCGCCGACGAGCCGGTGCGCCAGGCGGTTCGCTCGCCGGTCCAGCTCGCGGTAGGTCAGTTCGACGCCTTCGCAGGTCACCGCGACGGCGTGCGGGGTGCGGGCGGCCTGCGCGGCGAACAGCCGGTGCAGCGTCGGCTCCGGGGGCGCGACGGCGACCGGGTTCCACTCGCGCAGGACAAGGTCGCGCTCGTCGGCGGTGAGCCACGGCAGCCGGCCGAGCGGCTGCTGCGGGTTCGCCGCGATCCCGGCCAGCAGGGTCCGCAGCCAGCTGCTCAGCCGTTCGATGGTGGCCGCGTCGAACAGGTCGGTGTTGTAGTTGACGACCGCGTCGAGCCGCCCGGCGGTCTGCTGGAAGTGGATCGCCAGGTCGAACCCGGCGGTCACGATCGGCGGCGCGACCTCCTCGACGGCGAGCCCGGGCAGCGCGGGCCGGGCGTCCGGGGTGTTGTGCAGCACGACCATGACCTGGCACAACGGCGTGCGGCTGGGGTCGCGTTCGGGCTGGACGTCGTCCACGACGCGGTCGAACGGGACGTCTTGGTGCGCGAAGGCGTCGAGCACGGTGTCGCGGACTTCGCCGAGGAAAGAGTCGAAGCCGCGGTTCAAGTCCACAGTGGACCGCAGGACGAGGGTGTTGGCGAAGAAGCCGATCAGGCCTTCCAGCTCGGTGCGTTCCCGGCCGGACACGACGGTGCCGACCGCGACGTCGTCCTGCCCAGCCCACCTTGCGAACAAGATCTGGCAGGCGGCGAGCAGGGTCATGAAGAGCGTGCTGCCCTGCTGCCGGGACAGCTCCGCGAGCCGCGCGGTCGTGCCGACCGGGACGCGGAACTCGTGCAGCGCGCCGTTCTTCGTGCGGACGGCCGGGCGCGGGCGGTCAGTGGGCAGTTCCAGGGGTTCGAGACCGGCAAGACGGTGTCGCCAGTAGCTGAGCTGGCCGTCGAAATCGGTGCGGTTTCGTTGCCAGACCGCGT
Source organism: Streptomyces sp. AA4 (assembly GCF_000158875.1). Taxonomy (NCBI): domain Bacteria; kingdom Bacillati; phylum Actinomycetota; class Actinomycetes; order Kitasatosporales; family Streptomycetaceae; genus Streptomyces; species Streptomyces sp. AA4. The sequence continues at coordinate 3,395,655 of NZ_GG657746.1, read as the reverse complement.
AATCGGCGTACTGCACCGGCAACGGCGACAGCTCTGGCTCCTCGCCGCGGGTGAACGCGGTGTAGAAGGCGGCGAGTTCGCTCAGGAGCACGCCGGAGGACCAGCCGTCGGTGACGATGTGGTGCAACACCAGCGTGAGGACGTGGTCGTCGGGGCCGAGCCGGGTCAGCGCGGCGCGCAGCAGCGGGCCGGTGTGCAGGTCGACCGGGCCGGTCGCGGCGGCCAACGCCGTGTTCAAGTCGCCGTCGACGGCCCGCAGATCGACGGCGTGCGGCGGGTGGACGATCTGCACGCCGCGGCCGTCCACGGTGGCGAAGGTCGTGCGCAGGGATTCGTGTCGGGCCACCACTGCCGTGAGCGCCTGGTTCAGCGCGGGCACATCCAGGTCGCCGCGCAACCGCAGCGCGGTCGGCGAGACGTACTCGGTGCTGCCGGGGTCGAACTCGTCGAGGAACCAGAGTCGTTGCTGGGCAAAGGAAAGCTGTGCTTCGAACGGTCCTTCGCCGCGCGGAAGGAGTGGAATCGCCTCCTGCGGCGCGGACACGGCGGGCAACTGCGCGGCCAGCAGCGCCGGGGTCGGCGCGGTGAAGACCAGCCGGGCCGGGACGTCGGCGCCCAGCTCGGCACGCAGTCGCGCGACCACGCGGATGCCGAGCAGCGAATCGCCGCCGAGTGCGAAGAAGTCGTCTTCGACGCCGACTCGGTCCAGGCCGAGCACCTCGGCCCAGACCTCGGTCACGAGGCGTTCGCGGTCGTCGCGCGGCGCGAGGTACTGAGCTGACGCGGAAATCTCCGGCTCCGGAAGCGCCCGGCGGTCGAGTTTTCCGTGCCGGGTGAGCGGAAGCTGGTCGAGGTGCACGAACGCGGACGGCACCAGGTGCGCGGGCAACGACTGAGTCAGCGCGGCGCGCAGCTCGGCGGGTTCGGCGTCGCCGACGAGATACGCGACGAGCCTGCCGCCCCGCGCGTCGACGGCGGCGTCGAGCACCTTCGGCTGGGCGCGCAGTGCGGTCTCGACCTCGCCGGGCTCGATCCGGAAGCCGCGGACCTTGACCTGGTCGTCGGTGCGGCCGAGGTGTTCCAGCCGGCCGTCGGCGGTCCAGCGGGCGCGGTCGCCGGTCCGGTAGAGGCGGGTTCCGGGCGCGCCGAAGGGATTCGCCACGAACCGGTCGGCGGTCAGGCCCGGCCTGCCCAGGTAGCCGCGCGCGAGCTGTGCGCCGGCGAGGCAGAGTTCGCCGGGCACCCCGGCGGGAACGAGCCGGAGCTGCTCGTCGAGGACGTACGCGCCGACGTTTCCCAGCGGACGGCCGATCGACGGCCGGTCGCCGGTCACCGGAGCCCACGTCGCGTCCACAGTGGACTCGGTCGGGCCGTAGTAGTTCCCGGCGGCCACCCCGGATCCGGCCAGTTCGCGCCACAGGTCCTCGCCGACGGCCTCGCCGCCGACCATCAGGAACCGCGGCCGCTGTCCGCCTTCCAGCAACCCGGCGGGCAGCAATTGCCGCAGGTAGGACGGAGTCACGTCGAGGAAGCCGATGCGCTCCTCGCGGACGTAGCGGGTCAGCGCGGCCGGGTCGAGCCGGGTTTCGTCGCTGATCAGGTGCAGTTCGTGGCCGTCCGCCAGCAGCAGCGGCCCTTCCCACGACGTGTCGAACGACAGCGACGCGGTGAGCGCCACGCGCAGCCGTTCGCGGCCGAACGCGGCCCGGTGGTTGGCCAGGAGATTGGCCAAAGCGGCGTGCTCGACCACGACACCCTTGGGTGTGCCGGTCGATCCGGACGTGTGGATGACGTAGGCGGCGTCGGTCGGCTTCGGAGCGGCCGGACGCGGACCGTCGGTGAAGCCGCCGAGGCGGTCCAGCACCACGACCGGCTTCGTGTCGGCCAGCAGCAGCTCGATCCGCTCGGCGGGCAGGCCGGGGTCGATCGACTGGTGCACCGCCCCGGCTTTGAGCACGGCGAACAGCGCGATGATCGCGTCGGCCGAACGCGGCAGCAGCACGGCCACCACCCGGTCCGGCCCCGCGCCCCGGGCGGCGAGGTCCGCGGCGAGCACGTCGGTGCGGGCGGCGAGTTCGGCGAAACTCAGCCGGACGTCGCCGCAGACCAGCGCGGTCGCCGTCGGCCGCGTCTGGGCCTGGTGGTCGAGCCGGTCCACGATCGTGCCGTCCGGGACGTCGAGCGCCGGGCCGCGCCAGCCGAGCAACTGGGCCTCCTCGGTCTCGGTGGTCAGCGGCAGATCGGCGATCCGGTGGCCCGGGTCGGCGGCGATCCCGGCCAGCAGGCGCAGGAGATGCGCGATCAGCCGGTCGATCGTCCCGAGCTCGAACAACTCCGTGCTGTACTCGACGAGCCCGGCCACGCGGCCGTCGGCTTCCTCGAACTCGACGGTGAGATCGAAGTTGGCGGAATCGCGCGCGACCCCGGCCGGTTCGGCGGCCAGGCCCGGGAACACCGGCCCGGTCCCGGTGGCGTTGTGCAGCAGGACCATGACGTCGAACAGCGGGTTGCGACCGGGATCGCGGCCCGCGTGCACGGCGTCGACCACTTCCTCGAACGGGACGTCGTCGTGGGCGAAAGCGTCGAGGACGGTCTGCCGCGCCGCGGTCAGGTGGTCGGCGAACGAAGCCGACCGGTCCACTTCGGACCGCAGGACGACGGTGTTGACGAAGAACCCGACCACCCGCTCCAGCTCGGGACGGTCCCGGCCGGAAACGACCGTGCCGAGCGTGATGTCCTCCTGCCCGGTGTAGCGCGCGAACAGCGCCTGGCAGGCCGCGAGCAGCACGGTGAACAACGTGGTTTCCGAGGTCCGGGCCAGGTCCGCGAGCCCGCGGGCCACGTCGGCGGGGACGGTGAACTCGCGCACCGCGCCGGCCGTGCCGCGGGCAGCCGGACGCGGCCGGTCGGTCGGCAGGTCGAGCGGGGTCACGCCGGTCAACTGCCGCGTCCAGTGCTCCAGCCCGGCCGCACGAGTCGGGCGGTTGTGTTGCCACACCGCGAAATCCGCGTACTGCAACGGCTGCGACGGCAGGTCCGCGCGCTCGCCGTCACGGTAGAGGAGACCGAGTTCTTCGGTCAGCACGCCCATCGACGCACCGTCGGTCGCGATGTGGTGCACGCACACCAGCAGCACGTGCTCAGCCCGGCCGAGCCGCACGAGCACCGCGCGCAGCAACGGCCCGTGCGAGAGGTCGAACGGCCGTGAGTACTCCGCCTTCAGAACAGCGTCGAGGTCTTCCGGCGCGGCGTCCACCACCGGCAGCGCGACTTCGTACGGCGGCTGAATGACCTGCCGGGGTTCACCGTCGATCTCTTCGAAAGTCGTGCGCAGCGGTTCATGCCGGGCCACCAGGAGCCGCAACGCGGTCGCCAACGCGTCGACGTCCAGCTCGCCGGTCAACCGCAAGGCGAACGCGCTGTTGTATTCGGGATCGTCCGGGCGGAGCCGGCTGAAGAACCAGAGCCGGCGTTGCGCGGACGACAGGGGCACCGGGCCGGAACGGTCGGCGGCGGCCGGGATCTCCGGCGCGCGGCCTGCCGTTCCGGCCATCCGGCGGCGCAGCGCTTCCTGCAGGTGAGCGGGCAGCGCCGCGATGCGGTCTTCACGGGACGCGGTCATGGGGAGTCCTCACGATTCCAGTTCTGCGGCAAGCCGTTCCAGCTCGCTCAGCACGAGGTCTTCGACGGTTTCGGCCAGCGCCGCGACGGTGCGCGCGGCCATCACGTCGGCCGGGGTCAGCCGGACGTCGAAGAGCGCGCTGGCTTGGGCGGAGATGTGCAGGCTGCGCAGCGAATCGCCGCCGAGGGAGAAGAAATTGTCGTGCGTGCCGACCCGGTCCGCGCCGAGCACCTCGGCCCAGATCCGGGCGAGCGCGCGCTCGGTCTCCGTCTCCGGTTCGACGTGCCCGGTCTCCGCCGCCCGCGGCGCGGGCAGCGCACGCCGGTCGAGTTTTCCGTTGCCGCTCACCGGAAGCCGGTCGAGCGCGACGAACCGCGACGGCACCAGGTAGTCCGGCAGGGACCGGGCCAGGAACTCCCTGAGCACGCTTTCTTCGGCCGCGGACACGACATAGGCGACCAGCTGCTTGACGCCGGGCTGGTCCTCCCGGACGAGCACCGCGGCCTGCGCCACGTCCGGATGCCGGGCGAGCACGGCCTCGACCTCGCCCGGCTCGACCCGGAACCCGCGCAGTTTGACCTGGTCGTCGCGGCGGCCGAGGAATTCCAGCGTGCCGTCCGGCCGCCAGCGGACGAGGTCGCCGGTGCGGTACATCCGCTCCCCCGGCGGGCCCTCGGGGTCGGCGACGAACCGGTCCGCGGTCAACCCCGGCCGGTCGCGGTAGCCGCGGGCGAGGCCCGCTCCGGCGAGGCACAGTTCGCCGGGCACGCCCGGCGGCACCGGGCGGAGGTCCGCGTCGAGCACCCGGACGCGGGTGCCGTCCAGCGGGCGGCCGATCGGGATCCGGTCCGGCGGCGGCGCGTCCATCGGGTAAGCGGTGGCGAACACCGTCGTCTCGGTCGGGCCGTAGCCGTCGACGACCCGCAGCCCGGGACATGCGGCGAGGACCCGCCGCACGGCCTCGGCCGCGACGACGTCGCCGCCGGTCCAGACCTCGCGCAAGCCGGCGAAGCATTCCGGCGTTTCCTGCGCGAGGACCCGGAACAGCCCGGCGGTGACCCAGACCGCGGTCAGGCCGTGCTCGCGGACGAGATCGCGCAGCAGCGGCGCGTCGAGGCCGGGGTCCGGGCTGGTGACGACCCAGCCGCCGGTCAGCAGCGGGACCCACAGCTCGTAGGTCGAGGCGTCGAACGCGAGCGGCGAATGCAGCAGGACCCGTTCGTGCGCCCCGCCGCGGAACCGGTGGTCGGCGGCCAGCGCCGCGATGTCGCGATGACGCACCACCACGCCCTTCGGCACCCCGGAGGAGCCGGACGTGTACATCACGCAGGCCGCCTGATCCGGGTCGACCGCCACGTTCGGCTCGCCGTCCGGCTCATCGTCCACAGAGGACAGCAGAACGGTCTGTCCGAGCGGATGTTCCTCCGCGGCAACGATGAACCGGACCCCTTCGAGCAGCACGCGCTGCCGTTCGAGCGGAGCGCGCGGGTCGATCGGCAGATACGCGCCGCCCGCCTTCGCCACGGCGAGTTCGGCGACCGCCGCGGCGGCGTGGTCCACCGCGAGCCCGACCGGTTCCTCCGGCCGCAGCCCGAGTCCGGCCAGCCGGTTCGCGAGACGGTTGGCCCGCCGGTTCAGCTCGGCGTAGGTGACCGGTTCGCCGCCGAGGACGGCCGCGAGCGCGTTGGGCCGGACTCGGACCTGCTCGGCGAACAGCTCCGGCAGCGACCGGGGCTCCGGTGCGCCGCCGGGGTCCGCCCGTTCGGCGAGGAGCTGGGTCTCGGCCGCGGTCATCACCGGGACGGCGCCGAGCGTCCGGTCGCCGTCCGCGGTCAGGCCGCTGAGGATTTCCAGCAGCCGGGCCGCGAGACCGGACACCGTCGCGGGGTCGAAGAGCGCCGGGTCGTAGCCGACGTCCACGGTCAGTTCCGAACCGGGCGAGGCGACCACGGTGATCGGGAAGTTCGTCGTCTCCCGGGCCGACAGGTCCCGCACGGTCAGGCCGTGCCCCGCCGCCGCGCCGGTGATCGGGTAGTTCTCGAACACCACCAGGCTGTCGCACAGGTGCACCCCGCCGGGCAGGCCCGCCCAGCCCTGGACGCGCGCCAGCGGGACCTGCCCGTGCCCGCGCGCTTCGGCCTGCGCCGCTTGCAACCGGGCGAGCCAGTCCGCGACCGGAGCGCCGCGGTCCATCGCCACCCGGACCGGCAGGGTGTTGATGAAGATGCCGGGAATGTCGTCCACTCCCGGCACTTCGGCCGGACGTCCGGAGGCGGTCGCCCCGAACACGACGTCGTTCTGTCCACTGTAGACCGACAACAGCAGTGCCCACGCTCCCTGCAGCACGACGTTGTGCGTCAGGCCGTGCCGTTTGACGAACGCGTCCAGCCGGGCGGTGGCGGGCCGGTCCAGGCGGACGGGCAGCCATTCGGCCGAGCACGGGGCGTGGCCGGACGGCGGGGTCCGGTCGCTCGGCAGCTGCGTCGGACCCTCGATCCCGGCGAGCGCGGTCCGCCAGAATTCCTCGGCGGCGGCTTGGTCGTGCTCGCCGAGCCAGGCGAGGTAGTCGCGGAACGGCGGCCGCGACGGCAGCGGCTGCCCGGCGTAGGCGGTGCAGACGTCCGAGAGCACCTGGAAGACGCTCCAGCCGTCGAGGAGGACGTGGTGGAACGTCCACAGCACCAGGACTTCCGTGCCGGACAGCCGGGCGAGCGTGATCCGGGCCAGCGGCGCGACGGCCAGGTCGAGGCCCTGCGCACGGTCTTCGGCGAGCAGCCGCGCCAGCTCCGCGTCGTGGGGGTCCAGATCGGTCCAGTCGAGGTGCCGGACCGGCAGCTCGGCTCCGCGGTGCACGACCTGGACCGGCTCGTCCACGCCGGCCCAGACGAACGACGTGCGCAGGACCGGCGTCCGGTCGACCACCTGCTGCCACGCGCGGCCGAGCCGCTGCGGATCGGTGACGCCTTCGAGCACGAAGGTGGCCTGCTCGAAGTACATGCCCTGCGCGGTCTGCGACAGGCCGTGGAAGACCATCCCGCCCTGCATCGGCGTCAGCGGGTAGATGTCCTCGACGTCCCGGCCCTCGACCAGCTGGTCCACTGCCGCCTGGTCGAGCGCGGCGAGCGGGAAGTCGGACGGGGTGCGTCCGCCCGCGCCCGGTTCGGCGCAGTGCGCGATGATTTCCCGCAGCGCCGTCAGCATCTGCTCGGCCAGGGTTTCGACGGTGTCCCCGGCGGTGGCGTGGGACCAGGTCAGTTCCAGCACGCCCGCTTCGACCCGGCCGACGACGTCGAGCACGTGGGTGCGGGGCGCGTCCGGATCGACGTCGGCGTCCAGGCTGCCGACGCGGAACAGCCCGCCTTCGGCCGCGCTGAACTGGCCGAGGTAGTTGAAGCTCACCTGCGGGTCGATCGCCGGGGCCGTGCCGGTCAGGTAGCGCAATGCGCCGTACCCGATGCCCCGCCGCGGGATGGCGCGCAGCTGTTCCTTGACGGACTTCAGCGCGGGACCCCATTCGTCCGGGACGTCCAGCGCGACCGGGAACATGCTGGTGAACCAGCCGACCGTCCGCGACAGGTCGACGCCCTCGAACAGCGCCTCGCGGCCGTGGCCTTCGAGGTCGACCACTGGGGTTTCGCCGGTCCAGTCCCGCAGGACGCGGCCGAGCGCGGTCAGCAGCACGTCGTTGACCTGCGTCCGGTAGACCTCGGGGACGTCCTGCAGCAGCGCCCGCGTTTCCTCGGCGGTGAGGCGGACGGTGACCTCGCGGGTGTCGGCGATGCGGCCCGGCTCGCCCGGGGGCACCGGCGGGAGGGACTGCCAGTGGGCGAGTTCGTCGTCGAAACCGCCTGCCTCGGCGTGTTCGGCGAGCCGCCGGGCCCAGGCGAGGAACGACGTCGTCTTCGGTTCGAGGTCCTCGCCGCGGTAGGCGGTTTCCAGGTCCTCCAAGAGAATCCGCCATGAAACACCGTCGATGACCAGGTGGTGCGCGGCCAGCAGCAGCCGCCGCCCGTCGAGGACCGCCTGCAGCAGCGGGCCGTGTTTGACGTCGAACGAGGGCTCGCCGACGAGCAGTTCCACCGGACCGGCCGGGCGGCTGTGCTGGGTTTGGCCGAACCGCAGGCGCAGGGCGTCGTGGTGTGCCCAGACTGTTTCGAGGGCGCGACGCAACGCTGTCTCGTCGACGTCCTCGGCGAATTCCAGGACGACCCGCTGGTCGAACCGCTCCGGCTGGGTTTCGAAGTACCACCGCTGGATCGGCGTGAGCGGTGCTTCGCCCACGACGGGTCCTTGCTCGGCCTGCGGCCCGCGGTCTCCCCCGGCGTGTGCGGCCAGGGCGGCCAGCGTCGGATGCCGGAACACCTCGTGCGGCAACAGGGCCAGCCCGGCCCGGCGAGCCCGGGACACGACCTGGATGCTGAGGATCGAGTCGCCGCCGAGTTCGAAGAAGTTCGCCTCGGCCCCGATCTCCTCGACGCCCAGCACCTCCGACCAGATCCCGGCCAGCACCCGTTCGGCTTCGGTCGTCGGGGCCGTGCGGGCGCCGGTCGCGGCGAAGTCCGGGGCGGGCAGGGCGTGCCGGTCGAGTTTTCCGTTGCCGGTCAACGGCAAGCGGTCGAGCCGGACGAACGCGGCCGGGACCATGTAGTCCGGCAGGGTCCGGCCGAGGAACGCGGGCAGTTCGTCGGCGTCGCCGGTGTAGTAGGCGACGAGCCGTTTGACGCCGTGGTCCTCGCGGGCCAGCACGGCGGCCTGGGAGATGCCCGGGTGCGCCGCCAGCGCGGCCTCGACCTCGCCGGGTTCGATCCGGAAGCCGCGGATCTTGACCTGCTCGTCCACGCGGCCGGCGAAGTCCAGTTCGCCTCGCGCGGTCCAGCGGACGAGGTCGCCAGTGCGGTACATCCGCTCCCCCGGCGGTCCGAACGGGTCGGGCAGGAACCGCTCGGCGGTCAGCCCGGGGGCGCCGTGGTAGCCGCGCGCCAGGCCCGGCCCGGCGAGGTGGAGTTCGCCGAGCGCGCCCGGCGGCACCGGCCGCAGGTCGGGGCCGAGGACGTAAGCCCGCGTGTTGTCCAGCGGCTTCCCGATCGGCACGACGTCCGGCACCGGGCCGAGGACCGGATGCGCCAAAGCGAACGTCGTGGTCTCGGTCGGGCCGTAGACGTCCACGACGGTCGTGTCCGGGCAGGTTTCCCGCACCCGCCGCACCGCGGCCGACGGGACCGCGTCGCCGCCGGTCCAGACTTCCCGCAGGCCGCGGAAGATCTCCGGGGCTTCCTTCGCGGCCAGCCGGAACAACCCGGTGGTGAGGAAGGCGGCGTCGACCCGGTGCTCGGCGAACAGGCGGCCGATGGTTTCGAGATCGAGGTCGCCGGGCGGGGCGACGACGACCGTGCCGCCGTTGAGCAGCGGCACCCAAAGTTCGTACGTCGAGGCGTCGAAGGCTTGCGACGCGTGCAGCAGCACCCTCCGATGCCCGGCGAACCGTCGGTCCGCCGCGAGCGCCACGATGTCCCGGCGGGTGGGTGCGACGCCCTTCGGCTTCCCGGTCGAGCCGGAGGTGTACATGACGTACGCCAGGTTGGCCGGGTCCGCCTGCGGGAGGTGCCCGGCCGCGGTCTGCTCGCCGGGCACCACCGTGGGTCCACTGTGGACTTTTGCCGCGGTAGCACGCCAGGAGTCGTCGGTGACCAGGATCTTCACGCCGGCAAGGAGGATTTTGAGCCTCGGCGCCGGGGCGCGGGTGTCGAGCGGCAGGTACGCCGCACCGGCCTTGACGATCGCCAGCTCGGCGACGACCAATCCCGGCGAGCGGTCCATCAGCACGCCGACGAGCGTTTCCGGCCCCGCCCCGAGCGAGACCAGGTACCGCGCGAGCCGATCGGATCGCCGGTCCAGTTCCGCGTAGGTCAGGCAGATCCCGTCGCCCGCCACCGCGACCGCTTCCGGCGCGCGCCGGACGTGCGCGGCGAACAGTTCGGTCAGGTCCTCCGACGGGAGCGGCTGGGCGGTGTCGTTCCACTCGACCAGCACCCGGTGGCGTTCCGCTTCGGTGAGGAGGTCGATGTCTTCCAGCGATCCCGGGCCCGCGCTGAACGCGTCGAGCACGGCGAGGAGCTGCCGGGTGATCCGCTCCGCGGTGCCGGCGTCGAACAGGCCGGGGTCGTAGCCGACGTCCAGGGTGAGCTGCTCCCCCGGCGACGCGACGACGCTGATCGGGTAGTTCGTCGTCTCGGCCGCATCGACGTCGCGCAGCCGCAGTCCGCGCGTCGACGCCTTGTCGATCGGATAGTTCTCGAACACCACGATGCTGTCGAAAAGGCTTCCGCCGCACCCGCTCCAGGCCTGCAGCTTGGTCAGCGGCAGGTGGCCGTAGCGGCGGGATTCGACCTGCGCGGCCTGCAGTCCGGCCAGCCATTCGGTCACGTCGGCCCCGGTCACGGTGGTCCGCACGGGCAGGGTGTTGATGAAGATGCCGGTGATGTCGTCCGCGCCGGGCAGGTCGACCGGACGGCCGGAGACCGTGGTGCCGAAGCAGACGTCGCGCTCGCCGCTGAGCCGCGCCAGCACGAGCGCCCACGCGCCCTGCAGAACGGTGTTGAGCGTGAGACCGGCCCGGCGGGCGAAATCGCGCAGCCGTGCCGAGTTTTCGACCGGCACGCGCAGCCATTCCGACGACCGGGTCGTGTGCGCCTGCGCGGGAGCCCGGTCGTAGGGCAGCCGGGCGGGCGCGACGAGGCTGCCGAGTTCGCGCCGCCAGTGCTCTTCGGCGGCCGCGTCGTCCTGCCGGTCCAGCCAGGCGACGTAGTCGCGGAACGGCGGTCGCTCAGGCGGCTCAGTGCCGGAGTAGGCGGCGAAGACGTCGGACAGCACGCCGAAGACGCTCCAGCCGTCGAGGAGGACGTGATGGAACGTCCACAGCACGCGGACCTCGGTGTCCGACAGCCGGGCGAAAGCCAGGCGCAGCAACGGCATTTCGGTGAGATCGAGCCCGCGCGCCCGGTCCGCGGCGAGCAGGTCCTGCCACGCCCGGTCGCGTTCGTCCGGGGTCCGGTCGCGCCAGTCGTGCCGGGCGATCGGAACCGGGACCCGCCGCCGCACGACCTGGACCGGTTCGGGCACGCCCTCCCAGGCGATCCGCGTCCGCAGCACCGGCGTCCGGTCGACGACCCGCTGCCACGCCCGTTCCAGCGCGGCCAGCTCCTCGACGCCGTCGAGCACGAACCCGACCTGCTGGAAGTAGACGCGCTCGCCGGGCTGGGACAGCGCGTGGAACACCATCCCGGACTGCATCGGCGTCAGCGGGTAGACGTCCTCGACCTCGCGGCCGTCGCCGACCAGTTCGTCCACAGTGGACTGATCGAGGGCGGCCAGCGGGAAGTCCGACGGCGTCCGGCCGCCCGCCGCCGGGTCGGCGCAGTGCCGGATGATCTCGCGCAGCGCGGTCGTCATCGCGGCCGCCAACGTGTCCACAGTGGACCGGGTGTGCACGCCTTCGGCGTAGTACCAGGTCAATTCCAGTTCGCCGGTCTCGACGCGGCCGACGACGTCGAGCAGGTGCGCGCGAGCCGAACGAGGGCTTTCGTCGGATTCGAGCCGGCCGGAGCCGAACTGGCCGAGGTAGTTGAAGCTCACCTGCGGGTCGATCTCCGGCGCGGTGCCAGCCAGATACCGCAGCGCGCCGTAGCCGATCCCGCGCCGCGGCACCGCGCGGAGTTGCTCCTTGACGGACTTGAGCGCCGCGCCCCAGTCGTCCGGGACGTCCAGCGCCACCGGGAAGACGGTGGTGAACCAGCCGACCGTCCGGGACAGGTCGGCGTCCTCGAACAGCTCCTCGCGGCCGTGGCCTTCCAGGTCGACCACGGCGGTCCCGCCGGTCCAGTCGCGCAGGACCCGGCCGAGGGCGGTGAGCAGCACGTCGTTGACCTGCGTGCGGTAGACCTTCGGGACGTCTCGCAGCAGCGCCGCCGTCTCTGTGGCGGACAGCCGGACGGTCACCGAGCGCATCGATGCGACGGTCGCGTCGCCTCGCCCGTCGACCGGCACCGTGGTCCGGCCGGACACGCCGCGCCAGTAGCCGAGTTCGTCGTCGAAGCCGCCCGCGGCAGTGTGTTCGGAGAGCCGGATCGCCCAGTCGCGGAAGGACGTCGTGCGCGGTCCGAGGTCGATCGGTTTGCCCTGCCGTGCCTGGTCATATGCGCGCTCGAAGTCCTCGAGGAGCACGCGCCACGAGACGCCGTCGACCACGAGGTGATGCACGGACAGCCGGTCGTGCTCGAACCGGACCAGCGGCGCTTCGGCACCGACCGGGCCGTTCTCCTGGAGCCAGTGCGTCTCGCCGCGGGCGAAGCGCATCCGGAGCGCGTCGTGGTGGGCCAGCAGCGCCTCGACGGCCGCGTTCGCCGCGTCCGGGTCGAGCGTTCCCAAGCGGACGAACTGGTGGAAGTGGTCCGGTTCGGCGGTTTGCGTCGCGAAGAACCAGCGCTGGATCGGGGTGAGCGGCACCGGGCCGTGGACCGGGCCGCGTTCGACGGCCGTCGTCGCGGTGCGAGCCGCCGCGGCGAGCGCGGCCGGGGTGCGGTGCGCGAACAGGTCGCCCGGCTGCAGCTCCAGTCCGGCCCGGCGGGCGCGGGAGACAACCTGCATGCTCAGGATCGAGTCGCCGCCCAGCTCGAAGAAGTCGTCCGTCGCGCCGACGCGTTCGACGCTGAGCACGTCGGCCCAGATCTCGGCGATGGTGCGTTCGCGCTCGGTGCGCGGTGCGACGTGGTCCCGAGCGCCGAACTCGGGGGTGGGCAACGCCTGCCGGTCGAGTTTCCCGTTGACGTTCACCGGGAAGCGCTCCAGCCGGACGAACGCCGCGGGCACCAGGTAGTCCGGCAGCGTCCGGCCGAGGAATTCCGCCAGGCCGGCGGTTTCGCCGACCACGTAGGCGACCAGCCGCTTCACGCCGCCGTCCTCGCGGGCCAGCACGGCGGCCTGCTCGACGCCGGGATGCTCGCCGAGCGCGGCCTCGATTTCGCTCGGCTCGACCCGGAACCCGCGGATCTTGACCTGCTCGTCCGCCCGGCCGACGAATTCGAGCGCGCCGTCGTCGTTCCAGCGCACCAGGTCGCCGGTGCGGTACATCCGCTCCCCCGGCGGCCCGAACGGATCCGCGACGAACCGGTCGGCGGTCAGCCCGGGCCGGCCGAGGTAGCCGCGCGCCAGTCCCGCGCCGGCGAGGTGCAGTTCGCCGGGCGCGCCGGGCGGGACGAGCCGGAGATCGGCGTCGAGGACGTACGCGCGGGTGTGGTCGAGCGGCCCGCCGATCGGGACGACGTCCGGGATCTCGCCGGGCAGCGGGTGCACGGTCGCGAACGTCGTGGTTTCGGTCGGGCCGTAGACGTCGGCAACCAGGGTGTCCGGGCAGGCCGCCTGGACGCGGCGCAGCGCGGCCGCGGGGACGGCGTCGCCGCCGGTCCAGACTTCCCGCACGCCCGCGAAGACCTCCGGCGATTCCTGCGCGACCAGGCGGAACAGGCCGGTGGTCAGGAACGCGCCGGTCACGCCGTGGGTCGTGAGCGAGCGGCCGAGCGTCTCGACGTCCACGTCTCCCGGCGGGGCCAGCACGACGGCGCCGCCGTTGAGCAGCGGAACCCACAGCTCGTAGGTCGCGGCGTCGAAGGCCTGTTGCGAGTGCAGCAGAATCCGGTCGTGCCGCGCGAATCGCTGGTCGATCGTGAGGGCCACGACGTCGCAATGCCGCGCCGAAACGCCCTTCGGACGGCCGGTCGACCCCGACGTGTAGATGACGTAGGCGAGTTGTTCGGGATCGACGCGGACGCCGGGCGGTGTGTCCGGCGCACTGCGCTCGCCGGTGAGGATGGTCCCGGAGTGGACCTCCTCGGCGGTCGCCAGCCACGCGGCGTCGGCGATCAGTACGGCCGCTTCCGCCTCCTGCAAGAGCAGGCGCAGCCGGTCGGCCGGAGCGCGCAGGTCCAGCGGCAGGTAGGCGCCGCCGGCCTTGACGATCGCGAGTTCCGCGACGACCAGTTCCGGCGAGCGGTTCATCAGGACCGCGACCCGGTCCTCGGCCCGCACGCCCGCCGCGAGCAGCCGATGGGCCAGCCGGTTCGCGCGGACGTCGAGTTCCCGGTAGGTGATCTGCTCGTCGTCCGTCACCAGCGCGACGGCGTCCGGCGTGCGGCGGGCTTGCGCCTCGAACAGCTCCGGCACCGCCTTGGCCGGGAGCGGGCGCGCGGTCTCGTTCCGTTCGGCGAGCAGCTGCTCGATCTCGGTCTCGGACAACATCGGCACGCGGGACACCGGCTCGTGCGGGGCCGCGACCATGCCCCGGACCAGCGCTTCGAGGTGCTTCGCGAGCCGTGCCGCCGCCGGGTCGCCGATCCGCGCCGGGTCGTGCGTGAGAATCATCGACAACCGGCGCCCGGGGTAGGCGACGACGCCCAGCGGGTAGCTCGTGCGCTCGGCCGCGCGGACGTCCCGCAGCTCGGACACCTCGTCGATCGGGTAGTTCTCGAAGACGACGATGCTGTCGAACAGGCTCCCGCCGCCGCTCCACGCCTGCAGCTTCGTCAGGCCGACGTGCCCGAACCGGCGCGATTCCGCTTGCGCTGCTTGAAGATCGCGCAGCCACTCCGAGACCGCGCGCGTGCCGTCGAGCCGGACGCGTACCGGCAGCGTGTTGATGAAGATGCCGGGAATGTCGTCCGCGCCGGGCAATTCCGCCGGACGGCCGGACACCGTCGCGCCGAAGCACACCTCGGTTTCCCCGCTGTAGCGCGCCAGCAACGCGGCCCACGCGCCTTGGACGACGGTGTTGACGGTCAGCCGGTGCCGCCGCGCGAAGGCGTACACCGCGGCGGACGTCTCGTCGTCCAGTTCCACCGGGACCCGGCCGGTCGAACTGGAGGTGTGTGTGCGGACGGCGGGACGTTCGAGGGGCAACGGCGTCGGCGTCACCCCGGCGAGTTCGGCCCGCCAATGCTCCTCGGCGCGCTCGTCGTCTTGCGCGGCGAGCCAGGCCGCGTAGTCGCGGAACGGCGGCCGGACGGGCGGTTCTTCGCCGCGCAGCAGGGCGACGACGTCGGAGAGGATGCCGAAGACGCTCCAGCCGTCGAGCAGGACGTGGTGGAAGGTCCAGAGCACCCGCACTGTCGTGGCGGACTCCTTCGCGATGGCGAGCCGCGCGAGCGGAGCCTGCGCGAGGTCGAACCCTTCCGCCAGGTCCTGTTCCAGTAGATTTGCTAGGGCTTTTTCCGGGTCTACAGCGGACCAGTCCAGATAGGACACTGGAAGATCTATCGCGCGGTGCACGACCTGCAGCGGCTGTGGCACGCCGTCCCACACGATTCGGCTGCGCAGAATGGGGGTCCGCTCGACGATCCGCCGCCAGGCCTCGCCGAGCCGGTGCGGCTCCGGCACGTCGTCCACAGTGAACGAGACCTGTTCGAAGTAGACCCGGTCGCCCGGCTGGGCCAGGTCGTGGAACACCATCCCGGCCTGCATCGGCGTCAGCGGGTAGATGTCCTCGACGTCGCGGCCGTCGCCGACCAGTCGGTCCACTGTGGATTGATCGAGTCCGGCGAGCGGGAAGTCCGACGGCGTCCGGCCGCCCGCGTCCGGCTCGGCGCAATGCCGGACGATCTCGCGCAGCGCCTCGGCCATCGCCGCGGCCAGGCGGTCCACAGTGGACTTCTCGTGGACGCCTTCGGCGTAATGCCACGCCAGTTCCAGCTCGCCGCCCTCGACCCGGCCGACGACCTCCAGCAGGTGCGGACGGACGGTGTCCGGAGAGACGTCCAGCGCGAGTTCCCGGTGCAAGGTCAGATCGCCGGGCAGGTCGAACTGGCCGAGGTAGTTGAAGCTCACCTGAGGTTCGATCACCGGGGCCGTCCCGGCGAGATACCGCAGCGCGCCATAACCGATCCCCCGGCGCGGAACCGCGCGCAGTTGCTCCTTGACTGCCTTCAGCGCCGCGCCCCAGCCGTCCGGAACGTCCAGCACGACCGGGAAGATGCTGGTGAACCAGCCGACCGTCCGCGACAGGTCGACCCCGTCGAACAGTTCCTCGCGGCCGTGCCCTTCGAGGTCGACGACCGGCTGGTGCCCGGTCCAATCCCCCAGCACCCGGCCCAGCGCGGCCAGCAGCACGTCGTTGACCTGCGTCCGGTACGCCTGCGGGACCTCGCGCAGCAACGCGTGCGTCTCGTCCGCGGTGAGCCGGGCGGTGACGACGCGGGCGCGGCCGAACGTGTTCTCCGCCGTGCCGTCGCACGGGAGCGGGACGGGCGCGGGCAGTTCCCACCAGTGCGCGAGTTCGTCGTCGAAGTCGCCCGCCGCCGCGTGCTCGGCCAGCTTCGCCGCCCACTCGCGGAAGGACGTCGTCCGCGGGCCGAGGTCGATCGGTTCCTCCCGCACCGCCTGCTGGTACGCGCGGTCGAGGTCTTCGAGCAGGAGCCGCCACGACACGCCGTCGACCACCAGGTGGTGCGCGGCCAGGTGCAAGGTCCGCGGTTCGCCGGTCAGCGACCATCGCAGCTGCGTGTGGCCTTCGCCGACGGGAGCGTTGTGCTGGTGCCAAGCCTCGCGGTCGCGGCTGAACCGCATCCGCAGCGCGTCGTGCTGCTCGGACAACGCGGCCAGCGCGCGGATCAACGCGGTCAAGTCGACGTCCGCGGGCAGTTCGACGGCGATCGTCTGGTCGAAGCGGTCCGCGCCCAGGCCGAAGTACCAGTGCTGGATCGGAGTCAGGACGACGTCGCCGCTCTCCGGGCCGCGCGCCGGGATCGCGGCAGCCTCGCTGAGGTTCGGGGCGAGCGCGGCGATGGTCTGGTGGCGGAACAGATCGGCGGTCGTCACGCTGAGCCCGGCCTGCCGGGCCCGGGCGCTCACCTGGATGCTCAGGATCGAATCGCCGCCGAGGGCGAAGAAGTTGTCGTCCACACCGACGCGCTCGACGCCGAGCACGTCCGCCCAGATCCCGGCGAGCACGGCCTCCCGTTCGGTACGCGGGGCCACCGTCCGCTCGCTGGCAACCTGCGGCTCCGGCAGCGCGCGGCGGTCGACCTTGCCGTTGGCGGTCAGGGGCAGCTCGGCCAACGGGACGAGCGCCGACGGCACCAGGTAGTCCGGGAGCGTGCGGCCGATCGCCCGGCGGAGGGCCTCGGGGTCGACGTCCGCCGGGACCACATACCCGACCAGCTGCTTGCGTCCGCCGGTCGTCCGGGTCGTCACGAACGCCTGCGCCACGCCTTCTTCGGCGGCCAGCGCGCGTTCGATCTCGGCCGGTTCGACCCGGAAGCCGCGGATCTTGACCTGGTCGTCCACGCGGCCGAGGAATTCGAGCGTTCCGTCGGCGCGCCACCGCCCCCGGTCGCCGGTGCGGTACATCCGGGTCCCGGGCGCGCCGAACGGGTCGGCGACGAACCGCTCCGCGGTCAGGCCGGGCTGGCCGAAGTACCCGCGCGCGAGCCCGGCTCCGGCGATGCAGACCTCGCCGGCCGCGCCGCGCGGCAGCAGCCGGAACCGGTCGTCGACGACGTGGATCTGGACGTCCCGCAGCGGCGTGCCGATCGGGATGACGTCGGGGACCTCCGCCGACATCCGGAACGAGGTGGCGAAGGTGGTGGTCTCGGTCGGGCCGTAGCCGTCCACGACCGCGATCCCCGGGCAGGTGTCGAGGACCCGGCGGACGGCGGGCGGCGGCACGACGTCGCCGCCGGTCCAGACCTCGCGGAGTCCGGCGAAGCACTCCGGGCTTTCCTCGGCGAAGAGGCGGAAGAGGCCCGCGGTCAGCCAGAGCGCGGTGATGTCGTGCTTCGCGACCAGCCGCTGGATCGCGTCGGCGTCCAGGTCACCAGGCGGCGCGACGATCACGGTGCCGCCGTTGAGCAGCGGGACCCACAGTTCGTAGGTCGAGGCGTCGAAGGCCAGCGGGGAATGCAGCAGGACGCGTTCGTGGCCGGTGAAGCGCGGGTCGGTCGCGAGGGCGGTGACGTCCGCGTGGCGCACCGCCACGCCCTTCGGGACGCCGGTAGAACCCGAGGTGTACTCGACGTAGGCCAGGTTTTGGGCGCTCAGCGGGATTTCCGGAGCGGGTTCGTCGAAGTCCGCCACGAGCCGGGTCGTTCCCTTGTGGACGGTTGTGGCGGTGTCGTGCCAGTTCTCGTCGGTGAGCACCAGCTCCACGCCGTCGAGGACGCGGCGCATACGGTCGGCCGGGGCGCGCAGGTCCAGCGGGAGGTACGCGCCGCCAGCCTTGAGGATCGCCAGCACGGCCACGACGAGATCGGCCGAGCGGTCCATCAGCACGCCGACGCGGTCCTCCGGACGGACGCCCTGCCGGACCAGGTGCTGTGCGAGGCCGTTCGCCCGGGACTGCAGTTCCGGGTAGGTCAGGCGGAGGTCGCCGGATATCACCGCCGTGTCGTCCGGTCGTTGCTCGACGCACTGGTCGAACCGCGCGGGCACCGTTTCGGCGGGCGTGTTGTCGCGTTGGCTCGGGAGAAGGAACCGACGGTCCTCGGCCGTGAGCAGCGGGAGGTCGCCCACTCGTCGCGCCGGGTCCTCGGCGATCCCGGTGAGCAGGACTTCGAGGCTCTGCGTGAGCCGTTCGATAGTGGCGGCGTCGAAAAGCGCGGTGGCGTACTCGACGGTGACGCGCAGGCCATCGGGTTGCGGCCAGAACTCGACCACGAGATCGAAGCGCGCCGAGGGCCGCGGCAGGGCGTACTCGCTTACCCGCAGCCCGGCGACCGTGCGGTCCGCCACCAGCGGTCGCTGCAGGACGACGACGGCCTGCACCAGCGGCGTCCGCGACGGGTCGCGTTCCGGCTGCACTTCCTCCACGACGCGGTCGAACGGGACGTCCCCGTGCGCGAACGCGGCCAGCACGGTCTCGCGGAAGTCCGTCAGGAAACGCTCGAACGGCTGCGCACCGTCCACTGCGGACCGCAGCACGAGAGTGTTGACGAAGAACCCGGTCAGCTGCTCGAGTTCGGCCCGGTCGCGTCCGGACACCGCCGTGCCGACCGCGAGGTCCCGCTGCCCGCTGTAGGCGGCCAGGACGACCTGCACGGCCGCGGTCAGGGTCATGAACAACGTCGCGCCCCGCTCCCGGCCCGCTTCGGCGACCCGGCGGACCAGGCCGGCGGGCAGGTCGTGCCGGTGCACCGCGCCTTCGGTGGCGCGCTGCGCGGGTCGCGGGCGGTCGGTCGGCAGCGCGAGGGGTTCGAGGCCGTCGAGGGTCTCGCGCCAGTAGCCGAGCTGGTCGAGGCGTTCGGACGCGAGCCGCCACCGGGTGTAGTCCTGGTAGCCGAGCGGCAGCGGCGGCAGGGCCGCGCCGCCGTAGAGGTCGAGGAGTTCGCCGGTGAGCACGGCGATCGACCGGCCGTCGGTGACGATGTGGTGCTGGCACAGCAGAAGCAGGTGCTCGTCCGGGCCCAGCGAGAACAGGACGGCCCGGGTCAGCGGGCCCGTCCGGAGGTCGAACGGCCTGCGCAGTTCCGCCTTCAGCGTCTCGTCGTCCGGGGCGGAATCCGCTATGCTGACGGGGATTTCCCCGGTGGGCGCGATCCGCTGCATGCCTTGTCCCGCAACGGAATCGAACGTCGTGCGCAGCGATTCGTGCCGGACGCACAGAGAGGCCAGCGCGCCGTGCAGCTTTTCGAGGCCGAGCGGGCCGGACAGGCGGATCCCGACGCCGGTGTTGTACTCGGCG
This sequence comes from Streptomyces sp. AA4, assembly GCF_000158875.1. NCBI lineage: Bacteria > Bacillati > Actinomycetota > Actinomycetes > Kitasatosporales > Streptomycetaceae > Streptomyces > Streptomyces sp. AA4. The sequence goes on along the minus strand of NZ_GG657746.1, from coordinate 3,376,312 downwards.
CTGCCGCCGGTCATCTCGTCGAGCAGCCACAACCGCCGCTGCGCCGGGGACAGCGGAAGCAGGTCCCGCGGCGGCTCGACCGGGATCGCCTGGTCGGCTCGCGGGCCGTTTTCCAGCAGCCGCGCGAGTCGCGCCACGCTGGGCGCGTCGAACAGCGCCCGCGCCGAGAGATCCGCGCCGAGCGTGCGCCGCAACCGGGACAATGCCTGCACGGCCAGGATCGAATCGCCGCCCAGCGCGAAGAAATCGTCCTCGACGCCGACGCGGTCCAGGCCCAGCACTTCCGCGACGATCTCGGCGACCGCGCGTTCGGCGCCGGTTCTCGGCGCGCCGCCCTCCGGTTCCGCCGACGGTGCGGGCAGTGCCTTCCGGTCCACTTTTCCGTTGGCGCTCAACGGAAGCTCGTCCAGCACGACGATCGCCGACGGCACCTGGTAACCCGGCAGCACCGCCGCGACCGCGGCTTTCAGGTCTTTCCGCGGCGCGCCCGGCACCAGCACGACGTAGCCGACCAGGCGCTTCGTCCCCGGACCGTCCTCGCGCGCGACGACCACCGCCTCGGCGACGGTGTCGTCCGCGGCGAGCACGCCCTCGATTTCGCCGAGTTCCACCCGGAAGCCGCGGATCTTGACCTGATCGTCGGTGCGGCCGAGGAATTCCAGTTCGCCCTCGTCGTTCCAGCGGACCACGTCGCCGGTGCGGTACATCCGCTCGCCGGGCACGCCGGGATCGGCGACGAACTTCTCCGCCGTCGCCCCGGGACGCGCCCAGTACCCGCGCGCCAGCCCCGCGCCGGCCAGGTGCAGTTCGCCGGATTCGCCGGGAGCGACCGGATCCAGCGCGTCGTCCAGGACGTACGCGCGCACGTCGTCCAGCGGGCGGCCGATCGGCACCGCCCGCACGTCCGCCGACCGCACCGCGTGGGCCGTCATGAAGGTCGTGGTCTCGGTCGGGCCGTACCCGTCGACGACCGTGACGTCCGGGCACGCGCGCAGCACGCGGCGCACCGCTCCGGCCGGGACGACGTCGCCGCCGGTCCAGACCTCTCGCACGCACTGGAAACAGTCCGGCGCTTCCTGCGCGACGACCCGGAAGAGGCCCGCCGTCAGCCAGATCGCGCCCACGTCGTGCCGGGACAGCACCTCGCGGAGGCTCTCCACGTCGAGGTCGCCGGGCGGCGCGACCACCACGGTCCCGCCGGTCAGCAGCGGCACCCACATCTCGTAGGTGGAGGCGTCGAAGGCCGCCGGCGAGTGCAGCAGCACCCGGCGGTGCGCGTCCCCGGCGAATCTCCGGTCCGCCGCGAGCGCGGCGACGTCGCGGTGCCGGACCGCCACCCCCTTGGGCGAACCGGTCGAACCGGAGGTGTGCATGAGATACGCCAGATTGTCCGGATGCACTGGCACCGCGGGGAAATCCGCCTCCGGAAGCTCCCGCCCGAGCGCGACGATCTGTCCACTGTGGATCCTGGTCGCGCGGACCGGGTCGTCGGTGAGCAGCACCGTGACCCCGGCCTCGACCAGCAGCGTCCGCAACCGGCTGTCCGGCGCGCGCCGGTCGAGCGGCACGTACGCCCCGCCCGCGGCGACCACGGCCAGCTCGGCGACGATCAGCCCCGCCGACCGTTCCGCCAGCACCCCGACCCGGTCTTCCGTGCGCAGCCCGAGCCGCAGCAGGCACGCGGCGAGCCTGCCCGCCTCGCCGGCCAGTTCGGCGTACGTCAGCCGGGTCGCCGCGCCGTCCACGGCGAGCGCGTCCGGGGTCTGTCGCACCCGGGCGGCGAACAGCTCGGGCAGGCTGCCCGCACGGCCCGGTTCGGGCGGAATGTCTTGGGCGGTCATGGTTTTCGCTACCTTCCGGGCACACCAAGGGATCCCGCCTGGCGCGGGTGGGGACAGGGAGTTCTCGGCGGCGGGCTCAGCACCGCCGCGCGAGCCGGCCGCCGATTTCGACGGCGGCCGCCGCGCCGGGTTCGCCGCGGAACCGGCCGCACGGCGTGGCGCGGCCGGTCGCCGGATCGCGCACGGTGAACGTGCCGTCGGCGTACCGGGTCAGCTCGGGGAAGACGTCGCCGTCCACGTCGAGGCACGCGCCGCCGGCCGCGTCCGGCCGGATCGTGTATTCGAGGGAGCCGTTGCGATAACTGCCGAAATCGCCGTCCGGCACGGGAATCGGGCAGGATTTCGCAACCTGGACGCGGGTCGGCGGGAGGCCGAGTTCCGGCAGTTCCTCGACCAGGTCGTGCCAGAGGTCGGCGCCGCCCGCCCCGTTGGCGGTGAGGGCGAGCACGCACGCGCCGGCCTGGTCGATCCGCAGGTGGCACGACGTGCCGTCGGCCGTTCCGTCGTGGCCGAGCCAGCGGAATTCCTCGTCGCCGAAACAGGCCAGCCCGAGCCCCCAGCCGGCGGCGAGGCCGAACGGTTCCGCCCCCGCCACCGGCCGGTGCAGGTCGCTCGCGGTGACGACGTCGAGCAGCCCCGGCTTGCCGAGGTGCACCTGCCCGAACACGACCAGGTCCCCGGCGCTCAGCGCGAGCGCGCCCGCCGGGTCCAGCATCGGCGGCAGCACCTGCTCGAGCGGACGCACGCCGTCGCGCGCGTGCCCGGCCGCGACTCCCGGGCTGTCGACGTAAACCGGCTCGATCTCCAAGGGCCGCAACAGGATCGACTCGACCGCCTCGCGCCAGCGCATCCCGGTGACCTCTTCGATCAGCAGGCCGACCAGCGCGTAGCCGAGGTTGGAATAGGAGAACGCGGCGCCCGGCTCGCAGACGGACTCCGCGGCCCGCACCTCTTTCCGGCACGACCCGGCGGCGTCGGCGGGGTCCGACGGCAGGCCGCTGGTGTGGCTCAGCAGCCGGCGCAGGGTCAGCGCGGCGGAAAGCCCGCTGTCGCCCAGAATCCCGCCCACCGGCTCGTCCAGTTCGAGGTCGCCGTCGGCGACGAGCATCATCGCCAGCGTCGCGGTCGCCGCCTTGGTGACCGACCCGATCGGCACCCGCGAGTCGCGCCGCATCGGCCTTCCGCCGCCCTCGGCGCCGGTCTGGACCATTACGGTCTCGCCGCCGGACCAGAGCGCGACCTGCGCTCCCGGCACCCGGTGCCGGACGGCCAGCCGCGGGAGCAGGGCGGCCAGCCGGTCCGCATTGCCGGCCCCAGGCGCCGGGCGCGGTCTCGGGACGGCGAAACTTTCTTTCCGGGAGTGCATGACCATGCCTTTCGAATACTCGTAGGAGCCGCCCGGGGAATTGCCCCCTGCCCGCGCGGCAGTAGCCCCAGCAGAGCGCGAGCGTCATCGAGACCGGACCCGCGCCGGAATCCTTACCCTGCCTAGCTCGGTTGCACTCCAGCAACCGCCAAACGAAGGACTCCCGCTAACGCCGGTTCGCACCCAGCGTCACACATTGCCGAGAGCATTCTAAAATATGAACAACGGACTCACACCTCGAGGCGACACACAGATAAGCGGAAGGCCCGCCTTCGCATTCGGCCGACGCCCCGGCCGCGCCCCGCACCGTTTCCCGCTGCTCCGACCAGCGTAAACCCGCCATTCTCCGCCGCGCCGGATTCATGATCGCCACTTCCGAATTAGTGCCAACAGCGGCCGCCGTTCCCCCGGCCGCAGCAAGCCCGCCACCCTGGACCGGACTTCCGCGGCTTCCCGGAAAACGATCACCTTCCGCCGCGCCCGAAACACTTCCGGACAGCTGGCGGGACAAGTCGATCTCGCAGAATCGGGTATTCGCTCCGCTAAACCTCCCCCGATCACCGGAAAATTCCGCCGCATACCCGTCGCGCGGAATTCGCCGAGCCTCGGACGACCACACGAATGGCGCGCGACGGCAGTAGCCCTTACCGCTGCGCAACTCGCTCTCTCGCCCGCCCCGGGCGAAGGTCGATTCCTTCCTGCGCACCTCCGCCCGCAGTGTCGCCGCGGCCAGCGGAAACGTTGCGGCTTCTCCGCGACCATTAGCCGAACAGCGGAACCGCCTTCCCGAACGGCGCGGAGGAAATGGAGCGTTATCGACATCCTGCCAATAAGATGCATATTCCGCAGTGTCTCCCGTCGCGCGGCTCGATAAAGGGAACCATACGGTCGATTGCCCACGAATCGACCATTCGTCCGTCTGTCCACTAAGGACGGTCCGAGCGCATCGCCGAAAGGAGCACCGGCAGCGCCGCGGCCAGCGCGACCCCGCGCACCGCACCGGCCACCGGATACGCCGCGCGGACGCCGAGCACGTCCGCGACCAGCCCGCCGGCCAACGAGCCCAGCGGCATCAATCCCCAGCCCAGCATCCGGTAGACACTGTGCACCCGCCCGCGCAGTTCCGCCGGCACCGCCTGCTGGCGCAAGCTCACCGTGACCACGCTCCAGAGCGTGGTGGCGAACCCGTTCATTCCCAGCAGAATCCCCAGAACACCCGCGTTCGGACTGGCGCCGATGAGCACGAAGATCACCACATTGCCGAGCAACGCGGTCACCAACGCCCGCAGCGCACCGATCTTCGCCACGACCCGCCCGTTGACCATCCCTCCGGCCACACTGCCGAGGGCGGCCCCCGCGAGCAGCACGCCGTAACCGCGGTCGCTGACGTGCAGAGTTTGCGTCGCGAGCAGCACGACGGTGACGTTGCCGAGCTGACAGCAGAACGTGTTGACCGCCAGCAGCGCGGCCAACGTCCGCAACAGCCGATGCCGCCCGAGCCAGCGCACCCCCTCCGCGACCGCGACCCGAACCGGCGGCTGCACACCCCGCGGCACCGGACGCCGAGGCAAGGTCGCGAGCAGCACGGCGGACACCACGAACGAGGCCGCGTCCACCCCGAACGGCAACGCCGCCGCGCCCGCGAACAGCAGACTGCCGACCGGCGGCCCGACGAACAACTGCCCGGCATTGGCGATCGCGTACTGGCTGCCGTTGGCCCGATGCAACTGCGCCTCGGAAACGAGGTCCGGCAAGACCGCGAGCGACGCGCTGGCGAACACGACTTCGCACGCACCGAGGCCGAACCCCATGACCGCCAGCCCCGCCACGTCGATCCGGCCCACCCCGATCAGCACCGCCACCACCGCGACGATCGCCGCCTGCAGAGCCTGCGACCGCCAGAGAAGACCGACCCGCTCCCGCCGGTCCACGAGCGCACCCGCGGGCAGGGAGAGCAGCAGCCAGGGCAGGTAGGTCGCCGCCGAGACGACCGACACCAGGACCGGATCGCGGGTGAGCGTGACCGTCAACAGCGGTACGGCCGCCGCGAAGACCCCGTCGCCGACGTTGTCCACCGCCGAGGCCCACCACAACCGCCAGTACGCGGCCGGGAGCTTGGTCTTGTCGCGTTGGTTCATGCCCGGGAGCTTTGCCGGGTCGAACATATGTTCGCTATGATGTAGAGTGGAGCTACATCGAAGACTTCGCCTTGTGGTGGTCGCGTATTCCGCTTGCCGCACGATCGCGGGTGCCGCAGACTTGCCCGGCCGATGCGAAGTCCTGCGCGAACCCAACCTCAGCCCGACGCGGGTGCGCCGGGGCGCGCCTGCCGACGTGGGCTCCCGACGCCCGGCCGCACCGCCGCGGGACGGCAGCCGGGCGTGCTGGACGCATGGTGGCTGGTCGGACCGCTGCTGGCGTCACGCCAATCAGGCGAACCGCGGCGCGACTCAGGCACCCGGCGCGTCGCCGAAGCACGCCCCGGGCAAGGCGAGCACCACGCGGACGGGCGGCAGCGACCGGACCGGCGGCGACCGGGACCGGACTCGCCACGCCCCAGGCAACCCCGGTGCAGCGATGCCCCGCCGAACGCGCCAGTCCTGAGCGAACGGACCCCCCGTGAACGACGTCATCACCACCGGATCCGACCCCACCGGCACCACACTCGCCACCGAACGCGCGAGGCTTCACCGAACGGACGCCCCGTGAACGAGGTCATCATCACCGGATCCGACCCGACCAGCACCACACTCGCCGCCGAACCCACCCAGCCCCACCGAACCGACGCCCCATGACCGACCTCATCATCCCCGGGTCCGGCCCGACGCTCGCGCCGGAACACGCGAAGCCTGAACGAACGGACGCCCCATGACCGACGTCATCATCGCCGGATCCGGTCCCACCGGCGCCACACTCGCCGCCGAGCTGCGGCTCCACGGCGTCCAGGTCCTCGTGCTGGAAAGGGAAACCGAGCCGGTCCCGCTGGCGCGCATCGTCAGCGTGCACGTCCGCAGCCTCGAACAATTCGCGATGCGCGGACTGCTGGAGCAACTCCTCCGGCACGGACGCCAACGTCCGGTAGGCGGCGTCTTCGCGGGCATCCCCAAACCCCCGCCCAAGGACCTCGAAAACGCGTACCTGCTGGGCATTCCGCAGCCAGTCGTCGTCCGTCTGCTTGAAGACCACGCGGTCACACTGGGCGCGGAGGTCCGGCACGGGTGCGCAGTCGCCGGTTTCGAGCAGGACGAGGACGGAGTGACCGTCGAACTCACCGACGGCCAACGGTTGCGAACGAAGTACCTGGTCGGCTGCGACGGCGCGCGCAGCACAGTCCGCAAACTCCTCGGCGTCGGCTTCCCCGGAGAGCCCTCTCGAACCGAAACCCTCATGGGCGAGATGGCCGCGAGCGCGTCGCAGGAAGAAATCGCCGCCAAAGTGGCCGAAGTCCGCCAGGCCAACAACCGCTTCCAGCTGGGGCCCGTCGAAGAAGGTGTCTACCGCGTGGTTCTCCCCGCCGCGGGACTCAGCACCGAACCGCCCGTCCTCGCAGACTTCCAAGAACGACTCCGCGCCCTCGCCGGAACCGACTTCGGCGTGCACTCCCCGCGCTGGCTCTCCCGCTTCGGCGACGCCACCCGGCTGGCCGACCGCTACCGGGTCGACCGGGTCCTGCTCGCCGGCGACGCCGCGCACATCCACCCGCCCACCGGCGGCCAGGGTCTCAACCTGGGCGTGCAAGACGCGTTCAACCTCGGCTGGAAGCTCGCCGCGCAGGTCCGCGGCTGGGCCCCGGACCCCCTGCTGGACACCTACGAATCCGAACGCCGCCCGGTCGCCGCCGACGTCCTCGACAACACCCGCGCCCAAATGGAACTGTCGTCTCCCGAAGCAGGCCCGCGGGCGGTGCGCGCATTGCTCGCCGAACTGATGGACATCGACGAGGTCAACCGCCGCCTGATCGGGAAAATCACCGCGATCGACCTCCGCTACCCCTTCGGCGAGGGCCCGGCCTTGCTCGGCCGCCGCCTCCCCGACCTAGATCTGCGGCAAGGCCGCCTCTACGCCCGCCTGCACCACGGCCGCGGCCTGGTGCTGGACCGCACCGAACGGCTGAACGTCAAAGGCTGGGCCGACCGCGTCGACCTCCTCCCGGACTCGGCCGCGGCCCTGGACGCTCCCGCCCTCCTGCTCCGCCCCGACGGCTACGTCGCCTGGATCGGCGAGGACCAGCAGGAGCTGAACCACCAGCTCGCCCGCTGGTTCGGCCAGCCTGCCGACGCGGGCTGAGCGCTGCCTACCGAACGCCTCGGCCCGGAAGACCTCACCCCGGTTCCTTTCCTGGCCAACGGCTGCCTCGGCGAGCCCGCCCACAACCGCCGCGTCGTGCACTGCAAACGCATCCCGGGCCGATGGGAGCCAGCAACCCTCAGCCACCGCATCTCCCTGGCTCGGCACTCCGACCGCATGCCAACGAGCGCATTAACTGCCATCCCTCGAAGGCCAGCGAAAGATCTCAACCACCATCGCCAGACCCGGCAAACCTCCGAACCAACGAGAACCGGCAGGACCTCGACCTCCGCGCTTGCCCACGAAGACGAGCAAAGATCTCACCCCCGGCCTGACGGCAACCATCACAACCGCCGCCTCCGGAAGCCCCGGCACCCCAAGACACCCCGGCACCGCCGAAGACCAGCGTCCTCACCCTCGTCCCGCAATGCTTCCCCCCGGAACACCCGTCCTCTGCCGCATAATCGCCACGTGGCGCTGACCCTCCACCTCACCACCAGCGACCTGGCCGGAACCAGGCTCGCCGTCTCGCCGCTGTCCGAAACCGTCTCCGGGCTGCAGACCCTGGCGGGGTGCTGGGGCTCGCGCCACAGCCGCTGGACCCGGTGGGCCGCCGACGAACTCGCCGTGCGGCCGCTGGACCTGCGGCGGACCTGGCCGCTGCTCGTCACCGGCCGCGCCAGCTGGCCGCAGTTTCTGCTGCCTGCCCCGGCCCGGGCGGCGAGCACGATCGACGAGGCGCTCGCCGCGTTGTGCCGGACCACCGCGGGGCAGGTCCGCGGAAGCCTGCGCGGCGTGTTCGGCGACCACCTGCCCGCTTCGGTCCGGGGACTCGCCGACGATCCCGTATCCGGACTCCGCGAAATCGCCGCCGAGCTGCGCGAGGCGCACGACCGGCTGATCGCACCGCATTGGTCCCGGCTGCGCGACGTCCTCGACGCGGACATCGCTTACCGCGCCAAGCAATGGGCCGACGGCGGCGCGGGCCACCTCTTCACCGATCTGCACGCCGGGCTGCACTGGCACGACGGCCGCCTCACCCTGGACGGCGACCGCCGTCCCTCGCCCGGCCGTCCCGCCGGCGGCCTGGTCCTCTCCCCCGTCGTGCTCGGCCCGCCGTGGGTGATGATCAAACTGCACACCACCACCCAGACCACGATCCGCTACCCGGCCCGGGGCAGCGGTGCACTGTGGACAGCCGTGAACGCCCGTCCGGGCGAACCCGCGGTCCGGCTACTGGGCCGACGTCGCGCCGAACTGCTCGAGAAACTGCGCTCCCCCGCCACGACCACCGGCCTCGCCGAAAGCCTGCACGTCTCGCCGAGTGCGGTGTCGCAACACCTGCGGGTCCTGCGCGACAGCGGGTTGGTCGCCGGTCGACGGTCCGGCCGTGAGGTTCTGTACCGCACCACCGAGCAAGGAATCCGGCTGCTCAGCCCCGCCGACTGACCGCCGGGCCGGTCCCTCGACCGAGCCACAACTGTGACAATTCCACCCCGGATGCCACATTTCCGGAGTACGATCTCGCCGACCGCGACCGGCCTCGCGGAGAGGGGAAGCGGCGGGGATGAGCGACTGGCGGGTGCCCGGGTACACGGAGGTCGACGTGCTCGGCGTCGGCGGCTTCGGGCGCGTCGTGCTGGCCAAGCACCAGCAATCCGGCCGGATGGTGGCCATCAAGTACCTCCTCGCGGAGTACCTGGCCGACCCGGAGATCGCCGCTGGGTTCCGGCGCGAGGCGTGGCTGCTGTCCGGCGTCCGAAGCCCGCACGTGGTGCAGTTGTTCGACTTCGTCGAGACGCCGCAGGGTGCCGCGCTGGTGATGGAGGCCGTGCCTGGCGTGTCCCTGCGCGCGCTTCTGGCGACGGAAAACGTCCTCGCCCCGGAATCCGCGCTGGCCATCCTCAAAGGATCTCTGCTCGGCCTCGCCGACGCGCACGCCGCCGGAGTCGTGCACCGCGACTACAAGCCCGGAAACGTATTGGTGTCCCGGGAAGGCCAGTCGAAACTGGTCGACTTCGGACTGGCCACTTTGGACGGACACAACGGACTGACCGCCGGGTCCCCGTCGTACATGGCGCCCGAGCAGTGGGCCGGGCAGCCGGGCCAGCCCGCCACCGACGTGTACGCCGCCACCTGCGTGTTCTACCAATGCATCACCGGACACCAGCCGTTCGAGGCGACCACCACCGACGAACTCCGTTCGCTGCACCAGACGGCCCCCGTGCCGCTCGACGCGGTGCCCGAGGAATTGCGTCCGCTGATCGCGCGCGGCATGGCCAAAGACCCGGCGTGGCGACCGTCCACAGCGGACGCTTTTGTGTCCGAATTGGAAACTGTGGCCCGCAAGGCTTACGGAAAGGACTGGGAGAAGCGCGGCTGGAAACGCCTCGCCACCTCGGCCGCCGCCCTGACCGCGCTCACCCCGTTGGCGCTCCTGGCCACCGCGGGCACTGCGGCCGCGCCGATCGGAGCCGGTGCCGGTGCCGTCGCGGCGGGCGTTCCGGCCACAGGCACCGGAGCTGGCGCAACAGCGGTGATCGTCGGCAAGGTCGCCGCGGTGCTGGTGGTCGTCGGCGCGCTGGTCACCGGCGGGATCCTGGTCTTCAACCGGCAGGACGATCCACCCGCGCCCGCGGCTCTGACCGTGGCGATCCAGACCGACTCCGGACGCGACCAAGCCTTCCCGATCACCTACAGCCTCCAGTATCCGCAAGTGTCCGGCGGACCCGACGCCGCAGTGCGGAAGCGCATCAACGAGGCGTTGCGCGCCCCGATCGACAAGCGGCTGAAAGCCATCCGCGACGCGCGCGCCTACCCGGACTGGCAGCAGCAGTTCGGCGAAAATCCCGAAACGCCCGCCGCGCGGACGACCGCCCGGATCCTGCTGCAAACGCCGAGCCTGCTTTCCGTGCGCTACGACCACGATCTCGATTCGAAAGTGCTGTGGCACACGACGTGGCGATTCCCGGAAACCACCACCGTCGACCTCGCCACCGGGAATGCGCTGGGCCCCCAGGACATGTTCCGGCCGGAAATCCTGACCGCCGCCGGAATGAAAACCCTCACCGGCCGCATCGAACCGCACACCAAGAACGGTTTCTGCCAGTCCGCCTCCCTCGACGACGAAGGCCGGAAAGTCACCATCGACGCCGCGGACCGGGTGCCCACCCGCGGCCACGTCCCGGGTGCGTCGATCGGATTCACCAAGGCCGGGGCCGAGTTCGAAATCCTGTGGTACGACCTGGGCTGCGTAACGGCAGCCGGCAAGGAAACCGTGAGCGTTCCGTACGCCGAAATCGCCGACCTGTTCCAGCCGAAGTTCTTGACAATGCTCGGCATCACCGCACCTTCGTCGGCCCCCACCTCTTCCCCGGCGGTCAGCACCACCTACACCGATCCCCGATTCGGCTTCACCACACGCGTCCCCGAGGGCTATACCGCAGCGCCCTACCGCCCGGACAACGGCGACGGAATGACGTTCACCAACCCCTCGCTCAACGCGACATTGACCGTATGGGGCACCAATTCGGGCGGCCGCACCGCCGCGGCAGCGTTGGCCGATGCAGCCGCCGAGGCGGAGGCCAAGGGCGGCCGGGTGACCTACCGCAAGGACGAAGGCGACCACTACTCGATCTCCGGCTATCAAAGCGACGGCAAGATCTTCTACGAGCGAGGTTTCTCCGGAGCCGGGTCGACCGCCGCGCTGCGCTGGGTCTATCCGCGCGAGCGCAAAGCCGAACTGGACACGCCAGTGAGCACTACCGTGGCGGCCTTCCGACCGGGCGACCTTTCCCAGCCGCACTGACCCGCGGCACGGATCAGCCGAGCCCGAGCAACGCGTCGGCATTTCCGTGGGCGATCTTTTCCTGATCCTCGCGGGAAAGATGCGAATCGGTCAGGAATGACACGGCGCCCTCATTGCCGAGCATCGGGAAATCGACGGAATGGATGATCCGGTCGGTGCCGACAGTGTCCGCGCAATACCGCAGCTGGGCTTGGCTGAACATGCCGCTCGGGGTGATGAACACGTTGTCGCGGAAGTATTCGCGGAAAGTCCGGTCGAGCCCGGTCATCCGCCGCGGCATGGACTCGTCGAGCCGGTCGAGGTAGAACGGGATGAATTCGCCCCAGTGGCCGAGGACGAACTGCAGCCCCGGGTACCGGTCGAGCACCCCCGCGAGAACCAGGTGCAGGAGGTGCACGGCCGTCTCCTGATGCCACCCCCACGCGGCGAGCCGGAAGGCCGCCGACACCGCGGGCGAGAGCCCGCCCGCGTAACTGGCCTCGCTGACTGCCACCGGCGGCGGAGCCGGATGCAGGTAGACGGGCACGGACAGGTCGCTGGCGGCGCGCAGGATGGGGTCGAAGCGAGGTTGGTCCAGGAATTCGCCGTCGGTGCGTCCCATGATCATCGTGCCGACGAAGCCCAATTCGCCGACACACCGGCGCAATTCGTCCGCCGCCGCGCCGGGAACAGCCGTCGGCAGGGTGGCGAACGCGGCGAACCGGCCGGGAAACGCCTCGACCGCGGCGGCCATCGCGTCGTTCGCCGCGGCGGTCAATCGCGGTGCAACATCTGCCGGGAGGAAGGTGTTGACCAGCGAGAGGACCTGTGTCGTGATGCCGTGCCGGTCCATGTCGGCGATCCGGGCCGCGCCCAGATCCTCCAGCAGTTCGGGATGCCGCGGGTACGGCATGCCCGTGTCCGGGTCGAACGCCGCCGCGTAGCCGGGCACGTGGTCGAGCAGGTTCGGCATGCCCGCGGCGGTCACCGCCGGGTCGGTCCAGTGTTCTTCGAGCGTGACGATCCGCATCGCTGCCCTCTTCTCGGTCGGCCTGTCCCTCCACGATGGCGCGGACGAGCGATAGGCTCAAACACTTGTTTCTGATCCACTGATCAGTGCTGCTGATAGGAGCGAGATGGAGCTGCGGCACCTGCGCTACTTCGTCGCGGTGGCCGAGGAGGGCGGGTTCAGCGCGGCCGCGGGCACGCTGCACGTCGTCCAGCCGACGTTGAGCATGCAGATCCGGGACCTGGAGCACGAACTCGGCGGGCCGCTGTTCGACCGCACCGGGCGACGGCCCCGGCTCACCCCGGCCGGCGAAGCGTTCCTGGGCGAAGCGCGGCAAGTGCTCGCTCAGGCCGAACGGGCGCGCGACACCGCGCGGTCGGCGTTGCGCGGGGAGACCGGGAGCGTCCGGATCGGCGTGGCGGGCGCCGTCGTGTTCGGCGGTCTCCTGGCCGGCCTGATCCGCGACTTCCACGAGGCGCGCCCGCTCGTCCGGATCGAGCTGCGGGAGGCCGGGCCGCGGGTTCAGCGCACGGCGATCCTCGACGGGGAACTGGACGTCGGCTTCAGCGCGCTCCCGGCCCCGGCGGACGAACCCCGGCTGGCCTCGGTCCCGGCCAGCTCGGTGTCGTTCCTGGTCGCCCTGCCCGCCGGACACCGCCTCGCCCGGCGCCGGACGCTGACCGTCGAGCAGCTTGCCGGGGAGGAACTCGTCGAGTACCTCACCGGCGACGGCGACCTCGCACCGCCAGGCTCGCCCGGCCGCGGCGAGGACCCGGCCCGCTTTCGCGCCGACAGCACACTGAGCGTGCTCGCGCTGGTCGCCGCGAAGGTGGGTCTGGCGGTAGTCCCGGCAGGCGTCGACCGGGCCGCGGTGCCGGAGGTCGTGTACCGGCCGCTGGCCGAACCCGGCCCCACGACCGACTTCCACTTGCTGCACCGCAGCGCGGAATCCGCACCGGCAGTGGCCGCCTTCATCCAGGCCTGCCGAGCTTCGGCGCAGTTTCCGGGCTGACGGATCCGCGGAATCCGGTGGACGGCCGCCGGACGGCGTGGTGTGACCTTGTCGAACGGCCCTGCCACGGGATGCCCGGTCGGGGGAATCGCCTTTGCCGACAACACATCCTGCCGGGCCCCAGTGGACGGCCGCCGGACAGCGTCACCTGATCAAAGCGAACCTCCCCGCCGCGACATGCCCGAACGAGGGAATCGCCTTTGCCGACAGTACATCCACCGTGAACCCAGCGGACCGCCGACGGACAGCCTGACCTGATGAAAGCGAACATCCCGGCCACGGGATGCCGACCAGGCGAATCGCCTTTGCCGACACGCATCCCACCGAAAATCCAGTGGACCGCCGCCGGACAGCGTCATCTGACCGAAGCCAACCTCCCCGCTGCGGCGTGCCCAACCGGGCGGATCGCCCCTTGCCGACCACGCATCCCACCGGAACCCAACGGATTGCCGCCCGACAGCGACCTGATCAAAGCGAACCTCCCCGCCGCGACATGCCCGGACGGGCGAATCGCCCTCGCCGACAACACATCCCACCGGGAACCCAGCAGACGGCCGCCGGACAGAGTGACCTGATCGAAGCCAACCTCCCCGCCGCGACATGCCCAACCGAGCGAAACGCCCTCGCCGACAACGCATCCCGCCGGAAAACCGTTGGACGGCCGCCGGACAGCATGGTCTGATCGAAGCGAACGTCCCGGCCGCGGAATGTCTGACCGAGGGAATCGCTTTTGCCGACAACACATCCGGCCAAGAATCCGGTGACCACCGAAACCTTAATCCGGCGTCTCCTGGCCGCGCAGCTCCCCGAACTGGCCGCCCTCCCGCTGGCGCTGCTCGACCCGGCTGGCTCGGACAACGTCATCTACCGGCTCGGCGACGAGTTGTCCGTGCGCCTGCCACGCGGAGAGTGGGCAGCGGGGCAGCCGGAGAAGGAAGCCCGGTGGCTCCCCCGGCTCGCGCCGCGCTTGCCGCTGGCGGTTCCCGAGCCGGTCGCGCTCGGGGTGCCGGGCGAAGGCTATCCGTGGCATTGGTCGGTGTCCCGCTGGCTGCCGGGCTCGCCCCCGGAAATCGGCGGGCTCAGCAGCCCGGACCGGAACGCGGTCGAACTGGCGCGTTTCGTCGCGGCGCTCCACCGAATTCCGGCCGACGCAACCCTCGCCGCCGGACCGCACAACGGATTCATCGGCGCCCCGCTCGCCCGCCGGGATGCCGACACCCGCGTCGCGATCGCCTCAACTGGCGACGTTTTCGACAGCGCCGCGCTCACCGCGGTCTGGGACGCCGCGCTCGCGGCACCGCCGTGGCCGCATCCGCCGGTGTGGGTGCACGGCGATCTGCACCCGGGCAACCTTTTGCTGGCCGACGGACAGGTCAGCGCGGTTCTCGACTTCGGCGGACTCGGCGTCGGCGATCCGGCGTGTGACGCGCTGATCGCGTGGACGCTCCTCCCACCCGCGGCGAGAGAGATCTTCCGCGTCGAGTCGGGGCTCGACGAGGACAGTTGGACCCGCGGGCGCGGGTACGCGTTGAGCACCGGGCTCAACGCGTACACCGCTTATGCGGCAACGAATCCCCGCGTGGCCGCGGCGACCAGGTACCAGATCTTGGCGACCCTGGCCGACTTCCAAGGAGGCTGACGCACCCCTCGGGCGGGCGAGACGCCCCACCGCTACTGGAAAGAGAGCGGCACCTTGACCAGGTCACTGTTGGTAGAGAAATCACTGCCGAGGACCGAGCATCCCCCGCTCAAGGTCTTGCAATCGTAGGCGCGATCGTCGAACGACATCTGCCGATAAACCGTGACGGTGGTCGAGATGGCGCCGTTGGCGTCCGCTGTCGGATATCCGAGGACGTAACAACTCCCGTCCTCAGTGGGGCATTCGAGCAGCAGTATCTGTTGGTTGGCGGCAAGACCCCACGCGTTGACGGTCACCGTCTGCTCGGCGGCGAGGCCGGTTGACGGCGACACGGACAACGTCCACGCCGGAGGCTGGGCCGCCGCCGCGATGGTAGAGCCGCCAAGAGTCACGACGGCGATCGCGGCGGAAATCGCACTCGTTCGCATATATCCGGATAAGTTCATTATTCCCCCTCTTCTGGAATTCGTGGCTCAGCCTGCCGTCGAGAGGAGAGACGCGTCAAGCTTCCGCCCGAGAGAAACGGCGAAGGATCGATTGTTGTCACGGACATGCAGGACGGCAGTCGAAAACTTGTCAAGCAGCCCTCCGGTGCTTCGCTATCACGCGGAGCACAATCGGAAGCACAGAGTTTCGGACGCAGATGACAATCTCGGTGGCGAGGATGCACCTTTCGTGCACCCAGCGCCCGCATCCTTGCCTTGCGAGAACTGCGCCAAGTACGGTTCGACATCTCGATGCCTCTCGCGGTGAAGGACTCAAGCTCCATGTCTCCGTCGAAACGACATGCCCTTCGGCTGTTCGCGGCCGCCATGACGCTCTCGCTGGGTACCTTTTCGTTGAGCTCCGCGTCCGCTGTCCCGGGCGAGGTCACCGCGACGGCCGACACTCCGCGCATGGATGCCGCGGCCGCGGGTTTGAAAGCGTCGTATTTCGTGCGGAATACCGTGACACGCATCGCGAAGCTGAGCTCTCAGCTGACCACCGGCGAAGGGCGTTTCGACAGCACTGTCGACGCGGTAAAGGAAACCCTGTCGGGGTCGATCACCCTGCCTCCCACCGTGAACGCGTATTTCGTGGCGTTTCGTTTCATGCCGGTGACGGGCACCGTCAGCCTGACCTCCGAGGGCGAGCAACACGGGGCATTGCTGAAGAATCCCGGCGACGCGGGCGTGGTGGCCTCCCGGCTTTTCCCGGACGGCAAGAAATACCTGTCGGTGATCGTCGATCTGACGCTCAGTCTCGGACTTCGCCTGAGCGACACCAAGGTCGACGGCAAGACGCTGGACCTGGGACCGAGTTGCACGACCGCGAGCCCGTTGACGATCAAGGTCAAAGGACTGACCGGACTGCAGAACACCGCACCGCCGACAGTGCTCACGAGCACCTTCGACATCCCCCCGTTCTCCGGATGCGGCGTGCGGGAAAATCTCGACCGGCTCCTGACCGGTCTGATCTCCGGGCCCGGCAACGAGATGAGCACCACCATCGCCGTGCGCTGCATCAGCTCTTGCCCGGAAGGCTAGTACGGCAGCCCCCGCGGGGACGGACTTCCGACGCGCCCGAACGGCGGATTCCGCCCGCCGCATGCGCCATTACCGGACAAAACCGGCACCCAGTGCTGCTCCATTCGGATGATCGACTACTCCCTCGCCCGGCATCCTCCCCCGCCCGCACCTAGCCTCGACGGACCCGGCGGCCGCACACTGTCCCCGCGTCAGCGAGGCCTGGCTCCACGGCCGGTTCCGACATCGTTGTCGGCCGGGGCGCGACCGCGGGACGGGCACGGCCGAAGGAGAGGAAGCTCGATCGATGGCTGATCGGACCACCGAGCAGGGCCACGGAAACCCGGAAAGCCCGGACGCGCCGGGCGAGGCGGCCCGAAGCGAAGCGACGCCAGGCCCGGCGACCCGAAGCACCGCAACTACCGGCGAGGCCGGCCCGGCCGAGGCGACCCGCGGCCAAGCCGGCCCAGCCACCGGCCCCAAGAAGCTCCGCTCCCGGCACATCACCATGATCGCCCTCGGCGGGATCATCGGGGCCAGCCTTTTCGTCGGCTCCGGCAACGTCGTGCGCGCCGTCGGGCCCGCGGCCGTCGTGTCCTACCTGATCGGCGGGCTGCTCGTCTTCCTCGCGATGCGGATGCTCGGCGAGATGGCCGCCGCGCGGCCGGCGATCGGGTCGTTCATGGAGTACGCCCGGGTCGGACTCGGCGAGTGGGCGGGATACCTGGTCGGCTGGCTGTACTGGTACTACTGGATCGGCGTGATCGCGTTCGAGGCGGTCGTCGGCGGGTCGGTGCTCGGCGGGTGGTTCCCGGACGTCCCGCAGTGGGCGTTTTCGGTGGTGCTGCTGCTGTTCTTCACCAGCACGAACCTGGTGTCCGCGCGGTCGTTCGGCGAGGTCGAGTACTGGCTGGCGAGCATCAAGGTCGCCGCGATCGTCGTGTTCCTCGCGGTCGGCGCGCTGTTCGCGTTCGGGCTCTGGCCGAAGGCGAGTTTCTCGATCCCGAACCTCTGGCAGCACGGCGGGTTCGCGCCGAACGGCTGGTGGCCGGTGCTCAGCGGCGTCGCGATCGTGATCTTCTCCTACTTCGGCACCGAGATCGCGGTGATGGCCGCGGCCGAATCCGAGGATCCGGCGAAGGGCGTCCGGCAGGCCGTCGTCACGGTGATCTGGCGGATCCTGCTGTTCTTCGTCGGCGGGGTGCTGCTGATCGTCACCATCGTCCCGTGGAACCAGCTGCCGAATCCCAAGCAGGAGGGGCCGTTCGCGCACGCCTTCACGTTGTTCGGGCTGCCCGGCGCGGGTCTGGTGATGAACGCGGTCGTGCTCACCGCCGCGTGTTCGGTGCTCAACTCCGGGCTCTATTCCGCCGGGCGGATGTTCTCCGCGCTCGCCGAAAAGCGGCTGGCTCCGCGCGTGGTGGCGAAGAAGAACAAGTCCGGCGTGCCGGTCCTCGCGGTGGTGGCCTGCACGGTCGGCGGGTACATCGCGGTGCTCGTCAACTTCGTCGCGCCCGACTCCGGCATCTTCGACTTCATCATGAACTCCGCGGGCCTCGTCGCGCTGTTCGTGTACTCGTTCATCGCGTTCACCCAGATGCGGATGCGGCACAAGATGACGCCGGAGGAACGCGCCGGGCTGAAGCTCAAGATGTGGCTGCACCCGTGGCTCGGGATCCTGACCGTCGCGGGCGTCGTGGCGATCGTCGTGGTCATGCTGCTGACCGACGATTCCGCGCGCACCCAGGTGTGGACGAGCATCGTGTCGCTGGCCGTGATCGCGGCGTTCTGGCCGCTGGTGCGCCGGAAGCTGCGGAAGGGCTGAGCCTCAGAACGGACGGCCGCTCAACGAACGCCGCGAGATCGGGAAGTCGAAATAGGTGTCCGGGAACGTCTCCGGCTGGAACGTGTAGTGCCACCATTCCTCGGGCAGGTTCTTGAACCCGGCCCGCTCCAGCCCGTGCAGCAGGAGCGTCCGGTTCTCCCGCTGCTTCCCGACGATCCGCGGGTCGAGCGTGTGCGCGAGGGTGTCGAAGCAGTCGAAGCCGGTGCCCATGTCGATCGAGTTGTCCGGGAAGCGGTCGGCTTTCGGGCCGTAGCACGGCGTCAGGGGCTCGCCGGGGCGGTACGGCCGCGTCGGGAGCGCGGGGAGCCGGACCAGCGTCAGGTCGACCGTGCTTCCCCGGCTGTGGCCGGATTTCGCCGCGATGTAGCCGTCGGCGAAGAGCCGGTCCTTCTCCACGCGCGGGTAGAACTCGTCCTTCATCCACAGGTCGGACAGGTTCTCGGCCCAGCGCACGAAGTTGTCGACCGCGCGCTGCGGGCGGTAGCAGTCGTAGACCTTGAGCGTGTAGCCCTGGCGCAGGAACGACAACTGCGCCTGGTGCAGCGCGACGGCGGCGGCGCGGGTCAGGATGCACATCGGCTGCCGGTAGCCGTCGACCGGCGCCCCGGTGAAGTTGTGCGGCGTGATGTACCGGATCTCCTGCACGATGGTCGGATCGACGTCGCGCAGGGCGACGAATTCGGGCGGTGCCTTCGGCTCCGGTGCGGCGGGCGCCGGCGGTGCGGCGACGAGACAGGTCAGCAGGCTCATCGCGGCGACTGCCAGGCCGCGTATCGTCTTTCCGCGCATAGCCCGTTTGCTTACCACAACTTCGCGGCGAACTGCTGGTCCGGACGCGCGATTCAGGCCTGCGGAGCCTTCGACGCCTTCCGCACTACGCGCCGCCCGTCCGCGCGCAGCATCGACCCGAAGCGCGAGCGCGCCTCCGCCGCCAGTTCGGCACCGAGGTCCGCCTCGAAGCGACCCGCCGGCACCGCGATCCGCAACCGATCGCCGTGCGCGCCAAGACCGGTGATCCGATTCCGGGCCACCGCCAGCAGCTGCACCCCGTGCGTCAACGGCCGCCGGCCCAGCACGTGGCGGACCACGACCAGTTCGTGGCGCGTGAGCACGACGAACGCCGCCGGGCGGGATTGCTGCCACAGCCAGCGTCGCGGGAGTTCCGGTTCCGCACCCAGGTAGCGCGTCTGCCGGGGATGTCCGAGGGCCACCAACGGCGACGCCGGGAGCCGGTCCCAGCCGAGAGAAGGCGGGCCCGCGTGCGCCGGTTCCGGGGCGCCGGGACGGTGTGCGCGCGACCGCACGTGCGTCACCAGGTCGGCCACCGCGGGCCAGGCCCACGAGCGGTAGCGGAAAACCAGTGTCGTCCGGACGCCGGTTAGCACCAGGCACGCGTGTTTCCCCGCCATCGCGTGGTCGACCGCGATCAGCTCCGGGTACGGGATCGCGCCGACGATACGCGGGTACGGCAGGTCGTCGACCCACAGCGCCACCCCGCGCGCGCCCGCGCCCAGCGCCTGCTCCGGCGTCCACACCACGCCGTCGTCCGACGGCCGGGTCGCCGACGGGGCCAGGACCACCTCGCCCGGGCCGATCAGGTCCGCGAGATCCTCCGCCGCCGCGCCCGGCCGGGACCAGCGGGAGGGCGGTTTGGTGTCGAGCCGGTCGGCGAGATCGCGCCCGACGCGGATCTCCCACGGCTCGGCCGCGGCGCCGAGCGCGGCCCGCGCTCCACCGATGCCGGACATGCGAGCCTCCTGCCGCCGCGGGAGCCGGGCCGGGTGCCCTGTGCTTCCAGCGTATACACCGCCGCGGGGCCGGTTCTCATTCCGGAGTCCGGCCCGCTGCGACCTAGATCACCCGTTTGCCGCAGCCTCGGCCGCCTGCTTTCCGGCTCGTCCCGGAGGGCAGCTCATGCCGGTCCTGGGCGCGGTTCGGCGGGCTCGCATCCTGCGCCCTCGCCGGTCCCACCCCTAGAATCGGCGGTGCGGCACCGTGGCCACACCGTCCTTTGTGGACACAACGCCGCGCGGTCAGCCGTCGACCCTGGAGGGAACCTCGTGTCCGCACCGGAATCCGTGCAGATCGTCACCGCCCGGCGCATCGTGACCATGGCGGGCGCCGAACCTCCGGCCTTCGCGATGCGCGGCGAACGGATCGTCGCGCACGGCAGCGTCGCCGACCTGCGCGGCGAGTTCCCGGCGGCGCAGCTGCACGATTTCGGCGACGCCACCGTCGTCCCCGGTTTCAACGACGCCCACCAGCACCCGACCGTCGTGGCCGCGCAATCGCTGCAGGTCGACCTCTCGCCGGCGCGGATCCGCTCGACCGCCGACCTCGCCGCGGCCCTGCGCGAACGAGCCGCCGCGACGCCGCCCGGCGACTGGGTCATCGGCTGCGGCTACGACGCGTTCCGCAGCAACGGCGGCCGCGAACTCACCCGCGCCGAACTGGACGAGGCCTGCCCGGACCACCCGGTCCTCGTCGTGCACGTGACGCTGCACGCCGGCGTCCTCAACTCCCCCGGCCTCGCCCTCGCCGGTCTCGCCGACTCGAGCGAACCCCCGCCCGGCGGCCACCTCGGCCGCGACGCCGCCGGCCGCCTCGACGGCGTCATCCACGACCAAGCCCTCTACGACCTCGCGTTCCCCGCTTTCACGCCGCGCCCGACGATCGTGCGGGACCCGCCCACCGAGGTACTGGCCGCCGCCTTCGCCCGGCACGCCGCCGCGCTGCACGCCGCGGGCATCACCTCGGTCGGCGACGCGCTGGTCGGCCGCACCGAATGGCAGGTCCTCCGCCATCTGGCCGACCAGAACCAGCTCACGCTCCGGGTGAACGCGCTGGCCGCCTACGACCACTTCGACTACTTCCGCGCCCTCCCCGACTCGCCGCTCACCCCGGAAACGCGGCTGCGCCTCGGCGGGGTCAAGACCTTCGCCGACGGTGCCGTCAACGGCGGGACCTGCCTGGTCGAGCAGCCCATCGAAGGCACCGACAGCTACGGTTTGGAGCGCGTCAGCGCCGCCGAACTGGCCGACACCGTGCGGCACGTGCACGACGCCGGATGGCGAGTCTGCGTGCACGCCAACGGCGACCGCGCGATCCGCCGCGTTCTCGACGCCGTCGACCAAGCCCAAGCCGCCAACCCGCGGCCGGATCCGCGACACCGCATCGAACACTGTTCCATCATCGACGACGAGATCCTGAAACGCATGCGCGACCACGGCATGGTCGCGGTGCCGTTCGCGAACTACGCCGCCGCGCACGGGGACAAACTGACCCAGTACTACGGGGAGGAGCGCGTCGAGCGGATGTTCGCCCACCGCTCGATGCTCGACGCCGGTGTCGCGGTGGCCGGTTCGTCCGACCATCCCTGCGGGCCGTTCCCGCCGTTGTACGCACTGCGCAGCTGCGTGACGCGCCGGGCCCCGGACGGCGAGTTGTTCGGGCCTTCGCAGCGGATCAGCCTGGAGGCCGCGTTGGGGATCTATACGACCGGTTCGGCTTACGCGTCTGGCGAGGAGGGGACGAAGGGCCAGCTGGCGCCGGGATTTCTGGCTGATTTCGCGGTGCTGGCGGAGGATCCGTTCACGGCCGATCCGGAGACGCTGGACCAAGTGCAGGTACGGGAAACGTGGGTCGGCGGGGAGCGGGTCTGGGCGGCCTGAGTTATTGGCGGAAATTCGATATTTGCCAGATAACTCGCTCGCGATAGCGTTTTCTTCATGAACGCTGTCGTCCGCCGCGCCACGCCCGAATCCTGTGCCTGCTGGCGTTCTCCCCTTCGGTGCCGCGGTCGGCCACCTGATCGGCCGGATCCGCCGCGCCGACCCACTCCGACCGAGGGCGGTGGTCGGCGTGCTGGAGAGCCTGCGCGTCGATCCCGCCCATCGGGAAACCGGCGTCGCTACTGCTTTGACGGAGGAGTTCTTCGGGTGGGCAAGGGAATCCGGGGCGAATCAGGTCAGCGTCACGGCTTATGCGGGTAATGAAACTGCTGTCCGGTTTTACCGGGGGTGTGGATTCAGCCCGTTCGAGTTGACTCTGCACGCACGCACGTCGTTAGCACCAGAACCCCGTACGGGGACACCGCGTTTCGCCAGGAAAGCCGATCGGTCGATCCCCCGTCAGCCGTGGTGGACCGCTTCCGCACCCACCGCCGGTTCGACATGCACTGCCGCCGCGGTCAGGCGGGGGACCGTGGTGATCAGCTGGTGTTCCAAGCTGTGCGCCAGTTCGTGCGCCTGCTCGACGGTGAGCGTGTTGCCGACCTGGATGGCGAGTTCCGCGCGCAGGCTGTGGCCGATCCAGCGCATCCGGACTTCCCGGACGCCTTCCACTCCGGGCACCGCCGCGGCTGTTCGTTCGGCCAGTTCGACTGTCGCCGGGTCGACGGCGTCCATCAGGCGCCGGAAGACTTCCTTCGCCGCGTCGCGCAGGACGAACAGGATCGCGACCGTGATCAGCAGGCCGATCACCGGGTCCGCCGCGGGGAAGCCGAGGGCGACGCCGATCGCGCCCAGCACGACCGCCAGCGAGGTGAAGCCGTCGGTGCGGGCGTGCAGGCCGTCGGCGACCAAGGCTGCCGAGCCGATTTCGCGGCCGACCGTGATGCGGTACCTGGCGACGAGTTCGTTTCCGGCGAAGCCGACCAGGCCCGCCGCGGCGAGCACCCAGAGCTGCTGCACCGGGTGCGGGTGCAGCAGGCGGTCGATGGCTTCGTAGGCGGCCAGCGCGGCGGATCCGGCGATGATCAGCACCACGACGACTCCGGCCAGGTCCTCGGCACGGCCAAGGCCGTAGGTGTAGCGGCGGGTCGCGGCGCGGCGGCCCAGCGCGAAGGCGATGCCCAGCGGAAGGGCGGTGAGGGCGTCGGCGAAGTTGTGGATGGTGTCGCCCAGCAGCGCTACCGAACCGGTGACCGCCACCAGGGCCAGCTGGATGACCGCCGTGCCGAACAGGGCGGCGAAGGACCAGATCAGCGCCCGGATGCCGCGTCGGCTGGTTTCGAGGGCGGTGTCGAGGCGGTCGGCGCTGTCGTGGCTGTGCGGGGTGAGGAAGTGCTTGACGCGGTGCCGCCAGCTCTCGTGCCCGTGCCCGTGCCCATGGCCATGACCATGCCCGTGACCGTGCCCCGCCTGCGGACGGTCCTGACGCGCCTCTGCCATCGAACGACTCCTGGAATCTGCGAACCCGGACCGGCGCGAACGCCCCGGCCGACTGCCAGCATACCTGCGCAGATGCGCAGGTAGCCAAGAAGGGGCGGTAGCATCGGGGCATGCACTCCTCCCTGCCGGACTTCGACATGCCCTCCGACGAGCAGGTCCACCTGGCCGCGGAAAGCTTCCGCCTGCTCTCCGACCCGACGCGGATCAAGGTGCTGTGGGCGCTCCTGCAGGGGGAATCGTCGGTCGCCTGCCTCGCCGAACTGGCCGGGGCCGCGCCGACCGCGGTCAGCCAGCATCTGGCGAAGCTGCGGCTCGCGGGCCTGGTGAAGGGCCGCCGCGAGGGGACGTTCGTGTACTACTCCGCCGCCGACGAGCACGTCCGCGGCCTGCTGGCCCAGGCGCTGCACCACGCCGACCACGTCGACCGCGACATCCCGGGCGAGCCCGGCGGCCACACCCAGCCGCACCGGCCCCGCATGCGGAACGCCTGAGTCAGGCGACCCGCTCCCCCACCAGCTGCCGCAACGGTTCCGGCAGGACGTCCCAGACCTCGTCCGCCACCTGCACCGTCTCGCGGCCCAGCACAGCGAGCACCACTCCGGCCCGATGCACCGCCTCCGGGTCCGCCAGCTCCGCCCGGTCCGCGATCCGCCCGACGAAATCCTGCAGTTCGAAACGTTCCCCGCTCCCGCGGCCCGGGCGCAGGTCGTCCGCCAGTTCGATCGGCAGCTGCACGGCCAGGCTCGCCGCCGCCTCCGGGGAAATCCGCTCGGCCAGCGTCCGCAGCACCGCGTGCGCGACCCGTACGGCGTCGCGGGCGTCTGCGAGGCAGGCCCGCCTCCGGATCAGTTCGACGATTTCGTTCATCGTCCCCGGATACCCGGCACGACCGTCCGCAACCGGTCCGCGACCGTCCGGTTAGCCGTGGCGCCACCGGGTATCAGCCGTTCCATGGACCATTCAGCGACGTCTCCCGCACCGGCCGAGCAGGCGCAGACCGCGCTGCGCCGGCTCCGTCGCGAAGCCGGCGCCGGCGGCTACGACTCGCCCGCCGAGCTGTACCGGACGCTCGGCCTGCTGAGCCTCCTCGCCGACGACCTCTCCGAACTCCTCCCCGATTTGTCCGCCCAGCTCGAAGAAGCACTCCTCGCCGGGCGGGTGCGGCACGATTCCGACGACGCGCAGGCCGCCTGCGACGCGGTCGCCTCGGCCGCGCACAGCATTTCGGTCGCGCGGTTCACCGCGCTCCTGGTCGGACAGGAAATCCAGAAAGCGCAGACCGCGATCCGCGACCTCGCCGCCGCCTGACCCCGTTTTGTCCCGTTCCTTCCGGGTACCCGGCGGCACAAGCGCTGCACGGAGAAAGGAGCACCATGCCCGACAGCGATCCGGCCGAGCCCGAAACGCTCGATCAGTCCGAATCTCTCGACGAGGACGAACTGCGGGTCGACCCGCTGGAGGCCGGCATCGAGCCGCCAGAACGCTGGAGCCCGGCGGTCCAGCGGGCCACGACCCCCGCCGAGGCGCGCGAAGGCGAGCCGCTCGAGCGCAGGCTCGCCGAGGAACGGCCGGACGTCCAGCCCGTGCCGAACCCGCCCGACGACGAAACGCTCGCCCGGGCGGAGGCGGAGCGCGCGGCGGCCCCGGACGAGGACCTTCCGCAGCGCCGGGCAGACCCGGACCCGGACGAACAGGCCGACCAGGCCGGTGGTTCCGTCGCGAAGTCGCTTCGAGAGTACTAGCCCGGGAAGTTGTCGGGCCATAACGGAAAAGCACGGCTAGCGGCCGTGGCGGAAAGGAGTCCCCATGCCGGCGGTCACGACTCGTTCCTGGGCCCGTCCGGTCGTCGCCGTGCTCGGGCTGGTCTACCTGGTGCTCGGCATCGCCGGGTTCTTCGTCCCGGCAACCGCGCACGGCGGCCACGACACCACCCGCGTGATCTGGCTGTTCAGTTCCAGCACAGTCCTGAACATCGTCCACACCGCACTGGGGCTGCTCGGTCTTTTGGCCGCACGCAAGCTTTCCGGCGCCGTCGCGTACTGCTGGGTGCTGTTCGTGGCGTTCACCGGGTTGACCGCGTACGGGATTCTGGCGACGGCGTTCAGCACCGCACGCGACGACCCGGTGAACCTCAACTGGGCGGACAACTGGCTGCACGGGCTCACCGCGCTCGTCGCCCTGGCCGTCGCGATCAGCGGCAGCCGCACCGAACGGGCTTAAGGACGCCGCCAGCTGTTGTCCGGGAAAGCCGTACCGGCCTGCGCGCCCATGCGCATCAGCCCGCCGTCGACCACCAAGGACGCACCCGTGATGTACCCCGCCGCGGGGGTGGCCAGGAAAGCCACCGCCGCGGCGACTTCCCGGGCGTGCCCGGGACGGCCCAACGGGATTCCCGGACGGTCCTGCGCACGCGGATCCGCATCGGTCTGACCGGTCATCGGAGTGGAGATCTCACCGGGAGCAACGGAATTGACCGTGATCCCGTGCTCGGCGAGTTCGAGGGCGAGCACCTGGGTCAGCGCGCCCGCACCGGCTTTCGCCGCGCAGTACGGAGCGGCGCCGACGCGAGGCACGTGTTCGTGGACGCTGGTGATCGTGATGATCCGGCCGCCGCGGCCGGCGTCGATCATGTGTCGCGCGGCGCGTTGCGAGCACACGAAAACACCGTGCAGGTCGACGTCCACGACCTTGCGCCAGGTGTCGAAGTCCATGTTCATCGCTAGTTCGCTGCTACCGGTCCCGGAGCAGTTCACCAGGACGTCGACGCCGCCGAGTTCGTCCGCGAGGTCGTCCACGACGCTCGCCGCCGTCGGCAGGTCGGTCAGGTCGAGTTGCCGCACGTGTGCGGCCACTCCCTGTTCCCTGGCCTCGGCGGCGGTCTCCTCCGCTCCGGTTTCGTCGGTGTGCCAGGTGATTCCGACGTCCACTCCCCCGCCCGCGAGCGCGACCGCCACTGCGCGGCCGATGCCGGAGTCCGCGCCGGTCACCACCGCCGTGCGCGGGCCGTCGGCCTCCTCGGGCAACGGTGCTGGGTCCACCATGATTCTCCTTTCCTCGCGAGTCACGCGGTCACCCGGCGGCTCGGCCGCTTGGCCAGTTCCTCCACCGCGGCCACCACTTCCGCCGGGTCGATGCCGTCCAGGCACGGATGGCCGGGGACCGGACAGGTCCGCGCCCGGCTGCCCCGGCACGGCGCGTGCTGATCGCCGAGCAAGGCCGCCGGAACTCCGAACGGCGCCCAGCGCGCGGCGGGAACCACCGGCGCGAACAGCGACACCACCGGGGTTCCGACTGCCGCGGCCAGGTGCGCCGGACCGGTGTTAGGGGCGACAACGGCCTCCGCGCCGGCCAGCACCGCGGCCAGTTCGGGCAGCGTCGTGCGGCCGCTCAGGTCGACGTCGGCGGTCATTCCTTCCGGCTTCGCGCCGGTCACGACGACGCGGTGCCCGGCCGCGGTCAGTGCGTCCACGATCCGTCCACTGTGGACCGGCGAGGGGCTGCGCGCCGGGACCGAGGCCGTCGGATGGACCACCACGTAGTCGCCGATTCCGGTCAGCGCGGAGACCTCCGGCAGC
Source organism: Streptomyces sp. AA4 (assembly GCF_000158875.1). Classification (NCBI taxonomy): domain Bacteria; kingdom Bacillati; phylum Actinomycetota; class Actinomycetes; order Kitasatosporales; family Streptomycetaceae; genus Streptomyces; species Streptomyces sp. AA4. Next base: position 3,349,274 of record NZ_GG657746.1, on the reverse strand, counting down.
GGACGGCGGACCGCGAGCCGTCCGTCGTCGCCAGGCGGCAGCGGATACCCGGCGGCTTGCACGAGCGACAGCATCCGCAGCGCCTCCGGCGGATCGCCCGGCACGCGGTGGCGCAGGTCGAGGAGGCTGCCCGGGTAGTCGTCGCAGATCGCGCCGATCCACGGCACGCCAGCCAGGCGCAGGATCAGCGCGAGCGGCAGCGGCGACTGGTGGAACGAGGTGAACACGAAGGCCGCGTCGAATCCGGCGAGCTGTTCGGCGAGGGCGTCGACGGACGGGCGGGTCAGCGGCGGCGGATCGGGGTCGATCCACGGCGCGCGGAAGACCCGTACCTCGTCCACGCCGGGCAGCAGCTCACCGGCGGCCGCGCCGTGCGGTCCGGCCAGAAGGGCGACGTGGTCGGCCTGGTCGGCGACCGCCCGGATCGCAGGACCGGCCAGCAGGACGTCGCCGAGATTGTCCTGCCGGGCCACCAGAACGCGCTTCACGTGCCGACTCCGGCCTGGCGCAGCGCGTCCGCGAGATCTCGCGCGACCAGCGCCTCTTGCCGCGCGCGAGCGATCTCGGCGGGCAACGTTCGAGCGGTCGGCACCAGCACCGCGCGCGCACCGGCGGCGAGACCCGCGTCGACGTCCGCGCCGGTGTCGCCGATGACGACGCACCGCGCGGGATCGACCCGCAGTTCCTTCGCCGCTCGCCGGACGAGTTCCGGGGAAGGTTTGCGACAGCCGCAGCCGTCGCCGGCGTCGTGCGGGCAGACCTGCCAGGTGCCGAACTCGCCGAACAACTCCTCCACGCGGGCGTTCACCGCGTCGAGCTGAACCGGTTCGATCAGTCCTTTCGCGACTCCGGACTGATTGCTCACCACACCTACCCGGACGCCTTTCCGCCGGAGCTCCCGCACGAGGCCGACCGCTCCGTCGACCGGCCGGACCTGCTCCGGATCCGACAGGTAAGGGACGTCGTGGATCAGCGTGTCGTCGCGGTCAAACAGCACTGCCTGCGGCGCGAGGGAACGGCGCGCGGCGATTTCCCCGCGGAGCCGGTGGTAGCAGGCGGCGGGCGGGATCAGCACGCTCGTCACCAGCATGCGCGCGATCTCGCCGGGCGTGGCTGGCCCGGAACGGATGCGTTGCACGGCGAAGGCACCGGTCAACCCGGCCCAGGCCGCCAAGGCGAGGCGACGCTTCCGGGGCGCGAGCGCGGCGACAGCGGTGGCGACGGTCAGCGCGTGCCGTCCCAGCATTCCGCTGCCCTCGCCGGTTCGCTGCCGCCAAAGGACGCCATGCTTGTACCGCATGCGCGCGTTGTCCGCGTTGCCTCGCTGGGCTTTGACGCTGGCGAAGAATCCCGAACGGCGCGCGGGATGGGTCGTGACCCGTTCGCCGCGTTCGATGCGGTGTCCTTTGAGGACAACGCGCAGGGCCAGGTCGGAGTCTTCCCGGAACGCACGCGGGAAACGCTCGTCGAAACCGCCGGTCTCGACCAGCGCGGACCGCCGGTAAGCCATGTCCGCGGTGATCCAGCGCGCGGTTTCCAGTCCGGCGGTGCCGCGTTCGTCGTCCGTGGGCTTCCGGTTTTCCGGCAACGGAACCACGATCCTGGCCTGCGACGCGGCGGCTTCCGGCGGCAGCCGGGCGAGGTCGGCGACCAGCTGGACGGGCCAGTCGGCGGCGAGGACCACGTCGTCGTCCACGAAAGCGATCCACTCGGACTTCGCCGCACGCCAGCCGACATTCCGCGCGGCCGCCGGGCCCCGGCCGCACGAGCGCAGCACCCGGACGCCCTCGGGCGCCTCCAGCGCGGTCCCTTGTGGACGGTCGTCGACCACGATGACCTCGGCTGGGCCGGGGCCCTCGGCGGCCACGAGCGTGTCCAGCAGGGTCCGCAGCGCGGGGCGGCCGGTCGTCGGGATCACCACGGAGTAGTCCGGGAAAGTGTTCACCGGCCCGGTTTACCCCGCATCCGCGCAGGCAAACGGAACGCATGACAGCACGTACGCCGGGGTACCCGCAGCGCGACCGACTTACCAGGAGGTGCGATGACCACGCTCGACGACCGGGCCGCCACGCTCGCGATCACCGACCCGGCCGACGGGAGCCCGGTCGGCGCGGTCCCGATGGCCAGCCCGGACGAACTCGACGCCGCGCTCGGCCTCGCGCACCGGGCGCAGCCGGGCTGGGGCCGGACCCCGGCCGCCGAGCGCGGCGCGGCCCTGCGTGCCGCCGCGGACCGGCTGCGCGCGCACGCCGACGACCTGGCCGAGATCAACCGGCGCGAAACCGGCCGTCCGCTCGAGGAGGCCAAGGCCGGGGTGCTCGCCGGAGCCGGGACCCTCGACCAGTACTCCGAACTGGGCCCGGTGCATCGCGGCCGCAGCCTGCTCGGGGATTTCGCGGCCACCGATCTGATGGTCCCGGAACCGCGCGGGGTGGTGGTCGCGCTGACGCCGTGGAACGACCCGGTCGCTGTCTCGTGCGGGCTCATCGGCGCGGCCGTCGTCACCGGAAACACCGTGGTGCACAAGCCGAGCGAACGGTGTCCGCACACCGGAACGCTGTTCGGCGAGGTCTTGGCCGGAGTCTTTCCCGAGGGGGTGCTGCAGACCGTGCACGGCGACGGCCGGATCGGCGCGGTGCTGGCCGCGCGGAGCGATGTGGACGTCCTCGCGCACGTCGGCAGCACCGCCACCGGCCGGTCGATCGCCGCGAGCGCGGCCGCGACCGGAGCGAAGGCGCTCCTGGAGAACGGCGGCAACGACCCGCTCGTGGTGGACGAGGACGTGGACCCGCGCTGGGCGGCGGAGCAGGCCGCGCTCGGCGCGTTCGCGAACTCCGGGCAGATTTGCGTCGCGGTGGAACGGATTTACGTGCACCGCGCGCTAGCCGAGGCGTTCACCGAAGCACTTGTCGAAATCGCCCGGGAGAAGAAGCTCGCTCCGCTGGTCGACCCGAGGCACCGCGATCACGTACATTCGCACGTGGAGAACGCCGTATCGCTGGGGGCCGCGATCCGCACCGGGGGCGAGATCCCGCCCGGGCCAGGCGCGCATTACCCCGCGACGGTCCTCACCGGATGCACCAGCCAGATGCGCGTGATGCGCGAGGAAACCTTCGGACCGGTCGCGCCGTTGTGCGTGGTGGATTCCTTCGAACACGGGCTGGCCGAGGCCGCGAACGACGATTACGGGCTCGCGGCGACCGTGCTTACCGCGTCGATGGAACACGCGCAGCACGCGTGGCGGGAGCTGGCAGTCGGAACGGTCAAGGTGAACGCCGTGTTCGGCGGCGCGCCGGGCGGGGCGGCCCAGCCGCGGCGCGGCAGCGGATCCGGCTACGGATACGGTCCCGAACTGCTCGACGAGATGACCCAGACCAAGCTCGTCCACCTGGGCGCGCCCGTACGCGCGTGACGCCCAGACTCGATCGCACGCCGCTGGGCTGGGCGGCTCGCGCGATCCGCGTGCCCGGCAGCGAGCGACGCACCGCGCTGCAGACCGCCAAGGCGACCGTCGCCGCCGTCGCGGCCTGGCTGCTCGCCACGAAGGTGATCGGGCTGTCCCAGCCGTTCCTCGCGCCGTACGCGGCGGTTTTCCTGGTGGAAGCCACCGTGTACCGGAGCCTGCTCGGGTGGGCGCAGCAGGTCGGCGCGGTCACGCTCGGCGTGCTGCTCGCGGCCGGCGTGTCGCAGGTGGTGTCCGAGCAGACGGTCACGCTGGCCATCGTGGTCTTCGTCGGGTTGCTGATCGGCTCGTGGCGGCGGCTCGGCGGTTCCGGCGTGTGGGTCGGGGTGACCGGGATGCTGCTGGTCACCTACGGGACCGCACGCAGTTCGGAACTGCTCGGCGACCGGCTGCTGGAAACCGCGCTCGGCGCCGCGATCGGGCTGGCGGTCAACGTGCTGATCTTCCCTCCGCTGTACGGCGAACGCGTCGCCGCCGCGGCCGATCGGCTCGCGTCCGCGCTCGCCGGGCTGCTGGAGGACACCGCCGAGCTGGTGCGGGCCGACGAGCCGCCGGAGAATCTGGACGAATGGCTCGGCAAGATCAGCGACGTGCGCAGTCTCGCGCGGGCGGCCGAGGACGCTTCCGGGCTCACCCGGGAAGGCCGGTTTCTCAACCTGCGCAAGCGAAGCCGGCATTCCGGAGAGCGGCACGAGTACTCGCTGCGGACGCTGGGTGCGTTGTGGCCGCCGGTCGAGCAGCTGGTCGAGGCAGTGCGTACGACGTCGGAGGGGCGCGAGCCGTTCGTCTATCCGTGGCCGAAGGCCCGCGAGGCGCTCGCCGACCTGTTGCGGGAACTCGCCTCCGCGGTGCGGGATGCCGCGGTTCCGGGTCGCGACGTCGATCTGGAGCGCTGCCGTTCGCTGGTGGGCCAGGTCGAGGACCGGCTGGTGTCGTCGGACGACGGCGTGACCGCGACGCTCGGGCTCGGCGCGATGGCGTTGCCGGTCCGGCGGCTGTTGCGGCAGCTGGACCAGCACTGATTGACCGCGACTCCGGCGGGTACCCGGGCCCGATGACTTCCCGACGGATCGCGGTGACCGGCGCGACCGGCAACATCGGCACCGCGACAGTGCGCGCGCTGGCGGCCGACCCCGAGGTCGAGGCGATCACCGGCCTCGAACGGCGTCCGGCGGGCATTCCGCCGCCGAAGACGGAGTACGTCGGCGTCGACGTCGCGCACGACGAGCTGACTCCCGTGCTGCGCGACGCCGACACGGTGGTCCATCTGGCGTGGCTGTTCCAGCCGACCCATCGCCCGGACCTCACCTGGGAGGCGAACGTCCGCGGCTCGCTCCGGGTGTTCGAGGCCGCGGCCGCGGCAGGGGTGTCGACGCTGGTGGTGGCCTCCTCGGTCGGGGCCTACTCCCCCGCTTCCGACGACCGCCCGGTCACCGAGGACTATCCGACGCACGGCTGGCCAGGTGCGGCGTATCCGCGCGAAAAGGCTTACGTAGAGCGGCTTCTGGACTCCTTCGAACGGACGCATCCGGAGATCCGGGTGGTGCGGGTGCGGCCCGGGTTCGTCTTCCAGCGCACGGCGTCGACCGAGCAACGGCGGTTGTTCGCCGGACCGTTCGTGCCGGGCAGCCTGCTCCGGCCGGGCCTCGTGCCGATCGTGCCGGACATCCCGGGCCTGCGGTTCCAGGTCGTGCACGCCGACGATCTCGCCGACGCCATCCGCCGCTGCGTCCTGCGGCCGGTCTCCGGGGCGTTCAACATCGCGACGGAACCGGTGGTAGACCCTCGGCTGCTGGCCCGGCTGCTGCGCGCGCGGCGGGTGCCGGTCCCGGCCGGTTTGGTCAAGCCCGCGCTCGCCGCGGCCTGGCGAATGCATCTGGTGCCCGCGACGCCGGGGCTTTTCGACACGGTGCTGCGGCTGCCGGTGATGGATACCGCACGGGCGCGGTCCGAGTTGGAGTGGCAGCCGACGTGGTCCGCGGAGGCGACCGTCCAGGAGTTTCTGCACGGGTTGCGGCAGGGGAAAGGCGGAGGCACCCCGCCGTTGGCTCCGGACGAGCATCGCGGGCACGAGATCGCTACGGGGGTCGGGCAACGGCCGTAAGGGCCGGGCTGCTCCTCGGGCAGCCCGGCCAGCAGGGGTCACGAAGCCGGGTACTGCTGTTTCCCCAGCAACTCCGCCAGGTGCACCGCGTTCCGCACCAGCGTCGCGTTGGTCGACGCGACCGCCTCGGGCGTCTCGTCCAAGTCCTGGTAGTCGCCGCCCTGCATGGCTTCCCCGTTCCAGTACGTGCCGCCCTGGGCCGGGATGGTGAAGCCGATGTCGTTGAGGGACTGGAAAAGATCCGCGGTGATCTTGTGCGCGCCGTCCTCGTTGCCGACCACCGCGACGACGCCGACCTTGCCGAACATGCCCGGGCGGCCCTCGTCGTCGGTCTCGGACTGTTCGGCGTTCAGCCGTTCCACGACCCGCTGCGCGATGCTCGACATGTGCCCGACCCAGGTCGGCGTCGAGATCAGCACGATGTCCGCGGCGTTGACCTTGCGCCGGATTTCCGGCCATTCGTCGCCGTCGCCCATGTCGGTCTCGATGCCGGGGCGCACGTCATGGTCGGCCACCCGGACCAGTTCGCCGGTCACCCCCCGTTCCGCGAACAGGTCGAGCAGCTGCCGGGCGATCAGGTCGCTGCTGGAGCGGTCCGGCGAGCGCTTGAGGGTGCAGCCGAGGGCGAGAACACGCATCAGGAACCTCCACAGGGGTGCCGACGCCGATCCGGGCGAACCCGGCCTCGGCGAGCACGGTCGGATCGAGCACATTGCGGGTGTCGACCACGACCGGCCGGTCCGCCGCTTCGGCGAGCCGGCACCAGTCGAGGTCGCGGAACTCCGGCCATTCGGTGAGAACGGCCAGCGCGGCCGCGTCTTTCGCGACCAGATAGGGGTCGTCCACGACGGTCGCACCGTCCATTTCGGACTGGACAGCCGGGTCGTAGGCGGTGACCTCGGCGCCCTGCCGGACCAGTTCGGCCGCGACGGCGACCGCCGGGGAATCGCGGACGTCGCCGGTGCCCGCTTTGAACGCCAGGCCCAGAACGCCGACGCGGACGCCGTCGAGCGGACCGTCCGGCCGACCGGTCGCGGCCGTCCGGATCGCGCGGACCATGCGCGTGCGCTGCCGGGCGTTCACCCGCACCGCGTCGCGCAGCAGGCCGAACTCGACGCCCGCCGAATCCGCTGCCCGCAACAGCGCGCTCGCGTCCTTCGGCAGGCACGACCCGCCCCAGCCGGGTCCGGGGGCCAGGAAGTGCGGGCCGATCCGCGGGTCGAGGCCCATCACCGCGGCGACGTCGCGGACATCCGCACCGCACTGTTCGCACAGTTCGGCCAGGGTGTTGGCGTACGACGCCTTCACCGCGAGGAAGCCGTTGCTGGCGTATTTGGCCAGCTCGGCGCTCGCGCTGCTCGTGCGCACCACCCTGGCTTCGGTCGGCGCGTAGAGGAGCGCGACCCGGTCCGCGGCGGGCGAATCCGGCGGATCAGCGCCGACGACCACGCGGTCCGGGCACCGGAAATCGTGCACGACATGGCCTTCGCGCAGGAATTCCGGATTGCTGACCACCGGAAGGTCCGCGCGGCCGAGGCAGTCGGGAATCCGTTGCGCGGTCCCGACCGGCACGGTCGATTTCGTCACCACGATCGTGCCCGGCGCGAGCACGCGGCCAAGGTCGCCGAGGGCGCTGCGCAGCGCGCGCAGGTCCGGGGCGCCGTCTTCGCCCGGCGGGGTCGGCAGGCACAGGAACACGATCGTCGACCCGGCGACGGCGGCGAAATCCCCGGAGAAGGCCAGCGTGCCCTCTCGGAGCCCTTCGGAGACCAATTCCGGCAGCCCCGGTTCGGCGAGGTCGACTTCCCCGTTCCGGAGCCGGGAAACCTTGGCCTCGTCGATGTCTACAGTGGACACTTGATGGCCCATCGCGGCGAAGCAGGCCGCCGTCGTGAGCCCGACGTAGCCCGCACCGAGGACGCCGATCCGCTCAGCCATGCGACACCCCCTCCCGCAGCACCGATTGCGCCGCCGCCAGCACGCGATCCGTGCTCAGCAACAGCAATCCGGCGTCCGGTTCGGCGCCGTGCGGATCGCCGACGTCGCCGACCCACAGCACGACGTGCTGCGGAACGTCCGGCGGCGGACCCCAGCAGCGGGGCGGCGTCGGACCGAAGAGCAGGACGGACGGCGTGCCGAAAGCGGTCGCGAGGTGCCCGACGCCGGTGTCGCCGCACACCACGAGCGCCGCTTCCGCGACGAGCGCGGCCAGTTCGGCCAGCCCGGTCTGTCCGGCGAGCACCGCGTCCGCGCCCAGCCCGACCCGGCGCGCGACCTCCTCCGCCAGCCCGCGCTCGGCCGCCGATCCGGTGAATACCACGCGATGTCCGGCCGCGGCCAGCTCGCGCGCCACCTCCGCGAACCGCTCCGGCGGCCAGCGCCGGGCGGGAAACGCCGCGCCCGGATGCACGACGACGGCCCCCGGCGCCGGACTCGGCCCGGGCGGCGGGGAAATCCGCAGGTCGCGCCGGTCGGCTGGGCACTGGCCGTACTCGACCAGCCGGCACCAGCGGTCGACCTCGTGGAGGCCCGGCGTCCAGTCCAGGCCCGGGATCTCCGGGACGGCCCGGTTGCGGTGGGTGAGCAGCGTGCCCGGCAGGACGGCCATCAGGTCGCGGATGCTCTCCGGGCCGTTGCCGTGCAGGTTCACCGCCAGCCGCGGCGGCGGACCCGGCCAGCGCAGGACGCCGAGCCCGGGGGTGGGCAGCAGTTCGTCCACCGCGTCGACCAGTTCGACCAGGTCCCGGAGCCAGGCGGGCGCGGCGAGCACCAGCCGTTCTTCCGGATGAGCCTGGCGCAGGCCGCGCAGGGCGGGGACCGCGGTGAGCAGGTCGCCGATGCCCAGGGCGCGCAGAGCCAGGATGCTCATGGCCGGGCCTCCTCCGCGATTCGGCGGCTCACGGCCACGACCCCTCCTCCGAAGCGCACACGACCAGTTCCCGCACCTCCGCGTCCGGCGGCTGGCCGAGCGCGAACGCGATCGTTCCGGCGACATGTTCCGGCCGGTTCAGCTTCGCGTCCGCGGGCGGGCGGTACTGCTCCGTCCGGTCGTCGAAGAAGCGGGTCCACATCCCGCCCGGGACGAGCAGCGTCACGCCGACGCGGCCCGCCAGCTCCGCGGCCAGCGCGCGCGTGAAGCCGACCACGCCGAATTTCGACGCGCAGTATGCGGTCGCGTCGCTGACGGCCTTGATGCCGAGCGTCGAGGACACCGTGACGATCCGGCCGTGCGACTGCTCCAGGTACGGCAGCGCGGCGCGCACCACGGCGACCGTGCCGAGGAGGTTCACGTGCACGACTCGCTCCCAGTCCTTCGCCGGGACCTCGCCGAGCGGACCGCACGCGTCGATCCCCGCCGCGGTCACCACGCCGTCGAGACCGCCCGCTCTTTCGGCCACCTCGCGGACGGCTGCCTCGGCCGCGCCGGAGTCCGCGAGGTCGACCTGCACGAATTCCACTCCGTCGGCGGGTTCGGCACGGTCCAGCACCCAGGGGGTGCCGCCCTCCGCGCGGACCGCCTCGACGGTCGCGGCGCCGAGACCGGACGCGCCGCCGGTGATCAGGACGTTGCCAAGAGAACGCATCAGACTCCCTCGAAGATTCACTGGCCGGCCGCGGCGGCGACCAGCCTCGTCGTCGAATAGCCGGGCAGGGTCGGCACCAGCACGACCTCGCCGCCGTGCCGTTCGACCACCGCCCGTTCGGGCAGCTCCGCCTCGGCGTAATCGCCGCCCTTGACCCAGACGTCCGGCCGCAGCCGTTCCAGGATCGCGACCGGGGACGATTCGTCGAAGACCGCCACCGCGTCCACCACGGACAGTGCGGTCAGCAGGCGTGCCCGGTCCGGCGCGGACAACAGCGGACGTCCCGGGCCTTTCAGCCGGCGGACGGAACTGTCCGAGTTCACGCACACCACCAGGGCGTCGCCGAGAGCGCGCGCCTGGCGCAGCAGGCTGACGTGGCCGGGGTGCAGAAGGTCGAAACAACCCCCGGTCGCGACGAGCCGTCCACCGGCCGCGCGGACCCGTTCCGCTACCGCGAAAGCGTTTCCGGCCGAGAAATCCGGAGTGTCCACACTGGACTCAGCGGCGCGGTCTTCCTCAATGGACAGTGCACTGGCCCCGCCCGCGGCGACAAACCGCGCTGCCGCCTCGACCGCAACGCGCACTGCGTCCGCAATCGGAGCACCGTCGAGCAAGCCAGCTGCCGCAGCCGCCGCGAACCGATCGCCCGCGCCGCAAGTATCCGTGGCGCTGCCGCTGACTTGCGCACCTTCCGGCACCGAAATCCGGCGCACTGACTTACCGTCAGCCACCAAGGCGCCTCGGGAACCGATAGTCACGGCGACCGCGTCCGCGCTCCAGCGTTCACGCAGCAGACCCGGCATCTCGAGCGCGTCCGGAACCACTGCGGTGGCCTCGCTGGCGTTCGGCGTGACCAGCCGCGTTCCCGGCACCGGCTCGGTCCCGCGCGGATGCGGGTCCCACACCACCGGGATCTCGTCCGCCAGCTCGGTCAGCACTTCCCGCAGCCGCTGGTTCCGCGTCATGCCCCGGCCGTAGTCGGACACCAGGATCGCCCCGGCACCGCGCAACGCGCGCTCGGCACGGTCCGGCAGGCCGTCCGCGGACGCGACGCCTTCGCCGGAATCCAAGCGCACCAACGATTGCCCCGCCGCGCGGATCCGCGTCTTCGACACGGTGCGGCCCTCCAGCGGGACCGGCACCAGCGTCACTTCCGGTTCGAGCAGCCCGGCGAGCGTGCGGGCGGAACGATCGTCGCCGAGTGCGGTCACGAGAACCACCTCAGCGGTCGACCGGGCTGCCAGCACGGCGGCGAGACCTGCTCCGCCAGCGCGCAGCCACCGGCGGGTCACGTCGACGACCGGGACGGGCGCGTCCGGGCAGAGCCGTTCCGCGACGCCCTCGGCATCCACGTCGAGGAATACGTCGCCGACCACCACCAGCGGCTTCACGCGGGCACCCCGAGCGCGTCGTCCAAGGCTTCGCACAACGCGTGCACCAGCGCCAGATGCAGTTCCTGCACGGTGGCCGTGCTCGGCGCGTCGACCGCCACCGCGTCGTCGCACAACGCGGCGAGCGGGTTCGGCGCCGGTCCGGTGAACGCCCAGGTGGTCACGCCGATTTCCTGCGCCGCTTTCGCCGCCGCGACGACGTTTTGGCTGGTGCCGCTGGTCGACAGGCAGACGAGCACGTCGCCGGGCCGTCCGTGGGCGCGGACCTGGCGGGCGAACAACTCCGCTTCGTCGTAGTCGTTGCCGATCGCGGTCAGCGCCGAGGTGTCGGCGTGCAGCGCGATTGCCGACAGGGGACGGCGTTCGCGGCGGAACCGGCCGACCAGCTCGCCGGTCAGGTGCTGCGCTTCGGCGGCGCTCCCGCCGTTGCCGCACGCGAGCAACCGCCCGCCGTCTTCGAAAACACTGGCCAGATGGGTTCCCCACGCGGCAATGCGCGGCGTGGCGAAACGCAATCGTTGCGCGGCCGAGCACAAGTCGGCGAAGTGGTCTGCCATGACGGCACCTCCTCAGAAAGTCAGCGGTTCCGGTGACGCCGGACCACGAACGGACCTAACGCCAGAACATCCACCGGAGCCGAACCGAAACACTCCAACGCGTCGCGCGGAGAATCGACCATCGGCCGCCCCGCGGTGTTCAGGCTGGTATTGACGACGACCGGAAGCCCGGTCCGGTGCGCGAATCCGGAAAGCACGCGCGCGGTTCGCGGATCGTCTGTCGGGTCGACGGTTTGCACCCGGGCGGTACCGTCCACATGGGTCACCGCGGGCAGCCGCTCGCGCCACTCGTCGGCGACGTCGTGCACGAAAAGCATGTAGGGACTGGGAAACGGGCCGCGCGAGAAGATCTCCTCCGCGCGGTCGGCGAGCACCATCGGGGCCACCGGGCGGAATTGCTCGCGGCCCTTCACGTCGTTGAGCCGCTCCAGATTCCCGGCGCGACCGGGGTGCGCGAGCAGCGACCGGTGCCCGAGCGCACGCGGGCCGAACTCGGCGCGGCCTTGGAACCAGGCCACGATCTGGTCGTCAGCCAGTGCGTCCGCCACCGCGTCCGAGACGTCGTCCGGTCGTTCGTAGTCCAGTTTCGCCTTCTGCAGAATGGCTTCCAGCTCGGCGTCGGTCCACTCGCGACCGAGCGCGGCGCCGGACATCGGTTCGATCCGCTCGCCCGCGTCGGCCGCCAGCTGAAGCGCGGCTCCGAGCGCGGTCCCGGCGTCTCCGGCGGCGGGCTGGATCCAGACGGATTCGAACGGGCTTTCCGCGTGCAGCCGGGTGTTGGCCACGCAGTTGAGCGCGATGCCGCCGGCCAGGGTCAACCTCCGGTGCCCGGTCTGGTCGTGCAGCCAGCGGGCGAGGTCGAGGAGCACTTCTTCCAGGACATGCTGGACACTGGACGCGAGATCCGCGTGCCGCCGCGTCGGTTCCTCGCCCGGCGCACAGCGCGGCGCGAGAGCGGACCAGTCGATCAGCTCAGTGCGAAATCCTCCATCGCCGGTCACGTAGACGCGCTCGCGGAGATAATCGAGATGCACCGGTCCGCCGTAGGACGCCAGCGCCATCACTTTGTACTCGTCGCTCGACCGCGCGAAGCCCAAATGTTCGGTAAGATCCTCGTAGCACAGACCGAGCGAGTGCGGAAGCTTTTGCGCGGCAAGCTCTTTGAACCGTCCGTCGCGATACTCGCCGGCCAGGTACGACGTGCTTTCGCCGCGTCCGTCCGCGACCAGCACCGCGGTGTCGCCCGGCGGCCCGGCCAGCGCGGCCGACGCGGCGTGCGCGACGTGGTGCCGGACGAACCGGGCCTTCCGCTGGTCCAATCCGGGCAGTTCGCTGGCGAGGAATTTCGGGGCGCGGCGGGCGAATTCAGTCCGCAATTCCTCGCCGCTGGGATCGTGTCCGGCGAGGCCGGGTTCGACCAGGTCCGGATCGTAGGAAAACCCCACCGCGTCGAGGTCCGCCGCGGTGAGCCCGGCCCGCTCGAGGCACCAGCGCGCGGCCTGCCCCGGCTGTTCCCACGCCGAGAACGGCACCGCCTGCTTGCCGTGCTTGCGCCGGCTGAACCGCTCTTCCTCGGCCGCCGCGACGATCCGGCCGTCGACGACCAGCGCGGCGGCGGGGTCGTGGAACACCGCGTTGATTCCCAGGAAGCGCACCCGCTCATCCCCTCTCCCCGCCGGGCGGACCCCGGTGGCCCGCCGTCCCGGAAGCACTACCCGGCGAAGTCGGGGATAAACGAAGCAGCCGGAAAAGCCCAGGACGTCGCTACTCACCGAAGCGACACCCCGGTTTCAAGCGGCCGCGACCTGCCGAGCCAGCGAAATGCTCGCACCGCGGCGTCGACATGCATCATCGGAGAAGACGCCCGGCGAAGGCGGGAGCACGTCGCCGTTCCCCCGACACCACCACCGTCTCACGCAGCCGCGACCTGCCGCGCCGCGAACCAGTCCACCGTCCGCCGCAACCCCTCCCCCGCAGCGACCCGCGGGGACCAGCCGAGCACTTGCCGGGCCAGCGAAATGTCCGGGCACCGCCGCCGCGGATCGTCCACCGCTGCCTCGACATGCACGATCCGCGAGGACGACTGGGTAATCGCGATCACCCGTTCCGCGATCTCGCGCACCGAAAGCTCATGCGGGTTGCCGATATTCACCGGTCCGGGGTAGCCCGACCGCGCCAACGCGAGCAAACCGTCGACGGTGTCGTCCACATAACACAACGAGCGCGTCTGCCGTCCGCTGCCTTCGACGGTCAGCGGTTCCCCCGCGAGCGCCTTGGTGATGAAGGACGGCACCATCCGCCCGTCGTCGGCTCGCATGCCGGGGCCGTAGGTGTTGAAGATCCGCGCGATCCCGGTGTCCGCGCCCTTCTCCCGGCGCATCGCGCTGGTCAACGCCTCGGCATAGCGTTTGGCCTCGTCGTACACACTGCGCGGCCCGATCGGATTCACGTTGCCCCAATAGGTTTCGCGCTGCGGATGCTGCAGCGGGTCGCCGTACACCTCGCTGGTGGACGCGAGAACGAACCGTGCCCCGCGCGCCGCGGCGAGGGCGTTCTCGGTGCCGGCCGAACCCACGCGCAGCGTCTCGAGCGGCAGCCGGTAATAGTCCCGGGGAGACGCTGGCGAGGCCAGGTGGAACACCACGTCGACCGCCCCCGGGACCGGGATCGGCCTGGTCACGTCGTGCTCCAGCAACCGGAACCGCGGATGTCGGGCGACGGCGTCGAGCGCGCCGGGGCGGGCCGTCGCGAGGTTGTCCACTGCGGTCACTCTCGCGCCCTCTTCGAGCAGTTTCGCGCACAGCCGCGCGCCTACGAATCCGGCTCCGCCGGTGACTACCGCGTGGGAGAAAGCCATGTCGCGCGGGATACCCTTGCCACGCCGCGTTAACCACCGCGACTCACGGGTAACCGCCGGGCATGCGAGTACTCCTGACCGGCTGGGCGAGTTTCGCCCGCGGCGAGGCCACCGCGGGCGACGTGCTGAGTTTGCGCGCGGTGAGCGACGTCCTCACTCAAGCCGGGGTCGACCACCTGACGGTGTGGAGCCCCGCGTTCCGCCCCGAAGGCCCGCACCTGGCCGAAGCCGAGCCGGACGCGTTCACCCACGTCGTCTTCGCCTGCGGACCGTTGCGCGGCACGCAACTGCGCGAGTTGCACCAGCGTTACGCGCACTGCCGACGGCTGGCGATCGGCGTGTCCGTGCCCGATCCAGCCGACCCGGCGGTCACCGGATTCGACCTGGTCCTCCCCCGCGACGACGGCGACGCCTGCGCCGCGGACCTCTCGCTGGCGGCCTGGCTCGAAGCACCGCCGGTAGTCGGCGTGCTGCTCGCGCCGGACCAGCCCGAATACGGCGCGGACCGACGCCACGACACGGTGCACGCGACCCTCGCCGAATGGCTGCGCGACCTCGACTGCGGCCGCGTCCCGCTCGACACCCGCCTCGCCACCGACGACTGGCGGCATTGCGCGACCCCGGACCAGTTCGTGAGCACGCTGTCCCGGATGGACGTGCTGGTCAGCACCCGGCTGCACGGCCTCGCGCTCGGCCTCAAAGCGGGGATCCCGGTGCTCGCCGTCGACCCCGTCGCGCACGGCGGCAAAGTGACCGCCCAGGCACACGCGCTGCGCTGGCCCGCCGTCCTGCCCGCGGACGCCGCCCGCGCCGACCTCGACAAGTGGTTCGACTGGTGCTGCTCCGCCGAAGCCCGCGCCCGGGCCGCCGCGGAACACCCGTTCCCGGGACCGCTCGCCGAACTCGTCGGCGCGCTCAAGGGAATGCCGTGAACCGGACAACCGTCGTCGTGGCCACCCGCAATCGGGCCGGCGAACTGGCCCGCACTCTCAGTGAACTGTCCACAATGGACCCCAAGCCGCCCGTAATCGTCCTGGACAACGGTTCTGCCGATGACACGGCGAAGGTCGCGGCCTCCTTCGAGCAGGTGCGGGTGATCCGAAGCCCGCACAATCACGGTGCTGCGGCGCGCAACCAAGGCGTCATCGCTGCTCAGACGCCGTATGTCGCGTTCAGCGACGACGACTCCTGGTGGGCCTCCGACGCCCTGCGCCGCGCCGAAAACCTCTTCGACGCGCACCCGCGGCTCGGCCTCCTCACCGGCCGGACCCTGGTCGGCCCGCACCAGCGCGAAGACCCCATCACGCCAGCCCTCGCCCACAGTCCATTGGGGACTCCGCCGGACGCGCCCGGCCCGCTCGTGCTGGGGTTCCTCGCCTGCTCCGCGATCGTGCGCAGGTCGGCGTTCCTGCAGGTCGGCGGATTCAGCCCGATGCTCCACTTCGGAGCCGAGGAACAGCTGCTCTCCTACGATCTCGCCGCCGCGGGCTGGCAACTCTGCTACGCGGAAGACGTCGTGGCCCACCATCACCCGTCTTCCGCGCGCCCCTCGCCGGGCTGGCGACAGCGAGCCGAAGCGCGGAACCAACTGCTCATCAGCTGGCAGCGACGACCAGCCGACGTCTGCGCGACCCAGCTGCGGCGGCTGCTCACCCACGCGCGTCGGAACCCAGGTCTGCTCGCCGCACTGGCCGCCGCCGCGGTCCGGCTGCCGCGCGCGCTGGCTCACCGCCGGGTGCTGCCCGCCGCGATCGAACGACAAGCCCGGCTGACGGAGGGATGAGCATGGACCGGACGTCCGTTGTGGTCATCACGCACAACCGCCGCGACCAGCTGCGGGAAACGCTCAAGCACCTGGTCGCGCTGCCGGAGCGGCCGCCGATCCTGGTGGTGGACAACGCGTCCTCCGACGGCACCGCCGACCTGGTCGCCCGCGATTTCCCCTCGCTGCGGCTGATTCGGCTCGACCAGAACCTCGGTGCGGTCGGCCGCAACATCGCGGTCCGCGAGGTGACGACGCCGTACGTGGCGTTCTGCGACGACGACACCACCTGGCAGCCAGGCTCCCTCACCCGCGCCGCCGACGTGCTCGACGCCCACCCCGGCCTCGGCTCGGTGACCGGCCGCTGCCTGGTCGAACCGGACT
>NZ_GG657746.1:3269375-3332103 GCF_000158875.1 Streptomyces sp. AA4 | reverse complement strand
GACCACAACGGACGTCCGGTCCATGCTCATCCCTCCGTCAGCCGGGCTTGTCGTTCGATCGCGGCGGGCAGCACCCGGCGGTGAGCCAGCGCGCGCGGCA
This sequence comes from Streptomyces sp. AA4, assembly GCF_000158875.1. Lineage (NCBI taxonomy): Bacteria > Bacillati > Actinomycetota > Actinomycetes > Kitasatosporales > Streptomycetaceae > Streptomyces > Streptomyces sp. AA4. The sequence goes on along the minus strand of NZ_GG657746.1, from coordinate 3,332,003 downwards.
GCCGGACCGCGGCGGCGGCCAGTGCGGCGAGCAGACCTGGGTTCCGACGCGCGTGGGTGAGCAGCCGCCGCAGCTGGGTCGCGCAGACGTCGGCTGGTCGTCGCTGCCAGCTGATGAGCAGTTGGTTCCGCGCTTCGGCTCGCTGTCGCCAGCCCGGCGAGGGGCGCGCGGAAGACGGGTGATGGTGGGCCACGACGTCTTCCGCGTAGCAGAGTTGCCAGCCCGCGGCGGCGAGATCGTAGGAGAGCAGCTGTTCCTCGGCTCCGAAGTGGAGCATCGGGCTGAATCCGCCGACCTGCAGGAACGCCGACCTGCGCACGATCGCGGAGCAGGCGAGGAACCCCAGCACGAGCGGGCCGGGCGCGTCCGGCGGAGTCCCCAATGGACTGTGGGCGAGGGCTGGCGTGATGGGGTCTTCGCGCTGGTGCGGGCCGACCAGGGTCCGGCCGGTGAGGAGGCCGAGCCGCGGGTGCGCGTCGAAGAGGTTTTCGGCGCGGCGCAGGGCGTCGGAGGCCCACCAGGAGTCGTCGTCGCTGAACGCGACATACGGCGTCTGAGCAGCGATGACGCCTTGGTTGCGCGCCGCAGCACCGTGATTGTGCGGGCTTCGGATCACCCGCACCTGCTCGAAGGAGGCCGCGACCTTCGCCGTGTCATCGGCAGAACCGTTGTCCAGGACGATTACGGGCGGCTTGGGGTCCATTGTGGACAGTTCACTGAGAGTGCGGGCCAGTTCGCCGGCCCGATTGCGGGTGGCCACGACGACGGTTGTCCGGTTCACGGCATTCCCTTGAGCGCGCCGACGAGTTCGGCGAGCGGTCCCGGGAACGGGTGTTCCGCGGCGGCCCGGGCGCGGGCTTCGGCGGAGCAGCACCAGTCGAACCACTTGTCGAGGTCGGCGCGGGCGGCGTCCGCGGGCAGGACGGCGGGCCAGCGCAGCGCGTGTGCCTGGGCGGTCACTTTGCCGCCGTGCGCGACGGGGTCGACGGCGAGCACCGGGATCCCCGCTTTGAGGCCGAGCGCGAGGCCGTGCAGCCGGGTGCTGACCAGCACGTCCATCCGGGACAGCGTGCTCACGAACTGGTCCGGGGTCGCGCAATGCCGCCAGTCGTCGGTGGCGAGGCGGGTGTCGAGCGGGACGCGGCCGCAGTCGAGGTCGCGCAGCCATTCGGCGAGGGTCGCGTGCACCGTGTCGTGGCGTCGGTCCGCGCCGTATTCGGGCTGGTCCGGCGCGAGCAGCACGCCGACTACCGGCGGTGCTTCGAGCCAGGCCGCCAGCGAGAGGTCCGCGGCGCAGGCGTCGCCGTCGTCGCGGGGGAGGACCAGGTCGAATCCGGTGACCGCCGGGTCGGCTGGATCGGGCACGGACACGCCGATCGCCAGCCGTCGGCAGTGCGCGTAACGCTGGTGCAACTCGCGCAGTTGCGTGCCGCGCAACGGTCCGCAGGCGAAGACGACGTGGGTGAACGCGTCCGGCTCGGCTTCGGCCAGGTGCGGGCCTTCGGGGCGGAACGCGGGGCTCCACACCGTCAGGTGGTCGACCCCGGCTTGAGTGAGGACGTCGCTCACCGCGCGCAAACTCAGCACGTCGCCCGCGGTGGCCTCGCCGCGGGCGAAACTCGCCCAGCCGGTCAGGAGTACTCGCATGCCCGGCGGTTACCCGTGAGTCGCGGTGGTTAACGCGGCGTGGCAAGGGTATCCCGCGCGACATGGCTTTCTCCCACGCGGTAGTCACCGGCGGAGCCGGATTCGTAGGCGCGCGGCTGTGCGCGAAACTGCTCGAAGAGGGCGCGAGAGTGACCGCAGTGGACAACCTCGCGACGGCCCGCCCCGGCGCGCTCGACGCCGTCGCCCGACATCCGCGGTTCCGGTTGCTGGAGCACGACGTGACCAGGCCGATCCCGGTCCCGGGGGCGGTCGACGTGGTGTTCCACCTGGCCTCGCCAGCGTCTCCCCGGGACTATTACCGGCTGCCGCTCGAGACGCTGCGCGTGGGTTCGGCCGGCACCGAGAACGCCCTCGCCGCGGCGCGCGGGGCACGGTTCGTTCTCGCGTCCACCAGCGAGGTGTACGGCGACCCGCTGCAGCATCCGCAGCGCGAAACCTATTGGGGCAACGTGAATCCGATCGGGCCGCGCAGTGTGTACGACGAGGCCAAACGCTATGCCGAGGCGTTGACCAGCGCGATGCGCCGGGAGAAGGGCGCGGACACCGGGATCGCGCGGATCTTCAACACCTACGGCCCCGGCATGCGAGCCGACGACGGGCGGATGGTGCCGTCCTTCATCACCAAGGCGCTCGCGGGGGAACCGCTGACCGTCGAAGGCAGCGGACGGCAGACGCGCTCGTTGTGTTATGTGGACGACACCGTCGACGGTTTGCTCGCGTTGGCGCGGTCGGGCTACCCCGGACCGGTGAATATCGGCAACCCGCATGAGCTTTCGGTGCGCGAGATCGCGGAACGGGTGATCGCGATTACCCAGTCGTCCTCGCGGATCGTGCATGTCGAGGCAGCGGTGGACGATCCGCGGCGGCGGTGCCCGGACATTTCGCTGGCCCGGCAAGTGCTCGGCTGGTCCCCGCGGGTCGCTGCGGGGGAGGGGTTGCGGCGGACGGTGGACTGGTTCGCGGCGCGGCAGGTCGCGGCTGCGTGAGACGGTGGTGGTGTCGGGGGAACGGCGACGTGCTCCCGCCTTCGCCGGGCGTTTTCTCCGATGATGCATGTCGACGCCGCGGTGCGAGCATTTCGCTGGCTCGGCAGGTCGCGGCCGCTTTCACGGACAAAACACCTACCGTGCCGCGGCCAGCCCAGACTCCCCTGCCGGCATCGCCTTCTCGTAGGCCCGGACGGTCTCCGCCGCGATCCGGTCCCACGAGTACCGTGCCCGGACCCGTTCCTGGCCCGCCGTCCCCAGTGCCTCCAGCTCGGCCGGCTCGTCCAGCAAAGCCCGCAGGCGGGCCGCCAGCCGGGCCGGGTCCCGGGGCGGCACCAGGCGGCCGGTGATCCCGTCGACCACCGTGTCCGTCAAACCGCCGACCGCGGCCGCCACGACCGGCACCCCGCACGCCATCGCTTCCAGCGGGACGATCCCGAACGGTTCGTACCACGGCGTGCACAGCACCGCGTCCGCCGAACGCAGCAGAGCTGGCATCTCAGCCCGGCTCACCTGACCTGCCAGCCGCACCCGGTCGGCCACCCCCAGCCGCTCCGCCAAGCGGCGCAGCCGCTGTGCCTCCGGATCCTGGGCGAGCGCGCCGGACGCCGGTCCGCCCGCGATGACCAGCTCCGTCTCCGGCACTCGCGGCAACGCGGCGATGGCCAGGTCGAATCCCTTGCGCGGCACCAGCCTCCCGACCGAAACCAGCCGCTTGGGCGCGGTCTTCGGCACCACCGGGCCGCCGACGCCGAACCGGTCCAGGTCGACCCCGCACGGCACCACCGAAATCCGCTGCCGCGGCACCCCTTGCCGGGCCAGTTCGAAGACCTCGTCCGAGCACGTCGCGACGATCCGGTCGACCTGCTTGCCGACCATCCGCTCCAGCCGCGCCCGCTCCGGCGGGCTCGTGTCGGCGTCGCCCTGGTGCCGCCGTTTCACCACGCCGAGCGCGTGAAACGTCTGCACCGCCGGCACCTTGGCCTCCCGCGCGGCCAAGACCGTCGCGATGCCGGACATCCAGAAGTGCGCGTGCGCCACGTCCGGCGGCTCCTCCGTCCACCGGTCGCGCAGCCAGCTGCCGAATTCGCCCATGTGCGGCAAAAGCTCGTCCTTCGGCAACCGGCGCGCGGGACCGGCCGGAACGTGCACCACGCGGTAGCCCGCCGGGGTCTCCACCGCGGCGGGAGCGTCCGGGTCGTCCCGTCGCGTGTACACCGTCACCTCATGGCCGCCGCGCACAAGCGCCGCGGAAAGGTCGGCGACGTGGACGTTCTGCCCGCCCGAGTCCTCCTCCCCCAGCGCGGCGAGCGGGCTGGCGTGCTCGGACACCATCGAGATCCTCATCAGACTCCTTCCGCAACGGGGACGGTTTCGGCGAGCAGGCGGTCCCACCGGGTCAGAAACGCGTCGAGACCGAAGTGCGCCAGTGCGTGTTCGCGGGCCGCTTTCCCGGCCAGCACGGCGAAATCGGGTTCGTGCACCAGCTCGCGAAACCGCCGCGCGAGCACTTCGATGTCGGCGGAGCACACCCCGGCGTCCGGGGGCACCGCCGAAGGAGCCTCCGTGGAGGCCACCGCGACGATCGGCATCCCCAGATGCATCGCTTCCAGCAGCGACAGGCCGAGCGACGTCCAGCGCGCGGTGTGCAGGTACACGCGGTGCCGGGCGAGTTCGTCGTGCAGCCGGGGCGGACGCACGTCGCCCTGCCCGCCGGGCAGGCCGTCGGTGCCCATGCCGAACACGTTCACCGGCGCGATCTCGCGGAACGCGGGCAGCAGATCGGCCCCGGTGACGCGGGCGCGGCGGCGCGGTTCGTTGATCATCGCCGCGCCCGCGGGCAGTTCGCCGGTGTAGCGCTCGCCCGGGTCCGGGATGCCGTGCGGGATGACGACCACCGGGGCGAGCCCGTTGTCCCACATCAGCGCGTTGTACGAGGTGACGTGCACGATCGGCACCGCGTCCTGTCCGGCCATCGGATGCTGCGAGACCGCGGCGCCGTGCCGGGGCGCGTTGTGCTCGACGTACACCATCGGCACCCGCGAACCCAGCTGCGGCCGGACGAACGCGGCCTCCTCCGGCCGCTGCAGCACGACCACGTCCGGCTCGGCGTCCGCGAGCCGGTCGACGGGGACCTCGGTCACCGAAGGCCAGTCCCGTCCCGCCCGGCCCAGCCCCCACGGAGCGCCCTCGGGGCCCGCCGGGACGAAATACTCGTGCCGGCCGCGCACGAACGCGTCGGTCCACGACCCGTGGACGTGCCAGAGCAAGATCTTCATGGGCCTTGGCTTATCCGCGCGGAATCGACGTTAAACCAGGCCTCGTGCGGGGTATCCCGGTCAGCTTTCGCCGCGGAAATTGTCGCCCGACTGGGGATGCCCCCGCTTCGACCGCCCTTCCTCGTCCTCGAGGGGACTCTGCGGGTCCGGCCGCCGGGGCGGGCGTCCTTCGTCTTCGTCCACCCGCGTACGGCGCGGATTCGCCGCCTTCTGCTCCGAATGTCGTTCGTCGGTCATGCCGCCTCCAACACGGTTTTGAGCCGTCCTCGACGCCCGTGCGCACGAGGAACCCGTTCGCTCCGCCTCGAGTCACCAGTCCGGGCGGCGCACCGCGGGAAGCCGGTCCAGCGTCGCCGCCACCGCCGCGGCCACCCGCGGTTCGCTCAGCGGAGCACCCGCCGGGCCGTGCGGAAGCACCTCGACCTCGACCCCGGCCTCGCGGGCCGAGGCGACGCGGTTGCCGTACGCGGCGAACCACTCGCGGGACGCGCGCCCGTCGCCCTCCGGGTCAGGCCCGACGAGCAGCACTGAGCGCACCGCGTCCGGGTGCTGTTCGGCCAGCCGCAACGCGACCGGCACCAGCTGGCCGCCCGCCACGACGTCGGCCAGCGGCTTGGCCTCGGCGGCCTGCTCGAGCAGCGCCGGGGCCCGATCCGGCGGGCAAGCCACGATCCGGTGCTCCGGAGCCGCCTGCCGCCAGCCCGGCGGGGCCTCGTCGCTGGCGCCTTCGTCCAGGACCACGAGCATCCGCTCAGTCATCTGCCAGGACCTCCTTCGCGCGGCTCCTCCCGGCGGCGTACCCGGGGGGTCCGGCGCGAAACCCCGAGTTTGGCCGTCGCCTGCCGGGGTACCCGCGCGGGTCGGGCCGAGAGAACGGAGACAAGGTGCGGGACGGGATCGCCGAACCATGGGGCACGCGTACACCGTACGGTCCGGGCGAGGACTGGCCCGTGCGCGTGGACTGCCATCTCGCGGACGGCTTGGAGGTGGGCGAGGTCGACCGCTGGGTCCGTTCGGCCGCTGTCCTGCACTCGAACGGCGACGGGCTGGACATCGCGGTGAAGGACGGCCGCATCGCGGGCGTCCGGGGAAGGGCCGACGATCGCGTCAACCGCGGACGGCTCGACCCGAAAGACCTCTTCGGCTGGCAGGCCAACAACGCGCCGGACCGGCTGCGCACGCCGCTGGTGCGCGACCATGGCGTGCTCCGTGAGTCCACTTGGGACGAAGCGATGGACCGGATCGTCCAGCGCAGCCGCGAATTGCTCGACACCGACGGTCCCGGGTCGCTCGGTTTCTACACCAGCGGACAGCTTTTCGCCGAGGAGTACTACACGCTGGCCGCGATCGCGCGCGGCGGCCTCGGCACGAACCACCTCGACGGCAACACCCGGCTGTGCACCGCGACCGCGGGCGAATCGCTGAAGGAAAGCTTCGGCTGCGACGGCCAGCCGTCCTCCTACACCGACCTCGACCACGCCGACGTCATCGCGCTGTTCGGGCACAACGTCGCCGCGACCCAGCCGGTGCTGTGGTCTCGCATCCTCGACCGGCTCGCCGGTCCGCAACCTCCGCGGCTGCTGTGCGTCGATCCTCGGAAGACTCCGGTCGCGGAAGCCGCGGAGCTGCATCTGGCCCCGCTGCCCGGGACGAACGTCGCTCTGCTGAACGGGATCCTGCACGAGGTCGTCCGCCACGGCTGGTGTGACGACGCCTGGGTCGACCGGCATACCGTCGGTTACGACGATCTCGTCAAGATCGTCCGCGATTACCCGCCCGAGCGCGCGGCGTCGATCTGCGGGGTCCCGGCCGACGAGATCCGGGCGGCCGCGAGGCTGGTCGGGACGACGGATCGGCTGCTGTGCACCGTGCTGCAAGGCTTCTACCAATCGCACCAGGCGACCGCCGCCGCCGTGCAGGTGAACAATCTCGTGCTGCTGCGCGGAATGCTGGGCAAACCCGGCTGCGGCGTGCTGCAGATGAACGGCCAGCCGACCGCCGAGAACACCCGCGAATGCGGGGCCGACGGCGATCTCACCGGGTTCCGGAACTGGAACAACGACGCGCACGTGGCCCAGCTCGCGGAGCTGTGGAACGTGCCGGCGGAGCAGATCCCGCACGACGGCCCGCCGACCCACCTGATGAAGATGCTCGACCTCGCCGAGAGCGGCGACCTGCGGTTCTGGTGGATTTCCGCGACCAACCCGGCGGTGTCGCTGCCCGAACTCGCGCGGGTCCGGAAGATTCTGGGCCAGGACCGCCTGTTCCTCGTCGTGCAGGACGCGTTCCGCACCGAGACCGCGGAATTCGCCGACGTGGTCCTGCCCGCGGCGATGTGGGGCGAGAAAACCGGGACCTTCACGAACGCCGACCGCACCGTGCATCTGTCCGAGAAGGCAGTCGACCCGCCCGGACAAGCGCGGCCGGACCTCGACATTTTCCTCGATTACGCGCGCCGGATGGATCTCCGCGACCGCGACGGCGCCGCCTTCCCGCCATGGCACGACGCCGAATCCGCCTACGCGGCTTGGCAAAAGGCTTCCGCCGGACGCCCTTGCGACTACAGTGGACTGTCCTATGAGAAGCTCCGGGTGGTCAGCGGAGTCCAGTGGCCAGTCGACGAAGCGCATCCGGACGGCACCGAACGCCTTTACGCCGACGGGAAGTTCTTCGCCGATCCGGACTATTGCGAGGAATACGGCAAGGACCTGAACACCGGCGAGCCGGTCAAGCCGGAGGAATACCGCGAGTACAACCCGGACGGCAAAGCCATGCTGAAGGGCGCCGAGTACCTGGTGCCGACCGAACCGCCCAGCGCCGAGTACCCGTTCGCGCTGATCACCGGGCGGACGCTGTACCACTTCCACACCCGCACGAAGACCGGCCGCGCGCCGCAGCTGGAAACGGCCGCCCCGGAGGTTTGGGTCGAACTGTCCGGCCAGGACGCCGAACGAGCCGGGATCGCCGAGGGCGACCTGATCGAGATCCGCACCCCGCGCGGGCGCGTCCGCGCTCAAGCGCGCCCGTGCGGGATCCGCGAGGGGGTGCTGTTCCTGCCCTTCCACTACGGCTACTGGGACACCGCCGACCCGACCGGTGCGGACGGCGTCCGCGCGGCCAACGAGCTGACCATCACGGACTGGGATCCGGCGTCGAAGCAGCCGCTGTTCAAGACAGCCGCCGCGGCGCTGCGCAAGGTCTCCGACGGGATCGCGAAGAAGCCCGTCGCGCTGGGCAACCGGGCGGTGTCCGAACAGCTCGTCGAGTAACCCCGGTCAGAGCAGATCGCGAGGCACCCTCCGATGCCAATTCCGCGACACCAGCCGCCGGTCCCCCTCGTACCCGTCCAGCCGGGCGTCGATCACGAACTCGTCCCGCGTGCAGCTCACCCGCGTGTACGTCTCCGTCCGCACCCGCCAATCGCCCCGCTCGAACGTGACCGTCCATGAGGTTTCCGCGGCCGGGGAACAGAAATCGTCCGCCACCCACGTGTAACGCTCGTGCACGTCCCGGGTGATCTCCAGGTCGATGTCGTCGTACCGGATCGTGCCCGAATTCTTCACCACGTCCAGCGCCGAACGGTAGTCGACCAGATCCCGCGAGACCGTCCACTTCTGCTCCGGCCGGCTCACCTGCGTGGTCGGCAGCGGCGGCGTCCCCTCCGGTTCGCCGAACTCGTCCGGGGCGACCTCGTCCGGCTCGCCGGTCGGCCGCACCGGCAAAGTCAGCGCGCTCGCGCCGGTCCGCACGGAAAGCGTGACCGGTTCCGGCGGCGGCCAGGCGAGCGGCCAGTACGAAGTGGACAGTGCGAGCCGGATCCGGTGCCCGGCCGGAAACGCTTGCGCCACCCCGTTCAGTTCGAAGTCCACAGTGCACTCTTCGCCCGGGGCGAGCGGCTGAGGGTTCTCGTGCCCGTCCCGGTGCGTGAGGTTCAGCAGCCCGTACGTCACCCGCGTCGCCCGGCCGTCCGGGGCGACGTCCGACAGCCGCGCGGCCACCATCGCCACCGGCCGGTCCGCCGAAACCCGCAGCCGAACCCGTGGCGCGCCAAGGATTTCACAACGCTCGGTGAGCACGTCGGTGTCGAACACGAGCGACCCGCCGTCCTCCTCGCGCTGGTCGTACGGCAGGTCCGGCGGCGCGCTGTACGACGCCCACTTCCCGGCGAACTGCCCGACCGACAACGGCGAAGACACCCTCAGCGTCTCCTCTTCGACCGGCTCGCCGGGCCGCGCGAGCCGATGCGGCTCAAGGGCGTACTCCGTCGGCCGGACATGCGGCGAGGGCCATTCCGCCTCCCCGACCCAGCGCCCGGGACGGTCCTCATAGGACGTCGACGGCGGCACGCTCTCCTGCATCCACGTGCGCAGGACCGGACCGTCCATCACGCCGTTGTCCGCGTTCTTGAGCCAATGGTCCCACCAGCGCACGACTTCCTGCAGGTACCCGATCGCCGGCCCGGGTTCGCCGAGGTGCGGGTACTTGTGCGACCACGGCCCGATCAAGCCTCGGCACGGCACGTCGAGATGCGCCAGCAGCCGGGTGACCGCGTTGGAATACCCGTCAGCCCAGCCGCTCGAGGCCAGCACCGGGCACTGCACGCCGGAGTAGTCCTCGGAAACCGAAGCGTGCCGCCAGTAACTGTCGCGCCGCTGGTGGCGCAGCCACTGTTCGGCCCACAGGCTGCAGTTTTCCAGCCGCTCCCGCCACATGTCGCGCCAGCGGTCCCCCACCAGCGCCGGGTCGGGCGGCATCGTGGCTTCGCCGAACATCGTGCCGGACTCGGCGATGTTGTCCGACAGCAAGCAGCCGCCCATGTAATGCATGTCGTCGGCGAACCGGTCGTCGGTGAACGAGGAGATGACGATCGCGCCGAGGCTCGGCGGTTTCCGCGCCGCGACCTGCAGCGCGGCGAACCCGCCCCAGGAAAGGCCCATCATCCCGGTGCGCCCGTCGCACCACGGCCGGTCGGCGAGCCAGGCCAGCACGTCCTCGGCGTCTTGCTGTTCCTGCTCCAGGTACTCGTCCGCGAGCACGCCCTCCGATTCCCCGGAGCCGCGCAGGTCGACGCGCACGCAGGCGTACCCGTGCCCGGCCAGATAAGGGTGGTGGATCGAGTCGCGGACGGAGGTCAGATCTCGCTTGCGGTACGGGATGTACTCGACGATCCCCGGCACAGGCAGCGCTTCCGATCCGGCGGGCCGCCAGATCCGCGCCGCCAGCCGGGTGCCGTCCGAAACCGGGATCCGGACGTCCTCGTCCTCGATGATCTCGTACGGCAGCGAGGGAAGAGCGCGCGTGATCATGTCTGCCGGGTACCCGGCACCGCGCGGGTGAAACGGTGTTGCCCGCAGCGGGAGAACGGGTACCCGTCGCGCATGATCAGTATGAAAGCCCAGCTGTATCAAGCGTACCTGCGCGTGACGCGGCAGAAGGCCTTCTACGACGACGCGCGCGTGCTGCACCAGCGCCTGCACCGCCACCAGCGGCCGTCGCAAGCCCGGCCGCCGCGGAAGCTGCGCAAGCACTTCGATCTCGAGCACCGCGAGGTGCACGGGTTCGCGTGCTGGACCGTGCGGCCGCGGGCGAAGGCCGGGCTGCATGTCTTCCACCTGCACGGCGGCGGCTACGTCGAGGAAATCGAATCACAGCACTGGGAATTCGCCGCCGACCTGGTGCGCCGGCTCGGCTGCACGGTCACGCTGCCGATCTACCCGCTCGTCCCGCGGCACAGCAACGTCGAGACGATCCCCATGGTGCAAGCCGCCTTCGAGCAAACGCTTGGCGCCGAACCCGCCGAAAACACCGTCCTGTCCGGCGATTCCGCCGGGGCCGCCCTAGCGCTGGCGGTCGCGCAGCGGCTCCGCGACGAGGGCCGTCCGCAGCCGAAACAGACGGTCCTGATCTCGCCGTGGCTGGACGTGACGCTGGAAGACCCGATTTCGGTCGTACTGGACGAACACGACCCGATGCTCGGCATCACCGGCCTGCGCGAGGCGGGCAAGATGTACGCCGAGGGCACAGACCCGCACGACCCGCGGATCAGCCCGTTGTACGCGGACCTCACCGGGCTCGGCCCGTTCAGTCTGTTCATCGGCACCCGCGACGTGCTCCTGCCGGACGCGCGCCGCTTCGCCGACCGCGCCCGCGACGCCGGGATCGACGTCGATTACGCCGAGTATCCCGGCATGTTCCACAACTGGCTCATGCAGCAGATCCCCGAGGGCCGCCAGGCGCGCAACCACCTCGAACGCATCCTCCGCCGCTAGCCGCCGAAACCGCGCCACGACGGCTGGCCGCGACGACCAATCCAGCTGTCGTCGCGGCCGGCCGTCGTCCCGGCCTCACTCCAACGGCAGCGGCACGCCGCGACGACTGGTCCGGTAGTCGTCGCGGCTGGCCACTGTCCCGTCCTCCGCGCGGACAGTGTGGACAGACCGCCGGGCCTTCGCCATATGCCGCCCCGTTTTCACCGCTTCCGCACGGGACTTCGCCGTGTTCGCCGCGCGCTGGTGCCCCTCCACGCGGTTCTTCCACAGCTGGTTCTCATACAGCGTCTCGACGTCGCCCTCCACCGTCCTGTCCCTCCTGGTCAGTCCTCGAATTCGAACCGCAGCCGCTCGCGGCACTTGTCGTACTTGGCCTCGAGCTCGTCCTCGGTGTCCGCGCCGATGATCAGCTCCGCCAGCTCGAACGAGTAGCTGTCCTGCTCCGGCAGCTCCGAAAGCCGCTGGCCTTCCTCCGGGGTGACCGAAATCGTCGTGCCGCCGAGTTCCTCGCACAGCGCGGCGATCTCGGCCTGGGTCGGAATCCGGGTCACCACCGCGTCGCCGTCGAAGCGGCGCAGGTAGCAGCGGCCGGCGATGCGGTACCGCCCGCTGCCGCGCGGGAAGTCCGGTTCCTGGCCGAGCCCCAGCCGCACCATGATCTCGTGGTTGGCCACCCCGTCGACCAGCTCGAACAGCTCCGCGTGCGACTGCGAGTGCCGCGGGTTGATCTCCAGCAGGCACACCTGCCCGGACCGCAGGTCGCAGAAGAACTCGATGCTGAAGGTGCCGTTCTCGAAACCGACCTGGCGCATCACGCGCTCGGCGACGTCGAACATCCGCCGGACCGTCTCGTCCGGCAGCTGCGACGGGTACTGGTGCCGCAGAAACGAGGACCGGCCGGGGAAATCGACCGAATCCAGAGCGGCGTACATGCGCACCTCGCCCTTCCAGACGTACCCCTCGACCGCCGCCTGCACCCCGTGCAGCTCGGATTCGGCGAGGCACGCGGCCCCGCCGACCTCGGCGATCTCCGGGGGCAGGTCGACCTGGCGCAGCACGTCCTCGAACGGGTCCCCGACCCGCCCGACACCCGCCCGCAGTTCCTCGACGGCATCCGCGAAACCCTGCTTGTCCCGCACGTGGAACGCCAGTTCCGACGAGAATCCCTTGACCGGCTTCAGCCACATCGGGAAGTCCACCCCCGGCGGCGGCTGCGGGTCCCCGTCCAGGTCGACGACGCCGAACGGGGGCAGTTCGTCGATCACCTTCCGCTGTTCGAGCCTGCTCCAGTACTTGTGCTCGCATTTGAGCACCGCGGGGAGCGGCACGTGCGGGAGCCCGTGCTCCTCGCACAGCAGCGGGGCCATGGTCGCGGCCGGGAAGTCCCAATAGGACACGATCGCGGCGGGTTCGCCGTCGAAATCGTCCAGCTGCTGGCAGGCCTTCTTCATCAGGTCCGCGAAGTCGATCTCGCCGTGCTGCAGCTCGTCGGGGCTGAGCAGCGGGCGGAACCGCAGCCCGGCCGCCGACGGGAGTCTTTTCAGGATGCGCTCGTTCTCCTCGTCAAGACCGAGCACGAACACGTCGTCAGTCATCGTTCAGCTCTTCCGTCCAGTCAGCTCTTCCGCCCGGTCAGCGCGTCGCGGATCTTGTCGACGAACGCCGCGCCCGGCGCGAGGACCAGGTTCGCCGGCGGGGTGCTCGGCGCGTGCGGATGCGGCCGGGTCGGCGCGATCTTCTTCGCCGCCAGCACCTGTTCGCCCAGCCGGTCCAGCTCCTCGGCCGAACACGCCTCGCGCAGCCGCGGCAGCAGGTCGTTTTCCTCGTCCTTGATGTGGTGGCGGACGTCGGCGATCAGCTTGCCGAGCAGCTCCTCGAACTCCGGTTCGCCGGGGTTCTTGCGCTCGAGCTGCTTCATCACCTTCTCCGCCTCGGCATGCTCCTCGATCTCGTGGTCGGCGATCTTGTCGCCGTCGTCGAGGTGCTTGCGCGCGGCCGGGTACATGAGCTGCTCTTCCGCGACCGAATGCCGGACCAGCTCGGCGATCACGTGGTCGACCACGTCTTTCCGGTTGCCCGCCTCGGGTTCGGCCTCGAGTTCGGCGAACACCCGCTCGACGTCGCGATGGTCGTCGGTGATCACGGTGATGAGATCGGTTCGGGTGGGTGCGGCCATGCTGCCTCCTCGGGTGTCGGGAAACCCTCGGTTACCCGTTGCGCCGCACCGCAACCACCCGAAGCGGAACTACCCGGCCGCGCCGGCTCCCGAGCGCGCCCGGGCGTCGGCGACCACCACCCGCCGCAGCAGGGAAATCAGGGTCTCGCGTTCCGATGCGGACAGTTCGGCGAGGAACACGTCCTGCGAGCGGCTCGCCTCGGCCTTCAGCTCGCGCGTCAGTGCCTTCCCGGCCTCGGTGAGCGCGACGCGGTGGCGCCGCCGGTCGGCCGAGTCGCGTTCGCGGCCGACGAGGGACCGGCGTTCCAGTTCGTCGAGGTATCCCACCAGGTGGCTGCGGTTGAGACCGAGCCGGTCGGCGAGCGCGTGCTGCGCCAGCGGCCCGAAGTCGGAAAGCCCGGCCAGCACGGCGAAATGCGGCAGCCGGAGGCCGTACGTCTCGAGCGCGTCGGCCAGCTCGCGGCGCCCGATCCGCGCGACGTGCCCGGCCAGGTACGAGGGCAGCGCGAGCAGGGTCGGCGGGCGCAGTTCGTCCATGCCGGGATCCTACCCGCTGGACAGCTATCGTTCCGTCAGGTAATCATGTCGTCATGACACGATTCCGGGCCGCCCATGCCTGACTACGGCCACGACCTCCAGTTCGGCGTCATCCTCCTGCCGGAAGCCGCCAGTCCCGACACCGTCACGAGGCTCGCTGAAGCCGCCGACACCGCCGGGCTCGACCTGCTCAGCGTCCCCGACCATCCGTACCGGCCAGACCTGCTCGACGCGTGGACCGTCCTGAGCGTCGTCGCGGCGCGCACCGAGCGGCTGCGCGTGTTCCCCAACGTCGCGAACCTGCCTCTGCGCCCGCCCGCGGTGCTCGCGCGCTCGGCGGCAAGCCTCGACCTGCTCAGCGGCGGCCGCGCCGAACTCGCCCTCGGCGCCGGCGCGTACTGGGACGAGATCGAAGCGCAGGGCGGTCCGCGGTACACGCCCGGCGAGGCCTTCGCCGCGCTCGCGGAAGCGATCGACGTCATCCGTGCACTGTGGACACCCGGGCCGCCCGCCACTGTGTCCGGCACTCGTCATCGGCTCACCGGCACGCCGCCGGGCCCGTTCCCGGTGCACCGCATGGAGATCTGGCTCGGCGCGCTCGGCCCGCGAATGCTGCGCCTGATCGGCCGGGTTGCGGACGGCTGGCTGCCGAGCAGGACCCGCATCCCGCCGGACCGGCTGCCCGCCGCGAACGCGATCATCGACGAGGCGGCCCGGAAGGCAGGCCGCTCCCCTGCCGAGATCCGGCGGCTGTACAACCTGCCGGGGATTCCGTCCGGCAGCACCGACGCCTGGGCCGAGCAGCTGGCCGAACTGGCGCTCACGCACGGGATGAGCGCGTTTCTCTTGTCGGTGGATTCCGCCGACGCGATCCGATTGTTCGCGCGGGAGGTCGCGTCTCGGGTCCGGGAGCTGGTGTCCGCTCGGCGGTGAAGGCGAACCCCGAGGGCCGACGCTGCCCTCGGGGTTCCGCGGATCAAGCAGCCTGCGCCGCCGAAACCTTCCCGCTCAGCAAATGCCCCGCGCCCGGTACCTCCGGCCGCACGCCCAGCTCGCTGAGGATCCGGAACGTCGTGGCCGTGGCCGCCGAGAGCACCGGGATCCCCACCGCGTCCTGGACCGGCTGGATCGACGGCAGCGAAGGCATCTGCACGCACGCCGACAACACCAGCGCGTCCGCCCGCGAAAGATCCAGTTTCCGGTAGTGCTCCAGCAAATCCGCCGGATCCAGCCGCGCCACCGCCAGGTTGTCCGGCACCTCCAGCGAAAGCGAATCGACCACCTCGACGCCCGCGTCCTCCAGGTACTCGATCACCGCCTGAGTCAACGGCATCAGATACGGCGTCACGATCGCGACCCGCTTCGCCTCCAGCGCGGCGATCCCGGACAGGAGCGCACCTGCCGACGAAACCACTGGCGCGTCGGAACCTTCCGCGCGCAACGCCGACGTGATCGACTCCTCGGCGGTGCAGTGATAACCCGGTCCCTGCGCCATGATCGCGACCAGGCACGCGGTCGCCACGACGCCCGGCCGCGCGTCGGCCAGTTCGGTCGCCGCGCGTTCCGCCTGGGCGTTCATCGCGCGCAACTGCTCGGGCGTCACGTGCTGCATCCGCGCGCGGGCCGAGTGGAAGACGAACCGGTCCTCCGGGTACCGCTCCTCGCGGGCGCGCAGCATCCGCGGCAGCTCGGTTTCCATGGTCAGGTTGGAACTCGGGACGATCATCCCGATGTGGTGGTCGGTCATCGCTTCGCCGCCGGGCGCATGTCCTTCACGGTCAGCTCGCCCGCGTCGACGATCAGCTCGTCGTCGAGGTACAGGCTGTTGCCGCGCATCGGGATGTCGAAGTGGCACGCCGTGTCGTTCGGGCCGCCGAGTTCGTTGTTCGGGCCGATCGAGAACATCACGTTGCCGTAGAAGCTGCGCAGCTCCATGCCCATGCCGCCGGGGAACTGGGTGAGTCCGTGCCAGTGCGCCCGCTCGTCGAGGCCCCAGCCGACGTGCGACATGCCGTAGCCGCGCGGGTCGTGGAAGGACTCGATGTAGCTGCGCAGCAGGTCCGCGTCGAGGCCGGACGAGCCCGCGCCGCCGCGGATGTCCTGGATGAAGCCCTTTTCGATGATCAGCTCGACCGGCGTCTGCACGTAGGTGTTGAACGGCAGCAGCACGTCGCCGGGCGCGAGCACGATCTTGCCGTCCACGCCGTCGTCGGAACCGCCGGTGAACACGAACGCGGCGGGCCAGTGGTCCCAGCGGCCCGGCTGGTCGGTGTAGCCGTACTCGCTCATCGTCGGGTACACGCCCAGCTGGTAGGTCACGTCCGTCCCGTGCGGACTGGTGATCCGCATGGTCTTGGCCTTGGCCAGCAGCTCCGCGCCGATCTCGACGCGCTCGCGCAGTTCCTTCGTCGGCATCAGCCGGGCCAGCAGCTCGGGCGGTTCGACGGCGGTCAGGATCCGCGTCCCGGCGGCCTGGATCGCGAACTGCTCCTCGCTGAACAGCAGGAACGTGCAGTCCACGACCATGTCGGCGGCCTTCAGCGCGTCGACGGCGAGCGGCAGCTGGTCAAGACCGGACTGCCCGACCGCCCACGCGCCGGAAGCGCTCGCCGGCGACGGCAGCCGCAGGTGATAGGCCGCCGCGCCGAGCTGCTGAGCGGCCCAGAGGAACGCGTCCGCGTACTCGGCGCGCTCGTGGCCGCGCGTCAGCACGACGACCGTCTCCCCCTCGTGCACGCCGGAAAAAGTCAGCTGGCGCAAGCAGATGTCGTTGAACAGGTTCTGGTCCATGGCGACCTCCTTGATTGTCCGAATACGGATTGTCCGAGTACGCAGAATCGGGGAAAGTCCGTGAGGGGAACCCTGAGGGAATCAGAGTCCCTGAGGGTTCCCCTCACGGACAGCGGGTCAGGTGCGAGCGGCGAGCAGGTCTTTCAGCGCCGAGCGCAGCGCCTGCAGAGCGCGCTGAGGTTCGTCCCAGAAGATCATGTGCCCGGCGTTTTCGATGCCGACCAGCTGATGCGCCGGGTTGACCTGCGCCAGCGCGGTGACGTCGTCCCGCGTCACCACCGGGCTGTCCTGGCCGAACAGCAACACGGCCGGGCCGGCCAGTTTTTCCCACAGCGGAAGGAATTCCTCGGACTCGAACCCCGCGTGCGTCGCGGCGATCGCGGTCCGGGAGCACGACGCGAGCCATCCGGCGCGCAGTTCCTGTTCCCGGCGCGGCCACCGGGGCCACGAAGCGGCGACCTCGTCCGCGTCGGTACCGCGCTGAGCTTGGTCGAGTTGAACGGCGAAAGTGTCCAAAGTGGTCGGATACGGTCGGTCCGCGTGGCTCATCGGCGGGTCCGCGAGGATCGTGCCCTGACCGGAATTCGCGGCCCTGGCGGCGATTCGCGCGCCCATCGAGTGGCCGAACAACAGCGGCTCGGACAGCTGGAGCTGGTCGATGACGGCGTCGACGTCCGCGGCGTAGGCGTCCAGGGCGTAGCTGGGTCCGTCGTCGGACAGGCCGCGGCCGCGGACGTCCAGCACCAGCGGGCGGACCAGGTCGGTCAGCTCGCGGGCGACGAAATCCATGGTGATCGCCGGGCTGGTGATCCCGGGCAGGACCACCAGCGGGACACCGTCGGCCGGGCCGTAGTCGAGGACGTGCAGCCGGACTGGGCCGGAGCGCACCCAGACGCTGGTCGCCGGGACGTCCGCCAGTTCGGCGAGCGCGGGCTGGGTCAGCACCCGGTCGGACACTGAAGACATGCGGGAACTCCTAGCGGGCCTTGGCGAGCAGCTCGACGCCCTCGCCCAGGCCGATCACATCGGCGTATTTGGCTTGCAGGTCAAAGAGAGCGGCGTCGTGCGGTCCGCGCGCGCGGTCGCCGCAGGCGTCCCGTACGACGAGCGTGTTGAAGCCGGACTGCACGGCGTCGACAGCGGTGGCTCGAACGCAACCCGAGGTCGTCGCGCCGCAGACCAGCACGGTGTCCGCACCAAGGCCGGCGAGCAGCGCGGCAAGGCTCGTTCCGTGGAACGCGGACGCGCCCTTCTTGACGATGAGGTGGTCGGTGTCGTGCCGTTCCAGCCGCGGATCGAGCGCGACTTCGGCGCTTCCCTCGCGCAGGCTGCGCATGCCAGGAGCCTTGCGCAGCCACGCGATCGCGTCGCCGTCCGCCTCGGCGGGCGGATAGCTGATCGCGGTGTAGACGACTGGAGCCCCGCTCTCGTGCGCGGCCCGGACCAGCACGTCGGCGGCTTCGACTTCGGCGGAAAGGTCTGCGCCCGAAGGGAATTCCGGTTCGGTGAAGCCGCGGGTCAGGTCGACCACGACCAGCACCGGTGCGGTTCCCCTCGGCACCGCGGCGCCGAACCCCGCGCGGGCGTAGGTCTGGTCGGTCTCGGCGCCGTGCAGTCCGTTCTCAGGCGCGTTCACGGAGCAGCTCCTTGATCAGCTTGTTCTGCGACCGGACCCGCCCGAGCAGCCAGCCCTGGAACAGCCCGAGCGCGCCCGCCGCGACGACCGGGAGATAGCGCTTCGCGTTGGGCGGGAGCAGCATCGACAGGCCGTCCAGCGAATCCGAAGCGGCCGCGGTTGGCGCGGTTTCGGCCGGTTCCGGCGCGCTGCCGCCGTTCTCCAGCAGCGCGCCGAGATTCTGCGCGAACTGCTGCAGGATCCGGTTCGACACCGTGCTGATCGCGCCCTTGCCGAACTGCGCGATCTTGCCCCGCACCACGAGATCGGTGCGCAGGTTCAGCGACGACCCCTTCGGACCGGGCACGAGGGTCAGCGTGACGTCCGCTTCGGCGTCGCCGTTGCCGTGGCTGTCCGCGCCCCGGGCCGACAGCCGCAGCCGGCGCTCGCCCTCGGCGATCTCGGTGAACCGGACCTTGCCCGCGTACGCGGCGCTGACCGGGCCGACCTTGAACTTGACCTTGCCGAGGTAGGACTCGCCGTCGCGGCCCTCCAGCACCGCGCCGGGCAGGCAGCCCGCGACCCGCTCGACGTCGTTGAGCAGCGCGAACACCGTGTCCGGATCGCCGGGGAGGTCAAGGGTGTTCTCGAGAATCATCGGACGGCGTCCTCTTTCCTGGCTGATTCGGCGGCCCGCTTCGCGGCGGTCGCCTCGATCGCGTCCACAATGGTCTGATAGCCGGTGCAGCGGCACAGGTTCGACGACACCGTCTCGCGGATCTCGTCGCGCGTCGGCGACGGCTCCTGGGCGAGGAACCCTTCGGCGAGCATCAGGAAACCGGGCGTGCAGAACCCGCACTGCAGGCCGTGATGCTCCGAAAACGCCTGCTGCAGGTCGTTCGGCTCCTCCGGGGTGCCGAGGTCCTCGACGGTCCGGATCGCGCAGCCTTCCGCCTGCACGGCGTACATCAGGCAGGCGCGCACCGGTTCGCCGTCGACCAGGATCGTGCACGCCCCGCACACGCCGTGCTCGCAGCCGACGTGCGTGCCGGTGAGGCCCACGTTGTGCCGCAGCACGTCGAGCAGCGTCCACCGCGGTTCGACGAGCAGTTCGTGCTCCTCGCCGTTGACGGTCAGGACGATCAGCTGTTTGTCGGTCATGCGCCGGTACCCGCTTTCTCCCGGTCGGCCGCGGCGAGCGCGGCGAGGACGGACTCGGGGTGGATCGGGGTCTGCTCCAGCTGGACCCCGGTGTGCCAGAGGAGGTCGTTGACCGCGTTGAGCACCGCGGCGGGCGCGCCGATCGTGCCGCCTTCCCCGGCCCCCTTCGCGCCGCTTTCGGTGAAGGCGCACGGGGTTTCGAGATGGTCGACGGTGATGTCAGGGATCTCCGCGGCGGTCGGGACGAGGTAGTCGATGAAGCTCGCCGCCGACGGTTCGCCGTTCTCCGCGTAGGTGACCTCCTCGAACAGCGCCCCGGCGATGCCCTGCGCGATGCCGCCGCGCGCCTGCCCGTCGACCACCTTCGGGTTGATCACCACGCCGCAGTCCTCGACGCAGGCGTAGCGGAGGATTTTCACCTGCCCGGTGCCCGGATCCGCCTCGACCACGACCGCGTGCGTGGCGTTCGAGAACGTGCCGTCGCCGGGGACGTCGAACGCCGCGGTGGCGGTGAGCGTCGGCTCGGCTTCCTTGGGCAGCAGGTGGCTGCGCAGGTACGCGACGTCGGCGATCTCCTCGAACGAAAGCCGCTGACTGGGGTCGTCGAGCTGGATGACCCCGCCGTCGCCGTCGAGGCCGACGTTCTCGACGCGGGTGTCCATCAGGTGCGCCGCGATCACGCAAAGCTGCTCGCCCAGCCGGGTCGCCGCCGTTGCCACCGCGGAGCCGCCGATGGTCACCGAACGGGACGCGAAAGTGCCCCAGCCGTACGAAATTCGCTCGGTGTCGCCCTGGCGCAGCTTGACCTTGGCGAGGTCGACGCCGAGCCGTTCCGCGACGATCTGCGCGAACGTCGTCTCGTGGGACTGCCCGTGGTTGATCGTGCCGCTCGTGACCACGACGGAACCGGTGAGATCCATCCGGATCTCGCTCACGTCGAAGCCCGGGACGACAGTCATTTTCCGCTTCGCGAACGCTTCCGAGCCGTAGCCGGTGCGCTCGGAGAAGCAGCTGTAACCGATGCCGATATACGGGTTCTTCTCGCGGAGGTCATACCAGCCCTCGTCGCGGAGGATCTTCTCGCCCAGCTCGAGCGATTCGAGGTAGCTGCCGGGGTCGTAGGTGACCTTGTTGATCCCGGTGTACGGGAACTCGGTGATCACGTTGCGGCGGCGGATCTCCACCGGGTCGAGGCCGAGCTTCCGCGCGGCCAGGTCCATGATCCGCTCCATCACCATGACGTACTGCGGACGGCTGACCCCGCGGTACGGCGCGGTCGGCGCCTTGTTGCTGGTGATCGCCCTGGCCCGCACGCGATAGGCCGGAACCCGGTACACCGACGGCATTTCCGCCGCCGCCATCAGCGGTTCGATGCCGACGGTGAACGGATAGCACGAGTACGCGCCCATGTCGCAGACGATGTCGGACTCGAGCGCGGTCAGCTCGCCCTCCGGAGTGAACGCGGCGCGGGTGCGGTACCGCTGCTCGCGCGCGAGGAACCCGGACGCGAGCGCTTCGCTGCGGTCCTCGATCCATTTCACCGGACGCCGCAACAGTTTCGCGGCAGCCGCGACCGCGATCTCCTCGCGTCCGACAACGCATTTCTGCCCGAAGCCGCCGCCCATGTCCGGGACCACCACGCGCACCGAGCGCTCCGGAATCCGCAGCGAACGCGCCAGCACGGTACGCACCTGGTGGGGCACCTGACTGCACGTCTGGACGAGAAGCTGCTCGTCGCGGTCGTCCCAGGACGCCACCGCGCCGCGGGTTTCCAGCGGCAACGCGTTCTGCCGCCCGCTGCGGGTGACCAGCTCGATCACGCACCCGTCCGCGAACGCTTCGTCCACGCCCGGGGTGTCGAACGCCGTGACGTCGAGCAGCACGTTGTTCGGCGCGTCCTCGTGCACCAGCGGCGCGTCCTCGGCGAGCGCGGTTTCCTCGGACACCACGGCGTCGAGGACCTCGTAACTCACCTGCGCGGCCTCGATCCCGTCCTCGACCGCGTACGGATCCTTCGCGACGACCAGCGCGACCGGTTCGCCGACGAACCGGACTTTGCCGCGCGCGAGGATCGGCATCGTGGTCGGGGTGAATTCCTCGGGCGGACGGTCCAGCAGCGCGACCATGTCGCCGAGTTGCAGGTCTTCCGCCGAGTACGCGGCCACGACGCCGTCCACCTCGCGGGCGGCGCCGAGGTCGAGTCCGGTGATCTTGCCGTGCGCGACGGTCGCGCGCACGAACCCGGCGTGCAGCATGCCGTGGAGGTGAATGTCGTCCACGAACCGCCCCCGGCCGGTGACCAGCCGCGGATCCTCGCGACGGCGCACGGACGCGCCGATCCACTTGCCGCCCCGTCCGTCGAACCGGGGTTCCCCGGGCTTGCCGGCCATCAGCGGTCTCCCCTCTGCCAAGCCTGGCCCAAACTCCGCGCCACCAACGTCCTCGTCAACGCCCGCCGATAGTCCGCGCTCCCCTGCGCGTCGCTCCGCGGATCGATCGCCTCCGCCGCCGCCCGGCCGCATTCGGCGAACAGCTCCGGCCCCGGCGCGCCGTCCGCCAGCACCGCCTCCGCTTCCGGGATCCGCAACGGCGCGGGCGCGACGCCGCCGAGCACCACCCGGCCGCCTTCCAGCGACCCGTCCGCGCGAGGTTCGAGCGAAACCGCCGCCGCTACCGTCGCGAAATCCCCGGCACGCCGGGAAAACTCGGTCAACGCGGATTTCGGCGCCGCCCGGGTGAATCGCACCTCGGTCACGACCTCGTCCGCCTCCACCGCGGTCGCGTAGAAGCCGTAGAACATCTCTCCGGCCGGGATTTCGCGACGGCCGTTCGGGCCTTCCGCGACGATCACCGCGTCCAGCAGCAGCGCGAGCATGCACCACTCCGCGGTGGCGTCGCCGTGCACGAGGCTGCCGCCGACCGTGCCGCGCGACCGGATCGGCAGGTGCCCGACGTACCGCATCGCCTCCGCCAGCACCGCGAAACCGGGTTCGAGCTGGGCTAATTCGACCTGGCGGTGGGTCGTCATCGCGCCGATGCGGAGCGTCGAGCCTTCCTGTGCGAGGTCGGTCATCCCCAGCAGGTCCCGCAGCCGCCCGAGGTCGACCAGGTCGCTCGGGCGGGCCAGCCGGAAGCTCATCATCGGCATCAGGCTCTGCCCGCCCGCGATCGCTTTCGGCTCCCGCCCTTGCCCGGCGAGGTCGGAAAGCAGGCCGACGGCGTCGGCGACATCGTGCGCCCGATGGTAGGCGAACGCGGCGGGCTTCATGCACTTTCCTTTCTGCTGCGGCGGATCAGACCGCGTCCAGTTCGGACTGGGGCGGCGCGGGCGCGGTCTCGTCGTCGATCCGGTCCAGCTCCCGGCCCCGGGTTTCCGGCGCGCAGAAGACCATGAACACCACGGCCCCGACGACGAGCAGGCCGAGCAGGGCGAACGTCAGCGGCAGCCCGAGCACCGGCCACAGCACGCTGCCGAACAGCAGCGGCGCGAACCCGGTGACCGCCCGGCTGGACGACGACGCCCAGCCGAAGCCCGACGCTCGCAGCTCCGTCGGGTACAGCTCGGACACGAAGGCGTACATCACCGGGATGACGACGAGCGAGAACAGCCCGAACGCGCCGATCGCCACCACCGCGGCCCCCGCCGACCCGAGCACCAGCGAGAAGATCACCAGCGTGACCGCAGCGAGCGGCCCGGCCGCGGCGATCACCCGCTTGCGGCCGATGCGGTCCACCAGCAGCACCGCCACCACGACGCCGACGATACCGAGCGCGTTCATCAAAGTGGTCGAAGCGAACGCGGCGATCTCGCCGAAGCCCTGCGCCTTGAGAATCGACGGCATCCAGCTCAGCGCCGCGTAGTACACCAGCATCACGGAGATGAACAGCGCCCAGGCGACCCCGGTGACCTTCGGGTGGTACGCCCACACCCGGCGCAGCTGGTCGACCG
The DNA here is from genome assembly GCF_000158875.1 of Streptomyces sp. AA4. Classification (NCBI taxonomy): domain Bacteria; kingdom Bacillati; phylum Actinomycetota; class Actinomycetes; order Kitasatosporales; family Streptomycetaceae; genus Streptomyces; species Streptomyces sp. AA4. The sequence continues at coordinate 3,308,573 of NZ_GG657746.1, read as the reverse complement.
CCGCGAACACCCCGCCGCCGCGCTTGTCCTCCTGAACCGCGGGCGGAATCCGATACTGCTCCTTCGGTGCGCCCGTGCGCTCGACGAGATCGTCGATGACCAGCCGGGCTTCCGCCTCGCGTCCCTTGCGCACCAGGTACAACGGCGATTCCGGGACCCCGCGGCGGGCCCAGAACAACAGCACCGCGGGCAGGATCATCAGCACCAGCATCCACCGCCAGTTCCCGGATACCGGAACCAGCAGCGTCGCCGACGCCCCCGCGAGCGTCGTCCCGATCGGCCACCATCCGTCCATTGCGGACAGCACCCGGCCGCGCTGCTTGCGCGGCGAAAACTCGCTGACAATCGCGTAATCCACCGGAATACAGCCGCCCAGCCCGACTCCGGCCAGGAACCGCAGCAGCAGGAACACCTCGATATTCGGCGACAACGCCGCGAACACCGAGAAGAACGCGAACAACAGCAACGTGATGCTGAACGCCCGCTTCCGCCCGATCCGGTCCGCGACCGTCCCCCAGGCGACCGCCCCGACCGCCATGCCGATCAGGTTGGCGGTGGCGACGAACCCGCGTTGCGTGGCCGACAGCCCGAATTCCGTGCCCACCAGCGGGGTGAGGAATCCGTTCAGCGCCACGTCCCAGGCGTCGAACATGTAGCCGAGCCCGCCGATGAGGAAGATCTTGCCCTGGACGCGCCAGCGCCACGGCAAGTCCTGGACCACTTGGTCTCCGGTACGCATAGCCTTTGCTCCTTTGCGAAGTCTGCGTGGGCCGTATTGTGCTATCGGGCGAACTGGTAGTGAATGGATTCGTTGTCCGGGTCGTTGAGCGGAGTCCCGTTCCACAGCCAGTCGTAGGACACGTCGGACTCGCCGTCGAAGCTCCGCAGCTTTTCGTCGCGCTCGCGCTGCTCCGGACCGTCCGGCAGGTGGTAGAAACTCATGTTCCGCAGGGAGGCGTCCTGCACCATCCCCGCGTGCTTGGCCCGCCGGTGCACGTACCGCGTCAACGCGCTGTCGATCCCGTCGCGCGTCGCCTGCCCCAGCTCCTCCGCGAGAACCGCCCCGTCCTCCATGGCCTGCGACGCCCCTTGCGCCTGATACGGAAGCATCGCGTGACAAGCGTCCCCGAGCAACGCCACGCGCCCGTCGACCCACACCGGATCGCGCCGCCGCCGGTACATCGCCCAGACCGACACGTCGTCCTTGGCCTTCGACAGCATCATCGGCACGCGATCGTCCCAATCGGAATACTCCGCCGCGAGCTGCTCCGCGCTGGCGGGCGCACTCCAGTTCTTCTCGACTTCCTCCGTGCACGGCACAATCGCCACCACGTTGAGATACTCGCCGCCGCGGATCATGTAGTGCACGAGATGCTTGTCCGGCCCGTACCAAATCGTAGAATGATAACGATCGACCAGGAACCGAGTCGCCGGATCCGCCGCGATCGAATCCCCCGGAATCAACGCCCGGTACGCCATCTCGCCAGAAAACGCGAGCGTATCGTCGAACCCGGCGAGATCCCTTACCGCAGAACGAATCCCGTCCGCCCCGACGACGACGTCACCCTCGAACCGCCGCCCGTCCTCGGTGATCACCGCGGGCCGCTCCGGATTCCCGCGATCGAGATCAACGACCTTCGCCGCGGTAGCCACCTTCACCACCGGCCCGGCCCCGTCCGGATCAATACAGGCCCGCAGCAGGACGGAATGCAAATCCGCCCGATGATAATGCCAATACGGCGCCCCGTACTTGTCGACGACCCGCTGCCCCAGCGGCAATTGCGCGATAATACTGCCATCAGCCCACCGCCGCCGAACCTGATCCTGCGGCTCGCACCGCACCTTCTGCAACTCGGCCCGCAACCCCAACCCGATCAAGATCCGGCTGGCATTGGGCGCAGTCTGAATGCCGGCCCCAATCTCCCCCAACTGCGGCGCGGCTTCGACCACCGTGACCCGCAACCCGCGCTGCCGCAACGACAAGGCAGCACACAGCCCGCCCAGTCCGCCCCCCGCGACCACGACCTCGAAAGACTGACTCGCCGCCACCGCTGACCTCCTACCCGCTAGCCCCGCCATACGCTCCGTGCCGGTTAATCCGAACACGGATTATCCGAACACGCAATAGTCCGGCGAGAATTTCGCGCACAGCAGGTGGTTCGCATGCTCTGGGTACAGACCCGGTCACCGAACGATGCTCCCGCCGAAGCCTGCCGCACCCCAGACGACCGCGACCAGCTCAGGCAGAAGCGGCTTCACCCGAGCAGTTGCGCTCAACCCCGCGCCGCAGGTTGGCGTCGCACCCCATCCCGCTCACCACCGCGCGAACAGTCCGTGAAGGGCCTTGAGGGAATCTAATTCCCTCAAGGAGCCCTTCACGGACCTTGAGGCCCTCGGGGTTCCCCTCACGACCCCTCCCCGCGCCCGCCGGATCGACCCCAATGCCACATTGGGTGCGTCCCACGCACCGAACGCCACATTGGGTGCGCCACATGCACCGAACGCCACATTGGGTGCGCCACATGCACCCAATGCCACATTGGGTGCGTCACATGCACCCAATGCCACATTGGGGCGCTCCCCGCTCCGCCCAACGCAGCGGCCCCCGAGCCGCGCAACAAACCGCCGCCGCTGCACCCAGCCCCCGGGGGCACCCGCCCCTCCCCCAACCCCGATACAAAGCCGCCCCTGCGGTTCGGGGGTGCTTGTCAAGGCATCTTTCCCGCCTTGACAAGCACCCCCGAACCGTCAGCACAATGAAAAATCGGGGTGCCCCACGCAACCAAGGCGCAGCAATGTCGCCCCCCAGGGCGACGAGCCGCCGACTCAGATCTCCGCCCCCTCAGCAACCGCCTCCCACAACGCCCCCAGCTCATTCAGCCACCCGGCCACCTCAGCCCGCCGCTCCTCCGGACACCCCGCGAGCAACGCCTGATCCAACTTCCGAGTCCGCCGAGTAACCTCCCGAAACGCGGCCACCCCGTCCTCAGTCAACGTCAACACCTTGGCCCGAGCATCATGCGGCGCAGGCCCCCGAACAATCAGCCCGCGATTCTCCAACCGCCGACAGACATCAGCCATAGTCGACGTATCCAGCGCAACCGCCTTAGCCAACGCAGTCTGGTCAAACCCGGGATAAGCCCGCACCGCCGACAACACCGCGAACTGAGGCCCAGTCAGCACCGAGTCGACATGCCGATTCCAGGCCGCCAAATACGCCTGATACAACCGCCGAGCCCCATACCCCGGCGCGGCCGCGAGATCCGCCGGCGCCTCCAGACTGACCCGCCGCCCCGCCCGCGAGCCGCCCTTGGCTGACCCACCCACTGCTGTCGACATCCCTCGACCTTAACTACGCACCCGCGCCCCGGCAGCCGTCCAGCCCGCCGAAGCCTGTCCCCGCATTCCCTGCCCGCCCACGATAGTACGTCCCCGGACAAAGTTCGGCTCGGCCGCACAACTCAAGCCGGAACAGCCGTCTTCCCCTGATCCCGGCCGAACAGGGCAGCCCCGCCCATCAGGAACAACTCGAGACCACCCGCCGCTGCCGCCACGCAGTCGCCAACAGCCCACGATGCGCCACCGGATGATGAGCCAGCCCGCCGCCCGAAATGCCGGTATTCGCCCCGAAAATCCCGCACCTCCAGCGCGGCCCTGTCCGGGCCCCTTTCCTCTGTGCACACCTTCTCCAATCCCTTTCCGCAGAGGCAAAGCACGGGTGGAGTCGCGCAGCATCCGACCGGCTTGACCCCAAAATCGCGGCACCATGAGCCACCAGTCACCACTCCGGCCGCGAACTCCCCAGCTCAGGCGTAGTCCCCTCCCACCGCGGCGGGGTCTCGCTCATCCGGATCACCGGCCCCAGACTCTTCAGATCGCCATAAACCGTCCCCTCGTCCACCACCGCGTAGCGCTCGAATTCCTCCGGCGAAAGACGGCCCGGCGCATCCGCGTAATCCGTCACCAACCCTTGCCGCTGCAGCAGCATCGACGATTGGCACAGCGAAACCCGCACGTGATAAGACCCGCCCTCCCGAGCCCGCCGCGCCAAAGCCAGCATCGCGCCGTAACTCCCCAGAAAACCGGTGAGGAAATCGCACAAATACACCGGTGTCAACTGTGGACGCTCGCCGCCTTGAATCACACACGCCCCAGTCACGGCCTGCGCGACCTGGTCCCACCCAGCCCGCGTCCCAAACGGACCGCCGGAGCCAAAGCAGTTCACGCTCAGATAAACGATCCCCGGACGCAGCGCCGCGAGATCCTCCGGACCGAAACCGTGCGCCGACATCCGACCCGGGCGGTAGCCTTCGACGAACACATCGGCAGCGCTCGCCAAAGCACGCAACCGCGCGGCATCGTCCACTGTGGAGTAATCGAGATAGGCGCTTCGCTTGCCATGACTGGTATCCCGCACGAACGGCGCTACCTGCGGCAAATGCGGAGCAGTCACCATCAGCACGTTGGCACCGTGCTCGGCCAGACTCAGCGCAGCGGTGGGACCAGCCAGAATGCGGGTCAGATCCAAGACCCGGACGTCGGAAAGCGGCGAAGAACCACCCTCCGGCAACGGCGACGGCGCGCTGTCGGCGATCTTGGTGATCTCGACGACCGGACGCGAGGCCAGATAGGCCCCGTGCGGGTGAGCCAGCCATTCCTCCGGCGTCCGCACAACTCCCCCGCACGCACCAGCAGCGGCGATGGCGTCTTCGAGATCGTCAGCTTTCCACTTGGCAACCGCAGACGCGACCGAGGAAGGCGTCGCCTCGCAGCCAAGGACATCCAGAACGCGACGTTCCAGATGCGGCAGGTTGAAGTGCGGCAGAAACCACCGTCCATCCGCAGTCGGCCAAGGCTGGGTGAGCGCGACCATGCGCTCGACCGCAGGCGAGAGCGGCGCGGGCCGGAAGGAGCCGTCCGCAGCGCGGATGAGCGTCATGTCCTCACCGCCGAGTGCGGTGGCCGCGGCAGCCCGGACGTCGACAGCGATCTTCTGCCGACGTCCAGTGCGCAACTCCCACAGGTCGTTCGCGGCGACCGCACGGGCGGCAAGGGCGTCGGCGAGCGTCTCGCCGATCCGGAACGGTGAGGCGAAAAGCGGATCCGAACCGGTGATCGTGACCTCGTCGGCCGCGGGACGAGGAGCGTCGCGCAAGGTCATCAGTTCTTCGAAGGCGTCCATTGTCATTCCTTTCCGGCCGAAGCCACGTCGACCACGTTGCGGCCGGTACCGATGCCGGCCAGGAGCGAAGCGGCGGCGTCCTTGGCCTCCGCGAGGGGGACGACCCGGGTCACGGAGTCCAGGAGCGCCGGGTCAAGCAACTGGGCCAACCGCTGCCAGGCGGCTTCGCGGCGAAGCGGAGGCGTGCGGACCGAGTCGATCCCGAGCAGGGAGACGCCGCGCAGGATGAACGGCAGGACATTGCCGGGGTACTCGGCGCCCCCGGCGAGCCCGCAGGTCGTCGCGACGCCGGAGTGTTGCAGGCCAGCGAGCGCGCCGGCGAGGACGGGGCCGCCGACCGCGTCGACCACGCCTGCCCAGCGTTGTTTGCCTAGCGGCTTACCGGAAAAAGCCAGGTCAGTGCGGTCGATGACGTGAGCGGCGCCCAGCGCGGTGAGTTGCGAGGACAGCTCGGCGGGACGGCCAGTGGCGGCGACGACCTCGTACCGAGCCGCCGCGAGCAGCGTTACCGCGAGCGAGCCGACCCCGCCACCCGCGCCGGTGACCAGGATCGGGCCGGTTTTCCGGAGCCAACCCGTGGCGGTTCAGCGCGAGCAGACTGAGCGCCGCGGTGAATCCGGCGGTGCGATCGCGGCCCGCAACGGCCCGAGCTGCGCGGGGACGCGGACAAGGTCGTCGCCGTTGACCGCGGCGAGGCCAGCCAGCCCGCCGTGCAGATCTTCGCCGAGGCCCGCGCCGTTGAGCGTGACGACATCTCCCGCTCGCCAGCGCGGATGCCGGGACGCGAGCACCTCGCCGGTCAGGTCGATCCCGGCGACGAGCGGACGCCGCCGGACGACGCCGGGGCGGCCGTGCAGCGCGAGGGCGTCTTTGTAATTGATGCTGGAGTACCGCACGCGAACGGTGGTGTCGAGGTCGTCCAGCAGCGCCGGGTCGAGCCGGTCGAGCGTCGCGCCGGCGGCGTCGCGGACGAGCCAGCCGGGGAAGGTCTCCTGGTCCATGCTTCCAACGCTAGAAATCCGAGACCCGGCAGGGAAATGCCGGGCACAGCGACGCCATGCGCGACGGGCATAGCTGGGTAGGCTGCCGCCATGGAGGTCGAACTGCGGCATCTGCGCGCGTTCGTGACGGTCGCGACGTGCGGCACGTTCACGGCCGCGAGCCGCGAACTGCTGATCACCCAGCCCGCGCTCACGCGCACGATCCAGCAGCTCGAGGAGGCCGTCGGCACCCGCCTGCTGGAGCGCACGCCGCGCGGCGTCGCACCGACCGAGACCGGAGGCGAACTGCTCGGACGCCTGCGCGTCGTATTGCGCGACCTCGACACCGCACTCGCCGCGGCGGGCGGAAACGCCGGGCTGCGGATCGGATTCCAGTGGGCGCTGCCAGATCCGTGGGCGAGCGACGTGCTGACCGCCTTCGAAACCGCGACCGGCGCGACCGCCACCCTTCTTCGCCGCGACGACATTGTGGCTGCCCTGCATTCCGGCGACGTCGACTCGGCATTGGTGCGCGGGGAAATCGACGCTTCCGGGATCAGCGGAACATTGCTGTTCGAGGAAGACCGGCTGGCCGCCGTCGCCGCGAATTCGGAATTGGCGACGCGTGCGGAATTGGACTGGACGGAACTGGCCGAGCATCCGGTGGTCGTGAACACGGTCAGCGGCGCGACCAGCCCGCTCGACTGGCCGCCGGAAAACCGGCCCGCGCAGGTGATTCAGTGCGGCAGCTACGACGAATGGCTCACGATCATCGCGTCCGGCCGGGCGGTCGGGTCGACGACCACCTCGGCCGCGGAAGCCCATACGCACGCCCGCGTCGCGCATCTCCCGTTGCGGAACGCACCCCGCGTGGCGCTGCGCCTGCTGTGGCCGACGCGCCGGTCAAACGATCCGCTGCTGCGGCGGTTCAGCGAAGTGGCGCATTCCGTTCAGCGAGCGTCGTAGTCCGCGCGGGCCTTTTCGATTTTCGGCAAATGCTCGACGCTCCATTCCAGCAAGGGTGCCGTCGCTTCGCGAAGAGTCCGGCCCATGGCCGTCAGTTCGTAGGAAACGTGCGGCGGCATGACATTGTGGACAGTCCGCGTGAGAATTCCGTCGCGTTCCAGATCCCGCAGGGTCACGGTGAGCATGCGCTGACTGATGCCCTCGATCTCCCTTTTGAGTTCCGTGAACCGCCGCGGGCCGTCGCGCAGCATGCGGACGATCAGCAGCGCCCACTTGTCCCCCACGATCTCGAGGACCACACGGGTCCGGCACACCTCGTCGGCCATGGTTACCTCCGGAGAACCGGGGCACTAATTAGTGCCTTATTGCCCGCTCCCGCGCGGACGATCACGATGGTTCTCGAACAGTACCGGGTTACTTCTGGTAACCGCTAATCCGGGAACGAGGAACCTTAAGATGACAACGTTTGTGCTGGTCCACGGCGCGTGGCACAGCGGCCGGGCCTGGGACCGGGTGGTCCCGCTGCTGGAGGCGGCCGGGCACCGCGTGCTCGCGCCGTCGCTGACCGGCTACGGCGACAAGAAACACCTGCTCAGCCCCGAAGTCGGGCTCGACACGCATGCCCAGGACGTCGTGGCCCTGCTCCGCCGCGAGGAAGACGTGGTGCTGGTCGGCCACAGCTATGCCGGGCTGGTCATTTCGTCGGCCGCGAACGAGGTGCCGGACCGGGTCGCCGAGCTGGTCTATCTCGACGCGATGGTGCCCGAGGACGGCGAGACCGCGGTCGACGTCCAGCCGGTCAGCCAAAGCCTGATCGACCTGGCCCGGGAGCACGGCGACGGCTGGCGCGTCCCGCCGCTGCCCGAGCGGCCCGCGCCGTTCGGACTGTTCGGCGTCACCGACCCCGACGACGTCGCCTGGCTGCGCGAAATGCTCTCCGACCAGCCGGTCCGCTGCCTGCAGCAACCGGTCCGGCTCGACAATCCGGCCGCGCGGGCGATCCCGCGCACGCACATCCACTGCGTCGGCGCGACCCCGGAGGGCATCGTCCGCCGTCCGGTCCCGGCGATCCAGCCGAACGGGACGCCGGCGCAGGTGTGGGAGCTGCCGACCGGACACGACTGCATGATCACGATGCCGGCCGAGCTGAGCGAACTGCTGCTGAAACTGGCCTAGCCACGCATGTGCCCACCAGGCAAATTTGCCTAGTGGGCACTTTCATGGCTACCTTGGGAGCATCGCACCCGGGGGAAGGACGTCCAGTCATGCCGAAAACCGCCGCGCCGGAAGAAACCAGCCCGTTCCCCCGGCGCGTCAAGATCGGCATCGCCGGGGCGCTGTCCGGCATGGCGCTGGGCATGCTGGACAGCTACATCGTCGCCACCGCGCTGCCCAGCATCGCCGCGGATCTCGGCGGCCCGGGGTCGATGACCTGGATCATCACCGCCTACGCGCTGGCGATCGCGGCGTCCACCCAGGTGTGGGGCAAGCTCAGCGACCAGTTCGACCGCAAGGCGATGTTCCTGCTGTCGGTGACGCTGTTTCTGGCCGGGTCCGTGCTGTGCGGGGTGGCCCCGACCATGGGCGCGCTGATCGGTTTCCGCGCGCTGCAAGGCATCGGGGCCGGCGGGCTGCTCGTCGGCACGATGGCGATGGTCCAGGTTCTGGTGCCCGCCAAGGAATCCACGCGGATCTCGAGCTGGACCGGCCTGCTGCTGGGCGGCTCCCTCGTCGGCGGCCCGCTGGCCGGCGGCTTCCTCGCCGACACGCTCGGCTGGCGCTGGATCTTCTACGTCAACGTCCCGTTCGGAGCGCTCTGTCTCATCGGGACAGTCGTCGGCGTCCAGCTGCCCGCGAAGAACGGAAAGGCGAGAATCGATTACGGCGGAACGGTTTTGCTCGTCGCCGCAGTCACCTGCCTGACCCTGGCGACCAGCTGGGCGGGCACCCGCTACGCCTGGAACTCGCCGACAATCCTCGGCCTGTGCGCGGTCGCGGTCGCCGCGCTGACCGCGTTCGTCTTCGTGGAACGCCGTTGCCCCGAACCGCTCGTCCCGTTCCGGATGTTCCGCACCCGCAATTTCGCGCTCGCCCAGGTGCTCGGCTTCGCCTTCAACGTCACCATGGTCGCGACAGTCACCTTCACCTTCCTCCCGCTGTACTTCCAGAACGCGCGGGACGTGCCGCCGTCGCTCAGCGGCTTGCTGCTGCTTCCGATGACGGCCGGGATGGTCGTGGTGATGAACGGAAGCTCGAAATACCTCCGCCGCACCGGCCGTTTCCGGATCCTGCCGATCCTCGGCAGCGCCTGCGTCACCGCCGGCATGGCCGGGGTCTGCGTCCTCGGCCCGGACACCGACCCGCTGCTCGCCTCGCTGGTCGGCCTGCCGCTCGGGGCCGGGCTCGGCTGCCTGATCCAGAACACGATCCTGATCACCCGGCTGAGCGTCGAACCCCGCGACCTCGGCGCGGCGCTCGGCCTGGGCTCGCTGACCCGGACCCTGGGCAGCGGCATCGGCGCGGCCCTGTTCGGCTCGCTGTACGTCGGCGCACTCGCCGCGGGCCCCACCCCGGCAGCGGTGACCGACGGCCTGCACGCGGTCGCCGCGGCGACGCTCATCGTCGCGCTGCTTTCCCTGGCGGCCGCGTACTGCGTCCGCGAGGTCCCGCTCCTCGACCCGCACTGACCTGCGGATTCCAGCGGTATTCCAGATCCGTTCCATACCGTCCCGGCAGCGTCCTCCACGGTGCGTCGAGTCCGCCGGGAGGGTGGGACCGATTGCCAAAGGGGGACGAACCGGCCGGGCCAGACCCTCCCGGCCGGTTCGGGCAAGGGCGGTCGCAACCCCAGGCTCCGCCCTTGCCCGCTCTTCGCCTCCGGTGCCGGTGCTTCCGGACGCAGCGGCGCTCTCCTGCTGGACTGTCCCGGCTGTCTGGGCAGCTTCGGCGGGCGTTTCACGACGGTGCCGGACGCCCTGCGCGCGGCGCGCAGCGCCGCTGCCGAAAAAGCAGGCAGTCTGCGCGGCACGAACTACGCGGAACCGGTAGGCCGGGTGGCAGGCGCGCTGCCCGGCGGGGGCGCAGCGCCAGCCGCCGCGCACTGCCAGGACGCCTTGTCCACCACGTTCACCGAATGGTGCGCCGAAGCCCAGCGTCTCGCCGATAACCTCGGCGTGGCAGCCGACCGGTATCAACAGGGCGACCACACGGCCGCCGGGGTGTTCCCGCCTGCCGCGCCGACGATGCACGGACCGCGCTGATGGTCTCAGTGGCCGACGTCCGCACATGGAATCCCGGCACTCTCGACGAAATCTGCGCACTCTTGCGGGCGCGAACACAGGCAATCGTCAGCGACGGGGACGACTACGGCAAAGTCCTGCCGGTCGAGGGCTGGACCGGGCCCGCCGCCGACAGCGCGGCCGGACAGCACCGCGCGTTGATGCGGCAACTCGACACGATCGCCGCCGGAGCCGCCGCATTGGGCAAGGCGATCGGACAAGCGTCCGACGCCATCATGGGAGTCCAGAGCGCGCTGAAAAATGCTGATGAGCTAGCCAGAAAGTACGGGTTCGCGATCACCGCAGACGGTGCGATCGTCTGCATCTACGCAGGCCAGCCGCCGCCGGAGCTGCATCCGCAAGACCGCGCACGAGCACAGACGCAGTTGACCGACGAGGTCGCGCAGATCTTGCGCACCGCCAACGACATCGATGCCGACCTCGCGTCAGTGCTCGACCGCGCAGCAGCGGGTCAGTTCGGCACCGGGGACGAATCCACCGTCGCCGCCGCTGCCGCAGACGGGGCGAAGAACCCCGGTCTGACGCTGCCCGAACCCCCGCCGAACGCGACCCCGGCGCAAAACGCCGCCTGGTGGGCCACCCTCTCCGCAGCGGAGCGGAACAGTCTCTTCCGCGACCGACCTGGGACGATCGGGGCGATGAACGGTCTGCCCGCCGTCGACCGCGACCGGGCGAACCGGATTGTCCTCGACCGCGATTACCAGGACTTGCAGCACCAGCGCGACGACCTCCGCCGCCGGCTGAACGGAATGAAACGCAGCGATCCGCAACAGCAGGAAGAATACCTCTCCCTGGAGCGGCAACTAGACGCGCTGAACGGCAAGATCACCGGCATGGACCAGATCAGGAACCGGCTCGACCATGCCTTGCCCGGCCAGCCGCCCGCTTTCCTGCTGGGTGTCGACCCGGCGAACTCCGGACACGCCATCGTGGCCATCGGCGACCCCGACCACGCCGTCAACGTCGCCACCTACGTCCCCGGCACCACCGCCGGCGTCAACGACGGGATGGCTACCGACATCTACCGATCAGACGCGATGATGCACATGGCGACACAAATGGGGTCCCCTTCCACTTCCGTGATCACCTGGGCGGGATACGACGCGCCGCAAACCCTGGCGGACGCGGCGAGCACCGGATACGCCGACGAAGCCGAACCTTCGCTCCGCAGCTTTCAAGACGGACTCGGGGCCGCGCACCACGGCCCGATGAACACCACCGTCGTCGGGCACAGCTACGGCACCACCGTCGTCGGCCAAACCGCCCGCGACCTCGGGTTGCCCGCCGACAGACTCGTCATGGTCGCCAGCCCCGGCGTCGGCGTCGATCACGCCGACCAGCTGCATCTCGACGGCACCCCGCAAGACCAAGTCGGCCAGCACGTCTACTCCACCAAAGCCTTGACCGACCCCATTCCCGTCTTCACCAACTTCGACGGCCCCGACATCGGACTCGACAACGTCGATCCCCTCGGACCCGACCCCACCACCGACTGGTTCGGCGGAAGAACCTTCCATTCCGACGCAGGAAACCCCGCCACCTCCCACAGTGACTACTGGAACAGGGACTCTTCCTCGCTCAAGTCACTCGGCAAGATCATCGCAGGAAGCAATCCATGACACTTAAGATCGCCCGCAACGTTCGACAGCGGACTCTGCTTGCTGCATTTATGCTATCGCTGCTCACTTTGATTTCCTGCGGAGGAGGCGCGGCTATGCAACCCACTTTGTCAGCCGAGCAGGCCCATGAAAAAGTGCAGGCTCTGGTAAATTCTGCCGCAGCCGCCTCTTTTCCGGCAGGATACAAGCTGACAGAGCTTCCGCTTCAGCCTGAGCCTTGCACAGACGATTCCGACCAGGAAACCGGCCAGGTGATCGTCGGTGTCACCTACTGGATCGACGGACCGGACCGCGCTCGCAACAACGAGTACTACGAAAAGCTCAAAAAATGGTGGCAGGACAACCGCTGGACGATCGAGAACGACACCTGGACGGGCGAGCATTTCGCCAACGCTCGCAGCAGCGACGGCTACCTCATGAGCCTGACCGGCACGGTCACCGGACCCGTCGTGGGCCGTTTGACCGTCGGGGCCAGTTCGCCGTGCATCTGGCCGCACGGAACGCCGGAACCCCGTTCCTGACCGGCCTGTCGTTCATCCCGGCCGATGGGCCGCTTCGGTCCACTGTGGACAATCCACCGAATCAGCCGAGGGCATGCTCCAGAAGCACCTCCGCCGCCGCCCGGGCGTGGCGGCCGTACTTGGGGTCTCCGAGGACCATCGCGCGGCTCGCGGCTCCGTCGGCCAGCGTCACCAGCTGCTCGGCGAGCCCCTCCGGATCGGCGGCGCCCAGCTCCGCGACCAGGTCGGTCACCAGCCGGAGCATCAGGAGTTTCTGCTCCCGCGCATAGACGTGCACCGCGCTGTCCGGGTCGGGGTACTCGGCCGCCGCGTCCACGAACAGGCAGCCGCGCACCGGTTCGGCGTCCGGCAGGTCGAACATCGCCAGCAGTCGTTGCCGCGGCGGGAGATCCGCGCGGGTCAGGACGTCGTGCAGGGTGTCGCCGGAGCGGACGAGGTCCCGCAGATAGGCGACGACCAGCTCGTCCTTGTCCGGGAAGTGCAGGTACAGCGTCCGTTTCGACACCGGGGCCGCGGCCGCGACCTGTTCCATCGTCGTGCCGGTGATGCCGTGGCGGGCGAACAGGTCCGCGGCGGCCGCCAGCACGCGCTCGCGTCCCCCGCGACCCGCCCGGCGGGCCTTTTCCTCGACCATGCGGCCAAGTGTACAGAAACGTTTACTTAAGCCGCCGGAGCCTGCTACCGTGCCGAGGTACACGATCACGTTTACCTAAGGAGTGCCTCGATGCCCGAACTCGCCGACGCCGCCGCGACCCTGATCCGCGGGCGGCGCGCGACCCGGTCGTTCCGGCCCGACCCCGTTCCGGACGACACCCTGCGCGAGATCTTCGACCTCGCTGCCGCGGCGCCGTCGAATTCCAACGCGCAGCCGTGGCAGGTCGAGGTGGTCAGCGGGGCCAAGCGGGACGAACTCGCCGACGCGCTGGTCGCCGCGCACCAGGAAGGCCGCCGCTCGGTCGATTTCCCGTACAGCGAAGCCATTTACGAAGCGGTGCACCAGGAGCGCCGGGCCGCGGCGGGCGGTGCGTTGTACGGCGCGCTGCAGATCGGTTTCGACGACCACGAAGCACGCGCGGCCTACGACGCCGAGAGCCTGCGGTTTTACGGCGCCCCGCACGTCGCGCTGCTGTTCGCGCCGGACACCGCCGAAGCCCGGCTCGCCGCGGACGTGGGGATGTACGGCCAGACCTTGCTGCTCGCCATGCAGGCGCACGGAGTTTCCAGCTGCCCGCAAGGATTGCTGAGCTTCTACGCGGACACCGTCCGGGAGACCCTCGGCCTCGACGGCGGCAAACTGCTGTTCGGGATCTCCTTCGGGTACGCCGACCACACCGCGCCGGTCAACCGGTTCGCCGTCGGACGCGCGCCCCTCGACGAGACCACCCGGTTCCACGCCTGAATTCGCCGACGCGTGGGTATCCCGGTCCGGGGAGGTGCCGATGGACGTACCGACACTCGGCGTCGAAGAAGAATTCCTGCTCGCCGCACCGGAAGACGGCCGTCCGATGCCCGTCGCGGACGAAGTCCTCGGCAAGGTCGGGCGGCTCGCGGACGGCGCGGCCGTGCACCGGGAACTTCGCGCGACCCAGGTGGAACACGCCACCGGCGTCTGCACGACCGCGGCACAGCTTCGCGCCCAGCTGTGCCGCGGCCGGCTGGCGTTGTCGCGCGCGGCGACCGACGCCGGCTGCGTGCTGCTGGCCACCGGAAGCCCGGTCGGCGCGCTCCGCTCCCCCGCCGAGCCGCTGCCGCCCGACCGATACGCGCGGATCGACGCGCACTACGGCGACCTGGCCGCCGATTACGAGGCCTGCGGATGCCACGTGCACGTCGGCGTCCCGGACGCGGACACCGCGGTAGCCGTCGTCAATCACCTCGCGCGCTGGCTCCCGGTGTTGCTCGCGCTGTCGGCCAACTCCCCCTTCGACCGCGGCCGGGACACCGGGCTGCACAGCTGGAGAATGGCGCTGCAGAGCCGTTTCCCCGGCTCTGGAATCGCCCCGCACGCGAGGTCGCACGCGGAGCACGTGCGGCTCGTCGACTCGCTGGTCGAGTGCGGGGCGCTGGTGGATCGCGAGCAGACGTTCTGGCTCGCGTGGCCTTCCCCGCGGTATCCGACCGTGGAACTGCGGGTCGCCGACGTGCCGCTCACCGTCGAGGGCACGCTCCTGCAGGCAGTCCTGTCGCGCGCGCTCGTCGCCACCGCCCTCGCGGACCTGGACCGGGGCGTCGAAGCGCCTCCGCTCGACCCGCAGATCTGCTCGGCAGCGGTATGGGCGGCGACCCGGCACGGCCTCACCGGCACCCTCGTCGACCCGCTTCGCGCGAGACCGCTGCCCGCCGTCCGGGCGGTCGCCGATCTGCTCCGCCACGCCGAAACGGCCCTTCAAGCAGCCGGGGACTACGACCCCGCCCACCGGCTCGTCCGAACCGCGCTGCGGGACGGCACCGGCTCGGCCGCGCAACGGAAAGCCGGGCCGGACGGAGTGGTCGCGATGCTCGCGTCACACACCGTCCCGCGCGTGACCTCGCCCCAGGCGGGTACCCGGAGAGAATGACGACCTCCCTGATCGCACTGCCGACCGCTCGCGGCCCGGTCTCCGCGGCGTTGCTGGACCTCCTGCGCGAACCAGGCCAGCAAACCGCGGTCGACCTCCGCGACGCCGACCCGTTCGGCGACGACCTCCACCTCGCCCTGCATCTCTGCTACGAACTGCATTACCGCGGGCTGCCCGGCGTCGACGCGGAGCGCGAGTGGGACACCGCGCTGCTGAGAGTCCGGGCAGAGCTGGAGAACGCGTTCCGCTCCGGCCTGCGCGACGCGGTTCCCGGCGGTTCCGATGTGGACGGCGAGCTCGACGAGCTGCTGACCGAACGCGAAGCTGACGGAGCTATCGGTTTCCTGCTCGCCGAGGGCGAATGGGGGCACCTGCGGGAACTGTTCGCACACCGCTCGATCTACCACCTCAAGGAAGCCGATCCGCACGCGTGGGTCATCCCGCGGCTGTCCGGGGCGGCCAAGGCCGGGCTGGTCGCGGTGGAATTCGACGAGTTCGGCGGCGGGCACGCCGACCGGGTGCACGCCAAGCTGTTCGCGGACCTGCTCGCGGCGGCCGGCCTGCCCGACGGGTACCTGGCGCTGCTGGAGCACGTTCCCGGGCCGATGCTCGCGCTGGTCAACATGATGTCGATGTTCGGCCTGCACCGGGCCTCGCGCGGAGCGCTGGTCGGGCACTTCGCCGCGGCGGAGATCACCACCGCCCCGAGCGCGCAGCGGATGGACCGGATCCTGCGCCGCCTCGACGCGCCCGAGGCCTGCCGCTTCTTCTACACCGAACACATCGAGGCCGACGCGGTGCACGAACAGGTCATGCGGCACGAGGTCGTCGGCGGTCTGCTCGCGGAAGAACCGGAGCTGGCCGCGGACGTCGTGTTCGGCATCCAGGCCACCAACTTCCTCGAAGCACAACTCGACCAGCATCTGCTCGGCTGCTGGCAAGCCGGACTGTCCTCGCTGCGCCAGCCACTGCCCTGACCAGCGCGAAACGGCCTGGTCGCGAACCTCGCGACCAGGCCGTCCGGGTCACCCGCTGCCCCGGACCCGTTTCCGGTGGCTCGTGTCGCACCACGGAAACCGCTTGCTCCGCCGGCAGGCGCACACCGCGACGACGAAGCGGTCCGACCGCACCGTTTCCCCGTCCGGAGTGGACAGTTCGACCGGCCCCTCGACCAGAACCGGCCCGCCCGGCACCACCCGGACCCGGCGTTCATCGCGCGGCACGGAGCGCCACCAGTTCCTCCGTGCGGTCGCCCGGCCGCACGAAACCGCGTTCGAGCAGGTACTCCAGCCGTCCGGAGACCACCGGCCCGAACGGCACGTCCGCCCGCGCCACCACCTCGCTGCGCAACCCTCCCGCGGCCAGCGCGAAGCGGGTTTTGTCCACATCGGACATCGTCGACTGCACCAGGTAGAGCGTGCCGGTCCGGGTCAGCAGCGAAGGAGCGGCCGCGCACAACGGGTCCAGCATCGCGCGGCCGTCCGGCCCGGCGTCCCAGGCGCGCGTCGAGCGAACCGTGGGCGTCGGGGAAGGCACGTACGGAGGATTCGCGACCACGACGTCGTACGGTCCGGCTTCCACGGTTTCCCGCAGGCCGCCCCGGAGCAGGCCGATCGGCAGGGCCCGCAGCACGGTGTTCATCCACGCGGAAGCCAGCGCCCGCATCGAAATATCCGCCGCGACGACCGTGGCGCCGGTCCGCGCCAACGCGATCGCCAGTGCGCCGCTGCCGGTTCCCAAGTCCGCGCACCGCATCCCGCAGCCGATGCGCGTGTCCGCGGCCAGCACGCTGGAAAGCAAGGCGGTGTCCTCTTGCGGACGGTAGACCCCGGGCAGCCGGAATACTCTGCCCAGCGGCCGGGCCTCCGTTTCGGTGCGCACAGACGTCGTCATGGCGGTCCTCCATCTCGGTCGGTGCGCCCGGATACCCCCCTCCGGTCAGGACAAACCGCGATTTCCGCGGCGCCGCACCGAAACCGGCCGGTCACCGGGCCGGAACCGCTCCCCGATAGGACCGCTGCTCGACGATCTCCCCGTCGCCGTTGGCCCGGGGCTCGCCGTGGACGTAATGGCCGACCCCGCGCGCCTGCGCCATTTCCCGGCCGACCGACACCGCGTCAGCGCGGCGCGCCGCGGTGTTCGCGACACGCCGGATTCCCTCGATCCGGTTCTTCCACAGCCCGCCCTCGCGACACGTATGAATGTCCCCTTCGGCCATTCCGCGCCTCCTTCCGCTCGCCCGCCGGGTACCCGACCGCAGCGAGGGCAATCGGGTTGCCGACGGCGGCTCCGGGTACCCGGAGCAGGAACCGAAGGAGCGAAACCATGACCGAACCGCGCGAATCCGACGACGTTTACGGCGACACCCCGGAAGAAGAACGCGAGATCATCCGCGGCGAACAGGGCACCTCGGGCGACGAGCACGACGACTCGGACCCGCAACAGGGACGGTGACCCGCCGGGTCAGCGGGAGGGCTCGCACGCCTCCCGCGCCGGCACCCCGCAGCCGAGCCGGGCCCAGACCGTCTTGCCGCCGGAATGCTCGTGCACTCCCCAGTCGTCGGCGAGCCGCTCGACGAGCAGCATGCCCCGGCCGCGTGCGCGCTCGAAGTCCGGCGGGCGGACCTGCGGGCGGGCGGGCTCGGGGTCGTCCACCTCGATCACCACGACACACGGCCGGGAAAGCACGGTCAGCCGCGCACAGGACGGGCCGGAGGTGTGCTCGTAGGCGTTCGACGCGAGTTCCTCGACGACCATCAGGACGTCCGCGAGGTGGTCCGGGGACAGATGGCCCAGGGACCTGCCCGCCCAGGCGCGCACCCGGGGCAGCGCGGAAACCCCGGTGCCCTCCAGGTCCAGCACCCAGGGCGCATCGCCCGCCCCGGAGCCCGGGCCGGTCACCGCCGCCCCCTTTTCGGTTGGCCAAAACAACAAGACCCCTCTCCCGCCGAAGCCGCGACGCGATGCGGAGAACGATTCCTGCCGGAAAACGCTGCCGCGCTTCGTCGCCCCTCGCCGCAGCCGTGTGACCTCACGTGGGGAAGTCCCTTTCTCGTTCTCGACTTCGCCGGTGCCCGAACGGGCGTACCCGGACAGGGCCGACTTCACACCTAACACTGCGTATCTCTGGACCCCGGCAGCGGTTCGGTTACTGTCGCTGCATGCCGTCTCACGCGCCGGAGCCCGAATCTCGCACTCGCCTCGCCGACATCCTCGGCGCCGGGGCGAGCAACGCCGACCTCGGCGACAACCTCGCGAAGATTCTCGCCCGGGCCTGCACCGTTCTCGACGTCGACACCGCGACCGTGCTGCGGCACGATTCCCGGTGGCAGCGCCTCGTCGCCATCGCCGCCGCCGGGCTCGAGGAGGAGGTCTACCAGGGAGTCCAGGTCCCGGTCGGCGCGGGGTTCGCCGGAGCCGTCGCCGCGCGCCGGGAGCCGGTCGTCATCGAGCAGGTCGACCGGACCACGGTGCTCAACGCGCTGCTGGCCGAACGGGGCCTGCACACGATGCTCGGCGTCCCGATGCTGGCCGGCACCGAACTGGTCGGCGTGCTGCACATCGGAGCCGTGCGGGACCGCCGGTTCACCACCACCGACATCGAAACCCTGCGGCTGCTCGCCGACCGGCTGGCCGCCGTGCTGCAAGCGGAGATCATGCACCAGAACCAGGCCGCGACCATCGCGCTGCAGCGCAGCCTGCTGCCCGGGGTCCTGCCGGTCATCGACGGCCTGCGCCTGGCCGCGCGCTACGTTCCGGGCGCGGAGGCCGGGCTCGGCGGCGACTGGTACGACGTTTTCCGGCTTCCCGGCGATCAGACCGGCATCGTGATGGGCGACGTGTCCGGGCACGGCCTCGAAGCCGCCGTCATCATGGGCCGGCTGCGCAGCGCGCTGCGGGCGTACGCGCTCGACTGCGACGATCCCGCCGAAGTCCTCGCCAAACTCGACCGCAAAGCGAACCACTTCGAACACGGAGTGATGGCGACGGTCGCGTACGGCGTGTTGCGGCCCGGGCACGAGAGCATGGCGCTGTCGCTCGCCGGGCACCTGCCGCCGGTGGTGGCCGCGCCGGGCAAACCGGCCGAACTCGTGCAGGCCCCGCCGGACCCGCCGGTCGGCCTGACCGTCGGAGCCACCGTCGAACGGCGCACGACCACGGTGGAACTGCCGCCGGGAAGCGTCGCCGCGTTCTACACCGACGGTCTCGTCGAGCGCCGGGACCGGCTCGTCGACACCGGCATGGACCAGCTCGCCGAACTGCTCCGCCCGGAGGACCCGGAACGGGCCTGCGCCCGGATCATGGCCGCGATGGTGGGGTCCCGGCCCCCGCAGGACGACGTCGCGCTGGTGGTGCTGCAACGCACTGCGGGGGCGGGAACGCGCTGATCCGCTCCGCGGTTACTTCGCGGCCAGCGCTTCTTCCAGCGTGGGGTACAGCGGGAGGCTCTGCTCCAGCCCGGTGAGCTGGATGGGCCGCAAGGTCGCGCGGCCGGACGCCACGATCCGCACCTCGGTCCCCTCGGGCGCTTCCCGGCACGCGGCCAGCAGCACGGTCAGCCCCGCCGAGGCGAGGAAATCGACCCCTGCCAGGTCCAGGACCAGCACCGGAGGTTTCCCGGTGACGGTTTCGGCGACCGCGGCCGTCAATTTCGGGGCGGTCCCGAGGTCCAGGTCCCCGTTCAGGGCCAGCACCGCCGCGGGCGAGCGGTCGGCCCGTTCGATCGACAGCGAACCCGGCGGGTCGATCACCGGGTCGGTCAGCTCACTCATCGCTCTTTCCCTCCTCAGGAAGCCCGGAACGCCTGCGTCCGGGCAGGAAAAGGACGCGGCTGGCTGCTCAACCGCGCGAATAGCATGCCTTACGGCGGCGGCTCGCACCGAATGCCGCCGGGAGAAATGATCTCGGATCGGCGGAAAGGCGGCAGCGCGGGGGCGCCCGGGAAGAGACGTTCGGCTCACTGTCGCCGCTCCCGTGGCGGTCCCGGTGCGGCCAGGCTAGGGCGGACGGGGCGGGGCGGGTGAGCGGCTGGTCGCTCTTTGAAGCGGCCGCGCCGAGCGTCCGGTACGACCTGGGGCGGACGGTTTTGCTGCTCCCCTGCCGCGTTTTCGCAGGGGCAGCGGATGTATTCGACGACCTGAGCCGACCGGCGGCTGCCCCGCGGTTCGGCCAGCGCCGTGGTGACCGCGCCCGGTCTGGCGCGTTCGCCGCTCCGCCCTGGCTAACGCGCACCTCGCGCTGCCGGAGCGCACCGTCCCGTTCAGTGGGCACTGCTGCACCGCTGCCCGGCCGCGTCCTGACGCAGCCGGTCCGTGCGCTCGCCGACCCGCGCCGCTTCGACTTGCCGCGCAGAGCCTCCCGCTCAACGGGCATGACCGCACCACCGCCCGGCCGCGTCCTGACGCAGCCGGTCCGTGCGCTCGCCGACTCGCCGCGCACACCCGCCCGCACAACGCACACGACCGCACCATCGCCCGGCCGCACCCCAGCACAACCCGCCGACCTCACCCGGCCAGCCCGCACACCGCGAACCAGCCGGAACACACCCTCCCGCTCAGCGGGCACGGCCGCGCCGCTGTCCGGCCGCGTCCTGGCGCAGCCGGTCCGTGTGCTCGCCGATCTCCCCGAGCCGGTCCGCCAGCGCGGCGTGCCGGGACTCCAGGTGGACGCGCACGTCTGCCAACGGCGGCAGCAGGTTCGCGACATCGTCGTCTCCCAGCGCCACGCCGAGCCGGTCGGCGCTTTCCTGTCCGGCGGGGTCCAGGTCGGGCGCGGCGCTGGCTTCGGCGGCCAGCCGTCGCAGCACCGCCGCGTTGCGCCGGGCCCAGTCCGCGACCGCCCGGTCTCCCGCGCGGCGGCCGCGTTCCGCGTCGACGCGGGCCTCGCCGGTGGTCTCCCCGGTGGCCGAGGGCCGCAGCCGCAGGTACCGGCGTTCGGCCGCCTGCCTGCTCGCCACGCCCAGCGCCGGGGCCAGCGCGGCCCAGCTCGCGCCCGCCGCGCGCGCGGCCGCGATCAGTTCCGGTTCCCATTCGCCGAGCTGCTCGCGCAGCGCCCGCAGCGCGGACAGCGCGGCCAGCGACCGATCGGCCGGCGCACCGCCGTCCCGGGCGGCCAGCACCGCCTCGCGGACGCCTTGGACCAGCAGCCGGGGTCCAGCTCCGCCATAGCGTCATCCTCTCGACGACTTGGCAGTTGTCATCGTTTCGATGACATGCTAGAAGAAAAGAGAGCGTCCCTGTCGAGCGGCGGAGGTGAATCCCGATGGACCTGCCGATCCCGCGGCACGATTCGCCGCGCTCCGCAGGTTTCCCGTGCCCCTTCACCGGGAATCAGGTCCGGACCGCCCGCCAGGGCGGCTTCCGGCCGCTAGCCGGAGAACCCCGCCGCGCCGCCGGATGCGGCCCGTGGCGCGGAGCAGGCCACCCCGGCTCCGTGCCAGTCCTTCGCGCGAGAAAGGCGTTGTCCCCGTGTCCTTGCCGCTGCACACCGCCCAGACCAGGCCGTCGCACCCCGCACTGGTGCGCCTGTGGAACTACCTCGCCGACGTCACCGGCGCCCTGGGCATCGGCCTCGAGTCCTGCACCGTCGACCACGACACCCCGGTGTCGGCCTACGTCGCGCTCGACGGCCACCTGCCCGCCTACCCCGGCCGCGACGTCGCGTTGCTGTGGGACGAGATCCACGGCTGGGCCGCCGCCGTGGAAACGCATTCCGGCGAGGACCTCATCGTCATCCGCTACCAGGGCGGGCCTTCGGTCGCCCCGCCCGCGTCCCGCGTCGCCGAGTTCGCGGCCGCGGTGCGCGACGACGACCACCGGATCGGCTGTCTCGCGCCGCCGGAACTCCGCACGCTGGGCACCCCGGCGGACCTCGACGCCATCCTGGCCGAAGTGGTGTAACACCGGACACCGTCCGTGACCGTCCATTGTAGACCGGCGGTTTCGCCTCGTCGCGGACCGGGTAGCCGAGATCATGAGCGAATTCGAAGCGCAGCGGAGGATGCCCGCGCCCGCGGAGCACGTCTACGCCGTCGCGTCCGATGCCGCGCACCTCAGCGAATGGCTGCCGGAGCCAGTCGACCCGCCCCCGGCCGGGAGCCGCGACCGGCTCCGGCTCGAATGGGACGGCGGCTGGCTCCAAGTCGCGTCCGGCGCGGCGGGCACGAGCCACGCGACGCTGCACCTGTCGGTTCCGGCCGGCCAGGGCGGCGGCGACCTGCCCGCGCGGATCCGCGAGTCGCTCGACCGGCTCGCCGTTTTGTCCGGCTCGCCCGGCTGAACCCGTCCACAGTGGACTCTCCGCGGTTCGTTTTCCGCCGCACGGAACCGTAACGTCACCGCGCGCGCCGGATCGGATACTCTGCGCCCAGGAGTTGATGGTCCATGGTGGTGCGGAAGGAAATTCTGCCCGGGCCTCGCCCACCCCGCACGGAACGGAACCGGCTCGCGGTCGACTGCGTCGTCGACAGCCTGCTGCGATGCCTTCCTCTGGCCGAGCAAACCCGGCTGGGCATCGTCGTGCCGAGCCGCGGCCGCACGTGCGACCGCGAGGCCCTCCTGATGGAGATCTCGTTGCGCACCAGGCGTTCCCCGCACGCGGCGAGGTGCCTGGTCCGCGCGGTCTACTCGGCACTCGGACAGACGTCGCCGGAGCTGGCCTCCCGGGTGCGCGCGGGGGTGAGCCCGGACGTCCTGGTCCTGCTGGGCGGCTCGCGGCAGCCGTGCACGTGGTCGAGGGAAACCCCGCCTCGGTGCCACAGCGGGTAACCCGGTCAATCGACGGATCCCGTCCGCCGAGATCAGCCGCGTCCCGGCTCGCAGCCGACAGTACCGGCGAAACGATCTTGCCCAGCAGGCGGGATTGCCGTTCCGGCAAGATCGCGTGCGCTTCGGGCCCGGCTCCGGCGACGCTGGACGCATCCGACCCGAGGAGCCGACCGATGACCACCGACGCGACCCTGTTCTGGGAGGAAGTCCACGCCGCCCGGCCGCCCGCCGACCCGCGGCCGAACGCCCGGCTCGTGGAGATTGTCTCCGCCCTGCCGCCCGGCGACGCGCTGGACCTGGGCTGCGGCAACGGCGGCGACGCCCGCTGGCTCGCGAGCCGCGGCTGGACCGTGACCGCCACCGACATCTCGGCCGTCGCGGTCAACCGCCTCTCCGGCCCGCGGCTCACCGCCGTGCGGCACGACCTGCGGGTCAGCTTCCCGGCCGGGGAATTCGACCTGGTGACCGCGCACTACCTGCAAACCCCCTTCGAACTGGACCGGACGACGGTCCTGCGCACCGCCGCGTACGCCCTGCGCCCAGGCGGCCGATTGCTGGTCGTGGACCACGGCTCGATCGCGCCGTGGTCGTGGAACCAGGACCCGGACCTGCATTTCCCCAGTCCGGCGGAGATCGCCGCCGACCTCGCCCTCGACCCGGCCCAGTGGACCGTCGAGCGCGCGGACTCCCCCACCCGGCTTGCGACCGGCCCAGGCGGGCAGACCGCCGAGGTCGTCGACCACGTCCTGCTGATCCGCCGCGCTGTCTGAACCCGTCAAGGAGACCACTGTGGCTCGCCGTCGCGACACTCCGCCGCCTCGCACCGGAAGCAGCGAAACCGAAGTCCTGCGCGGATTTCTCGACTATCTCCGCACCTCAGTCGCCGCGAAGGTCGACGGTGCGCCGGAAACGGAAGCCCACGCCGCCGCGGTGCCGTCCGGGACCAACCTGCTCGGTCTGCTCAACCATCTGACTTTTGTGGAGCGATCGCTGTTACTCGGGGAGACCGTGAAGAACTGGCCCGCGACGTTCCATACCAGGGACAGCGTCGCCGAGGTCGTTGCCCGCTACCGGGAAGCGGTCAAGCTCGCCAACGAACTCCTCGACGACTGCCCCGATCTCGCCGCCCCGCTGCCGGGCCGCGACGGGCCGAGTGTGCGCTGGGCGCTGACGCACCTGATCGAGGAAACCGGACGGCACGCCGGACACGCCGACATTCTGCGCGAGCTGATCGACGGCAGCACCGGCCGCTGAAAACCAGTGGCCCCGAAGCTGCGTGCCCGGTCACTATGGAAGACATGAACGCCGCACGCCGCTCTGGGGCAGTCCTCGTGCGGTGACTCGACCCGAACGCGACGGCGGAGCCGACGCCATCAAATACAGAACCACATCCCGGACACGCGCTAGGACTCGTGCAAGCCGATGTTCTAGCCCGGCACCGGCGATCGCGCGGCACGGATGTCCATCTGCTTACGGGCACCGACGACAACGCACTCAAGAACGTCACTGCGACGAGGCGGAAGGCGTTCCCGTGCAGGAGTTGGTGAATCACCGTGCCGCGCGATTCGCCGCGCTGCAGGAACCGCTCGGGCTCGCCGTCGACGATTTCCCGAGAACCAGCACCGATCGCCTTCACCTCGAAGGCGTCCGCCGGTTATGGCAAGCCTGCGCCCGACGCGGCGACTGCTACCTGCGCGACTACACCGGCCGGTACTGCCTTGGCTGCGAGCAGTTCTACACGGACGACAACGCTGTCTGGAACACGAAGTCCCGTTCGAGGTCGTCACCGAACAGAACTGGTTATTCCGAATTTCTCGCTACGCCAGCGAAATCCAGGCCCTGTTGGATCCCGGCCGCCTCCGGATCGAACTCGCCGCCCACCTCCGCGAGGTGCTGGGTTTCGCGCACTCCTGTCCGACCTCACCGCCAACGCGTCCCGCTGGACCAACGCGGCCGAGCGAGTGCACGTGCTCGGCAAGGGCATTCTGCGATTCCATGCCGTCTATTGGCCCGCGCTGCTGCTCTCCGCGGGCGAGCGCCTGCCGGACACCATCTTCGTGCACGACTACCTGACTGTCTACGGCGCGAAGATCTCCAAGAGCGCAGGCAACACCGTCCGTCCGACGGACCTAATCGACCAGTACGGCGCCGACGCCGTCCGCTGGTGGCTGCTCCGCGAGGTCGCACCGCTCGGCGACACCGACTTCACCGAAGACCGGCTGATCGCCCGCGCCGACGACGAACTCGCCAACGGTCTCGGCAACCTCGTGCACCGCGTGCTCAGCCTCGCCCGGCGCACCGGACGGATCGTCCCGGCTGGTCCACTAAGGACAGTGCACTCGCTCGCCGACCGGATCGACGCGGCACTCGCCGATTTCGACTTCCGTTCCGCCACCGGCGCTTTGGTGCAGGTGATCGCCGACGCCAACCGGTACGTCGAACAGACCCGACCCTGGGCGTTGCGCGGCGACGAACTGGACCAGGCACTCGGGACTGTCGTAAGCACTTGCCGGGAACTGGCCACGGAACTCAGCCCGTTCCTCCCGGACCGAGCCGCCCGGCTGCACGCGCAGCTCGACCGCGGGGAACCGGCGCGCCTGTACCCTCGGCTACGGCAGCAACCGAGGCACTAGCCGGACATAGGCCACCATGCCGACCACCTCCACCAACGTCTGCGCCACCACCACGACCGCCGCGAGCGCGAGGTCATCAGGCAACGCCAGTGCCAACGGAAGCACCACCAGTGAGTTCCGCGTCGCCCCGGTGAAAACGATCGCCCGCCCAGCCGGAACGTCCAATCGGAACAGCCGCGCCACCCCTAGGCCCGCGAAAGCCATCACCACCAGGAAAACCACATAAAACGGCACGGCCCCGGCCACTGCGCCGAGTCCACTGTGGAGTTTCGGTATTTGCGACGCCACTACGATCGCCAGTGTCGCCGCCATCAGCGGCACCATCGCGGTCCCGGCCGCGGCGGCGAACCGGCGGCCGGTCGGGCGGCGGGCCGCCCAGGCTTGGGTGAGCCAGGCCAGGGTCAGCGGGAGCGCGATCAGCACCAGGAACGCCTGGAGGAACGGACCGGCTCGCACGACCTGCGCCAGGTCCGCGCCGAGGAAGAGGAACAGGAATCCGGGCAGCAGGACCATCTGCGCGAGCAGCAGCAGCGGCGTCGCGGCGAGCAGGCGGCGGCTGCTGCCTCCGGCCAAGCCGCTGAAAACGATCACGTAGTCCACGCACGGGGCCAGCAGCACGAGCAGCATGCCCAGCCGCAGCGCCTGCCCGGCCGGGAAGAGGACGGACATCGCCGCGACGACCAGTGGCACGACGACGAAGTTCACCGTCAGCGCGGCGCCGAGGAACCGGCCGTCGCGCAGGGAACGGCCCAGTTCGGCGGCAGGCACCTGCAGGAAGGTGACATACAGCAGCGCCGCCAGCACCGGGTTGATCGCCGGTTCCAGCCCCGGCCCGGCCGCCGGAGCGAGCCAGCCGGCGAGTGCGCCGACGGCGAGCGCGCCGAGGTAGATGACGACCTGGTGCCGCTCCATCCGCGACACCAGACCGGACGACTGCGACAACGGGCGCGCTCCTCCATAAAGGCCAGGTACCGGACCAGCGTAGCGACGGGCGAGCCCGGCAAGGAACGCCACCGTCTTGACGAAATCCTAACGCCGCCGCACTCCGTTTTAATGCACTCCTGACGCAAGCGAAAAGGCCGTTTCTTAACGCATTTCAGAATGGGATTGATCTCGCCGCCCAGCGCGTGCGAGGCGGGGCGCGCGGGCATGCTGAGCCCGTGACAGACACGGAAGAACCCCAGCGTCGCCTGGAACCCGGCGCGTTCGGGTATGCGGTGAAGCGGCTTTTTCTCGGCAAACCGCTCATTAACGCGCAATTGACGCACGAACGGCTTTCCAACGCGACCGCACTGGGCGTGCTTTCCCCGGACGCGATCTCGTCGTCGGCCTACGGCACCGAGCAGATCCTGGTCGAACTGCTCCCCTACGCCGGTCTCGCCGCGTTCAGCCTGGTGCTGCCGATCACCGGCGTGATCCTCGTCATCCTGGTGCTCGTCGCGGCGTCGTACCGGCAGGTCGTGATGGCCTACACGCGCGCGGGCGGGTCGTACGTCGTCGCGCGGGAGAACTTCGGGCCGCGCGTCGCGCAGGTCGCCGCGGCGGCGTTGCTGATCGACTACATCGTGACGGTCGCCGTGCAGACCTCGGCGGGCACGGTCGCCGTCGTGTCCGCGATCCCCGCGCTCGGGCCGTACAGCCTGGAAATCACCATCGCGATCGT
This sequence comes from Streptomyces sp. AA4, assembly GCF_000158875.1. Lineage (NCBI taxonomy): Bacteria > Bacillati > Actinomycetota > Actinomycetes > Kitasatosporales > Streptomycetaceae > Streptomyces > Streptomyces sp. AA4. The sequence continues at coordinate 3,281,386 of NZ_GG657746.1, read as the reverse complement.
CGTCCTGCTCTGTTACGCCAACCTGCGCGGCCTGCGCGAAGCCGGCCGTCCGTTCGCGGTCCCGACGTACCTTTTCACCGCACTGATGCTGGTGATGATCGTGGTCGGCCTGGTCAAGGCGATGACGGTCGGGCTGCCGACCTACGACGCGGCTCACCTGCCCGGCGCGGTGCCGGTCCAGCATGGGGACGGGCTCATCGCCGGTGCGACAGTTCTGGTGCTGTTGCGCGCTTTCGCCAACGGCGGATCATCGCTGACCGGTGTGGAAGCCATCTCCAACACGGTGTCCGCGTTCCGCAGCCCGCGCGGTCTCAACGCCCGCAAGGTTTTGGTCACGATGGCCGTGATCCTCGGCGTCCTGGTCGGCGGAGTCTCGCTGCTCGCCTCCTTCACGCACGCGACGCCGTACGCGAGCGGCTATCCGTCCGTGGTCTCCCAGGAAGCCCGTGCGGTGTTCGGCGACGGCTGGTTCGGGCAGGCGATGTTCGTCGCGATCCAGGCGGCGACCGCGCTCATCCTCTACACCGGGGCCAACACCAGCTTCAACGGCTTCCCGTTCCTCGCCAGTTTCGTGGCCAGCGATCGTTTCCTGCCCCGCCAGCTGACGACGCGCGGCCACCGGCTGGTGTTCTCCAACGGCATCCTCGTGCTGACCGTGCTCGCCGTCGCCCTGCTGTTCTTCTCCGGCGGCACGGTGACCGCACTGGTGCCGTTCTACGCGATCGGCGTGTTCACCGGCTTCGCCATGGCCGGATACGGCATGACCAAACACCATCTGCGCCTGCGCGAGCAGGGCTGGCGGTTCAAGCTCTCGGTCAACCTCGCCGCCGGGATTCTGTCCACTGTGGTCGTCGGCATTTTCGCCATCGCCAAGTTCACCGAGGGCGCGTGGCTGGTGGTCGTGGTGTTCCCGATCCTCGTGTTCGTCCTCATCAGACTCAACCGCGAGTACCGCGCCGAAGCCGCTGTGCTGGAACGCATCACCGCCAACCGCGCCAACCCGACGCGGTACGCGCGCCACCAGGTTTTCGTGCTGGTCAACACGATCGACCTGGCCGTGCTCGAAGCACTGCGATACGGCAACAGCCTCCGGCCGGACAAGGTGACCGCGGTGCACTTCGTGATCGACGCGCAAGCCGCCGAACGCCTTCGCTCCCGCTGGGAAGAACTCGGGATGAAAACGAGCCTGCGGCTGATCGACGTCCCCGACCGCAGGATCGCCCGCGCCGCGTACACGCTGGTGCAGAAGGCGATCGCGGACGCGGAGCGGACCAGCATCACCGTGCTGCTGCCGCGGCGAAGCTACGCGCCGCTGCTCGGGCGACTGCTGCACGACCGGACCGCCGACCGGATCGCCCGCATCGTCAGCCGCATCCCGCAGGCCGCGGCGACCATCGTGCCTTACGACGTGCAGACCCGGATCCGCACGCTCATGCCGCATCTGCCCGAAGAACGCGCCACCGCGGCGATCGAGCGGCTGCTCACCCGGATCGGCAGCACGCAGAAGGAGGAACTCACTCCCAGCGCTCTTGCCGAACTGCGTCCCGGCACTGACGTCTGCGTCGACGGGCGGATCCAGGAACTCACTCTGTCCGAAGAGGACACCCGGGGTCCGGTTCTCACCGCGCAGCTCACCGACGACACCGCGACGGTCGCCCTGGAATTCAGCCAAGCCCACCCCGACCTCGAACCCGGCCAGGTACTGCGCGTCGCCGGCCGCGTCGCCGACGGCACGCCGCTGGTCATCCGCGACCCGGTCTGCCACATCCTCGAAGCCGCCGGAGAAGAGGAGGAAGACCGCTCCAGCGCCGAATAGTCATCCGGACAGTCCACTGAGGATCGCGTCGATGCCGAACCCGAACGCCTCGTCCGAATCCCCGCTGTGCGCCGGGTCTTCCTCCACGATCCCGGCCCGCACCAGTTCCGCGTGGTTCTGTTCCTCCGCGACGAACCCGAGTACATAGTGGACGACCGTCCGCGCGGCCCACTCCGCGCGGCGGTCGTCGTACTTCCCGGTGAACAGCTGGCGCAGCGCGTGCGTGGGCACCAGGAGATCCGGCCGGTATGCCTGCACGAACGACACCACCTCGGCCCCGTCGCGGACTTGCAGCAGGGCCGTACGGAAGTCCTCGGCCGCCTCGCGCGGGTCCTTCGCCACCCCGGGCAGCCCCTTCAGGATCCGCGCGGCGACGGCGGCGAGCAGCTCCTGTTTGTTGGCGACGTGGTAGTACAGCGCGCCCGGCTGGACCCCCAGGTCGAGGGCCACCCGCCGCATCGACAGGCTGCTCAGCCCGGCTTCCCGCAGCAGCTCGTACGCCCGGTCGACGATCTGGTCTCGCGTCACCTTCACCCCGCTCATTCTGCCTGCCGCTTGCTTCCGGCCGAGCGGCCGCCTAGGATTTGATAGGTGTTCAAAACCTTCGACGACCTGGCCGACCGGCAGCTGGCCGGCGGCGTACTCGACCGCACCGACGCCCGCGCGGTGCTGGAAGCGCCGGACGAGGACGTGCTCGGCCTGGTCGCGGCTGCCGGGCGGCTGCGGCGCGCGCACTTCGGCAACAAGGTCAAAGTCAACTACCTCGTCAACCTGAAATCGGGCCTGTGCCCCGAGGACTGCGGGTACTGCTCGCAGCGGCTCGGGTCGTCCGCGCAGATCCTCAAGTACTCGTGGCTGTCCGCCGAGGAAACCGCGCGCCAGGCCGGCGCGGGCATCCAGGGCGGCGCGTCGCGGGTGTGCCTGGTCGCGAGCGGGCGCGGGCCGAGCGACCGCGACGTCGACCGGGTCGCGCAGGCCGTCGAGGCGGTGAAGTCCGCGCATGCCGACGTGGAGGTGTGCGCCTGCCTCGGGCTGCTCAAGGACGGCCAGGCCGAGAAGCTGCGCGAGGCCGGGGTCGACGCCTACAACCACAACCTCAACACGAGCGAGTCCCGGTACTCCGAGATCTGCACGACGCACGGGTACGACGACCGCGTCGACACCGTCGAAAAGGCCAAGTCCGCCGGGCTTTCCGCGTGTTCCGGCCTGATCGTCGGCATGGGCGAGACCGACGACGAGCTGATCGACGCGATCTTCGCGCTGCGCGACCTCGGCAGCGATTCGATCCCGGTCAACTTCCTGATGCCGTTCGAGGGAACACCGCTCGCCGGGACGTGGGAGCTGAGCCCGCTGCGCGCGCTGCGCATCCTCGCGCTGGCCCGGTTCGCTTGCCCGGCAACGGAAGTCCGGATGGCCGGCGGCCGCGAAATGCACCTGCGGTCGCTGCAGCCGCTCGCGCTGCACGTGGTCAACTCGCTGTTCCTCGGCGACTACCTGACCAGCGAGGGCCAGGCCGCGAAGGCCGACCTGGAGATGATCGCCGACGCCGGGTTCGAGGTCCTCGGCGCGGGCGAACAGCAGCAGGCCGCGCACACCACGCCGGCGCTGCGGGAACGCGGAGCGGGCACCGCCGCCGCGCCCAACGCGTGACCGCCATGGTGTCGATGCACGACTGGCTCACCGCCGCCGAACGGGACCGGCACGCCGCCGGTCTCGTCCGGCGGACCGACGATCGGCGGCATCCGCGAGCGTCCACATTGGACCTCGCGTCCAACGATTACCTGAGCCTCAGCACCGATCCGCGCCTGCGCGCGGCCGCCGTCCAAGCCGTCGAAAAGTACGGAGCGGGAGCCGGCGCGTCGCGAGTCGTCACCGGCACCACGCCGTGTCACACGGAGCTGGAACGCGAACTCGCCGACCTCACCGGACAACCGGCCGCGCTCGGGTTTTCCAGCGGCTACACGGCGAACATCGGCGTCATCACCGCGCTCGGTTCGCCGGACACGCTGCTGATCACCGACGCGCACATCCACGCGTCGCTGATCGACGGCGCCCGGCTGTCCCGCTCCCCCGTCGCGATCTGCCCGCACGGCGACCTGGACGCGCTCGCGGTGCTGCTGCGCGACCGGTCGCAGGAACGGGCGATCGTGGTGGTCGAATCGATCTATTCAGTGCTCGGCGATGCGACGGATCTGGTGCGCACCGCGGCATTGTGCGCGGAGTACGACGCCTTCCTGGTGGTCGACGAGGCACACGGCATCGGCGTCGCAGGCGACGGCCGGGGCGCGGTGCACGCGGCCGGTCTCGCGGGTGCGCCGCACGTCGCGGTGACTGCCACACTTTCGAAAGCACTGGGTGCCCAAGGCGGCGCGGTCTTGGGGTCGCCGCTGCTGCGCGAGCATCTGGTCAACACCGCGCGGACGTTCATCTTCGACACCGGCCTCGCCCCCGCCGCTGCGGCCAGCGCGGCGGAAGCGTGCCGGATCATCGCAGCCGAGCCTTCGCGGGTCGAGGAACTGCACCGAGCCGCTCGCGCGATCGCCGACGCCGCAGGAGTTCCGCGCGCGCCCGGTGCGGTGCAGTCGATCCCCGCGGACTCCCCGGACCAAGCCGTCGCCGCCGCGAACCAGCTGTACGAACGCGACATCGTCGTCGGCTGCTTCCGGCCGCCGAGCGTCCCGGACGGCGTATCCCGCCTCCGGCTAGTCGCCCGCGCCGGGGTTGACCTGCACCGGGCTCAGGACGCCGCGCGCCTCGCCGCCCACTGGGCGCGCGCCGCCAGCATCGTCTGAACCCTTCCGGAACAGCGCGTCCACCGCCAGTGCACCCGGTCCGGTGAAGGCCAGCAGCAGGAAAGCCCAGCAGAACATCGCCGCGGGTTCGCCGTGGTTCTGCAGCGGCAGCAGGCCGTCCGGCTGGTGGACGACGAAATACGCGTACGCCATCGATCCCGACGCGAGCAGCGCCGCGATTCGAGTGCCCAGGCCGAAGGCGACCAGCAGGCCGCAGACGAGCTGGATCACCGCCGCGTACCAGGACGGCCACATGCCGACCTCGACGGTTGCGCCCTTCGGACCGCCGCCGAAAACGCCGAACAGCGATGCCGCGCCGTGGGCCGCGAAGAGCAGGCCGACGACGACGCGGAACAGGCCGAGCACGAACGGGACGGCCCGGTCGAGCACACGCTCTGGCATGGGTCCTCCTCGGAGAGTGACTAAGGTTAGGCTTGCCATACCGTACGTGCCGGAGTACCTCCCGTCCAGACGCTGTGACGCTCGACAAACCGGACTGAACCGTTCCGCCGCCGGCCGCGTGTCGAGGGAAGGGCAACACCCACGCACCGCTGGAGGCTGGGATGACTGTCAAAACCCCGCGAACTTTCGGACTGCTCGCCGCGGTGGCCGCGGCGGGCCTGGTCGCCGCCGCGTGCAGTGGCGGCGGCAATAACAGCAGCGGGACCACGACCCCACCGCCCGCCGCGCCGACGCATTTGACCGACAGCAAGGGCGACACGATCTACCTGTTCGCCGCCGACCACGACGGCCAGTCCGCCTGCGCCGCGAGCTGCGCGAGCTACTGGCCTCCGGTCGCGGCGGACACCCCGCTGACCGGCGCTCGGGGCAGCGTCGGGGCCATCACCCGGCCGGACGGCTCCAGGCAGGAAACGCTCGGCGGGCACCCGCTGTACCGGTACCTCGGCGACAAGTCCGCCGGGCAGACCAACGGCCAGGGCCTGAACCTCAACGGCGGACTGTGGTGGATGGTGACCTCCGACGGCGCCGCGATCACCACCGCCGCTTCCGCGCCGGCGAGCGGGTACGGCGGAGGCAACTACTGAGTTACGCCCCTTCAGGTAGGCCCTGCCTCAATGGGGTACCTCTGATCAGGGGAACTTGACCGGGCGGCCGAATAAGACCAAACTTCGCTAGTGATATAAGTACTCCCGTCGTCCCCGCATCGAAGGAGTTCTTCAGTGACCTCGTCGTTCGTCATCATCGGAGCCGGGCTCGCCGGGGCCAAGGCCGCGGAAGCGTTGCGCGACAAGGGTTTCGACGGGAAGATCACCATCGTCGGCGACGAGCGGCACCTGCCCTACGAGCGCCCGCCGCTGTCGAAGGACTACCTCGCGGGCAACGCGGAGGCCGAGAGCTTCCAGGTGCACGACGCCGCGTGGTACGCCGAGAAGAACGTCGAGCTGCGCCAGGGCGTCAAGGCGACGGCGATCGAGCGGGAGAAGAAGCAGGTCACGCTCGACGACGGCACCAGCCTCGGCTACGACAAGCTCCTGCTCGCCACCGGCGCGAGCCCGCGCGAGCTGCCGGACACCGCGGGGATCCACTACCTGCGCCGCATCGAGGATTCCGACCGGCTCCGCGAACTGTTCGGCACCGCCTCGAAACTGGCGGTCGTCGGCGGCGGCTGGATCGGGCTCGAAGCGACCGCCGCCGCGCGCCAGGCCGGAGTCGAGGTCACCGTCATCGAGGCGCTCGAACTGCCGCTGGTCAGCGCGCTCGGCCCGGAGGTCGCTCCGGTCTTCGCCGACCTGCACCGCGAGCACGGCGTCGACCTGCGGCTCGGCGTCCAGGTCGAGCACATCTCCAACGGCGGCCAGGGCAAGCGGATCCGCCTCGGCGACGGCAGCGTCCTCGAGGCGGACGCCGTCCTGGCCGGGATCGGCGCGAAGCCGAACGTCGAACTGGCCGAGGCGGCCGGCCTCCGCGTCGACAACGGCGTGGTGACCGACGCGAGCCTGCGCACGAGCGACCCGGACATCTTCGCCGCGGGCGACGTCGCGAACGCCTACCACCCGTTCCTCGGCAAGCACCTGCGCGTCGAGCACTGGGCGAACGCGCTGAACCAGCCCGCGGTGGCCGCGGCCGGGATGCTCGGCAAGGAGGAGTCGTACGACGAGCTGCCGTACTTCTTCACCGACCAGTACGACCTCGGCATGGAATACCTCGGCACCATCGAGGGCCACGACCGCGTCGTGTTCCGCGGCGACGTGCCCGGGCGCGAGTTCATCGCGTTCTGGCTCAAGGAAAACCGCGTGCTGGCCGGGATGAACGTCAACGTCTGGGACGTCACCGACCCGATCAAGGCGCTCATCCGCTCCGGCAAGGCGGTGGACCCGGAGCGGCTCGCCGACCCCGAGGTCCCGCTGGAAGACCTCGCCTGATTTCCGCGCCCGCGGGCCGCTCCGGGTTCGGGGCGGCCCGCTAGGTTTGTCCGGTGGCAACCGAAATCCTGTCCGACGGCTGGGACTCGCCGTACTACGTCGTGCGGACCTCGGCGTTCGACGCGAAGTTTCTTGTCGGCGGCGGCGAGAAACCCGATGAGGTGGACAACGTCGACGTCACGGTCCACTACCCCGACCGTTCCCGGTGGAGCGCGACGGTTCTCACCCTCGACGAGGTCGACCGGGTGATGCGCCGCTGGGAAAGCACCGGCGAGTGCGCTGGCGGCAGCTATTTCGCCGTGCCGGACGGGCTGATCGTCCGCGAGCCCGGCGTGCGCAACATGGCCGCTGTGCTGATCGCGATGCACGACGGCGGCGAACTCAACTCTTACCTGATGCGCTTGGCGGACTACGACTAGCCCCGAGGCAGCAGCCCCTCCGACGCCAGCTCCACAAACCGCCGCCAGTCCCCGCTTTCCGTGCGGACCACCGACGACAGGCAGCCGACCAGCAAATACACGTCACTTACCGTGCAGTCCGCGCGGAGCACCCCCGCCGCCTGATCCGCCGCGATCGCTTGCGCCACCACGGTTTCCAGCTGCTCACGAGCCTCGCCGCGCGGTTCGCTCCCCGCCGATCCGCGCGCCGTCTCGATGGCGGACGACAGCGCCCGGTCCCCCGAAAGCACCTCGCCGACGTGCCGCAGATAGCGGGTGACGCCGGATTTCCCGTCGAGACACCGCTTCCGCGCGTACTCCGCGATCTCGGCGAACCGCTGCTCCGCCAACGCTTCCACAAGCGCCCGCCGGTCCGGGAAGTTCCGGTACACCGTCCCGACGCCCACCCCGGCGACCCGCGCGATCTCCGGCAACTGGACGTCGTCGTGCTCGGCGAGCAGCGCGCGGGCCGCCTCCAGCACGCGTGCCCGGTTGCGTTCCGCGTCCGCCCTCGGTTTGCGCTCCGTTGACAAGCGGCGTCCTCCTCGCGCTAATGTGGAAACGGACTCCGTTTCCGACTCGTCTGCGAGGATACCCCATGAGCACGGACCGCTTCCTTCTGCTGCACCCCGGCGAGGCCCGCCCGGGACGGGTGCCGCTGCCGCCCGCGTTCGCGGTGAAGGCGATGACCGGCGACACCGAGACCCGGTTCTCCCTGCTGGAGGTGACGCTGGCGCGCGACATCCCCCGCCACGTCCACCACGAGGCCGACGAGTGCGTTTACGTCCTCGAAGGCGAACTGGGCATCGACTTCGCGGACGAGACTCATGTCGCGACGAAGGGGATGTTCGCGCTCCTGCCGCACGGGGTTCCGCACGCGCTGCGAGCGGTTTCGACGCCCCCGCCGAGGTTGCTGCAGATCTCCTCGCCGGGCGGGTGGGAGCACTATCTGGAGGATCTTTTCGAGGCCGGGCCCGCGGTGCTGACGGACGGCGCGCTGGACCCGGCGAAGATCAACCCGGTGGCGGCCCGGTACTCGATCGCCTACGAGGAATGAGAGTCAGTTCTGCGGCACCGGCCAGACCGCCGCCGGATGACAGTGCTCCGGGCACGCGAGCAGGTACACCGCGTTGCCGAGAAACAGCACGTAGGCGTCGGAATAGGAGCTGTCCGGCTGTTCGGGCTGGCCGGGGCCGCTCTTGAACCCGACGTCCTCCGGCAGGCCGCACAAGAACAGCATCTCGGCGCCGCACGCGCAGCGGTGGCCTTCCGGATCCTGTTGCCAACGCGGCAGGCCGCCGACCTTGAACTCGCCCCGGCCGACGCTCAGTTCGATTTCGCCTGAGGGAACCGCCCGCCACCCGGTCTCCGTCTCGCACTCCGGACGCAGCACCAGCTCGCAGCCAAGGAGATGCGGTTCCTCCGCGTCGGCCGGACCGGTCGCGTCCCGGTGCAGCATGATCCGCCAGAACGCGCCAGGGTGGCCCCAAATCCGCGGTTCTTCCCAGTACCGCCGCGGAAGCTGCTCCGAATTCTCCCGGAGACAGGCCGCGTCGTTGTGCACCGGGCACTGGAACACGAGCAGGTGGTCGCCGCCGAACCGCGGAATGTCCGGCGGGACGTCCAGCTGGAAGAAGAGCACCATCCGCGCGCCGCAGTAGCATTCCGGCCAGTCCTCGCTCTCGGGCAGGATCGGCCGCCCGCCGAAGGTGTTTCGGGAACCAGGACCCGTCGGAATACCCGGGTTTTCCACCAGATACATCGGAAGGTCGGAGCGGCGGATCTCGGCCGACGGCTCGAAGACAGTCACCGGGCCAGCCTAGGGCGGCGCGACCTTCCCGTCCGGCTTTCCGCGCGAAAACCGGCGAGAGGCGGGCACCGCCGCGCATTCCGGTGCCCGCCCCGCCGCTTACGCTGTCCGCACCCGCCGCCATTCCCACGCGGCCAAGCCGGTGAACAGAACCGTCGCGACACCGGCGACCGCCGTCAGCAGCCATTCGGTTTCCCCGCCGCCGCCGTCCGGGGACGCGCCGGTCGTGCGTTCGATCCAGTCCGGAACCGTCAGCGTCAGCACCAGCGCGACCGCGCTCAGCGCCGCGAGCCCGGCCTCGGCCGCGAGCCGGAGCTTGTGTGCAGTGTTCATGAGAACCTCCCTGCCCTCAGTACTTCGCCGCGTTGAGGCGGGTCCGCCAGGTGTTGCCCCCGCCGGCGTATTCGCCGTAGCTCCACACCGTCCGGGAATCCGACGGGTCCCGGCCGATGCCGAAGTAGTCGCCCCATCGGCCGCCGGTGTAGGCGCTCTGCCCGGCGATCACCGAGGCGCTGCCCTGCAGCGTGCCCGGCGGGTCGGTGGCGAGGCGGCCGGTCTGGCGGAAGTGGCCGTACTCGTCGGCGGCGGACCGGCCGAACGCCACGTGGGCGTTGCGGGAGATGTCGGTCTGGATCACCGGGAAGAAATAGTGCCTGCTCGGCGCGCCGAACGCGCCCTGCTGCGCGATCGTGTGGCTGGGCACGTCGATCTCGTACCACTGCACCACTGACCGCGCCTCAGTGTCGCCGGGCCAGCTGTACGCGGACGTATGCGTCGTCCACAGCCGCTGGGTGCGGCCCGCCGCCTGGAAGACCGCGTTGAGCAACCGGGTGTCGTTCGTGGCGATTCGCGTTGTCCCGCCGTCCTTTTGCACCGCGCCGGGCGGCAGGTTGTAGCTGCGGCAGGGCACGGCCGTCGAGGTCAGCGTCGGCGCGCCGCCGGACCACAGGCCCAGCGGGTTCGACAGCGTCCACAGGGTCAGGCTCGACCCCGACGGGAACAGCGAGTTCACCAGGTAGGCGCGCGGATTCCCTCCGGTGCCTTGGAAATGGCAGGCGGGCTGGACGGAGAACGCGGCGCTCCGGTCCGGGTTCCGCAGGCCCCAGAAATCCCACCAGCGGATCGTGTGGCCGCCGCCGGCTCCGCCGCTGTACAGCTCCGCCTTGTTGAAGATCCGCAGTTTCGCGTAGGCGAACCCGCCGCCGAAGGCGAATTGGTTGGTGGACACGTAAATCGCCTGGGTGTCGAAGCCCAGCATCGGGTAGTCCGACCAGTTGCCGCTCGCGGTGGCTCCGTCCGCGGTCGCGTCGGTGCTCCAGATCCAGTACCCGCCCGCGGGATCGCTGGTCTGCGAGACGCCGAGCAGGATCCACGAGCCCTGCGGATTCGCGCGCCGCGCGGCGATGCAGACGATCCACCGGCCGCTGTAGTGGTCGTAGGCCAGTTTCGGGTCGAAAAGCTGCGCCCCGGCGGGCAGCACCGGGTTGAACATGGCGGTGAAATTGGCCCACCGGAACTGTTGCAGGCCAGTCTTGTCGTAGCCGACCAGGTCCACGTTGACCGCGGCCATCACCTGCCGGGGACCGACCGCGACCGTGCAGTCCGGCGGGCGGAACGCGGTCTGCGAAATCCCCTCGAAACTCGCCGACGCCGCCGGGGCCAGCCCCTCGGCGATCTCGTCCTCCGGCGGGTTTTCCTCCGACAGCTCCGCCGCCGCTTCCTCGTCCAGCTGCACGGCGAGCGCGTCCTCGGGGGCCAGCGCTTCCGCGCCGTGCTCGCGCGCGCCGGTCTTCAGCTGGTCGTATTCCTCGACCGGAACCGGGAACCGTTGCGCGAACAACGGCGACCGTTCCGGCGACGGCGGTTCGGCGAGCAGTTCGCCGACAGTCAGATCCGCCATCTCCCGCGACGCGCCCCCGGCCGTTTCCCCGGCCTGGCCCTCGAGCACCTGTGCTTCAGGCATCACGGTGATCACCCTCTTCCTCCGCGGCCTCGTCGCCGGCCCGTGCCGGGGCGTCGGCCTCCTCCTCCCGATCCCGGTGCCGCCGCGCGGCCGCCTTGAGCCGTTCCATTTCGGCGGCCGGAACCGGCGTCCCGATCGGAATCTCGTATCCCGCTTCCGGTCCGGCGGGCGCGTTTTCGCCCGCCGGACCGCTTTCCGCGCCCTCGCCGCGTCCCGCGCCCGACCGCGGCCCTTCCCGTTCGCTCATCGTGCACCCCCGGGAATTCCGCCCGAAAAGATCAATTCCGGCGACGTTCACGAAAAAGGTCGCCCGCAAGCGGGAAACAGATACCGGAAGGCCGCGACTTCAGCCGAACGGCGCAGCGGAAACCGATTCCCTCAGCTTTTCCCCAGTTTGCCCGGAAGCCGCATAAAAACTGACCGGGAACAGTTTCGAAGAACCTTTCCAAGCGCCGGGAGCCGCTCGCGAACGCCTGCCCCGTACGCCCGAATGCTGGCGGATCAAGCTGTTCCGCCCGCTTCACCCGGACTCGACCGCGTTGTGCCGCGGTTGCGGATCATCCCCGGCCCAGGACTTCGGAGTTACGTCCACCTTGCGCATTTTGCCGTCTGACAAGTTGAGCACCCGGTTAATTCTTCACGCATTCCTTCGAATGTAGGTAGTGCGCTTGCCCGGAGTCGGCGGACAGTGGCGCGACCGTGCTTCTGGGAGGAGATTTTCCATGTTCCGACTTGCCCGTTTCGCCGCGCCTGCCGTCGTTTTGGCCGGTTCGCTCGCTTTGGCCGCCCCGGCCGCGCACGCCGACGTC
>NZ_GG657746.1:2938990-3269166 GCF_000158875.1 Streptomyces sp. AA4 | reverse complement strand
GGAGGACCACTTCCTGCCGCTCGAACTGGGCGGTGCGCCGCGGGACCCGAAGAACCTCTGGCCCGAACCGCACGACGGCGACCAGAATTCCTACACCAAGGACTCCGTCGAAAACGCGGTCAAGAAGGCGGTCTGCGCGGGGAAGGCCACCCTCGCCGACGCGCAGCACGCCATGCTGACGAACTGGACCACCGCGGAGTCCGTGCTCGGCATCGAGTAAGCGGAGGTCCGTTCACCGCGCCCCGTGACGTACGTGAAGGGCTCCTTGCGGGAATCAGATTCCCGCAAGGAGCCCTTCACGGACTCCGCGGCGGATCAGCCTTCAGGCGGCCGCGAAAGCATGGCCAGCCGGGGACGTCGCGTGTCCCCCAGCCCGGGACCCGGCCGGTGGGCACGGCATACCGTGCACACGACCGCGTGGCTGACCGGCGTCCCGTCCTCCTGGACCAGCCGTCCCACGTGCACCGCCTCGCGCCCGCACTGTCCACACGGGACAGTCGCGCTTTCCGGGTCCACCAGCAGCCTGCTCATTGATGTGCTCCCTCCGGTGAGTGCGCCTCGCCCGCCCGGTTACCCGCCGGGTTCCCGGGCAAACCGGACGCTTCCGCGGTTCCGGTTTGGCCTGGCCGGAAGCGGGTAAGCCGTCGGTCAGGCGGAAGGGAGCAGGCGATGGCCGCGCACCGGCAGCCGGATCCCCACCGGGCGCTGCGGTCGATGGAACGAGAGCTTCTCGCCACCGGCGCGCTGTGGGTCCGGCGCGCCTTCGGGCAGACGGCGTGGCCGCTGCGCCGGGCGTGGCCGGTGGCGTGCTGGGCCCTCACCGCGCTCGCGGCGGGCCTGGTCGTCTGCGGGATCGTCTTTCCGCCGGAGGTGCCGCTCGCGCTGCTCGGCTTCGTGCTGGCGGCGATCGCGGTGTGCGGGCACGTCGCCCGCCAGGAGTGTCTGCGTCCGCCGACCCGCCGGACTCCTGGTCCGGGGAAAGGATTTCCATGCCGCCCGTCGTAGTCGTCACCGGGGCCAGCGCCGGAGTGGGCCGGGCCGTCGCCCGCGCTTACGGGAGCCGCGGCGCGAAAGTCGCCTTGCTCGCGCGGGGCGAAAAGGGACTCGCCGCCGCGGCGGAAGACGTCCGGGAAGCCGGGGGCACGCCGCTGGAGCTGCCGACGGACGTGGCCGATTTCGACCAGGTCGACGCCGCCGCGTCCCGCGCCGAGGAGGAACTCGGGCCGATCGACGTCTGGGTGAACGTCGCGTTCAGCTCGGTGTTCGCCCCGTTCACCGAGGTCAAACCCGACGAGTACCGCCGGGTCACCGAGGTCGCCTACCTCGGTTTCGTGCACGGCACGATGGCCGCTCTCGCCCGGATGAAGCCGCGGGACGCGGGCACGATCGTCCAGGTCGGCTCGGCCCTCGCGTATCGCGGAATCCCGCTGCAGAGCGCGTATTGCGGGGCCAAGCACGCCATTCAGGGCTTCAACGAAGCGCTGCGCTGCGAACTTCTGCACGAGCACAGCGGCGTCCGCACGACCATGGTGCAACTGCCCGCGGTCAACACGCCGCAGTTCACCTGGCTGCTGTCGCGGCTGCCGGAGCACGCCCAGCCGGTCCCGCCGATCTACCAGCCCGAACTCGCCGCCCGCGCGGTGCTGCACGCCGCCGACCACCCGCGCCGCCGCGAGTACTGGGTCGGCACGAGCACCGCCGCGACGCTGCTGGCCAACGCCGTCGCGCCCGGGCTGCTCGACCGGTACCTCGCCCGCACCGGCTTCGGCGCGCAGCAGACGGGGCAGCCGCAGCGGCCGAGCCAGCCCGCGAACCTGTGGGAACCGGCGGACGGCCCGCGCGGGTACGACTACGGCGCGCACGGAGAGTTCGATCAGCAGGCGAAAGCGCACGACGTCCAGCCGGTGCTGAGCCGCCATCACGGCGCGGTGGCGGCCGGAGCGACCGCGGCCGCGCTGGCCGCCGCGCAGCTGCTGCGCCGCACGAAGAAGTCCACAAAGGACCCTCGGTCCGCGGAGAAAGACCATTCCCCGCTCAGCCGCTATACCGGTGCCGTAGCTGCCGGTTTGCCCGTCGCCAGCAAGGTATTGAGCCGCGTCCTCAAGAAGCGCCGCAGGTGAGACCGTTCCGGAACCGTGCCGACGCGGGCACCCAGATCGCCGCCGCCTTGGCCAGGCGCGAATGGACGGATCCGGTGGTCTACGGGCTCGCCCGCGGCGGGCTTCCGGTCGCCGCGCCCGTGGCCGAAGAACTGCACGCGCCGCTGGAACTCCTGGTCGCCCGCAAGATCGGCGCCCCGGGACAGCCGGAACTCGGGCTCGGCGCCGTCGCGGCGGACGGGCCGCCGTACTTCGACCGCGCCGGGCTCCGAGCGCTCAGGCTGACGCCGGAGGACGTCGCCCGCCAGGTCGACCACGCCCGCACCGAGGCGCGCGACCAGGTCCGCCGGTACCTGGGCAGCCGAGTCCCGCACTCCCCGGCGGGCCACGACGTCGTGGTGGTCGACGACGGCGTGGCCACCGGGGGGACCGCGATCGCCGCGCTGAGAGCCCTTCGCTCGCACGCACCGCTGCGGCTGCTCTTCGCCGCCCCCGTCGGCGCGCCGTCCGCATTGGACAAGCTCGCCCGCGAGGCCGACGAGGTCGTCTGTCTCCGCGAACCAGAGGATTTCCGCGCCGTCGGCGAGTTCTACGCGGATTTCAGCCCGACCAGCGACGCGGAAGTTCTCGCCCTCGTGCCCAGGTGATCAGCCGAACGCCGACAGAAGCCAGAAGACCAGCGCCGCGACCCCCGCCGCGGCCGGGAACGTCAGCACCCAGCCCAGCACGATGTCCCGCGCGATCCCCCACCGCACCGCCGAAAGCCGCCGCGTCGCGCCCACGCCCATCACCGCGGCGGTGATGACGTGCGTGGTCGAGATCGGGGCCTTCACGGCAAAAGCGGTCAAGTACAGCACCGAAGCCCCGACCGATTCCGCGACGAACCCGTGCGGCGGATCGAGCGGAAAAACCCGGCGGCCGAGCGTTCGCATGATCCGCATGCCGCCCGAGCAGGTGCCGAGCGACAGCGCCCCGGCGCAGACCAGCGTCACCCACAGCGGCACCGAGAACGTGTCCTGTTTGCCCGCCGCGATCAGCGCCAGGACGAGCACGCCCATCCCCTTCTGCGCGTCCTGCAAACCGTGTCCGAGCGCGAGCGCCGAGGCCGACACGATCTGCATCCGGCGGAAGACCCGGCCGCTGCGGTGCGGATTCGCCCGGCGCAGCAGCCACAGCACCGCCACCATCGCCGCGTAGCCGAGCACCAGCCCGAGCAGCGGCGACGCGACCATCGGCACCAGCACCTTCTCCACGATGCCGGTCCAGTGCACCGTGCTCGCCGCGGCCAGCGCGGCCCCGACCATGCCGCCGATCAGCGAATGCGACGACGAGGACGGCAGCCCGAAATACCAGGTCACGAGGTTCCACGCGATCGCGCCGACCAGCGCGGCGAGCACCACGGTCAGCGCGCCCGGACCGGCCGGGACGTCGATGATTCCTTTCGCGACGGTCGCGGCGATCCCGGTCGACAGCAGCGCTCCGGCCAGGTTCATCACCGCGGCCAGCACGAGCGCGGTGCGCAGCGGGAGCGCCCGGGTCGACACCGCGCTGGCGATCGCGTTGGCGGCGTCGTGGAAACCGTTGGTGTAGTCGAAGAAGACCGTCAGCACCACGACGGCGACCAGCGCGGCGGTGCTGTCCACTCAGGACTCCTTGACCGCGATGGTCTGCACCACGTCCGCGACGTGCTCGAAGCCGTCGGCCGCCAGTTCGAACTGCTCGACGACTTCCTTCGCCTTGAGCACCTCGAGCGCGTCGGCTCCCGGCTGGAAGAGGTCGGCGAGCATCCGCCGGTAGGTGTGGTCCGCCTCGTTCTCCAGCGCGTTGATCTCGATCCAGTACGGCGACAGCTCGCCGACCTTCGCGAGCCCCGGCATGGATTCCGCGGTCAGCTCCGCGGCGCGGCACAGCACCCGCAGCATGCCGTCGGTCCCGGGCGGGAACTTGTCGAGCCGGTACAGCACCGCGAGGTCGGCGGCGGTGTCCAGGAAGTCCAGGACGTCGTCGATCCGCGCGGCGAGCGCCTGGATGTCCTCGCGGTCGAACGGCGTGACGAACGTGCTGTTCAGCTCGACCATGATGGTGTGCGTCAGGTCGTCGCCGGCGTGTTCGACCTCGTGCAGCCGGGCCGCGATGGCCTCCCGGTCCGGAGGAGCCGCCTCGGTGAGGTCCCGCAGGAGCGCGGTGGCGGTGACGAGGTTCGCGGCCGCGTCCGCGAGCAGCTGGAAGAACTGGCTTCCGCGAGGTTTTATGCGCATCGGAGCAGAAGCTACCCCGAATCCCCCTCGCTTACACCGGCGCGGTGTGCCGAGAGCCCGTTTTGGGTACCCGCTGGGCACCAGGGAGGAAGGAGCGCCGATGCGTCCGGTGTGGCAGGGTGCGCTGTCGTTCGGGCTGGTCAACGTCCCGGTGCGGATGTACAAGGCGGTCGAGGACCACGCCGTGCACTTCACGCAGTTCCAGCGCGGGACGCGGGACCGCATCCGCTACCGGCGGGTCAACGAGCGGACCGGCGACGAGGTGCCCTACGACGACATCGTCCGCGGCCGGGAGGTCGGCGACGACGAGTACGTGCTGGTCGAGCAGGAGGAACTCGACGAGATCGCGCCGGGCCGGTCGCGGTCGCTCGAGGTGGAGAGCTTCGTGGACCTCGAGGAAGTCGACCCGATGTACTTCGACCGCGCCTACTGGCTCGCGCCCGCCAAGGAGGAAGCGCAGCGCCCGTACGTGCTGCTGCTCGACGCGCTCGCCCGCCGCGACAAGGCAGCCGTGGCGAAGTTCGTCTTCCACGGCCGCGAACACCTCGCGCTCGCCCGCGCCGGCGACGGCGTGATCGTGCTCAACACGCTGCATTACGCCGCCGAGATGCGCAGCGCGGACGACGTGCCGCAGCTGCCGGCCAAGGCCAAGACCAACCAGAAGGAGCTGGACCTCGCGGTCAAGCTGATCGACGCGATGTCCGAGCCGTGGAAGCCGGAGCAGTTCACCGACACCTACCGCCAGCGCGTGGACGAGCTGATCGAGGCCAAACGCGCCGGGAACACCGTCACGCCCGCCGCCGAGCCGGAGCAGCCGACGAAGGTGGTCGACCTCATGGAGGCGCTGGCCAACAGCGTGCGCAGCAGCCGCAAGCCGCGCGCCGGGGGCAAGGGCAAATCCTCGGACAGTCGCACATCGAGCGGCCCGGACCTTTCCGAGCTGTCCAAGACGGAGCTGCAGAAGCTGGCGAAGGAACGCGACGTCAAGGGGCGTTCGAAGATGTCCCGCGCCGATCTGGAGGCCGCGCTCAAGGCCTCCTGAGCCTCAGTGCAACGCTCGCGCCAGCTGCGGAATCCGCCCGCCGGCCAGCAGCACGTCCACTTGGCGCGGCGACAACTGGTGCCTCGCCCGGTACTCCTCGCCCCGGGTCTGGTTGCGCACCGTGAACTCGGCCTTCTCGGCCAGCCGGTGCAGCCCGGACACGCACAGCACGTCGTCGCGCTGGATCTTGTCGCTGTCGTCCGGGTCGGCGAACTCCAGCGGCAGCACCCCGAAGTTGACCAGGTTCTGCCAGTGGATCCGCGCGAACGACCGGGCCAGCACCACGCGCAGGCCCAGGTACCGGGCGGTGATCGCGGCGTGCTCGCGCGACGAGCCCTGGCCGTAGTTCTCCCCCGCGACCACGAAATGCTCCGGGCTGTCCGCCGCGCGCTTCGGGTAGTCCTCGTCGATCCGGGTGAACGTGAACTCGGCCAGCTTCGGGATGTTCGACCGGTACGGCAGCGCGCGGGCCCCGGCGGGCGAGATCTCGTCGGTCGACACGTCGTCTCCGGCCTTCAGCAGGACCGGGCCCTCGATCTCGTCCGGCAGCGGGTCGAAGTCCGGCAGCCCGGCGACGTTCGGGCCCTTCACCAGCTCCTCCCGCAGCGCCTCGTCCTCCGGCGGCGGAGCGGCGAAGACGCGCGGATCGGCCGCGGAACGGGCCGGTCCGGAGACGCGCGGGTGCGCGAGATGGTGGACGGCGGCGTAATCGCGCGGATCGGTCAGCACGCCGGTCAGCGCCGACACCGCCGCGGTCTCCGGCGAACACAGCCAGACCGCGTCGTCCGCGGTGCCGGAGCGGCCGGGGAAGTTCCGCGGGAACGTGCGCAGCGAGTTCGTGCCGGGCGCGGGCGCCTGGCCCATCCCGATGCAGCCGAGGCAGCCCGCCTGGTGCACGCGGGCCCCGGCGGCGACGAGGTCGGTGAGGTGCCCGCTGCGGGCCAGTTCGACGAGGATCTGCCGCGACGTCGGGTTGACGTCGAAGCTGACCGAATCGGCGGTCTGCCTGCCCCGGACGGTGGCCGCGGCGACGGCGAAGTCCCGGAACCCGGGGTTGGCCGACGAGCCGATGACGACCTGCCCCACCGGCGTCCCGGACACCTCGCGCACCGGGACGACGTTGCCCGGCGACGACGGTTTTGCCACCAATGGCTCCACAGTGGACAGATCGATCTCGTCCTCGATGTCGTACGAAGCCTCGCGTCCGGCGCGCAGGTCGCGGAAGTCGTGCTCGCGCCCCTCCGCCCGCAGGAACGCGCGGATCGCCTCGTCGGCGGGGAACACCGTCGCGGTCGCGCCCAGCTCGGCGCCCATGTTCGCGATCACGTGCCGGTCCATCGCGCTCAAGCACGCGAGCCCCGGGCCGTGGTACTCGATGATCCGGTGCCGTCCGCCGCTCACGCCGTGCCGCCGCAGCATCTCCAGCACGACGTCCTTCGCCGACACCCACGGCGGCAGCTCGTTCTCCAGCCGGACGCCCCAGATCTCCGGCATCCGCAGGTAGAGCGGCTCCCCGGCGATGGCCAGCGCCACTTCGAGGCCCCCGACGCCGACGGCGAGCATGCCCAGCGCCCCCGCCGCACACGTGTGCGAATCGGATCCGGCGAGGCTCTTGCCGGGCACGCCGAACCGCTCCATGTGCGTCGGATGCGACACCCCGTTGCCCGGTTTGGAGAACCACAGCCCGAACCGGCGGCACGCCGAACGCAGGTACGCGTGGTCCTCGGCGTTCTTCTCGTCCGCCTGCAGCAGGTTGTGGTCGACGTACTGGACGCTCAGCTCGGTCCGCGCGCGGTCGAGCCCGAGCGCCTCGAGCTCCTGCATCACGAGCGTGCCCGTGGCGTCCTGGGTCAGCGTCTGGTCGACCCGCAGGCCGATTTCGGTTCCTGGTTCCAGCCGGCCGGCGACCAGGTGCTCGGCCAGCAGCCGCCCGGCGAGAGTCTGTTCGCGTCCCACTCGCGAACGAGTACCCGTTTCCCGCGCGCCGAACCGCGATGTTTCCGCCCCGTCCGCGCGGGCAACCCGGGGATCAAGAACGGCGGAAGGAGACTGGGATGCCGCAGCAGGCTTGGAGTTCGAAACGCGAACGGCAGTACCAGCACATCGAGGAGTCGCAGGAAGAGCGCGGCGCGAGCAAGAAGCGCGCGAAGGAGATCGCCGCCCGCACGGTGAACAAGAACCGGGCGCAGTCGGGCGAATCGGACCGCGCGAGCAAGTCCTCGGTGCAGGACAAGTCCCCGCAGCAGCGCGGCGGGCACCGTTCCGGCAAGCGGCTCGGCCCCGGCGGCCCGACGCGCGACCAGCTGTACAACGAGGCCAAGAAACGCAATATCCACGGCCGGTCCACGATGACCAAGAAGGAACTGGCGAAAGCGCTCGGCCGGGACTGACTCCGTCGCGATGAACCAGCGCCCGATGGAGGATTACGCCCTGCTCGGCGACCTGCACACCGCGGCGTTGGTCTCGCGGGAAGGTGCGGTCGAGTGGCTGTGCCTGCCGCGGTTCGACTCCCCCGCGTGCTTCGCCGCGCTGCTGCACGACGAACGCGCGGGGGTCTGGCAGCTCGCGCCCGCGGACGGCGGACCGGCGACGCGCCGCGGCTACGTCGGCGATTCCCTGATTCTCTCCAGCGAATGGGAAACCGCCGACGGGGTTGTCCGCGTGCTCGACTTCATGCCGCCGCGCGACGGGGCGGCCGATCTCGTCCGCATCGTCGAAGGCGTGCGCGGCCGGGTCCGGATGCGGACCTGCCTGCGGCCGCGGTTCGACTACGGGTCGGTGCGGCCGTGGATCCGGCACATCGACGGGCGGTTCGACGCGGTCGCCGGCCCGGACGCGGTCCGGCTGACCACTCCGGTCGAAGTGTCCGCCGAGGGGTCGGCCGAATTCACCGTCGCCGAGGGCGAGCGGGTGCCGTTCGTCCTGACCTACCACGCCTCCTACCACGAACGGCCCGAGCCGGCGGACCCGGAGAAAGCGCTGGCGCACACCGAGCGCTTCTG
Source organism: Streptomyces sp. AA4 (assembly GCF_000158875.1). Classification (NCBI taxonomy): domain Bacteria; kingdom Bacillati; phylum Actinomycetota; class Actinomycetes; order Kitasatosporales; family Streptomycetaceae; genus Streptomyces; species Streptomyces sp. AA4. The sequence continues at coordinate 3,260,765 of NZ_GG657746.1, read as the reverse complement.
GGCGGACTGGATCGGCCGCTGCCAGTACGACGGCCGATGGCCGGACGCGGTGCGCCGCGCGCTGATCACCCTGAAAGCGCTCACGTACGAGCCGACCGGCGGCATTCTCGCCGCGCCGACGACGTCGCTGCCCGAACAGCTCGGCGGCGAACGCAACTGGGATTACCGCTACTGCTGGCTGCGCGACGCCACCTTCACCCTGCAGGCACTCGTCGGCACTGGCTATCCGGACGAGGCGCGCGCGTGGCGCGAATGGCTCGTCCGCGCGGCCGCCGGCGATCCGGCCGAACTCCAGGTCCTTTACGGACTCGACGGTTCCCGCCGCGTTCCGGAGTCCACAGTGGACTGGCTGGACGGATACGCCGGTTCCGCCCCGGTGCGCATCGGCAACGCCGCCGCGGGCCAGCTCCAGCTCGACGTCTGGGGCGAAGCGCTCGACGGCCTGCACCTCGTCCGCGAAGCCGGGCTTCCGGTGACGCATCCGGCGTGGGACCTGCAACGCGGGCTGCTCGATTTCCTCGAAGGCCATTGGGACGAACCCGACCGCAGCCTGTGGGAAATACGCGGCGAACCGCAACATTTCGTGCATTCCAAGGTAATGGCGTGGGCGGGCATCGACCGAGCCGTCCGCACCGTCGAACGCCATCGCCTCGACGGGCCGGTGGACCGCTGGCGCGCCCTGCGCGACCGCATTCACGAGGAAGTCTGCCGCAAGGGTTTCGACGCCGGCCGCAACACGTTCACCCAGTTCTACGGCTCTCGCGGCCTCGACGCGGCTTTGCTGCTCATCCCCCGCGTCGGCTTCCTTCCCGGAAGCGACCCGCGGGTGCGCGGAACCGTCGACGCGGTGCGGAACGAGCTGTCGCGAGACGGTTTCGTCCACCGTTTCGACCCGGACGCCGACTCCGATCCCAGCGAATTGCAGGGCGGCGAAGGCGCGTTCCTGCCGTGCAGTTTCTGGCTCGCCGACGCCTTGCACGGCACCGGCCGGACCGACGAAGCCATCGAGGTTTTCGAGCGGATGCTGGAGGTGCGCAACGACGTCGGACTGCTGAGCGAGGAATACGACGTGGCCGCCGGACGCCAGCTCGGGAACATGCCGCAGGCCTTCACCATGGTCGGGCTCGTCAACACCGCGCGCCATCTCGACGGCGCGGAAACCACCACCAACGCGACCGGACCCGAACAGAGGCTGCGGTGCCACGTGTAACGCCCCCGGACGCCGGGTAGCCGGGGAGGACTCAACGCACGGGAGGACTTGTCATGACCGAGACCGTCGGCGACTACCTGCTTTCGCGACTGCGTGACTGGGGCGTGGAACAGGTGTTCGCGTACCCCGGGGACGGGATCAACGGTCTCGTCGCCTCCTTCGGCAAGGCGGACAACCAGCCGCGCTTCGTCCAGGCCCGGCACGAGGAGATGGCCGCGTTCTCCGCGGTCGGCTACGCGAAGTTCAGCGGGGCCGTCGGCGTGTGCATGGCGACGTCCGGGCCGGGCGCGATCCACCTGCTGAACGGGCTTTACGACGCGAAACTCGACCACGTGCCGGTCGTCGCGATCGTCGGGCAGACCGCGCGCACCGCGATGGGCGGCAGCTACCAGCAGGAAGTCGAACTCCAGGCGCTGTACCGGGATGTCGCGAACGAGTACTGCATCGAGGTGAACGTCGCCGAGCAGCTGCCCAACGCGCTCGACCGCGCGTTCCGCGTCGCGCAGGCCTCCCGCACGCCGACCGCGCTGATCATCCCCGCGGACCTGCAGGAAGAGCCGTACGAGCCGCCGCAGCACGCGTTCAAGATGATGCCGTCGAGCCCGCCCGGGACCGCGTGGCCGAATCCGGTGCCGCCCGAACCCGCGATCAGCGAGGCGGCCGACGTGCTCAACGCCGGCGAGAAGGTCGCGATACTCGTCGGACAGGGGGCCCGGCGCGCCGCCGACGAGGTGCAGCAGGTCGCCGACCTTACCGGGGCCGGAGTGGCGAAAGCCTTGCTGGGCAAGGACGTTCTCCCCGACGACCTGCCGTACGTGACCGGCGCGATCGGGTTGCTCGGCACCCGGCCGAGCTACGAGATGATGCGCGACTGCGACACGTTGCTGATCGTCGGCTCCAATTTCCCGTACAGCCAGTTCCTGCCGGAGTTCGGCCAGGCCCGCGCGGTGCAGATCGACCTCGACGGCCGGTTCATCGGCATGCGCTACCCCACCGAGGTCAACCTCGTCGGCGACGCCGCGGCGACCCTGCGCGCGCTGCTGCCGAAGCTGAACCGGAACGAAAACCGGTCGTGGCGCGAGAAAATCGAGAAGAACGTCGCCGACTGGTGGACGACGATGGACCAGCAGGCCGGGGTCGACGCCAAACCGGTCAATCCGATGCGGATCGTGCACGAGCTGTCGAAGCAGATCCCGGGCAACGCGATGGTCACCGCCGATTCCGGCTCGTCGACCAACTGGTACGCGCGCAATCTCCGGATCCGCGAAGGGATCCGCAGCACGCTGTCGGGCACGCTCGCGACGATGGGCCCCGGCGTGCCGTACGCGATCGGCGCGAAGTTCGCGCATCCCGACCGGCCGGCGATCGCGCTCGTCGGCGACGGCGCGATGCAGATGAACGGGATGGCCGAGCTGATCACCATCGCCCGCTACCACGGGTTGTGGACGGATCCGCGGTGCATCGTCTGCGTGTTCCACAACAACGACCTCAACCAGGTCACGTGGGAGCTGCGCGCGATGGGCGGCGCGCCGAAGTTCGAGGAGTCGCAATCGCTGCCGGACGTCGACTACGCCGGGTTCGCGCGCAGTGTCGGCCTCGAAGGCGTGAACGTCGACGACCCGGGCGATCTCGCTTCGGCCTGGCGGACCGCGTTCGCCGCGGACCGGCCGACGGTGCTGGACGTGCGCTGCGACGCCGAGGTCCCGCCGATTCCGCCGCACGCGACGTTCGAGCAGATGAAATCGGTGACCGAGTCCGTGCTCAAGGGCGATCCCGAAGCGTTCCACCTGATGTTCCAGGGTGCGAAGACGAAGCTGCAGGAGTTCCTGCCCGGACGGTCGCGGTGACCGTCGCCGCCCCGCACATCGAACGGATCGACGCGCGCGCCTACCGGGTGCCGACTCCTTCGCCGGAGGCCGACGGCACGCTCTCCTGGGACTCCACCACGCTGGTGGTGGCCCGGGTGCGGGCCGGCGGCGCCGACGGACTCGGCTGGACGTACGCCGATTTCTCCTGTGTCCCGCTGATCGAAGGCAAACTGGCCGCCGCAGTCGAGGGCAAACCGGTCCTGGACCCGCCCGCGTGCTGGATCGCGATGCAGCACGCGATCCGGAACCTCGGCCGCGCCGGACTGGTCTCTTGTGCACTGTCCGCTGTGGACATCGCGATCTGGGACGCCGCCGCGCGATTGCTCGATCTTCCGCTGAGCCGCCTGCTCGGCCGGGTGCACGACGAGGTCGACGTCTACGGCAGCGGCGGATTCACCTCGCAGGACGACGACGAACTGGTCGCGCAGCTGGACCATTGGGTCCGCGAACAGCGCATTCCCCGGGTGAAGATCAAGATCGGCGAGTCGTGGGGGTCCGCGGTCGCCCGCGACATCGGCCGGGTCCGGCTGGCACGCGAGACGATCGGGGACGACGCCGCGCTGTACGTGGACGCGAACGGCGGCTATTCGGTCGGCCGGGCCCGCCGGATCGCGGACACGTTGCGGGAGTTCGGCGTGACGTGGTTCGAGGAGCCGGTGTCCAGCGACGACCTGCCCGGACTTGCGCAGCTGCGCACGCCGGACGGACCGGACATCGCCGCCGGCGAGTACGGCTACGACCTGCCGTACTTCGCCCGGATGCTGCCCTCCGTCGACTGCATCCAGGTCGATGTGACTCGCTGCGGCGGGTACACGGAATGGCGTCGCGTCGCCGCGCTGGCCGCCGCGGCGAACCGGGAGGTTTCCGCGCACTGCGCGCCGAATCTGTCCGCGCACGCGGCGGCGGCGACCCCGAACTTCCGGCACATCGAATGGTTCGCCGATCACGACCGGATCGAACGGGAACTGTTCTACGGCGGCCTCGACCCGAGCGGCGGCCGGGTCGCCCCGTCGATGTCCACCGCCGGGCACGGGCTGCGCCTGCACGCCGACGCCGCGGCCGAATATGCGGTCAAGGAGGGCCGATGAGCACCGCTGAACTCCCCAATCCCGTGGTTCGCGTGCCGGAACCGGCCGAAATCGACGCCGAAGCCCTCGCCGCGGCTTTGCGCGAGCGGATCGAGGGCGAGGTCCGCTTCGACGACGGCAGCCGCGCCGCCTACTCCACCGACGCGTCCAATTTCCGCCAGGTCCCCATCGGCGTCGTCGTGCCGCGCTCCATCGACGACGGCGTCGAAGCACTCGCGGTAGCGTGGGAATTCGGCGCGCCGGTGCTCTCGCGCGGCGGAGGGACGAGCCTCGCGGGCCAGTGCACCAACACCGCCGTGGTGCTCGACTGGTCGAAGTACTGCTCCGAGCTGGAATCCGTCGACGCCGACAACCGAACCTGCGTCGTACAGCCGGGAATCGTTCTGGACGACCTCAACCGGCAGCTCGCCGACACCGGGCTCCGGTTCGGCCCCGAACCCGCCACGCACATGAACTGCACGCTCGGCGGCATGATCGGCAACAACTCCTGCGGCGCGACCGCCCAGCGCACCGGCAAGGTCGTGGACAACATCGTCCGCCTGGAAGTCCTGCTGGCGGACGGAACCCGGTTCTGGTGCGGCAAAACCAGCGACGCCGAGTACGCCGAAATCGAGCACCACGGAGACCGCCGCGCCGCGATCTACCGGCAGCTGCGCCGGTTGCGCGACGAGTACGCCGACGAGATCCGCCGCCGTTTCCCGGACATCCCGCGCCGCGTGTCCGGCTACAACCTCGACTCGCTGCTGCCCGAACACGGCTTCGACGTCGCGGGACTGCTGGTCGGCAGCGAATCGACGCTGGTCACCGTCCTGCGCGCGGAACTGAAGCTGGTGCCGGTGCTGCCGGAGCACGCGATGGTCGTGCTCGGCTACCCGGACATCGCGACCGCCGCCGACGCGGTGCCGGACATCCTGCCGCACGAACCGATCGCGCTCGAAGGCGTCGACCACCGGCTGCTCTACGACGAACGGCTGAAGAACCTCAACGAAAAAGCCCGCGAGGAACTGCCGCGCGGCCGGGCGTTCCTGATGGTCCAGTTCGGCGCGAAGACCCTTGCGGAGGCCGACAAACAAGCTCGCGGACTGCTCGACTCCGTCGAAGGCGCCGAGGTCGCTTTCCTCGACGATCCGGCCAAGGAAGCCGAACTCTGGCAGGTCCGGGAGGCCGGGCTGGGCGCGACCGCGCACGTCCCCGGCGAGCGCGACACCTTCGAGGGCTGGGAAGATTCCGCGGTGGCGCCGGAGAAACTCGGCGACTACCTCCGCCGGCTGGAAGCGCTGTACGAGGAATTCGGCTACGCGGACGAAACCGGGCCGAGCCTGTACGGCCACTTCGGACAGGGCTGCGTGCACACGCGGATCCCGTTCGACCTCTACACCTCGTCCGGCGTCGCGACCTACCGCAAGTTCATGGAGCGGGCCGCCGACCTGGTCGCGGAGTTCGGCGGCTCGTTTTCCGGCGAGCACGGCGACGGGCAGAGCCGCGGCGAACTGCTGCCGCGCATGTTCGGCAACGACCTGGTCACCGCTTTCGGCCAGCTGAAGGCGATCTTCGACCCCGCGGACCGGATGAATCCGGGCAAGGTCGTCGCGCCGTACGCGCTGGACGAAAACCTGCGGCTCGGCGGCTCGTGGTCCCCCGCCGAGCCGCAGGACCTCTACTTCCGCTTCCCGAACGACGGCGGCTCGTTCTCCCAGGCCGCCAACCGGTGCGTCGGCGTCGGCCGCTGCCGCCAGTCCACTTCGGACAACGGGGACGTGATGTGCCCGTCGTACCAGGTCACCGGCGAGGAGGAACACTCCACGCGCGGACGCGCCCGGTTGCTGTTCGAAATGCTCAACGGGCACCACGACAGCCCGATCTCCGACGGCTGGCGCTCCACCGAGGTCCGCGAGGCGCTCGACCTGTGCCTTTCCTGCAAGGGCTGCAAATCGGACTGTCCGGCCGATGTGGACATGGCGACCTACAAAGCGGAATTCCTCGCCCACCATTACGAAGGGCGCCCCTGGAAACGGCCGCGCTCGGACTTCAGCATGGGCTGGCTGCCGCTCGTCGCCCGGCTGGTGGGGAAAACCCGCACGGCTCGGCTGGTGAACCTGCTGACCAAAACCCGTCTCGCGACGCGGGCGGCCGGGGTCGAGGACCGGGAAATCCCCCGGTTCGCCCCGAAAACGCTGCCGCGGTGGTTCGCCCGGCATCAACCCGCCGGAACCGGCGCGCGCGGCACGGTGCTGTTGTGGCCGGACACCTTCACGTCGTACTTCCATCCGCACGTCGCCGAGGCTGCGGTGCGGGTGCTGGAAGACGCGGGGTGGCGGGTGACGCTGCCGGAACCGTCCGCGTGCTGCGGCCTGACCTGGATTTCCACTGGCCAGCTGGGAGTCGCGAAGCGGGTTCTCGCGCGTACCGTGCGGACGCTGGCCCCGCACCTTCGCGACGGCGGTCTCGTGCTCGGCCTGGAACCCAGCTGCACCGCGGTCTTCCGCTCCGACGCGGCCGAGCTGTTCCCCAGCGACCAGGACGTCCGGCGGCTTCGGGACCAGACGGTGACGCTCGCGGAGCTGCTCACCCGGCACTCCCCCGGGTACCGGCCGCCGCGGATTCCGGGGCACGCGCTCGCGCAGGTGCATTGCCACCAGCACGCGGTGCTGGGCTGGGACGCGGACCGCGAGCTGCTGGAGGCGGCCGGGGTGGACGTCGAAAAACTGGATTCCGGGTGCTGCGGTCTCGCCGGGAACTTCGGCTTCGAGCGCGGGCACCTGGAAGTCAGCAAGGCCTGCGCGGAACGGGTGCTGCTGCCCCGGGTGCGCCAGGCGGACCAGCGGACGGCCGTGCTGGCGGACGGGTTCAGCTGCCGGACCCAGCTGCACGAACTGGACAGCGGCGGGCGCGAGGGCATCCATCTCGCCGAACTGCTGGCAGCCGGTCTCGACTCGGAAGACCGCTGACCGTCCGTGAAGGGCTCCTTGAGGGAATCAGATTCCCTCAAGGAGCCCTTCACGGACGGCAACTCATCCGCCCGGCATGGTCTCCCCGCCCACCGCGGCCAGCACCTCGCCGCTGTAGTACGAAGACAGCCGGTTCGAAGCCAGGAACACATACGAGGGCGCGAGATCGTCCGGATGCGCCGCCCGCTGCATCGGGGCCTGCAATCCGAACTTCTCCACCTTCTCCGGCGGGAACGTGGACGGGATCAGCGGCGTCCACACCGGACCCGGCGCGACGCAGTTCACGCGGATTCCCCGGTCGGCCAAGGCCTGCGCCATCGCGTACGTCCACGCGTGGATCGCACCCTTGGTCGCCGAGTAGTCGATGAGGCTCTTGTTGCCGCGCAAGCCGTTCACCGAACCGGTGTTGATGATGACGTCCCCGTCGCCCAGATGCGGCAGCGCGGCGGCGGTCACCCGGAAGTAGCTGTGGAGATTCACGTCGAACGTGTGCATCCACTGCTCTTCGGTCAGGTCCTCAGGACGGTCGACCGGCCATTGCGTCGCCGCGTTGTTGACTAGGATGTCCAGTCCGTCCAATTCGGACAGAGTGCGCTCGACGATGTCCCGGCACTGTTTCGCCTCGGCGAGATCGCCGGGCAGCAGCACGCATTCCCGGCCCTCGGCGCGCACCCGGTCCGCGGTGTACTCGGCGTCCTCGTGCTCGTTGAGATAGGAGATCGCGACGTCCGCGCCCTCTTTCGCGAAGGCGATCGCCACCGCGCGGCCGATTCCGGAATCGCCGCCGGTGATCAGCGCGCGCTGTCCGGCCAGCAGGCCGCGGCCCTCGTAGTCGGCCATCGAATCGCGCGGCCGGGGGTCCATGTCGGCGGTGGTGCCCGGCGGGTCCTGCTGCTGCGGAGGTCGGATGCGGTCTGCCACGGGAATCCTCCCCGGAAAGTCGGTTCTGTTCCTTTCCGGCTACCCGCTGTGCCGCGGTTCAATCACAGAAGAGGCCGCGCAACCGTCCCCCTGCGACGGTTGCGCGGCCGTCAGCCCCCTGGCCCGCACTGCGCGTGCGCACCGGTTACCCCGGTCCGCACGCGGCAAACCCGGGGACTGTCAGTAATCGTGCGACAGGGCCTCGACCAGCACCCCGGTGTCCGGATTGGGCAGCGCACGGGCGACGTCCGCCTGTGCGACGACGCCGACCAGGTCGTGGCCGTCGATCACCGGCAGCCGGCGCACCCGGTGCTGCGACATGGTCTGCAGGATCTCGGCGACGTCGTCGTCCGCGCCGATCGTCACCGCTTCGCCCTGCGCCAGCTCGCCGGCGTGCACCGCGCGCGGGTCCTTGCCCTCGGCGATCACCTTCACGACGATGTCGCGGTCGGTCAGCATTCCCTTGAGCCGGTTGTCCTCGCCGCACACCGGCAGCGCGCCCAGCTGTTCGCGCGCCATCGTCCGCGCGGCGTCGTTCACCGTGTCGGACTCCCGCACGCAGACGGCGTTCGGAGTCATCAAATCGCGGGCAGTGGTCATGAGATCGTCTCCTTCCTCCCGGTCACTCCCCGGCTACCCACGTTCCCGGCCGTTACGCCTCCGCCAGCTGTTTCTCCTTCCCGTGCCCGGGTAACCGGAGGCGCGTGGAAGGAGCCGACATGCCCGAACCGTTCCCGTCCGACCCGGTCCGCGCGGAAGGGCCGCCGCTGGTCACGGCGGGCCGGTCCGGCGCGCCCCGGCTGGTCGTGCTCGACCCGGCCGGCGCGGCCAAACACGACGGCCTGCCCGCGACCTGGCGGCCGCTCGCCGAGGACCACGAGATCCTCTGGTACCGGATCCCGGTCGAGGGCGCGTGGCGCGAGGCCGCGGAAACCCTTGCCGCGCCGGAGGCCAGCGACCTCGTCACGAGCGGGCCGCTTGCCGCCGACGCGCTGCGGCTGGCCGCCGAGCACACCGGGTCGGTCCGGTCCGTCCTGCTCGTCGACCCGGCCGCCGAAGGCGTGCTCAGCCCCGGGGACGCCGCCGTCGCGGACGAAGCCTGGCTGGTCCGGCACGACGCCGAGATCGCCGCGCTGCGCGAGTCCGGCGTCGAAGTCGAAGTGCTCGCACACAGTTCCGACGATCCGGCCGACCAGGTGCCGAGCCCGCTGCCGCTGGGCCACGAGTGGGTGGTCGACGCGCTCCGCGAAGCCCTCGCCAGGCGGTGACCGGTTTCGCCGCTCAGGAGCCGGGTACGCCTCGAAAAGGAAGGGAGGAAGCCGTGCTGGAGGAAATGAACCGGACGCCCGCGCGCGAGAAGTCGACCGCGGACCTCGCGGCCGATCTGACCGCGTCCATCAAGCGCCTGCTCCAAGACGAATTCCGCTTGGCCATGGCCGAACTTCAGGCGAAGGGCAAGCGCTTCGGCATCGGAGCCGGGCTCGTCGGTTTCGCCGGCGTTCTGGCGCTCCTCGGCGGCGCGACCCTGATCGCCGCGGCGGTGCTCGCCCTGGCGCTGGTGCTCCCGGGCTGGCTCTCCGCCCTGATCATCGGGGGCGCGCTGCTGCTCATGGCGGGGCTCGCCGCGCTGGTCGGCGGCAAGGAAGCACGCCGCGCCGGGCCGATCGTGCCGGAGGAATCCGTCGAAAGGGTCCGCGAGGACGTCGAGACGATCAAGCACGGGGGCAGCCATGACCGATCGCAAAGTTGAGCAGGCCCGGGCGGACCGGGACGTGACGCGCGAGGAACTGGCCGAGGCGCTGGACGCGCTTTCGCAGAAGCTGGACGTCCGCACGCGGGCCGGCGAAAAGGTCGACGCGACCATAAACCGGGCCGCCGAGCAGGTCGAGAAGACCATCTCGGCACCCGCCGCGGAGAAGGTACGGGCGGGCGCGCAGGCCGTCCGGAGCAACCCGCTCCCGCTGTTCGCCGCGGTCTTCGGCGGGGTGTTCGTGCTCCGCTTCCTGATCCGCCGCCGGCACGCGCACCGGAAGCAGGGTGAGGCATGCTGACCGACCGGGAACAGCGTGCCCTGAACGAAATCGAACGCGGTTTGGCCGCCGCGGATCCGCGGCTCAGCGCCAAGCTGGCCCGCGGATCCGGGCGTCCGCACCGGAGCCGCTCCGCGCTGGAGGTGCTGGCGATCCTCACCAGCGTGGTGCTGGTCGCGACCGGAGTGTTCGACTCGCGGCCGGGCATGATCGTGGCCGGAGTGGTCGGGCTGGCGGTGCTCTTGGGCGGGCCGTTCGCGGTGCGGCACTGGAAAGCCGGGCCCGTTCGCTAGATCGGGCCGTTCGCTAGATCACTGTCAGGAAAGCGTCAACGACCGCCGCGGGAACGCGTCCCGGGGGCCAGCCTGAGCGGGTGACCGCGACTCTGTTCCGCCCGGAAACTTCGCACACCGCCGACCGGCACCGGCTTTCCGTCGTCGGCGGCCTCGCCGCCCTGTCCCTCGACGCGATGGCGTCGGTCGCTTACGGCCCTGAGGCGATCGTGCTCGTCCTAGCCGTCGCGGGCGGGACAGGGCTCGGCTTCACGCTGCCGGTCACGGTCGCGATCGCCGTCCTGCTCGCCGTGCTGACACTGTCGTATCGGCAGGTCATCGCCGCCTTTCCGGACGGTGGCGGGGCCTACGGCGTCAGCCGCGCCCAGCTCGGCCGCCGCGCGTCGCTCGTCGCCGCGGCGTCGCTGATCGTCGACTACGTGCTGAACGTCGCGGTCTCGGTCGCCGCCGGGGTCGCCGCGTTGACCTCGGCGTTTCCGGCGCTGCTGCCCTACCGGCTGTGGCTCTGCCTCGGCGTGCTCGCGCTGATCACTGCCATCAACCTGCGCGGCATCGCCGAAAGCGCGCGAGCGTTCATCGTGCCGACCGCGGTGTTCGTCGGCTCGATCCTCACCGTCGTCGTGGTCGGCCTGTTCCGCAGCACGCCCGCCGCGACGGTCGCCAGCGGCCATCTCCAGAACCTCCAGACTGTCGGAATCCTGTTTCTGCTCAAGGCTTTCGCCAACGGCTGTGCGGCGTTGACCGGTGTCGAAGCGATCGCCAACGCCGTCCCGTCCTTCCGCACACCGCGCGTGCGCCGGGCGCAGCGAGCGGAAGTCGCGCTCGGCGGACTGCTCGCGGTGATGCTGCTCGGGATCGCCGTGCTGATCGGGAAGTTCTCGATTCACCCGGTGGACGGCGTGACCGTGCTGTCGCAGGTGACCGCCGCGTCCCTCGGGAACGGTTTCGGTTACTACGTCGTGCAATTCTCCACCGTCGTCCTGCTGGCGCTGGCCGCGAACACGTCCTTCGGCGGACTTCCGGTGCTGGCCCAATTGCTCGCGAAACACCACAATCTTCCGCACGTTTTCGCGCTGCGCGCCGAACGCCAGGTGTACCGCTACGGTGTCGGTTTCCTCGCGCTCGCTTCGGCCTTGTTGCTGGTCCTCGCGAATGGCGACATGAACACCCTGGTGCCGTTGTTCGCGATCGGAGTGTTCGTCGGGTTCACGTTGTCGCAAACCGGAATGGTGCGGCATTGGTTCCGTTCCCGTCCGCGCGGCTGGCGCGGAAAAGCCGCGCTCAACGGTTTCGGCGCGCTGCTGACCGGACTCGCCGCGATCGTGGTCACCGCGACGAAGTTCGGCGAAGGCGGCTGGCTGATCGTCGTCGCGCTGCCGGTGCTCGTGCTGCTGATGGAATGGGTCCACCGCAATTACCGCCGCATCGGCGACCGCCTCGGACTCGGGCGCGTCCCGCCCCCGCCGCGCCCCAACCGGTCGCTGGTCGTCGTCCCGGTCCACGCGGTCTCCCGGCTGACCCGCGACGCGCTCGCCGCCGCGCTTTCGCTCGGCGAACACGTCGAGGCTGTCCACGTGACGCATCCCGAGGAGGAAGCGTCCGCGCGCGAGTTCGTCGAAGCGTGGGAACGGTGGCATCCGGACGTCCCGCTGGTCCAGGTGTACGACGAACGCCGCCGCCTCGGCGAGCCGATCGTGGAGCACCTTCGCCGGCACGACGGCTGCCATGTTTTCGTCCTGATCGCCGAAGTCGAACCGGAACACGTGTGGCAACGCGTCCTGCAGAACCGCCGCGGCGCGGTGCTGGCCCGGGTGCTGCGCCGCCGTTCCGACGCGGTCGTCTGCCGGATGCGTTTCCGGATCAGGGCTTAACGGCGCCCGTTTCCGCGGCGCCGCCGGCGAATTGCCCGGTAGTACTTTCGGCCGACGTCCGCAGGGCGAAAACCCGCCGAAAGGCGTGGGCCATCCCGGGGTTCTTTGCCTCGCCGCGGTTTCCGCGCCCAAGATCGTCTTAGGGTGGCGGTACTTGGTGATCTTGAAACCGGAATGAGGGGCCCATGCGAAAACGGACCAGGATTCTCGGCAGAACGCTCGCCGCGGCGGGCGCCCTCGCGGCGCTGACGGTGGCCACGGCCGTCCCGGCGACCGCGGCGCCGCAGGCGAAGGCGGCCGAGCCGACGTCGGTCGAGCAGGACATCGCGCAGCTCTACCAGGACGTCGAAGACCTCTACAACGGGCTGCCCGCGAACGCGCTGCGCGGCGTCGACCCGCTGTTCGACTCGCCGGTCAAGCGGCCGGGCCAGCAGGCGCACGCCGCACAGGGCCCCATCCCGGGCTGCACCGAAGGATCGCTGCTGACCTACGCGAACAAGCTCGCGTCCTCGCTGACCCCGACCGAAGGCAAGGCGCTCAGCGCGCTGAGCGCGATCGGCCAGCTCTACACCCAGGCTGTGGCCAGCGACAAGACGCCGCAGGTCTTCGGCACCGACGGCCAGTACACGCCGCGCGCCGGCGCGACGATCGACAAGCTGCGCGGGTTCTGGGACATCGAGAGCTGGAACATCCAGCTGGTCGCTTGGAAGGGCACCGACCTGGGCAGCCAGGAACGCACGACGCAGACGTTCAAGCTCGGCCTCGACCCGAAGCGGGCCGCCGCGGCGGGCGCGCTCGCGACCAAGGTGCTCTACGAGGTCCCGGCCCTGCAGGGCGGCCGCCACCCGCTGCTGACCCTGAACGCGTTCTCCGCCCCGGCCGACAGCCTCGGCGGCAAGCGCATCATGCTCGGCGACGGCCTGCTCGACGTGGTCAACCACCTCGGCTTCGACGACGTCTCGGTGGAAGCGGTCGTCGGCCACGAGTACGGCCACCAGGTCGACTTCGCGCACGACAACTACCCGCGCAACGAATCCGGCGAAATGGGCCCGGACGCCTACGGCGGCTACTTTGCCGCGCACGCCAAGGGCGAGGCGTACAACGCCCGCACGCAGCAGGAGGTCACCTACCTCGACGCCTCGATCGGCGACTGCTACCACAGCCACGGGACGCCTGACCAGCGCAAGGCCGCCAGCGCGTGGGGCGAGAAGCAGGCCGTGAACCAGAACAACCCGAACCGGATCATCCCGTCCGCGAAGATGATCGAGAAGTTCCAGAAGGAATACCCGAAGCTGATGCCGCCCGCCCCGGCGGCACTGGCCGCGGCGCACTGATCTCCGCCTTGGGCCCCGCCTTCCTTCGGGAGGCGGGGCCCCTTTCGCGTAATTCGACCCCGGTTCGCCGTCGCCGTCCGATAGGTTGACCCGCGTGGAGTTCGCGATCGCCGAGGACGAGGTGTGGTTCTCCGCTTTCGACGTCTTCCCCCGGACGGAAGCGACGCCGGGCGACGACTTCGTGCGGGGTATCGGGATCCCGCTCTCCGAAACCGAGGAACTCCACGTCAGCTGGGACGTGCGCCACCACAGCGTCCGGATCCGGTACCAGCGGGGGCCGGGTGTCGTCGTCGATGTCTTCCGCGAACTCGTGACCGTGCTGACGGTCGAGAGCCGCGAGACCGGGCCCGTCATCGCGATGGAGTACCGCGCGGAAGGCTGCGGCGGCAGGACGTGCGTGGAAACCCGGCCCGCCTTCTCCCTGACGGATGTCCTCCTTCAAACCTGACGGACCGCTGACCCGCCCGCGCGCCGTCGCGTTAGAACCTCTCACTCTTCCTATTGACGTTCACTGACGCCTGTCGATAGGGTTTCACCATAGTTAATGGTATTAACCGCAGAGGAGAGGCTCATGCGCGCCACCCACCGGACCAGTCTGCGGACAGCCCTGCTCGCGGTCCCGCTGACGATCGCCAGCGCCCTGAGCGCGGCCCCCGCCCATGCCGCCGCTTCCCCTGACTCCTTGACCTGCCAAGGAAAAGGCGTCGACACCGGCGCGAAAGCCCGCCACCGGGCCGAGATCCTCATCCACGCGCCGCTGCACACGATCCGGGGGCTTCAGACCGATGTCGAGGCCTGGACGTCCTGGCAGAAACCCGCCGCTCCGATGACCGTGCGACGCCTGGATCCCGGTCCGCTGCGCAGGCATTCGCGGTTCCGGGCGACCGTCCACGCGCCCACGAGCACGGTCGTCATCAGCTCCACCGTCCAGCAGCTCCAGCGCGGCAAATGCCTCCGCTGGACAGGCCCCGCCGACGGAACCGGGTACCACATCGACGGCGTCCACGTCTGGACCTTCCATCCCGTCCGCGGCGGGGTCCTCGTCCGCACCGAGGAAAGCCACTCCGGCCCGCAAGCCGACCCCGGCTCCGACATGGGCCTCGAAACCTGGCTCGCCGACCTCAAAACCGCTGCCGAAACCGGCCCGGCGTAGCGGCAATCACCGCATCCGGCGAACCAAGGCGCACGGCGTCAGGTCGACCACCGGCGGTGGCCGTGAGGAGGCCGGTTCGGCCGAAGCGCGCCCGCCGGGCAGACGTCACCGGCAGCGACGACGAACACCTCAGCGAGACGAAGCGAGCACGGCGGCGGGCAGCCCGGTCCCCGCAGCAGGAACCGCCCCGTGCGCGAGGAACGCCCGCAACGTCCGTAGCTTCCCGCAGCAGGAATCACTCCCCGCCGAGCACCAGCCGCAACCTCCGCAACGTCCCACAGCAGGAACCGCCCCGCGCCGAGCAACGTCCGCAGCTTCCCGCGACAGAAACCACTCCCCGCCGAGCACCGCCCCCACCATCCGCAACTTCCCGCGGCAGGAATCACTCCGCGTCGAGCACCAGCCGCAACATCCGCAGCCTCCCGCGACATGAACCACTCCCCGCCGAGCACCAGCCGCAACCTCCGCAACGTCTCGCAGCAGGAATCACTCCGCGTCGAGCACCGCCCGCAATGTCCGCAACAGCGGATCGGCCTCGGCGCCGAACATCTCCACGTCCACCCGTTCCACCGCGGTCACCGCCTGCCCCGCCAGGTCGCGGCCCTTTTCCGTCAACCGCACCAGTTTCGCGCGCGTGTCGCCGGCGTCGACCGTCCGCGTGACCAGCCCGGCCGTCTCCAGCCGGGCGATCACCTGGGATGTCATCTTGATGTCGGTGCCCGCCCGCGCGGCCAGTTCCTGCTGCCGCGGCGGCGCGCCGTGCGTTTCCATCCACCAGCAGCACGCGAGCAGCACGAACTGGACGTGCGTGAGGCCGAGCGGTTCGAGCGTCTGCCGGATCCGCCGCTGCCACGCCAAAGTCACGTGCCACAGCAGGAAACCCGGACTGTCCCCCGGTCCCGCGAACTGCGTCATCGCGCCGACCGCTCCGCACTCGCCAGCAAATCGCTCATGGCGACCGGGAAATCCTCGCTGATCTGCGGCCCGAGTTCCGGACCCGCGTCCCCCTCGATCTCCAGGCGATGCGTGACGCGCGTGCCGCCGTCCGCGAGCGAGGCGAGCGCGTGCCGGAACCGCAGCACCGTGTCGCCGAAACGCGTTTCGTCCTCGTAGACCTCGTTCTCGATCAGCTCCGTGATGCGCGAACGGAACGTGTCCTGCCCTTGCGGGGTGACCGACAGCTCGGTCCCCTTCTCGAACGGCCCGTGCAGTTCGAACCGGTCGCTGCGCTCGCTCAGCGGCGTTCCGCTGTGCAGGTCCCGCAACGCCGCCCACACCGCCTCCGGGCTCGCCGAGGTCTCCGCGCTGTAGTCAGTGGTCCACATGATCGTTCCTCCCAGTTGGTCTGCGCAGAGACTATCTGCGCGCAGACTAAATGGCAAGACCGTCACTCCGGCCAGGCGCTGCCCTTGATCAGCTCCACGAAGTCGGTCCGCTCGAACCGCGGATCGAAATAGGCGAGCACGTCGTCGTTCATGGTGCCGAACGTCGTGTCCGGGCGGTCGGCCATGCCGTCGCGGAACGCGCGCAGGATCCGGTTCTTGAAGTCCGGCCGCGGATGCGCCGCGACGACCTCCGCGCGCTGGTCGTCGGTGATCTCGGCCAGGTCGAGGCCGAGCACGTCGGTTTCCACGCCCAGCGTCACCACCGCCACCTCCGGGGCCAGCCGCAGCGGGACCTCCGGCGTCGTGTGCAAGGCGATCGCCAGCCAGACGTTCCGCGCGTCCTCCTCCGAGCGGCCGTGGTCGAGCAGGAAACTCCGGGCCGCCTCGGCGCCGTCGAGTTCGAAACGGCGGTCGGCGGTCCGGTACGCCTTGGTGAGCCCGAGGTCGTGGAACAGCCCGCCGACATAAGCCAATTCCGGATCCACCGCCAGCCCCCGCGCCGCGGCTTTCAGCGAACCCCACAGGAACACTCGCCGCGAATGGTGGAACAACGTGTCGTCGGCAACGTCGCGCACCAGCGCGGTCGCCTCGCGCACCAACACTGTCCCGGGAATCTCGATCCCGGCGATCACCTCGGACACCACAGACCTCCTCGCGAAAAACGACCTTGCCCCGAGTCTGGCCCGGCCAGGTCCGCGGCCCCACCGCGAAAACCGACCGCGGGTCCACAGATCCGGACACGAACGCGCGAAATCGCCCGACTTTCGGTCCTACAAGCGGACGCACCGGCCGCCCTACCGTGGTGTGGTCTAGACCTCTCAGGAGAGGAACAGTGCGATGAAGTTTTCCCGCTCCGCCGCGAAAGTCGCGATCCTCACCGCCGTGCTCGGCACCGTCTCGGTGTTCACCGCCGTCCCCGCCCTCGCGCACGGCTCGATGGGCAATCCGATCAGCCGGATCATGCAGTGTTTCCAGGAGGGTCCGGAGAATCCGCAGTCCGCCGCGTGCAAGGCCGCCGTCGCGGTGGGCGACAGCTGGCCGCTCTACGACTGGGACGAGGTCAACATCGGCGACGCCAGCGGCCGCAGCCGCGAGATCATCCCGGACGGCAAGCTGTGCAGCGCCGGCCGCGACAAGTACAAGGGGCTCGACCTGGCCCGCGACGACTGGCCGGCGACCACGCTGCCGGGCAGCGGCCCGTACACCTTCCAGTACCAGCTGACCGCCGCGCACGAGGGCACCTTCGAGCTGTACGTCACCAAACCGGGCTACGACCCGACGAAGCCGCTCAAGTGGTCCGACCTGGAAGACACCCCGTTCTACAAGCAGGACAACCCGCCGATCGCCGGCAACGCCTACCAGCTGCGGGCGAACCTGCCCGGCGGGCGCAGCGGCAGGCACCTGATCTACTCGATCTGGCAACGCCACTGGCCCGACTCCGGCGAGGCCTTCTACTCCTGCTCGGACGTGATCTTCCCCTGATCTCCCCCGGCCCGGCGGGGACCCGCTGTCTCCGCCGGGCCCCGCGAACGCGGCTCCCGCTCATTCGGCCAGGAGCGCCGTCGTCTCGAACCGGGCGCGGTACTGGCTCGGCGAAATCCCCAGGCGCGCCACGAAAACGCGCCGCATCGTCTCGGAACTGCCGAATCCGGAGCTGCGCGCGGTTTCCGCGACGCCATGCCCCGCGGCGAGAAGCGCTTTCGCGTGGTCCAGCCGCACCTGTTCGACGTACTTCGCCGGCGTCGTGTCCAGCTCGCTCGCGAACAGCCGCGCGAGATGCCGCGCGCTGACTCTCGCCCGCGACGCCATCGCGGCGGCGCTGTGGTCGAGCGCGGGTTGCGCCGAAACCAGGTCGGTCACCTCGCGGAGCGTCGGCGTGTTCGGCCGCGGCATCCGCAGCGGGGCGGAGAACTGCGACTGGCCGCCGGGCCGCTGCATGAACATCACGAGGCTGCGGGCGACCGTGCGCGCGAGATCGGGGCCGTGGTCCTGTTCGACCAGAGCGAGCGCCAGGTCGATGCCCGCCGACACTCCCGCCGAGGTGAAAATGTCGCCGTCCCGCACGAAAAGCGCGTCGGGGAGCACCTCGATGTCCGGATACGCGCGAGCGAGCCGCGCCGCGTGCCGCCAATGCGTGGTGGCGCGCCGTCCGGACAGCACACCCGCCTTGGCCAGCGCGAAGGACCCAGTGCAGATCGACACCAACCGACCCGCGCGCGGCGCGATTCCCCGGATCGCGTCGACCAGCTCGACCGGCACGCCGCGGTCCACCAGCCCGTCCCCTCCGGCCACCACGACAAGATCCGGCTCCGCCGCCTCGGCGACCGGCCCGTCCACCGGCAGGCGAACCCCCACCGACGTCGCCACGCCCGCCCCGGACGGCGACCGGTAACTGATCGAGTACCCGGCCCCGGACCGATTAGCCTCGGCGAACACCTCGGCGGGCCCGGTCACGTCGAGCATCTTCACGCCGTCGAACACGACGAAAACCACGCTCGCGCCCATGCACCCGACCTCCGGCGCCCAGCATGGCAGACGGTCAGGCGGAGTCGAACCGGAGCACTGCCGCGTCGTACTTCGGGCGAGCCGGGAACGCCCGAACGAATCCCAGACGACCGAGCCCTCGGTCCCGGCCACACGCGCCAGCAGCGGCCAGCGACCTCATGGTTCGCACGCGCAGCTGCGCTTTGGCTGCGTCCATGTCGAGGCCGTGGAAGTGCTCAGTCGTCGTGACGCTGAAGCCGGACCTGCTCAGTTCGCAGGTCCGCGGCTCACGCCGGGCTCTCGTCCGCCTCCCTCCGCTCAGCCAGAATCTCCGTCACCCGCTCCCCCGGCAGCGCGTTCCGCAGCGCCAACGCCATCACGACCGCGGTCAGCACCAGCGACGCGACCGCCCCCAGCGCGAAGTCCAGCACTCCCAGGTTCCCGGCGTGCTTGGAAGCCTCCGGATACGTGCCCAGGTAGCTGATCACCGCGAGCCCGGCGAACCACACCAGCACCCACCAGCCGTGCCGGAAGTCCAGTTTCGGCGACTTCTTCGCGAAGGCCTGGTGCAGCGCGAGCAGAAGGTAGCCGAAGACGATCACCACGAACAGTTTCCAGTTCGTGTCCCAGCCGGTCCAGTAGATGATCAGGTTGGTGGAGAACAGCGCCAGGAACGCGACCGCCCACGTGAAGCCGCGGCCGAGGCGGAACGGGCGGGTGTGGCGCGGCAGCTGGCTGCGCATCGCCAGCAGCACCAGCGGCCCGGAGCCGAACGACAGCACGGTGCTGTTCGTGACGAACGAGACGAGTTTGTTCCATCCGGGGAACGGCAGGAAGAAGAAGCAGCCGACGACGAACGCCAGGATCAGGCTCACCCACGGCACGCCCGCGGAGTTGACCTTCGCGAGCCCGGACGGCGCGTTTCCGTTGCGCCCCATGGCATACGAGATGCGCGCGGTGACACCGGTGTAGATCAGGCCGGTGTCGCCGGGCGAGATGATCGCGTCGGCGTACAGCAGCGTGGCCAGCCAGCCGATGCCGAGCACGCTCGAGATCGCGGCGAGCGGGCCGAAGGTCGCCAGCACGTCGCTGCCCGCGGTGAAGTTGGCGCCGACGTGTTCCCAGCCCTGTTTGCCGATCGCGTCGGACGGGGCCGCGCCGATGAACGCGATCTGCAGCAGCACGTAAAGGATTCCGGTGAGCACGACCGAACCGATGAGCGTGAGCGGCACGTTGCGTTTCGGGTTCGCGGTCTCCCCCGCCAGTTCGACGCCTTGCCGGAAACCGAAAAATGAGAACGCGATTCCGGCGCTCGCGACCGCGGAGAAGATCCCGTGCGTGCCGTACGGGGCGAATCCGCCGTAATCCGTGAAATGCCCGGGGTGGAACGCGGTCGCCAGGAACACGACGATCACCAAAGCGATGACGGCGAGTTTCCACCACACGAGCACGTTGTTGATCCGGGAGAACCAGCGCACGCCGAAGAAGTTCACCAGCACGAAGAACGCCAGCAACAGAATCGAGATCCCGGTGCCCGCCGGGGTGAGCACGGCGTTGCGGTCGGCGTCGAGTTTCTCCAGCCAGGGCAGGTAATTCGTGGCGTACTGGACGACCGCGAGCACCTCGATCGGCGACACCGCGGCCGCCGCGATCCAGGTGACCCAGCCCATCGAAAAGCTCGCGAACGAGCCGAACGAATAGTGCGGGAACCGCGCGACGCCGCCCGAATGCGGGAACATCGTGCCCAATTCGGCGTAGGTCATCCCGATCAGCACGAACATTACCGCGCCGATCCCCCACGACACGATCGCCGCGGGCCCGGCGAGTTCCGCCGCGTTGAGCGCGCCGAACAGCCATCCCGACCCGATGATCGACCCCACCGCGGTGAACAGCAGCCCGATCGGGCCGAAATGCTTCTTGAGCCGCTGGTCGTCGCCCGCGACGACGAGCGGGGACGGGTGCTCGGTCGTTCCGGCTGTGTCCATGGCGCGGCCTCCTGCCGGGTCGGCGGTCCGCTTCCACTGTCCTCCCGCGGCGGAGCGCGCAGAATAAGCGGACATAAAATTGTTACCTTGTGCACCAGTTGGCGCAGGGCCGCGATCCTGCTCCGCGTTCCGTTGCCGCACAACGGTATTCGCGAGCTATGTCCGGATTTCCCGCGCTGGGCTACCAGGTCGCGCGGAGAATCCCGGTCACGTCCGCCGCCGAGACCTCGCGCGGGGCGTTCGCCAGCACCCCGTCCGCCAGGGTGTCGGCCGCCAAGTCCGGCAAATCTCCTTCGCCGATGCCGAATTCGCGCAACCGGCCGGCCAGTTCGACCTCCGCGACCAGGCGTTCGACCGCTTCGATCGCCGCGTCCGCGTTGTGCGCGGCCGATTTCCGGGCATCGGCGACGCCCAGCGGTTCCGCCAAGCGCGCCAGCCGCCCTTCCCGCACCGCACGGTTGAACCGCAGGCATTCGACGAACACCAAGGCCAACGCCTGGCCGTGCGGCAGGTCGAACCGGCCGCCCAGCGAGTGGCCGATGCCGTGCACTACGCCGAGTCCGGTCGTCCGCATCGCCAGGCCTGCCGTGTGCGCGGCGAGCATCAGGTTCGCCCGCGCCGCCAGGTCATCGCCGACGGAGACCGCGCGCCGCAGATTCGCCGCGACCAAGCGCACGACCTGCAGGTCCAGACCATCGGCCCACGGATTCGGCCGGGCGGAAAGAAAGGACTCCACGGCGTGGGTCAGGCAGTCGATCCCGGCGGCCGCGGTCGCGCGCGGCGGCAGGCTCAGAGTGAGCACCGGGTCGAGAAGTGCGTACCGGGCAAGGCAAGCCGGTCCGCCCAGGTAGCACTTGCGCTGCTGCCGAGGGTCGGTGATGACGCCGAGGTCATTGCACTCCGAACCGGTGCCGGAAGTCGTCGGGATCGCCACGATCGGCAACGCGGGCGCCAGCTCCGCCGAAGCCTCGGTGCTCCAGGTCAGTTCAGCGGCCGGACGGTCGTTGACGGCCGCCAGCGCGATCGCCTTCGCCGCGTCCAAAGCGGACCCGCCGCCCAGCGAGATCACCGCTTCCGCCTCGGCGGCACGCACGAAAGCACCGCCCGCGTCGACGTCCTCGGTGGTCGGATTCGGGTGCACTTCAGCGAAAACCTCGACCGCTAGCCCGTTTTGCCGCAACAACTGGGCCGCCTGCTCCGGCAACGGGGTCGCAGCCAGCCCGCGATCACTGACCAGCACAGTCTTCCGCGCACCGATCGTCCGTACCAATCGCGGCAGCTGTTCGACCGCCCCGGCAGCGAAAGCGGCGGCCGGGTACGGGCCGATGTCGATGGCCGGGATCTGCGTCTCCGTCATGGCTTCCTCCCGAACCGTTCCTCGTCGACCGCGACGCCCAGCCCGGGCGCGGACGGCACGTGCAGCAGGCCGTCCGCGTCGATGTCCAGCGGGGCGGAAAGCAGGAAATCGCGCCGCTGCGGCGTCCACACCGGCGGGTCGTAGGGGAATTCGAGGTACGGTCCCCCGCCGACGCCCGCGGTCACGTGCAGGTTCGCGAGCAGGCCGAGGCCGTTGGACCAGGTGTGCGGTGTGAAGAGCCGGTTGCGCGCCAGCACCAGCTCGGCGAGCGTGCGGGCGCGCAGCATCCCGGCGGCGAGCGCGACGTCCGGCTGGTAGACGTCGAGCGCGTCCGATTCGACCAGGTCCAGCAGCTCGCTGAAGGTCCGGACCATCTCTCCCCCGGCGACGCGAACCCCGGCGTCCCGCACCGCGCGCAGGCCGGGACGGTCGTCCAGCGGCAGCGGTTCCTCAAGCCAGAAAACGTCCAGCTCGCGCAGCGCCGCCGCGAAGCGCCGGGCCGCCGCCGGGTCGAGCGAAGGCCGCACGTCGCCGGGCATCCGCCAAGCCTGGTTCAGGTCGGCCATCAGCGCCATATCCGGCCCGACCGCCTCCCGGACCGCCCGCATGGTGCGGATTCCCCCGGCAAAATCGTCCGCGGCCAGCCGGATCTTCGCCGCCCGGAACCCCTGGTCGCGCATCCTGAGCGTCACTTCGGCCCGCTGTTCGGCGGGCAGGATCCGGCCGGTCGACGCGTACGCCGGGATGGCGTCCGCCGCACCGCCGAACAGCGTCGCGACCGGGACGCCGAGCACCTTCCCGACGACGTCCCACAGCGCGATCTCCAGCGGCCAGTAGCGCCCGGCGTGGAACGCGATCGTCTCCAGCGCCCGGACGTGCCGGCTGATCGCCATCGGATCCTGGCCGAGGAACAGCTCCGCGTACGGCTCGAAGCCCGCCATCGTGTCGCCGGAGCCGCACCCGACCACGCCCTCGTCCGTCACGACCTTGACCACCGTCGCGTCGAACCGCGTGCGCGGAACCGGATCCCACGCGGCGTCGAACGGCGGATCGAGCGGCAGCGTCCCCGGCAGCAGCTGGATGTCGGCGATCCTCACTCCCCGGACGGTAACCGCGGATTGACCCCTGCCCAATCGTTGTTGCACAGTCCTCAACATGGCGAACCAGCGCACCTACGGTTCGGGCCTGGTCCGCGACGTCGACCTGCTCGAAGCCCTCGCCCTGCCGGAGGCGCGCGACGGACTCGGCGTGTCCCGCGTCGCCGAACTGTCCGGCCGGGACAAGGCGCAGGTCTCGCGCGCCCTCGCGACGCTCGCCGACGCCGGTCTGGTGTCGCGCGACGAGCACACGCGGGCGTACCGGCCGGGCTGGCGGCTCTTCGCTCTGGCCACGCACGCCACCGAAACGCATCTCGCGCACCTCGCCGCGCCCTTTCTGCGCACGATCGTGGCGCGGTTGAACGAAACGACGCATTTGTGCGTCCTGCGCGCCGGTCAGGTGTTCACCCTCCGGAGCGAACTCGCGTCCCACGCTTTTCGCGGGCTCGGCTGGGAAGGCGTCGGCGTCGACCCGTTCACGACCTCCCCCGGACGGGTGTTATTGAGCGAATGGGACGAGGAAACCGTCGGGCACTGGTGGCGGACCTTCGCCGCCGCTCACCCGCTCCCCCACCTCCCCGGGCCCGCCGAGGAACCACCCCCGCTCACCCTCGACCAGCTGCTCGGGAAGCTCGCCGGGATCCGGGAACGCGGCTACGAAACCGTGGACGAGGAGTTCGAGCCCGGGCTGGTCGGCGTGTCCGCGCCGGTGTACGGCTTCCGGGGCGACATCGTCGCGGCAGTCAACGTTTCCGCCCCGAAAGCGCGCCTCGGCGAGCGGCTTCCCGCGGCGGGCCGGTTCGCCCGCACGGTCGCCGACCGGATCTCCGCCGCGCTCGGCGCGCCGGGATGACGTTCATTTATGCTTCGCCGAACCTTCGTTTTCCCGGCAGGTGGTCGCCATGTACGAAATCCCGCCCACGGCGGCCATGCAACGCTGGTCGGTCTCGGTCGACGGCTCCCGCGCGATCTTCGCCTGCGCGCCGTGGCTCGAAGACCCCACCGCGGACCGGGTGCTGCCGCGCCTGTGGCCGGGCCGCGGGCTGGGCGTCAGCGACACCGACGCCGCCGGATTCGCCGCCGCGATCGCCGAGACGATGAAAGCGCCGAACTACTGGATCGCCAGCCACGCCGCCGCGCGCGCCTGGCAGGACCAGCCGTGGTCCCCCGCCCGCCGCGACCACGACGACGGGTTCGTGTACTTCGCCGGACCGTGCGGGGAGCCGAGCGTCGCGGTGGGGTACCGCCCGGCCTACGACCTGCCGCTAGCACTGCGCGACCTGCGCGGACTGCGGATCCGGCTGGCGGCGTACCTGCGCGGGGCGCGGGTTCCGAGCTGACCGCGCCGCCGAAACGGCCGCCGACCCGGGTTTCGGGCGCTGCTGACGGTGCCGAGCGCAAGCTCCGGGCCGACTTCGCACAGGCGAAACGGCGACCAGGCGCTCTTGCCGGGCGCTCAAGCCATGCATAATCCCCGCCCAGCCCGCAGCCACCCGCAACCGTCCGCGAACCCACCCGGCCCGCAGCCGTCCGCGAACCCCTCCCAGCCCGCAACCGTCCCCGAGCCGCCGCCCCTCAAGCGGGCAGCCCGAACTCCTGCCGCCCGATCAACCCGCGCATCACCTCGGTGGTCCCGCCGCCGATCGTCTCCAGGACGGACTGCCGCCACAGGAACTCCGTGTCCGTCCCGGCCACCGCCGCCTCCGCGCCGCCGAGTTCGATTCCGGCGCGGGCGATGTCCTGGGCCAGCACCGTGCCCGCCAGCTTGTGGTACGCCGCCGGGACCGCGGCCGGTTCGCCTCGGATCACTTCGCCGAGCAGGGCCAGCGCCAGCGCGTCGACCTCGGCCAGTCGGACCGACAGCTCTCCGAGCCGCCGCGCCGCCACCGGGTCGTCGGCGACCCCGGCCGAGTCCAGCGCGGCCATCAGGTCGTGCAGGTCCCGGCGCAGCCGCTTCGGCGGGAACTGCACGTGCCGCTCCACCGCGAGCGCCGACGCGACCACCTGCCAGCCCTCGTTCTCCGCCCCGACCCGATCCTCGACCGGGACCCGGACGCCGTCGAAGCGGACCTCGTTCAGCCGTCCGCCGTCGAGGGTCGGGATCGGCGACACGGTGATCCCGGGGCTGTCCAGCGGCACGATCAGCACGCTCAACCCCCGCGACCGGCTGTCCGCCGCCCCGGTCCGGCACAGCAGCCAGACGCAGTCCGACCAGTGCGCGTTCGACGTCCAGCACTTCGCGCCGTCGACCACGTAATGGCCGCCCTCGCGCCGAGCCTTCGTGCGCACCGCCGCGAGGTCCGAGCCCGCGTCGGGTTCGGAATAGCCGAGGCAGAAGTTGAGCCGGCCGCGTCGCAGATCGGCGAGGTAGCGCTCGCGCTGGGCGTCGGTGCCGTGCGTCATCAGCGCTTTCGCCACCAGGCCCGGCCCCATCGGCGGACGCGCCACCCGGGCGTAGGCCATCTCGTCCCAGAGGATGAACTCGTACGCGGGCGAACGGCCCCCGCCGCCGAACTCGACCGGCCACGACAGCGACAGCCAGCCCCGGTCGCCGAGCGCGCGGTAGACGCGGCGGACACCGTCGGCGGTGTCCTTGCCGCGGTGGAAGTAGCCGTCGGTGTCGCGGTATTCCCAGAGGAACTCGAGGACCTCCGCGCGGAACGCCTCTTCCTCCGGGGTGAAGCCGAAGTCCATCTCACTGCTCCCCGTCGGCGCCGGTCGTCCACCGCGGCTCGCGGCCTTCGGCGAACGCGCGCGGCCCTTCCTTCGCGTCCGGGTGCGCCCAGTGCATGCGCAGCAGCGACCAGCCGTACTCGCACGCCTGCCCGTATCCCATTTCCAGCGAGTTCCAGACCGCCTGCTTCGACAGCGACACCGCCGCCGGCGAGTTGCGCGCGATCGCCTGCGCCATCTCCTCGGCGTCGGCCATCAGATCGTCCGAAGTGGACAGTTCGTCGACGAGCCCGAGCTGGTACGCGCGCTGGGCGGGCATCCGGTAGCTCTTGCCCATCAGCGTCATCCGCAGCGCCGAGCCGAGCGGAAGCCGTTTCGCCAGGCCGATGTTCTCCATCGCGCCGACGAGGCCGACGTTCACGTGCGTGTCCATGAAGGCGGCGTGGTCGGCCGCGAGCACGATGTCCGCGTCGACCACGAAGTGCAGCCCGGCCCCGGCGACCAGCCCGTTGACCGCGCTGATCACCGGTTTCCACACCCGGTTCTGCCGCGGCGACCAGAACACCTCGTCGGTCAGCGGTCCGTTGCCGGTGCTCATCCCGCCGCGCCCGGCGACCGCGTGCACGTCGGCGCCGGTGCAGAAATGCTTCTCGCCCGCGCCGATCACGATCGCCGCGCGGATCCACGGATCGTCGCGAACCTCGGCCCACATCTCGCGGATCACCGGCATCATCGACCCGGTCAGCGAGTTGCCCCGATGCGGGCGGTTGAGCGTGAGGCAGGCGACGTGGTCGCGCTTTTCGAACAGCACCTCAGGCGCCTCGCTCATCGTTCCCGGCCTTTCCGGCGGTAATTCGCCGCCACTTTGTCCGCACACCCCGGCCGCGAGGCCTGGTGCCTGATCCGCTGCGAAAGCGGCCCGATCGGTCCTTCGACGGAGTACCCGATCGCGCCGAACGTCTGGTGCGCGACTTCCGCCGCCTCGACCGCCGCCCGCCCGCCCGAGCACCGGGCCGCGGCCGCCAGCGCGGTTCCGTCGGGATGCCCGTCGTCGAGCGCGAGCGCCGCCATCGTGGTGAGCTTTTCCGCCGCGGTGAGCGAAAGCCCGGAGTTCACGAGGGGATGCGCGACCGCTTGGAAAGTCCCGATCGGACGTCCGAATTGGACTCGAACCCGGGCGTGCTCGACCGCGAGGTTCAGCAACCGTCGTCCCGCACCACTGAGATATGCCGCGGCCGCGATGTCCGAAAGCGCCGTCGCCGCCTCGACGCGTTCCAACGGCTGGACCCGGGTCAGCGCGACGCGGCCCCACTGCTCTCCGCCCAGCACCTCGACCGGCTCGACGGAATCGGCCTCGGCGAGCCAGACACTGTCGCCGTCCGTCTCCACGAAAACGCCCGCCGCCGGCGCCCACGGCAGCAGGGGCGGCGCACCGGCCGAGGCCACGCAACTCCCGTCCGCGACCTGGGCGGACAGCTCCGACGGCAACACGTGTGTCGCGAACACCGTCGCGGCCCACGGCCCGGGCGCGGCAGCCCGGCCCAGCTCCGCGCCGGCGGCCGCGATGTCGCCCGCTCCCCCGCCTTCGCCCGGCACCGCCAGCGAGAGCACCCCCAACTCGGCCAGTCCTCGCCAGAACTCCGCCGGGAACGCACCGGAGCGCCACACCTCGTCGGGACAGTGCGTCCGGCAGAAACTCCGGACCACCTCGGCCAGTGCCCGCTGCTCTTCGGTGAGCGTCAACGCGACGCTCATACCGTCGCCCAACGAGCCTCGGCGACCGCCCGGCTCGGCGTCCGCCAGCTGCCCAGTTCCGCGCGCACCGCTTGCAGCCGCAGCGTCCAGAGGTGCAGGTCGTGTTCCGCAGTCAGCCCGATCGCGCCCATGATCTGGTGAGTCTCCCTGGTCACGCGGCCGAGCGCGGACATCGTATGCGTCGCGGCGACTGCGGCGGCTTCGGCCGGAGCCCCCGCGAACGCGGCCTCGTAGACCAGCCAGCGCGCGCCCTCCACGGCCACGTTCACCTCGGCGAGCCGGTGCTGCAACGCCTGAAACGACCCCAGCGAGCGGCGGAACACCTTGCGGTCCTTGGCATAGGCGACCGCGATGCCGACGGCCCGCCGCATCATGCCCACGGCCTCGGCAGACGCGCCGACCCGCCACCAGTTCACCATCGTCGCGGCACTTCCGGGGGCCAGTTCCTCCCGGTCCGCAGCGACAACGCGGGCCAGCGGGTAGCCGTAAGCCGACGGAACCCGTTCCGCCGCCCCGGGTTCGAGGGCGACGGCGAAGCACCGGTCTCCCTCGGCGAGAAGCATCCGCGCCGCCTCGCCGCCGTAGCGCACCGGTCCCGGCTCGCCCGTCGCGAGCACCACCGGCCCGGCTGGCCCGTCAAGCCCGAGCGCGGGCAGCACCAGCAGCTGCGGCACCGCGCTGACCGCGCCGAGTTCGGCGGCGATCGCCTCGACCGCCAGGGTCGCGTCGAGCGGACCGGCGTCGTCGGAAGCGAAGAGGTCGAGAAAACCGTCGCGCCGCAACGCTTCCTCGAGGGTCCAGTCGTACTCGCCGCGAGCGGCCAGCTCCCGGCTGCGTTCCGGTCCGGCGTGCCGGGCCAGCAGGGCGCCCAGCGCGTCGAGCACCGCGCGCTGGGTCGAGGTCGGTTCGAAATCCACGGCTAGTCCTTCGGCAGTTCGAGGATGAGACGGCTGATCAGGTTGAGCTGCACCTCGTAGCTGCCCGCGGCGATGCCCGCGCCGAGCGAGTTGCGGAACTGCGCGTCGCCCAGCGCTCCTTCGACGAGCGCTTCGCCGCCCAGCACGTCCAGCGCGAGGTCGCCCACCGCGCGTTCGGCCTGCACCATCGCGGCACGGGCCTGATACGCCCTCGGCGAGGGTTCCTTCGCCTTCGCCCGCTCGTCGATCACCCGGTACACGAGCACGCGCGCCGCCTCGCACGCCGCCCGGGCGCGGCCGAACTGCTCCTGGATCCCCGGATCGGCGAGTTTCCCCGACGCGCCCGCCTCGGCGGCCAGCCGGTCCAGCACCAGCGCCGCCCGGGCGTACCGGGGCGCGCCGACGCGTTCGTAGGCGAGCGTGCGCCGGACGATCTCCCATCCCTTGTTCTCCTCCCCCAGCAGGCAGTCCGCCGGGATCCGGGCGTCGGTCAGGAAGAGCTCGTTGAACGAATGATCGCCCACGAACCCCGGGATCCGCCGGACCTCGGTCCCCGGGGTGTCCAGCGGGAGCAGGAAGACCGAGATGCCGTCGCGGCCGTCGGCGGCCGACCCGGTGCGCGCGAGCAGGAAGCAGTAGTCGGCGACGTTCGCGTAGGACGTCCAGATCTTCTGTCCGTTGAGGACGTAGCTGTCGCCGTCGCGCACCGCCTTCGTCCGCAGTGCGGCCAGGTCCGTGCCCGCCTCGGGTTCGGAGAAGCCCTGGCACCAGAAGACCTCGCCGCGCGCGATCGGCGGCAGCAGCTCGCGCCGCTGGTCCTCGGTGCCGTACTTGATGATCGCCGGGCCGACCCAGTTGACGTTCATGTACTGCGGCCCGCGCGGTTCCCCGCGCCGCCACATCTCCTCGCCGAGCACGAAATGCTGCCACGCGCCCTGCCCGCCGCCGCCGTACTCGCGCGGCCAGTGCGGCGTGAGCCAGCCCTTTTCGGCGAGCTTGCCGACGAACCCGCGCGAAAACTCGCTGTAGACGGCGCTGCCGAGGCCGGTCTCGGACCGGTCCCACCCCGCCAGCTCGCGATCGAGGAAATCCCCCAGCTCGCCCCGGAACGCGACGTCGGCCTGATCCCACGCGAACTCCATCAGCGTCCCTCCGGCCCGAGTCGGCCCCGGTGCTCGTCCAGTCGGTGCACGTCGCCGGCTCCTTCCACCTTGTGCGATGAATAAAGGATACTCAATTAGTTCCGCTACGCAAGCATGCACGGGTCACACCGTCGCTGCCTTTGAGCAAAAAGCCCGGTCACAGCGGCGATAACGGAATCGCATCCGGATCGCGCACCTCTTGCACTCCGCCGGCCTATCAGTATCCTCAACTCGGTCGCCCACCGCCCCCATTCCCGGAGGTCCCGATGGTCTCGCCAGAACCCCAGCCGCCCGCCCCCGGCGGCGGCGCCGCGTCCCC
The DNA here is from genome assembly GCF_000158875.1 of Streptomyces sp. AA4. NCBI lineage: Bacteria > Bacillati > Actinomycetota > Actinomycetes > Kitasatosporales > Streptomycetaceae > Streptomyces > Streptomyces sp. AA4. The sequence goes on along the minus strand of NZ_GG657746.1, from coordinate 3,230,935 downwards.
CGAACTGCGCAAGGTGACGATGTCCAGCCTGCTGGGCACCGTGATCGAGTACTACGACTTCCTCATCTACAGCTCGATCGCCGCGCTCGTGTTCGGGCCGCTGTTCTTCCCGTCGCTGAACTCCACGACGTCCACCATCGCGTCGTTCGGCACGCTCGCCGCCGGGTACGTCGCGCGGCCGCTCGGCGGGCTCGTCTTCGGCCACTTCGGCGACCGGCTCGGCCGGAAATCGATGCTGATGGTGACGATGACGCTGATGGGCGTGGCCAGTTTCCTCATCGGCGTGCTGCCGACCTACGCCACCATCGGCATCGCCGCGCCGCTGCTGCTCGTCTTCCTCCGCGTGGTGCAAGGGATCGCGGTCGGCGGCGAATGGGGCGGCGCCGCGCTGATGGTCGTCGAGCACGCGAGCGCGCGCCGGCGCGGCCTGTGGGCGGGCATCATGCAGCTCGGGTCCCCGCTGGGGTCGTTCCTGGCCACGCTCGTGTTCGCGCTGGTGAGCCTGCTGCCGAAACCCGCGCTGTTCTCGTGGGGCTGGCGGCTGCCGTTCCTGCTGAGCGCCCTGCTGCTGATCGTCGGCCTGTACGTGCGGCTGCGGGTGTCGGAAAGCCCGGTCTTCCGCGAGCAGGCGGCCAAGTCCGTCGACCGGAAGCCCGCCGTCCCGGTGCTGCAGGTGCTGCGCCGCCCGCGTGCGCTCGTCCTCGCCTGCGCGGCCGGGATCGGGCCGTTCGCGCTCACCGCGCTGATCAGCTCGCACAGCATCGCCTACGCCAAAACCCTCGGCTACGACGTGTCCGACGTGGCCCGCGCGCTCCTGTTCGTCGCGGGCGTCGGGATCGTCTGCATCCCGGCCTTCTCCGCGTGGTCGGACCGCGTCGGGCGGCGGGTGGTCAGCCTGATCGGGGCTGTCGGCACGATCCTGTACGCGATTCCGTTGTACGCCTTGGTCAACAGCGGCTCGGTGCTGTTGCTGACGCTCGGGCTGATGGGCGCGCAGATGCTGCAGAACCTGATGTACGCGCCGCTCGCGCCGATGCTGTCGGAGATGTTCGGCACCGGCGTGCGCTACACCGGGGTTTCGCTGGGCTACCAGCTGGCGAGCCTGCTCGGGGCCGGGTTCACGCCGCTGCTCGCGAGCAGCCTGGTCGCCGGGTTCGGCGGGTCGAGCCTGCCGCTGAGCGCGATCGCGGGCGTCGGGGCGGTGATCACGATCGTGGCGATCTGGCGGATCTCCGAGACCCGCGGCAGCGACCTGACCGGCTCGCCCGAGGCCGTCTCCCCCGAACCGGCCGCTCGATGGTCCTGAGCATCGCCGAAGCCGCGGTGGCCCTCCGTGCCGGGAGGACCACCGCGGTGGCGTTGGCCGAGTCCGCTATCGCCGCCGCGGACGAGCTCGACGCCGCGCTCGGCTTCTACCTCGCGCGGTTCGACGGACCGGCGCGGGCGGCCGCGGCGCGAGCGGACGCCGAACTGGCGGCCGGGATCGATCGCGGGCCGCTGCACGGGATCCCGGTGGCGGTCAAGGATCTGCTGGCTGCCGACGAGGGCGAGACGACCGCGCAGAGCCTGGTGCTCGATCGCGCCTGGGGTCTCCCCGGCGACGGCCCGGCGGTCGCCCGGTTGCGCGCGGCGGGGGCGGTGCTCACCGGGAAGACGACCACCATGGAATTCGGGATCGGCGCGCCGGACCGGACGAAACCGTTCCCGCTGCCGCGCAACCCGTGGCGTCCCACGCACTACGCCGGCGGCTCCAGCTCAGGCAGCGCGAGCGCGGTCGCCGCCGGCCTCGTGTTTGGCAGTCTCGGCACCGACACCGCGGGCAGCATCCGGTATCCCGCCGCGTTGTGCGGGGTCACCGGGCTCAAGCCGACGTACGGCCGGGTGCCGAAGAACGGCTGCGTCCCGCTCGCACCCGGTTTCGACCACGTCGGCCCGCTCGCTCGCAGCGCCGAGGACTGCGCGCTCCTGCTGACCGTGCTCGCCGGGCCGGACCCCGGCGATCCTTCCTCGGCCGACCGGCCGGTCGAGGACTACCGCGGCGGGTTGACCGGGTCGCTGTCCGGGTTGCGGATCGGGGTGGTGCCGCACGAGGATCGCGTTTTCGAGCAGGCGGTGGCTGTTCTGCGCGACGCGGGCGCGCGCACGATGCCGGTCGAACTGCCGTACTACGCGGAACTGAAGACAGTGACCAAGTTCGGTCTCGCGGCGGAAGCTTTCGCTTGGCACCGAACGAATCTCCAGCGGCGATGGTCCGATTACGGTGCGTCCACGCGGATGGCGATCGCGAAGGGCGCGCTGGTCTCCGCCGCTGACTACGTGCAGCTGCAGCGGGTTCGACGGGCTGGGCAGCGGAAGCTCGCGCGGCTCTTCACCGAAGTCGACTTGGTGGTGACGCCGACCGCCACCAGCGGCGCGCCCGAGATCGCTGCGCTGAGCACGTCCGGGATGGCCGAAACCGCGCTCACCTCCTACTGGAACGCCGTCGGCAACCCGGCGCTGTCCGTCCCGATGGGTTTCACCGGCGACGGCCTGCCGCTCGGCCTGCAGATCGCCGGACGGCCGTTCGACGAGGCCACCGTGCTCGCCGCCGGACACGCCTACCAGCAACGGACCAGCTGGCACCGGCAGACGCCAACGGTGACCGTCGCGGCCGGGCTGTCCCTGCCTCCAGCCGAGACAGCCCAGCCCGAGGCGGATTACCCCGGCTGGGCGGCCGAGCTGTCCGCGTTGGACGAGGCACTATACGAGGAGCCCGCCCCGGTCTTCCGGGCGGAGCCGTGAAGGAGGAACGAGTGGGCAACGACCTGACGCTGCCGAACTGGCTGCGGACGATCGGCGACCAGCCGCACGGCGCGCACCGGCGAGCGCTGGCCGACGAGCACGGCGAGCTGACCTTCGCCGAACTGGTCGCCGCCATGGACGCGACCGCCGCCGCGCTGCGCGAGTCCGGGGCCGAGCCGGGCGACCGGATCGTCACCGCGATGGAACCGTCGATCCCGCACACCGTCGCGATCCTCGGCGCGCTCGCCGCGGGAATGGTGGCCGCACCGCTCAACGTCCGGCTGACCGCGCCGGAAGCTCGCGCGTACCTGAGCGCGCTCGAACCCGCGGCGCTGCTCGCCGACCCCACCTACGCGCAGCTAGCCCGAGACACCGGCTACCGCGTCCTCGAACTCCCCGCCGCGAACCAGCCCGGGCCGGTCGCCGAACGGCTGGCCCCGCTGCAGCACCCCGGCGGCGACCGGACCTCCCCGGACGAGGACGCGTTCGCGATCGTCTTCGGCACCGGCGGCACCACCGGCAGCCCGAAGGGCGCGGTGCACACCCACCGCAGCCTGTGGCTGTGGCTGAACACCTGCGCCCACGGCAACCCGCGCGTCCCGTCGGACGTCGAACTGTTCTTCTCCCCGTTCTTCCACATCACGCTCGGCACGAACCTGCTGACGCCGCTGTTCGCCGGCGGCGAGGCCTGGATCCACCGGCGCTTCGACCCGGCGGCCGCGCTCGCCGCGATCGACCAGGGGGCCAGCAGGCTCATGGGCGCGCCGACGATGTTCGCCGCCCTGCGCGCCCGGCCCGAGTACGCGACGACGCGGCGGGAGAACGTCACCGCGATCCGGTTCGGCTCCGCGCCGTCCACCGGCGATTTCGTGCGGGACCTGCTGCGCGATTTCCCGAACGCCCGCATCCGGGCCGGGTTCGGCGCGACCGAATTCGGGTCGGTCATGGGATTCGACCACGACGACCTGCTGGCCGGCCGGTTCGCCGGGGTCGGACGGCCGCTGCCGGGCGCGACCGTGCGCATCCTCGACGCCGACGGTCGCGAGGCCGCCCCGGGCGTGGTCGGCGACCTGGTGGTGTCGTGTCCCTGGCAAACCCACGGCTACTACGGCCTTCCCGAGGAGACGGCGGCGACCTTCCAGGCCGACGGCGTCCACATTGGAGACCTCGCGTCGCGGAGCGAAGACGGCTGGGTGACGATCGCGGGCCGCCGCAAGGAAATGATCATCAGCGGCGGGGAGAACGTCTATCCGCGCGAGGTGGAGGAGGTCGTGCTCCGGCATCCGGACGTGGCAGACGCGATCGTGTACGGGATGCCGGACGAGCGCTGGGGAGAACGGGTGGAGGCGAGCGTGGTCGCGGTGGCGGGCCGGACGGTCGAGCCGGCCGCGCTGCGGGAGTACTGCCGCGCCGAACTGGCGGGCTACAAGATCCCGAAGACGGTCCGGGTGATCGCCGCGGTGCCGCTCACCGCGAACAACAAACCGGACCGCCGCCGAGCACGGGCGGACGCTCTCGGGCAGAGCTGAGAGCGGTTACGCCAGCTTGCGCAGCTCCGCCTTGCGGATCTTGCCGGTGGACGTCTTCGGCAGCTCGGCGAACCGGAGGTCCCGGGGCACCTTGAAATGCGCCAGCCGTTCCCGCAGCCACTCGATCAAGTCCGCCTCGGACACTTCGGCTCCGTCGCGCAGCCGCACGAACGCGACCGGCACCTCGCCCCACCGCGGATCGGCCTTCGCGACCACCGCCGCTTCCGCGACCGCCTCGTGGCCCAGCAAGGCGTTCTCGACCTCGATCGACGCGATATTCTCCCCGCCACTGATGATCACGTCCTTGAGCCGGTCCCGGACCTCGACGTACCCGTCCGGATGCCGCACCGCGACGTCGCCGGTGTGCAGCCAGCCGCCGGCGAAAGCCGCCTCTGTTGCCTCCGGGTTGTCGAGGTAGCCCGCCATCACGGTGTTCGACCGGATCATCAGCTCGCCGAGCGTCTCCCCGTCCGCGGGAACGTCCTCGAACTCCGGGGTCACCACCCGCGCGGATTCGACGTTGACCGTCCGAACCCCTTGCCGCGCCATCATTTTCGCCCGCCCAGCCGGATCAAGCTCCTGCCATTCCGGCCGCGGGACACACATCAGCGAAGGCCCGTACGTCTCCGTCATCCCGTACAGGTGCGTCACCTCGATGCCGATGCCGGACATCGCCGCGATCGCGGCGGGCGACGGCGGCGCTCCCCCGACCGCGAACTGCACCCGCTGCGTGAACCGCGCGCCGCCGCTCGCCTGCACCAGCAGGTCGAGCACGACCGGAGCGCCGCTGAGGTGCGTCACCGCTTCCTGCTCGATGAGTTCGAACGCCCGCACGGCGTCCATCTTTCGCAGCGTGACGTGTCGAGCGCCCGCCGCGGTGACCGCCCAGGTGTAGCACCAGCCGTTGCAATGGAACATCGGCAGCGTCCAGAGATAGCGCGAACTTGCTTGCAGCCCAGTGGAAACGACCTGGCCGAGCGCGTTGAGGTACGCCCCGCGGTGCGTATAGACCACGCCTTTCGGGCCAGCCGTGGTGCCGGAGGTGAAGTTGACCGCCAGCGGCTGCCGTTCGTCGCCGGGCAGCCGCAACGGCACCGGATCCGCAGTGCGCAGCCAATTTTCGTAATCCTCGCCGAGCACCAGGATCGCCCGCAGCTCCGGCGTCCGCTCCGGCACCTGCGCGACCAGCGACTGATCGACGATGAGCGCTTTCGCGCCGGAAAGCCGCAGCAGCTGCGCGTATTCGTCTTTCGAGAGGCGCGTATTCAGCGCCACCAAAGCACATCCGGCTCCCGGCACGCCGTAATGCGCTTCCAGCAACGGCACGCCATTAGGCGCCAGCACCGCGACCCGGTCGCCCTCGCCGAGCCCCAGTTCGCGCAGGCGTCCGGCCAGCCGCTCCGCCCGGTCCGCGAACCGCGCCCACGACATCCGTTCCCCGGTGTCGGTGACCACGCCGATCCCGTCGCCGTCGAGGTCGACCGTGCGCCGCAGGAAACTCAGCGGGCTGAGCGGCACGTCGTTGGCGAATTCCATCCCGGCTCCCTTCAGACGACCGCGATCGGGCGCAACGGCGAACCGGTCCCGCCGCGCAGCGTCAGCGGCAGCGCGACGAAGAGGAACGTGACGACGCCGTCCGCCGCCAGGTCCTCGCAGTTCACCCACTCCATGATGTGCACGCCGTGCCGCTGCAGCAAAAGCACGTGCACCGGCAGCGGATTGCCCGGCACCGGCGACGGCCGGACCTCGAACGACATGGTGTCCGCGCCGACGTACCGCACGCCCTTCGACACGAGCCATTCCGCCCCGTCCACGCCGACGCCGCTGCCCCCGCTCTCCTCGGCGATCCGCGTGGTGTCCGGCCAGAACTTCATCTGGCCGGTCCGCACGAGCACGATGTCCGATCCGGTGATCGTGACGCCGCCCGCTTCGGCTGCCTGCCGGAGATGGTCTTCCCCGACAGCGAAATGCGGTGGCAGGACGTCGAGCCCGAGCACTTTGGGGATGTCGAGCAGCACTCCGCGGCCGATGATCGGACCCAGTTCCGACGCGTCGCCGCGCAGCGCTCCGTAGTCGCCGAGCGCGCTGTTCGCGGAGATTCCGCCGTGCCACTCGTCCTCGCTGCCGCAGGTGACGTGGCACAGCGCGTCGATGTGCGTTCCGGTGTGCAGGCTGCCGGAGACCAGTTCGGACACATACCCGAATTCGACGTCGTTCGTGCCGGGCGAGTCGAACGGGAACCGGCCCTCGGCGCGCTGGCCCCGCGGGGAGTTGTAGGTGACGACTTCGAGCTGCGGGTTGCCCGCGAACGTCGGCATGTGCCGCCACCAACCGGTCGACAGGTCGTACACGGAGCCGGTCGCGGGCAGGCCGAGGCTGCGCACGAGGCCGGCGTCGGGCGGGGTGCTCCGGGAACTCATGAACACTTCCTTGTGTCCGAAGGGCAAGGGGCAGAAGAAAACTCAGACGGTCACCGACAGCCCGGCGTCCACCGGGACGACCGCGCCGGTGATCCCCGCCGCCAGCGGGGACGCCAGGAACAACACCGCCGCGGCGACCTCGGCGGGCTGCACGGCCCGCCCGCGCGGCGTCCGGCCCACCATGCGCCGGCCGGTCTCCGAAGGCAAGAACTCCTTCATCCGCGGCGTTTCGACCAGGCCGGGCGCGACCGCGTTCGCCCGCACGCCGAACGGCGCTTCGGCGGCGAGATACCGGGTGTAGCCGAGCACTCCGGCTTTCGCCGCGGAATACCAGCTCACGCCGCCGCCGATCACAGTTCCCGCGATGGACGCGACGTTCACGACGGATTCCGCCCGCTCCCGCACCCGGTCGAGCCAGGACGTGGTGACCAGTTCGACGAGCCCGAGCACGCCGACCACTCCGTCCGCGAACGGCCGCGGCCGCTGGCTCGACGGACCCGCATTGTTGACCAGCATGCCCGGCGTGCGCCAGGCCAGCGTGCGGTCGAGCGCCGCGGCGACCGAATCCGGATCGGCGGCGTCGGCCTCGACGGGCAGCACCTTTCCGCCGGATTCCTCGACGAGACCGGCCAATGCCGCCGGGTCGAGGTCCCACGCGGCGACCGCCGCCCCCGCCTCGACGGCCCCGAGCGCGACCGCCCGGCCGATCCCGCTCCCCGCGCCGGTGACCAGGACGCAGCTTCCGGCGTCATAACCCATCGTGGTCGGCATCAATACAGGATACTCTTTTGCCGGACCTGACACCAGATGCTGTGCCCAGGAGGAGAAAGAGTGTACTCTGCGAGAGGGATCAGGCTTCCGGGCGCAGCAACGCGGCGATGGCCTGCAGATGCCGGCGCATCCGGTGCTGGCCCAGCGGCGCGTCCCCGGCGACGAGGGCGGCCACGATCGCTTCGTGCGCCTCGTGCGATTCGCGGGCGGCGTCGCGGTGTTCGCCGCCGGAGTCTTCCGCGTCCCATTCCCGCTGCACGATGTCCTGATCGAGTTGCGCGAGGACTTCCACGAACAATGTGATCGCGGGGTTTCCGGCGAGTTCGGCGATAACGCGGTGGAGATTGCGCGCGTGCCCTCGGGTGAATCCCCGCTCGATGAGTTCGCGTTCGGATTCGAGTGCTTCTTTCAGCCGGACGATTCCCGATTCCGTGAGGTTTTCCGCGGCGAGCGCGATGCCCGCGACCTCGAGCGCGGTCCGGGCCTCCATCAGCTGCTGCCTGCTCACCTCCGCGTGCCGCAGGTACACCCGCGCCGCGTTGCGCACGACGCCCGGATCCGGTTCCGTCACCACGAGTCCGCCGCCGGGACCGCGCCGCATCGCCGCCATCTGCTGGTGCTCGACCAGCCGCACCGCCTCGCGGAAGACCGCCCGGCTGACCCCGTACCGCTCGATCAGCTCCGTTTCCGAGCCCAGCACCGATCCGACGCGCCAGCCCGCGTCGATGATGTCTTTTTCGATCTGCTCGGACACCTTTTCCGCCAGCCGCCGAGTGCCGCCTTTTTCGCCAGCCTGCGTGGCGTTCTGCTTGCTGGTCATCGGTCGACCCCTGTCGGTGCGATAGCGGCGGCGCGGTAAATCACGTGGCCGCGCCAGTCTATACCACTCGGGATTTCCGGCGGGGCCGCGCCGGACCGCATTTCCCGGACGGCTCGGTTCGCGTCGTTCAGCGGAGATACGGCCCCAGCAGCACCCCGGTCATCCGGCGCGCCGTCGCCGCCGCGTGCGCGGAATCGCCTTCGACCAGGCCGAGCAGCGGGTCCAGTCCCTCGACGTGCGGGGCCAGCGCCAGGTGCGGCAAGACGAGCAGCAGCAACGACAACACGATCTCGACGTCGGTGTCCGCGCGCAGCTGGCCCGCCGCCACCGCCCGCTCGATCAGCGGACGCAGCACCGCCAGGTAATGGCGGTTGACCGCCTCGCGCACCGGCGTGCGGGCGGTCGGATCCGGTTCGAGGTTGGCCGCCGCGGTCATCGCGCGCTCGAGCGGATGGTCGTAGAAATACCGCACCCACGCGTCGAGCAGCCGGTCGAGCGCACCCGCGAAGTCGTTGTCCCACGGGAGTTCCGCGATCTCGGCCTCCATGGCCGCGCGGATCCGCACGCTCGCCAGTTCGGCGAGGTGGACGTACATGTCGGCCTTGTCGGCGAAGTACTGGAACAGACTGCCCTTCGACACGCCGGCCTCGCGGCAGATCGTGTTGAGGCTGCCGCCGCTGAACCCACGCGCCGCGAACTCCGCCTCGGCCGCCGCCAGCACCGCCGCCCGCCGCTTCTCCGGCAGCCGTTCCCACGTTCCCGTCGGCACCGCCGACCTCCTCTTCTTGACTCTCCCCGCGCTCCGATCGTACTCTATGACCGCTGGTCATATGACCACTGGTCACAAGAAGGAGAACGCATGTCCGCGAACAGCTTCCGGGTCTGCGTCGTCGGCGCGGGCTCGTCCGGGATCGCCGCGGTGAAGGTGCTCGCCGAGCGCGGCGTCGAGGTGGACTGCTACGAACTGTCCGACCGGGTCGGCGGGAACTGGGTGTGGGGCAACCGCAACGGGGTGTCGGCCGCCTACCGGTCCCTGCACATCAACACCTCGCGGCACCGGATGGAATTCAGCGACTTCCCGATGCCGCGGAACCTGCCCGACTTCGCCCGGCACGACCAGATCGCCGACTATTTCGCCGCGTATACGGAGCACTTCGGGTTCGGCGACCGCATCCGGTTCGGCACCGGGGTCGCGCACGTCGAGCCGAAGCCGGACGGCAGCTTCGCCGTGACACTGTCCACAGGGGACACTGAACGGTACGACGCGGTGCTCGTCGCGAACGGCCACCATTGGGATCCGCGGATGCCGGAGCCGATGTTCCCCGGAGTCGAAGGATTCCGCGGCGAGGTCATGCATTCGCATTCCTACACCGAGGAAGAACAGCTGGCCGGACGGCGCGTCGTGGTGGTCGGCATGGGCAACTCCGCGATGGACATCGCCGTGGACGCCTCGTATCACGCCGCCGAAACGTATCTTTCCGCGCGGCGCGGGGTGCACGTCATCCCGAAATACGTGTGGGGCAGGCCGTACGACCAGATCGCCGGGAAGGAATGGCTGCCCTCGGCGCTGCGCTGGCCGCTCGCGCGCCGGTTGATGGCCGCCGCGACCGGGCCGATGACGCGGTACGGGCTGCCCGAACCGGACCACAAGTTCGCGCAAGCGCATCCGACGATGTCCAGCCGCGTTCTCGACCGGCTCGCGCACGGGGCGATCACGCCGGTGCCGAACATCGAGCGGTTCGACGGCGACGACGTCGTGTTCACCGACGGCCGCCGGGTCGCCGCGGACCTGGTGGTGTTCTGCACCGGGTACAAAATCAGCTTCCCGTTCTTCGACCGCGCTTTCCTCGATCCTTCCGGCGACAACGAGATCCGGTTGTACCGGCGGGTTTTCCACCCGAGCGTGCCCGGATTGTATTTCGTCGGGCTGGTGCAGCCGCTCGGCGCGATCATGCCGATCGCGGAACGGCAGGCGCTGCTGATCGCCGATCATCTGCAAGGCCGCTACCACCTGCCCGGCGCGGCCGAGATGGAACGCGAAATCGACCGGCACCGGCGACGGATCGCGCGGCGGTACGTCGCGTCCAAACGGCACACCATCCAGGTTGACTACGACGACTACATGCGCGACCTTCGGCTCGAACGCCGACGCGGGGCCCGCCGTCCGGCAGGCCGCACTCCCGCCGACCGTCCCGTCGCCAGCGCCGCCGCCCGAGAGGAGATCCCGGCATGAACGTGACTTTCCCGGTCGACGGCGACCGGTGCGCGGCCACGCTTTACCTGCCCGCCAACGAAAAACCGCCGATCATCGTGATGGCCCACGGCCTCGGCGCGGTCCGCGAGATGGGCCTCGCCGCGTATGCCGAGCGTTTCACCGCCGCCGGATACGCGTGTCTCGTTTTCGATTACCGGCATTTCGGCGACAGCGAAGGCACTCCGCGCCACCTGCTGTCCCCGCGGAAACAACTCGCCGACTGGACCGCCGCGCTCGCCTACGCCCGTACGCTCCCCCAGGTGGACGGCGAGCGCGTCGTCGCTTGGGGCACGTCCTTCGGCGGCGGGCACGTGCTCAGCACCGCGGCGAGCCGTCCGGCCGGGCTCGTCGCCGCGATCGCGCAATGCCCGTTCACCGACGGCATCTCCTCCGCGCTCGCCATGCACCCGGCCAGTTCGGTCAAGGCGACCTTCGCCGCGGTCCGGGACGTGGTCGGGCACCGGCTCGGACGGCCGCCGCACCTGATCGCCACGGCCGGCCCCGAGCGAGGCACCGCGCTGATGACCGCACCGGACGCGGAGCCGGGGTATCTCGCGCTGGTGCCGCCGGGCAGCGGTTTCCGCAACGAGGTGGCGGCCCGGGTGGTGTTCGACATCCTGCGGTACCGACCGGGTCGCGGGGCCGGCCGAATCGAGGTGCCGACGTTGTTCGCGGTGTGCGAGAAGGATTCCGTCGCTCCCTCCGGGCCGACGCTGCGGTACGCCGCCCGTGCGCCGCGCGGCGAGATCCGGACCTACCCGGACGGGCATTTCGCCATCTACCAGGGCGAGCCGTTCGAGCGAGTGATCGCGGACCAGCTCGATTTCCTCCGCAGGCACGTGCCGGTGCCGGCATGACCGGCCGTCTCGTGGTGTTCGGCGCGACCGGCTACACCGGCGGCCTGGTCACGGAATCGCTGGTACGGCACGGGGTGCGCCCGGTTCTGGCCGGACGGAACCGATCCGCGCTGGAGGCTCTGGCCGCGACGCACGGCGATCTGGAGACTGCGGTCGCGGATGTCCGCGACCCGGCGAGCCTCCGCTCGCTGGCCGGGCCCGGGGACGTGCTGATCGCGACAGTCGGCCCGTTCGAGCGGATCGGCCACGCGGCCGCCCAGGCCGCCGCCGACGCCGGAGCGCACTACCTCGACTCGACGGGCGAGGTCGGTTTCGTCCGTACTCTGCGTGCCCGGCACCACGAGCGAGCGACCGAAACCGGCGCGGCAATGGTCCCGGCCTTCGGGTACGACTACGTCCCCGGCATCCTCGCCGGCGCCCTGGCCGCGCAAGAAGCGGGCGAGGGCGTGCGCTCGCTGGAGATCGGCTACTTCGCCACCGGTCCGTTCGCCCGGGGTCTGAGCCAAGGCACCCGGGCGACCATGCGCGACGGGCTGACCCTGCCTTCGCTGCGCTGGCGAGGACGGCGCTTGGTCGAGGAGCGAACCGGCAGCCGGGTGCGTTCGTTCCCGGTTCGGGGCCGGTCGAAGGCGGCTTTTCTGGTCTCCGGCACGGAAGTGCTTTTCCTGCCGGGAATTTCCCGTCGCTGGACGAGGTCACTGTCTACAATGGATGGGTTCCCCGCGTTGAGCCGGGCGATGCCGGTGGTGTCCGCGCTCGCCTCGGTGGCCGGACCGGTGCTGCGCGCGCTGAGCGGACCGATGGCGGGCCCGCCCGGCGGACCGGACGCGGCCGCCCGCGCGAAAACCGGCGCACAAGTCGTCGCGATCGCCGATTCCCGGATCGAGGTACGGCTCGAGGGACCGAATGCGTACACGCTCACCGGGGACCTGCTGGCCTGGGCCGCGATCCGGCTGAGCGTGGACGGTCCGGCGACGCCGGGAGTGGTGGGTCCGGTCGACGCGTTCGGCCTGGAGCCGCTTCGGGACGGATGTGCGGAGCTGGGCCTGGTGCGGCAAGTGCCGTGAAGGGCTCCCCGAAGGAATCAGATTCCCTCAAGGAGCCCTTCACGGACCACTGGGCCTACTCCGACCGCAGCGTGTCCAGCCGGGTCACCTGGCGCAGCAGCGGCAGCGTCAACGCCGTCACCAGCAGCACCGCGGCCACCGCGGCGCCCGCCAGACCGGCCAGGACCGTGCCGTCCACCATCATCGGCAGCTTCGCCAGCCGCAGGATCGGCGCGGTCAGGCCCAGCCCGGCCCCGACCGCCAGCACGACCCCGACGACCACCGGAACCGCGGTCTGCCACAGCGATCCTCGGGCCAGCACCCCGATCGGCACGCCGGCCGCGGAGAGCGCGGCGAGCGGGCGGCGGCGTTCGCTGATCTGCTCGATCGACAGCATCAGCAGGCTCATCGCCGCCACCGCCAGCACGAACAGCGACGCGGTCAGCAGCACCGCGCGGAAGTTCTCGACCATCCGCTGGTCGCGGCCGGCGTAGTCGGACAGGTAGTCCGTCTTGCCGACCTCGGCCTTCCACGCCAGCGGACGCACCGCGGTCGCGACCCGGTCGATCAGCGATTCGACGCTTCCGGGGCCTGCCACGAACAGTTCGATGCGCTCCGTAGGCAGCTTGTGGTCGCCGAACGCGCCCGGCGTGACCAGCAGGCTGCTGGCCGCCGCCTTCGCGGTGTTGCTGGAAGGCACGACCCGGACGTGGTCCGGCACCGTCCACTGTGGACCGGGCACCGGCTTGCCGTCGCGGTAGCTGGTCAGCTGGTAGTCGCCCTTTGGCGCGGCCTGGGCCGACGAGCCCGCTACATAGAAGACGTCCCCGTCGGCGCAATCGCCGATGTCCGCCTGCGTCTTCAGCGCCACGCAGTCCCCGACCGTGCCGTAGACCTCCCGCTCGCCGGAGGTGAGCTGCAGGGATCTGGCGCTGTGCACGCCGGTCACCCCGGGCACGCCGGACAGCCGCTGGCGGACTTCCGCCTCGTGCGCGCTCGTCGTGTCCACCCGCACCGGCGCGGCCGCGACCCCGGCCGGCGTCTCGAACGACCGGGAGGTGCGGGCGGTCATCGACGTGAGCACGCCCTGGATCAGGATCGTCCCGGCCAGCACGACGACCAGCCCGGACACCACCCGGCTGGCGGTGCCGCTGTCGAGCTGCAGCCGGCGCACCGCGAGCTGCCACGACGGCGGGCCGCCCCGCAGCCGTTCCACGATCCGCTCCACCAGCCACGGCAGCAGCGCCGCCACGCCCATGAGCAGGAACACGCTGCCCGCCGCGAGCGCCAGCGCCGCGGCCTGGTCGCCGGATCCCGGGGCGAAGACGAGCGTGCCGAACAGGAACACCGCGCCGACGCCGGTGATCGTCCAGCGCCACCACATCCGCCGCCGAACCGGCTTGCCCTGCCGGACCACGCCGAGCGGTTCGACGATCGTCCGGCGCAGGCCGAACAGCGCCGAGCCGACCGCGAGGCCGGGCACGAGCAGCACGATCACCAGCAGCGCCACCCACGACGGCGTGAAATCGTCCGGGAACACGCGGAGGCCGAACGGGAGCCAGTCCCCGATGAACGGCCGCAGCGCGTAGAACAGCGCACCGCCGGCCACGAGCCCGAGCACCGCGCCCACCAGCGATTCCGCCGCCGCGACCCGTTTGATCTGCCGGGCGTCCACCCCGATCAGCCGCAGCGCGGCGAGCCGCCGTTCGCGTTGCGCCGCGCCCATCCGCGACGCGGTGGTCACGAAGATCAGCAACGGCAGCAGCAACACGGCGGCGATCGGCGCGACGACCATCCACATGATCGCCGACAGCGCGAACCCTTCGACGGGCTTGCCGTAGGCGTACACGCTGCTGGCGTTCTCGCCCTCGGCCTTGATCTCCGCGGCGGTCGACCCGTAGTACGCCGTCAGGTCGGCCGCGTCGCTGACGCCCTGCTCGGCGATCTGGCCGACGACAGTCCCCGGCAGCCCCGCCCGGAGCGACGCGCTCTGGGCCGAATTCAGCTTCTCCGCCAGCGCGGGCGACACGATCAGCTCGCCCGGCGCGGGCAGCCGGGAAAGGCCCGGCGGCACCGGCGAGTTCGGCCCGGTCGCCGCGACCGCGGTCAGCTGGAGGAAATCCTCGCCGACCGACGGGTACCAGCGGTAGGTCGCCAGCGGCGCGATCCCCTCCCGCGGCGTCGTGTCCTGCTTGATCGCCGCCGCCCGGTCCGCCCTGGCGTCCACCAGATGGCTCACCGAGGCGGCGGGCAGGAGCACGGCGACCGCGAGCGCGATCCCGAACGCGGTCATCGCGAGCCGCAGGAGCGCCGACCCGGACATCCGGCCGCCCCCGACGGCCAGCCGGAGTCCCAGCAGCAGATCCCGCGTCATGCGACCAGCTCCCGGTCGACCGTGCGCCCGTCCCGGACCACGATCTCGCGGTCGGAGTACGCCGCGACCCGCGGTTCGTGGGTCACCAGCACCACCGCGGCGTGCGTTTCCCGCGCCGCCTGGGTGAGCATCTGCATGACCTTCTCGCCGTTGAGCGAGTCGAGCGCGCCGGTCGGCTCGTCGGCGAAGACGACCTTCGGTCCGGTCACCAGCGCCCGCGCCACCGCGACCCGCTGCGCCTGCCCGCCGGACACGTCGCCCGGACGCCGCTTCGCCAGGTTGTCGACCTCCAGCCGGGCGAGCCATTCCTTCGCCTTCGCCTCGGCCGGCCGCCGCTTCGCCCCGGTCAGCCGCAGCGGGAGCGCGACGTTCTCCAGGCAGGTCAGCTCGGGCACGAGCTGGCCGAACTGGAACACGAAGCCGAATTCGGTGCGCCGCAACGCGCTCCGGCCCTTGTCGTCCATCGCGACGAGGTCCTGGCCGCCGTAGCGGATGGTCCCCGAATCCGGCCGGACGATCCCAGCGAGACAGTGCAGCAGCGTCGATTTCCCCGAACCCGACGCGCCCATGATCGCGAGCACTTCCCCCGCCGAAACCGCGAGCGCCGCCCCGTCGAGCGCCCGCGTCTGGCCGAACGATTTGTGCAGTCCGCTGCCCGCGAGCAACGCGGTTCCCGGCCTGGTCATCAGCGCACCGCCGTCTCGAGTTCGCCGAGCCGGGCCGCGGTGAGCTCGAGCCACCGCAAATCCGCCTCGAGGTGGAAGAGCGCGTGGTCGCAGATCAGCTGATCGGCGAGGTCGCCCTCGTACTTGCGTTTCGTGAGCGAGCGCATCGCCTTGAGGTGCTCGCCGCGCTGGACGTCGAGCACGTCGGTGGCGTCGCGTCCGGACAGCAGTGCCAGGACCACCTTCGTGTACAGCGTGTTCTGCAGATACGGCTCCGGGTTTTCCGGAGTGCTCAGCCACTTCTCGACGTCGGTGATCCCGGCGTCGGTGATCGTGTAGCGCTTCCGCTCCGGCCCTTCGCCGCTCTCGACCCCCGCGACCTCGACCATGCCGTTGCGCAGCAGGCGCGACAGCGTCGAGTAGACCTGGCCGTACGCGAGCGGGCGGTCCTGCCCGAACTGCTCGTCGTACGCCCGTTTCAGGTCGTACCCGTGCCTCGGACCCGACTCGAGCAACCCGAGCAAGGTGTGTGAAACCGACATTCCCCTGTTCCTCCCTTGACCCCGGAATCCCGAGGGTGAAGATCACTATACAACAGAGGTATACGCACCGTGTATACCTCCATAGAGTAGTGCTTCTCCGCAGGTCAGCGAGGCAATGCGGTTAGCGTCCGACGGTCACCGCGAAGCTGGTGCGAGCCAGCGGATCTGGTCTAGCGCGTCCCACACCGGCAGCCCGGTGGCGGCACGCAAGGCGGCGCTGTACGGCGGGAGGTTGGCGCATTCGACGACGAGCGCGCCGACCTCTGGGCTTGCCGCGTGAACGCACTCGCAGATCTCCCGTTCCGCGAGCTGCGGGTCGATGGCGAGGCCCTCGCGCAGCGCCGGGACGAAATGCCGCGCGCCGGAGAGGTCCAGCACTTCGACACGCTCCGGCGCGATCCCCGCCGCGGCAAGCCTCCCGGGGGTGAGGAGGTCGGCGAGCACCGTGACCACACCGATCTTCCGCGGCGCGATGGTCTCCAGCAATCCAGGGACCTGCAGCAACGGCGATACCGCCACCGGAACGTCGAAGCGCGCGGCCAGTTCGGGTTGGAGAGTGGTCAGCAGGCCGCAGGTAGTGGTGAGGACCGTCGCGCCGCGCTCGACCAGCGTTTGCCCGGCCTGTTCCAGGGAGGACAGCATGTCCCGCTCGCGGCCGTCGAAGACCTGTTGCATCGACGTGCCTGCTGCGGTCTCGAACAGGACCGGTTCCGAGTAGGTCTCCGGGCAGCCGACGTCGCCGCGGACCCGTGCTCGGCGGCCGCCGATCGCGATCACTCCGAGCAAGAGCCGAACTCCGCACGCAGCACCGGCAAGACCTCCTTGCCCAGCAGCGCCACCGCGGCCAGTGCGTCCGGGCCCATCGGCGGGCCGAACGACAAATGCCGCGCGCCGGCTTCGGCCAGCGTCCCGCACTGCTCGATCACCTCCGCCACTCCACCGGCGACCCCCAGGGTGAGCATCGTCGAGGACGTGCGCACGGTGTGGATCGCAGCGTCTTCGTCGCCGTCGAGCACCAGTTGCTGGGTACGCGCGAATTCCTCCGGATCGAGGCCATTCGCGACCAGTGCGTCAGTGCTCAGCGAGCCGCTGTAGTGCGCGATGTGCCGGGCGAGCAGGTGCCGTGCCGCGTCCGCGTCGGTGTCGATCGAGCACCACAGGCACGCGGCGACATCGAGATCCGCCACCAACCGTCCCGCCTTTGCCGCGCCAGTGCCGATTTGCTCCATCGCGCGGTACACCTGCCTCGGCGGCAGGCAGAGCGGCAGCGCGCCGTCGGCGTACCGGCCGGTCATCTCCAGCATGCGCGGACCCATCGCGCCGACGTAGATCGGCACCGGCCGCGGCTGCTGGATCCGGGCTTGCTCCGCCCAATAGTCCCCGGCCCCCGGCACGCCGGCCGGGCTGCGGCCGTGCGTCAGCTCCCGGATCGCGACGATCGCCTCCCGCGTGCGCACCACGGGTTTCGCCGGTTTCAGCCCGCCCCAGCTCAGGAACAGGTCCGAGCCCGCGCCGAGACCGAGCAGGAACCGGTCGCCGGACATCTCCTGGAACCCGCTCGCCAGCTGCGCGATCTGCGCGGGGTGGAGCGACACCGGGTCCAGCACGCCGGCGCCGACCGCGATCCGGCTGGTCCCCAGCAGCATCGACGCGAGCCCGGCGATGCCCGGCGGGCCGAAAATGTCGTTGCCCGCCCAGACCTGGTCGAATCCGGCCTCCTCGGCGTTGACCGCCGCCGCGGTCAGCCCGCGCGTGCCGTGGCCCGCCGCGCCGACCCGCACGCTCAATACGAGGTCACGTCCCATGTTCACGATCCTTTCTCCGGCAGCGCGCGCACCCGCAGCACCAAGTTCTCCGGCGGATCCGGACAAGCCACGAGCGGTTCGCGCGCCAGCCACGCGTCGAGGGATTCCGCACCGTCCCGCCCGGCGAGCGCGGACGCGACCGCGGCGATCGCGAACATGCAGAACCCGCGTCCTTCCGGCAGCGAGACGCCGCGGTCGCCGAGGTCGAAGCTGTCCCCGACGGCCAGGTCGCACGCCGAGTAGTTCATCGATTCGACCGTGCACCGCAAGCGCGCGGTCACGGCCCGACCCGATCGAGGCGCAACAGGACGTCGTCGGCCGGGTCCGGACAGCACACGAACGGCTTGCGCTCCAGCCAATCCCCCGGCGGCCGTTCGTCCATTTTGGACATCACGAGCGGAACCGCCGCCAGCATCGCCTGCAGGCAGAACGGCTTGCCGGAAGGGATCCGCAGCACCGGCCCGGTCACCTCGAACGCGTCGCCCGCCGCCAGGCCGCAACGCGGCGAACCGCCCTCCTCGACCACGACCCGGACCGTCGTCACGACGCCGCCCCCAGCAATTCCTCGGCATACCCGGCCCAGTGGAATTTCTTCGCGCCGAAGTGCGCGAGCGCGCCCCACGCGT
The DNA here is from genome assembly GCF_000158875.1 of Streptomyces sp. AA4. Classification (NCBI taxonomy): domain Bacteria; kingdom Bacillati; phylum Actinomycetota; class Actinomycetes; order Kitasatosporales; family Streptomycetaceae; genus Streptomyces; species Streptomyces sp. AA4. Next base: position 3,212,445 of record NZ_GG657746.1, on the reverse strand, counting down.
CGCGGATGACCCGTTCCAGCGGATCGGACTGGTAGATGTAGCGGGAACCGTAGAGGTCGGCGCACAGGTCGAGGACCCGCCGCAGGGTCTCGCCGGCCTGGCTGTTCGCGACCCGCAGCCGCGCTTCCTCGACCGGATCCAGCACGCGGCCCGGCGTGAAGATCGCCTCGTCGGCGCGCCGGGCGACCTCCTCGATGCCGCGGTACACGAGGTCCGTTTCGGTCGCCGCCTGCCCGAGCTGCTGCTTCGTCGCGGTGTCCAGTTTGGACACGTCGCCGCGGCAGCGCGCGCGGACGGCGTCCAGGGTCAGCTCGACCACGTGCTGCGCCAGTCCCAGGCACACTCCGGTGAGCGGGAAGAACAGCAGCCCTACGTGTTTGTTGAGCGGATCCGCGTCCGGGTTAGGCGGCGCTTCGCGGTCGAAAACATGCGTCTGCGGAACGAAAACCGGCTCGGCGATCTCGTAAGAACCGCTGCCGGAACCGCGGATTCCCAGCGCCTGCCAGTTCCCGGTGTGCCGGACCGCGGCGCGCGGAAGCCAGACGCCCAGCAGGAGCTGGCGGCCGTCGGCGCGCCGCACGGGTTCGCCGTCGCGGTAGACGAGGCAGCCGCCGACGACGTGTTCGGCGGTCGGGGTGCCGCTCCCCCAGTCCCAGCGCCCGCTGACCAGGTAGCCGCCGTCGACGACCTCCGCGCGGCCGGGCGGGTGGAACGAGCCGCCGGTCGGCAGGTCCCGCGTCGGGTACAGCTCGTCGTACGCGGCCTGTCCCAGCCGTCCGGCGTAGTAGCCCGAGGCGTTGAGGACCGCGACGTTCCAGCCCGCACCCGCGTCGTGGCGCGCGATTTCCGTGACGACCGCGAGCTGGTCCGCAAGCGGCATTTCGAGCCCGCCGCGGCTCGCCGGGAAGCCCATCTGGAACAGGCCCGCGGCGCGGAACGCACGCATCAGCGCGTCGGAAAGCCGGGCTTCGGATTCGCAGCGGTCCGCTTCGGCGCGGACCAGCGGGCCCAGCGCGACGGCGTTGGCCCGCACCGCCGCGCTCGACAACGGGGCCTGCCAGTCGTTCCCCCGGACCTCGCCGGGCGTTGCGTAGGTCGACGTCATAGCCGGTATTCTTCATCGCACCGGAGCGCACTGTCAACTATCTGGGACCGGCCGGGCGTCGCGGCGGCTGGGCTATGCTGGCGGCTTGCGCACCTCGACCGACGATCCGCTGTTCGACCCGAAACCGCAGGGCCTGCTCTTCAGCATGTTCGGCGCCTACCTGCAGCCGAGGACGGCGCCGATGTGGTCCGGCGGGCTCGTCGTGCTGCTCGAAAAGTTCGGCGTCACCACCGCGACCGGCCGGATCACGCTCAACCGGATGGTGCACCGCGGGCTCGCCGAACGGCACCGCCGCGGCCGCGCGATCTCCTACACGCTCAGCCCGCGCGCGCTGCACCTGCTCGAGGACGGCGACAACCGGCTCGCCACCCTCGCCGCGGTCGACGACACGCCCAAGACCTGGACCGTGGTGTGGCACAACCTCGGCGACAACCGCAAGGCCGACCGGTCGAATTTCGTCAAACAGCTGCGGTTCCACGGGTTCGGGCAGTTGCAGGAAGCCGTGTGGGCCTCGCCGAAGGACTATCTGCGCGAGGTGAAGGACTACGCGAAACTGCTCGGCATCTCCGACGAGGTCGCGATTTTCCAGTGCCGCCTGGACGAGGAGACGGTGCCCGCCGCGCTGCTGAGCCATCTCTGGCAACTCGACGACCTCGCCGGACACTACGAACGGTTCGCCGGGCGCTACGCCGCTCTCGCCAGCGAGCCCGAGGCGACGCCGGAGGAAGCGTTCCTCGCGTGCACCACGATGCTGCACACGTTCCGCTCCTTCGCGAACCTCGACCCGGAGCTCCCTCCTCTGTGGACACCGCACGCCGGAGCGCGCGCGAAAGCCCTCACGGTCTACCGCGAAGCCCTCGACGCACTCCGGCCGCGCGCGGCCGCCTATTTCACCGAGGCCGTCGACCCCGCCTCCGCGACTCCCTGACCAGGCAGCACCCGGTACTGTCCATTGTAGAACAACAACGGGTCCCGCTCGGCCAGTTTGGTCGCCACCACGCAGCCGATCACGATCACGTGGTCGCCCTTCACCAGGGTCGAGTCCACTCGGCACAGCAGCCCGGCCGGAGCGTCCCGAATCACCGGCAACCCGTGCGCGACTTCGAAGGCTTCGTCGTCCACAGTGGGCTGAGAACGCGCCAGCCGCTCGGAATGCCGCCGGTGGTCGTCAGCCAGCACGCACACGCTGAAGAATCCTCGCCGCTCGATCGCGGCGCAGGTCCGCGAGCCGACCTTCAGGCAGACCAGGATCAGCGGCGGGGCAAGGGAAACCGAGGTGAACGAGTTCACCACCGCGGCGAACGTCCGGTCCTCGTCCGCGGTGGCCACGACCGTCACGCCGGTCGCGAATCCGCGCATCACCGCGCGCAGGCTGCCCGGATCCACCGGATCGGTCTCGCGCGCCACCACGCTGGCGCCCAGCCGGTTCGCCGTCATCGCCGCTCCCCTTCCGTCTCGAATTCCTTTGCGCTGCCCCGCAGCAGCAGCGTGCAGACCGCGAGGATGCCCGCCAGCAGCACGCCGAACAGCGGCACCGACCACGCCGCCTGCCCGGAGACGTCGAAGAGGAACACCGCCGCCGCGGGGGCGAATCCGCTGATCGCCGCGCCGGTTTGGTACGCGAGCGAAACGCCGCTGTAGCGGACTTTCGTCGGAAACAGACTCGCGAAATAGACTGGCGTGGGCCCGGTGATGAGCGCGTTGATCACCCCAGCGACGGCGAATGCCGCGAAGAACGCGATCTGGCTGTGTCCCGCGATCACGCCGAAGAGCACGAAGTTGAACACCGCGGTCAGCACCGCGCCGAGCACCACCGCCTTGTGCGCGCCGATCCGGTCGGCGAGCGCACCGGCGAAGAGCACCGCCGCGGCGACCGCCGCCACGAGCACGACCTGCCCGACCAGCGCCTGCGAACCGGACCAGCCGTTGTCCTTGCTGTAGGTGATCGCGAACGTGAGCAGGATGTAGATGAGGCCGTTCGTGCCGACGCTCAGGCCGGTCGCCAGCAGCAGCGCACGCGGATGTTCGCGGAACAGCACCCGCAACGGGGTCCGGTCGGCCTTTTCGGTCCCGCCTTCCGAGACGAAATCCTTGGTGTCGCGGGTGCGTGCCAAGGCGAGGATGCCGATCAGCGTGACGATTCCGCCCGCCAGGAACGGGATTCGCCAGCCCCAGCTGAGCAGCGTGCTCTCCGGCATCGCCGCCGATACGACCGTGAACGCGCCGATCGCGAGCAGCGCGCCGAAGCTCTGGCCCATGCCGGAGTAGCTGCCGAACACGCCGCGTTTGCCCGCCGGCGCGTTCTCCACGCCGTAGACGATCGCGCCGCCGCTTTCGCCGCCGGTCGCCAGTCCCTGCACCAGTCGCAGCACCACCAGGAGAACGGGAGCCCACCAGCCGATTTGGCGGTAGCCGGGCAGCAGGCCGACGAGCGTGGTCGCCGTGCCCATCGCGACCAGCGAGGCGAGCAGCACCGGACGGCGGCCGTAACGGTCGCCGAAATGCCCGGAAAGGATCCCGCCGAGCGGCCGCGCGACGAAACCGACGCCGAAGCTCGCGAGCGCGAGCAGCGTGGCCGTCAACGGATTCGCCACCGGGAAGAACACCGGGCCGAACATGATCGACGCGGCGATGCCGAACAGCATGAAATCGTAGTATTCGAGGGCCGTCGCGCCCGCCGCCACGAGGAACGCGGAGTTGCCCCTCCCGCGTTCGGTCGCCGCGTTTTTCCTTGGGTCGATGGTGATTTCGCGAGAGTTGTCCGCCACCCCGCACCTCCTGTGCGCCCGGTCGTCTTCGCCGACGTGGTGTGGTGGGCGGCGGCCGAAACCGCACTGCCCGGGTAGCGCGGTAATCTACATCACAGCCTACTGCGATGTCTATTAACCGCGTACGGTACCGGCATGGCAGACGATCCCGCGTCCCGTTTCTTCGCCGAGCGGTTCCGCCCCGCCGGAGTCCGGCTGGGCTTGCTGCTGCTGTCCGAATGCGACCCGGCCGCCGCGGAAGCCGCCGCCGGGACCCTGGCCGCGCACGGCCTGCGCCCGGCCCGGCGGCTCGCGAAACTCCGCCCTCGCCTTGGTCTTCCCGCCGTGACCACGCGGGAGCTGGTCGGGTTCCTGGACCGGTACGGGCACGAGTACTGCGCGGCCTGGTTACCGGTCGCGACCGCGGACGGGCAGGCTCTCGACCAGGTCGCGATCGAGCAGGCCGGGCGGGCGTGCGGCTGTGCTGTCGGCTGGTACTAGCGCGCTTCGCCCGCAACCGACGTACGCTCCCCGGATGAACCGTGTCGCCGGGATCGCCGAGCTCGTGCGGATGCGCGGGCAACGGATCGTGAGCGCCGCCGACGACGTCGACCAGGTCGTCGGCGCGTGCAGTTCCGCACTGCGCCCGCATACGTTGCGGGTCCGCGACCGGTTGTCCGCGCGGCTCGACCACCTCGCCGCCGGTTCGGTTTCGGTGAACCGGCTGCGGTACGGCGCGGCCGTGCGCATCTCGGAACTGGCGCCCGAACAGGACGAGTTCCTGCTTTCGCTGCCGGTGGCCGGCCGGGCACGGTTCGCCTACGGCACCGCGAGCGCGGTGCTGCGACCGGGGACGGCGTCGGTGGTGAGCCCGTACCGCGCGTTCCAGCTCGATTTCGACGACGAGTTCGAGCAGGTCGTGCTCCGCCTCGACCGGCCGCTGGTCGAGCGGACCGCGGCGCTGCTCGCCGGGCGGCCCGGTCCGGTCGCGGTGCAGTTCGACCTTCGGGCGGACACCGTCTCCCCCGGCGTGCTGGCGCTGGTCGAAGCGGCGATCCACCTGTCCGCCGAGGGTGCGCGGCCCGGTCATCTCGAGGCGCTGCTGGCCGAGACGCTGCTGCTCGGCCACCCGAACACCCTCAGCGAAACCCTTGCCGCCGACGGGAAACCACCGTCTTCAGCACGCGTGCGGCGCGCGATGGACTACCTGCGGGCACATCTGGCGGAGTCGTTTTCGATGGCCGAAGTGGCGCGGCACTGCGGGGTGTCGCTGCGCAGCCTGCAGATCGGCTTCCGCCGCGAAACCGGCCGGACTCTCAGCGAATGGCTCCGCGAACAGCGTCTCGACCGGGCCCGCGCGCTGCTCGCCGCCGCGGATCCCGCCAGCACCACGGTGACCGCGACCGCGATCGCTTGCGGCTTCGTGCATCTCGGCGATTTCGCCGCCCAGTTCAAACGACGGTTCGGCGAATCGCCGTCGGCGGTGCTGCGCGAAACCGACGACGGCGGTTCGCGCAGGCGATAGTCCCGGCGCGGCGGGCTGCGCAGACTCTGCGCAACGCAAGTCCGCACCGGCAAAGGAGATCGCCGTCATGCCACTATCCACTGAGGACAAGCTCGCGATCGTCGAGCTTTCGAACGCCCAGATGCGCGCCCTCGACAACCACGACGTCGACGGGTGGCTCGACGCCTGGGTCCCGGACGGGCAGTTCATTTCCACCTACGGCACCTTTGCCGGCCGCGCCGAACGCGCCGAGTTCATCAAGGGCCACATCGCCGCGGGCAAGGAGGACGGTGCCCGCCACCTGCTGACCAACTACGTCGTCACCGGCGACGCCGACCGCGCCGCCGTCGCCTGCCTGGTCGCCAAACTGCAGGTCGACGCGCCGCCGTTCGTCATCGCCACCGGGGTCTACCAGGACGTGGTGGTCCGCACCGCCGACGGCTGGCGTTTCGAATCCCGCCGCCTGGACATCGACCGCGGCGTCTTCGCCCGCGCCGAGGCGGCCGCCCGATGACGGACCTGGCCGCCGAACGGTGGGGAGAATCCGGCCCGCCGATCGTCATGGTCCACGGCAGCCTGAGTTCGGCCGCCGCCGCGTTCGGCGAGCAGAAGGCGCTCGCCGACCGGTTCCGGATCGTCGCGCCGTACCGCCGGGGCTACCAGCCGAGCCCGCCGACCAGCCGGATCGACCCGGACCGCGACGCCGCCGACGTAGCCGAACTCCTCTGCGACGGCGCGCATCTGCTCGGCACGTCGATGGGCGGGGTGGTGGCGATGCGGGCCGCCGCGCTCGCGCCGGACAAGGTCTGGTCGCTCACCGTGGTCGAGCCGCCTGCCCTGCCGAACGGCTCCGGCCGTCCCGCCGCCGACCGGCTCGCTGCTGCCCTCCGCGACTACTGGGCGGATGCCGGGGACAGCGACCCGGCGACGTTCGTGGCCGGGTTCCTGCGGGTGCTGAACGTCGACCTGCCGCTGCCGTCGCCGCTTTCGCCGCCGTTGCGGGAGGCCGCCCGCAACCTGAGGACGGAACGGCCGTGGGAAACGGGAGTCCCGGCGGAGGCGCTGGCCCGCACGTCGTTCCCGAAGCTGGTGGTGACCGGAGGCGGTACTCCGGGATTCGAGGACGTCGCCGACGCGCTGGCGGAAACGCTGTCCGCCAAGCGGGTGCTGTTCCCCGGCAGTCCGCACGCCGTGCAGCGGATCGGGCAGCGGTTCAACGACGAGTTCCTGGCTCATCTGGGCGGCTGAGGCGAGGGAGGGCCTGCGCGGCCCTCCCTCGCTCCCCCGAACCTGAAAGCCGTCGCCCGCACCTGATCGGACGACCCCGAGGTTTCGCGTCCGGCGCGGCGAGGTATCGCGTCGGACGAGGAGCATCCGCAAGAGGAGGAACCATGCACGCACAGCGCGGAGACTGGCTGGTCGTGAAGGGAATCCACGTGGACGTGCCGGAGCACCGGGGCCGCATCGTGGCCGTGGGCTCGCCGGACGGCGCCCCGCCGTTCACGGTCCGCTGGCTCGGAGCGGACCACGATTCGACGGTCTTCCCGGGCCCGGACGCGATCGTGCTGACCGACGACGAACTGGCCGCCCAGGACCAGCAGGCCCGGGAACGGGTCGAGGGGCTGGGAGCGTTGCAGCACCATCTCCCGACTGACGCGTAACAGTCAGCGCGCACTGCAGAGTCCGCGCGACCGACGCGCGCGCGGACGCTTCGGCGTGCCCTGCCGACTTCTCAGCCGCGCTGCGTCCCGATCCGGTTCCCGATCCACCGCCCGATCTCGATCAGCACCACGCCAGCCGCGGCGCAGCACACCGCCGTCAGCGTGTAGCGGGCGTTGCTCGGGTCCAGCTGGAAGATCTCCCGCGTCCACGGCAGCAGGAACATCAGCGCCGAAACCACCGCCATCGTCGCGACCAGCGCGGCCTTCCACCAGGTGTAGGGCCGCGCGACGACGGCCAGCACCCACAGCGCGAGCGCCATCAGCGTCATCAGCGCGGTGGTGCTCGCCTGGACCTGTTCGGCGTCGGTGGTCGCGTTGCCGGGGTGGACCAGGATGTAGGCGACGAACGACGCGGCCCCGATCACCACCCCGGCCGGGACCGCCATGCGCAGCACGCGGCCGACGAATCCCGAGCGGGCGCGATCGTTGTTGGGGGCCAGCGACAGCACGAACGCGGGCAGGCCGATGGTGAACCAGCCGACGATCGTCACGTGCCGCGGCAGGAACGGGTACGGCATCGCGTCCAGGCCGATCAGCCCGGGCACGCCGACGATCAGCGCCAGCAGCACCGAGTACACGGTCTTGGTGAGGAACAGGTTCGCGACGCGTTCGATGTTGCCGATCACCCGGCGGCCCTCGCCGACGACGTGCGGCAGGGTCGCGAAAGCGTTGTCCAGCAACACGATTTGCGCGACCGACCGGGTCGCCGGGCTGCCCGCGCCCATCGCGACGCCGACGTCGGCGTCCTTCAGCGCGAGGACGTCGTTGACGCCGTCGCCGGTCATCGCGACCGTGTGCCCGCGTGCCTGCAGCGCGGCGACCATCGCCCGTTTCTGCGCGGGCGTCGCGCGGCCGAACACGGCGGTGCCTTCGAGCTGGTCGGCAAGCTTGCCGGGATCCTCGGACAGCGTCCGCGCGTCGACCGGGGCCTCGCCGCCGGGCAGGGCCAGCGCGCGGGCCACGCCGCCGACCGACACCGCGTTGTCGCCCGAAATCAGTTTCACCGCGACGCCTTGCGCGGCGAAGTAGTCCAGGGTCTCGCGGGCGTCGCCGCGGATCTTCTGCTCCAGCACGGCCAGCGCCACCGGCGTGACCTTGCCCGGTCCGTCCGGCGCGTCGACCGCGTTCGCGGCCCGGCCGAGCAGCAGCACTCGCAGGCCCTGCGCGCCGATCCGCTCCGCTTCCGCGCGCTCCTCCGATTCGGCGGGCAACAGCACGTCCGGCGCGCCGAGCACCCAGTCGCCGTGCTCGCCGAACGCCGCGCCGCTCCACTTGCGCGCCGACGAGAACGGCACCACCGCGGTCGGCGTCCAGTCCGGCGCATCCGGGCAGCCCTCGGCGATCGCGGCCAGGCTGGCGTTCGGCCGCGGGTCGGCGGCGGCGAGCGCGGCCAGCACGGTCTCCGGGGCCTCGCCCGCGTCGTGCAGCCGCCGCAGCTCGGACAGCCGCATCGTGTTCTCGGTGAGCGTGCCGGTCTTGTCCGCGCAGACGACGTCCACGCGGGCCAGGCCCTCGATCGCGGGCAGTTCGTTGACCAGGCACTGCCGCCGGCCCAGCCGGATCACGCCGACCGCGAACGCGACCGACGTCAGCAGGATCAGGCCCTCCGGGACCATCGGGACGAGCGCCGCGACCATCCCGCGCAGCGCGGCGGGCAGCTCCTGCGAACCGGAAAGCTGGTTGTAGATCGACAGCGCGCCGGCCGGGATCAGCAGGTAGGTGATGACCTTGAGGATCTTGTTGATCCCGTTCCGCAGCTCCGAATCGACCAGCGTGAACCGGCCCGCCTCCTCGGCCAGCTTCGCCGCGTACGCCTCCGAGCCGACCTTCGTCGCCCGGTACGCGCCGTTGCCGGCCACCACGAAACTGCCGGACATGATCTCGTCGCCCGCGCGCTTCACCACCGGGTCCGATTCGCCGGTGAGCAGCGATTCGTCGACCTCGAGCGCGTCCGCGGACAGCACCTCGCCGTCGACCACCACCTGGTCGCCCGCGCCGATCTCGATCACGTCGTCGGCCACGACCTCCTCCGGGGCCAGCTCGGCGCTGGTCCCGTCGCGGCGCACGCGCGGGCGCACCTGGCCGACGATCGCGAGCCGGTCCAGCGTCCGCTTGGCGCGCAGCTCCTGCACGATGCCGACCACGCTGTTCGCCACGATCACCCCGGCGAACAGGCCGTCCAGCAGGTAGCCGGTGGAGAAGATGATGACCGCGAGCACCGCGAAGATCGCGTTGATCCGCGTGAAGACGTTCGACCGGACGATCTCCCACGCGCTGCGGCTCGTGCGCGAGGGCACGTCGTTGGTCCGTCCCGCGGCGACCCGCTCGGCCACCTCGGCCGCGGTCAGCCCGCGCGTGCTGTCCTGCGTGAGCAGGCCCTCGTCCCCTGACATGGGGTCGACCTTACGCAATTTCCGGGCAAACCCGTCACGCCGCCGCCCCTGCCGGGTCCGCCCGTTCGGGTGACCCTGGGCAGGCCGGCGGCCAAGACGGGGCGGGCGGGGGTCAGCTCAGCCACTGCTTCGGCGGCGGGTAGACGTACCGCGCGATGGTCGTGCTCGCCCAGCCGATGCAGAAGCCGCCGAAGACCGGCAGCACGACCCGCACCTCGTGCCCGCCGCGAAGCAGGCCGAGGAGCAGGAAGACCAGCCCCCAGGCGACGAGCAGCCCGGCGCTGTAGGTCCAGTAGGTGCGATACCTGCGCATGGCGACCTCCCGATGCTCTTGTTCCCGAGTGTTCCTCGCGCAGATCTCGTTTGCAGGTTCACCGCGAGATTTTCGGTATTCGAGCGGCTAAACCGGTCTTTTGCCGCCTTTCCGCCGGAAACCGAGAGCACCGGAATACGGCTATGCTCAATTCCGTGGTGCCGGAAACAATTGCGCCTTCACGCGGCGGCCGTCGGGTGGGACTGTTGCTCGCGCTCGTCCTCGCCGCCGCGGGCTGCTCGTCCGCGCCGTCGCCTCCGCCGCGCCTGTCGCCGCCGCTCCCCGACGCCCCGCTCGACCTCACGCAGTTCACGGCCAAACCCTGCGACCTGATGACCCACGACCAGCTGGTCACCTTCTTCGTCAGCGACAAGGGAACGACCGCTCCGGCCGCCGGGAAAACCGTCTGCACCTGGATTCCCCACGACACGAAGGCGCTGACTTACACCGCGTCGGTCGACACCGCCTCCGGCGGGCTCGAAGCCCTCTATCGCCACCGCGCCGCGATTCCCGGCTTCGCGCCGACCTTCGTGCACAGCTACCCCGGGATCCACCGCGACAACCGCGACGGCCAGTGCACCGTCGAAACCGGCGTCGCCGACGACACGCTGCTCAACGTCACCGTCACGGCCACCGACCCCAAGCTGGACGCCTACAGCGACCCTTGTTACGAGGCCGACCGGTTCGCCGGAATCATGATCGCTTATCAGGCCAATCGAGCGCCCTGACCGTTCAGACCAGCACGCAATCCCCGCATTTCGGGCCGTCGCGATCCGGCGTCGCGCGATAGAACAGACAGCAGCTGCGGCGGCGGAACCGCCCGTTTTCCCGAGTCGCGGTACCGGCCAATTCCGGCAATTCCTCCAGTGCGGCGACGATCCCGGCGACCCGGTCAGTCCACTCCGGACGCTCGGAACGCAACACCGTCAGCGCGCCGTTCAGCGCCGACGCCACGTTCCCCCGCCGGACGTTGCGCGCCAGCGAGAACTGCGCCATCGCCGTGTCCAACCGCGCCAACGGCCCGCGCAACACCCGCGCGGCGAACGCACTGACCACATCGGACTCAACCGGCGGATTTTCCTCCAGGGACAACGGAAACGCGCCGCCCAGCTTCGGCTGCCACCACGCCGTCGCGTAGTCCGGCACCGCTCCCGCGCCGACGGCGAGGCCCAGCGCGGGCGAAATGATCCGCGCCGCCAGCCCGAGATGCGCGATCGACGCCGCGACCCGCGGTTCCACGAAATCGCCGCCCAGCACGGCCCGGTTGTGCGCGACGCGTTCGCGCAGCACCGGGCCGTCGTCCAGGACCTCGGACAGAAGACGCCACGGCTCGGCTGGTTCCCCGGCCGCATGCGTGTCGACGGCGAAGAACGGGCCCAGTCCGGTCAGCGGATTCACGCCTCGACGGTAACCGCGCGCCCGCGGTCCAGCACGCGTTCGGCGAGCGGGCCGAACACGAGCGCGATGGTCCCCCACAGGATGACCTGCGCCAGCACCGAGTACAGCCGGAATCCGACGAGCGTGTCGGCTGGGAAGCCCGGGTACACGATCCGGCCGTCGGGGCCCTTGAGCGGCAGCGGGGTTTCGCTGGTCTGCGGGCCGTACTCGGCGACGTTGGCGGCCAGCGAACCGAGCGACGGAAGCAGCGCCATCAGCAGCGCGGACAGCACGACGAACCCGGCGCCGGCGACGAGCGTCGCGTTCCAGTTGCCCAGCTTCGGCGCGAGCCGTTTGCCCGCGACGACGGCCGCGACCAGGAAGAGCACCGACCCGACGACCATGGTCAGGTACAGCCCGGTGCGCGCGCCTATGGTGGCCTCGTGCCCGATCGCCGGCGGGTTGGCCGGGTACTTCAGGAACGGCACGAGGTACAGCGTCAGGAAGCCGGCCCCGGCCACGAGCACCGCCAGCACCCGTGCCCGGATCCGGCCGACGCGGCCCAGCAGCACGGTGTAGGTCACCGCGAACAGCAGGCCCATCGCGACCCCGAAGAGCACCATGCCGAGCCCGATGCCGAGGTTGCCTTGCACGGCTCGGCTGAAAATCTCGTGGCCCTCGTGCTCGCTCGGCATCCCGGCGGCCTTGTCGAGCGCCATCTGCGCCTCGTCGCGGCCGGATTCGTAGTCGATGGCCGCCTGGGTCAGCGGTTCGGCGAAGATCCGGGCGAAGACGAACGCCAGCGCTCCGCCCAGCGCTCCGGCGAGGAGGCCGCGCAGAATCAGCTTGTTCTGCATTGTCCAGTTGTCCGTTCCGGGCGCGTCAGTGGCAGGGGAAGCCGAGGAAATGCCGCGCGTCGTGGACGAACTCGTGCACGTGCGTGTCGCTGCCGAAGATCGAGACCGCGCCCTGGTCGACGCCGATGAAGTAGTACAGCAGCAGCGCGCCGACAATGGTGGCGCCGAGCAGCAAAGCGGCTTTCGACACGGGCAGAACGACCGGGGTGGACCGGTCGGCCGGAATGGTGGCCATGGCTCTCCTTCGGGATGACGCGTCCCTTGCGGGTGGACCTGACGACGGCTCCTCGACCTGACTCGCCCGGGATGGGCACACAGTGGCGCGACCGTGCCGGAATCTCACCGGCTTCGGGAAGCCGTCGCGCGAGCAGCACGGTACGGCGGTGTCCGGCCGGTCGTCAATCGCCCGAGCGTCCGGGGTGTCCGCTATCGCCTGGTTCGCGCGGCCGGTGTGCGCGGGGTCGCACCGAACGGAGCAAGGGCGCTCACGCCGGGTCGCGGCAGCGCCGCGACCGGGCGTGAGCGGATCCGGCGTCGCCTCCCCGCCGCGAGCGAGGCGTTGCGCGTCCAGCGGGAAAGCTATACCGTGCCTGAACTAGAACAGGTTACAGTTTCGGCGGGGCGCGGGACTAGGAGCGGACATGGCAGCCAGGGTGGCCCGGAGCAACGAAGCCGACTACGTGGTCGTCGGGTCGGGCAGCTCGGGGGCTGCCGTCGCCGGGCGGCTCGCGGAGTCCGGGGCCAGCGTGATCGTGCTCGAAGCGGGCAAGAGCGACGAGCAGCTGCTGTTGCGCAAGCCGGGGTTGGTCGCGCCTCTGCACGCGGTGCCCCAGCTGAAGAAAATGAGCGACTGGGGGTTCTACTCGGTCCCGCAGAAACATGTTCTCGATCGACGCCTGCCGGTGCCGCGCGGGAAGGTGCTCGGCGGCTCCAGTTCGGTCAACGGGATGGTCTACGTCCGCGGCAACCGGGCGAATTTCGACTCCTGGGCGGCCGAGGGCAACACCGGCTGGGACGCCGACAGCGTCAACGCCGCGTACAAGCGCATGGAGGACTTCGAGGACGGCGAGAACGCCTTCCGCGGCGCGGGCGGGCCGATCAAGATCACCCGCAACAAGATCCCGCAGGAAGGCACGCTGCAGTTCCTCGACGCGACGGCCGACGCGATCGGCTGCGACATCATCGACGACTACAACGGCGCATCGCAGGAGGGCGTCAGCCGGATGCAGCAGAACGCTGCCGACGGCCTCCGCTACAGCGCCTCGCGCGGCTACCTGCACCACCTCGCTCCCCGGACGCTCGAGGTCCAGTCCCGCGTGTTCGTGCGGAAGGTCGTGATCGAGAACGGCCGCGCGACCGGCGTCGAGGTGACCGACGCCAACGGCAAGCGCCGCACGGTCCGGGCGGGCAAGGAGGTCATCCTCTCCGCCGGGTTCGTCGGGTCGCCGCAGCTGCTGATGCTCTCCGGGATCGGGCACGCCGAGCATCTCAAGGAGCACGGCATCGACGTGCTCGCCGATCTGCCGGTCGGCGACAACCTGCACGACCACATGTTCCACGCGCTGACGTTCCAGGTGTCGTCGTGCAAGAACAAGGGCACCGCGCCGTATTTCGCCCGCGGGATGGCCCGCGAGCTGCTCAAGCCGGGGTCGACGTTCCTGGCGAACTCGGTGTTCGAGGCGCTCGCGTTCCTCAAGACGTCGCAGGCCTCGGACGTGCCGGACCTGCAACTGCACCTGCTGCCGTGGGCGTACGTGTCGCCGAACCAGGACGCGCCGGTCCGGCACCCGGTCGACAAGCGGCCGGCCCTGACCGTGCTCGCCACGCTGATCTACCCGAAGAGCCGCGGCACGATCCGGCTCGCGTCCGCCGATCCGGCCGCCGCCCCGCTCATCGACCCGCAGTACCTCTCCGACCCGGCCGACCTCGAAGTGCTCGGCGAGGGATCCGAGATGGTGCGCGAGATCTTCGCGTCGAAGGCGTTCAAGGGCTCGGTCAACGAGGAGATCCACCCGGGGCGGCACCTGCGCGGCCAGGAACTGCGCGACGCGATCCTCAACCGCGCGACGTCGGTGTACCACGGCGTCGGCACCTGCCGGATGGGCGTGGACGACCTGGCCGTCGTCGGCCCCGACCTCAAGGTGCGCGGCGTGGACGGGCTGCGGGTCTGCGACGCCTCGATCATGCCGTCGATCACCGGCGGCAACACCAACGCGCCCTGCATCATGATCGGCGAAATGGGCGCGCAGCTGGTCCTTTCCGGCAACTGACGGGAGCGGAAGCATGACCCTCACCCCGGTCCGGCCCACCCGCCCGGCCACGGCGACCGACGACTTCCTCCGCGGGCTCGTCGCGCGCGTGCCGGGCTCGGGCGGGGCGGTGTGGCCGCTCACCGAGGTCTACACCGGCGACGTCCTCGTGGACCTGCCGCAGTCGACGCCGTCGGACATCGAGCAGGCCTTCGCGACCGCGCGGGCGGCGCAGGCGAAATGGGCCGCGACGCCGCTCAAGCAACGGCTCGCGGTGTTCCGCCGGGCGCATTCGCTGTTCATCGACCGCGCCCGGACGATCGCCGACCTGATCCAGGTCGAAAGCGGCAAGAACCGGCGGATGGCGATCGAGGAAACGTGCGATCCGCCGATGATCATGAGCCACTATCTGCGCCGGGCACCCAAACTGCTGGCTCCGACGCGGCGCGGCGGTCCGGTGCCCCTGGTTTCTTCGTCGACCGAGATCCGGGTGCCCAAGGGGGTCGTCGGGATCATCGCGCCGTGGAATTTCCCCTTCGCCACCGGCATTTCGGACGCCGTTCCGGCGTTAATGGCGGGCAATGCGGTGGTCTTGAAGCCGGACAACAAAACCGCGTTGTCACCGCTGTACGGCGTGCAACTGCTGGAAGCGGCCGGACTGCCGAAGGGCTTGTTCCAGGTCGTGTGCGGCGAGGGCCCGGACGTCGGCCCGACACTGATCGACCAGGCCGACTACGTGATGTTCACCGGCTCCACCGCCACCGGGAAGGTGATCGGCGAACGGGCGGGCCGGAACCTGATCGGCTGCTGTCTCGAACTCGGCGGCAAGAACCCGATGATCGTGCTCCCGGACGCCGATTTCGCCGAGGTGGTCCCGGGCGCGGTCTTCGGCGCGTTCGGCAACACCGGGCAGATCTGCATGCACATCGAGCGGATCTACCTGCCGGAGTCGCGCTACGAAGAATTCAAGGAAGCCTTTGT
Source organism: Streptomyces sp. AA4 (assembly GCF_000158875.1). Taxonomy (NCBI): domain Bacteria; kingdom Bacillati; phylum Actinomycetota; class Actinomycetes; order Kitasatosporales; family Streptomycetaceae; genus Streptomyces; species Streptomyces sp. AA4. The sequence continues at coordinate 3,197,198 of NZ_GG657746.1, read as the reverse complement.
CGCCAAGGCTTCTTCGCTCGACGTGCGGGCGGCTTACGATTTCGGCCCGGAAATGGGTTCGCTGGTCTCGGTGGACCACCTGCACCGGGTCAAGTCCCATGTGGACGATGCGGTCGAGAAGGGAGCCACCGTGCTGTGCGGCGGGCGGCCCCGGCCGGATCTGGGCCCGGCGTTCTTCGAGCCGACCATTCTGGAAGGCGTCACGAAGGACATGCTGTGCGGGGTCACCGAAACGTTCGGCCCGGTGGTCGCCTTGCATCGCTACCGGACCGTGGACGAGGCCGTCGAACTGGCGAACGACACCGACTACGGACTGAACGCTTCGGTGTGGGGCAAAGACCTCCGCGCGGCTTGCGCCGTAGCCGCACGACTGGAGACGGGCAACGTCAACGTCAACGACAGCCTGGCGACCGCGTACGCCGCCAAGGGAACCCCGTCCGGCGGCGTGAAGACGTCCGGAGTGGGCGCTCGCCACGGGGATCAGGGGCTGTTGAAGTACACCGACGTGCAGAACCTGGCGGTGCTGAAGAAACCGGTGATGAGCCCGCGCCCAGGACAGAAGTACGAGAAGTACGTGGAAGGGATGCTGTCCGGGCTGAAGATGATGCGACGGCTCAGGATCCGGTAGTGTCCGCAATGGACTGTCGGACAACCTGAGCCACCTTTCCGTCCACTTCGGTCAATCCGCTGAGCCGGGTGCGGCGCGTCAACAGCCCGCCTAGGACCAGATCGACCAGCTGCGCGCCCACCTGCTCCGCCGACACCGGACCGGCCGGGTCGAACCACGTCCACGCCCACTGCGCCGAGCCGAAGATCAGCAGGCTCTGCACTTCGACGTCGCACGAACGAAATTCCCCCGACGCGATCCCCTCGGACAACGTCGCCCGCACCAGATCGAGGTATTCCGCACGCATCCGGCGCCCCTCGGCCATCGCCTCGTGGTCGGCGAGCCGGACGACCTCGCGCTGAAACGCGACGGTCGCCTCCCGGTCCACCACTTGATAGAGCACGAACGCGTAGAGCAGCCCGGCCAGCCGCTGCGTCGGCGTCGCGAGGCGGTCACGGATCAGCTTGGCCTCCGCGAGCCGCCGGCGCATGTACGACTCGTGCAGCGCGGCGAGCAGCCGGTCCTTGGTGCCGAAGTGGTGCACGATGGTGCCCTTGGACATTCCCAGCTCTCCGGCGATGTCGGAGAAGTTCGTGGCGTCGTACCCGCGCTCGGCGACGCAACGGGTGAACGTCGCCAGGATCTCGCCGGCCCGGCCTTTCGGTGGCATCGGACCACTGTAACCGAGAGTTTGACCGCTGACCGTCCGTACGGTTACCTTCGTCGTGGTCCCCGGCGACGAAGGAGTCTCGGCATGGCATCGAGCTTGGCGCAGTGGGTTGCCCGGCGCGGCACCGTCACGCCCGAATCGGTCGCGCTCGTGGCCGCGGAGACCGGCGAGCGGATCACGTACGCCGACCTTGAACGCCGGGTCGCGCGCCGGGCGGCCACGCTGCGGGAACTGGGCGTCCGCAAGGGCGACCGGGTGGCGTTGCTGGGCTTGAATTCCACCGGATACCTCGAAACGCTCTTCGCGGCGGCCTGGCTCGGCGCGATCACGCTGCCGATCAATTTCCGGCTCACCGCACCCGAAATCGAATACCTCCTCGACGACGCCCGGCCGGCGGTCGTCGTGCACGACGACACCTTCGCCGCGCTGGCGAAGGCGGCTTCCGGCACCCGGACGCTGGTCAACATCGGCGAACTCGGCCGGACCGAGGACCGCGTCGAACCCGAACCGACCGGAGCGGACGAGGTCGCGGTGCTGATGTACACCTCCGGCACCACCGGCCGGCCCAAGGGAGCCATGCTCACCCACGGCAACCTGGAGGCGAACGCGATCAACGTGCTCACCTCCGGGGAAGGCATCCTGCCCTCGGACGTCACGCTCACCGTGGCCCCGCTCTTCCACATCGGCGGGCTGGCGCTGTTCACGCTGCCGTTGCTGTACGCGGGCGGCACCGTCGTGGTCGCGGGCAAATTCGATCCGCAAGAGACACTCGCGCTGCTCCAGCGGGAAAAGATCACCGTCCATTTCATGGTGCCCGCGATGTGGGCGGCGATGACGCAGGTCCCGGACTTCGATTCCTACGACCTGTCGCGGCTGCGCTATCTGTTGTGCGGCGGCGCGCCCTGCCCGCTGCCGGTGATCGAGTTCTACGAGGGCAAGGGACTGACCTTTGTGGAGGGTTTCGGGATGACCGAGCTCTCCCCCGCCGCGCTGGTGCTGGAATCGGCGTTCGTGCGCTCGCGCGCCGGGTCCGTCGGGCGGCCGTTCCTGCACGTCGAGGCCCGGATCGTGGACGAACGCGACGACGACGTGCCCGCCGGGACGGTCGGCGAACTCGTGCTGCGCGGCCCGAACGTCTTCGCCGGGTACTGGGGCCTGCCCGAAGCGAGCGCCGAAACGATGCGCGGCGGCTGGTTCCATTCCGGCGACCTGGCCCGCCGCGACGCCGACGGTTTCGTGACTTTGGTGGACCGCAAGAAAGACATGATCATTTCCGGCGGCGAGAACGTCTATCCGATCGAGGTCGAACAGGTGCTGCACCGGCATCCGGACATCGCCGACGTCGCGGTGATCGGCGCGCCGGATCCGCAGTGGGGCGAAACCGTGGTGGCGGTGGTCGTGCCCGCCGCCGGCTCTCTCGACGGGGACGCGGTGATCGCTTACTGCCGGGAACGGATCGCCGCGTTCAAATGCCCCCGCCGGGTCGAGATCGTGGACGAGCTTCCGCGCAACGCGACGGGGAAACTGCTCAAACGCGAACTTCGGGCCCGGTACACGAGTTCCGCGGAATCGGTCTCCCGGTAGGCCGGGAGTTTCCCCGCGCGGCACGGCACCGGGTCACCGTCCCGCGGCGTACCCCTGCGCGCCCCGCGAATTCGCCGCCGCCGAAAGCACCCCGGTCTCCGGATCCCGCGCCACCGCGCACAACCGGCCCTCCGACCACGGTTCCCCCACCGTCACGTCGTGGCCCCGGCTTTCCAGCGCGGCGATCGCCTCCGCGCCGATCCGCGATTCCACCGTCACGCTCCCCGCCGCCATGCCGCGCGGGTAGAACGAGCTCGGGAAGCTGTCGGTGTGCCAGTTCGGCGCGTCGATCGCACCCTGCAGGTCGAGCCCGCCGCGGACCTTCTCGCGCAGGGCCGTGCCGAGGAAGAAGTGGAAGTTCCACTGGTCCTGCTGGTCTCCGCCGGGGGTGCCGAACGCCATCACCGGCACGCCGTCGCGCAGCGCGAGCGACGGCGAAAGCGTGGTGCGCGGCCGTTTGCCCGGGGCGAGCGAGTTCGGCAGGCCCGGGTCCAGCCACGCCATCTGCAGCCGGGTGCCGAGCGGGAAACCCAGCTCCGGCACCACCGGGTTGGACTGCAGCCAGCCGCCGCTCGGGGTCGCGGCGATCATGTTGCCCCAGCGGTCGACGACGTCGAGATGGCACGTGTCGCCGCGGGTCAGGCCGTCCTTCGCGACGGTCGGCTCCCCCGCCCCGATCGCCGACGCGGTGACTCCGCCGCCCGCGACGTAATGCACGTGCCGGCTCAACCGAGGCGTGCGGCCTTCCGGGCTGCCCGGCCGCAGGTCGAAGGACGCGCGCTCGCCGATCAGCTTGCGCCGGGCGGCGGTGTACTCCGGGGAAAGCAGCGCCTCGACGGAGACTTCCGGGCTGTCGCCGTACCAGGCTTCCCGGTCGGCCATCGCGAGCTTCGTGCCCTCGATGAGCCGGTGGTAGTACTCCGGCGTTGCGTACTCCAACTCGTCCGGCAGGAGGGCCAGCTGCTGTAAGAAGGACGGACCTTGGCTCCACAGCCCGGCTTTCGCCACGGTCCAGCCGTTCCAGGTGTGGGTGACCGGGTCCTCGTAGGCCGCGCGGAACGCGGCGAGGTCGTCGGCGGTGAGGGTGCCCGCGTGCCGTTCGCCGGAAGAGTCCATGACCGGTTTCGCGGCGAAGGCGGCGAGCGCTTCGGCGACAAAGCCCTCGCGCCACGCCTTCCGCGCCGCCTCGATCTGCGCTTCCCGGCCGCTCCCGGCCGCCTCCGCCTCCGCGATCAGCCGCCGCCAGGTTTCGGCGAGCGCGGGATTCTTCAGCAGCCCACCGGGTTTCGGCGCGACCCCACCGGGCAGATACAGCTCGGCCGACGTGGTCCATTCGTTCTCGAACAGCTCGCGGACGGTCTCCACCGTCGCGCCGACGCGCTCGACCGCCGGGTGACCGTCGGCCGCGTAGTGAATGGCGTACTTGAGGACCTCGCGCAGCGATTTCGTGCCGTGGTCGTGCAGCAGGAGCAGCCACGCCTCGACCGCGCCGGGCACCGCGGCGGCGAGCGGGCCGGTGCCGGGCACGAGGTCCAGGCCGAGCGAGGTGTAGTGCTCGATCGTCGCCCCGGCCGGCGCGGGACCCTGCCCGCACAAGACCTTCGGCGCGCCGCCCGCCGGGGCGAGGATCATCGGCACCTCGCCGCCGGGGCCGTTGAGGTGCGGTTCGACGACGTGCAGCACGAACGCGCCGGCGACCGCCGCGTCGTAGGCGTTGCCGCCGTCCTCGAGCACCGCCATCGCGGCGGCCGAGGCGAGCCAGTGGGTGGACGAGACCATGCCGAAGGTGCCCTGCAGCGTCGGGCGCGTCTGGACCATGGGCCCTATCGTCGCGCGCGGGCGGGCGGTACGTCAAAGGCATCTGAGGCACCAGTCCGATAGCGTATCGCTATGGAACGCCGCCAGCTGGAGTACTTCGTCGCGATCGCCGAGCACGGCGGGTTCACGCACGCGGCGCGGGCTCTGCGGGTGGCGCAGCCGTCGTTGTCGCGAGCGATCGCGAAGCTGGAGCAGGATCTGGGCGTCGAGCTGTTCCATCGGGTCGGGCGCAACGCGGTGCTGTCGAACGCCGGCGAGCTTCTCGCCGAACGCGCCCGGCTGGTGCTGCGCGACCTCGACGCCCTGCGCGCCGCCGCGCGGCTGGCGGGCGACGGACCGGCCGGGCGGATCGACGTCGCGGCCACGTCGTCGTCCGCGCTGGAGCCGGTGATCAGCATCATCGCCGAGATGCGCACGCGGTATCCAGGCGTTCTGGTGAGCACGTCGGCGGCGTTGTCGGCGGCCGAGGTGGTCGCGATGGTGGTGCAGGGCCGGTGCGAGGCCGGGGTGTGCGGGAGCGCGGAACGTCCGGTCGGACCGGGCCTGGTCGCGCACCACCTGCGGGACGAGGAGCTGCTGCTGGTCGCCCCGCCCGGCACGGAAATCGGCTCGGGCGGGACCCTCGAGCGGGCCGAACTCAGCGGCATGCAGTTCGTGGTCACGACTTCGCCGACCGCGGTGCGCGGGTTCTTCGACCGGCTCGCGGCGAGCGTGCCGGACCTGTCGATCGCGGCCGAGGTGGGCGACCGGAGCGTCGTGCTGCCGATGGTGCTGCGCGGAATCGGCGCGAGCCTGATGCCGGACGGCTGGACGGATCTCGCCCGCCGGGCCGGCGCCGAGGTGCTCCGGTTCTCGCCGCCGGAGACGCTCCCGCAGTGGCTGATATATCGGTCCGGGCCGATCAGTGCGGCAACTCAGGCGTTTCTCGACATCGCCACCGGCGGGGCCGACCGCAGCGGCGCGTAAGGGCCGTCCCGGTGCGGCTCCCCGCCGGCACGCGGGACTTCCCTTTCGTACCAACAACTTTACCGGCCCACCCGCCAGACCACTGTCAGCCGATTCCGAGACCGCGCCGGCCGGTTTCGTTCAGCTGCGCGAGAGGGAACCGGTCCGGCCACGACCGTTCGTAATGCTCGGGCGGGAAGTCCGCCGGGCTGGAGCCGGACTCGAACGCCTCCCGCACCGCCCCGGCGTACGCCTCGTTGCGCGGGCACCACGGCGCGGCCGGGATGTACATGACGTTGCCCCAGCCCCGCTGGTCCTTGACCGGCGCGACGCTGTGGATGAGATCGCAGTGCCACCACACGGAATCCCCGGCCCGCACGTCCGGAATCCCGCTGGAAGCCCGCAGCAGCAAGGAATGCCACTTTTCGCTGGCCGGGAACACCTGGTTCACCGTGACGCCGCACATGTCGTCGTCGGGCACGTCGGCCAGCAGCGGGCGCAGCAGCAGATAGCCCATCGCCTCCGGGATCGGCACCGTGTGCAGCACGCCCTGGTCGTGCTCCATGTCCGACAGCGCGGTCCAGCCCTGGAAGGTGCGGAACACCGAACACATCGTCGAGCCTTCGAACTGCGGCCCGGCGGTGCGATGCGCGGCGTCCCACGGATCGTAGGACTCGACGGCGCCGTCGAACAGTTGCCGGAACGCCCGCTGGTACGCCTCGGTCATCCAGAGGTCGAGCGTGCCCGGGTCGAGATGGGTGCCGAGGCCGCCGGAATCCGCGCCCGGCGGGCGGCGGCGGATGCGGTCCGGGTACAGCGAATCCCGGCCGGGGTCGAACCACCGGACGCCGTCGGATTCGGAGCGCCACTGCGCGTTGAGGAACGCCTGCACGCGAGCCATCCGGTCGCTTTGCCGCGCCTCCATCTGCGGCGGCGACCAGTAGATCGGGTAGATCTCCGGCCGCGAGCCGACGGTGCCGAAGAAATCGTCGCCAGGACCGCGGTAGTGCTCGAAGAACCGGTTGCCCTCGACGTAGTCGACGATTCCCTGGTCCCAGGCCAGCGCCTGCTCGCGCGGGAAATGCCCGCGCACGACCAGGCACCCGCGCTTCCGCAGCCGGGCCAGGTCGTCTTCGGAGACCCGGCCCGCCTCGAGGTCGGCGTACTCCAGCACCGGCCAGATCTCCTCGCCGCGCGCTTTCGCCGCCTCGATCTCCTCGACCGCCGCGGCGACGCGGGCCTCGACGACCGCGAACACCTCTTCCACGGTGCGCCCGGACGCCTCGATCCGCGCCCGCAGCGCGGCTTTGGTCTCGCGAATCGCGGCCGGGAGGTCGTCCGGCGTGGTCTCCCAGTGCGGCAACGGGGGCAGCGGCATGGCACTCGCTCCATTCAGGAAGGGCTCCTTACTGAACCGACGGTAAGGCACCCGCGCCGATTCAGGCAACAGTCCTGACTAAATCGGCTAGACTCGCGCCGGTGACCCCGGCCAAGCCCTCCCTCGACCTGCTCCGGTCGCTGACCGACGAGCACGTCCTGCGGGCGCTGCTCGCCGAACGGCAGCTGACGCGCGCGCAAATCGCCGCCCGCACCGGCATTTCCAAGCCCGCGGTCGGCGACAGCGTCGCCCGGCTCGCCGAGGCCGGCCTGCTTCGCGACACCGGCGAACGCACCACCGGCCGCGGCCGCGTCGGCACCTATTACGCACTGGCCGACGACCTCGGCACGGCGCTGATGGTCAGCATCGCCCACGACGGCGCGGTCGCCGAAGCCGTCGACGTGTTCGGCGAGGTGCTCGCCCGGGACGTCGAAGACCTCGGCCGCCCGGTGCGCCCGCGGAAGGTCGCGCAGGCTTTGCGCAAGGCCGCCGCCCAGGTCGCGGACGAGGCCGGACCGCTCCGGCTCGCGGTCGTCAGCGCCGCCGATCCGGTCGACCGCGCGACCGGGAAGCTCGTCCACCTGCCCGATTCCCCGTTCCTGCTCGGGGAACTCTCGCCCGCCGACGTCCTCGCGCCGCTGGTGGCGGGCCCGGTCACGGTGGACAACGACGTCAACTGGGCCGCCCGCACCGAACGGGCGGCCGACGATTTCGCCTATCTGTTCCTCGGCGAAGGACTCGGCTGCGCGGTGGTCGCTGACGGCGAAGTGCGCCGGGGCCACGCGGGTTTCGCCGGGGAAATCGCGCACGTCCTCACCCGCGGCCCGGACGGCCGGGCGATGGCCTTCATCGACGTCTTCGCGGATCTCGGTGTCCGCCAACCGGATTCGACCACGATCGACGTCGCCGCCCTGCGAACCGCGCTCGCCTCCGACACCGTCCGCGCCACCCTCGCCGACGCGATCTGCGGCGTGCTCCTGGCTTTGGTGACCGTGTCCGACCCCGAACTCATCGTGCTGGGCGGCCCGTGGGGTCCTGACGTGCTCGACGCAGTGTCAGACCGTTTCGCGCGGCTCCCCCGCAACGTTCCCCTGCGCGCCCCGCACGCCACCGACTCCCCCGCCCTGACCGGCGCACGAGACGAAGCCGTGCGTGCGTTGCGGAGCGCCGTTCTGACGGTCAGCTCTTGACGGTCATCCTGATCCGCTCCAGCACCGCCGGTTGACATGTCGGGAACTTCCGACGTAACGTAGCGTCATGCCCGACGACGTCTTCCTCGCCCTCGCCAATCCCGTCCGGCGGCGGCTGCTGGAGATCCTCGCGGACGGCCCGTGCACGGCGGGCGACCTCGCGGCGCGGTTCGAGCTGAGCCGTCCGGCGGTCGCCGAGCATCTCAAGGTGCTGCGCGACGCCGCGCTGGTCCGCGACGAACCCGTGGGGCGGCAACGCTTCTACCACCTGGAAAGCGAACCGCTGGAGCAGGTCGGCGAATGGCTGCACCCGTTCGAACGGTTCTGGCGCGGCCGGCTGCGCAGCATGGCCGACCTGCTGGAAAACGAGGAGGAAACCCCGTGACGTACGCCCGGACCGGCAGTATCTCGGTCGACCAGTTCATCGCCGCCGCACCGGAAAAGGTCTGGCGCGCGCTCACCGATCCCGAGTTGCACGCGAAGTGGTGGGTGCCCGGCGACGTCGGCCCGGACGTCGGCCCGGACGTCGGCCACGAGTTCCACCTGGAAATGCCCGGATTCGGCTCGATCCCGTGCCGTGTCGTCGAATCCGAGCCGCCGGTGAAATTGGTCTACACCTTCAACGACAACTGGACCCTCGCCTGGACGCTGGTCGCCGAGGGCCAGGGCACCCGCCTCCTGCTGAACCACTCCGGCTTCGACCTCGACGACAAACGCCAGGCGGACGCGTGCGAGCGGATGGGCCCGGGCTGGCGCGACGGCGTGCTGCCGCGGCTGGCGAAGCTCGACCTCGGCTGAAGTCCTCAGGCTGGACGGCGAGCGTAAACGACCGCTTGCGGCACCTCGCTGTCCAGCTGCTCCACCCATTCCGCCTCGACGGTGAACCCGGCCTCGCGCAACCACTCCGACACTTGCGCGGGACGGCGGCGATAAACGTGCACCTGCATCGGATGCCCGCCGTAGCCCTGCGTCTTCAACCGGGCGACGGCACCGACGTGGAAGCCGATCGCGACCGGCGCTCCCGGCCGCAGCACGCGGTAAAACTGCGCGAGCGCCGTCGGCACCTCCTCGTCCGGGACATGAATCAGGGACCACCACGCCAGCAGACCGGCCACCGAAGCGTCGGGCAGCGGAAGGGCGGTCATCGAGCCGACCGCGAACCGCACCGCCGGGTGGTCTCGCCGGGCCACCTCGATCATGCCGGGCGAAAGGTCAAGGCCGAACGCTTGCAGGCCAAGGCCGTTCAGGTGCGCGGTGACGTGTCCGGTGCCGCAGCCGACGTCGGCCACCGGACCCGTTTCGCGCACCAGCGAGGCGAACAATCCCAGGGTCATCCGCAGCGAAGGGCTTCGGGCGATCGAGTCGCGCAACCGGTCGGCGTAGCTGGCGGCGACGGTGTCGTACGAGGTCCGGGTGTCGGTCAGCCAGGTCTGCACGACGGCCACGCTAGCCCACCGGCGCGCCGAACCACCGGCGAATCGCTGGCTCCGCCCCGTCCGGGTCGCCGGCCCACGCCACATATCCGTCCGGACGGACCAGCATCGGCTCGGTTCCCGTCTCGACGCGGTCGACCCGGTCCGCCCACCGCGCCGCGAGAGCGCCCAACTGCCTTTCGGGATCGACGAGAACACCGCGTCCGGCTCGCAGTCCCGGACCGAGGCCGGAGGCGGGAAGCCCCACCAGCGGATGGTCCTCGCTGCCCGGGACGGCGTAGCGGAAACCCATGCCGGACAGGAGGTCGTCCAGGAAGTACTGGACTTCCGGCAAGCGCACCAGATCCGCGAACAACGACCGGGCCGCGGCCGCGTCGGGACCGTCGTCCAGAAGCAGCGTCTGCGCTTGGACATTGCGCAGCACCGCCGCGCCGACCGGATGCCGTTCCGCGTGGTAGCTGTCGAGCAGGCCCTCGGGCGCGGTGCCGCGCACCGCCGCGGCGAGCTTCCAGCCGAGGTTCAGCGCGTCCTGGATTCCGGTGTTCATGCCTTGCGCGCCAAGGGGAAGATGCACGTGCGCGGCGTCGCCGGCGAGGAAAACGCGGCCGTGCCGGTACCGGACGGCCTGCAGCGCCGCGTTCGTGATCCGCCGCGCGTACCGGAGTTCGACCAGTTCCACCCGGTCGCCGAACACCGTCTTCAGCCCGGCGCGGATTTCGTCCTCGGTGACCGGCACGTCCCGTTCCCGCGACCAACCGGGTCCCCCGAACGTCAGACGGCGCAGCGGTCGTCCTTCGGAGTCGGCGCCCAGCGGGAACACCTGCGCGCGGTAACCCTCCGGGGTGATCGTGTGCATCGGAACCTCGGCGCTCAGCCGCACGTCGGCGGCCACCGTCGTCGCGGTCCCGGGACGCCCGGCGAACTCCGCGCCGAGCAGCTTTCGTACCGTGCTGCGCCCGCCGTCGGCCGCGACCAGGTACTGGGCCCGGACCACGACCCCGTTGGCGAAAGTCGCGGTGACGCCCTCCGCGTCCTGCTCCAGCCCGACCAGTTCGTGGTTCCGCCGGACGGGAACACCCTGCGCGGCAAGGTGTTTCTCCAGAAACCCTTCCAGCGCCACCTGCGGCAGCGACCGCCACGGGAACCGGTGCCGATCGCGGACCAGCGGCAGCAGATTGCCCGCGAAATGCGCGGTGGTGACCGGATAGTCGCCGGTGGCCAGCAACGGTTCGAGCAGGCCGCACTGGTCGAGCGCCTCCTGCGTACGGGACTGCAATCCTCCTGCTTTGGACAGCTCGCCGGCTCGCGGCAGCCGGTCCGCCAGCACGCAGGACACCCCGGCGAGCTGGAGTTCGTTCGCCATCGTCATCCCGGTCGGACCGGCTCCGACGACCAGCACCTCGGCAGTCATGGTCTCTCCTCTCGTAGGTCGTTCGGAACCGACTCTCGGCCCGGCAGCAGTCCGCGAGCCAGAAAGCGACGTGCGAACGGCGGATTCCGACACGAGTACCCTCATGGAGGTGGATTCCGACTACGACGATCTCGACCGCCAACTCGTGCACGCCCTCCAGATCGACCCCCGTGCCCCGTTCAGCGCGATCGCCGACGCGCTCGGCGTGTCGGATCGCACCGTCGCCCGCCGCTACGCCCGGCTCCGGTCGACCGGAGCGGTCCGGGTCATCGGCGGCGTCAACGAGGCAGCTTTCGGTGCGGTGCAATGGTTCCTCCGCATCCGGTGCGCCCCCAGCGCGACGGGCGCGGTCGCCGAAGCCCTCGCACGACGGCCGGACACCGCTTGGGTGAGCCTGACGTCCGGCGGCACCGAAATCACCTGCACAGTCCGGATCGAAAACTCGGCCGACAGCGAAGCGTTGCTGCTGGCCAAACTCCCGCGCACGCCCCGGGTCGAAGGCGTCACCGCGCATTCGGTGCTGCACGCGTTCTACGGCGGTTCCGACAGCGTGGTCGCCAAAATCGGCACGCTGGACGACGCCGCTGTCACCCGGTTGCGCCCGCCGCCGCTCCCCCTCCGGCCCGGACCGGCGACGCTCGACGACGGCGACCGCGCACTCCTCGCCGCGCTCGCCGACGACGGCCGCGCCGGATTCGAACAGCTCGCCGCCGCGACCGGCTGGTCCGCGACCACCGTCCGCCGCCGCATGGCGGAGCTGCGCGAACGGGGCGTGCTGTATTTCGACCTCGACCTCGACTGGCGGTTGTACGGCAAGGGAATCCGGACCCTGCTGTGGCTTTCGGTCGCCCCGGCGGCACTGGAAGAAACCGGCACCGCGCTCGCCGCGCACCCCGAAGTCGCCTACGCCGCCGCGACCACCGGCCCCACCAACCTGTACGCGACCGTGGTGTGCGCCAGTCACCAAGAGCTGTACCGCTACCTCACCACCAGCGTCGCCGCGCTGCCCGCGGTCACCCACGTGGAAACGGCCCCGGTGATCAAGACGGTGAAACAGGCAGCAAACCGGCGGTGACGCAGTACAAACGGGCGCCATCCCGGTCGGCGGTTGACAGCGCACCGGCGATCCGTCGATGATTCGTTCGGCTTTCCCGGTGGGAAATTCCCGAACGCGTCCGCGACTTGTCGAGGAGACACCGATGTCATCGGTCAGCCGTCGCAGATTCATGCAGCTCGCCGCGGCGACCGCCGCCGGCACTGCGCTGCCCGGGAGCATCGCGCGGGCAGCCTCGGTGCCGGCCGCCGTGCGCACCGGCACCCTCGCGGACGTCGAGCACGTTGTCGTGCTGATGCAGGAAAACCGGTCGTTCGACCACTATTTCGGGACCCTCAACGGCGTCCGCGGCTTCGGCGACCCGCGTCCGGTTTCGCTGCCGAACGGAAAACCGGTGTGGCATCAGGCCGATTCCAGCGGCGCCGTGACGCTGCCGTTCCGGCCCGCCGAGGACAACCTGGGCCTCACCTTCATCGAGGATCTCAACCACGACTGGAACGGCACGCACACCGCGTGGAGCACCGGCCGGTGGGACAAGTGGATCCCGGCGAAAACCCGCACCACGATGGCGTATCTGACCCGCAAGGACATCCCGTTCCACTACGCGCTCGCCGACGCGTTCACCGTCTGCGACGCGTACCACTGCTCGATGCTTTCCTCGACCGATCCGAACCGGTACTACTTGTACACCGGATGGACCGGAAACGACGGCTCCGGCAACGGACCGGTGCTGGGCAACGAAGAAACCGGCTACGGCTGGACCAGTTTCCCGGAAATCCTGGAAAAGGCCGGGATTTCGTGGAAGATCTACCAGGACGTCGGCGACGGCCTCGACAAGGACCACGGCTGGGGCTGGACGAAAGACCCGTACATCGGCAACTACGGCGACAACTCGCTGCTTTACCTGACCCAGTACCAGAAATCGGCTCCGGGCACGCCGCTCTACGACAAGGCCCGCACCGGCACGCACGCCACCGCGGGCGAGGGCTTCTTCGACCACCTCACCGCGGACGTCAAGGCGAACCGCCTGCCGCAGGTTTCCTGGATCGTGGCCCCGGAAGCGTATTGCGAGCATCCGGCGTGGCCGGCCAATTACGGCGCCTGGTATGTCTCCGGCGTCCTCGACGCGCTGACGGCCGATCCGGACGTGTGGAGCAAAACCGTCCTGCTCATCACTTACGACGAGAACGACGGTTTCTTCGACCACGTCGTGCCGCCGTATCCGCCGCGCGACGCGAACTGGGGAAAGTCGACGGCGAGCGTCGCCGGCGAATGGTACGAAGGCGGCGCGGCCGCGTCGTACGCCAAAGGAATGCCTTACGGACTCGGCCCGCGCGTTCCGCTGCTGGCCATCTCGCCGTGGAGCACCGGCGGCTGGGTCTGCTCGCAGACTTTCGACCACACCTCGCTGATCCAGTTCGTGGAAAAGCGCTTCGGCGTGCACAACCCGAACATTTCGCCGTGGCGCCGCGCAGTGTGCGGGGACCTCACGTCGGCGTTCGATTTCACCGGAGCCAACAGCGGTGTCCCGTCCCTGCCCGGCACCGGCGGATACCAGCCGCCCGCCGATCACCGCACCCCGCCGACCTATCACCCGGTGCCCCCGTCGAACGGTTCGCTCCCGAAACAGGAACCCGGCACCCGCAAAGCGCGCCCGCTGCCGTACGACCTGGCCGCGGACACCGAGGCCCGCGATGGCCGGATGTACTTCACCTTCGCCAACCTTGGCGACGCCGGAGCCGGATTCCACGTGACGTCCCGGATGCGTTCCGACGGTCCGTGGCCGTACACCGTGGAAGGCCACAAGTCGGTCACCGACAGCTGGCAGTTGCCCAGCGGCGCGGGAGATTGGTACCAGTACTCAGTTTTCGGCCCGAACGGCTGGCTCCGCGAACAGGAGGGAACGGTCGGCGGCTTGGGCCCGGAGGTGACCGCCCGGCACTACGACGGCTACGTGACGGTGACGTTCAAGAACCCGACCAGCCGCACGGTCACCTTCACCGGCGTGGACGCGTACGCGCCTTCGGAGTCGTACCACTACACGCTCGCCCCAGGCACCTCACGCGCGGTTCCGAAGTGGGGTGTGGCCAACGGCTGGTACGACATCACGGTCAAGGCGGATCACGACGGGAAATACGTCCGGCGCTTCGCGGGCCACGCGGAAACCGGCCGGGCCTCGACGAGCGATCCGGCTATCGCTACCAGCTGACCTCCCGATCACCGCCTTCGGAAGCCAGCCACCACCAAGCCCAGCACGGCCAGCACTACCGCCAGCCCGCCGAATCCCGCCCCCAGCGTGGCCGCCGACGCGAGCGCGCCGACCAACAGCGGACCACCGGCATCCCCCAGTTCACGACCGACCTCGGCCGCCCCCATCGTCTGCCCGAGCCGTTCCTTCGGTGCGGAACCAGCGAGGTGCGCGAACCCGATCGGCGTCGCCACCCCGACCCCGGCGCCGATCGCCACCGCCGCGACCACCACCCCCACGACGCCCGGCACGAGCGCGCCCAAAGCCAACCCGGCCGCGGTCAGCAGCAGCCCGCCGGCCATCCCCCATCCGTCGGGGATCCGTCCGGCGTCCCGCAGCCGACCGGCCCACGGCTGCACCAGCGCGGAGCACAACGCCAGCACCGACACCACCGCGCCGGTCGCGACCGTGCCGAGCCCGCTCGCCGCCCCGGTCACCGGCAGGAATCCGATGCCGACCGCGAGCGCTCCGGTCGTCCCGGCCAGCACCGCGGTCGGCCGGAGGAACCCGGGCTCAGCCAGCCGGCGGGCAAGGTCGAGCACGGTCTGCCGCTGCCGAGGCAACGGCTCCGGCGCGGGCACCGCCAGCGCGGCCCATCCGGCGACCACGAAGGCCAGCACCGCAAGAGTGCCGAACAGCAAGGAAAATCCGCCTACCGTGATCAGCACGCCGCCGAGCAACGGGCCCAGCGTGTACCCGACGCTCTTCCACGCGCCGTAACCGCCGAACGCGCGCCCCTGCCGTTTCGTCGGCGACAGCCGCGCGACCAGCGCTCCGGCCGCGGGCGAGAAGGCCGCCGCGGCCGCGCCCTGACCGAATCGCGCGAGCCCGACCGCCGCCGGATTTCCCGCGACGACGAAGGCCGCCGACGCGAGCGCGAACGCCAGCAGCCCGCCGAGCAGCACCGGCCGCGGCCCGATCCGGTCGGCCAGCGAACCGAACACCGGCTTGAGCACGACCTCGGCCCCGTCGTAGACCGCGAGCAGCAATCCCAGGGTCAGCAAGGAATCGCCGTGCGTGTACGCGCCGAGGCTGGCGGCGATGCTGTGCGCACCGAACGCCGTGACGAACCCGGCGGCGTACAGCGGACGCAGCTCAGCAGAACGCATCGGAAATCCTCACCTCCGGTCCGGGCCGGAAGACCCGCTTTGGTGTCGCCTGCGAAGGGAGCCGCTCAACCCGGGAACGCACGTCGGCCCCTCGCCGCCGCGGGCGGCCCTTCACATCTGGTGCAGGGCTTGGAAAACCTGCTCGGTGTAGTCGGCGAGCCGCTCCGCGCACTGCTTCAGCCGCTGCTCGGCCTCCGCCGCCGAGGGCGCGCCGAACACGTCGCGAGCCTTCAAGTCCCGATGCCAGCGCCGCAACCGCTCGAGGCTCTGCTCTTCCTCCTCCAGCTCGGCCATCGTGAACTTGCCGATCCGGATTTCCTTGGCGATCTCCGCGTCGAACTTCCCGCAGTCGGCCAGGAACTCCGCCCACTCCTCTTCCCGCTCGGCAGTGAACAGCTCCGCCAGCCGCGAGCCGTCGCGTTCGGCGGCGTCGAGCGTGATCACCTCGCCCTCGCCGCGTTCGGCCAGCTCGACGACCCGCGCGACGCCTCCGGCGAACCCGGGCACGTCCGGCACCGCCCAGGCGCCCTGCCCGATCGACAACGCGCCTGCCCGCCGCAGCTCCCGCCACACGGCGACCCGGTGCCGCGACGGCGCGGACGGCACCCGCACTACCAGCACCAGCCATCTGTCCCCTGCCACAGCGGTGAATGTAGCACGTGTTACATGCGTCCAGGTAGCGCACTGGTGCAGCTCGCGATCGAGGTTCGCGCTTTCCTTCTGCCGCACCGGATCCACCGCGCAGGACTAAGCGGCCTTCCGCGCGGCCACCCGTTCCACGATCCCGGCCTTGCTCCGCTCCGCCCGCTCCACCTCGAACCCGGCCGCGGCGAGCAACGGCAGCGGCCGCCGGGTCAGGTAATCCCCCAGCTGCCAAACGGTGAGCTTCTCCAGCAGCCGCTGAGCAGCGAGAACGAACCGGCGGTGGCTGCCGACGTGGTCCAGCAGCAGCAACTGCCCGCCCGGCCGCAGCACCCGGTGCATCTCCGCGAGCGCGCCGCGTTCGTCCGGCACGCCGCACAGGCCCAGCGTGCAGACGACCGTGTCGAACGTGCCGTCCGGGAACGGAAGCGACTGCGCGTCGGCCTCGGTCAGGGTCACCTCCCGCCCGGTCTCGGCGGCCCGGCCGCGGGCCAGGTCCAGCATCGACGGGCTGAGGTCGATTCCGGTCAAGCGCACGTCCGGCGGATACCAGGGCAGGTTCCGGCCGGTCCCGACCGCGACCTCCAGCACTTCCCCCGAAGCCTGCCCGCACACCCATTCGCGGCCGTCGGCGAGCAGCGCCCGCTCGAGCCACGCGATGTCGCGGTCGTAGCGCGGCGCGGCCTTGTCCCACGTCCGCCGCAGCCAGTCCGGTCCCCGCTCCGCCATCGTCGCGAACTCCTCTCCGCCGAGGTCTTCTCCGGCTACCCTCGCATCCCGCGGGGGACTTCGGCCACGACGCCGACCGGACCTGATGTCACAAACTCCCGGCGGCCGGCGTCCTGTGGGCGATCGACCCCGGAGCACGAAGGAGCCACCCATGACAGCGCCCGGCGAAGCGAGCCCGGACCTCGCCACCGAGACCTTCCTCGCCCACCGGAACCTCCTGTTCACCGTCGCGTACGAGATGCTCGGCTCGGCCGCCGACGCCGAGGACGTGCTGCAGGAGACCTGGCTGAAGTGGGCGGGCGTCAACCTCGACGAGATCCGCGAGCACCGCGCCTACCTGGTCCGGATCACCACGCGCCAGGCGCTGACCCGGCTGCGCACGCTCGGCAGGCGCAAGGAGTCCTACGTCGGCACCTGGCTGCCCGAGCCGCTGCTCACCGCGCCGGACGTGGCCGAGGACGTCGAACTCGCCGACCACGTGTCGATGGCGATGCTGCTGGTGCTCGAAACGCTGCGGCCGACCGAGCGCGCGGTGTTCGTGCTGCGCGAGGTCTTCGACCTGCCGTACGACGAAATCGCCGAGGCGGTCGGCAAAACCCCGGCCGCGGTGCGGCAGATCGGGCACCGGGCGCGGTCGCACGTGTCCGCCCGCCGTCCGCGCGGCGACGTCACGCCCGCCGAAACCAGGGGTGCGCTCGAAGCGTTCCATCGGGCCGTCGAGACCGGCGACCTGCAGGGACTGCTCGATCTGCTCGCCCCGGACGTCGTCTTCCTCGGCGACGGCGGCGGCGTGAAACAGGCGGTGCTGAGGCCGATCGTCGGCGCGGACAAGGTCGCGCGCCTGCTGGCCGCCGGGAGCGCCCAGATCCCCGCACCGCTGCGCCCGATGCAGGTCAACGGGCACCCGGCGCTGGTGCTGAAGCTCGACGGCGAGGTCGACACGGTGCTCACGCTCCGCATCGACGAGGGCAAGATCACCGGCCTGTACGCGGTGCGGAATCCGGCCAAACTGTCGCATATGGACACGGAAACCTCCCTGCGCCGCTGAATCCGGCCGGGGCCGCGGAAAGCGGCCCCGAAGCTGGCGCGCGCCACCCGGTCGGACCATGCCATCCTGGTCCGACCAGAGGCGGCCCGCCGGGCCGCCGCCGTACCGAGGAGAGGACCGACGTGGGCGTTGTCAGCTGGATCGTGCTGGGCCTGATCGCCGGATTGATCGCGAAGGCCCTCATGCCGGGCAAGGACCCGGGCGGCTGCATCATCACCATCCTGCTCGGGATCGGAGGCGCGTTCGTGGGCGGCTGGATCGGCAAAACGCTGTTCCACACCCAGCTCGGGACGTTCTTCGACCTGCGCACGTGGGGTCTCGCGGTGCTCGGCGCGCTGGTCATCCTGACCGGCTACCGGCTCATCGTGGGCGGCCGCCGCCGCGACTGACCCGTGCGGGCGGCCGGCCGCATCCGGCGGGCCGCCCCTTCGCTTTCGCGGCGCACCGGCCGCATTCCGCGCCCTCGCCCGCACGGAGCTTCGAATCGAACTCGACCCCGGATTCCGGCCGCGTTTCGTGGCAGAATCAGCGGAGAAGTCCCGGCCAGGTCGACGGGCGGAGCGGACGATGGCGCTGCGCGACCACGAACAACAGCAGCTGGACGAGATCGAACGCCGCCTCGCCCAGGAAAATCCGCGCCTTGCCCGCCGCTTCGAGAAGTTCCGCCCGATGCCGGTCGTCACCTTCGCCGCGGCCGCGCTCGGGGTGCTCAGCGTGTTCCTGACCGGCCTGGTGACCCTGGTGGTCGGCTTCGGGATGGGCTCCGCCCCGCCGATCATCGTGGGCGCCGTGCTGACGACGGCGATCCCGCTCGCGCTCGTCTGGTTCTACCGCTGTCATTGGCGCTGACTCGCGCCCGTGCCTGGATCGGGCGCTGGTTCGCCGGGAAGATCCGCGCCTTTGCCCGCTGGCTCGACAAGTTCCTCCCGAGTTCGGCAGCCACCCCCCGCCTCGACTGGCTTGGCCACGCTGGCAGTCAGGCTCGACGTGGGCTTCACCGCAACGAACCCCTCGCGATCATCCAGGCCTGGTGCCGCCTCGCCGGGAAGATCCGCGCCCTCCGGCAGTCACCACCGGCTTGACCACGCGCACAGCCGAGTCCGGCAGAAGCTTCACCGCGCCGAGCGCAGTACCGCAGCGATCCCCCGGTTCTGCCGCCATCCCCTCACGCGGCGACGCGCCCCCGCGAGAAACGGCGGTACAGCGCGAATCCCGCGATGGCGGTGACCAGTTCCCAGGCGATCGTCGTGATCAGCGACACCGACAGCACGTCGAGCCGGTCCGGCGACGAGGACCGGAGCTGGCCCCGCGCGTCGACGCGGACGCGGGTCAGGCCGCGGGCCGCCGGGTCGGAGCGCAGCGGGATGGTCGCTTCCTCGGCGCCGCCGTCCGGGGCGGTCCACCGGACGCGCCGGGTGTCGGGCACCGCGGCGCCCTCGGTCCCGCGCAGGGCACCGGATCCGGGCTGGACGGCGGCAACTACGGACCGGCCGGGCGCGCGGTCGATCGCCGCCGAGCCCTGCCGGTGGATCCACAGCCCCAGCGCGACCCCGGCCAGCGCCGAGACCGCGACCGCCGCGGCCAGGACCGGGAGGAGGAACACGCGCCCGCGCACCGCGGACCCGCGGAAACCACCAGAAGCCATGCTCCGAGAATGCCGGGAAAACCGGGAACCCGGGAGGGTTTGCGAACAAATGTGCCCAAGTCGCGGGAAAAAGCGTCCGCGGCGGGCAATCGGCACCGCGCCAACACCCGATTTCACCCGTTCTTTTCACTCATTCGTGCGTAACGCCACACAGAGGCAACCTCGGACGACCCTGGTCGCCCCGTTTAGCCGCGTCGTTTATTGCCGCCGTCGTCCGCCAGTACGTGGGATTCTTCCGAACCGCGCCCTTAAGCGCCGGACGCGCTCAGCAACGCCAGCCCGGTGGCCGTCACCGCGTGCCGGACGGTATTCCCGTCCCGCTGGCTTTCGACTAGCCCCGCGCGGCGCAGGACACTCGTGTGTTTGCTCGCCGCGACCGGGGTCACGCCGATCTCCCCGGCCAGTTCGGCGGTGGACCGCGGGACCGCCAGCGCGTGCAGGGCCCGGGCCCGGATCTCGCCGAGCAGGTCCGGCAGCGGGTCCGGGGCGGCCTCGAGCGCACGCTCCTCGGCCCGGGCCAGTACCACCGGCTGCTCCGGTCCGGTCGCCGGATCCGGTTCCACGACCCGGAAATACGCCGGGATCACGAGCAAGCCTCCGAAGTAGACACTGCGGTCCGCGGAAGGCCCTCCGGAGAACTCCGGGCTCTCCCAGCGAATCGGCGCGACCTGTCTGTTCCCGGCGGACGGCCGCACCGGAGTCTCGCGCGCCGCGCCGTACGACGTGAGCGCCGATCCGAGCAGCGCGCGGGCCCCGTCGGCCACCTCGCCGACCCACGACGGCGCGACTCCGTGCACGAAAAACGTCTGCAGGTCGGCGCGCAGCCTCGTTTTCTCCACGCGCACGACGCCGTCTCCCGCGACCGGGCCGAGCTGCCGCCGCTCGGCCGGTCTCCCTATCCCCGTGCCGCGGCCGGACGGCAGCGCCTTCGCGGCCCGGGCGGACAACTCCAGTGCGGGCGCCGGACGCGGATGCGGCAGCAGCCCCTCCCGGCGAAGCTGCTTGCGGACGCGCGCGGACCAGACCCGCGGCCCGGCCGCCGGGCGGCGGCTCTGCAGCGCGGTGAGGCTCAGCACCAGTTCCCACAGCGGATCGGGGCCGGTGCGCCCCCTCGCCCGGCCGAAATCGTCGTCGGTGAAATGAATGCGCAACGCCATGTGGCTCCCCCTGCCCCCCGACATGGTTGCTCTTCCAGGGTGCCGCGCCGGTCCGGCTCTGTCCAGGCGCTTTTTCCGTTCGGGGAAAGAACCCACCGAATGCCAGCGAATCTCGCTGAATCAGGTGGTCCTTGTGCCGGGGAGGCGAGGCAAATCGGGTCGTTGGATCGGAGTCCGCATTCGGCGAACGTGCCGCGGGCACGCCCGGATGCACTCCGATCCCGCCGGTGCGAGCGGCTTCCGGGCGGCGCGGCGAGTGCCGACAGACCAGCAGTTCCCGACATTTGCCGCAGCGATTTCCCCCACCCGGGCGACAAAAGCCGCGCCGCAATAGCGAAACGGGGCCCGGCCGCGTGGGCCGGACCCCGTTTCCGGTGCCTTCAGTGCGTCGGACTCAGCCGAGCAGGAGGCCGTTGCCGCCGGCGACGGCGTTGTCGAAGCGCTTGCTGATCTCGGCCCAGTTGAAGATGTTCCACAGGGCGTTGACGTAGTCCGGCTTCACGTTCTTGTAGTCGAGGTAGAACGCGTGCTCCCAGACGTCGACCAGCAGGATCGGCACGGTCGGCAGGATCAGGTTGTTGTGGTGGTCGCGCAGCTGCTGGGTGATCAGGGTCTTGCCGATCGGGTCCCAGGACAGTGCGCCCCAGCCGTTGCCCTGGATGGTGGTGGACACGGCGGTGAACTGGGCCTTGAACTTGTCGAACGAGCCGAACGCCTCGTCGATCGCCGCGGCCAGCTCGCCGGTCGGCTTGTCCCCACCCTCGGGGGAGAGGATCTTCCACCACACGACGTGGTTGGCGTGCCCGGCCAGGTTGAACGCCAGCGTGGTCTCCAGGCCGACGATCGAGCCGAAGTCGCCCGCCTCGCGCGCGGCGGCGAGCTTGTCCAGCGTGTCGTTCGCGCCCTTGACATAGGTCGCGTGGTGCTTGCTGTGGTGCAGCTCGTTGATCTCGCCGGAGATGTGCGGCGCGAGGGCGCCGTAGTCGTAGTCGAGTTCGGGCAGCTCGTACCGGGCCATGGGGCCCTCCTTCTTTCTTCGACATCAAGTCTTGCCCCCTCGAACCTAGTAGCACACCCCCGCCCCGGGCGAGCGGGGGCGGCCTCGGCGCCACAGGCTGGAACCTGGTTGAGTGAATGTTCAACTTCCAGTACTGAACGGCTTCGCCGACCACTCAGCGTGACCGGTTTGTCCGGCCCGCGCCGGTCCCCCGGCACCCGGTACGGTGAGTCCCATGGCGACGTCCCGGCTCGGCAGCGTGCAGCGGGTGCTGCTGCTGTTCGCGCTGGCGCTGGGCATCGCGGTGATGCACCACGTGCCCTCCCCCGGCACCGGGCACGCCATGACGAGCCAGGTGTCGGTCGAGACGCACTCGTCCGCCCCGGCCGCCGACTCCGGCATGCCCGCCGGCGAGCATTCGATGCTGCACCTCTGCCTGGCCGTCCTGTACGCGGCCGGCGCGCTCGTGCTCGGCCTGCTGGCCTTCCGCCGCCGCCCCGCCGCGAAGGCGGTGTTCGACGGCACGCGCGGCTCCCCCGCCGCCGACCGCCCTCCCGACAGACGGGGCCGCGTCGTCCTGGCTTCTCTCTGCGTGTTGCGAACCTGATCGGCATTGCGCTTTCCGGTCTTTCCTCGCAATTTTCCTTTTGAGAGAAGGTTTTTTCGTGCGCAAAATCTTTTTCAGCGGCGCCGTGCTGGCCGCGTCGCTCCTGCTCGGCGCGTGCGGCAACGCGGAAACCTCCGCGCCCGCGCCCAGTGCGCAGGCGGGGCACAACGCCGCGGACGTCGCGTTCGCCCAGCAGATGATCCCGCACCACCAGCAGGCGCTGGAGATGGCGAAAATGGTGCCGTCGCGCAGCAACGACCCGAAGGTGGTCGACCTGGCCGGCCGGATCGACCGGGCGCAGGACCCGGAAATCCGGCAGATGCAAGGCTGGCTGGCGACCTGGGGCGTCCCGGCAACCAGCCACTCCATGCCGGGCGGCCACGAAATGTCCGGCGGCCACGCGATGACCGGGATGATGTCGGACGCCGACATGAAAAGCCTGGACGCGGCCAAGGGCCCGGCCTTCGACCGGTCGTGGCTGGAGATGATGATCAAGCATCACCAGGGCGCGGTGGAGATGGCGAAGACGGAACTGGCCCAGGGCGCGGATGCCGGGGCCAAGGCGCTGGCGCAGCGGATCATCGACGCGCAGCAGGCGGAGATCGCCGAGATGCAGGGGTTGGTGAAGGGCTGACGGCGTGGGGTGCCGGGGTCGCCGGTGCGGCTCCGGCGCCCTTGCCCGCCGACTCGTGGTCGAGAGCGGCGGACGCCGTGCGGCAGGTCCGAGCCACCCGGCCGGGCAGAGGTCCGGGCCGATCGGCCTAGGTCAGTCCGCCTTCACCGGACGCCGCTCCCGGCCCGCGACGCCGTCCGGAGCGGAGTTCCGACCTGGTGCAGATGCCGCAGGACGTCCGCGTAGGTGCGCAGCAGTCCGCCCTGGCTGTAGCTGATCCCGCGGGCCAGGCAGAAGTCCCGCACCAGCGGCTGTGCCCGGTGCAGGGTCGCCATCGGGATGCTCGGGAAAAGGTGGTGCTCGATTTGGTAGTTCAGCCCGCCCAGCGCGTACGTCATCCAGCGGCCGCCGCGGACGTTGTGCGACGTCAGCACTTGGCGGCGGAGGAAGTCCAGGCGGTGCCCGGGTTCCAGGTGCGGCATCGCCTTGTGGTTGGGCGCGAACGAGCATCCCATGTAGACACCCCAGGCGGCGTGGTGGACCACGATGAACACCGCGGCGATTCCCGGCGGCAGCAAGAGAAACACGGCCGTGAGATAGGCGGCGACGTGGACGGCCAGCAGGATCGCGTCGAGCCTGGGGGGACTTGGTTCCGCCGTGCCGCACCGCTTTGATCCCCGACCAGTGCAGGTCGACGCCTTCCAGCAACAGCAACGGGAAGAACAGGAACGCCTGGTATTTCGCCATCCAGCGCAGGAAACCCGCCTTCGCGCGGCTTTGCCGGGCGCTGAACGCCAGCGCGGGAATGTCGATGTCCGGGTCGGATTCTTCGAGGTTCGGGTTCGCGTGGTGGCGCGTGTGCTTGCCGACCCACCAGCCGTAGCTCAGCCCGACCAGCGCGGCCAGCGCCGTGCCCGTCGCGTCGTTCGCGCGGCGGCCGCGGAAGATCTGCTTGTGGCCGGCGTCGTGGCCGAGGAAGGAAAGCTGGGTGTAGCCGACGGCCAGCAGCGCCGCGGTGCCGAGCTGCCACCAGCTGGCGGCGCCGAGCGCGAGCAGCACCCACGCCCCGCCGAACGCGAGCAACGCCGCCGCGCCGCGCACGAGGTAGTGCACCGGACGGCGGCGGAACAGCCCCGCGTCTTTCACCAGAGCCGAAAGCTCGGCGAACTCGCTCCCGTGCCCGGTGCCCTCTGCCGGTCTGTCCATTTCCCGCTCCGCATCGGATGGTGTGCCGGACAACCGCGGTGGTTCGACAAGGATGAAGGCCCGGCGCGCTCCCGGCGCCGGTACTCGCGGGAAGGTCCCGCGCCCCTCGGTCGCGGCGGCCGGACGGCGCACTCGCACGACTGAGGTCTCGCCGCCGAGCCTACACCCCGGACCGTTGGCGAAGGGGAATCCGGCCCGGCCGGGGGAACTTTTCCGCCGCGCCCGGCCAGGTCCATTCGAGTGTTCCCGCCGGTGCCGCGCCTCGCTCCGGAATTCCCTTGCGACCACGGGATCCTTGGACTTCTCGCCAGTCCTCCCGCCGGGTGTCCGGGACGCGGCGGCGCGCCGGGTGCGGCCGAGGGTGTACCGTCAGTGGTGTCCGAGAACATCTCGTGCGCCGGCAGTCCCGGCTGATCCGGTCAGGGCGCACGCACGCCATGTCGTCGGGCCCACGGCACACCGCCGTCACTCCCTCGCGGCCTGTCAGCCGCCGAGCTGCCCTCGCTTCGGCCGCCCCGCGCGGCATCAGCCAGTGGCGCCCTCCCGGGACGACGGCGGTGCGACGTGGACCAGCCGCCCGGTTCGTCTTGTTCCGTCGCGGTTCTGGCTTTGCCGAAAGGAAAACTCATCACTGCCGCAGTCAGTTCGCCGCTCTTCAGCCATCCCGTCGCCGAAAGCCCGCGCCCCGGCGCGCTCGTCCGGCCGCAGGAGGACCGCTACGGCGGCCTGTTCCGCCAGCCCGGCTCTCCCGCGTCGCCCGCCGGACCGGCGGAATCGCAGCCGATTTCCCGGCGAGCGCGCCACCGTCGCTGATTCCGCCCCTCGACCCTCGGCGAAGACGGAACTTTTTGGTTGACTCGAAGCCATGGCCGAGACTTTCGGGGTTCCCCGTCCGGACAAAATCGACTACTACGCCCAGGTCGCCGAAGCCGGACGCGACTACAAACGGCAGGTAGTGGCCGCGCTCGACCTGCGCCCCGGCCTGACCGTGCTGGACGTCGGCTGCGGTCCCGGCACCGACCTGCCCGCCATGGCCGACGCGGTGGGCGCCACGGGTTCGGTCCTCGGAGTGGACACGGAACCGGCGATGGTCGCGGAAGCGGAACAGCGGGTCTCGTCCCTGCCGCAGGTGTCGGTCCGGCTGGGCGACGCGCAAGCGCTGCCGCTGGCCGACGCGAGCGTCGACCGGGTACGGGCGGACCGGATGGTCCAGCACGTCGCCGACCCCGCCGCGGTTTTCGCTGAACTGCACCGCGTCCTGCGGCCGGACGGGCTGGCGGCGATCGCCGAACCGGATTGGGACAGCCTGGTGGTCGACCCCGGAGAGCGCTCGACGAACCGTGCGTTCAACCGGTTCGTGTGCTCGACGATGGTGCGGAACGCGACCGTCGGCCGTTCCCTGGCGAGGCTGGCGTTGGCTGCCGGACTGGAGGTGCGCGACGTTTCCGTTGCCACGCCAGTGTTCCGCGATTTCGGGACGGCGGACAAGATTCTCGGGCTGAGCCGCAACACCGAACGCGCGGTGCGCGCGGGCCAACTGGACCGGACTGCCGCCGACGAATGGCTGGCGGCACTGGCCGCAGGCCCGTTTTTGGCGGCGAGCATGGTTTTCATCGGGGTCTTCGTCAAGCCTTCCGCTTGACCATCTCCGAGATCCACACCGGCGCGTACGGCGACGTGCAGTTCGGCGGCGTCGGATAGTCCTTGAGCACGCCGAGCCGCTCGCCGATGCCGATCGCGCGGGCGCACAGGCCGGGGTTTTCGATGCCGATCTGGGCGAGACACTGGTTCATCGCCCACTGCAACCTCTCCGGGGCGTCCTTCATCTCGGCTTCGATGACGTCGAGCAACCCGGAAAGGTCGAGCCCCGCGGGCTTCTTCGCGACGCGGTCCGCGGTCAGCGCCCATCCCGCGCTCGCGACCACCGGGTCGGGGTCCTCGAGCCAGACGACGCGAAGATCCTCGGCGTGGCGGCTCTTCTTGACGATGTTCGCGAGGAGCCAGTCGTGGACTTTGGGCTTGCCCGCCTCGCGCAGCATCCGGTCGAGGTCGTCGCGCTCGAACTGCTTCGGCCTGGCAACGAGGATCGCGAGCAGGCGGGCATTGGTGTCCCCGGTCTGCCAAAGTTCGCGGGCGAGATCGGGCTGGGCTTTGAGTTCTTTGGCGAGGGCGCGAAGCTTGCCGAGGTTGACGCTGTGGTCGTCACCGTGGTTCTCGTTGACGGCCCGGATCCTGGGATCGTCCATCTCCGCGAGCCGGTCGAGGACCCCGTCGAGGGTTGCGTCGGCCACGAGAACCTCCCTGCTCAGGTGCGGACAGCGCCGAGGTTACGCGAAAGGGCGCGGTAACGCGGACGGACTCAGGGACGTCTCTCTGACATGACCCGGGTCCGCTTCGCCGTCGCCGCCATCGCAGTGACCTTGACGCTGGCCGCGTGCACCGAGAACCCGCCCGCCCAGCATGCTGTCGCGGCAGCGCCGCCGACGAGCCAGCTCAGCCCGGAACCCGCCCAGACCACGGCCCCGACTACGGCACCGCCGGCTGCCTCAACCTCGGCCAAGGCGACCAGCGCACCCAAGACCAGCACGCCGAAAGCCAACCAGCGCGACCTCTCGACCGGCCCCGGTTGCGGCCAGCGGGCGGTCACCGCGGGCAAGTTCAACCCTCGCTGCAAGGAATACCAGGGCTACCTCGACCCCGGCGGGCCCGGCCGTCCGAAGACCTCCGGTGAAATCCAGCACGATTACCTCTGCCAGCAGGGTCAGCTGCCCAAGTCGGAGTGCTGACTCCCGGCCAGAAACTCCTCCGGAGCAGGAATCGGCACCCGCACCCAGTTGTTCACCCGGGTGAACGTCGCGCCGCCCATGCGGCCCACCGGCTGGTACGCGTCCTGGTCCAGCCTGCCGTCCGGGCGCAGCAGGCGGTCGTCCACCGCTACCCCGACGACCTCGCCGAACACCAGGTGCGCGCCCCGGAACTCCTCGATTTTCACCAGCGTGCATTCCAGGCTCGGCCCCGTCCCGGCGGGATGGGGTGCGGCGATCCTCACCCCGGATTCCCACGACAGCCCCACGTGCTCCGCCTCGTCCACCGAAGAGTCCACAGTGGACGCAGTGCGCGCGACCAGTTCCTCTTGCCCGCTCAGCGCTATCGTGATCGCGAACTCTCCCTGAGCCGAGATATTGGTCAGTGTGTCCTTCGGCGCTTCGGAAATCGAGAAGACCACCGTCGGCGGGTCCATCGTCAGCGGCGCGAAGTAGCTGAACGGCGCGAGGTTCCGCACGCCCGCGCCGTCCACCGTGCTCACCCACGCGATCGGGCGCGGGACGACGGCGTTCTTCACCATCCACACGAAAGCACCGCGATCGGCGTCGGTGTTGCTGCTGTACACGGAACCTCACTCTGTCACTGTCCGTCCCCCGAGCATGGTCAATTCCGACCGTACGCTCAGTAACTCGGCCGCCGCAGCGGTGACCGGATCGTGGGCGAAGACCGCCAGATCGGCGAGGGAACCGACACTCAGTGTGCCCTTGACCGACTCCGCGTGTTCCAGCCACGCCGGGCCGATGGTCCACAGCCGCAGCGCTTCTTCCCTGGTCAGCGGGCTGGCGACGGCGGAGTAGGCGTTCGGGCCGGGCGAGCCGGTGAAGGTCGCGACGCCGCGGCGCCAGTCCGGCACGGTCACCGGGGCGTCCGAGCTGTCGGCGACCGCCACGCCGTGGTCCAGCAGCGCCCGCGCGGGGAACGCGTCAGCCCACCGCGCCTCGCCCAGCACGCGGACCATCGACGGGCCGCTGTAGGTGCGCATCAGCGAGCTGGTGATGACCCCGATGCCGGACCGCGCCAGCCGGGAGAGCACCGCGGCGGACAAGAAGGTGCCGTGGATCAACGCGTGCCGGGCGTCTGGCCACGGGTCGGCCGCCTGGGCCGCCTCGATGGCGTCGACCACCGCGTCCGCGGCCCGGTCTCCGGTCACGTG
The DNA here is from genome assembly GCF_000158875.1 of Streptomyces sp. AA4. Lineage (NCBI taxonomy): Bacteria > Bacillati > Actinomycetota > Actinomycetes > Kitasatosporales > Streptomycetaceae > Streptomyces > Streptomyces sp. AA4. Next base: position 3,169,128 of record NZ_GG657746.1, on the reverse strand, counting down.
GACCTGCACCCGGACCCGCCGGACGTGGGCGGCCAGGACCAGTGCGTGCAGCTCACGGACCCGCGCGTCGTCGTCGGGGCCGAAGGTCACCAGGCTGCCGTGCCCGCCGGACGGGTACGGCGAGTGCATCCACGCGGTGCAGTGCGTCGGCACCCCGTCGGCGAACAGTTTGATCCCGCCGATCCGCAGCAGGTCGTCGCCGACCGAGAAATCCGTCTCGTCCAGCAGGCGCGCGAGCGAGGCGGCGGACGTCGCCGGCGACGGCCAGTTCCAGTGCAGCAGCGCGGTGATCCGCATCCGCAGGCGGCCGGCGGCGTGCAGGTCCCGGTAGTCCTGCCACAGGTCCGGCGGGACGATCGGGTCGGTCACGCTCGTCATCCCGAGCGCGTTCAGCCGTTCCATGGTGCGCACGATCGAATCCAGCCGGACGGACCGGCTCGGCTTCGGCACCAGCGAAGCGACCAGTTCCTGCGCACTCTCCACGAGCACCCCGGTCGGCTCGCCCGCGGCGTCCCGCACGATCTCCCCGGCTTCCGGATCCGGTGTCGCCGCGGTGATCCCGGCCCGCTCGAGCGCCGCGCTGTTCGCCCACACCTCGTGGGACGACGCGTGATGCAGCACCGCCGGCCGCCCGCCGGTCACCTCGTCGAGCCAGGCGCGCGTCGGCGCCGCTCGTCCGTCGGCGAACTCGGCGATCGTCGTTTCCCGCCAGCCGCGGCCGACGAGCCACTCCCCCGGCGGCGCGTCGGCCAACGCGCGAGCCACCGAAGCCAACGAAGAGGCAGCGGAAAGGTCCACGGCGAACTCCGGACCGGCGGCCGCGTGGAAGGCCAGGTGCAGATGCGCGTCGTTCAGTCCAGGAAGGACAGTCCGGCCCGCCAGTTCGATGACCCGCGCGTCCGGTGCGGCCGCGGCGGACACCGTCTTGTCGTCGCCGACCGCGGCGATCCGGCCGTCCGAAACCAGCACCGCGGAAGCGGTCCCGACCTCCGGGTCGAAGGTCCGGACCACTCCGCCGCGCAGCAGTACCTGCTCGGTCATACCGCCGCCAATTCCGGGACGTCGCCGCTCGGCACCACGGCCTGATGCTCCGGATGCCAGGCCACGACCACCTCGTCCCCCGGCCGATGGTCGTGCGCGACCCCGGCCGCCAGCACCGCGCACCCGCGCGCCCCGTCGGAATACCGCAACCAGATCCGCGTGTGATCGCCGACGTACACGATGTCGGTCACCCGCGCGCTCGCCCTCTGGTGTCCGCTCGGGACTGGCGCCGCGGGGGCGTGCAAGGTCAACCGCTCCGGCCGCACGATCGTCACCTCCCCCGGCGTCAGCGACAACGCATTGGACTCGCCGACGAACTGCGCGACGAACAACGTTTCCGGCCGCTCGTACAATTCCTCCGGCGTGCCGATCTGTTCGATCCGGCCGTCGTTGAACACCGCGATCCGGTCCGACAACGTCAGCGCCTCCTGCTGGTCGTGCGTCACGAAAAGGAACGTCATGCCCAGTTCCCGGTGCATCCGCGCGATCTCGCGCTGCAATTGGTCCCGCAGTTTCTTGTCCAACGCGCCGAGCGGCTCGTCCATCAGGAGCGCACGCGGTTCGTACACGACCGCCCGCGCGAGTGCGACGCGCTGCTGCTGACAAAAAGGAAAGCTGGCGCGGCAACCGGTCCCGCACCGCCGACAGCCCGACCAGCTCCAGCACCTCGTCCACCCGCCGCGCGACCTCCGCCTTCGGCACCTTGCGCTGGGTCAGTCCAAACGCGACGTTGCGCGCCACCGACAGATGCGGAAACAGCGCGTACTGCTGGAAAACCACGCCGAGGTTCCGCCGGTGCGGTTTGAGCCGCGAGATCTCCTGACCGTCCACAGTGATCGATCCGGACGTAAGCGGGGTGAACCCGGCGATCATCGACAGCATGGTCGTCTTGCCCGAACCGGAAGGGCCGAGGAAGGTCATGAACTCGCCGTCGGCGATGTGCAGCGAAACGTCGTCCACGGCGGGCCGGTCGACGCCGGGGTAGGCCTTCGTCACGTGTGCGGTCGCGATTCCGTCAGTCATGATTGCTCTTTTCGGCGCAGAACGGCGGGGACGAACAGCAGAACGGTGGTGAACACGACGATCAGGCTCGACGCGGCGGCGATCGTCGGGTCGATTTCCAGCACGATCGATTCGTACATTTTCACCGGAAGCGTTTTGATCGCGGGCGTCTGCAGGAACAACGCGACCACGACCTCGTCGAACGACGTGGCGAAGGCGAACACGAATCCGGAGAGCACGCCGGGCGCGATGATCGGGAGCACGACCTTCCGCATGGTCGTGAACCGGGGCGCGCCGAGGCTGGCCGCGGCCTTCTCCATGATCGGGTCGTACCCGGCCAGGCTCGTCCGAACGGACGTGAGCACGAACGGCAGCCCCAGCACCGCGTGCGCCAGCACGAAACCGAGCATCGTGCCGTTCAGCTGCCAGCGCAGGAAAACGCCGTAGATCGCGACCGCCACCACGATGCCGGGCAGGATCATCGGAGCCATCAGCAGCTGCCGGACGACGCCCCGGCCGCGGCCGCGCATCCGGTCGAGCGCGAAAGCGGCCGCCACGCCGAGCACGGTCGCCAGCGCCGCCGCGAGCAGGCCGACCTGGACCGAATTCGCCAGCGCGGCCAGCCATTGCTTGCTGGTGAAGAACTCCGCGTACCAGTGCCACGACCAGTCCTTCGGCGGGAACTCGAACGTCGAGCCCGCGCCGAAGCTCATCGGGATCACCACGAGCGTCGGGGCGACGAGCACGAACGCGACGAGGACGACCCATGCGCGCAGGCCCCAGCCGAGGCTCCGCTGCCGCACCGCGGCGGCCCTGCTGATCGACGGATTGTCAGCCACGGCCGGCACCTCCCGCCGCACTCGTGCCCAGCGGCGCGGCCACGCGGCCGAGCACGGCGAGCACCACGAGAGTGACGACCAGCAGGATCGTCCCGAGCGCACCGGCGCCCGCGAAGTCCAGCAGGTCGTTGACCTGGGTCCCGATCACCTGCGCGACCAGCGCCTGCTGCGGCGTGCCGAGCAGCGCCGGGGTGATGTAGAAGCCCAGCGACATGATGAACACCACCGACACGCCGGCCAGCACGCCCGGCATCGACAGCGGCAGGTAGACCCGCAGGAACGCGATCGGACGCCGCGCGCCGAGGCTGCTCGCCGCGTGCAGCAGGGTGCGGTCGATGCCGAGCATCGAGCTTTGCAGCGGCAGCACCATGAACGGCAGCATCACCTGCACCATCGCGACCGTCACGCCGGCCACCGAACCCAGGAGCACGACGCCGTCGAAGCCGATCGCCGACAGCGCCTTGTCGAGGACGCCGCCGCGCTGTTCGAGCACGTACCAGGCGAAGTTGCGCGCCATCAGGCTGGTCCAGAACGGCATCAGCACCAGCAGCGTCAGGAGAGACCGGGCGCGACGGCCGACGAGCGTCATCGCGTACGCGTACGGATAACCGATGACGAGCGTGGCCGCGGTGATGATCAGCGCGGTCCGCAAAGTCCGCAGCAGCACGCGAAGCTGCACCTCGTCGCCGAGCACCGCCAGGTAGTTGCCGATCCCGAACGACGGTTCGGCGAAGCTCCGCCAGAGGATCACCGCGAGCGGGTAGAAGAAGAACACCAGCACCACCGCCGCGGCGGGGAGCAGCAGCCACGAAGTCCGCCGTTTTTCGCGCCCGGCCCGCGGCACGGCCGGGGCGCGGGTGGCCGCGGCGGTCATCCGGTCGTCCAATCCGACCACGCCTTCACCAGCGCGGGCCGGTTCGCCGCCCAATAACGCACGTTGCTGAGCACTCGCAAGTCCTCCTTGCCCTCGCCCCAGATGTCGAGCTGGCGGGCGATCTCCGAGCGGGCGGCGGGGGCGGCCGTGTTGGCCGGTCCCACGCCCGCCCGCGCGGCGAAGTCCGCCGCCTGCGCCGGTTGCGAGGCGAAGCGGATGAGCTTCTTCGCCTCCTCGGCGCGTGCCGTCCCCTTCGGCACCACCAAGACATCCCAGGTCACCGGCACTGGGATGCCAGGCACCACTTTCCAGTTCGTCGCCCCCGCCTTGAGCAGCGAGAACGCCCGCGCGCTGACGATCAGCGCCAGATCCGCCTGCCCGCCGGCCATGCGCTGCTGCTGGTCGCCGTACGTGCTGCTGATCGCCAGTTGCGGCCGGATCCGGTCGTACATCCGCAGCGCGCGGCGCATGTCGAGCGGGTACAGCCGGTCTCGCGGCACGCCGTCGGCCAGCAGCGCCGCCTCGATCGTGCCGACGCTCGGGTCGCCGCCGTAGATGATGCGGCGGCCCGGGAACTGCTTGGGATCGAAGAAATCCGCGAGTTTCGTCGGCGGATGCTGGCCGTAGACCTTCGAGTCGTACATCAGCATCATGCCGAAGAACGCGTCCGGCACCCCGCAATCGGTGAGCGAGCCCTCCGGGAACCCGGCGGCCTGCGCACCCATGTCGACGGGTTCGAGCAGGCTGCCGCACACCGCGGCGGCAGCGGACGCGTCGGTGTCGACGACGTCCCACGTCACCTTCCCGGCCTCGACCATCGCCTTGAGCTTGGCGTTGTTCGACGGGCCGTCGAGGGTGACCGTGGTCCCGGTCTGCTTCTCGTACGGGTCGAGCCACGCGGCGCGCTGGCCCGCCTGGTACGCGCCCTGGCCGTAGGAAACGAACACGAGCGAGTTCGGGCCGCCCTCGGAAATCGCGCAGCCGGCGGTGGCGAGCAGAAGCGCGGCGGACAACAGCGTCGGCATCCGGCGTCTCATGGCTCCTCCGTCAGCTCGCCGCGGCCGCGACGTGCTTGCCCAGCACGTCCGCCAGCGTGTCGATCTGGTCCTCGGTGATCACCAGCGGCGGCGACAGCACGATGCTGGTCCCGGACGCGCGGACCACCACCCCGTCCGCGCGGCAGCCCGCCTGCACCGGGGCGGTGGGCCGGTCGGCGAACTCGATGCCGAGCATCAGGCCGACGCCGCGGACCTCGCGCACGTGCGGCAGCTCGGCGAGCGGGTCGAGCCGCGCGCGCAGCCGGGCGCCGAGGACGGTGGCGCGTTCGAGCAGGTTCTCCTTTTCGATGAGGTCGAGGTTCGCCAGCGCGACCGCCGCGCCGACCGGGTGGCCGTTGTAGGTGAAGCCGTGCAGGAACGTCGCCCCGTCGGCGAGTTCGAGCACCCTCCGTCCGATCAGGACCGCGCCCATCGGGATGTACCCGCTGGTGAGCCCCTTCGCGGTGACGATCATGTCCGGTTCGACGCCGAAATGCTCGCTGCCGAACCAGTGCCCGGTGCGGCCGAACGCGGTCACGATCTCGTCCATGATGAGCAGAATCCCGTGTCGGCGCAGCACTTCCTGGACGCGCGGCCAGTAGCCCTCCGGCGGCGGCACCATCCCGCCGACGCCGAGCACCGGCTCTCCGATGAACGCGGCGATCCGCTGCGGACCGATTTCCTCGATGCGCTTCTCCAGCTCTTCCACCAGAAGGTCTGTCGCATGTGGACCGTGTTCGAGGCCGTGCGGTTTGCCGAGCCATTCGACGTCCGGCAGCAGCGGGCCGTATCCGGCGCGCAAGCCCTCGATCCCGGTCGCGGCCAGCGACGCGCCGCCCATGCCGTGGTAGCCGCCGTGCCGCGCCAGCACCACCGTGCGATCCGGCTGGCCCGCGTGATGGAACGCGAGCCGGGCGAGTTTGATCGCGGTTTCGTTGCCTTCCGACCCTCCGTTGGTGAGGAAAACCCGTTCCAGCCCGGCCGGGGCGAGCGACAGCAGGCGTTCGGCGAGCCGGATCGACGGGGCGTTGGAGTAGTCGCCGAACGACGAGTAGAACTCCAGCTTGCGGATCTGCTCGGCGGCGACGTCGGCGAGTTCGGCGCGGCCGTGGCCGACCGGGCACTGCCAGAGGCCGCAGGTGCCGTCGAGGTACTGGTTGCCGTCGGTGTCCCACAGCAGCGCGCCTTCGCCGCGGTCGAGGACGAGCGGTGCGGCCGGATCGCCGATGACGGTGTGCGGATGGACGAGGCTGCGCTGGTCGGCGGCGGCGAGTTCAGCGGTGGTCAATGCGGATTCCTTTCCGGACGCGGTTCAGAACCGCAGAGCGACGGCTTTGGTCTCGGTGTAGGCCTCGATGCCTTCGGCCCCGCCTTCGCGTTCCTGGCCGGAGTTTTTCTGGCCGCCGAACGGAAGTTCCGGACGCACCGGCGCCGGGTCGTTGACGCCGAGCACGCCGAAATCGAGCCGGTCGAGCGTGCGCCAGATACGGCGCAGATCGGTGCCGAACACGTACGCGGCGAGGCCGTAATCGGTGGAGTTGGCCAGTTCGATCGCTTCGTCGTCGGTGCGGAAGGGCGACACCGCCAGCACCGGGCCGAACGTTTCCTGGTGGCTGATGAGCATGTCCGGGGTGACGTCGACCAGCACGGTGGGCTCGAAGAAATGGCCCGGCAGCGCGGAATCCGTCCACCGGTTGCCGCCGACGAGCACGCGCGCACCCTTGCCGACCGCGTCCGCGACCTGGTTCTCCACCTTCGCGAGCCCGGCTTCGTCGATCAGCGGCCCGACGTCGGTGCCCTCGGCGTCGCCCCGGCCGACCTTCAGCGCGGCGGTTTTCTTCTCGATCAACGAAAGCAGGTCGTCTCGGACGCTTTCGTGGACGTACAGCCGGTTCACTGCCGTGCAGCTCTGCCCGGCGTTGAAGAACTTCCCGGCGACGACACCCGCCGCGGCCGCTTCGAGATCGGCGTCCTCGAACACGATCGCCGGGGAATGCCCGCCCATTTCGAGCGACGTGCGGCGGAGAACGTCGCCGGTCCGGCGCAGCAGGCCCAGTCCGACCTCGGTGGAGCCGGTGAAACTGACCTTGCGCAGCCGCCGGTCGGCCAGCAGCGCGCCGACGAGTTCGGCGGGCCGGGCGGTGGTCAGCGACTGCAGCACCCCGTCCGGCAATCCGGCGCCCTGCACGATTTCCAGCAGCGCGGTGGCGATCAGCGGGGTCTGCTCGGCCGGCTTCGCGAGCACCGGGCAGCCCGCCGCGAGCGCGAGCCCGACCTTGCGGATCAGCATGCTGGCCGGGAAGTTCCACGGCGTGATCGCGAGCACCGGGCCGACCGGCGCGCGCAGCACGAGCCCCGGGCCGGCCGCGTTCGCCGGGGTGACCCGTCCGTACGCGCGGCGGCCCTCCTCGGCGGCCCACTCCAGCATCCGGGCGGCTCCGGCCAGTTCGCCGTTCGCCTCGGCGAGCGGTTTCCCGTTCTCGCGGCTCAGCAACGCGGCCAGTTCTCCTTGCCGGGCACGGATTCCCGCGGCCGCGGCGCGCAGGTGGCCGCTGCGGGTCTCCGGGTCGGTGCCCGCCCAGCCGCGGGCAGCGCGCGCGGCCGCGGCCAGTGCCTCCCGCGCCTGTTCGGGCCCCGCGTCGGCGGCCTGGCCGAGTACGGCGAGGCTCGCGGGGTCGACGACGTCGAACGTCGCCGGGGCGGAACGCCAGCGGCCGTCGATCAGCAACGTCGCGGCGGCGGTGTCGGGCATCGGTGCGCCTTTCGGGTCGGCGGGTTTCGGGATGCGCCGAGTGTGCCCCCGGGTGTTGATTAAGTCAACACCCGGGGCGGGCGGGAAATTCCGAAAAGGACAGTGGGAAGATCTTGCGGCACAACGGTATTCGGCAACACCTCGACCCCGGCCGCGTCGTGCGCGGCCGGGGCGGGTTTCGGATTCGCGTTACCGCGCGGCCGCGAGCAGGCCGCGCAGGGCTTCGAGCGCCGGGCCCGGATCGACGTCCGGATCCGCCGCCTGGTGCAGGAACATTCCGTCGAGGGCGTAGAAGACGAGCTGGGCCAGCCCGCCGTCCGCCGACAGTTCCTTGCCGACCGCGGCGAGATAGCCGTCGTAGAGCCGCCGCACGACCGGCCGCAGTTCGGGCCGCCGCGCCGCTTCCACGACCAGCTGGTACTGGAACACTTGCAGGTCCGCGCTGTCCCGGAACCGCCGGCGCACCTCGGGACCGTCCGCGCAGACGCCGGTGCGGGCGCCGATCAGGCCGTTCTCCGCGCTTTCCTCCAGCACCAGGTCCAAAGAGGACTGGAGGAGGTCGTCGATCGAGGAGAAATGGTGCTGGACCGCGCCGGTGGTGCAGCCCGCCGCCCGCGCGACCGCCCGGTAGGTGAGGCCACGCAACCCTTCGGAGGCGACCACGCCGACCGCCGCCCGGCGCAGGGCGAGCTTCGTCCCGGTCGGGTCGTCCGCGCTCATCCGCACCTCCTCGGCTGGGGTGGCGTTCACGCTACATTACATTTGTAATGCAGACCAGAGCGGCGAGTATCCCGAAGAGAACTCGCGCACTGCAACGGATTCCGGTCAGGCTTTCACGGCCGCCAACGCGGCGAGCACGCGCTCCCGGGTCGGCACATCGAGCCGGCAGGCCTCCCCCGCGACCGATTCGGCCGTGCCCATCACGTCGGTCCCGTCGACCAGGATCGTCGGCGAGCGGTAGCGGCCGATGCGTTCGACGACCGCCGCGTCGAGGCCGCTCTCGGCCAGGCAATCGGCGACGAGCGACCGGGCCGCCTCGGCGTTCGGGCAGTCCGGCGCGGTCAGCAGTTCCACCCGTGTCCCGCGGATTTCCGGCCCGGTCGCGCACATGCGGCCAGCGTAATCCTCCGGCGCAGTTTTCGGGCGGCTGCGAAGGGTGTACCCACCTTCACCGTCAAGTCGGATAGGAGCGCTACTGCCCCGGGCACCCCGCGAAAGACATGCTGATGCCGTGCCCGAGAGGCGGGCACCGGAGGGAGTCGGGTGTCATGGCGAGCGCTGTCCCGCGGATCCTTCCGGAGGCAACCGCTTCGCCGTTACCGCTGCTGCTGCGCCGGACGGCCACGGTACTGACCGTGCTCGGGCTGGCGATGGTTCCCTGGCTGGTCTTCCTGCACACCGAACTGCCCGCCACCGCCCAGGCCGCGCATTGGGCCTGGACCTGGACCGGCCTGGACAGCCTCGAGGCGCTCGGTCTGCTCTCCACCGGACTGCTCCTCAAACGCGGCGACCGCCGGGCCTGCCTGACCTCCGCCGCGACCGCGGCCCTGCTGGTGGTCGACGCGTGGTTCGACACCATGACAGCCGCCCCGGGCGCGGACTTCACGATGGCGGTCCTGATGGCGGTCCTCGCCGAACTGCCGCTGGCGGCGGCCTGCGCGGTGCTCGCGACCCGAGCCTTTCCCCGGCCGGGCGCATGAGCGGCGAAGCTCAGGGGCCAGCGCGCCCCACGGGAAGGTCAGGCCCGGGACGCTCCGAGGAACCGCAGCACAGCCAGGACTCGGCGGTGGTCCGCGTCGGCCACGGGCAGGTCGAGCTTGGCGAAGATGTTGTTGATGTGCTTCGCCACGGCGCTCTCGCTGACCACCAGCGCCTGCGCGATGCCCGCATTCGAGCGCCCTTCGGCCATCAGGCCCAGCACGTCCCGTTCGCGGGGAGTCAGCCGCGCGAGAGGGTCGCTGTCGCGGCGCAGCAGCAGCTGGGCGACGACCTGCGGGTCCAGGGCCGTTCCCCCGTCCGCCACCCGCCGGACCGCCGCCACGAAGTCGGCGACGTCGGCGACCCGCTGTTTGAGCAGGTAGCCCACGCCGCTGGTGTTCGCGGACAGCAAGTCGGCCGCGTACCGCTCCTCCACGTACTGCGAAAGCAGCACCACCGGCGTCCCCGGCCAGCGCCGGCGGATCTCCATCGCCGCCCGCACCCCCTCGTCGGCGAAGCCGGGCGGCATCCGGACGTCGATCAGGGCGAGGTCGGGCCGGTGCTCGGCCACTGCCGCCAGCAGCCCCTCGGCGTCGCCGGCTTCCGCGACGACCTGGAACCCGCCGGTCTCCAGGACCTTGGCCAGTCCGACCCGCAACAGCACCGAATCCTCGGCGATCACCGCGCGCACGGCAGCTCCGCGGCGACAGTGGTGGGGCCGCCGACGGGGCTGCTGACCCGGAACGCCCCGTCGAGCGAGCCGACCCGCTTGGCCAGCCCGGTCAACCCCGTGCCAGCGGCGTCGGCACCGCCCAGCCCGTCGTCGGCGACGCGCACGCGCAGCACCTCGCCGACCTGACGGACCAGCACCTCCGCACGCGTCGCGTTGGCGTGCTTCGTCGCATTGGTCAGCGCCTCGGAGATCACGAAGTACGCGACGGACTCCACGTTGGGCGCCAGCCTTTCCGCCAGATCGACCCGCAGCCGCACCGGCAAGGGCGTGCGGGCGGCCAGCCCGGACAACGCCGCGTCGAGACCTCGGTCTTCGAGCACGGCCGGATGCAGCCCCCGCACCAGGTCGTCGAGTTCGGCGATCGCTTCCTTCGCTTCCGAATGCGCTTTCTCGATGACCTCGCGGGCCTCGTCCGGCAGGTCCGGGCGGGTGGCGAGCGCCAGGCCCAGGTTGACCGCGAGGGACACCAGGCGCTGCTGGGTGCCGTCGTGCAGGTCGCGCTCGATCCGGCGGCGCTCCGCATCGACGGCCTCGATCAATCCGGTCCGGCTCACGGCCAGCTCGTCGACCCGCTCCTGGAGCCGCTGCGCCCGGCTGGGCCCGAGCAGGCCCGACGCCAGCCGCGCCTCGGCTCGGGCGGCTGCCCGCGCGGTCCAGGGCAGAGCGCACAGGAGGAGGAATCCGGCCGCGGTGTACGCGGGTAGCTGGGTCGCGTAGCCGAACCAGGCCTGGCGGATTCCGGTCGGCAGCGCCCATGCCCAGGCGTACGCGGTGACGCCCGCCAAGCCCGCCGCAGCCGCCGCGAGCACCAGCAGTTCCAGCAGCGCGAGCAGCGGGCCCAGCACGAGGTGGTAGCCGATCTTGCGCCAAGGCCGGGTCGCCGCGAGCCACTGGGCGATCGAGGCCCACGTCCATCGTTCCGGCGTGGCGGGGGCGAGCCGGGGGAAGTCGACCCCGAGGAGCACCCGATAGCGAGCCCGCTGAACGGCCGTCAGCACCGGGGTGCCGAGCAGGACCAGTACCGCCGACACGGAAACCGCGAGGAGCCAGTTTCCCGTCCTGGCGGCCGTCGCCGCTGCCCACGCCCAGACAGGCACCAGCGCCAGGTGCGGCAGCACCCCAGCGGCGAGGAAGCCGGTGTCCCGCCGCGCTCGGAGGACCGCGCGTTTCAGCGCGGCTGGAATCGTCATGGCATGACGCTAAGCCACCGTGGGAGGACGGTGCCATGAAGCCTGTGCCCGGCCCGATGGTGAACCTAGTACCCGGTTGGCGCGCTTCGAGGCGCCGCTGTTCAGGCAGGCTTGAGCAGCGGCATATCCCGGGAAATCTCCCGGAACCCGACGCTGTAGTACAACCCCCGCGCCGCCGGATGCCCAGGCGCACCAAGACAAGCGACCGTCGCATGGGTGGCCCCCGCCGCCCGCGCGCGGTCCATCCCGTGCAGCAGCATCGCCCGGCCCAGCCCGAGCCGCCGGTACTCCGGGTGGGTCCCGACCGGCTCGAACTCGACGGTCCGGTTCACCTCGTCGAGCCACATGATCGTGGACGCCGCCATCGTCCCGTCCGGTGCTTCGACCAGAAGGTGCAGGTCGCCGCGGTACGCCGGGGTGGCGCGGACGCCCTCGTAGCTCTCCAGCGAGTACGCGATGACGCCCCAGGCGTCGAGATGCGCCTGGACGGCCGCTTCCGGTCCGGCTTCGGCTGCGGTGCGGAAGCGGAATCCGTCCGGCAGCACCGGGTTTTCGAGCACGTCGAGCGCGCGTTCGTTCAGCTGGGTCCAGGATCCGGTGTCGCCGAGGCCGTCCGGATCGGGCCGGTAGCCGTGCGCCGCCCAGCGTTCCAGGCCGAATTTGTCCGCCGTGCCGGGCAGCACGGTGCGTTCGAGACCGTCCGCGGTCGCGTCGAACCAGTCGATCACCTCGTCGACCAGTCCGGCATGGTCGGGATGCACCTGATATGCCAGATATGCGCCGGTGATGTCTTGGACCGAGCCGTCGCTGCGCCGCACGCTCCGGGGCAGCTGCGCCCAGCCCCACGCGACGAGGCCGTCCCCGGCGAACCACAGCCGGCGGACCCAGCTCGCCCCTTGCGCAGTGTGTGCTTTGCCCCAGTTCCAGGCCAGTTCGCCGTAGGACGCGTCGCTGTTGACCAGTTCCGGGCGCACGGCGGTGATCCGCTGCGCGAGATCCTGCATGAGCTGCACGTCCGCGGCGGTCAGCAGATCGGTCATGGCCGGACTCTGTCAGGCGGACGCCCGCGCGTCGACCGGTTTTCCGCCGCAGCGGCGGATCACCGCGTCGGCGAGCAGGTCCGTCGGGTCGAGCACTCCGGCGGACTTCCCCGCCACCAACGGAAGTTCCGTGCACGCCAGCACCGACAGCGGCGTGTCGACGTCGGCCAGCGCCCGGTCGAAATGCGCCGCTCCGTCCGCCAGTTCGCCGCGCTTCACCGCCGCGACCGCGGCATCGACTTCCCGCTGCCCCGCTTCGGACGGCACCACCCACTCGACCGCGGGCACTCGCCGCTGGTACAGCCCGGCGGCGATCGTGCCGCGAGTGCCGAGCAGCCCCACCGGACCCGTCCGTCCGGCGAGGAATTCCGCGGTCTCCGCGACCATGTCGACGAACGGCACCCCGCTGTCGGCGGCCAGCCGGTCCAGGAAGAAATGCGCGGTATGGCACGGGATCGCGATCACGGACGCGCCGAGATCGCGCAGTTTTTCCGCCCCGGCAAGCAAAGCCGGGTACGGGTCGGTGCTTCCGCCGAGGACCGCGGCGACCCGGTCCGGCACCGTCGGGTCCGCCCAGATCGCCACCCGCAGGTGGTCCTGGTCGCGGTCCGCGGCCGTGCGCGCGACGAGCTTCGCGTAGAACTCCGCGGTCGCCGCGGGACCCATGCCGCCGAGGACGCCCGCGATCACTGGAACGTCGACCGGTAGCCGAACAGCCCCGCCGCACCGCCGGTGTGCACGAACACCACGCGGTCGGTCGCGGCGAACCGGCCTTCCTCGATCCCGCCGAGCAGGCCCGCGAACCCCTTCCCCGAGTACACCGGGTCCAGCAGGATTCCTTCGGTCTCGGCGAGCAGCCGCACCGCGTCCACCATGGACTGAGTCGGCACGCCGTAGCCCTCGCCGACCCAGCGGTCGTCCACCAGCACGTCGTCGCGGGAAACCTCGGCGCCGAGCAACTCCGCCGTCCGGGCGGCCAGGCCGTGCACCGCGTCGATCTGCCGTGCTTCCGGCTGCCGCACGCTGACGCCGAGCACCCGCGCCGGACTGTGCACCGCCCGCAATCCGGCCACGAGCCCGGCCTGGGTGCCGGTGCTGCCGGTCGCGTGCACGACCCAGTCGACCGGGACCGGTGCCGCGTCCAGCTCCAGCGCGCACTGGACGTACCCGAGCGCGCCGATAGGATTCGACCCGCCGCCCGGGATCACGTACGGCCGCCGTCCCTCCGCGCGCAGCTTGGCCGCCACGTCCTCCATCGCCGCTGACATGTCGGTTCCGGCCGGTACTCGGTCCACGATCTCCGCGCCGAGCAGTTCGTCGAGGAACACGTTGCCGGAGTTCTCGTACTCCTCGTCGCGCACCTGGCGTTGTTCGAGCAGCAGTTTGCAGCCGAGCCCGGCGCGTGCGGCGGCCGCGGCGGTCTGCCGGGCGTGGTTGGACTGCGTCGCGCCCTGGGTGATCAGCGTGTCCGCACCCTGCGCGAGCGCGTCGCCGACGAGGAATTCCAGCTTGCGCGTCTTGTTGCCGCCGGTCGCCAAACCGGTGCAGTCGTCGCGTTTGATCCAGAGGTCCGGTACGTCCCGGTGCCGTTCGCGCAGCCGCGCGGTGAGCCGGTCCAGCGGTTCGAGCGGGGTCGGGAAGTGTCCGAGCGGGAAGCGGGCGAAGCGCGTCGTCTGTACCACGGACGCCATCGTGCTTCCCGCGCCCGGCCGCTGTCCACCGCGTCTACTACGGATGCAGTTCGGCCCGGATCGCCTCCGCCGCCCGCGCCAGCCGGGCCCCGATCGCAGAGATATCAGCCGGACCGGTCAAATACACCACCGCGAGCGCGGCCGGATGCTGCCCGGGCACCGCGAGCGGCACCGCGATCGACGACAGCCCGGGGATCACCTCGTCGTGGCTGGTTTCGTACGGCGCTTTCTCCCCGCGCAACTGCTGCAGGATCGCGCGCCCCGGGGCGCCCGCGGTGATCGGATGCCGGGTGCCCGGCCGCTGCGCCACCGCCGCCTTCGCCTGCCGCGGCTCGACGCTGGCCAGCGTGACGACGGAATCCTCGCCGTCGAGCGTCGCGAGGAACGCGGTCATACCGAGTTCGTTGGCGAGCACAGTCAGTTCGGGCAGCGCGGTCGACTGAAGATCGCGGGAAACGTTGCGCGCCAACGCCGCCAGCCGTGCGCCCAGCTCCAGTTCGCCGTTCGCGCCGCGCACGACCAGTCCGTGGTCCTCGAGCGTGCGCACGATGCGGTAAGTGATCGACCGATGCAGCCCGAGCCGTGCCGCCAGCTCGCCGATCGACAGCGGAGTGTCGGCGTCGGCGAGCACTTCCAGCGCGGTGAGCCCGCGCGACAACGTCTGCGACCCGGCCGCTTGCTTGGCTTCCGTCACGACTCGGTCCTTCCCCGCGGGGTCTTGTGCACCGGAGCGGCCCACCTTAGCATCGATGTACTCAATAATTGAACAACGAGTTCTATTATCGAACACGGTCCCCTTTGGCGCTCACAGCGAGGTGAGGAAATCCATGCAGTTCCACCACCACGGCTACGTTTCCGGCGAACCGCGCGTCCTCCCCGCCGCCGGAACCGGGATCGACCGGCCCGCGGAACTGCCGGACGAGGTCGACGTGCTGATCGTGGGCACCGGTCCCGCGGGCATGATCACCGCCGCGCAGCTGTCCCGGTACCCGAACGTCGTCACGCGCATCGTCGAACGCCGAGGCGGACGGCTCGAAGTCGGGCAGGCGGACGGGATCCAGGCGCGCAGCGTCGAAACGTTCCAGGCCTTCGGGTTCGCGAACCGGATCGTCGAGGAGGCGTACCGGATCACCACGATGTCCTTCTGGAAGCCCGATCCCGCCGACCCGAAGCGCATCGTCCGCTCGTCGCGCGTCCCCGACGACCCGACCGGGATCAGCGAATTCCCGCACCTCATCGTGAACCAGGCCCGCGTGCAGGACTATTTCGCCGAGTACATGGCCCATTCGCCGAGCCGGATGAAGCCCGATTTCGGCCTGGAATTCCAGTCGCTGGCCATCGCCGAAGGCGACGAATACCCGGTGACCGTCACACTGCGGCACACCGCCGGCCCGCGCACCGGCGAGGACCGGGTGGTCCGCGCCAAATACGTGGTCGGCTGCGACGGCGCCCGCAGCGCGGTGCGCGAGGCGATCGGGCGGAAGCTCGTCGGCGATCAGGCGTTGCACGCGTGGGGCGTGATGGACGTCCTCGCCGTCACCGATTTCCCGGACATCCGCACGAAATGCGCCATCCAGTCCCACGACGGCGGCAATATCCTGCTGATTCCCCGCGAGGGCGGCTCGTTGTTCCGGATGTACGTCGATCTGGGCGAGGTGTCCGAGGACGACCGCGGAGCCGTCCGGAAGACCACGATCGACCAGATCATCGCGCGCGCCAACGCGATCATGCGTCCGTACACTGTGGACGTCAAGAACGTGGCCTGGCACAGCGTGTACGAGGTCGGCCATCGCCTTACCGACAAATTCGACGACGTCCCTGTCGGGGAAGACCGGCTGCCGCGCGTCTTCATCACCGGCGACGCCTGCCATACGCACAGCGCGAAAGCCGGACAGGGCATGAACGTCTCGATGCAGGACGGCTTCAACATCGGCTGGAAACTCGGCCACGTCCTCGACGGCCGCGGTCCCGCCCCGCTGCTGGCCACCTATTCCGCGGAACGCCAGCTGATCGCGAAGAACCTCATCGACTTCGACAAGGAATGGTCGGCCCTGATGGCGGCCCGGCCGGAAGACCTGGCCGATCCGGCGGAACTGGAAGAGTTCTACGTGAAGACCTTCGAGTTCCCGTCCGGATTCATGACCTGTTACCAGCCCTCGGTCCTCATCGCCGCGCCGGAACACCAGGACCTGGCAACCGGATTCCCGATCGGCAAACGCTTCAAATCCGCTCCCGTCATGCGGGTCTGCGACGCCAACCTGGTCCACTTAGGACACCATGCCCAGGCCGACGGCCGTTGGCGCGTCTACGTTTTCGGCCCCGCCGCCCAGGTGGCCGAGTTCGCCGATTGGCTGGGGAAGTCCCCGGACTCCCCGGTAGTGGCGCACACGCCCAAGGACTTGGACGTCGACGCCTGGTTCGACGTCAAGGTGATCTACCCGCAACCGTACGAGGAGGTCGATCTCGGCGAGGTCCCGGAGATCTTCCTGCCCCGCACCGGCCCCTTCTCGCTGATCGACTACGAGAAGGTTTATGCGGCCGACCCGGCGGACGACATCTTCGCCGCCCGCGGAATCTCGCCCGACGGCGCGGTGGTGGTGGTCCGGCCCGACCAGTACGTCGCGAACGTCCTCCCCCTCACCGCCACCGCCGAACTGACCGCGTTCTTCGCGCCGATCTTCAGCGCCGGATAGCCGGTCACCCCCGCAATACCGCGGCGAGCCCCTCCCGCAGATCCCGGACGAAGTACTCCGGCACCTCCAGCGACGGGAAATGCCCGCCCCGTGCGGGTTCCCGCCACCGGACGATCTGCCGGAACCGCTCCTGCGCCCAGGGACGAGGGGTTTTCTCGGTATCGCGGGGGTACATGGTGACCGCCGCCGGAACGTCCACGCGCAGCTCCGGATCCAGCGAATTGTGGCTCTCGTAGTAAATCCGGGCCGCCGACGCACCGGAGCGCGTCAGCCAGTACAACGTGACGTCGTCCAGAACGCGGTCGCGCGAAATTGTCTCAAATGGACTGTCCTCGGTATCCGACCATTCCGCGAATTTGTCCACGAGCCAAGCCAGCAGCCCGACCGGCGAGTCGACGAGCGAGTACCCGATGGTCTGCGGCCTCGTCGCCTGCTGCTTCGCGTACGCCGAGCGATGCCGCCAGAAATGCCGGGTTTCCTCGGTCCACCGGCGCTCTTCCGCGGTCAGCCCGTCGGTCGACAGCCCGGGCGGGCCCTCCGCGAACAGCGTATGGACACCGAGAACCCGCTCCGGGAAGCGGCCGGCGAGAACCGTGGTGATGTTGCCGCCCCAGTCGCCGCCGTGCGCCAAGAACTCGTGATATCCCAACCGGCCCATCAGTTCCACCCACGCGGCGGCGATCTTTTCCGTTCCCCACCCCGTGGTGGCCGGTTTGTCGCTGTACCCGAAACCCGGCAAGGACGGGGCCACGACATGAAACGCCGGGGCGCTCGGGTCGGCCGGTTCCGCCAGGTCGTCCACGATATCGATGAATTCCGCGACGCTGCCCGGCCAGCCGTGCGTCATGATCAACGGCGTGGCGTCCGCGCGCGGGGACCGGCGGTGCAGGAAGTGGATGCCCAGGCCGTCGATCACCGTCCGGTACTGCCCGATCCGGTCCAGGCGCTCCTCAAACGCGCGCCAGTCGTATTCGGTACGCCAGTAGGTGACGAGATCCACCAGATCGGCGAGCGGAACGCCCTGGTCCCATCGGCGCGAGCCGTGCACCGTCTCGGCCTCCGGAAGCCTCGCCGCGGCCAGCCGCGCCCGCAGATCGTCGAGGTCAGCGTCCGTCGCGCGGGCTTCGAATGCCTCTATTTCGCTGGTCAGAGCGGTCATGAGTCCTCCTAGCTTGCGTGGAACCGGCTTAGCCGGTTCTATCAGTCGCCCGCGCCTGAGCGCAACCGGCTAAGCTGGTTCCATGCCTGCTGGGTTCCCTGACTTCCGCCTCGGCACCGTGCTCGCGACGAGCTTCACGGCGACGCGGACCGAGCGTTGCGGCGATGCCGTCGAGCGCATTCCGACCCCGCAGCGGCTCGCCGATTGGCTGGCGGTGAGCGGTCTCGCCGTGGAGTCCTGCACCACCGAGCAGCTCGAACTCGCCCGGGAACTCCGGGAATCGATCCACGCCGCCGCGACCGCGGCCGCGCTCCACGAGCCTCTGCCCGCTCCTGCGGTCGAAATCATCAATGCCTGCAGCGCGCAGGGCCGGGCCGCGGCGGTCCTGACCCCGGACGGCAAGCGGCGCTGGCAGCTCAGCCCGGCTACCGCGGTGGAAGACGCCCTCGGAGTGATCGCCGCCGACGCGATCAGCATCATCTCGGGCGAACGCGACGGAAAGCTGGCCCTGTGTGCCTCGCCGACCTGCCAGGCCGCGTTCTTCGACACCAGCCAGAGCCGAACACGCAGGTGGTGCGACATGAACACGTGCGGCAACCGGCAGAAGAAAGCGCGCTACAACGCGAACCGCGCCGCAGCGAAGTGACCTGCACGCCGGGTTTGCCGAGCGATCAGGCTGGAGCAACGCGACCAAGCCAGTTCGTTCGCGATCCTGCTGCCCAGCGGCGGAGAAATCTTGCGCCTCAACGGAACCGTCACCGCTGCCGGCGGCCGCGAAACGGCGGCAGCTGATTTCCTGGCCCGCTCCCCGTCCTCACGGTACGTGCTGTCCTGTGCCCGCGGTCCGATGTGGCCGTCGATCTGGTAACCGTTGACGCCCGGACCTTCCTCGATTCCGGATCCGCGCTCGTCTCGTCCACCGCCCGCGCGCGGCCGACGCCCGGGAATTGTCGGTCCCCCGATTTACCATGGCGGCACATCCGAGGAGGTGTGCACATGCGGGACGCCGTGCTCGAGGCGGCGAGGTTCCTGGCCGCCGGACGCACCCGGCAGCTCACGCTCGAGGACGTGGCCGACCACGTCCGGTACAGCCCGTTCCACCTGGCGCGCGCGTTCGAGCGGGAGATCGGCCTGCCTCCGGGGAAATTCCTTGCCGCACAACGCTTCCAGCTCGCCAAGGAGTTGCTGCTGGACACCGGCGAGAAAGTGGTCGACATCTGCCACGAGGTCGGGTTCTCCGCGCCGGGCACGTTCACCACGCGGTTCACCGCGGCGGTCGGCGTGAGCCCGCACCGGTTCCGGCTGCTGCCGAGCCTGCTCGCCGAGCATCCGCCGGAACCGGTGCGGGTGGCGGGACCGGACTGCGCGGGCGGGGCGGTCACCGGGCGCGCGCTGCTGAGCCCGGCCGCGGTCGCCGCGCTCGGCAGGGATCCGGCGGTGTACGTCGGGCTGTTCGCCGCGACGTCGGCGCGCGGCGTCCCCGTGAGCGGTTCCCTGCTCGGGCCGGACCTGGAGTACGCGCTCGTCGGCGTGCCCCCGGGCACTTACCGGCTGCTGGCCTGCGCGCTGCCCTCGGCCGCCGGTCCGCGCGCGCAGCTCGCGCCGAGTGTGCAGGCGGTCGGCTCGGCCGCCCGGCCGGTGCGGATCCGGGCCGGGCCGGAGCCGCTGCGCCAGGACGTCCGGTTGGAGGTCGCGCCCTCGTGGTCGCCTCCGGTGCTCGTCGCGCTGCCGCCGCTGGCGTCGGCGGGAGCGCAAGAATGGAGAGGCGGCGCGCGGCTGGCGAGGTTAGGTTAGACCAGGTCACAGGGCCGTTGTCAGGGAGAAAGCATGCCTGGAGTTCGAGTATTGGTCGGCACGCGCAAGGGCGCTTGTCGTCAAGCCGCACTCTAAGGCAGACTCGTCACGTGACCCCGTATATCGCCCTCTACCTGCGCATATCCATTTCGAGCCCCGACTCGATCGAGGATCAAGACATGCAAGGGCGCGAGTACTGCGCCCGAGTCTGGCCGGGCGTGCCGATCGTCGTTTTCGCAGAGGACGGGTTCAGCGGCGAGAAAGAAGACGTGATCCGACCGGAGTACGACAGGCTGCGAGCCGCAGTAGGGCGACGCGAGGTCGCGCAGATCTGGTGTGCCGAGCAGGGGCGGCTTGAGCGCAACCCTGTTCGCTGGTTTCAGCTGGCGCAGGAGCTGGTCTCAGGCGGCATAACCGAACTTCACACGCGCCGTGAGGGGATTGTGCACGTCGATTCCGAGGTCGCGGACATCCGCGCTGTGTTCAACGCCCGGGAGGTTCGCAAGCTGCGCCAGCGGGTGAACGACAAGCTCGCGACGAACGCGGCCCGCGGCAACGCGCCGGCAGCGCTGCCCTTCGGCTACCGGCGCGAGGGCAAAACATTCGAGATCGTGCCCGAGCAGGCGGCCGAGATTCGACAGGCGGCCGAGCGTGTGCTTGCCGGATGGTCGATGAAGAGCATCGCGCTCGACATGCGCACTCGGAACGTAGGCAGTGCGCGGGGCGGCACGATCACGGGGGCGACCGTGAAGGCCTTCCTCACGACACCGGCGATTGCCGGGTTGCGTGTCTACCGGGGCGAGGTTGTCGGCCAGGGCAACTGGAAAGAAATCCTCGACGTGCCAACGTGGCGCACAGTATGCGCGAAGCTGTCGCGGCCCCGCCGAGTGGCGGGTGCCCGCGGCCCCTACGAGGTGAGCGAAGCGTGCCTGACCGGCTCCACCGGCCGTAAGTATTTGTTGACAGGAGGCCTGATTGTCTGCGGCGTTTGCAACGCACCTCTGATTGGGTCCATGAAGACGGTCAAGCCGGTGCCGGGCAAGCCGCCGCGCGAGCCGAAGCCTTACTTCTTCTGCCACAATGTCAAGGGCGGCAGAGGATGTGTTGCCGCGGTCATGGCGGGCGTCGATGAGTACGTACTCGATCAACTATGGGAGAAGTTGGACAGTACGGATTTTCTCAGGAATCTCGGCGGCGACGATCACGCGGAGCAGCGGGACCAGCTGACGCGAGCACTGTCCGATCTTGACAGTGCGCGCCTTGAGCTGGCCGCCGAGTGGGCGACGCCCGGTGCGCTGACGATGAGCGAATGGCGGGAGGCACGTACAGCGCTCGATGCTCAGAAGCGAAACCTCATGAGTGACCTTGCCGCGCTGCCCGCTCCGCGCGCGGCCCTGCCCAACATCGCGCTTACACGCGAAGCGTGGCCAAAGATGACGCTCGACGAACGGCGGGGGTTTGTCCGGATGTTCGTCGAGCGCGTCGTCTTGTATCGCGCGATCTTGAGGGGCAGTAAGGTTTTCGACGATCGTCGCGTCGATATCGAGTGGCGGCGGCGCTAGCGCACCCCCCCACCGGCTGATGCTGGCGTTGCCTTTCGAATACGTCCGAAAGAGCAAGCCCTCCCAAGCCATCTCTGAGCAGGCGGCAATGCGACCCGACCGCCCACGGCAGTTGGCTCGGTTCTGACAGGACGCGCGGTCAGTTGTAGTTGCGGAGTTCGCGTTGGAGCGCGGCGATGGCTTGTTGCCCTGCGCGGTTGCGTTCGGCGGCAATGAGCAGGTCGTCAAGGCTGTGGCCCTCGTCGGAGGAGCCAGCGACTCCCACGCAGACCTCGAGGTTTTCCGAGATGTCCCGGACTGCGTCTGCGACTCGGTCACCGACGCGTGCTGCGTCGTCGGTCTTCGTTTCGGGCAACAGCATGACGAACTCGTTTCCGCCGAGCCGGGTCACCAGGTCGGGTGCTCGCACCTCGCTCCTCACCGCATCGGCCACCGCGAGCATCAGGACGTCCCCGGCCTCGTTCGTTCCGCAATCGATATCGACTGTCACGATGGCTGTTGCCCCGGCGTGGCGTTCGGCGTTGGCGAGCGCTCGGGTGGCCGCCCGGTGCCAGCTTGGCAGGGTAAGCAAGCCGGTATCGGGATCGAGCGCGGTCGCTTCTTCTATTTGCCGCAGCACGCTGCTGCGGTGAACGAAATAGACCATGATGGGAATCGCGACGAGCGCTAACGGCAGCCGGAGGGTAAATCCGGCCGTCATGACCCCCAGCACCAGCGTCGCGATTTCCTGCAAGTTGTCGGTCCAATTCGCGACCAGGTCACGCAGCGGCGCGCGGCCGGTGTCGATGACGATCGCGATGGCGACCAGCACAAGGCTGACGCCCCAGAACGCGAGGACTGCGAGCAGCAGCTCCAGGGCGTCAAGCGGCCTCGTCAGGGCCAGGAGCGCGCCGGGAGGCTCGGAAAGGACCACAGCGGCGGCCAGGGTGGAGAGGATCATCACTGCGCCGTTGAATGTGGTGCGATACAGGGCCGCCCCGGACACTGATCGTGTGGTCCGCAGCCAGAGGTGACCGTAGAGGAGGACGGCGCAGACGCTGCCCAGAACGGGTGTTGTGGCCAGGGTGACGGCGAAGATCCAGACAGATGCCATGTTGAAGTGCGGTGCACCTGCGAGCATCCGACGTGTGGTTTCGGCGCGTCGGCCGACCTCCGCGACGCACAGACCAAGACCGGTCAGCATGGCCGCGTTGGTCAGCGCCTCGTGCGAAATGTGTGTGTTGATGGCGGTCGCCGCAGTTGCGGCGACCGCGGCGACATCGACGGCGACTATGAAAGCACGGGCCCGTGCGGACAGTTCCCAGAATCGCCATCGGGCGATTGCGGAGCGTAATCCACGCGCTGATACGGTGTCGTGCACCTCAGCACTCCCTGTAGCCTGGTCGCGGTTGGAATCGGGTTCTCCGGAGGAGGTGCGTCCGGTGCGCGGTCGTGAGTGGTGACGCTGTGGACGAGGCGCGCTCTCGCCACGGCGGGAGCGCGCCAGTTTCCACGCGCAGCCTGCCGCAATCGCGAGCGCGCCTGCGATCGCCGACGTGGCAGCTATAGCGCGGGCTGGCCCGATCCCCGCAGCTGCGACTCCCCCGAGAGCCACGGCTCCGCCCTGTGCGCAGGACATCAGCGCGGACATGCGTCCAGATGCACGGCCGAGCTGGAAATCTGGCACAGTCTGCACCACGATGGCCTGGAGCTGGACAAGGCAAACGGTCGCCAGCATACCGGAAATGCTGACGATCAGGAGTGCGACCGGGAGGCGCGGCGCAGGCCACAGGAATATGAGGGCGAATGCTCCGGCTGCCGCGAACCATGACGCTGTGAGCATTGTCGCGGGCCGGGCGAATCGAGTCGAAATCCACGCCCCGACCACACTACCTACGGGGTCCGCAGCCATCAGGAGCCCGACTCCAAGCGCACCTGAACCAATTTGATGACCGAATGGAGCGGCGAGCCCTTCAGGTATCACCGAGAATCCAAGGAGCACCACGAGAAAATAGAGCCATGTCATCCCGGATAACCTGCTGGCCGTCCGGCCGCTATTCGGCGAAACAGGAGAAGCGGTTGGCGTCGGGCGCGACTTAACGCCAACCACCACAAGCACGGCGCTCGTCAAGAACGTAGCCGCATTGATTACCATGGCGATACTAGGCCCAACGAAACCCAGTAGCACGCCTCCGCCTGCGAACCCAACCAACTGCGCCGTCTGCACTGTCGCTTGGCGGACAGCGATTCCGGCCGGGTACAGCCGATCCCCCAGGACCGCGGGGAGCAAGGCACTCTGCGCCGCCTTGAACGGGCCACTGGCCACGCTGAGAAGGGCGACGCATGCCCACAACACTGGCAGAGCGACATTCGGGATCGCCATCGTGGCGGCCAGCGCAGCGCGGACAAGATCGGTTGTGATCAACACCGCACGCCTGGGGTACCGGTCGGCGAGGCCAGACAGCAATAGGCCGCCGACCAGGGCCGGAGCATAGGTCAAGGCGTAGGTAAGACCGGTGAGTACGGCGCTGCCCGTCTGAGTGAAAACCAGCAACGACAACGCTATTCGCGCAACCTGGTCCCCGAGTTGAGACAAAACCTCGGCCGCCCACAGCGTCCGGAATTCGCGAACGCGAAGCGGCGCTATCAACCCCGCCACGCTGCCCGGCCGACTCATTCGTCCCCCATGTCCTTCGAAGCACCCGCGCGCAGTCCTCAGGAGCGCTACGGACTCCGAGTGTCCCTCTCGTCACTGTACGTGCGATCTGAGCGAACCTCCACAACATCACCCATGCATGGGGCATCTAACGTCGGTCAGGTGCGCCGTTTTCGGCCACATCCGCCGCATCTTGCTCACGCGCCGCCACGGCCTGCTTCTTCACGTTCAGTGCCGCCAGCAGAAACTGAAGCTCCATCTCGGACCCAAACTGCCGACCGAGCGAACGGCCTACCTCGGTAATGTCCGATACTGACATCCCCGCTACCTGCGACCTCATGTCGGCCGGCCATTCCTGCGGCGGATCCTTCGCCACGATGAGAAATAGCCTCATCTTCGTGTCACCGCTCGGCGTCGTGGCCGGGTTAGGCTCGCCGGCCTCGGAGTCGTCCGCGTTCGAGCGCGACACGCGCTGAAGGCGGTTCCATGTGTCTCCGCGCGGCCGCTCAAGGAATACGTCGAAACGCGCAGCTACGTCTTCGGTGATTGGCACCTTCCCTTGCCGAATCCGAAGGAGGTGTTGAGGAGTGATGTTCAGTTCGCGCGCGACGTGCGTCCACTTCAGGTAGCGGTCCATGCGCTTGTTGCCGAGGTCCTCGATCAGCTGGGCATGGAAGTCGTCCATCACTGCCCCCCTAGTTGACACATAGCAACACGTTACAACACACGCAGCTCCTCACGTGACTGCAGGAGTGAACACTTCACAGCGCATGCTCAGTTTGGTGTTGCTATGTGTTGCTTTGTGTCGTAAAGTTCACTCCATGCCACGCATGCAAACTCTCGATTTGCCGTTTAGCGGTCGCCTGCTTCGCGCCCAGCGGCAGCGCCAGGGGATGTACCAACAGGACCTCGCCAACCGATGTGCCGCGTTAGGGCGGCCCATTGACCGGAGCCAGATTTCACGGTTCGAACGCGACGAGCGTCGCCCGAACCCTAGAGACTTAAAAGCAATCGTCGAAGCGCTCGGAATCGATGTAGATGCGCTTTTGGATGAGAATCAGGCTGTCGCATGACTCGGCAGCGGGATGAACTCTGCCAGCCAGACGGAAAGCCTGACCGAGACCTCGCGATTCATGATGTGGCAACACTCGCCCGCGCCGCACGCATTATTCGTACCGCGCTTGCCCGGCAGGCAGCCAGCGAAAATGCCGCGCCCGGACGCGAACCTGCTTGCCGCCTCCAAGGAGATCGCGGTGTCTGAGTTGGACATCTTCACGGCTGCTGGTGACGGTTTGGTGGTCGAGCATTTTGGGCTGGCTGAGGACGGCCGGGCGTATGTGGTGGCTGGTCCGTTCGCGAAGGCGATGGGCTACCGGCAGACCAAGAACGCGCTCGACAGCTTGGACGCCGACGAAAAGGGTTTCGCCGAGACCGAAACCCCTGGCGGTCGCCAGCGGGTCGCCGTCATCTTCGAGGACGGGATCTGGGAACTGATCTTCCGTTCGACGTTGCCGTCGGCGAAGGCGTTGAAGTCGCGGGTGAAGGCGATTCTGCGGCAGCTGCGGGAGACGGGGGTGGTCGATACCCGTGCGCAGCGGTTCGAGATCCCGCGGTCTTATGCGGAGGCGTTGGAGCTGGCGGCGAAGCAGACGCGGGAGCTGGAGGCCGCGGAGCAGCGTGTTGCGGAGCTGGAGCCGAAAGCGGATCTGGCGGACACGTTCCTGGTCGCGGACGGCAGCACGCGTTTGGTGCGTGAGGTGGCGAAGCTGCTGGGGATGCGGGAGGGCGAGCTGCGCCGGTTCCTGGTGAACGAGGGGTTGATCTACTCGAAGCACGCTGTGTGCGGCGTCGTCTCCTACGACTTCTACGCGCAGTACGCGCACCACTTCGTCGCGAAGGAACACGTCGTCGAGCACGTCTTCGGGACGTGTTCGCACTACACGCTGCGGGTGACCGCGCGCGGCATCGAGCTGATCAAGGCCCGGCTGGCCAAGACGCGCCGCCCGGCCGCGTGAGGGGAGGAATGACGGTGACGTCAAGGGAACGGGCGGTCGCGTGGGTCTTCGGCGCGGCGTTCGCGGGCAGTTTCGTCGCGGGGCTGGTGCTGGGCGATCCGTGGAGGACGGTCATCACCTGGGTCTATCTGGGGGTGAGCGTCGCGTCCGCCTGCGGCGCTTTCTGCTACGCCGTCGGCACGGGCAAGGCGCGCAAGCGCGCTGATGCGGCCCTCGCGCGGGCGTCGGCGGTCGATGCCCGGACTAGACCGGATAGTTCTGCCGCTGAGGTTCGTCGCTCAGATCAGGCTGGTGGTGCCAGATGATGTCCACGGAGCCGGCGGTGTCGCCGGGACGGTGGACGAGCAGGAATTCCGTAGTGTGGCGGTCGGGGAACTCGTTGCCCACGGACCAGTTGCGAACTTCCACGGTCCCCGCGTCGATCCTGACGCCGAATGCCGACTCGGTTCCGCGTTCCTCAACACGTACCGATGTTTGCTTGCTTGATTCAGCTCCCAGCGGACGCGGTTGCGCATCGCTTCAGCTTTCTCGTCGGCGCGGCGGTCTCGCTCGATGCTGACCGTTTCGGCCGCCGCGGTGGCCGAGACCACTGCCGTTCTCTCGGAACGTTCAGCCGATCCTGCTGACCGTTCCGAGGCTTCCGCCGACCGATCCGCGGCCTTTTTCTGACCGCGCGCATACCACAGCGAACCGGTCGACACGAGCAGCGCGGCGGCCGCGACAACAAGAGACGCGATGTCCATGGCGGCATCCAAGCAGCCGGTGTCTGGGCCCGGCAAGAAATCAGGACCCGTTCCGGTGCCGTGCCGGGCTCCGGAACGGGCTCGACCACAGGAGGAGTGATCTCCCATGATCGGAACACAGGATAGGGCGCCCGTGCGGGTGTGCGTGCCGCCGGAGTTGCTGCGGGGCGGGGTGTGGGTGTGATGGCCGCGCGCATCCGTGTGGTCGGCGACCGGCCGCCGGGCGAGTGCGGCGGGGCTGGTTCTTGTGTGCGGCGGGCTTGTGAGCTGGCGGGGTTCGGCGGGATCGTCGCCGTCACCGTGGTGGCTGCGGTGGCCGGTTTGGCCGGGTGCAAGCGATGAGCGCGGCGACCGAGGAGCTGTTCGACACGATCGACGCCTTGCGCAAGGAGAACAACGCCATCCGCGGTCGAGTCGCGTGCCTGGTCGGCTACTACGGCGAGGCGGCGGCGCGGTCCGGGAACCCGGAGCTGGCCGAGATCGTGCGGGGTCTGCGAAGCGTCCTGGACGGCAGGTGGGTCGAGCCGGGGAGCGGACAGTGAAGCGCTGCGCCGCCAGCGCGCTGCTAGTGATCACGCTCGCCGTGCTGGTGTACGTGGCTCCGGCGGCGCGCGCGGACGTCGACGGCTGCGTCCCGTCGGCGGAGTTCGCCGACGCCCGCACCGCCGCGAACGCGGCCACCTGGCAGGAGATGGGCGGCATCTACACCCGGTTCGTCGCGCAGCGCGGCACCGGAACGATCGGAGGAACCCTGTGAGCATCAACGAAACGACCTTCGCGGCCCGCGCGATCGCTGTTGCGAAGGAACTTCCCGCCTTCGACCACCTGCCGAAGCTGCGCGGCCTCATGGCCCTCAACGACGAGGTGTCCCTGTTCCTCGGCACGTCGTGGAAGCCTTGGGATGGCGTCGAGAAGCTGTCGCAGTGGGCGCATGCCTTCGGTGCCGACGTGACTGTCGGTCTCTCGTTCTACGGTGGCAGCGGCGAGGCGAAGACCACGTTCGTGCTCGGCGGCAGCGCGGTCAGCATCTCCGAGACGATCAGCACGGCGCACGCCTACGCGCTCGGTGCGCTGCTGCAGAAGCCGCTCGCCAAGGACAGCCCGATCACGCTGTCCGCCGCGAAGCTGCAGGAGCTGCTGCCCAAGCTCGCGGAGATGTCGGCGTGAGCGTCCAGTTCTTCGAGTCGTCGCACCGGTACAAGATCGACGGCCGGTGGGCGACCAGCGTGACCACCGCGTTGAAGGGCATCCCGAAGGACGGGGTGCTCACGCGGTGGGCCGCGAAAACCGTTGCCGCGCACGCGCTGGACAACATCTCGACCCTCGCGGAGAGCATCGAGAGCTTCGGGTACGGCCCGGCGTTGAAGATGCTCGCCGACGTTCCGAACGAGAAGCGGGACACGGCCGCGGTGCGCGGCACCGCCGTGCACGCGCTGGCCGAGCGGTACATCGCGGGCGAGGAGATCGAGGTCCCCGACGAGCTGATGCCGTACGTGCGCGGCTATGCGCAGTACATCGAGGACTGGAACCCGACCTCGCTGCACGAGGAAGCGATCGTCGCGTCCCGCACCCACTGGTACGCCGGGCGGCTCGACTCCATCCAGGACATCCCGGATCTCGGGGTGTGCTTGGTGGACTACAAGACCTCGAAGGGCGTCTACGGCGAGTACGCGCTGCAGTGCGCGGCCTACCGGGGCGCCGAGGTGATCGTGGTCGACGGCGTCGAGCAGCCGATGCCGGAGCTGGACCGGGTGCTGATCCTGCACATCCAGCCCGACACCTACGACCTGGTGCCGGTCGACGCCGGGCCCGCCGTGTTCGAGAAGTTCCTGACCGCCAAGGCGAACTACCTCGCCAACGTCCAGTCGGACAAGCTGCGGAAGCTGATCGGCGAACCTCTCGTGCGGGAGGTCGCGTGATGGCCGAGCAGAGCGAACTCACCCGGGCGCTGACCGAGCTGCAGGCCGCGCTCCCGTCGATCGGCAAAGACCAGAAAGCCACGGTCAAGTCCGACAAGGGCAGCTACACCTACAACTACGCCGACCTAGCGGACATCTCGGCCGCCGTGCTGCCGCTGCTGTCGAAGGTCGGCCTAGCCTGGACCACCCGCCCCACGGTCGAGGACGGCAAGTTCGTTATGCGGTACCAGCTGCGGCACGTCTCGGGAGAGATGCTGGAAGGCACCTATCCGCTGCCAGCTGCGTCGCGCCCGCAGGAGATCGGCTCCGCGATCACCTACGCCCGCCGGTACGCGCTGTGCGCGGTCACCGGCGTGGCCCCGGCGAACGACGACCAGGACGCCGCGCAGGTCGAGCGGGCGATGCAGTCCCGGGAGCGCACCGAGCGGGAGTTGAAGGACTCGATCTGGGCCGAGGCGAAGAACCGCGGCTGGATCGGCGAGGGCGACGACTTCTCGCAGCTGCAGGACGAGTTCGCGCAGTGGAACGGCGGGGGCGACATCACCGCCGCCGACGTCGAGGCGCTGAAAGGGTTCGCCGTTCATCTCCGGCCGAAGCAGACGATGCAGCGGGGGAGGAAATGAACTCGCCGGCGTGCTTGCACGCGTGGGTCACCGAGCGCCGCGGCGGCCGCCCGGTGCTGGCGTGCCAGCTGTGCGACCGGGTGATGTCCGAGCGGGAGTGCCGGGAGATCGTCGCGGCCCGCAGCGGCGGGGTGTGCGAGATCTGCGGGGAGCGGCCGGTGCAGTCGATGCACCACCGGCTCACCCGGAAGTTCGGTCCGTGGTCTCCGGCGAACATCGTCGCCCTCTGCGGGGACGGTGTCGCCGGTTGCCACGGCCGGGTCACCAACACCCGCACCCAGTACTACGACGACGGCTGGCTCATCCACTCCTGGGATCTCCGGACACCGGACGAGATCCCGTTCCTGCACTGGCAATGGGGCGCGGTGTGCCTCGACAACGCCGGTGACTACCACCAGAGAAAGGACGCGGCATGATCACGAGTCTCGACATGCTGCAGCACGTCGTCGAGCACGCCAAGCGGTGGCGGATCGGCGAGGCGTTCAAGCAGTTCGACGTCTCCGCGGAGCAGACGAACCTGACGTTGCGGGACCACGACCTCGACGGGTTCCTGGCGTGGGTGGCGCATCTCGACGGGCTGCAGATCGTGGCGTCGGCCAGCTACGCCCGGTCCTCGGGTTTGCTGCACGCGCAGGGCCGGTTGATGTCCGGGCACGTGCTGCACGTGTGGGTCACCAGCGACGGGGAGCGGATGCGCCGCGCCGAACTCGTCGGCAGCGTGCTGGCCGGGGAGGTCGAGGAGTACCTGCGCCACAACGTGGTCGGTCTCCCGGCCCTGGACCCGGTCGGTGCCGAGTGAGCGGCGAGTTGAGGACCCCGACCGAGCAGGGCCGCCAGTACCTGGACGGCCCGATCGAGAAGGGCAGCCAGGAAGAGATCGACGCGTGCGTGCGGCGGGTGAAGCTGGAGTCGCGCGACCAGGCCGAGGCCGTGATGTTCCTGCGACAGCTCGGCCTGATCGATCAGGACTTCGAGTGGGTCGCGACGTCCCGCAACCGGCGGAAGCGGGTGCCGAAATGAGTGCCCTCACCGGCGATCGCAACCTCGACACCCTCGTCGAGTCCGCGGGAAAGCTCGTGCGCGCGGTGCGCCGGGACGACTCGCTGATGGTCGACGCGATGCTCGCCGACGCGGAGATGGCCTACGGCGACCCACTGACCGGCGCCCGCGCGATGGTCGTGCTGCTCGCCGCGATGGTCCCGGCCGACCAGCCGACCGCGGAACTGCTGCTGTGGCGCGCGAACCCGCGTCAGCGGCTGCGCCCGGCGGCGGTCGCGTGACCGGCCGCGTGTTCCGCACGGGCGACCCGGAGCCGCCGAACAACGAGGTGCGGCAGGTGCGCGGAGCGTCCGGTGCCGTGTACGGGCGGAGCCCCGGCGGCCTGCACTGGTTCCTCCGAGGCGGCGGGGTGAGCCCTCTCCGGCACTGGCCGGTACTGCTCGCCCACGACGGCCCGCTGACCGCCGGGGCCGCGCCGCCGCAGCTGGTGCTGTTCGACCTGCCGGGGGCGTCATGACCGCGCCCGCGTGCAGGAGATGCCGTCGCCCGCTGCGCGACGAGGCGAGCAAGCAGCGCCGGTACGGGCCGGTGTGCTTCCGGCGCGAGTTCGGTCCGCCCGCACCGAAACCCCGCGGCGGCGCCACGCTTCCGGCCGCCGTACGGACCGTCGACCACCACCCGGCCGACCCCAACCAGATCCCGCTACCCCTGGAGGCAACCGTGCCCGCCGTCGATTCGGTGTCCGCACACGATGACCCCCGCCCCGTCGCCACCGTCCGGGAAGGACAGATCAGATGAGCGTCACCCTCAGCGGCAGCCTGCCCGCCGACGACCGCAACGGCATCGCGCGGATCGCGGCCGCGCTGGTCGACAATCCCGAGAGCGCGCATGTCATCGTCGCGCTGGTCGACTGCACGAAGATCACCACGAAAGTCGAGAGCGGCGACGTCGTGCCCACCGCGCGGATCCGCGCGATCGAAGGGTTCGAAGGCCACACCGCCGACGCGAAAGAGCTGCGCCGGCTGCTGCGCCGAGCGTACGAGCGCCGCACCGGGCGGGTGGAACTCCCGCTGGAGATGGAGAAAGCGTTCGACGACCTCGGTTCCTGATCCCGCGGTCCCGGTCGTTCCCGATACGGCCGGGGCCGCGCACCGCCTGCACGAGAACGAAAGGGGGCCATGGTGAGCCACGAAGCCGTGAGCTGGGCGCTCCACGATGCCCCGATGCCCGTGACCGAGAAGGGCAAGACCGACAGCACCGCGCGTCTGGTGCTGATCGAGCTGGCCGAGCACGCCGCGGTGGACGGCCGGAACAGTTTCCCTTCGGTGCTGCACATCCGTTACGCGACCGGGCTGGACGAGCGGACGATCCAGCGCGCCCTGCGGCGGTTGGAAGAGGCTGGCCTGGTCCAGCGGGACGGCGTGGCGCGCAACGGGTGCACGCGGTGGAAGCTGCATTTGTCGGTGACGCGTCCGAATACGGATTGGGTGTTCCTGGAGGCCGAGGCGGAGGAGGCGAAGCGGCGGCAGACGGCGGCGCGTGCGGCGCGTCGTGCGCGGTCGGCGGCCGCCGCTGTGTCCGGGACGCGGAATGCCGGACACGATCCCTTGTCCGGCACGGAGAATCCCGGACACGAGCGGTTGTCCGGGACGGAGAGTGCTGGACAAGCTACGGATGTCCGGGACGCAGAGTGCGTTGTCCGGGACGCAGAATCCCGGCGTCCGGCACTCTGCGTCCCGGCGTCCGGCACGCAGAATCCCGGCGTCCGGCACGGAACGCCACCCGAACCATCAGTTAACCCTCAGGAACCACCAGGAACCGTCACCGGGGGCCACGCTGCCCCCCGGACCCCCTTGCGACGAGACGACCCGCAAGCGGGCCGTCTCAACGATCAAGCGAACTCACCGTCCGAAGTGGACCCGTCCGAAACCGGTTTGGGAACGCAACCCACCACCGCGCGCGTGCGCTGTCTGCACGGCCTGTCCGCGCACACCGACCCCGCCACCGGAGAACCCACCTGCCCGCTTTGCCGACGAGCCCTGGAGGCGTCGTGAGCAACCTCGACCGCACCGGCGAGCCGATCGAGCCCGGCGAGCACCAGTGCGACAACGGGTTCCTCGACCGCGACGCCGATCCGCCGCTGCGCCCGTGCCTGATCTGCCGCCCGCAGCTGTCGCGCGACAACCGCCGCCGCGCGCTGCTCGATGCCGACCAGCTCCGCCAGGAGCCCCGAAACCCCGAAGGAGACCCGGATGCCTGAACAACCCGAGAACGCCAGCGAGCGGCCGAGCCAGCCCGGCGGAACGGCTAGCTTCGGCGAAATCGTCCGGGCCCTGACCGACGGATTCAACGCTGCCTCGATCGAGCTGGGCAGTGAGCTGCGGCAACTGCTGCGTGGCATGGGTTTGGTCGGACCGGACCTTTCCGCCAGCGAGCGGCCTAATGCGGGCGCGGAAACGGCACGCCGAGACGAGGGTCGGCACACCGCCAGGTACTCGCCGGACGAAGCGACCTACGACGAGCGCCGTGCCTATTCGCACGGCTACACCAACGGGCTCGACGCAGGGAGCGAGCTTCCCTACGACCACCCGCTGCTCGAAACCCAACGGCAGGACTGGGAGGCCGAAAGCGACGTCCGGCAGCGTGCCGCGTCGTGGTGGGAAGCAGCGAAGACGTACAACCGGGCGTGGAAGGGGCGGAAAGCGCTAGACGAGTCGCGCGAGTGGCTCCACCGCGAAACGCAGCGCCAGTGCGACGCGGTACAGCTGCACCTCGGCCCGCTCTACAACGACGACCACCATTCGTGGTCGGTTGAGACGCTGGCGCAGAAGGCCGCCGCCGACATCACGAGCGGCGTGAAGCGGGAAACCTCGATCGACTCAGGTTCCCTCGGTGCCATGGCGCGGATCATCGTGCGGGCTGGTGAGGTGGAGCGCGAACTCAAAGCCGAGCGCGCCTGCGCCGAGGCTGCGGAGGCGCAGCTGTCGGAGATGAACCGGATGATCGGCGAGGCCAACGACCGCGCGCTCCGGGCCCTGCGCGGGCGTGACGAGTCTGAAGATCAGCTCACTCAGGCGCACAACACGTTGCGCGAACGCACCATCGAGCGTGACGAGGCCCGAGCGAAGCTCGACCAGGTGCGCGCGGTGCTGGCTCGCTGGGACTCGACGACCGTCGCGGTCGACCTCCTCGACGAGATCGCCGATGCTGTTGCGTCCCCCGCGCCCGTCACGGACCGCGAGGAACCGGCGCGGGAGGTGGATCCGCTCGACGAGGTCGCGCGGGTCATCGGCGACGTAACCGGGCTCGGCGTCACCAAGGAGGCATGGGATCACCTGGCGGACACCGACGCTTCCGGCATCGCCCGGGCGCTCGCCGCGGCTGGTCTCCTCGCCCGCATCGAATACCGCGAGGCCCCGTCGCCCTGGGACTCCGTCGCCGACTCCTACCGCATCAGCGAAGACCACGAGGAACCGGCCGGCGAGACGAAGCCGGACGCAGAGGCCGACCGGTGAAGCCGCCGTTTGCTTACTTCGGCGGGAAGACGCGGCTGGCTGAGCAGATCGCGGCCGCGTTCCCGGCGCACGAGCACTACGTCGAGCCTTTCGGCGGATCCCTCGCCGTGTTGCTGGCCAAGCCGCGGAGTCGGATGGAAACCGTCAACGACATCGACGGCGACCTGATGACGTTCTGGAGGGTGCTGCGCGAGCAGCCTGAGGAGCTGGCAAGAGTCTGTGCGCTCACTCCGCACGCGCGCGCCGAGTTCCTCGAGGCCTACGCGGCAGGCCTCGAGGTCCCCGACGAAGTGGAACGTGCTCGCCGCGTGTGGGTGCGGCTGTCCCAGTCCCGTACTGGGACACTGCTGCGCACCGGGTGGCGTCACTACGTCGACCCGGCCGGTTCGAGCGCGTCCATGCCCGGATACCTTGCCGGATACGTCGACCGGATGGCCCCGGCGGCGGCACGCCTGGCCGGTGTTTCGCTCGAGTGTCAGCCTGCGCTGGAGCTGATCGCCCGTTACGGCCAGAGCCCGAACGTCATGCTCTACGTCGACCCGCCGTACCTCGGCAGCACCCGGTACTCCGGCGGCTACCGGCACGAGATGAAAACCGAGGTCGAGCACCGCGACCTCGCCGCTGTACTCCGCGCCTGCAAAGCCGCGGTCGTGCTGTCCGGCTACGACTCGCCGCTCTACGAAGAGCTGTACGCAGGTTGGCACGTGACCCGTATCGACACCATGACCGGGCAAGGCGGCACCCGGCAGGGACGCACCGAAGTGCTGTGGTCCAACCGAACCCCGGCACCAACCCTGTTCGACGAGGCGAGCTTCGATGCCGCACGCAAGGAAACCGAGGTGCAAGCCCAATGACCGACGCCGACACCCCGCGCGTGCCGAACTTCTGGTGGTGCCCGACGCATCACCTGTACAGGGGAGGCGACGAACGCCCGTGCGCCGACGCCGTCAAGCTCGGCGACGTCAAGGTACTGCGCAAGTTGCTGCAGCGTGCCGCGCGCCTGATCCAGGAAGCAGCCGAAGGTCTGGAGTCCGCAAACGCACCGGCCGATATGGAACGTGCGTGGCTCGCCGACTGGAGTGCGCTCGCCCTCCTCGACCGCGAGCCGGTCCGCGAGGAACCGAACTCCCAGCGAACTCCCAGTTCGCCCCAGACTGGGAGTTCAGCCCCGCGCACGCTGCTCGGCTGGACCGTGCCCGACCACGTGACAACTCGGGAAGACGAGGAAGACCTCAACCAGATCGTCCTCGAATGCTGGCAGTGCGATCCATGGCCGTACGCCATCATCAAACGTACCGATCACGAGGCAGTGCAGGACTTCCTCCGCAACCACGCTCACGGCCAGGTCGTCGAGCACCAGCCGGAGGAGGCCGACCGTGGCTGAGGACTGGCGAGACGACGTCGACGACGAATGGTTCGAGGACTGGGACGACGACCGGCCACCACCGAAGCTGGAGCCGGATTGCTACGCCTGCAACGACCACGGCTGCCGCTCGTGTGATCCGCCCCGTTGGCAGGTGTGGTGGTGGCAGAACGTCAGCCGCCGCGTCTCCAACGTCAAGCTCCGCCGCGCTGCCCGCCGCGGCGTCAACCCCGACGAACCGCCGTTTTGAGGAGGCTCACCATGCAGCAACCCTTGTGCAGCAACCGAGACGACGGCGAGTGCCCGAACTTCGCGCTCAACGGCACCCCGAACTGCCTGCAGCACACCGAAGAAACCGGGCTCTGGGACCCGGTCGACATCGGCTATCGGCCCGGCGGCCTGGCTTCCGTGCCGACACCGCTCCAGATGTTCGCGACTGCGCTTCGCGGCTTCGAGCAATCGCTCCGCTCCGCCACCGAAGCGGTCCGCCAGTTCGACACCGTCATCAAGCCAACGGGGGAGAGCCAACCATGACCGACGTTCTGAGCCTCCTGGACCACGTCGTCCACCGCACCGCCGTCACCCGCCACCCGGGCGCGATCGGCACGAAAACCGGGTACGCCAGCGCGCCCCCGATCGACCTCGACGCGCTCGAACTCCGCGACCAGCTCCGGTACGCCGCCGGCCGCGAATACCTCGACCTGGAGGAGGAAGCGCTGCACCTGATCGAACGACCGGCCCGTGTCCCGCTCGGGCTGTGCGCGTGCGGGAACCCGGTGCACTGCGAGTTCGACCGGGTTTCGGCCGAATGCCGGGAGTGCGGCGATTGGCTTTCCCGCGCGGACGCCGTCGCCGCGGCCCGCCGCTACGTCGAGAACACCTGGCTGCTGCCCGCCGACATCGAGCACGAGACCCGCGGCTGGGGCACGCCGGTGCGCGCGGCCCGCGTCCGGCTGTGGCGGCACCGCGGCCAGATCACCCCGGACGAGCACGGCCGCTACTGTCTCGCCGACGTCCTCGCCATACTCGACCTGCACGCCGCCCACGCAGCCTGAGGAGCGCCACTGTGGACCACGACCCCCAGATCACGTTCCTGCGTGCACGGATCGCCGAAGCCGAGCAGCGTGCTCGCGCCTGCGGCCCGGTTCCGTGGGTCGACACCGTGCCCTGCGCGGTCCATGTCGACCCGGCAGCGATCCGGGACAACAAGCTGGCCTACGGTCATCTCGGCTACGTCGCGGGGACGCACCGGGGCGAACTCGGCGACGCCTACCGCGCGCACATCGCACACTTCAGCCCGAAGCGGATGCTCGACGAGATCAACGCCAAACGGCAGATCATCGAGCACTGCGTCGAGACCATCGCGTCGCTCGACCCCGGCGAACCGGCGGACCGTGCATCGATCACGGACCTGACCGTTCCGCTGCGCCTGCTCGCCCTTCCAGACGCCGATCACCCGGACTACCGCGAGGAGTGGCGACTGTGATCGCGATTGTCCTGTCGATCGTTGTTGTTCTGCTGGTAGTGGCGATTTTCGGGTTCTATCTCGTCATCCCGTGGATGAACTGGAACGACATGGAGCGACGAGCAGGGTTGCGGAAGCCGCGACGACGCGATCGAAAACCCAGTTAGGCCAGCTTGACAGGCCCCTGTCGATCATGCGATGTTTCAAGACGTCGCCGAGCTATGCCCTCGGCAGACCCTGAACCACCAGGAACCCCACCGCACACCCCCTCGGCGGTGGGGTTCCGTCGTATCCCCGGCAGGTGCCGGACAGAGCCCGGTACAGCCCTCGGTCACAGCACCGTCCACGGGCACGACGCGGAGGGCACCCATCGACTCCACTTAATCGAATACGCACTGCGGAAAGGCGGCACCCTCATGCCCTCATCGCGCGCCTCCATCGACTTCGGCCGCCCCGCCACCCTCGACGAACTCATCGCCGCCCTGCAGCAGCTGCGCGCCAAGGCGGGAGGCCATGCCGAGCCCCGCTTCACCAGCGCGATCGAGTTCGACACCAACGGCCCCCGCGTCACCGGCGTCAACGTCGAGGTCCCCGACAGCGGGCCGGTGATCGAGGCACCGCAGTGAAGCGCCACACCGTCCGCGAGCGGGACGGCCGCTGGATCACAACACGCCAGGGCTACGGCTTCCGCACAGCACCGGTCGTCACCGTGCACAGCAGCTGGCGCAACGCCATCCGCGCCACCGAACCACGCCCCGGCGACGGCAACACCTACATCGAGTCACGCTCGCAACCCGACCTCACCTACCGCATCGGCGACGACGAGTGGTGACCATGCAGCACATCCACGCCTTCACCCGTCCCCGCTGGAACGGCATGGGCTACACGCACCACTGCCGATGCGGCACACCACGACCGGAGGAACCCGTGTCTTACCCCGTGTCATACCGCGACAACGACTTCGTCCGCTTCGCGCTGATCATGCTTCGCCGCGCCGGTGGAGAGATCCGCCTCAGCGACACCGAGATAGTCGACGCGACCATGGTGGAAGACGGCTACCTCGTCGAGGCGCACCGCGACGAACAGTCCTTCGAGACAGTCCTGCGAATGAGGAAGAAGCCCGCCGAGGAGTGCGGCCGATGCCGAGGCGAACGCGACGAGCACACGCCAGCGACCGAACGCAACGCCCGCAACTGGCCGCGCTGCGCGAACTGTGCAGCGCGCGACCGAGCCGAAGACGACGAGGCTGACCGACGCCTACGTACACAGCACAACGGCCGCTGCGGTGCGCTCGGCCCAGACCTAGGCGGTGATGCTCGGATGCTCTGCTACCTCCGCGGCGGACACCTCGGCATGCACGAGACCCAGGACGGCATCTCGTTCACCAACGGCGGCATGGTCCATCTCAACTCGACCGCGACTACGCACAGCGACGAAACGCGGCGATGATCAACCCCAGGGGGCGTTACCTACCCCACCCCATTGCCTGGTCCAACGGAGGTCATGCCGCCTCCGGGGCTGTACGGGTTTGGAACTCACGGGAGTTGGTGACTGAGCATGAGGCTTGAGGTTGGGGGCGGGTCGGTGATCGGCGTGGATGTCGAGGTCGGGCGGCGGATGCTGGTGCAGGGCGCGCGGTGGCGGGGCCTGCGGCCGGTGCGCGAGGTCGCGCGGGTGTCGGGTCGGCCGATCCGGGTGCTGGCGGTGGTGCACGGGTTCCCGCCGGGGTTGTCGGCGGGCAGCGAGCGGATGGTGGAGCATCTGCTGCGGTCGCTTCCGGCGGCCGAGTTCGAGACGGGGGTGCTGTCGTTCGGGTTGCGGGACGCGGCGGACGCTCCGGCCCGGTACGAGTACCGCGGGCTGCAGGTGCGTCGGGGGTTTATGGCTCCGTTCGCGCCGGATGTGATCGTGGCGCATCACGCGATGGCGGTGCGGGTGCTGCCGTCGCTGGCGGAGGAGTTCCCGGGCGCTGCGGTGGTGCTGGTGCACCACAACGACCGGTTCGACATCCCGGAAATGCTGGCCGCGGACCGGGATCTGGACGTGTCGAACACGGAGTGGGTGCGGGAATCGCTGGGGCTGGGCGGGATCGTGGTGCACCCGCCGCTGCTGCCGGGCCTGCACGAGGTCGAAGCCACCGGGGACGCGGTCACGCTCGTGAACCTGTCGGCGGACAAGGGCGGTCACCTGTTCCACGGGCTGGCCGCGCAAATGCCGAATACCCCGTTCCTGGGCGTCGAGGGCGCGCACGGCGAGCAGCTGCCGTCGCCGGGCATGCCGAACGTGGTGCGGATCCCGACCGTGCAGGACATGCGCGAGGTGTGGAAGCGGACGCGGGTGCTGCTGGTCCCGAGCGCGTACGAGTCGTACGGGATGGTCGCGGCCGAGGCGTGCGTGAACGGCATCCCGGTGATCGCGGCATCGACGCCCGGACTGCGCGAGTGCCTGGGCGACGCGGGGATCTTCCTCGACCGGCGGTATCCGGAGGTGTGGGCGGACGTGCTGCATCTGCTGCTCACCGACGAGGACGCGTACCGGGAGCGGTCGGAGCGGGTGCGGCTGCGGGGTGCCGAGCTGGCCGTGCAGACCACTGTGGAAGCTGGCGTGTTCGCCGAGGCGCTGCGGAAGCTGGTGACGTGATGCGGGGCCCTGTGCCGAAGCGGAGCGACCAGCGGCGCCGGAGGAACAAACCGGAGGTGCCGATCGAGTCGCTGTCCGGCGGCGAGCCCGCGGAGTGGGGCGAACCGCTCGACGCGTGGCATCCGCTCGCCGCGGAGGTGTACCGGTCGGTCGCGGCGTCGCCGGTGGCGAAGTGGATGACCGCGACGGACGTCGCGTACGCGAAAGTCGTCTGCCAGGTCCTCACCGACCAGCTCAACCGGGACGGCGGGGCGGTCGCGAACGCGCTGTCCCCGATTTTCTCGGCGCTGAACGACCTTCTGATGACCGAAGGGGCGCGGCGGCGGCTGCGGATCGAACTCGCACGCGACGACGACGGCGACGAGGCCGAGGTGTTCGACATCGAGGCCGTGGTGAACCAAATGAACGCGGGGTAGGTCCCCGCCCAGTGCGGGAGGCTGGATGCTGCCCCCAGGAGCCACCCGGAAACCCGGGTCGACCGGGTACACGTGGGTGAAGAAGGCGGACGGCGGGTGGCTGCTGCCGAGGGACCTCGGCTATTCCGAGGCGGTCGGGCTGTCGGCGTTGAAGTTCGCGCACGAGGACCTGGTGCTCGACGGGAAGCCGATGCGGCTTTCGCCTGAGCAGATCCGGCAGATCCTGTGGACCTGCGCGGTCGACCCCGTGACCCTCAGGTTCGTCTACCCGGTGTCGGTGCTGGTGCGGATCAAGGGCGCGGGCAAGGACTTGATCCAGGCCGTGCTGTCGCTGCACGAACTCGTCGGCCTGTGCCGTCCGGCGCGGCTCAAGGATGGCCGGGTCGGGGTCACACGGCAGCCGAACCCCTGGGTCATCGTCACCTCCACGAGCTTGGAGGCGACCGCGACGACGACGAAGTACTTCAAGGAGATCACCCCGGAATCGACGGTCGAAAAGTACGGCATCGACATCAAAAAGGAGATCACCTACACCGTGGCAGGTGGCCGGCTGGAGGCGGTGACCGCGCAGCCGCGGCGGATCGAGGGCAACCGGCCGACGTTCATTTCCGGTTCCGAGCTGGGTCTGTGGGTCCCTTCGCAGGGCGGCCCGGAACTGTTGGAGGCCGCGGAGGGCGGCGCGTCGAAGATCCCGAACACGCGGCTGGTGGGCAGCTCGAACGCCTACGCATCCGGCCAGGGCAGCGCGCTGGAGCTGATCCACAAGGACTACGAGGCACAGGAAGAGGGCCGCGCGCCCGCCGAAGCGCTGCGGATCAACTACGACCAGCTCGGCGCACCGTTCGCGGACCCGTCCGATGTGGAATCGCTGCGCGCCGGGATCGAGCACGCCCGCGGCGACGCGGTGTGGCTCGACGTGGACCGGAAACTCGCCGTGTCGGTGTCCAAACGCACCAGCATCGCGCGGACGATGCGGTTCGAGCTGTGCGTGAACTCCGCGGCCGACGACGCCCTCTACGACGAGGTGCAGATCAAGGCATGCGAGGACGAAACGCTCCGGCTGGAGCCGCGCGACAGGGTAGCGCTCGGGTCGGACTTTTCCCTGAGCGACGACGCTTCGGGTCTGGTGGCGATGCGGATCCGGGACCGGGCGGTGTTCCGTCTCGCGCTCGCCGAACGGCCGCTGAAAGTGCGGCCGGAGGACTGGGAAGTCGACATGGGCATCTTCGACCTCGCGATCGAGAAGGCGTTCTCGGAGCTGCGGGTGGTGGCGTGGTTCTCCGACGTGAACCCGGTGCAGGGGCACGTCGAGAAGTGGACGAAGGAGTACGGCCGGAAGCTCCGGGTCGGTTTCACGAAGGACAGCGTCATCGGCGCAGACATGCGCGGGTCGCAACGTCGGTTCACGCTCGCGCACGAGTCGCTGCAGGCCGGGATTGAAAACGCCGAGGTGCGTCTCGACGGCGACACCGCGATGAAGCGGCACTTCCTGAACGCCTTCGGCCGGCCGAACCGGTACGGCATGAGCTTCGGGAAACGGACCCGGGACTCGCCGGACAAGGTCGACCTGTACGCGGCGACGCTGCTCGCGGACATGGCGCGCACCGAGTTCCTGCGTGCCACGCCGCCGGCGGCGAAGACGCGGCGGAGGCGCAGCACCTACTCTGGGAAGCGGTAAATGGCCCGGGTGGCCCTGATGTCAAGGGGCCAGGATGTCACGGGACACGCTCGAAAACGTTCTCGCGGTGAACGAGCAGAAAACCGCCAAATACCAGGCGTACGCGCGCGCGGAGCAGACGTGGCGGAACACGTCGCCGATGATCCCGCCGGAGCACCGGATCTCGTTCTACACGCCGCAGCCGTGGGTTCGCCTGGCCTGCGGCGTGATCGAGGAGCGCATAACTCTGGACGCGGTGACCGCGTTCGGCAAGGACGGCACTGAGGACGAGAAGGCGACCGCGTACCTGCGTGGCGTGCTGAAGGCCAACGGCGGCGACGAGTTCGTGTCGAGCGTGCACATCGAGGCGCTGGAGACCGGACGCAGCTACGTCGTCCCCTCGTCGTCCGAGCGGGTCGACGGGTACCCGGTGCTGCAGATGATCGGTGCTGCGGACATGGTGCACGCGATCAATCCGCTGACGGGCGAGATCGCCGAGGCGCTGCAGGTGTACGGGGCCCAGCGCGAGAAGCGGGCCTACTACACGCCCGGCAACGCCCAGTACCTGAAGAAGGTGAACGGCCAGTGGATCGCCGACCGGGAACCGGTGACGTGGCCGGGGATGCCGGTGTTCGACTTCCTCTGCCGCCGCAAGGCGAACGACCCGTTCGGGCGGCCGGAGGCGAAGGACATTTTCAAGCTGCAGGACGCAGGAACCCGGGTGACTTCGGACCTGGTGTGGACCTCGTCGTCGATGGCCGCGCCCCAGCGCGTCATCTCCGGCACCACGCTGGAGGATTTCGCGCCGCCGAAGCTCGACCCGGAGACCGGCGAACCGATCCAGCAGGAAGACGACCTCACCGGCGAGATGGTCGACGTCCCGGACATCGCGAACGCGCCGGACCCGGACGCGCTCTACACGTCCCGGATGCTGCTGCTCGGCGACGCCGCGGCGAAGATCGCCGAGTTCCAGGCGGCGAACCTGCAGAACTTCACCACCGGCATGAACATGCTTACCCGCAACGCGTCGGCGCTGTCCGGCATCCCGGTGTCGGTGTTCGCGGTTGCCTCCGACGCCAACCCGGCGTCCGGCGACTCGCAGCGCGAGGACAACGGCCGCCTGATCACCCGCTCGGAGCGGTTGCGGCAGGGTTTCCAGCCGCGGTGGATCGCACTGTTCGAGTACCTGGCCGCGCGCGCCGGGTTCACGGTCACGGTGCGGCTGCGGTGGCGGGATGCGTCGCTGCCGAACACCGCGGCCGCCGCCGACGCCGCGGTGAAGCTGGCACCGGTGCAGGTCGACGGGAAACCGTTGCTGACGCTGAACTTCCTGCGCCGCCTGCTCGGATTGACGCAAGACGACATCGACGAGATGGACGACGAGACCGAGCTGCGCGGCATCACCGGCATGGTGAACGACGCGGTCAACGAAGCGCAGCGCAACAACCCGGCGGCCTGATGTGGCGCGGCGACTCGACGACACCTACCGGGCGCAGGCGACGCTGACGCGGCGCTTGGTGGACGCGATCGTTCCCATCCTGGTGCCGTTCATCGGCTCCACCGCCCCGGCCAAAGCGTTGGCGCAGCTGCTGTTCCCCGAAGTCGTGAAGTCTCGGCGGCTGCACCAGGCGCTGGCCGTCGACGACTACCGGAAGCTGCGGCGCGACGCCGGGATCACCGGGGAACCGCCGGCGGCGTCGATCCGCGACTACACGCCCGACGCGCTCGTGACGGTGATCGAGGACGTCCGCGCCGACGAAGACCCGGTCACGCAGGAACACGTCGAGCAGATCATCGGGCGCGCGGACCAGCACGCCCGCAACGCGCATCGGAATCAGACCAGGGCCTCGACGTTCGCCGACAACCAGGCCATCGGGTGGGCGCGTGTCGACCCGGAACCGCCCACCTGCCCGCTGTGCCGACTGACCATCTCGCGCGGACCGGTGTACAAGACGGCGGAAACCGCGCAGGAGAAGGACATCTTCCACCCGGGCTGCACCTGCATCGTGGTGCCCGCGTTCAAAGGGCAGCGCACCAGCTATCCGGGCAGTGAGCACGCTGCCGCCGAGCTGGAGCGGTACAAGACGCTCACGAAGGGCCTGTCGGGGAAGGCGGCAATGCGCGCCTACACGCGCGGCGTGCGCGAACTCAACGGCGAAGTGAAGCCCCGAACATCGGCCCCGCCGGACGGCGAACAGCGTGCCGCGCAGGTCCGCGCGCAGGCCGAGAACAACCGCAAAGCCGTCGAGGCCCGGATCCGGACCCTCGAAGGGATGAACCCCAAGTCCGCCAGCGCGAAAGCCTACGTGGCCAAGCAGCTGGAGGTTGACCGCAAGAAGCTCGCCGAGCTGGATGCCTGAAGGAGAAACCCGTGCCCGACCGCGACAACGAGATCGACCTGAGCACGCTGGAGGAACCGGT
Organism: Streptomyces sp. AA4; assembly: GCF_000158875.1. Lineage (NCBI taxonomy): Bacteria > Bacillati > Actinomycetota > Actinomycetes > Kitasatosporales > Streptomycetaceae > Streptomyces > Streptomyces sp. AA4. The sequence goes on along the minus strand of NZ_GG657746.1, from coordinate 3,125,612 downwards.
CCGCGCCTACATCAAGGAGCTTCGCGGGGAGAACGCGAAGCACCGCGCGGCGAAGAACACGGTTGCCGCCGAGCGCGACGAACTGGCCAAGAAGTACGAGGAAGCCGGGCAGCTGCTGCAGTCCGCGAACGAGCGGCTGACCCAGTTCGACGCGTTCAAGGAGAAGGCGACGAAGCTGGACGCGCTCACCGACGACCACGAAAAGCTGCTCACGGAGAACTCCGTGCTCGGCGACAAACTGACGCGGCTCGAAGCGGCTGCGAAATTCGGAATCGCCGACGAAGCGGACCGGATCAAGGGAACTACCAAGGAAGAGCTGGAGAAGGACGCTGAGGCGTTGGCCAAGCGGCTCGGCGGACGAGGGTTGCCGATGAACCCGGCGGCCGGTTTCACCCCGCCGCCGCCGAACGAGGACCCGCTCGTGCAGGCGTTGCGCGACGCGGTCGGCGGCTGACGCGCTATTCTTTCCGCAGACCACTATTCGCCCCTGCTGATCCGGGGCTCTGTGAGCCGGGTGCTCGACGATCCCCACGGATTCCGAGGAGCACCCCATGGTCACCTCTCTCGCGCAGTTCCAGCTCACCCCGCAGCAGGTTGAGCCGATCATCAAGACCGCCCGCAACTACTCGGCGATCATGCAGCTGGGCAAGCAGATCCCCATCAACGTGATGGGCGCGAAGATCCCTGTCCTCAATGGACAGACCACCGCGACGATCGTCGGCGAGAACCAGGTCAAGCCGAAGTACGACCCGCAAATCGGGTTCCAGTTCGTGCAGCGCAGCAAGTTCGCGCTGATCTCCGTCCTGTCGATGGAGGCCGCGCGGGAGGACCCGTTCGGGCTGGTGAACCTCGTCAAGGACGAGATGGGCGGCGCGTTCGCCCGCGCCATCGACGTCATGGGCATCTACGGCGGCGTGTCCGGCCAGGGCTACATCAACCAGACCTCCACGTCGGTGGAACTGGGATCGGCCGCGCAGAACGCCGGCGGCACTTACCGGGACATCGTTTCGGGTCTGGCGCTGCAGGCCGGCAAGAACCCGCCGCGGCAGACCACCGGGTACCTGTGGGACCAGAAGGCGGAGCCGACGCTGCTCGCGTCGGTGGACCTGCAGGGCCGCCCGCTGTGGGTGGACGCGTGGACCGGCGAGAACGCCGCGTTCCACGGCACCCCGGGCCGGATGCTCGGCCGCCCCGCCTACCAGGTTCCGCAGATCGCGCAGGGCGCCGACATGGGCTGGGCTGGCGACTGGTCCAAGGTGGTGTGGGGCGTGTACAAGGCCCCGAACTTCCGGGTCGTCACCGACACCGCCTACACCGACTCCACGGGAAAGCTGGTGTCGACCACCGAGCTGAACCAGATCCTGGTGATCGGCGAGTTCGAGGGCACCGCCGCGTGCACCGACCCGGACGCGTTCGTGCGGTTCACCGACGCGACCGCCCCGGTCGTCACCAGCTGACCCCGGTTGGCCCGCCCGCGAACGGGGGGCGGGCCAACCCCTGGCTTTGGAGGGTTCCCTTGCCCCGCTACACACTTCCCGGCGGTTCCACCGTCGACTGCCCGGACGACATCGGCCGCGCACTCGGCGGCACACCATCCGCTGAGTCCACAGAGGACGCCGAAACCGGCGAGCAGACGGAAGCACCACCCAAGCGCGCGACGCGCACGCGGTCCAAGCCGAAGGAGGAATGATGGTCGACGCGGGCGACGTGCGGGAGCGGGTCGGCCGCGACCTCACGCCCAGCGAGAAATCCCGTGTCGAGGCGTACATCGAGGACGCGGTCGCCGAGGCCGAACGGCTCGTGCCGGGTGTGTCCGCGGACGCGGGCCGGGCGAAGCTGTTCACCAAGGCGGTGTGCGCGGCGGTCCTGCGGGCCGCGCGTCTCCCGGACGCGCTCAACGCGCTCGTGCCGTCCGACGAGATCAGCACTACCCCGACGCCGATCAACGCGCAAGGCCAGGTGTACTTCCGGCGCGACGAACAGCGGGACCTCGGCTACAAGCCGAACCGTGCGCTCCGGCTCACGCCGAGCCCTGTCCGGACGGTCCGGAGGTACTGGTGAAGCACAAGACCCTGCCGAACCTCGAACGCGTCGTCGCGCACTCCGCGGAAGTCGAGCAGGTGCTCGGCGACGAGGCGTACGGGGTGCTGGTCGCCGCGCGCGGCAACCTCGCCCGCCACCACCGCACCGGCAAGACCCGCGTCACCCAGACCAAGGGACGCGTCGACCACTACGTGAACCTCGACGCCGGTTCGCTCGAAGCGAGCCTCAGCATCGAGGAAGGGCATGTGAACGCCCGCACCGGCGAATGGGTCGAGGGGCTGCACATTCTCCGCGACGCGCTGCGGGGTGCCTGATGCCGACGCATCTGAACCCGGTCGACGTGGTCGTCGCGTTGCTCGACGCGTCCGGTGTGGACGCTTCGGACCGCTACGACAGCACCGCGATGTCCGTCCCCGCCGGCCGCGTCATCGTGGCGGAGGCCCCGGGCCGGGTGCCGCATCCGGCGTACGCGTCGCGGTGCACGCTCAAACTCACCGGCTGGCACGTCGAGGGCTGGCGGGCCGCGCGGGCCCTGCTGTACACGGCGATCGGGATCCTCGACACCGCCCGCGACACGGCCGCGACCACCGCGGCGGGCGGCGGTATCCACAAGTTCACGGTCACGTCGTCGCCGGCCCGCGCCGACGTGGCGAACATGGCGTCCGGCAGCGGGCGCGCGACGTGCATCATGGATGCGACCTTCACGACCGCCGAGAAGTGGTCGGCGTAGCCCGGGTGGCTCTCCCCCAGTTTCCGAGTCTTGAGAGGACACCCGCGATGACGTTGCGCGACGAGGGCTACTTCATTCCGCAGAGCCTGCACGTGTACCAGGCGGCACCGGGCACGCCGCCGCCGACGCCGGAGCAGATCGCGCCCGGCGGCACGCTTCCGGCCGTGTGGAAAGAGATCGCCCACGTGGCCGACGAAACCGGCGACGGCGGAATCCAGCTGACCCGCGACGGCGGCGACCGCACCCCGAAGGGGTCGATGGCCAAGAAGACGATCCGGGTCGTCACCGCGGCGGTGGTGACCGGGTTCGAGCTGGACTTCACCCAGATCACCCGCGAAACCCTCGCGCTGTACCACGGCACCCAGGGCGGGACCGTGGACGGCGTGTTCGGCGTGGCCGACGGCGAGGACAGCAACGACACGGTCACCGCGTTCCTCGCTGTGTGGACCGACGGCGCGGTGTCACTCGGCCTGCACGCGCCCAAGAACTCGTGGGCAGCCCGGGACAACATCGACACCAGCAGCACCGAGGACGCGACCCGTGTCCCGGTCGTCGGCACGTTCATCAGCCCCGACCTCGTCGGCGGGGTGCGGCCGAAGAAGTTCAACTGGATCAGCCCGCAGCTGTTCCCGCTTTCCTGACCCCCGATCACCCCGGGCGCGCGGAGTCGTGGCCGCCGCCCGGGGCCCCACGACAACGAAAGAGGTTCCGCGATGACCGCACTCTCCGCATACCGTGCCAAAGCCGCCGAGGAACACCCCGGCGTCCCGCTGGAGTTCGACAACGGCACCTCCGTGATGCTGCGCAGCATGGTGATGCTCGACAAAGTCGAGCTGGAGCTTTTCCGGTCCCGGTTCCGGGCCTTCGGCAAGATCGACCAGGACACCGCCGACGAGTCAGCGTTCGAGGACGTGCGTTCCTCCCTGATCGACACCATCGCTGACGTCACCGACAACCCCGAGGTCGCACGCGCCGGACTCGACAACGAGTCGATCGGCGTGCTGATGGCGATCGTCAAGGACCTCGGATCGTCCTCCGAGGAGGCCGCCAAAAGCGACGGAAGTGCTGCGCTGCCTGGAACTGGAGGGACCGCTGACGGCGGACTTCCGCCGGTTTTACCAGCTGCGGCTCCTGGAAGCGGTGACGACGCTGCCGGAACAGGAACTGCTGGACTTGATCGGGTGGCTGCCTCCTGATTCCGCGTACTTCACCGTGCGGCGGGTGAAAGGCGACATCCGGAAGGCCCGCCAGGTGCTGGGCTGGAACGTGGACAGCGAGATGCTGCAGGCGATCCGGCAGGACTTGCAGGACAACACGTTCACCACCGCGCAAGTCCAGTCCCCGCGCCGGTTGCCGACACCGAAACCGGCTCCGCACCCGGTGGACAAACCGAAACGCTCCACGACGTCGGCGCTGGCAATCGGGCTGGCGGTGACACAGCAGATGAGACAGGGCCAGGTGCCCGCACCGTAACGAACGGGGCGCACCCATGGCCGTCGTTGACGTCGCATCGGTGAAGTTCACGCCGGACCTGTCGGAGTTGCGGCGTGAACTCGACGCCGAGCTGAAGAACATCAAGGCCGAGGTTGTCGTCAACGTCCGCGCCGACACCAAACGCGGCATCGCGGAGATCGAAGCGTTCCTCCGCCGCGAGTCCGGCAAAACGATCCAGGCGAAGGTCGACGTCGACACCACGGGCGCGCTCGCCCAGATGAAAGCGTTCAGCATCGCCGCGGGGAAACTCGCGACGGTCAGCCCGAAATTCGGGCTGGAGAAGACGCTCGGCGCGGCCCAGGCTCTCGGCCCGGTGATGGCGAAGATCGGCGCAGCCGCGCTCGCGTCGGCAGCGTCGTCGGCGCTGATTCAGCCGGCACTCGCGGGTGCGGCGGGCGCGGCCGCGTTGATCCCGGCCGCGTTGATCGGCGGAATCGGGGCGATGGCCGCGATCAAGCTTGGCGCGGACGGGGCGAAGAAAGCGTTCGAGGGCCTCAAACCGACGATCGACACTCTCAAGTCGCAGGTCGGCGCGTCGTTCCAAAGCTCGCTCGCCCCCGCGGTCGACAACCTGAAGAAAGCGTTGCCGCAGCTGCACGTCGGGCTGCAGGCGATCGCGACCGCGATGGGCGGCGTCGCGACCAAAGCCACGCAGGTGCTGGCGTTCGGGCCGAACGCGGCGAAGGTCAACGGGATCTTCGTCGAGATGTCGAAGGTGATCCAAAACGTCGGCAACGCGGTGAAACCCGTGCTGCAGGGGTTCATCAACATCGGCGCGATCGCCGCGCCGATGCTGTCCCAGCTCACCACCGGCATCGGCGCGACGGCGCAGAAATTCAGCGCATGGACCGCGAGCGCCCAAGGCGCGGCCACCATCAAGAACGTCATCACCGGCATGGCGGACGCGTTCCGTCAGGTCGGCGCGATCCTCGTCCAGGTCGGCGGGATCGCGCAGGCCGTGTTCACGGGCATGAGCCAGGGCGGCGCCGGTCTCGGAGCGGTCGTTCTGCCGCTGCTGGCGAACATCAACGCGGCGCTGTCCTCGACGGCCGGGCAGGCGGCGCTGGGCGCGCTCGGTGCGGCGTTCGCGACGGTCGGGCAGGTGCTGGCGCAGACGGTCGTGCCGGTGCTGAACGCGATCCTGCCGGTGCTCCCGCAGGTGGCGGGGGCGTTCGCGTCGCTCGCGCAGGCGATGGGGCCGGTGCTGGTGTCCGCGGTGCAGGCGCTGGCTCCCGCGATCGGCCCGATCGCGGGCATCCTGAGCACGACGCTGGCGTCGGCGATCAACTCGCTGGCGCCGTTGTTCCCGCCGATCGTGTCCGCGCTGTCCGCGCTCGTGCAGGCGGCGGCGCCGCTGCTGCCGGTGCTGGTGCAGATCGCGACCGCGGCGCTCATGCCGCTGCTCGGGGCGCTCACCCCGCTGGTCCCGGTGCTGGGGCAGGTCGCGCAGGCCCTGGGGCAGGCGCTGCTCGCCGCGGTCCGGGCGCTCACGCCGATCCTGCCGGTCATCTCCTCGGCGATCACCGCGATCCTCGCCGCGGTGCAGCCGCTGATCCCCGTGATCGGCGGGTTGTTCGCGCAGGCGATCCGGCTGCTGGTGCCGATCGTGACGCAGCTGGTGCAGGCCCTCGTTCCGGTGGTGCAGGCGCTGATCCCGCCGCTGATGAGCATGGTTCCGGTGCTGAGCCAGTACATTTCGACCTTGGCGGGGTTCTGGTCTCAGCTGATCGCCGCGATCCTGCCGATCCTGCCGCCGATCACTCAGCTGATCGCGTCGCTGCTGCCGCCGCTGCTGCAGCTGTTCCAGGCCGTGATGGGCGCGATCCAGCCGCTCCTGCAGGCGTTCATCTCCCTGGTGCAGGCGATCGTCCCGATCCTGCCGCCGATCGTGCAGCTCGTCGGGGCGCTGCTGCCGCCGCTGATCCAGCTGTTCACCGCCGTCGTCGCACCGCTGATCCAGTTCGCCGGGGTCCTCATCGGCAGCGTCGTCAGCGCGATCTCGTCGGTGATCAAGTGGGTCACGGACCTGTTCTCGAGTTTCGCCAAAGCCGGCGGGGTGCTGGACACGGTGAAAGGCTGGTTCCGCGACGCGTGGGAGTTCATCAAAAGCGTGTGGTCGGGCGTCGGGAAGTTCTTCGGCGGCATCTGGGACGGCATCACCGCGGGGCTCAAAGGCGCCCTGAACTTCGCGATCAAACTGCTGAACGGGCTGATCTCGGCGGCGAACCACATCCCTTGGGTGAACATCCCCCAAATCCCGTACCTGGAGCGGGGCGGGACGGCGACCGCGGGCATGCCGCACATCGTCGGCGAGAACGGGCCGGAATTGTTCGTCCCCGGGCAGACCGGCCGTGTGGTCGACAACCGCAACACGATGGACGCCATCGGATCGGGCGGCCGGGGCGCGGACTACGGGGACCTGGTGGCCGCGTTCCGCGAGGCGATCGCGGGGATGCGGTTCTCGATCGACTCGAGCGGGCAGGCCCGGATCACGTCCGTGGGCTACGGCCAGAACCTCAACCGGTAGGGGGAAAGCGGTGCTCGAAGACCACTATTTCGGGACGCTGGCGGAAATCTCCGCGGGCACCGGGACGCTGCCGGTGGCCGACAGCTACAGCCGCCCCGCCGAGCGCGTCCAGTCGGTGTTCGCCGGCGCGACCGGCGCCAAGACGGTCAACGTCACCGGCGTGAAACGGGTCTGGGACCTCGGGTTCGACGACGCCGAACCCGAGGTCCGCCACCGCGTCGAGGGTTACTGGCTGGGGTACAAGGACAACACGTGGCTGCGGTTTTTCGAGGCGTACACGGTGAACATGCTCGACTTGCGCACGTCCACGGCGGGTGCGAGCCCGGGCGTGCGGCCGGTGTTCTCCACCCTCGGCAGCGGCCTCGGGCAGATCCTCACCGCGCCCGCGGCGGGCGTGCCGCGCCAGACCCGGCTCACCACGACCCTGACCAACGGCGCGACGGCCGCGCGCGAGGCCTCGGCCGGGTGGCCCGGCACGCTCTGCCCGGCGTTGGGCACGACGACGTTCTCCGTCTATCTGCGGGCTCCGTCCGGGGCGGCGGTGACGCTGTACTCGGCCGGCGCGGACGGGGAGGCGTTCGTCACGGGCACGCTCGGCGGCACCGACGTGCCGGCGTCGGGCGCGTGGCAGCGGGCGGCGGTCACCGTGACCCCGCCCGCGGGCACGGCCGCCCTGTACCCGGCGGTCTCCGTCCCGGCGTCCGGCCTGGTCGAGGTGGCGCACATGCAGACCGAACTCGGCCCGGAGGCGACGCCGTGGGTCGCGGGCACCGGCGCGCGCGTCGTGGTCTGCGAGGTGCCCGACGACGTGACGCTCTACCCGTACGACAACCTGACGCTGCGGCTGGCGGAGGTCTGATGCTGTCCACGGGCGACACGGCGAAAGACGCCGCCCTCGCGGACGCGTTGGCGTCGCGGCTGGGGGAGACCTACGCGCGGGTGATGATCGACTGGGCCAAGGACGGCAGCTACGGCTCCCGGTACGCGGACCTGTCCACCGCGGTCGCCGAGGTGTCGGTGGACCGGTCGTTCAACTCGAACCTCCCGGACGGCGTGAACGCGGTCGCCGGGTTCGCCTCCGCGCGGATGGACCTGACCCTCGGCGGAAACCAGGACCGCGGCACGTCGGTGCGGCGGCTGTTCGACCCCTACGACCCGCTGTCGCCGACCGCGAGCACGACCCTGGTCGGCACTCCGATCACGCTGGAGTGGGTGACCCGGACCGCGCTGGGGGACGCGGCGCTGCCCGGGTTCACCGGGCATGTCCAGTCCTACTCCTACCGCCGGGTCGACGGGACCGTGTCGCTGGTGTGCGTGGACAACTGGGTCGAGACCGGCGCATCGGTCACCCTCCCGCGCTGGGCCGTGGCCTCGACGTCCCCGACCTCGGCCTACGGCAACGGCCCGGACTGGAGCGGCGCGGAGAACCCGATCTCCGGCAAGTGGGTGCTGCACGAGGTGCTGCGCCAGCTCGGGGCGCCGATGCTGCGGGTCCCGCGCCCGGACGCGGTGTCGTACCAGTCGATGATCGGGTCCCCGCTCCCGAGCTACGGCCTGGGCCGGGTCGACAACTGGTATCAGCTCCGCTCGAACATCAGCACCCAGCCCTGGCAGTACGGGTCGACCGGGGTCCCGGCGCTGGAGGAGTTCGGCGGGAACACCGCGGCCTACGGGCAGGAACGGCTCCCGGTCGACAAGATGGTGCGCACCGCGTCGGTGAACCTGCACACCGCGAACCGGCAGGTGTTCCTCCCGCAGAACGCCGGGGACCCGGCGCAGGAGATCGGGTTCGTGGCGAACTGGTACCGCGCCAACGCCGCGGGCGCGGACCCGGTCTGGCGCCACCGGTTCTACCTGGAGGATTTCCGGCTGGGCGAGCAGCCCTACGTCTCGGCAACGGTCTACGAGGACCCGGTTTACCAGTGCGCGCAGATCGCGATCGCGGGGTACACGGACGGCACGATCCAGGTCTACGTCCGCGAGAACTGGGCATCGGGCTATCAGCGTTCCTGGACCTGGACCACCCCGACCTCGACCGCGATGCCGGTCAACATCAGCGATCTGGGCCGCCCGCACGAGATCTGGGTGAAGGTCCGGTTCGCGGCCGGGGGCGTGATCCCGGAGGTGCGGTTCAACGGCGTCGTCCAGGCGCTCACGCCGGGTTCGGGGAACTCGCCCTCGGACCAGGGCGTCCGGTACCGGGACGTGCCGACCGCGGACATCAACAACGCGACCAACGGCGGACCCCCGCGCAAGAAGCGCGGCAACGTGGTGCAAACCGACCTGGCGTCGGACAACGCGACCGAATTCCCGTACCTGTTCGCGGCCGAATGGTTCGCGCCCGCGGCCGGGGTCACGGCCGGTTATCAGGCGAAGCCCGCGTTCCCGGTGCAGGCCAACGGAAAACCGTACTGCCGGTACCTGACCCAGTATTACGACTACCACGCGGACGGGTGGCTGCACTATCTGCCGGAGGTCTCCGGCCGGGAAGGCTGGGAAGTCCTCAAGAACTACGTCGAGGGCATCCGCGGCCTGATGTGGAAGGACGAGCACGGGGCCCTCAACATCGGGGACGCGACCCTGGGGCAGCTGCCCGCGATCCGCCCCGGTGCCCAGACCGAAGACCTCACCCTGGACTCGTTCGCGGACATCACGGTCAACCCGAGTTCCGACAACCGCCGGAACAAGGTCATCGTCAACGGCGCGTTCCGCGGTTCCGGTTTCAACTGGGTGTACCGGCAGCAGAGCGCGCGGGACAAGTACACGCCCGCGAACACGGCCCTGAACGCGACGCTGTCGCTCCCGGCCGAAGCCGTCATGGTGAACTCGCGGATCGCCGCGGACACGCCGCCCGCGAACGAGCAGGACATCGACATCATGACCGGGCACTGCTCCGCGGTGAACACCTACGATTTCACCGCGGACAACACCCAGTTCCAGGTGGACTCTCAGGTCACCGACGATCCGCGGTTCTTCAAAATCCTCTGGGCCAACCTGCAGAACTCCAACGACAACTACACGGGTTCCTACCCGGGCGGGAACCAAGGATATTTCCTGGTGTCGGGCCGCGTGCTCTCCGAAGCGCAGCCCATTCAGGGCGTCCAGTCCGATGCGGCGTCGATCGCCGAGATCGGCGCTCGGGTCCTGTCGCTGGACACCACCGACTGGATCCAGAACGCGCTGGCCGCCAACGCGATCGCCAAGGCGCTGCTCGGCGCACTGTCCGCCCCGGCGCCGATCGTGGACGACCTCGAAGTCCCCGCGAACCCGCGGCGGCAGGTGTTCGACGTGGTCCGGCTCGCCACCCAGCGCGACAACGAACCCGGCGCCGAATTGTTCGCGCAGGTGCTGTCGAAAACGACGCGATGGTCCGCGAGCGAGTACACCGACACGCTGAAACTGCGGGCGCTCGGCACGCCGGGAGCCGGGGTGTGGGACGCCGCGGTGTGGGATTCTGACCAGTGGAGCTGACGGTGAGCCAGGTGCTCGGCAACGAGACTACGTGGAGGCGCCAGTGACGCTCACCAACCCGCCCGCCATGCCCGTGCCGGGAAGCCAGATCACCGTCAACGGCGTCGGTTCCGTGCCCGCGTTCGGGAAACCGGTGGTCGACTCCCTCGCCGAACTCGACGCCCGCACCTCCGACCCCGCGACCGGAAACAGCGCGCTCGGCGTCCGCGTGACCGCGGCGGAATCCGGAAAGGTCCCGACCGCCCGGACCGTCACCGGGGCGAACGGGCTGCAAGGCGGCGGGGACCTCTCCGCCGACCGGGCGATCAGCCCGCTCTACGGGACCGACGCCGGCACCGTCGCCGAAGGAAACGACGCCCGGATCACGATCACCCAGGACGCGACCAAGGGCAACAACGCCCTCCACACCCGGGTCGCCGCCCTCGAAAACGGCAAGCCCGACGCCTACGCCACCCGGGTCGTGCTCGCCGCGGACCAGGCCAACACCGCCAACGCCGGCTACTACAAAGTCGCGTGGCCGGACCCGGAGCGGAACACCGGCTTCGCCTGGAACCCGGCCAAGGACGCGTTCACCGTCCCGGCGACAGGCTGGTACAGCATGGGCCTGTCCATGCGGTTCGACGGCACGGCCGCGCCCGCGGCGGCCAACAGCGAACGCGCGGCGTGGGTGTCGCTCGCCTCGGACCCGAACGCGGCCCGGCTGGTGTGGGCCTCGAACACCGGCATCCCGCGGCCGGGCGAGTGGCCGAAAACGAGCGACGCGCAGCCGGTCTACCTGACCGCGGGCACCGAGCTGAGCGTGTGGACCTACCAGAACTCCGGCGGGGACCTGAACCTCAAATCCTTCGCCGCGGCCTGCGCGCTCAACGTCGTGTACCTCGGAAACTGAGCGATCCCGTGACATCGGCACTCGCGACCGTCTCGCCGAAACTGTTCGCCTACTGGGCCACCGGCGCAGGCGCCAAGAAGTGGATGTTCTCCCCGCACCCGTGGACGGCGCTGCGGGACGCGCTGATCAAAGCCGGGGTGCCCGCACGCGAAGCACCCGGTTTGGCGACCAGCATCATGCGGTCCACCCCGCAGGGCAGAGCGCTGTTCAAGGCTCACCACGGCGGGACACGGTGACCGCGTGGCGGGCCGCGCCGCTGCCGCCGGACTGGGCCGAGCGGCGCGCGGCCTGTCTCGAACGCGACGAATACCGCTGCCGCCATACTTATTCCGACGGCACCCGGTGTGCCGAAACCACGCGGCTCGAGGCCGACCACATCGGCGATCGCGACGACCACCGCATCGAGATGCTGCGCACCAAATGCACGTGGCACCACCGCCGCCGCACCGCCGCCCAAGGCGGCCAGGCCGCCGCCGCGAAACGCCGCCGCCGGTCACGCCACCAGCACCCCGCCGACCGACACCGGGGAACGTGACCATGACCACGACCATGACTGTCCACTGTGCACGGAAGGAGGACCGATGGCCCAGCCCGGCGACGTCGTCATCACCACGCGAGAACTGTACGACGAAGTACGCGCCGTCCACGACGAGGTGAAAGGCGTCCGCAACGAGCTGAAACACACCGTCGGGCCGACGCTGAGCGACCACGAGGCCAGAATCCGCGCGCTCGAACGGAAAGTGTGGGCCGCCGCCGGCGCCGCCGCGGTCCTCGGCGGCGGAGTCGTCCAAGGCCTGCACTCGATCCTGGGAGGCTGACCCATGGCCACCGTGCTCGACTACTCCTCCGGCCGCCCCAGCGGTGCGGCCGTGGCCGACGCCGGCCACGCCGGCGTCGTCCGCTACATCGGCACCCCCGGCCGGACGAAGAACCTCACCCCCGCCGAGTACGCGGACATGGCCCGCAACGGCGTCGGGGTCGCGCTCGTCTACGAGAATCACGCAGGCGACGCCGCGGGCGGCTGCCCGGCCGGGGCGGCCGCCGCGCGCGCCGCCCGAGCCGACGCCGACGCCTGCGGGTTCCCCGCCGACCGGCCGATCTACTTCGCGATCGACTCCGACCAGGTCACCCCCGGCCAGTTCGCCGCGGTCATGGCCTACCTCGACGGCGCCGCGTCCGTCCTCGGCTACGACCGGACCGGCGTCTACGGCGAGTTCGACGTGATCGAGCAGGCCGTCGGCGAGCACGCCCGCTACGGCTGGCAGACCGCAGCCTGGTCCCGCGGCAAGCGGTCGGCGAAAGCCGCGCTCTACCAGCGGATCGGGACCGTCCGGGTGGGCGGCGTCGACTGCGACCTCAACGACGTGCTGGCCGAGGACTGGGGCCAGCACAACCACACCGCCCCGGCGGCATCCACAACGGAGGACGACATGGCAGTTGTTGCCGAACCGACGGACGACGACTTCGTTTCCGTCCCGTGCAACGGCAAACGGAACCTGTTCATCAGCACGCACTACGGCCGCCGGGTGCAGATCCTCGGCCTGTCCGGGATCTGCGACTCCGGCGCCGATCCCCAGTACAAGCCGATCCCGGCCGCGCAGTTCATCGACTCTGACAGGCCGGGAGCCATCGCGGTGCCCGACGGGGTCCGGTGCGTCAGCCTGCGGTACAAGGCCGACCACAAATTCACTGCGTGGTGCGCGTGACCGGCCAGCACGCCGACCCGATCGGCGCACCCGCCGCCTCCGAACCGGTCGCGATCGCCGAAGCCGTCCGGGGACTGCTCGTCGCGATCGTCGCCACCGGCTGGGCCGTCATCCCCGACACCACCATCAACATCATCGTGTCCGCGGCGGGCGTGCTCGGCTCGATCGCGTCCACGATCCTCGCCCGCCGCAAGGTCGTACCGCTCTCGAAACTCGACGCCCCACCTCCGCCCCGCCCGTAACCACAGGAACACGACAAGCCCCCCGCCGATCCGTCGGCGGGGGGCTTGTCGCGTGCCCCGGGGTCTACTTGATCTTCGCGCAGAAGTCGTCGCTCGCCGCGTACACGGCCTCCTTGTCGACCTTCACACCGGACGTCTCCCGGACGCCGATGCCGATATCGATGATCTGGCGCAGGGTGTTGGCCTGGCATATCCCCTTGTACGCCTGAAGCTTCGCGCGCTCGGCCTCGGTATCGAGGTTCATGCCCGCGGCGTTGGCGCGCTGCACGAACTCGGCGACAGGGTCACCGGTCCCCGCCGGGACGGCCGTGGCAGAGGAAGCGGGCTGCTCCGCCGACGAACCGGCCGACGGTGTACTGCTGCCGCTGCCGCAGGCCGCAACGCCGATACCGATCGCAACGGCGATCGGGACGAACGCGATGCGCTTGATCATGTCCTGGTCTCCTCAATGTGCGTGCACCACGCGCGCAGCAGATCGCCGAGCTGCGACGGCTCGGCAAGCGCGCGATCGACCTCGTCGACGGGCCTGCGCTCGGCCAGACCGGCCCCGGCGGAAACAACGGTCACAGCGGCAATCGCGGCGAACCCGCACAACGCGGCCAACCGCTCTCCCCACCGGCCACCGCCGACAGACCGGACACGCGCGGCCCCGATCCTCCCTGCCGCCGTTCTCACCGCCTCCAGCACCGCCGTCAACCCCATCAGTCTCCCGTCGTAATCGCTCGATCACGCTACGGGAGCAAAGCTGTCAACGCGCCTCACCTCCCCTGAAAAGGGGGTACAACTCGGGGAAACACACAGGGCTGACCCAGCCGAGAGCCGAGTAGCATCACCTTCTCCGCGAGGACCGGCTCAGGATCAGACCTCGAAGACGTTGAGTATGTCTTTAGAAAAACCCACCAAGGGCGCGTTCATCCTCACCTCGGACGAGGGCCGCACGCGCTGGGAGGTTGACGGTCCGCACTTCGGCGGCTGGGAGGTCTACCACGTCGCCGGCTCGCCCGCGGACCCGGACCGGCTGTACGCGTCGCAGTCCACGTCGTGGTTCGGCCAGCTGATCCAGCGTTCCGACGACGGCGGGAAGACGTGGAACCAGGTCGACCACGACTTCGCCTACGAGGGCGGGGCGGGCGAGCACCTCTGGTACGACGGCACGCCGAAACCGTGGGAGTTCACGCGGATCTGGCATCTGGAACCGTCGCTGACCGACCCGGACACGGTGTACGCGGGCGCGCAGGACGCGGCGCTGTACCGCAGCACCGACGGCGGGAAGAGCTGGCGGGAGCTGACCGGGCTGCGCAAGCACACGTCCGGGCCGGGCTGGCAACCCGGCGCGGGCGGGCTGTGCCTGCACACGATCATCCTCGACCCGAAGAATTCGCAGCGGATGTTCACCGCGATCTCCGCCGCCGGCGCGTTCCGCAGCGACGACAGCGGCGAAACCTGGCAGCCGATCAACCGCGGCCTGCACTCCGACGGCATCCCGGACCCGGACGCCGAGGTCGGGCACTGCGTGCACCGCCTCGCGCTGCACCCGTCGCGGCCGGACGTGCTGTTCATGCAGAAACACTGGGACGTGATGCGCTCGGACGACGCGGGCGAGAACTGGCGGGAAATCAGCGGCAACCTGCCGAGCGACTTCGGCTTCCCGATCGCGGTCCACCCGCACGAACCGGAAACGGTGTACGTGATCCCGATCCACAGCGATTCCGAGCACTACCCGCCGGAGGGCAAGCTGCGCGTGTACCGCAGCCGCACCGGCGGCGACGAATGGGAACCGCTCACCGCGGGACTGCCGCAAGAAAACTGCTACGTGAACATCCTGCGCGACGCGATGGCCGTCGACTCCTGCGACGAGGCAGGCATCTACTTCGGCACCACCGGCGGACAGGTCTACGCGTCGAACAACGCGGGCGACAACTGGACCCCGATCGTGCGCGACCTGCCCGCGGTGTGCTCGGTCGAGGTGCAAACCCTGCGATGACCACCACCGTGCGCGTCAAACTGCCCACGCACCTGCGCCGTCTGGCGAAGGTCGAGGGAGAGATCCAGCTGCCCATCGAGGACCCGCCGACGCGGGACACCCTGCTCGACGCACTGGAACGCGCGTACCCGCAACTGCGCGGCACAGTCCGCGACACGACGACGGGCCAACGCCGCGCGTTCGTCCGGTTCTTCGCCTGCGAGGAAGACCTGTCGAACACCGCCCCGGACACCGCCTTGCCCGCCCCGGTCCTCTCGGGAGCCGAACCGTTCCTGATCATCGGAGCCATGGCAGGCGGCTGACCCACCGACCACCGGCCGAGGGGAAGAACCCTGGGCCTCGGTGCGTCCCGGGGGCGCACCGAGGCCCGGGGCTTACGTCTTTCCGGCCGGGTTGGCACCGGGCTTGGCAAGAATGCTGCGCGCGGTCGCAGCCAGGGCGGGTGTACTGACGCGCCCGTGCCCGGCCTGCCCCCGGCACCTACGACGTATGCGTTCGCGCCAGGGTGATGCCGCCCAGGTACGCCGGTCGCCGCGATTTCAGCCTAGCCGAGCAGTCGTGCCAGGCCGATACCCTCGACGCACCCGCGCCAAGCGGCCCCGGGGCGATCCCGCCCGACAGCCGCCGCCAAGCCTCAGCCTGGCCCAGCACTCGCGCCACGCCACTACCCTCAACGCACCCGCGCCCAGCGGCGACCGCAGGGCGAGCCACCCGACAACCGCCGCCAAGCCTCAGCCCGGCCGAGCAGTCGCGCCAGGCCACTCCCTCAACATCCCCAGTGGCGACCCCGGAGCGAGCCCACCCCACAACCGCCGCCAAGCTTCAACCTGGCCGAGCACTCGCGCCGGGCTGGAAGCGCCGAACTCCCATGCACGGTCGCATTCGCGCCGAGCATCGCCGGATTCCCCTCGCCGCAAGCGCTTTCGCACACGCCGCTCACCATCGAATACGCCCGGGCGGCCGATCGCACCAGATCAGCAGGGAACTCCAGGCACCCAAACCATGCCTGCGAAAACCCAACTCTGCGGACGAGATCGCGGTGAACCCGTGTCTGCACACGAGACCAACGCGGCGTCGGCGCGTCCCGCACGCAACTCCGCAGCGCGGCGATTCGGCAGCGACCGAGGCCTCCTCGTAGTGCTCCCCGCAGGCTGGCACCGCCGAATCAGTCGCGCACCGGCTTCATCGGGTCGTGCCCCAGGGACATCAACCCCTGCCGCCACCCCGCGTCCCCCGCGACCGGTTCCAAGTCGTCGCGGCACGAGGCGTGCACGCGGTCCACCACGTCGCGCATGACCTCGACGTCGTTCCCGTTCACGTCCGACTTGCGTTTGCCCAGGATCGACAGCACCTTCCGGCCCGTCGCGGGGCCCGCCTGGTCCGGCAGCGGTTCGGTTTCCGGGCCGGCCTCCCGGGTGCGCAGCCAGTCCGCCAGCTCCCGCGAGGTCATGTTCACCACCCGGTGGAATTCCGTCCACAGGTCCTCGTCCACGGTCTCGTGCGTGGCCACGTCGATCACCTCCCGGCGTCGTCTTCGCGAGGTCGGTTACCCGGACGGCCGTGCGGCAAACCCGGGCGGCGGCGAGTCCACATAGGACCGGGCCCGGGCGGCGATCCGCGCCAGTGCGGCGCGGGCCGGTCCCGGTGAGCCCGACCGGACGCCCTCCGCGATCGCTCGGTGGTCCTCCCACGACCGGGTGAGATCGCCGTGTTCGGTCAGTTCCTCGCGGAGCCGGTCGGCCATCAGGCGGCGCAGCGGGAGGCGGATCGCGAGCATGCTGCGCAGCAGGATCCGGTTGTGCGCGGCCTCGGCGAGCGCGACGTGAAACTCGGCGTCCGCTTCCAGGAAACGGTCTCGGTCGGTCAAAGCCGCTGCCATCCGGTCGACCAGGTCCGTCAAAACCGCCAGTTCACCAGCGGTTCGACGGCGGGCGGCCAGTGCGATGACGGTCGATTCGAGAGCTTCCCTCGCCTCGATCAGTTCCTGATACTCGGCGACATCCGAAGCGCCCAGCTGCCACGGCACGAAACGGCTGGCGGCGGGCTCCAGCACGAACGTCCCGACGCCCTGGCGCGTCTCGACCCAGCCCCGCGCCTGCAGGGTCCGGACCGCTTCCCGGACGGTCAGCATCGACACCCCGGCCGAGGCCGCGAACTGGCGCAGCGACGGCAGCGCGGTCCCGGGAGGCCATTCGCCGCCGAGGATCTTGCGGGTCATCTCTTCGACCAGCGAGTCCACGACGCTCACCCGCCGCACCCGGGCCAGTTCCGGCGGCGGCCCCCTCCGTCCCGAGGTCATCGGGCCAGCGTACGGATTGACGGCACTGTTTCAAACACCTAAGTTCAGGCCTGGGATGTCCACCGAAAACGAGCTGCTCGCCGACCTCCGCGCGAACGTGCGCGGCGAGGTGCACGCCGACGTCCGCCGTCGCGCCGAGTACTCCGCCGACGCGTCCAACTACCGGGTCGTCCCACAGGTCGTCGTGCTGCCGCGGGAGACCGGCGACGTTCTCGCGACCCTAGAGATCGCCCGCCGGCACGGCGTTCCGCTGACCAGCCGAGGCGGGGGTACGTCGGTCGCGGGCAACGCTATCGGGCCGGGGATCGTGCTCGACTTTTCGCGGCACCTCAACCGCATTGTCGACTTGGATCCCCAGGCGCGGACCGCGGTCGTGCAGCCCGGCGTCGTCCTCGCCGACCTGCAGCGCGCCGCCGCACCGCGCGGGCTGCGTTTCGGCCCCGACCCGTCCACGCACGCCCGCGCGACGCTCGGCGGCATGATCGGCAACAACGCCTGCGGGCCGCACGCGATCGCCTACGGCCGGACCGCGGACAACGTTCGCGAACTCAGCGTGGTCGACGGGACCGGACGGCAGTTCACCGCGGGTTCGTCCGACGCGGTGCCTGGCCTCGCCGCACTGATCGACACCCGGCTCAGCTTGCTGCGCACCGAATTCGGCCGGTTCAGCCGTCAGGTGTCCGGATATTCACTCGAACATCTGCTGCCGGAGAACGGCCGGTCGCTGGCTCGCGCACTGGTCGGCACCGAGGGGACCCTGGCGGTCACGCTGGAAGCGACGGTCGACCTGGTCGACGTCTCCCCCGCTCGGCTGCTGGTCGTGCTCGGCTACCCGGACATGGCGACGGCCGGCGACGTCGTGCCCGGGCTGCTGCCGCACCGGCCGCTGGCGGTCGAAGGGCTCGACGCCCGGCTGGTCGACCTGGTGCGCAACCACCGCGGCACCGTGCCCGCGCTGCCCGACGGTGCCGGCTGGCTGATGATCGAGGTCGGCGGCGAGACCGAAGCTGAGGCCCGGCACAACGCCGAGCGGCTCGTCAAGGACTCTCAAGCACTCGACCACGTCGTGCTGGCGCAAGGCTCCGAAGCTGCCGCGATGTGGCGGATCCGCGAGGACGGCGCCGGGCTCGCGGGCCGGACGCCGACCGGCGAGCAGGCGTGGCCCGGCTGGGAAGACGCCGCGGTCCCGCCCGAACGGCTCGGCGCGTACCTGCGGGATTTCGACGCTCTCCTCGACGAATTCGGCCTCGAAGGACTCCCCTACGGCCACTTCGGCGACGGCTGCGTGCACGTCCGGCTCGGCCTGCCGCTCGAACGCGACGCCACGGTGTTCCGCGCGTTCCTGACCGCCGCCGCGAAGCTGGTCGTCGGCTACGGCGGCTCGTTCTCCGGCGAGCACGGCGACGGCCGGGCGCGCAGCGAATTGCTGCCGCAGATGTACTCGGCCGAAACGATCGAGCTGTTCGGCGCGGTCAAGAATCTCTTCGATCCCGACGACCTCCTCAATCCGGGCGTCGTCGTCCGGCCGCGTCCGCTCGACGCCGATCTCCGCCGCCCGCAAGCACATCCGCTCCCAGTCGTCGCGGGCGGTTTCTCCTTCGCGCACGACGGAGGCGACTTCACCCGCGCCGTGCACCGGTGTGTCGGAGTCGGGAAATGCCGCGCCGACAACCGTGCGGCCGGCGGTTTCATGTGTCCGTCTTATCTGGCCACTCGCGACGAAAAGGACAGCACGCGCGGCCGCGCCCGGGTGCTGCAGGAGGTCGCGAACGGGACGCTGGTGTCCGGGTGGTCGGACGCCGCGGTGCACGAATCGCTCGATCTGTGCTTGTCCTGCAAGGCCTGCGGCAGCGACTGCCCGGCCGGTGTGGACCTGGCGCAGTACAAATCCGAAGCCCTGCACCGGAAATACCGGCATCGGATCCGTCCCGTCTCGCATTACACGCTGGGCCGGTTGCCGGACTGGATCCGTCTGCTGCATCGAATCCCGGTGCTCGGCCCGCTCGTCGTCAACGCGCTGATGTCGATCCGCCCGGTCGAGAAGGCCCTGTTAGCACTGTCCGGAGTAGACACTCGCCGCCGGGCGCCGAGATTCGCCCGCCGCTCGTTCACCCGGTCCCGGCGCAGGATTCGCGAACAGGGGCCGGAAGTCGTGCTGTGGGCGGATTCCTTTTCGGACGGCATGGACACCGACGTCGCCGAAGCGGTCGCCGCGGTGCTCGCCGACGCCGGATACCGCGTGCTCGTCCCGCCGCGCCGGCCGTGCTGCGGGCTCACCTGGATCACCACCGGCCAGCTCGACACCGCCCGCCGGAAGCTCCGCGACCTCGTGCAGACACTGCGCCCGTACGCGCAGGCTGGGCTTCCGATCGTCGGCGTCGAACCGTCGTGCACTGCCGTGCTCCGGTCGGACCTGCTGGACCTGTTCCCCGACAATCCGGACGCCAAAGCGGTTTCCGGCGCGGTCACGACACTCGCCGAACTCCTCGCCAAGACAGAAGGCTGGCAAGCGCCTGACCTGTCCGGTGTCACAGTGGTCGCGCAGCCGCATTGCCACCACCATTCGGTGCTGGGCTACGAAGCCGACCGAGCCCTGCTCGCGGCGACTGGCGCGGAACTGCACACTCTCGCCGGATGCTGCGGACTCGCCGGCAACTTCGGCATGGAACGCGGCCACTACGACGTTTCCGTTGCGGTAGCGGAAAACGCGCTGCTCCCCGCGCTCCGAGACAACCCCGGCGCTGTGTTCCTCGCCGACGGTTTCTCCTGCCGCACCCAAGCCGATCAACTGGCCGGCGTACGCGGCGTCCACTTGGCACAGTTGCTGAAACGACGCTGACGCAGCGGCTCAGCGGTCCCAGAAGCCTTGCTTCTCCAGCAACGCCACCGCACGATCGCCACCGTCCGAGAAGTGCTTCTCCACAATGGACCGAGCCCGCGCAGCCGACCGGGAGCTGAGTGCGTTGAGAATCTTCCGGTGGTCCTCGTGCGCCTTGCCGGGCCAGTCCTCGTGCGCCTCGTAAAACCCGTGCGTCACCGTTTTCGCCAGGATGCCCAGGATCGAGACCAGACGGCGGGAATCAGCGGCGTAGTTGATCCTGCGGTGGAAATCGAAGTTCAGCCGTTCCTGTTCGGCACGGTCCACTCCGGACTCCATCCGGTCGGCGAGATCGTGCAAGGCCTGCAGGCTTTCCGGCGACAGGTTCTTCGCCGCGCGCTCCGCCGCCAGACCGGACACGAGGCCGAACACGCGGTAGTGGTCGCGGATGTCGTCGCGCGTCATCTGCGCCACGAACGCGCCCCGGCGGGCGATGTGCTCCACGACGCCCTCGTGGTCGAGCGTGATCAGCGCTTCCCGGATCGGCAGCTTGCTGATGCCGAGTTCGTCGGCCAGCGCCTCCTGGTCGATCTTCTCGCCGGCCCGCAGCTGCCCGGAGAAGACCCGCCGCCGGATTTCGTGCGCGGCCAGCGATTTCAGGTTCGCCGGGCCGCCGCGGCGCGGTCCCGCACCCGTCGTCTCGGGCATCGCCTCCCCCTCCGGCAACCGTCATTCCGATAAAGTATTACATAAGCGGCTCTGCTCACCCCCTGCTCATCCCTGCTGTGCAAGCCCGTTGACCCGCCGCATTCCTGATAAAGTATCCCCCCGACGGCCTCGCCCGCGACAGGATCTGAGGAACCCATGTCCGAACCGGAAGCCTGGCAACCGTACGCCCTCACCAGCGAAGAAGTGCTCGAGCCCGGTCTCGTCGCCGCGTTTGCCGCGCTGTTCGACAACGGGCTCCCGACGCCGCGCGAAGGTGACGAACTGCCGCCGCTGTGGCATTGGGTCGCGCTCCCGCGCTGGCCGGCGTCTTCGCGGCTCGACCGCGACGGGCATCCGGTGCGCGGCGATTTCCTGCCGCCGGTGGAACTGCCGCGGCGGATGTTCGCCGGAGGCGAGGTCGTGGTACACCGGGCGCCGAAGGTCGGCGAGACCGTGCACCGACGCTCCACTGTGGACTCCGTCACCGAGAAATCCGGCCGCTCCGGGAAATTGGTGCTCATGCAGGTCCGCACGGAACTGTCCGGAATGGACGGAACGCCGTATGTCGAGGAACGCCAGGACATGCTCTACCGCGAGGCCGGGCAGTCCTCCGCGCCCGCGGTTCCGGAAACCGCCGCCGCGCTGCAGCCAGGGGGCTCGCCGTTCCGCCGGACCGACGGGCAGACCTGGGAGTTCGTCACCGACCCGACGCTGCTGATGCGGTTCTCCGCGGCCACCGCCAACGCGCACCGCATCCACTACGACTGGCCGTACGCGACGCGGGTCGAAGGCTATCCCGGCCTGGTCGTGCACGGACCGCTGATGTCGCTGGCGCTGGCCGAGGTGCTGCGGCTGGACTCCCCCGCCTCCCGGGCGCGCCGGATCAGCCACCGCAACCAGGCGCCGCTGTTCTGCGGACAGCCCGCGCAACTCCGGGTCCGGCCGGGCACCCGTTCCGTCGCGCTCGACCTGCTCGGTCCGTCCGGCCCGAGCACCAGCCTTGCCGTCGAGCTGGCCGAAGAAGACGGCTGATCTGGCGGCGGCCTCCGCTCCGATGGCAAGGTGGCGCAGGTGTTCCGGACGACGGAGGGAAGCTGAATGAGCCGCTACGCGCAGTTCGAGAACCTGCGGATCGACGGGCCGGACGAGGACGGGGTCATCGAACTCGTCCTGGACGCGCCGAACCTCAACGCGGTCAGCGACGCCGCGCACGGCGAACTCGCCGACGTCTGGCGCGAGTTCGACCGCGACCCGGAGGTGAAGGCCGTCCTGCTGCGCGGCGAGGGCAAGGGGTTCTCCGCGGGCGGCTCGTTCGACCTGGTCGAGAAGCTGGCGAACGACTTCGAGGCCCGCTCGCGCACCATGCGCGAGGCCCGGGACCTGGTCTACAACGTCATCGACTGCTCGAAGCCGACTGTCTCGGCGATCCACGGTCCGGCCGTCGGCGCCGGCCTGGTCGCCGGGCTGCTGTCGGACATCTCGGTGGCCGCTGCCAACGCCAAGATCATCGACGGTCACACGCGCCTGGGCGTCGCGGCGGGCGACCACGCGGCGATCTGCTGGCCGCTGCTGTGCGGGATGGCCAAGGCCAAGTACTACCTGATGACGTGCCGTCCGATGACCGGAGCCGAGGCGGAGCGGATCGGGCTCGTGTCGTTGTGCGTCGAGGAGGAGGACGGGCTGCTGCCCACCGCGCGGGAGATCGCGCACGAGCTGGCCAACGGCGCGCCGAACGCGATCCGCTGGACGAAGCAGAGCCTCAACCTCTGGTACCGGCAGCTCGCGGGCGCGATCTTCGACTCTTCGCTGGCCCTGGAGTTCTACGGCTTCGCCGGTCCCGAGGTCCGCGAAGGCCTCGCCTCGCACCGCGAACGCCGCAAGCCGGACTTCTCCCGCGGGCACGAGTCCTAAGCAGACAGTCGGGGCAGCCTCGCAGAAATTGTCCGGCACCGCCGAATCGGCGCAGATTTCTACTGGGGACCGTGCGTCAGCGGCAGATTGAACGAATACCGCGACGCCCGGTAAACGTGCCAGCCGTATTCGACTACCCGGCCCGTTTCGTCGTAGGTGGTGCGCTGCATGGTCAACAACGCCGCGCCGGGCGATTCATCCAGCAGCACCGCGTCTTCCTCGGTCGCCAGCCGCGCGCCGATGCTCTGCTGCGCCGAATGCAGCCGGATCCCCGCCTGCCGTAGCAGCTGGTAGAGCCCTTGGGAGCGCAATTCGTCGTCCTCGACGTCGAGAATGCCGTCCGGAAGGCAGTTGTTCATGATCGCCAACGGTTCGCCGCCCGTGCAGCGAATCCGCTTCAGCCGCCGGACTTGCCGCAGCTCGGGGGCCTCCAGCAGCGCGACGGTCTCGGCGTCGGCCGGTTCGACGCGGTTGACCAGCACCTCCGACGACGGCGTCTCGCCCAGCCCGGCGAGGTCGTCGAACAGGCTGCTCAGCCGCAGCGGCCGGGCGACTTTAGTGCGCACCACCTGGGTGCCGACGCCGCGTTTGCGCACCAGCAAACCCTCGTTGACCAGCGACTGGATCGCCTGCCGCACGGTCGGCCGGGACAGCCGCAGCCCCGCCGCGAGGTCCAGTTCGTTCGCCAGCCGGGAGCCCGCGGGCAGCCGGCCCTCGTCGATCGCGGCCCGCAGCTGCCGCGCGACCTGGAAGTACAGCGGCTCCGGGCTCGCCGGGTCCACCGCGATCCCGCGGACCGGGTCCCAGGCCGGACTGGTGCTCATCGGCGCAGTCTAGCGCGCGTATGTCCGTATGTCTTGACAAAGTCCTCCGGCACGGGGCACGGTCGGAGCACAGCCTGCGAGGAGGACGCGATGAGCACGGGGTTCGACCTCGTCACGATGGGCCGGATCGGGGTGGACCTCTATCCGCTGCAGACCGGCGTCGGCCTGGAAGACGTCACCTCGTTCGGCAAATATCTCGGCGGCAGCGCCACCAACGTCGCGGTCGCCGCCGCCCGGTACGGCCGCGCCAGCGCGGTGATCACCAAAACCGGCGCCGACCCGTTCGGCCGGTTCCTGCGCCGCGCGCTCGCCGGGTACGGCGTGGACGACCGGTTCGTCGGGACCTCGCCGCACCTGCCGACGCCGGTGACGTTCTGCGAGGTCTTCCCGCCGGACGAGTTCCCGCTCTACTTCTACCGTTTCCCCAAGGCGCCCGACCTCGACCTCTCCCCCGGCGAACTCGACCTGGACGCGATCCGCTCCGCGAAAGTCTTCTGGGCGACGGTGACCGGGCTCTCGCGGGAACCGAGCCGCTCGGCCACGCTCGCCGCGCTGGAGGCCCGCGGCCGCGAGGGAATCACCGTGCTCGACCTCGACTACCGGCCGATGTTCTGGGAATCCCGCGAGCAGGCGCGCGAATGGGTCGGCAAGGCGCTGGCCCACGCCACGGTCGCGGTCGGCAACCTCGACGAATGCGACACCGCGGTGGCCCTGCGCGAGCCTCGGGAGGCCGCGAAAGCGTTGCGGGACAAGGGTATCTCGCTCGCCGTGGTGAAGCAGGGACCGAAGGGGGTGCTCGTGGCTGACGACGCCGGCGAGGTGGAAGTGCCGCCGGTGCCGGTGGAGGTGGTCAACGGGCTCGGCGCGGGGGACGCGTTCGGCGGCGCGCTGGTGCACGGGCTGCTGGCGGGCTGGACGATCGAGCGGATCATGCGGTTCGCGAACGCCGCGGGCGCGCACGTCGCGGGGGCACTCGCCTGTTCGGACGCGATGCCGACGGAAGAGCAGGTTTTGCGCAGGCTCGGAGGGACGGAATGAACACCGTCGAGCGGATCGTCGCCGCCCGGGTGCACGACCCGGAGGCCATCGCCGAAGCGGCCGCCGCGCGGATACCGGCGCAATCGCTGTTCAACGACAAGGGCGCGGCGATGATCATCGCCGCCGACCATCCCGCCCGAGGCGCGAACGCCGTCGGCGCGGATTCGCTGGCGATGGCCGACCGGGGCGAACTCCTGGACCGGCTGTGCGTCGCGCTGGAACGCCCCGGCGTCACCGGCGTCCTCGCGACCCCGGACGTCATCGACGATCTGCTGCTGCTCGGCGTGCTGGACGGCAAGACGGTGCTCGGGTCGATGAACCGCACCGGGCTCGCCGGGTCGAGCTTCGAGATCGATGACCGGTTCGCGTGCTACGACGCGGAAACCCTCGCGCGCATGCGGTTCGACGGCGGAAAGATGCTCACCCGGATCTGCCTGGACGACCCGGCCACGCCGAGCGTCCTGCAGAACACCGCGAAGGCGGTCAACGAACTCGCCGACCGGAAGCTGCTCGCGATGGTCGAGCCGTTCCTCTCGGCCTGGACGGACGGGCGGCTCGTCAACGACCTCTCCCCCGACGCGGTGATCCGGTCCGTCACGATCGCGTCCGGCCTCGGCCGGTCGTCGGCCTACACCTGGCTGAAGCTGCCGGTGGTCGCCGAAATGGAACGGGTGCTGGCCGCCTCGACACTGCCCGCGGTGCTGCTCGGCGGCGAGGTGACGGATCCGGACGCGGCGTTCGCGTCGTGGCAGGCGGCGCTCGCGCTGCCGACGGTGCAGGGGTTGGTGGTCGGACGGTCGCTGCTCTATCCGCAGGACGGCGACGTCGCCAAGGCGGTCGATACGGCGGTGGGGTTGCTGTGAACCAGTTCAGTCTCGTCATCACTCCCGAATCGGCCGGATGGGGTTACTCCGGCCTGCGCGTCCTCGAACTCGACGGTGCCGAGACCGTCTCCACCGGCGACGCCGAAACGCTCGTGCTGCCGCTGTCCGGCAACTGCTCGGTGTCGGTCGACGGGGAGAAGTTCGAGCTGGCCGGCCGGACCGGCGTGTTCGACGCGGTCACCGATTTCGCTTACCTGCCAAGGGATGCCGAAGCTGTTCTGACCGGCCGGGGAAGGTTCGCCCTGCCCTCGGCGAAGACCTCGAAACGGCTGCCCGCGCGCTACGGACCCGCTTCAGGCGTGCCGACTGAAGTGCGTGGTGCGGGAAACTGCAGCCGTCAGGTCAACAACTATTGCCTGCCGCATACCTTCGACGCCGACCAGTTGCTCGTCTGCGAAGTCCTTACGCCAGGCGGGAACTGGTCGTCTTACCCGCCGCACAAACACGACGAGGCGCGCGAAGGCGAGAGCGAACTCGAGGAGATCTACTACTTCGAAGTCGCCAGCGGCGGGATGGGGTACCAGCGGGTTTACGGCACTGAAGAACGGCCGATCGACATCCTCAAGGAAGTCCGCAGCGGCGACGTCGTGCTGATCCCGCACGGCTGGCACGGTCCGTCGATGGCCGCGCCCGGCTACGACCTGTACTACCTGAACGTGATGGCCGGTCCGGGGCCCGAACGGGCGTGGCTGATCTGCGACGACCCCGCGCATGCATGGGTGCG
The DNA here is from genome assembly GCF_000158875.1 of Streptomyces sp. AA4. Taxonomy (NCBI): domain Bacteria; kingdom Bacillati; phylum Actinomycetota; class Actinomycetes; order Kitasatosporales; family Streptomycetaceae; genus Streptomyces; species Streptomyces sp. AA4. The sequence goes on along the minus strand of NZ_GG657746.1, from coordinate 3,099,320 downwards.
CCAGACTTGGGAAGCCCAAGACGTCGATCCCCGGCTGCCGTTCGGAGGCGCACGATGAGGCTGACCACCGCGCAGGCCCTGGTGCGGTTTCTCGCCAACCAGTACTCCGAACGCGACGGCGTCGAGCATCGGCTGATCCCGGGCTGTTTCGGGATTTTCGGGCACGGCAACGTCGCCGGGCTCGGTCAGGCGCTGCTGCAGGTCGCGCACACCGGGACTTTTCCGTATTACCTCGCGCGCAACGAACAAGGCCAGGTGCACGCCGCGGCGGCGTTCGCGAAAATGCGCAACCGGCTCCAGACGTTCGCCTGCACCGCGTCCACCGGTCCGGGGTCCACGAACATGATCACCGGCGCCGCGCTGGCGACCACGAACCGGCTTCCGGTGTTGCTGCTGCCCAGCGATGTTTTCGCTGGCCGCGGCCCGGATCCAGTACTGCAGCAGCTGGAAGACGCGCGCTGTGGCGACGTTTCGGTGAACGACGCGTTCCGCCCGGTGTCGAAGTATTTCGACCGGATCACCCGGCCCGAACAGCTGATCCCGGCCGCGCTCGGCGCGATGCGGGTGCTGACCGATCCGGTGGAGACCGGGGCCGTCACGCTCGCGCTGCCGCAAGACGTCCAGGCCGAAGCCTACGACTGGCCGGAGGACTTCTTCCGCCGCCGCGTCTGGCACGTCGACCGCGCGGTGCCCGCTCCGGAAGCCGTGGCCCGGGCTGCGGAACTGCTGCGTTCCGCTAAGGCCCCGCTGATCGTCGCGGGCGGCGGCGTCGTGTACTCCGAGGCTTGGGCGGAATTACGCGCTTTTGCCGCCGCTACCGGGATTCCGGTCGCCGACACGCACGCGGGCAAGGGCGCGGTGCCGTGGGACCACCCGTGCGCGGTCGGCGGTCTCGGTTCCACGGGCACTTCCGCCGCGAACGCGTTGGCGGCGGACGCCGATGTGGTGCTGGGCATCGGCACCCGGTACAGCGACTTCACCACCGCTTCGCACACCGTCTTCGGCAACCCGGACGTGCGGTTCGTGAATCTCAACGTCGCCCGGTTCGACGCCGCGAAACACTCCGCCGAGATGGTGGTCGCCGACGCCCGGCGCGGGTTGGAAGCTTTGTCGACCGCGCTGTCCGGCTGGCAGGTTTCCGATGCGTACCGCGCGCGGACCCGGCAGCTCGCCGATGAGTGGAACCGCGCCGCCGACGCCTGTTTCGACCTCGGGCACGCTCCCCTGCCCGCGCAAACGGAGATCCTCGGTGCGCTGAACCGTTCGCTGGACGACAGCGACGTCGTGATCAACGCCGCCGGCTCGATGCCGGGCGACCTGCAAATGCTGTGGCGGGCCCGAGATCCCAAGGCCTACCACGTGGAATACGCGTACTCGTGCATGGGATACGAGGTCGCCGCGGGCGTCGGGGTGAAGCTGGCCGCGCCGGAGCGCGAGGTGGTCGTGCTCGTCGGCGACGGTTCGTACCTGATGATGGCGCAGGAACTCGTCACGCTGATCGCCGAACGGCTCAAGGTGATCGTCGTGCTGGTGCAGAACCACGGGTTCGCGTCGATCGGTTCGCTGTCGGAATCCCTGGGCTCGCAACGGTTCGGGACGGCGTACCGGTATCGCGCCGACAACGGACTGCTGGAAGGCGACGTCCTGCCGGTCGACCTCGCGGCCAACGCGGCCAGCCTCGGCGCGACCGTGCTGAGTGCGTCCACTGTGGACGAGTTCCGGGCGGCGATGAAGCAGGCCAAGGCGAATCCGGTGACTACGGTGGTGCAGGTCGAGACAGACCCGCTGGCGCCCAATCCGCCTGGGTCGGCCTGGTGGGAGGTGCCGGTGAGCGAGGTGTCCGAGGTGGACTCCACGCGCGCGGCTTACGAAACTTATGTCGCGGAGAAGCGGAACCAGCGGCGTTATCTCTGACGCTTCGGTCCGCACCGAACGGTTCCCGCGTCACCCTGGTCAGGTGACCGCAACAATCTCCGCACGCAGACAACGGCTCGCGCTGATCGCGCTCTGCCTGCCCTTCTTCATCGTCCAGCTCGACGCGACCGTGGTGAACGTCGCCGTCGAAGCGATCCGGCGCGATCTCGGCGGCGGGCTCGGCGGGGAACAATGGGTGATCGCCAGCTACACCATCGCGCTGGCCGCGGGGATGCTCACCGCCGGTTCGCTCGGCGACCGCTACGGTTCGCGACGGGTCTGCGTGCTGGGGACCGTCGTGTTCGGTGTCGGGTCCGCGCTGTGTTCGCTGGCCCCGACCCTTCCGGTGCTGATCGTCGCGCGGACGCTGCAGGGAGTGGGCGCGGCCGCGTTGCTGCCGTGTTCGCTCGCGTTGATCATCCGGCAGTTCCCGGAGCCGCGGGCCCGGGCGCACGCGCTCGGTCTGTGGGGCGGCATCGCGGCCATCGGCCTCGCGACCGGTCCGGTGGCGGGCGGCGTGCTGATCGCGCTCGCCGACTGGCGCGCGATCTTCTGGATCAACATCCCGTTCGCCGCCCTCGCCATCGTGCTGACCTGCCGGTACGTCGTCGAATCGCCGCAGCGGCGCGACCGTCGCCTCGATCCGTACGGGCTCGTCCTCGGCACCGTCGCCCTCTGCGCGCTCGCCGGCGGGCTGATCCAGGTCGGCCGGTCCGGCTGGGCTTACCCGCTGATCGGCGCCGGAGTGCTGACCGGGCTCGCGTTCGTCCTGGTCGAGCGACGCCGGCGCGATCCGATGCTGCCGCTGGCGATCTTCTCGTCCCGCCCGTTCTCCGCCGCGAGCACTGCCGGGCTGCTCTTCAACTTCTGCCTCTACGGCGCCCTGCTCTGCCTGTCGCTGTTCCTGCAGGGCCCGCTGCACCAGTCCGCGTACGCGACCGGCATGCTGACGCTCCCGCTCACCATCGCGATCGGCATCGGAGCCACCGCCAGCGGCCGGCTCACCGCCCGCTTCGGCGCCCGAGTCCCGATGCTGGCCGGGTTCAGCCTCGCCGGGCTCGGCGCGGTCCTGCTGGCAGCGGCCGGTTCCCTGCCGCTGCTGGTGGCGGGCGGCATAGTGCTGTGCTGCTGCTCGATCGCGATGCCCGCGATGACGTCGGTCGCGATGTCGACCCCTCCGGAGGAGCACACCGGACTGGCCAGCGGCGTGCTGAACACCGCTCGCCAGACCGGGGGCGCGCTGGGCACCGCGGTGCTCGGCACGCTGCTCACCGCGGGTTCGACGATGTCGCTGAGCCTCCCGATGACCGTGGTGGCCCTTGGCTACGCGGCGGCAGTCGGGTGCACGCTGCTGGCCACCCGACGCCGCCCGCTGGTCAGCTCGGCTGCCCCGGAACGACGCTGATTCCCGGCAAGGTGAGGGGAACCCTCACGACCACGCTCCCCACAGCCACCCGCGCACCCAACGATCGGGGCACCCAGCCCCTCCCCCGCACCCCGATACGAAGCCTCCCTGCACAATGGGCTTCGGGGTGCCCCACCGCACCACGGTTTCGCGAGGGGAACCCTCGCGCCGGAAAGGAACCCCGCGCGAATCAAAGCCCGTCGGAGTCCCCCTCGCGAACCTCCGCACAATCCGCGCCGCCAGCCCGACCAACCCGCCACTGACGAACCTCATACCGGCCAGGAACCTGTCCGATTGTCGCCCTTCTCAAACCCCCTCCAGGATGACAAGCTGCTCACCAGCCGGTCGCCTCCGCACCGGCTCGCACGATGACAACGTTGTCAGCCCTGGAGGTAGCGCGTCCATGTGGTCGCAGAAAAGACGGGCAGCTGCGGTCGCAGCGGCGGGATTCGTGGCAGCCGGACTGGTATCCGCCACGACCGCGAGCGCGAGTGCGGCCCCCGTGGACCCGGTGTCGCTCGTCAATCCGTTCGTCGGCACGCAGAACTTCGGCAACACCTTCCCCGGGGCCAGCGCGCCCTTCGGCATGGTCCAGGTCAGCCCCGACACCGGCGGCCAGGGCGGCTACGACTACCAGCAGAACTCGATCTACGGCTTCAGCCAGACCCACCTCTCCGGCGTCGGCTGCGGCGTGATGGGCGAACTGCCGGTCATGCCGACCACGGGGGCCGTCGATTCCGTCGACAAGAACGTCTACAAATCCGGGTACAGCCACGACGACGAGAAGGCCGAGCCCGGTTACTACCGCGTCGGGCTGAAGAAGTACGGCGTCGACGCCGAACTCACCGCCACCCCGCGCACCGGCTGGCAGCGCTACACCTTTCCCTCGACCGGGCAGGCCAACGTGCTGTTCAACACCGGCCAGGCGAACCAGTCGGTGAAGGATTCCGAGATCCACGTCGTCGGCGACCGGACGCTCGAGGGTCGCGTGCGCGCGGGCGGCTTCTGCGCCGGGCACGACGAGCACACCGTCTACTTCACCGCGACTTTCGACCGCCCGTTCGCCGCCTACGGAACCTGGCGCGGCAGCACCCGCACCTCGGGCAGCCGCGACGCCTCGGGCACCGGCGGGAACGGCGCGTGGGTCAGCTTCGACGCGGCCACCGACCACGACGTCGTCCTGAAGGTGGGGCTCTCCTACACCGGGCTCGCCGGCGCGCGGGACAACCTCGCGAAAGAGACCAGCGACAGCTACGACTTCGACGCCACCCGCACCGCGTTGCGCAAGCAATGGGCGGACCGGCTCGGCGCGATCAAGATCAGCGGCGGCACCCCCGAACGGCAGACCGCGTTCTACACCTCGCTTTATCACGCGCAGTTGCACCCGAACCTGGCTGGCGACCTCAACGGCGACTACGCCGGTTTCGACGGCAAGGTCCACCGCGCCAACGGGTACACGCCGTATCAGAACTTCTCGCTTTGGGACACTTATCGCCCGCAGAACCAGCTGCTCGAAATGCTGGAACCGCAGGTGGCCCGCGACGTCGCGCTGTCCGTGCTGGCGATCGGCCGCGACGGCGGCTGGCTGCCGAGATGGGCGCTCGCGGGCAGCGAAACCAACATCATGACCGGTGACCCCGTCACACCGTTCCTCGTCGAAGCCTGGTCGAAGGGTTTGCTGGCCGGGCACGAGGACGAGGCGTACGGGCTGCTCAAGAAAAACGCGACCAGCACCCCGCCCGCCGATTCGCCGTACAACGGACGCTCCGGCGTCAATTACTACAACGACCGCGGTTACCTCCCGAGCGGCCTCACCCTCGGCAAGGACTGCGCTGCCAAGGGCGGCGACAACGACTGCGAACACCCGACGTCGGCGACCATGGAGTACTCCGCTGCCGACGCCGCGCTCGCGTTGATGGCCAAGGGTTTGGGCCACGAGGCCGACGCACGGATGTTCGCTGACCGCGGCCAGTGGTACCGCAACGTCTGGAACGCCGCGGACAAGCAGTTCCGTCCGCGCACCACCGACGGCACCTGGCTCACGCCGTACAACCCGGTCGACGCCGACCACCAATTCCACGAAGGCGGCGCCTACCAGTACCAATGGCTGGTCCCGCAGGACCCGTCCGGACTCGCCGAACTGATGGGCGGCAAGCAGGCGACCGAGAAGCGGCTCGACTCCTTCTTCGCCTACGGCAACCTGCTCAAGGACCCGGCGGGCACCGCGCGCAAGGACTGGATCGCCAGCCCGTACGACTACTACGCCAAGGCCACCTACAACCCCAACAACGAACCCGACCTGCTTTCCCCGTACATGTACAACTGGGTCGGCGCGCCGGCGAAGACCGCGACTGTGGTCCGCGCGGCGATGACGCTGTTCACCACCGGTCCGGACGGCATGACCGGCAACGACGACCTCGGCACGATGTCCGCCTGGTACGTCTTCTCCTCGCTCGGCCTCTACCCGACGATGAGCGGCGCGAACTTCCTCGCCGTGTCGAGCCCGCAGTTCGAATCGGCGACCGTCCAGATCGGACAGTACGAAGGCAGGCAAGGCGGCACGCTCACCGTCACCGCGCCGGGCGTTAGCGACACGAACCGTTACGTGCAAAGCGTTTCGCTCAACGGACGCGACGTCCGGCAGACCTGGCTCGACTGGTCCGCGGTCGCGCACGGCGGCCAGCTCGCCTACCAGGTCGGCTCGGCACCGTCCAGCTGGGGCACGCAGCCGGGCACGGAACCGCCGTCGGTGAACAAGGCGACCGGGGACCTGCGTCGGCATGTCGACGCGACGCTGCGGCCGAGTTCCGTTGTGCTGCCGCAGCAATCTTCAGCGCAGACTGTCCACTTGAACCTGGACGTGCTCGGGCAGAACCCCGGCGCACAACCGGTCTTCGTGACCTCGTCGGCCCCGTCCGGCTGGCGAGTGCAGACCGACCCGCTGCAGCTGTTGTGGTCCTCCCGGCTCCCGACGCAGAAGACCGCGCCGGTCACGGTCACCGTTCCGGCGAACACCCCGGTGGGCACGTATTCGGTGCAGCTCAAGGCATCCGGGCCGGGCGCTAATACCGTCACGCGCACCGCGAGCATCGAGGTCCGGGAACCGACGGTGTGCGCGACGACGTCCGGCACCCAGTGCGCGGTCGATCTCAGCCACGACCGCAATCACGACGGGACCGCGACCGTCGCGGCGTCCGCGGAGGGCAACTTCGACGGCAGCGGCTGGAGCTACGACGCTGACCTCATGCCGCCAGCTGGCCCCTTCGTCCACAATGGAGTCTCCTACGCGGCACCCGATCCCACTGGCACCGCGGTGAACTTCGTGGAAGCACGCGGGCAATCGCTGCTGCTGCCCGCCGGTAAGCACCAGACGGTCCAGCTGATCGGCGCATCGCACAACGGCCCGGTGTCCACCTCGCTGACCGTGCACTACAGCGACGGGTCCAGCGCGGATCTTCCGGTGACGTTCGGCGACTGGGCCGGTTCGACGCCGTCCGGCACGACCGTCGTACTCGACATGCCGCACCGGATCAAGGCGGGCACCGGAATCGACGGCCCGCCGGTGCGCCTGTTCGGCCTCTTCTCCACAGTGGACGCAACCAAGACCGTCCAGTCGGTGAGCATGCCGAACGACCCCCGCGTCCAGCTCTACGCCCTCACTCTGGCCTGAGCCCGGCCGGGTTCGCCGGATCCCTCCCCTTCGTCCGGCGAACCCGGCCATCCCCCCTTCCCCAGAGATCTCACGCTGCGGCGGGCACCGCGGCGACGCGGCCCATCGCCTCGGAGTAGCAGGCTTCGAAGGAATCCAAAGTGGACTCCAGTGCGTGCCCGGCGATCATCTTTCCGCTCGCCGCCCCCATCCGCGCCAGCGTCGCCGGGTCCGCGACCACCGCGTGCAGCCGTTCGGCCAGCTGCCCCACATTGCCCGGTTCGAACAGCCAGCCGTTGTAGCCCGGACGGCACAGGTGCGGCAGCGCCATCGCGTCCGCGACCACCACCGGCTTCCCCGCCGCCATCGCCTCCATCGTCGCGAGGCTCTGCAGTTCGGCGATTCCTGGCATGCAGAAGAGATCCGCGGCGGCGTACGCGTCCAGCAAGTCCTCTTCGGACACGAACCCGCGGAACCGCACCCGGTCGGCGATCCCCAGCTCTTCGGCGAGCTTTTCCCAGGCCGCCCGGCAGGAACCGTCGCCGACGATCTCCGCACGCAGGCGAGGCACGAGCGCGACCGCGCGCAACAGCTCGTCGACGCGCTTCTCTTCGTCAAGGCGTCCGACGAACAACACCGTCGGATCGGCAGCGGACCGGGGCACCTTACGCAGGCGGTACCGGTCGATGTCGATACCGCAGGACACCGGGACCGCACGCTGCGGGAAACCGTTGTCGTGCAGCAGTTCCACCGCACGCGGCGTCGGCGCGGTCACCACGCGGGCTGTCGAGAACACGCGCGTCAGGTCCCGCCATGCCCAGCGCGAAGCAGCGCCGCGCAGCCACGTCGGCACTCGCACGTGGCCGAACAGGTTCTCCGGCATGAAGTGGTTCGTCGCCACCCCCGGGACACCCATCTCGGCGGCGTGCTTCAGCACGTACCTTCCGACCACGAAATGCGCCTGGACGTGCACCAGGTCGGGCTGCAACTCCTCCAGCAGCGCAGCGACGTCCTTGCTCACCTCCCAGGGCAGGCCGATCCGGAAGGTCCGGTGGAACGGCGTGCGATGCGACCGGACGCGGTGCACCACGACGTCGCCGTCCCGTTCGGTGCGCGCCGGGCCCTCCGGGTCGACGCTGATCACGTGGACCTCGTGGCCGCGGCCGGCGAGCCCGGTGGACAGCCGGTACGCGAATTGCGCCGCGCCGTTGACGTCCGGCGGATAGGTCTCGGCGGCGACCACTATCCGCAAAGCCCGGTCGTCGTTCACTGGATGCTCCGATCTGGTGGAGTGGACGGAAGAAGAACTGCTGCGGCTCAGCACCGCGACGCCGCCGACCGCCAGCACCGCAGCGGTCAGCGCGACCGCGGTCGCCGTGGCGTCGAGGTGGGTGGCTTCGCCGAGCACCCCGGCGCCAAGGCCCACCGCGACCAGCGGATCCACGACAGTCAGGCAAGCGACCGCGAGGTGCGGCGGACCGCATCGGTAGGACAACTGCACGAGCCAGCCGCCGACCAGCAGCGCCGTCACCATCGCGGCCACGGAGACCGCGGTGCCGAAGTCGACGGTTCCCTCGCGCAGTTCAAGGGAAACCGCTCGCATCAGGACCGAAACGAAGCCGTAGGCAGCGCCGCCGGCCGCGCCGAAACACAGTCCGCGGACCGACGGACGCGAAGCGAGCGCGCCGATCAGCGTCAGCAGCGCCACGATCCCCAGCACCAGCAAGGCCGCCCGCGTTTGCGCGTCGGCCCCGACCTCGGTGCTCGTGGTGCTGCCCGCGGCGACTGTCACGAACGTCCCGACGCCGAGCATGGTGACCGCGACCGCGGGCAGATCCCGCCGCCTCCGGTCGAGAATCGCGGTGATCGCCACGGCGATGACCCCGACCGGCTGCACGACAGTCAGCGGAGCCATGCCCAGCGCGACCGCGTGCACGCCCGCCCCCGAACCGAGCAGGGCCAAGCCGCCGAGCCAGCGCGGTGCCCGGATCAGTTCCCCGATCCGCGTCCGGCCGGACAGCCCGGTGACGACACTGTGCTGCAGAAGTGCGCCCGTGGCAAAGAAAAACGCGCCGAGCACGGCGAGCGCAATGGCGAGGACAGTCATGCGGCCGCCTCGGTCCGGGCCATCGCGGCAACCGCGAAAAGCTGTGCGTAGAGGAGGGCGTACAGCACCCGCTCGAACAACCCCAGGAATTCGGGCACGGACTGCTCCAGCAACGGCGCGTGTGCCAGCAGAAACGCGAGCGAAGCGGCGCCGGAGGCCAGCGAAAGCCAGCGCACCGACTTCGCTTCCGGCCGGCGGCGCGCCAGCAACCATCCGGCCAGCGGCAGGCAGACGAACATCGCCGCACCGGCATATCGGTGCACCGCACCGGAAAACGACGTCTCCACGCCGGTCGGATCCGTCGGGAAGAAGGTCGCGACGACCAAACCGGCCGCCCACAACGCGATCAGCACCGACTCCGCGCTGCCGCTGGGCAATCCCTGCCTGAGCAGCGCGTGCCGGACCAGCAGCGACGCACCGGCGAGCCCGAGCGAAGCCGCCGCCAGCAGCACCGCGCCGCCGGGCGGGAAGACGTAATCGCTGATGACGTCGCGGACCGGGTCGACCGTGCCCGCCGCCACCAGGTGCAGCAGCAGGATCGGCACCAGCGAAAAAGCCAGCGCCCCGGCGGCGATCGCCGGCGCCGTCGCCCTGGCTTTCCGCGTTATGAGGGTCACATCGCTCAGCATGCTGGCGGCCGTGCGCACCCGGCATCGGGGAACACCCTGAGATGCACCCCTGGAATCCGCCGCCGGTCGCGGGGCCTTTCGAGGCCGGGTCGGACCGGACGAACGCCTCGCGACGGTCGGGCAAATCGCCCAAAGCCGAGATGAATAGGACGTTATACACCCACGGCGCGCGGTGATCTTACTGTCCTTTGTGGACACCCGGGGTCCCTCACCCGGGTGGATGTCGATTCCGGCGCACGAGGCCGCGAACCGCCGCGCTCGCCCTGCTGACGGGGCGAAACCGGGTGGTGGCTCGGCGCGTTCGGCGAGCGCGTCCCGGTTGCCGGTGCCCGGGCCCCGTGTTCAGATCCCGGCGAACCCAGCCGAAGGAGCGCAATTCCCATGCAGAGGGCACTCGTCAAGGCGGTCGTCGGGGCCGCAGCCGTCGTCGCGCTGGTCAGCGCGTGCGGGTCGGGCGGATCGAACGACTCGTCCGGATCCAAGGCGTCCGGGCAGAACACCGCCCAGTCCAGCGCGGCCGCACAGCCCAGCGGCGCCAACCAGTCCGGCGACGCCGGGCAGAACGGCGCGTCCGGACAGAACGGCGCGTCGGGCCAGAACGGAGCCCCCGGACAGGGCGGCCCGGCCGCGCAGGCGGTCACCGCGGCGATCCAGCAGGCCTCGCAGGCCTCGCCGATCAAATTCGAGCCGGAGAAGGCGGAATTGACCGGCAAGGCCAAGGAAGGCCTCTCCGCGATCGCGAAAGCCATGCAGGGCAACGACGTCAAGCTGAAGGTCGAGACCCACGCCGGCTACCCGGACGCGGAGAAGGCGAAGAAGCTTTCCGAGGAGCGCGCGCAGGCGATCGCGAGCGCGCTCGAGGCCGACGGCGTGGCCAAGGACCGCATCCAGAGCGAGGCGCACGGAAACGAAAAGGCGCAGGGCGACCAAGCCTTGGACACGCAGCTCAGCGTCGCTTCGTGACTCCGGCCCCGTCGTCGTCGCCTAGCCGGGCGAATTGATCGGCGGAGAGGCCAACGCGTTGCGGCCCCGGTGCCTTGGATGGGCAGCCGGGGCCGCACCGCGTTGCCGGTTCAGTTGAGGGCGTTGCGGCTCTGATCGGCGAGCGCGCCGAATCCGATGCACAACGCACCCGCGATGAACAGCAGCGAAACACCCCAGGTCGCGTGCGTCGCGGACGCTTCCACGATCGCCAGCGCGGCCAGCGGCGCGAGCCCGCCGGACACCGCTCCCCCGACCTCGCGCCCGGTGCCGAGGCCGGTCGACCGGACTTCGGCCGGGAATTGCTTGGCCAGGAACGCACCTTGCGCGGACAGCATCGCCGGGACCACGATGCCGGTCGCGAACACCAGGCCCAGCCAGATGTACCAGCTGACGCCGGTGTCGAGCAGCCAGAAGAACGGGAACGCCAGCAGCCCGGTCGCGATCGCACCGGCGACGACCACCTTCTTCGCGCCGATCCGGTCGCTGATCCACCCGGCGATCGGCACCGTCACGATCGCCATCCCGCTCGCGATGCTGATCCCCAGCGCGCCGATATTCGCCGGCACGCCGCGGAAATTCGTCAGGTAGGCGAGGGAGAACGTCTTGAACACGTAGCTGACGCCGTTGTAGCCGATGGTGATCACCATGACCACCGTCAGCGCGCGCCAGTCGCTGCGGAACAGCTTCACCAGGGGCCGGTTCGCCCAGCCGCGCGGCCGGTTTTTCCTGCTGCGAACCAGGTTCTCGAACTCCGGGGTCTCCGGCACCCGGCGGCGCACCCACACGCCGACGCCGACGAGCAGGAAGCTGGCCAGGAACGGGATCCGCCAGCCGAAGCCGTGCAGGAATTCCTTGTCCAAAGTGGTCAGTCCGGCGACGGCGAGCGAGGAGACGAGCAACCCGACGTTCACGCCGAGCGCGGGCCACGAACCCTGCCGTCCGCGTTTGCGCGGATCAGCGTGCTCGTAGGCGACCGCGATCGCGCCGCCGAATTCCGCCCCGGCGCCGAGTCCTTGCAACAGCCGCAGCACCACGAGCAGCACCGGCGCGAGAAGCCCGGCGCTCGCGTAACTGGGCAATAGTCCAATGCCTGCCGAGGAAACGCCCATCAGCACGAACGTCCACGACAGCACCTTTTTGCGGCCGATCCGGTCGCCGAGCGCGCCGAACACGATGCCGCCGACCGGACGGGCGAGGAAACCGACCGCGAAGGTCGCGACCGAGGCCATCGTCGCGGCGGCGTCGTTGCCGGGCGGGAAGAAGACGTGGCCGAAGACCAGCGCGGCCATCGACGCGTAGAGGTAGAAGTCGAACCACTCGAGCGCGGAGCCGACGACCACCGCGACCCCGACTCCGCGCGGGGCTTTCCGGGTCGTTCCGACGCTGTCGTCCACAACACTGGGCATGGTCCTGCTCTCCGGAACTGGGGCACAGGCGAGCGGAAGCCAGCCGGCGCGCGCCGTTGCGTGCGTATTTGGGAACGCTTGATGCGTATATCCGGATGCTAAGAGACCGCGAACACACCGGTCAAGGGTCTCCGGGAATTCGGGCTCAGCCCTGGCGCGCGGCTTCCCAGCGCTTCACGACCGCCGCGGCGATGCCCGCCAGCGCGTCGCCGATCTCCGGCAGCCGTCCGGAAATCCGCGGGGTGGGACCGGCGACCGCGATCGCCGCGACCACCTCTCCGTCGACCAGGATCGGGCGCGCCGCCGCGCTCACGTCCGGCAGGGTTTCGCCGCGGTTGAGCGCGACCCCCTTGGCGCGGACGGTGTCGAGTTCCTCCATCGCGGCCCGCACTCGATCGGCGTCCGGGAGCACTGACTTCAGGTACGCCTCGCGCCGGCGCGCCGACCAGTACGCGAGGAAGATCTTGCCCGCGCTCGGCGGATACAGCGGCCGCCGCGTGCGCAACGGCGCGGAGTAGCGGATCGGCTGTTCGGACTCGACCGCGTCCACGTAGATCAGCGAATCGCCGACCGCGGCGCCCAGCATCACGGTCTCGCCGAAGCGGCGGCGCAGTTCCTCCAGCGCCGGCCGGGCCGCGGTCGCGATGCCGGGCAGGCCGCCGGTGAGCAGGTTCCCCAGCGCGGGACCGAGCCGGTAGGCGCCGTCGGCCTCGACCAGGTAGCCGGTCGACACCAAGCCTTTGACCAGGCCGAACACCGAGGATTTCGGCGCGTCGAGGGCCACCGACAGCTCGTGCAGCCGCATGCCGGGCTGCCGCGCGACGCATTCGAGGATGCTGGTGACGCGGCCGACCGTCCGGTGGGCCTTGGCCGTCGACTCGGTCATGGCAGCCTCCCCTGCGTTCGTACATACGAACCCTATCGCGGCGACCGCCCTGGACGGTGCTTGACCCGGACCGCGCGCCGCCTTACGTTGGACGCATATCCGAACTCGGCGTTCTTATATGCGCACAATGGAGAGCAGCACTGTGGACTTCCAGCTGAGCCAAGACCAGGAGGACATCCGGCGCGCCGTGCGCGAGCTGGCCGCCCGGTTCCCCGACGAGTACTGGGCCGAACGCGACGAACGCGGCGAGTTCCCGCGCGAGTTCTACGACGCGTTCGCCTCCGCGGGCTGGCTCGGCATGGCGATCCCGGAGCAGTACGGCGGCGGCGGGCTCGGCATCCTCGAAGCCGCGCTGCTGCTGGAAGAAGTGGCCGCGTCCGGGGCCGGGATGAACGGGTGCAGCACGATGCACCTGACGATCTTCGGGCTGAACACGATCGTCAAGCACGGCAGCGAGCAGCTGCGCCAGGAAATCCTGCCCGGCGCGGTCGACGGTTCGCTGCACGTCTGCTTCGGCGTGACCGAACCGGACGCGGGCACCGACACCACGCGCATCTCCACCTTCGCCCGCCGCGAAGGCGATTCCTACGTGGTGCACGGCCGGAAAGTCTGGATCACCAAGGCGGGCCAGTCGCAGAAAATGGTGCTGATCGCCCGCACCACGCCGCGCGACGAAGTCGAGAAGCCGACCGACGGCATGTCTCTGTTCGTGGTGGACATCGAGTCCGACGCGGTGCAGCTGCGCGCGATCCCCAAGCTCGGCCGCAACGCGGTGCCGTCGTACGAGGTGCTGATCGACGGCTTGCAGGTACCGGAATCGGCGCGCGTCGGCGAGGAGGGCAAGGGCTTCCGGTACCTGCTCGACGGGCTCAACCCGGAACGCATCCTCCTCGCCCACGAAGCGCTCGGCATCGGCCGGGCCGCGCTGCGCCGCGCGGTTCGGTACGCCGGCGAACGGCAGGTGTTCGGCCGGCCGATCGGGCAGAACCAGGGCTTGGCGTTCCCGCTGGCCGAGGCCGCGACCAGGCTCGACGCGGCGGAGCTGATGGCCCGCAACGCCGCTTGGCGTTACGACCGCGGCCTGTCCTGCGGCAAGGAGGCGAACATGGCGAAATGGCTGTGCGCGGACGCCGGGTTCCAGGCCGCCGACCAGGCGATCCAGACCCACGGCGGGATGGGCTACGCGCGGGAGTACCACGTGGAGCGGTATTTCCGGGAGGCGCGGCTGCTGCGGCTCGCGCCGATCAGCCAGGAAATGGTGCTGAACTACGTGTCCCAGCACGTGCTCGGGCTGCCGAGGTCGTACTGATGGGCGCGCTCGACGGACTGCGGGTGCTGGACCTGTCGCGGGTGCTGGCCGGGCCGTACTGCACGCAGATGCTGGCCGACCACGGGGCCGAGGTGATCAAGGTCGAACCGCCCTCGGGCGACGAAACCCGGACCTGGGGTCCGCCGTTCCTCTCCGAAGGGACGAGCGCGTACTACGCGAATCTCAACCGGGGCAAGAAGAACATCGTCCTCGATCTGTCCGGTCCGGACGGTCGTTCGCTGCTCGGCACCCTGCTCGCGGGCGCGGACGTGGTGGTGGAGAACTTCAAGGCGGGCACGCTCGCGCGGTGGGGCTGGCCGGACGAGACGATCCGGGCGGAGCATCCGGCGCTGATCCACTGCCGCATCACCGGCTTCGGCACGGACGGCCCGCTCGGCGGCCTTCCCGGATACGACGCGGTGCTGCAGGCCTACGGCGGCCTGATGAGCGTGAACGGCGAGGCGGACGGACCGCCGCTGCGGATCGGCGTGCCGGTGGTCGACGTGGTGACCGGGGTGCTCGGGTTTTCCGGGATTCTGCTGGCACTGCACGAGCGGGCGCGGTCCGGGCTGGGCCAGCTGGTGGATTGTTCTTTGCTGGACACGGTGATCAGCTTGCTGCACCCGCATTCCGCGGCTTGGCTCGCCGACGGTGCGGTTCCGCAGCGGACCGGTTCGGCGCATCCGTCGATCGCGCCGTACGAGACTTTCTCGACCGCGGACGGACCCTTCTTCGTCGGCGCGGGAAACAACCGGCAGTTCGCGGCACTGGTCGACGTGCTCGGTGCCCCCGGGCTGGCTTCCGATCCGCGGTTCGCTTCGAATGCCGATCGGGTGCGCAATGCCGGTGCGCTCCGGGCTGAGCTGAGTGTCCTGATCGGACAGTACAAACGGGACACTTTGACTGAGTTGCTGCTGGCGAAGGGGGTTCCGGCTTCTCCGGTGCACGACCTCGCGGAGGCGATGAACGCTCCGCAGGTGCGGCATCGGGAGATGGTCGTGGAGCGGGACGGGTACCGCGGGGTCGGGGTGCCGGTGAAGCTCGGCCGGACGCCGGGGTGTGCCGCTGAGCCGCCGCGGCCGCCGGGGGCGGATACGCGGGAGGTGCTTGCCGCGGCGGGGCTTTCCGCCGCGGAGGTCGATGCCGCACTCGCCAGCGGGGCGGCGCACACCGGCCTGCCGCGGACCTAGCCCGCTCACCGCCACGAAACCGCTCCGCAGGTGTGGGCGGCTCCGCGCAGCGGAACCGCCCACCGGGAGTCACCGCCAGGGACGGACCGGCGTGCCGCGCCACCGGGTGCGCGGCGGGACAGTCTCCCCCGCCATCACCAGCGAACCCGAACCGACCGTCGCGCCGTCGGAAACCCCGCTGCCGGGCAGCTGGAACGCGCGCGGCCCGAGAGTCGCACCGGGGCCGAGGCGGACCGGGTCCAGACGCATGACTCGGTCGTGGAACAGGTGGGTCTGCAGCACGCAACCGCGGTTCACCACGGCACCGTCGCCGAGGTGGACGAGGTCCGTTTCCGGCAGCCAGTAGCTCTCGCACCAGACGCCGCGGCCGATGCGGGCGCCGAGGGTCCGCAGCCACCAGTTCAGCACCGGCGTGCCGAGGAACGAACCGGCGAACCACGGGACCGCGAGGGTTTCGACGAAAGTGTCGTACAGCTCGTTCCGCCACACGAACGCGCTCCACAATGGATGCCGCCCCGGCCGGAATCGGCCGACCAGCGTCCATTTCATCAGCGTCGTGAGCAGCGCGGCGAAGAGACCGGCCGCCACGAACACCGCGGGCGCGAGCGCGGCGGCGACCCAGAAGCCGTCCGCGAGGTCCACTCCGGTCAGCACCGCGCTCACGGCGAGCCCGAGCAGGCCCGCGATCAGCAGCGGCGCGATCCGGCACGATTCGACCAGCGCGCGGGCCAGCTTCAACCGGCGCGGGGGCGCGAAAGTGCGGGCCGGGTCGGCGGAGTCGGCGGTCCGGCGCAACTCCAGCGCGGGGCGGCCGAGCCAGGAGGTGCCGTCGGGAACTTCCGCGGGGGTGTCGGACAGGACGCCGACGAGCGAGCCCGAGCCGAGCGTCCGCTCCGGGCCGACGACCGCGGAGTTGCCGACGAACGCGCGCTCGCCGACCTCCGAGATTCCCAGCCGGACCCAGCCGCGGTCGAGTTCGTACGGTGCGGCGAGGACGTCGTCCGCGAGGAAAGCGCCGTCCCGCACCCGAAGCAGCGACGGCAGACTGAGCACAGTGGACAGTTCGACGTTGCGGCCGATCCGGGCGCCCAGCAAGCGCATCCACACCGGGGTCGCCAGCGCCGCGTAGAGCGGGAACAGCTGCCGCCGAGCGATTTCCAGCAGTTCGTGCACGAACCAGGCCGCCCAGCCCGCCCGGCTCAGGACCGGATGGACCCCCGGTCGCACGGCCAGGCTGGCCAGCCGCACGAGCACGACGATCGTCAAGGCGTACACCACGATTCCGGCGAAGACGAGCAACGGCGTCCACGGCAGGATCGCCAGTGCGGCGCTGCGCGGGTCGTCCGCCGCCGGGACCAGGAGCAGCGCGACCACGATCAGCGGAATCGCGGACACGAACAGGAACAGCGACCGCACCGTCCCGCCCAGTGCGAAGGCCAGCGAGTACCGCTTCGCCCGCGGTGCCGCCGCGGCCGGTCGCGCCGGGCGTTCTCCCGAAGGCCCGGCCGGGGAGCCGCCCCAGACCGCGCCGTCCGGTACGCGGGTGTCGAGCGTCGAGCCGGGCAACAGCACCGATCCGGTGCCGAGGTCGGTGCCCGGAAGCAGCGTGCTGCGGCCGCCGACCCGGGCGCCGGCGCCGACTCGGACGCGGCCGATCCGCAGCACCGAACCGTCCAGCCACCATCCGGCCAGGTCCGCCTCGGGCTCGATCGCGCATCCGTCGCCGAAGTCGGCGAGACCGCTCATCGGCGGCGGCGAGTGCAGGTCGACGCCCCGGCCGACCCGATTGCCGAGCAACCGGGCATACGGCGCGGCGAGCGGCGTACCGGCGACCCCGGGCGCGCCGACCACGGCCGCGAACCGTTCCGCCGTCCAGAGTCGCAGGTGGACAAGACCGCCGCGGCGGTACTCCCCCGGCGCGAGCTTGCCGCGCAGCATCCGCACCCCGCCCGCGGCGAGCAGCATCCGTCCCGGCGGGCTCAGCAGCACCAGCCACGCGGGCACGAGGATCCACCACGACATCCGCGGCAGCCACTGCATCGGCAGCACCAGCGCGGCGAGCGAGCCGAGCAGCGACACCGCGAGCAGCCACCGCGTTCCGGACAGGGCCAGCAAAACCAGCTGCACCCCGGCCTGCCACCAGCCGCTGCCGCGCACCGGGGCGACCCGCGGCTCCTCCGCGGCGACCGTTTCGACCGGCGCTCCGTCGAGGCGCTCGTACAGCTCCCGCGGCGTCGGGCAGGAGTACACATCGGACACTGCCGCGCTCGGATACCGTTCGCGCAGCACGGAAACGAGCCGGGCGGCGGTCACGCTCGAACCGCCGAGGTCGAAGAAGTCGTCGTCCGGACCGGCCGCGGTTCCGAGGTGCTCGCTCCACACCTGCAGCAACCACGCCAGCCGCGGATCGGACGGCACCACCGGCGCGGCGGCCGGTTCTTCCAGCGGCCACGGCAACGCGTCGCGGTCGAGTTTGCCCGATGCGCGGACCGGCAGATCCGGCACCAACGCGAGCCGGGGCACCAAAGCCGCGGGCAACCGGTCCCGCAGCAGGCTGCGCGCGGCCGTGCGATCGAGGGTGTCGCCTTCCGGCACCACGTAGCCGACCAGCACCTGCGCGCCGCTGTCCGTGCGCTGCACGACCGTCGCGGCCGCGGCGACCCCGGGCAACGCACGCAGCGCGGCGTCGATCTCGCCCAGTTCGACGCGCCGTCCGCCGATCTTGACCTGACCGTCCGCGCGGCCGACGAACTCCAGCCCTTCCGGCACCGCGCGCACCAGGTCGCCGCTGCGGTACGCGCGGCTCCAGCCGAGGCCCGGCAGCGGCACGAACTTCTGCGCGTCCTTCGCCGCGTCGAGGTACCGGGCGAGGCCGGCGCCGCCGATCACCAGCTCGCCGCTGCGGCCCCACGGCACCGGGATGCCCGCCGGGTCCTCCGGGTCGACGACCGCGAGTTCCCAGCCGTCGAGCGGCAGCCCGATCCGCACCGGTTCGCCCGAGCGCAGTCGCTGCGCACACGCGACGACCGTGGTTTCCGTTGGGCCGTAAGTGTTCCAGATTTCCCGTTTGCCGTCGTCGAAGCGCGTCACGACCTCCGGCGGGCACGCTTCGCCGCCGAGGATGAGCAGCCGGACGCTGGCCAGAGTGTCCACTGGCCACAGCGCGGCGAGCGTCGGCACTGTCGACACGACCGTAACGCCGCGCTCGACCAGCCACGGCCCGAGGTCCGCACCCGCGCGGACCAGCGAGCGCGGAGCCGGGACGAGACACGCGCCGTGCCGCCACGCCAGCCACATTTCTTCGCAGGACGCGTCAAACGCGACACTCAGCCCGGCCAGCACGCGATCGCCCGGGCCGAGCGGCTGCGCGGTGCAGAACAGGCGGGCTTCCGCGTCCACAAAGGCCCCGGCCGCGCGATGCGTGACGGCGACGCCCTTGGGCTTGCCGGTGGAACCCGAGGTGAAAATGATCCACGCGTCGTCCTGCGGCTGCGGGCGGACTCGCGGCCACTGTGGTCCGCGCGACTCCGGCACTCCCGCGTCGGTCAGGACCAGGCTCACCTGAGCTTCTGTCCACACTGTCTCGGCACGGTCGGCCGGATCGTCCGCGTCGACCGGAACGTAGGCCGCGCCAGTGGAAAGAACGGCGAGAATGCTGCGGTACAGCGCCGCGGTGCCGGAGGTCATCCGGATGCCGACGCGGTCGCCCGGTTTGACGCCCGCGGTGCGGAGGCGTCCGGCGAGTTCTTCGACCTGCGCGGCGAATTCGCGGTACGTCGCGCGCTCGGTTCCGTCGTCGAGCGCGAGCGCGTCCGGGTGCTCGCGCACCGTTTCGGCGAAAATGTCGTAAAGCGTGCGCACGGCGGGCGCCGGACCCGCCCGGTAAACCGCCGCCGCCCCTTCGGCGAGCCTCTCGGGCGCGACGGTGCGCGCCCGATCCGCGTCCAGCGTCACAGGAAAACCTCTTTCCAGGAGAACAGGAGTCACGAAACCGGCCGGACACCACTCAACAATGAGCGGTGTGAGGCCGGGCTGAAGCAGCAGTGCCGTTCCCCGGCACTGAAATCGGAACAAGAACAGAAATCAGGCAATCCCCCAGCCGCGGCTGTGCGGCTCGTCACGCGAGTCCGGACATTAGCGGACGCAGTGCCGCCACGGTCACTCGGCAGAGTTAATTTAGGAAGCAGTTCTCAACGGGTTCACAGGATCTTCGTGCTTTCTCCCGTTCACCGCACGCAGGGCACCCCGCCTCCGGACAATTCGTCGGCCGGGGAAACCGGGGAGACCGGCACCGGATCCACCTGGTCGGCCGTTTCCCGGAAGTCCGTGCCGAGGACGAGTTTCAGCTCCCCCGCGGCCAGCGCGCCGTCGTAGCCAACGCTGTAGCCGCCGCCGAGCGCGGCCACGAGTTTGGCCGCCGCCGAGGAATCCCCGCGTCCGTAGCGGACGATCGTGCGGTGCGTGTGCTTTGCGCTGGACGTGCGTCCCGCGCGGTATCCCCGCGACGGGAGCGTCTTCAGCACCCGCGCGGCCGCGCCCTCCCGGCCGCTCGCGTTCACCACGTCCACCGCGGGACCGGCCGTCGCCGCGGGCGGCGGCGGGACCGTCCGGCCGAGCAGCCGGGCCGCCGCGGCGCGGATTTTCACCGGATCGACAATATTGACGTCTTCGCCCTTGGCGTCTTTTTCGAACCGTTCGACCGGAAGCGACGCCAACGTCAGATCTCCGCCCGCGAACGATTCCGCCTGCCGCGCCAGCGCGTTCAAGTCGAGCCCGGAATCGATCGCGACATTCTCCTTCGCGACCGAAACCAGCTGCCCGAGTTTCGCCGGGTCCCCGAACACGCGGCCTTCTTTCAGCTGATGCGCCAGCGAAACGAGAAACGCCTGCTGCCGCCGTTCCCGGTCCAGGTCGGTGAACTCGCGCTGCGGATCGCGCCGCTGCCGCACGAACGCGAGCGCCTGCGCGGCGGAAATCCGCTGCTGCCCGGCCGGGAAATCCGCGCCCGAGTAACTGTCGCGCGTGGCTTCGGCCAAACAGACCGTGATCGGCTGCACGACCTGGGCCAGCTGGTAAAACGCGACCAGGGTGACTTCGACGAAATGGTCCACCGCGACTCCGCCGAGGAATTGGCGCACCGTGGCGACTTCCGCCGCCCGGCCGGCGTCCCGTGCCCTCTGTTCGCGAGCCGCCTTCTCGGTGACGCCTTGCGCGGCAAGACGTTTGGCCTCCGCGGCGAACGCGTACCCGTAAGCCTCCTTGATCTTGCCCTGGCACACTCCGTCCGGACAGCCGGCGAGGTCGGTGTAGTCGTCGCGCGGGATGGAGACGACCGTCGGATGTCCCCCGTCGGCCGGAACGTGCAGCAGCATCAGCACGTCGGTGTTGTAGCCGCCGACGTGCTGGTCGCCCGCGTGCAGTTGCTCGTACAGTTCGGCGGGCAGCGGTTCGCCTCGCTCGTCGAGCCGCGAATCGAGTCCCATGACGAGGATGTTGGTTTCCCCGCCCGGCCGGGACCGTCCGTCGAGCGCGGCGGAGGTCGTCACCCCGGACAGCAGCGCGCGCAGTTCCGCCCATCCGTAGGCGGCCCCGCCCAGCAGGACCGCGACCAGCGCGACCACGCCGATCCGTTCGGCCCAGTGCCCGTTCGCGCGCTCCATCGCCCACCGCTCCTCCCTCCGGCGGCACCCGGTCTACTCCGGGGTTCCTGTGAGAGCGATGAGAAAGAGCAGCCCGCCGAGGTCGAAGGGAGGTTCGCGTGCCGAAAGGCACACTTTGGAGGGTCAGCGCCACCGTTCGCGGAGATCGCCGGGCCGGACGCCGACGAGCAGCACCACGACGGCGAGCAGGATGATGCCCGCGCTGATCTGCAGCCCCAGCGAGAGGCTTCCGGTCGAGGATTCGATGAACCCGAGCAGCGACGGCGAGGCGGCGGCCGCGAACGATCCCATCGACGTCACGACCGCGATCCCGGTCGCCGCGGCCCGGTCGGTCAGGTAGATCGACGGGATCGAGTAGAACACCGTGAGCCCCGAGTAGTGCGCGGCGGCCATCACCGCGAGCAGCAGGATGACGACCACGACATTGCCGCCGGACACCGAGATCGCCAGCATCGCGCACACCGCCGCGATCCAGCTGATCGCCGCGTGCCAGCGCCGCTCGAGCGTGCGGTCGGAATGCCTGCCGACCAGCAGCATCACCACGATGCCGAGCAGCGGCGGGATCGCCGAGAAGAAGCCGAGGTTCAGGACGTTGCCGACGCCGGCGTTGGCGATGATCCGCGGCGTCCAGTACGAGACGGCGTTCGCCAGCGTGTACGCGCCGCACGCGCAGAGCCCGAGAATCCAGACCTTCGGGTCGCGCAGGGCGAGCAGCAGGCCGCTGTGCTTCTGCTTCGCCGGGCCCTTGTCCCGCAGGTCCGCGTCGAGGTCGGCGCGCACGGCCGCCTTCTGGTCCGCGGTGAGCCACTTCGCCTGCTCCGGGCCGTCGGTGACGAAGAGCAGCACGAGCCCGGCCAGCAGGATCGGCGGGATCCCCTCGATCAGGAACAGCCACTGCCAGTCCGCGAGCCCGCCGGCGCCGCCGAGCGAATGCATGATCCAGCCCGACATCACCGAACCGAGCGCGCCGGACACCGGGATGCCGATGAAGAACACGGCCGTCATCCGGGTCCGCCGCGACGACGGGAACCACAGCGACAGCAGGTACAACGCGCCCGGGAAGAACCCGGCTTCGGCGACGCCGAGCAGGAAGCGCGCGGCGTAGAACATGATCTCGTTCTGCACGAACAGGGTCACCACGGTCATCACGCCCCAGGTGGCCATGATGCGGGCGAGGGTTTTGCGCGCGCCGATGCGGGCGAGCAGCGCGTTGCTCGGGACTTCGAAGAGGATGAAGCCGACGAAGAACAGCGTGACGCCGAGCCCGTACACCGCGGGGCCGAAGCCGAGGTCGCGTTTCAGGCCCTGCTGCGCGATCCCGATGTTGGTCCGGTCGATGTAGCTCACGACGTAACACAGCACCAGCAGCGGCATGACGCGCCGGGCGATCGTGCGATAGGTCGCTTTGCGATCGACGGCGGCGGTCGCCGGAGCGCCGGCGACAGCGGATGGTTCGGCCACGGCTGAGACTCCTTCGTCCGGATCGGGCGAGGGGCAGTCTCCGCATCAAGTGTTGAGTTTGTCAACACCTGACGGGCAACGGCTACGATGTCCGGCCATGGCCGAACGCGCAGACGGACACGACCTGGTCCCCATCTCCGGACTGCTGTCCTACCGGCTCTCGCGCACGTCGTCGGCGATGTCGCGCAGCGCCGCGGTGCGCTACCGGCGCGATTTCGACGTGAGCCTCGGCGAATGGCGCGCGATCGCGCTCATCGCGGCCGACCCGACGCTCACGCTC
Source organism: Streptomyces sp. AA4 (assembly GCF_000158875.1). Taxonomy (NCBI): domain Bacteria; kingdom Bacillati; phylum Actinomycetota; class Actinomycetes; order Kitasatosporales; family Streptomycetaceae; genus Streptomyces; species Streptomyces sp. AA4. The sequence continues at coordinate 3,076,440 of NZ_GG657746.1, read as the reverse complement.
AACCGGCTCGCGCGCCGCGCCGGACTCGACAAAGCGCAGATGAGCCGCGTGGTCAGCCGTCTGACCGACCGCGGACTGGTCAACCGCACGGCCGGGTCCGGGCGCACGTCGCAACTGGCGCTGACCGCCGAGGGCACCCGGGTCTACCGCGGCCTGATCACCGCCGCCAACGAGCGCGACGCGGACTTCCTCGCCACCCTCACCGCCGAGGAGGCGCGAGTGCTGGACCGCGCGCTCGACAAGCTGGCCGAGCACGCGCTGGCCGTCGAGGAGAGTGAGCGGGCTCACCCGGTCGCCGAGTAGTGTTGACTTTATCAACACCCTCGCGTACTTCTGGACCCACCGACGAGGAGGTGGGCCCAGGATGTCCGACGCCGTCACGATCTGCGAGTGCTTCGCCCGCGACGGGCTGCAGCACGAGCCGGAGCCCGTGCCGACCGCGACGAAGATCGCGCTGCTGAACTCCTTCGCGCGCGCCGGTTTCCGCCGGATCGAGGCGACCAGCTACAGCCATCCCGCGCGGGTCCCCGGGTTCTCGGACGCGTCCGAGGTGCTCGCCGGGATCGACCGGCGCCCGGGCGTCGCGTTCAAGGCGACCTGCCCGAACCCGCGCGCCGTCGAACGCGCGCTCGCCGACCTCGAAGCCGGGCACGGCGCCGAGGAGCTGAGCCTGCTGGTGTCCGCCACCGAGGTGCACACCGAACGGAATCTGCGCACCACGCGCGCCGGGCAATGGGAGCGGGTCACCGAGATGGTGAAGCTCGCCGACGGCCGGTTTCGCCTGGTCGGAGTGGTTTCGGTGGCGTTCGGCTGCCCGTTCGAGGGCAAGGTCGACCCGGGGCGGGTGGCCGAAGACGTCGCGCGTTTCGCCGATCTCGGCGCGAGCCTGGTGACCTTGGGCGACACCACCGGCGTCGCGACTCCGGGCTCGGTGCGTGCGCTGTACTCGCGGCTGTCCCGCGAGAACCCGCACTTGCCGCTGGTCGCGCATCTGCACAACACGCGCGGGACCGGGATCGCGAACGCGGTCGCCGCGCTGGAGGCCGGGTGCCGCCATTTCGATTCCGCGATGGGCGGCGTCGGCGGGCATCCGGCGAAGATCGGCTACGGGGCCGGGCTCACCGGCAACGTGTGCACTGAGGACTTGGCCAGCCTGTTCGCCGCGATGGGCGTCGAAACCGGCCTCGATCTCGACCAGCTCGCCGCGGCGTCCGCGGCCTGCGAAGAAGCGCTCGGCCGCCCGCTGCACAGCATGGTCGCCCGCGCCGGCTTCGCGTCCGCCTGACCTTTCTTTGGGGAGAAAACCTGTGCTGCTGACCGAAAATCACGACGCCGTCCGCGTCCTTACGCTGAATCGGCCGGACAAACTCAACGCGCTCGACACCGCGCTCACCCGCGCTCTCGATACTGCGTTGGACGAAGCCGGACGGGACCCGAGCGTCCGTGCTGTCGTTTTGACGGGGGCTGGGCGCGGGTTTTGCGCCGGGGCTGATTTGAACGAGTTCTCGTCGCTCACCCCTGGCCAGCCGGAAGCCGTTCTCGAACGCGCCGCGCTCACCGCCCGGCTCCAGACGCGCATGCAGCAACTGCCGGTCCCGGTCGTCAGCGCGGTGCGCGGGGCAGCTGTCGGCGGTGGTGCCGGGCTGGCGATCGGGGCGGATCTGGTGGTCGCCGGGTCGGACCTGAAGTTCGGCTATCCCGAGCTGAAGCATTCGATCGTGCCCGCGCTGGTGATGACCGGGCTGGTCCGGCACCTGGGCCGCAAGCTGGCGTTCGAGCTGGTCAGCACCGGCCGGCTGCTCACCGCCGCAGAAGCGTTGTCCTCCGGGCTGGTGAACCGGGTGGTCGAACCTGCCGAGACCGTGCCCGCGGCGCTCGCCATCGCGCAGCGCTGGGCCTCGGTGGAGCCCCGCGCGCTCGCCGCGGCCAAGGACCTCTTCTACCGGGTCGCGGACCTGCCGACGGACGCCGCGATGCGCGCCGGACAGGACGTCAACGCGCTGATGCGCGGGTTCCGCTCATGACCGGCCCGCTCGCCGGGGTCACGGTCCTGGACCTCTCGCGGGTCCTCGCCGCGCCGCTGGCCACCCAGATCCTCGCCGAACTCGGCGCGACCGTGGTCAAGGTCGAACGCCCGGGCAGCGGCGACGAAACCCGCGGCTTCGAACCCCGGTTGCCGCACGGCGAAAGCGCGTACTTCTTCGCCTTCAACCGCGGCAAGCGATCGGTCACTGTGGACTTGAAGGACCCGCGCGGCCGCGACGTCGTCCGGAAACTGGCCGCGCGCGCCGACGTCGTCGTGGAGAACTTCCTGCCCGGCACGCTCGACCGGCTCGGCCTCGGTTACGCCGAACTGGCCGCGGAGAATCCCGGTCTCGTGCTGGTGTCCGCGACCGGCTTCGGCCAGACCGGGCCGGACGCGCACCGCAAGGGCTACGACACGGTGTTCCAGGCGCTGTCCGGGGTGATGGCGATGACCGGCGATCCCGCTGGCCCGCCCGCGAAAACCGGGGTGCCGGTGGCGGACCTGACGTCCGGGCTGTGGGTGGTGATCGCCGTGCTGACCGGGCTTGCCGGGCGATCGTCCGACGGCCGGGGGCGGCACCTGGACGTAGCGATGATGGACGTCCAGCTCAGCCTGCACGCCCTCAACGCCGCGCGGCTGTTCGCACTCGGCGAGGATCCCGTCCGGACGGGGACCGAACACCCGGGGCGCGTGCCGTCGGCGGCGTTCCAGGCCGGGGACGGCGAATGGCTGCACATCAGCGGCAGCGACCAGCATTGGGCGCCGCTGTGCTCCGTGCTCGGACTGTCCACTTTGGCCGAAGACCCTTCGCTGCGGCACAACGCCGGTCGCGTCGAACACCGCGCGCGCGTCATGAAAGCCCTGCGCGGTGCGATCGCCCAGCACGACCGGGACCAGCTGGTCAAGGAACTGCAGGCCGCCGAGGTCCCCGTTGGCGCGGTGCGTTCGGTCCGGGAGGCGCTGGCCGACCCGCATGCCGTCGCGCGGGGTGTCGTCGGGGAGTTCACGCACCCCGTCGAAGGCGCGTTCCCGGCGCTGCGCACGCCGTTGCGCGAGACTGCCGGAGACGCTCCGGCGTTGGGGACGCCTCCGGTGCTCGGCGCGGACACTGACGTCGTACTGCGCGACCTGGCGGGATTGTCGGAGGACGAGATCGAGGGCCTGCGGGCCGCGGGGGTGATCTGATGAACGAACGCGTGACGCTGGATGTCACCGACGGAATCGCCCGCGTCGAACTGGCCCGGCCGACGGCGCGCAACGCGGTGGATCTCGCGATGTGCCACGCGCTGAAGGAAGCCTTCGACGCGGTCGATATCTCAGACGCCCGGGTTGTGCTGCTCAGCGGCGCGGGTCCGGTCTTCTGCGCCGGGGCCGATCTGAAGGAGCGGACCGGCAAGGACGCCGCGTGGGTCCGTCGCCGCCGAGTCGCGTCCTTCGCGGCTTATGCGGCGATCGAGGCCTGCCGGTGTCCGGTCGTCGCGTTGGTGCACGGCACCGTCGTCGGCTCCGGCGGGGAAATCACCCTCGCCGCCGATTTCGCGCTTGCCGCCTCAGACACCGTTTTCCGCTTCCCTGAACCGCATTGGGGCACCGTCGGCGCGACCCAGCGGCTTCAGCGCGCCATCGGGAAACGGCGGGCCAAGGAACTGTTGTTCACCAACACGCCGTTGTCCGCTTCGGAGGCTGCTTCGCTCGGCCTGGTCAACCGCGTCGTCCCCGACCTGGCCGCCGCCGGAGCCGAGGTGGCCGCCGCCATCGCCGCCGCCCCGCCCGGCGCGATCGCCCTGACCAAACGGGCGGTGGATCTGGGATCGGAAACCGACCTCGACCGCGGCATCCGGATCGAAATGTCCGCCATCGAACAGAACCTCGCCGACGGCAGCTGGCGCGACGGCGTCGCCCGGTTCACTGGAGAGCCCCGATGACCGACCTGCGCACCGCCTGCCCGCTCACCGTCCAGGACGCCCTCGCGCGGGCCGCGCTCCTGGCTCCGGACGTCGAGGCCGTCGTCACCGCCGATGCCCGGATCACCTACCGAGAACTGGCTCTTGAGGTTTCCCGGGCACGCGGGGCTCTGGCCGCTTCCGGGATCGGCCGGGGCTCCCGTGTCGGGCTCTGCCTGGGCAATACTCCGGAGTGGGTCACGCTTTTCCTGGCGCTGGGTTCGCTGGGCGCGCTCGTCGTGCCCGTCAACACCCGCTTCACCGCCGACGAGGTGCACTACACTTTGTCGCACGCGAAGGTCAGCACTCTGTTCGCCGCCGACCGTGTTCTGAACGTCAACTTCCCGGAAATGTTCGCCGAGGCAGGCATCGAACCCGGCTGCTCTTCCCTTCCGCTGCTGGAACGCATCGTCATCGTGGGCCAAGAAAGCTGGACCGAGTTCCTGGCCGCCGGTTCTCCCGCCGATCCCGTTGCCACTCCGGACGATCTCCTTCTCGTGCAATACACTTCGGGCACGACTTCGCGCCCCAAAGGCGTCCTCCTGACCCACCGCAGCATGTGCGCCGACGCTTTCTTTTCCGGTGCCCGCATGGGATTGCGCCCCGGCGACCGGTTCCATTCCGCCCGCCCGTTCTTCCACGTCGCCGGAAGCACGCTGTCGGTATTGTCATCCTTGCAACACGCGACCACCTTGGTGACGATGCCGAAATTCGAACCCGCAGAAGCGTTGCGCCTGTTGGAAACCGAACGGTGCACGCACTTCTCCGGCAACGACACCATCGCCCTGCTCCTGCTCAATCACCCGGATCGCCCGCACCGTCGCCTGTCTCTGCGCGGAGCCTGGGTCGCCGCCTCCCCCACCGTCGTGCGCCGCGTCATCGAGGAACTGGGCGCACGCGAATGCGTTGCCGGATACGGGCTTTCCGAAGCGTCTCCGAATGTCGCGCAATCCGCCTGGTGGGAACCGGAAGAAATCCGGGCCTCCGGAGCGATGGCCCCCGAACCAGGCGTGGAAATCCGCATCCGCGCCCTGGACGGCACCCGCGACTGCGCGCCCGGCGAACCCGGCTCGGTGCTGGTGCGGGGGTGGAATGTCATGCAAGGCTACCTGGACGACCCCGTGCGGACCGCCGAAACGATCGACGCCGACGGCTGGCTGTCCACCGGAGACGTCGGCCTGCTCGATGCTTCCGGCCGGTTCCATTTCACCGGCCGCACCAAGGAAATCATCCGGGTGGGCGGGGAAAACGTCGCCCCCGCGGAGGTCGAGGACGTGCTGCACCGGCATCCCGCCGTGCGCCAGGCCGCCGTCGTGGGAGTGCCCGACGAGCGGTTGATCGAAGTGCCCTTCGCATTTGTCGTGCTGACTTCGGCCGGTGTTTCGGAAGAAGAGCTGCTCTTGTGGGCGAAAGAACGCTTGGCAGGCTTCAAAGTCCCGCGACATCTGCGCATTGTGGACGGTTTCGAGGCGATCGGCATGACCGCCAGCGCCAAGGTGCAGAAGAACCACCTGGCGCGTTACGCGCGGACTTTGCTGGAGAACTCCTGATGCGCACTTCCGTCACCGACCTGCTGGGTCTGGACCTGCCCATCATCCAAGCCGGAATGTCGTGGGCCTCGTCGTCCTCGGCTTTGCCTTTGGCCGTCAGCAACTCCGGCGGCCTGGGCGTAGTCGCCGCCGGCCCGATGCGCCTGCCCGACCTCGCGCGGGTCCTGGACGAAATGGCCGCCGGAACCGACCGTCCGTGGGCCGTGAACCTGCCCCTGTACCGGGCCGGCGCCGACGAGGTGATCGAGCTCCTGCTCGCCCGCCGCCCGCCAGTCCTGATCGCCTCCCAAGGCGGCCCGCGCCGGTATCTCGATCGGTTCCAGGCTGTCGGAACCAGATGCCTGCACGTGGTTGCCGGGGTCTCGCATGCACTTAAGGCCGCCGCCGCCGGTGTCGACGGCTTGGTGGCAGTCGGTGCCGAGGCTGGCGGACATCCGCCGCCCGGAATGGTGACCACGCAAGTTCTGGTCCGTGCCGTGGCCACCGCCGTGCCTTCGGTCCCGGTAATCGCGTCCGGCGGAGTCGCCGATGGCGCCGGTTTGGCCGCGATGCTGGCTTTGGGCGCCGGCGCCGCTCAATTCGGAACCCGCTTCCTGGCGAGTTCCGAGGCGACGGTACATCCTTCCTACCAGCAGGCAGTGCTCGCCGCCGGAGTCGACGACACGCGGACGGTGGGCCATGGACTGGGGGTGATCCGCGCGCTGGCGAACGACTTCACCGCGCGAATGGAGGAACTGGAGGCTTCCGGAGCGGAGGAGTCCTTGCGGCGCAAGGTTTTTCAGGCTTCCTCACTGAAGGATGCCGCCCTGCACGGCGATGTCGTTTCGGGAAAGGTGGAAGCCGGTCAGTCGGCGGGGCTGATCACGGAAGTCCTTCCGGCAGCGGAGATCGTCGCGCGCATCACGGAGGAGTACACGGCGGCGGTACGGCGGCTGCCTCGGGTTTGATTGCTCCGTTCAGCGCAAGCCCGCCGGTGATCGAATTTCGGTAGGCTGCGCAGGTGAGCCGCCTGATCGAAGAGATCGTCGAAATCACCCGGTGGACCGGAAGCATCCGGCCGGGCCGGGACTGGAGCACTGTCGAACGGGACATCGGCACCGTGCTCCCGGATGACTACAAGGAATTGTTCTCCCGATTCCCGTCGGGCGCTTTCTGCGACGCGATCGTCGTGGCCAACCCGGTCGACGCCCGCACGGACTATCCGCGTTTCCTGCGGGAGGACGTCCTCGGAACCCTGGAAATCCTGGCCGACGAACGGTTGGAATACCTCAACGGCACGAACTACCGCCTCTTCCCCGCCGAAGGCGGCCTTCTGCCCTGGGGCGGAGACGGACAGGGCGGCATGTTCTGCTGGCTCACCGAACCAGCAGACCCGAACCGGTGGCTGATCGCCCACTACAACGCGGATTTCCGCGAATGGTTCGAATACGAGGGCGGCGTCGTGGAAATGATCTGGGAAGTCCTCACCCGCCCCGGAGGCGACAATCTCCTCCGCCGCGACCTCGACCACGAGGAACCGATCTTCCGGGTCCCCTCGACGTACGCGGGCGAACGGCTCGGCTGGATCCCGAACCCGGAGTACCGATGACCCCCCGATCGATCGACGAACTCGCCCGACTCTCCGGCTGGACCGGCGGCATCCGCCAAGGCCGGAACTGGACCGAGGTCGAACAGGCCGTCGGCATCCGCTACCCCGACGACTGCAAAGCCCTGATGTCCAGGTTCCCGTCGGGCTGCTTCCGCGGCGCGGTGAACTTCGCCAATCCCGTCGACGCCCGCGTCGACCTGGAGACGTTCGTCCGCGACAAGATCCACGACGTGCTCGAGTCTTTCGACTCCCCCTGGGGAAATTTCCTGGAAGGCACCGGCTACCGCCTGTTCCCCGAACCCGGCGGCCTCCTCCCCTGGGCCAACGACACCGGCGGCGGCGTGTTCTTCTGGCGGACCAGCCCCGAAGACCCGAACCAGTGGCCCGTGGTCTTCTGGGACCGGGGCACATTCGAGTGGAACGAGCACCCCGGCGGAATGGTCGAGGTCATCTGGGAAGTCCTCGCCCAACCCGGCGAAGACAACATCCTCCGCATGGACCTCGGCTACGAGAAACCGATCTTCCGGGTCCCGTCGATCCACCTGGGAGACGGCAAATGGCTGCCCCACGCGGAGTACCGCTGATCGAGCAAGGAAGGTCAGCCGGTGTCCGCTGACGAAGCGAGCCGCTCGATGATCCGCCGCGGCACCTGGATCAGGACCCCGCTCGCCACGCCAAGCGCGCCGAGCATGTAGAGCGTCACCGTATTCGACACGTCCACCGCATGCGCGAGCCCGGCCTCCGACGCACTCAGCAGGATCACCGCCCGTACCGCGGCCGCGGCCAGCAAAATCGTTCCCAGCAGCGCGGTCAGCGCGCGCTGCCACCGCCGGTACCGCGGCACCGAACTCCACGCGCACGCGAAAGCCCGCTCCCGCGCCGGGTCGCCGAAACTCGCGGCCGACGCGGCGAAAACGTGGGTCAGCGGAGCCCGCCGCCACAACGTGACCAGGCAGAAAACCCCAGCGACCAGAACGTAAGCCGCCTCGCGCAGTGCGGCGACCCGCGGGTTCCGCGTCACCAAAGTCAAAGTGAGTGTCGTGGCCAGCTCAATCAGGACCAGCAGCCCCACCAGGTCCAGCCGACGACGGCGGATTGTCGCCGCGACGGCGAGCACCGCGACCACCAGCGCCGGTCCGGTCAGAGACCAGAAAACTCCCGCCCCGCACGCGCGAAGCACGTAGTAGCCCCCGACAGAGACCGCGACTTCGAGCAGCGCGGTACCGAGACTTCGGCTCTCCATCAGCCCCTCCCCATTAGTCTGTTACAGACTAGTACAGTACAGACTATGGCTCCTCGAGGAAACCTGTCCCCGGTCGTGCTCGCGGTTCTCGCGCTTCTCGCCGAGGAACCGCGGCACGCCTACGGGATGCAGCAGCTGATCAAGGAACGCGGCGTCGACCTGGTCGTGAATGTCCGCACGCGCTCGGGTTTGCACACCGCGCTGGACCGGCTCGTCCGCGACGGGCTGGTCCGCGTCCACGCCGTCGAACGCACCGAACGGCGGCCCGAGCGCACGGTTTACGAGATCACTCCGGCCGGTCGGGAAACGTTGCTGACCGCGGTCCGCTCCGGCATCGCGACCCCGGCTGCCGAGTTCCCGCTCTTTCCGGCGGCGGTGTCATTTCTGCACCTGCTCGCCCCGGAAGACGCACTAGTCCACTTGCGACAGCGAATCGAGGCGCTGCAGGAACGGCTCGACGGAACCGAGACGGTGCTCCGCGCCTCGCGCGACGCCTACGTTCCACGGCTGCACCTGCTGGAGCACGAGCACCGAACAGCCGTCGTCACGGCAGAACTGACGTGGCTCCGGGAAGTGTGCGCGGATCTGGAAAGCGGCGAACTCAGCTGGCAGCGATACGCCTAAGCACCCCAGCTGTCCGGCTGCCGCCCGTCCACATCCGTCACCCCGTACTCCCGCGCCAGCTCCGCCGAACTCACCGACCGCTGATTCTACCGATCCCGCCCAGGATCCGCCGCCATCGCAGCCACCCCGCGGCCCGCATACCGCGGCGATTCCGACTCCGCGAACCCGGCAGGAGCACCAGCCGCCAAAGCCGACCGCCAGTTCTCCTCAGTCACCCCGTAAGCGTCGAGCATCATCTCCGACCGCAGCCAACCCGGCGTGACCGCAACAGCCGCACCTGCGTAAGCAGCCAGCTCATGTCCCTGCGAGAAAGCCAGCCGGTTCACCGACGCCTTGGCCAGGTCGTAAAACACCGAGATCCGGTAGCGCGCGGCATTGTGCGCCGCGGTCCCGTCGGTGACCTCGACCACCAACCCGCCTGGCTCCCGGATCACCAGCGGCAGCAGGAAATGCGACGTGACCAGATGCGTCTCCACCCCGAGCCGGAGGATCCGCAACCCGGCATCGAGATCGTGTTCCCACACCGGCGTGTTCCAGTCCGCCGGACCGCCCTTGAGCCGTTCCGCGCCCCAAATGTCGTTGACCAGCACGTGAAGCCGCCCGTGCTCGGCATCAACGAACGCAGCCAGCCGGCGGACGTCGTCGTGGTCCAGATGATCTGCGACGAACGGAACACCGACCCCGCCCAGCTGAGATACCAGCGCAGCGGTTTCCTCGACGGTCTCCGGCCGGTCGTAGTCGGAGCGCCGGAGTACGTTGCGGCTGCTGCGGCCGGTGCAGATCACGGTCGCCCCGGCCTCGCCCAGCGCCGCGGCGATTCCCCGGCCCGCACCGCGGGTCGCCCCCGCGACGAGGGCGACCCGGCCGTGCAGATCAGGCGGCATCGGGCCAGTGTGGCGCCGGCCGCGGGAAAACTCAGCTCGAAGCGGCGCTCAGCTCCCGCCCCCGCAATGCGAAACGCTGGATCTTGCCGCTCGGCGTCTTCGGCAGTTCCGCCACGAAGTGGATGCGCCGCGGGTAGACGTGCGCGGCCAGGCGGGTCTTGACCGTCTGCTTCAGCTCGTCGACCAGCTCGTCCGACCCCTCGACCCCGGGGTTCAGCACGACGTAAGCCACCACCAGCTCGCCGCGCAGTTCGTCCGGCGCGCCGATCACCGCGGCTTCCGCGACGGCCTCGTGCTGCGTCAGCGCGCTTTCCACCTCGAACGGGCCGATCCGGTAGCCCGCCATGAGGATCACGTCGTCGTCGCGGGAGCCGAAGGTCAGGTACCCGTCGCGGTCGCGGGCGGCGATGTCGCCGGTGTAGTACCAGCGGCCGTCGGCGCTGAAGCGTTCCGCGGTCCGCTCGGGGGCGTCGCGGTAGCCGGAGAACGGCATAAGCGGGCTGGCGGACACGTCGATCGCGACGCGGCCGGTCTCGCCGACCTCCGCGATCTCGTCGCTGCCCGCCTTCAGGACCTCGACGGCGAACCCGGGCAGCGGGCGTCCCATCGAACCGGTCTTGACCGGCGCGATCAGCTGCGGATGCCAGGCGTTGCCGACGACCATGCCGGTTTCGGTCTGCCCGTAGTGGTCGCGCACCGGGCAGCCGAGGACCTCCTCGGCCCAGGTCACGACGTCCGGCGTCAGCGGCTCCCCGGCCGACGAGCAGTGCCGCAGCCGCAGCCCGGCCGGCACCGGCAGGCCCGAGCTGCGCAGCGCGCGGTACACCGTCGGGCCGGCGGTGAAGTTGGTGACGCCGAAGCGTTCCAGCACCTGCCAGGTCAGCTCGGGGCTGAACCCGGCGTGCAGCAGGATGCTGCGGCGTCCGGTCGCGAGCGGGCCGAGCAACGCGAAGTACAGCCCGTACGCCCAGCCCGGGTCGGCGGCGTTCCAGAAGACGTCCTCGTCGGTCTGGTCGAGGCCGAACACCTGGTAGGAGTGGATTCCGGCGAGTCCGCGCAGCGGCACCGGCACGGCCTTCGGGGTGCCGGTCGTGCCGGAGGTGAAGATCTCGACGAGCGTGCCGTCGCCGCCGACCGCGACCGGGTCGGGCAGCGGGTGCGGCTCGTCCAGCAGCGCCTCGAACGACAGGTCGCCGCCGGACGCTTCGCCGGTCGTCACGATGATCCGCGACGGGTCGGCGGGCAGGTCCTCGCCCGGGTCGAGCTTGGCGCGCTGACCGGCGTCGACCACGACCACGCGCGTCCCGTTGCCGACGATCCGCTGGGCGATCGCGGGCGGCGCGAACGCGGTGAACAGCGGCACGTGGACCGCGCCGAGCCGCCAGATCGCGAGCAGCGCGGTCACCAGTTCGGCGGACTTGCCCATCAGCGTCGCGACCCGGTCGCCGGGCCGCACGCCGTGCGCGGCCAGCGCGGCGGCGAACCGGGCGGAAGCGGCCTCGAGCTGGCCGTACGTGAGGTCGCGGCTGCTGAGGTCGGCCTCGACGAGGGTGAACGCGACGGCGTCGGCCGGATGCCGTCCGCACAGCAACTGGGTCGCGTCCGCGTCCGGCGCGGCATAGGTCTGCAACAGGTCGAACATGGTGCGTTCAGGGCTCACGGGGCTGCTCCACGGTCATCGTCGGCCGGTGTCGGCACATCGTCGCCGCAGGTCAGCAGGCCGACCACCCCCGAACAGGGGTGGTCGGCCGTTTTTGCCGGACCCGCTCTGACCAGGCGTTTCGACCCGCACGCGGCGACAACGGCGGCGCGGCTGGGTAGAATCGCACCTCCTGCCGGAGCCTCCGTGCCGCCGAAGTGGGGTGCCTGCCGTGACGAGTGCCGCCGAGACGACCGCCGAAGTGCGCCGCGCCCTGGCCCGGCTCCGCAGCGCGGCGGGCGTGCCGCTGTCGTTCGGCGGCGAGGTCGTGGACGGCAAACGGCTGCGGATGACCGAACTTCTCGGCAACACCACGACGTCGCTGCTCGGCCTCGTCGTCGCGGAGGGCAAAGGCCTCGGCGGTCGCGCGATCGGCGTGCGGAAACCGGTGGTGCTGCCCGACTACTACACCAGCGACGCGATCAGCCACCACTTCGACCGCGCGGTCCAGGCAGAGGGCGTGCGCTCGGTGATGGCGGTGCCGGTGATCGTGCACCGGACGGTCCGGGCGGTGCTGTACGGCGCGGTCCGCGAACATGTCCGCTTCGGCGACCGGTCGGTCACCGCGATGGTCGAAGTGGCCCGCGACCTGGAACAAGAGCTGGCGGTGCGCGCCGAAGTCCAGCGACGGCTGGACCTGCTCGCCCCGGAGCCGGAAGCCGTGCCGTCGGGAAAGCCCGCGGACCTGGAAGCGGTCCGGGAGAGCCATGCGGAGCTGCGCCGGATCGCCGCCGCTGTCGAAGACCCGGAACTGCGCGCCCGGATCGACGCGGTATGCCAGTCCTTGACCGGCGACCCGGTGCGCGGGCCGTCGTTGTCGCCGCGCGAACTGGACGTCCTCGAAGGAGCCGCCGCCGGGCAGACCAACGCGGACATCGCCGAGGCGCTCGGGTTGGGGCCGGAGACGGTGAAAAGCTACCTGCGCAACGCGATGCGGAAGCTGGACGCGAAGACCCGCCTTCAAGCCGTCAACGCCGCCCGCCGAGCCAATCTGCTTCCTTAGCCCGCACCACCCACGCGAAAGGTCCGTGAAGGACTCCTTGAGGGAATCTGATTCCCTCAAGGAGTCCTTCACGGACCGCTCTCCGCAGCGATCAAACCCGCACCGTCCGCTCCCACCCGAGGCACGGGTCCGTCCGGCTCACCGCCCGATCGGCGGGCGCCCGGTCCGGATCCTGGGCCCCGTCCCGCACATACGACTCGGTCATCACCTCGGCCACCGCCGCCCCCTCGCACAGCAGCGCCCCGACCGGCTGCCCACGCGGCTGCCTCCGCCCACGAAACTCACGCGACCCCTTCCGCACCCAGCGCTCGCAGCAACGTCCCGAATTTCGCGCTGGTCTCCGCCAATTCCGCGGCCGGATCCGACCCGGCGACGATCCCCGCTCCCGCGAACAGCCGCGCTGTCCGGTCCGACACCTCGGCACACCGGATCGTCACGACCCACTCGCCGTCCCCCGCGAGATCGGTCCAGCCGACCAGCCCGGCGTAATACCCGCGATCCACCGGCTCGAGCCGCGCGATCGTGTCGCGCGCCAAATCGACCGGAACCCCGCACACCGCAGGCGTCGGATGCAACGCCTCGGCCAGCTCCAGCGACGACGGCCCGCCCGGCCCCACCCGCCCGGTGATCCGGGTCGAAAGGTGCCACATCGTAGGCGTGCCAATCACTTCCGGCTTCTCCGGAACCTCCAGTTCGGTGCAGTAACGCCCCAGCACCTCGGCGACCTGCGCAGCGACGAGAGCATGCTCGGCAAGGTCTTTTTCGGACACTCGCAGTTCGGCAATCGCTTGGGCATCCCGCGCCGGATCCCCCGTCCGCCGCCGCGACCCAGCGAGCGGATTCGCGGTCACGACGTCGCCCTGGCGAGACACCAGCAACTCCGGACTGGCCCCGACGAGCGTCCGCGGCGTCGGATCCCCAGGCGCGCTGACGTCAACGGCAAAGGCGTGCGCCGCCGGATCCGCCACGACAAGCTCACGGAGCAGTTTTCGCACCGAAACACCTTGCTCGCCAACGAGATCCAACGCCCGAGCGAGGACGACCTTGCGGAGTTCCCCGTCACCGATCAGCTCGACCGCCCGGCGGACACTTTCGGCATACACCTCAGGGGCGGGCTGCGGCACTACGGTCCAGCGACTCTGATTGTTGCGCAACAACGCTTCGGCGTCTTTGGCACCTGAGCCGCCTCGGAATGCGGCGGACTCCGCGCCCAGCTCCTCATCGCGCACCTGCGAACGCCCGCGCACCTTCCCACCGGACGTCGCCGCGCGGCCGTCGCCCGCCATTTCCCGGTCAGCGCGTTCGCCCGTCGCCATCTCCCGGTCAACAGAGCCAGAAATCGGCCTCGCCAACTGCGCGCTGCTGCCCGCACCGTCCTCGTCGCCAGGCGCCTGTGCCCGCCGCACCACCGCGGGCACAATCAAGCTGCTCCCGGAATCCGGCCGAAACCCGATGGCTCCCACCACAACCGGGTCCGCGACCCCCGCCAGCACCGCGGCCTCCAACGCCTCGGCAGCCGCCGCGGCCCGAGCGCCGGAAGCGCCGCGGACGTGCGAATGCACCCCGTCGGCGAGCAACACCCCGCGCGCCGACGAGTAGTAGAACGACCCCGGCAGATACGCGGCCAGGAGATCCGCCGCCCGGTGGACCGGCCGCGGACGGGCCGGAGCAGGTGAGGACACGAGGTGAATTTCCTTTCGCACACGCGCAGGCGGCCGAGCCGCCCCGTCCGCCTCCTGGACAAGGTCCAGACTCGACTGTTTGGTTAGCCTAACCTAATTGACACTAACGTACTCGGACGAAAAGGAAAAGCCGCCCGGCGGGTCAACCCGGGTCACGCGCGGAGCGTGGCACCGCCGTCGACGTAGAGGTTCTGCAGGGTGACGTGCCGAGCCTGGTCGGACGCGAGAAAGGGCACCGCGTCCGCGATGTCGGCGATCCGCCCGAGCGGAATCCCGACGCGCCCCTGCTCGGGATTCCCCGCGATCACGCGTTCTCGCCGGATTCGTCCGTCCACAGTAGACGTTACAGGTCCCTGTCGGTCGACCCCGGCGAGACAATGTCGCACCGGATCCCCGACGCGGCGAGTTCCGGCCCGAGGCAGCAAGTGAGCATGGTCGCCGCTTTGGAAGCCGCATAGGCCGCCATCCCGGACCGCGGGACACCAGCCGCGTTCGACCCGACGGTGACCAGCGCCCCGCTCCCCCGAGGCTGCATCTGCGAGCGCCTCGACGACGGTCGCCCCGACCCCGCGCGCACCGCCGGTCACCAGTGCGATCCGCCCCTCGATCCCGGCTCCCGCGTCACCGCGCACCTCACCCTCCGACGCCAATGATTAGTCAACCTAACTTAATCGGGCGAGTGACGGCCAGCGTGATCCCGCCCACCCCGGGGATCAGCTCCCGGGCGCGAAGTTCCGCAACCGCAAGCTGTTCGCCACCACCAGCACCGACGACAACGACATCGCGGCCCCGGCGATCAGCGGGTTCAGCAGCCCGCACGCGGCGAGCGGCAGCGCGGCCACGTTGTACCCGAACGCCCAGACGAGATTCCCTCGAATGGTGCGCAACGTCCGCTGCGCGAGGCGGATCGCGTCCGGCAGCACCGACAGGTCTTCGCGGACCAGGATGATGTCGGCCGACCGCAAGGCGAGATCAGTCCCCTCGGCGACCGCCAATCCGAGGTCAGCAGTCGCCAGTGCGGGGGCGTCGTTCACCCCGTCGCCGACCATCGCCACCCGATGTCCCTTGCCCCGCAACGCAGACACCGCCGCCGCCTTCTCGCTGGGCAACACCCCAGCGAGCACCTCGGAGATCCCGACCTCCGCGGCGACGGCTCGGGCGGTCACCTCGTTGTCTCCGGTAAGCAACACCGTTTTCAACCCAAGCCGATGCAACTGCGCCACCGCCGCCCGGGCCGAAGGCTTCACCTCGTCCCGCACCACGAGCATGCCCGCGACCTCGCCGGCCGCCGCCACGAGCACGACCGTCGCCCCGCCAGCCTCCGCCGACGCCACCGCGTCCTCAACCTCCGGGACGACCGAAACCCCTTCGTCCACCAGCAACCTCGGCCGACCGACCACCACAGTCATCCCCTCGACCACGCCACGCGCGCCCAGCCCAGGCAATGCCTCGAACTCATCCGCCGGAAGCACCTCTGGCCCACCGGCGACAATCGCTGCGGCAATCGGGTGTTCCGACGACGCTTCCACCGCTGCTGCGAGGCGAAGCACCTCCGTCGGCGCGAACGCCCCGAACGCCCGAGTCTCCGCGAGTGTCATCCGCCCCTGGGTCACCGTTCCGGTCTTGTCCAGCACGACGGTGTCGACCGTACGACTCGCCTCGAGCGCATCCGGCCCCTTCACGAGAATCCCGAGCTGCGCACCCCGCCCGACGCCGACCATCAGCGCCGTCGGCGTCGCGAGCCCCAACGCGCACGGGCACGCGATGATCAGCACCGACACCGCCGCGCCGAAGGCGTCCCGAACCGGATTCCCGGCGAGCAACCATCCCGCCAAGGTGAGCAGCGCCAACGCCGAAACCACCGGAACGAACACCGCGCACACCCGGTCGGCCAGCCGCTGCACCGCCGCCTTCCGCTCCTGCGCCCGCTCGGCCAGCGCACTCATCTGCGCCAGCTGTGACCGCGCGCCGACGGCCTCCGCACGCACCACCAGCCGGCCGTTCAGGTTGATGCTCCCGCCGATCACCCGGGTTCCCGGCCCGACCTCCGCCGGGACGGGTTCGCCCGTGATGGCACTTACATCCACTGTGGACAGACCGCTGTCGACAGTTCCGTCCGCGGCGATCTTCTCCCCCGGCCGCACCACGAAGCGGTCGCCGACGGCCAGTTCGCCGATACCGACCAGCACTTCGCCGTCCTCGCGCAGAATCCGCACGTCCTTCGCGGCCAACGCGTCCAGCGCGCCGAGCAGATCCGCCGCGCCTCGCCGTGACCGCGCCTCGAAATACCGGCCAGCGAGCAAGAATGTCGTCACTCCGGCCGCGACATCGAGGTACACCGAATCCGCGCCGGGCGCGGTCGCGCCGAACCCGATCCAGTATCCCGCTTCGCCGCCCGAGCCGATCAGCACCGAAGCCGCCGACCACAGATAGGAGGCCAGCACACCCAGGGAAACGAGCGTGTCCATACTGGACGATCGGTGCCGCAGATTGCGCAGCGCGGCGCGGTGGAACGGTGCCGCCGACCAGAACACCACGGGTGTCGCGAGCAGCAGGCATACCAGCTCCCACAACGGAAATCGCAACGACGGCACGAGCGCGAGCGTGATCGACAGATTGCCGAGCGGGACGGCCAGCACCGCGGCCACGATCAGCCGGCGGCGCAAGTCGCGAACCCGCGCGTCGCGGTTTTCCGGGCTGGTTTCGCCGCGGACGGTCGCGGTGTAGCCCGCGCGCTCGATCGTCGCGACCAGCGAGGCAGGGTCGAGGTCAGGCGGATAGTGGACAGTCGCGCGTTCGGTCGCGTAGTTCACCGTGGCGCGGACGCCGTCGAGCTTGCCGAGGGAACGCTCGACGCGCGCCGCACAAGCGGCACAGGTCATCCCGCCGACGGCGAGATCGAGGTGACGGGTCGGGGTCGCCGCGGGGGCGGCGGTCTGCGCAGACATGGTTCTCCGGATTCCAGGACGGGCACAAAGTCGGTGGCAGTGCCGACGCCGGGAAGGCGGACTGATTTCCATAGTACGCCTGGTTTTCCGTCGCCACTCCTTCGGGTGACTCGGGAACCTTTCGGCCCTCCCGGACGACTATCCGGATGGTGGCAGTGCCCGACCCGACCCGATCAGACAGGAGCGACAATGTCCGAAACCTTTGCAGCAGCGGGAGATCTACACCACGTGGCCACGTTCTGCGGCAACTGCGACTGCGGCTGCCCGGAGCTGTTCCTCGACGACGCCGCCCCGCCGGAACGTCGCGTCGTGCTGACCGACGACTTCGGGCAGCGAGTGGAGATGAGCTTGGCGCAGCTGAAAGTTCTCGTCGACGACGTCAAACGCGGAGCCTTGGACAAGGTGGTGACTGCCGTGGTCTAGCACCGGAATCGGCTCAGCGCAACGAGATCGTTGCCGCGGTGGCACACGCTTTGCGGCAGCCGGATTCGGTGGCCGACGAGCCGATGCGGGTCGCGCGCGGAACTCAGGGGCGGACCGAACCCGATTCGCGACGGCCGGCCCCGGACCGCGGCTACTGCCTTCTGGCCGCCAGGTTGGCGAGCATCGCGTTGTAGGCGGCGAACTCGTCGTCCTCGCCTTTGTCGAAGCGACGGTCCAGCCGAGCGGCCTCGCGGTCGTCGTGGCGGCCCCACTGCACCAGCAGCGCCACGACGACCACGATCATCGGGATTTCGCCGGTGGCCCAGGCGATGCCGCCGCCCAGCCGTTGATCGGAAAGGAGGTCGGACATCCACGGCAGGGACAGGTAGCGGTAGAACGTCTCGGCGATCACCGTCTGCCTGTTCATCAGGATCACGCCGAAGAACGCGTGGAACGGCATCACCGCGAACATCATGCCGAGCCGCGCGAGATGCGGCATCGAACGCGGCGGCCGGTCGACGCCGATCACCAGCCAGAAGAAAACGTAGCCGGACACGAGGAAATGGAGGTTCATCAGCTGGTGCGCCCAGTGGTAGCGCATCGCCTCGCCGAACAGGCCCGAGAAGTACAGCGCGTAGTACGAGCCGACGAACACCACCGACGCCACCAGCGGGTGCGCGACCAGGCGCGTGAACCGCGAGTGCAGCAGCGCCACCAGCCACTCGCGCGGACCGTCCGGTCCCTTGCCCGCCACCGGCAAGGCGCGCAGCGCGAGGGTCACCGGTCCGCCGAGGACGAGCAGCACCGGGGCGAGCATGGCCAGCGTCATGTGGATGACCATGTGCAGGCTGAAGGTTCCGGACGAGTACTTGCCCAGGCCGGACGACGTCGCGATCAGCACCGTCGCCCAGCCGCACGTCCACGCCCAGAACCGGCCGCGAGGCCAGTCGTCGCCGCGCTTGCGGAGACGACGCATCCCGACCGCGTAGCCCGCCACCGCGGAGACCGCGACGACCCCGAGGAGCAAGTCCGGACGCCAATCGAGAAAAAGACGAGCGAATGTCGGAGGATCAGGCAGGTCGTAGCCGAGCACGGTCTCGCCGACGGTCGCCGGATCGTCCACGAACGCCGGCGGCACCAGATGCGCCAGCCCGGCCGAAACTCCCATTGCCCCAGCCAGCACCGCGACCTCCGCCACGAGAGCCGCTGCGCCGCCCCGCCAACGGCGGCGCGTGACGACGATCAGCACCGCCAGCACGACCGTGAACACAACCTTCACCCCGAGGAGCAAGCCATAGCCAGTGAATAATCCAGCCGGACGGGCAAGCGCGAGACCGTCGACCACCCCGGATGCGGCGAGCACGACGAGACACCACGTCGCCAACCGTCGGTACCGGCGGAGCGCGACCTCTCGTGCCGCGCCTGAACCGCGGTGGACCAGCAGCGCAACCAGCGCACCGGTCCACAATGCCGCCGCGATCACGTGCCACACCAAGGCATTCGTGGCCAGGTCGTGCCACGCACCGATGGAGACGTGCCCGGCGATCGCTCTCGGCAGCAACCCGACGAGGGAGAGGCCGAGCCACAGAACCGTGGTGCGCCAGGTCAACGTGCGCCAAACGCCGATCGCCACGGTCGTCGCCACTGCCAGGACGCAGAGCCACGCCTTGGGCTCTTCCATGGCGTTGACGAGGACGGCGAGCTTCGCCAGATGCAACGCCTCGGAAACCGGCCGCCCGGACGCGTCAGCGGCGTCGAACGGCACCAGGACCGCAGCCGCGAGCGCCCAAACACCAGCCGCGGCAGCCGCGGTGCGGGTCGCCGCGTATCCGTCCGGGGAGAGCCGTCCCGCTTCGCCCGGCGGACTCAGAAATACCGCGAACGCCAGCCCGCCGACGCAGACCACCCCGGCCGCGTCGGCGACCAACCGCAGCAAGGAGGTGCCGAAGGACGTCAACGGACCAGGAGCCGGGTTGCCGAGCGCCGCGTAAACGTCGCCCGCCGCGGCGACCACCACCACGACGGCCGCCGCGGCAAACCCCGCCGCGGCAAGCAAACCCCGCCGGTGCAGGGCCGGAATTGTGCGCACACCAAAGTGGTCGGACAGGGCGAGCGGCGAGTTCCCGCGATGTGGATCACGGTCGTGGTCCGGCCGCGCGTCCGAGCAACCTGCCGGACCGCCGACCGCCGACGGTCGGGCGCCGGACCGCCGCACGCCGAAAGTCGGATACCGCTGACCGCTCTGGCTCTGGCTCTGGCTCTGGCTCTGGCTCTGGCTCTGGCTCTGGCTCTGGCTCTGGCTCTGGCTCTGGCTCTGGCTCTGGCTCTGGCTCTGGCTCTGGCTCTGGCTCTGGCTCTGGCTCTGGCTCTGGCTCTGGCTCTGGCTCTGGCTCTGGCTCTGGCTCTGGCTCTGGCTCTGGCTCTGGCTCTGGCTCTGGCTCTGGCTCTGGCTCTGGCTCTGGCTCTGGCTCTGGCTCTGGCTCTGGCTCTGGCTCTGGCTCTGGACGTGAGCGAATCACCCAGCCCGGCGATCCGCAACCGCCCGCCCTGACCAATGACGTCCGACTAGAAGCCATCGTTCAGCGCAGCGAACCGCCCGTCCGGCTGCCGTCCACCCGACGCGAGCCGCGGCCCACCCAGCCGCCAAGCGATTCAGCGCCGCCGCACGACCCGAGCCCGGCAGCCGCGCGGCCCGGCAAAAACCGGAACGACCCCGCATCACATCGCGGTGTCGTTCTCCTCCTGCGCGCGCAGCAGATCGTCGCGGGCGCGGGACACCCGGGAGCGCACCGTGCCGACCGGGCAGCCGCACACCTCGGCCGCCTCCGCGTACGAGAGGCCCAGGAACTGGGTCAGCACCAGGGCTTCCCGGCGGTCCTCGTCGAGGGTGTCCAGCAGCAGGCCCAGTTCGATCAGGTCCTCGAAGCCCGCCGTGCGGGTCCGGGCGGACTGTTCTTCGGCTGCGCGCTGCCAGTCGGCCGTCGTGGATTCGCGGGGGCGGACCGAGCGCGCGCGGATGCGGTCCACGACGACCCGGCGGGCGATGGACAGCAGCCACGTCCTCGACGACGACCTGCCCGCGAAGCGCGGCAGCGAGCCGAACGCGCGCAGGTACGTTTCCTGGGTGAGGTCGTCCGCTTCGGCCGGGCTGGTGCGGTGGGCCAGGAACCGCCACGCGTCGGCTTGCGTCGCGCGGACCCAGGATTCCAAGGCGACCCGGTCACCGCGGCCGGCGGCGAGGGCCAGCGCGGTGATCCGCTCGTCGTCGTTGTCGCGGCCGGTGGACACGGACCTCACGGTAGTCCATGCCCGTCCGGGACAGTTCCCTGACCAGCCCGGAGAAAATTCGCCGAACCCGCCGGGAACCGGGACGCGCGTCCGAGCGACTATGACAGACGTGAGCTGTGAAATCTTCCGCGAAGCGCTGTCCGCGCGCCTCGACGGCGAAGCGGGCCCGCTGCCCGAACCGCAGGTCGACCAGCACCTCGAGACGTGCGCGTCGTGCCGGAGCTGGTACGAGCGGAGCGCGACGCTGCGCCGCGCCCTGCTGGTCCGCAGCGCGCCCGAGGTGCCCGACCTCACCGCCCGGATCCTCGCCGAAACCCCGGCCCCGCCGCGCGAAAAATGGGGCCTGCGGGTCGCGCTGGGACTGGTCGGGCTGGTCCAGTGCGGGCTGGCGTTCGCGCAACTGCTCGGCATGGACAACGCCCACGGCAGCGGCGCTTTCATGGAAGGCCACCTCATCAACGAAAGCGCGGCCTGGAACCTCGCGGTCGGCGTCGGGCTGCTGTGGGCCGCCCTGAGGACTCGCGCCGCGGCCGGTCAGCTGCCGATGATCACCGGATTCGTGATCGTCCTGGCGGTGCTCACGACCAGCGACCTGATCGGCGACCGGGTGACCGTCGCGCGGGTGCTGTCGCACGTCTTCCTCGTCGTCGGACTGGCCCTGCTCTACGCCGTCCACCGCCAGCACCGCCTCCGGCACCAGCCCGGCCCCGACCTCGCGGACACCGCCGACGACCCGGACCACACCGCCGTCGCCACCCACGGCGCACTCGCCCTGGTCCGCCCCCACCCGAAACGGGCCCGCGACTCCCAACGCCCGACCGGACGACATCGCGCCGCCTGACCCGCACCCGCTCACGATCCCGGCCTCAACAGCTCACTCAGCCGGAATCGCGATGGAACGAACGCGAATCCGCGGCACCATTTCACCCGTCTGCCACGCCGCATGAAGGCAACCGCGCGACAACGGCTATCGGCAGTTGAGACGACAAGTCCTTGGACCGTCCGAACGCCGCTCGGGCTACCGGCTTCGCGTGACTCAAAACCCGGCCCACGACGCCTTGTACGTGGGCCTCGCGAACTCGGCGAAGGCCATGGGAGCCCGCTCAGCCAGGCCACAAAACTCGCTAACCCAGCCCGCCCGAACAATCGGCCCGCACAACCTCATTGCGGCAAGCCATAACCTCAATGCAGCAAGCCCCAGCAACCAGCCGCGAGCCATGACCAGGGCAACCTGACACAGCAAGCTCCCGCGCGTCCCAAGCAAAAGCCGCAAAGTCTCGCCCGCACAACAGCGCCGCGGCTACCCCGAAACAGACCCTGGCACAAGCCAAATCCGCACGAATCCATCCAGCTCAACAACGGACGCTGAGAGCGTTTGCCTGCACAACCTAATGAGAGGGCCTGCCGCCGCGGCGAAACCCGCGCCGCCCGAGCGACGGGTTCTTCCCCGCACGCCCGATCGGAGGCCACGCCGAGCCTGCCCACCCCACCACGCGATCAAGCTCCGGCCCGCGGCACCCAAAAAAACAAGAGGCACCGACCGCCCGGCCGCGCGACGAGCCAGCCGAACGGTCACGCACCCGCCCGGTTCAGATCATCGCTACTGCCATCACCGACATTCCCAAGCTCATCACGCCCTCCATCACCAGCCCGATCTCGCGGCGTCCCGGGCGGGCGACCGTCCGGGCGTGGTCGATCGCCCGCGCCAGCCACGCGATTCCCGCGACCAGGAAGACCACCGCCAGCACCGCCGCGACCACCACTACCTGTGCGGGCGCGTGCCCGGTCATGGTCATGCTTGCGTCGCCCATGTCCATTCCGGCGTGCTCGCCGCCCATCGCGGCGGCGGACATCGTCATTCCCGCCATCGCCGACGGCATCGCGAACGCCATCCACGCCATCCCGGCCATCATCAGCGCGTGGTGTGCTCCGGGAAGGCGTCCGTGGCCGAATCCCCATGCCGCGCTCACCGCGAACCATCCGGCGGCCGCCGCGAACAGCACGACCTGCGGGATCCGCGCGAAAGTCATCGTCGCCGGCCAAGCCATCGTGACCATGCCGACGCACATCGCCGCGTGCAGCGCGTCCGCCACTCGCCCGTTCCAGCCCGTGCGTCGTACGCATCGGTACAGACAGAACGCCCCCGCCGCGGCGAACAGCACGGTGAGAATCCAGCGCAAACCCGGTTCGGTGATCATCGCGCGACCTCCCGGCGCAAGCCCAGCAGGCAGTCCACCGCCAGGAATCCCAGCAACGACACCCCGAGCACCGGCAGGAACCACCCCACCACCGCCACTCCGACCAGCACCGGGGCCAGCACTCGGCCCGGGATCCGCCGCCACGCGCCGCGCGCTGGCATCCGGCCGAAACGGCCCCGGTCCCGCGACCGGTCTGAGCGAGGCCCGCGCGTCGGCACCTGGCCGGGATGCGCCTGGTCCTCCGCCCACTCGTCGCTTTCGGCCGGCCTACCGCCCTCCAGCAACCCGCGGCCTCCCAGCGACTGGCCGGCCTCCGCCAACTCGCCGCCGCTCGGCCGCCCGCCGACGTTCTGCACTCCAGCACCGCTCGACGACCCAACGTCCTCCGGCAACCCGGCACGGCCTGACCACCCACCGCCCGCCTGCGGCCTGCCGCCGCCCGATAAGCCGTCGACCTTCGGCACCCCGGCACTACCCGACATCTGACCGTCCTCCGACGCCCCAGCGCCTGGCGACCCGCCGACCATCGACAGCCCGGGACCGCCCGGCAGCTCGCCCACCTCCGGCAGCGCGGCACGGCCCGACGACCCGCCGACTTCCGCCACTCCGGCACCATCCGCCAATCGGCCGTGCTCCAGCGACCCGCCGCCAGGCAACCCGCCTACCTTCAGCACCTCGGCCCCGGCTGGCGACCGGCTGTGCTCCGGCAACCCGCCGTCGTGCGGTAATCCACCTTCTTCCGCCGCCCCACCGGATCCAGCCCCATCGCGCAACCGCCCGCCATCCGACGGCACCCGACCAGAGCCACCCGACAGCGCCCCACCCCGCGTCTCCGGCAACCCGCCAGCGCCAGCCATTCGCGTCACAACCGGCTCGGAGCGCCCCTGGCCACGCGACCACCCGCCCCTGCCCCGCAGCCACCACATCCGGTACCCCCACCCCACCACGCACACCAACGCCACCCCGAGCACCGTCAGCGCGATCTGGTTCACCACCCCGAACAGCAACCCCATATGCGCGTCGATCCCCCACCGGCTCAGCTTCGCGGCCAGCGGGTAATCCGCGAACCTCAGCGTCCCGGTGATCGTCCCGGTGCCGGGATCGACCGTCATCGAGTCCTGTTTGGACGGCCAGCTCCGCCCCACCTGCTGCACCACGTAACCGCCTCCGGAAGGCGGCCGGATCTCCACCGGATCGGCCAATCCGGCGCGGGCGGTCGCGTCGCGGACGGCTTGCCAGCCGACGTCGCCGGGAGACGCCTTGCCGGGAGAGAGCGACGGCGTCGTCCAGTCCAAAGAGGACCGAAGCGAGGTGATGTTCGCGCCCGCGTGCAACGACCACGTCAGTCCGGTCGCGGAAAGGAACAACAGGCCCGCGGCGATCCACAGGCCGGTCGAGCCGTGCCAGGACCGCAGTCGGCGGCGTCCGGGTTTTCCGCCGGACGGCAGGAGCACCGCACGCAGACGCCGACGGCGGCCGAGCCACAAAGCCAGTCCCAGAAGGGTGATCACCCACAGCCAGCTAGCCGCCAGCTCGCTGTAAAGCCGTCCGAAATCGCCGAGATGGAGGTTGCGGTGCAGGGTGTCGATCCAGCCCCGTACCGGCAGCGCTTGCCCGGAACCGTAGGTCTCGAGTGCGCCGCGGACCTCGCCGTCGTGCGGGTTGACGAACACTGTGTACCGGTAACTCGGCGCCAGGCCCGGACGGTCGAAGATCACTTGGGTGGTGTCGGTCGCGGACGGCGCCGGGCGGACGCCGATGACCTTTCCGTCCGGCACCCGACCGCGCGCGACGAGGACCTGCTGATCGAGCGGGATCGCGCCAGCGGCCGCGGGGACGTGCAGCTCGTGCGCGTAGACGGCCTGCTCCAGCTGCGGCGTCCACACGTACGCGATCCCGGTCAGCGCGGCGACCAGGAGGAACGGGCCGACGAAGACCCCGGCGTAGAAGTGCAGCCGCAGCACCAAGGGGCGAATCGCCGCCCATCCGGTCGCCGGGGCTCGCCCGGTGCGTGACTCCTCGTCGATGCCGATGGCCATCCTGCTCCCTTCGCGTGGTCCGCCTCCTGAGGAGTCGGACCGGCGGGGCAGTCGGTTCCCGGACGCGGACACCGCCCATTCGGGTGCCGTGTGCGAGCGAAGCATTGCTTCTGGCACGGGGTGACAGTATTGTCGCCGTCACATTCGACACCAAGTGTCAAATATCGCCGAGCGAGACAAGGGAGTCACGATGAGCGAGACGACAGCCACCGAGACGAAGGCCGAAGAAGTCGTAGCCGACGAACTGCTCGTCGAAGAGGTCTCGATCGACGGAATGTGCGGTGTCTACTGATCGCAGCGCCGCGGCGTTCGATCTGGACGGTGCTTGGGAACTGGACAGCCGGGTCTCCATCCGGCCGGAGCGGTTCGGCGCGCTGCTGTACCACTTCGGCACCCGCCGGCTGTCCTTTCTCAAGAGCCGCACCATGCTCGCCGCGGTGCAGGCGCTGACCGACCACCCCTCCGCCCGCGCCGCGTGCGCGAAGGCCGGGGTCTCGCAGGCCGAACTGCCCCGCTACCGCGCCGCCCTCGCCGCCCTCGCGGCGTCGGACATGATCCATCCGAGGAGCGTGTGATGTCGCTTGTCGACGAATTCCAGTTCGGGCTCGACGCGCCGATCTGCCTCACCTGGGAACTCACCTACGCCTGCAATCTTTCCTGCGTGCACTGCCTTTCCTCGTCCGGCCGCCGCGATCCGCGCGAGCTGAGCACCGCCGAGTGCAAGGCGCTGATCGACGAGTTCGAGCGCATGCAGGTGTTCTACGTGAACATCGGCGGCGGCGAGCCGACCGTCCGGTCCGATTTCTGGGAACTGGTCGACTACGCGACCGAGCACCACGTCGGCGTCAAGTTCTCCACCAACGGCATCAAGATCACCGAGGACGTCGCGAAACGGCTCGCCGGCAGCGACTACGTCGACGTCCAGATCTCCCTCGACGGCGCCACCGAGGAGGTCAACGACCACGTCCGGGGGCCCGGTTCCTACCGCACCGCCATCCGGGCGATGGAGAATCTCGCCGCCGCCGGGTTCGGGAACTTCAAGATTTCTGTCGTGGTGACCCGGCAGAATGCGGGGCAGCTCGACGACTTCAAAGCCATCGCCGACCGCTACGGCGCCCAGCTGCGGCTCACCCGGCTCCGCCCGTCCGGCCGCGGCGCGGACGTCTGGGACGAGTTGCACCCGACCGCCGCCCAGCAGCGGGAGCTGTACGACTGGCTGGTGAAGCACGGCGAAAACGTGCTCACCGGCGATTCGTTCTTCCACCTCGCGGGCTACGGCGACGGCGGCCTGCCCGGGCTCAACCTGTGCGGGGCGGGCCGGGTGGTGTGCCTGATCGACCCGGTCGGCGATGTCTACGCGTGCCCGTTCGCCATCCACGACACCTTCCTCGCCGGGAACACGCGCGGCGAGGGCGGATTCGCCCGCGTGTGGCGGGAATCCGAGCTGTTCGCCGAACTGCGCAGCCCGCAGAGCGGCGGGGCCTGCACGTCGTGTTCGGCCTTCGACGCCTGCCGCGGCGGATGCATGGCGGCGAAGTTCTTCACCGGGCTGCCGCTCGACGGCCCGGACCCCGAATGCGTGCGCGGCCACGGCGAACGCGCGCTGGCCGGGGTCGCCGCGGGCAGCGTCCCGAAGCCGTCGCTGGACCACTCGCACCGCAAGGTGCCGGTGACCATCGGCATGCGCCGTCCGCCGGAACGCGCCTGCGACGAGAACCCGCTCGCCGGCTTCGCTCCGGGCCGTTGAAATGCGCCTGGCCGATCTGTCGTCGCCGGACGTCGCCGAATACGCGGCGTCCGGCGCGATCCTCGCCGTGCCGCTCGGCGCCACCGAGCAGCACGGCCCGCACCTGCCGTTGAGCACGGACACCGACATCGCGACGGCGTTGTGCGAAAGGCTCGCCGCGGAGCGCTCGGACGTGCTGGTCGCGCCCGCGGTGCCGTACGGGTCGAGCGGCGAACACGCGGGCTTCGCCGGGACGCTGTCGATCGGCCAGGCCGCCACGGAACTCCTGCTCGTGGAACTGGGCCGGTCGGCCGGCGAAACGTTCCGGCGGCTGCTTTTCGTGTCCGCGCACGGCGGGAACGCGGCTTCGGTGACCCGCGCGGCCGCGACCCTGCGGGCCGAATCGCGGGACGTCTCGGTGTTCGAGCCGCGCTGGCAAGGAGATCCGCACGCCGGACGGCCGGAAACCGCTCTGCAGCTGGCTCTTCGCCCGGAGAAAGTGCGGCTGGACAAAGCAGTTCCGGGCGACACTCGTCCGCTGAGCGAGTTGCTTCCGATTCTGCGCAAAGGCGGCGTGCGCGCGGTGACCGACACTGGAATCCTCGGCGACCCCACCGGCGCGACCGCCGACGAGGGCCAGGATCTCCTCGACGACCTCACGGCCCAGTTGCGCGCGCACGTGCGCGACTGGACCGCCGTAGGCGCGCCATGAAAGCCGCCCTCGTCACCGGCGCGGCGCGCGGCGTCGGCGCAGCCACTGCGATCAAGCTGGCGGAGCAAGGCTGGGCCGTGCTCGCCGTCGACCTCGCCGAAAACGACCCGGCCCTCCCCTACCCGATGGGCACGGCGGAAGAACTGTCCACAGTGGTCGCCAAGATCCGCGAGAACGGCGGCACCGCCGAGGAATTCCGCGCAGATGTCCGCGATCGCGGTCACCTGGACGCGGCGGTAACAGCGGCGGAACAACACTGGGGCGGCCTCGACGCGGCCATCGCGGCAGCCGGAGTGATCGCGGGCGGCGTACCGCTGTGGGAAATGCCGCCGGAACAGGAAGAAGCAGTCCTCGACGTCAACCTGCGCGGCGTTCTCAACCTCGCCCGCGTCGCGATTCCCGCGTTGCTGCGCCGTCCGAAACCCCGCTCCGGACGATTTCTCGCCGTCGCGTCCGCTGCCGCCACGCGCGGGTTGCCGATGCTCGCGGCGTACTGCGCGGCGAAAGCGGGCGTCGCCGGGCTGATTCGCGCACTGGGCACGGAATTGGGCGACTCCGGCGTCACCGCGAACGCAGTCAGCCCGGGTTCGACCGACACTCCGATTCTCGCCGAGAGCGCCAGACTGTACAGCCTGCCTTCGGCACAAAGCTTTGCCGCGCAACAACCTATGCAGCGGTTGCTCGATCCCGCTGAGGTCGCCGCGGTCCTGGCATTCCTCGCCGGGCCGGAAAGCAGCGCAACCACCGGTGCCGTGCTCCCGGTGGACGGAGGGCTGGCGCTGTGACCACCCCGCTCCCCGCCGGATTCCGCCTCGCCCTGGACCCGAGCGTCAAACAACTCTCCGACGGCCTCCTCTTCGGCGGCTCGCCCGCCCGCGTCCTGCGTCTCACGAAGGCTGGTCGAACCGCGTGGGCACGCTTGGCGGACCACCCGGTCGAGACTTCCGCGGAAGGCGTCCTCGCCCGGCTGCTCACCGACGCCGGGTTCGCACACCCGTCGCCCCCAGCCACAACCGCCTCCGAAACCGCCGACGCGACCGTCGTCATCCCGGTCCGCGACCGGGCCGAACTGCTCGGCCGCTGCCTCGCCGCACTCGACGGCCGATATCCCGCACTGGTCGTCGACGACGGATCCGCCGACCCCGCCGCCATCGCCGCGGCAGCCTCCGCACACGGCGCGAAACTGGTCCGCCGCGACGTCAACGGCGGCCCGGGCGCGGCCCGGAACACCGCGCTGGAGCACGTTTCCACCGACCTGATCGCCTTCCTGGACAGCGATTGCCTCCCGTCCCCGGACTGGATCGACCGGCTGGCCGGGCATTTCGCCGATCCGCTCGTCGCCGCCGTCGCTCCGCGCGTGCGTCCCCTCGCCCCGGACACCTGGGCCGGCCGCTATACCCGTGCCGCGAGCAGCCTCGACTTGGGCACCGCCGCGGCTCGCGTCGCGCCCGGCACCCGACTGTCCTATGTGCCCACTGCCGCACTGCTGGTTCGCCGGACCGCGTTGGAATCCATCGCCCGCGACGGCGCGGTTTTCGACCCGGCCATGCGCGTCGGCGAGGACGTTGACCTCGGCTGGCGACTCCACGACGCCGGCTTCCGGATCCGCTACGACCCGTCCGCGCACGTCGATCACCACGAACCGGAGACCTGGCGCGCGTTGCTCCGTCGCCGGGCCAGCTACGGCACTTCCGCCGCACCGCTGGCCCTCCGCCGCCCGGCCGCGATGGCCCCGCTCGTCCTGCACCCATGGCCGACGCTGACCGTCGCCGCGCTCCTGGCCCGCCGTCCGCTCCCGGCCGCACTCGCGTTCGCGGGCGCGGTGCTGAGCATGACCCGGGTACTGCGCCGAAGCGACGTGCCCGCCCACGGCGTCCCCCCAGCGATGGCCACCGCCGTCGGCCAAACCTGGCTCGGATCCGGCCGCTACAGCACCCAATTCGCCGCTCCCCTGCTCGCGGCGCTCTTGCTGCCCGGCGGCCGAAAACGCTGGGGACGACGGGCCGCGGTCGCGTCGCTGCTCGCCGGACCGCCGCTGACCGCCTGGCTGCGGCAACGCCCCGATCTCGACCCGTTCCGCTACACCACCGGCGCGATCGCCGACGACCTCGCGTACGGCGCCGGGGTGTGGGCGGGCTGCTTCACCCATCGCACCGCGGTCCCGCTGCGGCCGCGCGTCACCTGGCGCCCTCTGCGCGTCGACCCGAAGGGAAAACGATGAGCACCACCTGGTTCGAATCCGTCGCCGAAGCACAGCGGCGGGCGAAGAAACGCCTGCCCGCGTCCGTCTACTCGGCACTGATCGCCGGTTCGGAAAAAGGGCTGACGCTGCAGGACAATCTCGCCGCGTACGACGAGCTGCGCTTCGCCCCGCGCACCGCCGGGCTGCCCGGCGAACGAGATCTGAGCACGAACGTCCTCGGCCGCGACGTCGCGCTGCCGGTGCTGATCTCGCCGACCGGCGTGCAGGCCGTGCACCCCGACGGCGAGGTGGCGGTCGCCCGCGCGGCCGCGGCGCGCGGGACGTCGATCGGGCTGTCGTCGTTCGCCAGCAAGCCGATCGAGGAAGTGGTGGCGGCCAACCCGAACACGTACTTCCAGGTGTACTGGACCGGCAGCCGCGACGACATCCTCGGCCGGCTCGAGCGGGCCAGGTCCGCGGGCGCGGTCGGGATCGTCCTCACCCTCGACTGGTCGTTCTCGCACAGCCGCGACTGGGGCAGCCCGCACATCCCGGACAAGCTGACGCTGCGCGAGCTGATCCGGTTCGCGCCCGAGGGCATGATGCATCCGCGCTGGCTGCTCGCTTACGCCCGCACCAAGAAACTGCCCGACCTCAGCGTCCCGAACATGGCCGAACCCGGCACGCCGGTGCCGTCGTTCTTCGGCGCGTACGGCCAGTGGATGCAGACCGCCCCGCCGAGCTGGGAAGACGTGAGCTGGCTGCGGAAACAGTGGGACGGGCCGTTCCTGCTGAAGGGCGTGTACCGAGTCGACGAGGCACGCCGCGCGGTCGACGCCGGGGTCAGCGCGATCTCGGTGTCCAACCACGGCGGCAACAACCTCGACGGGACTCCCGCCACGATCCGCGCCCTGCCCGCGGTCGCCGAGGCAGTCGGGAACGACGTGGAAGTGTTGCTGGACGGCGGAATCCGGCGCGGCAGCGACGTCGTGAAGGCGCTCGCGCTCGGGGCGCGCGCGGTCCTGATCGGGCGCGCGTACCTGTGGGGCCTCGCCGCGGGCGGGCAGGCCGGGGTGGAGAACGTGCTAGACGTGCTGCGCAACGGCATCGATTCGACGCTGCTCGCGCTGGGCCACCGCAGCGTGCACGACCTGAGCCGCGACGACCTGATCATCCCGGAGGGGTTCGAGCGCCGGATCGGGGCTTGAGTCCGGTCAGTTTCGCTGTCCGCCGGCGAAAAACCGCACCGCCGCGGCGGCGAACTCCGGTGCGGCCGACGCACTGTAATGGTCACCGGGCACCCAGGTGAACTCCGCGTCCAGGAGCCGGGCGAGCGGCTCGGCGTCGGCATGCCCCGCGTCCTCGCTGCCGACCGCGACAAGCGCCGGAATCCCCAGCGCGGCGAGGTTGTCCGTCGGTACGACTGAGCGGAGGACGTGCATCAACGCGTGTGGGTCGGCGCCGAGACGGCCGATCCAGTACGCGGTCTGGGCGTCGGCCGGTTCCACCGTCCGGCCTTCGGTCAACGCCGAGAGCACCCGGTGCAGCGGACCTCCCTCGCCGCCCCGCTGCATCGCGGCGAGTCCTTGCCCGCCAAGGAGCATCCGGGACGGCCGCGCGCCCCGCACGACCATGCGGAGCGCCACTCGCGCGCCTAGCGAGTACCCGCCCAGGGCGTAGCCGGTCAGGCCGAGTTGCTCGACGAACGCGAGCCCGTCGTCCACGAGCACATCCGGCGGGTAGCGGCCCGGATCGTCCGGCTGTGGGCTCGCGCCGTGCCCGCGGAAATCCGGGAGCAGGACGCGGAACCCCCGTTCGGCGAGCTGCGCGGCCAGCCCGCCGCGCAGCCACGCCTCGCCGGACGAGGTGAACCCGTGCAGCAGCACGACCGGCGTGCCCTGGCCCAGTTCGCGGTAGGCCAGTTCGAGCCCGTCGCGGGCGCGGAACCGGTGGACGGGCGGTGCGCTCATGGGGTCCTTCCTGCCGGCCGGACCCCATGATCGCACGCGCCGGCCCCGGGATCACGGGAGCGGACGCGTCCCCGGCACCACCCATTCCCGGTCCACCCGGCCGTCGACCGCGACCAGGACCGCGATCCCGCCGCGCTCGCCGTCCGACCAGGTCCCGGCGATGGTCTGGCGCACCGGGTCGAGCACCAGTTCGCCGTGCCACGGATGCGCGTCCTTGGCCAGCACCCGCAGTTCCTCGCGGTCCAAATCGCCGGCGCCCGGTCCGTCCGCCAGCTCCGAACGGCCGTCCGGCGAGGGAATCGTCCAGTTCCGCGAGACCTTTCCGCCGGTGAGCACGAACAGGTCGGCTCCGGTGATGACCACGCCGTCGCGCCGGGTGACGTCCCAGGTGAAGGCGAGCCGGTCAGTCCCGTCTATGACGAAGGTGCGCGGGACGAACTTGTTGCCGACCTCGCGCTGGTACTTCGCGATGAACGCCTCGGCGTCCGCCGGGCCGATCAGCGGGTCGAGGCCGGGTTTGGTGCCGGACCACTGGCGGCCGTCGGCGGTCAGCAGCCGGTGCGCGAGCGAGGCGTCCTCATTCCACATGCGACACCAGAGGGCAGGGATTTCTTCGGGGTTCAGGTCGGTTGCCATGCGAGAAACGATCGCGGCCGCCGGCGACACCGTCCTGTCGGTGTTTCCGAGCCGCGTGGCGCAGGTCACTCGCCGAGCGGGCGGGCGGAGATCCGCGCAAGCTCGGCGTCGAGGTCGACCTCGCGGCGTTCGACGCGGTCGCCGGTGAGCGCGAGGGCGCGGATCCGGTCCAGCAGGAACCCGCGGACGGCGTCGCGCAGGCGGCACCAGCCGAGCACGTACCAGCCCGCCGGACCCCACAGCAGGCCCAGCGGCTCGACGTCGCGTTCCGTCTCCTGCCCCTTGGCGTCCACATACGACAGCCGCAGGACGCGCCGCGCGGCGAGGGCGGTGAGGATCAGTCCGCTGTGGACAGCCGGCGGTTCGGCCTCGCCAACCCGGTGGAGCCGCGCGGCGAGGTGCTGTTCGGCGTCGCGGACGTCGGCCGGGAGCCGCGCGAGCACCTTGCGCGCCGCCGACTCCGCCGCGCCCGCGAACGGCGAACCCGCGGCCGAACGCAGCGCGACGGTGATCGCGATGGCCTCTTCCGGCGTGAGCGCGAGCGGCGGCAGGGTCCGTTCGCGGTCGAGCCCGTAGCCGCCGGTCCGGCCGGTTTCGGTCCAGATCGGGACGCCTGCCTCGCGCAACGCGCCGAGGTCCCGTTCGACCGTGCGCACGCTGACCTCGAACCGGGACGCGAGCCACGCCGCCGTCCGGGTGCGCGGCGCGACCGCCCGGAGCTCCTCGACCAGTGCGTACAGCCGGTCCGTGCGATTCACCCGGCCAGCCTACGGACTCCCCGATCCTCACCCGATCGGGTGGCTTTGCGGACGACCGCCGTCACGAGGGCGGACCCGCGCTGTTCCGTTCGCGGGAGCCGCGAACGGCGCCGGTCCGTCCTTGTGGAGGGCGGCGGACCGGCGGGGTCCCCTCGTTCGTCGGGGGACGAGGGGGCCGCCGGGGCGGGTCGGCGCAGGGGGCCGGCCCGTTCCCGGTCCGGCGGGGACACTTGACTCTCACACCGTGTCAGAGCGTGTGCTGGGGAGGT
Organism: Streptomyces sp. AA4; assembly: GCF_000158875.1. Classification (NCBI taxonomy): domain Bacteria; kingdom Bacillati; phylum Actinomycetota; class Actinomycetes; order Kitasatosporales; family Streptomycetaceae; genus Streptomyces; species Streptomyces sp. AA4. Next base: position 3,043,049 of record NZ_GG657746.1, on the reverse strand, counting down.
CATGTTCACCATCGGAGAATTCGCCCGCCACGGCCGGGTGTCGGTTCGCATGCTGAGGCATTACGACGCGCTCGGCCTGCTCCGGCCCGCCGAGGTCGACCCGTACACCGGCTACCGGCGCTACACCGCCGAACAGCTGGCCGCGCTGAACCGGATCGTCGCGCTGAAGGAGCTCGGCTTCGGGCTCGGCGAGGTCGCCGCGCTGCTGGACGAGCAGATCACGCCCGAGCAGGTCCGCGGCATGCTGACGCTGCGCCGGGCGGAGCTGGCCGAACGGGTCGCCGCCGACCGGCTCCGGCTGGCCGAGGTCGAGGCGAGACTCCGCACCCTGGAAAGCGAGCACGCCATGCCGGACACCGAAATCGTCGTCAAGGACCTCCCCGCGACCCCCGTCGTGCGGCTCACCGCGACCGTCGAAAGCTTCTCCCCCGACGCGATCAGCCCGGTCCTGCGCCCGCTGTGCGCGGAACTCGGCCAGCGGCTCGAAGGATCCGACGCCACCCCGGCGGGGCCTCTCGTCTGCTACTACGAAAAGCCCGCCGGCGAAGACGATCCCGTCGTCGTGCACGCCGCGCTGCCGGTGTCCGGCGCCGTCGCCGAGCCGAACGGCCTCGAGCCGGCCGAACTGCCCGCCGCGCGCGCCGCGACGCTGGTCCACCACGGCCCGCCGAGCGGTTTCCTCGCCGGATACCAGGAACTCGCCCGGTGGACCGACGAGCACGGCTTCCGCGCGGACGGCTTCCCCTGCGAGGTCTATCTGCACACTTCCGACGACGAGCGCGAATGGGTCGTCGAACTGCGCGAACCCTTCGTCGAGCAGCCGAGCTGACCGGCCAAGACCCGACCTTCGACGGTTGCGCCGCCGCCCGGTCGCGAGGGCGAATGGGGTGGGGACGACCCGAGGAGGACGCAGGTGTTCTCGACAGGTCCCGGCACCCAGCCGGACCGGCTCGCCGACGCGCTCGCGGACGGGCCGTTCAGCCGTGCCCTGACCCTGGCCATCGACCGCAGCGGGCTCGGCCTCGACCGGCTCCGGGACCGGCTCGCCGCGGCGGGCGCGGCGGTCAGCACCACGACGCTCAGCTACTGGCGGACCGGCCGCACCGTGCCCGCCCGCGCCCGCTCGCGGGTCGCGGTGCGCATTCTCGAGGACGTGCTCGAGCTGCCGCCGGGTTCGCTCACCGGGCTGATCGAGCGCGATCCGGAACCGCCGCCGGTTCCGGTGGTGCGCTGGGAACGGCTGTGGGGGCGCCGCAACGCCGTGCTGCGGGTGCTGAACTCGTTCGAGACGGCGTACCGGACGTCGCTGGTGGTCGTGAGCCTGCACGAAGCCGTCCACGTCGGCCCGGACCGGCGGCTGCACCGGCTGGAAGTGCGCGAGGTCCTGCGCGCGACCGAGGACGACACGCACATCCGGCTCGTCACCGCGCACGGCGTCGGCCCCGGCTGCCCGCCGCGGCTGGTGCGCACCCGCTACTGCTCGCCCGGGCGCACGGAAACCCTCGCCGAGGAGGGGTTCACGGTGGCCGAACTCGTCCTCGGCCGCGGTCTGGACCGGGGCGAAACCGCGATCGCCGAGTACGAGTTCGAGTTCACCGACGACCGCCCGGACTGGTCCTACGAGCGCCGCTTCCGCAACGCCGTGCACGAACACGTGCTGGAGCTACACTTCGCCCCCGGCTTCGCACCGCGGTCCTGCCACGCCTACCGCCTCGACTCCCCGGCCGGGCCGGAGACGACAGCTGCCGAGCTGCCGATCACCGAGGGCCTTCCCGCGCACGTCGTGTCGGCGGCGGTCACTCCGGGAATCCTCGGTCTGCGCTGGCAGTGGGACCCGCCATGATGGACCCATGGAATCGACGCGGATCGACCGCTGGCTCTGGGCGGTCCGGCTGACCAAGACGCGCGCCGACGCCGCGGCCGCCTGCCGCGGCGGGCACGTGCGCGTGAACGACCGCCCGGCGAAACCCGCCACCTCGGTGGTGCCCGGCGACGAGGTCCGGGCCCGGATCGGGACGACGACCCGCGTGGTCGAGGTCGTGCAGGTGATCCAGAAACGGGTCGGCGCGGCCGTCGCGGCCACGTGCCTCATCGACCGGACCCCGAAGCCGCCGCCGGAAGCGGCCATCCCGGTGGCCCGCCGCGAGCGGGGCGCGGGCCGTCCGACGAAGCGGGAGCGCCGGGTGCTGGACGAATTCCGCCGTCAGCAGGGCTGATCGCGGGGCGGTCCGTCGGCGTCTGCTCCTCGGCCACGCGCTCGCCCAGGTCGGATCGCCGCCGGGCCGCGGGCGCTGGGCAAGGGCTTCCAGCCCTGCTCAGGCGTCCGATTTCACCTTGCCCCGCCGCCGATGGACGTACTGCTCCTCCCGCGCCCGCTTCGCCACTTCCGGATAGTGCAGCTCGAACGCGGGCCGTTCGGAACGGATCCGCGGCAGTTCGGTGAAATTGTGCCGCGGCGGCGGGCTCGACGTCGCCCATTCCAGGGAGCCGCCGAAGCCCCACGGGTCGTCCACTTCGACCTTTTCGCCGTAGCGGTAGCTCTTGACCACGTTCCAGATGAACGGCAGCACCGAGGCGCCGAGAATGAAGGCACCGATGGTGGAAATCGTGTTCAGCAAGGTGAACCCGTCGCTGCGGAGGTAGTCCGCGTACCGCCGCGGCATGCCTTCCGCGCCGAGCCAGTGCTGGACGAGGAACGTCGTGTGGAAGCCGATGAACGTCGTCCAGAAATGCCATTTCGCGAGCGATTCGTCGAGCATCCGGCCGGTCATCTTCGGGAACCAGAAGTAGATGCCGGCGAACGTGGCGAACACGATCGTGCCGAACAGCACGTAGTGGAAGTGCGCGACGACGAAATAGGTGTCGGTGATGTGGAAGTCCAGCGCGGGCGCGGCCAGCAGCACGCCGGTCAGGCCGCCGAGCAGGAACGTGACGAGGAATCCGACCGACCACAGCATCGGCGATTCGAACGACAGCGTCCCCTTCCACATGGTGCCGATCCAGTTGAAGAACTTCAGCCCGGTCGGGACCGCGATGAGGAAGGTCATGATCGAGAAGAACGGCAGCAGGACCGCGCCGGTGGCGAACATGTGGTGCGCCCACACGGTCGCCGACAGGCCGGTGATGCCGACCGTCGCGAACACCATCAGCCGGTAGCCGTAGAGCGGTTTCCGGCTGAACACCGGGATGATCTCGGTGACGATCCCGAAATACGGCAGGGCGACGATGTACACCTCGGGATGGCCGAAGAACCAGAACAGGTGCTGCCAGAGGATCGCGCCGCCGTTGGCCGGATCGAAAACGTGCGCGCCGAGCCTCCGGTCGGCCTCCAGCGCGAACAGCGCCGCGGTGAGGATCGGGAATGCGAGCAGCACGAGAATCGCGGTGAAGAAGATGTTCCAGGTGAAAAGCGGCATCCGGAACATCGTCATTCCCGGCGCGCGCAGGCACAGGATCGTCGTGGTCATGTTGACCGCGCCGAGAATGGTGCCCAGACCGGACACGATCAGGCCCATGATCCACAGATCGCCGCCGACGCCGGGGCTGTGCACGGCGTCCGACAACGGCGTGTAGGCGGTCCAGCCGAAATCCGGGGCGCCGGCGGGCGTGAGGAACGAGCTCAGCACGATCAATCCGCCGAAAAGGTACAACCAATAGGAAAACGCGTTCAGGCGGGGGAACGCGACGTCCGGCGAGCCGATCTGCAACGGCAGGACGAAATTGGCGAAGCCGAACACATTCGGCGTCGCGTACAGCAGCAGCATGATCGTGCCGTGCATGGTGAACAGCTGGTTGTACTGCTCCTGCGACAGGAACTGCAGCCCCGGCTGGGCCAGTTCGCCGCGCATCAGCAGGGCCATCGCGCCGCCGATGAGGAAGAACGCGAAGGAGCTGCCGAGGTACAGCAGCCCGATCTTCTTGTGGTCGGTGGTGCGCAGGATGCTCAGCAGCACCGAGCCTTTCCGGCCTCGGCGGGGCGGCGCGGCGACCGTCACCGGCCGGGGCTTCAGCTGCGTCATGACCGACCTCCGCGCACCCGACGATCGCCGGGCAGCCCAGGGCCGCCCGGCCTCACCCGGGGCGGGTAACCGGCCGCGGCCCGCGGCAAACCCCGGCTTTCCCGCTATCCCGGCGGGAACGGCAGCTGCCCGCCCGGCAGCGCCGCACCGAACACGACGGCCGCGCCGACCACCAGGAACACCGCCCCGGCGGCCGGCTCGGACGCCCACCACACCACGCCCGACGCGGCCACCAGCCAGGCGCCGGCGAGCGTCTCCTTCCGGGCCGGCGGCGCCGCCTTGCGCGCACGCAGTCCCGCGCTGCCCAAGGCGAGCACGCCGATCGCGAGCACCGCCAGCACCGGCCAGTACATTCCTCCGCGCTCCCGTCACTCCCGGAATTCGCCGGTGTGCCTGCGGTACGCGACGGTCACCGAGATCACCGAGAAAATCGCCAGCAGCACGCCGACGATCAGCGAATTCGTGCGGATCGCGTCGCGATGCCCGTCGACCGGGTAGCCGAACGCGAACGGCGCGGCGATGAGCCAGAACCCGATCGCGACGTTGACCAGCCCCAGCCAGCGCGCCCGGTCCGGCAGGCCGAACCGGACCAGCGCGACCGCCGCCACGGCGATCCCGCACGCCAGGCTGTTCCAGAAGCCGGCCGTCGCGGACAGCGTGAACGAGTAGCTGTACGCGAACGCCGCGATCACCAGCCACGCCCCGGCCAGGAACTCGGCGGCGAGCGGCAGCCTGCTCTCCCGCAGCTTCCGGTCGCTCGGCGTGAACGCGGTGAGCGCCATGCCCATCTTCATTCCGTGGTCACCTCCTCGCCGGGGCTACTGCCCGGCCTTGATTCCCGGTTCGCCGTGGTCGAACTGGATCGCTTGGTGCAACGGCACCGTCGTGGTCCGGGCGGGCCGCGGAGCGCGCAGGCCCATCGGCAGGACCACCCGGTGGTGCGCCGCTTCGAGCACCATCGCGCTGCACGCGTACCAGGCCAGCACCGCGGACGCGAGGAGGAAGTACGCGGCGATGGTGCGCACGACGCCGATGTCGCCGATCAGGCCGATCGCCAGCAGCGTCGCCCCGGCAGCGAGGACCGCGAGCAGCGCGCAGAGCACGAGGCTTTCGGCCAGCGCGGCGAGCGCGCCGGTCCAGGTGATGGCCGCGAGGCCGATGAACCAGAAGCCGATCGCGGCCGCCGCGACCGGGCTCGCCGTCGTCGAGGGCAAGCCGCCGAGGCCGACGAACAGCTGGTAGACGCCGAAGCCGATCCAGAACGCGCCCCACGCCCCGTGGATGACCGTGGCGAGCGCGTCGCGGGCCCGGTACGACCACATCCCGGCGAGGAACTGCGCGACGCCGCCGAAAGCGAAGGCGAACGGAGCGAGCAGCAGGGGCGTCGTCGTGCTGTCGCCGAACCAGCCGGCCATATTGGCCGCCACCATGAACGTGGACACCGCGAACCCGGCGAGTCCCAGGATCGACGGTGCGGCCACCGGGCTCAGGTTGATGTGCGTGTGCTCGCGCCAGAACGCGTACTCCGCGCCGTCGCCGCCTGCCGGCATCGCGCGGTCGGCCATCCTCATTTCGCGGGTCATCTCCGGCTCCTTTCGCGCCGACCTCCCCTGTGCGCCGCCGCGTACCCCGCCGCCGACCTGCGGAACCCTGCCTTCGCTACGCCGAACGAGTGAATTTCTCCCCTTTTCGGGCGACGGGCAGTGTCCATTTCGGACGCGACACTCCCCCGCGCGGACCGGATCCCCGGCGACCGCGGGTCCGATATGCCAGGGTGTGCGCATGGCGAGCGTCCGCGGTTATCTGTTGTCCTGGACCACTTTGCTCCCGTTGGTCGCCCTGGTCCTGCTGGCGCTCACCTGGGGACGCACGCTGGGTCCGGTGCCGGTCGCACTGGTGGCGATCGCGCTCGCGGGCACGGTTCTCGCCGCGGTGCACCACGCCGAGGTCGTCGCGCACCGGGTCGGCGAACCGTACGGCTCGCTGGTGCTCGCGGTCGCGGTGACGGTGATCGAAGTCGCGCTGATCGTCACGATGATGGCTTCCGGCGGCGAGAAGGCCGACACCCTGGCGCGCGACACGGTGTTCGCCGCGGTGATGATCACCACCAACGGCATCGTCGGGCTTTCGCTTCTCGTGGGCGCGCGCCGGTACGGGGAGACGCGGTTCCATCCCGAAGGCAGCGGCGCGGCGCTGGCGACCGTCGGCACGCTGGCGACGCTGAGCCTCGTGCTGCCGACCTTCACCGCGAGCACGCCCGGCCCGGCGTTTTCCGCGCCACAGCTGGCTTTCGCGGCCGGTGCGTCCCTGATTCTCTACGCCACTTTCGTGATGACGCAGACCGTCCGCCACCGCGATTTCTTCCTTCCCGTCGGCGCCGACGGCGAGACCCGCGAGGAGGAGCACGCGGAACCGCCGAGCGCGCAGAAGACTTTGGTGAGCCTCGTTCTGCTGCTGATCGCGCTGGTCACCGTCGTGGGCCTGGCGAAGGTCGAGTCCCCGGCGATCGAGGCCGGCGTGCGCGCGGCCGGGCTTCCGCAGTCCTTCGTGGGCGTGGTGATCGCCCTGCTGATCCTGGCTCCGGAAACGCTCGCCGCGGTCCGCGCGGCACGGCGCGACCGGATGCAGATCAGCCTCAACCTCGCGTACGGGTCCGCGATCGCCAGCATCGGCCTGACGATTCCGGTCATCGCGCTCGCGTCGGTGTGGTTGAAGGGGCCGTTGCTGCTCGGTCTCGGGCCGACGCACATCGTGCTGCTGGCGCTCACCGTGGTGGTCAGTGTGCTGACGGTGGTGCCGGGACGGGCGACGCGGCTTCAGGGCGGGGTGCATCTGGTGTTGCTGGCGGGATTCCTGGTGCTGGCGATGAATCCGTGAGTCTGGCGGCCCTGGGCCCGGTGCCCCGCTCCACAGTGGAGCGCCCGCCGGCTTCGGCTCCCGTCGCCCCTGGGCGCGCAGGAGATTTCTCGTTTGCTTATTTTTCCTGCCGCTAGCGGCCACCTGCTGGTCGAGCGGCTTTTTTCCCGGCTTCCCGGCGCGCTGTTTCCTCCGCCGGCGCGGGCCGCCGGAGGAAAACGACGCCGGTTTTGTCGGTGCTGCTCCGTATCCTGGCGAGGTGAAAATCCAGCAGTCCCCGACCCCGTCCGCTGCGGCCGGTGAAGCCGCGCGCAGAGCTTTCCCCGGCAGCCGTCCGACGTTCCCCAGCCGTCCGTCGGCCGACGCACGTTCCGCTCGTGCCGCCCGCCTCGCGACCCCTGACTTCGTCTTGGTCTCCGCTAGCGAGGTGCGCGCATGAGCGGCGTCTCCTCCCCCGCCGTCGAGGCCCCGGCCCGCCCGCCCGCCAAGCCGGGGCTGCTGATCGGCGTGCTCGTGCTGTCGGCGTTCGTGATGATCCTCAACGAGACCATCCTGAGCATCGCGCTGCGCGACCTGACGGTCGACCTCCGCGTGCCGACCACCACGATCCAGTGGCTCACCAGCGGCTTCCTGCTGACCATGGCGGTGGTGATCCCGACGACGGGGTTCCTGCTCGAACGGTTCACGCCGCGGCAGGTGTTCGTCTTCTCGCTCGCGTCGTTCAGCCTCGGCACGCTGCTGTGCGGCATCGCGCCGGGCTTCGGCCTGCTGATGGCGGGCCGGGTCGTGCAGGCGTGCGGCACCGCGGTGATGATCCCGCTGCTGATGACCACCGTCATGCGGCTCGTGCCCGCCGAACGCCGCGGCGCGACGATGGGCACGATCAGCATCGTCATCGCGGTCGCGCCCGCGATCGGCCCGACGATCGGCGGCGCGGTGCTGTCGTCGCTCGGCTGGCGGTGGATGTTCTTCATCGTGCTGCCGCTGTCGCTGGCCGCGCTGGTGACGGGGATGCTGCGGCTGCGGATCGACAGCGAAACCCGCGCGGTTCCGCTCGACGTCCTGTCGGTCATCCTGTCCGCCGTCGGTTTCGGCGGAGTCCTGTACGGCCTGTCGTCCGCGGGCGAATCCGCTGAAACCGCGCTGATGCCGCCGTGGCTGCCGATCGTCGTCGGCGTGGTTTCGCTGGCGGTGTTCGGCTGGCGGCAGCTCCGCCTGCAGCGACGCGACCGCGCCCTGCTCGACCTGCGGCCGTTCACCCACCGCAGTTTCGTCGTCGCGCTGGGGCTGAGTGCGGTGCTGTTCATGTGCCTGATCGGCGCCGGCGCGATCCTGCTGCCGCTGTACCTGCAGACCGTCCTGCACAAGTCCACGTTCGTCAGCGGCCTGGCCGTCCTGCCCGGCGGGTTGGTGCTGGGCCTGCTCGGCCGTCCGGTCGGCGCCCTGTTCGACCGGGTCGGCGCGCGCCCGCTGGTGCTGCCCGGCGCGCTCGCGATGACAGTCTCGCTGTGGCTGTTCTCGTTGCTGGGCCCGGATTCCCCGCTGATCGCGGTGATCGGCATCCACATCGTCCTGATGGCCGGCCTCGGCCTGATGATGACGCCGCTGATGACCGAATCGCTCGCGGTGCTGCCCGACCATCTCTATTCGCACGGCAGCGCGATCCTTTCGACGCTCCAGCAGGTTGCCGGCGCACTGGGCACCGCGGTGTTCGTCAGCGTCGCGACGCTCACCAGCGCCGAACACGCCGCGGTCAGCCCCGACGCGGACGGCCTCCAGACGGCGTTCATCGTCGCCGGCTGCATCGGAGTGCTCGCGGTGGCCGGCGCCTGGTTCGTCCGCGCACCCCGCCCGGCACTCCCGGAGGAGGCCTGACCCTCATGGACTCAGCCCGGCTAGACGCCGTCGCCCGCTCCTACACCGCACCGATGACCAGCATCCGCGGCCGCCGCGTGCACCGCCTGGTCCTGCGCCGCATGGCCGACTACGACCACGTCCTGCCAGCCGCCACCGCCGACGGCACCCCAGCCCTGCTGGCCCTCTCCGCCGACGGCCGAGCCGCCCTCTGCTCCACCGACGGCCGAGGCCCGTCCGCAGACCTCGTCACGTGCGGCCCGACGCCCGGCGTCACCGTGACGTCCGCGCACGACCTGACGAAGGACTCGCTGCCGGTGCTGAGCTGGACCGTCCGGCATCCCGGGCTGCTGGACATCGCAGGCCCGCTGACGATCACGCCCGGCGAAACGGATCAGGAGGAGGTCGAAGCAGCCTTACGCCCCCGGTAACCGGCCGGGCAGGCCCGTTCCGGAACGATGCTGGCGGCTCGGAGTCCGCAGTCGATGGCCCGACGCTCGGTCACGGCCGGACCCCGAGCCACTCGCCCCGAGGCGGATGTCCGACAGCCGGACGACGGCGGGATCGCGACCCGCCGCGCCTCGGTGAGTCGCACCAGCCGTGGCCTTCGCAAGCAACACCGCGCGAGGGCTGCGGCCTCGCCCTCGGGGGTTCGGCCGCATGTCGGCAAGCCTCATCGAAGTTGGCCGAGCCTCCGCGAATCTCCGGCCAGCAATCAGCCTCGCACGCAACGACCGGCTGGCCCCGCCCCAATCGCAGCACGGCGGATAGCTCCGATCGGTCTCTCGCCGAGCACCAGCGCATCCACATGGGACCCGCACCAGCGCATCGACCGAGCCCGCTGAATGCCAGCCCATCCACCCTGTGCCCAACACCAGCCCATCCACCGAGACCCGCGCCAAGCACCTGCCCATTCGCCATGCCTCGCGCCGAGCATTCGGTGCGCGGCATGGCACCCACCTCCAGCACGAGCGGCATCCACCAGGCCCGCGCCGAACATCGGCACATCCACCCACGCGACCGCGCCCGGTGCCAGCCGACCACCTGGCACCTTCACCACACCTGCTCTCGCACGCGGAGCGTGCCCACGCACCCGCTCCCAGCGCCACCCCACCACCAGGTGCCCTCGCCAAGCACCCGCCCCCCGCGGAGCGTGCCCACCCACCACGCACCTGCGCCCAGCACCAGCCCACCATCAGGTGCCCTCACCACGCGCCTGCCCATCCACCGCGCACCCGCACCCAGCACCAGCCCACCACCAGGCACCCTCGCCACGCGCCTGCCCATCCACCGCGCACCCGCGCCGAGAACCAGCCCATTCACCGGGCACCCAGCCCCAAGCCCGTTCACCGAGACCCGTGCCAAGCATCGGCACATTCACCATGCCTCGCGCCGAGCATTCGGTGCGCGGCATGGCACCCACCTCCAGCACGAGCGACACCCACCCGGCCCGCACCGAACATCGGCACATCCACCCACTCGACCACGCCCGGTGCCAGCCAACCACCAGGTGCCCCCAAACACCCGCTCTCGCACGCGGAGCGTGCCCACGCACCCGCGCCCAGCACATTCGCCGGGCATCCACACCCGGCACGAGCGGCACCCACCGGACCCCACGCCGAGCAGCGGCACGTCCAGAAACTCCCGCCGGGGCATCCACCGCGCCACCACGCACCGCGATCCGAACCGAGCAGACACCCGGGTCTCACCGGCCGAACGCGCGCTCCCACCGTGCCACGTCCCGCAGCTGGCCGTCCGGTGCGGACCAGCAGGCCTGGAGCAGGTCGTAACCGTCATGGACCAGGGCCGCGTGGGCGGGCCATCGCTCGGCAGCCCAGCCGGGCTCGTTGTGCACCGAATCCACCCCGGCCCGGGTCGCGCCTTCCAGTTCGAACTGCAGGTCCCGCCGCGCCGCCGCCCGCGGGATCGGCGCGCCGGCCAGCACCGCACGCGCGGCGGCGCGAACGCGTGACCCGGTCCAGTCCAACGTCTTCCGATGCGCCCGCGGCGCCACCGCGTACTGCACCGCCACGGCCACGACAACCCCGATCGCCGTCTGCGCGAAACGGTCCGCCACCGCGGGCCACACCGGGCCGGGCTGGCTCGCCACCCCGGCGGACAGCAGGGCGAGCGGCGTGATGACGACCGTCGCCACCGCGTAATTCCTCGGCACCACCAGCTCCACGCAGAACTGCAGCACCGCCAGGATCAAGATCAGCACCACCCCGGACGGCGCGAGCATCATCACCAATCCGAACAGCACGAGCCCAGCCGCGGTCCCCGCGAACCGGTGCAGCGCACGGACATTCGTCCGCCGCCGGTCCAATCCCTGCTGCAGCACCACGAGCGCGCTGAGCACCGCCCAATGCGGCCGTCCAAACCCGACTGCCACTGCCAGTTCCCCAGCGACCACGCAACCGGCACCCACCCGCAACGCCGTCAACGCGGCATGAGAACGCAACGGAACCGCCCGCCGCAGCCGGTACCCGATGTTCGGCCGCGGCAACGGCAACTTCCCCGGCGGCAGTTCGACGGCCTCCCCCGGCGACGCATCAGCAAATCGCCGGTGCGCGGCGAGCAACGTCTCCACCAGATCCGGTCGCGTGCCCCGCCGCGGATGGCCCGCGTCATGCAGCGCAGTCCACGCCGCCGACACCGCGGCACCCGCCGCGTGCCGAGTCTCCGCCGTCTTCCGCTCGGCGGAGACAAACGCGTCCACCGCCCGAACCGCCCGCTCGACGGCCGCCCGCTCCGGCTTCGTCCGATCAGCCAGCACCCCGGCCATCGACACCACCACCGACGACCCGACCCCCGCCGCAGCGCACCCGAGCACCACCCACGGCCGCGCCCCCGCCTCGACCGCCGCCTGCGCACCCGCACAAACGAGCGCGAAGAACAACGGCCCGGGAGGCCCGAGCCGCAACGCGTCGACGACGTATGTCGCCAGCACCGCGACCACCGAAACCACCAGCACCGACACCGGACCCGGCGGAACCACGGTCCCCACCGAAGCCCCCAACGCAGCCGCCGCGAGCAACCCGGCACCCGCAGTCGCCACGACGCCCGCCCGAACCCGGTACGGCCGCCCCTCGCCGTACAGGACCGCGAACGTCCCGAGCGTGACAAACAACGCCGAGGCCGAAGCCCCCGCCAGCACCAGCGCCACCCCGGGCACCGCCACCGCCGCCGCGGCCCGCAACCCCGCCGACCACCTCCGCCCGACCGGCGGCAAAGCGAACATGAGCGCCCGGAACCCCGCCACGCGAGGCAACTGCTCAACCGGCTCGGGCGACGATCCCATCCGCCCATCCCAACACGCCGCCACCCGCCCCGAAAGCCCGGCCACCGCGGGCAGAGACCCCGGGCACACTCCCGCGCGGGAGTTCGCTCGCCGGAGCGAACTGCCCAGTCTGGTGGACGGCGAGCAACTGCTGCGGTCGCTGTCCTGCCGATGCGCCGCGCATCCCCGCAACGGACCGCACACTTCACGACCGGACGAGACCGTCGCTTCCGCCCACGTCAGCCCACCGCCGAATCCGCGGGGTCGAACACCCAGCCACAGGAATCCGGACACCAGCCCTCGGCACCCAGGCCCCCACGCTTCACGGTCGCGCGCGACATCTTCGCCCGCTGTCCGCGCCGACCCTGCCGCCAAAACCATCAGCCCCCAGGCCTGGCACACCCGGCCCCGGGCGGCGGGGCGCTAGCCTTTGGGCACAGGCCAGAACATCAGAGGTTCGCGCTGAGCCGGAGTCCACGCTGACCCCGCAGCGACCCTTCTCGCCAGCGCCACCTCGCCGTCCCCAGCCAGGACAGTTCGGTCGCTGCGATGTTCTAGGTGTCATCCCGGTGCAAGCACCCGTTAGGGGGCTCGCCCAACGTCAGATCAGCGCACGAATCTCAGCCCATCCGAGAGAAGACACCCCGCGGATCACCAAGCAGGGCAAGACCCTCCCCGAAACTCAGCCCGAGCGGCCGCCTCCCCCACCGTCACCGGGTCCAGGTCCGGATGTGCCGCCTCGGCCCGTTCCCACCACGAAGCCTCCCCGCCGACCCCCTGCGCCGCAGCCACATTCCCCAATCCCAGGTAAGCCCGTGCCGTCTCGTGCGTGCTTCCGCAGGCTTCCGCGCGGGCCGCGGCTTCCCGGTAAGCCGATTCCGCCCCAGCGTGGTCCCCGGCGCGGAATCTCGCCCAGCCGAGGCAGTTCAAGCCCATCACGACGTCCAGTTCCAGCCCCAATTCCTCGAACACCGACAAGGTTTCCTCGACCAGCCGGGCGGCTTCCGCGGAGCGTCCCAAGGCGGTCAGGACCAGCGCGATCCCCCGCGTCGTGATGGCGCCGCTGCGGCGGTTGCCGGTCAGGTCGTAGAAGTCGGCCGCGGCGCGCAGATCGCGGAGGGCTTGTTCGTGGTTGCCTCGGTAATGGTCCGCCCAGGCGGAATGCGCCAGGGCGGTCGCTTCGCCGTGGCGGTCGCCGATTTCCCGGTACTCCCGCAGGGCTTGCCGGTAACACCGGGACGCCTCGTCCAGATCGCCGCGGTCGACGTAGGCGATGCCCAGGTTCGCGGTGGTCGTCGCGGCGGCCCAGCGGTTGCCGACGGCCTCGGCGGCGGCGCGTGCCCAGCGGTGCGTCGCGATCCACGGGTCCCACAGTTTGGTCAGGTAGAAGAATCCGCGCAGGAAGTACGCCAGCTGCCAGCATCGTTCGGACGCGACCGTCCGGCGGCAGAGTGCGACCAGGTTCGGCCATTCCGCGCGGAACCAAGCCATCGCGCGGTCCTGATCCGGGAATTCGACCTCTGGCAACCCCGCCGGATAGGTCACCTCCGGGCGGTACCGCGGGCCGCTCAGCATGCGGTCGGCACGTTCCGCGGCGGCGACGGAGAAATCGGCCAGGCGGCGGAAGGCGGCGGCGTCCGTCCCGCCGGAAGCGGCGAAAACCCTTACCAGGTCGTGAAAACCGTACCGGCCCAGTTCCGGCTGCGTGAGCAGGTACGCCTGGTGCAGGCGGTCCAGCAGGCGTTCGGCCTCCAGCGCATCGAGCGAGCCCAGCGCCTGCGCGGCGGTGACGTCGAAGTCCGGGCCGGGATGGAGGGCGAGCTGGCCGAACAGCCGCGCCTCCGGTTGCTCCAATTGGCGGACGGACAACCGGAAGGCGGCGGCCAGGCTTCGTTCGCCGTCGTCGAGTTCGCTCAGGCGGCGGGTCTCGTCGGCCAGGCGGCGCTCCAGTTCCGCGACGTCCCACGCCGGGTGCGCGCGCAGGCGGGCCGCGGCGATCCGGATGGCGAGCGGGAGGCGGCCGCAGCGGTCGGCGATGCGCAGGGCGGCGTCGGGGGACGCGCCGGTCAGCGCAGCGACCAGGGCAGCGGCGGAAGCGGACGGGAGGACGCCGAGCGGCACGTGCTCGGCTTCGTCCAACGCGGGCAGCCGCGAACGGCTGGTGATCACGACCCGGCATTTGGGTTCGGCGGGCAGCAGCGGGCGCACTTGCCCGGTGCTGCCCGCGTTGTCCAGCACCAGCAGGAAACTCCGGCCGCGCAGGCACGTGCGGAAGAGCGCCGCGCGGTCGTCGGGATCGGCGGGGATCCGTTCGGCGGGGACCTCCAGGATCCGCAGCAGACGGTCGTGCGCGTCGGCGGGCGTGACCGGTTCGTCGGAGGTGCCGCGCAGGTCGACAAAGAGGCTTCCGTCGGCGAAGGACGCTTCGAGCCGGTACGCGCACCGCACCGCCAGCGCCGTCTTGCCCGTCCCGCCCATCCCCGAAATGACGCAGACGCCGCCGTCGGACTCGAGAATCCCGCGGACGGCCTGGGATTCGGAATCGCGGCCGGTGAACTCGGAAGTCACCGGCGGGAGGCCGGACGGGCGGACGTCCGGCCGGGTCCGGCGTTTTCCGGATTCCGCGGGAACCAGTGCAGTAAGGGCCCCAGGAGTGCCGAATTCGGATTCACACAATGCCGCGAGTGCGGAATTCGGGGCGGCAAGGCCGGTTTCGACTTTGCTCAGGTACCCCTTGCTGTAGTGCACCCGTCCGGCCAGTTCGGTGAGCGAAAGCCCGGCCGAAGTGCGCAGCCGCCGCAGTTCCGCCCCGAACGTCGCGCGCGCTGTCATCCGCCTCCACCCTCTTCTCGCTCCCAGTATGACGATCCGGCAGACGCCGGACCGCGGTTTCGTCACTGCGCGGTCCGCGCCGGCGCCGGCGGCGCGACCGGGGCGGGCCCGCCCGGATGGCCGAGCGCGAGTCCGGACACGAGCGCGACCCCGGCGAGCCACAACCCGGCGCGCACCAGCAGGGAAAACGAACAGACGACCTTCACGACGAGCTCCTTCCGGGGATTTCCGCCCGCCTGGTCAGCGGCTTGTGCCGAGAATGCGGGAGCGCGCGGCAATCGGGGAAGGAGTTTCCCGTTTCCGCCTTAATCGCGTGAACGGGGAACAGCGAGGCAACGGACTCGCATTGCCCCGGACGGCCGGGACCGCGGCGAAAGTCATTCGCCGCGGAGCAGGCCCAGTACGCCGCGGACACCGCTCCCGAGATCGAAAACCGGGCCGCCGTCCGTTCGCCGGCGGGAACTGGAACAGTCACCCGCCGTTTCGGGAAGGAGCCATCCGAGCGAATTTCCCGCGCGGATAAACCCGGCCGCGCCAGCCGGACGCGGGAATGGGAAATCATTCCGGTCACAGTCCGTGCGCCGTCCCGGGCAAGGCTGGACATCGGCGGCCGCATTGGGAACAGTGGCTGCGGGCGGGGAGACGCGAGGGAGGAACGGGTGGAACCGAACGCGGCGGACTTGGTCGCGGAATTGAAAGTGCTCCGCAAGGGGCGCGGCGTATTCACCACCCCGCTCGGGATTCGGGTCGGCCCGGTCCTGCGCGAGGTCTGCGGGATTCCCGACAACGCGGAAAACGTCGAGATCCGCGACCGGCTCGCGCACGTGCTGGAGCCGCTGGCCAAGACGCTCCCGGACGACCTCCGGATCGCCGTGCTCGCCGCGTTCGCGATGCACGAGCCGGCGCGCAAGCCGTTCTACCAGGAGCGGGTGCACTGGGCCGCGCGCGAACTGGACCGCGACGACCGCACGATCCGGCGGCGCATCGACGAGGGCATCGAGCACGTCGCGCACCTCGCGCTCGCCGGCCCGCGCGAGGGCGGCGGACGGCCCGCGCCCGACGGCAGCTGGCACACCGAACTGCTGCGCGTCTCCCTTGCGCTGGACCAGGAACGGCCCGAGGTGTTCGAGTTCCGCCGGATCGTCGCCGACGCCGACGAGGTCGCCGAACTCGACCTCGCGCTGACCCTCACCACCACGTCCTCGGCCGCCGGGCCGGTGCGCGAAAGCGATCTCGACGTCGACGTCTTCCACGGCGGAACGCTGGTCCGCCGCGCGATGGAGTCCAGCGACCGGGTCGGACTGGCGCTGCGGCTGGCCAAACCGCTGCCGCGCGGGGACACCCACGACCTCGCGCTGCGGTTCCGCGCGGAATTCCGGCATCCGCACTACGTGTGCGTGCCGCGGCATCCGGTCGACCGATTCGACCTGCACGTGCGCTTCCCGGCCGCGCCGCCGTCCGAAATCGTGCGGCTGGACCGCGTGTTCCAGGACGACGCACGCGATCTGGGCGCACGCGGCGACGTGGTGGCCCCGGACGGCTCGGGCGAGGTGCACCTGCGCTTCGACCGGCTCGCGCCCGGCTTCGCCTACGGGATCCGGTGGAGCCCGGCCGGCTGAGCCGGCCGGCCGGGCCCGCGGCTCCGGTCAGTGCGTGATCATCGCGCTTCCCCTTCCCGATCGGGATTTCTCCGACCGCACCGGGATCGCCGCCGCGCCGGGACGCGCTACCGGCGGCCGCAACCTGTCCAAGATCTGTCCAGGTCCGCGCGAATTCCGTTGCCGCGCAACGGACAGAAGCTGGACAACACCTGCCCGGGCGCAACATCCGCGCCCGGGCGCCCGATTCCCGGACCGAGCGGGCGAGACCACCGCGGCCGCCCGTACGAAAGGAACGACCTCTATGCCCACCGCCACCGCGCCCGAACCGGTCGAAGGCTATGTCCCGCTGTCCGCGCTGCCGCGCCCGTCCGGGCTGGCCGAACGCCTGGAAACCGTGGTCCGCGCGGCCCGCGACCAGGTCCCCGGCGCGGCTCCGGAACTGCTGGCGCTGCTCAAACCGGTGATCGCGCGCTACTGCCGCGCCCGCATCGGCGGACGCGACCTGTCGTACCTGTCGGCCGACGACGTCGCGCAGGAAGTGTGCATCGCGGTCCTGCAGGCGGTGCCGGGCTACGAGGACCGCGGCGGATCGTTCCTGCACCTGGTCCGCGCGATCGCGGCGAACAAGGTGGCCGACGCGTTCCGCGCGGTGTCGCGCGACCGCTCGCGGCCGGTGTCCGACGTCCCGGAGAACCCGGATCTCGGCGAGGGTCCCGAATCGCACACGCTGACCGCCGACCTGGGCGCGTCGCTGGGCAGGCTGATGGCCGGGATGCCGAAGCTGCAACAGGAAATCCTGACGCTGCGCGTCGTCGTCGGCCTGACGTCGGCCGAAACGGCGAAGGCGCTCGGGATGTCGCCGGGCAACGTCCGGGTGACGCAGTGTCGCGCGCTGGCGAAACTGCGGGACTCGATCCAGGAGCAGGGACTCGCCGAAGCGCTGCTGGCGTGAACTCGCAACATCCCCGCACTGGTCCGGACCACTCGAGAAAAAATCCCCGAAGTTCACCCGCTCGGGCCACCTCGGCGGCGCGGGGCGGCCCCGTCCCGCGCGGATCCGGACCGGCTCAGCCCGCGTCGAGCCGCCGTTTCATCCGGCGCAGGAACGCGATCCGGTCGGTCTCGACGCGCACCGCCGTGCGGTCGGGGTAGATGTCGAACACCCCGGTCATCCCGGTTTCGGCGAGCCGGCGCCCCGCCGCGCCGGAGGGGTGCGCGAGCAGCCGCAGCACGACGCCCTCGGCGGCCGCGCGGTCCTGCGCGGCCCGCAGGACGTGCACGCCCGCGTCGCTCAGCTCGGTCAGCCCGGTCAGGTCCAGCACCAGCGCCATCGGGCGTTTGGCCAGCGCGAACGTCACCGCCCGCACCACCACCAGCGCGGTGCCGGCGTCGAGTTCCCCCGCCAGCAGCAGCGTGAGCACGTCGAGGTCGTCGTAGCGGTACGACGACTTCAGCCGTGCCGATCCCTGTGAGCCGGCTTCCATCCGCGTGCTGCACTCCCTGTCCAGGCGGGGCCCGTCGCGCCCGCTCGTCCACCCGACACCATTCTGGCCCCCGGGGCACGGTGACCGCGCTCACAGTCCGCCTCCGCACCGCTCCGGCGGGGGCTGCGCCGCTTGACCTACGCCGAAAGTCGGGAACTGAGTCAGCCCGACCTTCGGCGGGTTCCGTCATTTACCGACATTCACGACGGTGGGTCAGTACCTGACCACCCCTCCCCGTACCCACCGGAGATGATCACCAGTGCGTATCGCGCGTACCGCCGCAGTCCTGTCCGGCCTGGCCTTCGCCGCCGTCGCCGCCGCGGCCCCGGCCACCGCCGCTCCCGCCCAGCCCGCCATCATCGACGGCAGCACCGCCGACTCCCTGCACGCCGCGGCCCGGATGTTCGCCGGCGGCCAGGAACTCTGCTCGGCCACGATCATCGCGCCCGACTGGATCCTCACCGCCCGGCACTGCACGCAGGGCGCCGGCGGCAAGCAGATCACCTTCCACGTCGGCAGCCTCGACCAGACGCAGGGCACCGAGGTGTCCGCGACTTCGGTGCACGACTCCCCCGACGCCGACATCTCGCTGGTCCAGATCGACCAGAAGGTCCAGACCGAGTACGCGCCGCTCGGCACCGCGGGCGACGTCAACGTCGGCGACACCGCGCAGGTCTACGGCTGGGGCGCGACCTGCACCGACCAGCCGGAGATCAACTGCCAGTCGCAGGTCCTGAAGGTGGCGAACGTCCAGGTCACCTCGGTCGACTGCCCGGACGGCGCGGCCGGCGTCTCGGTGTGCGCCAACCGCGGCGACGGCATCACCGCCGGCGGCGACTCGGGCGGCCCGATGTACGCCAACGGCAAGCAGGTCGGCGTCGCCTCCACCAGCGACCGCCAGTCCTACACCGCCTACATCAACATCACCCAGTACCGCGACTGGATCCAGTCGGTCGCGGGAGTCTGATCCGCAGCGGTCCGGACCCGGACGGATCCCCGGGTCCGGGCCGCTGTTTCACCCCTCCCCTCTTCCCTCCCCGTTCCGGGCCCGGGCGAGCACCTCCTCGAGGCGCAGCGGGCTCGCCGGGTGGTGGCTCAGGCACAGCGGCGTCGACACGCGCCGGAAGCCGAACGCCTCGCCGGACACGTAGAACTGGGCCCGCTCCAGCCGCGAGATGTCCGCCACCGGACTGCCTTTCGCGCGCGCCATCTCGTTCGCCGCGGCGATCTGCGCCGGGCTGTTGAGCCGCCCGAAGAACTGCGTCATCGCGTTGCCGGCGATCTGGTTGTGCAGCCCCTTCGGCGCCTGCGTCGCGAACAGCAGCCCCAGCCCGTACTTCCGGGCCTGCGCGGCCAGCACGATGGTGCTGCGCGTGCTCGCGGTGAGCGAACCGGACGCCGCGAGCGTCTGCGCCTCGTCCATCACGAAGAGCGCGCCCAGCGGCCGGTCCCCCGCCGGATTCCGCTTGATCCACGCGAACAGCTCCATCTGCAGCTGGTTCACGAAACTCTGCCGCTGCGCCTCGGACGGCAGCCCGGCGAAGCTGATCACTGAGATCCGCGCCCGCTTGCCGTCCGCCGGGGTGAGCAGCAGCGCCGGATCGACCGGGGTCGCGGCCCCGGCGAACAGCGGGTCGTTCACCATCGCGGCCTTGAGCAGCTCCGCGACCTCGGCCGCGATTTTCCGGCCGCCGTTGAGATTCGTGACGCCGTCGGGCAGATCTTCGAGGACGCCGATCAGCTCCGGCAGGCTCCGCGAGCCGGTGCGGGCGTGGTGCACGATCGTCTGCCGCAGCACGGCCAGCCCGATGTCCGCCTTCGCAGTGCTGCCGGTGAGCCGGGCCTGCGGCGCGAGAGCGGCGACCGCCACCTCGACGGCCGCGGAGAACTCGTCCTCGTCGTCGAGCACCCCGGCGAAATCCGGCAACGGCTCGAACCCCAGCGGACGACCGGTGGCGCGGCCCGGAGTCCACACGACGACGTCGGTGCCTTCGAGATAACGCTCGGCGAGCCGCGCGTCCTCCGGCCCCCAGCCGCTCGGCGGACTCGGCCACGCGTCGCCGAGGCGGGCGAGGTCGTTGTTGGGGTCCAGCACGATGGAAGACACGCCGAGCAGCGCGCATTCCTCGACGATCCGGCGCAGGAGCACGGTTTTCCCCGACCCGGACCCGGCGAAGACGGCGGCGTGCTTGCGAAGGGCGGAGAGTTCGATGCGGAGAGGTTTGCCGGAACCGGTTTCGGTGCCGAGGGTGAGGGCGCCCTCCGGCGGGGGGTGGGTCCCGTCGGAACGGGGTGCTTGAGCGGTTCCGGTGCGGTTCGGGCGCGGGGTGAAGAGGGAGGGCTGGGCTGGGGGTCGCTGGTTCGCTGGGATTGGGTTCGTGGGGCTCGGATTCGCGGGGCTCGGGTTCGCGGACCGCTGAGCCGCGGGTTGCGGAGGCGCCGGTGGCGGGACCGGTTGCGCGGGACCGCCGGTGCGGGGCCCGGCGTCGGGCAGGACACCGGAAAGCAGCTGGGACCGCCGGGCGGGCCTGCGGTCGATGAGCCACTCGTGGACGTCCGGGCCGCCCTTGACGAACATCTCGTCCAGCGCCCAGAACGTCCGGACGTCCGCTTCGGACATCTTGAGCCGCTTCCCCCCGGCGGCTTCGAAGGCCCGCAGTTCGGCCTGGGTTTTCTCTCCTTTGGACCACGAGGAGTTCCGGATCAGGATGAGGTGGCGGTTGTCCGCTCCCGGGCGCAATCCCGCCGCCGAACGCGCCTTGCGGAACCGGTTGAGCACCGCGACCGCGTGGTTCGCAGCGATTGAGCGAAACGCCCAATGCTCCTCGAGATCCGAGGCTTCGTCGATGGTGTGAGTGAGCCAGGCGTGCAGCTCGTCGTCGGTTTTGCGAGTGTCCCACTCCATCTCGTCGTCGCCGACCTCGGTAATCCAGCCGCGCAACGCCGCTGAGAGCAGCCGGGGCATCACCTCGTCCTCGACCTTAGGGTGAAGCAGCGCCGACGGATCCGCGTCCGCCCGGAGTTGCTCGAACCAGGCATCCAGCTCCGAGAAGCGATCACGCTTGGGCGCCGGGCGCGCGGGCAGCGCTGCAGGCGCGTCCGGATCGAAGGTGGTCATCTCCACCACTCGTTCCGCGCGGACGCAAGCTTCGATATGCGTACCGACCCGCTTCAGCATTTCCCGCGGCGTGTATTCGTCCCACGGGCCGTCGAATGCCGAGGCGGCCACCGGCCAAGTCGAATGCGGCGGAGTGAAGTCCATCGCGGCGTAGGCGACTCCCAATCGCCGTTCCACCAGACGCCGTCCCACCTCGGCGTCCAGCACACGCCCGAGTATGCGGGTTTCCTCGAACCGGTCAGGCACAGTGTCAGCGGCCTTCTCCTTGACCAGTTCCCACGTCGCGGGCAGACAGGCGAGAACGGTCACCGTCCGGCGGGTCACCTCCCGCAGTCCCATCAGGCCGTCGGCGATCTGGGCCACGAGCAGATCAGTTCCTCCGGCTTTCCCGCCTTCCCTCGCCAGTTTGTCCGACCGGGCAACCAGTGTGTCGAACTGGTCGACGCTGATCGCCAGCGGTCCGGTGAGTGCCAGCAGCCGCGTGATGTCGTGCACTTGTTCCTTTGCCGACTTCGGCTTCAGCCGGATGCTCCACTTGCGACGGCTGCCGGACTTCGCTTCCTCGCAACGGCCTAGATACGCGTCGCCGACCTCGTTGTGGGTCGGATCCTCGGAGGCGTAAAGCACCAGCGCGCGTGCCATGTCCGCGCATTCGATCGCGACCTGCCGGTCCAGCTTGCGCAATCCCGCCAAGAACGCGTCGAGATGCGACCGGTTCAACCCCTTTCCGCTGAGCAACGCCGCAGCACTTTCCCACGGCACGTCGCTGCGCTCGCACACCCGGCGCACAAAGCTGCGCACCTGCGGCTCGCCCGAAGCGTCCACTCGCGACAGTCCGTGTCGCAAAGCATCGGCCGCGTCCTCCCAGAACGCGGTCCCCGCCGTGAGGTTGTCGAGAAAGAAATAGCCGCCAGCCAGATGCGCGGCCCGCCGGACCAAGCCGAGGAGATGCGTCTTGCCGACGCCCTTCATCCCCTGCATCACGAGACCGACCGGACTCGGGCCGTCGCTCGCGGCCGCATGGCGGATCCTGGCGTCGATCGCCGACATCACGTCGTCGTGCAGACCGTCGACATGATAGGGCGAATCTTTCCACACGTGGTCAGGAGCATCGATCCAGTCGAACCGCAAGGTCGCCAGAACAGCTAAATGTTCGATCATGACACCTCGATCGAGAGCAGATGATTGTCCTCACCGCCGATGCGCACGGCCGCCTCCCGGTCCGCAGGGGTGAGAGCCTTGCGGTTCGACTCAGGCACCAGGTGCGCTTGTCCGGTACGGCTGAGTTGTTTGAGCACTGCGTCGACTTCGGCGGTCGCAGCGTCGCGCAGCAAAGGCCGGAGATCAGCGAGGCCGACCCAGCCACGCGGTGAACGGGCGAGTTTCCGGTACGCGGTCCGGATCTGCTCTTCCAGATCTGCTGCCTGCGGTGCATCACTGCCCGCGAACACCACCTTCAGCGAAACATTGTGCAGCCGCAGATACTCGAAGAACTTGTGCATCGCCAGGTAAGCCACCACGGTCAACGTGCTCCGCACCGGTTTCGGCGGGGTCAGCGCGGCCAGTTCTTCCGCGCACCAGTCCCAGCCGGCGTCGGTGAGCCGGTGCGCGAAGGCCCGGCCGGATTTGCGGCTGCTGACGTAGCGTTCGTTGAGCTTGAGCCGGTCCCTTCCGTCGAGGGCGAAGCCCGCTTCCTTGCGCAGCTCCGGGTTCGTCATCTCCCGGCCGTGCACCATCAGCGCGATCATCGCCGCGGACTGCTTGTGGCTCAGTCGTTCGTGCATCCGCCGTCCTTCCTCGGGGCATCCCGGACGCGGGCGCGGCCGGGGCGTTCTGGGGGCGGGCGGCTAGCTGCCGTTGACCCGCACGTCGAGCACTTGCCGGGCCCAGGCCAGTGCGTTCCGGACCCGGGGCGGCGGCGGCACCGCGCCGTCGCCGTCGCGGCGCGGGCGCAGCAGCACGGCCAGGTCCGCGCCGAGTTCCTGGGCGCGCACGCTGTCCCCGGCGCCGACCGCGGGCGGGAGTTCGCCGGCGAACTCGCCCACGAGGTCCCACAGTTCCGGCCGCAGCCGACCGTGTTCGGCTTGCCGCAGCAGGGAAACCAGGTCCGCCTGGCCGGTGTCGGCCAGCGCCCGGCCGGAGCCGATCTCGTCGGCGAGGCCGCGCGCGACCTTCGCCGGTCCGGTCGCGGGGCCGAGGCGCAGATGCCGGAGGTTGCCGAGGTAGCCGGACAGCTCGCGCGGGTCGGTGCCTTCGGTGAGCACCGGGATGAGCCTGCGGTCCTGGCCGAACGTGCGGTGCAGGAACAACTCGACCTCCGCGAGCTGCCATCGGCTCGCCTTGCCGTCGATCACCAGGCACAGGTGGCGGGCGTCGGTTTCCGCGCGGCCGAGCCAGGACCGGTCGCCGGACAGCGATCTCCCCACCCGGATGCCGAGCTTTTCCAGCTCCGCCACCAGCTTCCGGGAGACGTCGAGGCTCGACCGGGGCATGCTGACCTGGATGTCGTAGGCGAACTTCTGCGTTCGGGTCCGCACCGCCGCGACGTAGGCGTCGCGGTTTTCGGCCAGCAGTTCGGTCCGGTCGAAGGAATGGGCGATCACCGCGGCGACGGTTTCGAGCGCGAACCCGATCTGGTCGGCACCCGGGCTTTTCTCCAGCAGTACCGGCAGCTGCTCGCCGAAGGTCCAGTACGAGACGTAGGGCAGCGTGAGATGGCGGGCGATCACCGCGGGCGGAACGTCCTGGTCCAGCCAGCTGTCGAAGAGGCTCCGCGTCTCGTTCAGGCAGATTTCCCGCCAGCTTTCCGAGCGGTCGTACTCCTCGCGCGTGTCGAAGCGCGAGAGGACCGGCAGCACGGGGAGCTGCGGACGGTCGTACGGCAGGGCATTCCGCGCGACGTTCGCCCGGTGCGCGATGTCGACCGCGCCGCGGACGCTCTGCATGTTCGCGGTGTAGAGAACGACCAGCCGGTCCGGCAGGTGCGCGGTGCAGATGCTGCCGACGTCGGAGATTCCCGTGCGGCTGTCGAGCAGGACGTAGTCGTAGTCCGAGGTCCACGCTTCCCGGCAGCGTTCGAGATACTCGCCGAACTCCTCGTCGTACAGGCCTTCCCAATCGATCCCCTGCACCTGCGCCGGATACCCGGGGCCGTCGCCGCCCGCGGGAAGGAAGTCCAGCGTGCCGGGCACGTTGTCCAGCTTGACCGGGATGATGTGCCGCTTGGGCCGGACGGTGCCCGCCCGGAAATCGGCGACGAGATCGACCACTCCGCCTTCGGGATCGCGCTCCAGTTCGGGCCTGAAGTACTCGCGCAGTCCCGGCGCTTCGAGATCCCAGTCGACGCACAGCACCCGATGCCCCCAGCGGGCCAGCAGCACCGCGACGTTGGCCAGCGTGAAGCTGCGCCCGACGCCGCCCTTGTAGGAATAGAAGGTGATCACGACGCCCGCCATCGCTCAGAGCCTCGGAAAGCTTGCGGCGGGAGGGGTTTCCGGGAGCGGAGTGAGCACCGGCCAGTCCGGCCGCCACGCCGGGGCCGCGCTCAGCAGTTCCTCGATCTCCGCCGCGATGCGGTTCATCTCGTCGTGAAAACCCAGGTACCGGGTCGAGACCTCGAATTGCTCGTACGGGTGGTTCCACCGGGTCAAGTCCTGCATCCGGCGTTCGTGCGCGAACGGCGGGAAATTCTTCGAATCGCAATAGATGACCGGATAGATCAGGGTGGCCGGACGGTCTCCTCCGGCCAGTTCTTCGCGGCGTGCCATCGAGGCCCATTCCGCCCGGCACCACTCGTCGTAGAAGTACTTCGGGGAACACACCGGAACCAGGATTCTCGTGCGCTGCAACGCAGCCCGAAGCTCGTCCGGCCACTTGCCGCCGACCCGGACCGAGCCGTCGAAGAACACCCGCACCTCGCGGTCGAGGTTGCCGTCGAGCATTTCGCGCAACCGGGGATGGAAATGGTTGCGCACCCACCGGGCGATCGGATCGGCGGTGCGCAGATAACTGATGAAAACGTCGTAGTGGTACACCTGGGCAGCGCTCCCCGTCGATTTCCGCGTCCTGGCGATCCGACCTCGGAGCACGACGATACCTTTCGCACCGGCGCCGACAAGGGACAGATTCTGGACACTTTGTGGCCGAAAACCCGCGACCGCCCGCCGGACCCGAAACTGGACCGGTCGCCGCCGAATTTCAAGGAGCCCGATGTCCGCCGCACCCCGAGTCTTCGTCAGCTACGCCCACGACACCGCCGCCGAGCACTACCGGCAGGTCGGGACCTTCGCCACCTTCCTCCGCGCCCGGATCGGCCTCGACGTGCGGCTGGACCAGTGGGACGACGCGTCCCGGCTCGACTGGTCGGCCTGGGCGATCCGGAACATCCGCGCCGCCGATTTCGTGCTGGTGGTCGCGTCGCCGGACTACCGGCGGCGCGCGGACGGCGAGGCGCCCTTCGACGAGGGCCGCGGCTCCCAGTTCGAGGCGCGGATCATGCGCGACGCCCTCACCCGCGACCTGGAGCGCGAGACCAGCCGCATCCTGCCGGTGGTGCTGCCCGGCGCTTCCGTCGAAGACATCCCGGCGTTTCTCACGCCGTATTCCACCACGCATTTCCGGATTCCGGAATTCACCGACGACGGCGTCGCCGGGCTGCTCTCCGCGATCACCGGGCGCAGCCAGAACGAGCGTCCGGTGCGCGGGATGTGGCGCGGGGCAACGGATTCCGTCTCCGGACCGGTCCTGGCGACCGAACTGCCGTGGCGCGAGAAGAGCGCGGACATCTCCGCCGGTTCAGCGCGGATCGACGGGATCAGCTACGAGCACAGCGTCGTTTTCCGCACCGCCGGGCCGACCGACGGGGCGTGGGCGTTCGCGGAAATCGACCTCGGCGGCTGCTACGCGCATTTCACCGCGGTCGCCGGCGTGCTCGACGACGCCGAGGACGCGGCTTTTCAGACCGGCCTGTTCTGCGTCCGGCTCGACGGCGAAATCCGCCACCTCGACCATTCCGCGTTCGGCAGCCCCCGGCACACCGAACTCGACGTCACCGGCATCCGGCGGCTGCGGCTCGAGATCCGCCGTCCCCCGGCGGGCCCGTCCGCCCGGATGACCCGACCGGCGGCGCTGGCCTGGGGAAACCCCACGCTTCGCTAGGCGCCGGGGTTCCCCGGCGCCAGGTGTTTCCTGCTCGCCGAGGAAACAGGAAACCCCTTTCCCCGCTCGTTCCCGGATCGCATTCTGGGTGCACGCCGCTCGCTCCGGGCGGTTCGCCGAGAATCACGGAAACCGATCGGCCGCGAAAAGGAAAACTTTCGCGGCGGGGGTTTTCCGTGCCTGGATCCGGGAGGGAGGTGCGGGAAATGCAGACGCACGGAATCGTTCTCATCCTCACGCTGCTGGGCCTGGCCTGACGCGGGACCCGGCCGGATCCGCCGCGAGGGCGGATCCGGCCGGACCTGCCTATCCGAGCGCGCGCAGGTGGTCGCGCAACGACCGCGCCACCCGGGCCATCAGAATCTCCGCTTCCGGCTGAATCGCCGCGGGCACGCGGGATTCGGTCAGCGCGGCGACCGCGAACGCCTGCCCGTCCGCGTGCTCCACGACCCCGATCTCGTGCCGCAGGTTCAGCAGCGTCCCGGTTTTCGACGACCACTTCGCGGAATCGGACGCGAAATCCGGCGCCAGCCGTTGGCGCAGCAGGTTTTCCCCCATCAGCTGACGCACCCGAGCGGACACGTCCGGGTCTATTTTGGACGGTGTCCACAACGCGGTCAGCAAGTCGGCGAACGCGCGCGCCGAACCGGAACTCGCGCGCGAAACGTCCAGCTGCCGCACCAGATGCCCTTGCCCCTCGGTCACCGCGCCGATGGCCAGCGAATGCGCGAGGTGCACGTCGGCCGCGGCGAACCGTTCCACCGGGGTGTCGCTCAGCTCCGCCACCGCGTGCCGCACCGAGA
The DNA here is from genome assembly GCF_000158875.1 of Streptomyces sp. AA4. Classification (NCBI taxonomy): domain Bacteria; kingdom Bacillati; phylum Actinomycetota; class Actinomycetes; order Kitasatosporales; family Streptomycetaceae; genus Streptomyces; species Streptomyces sp. AA4. Next base: position 3,016,045 of record NZ_GG657746.1, on the reverse strand, counting down.
TGCCGGTGATGCCCCACTCCCGCACGGTCCGCGCGACCTCGGCAGGCGGGGTCAGGGCGAACAGCTGGTCGGCCGCCGCGCTGTCGCTGATCGCGGAGGCCAGGTACATCAGGTCGGCCACCGCCAGCCGCGCCGGATGCCGGAAGCGCGACAGCCCGGCCGGCCCCGCGGTCTCGATGCGGCCGGGTTGGACCTCCACCTGCTGCGCGCCGTCCAGTTCGCCGCGCCGGATCCGGTCCTCGGTCACCGCCACGAGCGGGACCTTGACCAGCGAAGCGGTCGCGAACTCCAGGTCGGGCTCGATCCCGATCTCGCGGCCGGACCCGAGGTCGCGGACGAGGAACGAGCCTCGCAGCCCGCCCTCGTCCAGTTCGTCCCGCAACCGCGCCAGCAACGCCTCCGTGCTCACCGGGTCAGTCTGCCGCAACGCTCGCACCGAGACACCGCGCGATCGCCGCGCGCAACGGCGTCCGCACCCGGTCGACGTCGTCGCCCAGCCCCGCCGCGACGTCGTAGCCGCGCGCGAGCCGGACACCGCCCAGCGGCCGCCACGCCAGCCCCAGTTCCCGCGCCTGATCCGCCGAGCACAACAGCAGATCCGCCGACCCGATCACGCTCGCCGCGGCCGTCGTCAGCGTCCCGGCCACCTCCACCTGCGCGGGCAGCAACCCGGCTGCGTCCCGGGCGCGGAACACCCGGTCGCGCACGTGCGGCACGTCGTCCTCCGGCTGCACCCACACCCGGCGGCGCGGGCCTGCCGACCGGCCCGCGCGCAGGGTTTCCAGGTGCACCACGGCCTCGTCCGGCTCGGCCTCGCTGGCCAGCCCGAGCGGCACCGTCCAGCCCCCGTCCTCCGGCGGCACCGCGACCAGCGCGGCCCGCACCTCCTGCGTCCGCACCAGCTCGGCCCGCTCGGCCGGCCCGGCGACGCGGAACTCCAGGAACACCTCGACCGTCCGCGCCTGCGCTTCGAGTTCGGCCAGATCGCGCGTGGTCGAGGTGTCCGGGACCGCCAGCCGCAACGGCCGCCGACGCGCGCGCTGAGCGTCGTGTTCCATCGCCTCCGCGAGGCGCACCAGGCGTTGCGCGGACGGCAGCAGGTCCCGGCCGAACTGCGTGAGCCGCGCGCGCCGCGTCGACCGGTCGAACAGCCGCTCCCCCAGGTGCTTTTCGAGCGCGGCGATCCGGCGGCTCGCCACCGGCTGCGGGATCCGCGCGACCGCCGCGCCCCCGGTGAAGCTCCCCGCTTCGGTCACGCTCACGAACGCCTTGCAGCCCGCGACCAAGTCCATGACCAGAGCTTATGCCAGATCCGCATCATCCCGCACAAAAGTGTCTTGGACCGCATGAACCAGGCGCGGGCACGCTGCGGGCAGTTGATCGACTCCGGAGGGAGAACCCCGTGTTCCGCAGGCTGACCCTGGCCGCGTTCGCATTGGTCACGCTAGCCTCGTGTGCCGCACCAGCAACACCGGAAGCCCCGGCGAGTTCCGCGCAGTCCGCCGCGCCGGCCGCGGCCAAGACGGTCGCGCAGCCGGATTTCGCCGCGCTGGAGAAGGCTTTCGACGCCCGGCTCGGCGTCTACGCGATCGACACCGGCAACGGTCGCGAGGTCGCCTATCACGCGGACGACCGCTTTGCCTACGCTTCCACGCACAAGGTGTTCAACGCGGCAGCGATCCTGCACCGCGGGGACGATTTGGCCCGCACGGTCACGATTCGGCAAAGCGATCTCGTGTCCAATTCCCCGATCACGGAGAAGCACGTCGGGGAGCAAATGTCGTTACAGAGCGTCCTGGACGCTGCGCTGCGTTACAGCGACAACACGGCGGATAACCTCATGTTCCGCGAAATCGGCGGTCCCGCCGGGCTGGCTGCGGAGCTTCGCCGACTGGGGGATACGGTCACCCACGTGGACCGCATCGAGCCCGCTCTCAACGAGACGAGCCCTGGTGACGTCCGGGACACGACCACCCCGCGAGCCTGGGCCAAGGACCTGCGCGCCGTCGCGCTCGACTCGGGACTCCCGGCGGACAAGCAGGCCGTGCTCACCAAGATCATGCGCGCGAACACCACCGGCGCGCACGTGATCCGCGCCGGCGTGCCCGCGGACTGGCAGGTCGCGGACAAGACCGGGTCCGCCGAGTACGCCACGCGCAACGACATCGCCGTGGTGTGGCCGCCGAACCGCGCGCCGATCGTGCTCGCCGTGCTGTCCGACCGCCCGCGGAAGGACGCGAAGACCGACGACAAACTGATCGCGCAGGCCGCCGCCGCGGTCGTGAAGGCGTTGCAGTGAGCGGAATCTACCGAGTGGTCACCCACGTGCTCGCGGCGCTTTTCGTGCCCGTCGCGTGGGTGTTCGCGCGGGGCCGGGCGCGCCACGTCGCGTGCCAGTGGGCACTGGGGGTCCGCTATCCGGCCGAAAACCTCGCCGGGCTCACGCCGGGCACGTACGCCGCGTTCACCGCGGCGCGCACGGAAGCCTTGTGGCGGCACGGAATCCTGCTCGGCCTGACGTCCGGCCACCGCGACGCGGCGACGCAGGCCGACCTGTTCCACGCCGAAGTGCAGCGCGCCGGTTCGCCCGAACTCGCCCTGCACCTCGCGCTTCCGCCCGCGCAATCGCAGCACGTGCGCGGCGTCGCGCTCGACGTGCGGCCGTACGAAGGCGCGCAGTGGCTCGAAGTCCACGGTGGACGGTTCGGCCTGTATCGCGTGTACGACAACGAATGGTGGCACTTCGAGTACCACCCGGACGGCCGTCCGCAGCGGCTGCCGCACCCCGGTTTCGCCGCGACCCGCGCCGCGAGCTGAGGGGCGAGGTCCACTGTGGACGGTGCGGCGAGTCACGGATCTGTGACGAACCGGACAACGCGTAACGAACCGCCGGACCGGCCGATAACCGGATGTGCCCGGGGGCGTCCTGGGCCTGTCCCGAACGGAAGTCGCATGATTCGCCCGGTCCCGAACCGTCTCCTCCTGCGCGGTGCCGCCGTCGCGGCCGCCGCCGCGCTCGCGTGCACCGCCTGCTCCGGCTCCGGCGGCAACGCCGTCCCGCTGCCCGCCGCCGCCAGCCCGGCCGCGAGCTCCTCCGCCGCGCCGTCGGCCGCCCCGCTCGACGCCGCGACCGTCGGCCAAACCGTCAAGGCCGCGATGAAGAAGTCGACCGCGGTGCACGTCAAGGGCTCGAAGAGCGAAGACGGCAAGATGAAGGTCGACATGCAGTTCAACAAGGACAGCGTGAGCGGCTCGATCGAGAAGGACGGCGTCGAGGTCCCGGTGCTGCGCGTCGGCGACAAGGTCTGGATGCGGTTCAGCAAGTCGCTGACCAAGGAAGCCAAGCTGCCAGCCGAGGCCGCCGCGATGGTGAACGACAAGTGGGTGTCGCTCGACTCCCCGCTCGCCCAGGGCATGGGCGAGGTGTTCAAGCTGTTCCTGGACTACGACGTCTTCGTCGGCTCGATGGCCGACGACGTCGACAAGTCCGGCTACTCCGCCGCCGAACCCGCCGACGTGGCGGGCGCCCCGGCGCTGAAGTACCGCAACGGCAGCCGGACGATCTTCCTCGAGGCCGAGGGCACGCACCGCCTGCTGCGGCTCGAGTCCCCGTCGGAGGGCACGATGGAGTTCAGCGGCTGGGACGAGCCCGTTCCCGCCAAGGCCCCGCCCGCCGCGGAGATCTACTCCGGCCCCGGCTCCTGACCGGAGGGCCTCGCGTTCCCGCCGCCCGGGAGCGCGAGGCCGTTGTCCGATGTGGACCGGGTGATCACGGTTCCATGACGGCGGCCGGCAAGCCGTAACGGACCGCCGGACCGGCCGATAAGCGGATGCGCCCGGGGGTGTCCCGGGCCTCTCCTGAACGGAAACCGCATGATTCGCCCGGTCCAGAATCGTCTTCTCCTGAGCTACGGCACTGTCGCGGTCGCGCTCGCGTGCACCGCCTGCTCCGGCTCCGGCAGCACCGCCGCGCAGCCGCCGGCCGGCGCGGCCGTGAGTTCGCCGGTCAAGCCGTCCGACGCCCCGCCCGACGCCGCGACGATCGGCGACACCGTCAAAGCCGCGATGAAGAAGTCGGCCGCGGTGCACGTCAAAGGCAAGGACGGCACGACGAAGATCGACGTGCAGCTCAACAAGGACAGCGCGGGCGGCTCGATCGAGCAGGACGGCTCGGAGATCCCCGTGGTCCGCGTCGGCGACAAGGTCTGGATCAAGTTCACCCGAGGCATGGCCAAGCTGGCCGGGCGGCCCGCCGGGGCCCGCTCCCCGCTCGACGGCAAGTGGGTGTCGATGGACTCCCCGATGACCAAGGGGCTGGGCGAGGGGGTCAAGCTCTTCGTGGACCGCGATTTCCTCGTCGGCGCCATGGCCGAGGACCTCGACCAGCCCGGCTACTCCGCGGCCGAACCCGCCGACGTGGCGGGCGCCCCGGCGCTGAAGTACCGCAACGGCAGCCGGACGATGTTCCTCGAGGCCGCCGGCTCGCACCGCCTGCTGCGCTACGAGTCCCCCGAGCAGGGAACGATGGAGTTCAGCGGATGGGACGACTCCCGCCCGGTCGAGGCCCCGCCCGCCGCCGAGATCTACTCCGGCTCCTGACCGCCCCGCCCCGCGTTCCCGCCGTCCGGGGTGTCCCGGGCCTGTTCCGAACGGAAATCGCATGATTCGCCCGGTCTCGCACCGTTTCTTCCTGCGCTGCGGCGTCGTCGCGACCGCCGCCGCGCTCGCGTGCACTGCCTGCTCCGGTTCCGGGGGCAGTCCCGTCGCCCCGCCTCCGACCAGCGCGGCCCCGAGTTCGCCGGTCAAGCCGTTCGACGCGCCGCCCGACGCCGCGACGGTCGGCGACACCGTCGCGAACGAGCTGGGCATGGCCCGGGCAGTGCACATCAAGGGCACGACCACCAACGGCTTCACCGTCGACCTGCAGCTCAACCACGACAGTGCGGGCGGCTCGATCGAGGTGGGCGGCGGGCCGGTGTCGCTCGTACGCGTCGGCGACACGACGTGGATCAAAATCACCGACGGGATGACCAAGATCACCGGAGTGCCCGCCGGAACACCGTCGAAGATGAACGGCAAGTGGTTGTCGGCGGACTCCCCGCTGCTCCACGGCCGCGGCGCGAGTTTGAAGAGCCTCCTGGACATCGACGCCTTCCTCGGCTCCGCCGCCGACGACCTCGGCAAACCCGGTTACTCCGCGGGCGAACCCGTCGACCTGGCGGGCACTCCGGCGGTGCGGTACCGGAACGGCAGCAACACGATCTACCTCGAGCGTTTCGGAACGACCTACTCCCTGGTGCGGTACGAGTCCCCGAAGCAGGGCGCGGTGGACTTCGACATGGGCGAACCCCGCCCGGTCGCCGCCCCGCCCGCCGCGGAGATCTACTCCGGCCCCGGCTCCTGAAGTTCTGCCGTCCGGGCGTTCAAGTGCGACACTGCCCGAGATGATCGGTCTGCTGTACCCCACTCGCGATTGCGCCGAGGACGACTTCACCGCCCTGGCCGGATGCCTCGACGCCCGGCCGGGCGTGGAGTTCGCCTACGTGCCCTGGGCGCGGCGCGCGGTCGAGCGGGAGGACGTCCAGACCGCGGTGCGCGAGCTGAGCGAGCCGGACCGGCTGGTCCGGACGGCGGCGAAGTTCACGACGTCCCCGCGCGTGGTCAGCTGGGCGTGCACGAGCTGCAGTTTCCTCGACGGCCTCGCCGTGGCCAAGACGCAGACCGACGCCCTGACGGACGCGCTGGGCGTCCCGGCGAGCAGCACGTCGCTGGCGTTCCTCGCCGCCGCGCACCGGCTCGGCCTCCAGCGGATCGCGCTCGCGTCGGTGTACGCGCCGGACCTCACCGACGCGTTCTCGGCGTTCCTCGCCGAGGAAGACGTCGCCACCGTGCACGCCGTCTCCGCCGACGCCGGTTCGGACCGCGACCTGGCCTCCTGGGACAGCGACCGCATCCGCGCCCTGATCGATTCCGCAGCCTCCTCGGACGCCCAGGCCGTCCTGCTCCCGGAGACCGCCCTGCACACCGCTCCCCTGCTCGCCGAACTCGAACAGCGCGCGGGCAAACCCGTGCTCACCGCGACGCAGGTGACGCTCTGGCACTGCCTCACCCTGCTCGGCCGGCCCGCCGCCGGACCCGGTCTCGGCACGCTTCTCGCCCACCCGCATTGATCGTCCACTGTGGACATATCAGGTCCCGGGCATAACCGCGGCCGATCGCGGGTAATTCCTCGATCATGAGCAGCCACCTGATCGCCGTCGCCATCGATTGCCGAGACGCCGACGCGCTCGCCGCGTTCTGGCGGGAAGCGCTGGACTATCCGCGGACCGAGCGGTGGACGGACAACCACGGACTCACCTACGTCGAACTGAAAGCGCCGGACCGGCCGTCGCTGCTGTTCCAGCCGGTGCCCGAGGGGAAGACGGTCAAGAACCGGCTGCACCTGGACATCGCGCCGGACACGATCGAACAGCGCGACGAGGTGGCCCGCCTCGTCACCCTCGGCGCGAAAGTCTCGGAAGATTCGGAAGAAGACCACTGGATCGTGCTGAAAGACCCCGAGGACAACGAATTCTGCGTGCTCCCCCGGCGGTCCTGACCCCGCGCTACGATCTCCGCCGTGCCCGACTCCCGCCTGCCCGCGCCGCCCGACCTCGGCATGCTCGCCGGACGGCTGCTGTTCGCGGTGCAGCGGGAGCTGTTCACCGCGCTGGCCGCCGAGGGCTTCGGCGACCTGAGCCCGCGGCACGGCGCGGTGCTCGCCTACCTCGGCCCGGACGGGGCGCGCGCGACCGAGCTGTCGCGCCGGTCCGGACGGCGCAAGCAGGTCATCGGCACGATGGTCGACGAACTCGCGACGCTCGGCTACGTCGAACGCCGCCCCGACCCGGCCGACCGGCGCGCGAAACTCGTCTGCCCGACCGAACGCGGGCAGGCCATGATCGCGGCCTCGACCCGCATTCTCGCCGCGATCGAGGACCGGCACGCCCAGCGGCTGGGCCGGAACGCGTACGCGGAGTTCAAGCGCGTGCTCACCGACGTCACGGACGAACAGCGGCGCTTCGCCGGGCACTGATCACTGGCCCGGCCATCCCTGCTGGGGCGGGCCGGAGGCAGGCCATTGGCCCGGCATCGGCTGCTGCTGTTGCGGGTACTGCGGCGGGTATTGCTGCGGCATGCCCGGTGCGCCGTACTGCTGCGGATACTGCTGTCCCATCGGAACCTGCCCCGGGTACTGCGGCATGCCCGGAACCGGTGCCCCGTAAGGCATTCCGTATCCCACGGGCGGAGGCGTCTTCGCCGACACCGCGGGCAGCCACAGCACTACCGCCAGGACCGTCATCACGCCGAACGCAGCGCTGTCCCACCAGGAATGGGCAAGGATCCCCCCGGCGAGCGCGCACAGCAGCTGCACCGGCGCGCCCCACAGCAAAATCCGGCCGACCGATTGCCGTCGCGCAAGAATCATCGCGATGCCGACGAGCACCACGATCGCCAGCACCGGAGTCGCCGCGTACAGGTAGTCGGACGGCCCGGCGCGGACTCCGATGCTCACGATTGTGCCGACCGACCAGTATCCCCCGAGTATCGCGTAGATCTCCAACAGTGCGAGCACCACCGCCACCGCGATGCCGATCCCCGTCACCTTCGGCCGTATCACCGGCTGAGTCATCCGGTCCCCTCCGTCACCCTCCGGAGGGACAACTCTACCAAGCGCCGCCACCGTCCACAGTGGAGCGACCAAGGGAACTACCGGCCCGGTCCGCGCGACCGGCCCGGACGCCCTCTACGATCGGCCCGTGACCGCCTACGACGACGTCTTCGACGACCTGGACGCTTCGGCCCTGCCCGAGCGGCAGCAGCACATCCTCGCCACCATCCGGGACTGGGTGGGCAGGCACGGGTATTCGCCGAGCACGCGCGAGATCGGCGAAGCGGTCGGGCTGCGGTCGACGTCCTCGGTGTCGAAGCATCTCGCCGCGCTGGAGGACAAGGGTTTCCTGCGCCGCAGCCCCAGTGTCTCGCGTCCGATCGACGTGCGCGCCTTCCTCGGCGACCTCCCCTCGCGCGAGAGCCGCGACTCCGTGCCGGTGCCGGTGGTCGGCGACATCGCGGCCGGCACGCCGATCTCCGCGCAGGAGCACGTGGACGACGTCATGCAGCTGCCGCGCGGGCTCACCGGCCGCGGCACCGTGTTCGGGCTGCGCGTGCGCGGCGATTCGATGGTCGACGCGGCGATCTGCGACGGCGACATCGTGGTGGTCAAGCAGCAGTCCGAGGCGCATTCGGGCCAGATCGTCGCCGCGATGATCGACGAGGAGGCGACGGTGAAGGTCTACCGCCGCCGCGACGGGCACGTCTACCTCGAGCCCCGCAACCCGGCTTACGAGGTGATCGACGGCGACCGGGCAACGGTGCTCGGCGTGGTCGTCTCGGTGCTCCGCAGCATGTGACGCCGTGAGCGGCGTCGCCGGACCGACGACGCCGCTCACCCCCCAGACCTCAGTCGACCGCCACCGGCACCCGGAGGTCGACCGTTTCGTCCCGCTCGACCTCCCGGCCCTGCCACGGCCGCGCGATCAGCCACAGCACCAGGCCGGACACGACCAGTCCGCCGAACATCACCGTGGCCATCGCGGCCGCGTTGTTGCCGAGCAGGCCGACCACCGGCGAGACCGCCGCGCCGACGCCGAACTGCACCGCACCCAGCAGCGACGCCGCCGTCCCGGCGTTGTCCCCGTGCGCGTCGAGCGCGACCGCGGGCGCGTTCGGCAGAATCAGCCCGGCGAAGAACAGCACCGCCCACACCGGCACCGCGACGCCGAACATGCCGCCGAATCCGGTCAGCGCGGTCACCAGCAGCACCGCCGCCGAGGCCGCCGCCGCGACGCTCGCGAAAAGCAGCACCTGGTGCGGTTCGAACCGGTTCATCAGCCGGGCGTTGACCTGCGTCGCGGCGATCAGCCACACCGCGCTCGCCCCGAACATCAGGCCGAACTGCTGCTGGTCCAGCCCGTACTGCTGCTGGAACACGAACGACCCGCCGCTGACGAACGCGAACAGCCCGGCCATCGCGAACCCGGCCACGAGCACCAGCCCGACGAACGAGCGGTCGGTGAACAGGCTCCGGTAGGACCGCACGGTCGCCCGGAACCGGAACGGCTGCCGCCGCGCGGGCGGCAGGGTCTCCGGCAGCGCGAGCGCCGCCGCGATGCCGCTCGCCAGCCCGATCGCGGCGAGCGCCACGAACACCCCGCGCCAGTGCGTCCACGCCAGCAGCGCGCTGCCGAGCGTAGGGGCCAGCACTGGGGAAACGCCCATCACGAGGATGAGCTTGGACAGCAGTTTCGCCGCGGCGCGATCGGTGTAGAGGTCGCGCACCACGGCCAGCGCCAGCACCGCGCCCGCCGAGGCGCCCAGCCCCTGCAGCACGCGCGCCGCGCTCAGCAGCTCGACCGTCGGGGCCACCAGGCACAGCAGCGACGCGAGCACGTGGATCAAACTTCCCGCGACGAGCGGGATCCGCCGCCCCATCGCGTCCGAAAGCGGGCCGGCGATCAGCTGGCCGAGCCCGAGCCCCAGCACCGTTCCGGTGAGGGTGAGCTGGATCGTCGACTCCGTCGTCGACAGTTCGCGGGTGATGTCCGGCAGCGCCGGAAGATACATGTCGATGGACAGCGGCCCCAGTGCCACCAGAACGCCCAGCACGAGCACCAGCTTCAGCTGGCCGCCGGCCTTCGGCGCTTCGCGTGTTTCGTTCACGCCACTCCCCTTCGTCGTGAGCACGCCAGTCACTTACGACGAAGAGGGCCGAGAAATTCCGGAACCTCCGAACAGATCACACCCTGGGAATCCCGCTTGACAAACTCAGCCGAGGCCGAGGGCGAAGACGTGGAGGTCCGGATCGGACGGGAGCGTCACCGTCGCGATCTTCTTTCCGGCCGGGATTTCCAGCGGCGCGGTGGCGTAAACCGAGGCGCCGATTCCCTGGCCGCCGGGCTGATTCCGGTGCGCGGTGCGGGCCACGAGCGTATTGCCGAACACTGGTTCGGTTTTTCCGCCCGGCAACACCCAGTCACCGAACGAAAGATCGGCGGTCGCGGTCGTGCCGTCGGCGAACGCCACCGTCGCGCTCCCGCGATGGTCTCCGTTCGTCGCCGAACCGACGAAAAGCAGGCGGGCGGCTGAAGTTCCACCTAACTCAAGCTTCTGTCCGGACGCGACCGCGTTGTCCGGACGGCCCGACGGCGCGGCGGGCCAGACGAACGTCGTGCCCGCGACGTGGCCGGTCGACCCCGGAGCGAGACCGGCGTCCGCCAGTGCGTTCCGCGAATAGCTGTTTCCGGCGCCGTCGAAATTCGCCGAACCGCCGTCGCCGTCGTCGGAGATTCCGGCATTGTCGAAGGCGCCGACCAGGCTTCCCTTTGGCGCGACCACCACAATTACCGAGGAAGAAACCGAATGTCCGGCTCCGCGCAACGTCACCGGAACTTCGTAGTAACCCGCGGGAGTGCCCGCCGCGGCCGTGACGGTGAGTTCGGTTTTCCCGCTGCCGGTTCGGCTGTCGAGCCACACCGAACGCGGACCGGACACGGTGATCCCGGCCGGTGCCGACGTCGCGAGGTCCAGCGAGCGCAGGGGCACGCCGAGCCGCTGGCCGTTCACCGCGACCGTGCCGGAGCCGCCCGGTTCGACGGTCACCTGGTTGGCCGCCGAACCGACGAACGGTTCCTCACCGTCCCGATAGGACGGTGGCTGCGTGTTCGCCGCCCAGTTCCGGTCCGGTTGCGCGGACAGCGCGAAGTCGAGCCGACCGCCGTTGCGCGCGAGATCCTGCGGCACCGACGTGCGATCCCACCGGTGCCCGTTCAGCGTCAGGCCGTGGACGTACTGCGTGGTCGCCGAGGCTCCCGGCGCGCGGAGGTCCAGCGTGCGACCGCCGGGCAGCGTCAGCACCGCGCGCTCGAACAGCGGGCTGTGCACGGTGAGGTCGGGCGTGCCCGGAGTCGACGGATACAGCCCCAGCGCGGCCCAGACATACCAGGACGACTGTGCGCCGAGGTCGTCGTTGCCGGGCTCGCCGTCCGGAGTCGCGCTGAACAGGGTGGTCGCGATCCGGCGCACCACTTCCTGCGTCTTCCACGGCTGGCCGACGTGGTTGTACAGCCAGGGAACGCCGAAATCGGGTTCGTTGCCCGCCCACATGTACGGTTCGTTCGGGCCGACGTTGAGCTTCTGGAAGAACGTGTCGAGTCGCGCGGACACCGCGGCCGGACCGCCCATCGCGGTCACCAGCCCGGCCGTGTTCTGCGGCACGAGCCAGGTGTACTGCGCGGCGTTGCCCTCGTCGAACCCGTCCTGGCCGAAGGTGCCGGGCGGGGGCGGCTGATACGCCAGACCGTCCGGGAAGCGGCCGTCCTGGCCGCGCGGCTGCAGGTAGCCGGTCGCCGGGTTGAACAGGTGCTGCCAGTTCTGGCCGCGTTTCGCGAAGTCGCGGGCGACGCCTTGGTCGCCGATCGCGCCCGCGAACTGCGAGATGGCGAAATCGTCGATCGCCCATTCCAGCGTGATCGAGGCGCCGACGCGCGCGTGGTCGCCGCGGGAAGCGTCGTTGTTCGGCAGGTAGCCGCGGGCGAGGTAGTCCGCGATCCCCCGGCGCTCCTGGTACGCGCCGGGCGTTTCGTCGACCGACGTCGCGCCCTTGACCAGGTACTTCAGCGCGGTCTTGACGTCGAAGTCGCGCGCGCCGAAAGCGTAGAGACTGGACAGCAGCGCGACGGAACTGTCGCCGGTCATCTGCCCGGTGTAGCCGTTGGCCATCGGCCAGCGCGGCCACCAGCCGCCCTGGACCGCGTCGTTGGTCAGCGACTGCGCCATGTCGCTGGCTTCCTTCGGGAACAGCATCCCGTGCAGGGGCGCGAGCGAGCGGTAGGTATCCCAGTCGGAGAAGTTGGCATATTGCGCGTGCCCGGCCGGAAGCGTGCGGATCTGGTTGTCGAAGCCGATATAGCGGCCGTCGACGTCGTTGAACGTGTTGGGGTGCATCAGGCCGTGGTAGAGCGCGGTGTAGAACGTCTTGAGCTGCGCGGAATCCTTGCCCGCCACGCGAATCCGGCCGAGCGCGTCGTGCCAGGCGTCCCGCGTGCTCTGGCGGACTCCGGCGAAGTCCCAGCCGGGCACTTCGGCGGCCATGTTCTTCTTCGCGCCCTCAACGTCCACATAGGACATCGACACCTTCGCGTGCACCACGCCCGCGTCGCCGAACGTCAGGTACGCCCCGGCCTTCGGCGCGTCGACCTGGTCGCTGCCCGGTTGGACGGTTTTGCCGTCCCAGGTGCCGTGCGCGGTGAACGGACGGTCGAAGGCGATGTCGTAGTAGACGGTGTACTTGTTGGGCTTGCCGCAGAAACGCCCGGTCGTGGCTTGCCCGCTGACCTCCCGGTCGCCGGTGATCCGCAGGGTGGCCGCCGAGTTGCCCGCCAGGCTCGCGCCGCCCTTCACCAGGACCTGCGCGTTCTGCCCCGCCGGGAAGGTGAACGCCGCGAGCCCCGTGCGCGTGGTCGCCGTCAGCTCGCTGCGCACCCCCGAGTCCGGAAAGGCGACCGCGTAATAACCCGGTTCGGCCTGCTCATTGTCGTGGGTGAACCGCTCGACGCGGTCCCACGGTTTCGCCCCGACGTCGCCGGTGACCGGCAGAATCGGGACGTCGCCGAAGGCGTTGCAGCCGACCGACGCGTGGTCGAGGCTGAACCCGCGGATCTTGTCGCTGTGGTACTGGTAGCCGGCGTAGGACCCGTCGGTGTCCGGCGAGAACTGCATCATCCCGAACGGCGCGGCCGGGCCGGGAAAGTTGTTGATCTCGCCGACGGAAGTCCCGCCGCGGCCGGTGCCGATGAGCGGGTCCACGTACGCCGCCGGATCGCCGGCCAACGGGGTTTGCGGCGCGGCCGCCGCCGCGGTCCCCGCCCCGACGACGACCGCCGTCACCAACGCTGCCACGACCGAGTACCGCACGGCGCCTCCCAGACCTCGTGCTGTCCGACCTTTCCGGCTGGCGGACCGCGAGGTCAACCGAATGACAGAGATCTGGCCGGTTTCGGGCGGACAGACATCCGACCGGCGGCACGCCGCGCTGCCCGGTCCTCGCCGACCGGAGGTCCGTGAGGGGAACCCTGAGGGACTCTGATTCCGTGAGGGTTCCCCTCACGGACCTCCGCGCCGAGGCGGCAAGCGGGCTAACCTCGGCGGACATGACAGAACCCGCCACCCGGGACGTCGAGGGCTACGAGGTCGGCTCCAGCGTCTCCGTCATCCGCGAATACGCCACCGAGCCCGGCGCCGGGCCGCGGCTGCACCGGCATCCCTACCGCGAAACCTTCGTCATCCAGCGCGGACGCGCGTTGTTCACCATCGGCGAGGAGCAGCGCGAAGGCGTCGCCGGGGAGGTGCTCGTCGCGCCCGCGAACACGCCGCACAAGTTCGTGTCCCTCGGTCCCGGACCGTACGAGGCCGTGCACATCCACGAGAACGACCGGTTCGTCACCGAGTGGCTGGAGTGAGGTCGAGCCGCATTTGTACGTCCCGTGTATCCCGCTCGGCGATGCTCGGCCCGGACCGACCAGGACCGGGAGGACACGGATGCTCAGGAAACTCGCAGTGCTCACCGCAGGGGCCGCGGCGGCGGCCGCGGTCGCCGTCGCCGCTCCGGGCGTAGCCGCGGCGCTGCCCGCGGCGAACATGGAGGCCGTGCTGCTCGCGGCCCAGATCGACCCGCAGCGCGCCGACAGCACGCAGACGCCGGGCGCGCACGACAGCGTCCTGCTGGTCGAGAAGGCGCTGCAGGCGAAGGGGCTGCTGGACGCCAAGTACGTCGACGGCTACTTCGGCACCACCACGATCGACGCCTACTCGAAGTACCAGAAGTCGCTGGGCTACACCGGACTCGACGCGTCCGGACTGCCCGGCAAGACGTCGCTGGAGAAGCTCGGCTCCGGCAGGTACACGGTGACGAACGTGGTATCCGCGGGCAGCCACGTGACATACCACGGCGTCACGCTGAACACGCGCACCAAGGCGATGCTGCAGGCGGCGGAAAAGCTGTTCGGCAAGGAAGTCGGCCTCACCCAGGGTTCGTACAACCCGGGCGGCGTCGGCGCGTCGGCCGGAACGCACGACGGCGGCGGCGCGTTCGACGTTTCGGTCGCGAACATGTCCTCGGCGACCCGCACCGAATTCGCCAAGGATCTCCGGAAAGTCGGGTTCGCGGCCTGGGTGCGCACGCCGGACCAGGGCGATTGGGGCTACCACATCCACGCGATCGCGGTGAACGATCCCGACCTGTCCTCGGGCGCGCAGCACCAGGTCGGCGCCTATTACCTCGGGCAGAACGGCCTGGCCAACCACGGCAAGGACGACGGCCCCGCGGTCAACCCGAAGCTGACCTGGGAGCAATACCAGCGCGGCTGACTCACCCGGCCGCCGCATTTGCTGGCGCGAGTGCGGCGGCCGTGGTTTTCTGGCGGCATGGCGGGAAAAACATTTCGGTTCGGGGTCGTCGCGGCAGCACAGGAGGGCGGCGGGAAATGGCGCGAAACCGCCCGCCGCGCGGAGGATCTCGGATATTCGACCCTGCTGTCGCCGGACAATCTCCATTCCCCGACCCCCACCGCGTCGCTCGCCGTCGCCGCGTCGGTGACGACCGAACTGCGGGTCGGGACGTTCGTGTCCGCCAGCCCGCTGCGCACGCCGCGCGCGGCCGCGTGGGAGGCGCACAGCCTCAGCGTGCTCACCGACCGCCGGTTCGAAATGGGGATCGGCACCGGGATCCCGGCGATGCGCGAAGCCGCCGCCGAACTGGGCCTGCCGTACGGCACCGGTCCGCAGCGCCTGGCCCAGGTGTCGGACACGATCTCGCACCTGCGCCGCCTCGACGGGGACGCGCACACGCCGGTGATGGTCGCCGCGGGCGGCCCGAAAAGCCGCCGGCTGGCCGGGGAACGGGCGGACATCGTCACTCTCGCCGGCAGCGTCCTCGCGTCGCGTGCCGAGACCGCGGCGAACGCCGCCGAGATCCGCGCTGCGGCGGGCGGACGGGAGGTCGAACTGGCGATGAACATTTTCGTCGTCGGCGAGGAGATCCCGCCGTGGATCCGCGGTTTCGTCGGGCACGACATCGACACCCTCGTCGAACACGACTCCCTCGCCCTCCTGCGCGGCGGACCGGCCGCGATGGCCGACGAACTGCAGCGGCGGCGGGAGGAACTCGGGGTTTCGTACTTCAGCGTGAACGGCGCTTTCCTCGAGGACTTCGCCCCGGTGGTGGCTCGGCTCGCTGGCCGCTGACTGCGCGCCAGGCCTGTTCCGGAGCCTCGCACTTACCGCCTGAAGGCCGCTTCCCGAAGCCCCGGTGATCACCCGACTCCCCCGACGCCGACCCGCCCGCCGGGAATAGCCGCGCCTTCCGGGGAATTGCACCGAGGGTGAAAGCTGTGACCTACCGCCAGTTCGGCGGCCCGGAAGTGCTGACGTTGTCCGAACTCGCCGTGCCGGAGCCGGGGCCGGGCGAGGTGCGCGTGCGGATCGTCGTGTCCGCGGTGAACCCGACCGACTGGAAGGCGCGCTCCGGCTCCTCCCGCTTCGGTGCCGAGGCGCAGTTGTCCGTGCCCAACCAGGACGGGGCCGGCGTCGTGGACGCGGTCGGGCCCGGGGTGGACGGATTCTCCGAGGGCGACCGGGTGTGGCTGCTGCTGGCCGCCGCGCACGCGCCGTTGTCCGGGACCGCGCAGGAGTACACCGTGCTTCCGGCGGACCGGCTCGTCCCGCTCCCCGACGAGGTCGGGTTCGACGAGGGGGCCGCTTTCGCGATCCCGGCTCTCACCGCGCACCGCGCGCTCACTGTCGCGGAGGACGGACCGCAGCGGCTCGCCCCGAACGCGTTGGCTGGCAAGACCATTCTGGTCAGCGGCGGCGCGGGCGCGGTCGGGAACGCCGCGATCCAGCTGGCGCGCTGGGCCGGAGCGACCGTGATCGCCACCGTCAGCACCGAGGACAAGGCCGCGCTCGCGCGCGCCGCCGGGGCGCAGCATGTCGTGCGGTACACCGAAGGCGACGTCGCCGCGGCGATCCGGGACATCGCGCCGGACGGGGTCGACGTGATCGTGGAGGTCGCCGTCGGCGTGAACGCTCCCCTGCACACCGCGGTACTCCGCCCGCGCGGCGTCGTCGCGGCCTACGGCGACGACCGCGGAAACGGAACCGTGACTGTCGACTTTGGACAGAACGTTTTCCTCAACAGCCGCTACCAGTTCGTGGTCCTCTACACCGTCGGATTCGACCGCCTACGCGCCGGTGCGGAAGACCTGAACGCCGCTCTGCGCGACGGCGGGCTCCGGCTCGGCCCAGACCACGGCCTGCCCGTGCACCGGTTCCCCCTGGCGGAAACCGCTCGCGCGCACGAAGCGTCGCAGAAAGGCGTCACCGGGAAGGTGCTGATCGACGTCAGCTGAACACCGGCTCGACTCCGGTCAGCTCCACGCTCGCCGCCCACAACCGGGCGGCGGCGTCGGCGTCCGCGTACGGCCCGCGCACCGGTTCCGGCCGGGGCCGTCCCTTGAGACCGAACACGCGCGGACCCCAGATCTGACCACTGTGGACATCCGGACCGACCGCCGCCCGCACCGCTGGCCTCGCGCCGCCGTCCTTGCCCTGCAAGGCAATCCGCGCGAGGCTCAGCTTCTTGCTCCGCACGTGCAGCGGCGGCCGGTCCGGAGTCAGGCTGTCCAACGCCCCGCCCGGATGCGCGACGACACTCAGCCTGCTGCTGCCAGCCGCTCGCAGCCGCCGATCCAGCTCCAGCGCGAAGAGCGTCTGCGCGAGCTTCGACCGTTCATACGCGGTTTTCGGCTGATAGCTCTGCTTACTCTCGAGATCGTCGAAATCGAGTTTCGCTGACTTCGCCGCGAAACTGCCCATCGTCACGATCCTCGCGCCCGGCTTCAGCCGGTCCCGCAGCGCCGCCGTCAGCGCGAAGTGCCCGAGATGGTTGACCCCGAACGTCATCTCGTGCCCGTCCTTGGTCTCCCGCCGCTCCGGCCCGTCGAGATACACCCCCGCGTTCAGCACGACCGCGTCGAGTTCCCCGACGTCGATCCCCTTCACCGACGCCAGATCGGCAAGGTCCAGCCGCGCCCATGACGCGCGCACCCCCGGCACCCGCTCGCGAAGGACCTTCACCGCGACCTCCGCCTTCGCCGCGTCCCGGCTGCCGAGCACCACCTCCACCCCCGCCTCGGCCAGCTGTTCCGCGACGAAGTAGCCGATCCCCGCGTTGCCCCCGGTCACCAGCACCGTCATGACACCCTCCTAAATCTGAAGTGATTCTAACTTTAAACCCACTTCAGCTTTGGGGTAGACTGGGGTCCGTGGTCAACACCGGACGACGCGAACGCCGCAAACTCGAAACCCGCCGCAAGCTGGACGAGGTCGCGCTGCGGCTGTTCCTGAAGCACGGCTACGACGGGGTGACCGTCGCGCAGATCGCCGAAGAGGCCGACATCTCCGTCGCGACCCTGTTCGCGCACGTCCCGGACGGCAAAGACGCCCTGATCTTCGACGACGGCTCGGAACGCCGAGCCGGAATCGTCGCCGCGGTCCGAGACCGCGCCCCGGCCGAACCGGTCCTCGATGCCCTGCACCGCTTCTTCGCCGCCCGCGGCCCGTATTCGACGGACCTCCCGCCGGAACACGCCCCGAAACGCGACCTGATCGTGCAGACGCCCGCCCTGCGCGAATACGCGCGCCGCCTGTGGCACTCCTGCGAACCCGAACTGACGACCGCACTAGCCGAGGAAAGCGGCCTGCCCGCGGACGACCCGGCCGTGCGCGCTTTGGCGCGATTCGTACTGGAAATCCCGGATCTCACCGGCACCGCGGCGGATCCTTCTGCCGCGCTGGCGTCCGTCTTCGCGCTGCTTAAATCCGGCTGGAGAACCCTCAACAGTCCGCACTGACCTCGCGCACCTCGGCAAGCACCCCCCGCACCAGCACCCCGAACTCCCCGCCCCCCGCGCCGATCCACTCGTCATGCGCGATCTCCCAGGCGAGCGCACCCACCTTCGCCGCCACCCGCGCGGTCCGGCCCGCGACACCGCGCCTCTCCAGCGCCCCGATCATCGCCTCCACCAAACCGATCCGCTTGCGCGCTTCCCGCTCCCCCAGCTCCGGATTGGCGTCCAGCACAGCCTGCCGCCGCGCGCTGAACTCGCGCCGCTCGCCGGTGAAAACCTCCTGGCCGAGCACATCGAGGGCATGCGCCACCACCTCGAGCGGCCCAGCCCCCCGCGGCGCCGCGGCGATCGCGTCGACCAGCAGGTCGGTCATCGCACTTCCGCCGAACAGCACCTCCCGCTTGTCCGGAAAGTGCCGGAAGAACGTGCTCTTGGTCAGCCCCGCACGCTCCGCGATCTCGATCACGGTCGTGTTTTCGTAGCCGCGCTCCTCGAACAGGTCGAGTGCCGCGGCGGCGAGCCGTCCTGGTGCGTCGGGTTGCCAGCGAGCCATGAAACGAAGTCTACGGGACTAAGTCTCGTCGCTAGGGTACAGTTGATGAGACCAAGTCCCATCACTCCCGAGGAGACGAGCGATGAGCAGAGCTGTCCGTTACCACCGCTTCGGCGGACTCGACGTACTCGACCTGCAGAACGTGCCCGAACCGCACGCCGGGCCGGACGAGATTCGCGTCCGGGTCACCGCCGCCGGACTGAATCCGATGGACTGGCAGATCGCCGCGCAGCCCGAAATAGCGGCGCGGTTCGGCATCACCCTTCCCGCCGGGTTCGGCAGCGATTTCGCCGGAGTGGTCGACGAAGCGGGAGCCGAAGCCTCCGGATTCGCCGTGGGCGAACGGGTGTACGGGGGCGCGATCGGCCGGTCCGTCGCCGATCACATCCTGATCAAAACGCCCGCCGCGACGGTGTGGCGCACTCCGGACGGCATTAGCGACGAGGTGGCGAGCACGCTTCCGGTCGCAGGCCTGACGGCGTCCGCCGCGCTCGCCGCGATCGGGCTCCGCGCCGGGGACACCGTCCTGATCGGCGGGGCGGCGGGCGGCGTCGGCATCTTCGCCGTGCAGCTGGCGAAACTGGCGGGGGCCCGCGTGCTCGGCACCGCCTCCGAACGCACCTTCGACTTCCTCCGCGAACTCGGCGCCGAACCCGTGGCATACGGCCCTGGCCTTCCGGACCGGGTGCGGGCGTTGGCACCCGAAGGGATCACGGCGGCGACCGATCTCTTCGGCAGGGAGACGGCCGAGACCGCGCTCGAACTCGGCGTGGCGCCCGAACGGATCTCCACCGTCGCCGACGGTCCCGCTCTGCCGGGAGTGCGCGCGACGGGTGCGTTCAACGCGGAACCGGGTGCGCTCGAACGCATCACGGACGCGATCCGCTCCGGCGAGCTGACCGTGCCGATCGCGGCGACCTTCCCGGTCGAGCAGATCCGCGAGGCGGTGACAATGCAGGCCGGCCGGCACGCGCACGGCAAGATCGTGGTCGCGCTTTAAGCCGGCCCGGAACGCGAAACAGTTTCAGCAGCCGCGGAATCCTCCGCGAACGCCGGACCGCCCGGCGCGATCCTTTCCGGCAGACGCCGGAAACCCCGTTCCTCCCAACGGACCCGGCCTTTCCCCGAACCGGACCCGGCGCCGTTCGCCTGCGGTTACCACAGTCGGAAGATCCGGCGGAACCTGACTTTCGCAGGTATCGGAGAGACTCCGGTCACCGGTATACCTTGACACCGGTCCAGGAAAGGTCTGGACCACTCTGCGGACCGGTACCGCCGTCCGAACGGACGCCGCCGCGTCCGCCCGAGTCGTCCTATGTGGAGGCAACATGCACCGGCTGGACGCGGCACAGGATTACGCGCTCGGTTTGTTCCGCATCGTCGTCGGGTTCCTCTTCGCCTGCCACGGCGTGAAATCGCTGTTCGGGGTGCTCGGCGCCCACGGCGCGGCTCCGGTGGGCTCGTGGCCGGGCTGGTGGGCCGCGCTCATCCAGCTCGTCGCGGGCGGGCTCGTCCTGCTCGGCGCCGCGACGCGGATCGCGGCGCTGATCGGGTCCGGGTCGATGGCGTACGCCTACTTCTCCGTCCATGTGCCGCAAGGGCTTTTCCCCATCGAGAACGGCGGCGAGGCGGCCGCGATGTTCTGCTGGGCGCTGCTGCTGCTCGCGTTCACCGGCCCCGGCCGGTTCGCGCTCAGCGGGGCGCTTTCGGCGATGCGGCCGCGCGCCTCGCGCGTCGGAGCGGTCCCGCACGCCTGACGAAACCACCGCCTATCCCCGGGTCGACCCGCGCACGAGCAGTTCGTACTCCGCCGGCCCGGGGATCGGCGGCTCGATTCCTTCGACCCGGTCGGCGAGCACCGCGACCGCGGTCCGGGCCAGCTGCACCGGCCGCAGATCGACCGCGGTGATCGGCGGAACGCTCGACCGCGTGTGCTCGGAATCGGAATCCGCGCCGCACGCGATGCGCACGTCGCCGGGCACCGCCCAACCCCGCGCCAGCGCGGCGGCGAGCACCCCGGCCGCGTGCCGTCCGGTCTGGCAGTACACCGCGTCCGGCGGCGAAGCCAGTCCGAACAATTCTTCTCCCGCCTCGCGGCCGCCCGCCTCCCCCGCGACCTCCGCGCGCCGCACCGCGAGCGGCTCCTGCCCGCGAACGCGAACCCAGTCCAGGTAAGCCTTTTCGGCGTCCAGATTCCATTCGTTGCGATCGGTGCCCAGCACCGCCGCGACCCGCGTTCCGCCCGACTCGGCGAGGTGGTCGAGCACCTCGGCGACGATCCGCCCGGTGCCGAGGTCGAGGTAGTCCGGCGACGCGGGCCGCGCCGGATCCCTTCCGACGCCGAGGAACGGCACGCATTCCCGGTCCAGCATCGTGATCAGCGGGTCGTTCTCGACCGGTTCGGTGATCAGGAACCCGTCGCAGGCGAGCCCGACCGCGGGCGCGTCGGCACGCGTCGGATCCGGCACCAGCATCAGCCCGTACCCGCGTTCCACCGCGGCCAGCGCGGCCGACCCGGCGAACCGCAGGAAGTAGTCGACGCCTTCCAGGAACGCGGTGTCCGACGGGTCGAGCGGCCGCACCACCAGCCCGAGCACCCCGAGCCGGCTCGACCGCAGCCCGCGCGCGACCGTGTCCGGCCGGTAGCCCAGCTCGCGCGCCGCCTCCCGCACCCGCTCCGCGGTCTCGGCCGCGACCGTCCCGTTCCCGCTGAAGGCGTGCGACACCGTCGTCGGCGAAACCCCCGCGCGGCGGGCGACGTCCTTGATGGTCGCGCGCGTCCTTTTCCCGGCCATAGCGCAGCAGCCTAACCTCGCCCAAATCGTTTTGGCACGGACTGCGGCGAGAGGATTGCCCAAATCGATTTGGGTCCTTACCGTGGCCCGAGTCGCTTCCCCGGTCCGGAGGTACGCCATGACCGCTCCCGCCACCCCGCCCGTGTCGCCCGGCACGTCCGCGCCGCCCCCTGCCCGGCCCGGGCGCGGCCCCCGCGTGGAAGCCCACGGCATCGACGTCATCGGCGACCACGAACGGCACGGCCGCGCCCGCGACCTGTTCGGGGTGTGGGCGGCGCCCAGCGTCAGCTACCTCAGCCTGGTCGTCGGCGGCGCGCTGGTGCTCAGCGGATTGAGCCTGCCGCAGGCGCTCGCGGTGATCGTCGTGGGCAACCTGTTCTGGGCGCTGGTCGGCCTCGTCGCGGTCAGCGGCCCGGCGGCGGGCGCGCCGAGCGAGGTCATCATGCGGGCCATGTTCGGCACGCGCGGCAACCGGTTCGTGATCGGCCTGAACGGCTGGCTCGTTTCGGTCTGCTACGTGGCGCTGAGCTGGTCCGCGGCCTCGGTGACCGCCTTCAGCCTGTGCGCGCGGCTCGGCATCGGGCTGAACACCCTGGGCAAGGTCCTCGTGATCGTCGCGATCGCCGCCGCGACGCTGGTGATCAGCGTCTACGGCCACTCCGTGATCGTGCGCCTGTACCTTCCGCTGGCCATCGTGACGACCGCGGTTTTCCTGGTGCTGGGCGGATTCCTGATCCGGCACACCGCATGGAGCTACCAGCCCCCGGCACCGCTGCACGGAGTCGCGCTGTGGGCGGCGCTGGCCGGTGGCGTAGCGCTGGTCGCGTCGGCTTCCCTGTCCTACAACAACAGTGCGGACTTCGCGCGCTATCTGCCGCGCGACACCAAACCGTTCGCCGTCGCCGCCTGGACCACCGCTGGAGCGTTCCTGCCGAGCATCGTGTTCACCGCACTCGGCGCGTTCGCGGCGACCACTTTGGACATGAGCGATCCGCAAGCCGCGCTGGAATCCGTTCTGCCGCCGTGGTTTACGCCGATCTTCCTCGTCGCGGTCATCCTCGGCGCGATCGCCAACAACGCGATGACCGTGTACAGCTCGGGCCTCGCGCTGCAGGCGATCGGCGTCCGCCTGCGCCGCTCCCGCAGCGTTCTGCTGGACGGCACCGCCGGGGTCCTGCTCACCCTGTACGCCCTGCTCGTGTCGGACTTTCTCAAGGCAGTCAACGACATGATGCAGCTGATGGTCGTCGTGCTCGCCCCGATGATGGCGATCTACGTGACGGATCTTCTGCTGCGCCGCAACCGCTACGACGGGCACGCACTCGCCGACGAACGCCGCGGCGGCCCGTTCTGGTACGTCGGCGGCGTGCACTGGCCCGGAATCGCCGCCCTCGTCCTCGGCGCGACAGCTTCCGCGTCCTGTCTCGCCGTACCCGGGATGTACACCGGGTTCGTCGCCGGCGCAGCGGGCGGAATCGACTTCTCGCTGCCGGCGGGAATGCTGCTCGCTGCCGGCGTCTACGTACTCACCGGCCGTCCCCGCGCCACTGCCTGACCTCGATCGCAAGGAACAAGCATGCATCTCATAGTCAACGAGCCCGACGCCGCCGCCCGCGAAAAGCGCGGCCTGGCCGAACCGGTGGTGACCCGATGACCCCGGTGCACTACCGCGGCGGCCGGATCTTCACCGCGAGCCCGTCCGGCTGGGCGGAATCCATGGTCGTCCGCGGCGAAACCATCGAATACGTCGGCAGCACCGCGGAGGCCGACCGGCTCGACGCGCGAGCGGTCGAACTGGACGGAGCCTTCGTGCTCCCCGGTTTCGTCGACGCGCACACCCACCTGGTCTCGATGGGCGAAGCCCTGGAGCAGGTCGACCTGTTCTCCGCAACCTCGCCCGAAGACCTCCAGCACCGGCTCGCGCGCGCCGCGGCAGACGATCCGTCCGCGCCGCGAATCCTGGGCCGCAGCTGGCTTTTCGACGCACTCGGCGGCCAAGCACCGCACCGGCAGCTGATCGACGCGGCGGTCCCGGAGCGTCCGGTGTATCTCGCCGCGAACGACCTCCACTCGGCGTGGGTGAACAGCGCCGCGCTGCGCGAACTGGGCATCGACCGCGACACCCCCGACCCGCTCGACGGGCGGATCGGCCGCGACGCTTCCGGCGAACCGGACGGCATGCTCTACGAAACCGCTGCGCTGCAACTGATGCGCCACTTCCTCGAGGATCAGACCAGCGATACCGACCGTGACCGCGCACTGGCCTCCGCGTTCACGCACTACCTCGCGGACGGCGTCACCACTGCGGTCGACATGGCGCTCACCGAGACCGATCTCGCCGCACTGGAACGGGCTCTCGACCACGGTCGGCTTCCCTTGCGCGTCGCCGCGCACTGGCTGATCGAGCGCACCGGAAACACCGAGGACGACCTCCGCCAGGTCGAGCGCGCGGCGGAGTTGAGCGCACGGCTGTCCGGGCCGTGGCTGCGGGTGGCCGGGATCAAAGTGATGGTCGACGGAGTCATCGACACCTGTACTGCGGCCATGAAAAAGCCCTTCGCGGACGGCAGCCACCCCGGACCGTTGTGGCCGTTGGACGCACTGGCCCCAGTCGTCGCGGCGGCGGACGCGGCCGGTTTGCAGGTCGCGATGCACGCCATCGGCGACGAAGCGTCGGACATCGCGCTGTCGGCGCTGGAGCACGCGATCGAGGTCAACGGTCCGCGCGATCGGCGGCATCGTCTCGAACACCTGGAGACCGTGACCCCGGAGAACGTCAAGCGGCTGGCGAAACTCGGTGCTGTCGCGTCGATGCAGCCGGTGCACGCGGACCCGGCGATCCAGGACAACTGGCGCGCGATGCTGGGCGACGACCGCGTACAGCGCGGCTACCCGTGGCCGGAAATGACCGCGGCGGGCGCCGTCCTCGCGTTCGGCTCCGACGCCCCGACCGCGCCGCATCCGCCGCTGCCGAACATGTTCATCGCGACGACCCGCCGGTCCGCCCTGAACCCCGAATTGGAACCCAACCTGCCGGAATACGCCCTGCCCTTGGCCGAAGCCCTCGCCCACGGCACTCGCGACGCCGCGTACGCGTGCCGATGGGACGGTCTGACCGGACAGCTCGCGCCGGGCTTGGCGGCGGATTTCGTCGTGCTGGACGTCGATCCGTTCGCCGAAGCACCGGACGCGCTGCTGCGGGCGCGGGTGCGCCAGACTTTCGTGGCAGGCAAATCCGTTTGACGCGTCCGCCGGGGTTGGGCAGGGTGGTGATCATGCGGTTTTCGGTCTGCATCCCCAACTTCGGCGACTTCGCCGACCCGCGCGCGGTCGCCAAGGTCGCCTCGGCGGCGGAAGAGGCGGGCTGGGACGGCCTGTTCGTCTGGGACCACGTGGTGCTGGACAAACGTCCCGGCCGCCCCTTCGGCGATCCGTGGATTCTGCTGGCCGCGGCGGCACTGGCCACCAGCCGGGTCCGGCTGGGCCCGATGGTCACGCCCGTCGCGCGCCGCCGCCCGCAGCAACTGGCGCGTCTGGTGTCCACTTTGGACAATCTGTCCGGCGGCCGGGTGGTGTTCGGCGTCGGGCTGGGCGCGCCGCTCGACGCGGAGTACGCGGACTTCGGCGAATCCGCCGATCCGAAGGCGATCGCCGAGAAGCTGGACGAGGGCGTCGACCTGATCGCCCGCTTCTGGACCGGCGAACCGGTGACGTTCTCCGGCAAGCACTTCACCGCGCGCGACATCACGCTGCTGCCCGCGCCGGTGCAACGCCCGCGCCCGCCGGTCTGGGTGGCGGGCCGATGGCCCAACCGTCGCCCGATGCGCCGCGCGGCCCGCTGGGACGGGGTGGTGCCGATCTTCGAATCCGCCGGTCCCACGGGTTTGCCGGAACTCGCCGAGGTGCGCGACCTCATCGCGTACATCCGGAGCCAGCGGACCGCGGACGCCCCCTTCGACGTGGTGGTCGGCGGAACGAGCCCGAACGACCCGGCGAAGGCGCGCAGCCTGGTCGCACCGCTGGCCGAGGCCGGGGTGACGTGGTGGGAGGAGAGCCTGCCGTTCGGGAGCGCGGACGAGGACAAGCTGGAGCCCGTACTGCGGCGGGTGGAGGCCGGGCCGCCTGTTCTTTAGACCTGCCCTGGCTGTGATCGTGGCCGGATGGTGCCCGGATTCCACGTTGCGGTGCGCGGGCCATCGCTCGACGGCTGGCGGACTGTTGCTGGCCTGGCTGCACTCGCTGGTTCAGCGCGACCGACCACGACTGACTAAGCACGCGGCCTCGATCGAACGCCCGCCAACGCCGCAATGTCAGACCATCGCCGATCAGGCACCCGCCCGAGATCCAACATCGCAGAGCTGGACCCCCCCTCAGCCCGGCACACAGCGCGACCGACCATGGCTACTCGTCAGCGCCGCCGCGATCGAATGCCGCCCCGCACCTTCACAAACCGGATCACCGCAGGCCTGACCAACCGAAACCCCGGCGGCGTCAGTGTGCCTGCCCCGACTCCGCCAGCGCGTCGATCGCCCCCACCAGCTCGTTCAGCGCGGGCACCGCGGCCGCGATCAGATGCCGCCACGCCGGGTGCACCCCGTCCAGCGCCGCGGCCAGGATCGCGGCGTTGTGGCCCTGCCAGCGCTCGACCGCGGCGCGGCCGGTGTCGGTGAGTTCGAGCGCCACCGTCCGGCGGTCGTCCCCGCCGCTCGTGCGGGTGACCAGGTCCCGCGAACGGAGCCCCGTCACCATCGTCGTCACGGAATTCGGCGCGAGCTTCAGCAGCTGCGCGATCCGGCTCGGCCGCGCGCCCGGGTTTTCGAAGAGGCAGGACAGCAGTTCCAGCTGCGCGACCGACAACGTGTTGTCCGGGTCGGCGGTGCGCGCGGCCCGCCGCATGGCGCGGCGGAGGCGGGCGACGACGTCGGCGAGGGCGGGTTCGGGCGCGGTCACCGGGCCCGCTCCGGGCGTGCGGCCAGCCCGGTCGCCGCGGCCAGTACGCCCGCTCCGGCCAGCACCGCCAGCGCGGCCGGTTCCCCGCCGGTGTGCAGGCACAGTGTCACCAGCGCCACGCCGAGCGCCGTCCCCAGTCCGCGCGCCATGTTCACCAGTCCTCCTCCGGTGGCCGACATCCGCGCCGGGATCGCGCTCATGACAGCCGAGTTGTTGGCTGGAATGAACACTCCCAGACCGAGCCCGGCCACCACCAGCGACACGCCCACCTCCCAAGGAGCGGACGCCGGCCCCAGCGCCGCGCATCCGGCCGCCGCGACGAGCGCGCCCAGCACGGTGCGCCCGCGGGAGCCGAGCCGCTTCGGCAGCACTCGGTCGGCCAGCACCGCGGCCACCGCGAACCCGGCGGGAAGACACGTCAGCACCGCGCCGGTCCCGCCCGCCGTGCCGAGGACCTGCGGCAGCAACGTCAGCGGCCCGAACAGCACGAGGTATCCGCACAGCGCCCCGGCCAGCCCCAGCGACACCACCGGCGGCCGCAGCACCGACAGCTGCAGGATCGGGCTGCTCGCCGCCTTTTCCCGCAGCACGAACCCGATCGCCGCGCAGACCGTCGCCCCGGCCAGCGCGACCAGCAGCCACGTCGGCATGTCCAGGCCGGACACCCCGGAGATCACCAGCAGCAACGCCGTCGAGGCGGTCGCGAGGAGTCCGACGCCAGCGCCGTCGAACCGGCCCAGCGGTGTGCGCTCGCGAGTACGCGGCAGCAGGTAGCGTCCGGCGATCAGCCCGGCCAGCCCGACCGGCGCGTTGACGAGAAAGACCCACCGCCAGCCGACAGTGTCGACCAGCAATCCACCCACCGCGGGCCCAAGCGCGAGCCCCAAGGCCTGCGCCGCCGCCTGCACCCCGAGCGCGGCGCGCGCCCGGTCCTCGCGCACGCTGCGCACGACCAGCGCGACGCTGTTGGCCTGCAACATCGCTGCCCCGATCGCCTGCACGACCCGGAACGCGACCAGCCACCCCAGCGTCGGCGCCAGCCCGCACGCGACGGACGCGACGGTGAACACGCCGAACCCCTGCACGTACGTGAGCTTCCGCCCGACCGCATCGGCCACCCGTCCGACCGCGGCCAGCAATCCCACGAGCGCGAGCAGATATGCCAACGACACCCACTGCACGGCGGCCAGCGGAGCCCCGTACTCGCGCTGCAGCGCGGGAAAGGTGAGCGTGACGATGCTGGCGTCGAGCTGCCCCATGAAGGCCCCGAAACACACCGCGCCGACCGCGAACCACCCAGCCTTCGGATGCTCCCGCACCGCCGCCGGACGAGCCCGCTCCAGGCCGATCGTCACTGCCGCCTCCCGGTCGATTAGTTCTGTTACAGAACTACTGTACGGGATGTACGTACATATGGCAGCCCCGGGATGGTGACGTTTACCTGAGCGGAGGGGTGAGATAGGTCGCCTGCCGAGTTAAGCGAAGGTGACGACGCTTGACCTGACGGGGAGTTCTTCCTCGTCTTCGCTGCTGAAGGCTTGGGCGATGCGCAGCAACCGGTCCAGGAAATCCGGGATGTCCTTCGCGATCTCGCCCGGCCTGATCGACTCGATCGAGCCGTCGTAGACCTGGTTCGCGACGCCGCGCCCGCCGCCGTCCGAGGCGAAGACTGCCAGCCGCTCAGCGGCGACTTCGGGTGCCCAGGCGAGAGTGTCGGAGCGGTGCATAGGCGTTGTGCAGGTTCGCGAGGCTGGCTCCCCTGATGAACGCGTATAGGTCGAGCAGCGACTGCGACCGCCCGTCACTGTGTCCGGCTCAAGGCGGCCTCAACGGCCGAAGATGGCCTGGATGCGAGGCAGATAGCCGTCGATCGCTCAGCGCATGTCGTCAACTCCGCACACGCTACGGTGCACCCAGGCGTCACCGCCCTGAGTGCACCGCCCTCAACCGCACCTCACTGCTGATACGGAGCCGCCGCCGACTGGGCCGCCGTGATCAGCGCGCCCTTGTTCTTCGGCCAGAACGTGCTGTCCACGCACGAATACCGCGGCAAGAACCCGCCGCAGCTGCCGCTTTGCCCGCCGACCTCGAACGTGAAGCTCGCGACTCCCAGTGCGCCGTACGTGAAGTCGTCCGTCGTGCCGCTCGTCGAATAACCCACGGTTTCCGTGTTCGTCCCCACCAGATACCCGTTCGAAGCGCTGAACTTCTCCCCCAGCTTCCGCAGCGCGGCGTCATTCGGCGCGGGGTCCGACGTGAAGCCCCACGGGACAATGATGTCGTTCCCGTAGCTGTGCAGCGTGATCATCGTGCCGCGCGCGGTGTCCGGAGCCGGGTCGTTGTCGTCGCTGCCGCGCTGTTCCGGGTAGATCGCGCGGAAAAACTGCTCCAGCGCCTGCACTTCCGGTTCCGACGCGGCATCCGTGCCCTGGTACGTCTCCGCGCACGGCGAGTTCGAGTCCGCGCCCCAATGGAAGGACGAGTTGCGGTTCAGGTCGATGCCGATGTTCGTCCCGCTGCAATTGCCCCGGCTGGTGTTCGCGTTCTTGCGCTGCAGTTTCGGCGAATTCCCGCCGGACGCGACGATGTCGACGCCGTCCGGGTTCGAGATCGGCACCACCCAGACCTCGGTGGTGTCCAAAATGGACTTGGCGGTGGCGTCGGTGCCGTATCCGTCGGCGAGGTAGTCGATCCAGCGCCAGGCGAGTTCTCCGGTCGAGATCTCCCGCGCGTGAATCTGCGCCATCAGCACGAATTTCGGCTTCGGAGACTTCGCGGACAGCGTGCAGTCGCCGTCCTGTTTCTTGGTCAGGCAGATCGCCTTGATGTCGTGGCCGCCCTTGCCCTGGGTCTTCCGCCACGACTGGCCGAGCGTGTACTCCGTCGCGAGATCCGGATGCGCCGCGGCGACTTTCGCGAGATGTGCTTCCTGCGCCGCCACGGTGCGATAGCCGCCGTAGAACGTGTCGGCCGCAGCCCGCGTCGACACTCCCTTGTAGACAGTGTCGAAGAATTCCGGCGAGTAGCCGCGGTGCCGCAATTGCCCGGCGACCGCCTGGTTGCCGATCACGTAGGCCACGCCGGGACTGGTCCCGGCGACGTCGAACCCGGCGCGCGCCAAGGAAGCCGCCTCGGCGGGCGTCGCGGGTACGCGCCACGAAACCGGATCGTCCGGTGCCGCGGCGGCGGTGGCGGTCGTCGTGCCGCCGAGTGCGGCCAGCACTCCGACGACGCTGAGAGTGAGCCGGATCGAGAACTTGCCCGCCATCGGAGCTCCTCACGCAGCGAAGGAAAGGTCACCACGCGCGGACGGTGACCACTCGGCAGCGCACAGTGTGCCCTTCGGGACGAATCCGGCCCACCTCCGAAAGTCGGGTGTCAGCAGGTGACCGAAACCTTCGCGCCGCGCTCGAACGAAACGTGGACGTGGTCGTAGTGGTTCGCGGTCTCGCCGCCGCGGTCCTCCATCGCCGACCAGCCGCTGCCGTCGTTGTAGCGCTGCTGCCAGATCACGTATTTCGCGCCCAGCTCGTCCTGGTGCGCGAGAACATAAGCCGCCAAAGCACTTCCGGTCTTCGTGTCGACCATGAAGTCCAGCGCGAGACCGGCCGGATGGTCGCTCGCGCCGGACCGTCCGGCCCGTCCGCCGACCGTATCCACCGAAAACTTCTGCTTGAGGAAATTGCCCGCCTGGGCCACCGCGGGCTGCGCACCGGCCAAAGTGGACGAACACGCTTTCGCCGTCGGGGTTTCCGGAGTGCGAGAAGTCGTTTTACTGGCCGAAGAAGGCGTCGGCACCGCACTGGAAGACGTCGTGGGCGGCGTCGAAGTGGTCGACGGAACGGTGCTCGACGGCCGCGGCGCGCTGAACGCGTGCATCTCCGCGGCCGCGGCCGGGAACTGCTGCGGTTCGACCGAACCGGCGGTCAGCCACACCGGCACCGCCAGCGCGCCGACCGCCAGCGCCCCCGCCGCGGTCGGCAGCCGCCACGATTTCGATCCGTCCCGATGTCTACCGGACACCTCGCACCACCATCTCCTCGTTCGGGTCCGCAAAGCCGCCACGACATTACGAACAGGACACGGCAATGTCACCGACAAGTGACAGCGGGCACAGCCCGAACAGCCTAACCGCAGGTCAGGGCGCGATTACCAGGCGAACGCGCGACCTGCTCAGGACAGCGGGATCTCCGCCGAATCGGTGAGCCGCAGCTTGCGCCGGGCGCGCTGGTAGAAGGTCGTCATGCCGAGCCGGACCACGCGGGCCGCGTTCGGCCGGGCGTGCAGGTCGATCGTTTCGCCCGGCCCGACATACCCCGCCACCTGGCCGTCGACCTCCACCGCGAGCCGCCCGCTCGACGGCAGCACCTCCAGCGTCACGGTGTCGTGCACCGACAGCACGACGCCGCGGCTGTACGCCGAGTGCGGCGCGGCGGGCGTGACCAGCAGCGCTTCCACCGCCGGGCTCGTGATCGGCCCTCCTGCGGAGAAGCTGTACGCGGTGGAGCCGGTCGGCGTGGCGACCACGACGGCGTCCGCGGCGTAGCTCACGAACTGTTCGCCGTTCACCAGCACCGCGACCACCGCACTGCCGTCCCCGGGCACGCGCACCACCGCGACGTCGTTGAACGCGGTCTCGATCCGGCCGCCGAAGCGCGCGTCCACCGCCAGCCGCGGCTCGACGGTGAACTCCTCGCGGTCGATCGCGGACAGCGCCAGCGGCAGGTCCGGCACGTCGACCTCGGCGAGGAAACCGAGCTTCCCGAGGTTGACGCCGAGCACCGGCGCGTGCTGCCCGTCGGCGAGCCGCATCGCGCGCAGCATGGTGCCGTCGCCGCCGAGGCTGACCAGCAAATCCGACCGTTTGCCCAGCTCAGCGGGCGGCACCCCGGTCGCCGCGCAATCGACGCGGGCGATCTCGTCGACGATGCCGAGGATCTCGATCCCGCGCCCGGCGGCCCAGCCGAGCACCGCGTCGACGGCGGCTTTCGAATCGCGGCGCGGGTGCAGCACGAGTCCAGCGGAATGCATGTCGGGTCTCCTCGCCTCGGCCTGTCCCCAGTCTGCCGCGCCCGGGCCGGTTAGGCTCGGCGCTCGTGATCGAAAACTGGGCGGGCAATCTCACCTACCGGGCGCGCGAGGTCGTCACCCCGCGCACTCTTTCCGAAGCGCGCGACGTCGTCGCCAGCGCGAACCGGGTCAAAGCCCTCGGCAGCCGGCACAGCTTCACCACGGTCGCCGACAGCCCGGACGGCGTCCAGCTCGATCTCTCGGCGCTCGGCATCGCGCCGGAAATCAACGGCGCGACGCTCACGATCGGCGGCGCGACCCGCTACGGCGACGTGGTCGCGCAGGTCCACGAAGCCGGGTACGCGCTGGCCAACCTGGCATCACTCCCCCACATCACCGTCGCCGGAAGCGTCGCCACCGGCACGCACGGCTCCGGACAGCGCCTGCCCGGCCTGGCCTCGGCAGTATCCGCGGTCGAACTCCTCACCGCCGACGGCTCCCTGCGCACCTTCTCCCGCGCCGACGCTGAGTTCCCCGGAGTGGTGGTGAACGTCGGCGCTCTCGGCGTCCTCACCCGGCTCACTCTCGACCTGGAGCCGACCTTCTCGGTCCGCCAAGACGTTTTCGACGCCCTCCCGTGGTCGGCCGCGCTGGAGCACTTCGGCGAAATCCAAGCCGCGGGCTACAGCGTCAGCCTGTTCACGAACTGGGCGCGCGACGTGGTCGACCAGGTGCTGCTCAAGAACCGCGTCCCGGCGGAGATCCCCGGCTCGCTGTTCGGCGCGCTTCCCGCCGACGGTCCGCGCCACCCCGCCCACGCAGCGGGCATTTCGGCGGAAAACACCACCGTGCAGGGCGGAGTTCCCGGACCGTGGTACGCCCGATTGCCGCATTTCCGCCTGGAATTCGCGCCGAGCGTCGGAGCGGAATTGCAGAGCGAGTACTTCGTGCCGCGCGCTCACGCGGCCGCGGCGTTCGAGGCGTTGCGCAGCATCGGCGACCGGATCGCGCCGCTGCTGGTGGTGTCGGAAATCCGCACCGTCGCCGGTGACGAGCACTGGCTGAGCCCGGCATACGGCGGCGACCGGGTGGCGGCGCACTTCACCTGGCAGCAGCGGCAGCCCGAGGTCGAGGCGGTGCTGCCGCTGATCGAGGAGAAGCTGGCTCCGTTCGGGGTTCGTGCGCACTGGGGGAAGCTGTTCCACGGCGCGGCTCTGGACCTGGACCACCAGGGGGTGCGGCAGTTCCGGGAGCTGGCGGCCGAACTGGATCCGGCCGGGAAGTTCCGGAATCCGTTCCTGGACCGGCACCTGCTCCGCTAGTCCACAGTGGACTGTCCGTAACAAAGCCGGTACAAAACCTCCTTCCGTACCAACGCGCTCACCATGTGGGAGTCCCAAGAGGACACTCGACAGCCGGGAACCCAGCGGGTCACAGTGGCCATCGCCCTCTCCGCGATCCCCTGGAGCCACTGTGAGTTCTCCTCCGACGCTGCGCGCCGTGCCGGCGCCGTCCGCAGGTCCCGAGCCGCCCGGCGAAGCGCGGCTGCGCGAGCTGGCCGCGAAGAAAGTCGCCCCGTTGCGCCGTCCCGGGCGCTGGGTCGCGGCGGCGGTCGTGCTCGTGCTGCTCGCCCAATTGGCGCACGCGCTGATCACCAATCCGGTCTTCCAATGGGACGTTTTCGGCTACTGGTTCTTCCGTCCGGTGGTCCTCGACGGACTGCTGCTCACCCTTGAGCTGACCGGCCTCGCCGCGGTGTTCGGGCTCGTCGGCGGCATTGTGCTGGCGTTGCTCCGGCTTTCGAAAAACCCGCTTCTCCAAGCGGTTTCGTGGGCCTACGTGTGGATCTTCCGCTCGATTCCGTTGATCGTTTTGCTGCTGTTCCTCGCCAACGTGACCGCGCTGTACAGCACGCTGAGCCTCGGCATCCCGTTCGGCCCGTCGTTCTTCAGCTTCAGCGCCACCGACGTGCTGAGCTTCTTCGTCGTCGCGGTGCTCGGCCTGAGCTTGAACGAAGCCGCGTACGCCGCGGAAATCGTGCGTGCCGGGGTGCTCTCGGTGGACCAAGGACAGCTCGAAGCGGCGGCCGCGCTGGGGCTTCCGCGTTCCCGGCAATACCGGCGGATCATCCTGCCGCAGGCCACCCGCGCGATCGTGCCCGCCTACGCGAACCAGCTGATCGGTCTGCTCAAGGGCACTTCGGTCGTCTACATCACGTCACTGCTGGAACTGTTCGGCGTGGTCGAAACGCAGGCCAGCACCAACAGCGGGCAGATCATTCCGCTGCTGCTCGTCGGCACGGTCTGGTACATCATTCTCACCAGCGTCCTGTCGGTGATCCAGTATTACGTCGAACGCTTCTTCTCCCGCGGCGCGTTGCGCACCGTTCCGCCGACGCCGTTCCAGCGGTTCCGCGGCCGATTGCGCACGCTGGGGGTGGTCCGATGAGCGCCGAGGTCCGCGTCCGCAGCGCAGTCAAGACCTACGACGGAATCCGCGTGCTCGACGGCATCGACCTCATCGCGCCCGGCGGGCAGGTGACCGTGGTGCTGGGTCCGTCCGGTTCCGGCAAATCGACTTTGTTGCGCACCATCAACCATCTGGAACGCCTTGACAGCGGCTACGTCAGCATCGACGGCGAACTCGTCGGCGTGCGCGTGCACGGCGACCGGTTCAAGGAACTGAGCGAACGCGCCATTCTGCGGCAGCGGTCCCGGATCGGTTTCGTCTTCCAGAATTTCAACCTCTTCCCGCATCTCACCATTCTCGACAACGTCGTGGAAGCGCCGATCGTGACGCAACGGCTGTCGCGTGCCGAGGCGGAGACACGGGCGAGGGAATTGCTCGCCCGCGTCGGTCTCGAAGACAAGGCCGGCGCGTACCCGCGGCAACTGTCCGGCGGCCAGCAGCAGCGCGTCGCCATTGCCCGGGCGCTCGCGCTCGAACCGCGGCTGATCCTGCTGGACGAGCCGACGTCCGCGCTCGACCCGGAACTGGTCGGCGAAGTGCTGGCGGTGATCCGGGAACTGGCCAGTTCCGGCACGACGATGATCGTGGTGACGCACGAGATCGGGTTCGCCCGCGAGATCGCCGACCACGTCGTGTTCCTCGACGAGGGCCGGGTCATCGAAGAAGGACCGCCGTCGGCCGTCCTCGACCGCCCCCGCCACGACCGGACCCGAGCCTTCCTCGGGAAGGTCGCCCGCCTCGAAACCGTGGAGAACGCATGAAAACCCGCAAGCTCTTGCCCTTCGTCGCCGCAGTCGCGCTCCTCGCGGGCGCATGCGGCGGTGCCACCCAAGCGTCGACCAGCGCGAACGGGTCACAGACCATTTCCGTCGCCGCGAACACCGCGGACGCGCACCCGGTTTCGCTGACCGTCCCCGTCGTCGCCGAGATCCGCGCGCAATTGCCGAAGAAGTTTCTCGACCGGGGCAAGCTGACGATCGGCGTCGGCGCGCTGCCGTCCGGATTCCCGCCGCTGGCCTACGTCGGCGCCGACCAGCGCACCCTGACCGGAGCCGAACCCGACCTCGGCCGCCTCGTCGCCGCGGTGCTGGGCCTCGAACCGGACGTGCAGAACGCTTCGTGGCAGAACCTGTTCGTCCGCCTGCAAAGCGGCCAGTTCGACGCCGGGTTCTCGAACATCACGGTGACCGAACAGCGCAAACAGCAGGGCTTCGATTTCGCCGCCTATCGCGAGGACAACCTCGGTTTCGAGACGAACCGCGCGAGCGCGTGGAACTTCGCCGGGGATTACGAGGTGCTGGCGGGCAAAACGGTGGCCGTCGACAGCGGGACCAACCAGGAGAAAATCCTCCGGGAATGGCAGCGGAAGCTGACCGCCGAGGGCAAGAAGCTCGACGTGCGCAATTTCGCGGACAAGAACAGCACGTACCTGGCGCTGGCGTCCGGCCGGATCGACGCGTACTTCGCGCCGAACCCGGGCATCGCCTACCACGTCGCGCAAACGGCGAAAACTCCGAACCCGACCCGCAGCGCGGGCAAGTACTCCGGTGCCGGAGCCACGCTGCAAGGGCTGATCGCCGCGACGACGAAGAAGGACAACGGTCTCGTGAAACCGGTGGCCGCGGCGATCGATTACCTGATCCAGCACGGCCAGTACGCGAAATGGCTTGCCGCGTACGGACTGGAGAACGAAGCGGTGAAGAAGGCGGACATCAATCCGCCGGGTCTTCCGCTGAGCGATTCCTGAACGTGCGTGCCGGTGCCGGTGAGAACCGGCACCGGCACTCGCCAGGTTAAGCCGCCGCCCGCCAGTCCTCCGGAATGCGCACCCGGCCGAACGCCGTCCTCCGCCTCAGCCGGAAGCCCATCCCCTCATACCGCCGGATCGCATTCGCATTCGCCGCCGCCGCGTGCATGAACGGTGTCTCGCCCCGATCGCGAATGCCCGCGGCCACCGCGCGCACCAACCGTCCGGCCAGGCCGCGATCGCGGTAGGCCGGATCCGTGCACACCGCGCTGATCTCCGTCCACCCCGGCGGGTGCAGCCGCTCCCCCGCCATCGCGACCAGCGCACCCTGGTGCCGGATGCCGAGATAGGTCCCGAGCAGCACAGTGCGCGGCAAGAACGGGCCGGGTTTCGTCCGGGCGATCAGGTCCAGCATCTCCGGCACGTCCGCCACCGTCAGCCGAACCGCCTCCGGGT
This sequence comes from Streptomyces sp. AA4, assembly GCF_000158875.1. NCBI lineage: Bacteria > Bacillati > Actinomycetota > Actinomycetes > Kitasatosporales > Streptomycetaceae > Streptomyces > Streptomyces sp. AA4. The sequence goes on along the minus strand of NZ_GG657746.1, from coordinate 2,980,060 downwards.
CGGGCGCGGCGTCGACCCCGGCGTCCACCAGCTGGACCCCGGCCATCTCCTCCAGCAGCTCCCAGCCCGCCGGAGGAGGACCAGCCTGCGCGAAGACCGGCACCACCGCACCCGGACCGGCGAGCGCGGCAACGTCGTCCCACACCGTCGCGGACGGTTCGTCGGGCACCGCCATAAAGACCGAAACGTCGACCGGATAGCGCACGGCTTGCCCGGCCCGCTCGGCGAACCCAGCGTGCGGACCAGTCAGCGAAGACCACGCCGCATTGTCCAAAACCGAACTGTCCACATCAGACATCAAGGCCGCCGGGCCGCCCGGGCGATCATCCGGGCCAGATCGGCCACCAACGCCGGGTCGTCCGGCAGCTGCCCGGTCGCCACGCGAATATGCGGCGTCCCCGGGTTGCCCGCCCGCGTGCCGGATCCGGCGGAAACTCCATTGGCGGCCAGCGTCATCAACGTCCGCGACTCCTCCGGGACCGGCACCCACAACGTCAACCCGTCCCGCGCCCGCACCGAGATCCCGTGCTCCCGCAAGGCTTCCGTCAACGCGGTCCGCCGGTGCGCGTACCGGTGCCGCGCCCGGTTCAGCAGTTCCGCACTGCCGGGATCGGTGAGCAGAAACGCCTGCGCGTCCTGAAGAATCCGGCTCGACCACACCGACCCCGGCCCGCGCTGCTGCCGCACCCGCTCCACCAGCACCGCCGAACCGCCGATCACGCAGCTCCGCAGTTCCAGCCCGAACGCCGTGCAATACGACCGCACCAGCAACACCCGGCCGGGCAAGCGCGTGCCGAGGCTCAGCGAAGGAGCCGAAGCCAGCGGCCCGAAGTCGTCGTCCTCGATCACCGCGGTGTCCTCTTCGGACAGTACGGCGGCGAGTTCCGCGAGCCGGTCCGCCGGAACCGAATGCCCGAGCGGCGACTGCGCGCGCGGCTGATAGACAAACGCGACCGGCCGATGTTCCAATGCCGCGGCCAGCGAGGACGGCAACGGCCCGTTCTCGTCGCACCGCACCGGCACCACGTGGATCCGCGACCGGCGCAGCAGCTCGCGCAGCCACGGCATGGTCGGCGCTTCCAGCGCGATCACGTCGCCCGGTCGCGCGACCGCCTGGCAGGCCAGCAACATCCCGTCCTGCCCGCCGGCCGCGACGGTCCAGGACTCGGCGGCGAACGGCCACGTCGGCTTCACCGCGGCGCGCAACTGCGGCGTGATCGAGTTCTTGACCGGACCGCCGAACCGTTCCGTGTGGACACCCGCCGCGACGGCGTCCTCCAGCGGCGGCAGCAACCCGGGATCCGGGAGGCCGTGTTCCAGGTCGACCGTCTGCCAGCCGGAAAACGCGCGCTCCGGCGGCGGGCTCGACGGCGGTTCCAGCACTATCGTGCCGCGCCGCCGTCCGGTGCCGATCAGCCCGGCCGCGCGCAGCTGCGACCACGCTTCCGCGATCGTCGTGGGACTGACCGAAAGCTCCGCGGCCAGCGCCCGCACCGTGGGCAGCCGCGTGCCCGGCGGCACCTCCCCGTCGCGGATCAGGCCGGACACCGTCCCGGCCACGCCCCGCGCCGTGCGCTCGCCGATGCGGGACCCGAGCCAGCCTGCCCCGACCGGCAGCGTCGTCGTCGCGAGTTCGCCCGTGGCCACGCACCGGCTCCCCTCGTCACCCGGAAATCCGAAAACCTCTGACCCGATCAGAAGCTAGAGCGGCAACGGGACGCGGCAAAGGCGTTTCACATCCTGGCGGGCCCGCCCGGTACAAAACGCCCGTGACGTCCGACACCGCCTCGGTGTCCGGTTTCGGAATTTCATTCGATCAGGTTAGGCTAACCTTCATGAGTCACTCCTGGCCGGAAGCACCGGCGCTCGCCGGCACCGGGCTCTCGCTCGGCTACGGCGCGAAGCCGGTGGTCCAGGACGCCGAGATCGTCCTGCGCGCGGGCGCGGTCACCGTCCTGGTCGGCCCCAACGGCTCCGGAAAGTCGACGCTGCTGCGCTCGCTCGCCCGGCTGCATCCGCTGACCGCGGGCGACGTCACCTTGTCCGGCCAAGACGCACTCGCCTTGTCTCCCAAGGAATTCGCCCGGCACGTCACGCTGCTGACCCAGTCGCGCCCCACGCCCGGCGGCGTGCGCGTGCGCGACGTCGTGTCCTACGGCCGCCATCCCTACCGCGGCCGCTTCGGCTCCGGCGACCCCGAGGGACCGGAGCTGGTCGAGCGGGCCATGCGGCACACCGGCGTCGACGGGATGGCCGAACGCCCGGTCGACGAACTGTCCGGCGGCGAACTCCAGCGCGTCTGGCTGGCCACCTGCTTCGCCCAGGACACCGGCGTCGTCCTGCTTGACGAGCCGACCACCTTCCTCGACCTGAGATACCAGATCGAAACGCTCGACCTCGTCCGCGATCTCGCCGACGAGCACGGCGTCGCGGTCGGCGTCGTACTGCACGACCTCGACCAGGCCGCCGCCGTCGCCGACGAGGTCGTGCTGCTGTGCCGCGGCACCGTCCGCGCGACCGGCCGCCCGGCCGACGTGCTGACCGCCAACCTGCTCAGCGACGTCTACGGCCTGCGCATCGACGTGCACGTCGACGACGAAGGGCACGTCCGCACGCGCCCGGTCGGACGGCACACCTCCCGGCCGCGGCCGGTCCGCTCAGCTTGACCTGTCCCCACTAGTTCAAAGGAAAACCCCCGTGTCCAGTGTGTTTCGTCCTGCCCGCAGGCCGTTCCTCGTCGTCGCGGCTGTGCTCGCCACGTTCGCGCTCGCCGCGTGCGGCACCACCGAAGCCCCCGCCGCCGGGGACCCGGCCGCCGCCGCGAAGCCGGCCGGCCCGGTCCACCTGACCGACGAACGCGGCAAGGTCGACCTGCCGGGCCCGGCCGCGAAGGTCGTGTCGCTGGAATGGGGCCTCACCGAAAACCTGCTCGCGCTGGGCGTGAAGCCGATCGGCGCGGCGGACGTCAAGGGCTACAACACTTACGACAAGGTCATGCCGCTCGCTGCGTCCACTCCGGACGTCGGCACGCGCGGCGAGCCGAGCCTCGACGCGATCGCCGCGCTGCACCCGGATCTGGTGGTCACCACCACCGACCTGCCGGAGAACGTGATCGCGCAGCTGTCGAAGCAGGCGAAGGTGCTGACCCTGCGCGGCTCGGATTCGGCCGACCCGATCGGCTACCTGCGCAAGACCGTGACCACGCTGTCCGAGGCGACCGGAACGCAGGAACAGGGCCGCAAACTGCTGGCGGAATTCGACGCCAAGGTCGCCGAAGGCAAGAAGAAGCTGGCCGACGCGGGCAAATCCGGGGCCAAGTTCGTCATGGCCGACGGCTACTCGACCTCCGGCACGGTCACCGTCCGGATGTACGCGAAGGGCTCGTTCCTCGGCAGCGTCGCCGAGCAGCTCGGCGCCGCCAACCAGTGGACCGAGGCGGGCGACAAAGACTACGGCCTCGCGCCCACCGACGTGGAAGGCCTGACCAAGATCACCGATCCGGCCACTTCGTTCGTCTACGCCGCCAACGCCGCCGAATCCGACGTCTTCACCCAGGACCTCGCGGGCAACGCGGTGTGGAAGCAGCTGCCGTTCGTCAAGGCCGGGAAGCTGCACCGGATCCCGGACGGCATCTGGATGTTCGGCGGCCCGAAGTCGGCGAGCGCCTATGTGGACGCGCTCACCGGCGCTCTGACGCGCTGATCCGATGACCGCCCCCGCACCCGCCCGGCCGCGCGTTTCGCGGCTCACCGCGTCCGTCGTCTTCCTGGCCGGAATCGTCGCGCTGCTCGCCCTGTCCGCCGTGCACCTGCTGCAAGGCACGTCGCACGTCGGGCTCGGCGAACTCCTGCGCGCCGTTTTCCCCGGCACGGACGACGACGCGCGCAGCCAGGCGGTGGCCGTGCTCGTGGCCAGCCGGCTCCCCCGGCTGGCCGCGGCGCTGCTCGTGGGGCTGGCGCTCGGATTCGCTGGCTGCGTGCTGCAGTCGGTCGCGCGGAACCCGCTCACTTCGCCGGACACGCTCGCGGTCAACGCCGGCGCGTACGTCTCGGTGGTCGGCGTCGCGGCGTTCGGGATCTCGCTTCCCTTCTACGTCAACGGAATCGTCGCCTTCGTCGGCGGTCTCGCGGCGGCCGGGCTGGTGTTGCTCGTCGCGCGCAGCAGCAGCGGCGGGGCGGCCCGGCTCGTGCTCGCCGGGTCCGCGATCGCGCTGGCGCTGACCGCGCTCACGTCGGTGCTGCTGATGCTGTTCCAGGAGCGGACCGCGGGCCTGTACGGCTGGGGCAGCGGCACGACTGTCCAATCCGGACTGCGGCAGGTTTCCCTTGCCGCACCGGTGATCGCCGTCGGCGTGGTCGCCACCCTCCTGCTCGCGCACCGGCTCGACGTCCTCAGCCTCGGCGACGACCACGCGCGCGTGCTGGGCATCGACGTCCGCCGCACCCGCACCTTCGCCGTCGTCGCGGCGGTGCTGCTTTCAGCGGTCGCGGTGACCGTCGCCGGACCGATCGGGTTCGTCGGCCTGTGCGCGCCGGTAATCGCACGGCTGCTGGCCAGCCGAGTGCCCGGGCTCGGCAAACATCCGCTGCTGCTGCCGCTTTCCGGATTGACCGGGGCGCTGGTCGTCGTCACCGCCGACGTCCTGCTGCGCGCTCTCGTCCCCGCCGGCAAAGCGGTTTCGGTGCCGACCGGCGTCGTGACGACCCTCGCCGGTGCGACCGTACTGGTCTGGCTGGCGCGACGGCAGCCGTCCGGAACCCCGTCCGCGCGCGGCACGCACGGCACCGTCCGGTCCCGCCGCTGGGTGGCCGGGACCGGCGTCGTGCTGGCGGTCGCGCTCGTCGCCGCGGTGATCGCCGCGCTCCTGCTGGGTGACCGGATCGTGTTGCTCGGCGACGTGCTGAACTGGCTGCGCGGGGTGTCCGGCACCGAGGTGTCGTTCGCGCTCGACCTGCGCTGGCCGCGGATGCTCGCCGCACTGCTCGGCGGGGCGGCCCTGGCCGTCGCGGGCGCGCTGGTGCAGGCGATCTGCCGCAACCCGCTGGCCGAACCGAGTCTGCTCGGCGTGACGCCGGGCGCGAGCGTCGGCGCGATCAGCGTCGTGCTTCTGGCGCCCGGCATCGGAATCTGGCCGATGATGGGCGCGGCGACCGTCGCCGCGTTCGCGACGTTCGCCCTCGTGCACTGGCTCGCCACCGGCAGCGGACTGTCGTCGGACCGCCTGGTGCTGGTCGGCATCGGCGTCAGCGCGGGCGCGCAGGCGATCACGACGCTCGTGGTCGTGCTGACCTCGCCGTGGAACGCGCACCTCGCGCTCACCTGGCTAGCCGGATCGACCTACGGCCGGGAGTTCAGCCAGGTCCTGCCCGTGCTGTTGTGCCTGGTCATCGCCCTGCCGATCGCCCTGTCCAGCGCGCGGACGCTCGACCTGGTCTCGCTGGACGAGGACGTGCCGCGCGTACTCGGCGTCCCGCTGGACCGGTCTCGTCTCGGCTTCGCCGCGCTCGCCGCAGTGCTCACCGCCGCAGCCGCGTGCGCGGTCGGTGCGCTGGGATTCGTCGGACTCGTGGCCCCGCACGCCGCACGCGCTTTGGTGGGTTCCCAGCACGCACGCTCGCTGCCGGTGGCGGCCGCGCTGGGAGCGGTGCTGGTGTGCGTCGCGGACACGTTAGGGCGCACGGTCCTCGCGCCGACCCAGATCGCAGCGGGCCTGGTGACCGCACTGATCGGGGCTCCGTACTTCGGTTGGCTGCTGTGGCGGAGCCGCGCGAGCGTCTAGGCGAACCAGGTGTCGAGCGCGACCGGTTTCAGACCGGAGGCAAATCGTCCATCCGAGGTGCAATGACTTACTAAATTGTACTGTTGCACTTTTTGCATGGTTCCACTTATGCTGGGCAGCGACCACACCGGCACGAGAGGGGAAACCATGAACGAGACACTGCGCATCGCGATCGTCGGGGGCGGCCCGGGCGGGCTGCTCGCCGCGCACGTTCTGCACGGCCACGGCCTCGCCGCGGCTGTGTACGACGCCGACGCCGCCGTGAATGCACGAGACCCCGGCGGCACGCTCGACCTGCACGCGGACAGCGGGCAAATCGCCTTGGAAGACGCCGGGCTGCTGGCCGCTTTCCACGAGTTAGCCCGCGTCGAAGGCCAAGCCATGACCAGACGTGACCACCACGGCACCCTGCTGAAGGAGTTCGCCCCCGCCGACGACGACACCGCCGCCCCCGAAATCGACCGCGGCCAGCTGCGCACCATGCTGTACGAACGGCTCACGCCCGGGACTGTCCACTGGGGACACAAGCTCACCGAACTGACGACCGAAAACGGTGTCCACTGCTTGCATTTCTCCAATGGATCCACAGTGGACGCCGACGTCGTGCTCGGCGCGGACGGCACCTGGTCGAAGGTGCGCCGCCGGCTCACCGACGCGAGGCCGGAATACCTCGGAGTGTCCTATCTGGACATCCGATTCGACGACGTCGAGACCCGGCACCCGGAAGTCGCGGCGCTGGTGGGCGACGGACAGCTGTTCACCGCCGACGGTGCCGGTCGGGCAGTGATCCTGCAGCGCAACAGCAACGGCGTGATCCGCGGCTACGTTGCCTTCCGCGCCGAAGAGGACTGGGCTGCGAAGGAAGGCGTCGATCTTGCTGACCGCGCCTCGGTCCGCGAGTTCCTGCTGCGCGAATTCCGCGGCTGGGGCGAGAAAGTGCTTCCGCTGCTGACCGACAACGACGGCGACTACGTGGCGCGCGCGTTCACCGCACTGCCCGCTCCCCTGACGTGGCAACGGGTTCCGGGCATCACGGTGCTCGGCGACGCCGCGCACGCGATGGCCCCGTTCGGCGGGCACGGCGCGAACCTGGCCCTGCTCGACGGCGCGGAAGTGGCGCACGCGCTGCACGAGGAGCCGGACGTCGAAGCCGCGCTGGCCCGCTACGAGACAGCGATGTTCGCCCGCACCGGCCACCTCGCCGCCGACGCGAACGCGGCACTGCGCGGCTTCTTCGCGGACGGCGCCCCGGAGGACGTGCCCGATCGGGAAGAGGAACTCCGCGCTTACGAGGCTCGAGCCGCCGAGTACCGCGCCGCACGCACGGCCGCCGCCCGCTAGCCGAAACCCTCACCGCCCGTCAGCCACGGTCAGGTCCGTGAGGGCCACCTTCAGGGACTCTGAGTCCCTCAGGGTTCCCCTCACGTACATCGCCGCCGCCCCGAGCTGGCTGCCGATGAAGGTCCCCCTTCAGGAGACCTTCATCGGCTTTCGTCAGGAGCGCTTCCGGCGCACCGCCACGGCCGTCACCAGCGCGCCGCCGATGAGCAGCAGTGCACCGCCGCCGATCAGGTAGCCGCGGATGTCCGCGCCGGTCGAGGCGAGCGGGCCCTGGTCGGACGGGCCGGTTCCGGGGGCCACTCCGCCGGAGTGGTCGCTCGTCGTCGTGATCGGGGCCGGGGCTTCCGAAGACGAGCTGGACGTCGTCGGGCTCGTGCTGCTGGCCGAGGACGTCGGCTGCGAACTCGAGGACGTCGCGCTGGACGACGTCTCCGAGGACGACGTCGGCGCGGTCGACGAGGACGTCTCCGATGGGCTGGTCGACGTGGTGGAGCTGGTCGAGGACGTCGTCGAACTCGTGGACGAGGTGGCGCTCGACGACGTCGTGCTGGAGGAAGTCGTACTGGACGACGTCGTGCTCGTGGGCTCGGTCGTCGTGGAAGAAGTCGACGTGGTGGACGAAGTCGACGTGGTGCTCGACGTGGTCGAACTGGTCGGCTCCGTGCTCGTCGTCGTGGTGGTCGAACTGCTCGGCGCGGTCGACGTCGTGGTGCTGGAGCTGGTCGAGGTCGACGTCGTGCTGGTCGGCGTCGTGGACGTCGTCGCCGGGGCGGTGCAGTCCGGCAGGTCGCCGGTGAACGGATAGGCGTGGAACTCCTGTCCGCCCGCCGCGCCGTCGGAGGTGTGCAGCAGGTTGCCCGCGGTGAAGAACCGGCCGTTGGTGCCCGACGCGGTGACCGTCGTGTCGCTGGCCGGGTTGCCGACCAGCACGCTGCCCTGGAACTGCGCCTGTCCGGCGATCTTCACCTTCGACGCGTCCGGGAAGTTCCACAGCAGCTTCTCGCGCAGGTGGTTGATCGGGTCCTGGTCGGCGAGGTCGCCGGTGTAGGTGTTGATCACGCGGGCGCCGCCGACGAGGTTCACCAGGACCGTCGCGCCCGCCGGGATGCCGGTGAACTCCAGGCCCTGCATGCCGCCGCCGGGGCCGGTGAGGTCGAAGTCGACGTTGAACACCTGCAGCGCGGACTTCCCGTCGCCGGTGAACAGCGTGCGGTAGCCCTCGTTCTTCGCCGTCCCGGTCGCCGCGGACTTGCCGTAGCAGGTGCTGGCTTCCTGCAGCTGCGGCCGGAGCTGCCGGTACGGGTCCGCCGCGTTCGGGTCCTGCTTCAGTGTGCCGGCCACCGTCCCGGTGACGGTGCCGCCGTACCGCACGACGCCGCCCTCCGCGAGCAGCCGCTGGTTCGGCGCGATGGTGACGTTCCTGCCGGTGGTGAGGAAGTCGGCCCCGTCCGGCGGGGGCACGCGCGAGCCGACGCCCACGATGCCCACGTTGTAGACCGAGGACGCGCCCGTCCGCTTGGCCATGTCGAAGCCGCCGAGGACGACGACCCGGCCTTCCGCCTCGGCCGCCGCTTCGCGCACGAGGAAATCGCCGCCGGCGAAGACGTTGATGCCGTTGTCCCGTCCGGCGAACGGCCCGTTGTTGACCGGCGGGTACTTGTCCGGGCAGGCGGTGCCGACGCACGGCCCCAGGCCCCCCGGCAACGGAGCGGCGCTCGCGCCGGGACCGGCCACGAACGCCACCGCACACACCGCCGCGGCGATCGCTCCGCCCACGACGGCCATTTTCCTGGCACGCATGCGGCCGATCTTTGCGCGGACCGGGCGAAATCCGGCAGTCGAAACACCGTAACCCACCCGAACGGGTCAGAAAAACGCCATCTCCTCAGACAAGTAGACTAGTGACGCTCCACACTCGACACCCCGCCGGCAGAATGTCCCGCAGTAGCCTCGCTCTCGCCGCCCCGCCCGACCAGAAAGCCTTCCGATGCCCCCTCTCGTGCACCGGCACCCGCTCGCCGCGCAAGCCGCCGAAGTCCTCCTCGGACGCATTCGTGCCGGCGAATGGCCGCTCGGCCACAAATTGCCCGGGGAAACGACTTTGGCCGCGCAACTGGGCGTCGGCCGTTCGACCTTGCGCGAGGCGATCCGCGAATTGGCGGGCAAAGGCGTGCTGGATTCCCGCCAGGGCTCCGGCGTTTTCGTGACCGCGCTGGACGTCGCCGAGGACTGGGACGCGGTGCTGCGCCGCGCCACCATCGGCGCGGTGATCGAGGCGCGCATCGCCATCGAAGCGGAAGCCGCGGCGCTGGCCGCGCATCGGCGGACGCCGACCGACCTGCGCGCGATCCGCCGCGCGCTCGCCGCCCGCGCGGTCGGCGAGCCGGACGTCGAACTGCTGGTGGACACCGACACCGCGTTCCACCGCACGGTGCTCGTCGCCGCGCACAACGACGTGCTGATCGAATTGTTCGACAGCTTCGTCCCCCGGATCCACCGCGCGATGACGGACATGCTGCGCGCGCGGCCGATCACCGCGCCCGAGGAAGACCAGGCCGCGCACCTGGCGCTGGTCGAAGCGATCGCCGACAAAGACGCGTCCGCCGCGGCGGAACTGAGCCGGGCGCACCTGACCGCCTTGAAGGAGGCACTTTCGTGAGCGAGGTCGTGCTGCGGCTGACCGACGTCGTGTTCCGCAGGCAGGGCAAGGAAATCCTGCACGGCGTGAACCTGACCGTGCGAGCGGGCGAACACTGGGCGCTGCTCGGCCCGAACGGCGCCGGGAAAAGCACGATCCTCGGGTTCTGCGGCGCGGTCACGCATCCGACCACCGGCACCGTCGACGTTCTCGGCGGACGGCTCGGCCAGGTCGAACTTCAGGCGCTGCGCCGCAGTATCGGGCACGTCAACCCGCGGCATCCGCTGCGTTCGCCGCTCACCATCCGCGAAGTCGTGCTGACCGGTGTCACCGGAAGCATCGACACTCCGCCGCGCTGGCAGCCGACCGCGTCGCAGATCGAGCAGGCCGACGAACTCATCGGCCTGCTCGGCCTGGAGGGCAAGGCCGCCGAACGCTGGCCGACCCTGTCCCAAGGCGAACGCGGCCGCGCCCTGATCGCCCGCGCCCTGATCAGCGACCCCCGGCTGCTGCTGCTCGACGAACCGTCCACCGGCTTGGACGTCGCGGCACGCGAGCAGCTGCTGGAAACGATCGACCTGCTGACCCGCACGCATCCCCGGCTCGCCTCCATCGTGGTCACCCACCATCTCGAGGAGCTGCCGGAAACGACGACGCACGCGCTGCTGATCGCCGACGGTTCGGTGGTGTCGTCGGGGCCGATCGACCAGGCGGTGACGACGGCCAGCATCAGCCGCGCCTTCGGTCACCCGATCCGCGTGGACCGCCATGACGGACGGTGGAGCGCCCGCGCCGCCCGGACGCGGTCCACCGAGGTCGCCTGAATCAGGCAGTCCGCAGCACCCGCCAGGCCGAGAAGCCGAGCAACACCAGCTCAGCCGCCGAAAACCCGACCAGCGCGACCGGGCTCGGCACCCACAGCAGCGTCATGCCGACCAGCAGCACCGGCACCACCAGCCCGGCGTAAGCCGCGAGGAAAATCCCGGCCAGCACCTCGCCGCGCGACAGCGGATCGGCCAGCGCCGCCACCGTCCCGACCGCCGCGCGGAAGCCGAGACCCATCCCGCTTCCGGCGATCACCGAGCCAGCAAGGAACAGCGCGAGCGACGGCAGCAACGCGGCCACCGAAAGCACCGCCAGTCCGATCGGCATCAGCACGAACCCCAACCGCAGCTGAGACCGCGAAGCCAGCGACGCGAAGACCACCTGCGCCACCGCCGCCGCGCCCAGCATCGAGCCCGCGGTGATCCCAGCGAGCATCCGGCTGTGTTCGTGCAGGCCTTCGGCGAGCAGGGTCGGCGCGAGCGACATGAACAGCCCGGTGATCGCGAACGCGGCGAACACCCCGATCGCCGCGCCGACGAACGCCGGCCGCGCGCCAGCGGGCAGCGACACCCGCTGCGGCCGGTACGCCGGACGCTCCTCGCGCCGTTCGACAGTCTCCGGCACCAGGCACACCGCGAAGGCCGCCACCAGCAGCACGACCAGGAACACGACGAACGTGCTGGTCAGCGGGCTGCCGATGTACTGCGCGAAGACGCCGCCGACGACCGGGCCGAGCCCGAGACCGCCCATGTTCACCACGGTGGCGATCAGGCCGGAGCGGCCGAGGTCCTGGTCCGGGCGGCTCACGGCCCGCAGCTCCGACAGGTGCGCGGTCGCGGTGGCCGTCAGCGCGCCGATGCCGACGCCGCACACGAACCGGGCGAGCAGCAGACCCGGCACCTCCGGCCAGAGCAGGAACAAAACCGCCGACAGGGCCTCGGCGAGCGTCGAAGCCAGGATCACGCGGCGGCGGCCGAGCCAGTCGCTGACGTGCCCGGCGAGGTAGAGGCTGGCCATCACGCCGACCGCGTACGCCGCGAAAATGACGGTGACCAGGAACGTCGCGAACCCGTCCCGCTGCTGGTAGAGCGCGTACAGCGGGGTGGGCACGGTGGAGAACGCGAGGCACGCGGCGAACGCGAACGCGATGACCCGGAATCCCCAGCCGTGGCTGACGCGCCATCCGGCCGGCGCGGTGAAAGCGGGCGGAGCTGTGGTGACCATGTCGACCTTCCGAGCGGGAACCTACCCCCGAAACGATCCCCCGTCCCACTCATCAAGTCCAACGAAAAGTACTGGTCACAGTTATCGGGATCCGCGATAATCGGGGCATGGAGACGCGGCAGCTGGAGCACTTCGTGGCGGTCGCCGAGGAGCTGAGCTTCACGCGGGCGGCACAGCGGCTGTTCGCCACGCAGTCCACGGTCTCGGCGACGATCCGCGCGCTGGAGACCGACCTCGGCGCGACGCTGTTCGACCGGTCGACCCGCCGGGTCGCGCTGTCCACCGCGGGCGAGCTGTTCCTGCCCGAGGCGAAAGCGGCGCTGGAAGCGGTGGAGCGGGCACGCGAGGTGGTGCAGCAGGCGTCCGCCGGACTGCGCGGAAGCCTCCGGATCGGCACGCTGACCAGCATGAACGCGTTCGACCTGCCGGTGCTGCTCGGCGCGTTCCACCGCAGGCACCCGCTGGTCGACCTGCATCTGACGGTGTCCCTCACCGGCTCGTCCGGCCTGGCCGACGACGTCCGCCACGGCCGGCTCGACGTCGCGTTGCTCGGCCTCTCCCGGGCCGAGCTGGGCGGCCTCGACGCGACGCAGCTGGCCAGCGTGCCGTACTACGCCGTGCTGCCGGACAGCCATCCGCTCGCCGAGCAAGCGTCGGTCCGGCTGCCGGAACTGGACGGCGAACTGTTCGTCGACTGTCCGCGCGGCTTCGGGAACCGGATCGCGGTCGACCGGGAGTTCGCCGCGCTCGGGCTTTCGCGCCGGGTCGCCGTCGAGGTCGCCGACATGCGGACGGTGCCGCGCTATGTCGCGGCCGGGCTCGGCGTCGCGGTCCTGCCCGGCACCGCCCGGCTGGACCTCCCGGGCGTCGTGCCGATCCCGCTCGCCGACACGTCGCTGACCTGGCCGCTCACCGTCGTCGTCTCCGCGAAACGGCCGCCGTCGCAAGCCTTGCGGACGCTGCAGGAGCTGTTCGTCGCGGCCGCGGCGGAGGAAGACATTACGGAGTTCTGACCGGGCCCCGGGCGACCGGAATAGCGACCGGCTCCGCAGCGTCCTCCTGTACACGGATTCCCTCGACGGAAGAGAAGGAAATGACGGAAAAAGCGATCCTGGCCGGCGGGTGTTTCTGGGGCATGGAGGAGCTGTTCCGCCACCAGCCCGGCGTGACCGCCACCCGCGTCGGCTACAGCGGCGGCGACGTCCCCCACGCCACCTACCGCAACCACGGCACCCACGCCGAAACCATCGAAGTCACCTACGACCCGGACCAGACCGACTTCCGCGCCCTGCTCGAGTTCTTCTTCCAGGTCCACGACCCCACCACGAAGAACCGCCAAGGCAACGACATCGGCACCAGCTACCGCTCCGCCATCTTCTACACCACCGACGAGCAGAAGCGGATCGCCGAAGACACCATCGCCGACGTCGACGCCTCCGGCCTCTGGCCCGGCAAGGTCGTCACCGAAGTCACCCCCGCCGGAGACTTCTGGGAAGCCGAACCGGAGCACCAGAACTACCTGCAGAACTACCCCAACGGCTACACCTGCCACTTCCCGCGCCCCGGCTGGAAACTCCCGAAGCGCGCCTGACCGATGCCCGATTATCCAGCGGCAGCAGTAGAAACCGGACATGTCGAACCGGTCCCCCGGCGAGTACGCGGAATGCTCGCCGGGAAGACCATTGTGGACAGCACGCGGGCTAAATACGTCTGGGAATGGCCCTACTATCCGCAGTTCTACTTCCCGCTCGACGACGTTCTCCCCGGCGCGCTCGTACCGGAGGAAGAAGCCGGTCGGCACTCGCTGCACGTCGGCGAGGTCGAAAAGCCCGCTGCCGCTTGGGTAACCGACTCTGTCCTGCCCGGACACGTCCGGTTCGCGTGGGACGCGCTGGACGCCTGGTTCGAAGAGGACGAACAGGTTTTCGTCCACCCGCGCAACCCGTACACGCGGGTGGACGCTTTGCGCTCCACCCGACATGTCCGAGTTCGGTTAGACGGGGTAACGCTGGCAGAATCGTCGTCACCGGTGCTGCTCTTCGAAACCGGCCTCCCGACGCGCTATTACTTCAACCGCACCGAAGTCGATTTCACGCACCTCGTCGCCGAGCCTGACATGGTCACCGCCTGTCCGTACAAGGGCGAGACGTCCGGCTACTGGTCCGTCCGCGTCGGCGACGTCCTGCACGAGCACCTGGCGTGGACGTACGCCTACCCGACCGTGGCGGTCCAGGCCATCGCCGGTCTCGTGGCGTTCTACAACGAGATGGTGGATATCGAAGTGGACGGCGAACTTCTCCCCCGTCCGCGCACGCACTTCTCGCAGTGACTACACCCGGCCGAACGCCTCGACGACCGCGGCCGCCAGCCGGTCCCCGCGCTCGTCTTGTCCGGCGGGCACGGTGAAGCAGACGGTGAACCGGTCCGCCCACGTCATGATGCCGACCGCCACCGGAACCCCGGGCGCGAGCGACAACACCGGATACACCGTGCGGACGAGCGCCCCGTTGAGCACCACCGGCGACCGCGCGCCGGGAAGCACCGACGCGATCACGCTGAACCACGTGCCGCGGTAGACGAGCTTCGCCGCCCGGCGGTGCAGCGCCGGAGGCAGAATCCCGAGCACGCGCACGACCGCGTTGCCCGCGCGGGGCGCGCCGCGGCCGACCTGGTCGGACAGCATCCGGTCGGTCGCCCGTACCCGCTCCGACAGCGACATCGCGCCCGTCGGCAGGTCCACCGACGCCGCGCCGGTGTGGTTGCCGAGCTGCCGGAAGGTCCCGGTGTCGCGGACCGACATCGGAATCAACACCCGAAGCCGCTCCGGCGCGCTCCCGCCCAGCTCTCGATGCAAGGCCTCGGCGACGAGCGCGAGCACGAGGTTGGTCGTCGGCACCCCCATCCGCCGCGCGGCCTTCCGGACCTCTGGAGCGGAAAGGTGCGCCCGCGCGAAATGCCTTCGGGGACTGTCGATCCGCTTGTCCCAGCCCACCCGGGGCGCGGCACCAGCCCGGGCGAGAGCCCAGACGCCACGCGCCAACTCGACGGCTTGGGTGCGGGTTTTGCCGCTGGGACTCGAGCGTGCGGACTCGGCGCTGCCGGACGCTCCCGTCGGCCGGGCAAGCCCGTGCCACACCGGCCCCCCCACCCGAGCAAGCACCCCGCGCACCAGTCCGACAGCTTGAGTGCGGGTTTTGCCGCTTGGACTCGAGCGCACGGACTCGCCGCCGCCGGACGCTCCCGTCGACCGATCAAGCCCGTGCCACACCGGGCCCGCCACGCGAGCGAGCATCCCGCGAGCAAGTCCGACAGCTTGGTCACGGCCTTTGCCGCCAGAGTTCGAGCGCGCCGACTCGACGCCGCCTGACCGTGCGGCCGATCCCGTCGACCGATCAAGCAACCCGCGCACCGGCCCCGCCAGTCCGGCAAGTCCCGCCCGCATCGCACCTCGCCGGGGTCGAGACCCGTTGCGCCCCAATGCCACTTTGGGTGCGTCAGACGCACCCAAAGTGGCATTCGCTGCGTCAGATGCACCCAAAGTGGCATTGGGGCGGCTCGGCCACCCCTTCCGCCGGGGAACCGCCGCCGGGACCAGCGGCTCCTTCCCCCGCGTCTGCCCCACCAGCGCACTGATCACCGCGATCCCGTCGCTGGCCGCGTGGTGCAGTGCGATCAGCAACGCCCCCTGCTCCCCCTCGATGCCGGTCACCAGCCGCGCCCGCACCGGTCGTTCCGGTGACACCGGCGTGGAGAAGAACGCGTCCATCTCCCGCGTCAACGCCGCGTCCAACGGTGCGTCCGGACCGATGCGCACCGAAGTCAGCACATCCGCCGACGTCCGTCCCGGGTCTTCCTGCCACCGCGCCCGCCACAAGCCGCTGCCGGGCAGCAAGCGCGTCCGCAAGCCGGGCGTCGCGGCCAGCAGGTGCTCGGCGTCCGCGGGGGTGACCGGCGAACCGTCGGCCTTGGGGTCGAACACCAGCACCGCCCCGACCTGCTGCGGCACCTCCGGCGTGGCCACGTGCACGAACAGCGCGTCCTCCGGCCGGAGCCGCTGCGTCGGCGGGTTCAACGGCGCGGACACCAGCGATTCCAGCGCCTCCACCAGCGGCGTGGCCGTCTCGCAATGCCGGGCGACCGCTTCCGCCATCTCCTTGAGCCGTTCCGGTTCGGCCAGCAGCCCGCGCACCGTCTCGGCCAGCTCACCATCCTTTGTGGACACCAGGGCGAGCCCGGCGGCGGCCATCAGGCGGGCGTTCGCCTTGCCGTGCGCGGCGATCGGGTGGTGCATCAGCACCGGGCGGCCGCACGCCAGCGCCTCCAGCGAGGTCGCGCCGCCCGCGTTCGTCACCACGACGTCCGCCGCCAGCGTGTACCGCTCCGGCTGGTCCGTCCACCCGACCACGCGCAACCGCGGTTCGTTCAGCGCGCGCAGCCGGTCAGCCACCGCGTCGTTGCGCCCGCAGATCGCGATCGGCACCACCGACTGGTCCGCCGCCAGCAACTCCCGCACCGTGGTCTCGATTTCGCCGAAACCCAGCGAGCCGCACGAAACCAGCGGCACGAAGGCGTCCGGCGGCAGGTCCAGTTCCTGCCGCGCCGCCGTCTGGTCCCCGGGCCGGAACACCGCGCGCACCGGAGGCGCGGACACTCCGACGTGCGCCGACGGCGACGAGCGCAGCGCGGGCGCGACCGCGACGTCGTGCATCACCATGGTGAGATCGGCCGCGCCGTAAACCCAGAACGGATGCGGTGCGAAGTCCGAAACCCACGCACCGATCGGCACGGACAGCTTTCCCTTGCGGCGCAGCCACGCCAGGCCCGCGGTGCCCATCGGATACGTCGACAGCACCAGGTCCGGCGCGAATTCCGCGACCGGTTTCGCCAGCCGCCGCCCGCACCAAGCGGCGGTAAACCACCGGGACGCGGCGGCGAACCACGGAATCCGCCAGATCGCGCCGTAAAAGAACTCGTAAAGCCACGGGACGCTTTCCACGTTGGCGACGTAAATCCGCTGGAAAAGGCCTTCGAAACCGGGGCCGAGCCGTTCCAGCGCGTTGACCCACCGCACGGTCGCGTCCGGCCAGCGCCGCCGTATCGCGTCCTCGAGCGCGCGTCCCGTGGCGTTGTGCCCCTGCCCCATGTTCGCGGACACGATCAGCACGCGCTCCAACGCTGCCCCCTTATCGCTAGCAGGCGGTCCCGGCGAGCCCGTACCCGTCGTCCGGGTCCGAATCGGGCCGTTCGCCGGATTCTTCCGATGCGGTTTCGTCTTCGGCGGACGGCGTTTCCGATTCCGCCGACAAATGCGACGCGCGCGTGGACAGCAGCGCGATCCCGACCACGATCACCAGACCGGCCAGCGCCTCGCCGAACAGCGCGAGCGGCCTCCCGTCGGCCGACTCCCCCATCCACGACAGCCCGATCGCCACGCCGACCAGCGGATCCAGCGCGGTGATGACGGCGAGCGCGGGCGTCAGGAACCGGCCCTGCTGGAACGTGTTCTGGCTCAACAGGAACCCCAGCGGCCCCACGACGCACACCAGATACAGCGTCCAGTGCCGGAACGGCTCGTCGATCCCGGCGCGGAACTGGCCCGCGACCACCTTCATCAGCCCGGCAGTGAGGCCGTACAGGACGCCGGTGGCGACGGCCAGCCCGAGCACCCGCCACGACCCGGAATTCGTTGACGCGGCAACAACAAGCGAGACCAGGGTCACCGCGGCGAGCGCGATGCCGAGCGGCAGCAGGGCACCGCCGCTGACGAGCGTGTCGCTGTTGCCGCTGGGGCGGGCGATCACGAGGAACGCGGCGAGCCCGGCGACGCACAGCAGGCCGCCGACGCTCATCGTGCGGTCCGGGCGGCGGCGCTCCAGCCGCGCGGACGCCAGGCCGGCGAACATGAGCGACGTCACGAGCAGCGGCTGGACCAGCAGCAACGGCCCGAACGCGAGCGCGACGAGCTGCAGGACGAGCCCCAGGATGGTCGCGGCGATCCCGATGAGCCACAATGGTCGTCCGACGAGCCGCTTGAAGAGCGTCAGGTCGAGCGGTTTGCCGGTTTCCACCTCTTTGGTCGCCCTGGCCTGCGCTGCGCTCGCGAGTCCCATGCACGCCGCGCCGGCGACGGCGGCGGGGACCGCCACGACCAGCGACATCCCCGTAACTGTCACGGACTCCTCACCTCACACCGTCCCCATCCGCCGTGCTTATGCTCAAGCCTTGTCCGAGGCCGAGTCGCCCGGTTGGCACCGGAGGCAGCAGAACCCGCATGCGACACCCCCATACGATCGACCTCCCCTCGTTCCGCAGTCTCGTGGTGGACGGGGGCCGGCACCTCCTGGAATCGACGCTGGTCCCGGCCGGCCTGTTCTATCTCCTGCTGACCCTGGTGAGCTTCGACAGCGGGGTCATCGCCGCCCTGTGCTGGTCGGTCGCCGTCGTCGGCGCCCGGCTCGCGCTGCGCAAGAAGATCCCCGCCGTGCTGCTGCTGACCACGGCTCTGCTGGTCGCGCGCACTGTGCTGGGCCTGGCCACCGGCAGCGCATTCCTGTACTTCCTGCAGCCGACTCTACAGAATTTCCTCGTCGCCAGCCTGTTCCTGGTCTCCGCGCCGTTCAACAAACCGCTGCTCGCGCGGCTGGCGGGCGATTTCTGCGCATTCCCGGAAACGCTCTCCGGACATCCCGGAATGCGCCGGTTCTTCCAGCGCGTGTCGGTGCTGTGGGGGCTCGTGTTCGCGGTGAACGGCGGCGTGACGCTGCTGATGCTCGCGCGCGAAACGGTCGGCAGCTTCCTCATGGCGAGCACCGCCGGCTCGTACTCGCTCATCGGGCTGGCCATCGCCGGTTCGCTGTGGTGGTTCCGGCGTTCGCTGCGCTCGGCGGGCATCACGCTGCGCATGGGCCACCGCCCGGCCGCGCTGCCCGCCGCCTGATGGCCCGCACCGCGCTCGTCACCGGCGCGTCGTCCGGCATCGGAGCCGCCGCCGCGCGCAAGCTTGCCCGCTCCGGCGTCCACGTGCTGCTGCACGGGCGGAACGAGGACCGGCTCGCCGCCGTCGCCAAGGAAACCGGCGGCACCGCGCTCACCGCCGACCTCGCGCATCTCGGCGCCGCCGCGGAGCTCGCCGAACGCGCGTTGGCGATCACCGGATCGGTGGATCTGCTCGTCAACAACGCCGGTCTCGGCTGGGCCGGTCCCCTTCCGGACCTGACCGAGAAACGCCTGCGGCACCTCGTCGCGGTGAACCTGACCGCGCCGCTCGAGCTGACCCGTGCGCTGCTGCCCGCGATGCTGGAACGCGACCGCGGGCAGATCGTCTTCGTCTCGTCGATCGCCGGGCGCACCGGCGTCGGCGGGGAAGCCGTGTACGCGGCGGCGAAGTCCGGTGTGGACGCTTTCGCCGACAGCCTGCGATTCGAGTTGCACGGCACCGGCGTAACGGTCGGAATCGTAGTTCCCGGCGTGGTGCGCACGGAATTCTTCGAGCGCCGCGGCCGTCCCTACACCCGCGGCACGCCTCGTCCGGTGAGCGCCGAACGCGTGGCCGCCGCCGTCGTGCGCGCCGCCGCGCATCCGGGCGACTACTACGTGCCGCGCTGGCTGCGGTTCCCCGTCGCCCTGCGCGGTACGGCACCCGGCCTGTACCGCGCGCTCGCGGCGCGTTTCGGCGCCGAAAGCTGACGGAGCCACGCGAACCTCCTCCCCCGGGCACCGTTCCCGGTTCTCGCCGGGGTACCCCCGCTCCCCCGAGCCAAGCACGTCCATTGTGCTGCCGCATCAGGGGAATTCCCCGATCAGGCGGTTTCGTCCGCTTCCCCGGGCGGACCCCAGGCCAGCGCCAGCACCAGCGTCGCGCGCACGGCCGGGTCGTCCAGCGACGGCCCGAACAGGTCGTGCAGGCGGCCCAGCCGGTACGACACGGTCTGCGGATGGATGTGCAGATCCTCCGCGACCGCCTTGCGGTCCCCCAGATGCAGCAGCCACGACGTGAGCGTGGTGGACAGCCGTTCCCGCGCGGATTCGTTCAGCTCGGCCAGCGGGGCGAGCGCCTGTCTTCTCAGCACGTCGAGCAGCCGGTCGTCGCGGTGCACGATGATCGCGTCGAGGTGCTCGTCGGCGAACACCGGATCGTCGCTGAGCAGATGGTCCCGGCGCAGCCGCGCGGTCACCTCGGCGATGCGCAGGCTCGCCGGGAGCCGGTCGAGCGGCACCGTCGCGCCGACCACGGCGCCGCCGCCGCGCAACGCGCGAGCGAGCCACGCGCGTCTGCCGGGACCGCCCGGATCCGGGACGATCGCCACGACCACGCCGGGACGGCGCAGCCGCAGGCAGCTGTCTTCGAGCCGGAACACCAATTCCCGGCCCAGCTCGTTGTCGTCCTCCACCAGCACGACCGCGGCGTGCTTCGGCAACCGCCAGTCCGCCCGCGCCGCGGCGGCGCGCACCGCGGCCTTGTCCGCTCGGTCGGACAACAACAGCGCGGTCAGTTCGTCGCGCAATCTTTCGCGCGCGCGTACCGCATCCGACTGCTCCTGCAGGTAACCGCGAAGTGAAGATTCCGAAAGCTGGTCCACCAGAGCGAACACGGTGGTCGCGAGCGAGGCGAACAATTCGGCGGGCACCTGGAGATCGAGCGCGGCTTCCGAAACGTGCCGCCACGCCACGCGCGCGCCGACGCGGTACGCGGACAGCAGGCTCGTGACGCGCCTCCCCTGCTGGTATTGCGCGCGCCCGATTTCCTCGAACACCGTCTGTTCGACGCCGGACCCCAGTTCCGGCAGCCGTTCGTCGGGCTCGGCCGCCATGTCGATCAGCCGCCGCACGAATCCCGCGCTGGCGGCGACGAGGTCGGCGAGTTCTTCGGTCAGGAACTCCGCGTAGTCGGGATGCTCGTCCGCGAGCTGGTCGCGGACCTCGTTGAGCATGGCGGGCAGCCGGCGGGTCACCACCGTTTCCAGTTCGTCAAGCCGGGTCACCTGATCTGGTCCCATGTGTCCGGGAGTCCTTCCGTCGCAGGCAGCGGTCTCGGGTCGCCTCGGGACATCCTGTCCCCACTTTGGCCTCTCGTGCCAAGTCGAAGCCACCGAAATTCGCTTTCCGGCGGCAGAAGCCGCCCGTCCGGGGGCGCGACACTGGCGGGGATGAGAGCAACCTCGGGAGTCCGTCACGCTCCGGATACGTCAGGACTGCGAGAGAAACGGCGCGCGGAAAACTTCCCGGTGGCCCTGCGGGTGCTGCCGGAACAGCTGCGCGCCGACCTGGTCGCGGTCTATTCCGTCGCGCGCACTGTGGACGATCTGGGCGACGAAGCCGAGGGCGACCGGGTCGCGCAGCTCGAGGCGTTTTCCTCCGAACTGTCCGCGGCGTTCGGCAACGGGGAACCGGAAGATCCCGCTGTCCGTGGACTTCTCCCGGCGATCCGCGCCGGACGGCTGACCGAGGAACCGTTCCAGCGGCTTGTCCAGGCGAACATCCAGGACCAGCGGGTGCACCGTTATCCGGTCTTCGCGGACTTGCTGGCGTACTGCCGGCTTTCCGCCGATCCGGTCGGGCGCATCGTGCTCGACCTGCTCGGCGTGGCCGACCCGGCCGCCGCCGGGCTGTCCGACCGGATCTGCACCGGGCTCCAGCTGGTGGAGCACTGGCAGGACGTCGGCGAGGACTACCGCAACGGGCGGATCTACCTGCCGCAGGAGGACCTCGCCGAGTTCGGCGTCGCCGAGGAGGAACTGGGCGCCGCGCACGCGTCGCCCCGCTTGAAAGCGCTGATGCGATGGGAAACCGGCCGCGCCGCCGCTCTGCTGGGCAGCGGCGCGGATTTGCTCGGGTACCTGTCCGGCTGGGGACGGTTCGCGGTGAGCGGGTTTCTGGCGGGCGGGCTCGCGACGGTCGACGCGCTGCGCGCGAGCGGCGGCGACGTGCTGTCCGCACCGGTCCGGCCGAGCCGGGCCGGACTGCTGAGTTGGCTGGGGTGGCTGCAAGTCGGCACGAGGAGGCGGTCCGGATGACGGCACTGGGCACAGTGGACGAGGCCTACGCGCACTGCGCGGCGGTCACCAAGGAACAGGCGCGCAATTTCTACTATGGGATCCGGTTGCTGCCGCCGGGCAAACGGGCGGCGTTGTGCGCGGTGTACGCGCTGGCCCGGATCATCGACGACATCGGCGACGACACCGCGGCGTCGGCCGAGACCAAGCTGCAGGGACTCGCCGGAGTGCGGAAAGCGCTCGGCGACCTGTCCTCGACCGCCGACCCGGTGTACGTCGCGGTCGCCGACGCGGCGCGCCGGTACCCGATTCCGCTGGGCGCGTTCGAGGAATTGCTCGACGGCGTCGAGATGGACGTGACCGGCCGCGAGTACGTGCGGTTCGAGGAACTGGTCGAGTACTGCCGGTGCGTGGCGGGTTCGGTCGGGCGGCTGTGCCTCGGCGTGTTCGGCAGCCGTCCGGAGCCGAACGCGCCGGTGTACGCCGACGAGCTGGGAATCGCCTTGCAGCAGACCAATATCCTGCGCGACATCCGCGAGGATCTGCTCAACGGGCGGGTGTATCTGCCCAAAGAGGACCTCGACCGGTTCGGCGTCGAACTGTCCGTCGGCCCGGACGGCAAGCTGGCCGATCCCGAAGGCGGCCTCGCCGCGCTGATCCACGACAGCGCGACGCGCGCCCGGGACTGGTACGCCCGCGGGCTTCGGCTGGTGCCCTCTTTGGACGGTCGCAGCGCCGCGTGCTGCACCGCGATGTCGGGCATCTACCGCACCCTGCTGGACCGGATCGACGAACAGCCCGCGCGCGTGTTCGACCGGAGGCTTTCGTTGTCCGGCCGGGAAAAGGCGGTGGTGGCGTTCCGAGCGCTGACCGGGATCGGCCGATGACCGCCCCGGTCGCGGTGGTCGGCGGCGGGCTCGCGGGCATCGCCGCCGCGCTCGCGTGCGCCGACGCCGGACGTCCGGTCACGCTGTTCGAGGCGCGGCCGCAGCTGGGCGGGCTCACGCATTCGTTCACGCGCGGAGAGCTGCGGGTCGACAATGGACAGCACGTGTTCCTCCGTTGCTGCACCGCGTATCGCGCGCTGCTGGACCGTCTCGGGGTCGCGGACCGGGTGGTGTTGCAGCCGCGGCTGGAGATCCCGATCCGCCTGCCGGGCGCGACGGAGCCGACCTGGCTGCGGCGCGACGACCTGCCCGCGCCGCTGCACCTGGCCACCTCGCTGTTGCGTTACGAACCGCTGCGCCCGCTCGACCGGGCCCGGTTCGCGCTCGCCGCGCTCGCGTTGCGCCGGGTCGACCCGAAGGCGGACCGCACGGATCGCCAGTCCTTCGGGGAATGGCTGCGGCGGCACGGGCAGAGCGCGGCGGCGATCGAAGCGTTGTGGGATCTGGTCGGCGTGGCAACGCTGAACGCGACGGCCGACGACGCGTCGCTCAGCCTCGCCGCGACGGTGTTCCAAGAGGGTCTGCTCACCGACCCGGCCGCCGCCGACATCGGCTGGTCGCTGGTCCCGTTGCGGGAACTGCACGGCGACCCCGCGCGCGAGCGGCTGATCGAGGCCGGGGCGGACGTCCGGGTCGGCACGAAGGTGCGCGCGATCAGCGAAGGCTGGCGGGTGGTCACGGATCGCGGCGAGGAGGAGTTCAGCCAGGTCGTGCTCGCCACTCCGCCGCCGGTGACCGAACAGCTCGCGCCGACCGGGGCGATCGGGTTGCCGCCGGGCTGGTCCGGCGGGCTCGGCAGCTCGCCGATCGTGAACGTGCACGTCGTTCTCGACCGGAAAGTGCTCGACGAACCGTTCGTCGCGGGCGTGCGCACGCCGGTGCAGTGGGTGTTCGACCGAACGCGACAGTCCGGTTTGGACTCCGGGCAGTACCTCGCGATGTCGCTGTCCGCCGCGGACGCGCAGATCGACTTGCCCACCGCGAAACTGCGCGAGCAGCTGCTCCCCGAGCTGCTGACGCTGCTGCCCGAGGCACGCGGCGCGCAGGTGCTCGACTTCTTCGTCACCCGCGAGCGGCACGCCACGTTCCGGCCCGGTCCCGGCACCGCCTCGCTGCGCCCGCCCGCGCGCACCGCTCTGCCCGGGCTGTACCTGGCGGGCGCGTGGACCGCGACCGGATGGCCCGCGACCATGGAGGGCGCCGCGCGCAGTGGCGCGACCGCGGCCGCCGCCCTCCTTCAGCACAACGGTAAGAGGGAGGGAGTCGGAGCATGACCGCCAATCTGTTTTCTGCCGAGAAAACCCGCTCCGCGGTGCCGCCGGTGCTCGGCAGTGCCCGGGACGTCGTGCAGCCCGCGTTGCGCGCCGCCGTCGACCGGCTGGACGACACCAGCCGCGCGATCAGCGCCTACCACCTCGGCTGGACCGACCCGAACGGCGTCCCGGTGCGCGGCAACGGCGGCAAAGCGGTGCGTTCGGCGCTCGCCGTGGTGTCCGCGCAGGCCGCGGGCGCGCCGGTGGAAGTCGGCGTGCCCGGCGCGGTCGCGGTCGAACTGGTGCACAACTTCTCGCTCGTCCACGACGACCTGATGGACGGCGACACCGAGCGCAGGCACCGGCCGACGGTGTGGGCGCTGTGGGGGTCCGCGAGCGCGATCCTGACCGGGGACGCGATGCTCGCGCTCGCCCAGGAAGTGGTGCTGGACAGCGGTTCCCCGCACGCGGTCGCGGCCGGCCGGCTGCTCACCGAGACCACGCGGCGGCTCATCCACGGCCAGTTCCTGGACGTCGCGTTCGAGCAGCGCGACGACGTCGGGCTCGCCGAATGCGTGACGATGGCCGCCGGGAAAACGGGCGCGCTGCTGTCCGCCAGCGCCGCGATCGGGGCGGTGCTCGCCGGAGCGCCCGCCGAGGTGGTCGACGCGCTGTCGGTGTTCGGCGAGGAGATCGGCCTGGCGTTCCAGCTCGTCGACGACGTGCTCGGCATCTGGGGCGACCCGGCGGTCACCGGGAAATCGGTGTACTCCGACCTGCAGGCGCGCAAGAAGTCCCTGCCGATCACCTACGCCACCACGCACGGCGGCGCGGCGGGCCGGCGGCTCGCCGAGTGGCTGGCCGGGGACGACGACACCGACCTCGCGCGGATCGCCGCGCTGGTGGACGACGCGGGCGGCCGCGCATGGGCCACCGCGGAAGCGGCGCGGCACGTCGCCACCGCGGAGCAAGCCCTGGCCGCCCTCCCGCCGGGCCCGCGCGCCGACCTCGTATCGATCGCCCGATTCATCGCCGGAAGGGAAGCGTGATGACCCAGACCGTCCCCCGGACCGCCGCCTCCGCGCCCGCCGCCCGCACCGCCGCCGACACGGTCGCCGCGGCGGTCCAGTTCCTGCGCCGCGAGCAGGACCGTGCCGGATGGTGGAAGGGCGAACTCGCCACCAACGTCACGATGGACGCCGAAGACCTGCTGCTGCGGCATTTCCTCGGGATCCTCACGCCGCAGATCGCCGAGGAGTCGGCGCGCTGGATCCGCTCGCAGCAGCGCGCCGACGGCACCTGGGCGAACTTCCCGGACGGCCCGGCTGACCTCTCCACGACGGTCGAGGCGTGGGTCGCGCTGCGGCTGGCCGGCGACCCGGCGGACGCCCCGTGGCTGGCCACGGCCGCGGAGTGGATCCGCGAGCACGGCGGGATCGAGGCGACCCGGGTGTTCACCCGGATCTGGCTCGCGATGGTCGGCCAGTGGTCGTGGGACGACCTGCCGAGCCTGCCGCCGGAGCTGATCTTCCTGCCGTCGTGGTTCCCGCTCAACGTCTACGACTTCGCGTGCTGGGCCCGGCAGACCATCGTGCCGCTGACCATCGTCGGCACGCTGCGCCCGGCGCGGAAGCTGCCCTTCGATGTCGCCGAGCTGCGCACCGGCAAGCGACCGCCGAAGCCGCGCGCGCCGTGGACGTGGGACGGCGTGTTCCAGAATCTCGACACCGCGCTGCACGCGTACGCGAAACTGCCGCTCAACCCGGTGCGGAAGCTCGCGCTCAAGCAGGCGGCGGAGTGGATTCTCGCGCGGCAGGAGGCCGACGGTTCGTGGGGCGGGATCCAGCCGCCGTGGGTGTACTCGATCCTCGCGCTGCACCTGCTCGGCTATTCGCTCGACCATCCCGCGCTCAAGGCCGGGATCGCCGGGCTCGACGGATTCACCATCCGGGAGAAGACCGACCAGGGCTGGGTGCGGCGGCTCGAAGCGTGCCAGTCGCCGGTGTGGGACACCGCGCTGGCGATGACCGCGCTGCTCGACGCGGGCGTGTCCCCCGGCGACGAAAGCCTGGTCCGGGCCGCGGAGTGGATGCTGGGCGAGGAAATCCGGGTCCCGGGAGACTGGGCGGTGCGGCGGCCTTCGCTGAAGCCCGGCGGGTTCGCGTTCGAGTTCGCCAACGACGGCTACCCGGACACCGACGACACCGCCGAGGTGGTGCTCGCGCTGCGGCGGATGGGCAAACCGGATCACCTGCGGATCCGCGAGGCGGTCGACCGGAGCGTCGCGTGGCTGGAGGGGATGCAGTCCAGCGACGGCGGCTGGGGCGCGTTCGACGCGGACAACACACAGGTGCTGACGACGCGGTTGCCGTTCTGCGATTTCGGCGCGGTGATCGACCCGCCGTCGGCGGACGTGACCGCGCACGTGGTCGAAATGCTGGCCGCGGAAGGGAAAGCGGACACCCGCGAATGCCGTCGCGGGATCCGGTGGCTATGGGACAACCAGGAGGCGGACGGTTCGTGGTTCGGCCGGTGGGGCGCGAACTACGTGTACGGCACGGGCGCGGTGGTGCCCGCGCTGGTCGCGGCCGGGGTCCCCGGGACCGATCCGCGGATCCGGCGGGCGGTGCGGTGGCTGGCCGAGCACCAGAACGACGATGGCGGATGGGGCGAGGACCTGCGGTCGTACGACGATCGATCGTGGGCCGGACGTGGTGATTCGACGCCTTCGCAGACGGCGTGGGCATTGCTGGCGTTGCTGGCTGCCGGAGAGCGAGAGTCCACAGTGGTCGCCCGGGGCGTCGAGTGGCTGTGCGAACGGCAGCGTCCAGACGGTGGCTGGGACGAGGACAAGCACACCGGGACCGGCTTCCCGGGCGACTTTTACCTGTCGTATCACCTGTATCGCGTGGTGTTCCCGCTGTCCGCGCTCGGCCGGTACGTACGGGGCGGGTCATGACGCCGATCGTCTGCACCCCGTTGCGGATCGAGCAGGCCGCGGTGCGCGGTCCGCGGACAGTCCACACCGGACTCGGGCCACGCCGGGCCGCCGCCGCTGCGGCCCGGCTCCCGTCCGGACCGCGAATCGTCGCGGGGGTCGGGGGCGGGCTCACACCTTCGGTACGGCCGGGGGACGTCGTCGTCGCCACCGAGGTGCGTGGTCCGTCCGGCGTGGTGCCGGTGCCGTCCGCGCCGTTGCTGGCGGGTGCGTTGCGACGGCTCGGTCTCACTGTCCATCTCGGACCGGTGATCGGCAGTTCGCACGTGGTGCGGGAGCGGGAACGGGCTGCGCTGGCTGCCAGCGGCGCGCTGGCGGTTGACATGGAGTCTGCGTGGCTTGCGGCCAGCGGCGAACCATTCGCGGTGGTTCGCGCCATTGTGGACACTGTCGGTGCGCCGTTGCTCCGGCCTTCGACTGTCTCGAATGGACTCGCTGGGTTGCGGAGTCTGCGCCGCGCCGCCCCCGCGCTCGCGGCGTGGACCGAAGCGGTGCGTCCGCGCACGGTGTTGCTCGCGAGCCCGCGGTCGTTCTGTGCCGGGGTGGAGCGGGCGATCGATATCGTCGAGCGAGCCCTGGAAAAGCATGGCGCACCGGTGTACGTGCGTCGGCAGATCGTGCACAACACCCACGTCGTGCATCGGTTGCAGGGTCGCGGTGCGGTGTTCGTGGACGAGGTGGAGGAAGTTCCGGAAGGCGCGACGCTGGTGTTCGCCGCCCACGGAGTCTCCCCCGCTGTTCGTCGTGCCGCAGCAGGCCGCGGACTGTCCGTAGTGGACGCGACGTGTCCGTTGGTGACCAAGGTGCACAACGAAGTCCGCCGTTACACCGGTCGCGGCGAGACGGTGTTCCTCATTGGACACGCTGAGCACGAGGAGGTCGAAGGAACCGTCGGAGAAGCGCCGGAGAATGTGGTGGTCGTCGGCGATGTCGCAGCCGCGCGGACGGTGACCGTGCGCGATCCGTCGCGGACCGCGTACACCATGCAGACCACCCTGGCGGTCGACGAGGCCGAGGAGATCGCGTCCGTGCTGCGCGAACGATTCCCCGGACTTTCCGCGCCGCGCAAGGACGACATCTGCTACGCCACCACCAACCGGCAGCAGGCTTTGCGCGCGATCGCCCGCGAGGTCGATCTGGTGCTGGTCGTGGGTTCCGGGAATTCGTCGAACTCGCGGCGGCTGGTGGAAGTCTCCGAACGCGAGGGGACCCCGGCGGTGCTGGTGGACGGCTGCGGCGACGTCGACCTGCGCCGGCTCGCCGGGGCCGGGCGGATCGGGCTCACCGCGGGAGCGTCGGCACCGCCGCATCTCGTCGCCGAAGTGGTCGAAGCCCTGCACGGATTGGGACCGGTCAGCGTCGCGGAAAACACGCTGACAGAAGAAGAAATGACGTTCACCCTACCTCGGGAGGTGCTCTGAGCGATGGCCATGCCGTTGCGCCAGTCTCTTCGACTGGGCGGTTATCTGATGAAGCAGAAGCTGCTGCGCAAGGAGAAATTCCCGCTCCTGGTCGAGCTGGAACCGCTGTTCGCGTGCAACCTCAAATGCGGCGGCTGCGGCAAGATCGCACAGCCGCACACGCTGCTGAAACAGCGGATGCCGGTGGAGCAGGCGGTCGGGGCGATCGAGGAGAGCGGCGCGCCGATGGTGTCCATCGCGGGCGGCGAACCGCTGATGCATCCGCAGATCGACGAGATCACCCGGCAGCTGCTCGCCCGCAACAAGATCATTTTCCTGTGCACCAACGCGCTCCTGCTGCCCAAGCACATCCACAAATTCAAGCCGCACCGCAATTTCGCGTGGATGGTGCACATCGACGGTCTCGAAGAACGGCACGACGCGTCGGTGCGCAAGGAGGGCGGTTTCCAGGCGGCGGTCGACGCGATCAAGCTCGCCAAGGAAAAGGGCTTCCGCGTCATGACGAACACGACGTTCTTCACCGGGGACACCCCGCAGGACGTCATCGACGTGCTCGACTACCTCAACGACCTCGGCGTCGACAACATGCAGATTTCACCCGGGTACGCGTACGAGAAAGCCCCCGACCAGGACCACTGGCTCGGCGTGCAGCAGACCCGGGAACTGTTCGCCAAGGCCTTCGGCGGCGGCAACCGGAAACGCTGGCGGCTCAACCATTCGCCGGTGTTCCTCGATTTCCTCGAGGGCAAACGCGACCTGGAATGCACGCCGTGGGGCATCCCGTCCTATTCGCTGCTGGGCTGGCAGCGTCCGTGCTACCTGCTCGACGACGGCTACGCGAAGACGTACCGGGAACTCATCGAAACCACCGAATGGGAGAACTTCGGCCGCGGCAAGGACCCGCGCTGCTCGAACTGCATGGCGCACTGCGGCTACGAACCCACCGCGGTGATCGCAACACTCGGCTCGCTCAAGGAATCCGTCCGGGCCGCCGTCGGCCACTGACCCACGGTCCGTGAAGGGCTCCTTGAGGGAATCTGATTCCCTCAAGGAGCCCTTCACGGACTCTGAGTCCCTCAGTGCCCCGCACGTACCGCACATAGGGGTTTGCTCGTCCATCGTGCGGCGTGCCATGATGGCTTCATGCGTGCGCAGCGATTTCTCCGCCCCCGGGCAGTGCCCGGGGGTTGCGCGTGCGCGCCGGGCTCCGCCCGCTGACGTCCGCGTCTCCCCTCGCTGCCCGGGGGTGAAGTCCAGAACTTCACGCTCCGAAGCGAGGAGCCCTTCCCGTGGACACTCTTGACCCCGTCTCGATGCTGCGCCGGATCACCGCGCTGACCGAGGCCGCACTCGCCGACCTCGCCCAGGCCCGCACACCGGCCGCCGTCGCCGCCGTGCGCCGTTCCGTGCTCGGCAAATCCAGTCCGCTCGCCGCCGTGCGCCGCGAACTCGGCCGCCCGTAAGCAACTCGGCCTGGCGCTTTCCCAAGCAAACCAGCGCATTACCGCGGCACTGGAGGAAAGCTCGTCGCGGAAACCGCGCTGGAGCCCCCGCTCGACCCGCCGAAACTCAGCCGAGACCGGATTGGGCGATGACGTGCGCGATGCCGATCCGCACCGCGGTGAATCCACCGTGGACAAACGATTCCGCGAGGTCCACTGCGGACTGACCGGGGTAGTAACGTTCGGCGATTCCCGCCGCCACCCGCCTGATCTGGTCCGGCTCGGCAGAGATCCGGGCCTGTCCTTCGACGGTCACGAAGCTGTACGGCTGCCGCTCGTCGCTGACGCAGACCGCCACCCGTCCGTCCCGCGCAAGGCTTTTGCCTTTGACACTCCCCGGTGACAGGGCGAAGGCGAGTTCGTCTCCGTCGAGGACGAAACAAATCGGGGTGACGTGCGGACGCCCGTCCGCCCGCGCGAGAGCAAGGTGGGCAAGTCTGGTTCCCTCGGCAAGGAAAGCGCGCCATTCGGTGTCGGTCATGGTTGTCATCGGTCTGTTCCCTAAGTTTGTGGGTGTCTGGGGTTGGTGCCCTGGATGCCCGGGGCGGTGGGGTGTAGCTGATCGGTTGTTGCCTGTTGTCGAGGCTCGAAAGGACTGGCTGCCCCGCCGTGCTGGACGCTCCGTTCGCTGATTGAGAGCTGTTGCGGGTCGTCGCTGTTTAGGGATCTGTCGGCGGGGTTGTCCACGGGCGTGACCTGCAATGACAGGAGTGGATGGGTGGCGATTCGCCTTGAGGTCTGGGTCGGGATCGATGTCGGCAAATCGATGCATCACGCGTGTGCGATCGACACCGACGGGAAGGTGCTGTTCAGTCAGAAACTCGGGAATGATCAGCGCGCGATCGAGCAGTTGATCGCTCGTGCCAGTGCGGCCGCTCAGCGGGCGCAGTGGGCGATCGATTTGACGAGTCCGATGGCGTTGCTGCTGATCACGGCGCTGCTGGCTGCCGACCAGTCGGTGACCTATGTGCCGGGCCGGGTCGTGAACACGATGACCCACGGATTCCGAGGCGAAGGAAAAACCGACGCCAAAGACGCTCGGGTGATCGCCGAAACCGCCCGGCTGCGAAGGGATCTGACCGAGGTCACGATGCCCGATGAGCTGGCGGTCTCGCTGACCCAGCTGACCAGCTACCGCGCCGACCTGATGTCGGACTGGGTGGCCGGGATCAACCGGCTGCGGGCGCTGCTGGGCTCGATCTTCCCCGCTCTGGAGGCCGCGTTCGACTACTCCAACCGAACCCCGCTGATCCTGGTCGCCGGGATGTGCACCCCCGCCGAGATCCGCACCGCCGGAATCGGCGGTGTCACAACCCATCTCACCGACAACAAGGCATGGGGTCCGGCGATCGGCAAGACCGCCGCGACCGCGGTCGCCGCCGCCGACGCCCAGGACCTGGTGCTGCCCGGCGAAGCCGATGCCGCGATGCTCGTCAAACGCATCGCCCGCAAGCTGCTCGACCTCGACCGCGAGATCAAAGACACCGACAAGCTGATCACCGCCCGATTCCGGCGACATCCGTGGGCGAGGATCATCGAGTCCCTGCCCGGCATGGGCCCTGGACTGGGCGCCGAATTTCTCGCCAGCACCGGCGGTGACCTGGCGACCTTCGCGACCGCCGGCCGCTTGGCGTCCTATGCCGGATTGGTGCCGGTGCCACGCGACTCCGGTCGTGTCAGCGGAAACCTGCGCCGTCCCAAACGCTACAACCGACGCCTGCGCAGGGTCTTCTACATGGCCGCCCTGTCCAGCCTGCGCACGCAAGGCCCGTCCAGGCGGTTCTACGACAAGAAGCGCGCCGAACGACTCATCCATACCCAAGCCCTCCTAGCGCTGGCCCGGCGACTCGTCGACGTGCTCTGGGCACTGCTGCGCGACGGCCGCGAATTCACCCTCGACACACCGAATCCGGTCACTGTTGCGGCTTGACACGGTCATTGAGAGTCCTTTCTCGGCGAGCTGACCAGCCTGCTGCTCGCGAAGACGTACCGCGACGGACTGCTGGGCAAGGAAAAGCAGAATTCCGGCAGCGAAAGCCACGACGCTCAGCCAAGTTCGGCCAGCCTGCTGCAGCAACGCCGTGCCAAGCACCGGTCCGAGCACCGCGCCAAGACTCCACGCACTCGACGCGACACCCAGGTACCGGCTGCGCAGATCTGGCGGCGCGAGAGCCGCGAACGTCGCACCGAACTGGACCGCCAGTCCGATTTGCCCAAGGCTGACAACGAGGATCGCAATGGCGTAGCCAGCAATGCTTTGGCTCACGGCGGCCAAACCGCCGCCAAGCCCCACCAGCAACATCGAGGTCGCGAGCACCGACCCCCGGTCGCGATTCGCCAGCACCGCGACAGCCAACGGTTGCAGGACAACGATGGCGACCCCGTTGAGCGCAAGCACACCGCCGTACGTCGCGGAACTGAACTGCTGCGCGGTCATCAGCAACGGCAAAGTCGCGAAAGCCAGCATTAGCAAGGTAAAGCAGCCGACATGAATCAGCGTCATGGTGATCATCAAACGGTCCACCCGCAACACCGGCAGCAGCGCGCGTCTCTGGCGACTCGCACCCGAGCGGGTTTCCGGCACCGCAGCCACCACGATCAACGCCGCTACGAGCATCGCGACCGCGTTCAACCAGAACAGCAGCCCGTAGCCGTGACTCGCCAGTACCCCGGCAACCGTTGCGGCGACGGCGTATCCGAGATTCGCCGCCCAATAAAGCAGACTGTACGCCCGCACCCGCTGCTCCGGCGGAAGATCCGCCACCGCCGCCGATCCCGCCGGCCGGAAGAGCCCGCCAGCGAGTCCGTAGCCCACCGCCGTGGCCCAGATGACCGGCGTCGCTTCGGCGGATCCCAAGGCAACCAAGGCGATCGCCGTCCCGAGAAACCCGAGCAGCATCGTCCTCCGCCGCCCGACCCGGTCCCCGAGCCAGCCGCCGAGCAACTGCGACCCGAAGTCGCCGATGCCGATCGCGGCCACCACGGCCCCCGCCGCGGTCGGAGACATCCGCTGTTCCTGCGTCAGATACAGCACCAGCATCGGCGACACGAACGCCCCGCCCCGGGCGACGAGGTGGCACGCCCCCAGTGCCCACGCTAGCGACGGCAACCTGCGAGCCGAAGTTCTCTCCGCGGTGATCGTTGCGACTGTCATGCCAATGACGCTAAGAGTGCCGGAAGTTTAAGAAAAGCGATTGTTTACGATGATATCCATCGCGATCTGTAATACTCTGGATTCATGGCCGACCTGGACCTGCGACAACTCACGACCCTGCTCGCGGTCGCCGAGGAGGGCACGTTCTCCCGGGCAGCGACCCGGCTGGGCTACACGCAATCGAGCGTGAGCCAGCACATCGCAGCCTTGGAACGCTCCGTCGGCGGCGCGGTCTTCGACCGGCCGGGCGGCCCGCGCCCCGTGCGGATCACTCCCCTTGGCGCCGTGGTACTCGAACACGGCCGGGAGGTCCTGGCGAAGGCCAACGCCCTGACCCAAGCGGTCGATCGGTTCAAGGCAGGCGAAGGCCGCATCGACGTCGGCACCCTGCAGAGCGTCTCGCACGCGATCCTGCCGACAGTGCTGCGCCGGCTCCGCGAGGAGCACCCGCGCTGCGAGATCCGCCTCTCGGAACCCGACGAACCTCGGCTGGGCGAACTGGACCTGCTGTTTTACGACGGCCTGATCAGCGACGACACGGAACATGTCCGGCTGATGGAAGACCCGTACCTGGCAGTCGCCCGGCCCGGCACCCTGCCGTCCGGCCCGGTGCCCGCGCGGGAACTGGACGGCAAACCCATGGTTGCCTGGCCGTCGACCTGCGACCAGCCCAGACTGGAGCAATCCCTCGCGGCCGCCGGCGCGCACCCGCGCATCGTGTTCCGCTCCGCGGGCAGCGAAACGATCCTGTCGATGGTGCGCGCCGGAATGGGACTGGCCGTCCTGCCCTGGCTGGCGATCCACCAGGTCGTCTGCCGCGACTGCGGCGCGATCCACGGCCCGGAGGGATGGCCGGATCTGCAGGTGCACGACCTCGACCCGACCCCGGCGCGCTCGATCTACCTGCACTGGCCGCGCGGCCGCGGCGAGGAGTCCCCGCTTGCCGCGCGAACCATCGAGGTGGCGGTGGAAGTGGCGCGGGAGTTGGCTGGGCAGGCCCCGGCTGCTCGGGGTTCCGTGCCCTCAGCTGAATGACCCCTCGGCCATCGCTGCACCCGCCACCAGCACCGCAGACCCGACCCGGTGGATCGAAGACGCTCCCTCGATCCCCGATCACCGCCGAATTGCCCTGGTCAAGCCGCCGTCGCGTCCACCGTGACCTCTATGCTCCCGCCCAGCGCCTTCGAGTACGGGCAAGTCTGGTGCGCGGCCAGCTCGTCAGCGGTCGTCCTCGTCGTGGTGCAGCATCACATCCGCTGACTGTCTCCCGGCAGTCCTGAGGTTCAGCACCCGACCTAGCCGGAATTCTCGCCCCCGGCCAGCCGAACGCAAGCTCGCCGCGCCTCGAAACACAAACCGCCCCGCAAACACGCCAACCACCCAGTTGAGCATTCCCCGTCGATTCCTTTCAACCCTCCGGAAGTCGGGGATCGCGAAGGCCGGGCAAAAACGCTGCACCGGACCGCCTCTCCCGGCCGCTTTCCGTGCGCCCGCGCAGCTTCACACTGTCCACTATAGACAGTACAGGGCGGAGGAAATCACGCTGGGTGGCCATGATCCGCGCTTCGCCACCCGACCGGCGCAATCCCCGGAAACCCGTCCGGCAAGCACCACAAGAGACAGTGGTCCTGCCTGACAACGTTGACTGATAACCGCGGCTCCGCCTTTCTTTGCCAGCTGTTGACCTTTCCCGAACCCCGGGCGTATGGTCTAGACCAAGAAGCCCACCCCCTTCGCTCGACACCCCGTGCGGGCCGGCTCCCGGAAAGCCGGCGCGTCGCTTTGTCGTACCCGCACCAGGAAACGAGCATTCCCCGAAGGAGCTGTTCATGAAAGCGAACCGGAAACTCGTCGCGGCCGCCGTCGGCACGGCGATCGCGCCGGTGCTCGTGCTGCTCAGCCCGGCAGGCATCGCCAGCGCGCACGGGTACGTCAACGCGCCGGCGAGCCGGCAGGCCCAGTGCGCGCAGGGCGTCGTGTCCTGCGGCCAGATCAAGTGGGAACCGCAGAGCGTCGAAGGGCCGAAGGGGCTGCACAGCTGCAGCGGCGGCAACGCCCAGTTCGCCGAACTGAACGACAACAACAAGGGCTGGAAGGCGACGCCGGTCGGCTCGTCGGTGGCCTTCACCTGGAAGTTCACCGCCCGGCACCGCACTTCCAACTACGAGTACTGGATCGGCAACGACAAGATCGCCACCGTGGACGGCGGCGGCCAGCAGCCCCCGGCGACGGTCACCCACAACGTGAACCTCAAGGGGCACACCGGAAGGCAGACGGTGCTCGCCGTCTGGAACATCGCGGACACCGCGAACGCCTTCTACGCCTGCATCGACCTGCAGGTGAGCTGACCCGAAAGTCCACATCGGACACTGAGGCACGGGCCGTGGCGGCGGCCCGTGCCTCAGTGCGCGTCCGGAGCGTTCCGCCGGAAATGACAAAACCAGCCAATTTCCCGCGCACTCGTTGACCCGCTTTCCCGGCCGTGACTAGCGTGCCGGTCACCGGAAAAAGGGTACGACTCCAGGAGGCGGTTTTCCTTGATTTCCCGGCGGGCATTCCTCTGCGCATCCGCGGCAGCCGCGACATTTCCACTCTGGAATACCGCGTTCGCCTCCGCGACCACTCCCGACACCGCGAAGGTCGCTTTCGACGACCAGTCCGGCGCCAGCCAGACCTACGCGTACCTCACCGGCACCACGCTGGACAACCGGCTCGTCATCCTGAAAGCCGACGGCACGCCGTATTATCCGCCGTCCCCGGGCAGCGACCACACGCCGCTCGGCGAGGACTGCGCGATCCCGCTGAAGTCGCTTTCCCAGGTCACCGTCCCGAAAATGTACGCGGCCCGGATCTATGTCGCGCTCGACAGCAAACTGGACTTTTTCGTCAACCAGGGCCCGGCGCTCGTGCACCCGAGCTTCCTCGCCGCCGACGACCCGAACTACAACCGGAACTGGTCGTTCTGCGAATTCACCTTCAACAACGACGTGCTGTTCGCCAACATCAGCTACGTCGACTTCGTCGCGATCCCGCTCGGCCTGCATCTCACCACGACCGGCTCCGGCGACCAGACCGTCCCCGGCCTCCCGGCCCGCTCGCTCGACCCGATCTGCGCCGCGCTCAACGCCCAGGGCGGCAAATGGGGCACGCTCATCGAAACCGGCGACGACGGAAAGCCTTTGCGCGCCCTGTCCGCGCATTACCGTGCCGACCAATTCGGCGGATACCTCGACGGCTACCTCGACGAGGTCTGGCAGAAATACACCAGCGAAACGCTCACCGTCGACACCCAGGTACCCGGCCTCGGCGCGTTCACCGGCCAGGTCGGCGCGGACGGCGTCCTCGCCTTCAACAACGGCGAACGCTTCGCCAAACCAGCCACACCGGACGTGTGGAGCTGCGACAGCGGCCCGTTCGCCATCAAACAAGGCGACAGCGACGCCCGCAAAGCGATCATCCCCCGGCTAGCGGCGGCCTTGAACCGCACCACCCTGCGCGACAACCCGAAACAGCCGACCGGCGAGGACCCGGCGAGGTTCTACCAAAACCCGGAAACCAACCACTACGCGCGCATCGTGCACAGCAAACTTCCGGACAATCGCGGCTACGCCTTCCCCTACGACGACGTCTCCCCCGGCCCCGATTTCAGCGGCGCTGTGCAGGCAGGCGACCCGGACACTCTGACCATCACCGTGAACGCCTTGCGCTGAGCCAAACCCGTGCTGCGGTCCACTTCGGACCGCAGCACTGTCATCCGGTGAGATCGCCTTCCTCGCGCGGAATCCGCACCTTCGCGCGAACCTGGCTCCTCCCCTCGATCCTCGCGCACGAGGCCTCGAGGTACTCCAGATCCAGTTCCTCAGTACCGGCGATCTTCATCCTCGCTGTCCCAACGCCGCCGCAACGACAAGCCGAATCGATTCCAGCTCAACGTTTTCCACCGTCGCCTCCGCCCCGGGCATTTCCTCGATCGCGGGCTCGGCCTTCAACAACACTCGAAACACTCGCGGCAGCACAGTCCGTCCGACAAGATCCTCCGCGAGCGCCGCCGCCTCTGGATCGTCCATTTTATACTGCGCGGCCAGATACTCGGCGAGCCGCGCGTACATCACCGCGAACATCGCTTCGTAGTACGCCTTCGCGCTGTCCGGCAACCGCTCGGCAGCCGAAATGCACAGTCGGCACGTCCGGGCCTGCGATTCCCAGGTCAGCAACTGCTGGAACCGCCCGCAGAACAACGCGACCGCCTCGGCCGGGTCGTCCGCGTAGGCGTCCGGGGTCATCAGCTTGCCGAGGTACAGCTCGCGGACCAGGTCGAGCACCGCGAGGAACAGCTTGTCCTTGCTCTCGAAGTGCGCGTACAGCGACCGCTTCGAGGTCCCCGCGCTGGCCGCGACCGCGTCCATCGACGCGCGCTCGAATCCGGTCTCGAGGAACACGTTCTTCGCCGCCAGCAGGATGTGCTTGCGCAACTCCGCACCCCGAAGCTGCGAACCGCCTTCACGCGCCATCCTTGCCTCCGCCAAAAGTAAACGGTACGGTAGAGTTTACTTCTTCCTCCACCTGTTCGACAGTCTCCTGGAGTGCCCGCATGATCGTCGTCACCGCCCCCACCGGAAACATCGGCAGCCGCGTCCTCGCCGAGGTCGCCGACGGTGCGCGCCCCGTCCGCGCGATTGTCCGCGATCCCGCGAAACTGCCCGCTGACCTGCGTGAACGCGTCGAAGTCCACGCGGGTTCGCACAGCGATCCGGACGTACTCGCCCGCGCCTTCGACGGCGCGGACACCGTGTTCTGGCTAGTCCCGCCCGACCGTCAAGCCCCCAGCCCCGACGAGGCCTACTCCGGTTTCGCGCGCCCCGCCGTCGAGGCCATCCGCACCCACGGCGTCCGCCGAGTGGTGTCGATCAGCGCGCTGGGCCGCGGCACCGCCTCCGCCGCACGGGCCGGACACGTCACCGCGACGCTGGCGATGGACGACCTCATCGCCGCCACCGGCGTCGCCTTCCGCGCGGTAGCGTGTCCGACCTTTATGGACAACCTGCTGCGCCAAACTTCGGCCATCAAACACCAAGGCGCGTTCTACGACGTCCTGCCTCCGGACTACGCCGCGCCCACCGCCTGCACCCGCGACATCGCCGGGGTCGCTTCCCGGCTGCTGCTGGATCCTTTGTGGACCGGCCGCGACGAGGTGCCCGTGCTGGGCCCGGAAGACCTT
Organism: Streptomyces sp. AA4; assembly: GCF_000158875.1. Taxonomy (NCBI): domain Bacteria; kingdom Bacillati; phylum Actinomycetota; class Actinomycetes; order Kitasatosporales; family Streptomycetaceae; genus Streptomyces; species Streptomyces sp. AA4. The sequence goes on along the minus strand of NZ_GG657746.1, from coordinate 2,941,768 downwards.
TCGCCCGACCAGGAAGCCGAGATCATGAGCGAGGTGCTCGGGATTTCGGTTAAGTACCAGCAAATCCCCGTCTCGGCGCTCGGTGCCCAAGTCCTCGCGAACGGGCTTTCCGAGGCGATGGCACAGTCCATGATGGACATGGCGACCGCGAAACTGAACCATCTGGACGAAGGCGTTGTCCGCACTCCGCACCATGCCACGGAGACGCCGACGACCTTCCGGCAGTGGTGCGAGGAAGTCCTCAAACCCGAGGTGGCCAAGTCCTGACCCGGCCGGAGCGCCGGGGCCTGCCCTCGGCGCTCCCCCGCCCGGCATGTGCACCGGCGCCTTGCCTGGCACTGAGCCGCCGTTGCACCGGACAGCCCGTCCTCCGCATCAGGCCGCCGCCGCCGTCACGGCCGCCGATGGGCGTCGGCTCGCTGCTTCGAAGCCGCTTAGCCAGGTCGCCCCTACGCTCCAGCCGAGAACCGCCGCGTGCAAGATCCATTCTCGTGGTCAGTCGCCACCTCGCCGAACGACCGCCCCAGACCCGCCGATGCCCGCGCACCGCAGCCAATCCCAGGATCCGGTCACCCCGGGGCCCGCCTCCGCCGATCCCGGTCATGCTGCACCCCACCCGGTGCCGCACCCGTTCCCTGGAACCGGGCTGCTCCGGCAGCCCTGAACAGCCCGGCGTACCAGCCACGATCGGACCCAATGGCACTCAGTGCACTTCACTTGCCGATCGGCAAGCACCTCACCGGGACTCGGCCTCCCGCAGCGCAGCGCCGATCCGGGTCACGACCTCGTGCAACGGCGTCGCAGTGCTGAGCACCGCCACCACCGTGCCCGGCTCCGCGTCGGCCGATGGCTTGCCGCCGGACGTCCGGAACGCGTCCGCGACCAGGGTGAACGCCTCCGTCGCCGCGGCCTCGATGTCGTCGCGGCCGCCGCTGCGGAGCCAGCGGCGCAGGACGTGGTTGTTGGCCGCCGCGATCGCCGCCGCGGCCACTGCGGCACGGAGCGTCGCCGCCTCGTCGCCAGCAGCGGCGAAGCGGTCCTGGAGGTAGCGAGCGAGAACGCGCTGGTACCGGTCGACGGTCGCGACTTCCTTGTCCCGCAACGACGGCACCGTGCGGGTGAGGGTGAACCGCTTGAGCGAGACGTCCAGCTCCGCGGCGTAGGACTCCAGCACGAGCGACACCGCCGCGGTCGCCACCTCGATCGGGTCGCGCGCCGGGTCGGCGGTCTGGAAGACCTGCTCCATCTCGGCGACGATCTCGTCGTGGTTGGCGAAGAGAACGTCGTCCTTGCTGTCGAAGTACCGGAAAAACGTCCGCCGCCCGACGCCCGCCGCCGCGGCGATGTCGTCGATGGTCGTCGCCTCGTACCCGTTGGCGGCGAACAGGTCCACGGCCGCCGTGGCGAGCGCGCGACGCAACTGCCGCCGCCCGGCCGGCGTGGCCCCGACCCGGGTGCGCGGCGTCTCGGTCATTCCCGGAACGGTAGCAGCCCGGCTTGCTAGTGGCACTGAGTGCCGTTAGCATGGGTCGGCACCCCCTTGCGAGCGGAAGGCGTCGACGATGACTCTCGACCAGCAACTGCGGCCCGACCACCACACCGGCCCAGACCCGGCAGACGCGTACTACGGCGGGGTGTTCGGCTGGTCCGTCCGACGGCAAGGCGCGCGGCTGTTCCTCGCCCTGGAAAACGGCCTGTGCGCGGTCACCCTCCCGAAACTCACCTCGGGCCCCGTGCGCCACCACCTGTCCGCCCTGGGCTGCGAAGGCCCGTCCCTGATCCTCCCGACCCAGCACGGCCCGCGCCTGGCAATCCTCGCCGAAACCGACGGCGAACTCCTCCTGCGAGGCACCCTGCCGGCAGACGTCACCGTCCTGGACAGCGGCGCGCTCCTCCCCCTGCCGACCGGTCAGCAGGCCCCCGGATTGGGCCCGGAATGGCTGACCGCGCCGGACCCGAGGCAGCGGTGGCTGCCGAGCGTGAGCGCAGTCCTGGCCGGAGTACGCCAGCGCCCCTGACCCGACGCTCGTACAGGTTCCGAATGCGGTGAAGCCGCCCGCCCTCGGCCGCTTCCCTTTGACTGCACCGGCTCTCGCGAGGCAACCGCGCCTGGCTAGAAGTCCGTGAGGGCCACCTTCACGGACTCTGATTCCGTCAGGGTTCCCCTCACGACCTTCCGCAGCCCGTGAGGGGTCCCTTCACTGACGCAGGTTCCGGCAAAGAGTCCTCCGCAGTTCTCGCACGCGGAGCCGTGCTCAACCCTCGCCCTCCGCGATGCACCCAATGTGGCATTGGGTGCATCCCACGCACCCAATGCCCCATTGGAGTTCTCTCAGTCGCGGATTGCCCGGTTGGCGAGCACACGCGCAGAGGCCACCCGCCGAGTTCGCTGCGGCGGCTCCCGTACGCGACGCGAAGCACGCTTCTCTCCAGGGAAAGCCATCCCGCACCCGGCCCGTCGCGGCAGGCACCCCGCGCACCCCACCCCAACGCGCCAAGCCCCCGCGCACCGACCGCGCCGCCGACCCCTAACCCAGCAACCCCCACCCTGCGTCCCCAAGAAACCCGCAGCCTCCGCACCCAACCCATCCAGGCACCCACACTCCCCCGCCCCCGATACACAGCCGAAAACACGGCGCTGGGTTTATTTATATGTATATATTTATATCTATATATATATATATATATATATATATATATATATATATATATATATATATATATATATATATATATATATATATATATATATATATATATATATATATATATATATAT
>NZ_GG657746.1:2872576-2938890 GCF_000158875.1 Streptomyces sp. AA4 | reverse complement strand
AGCGCCGTAGTCACACTCAAAAATCGGGGTGCCCAAGCAACCATCAAAAACGGCAATGTCGCCGCCAGGCGACGAGCCGACTCACACCAAAACCCCACCCAACACAGCCGAAGCCCCGGCAACCATCCCGTCCACCTCGCCCATCAACCGCTCGATCTCCCCCCACCACCGCGCATCCCGCCCCGGATCCGGAATCAACGACGTCCCCACCAGCAGCAGCAACGTATCCACCTCATAAGCCCGATCCGCCAACCGCAGCAACGGCACCGGATCCCCACCGACCTCCGCCGCCGCGAACCGGCAAGCCGCGTGCCCCAGTTCCCGGCACACCGTCCGCAACCGGCCCCGCACCTCGTCCGCCCGGGGGTCCGCCCGCGGGCCGCCGGTCCGGATGTTCCACGCCACCGAAAGCAGACAGCGTCCGGCATCGTCCATCGACGTGTTCGTCACCGGGCGAGTCTGGAAGCACCCTCCCCGCCGCGGGTGACCCGACACGCACGGCTCACCGCATCGAGTGAAGCAACCGCACGGTCGCGTCGAGCGGCAGCCGGTCGTCCGCGGCGCGCGCGAGGAAGTCCTTGATCCGCTGGCCGTCCGGCGTCAGCGATTCGACGTCGTTGACCTCCGCGCTCGCCGCTTCCAGCGTGCCCAGCCCGGCGCTGTGGTGCGCGTCCCGGACCGCGTTCCGCAGCACCGCCAGCTCCGCCGCCGACGGGCCTCGCTTCTCCGCCCGCAACCGCTCCACGATCCGGCGCACCTGCGGCGAATGCGCGGCCAACGCCTGCCGTCCGGCGAACGACGCGACCATCCGCGGCGTCGCCCGCGTCTCGGCTGGCGGCGGGGGCATCTCGACTGCCTCGCCGACCACCCGCAGGCTCTCCAAAGCCGCGGCCCGCCGGCGTTCGCTCTCGCGCACGCGCGCGAGCGGATCCTTCCGCCGGGACGACGCGATCGAACGAGCCTCGGCCCTCGCCCGCTCCCCCGCGTCGGTCAGCCGGGAACGCCGTCGGTACGTGCCCTCGTCGGCGGCCTGCTTGCGCCGGTTCGCGAGCCAAGCCTCGAAGGTCTGCCCGCGCCGCGGCGGCTCGCGCACCTCGGTCAGGTCCGCGGCGGACTCGTCGGCGAACCAGGCCTTCATCCGCGAGCGCAGGAAGTCGCCCGGTTTCTCGCCCGCCCGGCGCGGCCGCTGCCGCGTGCCGTCCGGCAGCGCGCTCATCGCGATCAGCAGCGCGTCCGGGCAGTACCCGTTGGAGTACCAGAACTCCAGCTGCCGCTCGACGTCGTCGCGTTCTTCCCGGGTCAGCCGCTCGGACACCCAGCCCATGCGGCGGACCAGCACCCCGGTCGCCTGGGCGCGTTCGCGCGCGTCGGCGGGCACGACCGTCGACGGCCACTCCTGATCCGCGATCCGCACCATGCCCACACCTCCCTGCCAACGACTAGCCACGACTTGCCAACGCCGCCTACGTTATCCCGCCCCACCGACAATTACGCGGCCCGCCGCAGCACCGCCGCCGTGTTCGCCGCCACGATCACGCCGATCGCCGCCCACGCGACGACGTCCAGCCGCTGGTCCAGCACCACGAGCCCGACGAGCGCGGCCATCACCGGGTTGACGCTCATGAACGCCCCGAAGAACTGCGCCGGCACCCGCCGCAACGCCACCAGGTCGACGAGAAACGGCACCGCCGACGACAACAGGCCAGCGGTAAGCGCAGCGACCAGGGCACCGGGCGTCGGCGGGTGCTGCAGCATCGCGAACACCCCGATCGGCACGTACAGCAGACCGGACACCCCGGCCGCGGCGGCCGAACCCGCGGCCCCGGGCAAGCGGCGGCCGACGGTCCGGTTCAGCAGGATGTAGCAGGCCCAGCACAGCGCGGCGACCAGCGCGAGCCCGATCCCGAGGTAGTCGGTGCTCGGCTGCGGCCGCATCAGCGCGCCGACCGCGACCGCGGCGGCCACCGCGCACCCCAGGTCCGTCCTCCGCCGCGAACCGGCCAGCGCGATCGCCAGCGGGCCGAGGAATTCGAGCGTCACGGCCAGTCCGAGGCCGATCCGGTCGATCGCGGTGTAGAGCGAGAGGTTCATCGTCGCGAACACGGCGGCCAGGCCGAGCACCGGCCACCACTGGCGCGCGGTGAAGGTCCGCAGCCGCGGCCGTCCGACCGCCAGCAGCACCACCGCCGCGACCCACTGGCGAACCGCCACCACGCCCGGCGGGCCGAGCACCGGGAAGGCGAGCGCCGCGGTCGCCGCGCCGACCTGGTTCGACAGGGCGCTTCCGAGCAGCATCGCGGCACCGGTCGCCCGGGCGTTGTCGCGAGTTCGCGAAGCCAGTTCCGTAGTCGCCATGCGGTCGAGCATGCGTCCGGCCGATCCATGCGCAAAATGCATTGACCGCATCAGCGATACGCTGGACGCATGGATCTGGAGCTGCGTCAGCTGCGCTGCCTCGTGACGATCGTGGACGCGGGCTCGTTCACCGACGCCGCGCTCGAACTCGGCGTCTCCCAGGCGGCCGTCTCCCGGAATCTGGCGTCGCTGGAACGGGTTCTCGGCGTGCAACTGCTCCACCGCACCAGCCGGAGCCTCGAGCCGACGACCGCTGGCGTCCAGGTCCTCGCCCGTGCCCGGCATCTGCTCGCCGAGGCCGACGATCTCGTTCGCGAAGCGACGACCGGGCACACGCGGCTGCGCATCGGCCACGCGTGGTCGGCCATGGGCAGGCACACCGCGGAGTTCCAGCGTCGGTGGGCCGCGCGGTACCCGGACGTCGAACTCCTGCTGGTGCGCGCCAACACCGCGACCGCCGGGCTGGCGGAAGGGCTCGTCGATCTGGCCGTGGTGCGGCATCAAATACCGTCGGGCAAGTTCGCGCACGCGACGGTCGGCCACGAGGACCGCTACTGCGCAATGGCTATCGACGACCCGCTCGTCCGCCGCCGCACCGTCACGCTCGCCGATCTCGCGTCGCGGCTGCTGGTGGTCGATCCGCGCACTGGCACCACTTCCGCCGAGTTGTGGCCGCCGGAAGCGCGCCCGCGGATCGAGCCGACGCACGATGTCGACGACTGGCTCGCCACCATCACCACCGGCCGCTGCGTCGGCGTCACGCCGCATTCGACAGTGACGCAATATCGCCGCGACGGAATTGTGTACCGCCGGGTCCGCGACGCCCCGCCGGTGCCGGTGCAGCTCGCCTGGCGCGCCCACGATCCGCATCCGGCCACGCACGCCGCGGTGGCCTTGCTGGGCGAGCTTTACCGCACCCCGCCGAAGCGGGAAACCGTTTCCGCGCGCCCGCGATAGTCCACTGTGGATCTTGAAACCGGGAGCGATCATTTTCCGTTGACGCGGCGGCGCGGGGCGACAATGATGAAGACGACGAAGAAGCCATCGAGCCACGAAAGGATCCACGGAATGCCGCGTCGCACCGAATGCATGCCCCTGTCGGGCATTCCCGGCTCCGCGCCATGACGTGGCCCGCCACACCGTGAGCGAGGAGCCGCCCGCCGGACTGCCGGCCGGGCGGCTTTTGCGTTCACGGCCCGTAACGACTTGCCGAAAGGAGGTGCCCGTCGCCATGGGAGTCCTGGTTCTCAACGCCGGCTACGAGCCCCTGCACACCGTCTCGCTCCCCCATGCCATCCGGATGCTGGTCCGCCAGGTCGCGGTCGTCCACGAAAGCGACGGGCCGGACCTCGGCGTCTTCCCGCGGCCGAAGGTGGTGCGGCTGCTGCGCTACGTCGTGATGAAGTGGCGCTATTCCGGACCGCCGCGCTGGTCGCGTTCCGGCGTCCTGCGGCGCGACCGGCACACGTGCGCCTACTGCGGACGCAAGGCCACCACGGTCGACCACATCACGCCGGTTTCGCGCGGCGGCGCGCGCACGAGCTGGCTCAACACCGTCGCGGCCTGCGGAGGGTCGGCGCGCAGCTGCAACGCGCGCAAGGCCGACCGCACGCCCGCGGAAGCCGGGCTGACGCTGCGCTTCCCGCCGCGCGTCCCGCGGTGGGAGGAGCTGCATCCGCTGGCCGGACTGTCCACATGAGACTGGCGGTAGGCTGGAAGCCGTGAAGGGCTTGCTGCTGCGGTTGTCGGCGGTCGATTCCGGCGCGGAAACGGCGGTGCGCGTCATCGCGTATTTCGACGAGCTGATCGCGCGCCGGGCGACGCTGCCGGATCTGCTGCGCGCCACGGCTTTTCTCGCGGAATGCGTCGCCGGGATTCGCCATGCCGACGGAACCGTGCTTCGGTACCGGCCGACCGGCGAACCCGGCGGCGACGGCCCGACGCCGCCCGGCGCGGTCGTGGCGGACCTCGACGGCGCCGGGCGGGTCTGGCTGGAACGCGCGGGCGAGCCGGGCCCGCTCGACGACCTGGTGCTCGAACGGCTCGCGATCTCGGCGAAGGTGCTCAATCCGGTCGAACCGCCGCCCTCCGCCGCACCGCATCTCGCCGATCCGGCGCTGGTCGAACTGTGCTGGGCGAGCAGGCAGCGGACGAGGACCGCACGCGGGCATTGACCCTGCTCGGCCTGGACACCGCACGCCCGTTGCGGGTGGTGGCGGTCGCTTCGGGGGCCGGTCGGGACGCCGGGGCGGACGCAGTCGCGCTCGTCGCCCGCGGCAAGCCGCTCGGTGCGCGGGTCGCGGTGGTCGGCGGGGTGGCCGCGGTGGTGTTGCAGCCGCGGGAGGGCCCGGATTCGGTCGTTCCGACGCTGAGCGAGACGTTGGCGCTGCGGGGCCGCACCCTTCCGGATGCCGTCCGGATCGGCGTCGGCGACGCGGTCGACGGTCTGGCGGCTCGGACCTCGTGGCTGCAAGCCCGCCTGGCCACCCGGTTCGCGGCGAAGTCGAGGCCGTTGGTCGTGCACGAGGACCTCGGCGCGGTGACGTTGCTGGCGGAGCTCCCAGTGGAGCAATTGCGCGCGCAGCCGGACGTGCTGGCGTTGAACGCGCTCGCCGCGAGCGGTGATCTCGAAACGCTGGAAGCCTTCTGCCGCACCGGTTCCCTGCGCCAAGCGGCGGTCGCGCTGCACCGGCACCACAGCTCGGTGGCGGCGCGGCTGGCGCACGTGGAGGACGCGCTGGGATGGTCGCTGGACGACCCGGCAGGACGTTTCCGGGCGCGGCTGGCGTTGGTGGCCCGGCGATTGGCGGAGTCTGCTTGACGGGCGCGGGGGCGCCCCCGTTTTCCACTCTATCGGCCTCCACCGACAACTCCGCCGCCGTCAGCCGAGCTGTCCACAGCGAACGGGAGTTGTGGAAGCGCGCCGGAATCAACCTGACACAGGCGATTCCGGCCGCAACCCCGGCAAGCCGAAACGACCGCCCGGTCTCAGGCCTCCTCGACCCCCACCACCCGAGCCAGCACCGCCCGGCGTTCCGCGGCTTCCCGCCGGCTCACCGTCGCGTGCCGGATCGACGCGGAGCCGTGGAAAGTTCCCGGGAACAAATGCAGTTCCGTAGGCACGCCCGCCGCCAAAAGGGCTTGTGCGTAAGCGATTCCCTCGTCGCGCAACGGGTCGAACTCCATCACCGACACGTACGCGGGCGGCAAGCCCGAGAGATCAGTCGCCCGGGCCGGCGCCGCGTAAATCGAGACGTCCGAACCGCCGCGGCGGCCCGGGCCGCCGAGGTAGTAGTCCCAGCTCGCCTCGGCCGCCCGCAGGTGCCACATCGGAGTGTCCGCGAACCGGCGCATGCTGCCGCTCTCCAGGCGGTCGTCCAGTTCCGGCACGGCGAGGAACTGGAACGCGATCGCCGGGCCGCCCCGGTCGCGGGCCAGCAACGCCAGCGCCGCGGCCAGCCCGCCGCCCGCGCTCACGCCGTACAGCACCACCTTTTCCGGGTCGACCCCCAGTTCGTCCGCGTGCTTGACCGACCATTCGAGCGCCGCGTAGCAGTCCTCCAGCCCGGCGGGATACGGGTTCTCCGGGGCGAGCCGGTACTCGACCGACACGATCACCACCCCGAGATCCCTCGCCAGCTCGACGTTGGCCGCGTGGTCGATCTGCAGGTCGCCGAGCGCGAAACCGCCGCCGTGGATGTCGAAGACCAACGCCTTCGTCGCGACGCGGTCGGGAGTGTAAATGCGAATCGGCACATCCGGCGCGCCCTCGGGGCCGGGCACGGACTCGTCGCGCGTGCGCACGCCGGATTCGTCCACGTCGCCTTGCATCGAGGCGACCAGTTCGGCCATGCCCGCCCGGCAGGCTTCGACGTCGAGGAAGTCGAACTCGGGCAGCATCGGGATCGCGGCGGCGATTTCGGGATCGAACGGATAACTCATCGACGGCCTCCGTCTTCCAGGTGAAGACCCCATCGTGCCGAAATCCCGGCCCCGGCAGGCACCGCCACGTGTCGCGTACCCCGCCTCGGCACCCCGCCGAATGGCGGCGCAACCGCGCTCAGCGCCCCACTTTCTTCCAGATCACCACGATCCCGACAACAGCCACCAGCACCGCCCCCAGCACGATCAGCCCCTTCACGAACAGATCGTGCACGAGGTGCCGCAGCATCTCGTCCCCGTCGGCGAGCAGCGCCGCGTTCACCGGCCGGACCGCTTCCGACCCGGGTCCTCGTCCAGCCACCGCGCGGCCTGGCGCACGACCTCGCCGCCGACCCGCCCGCGCATTCCCCGCGCGTCGCGCCGGTCCATCGCCTTCGCTGCGGATTTCGCCAGCATCGCCGCGCCTTCCCGGACGCGCTCGCCCTTGCCCCGCCGCCGCAGCGAAACGATCAGCGCGAACCCGGCCAGCCCGACCACCACGACGATCGCGGCGATGATGCCGAACCGGATCAGCAGGATGTTCAGCACCGTCTCCACGGCGCACCCCTTTCTGTCACACCTGTGATACAAAACGGTTCTATCACGGCTGTGATATAAAAGTCCAGTGCCTAGAGTGGTGGACGGGGAAGAGCGGCGGGCGCACATCGCCGACGCGGTGTTGCGGCTGGCTGCGAAGGGCGGATTGCACGCGGTCTCGCTGCGCGCGGTAGCCGCGGAGGCGGGCCTGAACATCGGCTCGGTGCGGCATTACTTCGACAGCCAGCACGAGCTGATGCGGTTCGCGATGCGCACCACGATCGACCGGACGACCGCGCGGCTCGTCGAGCGCCGGGAGAAGATCGGTTCGCTCTCGGAACTGTCGCCGGACGAGGCCGTCGACCAGCTCGCCGAGTTCCTCTCCGAACTGCTGCCGCTGGACGAGCGGCGGCGCACCGAGGTGACCGTGCTGGTCGAATTCCTCCTGGCCGCGCGCGCCGATCCGGGCCTGGACGACCTGGCCCGGGAAGCGGTCCAGGGCACCGTGACGCTGGCGCGGCGCCTCCTCGACGCCCAGGCCCGCAGCGGCCGGTTCGAGCCGAAGGACCCGGACGTCGAAGCCCCCCGGCTGGCCGCCCTTCTGGACGGGATCGCGTTCCGCGCCGTGCTGCAACCGGAACTCACCTCGCCGGAGGAATGCGTCGCCATCCTCCGCACGCATCTCGCCGAACTCCTCCGACGCGTGGGTGACACCCAGGTGTGAGCGGCGCGGAGACCGGGTAACCGGCGGAACTGGAGCGGTTCCAGATCCCGGGGAGGACTCCGATGCCGGACTCGGCGGCGACCCTGCGGGCCGCGGGCCTGCGCGTCACCAAGCCGCGGCAAGCCGTGCTCGGCTGGCTCGGCGAGCACCCGCACGCGACGGTCGAGGCGATCGCGGCGGGCGTGCGCGAAAGCCTGGGCAGCGTGTCGATCCAGGCGGTCTACGACGTGCTCGCCGCGTGCGGCGACGCGGGTCTCGTCCGCCGGATCGAGCTGTCCGGCCATCCGGCGCGGTTCGAACGGCGGACCGGCGACAACCATCACCACGTCGTGTGCCGGCGCTGCGGCCGGGCCGAGGACGTCGACTGCGTCCGCGGCGAGGCCCCCTGCCTCACGCCGCACGACCGGCACGGGTTCGCCGTCGACGAGGCCGAAATCGTCTTCTGGGGCCTGTGCCCGAACTGCTCCGGCGTTTCCGACCACCACGAGGAGCTCGCGAGATGACCGAAGAACCGAAACCCCCGGCGACCACCACGGACGCCGGGATCCCGGCCGAGAGCGACGAGCATTCGCTCACTCTCGGCCCGGGCGGCCCGATCCTGCTGCAGGACCACTACCTGATCGAGCAGATGGCGCAGTTCAACCGGGAACGGGTGCCGGAACGGCAGCCGCACGCGAAGGGCAGCGGCGCGTTCGGGCACTTCGAGGTGACCGCCGACGTCAGCCGCTTCACCAAGGCGGCGGTGTTCCAGCCGGGCGCGAAAACCCCGATGGCCGCCCGGTTCTCGACCGTCGCCGGCGAACGCGGCAGCCCGGACACCTGGCGCGACCCGCGCGGGTTCGCGCTGAAGTTCTACACGCCCGAGGGCAATTACGACCTCGTCGGCAACAACACCCCGGTGTTCTTCATCAAGGACCCGCTGAAATTCCAGCACTTCATCCGCTCGCAGAAACGCCGCGCGGACAGCAACCTTCGCGACCACGACATGCAATGGGACTTCTGGACGCTGTCCCCCGAATCGGCGCACCAGGTCACCTGGCTGATGGGCGACCGCGGCATCCCGCGCACGTGGCGGCACATGAACGGCTACAGCTCGCACACCTACATGTGGGTCAACGCCGCGGGCGAGAAGTTCTGGGTCAAGTACCACTTCAAGACCGACCAGGGCATCGAGTACTTCACCCAGCACGAGGCCGACCAGATGGCCGCGGCGGACACCGACTACCACACCCGCGACCTGTTCGAGGCCATCGCGCGCGGCGACTACCCGAGCTGGACGCTGCACGTCCAGGTGATGCCGTTCGAGGACGCGAAGACCTACCGGTTCAACCCGTTCGACCTGACGAAGGTGTGGCCGCACGGCGACTACCCGCTGATCGAGGTCGGCAAGATGACGCTCGACCGCAACCCGACCGACCACCACGCCGAGATCGAGCAGGCCGCGTTCGAGCCGAACAACCTGGTGCCCGGCATCGGCCCGAGCCCGGACCGGATGCTGCTGGGCCGGCTGTTCGCCTACGCCGACGCGCACCGGTACCGGATCGGCGCGAACTACAAGCAGCTTCCGGTGAACACGCCGGTCGCGCCGGTGCACAGCTACAGCAAGGACGGCGCGATGCGCTACGCCAAGGTCTCCGACCCGGTGTACGCGCCGAACTCCAAGGGCGGCCCGCGCGCCGACACGGAACGCTACGGCACCCCCGCGGGCTGGCACGCCGACGGCGAGATGGTCCGCTCGGCCTACGTCGACCACGCCGAGGACGACGACTGGGGCCAGGCCGGCACGCTCGTGCGCGAGGTGCTGGACGACGCCGCGCGCGAACGGCTGGTGGACAACATCGTCGGCCACCTGCTGAACGGGGTGTCCGAACCGGTGCTGAAGCGGGCCTTCGAGTACTGGCACAACGTGGACAAGGACCTCGGCGACCGCGTCGAGTCCGGCGTGCGCGCGAAGCAGGACGAGAAGGACCCGAAGGCGGCCGAGCAGGCGAACCCGGCCCGGGAAAGCATGCAGCGCAAGGCATAAGGCGACCCCGAGAGCGGCGGTGCCGGTTCGGACCGGCACCGCCGCTTTTGTGTCCTCTGTGGACCGCGGAAAACCGTGCGGCGATTCGGCTCGGTCTGGGTAGAGTGCGCGGGCATGGGGCATTTGGAGGCCGCGCATCTGCGCTACGTGCTGCCCGACGGGCGTCCGCTGCTCGGCGACGTCTCGTTCCGGGTCGGCGAAGGCGCGGTCGTCGCGCTGGTCGGCCCTAACGGCGCGGGCAAGACCACGTTGCTGCGCATGCTGTCGGGAGAGCTGAAGCCGGACGAGGGCGCGGTCACGGTGTCCGGCGGGCTGGGCGTGATGGCGCAGTTCGTCGGGTCGGTGCGCGACGAGCGCACAGTGCGCGATCTGCTGGTTTCGGTTGCCCCGCAACGGGTTCGCGACGCCGCTCGGGCGGTCGACGCGGCTGAGGAGCGGCTGCTGGAGGTCGACGACGAGGCCGCGCAAATGCAGTACGCGCAGGCGCTCAGCGACTGGGCCGAGGCCCGCGGGTACGAGTTCGAGACCGTCTGGGACATGTGCACCACCGAGGCGCTCGGCGTGCCGTTCGACCGCGCGCGCTGGCGGCTCGTGCGCACGCTCAGCGGCGGCGAGCAGAAACGGCTGGTGCTGGAGGCGTTGCTGCGCGGGCCGGACGAGGTGCTGCTGCTGGACGAGCCGGACAACTACCTCGACGTCCCCGGGAAACGCTGGCTCGAAGCCCGGCTGAAGGAAACCCGCAAAACCGTCCTGTTCGTGTCGCACGACCGCGAGCTGCTCGCGCGAGCGGCGGACAAGATCGTGAGCGTCGAACCCGGCGGCGACGGCGCGGACGCCTGGGTGCACGGCGGCAGCTTCCGCACTTACCACGAGGCCCGGCAGGAACGGTTCGCCCGCTACGACGAATTGCGCCGTCGCTGGGACGAGAAGCACGCCCAGCTCAAGCGGCTGGTCCAGGACATGCAGCGGTACGCCGCGCGCAGCGACGAGATGGCCTCGCGGTACAAGGCGGCGCAGACCCGGCTGCGGAAGTTCGAGGAGGCCGGTCCCCCGCCGGAACCGCCTCGGCCGCAGGACATCCGGATGCGGCTGCGCGGCGGCCGCACCGGCGTGCGCGCGGTGACCTGCAAGAACCTCGAACTCACCGGCCTGATGAAGCCGTTCTCGCTGGAGATCTTCTTCGGCGAGCGCGTCGCGGTGCTCGGCTCGAACGGCTCCGGGAAGTCGCACTTCCTGCGGCTGCTCGCGGGCGGCGACGTCGCGCACACCGGCGAGTGGAAGACCGGCGCCCGCGTCGTGCCCGGCCATTTCGCGCAAACGCACGCCCGTCCGGAACTGACCGGCCGCACGCTGGTCGACGTGCTGTGGACGGAACACGCGCGCGACCGCGGCGCGGCGATGTCCGCGCTGCGCCGGTACGAACTCCATCGGCAGGGCGAGCAGGCGTTCGACCGGTTGTCCGGCGGGCAGCAGGCGCGGTTCCAGATCCTGTTGCTGGAACTGGCCGGGACCACCGCGCTGCTGCTGGACGAGCCGACCGACAACCTCGACCTGGAATCGGCCGAGGCGCTGCAGGAGGGGCTGGAATCGTACGAGGGCACGGTGCTCGCGGTCACCCACGACCGCTGGTTCGCGCGTTCCTTCGACCGCTATCTGGTCTTCGGCTCGGACGGCGTGGTGCGCGAAACCCCGGAACCGGTCTGGGACGAGCGGCGGGTGGAGCGGGTCCGCTAGCCCTTGCGCAGCAAGGCATCCAGCTCGCGCACCAGCTCCCCCGCCCGTCCGCGGCCGCCGGGAGCCTCCGGATACCGCGACAACACCCGGACCACCACCGGATCGGCCGCTGGTCGCTGCGCTTCCAGCCCAGCCAGCTCGAACGCATACGCCGCGTGCCCAGCCGGGCCGAGGATGTGCCACACCTGCGTCGCCTTCGCGAGCGGATGCAGAAACGCCGCTCCGGCAGCAGCGACCGCGGCTCGCGCGGCCTCGCTCGCTGCGTGTTGACCGGCGTCGCGGGCTTCCTGATACGCCCGCTGCGCCGCCCAGGCACCGTCGCGAATCGCCTTGCTGCGCTTAGCTCCCTGGGCAAACGCCCGGGCCGCCTCGATCGCCTCGTGCGGGCGTCGGTCGCCGGGGCGGGCTTGTTCGAAGATCGGCAGCGCGGGCTCCGCACAGGCCACCGCGTAAGCCGTGACAGCGCGAAGCTCGGCCAGGTCGAGTTCGATCTCCTCGGTCATGTGCTTGAACTGTATCGTTGAACCGCCGGTTGGCAGTTCAGCACGACTTCCAACAGGAACGATGAGCGAAACCCTCAACCGGGGAAGGACGGCGGTGGACGAGCGGAGGGCGTGGTCCGAAGCCGACAAGGCGGCCTACCGCCGGTTCGTGCGCACCCACCACCCGGACGTCGGCGGCGACCCGGACGAGTTCGCCGCCGGGCTCCGCGAGTTCCGGCGCGGCCCGAAGAACGAAATCGCCGCGGGGACCGAATCGGCCCCACGCGGCGAATCCCTGGTGTTCGTGCGCCGCAGCCGAGCGGTGCCCCGGCTGCTGGCGGCCCTTGCCGAGCGCAGGCGGCGGAAGCGGAATCCGCGCGTGCGCTAGCGCGTCACATCCCGCCGGTCAGCGCCTGCAGCCCGAGGCTGGACGCGGCGACCGCGATCCACAGGATGGCCCCCATCAGCAGCGGCTTGTGGCCGGCCTTGCGCAGGTCGGACGGCTTGAGCGCCAGGCCGATCCCGGCGAGCGCCATGGTGATGAGGAAGGTGCCGAGCGTCGAGAGCGGCGCGTGCCACGAGGCCGGGATCCAGCCCGCGCTTTCCGCCGTGGCGGCGGCCAGGAAGCCGATCAGGAACGGCGGCACCAGACGGTGCCACGGCATGGCGCGCAAGGAAACCCGGCCGCCGGCCTGCTTGCGCGCGGCGAGCACGGCGAGGAACAGCACGATCGGAATCAGCGTGAGCGTGCGAGTGAGCTTCACGACGAGGCCGTACGAGCCGGCGTCGCCGCCGTAGGCGTAGGAGGCCGCGACGACGGAGGACGTGTCGTTCACCGCGGTTCCGGCCCACAGGCCGAACGCGTGCGGAGACATCCCGAGCGCGTGCCCGAGCGGCGGGAACAGCAGGACCGCGGCGACGTTGAAGGTGAAGATCGTGCCGAGCGCGTAAGCGATATTGGCTTCCTTCGGCTTCAGCACCGCGCTGGTCGCCGCGATCGCGGACGCCCCGCAGATGCCGGTGCCGACGCCGATCAGCGTCTGCGTGTCCCCGCGCACGCCGAGCAGCCGGCCGAGCACCCACGCACCGCCGAGCGCGACCGCGAGCGTGCCGAGCATCACCGGCAGCGACTGCCCGCCGACGTGCACCACCTGCTGGATCGACAGTCCCGTGCCCAGCACGACGATCGACAGCTGGAGCACCGGCCGCGACGCGATCGCGTAGCCCGGGCTGAACCGCCAGCCGCGCAGCCCCGGCACGACCGCGCCGGCGACCGCGCCGAGCAGGATCGCGAGCACCGGCCCGCCGACCACCGGAACGAGCTTGCCTCCCGCCGTGGCCACCGCCGCGACCAGCAGCGCGACCGCGAGCCCCGGCACCGGGCGGGCGAGTTTGGCCCGCCACGCCGCTGTCGCGCGCGTCGCTCCGAGCGTCGCGCCGGTCACCGGTTCACTCCTGTGCGCACTCTGGCCTCCTCGCTAATGTACGTACATTTAATCTAAGAGCTGTCCGTACATTTGGCAAGCGGTACTGTTCCCGGCATGGGCGAGGCAGAGCTGGTGCGCACCGGCGGACAGCCCCTGTGGCGGCAGTTGCAGCAGCGGCTGCTGGTGCGCATCCGCGCCGGGGAATTCGACAGCGCGTTCCCCGGGGAGCTCGCGCTCGCCGACGAGTACAGCGTCAGCAGGCAGACCGTCCGGCAGGCGCTGCGGGAACTGCGCGCGGACGGCACGCTCATCGCCGAACGCGGCCGCCAGCCCCGCGTCGCCGCGGCCGCGGAGATCCAGCAGCCGCTCGGCGCGCTCTACAGCCTCTTCGCCGCGGTCGAGGAGGCCGGGCTCGACCAGCACAGCGTCGTGCGCCGGCTCGACATCCGCGCGGACGCGGTGGTCGCCGAACGGCTGTCACTGGAGGGCTCCACTCCCCTGCTGTACCTGGAGCGCGTGCGGCTGGCCGGAAATGACCCGCTCGCCGTCGACCGCGTGTGGCTGCCCGCCGACCTCGCGCGGCCGCTGCTGGACGCGGATTTCCAGCACACCAGCCTGTACGGCGAACTCCACCGCCGCACCGGCGTCCGGCTCGACCACGGCGAGGAGCAGATCCGCGCGGTCGTGCCGACGCGGGCCGAACGCACCCTGCTCGGCTGCGGCGAAACCGTCGGCGCGTTCTCCATCGGACGCCTGGGAACGAGCGCGGGCAAACGGATCGAATGGCGGCACACACTGGTGCGCGGCGACCGCTTCGCGCTGACGGCGGAGTTCTCCGGGCGCACCGGATACCGGTTGGTCACGACGGGGGCACTCGCCGGAACCCGCTGACCCGTCGGGCACCGGGCCGCTACGCTCCGCGCATGTCGATCTTCGCGCGGATTCTGCAGGTCTTCTTCATGATCGCCGGACTGGTCAGCATCGGGGTCGGGCTGATCATGGTGCTGATCGCCAAGCCGTACTGGACGTGCGAGGTGTCGCGCAACGAGCCGAATTACACGTCGTGCCGCTCGACCGACCTCGAGTCGTTCACGAGCTACCACCTGTTCTGGTTCGTGCTCGGCCTCGCGCTCGAGATCATGGCCGTCGCGGTCGTCGCGGGCGCGCGCCGCCGGACCGTCGAGAATCTGCTGCTGTCGATGAACTCGCCGGCGCCCGCGCCGACGTTCCCGAGCCCGGCCGCCCCCAGCCCATACCCCGGCTACCCGCAGCAGCAGCCGCCGTACCCGGGGCAGTGAGTCAGCCGATCCGGATCCCGGCCAGCTGCGTGCCCTGCGCGACCAGCGTTCCGGCGCTGTCCCATACGTGACAGGACTCGTCGACCCGACCGTCGCCGATCAGGTGGGCGCGGTGCAGCACCCGCACCGGGCCGGGAGCCGGATGCGCCCGCACATAGGCGGTCAGTTCGAGCGTCGGAACCCAGCCGGACGGCGCGACGTCGAGCGTCGCCGGAGGCAGGGCGTCGACCGCGAACAGCAGGCTGACCGGGTCGAACGGCTCGCCGCCGGGCAGCGCGAGCAGGGCCCGCAGTTCGCCGCGGCCGCTGGGCCCGTCGGCGAGGGGGCAGTCGAAGTACACGTCGATCTCGTCGCGGATGGCGATCGGGATGCCGGACGACAGCGTGTCCGGACCCCACGGCTCCTCCGGGAACGGACCGAACTCCGGCCGCGGCACGCCGTCCTGCCAGAACGGTTCGGCCTCGCCGAGCACGCCGAGCGTCAGCAAGGCTTCGACCTGCGGGACGCCGTCCTTGAGCAGCCGTCCGCGCAGCTGGGTCGCGGTGCGGCCGGTGCGCAGCACCTCGACCTCGATCTCCGCCGGTCCCGGTTCGGGCGAGCGCAGGTAGTGCGCGCTGGCGGCGAGCACGTCCGGATGCCCGGAAACGACGGTCGCGGCGCGCGCGATGGTCGCCAGCAGGTAGCCGCCGTTCGGGCGGCCGCCGATGGTCCACGCCGGGCTGAGGTCGACGCTGAACTCGGTGTCCGACCGCTGCTTGACCGCCGAAACCGCGGCGAAGGTCGTCGTGCTCACGGGTCCCTCCAGGTGAGTTGCTTCCCGCAACCTACCTGCTAGACCATTCGGACGTCCCGGGCACTGAGACTCACGCCACCCGCTGCGCGCATTTCCCCGGCAAAATGTCCGCGGTGCGTGTCGAGGAAGGCGCGCGGGTTCCGTTCCCTTGGTGAGCCCGCCCGGGAAGCGGCGAGCCGGACACTGGAGGAAACGCCATGCCGAAGTACATGCTGCTGCAGACCTACGCCCAGGGCGAGGACTGCGACGTGCCGCTGCCCGAGTGGGCTCCGGAGGACATCCGCGCGCACATCCAGTTCCAGCACGTGCTCAACGCCGAGCTGACCGAGGCCGGGGAACTCGTCGAAGCTGAGGGCCTGGCCGGTCCGGAGGCGGCGAAGACCGTGGTCGCGGACGGCAAGGGCGGCGCGGTCGTCACGGACGGGCCGTTCCCGGAGGGCAAGGAACTGCTGGCCGGGTACCGGGTGGTGGACGTCGAATCGGAGGCGCGGGCGCTGGAGATCGCGACCCGGGTCTCGGCCGCACCGGGTCCGGAGGGCGCGCCGCTGCGGGTGCCGATCGAGGTGCGCCAGGTCATGAGCGCGCCGGAGGTGTGAGCACCGAGGCGGAGGACCTGGTGCGCACGCTCGCGCCCCAGGTCCTCGCCGTCCTCGCGCGCCGGTCCGGCGATTTCGGCGCGGCCGAGGACGCGACACAGGAGGCCCTGCTCGCCGCCGTGCAGCATTGGCCCGCCGAGGGCATTCCGGAGAATCCGCGCGGCTGGCTGCTGCAGACGGCCAGCCGGCGGCTCATCGACAGCTTCCG
The DNA here is from genome assembly GCF_000158875.1 of Streptomyces sp. AA4. Lineage (NCBI taxonomy): Bacteria > Bacillati > Actinomycetota > Actinomycetes > Kitasatosporales > Streptomycetaceae > Streptomyces > Streptomyces sp. AA4. The sequence continues at coordinate 2,922,789 of NZ_GG657746.1, read as the reverse complement.
CAGCGACCAGGCCCGGCGGCGGCGCGAGGACACTGTCGCCGCCGAGCCTTCGGGCGCCGAGGTGCCGGACGAGGACGACACGCTGACGCTGTTGTTCCTGTGCGCGCACCCGTCGCTGACCTCGGCGTCGGCGATCGCGTTGACGCTGCGCGCCGTCGGCGGGCTGACGACCGCGGAGATCGCCAGCGCGTTCCTCGTGCCGGAAACCACTATGGCGCAACGGATCAGCCGGGCGAAGGCGAAAATCAAGAAGTCCGGCCTGCCGTTCCGGATGCCCGCCGCGGACGAACGGCAGGCGCGGCTGCGGTCCGTGCTGCACGTGCTGTACCTCGTGTTCAACGAGGGATACACGAGCAGCGGAGGCCGCCGCCTGCACCGGACCGAGCTGTCCGCAGAGGCGATCCGATTGGCCCGGCTGTTGCACGCCGCGCTGCCGGACGACGGCGAAGCGGCCGGGCTGCTCGCGCTGATGCTGCTCACCGACGCCCGCCGTCCGGCCCGCACCGGACCGGACGGCGACCTCATCCCGCTCGCCGACCAGGACCGGTCGCGGTGGGACCGTTCGCTGATCCGGGAGGGCGTCGCGCTGATCACCGCCGCGCTGACCCGCGACGGCATCGGCGAATACCGTCTGCAGGCCGCGATCGCCGCGACGCACGACATCGCGTTGCGGGCAGAGGACACCGATTGGCCGCGCGTCCTCACGCTGTACACGCGGATCGAGGCGCTGACCGGCAACCCGGTCGTCACGCTCAACCGCGCGATCGCGACCGCGATGGTGCACGGGCCGGAGGCCGGACTCGCGATGCTGGCCGGGCTCGACGACCGACTCCCCGACCACCACCGCCTCGCCGCCGCCCGCGCGCATCTGCTGGAACTGGCCGGCGAACGAGAGGAGGCGATTCGCCACTACACCGCAGCCGCCGCCCGCACCGGAAACACCGCCGAACAGCGGTATCTGACGCTGCGCGCGGCCCGGCTCCGCACCAGCCATTCCACAGGTCGCTCGCCGATCGGCACCGAGTAGTATCAGGACACTTCACGAGCGGAGCGCACCATGGCGAGCATCGAAGACGCCCGTCGCCGGACCGGGTATGACGTCACCGAGGCGACCGTCGACGACGTGCTCTCCGCTCTGCGCGCCGCCGAACCGCCCAGGCCGGACGCCGGGGTCGTCTGGTGGCTGTACGCCGGGCGAAAGCCGCGGACTCCGTACCTGGTCGCCGGTTTGCGCGGTACGCGAGGAAGCCTGGCGTGGCACGAAAACGGCGAGGTTTTCCTGCCCGCGGACGGTGCGGGCGAGGAGCCGGCCGACTACTTCAGCCTGCAGGGCGCGCACTTCCCGCAGCCCGCCGGGAGCGAGGTTTCCGCCGAGGAAGTGCTGCTCGCGGTGCGGGAACTGGGCGAGTCCCAGACGCGACCTGCCTCCGTTTCCTGGAAGCCCGCGTAGTTTCTGTCCACTTCGGACTGTTACGGACGCGGGGCGAAGTCGTCCCGGTGCGCCCGCGCCCACTCGCGGAAGGACGTCGCCCGGCCCGCGAACCGCTCCACCGTGTTGTTCACCGGCGCCACCCGGCCCACCGACGCCTCCTCCACGTCCATCAGATGCTCCAGGACCGCTGCGGGCATCCACTCCGGACGCCTCGCCAGCGCCTCACTCCGCGTCTCGGTCGCCACTTCGATCGGGCGACCCAATTCCTCCGCCAAGGTCTCCACGATCGCACGCTGCGTCATCGACTCGGGTCCGGTGAGCGGCAGCATCCGCCCAGGGTAGCTACGCTCCGTGAGCAACTTCGCGGCCACCGCGGCGACGTCCGCCTCGGCCGTCGGCGTGAACTGCGACTCCGGCGAGAAGAGCCGCACCGGCTCCCCGGCCCGGATCGCCGCACCCCAGTCGCGCCGGGTGTTGCCCATCAGCCAGCCCGGATACAGCACGGTGAACGGCAACCCGGACTCCGCCACCGCCTCTTCCGCGGGCAAATGCCCCCGCCGGATCGGGTTGCCCGCGGCTCCTTCGTAGACGTCCGGCGACGACAGCAGCACGACGTACGACACGCCCGCCTTCCGCGCCGCCGCAAGGAAATCCGCCGCCCCGTTCGGCCGCGTCGGGTACAGGAAGATCGCTTCCACGCCGCTCAGTGCGTCCTCGAACCCGCCTTCCGCCGCGAGATCCACCGACACCGCATCCGGCAAATGCAGCGCGGCCGCGTCCCGTGCCGACCCGCGCACCTCGTGCCCGCCCTCGCGAAGCACCCGGACGACCTCGCTCCCGACATTCCCCCGCGCCCCCGTCACCAGGATGGTCATCCCACACTTCCTTTGCTCTTAAATTAACTTTGTTAACAAAGATATATCCGTGACCGCCCGCTGTCAACGGCGCGCCCCCGGGTACACGACCGGGCGAGATCGTTGTATGGATCGTGTACGGATCCCTCCGACACTCCGGCAGTTCGATTCGGACGAGTGAAGGGAGATCCGTCGTGGTCGGGAATGTGACGGTCCGGCGCACGGTCGCCGCACTGCTCGCCGCGGGGGCGGTCACCGCAGTCGCGACGCCGGTGAGCGCTGCCGAGGCCTCCGGAGCCTGGCGAGCCGATCTGTCCTCAGTGGACAGTGACGACGTCAACGTCGCCGTGTCCAGCGGCACGCTCACGCTGCGAGACTCCGCGTGGAGACCCGCCGACCGGGGCGCGGGCAGCGAAGGCTACCTGCTCTCCGCCGAACGCCGCCTGCCCGCGCCGGTGAACCGGGTAGCCGCCGACATCTCCGCCGACGCCCCGCAGGGCACCTCGGTGGAAGTCGACGTCCGCGGCCGCTCCGGCGCGGACGACTGGACGGAATGGACCCCCGCCGGCACCGCATTGCCGCGTGCGGTGAGCGTCGTGCAGACCAGGATCACGCTGTCCAGCACCACCGCCGCCCGCCCCACCGTGCGCGACGTCGAACTGACCGCTTCCCTTTCCCCGCAGGCGAACGCCCTGGTCGCGGCCACCCCGCTCACCTACACCATCTACGCCACCCGCGAAGGCCTCGCCGGCCACACCACCGCGAACGGCCACGTCATCGCTAGCAACGACCATTTCGTCGCGCTGCCGTCAGGAAAGGCCTTGTCCCCCAAGGGAACCGGCAACTACACCGTGCGAGTGTGCAAGACGGACAACAGCCGCTGCGAATACGCGCCGGTCTGGGACGTCGGCCCGTGGAACACCAAGGACGATTACTGGAACCCGTCCTCGGTGCGCGCGGAATACAAAGACCTGCCCCAAGGCCAGCCCGAGGCATATGCGGCCTACCACAACGGCTACAACGGCGGCCGCGACGACCTCGGGTACAAAGTGGGCAACCCCGCGGGCATCGACCTCGCCGACGGCACCTTCAGCTCCGGTGTCGGCCTCGGCGACAACGGAAACGTGAAGGTCACCTACCTGTGGACCGGCTCCGCCGCGGCGACCGGCCTGGTACAGACGGCAGGCGACCCGGTGAACGTGCGGTCGGGCGCGCACACGTCCTCGTCGGTGAAGGGCCTGGCGGCGAACTACGCCAAGGTGAACATCGAATGCTACGTCAACGGGGACACGGTGACCGGGAAGTTCGGCACGAGCAAGATCTGGGACCGGATCGGGCCCGGGCACTACATCTCGGACACCTATGTGAAGACCGGCTCGGACGGGCCGGTGGCTCCGCTCTGCTGAGGTTTCTCGGGCCCGCCGGTGGGTCTTGGGGCTCACTGGCGGGCTGTTTGCTCGACGTTCTGCTGGAGTTCTCTGGTTTCCGGCGGGGATCTCACCGGCGGGACGCTCGCTCGATGCTTCGCCGAGGTGCTCCGGGATTGCCGGGTCTCAACGGCGGACTGTTTGCTCGACGCACTGCCGCGGTTCTCCGATTTCCGGCGGGGAACTCACCGGAGGGCCGCTCGCTCGACGCTTCACTGAGGTTCTCCGGGATTGCCGGGTCTCAACGGCGGACTGTTTGCTCGACGCACTGCCGCGGTTCTCCGATTTCCAGCGGGGATCTCACCGGCGGGCCGCTCGCTCGACGCTTCACTGAGGTTCTCGGGGATTGCCGGTGGGATCTGGGGGTCTCACCGGCAACTCTCCTTCACTCGCCTGAAGTGCTCCGGCACTGCCGGATCCTGGGGTCTCATCGACAGCTATCCCACTAACCCCACGCGTTGCTGCGTTGTTCGAGAAGGGTCGGCGGCGAGCCCGAGAGTTCTCACTGGCGGCTTCCCGTTGCTTCCCGCCCCTGAGACAAGCGGGAATCGCAGATGGCGGGCGTCGAAGCCGCAGAAGCTCCGGCAGAGAACCAGGGCTGTGCCCCTCCGTCAACGACCGGGCAGGCCGCCCTTCATGCCCGACCACCACGTCGGCGATCTTGCGCGCGTTGCGGAGGATCCTCGGCCTTCGAATGCAGCCGCGCTTGGTGCTGCCGCAGGGATCGGGGACTCCCGCCCTCGCAACCGTGCTCCCAGCGTTTGGCCAAGCTCTCCCCGGATCCGCCTCTTCGCCCGCCGATTCCGGACACGCTGTCCCCGGTACGCCGCCGCGATCTCCGGCCTGCTGTGGACCGCCGCGTGAGCCTCGCACCGGCCGCCCGAGAGGGACTCGGCAGGTCTTCGTCGCGCCTCCCGGGTTCGCCCGGAAGCCCTGGGCTCTGCACGGTTTCTCGCACTTTCGGTCCAGCTGCCAACGAGTCCCGCGCACGAATTCCAGGTTCTGCCCCTCAGCACTACTCCATCCGCGTGATCGCCGCCGACGGATCCACCCGGAATCCCTTTGTCCAAGCCACGTTTCGCCAACGCTTCCCCTCAACCACCGCGGGATTCCGGACCTGGACGCTCGCGTTTTCCACCCGGTTCAGCGACGGTTTTCCCCTCAGCCGCCGGTTAAAGTGGTCATCGTGCGCTGCCGCAGCCGAGGGGGTCCGCCATGCCACGCCGATTCGCATTCATTGTCGCCGTCGTCCTGTCCGTCATCAGCCTGAGCACATCCGCCGCGAGTGCCACACCGACCATCATCGGAGGCGAAAAAGCTTCCCTGGCCAGACATCCGTACGCAGTGTACTTAGTGGACAGTCACGGAACCCAGTTCTGCGGCGGTGTCATCGTCAGCCGCACCGCGGTCGCGACCGCCGCGCACTGCGCCGCGACTGTTCCGGCCAGTGAACTCAGCGTGGTAGCCGGACGGGAAGACAAACGCAGCCAAGACGGCATCGTCCGAGCAGTGTCCGACGTCTGGCAGCACCCGGATTTCCGCACGCCGCAACAAGGTTCGGACATCGCAGTCCTCACCGTCCGGGGCTCGCTCCCCTACCGCCCCGCCGAGCTGGCCCGCGACCCAAACCGCTACCCCGCCGGAACCGCCGCCACCGTACTGGGATGGGGCCGAACCGCCGACGGCGGCGACCGATCGGACTACCTCCGCCAAGCCACAGTGCCCCTGGCCGACGACCCCACCTGCCACACCGCCTATCCGGAATACTCCGCGACAAGCATGCTCTGCGCCGGTTACCCGAACGGCGGCATCGACGCCTGCAAAGGAGACTCCGGAGGCCCGCTGGTAGTCGGAGACACGGTAGTCGGCATCGTCTCCTACGGCGACGGCTGCGGGAAACCGGGCAAGCCCGGGATGTACACCAGGGTGACGTCCTTCGCCGACGACATCGCCGCCCACGCAGGGGCCAGGTGAGGCCGCAACCCACCATCGCCACCCCGCCAGTCGCTCCGCGGCCACCCGACCGGCCCGCGCCGCGCGAGGCCAGCTGCCACGCGCCGAACGCCTACTCCAGCGGCCACGTCGCCATGCCCCTAGGCCAGGCAGCCCGCAAGACCGACCTGTACTGGACAGGAGCGCCTCGAACTCGACGCGCGCCAGATCCACACGAGACAAGTTGCCTCGCGCCGAACGCCAGCGACCACATCACCATGTCTCACGCCCAGCCAGGTTTCCCTGCCGCGAGGAAGGAATGGCAGAACCCACGCGACTCCCTGAGCGCAGCAAGGTAAAGTCCAGGACATGACGTCGCCGGAGGCCAGCAGACGGTAGCCGCCCAGCCGCGAGCTGGGCGGCGGAGTGACGGGTGCCGGATCGGATTTGGCTGACCGGCGAAAGCTTCACCACAAACGTGGCACGGTTGAGCTGTGCCCTGCGCAGGTCCTAGTGCGTGCTCGTACAGGTTCTCACCGAGCCAGAACGCGCACGACAGATACCGATGCGGGCAGGCACCACCGGTCGGCCGCCAGGCGTAAGCGACTGCGGCAATGGCAGGCAAAGCGAAGCCTGCGCACGACGGCCACGCCACGGTGAAGTCTGACGCCACGGTGAAAGCCCGACGTGTCCGGACTCGCCCGGACGAAGCCTGCGTGCATCAGGACCGTTGGCGAAGCATGTTCGCCACCGTGGTTCCGCAGGGTTAAAGCTGTCGGGCTGAGTACGGCAATGCCTGTGCCCAGCGACCGGCGATCACCGGTCGGGCCTGCTCACGGCAGCAGCACCACTGTCACGGCGTTCCTGGCACGGCCATGTCAGGGCGGGCCTGCTCGCCACCGCAGGAGAGCAGTGCCACGGCTTGCCCGGCATAGCCAGGGTCAGGCCGAAGCCTGACGGCCACCGCAGCAGCGCCAGCATCACGGCTTCCCCAGGCACAGCCGCGTCGGCCCGCCACCGGGGCGATGCTGGATCTGCCGCGTCCGCAGCACCGCTGGCAGAGCACGCGATGCACCGCCGTGTTCGGGCGAAGCCTGCTCGCGCCAACCAGGCGGTAGCAACGCTCCGCCCGGCGCAACTGCAGCTGGCGAAGGCTGCGCAAGCCACCGGCCTGGCACCCCAGCCGACACACGGCCGACGCACGCATGCCGAAGCCAACGCAGGGCCGGGGCACGCAAGTGGACGCCGCACGCCGAAGCCAACGCAGGCCGGAGCACCCAAGCCGACACACACACGCCGAAGCCAACCCAGGCCGGTGCACCGAGGCGCAAGCCACATGCCGAAGCCAAAGCGGGCGACGCACCCGGGCCAACGCACGCACGCCGAAGCCAACCCAGGCCGGTGCACCGAGCCGCAAGCCACATGCCGAAACCAACGCAGGCCGGAGCACCCAAGCCGACACACACACGCCGAAGCCAACCCAGGCCGGTGCACCGAGCCGCAAGCCACATGCCGAAACCAACGCAGGCCGGAGCACCCAAGCCGACACACACACGCCGAAGCCAACCCAGGCCGCTGCACCGAGGCGCAAGCCACATGCCGAAGCCAAAGCGGGCGACGCACCCGGGCCAACGCACGCACGCCGAACCCGACCCAGGCCGCTGCACCGAGGCGCAAGCCACATGCCGAAGCCAAAGCGGGCGACGCACCCGGGCCAACGCACGCACGCCGAACCCGACCCAGGCCGGTGCACCGAGGCGCAAGCCACATGCCGAAGCCAAAGCGGGCGACGCACCCGGGCCAACGCACGCATGCCGAAGGCGAACCCAGGCCGGGGCACCGAGCCGCAAGCCGTGCTGCCCGCAAGGCACCCCACCCCGCACCCAAACCGTCCTTATCCCAGGCGTCCCCGACGCCACCCACCATCGGAGCAGAAACCCTTGCCTCCCATAGTCTTCCTCCTCTCCGCCGCAGTCTTCGCGCAAGGAACCTCGGAATTCGTGCTCTCCGGGCTCCTCCCCCAGATCGCCGCCAGCACCGGCGTCTCCCTCGGCACCGCAGGACTGCTGACGTCCCTCTTCGCGGCCGGAATGGTCGTCGGGGCGCCCGTGCTCGCGACGCTCGGCAGCAAGTTGCCGCGCAAGTTCGCGCTTCTCGCCTTTCTGGGGCTGTTCAGCGGAGTGCACGTCCTCGGCGCCCTCACCACCGACTTTCCCGTCCTCCTCGGCACCCGAGCGGTCGCGGCGTTCGCCAACGCCGGGTTTCTCGCCGTAGCTCTCGCGACGCTCACCTCGCTCGTCCCAGCCGACGCCGTCGGGCGGGCGACGTCCGTGTTGCTGTCCGGAGTCACGCTCGCGTGCATCGTCGGCGTTCCCGCCGGGACGGTGCTCGGCCAGCACTCCGGATGGCAGGCCGCGTTCTGGGCCATCGCGGCAGTCACCGCGATGGCCGCCGCCGCGTTGACCACCACGAAGTTCGACGACCCGCCGGCGACGAGCCCCGTAACCCGGGAGTGGCGGGTCCTGGCCCAGCCCCGCGTCCTGACCACGGTGGTCAAGGGCGTTCTCGTCAACGGCGGGACGTTCGCCGCCTTCACCTACCTCGGCACCATGACCACCGAACCAGCATGGGTTCCGGTCGTGCTGGCCGCGTTCGGGGTGGGGTCGTTCGTCGGCGTCACGGTCGCGGGCAAGGCCGGGCCGAAGATCCTCAAAGCGGGCACGGCCGTGCTGACCGCCGTGTGGGTGGCGGCGTTCTTCGCGGCGCAGAGCCTTCCGGGGATCCTCACCGCGGCCTTGCTCGCCGGGGCGACGGCGTTCGGCGTCGGGTCCGCGTTGATCGCGGCGATCGTCGCCTCGGCCAGCGAGGGCGCGCCGCGGGTGGCCGGGGCGGTCGCGACCACGGCGTTCAATCTCGGCGCGGTGGTCGGGCCCGCGGTGGCGGGGGCCGTCGTCGTGGACGCGGCGCACGCGCGGGCGGCGTTCTGGGTGAGTGCGGCCTTCACTGCCGCGGCAACGGTCCTCAGGCACCGGAAATAGCGAAAGGCGGCCCGGGCGCAAACCCGGGCCGCCTCGCGAAAAGCAATCTCAGCGCAGGGTGTCCCAGCCCGCGTAGCGAGCTTCGGTGCCCAGCTCCTCCTCGATGCGGATCAGCTGGTTGTACTTCGCCGTGCGGTCGGACCGCGACAGCGAACCCGTCTTGATCTGGCCGCAGCCGGTGGCGACCGCGAGGTCGGCGATCGTGGTGTCCTCGGTTTCGCCCGAACGGTGAGACATGACCGCCGAGTAGCCCGCCTTGTGCGCGGTGTCGACGGCGGACAGCGTTTCGGTCAGGGTGCCGATCTGGTTGACCTTGATGAGGATCGAGTTGGCGATGCCGCGCTTGATGCCGTCGCGCAGGATCTCGACGTTCGTGCAGAACAGGTCGTCGCCGACGAGCTGGACGCGGTCGCCGATGCCGTCGGTCAGCTGCTTCCAGCCGGCGTAGTCGTCCTGGGCGAGACCGTCCTCGATCGACACGATCGGGAACCGCTCGGTCAGCTCGGTCAGGTACGCGACGTGCTCCTCGACGCTGCGCTTGCGGCCCTCGCCGGTGTAGTCGTAGACGCCGTCGCGGTAGAACTCCGACGCCGCCGGGTCCAGCAGCAGCGCGATGTCCTTGCCCGGCTCGTACCCGGTCTGCTCGATCGCGCGGACCACGAACTCGAGCGCCTCGTCGGCCGACCCCAGCTGCGGCGCGAACCCGCCCTCGTCTCCGACATTCGTGTTGTGTCCCGCTTCGTGCAGCGATTTCCGCAGCGTGTGGAACACCTCCGAGCCCATCCGCACGGCGTCGGCGAACGTCTCCGCGCCGACCGGGCCGATCATGAACTCCTGGAAGTCGATCGGGTTGTCCGCGTGCGCGCCGCCGTTGATAATGTTCATCATCGGCATCGGCAGCAGGTGCGCGTACACCCCGCCGACGTAGCGGTACAGCGGCAGCGTGTTCGCCGCGGCGGCCGCCTTCGCCACCGCCAGCGAGACCCCGAGCGTCGCGTTCGCGCCCAGCCGCGCCTTGTTCTCGGTGCCGTCGAGGGCGATCAGCGCGCGGTCGACGTCCGCCTGCGCCTCGGCCTCCATGCCGATCACGGCGTCGGCGATCTCGCCGTTCACCGCGTCGACCGCCTTGCGCACGCCCTTGCCGTGGAACCGCTTCGCGTCGCCGTCCCGCAGCTCAACGGCCTCGCGCGTGCCGGTGGACGCCCCGGACGGCACCGCCGCGCGGCCCGCCGACCCGTCCGCCAGCACCACGTCGACCTCGACCGTCGGGTTGCCCCGGCTGTCGAGCACCTCACGGCCCCGGACCCGGACGATGCCTGCCATAACGCTCCTCGGAGGTTCGAGCCGAAGCACTCAGCGCACGCTCCGTGAAGCGCCCCGGCAGCAACGCGGCACCACGGCGAGCCGCACGTCACCCCGGAGGCTAGCAGAAAGGTTCTGAATCGATCCGGCAAAGCCCGGACGCTCCACTTCGGACAGTCCGGAAACCGTTTCCCGGCAAAGGGAACGAACCGGAACCCGCGCGAAAGACACTTCACGCGCCGGACAGCCGGCGTTCATCGACGGGCCGCGCGGCCAGCATAGCTTCGCTTGCCTGGAGCCGGAGGAGGCCGCTGTCATGTCGAACACCGTCAGCCGTCGAGGAGCATTAGGCCTAATGGGCGCGAGCGCTGCCGTACCACTGCTCGGCACTGGTACGGCAGCCGCCGCTCCGCTCGCGCCGAGCCCGGGCGGCGGCGCGACGCCGGTACAGGGATTGCATCTCACGTTCGGCCGCGATCCCGCCCGGCAGATGGTGGTTTCGTGGCTCACCGACGGCCCGGTCCGCCGTCCGCGCGTCCTCTACGGCACGCTCGACGACGGCTTCGGCTCGTACGCCCCCGCGGTCACCCGCACCTATCTCGACGGCGCGTCGAACCGCACGGTCTGGGTGCACCACGCCGAGATCAACCGGCTCCGCCCGAACACCGAGTACCTCTACATCGCCCAGCACGACGGCGCGACGCCCGACGCGGGCACGTTCCGCACCGCGCCCAGCGGCCGGGCGCCGTTCACCTTCACCAGCTTCGGCGACCAGTCCGCGCCGCAGGTCACCTGGGATCTCAAGGGCGCGCCCGCGCTCGACTTCTTCTCCACGCCGGCCACGAAGGACATCGTCACCGGCATCGAGACCGTCGCGCCGCTGTTCCACCTGCTCAACGGCGACCTCTGTTACGCCAACCTCGACGTCGACCGCGTCCGCACCTGGAACAACTTCTTCACCAACAACACCCGCTCGGCGCGGTACCGGCCGTGGATGCCCGCCGCGGGCAACCACGAGATCGAGAAGAAGAACGGCGCGATCGGCATGGACGCCTACCAGGCGTACTTCCAGCTGCCCTCCACCGAAACGGACCCCGAACTCGCCGGGCTCTGGTACGGCTTCACCGTCGGCTCGGTGCGGGTCGTCGTGCTGCAGAACGACGACAACTGCCTGCAGGACGGCGGCGACGTCTACGTCAACGGCTACTCCGGCGGACGGCAGCTCGCCTGGCTGGAGAAGGAACTCGCCGCGGCCCGGGCGTCGCGAGACGTGGACTGGATCGTCGTCGCGATGCACCAGGTCATGATCAGCACGTCCGACGCGAACGGCGCCGACCTGGGCTTGCGGGAGAAGTACGGCCCGCTGTTCGACCGCTACGGCGTGGACCTGGTGCTCTGCGGGCACGAGCACGACTACGAACGCTCCCTCGCCGTGCACGGAGTCGTCGCGGAAAGCGAGACGCTGACGCCGAATCCGGTGTCCGACGCGACCGACAACATCGACGCCACGCACGGCACCGTGCACATGATTCTGGGCGGAGGCGGCGTCTCCGGGACCACCAACGGGAGCTTCTTCAAGGACGGCACCGGAAAAGTGCTGACCGCCGTCGCCGACAAGCGGGATCCGGCCACCGGCAAGCGGAAACCGACCTACGTACGCGAAAAAGCGGTGTGGAGCGCGGTGCGCGACCTCGACCATCCGTACGGCTTCGCCGCTTTCACCGTGGACCCCGGGCACCGGCCGGGCGGCACGACGACCATGCACGTGACCTACTACAACGTGAACAAGCCGACCGGCGAGCTGTCGGTGTTCGAGCGGTTTTCGCTGCACCGCAAGCGCGCCGACGGCTGACGTCAACCCCTTCCCTGGCCGGGTCCGCACCCCCTCAATACCGGCAGAACGCCCCTCGGCCTCGATAGGCTCACCGCGGACCCGGTGGCCGCTGCGGACACCTCTCCCATCGTCAGTCCATTGTGGACCATCGGGCCGCGAGGAGCGCCCATGGACCACGCCGTCACCCCCTTCGTGCTCGACCCGGCCGCGCCGGACGTGCACGGCGAGGGCGCCCGGCTTCGCGCCCGCGGACCGCTGACCGTGGTCGAACTGCCGGGCGGCGTGCTCGCCTGGTCGGTCACCAGCCTGCCGCTGCTGCGCACTCTGCTCGCCGACCCGCGCGTGTCGAAGGACGCCCGGCGGCACTGGCCCGCCTACCGGGACGGGAAGATCTCCTCCGACTGGTCGCTGCACATCTGGGTTTCCGTGCAGAACATGTTCACCGCCTACGGAGACGAGCACCGGCGGCTGCGGTCGTTGGTGTCCAAGGCTTTCGCGCCCAACCGCATCGCCGCGCTGCGCCCGGTGGTCAAGGACATCGTCGACGGGCTGCTCGCCGAACTCGAAGCCGGGCCTGCGGAAATCGATCTGCGCGAGCAGTACTGCTACCGGCTGCCGATCGAGGTGATCTGCCGGCTGGTCGGGGTCCCCGAACAAGCGCGGCCGGGCCTGCGCACCGCGGTGGCCGGGATGTTCGCGACGTCGACGACCGCGGATGAAGCGACCGCGAACGTCGAACGGCTGTACGGAATCCTCGCCGAACTCGTCGAACAGCGACGCGCCGATCCCGGCGACGACCTCGCCACCGCACTCATCACCGCCCGCGACTCCGACGGCTCCCGGCTCAGCGAAGCGGAACTGGTGGACACGCTGATCCTCATGATCACCGCCGGCCACGAGACGACGGTCAACCTGCTCGACCAGGCCGTGACCGCCTTGCTCACTCACCCCGCACAGCTGCGGCAGGTTCTCGACGGAACGCGCACCTGGGCGGACGTCGTGGACGAGACTTTGCGCTGGCAGTCCCCGATTTCGCACCTGCCACTGCGGTTCGCGCGGGAGGACATCGAGGTCGAGGGCACGACCATCCGCGCGGGCGACCCGATTCTCGCGTCCTTCGGCCCCGCCGGCCGCGACGAGCACCACCACGGTCCGGATGCTGACGAGTTCGACCTGTCCCGCAAGGACAAATCAGCGCTCGCGTTCGGGCACGGGGTGCACTATTGCCTCGGCGTGCAGCTCGCCCGGATGGAAGCGGAGCACGGGCTGCCCGCGCTGTTCGAGCGGTTCCCGGGGTTGGCGTTGGCGGTGGCTGAAGGGGAATTGGAGCCGATGCCGTCGTTTATCACCAATGGGCATGTGACGTTGCCGGTGCGGTTGCGGGGGTAGGCGGGCCTTGCGTTGGCGTGATGGCAGCGTGACCGTCGGGTCGTCCTGACAGTGCGGTGCGGGGCTGAGGGGTTGCACGCCTTCGCCGCGCGTGGATCGAGCGAGGGACGTTCTTCTGGCGTTGCGGTCGCAGGCTAGGCCGGGCGGCAGATCCCGGGCCTCGTGCTGGTGCCGCGTGCCGACCAGCCGGAACCTGATCCGGTCACGCCATCCGGCCGGTGCGATCGCCGGGCAAGGCATTTCCACGCCCGTCACGTCATCCCATCGGCGCGGCAGCGGAAGCAAGCACTCCGGTACCGCCTCCTCGGAGCCCGGCTGGGGTGAGTGCGGAACTAAGCGCCCCAGTCGGCGAGGACCTTTTCCGTGTCCGCGCCCGGAACCGGCGGTGGGGTCGGCGTCTCCGGCGTGCTGCGGGAGAACCGCGGCGCCGGGGCGGGCTGGACGATCCCGTCCAGTGTGATCAGGCCGGACCGTGCGGCGATGTGCGGGTGCGCAGCGGCCTCGTCCGGTGCCAGGACGGGCGTGACGCACGCGTCGGTGCCGTCGAAGATCGACGCCCATTCGTCGCGGGTGCGGGTCAGGAAGGCGCGGGTGAAGGTGGCGCGGAGGGTGGGCCAGCCGTCGCGGTCCAGTTGCGGCGGGAGGTCTTCCGCGGCGAGGCCGAGGCCGTTCAGAAGGGCCGCGTAGAACTGCGGTTCGAGGGCGCCGACGGCGACGTATCGGCCGTCCGCGCAGACGTACGTGTCGTAGAAGGGCGCGCCGCCGTCCAGGAGGTTCGTGCCGCGTTCGTCGGACCAGGAACCCAGGCCGCGCAAGGCCCACATCATCTGGGAGAGGACGTTCGCGCCGTCGACCATCGCCGCGTCCACGACCTGGCCTCGTCCGGTCCGGCCGCACTCCCACAGCGCCGCGAGCACGCCCGCGATCAGGAACATCGAGCCGCCGCCGAAGTCGCCGACCAGGTTGAGCGGCGGCACCGGGCGTTCGCCCGCGCGGCCGATCGCGTGCAGCACGCCGGTGAGGCCGAGGTAGTTGATGTCGTGGCCGGCGCGCTGGGCGAGCGGGCCCTCCTGTCCCCAGCCGGTCATCCGGCCGTAGACCAGGCGGGGGTTGGCGGAGAAGCAGTCGTCCGGGCCGACGCCGAGCCGTTCGGTGACGCCCGGGCGCAGGCCTTCGATCAGCACGTCGGCTTTCGCCGCGAGGCGCAGGACGAGTTCGCGGCCTTCGGGGGTCTTGAGGTCCGCGGCGACCGAGCGTCGGCCGCGCAGCAGCGGGTCCGGTTTGCCGCCGGTGAGGTCGAGCGATCCGGAAGGCCGTTCCACGCGGACGACGTCCGCGCCCAGGTCGGCGAGCACCATGCACGCGTGCGGACCCGGCCCGATCCCGGCCAGCTCGACGACCTTCAGCCCGCTCAACGGTCCCGCCACATGTCCTCCTCGGCTCCGGTGCCCTTGCGGCGGCGACCCTACCGGCCGGTCGGCTGTCGTTCCGGGCGTGTGGGGTAACCCACCCGTGGCCCGACCCGGGCAGAACCGGCGCCGCGCCTCACCCGAACCGGGGACTGGGGTCTCGTCACCCGGTCGGCCGGGTACCCGACTGGTATCCATGTGTCACGAATAGATCAAGGAGGATTTCGATGAGCTTTTTCGACCAGGCGAAGGACAAGATCCAGGAATTCGCGGGCAACAACCCGGACAAAGTCGGTCAGGGCATCGACAAGGCCGCCGAATTCGCCGACCAGAAAACCGGCGGGCAGCACGGCGACCAGATCCGCCAGGGCGCGGACAAACTGAAGGAAAACTTCGGCGGCGGCCACCAGGGCGGCCAGGAACAGGGCGGCGGCCAGCAGCAGGGCGGCTTCGGCCAGGGCGAGCAGGGCGGCCAGGGCGGCTTCCAGGGCGGCGGCCAGCAGGGCGGCTTTGAGCAGGGCGGCCAGCAGGGCGGTTTCCAGGGCGGCGGCCACCAGGGCGGTTACGAACAGGGCGGCCAGCAAGGCGGTTTCCAGGGCGGCGGCCACCAGGGCGGCCAGGGCGGCTACCAGCAAGGCGGCCAGGGCGGCTTCGACCAGGGCGAGCGCGAAGGCGGCTTCCAGCAGGGCGGCCAGCAGGGCTACGAACAGGGCGGCCAGCAAGGCGGCTACGAGCAGCAGGGCGGCTACGAGCAGAGCGGTCAGCAGGGCGAGCAGCAGTGGGGCAACCAGTAATACCGACAACGGTTCTGGCCTGAGTTCCCACGACGCACACGCCCGCAGGAAGCCCCGCTGCGGACTTCGGCTGCGGCGGCTGCGGCCCCACAGCGGGCTGCTGCGGGTGCGCGGGTGCGGCGGGCTGCTGCGGGCTGCGGCGGGCTGCGGATGAACGCAGCTACGGCAAGCGAAGCCGCGCAAGACGCGAGGCCTCGGGAACCAGCGCAGTACCCCAAGCTGCGCCAGGCACGAAGCTCGGCAATCGGCTGCCAGTGCGAGCCGCCCGGATGGGCCTCGGCGAACCGAGTGAGGCGGGAGTCGCCAGAATCGGTTGTGGTGAGCGAAGTTTGAGCCGGTCACCGCACTCAGCTGCGGTGACCGGCCCTCGCGCTGGACCGAAGCAAGCCAGACGCCGCCGAGGCAAGCGAGCGTCGAGCCGGTCACCACGCCAAGCCCACAGTGACCGCGCCTCGCGGTCGGCCGAAACAAGCGAAACTTGAGCGCTGGACTGAAACCAGCCAGACGTCGCCGAGGCAAGCGGCACTCGAGCCGGTCACCATGCCAACCCGCGGTGACTGGCTCGCTCGGTCCACCGGAGCGAGCGAGACATGAGTCAGTCACCTCCCAACCCCGCGGCGACCGGCTCGCTTGGGTGGCCGGAGCGAGTGCGGCGGACTGGTTTCCGTGCGGCGCGCGCGAGAATCAGTTGCGGTGGGTAATTCGGGTGGGCCGGTAATCGATCGGCGCTAGTCGTTCCTCATTCGATCGGTTGAACAATCAGCTCAGCGAGCGGGGCTTGGCGGAATTTTCCGCACAGTTTCCGGCGTGTTCACCTGGACCGCGCGAAAATGCCGCCTTGTTTCCAGCGGCACCCAAACGACGAATTTGTTTCACGACCCCGCAAACCCGGCTGGACTCAGCTGGGTTTGCGGGCCGAGATCAGGAGGTGTTCCTCCGGTTCCGCGCCCGGTTTGTCCGGCGCGAACGTCTCCGTCCGGGTTCCCGTCACTTCCAGCCCGGCCGCGCGAACCCGGTCGACCAGTGCGTCGATTGGGAAGCTCGTCAGCCGGATCGAGTGGCCGAGGAAGTCGACCGGCAGGTCTTCGACGTCGGCGGGGACGGTGATCAGCGCGAACCTTCCGCCGGGCACCAGCCAGGCCGCGATTCGGCTGAGTGCCTGCTCCGTTTCGAGCCTTGACAGCTGCAGGAACGGGAAGAACGCGCATACGGCGTCCCACACCCCTGGCTCCGACTCCCATTCTCGCAGGTCAGCTTGCACGAACGTCGCCTCGGGAACCTGCTCGCGGGCGATCCGCACCATCTCCGCGGACACGTCGATCCCGGTCACTCGGTGTCCGGCAGCGGTGAGATCGGCCGCGGTGGGGCGGCCGGTTCCGCTGCCGAGGTCCAGCACCCGCGCGGACGGGGGCAGCACCGCCAGCAGCTCCCGCACGGCCGCGTCCACTACCGGCGGACGGCCGAACGCCTCCTCGTACCCGGCGCCGATCGCGTCGAACAACTCAGCCGCGGTGGTCAGTTCCTTGGACATCCGGTCTCCCCCTCGCCGTCGAAGGAGTCCAGGTTATCGGGCCCCACCGACAATTACGCGGCAGCTTCGTAGGCAGCTGCGGCGACGACCAGGTCTTCCCACGCCATCCCGACGCTCTTGAACAGCCGAGGGCCCGGCGGCACCGCGAAGCCTTGAGCCAGTGCGGCGAGCGAGACCAGATCGCCTGCGGCAAGGGCACCGGATTCCATTGCCAGTACTACCTCTCCGGCCTCACGGGTAGCCGCGCCGATGGCTTCTACGACCACAGTGGACCGTCCAATGAGGACATCATCGACTTCTCGCGCGTCGGGTTCGTGCGAGCCGACGGCCACCACCGTGGCGTGTTCGGGGACCTTCGCGCCTTCGAACACGGGGGTTCGCGACGAGGTGCAGCAGACGATCAGGTCAGCCGAGGAGACGTCGTCCGGTGTGCCGGTCCGGGCGAACGGGTACCGCGCGACGAAAGCCTCGGTGCGCGCTGGATTCCGGCCGACCACCACGACCTCCTGCACTGGCCGCACCGCGAGGAAGGCTTCGAGGTGGCTCTGCGCTTGCGGGCCGGTCCCGAACACCACCAGTCGTTCCGCGTCGGGCACGGCCAGCAAATCAGCCGCCACGGCGGAGACGGCTGCCGTGCGGACCGACGTGAGGGCGACGCCGTCCAGGAGGGCCATGGGGGTGAGCGTCGGGCCGTCCATCAGCAGGTAGTGGCCTTGGATCCGCGGCAAGCCGCGCGCCGGGTTGCCGGGAGCGACGGAAGCGACCTTGACCCCGGCGTAGCGGTCCCAGGAAGCGGGCATGAGGAGGAACTGGCCGGCGGGCACGGGCACGACGGCCCGCGGCGGGTCCTGGTCCGGGTCGAGACCGCCGGTCAAGGCGGCGCGGATGGCGGCAACGGCTTCGTGCACGGTCGGCGCGGCATCGAGGAGCAGCACCCGGCGAGCATCGCACACGACACCGACAAAACCGGCTGAGCCGCAGGTCACAACGCCTTAGATACAAGCTGGGATGCATGTTAGCGTCGCAGCGTGAACGCGTTGAAACCCGCGGCCGACCGCGCCTACGAGCTGACCAAGGAACTGGTCCTGACCGGCGAACTGCCCGGCGGGCACCTGTTCAGCGAGGGCGAGATCGCCGAGCGCCTCGGGGTGAGCCGGACTCCGGTGCGCGAGGCGTTCCTGCGGCTGCAGGTCGAGGGACTGCTCAACCTGATCCCGAAGCGCGGCGCGATCGTCGTGCCGATCACGCCGGGCGAGGCCGAGGACGTGCTCGAAGCCCGCGAGGCCGTCGAAAGCGCGGCGGTACAACGGCTGGGCCGCCGTCCGGAGTTGATCCCGGCGGCGCTCGAACAGCTGCGCGCGGTGCTGGACGTCCAACGGCAGCACGCGGAAGCGGGCGACGTGCCCGCGTTCGCGGAGGCCGACGCGCTGTTTCACCGCACGATCGTCGAGGCCGGCGGCAACACCCTGCTGCTCAGCTTCTACACCACGCTCGCCGACCGCCAGCGCCGGATGAACGTCCACGCGCTCGCGCCGATCCCGGCTCGCCTGCCGCAGGTCGTCGGCGAGCACGAACAGCTTCTGCACATCATCGCGGAGGCCGAAACGAAGGCCGGCACCTTCGCTCCGGCCCTGCGAGCACACCTGGATTCGGTGCACCGTCGATGACCACTACCGCTGACCGCGCTCCCCTGCCCGAAACACCCGGTACCACCGCTCGTCCGGCCTGGCTCCCGGCCGCCGCCGCGGTATTCGCCTGCGGCTGGGGCGGCAACCAGTTCACCCCGCTGCTCGTGATGTACCACGCCGCGGGCTACTCCGCGTTCACCGTCGACGCCCTGCTCGGCGCGTACGTCGTCGGCCTCGTGCCGGGACTGCTGCTCTCCGGCGGACTGTCCAATCGGTACGGTCGCCGCCCGGTGATGTTCGCCGGCACCGGGTTGTCGCTGCTGGCGAGCGTGCTGCTGGCGCTCGGCCCCCTCGGCGTCGGATGGATCGCCGCCGGCCGGTTCCTCTCCGGCATCGCCGTCGCGGTCGCGATGGCCGTGGGCTCCACCTGGATCAAGGAACTCGCCGACGCCGACCCGTACAGCGCGGCCGACCTCGGCACCCGGCGCGCCGCGCTGTGCCTGACGCTCGGGCTCGGCATCGGCCCGGGCATCGCCGGAGCGCTCGCGCAATGGGGCCCCTGGCCGATGGTCCTCCCCTATCTGGTCCACATCGGACTCGCGCTGGTCTCGCTGGCCGCGGTGACGCGCAGTCCGGAAACGCTCGCGGTCCGGGCCGAAACCGTCCGCGCCGCGTTGCCCGCCACCGCGCGGCATCCGCGGTTCCGCCGGGTGATCCTGCCCGCCGCGCCGTGGATCTTCGGCTCGTGCGGCGTGGCGTACGCGATCCTGCCGCAGCTCGTCGAGCACCAGACCGGGTCGTGGGCGCTGGCCTACTCCACCTTGCTCACCGTCTGCGCGATCGGCGCGGGCGTCGGGATCCAGCCGATCGCCAAGCGGGTCGACCGCGCCACCAGCGCGCGGGCCGTGCTCACCGGGATGGTGGTGCTCTGCGTCGGGCTCGTCTTGAGCGTCTTCGCGGCCGCGCGGGAATCGCCGTGGATCGCGCTCGGCGCGGCGGTCGTGCTGGGCGCCGCTTACGGCATCGTCGTGGTGTCCGGACTGCTGGAATTGCAACGGCTGGCCCGGCCGGACGAAATCGCGGAACTGACCGGCGTGTACTACGCGCTGGCCTATGTCGGATTCCTCTTGCCGTCACTTTTAGCGGCCCTGAACGGAGTAGCGGGCTACCCGGTGCTGCTCGCCTGCGTCGCGCTGGTCGCCGTCGCGGGAACCCTTGTGGTGACCCGACACTCGCGCCGGCACCTGCCCCAGGACTGACCCCGATTCCGGCAAACGGGACCGAATGCGCGACCGCGCGGAAATTCGGTCCCGTTTGCCGGATTTGTTTCCCACTATTGTCGCTTGTGGATCGTGAAGGAGTCGGAAAGAGTTCTGCTGTCGGGAAATCAGGCGCGGCACGAGTGCGCCCGATTTCGTCGGGGCCGGTAACTCACGAACCCTTCTAGCAGGAAGTGGGAACTGCACATGGGGCGTTCCTCGCGATCCGTTCGCGCCCTGGTCATGGCTGCGACCGGCAGCCTGGTGCTGGCCGGGGCGACCCAGCCGGCGCAGGCTGCCGCGCCCGCCGCCGCGGCCGAGACGGCACCGCAATCGGTGATCGTCGTCCTCGCGGACCAGCTGCCCAGCGCGCCGCCCACCAAGGCGGCGTCGGACACTCGCCGCGCCAAAGCCACCCAAGAACAGGACTCGGTGCTCGCCAAGCTCGCCGGCGCGGCGCCCGCCAAGGTCAAGCACTTCGCGCTGGGCAACGCGTTTTCCGCCACCGTAACGCCCGCGCAGGCCGCCCAGCTCGCGCACGACCCGGCGGTCGCGCAGGTGCTGCCGGACAGCAAGGTGACGCTGCCGGACGCCAAACCGAGCGCACCGGCCGCCGCGCCCAAGGCAGGCGGACCGGCCGCGCAGTCCGTTCCGAACGCGACCTGCCCGAGCGACCCGGCGAAACCGTTGCTGGAGCCCGAAGCGCTGACCTCGATCCGCGCGTACAGCACCACCGGCGGCAAGAGCGCGTCCGACCTGGCCAACGGCGCCGGCGTCAAGGTCGCGTTCCTCGCCGACAACATGGACCCGAACTACGCGGACTTCATCCGTCCCGACGGCAGCCATGTGTTCTCGGACTACCAGGACTTCTCCGGCGACGGCCCGAACACGACCGACGCCGGCGCCGAGGCCTTCGGCGACGCCTCCTCGATCGCCGCGCAGGGCGTCGTGGTGCACGACCTGTCGAAGTTCGTCAACGAGAAGCACCCGCTCCCGGCGGGCTGCAACATCGTCGTCAAGGGCGTCGCGCCGGGCGCGAGCCTGGTCGGACTGAACGTGTTCGGCAAGACCGCCACGAACTCCGCGGTGCTGCAGGCGATCGACTACGCGGTGACCGTCGACCACGTCGACGTGATCAACGAATCGCTCGGCCTCAACCAGTACCCGGATTCCAGCTCCCGCAACCTGTTCCAGGTCTTCAACGACCAGGCCGTGGCCGCGGGCGTCACGGTCACCGCGTCCAGCGGCGACGCGGGCACCACGTCCACGATCGGCAGCCCGGCCACCGACCCGCTGGTGATCTCGACCGGCGCGACGACCGACAACCGGCTGTACGCGCAGACCGGCTACGCGGCTTTCGGCTTCTCCAACGGGAAATGGGTGAGCGACAACATCTCCGCGCTGTCCTCGTCCGGCATCACGCAGAACGGCCGCACCATCGACCTCGTCGCACCCGGCGAGGGCAACTGGGCCGACTGCTCGCCGGCGTACGCGGAATGCCACAACTTCAACACCGTGCCGCAGCCGACCGACCTCGAGTCCTTCGGCGGCACCAGTGAATCCGCCCCGCTGACCGCGGGCGTCGCCGCGCTGGTGATCCAGAGTTACCGCAATTCGCACCACGGTGCGTCGCCGTCGCCCGCGCAGGTGAAGCAGATCATCACCAGCACCGCGCGCGACCTCAACCTCCCGGCCGACGAGCAGGGCGCGGGCCTTCTCGACGCGCGCGCGGCGGTCGAGGCGGCGCTCACCGCTCCGGGTTCGACCGGGGCGCCGGCCGGCGTTTCGTCGAACATCACGCTGTCGGCCGACCAGCTGACGCTGGAAGGCGCGCCGGGCAGCACGCAGCAGGCCTCGGTGAACGTCACCAACTCGGGCACCAAGCCGCTGACGGTCAGCACCGGCACGCGGACGTTCGCGCCGATCGGCACGCAGGCGCAGACCACCTCGTTCGACTCGACCAAGCTGCCGACGTTCCCGTACTTCAACGGCACCAACTGGGCGTACAAGAAGGTCACGTTCTCCGTGCCGAACGGCGCGCAGCGGCTGCTGGCGCGGATGGCCTGGCAGGGCAGCCCGAAGACGGTCAACGGCCAGTCGGTCACCCCGGTGGTGCGGCTGACGCTGCTCGCGCCGGACGGCACCTTCGTCGCCAACAGCCGTCCGCAGGGCGGGGCCGCGACCGCGAACTACGCCAACGTGGACGTCACGCGTCCGGCGGCGGGCACGTGGACCGCGGTGCTGTACTCGGCGTCCGGACCGGCCGGGTACACCGGTGACATCCAGCTGGCGACGACCGCGCAGCGGGCCGTCCCGTACGGCCAGGTCTCGCCGCAGATCCTGCAGCTCAACCCGGGTCAGACGAAGCCGGTGCACGTCTCCCTGCAGACCCCGAGCAGCGGCGGCGACGCGGACTACTCGATCGTCTTCGGCAGCTCCGACGGCCACCAGACCACCGTATCGGCCGTGCTGCGCGCGCTGATCCCGACGAAGAACGGCCCGGGCACGTTCAGCGGCACGATCACCGGCGGCAACGCCCGTGCCGTGTCGCCCGCGCAGACCTTCTCCTACGAGTTCGACGTCCCGCGCGGCAAGCGGGACCTCGACGTCGCGGTGAAGCTGCAGGATCCGGGCACGCTGCTCGACGGCGTCCTGGTCGACCCGAACGGCGAACTCGCCGACGTGAACAGCAACGCCTTCCTCGCCTCGGCCACCACGCTGGGGCAGGGCACCGGGTTGCAGCTCGTCGACGCGAACCCGCTGCCGGGCCGCTGGCACCTGGTGCTCGTCGTGCAGAACCCGGTGACGGGCAAGCAGATCGACCAGCCGTTCACCGGCACCGTCGGCTTCGACCAGGCCTCGGCCAGCGCCCCCGCGCTGCCGCAGTCCGCGTCGCTCGCGGCGGGCAAGGCGGTGACCGTGCCGGTGACGGTGCGCAACACCGGCATCGAACCGATCGCTATCGGCATCGACGCGCGCACGAACGCCCGGCAAACGCTGCAGCCGCAGCCGATCCAGGGGTCGACCGAGGTCAACCTGCCGGAGCTGAACGCGGACGCGCCGGTGTACTCGATTCCGCCGGAGACGAGCAAGTTCACCGTCGCGACGTCCTCGACCGTGCCCGCGCAGGCGGAAATCCAGGGTTCGGCGGCGGGCATCGACGTGCTCGGCGACCTGAAGTCCGCGCAGAACGGCAGCACGGTGTCGGTCGCGACGATCGGCGAGAAGACCGGCTACGTCACCAAGGGCGTCTGGTTCGCCGACGTGCAGGAGATCGGCCCGTTCGGTCCGGAAGGCGCGCCCGCCGGGCATTCGAGCTACACGGCGTCGATCCAGACGGCGGGCTTCGACGGTTCGGTGACGTCGTCGACCGGCGACCCGTACGGCCAGTCGGTGGACCCGAACGGCACCGGCGGCACGCCGCAGCTGGTGAAGCCGGGCGAGACCGCGACCATCCTGGTGACGATCACGCCGTCGGGCAACCGCGGCGACAAGGTGGCCGGGCACTTGAACATCGTGACCGTGCCTTCGCTGCCGACCGGCGTGACCGGTCTGCCGCAGGTCGGAACCGGTGAGGTGCTGGCGACTCTGCCGTACAGCTACCGCATCGGCTGATCTCGCGTTCCGTGAGGGGAACCCTGAGGGACTCTGAGTCCCTCTGAACTGGGCCCCGGAAGTTGGACTGGTTATGTAGAGGTTAGGCGGCGAGGGTCTGGGCCCGGTATTCGGCCGGGCTCAGGCCTTGGAGCGTGGTGGAGATGCGGGTGGTGTTGTACCAGTCGATGTAGTCGTGCAGTGCCGTGATGAACGTGTCGACGGTGTCGAACTTGGTGTGGTGGAAGAGTTCTTCTTTGAGGTGGCCGAAGAAGTTCTCGGCGACGGCGTTGTCCAGGCAGGTGGCTCGCCGGGACATCGACTGGGTCAGGCCGGCGTCGGCGAGCAGGGAGCGCCAGGAGGCGTGCCGGTACTGGAAGCCCTGGTCGGAGTGCACCAGCGGGCGGGCTCCGGCGGGCAGGGTCGCGATCGCGGCGCGCAGCGAGGAGTTCGTCAGCTCCAGCGTCGGGGACGGCCCGCAGGCGTAGGCG
The DNA here is from genome assembly GCF_000158875.1 of Streptomyces sp. AA4. Taxonomy (NCBI): domain Bacteria; kingdom Bacillati; phylum Actinomycetota; class Actinomycetes; order Kitasatosporales; family Streptomycetaceae; genus Streptomyces; species Streptomyces sp. AA4. Next base: position 2,898,875 of record NZ_GG657746.1, on the reverse strand, counting down.
ATCACGGACCGGTCGAACAGGTCGATCACGGGCGAGAGGTAGACCTTGCGGTCGCCGATGCGGAACTCGGTCACGTCGGTGACCCATTTGGTGTCCGGGGCCTCGGCGCCGAACTCGCGGTTGAGCAGGTTCTCGGCGGCCGTGCCGGGCCGGCCGGGCCAGGACCGGCGCCGGCGCGGCCGCCGGACCTGGCAGACCAGGCCGAGGGCGTTCATCAGCGCGAGCACGGTTTTCTTCGCCACCCGCCAGCCGGCGCGGGCCAGGACCGTGTGGATCCGCCGGTGCCCGTAGCGGCCGCGGGCGGCCTCGAACGCCTCGGCGATCGCGGCCTTGAGCCCGGCGTGCGGGTCGGGCCGGTCGGGCCGGGCCTGGTGGTAGAAGAACGTCGACCGGGCCAGGCCCGCGACCGCCAGCAGCACCGGCAGCGGATAGTCGGCCTTGAGGGCGGCGACGGCCTGGGTTTTCACCCTCGCCCCTGCTCCCTCAAGGCCCGCAATTTTTTTAGGTAGGCGTTCTCCGCCGACAGCCGCAGGTTCTCCGCCCGCAACCGCTCCAGCTCGCCGGGACCCGGCGAGTCCGCGACACCGGGCGGACGGCCTTTCGGCTTGGGCCGCAACGCGTCCTCTCCCTCGCGCCGATACGCCCGCGCCCAGTTCTCCACGAGTTTGGGCGAGGACAGCCCGTGCTCGCGCGCCAGCTCGGCCGCGGTCGCCTCGCCGCCGACATACCGGCGCACGACCTCCAGCTTGAACTCGAACGCGAACGACCGCCTGCCTGGCTTGTCCATCAGCGCTCCCGCGCTCCGCAGCCTCCAACGATCACGCAAGCGTCGCACGGCACCCGCCGACACCCCCAACCGGGACGCCACGGCCTTCGCGCCATACCCGTCCTCGAACAACGCAACAGCGGACGCCCGCTGCCACTCAGACAACGAACTGCGTGGATGCAACGAACCACTCCCCGGACAGCTGGAACTGGATTCCCAGTCCAACTTCCGGGGCGCAGTTCACTCAGGGTTCCCCTCACGAACGTCACGTGGGCCGGGAAGGCGTTCCCGGAAGCGCGCACGGCGACTGGTCCCGCAGTTGATTCCGCACCGTTTCAGCGCGGTTCCCCGGATCCGGCGGGCACGGTGCTCGTCGCGGCGGCGTGGCAGGCGCCGAAGCCCTCAGCGCGCAGCAGGATGTGTCCACTGTGGACCCGGAGCGCGGTCTCGGTCGCGTCGCTGACCGCCGAGACCCCGGCCGCCGCGGCTACCGCACCGGTCTCGTCCACGATCACGCGCACGTCCGGCCAGGCCGAGTGCGGGCACGAACGCTTCAGCAGGCCGCGCAGGTCCGCCAGCACCAGATTCGTCAACGGCACCAGCTCCCCCGGCTGCCCCGTGACCACGACCAGCGTGACGTCCTTGGCCGCGCGCAAGGCTTCCTCCGCGGCGGACAGCCGGTGCAGCCCGAGCACCGCGACCACCCCGTCGCCGTCGATGCGCGCTGGACGCTCGCGCAGGGCGTCGAAAACCTCTGGCGGAGACCAGGTTTCCCCGGCCGCTTTGGCTTGCGGCACGATCGGCGGCTCCGGCCAGGTGTCGCTCAATCCCAGCGCGGGCAACGCTTCGCACGCGCGCACGACGTTGAACGGCTCGCCGAAACCGGGTGCCGCGGCAGCCAGCTGGCTCGCCCCGTGCAGCATGGTCAGCGCCGCTTCCGCCACGCGCACCAGCCGTCCGGACGAGGGCGAAAGCCGTTCCAGCACAAGGCCGAGCACGATCGCGTCGAAGCGCAGCAACTGCGCGTACGGCCGGTGGGTGAGTTCGTCGGCGAGGATTTCCGGCAGCAGGTCGACGCCGAGGCGCGCGTCCGGGTCGGTGGCCAGCGGCAGCCTCGCCACCCACGCGCGGGCGAACGCGCCGAGCGCTTCGGCGGGCGTGAGACCTGGGTCCGGTTCGGGCGGCTGGGCGGCGAACCGCTCCGCTTCGGCGGCGAGCACGGCGAAGTAGAGGGCGCGTTTGCCGGGGAAGTTGGAGTAGACCGCGCCGCGGGTCAGCTCGGCGCGCTCGGCGATCACGTCGATCTTGGCGTCGCGGAACCCGCGTTCGGTGAACTCCTCGCGAGCGGCGGCCAGCACCTTCGCCCGGTTGCGCTCCTGAGTCTGCGCCCTGGTCAGCCGCGCCATCGTGAGTCCTCCCGGTCCGCTTCCTTGCCAAGATACCGCCACCATTCATATGATGAGATCATCTGAAGTGACCATTTGGAGGTCCGCCTTGTCCCCCGTTCCCGAACTCGACCTGACCGATCCGGCCGTCACGAGCGACCCGTTCGCCGCCTACGGAGCCGCCCGCGAACAGGGCCCGCTGGCCAAGCTGACCGGTCCCGGCTTCCCGCCGATGCGGGTGCTGACGCGGCACGCGGAGGCCCGCGCGATGCTCACCGACCAGCGGTTCGCCTTGAGCGAGGCCAGCTACCAGCGTCCGGACGTGCCGGAGCACTGCCGGCCGTATTTGCGGACCATGCAGGAGATGGAAGGGGCCGAGCACACCCGGCTGCGCCGTCTCGCCACGCCCGCGTTCGCCGCCCGCCGCGCACTGGACTTCCGTCCGGAGATCGAGAAAATCGTTGCCCGGTACCTGGACGCACTGCCCGAGGAAGGCCCGGTCGACCTGCTGGCCGAGTTCGCCCGGCCGCTGCCGATGGAGGTCATCTGCGCACTCGTCGGCGTGCCGGAAGCCGAACGGCCGCGCTGGCACGAGTACGGCGCGGCGGTCGTCCAGGTGTCCGGCGAGGGGTTCGCCACCGCCGTGCCCGGGATCATCGACAGCTCGCGGGCGCTGGTCGCGCATCCGGACAGCGCGCTGCTGGCGCATCTGACGAGCGCGGGCCTGACCGAAACGGAAGCCGTCGCGCTCGTCTGGCAGCTCGTGCTCGCCGGGCAGACTCCGGCGAACTTCATCGCCAATTCCGTCGAAACCCTGCTGACGCACCCGGATCAGCTCGAAGCGCTGCGCGCGGAACCGGAACTGTGGCCGGGCGCGGTCGAGGAATTGATGCGCTGGTGCGGTTCGCAGCTGCTGACGATCCCCCGGCTGGCGACCGAAGACCTGGACCTGCACGGCGTGCGGATCCGCCAGGGCGAGCCGGTGACCGCGTCGATCGCGGCGGCGAACCGGGACCCGCGCGTCTTCGCCGAGCCGGACCGGTTCGACGTCCGGCGTTCGGCCGGCGCCCACCTCGGTTTCGCGCACGGTCCGCATTTCTGCCTCGGCGCGTCGTTCGCGAGGGTGCAGGCGGAGGTGGCGCTGACCGCGCTGCTGGAGCGGTTCCCCGGATTGCGTGTCCTCGAGGCGAAGCGGGTACCCGACCCCGGGACGTGGCGGCTCGCCGGGCTGACGGTCGCGCGGTGACACCTGTTCGGGTGAGGTCCCGGCGGCGCTGCCCTGGTCCGGTTACCGTTTCGCCAGGTCAGCACGACACCCAGGGAGGCATCCGATGTCCACGTCCATTCCGCCCGTCCTCGGCTTCGCGGTGCTCGATCCGCGCCGCGCGTGGCCGCTCGTCCTCACGCGCGGGATCCTGGGCGTGCTGTTCGGCGTGCTGGCGCTGGTGTGGCCGGGGATCACCGTGCTGGCACTGGCCTTCCTGTTCGGCATCTACGTGCTGGTCGACGCGGTCGGCGCGCTGATGCAGGCGTTCCGGCCGGGCGACGGCGCGCACCGGATCGCGTACGCGCTGCTCGGCGTGCTGGGCCTGCTCGCCGGGATCATGACGCTGGTGTGGCCCGGGGTGACCGTGCTGGTGCTGGCGACGCTCGTCGGGGCGTGGGCGGTGGTCACCGGGATCATGGAAATCGTCGCCGCGATCCGGCTGCGCAAGCAGATCACCGGCGAGGCGTTTTTGATCGTCGCGGGCGCGCTTTCGGTGATCGCCGGGGTGCTGGTGCTCTTCCACCCGATCGCCGGCGCGTTCGGCGTCGCGCTGCTGATCGGGATTTACGCGGTGATTTACGGGGTAACCCTCGTGGTCCTGTCTTTCCGGCTGCGTTCGCTCGCGAAATCCGCCGACCCAGCGGAGCAGCCGAACTAGCGGGACAATCGGCAGCGACCGCTTTCGCGACGGAAGGACCGTTCGATGGGCCAGCAATACCCCGGCAATTACGGGGAGGACACCCGGCCAGGCATCGACGCCGCCAGGTTGTGGGCAGGCGGACTGGCCACCGCCGTGGTCGCCGCTCTCGTGGCGGTGGTGGGCCTGCTGATCGCGCGAGGCATCTTCGACGTGCCCGTGCTCGCCCCGAAGGGCGACGGCCTGTGGGGCAAAGCGAGCACCCCGACGTACGCCGTCTCCGCCGCCGCGGTGGCGTTGCTGGCGACCGGCCTGATGCACCTGCTGAGCGTGGCGACCCCCGCGCCGGGCCAGTTTTTCGGCTGGATCATGGTGCTCGTCACGGCCATCGCGGTGGTCGTGCCGCTGACCCTGACGGTGGGCCTGGAAGCGAAAATCGCCACGGCGGCGATCAACCTGGTGATCGGTTTGGTGATCGCTTCCCTGGTGAGCAGCATGGCGGCGAGCGCCCGGACGCTGCATCGGCGGAAGCGGAGCAGCCGGGCGGAGCAGCAGCCGCCTCCGCCCCCGCCCACGCGGCAGTGGCCGGAGGGGCCGACTACGTATTACGACCGCTGAGCCTTCGCCAGAGCTGCCGCGCACCGTCCGGACGGCGGATCGGGTTCCACCCCGATTGCCGCCGTCCTCTCGCGCGCGCCCCCAGCAGGTCCGCGACCTGTGCCTTCAGCGCCCCGCAGGAGCGAAATCGGCCGCGTGATCGGCCACCCACTGGGCGAAACTCCGTGCCGGAACCCCGGTGACGTCTTCCACCGTCGTCGTCGGCCGGTCGGGTTCGCGGCCCGCCAAAAGGGCGTACGCGTCGAGCATGGCGTCCGCGTACTTCGCCGGCATCCGCTCGAGGAGCGTTTCTCGCATCACCTCCCGCGGCACCTCCTCCCACCGGGTCTCGCGGCCGATCACCTCTCCGATCACGCGGACCTGCTCGACCTGCGTGAGCGCAGCGGGGCCGGTGAGGTCGTACTTGGCGCCGACGTGCCCGTCGGAAGTCAGCGCGGCCACCGCGACCGCCGCCATGTCGGCTTCGTGGATCAGCGTCGAGTACACCGAACCGTAAGCTCCGCGAACGACACCGTTCTCGCGAATTTGCGGCGCCCAGCCAAGCGTGTTGCTCGCGAAGCCGTGCGGTTGAAGGAACGTCCACTCCAGACTCGTGCGCTCGATCGCCTTCTCCACCGCACGATGGACCTGGCTGATCGCGTCGTCCGAATCACTGCGGGCAGCGGCCGAAGACAGCAGGACCAACCGACCGGCGCTGGCCGCGATGGTGTCCGCGATCGCCTCGGCCGGATCGCCGGAGATCAGCGGCCACATCAAAAAGGCAGACTTCGCCCCACGCAACGCGGCACGGAGACTGTCCACATCAGACAAATCACCGGGAACGACTTCGACGCCGTCGGGCAGATTGGCCTTCTCGGGCCGCCGAGCCAACGCGCGTACCGGAAGGCCGCGCTCGGCCAGCTGGGTTGTCACCTGACGGCCGACGTTGCCGGTAGCGCCGATCACCAAAACGGTCACGGGGAGTACCTCCTTGTGTCACAGTGAAGCTCACCCTAGGTTCTGGGCTAACTTTTGGTAAGAACACACCTTGAGGTAAGCTTCTGACATGGGAGTAAGCATCGAGGCAGGACGCCGAGCCGCCCCGGACCCGGGTGACGCGTTCAACAGCGACTGCCCCGGCCGGACAGTGCTCGACCACGTGTGCAGCCGGTGGGGCACGCTGATCCTGCTCTCGTTGCGCGAACGCCCGGCGCGCTTCTACGAACTGCGCGACGCGATCGGCGGAATCAGCGAAAAGATGCTGTCGCAGAACCTGCGCACCCTCACGCGCGACGGCTTGATCCATCGCGAGGTGGAGCCCGCTACGCCGCCCAAGGTGACGTACTCGCTGACCGACCTCGGACAGGAACTGACGACGCCGCTGCGGGGGCTGCTGGATTGGGTCCTCGTGCGGACGGTGGACGTGGTGAAGGCGCAGCGGAGGCATGATCGGCAGCACAAAGCCGGGGCTTGACCGCTGGGCGACGCGCGGAGCGCCCTGGCCGCGTTGACTCGGTAGGGTTTGCGGGGTGACAGCTGCGTCGGGGAAACGGCCGAAACCCGTCGATCAGTGCCAGGACGTGCACGAGATCCTCGACCAGATCCGGCTTCGCCCGAAGATGCGGCTGCGGCAACGTTCTCTGCGGGACTTGCAGATCCTCCTCCTCGGCTACGGCGTCGCCCTGGACGTGCACGGAATCGACGAGGAGTTCGAGTGGCGGCCCGTCGGCCCGTTCGCCCAATGGCTCGAGGCTCGTTTCGGCTGGCCGATGGCCTTGGGATGGGCGGCCGCCGTCGAAGAGCACGCCGACGGCGAGGACCCGCTGGACGTGTTCTTCCGGCTCCGCGACGAGTACCGGGCCGTGAGCCGCGAGCGCGCCTGAACTACCGGAGCGAGGACCTCAGCCCTTCAGCAACTGCCGAGCCATCACCAGACGCTGGATCTGGTTCGTGCCCTCGTAAATCTGCGTGCTTGAGGAAGAGCATAAGGCTGACCAGGGCGGACATTTTCGATCTTGCCGCTGGACCTGCAGATCGGGCGTTTGTCTTCGTTGGCTCACGACGGCACCGATTGGCTGTCCCACGGAACAGAGACGGAACACGGCAAGATCATCAGCGACCCGGCGCGCAGCGGGTTGGCTCCGATGATCCCCGCCGCGCCCTGGAGGGGTCATGAGCCCGGCGGTTGCGCAGTACTTGGTGCTCGGCATAGTCATCCTCGCCGCGCTAGCCATCTTGGCCGGAATACCGACGCTCATCGCGGTGATGGTGAAGGGGCCGAACCGCAGCGCAGCAGCTGTGCAACTCGCCGCTGGGCACTCCCCCGGGCTGGTATCCGCCGCCGCAGCAGCCGGGCCAGTTGCAGTGGTGGAACGGCACCAGTTGGGCCGACAGCTTCACGCTCCCGGCATCTCAGTAATCAGCGACCTCGCCATGCCAACGGGGACAGCGTCACCGCGGCCTCGGCGATCCGTCGAGCTGCCTCGGTCGCGAGTCCCTTGCGACCGGAGTCAATCCACCCGGCAACCCGCTCGACCCCGATTTCGCGGTATTCGATGGCCTGCAACAGCATTTCGAGCTTGTCAGCGTCCTTCGCGCATTTTGCTTCGAGTGTCTCCCGGGTCTCGTACTCGTCGACCGCGGCCCGCACTACGTCGCGGGTGCCGCCGGGCAGCCCGCCGGTCTGGTCTGCGGTGATCTCTCGCGGTTCAGGCTTGGCCAGGTACTTGCCCGCGGTGTGCGGGATGTCGCCGGTGCGGGTCTCCTGGGTGTCGTGCCAGATCGCGAGGAACGCGGCCCGCTCCGGGTTCGCGCCTTCCTCGGCGGCGAGCAGCGCCGCGATCTGCGCGGCGCGCAAGCTGTGCTCCGCGACCGATTCCGGGTCGCGGACGCCGACCTGCCACCAGCCCGCACGGCGGATGCGCTTGAGCAGCCCGAGTTCGTAGCCGAACGCGGCGAGGGCGGCGGCGGTTTCGTCTGGCATGAAGTGATCTCCCTATCGGTCGGCGAGACGCAGAGCGTAGTGAAGTCCGGCGACCTGGTCACGTCCCTGACGTGACAGCACGTCGTCCGACGAGAGCACGTCCAGTGCCTCGGCCAGTGCGTCCCGTTCGCCGGACCGTTCGGTCAGCAGGGCAGGACGACTGGCCACGAGCGAGTGCATCGTGTGCAGGTTGAGCGGGAGGTGCGGCGAAGCCGGGTCGAGCCGACCGACCAGATGGTGAAACAGCCGGATTCCCGACCATGTTCGGGTGTCGGCCTCAGCCATGAAGTGATCGTCGGCCTGGTCGTCTTGCAACTCGCCGATCCAATGCGCCCAGTAGTTGAGATTCGCGATCTCGGCGTCAGTGTCTGCGGTGCGCGCGACGAAGTCGTGCAGGTGTGCGCCGTCGCCGATTGACGCGAGCGCGACGGATGCCGAGCGGGCCTCGAGGAGCCTGGTCACGTCGCCGTCGGCGATCGCTCGGCGGCCGGCGTTTGCCCATTCCCCTCGCAGCCACTGCACGACCTCGCCGCGCCGGTCGAACCCAAGCAGGTACACAGCTTGCCGGCGCAGCAGCGCCTCGCCCGGGAGCACCCCGCGCTCAGCGACGGTCAGCAGGTGGTCGAAGAACCGGGTTCGTGCGTCGGCGCTCATCGTGGGGCCGGGCGCGACGGGACCACGGCGAGGCGCCTTCGGCCCGAACACCCCGAGTTCGGACGGCAGGTGCCCAGTGAACGGCCACGTGATCATGTTCGTGAGCGTCTTGCGGTGCACACTCGCAGCCAGCGGATGCAACTCGGGGTCTACCCACGCGTCTCCGGCGGTGGAACCGGTCGAGAGAACGAGATCGGCTTCGACGGCCGTGCGCAGGTGCCGCCCAGTCGAGGCAGGCGCGCCCAAGCGGGGCAACCGGGCACAGAGACGGGCGAAGTCCCCCGCGTTCATCGCCGAGAGGGGCCTGCGCCCCGACTCCCACCCCTGAACGGTGCTTCCGTCGACCGCTAGCCGTTCCGCTAGGCGCTCTTGCGTAAGCCCCGCGGACTCGCGCGCCAACTTGAGCACGTACCCCGAGACGACACCCATTGACCGGGAACCCTGGCTCCCGGTCAGTGTTGCCGACACTCCGCCCACGGACGCCCCCGTCTTGGCTGTTCCAGCCGAACCGTACCCGTACTCGCGGTCCGTTCTGTTTGCTCTCCGGCGATCGTAGCGTCACTTATCGAAGTTGCAGACCCGCTGACCAGTCAAAACGCTGAGGGGGTGGTCTCGAGTGCCAGCAATGATCTACATCGACCCGGCAGCAATCCTTCCTGTGATCGACAATGTGTGGCACCGCACCCGTCTCTCTGGCATCCCGGCGCCGGGCCAGGGCCTCACAATGCTGTGCGGAGAAACCGCGGTTGCGGAGTTCGAGACTCTCGATAAGCGTCGGATGCACGGTGCGCCGACCCAATGCCCGTACTGCGATGTGGTGTACCGCCGCTCACTCGGCTGGACGGTTCCGAAGGGTCACCCCGGCCTGCAGCCGCGACCCCGACAGCCGAGGCCTGTGCCATGACCGCGGCTAATCCTCACAATCACGGCCGCGCCTACCGGCGTCGCTACTACTCCGACGACGAGAACGGCGTCAACCCTCTCTTGCTGTTCGCCGCCTGGCTGCGTGGAGAACCAGGCTTTGCGCGCTCTGCCCCGGTCCGGCCGCGGACACGCATACGGCTCGCCTGCAAGGCCTGCCGGGCGACCGCGAAAGCGACTGACCACCGGTGCGGCGAATGCGGCGAACCCTTCTGGACCTGCGGCAAATAGCTCCCACAGACGGCGAGGACAGGACACCGGATGGAAACGCCCGACGAGGCGCGCGCAACGGATCAAGCGGAATCGCGCAAGCACACGGCCTGTCGCTGAGCTGGACTGGGCGGCTGTTGCGCCAGCAGGGTGCGGTGCTTCCGCCGATCCGGCAGGGCGTCAGGCGTGCCGACCTGCCTGTCGCGGAGATCATCCGCAAGTACGAGAAGGGGGCGTCGATGCAAGCACTGGCGGACGAAAACAACCCGTCGTACGGCACCATCCACCGGCTGCTGATCAAGAACAAGGTGCGGATCCGGCCGCACGGCGGCCAGAACGCCATCGAGTTCTCACCCCTGCTGGCTCCCCGACCCCGCCAGTAACCGAGACCAACGCCGCCCGGCGGCGCGCTTTCTCCGACGAGGCGCGCCGACCGGGCTGTCGGGCTGCCCACGTTTCCACGACGGAATGAGGACAGCAGATGGGACGCGACCGAGCAGGCAAGAGCCCCACCACCCCGGTATCCGGCAAGGACCACCGGACGACCAAGCCCACAGAGAAGAACTCCACTCCGCAACCCCGGCCGATACAGCCCGACCGCCCCCACCCGAAACGGAAGCATTAGCCATGCCTGACCGCCGCGAGATGCGCAGTTGCCTAGCGGCCGGGCGGGAAGGCAACCTGGTCTACGGGTCTCCGCCGAGCCGCCCGCCACAGCAGCCGACCGGTCCGACCCTGCCCGGCGGCGGCTACCGGTCGACCCGCTTCAGGTGGCTTTCCAACCCTCCACCGCCGGACGACGAGTAGAATCGAGGCCATGCGGGCGGCCCGGGAGATGGACAGGCTGGCGACGACGTTTCTGATCGGAGGCACCGACGCCCGCTTCACCGCTGTGGCTCTCCGGCGGGACACGGGGCTGCGCAGTTCCCGGATGCTTCCGTTATTGGACGAGATGAAGCGGCTCGGCTGGATCACCACCGAGTGGCCCGAAACCGACCCGGCTCGGGCGCAGTGCTACTACCGGCTGACCGAGCGCGGCCGGGAAGAACTGTCCGACGCCTAGCCCGTTCAGCGGGTGTGGCAGGAAACTTCACGGGCGGCTACGTCCAGGCCACAGGGCTGGTTTGATGGCTGCCGCGTTCGGGTGCCCGGCTCAGCGGCGACTCGCGGACGGAGCCGGTACGTGACCACCCGCAAGGAGGGCACGCACCAACTCCGCCACTGCTACGCCTCGGTCAGGCTCGCCGCGCGCGTGTCGATCCGCGAGCTGGCGGAGTACCTTGGCCACGCCGAGCCGGTGTTCACACTCCGGGTCTAGGGCCACCTCCTGCCCGACTCGCACGACCGCGCGCGGCAGGCAATCGAGCTCCGCCTGTTCCGTCCTCGCGCCGTCGGCTGACGGAACATAGACGGAACAGGCGGAGCAACGATCAACGCCAACCCGACAACGGAGTAGGCATGCGAGCCGAAGAAAGTGGCCGCGAGCTGGGGATTTTCAGCCCTTCAGCAACTGCCGAGCCATCACCAGACGCTGGATCTGGTTCGTGCCCTCGTAAATCTGGGTGATCTTCGCGTCCCGCATCATGCGCTCCAGCGGGAAGTCGCGCGTGTAGCCGTACCCGCCCAGCAGCTGGACCGCGTCCGTCGTCACGCTCATCGCCACGTCCGACGCGTGGCACTTCGCCGCCGCGCCGAAGAAGGACAGGTCGTCGTCCCCGCGCTCGGACTTGGCGGCAGCGGTGTACACCATCTGGCGCGCCGTCTCCACGGCCATCGCCATGTCCGCCAGCATGAACTGGATGCCCTGGAAGTCCGCGATGTGCTTGCCGAACTGCTTGCGCTCCTTGACATACGCCAGCGCGTGGTCCAGTGCGCCCTGCGCGATGCCGACCGCCTGGGCGGCGATCGTCACCCGGGTGTGGTCCAGCGTCTTCAGCGCGATCTTCAGGCCCTGGCCCGGCTCGCCGACGATGCGGTCGCCCGGGATGCGGACCTGGTCGAAGAGCAGTTCACGCGTCGGCGAGCCCTTGATGCCCAGCTTCTTTTCCTTGGCGCCGAAGGAAAAGCCCGGGTCGGACTTCTCGACCACGAAGGCAGTCACGTTGGCGCCGCGACGGCCGTCCGGGTCGGTGACTGCCAGAACCGTGTAGTACTCGGAGAATCCCGCGTTGGTGATCCACGACTTCTGTCCGTTCAGGATCCAGTCGTCCCCGGACGGGGTGGCGCGGCACCGCATCGAGGCGGTGTCCGAGCCCGCGTCGCGTTCGGACAGTCCATACGAGAATCCGGCCTCGCCCGAAGCCAGCGGGGGCAGGTACTTCGCCTTGACGTCCTCGTTCGCGGCCAGGATCAGCGGCAGGCTGCCGAGTTTGTTCACCGCGGGGATGAGCGACGACGAAGCGCACACGCGCGCCACTTCTTCGATCACGATGCAGGTGGCCAGCGCGTCGGCCCCGGCGCCGCCGTATTGTTCCGTCACGTGCGGGGCGTGGAAGTCCGACGCGACCAGTGCGTCGTAGGACGCTTTGGGGAATTCTTCGCGCTCGTCGGCCTCCGCGGCGTGCGGGGCGATTTGCTCTTCGGCGACCGCGCGGACGGCCTCGCGGATCGCTTCGTGGTCTTCGTTGATTTTGAACAGGTCGAAGCTCATCGGAGATCTCCTAGTAGGTGTAGAAACCGCGGCCGGTCTTGCGGCCGAGCAGGCCCGCGTCGACCATCCGGGCCAGCAGCGGCGGCGGCGCGTACAGCGGCTCCTTGAACTCCTCGTACAGCGATTCCGCGACCGCCTTCGTGGTGTCCAGGCCGATCAGGTCGGCCAGCGCGAGCGGGCCCTGCGGGTGCGCGGCGCCGCGCACGAGGCCCTCGTCGATGGCTTCCTTCGTCGCGAAGCCCGACTCCAGCATGCGCACGGCGGCGAGGATGAACGGGATCAGCAGCGCGTTCACCACGAAACCGGCCCGGTCCTGGCACAGGATCGCGTGCTTGCCCAGGGTCTCCTCGGCGAACTTCCGCGCGCGGTCGGTGGTCTCGTCGCCGGTGAGCAGGCTCGGCACCAGTTCGACCAGCGGCAGGACCGGCACCGGGTTGAAGAAGTGGATGCCGAGCACCTGCGCCGGGCGTTCGGTCGCGGTGCCGAGCTTCATGATCGGGATGGACGACGTGTTGGAGGCCAGCACCGCGTCCGGCGCGGCGACGATCTTGTCCAGCTTCCCGAACAGCTCCGCCTTGACCGCCTCGTTCTCCACGATCGCCTCGACGACGAGCGTGCGGTCGGCCAGGTCGTCGAGGTTTTCGGTGATCCGGATCCGCTCCAGCACCTCGGCCGCGGACGCGATCTTCCCCTTGCGCTCGGCCCGGCCCAGCGACGCCTCCAGCCGCGCCCGGCCCGCGTCGGCGGCGGCCCGGCTCGATTCGACCGCCACGACGTCCAGCCCGGCCCGGGCGCACACCTCGGCGATCCCCGCCCCCATCTGGCCGCAGCCGACCACGCCGACGAGCTCCACGTGCCTCACCCATCCCTTCCGGTACTTGGTTTCATGATGACGGTACTCAGTACCGGCGAGTAGGCGAGAGCGGGGTGGCCCACGTCACCCTGCTCGCCGGCGGCCGCGGCCGATTAGGCTGGCCGCAGCGTGCGTGCGAAAGGTGGCCCGATGCCCGAGAAACCGGCCAAGCAACGGCTGACCGAGGCCGCGTTCGCGCTGTTCGAGGAGCGCGGCTACGACCAGACGACGGTGGACGACATCACCGACCGCGCAGGCGTCGGGCGCAGCACGTTCTTCCGCGCCTTCCGGTCCAAAGAGGACGTCATCTTCCCGGACCACGAGGTCCTGCTGAGCGCGATCGAGGCCCGGCTCGCCGGATCCGACCCGCGCACCGCGATCGTCGCGGTCACCGAGGCCGCGCGGCTGGTACTGCGGCACTACGTCGCGGAGGGCGACCTGGCACTGGCGCGGTACCGGCTGACCCGCAGCGTGCCCGCGTTGCGCGCGCGGGAAATCGCGGGCACGCGCCAGTATCAGCGGCTGTTCCAGGAATTCGTCCACCGCTGGATGGGCGGCGGAGAAGACACCGCGTTACGCGCCGAACTCATGGCGGCGGCGGTGGTGACCGCCCACAACCACGTCCTGCGGCGCTGGCTGCGCGGACAGGCGACGGACCCGGAAGCGGCCTTCGACGCGGCGATGGCGGACACGGTCGCGTTGTTCGGCAACACGGGCGAGACGGAAACGACGGTGGTTGCTTTCCGTACCGGCAAGGATCTTTCCGCGGTGTTGCCTGGGTTGCGCAAGCTGCTCGGGGACGAGGGCACGCTCGGTTGACCGGACTGCGTGCAGCCCCGATGACCCCGAGACCGAGAGCGTTCCGCACCGGGAACGCTCGGCTGAGCGGCTACCAGGCCTCGTCGAACCGCACGCCCGCCTCGTACCAGTCCTCGTCGCTCACCGGGCGTTCCGGTTCCGTCGGAGGCTCGGGGTCGGCGGTGCGGTTGCGAAGGTAGTCCCCCTCGCCTGGTACGGCGGATGCACTTGCCGCTTGCCGAGGTTTCTCCGGCGCAGCAACGGGTTTGGGCTCGGCCGGTGAAGCAGGCGGCCGCGCTTCGGCGGGTGGAGCCGACCGCCGAGGAGCTGCGGGGGCCGCCTCGGGCGTGAATTCGGCCCGCCACTTCAGGCGGTCCATCACGTACCCGCGGGTGCCGAGCGGAGCCAGCAGCGCCGCGGTCCGGTTCGCCGATTCCCGCTGCGCTTCGGCGTACGTGTGCAGCACCAACGCGGCCAGCTCGTCCGGCGGCAGATTCCGCACGGCGCCAGAGAGTTTGAGTCCAGTGAGGACACCGTCGGTGTTGACGGTGGCGGTGACCGCGTTGCCGGGCGAGGACGCCTCGACCGACAACGCGGACAAAGCCTGGACCAGTTCTTCCGGACCGGCCACGTCAGTCCATTGTGGACGGCGAGAACGGCTGCGACACCGAACCGTCCGGCGCGATGTCGACGTTCCGGTCCCGGACCCGCTTCTCGGTGCCCTTCGGGGTGTTCGAGGTTTCGAAGTTGGACGGGTCGAACGAATCGCCGGGGCTCACGTCGGGCGGGCTCGGCACGGGCGGCAGGTTGACCGACTTCTCGTGGATCTTGTCCGCGAGCCGGCCCGCCGATTCCTGCATGTGCGAGCGGATCTTGTCCACGCCGCCGAGGAAGCTCTCGAAGATGTCGTCCGCGTTGTCGCCCTCGACCTTCGCCGAGGCCTGTGCGGTCACCTCGGTGAGACCGGCTCCCGCACCGGCCACCGCGGCCTGCGCTCCGACCGCGCTCATCGACAGCCCGCCCGCGGCGGCCGCGGCTCCGGCCGGGGTGGCGACCACGGCCAGCATCCCGACCAGCGCGCCGGTGAAGGCCACCGCCGCCACCTTCGACCAGGAGATTTCGCCCTCCTTGGCCTTGGCTTTCTGGTACTTCTCCGCGGTTTCCCGGAAGGTGAGCGCGAGCGAACCGAGGTCGTCCCGTGCGGCCCACACGCCGTCGCGAGCGGCGACGATGTCGCTCTCCACCACCGTGATCTCAGCGGCGAGCGCCTCGTACGCCTCCGACAGCCGGTCGAGGTAGGTCTTGACGTCCTCGGCCGCGTTGCCGCGCCACGAACCCAGCAGTTCCTTCGCCCGGCGCAGTTCGGTGATCGACCCGCGGCTGAGGTTCTTCCACACCGGTTCGTACGAGTTGATCATCGACTGCAGGCCGCCGCCGGTGTCCTTGAGGTCGGCCTCGGAGAACTCGCGGAAGACCTCGGTGACCTTGTCCTGGTACGCCTCGAAGAGCCCCTTCGCCATGGAGAACTTGAAGAACTCCGCGTAGCGCAGGAATTCCAGCCCGTCGAGCGCGTCATTGGCGCCCTGGTGCAGGTCCTCGCTGATGCCTTCGAGCAGTTCCGCGCGCGGACGGCCGTCGCTGCCGCCGCTGAGCCCGAAGTAGTCCTCCTGCTCGCTCACGTCAGCGCACCTCCCCGCCGGCGCGCCGCACCGCGGCCTGCGACTCGGCGTCCGACGCCTCGTACAGTTCGGCGACCCGCTGGAGCGCTTCGCTCGCCTGGTGCGTCGTGTAGGCCAGCTTCGCGAGCGCATCCTCGACCTTCGCGCGGTGGTTTTCGTACGCCGCCGCGACTTTGGGCATGCCGAGCGAGCCGCCGAACGCCGTGGTCGGGCCGCCGCCGAACGGGTTGATCGAGCCGATGATGGCGGCTGGGCTGACCGCGTCGGGCAGGTCCAGCCCGCGCACGCCGCCGCGCGCGGTGTCCGCCGCGTCCCCGGCGGCCGCGACGAACCTGCTCGCCTTGCGCAGGTCGTCGAGGTCGGTTTCGAAACCGATCATGAAACTACCCCCAGTCGTGTGAACCGTGACCCTACCGGGCGAACGGTATCCCTTCCGACTCATCGGACACCGGGGAGGTTCACGGCATTGACGTGAGGGCGGTCACAGCGCGGCGGCGCTCAGTCCGAAGTGGACCCGACAGCACTCCCCCGGCGCGGGAACCACGGCACGATCGGCGAAACTCGCCGCTGGTAGTTCGCGTACTCGGGGTAGCGGCCGAGCGTGATGCTCTCGGTGAAGATCGTCGAACCGATGAAGAGGGCGGTCAGGAGGACCGCGCCGGCGATCGTCCAGGTGACGGCGCCCGCCGCGGATACGCCGAACAGGAACACCAGCCACCACTGCGCTTGTTCGAAGAAGAAGTTGGGGTGGCGGGAAAACCGGAAGAGCCCGGTCTGCGCGAACCGCGGTTCGGGGGTGCGTCCGGCGGCCGTCTCGCGCTTCTTCCACTGGTGGAAGTTCCATTGCTGCTGGTCCGCGACCGTTTCGCCGACCAGACAGGCAACGAACGCGACGGCCAGCACGATGTCGGCCGCGCCCAGCGGCGTCCGATGGTCCAGCGCGGTCCACGCGGGAAGCGTGATGAGCAGCAGGATGACGTTCTGGTAGAGCGTGATGAAGAAGAGGTTGAACAGCTGGAACTGCCACCGCGCCATCCGGCCGCGCAGCACTGCCCAGCGGTAGTCCTCGCCGCCGGGCGCGTAGCCGCCCTTGCGGGCGTAGTTGAACGTCAGCCGCGCACCCCACAGGAACACGAGCGCGAACAGCAGGTTCAGCCGGGCGTCGGCGAATCCCGCGTGCCCGGCGAAGATCCCGGCGTAGGCCACCGGGACGACCGACCAGATCCGGTCCACCCAGGAGTACTCCCTGGTGAGCACCGACAGCAGCCAGCAGCCGGCGCAGACGCCCGCGAACACCCAGAGGCAGACCTGGAACGCGTTCATGACCGCGACTGTACTGGCGAATTCGCCGGCGCGAGGCCGTAGAATCCGCCGATGGACGCCCCGAACCTGCCGCTGCGCGAGCGCAAGATCGACCTGTTCTTCGCGGCGATCTTCTCGGTGTTCACGGTGACGTCGCTGATCAGCGACCTGCTGCCGACGATCGGCGTCGACTTCTCGCGGCCGACCGGCAACTTTTTCGTCGACTCCAACTACTGGTACGCCCACGACGCCGACCCGCTGTTCATGCATCCGCCGGACTGGATGCGGATCGTCACCGGGCTCTCGGCGTTCGTCTACCTCCCGTTCTACGTCGTGCTCGTCTGGTGCCTCGTCGCGGGCCGCAACGGGATCCAGCTGTTCGCGGTGATCTACGCGACGATGATCGCCACCCTCACCGGGATCGTCGTGTTCGGCGTCGAGTTCTTCGGCGACCCGGCGACCCGTACCGGCAATCCGGGCAAGTTCCTCGCGTTCAACCTCCCGTACGTGCTGATTCCGTTGCTGCTGCTGGTCCGGATGCGACGGCCGCTGCCGTTCACGCGGCGGTTCTGACCATTGTGGACGGTCAGGTCACGTCCGCGGCTTTCCGCAGCGCCCGTTGTCGCCGGCTGGTGCAGGCGGCGACCGAACCGCACAGCAGGGCGAGGGCCGCGACCGCGACCAGCACGTCCGACACCGACCTGACCAGCAGAGACAGCACCAGCGGACCAGCCAACCCGCCAAGCCGGTTGAAGAACGACACCGACCCGGCGACCCGCCCGCGCCGACCGTCGTCGACCACGTCGGCCGCGACCGGGAGGAAGACTGCGGCCATCGTGTTGACGCCCAGCAGAGCGACCGTCAGCACCGTCGCGGACAGCCACGGCGCGGCGACTGCCCATCCGGATACCGCGAGCGCCAGCAGCAACACCGCGGTGCAGACGGCTAGCCGCACCGTGACGCCGGTGGGGCCGAAGCGTCGGTAGCCGAGTGCGAGCAGTCCCGCGCACAGCACCATCGCCACGGCGGATCCGGTCAGGAGGGCGTTCGCCGTGGTCAGCGAGAGCCCGCCGACGCGGGACAGGGTCGGGACCCAGGTGGTGAGGCCGAATGTGGTGACACCGATCGAGAAGGCGAACACCCATTGGAGGCGGGTCGTGAGGGTGTTGCGGGCCAGCCAGTCGTCCTGCGCTGGGGCGGGGGTGTGTGGTTGATCCGGGGGTCCGGCCGCGACAGGTGGCGGGGTGCCTCGCTGATCCGGGATCACCACCGCCGCCGCGGCTAGCAGGAGGCCGGTCGGAGCGCCGATCAGCCACAGCACTCGCCAGCCGAACACTGGTTCCAGCCACAGCGCTGAACCGGACGCGACCAGATAGCCGATCGCGGTCGCGATGATCGACAGGCCGGTTACGGTCGCGCCTCGGCTGCGGCCGGGGAAGAGGTCGCTGAGGACGGTGATCAGCATCGGGGCCAGCCCGCCGACGGCGATGCCCATCAGGAAGCACATCACGACGTTGCCGCGGAAGTCCGGCATGGTGCCGCACATGCTGGTCGCGGTGAAGCCGAGCGTCGCGAGCAGATAGCAGGCCCGGCGGCCGACGCGCTCGGCCCATCGGCTGCACAGCAACGCGCCCAGTGCGGTGCCGGACAGGCCGCTCACCGCGAGCAGTGACGCGGTCGAGGCGTCGATGCCGTATTCCGAGCGCAGGCCGGGAATGACGAAGCCGAGCGTCGACGTCTTGCTGATGTCGATCGTCAGCGCGGCGGTGGCGACCACCGCGATCGTTCGCCTTCCCCGGACCGTAGGCGTGGACAGGGGAACACTGTGCCGCGGCTGGCCCAGGGCCAGCGCGGCTCCCAGTGCGAGGAGCAGTGCCGCTCCGGCGACGAACATTTCCGGCATGTCCGCCAGCGGCATGCCGTGCAGCCGCCGGTCCGGAGCAGAACCCGTAGAGTCCATTCCGGACATCTCGAACCCCCGGAAGAAGCCCACCGCCGAAGCGGCCACGACCACTGCCGCCGCCAGGGCGAGCACCCCCTGCCAACTCGTGCGAGCTGGCCCCGAAACTGTCGTCATGCCTCCAACTTCTCACCCGGCGCCGCGCTCCGGCATCTTCAGTTTTGCGGTCCTCGCCTCAATTTTCCTGCAGGACCGAAAGAATATTCCCCGCTGGATCCCGGAACCACGCGATCAGCGGACCGCCTAGCCGGAAGATGCCTTTTTCGTCGACGCCGTCGAACGGTTCGAAGGAAACCCCCGCCGCGCCGAGGTCCGCGACCGCTTGGTCGATGTCGTCCACCGGGAAGTTGAGAATGGTGTACTCGGCCGGAACGTGCTTGTCGCCCTTGGGATAGACGAGCACTTCGCGTCCTTCGGCGAGACGCAGGCGCAGCATCCCCCAGTTTTCGGCGACCTCGATGCCGAGCGTCTCGGCGTAGAACTTCCGCGCGGCCGGGATGTCGTCCACGGAGAAACCGCTGAATGCCTTGCTGGTGTCGAACATTTTTGCCTCCTGGATATTTGGTCAGCGTTGCTTCGGACGGTAGGTCACGGAGAGGACGCCATTGCGGATCAGCAGGTTCAGCTCGTCGAGCAGGCCCGCCAGCAGCAGCGACCGCACCAGCCGCGGGCTGCCGGGAAGGTGGATGTTCTTGCCCGGCTTGCTTTTCAAGGAGTTCAGCTCGGCCGCCAGATCAGGGCCGAGCAGCGTCGAACCGCTCCAGTCCGCCTCGGTGAGCGTGCTCGACACGACGTACTTCGGCGTGTTGTTCAGGAACGCGGCCATCGGCGATGCTGGCGCGGATCAGCTCGTCCGGCTCGTGGTTCAGCATCATCCAGTCCGGCGGCGATCCGGTCACCCCGTCGAGCGAAACCGACAGTCCGGCCACGATCTTGCGCACGGTTATGCTCCTTCTTCAGCTGACATGTGCACGGGGGACGTCGGAGCCGGGATCCTGAAGGCGACACCGGCGGAGAAAAAGTTTTCGAAGGGGCCAGTCGTGCGGTACCTGATCATGATCCACAGCAACCCGCGGTTCCGGGCGCTCTGGGAGGAGCTGCCGGACGAGAAGAAGGCCGAGTTCGCCCGGAGCCATCTCGCGCTGAACCGCGAGCTCGAAGAATCCGGCGAGCTCGTGCTCAGCGACGGGCTGGCCGACCCCGCCGAGGCCAAGTGCGTCACCGTGCAGGACGGCAAGGCGGTGGCGAGCGACGGGCCGTTCGCCGAGGTCAAGGAGCATCTCGTCGGCTTCTACCTGGTCGAATGCGAGAGCATGGAACGGGCGCTGGAGCACGCCGCGCGGGTGCCGGACGCTTTGTACGGCAAGATCGAGGTCCGGCCGCTCCGCAACGTGAAAGAGCTGAACCTCTGACCGCCGTCGAGCAGCTCCTGCGCGACCTCGCGCCGCAGGTGCTCACCGCCGTCTGCCGCCGGTTCGGCGACTTCACGCTGTGCGAGGACGCGGTGCAGGAAGCGCTGCTGTCCGCCGCGCTGAAATGGCCGGAGCAGGGCCTGCCGGACAACCCCAAGAGCTGGCTGATCACCGCGGCCGCGCGCAGGCGCATCGACATCGAACGCAGCGAGTCCGCCCGCCGCCAGCGCGAGCACACGGCCGCGGGGCTGGCGGTGCCGCAACCGGAACTGGCCCCGGCCGACGACGACACGCTGACCCTGCTGATGCTGTGCTGTCACCCCGAACTCGGCAAGCCGTCGCAGCTCGCGTTGACGCTGCGCGCGGTCGGCGGCCTCACCACCGCGGAGATCGGCCGGGCGCTGCTGGTTCCGGAGAAAACCGTGAGCCAGCGGATCAACCGGGCCAAGAAGCGGCTCAGCGGGGCCCGGTTCCGGATGCCGCCGCCGGGCGAACGGGCCGAGCGGCTGGCCGCGGTGCTGCAGGTGCTCTACCTGATCTTCACCGAGGGACACACCGCCAGCTCCGGAACGGCCGTCAACCGGGTCGAGCTGACCGCGGAGGCGATCCGGCTGACCCGGCAGCTGCACGCGCAGGTCCCCGACGACGGCGAGGTCGCCGGGCTGCTGGCGCTCATGCTGCTCAGCGACGCGCGGCGGCCCGCGCGGACGCGGCCGGACGGCACCGCCGTGCCGCTGGCCGAACAGGACCGCACCCGCTGGGACGCCGCCGCGATCGCCGAAGGGCGCGACCTGATCGGGAAAACCCTGGTCACCGCCCAGCTCGGGCCGTATCAGCTCGAGGCCGCGATCGCCGCCGTGCACGACGAGGCGGCGCGCGCCGAGGACACCGACTGGCCGCAGATCCTCGCCCTCTACGACCTCCTGCTCGCCCTCGCGCCGAGCCCGATGGCGGCGCTGAACCGGATCGTCCCGGTCGCGATGGTCCACGGCGCCCGCGAAGGGTTGCGGCAGCTCGACGAAATCGCGGGGCTGGACGAGCATCACCGCGTCGACGTCGTGCGCGCGCACCTGCTCGATCTGGCGGGCGAGCCCGAGCAGGCCCGGGTCTATTACCGTTCAGCGGCACAGAAAACGCTCAGCGTTCCGGAACGAAGATACCTGGAATCCCGTGCCGCGCAAGGAAACTCGCCTTAGCCGGCCACCCGCACGATCGTCGGCGACCGCAGTGCGTCGGGATTCGGCAACCGCACCGGCACGGTGTCCCCGTGGTACTCGAAGTGCCACCATTCGTTGTCGTAGCGGCGATACAGCCGGTACTCGGCCCCATGCTGCTCCAGCCACGCCGCGCCCTCGATCGGCCGCACGTCCAGCGCCGTGCCGCGGACGTGCGCCGACTCGTGCGGTGGCAGCACTCGACGCCGGGCTGCGGTGACGGAGCCGGTGCGCTGCACTTCTTCGGCGAACAGCCGGTGCTGGTCGGCGACGTCGCGATGGCCGGAGGTGAGCCCGATCAGCTGGCGGTGCCGCCAGAACGCGTCGGTGCGCGCAGCGGTGAAGGCCGCCCGGGTCGGTTCGCTGAGGCCCGCCAAGTCCTCGGCCGGGTATCGCAACGCGAGCGCCCACTGGCAGGCCAGGTACCGGCCGCGGCCGGGCGAACGCAGGAACGCCGCCGGAAGCAGCGCCACCGCCAGGAGGCGGGTGACGGCCGCGAGGACCCGGGGCCGGCGAAGCGACTCGATCATGGGACCCACTTTCGGGTCCCAGTGTGCGCGCACTGCGCACGGAGTTTGACAGCTCTGTAACGGTTCCCCGCGGCGGCGCTGTTACCGAACGATGACACGGCACGCACCGGGCGGGGATCCGCGCCGGGCAGGCTGGAACCCGGCTGTCCGCTGTGGACTGTCCGGGCGGCCGGACGGGCGGGCTGCGATAGTGGGAGACATGCCGAGGGTGCTGCTGATCGAAGACGACCGGGCCGTGCGCGACGGCCTGCGGCTGGCCCTGACCTATCAGGGCCACACGGTCGACGCGGTGGAGACCGGCGAGGAAGGCCTCGCCCGGCTCGCCGAAGACCCGGCCGACGTCGTGGTCCTCGACCTCATGCTGCCCGGGATGGACGGTTTCGAGGTGTGCCGCCGCATCCGCGCGGCCGGCGACCTGCCGATCATCATGCTCACCGCGCGCAACGACGACATCGACGTGGTGGCCGGGCTCGAAGCCGGAGCCGACGACTACGTCGTGAAACCCGCGCAGGCCCGCGTGCTGGAGGCGCGCATCCGCGCGGTGCTGCGCCGGACGGGCGGCGAACCGCGCGGCCCGGACGCGAAGCCGGGTCCGGAACGGCACGGCGACCTCACGATCGACCGCGACGGTCTCGTGGTCAGCAAGCACGGCACGGTGATCGGGCTCGCGCCGACCGAACTGCGGCTGCTGCTGGAGCTGTCGTCGGCGCCCGGCCGCGTGCTCAGCCGCCAGCAGCTGCTCGAATCCGTGTGGGACCAGGGCTATCTCGGCGATTCGCGGCTCGTCGACGCGTGCGTGCAGCGGTTGCGCGCGAAGATCGAGGACGATCCCGCGAAACCGGTGTACGTCCAGACCCTGCGCGGGTTCGGCTATCGCTTCGGGCCGCTGTGACCGGCTGGCGGCTGCGCGGGCTGCGCACCCGGCTGCTGGTGGCGTTCGCGCTGCTGAGCGTGTTCACCGCGCTCGCCGTCGCCGGGATCGGCTACGTGCAGGCCCGAAACGGGATCCTGCAGCGCACCCAGGACAACGCCGCCGTCGAGATGACCACCCAGCTCAAGCAGCTGTACCCGCTCCCCCGGCAGCCGGTGAAGACGAGCGCGCTGCAGTCGGCCGCCGACCGGCTCGACGGCCGGAAGATCTCCGCGCTGGTGACGAGCGGCGGCCGCAGCGCCGGCGACATGCCCGCCTCGGTGATCACGCCGGAGCTGCGGGCGGTCGTGCGGTCCGGCCGGGTCGCGTGGCAGCGGGTGGACGTCGGCGGGGTGACGCAGCTGCTGCTGGGCTCCCCGCTGCTGATCGCGACCGGCGACCGGCTGAACCCGACGATCCCGTCCGGCATCGAGGTCTACGAACTGCGCAATCTCGACGCGGAAATCGACGCGGTGAACCGGCTCGCCCGGGACGCGTGGCTCGCCGGCGGGGCCGCGCTGGTGGTGGCCCTGATCCTCGCCGTGCTGGCCGCGGGCAGCGTGTTGCGGCCGGTCGGCGAACTGCAGCGCGCCGCTCGAAGGCTCGGGGCGGGCGATCTCGACGCCCGGATCGCCGTCCGCGGCAGCGACGAACTGGCGAGCGTCGCGGAGACGTTCAACGCGACCGCCGAATCGCTGCAACGGCACGTCGGCGAGCTGCGCCGGATGGAAGCCGACGCGCGGCGGTTCGTCGCCGACGTGTCGCACGAACTGCGTACGCCGCTGGCCGCGATGACCGCGGTCACCGACATGCTCGACGCCGAAGCGAAACGGCTGCCGGACCCGGCGGGCGAGGCGGTGCGCCTGGTCAGCCAGGAAACGCACAACCTCACGCGGCTGGTGAACGACCTGATCGAGGTCACCCGGTTCGACTCCGGCACCGCGTCCCTCGAAGTGGACGACGTCGACGTGGCCGAGGCGGTCCGGGCGACGCTGCGGGTGCGCGGCTTCGAGGTCGAGACCGATCTGCCGGACGGGATCCGCGCGCGGATCGATCCGCGTCGGCTGGACGTGATCGTGGCCAATCTCGTGGGGAACGCGTTGCGGCACGGCGCGGAACCGGTGACGGTGCGGCTGCGGGGCGACCAGGCGGGGATCACGCTCGCCGTCGAAGACTCCGGTCCCGGCCTGGACGAGGAGGTGCTTCCGCACGTGTTTTCCCGGTTCTACAAGGCGGACACCGCGCGCAGCCGGTCGGAAGGGAGCGGGCTCGGGCTCGCGATCGCCTGGGAGAACGCGCGTTTGCACCGCGGGGAGCTGGTCGCCGGGAACCGGCCCGAAGGCGGTGCGGTGTTCACGTTGTGGCTGCCTCGGGAGGTGCGGCGATGAAGCAGTTGCTGACGCTGGTCGCGGTCTTGGTGCTGGCGAGCGGTTGCGGGGTGCGGCCCAGCGGCGTGATCCCCGGGGAGAACGCGCCCAGCGGGCCGCCGAACGGGAACCTCGGGCCTACGGCGACGGTGTATTTCGTGCTGGAAGGAAAAGTCGTGCCGGTCGTGCGCACCGGTGTCGACGACGTGCCCGCGGACCGGGTCCGGGCGCTGGAGCAGGGGCCGCACGAGGACGAACGGGCCAGCGGTTACACGACGGAGCTTCCGCCGTCGTTCGAGCCGATCGCCATCGGAGTGGGCGAAGCGGCGATCGGGGTGAACGTCCGGGAGTTGTCGCCCAACGCGGTCGCGCAGCTCGTCTGCACGATCCTCGCGGCGGGCGGCGGCGGGACGTCCGGGACGATCACCCTGTCCGGCGGGGGCCAGAAGCTGGCGCCCCGGGCGTGCGGAGGCTGATTCAGCCGCGCGGCTTCATCGCGGGCGCGAACACTACCGCCACCACGCACAACGCCAGGGGCAGCAGGAACGCGACGTTCAGCGGCACCCAGTGCGCCAGCCCGCCGATGATCGCCGGACCGGCCAGCAGCCCGACGTACCCGACGCCGACCACCCGCGCCATCAACGCCCCGGACGCGCGTTTGTCGAGGTTGCCCGCCGCGGTGAACAACTGCGGGACGCCCCCGGAAAGCCCGAGCCCGAACAACGCCCAGCCGCCCAACGACAACGGCACCCACGGCGCGAGCGACGCGATCGCCAGCCCCAACGCGGCCAGCCCGCTCCCGTAACGCACCACGGCGACCGGACCGGCCAGCGCGGCGACCCGGTCGGTCGCGAACCGGCCGACCGTCATCGCCACCGCGAACGAACCGTAGGCCAGTGCGGCGGTGCTTTCGGACGTCCCCAGCCCGTCTCGCAGATACAGCGCGGCCCAGTCGTTCGCGACGCCCTCGGACAGCATCAGCGCGAAGGCCAGCAGACCCAGCAGCCACACCACGCGCATCGGGGTGCGGGCCGGTTTGGCTTCCTCAGTGGCTTCCTCCGCGGTTTCCCCGGACGAATCAAGCAGATACCGGCGGACCACCAGCGACACCACGATGCACAGGACGCCGGTGCCGCCGAGCGACACGAGCGTCGGCACGCCCGCCCCGAGCACTGCCGCGCCGACGACCGCCGCGATCGCACCGCCGATCGACCACATCGCGTGGAAGGCCGCCATGATCGGCCGCGGATACGCGCGTTCGACGACCACGGCGTGCGCGTTCATCGCGACGTCGAGCGACCCGTTGAAGAACCCGAACGCCGCGAGCGCCAGCCCGAGCGTCCACCAGTTCGCCGCGAGCCCCGGCAGCACGACCGCGACCCCGACGAGCACCCCCGCGACGGACACGACCCGCGGATGGCCGAACCGGTCCGCGAGCGGCCCGGTGACCTGCATGCCGATCAGCGCCGATCCGCCGAGCACGAGCAGCAGCGCCCCGAGCGCGGTGTGCGAGACGCCGGTCGCGCGCTCGATCACCGGAATGTGCACCACCCACATGCCGACCGCGAACCCGCACAGGGCGAACACGATCCAGGTGGCGACGCGGGCCGCGCGGGGCAGCACCGGGGGCGGGGAAAGCTCGGTCATCGGGCTCGGCTCCTCTTCGGGGGTCGGGTCCGGTCGGGAACACGGACGCGGTGGGCGCTGGGGCATGATGGGCGGGTGGAAGCCGACCTGGGCGCCGCCCCGTGAGCGAGGGCTACCTGAAGGGCAGAATCCGCCGGGACGACATCGTTTCGGCGGCCGCCGTCGTGTACGGCGAGGCTGGCTACCACGCGTCGTCGCTGCGGGAAATAGCCAAACGAGCAGGCATCACCCACGCCGGCTTGCTGTACCACTTCCCGACGAAGGAAGCGCTGCTCGCCGCGGTCCTGGAACGCCGCGACGCCGAGGACGCCGCCCGCGAACAGCTGACCGCCGCCCCGCCCGGGCTCGAGGTCCTGCGCCGCTTCATCGCGCTGGCCGAACACAACGTCCGCCACCGGGGCATCGTCGAGGTGTACTCGCGCCTCGCCGCCGAGGCGATCTCGGAAGACCACCCCGCCCACGCCTACTTCGCCCGCCATTACCGCGAGGCCCGCGAGACCATCGCCCAGTCGTTCCACGCGCTCGCCGAAACAGGCGAGCTGCGCCCCGGCGTCGAC
>NZ_GG657746.1:2599862-2872132 GCF_000158875.1 Streptomyces sp. AA4 | reverse complement strand
CCCACCCCTCAGGCAACAACTCCGCCACCCCCACCCGACTGCCCACCTCAACCCCGACCCCCAACTCCATAGACTCCTCAACAGCCACCATCACGTCCAGAACGTGATAAGCCGTCTCCCCCGAAGCCCTCTCCGCCACCCCAGCCCGAACCGACCGGGCAAGATCAAGCACCCCGGTCCCCCGAGAAGCCGAATGCCCCACCGCGGCCAACTCCTCCGACTCCGCCTCCCCGCCGAGATGCACGACCGTAGCCCCGCCAAACCCATTAGGATCCGGCAAAACCGCGGTACCCCGTGAACCGGTAACCTCCACCACCCCAGTCCGCCGCACCGCGGAATCAAACGAAAACAAAACCTGCGCACTCCCCCCGCGCGCAAACTCAATCAACGCACCAACCGTAGTAGGCACCGCAACCGGAAACTCAGTCCCAGCCCGAGGCCCAGCCCCGATCACCCGAGTCTCCCGCCCCCGCCCGCCAACCCCGGTAACCTTCCGCACCGACCCGAAAACCTGAACCAACTGCGTCAAGTAATAAGGCCCGATATCGAGCAACGGCCCGCCACCGGCCTGAAACAAAAACTCCGGCGCGGGATGCCACCCCTCCGGCCCCGGCGTCTGAAACAGGGCCAACGCGGTAAAAGGGACCCCGATCCGCCCATCCGCAAGCGCCCGAAACGCAGTCTGATGCCCAGCACCAAGCAGAGTGTCCGGCGCCCCCGCCACCCGCACCCCCATCTCCCGCGCCCGATCAAGAAGCTTCCGCACGGTCGACCGATCCACCCCGATCGGCTTCTCCGTCCACACGTGCTTCCCGGCCTCCACCGCCGCGAGACTGACCTCGACATGCACCGAAGGCACAGTCAAGTTCACGACAATCTCGACCTCCGGCAACGCCAGCAACTCCGCTACCGAACCAGCCCAGGCAACCCCATATCGATCCGCCCCCGCCCGAGCCCGCTCCACATCGAGATCAGCAACCCCCACCACCCGAAGATCCGGAAACGAGGTCAGATTCTCCAAATACGCAGCACTGATAAACCCAGCCCCAACAACTCCGACCCCGACACTCACTCGCCGCCCCCAGCGAGATAAGCGAAACTCTCCGCAATCCCCCCGAAAACATCCTCGTGCTGATCAAACTCCACCACCCGCAACGCCCCCGGCGCCGCCGCGAGCACTTCCCCCATCGGCACCCGCCCTTGACCAGCAGGCACCTGCCCAGTGGCGTCGACAGCCAACGACCCGTCCTTCACATGAACGGCGCACACCCGCTGCCCCAACCGCCGCAGCAACGCGGGCGCATCCTCCCCGCCCGCCGTAGCCCAATAAGCATCCACCTCCAGCACCACCTCCGAAGAGAGCCGATCCGCGAAAACCTCCAACGCACTACGCCCGGAAATCCGCGATTCCAGCTCCCACCAATGATTGTGATAACCCACCCGCACCCCAAACCCCGCGGCAACCTCAGCCGCCGCGTTGAGCGCTTCCGCCGTCGCAGCGATCTCCGCCGCATTCCCCCATTGCGAAGCGGGAACCAACGGCTCGATCACCACGTCGATCCCCAGCTCCCGAGCCGCGGCGAACACCGCCTCCTGATCCTTCCCGACCAACGCTGCGTGCGCGGTAGGCGCACTCAACCCGTGCGCCGCCAGCCCCGCCCGAAGCGCCTCGACGTTCTCCACCACCCCGTACGGCTCGACCCGCTCGAACCCGATCGCCGCCAGCCGCCGCAACGTCTCGTCCGGATCAGCCGCGAACGCGTCGCGCACCGAGTACAGCTGCACCGAAGGTCCACCCATGCCAACTCCCAGCGGTAGAGGGCTTTCGCCAATTTCTACCACCTGGTCAGAATTGACACCAGGACAAAACCGGACGGAACTCCGCGGCCAAGATCAGCCGAGATCCTTGTGCCAGATGAGAAAATCGCACGGAGTGGCCAGCAGCGGAGCCAGCTCCGGATGCGGTCCGTCGATCGTCGACGTCTCCACCACCTGGTACCCCAGCCGGCCGTACCACTGCGCGAGGAACTCCTTGGACGGATGCGTCCACTCCCGCGGCACCAGCAGCTCAAGCTGCATCCGCGTACATCCCTGAGCGCGGCAACAACTCTCCGCGAACTCGACCAGCGCACGCCCGATCCCCGCGCCGCGCACCTCCGGCGAAGCAGCGAGCAGACCGAATTCCCCCAGATCCTCGGCCAGCCGCTGAATCCGGACCGACCCCACCACGGTTCCGTCGATCCGCGCCACCGCGATCTCGCCCGCGCGAACCAGCCCGGCCATCTCCCCGGCATTGGTCCGATCGGCCGAACCGGCCCACAATCCCGCCTCGGCCTTCGCGTAGACGGTGTTCACCAGATCGGTCAACAGGGCCACCAGCGCGGTGTCCTCGGCAGCGGACGGCGGCAGGAAGGCGATCTCCGGAGTCGTCACCGGTCCAGACTAACCACCCTCAACTGGCGGCCGAACCGGAAACCGCGGGCCGCGCCTCGCCGAAGCCGCCGTACCGATCCGCTTTCGCGCGCTTGCGCACCTCGTCGAAATGCCGGTGCACCGCGTGCGCGGCCGCCTCCGCGTCGCCGCTGACGAGCGCGTCCACGATCGCCTGATGCCGTTTCGCGGTGGCCGTCGCGGACGAAACCGGCCCGCCCATTTCGCCTTCCGCGGCCCGGTAGACGTCCCAGAACAGCCCAGTCAGCTCGCGCGCCAGGTCGAATCCCGCCTCGGCGCAGATGAGGTCGTGGAACTCGCGGTCGGCCACCGCCGCGTCCGGCCCCTTGCGGCGCATCCGCGCCACGCACGCCTGCAGTTCCCCGATCAGCTCCGGCCGGTGGTCGCGCGCGACCCGGCTGGTCAGCTCCGTTTCGATCATCTCGCGGACCTCGAGCAGGTCGCGCAGCCGCCCGGCGTCGGTGCTGCCGCGGCTGCGCGTGCGGAAGAGCAGCCACGTCTGCAGCGCCTCCGACCCGGCCGAGCCGACGAACGTGCCGTACCCGTGCCGGACCTCGACGATGCCGAGCGCCTGCAGCGCCTTGACCGCCTCCCGGATCGAATTCCGGCTCACGCCGAGATCCTCGGCGAGACTCAGTTCGGTCGGCATCGGCGCGCCGGTCGGCAGCTGCCGGTCGACGATCAGGTCGATGATCTGCTTGGTGATCTCTTCACTGCGTTGCGGGCGCGCCACACGTGTCTCCCGGATGTCTTTCTTGCACTGGCACGTCGCCATCGGAGGACATCCTACGTCATGATCGGCTTTCCCCGCTGCACCCGCGCGGGTGGGAAGCGGGCCGGAACAAGCCTCTTGACCGGGGCGGGAACGGGACTTAGGGTTCCGGCAAGTCATAGGACGTCCCACGTCCTACTTCTCGATGCTTTCTGGGTGGAACACCGCATCAAGTCAGGAGACGCCATGTCCCGAACCGCCATGGGGACTTCGTTCAACCGGCGCGCACTGCTGCGCTACGCCGGCCTCGCCGGGGCTGCCGCAGCGGTTTCGTCGACGCTCGCCGCGTGCGGGGGTCCCGCGTCCACCAACAAGACCGGCGCCTCGTCCGGTTCCGTCACCGCGGTGATCGGGTACGGCAACAACCAGACCTGGGACCCGCTGCAGACCGCGTCGGCGTTCGCGATGGCGGCCATCCTGCACAGCTACGAATCGCTCGTCGAGGGCGATCCGGTCACCCGGGAACCGTTCCCCGGCCTGGCCAAGGCACTGCCGGCAGACCTCAAGAGCACCACGATGCGCTTCGAGCTGCGCGACGGCGCGAAGTGGCACGACGGACAGCCGGTGACCGCCGACGACGTCGTGTTCACCTACGCCCGGGTGCTCGATCCGAAGGAAAACGTCCTCATCCACAGCTTCTTCTCGCAGTGGCTGGAGTCCGTGACCAAGGTCGACGCGAAGACGGTGGAGTTCAAGCTGAAGTTCGCGTTCCCGTACGCGCTGCAGCGGATCCAGATCTGCAAGATCGTGCCCAAGCACGTGTTCGAGAACAACTGGAAGGCCGCCGCGGCGGGCAAGGTCGTCGGTTCCGGGCCGTACAAGATCACCGAACAGGCCCCGCTCTCGCACACGTCGTTCGAGAAGTTCGCCGACTACAACGGCCCGCGCCCGGCCGCGTACGACAAGATGCTCTGGAAGTCCATTGTGGACTCCGCACCGCGGGTCGCGGCGATCTCCGGGGCCAAGCCGGACGCGCAGATCGCGGAGAACATCCCGCCCGCCAACGCCGAACAGCTGCGCAAGGCGGGCCGTACGGTCGAATTCGCCGACGGCGGCAACAACCTGTTCCTCCTCTTCAACACCAAGCACTCCCCGTTCGCCGACAAACGGGTCCGCCAGGCGCTGCATTACGCGATCGACAAGAAGAAGATGATCGAGATCGGCTTGCGCGGCACCGGAACCGCGGGCACGTCGTTCATCAACCCGAAGCTTCCCGGTTCACAGCCCGCGGCGCAGGACTTCACCTACAACCCGGAAAAGGCGAAGCAGCTGCTCGCCGAAGCGGGCGTCAGCGGTTTGAAGATCTCCCTGTCCACGACGAACACCTCACTGGTCCTCGACTGCGTCAAGGTGATCAAGGAGGGCTGGGACGCGATCGGCGTGCAGACCACTTTGGACTCGCAGGACACCAAGGCGCTGTTCTCCAAACTGGACAACGGCGACGACTTCCAGGTCGTGGCCACCACCAACAACCCGTTGCAGTTCGGCAACGACCCCGATCTGCTCATCCGCTATTACTACGACGCGAAATCGGTGCTCATGACGCGGTACGCGCGCTGGAGCGGCTCCGACACCGACGCGTTGCTGGCGTTGCAGGACAAGGCCGCCGCGGAGACCGACGAGACCAAGCGCGGCGGGCTGTACAAGCAATTGCTCGACCAGATTTCCGAGCAAGCGGTGATCTACCCGATCGTCTTCACGCAGATGGGCACCGCCTGGGACCCGAAGGCGATCAGCGGAGTGCGTGCCCAAGGCTACCCGGGCATCTACCTCAACCAGGCCAAACCGGTCTGACGGGAGGCCCGGAAGTGACAGTCGTCGTGCGGATGCTGGCCGGCCGCATCCTCGCCCTGATCCCGCTGCTGCTCGGCGTGATCCTGTTCGTGTTCATCGTGATGCGGTTCTCGCCGGTCGACCCGGCGATGGCCGCGTTCAACGGCGCCAACGCCACCGCCGACCAGCTCCAGCAGTTCCGGGAGCAGAACGGCCTGCTCGACCCGTTGCCGCTGCAGTACGTGCACTTCGTGTGGCATCTGCTGCAGGGCGACTTCGGCACGAGCGTGATCACCAAGGAGCCGGTGGGCCAGACCATCGCCACCGCGCTCCCGCTCACCGTGCAGCTGACCCTGCTCGGCCTGGCGCTCGCGCTCGTCGTCTCGGTCGTGCTCGGCGTGACCTCGGCGCTGTTCCGCGGCCGCTGGCCCGACCACCTGATCCGGTTCGTGACGCTCGCCGGCGTCGCCGCGCCGGCGTTCTGGATCGCGCTGCTGCTGGTCCAGTGGCTGGCGGTCGGCAAGGGCCTGTTCCCCACCAGCGGCTACGTCAGCCCGGCGGACTCGTTCTCCGGCTGGCTCAACTCGCTGACGCTGCCCGCGATCGCGCTGGCCGCGCCGGTCGCCGCGCAGCTGACACGGGTGATCCGGACGTCGATGGTCGAGGAACTCGACAAGGACTACGTGCGGACCGCGCGCGGCGGCGGGCTGCCGCCGGTCGTGGTGGTCGGCCGGAACGTGCTGCGCAACGCCCTGGTCAACCCGCTGACCGTGCTCGGCCTGCGGGTCGGCTACCTGCTCGGCGGCGCGGTGGTGATCGAGACGATGTTCGCGCTGCCCGGCATGGGCCAGAACATGATCCAGGCCGTGCAGGACGGCGACACCGCCAAAGTGCAGGGCTTCGTGATCACCATCGCGGCCGGATTCGTGCTCGTGAACCTGATCGTCGACGTGCTCTACCTCGTCGCCAACCCCCGTCTGCGGAGCCGCTCGTGACGCGCCCGAACCTTCTCGCCGACGTGCTCTTCTCCGTCGCCGACCCCCGACAGCGGAGGCGCTCGTGATGCGCCCGGTCCTCCGCCCGAACCTGACCGCCCGGCTCTCGCGGCCCGGCGTCCGGTTCCGGCGGCTTCCCCTGTCCTCGTGGATCGCGCTGGCCGTGCTGATCGTGCTCGGGCTCGTCGCGATCCTCGGCACCGTCGTCGCCACGCACAATCCGGACCTGCTCAGCACCGACACCGGCGGGCCCAGCGCGGTGCACTGGTTCGGCACCGACCAGTCCGGCCGCGACATCTTCTCCCGGCTCGTCGCGGGCACGCGCTGGTCGCTCGCGATCGGCCTCGGCGCGACGCTGCTCGCGCTGGTCGCCGGAGTCGTCGTCGGAGCCTTCGCGGCGACGTCCGGCCGCCGGGTCGACGGACTGGTCATGCGGGTCCTCGACGTCCTGATGGCCTTCCCCGGCATCGCGCTGGCCGCGGTGCTGGTGGCGGTGTTCGGCCGCGGCATCCTCGTGCTGATCCTCGCCATCGGCTTCCTCAACATGGCTCCGGTGGCGCGGGTGGTGCGGGCGAACGTGCTCGCGCAGTACGGCGAGGACTACGTCGCGGCCGAACGCGTGATCGGCGCGAAACGGCTGTTCATCCTCGCCCGGCACGTCGCGGTCAACTGCGCCGCGCCGATCCTCGTGTACTGCACGGTGACCGTGGCGGACGCGATCGTGTTCGAGGCGTCGCTGTCGTTCATCGGCGCGGGGATCCAGCCGCCCGATCCGTCCTGGGGATCAGTACTCGCGGACGGCAAGGACCTCGTGCTGACCGGCGGCTGGTGGGCGACGCTGTTCCCCGGTCTGCTGATCCTGCTCACCGTGCTGGCGTTGAACATCCTCTCCGAGGGCATCTCCGACGCCTGGGCCGCGCCGTCGGCCCGCACCGCGAAGGCGGCCGAAGCGGCACAGCAGATCGAGTTGGCTCCGGAGGCCACTGCTCCGGTGCTGCCGCTGCGCGGTCTGCGCGAAGCCGGACAGCGGCTGGCGGCGAAGGCGCGGGATCTCTCCGGCCGGGAAACCGTGCTGGGGGTGGAGAATCTCGCGATCTCGTTCCCGGATCGGCACAACGGCGTGCCCGTGGTGGACGGAGTGTCCTTTTCGGTCCGTTCCGGCGAGGTGCTGGGGTTGATCGGCGAATCGGGCTGCGGGAAATCGCTGACCGCGCTGTCGATCATGGGACTGCAGCCGGACGCCGCGCGGCTCAGCGGCGAGATCCGGTTCGCGGGCGAGGACCTGCTCACCATGAAGCCGGGCGTCCGCCGCCGGCATCTCGGGCACGACCTGGCGATGATCTACCAGGACGCGCTCAGCTCGCTGAACCCGGCGATGACGATCCGCGCGCAGCTCAAGCAGTTCACCCGGCGCGGCGGCACCCGCACGCCGGAAGAGCTGCTGGAACTGGTCAACCTCGATCCGGGCCGGACGCTGCGGGCGTATCCGCACGAACTGTCCGGCGGGCAACGGCAGCGCGTGCTGATCGCGATGGCGCTGTCCCGCAGCCCGAAGCTGATCGTGGCCGACGAGCCGACGACGGCGCTCGACGTGACCGTGCAAGCGCAGATCATGGCGCTTTTGCTGCGGCTGCAGGAGGAGCTGGGGTTCGCGCTGGTGCTGGTATCTCACGACCTCGCGCTGGTATCCGACCTCGCCGACCGGGTGGTCGTGATGTACGGCGGCCAGGTCGCCGAGACTGGCGCGACCGCTGCGGTCGTCGGTGCGCCGCGGCACCACTACACCCGTGGTCTGCTCAGCGCGGTGCTGTCGCTGGAGGAGAACGAAGCGACGCTCACCCAGATCAAGGGCGTCGTACCCGCACCGGCGGACTTCCCTCCCGGCTGCCGGTTCGCGAGCCGGTGCCCCGCCGCGCGCGGGCACTGCTTCGAGGTCGCGCCTGAACCCTCAGGTGAAGGACATCTCGTGGCTTGCCACTACCCCGCCGAGAGCCCGGTCGCGGTGATGGTGGAAGGAGCACAGGCATGAGCCTCGTCGAAGTCGACGGCGTGCACGTGGTGCACAAGATCCGCGGCTCGAGTCTTTTCGGACACGACAAGGTGTACGCGCTCACCGACGCCACCCTGGCGATCGCGAAGGGCGAAACCGTCGGCGTGGTCGGAGAATCCGGCTGTGGGAAGTCCACTTTGGCCAAAGTGCTGGTGGGGCTGCAGAAGCCCACCTCCGGCACGGTGCGCTACGCGGGTCAGCCCCTCTCCGCGTTGCGTCCGGCCGAACTGGGCCGCACGGTCGGCATGATCTTCCAGGACCCGTCGACCGCGCTGAACCGGCGGCTGCCCGTTTCGAAGATCCTGCGCGACCCGCTCGACGTGCACCAGATCGGCGCCGCGGCCGAGCGGGCCGAACGGGTCCGGGAGCTGATGCACCTCGTCGGGCTGCCCACCAGCGTGGCCGACGCGCTGCCGTCCCAGCTGTCCGGCGGACAGCGGCAGCGCGTGGCGATCGCCCGGGCGCTCGCCCTGCGGCCGGCCCTGCTGGTGGCCGACGAGCCGACGTCCGCTTTGGACGTTTCGGTGCGCGCGCAGATCCTGAACCTGTTGCTGGAACTGCGGGAACAGCTCGAACTGGCGATGGTGTTCGTGTCGCACGACATCCAGACCGTGCGCCGGATGAGCGACCGCATCGTGACGATGTACCTCGGCCGGATCGTCGAACAAGCCCCGGCGAGCGAACTGCCGCACCACGCGCACCATCCGTACACGCGCGCGCTGTTCTCGGCGACGCCGAGCCTTCTGCACCCGGTGGAACCGATTGTCCTCAGCGGACCCGTCCCGTCGGCGACCGCGCCGCCGCCCGGCTGCCCGTTCCACACCCGCTGCCCGAAAGCCACCGACGAATGCTCCCTGGCCTTGCCGCCGCAGTCCGGGCCGGACGAGCACACCTACCGCTGCATCCACCCAGAAATCGGAGTGACTGCCTCATGACTGCGCCCACGTTCGCCGGCATCATCCCGCCGCTGTGCACGCCGTTCCACGACGACTTCACCGTCGACACCGCGTCGCTGCGGCGGCACATCGACTTCCAGCTCGACGCCGGCGTGCACGGGATTTTCGTGCTCGGCTCGTCCAGCGAGGTCGCCTTCCTGCCCGACGACCAGCGCCGGATCACCGTCGAAACCGCGGTCGACCAGGTCGCCGGCCGAGTCCCGGTGCTCGCCGGCTGTATCGACATGACGACCCTGCGCGTCGCGGAGCACGTGAAGACTGCCGAAGCGGCCGGCGCGGACGCCATCGTGGTGACCGCGCCGTACTACACGCGCACGCACGTCGCGGAGATCGACCGGCATTTCCGGTTGCTGCACGAGCGGACGTCGCTGCCGATTTTCGCCTACGACATCCCGATCGCCGTGCACACGAAGCTCGACCGCGACATGGTGCTGAACCTGGCCGCGGACGGGGTTCTGGCCGGGCTCAAGGATTCCAGCGGCGACGAAGCCGGGTTCCGGATGGTGCTGCAGCAGCGGCGCGAACGCGGGCTGGAGCGATTCGCCGTGTTCACCGGGTCCGAACTGCTGGTGGACGCCGCACTCGCGCAGGGCGCGGACGGCGCGGTGCCGGGGCTCGGAAACGTCGACCCGGTCGGCTATGTGCTGATCTACGACCACTTCCGCGGCGGCAATCCGCAGGCCGCGCGACGCGAACAGGAACGGCTGCTGACGTTGTTCAGCATCACCGACGTGGCGCCGCCGAACCGGATGGGCCGCGGGTCGGCCGCGCTCGGCGCGTTCAAGGCGTCGATGAAGATGCGCGGATTCATCGACAACGCGGTGATGGCGCCGCCGCAGCTTCCTCTCAACGACGACGAACTGCTGCAGATCAAGGGAAAGCTGGCGGAAGCGGGTCTCCTCTGATGGATCGGCTGTACTACGGCGGGGACTACAACCCCGAGCATTGGTCGCCCGACGTGTGGGCGGAAGACCTGAAACTGATGGCCGAGGCTTCGGTCTCGATGGTGACTGTCGGGATTTTCTCCTGGGCGCAGGTCGAACCACGTCCCGGGGAATTCGATTTCGGCTGGTTCGACACGGTAATGGACAACCTCGCTTCCGGCGGCATCCGGGCCTGTCTCGGCACCATGACGGCCTCGCCGCCGCCGTGGCTTTCCCACCGATATCCGGAAATCCTGCCCGTGCGCGCGGACGGCACCCGGCTGTCCGCCGGTGCGCGGCAGCAGTTCTGCCCGTCCAGCCCGGTGTTCCGCGAGCACGCCGCTCGGCTGGTGGAACAGGTCGCGACTCGGTACGCCGAGCACCCGGCACTGGAAATGTGGCATATCGGCAATGAATTCGGCTGCCACATCCGCGCCTGTTACTGCGACGAGTCCGCAGTGGACTTCCGGCGCTGGCTCGCCGAACGCTACGGCACCATCGAGGCGTTGAACGAAGCCTGGAGCACGACCTTCTGGTCGCAGCGGTACTCCGAGTTCGCCGAGATCCAGCCGCCGCGCGTCGCGCCGACCTTCCCGAACCCGGCACACCAGCTCGACTACCACCGGTTCTCGTCCGACGCTTCGCTGGGCTGCTACCTCACCGAGCGCGAGGTGCTGGCCCGGATCACGCCGGACATCCCGGTGACCACGAACTTCGTCGGCCTGGTGCAGAAGTCGCTGGACTGGAACAAATGGGTGCCGCACGAGGACATCGTGAGCCTCGATTCCTATCCCGACCCGTACGATCCGCGCGGGCACCTGGAAGCGGCCTTCGCCTACGACCTCGTCCGGTCCCTTAAGGACGGTCAGCCCTGGCTGCTGCTGGAACAGGCGCCGAGCGCGGTCAACTGGCGCACCCGCAACAGCCCGAAGCCGCCGGGGACGATGCGGCTGGGCAGCTGGCAGGCCGTCGCGCGAGGCGCGGACGCGGTGCTGTTCTTCCAGTGGCGGCAAACGCCGGGCGGGGCCGAGAAATTCCACTCCGCGATGGTGCCGCACGGCGGTCCGGACACCCGGATCTTCCGCGAGGTGCGCGACCTGGGGCAGGAACTGGCGTCGCTGCCGCAACTGGCGGACAGCCGGGTGAAGGCCGACGTCGCGCTCCTGCACGACTGGAACAGCTGGTGGGCGCTGGAGCTGAACTCGCATCCGTCGGACGACCTCAGCCAGCTCGACGCGCACCTCGCGCACTACGCGCCGCTGTTCGACGCGAACGTCACGTGCGACGTCGTGCACCCGTCGCGCGAGCTGTCCGGATATCGGCTCGTCGTGGTGCCCAATCTGTACTTGATGGACAGTGCGGTCGCGGCCAATCTAAGGTCCTATGTGGAGGGTGGCGGGCACCTGGTGGTGTCGTTCTTCTCCGGTATCGCCGACGAGAACGACCGGGTGTACCCCGGCGGCTATCCCGCTCCCCTGCGCGACCTTCTCGGCCTGCGCGTCGACGAGTTCTGGCCACTGCCCGAGAGCGGTGCCACGACGCTCGACCTCGACGGCGCCACCGTGGGTGCGAAGATCTGGTCCGAATGGATCGAAGCCGAGGGCGCGGACGTCGTCGCCACCTTCGCCGAAGGCCCGCTGGCCGGGCGGCCCGCCATCACGCGGCACGAGCTCGGCTCAGGCGTCGCGTGGTACCTCGGCACGCGGCCGGACGCGGACGTCATGCGCACGCTGTTCGACCGGATCACCGCCGACGCCGGAGTTTCGCCGGTGCTGCCCGGCTTGCCGGACGGCGTCCAGGCAATCGTGCGGCATGGTTCCGAAGACTATCTGTTCCTGCTCAACCACAACGCTGAAGCCGTCACTGTTTCCTTGCCTTCGCCCGGTACAGATTTGCTCACCGATCCCGCTCAGCCATCGTCCGAAGTGGAATTGGCGGCACACGGCGTGGCCGTCCTCTCCGGACAGTTCGGAACGGAGACCAGATGAGAACCGCCCTTCGCGTGGTGCTGGCGTTCGTGCTGCTGGCTTTCCTCGCGCCCGTTTCAGCGCAGGCCGCGCCGCAATTCGATCAGCAAGCGCTTTTCAACCCCCACCAGGAAACCGGCTACGCGTGTTTCCGCATCCCGGCGATCGTCCGCAGCACGCAGGGCACGCTGCTGGCCTTCGCCGAGGGCCGCAAGAACAACTGCGGCGACACCGGTGATATCGACCTGGTGCTGAAGCGGTCGACCGACGGTGGCACCACCTGGTCGCCGCTGCAGGTGGTCAACCGCGGCGGCGGGGACACCCACGGCAACCCCGTGCCCATTGTGGACACTAAGACCGGCCGGATTGTCCTCATCACCACGTACAACAAGGGCCGCACCGACGACAAGGGCTGTGACGTGCCGTGCCCGCGCACGCCGCACTCGCAGTACAGCACTGACGACGGCCGCACCTGGTCCACGCCGGTCGACATCAGCGCACAGGCGAAGCTTCCGGAGTGGGACTCCTGGTACGCCTCGGGCCCGGTGCACGGCATCCAGTTGCAGCACGGCCGGC
The DNA here is from genome assembly GCF_000158875.1 of Streptomyces sp. AA4. NCBI lineage: Bacteria > Bacillati > Actinomycetota > Actinomycetes > Kitasatosporales > Streptomycetaceae > Streptomyces > Streptomyces sp. AA4. The sequence goes on along the minus strand of NZ_GG657746.1, from coordinate 2,859,669 downwards.
ACGCGGGTCGGCTCGTCTTCGGCGTGAACGCGGAACGCAGCGACGGCACCCATTCCGTCGAGAACTACGCCGGTCTGATCTACAGCGACGACGGCGGTTCCTCGTGGCACGTCGGCGCGGTCGACCACTATCTGCACCCGGTGGGCGGCACCTTCACGCAAAAACCGTCCGAAGTCAGCGTCGTGGAACTGCCGGACGGCACGATCTACGCCGGAGGCCGCGAACAAAGCGGCACCGACATCGGCAACCGCGACTACGCGTTGAGCCGGGACGGCGGCGAGACTTTCTCCCAGCGTTTCACCACGATTCCCGACCTCGTGACGCCGATGGTGCAGGGTTCCCTGCTGCGCCTGGACCGTCCGGGCGGCAAGCGGATCCTGTTCGCCTCCCCCGCGGACACCGACCGGCGGCGCTGGATGACCATCCGTTCGTCCTATGACGACGGTCGCACGTGGGAAAACGCCGACCAGGGCACGCGGATCACCACGGACTGGTCGGGCTACTCCGATCTGGTGCAGCTGAGCGGTCCGCAAGACAAGAACGCGAAGATCGGCCTGATGTACGAGGGCGGTGCGGTGGACGCGCGCGACGAAATCCGCTTCGCCCGCTTCGACGAGAACTACCTCGGTTGGAAACGCTCGCCGGGAGTGTCCACTCCGGATGTCGCAAGCAGACAACCTGCCCGCATCCTCGGCGACGCCAGTTTGGTTCCCGGCAAGTTCGGCAAGGCCGTGCAACTGAACAACAGCTTCGTACGCGTTCCGTACTCGCCGACGCAACTGGTGGGCGCAGGCGACTTCACCTTCACCACCTGGGTCAACTACGGCGCGTCCAAAGACCCGCAGGCTCTCCTGTGGCTGGGCGGCATGGGCTCCACCGCGCCGCAGCTGTGGCTCCGCGCCGAACCCGCGTCGCATCGTCTGATCGCGATGATGACCACCGCGGCCGGAAGCAAGTCGGTCACCACGCAGTCGGCGTACGACGATCAGCAATGGCACCACGTGACGCTTCAGCGTTCGGGTGGCCAGCTCCGCATCCTGGTCGACGGCGCGTTGGCCGCATCCGGTCCGGATTCCCCCGGCTCGGTCACCCAGACCGTCTCGTTCCAGCTGTGGCTGGGCGAACGCCTGGACGGCGCCCAGCACCTGTCCGGTTCCCTGGACGACGCACGCCTCTATCGCCGTGCACTGTCCACTGTAGAACTGGACAGCCTTCGCGCCGGAAAGCCGGTCTCCGGAGCGGTCATGCAGCTGCCCTTCGACCGGTAATGCACTGGCTGAAGCCGGGTGCCCGCCACCCGGCTTCAGCCGTGCAACGCGAGATACGGCGCGATCCCGACCAGCACCGCGACGAGCGCGGCTTTCAGCGTCTTGGTCGGCAATGCGTGCGCGATCCGCCAGCCGATCAGCACGCCCGCCAGCTCCGGAATCCCGACGATCGCCGCCAGCCGCCAGTCGACTGCTCCGTGCAGGACATACCCCAGCGTGCCGACGCTGGCGATCACGACCGACTGCACCTGCGCCGCCGCGAGCGCGCCGAGCACCGGCATCCCGGCGACCACCAGCAACGGCACCGCCAGCATCGGCCCGCCGACGCCGACCAGCCCGGCCACCACCGCGACCCCGGCCCCGATCGCCCCCGCGACCGGCAGCCCGACCGCCCGCTCCCGCCCCTTCAGCCCGACGAACACCGCCACGACGAGCGCGAACCCGCCGAGCACGATCCCGAACGCCTTAGCGGACACCCAGGAGTTCAGCAGCACTCCGAGCGGCGTCCCGACTGTCGCCGCGGCGGCGAGAACTCCCGCTGTCCGCCGGGTTTCCGGTTCCCGCAACTGTCCGGAATGGACGAACGCGGCACTGCCGAGGATCCCGGTGGCCACGTGCGTGACGATCGCCGTCCCGGCCACCTGCGCCGGGGTGAGGGAGGTGAAGACGAACAGCCCGACGGTCGCGAGCACTCCGCCGGGCCCGACGGCGGTGATGCCGATCCCGGCGAGCAATCCGGTGACGATGAGCGCGAGGATCACGTCAGACACCGCCGGAAGCCGGTTGCTCGCGCGTGCTCCGCTGCGGGATTGCCCGCACGACGAACTCGCCTGCGCACGGTCCACCTACCGAAACCAGTCCCTCGTCGACGCCTCACCGCGCGACCGCCGGAAAGACCAACCGCCCCACGCACAACCCGGTGCCCGAAACCAGTCCCTCGTCCGCGCCCCACTGCCCGACCACCCGCACGACGAACCGGCTCGCGCGCAATCCGCCGCCCGAAACAGGCCTCTCCTCCGCACCCCACGGCGCCATCACCCGCACAACCAACCGGCCCGCGCACAATCGACCGCCGGAAACCGCGGTCTGCCAATCGAATCACTCCTCACCTCGGTGTGCCCGGCCCGGACTTAGCCACGAACCGCGATCTCCGCCCAGCCACCCTCAAGCCGACCTCGGTGCCCGCCCCACGGCCACGGCGGCAAGATCTCTGCGGACGTCACCCCGCCCCGCGATGCAAAGTCGCGCGCAGTGTCAGCCGGTCCGCGCGGATGTGCAGCCATTCCGCGTCCACCGGACGGCCGTCCGGCAGGCGGGTCAACCGGTCCAGCGCGAAAACCGCCGTTCCCGGCGCGATGCCCAGCAGCGCAGCCGTGTCCGGCCCGGCGGACACCGCGTGCACCTCGACCTCCGCCCGCCCCAGCCGGATGCCGTTCGTCTCCTCCAGCAGCGCGAACAGGTCCCGGTGCGCCAAATCCTTCCCCAGCAACGGAATCCCCAGGTCCGCCACCAGATAGGTCGAGTCGAGCGACAACGGCGCCCCGCCGAGCCGCCGGACCCGCTCCAGGTGCACGACCTCTTCCCCCGCCGCCAGCCCGAGGCGTTCGGCCACCGACGGCGGCGCGGCGACCGTCTCGGCGGTGCGCACCTCGTTGACGACCTCGCCGTGTCCTTCGAGCGCCTCCGCCAGCCCGGACAGCCGGTCGAGCCCGTGCCCGTATTTCGGGCGCACGACCAGCGTCCCGACCCCCTGCCGGCGTTCGACGAGCCCCTCGTCCCGCAGCAAGCCGAGCGCTTCCCGCACGACGTTCCGCGACGCGCCGAACCACTCGCCCAGCGCCCGCTCGCCCGGCAGCAGCTCGCCGACCTCGCCCGCGACGATCCGCTGCCGCAGTCCGTCGGCCACCTGCCGGGCCCGTTCCGCCCTCCGCTGTGCAGTCACCACGTCGGCGACGCTACCGGGATTGTGATTACGCCGAGGTTACGCCACCCACATTGACCTGCGGAACCGCCGTGATCAGCGGCGATGGGCGACCCCGGTGCCCGTTCCGCCACCGCGAACCGGCACGGGGATGCCCCGGGCAGCGGGAGACACCCGGCATCAGCCGCGCTCGACGACCGCGCAGCTCCCGCCGCAGCGGCACCGACCATAAGCACAGCGGCCGGGCTGAACCGCTCCTCGCGGGTCAGCCCGGCCGCCTCAGCCAACGGAACGTGCTCAGCTCAGCAAATGCTCCCCAGGCTCGACGTCCAGCCCCACCACATCCCGTACTCGGCGAGGTTCCCCGCGTCGTTCAGGTGCACGTTGTCCGCCAGCCACGGGCTCGGGTTCGGCAGATTGGCCGAGCCCGCGGGCGGGATGTACTGCCGCAGATCGACGAGCGCCGTCCCCTTGGCGACCGCCGTCTCGTAGATCGCCGAGCCGTACTGCGACCAGAAGTACTTCTGCGTCTGCCCGCCCCACGGGTTGGGCGTCCACTTCAGCTCGGCGTAGATCGACAGCAGGATGTCCACCCCGGGCCGCGCGGCGCGGATGTTGTCGATGACCTTGCCGAGGTTCGCCTTGAACACCGCCGGGTCGGTCTGCGAGATCAGCTCGTTGCCGCCGAGGTCGACGAGGACCAGGTCGGGCTGGCGCTGCGTGATGTCGGCGAGCGCGCCGGTCGTGTCGGGCCAGCGGCCGCCGGGAAGGTAGTCGGTGGCCATCGCGCCGTTGTGCGCGTAGTTCTTCGTGGTGGTGTTCCACTGGGCGTGGAGGTCGTTGGCGATTTTCGTGGTCCAGCCGTAGGTGGTCGGCGCGTAGGTGTCCGTGGCGGACTGGTAGCCCGTGGTGCCGTAACCGGTGTCGGCCGACGTGCCGAGGATCGCGACCTGCTCCTTCTTGGTGCACCAGGTGCTGGTCTGACCAGCGTCGGCGGCGACGGCGGGGGACATCGCGATGCCGAAGCCGACCAGGGTCAGCAGTGCCGCGATACGGGCTCTTCGCATGGGGACCGGGCCTTTCCGGGAGAGATGATCTGCGGATGTGTCGCCGCGACGGGCCCGCGCGTTACCGCTGTGCGGAAAGAGAAACCAGGATGCGGGGAGCGTCACGGTTCTGGCAGGCTCGAAAGCGTGAAGATCCTGTTCGCGTCCGCGCCCGGGTACGGGCTCACCCTTCCGCTGATCCCGGTCGTCTGGGCTGCCCGCGCTGCCGGGCACGACGTGCTGCTGGCCACCACCGCCGAGGTCGCCGAGGTGTCCGCGCGCGCCGGGCTGCCGGTCGCCGACGTCTTCCCCGGCCGCGACATCTGGACCGACCTGCTGGCCACCGTCAAGGGCGACGCCGCCCCGGACCCGGACGAACCCGAGGAGTACCGCATCGCGCGCCGGCACCAGGGCCCGTTCGGGCTTTTCACCGCCGCGATGACCGAGGGCACCATCGAGGCGGGCCGGGCGTTCGGCGCGGACCTCGTCGTCTACCCGTCCGACCACGGGACCGGCGCGCTCGCCGCCGTCGCGCTCGGCGTGCCCGCGCTCGAGGTCGGCAACCGGATCTCCTGGTCGGCCCGGGACCTCTCGTGGCGCACCGAGCACGCCGACTTCCTCGACGGCGAACTCGTCGCGTTGATGCGCACGAAGCTCGGCCTCGGCGACGAGCCGCCGAATGTCATCGCCCGGATCGACCCCCGGGCGCCGAGCATGGGCGGGCTGCGCGCGGAAGAGGAGCACGTGGACGAACGCGACGGCGCGCCGTGGTGGCCGATGCGGTTCGTGCCCTACAACGGCGGGGCGGTACTGCCGGAGTGGGTGCTGCGGAAGCCGGAACGGCCCCGGGTGGCGGTCACGCTCGGCACTGTGGTCCCGGCGATGAGCGGGGTCAGCAGCCTGAAGGTCGTGCTGGACGCGCTCGGCGGAATGGACGTCGAGGTCATTCTCGCGGCGGGCACCGCTGATCTGAGCGAACTGGGCGAGCTTCCCGGGAACGTGCGGTCAGTGGGGTATTTGCCGTTGTCGGTGTTCTTGCCGGGGTGCGCCGCGATCGTGCATCACGGCGGGTCCGGAACTACTGCCGCGCCGTTGTATTACGGGGTGCCGCAATTGGTTCTGCCCAGTTTCGCGGACAATCCGATGTCGGCCGAGCGGGTGGTCGACCGGGGCGTCGGGCTGAGCCACGATCCGGCCACTGTGGACGTTCCCACGGTCCGGAAGCTGGTCTCGCAGTTGCTGGAGGACGAGGCGTACCGGCGGGCGGCCGCGGAGGTCCGGGCGGAGATGAGCGAGCAGCCCACCCCGGCCGACATCCTCGCACGTGCGGTCGCGGCCGTCCGCTAGATCGCCGTTTCTCCCTTGCCCAGCACGACGATCCCGAAGTCGCTGACGTGGTAGTGGCCGCGATCCCGGGCCAGGTCCACCCCGATGTGCGCTCCTGGCGGAACGACGACGTTCTTGTCCAGGATCGCGCGCCGCACCACCGCGCCGCGGCCGACCCGGGCGCCGTCCAGCAGCACTGAACCCTGCACGACCGCGCCGTTCTCGATGAAAACGTCCGGCGACAGCACCGAATCCACCACCTGCGCGCCGGAGATGATGCAGCCGTTGCTGACGATCGACTGGGTCGCCGTGCCGCCTTCCACGAACTTCGCCGCCGCGCGCTGGCCGGGGTGGGCCAGAATGGGCCATTTCCGGTTGTACAGGTTGAAAATCGGCTGCGTAGAAATCAAATCCGTGTGCGCGTCGTAATAGCTGTCGATCGTTCCGACGTCGCGCCAGTAGCCGTGGTCCCGGTCAGTTTCCCCGGGTACCACGTTGCCGTTGAAGTCGTAGACCGCCGCCTCGGATTTCTCCACCAGCGCCGGGATGATGTCGCGGCCCATGTCGTGTTTGGACGCCGGGTTCTTCGCGTCCGCGTGCAGCGCGTCGAGCATCACCTGCGTCGTGAAGACGTAGTTGCCCATCGACACGTACGATTCGTCGGGCGAATCCGGCAGGCCCGGCGGATCCTCGGGTTTCTCCAGGAACGCGTCGATCTTCGTGCCGTCCTCGGTGCTGATCACGCCGAACGAACGGGCCTCCGCGCGCGGCACCCGGATCCCGGCGACCGTCACGCCCGCGCCGGACGCGATGTGCGCGTCGATCATCTGGCGCGGGTCCATCCGGTAGATGTTGTCCGCGCCGAACACCGCGATGTACGCGGGAGATTCGTCGTGCACGAGGTTCAGGCTCTGGTGGATCGCGTCCGCGCTGCCCTGGAACCAGCGCGGGCCCAGCCGCTGCTGCGCGGGCACCGGCGTGACGTACTCGCCGGTCAGCGACGACAGCCGCCACGTCGTCGAGATGTGCCGGTCCAGCGAATGCGATTTGTACTGCGTCAGCACGCAAATCCGCCGGATCCCGCCGTGCACCAGGTTGGAGAGCACGAAGTCGATCAGCCGGTGCACGCCGCCGAACGGGACCGCGGGTTTCGCCCGGTCGGTGGTCAGCGGCATCAGCCGTTTGCCCTCGCCGCCGGCGAGAACGATTCCCAGCACATCGGATCCGTCGATCACGAAACCCTCCCGCACGCCTCGTAAACCCCGACCGTCGCGGCGGCGATCGCTGCCCAGCCGAACTCTCCCACCGCGCGGTCCCGTCCGGCCAGGCCCAGCCGGGTGGCCCGGTCCCGGTCGGCGGCCAGGCCGTTGATCCCGCGCGCGAGCCCGGCCTCGAAAGCGCCGGGCTCGTTCTCGTCGTAGTGCACCAGCACGCCGGTCTCGCCGTCCGCGACCACCTCCGGGATGCCGCCGACGTCGCTGGCCACGACCGCGGTGCCGCAGGCCATCGCCTCCAGGTTCACGATGCCGAGCGGCTCGTACACCGACGGGCAGACGAACACCAGCGCGTGGGTCAGCAACTGGACGACTTCGCGGCGCGGCAGCATTTCCGGGATCCAGTGCACGCCGGACCGGTTTTCCTGCAATTCCGCGACCAGCCCGCGGAACTCCGCGTCCAGTTCCGGCGTGTCCGCGCCGCCCGCGCACAGGATGAGCTGCACGTCTTCGTCCAGCTGAGCCCCGGCGCGCACGAGATGCGGCACGCCTTTCTGCCGCGTGATCCGTCCGACGAACAACGCGTACGGCCGGTTCGGATCGATGCCGTGCTTCTCCAGGACATCGGTGCCCGGATCGGGTTGGTACAGCTCGGTGTCGATGCCGTTGCGCACCACGTGCACCCGCGCCGGGTCGACGTTCGGGTACGCGGCGAGCACGTCGCGCCGCATGCCGGAGCTGACCGCGATGATCGCGTCCGCCGCCTCGTACGCGTCGCGCTCGATCCACGACGACACGCGGTAGCCGCCGCCGAGCTGCTCGGCCTTCCACGGCCGCAGCGGTTCGAGCGAATGCGCGGTGATGACGTGCGGGATGCCGTGCGCGAGCTTCGCGAGATGGCCGCCGAGGTTCGCGTACCAGGTATGACTGTGCGCGAGATCGTGGCCGGCGAGCGCGTCCGCCATCGAAACCGCGATGTCCATCGTGGCGAACGCGGGCTGGGCGTACCCGTGCGCGTCGCGGTGCCCGTGCGCGCCGTCCGGGCGGTCGGGGCCCCAGCAGTGCACGTCCAGGTCGACCAGCGACCGCAGTTCCCGCGCGAGGAACTCGACGTGCACCCCCGCTCCCCCGTACACGTCCGGCGGATACTCCCGGGTGAGCAGGCCGACCTTCATGCGTCGACCCTAGACGTCCCCACCGGACGCACGCAGTACGGAATGCGGGCGAATCCGGTTCGCCGCTCAGTGTTCGCGCCGTCCTACCACGACTGTCGCGCCGAGTTCGTCATCTTCTTCCACCGACGCGGCCAGTCCGGCGCGGCGCAGTTCGGCCGTCGCGGCAGCGGCTTGCCGTTCGCTGGCCTCGAAAAGCACGTGTCCGCCAGGCGCGAGCCACGCCGGTGCCTCAGCGACCACGCGACGGAGCACGTCGAGACCGTCTGCTCCGCCGTCGAGCGCGACGCGGGGTTCGTGGTCGCGTGCCTCGGGCGGCATGAGCGCGACGTCGTCGGTCGGGACGTACGGGACGTTCGCGATCAGCACATCCACCCGGCCGCGCAACCGCGGCGGAAGAGGTGCGTAGAGATCTCCTTGGTAGACCTCACCAGGCACGTTCTGCCGCGCGCACTCGACCGCGGCGGGCTCGACGTCCGCCGCGTGCAGCTCGATTCCCGGCGCCTCGGCCGCGACCGTTGCGCCCAGTGCACCGGAACCGCAACACAGATCGAGCACCACGGACTGGTCATGCGCGAACCCGACGGCCAGCCGGACAAGCAATTCGGTGCGGTGCCGGGGCACGAAAACGCCCGGCGCGACGACGAACCGGCGGCCCGCGAACTCCGCCCAGCCGAGGATGTGCTCCAGCGGTTCCCCGGCGACCCGGCGCTCGACCATCCCGGCCAAGTCGCCCGGCTGGCCCAGCAGAAGCCGGGCCTCGTCCTCGGCGAACACGCAGCCGGCGGCGCGCAGCCGAGCGACGACGTCCTCGAACCCTCGTGCGTGTTTATGCCGGTTAGAACCGGCGTTGCCGCTCACGAGGCCCTACGGCACCACGACGACCGGCCAGGTCGCGGCGCGCACCAGGCGGTTGCCGACCGAGCCGACGAGCCGGTGCCCGCCCTGCTCGGACGCGCCGACCACGACCATGTCCGCGTTCACCTCCTGCGCGGCCTGGCGCAGCTCCGGGAACGTCTCGCCGCGGCGGACCACGAACGTGACCGGCACCTGCAGGTCGGCCGCCCGGTCGCGCAGTTCCGCGCGCAGCTGCTCGATCTCTTCCTCGAACGTCTGCTGCTGCACGTCGACGACCGCGGCCGCGGCGAGGCCGGTCCACACCGTCGGCGCGGCCACGTACACCACGACCAGCCGCGCGCGCTGCCGCCGGGCGAGACCGCCGCCGTAGGCCGTCGCCCGCAGACCGGTCGGCGAGGTGTCCGCGCCGACCAGGATCACGCGCGGCCCGTCGGTGCCCCGTTCGTACGGGCCCGGGTCCCAGCTGGGTCCGTATTCCTCGACCAGTTGCTCCACGCGGCCCATTATGTCCGGAGCGCCGGGACCCGCCGGGGAGCGCCCGCGGTCGGCGAGGAAACCTCGCAAGAAAATTCCCATCTGGTTGGATTTCCCGTCGTTCGGAGTACCCCAGACCTCTCGTGCCTGGTAGCGTCCCCGCAACCTGAACACGCGTCCGGGAAGGACCGGGGAGCCCACACGCGTGCGGCGGCGAGGCGGATCGCGATGCGAGACGATGTAGTCGAGGCGAGTGCGGTGGTCGGGCACTCGCCCGAACAGGTGTGGCAGATCGTCGGCAGTCCCGAGCTGTACCCGAGGTTCGTCCCGGCCATCAGCTGGTGCGAGGTCACCGTGCCCGCCGAGCGCGGCCGCGGCCCGCACTGCCTCATCCGGCTGGCCCCGGACCGGCACACTGTCGCCGAGGGCACCATTCACGCGGCGGTGTACCGGCCGGGCGAGCACGTCGTCTGGTGCGGGCTGCCGGACGAACGGACCTGGGTGTCGGTCGAACTGCGGCCGGTCCCGCGCGGCGGCACCGAGATCGTGCTGCGGATGATGCTCCCGTCCCTGCCGCCGGAACACTCCGACCTGCTCGCCCGCGGCACGGTGAAAGGCCTGCTCAAACAGCTGGCGAAGCGGATCGGGCAGCAGTTGTCCGGGCTGCCGGGCGACCCGCCGGAGCAGGAACCCGCCACGGCCCTGCGCACGGCGAACACGCTGGTCCGCGCGGGAGTGCTGGCCGCCGGACGGCCGGACAAGGTGGTGAAGCAGCTCAGTTCGCTCGCCCGCTGGGGCGCGACGCTGGCCGGCGGATACCTCGCCGCGACCGCCCGCGGGGCCGACGACGTCGCGGTGCACGACGAACGCCACACCCGCACGTTCGGCGAGATCGACGAACGCAGCAACCAGCTGGCCAACGCACTGGCCGCGCTCGACGTCGAGGCCGGTTCGCGGGTCGCGCTGATGTGCCGCAACCACGCGGCGATGGTCGAGGCGTTCGTCGGCTGCAGCAAGCTCGGCGCCGACGTCGTCCTGCTCAACACCGGCCTCTCCCCCGCCGCGGTCGAGGAAGTCCTCACCCAGCACCCGCCCGCCGCGGTCCTCGCCGACGACGAGTTCGCGCCGATCATCGCGTCGGTGCCCGGCGAATTCCCGCGCGTGAGCACGTGGGACGACGCCGACCAGGGCTACCGCACGCTGGACGAACTGCTCCAGGACGCGCCGACGACCCGGCCGAAGCCGAGCGAACGCGAGGGCCGGATCGTCGTGCTGACCTCGGGCACCACCGGAGCTCCGAAGGGCGCGCGCCGTCCGACGCCGAAGGGCGTGAGCACGTCGGCGACCGTTTTGTCGCGAATCCCGTTGCGGGCCAGGGACAAGATCGCCGTGGCCGCCCCGCTGTTCCACAGCTGGGGCCTGGCCGCGATGCAGCTCGGCATGGCGCTGCGGGCGGAGCTGTCGCTGATCCGGAAATTCGACGCGGAGCACACGCTGCGCACGATCGCCGAGCACCGCTGCGACGCGCTGTTCGCGGTGCCGATCATGCTGCAGCGGATCCTCGACCTGCCCGAACGCGTGCGCAGCCGGTACGACCTGTCGTCGCTGCGGATCGTGGCGAGCAGCGGATCGGCGATGCCGGGCGCGTTCGTGACGTCGTTCATGGACACCTTCGGCGACATTCTCTACAACTTCTACGGCTCCACCGAGGTGTCCTGGGCGAGCATCGCCGACCCGGCGGACCTGCGCGCCGCGCCGACGTCCGCCGGCCGCTGCCCGCCGGGCACCCGGGTCGCGATCCTGGACGAGGACCGCCGCCCGGTCCCTCCCGGCGACGAGGGCCAGATCTTCGTCGGCAACGACATGCTGTTCGACGGCTACACCAACGGCTCCAGCGTCCCGCGCGCCCACGACCTGATGGCGACCGGCGACGTCGGCTACCAGGACGCGTCGGGACGGCTGTTCGTCACCGGCCGCGCCGACGAGATGATCGTGTCCGGCGGCGAGAACGTGTTCCCGCGTCCGGTAGAGGAAGCCTTGGCCGCGCTGCCGGGCGTTTCGGACGCGGCGGTGGTCGGGGTCCCGGACGACGAGTTCGGCCAGCGCCTCGCCGCGTATGTCGTGCTCCGCCGCGGCGCGCGCATGCACGCGGAGGACGTCCGGCACTACATCCACCAGAGACTCGCGCGATTCGCGGTGCCGCGCGATGTCTACTTCGTACCGGAGCTCCCGAGGAACGCCACGGGGAAGATCGTGAAGCGGCTCCTGAACGACGATCTTTGGCCGATCACGCAAGGCTGATCTGTTACGGCCCGAGTGCGCGCCTCGCCGCCCGCCCCACCGCCTCCGCCACCGCGGCCAGCGAAGGCGAGTCGAGCTTCCACTGCTGCCAGTACAACTCCACGTCCACCGCCCGGTCCGGGGCCAGCTCGACCAGTTCCCGCCCGGACAGCTGCAGCTCCGGCACCATCCCCCAGCCCAGCCCGGCGGCCACCGCGTCCACAAAGGACACCGAGGCCGGGATGTAGTGCCGGACCCGGCTCGGCAGCTTGCGCCGGGTCAACCGGCGCAGGAACCGGTCCTGCAGGTCGTCTTTCCGGTCGAACAGCACCGCGGGCGCGGCGGGCAGCCGCTCCGCCAGCGAGCCGCCGTCCAGCCAGCGCCGTGCGAACGCCGCCGACGCCACCGCGCGGTAGCGCATCGTGCCGAGGCGGCTGACCGTGCAGCCCTGCACCGGCTGCGGGGTCGCCGTGATCGCCGCCATCACCAAACCCTCGCGGAGCAGGGCGGCCGTGTGGTCCTGGTCGTCGCTGCGCAGGTCGAACGAGACCGGTGGCTCGGCCGGGACCTCTTCGAGCGCGGACAGGAACCACGTGGCCAGCGAGTCCGCGTTGACCGCGATCGGCAGCGTCGTCGGCAGGCCCGGACCGCCGAGCCCCAGCTCCGCGCGCGTGTCCTCCTCGAGCCGGGTCAGCTGCCGGGCGAACCGCACCAGCACCTCGCCGGATTCGGTGAGCCGCACGGGTTTCGAGCGCAGCACGAGCACCCGGCCGATCCGCTGCTCCAGCGCCTTCACCCGCTGGCTCACCGCGGGCGGCGTCACGTGCAGCACGGCCGCCGCGCGATCGAACGACTGCTCGTCCACCACCGCGAGCAAGGTGCGGACCTGGTCAAGCGGAAGATCGGACATCACGATCGCTTATCTTAGTTCAGAATCTTTACCTGGCTTAATGCCCGCGCCCGCTTCTACCGTCGGCAGCGTGATCGCTGCGCTCAGCGCCGGATTCGGCACCGGCATGTCCCTCATCGTCGCCATCGGCGCCCAGAACGCTTTCGTGCTCCGCCAAGGATTGCGCGGCGGCCTGGTCGTCCCGGTGATCCTCGTCTGCACCCTGTCCGACGCGGTGCTCATCGCCGCCGGAGTGAGCGGGATCGGGGCGGTGCTGCAGCGGTGGCCGTCGGCGATCAAGGCGATCGCGATCGTCGGCGGGCTCTTCCTTGTCGGGTACGGGCTCCTCGCCGCGCGCCGCGCGTTCCGCCCAGGGACGCTGTCCGTCTCCCCCGCTGACGTCTCCTCGCCGAAGCGCACCCTTCTCACGTGCCTCGCGCTCACCTGGCTCAACCCGCACGTCTACCTCGACACCGTTCTCCTCGTCGGTTCCGTCGCGGCCGGACACGGCGACAGCCGCTGGCTTTTCGGCATCGGCGCGGTGGTCGCGAGCGCGGTCTGGTTCAGCGCGCTCGGGCTCGGCGCGCGAAGGCTGTCCGATGTGTTCGCGCGTCCCGCGGCCTGGCGGATCCTGGACGGCGTGATCGCGGCGACCATGCTCGTGCTCGGCGTCGCGCTCCTGCTCCACCGGGGATGAATCGCCAGGCTTCCGGCGAACAGGACATTTAGCGTTGCTAATGACTCTGAGTCAGAGCTAACTTGGCGGCATGCCCGCACCCCGGATCGACCTGGCCGAACGCGTTCTCACCGCGGTGCTGGGCGTACGCCGCGTTGTGCGCCGCCGCGTCCGCGCCGAATTGCCGGGGCCGCATCTGCCCGGCTCGCAGGTGGAACTGCTGCGCGTGGTGCACCGGAACCCCGGCATCGGCGTCGCGGCGGCGGCCCGGGAGCTGAGCCTGGCCGGGAATTCGGTGAGCACGCTCGTGAACGTGCTGACCGAGGCCGGCCTGCTGCGCCGCGAAGTGGATGCGGCCGACCGCCGGGCCGCGCGGCTGCAGCTCACCGACGCCGCCCGGGACCGGATGGCGACCTGGCGGCGCGCCCGCATCGGTCTCGTCTCGGTTGCGCTCGCCCGGCTGTCCGAAGAGGACACCGCAGCGATCGTCGCCGCGCTGCCCGCCCTCGAACGGCTCACCGAAGCACTCAAGGAGGACCTGGCATGAGCGAACCGGCAGTCCGCTGCACCGGCTTGCGGCACTCCTTCGGCGCCACCGTCGCGGTCGACGGCGTGGATCTCGCCATCGAACCCGGCGAGGTCTTCGGCCTCCTCGGCCCGAACGGAGCCGGGAAAACCACCACGATCCGGATGATCACGACGCTGCTGCCCGTGCCGGCGGACCACATCACCGTCTTCGGGCTCGACGTCGCCCGCCGCCGGATGGCCGTCCGGCGGCTGATCGGCTATGTCCCGCAACAGCTTTCCGCCGACGGCGCGCTGACCGGCCGCGATAACGTGTCGCTGTTCGCCCGGCTCTTCGACGTGCCGCGAGCGCAACGGGCCGCGCAGGTGCGCGAGGCGCTGGAACTGGTCGGCCTGGAGAACGACGCGGACCGCCCCGCCGGTCGGTACTCCGGCGGCATGATCCGCCGGCTGGAACTGGCGCAGGCGCTGGTCAGCTCGCCCCGGCTGCTGATCCTCGACGAACCGACCATCGGCCTCGACCCGGTGGCGCGCTCGGCAGTGTGGGAGCGGATCTCCGAGATCCGCGCCAAAACCGGGATGACCGTGCTGGTCACGACCCATTACATGGACGAGGCCGAGCAGTACTGCGACCGCGTCGCGCTCATGCACACCGGCAAGATCCGCGCGCTCGGCACGCCGGCCGACCTCGAAGCCGGACTCGGCCCGGAGTCCACTTTGGACGACGTGTTCCGGACCGTCACCGGGAACGCGCTCGACGCGGGAGGGATCCGCGATGTCCGCGCCGCCCGCCGCACCGCCCGCCGCCTCGGCTGACCAGCCTGCCTTCGCCGCGTTCCCGATCGCCCCCGGAAACGCGCCCTATCCAGAAAGGGAACCGCGATGTCCGCGCCACTCGCCGTATCCGCTGACCCCAGCCCGCTGGGACAACTGCGCGTCCTGTTCTCCCGGATCGGCGCGATGTGCCTGGTGGAACTGCAAAAGCTCCGCCGCGACCAAACCGAACTGCTCACCCGGGCCATCCAACCCGCCCTGTGGCTGCTCATCTTCGGCGAGACCTTCACCCGCCTGCGCGCGATCCCGACCGGTTCCGTGCCGTATCTCGACTATCTCGCGCCCGGGATCCTCGCCCAGTCCGCGCTGTTCATCTCCATCTTCTACGGCATCCAGATCATCTGGGAACGCGACGCGGGCGTCCTCGCGAAGCTGCTCGTCACGCCCACTCCGCGCGCGGCATTGGTGGCGGGCAAAGCTTTCGCCGCCGGGGTGCGCGCTCTCGTGCAGGCGTTCATCGTCGTGCTCCTCGCCGCGTTGCTCGGCGTCGGGCTGACCGCGAACCCGTTGCGGCTGCTGGGCGCCGCGGCGGCCGTGGTGCTCGGTTCGGCCTTTTTCTGCTGTCTTTCCATCGTTATCGCCGGTTTGGTGCTTTCGCGCGAACGGCTGATGGGCATCGGCCAGGCGATCACGATGCCGCTGTTTTTCGGGTCCAACGCGCTCTATCCGGTGAACCTGATGCCGTCCTGGCTCAAGGTGCTGAGCCACGTGAACCCGCTCAGTTACCAAGTCGATGCCTTGCGGGGACTCTTGATCGGCACCCCGGAGAACCTTGGGGCCGACTTCGGCGTCTTAGTGGGTGCGACCGCGCTGGCGATCGCGGTCGCTTCGGCTCTGCTGGGAAGGCTGGCTCGATGAAACACCCTGAAGTGCACACCGTTTTCTCACTCGGACAGGCATAACGTGGGAACCGTGTCTCGTCGCAGGGGGATAGCCCCGTTCCTCGGATTGTGCGTACTGGCCGGGATTCTCGTCGCGGGCACGATGGCCCCGGTCGCGATCGGGGCCGGCGTGCTGTCCAACCAGGTCAGCGATTCGGTCGACGCCATCTCCGCCGATCTCGTGCACGCGGAGCCGCCGCTCGTCACCACGGTCACCGACCGGAACGGCGGGACGATCGCGACTTTGTACTCGCAGTACCGCATTCCGGTCACCGCGGCGCAGATCTCCCCGGCGATGAAAGCCGCGATCGTCGACATCGAGGACCGCCGGTTCTACAGCGAGGGCGGCGTCGACCCGCAGGGCATGCTGCGCGCCGCGGTGCACAACAGCTCCGGCGGAAACCTGCAGGGCGCGTCCACTTTGACGCAGCAATACGTGAAGAACTACCTCGTGAACGTTGTGGATCGCAACAACAAGGCGGCGCAGCAACGGGATCAGGAGGATTCGCTGGCGCGCAAGCTGCGCGAGGCGAAAATGGCGGTGCAACTGAGCCAGACCGTGTCGAAGGACGACATCCTGGCCGACTACCTGAACGTGGTCGAGTACACCGGAACCGTGTACGGCGTCGGAGCCGCCGCGCAGGCGTACTTCGGGACGACGGCGGACAAACTGACCGTGCCGCAGGCCGCGCTGCTCGCCGGGATGGTGAACAACCCCAACATCTACAACCCGTACACGCATCCGGACAAGGCGCTCCAACGGCGCAATCTGGTGATCGACGCGATGGTGGCGGCGCGGTCGATCCCGGCGTCCTACGGGGAGACCGCGAAGGCGACCCCGCTGGGCCTCAGCGGTCCGCGGCCGCAGGCCCCGTCGAGCACCTGTCTCGGCGCGGCTCCCGACGCCGGGTTCTTCTGCGCGTACGCGGTGCACTATCTCGTGCAGTCCGGGCTCACCGCCGACCAGATCGACACCGGCGGGTACACCGTGAAAACGACCATGGACCCGCACGTGAGCCAGGTGGCGAAGGACGCGGTGGACGCGAACGTGCCGACCACGCAGGACGGCGTCGCCAACACGTTCGCGGTCGTGCAGCCCGGCAGCGACGGGCACCAGGTGCTCGCGATGGTCGCGAACCGCAATTACGGCACCGATCCCGACCAGGGCGAGACGTCCACGAACATCGTCGCCGACGCGAGCAACAAGTTCGGCGCGGGCTCGTCGTTCAAGATCTTCACCTCGGCCGCCGCGATGGTCACCGGGAAGGCGGGGCTGAACACGCCGCTGCCGAACCCGTACAGCGATTGTTTCAACCCGCCCAACATGAACCGGTACACGCACTGCTATCCGGTGAGCAACGACGGCACGAGCTATCCGAACCCGATCTCGCTGGCCGCCGGCCTGGCGACGTCGCCGAACGTCGCGTTCGTCGGGCTGGAGGCGCAGGTCGGCATGCCCGCGGTGCTGGACATGGCGCGGAAACTGGGCCTGCGCAACACCATGGCGACCAACGACGCGGGCACCAAGCCGATCACCGACCCGTCCGATCCCCGGTCGAAAAACCCGCAGTACAACGAGCCGCAGTCGCAGTATTTCCAGAACCTGCTGTCGTTCACGCTGGGCAACAGCCCGGTCAGCCCGCTGGAAATGGCGAACGTCTCGGCCACCCTGATGAGCGGCGGCATGTGGTGCCCGCCCGACCCGATCCTGTCCGTCACCGACCGCTACGGCCAGCCGGTGTCGCTGCATCGGCAGGCGTGCGAGCAGGTGATCCCGCCCGGCGTCGCGAACACGCTGGAGGCGGGCCTGAGCCAGGACACCACCACCGGCACGTCGGCCCGCGCGGCCCAGGCGGCCGGCTGGACCCACCCGGATATCGGCAAGACCGGAACCACGCAGGAAAGCGAATCCGTCGCGTTCGTCGGCGGAGTCGACCACTACGCGGTGTCCTCCATGGTCTTCGCCGACGGACCCCACCCCCAGGAAATCTGCCCCGGCAACCCAGTCCACCTGGGCGACTGCGGCCACGGCGCCTTCGGCGGCACGGTCGCCGCGCCGCCGTACTTCGCCGCGATGAACCAGCTCCTGGCCGGGCAGCCGGACGTCCCGATCCCGCCCCCGGACCCGGCTTATCTGGACGCCCACGCCTGAGCCGCCGGGGTTCCGTGCGGGGAACGCTGATTCGCTCCGGTTCCCCGCACGGACGACTTGCCAACCTCCGATACCCGCCGATCCGCCCCAAGCACCCAGCCGCTGGCCACCGGATCCGGCACATCCGGACGGCCGCCTCGCGGTGCCTGCCGATGCAATCCTCGCCGGAACGAGGTGATCACCCATGTCCCGACGACCCGACCGGTCCGCGCAGTCGCTGCAGCAGATCGAAAACTCCGACTGGGGCGATCCGCCCGCCGACGCGACCCGGCTGATCGCGACCGTGCATCGCTTGCGGCGCAAGCCCATCGGCCTGCTCACCGCCGAGGACCTCCGCCTCCTGCTCGGCCAGCACGTCGGCGTGCCGTTCCTCGTGCCGCGCGCGCTGGCCATGCTGGAGCAGGACCCGCTCTGCGAAGGCGACCTCTACCCCGGCGACCTGCTCGCGTCGACGCTGCGTGTCCCGGTCTCGCATTGGCGAGCCAACCACGACCACCTCGACCGGCTCGAACGCGTCCTCGCCGCGATCGACCCCGCCACCGAAGACTTCGACCGCCTCCTCCGCAAGCCGATCGCCGCCTTCCGCGAAAAGCTCCGCGCCTGACCGACTCCAGCACGGCGGCCCGCCCCCAGAACTTCGCCCCGCCGCTGGGGTCGGCTTCCCCACGATCCACCGCGCCCCGTCCCGACTGCGCTGCGTGCCCCCGCGAGTGCCGTCCGATGTTGCGTCTTCCTGACGATCGTAAAACGTATTACAGTAGCTGGACGCGTGAATGGCCGTCGTCTGAATTGGGGGCACGTGGTGCAGCTCCAGCCGAGTGCGCATGTCGACACGTTCTGCCGGGACCACCTCCCGCCGTTCGAGCAGTGGCCGCAGCTGTGGTTCGACCTGCCCGAACTGCAGTACCCCGACCGCCTCAACGCGGCCACGCGGCTGCTCGACGACACGATCGCGCGCTGGGGCGCGGACCGTCCCGCGCTGCTCTCCCCCACCGAATCCTGGTCCTACGGCGACCTGCTGACCCGCGCCAACCAGATCGCCCACGAACTCACCGCGCAGGGCGTCGTGCCCGGAAACCGCGTGCTGCTGCGCGGGCCGAACACCCCGTGGCTAGCCGCGTGCTGGCTCGGCGTCCTGAAGGCGGGCGCAGTCGCCGTCGCCACGATGCCGATGCTGCGCGCGCACGAGCTGTCGAAAATCATCGAAGCGAGCACGCCCGTCATCGCCCTCTGCGACCACCGCTACCCCGAAGAACTGCAGCCCTTCGACCTCCCCCTGGTCCCGTACGGCGGCGACAGCTCCGACGACCTCGCCGCCCGCTGCGCGACCCGCCCCGGGACCTTCGAAGACGTCGACACCGCCGCGGACGACGTCGCCCTTCTCGCCTTCACCTCCGGCACCACCGGCCGTCCCAAGGCGACCATGCATTTCCACCGCGACCTGCTCGCGATCGCCGACACGTTCTCCCGGCACCTGGTCAAACCCCGGGAAACCGACCTGTTCTGCGGCACTCCCCCGCTGGCATTCACCTTCGGCCTCGGCGGCCTGCTGGTCTTCCCGCTGCACGCCGGCGCCGCGACGCTGCTCATCGAGCGCGCCACCCCGACCGAACTCGCCGACCTCGTCGCCGAACATCACGTGACGGTCCTGTTCACCGCGCCCACCGCGTACCGCGCGATCCTGGCCTCCGACCGCCGCCCGCTGCTGTCCGGCTTGCGCCGCGCGGTGTCGGCGGGCGAGGCGCTGCCAGAATCCGTCGCGACCGACTTCCACGAGGCGACCGGCCACTGGCTCATCGACGGCATCGGCAGCACCGAAATGCTGCACGTCTTCATCTCGGCCGCCGACGAGGACGCCCGCCCCGGAGCGACCGGCCGCGTCGTACCCGGCTACCGCGCGCGAATCGTCGACGACAACGGCCGCCCCGTCCCCGACGGCACCCCCGGCCGCCTGGCCGTCCAAGGCCCGACCGGCTGCCGCTACCTGGCCGACGACCGCCAAACCGTCTTCGTCGAGGACGGCTGGAACCTCACCGGCGACACGTACGTCCGCGACTCCGACGGCTACTTCCACTACCGCGCCCGCAGCGACGACATGATCGTCTCGTCCGGTTACAACATCGCCGGCCCCGAGGTGGAGGAAGTGCTGCTGCGCCACCCGGATGTCCTGGAATGCGCGGTCGTCGCCGCCCCCGACGACGCGCGGGGTTCGATCGTCGCCGCTTACGTGGTCCTCAACGAGGGCGTTCCCGCCGACGACGCGAAAGTGAAGGAACTGCAGGACTTCGCCAAATCCCTTGCCGCACCGTACAAATACCCGCGGCGAGTGGAGTTCATCCCGGACCTGCCCCGCAACCCGAGCGGGAAAGTCCAGCGATACCTGCTGCGCCGCCGAGCCGCGGAACCGGTGAGCTGAGTTCCGCCGCGCCGCTCATGCCGGGGTGTTCGGCCCACAGGAGCCGTCGCATCGGCAGCCGGAAGTCACCGAACCCGTGAGCTGCGCTCGGCGCACCCGCCAACCCGGCTCGGCCACTGTGCCGCAGTGGCTGAGCCGGTTAAAGCTTCCAGTCCGCCATGACCACCGCGACGCTCATGCCGGGATTGGCAGCTCGTATGAACCGTCGCGCCGGCGGGCTGAAGTCCGGGGCACACTCGTGTCCAAGCGAGCAACCGCTTGCCGCCCCAACCAACGCAGCAGTGAACCGCTCTCAACCGACCGCGCGCACCGCACCGCAGCGAGCGAACCGGTCAGCGCTTCCAGCCCAGCATGATCACCGTGACGATCACGCCGGGATGGTAGGCCCGCATGAGCCGTCGCATTAGCAGCCTGAAGCGCTGGGACTCCCGGCCCCACGCGGTCGGCGGGAGCAGCCGCTGACCGCACTAGCCAATGCAGCAGTTAGCCACTCTCAGCCGACCGCGACCACCACGAACGGGACCCGGTCAGAGCTTCCAGCCCAGCGTGACCACCGTGCCGTCCGCGCTGGTGCGTACCTCTGCCCGGTCCGCCGTCGCCTGCACGAGCAGCAGCCCGCGTCCGCGGACCGACACCGGGTCGTCCTCGATTTCGTCCGGCGGGCGCCATTCCCCGTGGTCGGCGATCACGACCTCGACGCTGTCCGACCGGCACACCGCGTCGAGGTCGACCAGCCCGGGCTCCCCCGGGTACGCGTGGTCCGCGACGTTCGCCAGCGCCTCGTACCCGGCCAGCACGATGTCGTGCGCGCGATCGTCCGGAATGCCCGACTCCAGCGCCCAAGCCAGCAACCGGTGCCGCAGCGCGCGCAGCGCCCCCGGTTCGGCCACGATCCCGTGGCAGCTCAGCGCGCGGGTGCCCTCCTGCACGTCCATCGTCAACCGCCCGCGCCGGCGACCCCGGCCAGTGCCTGGTCGACCGAGGGGAACAGCGCGATCCACTCGTCGAGGCCGGTGGTCGTGAACGGCCGCGAGGTGACCGTGGATGTGCTCACGACCCGCAACGCGCCCGCGTCGAGCTTGCGGTGCGCGCCTGCCAGCACTTGCAGCCCGGACGAGCTGAGAAAATCGACCGCGCGCAGGTCGACCACCAGCACGCCGGGCTCGCGTTCGAGCACCCCGCCCACGAACTCGCCCAGTTCCGGCGCGGTGACCAGGTCGATCTCCCCGCCCACGGTCACGACCGCGGCCGGTCCCCGCCACCGGACGGATACCTCGAGGTCGCCCGCGTCCTGCCCGTCTCCCGAAGCCACGATCACCGATCGTGCCCGATCACCGGACGGATCGCCAGTGGACACCCGGTCGGCGGCGCCGCGAGCCCTCCGCCCGGCCGCCCGCCCGCTCCGCCATCAGCGGGTCCGGCGGGGGCCAGCCGCCGAGAACGGCACGTCAAGCCGGGAACCCGGCCGACGGCAACCACCGCCGGGCCACCAACCGGCCGAGAAGAGGCCATCCGCAGAAACAGCACGCCAAGCCCGGAACCCGGCCGGCACCCCGCCACGAACAGCCAGCCCGACAGAGACTGGTCGCAGACAACCGAGCACCAAGCCCAGAACCCACCTCCGCCCACAGCGAATCCGACTGAGGCTGGTCGCGGACAACCGAGCGTCAAGCCGGGAATCCGGTCGGCCGCCCCCGCCGCGGCAGCCCTCGGAGCACGCAGGCAACCCGGCCGCCTCTCCGCCCAGTTGGCTTCAGCGATCTCCTCGATCCGCGTGCCACAACGGGCGGCAGGGAGCCGTGGTGCGCGTGCGAAGGCCTTCCCTGAATCCGCCGACGGCCAGCACCGTCCGCGGTCAAGCGAACCGATCCGGATCAGCCGCCGCCCACTCTGCCGCCCACTCCCGAGGCGGCTCCGCCAGCAACTGACCGGGCTCCAGCCAGTCGTACCACTCCGCGTACGACAGCACCGTCCGCGCATCCACCCGCCGACGCAGCAACTGCGGCGACAACTCCGACGGATCCGAAACCCCCATCGCCGCCATGATGCGCAGCGCCGACGCGACCGTAGCCTCCTGATACCGCCGCACCCGCTCGGTCTTGTCCGCTACGTCCAGCGCCCGCCCCCGGCGCGGATCCTGCGTCGCGACCCCGACCGGGCACTTGTTCGTGTGGCACCGCTGAGACTGGATGCACCCCACCGCGAACATCATCGCCCGCGCGGCGTTCGTGTAGTCCGCGCCCTGGATGAGGCGCTTCACGACGTCCGCGCCGGTCGCGACTTTCCCGCTCGCCCCCAGGCGGACCCGGTCCCGCAGTCCGGTGCCGACGAGTGCGTTGTGGACAATGTGCAGACCTTCGGTCAGCGGCGTGCCAAGGTGATCCGCGAACTCCAGCGGAGCCGCGCCAGTGCCGCCCTCCGCGCCGTCGACCACGATGAAGTCCGGCGTGACCCCTTCGGCCAGCATCGCCTTGCACACGGCCAGCACCTGCACCCGCGAGCCGACGCAGAGCTTGAACCCGGTCGGCTTCCCGCCCGCCAGCTCGCGCATCCGGGCAATGAACCGCACCAGTTCCCGCGGCGTCGAGAACACGCGGTGATACGGCGGGGAAACCACCGTTTCGCCCGCCGGAACCTCGCGCACCCGGGCGATTTCCGCGTTCACCTTCGAACCCGGAAGCACTCCGCCCATCCCGGGTTTCGCGCCTTGCGAGAGTTTCAACGAAACACATTTAACCGCGTCGTGCGCGGCTTTGTCGGCGAAAGCGGACGGGTCGAAATCTCCGTCCGAGGTGCGGCAGCCGAAGTAGCCGGTGCCGATCTCCCAGATCAGGTCGCCGCCGCCCCGCAGGTGGTACTCCGAGAGGCCGCCCTCGCCGGTGTCGTGCGCGAAACCGCCGCGGGCGGCACCTTGGTTCAGCGCGAGGATCGCGTTGCTGGACAAGGACCCGAAGCTCATCGCCGAAACGTTGAGCAACGCCATGTCGTACGGCCGAGTACAGTCCGGCCCGCCGACCCGGACTCGCGGCGCGTGCTCCGGAACCGACACCGGCGCCAGTGACGGGACGAGGAATTCGTATCCCTCGGCGTACACGTCGCGCTCGGTGCCGAATGGTTCTTCCGCGGCCGTTCCTTTGGCGCGTTGGTAGACAATGGACCGGACGTCGCGATCGTACGGGCGGCCGTCGAAGTTGCGTTCCACAAAGTACTGCTGCAATTCCGGCCGGATGCTTTCGAGCAGAAACCGCAGATGTCCGAGGACCGGATAGTTCCGCAGCACCGAATGCCGCCGCTGGATCACGTCGTACACCCCGGTCGCCGCGAGCACCAGCAACGGCGCCGCCAGGAACCACCACCAGGCCGAGACCGCCACGCTGACCGCTGCCGCCGCGGCCGCGAGGAGGACCAGCGCCGCGACCAGTCCGATTCGGACCACACTGAGTCTTGCCACGGCGTCGAAACTAGCCCCCGCCGCCCACCCTCGCAGGTCGGCCAGACCAGCGCGGGCTTCGCGACTGCCGCAGCCGAGCGCGGCGGCCCGCCACCACTGCTACCGGAACTGCCGTGAGGGGAACCATGAGGGACTCAGAGTCCCTCATGGTTCCCCTCATGGACCAGACCCGGCGCACAACGCCGACGGAACCACGCGATCAGTAAGCCAGATTCGGCCGCAGCCACCGCTCCACTTCGGACAGCTCCTCGCCGCGCCGACGGGCGTAGTCCTCCATCTGGTCGCGCCCGAGGCGGCCGACCGTGAAGTACCGCGATTCCGGATGCGCGAAGATCAGCCCGCTCACCGCCGCGGCGGGCGTCATCGCGTACGACTCGGTCAGCCCGATCCCCAGTTCCTCGGCGCCCAGCAGCTCGAACAGGTCCTTCTTCTCGCTGTGGTCCGGGCTCGCCGGGTAGCCGAGCGCCGGGCGGATGCCGCGGAAGCGTTCCGCGTGCAGGTCCGCCAGGTCCGGCTGCACGTCCGGCTCGAACCAGCGCCGGCGCGCCTCCAGGTGCAGGTACTCGGCGAACGCCTCGGCCAGCCGGTCGGCCAGCGCCTTCACCATGATCGCCCGGTAGTCGTCGTGCTCGGCCTCGTAGCGGGCGGCCAGGTCCTCCGCGCCGTGGATGGCGACGGCGAATCCGCCCAGGTGGTCGCCGGAACCGGCGGGGGCGATGTAGTCGGCGAGGCACCGGTTCGCGCGGCCGTCCGGCTTCTGCGTCTGCTGGCGCAGCATCGGGAACTTCCAGTCCGAGTACTCGCCGTCGAGCAGGATGTCGTCGCCCTCGGAATGGGCGGGCCAGAACGCGTACGCGCCGCGTGCGCTGAACGAGCCGTTCTCGATGATCTCGTCCAGCAGCTGGTTCGCGTCGTCGAACAGCTCGCGCGCGACCGGCTGGTCGAGGATCGCCGGGTACTTGCCCTTGAGTTCCCAGGCCAGGAACAGGAACTGCCAGTCGATCATCTCGCGCAGCTGCGGGATCGACGGCTCGACCACCCGCACGCCGGTGAACTCCGGCGTCGGGATCTCGTCGAACGACACCTTCTCGGCGTTCGCCCGAGCCTGTTCGACCGTCAGCATCGGCGTCGAGTGCCGGTTTTCGTGCTGGATCCGCAGCCGCTGCTGTTCGGCGCGGTTGGCGGTGTCCAGCGCGTCCGCGCGGTCGGTGTCGAGCAGGTCGGACACCACGCCGACCACCCGCGACGCGTCGAGCACGTGCACGGTCGTGTGGTCGTACGCCGGGGCGATCTTGACCGCGGTGTGCTGCTTCGACGTGGTGGCGCCGCCGATCAGCAGCGGCAGCTTCAGCCCGCGCCGCTGCATTTCCTGCGCGACCGACACCATCTCGTCCAGCGACGGCGTGATCAGCCCGGACAGGCCGACGACGTCCGCGTGCTCGGCCACCGCGGTGTCGAGGATCTTCGCCGCGGGCACCATCACGCCGAGGTCGATCACCTCGTAGTTGTTGCAGCCCAGCACGACGCCGACGATGTTCTTGCCGATGTCGTGCACGTCGCCCTTCACCGTGGCGAGCACGACCTTGCCGTTGCCGCGCGAGGTGTCGAAGCGGCCCTCGGCCTGCATTTTGGCCTTCTCCGCCTCCATGTAGGGCTCGAGATAGGCCACCGAACGCTTCATCACCCGCGCGCTCTTCACGACCTGCGGCAGGAACATCTTCCCGGAGCCGAACAGGTCGCCGACGATCTTCATGCCGTCCATCAGCGGGCCTTCGATCACCTCGAGCGGCCGGGCGAACTGCTGCCGGGCCTCCTCGGTGTCGTCCTCGATGAAGTCGACGATGCCGTGCACCAGCGCGTGCGAAAGCCGTTCCGCCACCGGGTTTTCCCGCCAGGACAGGTCGACGACGCGCTTGGTGCCGCTGCCCTTGACCGTCTCGGCGAACTCCACGAGCCGGTCGGTGGCGTCCGGACGGCGGTCGAACAGGACGTCCTCGACCAGTTCCAGCAGGTCCTTCGGGATGTCCTCGTACACCGCGAGCTGGCCGGCGTTGACGATGCCCATGTCGAGCCCGGCGCGCACGGCGTGGAACAGGAACGCCGAGTGCATCGCCTCGCGCACGACGTTGTTGCCGCGGAAGGAGAACGACAGGTTCGAGATGCCGCCGGAGGCGTGCGCGCCCGGACAGCGCTCCTTGATCAGCGGCAGCGCCTCGATGAACGCCTTCGCGTACCCGTTGTGCTCGCTGATGCCGGTGGCGACGGCGAGCACGTTCGGGTCGAAAATGATGTCCTCGCCCGCGAAACCCGCCTGCGTGGTGAGCAGATCGTAGGCGCGGGAACAGATTTCGACCTTGCGCTCGACCGTGTCGGCCTGGCCCTTCTCGTCGAAGGCCATCACCACGACGCCGGCGCCGTAGTCGTGGATGCGCCGGGCCTGCTCCAGGAACGGGCCCTCGCCCTCCTTGAGGCTGATCGAGTTGACCACGCCCTTGCCCTGCACGCAGCGCAGGCCGGCCTCCAGCACGCTCCAGCGCGAGCTGTCGATCATCACCGGGATGCGCGCGACCTCGGGCTCGGTGGCGATGAGGTTGAGGAACGTCGTCATTTCCCGCTCGGATTCGAGCAGGTCGGCGTCGAAGTTGACGTCGAGCAGGTTCGCGCCGCCGCGGACCTGCTCCAGCGCGACGTCCACCGCCGCCTGGTGGTCGCCCGCCTCGATCAGCCTGCGGAACTTCGCCGAGCCGGTCACGTTGGTGCGCTCGCCGATCATCACGAACCCGGTGTCCGCGCCGATCTTGAACGGCTCGAGCCCGGAGAACCGCGTGCTCGGCTCGTGCGCGGGCACCGGCCGCGGCGGAAGGCCCTTGACGGCCTCGGCGATCTTCGCGATGTGCGCGGGCGAGGTCCCGCAGCAGCCGCCGACGATGTTGACCATCCCGGCCCCGGCGAACTCGCCGAGCATGCCGCCGGTCTCCTCGGGCGTCTGGTCGTAGCCGCCGAACGCGTTGGGCAGGCCCGCGTTCGGGTGGCACGCGGTGTAGGTGTCGGCGAGTTTCGCCAGTTCCTCCACGTGCGGGCGCATTTCCTCGGCGCCGAGCGAGCAGTTGACGCCGACGATCAGCGGGCGCGCGTGCGCGATGGAGGTCCAGAACGCCTCGACGGTCTGGCCGGACAGCGTGCGCCCGGACAGGTCGACGATGGTCACCGAAATCCACAGCGGCAGGTGCGGCGCGACCTCGCGGGCCGCGGTGATCGCGGCCTTGCAGTTGAGGGTGTCGAAGATCGTCTCGATCAGCAGCAGGTCGACGCCGCCGTCGGCGAGCGCCTTGGTCTGCTCGGCGTACGAGGCTTTGACCTCTTCGTAGGTGACCGCGCGGAACGCCGGGTCCTCGACGCGCGGCGACAGCGACAGCGTGACGTTCAGCGGGCCGATCGACCCGGCCACGAAGCGGTTTTCGAACTCGTCCGCGGCCTGGCGCGCGAGTTCCGCGGCGCGCAGGTTCATCTCGCGCACGCGGTCCTGCAGGCCGTAGTCGGCCTGGCCGATGCTGGTGGCGGTGAACGTGTTGGTGGTGGTGATGTCCGCGCCCGCGGCCAGGTACTGGCGGTGCACGTCGAGCACGACGTCCGGCCGCGTGAGGTTCAGCAGGTCCGGGTCGCCGGTGACGTCCTTCTCGTGCCCTTCGAGCCAGTCCGCCCGGTAGTCCTCGGGAGCGAGACCGGCGCCCTGCAGCATCGTCCCCCAGGCCCCGTCGAGCACGACGACGCGCTGGTCGAGCAGGTTCCGCAGGTTCTGGGTCATCGCCACCTCCGCATGAGTCCACGGAGGCGCCCTTGGGAATGGTGGTGCCGGCCGAGCGTGGCGGACCACCGGTCCGTTGCAGCGCCTCTCGACCTGGTGGTCAAGACTACCGGATGTGACCATCCCGCGGGCAGGAGTGTTCACTCCTCGGGAATCGAGCGGTCCTCGAGCGGGCTTCCCCGCCACTTCCAGCCGGTCCGCCGCGGTCGTCCGGGCAGGGCGATCCGGCCCGCGCACCAGCGCAGCGCGTCCCAAGCGTCGGGAACCGGCTCCTGCTCGGGGAAAAGCCGCGCGACAACGCGCGCGCAGACGTCGCGCGGCGGGTCGATCGAGGCGCCGAGGCCCTGTGCGAGGTCGTCTCCGTGCAGCAGCAGTTCCACGCAGCCCATCGCGGCGAAACCGGCCGGATCGGAGCGGCCGGTCGGGTGGTAGGCGCGCTCGTCCGGCTGGCTGCTCCGTACTGCGGCAGCGAGCAAACGCCCGCCGGTGAGGGCGAATTCGAGCAGTTCGGCCGGGGACGCGTCGGTGTCGGCTTTGGCGAGGAAGCGCACGTACCGGTCGGACGGGCGGCTCACGACTTGCGCGGCGTAGGACAGGAGCGTGTCGCCCAGGTGCTCTGCGGTGTAACGGCAATCCCACTCGAGGTCGCCCGCCGGACGGGTCCAGTCGCCGCCGGTGACGGGTTCCAGAGCGGCGGAGACGCAGGTGAGGGATTCGTCGAGGTCTTCGGCGCGCACGGTCATCCGGTCAGCGTAGAGAAGCCCAGAACCCGCAGTGGTGGTCTTGGGCGAATCCGGTCAGCGGCTGCGAACCGCCCGGCCGGTACGCGACCGCCTGCCCGGTCGGGGCGCCGCGGACGAAGGCCGTCCAGTCGTCCACCATCCGGTCCGCCAGCCGCTGCTGCGCCGGGGTGAATGTGGTTGGCTGGTCGGCGAAATCGAACAGGTACGGCAGCTCCGCGGTGTGCGTGGCCCCGAGCGGGAAGGGTGCCCGCAAAGCGGCCGCGGCCGGAGAGGTCGGATCGTTGAACTCGTACCTCGACACGGACGGGAGCGAGCTGCCCAGCTTCGCCGCCGGGCAGGCGAACGCCGAATCGGTGACCGCCGCCGCGTACGCCAGCGATGCGTTGCCGCTGAACGCATCCACCGGGTACTCGCGAGCGACCGCGTCGGCGTGCGGGAAGACGTTCGCCAGGGCTTGCGGGTAGCCGTGCCGCGTGACCTCGCGACCGGCCGCCGCCTGCTCGGCGAGGAAATACGTGAACTCGTCGTGCGTCGTGCCCAGCAGGACCGGCATCGGAGTCGCGGGAACCTTCCCGGGCAGCACCGAACCGCCGGTGACCGGGCCCGGCATCTCGATGCCCGCGATCGACCCGTACGCCGGTGCGGTCAGGAGCTTCCCGACCGGCAACGCCCGCAGGCATTCCGCCGCGGTCCGGCGGTCGGCGCAGCCGCGCGCGGCGGTGTACTCGACGCTCTTGCTTTCCGCGGCGGGCAGCGTCGCCTGCGCCTGGCAGGGTCCGCTTTGGATGATCGCGGCGCGGAACAGCCCGCGCGAGCCGGGGGCGACGAGGTGGTCGCACACCGACATCCCGCCCGCGGACTCCCCGGCGATCGTCACCTGGTTCGGGTCTCCGCCGAAGGATTCGATGTTGTCGCGCACCCACAGCAGGGCCTGCTGCTGGTCGAGGAAGCCGTAGTTGCCCGGTTCCGGGCCCAGCGACGGGTCGGCCAGGAAGCCGAGCGCGCCGAGCCGGTAGTTGAGCGTGACCACCACCGCGTCGCCGCGGTCGACCAGCCGGGCAGCGCCGTAGCGGTCGCCGCCGCCGCTGAGGAACGCGCCGCCGTGCAGCCACACCAGGACCGGCCGCCCGGTCTCGCCGACCGGCGGCGTCCAGACGTTGAGATAAAGGCAGTCTTCGCTGGTCAGGGCTCCGTCGGCGGCCTGCGGACAGCGGGGCCCTGGTTTCGTGGCGTCCCGCTCCCCCGCCCAGGGGTCGACCGGGGCGGGCGGCTGCCAGCGCCGCTCGCCGACGGGTGCGGCCGCGTACGGGATGCCCTGGAAGAGCCGGTGACCGGGAGCGACACTGCCGCGGACGGCACCGGCTGCGGCGTGCACGACGTCGCCTGCCCGGCTGCTCGCCGCGTCCGAAGCCGCGCAGGCCGGCGCGGCCAGAACGAGACCGACGGCCAGCGCCGCGAGCCACCGTCGCCGAATCCCCCGAAAAGCCGCCGCCACCGGCCGGACGATACCGGCCGCGCGTCCGGGCCCGGCCGCCGGATCATGCGGCGGAGCACGAGAACCGCGCCGCCGGGCAGCGTCGAGACCAAGCCGAGCACGCCGTAGCCCACCGCGACCGTCACGCCCTGCTCCGCGCCCAGCCCGGCGGCGGCGAACGACACCGCCGCGGCGCCCTCGCGCGGGCCGAACCCGCCGACGTTCAACGGCATCCCCATCGCCAGCAGCGCGAGCACCAGCAACGGCAGCAGGACGGTCAGCGGCGCGGTGGCCCCGGCCGCGCGGGCAGCGACGACGAACAGCGTCAGATGCCCGGCCACCGCCAGCAGGGACCAGCCGGTGACGCCGGGCCACGCTTCGAGCACGCCGGTCCGAATGTCGGCTGCCCAGACGCGACGCAGCCGTTGCCGGACCGCCACCGCGACGACGACCAGGGCCACGAGCACGATTCCCAGGCAGATCAGCACCTGCCGCGGCAGCAGCTCCGGCCGGAAAACGACGACGGCCAATCCGGCGACCACCACCAGGGTCTGTCCGGCGGCGCGTTCGAGCACGACGGCCCGGACGCCGCGGCCGACGTCGCCGGAGCGTCGGCCGTGCTGGACCGCGCGGTGGACGTCGCCGAGGACGCCAGCGGGGAGGACGCCGTTGAGGAATTGCGCGCCGTAGTAGTCGCCGACGGCTTCCCGGAACGGCAGGTGCAGGCCGAGCCGAGCCGCGACCAGCCGCCAGCGGGCGGCGCTCGCGAGCGTGGTCACGACGCCGATGACCAGGGCTATCGCGATCGGTCCCGGCCCCAGCGCGCGCAGACCGCCGGCGAACGCCCCGGTGCCGAGCCGCCACCACAGCGCGGCGACGAGCGCGGCCCCGGCCAGCAAACGCAGCCACCGCATCAATCCACCGCCAAGATTTCGCGCAACCGGCCCGCCGCGGCGGCCCACCCCTCCAGCGTGTTCGCCCGCGCCGCAGCCGCAGCACGGAGCCGTTTCCGCAGTTCAGGGTCGTCACGCCAGCTTCGCAGCGCGACGGCCAACGCTGCTGCGTCGCCGGGCGGGACGAGGAGGCCGGGGCGCTCGCCGTCCGGGGCGCGGCCGAGGGCGTCGGGTACGCCGCCGACGTCCGAGGCGAGCACCGGGATGCCGCGGGCGAGCGCCTCCGTGACGACCATGCCGTACGTCTCGGCGTGCGAGGGCAGGACCAGCAAGTCGGCCCGGTGGTACGCGGCTTCTAGCTCTTCCCCGTCGAGCGGACCGGTGAAGCGAGCGCGGGGATGGCTCAAGCTGTTGGCGTAGGCCGGATTTCGGGTGCGCGAGCCGACGAAGTCCACCTTGAGTCCGTCTACTTCGGACAATGCGTTCAGGAGGATGTCCTGTCCCTTGCGCGGGGTCACCGCGGCGACGCAGATCAGCTGCGACACTCCGTCGGTTCCGGGCGCCGGGGGCGCCGGATCGGTCCCGGGCGGTGCGATGTGGACGGTGGCGAGGCCATGGCGCTTCTCGACCGCGCGGGCGGCGGCCGGGCTGGTGACGACGACCTGGCGCGCGAGGTGGAGCGTCTTCCGCTCGCGGGCGTCGAGATCAGCGGCGCGCTGCGGGTCCAGGCCGGTTTCGTCGGCCAGCGGCAGGTGCACGAGAACGGCCAGGCCGAGGCGGTCCGCGTGCGGGGCGAGGACGTCGGGCACTCCGCAGGCGACCAGGCCGTCGAGCAGCACTTCCGCCCCGTCCGGGACCTCGGCCAGGACCTGGTCCAGCTGCTTTTTCGCTCCGTCGTCCGGGTCCGGCCAGGCCCCGTCGACCGGCCGCAGCCGCACCGGCAGGTGCTCGGCGACACGGCGGTCGTAGGTGTTGCCGCCGCTGGGCACGCTGCGGTCGCCGACGTCGCCGGGCACTACGAAACAGGACAGTCGCACGCTGCCTCCCTCCTCAAAGGAGACAACGGGCGACGGGGCGATCTGGTTCAGCCTTCGAAGGTGTCCGGGTCGAAGCCGGTGCGGCGGCCCTCGTCGAGGCCGCTGAGGACGTCGAGGTCGCCGTCGCTGAGGGAGAAGTCGAAGATGTCGATGTTCTCCCGCATCCGCTTCGGCGACGACGACTTCGGGAAGACGACGTTGCCGAGCTGGATGTGCCAGCGCAGCACGATCTGGGCCGGTGTCTTGCCGTGT
This sequence comes from Streptomyces sp. AA4, assembly GCF_000158875.1. NCBI lineage: Bacteria > Bacillati > Actinomycetota > Actinomycetes > Kitasatosporales > Streptomycetaceae > Streptomyces > Streptomyces sp. AA4. The sequence continues at coordinate 2,828,082 of NZ_GG657746.1, read as the reverse complement.
TTCTCGGCCAGTTCGGCCAGCAGCGGGTCTTCGAGCACCTCGCCTTGGGCCAGCGGGCTCCACGCCTCGGTCACGATGCCGTGTGCCTCGTGGTAGGCGCGCAGTTCCGGTTGCTGCAGCGCGGGATGCAGTTCGATCTGGTTGACCGCGGGCACCGTCGCCGACTCCTCGGCCAGCCGTTCCAGGTGCGGGATCTGGAAGTTGGACACCCCGATCGCCCGGGCCTTCCCGGCGCGGTGCAGCTCCTCGAAGCCGTGCCAGGTGGCGACGTAGCGGTCCTGTTTCGGCAGCGGCCAGTGGATCAGGTAGAGGTCGACGTAGTCCAGGCCGAGCCGCTGCAGGCTGCCCTCCATCGCGTTGATCGCGTTGTCGTGGCCCTGCGCGTCGTTCGCCAGCTTTGTGGTGACGAAGATTTCTTCGCGAGGTACGCCCGAATCGCGGATGCCCTCGCCGACGCCTTCCTCGTTGCGGTACATCTGCGCGGTGTCGAGGTGCCGGTACCCGGCTTCCAGCGCTTCGCGCACCGCCGATGCGGTGTCCTCGGGCGGGATCTGGAAGACGCCCAGGCCGAACTGCGGAATCCGGACGCCGTTGTTGAGTTCGAGCTGCGGAACGCGGTTCGTCTCAGTCGTCATGTCGGCGGCCTACCCGTGCGCGGCAGTCGTGAAACTCGCTCGATCAGGCAGCGACCGCGTCGCGGACGCCCAGGATTTCGTCCGCGCCGGTCACGGCGAGACACCGGCGGACCGCGTGCGCTTCTCCGGCCACGACACTGAAATCGGGGATCCGTTCGTGCGCGTCGAGCAGAACGCGAACACCCGCGCAGCTCAAAAAAGCGACGCCGGACAGATCGACGACGACCGGCCCGGCCAACGGCGCGAGGGCCGCCGCGAAAACGTGCGCGGTAGCCGCGTCGAGGTCCCCGACCGGCGCGACGTGGATCGCGTCGGTCCGCCTCTCCGCGCGGATGGTCAATTCCATCGGCGCGGTGACGCCGGGAAGGTGGAGAGTCATGGGTTTGCGCTCCTTTCGCAGAGACCTGCTTGGGGCGCTGACCGCAGTATGGGTGCGACAACAGCCAACACTCGAAACCGTACGCGTTCTCCGAGTGCGGTCAACCCGGGTGACCACGAGGTTCACCCCCGCGGCGCGAGAGTCCGCCTGTTCGGGGGCCTCCGGGCGGGGGTGCGGTGACCGGGTTGTGCTGCTGGTGCGTCTTGTTGGCAGGGTGCCGGTTTTTCGGTGCGGGGCCGGGGGTTCGTTCATCGGGCGTTCACCCGGGGGCACCTGTTCGGGGGATGCCGGTTCTTGACGGGCCGCGTTACGGAATGGCGAGACGGCCCAGAACTGGGACGCAATCGCCTGGACCCGAGTGCGTACTCGACCGGGTTCGCCGCCTTTGTCGGCGCGGCTCAACGGCTTGTGATTGGCTTGGCCCGCCCGGCGAGCGTCGGCACCATCCCTTGAGGCAGCGAGCCTGCTGCCGGTCACCGACGCTGGGCTGCCTCTCCTTCGCGACGGGGCCTATTATCCGACCGACTCGTGATCGAGCCTCACTCGAGAGCGCTTCATACAGCGAGCCTGAACCTGTTCGCCGAAGCGGCTTCGGCAGGGCCACAGCAGGCGACGCGCGGCGGAACTTCCGGCCGCTCTCGCGACCGGCCGGAGTCCATTGTGGACTGTCAGTCGCGGAGGGCGAGCTTCGCGAGTTCCACGTCGAAGTCGAAGCAACGGTCTTCGGAGCCGACTGGAACCTCGTCGTAGGTGCGGTCGAGGAAGTCGGCGAGTTCGTTCGCCGCCGCCTCCAGCACCGCGGACCCGTCCGGCGCGTTCAGCTCCACGAGCACCCGGCTGTCGTCGGCCGCGGGGCGCACCTGGACGTCGCCGTCGCCCGCGGGGGCGAGCAGGCCGTCGGCGAGAAGGTCGCGCCCGAACAGCCAGCGCACGACGCCGCCGCCGGCGTGGTAGCCGACCGACACCGCGAACGGATCCGCCGGGTCGTATTCCAAATCGGCGCGCACCGGCAGCGGGACGGACCCGAACGTGCGCAGCCCGAAGATGATCGTCGCGCGGACGACCTGCGGTTCGGTTTCCACGACGGCGCCTCCTTCGTTACCCGGTCGCGAACCTGTCCGGACCGAAGTGAATGTTTCTCAATAAGTAACGCGCCGTAAGAGCCTAAGCTGCCCGACCGAGCAGATTTCACTCCAACGGTGGAGATCTACGTCTCAGTTGGCTACGCAAGGGCAGCATTGACAGCAGGATCGGGCAGGGTGCCCTTCGGCGGCCGAGCAGCTTGACGGCAGCCCCGACCTGCGAAAACGGACCACCACGATCGGGGGACCGGACGGGCTCGGCTCGGCTCGCCGAGATCGCGGCTGTCCCGATAACGATGGGGAAACTCGCCCCGCCGAATCAGTTCAAGACGGAACGACGACGCGGTTGGCGACGACCGCCGAATTTCCCCGCGGATTCAGTGCGCCGTCGCCATCCCGACGAGCCGGACCGCCGCGAGAGCGAACGCCAGGTACCCGAGCACCAAAGCCGCGACCGAACGACCGCGACCGGCCCGACGCATTCCGACATGACCGAAAACGATCGCCAGCAGGGGCAAGATCAACGGCCCCAGCACCGTGACCGGTTCGTAGTAGAGCGCGTCGCCGAAACTGCGGCTGCGGGCGGAGAAGGACCCGAGGAACGCGAGCCAGCTGACGATGCTGAGCACCAGCGCAGTGGTGGCTGCCCTGGTCGACGGCTGTTCACCCATGCCGCGAAGCTAGCCAACCGGGGCGGGACCGGTCCCCGTTCGCTCCGCCGGAGCCGGTGAGGCAGCCGGAATCCGATTGCTCGCCCGCATCAAACGAGACATCCGCACTCCGCAATCGGCATCGAGTCCGGCCGGCGTCGGTCCAATCCGGCCTCGCCGCCTCAACCTGCCTGACCTCACGCAGCACTCCGGTCCGCATGGCACCGCACCGCCCTCGTCGGTCGAGCGTGCCCGCACCGAGCCCCTCGCGCCCCGCCTAGCACGCGCGAATCGCTCCGGCATGGCCACACCACTCAAGCGCACCCGCACTAGGCCCGACATTTCGCCGCCGAGCGGGCCTACCTCACTCAATCCAGGCGCACCGCTCCGCGCCGCTCGCACGCACCTGGGCTTCGTCTTGAGCGCGCCCCCAACAAGCTCCGCGCACCACCCAGCGCGCCCACTTCACTCAAATCAGCCAACCGCCACTCCGCCAGCCCGCCTCGTCCAAGGGCACCCACCACACCCGCCCAGCACGCCAGCATCGAGCCGCGGCGCGCATCGCGGTAAGCCGCCCCACAACGATTCGACCCGCCCAGCACGACGCAGCGCATCGAGCCGCACTCCGACCGCCAACGGCTCGCCCCAGGCAGGCACATCAAGGCAGCCGAAACCCAAGGCACCCCGGCACCGTTCAGCCGCTCAGCATTCAGCTGTTCAACCGGCCAGCGGCTCCGCTCCTCCGCCTCCGCACCCAACCCCGCCGTCCGCAGTTCCCTCCGGCGGCCGCCCGTCACCGTTCAGCCGCTCACCCGGGCAAGGACTCCGCCTCCGCCCGCGCTCCCCAGCCACCCCACTCCGGCGGCCGCCCAGCACCGTTCAGCCGCCCACCCGATCAACGACCCCACTCCTCCACCCGCACCCCCATCAACCCAGCCGCCGCCCGTAGTTCCCTTCGGCGGTCACCCGGCACCGCATGGACGTGGTTCGCCCCGAAACGCGACAGGAACGTTTCCGAAGCCACCTCCAGGCGCGCGAACGCGTGCGGCCACTCCGGCGTCGACCGGGACACCAGGGCCTCCGTCGTCCGCTCGTCGTAGTTCTCGAACTCCCCCAGCACCAACTGCAAGCGGTACTCCCCGTCCAACCGGCTCAGCCGCGCCAAGGTCATCCGGCCGGGGGCGGCGATGTGCTGCACCGAGGCACCGCCCGCGGGGAAGAAGAAGACCTCGGGGTACAGGTGCACGCGGGCCAGGTTCTCCGCCGGATCCTCGCTCCGCGCGGCGAACCACGTCGCGTGCTGGCCGGAGTTGCAGAGATCCCACACGTCCCGATCGGGATGGTAGTGCCGGACGTCCGCGAAAAGCACTGGCGTGCCGGTGATCCGGTGCATCAGCTGCATGGTCAGCGCACCGTCCATGTCCGCTTCCGTGGCGGTGACGTGCACGGCTTTAGGACCGTTCCAGTCGTAGGGATCGTTGAGCAGGGCCTCGGCGACATCGGCGGTCGCAAAGTGCTCGGTCAGCTCCGGTTGTGCTTTGATCCCCGAGAAATCCAGGTGCCGCTCGGCAGCGACATCGCGCACAGCAAGGTAAAGACGCAGTTGGCGTTCCAATAATTCCGGCGTGAGCCGATCTCCATCATAGTGCACCGTGGCGTGCTGTTCCAACCATTTCCGGCCGTGGACAGCTTCGGCGGAACCGCCGGATTCGGCGCGGCGGACCAGTTCGTACTGGTCGATTTCCTCGACGTCCACCCCGAATTGGCGCATCCACTGGTCGGTATTGGCCACCGCCGTGTTCATGCCCATCGGCCGCCCCCCGAAGCGGCCGAAGGTCGAACCTCGCAGGGTGCCCACGGCCGCGGCGGCGCTCGCGTGGGCGCCGACTTCCGCGATCAGTTCGGGGTCGGACGGCGCGCCCCACAAACGGGTGTGCGTGCGGCCGATCTGGTCGAGCGCGCCCCCGGCGGCGAGCATTCCGACCAGGCCGGGCTCGGTCGGGTCGGTGCTCGCGACCAGCAGCAACGGGCCTGGGGTCGCGTCCGCGGCCAGCATGGTGAAATGCGGAAACGCCCACACCGCGTAGTACAGCACCGTCACGTCCACCGAACTCGCGGCGACCGAGCGCGCGGCCGCGGTGGCGGTCGTGTTCGTGGCGACCAAGCCGCCGGTGACGACGTCGTGGCCCGCCGCGGTCAGCGCGGCGGTGAACTCGTCCACTTTGGACCGGATGAAGCCGGTGTTCCGCCGGTGCACGTGGTCGCGCCCGTCGGAGACGGCGAGGACACCGATTCGCGCCATAGGGTCAGCTCCGGTTCAGTTCGGCGTAGACCTGGGCCGCGTTGTCGCGCGTCACCAGGCGGGTCGGCAAGGTCTGCGTTTTGGGCACGGTCTGGCAGTCGACGAGCAGTTTCTTGGCCGCCGCAACGGCTTCCTTGCCGCCGGTGGGATAAATGAACGTCGCGGACAGCCGTCCGGCCTCCACCGCCTTGATGCCGCCTTCGGGCACGGGCAGGCCGTCGATGCCGACGATCGGCAGGTCCGCGCGGCCCGCGTTCTGCGCGGCGATGCGCGCGCCCTCGGCCATCGGGTCGTTCTCCGAGAACATCGCCTGCGCGTCCGGATGCGCCTTCAGCAACGCGTCCGCCTGCTGTTGTCCCTTGTCCCGCAACCAATCCGCGTCCGCGGTGCCCACGACGGTGATATTGCGGTCCGTGATGCCCTCGTTGAATCCGTCGCTGCGTTCCTTGGCCGGAGTCGACCCGGCGAGACCCTTCAGCTCGACGACTTTCCCGCCGTGCGGCAGCAATTTCCCGGCGACGAACTTGCCCGCCTGCCTGCCGATGTCCACATTGTCCGCGCCGATGAACGACGTGTATCCGTCGCCGTCGACCTTCCGGTCCAGCACCAGCACCGGAATCCCCTGGTCGTACGCCTTCTTCACGACCCCGGTCAGCGGCGTCGCCTCGTTCGGGCTGATGATCAGCAGGTCGATCCCCTGGGTCAGGAAAGTATTGACCTGCTCGACCTGTTTCGCGTTGTCCTGCGCGGCGTCCGCGTAACTGACGCTGAATTGCGGCACCCCGGCCGCGGCCTTGCGGATGTCGCCGTCCATCCGCACGCGATACGGTTCGGCGAGATTCGCCTGGCTCATCCCGATTTTGTATTTCCCGCTCGGACCGCGGCATTGTTTCGCGGCCGGCGCGGTGCCCGACGACGCGCCCGGCGCGTTCTCGTGGGTGGTGCCGCACGCAGCGACGAGGGCCAGCCCCGCCAAGACTGCTCCGCCGCGGAGGATGCCGGACATTGCGCCTCTTTCCCCGAACGCCTAAACCGTCGCCGGGCGCAGCCGCTGCAGGCCCGCGGCCAGCACGATCACCACGCCGACCACGATCAGCTGGACGTTCGCATCGATGTCGTTGAGCTGGAGGATGTTGTCGAGCACGCCGACCAGCAGGGCGCCGGCGACGGTGCCGGACACCGACCCGCGCCCGCCGGACAGGCTGGTCCCGCCGATCACGACGGCCGCGATGGCGTTCAGCTCGTAGCCGGTGCCGTCGTTGGGCCCGCCGAAGTTGTACTGTCCCGCGTGGACGATCCCGGCCAGCGCGGCCAGCAGCCCGCACAAGCCGAAGACCAGCACTTTCACCCGGATCACCGGCACCCCGGACAGCACCGCGGCCTTCTCGTTGCCGCCGATCGCGTACACGTGCCGCGAGAACGCGCTCGCCCGCAGCACCAGCACCGCCAGCGCGGCGACGACCGCGAAGAACAGCGCCGGGATGGGCACCACGCCGCCGAACGTCCGCTCGCCCAGCAGCGAGAACGGCACCGGAGCCTGGCTGGGACCGGTGCCGTAGGTGATCGAAACGCCCTCGCCGCCGGACCACATCCGGGCGATCCCGCGGGCGATCTGCATCCCGGCGAGCGTCACGATGAACGACTGGATCCGGAACCGCGCGCTCGCGATCCCTTGCAGCAGCCCGAAACCGAAGCCCAGCGCGAGAACGAGCAGCACGCCCGGCACGAGCCCCCAGCCGCCGCTGGTGAGCAGCAGCGCGACGCCGACGCTGGCCAGCCCCATCACCGAGCCCACCGACAGGTCGATGCCGCCGACCAGGATCACCAGCGTCATGCCGACCGCGATGATGCCGATCTCGGAAATCGCGCGGACGACGTTGAACAGGTTGCCGCTGCCCAGAAACACCAACTCGCCGTCGCGATGCGGCGAGAAGACGATCGCGGCGGCGAACACCAGCACCAGCCCGAAGACGCTCTGGAACCGGAACACCGCGGCCAGCACGACGCGCCCGCTCACCGCACGTCTCCCATCGACGCGGCGAGCAGTTCCGCCTCGCCGGCCTGCGCCGTGTCCAGTTCGTGCACGCTGCGCCCGCCGCGCAGCACCACCACGCGGTCGCACACGCCGACCAGCTCCGCCGGTTCCGACGACGCCAGCAGCACTCCGACGCCGCTGCGCGCGGCCTCGCCGAGCAGCCGGTAGATCTCCGCCTTCGCCCCGACGTCCACGCCGCGCGTCGGCTCGTCCAGCAGCAACAGCACCGGTTCGGTCAGCAAAGCCCGGCCCAGCACCACTTTCTGCTGATTCCCGCCGGACAGCGACCCCACCGGATCGGCGAGCGACCCGAGTTTCACCCCGAGCCGCCCCGCCTCCTTCCCGGCCACCGTCCGCTCGCGCCGACCGGGAACGATCCCGAACCGCGCCAGCCGGTCCACAATGGACAACACGGTGTTCGCCACGACGGAATGCTCCAGCGCCAGCCCCGCGATCCGCCGGTCCTCGGGCACGAACGCGATCCCCGACCGCAGCGACCGGCGCGGCGACCGCGGATGGAACTCCTTGCCCCGCAGGCAAATCCGCCCGCAGAGAATTTTTCCGCCAGACGCGCCGTACAGCGTTCCCAGCAGCTCCGTCCGCCCCGCGCCGAGCAACCCGGCGACACCGACGATCTCGCCAGCCCGCACGGTGAGACTGATCCCGTCCGGCTCCCGTCGCCCGGCACGCGGGCGCACCACGAGATCCTCGACCCGAAGCACCTCGCCCTGCTCCGGCGAGGACACGCTGTCCGCGCGGAACATCAGGTGCACCGGACGGCCCACCATCGCCTCCGCGGCCCGCTCGGCAGTCAGCTCCGCCGCGCTGAACTCCGCGACGACCTCGCCGTTGCGCAGCACCGTCGCCCGATCCGCGACCCGGCCGATCTCGTCCATCCGGTGCGACACATAAACGATCGCCGCCCCGTCGGCGCGCAGCTGGTCGATGACCGTGAACAGCCGCTCCACCTCGCGCGGCGACAGCGCCGACGTGGGCTCGTCCATCAGCAGGATCCGGGCGTCAAGCGACAGCGCTTTCGCGATGGTGACGAGCTGCTGCTCGCCGGTGCGCAGCCGTTCGACCGGCGTCCGCGGATCGAGGTCGACGCCGGAACGCTCGAGCACCTCGCGCGTAGCAGCGACCATCCGCCGCCGGTCGACCGTGCCGCCGCGCGTGTGCGGTTCGCGGCCGAGAAAAACGTTCTCCGCCACCGAAAGCGCGGGAACGAGGTCCAGTTCCTGGTGGATCATCGCGACCCCGGCGCGGCGCGCGTCGGCCGGGCGGGCGAACCGGACCGCCTCCCCCGCGATCCGGATCGCCCCCTCCCCCGCGGCGATCTCCCCCGACAAGATCTTCAGCAGCGTGGACTTGCCTGCTCCGTTCTCGCCGAGCAGCGCGTGCACCTCCCCCTTCGCCGCGGTGAAGTCCACCGCGGCCAGGGCACGCGCCCCGCCGTAGGTCTTGCTGACGCCGGCCAGCTCGACCAGCGCGACGCCACCGTCGCCCATGCCCGCCCTCTCGGCCCGCCCCGTGTCGAGAAATCGATTACCCGCACGGTAGGGGCACCGCGAGGAGGGTGTCAAGGGTCACATTTTCCCATTGCCCGCGGGGCATCGGCGAAGGTCCGTGAAGGGCTCCTTGCGGGAATCTGATTCCCTCAAGGAGCCCTTCACGGACCTTTACGGAAGAGGGACACCCCCCACCCGGCCCCGCCGCCTGAACTGCGGGTGACCCCTGTCCGACCCCCTGGAAACGTCCGGCCGTCCAGCGGCCGCCCTCCCTGGCCGACCGGGCGTGATTTGTGGCATACCTCGCGAGAAATCAGGTCCGGACGACGTGACACGAGCCGTTTTTGGCGGATTCCTACAAACCGGCAGGCGCGGCATGCGTCATCCGCGACATTGGTGTACCCGGCGGTAAGGGAGCAATGTGTACGACGAAGACAGGCGACGTTCCGGCGGGTCCGGCGTCGCCTGCTGTGCGTGGTGCTGTCAGGTTCGCTGGGAGGCTTTGTCCGTGTTCAATCGCGTCGCCATCGTCAACCGCGGAGAGGCCGCGATGCGGCTGATCCACGCCGTCCGGGACTTGTCCGCCGAGACCGGGCGACGGATCGAGACGGTCGCGCTCTACACGGACGCGGACGCCACCGCGACTTTCGTCCGCGAAGCCGACGTCGCCTATTCGCTCGGCCCCGCCTCCGCGCGGCCCTACCTCGACCTCGCCAAACTGGAGAAGGCGCTGGTCGAAACCAAGGCCGACGCGGCGTGGGTCGGCTGGGGCTTCGTCGCCGAGGACCCGGCGTTCGCCGAGCTGTGCGAGAAGATCGGCGTCGCCTTCGTCGGCCCGAGCGCGGACGCGATGCGCAAGCTCGGCGACAAGATCGGCGCGAAGCTGATCGCCGAGGAGGTCGGCGTCCCGGTCGCTCCGTGGAGCGGCGGCGAGGTCGCGACGCTCGAGGAAGCCCTCGCGGCGGGCGACAAGATCGGCTACCCGCTGATGCTCAAGGCCACCGCGGGCGGCGGCGGGCGCGGCATCCGCAAGGTCGAGTCGGCGGGCGACCTCACCGAGGCCTACGAGCGCACCAGCCAGGAAGCGCTGCGCGCGTTCGGCAGCGGCGTCGTGTTCCTGGAACGCCTGGTCACCGGCGCGCGGCACGTCGAGGTCCAGGTGATCTCCGACGGCGAGACTGCGTGGGCGCTCGGCGTCCGCGACTGCTCGGTGCAGCGGCGCAACCAGAAGATCATCGAGGAGTCCGCGTCGCCGGTGCTCGGCGCGGACCAGACCGCCGAGCTGAAGGCGTCGGCCGAGCGGCTCGCGGTCGCGGTCGGCTACCGCGGCGCGTGCACCGTCGAATTCCTCTACCACCCCGGCGACCGGATGTTCGCCTTCCTCGAGGTCAACACCCGGCTCCAGGTCGAACACCCGATCACCGAGATCACCACCGGCACCGACCTGGTGCGGCTGCAGCTGCACGTCGCGTCCGGCGGCAAGCTCGAGGGCGCGCAGCCCGAAGAGTCCGGGCACGCCGTCGAAGCGCGGCTCAACGCCGAGGACCCGGACCGCGACTTCGCGCCGTCCCCCGGCCGCATCGCGCGGCTGCTGCTGCCCGCCGGCCCCGGCATCCGGGTCGACACCGGGGTCAGCGAGGGCGACACGATCCCCGCCGACTTCGACTCGATGATCGCCAAGATCATCGCCTACGGCCGCGACCGCGACCAGGCGCTCGCGCGGCTGCGCCGGGCGATGGCCGAGACATCCGTGCTCATCGAGGGCGGCGCCACCAACAAGAGCTTCGTGCTCGACCTGCTCGACCAGCCGGAGGTGATCGACGCCAGCGCGGACACCGGCTGGATCGACCGCGTCCGCGCCGAAGGCCGTCTCGTCACCACGCGGCATTCCGCGGTCGCGCTCGCCGCGGCGGCGATCGAGGCCTACGAGGACGACGAGGAGGTCGCCCGGCAGCGCCTGCTGTCCACCGCGTTCGGCGGCCGTCCGCAGGTGCGCCACGAAATCCGTCCGCTGGACCTGAAACTGCGCGGCGCGTCCTACCGCGTCACGGTCGCGCGCACCGGGCCGAAGCGGTTCCGGGTCGGCGTCAGCGGCGGCGGCGACGTGCACCCGGCCGATGTCGAGCTCGAGCGGTTCGACGAGTACAGCGGGCAGATCACCGTCAACGGCACGCGGTTCCGGCTCGTCACCGGCACGCACGGGCCGATCCACCTGGTCGAGGTCGACGGCGTCACGCACCGGATCAGCCGCGACGAGGGCGGCGTCGTCCGCTCCCCCGCGCCCGCGCTGGTGGTCGCCACGCCGGTCGCGGTGGACGACGAGGTCGAATCCGGCGCGCCGGTCCTCGTGCTGGAAAGCATGAAGATGGAGACGGTGCTGCGCGCGCCGTTCCGGGCCCGGGTCAAGGAACTCCCGGTGTCGATCGGGAGCCAGGTGGAGACCGGAGCGGCGCTGCTGCGTCTCGAACCGCTGGCCGACGGGACCGAGGACGAGACGGCCGCGGAGGCCGAGACCGCCGAGATCGACCTGCCCGGCGAGCCGGACGGCACGAGCGCGGCCGACCGGGTCGAGCGCGGCAGGCAGGATCTGCGCAGCCTGCTGCTCGGGTTCGACGTCGACCCGCACGACCAGGGCCGCGTGCTCAGCGGCTACCTGGCGGCGCGCGCGGAGCTGCCGGCGCGTCCGCTGGAGGGCGAACTCGAACTGCTGGACGTGTTCGCCGACCTGTCCGAGCTGAGCCGGAACAAGCCGGCCGACGACGACCTCAGCGCGTCGAGCCCGGTGCACAGCGCCCGCGAGTACTTCCACACGTACCTGCAGAGCCTCGACGTCGAGCGCGCCGGGCTGCCGGAGAAATTCCAGGGCAGGCTGCGCCGCGTGCTCGGCCACTACGGCGTCGGCGACCTGGAGCGCACGCCGGAGCTCGAAGAGGCGGTCTTCCGGATTTTCCTTGCCCAGCAACGGGCTTCGAGCGACAGTGCGATCGTGTCCGCGCTGCTGCGCCAGTGGCTCGCCGAGGCCCCGCCGTCGGCCGAGCTGCGCGAGACGGCCGGGCTCGCGCTGGAGCACCTGGTCGCCGCCACGCAGCTGCGGTTCCCGGCGGTCAGCGACCTCGCGCGCGGCGTGGTGTTCCGCTGGTTCGCGCAGCCGATGCTGCGCCGGGCCCGCGCCGAGGTGTACGCCGAGATCCGCGGTCACCTGCGCTACCTCGACCGCAACCCGGACGCGCCCGACCGCGCCGAGCGGATCTCGGGCATGGTGTCGAGCAACGAGCCCTTGGTGCGGCTGCTCGGCCAGCGGATCGGGCGGCCGGGCGCGGACCCGGCCCCGATGCTCGAGGTGCTGACCCGGCGCTACTACGGCAACAAGGCGCTCACCGACGTGCGCGTGCGCGAGGTCGCGGGCTGCTCGTTCGTCACCGCGGAGCACCCCGAACCGGCGCGCGTGGTCACCACCGCGGTCGACTTCCCGCAGCTGCCGGACGCGATGCGCGCGGTGGCCGAGCTGTCCGCCGGCGCCGGGGTCCCGGTCGCCGCGGACGTCTATCTCAAGTGGACGGACCAGCCCGACAGCGACGCGATGGCGGCGAAGCTGGGCGAAATCGTGGCGGCGCAACCGCTTCCGGCGGACGTCGACCGGGTCGTCACCACGGTCGCCGGGGGCGGCGGCGCGGTGATGCACCACCACTTCACCTTCCGCCGCACCGAATCCGGCTTCGCCGAGGACCGCGTGATCCGCGGGCTGCACCCGCGCGTCGCCGAACGGCTGCAGCTGGAGCGGCTGCAGGAATTCGACCTCACGCGGCTGCCGTCGGCGGACGAAGAGGTGTACCTGTTCACCGGCACCGCGAAGGCGAACCCGGCCGACGAGCGGCTGATCGCGATGGCGCAGGTCCGCGACCTGACGCCGCTGCGCGAGGCGGACGGCAGGCTCGTGTCGCTGCCCTCGGCCGAGGACACGCTCAACGCGTGCCTCGACGCGGTCCGCAACGCGCAGGCGCGGCGTCCGGCGAAGAACCGGTTCGACACCAACCGGATCGTCATCTACGTGTGGCCGCCGAGCGACCTGACGATGGACGAGCTGAACCTGCTCGCCCGCCGCATCCTGCCCACGACCGCGGGTGCGGGCCTCGAGGAGATCCAGTTCCTCGCCCGGCAGCGCAACGCCGAGACCGGCGAGCTGACCGACATCGCGGTGACGGTCCGCAACGAGGTCGGCGCGGGCGTGCGGCTGACGGTCGAGGCCCCGAGCACCGAACCGGTGCAGCCGCTGGACGACTACCGGCAGAAGGTGCTGCGCGCGGCACGCCGCGACACGGTGTACCCGTACGAGCTGACCGACCTGCTGGCCGGCGGCGGGTCCTTCGTGGAGCACGACCTCGACGACACCGGCGCGCTGGTGCCGGTCGAGCGGCCGCGCGGGCAGAACAAGGCCGGGCTCGTGGCCGGCGTGGTCAGCACGCCGACCGACCTGGTGCCCGAGGGCGTCAAGCGCGTGGTGCTGCTGGGCGACCCGACGAAGTCGCTCGGCGCGCTGGCCGAACCGGAGTGCACGCGGGTGATCGCGGCGCTGAACCTGGCGCAGGAGCTGCGGGTCCCGGTCGAATGGTTCGCGCTGTCGTCCGGCGCGCGGATCTCGATGGAGTCCGGCACCGAGAACATGGACTGGGTCGCGGCCGCGCTGAAGCGGATCGTGGAGTTCACCCAGGACGGCGGCGAGATCAACATCGTGGTCGCCGGGATCACCGTGGGCGCGCAGCCGTACTGGAACGCCGAGGCCACGATGCTCATGCACACCAAGGGCATCCTGGTGATGACGCCGGATTCGGCGATGGTGCTCACCGGCAAGCAGTCCCTGGACTTCTCCGGCGGCGTGTCGGCCGAGGACAACTTCGGCATCGGCGGCTACGACCGCGTCATGGGCCCGAACGGGCAGGCGCAGTACTGGGCGCCGAACCTCGCCGGGGCGCGCGACGTGCTGATGGCGCACTACGCGCACACCTACGTCGTGCCGGGCGAAGCGGGCCCGCGCCAGGCGGTCACCGCCGACCCGGCGACCCGCGACGTGTCGGACTACCCGCACGCCGTCGTCGGCAGCGACTTCACCACGGTGGGCCAGATCTTCTCGGCCGAGCACAACCCGGACCGCAAGAAGCCGTTCGACATCCGCACGGTGATGCGCGCGCTGTCCGACCAGGACCACCCGGTGCTGGAACGCTGGGCGGGCATGGCGGACGCGGACACCGCCGCGGTGCAGGACGTGCACATCGGCGGCCACCCGGTGTGCCTGCTGGGCATCGAATCGCGTTCTGTGCCCCGCCGCGGCTTCCCGCCCACCGACGGCCCGGACACGTTCACCGCGGGCACGCTGTTCCCGAAGTCGTCGAAGAAGGCGGCCCGCGCGATCAACGCGGCCAGCGGCAACCGTCCGCTGGTGGTGCTGGCGAACCTGTCCGGCTTCGACGGCTCCCCGGAGTCGATGAAGAAGCTGCAGCTGGAGTACGGGGCCGAGATCGGCCGCGCGATCGTGAACTTCGAGGGCCCGATCGTGTTCACGGTGATCTCGCGCTACCACGGCGGCGCGTTCGTGGTGTTCTCGAAGGCGCTGAACCCGAACATGACGGTGCTGGCGCTGGAGGGTTCGTTCGCCTCGGTGCTGGGCGGCGCCCCGGCGGCCGCGGTGGTGTTCGCGGGCGAGGTCAAGACCCGGACGGCGAACGACCCGCGGGTGGCTGAGCTGCAGAAGCGGCTGGGCGAGCTGAGCGGGGCCGAGCGGGCCGCTTGTGCGGCTGAGCTGGCTGAGGTCACGTCCTCGGTGCGGGCGGAAAAGCTCGGTGAAGTGGCGTCGGAGTTCGACCGGGTGCACAGCATCCAGCGCGCTGTCGAGGTCGGGTCGGTGGACGCGATCGTGAGCACGGCGCAGCTCCGCCCGCGGATCATCGAGGCGATCGAGCACGGGCTTAAGCGCTGAAGGTTCTCGTGAGTGCTGGCGCCGGTTAGAACCGGCTGCCATGTTTCAGGACTTCGTGAACAGATGTGTTTCAGGACTTTGTGGGCAGTTTTTGGTTGGCGAGGCGTTGGTAGCGTACTGATCGGTCCAGGGTGAGCTGGCGGGCGATCGTGTCGTTGATCATGACGGTGACGCGGTCGCCTTGCCAGTAGACGCTGGCGGTGTGTCCGGCCCATCGGCGTCCCAGGACGATGGAGCATCCGGAGAACGCGATGACGCCGGTGGCCGAGACGGGCCGGGTGGCGAGGCCGCTGGGCCGGCGCGGCCCGGTGGCGGGGACGGCTTTGGGCCGGGCGTCGTAGCGCTGCCGGGGCGTGTCGCCGTTGAGGCTTTGGTGGCGGCGGTGGTTGTAGATCGTCCGGTATTCGTCGAGCAGTTCCTGCAGCTGGGCGAGTGTGCCGGCGGCCGGTCGGGCGGCGAGCCATTTCTGCAGGGTCTGATGGCTGCGTTCGTTCTTGCCGCAGGTTTGCGGGTGGTGCGGGGCGGCGGCGATCGCGGTTATCCCGAGGGCGGCGAGGCGGCGTTCGAGTTCGACCATGCGGCCGCGGTGTTTGCCCGAGAAGGCGAGCCCGTTGTCCGACAGCAGCGCCACGGGCAGGCCGTGTCCGGCGAAGGCGTGTTGCAGGGCGGCCCAGGTGGCGGCGGTGGTCTCGCCGGTCGCCGCGTAGGCGCCGACGTCGAGGCGGGAGTGGTCGTCGAGGATCTGGATGATGCAGACCTTCGTCCCGTCGGCCAGGTGGTGCTCCATGCCGTCGATCTGCCAGCAGCCGTTGGGGTCGGCGTATTCGAACCGGCGCCGCGTCCGGGGTTTCTTGCGCGGCTGCGGGACGATCTGCCCGTGGGCGCGCAGGATCCGGTAGACCGCCGACTGCGACGGCACCGCAGCGGCGCCCTGGGCTTCCAGCCGCCAGCGGATCGAGATCGGCCCGTTGTCGAGCCCTTCGTCGGCGAGTTCCTTGCGGGCACGCAGCACCGCCTCCGCCACCTCCGTCCCGAGCGCGGTCGGGCGGCGGTGCGGGGCGGTGCTGCGGCGGGTGAACCCGTCGGCGCCCTCGGCCCGGAACCGGTTCAGGTACTTGTGGAACACCGTCCGGGACACACCGTGCTCGCGGCAGAACCGCGCGATGTTGACGTCTTCGCCCGCGGCGGCGCCAGCGACCGCGGCGACGAACTCAGGATCCATCGAAAACCCTGCTCTGCCCATCGCCGCATGATCACCACAGCAGCCGTGGCGACCAGACCGACAGGCCGGTCAGTGTCCACGATGTCCTGAAACATCACCTGTTCACGATGTCCTGAACTCAGACAGCCGGTTAGAACCGGCGCCAGCACTCACGAGGCCACCGTGATCCCCCGGATTGTCTTCACCTCGCCCAGCAGCGCCGGGGTCACCTTCACCGAGTACCCGTCCAGCGCGTACCGCTGCTCCCCCACGTGCAGGTGCACCGGTGTATTCCCTTGGTGTGCCAGCAAAGCCTGCTTGAGTTCCAGCACCACCGGCAGCGTGACCTTCTCCGCTCGCGTGTGCAGCACCAGCGGAGCTTCCCCGAGTTCCGTCAGGTCCAGCGGCGCCAGGTCCGCCCCGAAGACCGACATCTTGTCCTCACGCCAGTTCACCCGGCCTTTCACCAGCACCGCGTTGTCCTCCACCAGATCCGCCGCGCACAACGCGTACGATTTGGCGAAGAACAGCACCTCAAGCGACGCGTCCAAATCCTCGACCGTGCAGATCGCCCACGGTTCGCCCTTTTTGTTGACCCGCCGCTCCAGCGAAGTGATCAATCCCGCGACGACGAGTTCTCCTTCCTTCGGCGGGTTGTCGATGATCGCCGCGATCGGGCGGGGTGCGTGTTTGCGGAGAACGCCCTCGGCGCCGTCCAGCGGATGGGCGGAAACGTAGAGGCCGAGCATGTCCCGTTCCTGCGCCAGCAACTGCTTGCGCGGCCACTCCTCGGCAGTGAACTTCACGTGCGCCAGCGGAGAAGACGCCGGTTCTTCGCTTTCTCCGCCGAAGAGGTCGAACTGGCCCATCGCTTCCTGGCGCTTGAGCGGCACGACGGCTTCCACCGCGTCCTCGTGCACCTGGATCATCGACAGCCGGGTGTGGCCCATGGAGTCGAACGCGCCCGCCTTGATCAGCGATTCGATCACCCGCTTGTTGCAGGCCACCAATTCCGATTTGTCCAGGAAATCGGTGAACGAGGAGTACTTGCCCTTCTCCTCGCGCGTCTTGATGATCGACTCCACCACGTTCGCGCCCACGTTGCGCACCGCGCCCAGACCGAAGCGGATGTCGTTCCCGACGGCCGCGAACCGCAGCGCCGACTCGTTCACGTCCGGCGGCAGCACCTTGATCCCCAGCCGGCGGCACTCCGACAGGTAGATCGCCGACTTGTCCTTGTTGTCGCCCACCGACGTGAGCAGCGCGGCCATGTACTCCGCGGTGTAGTTCGCCTTCAGATAGGCCGTCCAATAGCCGACCAGCGCGTACCCGGCGGCGTGCGACTTGTTGAACGCGTACCCGGCGAACGGCAGGATCGTGTCCCACAACGCTTGCACGGCCTCAGCGGAGAAGCCGTTGTCGATCATCCCGGCACGGAAGCCCTCGAATTCCTTTTCCAGGACTTCCTTTTTCTTCTTGCCCATCGCGCGGCGCAGCACGTCCGCGCGGCCCATCGAGTACCCGGCGACCTTCTGCGCGATCTGCATGATCTGTTCCTGGTACACCACCAGGCCGTGCGTTTCGGCGAGGATCTCGCGCAGCGGTTCTTCCAGTTCCGGATGGATGGGTTCGATGGCTTGCCGCTTGTTCTTGCGGTCGGCGTAGTTGTTGTGCGTGTTCATCGCCATCGGACCCGGCCGGTAGAGCGCGTTGACGGCCACGATGTCCTCGAACCCAGTGGGGCGCATGCGGCGCAACAGGTCTCGCATCGCGCCACCGTCCAATTGGAACACCCCGAGGCTATCGCCGCGGACCAGCAGGGCGAAGGTTTCGGGATCGTCGATGGCCAGCCGGTCGAGATCGATGTCCTCGCCGCGGTTGGCCTGGATGTTGTCGATCGCGTCGCCGATGACGGTCAGGTTGCGCAGGCCGAGGAAGTCCATCTTGAGCAGGCCGATGGCCTCGCACGACGGATAGTCCCAGCCGGTGATGATCGAGCCGTCATCCCTTCGCCACAACGGAATCGCGTTCAGCAGGGGTTCACTGGACATGATCACCGCGCAAGCATGCACGCCCGCGTTGCGGATCAACCCCTCCAGACCGCGAGCAGTCTCGAAGATCGTCTTGCACTCTTCATCGGTCTCCACCAGGGCACGGACCTCGGCCGCTTCCGCGTAACGCTCATGCTTGGCGTCCACGATTCCCGACAGCGGAATGTCCTTGGCGGCCACCGGCGGCGGCAAGGCCTTGGAAATCCGGTCCGCGATCGCATAACCGGGTTGTCCGAAGTGGACTCGCGCGGAGTCCTTGATCGCCGCCTTGGTCTTGATCGTGCCGAAGGTGATCACCTGCGCGATCCGATCGGAGCCGTATTTCTCGGTGGCGTACCGGATCATCTCGCCGCGGCGGCGGTCGTCGAAGTCCATGTCGATGTCCGGCATGGACACTCGTTCCGGATTCAGGAACCGCTCGAACAGCAGACCGTGCCGGATCGGGTCGAGGTTAGTGATGCGAAGCGCGTACGCGACCAGCGATCCCGCCGCCGACCCTCGTCCCGGCCCCACTCGGATCCCGGCCTCGCGGGCGTGCGTCATGAGGTCAGCCGTGATGAGGAAGTACCCGGGGAAGCCTTTCTCCACAATGACTTCGAGTTCGTACTCAGCGCGCTCGCGGTATTCGTCGGGCACTCCGTCCGGCAGCCGATGCTCAAGCCCGGACATCACTTCATGGTGCAGCCAGGTGGCTTCGGTGTGGCCCTCGGGGACGTCGAAGACCGGCATCCGGTCCTTGTGCGCGTACACGTCCTCATACGACTCCACCCGCTCGGCGATCAGCAGCGTGTTGTCCGCCGCGCCCGGGACCTCCTTGTCCCAGTACTCCCGCATCTCCTGCGCCGACTTCAGGAAATAACCGTCCCCGTCGAACTTGAACCGCGTCGGATCGTTCAGCGTCTTCCCCGCCTGCACGCACAACAACGCCGAGTGCGTGTCCGCCTGGTCCTTCGTCACGTAATGCGAATCGTTGGTGGCCAGCGGCGGCAGGTCCAGCAGCTTCCCGATCTCCAGCAGACCCTCCCGCACCGACCGCTCGATCGGCAGCCCGTGGTCCATCAGCTCCAGATAGAAATTCCCCGCGCCGAAAATGTCCTTGTAATCCGAGGCCGCCTGGATCGCCGCCTCCCGCTGCCCCAGCCGCAGGCGCGTCTGCACCTCGCCCGACGGACACCCCGTCGTCGCGATGATCCCCTCCGCGTTCTCCGCGATCAGCTCCCGGTCCATCCGCGGCTTCCGGTAATAGCCCTGGATCGACGCCAGCGACGACAGCTTGAACAGATTCCGCAACCCCGTCGCGTTCCCCGCGACCATCGTCATGTGCGTGTACGCACCGCCGCCCGAAACGTCCCCGCCCTCGCCGAACTCGTCCGACCCCCGCTGCGACGCCTGCCCCCAGAACACCGGCTTCTTGTGAAACCGGCTTTCCGGCGCGACGTACGCCTCGATCCCGATGATCGGCTTGATCCCGTGCTTCTTCGACGTCTGGAAAAACTCGTCCCCGCCGTACATGTTCCCGTGATCAGTCATCCCCACCGCGGGCATCCCCAACCGGGCCGCCTCCGCGAACAACGGGCCGATCTTCGCCGCACCGTCCAGCATCGAATACTCAGTGTGGACGTGCAGGTGGACAAACGATGGCATGGCCGCATTGGACCCGCCGCACCGCGCTGGCGTCCAACAACCGACACGCGCGCTCGGACCACCTCCGGTTGTGCCCCGAGGTACCGCCGGTTGGCAAGTCCACAATGGACTCGCCAACCGGCGGGTTTTATTCGTCGGAGTCGTCGTCCGCGAGCAACGCGTACAGCTTGCGCCGGGCTTCGCGAAGCACCTTTCGCGCCTCGGCGCATTGCGCCTCGCTGCCGGTGTGCGCGACCTGCGCCGCCGCCCCGGCCAGCTCGCCAATCTGCTGATACAGCGCCGCAAACCGGTCCGCGCCCGGCTCCTCGCGAGCCGAAGACTCCCAAAGCGCCGCGAACTCCTCCTCGCGCCCCGCGACGTGCTCCCGCCCCGCCTCAGTGAGATGCGCGACGCGGCGTCCGCCCTCCTCCGCCGTGCGGACCAGGCCTTCATCCTCGAGTTGCTGCAGGATCGGATAAATGGACCCCGGGCTGGGCCGCCACTCGTCATTCGTCCGGCGGCGGATCTCCTGCATCAGCTGGTATCCGTGGCGAGGCTCCTCGGCCAGGAGAGCAAGCACCGCCGGCCGCACCGGACGGGCTGGGCCTCGTCCACCGCGGGGTGGCCCGCCGAAGAACCCTCCTGGTCCGCCGGGCCCTCCCGGCCCGCCGGGAAAACCGGGGAAACCAGGAAACCCGGGAAACCCCGGCCGATGCGGCGGCCCGGGCGGCCCAGGAGGACCGGGAGGCACGGGAGGGAAGCCGCCGCGGGCCTCGAAGAAGATGCCGTCCCAGGCTCCACCGGGGTGGCCCGGGTGACCGGGGTGCTCATCCGGATGTCCCTGGTCGCCCGGATGCCCTGGATGCCCACCCAGATGCTCCAGGTCGCCCGGGCGCCCTGGATGCCCACCCAAATGTCCCAGGTCGCCCAGGTGGTCTGAATGCCCGCCCAAATGTCCCAGATGGTCCGAGTGCCCTGGATGCTCGCCCAAATGTCCCAGGTGGCCCAGGGGGCCTGGATGCCCTGGA
Organism: Streptomyces sp. AA4; assembly: GCF_000158875.1. Classification (NCBI taxonomy): domain Bacteria; kingdom Bacillati; phylum Actinomycetota; class Actinomycetes; order Kitasatosporales; family Streptomycetaceae; genus Streptomyces; species Streptomyces sp. AA4. Next base: position 2,807,617 of record NZ_GG657746.1, on the reverse strand, counting down.
TGCCCGCCCGGATGACCCACGTGGCCCAGGTGCGCTGGATGCCCGCCCGGATGACCCAGGTGGCCAGGGTGCTCGCCCGGATGACCCGCATCGCCGGAATGCTCGTCAGGATGGCCCGGGAGCGCGCCGTGGTCCCCTGATCCGCCCAGGTCGCCGGAACACTCGCCCTGTTCTCCCGGGAGCGCGTGCTGCTCCCCTGGCCCTCCCGGCTGGCCGGGGTGCGCATGATGCTCCCCCGCTTCGCCCGGCCCGCCATGGTGATCGCCCGGCTCGCCCCCAGGGCGGCCCAGATGATCAGGCCAGCCGAACGCGACTCCCGGTGCGCCGAAGAGCCCGGACTGGCCGAACCTGGCCCCGGGTCCGCCGAACACGGCGTGCTGGCCGAAGCCCAGGCCTCGCCCGCCGAACAAGCCCGCCCAGCCGCGTCCGAACCAGGCCTCCAGGTCGCCGTACCCGGCCGGACGTCCGTGCCCCTCGCCCGGACCGCCTTCCCAAGGCCACCCGTGCCCTTCCCCCGGTCCGCCCGGATGTCGCCCTCTCCCCTCGCCGGGCGCGTCCGGCCTCGCTCGGCCCTCGTCCCCAGGGCGAACTGGTCCAGGCCGGCCGAAGCCGAACGGCATCCCGTGCCCCTCGAAGCGTTCCGGGCCGCCGAAGCCTCGGAACAGGTGTTCTCCGCCTGCGGTGGGTGTCATGAGTCCTCCTTCGTCGAACGATCGCCGATATGCCCACGATATATCGGCGAGTGTTCGACGGCAAGGCTGCTCGAACCCGGCGGGCGGAAAGGTCAGGAGGTTCCGGCTGGGGCGGTGGTCGCGCCTTCGCCGCCGAAGCGGATGGATTTCGCTTCCTTGCCCAGCGAGGTCAGCACGGCGACCGCGATGAGCACCGGGATCACTGTCCACAGCAGCGCGGCGGTGTAGCCCTGTGACTGCGCGATGCCCTGCTGGAGCGGCAGGTTCAGTGCGGCCAGCAGGTTGCCGAGCTGGTAGGTGACGCCGGGGAAGAAGCCGCGGATCGCGTCGGGGGACATTTCCGTGAGGTGGGCGGGGATGACGCCCCACGCGCCCTGCACCATGACCTGCATCAGGAACGAGCCGAGCGCGAGCATTCCGGCTCCGTGGTCGACGGCGAAGATCGGGATGATCGGCAGGCCCAGCACCGCGGCGCCGACGATCGTCATCCGGCGGCCGAAGCGTTCCGACAGCGAGCCGAAGACCAGGCCGCCGATGATCGCGCCGACGTTGTACAGCACGGCGATCCACGTGCTGGTCGCCGCGCTCAGGCCGGCCCCGCCGTGGTCGGTCGCCTTCAGGAAGCTCGGGTAAATGTCTTGCGTGCCGTGCGACATCCAGTTGAACGCGGTCATCAGCAGCACGAGGTACCCGAACCGGCGCAGGACCTTCGGGTTGAACAGGACGTCCTTGACCGACGTTCGCGTGACGCGCATCTTCTCCTGCGCGGCCTCCCACACCTCCGATTCCTTGACCCGCGCCCGGATCAGCAGGCTGATCAGCGCCGGGAAGATGCTCAGCACGAAGATCCACCGCCACTCCAGGCCGAGCGCGGTGTGGAACAGCAGATACGCCAGCGCGGCCAGCAGGTATCCGGCCGAGTAACCCGCTTGCAGCAGTCCCGAGAAGAACCCGCGCCGCTCCACCGGGATTTTCTCCATCGCGAGCGCCGCGCCCAGGCCCCATTCACCGCCCATGCCGATGCCGTAGACGAACCGCAGGATCAGCAGCACGGTGAAGTTCGGCGCGACCGCACACAACACCCCCGCCAGCGAGTACAGCAGGACGTCGGCCATCAGCGGGATCCGTCGGCCGGACCGGTCCGCCCACAGCCCGAACAGCAGCGCGCCGACCGGGCGCATGACGAGCGTCGCGGTGGTGATGAACGCCAGCTGGGTGGCCGTGGCCCCGAACGATTTGTCCTTGGCGATGTCCGTGAGCACGAACACGACCAGGAAATAGTCGAACGCGTCCATGCTCCAGCCGAGCCACGCGGCGAGGAACGAGTTCCGCTGATCGGCGTTGAGCTTGCGTTTTTCCTTGCCCCCGGCTGCGTTTTCGGTCACCGGCTTGGTCTACACCCGGTGCGGCGGCGAGGCAAGAGTCGCATGTGGACTCAGCGCATCCCTGACATACCAAGCAAAAGCGGAGAAATCGGGTTACTCGGGCGCTTTCGCCGAGCGAGTCAGCAGGTGCGCCTCGCGCATCCGGCCGTCCTCGGTGAACTGTCCGAAGAATGACACTTCGATCTCGAGCTCCTTTCCTCGCTGGCGAACGTGCAGCGTGTACCGCGCGGCGAGGCGATCCCCGTCGGCCATCGCCTCGTGAACTTCGATCCGGCTCTCCGGCCGGTTTTTCCGCACCGGACGGCAATGCGCGACCAGCCGTTCGCGGTCGATCCGGACCCCGTCGGCGATCTGCACGACGTCGGGCGTGTGATAGCGGTCGACCACCGTCGCCGCGTCCTCGTCGGTGCGCACCAGATCGTCGGTGAACGACGTGAAGAAGCGTGCGATGAATTCCTTCGGATCTGTGCGTTCGAGCGTGTCCATGAACCCCTCCCAGATGAACTCTGACACACTGTAAGATATCCGGTGAGGCCAAGTTTGACAAGGTGTAAGAGATGGCAAAACTCCGCGCTGACGCCCAACGCAGCCGTGCCGCGATCCTCGACGCGGCGCTCGACGTGCTGGAAGCAGATCCGGACGCGAGCGTCGAAGGCATCGCCACGGCGGCGGGCGTCACCCGCCAGACCGTGTACGCCCATTTCCCGTCCCGTGAACGGCTTCTGGCGGCGGTGCTCGACCGGCTCACCGAGGAAGCCGTCGACGCGATGGACGCCGCGGGCCCGGACACCGGCCCAGCCGCGGACGCGATCCTGCGGGTACTCGCCGCCGCGCGCCGAGCGTCCGCGCGCTATCCGATGCTGCTGCGCCGGTTCTCCTCGACGGCAACCTCCGCAGAGGAGGGACGCGAGCAACACGAGCCAGTCGCCGACCGCTTGCGAAGGATCGTCGAACGCGGGCAACACGCCGGCGAGTTCGACCGTCAGCCGCCGTCGGACTGGCTGGTCACGGTGATCATCCAACTAGGCCACGCCGCCGCGACCGAGGCTGACGCCGGACGACTTTCCCCGGTTGAAGCCGAAAAAGAACTGTCCGCCACGGTGCTGCGAGTACTAGGCGCGTCCTGACGCCTCAAATCGCGACGCGCGACTGCACCCGACGCCCGATGTCCCGTGCCCAAGCCCGAATCCGCTCCCAGTCGCGAAAATCCCCGGCCCGGCTGCCGCGTGCCATCAGCTTCTCCAGCACCCCGTCGGCCAGCGCCGGATCAAGCCGCCCGCCAAACGTCTCCGTACGCCCCGCATCAATCGCGGCGGCCAGCAACGTCACCCGCGCGGGGAGACTCACCCGGGTGATATTCGCCCCCGGACCACACGGTCCACTGTGGAACAGCCAAACGGGGCGCTCCCGCAGCGCTTCGGTGTGGCGTTCCAGCAACCGCACCGCCTCAGGCCGCCACCGCGCGTAGTAAAGGGCGCTGCCCACCACCACCGCCCCGTACTCCGTGACGCTGTCGACCTCGCCCGCATCCCGCACGTCCACCACAAACTCGGCAGCACGCAACTCCTCGCCGACGACTTCGGCGATCTCGCGAGTGCCGCCATGCTTGCCCGCATACGCGACGAGGACGTTGATCATGCCCTCATTGTCCACCCCAGCAGCGACTCGCGCCCGCTCCACCAACCGCGGCCCGCCACCCCAACGACAGCCAGACCCAACAAACCGCAGCCGATGCACCCAACCACCGAGGCACCAACCAAACCGCCGCCGACGCACCCAACCACCGGGGGCACCCAGCCCCTCCCCCAACCCCGATACGAAGCCTCCCTGCGGGCGGTGGGTGCTTGTCAAGGCATCTTTCCCGCCTTGACAAGCACCCGCTGCCCGTCAGCACAATGAAAATTCGGGGTGCCCCACGCAACCCACCAAAAGCAATGTCGCCCGCCAGGGCGACGAGCCGTCACAACGTCCGAGGACGAGAAGCCAACCCCCCAAAAACCGTCTGCACCAACGCAAGCCCAATCAACACCCCAAGCGCAGGCGTCCAAGACGAAGCAACATCATGCACCGCCCCAATAACAACCGGCCCCACCGCAGCAAGCGTGTACCCGGCCGACTGTGCCATCCCGGACAACGCCCCAGCGTCGGCATAATCCTTGGTACGCAATCCAAACAGCGACAACGCCAACGCCAACGTCGTCCCGCCCGCGAACCCGGCCATCACCGCCCACAACACCGCGGCCCCAGGCGCCGCCAAAAGCCCAGTCAACGCGGTCGTCAACAGCAACGACCCGGCAATCGCGACCACCCGCTGATCCGGCAGCCGATGAATGAGCGCGGAGCACACCAAGCTGCCAGCAAGTCCGGAAAGATTGAACAACAACTGATGGAACCCAGCGGTCACGGAACTGATCCCGGCCGCGTGCTCGATCGACGACAGCCAGGTCACCAGCACATAGAAGGCAAGCGACTGCAGCCCCATGAAAATGGTGACCTGCCAAGCCAGCGCGCTAGTCCACGGCCGCGCAGCACCGGTCGTCCGCGCGAGGGCAGGCGCGGCAGCGGAACGACGCAACTGCGGCAGGAAAACCCCGAGCGCAACGAGCGCGAGCCCGGCCCACACCCCCAGCGACAACCGCCACCCGCCCGCTTGCTGCCCGGCCAGCGGAACCGCGACCCCGGCGGCGATCGCGGCGACCCCGGACTGGACCGCGGTGTACGTCCCGGTGATCGGCCCGATCCGGGTGGGAAAATCACGTTTGACGAGCGCCGGAAGCAGGACGTTCAGGATCGCGATGGCAACCCCGAGCAGCGCGGTGCCGACCCACAGCAGCACCTGCGGCGGGGTGGAGCGCAGCAGAATGCCGATCGCGAGCAGCAGCACCGCCGCGCCGAGCGCCCGCTCGAGCCCCAGCTTCGCGGCGACCTTGGGCGCGATCGGCGAGCATACGGCGAACGCGATGAGCGGCACGCTGACCAGCACCGAGGCGGCGACGGAGGAAAGCCCCTGGTCGGCTTGGACGAGGCTGAGGATGGGGCCGAGGCTGGTGATGGCGGCACGCAGGTTCGTCGCGATCAGCAGGACGCCGATCAGGATGAGCGCGGGGCGCAGCGGAGTCGCCCGTTCAGAGGCGGGAGCGGCGGGGCCGGGGCGAGCGGTCATGCGGCAACCTCCGCTAGTCGTGCTGAGGGCCAGAGAGCGGTTTGCGGAACGCGGTTGCTGGCGGGGATCGGCTCAGGACGCAGGGCGGTCATGCGACAGCCTCCGTGCCAGTCGACACCGGCACCCAAGGGAATTCGCCAAGGCCGAAAGGCCACACTCGGCTCAAACCGCAGCGCCCTCCCCCGCTCGGCCGCCCCCACAGCGAGGCGAATGGTCCTGCCACAACCTCCGCACCGACAAGCCCGGCAGACGCGATTCGCGAGCCAGGACCGACCCCGGAACCGAGCCCCACGCGGTAAACGCCCCAGCCGACCACCGCACCGGCCCGACAACGACCGGACCGGCCACCCCGCCGCGAGGTCATGTCCGCCCCGTACGCCGGAACCCGCCCGCAGAACCGCTCATCAGGCCCCCTCCCCGGCGCACCGCCGGATCAGCCGGAATATTCCAGCCCGCCCACCGAAAACGCAGGCGGCGGGACGGGCGGAATCACCGCTTCCGATCTTGCCCCGTCGCGAGCCAGGTCGGCAACAGCCTTACCGGTACCCGAGCCTTACCGGTACACGGATTCGTAGGCCGCGCTCAATTCGCGGTGCAATTCGGTCGAGTCGGGCAGGTGCTTGCCGTCCAGGGTGTGCACGCGCGTCAGTTTCCGGACCGACGACGCGACGAAAACCCCGTCCCCGGTGAAGAGATCGTCCACGGTCAGCCTCTCGATCTTCGCCGTGAAACCGGCCCGTTCGGCTCCCCGGTAGACCGCGGCCTGCGTCGTCCCGGGGAGGATGCCGATGATCGGCGGCGGCGTGTACAGGGTCCGGTCGCGCACGAGCACCACCGAAACCGTCGGGCCTTCCAGCACCGAACCGTCGGTCGCGGTGAAGATGACGTCCGACGCGCCGCGGCGGTCCGCCTCGCGCAGGGCGGCCATGTTGACCGCGTAGGACAGCGTCTTGGCGCCCAGCAGCAGCCACGGCGCGCGTTCGGCCAGACCGGGTTCGATGCCGCGTTCCAGGGTGATCGCGGCGATCCCCTCGGTGCGTTCGCGCAGCATTCTCGGGCTGATTTCGAGGCCGAGCGCGAAGGCGGTCGGAGGGGAATCGGGTTCGCTGTCCAGTCCCCTGGTGTAGATGAGCTTCATCGCGATTTCGCTGTCGTCGGGCCAGGCGTCGACCACCGCGCGGATGGCCCGTTCCCACTGCGCGTCGTCCGGCTCGGGCAGTTCCATCATCCGCGCCGAACGGGCGAGGCGGTCCAGGTGCAGGTCCAGTTCCCTCGGTTCGCCGTCCTCGATCAGGACGGTCTCGAACACACCGTCCCCGCGGAGCAAGCCCAAGTCGGCGACCTTGATCTGGGGATCGTCCGGGTCGGCTACGGTGCCGTCCAGGTAGCCAAGAACACGCACGTCGCAATCCTTTCGTCACGGAGGCCGAACGGGAGGATCAGGCCCCGACCCGCTCGGCGAGAACGGTGGCGAACCGCAGCGCGCTGCCGTCGCCGAACGGCAGGTTGAGAGACGGTTCGCAGATGTCGAGTTCCAGCACCCGAGGCTGTCCCCGGTCGTCGCGGACCAGGTCGACCCGGCCGTACAGCAGCGGACGGTCCAGGCCCAGATGGCTCGCGGCGGCGTCGAGGGCGGCCGAGGCGACCGCGCGTTCGTCCTCGTCGGCGACGCGCGGGGTGCGGAAGTCGAGCGTCGGAACGTGCACGGTTCCGTCCGGCAGCAGCATCGCGGCCTTGCGGATCGCGTGGCTGTACTGCCGGTCGAAGTAGATCAGGTTCGTTTCGCCGTTCCGGTCGACCGACTCGAGATACGGCTGGAGGAGCGCGTGCCCGCCCTCGCCGAACAGCTTCGACAGATGCGCGGCGGCCTCGGAAGCCGCCGGCCGGGGGAAGCGGCGGACATTGCGCGAATACGCGCCGATTCCCGGCTTCACGACGATTTCCATCGCGTCGCGATGCTTGTCCAGCACTTCCCGCACCACGACGTCGGGATCGTCCCCCGACGAAGCGAACCGGCTCGGCACGACCGGGACGCCGAGCGCGGCCAGATCCGCCAGATAGGACTTGTCCAGCGCCCACCTGGCGACCGCGAGCGGGTTGAGCAGGAGCGTCGCCTCTTCGACCCGTTGGCACCACGCCAGGAAGTCCGGCAACTGGTCGACGTAGTTCCACGGCGAGCGCAGCACGACCGCGTCGAACCGCGCCCAGTCGACCTCAGGGTCCTCCCATTGGCAGACCTCGGTGTCGAGACCGACTTTCGTGCAGGCCTCGCGCAGCAGCGGCATGTCGTAGTCGATGGGCAGGCTGACGCGGTCGGTCACGAGTGCGACAGTGGTCATCGAGCAGTTCCCCCGATCGGGACGGTGCGGGTCACCACGGCAGGACCTTCCCGGCGTGCACGTAGCTGCCGGTCGGGCCGTGCTCGTCGAGCAGGGCGAGTTCGACGCTGGTCACGGCGCCGTCGGGCGGCTCCTGGTCGCCGGCCCCGTCGTTCATTCCGGTTCTCGTGTAGCCGGGGTGGGCCGAGTTGACCTTGATCGGCGTGTCCCGCAGTTCGTACGCCAGGTGCACGCTCCACGAATTCACCGCGCTTTTCGTGGCGCTGTAAGCCGGAAGCGCCTTGAAGGTGTCGCTGTAGGTGTAGGACTCGGGATCGCTGTGCAGGGTCAGCGACCCGAGCAGGCTCGACACGTTGACGATCCGCCCGGCCGCCGACTTCCGGATCAGCGGCAGCAGCGCCAGCGTCGTCTCGACCAGGCCGAACAGGTTGGTGTCGAAGGTTTCCCGCCATTCGGCCAGCGTCTGCTGCGACGGCCGTTTGCCGTACTTCTCGATCCGCACGGCCGCGTTGTTGACCAGGATGTCGAGCTTTCCGTAGCGGGTTTCCAGCTCCGCCGCGGCAGCCTCGATGCTCTTCGCGTCCGTCACGTCGAGCTGAAGCCCCTCGACGGCGAGGCCCGCGTCGCGCAATCCCGCCGCGGCCGTCTCGACCGCCGCTTCGTCCCGCCCGCTGAGCACCACGCGGACGCGGCGTTCGGCGAGCTGGCGCACGATCTCGAACCCGATGCCGCGGTTGGCGCCGGTGACCAGCGCGATGGTGCTCTCCACATCGTCTCGCTCTCTTCTCGGTGCGGCGGTCACAGGGTGGACAGGAATTTCGCCACCGGCGGACCGAAACTGTCGAGGTCCGCCAGGAACGCGTCGTGGCCGAGATCGGACTCCAGCGCGAGGAACTCCACGTCCGCGCCGCCCGCCCGCAGTCCGTCGGCGATCTCCCGCTGCTGGTGCAGCGGGAACAGGACGTCGGTCTGTGTGCCGATCACGAGCGCCTGGTCGACCCGCAGCGCCGCCAGCGCCTCGGCGGTGCCGCCGCACAGTTCGCCGAGGTCGAACCAGTCCATGCTGCGGCTGAGATAGAGGTAGCTGTTGGGATCGAACCGGCGCACGAAGCGGCGCGCGTGATGGTCCAGGTAGAACTCGACGGCGAACTCCGGTCCGAACCCGGTCTCCCCTGGCCCGGATCTTTCGCGGCCGAACCGGCGTTCCCATTCCTGAGCCGACCGGTACGTGGTCATGCCGATCTTGCGCGCGGTCAGCATTCCGCGTTCCGGGTAGCGCTCCGGAACGTAGCGGCCGTCGTTCCACAGTGGATCGGACCGGATCGCTTCCCGTTGCAGGGAACGGATCGCGATCGAGTACGGCAGCGACTGCGCCGCCGCGGAGATGCTGACGTGGCTGCGCGCCAGCTCCGGATGCCGGGCCAGCAACGCCAGCGCGCTCATCCCTCCCATCGACGCGCCGACGACGCACGCCAGCCGCTCGAAACCCAGGTGCCGCACCGTATGCGCCGCCGCGTCCGCGATGTCCTCAATGGACAGTTCGGGAAACCCGAGCCGGTACGGCTGCCCGGTCGCCGGATCCGTCGAAGCGGGCCCGGTCGATCCGTGGCAGCCGCCGAGCGAGTTCACGCAGACCACGTGCCACTGGCCGGTGTCGATCGGCTTGCCCGGCCCGACCATCGACTCCCACCAGCCCGGGCTCGGGTCCTCCGGACTGGACGCGGCGTGCGCGTTCGGCGAGAGCCCGGTGAGCAGCAGCACCACGTTGTCCCCGGCTCGGGACGGCTGCCCGAAGGTCTCGTAGGCGACCCGCGCGCCGTGCAGCACGCCGCCGCGTTTCATCGCGAAGCTCTCCGGCAGCCGCGCGAACCGCGTGGCCGGAGGAATGAACTCGTGCATCAGGCGTCCCCAGTGGTCGTGCGTCACTCGCCGAGCGAGGCCAGCCATTCGTCGTCCGAACCGTCGCTGATCCCTTCGAACCAGAAGCTGGACAGATACCGTTCGCCGGTGTCGGGCAGCATCGCGAGCAGCACCGCGCCCTCGGGCGAGTTCTCCGCTTCGCGCAGGGCGGCGGCGAGGGTCGCGCCCGCGGACATGCCGGCGAAGATCCCCTCCTCGGCGGCGAGGCGGCGCGCGGTGTCCCTGGCCAGCTCGTCGTCGATCGTCACCAGCTCGTCGATCACGGTGCGGTCCATGACGCCGGGAACGAAGTTCGGAGCCAGGCCCTGCAGCTGGTGCAGATTCCAGGACTGTCCGGCCAGCACGGCCGCCTTTTCCGGCTCCAGCACGACGGTCCGCACGTCCGGGCGGGCGAGCTTGAGCATCTGCCCGACACCGGTGATGGTGCCGCTCGTGCCGAATCCGGTGACGAACGTGTCCAGCCGTTTCCCGGCGAAGTCGGACAGGATCTCCGCGGCCGTGGTCTCCCGGTGGTACGCGGGGTTCGCCGGGTTCTCGAACTGGCGGGCGCGGAACCAGCCGTGCTTCTCGGCCAGTTCGTCGGCGATCCGGTTGCCGCCGAGGCTGCCGAGGTGTCCGGGGAACAGCAGCACCTTGCCGCCGTACGCGCGGATCAGCTTGCGCCGCTCCACCGAGTACGTGTCGCCGAGAACCGCGACGAACTGGTACCCGCGCGCGGCCGCCACCATCGCCAGCGCGATGCCGACGTTCCCGGACGTGCACTCCACGATCGTGTCGCCGGGCTTGAGCGCTCCCCGCGCCTCGGCGTCGAGAACGATGGCGAGCGCCAGCCGGTCCTTCACCGAACCGCCCGGGTTGAACGATTCGACCTTGACGTACACCGAGACGTGCCCGGGCGCCATCCGGTTCAGCCGCACGATCGGCGTGCGGCCGATCGCGTCAAGAATGCTGGAGTACAGCGGCATGACGGAAACCTCCTTCGTACACAGTGACGGCCGGACCGGCCAGGACGATCGGCTCCTCCTCGGACGGCCAGCCGACCCGCAGCTCGCCGCCGGGCACCTCGACCGCGACGTCCCGGCCGAGCCGCCCGGCCCGGATCAGCACCGCGGCGGCGGCGCACGCCCCGCTCCCGCAGGCGAGCGTCTCGCCCGCGCCGAACTCGTGGACCCGCAACCGGATCCGGTCGCGCGCGACGACCTCGGCGAACCCGACGTTGACCGTCGGCGGCAGCCCGGGCAGCGCCCGCACGGCCGGGCCGAGCCGCGCCACCGAGCCGCCGCCGACGTCGTCGACCTCGAGCACCGCGTGCGGGTTGCCGGTGGAGGCCGCGGCGAAGCGGACGGAAGTCCCGTCCGCCAGCACCGCCTCGTACCAGCCGTCCCGGCCCGCGAAGCCGGTCAGCGGGATCTCCTCGGGAGCGAACCGGGGAACGGTCAGCCCGATGCTGAACTCGTTGTCTCCCAGCACTTTCACCGGATGCGTGCCGCTCGGACTGTCGATTTCGAACGACGGCGGACGCGCGAGCCCGGCCCGGACGAGCCAGGAGGCGACGCAGCGGGCGCCGTTGCCGCACTGCAGCGAGCTTTCGCCTTCTCCGGTCCAGATCTCGAACGCCGCGACCGCGGTGGTGCTGCGCGGCGGCCGGATCCCGAGGATCAGGTCGCAGCCGACGCCGGTGTGCCGGTCGGCGAGCGCCCGGCACAGGTCCGGCGACGGCGCGGGCGCGTCCCGCAGGTCGAGTACGACGAAATCGTTGCCGCACCCGTGCATTTTGGTGAACGCAAGCGTAGGGCTCACCCGCGCCGCCTTCCGGTCGTCGTGCGCTCGTTCATCGCACCGCCGCGGTCGCGAACACCGGCGCGATCATGTCCACAATGGACTCTGTCGCGCGGGCGTCGGTGCTTTCGTCGCCGGTCGCGGCGAATTCGGCCAGTTCCAAGCCGAGGACGTCCGCGGCCGGGACGGCTTCGAGGATCTCGCGGATCTTGGCGGGCAGCAGGCCGTCCGGCACGTGGTAATCGGCCGGGACGGTGCCCGGTTCGAGCACGTCCCAGTCGATGTGCACCCAGACCCGCGCGCCGCCGACCGCCGCCGCGACCCGCTCGCCGGTGACGTCCGCCGGGGCGAGGATCCGGACGCCCGCCTTGTCCAGCAGCTCGCGTTCGGGCGCGTCGATATCGCGCGCGCCGACCAGGACGACCCGGCTGGGGTCGACGCCGGCCCCTTGCCCGCTGTCCCACAGGCCGCACGCGCCGGAGAGCGCCATTCCGCCCAGATAGCCCGATTCCGTGGTGTCCGGGGTGTGGAAATCGCCGTGCGCGTCGATCCACAGCACCGCGCAGTCCGGGTACGCCCGAACGGCTGCGGGCAGCGTCGCCAGGCTGGCCGAACAGGTGTTGGCCGCGAGCACCGTCCGCCGTCCGGCCGCGACGCTCGCCGAAACCGCTTGCGCCAGACCGGAAAGCGTCCTCTCGGCCGCGCGGAGGCTGGCCGGCCAGTCGTCGTCCTCCGGACCGGCGGGCGTGCCGACGTACCGCGGTTCGGCGCCGTACCGCTCTTCCAGCGCCCGCGCCGTGCGAGCCGCGCCCTCGATCATTCCCGCGCCGCGGTCGCCGATGCGGCCTTGGGAAACGATCACTTCCATCATCGCCTGTCTCCGATCAGATAGGGGCGGCTGCCCCGTCCGGCTGCGCGATTTCGGCTGCCCGGAAGGAAAACGGGCAGGTGTCGGTGCGGTCGACGTCTTCCTCGGGCAGGCCGTACTGCCACCATTCGAGCCCGGCGACGCCGTAGGAGCCGAGCTGGCGGGCGCGCGGGGCGCCGTCGTAGCGGTCGATCCTCGCCCGGATGTTGCTGCGGACCTTGCGGCCGCTCGGGGTGTCGCCCGCGACCGCGTCGAACCGCTCGCGCGGGTTGACCACGAGCACGAAATGCTCGCCGAGGTTGCGGCTGCGCCGGACCTCGTGCGCGGGGCTGCTCATGTTGAAGAACAACGGCATTCCGTTGAAGCACATGGACCACGAGCTTTCGCCGGGGTCGGTGCCGACGTTCTCCGGCCACGGGGCCGGGTCGACGTGGTGCAGCTTCTGGATCACCTTCCAGCCGAACGCCTGGTACCCGGCGACCGACCCGGCGGACACGGCCGCGGGCGAGAACACGATCAGCAACGGGTACGCGGTGTCGAGATGACCGTTCCAATTCCGGGAAAGCTCGACGTAATCGGCGAGTTCCGCGCCGAGCTTCGCGATCGCGTCCGGTCCGGCGTCCTCGGCGAAGGCGAACAGCAGCAGCCTCTTCCGGAACGCGTTTCTCGAGAACACGCAAGGGAAATCGCGGTCGGTGAGCTTGGACTCGACGTCGCGGAAGGCGCGGGCGCGCCAGTCGTTTCCGGACGTTTCGGCCTCCTGCTGGGTGATCAGGGTCGTGCTGCGGGATTCGAGCAGTCGATGCATTTCCGGCCCTCCGGGAATATTCTTCCTCGGGATACGTGGTCCTTTCCGCCGTCCGGCCGGGCCGCGGTCGCGCGGATGTCGGTCGAGCAGGAGTTTCTCCGGCGATCCCGCTGAACGGATTCCGGCCGGTCGACGGCCGCCCCGGTGCGGCGTCGATCGTCCGGGCACGGGTGCGCCGCCGGCCGCTGCGGACGGTGGCGCGCGTGGTCGTGCTCGTGCTCGGAAGCACGCCGCTCGGGGCGCGGCGTGCCGATTGGTTTCTGCGATTACGGGGTGTTCGCGCAGCCGATCGGTCCGGTGCCGCCGGCGGCGCGTCCGGGGCTCACCCGCACCCGTCCGTCCCGGCGCGGCGGTGTGCGAGAGCCGCGACGCGGAGCCGCTGGCGTTGTTCCCCCACTGGACCAGGGCTGCCCCACAGACTCTATGGAGCCCGGCAAACCCGCGCAGCGACCATCCGGGTGAACAACATTCTACGCGAATTCCCGAAATAACACGGAATGTGTCGAGACAAGCGCCGGAACCGACCAATTCGCCTGCGACATCCGGCGGAATCCGCGAGTACGGGCTTGCGATATCGCTTGCGACCACTGGTCCGGACCACTGAAACCGGCTGTCGCTGCGGACAAAACGCCTATGTCCACAGTAGACATTCGGTACGCGGGCGTTCCGCGCCGAAAACGTTCGGAATTTCTTGGCGAACTGCTCATCGGTGCTTCACGCGGCGGCTGAACTCCGCGCGGCGGGCAACCTGGTCCGGCGCGAAACCTATTTCCGGGAAGGCGCTCGTGACACCGCCCGATTTCTCGGCGACCGGGCCCCGGAGATCCTGCGCCGGCACGCCCTTCTCCTGGTCAAACCGGACGGCCTCGCTGCGCCCGGTGCTCGACTGGCTGGCCGGACAGGGATTTGCCGTGCGGGCCCGTGCAGCGTCCGGCCTGCTGGACCAGCACAACCGCAGCCTCAGCTACGTCCACGTCGCCGACGAGCCCGCGGACCTGATCCGGGAAATCGCGCTGCTGCTCGACCCGGCGCAGCGGCGAGAAACACTGAACGGACTCGCCGCTGGCTCCCCGACCGGTCTCCCGGTGCTTGAACAAGCTCTCGCGGCCGAAGCCGCCGCCACCCCCGCGTACCTTCGACCCCGGCGCGGCTGCGGACGCGCTCAAGCGGCGTCCGCTGTAACCAGCGCTACCTCGCCTGCGCGGTCCACGCCTCCGCGGAAACGGCTGGCAGCAACGCATGCGGCACCGGACGTTCGTTGTGCACCACGAACGACGCTGTCACGATCACGTCCCAGCGGTCGGCCTTCTCGAAGGGCACCAGCTCAGCCAGCTCGTCCCAGCTGATCCGGTCCCCGTCCGCCACGACGCGCCGCAACCGGGCCGCTGCGGCCTCGCCCGCCAGCGGGGCCAGCCGGGTCAGCGTCGCGTCGAGGTCCAGGTCGTGCGCCGGGCAGTCCGCTTCGAGGGCGGAGATCTCGGCTCGCGCCCGCGCCGTGCGGTCCTCGGCCAGGTGCGCGCGCAGGTCCTCGAGAAACCGGAGCCGCTCCGGACGGTCGAGGAAAATCGTCAGCTCGCGCACGATGTCCGCCGGTTCGTCGCCGACGTGCACGAAGTTCAGGATCCGGTTGGGCGGGTTCAGCTTCGTGCGCAAATGGTGCGGCCGGCGCTGTGCCGGATCGCCGACGCCCTTCAGCTCGCTCAGCCGGACCGTCGCGGGCAATCCCGCGACCGGGCGCACGTCGCGGGCCAGGAACAGCAGCACGTCGTTGGTGAGATACCAGAAGGTGCACAGCTGGAGCCGGTCGACGGTGTAGATGTGCCAGTCGTAACGCCACACCTCGCGCATCGAATGCCGGGTGTAGCCGAACCGGGTGGTGGCGACCGGCACGAAACCGTTGTCCGCCAGGTACTCCAGGATCGGGCCGAGCCTGCGCCCGACCACCGCGTCCGGTTTGGCCACGAGCATCGCCAGCCCGCCGAGCACCTCGGCCGCGTCGTCCCCGAAGACGGAAAGCACGTCCGCCCAGCCCTCGCGGAAGTACAGGTCGCAGCCGAACACCTCCCGTTTCTCTGGCACGACCGACAACCGCCGCCACTGCTCGGTCGTCGGCATCCCGGCGACCCGGTCCTCCCTGCCCGGCGTCCAGATCATCCGCTCATCCTGGCACCCCGCGCCGGGCTTCCCCCGTCCCGGCGTCCGCTGCGGGTATCGTCGGCGGCCCGGACGACAGGAAGGGTGGACGCGTGGCCAGGCAGCGGGTTCCGGTAGTGCTCGTGGCGGGTTTTCTCGGGGCGGGGAAGACCACGATGCTCAACCATCTGCTGGCCAACCGCCAAGGGGTCCGGGTCGGGGTGGTGGTCAACGACTTCGGCCAGGTGAACATCGACGCGCTCGCGGTCGCCGGGCAGGTCGACACGATGGTGTCGCTGGGCAACGGCTGCCTGTGCTGCGCGGTCGACGCGAGCGGGCTGGACGCGATGCTGGGCAAGCTGTCGCGGCCCGAGGCCGGCATCGACGTGATCGTGGTGGAGGCCAGCGGGATCGCCGAGCCCCGCGACCTGCTGCGGCTGATGATCGCCAGCGAGAACCCGGACATCCGGTACGGCGGGCTGGTCGAGGTCGTGGACGCGGTGGAGTTCGAGGCCACGCGGGCGCGGCATCCGGAGCTGACCGAGCATCTGCGCGTGGCCGACCTGGTGGTGCTCAACAAGGTCGACCGGGTCGAGGCGGACGTGCTGGCCAAGGTCCGGGCCGTCGTCGAGGAGCACGCGCCCGGGGTGCCGATGCTGGAGACCGAGCGGGGGCGGGTCGATCCGGGGTTGTTTTTCGATCCCCGGCCTCCGGAAGACTACGGACAGTTGTCTTTCGACGATCTGCGGGAACATGATCATTCCGAGCATTTGCACGCGCGGTACGAGAGCGTGACGTTCACCGCCGATCGGCCGCTTTCGCCTCGGCGGTTTCTCGCGTTTCTGGAGAGTCGGCCCGCTGGGCTTTACCGGGTCAAGGGCCAGGTGGATCTCGGGTCTGCCCAGTCCCGGTCGCGGTTCGGATTGCATACCGTCGGCGCGTTTGTGCAGGTCGAACGCTCGACCTGGGGTACTGGACCGCGACGGACCGAACTGGTGCTGATCGGGGCCGGGATTGATTCCGGCGCCATTGAGCGGCAGCTCGCGGCGTGTGTGGCCGAAGACGAAGCGCCGGACGAGCGGGGCCTTTTGCGGTTTCTCCGGTATCTGGACGAGCCCGAGGAAGAGCGCCACGCCGAAGAAGCGTAAAGGCGCGGATTTGCGGCAGCGGAGTCGCAGGATGTCTTCGTAGCTCGGACCAGCCTCTTTGGAGGACTAGTTCCATGGCGGAGACGATTGCGGCCCGGTGGTACCTCGTAGGTGCGCTGCCGGAGGACGATCCGGTCGCGCATGTGATGACTCGGGCGGACGATCTGCGGTACCGGCGGTCCGCGTGCGGGGAGCGGGAATCGCGCACCTGGACACCGATCGATCTGACCGCCCCGGGGACGGGGCACGTCACGCCTTGTCCCGGGTGCGCGGGCACTTTGGCCGGAGTGCCGGTAGGGGTCGGCGCACAGGAGCAGTTGGCGTTCGACCTGCCGTTGGGGTGAGGCCCGCCGGGTCATTCCTCGGCGGGCGCCTTCTTCGCCCGGCTCGGCGCGACCCGAGGCGGTTCGTTCGGCATCTTCGGATACACCGGCGGCCACGGCGCGTCCATCAGCCCGCCGGCCAGGTCCTCTCGCGACATTTCCAGCAGCGCCTCGATCGACTGCGGCCGGTCGTTCGCGCCAGCCCACGGATCTCCTCGTTCGGCGACCAGTGCCGGGACTGTCGAAAGCGTCAAGGTGTCCGGCTCTACTGTCGCCAGTTCGTCCCAGGCAATCGGCGTGGAAACCTGTCCGCCGACCCTCGGGCGCACACACCAAGCTCCGAAGACCGTCTTATGCGGCGCGTTCTGGTTGAAGTCCACGAAAACTCGCGAGCCGCGTTCTTCCTTCCACCACTGTGCGGTGATCAGGTCGGGATGCCGCCGTTCCAAAGCCCTTGCCAACGCCACCGCGGCGGCGCGTACTTCGTAGCCGTCCCAGCGCGGTTCCAGCATGGAATACAGGTGCAGGCCGCGCGAACCCGAGGTCTTCACGTAGACCTCGATCCCCAGCTCAGCGAGGAATTCGCGCACCAGTACCGCTGCTTCGCGCAGTTGCGGGAAGCCGATTCCGGGCGACGGGTCGAGGTCGATCCGCAGTTCGTCCGCGATTTCCAAGGCCGCCGCGCGGTTTGGCCATACGTGGAAGCCAAGACAGCCCTGGTTGACCGCCCACAGGATGTGCGCCAGATCCGCGGCGACCAGTGCGTCGCTGGTGGTGCCGTTCGGCGTGGAAACGACGGCGGTGGTCAACCAGGCAGGGGCGTTCTTGGGTGTGCGTTTCTGGAACCACGATTTTCCGCCCGCACCGTCTGGATAGCGTTCCAGCAGCAAAGGGCGTCCGCCGAGCCGGTCCAGCAGCGGACCCGCGACAGCTTGGTAATAGCGGACGAGATCGAGCTTGGTTTCTCCGCGTTCCGGGAAATAAACCTTGTCCGGACTGGAGATCGTCAATTCCACGCCGTCGACTTCCAGCGGCACGCCGCTCATCGGGCCTCCCCGAACAAATCCGCCAGTTCGGCCGGCGCGGCCTCTTCCAGTTGCGCGTAGGTGCACGATTCCGGGGTCCGGTCCGGACGGAAACGCACCAATCGTCCGCCGTGGCGGAAACGGCCGCCTTGCAGGTGTTCGTAGCGCACCTCGGCGACCTGTTCCGGGCGCAGCGGTTCCCACGACAGGTCCTTGTCCGGAGCCCACCGGCTGTTGGTGCCCGGCCGGCGCACCTCCTCGGACTGCCATTCCGCCCAGGTGCGCCACGGATGCCCGTCGAGCGCGTTCTCCCGCCACGGGGCCAGCTCCTCGACCAGCTCCCGCCGCCGCGCCGCGGTGAAGCTGCTCGCGACGCCGACGTGGTGCAGCGAACCCTCCTCGTCGTACAGGCCGAGCAGCAGCGATCCGACGCCCTTGCCGTCCTTGTGCCACCGGAAACCGGCCACGACGCAGTCCGCGGTGCGCTCGTGCTTCACCTTCAGCATGACGCGTTTGTCCTGCTCGTACGGCAGATCAGCGGGCTTCGCCATGACCCCGTCGAAACCCGCGCCCTCGAACCGGGTGAACCAGTCCTGCGCGGTGTCCGGATCCGTCGTGAGCGGGGTCAGGTGCACCCGCTGCAGGCCGGTCGACGGCGCGAAAATCCCCTCCAGCGCCCGCCGCCGTTCGGCGAACGGTTCCCCGGTCAGGTCCCGCTCCCCCAGCGCGAGCAGGTCGAACGCGACGAAGCTGGCCGGCGTCTCCTCCGCGAGCTTCCGGACGCGGCTGGCCGCCGGGTGCAGCCGCAGCTGCAACGCCCCGAAATCCAGCCCGCGCGGCGTGACCAGCACGATCTCGCCGTCGACCACGCATTTCTCCGGCAGCGCGTCGCGCAGCAGCTCGACCAGCTCCGGGAAGTACCGGGTGAGCGGCCGGTCGTTGCGCGAGCCGAGTTCGACCTCGTCGCCGTCGCGGAACACGACGCACCGGAAGCCGTCCCACTTCGGCTCATACCAGAACCCGCCGTCCCGCGGCACCTCGTGCACGGCTTTGGCGAGCATCGGCCGCACCGGCGGCATCAGGGGTAGCTCCACCTGCGCGATCCTAAGCGGACCAGAGGCTGACCTGCACCTTTTTACCAGCGCGCCAGCACCAGCCCGCCTCGCGGCTTCGGCGTGAAATACGTGGCCTTCCGCGGCATCCGCCGTCCCGCCGCGTGCACCGCCCGCACCGTCTCGAACGGCACCGGGGCCAGCTGCACCACCGCGTCCGCGTCCGGCGGGACCGGACTGCCCGGCAGCAGCGGGCGCACGTGCGGGCCGTCCGGGTCGAGGCCGAGCGCCGAGCCGAGGAGCGTTTGCTCCACCACCTCGTGGTCGATGATCAGCGGATCCGATTCGGGCAGCCGCATCCGCAGCACGCGCGATCCGGCCAGTACCACCGCCGTGCCCGGGCAACCAGGCGGAGTCGCGTCCGCCGACCAGGCCACGTCCAGCCCGGCCGCCTGCCAAGCCGCGTACAGGCTCTCCGCGGTGTGCCCGGTGCCGAGGAGCACCCGGTTGATCGCCCGGATCTCCAGCTGCGACCCCGCGGTGACCAAGGCCAGCAGCTGCCCGCTCCCGGCCGCCGCCGCGACCCGGTGATTCCCGTCCGCCACCAGCAGATCGCTCGCCGACGCGGCGTCCAGCAGCCGTTCCTGCAGTTCGCCCGGCCGCACCACCCACAGCTCGTGCGCCAGCCCCGCCCGGTCCACAGTGGACACGTCAGGATCCGCCGAACCCGCCGCTTCCTTGACCGCCGCGGTCAGCTCCGCGGCGTCGCCGACCGGCACGAGCAACGCGGCGCTCGTCGCGCACCCGAGGCCGTCCAGCACGGCCGCGCGCTCGGCGACCACCTCCGGATAGACCTCCTCGGTGTGCTTCACGTGCGCCCCGGCCGACGTCAGCTCGCGGACGTCGACCAGGCACAGCACGCCCGCGATGGTCTCGCCGATCCGGTACGCCGCGACGAACCCGGTTTCCGGCCGGTAATGCCCGGTCAGCAGCCGTTCGAGCGTCGCCCGGGCCTCCGGCAGCGCGGCCTCGACGTCCAGTCCGGCCGCCAGCGCCGCCGGAGTCCGCGCCGGATGCTGCGCGGCCAGCAGCGTGTCCCCGCGCGCCGTCGCGAGCGCCCTCGTCACCGCCTCGGGCTCGGCGAACTCGTCGACGTCCGGTCCCGGCACCGCGCCCTGGACGACCCAGCCCCGCTCGATCGGCCGCACCCATCTGTCCATCCCCCCATGATGACGGCCGGGCGAACAGTCGGGCACCGATCGATCGGCTGGGGAATGCTTGCCGGTGCGAAGGAGTTTATTCCCGGCATGGGTAGCACGAGCAGTCCGCCCGCGGCGAAACGCGCCGCCGTAGGCCTTCGTTCCGAGCGGGGCCCCGTCCTCGCCGCCGTCATGCTGAGCACCGGCCTCGTGGCCCTCGACAGCACCATCATCGCCACCGCGGTCCCCTCCGTGGTACGCGACCTCGGCGGGTTTTCCCAGTTCCCGTGGCTGTTCTCGATCTACCTGCTCACCCAGGCGGTCACCGTGCCGCTGTACGGCAAGTTCGCCGACGTACTCGGCCGCCGCCCGGTGATGTTCTTCGGCATCGCCGCGTTTCTCCTCGGCTCGGTGCTGTGCGGGGTCGCGTGGAGCATGCCGGTGCTGATCGCGGCGCGCGCGGTGCAGGGCATCGGCGCGGGCGCGGTCCAGCCGATCAGCATGACGATGGTCGGCGATCTGTACACGGTCGAGGAACGCGCCCGGGTGCAGGGCTACCTCGCCGGCGTGTGGGCGGTCGCCTCGGTGATCGGGCCGACGCTCGGCGGTGTGTTCGCCGAGTACCTCAGCTGGCGGTGGATCTTCTTCGTCAACCTGCCGCTCGGCGCGCTCGCCGCGTGGATGCTCTACCGCAAGTTCACCGAGCAGGTGAAACGCACGCGGCACAAGGTCGACTACGTCGGCGCGACCCTGCTGACGATCGGCTGCGCACTGCTGATCCTGGCCCTGCTCGAGGGCGGGGTCGCGTGGGGCTGGACGTCGGGGCCGAGCCTGGCGATCTTCGCCGTCGCCGTGCTGATGCTGGTCACGTTCGTGCTGGTCGAGCGGCGCGCGGAGGAACCCGTGCTGCCGCTGTGGGTGTTCACGCGCCGCACGCTGATCGGCGGGAACCTGGTCGCGCTCGTGACCGGCGCGGTGCTGCTGGGCTTCAGCTCGTTCCTGCCCACCTACTCCGAGGGCGTGCTCGGCACGGACGCGCTCACCGCGGGTTTCGCGCTGGCCGCGCTGACGATCGGCTGGCCCATCGCGGCGTCGCTGTCCGGAAAGATCTACCTGCGGATCGGATTCCGCGACACCGCGCTGATCGGCACCGGATTCCTGCTCGTCGGGGCGGTCCTGGCGGCGTTCCTCGGCCCGGACTCGGTGGTCTGGACGGCCGCGGCGGCCGTGTTCGTGGTGGGGATCGGGCTCGGGCTTTCGGCGAGCCCGACGGTCGTGGCCGTGCAGTCCACCGTCGGCTGGGAGCGGCGCGGCGTGGTGACCGCGACCAACATGTTCAGCCGTTCGCTGGGCAGCGCGGTCGGGACGGCGATCTTCGGCGCGATCGCGAACGCCACCCTCGCGGGCCGGTTCGCGAACCCGCCCGCGGCGGTCGCCGGACACCTTCCGACGAGCGTCGACGCCACGAGCCGCGTCCTCAGCGGCGCGCACGACAACTCGCCAGCGACGGCGTACGTCCGCGAATCGCTCGCCGGGGCCACGCACAACGTGTTCCTCGCGATCGTCGCCGTTTCGGTGGTGAGTGTCGTCGCGCTGCTGCTGATGCCCCGCAAGACCGAACAGCTGACGTTCTAGTTCCCGTTCTAGTTCTGCAACGGCACGAGTTCGCGCACGAAATCGTCGAGGAACTGCCGGTAGTCGCCGGAGTATCCCGGCCGGACCACGAATTTCGTGAGTCCGGCCTCGATGTGCTGCTCGATCATCCGGCGCGCCTCGGCCCAGCTCGTGGGCACGAGATCGGTGGCCGGACGGCCCGGATTGCGCTGCTGCGCCACCGCCCGCAGCCTTTCCGGGATTCCGTGCGGCGCCAGCACCATGCTCAGTCCGAAGTGGTCCGATTCGATCTCCCGGCCGGCGTCCGCGGCGGCTTCCTGGATCGCCAGCCGTGCCGCGCGGGACTGCTCCGGCGTGTGGAAACTGCCGAGCCAACCGTCGGACAACCGGCCCGCGCGGCGCAACGCCGCCGGGGCGGACCCGCCGAGCCAGACGTCGAGCCGCTTCGCCGGACGCGGGCCGATCGTCACGCCGTCGACCTGGAAAAACTCGCCGTCGAAGGACACGTCGTCCTGTTCGAGCAGCAGCCGCAGCAACGCGAGCGACTCGTCGAACACCGCCGCGCGACGGCCTTCCGGCACCGGGAACAGGGCGCGTTCCGCGGGCTGCGCCGGCAGCAGGCCGAACACCGGGAGCACCCGTTTCGGAGCCAACCCGGCCAGCGTGACCAGCTGTTTCGCGACCAGCACCGGATTGCGTCCGGGCAGGATCGCGACGCCGGTGCCCACTTTGAGCCGTTCGGTGCGGGCCAGCGCGTGCGTCATCCCGATCAACGGGTCGACGTCCGGCGAGTACACCACCTCGGACAACCACAGCGAGTCGACGCCCGCCGCCTCCGTCGCCTCCGCCAAACCGGTGAATTCCGCCGGCCCGGTCCCGAGTCCCGGAGCCACCCCCACCCGGATCTTGTCCACGCTCGCTCCGCTCTGTCGGCACGTTCCCCTCGGCAGAACCGGATCCCGGCGCGAGTTCTTCCCGCTCAGGCGGTCGCTTCGATGACCCGGCCGAGCGCGGCGTGCAATGCCTCGAGTTCGGAGACCTCCATGCCGAGCCGCTCGACGACGCGGTACGGGATCTTCTCCGCCTCGGCGCGCAGCTCGCGCCCCTTGTCGGTGAGCTCGACGGTCAGCTGGCGTTCGTCGGCCCGGCTGCGGCCGCGGGTCACGTACCCGATCGCCTCCAGCCGTTTGAGCAGCGGCGACAGCGTCGCGGGCTCGTGCCGCAACGCCGTGCTGAGGTCCTTGACCGACCGCGGCGACTGCTCCCACAGCGCCAGCATCACCAGGTACTGCGGATGGGTCAGCCCGTGCGGCTCCAGCAGCGGCCGGTAAATCGCGATCACGCTGCGCGAAGCGACCGACAGCGCGAAGCAGACCTGCCGGTCGAGCTTCAGCGGGTCCTCGCCAAGGTCGATCTCGGCCACTCGTCCTCCTCGTGCTCGGGCCTACTCTAGCGCGGGCTGCACCACACTATTAGTTAGCGTACTAATCATTAGGGTACTGTGGCCGCAAACCCCGAGGAGGAGCGATGACCGACCGGCCCGGCGTTCTCCGCTGGTTCGTCTACGCCGTGAGCGGGCGGCTTCCCGAGCGCTACCGCGACTGGCTGCTGCACGACGCGACGTCCAAGCACTGGAAGGCCCGGCACGTCCTGCGCGCGACGGTGGGCATCGCGCCGCTGTGCCTGGTCTGGCTGCTGCTGCCGGCCCCGCTCGGGCTGCGGCTGGCGATCGTGCTGATGGCCGCGCTGGTGTCGTACTTCTACTCGTGCGCGTACATGGAGGAAAGCATCGACCACCGGTTGTCCCGCAACGGTTTCCCGCCCGGGACCGGCAAGCGGATCCGGCGCGAGAAAGCCGCCGAGGCCAACGCCGAGGCGACCGCCCGGTACATCGCGGCCTACCGGCAGGACCCCGCCGACTAGACTCGGGAGCCGATGAGACGCAAGCGCCCGGCCCCGATCCCGCCCCGGCACGGCCTGGACCCGGCCCGGCTGCGGCTGCCCGAGGAGGGGCCGTGGACGACCCTGCTGGAGCACCTGGTCGAACGCCTGCCCCGGGTCGCCCCCGCGCGGATCGAGGAAATGCTGCACGAGCAGCGAATCCACGGCGAGGACGGTCCGCTGGGCATCGACGCGGCCTATGTGCCCGGTTCGTTCATCTGGTTCCACCGCGACCTGCCGGACGAGGTGCCGGTGCCGTTCGACGTCACCGTCCTGCACCGCGACGACCACCTGCTCGTAGTCGACAAACCGCATTTCCTGGCGACCATCCCGCGCGGGCGGCACGTGCTGGAAACCGCCTTGGTGCGTCTTCGCCGTTCGCTGGACCTGCCCGCCCTCTCCCCCGCGCACCGCCTCGACCGCGTGACGGCCGGGTTGGTGATGTTCGTGATCACGCCGTCCGCACGCGGGGCGTACCAGACGATGTTCCGCGATCGGTTGGTGCACAAGGAATACGAAGCGATCGCGCCTTATGACCCGACTTTGGAGCTGCCCCGGGTGGTGCGCAGCAGGATCGTGAAGGAACGCGGCGTGCTGGCCGCGCAAGAGGTGCCCGGGCCACCGAACGCCGAGTCCACAGTGGAGCTTCTCGAACACCGGGACGGACTGGGCCGCTACCGCCTCACGCCCGCGACCGGACGCACGCACCAACTGCGGGTGCACATGTGCTCCTTGGGGATTCCGATCCTTGGCGACGATTTTTATCCGGAGCTGCACGAGAAACCGCTGAACGACTTCACGAAACCGTTGCAGCTGCTGGCGAAAGTGCTGGAATTCGACGACCCGCTGACCGGGGAGCACCGCCGGTTCACCAGCCGCCGGACGCTGTCGGCGTGGGATTCGCTCGACGCATGGGCTAGTTGACGGATACGGCGAGGAAGTGCGCGCTGGCGTTGATCAGGAGCGGGTCTTGCTCGGTCAGGCGAGCGCAGCGAAGGGCCGCGTTCGCGCGTGCGTCGAATTCTCGATCCCGGCCACGTCTAGCGCGGGCCAGGCCGGCCCTTCCACTCCGTACACGGAAATCCTGTTCAGGCCAGCGGTTTCCAGCTCGTCGCGCAGCTCGTCCGCGGTGTGAAAATGCGCGGGAACGAAACCGACGTGGCCGTCATAGCGGCCGGTGTCGATCAGAGCTCTTACCGCCGGGGTTAACTCCTCGGTGAGCTGACCATTGGTTCCGGTCTCCATGACCGAGAGATAGCGGCTGATCGCAGCGGCGACCACAATGCCTCCTGGGCGAAGCACACGCCGGGCTTCGGCAAGCGCTTGCTCGCGATCACCGGAGTCCGTCAGGTGATAGAGCGGACCCATTAACAGCACGACATCCGCACTGTTTTCTGGCCAAGGCAAGGTTCGCGCGTCGCCGACTTCCGCTGTGACGCCTTCGATTTCAGCCGCCTCCGCGACGTGCCTCGGCACGGGATCGACTACGTGCACCGAATGTCCGTCCGCGGCCAGCCAACGGGCGTGCACACCAGTCGCCCCGCCGACGTCGAGCACTCTCTGCCCAGTCGGCGGTATCGCTCGCCGCACGAGTTCTTGCGTGCGCAGAAATTCCAGCCTGCCGTGCGGCGATCTGACCAGCCGCGCGCTCTCCGTGGTCTCGGTGCCGTAGTGCTCAACCAAAGTCATGGCCGCAACAGTGACCGAATTCCCCTGCCACAGCAACGGATTTCCGACCGGACGGGTGCCCGGCGGCGGCAGGCACCCGTCGCGGCGATCACCTGGTCCAGAACTTGATTCCGCTCCACTGCACGGTGATCGGCCCCGCGCCGCTCGCCGTCCGGTACGACCCGAACTTGTCGTAATAACTACCCGATGGGCTGGAATCGGTCTGCTTCAGCGAGCCGTTGATGTATACCTTGTGGGAGCTGCCCACTTGATTGATCGTGTTCACCCGCACGGAAGTCCCGACCGTCGCGCCGGTCGCCACCGTCTGGCCGTTCTCCACGGTGTAGAGCCGTCCGCCCTTCTCCACCGCCAGCAGGAAATACGGCCCGGCGTCCGACCCGTCGCGGAACGTCTGCTTCAGGCTGATCCGCGAACCGCCCATGCTGGTGATCTTGAACGAGCCCTCGAACTGGTGCGTGCCGCCGGTGTAGGTCTCGTAGCGGCGCTCGGCCCGCTGTTCGCCGCTGCCGTCGGAGCAGGTCAGCGTGAAGGTGAGCCCGCCGATGTGGCCGCAGCCCTTCTGTTGTTCCTGGTAGCTCGGCGACCAGGGTTTCCAGGTGCCGCCGCCGACCTGGGCGTCCGCGACCGGGGCGAGAATCGCGATCCCGCACACCGCCGCCGCCAGTGCTCCGCCGATCCGGGTTCTCGTGCGCACGTGCCAACCTCCGTGGAACTCAGGGCGGCGGCAGCGGTACAGGTCCAGACCACTGGCTGCTCACTGTAAGTCCCCCGGCCGGTCGCGGACAAGGCCTCCTCCCTTGACGACTTTGTTTGTCACTGCTTGGCTCAGGGGATGCAGGACGTCGAAGTGATCGAGGACCCCGCCGTCGCGGCGGCCGCGCTGGACCCGGTGCGCGCCCGCCTGCTGGCCGCGCTGACCGAACCGGCGTCCGCCGCGGCGCTGGCCGCCCGAGTGGGCCTGACCAGGCAAAAGGTCAACTACCATCTGCGCGCGCTCGAATCGCACGGCCTCGTCGAACCCGCCGGAACCCGCCAGTGGGGCGGCCTCACCGAACGGCTTTTCGCCGCCACCGCCAGCGCCTACCTGGTCTCCCCCGCCGCCCTCGGCGCCGCCGGTTCCGCCAGCGTGAAGCCGGACCGCCTGTCGGTGAGCTACCTGCTCGCCGTCGCCGGCCGCACCCTCCGCGAGGTCGCCGGCCTGGCCCGACGCGCGGCCCGTGCGGGAAAACCTCTCTCGACGCTGACCCTGGACACGGAAATCGCCTTCGCCTCCGCCCGCGACCGTTCCGCGTTCACCGACGAGCTGACCACCCTCGTGACCGACCTGGTGTCCCGCTACCACAACGAATCCGCCCCCGACGCCCGCCTGCACCGCCTCGTCGTCACCGCGCACCCCAAGCCTGCGGAGTAGTTCATCCGAACAGGTGTTCGAATGTCGTGTAGATTGGAGGCATGAGTCAGGCATTCCAGGGCTCGCTGTTCGGTGCCAGCGGGCCAGCCACCCTAGGCCCGCTCTCCGGCGTGCAGCGCACCGAGTTAGGGCAAGGCGCGTGGATCGACGTCCTGCCCGGGTGGCTCGAGGGCTCCGACGAGCTGTACGAACACCTGGCCGCTGAGGTCCCGTGGTACGCGGAGCGTCGTCAGATGTACGACCGGGTCGTGGCTGTGCCGCGGCTGCTGTGCTTCTACCGGGAACACGCGCCGCTGCCGCACCCCGTTCTCACCGAGGCGCGAGAGGCGCTGTCCGCCCACTACGCAGCCGAACTGGGCGAACCGTTCCGCACGGCCGGACTCTGCTACTACCGCGACGGCCAAGACAGCGTCGCCTGGCACGGCGACGACCTAGGCCGCGGCCGAACCGAAGACACGATGGTGGCGATCCTGTCCGTCGGCGCCGCCCGCCACCTGGCCCTACGCCCACGAGGCGGCGGGGAATCCCTGCGGTACCCGCTGGGCCACGGAGATCTGATCGTGATGGGCGGGTCCTGCCAGCGGACGTGGGAACACGCGATCCCGAAGACCGCCCGCGCGGTGGGGCCTCGGATCAGCATCCAGTTCCGCCCGAGAGGGGTGAGATGAAAGGTCCGGCGAGAGCGGTGTCGCGAGGGGCTGCGGCGACGAGTTGCGGTGACGAGGTTGCGAGTACCTGGCCGGGCTGAGTTCGACCCGGCTGTCTTGGCCATCGCGGGGCGCTGTCTGGTCAGTTAGGTCGTCTGGTGCGTTCGTCAGTGCACTCCGGACTCGGCCGTGCCGCCGCACGCCACCGCGGCTGGTTCCCCCAGGTCGCCTCGCCCGTTCATCAGCACACTGCCGATTCGTCGGCGCACCGCTACTCGGCCGCGCAGCCCTGCACCCCAGACGCCGCCGGTCCAGCCAAGCCGCCTCGCCCATCCATCAGCGCTCCGCTGACTCGTGCCGCCCTGCACACCATCCGCACGCCGCCGGTCCAGCGAGCCCACCTCGCACGGCCGCGAACGCACCCCGACTCGCCCTGCCGCACCCACCGCGCACCGCCGGTCCGCCCGCCCTCACGCACCGCCGATTGAACAACCCGCGCACGGCGGCTGCCGTCGGTGTGGCCATCGCCGAGCCATCCACCGGAACCCGCAGCAGCAAAGTCACTCCCACCGCCGCACGACACCCGCGCACCAACCGGGCCTGCCCCGAGGCGACCACCCGGGCGCCCAGCGATCCGGCCTCAGTCCACCAGCACCGGCAGCGAGTCGAGTCCGTACACGATCGACACCTTCCGGAACGCCAGCTCCTCCGGCTGCACCGCCAGCCGCAGGTTCGGGAAGCGCCGGACCAGTGCCGGGTACGCCGCCCGCAGTTCCATGCGGCCCAGTTCCGCGCCGATGCACCGGTGGATCCCGTACCCGAACGCCAGGTGCGAGGACGGCTCGCGGGTCGGGTCGAAGCGGTCCATGTCGCCCTTGCCGAGCACTGGATCGCGGTCCGCGACCGACAGCGACACCAGCACGATGTCGCCCTCGCTGATGTGCACGCCCGCGATGTCCATGTCCTGCTTCGCGAACCGCGGGAACGCCATCTGCACCACCGTCAGGTACCGCAGCAGTTCCTCGACGAACCGGTGCACCGAATCGTCGTCGCCGCGGACCGCCTCGAACGCCGCGGGGTCGCGCAGCACCACCAGCGCGCCCAGCGCCAGCATGCTCGCCGTGGTCTCGAGGCCGCCGGTCAGGATGCCGTCGGCGAGACCGGCGAGTTCGCGGTCGTCGATCTCGTCGCCGTGCTCCTTGATCAGCATGCCGAGCAGACCGTCGCCGGGCTGTTCGCGCTGTTTGCGCACGATCTCCAGCAGGTACCCGAGCGATTCCGAGATCGCCCCCAGCGACGCGCCCGCACCGCTGAACAGGTCGAACCGCGCGGTGCTCAGCCGCTGGAAGTCCGCCCGGTCCTCATAGGACACGCCGAGCAGCTCGCAGATCGTGAGCGACGGGATCGGCAGCGCGAACTGCTCCCACAGGTCGACCGGCCCGTCCGCGGCGGCCATCGCGTCCAGTTGCTCCGCGACGATTTCGTCGATCCGCGGCGTGAGCCGAGAAAGCCGGCGCATCGTGAACTCGGGCGTCAGCAGCTTCCGCAGCCGCGTGTGGACCGGCGGATCGGCGAAGCCGAGGCCGCCCGGGTTCTGGTCCTCGGTGACGCCCGCGTTGCCGACGAGGTTCGTGAAATCGTTGCTGAACTCCGTGCCCTTCCCGAGGACGGCCTTGGCCTCCTCGTACCCGGTCACGAGCCAGGCGTTCATCCCGAACGGCAGGTCCAGCTTGCTGATCGGCGCCTCGCCGCGCAGCCGGCCGAGGTCCGGAAGCGGGTCGAGGCCCTGGCGGCGCAACGGCTCCAACGCCGAATCCGGCAGCAGCGCCATCTTCTCGAGATCGAAACCGCGCTTCTGCTGGCGGGCAAGGTAGCGGCGGCCGGCCCAAGCGAGGATGCGCGAACGGAGACTCCCCATGGCGGCGACAGTACCGCAACCACCCCTCGCTCCGGTCCCGGGCGGAGACGCCCGTCACCCCGTGACCAGCGCAAGTCCACAGTGGACTCCCGTCACCCGGCCAGGTGACGGCCTCCGGGAATTGTCAGACCCCCCGGACAGAATGGCTCGCGTCGGCACGACTTGCGTGACCAGCCGGTCGCAGCCGGTGAAAACACGCGACGCGAGTCCCGTGAGGGGTTCGCGAAGAAAGGGAGGAACCGGATGACTGCGGCGCTGATCGGGCGGCCTCACCTCGCTGCGACCGTGCCTGCGCAGCTCTCGCGCGCCACGGCCAGCCACGCCCTGGTCGTCGCCGAGGCCGGAATCGGCGAGATCACGCTGGTCAGCGCACTGGCGGACGACGCGCGCGCTCGTCCTCTGCGGTACCTGCGGGGAGTCCGGGCCCGCGCCGGGCTCTTGGCCGTGGGTCCAGGTCATGCGCGCGCTGCGCCGGAAACCAGCCCCGCACGAACGGGCCGCCGCCAGCTCGCCGACGCTGTCCGCGCTGCTCGGCGAAACCCCCGAGCGGCCCGACGCCGTCGCCCGGGCGCTGGCCACGGTGGCGCAGGAACGCCCAGTGGTCGTCATCCTCGCCGACCTGCGCTGGGCAGACCCGGCCTCGCTGCCGCTGATCGAGTTCGCGGACCGGCACACCTGGGTCGAACAGCCGCTCATCGGCACCTACCGCGACGTCGAGGCGGACGCGCCCAGCCATCCTCTGCACGAGCTGATGCCGCCGCTGGCCGTGAAAGCGACCACGATCACGCGCACTGGCTTGGACGAAACCGGAGTCACCGAGCTGATGAACCGCACCGTGGGCGCGGATCCGGGTGCCGAACTGGCCGCCGACGAGCACCGGTGGAACCCGTCCTTCGTGGCGCAGACAGCGCCGTTGTGGCGCAGCGGGAGCACACAGCCCCCGGAGTCGCCGACGCACGCCAGCGGCGGGCTGTCCCTCTCCTCCGGCCAGTCACCGAACTACTCACGAACGCCGCAGTGCTCGGCCGCGAATTCGCCGATCAAGTTTGTCCGCGAGGCACAGGCAAGACACTGCGGCGGCAACGCGGTCGAACCCCTCTCGCTCGGCCGCGTCCGGCTGGAACTCGCCGCCCGCACCACGATCCTCCGGGTACTGGCGACAGCACGGCTACGCGCAGCTCCTCGTCCGCACTTCTTGGAAGCCAGACCGGCGCGGCTGGCCACGGCCCGGCTGAGCTACTTCGCCAAGGCCGACAGCAGCCCACTGCCAAGCGGCCGGGGGTGTGGGAACGGATCCACCACGGCTGCGCACAACCAGGGCTCGTTCGTCGTGGCGAACGTCAGGCGATTCGCCGCCAATCAAATGGCAACGAGGCCAGCGTCGGGGGCAGAATCACGGCATGGACCCGGAGCTGCCCACTGTCGGCATGCGTTTGTGGCGCGCTGATGCCGTTGTGCTGTTCGACTGGCTGATGACCGTCGACCTGGACACGGTGCCGATCACCCATCCCGCGCAGAAACAGGCGCTCGTCGACCTGCTGTCCGGATTGGAATACGCGACGGACCGCGACGTCGCTGGGTCCACGGCCGAGGAAATCGCGGCCGCGCAGGAAGAAGTCGCCAAGGACATGGGCTGGTAGATGCGTCGCGGGCAATCTCGACAACCCACAGTCGCCCACGCCAGGAGCGGGCCGGGGTGCGCACACCAAACGCTTGGTACCCGTGACCGGCGAAGCGTCGGGAACAACCCCGCCGGTCACGGAAGCCTCACTCTTCCCGCAACGCCAGCGCCACCGCGCCCAGCAGCGCCGCGTCCTGGTCGAACCGCGCCGGTACCAGCTCCGGCGGGAACGGCACCGCCGCCGCCAAGCGTTCCCGCAAGGCAGGCAGCAACACGTCAGCCGACCGGACCAAACCGCCGCCCACCGCGATTCGGGCGGGGTCGAAGGCGATCGCCAGGTTCGCCACGTGCATGGAAAGCTCGTCCAGCGCCGAAGCGACGAGTTCCTTCGCCTCCGGGTTTTCCCGCGCCAGGGCGAACAACTCGCCCGCCGTGACCGGGCGGCCGAGCAGCGCGGTTGCCCGCGTGCCCAGCCACCGGCCTCCGACGGCTTCTTCCAGCGGCGCCGCTCCGCTGGCGAAACCGTCGGCGTCTTGGGGGGTGCGCAGGTTGTACCCGATCTCCCCGGCCGCCCCGTTGGCACCGGTCAGCAGGCGGCCGCCGACCAGGACCGCGGCGGCTATTCCGGTGCCCAGGGAGAGGAAGACCGCGGGGTCGGCTCCCTTCAACGTGCCCCAGGTCCATTCCGCCAGCGCCGCGGCTTTGGCGTCGGTGCCGACCGCGACCGGGACGGCGGGGAAGGCCGCGGACACCAGTTCGGCCAGGCGGAGTTCTTCCCAGCCGGGCACGTTCGGGGCCAGCAGGATCCGGTCCGGCAGCACGATTCCCGGGCTGACCACGCCGATCGCGGCCGGCGGGGAACCGGCGGCCAGTTCGGCAGCGGCGGCCAGGGCCCGCGTGACCACCTGTTCGGCGCCTGCTTCGGCGTCGGTGTCCAGGCGGCGGGTCGCGAGCAGCGTGCCGGTCCGGTCGGACAGACCCAGCGCCACTTTCGTGCCGCCGAAGTCGATGCCCAGGATCAGGTCGTCCGATGTCACTCGCGGGTCCCCTCGATGACCGGCGGGACAGCCTCCTGGCCGTCCCGGTGCGGACCGGCGGGCACCACGACCCGGCCGGTGTTGAACCCGTCGACGCTGACGGTCGGGGCCGCGCCGTGCAGGTCGGCGGCCCGGTAGCGGACGGTCAGCGTCTGCGACTGGCCCGGCCACAACGTGATGTCGTTGTCGTCCCAGAGCGCGGCCGGCAGCTGGGATCCGTCGGTGGACCGGCGAACGTCCGCGCGCAGGAAGAAGCCGACCGCGGAGGTCTTCGACGTGTTGGCGACCGTCACCGTCGTCGCGGTGTCCGTGCCGTCCGGGCCGCGCGACGGGCGGGTCGACGCGGACACGTTGGCCTGTGACTTCGGCAGCTCGCGCAGGCCGGTGAGATCACCGTACTGGCTCATCGTGGCCTGCGGATTCTGCAGCGTTTTCGCCCAGTCGACCACGTCCTTCTGCGTCGACATCCAGTAGACGTTCCGGTCCACGACCTTCCCGCCCTGGCGCACCTCCAACTCCACGAAATACGTCTGTGCCTTCACCGGCGCCTTCGTCTCCACCGGGACCTTCGGCTTCAGCAAC
This sequence comes from Streptomyces sp. AA4, assembly GCF_000158875.1. Lineage (NCBI taxonomy): Bacteria > Bacillati > Actinomycetota > Actinomycetes > Kitasatosporales > Streptomycetaceae > Streptomyces > Streptomyces sp. AA4. The sequence continues at coordinate 2,775,323 of NZ_GG657746.1, read as the reverse complement.
CCGGTCGCGACGCCCTGGCTGTCCAGCGAAACCGCCGGAGCGGTCTGGTCGTCGAGGACCTTGCCCGCGGTGTCGTACACCTTGGCCTGCACGGAAATCCCGTTCTGCCGCGCGGCGCCCAGGTTGGACAGCGCGACCGTGCCGGTGTCATAGGCGTACAGCGCGTGCAGCGGCTTGTTCGCCTTCTGCGCACCGAAATACGCGCCCGGCTGGTCGCCGTCGTTGTTGTACAGCGCCCACAGCAGCGTCGGCCAGCCCTTGTTCAGCTGCCAGTACACCACGCCGGTCGACGGGTTCTGCTTGTCGTTGGCGTGCGCGAGGAACGCCTCGAACTGGGAACGGGTGTTCTCGTAGTTCGCGATCTGCGCGGACTCCACATAGGACTCCAGCGAATCCCATTTCCCGTACCGGCGGGCGATCGACTCGTCCAAGGTGTACAGCGTGCCGAACTTGTAGCCGCCGTGCCCGGACTCGTAATTCGCGTGGTACTGGTTGTACGCCGGGTCCTGCCACAGTTTCGCCTGCTCCTCCGGCGACAGGAACCGCCGGAGCGAATCCAGCGTCGGCACGGTGTGCCCGGCGCTCTGCTCGCTCGCGAACCCCCAAGCGCCGCCCGCGTTCGTGCGGCTCGGGTCGGTCTTGTCGAAGGTCGACGAGTCGTACCAATAGGTCGGCGGGACCCAGTCGTACGGGCCCTCCTTCTCCCCCGACGGGCCGAGCGTCTTGGTGCTCTTGTACTCCGCCGACGCGATCACCGGGACGTCCCAATCGGCGGCCTTGAACGCGCTCAGCGTCTCGGTTTCCTGCCGCGGGATCGGCTCGTTGTCGCTCCAGCCGTAGGTGATCACGCTGGGGTGGCCGCGTTCGGCCTGCGCGATCGAATACGCGGAATCGTGCATGATCCGGTAGTCGCGGTCGGTCAGTTTCTCCGGATGCTCCGGCTGCCAGGCGTCGCAGCAGAGGAATCCGCCGAGGACCAGCAGTCCGGCGCGGTCGGCCTGCGCGTAGAAGTCCGCGGGCATGTCGTGGCCCTCGAGCCGGACGCCGGACAAGCCCAGGTTCTTGATCAGCGCCAGCTGGTGCGCGATGTCGGCCTTGTCGTAGCGCAGGAACAGGTCCGGCGCGAAACCGCCGCCGCGGAACACGAAATCGCGGCCGTTGATCGCGAACTTCCGCGCACCGTCCGGCAGCGCCGGGGACTTGCCGATCAGCTTCGACGTCACCGTCCGGATCCCGAATGTGTCCGACGACGACGTCGAGACCACGCCGCCCTGCGAAACTGTCGTACCCAAGGTGTACAACGGCTGGGCACCCATCGAGTACGGCCACCACACTTGCGGCTTGACGATCCTCAACTGCGGGAATTTCGCCGGCGTGAACGTCACGGTTTGCTTGGTGTGCGCGGGAATCGTGACGGTCTGCCTGGCCACGATCGGCGCGCCCCGGCCCGGCGGCGTGACGGTCGCGGTGACCTCGCCGGTCTGCGGCGTGCCCGCGTCATTGGTGACGTCGACCTTCGCGGTCAGCGAAGACGTCGACAGATCCGCCGCGTTGTCCTGCACGACGTGCGCGTTGTCGCCGCTGAGCGCGTCCGACAGTTGCAGCGTCGGCGGGAACTGCAGGCCGGTGTTGTTGTCCGGCACAATCTGCGCCCAGTCGGCTTGATCGAGCGTGTACATCGAATTCGGGTCGTTCGGGTACATCTTGACCGCGAGCGTGTTCTTGCCCGGCCGCAGGAGTTTCGTGACGTCGAAGGTGTGGCTCGCGTACGCGCCGCTCACCACGTCTTTGCCCGCGACGAGCGAGCCGTTCAGCCAGACGTCGCCCTCGCCGACGACACCCGGGATGGTCAGCTTCGCGTTCTTGCCCGGCCGGAAACCGGGGTTGAACTCGGTGCGGAACCACCACGGGTCCTTGAACTGCTTCGTGACGACCGGCCCGCGCTTCGTCTGGTAGCCGAAGCATTTGCGCATGTTGTCGGAGTAGAACACATCACGGCACTTGCCGTTTTGCACCAGCGCGTTGATCTCGGTGCCCGGCGCGCCCGCGTCGTCCGGCTTCACCTTCAGCCAGCCGCGCGTCGGGTAGCCGGGCTTCGACACCGCGGGGCCGTCGTCCTTGACCTGCGCGGTCGTCAGCACTTGCCAGCCGTCGAGACCGATCGTCGACGGTCCCTGCGGACGCGCCGCCGCCGTTTCCGGCTGCTGGGCCGAAGCGGTGGCCGAAACGACGCCGGGCACGAGGACCAGCGCGGCGATCCCGGCGATCAGCGGTTTCCTCACGACTCCACCCCCGCGGCCGGTTGAGACGCGAACGCCTCGCGGATTTCCTTGGGCCCGAACGGCCACACCTTTTCCTTGGCGGCATAAAACGCGAAGGCGATGACCCCGAGAACGATCCATGCGGCCGTCAGCCACTTCGACAACGGCGTAGCGGAATGGAACACGTAAACCCACCCGAGCGCCGCGATGATCGTCGGCACCGGATACAGCACCTGCCGGTACGGCCGCTTGAGGTGCGGCTGCCGGCGGCGCAGCACGACGATCGCCGCGACCTGCGCCAGCGACTGGATGATCACCAGCACGGTGACCGCCGCGTTGATCACGTCGGTCAGGGTGAACAGCGAACCGATCGCCGTGATGACGCCCATCGCGAGCACGCCCGCGGTCGGGAGGTTCAGCTTCGGGTGCAGTTTGCCGAACACCGGCAGGAACACCTTGTCGCGCGCGGCTTCGAACGGCACCCGCGACCCGCCGAGCAGGCCGGCGAACACCGAACCGACCGCGGCGATCACGATGAAGACGGTGACGATCTTGGCGGCCACCGAACCCCACGCCTGCTCCAGCACCGACGACGCCACCGACGTCGCGCTCTTGATCGACTCCAGCGGCTGCGAGCCGAGGACGCCGACCTGGAGCAGGAAGTAGAGCGTCATGATGCCGAGGATGGAGAAGATGATCGAACGCGGAAGCGTGCGGCCCGGGTTCCGGACCTCGCCGCCGAGGTACGCGCTCGTGTTGTAGCCGAGGTAGTCGTAGACGGCGATGACGAGACCCGCGCCGAGACCGGACCAGAACGCGCCGCCCGAGCCGAAGGCGCCGGGAGTGAAGGCGAACGCCTGGTGCGCGTCGAAGTGCGTGAACGCCGCGATGATCACCGCGAAGACGGCGAACAGCATGATCAGGAACAGCGCGGTGGTGAGCTTGCTGATCTGGCCGATGCGACGGAACAGAGCAAGCACGATCAGCACGACGAGGCCGATGCCGATGGCCTTGCCCAGCGGGGTGACGCCGTCCGCGTCGGTCACGCCCGGCACGAGGTAGCCCAGGTACTGGACCAGCCCGATGATGCCGGTGGACATGATGAGCGGGATGAACAGCACCGCGCTCCAGGCGAAGAGGAACGGCATCAGCCGGCCGGAGCGGTACTGGAACGCTTCGCGCAGGTAGATGTAGGTGCCGCCGGCCCCGGGCAGCGCCGCGCCGAGTTCGGCCCACACCAGCCCGTCGGCGAGCGCGATGATCGCGCCGATGATCCAGCCGAACATCGCCTGCGGGCCGCCCATGGTCGCGACCATCGCGGGGATGGTGACGAACGGGCCGATCCCGCACATCTGCGTCATGTTGATCGCGGTCGCCTGCAGCGGCCCGATCCGGCGTTCGAGACCGTTCCCCGGAAGGGTCGCGGAGTCCCCCGGGCGGGTGGGTGAGCTCACGTCGTGCCTCCATCCAATAGTTAGTAAAGCTTCTTAACATAGAATGAACGGGGTGCGGAAGGGCTGCGTCCGGAAAGTTGCCGAAACCGGTGCGGGAGTGGGAGAAGGGGACGGTGGGGCGCGGGTCCGGCGGACCCGAGAGGACCCGAGAGGACAAGGTGCGGCGAGCCCGAACGGGCGTCCGGGCGCCGCTGGCCGGGAAGGCCGCGAGCCGGCGTTCCGGCGGAAAACCGGCTGACAGGCGGTCCGCGCGGCTGCCAGACTGCTTGCCGCCGTCCGCCGACCCGGGAGCGTTCGCATGAGGTCCCAGCCGATCCTGCACACCGAGCGGATCCGGCTGATCCCGTTGTCCGCCGGACATCTCGAGCATCAGGTCGAGATGTCCGCCGATCCGGAAGTGATGCGCTATCTCGGCGGCGTGCTGACCCGCGAGCAGGCGGCGGCCGAGCTGCGGGCGACGCTCGCGTACGCCGATCGAGGCCTCGGCTGCTGGGTCGGGTTCGTCGACCGCGAGCTGGCCGGGTACTGGTCTCTGCGGCCGGGCGAATCCGAAGGAGAGGCGGAGCTGGGATACCGGCTGCTCCGCCGGCATTGGCGCAAAGGACTCGGCAAAGAGGGCGCGCGCGAGATGCTCCGGCACGGGTTCCGCGACGTCGGGCTCGACCGCATCTTCGCCAGGACGCAGGCCCGCAACGAAGCCTCTCGGGCGACGATGGCCTCGATCGGGCTCCGGCACGTCCGGGACTTCGTCGCCGAATTCGACCGCCGGTATTTCGCCCCGGGCGACGACCTGAACGCCGTCGAGTACGCCCTGAACCGAGAAGAGTGGCCGGCCCCGGGCTAGCGAAACAGGTTCACCCCGGCGCGCCGCGGAGGCGGATGGCGCCCCGCCCCGGCGACCCCATATCGTTGCGCGGCAGCCGTCCGGAGGTGGAACCCGAACCGTGCCCGACTACTACGCGGTACTCGGCGTGGGGAAAACCGCGTCCCCCACGGAGATCAAGGCCGCCTACCGCCGGCTGGCCAAGACGCTGCACCCGGACGCGGGCGGCACGGTCGGCACTTTCCAGCTGTTGCGCGAGGCCTACGACACCCTCGCCGACCCCAGCGAACGCGCGCGCTACGACGCGGGCGTCCCGGCCGCCTCGGTGCCCAAACCGCGGCCGCGGCGGCGGTTCGGCGAGCAGCCCGGCTACCGTCCGGAGGCGCCGGACATCGATCCGGAAACCCTGGAGTGGTGGTCGTTCGCGGCGGCCGATCCGCGGATGCGGCACGGGCGGCGGCGCGGGCCGGGGCACACGCCGGTCGTCGCGGCGGTCGCCGGCACGGTGCTGGTGTTGTTGCCGCTGCTCGCCGGGATCGACTTCACGCCGCCGGTGCTGATCGTCTGGCTCGCGCTCACCGCGGGCACCGCACTGCTCGTGCACCGGCTCGCCCGCGGCTTCCTGTCCGCCCGCCGCGCCCGGCACGAGTTCGCGGAGGAATTCGGCGGCAGCGCGGTGTTCGGCTCCCCCGGCGGCGAGGCCGACGAGCTGGCCGAACGGCTCACTGCCGACCTGCTGGAGCGGTACCTGACCCGGTTGCCCGGCGCGCGCATCTTCCACGGTCTCGCGTGGCCGGGTTCGGTGTTCGCCGACGTCGACCACGCGGTGTTGTGCGGGAAACGCCTGGTGCTGGTCGAATCGAAGCTGTGGCTGCCCGGGCATTACGAAACCGCCGAGGACGGACGGCTGCTGCGCAACGGCCGCCCGTTCCGCGGCGGCGGCAGCCAGCTGGAAGAAAGCCTGGAGCGCTACCGCGAACTGCTGCCCGGCGTCGCGCTGCGCGGCGCGATGATCGTGTACCCGAGCCGCGACGGCGAGATCACCACCGCCGAACCGGACGGCGAACCCGGTCCCCCGATGACGCCGGAGCAGTTCCTGCACGAGATCGGCGGCTGGCTGTCCGCCGAACCGTCCACTGTGGACCACAACGCGCTGCGCACGGTGCGCGCGCAGGTCACCGGGTCCGGCCGGGCGGCTTGACTCACCGGGGATATATCCGGCGCGTGTCACGCTGAGTGCATGACCACCGTCTCCGCGGACCGCCGTCCCGTGCTGCTCGCGCTGGCCGGGATCGGCGCGCTCGCTCTCGGTGCCGTGCTCGTGCTGCTGTTGCAGGTGGTGCCGCCGACGGACGAGATCAGCGCGACCCGGCGGACGATCAGCGAATACGGGCTGTCGGACCACAAATGGGTGTTCGATCTGGCGGTCGTGCTCGTCGCGGCCGGTTCGGCGGTCGCGTTCGCCGTGCTGCGGCTGCAGGGAAGGCTTCCGGTCCTCGCGGCGGTGCTCGGAGCGTGCTGGACGGCCGGGTTGCTGGTGATCGTCGCGTTCCCGAAGACCGACTGGACCAACGCGGCGGCGACCGGCGCGGGCGGCACACTGCACCGGATCGCCAGCGTCGTCGCCTTCGTCTGCCTGCCGCTCGCAGTGCTCGTCTCGGCACGCGCGGCCTTTCCGGACTCGCCGCGCCGCCGGTTCCTCGCCCGCGCGCTCGCCGTCGCGTCGCTCGCCTGGTTCGCCGTGATCCTCGGCGCGGTCGCCGTCGCCGCGCTGACCGACCAGCGCTGGTGGCTGCTCATCCCGCTCGGCCTCGTGGAACGCGGGATGGCGCTCACCGAACTCGTCGCGCTGGCCGCGCTGGCCGCCCCGCCGCGAAGCCGGCGCTGAGCCTCCCCGTTCGAACGAGGGACTCGCGATCGACGCGTAATAAGCGTACGCTTAGCCGCCAGCGACGGGTGCCGCGCCGTGGCATCCTGCGCAGGCAGTCCGAGCCAGCCCCGGACATCCGAACGAGCAGGCTTTCTCGACGATGAGGAGATCCCCGTGACCGCTTCCCGTGTGGCCATCGTGACCGGCGCCGGCCGTGGCATCGGCGCCGCCGTAGCCCGCCGCCTCGCTTCCGACGGGTTCGCCGTCGGCCTGCTGGACCTCGACGAGGCCGGGGTGAAACAGGGCGCCGAGGCGATCGTCGCCGACGGCGGGCGCGCGATCGGCGTCACGCTGGACGTCAGCGACGCGGAGCAGGTCGAGGCCGCGGTGACCCGCGTGGCCGAGGAGCTCGGCAACCCGACCGTGCTGATCAACAACGCCGGCATCACCCGCGACAACCTGCTGTTCAAGATGACCGAACAGGACTGGGACTCGGTGCTCAACGTGCACCTGCGCGGCTCCTTCCTGATGACCCGCGCCGTGCAGAAGTACCAGACGCAGGAGAAGTGGGGCCGGATCGTCAACCTGTCCAGCACGTCCGCGCTGGGCAACCGCGGGCAGGTCAACTACTCCGCGGCCAAGGCGGGCATGCAGGGCTTCACCAAGACCCTCGCGATCGAGCTGGGCAAGTTCGGCGTCACCGCCAACGCGATCGCGCCCGGGTTCATCGCCACCGACATGACCGCGGCGACCGCCGAGCGCGTCGGCATGAGCTTCGAGGACTTCAAGGCCGCGGCCGCGTCGCAGATCCCGGTGCAGCGCGTCGGCACGCCCGAGGACATCGCGAACGTCGCGTCGTTCCTGGTCAGCGAGGGCGCGGGCTTCGTGTCCGGCCAGGTCATCTACGTCGCCGGCGGACCGAAGGACTGATTCCGATGCGCGTGTTCTCCGATGTCGCCGAACTCGCCGAAGCCGTCGGCGGGACCCTGGGCACGAGCGAATGGCACACCGTCTCGCAGGAGCAGGTGCAGCTGTTCGCCGACGCCACCGGCGACCACCAGTGGATCCACCTCGACGCCGAAAAGGCCGCGGCCGGCCCGTTCGGCACGACGATCGCGCACGGGTTCCTCACGCTGTCGCTGATCCCCGCGTTCCTGCCGGAGATCTACCGGGTCGAGGGCCTGAAGATGGGCATCAACTATGGCCTCAACAAGGTCCGGTTCCCGCAGCCGGTGAAGGTGGGCTCGCGGGTGCGCGGGACCGCCGACCTGGTCGAGCTGACCGACGTGCCCGGCGGCAAGCAGGCGGTGGTGCGCTGGACCGTCGAAATCGAGGGCGAGGACAAACCCGCCTGCGTCGCCGAGATGGTTTCCCGGCTCATCCTCTGATCGTTGACCTAGCCTGAACTGGAGTCCTTCCGATGACCGAAACCGACCCGCCCGGCCTCGATCTGGCGAGGCTGCGCGCCCATCTCGACCGCGAGCGGCCCGGGCTCGTCTCCGGCGCTCTCACCGCGGAAGTGGTGCAGGGCGGGCGGTCCAACCTCACCTATCTCGTCTCCGACGGAACGCAGCGCTGGGTCGTGCGCCGTCCGCCGCTCGGCCACGTGCTGCCGACCGCGCACGACATGCGCCGCGAGTTCCGCGTGATGAGCGGGCTCGCCGGAACTCCGGTGCCGGTGCCGGAAACCGTTCTGCTGTGCGAGGACGCGGACGTGCTCGGCGCGCAGTTCTACGTGATGCAGTACGTCGAGGGCACGCCGTACCGCACCGCCGAGGAACTGGAGCAGCTCGGCCCGGAGCGGACGCGGGCGATCGCCGATTCGCTGGTGGACACGCTCGTCGACCTGCACGGGGTCGATCCGGAAGCGGTCGGGCTCGGCGATTTCGGCCGTCCGGAAGGCTTTCTCGAACGCCAGCTGCGCCGGTGGAAGAAGCAGCTGGACGGTTCGCGCAGCCGCGACCTGCCGGGCGCGGACCGGCTGCACGACCAGCTCGCCGCGGCGATCCCGGCGTCCGGGCCGCCCGCCATCGTGCACGGCGACTACCGGCTCGACAACGTGCTCGTCGACGGCGAGGACCGGATCACCGCGGTGCTGGACTGGGAGATGTCCACGCTCGGCGACCCGCTCACCGACCTCGGCCTGATGATCACCTATGCGCAGCGCGACCAGCTCTCGCTGCCGATGGTGTCCAATGCCAGCAGCGCGCCCGGGTATCCGGACACCGAAGAGACGATCGCCCGCTACGCGCAGCGGTCCGGCCGCGACCTGTCGGCGCTGAACTGGTACGTGAGCTTCGCGTTCTTCAAGCTCGCGGTGATCCTCGAGGGCATCTACTTCCGTTTCCAGCAAGGCAAAACCGTCGGCGAGGGCTTCGACCAGATCGGCGCCGCCGTCGCTCCCCTGATCGAGCAGGGCGCCAAGACGCTCACCAAGGAGAACTGATGGACTTCGCGTTCGACGCCCGCACCGAGGAACTGCGCGGGCAGCTGCTGGAATTCATGGATTCGCACGTCTACCCCGCCGAGGCGGTTTTCCACGAGCAGCTGGCCGCGCGCACCGATCCGTGGTCGCCGCCGCCGATCGTCGACGAGCTGAAGGCCGAGGCGCGCAAGCGCGGGCTGTGGAACTTCTTCCTGCCCGGCGACCACGGCGCGGGGCTGACCAACCTGCAGTACGCGCCGCTCGCCGAGATCACCGGCCGCAGCCCGCACCTCGCGCCCGCCGCGGTGAACTGCGCAGCGCCGGACACCGGGAACATGGAAGTGCTCACCATGTTCGGCAGCGAGCAGCAGAAGAAGCAGTGGCTGGAACCGTTGCTGGCCGGGGAGATCCGCTCCGCGTTCGCGATGACCGAACCCGACGTGGCCTCTTCGGACGCGCGCAACATCGCGACCAGCATCCGGCGCGAGGGCGACGAGTACGTCGTCAACGGGCGCAAGTGGTACATCACCGGCGCGATGAACCCGAACTGCAAGATCTTCATCGTGATGGGCAAAACCGATCCGGACGCGCCCGCGCACAAGCAGCAGAGCATGATCCTCGTCCCGCGCGACACGCCGGGGCTGACCGTCGTGCGCGGCATGCAGGTGTTCGGCTACACCGACGGCGACCACGGCGGGCACGCCGAGGTGCTGTTCGAGGACGTGCGGGTGCCCGCGGAAAACCTGATCGCCGACGAGGGTTCCGGGTTCGCCATCGCGCAGGCCCGCCTCGGGCCGGGCCGCATCCACCACTGCATGCGCGCGATCGGCATGGCGGAGCGGGCGCTGGAGGCGTTGTGCCGCCGCACGCTGTCGCGCGAGACGTTCGGCCGTCCGATCGCCGATTCCGGCGTGGTGCAGGACTGGATCGCCGAGGCGCGCGTGCGGATCGAACAGCAGCGGCTGCTGGTGCTCAAGACCGCGTGGCTGATGGACACCGTCGGCAACCAGGGCGCGCACACCGAGATCCAGGCGATCAAGATCTCCACCCCGCTGGCCGTCGAATGGATCCTGGACAAGGCGATCCAGGCGCACGGCGCGGGCGGCGTTTCGCAGGACTTCCCGCTGGCGGAGATCTGGGCCGGCGTGCGCACGCTGCGGCTGGCCGACGGTCCGGACGAGGTGCACAAGCGGTCGCTGGCGCGGCGCGAGCTGAAGAAGTACCGGACGGAGGCGGGCAAATGACCGCCGAGGAGCTGCGGGCGCAGGTCGCCGCGTTCCTGGCTGAGCACGACCCGGCGTCGATGTCCGCTCTGGACTTCCTGCGAGCTCGGTTCGACGCCGGGCTTGCCTGGGTGCACTTCCCCGAGGGACTCGGCGGCCAGGGCGCTCCGCGGGCATTGCAGGCCGAGGTCGAGGCCGCCTTCGCCGCCGCCGGCGCGCCGGACAACAACCCGCGCCGGATCCTGATCGGCCTGGGCATGGCCGCGCCGACGATCCTCGCCTTCGGGACCGAGGAACAGAAGAAGCGCTACCTCCGTCCACTGTGGACCGGCGAGGAGGTGTGGTGCCAGCTGTTCAGCGAACCGGGCGCCGGCTCCGACCTCGCCGCACTGGCCACGCGCGCGGTCCGCGACGGCGACGACTGGGTCGTGACCGGGCAGAAGGTGTGGACGTCCAGCGCGCATCTCGCGCAGTGGGCCATCCTCGTCACGCGCACCGACCCGGACGTGCCGAAGCACCAGGGCATGACGTACTTCCTGTGCGACATGACCGCACCCGGCGTCGAGGTCCGGCCGCTGCGGCAGATCACCGGCGAGGCGGAGTTCAACGAGGTCTTCCTGACCGAGGTGCGGATCCCGGACTCGCAGCGGATCGGCGCGGTCGGCGAGGGCTGGAAGGTCGCGCAGACCACGCTGATGAACGAGCGCGTCGCGATCGGCGGCACCGCGATGCCGCGCGAGGGCGGCATGATCGGGCTGGTCGCGAAGACCTGGCGGGACCGTCCGGAGCTGCGCACGCCGGACCTGCGCGACCGGCTCGTGCAGCACTGGGTCGAGGCCGAATCGCTGCGGCTGGCCGGGGAACGGCAGCGGCAGCAGCTCGCGGTGGGCGCGCCCGGGCCGGAGGGTTCGGCGATGAAGGTGGCGTTCGCCGAGCTGAACCAGCAGCTGTCCGGCCTGGAGCTGGAACTGCTGGGCGAAGAGGGCCTGCGCTACGAGGACTGGACGATGCGCCGTCCGGAACAGGTCGACTTCTTCGGCCGCGACGCCGGGTACCGGTACTTGCGCGCCAAGGGGAACTCGATCGAGGGCGGTACCTCGGAGGTGCTGCGGAACATCATCTCCGAACGCGTGCTGGGGCTGCCGTCCGAGCCGCGGGTGGACAAGGACGTCGCCTGGAAGGACCTGCCCCGATGAGCACGCCGGACCTGCTGTACTCGGACGTGGAAGAGGATCTGCGGTCCTCGGTGCGCGCGCTGCTGACCGACCGCGCCGGGCCGGCGGCGCTGCTCGCGCGGGTCGAAACGGACACGCCGTACGACCTTTCCCTGTGGAAGACCCTGGCCGCCGACCTCGGCACGGCGGGCCTGATGGTGCCGGAATCCCTTGGCGGGCACGGGGCTTCGCCGCGCGAGGTCGCGGTCGTGCTGGAGGAACTGGGCCGGAGCGTCGCGCCGGTGCCCTACCTGGGCAGTGCGGTGCTCGCGACCGCCGCCCTGCTGGCCGCGGGTTCGGACCTGCTCCCCCAGCTCGCTTCCGGCTCGGTGATCGGCGCTTTGGCGGTGCCACTTTCGACCGCGCCCGGTTCTGCTTTCCCTTCCGCGGTTTCGTTTCTCGACGGAACCGTGACCGGTCGAGTGTCCACAGTGGTCGATGCCTCGGTCGCGGATCTGCTGATCGTTCCGGCGGTCGGCCCGGATGGCCCGGGGCTTTATGCCGTGGACGCTTCCGCCGCGACCGTGACCGAGGCCGTGTCGCTGGACCTGACGCGCCGGGTCGCCGATGTGGCTCTGGATTCCGCTGCGGCACAGGTGATTTGCACTGGTGCCGCTGCCGCGGAGGCTTTGGCTCACGCCCTGACCGCTGCGGCCGGGTTGCTGGCGTCGGAGCAGACCGGGATCACCGAGTGGGCGCTGACGGAGACTGTGACGTACCTGAAGGGGCGGTACCAATTCGGTCGCCCGGTCGGGGGTTTCCAGTCCTTGAAGCACCGGTTGGCGAACCTGTACACGGAACTGGTCAACGCACGGGCGACGGCCCGGTACGCGGCGGACGCGCTGACGACCGGGAACGACGTGCCGATCGCGGTGTCGGTCGCGCAGGCCCGGGTGTCGCCCATTGCGGTGCACGCGGCGGAGGAAGCGATCCAGCTGCACGGCGGGATCGGGATGACGTGGGAGCACCCCGCGCATCTCTACCTGAAGCGGGCCAAGAGCGACCAGATCGCTTTCGGCACGCCGGGCCGGCATCGGGCGCTGCTGGCGGACCTGGTGGATCTGCCTGCCTGAGGTTTTTGTCGGTGGCCGGGGTTAGCGTGGCGGGCATGTTCGCGACCCCGGCTTCGCCTTCCGATGTTCCGGCTTGGGCTCATGAACGGCCGGAAATCCATCCCCCGGATCCGAAGTGGGCGACGCGGGGCTCCGACCTGTGCGCTCAGGTCGCCCGCTTGCTCGCTCCGTGGCTCGCTCCTGGGCAGGTGGAGCATGTCGGCTCGACCGCGGTGCCCGGGTTGGCAGCCAAACCGGTGCTCGACGTGATGGCCCCGATGCGGGATCTGTCCCCATCGACGGTCTCGGCGGTGGTGCCGGTGCTTTCCGCTGACGGGTGGTGTTTCGTGCCGCCGTCGCTGGATGTCGCGGCCCCTTGGCGACGGTTCTTCGTGCTGCCTGATGCGTCGGGGCTGCGTCGGGTGGCGCATCTGCATTTGCTGCCGGAGGGACATCCGAGGTGGCATGCCCAGCTTCGCTTCCGGGACGCCCTGCGGGCGGATCCCGGGTTGGCGGCGGAGTATGCGGAGGTGAAGCGGCGGTTGGCCGGGGAGGTGACGGATCGGGAGGAGTACACGGCGGGGAAGACAGACTTCGTGCGGCGGGGTCTGGGCGGCTGAGGGGCGGTTTAGGGGCGACCATCGCTGTTCGAGCCGCGTTGAACTCAGCATGGTCGCGCCCCCACCGCGCGACCATGCCAACCTCTGCACGCCAATCCCTCGGCGATTCAGTGCGCTTCGGCGATCGTCCCGCCGGACCTCGCCGACCCCAGCCCGTTGCCGCGGCCAGCCTGTCGGACCGGCCTCTTCGTCCCGTTCCACCGGGACCCGCCTCGGCGTCATCCCCGGCGCCCGAACCAGCCCAGCCACTCCCGCCGACCCGAACGCGGCTCCCTGACCGCTCCGAACCCCATCGCGCCTAGCTTCGCCGGTCGCACGGCAGGTGGCGACGAGGCCGCACCCCTCGGAACGGCGGCCTCGTCGCCAAACTCCCACCCGGGCTCGAGCGAGGTCAGCCGTGGTACCCGGCCACGATCTTCGTGAACGCGTACTTCGGCTGCGAGATTCCGCTGCACTCCCCGCCGCCCGAGCAGTCGCGGTTCGTTGCCCAGAACGTGAAGCGGCCCAGGTGATGGCTGGTCGCGTAGTCGCGGATCGCGGTGAAGTCCGACACCGACACGACCTCGCCGGCGTTGTCTGTCTTGCCGTTCATCGACGACAGGCCCGCGTGGCGGTACGCCGTGGCGCTGTCCCAGCCGAACGTCGACTTCAGCTGCGAAACCAGACCGTCCACCGCGGACTTCGTCTTGCCCGCCATGTCGCCGCCGCTGGAGAAGTCGAACGGCATCACCGACCACACGTCCACCGGCGCGCCGATCGCCTTCGCCTGCTTGATCAGCCGCTTGCCCCAGTCGTTCGGGCCGGTCGTTTCGGTCCCGATCGTGATCACGACGCGCACGCCCGGGTTCTTCTGCTTGGTGATCTTGACCGCGTTCAGGATCCGGTCCTGCACGGTCGCGTTCTCGAACTCGTCGGTGTTCTCGATGTCGAGGTCGATCGCCTTCAGGGCGTACGCGTCGATCACCTTCTGGTATGCCCCGGCCAGCGCCGAGGCGGACGAGCACTTCGCGCCCAGTTTCGTCCCGGACCAGCCGCCGAAGGACGGGATGACGTCGCCGCCCGCGTCGCGGATGCTGGTGATCAGGGTTTTGTCCGAGCCGGTCAGGGAACGGTCGCCGTCCCATTTCGGGTTGCACGAGCCGTCCGACAGCATGAACGCCAGCGTGAACGTCTTGATCCCGGTCGCGGACATCGCCGCCGACGCACTGGTCTGCCCCGCCCACTGGTACAGGTACGGCGAAGCGAGCACCGGGTCCGGAGCCGCCGCGAGCTGCGGACCGGACGCGGACGCGGGCGCGGCCGTGGCCACCCCGGCCGCGGTCGCGAGAGCCGCCCCTGCCGCCGCCGCGAGCGCGGCCAGCCGACGCACTGATTTCATCGTGTTCCTCCTGCGAGCACCACGGAACACCTCCGGTTTGAGGCGGCGGGATCAACCCGGGAGGAGTGCACCCGGAAGGGTGCCGTCACACACTGGACTAGACCAAATCGGCGTGTCAAGAGCCGCAGCCCGAACGGCGCACCAGACCGGAAACACCGCGTCCGGCCGGATTTCCCCCGCCCGGGTGGGGTCGAAAGTCAGGGGCGGCCCTCGCCGAGGCCGTCGGAGAAGTCGTGGTCGCGGGTCTCCGGCAGGGCAAGCACGCACAGGAAACTGAGCACCCCGAGCACGACCAGCACCATCGAAACGGGCACCGTCGAGCCGGTCGACGCCCACAGGTCGGTCGAGATCAACGGCACGATCCCGCCGCCGAGCACCCCGGCGACGCTGTACGCGATCGACGCGCCGGAATACCGGTACCGCACCCGGAACAGCTCCGGCAGAAACGCGCCCATCGGCCCGTACAGCATCGCGAAACACGCCAGACCGCCGACGAAGCCGACCGTCAGCAGCACCGGATTTCCCGTCCGCAGCAAGGCGAACAGCGGAAACGCCCACCCCACCACCGAAACCGCGGCCGCCGCACTCAGCCGGCGGCGGCCCCATTGGTCGGACTTCATCGCGAATACCAGCGTCGCCACGCCCATTACGGCGGCCGCGATGAGCAGGCTGATCAGGACAGTCGTGCGCGGAATGCCGAGCGTGGTCGTCGCCATCGAAAGGCAAAATGTTGTGACGGTATAGAAAAGCGCGTGCGCGAGCACGAATGACAACGTCGACAGCACCAATACCCGCGGCTGTTTCCGCAGCAGCTCAAACAGCGGTACCTTCGCCTGTTCGGCCTTGTCCAGAGCAGCCTGGAAAACCGGTGTCTCGGCGATTTTGATCCGGATGTAGAATCCGACCGCCAGCAGCACCGCGGAGAACAGGAACGGCAGCCGCCAGCCCCAGGACAGGAATTCGGCCGCCGGGAGCACCGCGTCCAGCACCAGGAACAGCAGGTTGCCCAGCACGAACCCGATCGCCGGGCCGAGCTGTGGGAAAGCCGAGTACAGGCCGCGTTTGCCCGGCGGCGCGTACTCGGTCGACATCAGCACCGCGCCGCCCCATTCGCCGCCGAGTCCGATGCCCTGCACGAACCGCAGCACCACCAGCAGGATCGGCGACCAGAGGCCGAGCGTGCCGTAGTCCGGCACCATTCCGACGGCCACTGTGGACAGTCCCATCACCAGCAGGGACGTGACCAGCATGGACTTGCGGCCGATCCGGTCGCCCCAGTGCCCGAAAAGGATCGCCCCGACCGGGCGCGCGACGAACCCCACCGCGAAGGTGCCGAGCGACGCCAGCACCCCGGCGGTCGAGGAAAACGTCGGGAAAAAGACCTTCCCGAACACCAGCGCAGCCGCAGTCCCGTAAATGTAGAAATCGTAAAACTCGATAGCGGTGCCGATGAAGCTGGCGGTGGCGATGCGCGACAGATCGGCTCGCGCGGGTGCGGTCATTCCGGCTCCCTGTTCTCCCCTGCGGCCCGATGCCGCCCGGGGAGAATATCGGGTCACGCGTCGCCGGGCAGCTCCTCCATCTTCCGCTGCAGCTTGTTCATCCCGCCGAGCCAGCGGTCGGTTTCGGTGGCGCGCAAGGCATAGAAGTCGGCGACCTCGGCGTGCGGCAGCACCAGGAACCGGTTCTCGGCCATCGCGGCGAACAACGCGTCGGCCACCTGCGGCGGATCGATCGCACTGGCGCCCATCAGCAGTTTGCCGCGTTCCCCGGTCTCCTCGAGCATCGCGGTGCGCACGCCCTGCGGGCAGATCGCCTGCACGGTGATGCCGCGGTGCCGGTAGGTCGCCGACAGCCATTCCGCGAATGCCAGCGCGCCGTGCTTGGTCACCGAATACGGAGCCGAGCCAAGGCTGGTGAGCACGCCCGCCGCGGACACCGTCGCGACAAACCGGCCCTCGCCGCGCTCCAGCCAGGCCGGCAGCAGCAACCGCGCCGCGCGGACGTGCGCCATCACGTTCACGTCCCACGCCAGCGCCCACGCGTCCTCGTCCGCGTGCGCGTCGCCGAACGGCGCGACCCCGGCGTTGGCGCAGAAAACGTCGATCTCGCCGAGCGTTTCGCGGGCGGCGTCGATCAGGTCGGCCACCCCGGATTCGCTTGCCACGTCACCGGCGAACCACGTGCCGCCCACCTCCTCCGCGACTTCGGCGGCACGGTCGCCGTCGAGGTCCGCGACCACGATGCGCGCCCCGTCCGCCGCGAACCGCCGCGCCAGCGCCGCCCCGATCCCGCCACCACCGCCGGTGATGACGACTCCGGCGCTCACAGACCGCCGCCGAGCGTCACGCCGCCGTCGAGGACGACCGTCTGCCCGGTCATCCAGCCCGCTTCGGCGGACAGCAGGAACGCGACCGCCCCGGCGATGTCCTCCGGCACGCCAAGCCGCTTCATCGGATACGCCGCCGCGACTTCTTCCTCGCGCCCTTCGTACAGCGCGGTCGCGAACTGCGTTTTGACCACCGCCGGAGCCACCGCGTTCACGCGGATCTTCGGCCCGAGTTCCGCGCCGAGTTCCTGGGTGAGCCGGATCAGCGCGGCCTTGCTGACGCCGTACATGCCGATGCCCGGCGAGGTGCGGATGCCCGCGATCGAGGCGACGTTGACGACCGACCCGCCGTGCTCGCCCATCCACGCGTCCCGCGCGGCGCGGATCCACGACAGCGGCGCCACCACGTTGACCGCGAAGATCTTGCTCGCCGCGGCCGGGTCGACGTCCAGGGTCGGCCCGTAAACGGGGTTGATGCCGGTGTTGTTGACCAGCATGTCGAGACTGCCGAACTTCTCGACCGCGGCGGCGACCGCCTCCTGCTGATGCGCGGCGTCGTCGGCCTTGCCAGGCACCGCGATCGCGACGTCGGAACCGCCCAGCTGCTCAACGGCCTCCGCGAGCGGCTCCGGCTTGCGCGCGGTGATGCACACCTTCGCCCCGCGCTCGACGAGCCCCTTCGCGATGGCCAGCCCAATCCCCCGGCTGGCCCCGGTCACCAGGGCGACACGATCCTTGAACGACTCCACCACACCGTCTCCTTGTCCGACGCTGGACAGCCACCGCTAAGCGACCGCTTAGTCGCAGGATAACGGGGATGCCTCCGCATGCAACCTCCAGCCGTCGCCCGGACCGTCACAACACAGCCAGTAACCGGTGCCGCAACCCTTTACGCACACCCAAACCTCGTCAAGGACGCCCCGGCAGGCTCCGCCTGGAGGTCCGGCCAGCCACGTGGGATCGGCGTCACACTCGAACGCGCGCACTGAGGACCACCTAACTTAGGCTAGGGTTACCTACACTTGGCGCAGAGAGATGGGACTGGCATGGCGACACCTCCGGAGTTCGATCTGGTCGGAGTGGGTTTCGGGCCCTCCAACCTCGCGCTGGCGATCGCGGTGGCAGAGCACAACGGGACCTCGGCAGCGCCGGTGACCGCGCAGTTCCTCGAGCGGCAACCCGCCTTCGGCTGGCACCGGGGGATGCTGCTCGACGATGCGACGATGCAGGTTTCCTTCCTCAAGGACCTCGTCACGATGCGCAACCCGGCCAGCCGCTTCAGCTTTCTCTCGTACCTGCACGAACACGGCAGGCTGGTCGACTTCATCAACCACAAGACGTTCTTCCCGTTGCGCGTCGAATTCCACGACTATCTCGAATGGGCCGCGGCGAAGGTCAGCGGCCAAGTCGCCTACGGCAGCGAAGCCGTGTCCGTGCGGAGCACCGGTGATTGTTTCGAGGTCCGCACCGGCCATGGCGAGGTCCGCCGCGCCAGGAATCTGGTTTTCGGCACCGGACTGCGGCCGAACGTCCCGGCAGGAATCGAACCGAGCGACCGCGTCTGGCACAACGCCGACCTGCTGCGCCGGATCGGCTCGGTCCGCGCGCCTGGCCGGTGCGTCGTCATCGGCGCGGGGCAAAGCGCCGCGGAGACGACAGCCTTTTTGCACGAGCGCTTCCCCGACGCGGAGATCTGCTCAGTGTTCGCGCGATACGGCTACAGCCCTTCAGACGACAGCTCGTTCGCGAACCGGATCTTCGATCCCGAGGGCGTTGACGCCTACTACTCCGCCCCGGAGGACGTCAAGCAACGCTTGATGGATTACCACGGGAACACGAACTACTCCGCAGTCGACGTGGAGCTGATCGACGACCTGTACCGTCGCGTGTACCGGGAAACGGTCAAGGGCCGCCAGCGGCTGCGGATCTTCAACATGTCCCGTCCGGTCGAGATCGTCGAGGACGAACGAGTACGGGTCACGGTGGAATCGTTGGCCACGGGCGAGAAGACGGTGCTCGACGCCGATCTGCTCGTCTGCGCGACGGGGTACCGGCCCGCCGATCCGAGCGATCTGCTCGGCGAACTCGGTGCGCAGTGCCGCCGTGACGAGCACGGCCGGTTGCGCGTCGAACGCGACTACCGGCTGGTCGCCCCGGATCTGCCGGGAGCGATCTACGTGCAGGGCGGGACCGAGCACACGCACGGCATCACGTCCTCGCTGCTGTCCAACACCGCAGTCCGGGTCGGCGAAATCCTCGCCTCGATCCTCGACCGGCGCCCGTCGACGGAGTGGGACCCGGAGTACGCGGTGAAGGAGCTGGCATGACCGTCAGGGTGTCTCGCCAAACCGAACCGCTGCAGCAGATGACCGCGCTCGCGCGGGCCGGGTACGACGACTACGTGGTGTACGAGAACGGCGGAACCTGGACATTCGCAGGCGGGGCGCTCGCCGCGATCACCCTGGACTCCACGCATGTGCGAGTCCGCGGTGTCGTCGAGTCCGACACGGAGTGGTCTGGTTCGCCGGGCGCGGCGTTGCAGCAAGCGCTCGCCACGCTGCCGGTCCCGGAGTGGCGCGCCTACGGCCGGGTCCACTTCGGATACTCGGCTTTGCCGCCCGGATCGGGATTGCCCAAGCCTTCTGGCGAATTGGTCCGGCTGATCGTCCCCCGCACGGAGGTCCGCGTCACCGGGAACGAGGTGGAGATCCGCGGCGAGGACGAAGCCCTGGTGCGAGGAATCATCGACGCACCGTCGCCCGCACCGCATTCGCCGAGCAGGCCGATCGACGTCCGCGCGAGCGGCGCGGCGTACCGGGGACGGGTGGCGCGGGCCCTCGGGGAAATCCGGCGGGGCCGGTACCAGAAGGTGATTCTCTCGCGCAGCGTGCGGATTCCGTTCCCGGTGGACCTCGCTTCGACCTACGAAGCGGGCCGCCGCGCGAACACTCCGGCACGGTCGTTCCTGTTGCGGCTCGACGGCGCGGAGGCAGCCGGGTTCAGCCCGGAGGTCGTGCTGACCGTGTCGGCGGACGGCACCGTCGTGACGCAGCCGCTCGCCGGCACGCGCGCGTTCGGGCGCGGCAGCGAGCAGGACGCGGCAGCTCGCAAGGACCTCGAATCGAATCCCAAAGAGATCTTCGAGCACGCAGTGTCGGTGCGGACCGCCCAAGAGGAACTGCTCCGCGTTTGCCGCCCTGATTCCGTACGGGTCAAGGACTTCATGGGAATCAAGGAACGCGGCAGCGTGCAGCATCTGGCGTCCAGCGTCAGCGGAGAGCTCGCCGAAGGGCGTACGCCGTGGGACGCGCTGGAAGCCGTGTTCCCCTCAGTAACGGCGTCGGGGATCCCCAAGCGGGAGGCGATCGACGCGATCACGCGCCTGGACGAGGTGCGCGGTCTCTACTCCGGCGCGGTGGTGACCGCCGCGCACGACGGCTCCTTTGATGCCGCGCTCGTGCTGCGGGCCGTGTATCAGGAAAACGGCCAGGCGTGGCTGCGCGCGGGAGCGGGCATCGTCACGGAGTCCACGCCGGAACGGGAGCTGGAGGAGACCTGCGAGAAGCTCGGCAGTGTCGCGCCGTATGTAGTGCCCGCCTGAGCGCCGGTCAGGCTCGGCGGCGGTACCAGAGCAGCCAGCCGAGGTAGCTTCCGCCGAACGCGGCTGTTGCGACCCCGACCGGGAGCGTCCCCGCGCCGGCGATGCGCTGGGCGGTGAAGTCCGCTGCCAGCACCAGCAAAGCGCCCATCCACGCCGCGGGCAGCACCCCCGCACCGGGCGCTTTCGTCAGGCGCTTCGCCAACTGCGGGGCAGTCAACGACACGAACGCGACCGGTCCGACGACCGCGGTTGCGAGCGCACAGGCCATCGTGCCGACCAGCAGCAGGTACAGCCTGCTCGCCTCGACGCGCACGCCAAGGGCCAGTGCCGGGTCGTCGCCCATTTCCAGGATGTCCAGCCGCCGCGCGCCGACCAGCACAGCGGGCACGACGGCGGCGAGCGCGATCGCCGCGGGCCAGACGTGTTCCCAGCCGAGGTTGTCGAGGCTGCCGGTGAGCCACACCGTCGCCCGCGAAACGTCGGCCAATTTCGCGTTCACGATCAGATAGAAGTTGACCGCCTGCAAGATCGCGCTGACGCCGATCCCGACCAGCACCAGGCGATTCCCGCGCACGCCTCGCTGCCAGGCCAGGAGGTACACCGCCAGCGACGTCAGCAGACCGCCGCCCAGCGCGCCCAGCGAGATCCCGGCCAGCCCGCCGCCGAAGGCCAGGATCGCCAGCAGCCCCCCGGTTGTCGCACCGTAGTTGAAGCCGATGATGTCCGGACTGCCCAGCGGATTCCGGGACAGGCTCTGGAAAATCGCTCCGCTGATGCCGAGCGCGGCCCCGGCGCACACGGCGATGAGCACGCGCGGCAGCCGCAGATCGAGCACGGCGAAGTTCGTCAACCGGCTGCCGTTGCCCAGCAAGGTGCGGACGACGTCGAGCGGCGCGACGGCGATCGCTCCCACGCCCAGCGCGACGACCGCGAGTGCGAGAACCCCGGCGAACAGTCCGAGCGAAACCACGAAAGATCGGCGAGTCTTCATGCGCGAGCCGCCTTGCTCCGCCGCACCAGCCAGATGAAGACCGGTGCTCCCAGCAGGGCCGTCACGACCCCCACGTCGATTTCTTCCGGCGCGATCACTCGCCCCGCTACGTCGGCCGCCAGCAGCAACGCCGGCGCGAGCACCGCGCAGTACGGCAGCACCCATCTCTGCGCCGGGCCGGTGAACGCCCGGACCATGTGCGGCACGGCGAGCCCGACGAACACCAGCGGCCCTACCGCTGCCGTAGCTGCTCCGGCCAGCAGTGTCACGGCCACCAACGACAACACCCGCGTCCGGCCGAGGTGCGCGCCGAGTGCCTGCCCGGCGTCGTCGCCGAGTGCCAGTGCGTCGAGCGGCCGGGCGAGCAGCAGCGCCAGCACCAGTCCGACGGCCAGGAACGGCAGGACCCGGACGAGCGTGGCGCCGTCCGCGCGGTTGAGCGACCCGACTGTCCAGAACCGCATCTGGTCGAGAGTCTGCTGATTGAGCAACGTCAATCCTTGCGTGAGACCGGTCAACGCAGCCGACACGGCAGTGCCCGCCAACGCCAACCGCACCGGCGACGCCGAGCCCCGCCCGGCGATCGCGTACAGCACGGTGGCGGCGATCGCCGCGCCCAGGAACGCGAACCAGACGAACGCGCGCAGGTCCGTGAATCCGAAGACGGTCACCGAAAGCGCGGCCGCCGCGGAGGCGCCCGCGTTCACGCCGAGCAGGCCCGGGTCCGCGAGCGGATTCCGGGTGAGCGCCTGCATCACCGCACCCGCGACCCCCAGAGCCGCGCCTACCGCGATCCCGATCAGGGTGCGCGGAATCCGCAACGCCCATATGACGTAAGAGTAATCCGAGGCGTCCCGGTCGAACAGCACGTGGAACACAGTGCCCGGCGCGATCGTCCGCGCGCCGACGGCGATGCTCAGCAACGCCACGAGAACGAGCACGACGCACGCGACGACGAAGCCCGTGGTGCGACCTCTCACCCGGCCAGCCCGCGCGCGAGTTCGGCCTTGCTGACTTTGCCCAGCTTCGTCAGCGGGAAGGCGTCGAGGATCTCCAGCCGGTCCGGCAGCTTGAATTCCGCGACCCCGCGGTCCCGCAGGAAGGATTTGACCTCGCGCAGCGTCGGCGCCCCGCCCTTCAGCACGAGGAACGCACAGGTGCGCTCGCCCATCACCTCGTCGGCCATCCCGACCACCGCCGCGTCGTGCACCGCCGGGTGCGCGAGCAGGTGGTTCTCCAGCTCCTCCGCCGGGATTTTCTCGCCGCCGCGGTTGATCTGGTCCTTCACCCGGCCCTCGACGACCAGGTGCCCGGTCGGCAGCTGCCGTACGACGTCCCCGCTGCGGTAGAAGCCGTCCTCGGTGAACGAACGCTGGTTGTGTTCCTCGGCGCGGTAGTAGCCCCGCAACGTGTACGGCCCGCGAGTGAGCAATTCGCCGTTCTCGAGAACGCGCACCTCGTCGTCCGGGCACAAAGGACGGCCCTGCGTCTCGATGATCAGGTGCTCCGGATCGTCCAGGCGGGTGAAGTTCAGCAGTCCCTCGGCCATCCCGAACACCTGCTGCAACCCGCAGCCGAGCACCGGGCGCACCCGCGCGGCAGGTTCCGCACTCAGCTTCGCACCGCCGACCTGCAGCAGCCGCAGGCTGGACAGGTCCTCGTCGGCGAACTCCGCGGCGTCCATCCACATCAGCGCGATCGGCGGCACCACTCCGGTGACCGTCACCTTTTCCCGCTCGATCAGCGGGAAAACCGTGCTGGGACTGGGATCCGCGGCGAGCACGACCGTGCCGCCCGCCGCGTACGCGCCGAGCAGTCCGGGCGAGCACAGCGCGAAGTTGTGCGACGCGGGCAGCGCGACCAGGTACACGGTCGACTCGTCGAACCCGGACACCTCCGCACTGGCGCGGCCGTTGTACGAGTAGTCGTCGTGGGTGCGCGGGATCAGCTTCGGGGTGCCGGTCGTTCCGCCGGACAGCAGGAACAGCGCTACGTCCGAGGGATCCGGCTCAGGCAACGGGACGGGGTCCGCGGTCGGCAGCTCGTCGTTCGCCACGAACACCTGCCGGATCCCGGGCACCGCCTTCGTGACCGCCCGCGCCAGCGCGCGGTAGTCGAAGCTGTCGTCGTCGGCGACGAAGTACGCGACAGCCCCGCTCAGCTCGGCCAGCGGCACCATTTCCGCTTCCCGGTGCGCGGGCAGTGCGAGCACCGGCAGCGCGCCGATCCGCAGCAATGCGAAGAACACCGCGACGAACTCCGGGATGTTCGGCAACTGCAGGAGAACGCGTTCCCGCGGCGCGATCGACGGTGCGAGTCCGGCTGCTACCCGGCCGATCCACGCGTCCAGTTCCGCATAGGTCCAGCGAGCGCCGTCCGCGCCGACCAGTGCGACACGATCCGGATGCCGCTCAACGCCGTCGCGGATCAGGTGGTCCAGCGGCCGACCGGCCCAGTAGCCAGCCTTCCGGTATCGCTGCGCCAGCTCCTCCGGCCAGGGCACGCACCCCTCGAGCATCGCCACTCCCTGTCTTCTGGACGGAAACTTAGGTTAGGCTAGCCGACACTAGAGAAGGAAGGTGCTAGTGCGTCTCGGCGAACTTGTCATCGACGTCACTCCGCTTCGCACCAGTCCGGGCTTCCGGCGGATTTTCGCGGCGCAGACCCTGACCGTGGTCACGACGGCGCTCACGAACGTCGGGATCAACCTGCACGTGTACCAGCTCACCGGATCGTCTGCACAGGTCGGGCTCGTCAGTCTCGTGTTCGGGCTGGCGCTGCTCGCCGGGCTGCTGGCCGGAGGCGTCGCCGCGGACCGCATGGACCGGCGCGCGCTCGTGCTCGGCACCCGGTCGGTCGTCGCGGTCGTGCTGGCCGGACTGGCGATCAACGCGGCCCTGCCCCATCCGATGCTGTGGTTCGTTTATGCCGCCGCAGTCCTCGCGGGCGGGATCAACGGACTCGGCGGATCGGCGTTGATGGCGGTCGTGCCCGCGCTGGTCGACCAGCGCCAGCTCGCCGCGACCGGCGCCCTGTTCACCGTGACCAGCCAGTTCGGCGCGATGATCGGCCCGTCGATCGCCGGGCTCGTCGCCGCCGGGCCGGGCGTGGCCGCCTGTTTCGGGATCGACGCGCTCGGCTACCTCGCCGGCGTCGCGCTGATGTGGCGGATCCCGCCGCTGCCACCTGACGAAGAGCCCGCGCACCCGCTCAAATCGGTGGCCGAGGGAATCGGTTTCGTGCGACGCAACCAGGTCGTGGCCGGGCTGCTCCTGATCGACGTGTGGGCCATGGTCTTCGCGATGCCGTACGCCCTGTTCCCGCAGCTGGGCATCGAGGTGTTCCACGGCGGCCCGTCGACCGTCGGCCTGCTCTACACCGCGCCCGCGGTCGGCGCGTTCCTCGGTGCGCTGATGAGCGGCTGGACCGGCCGCTCGCGGCACAGCGGACGAGCGCTGATCGGTTCGGTTCTCTTGTGGGGCTTGGCGATCACCGCGTTCGGTCTCTCCGGATATCTGTGGCTCGGGTTGCTGTTCCTGGCGATCGCGGGTGCCGCGGACGCTATCTCCGAGGTACTGCGGCGCGCATTGCTGCAGCACTACACGCCGGATCGGCTGCAGGGCCGGGTGTCGAGCGTCTGGCTAGCCCAGGCCACGACCGGCCCGGCGGTCGGCAACGCGGAAGCCGGGCTCGTCTCGAAACTGCTCGGCAGTTCGGGCGCCGTGGTCGGCGGCGGCCTCGTCTGCGTTGCCGGGGTGCTGCTGGTCGCGGTCATGATGCCGAAACTGCGCCGAGCGACACTGCAAGGAGAAGGATGCCAGTCGCAGCCGTCAACGGCGTGAAGCTCTCGTACACCGACAACGGTTCCGGCGATCCGGTGGTGCTCGTGACAGGCACCGCGGCGGCGGGCCGGGTGTGGCACCTGCATCAGGTGCCCGCGCTGGTCGAAGCCGGGTATCGGGTGATCACCTTCGACAACCGCGGTTTTTCGGGCGAGGAAACGGATTTCACCATCGACGACCTCGTCGCGGACACCGCCGAGCTGATCACGCACTTGGATCTCGGCCCGACGCGGCTGGCCGGCACGTCGATGGGCGCGCAGGTCGTCACCGAATTGGCGCTGGCGCACCCGGAACTCGTCGCCAAGGCCGCCGCGATGGCGACCCGAGGACGACCGGACGTCCTGCGCCGCGCGATGGGCACGGCCGAACGGGAACTGCGCGACAGCGAGGCGAACCTGCCGCCGCGCTACGAAGCAGTCACCCGCGCGCTGCAGAACCTTTCGCCGAGGACGCTCAACGACGACGCGGCGATGACCGACTGGCTCGACCTTTTCGAAATGTCGCCCACGATCTGGACGCCAGGGCTGCGCGCCCAGCTGCGCCTGGACATCGCCGGGAACCGGCTGCCCGCGTACCGAGCGATCGAAATCCCCTTCCTGGTCATCGGTTTCGCCGACGACCTGCGCCTTCCCCCTTACCTGGCAAAGGAAGTCGCCGACGCCATTCCGGGCGCCCGCTACCTCGAACTCGACGGCTGCGGGCACTACGGCTACCTGGAACGCCCGGACGCGGTCAACGAAGCCCTCGTCACGTTCTTCGCGGCTGGACACGCCGACTGAGCAGATACTAAGGTAAGCCTCAGCTAACTTCTGCTGAGGAGGCACGCCTTGACGAACCCCTTCGACGACGACAACGGCCGGTTCTACGCCCTGGTCAACGACGAGGGCCAGTTCTCCCTGTGGCCCGTCTTCGCCGAGGTCCCGTCGGGCTGGCGAGTCGAGTTCGGCGAGGATTCGCGCCAGGCCTGCCTCGACTACATCGAGGCGAACTGGCGCGACCTGCGCCCGCTCAGCCTGGTCCGCGCGATGGACGGCGAGCCCGGCGCGTGACCTCGAGCGTCGAGGACGTCCTCCCGCTCACCCCGCTGCAGCAGGGCATGGTTTTCCACGCCCTGCTCGGAGACCGGACGGACGTCTACACGGTCCAGACCGTCCTCGAACTCGCCGAGGACGTCGATCCGGCCCGGATGCGGACGGCGGCCGAAGCACTCGTGCGCAGGCACGCCCCGCTGCGCACGGCCTTCCGCACGCAGTCCTCCGGGCAGTTCGTGCAAGTGGTCCGCCGGACGGTCGAAGTGCCGTTCCGCGTCGCCGGCCGGCTCGATCTCGACGCCGACCGCGCGGAGCCGTTCGACCTCGCCCGCCCGCCGTTGCTGCGGTTCACGCTGTCCGGGCGGACGCTGGTGCTCACCGCGCACCATCTCCTGTGGGACGGCTGGTCGGCGCCGATCCTGGTCCGCGAACTGCTCGCGCTCTACCGCGGCGAGCAGTTGCCGCCCGTGCGCCCGTTCCGCGACCACCTGGCCTGGCTGTCCAAACAGGACACCACGGCCGCCGAAGAGGCCTGGCGGACGGCGCTGTCGGGTCTCCCGGAACCTACGCTGGTCGGCCGGGAGACCTCGGGCTTCCCCCTTCGGAGCGAGTTCCGGTTCCCGGCCGCCGCGCTGGAGCGGACCGCGCGGCGGCACGGGCTGACGCTCAACGCCATCGTGCAGAGCGCGTGGGCGTTGACCCTCTCGGCGATGACCGGCCGCGACGACCTCGTGTTCGGAGCGACGGTTTCGGGCCGCGGCGCCGACCTGCCGGACGCCGCCTCGATGGTCGGCATGTTCATCAACACCGTCCCCGTGCGCGTCCGGCTCGACGGCGGCGAACCGCTCGCCGCGCTGGCCGCACGGGTGCAGGCCGAGCAGGCGCGGCTGCTGGAACACCAGCACCTAGGGCTCGCCGACATCCAGCGAGTGAGCGGCCACGCGACCCTGTTCGACACGCTCGTCGTCTTCGAGAGCTACCCGATGGACGCGGCGATCCCGTTGCTGGCGCACGTTTCCGTACGGGACTCGACGCACTATCCGCTCGCGCTCCTCGTCGTTCCCGGCGAGGAGCTGACGCTGCGGATCGATCACGACGTCGCCCAGTTTCCCGACGCAACCCCGATCGCCGAACGCTTCCAGGAGATCCTGCGCCGGTTCGCGGCAACACCTGAGCTGCCGGTCGCGCAACTGGACCTGCTGAGCACAGCCGAGCGGGAGGCGATCACTTCGCCGAACTCCACGCACGCCGCCGTTCCCGAGACGACGCTGGCCGAGTTGTTCGCAGCGCAGGCCGCTCGGACTCCCGATGCCGAAGCAGTGCGGTTCGACGGCGTCTCCCTGACTTACGCCGAACTCGACGCGAGGACGTCCGAGCTGGCTCGCGGGCTCGCAGCAGCCGGAGTCGGCCCGGACCGGATCGTCGGGGTCCGCCACGATCGTTCTCTCGACCTCGTCGTCTCGCTGCTCGCCGTGCTCAAGGCGGGCGGCGCGTACCTGCCTCTGGATCCGTCGTACCCGGCCGGGCGGCTGGACTTCATGATCGAGGACGCCCGGCCCGCGGTCGTCCTTCCCGCCGGGCTCGACGGCAGCGCCGAGATCACTCCCGCGAGTCCCGACGACGCGGCCTACGTCATCTACACCTCCGGCTCCACCGGCCGTCCCAAGGGCGTTGTCGTCAGCCATCGCGCGATCGTCAACCGCCTCCTGTGGATGCAGCACGAATACCGCCTCACCGCCGACGACCGGGTCCTGCAGAAAACCCCGTCCAGTTTCGACGTCTCCGTCTGGGAATTCTTCTGGCCGCTCATCACCGGCGCCACCCTCGTGCTCGCGAAACCGGACGGCCACAAGGACCCCGACTACCTCGCACACCTCATCGAAACCGAAGGCATCACGACCGTCCACTTCGTACCGTCGATGCTCCGCGCCTACGGCGACCGGCCGCTCCCCCGCCGCGTCATCACCTCCGGCGAAGCGCTGCCGCCCGAAATCGCGCGACCCGGCATCCACAATCTCTACGGCCCCACCGAAGCCGCCGTCGACGTCACGCATCACACGGTCTCCGACGGCGTGTCGATCGGCCGACCGGTGTGGAACACGACCGTCCACGTCCTCGACCCGTTCCTCCGGCCGGTCGCGCCGGGCGTGCCGGGCGTGCCGGGCGTGCCGGGCGTGCCGGGCGTGCCGGGAGAGCTGTACCTCGGCGGCGTCCAACTCGCCCGCGGCTACCTCAACCGCCCGGCACTGACCGCGTCGCGTTTCGTCGCCGCACCGAACGGGCAACGGCTCTACCGCACCGGCGATGTCGTCCGGTGGGAAAATGGTGCGCTGCAGTATCTCGGCCGGGCCGACGACCAGGTGAAGATCCGCGGCTTCCGCGTCGAGCTGGGCGCGGTCGAGGCCGCGCTCATCGCGCAACCAGGCGTGAACGCCGCCGCTGTCGCGGTCAGGGCGGAACTGCAGCAGCTCGTGGGTTACGTCGTGACCGACCCCGGCGTCAGGGTGGACCCCGCAGCGCTCGGCTTGCCCGAGCACGAAATCCCCGCCGTCATAGTTCCGCTCGACGCGCTTCCCTTGACACCCAGCGGAAAACTCGACCGCAAGGCATTACCCGAACCGCACCTCGAGGCCGGGGACACGCAAGCTCGTGATCCGCGAGAGGAAATCGTCGGCGAATTGTTCGCCGACGTCCTCGGCCTCGACAGCGTCGGCGCCGGTGATGATTTCTTCGCTCTCGGCGGTCATTCCCTGCTCGCGACCCGGCTCGTCAGCCGTCTGCGCCGGACGTTCGGGGTCGATCTGGCGCTGCGGGCGGTGTTCGACGCGCCGACCCCGGCCCGGCTCGCCCGCCTCCTCGACGACAGCGCCAGCCGTGCCCCGCTGACAACACAACACCGCCCAGCGGAGATCCCGCTTTCCGCCGCGCAGCGGAGCCTCTGGTTCCTGTACCAGGTCGACGGTCCGACGACGACTTACAACCTGCCGTTCGTCGCCCGTCTGACCGGACCGCTCGACGCCGACGCGCTCGACGCCGCACTCGTCGACGTCATCACGCGGCACGAAGCACTGCGGACGATCTTCCCCGGCACCGAGCCTCGCCAGGAAATTCTCGCCCCGCAACCCCTCGCGCGCGGCAAGGCCGATCACGCGTTCCGCCTCGACCAGGAACTCCCGATCCGCTACGACCTGCGCCGCACCGGACCGGACGAGCACGAGTTCACCCTGGTGGTCCACCACATCGCGGCCGACGAATGGTCCGCGCGTCCCCTCCTGCGCGATCTCGCGTCGGCGTACGCGGCACGAGTCGCAGGCACGGCGCCCGAGTGGTCGCCGCTGCCCGTGCAGTACGCCGACTACACGCTCTGGCAGCAGCAGCATTCCCGTGCCGACACCGAGTTCTGGACCCGGCAGCTAGCCGGGCTGCCCGAGGAGTTGCCGCTGCCGACGGACCGTCCGCGGCCCCCGCAACCCAGCGGCGAGGCTCGCAGCGTGCGCGTCGAACTGCCGGACACGCGTCGCCTCGCCCGGCGGTTCGGCGTCACCGAACTGATGGTGGGCCAGGCCGCGGTCGCGGTTCTGTTGCACCGTCTCGGCGCGGGCGACGACATTCCGCTCGGCACCCCGTCCGCCGGTCGCTCTGACGAAGCGCTCGACGACCTCGTCGGCTACTTCGTGAACACGCTGGTGCTGCGCACCGATCTGAGCGGGAGCCCGACGTTCCGCGAGTTGCTGGCTCGTGTCCGCGAGACCAACCTCAACGCGTACGCGCACCAGGAACTGCCGTTCGAGCACGTGGTTGAGGCGGTGAACCCGGCGCGGTCTCCGAATCGCCATCCGCTGTTCCAGACGATGGTGTCCCACCAAGAAGCAGGCGCCGCCCAACTCGAACTGCCCGGGATCGCAGTCACCCCGATCGACCCGGGTGTCACCGGTGCGAAGTTCGACCTCGCGTTCCACTTCGGACCCGGCGATTGCGCGATCTCCTACCGCACCGATCTGTTCGAGGAAGCCACCGTCGAGGCCTTCGGCAAGCGGCTGTCCATCCTCCTGACCGCCTTCGCGGCGAAACCGGACCTAGCCGTCGATCTGGTCGACGTGCTGGACGCCGCTGACCGGGCACAGTTGACCGCCTTCAACGATACCGCCGAGGACCGGCCCGCGACGACCCTGGCCGCGATGGTCGGGGAACAGGTCGACCGCAGCCCCGACGCGATCGCAGTCGAGTTCCACGACGAGCGGCTCACCTACGCCGAACTGGACGCGCGCGCGAATCACGTGGCGAAAGCCTTGCGGGACCTCGGAGTCGGCCCCGAGAAGACCGTCGGGATGCACTGGGAACGGTCGGTCGAGATGGTCGTCGGACTGCTCGGCGTCGAGAAGGCGGGCGGCGCGTTCGTCCCGCTTGAACCGTCCTGGCCGGCCCAGCGCATCGCGGAGGTCGGCAAAAGCTCTGCGCTCACGGCGATCCTCAGCGGGCCGGCGCACGACGGCCCGGTGCGCGGACTCGGCGTGCCGGTGGTGCACGTCGGCGCGGAGTCCACATCGGACCGAGTCGCCGCGGACGTCGATCCGGAAGGCCTGGCGTACGTCATCTACACGTCCGGCTCCACCGGGAAGCCCAAGGGCGCGATGATCCGCCACCGCGCGATCACGCACCGGCTGTTGTGGCAACGCGAAATGCTCGGCTTCGGACCGGGCGACGCGTCGCTGTTCAAGGCTCCGCTCGGCTTCGACATCTCGATCAACGAGATCTTCCTGCCTCTCGTCAACGGCGGGAAACTGGTCGTCGCCGAACCGGACGGCGAACGCGATATCGACTACCTGCTCGGCCTGATCGAGCGGCACGCGGTCACCTTCACCTACCTTCCTTCGTCCATTTTGGACCTGCTGCTGCAACTGCCGGACTTCGAGCGGAAAGCCCGTTCGCTCAAGCACGTGTGGTGCGGCGGCGAAGTGCTCACCCCGGAACTCTTCTCCCGGTTCCGCCGGGCCAGCGACGCGATCATGTACCACGGGTACGGGCCGGCCGAGGCGACGATCGGCGTCAGCCACGTCGTCTACCGCGGTCCGGAGGCGCTGCGCGGGGCGGTGTCGATCGGCAAACCGAACGGCAACACCCAGCTGTACGTGCTGGACCGGCGGCTGCTCCCGGCTCCCGTCGGGGTGCCAGGAGAGCTGTACGCCGCGGGCGTCTACCTCGGCCGCGGGTACCTCGGCGACCCGCGCCGCACCGCGGAACGGTTCGTCGCCAATCCGTTCGGGCCGCCCGGCGAGCGGCTTTACCGCACTGGCGACCTGGCCCGCTGGCAGCCCGACGGCAGCCTGGAGTTCCTGGGGCGCGCGGACAATCAGATCAAGATCCGCGGAATGCGCGTCGAACTCGAGGAAATAGAGGCTGTGCTCGAGCAGCACGAGCGGGTCCGTCGCGCGGTCGTGCTCGTGCGCGCCGACCGGCCCGGGCTGATCGGCTACTGCCTCGGCCCGGAGACCGACGGGATCGGCGACTGGCTGCGCGGCCGGCTGCCCGGCCACATGGTGCCGCAGCGGTTCGTGTTCCTCGACGAGTTCCCGCTGCTGCCGTCGGGGAAGGTAAACCGGAAGGCACTGCCGGTCCCCGAGGTCGAGGAAGCCGTCAGCCGCACGGCGATCACCGCGACCGAAAAGCTCCTCTGCGAACTGATGGCGGACCTGCTGAAACGGGACGAAATCGGGGCTGAGGACAACTTCTTCGCCCTGGGCGGCGACAGCATCCTGTCGATCCGCTTCGTCAGCAAGGTCCGCGCCGCCGGGTTTCAGCTGTCGCCGCGGCAGGTGTTCGAGCACCAGACAGCGGCGGCGCTGGCCAGAGTCTTGGACGCCTCGGCTGTCCCAATCCGGCACGACGACGGCGTTGGCGAGGTGCCGCTGACCCCGATCATGCGCTGGTGGGCCACCACCGGGGACACCACGATGAACCAGGCCGCACTCCTGCGCGTGCCCGAACCGTTCGCACCGGACGCCTTCGAGCAGGTGCTGCAGGACGTCCTCGATCATCACGATCTGCTGCGCGCCCGCCTCCGCGACGGCGTCCTGCAGGTGCCACTAACCGCGCGAGCACAGGTCGAGCGGGTCGACGGCCCGTACTCCGCCGCCAAGCACACGGAGCTCGTGTCCACGTTGGATCCGACGACGGCGATGCTTCGCGCGGTCGCCTTCGACGGACGGTTGCTGCTGGTGCTGCACCACCTCGTGGTCGACGGTGTCTCGTGGCGGATCCTTGCCGAGGATCTGGCCACTGCGTGGGAGGCCCGCGCGGCAGGACGTGCGCCGCAGCTCTCTCCAGTGCCGACGTCGTTCCGGACCTGGGCCCTCGCGACGACGGACCAGCCGGAGCCGACAGCCGGGCGCACGCTGCCTGTCGCGGGTCGCACGACCGTCCGGCTGACCGTCGACGCGACTCGGAAACTGCTGGACGCCAAGCACGCGCGAGTGCAGGAGACGCTGATTGCCGCGCTCGGCGCCGCACTCGGCCCGATCGAAATCGCGTTGGAGGCCCACGGCCGGGAGGAGCAGCTCGTAGCGGGCGCGGACCTCTCGCGCACGGTCGGCTGGTTCACCACGATGTTCCCGTTCCGGCTGGCAGAGTCGGTCAACGACGTGAAGGAACGCCTGCGCGCGGTCCCGAACAACGGCTTCGGGGCGAAGATCCCGGACTCCGGCGTGAGCTTCAACTACCTCGGCCGCTTCGAGATCGGGGACGGATATTGGGTCCCCGGCCCGGAGAAACTGCCCGAACCGCAGGTCCAGCACCGCCCGTTGCAGATTGACGCGCTCATCGAGGACGGACCGGTGCTCACCGCGACCTGGTCGTTCACCAGCCGCTACCGCAAGGACGAGGTCGACGGACTCGCCCGAGCCTGGGTGCGCGCGCTGACCGGCGAAAACGACGCCGGGCTCACCCCGTCCGACGTCCCGCTGGTGTCGCTGAACCAGGGACAGCTCGACAAGCTCGCGGCGAAATGGGGGAAGAAGTGATCGAGGACGTCCTGCCGCTTTCCCCGCTGCAGCAGGGAATGCTGTTCCACGCGGTCTACGACACCGGCGCCGAGGACGTCTACTGCGTCCAATCCGTCCTCAGCCTCGAGGGCACAGTGGACGGTCCGCGCCTGCGCGCAGCAGCCGAACAGCTGCTGGCCCGGCACTCCAACCTCCGCTCGGCCTTCGTGCACGAGGACGTCGACGAACCGGTCCAGGTCGTGCTGGATCAGGTCGAGCTGCCCTGGACCGAGACCGACGGCGACCTCGCGGCTGTTCTCGAACGAGACCGCGCACAGCGCTTCGTCCTCGACGAACCGCCGTTGCTGCGGTTCTCCCTGGTGCACCTCGGCGAAACCGAGCACCGGCTCGTCCTGACCAATCACCACATCCTGCTGGACGGCTGGTCGCTGCCGCTGCTGATCAGCGAACTGCTGCAGATCTACGGCGGCGCGAACCCGCCGAGCCCGCGGCCCTACCGCGACTACCTGGCTTGGCTGGCCGCACGCGACCGCGCCGACTCGGCGAAAGCGTGGACCGGCGCACTCGCCGGCGCCGAACCGACGCTCCTCGCGCCCGCCGCGTCGCGCGTGCCCACGCGGCCGGGCAAGATCCGCCTCGACCTGGCCGCGGACCGGCTCTACGCCCGCGCCCGGAAGCTGGGACTCACGGTGAACACCGTGATCCAGGGGCTGTGGGGCCAGGTGCTCGGGCGGCTGACCGGCCGCGACGACGTGGTGTTCGGCGCGACCGTGTCCGGCCGTCCGGCCGATCTGTCCGGTGCGGACTCGATGGTCGGACTGTTCATCAACACGGTCCCCGTGCGAGTACGTACCGAGGCACCGCTGAGCGAACTGCAGGCCGAGCAGTCGAAGCTGCTCGACCACCACTACCTCGGACTGACCGAAATCCAACGCGCCGCGGGCGCCGGGGACCTGTTCGACACGCTCATCGTGTTCGAGAACTACCCCATCGACGCAGCCGCGGTCAGCGACAGCGAGCGCGCCGCCGGGCTCCGCATCACCGGCGTCGAGGTCGACGACGCGACGCATTACCCGCTCACGCTCGCCGTGGCCGCGGAGGAACAGCTCTCCGTCACCTTCGAGTACCGGCCCGATGTTTTCGACCACGCTTGGCTCGCCACGCTCGCCCAGTACTTCACCCGCGCCGTCGAGAGCTTCGCCGACGGCAGGCCGTTCGAGCTGCTGTCCGAAGCCGACCTGCGCAGTCTCGCCGAATTCGGCACGGGCAAGCGTTTGCGGACCGAGCCGACGACGATGTCCGAGGTCTTCGAAGCGCAGGCCCGGACGACTCCGGACGCGACGGCCATCGTGTCCGGCGCCGACCGGCTGACGTTCGCGCACGTCAACGCCCGAGCCAACGCCATCGCCCGCAAGCTGGTCGACCAAGGCGCCGGGCCCGAGAAAATCGTCGCGCTCCGGCTGGCCCCCGGCCCGGAAATGATCATCGCGCTGCTTGCGGTGTTCAAGGCAGGCGCCGCGTACCTGCCGCTGGACCCGGACTGGCCCGACGAGCGCATCGACGTGATGCTGGCCGACTCGCGGCCCGTCGTGACCCTGACCGAACTCCCGCCCGGCACCGGCGAGAATTTCCCGCAGCGCGCCCGCCCCGAAAACCCGGCGTACGTCATTTACACGTCCGGCTCGACGGGTGTGCCGAAAGCGGTCGTCGTACCGCACCGGTCGATCGCGAACCTGCTGATCAGCCATCGCACGGACCTGTTCGATCCGGCGCGGGCCCAGGTCGGACGGCCGCTGCGGGTCGCGCACGCGTGGCCGATGGCTTTCGACGCGTCCTGGCAGCCGATGCTGTGGCTGTTCGCCGGCCACGAGCTGCACCTCGTGCCGCCGGACGTCCGCCGCGACGCCGACCTGCTTCGTGCCTTCCTCCGCGAGCACGAGATCGAGTTCGTCGAGTTGTCGCCCTCGCTGCTGACGCAGGTCGCGGCCGAGCCATGGCGGGGTTCGCTCAAGGTGCTCGGCGTCGGCGGCGAAGCCGTGCCGGGCGAGCTGTGGCGTGCGCTGCGGGACGAACCCGGCCTGGCCGTCTACAACCTGTACGGCCCGACTGAGTGCACTGTGGACTCCGCCGCGGCCGATTTCGCCGACAGCCCAACGCCTTCCATCGGATCACCAGTCGGCAATGCCCGCGCATACGTCCTCGACCGGCGGCTCCGGCCGTGTCCGATCGGCGTCGAAGGCGAGCTGTACCTGGCGGGCGCCGGCCTGGCCCGCGGTTACCTCGGCCGTCCGGGCACGACGGCGGAACGGTTCGTAGCCGATCCGTTCCACGGCGGCCGCATGTACCGGACCGGCGACATCGCGCGGTGGACCGCCGGCGGGTTCCTCGAATGCCTCGGCCGGGTCGACGACCAGGTCAAGATCCGTGGGTTCCGCATCGAACCCGGGGAAATCGAGGCGGTGCTGTCCCGGGACGACCGGGTCGAGCGCGCCGTCGTCGTCCCGCGCGAGGACGCGCCCGGCGTGCGCCGGCTGGTCGCGTATGTCGTGCTCCGCCGGGGCGGCGTCGACGGCCTCCGCGAACGGGTCGCGGCGAGCCTGCCGGAGTACCTGGTCCCGTCAGCGGTCGTCGCGGTCGATTCCTTCCCGTTGACCCGCAACGACAAACTCGACGTCAAGGCGTTGCCCGCCCCGGAGTACCACGGCACCACGCGAGAGCCGGAGACCGCCAACGAAGCCCGCCTCGCCGAACTGTTCGCCGAAGTGCTGGGTGTTTCGCGAGTCGGCGCGGACGACAGTTTCTTCGCTCTCGGCGGCGACAGCATCGTCTCGATGCGGCTGGTCGGCAAAGCCCGCGCAGCCGGCTTCGGGTTCAGCCCGCGTGACGTCTTCGAGCGCCGGACGGTCGCCGAACTGGCCCGCGTCGCCGGTGCCGCGCCGGTCCGGCGCGACCCGGATGCCGGGATCGGCGACGTCCCGCTGACGCCCATGCTCTCCTGGCTCACGCACAACCGGCCGTACGACCGGCTCAGCCAGGCCCGCCTCGTCTGCACTCCCCCGGACCTCACCCGCGAACGCCTCACCGAACTGCTGCAAACCCTCCTCGACCGGCACGACGTCCTGCGGTCGACTTTCGACGGTTCCTTCACCGTCCGCCCGCGCGGCGCCGTGCAGGCGCGGGTGCAGCGGGTCGAGCTGACCGACGTCGCCGCGCAGCTGCCGGAAGTCATGGAGGCAGAGCTGGGCGAACTCGACCCCGCGGCGGGCGAGATGGCCCGTTTCGTGTGGTTCGACGGCGGTCCCGGCCGCGACGGACGGCTGCTGCTCCTGCTGCACCACCTCGTGGTCGACGCCGCGTCCTGGGGCATCCTCGTGCCCGAACTCGCCGACCTGTGGGCCGGACGCGAGCTGCCGCCGCTTGGCACCTCGTTCCGGGAATGGGCGAACGCGCTGCCCGAAGCGGCGCGGGCGAAAACCAGCGAACTCGGGATGTGGCGCGACATCCTCTCCGGGCCGGACCCAGTGCTCGGCACCCGGCGTCTCGACCCGGCGGTCGACACCCGCGCCACGGTGCGGTCGATCCGCACCGTCCTCGACGAGGACCTGACGCAAGCGCTGCTCACGGCCGTGCCCGAGCGGCTCGGCGCCCCGATCGACGTCATCCTGCTCACCGCGTTCGCGCGCGCCGTCGAGCGGTGGCGCGGCGAACCAGGCCCAGTCCTGCTGGCGGTGGAAAACCACGGCCGGGAAGAGCAAATCGTGCCGCGGGCGGACCTGTCCGGCACCGTCGGCTGGTTCACCAGCGTGCATCCGGTCCGGCTCGACCCGGCCGACGTACCCACTGTTGCCGCGCAATTGGCGTTGCCGGACAAAGGAATCGGGCACGGATTGCTGCGCTACGTCAACCCGGACACCGCGGCCGAACTCGCCGCGCTGCCCGAACCGCAGATCGAGGTCAACTACCTCGGCCGGTTCACCTCGGGCGAGACGAGCGGCGCCCCGTGGTCCGGAGCCCCCGAAGCCGGCGCGATGGGCGGCGGCGCCGACGCCGCCCAGCCGGCCCCGTACTGCCTGGTTCTGAACTGTCTGGTCGACGGAGCCGCGCTGCATGCCGACTGGCAGTGGCCCGGCGCGCTCTTCACCGACGACCGGATCCACGCCCTTTCCGCGGCGTGGTTCGACGCCCTCAAGGAGATTTCCGGTGAGTGACCTGGCCGCCCGCAAACGCGAGCTGCTCCGCCGCCGCCTCGCCGAGGCCGGGCTCGCGAGCACGGCGCAGATCCCGAAGCGCGACCGCGAGGACGACCTGCCCTTGTCGTCCGCTCAGTCGCGGATGTGGTTCCTGCAGCAGCTCGAACCGGGCACCGCCGCGTACAACGTGTGCCTCGCCATCGACCTTCGCGGCGATCTCGACCGCCCCGCACTGCAACGCTCGTTCCAGCGTCTCGTGGAACGCCACGAGATCCTCCGCACCCGGTACCTGCCCGGCGCCGACGGGGAGCCCCGGCAAGTGGTGGACCCGTTCGCGGTCGTCACGATGGCGGAAACGGACCTGCGAGGTCTGCCGGCCGACCGGCGCGACGCCGCGGTGGAGTCGTCCGCACGCGAGGAATCCGCGCACGGCTTCGACCTCGCGAAGGAACACTCGCTGCGGCTGAAGCTGTTGCGTCGCGCGGACAACGACTACGTGCTGGTCCTGACGGTGCACCACATCGCGTGGGACGGTTTCACCTTCAACGCGCTCTCGCACGACCTGTCCGCGCTTTACCGCGAGGACACCACCGGCCGACCGGCCGGGCTCGAACCGCTTCCCGTGCAGTACGCGGACTTCGCGCTGTGGCAGCGGAAAACGTTCACCGACGACCGTCTCGCCAAGGACCTCGACTACTGGCGCGCGGCGCTCGACCCGATGCCGGAAAGCCTTCCGCTGCCGACCGACTTCCCGCGCCCGGCAACGCGATCGAGCCGCGGCGACCGTCGCATGAGGACGTTCGGCACGGACGTGACCGAGCGCGTCACGGCGTTCGCCCACGACCGCGGCGTCACGCCGTTCATGGTGGTCTTCGCCGCGTATGCCGCGCTGCTGCACCGCTACACCGGTGCGACGGACGTGCCGATCGGATCGGCGTCGATGAACCGCGACGCCGGCGAGGTCGAACGGCTCGTCGGAAACTTCGGCAACACCCTCGTGCTGCGCGCGGATCTGTCCGGGCAGCCCTCGTTCGCCGACCTGGTCTCGCGGGTGCAACGCGTCTGCACCGACGGTTACGCACACCAGGACCTGCCGTTCGACGTGCTCGTCGAAAAGCTGCGGCCGCCGCGCACGGCCGGGCGTTCGGTGCTGTTCGACGTCATGCTGTTGTTCCTCGCGCAAGGTCTGCGAGGATTCGACTTTCCGGGCATCGAGACAGCCTGGCGGACGGTGCACAACGACACCACGCAGTTCGATCTCGCGCTGGAGGCTTTCCTCGCCGGCGGCCGGATGCGGATCGAGGCGACCTACTCGACCGACCTGTACGCGGCGCCGACGATCGACCGGTTCCTGGACCATCTCGAGTCGTTGCTGCGGCATGCGTTGGCCGCACCGGACACGCCCGTCGCCCGGCTGGCGTACCACTCCGCGGAAATCCCGGCCGGGCGCTCAGCGGAGGCGCCGGAGACGACTCTCGCCGAACTGTTCGCCTCCCAAGCCGCACGCACTCCGGACGCCGAAGCTGTGCGTTTCGGCAGCGACTCGCTCACCTATGCCGAACTCGACGCCAAGGCCGCCGGCCTCGCCGGACAGCTCGCCGCGGCAGGTGTCGGCCCGGAACGGATCGTCGGCATCCGCCAAGACCGTTCGCTCGACCTGATCGTCTCGCTGCTGGCCGTGCACAAGGCAGGCGGCGCGTATCTGCCGCTCGACCCGTCCTACCCGGCGGACCGGCTGGAGTTCATGATCGAGGACGCCCAGCCTGCCGTC
Source organism: Streptomyces sp. AA4 (assembly GCF_000158875.1). Taxonomy (NCBI): domain Bacteria; kingdom Bacillati; phylum Actinomycetota; class Actinomycetes; order Kitasatosporales; family Streptomycetaceae; genus Streptomyces; species Streptomyces sp. AA4. The sequence continues at coordinate 2,736,250 of NZ_GG657746.1, read as the reverse complement.
GTTCTCCCCTGCCCGCTCGAAAACAGCGTCGAAACCACACCCGCGAGCCCGGACAACGCGGCCTACGTCATCTACACCTCCGGCTCCACCGGACGCCCGAAAGGCGTAGTCGTCACGCATCGCGCGATCGTCAACCGCCTGCGGTGGATGCAGCACGAATACCACCTCACCGCCGACGACCGGGTCCTGCAGAAGACCCCGTCCAGCTTCGACGTCTCCGTGTGGGAATTCTTCTGGCCGCTCATCGCCGGCGCCACCCTGGTCCTCGCGAAGCCCGGCGGCCACAAAGACCCCGACTACCTCGCCGAACTCATCACCCGCGAACGCATCACGACTGTCCACTTCGTCCCGTCGATGCTCCGCGCCTACGGCGACCGGCCGCTGCCCAAGCGAGTCATCACCTCCGGCGAAGCACTCCCCTCCGACCTGGCACTGCCGCAGCTGCACAACCTCTACGGCCCGACCGAAACCGCCGTCGACGTGACGTACTGGCCAGCCGTCGAGGGCGCCGGAACCGGCATCGTCCCGATCGGACGTCCGGTATGGAACACGCGGCTCCACGTGCTGGACTCAGCTCTCCAGCCGGTGCCGCCGGGAGTCGAGGGAGAGCTGTACCTCGCCGGAGTCCAGCTCGCCCGCGGCTACCTCAACCGCCCGGCGCTGACGGCGTCCCGCTTCGTCGCCGCACCGAACGGGCAACGGCTCTACCGCACCGGCGACCTCGTGCGCTGGCGCGCGGACGGCGTGGTCGAGTTCGTCGGCCGCGCCGACGACCAGGTCAAGCTCCGCGGCTTCCGGATCGAACTCGGCGAGGTCGAAGCCGCGCTCACCGCGTTGCCCCGGATCACCGGCGCGGCCGTCGTGCTGCGGCCGGAACAGCAGCAGCTCGTCGCCTACATCGTCGGCGACGCGACCGGCGCCCGGCACGCGCTGGCGAAGACGTTGCCGGACCACCTGATCCCCTCGGTCGTCGTCGAACTGGACGAACTTCCCCTTTCCCCCAGCGGAAAACTCGACCGCCGCGCGCTGCCCGCCCCGACCTCCGCGGTCACCGACGACGAGCCCGGCACCGAACGGGAACGCGCGCTGGCCATGCTCTTCGCCGACCTGCTCGGACTCGACCGCGTCGGCGTGCACGACGATTTCTTCGCGCTCGGCGGGCATTCTCTGCTCGCCACGAAACTGGTCGGCCGGGCCCGCGCCGAACTCGGCGCGGAACTGACGATCGGCACCGTCTTCGACGCGCCCACTGTCGCCAGGCTGGCCGCGATCCTGGACGACAGAGGCAAGACCCGCCCAGCCCTCACTCCGATGACCCGGCCGCGCCGTCTGCCGTTGTCGTTCGCGCAGCAGCGGCTGTGGTTCCTCTACCGGCTCGAAGGCGCGAGCGCGACCTACAACGTGCCGTTCGCGGTCCGTCTCGACGGCCAGCTCGACGTCGACGCCCTTCGCGCCGCGCTGTCCGACGTGGTCGGACGGCACGAGGTGCTGCGCACGATCTACCCGGAGTTCGAGGGCAAGCCCTACCAGCAGGTGCTCGGCTGGACGCCGACCCTGGCCATCGGCGGGACCGTGCGCGAAGCGGCGCAGCGCGCGTTCGAACTGGACAGAGAGCCGCCGTTCGAAGCCCGGCTGATCCGGGATGGCGACAGTCACGTGCTTTCCCTGCTCACGCACCACATCGCATCCGACGGCTGGTCGACCGAACGTCTCGTCGCCGACCTCACCACCGCCTACGCCGCGCGGTGCGCGGGCCGGCGCCCGGCGTGGACCCCGTTGCCGGTCCACTACGCCGACTACGTCCTGTGGCAACGGGACCTGCTGGGCAACGACGCCGACCCGGACAGCCTGGCCTCGACCCAGCTCGAGTACTGGCGGACCGCGCTCGCGGACCTGCCGGAAGAACTCCCGTTGCCGACGGACCGTCCACGGCCCGCGACCGCGAGCTTCGCCGGGGACGCCGTCCGGTTCCAGCTTTCCGCTGAAACCCGCGCCGCGCTGCACAAGCTGGCCCGCGAAACGGGATCAACCGTCTTCATGACCGTGCAGGCCGCGTTCGCGGCGTTGCTCGGCGCCCTCGGGGCGGGTGACGACATTCCGATCGGCAGCCCGGTCGCGGGCCGCACCGACGCCGCCCTCGACAGCCTGGTCGGCTTCTTCGTCAACACGCTGGTCCTGCGCACGGATCTGACCGGCGACCCGACGTTCCGGCAGCTCGTGGACCGGGTGCGCCGGACCGACCTCGACGCGTTCGCGCATCAGGATCTGCCGTTCGAGCGGATCGTCGAAGCCGTCAACCCAGCGCGCTCGCTCGGCAAGCACCCGCTGTTCCAGGTCATGTTCGCCTACCAGCAGGCCGCCGCGGAGACCGCACCGTTCGGCGAGGCGGCGCTGCGCGAGGAGCACGTCGGCTTCTACGCGGCACGGACAGACCTGTCGTGCCACCTGTTCGAGCACGCGGGCGGCATCGACGGCTGGCTGGTCTACAGCCGCGACCTGTTCGATCAGTCCACTGTGGACGACATGGCGACCCGGTTCGTCCGCTACACGGAGTCTCTCGTCACCGAACCGGACCGGCCGCTCTCGGCGACCACCGTGCTGACCGAGGGCGAACGGGTCCTGGAATTCCCCGCCGCCGAAGTGCCGGAAACGACGCTGGCCGAACTGTTCGCCGCCCAGGTCTCCCGCACGCCAGACGCCGAGGCCGTCCGCTTCGGCAGGGATTCGCTGACCTACGCCCAACTCGACGCCCGAGCCACCGACCTCGCCGAGCAACTCTCCGCCGCGGGCGTCGGCCCGGACCAGATCGTCGGCATCCGCCAAGACCGCTCGCTCGACCTGGTCGTCTCCTTGCTCGCCGTGCTGAAGGCAGGCGGCGCGTATCTGCCGCTGGACCCGTCCTATCCCGCGGAACGACTGGACTTCATGATCGAAGACGCCCAGCCGGTGGCGGTTCTGCCCGCCGCGCTGGAAGGCAGGGCGGAACCGGCCGGGGCGAAACCTGACGACGCGGCATACGTCATCTACACCTCCGGCTCCACCGGCCGTCCCAAGGGCGTTGTCGTCAGCCATCGCTCGATCGTCAACCGCCTCCTGTGGATGCAGGACCGCTACGGTCTCACCGCCGACGACCGGGTCCTGCAGAAAACCCCGTCCAGCTTCGACGTCTCCGTCTGGGAATTCTTCTGGCCGCTCATCACCGGCGCGACCCTCGTGCTCGCGAAACCAGACGGCCACAAGGACCCCGACTACCTCGCACACCTCATCCAAACCGAAGACATCACCACCGTCCACTTCGTCCCCTCGATGCTCCGCGCCTACGGCGACCGCCCGCTGCCGGAACGCGTGATCACCTCCGGCGAAGCTCTCCCCGCCGATATCGCGAAACCCGGCATGCACAACCTCTACGGCCCCACCGAAACCGCCGTCGACGTCACCCACCACACGGTCACCGACCAGGTCGCCATCGGCCGCCCGGTGTGGAACACGCAAACCCACGTCCTCGACCGCCTGCTGCGGCCCGTGCCGCCGGGCGTGCCGGGAGAGCTGTACCTCGGCGGCGTCCAACTCGCCCGCGGCTACCTCAACCGCCCAGCGCTCACCGCGTCCCGCTTCGTCGCCGCACCGAACGGGCAACGGCTCTACCGCACCGGCGACCTGGTGAAACGCGACCGCGAGGGAGTCCTGCACTACCTCGGCCGCACCGACGACCAAGTCAAACTCCGCGGGTTCCGGATCGAACTCGGCGAGATCGAAGCCGCACTCGCCGCGGAGGACGGCGTCGACGTGGCTGCCGTCGTGGTCCGAGACGAGCGGCTCGTCGCCTACGTCGTCGGCACGGCGCCGGACCTCCGCGCGAAGCTGCCCGAACACCTGGTGCCCGCCGCGATCGTCGAACTCGACCGCCTCCCGCTCACCTCAAACGGCAAGCTCAACCGGAAAGCCCTCCCCGACCCGGACTTCACCGCGCGCACCGGTTCCGCGAAACCCCGCACCGAACGCGAACGCCTGCTGTGCCAGCTGTTCGCCGAAACATTGCAGCTGCCCGAAATCGGCGTGCACGACAGTTTCTTCGAGCTGGGCGGCGACAGCATCGTCTCGGTCCAGCTGGTGAGCCGCGCCCGCAAGGCCGGAATTTCGCTCACCCCGCGCCAGGTCTTCGAGCACCGGACCCCCGCCGGGCTCGCGGCGGCCGGCGACTTCACCGTCCACGCCGACGTCCCGCACGGCCGGGTCGCGCCGACCCCGATCATGCGGTACCGCGGGCTGTTCCAGGCGATGCTGCTGACCGCCCCGCCCGGCCTCACCGAACCCGGGCTCGTCCGGACCGTGCAGGCGGTACTGGACCGGCACGACCTCCTCCGCGCCCGCTGGGACGGCGAAACCCTGGTCGTGCCGGCGGAATCCTTCGACGCCGCCGAGATCGTCACCCGAGCTGCCGGATCGCTGGACGACGAACTGCTCGCCGCCCGCGACCGGCTCGACGACGACCGGCTCGTCCAGGTCGTGCGGTTCGACGACCGCGTGCTGATCGTCGCCGACCACTTGGTCGTGGACGGCGTCTCGTGGCGGATCCTCCTCGACGACCTCGCCGAAGCCTGGCAGGGCCGGGAACTGGTCCGCACCGGCACGTCGTTCCGGCGCTGGAGCGAACTGCTCCGGGAACAGGACCGCAGCGGCGAACGCGAGCTCTGGCACAGCATTCTCGACGGCGCCGACCCGGTGCTGCCGCTCACCGACGCCGTGCCCGAGCACGCCGAATGCACGGCGCCACTGCCGGTCGGAGACGTCGAGCAGGCGCTGCTCACCGCGCTCGGGCGCACGCTCGACCGCGACAACGCGGTCATCGCCGTCGAACGACACGGCCGAGAGGAACAGATCGCGCCCGGCGTGGACCTGTCCGCGACCGTCGGCTGGTTCACCGCCGTCTTCCCCGTCCGAACCTCGGGCAGCGTCCACCGGCTGCCCGACGGCGGACTCGGCTACGGGCTGCTGCGGCCGTTCGACCTGCCCGAGCCGACGATCGTGCTGAACTACCTGGGCCGGGTGGACACCGGCGACGGCACTCCGTGGTCGGTCGCTCCCGAGGCGCCGATGCTGCGGGTGCCGCCCCGGCCGGGCCGGACCCCCGACTGGGCGCTGGAGATCAACGCCGCCGCCGTGAACGGCGAACTGCGGATTTCCCTGACCGGGCAGACCGACGTGCGCACGCTGGCCGCGCGCTTGCGGGACGCGCTCGCCGGCGGCGGACCCGCGTTGGACCTTTCCCTGGTGGACCTCAGCCAGGACGACATCGACGAGTTCGAAGAGGAGCTGGGCACGTGGTGAACGAGCAGCCGACGGCGGGAGACCTCCTGCGGGACGTCACCGGCCTCCTTGGCCCCGAGGCCGCCGACCTGTCCGAAGAGGACAGTCTGATCGAATGGGGCCTGGACTCGATCGCGCTCATGCAGGTCGCGAATGCCTGGCGGCGGCGCGGGATCAAGGTGAGCTTCGCCGAACTGGCGAAAACCCCGACGCTCGCCGGCTGGCGCAGGGTGCTGGCGGAGGCGTCCGGGGTCGCCCCGGAGCCCGTCGCGGCGGTCGAGGTGGACGAGTCCGCGCCGTTCCCGCTCGCGCTGATGCAGCACGCTTACTGGATCGGCCGCGACGAGGAGACGACGCTCGGCTCGGTCGCCGCGCACCTGTACGTGGAATTCGACGGCGAGGGCGTCGATCCGGTCCGGCTCGAAGCCGCGGTCGGAAAACTCGTTCAGCGCCACGGGATGCTGCGCGCGACCTTCGACGACGACGGCAGGCAGCGAATCCTTGCCGACCGGGCGCAACCCGCTCTTCTCGTGCACGACATCACCGACGATGCCGAGCTCGAGCAGATCCGCGACCAGTCCTCCCACGCCCGCCTCGACGTCGCCCGCGGCGAGGTCTTCCGCATTCAGTTGAGCCGTCTTCGCGACGGGCGCACGCGGCTGCACGTGGACGTGGACATGCTCGCCGCCGACGCGTTGAGCTACCGCGTGCTGCTCGCCGACCTCGCCCGGTTCTACGAAGGCGCCGAGCCGGAACCGATCGGCTACAGCTACCCGCGTTACCTCGCCGAACGGGAACCGGCCCGCGCGGCCGACCACGCCCGCGCCAAGGATTGGTGGCAGCAGCGGATCCCGTCCCTGCCGTCGGCCCCTGAGCTGCCGCTGGTGCCGGAGAACGAGCGCGGCGACGCGACCCGGGTGACGCGGCGGCACCACTGGCTCGCACCAGAGGGCCGCAAACAGCTGGCCGCCCGGGCGCACGAGCACGGGCTGACCCCGGCGATGGTGGTCGCGACCGCGTTCGCCGAGACGCTTTCGGCGTGGAGCGGGCAGCCCCGGTTCCTGCTCAACGTCCCGATGTTCGACCGCGAGAGCACGCATCCGGAAGTGGACCGGCTGGTCGGCGACTTCACCGGCTCCGTCCTGCTGGACGTGGACTTGTCCGCCGAAGCGTCCTTTGCCGATCAGGCGAAGGCGTTGCAGGAGCGGATGCATACCGGCGCCGCGCATGCCGCGTACTCCGGGGTCGAGGTGTTGCGGGATCTGTCGCGGTACCAAGGCGAACAGGTCCTCGCACCGGTCGTGTTCACCAGCGCGCTCAACCTCGGCGAACTGTTCGACGCGGACGTCCGCCGGCTCTTCGGCGAAGCGGTCTGGATCGTCTCGCAAGGCCCGCAAGTGTTGCTCGACGCGCAGGTCACCGAGGTCAACGAAGGACTGCTGATCAACTGGGACGTGCGCGAGAACGCGTTCCCGGCCGGGCTGATCGACGACATGTTCGCCGCGTTCCACAGGCTCGTCACACAACTCGGGCAGGACGATGACGTTTGGGAGCGGCCGGTCGGCGGCGCGTTGCCCGCCGCGCAGGCGAGAACCCGCGCGAAGGCCAACGCCACCGCCGGACCTCGCAGCAAAAAACTGTTGCACCAAGGCTTTTTCGAGCACGCACGACGGGAACCGGATGCCGTCGCGCTGGTGTGGGCCAAAAATGGCCAGCTGACCTACGGCGAACTGGCGGACAAGGCGTTGCGCGTCGCCGCGGGGCTGAACGTCCGGCCCGGCGACGCTGTCGGCATCACGCTGCCGAAGGGACCGGACCAGATCGCCGCCGTGCTCGGCGTGCTCGCGGCCGGGGCCGCGTACGTGCCTATCGGTGTCGACCAGCCGCCCGCCCGCGCCGACCGGATCCGCCGCGTCGCGGGCATCCAAGCGACACTGACCACTGTGGACACCACGGCCGAACTGCTCGCCGAACCGGTTGTCGGCGACCCGGAATCAATCGCGTACGTGCTGTTCACCTCCGGCTCCACCGGTGAGCCCAAGGGCGTCGAGGTGCCGCACCGCGCGGCGATGAACACCATCGAAGACCTCAACGAGCGCTTCGGGATCGGCCCCGGGGACCGCTGTCTCGCGGTGTCCGCGTTGGACTTCGACCTGTCCGTCTATGACATCTTCGGCCTGTTCAGCGCGGGCGGCGCGGTCGCGCTCGTCGAGGAGGACGACCGCAAGGACGCGCGGGCGTGGGCCGAACTGGTCGCCGACCGGGGCGTCACGCTGGTCAACTGCGTGCCCGCATTGCTGGACATGCTCCTTGTCTCGGCCCGGCCGGGCGAGCTGGCCGGGCTGCGCACGGTGCTCCTCGGCGGTGACTGGGTCGGCACCGACTTGCCCGGCCGCGTCGCCGCGCACGCGCCCCGCTGCCGGTTCGCCGGACTCGGGGGCACGACGGAAACCGCGATCCATTCGACGGTCTGCGAAGTGCACGGCGTTGCCGCGCACTGGCGTTCGGTCCCGTACGGCACCCCGCTGCGCAATGTCGCCTGCCGCGTGGTCGACAGCCGCGGCCGAGACTGTCCGGACTGGGTCGGCGGCGAACTCTGGATCGGCGGCGACGGCGTCGCCCGCGGCTACCGCGCCGACCCCGAACGCACCGCAGACCGCTTCGTGGACCACGACGGGCAACGCTGGTACCGCACCGGCGACCTGGCGCGCTACTGGCCGGACGGCACTCTCGAATTCCTCGGCCGCCGCGACCACCAAGTCAAGGTGCGCGGCGTCCGGATCGAACTCGGAGAAGTCGAAGCCGCGCTGGCGGAGCACCCGGACGTCCGGCGCGGCATCGCCGGAGTCGCGGGCAACCAGCTGGTCGCCGCGGTCGCCGGGGCGGTCACGCCGGACGAGGTGCGCGAATTCGCCCGGACCATCCTGCCGCCGCACATGGTCCCGTCCCGCGTCGTCGTGCTGGACGAACTGCCCTTGACCGCGAACGGCAAGGTCGACCGCCGCGCCGTCGCCGCGCACTGGACCGCGGAAACCGACTCCTACGAGGCCCCGCAGTCCGCCTTGGAACAGGTGCTCGCGAAGGTCTGGGCAGAGGTCCTTGAGGTCGACCGCGTCGGCGTGGACGATCCATTCTTCGCGCTGGGCGGGGATTCCGTGCTCGCGACCATGATCGTCGGCCGCCTCCGGGAAGCCCTCGACAGCACCGAAGTGACGGTCCGGACGCTGTTCGCGACCCTCACCGTCGGCGGGATGGCCGCGCGCCTGCTCGCCGAAGAATCCGTCCCAGGCCGGCTGGCCCAGGTGGCTGAGATCTACCTGGAGGTCGAAGCGCTCACCGAGTCCGATGTAGACGCTGAACTCGCCTGACCGAAAAACAGGCCCGGCACCGGATTTCCGGTGCCGGGCCTGTTTCGCTTGCCCGGTCAGGAAAGCTTCGCCAGCGCGGGCTTCAGCTTGTCCAGCACATACGGAATCCCGTAAACAGTCGGCGCCCGCAGTGCCGAAATCGTCTCCATGTCCGTCACCAGGTAATTCCCCGCCTTGACCTTCGCGACGAGCTGGTTGGACTCGAACGCCTGCCGCAGATCGGGCGAGGTGAAGGCGATGATCACGACGTCCGCGGCAACCTTGTCGTACTGCTCCGGGGTGAGCGTTCCGGTCGGGCTGCCCGACTCGTTCTTGCTCGCGTCGACCACCGTCGAACTGAGCTTCAACCCGACCGACTGGATCAGCTGCACCGCGAAGTCCTGCTGCGACACCAGGGTGAAAAGCTTGCCCGGCGCGTTGCCCACCGACGCGGTGAAGGTCTTGCCCGCAGCCTTCGGATTGTCCGCCTTGGCCTGGTCGATCGCAGCCTGCGCGGTGTCGATGACCTTCTGCGCGTCAGCGGTCTTGCCGAGCGCCTGCGCCACGACCTTCACGTGCTCCTGCCAGGTCTGCGCCCCCCACTCGGTGGCGTACCCGACCGTCGGCGCGATCTTCGACAGGTTCGCGTATTCCTTGTCCAGCCCGTAGTCCGCGGTCGCCAGGATCAGATCCGGCGTCAGCTTGCCGACCTCCTCCGCGTTGACCCCGTTCGCGGCATCCACGATGCGCGTCTTCGCCGGATCGAGCTTGCCCTTCAGATACGACGGCACCGCGGTGGACCCGGACTTGGTGAAGAACGCGACCGGCGAGACTCCCAGCGCGAGCGCCGCGTCGAGATCGTCAGTCGAGGTCCCGATCACGACCACTCGCTGCGGTGCCTTCTCGACGGTCGCGACACCGAACTTGTGCGTGATCTTCACCGGGAACGCAGCGGAGCCGGCCGCCTGCCCGGCAGCGGCAGGGGCGGACGAGTCCTGCACCGCGCCGCACGCTACCAGCGCGCAGGAGGCAGCAACCGCGAGCGCGACCGCGCCGAAGAACCCCTTACGAGACATAGATGCATCGCCTTTCCCAGGACCATGAGCCAGATGGTAAGGTTTGCCTATCCAAACTAGATAGTCAACCCAGTGCGGCTGTGACCTGAACCGGACAGAAGCCCGGCTGACCGACCCCCGGACCTCCACGTTCCGCCGAGCTGCCGTGGCGCCCTCGACCAACGAGCCTCGTCCTCTCGCAGCCTGAACCTCGTCATCCCCCGCTGCCATCCGATGAATGCGACAGGACTGCACATCCGGCTCGGCTTCGCTGACGGCGGCTCACGCGCGAGTCTCTCGACGGCCAGACAGACCCAAGGTGCTATTTCCAGTCCCATCAGCGCGAGCAGCGGCTAGGCTCATCGGCCTGCCATCCCAGAATCAGGGATGCCTCACCGGTTCTGTCCAGAGCGGGCACTCAGTCGCAGGACAATGGGGATGCCTCCGCACGCAACCTCGACCGTCACAACATATTCCGCCACCGCATTCGCAACCGGTTGCGTCAGCGCATACGCGACCCTTCACCGCCAGGTCTTTCGGGCCGGCGCGGTCGAGGTCGGCACCGCCGGTTCAGGCGTTCGCGTCGGCCGCCAGTATCTCGTCGGCGGTCGCGCGGCCCGACCGGACAGCGCCTTCCATATAGCCGTTCCATTGCACGGCGTACTCGGCACCCGCCCAGTGGATGCGGCCGACGGGGTCGCGGAGGATGTCGCCGTAGCTGGTCCAGACGCCGGGGGCGAAGTGTGCGCCGTAGCAGCCGCGAGTGAATTCCTCGGCGCTCCAGTCCTTCTCCAGGTACGCGGCCGGGTCGGCTGCCTCGTGGCCGAAGTAGCGGACGAAGCAGTCGAGGACCTGTCGGCGGCGCTCGTGGTCGGGCAGTCGCTGCCAGCGCCGGGCTTCGCCGCCTTCGACGAATCCGATGAGGATGCCGACCGCGGCGTCGGGCGGTGACACGTCGAAGGTGACCTTGACCGGGCCGCGGTCGGAGATCGCCTGGCCGTTCCAGCCGGCGTCGCGCCAGAACGGCTTGGGGTAGGCGGCGAAGCACTTGATCACGGTCCCGGCCGGGACGCGCTGCGTGAGCTGGTCGCGCCAGGCGGGCAGGATCGGCTGATAGTCGATGCGGCCGGCGAGCGTCGGCGGGACGGCGACGACGACGCGGGCCGCGGAGACGGACCCGCCGTCGCGGGTGGCGACGGTGACACCGCGACCGTTCTGGAGGATGCGGGCGACGGGCGAGTTCAGCCGCACGTCGAGACCGTCGGCGAGGCGCTCGGAGACCAGGACGGACCCACCGACCACCCGGTCCTTCTGCGCTCCCTGGTCGGTGGAGGCGAGCGTTTCCAGGTCGCCGTTGCTGACCGTGTAGAACAGCGTGTGCAGCAGCGACAGGTCGGAGCCGTCCGCCGAGTAGAGAGCCTCGGCCAGAACACGGAAGTAGCTGCGGCCCGTCGCAGTTTTCAGGTTCCGGCGGACCCACGACTCGTAGGTCTGTCCGTCCAGGCGACCGGCCTTGGGATGGGCCCACGGCCGCGCCGGGTCGATGCTGCGGGCGAGCCTTTCGAAGCGCGCGAGGCCTTGAGCGAGGTCGGCGAGAGCGATCGGGTTCAGCTTCGGCGTCGCTCCCTTGCGGCTGCTCAGGGGCGACTGCTTGCCGCCGAGGTCGAGCAGATGCCGTCCCGCGTCATTCCAGGTAGGGAAGGTCTCCAGGCCGAGCTTGCCGACCAGGGCGTACATCTCGGTGTGCCCCTCGCCGAGCCAGGTGCCGCCGAGTTCGACCGGCGCGCCCTCCAGCACCCCGCCCTCGGTGCGGCCGCCGACGCGGTCTCGCGCCTCCAGCACGGCGACGGTCTTTCCCGCCTCGACAAGCTTGCGCGCTGCGCTGAGGCCGGCCAGCCCCGCACCGACCACCACGACATCGACGTCGTTCATGGCTTTCTTCTCCTCGTTGTCGTTCTTCGTTGCCGGTCCGGGCGGGTCAGGCCCGGCCGTCCGCCGGCCGGGTGCGGGCCTTGGCCACCGCGGCCGCGACCGCCCCGAAGGCCGCGACGACCGGCAGAGCCCAGGGAAGCGAGTTGACCCACTGCGCCGTGCTGGCGGTGAGGGTCGAGTAATTCCGGACCATCAGGCCGACTCCGGCGACGAGGCCCGCGGCGCCCAGCGCGGGCGAGACGATGCTCGCGACGACGGACTCGTGCTCGCGGTTGCGGAGGAAGTAGCTGACGATCGAGATCGCCGCGATCGCCTGGAGGACCACGATGCCGAGCACGCCGAGGCTGTAGAGGCTGGTGCCCATGCCGAGGTACGGGTCCTGGCCCGCCGCGGTGAAGCCGATCGTCGCCGCGGCGACGACGGCGAGCTGGAGCGCGCTGGCGGCGACCGGCGATCCGTAGCGGCGGTGCGTGCGCGCGAAGAGCCGCGGCAGCAGGCCGTCGCGGGCGAGCGCGACGTGGTAGCGCGCCGTGTTGGCGTGGAACGCGAGGAAGGCGGCGAAGAGACTGGTGACCACGAGGATCGCCATCACGTCGGTGTAGGCCGGTCCCATCAACTCGGTGCCGGCCTCGAACATGTAGGTCTTGCCGGTCGCGACGTCGTGGCTGGCGATGCCTTGCGCCCGCTGGACCCCCTCGGCCGCCATGGCCGCCCACGAGGTGATCAGGTAGAAGACGGTGATGATCGCCAACGCGAGATAGGTGGCGCGCGGCACGGAGCGGCGGGGGTTGCGGGCCTCCTCGCCGTACAGAGCGGTCGCTTCGAAGCCCACATAGGATCCGAAGGCGAACATCAGGCTGACCCCGAATCCGGTCCCGAACACCGCGCTGGGCGCGAACACGGCCAACGAGAACCCGTGGAAGCCCTTCTCCGCCAGGACAGCGCCGTTGAACACCATCAGGGTGAGAACCTCCGCGCCCAGGAGGAAACCGAGCACCTTCGCGCTGAGGGTCACTTCGAAGAAGGCCAGGACCGCGACAAGCAGGAAGCAAACCACCGCGCAGGCCTGCCACGACACCGACAGGCCCATCTGGTTGACGACGAGGCTCGCGAAATAGGCCAAGCCGCCGAAGATCCCGACGACCGCGGCGTTGTAGGACAGCAACGCGACGTATGCCGTCGCGCCGCCCGCGTGCCGCCCCAGCCCCTCCCGAGCGTAGGTGTAGAAACCGCCGACATTCACGATCCGCCGGCTCATCCGCACGTACCCGGCGCTGAACAGCGCCAGCACGAGCCCCGCCGCCAGGTACGTGCCCGGCACGCCCGCGCCGTTGCCGAAAGCGATCGCCAAGGTGATCAAAGCGACCACCGCGCCCATCGGCGCCACGCCGGCGAGCACGAAGAAAACGATGTCGGAAGTGCCCATGGCCCCGGGTTCGAGCTTGCTCTCCCGCGCCGGTGACGCATCGATTCCCGCCACGACCCTGTCCTTCCGCTGGGGGTTCCGCGCGGCCGGCCAAGTCTCAGTCAGTCGCACGACTGAGTGTTAGCATGCGGGCCGGGTCACAGCGGCGTCAAGAGATGGGGCAAACTTTCAGTCAGCCGACCGGATTGGAGATCCCGTGGCATACGTCGAAGCCGCCGTGCGGCGGCCGCAGCTCATCGCGGCGGCCCGCACCGCCCTCGCCCGCGACGGAGTCGCGAAGACTTCGCTCCGCGCCGTCGCCGCCGAGGCGGGAGTTCCGCTCGGCACGATGCAATACGTCTTTCCCAGCAAGGAGCTGTTGCTGCGGGCGGTGATCGAGAACGTCGTCGACGAGATCGCCGACGTGCTCAAGTCCCTTGCCGATCCCGACCACGGACTCGAACACGCCATCCGGACCGCGCTCACCAGCTTCTGGAACCAGCTCGTCGAGGCCCACCGGGGACTCCAGCTCATGCAGTACGAGCTGACTGTCTACTCCTTGCGCGCCGCGGGCCAGGAAGAGCTCGCCCGCTGGCAGTACGAGCGCTACGCCACCGTGATCGCCGAGTGGTGCCAACTCGCCGCCAGCAATGCCGGCGAAACCTGCGGAATTCCGTTCGGCCAGCTCGCCCGGGTCATCCTCGCCGGCATCGACGGCCTGATCCTGCAACACGTCTGCGACCCCAACCGGAAACGGTCGCAGGAGAATCTCGATACGCTGATCGAAATGGTCGTCGCCCTCGCCCGCTCCTAGCCGGGAAGGGACGCACGATTCCGGAACGCCGAGCATCCGCTCGGCTCGCGGCCGCGACGGCGCGGCAGGCGGAGAAATCGTCGCCACGGGCTGCCCGGGAACAGCGCACGGGGGCACCAGGTCCAGAAATCTCAACGGAGGACAGTAGCCGCGACACACCTCAATCAGGGGCAGCCCAGGGCCGGCGGTCTCATTCGCTGCGCGGCCAGCCGGACGGCGCCGAGGATCTTTTCATATCCGGTGCAGCGGCAGAAGTTTCCCGCCAGCGGGAAGTGCTGGAGCCAGCCGCGCGCGCCCACGATCAGGCCCGGGGTACAGAAGCCGCATTGCACGGCGCCGGCTTCGACGAACGCTTGCTGGACCGGGTGCGGATCCCCGCCGTCGGCGATTCCCTCGACTGTCACGACCTCGCGGTCCTGAGCCTGTCCGGCCGCGATGAGACAGGAACACACTGGCACGCCGTCGAGATAGACCGTGCAAGAACCGCATTCTCCTTGCTCGCATGCGTTCTTGGCACCGTCGAGCCCCATCCGTTCGCGGAGCATGGAGAGCAGGCTCTCCCCCCGCCCCGACCCCGTCGACCTCTCGGCGCGAGCCGTTGACCGTGGTGGTGATGCGCATCGTTCAGGCTGCCTTCCGGTAGTCGTCCCAGGCCCAGGCGGCAGCGCGACGCGCCATCACCGACAGGGAACGCAGGCGGTATGCGGCGGTGCCGCGGACGTCGTCGATCGGAGAGGCCGCGCGGGTGACGCGTTCGCCGAACTCGCGCACCAGCGCGGCCGGAAGTTCTCCACGCGATTCCCACAGGCCGTGCGCGTCGAGTTCGCCCGCCAGGAAAGCCGCCGCTTCCGGCGCGGTGCGCGGCGTGGGCGCGGCCGAGCCGATTCCGGTGCCCACTGTCCGGCGGTCGAGATGCAAGGCGAACCCGAAGGCGCACACCGAGATCACCATGGCGTTGCCAGCGACAGGACGCGCGTCCGCCCCACTCCCGGGTTGCGGAGTTCGACCTGCGCTCCGGCGACGTCGTGTGCACCTACCTGGAACCGCACCCCTTCGAGTTCTTCAGCGCCCTGCACTTGGGCGCGCAGCGCTTGCCGAACGGCACCACGCTCGTGTGCGAAGGCCTCACCGGCCGGCTCTTCGAAGTGACCTCAAGCGGGCGTACGGTGTTGGAGTACGTCAATCCGCGCTTCGTCCCGTCTCCGGTCGACCCGTCGCGCACCCGGCGAACCGCATGTTCCGGGCCCTCCGCTGCCCGCCGTCCGTCATCGATCCGCTGCTCGCCGGCTCCGCCGGCAGGCGGACTGCGGCCGAATCCGCGGAGAGCGCCTGATGACTGCCCCCGAAGCCGTACGGACCGGCACCGTCCGTTCCGGTGCCGCTGACCTGTATTACGAACTGCGAGGAACCGGTCCCGCATTGGTGTTCATCCCCGGAGCTTCCGGCGACGGCGGTGT
The DNA here is from genome assembly GCF_000158875.1 of Streptomyces sp. AA4. Lineage (NCBI taxonomy): Bacteria > Bacillati > Actinomycetota > Actinomycetes > Kitasatosporales > Streptomycetaceae > Streptomyces > Streptomyces sp. AA4. Next base: position 2,720,933 of record NZ_GG657746.1, on the reverse strand, counting down.
CTTCGCCGCGGCGGCCGACCACCTGACCGCGCAGCGCACGATCGTCACCTACGACCGCCGAGGGCGCTCCCGCAGCCCGCGGCCGCACGGCTGGAACCACACCACGGCCGACGAACAGGCGGACGACGCGGCCGCGCTGATCACCGCGCTCGCAACCGGCCCCGCCAACGTGTTCGGCACGAGCAGCGGCGCGACCATCGGCCTGAACCTCGCATTGCGCCACCCCGGCCTCGTCCGGCGCGCAGTGCTCCACGAACCGCCGAAGATCGGGGTCCTGCCCGAACGCGACGACCTGCTCGCCCAGTTGCGCGCCCGCATGGACGCCGCCTGCGCCCGCGGCGGACCGAGGGAGGCGATGGCGGACTTCAGCGGATGGCTGACCGGACGGCGGCGCGAATCCGGCGCAGACCTGGACGAACGAGTCCTGGGCAGCGCGGACGTGTGGCTGAGCCACGAACTGGGCGTGGTCGACCGCTATGACCCGCCCGACGCGCTCTTGCCCGCCCGTCCCGGCTCGATCGTCGTCGCGGTCGACAGCGAAGGAGGAACGGACCTGCACCAAGACCTGCTCGACCACTACAGCCGCACCCTGCACACCTTGGCCGACCGGATCGGCGCCGAATTCCGCCAGCTCCCTGGAGCCCACGTTCCCTACACTACGCACACCGAAGAATTCACCGTCAGTCTCGCCGCTCTGCTCGAAAGCTGGCACCGGTCTCGAGAGCTTCGGACGCCAAGGGGCCTCCCGGGCGCTCGGGACCCTCGCGCCGTAGCTGTTCTAGTAATTGCCGCTGCACGCCGCGTATACGCAAGGGCACAGAATCGTCGCACCTGCATTCCGTAACGTTTCCATCGCTGATGCGCAAACCGAGCCAGCACCGGCATTCCTAGCGCGGGGCCCGGTGCCGAGCTGACATCGGCAACACGACGGCCACAAATCCAACGCAGCCAAGAACCGCGGTGGACCACACCGACGCCCTCGCGTAGCCCTGTGGTCCTGATGAGGCACCAATCGTGTTCAAGACTGCCACCCCGATCGAAGTTCCGACCATCTGGCATGTGCTGAAGAACGCCGACGCAATGCCGCTCTCCTGTGCTCCGACATCTGCTGTCGCAGTACTCATCGCTGTCGGTCCGATCAACGCGGCACCACAGCCGACAATTGCCTCCGCCGGCAAAATGAGTCCCCAGTACGACGAGCTGGGCGTGATTCGGCTCAGCAGCAAGATCCCGACAGCGAGCAGGGCGAATCCACACCCCAGCGTCACGGACAGACCCCTTCGGCGCAACAGCCTGTGCGTGTACTGGATAGCCACCGCAGCGTCGACGGCCAGCAGAGGGATGAACGCCAGTCCCGTCATGAGCGCACTGAACCCCAGTACTTGCTGGAACTGGTAGCTCAAGAGGAAGAACATGCCGAGGAGGCCAAACCCGGCTCCGGCTTCCGAAACGTAGGCCGACAGTCTATGCCGGTCACGCAACATGGCCAACGGCAATAGCGGCTGAGATTTGCCCCACTGGCGGACGACGAACGCGGCAAGAAGCGCCATCGAGACTGCGAATGCGCCCATCACCTGCTCGCTCCACCAGTTCCCGCTGGCACCTGTCGCCAGCGCCCAGACCAATGCGACCAAGCCACCAATGCTCAGCGCCGCGCTCCGGAGATCCAGCCGTACGCTCCGATCCACTGGTTCCCGCGGCAACTGCCTCCAAGCCACGACGACAGCCACGATCGCGATCGGCGTGCTCACGCATACCCACCAGCGCCAACTGGCGAATTCAATCAAGGCGCCGCCAACGACGAGCCCGAAGCCACCGCCGGAGGTGACGATCGCCCCGAACAGGCCGAAGGCGCGCGCACGGTCGCGCGGATCGGTAAACGCACGCGCGAGCACCGAAAGGTTTGCCGGGGTCAAAACCGCTGCGAAGACGCCTTCGGCGGCTCGTCCGGCGATTAGCACCCCGACCTCGCGAGCGGTCCCGACCACCAGGATCGAAGCGGCGAACCCGAGCGCACCAGCGACGATCACGGTTCGCCGCCCAAAACGGTCGACTAGCCTGCCTCCGAGCAGGATGAGGCCGGCTAAGGCCAATGTGTAAGCACTGATGACCCATTGCCTCGACAGGTCGGAAACCTGCAAATCTCGTTGCACGGAAGGCATCGCGACGCTAATCATCGTCGTATCGGCAATGAGGACCAGCTGAACGGCCCCCGCCACCCCGAGCAAGGCCCACGCCGACCGGCCTGTTCTCATCGCGAACGGGGAGCCAGCACAGCCAGCACCGTGCCTTCCCGCACGACCTGTCCGGAGGAAACCGCGAATCGATCCAGCACACCGGCCGACTCGGCCAGCACCGGAATCTCCATCTTCATCGATTCGAGGACCAGGATCGCGTCGCCCGGCGACACAGCCTGCCCTGGTTCCGCGATGATCTCCAGGACGGTGGCCGCCAGCTCGGCCCGAATCTCCTTCACAGCGGGATGTTCCCGTGCTCGCCTCGCCGCGACGGCATCCCGGCCAGCGCCGCGGCCAGTGCGCTACGGGTGCGGTCAGGCTCGATGATCTCGTCCACGACACCTGCCTGTACGGCCGCCGACAGCCCTCCTGCCGAAACCAGGTGCTGGTCCGTAAGCCGCATCTCGACCGCATTCCGGTCCTGAGCCGCCACAGCTGCCAACTCCCTGCGGTGCAGCAGCCGTACGGCCGCCGTCGCCCCCATGACCGCGATCTCAGCCTGAGGCCAGGCGAAGACCCGGTCCGCCCCAAGCCCTCGGCAGTTCATGGCGATGTAGGCACCGCCGTAGGCCTTGCGCAGCACGACAGTGACCCGCGGGACAGTGGCTTCAGCGAAGGCGTGCAGGAGTTTCGCCCCGCGGCGCACGACCCCGCCATGCTCTTCGGCGACCCCGGGCAGATAGCCGGGGACGTCGACGACCACGATCAGCGGCAAGCCCAAGCTGTCGCACAGCCGCACAAAGCGTGCCGCCTTTTCCGCCGACCGCGAATCGAGACACCCTCCCCTGCGCAGAGGATTGCTCGCGACCACACCTACCGACCCGCCACCGAACCTGCCCAGGGTCGTGACGATGCTGCGTGCCCAGCCTGCCTGCAACTCGACCGGTCGGTCGTCGAGAAGGCGGTCGAGGACAGGGTGGATGTCATACGCGCGTTTCGACCGGTCTGGCAGCAGCTCGCCGAAAGGTCGGTCTTCCACTAAGTCCGGCATGGTTCTGCGCGGCGCGCCTAGCAATTCCGCGACAGCGGCCGCCAACCGGTATGCGTCCCGTTCGGTCTCTGCGACGAGATGCGCGACGCCACTCGCCTTGTCGTGCGCCTCGGGGCCGCCGAGGCTGTCCGCGTCGATCTGTTCTCCGGTGACTTCCTCGATGATCGTCGGCCCGGTGATGAAAACCTTTCCGTGCGGAGCCATGATCACTACATCAGTGAGGCCCGGTCCGTATGCCGCGCCGCCTGCCGCCGCGCCGAGCACCACCGAGATCTGCGGGATTCGCCCGGACGCCGCGGTCATCGCGTGGAAGACCCTGGCCACCGCGTTCAAGCTGTGGACGCCGTCCTGAAGCCGAGCCCCGCCGGAATGCCACAACCCGACGATCGGGAGCTTCTCCCTCAGCGCGTGCTGATAGGCCGCGACGATCACCGCGCAGTTGCCCTCGTGCATCGCCCCGCCCTGGATCCGGTGATCCAACGAGAACACGACCGATGGCACACCGCGCAGGTTCGCGGTCGCCCAGAGCGCTCCGTCCCGTCGCTGCCGGACGACAACGGATTCCGCGTCGGCGAGCGCCAGGACGCGCTCGTCAGGCGAGCCTGCTTCAATACCGTCGAGAACGGCGGTCATCGAGTTTTTCCTTTCGTGGTCAGAGAGTCGCGGGCTCTTGCCAGCGCAGGAGGCAATGCCCCATCGCCATGCCGCCGCCGAAGGCCGACAACAGCACGAGGTCGCCGTTTCGCAACGCACCTTCTTGACGTGCGACGTCGAGAGTCACCGGCACGGAAGCGCTGCCGACGTTGCCGTAGCGCTCGACGGTCCGGTGCATCCGCGCCCGGCTGAAGCCCGACTGCATTTCGAGCTCGTCCAGCAGCACGCCGTTGGGCTGGTGAGGAACCACGTGGGCAAGTTCGTCGGGAGTCGCGCCGGCCGCCTTGACTGTCCGCGACATCGCGGCCGGGACGTGATCGAGCACGAATTCTCGAACCTGCCTGCCCTGCATGCGAAAGAAATGCTGCTTGTCGTCGATCGTCCGCTGAGACGCGGGGAGCCGGCTTCCGCCGGCGTCGACACGGATGAGCTGCTGAAGGTCTCCTCGTGCCTTGAGCTCGATGTGCTGGATGCCGTACCCGTCGTCGACCTCCCCCATCACGGCCGCGCCCGCGCCGTCGCCAAGCAGGACCGCGGTGCGCCGATCCGTGAAGTCGAGCGAGCGCGAGTACAAGTCAGCGGCGATCACGAGCACCCGGCGTCGTGCGCCTGCGGCGATCAAGCTCTGAGCGAGTTCGAGTGCGTAGATGAAACCGCTGCACACCACGTTGATGTCAAACGCGGCCGCGTTCCACGCGCCGAGCAGGTTCTGCACCAAGAAAGCAGTAGGAGGCTGCGGAGAGTCCGGAGTCGACGTCGACACGACGATCATATCAATATCGCTGACGTCCAACCTGGCCGCAGCGAGCGCGGCGCGGCCCGCACGAGCCGCCAGGTCGGACGTCGCCTCGTCGTCGGCCGCGAACCTCCGCCCCTCGATTTTGGTCTTGCGCAGAATCCATTCCTCGTCGACGCCGGCTGGCCCCGCGACGATCGCGTTGGAAATCTCTCGTTCGGGCAGATAAGAACCGGTGCCGAGCACACCGATGGCCATACGTCTTCCCCTTCTCGAACCGACCGCGAGCCTGGCTTCGCTCGCCGTGTCACGACGGATATCGGTGAAAACCGATCCCGGTCTTCTTGCCGAGCAATCCGGCGTCCACCATGCGCAGAAGCAGCGGTGGAGCCACGTACTGGGATTCTCGGAACTCGTCGTACAGCGCAGCCGCGACCTGGGCGATGATGTCGAGCCCGATCATGTCGACCAGCGCCAGCGGACCCATCGGATATCCGCAGCCGAGCACCATGCCGCGATCGATGTCGTCGGCCGACCCCACACCGTCGTCCACCATCCGGACCGCGGAGAGCAGGTACGGCACCAGCAGTGCGTTGACCAGAAACCCGGCGCGGTCCGGCGTCCGCACCACTTGCTTGCCCAGCATCCCGGTGAGGAACGACTCAGCCCGCGCCACGGTCTGTTCGTCGGCAAGCAAGGTCGAGATCAGCTCGACAAGCGGCATCACCGGCGCCGGGTTGAAGAAGTGGGTGCCGACAACCCGGCTGGGCCGGGTGGTCGCCCGCGCGAGGCGCACGATCGGAATCGAGGACGTGCAGGACGCGAGCACAGCGTCGAGGTCCTCGACGGTCTTGTCCAGCTCGCCGAAAATCTCCTGCTTGACAGACTCGTCTTCCCGTACGCACTCGACGACGAACTGCCGGTCGGCCAATGCGCTGAAGTCGGTGGTCAACCTGACTCGTGCCAGTGCCGCCACTCGCTCAGACTCGGACAACCGTCCTTTCCGGACACTGCGATGCAGTGAATTCGCGAGCTTCGATCGCGCGCTGTCGACGGACAGCTCTTGCCGGCCGACCAGCACGACGTCGAGCTTCTTCCGGCCACACAGCTCCGCAAGGCCGACACCCATCAAACCGCACCCGACCACTCCGACCCGACGTACGTCGTCCACGCAAACCTCCCAGAGCGTCCGGCGGCTACCTCCTTGATTGGTACGCGGGACGGGGAGCTGCAGCTATCCGATGCACGCAGCAAGAAATCCAAGTGGCGAGCCGCAGCGCGATGCGGACCGCAGCGAACGCGCCACGGACTACACGCGCGGACTCTCGATAACAGCTCCAAAATCTCAGCCGGAACCACGCAGAAGCAGAGCCCGTTTCGCCGCCGAGTTTCGCGCGAAGCAGGCAGGAAAGTCGCCGGGGCGAAAACTCGCTCCTCGAATACCGGCCGTGAGAAATGCGGGGGGTAAGACTTGCCCGAAAGTACGCCACCACGACGGCGACCACAGGCGCTGCCTGACCAAACCGTGCGGCAGCTGCCGACCGCTCAGCGAGACCGAGTGAATCCGATTAAGTCAGCGGCCATCACATTCACCAATGCGCTGTCAGCGAAGGCGCACGATCAGTAGGCGTTGTTCAATATCTCGATAACCTCGTCCGCGCCGCTGACCGGCCGCGGGTTCGTCGCGACGATCAAATCGGCCATGGCATCCCGCGCCAGATCCGGGAAGCTGTCGCGGCTCACCCCGACGTCGCGTAGCCTCGTGGGCAACCCGAGCGACCGGACGAACCTGCGAATCAGCTCGGCAGCACCGACCTCGGCGGATTCGCCCATCTCGCGCGCGAAGATCTCCGCGATCTCCCGTTGCCGCGCCTCCGTGTGCGTGAGATTGAACTCGAGCACGGTCGGCAGCATGACGCACGAGGTAACGCCGTGCGGCACGTCGCAGCGGGCGCCCAGCTGGTGCCCGATGCCGTGGCTGAGCCCGAGACTGACGTTCATCAGACCGAAAATCGACTCCCAGGCCGCGACCTGACAGTGCCCGGCCGCATGCAGGTCGGAAGCGTCGCGCACGGAGACCGGGAGATACCGTGCCAGGCGGCGAAGCGCGTCGGCGCAGAGTGCGTCGGTGATCGGTTGCGCGTCGGTGGAGCACAGGCCTTCCACGGCATGGTCGATCGCACGGATCCCGGTCGACGCCCACAACTCGCGAGGGGTGTGCCTCGCCAGCTCGGAGTCGAGCACGACCATCCGCGGCGCCAAGCTCGGCGTGATGTAGAGATCCTTCACCTTGCGCACAGTGTCGGTGATCCCGATGATTCCGGTGAATTCGCTCGCCGACAGAGTCGTCCCCACCGCGAAGTGGGGCAGATGCGGCGCGCTCGCCGCGGGCATCTTGATCTTGTCCGGATATTCGAACACCACACGCCAGGAGAGCAAATCCTCCCGCGTGCGGACTCCCTCGGCGAGACACAACTGGACCGCCTTCCCGAGGTCGACCGCGCTCCCCCCTCCCACGCTGAGAATCCCGTCCGCCCCCGCTTCCCTGGCGGCGGCGGCCGCGGCGAGCACCACTTCGTCCGGGACGTGGGGGCGACCGCCGGTGAATACCCCGGCCACCCGCCCTCCGGTCGCGCGCGCGGCCGTCGTTCGCACGTCGATCTGCCGATCGAGGCTCGGCGACGCCACCACGAACAGCCTGCCCACCTCCAGCCGGGCGCACTCGTTCGCCAGCGAAGCCATCGCACCCGCGCCGAACAGCACCCGCTCCTGGGGAACCGAATCGAACCGCCCCGCGGGCGGAGGGGGCGTCGAAACCGAGCTGCGAGTAGGCATGGGACCTCCTGGAAGACGTGGTCATCGCGGGCGCGCAGGCTCAAGCTACGCCCAGTTTCAGCAAAGGCCAACCGGTTGACCTTTGCTGAGGACGGTGCGAAGCTAAGCCGGTGGACTTCGCGATACCGCCTGAACTCGCCCTGTTCGTCGACTCGGTCCGACAGTTCCGGGAGAAGGAGCTGATGCCGCTCGAGCCGGCTTTCCTGCGCGACGGCCGGCTGACTGCCGAGACCCGGACCGCGCTGGAAGAGACCGGGCGGCGCAAGGGATTCTGGGCGCTCGAGGCACCCGAGGAGTACGGCGGTCAGGGCATCGGAATGCTCGCGACCTGCCTGGTGTCCGAAGAGCTGTTCAAGCACCCGGCGATGTTCGAATTCGGCGGCAGTCCCGAACCCGTGCTGTACGAGTGCTCCGACGAGCAGAAGCAGCGTTTCCTCTTTCCGGTCATCAAGGAAAACCTCCGTTGCTGCTATGCCTTCACCGAGCCGGGCGGCGGGTCCGACGTGGCCGCGATCCGGACGACCGCGGAGCGGAAAGGCGACACCTGGGTCATCAACGGCGTCAAGACGTTCATCTCCTACGCCGAACGCGCCGGCTTCGTCATTCTTTTCGCGACCACCGACCGCGCACGGGGCGCGAAGGGGGTGACCTGTTTCCTCGTCGAGAAGGGAACCCCCGGATTCAGCTTGTCCCGCCCGATCCCGACGATGGGCGACGATTGGGAGCCGCACCAGCTGACGTTCGAAGATTGCGTGATCCCGGACGCCAACCGGCTGGGTCCAGTCGGCGGCGGCTGGAAGCTCGCTGTCGAGCAGCTGACGCACGGCCGCCTGAAGATCGCGGCCTACCAGCTCGGCATCGCACAGCGCTGCCTTGACATCGCCGTTGAATGGGCCAGAAACCGGACCACCTGGGGCAAGCCGATCGCGTCCAGGCAGGCAGTGCAATGGATGGTCGCTGACTCAGCGACCGAGCTCGATGCCGCGCGGCTGCTCACCTATCGCGCCGCGTGGCTTTACGACCAGGGCAAGCGCAGCGAGACCGAGGCATTCATGGCCAAGCTGTACGCGACCGAGATGGCGCAGCGAGTCACCGACCGGTGCTTGCAGATCCTCGGCGGCCTGGGCTACAGCAAGGAACTTCCGATCCAGAGTTTCTACCGGCAGGTGCGCGTGTGGCGGATCGGCCACGGCACGTCCGAGATCCATCGATGGATGATCGCCCGCGACCTGCTCGGCTCCGCGGCACGAGACTGAGGAGAAATCATGGACGTCGTCGGGAACCGGACGCTGAGCGACCTCCTGACCGAACGCGGACGGCGGTTCGGCGGCAAGAACTTCCTGACCTTCGTGGATCGCGACCGCTCCGTCAGCGAATACACCTACACCGACTTCGTCGAACGCGTCCAGCGCGTGGCCGCGGGCTTCGCCGCGTCCGGTATCGGGAACGGCGACAAAGTCGTCGTCCATCTGCCCAACTGTCCCGAGTTCCTCTTCTCCTGGTTCGGCCTCGCCTGGCTGGGAGCGGTCACCGTCCCGTCGAACGTCGCCAACACCGCGGCCGAGTTGGACCACGTCGTGTCCTTCTCCGACGCCACCGCCGTGATCACCACGGCAGAGTATGCCGCGCTGCTCGACCAGGTCACCGCAGGCAAACCGGCCATCCGGACCCGGCTGCTCGCCGGCGATCCGGTGCTCCGCTCCGGATGGGTGCCGTTCACGGAACTTCTGGACCACGGACTCGCCGCCGCGAATGCGGAGGTCGGTTCCGACGATCTTGCCGAATTGCTGTTCACCTCAGGGACGACTGCCCGGCCGAAGGCCGTCATGCTCACCCATGCCAACTGTCTCTCCGCCGGCGAGAGGGAATGGCGGGCACTCGGCCTGGACCCCGCCGACCGCTGCCTTACCGCGCTGCCGGCATTCCATGTCAACGCACAGACGCTCACGATCTTGTCCGCACTCACGGTGGGAGCAAGCTGCGTACTGCTCGCCGAGTATCGCGCGAGCAGATTCTGGGAGCAGGTGCGCGAACACCGCGCCACTGCGCTTTCCCTGGTCGCTATGCAAGTCCGCACGCTGCTCGCCCAGCCGCCCGGTGCCGCCGACCGCAACCACTCGGTGCGTCGGGTGATGTTCGCGATCAACGTGCTCGACGACGAGAAGGACGCGTTCGAACGACGGTTCGGCGTCGAACTCATCAACGGCTACGGGCTGTCGGAAGCGATGACGATCGTGACGATCGCGCCGGTTCACGGCGAGAAGCGGTGGCCGTCGATCGGGCTGCCCGCTCCGGATCGGCGGGTGCGCATTGTCGACGAGCGCGGAGCCGACGTCGGGACCGGCGTCGTCGGCGAACTCATCGTCGGCGGCGTTCCCGGGCGCAATCTCATGCTGGGCTACTACAAGGACCCCGTTGCGACAGCGGAAGCCCTGCGGGATGGCTGGCTCCATACCGGAGACAACGCCTATGCGGACAAGCTCGGCTACGTCTACTTCTTCGACCGCCGCAAGGACGTGATCAAGGTCGCCGGCGAAAACGTCTCCGCGAGCGAGGTCGAGCGGGTATTGCTCACCCACCCTGGCGTGGCCGAAGCGGCCGTCGTCGCGGCGTCGCACGCTATTCGTGACGAAGTGCCCGTAGCGTTCGTCGTCAGCGCTCCGGGCAGTGCGCCAACGGCTGCGGCGCTCATCGAATACTGTGCGCAGCACCTGGCGAAGTTCAAGGTGCCCGCAGAAGTGACGATCATGGATGCGCTTCCGAAGACCTCGGTCGGCAAGATCGAGAAACGGTCTTTGCGCCAGCAGCCCGACGCTGCGAGGGCACTCCGATGACCGCGATGACCGCCCACTACCACCGTCTGCGGGACGAGCTGGGCAAGGTGTGCAGCGCTGACCTCGGCGTCCTGACGCAACGCGACATGGACAGGTTCTCCATCGCCGCCTGGTCACCGCACAGTCAGGCGGCCACCGCGCCGCCGCTCTTTCTCAGCTCGGTCATGGGGTGGGGCGCGGGCCCGCCCGAGGAGGAACTCGACACCGACGGAACGTCGAGTTCGGACACTCGCGGACTGGCTCTGACCGGCGTGCGGCTGATGGGCGCGGGCCAGAACCTGGAATTCCACGCCCCCGTCCGCGAAGGCACCCGGGTAACCGCGCGCACCAGCCTCCGGGACATCGAGCTGAAGCGGGGCCGGACCGGCCAGCTGCTCGTGCTTTCCATCGAGCGGCAGTTCACCGACGAGCACAGCCAGTTGCTGGTCACCTGCCAGGAAACGTTCATCGCACGCTGAGGAGCCCCATGACGAGATCGCGGACAGCATCGACGCGCCGGTTCGAAGCCGGAGCGCCGGTCGCGCCCTACACCGTCCGGCCCACCACCGTGCAGCTCTTCCGCTTCAGCGCGGCCACCTGGAATGCACACCGGATCCATTACGACGAAGCGTATGCCCGCAGCGAGGGGTACCCGGGGGTGCTGGTGCAGTCCCACCTCCACGGCTGTTTCTTGGCCAATGCTCTCCTCGAGTGGGCAGGACCGGACGCCATGCTGAGGTCGCTGAGCTGGCGGAATCGCCATGCGGCAATCGCAGGCGACGTTCTGACGGTCACCGGCCACGTGATGTCAGCTGAGACCGACGGAGCCGAAATGCTCGTCGAGGTGGAAATCGCCGAACGCGACCAGCGCGGTGCCCTGTGCGTATCCGGGCACGCAGTCGTCCGGGTGCCGGGACAAGCAGGTGCGCAATGAAGCTGCGTCTCTACCGGACGATGTCCCTGATCCGGCAGTTCGAGACCGCCGCGTCCCGGCTGATGGCATCCGGCGAGCTGGCCGGCTTCCTGCATCTGTCGATCGGGCAAGAGGCAGTCGCGGCGGGTGTCTGCGACGCGCTGGACCGCGACGACTACCTCACGACGACGCATCGCGGACACGGACACTGCCTCGCGAAGGGCGCGAACGTCCGGCAGATGATGGCGGAACTGTTCGCCCGCGCCGGCGGCTATTGCGGCGGGCGGTCGGGCTCGATGCATGTCGCCGACCCGGCGCTGGGGATCCTCGGCGCCAATGCCATCGTCGGAGCGGGAGTGCCCATCGCGCTCGGCGGCGCTTTCTCGGCCCAAGTGCTGGGGGATGCCCGGATCGCGGTGACGTTCTTCGGAGAAGGCGCGGTCGCCGAGGGCGTGGTCCACGAGTCGTTCAACATCGCGGCACTGTCGAAGCTGCCGATCGTCTTCGTATGCGAGAACAACGGTTACGCCGAAATGACACCGGTCGAGACTCACCTGCGCGCCGCATCTGTCACCGAATACGCGCGTCCCCACCGGATGCCGGCAGAAAGCGTGGACGGCAACGACGTGCTCGCGGTCCGGGACGCGGCGCGGCGGGCAGTGGAACGAGCGCGAGCCGGAGAGGGGCCGACGCTGCTGGAATGCCGCACCTACCGCTGGCACGGCCATTTCGAAGGAGACGCCCAGGGCTACCGGAACGCCGAGGAAGTCGACCAGTGGAGGACGCGGGATCCGCTCCTTGTCCTGCGCGCGCACCTGGACGGCACCGGTGACCAGCTGGACGCTATTGACCGTGCCTGCGCGGACGAGGTCGCTGACGCCATCGCGTGGGCCCGAGTCCAGCCTGACGCTTCTCCTGACTCACTGACCGCACACGTCTACCGCTCGAAGGAGGTCGTCGCATGACGCGCCGCAAGTACTGGCAGGCGATCAACGACGCGCTGCGCGAAGAACTCGCTCGCGACGAACGCGTCGTGCTGTTCGGCGAAGACGTGGGTGCACCCGGCGGCCCGTTCGGTGCGACCAAAGGACTGTTCGACGAATTCGGGCCGGTCCGGGTCCGGGACACCCCGATCAGCGAGGCGGCGTTCACCGGCATGGCAGTCGGTTCAGCAATGGCCGGACTGCGCCCCGTCGTCGAGATCATGTTCCTCGATTTCCTGCCGCTGGCGCTGGACCAGCTGGCCAACCAGGCGGCCAAAACCTGCTACCTGTCGATGGGCCATTACTCGGTGCCTCTCACCCTGCGCACCATGTGCGGGGCGCATCTGGGCGCCGGGCCTCAGCATTCGCAGAATCTCGAAGCGTGGCCGGCGTCGGTGCCCGGGCTCAAGGTCGTGTGGGGCGGGACCCCTGCCGACGCCAAGGGACTCCTGAAGTCCGCCGTCCGCGACCCCGATCCCGTTGTCGTCATCGAAAGCGCGGGGCTCTGGTCGGCCCGCGGCGACGTACCCGACGACCCCGACCACGTGGTTCCGCTCGGCGAAGCCGCGATCCGCACTCCCGGCACGGACGTCACCCTGGCGTGTTGGGGCGGCATGGTTCCCCGCGCCGACGCCGCCGCAGCCGCGCTCGCTGAAGACGGCATCAGCGTCGAGGTGCTCGACCTTCGCACTCTGCTGCCGATGGACTCCGCCCGGATCCTCGCCTCGGTCGCCGCAACCGGCCGTTTGGTGGTCGCCCAGGACGCGACCGGCCCGGGCAGCGTCGGCAGCGACGTCATCCGGATCGTGGCCACGCAAGGATTCGGGTCGCTGCGCACCGCGCCCGAACTCGTGACGCCGCCCTTCGCACCAGTGCCATTCCCGCCGTCGCTCGCACAGGCGTATTTCCCGCAGGAGAGCGAGATCGTCGCCGCGGTCCGCCGCGTCATGTCGAAGGAGACCGTCGTCGCATGAGTGAAATCGTGGTGCCCAAGTGGGGCTTGACCGTCGAAGAAGTCACGATCCTGGAGTGGTACAAGAAGCCGGGCGACCCGGTGGCTGCCGACGAACCGGTCTGCCTCGTCGAGACGGACAAGGTGACCCAGGAGATCGTCAGCCAGGTCGACGGCACCGTCCTCGAACTGCTCGCGGAGGACGGCGACGAGGTCCCGATCGGCCAGCCCATCGCGAAACTCGGTCCCTGAAAAGGGAATCAGTCCGCCGCGTTCCGAACGTGAAGGGGTCCAAGGCTGTCGCATCACGGATCGCCACGGGTGCCTCGCCAGCTCTATAACTGGCTAAGTGACCTACGCCTCTGCTGTTCACGACGGACCACGCGCCCCCGGCCTGTACACCTACAGCCCCAGGGTCAGCTCTTGGACGGTGCGCGCGGACAAGCCTGTTTCCTACGAGATCCGTTTCCGCCCCGATGTTCTCGCGCCTGATCACCCCGACCTCGCGTCCGCCGGCGGCACGGTCGCCGGTGCGCGCCGCCGCATCGTCGTCATCGACGAGAACGTAGACCTGCGCTACGGCGACCGTGTCCGGAAGTACTTCAAGCATCACGAAATCGACGCGACGATCACTGCGATCCCCGCCGACGAAACAGTGAAAAACTGTGACACGGCGACACAAGTGATCCGGGACATCGACAGGTTCGGCATCGCCCGGCGCACCGAGCCGATCATCGCCATCGGCGGCGGCGTGCTGATGGACGTCGTCGGCATGGTCAGCAGCCTCTACCGCCGGGGAACCCCGTTCATCCGGGTGCCGACCACGCTGATCGGCTTGGTCGACGCCGGCGTCGGGGTAAAGACCGGCGTCAATTTCGACGGGCACAAGAACCGGCTCGGCACCTACCACCCGGCAGACCTCACGCTGCTGGACACCTCGTTTCTCGCGACACTCGATCATCGCCACATCAGCAACGGCCTCGCCGAGATCCTCAAGATGGCGCTGATCAAGGACGCGCGGTTGTTCGCGCTGCTCGAGCGATCCGGTTCCCGTTTGCTGGCCGGGAAATTCCAGGACGACAGCGGTGAAGGCGTCGAGGTGCTCACCCGCGCGATCCACGGGATGCTGGACGAACTGCAGCCCAATCTGTGGGAAGCGAAGCTGGAACGCGCAGTCGACTACGGACACACATTCAGCCCCACCGTCGAAATGCGCGCGCTGCCGGAACTTCTGCACGGCGAAGCGGTCTGCATCGACATGGCGATGACAACGCTGATCGCCTGGGACCGCGACCTGTTGAGCACCGAACAGCGCGACCGCATCTTCTCGGTCATGCGCAAGCTCCAGCTGCCCACCTGGGATCCGGTACTCGAGCCGGACTTGCTGACGAACGCACTGCGCGAAACGGTCCGGCACCGCGACGGCAAGCAACGCCTCCCCCTGCCGCGAGGTATCGGCGACGTCGTGTTCGTCAACGACGTCACTCCGCGGGAGATCGAACTCGCGCTCGTCCGGCAGCGCGATCTCGGCACCAGCCACGCCGACCTGAGGGGAGGACCCCACGGCAATGGCCACCAACACCCCACGCCTCTTCGTGGCCGCGGCGAGTGAGAGTGAAGGCTTCCGCAGGACGGTCACCGTCGCGCTCGCCCACCTCGGCAGCGGAGACCGGCGCGTGACCAAACAGGCCGCCGTCGTCAGCGCGGCAGAACATTCGTGGCCGGACACCTTCGCGACACTGGCGGCTCGTGCCAACGCGTTCCTCGACGAGGCAGTGCCGGCAGCTGAAATCGAGCTTGTCCTTGCCCCGCGGATCGACGAGCTGACCGGGGAACTCGGCCGGCGTCTGACCGCTCGCGAAAGCACAGACGACGGACCGAAGCCTTGGACGGACGCGGACACCGTGCTCTTCCTCATCGACGCACGGACGGCAGCACCCGGCGACGACGTCAACGCCCGGCTCGAAGCGGCGCTGCACTCGCTCGACCGTCTGCAGCAGAAGACCGGGCTGGGACTTTCGCCGTACTCTGTGCTCGTCTACGACGACCACGACGAAAGCGCCGTGTATTCGCACGCCGGCTGCACCGCACGCAAGACCCCCGACGAAGCATGGGTGCTCGCAGTCGATGCGATCCGTGCATTCGCCGACCTGGTACAGCTGCGGCACGCCAACGCACGCGCAGTCCTGCCGCAGACGGAAGTCCCGGCGACTCTCGCAACAGCCTTGACCGACTTCCTCACCGACGAGTCCGGCGAGAAATGGGGACTGCACTTCTTCACCGGCTCGATCGTGTCCAAGGTGATCCAGGATGCGACGACGATTGCCCGTCGCGCAGGCAATCCAGTGCTGCGGGGCCCTAGCGAACACAGTCTCGCCTGCGGCGCGCTCGCACGCTGGCAGCTGCGGGAAGCCCCTTTCCTGATGGTCATGACGGCGGGCATGGTGGACGAACTTCGCGGCACGCTCGCGAACCTGCGCGACTCACAAGCCCGCGGCTTCATCGTGATCGGCGAAACCGAACCTGGGCAATGGCAGCCCTTCCAGGGAACCGTCCACGACCACGAGGACGCCCGCGCGGTGTTCGCCGCCCGGCGAGTTCCGTGCATCCAC
Organism: Streptomyces sp. AA4; assembly: GCF_000158875.1. Classification (NCBI taxonomy): domain Bacteria; kingdom Bacillati; phylum Actinomycetota; class Actinomycetes; order Kitasatosporales; family Streptomycetaceae; genus Streptomyces; species Streptomyces sp. AA4. The sequence continues at coordinate 2,705,207 of NZ_GG657746.1, read as the reverse complement.
CTGACAGATCCCGCCCGGATCTCGCAAGACCTGCAGGCCGCGTTTCGTGCTTACCACCAGCGAAGCGGCCCGGTGGTGCTGCTGGCCTCGCCAACCGTTCTTGCCCACGCCGGCGGAGTGGAGCTGCCGAAGCCGACGTCCGGCGTCGCTCGCCCCCAGGTCTGCGAAGATACCGTTGATGCCATCGCGCGCATCGTCAACACCGAGCAGAGTGTGCTGGTCTGGCAATGCGGGCATCTCGCCGAGCCCGAACGCGAACTTGTCCATCGCCTGGCGCGCCTCGCCGGAATCGCGCTCACCGATTCTCTCGGCCGTCCGGGCACCGTCGCCCGTTTCCATCGCGGCAAAGCAGTGAAGGAGTACCTCGGCACGCTGAGCCTCTACGGATCTTCGCCGGCAGTGTGGCGGCTTTTGCACCCGTCCGGCAAGTCCCTGGGCTACGACGAGCACGCGATCTTCTTCCTGAAGAGTCGGATCCCCGACCTGGCGACGCCGTTCAGCGAGAAGGCGCTCTTCACCCGGTTACGGGTCGTCCAGGTCACCGACACGCCGCGGCACATCGCGCCGTTCACCGACCTGCCGGTCGTCGAGGACCTGCACTCCTTTCTCGTCCGGTTGAGCCGGCGCGTAGCTCCCGACGCGGAGGTCGTCCGGTTCCGGCGAGAGGCGATAGCCGCGGCGCTCTCCGCTCCTCCGGACCCGTTGCGCGACGTCCCCACCATGCCGATGACGCACGAGTACTTCTTCACCCAGCTCAACGGGGTGCTCGAAAACCTGATCCAGCACAACGGATATCGCTACACCGGGTTCTATGACGTCGGCCGCGGCGGCGTCTCCGCGGTGCGCAACCTCTCGAGAACGGGCGAAGGGCTGTCCGGCTGGTACGGCCGCGCGCTCATGGGCGATGCCTTGCTCGGCATCCCGGCATTGGCACTCAGCGAACAGGGAAACATCCTCGCGTTCATCGGCGACGGGGCCGCCGCATTGGTGCCGTCCTTCCTCCCGAGTCTTGCCCAGCAACTGCGGTACGAGTCCGGCCGAGTCGACGGCAACGTCACCATCTTCACACTGCTCAACGGCGGGTTCTCGATCATCCGCTCCTACCGCGAACTCCAGCACGCGACAACTGCCGACGCGCAGATGTCGCTGCTCACCCAGGTGGAGGGCGGCTGGAAACAGCAATGGGGCGGCACGACCGTCACCCATGAGCGGCTGACGACCATGAATGCCGAGCGGATGAAGGAACGGCTGCTCGCTCCGGCCACCGTCAACCTCGTCTCGGTGTACCTGGCGCACGAGAACGAGGGCGACAGCGTCATGCCGGCGTCCCGCAAAAACTGGCGGATGCCGTGACCGTCCGCGACAACGGGAGGTAACCGCGTGGATTTCGAAATCCCCAGCGAACTCGCGCTGTTCGTCGACGGCGTGCGGCAGTTCCGCGAGCGCGAGCTGATGCCGCTCGAGCCGGACTTCCTGCGCGACGGCCGATTCAGCACCGACCAACGGGCGGAGCTCGAGAACCGGGCCCGCCGGCAAGGTTTCTGGGCCCTCGACGTACCCGTCGATTACGGCGGCCAAGGCCTGAGCACTCTCGGCACCTGCCTGGTTGCCGAGGAGTTGTTCAAGCACCCCGCCATGTTCGAGTTCGGCGGCAGCCCCGAGCCGGTGCTCTACCACGGAACCGATGACCAGAAGGAACGCTACCTCCACCCGATCGTCAAAGAAGACAAGCGCTGCTGCTACGCCTTCACCGAACCCAGCGGCGGATCCGACGTGGCAGCAATGCGCACGACCGCGGCCCGCAAGGGCGACGACTGGATCATCAACGGGACGAAGACGTTCATCTCGCACGCCGAACGGGCCGACTTCGTGATCCTCTTCGCCACCACCGACCGCACGCTGGGTGCTCGGGGGGTAACGTGCTTCCTGGTCGACATCGACACTCCCGGATTCACCCTGTCCCGCCCGATCCCGACAATGGGCGACGACTGGGAGCCGTTCGAGCTGGCCTTCGACCACTGCGTCGTCCCGGACGCCAACCGTCTGGGCGACGTCGGCGGAGGCTGGGCATTGGCCAATGACCAGCTCACCCACGGCCGCCTCAAAATCGCCGCATACCAGCTCGGCATCGCCGAACGGTGCCTCGACATCGCCGTGGAATGGGCGAAGCAGCGGGTCACCTGGGGCAAGCCCCTGGCAAGCCGGCAGGCAGTGCAGTGGATGCTGGCCGATTCGGCGACAGAGCTGGAAGCCGCACGATGGCTCGTGTACCGCGCCGCCTGGCTGGCCGACGAAGGCCGCCCGGTCAAAACCGAGGCATTCAAGGCAAAGCTCTGCGCCACCGAGATGGCCCAACGCGTCACCGACCGCTGCCTGCAGATCCTCGGCGGCCTGGGTTACAGCAAGGAACTCCCGATCCAGAGCTTCTACCGGCAGGTCCGGGTGTGGCGCATCGGGCACGGCACCGCGGAAATCCACCGGTGGATGATCGCGCGAGATCTTCTTGCATGAACGATCCCCCAGCGAGTTCCCTATTCCGCACCCAACAGGCCAAAAATCTAAACGTCACCAAGAAGGGCAGCAATGGCAGTCGAACGACACCTTGATTTCGTCGAAGAAAAATGGAGGGACAAATATTTCGCACTTAGCCTTCGCTATCGCGGACAAATCAAACAAGAGCAGATGAAAACAGCATACGAGTCACTCTTCTCCCGTTACGCTATCATGCGCTCTATAATCGTAAACGAAGGAGACCGGGCGATTCTGAGACTTCCAGAAAACCACTTCCCAGAATATACATTCCTCCATGGAGGATCCGACCTACTTCGAAGCGAGCTACGTTATCAAACTCGTTCGCCCAACGGACTGTCACGGCTCATCATTGTCCAGGATGAAACTGGCGGACACATTGCCCTCCAGCAGAACCATGCAGTCTTCGATGGGCCGTCGACACAGCACCTTATTCGAGAACTCTGGAGGGCCTACACCAGAATAATTAGCGGACACAAGATATCATTCCTCAAAAAATCGAAGCTGACTCAGCCCCCTTCGAATTTCATGCTGGGAGTATGGAATGCGACCGATCGCATGATCCTCGAACTAGATGCACAGACTGCCAGCCCACTTCCCGAATATCACACCCCAATGACAATACATCGAACGACGCGGCTACCAGCGACGGCAACAGCCAATTTGATCAGCGCTTCACGCAAGCACAAGGTGTCACTGCATGGCATGATCTGCGGTGCGTTACTGAAGTCATTTAGTGCTGCACGCGAGAGTTCCGGCGCTGAAATCATGACTTGCTATTCTCAGGTCGACTTTCGAAATCGAGTAACGCCGCCAATCGGACCAGTCGACACCGCGCTCGTCGATTTCAAGCACCGGGTCGACATTGCAGTCGGACCGGAATCGACCTCTCTCGAACTCGCCAAAGAAGTCAAGAAATCCTTGCAGCAGGAGCTTCGTCGCCGGACAACGAATAGTAGTGCCGAGACGGCACTCCTCGCCGAAAACGCCCAGACCAGTCCGAGGGAAAGGACCTTGCAAGTTGGCAATGCGGGTCTCATTACACACTTTCAGACCCCACCCGACCTAGAAATACTGGAGCTTACCCTTCTCTCCGAGGTTGCGGTAAACGACACTATCCCGATAAACCACGCAGATTTCACAGCTTTCACCTTTGGCGATCGACTGTCGATCGATGTGCGATTTCCGTGCGATATTTTCAGCGAGGGCGACGCGCGAAAGATCGAGGATGCTTATGTCCATGAATTAGCAAATGCGCACCGATATTTGACCACTTGACGACCGCAATTCCCCGCACTAGCCACGTACGCAGAGAGATCCAAGCTTCTCAGCATAGCCAGGTGCACATAAATTCGCGAACTGGATCCGTCAGGCGATTCGCGACCCGGAAGACGAAGGCCAAGCAGTCTTGGCCCGCTCGAACAACGGCGGTCCTCCGACAAGTTCATGCGAGCGATGACATGCAACAAGTGATCCGTTGGAAACGCCATCGAGCGTAGGCCGTCTTGTGCGGCAGATGTCGATCACGTGCGGACATCGGAAGGCGAACGGACACCCCCCCGTTCCGGTCGTACGGACTCCGACTTCGACTCGGCGTCGGGCGATGCGCCGGCGCTGTTGTTCGTCCGGATCCGGGACAGGCGCTGCGTCGAGAAGGGACTGTGTATACGGATGACTTGGATGGTCATACACAGTCGCAGCATCGCCCTGCTCCATGATCCGGCCACGATAGAGAACGACGATCCGATGTGACAGATAGCGGACAACCGAGAGATCATGGGCGACAAACAAGTATGACAACCCCAGCTCTTGCTGAAGCTCGCGGAAAAGATTGAGAATTTGTGCCTGGACCGAGAGGTCCAGAGCGCTGACCGGCTCGTCGCAGATCACAAGTTTCGGATGGACCAACAGGGCACGGGCGATGGCAATCCGCTGGCGTTGCCCGCCCGAGAACTGGGCAGGATAGCAGGCAGCCGAGTCGGCAGAAAGGCCGACTCGTTCCAACATAGAGTTCACTCGTTCCGTGACAACAGCCGCTGGCAGAGCGCGGCCGCGCAGCGTTTCGGCCAGTGTCTGCCCGATCGTTCGCGTCGGGTTCAACGAACTGTAGGGATCTTGGAATACCACTTGCAGCTGCTGGCTCGCCTGCCTCCGGCGCCGATGGGAGGCTTGTGTCATTTCGACACCATCGAACAGGATCCGGCCGCGGGTAACCGGGGTGAGGCCGAGCACTGCGCGACCGATAGTGGTCTTCCCCGATCCTGATTCGCCAACCAGACCAACGGTTTCCCCCTTCGCGATCTCGAGGTCTACGTTATCGACCGCCAGCAAGGGCGGCCTGCTCCGACCGACGCGAAACTGTACGGTGAGTCCCTGCACGTCAAGTATGCGGTTGGGGATCTCGGCAGGCGTAGTTTCGTTGTTCATCGCACTCCAGCCCTTCGCAGCGTCCAGTCAGTTCAAGGCAATTCGCTCAGGCGGATGCACCGAGCCTGACGGTCCGGAGCTGGCCCTTCAAACGGGATCCACCGGTCTGCGCACGCCTCGGTCGCATAGCAGCAGCGAGCTTGAAAGTGGCAACCGGCAGGCCATTGCCCCGGTCGAGGCACGTCCCCTCTAATGGACGGAAGCACTGCCGTGGTGATCGCCCGATGCGGGTTCGCCGCAAGGAGCGCCCGTGTGTATGGATGTAAAGGTTCGTGGAACATCGGGCCGAGGGGGGCTTGCTCCACGATCTGCCCGGCGTACATGACCACAGCCCGAGTGCAGAGGTCAGCGACCACTCCCCAGTCATGAGTGATCATGAGGACCGCCATATCCCGCTGCACCTGGAATTCACGCAGCAGGTCCAGGATCTCCGCCTGGACGGTCACGTCCAGTGCCGTCGTTGCTTCGTCCGCGATGAGCAGCTTGGGCTCGCCGGCCAGCGCGCGGGCGATCGCCACCCGCTGCGCCATCCCTCCCGAGAGTTCGTGCGGATAGCGTCTCGCAACAGCCTCTGGGTCGGGCAAACGCACCTCGCGCAGAAGTTCAATGGCCCGTTCCCGCGCCCGCTGCGGCGACACACCCTGATGCTTTCGGACAGCCTCAGCCAACTGCCACCCGACCTGAAATCCAGGGGTCAGGCTGACCATGGGATCTTGCGATACCAGGCCGATCTGCCGTCCCCGCACCCGACGCAACTCTCGCTCACTGAGTTCCGCCAGATCCCGGCCGTCAAACCAAATCCGTCCAGCTTCTATCTGTCCGGCGCTGGGGAGCAGACCCATGACAGTCATCGCCACTGTCGTCTTTCCGCACCCGGACTCGCCGACGATGCCCAGCGCCTCGCCTCGCTCGATCTTCACGCTCACGTCTTCGAGTACTGCACTCGGCCCAAACCTGACGCAAAGGCCTTCAACCGCGAGCAGCGCCTCCTCGACTGGCAGGGACCTGCGCTCGCACGACGCTCGCCGCTCCCCGGACTGCCGTGCTTTCGGGCGTGAATGTCTTCCGAGGCGAGCAGAAGGTGACCAGCTTTCTGTCGTCGCTTCCAGAACCACGTCGCCGAGCACACCAAGCGCCAGAATAGTAAAGGCCACCATGATGCCAGGCGGCCATATCAGCCACGGTTGCAGCACGATGGCCTTTGCCCCGTCCGCGATCATTCCCCCCCAGCTAGGCGCTGGTGCCGGCACCACCAAATCCAGGAACCCCAGGCCACTTTGCACCAACAAGGCAACCCCGGCCAACAGAGATGCTTGGACGATCACGACACCGGAGATCCGGGGAAGTACATGCCTGGTGATGATGTACGACCGGGATAACCCGGACACCTGAGCGGCAGCGATGTACAGCTCCTCACGAACCGGCAAAGTGGCGGAACGCACGACCCGCATCAATCCCGGCGCCGCAAACACCCCTAGGGTGATCATTCCTGCAGCCATGCTCTGCGGGAACACAGACAACACAACGAGGACGACCACGATCCCAGGCATCGAGAAGGTCATGTCTGCCAACCAGCTGACGATCCGATCTAGCCAACCGCCGAAGTACCCCGCCATGAGCCCGAACGGCACGCCAAGTGCGAGCACGACGACCAGTGCCTCGACCACTCCCACAATCGTGACGCGCGTACCGACCAGCAGGCGCTCCAAGACGTCCCTGCCTAATGAGTCTGTACCAAGCCAATGGTTGCCGCTAGGAAGTTGAAGTGCAGCCAGCAAGTCACCAGCGTGCTCATCAGCGACGTGTGGAAACAACAAGGGTGCCACTACCGCGACGCCTGCTAGCAACGCTAAGTAGCTCAAACACGCAACCGCTAGAGGACGATGCAGAAGGTTCGGTGACCTGACGCTGCCGACGGGGACAGTCGGCGTAATTGTACGACCGTAGGCTCTTTTTAATCTAAATCCAGTAAAGTTCAACGGACACGCACCTTTGGGTTTAACCACGTGTACGCGAGGTCGATGATCAAATTGATCAACACAACGATGATTGTGTAGTAAACGACGACGCCCTGAACCATAGGCAGGTCGTGCCGGATCGAAGAGGTGACTGCGAGCGACCCGACGCCAGGTAATGCAAAAACAGATTCGATCACGACCGCGTCACCGAGTAGTCCAATAACTTGCACGCCCAGGACGGTGACAACCCGAATGGAGGCAGTCTTCAAGGCATGCCGAAAGAAGATCGACGACGGCGAGATCCCGTTCGCCCAAGCCATCCGGATACACTCGCTGCCCAACGCGTCAAGCATCGCTTCGCGGGTCTGTTTCGCTACCGCCGCAACTCCGCCCATTGACAACGCAGTCACAGGCAGAGCGAGGGACAGAAGCCAATCGCGAGGCGACTGCTCCAACTGCACGTAGCCAGTCGCCGGGAACCACCTCAACTGTACCGCAAAGAACATAATCAGCATCACACCCAACCAGAACGAAGGGATCGCAAATCCCGCCAGAGCGAAAGCGTCGACAGCCCGCCCCAGCAGACCACCGCGGACCGCGCTAAACACTCCAATGCTCACCCCTGCAACGAGCATGACCAGTAACGCGCCGAAAACGAGCCATAAAGTGACCGGAAGCCTGCTCGCAATCGAGGTCGTGACGTCCGGGCCATACAAGGACGTCCCGAGGTCGCCCGTAACGGCATGCCGGAACCAGTTCCAATACTGCTCGTAGATAGGCCGGTCGAGGCCAAGCTGGTGACGGAACCGGACGTAGTCGCTGGGCGATGCGTTCAACCCAAGGATTTGCCGTGCGGCGTCACCCGGCGTCAGTGAGACGAGCACGAAAGTCAAAGCAGTTACCACGAAAAGCAGCACGACAGCCAGCAGCATTCGGCGCACGACCAGTCGCACGGCAGGCGCGCACAGCATTGTCTCCATACGACGCCGCAGGGACGGCCCGGTCCGTCGGCCCACAGCCCCCGGCGTTGCAGGTGCGGCACCCCTCGCGACGTTCACTGCGGTGTCCATTTGATCGGGTTAGGGTGCAACATGTTGACGCTATACTCGACATTCTTGACCGCTGATGACGTGTACAGAATAGTCTCACTGGTGAAAATCGGAATCACCATAGCTTGCTCGGTGATACGTTCTGTCATCTTCTGCCAGTAGGGCGTCGGATCGGCGGCGACGTTCGCCTGTGCGGCCAGGCTTTCGAGTTCGCCATCCTTGACATGGAACGTGTTCATCGGAGCATCCGGCGATATCAACGTGGTATAAGAAATCGGCATCAAGGTCACCGACCACTCAGAATGAAGAACAGGCGTCGTGCCGCTAAATGCCTCCTGAACAAACTCTGAATCAGTGGTTGCCGCCTTGACATCAAGTTTTATCCCAACTTTACCCAAATCTCTGGCGATTGCCTGTGCACCTTGTTCACCGTTCACACCTTGAGCAACGGAAGTTACGACTTTCAGGGTAAATCCATTAGAATACCCTGCTTCAGCAAGAAGCGCGCGGGCCTTCTCCGGGTCAAATGAATAGTAATTTCGATATTTTTCAGCCCACCCATCGATGGTGACCAGCGCTGACGTCGGCCGGCCGTACTTTCGGACGAGAGCCCGAGTGATAGTCTCACGGTCGATCGAGTAATTTATCGCCTGCCGAACGCGTACATCCTTCAATTGCGGCGCAAGCCGCCCAGCAAGATCTTCAATGAACATCGCGTTGATCGAATTGGGTGCCCGAACGAGGCCCAGACCAGCTTTCTCGGCAGCATCAGCGGTGCCTAGGCTTCCATACGCCACGTCAAGCTGGCCAGTCATGGCCGCCTGCAGCATCGCAGTATCATCGGGGATGATTCGGACCGTTACCTTACCGTATTTGATGGCAGATTGGTCGTAATAGTTCCTATTTGGAACAAACGAATAATGATCGTTGGCAACCGTGCCAGCTGGGTCGAGAACATAAGGCCCAGCTCCCGCCGGTACCGTGTCGAGGGCAGATGGCGTCGCCAACCCCTGAGGCGATATCACAGATCCCGCTGGCACCTGGTCGGACAAGAGGAATGGCAATATCGGATTTCCCTCGGCCAAATACAGAAGCACAGTCTCGCCGGAGGTGGCCTCAACTTTGTCAATTTTTCCGATATTACTTGCCAGTGGACTGTTCTTTAAGAAATATTCCAGCGAAGCTTTTACTGATCGAGCATCCACCACCTCACCGTTGGCAAACTTGACACCCTGCCGAAGAGTCAGCTCGAACTGCCGGTTTCCGGATCCGAGAAAACGCCACGACGACGCCAAGCCGGGCGCAAACGAGCCGTTCGGATTTCTGCGAATCAGCGAGTCGTAAGCAAGAACACGCAGCACGTTTCCTGGACTGTGTTGCGCCTTACCTGGATTAAGCGTGCTGCCCGCATCAGGAAGCCCTATTCTCAATTCCTCGGAATCGCGTTGCCCCGAACCTTCCTTTCGCCCGCACCCCGCCACAGCCAGGATCACGGAAGAGCATGCTCCAGCCAGAACAACTCGCCTGCCTACCGACGCCATTGACGTGCTCCTCTACTGCGTCACTCAGTCACCGAATCGGCTACCCACTCGCTTTCCACAGAAAACCGGTCGAACTCCAAACCTGCTATCAGCATGGAAAAATCGTCCTCAGTATCGCAAATAGCATCTTCGTCAAGCTTTCCGAGGTCTTTCCAGCAGTCGGCACCACGCCAGGTCCGCGGGTTTCTCCCGACCGGCCATGCCGCAGATTTGAGGACGACATGCCGGTGAAGACTCGGCAACCGTCGAACATTGGGGACATGGATATCAAAGTAGTAACGATCTATATTGGATATTTCCCGACCATCCGGAATATGCCATGTTCCACGATCGACAACATAGTTAAATGTTTCGCTATTCGTTCGCGACAACTTCTCCTCTGCCCGATATTCTTCAACGATATCAAATACGTCGGTCTGCAATCCGGAGATTGACAACAGGAACCCGCCCGCCAAAATCGACTTCCACTCATCCGAAGCCATCGCATCATCTAGATCTGCATAACTGTCGAACCATAGGTCCTCCCCTCGCCACACCCGTGGCTTATCCGAATGAATACCCAGAAGGCCCGGGAGGAGATCATCGACTGGAATTGCCTTTAATACGACATGCCGGCGCAGTCTGGGAAGTCGCCGGATACCGGGCACGTAAACGTCGAGGTAGTAGCGATCGATCGCGTCCGGAAGTTCGCCATCAGGAATATGCCAGGTGTTACTTAGCTTGATCATGGTTCCCCTTATCGGTACGGTGACTCGCAGCTTCAAAAAGTAGCGACCACATTGACAGGGCTACCGGTACCTCCGACGATCCGCAGAGGATCAAAAGTAAACAGGAAGTCCCAACGATCCAGTTCCACACAGATGGAGGCCACCTCCTCGAAGTCAGCGTTGTCTATCGTGCACAGCCCCATTGCCGCAATACCAATGTAGTGCAGAGGCAGGGGAATCACGTCATAGCCGGACGGCAGCACATCGTGGGCGGTATCAGTCGCCGTTACTGCTATTCCTCGTTCGTGTAGCCACGGAAGGCAAGCCGCGTGAAAGCCGGCTTGACCGGCGTCATCGCTACCTCTCGATCCCCCTGTACGCATTCGACGGCCGTTCCCGGTGCGCAGAAGGAGCGCGTCACCCTCACTGACTCGCAGGCCGACACGTTCCTCTGCCGCTTCGAGATCCTCCGGAAACACACCGTCGCCCGGCTCGAGCCACTTCACACCCCGCGTTGCGGCAATGTCAAGCAAAACGCCACGGGTAAACACTCCGTCGCGCGCCGCGGTAATGTCGTTTACGGTGGCTCCTCGCTCCGAGGTCACCAGCGCGGCGGACTTCCCGTTGTACATCCGGCCGTCCCAAAACATGTGGCAGAGCGCGTCCACGTGAGTCTGGTAATGGACGGGCAAGGAGATGTGCTCACCCGCCCAGGCGCCCCGGTGCCCGTCGCCCTCGTGGTATTTGATCGGCGGTGGCAGGACTCGGTTATGTTCGGTCAGCCCCTGACCGGTTGCCGACATGAAGCGGTGCATGGGGCCGGCCCAGCTGGACTCGATGTCCCGACTGCAGGACACACGGATGCCTTCCCGCACTAATCTCGCGGCGCGCCGCCGGACCTCAGGAGTGATCAAGTTCAGCGTTCCTCGCTGATCGTCATCTCCCCAGCGTCCCCAGTTCGACAGCGTGTCGAACCAGTCCAGGACCTCACTCTCCAGAGGCAACTTCTCCATACGGGACTCCTTTGTCCGGCAAGGTCCGTCTTCAGTTCGCCGCACGCACCTCGAAGCGACATCGCTACGCCGAAGGTTAAGCACCTCATCGGTTTTGGTCAACCGGTCGACCTATGCTACTCTACGTAGCATAGGTCGGCCTTCCAACTCACCGAGTCGTGCGTGCTCTACTATTGGCGAACCGGTCGACCGATGAAGTGAGGACACCGTGGCATCAGTTCCCCTGCCCAAGCCAGAGAGCCGTCAGCGGCGCGAGGGGCCGGGCGTCGCCACCACCCGAAGCCTGATCGACTACCTGCTCTCCGGCGAGGTGGAACCCGGCCAGAAGATCCCGTCCGAACGGCAGCTGGCCGAGGCGCTGGCGGTCGGGCGATCGACTATCCGGGAGGCGATCAAGTCGCTGGAACTGCTCGGACTCGTCGAGCAGCGGGTCGGCGACGGCACCTACCTCAGCGGATCGAGCTCCGAACTCCTGCCGCAGGTCATCCAGTGGGGTCTGCTGCTCACGGTGCACGAACGCGACGACATGCTCGAGGCTCGCCGGCACCTCGAAGTGCTGCTCGCCGGCCTGGCGGCGGAACACCGAACCGACGAGCAGCTGGCGCGGCTGCACGAGCTCGTCGAGCAGATGCGCGCGGCTTCCGACGACCTGGACCGCTACGTCGAGGCCGACATCGCATTCCACCTCGAAGTCGCGCGCTCGAGCGGCAACAGCGTGCTGGTCGGCGTCCTCACCAACATCCAGTCGCTGCTGCACGTCTGGGCCTCGCGGGTAATCCACACCGCGGGGGAAACCGAAACGTCGCTCGCCATGCACGAGCCGATCCTCAAGGCCATCGACGCGGGAGACCCCGCGGCCGCGCGTGACGCCATGCGGGCGCATATGGACCGCGCGATTCGACGGCTGCGTGCCGGCCTGCCTTCGCTGACCGGCTCTGTCGCCAACTGAGACGCCGGCACCGCAGGCACCGTCCGGAGACTTGCGGCAGGCGAACGTCGAGTAGCCGCGGTGCCAGCGGATCCCGTCCTGCTTGCGGCCAGGATCCGCTGGCGCCGCGTTCTCTCTCCTCAACGGACCGGGTTAATGTGAACCACCGGGCGGCACTGCCTCCCGTGCGATCACCACAAGGTTTGCCCGCCTTCGACAGCGAGGTTGTGCCCCGTCAGGTAATCCGAGGCTTCGCTGGCGAGGTACACGACGGCGGCCTGCAAGTCCGTGACCTCTCCGAGGCGCCCCATCGGGATGTCCGCGACCCACCTTTCCACCAGGGGCGCGAGCGCGGGATTCGTCTCGATCAAAGCGGTGCGAATGATCCCGGGAGAAATGCAATTCACCCGCACTCCCCGGTCCGCCCATTCGGCGGCCAGCGTCCGGGTCAGCTGCACTACGGCAGCCTTTGACGAGTTGTACGCCGCCTGCTTCTGCGGGTGCGGAACGATCATCGAAGCCATCGATGCCGTATTGATGATCTTGCCGTACCCCTGCCCCAGCATTACCTTCGCCACAGCCTGACAACAGGCGAAAACCGCGCGGGTGTTCAGCGCGAAGACTTCGTCCCATTCGTCCATCGGCGTTTCTTCCGCCGCCGAGTTGCGATTGACGCCGGCGTTGTTGACTGCGATATGCAACCCGCCCAGCGATGCCTGCACTTGCTCGACCATTTCGCGTACCTGAGCCGGGTCGGTGACATCGACGACCAGGGCAGCGGATCGAGCACCCTTGGTCGCCAGCTCGTCCGCGACCGTCTTCGACCGGGCAGGGTCGACGTCCACGACCGCTACCGCTGCTCCGGCCTCGGCGAGGGCGTGGGCAAACGCGCGGCCGATCCCCTGCCCGGCCCCGGTCACCAGCGCGACGCGACGGTCGAGCGCAAGCCGTTCGAGGATCTTCTTGTTGCCCAGGCCGTGATACACGACGTCGCCTTCAGCGGTCCGGCTGGAAAATTCAGTCATCGTCTCTCCTTGCGGTCACGTGAAATCAGGCAATGTCCGGGCTGCTGGGACGTGTCCGTCCGCGAGGGGTCCGCCGCGGAGCTCGTCCGCGATCGCGTCGGACGCAAATTCAGCGAACCGGTCGGCGATCGCCTCCATCGCGCCGAAGAGCACAATTCCCGCGCCGCGCCGCCGCCACCGTCGGGCGTCTGATTCTTTCCGTACGATCACGCACAGACGCGCGTTGTGCGCAGATTTGATCTGCGCCTCGATCTCGTCGATCGCGGCGACCACCTCCGGATGCGAGTACTGCAAAGGACGCCCGAGCGACATCGAAAGATCGCTCGGACCCACCCACACCGCATCGAGCCTGGTCGTCGCGGCGATTTCCGAGACATGCGGGATCGCGGCAACGTCCTCGACCTGGACGACGACGATCGTGCGCTCAGTCGCGTCGCCGATGTGCCGCTCCGGACGGTTCGTGCCGTAGCGGCCCGCGCGAGTCGACATCGCGAAACCGCGATCGCCGAGAGGCGGGTAGTGCGCGGCCCGCACTGCCGCAGCAGCCTCCTGGGCATTGTTGACGTGCGGCACGATGACGCCGGCGGCGCCGGCGTCGAGTGCCGCCAGGATCTCCGTGCGGTCGTTCGACTTCACGCGCACCAGGACGGGTATGTCCGCGGAATCCGCGGCGCGGATGTGGTGCTCAAGCAGATCCGCTCCGTTCGGGCCGTGCTCGGTGTCCAGGACGATCAGGTCCAGACCGACGTGCCCGGCCAGCTCGGCGAGCGCGGGCGCGGGCATCTTCAGCACGACGCCGGCCAGCACGCGGCCTTCTCGCAGCCGCCTCGCGATTCCCAATTTCGGCCCAGTCCGCCGTCTTTCGGGCTCAGCAGTGCCCACGAGTCGCTCCTTTCGAGCGTCAGCGCGACGACAGGACACCCCGGTCCCCCACCACTGCCGTCGTATCTAGTTGCCAGACTGCCGCACTTCGGCCGACCGGTCAACCATTGACGCGCTCAGTGATCACGCTTACTGTCTGTGCTCACTCGCAGAACACGGTCGAGGAGGAGTTCGCGATGACGCACGCGTTCAACCATGCCGGTCTGTCGGTCACCGACCTGGACAAGGCCGTCGAGTGGTACAGCGGGGTTTTTGGCCTCCGCTTGATCCGGGGTCCGTTGACGCTGGACGTCGCGGCTCCGGGCAACGAACCGCCCGCGGACATCTTCGGCCCCCGCTGGAAGCGTGCGCGCATCGCGCACCTGGCCACCGCGAACGGGACGGGGATCGAACTGTTCGAATTCGAAGACCCCGCCGCCGAGCGGCGAGCAGAGAATTTCGACTACTGGCGAACGGGGATCTTCCACATCGCGTTCACCTGCCCGGACATCGAGGACGCCGCACGGCGCATCGAGGAATCGGGCGGCCGGCGGCGAAGCGGATTCCACGAAGTGGCGCCGGGATGTGTTGTCTGCTACTGCGAGGACCCGTTCGGCAACATACTCGAACTGGTCAACCGCAGCTACGAGCAGGTCAACGCGAATCGTGGGGACTGATCTGGTGAACCACGCGCTCTACCTTGACGCAATCAGCGCGATGCCGGGCGAACCGCTGCTCGCGCACGCGGCAACGCGGACTTCCGCGCCCCTGTCGGTCGACATCTATCGCATCGTCGGAACGCGGGAAAGCCGTTTCGAGCCGGAGCTTGAGTTCGTGATGCGGGCACCGTGCCCGAGCCCGGCCAGATACTCCTCGCGCACTGCCGAGCGGATGGGCCCGGGGGACGCGGACGTGTCCGGCTGCCAGTGGCCCGCGCACGCGCTCGTACGCGAAATCCCGGCGTCGTGGCCGAGCGGCCTCTACCTTGCCCAGCTGACCGAACGCGCGGAACCGACCATGAAAATCAGTCCGCAATGCGGACAGGATGCGCTGTTCGTTCTCCGGCCTTCCCCTGAGGCCAGCCCCCGGCCGATCCTCTGGCAGGTCAACGTCGCAACCTGGAACGCATACCACATTTGGCAGAACAGGAATCTGTACATCGGATACGTAGGCGACGACACCGGGCACAGCGTCAAGGAACTTCGCGCGCACACCGTTTCGTTCCACCGGCCCGGCATAGGACTCGCTTCGCGCAGCAATATTCCCGCATTTCCGCCGACGGCGTTCATGTACAACCTCGCCCTCCTGCAGTGGCTGCACGATGAAGGCATCGAGGTCGACTTCTGCGCAGGCGCCGACCTCCACGCCGGCACCGTCGGCCTCGGCAAGTACCGGCTCCTGCTCAGCGCAGGACACGACGAGTACTGGTCTAAGCCCCAGCGCGACGCCGTAGAAGCTTTCGTCCGCGGCGGAGGAAACGCCGCCTTCCTCGGCGGGAACCTGTGCTTCTGGCAAATCCGCTACTCGACAGACCTGACGAGCCTCAGCTGCTACAAACGCGGGCCGGACGTCAATCCCGGCCGGGGCGATGGCGAGCCGCTGGACCCGTTGTACCGCGATCCCGCTGCGTACCCGGACCACGACAATTCAGACGTCACCGTCGAATACTGGTCGGCACCCCTCGGCCGGGACACCGTCTCGCTGACCGGTGTGTCAATGCGGGATCTCAGCGGAGAACCTCCGGACGGATCAGCCAATCCCCCATGCGGAGCGGCATGGTGGTGGGAGAACTTCGGCGGTCCTGCCCGCCCCGCGCGAGGATTCCGGGTGACCGAACCTGGACATTGGGCATTCGCCGGCACCGGATTGGCCCGAGGCGACGAGTTCGGGACGGAGCAGAAGGTCGTTGGGTTCGAATGCGACGGGCTCGACGTTGATTGGCACGACGGAGTTCCGGTTCCTTCACGCCGCAACGGAGTGCCCGCCGATCTGCGTATTCTCGCCTACGCGGATTGCAGGGACTGGGCAGAATTCGACTACTCGACGTCGCCCCCCAGACGATCGGCCAGCAACCCCAACAAGGCCGCAGCCGGAGGCGTAGTCCCGATCGTCACCTTCACCTCGGGACGGGGAACCGTGTTCACCGCGCCCTCGACGGACTGGGTCCACGCGCTGACCTCGATCGTCGATTACACCGACAAAGCGACACCGCAGCGGATTCTCAGCCCGTCGAGAGAGGTCCAAACGATCACCCGGAACGTGCTCACCACCTTGTCCGCAAGCACACCGGGTGACCAGTAGCGCACGAACCTTGCTTACAGTTCTTCCTGCGGAATCGGAGGAGTCACCCGTACTGGTTGATACTCCGCGGAAAGCACTGATCCCATGCGGTGGACGATCTTCTCGAAAGCTTCGACATACCGAGCCATCACATCCTCGGACTGCACCTGCAAGGGCTCCTGATCCGGACCCAGCACAAACGACTGCTCGAGGATGCGCGTTGTCTCCGGGTACTGCCCCGGGTCCCACGGCTTCAGCGGCAGCTGATCCACCTCTGGCCGCCAGGCCTGGTACCGGTCCCGCCTGAAGACAGGTTGCGCGGGGAGCGGATGGAGCTGCCAGGTCGAGACCGCCACCCCCTCGGCGCGCAGAGCGAACAGGAACCTGTCGCGAAACTCCGTGTCGCTTCCCTCCCAGCCGAACTCGCTGGGCCGGAAGCAGACTCGGTAGCGGAAGAACGAGCTTTCCAGACCGTCGGGAACCTGCGGCGGGATAATCCCCCGGATTCCCGCCAGACCTTTGGTCAGTACGGCGGCGTTCGCCCGGGCCTGGGCGTTGTACGCGTCCAGGCGCTTGAGCTGAGACCGCGCCAGCGCGGCAGTGATCTCGTGAATCCGGTAGTTCCACCCGATCCCGCGCGACCAGAACGCGCGCACCTCGCCGGCCTTCGGCCGCGGCGTATCCTCGCCGAAAATCGCCAGTCTGCGCGCGGCGGTGAACACGCCCTCGTCATTGGTCACGAACAGCCCTCCCTCGCCCGCGCTCAAGTTCTTCGCGCCGTTGAGGCTGAAAGCTCCGGCAACTCCCATCGTGCCGACCGGCTCGCCGAGGTATGTCGATCCATGCGCCTGGGCAGCGTCCTCGATGATCGCAAGCCCGTGGCGCTGAGCAATATCCCGCAAGGCCTTCATGTCCGCTGGAAGCCCGTTCATGTGCACCGGCATGATGGCGGAAGTCCGCTCGGTGACCAGCTTTTCGGCCTCCCGCGGGTCGATGTTGAACGTCGACGGATCGATATCGCAAAACACCGGGCGCGCGCCCGCATGAAGCACCGACATCGGCGTCGCGACGAAACTGAACGCAGGCACGATTACTTCGTCTCCGGCGTTCACCCCGGCCGCCACCAGAGCGCAATGCAGGGCGGCGGTGCCGCTGTTGACCGCGAGAACGTACTGCGCGCCCGAGTAGCGCGCGTACTCGTCTTGCAACGCGGTCACTTCGGTGCCGTGCGCACCCCAGAGCTCGCCGCTGTCGAGCACTCGCCGAACGGCCTCATGATCAGCTGGGACGATGTCCGGCCACCGCCGATGCGCACCGGCAGGCACCACCGGCTCGCCGCCTTCGATCGCGAGAAGATCGCTTTTCACCATGGCTCCACTCTCATCTGCTCAGTGCTCCTCGACGCCACACCGAACGCTGCGGCGACACCGGGCTGCCACCCGAGGGAAATATTGGTCGACCGGTCGGCCAGTGGCAGGTTAGTACACTGTGTACGCTCGCCGCAACACACCGACTGCCTCCGTGCCGAACGCGCTCTCCCGCATGGAGTCCAAGCGATTGAACAGAACTCACCGCGGGGCTAGGCCCGTTGTAGCTCAAACCTAGCGGCCACGACTCACGATGTTCGTCACCTACCCGATCGCTCCGGTCCATTTCGCGCAGGTAGGACTGCCGCGTGCAGACTGTTCCCCGATCGCCTGAACAGAAACGGTGCCATACCAGCGCTTAGTCGAGATCCGCTCGGCAGGCAACTTTGTTGACGCTACGTCGAAATTTCGACGGCCCTGACCTCAGCTTGACTCCACCCTCTCATCCGGACGGATGCTGGCAAAGTTCGACAATCACGCCCCACGGGTCCTTGCCGTAAACCCACCGCCGGCCCGCATACAGGCCGGACTCAATCGTCTGCGGGGCGGTCATGAAGGCGACCCCCTCCGCGCGCAGGCGGTCATACGCCGCGTCAATGTCAGGGACGGCGAAAGCGATGTGGCCGATTCCGGTATCGCACGGCCGACGCGACTCGCGACCTTGCGGAACAAGGAACTCGTGAAGTTCCAGAAGCCCGGTGCCGCACCTGAGCAACGCGCCGCGCAGCCGCACTCTTTCCCCCGGGAGTCCGATCGCGTCGGAGGCGACGTCGGTGTCGGCTTCCCGGCCGACCAACTCCGCGCCGAACGCGGTGACGTAGAACTCGATCGCGGCTTCGAGGTCGGGGACGACTATCCCGGTGTGGTCCAACCCGGCGATCTCCCGTCCGCGCACGTCAGTCGCCTGCTTCTTCCGCACGGATTCTCGCAGCGACCCGCTCGACATGCGCTGCCATCGCCGCGCGCGCTGATGCGATGTCGGACGCGTCGATGGCTTTCACCAGCAAGCCGTACTCTCCCATCGACTCGCGGGCGTCCTCCACCCGGGCGATCCGTGCACGCAGCAGCGACTGGATGCTGGAAAGCACGCCCGCTAGCACTTCGTTTCCACCCGCTTTCGCGATCTGCTGGTGGAATGCGGAGCTGGCTCGGGCGAACCGGTCAGGGTCCTCCGCCGCCTCGGTCATCGCGGCGTGAAATCCGTGCAAGCGCGCCAATTCTTCCGCCGACCGCCGCGCCGCCGCGAGTCCGGCGACGTCGACCGCGAGGTGACAGCATGCCTCGAGCATCTGCCCGGCGTTGTGAGCGTCCAGCATCAATCCCCACTGCACGGTTTCAGGCAGCAATTCCGAACTCGTGCTCGCGAAGTACGTGCCGTCGCCCACTCTCCGGTCCAGCAGTCCCAGCACCTCGAGGGGATTGATCGCCTCTCGCAGCTTCGCTCGGCGGACGCCGAACATCTCGGCCAGCTTACGCTCCGGCGGCAGCCGGTCCCCCGGGCGAAGCTCGCCCCTTTGGAGATAGGCGATCAGCCAGCGCGCCACGTCCCTGGCCGGCGCGTTCCCCGGTCCAGACATCCTGGTCTCCCCTCGTTCTCCGAGGAGCAGTCCGCCACGGACTGGTCGGAGAACTACTCAGAGTAGTGCCTACGTTTGCGGCTGCCTGGCCATTGCGCGCACAGAGCAATCCAGATTGCGCATTCAGCGACGCAGCGTGTCGGAAGGCCGCTCGCCGAACAGGTCCCGGTATTGCCCCGCACCGTGACCGTGATGCTTGATCCCGTTCTGCGCGAACACCTTCGACACCGTGGTAGTTCCAGGCGCGGCCGCGTGCAGCGCGTCGTGCACCCGCTGCAGCCGCGCCATGCGCAGCTCTTGCGTAAACGTCGTACCGATCTCTTGCAGCCCCTGCTGGAGCTTTCGCGGGCCAATGTCCAGCACCCGGGCCAGCCGGGTGACCGACCAATCTTCTTCCGGACTGTCCTTGATCAGGCGAATGGCGGAATTCACCTCGGGCCTCGCCGCTGGAAGCGCCTTGGTGCACATCGCCGGGCTGTAATTGTGCTGTTGCGCCTGCAGGAGACTCGCCATCAACGCGTCCTCCCACGACCCGACCAGGTCGGCTCGGTCGACAAGGTTCTCCTCGTGATCGAGCTCGCGCGCGAACATCAAGGACATCCGCCGCCAGCTCGCCGTCAGCCCGGCTGTCAGGTCCATGCCGAGCCGGAAGGACAGAGAGCCGTCGTTGAGCGGATAGCCGAGTCCGTCGCGCAGGCGTGCCTCGAGCGCGACGCGATCGATCCTGATGATCAGCTGCGCGCAATCAGCCGTCCAGCGCATGCGCAACGGCCGATCCGGATGCGGAATCGTCGCCAGGCCCGGGTAAGAGTCGATTTCTTCGGTGCCCGAGCGAATATGCGCCTTTCCCGACAACGGCATCATGACTACGAAGAAGTCGTCGAGCCTGCCGGGGTCGATCAGCACCTCGCCTCCGTAGGCGATCACATTGACCGCCACATTACGCAGCCGTTTCGACCGCACGAACGCATTCAGGCGGGCGCCTCGGCCGTACAACACGAGCTCGTGCGGACAGAAGAGACGAGCCACTTGCTCGCGGACCTGATCCAGGTCGCCCGAACGAAACACTTCGTGCCGCCTCAGCAACGTGAAGGGCTCCGTCATCGCTCTCTCCCCCAGAAGCAACGTTTCCTTCAGCGTCCCGAACCCGGACGACTGGGCCTGCAAATTGCAAACTGCGTCTTGATTCTGGCCACCTCGGCAGCGGTGCCGTACCACCATGCGGGTCAACCTCCGGCCCGAGCAGGCTTCCGGCAGGCCGTTCGCTCGCGCCGAGGGCGTCCTGCGGGCACCGGCATTCACGCTGGTCAAGCTCATCTCGAACGATACGGGAGCACCCCTCTGTAAGCAAATGATGACACCAACCGAGAAGGTGTCACCCGGTCGAATCGCCAGAGTGGTTCACCAGCTCGTCGGACCGATCGGCGGAGGGCGGCGGGCTGTCCGGTTGGCGCCTCGTTTCGTCCGGTTCACGCAAGCCGGCAGCACTTCACGGACCGAGTGCGATGAGATGAGCGGCGTACTCGGGAGGGAACGATGACGGACAAGAACCTGGTCACTCTGGTCAATCCGAATCTGGTGCACCCGCCGATCACGCCGTATGCCCTCGACATCCTGTCGACTTCTCTGGAGGCCGCGGGTTTCGAGGCGGAAGTTCTCGATCTGACATTGGTCCGCGATCATTGGCGAGCAGCGGTTCACCGGTACTTCGCCGAACGTTCACCGTTTCTGGTCGGTGTCACGGTGCGAAACACCGACACGATCTACCCGCAGGAGCAGCGCGTCTTTCTCGATTCGCACCGGGAGATCATCGAAACGATCCGCGAGGTCACCAGCGCGCCGGTCGTCGGCGGCGGTGTTGGTTTCTCCTCGATGCCATTCGCTCTCGTCGACTATTTCGGCATTGATTTCGGCGTGAAAGGACCGGGAGAACTCACTGTCGTGCTGCTGGCCGAGGCGCTGGCCAACGGCCGGAGCACCACCGCGGTGCCCGGGCTCATCGTCAACGACCACGTCGGGCACGTGACCGAAACGCCGGCCGGCGATCCCCAGATCCACCGCGGCCGGGCACGGATGGTCAATGTCGTCACGCCGTACACCCGGCGGTCCGGCGTGCCGCACAAGGTGGACAATCTCGAGTACTACCGTCGCGGCGGCCTCGGCAACATCCTGACTCGAAACGGCTGCCCGTTCGCCTGCACGCACTGCGTCGAGCCCGACGCGAAGGGGACCAGATTCGCGCTTCGCGCTCCGTCCGCGGTCGCAGACGAGATGGAATCGCTGGTCGAGCAGGGAGTGCACGACCTGCACACAACGGACAGCGAATTCAACCTCAACATCTCGCACAGCAAGAAGGTGCTGCGCGAAATAATACGGCGCAAGCAGGCCTCGGCCCGGTCTCCGTTGCACGAGCTGCGGCTGTGGATCTATGTCCAGCCGGCGCCCTTCGACCGCGAATACGCGGAACTGCTCGCCGAGGCGGGCTGTGCCGGTATCAACGTCGCCCCCGATCATGTGCGCGACGAGGTGCTCGACGGCTGGAAGGTGACCGGGAAAGGCCGCCGGTTCTACGGGGCCGAGGACGTCGGGCGAGTATGCGGTTGGGCGCACGGACTAGGCATGCTGACCATGGTCGAAGTACTGCTCGGCATGCCTGGCGAGACCGAGGAGACGGTGCGCGAATGTGTGCGGACCACCTTGGATCTCGGTGCCACCGTCGTCGGTTACACCCTCGGGATCCGTGTGTTCCCCTATTCCCCGCTGGGGCGGAACCTCGCCGCGCGGAGCAACGGCTCCACATCGATCCCCGGCATCCAGTCGAACACGGCGACCGAGCCCATCCTGTTGGCGCCACTCGACCAGTGTGCCGACACCGTCTCCTACGAACGCCAGTTCATGTTCGATGGCCACGGCCGGTTCCGGCCGGTCTACTACTTCTCGCCGGATCTGCCCGAAGGCGATGCCGGGTCGCCTGGCCCGAGCGACCGCTGGGAGAAAAGCCTTGCGCTGCTGTGGGAGTGCGTCCCCGCCGCGGATCGCCCGCGAGTCATGTTGCCGACCTCTCCCGGGTTATCGCCGGAGGACAACAACTACGCCGACAACCCGCTATTGCTGCGCATGAACGAGCTCGGCTGCACCGGCGCATTCTGGTCGCATTGGCCTCAGCGCGAGGCGATCATGCGCGGCGCCCTCAAGTGACCTGTTGCAGCCGCAGCAGCTCCCGGCCCAGTTCGTCAGCACTGGCGACGACCTCGGGCGGTGGCGGCTCGGCGGGTTTCAGCTCGTCGGCACGGCAGACGAGCGACATCAGGGAATCCAGCCAGTTCCGCCCCGCCGCGGTGGCGAGATCGAGGAACGGCCGAAGCCGGGCATGCGGACAATACCTGCTGCGGAACGAGTGGCGGATGTGCACATGCACGAACAGCACCTCGGCTCCAGCAGGCCAGACTTGCCAATGCCCCTCGGCGGGATCGATGACCGCCGCACGCTTCGCGTTAGCGCATCCGTCGGTCCCCCCGCTCATCAAACGAACCTCTCCGCGCAGCGGGATCACCGCGAGATAGGTCTCGAGCAACGGCCCCAGCTCCAGCTCCACCGGACCGCCGAAAGCCAGGTACGAAAGCGCGAGGCCCGCGCCTACGTCGACGTGCCGGATCCGCGCGTCGAACAGCTCGGGATCGAGCCGCTCCAACCGAAGACAGGACACCCACGACGGCCGTTTCGCGTCCTCCGGGGGCATCGGCCAATGCTCTTGCTCCATCGCTGACCGCCCGCCCTTCGCCATCGAAACCCGGTCGTCGCAGCATGTCCGCGTCCGGCCGTTCGCGCCAGGGCAGAATGGATGGAGAACCTAAGCCATCAGTCGCGATCCGGACCTCCGCCGGCGCGAATCGGATCGTTTGCCTGCCGGGGTCGTCGTTACGGTCGAACGGTGCCCGCTTTCATGGAACCTTTTCGCATCAAAACGATCGAGCCGATCCCCTTCCCCAGCAGAGAAGAACGTGTGCGCGCGCTCGCCGCGGCGGGGCACAACCTCTTCCGGGTGCCTGCCTCGGCGATCTCCGTCGACCTGCTGACCGATTCCGGAACCAGCGCGATGTCGGCCCAGCAGTGGGCGGCGTTGCTGAGCGGGGACGAATCTTACGCCGGCGCCAGGTCTTTCGAGAGATTCGAGACGGTCGTGCGCGACCTCACTGGCTACCGCGAAGTGATCCCCGTGCACCAGGGCCGCGCCGCGGAGCGCATTCTGCTCGGTGCGATGCTCGGAGCCGGCGACATTTCGGTCGGCAACACCCACTTCGACACCACCCGCGCCAGCGTCGAGGCCGCCGGCGCGACCGCTGCCGATTTTCCGGAAAGCCAGTCGCCTGCCTCCGGCTTCGGCGGCAACATCGATCTCGACAAGGTCGAGCGGTTGCTCTGCTCCGCGGACGGTGCGCGAGTGCGCTGCGTGGTATTGACAATCACGAACAACGCGGCCGGCGGACAACCCGTTTCGATCGACAATGTCGCCGGCGCGCGCGCCCTTTGCGATCGCCACGGTGTGCCGCTCCTGCTCGATGCGTCCCGATTCGCCGAGAACGCCTACTTAGTCACCGTGCGGGATCCAGAGCACGCCGGCGTCGCGCCACGCCGTGTCGCGCGTGAGATGTTCACCCTGGCCGACGGATGCTGGGCGAGCCTGAAAAAAGACGGGCTGGCGAATATCGGCGGGCTGATCGCGCTGAACAGCCAAGAGGTCGCTGCACGCTGCCGGGACCAGCTGATCGCCGTCGAGGGTTTCCCGACCTACGGCGGCCTCGCCGGGCGCGACCTCGAGGCACTCGCTCAGGGGCTCGACGAAGTGACCGACCCGGCCTATCTGCGCTATCGCTCGGAAGCAGCCCAGTGGTTCGGGTCCAGGCTTGCCGCCGCCGGCGTGCCGGTAGTCGAACCTGTCGGTTGTCACGCGGTCTATGTGGACGCCGCCGCGCATCTGCCGCACATTCCTCCCCACGAACTGCCCGCTACGGCATTCGCCAATGCGCTCTACAGCGAAGGCGGAGTGCGTGTGTCGGAGCTGGGGACGCTGGTCTTCGGGCGCCGCAATCCCGACGGCGGCCCGGATCTCCCGGCGCCCCGTGAACTCGTGCGCTTCGCGCTGCCGCGCCGGGTTTACACAAGCAACCATCTCGAATACGTCGCGGAAGCAGCGGCACGGGTCACCGCGGCGAAGGACCGCATTCCCGGCTACCGCGTCGTGGAGCAGGCCGACACGTTGCGGCACTTCACAGCAGTTCTGAAACCCTTGGGCTAAGGATTGGCACACCGGTCGACCAATGTTACGGTGAGTCCATGTTCTTGAACTCGCTCGACCACTACAACATCGAGACAGACAACCTCGGCAGCACAGTCTCGTTCTACCGGGACGTCCTCGGCATGACACTCGGCGACCGGCCGGCGCTCGAGGTCAAGGGCGCGTGGCTGTGCATAGCGGGCCACGCGGTCGTGCACGTGAACGAGGTCGGCGAGAACCGCGTCGCGCGCACCGGCCCGATCGACCACGTCGCATTCGAAGCCCAGGACTTCGAGGGGCTTTGCCGCAGGCTCGACGAACTCAGGATTCCCTACGACACGGTAGATTCCCGGCCCCGCCTGCCTCTCCGGCAGGTATATGTCTTCGACCCGAACCTCATCCGGCTGGAACTCAACTTCCGTGGCGACTGACCGCGTGCGCGCGCCGGCGACCGCACCGCCGGACGACGCGGCGCTTCCTCCTGTGCGGCGGGTCAGTTCCGCCGAAGTCGCCCGGGCAATCGACGGCGGCCCTTGCGTAGCCGTTCTCGACGACGACCCGACCGGGACGCAGACGGTCGCCGATGTCCCCGTGATCACCAGCTGGTCCGACGCGGATCTGCGATGGGCGTTGAGCCAGAGGACCAACGCCTTCTTCGTCCTGACCAACACCAGGAGCCTCACCGCGCACGACGCCGCGGCTCGCAACCGGGAGGCAGCTCGCGGACTCGCCGCCGCAGCCCGCGCGATGGGGCGCGAGGTCGTCGTGGCCAGCCGCGGCGATTCGACCCTGCGCGGCTACTACCCGCTGGAGACCGACGTACTCGCCGAGGAGCTCGGGCCGATCGACGGCGTCGTTCTGGCCCCCGCGTACATCGAGGCCGGACGGGTCACTGTCGGCTCCACGCACTGGATGCGCACACCGTCGGGCATGATTCCGGTGGGCGAGACCGAATTCGCCAGGGATGCCGTTTTCGGTTACCGCAGCTCGGATCTCCGAGACTGGGTCGAGGAGAAGACCGCCGGGCGGATCCCGTCGGAGGAGGTTCTCGCCGTAACTCTCGCTGACGTGCGGAACGGTGGTCCCGACCATGTCGCCGCCTTGCTTGCTACGCTCCGGAACGGGCGGCCAGCCGTCGTGGACGCGATGTGCGACGACGATTTGCGCGTGCTCGCGCTGGCGATCGTCCGCGCCGAGGCCGCGGGCATCAGGCTTCTGTACCGAGTTGGGCCTTCTTTTGTGCGGGCGCGAATCGGGCAGGACGCCCGCCGGCCTCTGGCTTGGCCCGGACGGCGCACCGCCGGCCACGGACTCGTCGTGATCGGCTCGCATGTCACGCTCACCACTGCTCAGCTTGAGGAATTGCGTCGGCTGGACGGAATCAGCGAGGTCGAGCTCTCCGCGCCTGCGGCACTCGACACGTGCTCACGAGCCGAGCACATCGCCGAGGTCGCCGCCCAGGCCGCCGCGGCCATGGAGCACAGTGACGTGGTGATCCGCACGAGCCGAACAGTCGTCACCGGCAACGGGCGCGACGCCAGCCTCGCGGTCGCACGCCGAGTCTCGACGGCGCTTGTCGAATCCGTCTCCGCCGCCGTCCGATCACGCCGCCCGGCCTTCGTCGTCGCCAAGGGCGGCATCACGTCAAGCGACATCGCGACCAAGAGCCTCGGCATCCGGCACGCCGTCGCCCGGGGCACCCTGCTGCCCGGCATCGTTTCACTGTGGGAACCGGCTGACGGACCGTTCGCGGGCGTACCGTATGTCGTGTTCGCGGGCAACGTCGGCGGCACGAGCTCTCTTGCCGAGGTAGTCAAGAAGCTCAGAAGATGATCGGGAAGCCGGGTACGACCGTCCTGTGGGAGCAGCTATACCGATCAGCGCGAGCACGGCGGCGAGACTCGCTTGCCCGCCGTTTGTGCCCAGACCTGACGGTGTACCAGGCGGCCTCCGCTAGATCGGTGGCATGGCAACGTTCGCCCACCGGCGCACGAGGAGTGCGGGGACACGCAGCCGAAGCTCGCTCGCGGCACATTTCGTGGCCTGGTCCCTATTTCACGTGTCGACGACGCCGTGCTCCTCACGAAATCGCCTGCGGCACCCTGGTGATGAGCGGGCTCTGCCACGTCCAACGCGGGCAGCGGGCTTTCGCCGTCATCACCGGGCCTCGGCTGAAGGTGCCGGCCGGTTTGCGGTCACGGTGCGACATCCACTCGTCCTCTGCATAGGCGCGCCATTTCTCACGGTCGGCGGTGAGCGAACCCCGCCGCTCGCCTTGCCGCGACTCGTGAACCAACGCTCGCTTCTCTCCGGTCAACACCGACCGAACGGCGGCCTGGGAAAGTCAGAACGTCGATCGTCCCCACCGGCGTCCGCGGGTGCCGGGCGCGGGCGAACACTAAGGTCACGCTCACCGGCTGACCCGGCGCGGCTGTGCCGTTCATTGAGGCAGATGTCCTTCCACGTGTCGACGGCCACCGAGTCGCCGTACCACTGGTGCGCGTTCTCGTGCACGATCGTGTTCACGTCGCCCATGGAAGCGGAATAGACCGGGCGGCTCACCGTCTCGAGCGAATAGTCGATCGGCACGTCCGGGTAGCTGCCGCCCGCGGCGCTGGCCGGGTACTTCCCGAACTTCGACTCCAGGAAGTCGAGGACCTCCGGCAGCCTCGCGTCGGCCTTCTAGGTGGTGTCCGGCGCGAACGCGCTGACGATCAGGGTGCCGTCCGCGCGCTGGCGCTTGCTCAAGGTCCACTTGTCGATCGCGAGCGTGGTCAGGTCGGGCGCGGCCGGCGTGTCCTCGGACCACACGTGCGTGGTGCCCCCCGCGGTCTTGAACGTGCCCGCCGCGCGGCCGTCGGAGATCGCCTTTCACTCGTCCGGAACCGTGACGGCCAACCGGAACCGGGCCTTGTCGCGGGGAGTCTCGTTGGCCGGGTACCAGGTCATGGCCGACTGCGGCCGGCCGGCCGCGAACGCTCCGCCGGGCCTGATGTGCTGCCAGCCGTTCGAGCCCGGCATCGTCGTCGGGACGCCGTGGTAGGCGATCCCGGCGCTGAAGCGCAGCCCGCATACGAGCGAGTTGCGCGGCGTGATCACGAGTTCGTGGTCGCCGGTGCGGCTGAACTGGGCGGGAAGGCCGTTGACCTTCACCGAGTCGACGGTGAGGCCGCGCAGGTCGAGGTTGAACGAGCTGAGCGGCTGGGTCGCCCGCGCGTTTACTGTCTGCAGGCCGGTGAGCTGGCGGCTGTCCGGCGCGTAGGAGACCTTGAGGTCGTAGTCGGAGACGTCGTACCCGCCGTTGCCGTCCTGCGGGTAGCAGCTGTCCCCGGCCCCGTCCGTGCCCGGGGTCGGCTCGTCCTGGCCGGCCGAGGCGATGGTGGCGCCGAGCGTTGCTGCGGCGAGGGCGGCGACGGTCGTTGCCGGACGACGCCAGCGTTGCGGTGCGGTCAGGACACTCCTGATCGTGGTGAACGGATTTCGGTGCGCTGAGTGCCGTGGGCCGCCCCGAGAGGACGGGACGGCCCACGGCCAGGTCAGCGTGCGGCGACGCGCGCCTAGGGTCGCGGCTTGATCAGCTTCGGGTATTCCTTCTGGAACTTCTCGATCATCGTCGCGGACGGAACGATCTTGTTCGGGTTGTCTTGCGCAAGGGCTTGCCGCTCGCCCCACGCAGCCGCGGACTTGCGCTGGCCGGGAGTGCCGTGGCTGTGCTTGCAGTCGCCGACGGAAGCCATCAGGTAGGCGAACTCCTGCTGCGCGCGGGCGTCCCACGCCGCGCCCTTCGCGTGCGCGAGGAAATAGCCCGCGTAGGCGTCCGGACCCAGTTCCCTGGACTCGTCGCCCGGCGAGTTGCCGTGCGCGGCATCAACGTGGTGCCCGTACTCGTGCCCCACGATCCCTTCCACCGAAACGTCGCCGAAACCGGCCCGGCCGGCCAGGTCGAGCATGCCGTCGCCCAGCAGGATGCGCGGGCCCGGGAAGATAGGCAGCGCGGCCGCAGTCTCCGACAGCAGCGGGTTCCGCCCGCCCTGCAAAGCGGGCACCTCGTGCACCACCTTGCTCGCCAGCGCGCCCGCCGCCGCGGCGCGCGCCGGGGCGAAGCCGAGCGCGAACGTCTGGGTCATCTTCTCCGGGCTGGCCGTGTCCGTGCCCTTGAGCGCCACCAGCTGAATGTCCCAGCCCTCGACGTCCCAGAACCCGCGCAGCTTGTCGATCACGGCAGCGGCACGGGCCGTGTACTGGCCGTCGGTGCCGAATACCTGCGGGCTCTTGTCGTTCGCGACCTGCCACGCGTACTCCACGGCGAGGACGCCAACCACCGACATCGCCCGCTGTTCGACATCCGTGAGCGATGCTTGGAGCTTTGCGATCTCGGAATTCACCCACCCGGGGGTGCAACCCGGAATGACGCCCGGGTCGCCTTCGGCTTTCCGGCCGGACCCGGCAACCGGCGACTCGACCAGCGGCTTGCCCTCGCGCAGCGAGCTCGCTGAATCCTCTGCCTTGAAGAGGTCGTCTACTTCCCGCTCCAGCTGTGCGATGTCCTTCTCCACCGACGAAGGCTTCGGCGCGGCCGCCGCCGGGACGGCCGTACCGGCCGCAGCCGCTACCAGAACGCCGACAGCGACGAAGGTCCTGCCGAGAGTCCGGGATCGTTGTGACACGAGAGTACCTCTCCTCCGGTTGTCTGCACGAAGCCGCGAACGTAAGTCAATTTCCGCCCGGAGAACAGGCAGGTGAACCGAAAACCCCAGCCTAGGGCCACAACTTTCGTAGTGGCTCGGACCGCCGCATTCCCCATTTCCGGAACACGAGCGAACAGTCGGGCGTTCCCGCGAAAAGTCATGCGAAAATCAAGGCCAGCGGGTCGATTCCCCGCGGGCCGGCTCCGTCCAGGACAGTCAGAGCGCGGAACGGAAACGACCGCGGCAGCGGCGAACGCGGCGGGAGCGGACCGCTGCGGCTCGTGCCCCGAACCGTTCGCCGGAGAACCCGCCGAACCGGTCGCCGACGTTTCGGCGCTTGGCCCGCATTCGCCGCCGGCTCCGCCGTCGGAGGACTTCTCTTCGCGGCGGCGGCTTTCTTGCGTCGGTGGTTCCGAAGACCGCGACGTCTTTCTTCAGGCGTCGACGGAACTTCGTCCGGGCTCGGCGTTTCCGCACCTCGAGGGCGTCGCGCTGGCCGAGGTCGGCGGGGTGCCGGACGTGCTGGCCGGCGGGGTCGTCGGCTCCGGCTTCGTCGAGACAGCGGGAAGCTCTCCGGCGAAAGATGCGCTGCTGCTTGACGAGTTCGCGGTCCCCGCGCTGTCCGGAGCCGCGGAGTTCGGCACCGCGAGACCGGCCCCGCGCTCGGAACGCTCTCGCCCGGTTTCCCCGCCGACGCGCCGATCGGCGCGTCGGCGCCGGGCAGTTCGGCGGCAGCGCCGCGGCAGCGGACCGCCCATGCCATTACAGTGTCCACATAGGAGTTCGAGTTTTTGTACCGGCGCACGGCGATCCGCTGGCCGCCCTCCGCGGAGCGCATCGCCGCGAATCCGCCCGCTGCGTTGAGCGCCGGGCCAAGGACGCGCTCGTGTCCCTTGAGCCGGTCCCGGTCAGGCCGCCGCCCTCGTGGACGACAAGGTCGGCTGGCCCGTCGACGGCCGGAGCGTCCGGTGGTTCCCGGGGGAAGCCAGCGACTCGCCGTATCCGGCGGATACCTCGTCCGCATCCGGACATAGCCGCAACCAGTAGCGCCCAACCGACCGGACCGCGCACTCGCCAGCCAGCGCATCGCTCCGAGAACCGACCGCTGAGACCGCGTACCGCGGCAGGCCAGCACGGCCGGTGCCGTTGGGGCTAAGGCGCGCGTTCGCCTGTCTCCGCCGGTGCTTTGGGCGGACATCGGACAGCTGCCGAGTCTGGTCACGCGCCGACATCGTTGTTCCCGGGCATGACCGCCTGGCCTTCGGGCGGTGCCCTGCCGCATCGCGTTCATTCTTTTGCGGAGCGTGTCGATCGGCTCGTGCTGTCTGCCCGCCTGACGAGACCGGACAGCCGGGCCGCGCGGAGGGAGCAGCTCGTCGCTGACATCCCTGCCGCGCGGCCCGGCATCTCCGGACGGTTCGGGCGTTCGCCGTCTCCGGTTATTGCGCTGACGGCTTGGCGAAGGCGAGCCGGACCGTGACCGTGCCGCCGTCGCGCGCTTCGCCGGCCAGCGTGACGCTCGTGCCGGTGTCCGGCACCGCCACCGCGGTTCCCGGCAGCTTCTTCGCTGCCCAGAGGCGATCGTCGAAGGCCGGTTGCGCGGGAGCCGACGGCACGGAGATCCTGGCCTGGTACTTGATGTTGTCCTCGTTCCGGTTCGACCACCGCAGATCCAGCGCGGGGGTCGGGGTCAGCGTGAAGGCCGCGTCGTACATCTGCACGGCGACGGGGGCCGCACGGCCGTCGTCGGACGAGATCTGGTCGGGGTGGGCGTCGATGGGGATCACCTGACCGGCCCCGGGATGATCAGCCATCTTGTTGTCGGTGTAGGACCGGTTCCAGTACCACAGCAGCATCCCCGGCTGGTAGCCGTAGCGCTGCACGACGGAGGAGCCGGCGGGATCGCTGAAGAAGTACGCTCTGCGCAGGTCGGCGTTGTATCCGGTGTAACGCCGGTTCTCCGCCAGGTAGTAGCGGCCCTTGCCGTCCGGGCCCTTGGGCAGGATGACCACCAGCGCCTGCGCGTTGTCGCTCTGCTTCGCGTCGGATGCGTCCAGGGCGACATCGCCTCCCTCCCCGTAGCGGACGGCCGTGTAGTCCACCCAGCCGAGCATGAGCTTCTCCCACGGCCCGAATCCGGACGGCGCCGTGCCGATGGCGGTGTCCGAATCCGACAGCCACGACCCCTTGTCCATGATGGACCAGAAGCCCGCGGTGTTGTGGGTCTCACCGACGGTGTCGTAGAGGTCGGGCAGGCCGAGGTCGTGGCCGAATTCGTGCGCGATGACGCCGACCCCGGCGTTCTCCGGCTCGATGGTGTAGTGGGATACGCTGATCCCGGTGCCGCCGACGTCCACCGGAACCGCCGTATCCCGGCTGTGCGACCAGATGTTGTTGCGGAGCCGGGGGTCGTCCTTCTGATTGCGTTTGACTCCGGTCGCATCGGCTCCGATCCCAGCGTGGATGATCGTCAGGTGGTCGATCTGGCCGTCCGGCTTGTCCTGGCGGGAGGCGCGGTCCCACGTGTCGAACGTGGCCAGTTCGGCTTTGATCTGGGCGTCGGACCACTGGGCGGCCTTGCGGTTGGCGATCCATCCGTTCATGCCGTCGGCGACGAGCTTGTCCAGCTTTTCGTCGTCGACCTGGTTGTAGTAGGCCTCGCTGTGCGGAAGCTTGACCCACTCGGTCACCGAACCGGTCACGTCGAAGCGGCCCTGTGACTGCTGCCGGTAGAAGTCCTTGAAGGAGGGAGCCCCGTCGCCGAAGAACAGGTCCCGGTAGTGCTGCTGGTCGAAGTCCGGGACCCAGTACGTCGAGTTGTCCTTCTTCGGGTCCGGGCGGGGGATCTGGTTGTGCACCGGGCCGGCCGGCCCGCCGATGGCGGGGGTCGTGTCGTCGCCGAACTCGACGGCCAGCACGAACACCTTGTGCGTCCCGACCGTCTTCAACGACTCCGCCGTGCCGGGCGCCGGGTCCGCCGAGCCGGACGCCGCGGCCGGACCGGACCGATGCCCCCCGGGATTGTCGGCAACCGCCGACAGCTCGCGCTCCATGTTGTCCGCGGCCGCCTGCCGGCGCACCTGCTCGGCAGGCGAGGGCCGGTCGTCCAACCCGGCAAAGTCCGCCGCGCCGTCCGCCCCCGCCGCGGCCGTCCCGTGCCTCGTCGCCGTATCGCGCCTCCCGGACGGTTTCGGAAGCTCAGGACTCCCCGGCGCGGCAGTCGGTTCCGGCAGCGCCGGCCGGCCCTCCTGCTGCCGCGGCGTTTCCGCACTGTGCGGCACCGGGCTGGCGGCACGGGCCGCACCTGGCTGCCCGCCGGCCTGGGGTGCGGCCCGATCGATCAGAACCCCGTCGCCGACCAGCATCCCGACTGCCAGCAGCCCCGCTACCCCAGCGGCGATCTTGGCCCGAAGCCGTCTCTTGCTCACATTCATCCGCTCTCCTCTGTCGGAGTACCCGCCGTCAGGCCGCGACCGGCCGTGAAACACCACAAGCAATACCGGAACAAACCGGACCGCCCCACTGAGCGAATTCCCCCGCAGAGGGCGGCGAAATAACCGGCGCATCATTCGCCGGTTATGATTTCGCGTTGAATCGCACGTTCGGCTTCCTTGCCGAACAGCTTCAGCAGCCAGGACGCCTGCGACGTGGAACGAAGCTGGGCCTGCCGGAGAGGCAAGAAAACCTTAAGCGAAGCTGAGTGTCAAGATTCAGGGCGTCGACCAGGCAAGCAAGTGCAATTGTTCATTCGACAGCCATGACACGCGAACGGTCGCCAGATGATTTATCCAAGACGTCCGACTCGAACAATGCCAGCTGCGGCACGGAAAACCTCCCGCTATTTCCGCGGCCGGCCGGCCTGCTCCCTGCTGATCCAGGACGCCGCCGCAGACAACGCGCAAGAACCCGACGAGAACGAAGCAGCCGAACGCGACCGGCAAATCGCGCACATTGACCGCATCCTCGACCGCTTCCGCGACGACCCACTCCAAGAACGACCCACCCTCGCCCGAGAGGAAGAATCCGACGAGGACGCCGTCATCGTCAACGACCTCGTCCGCCTCGCACTCGAGCTTCCGCACGCCCAGCGAGACTCCGCCGCCCGCGAACGTCTCCGCGAAACCTTGCTCGCCCTGCTCGGCGACAACGAGCAGGTCGCCGCCGACATCAACGCCAACGTCGCCAGTTTCGAATTCACGTTGGCCCTGATGGCACTGCACCATCGGCCGCAGCTGATGACCACCCGGTGGCCGCGTGTCGAAGCGGCCCTCAACCTCGAGGCGACATCGAACGTGCGGTCCGCCCAAGGACTACGAGCCCGTCCTTCCGGAATCCCCCATGGGCAACGCGCTCGGTTTCCAGTTCCAGCTCGGCGAGCGCAACCGCGATGGCGACCAGAGCGGCGAACTGCGGTTCTTCCGCCGCAGCGGCGTCGGGCGCGAACTGCTTCTCCAACTCCCCCCAACTGCCCGCGATCGACAACAGGCCTGGCCCGAACGTCCTGCTGAGGTCAGCGACCAGCTGGCAGACACCTCCAGCCGCGATCACGTCGGCACCGGCCTCCGCCCGCACGACGACGAGGTGCGGCTCGTCCTCGAATCCGCCTTCCGCAAAGAGTTTTCTGCTGGCCAGGCACCGCCACCCCGCTGCGATCGCAGAAGCCCGGGGCCGGCGGCGGATCGTGCGGCGGCGGAGGCCGAGTCGGCGGCGTCGGCAGCTGCCTGGCAGGCGGGCGCGACTTCGGCGGCGATGCGGGCGCGTTCGGCGGTGTCATTGGCGGCAACCTGGGCAGGGTCGACCTGGCTGCCGCCAGTCGCACGGGCTTGGTTGGCGACGTTGTGCGCGAAGTCGGCGTCAACATCGGATCCGGCGAACGGCGCGGCCATCCCGATCGCGGAGTCCGCCGGGTTGGCGATGCCGGACGCGGACCGCACCCGCCGCACCCGCCGCACTCGCGGCGCGGGGTAGCGATGTCGGCCTGCAACGCAGCGGTCGAGGCATCCAACGCGGAAGCGTTGGCTTCGTCCCGGGCGCGCTGCGCGGCCCCCGAGCGCCGGAGCGGACTTGCCCGCGCGCTGCTGGACCTGGTCGGCGGCGTTGCGGGCTTCCGCGCCGCGCGTGCGTCGGCATCGGCGGCGTTGGCGCGCATGGCGGCCTGGCGGACGAGCGCGGCCTCGGCGAATGTGACGTCCTGGTCCGCCCGCGCGGCAGCGGCTGGGGCTTAAGTGGCGGCGGTGCGAGCACGTTCGGCCGCAGCTTCGGCGTCGTCGGCACGAGCGTTACTGGCCGCGAAGACCCCGGCCGCTGGACGACCTGACCTATCGGGTGATCCTCTGCAGCTGGCCGTCGTCTTCGGCCTCGACCCGAAATCCGCCATCCGCTACGCCTCGTCGGCCCGGCAACTGCTCGAAACCACGATCGGACGCGACGACTCCAGGTTGAGCCGAACCCACGGCGGCCCTGCCGGGCACCGACCTGGTGACCTCGCGGATTCAACTGTCGCCACTTCTCCGCTGTTGCCGCCGTGTGCGGTCGCCTGGGGCGCAGCGGCTCCAGATCGTTCCTGTGGTCGTGGCGGTGCGTCCCGGCTCCGTCCGCCCCAGCTGACGCGGGTTGTCCGCCTCTCTCGCAATTTCTGTTTCACCGCATGCCGCAGACTGCCGCCCGAAGTTGTTCAGAATGGGTATTTCATGAATGCGCATAAACCTGTATTCCTATTCGGCCGCGTGCCGAACGCGGCCCCGGAACCAGTCGAATGCCGGGCATTTCAGGTGTCTTCGGACAGGTTGCGACGTGAGGCCGTTCGCGCTGATGGCGGCCCCTCTGCGGGGTTACCTGAGCCGGGCGGCGTCCTTCGGCCGTATTGAGCCGGACGTTCGAGCTGATAGGAATCACTCGCGTCGGGCGGCCGCTAAATCGTCGGCGGCCGCGACGGTTGGCGCGAGCACGATCACGAGGGAGGAAAATGGTTATGAGGCGCGTAAAATGGGGCGTTCCCGCGATCGCGGCGGTGGTCGCGTCGGGGGTCTCGACGGTCGCGGCGGGGCTCGCGGTGGCGATGGTGCTGAGCGCCGGGAGCGCCGGGGTTTCCCCGGCGGGGCCGCAGGCCGCGCCGGTCGCCGCGGTACAGCCCGCAGCGGCCGCGGTGGCCGCGGGAGGGCCGGTCGAGGACAACTTCAAGCAGATGGTGCAGCAGTTCCGCAAGGACCACCGGGCCGCGTCGGCGCAGGAGAAGACCGCCGCCGTCACCCGGGTGAAGGACGGGATTTCGTCCGGGGCGCTGGTGACGCACGTGCCCGACGGCGCGCGCCTGGGGATCGGCGCGGCGCGGGCGGCGGTCGGGCCGGACGGGACGACCGTGGCGATCCCGATCCAGGGGGCGGGCCTGCACCCGATGAGCGGGCTGACCGTGCAGATCGGCAAGGACGGCGCGGTGCACACCGCCGAAGCTCAGTTCCTGCCGCAAGGCCCGGACGCCGGGGTGATCACGACCTGAGCCGACGGCACCCTGACCCAGCACGTGC
This sequence comes from Streptomyces sp. AA4, assembly GCF_000158875.1. Classification (NCBI taxonomy): domain Bacteria; kingdom Bacillati; phylum Actinomycetota; class Actinomycetes; order Kitasatosporales; family Streptomycetaceae; genus Streptomyces; species Streptomyces sp. AA4. The sequence goes on along the minus strand of NZ_GG657746.1, from coordinate 2,669,458 downwards.
GCTCGACCGGCGAGGGCGCTTCGCCGTCCCCGGCGGCCGGGGCCGCGCCGAAGGCGACCCCGATCGCACACGTCCAGCAGGCCGGGTTCTTCGACGACCTGTCCGCGTGCCTGGGCGGAGCCAGCATCCCCGGCTGGCTGATGGGCATCCTCGGCGTGCCGTGCGCGTTCCTCGGCCCGGCCTGCGCCGCCGCGGTCGGTTTGTACTACGGCAACGCGGTCCTGACCTGCCTCGGCTTCTGAGGCACTGAACAACCGGAGGGGTCAGGCCGTCCCGGAATCGGGGCGGCCTGACCCCTCCGGCTCGGGCTGGGGGCCGGGACGGCGGGCCAGCTCGAGGACGGCCGCGACGTGGCGGTCGTAGCGGGCGTGCCCGAGCGGGGTCATCCGGAACCAGGTGCGCGGGCGCCGCCCGATCCCGCCCTTGCGGACCTCGAGAAAACCAGCCTCCTCCAGGACCCGGCTGTTCTTCGACACCGCCGAATCGCTCAGCCCGGTCGCGTCCCGGACCTCGCGGAATTCCACCCACTGCGGACCGGCCGCGAGCAGCGCGCAGATCGACAGCCGGGGCAGAGGATGGATCACCGGGTCCAGCCCGCTCACCGCCGCCCGCTTCCCGCCGCGACGATGTCGCCGCGGATTCCCGCGGCCATCCACCCCACCATCGCCCCGACCGCGACGCCCCCGGCCGCCGCGACCGCGAGACCCGCCCAGACCAGGGCAGGGGAACCGTCTGCCCGGCCCAGCCAGAACGCGGCGGCCAGGCTCGCCCCGCACGTCACCGCGAACACCGGGAACCGCGACCGCAACGACGGATACGCCGCGAACGGCCGCAGATCCTGCCGGCCGGTCCCGGTCCGCACGGAGAACAGCGCCATCGCCGCCACGAACAACACGCCCCCGGCCAGCCCGTAAGGCAGACCAGGAATCCCCAGCAGCTCCAACCGCGCCACCGGGATCGTCCCGCCCGCCACCAGGAACCACGACACCCCCGCCAGCGTCGCGACCCACCAGCCCGGCCCCACCCGCGCCGCGGCGACCCGGCTCAACCGCGCCACCGCTGCCGCTTCCTCCCCGTGCTCGCCCATGGCATTCCCTCCTCGCTCCACATCGTTTTCCAATCGGAAAGTACTTTCCGCACGTCCGGATGGCAACCGCTGGCCGTGCAGGCCCCGGCGCACGCGACAGCCCGTACCGCTCGCGAGGGGGATGGCGTCTCCCCGCGGCGGGTGAAGTGCCGCGCCGCCTAGGACCGGTGAACATTCACCCGGGCAGGGCGTGTTCACCGTGCTCAACCCGGACAGCCTCGCCAACTCGATGCGAGTAGACACTGCCTGGCGCAAAAGCGAACGACCCGCCTCTTCGTCCTGCTGGAACGAGAAACCAGGCCACGACCAGCGGTAGCCCGGCACGGCACCCCGCTGACCAGCGGACTCGTTAAAGACGGCGGCGGTTCCGGGATACGGGAGACCTCCGATATCGCCACATTGTCAAGCGGCCACCGGTTCCGCGGATGTCGGCTGAGACCGGTGGAAAGCTCAGGTTTCGCCGAACGTCTGTCCTGTGTGGAGGCAGCGGCAGAGCTGCCCGAGCATCCGGCTGAACAGGTGCCGCAGCGCGGTGGAGAGGCGGTCGCCGGGCCGGACCAGGCCGGATTCGTTCCGCTGGCCAAACGCTGGATCGTGGAGAGGTCACTGGGCTGGATCATGCGGGCGCGCCGCAATTGCCGGGACTGCGAACGCCTGCCCCGGCGCAGCGAGTCGTTGATCCCTGTGGACGTCGACGACGTTGATGGCCCGTGCCGGAGCCGGCCCGCTGGGGTAGCGGTGTCCTCACCACGATCAGGACACCCCGCGCCACCGGTCGACGGCACACTGAGCACTGCGGGCACGGCCGCGCGGGCCGCCACCCGGGTGGGGGATTTTGGCCGCCACCTCGGGCTGTTTCTTGCCTTGACGTCCAGAGCGAGCGCATGGTGGTCTGGACCATTGCGGAACGTGGGCGGCCTTCGGTACCTGAATGGCTGCCTGGCCGCCCCGGATCGTCAGGCGCTGACGGTATCCGTTGGCGGCTGACGGCAGGGAGTGCTCGTCATGACCAAACGCCCTCGTGTACCTCGGTGTGTGACGCGCGCGGTCTTGGCGCTCACGGTGGCCGCGTCGGCGCTCGGGGCGCCCGGTTCGGCCCAGGCGGCACCGGCGTTCGACACCAGCGCCGCGTCCGCCGCCGTGGCCAGGGTGCTGCCCCGACAAGCCGCCCAGTTCACCCTCACCCCGGTGCAACGCCGCCCATCCGGTGACTATTTCACGGTGAAAGGCCGCGCCGGCAAGATCGAAGTACAGGGCACGAGCCCCGGAGTGCTGTTGACCGGGGTGAACTGGTACCTGAAGTACACCGCGAAGGTGGACGTCTCCTGGCCCGGTGACAGCCTGTCCCGGTTGCCCGCGACCCTGCCCGCCCCCTCGCAGCCAGTGACCCAGTCAGCGGTGGTGCCCAACCGGTTCGCGCTCAACGACACCGACTCCGGCTACTCCGGCCCCTACAAGTCGTGGGCCGACTACGAACGTCAGATCGACGTGCTGGCGTTGCACGGCGTCAACGAGGTGTTCGTGGACATCGGCACCGACGCGGTCTATGACCGCACGTTCCGGCAGTTCGGCTACACCGCCGACGAGGTGCGCTCCTGGATCCCCTCCCCGGGCCATCAGCCGTGGTGGCTGCTGCAGAACATGGCCTCGTTCACCGGCCCGGTGTCGCCGCAGTTGCTCGACGCCCGCGTCGCGATGGCGAAGAAGGTCATCACGCGGCTCAAGGACCTGGGGATGACCCCGGTGCTGCCGGGGTATTTCGGGACCGTTCCGCGAGGTTTCGCGGACAAGAGCAAGAAGGCCGATGCCTCGTCGGACGCGCGGGTGATCGGGCAGGGCACGTGGGTGGGATTTGACCGGCCGGACTGGCTGGATCCCCGCACGAGCAGCTACCGCAAGGTCGCGGCCGCCTTCTACCAAGCCCAGCACGACCTGTTCGGCGACACCTCGATGTACAAGATGGACCTGCTGCACGAGGGCGGCAAATCCGGTGACGTGCCCGTCGGGGACGCGGCCCGCGGTGTCATGACCGCCCTGCAGACCGCGCGCCCGGGGGCCACCTGGGTGCTGCTGGGATGGCAGAACAACCCGCCTCGAGCGATCGTCGACGCCGTGGACAAGTCCAAGCTGTTCGTCGTCGACGGCCTGTCCGACCGCTACGGCCAGCGCGACCCCGACTCCCAGTGGAACAACACGCCCTACGCGTTCGGCACGATCTACAACTTCGGCGGCCACACCACCATCGGCGCCAACACCGGCGTCTGGACTCAGCGCTTCCCGCAATGGCGTACCAAGCAGGGCAGCGCCCTGACCGGCATCGCCTACCTGCCCGAGGGCACCGGCACCAACCCGGCGGCTTTCGAGTTGTTCACCGAGCTGGCCTGGCGTCAGACCCCCATCCACCAGGCTGCGTGGTTCGCCGACTACGCCAGCCGCCGCTACGGCGGGCCCGACACCCGCGCCGCGACCGCCTGGGATCTGCTGCGGCAAACCGCCTACAGCATGCCCGCCTCAGGGTGGAGCGAGGCCCAGGACAGCCTCTACGCCGCCCGCCCGAACCTGGACGCCGCCACGGCGGCGACCTGGAGCCCCGCCTCCCTGCGCTACCAGCAGGCCACCTTCGGCAAGGCACTCGACGAGCTGCTCAACGTCGATCCCGCGCTGCGGGGCACCGACGCCTACCGGTTCGACCTGGTCGACGTGGCCCGGCAAGCCCTGACCAACACCAGCCGCACCCTGCTGCCCCAGATCAAGACCGCCTACACCAACCGGGACCGGACCCAGTTCACCACCCTGACCAGCCGGTGGATGAGCAACATGACCCTGCTGGACAAGCTGCTGGCCACCGACTCCCGATTCCTGCTGGGCCCGTGGCTGGAAGCCGCCAAGTCCTGGGCGGGCACCGACACCGAACAGGCACGCCTGGAATACGACGCCCGGTCGCTGATCACCACGTGGGGGCCCCGGGCCGGCAGCGACGACGGCCGCCTCCACGACTACGCCAACCGGGAATGGTCCGGCCTGGTCAGCGACTTCTACGCCAAGCGCTGGAAGCAGTACTTCGACAGCCTGAACACCGCGATGAACACCGGCGGCCAACCGGCGTCCATCGACTGGTTCGCCGCCGAGGACGGGTGGGCCAAGCAACGCAACCCCTACCCCACCACCCCGGCCGGCGATCCCTACGCCCTGGCCGCCCAGGTACGCGACACGCTCGCCGCCGCGTCCTCCCCTCGCCAGGGGGCGATCGTCGGGATCGGCGGCAAGTGCGTTGACGTCACCAACGGCAGCTCAGCAGACGGCACGCCTGTGCAGGTGTGGGACTGCAACGGCACCGCCGCCCAGACCTGGACCGCCCAGGCTGACGGAACAGTGCGAGCCATGGGCAAGTGCCTGGACGTCCGAGGCGGCGCCACGGCCGCCGGCACCGCCGTGCAGCTGTATGGCTGCAACGGCACGCCCGCCCAGACCTGGACCTCCCGCAAGGACGGAACCTTGGTCAACACCAAGTCCAACCTGTGCCTGGACGCCACGGGAGGATCGTCCACGCCGGGCACACCACTGATCGTCTGGACCTGTATCGCCACTCCCAACCAGAAGTGGGCACTCCCCTCCTGAATTACCGGCAGCGATCCACGCAGGACTACGGTAGGGTCGGCCCGAATTGATCGGTTCGGGCCAACCCCACCGACGCGCATGCCAGTCACCAATCCTCCGCCGACCGCGGCTTTCTTGGTCTCCGTTGCTCGGTCAGTGCCTGATCTCGCATCGTTGCTCAACGGTTTTCCTGCAGGCGCTCAGCTACCTGCGAGAACCGTCCCTGGCACCGTGGCTGGCTTTGCGCGCCCAGCTCGGCAGCGGCTACGCCGACGACGTGCGGGGCATGGCGAACTTCCGCAAGGCGGTCGTCGCCGCCATGGTCTCGGTACGCGCGATCTGCCCCGAAGCCAGCGTCAGAGCACCAAGTACGGCCTGCTCCTCACGCCGGTCCCGCTCCGTGGCTTGCGCGCCATCACGGCTGGGGCGCAGGCCCGGCGCATATCTGAAAGCCGGCCAGCTCCCAGGGCCGCGGCCTGGATCAGCTTCCGGCAGGCTGCGTCAGAGACGGGCTGGCGCAGTTGCGGTTCCGGCACCCTCCTTGGCCTCGTAGACCGCGGTGTCGGCTCGCCGCAGCAGATCGTCGATGTCCTCGACGTCGGGCACGGGAAACAGGGTCGCGCCGGGCGACACCGTCAGGGCGCCGCTGGGACACGGGAGACCTCCGATATCGCCAATTGTCAAGCGGTCACAGGTTCTGCAAGTGTCGGCTGAGGCGGGTGGAAGGCTCGGGTTTCGTCGTAGGTCTGTCCTGTGTGGAGGCAGTGGCAGAGCTGTCCGAGCATTAGGTTGACCAGGGGCCGCAGGGCGGTGGAGTGGCGGTCGCCGGGGACGCGGCGTTTCCGGTAGCGGGCTTTGGCGGGTTCGCTGTGGGTGGCGGCGATGAAGGCCCAGAGCCAGCCGACGGCGGCGAGGCGGTCGTTCTTGATCGGCCGGCAGGTGACGGAGATCGCGCGCCGGACGTGCGGGCGACGGGTGCGGACCCTGCGTATGCCTTGAGCACGCGGGCCTCGGAGAAGCGGATGCGGTCGTCGCCGATCTCGGCCAGGACGCGGGCTCCGGTTGAGTCGGCGAGGCCGGGGAAGCTGGTGATGATCGCGTAGTCGGGGTGTCGGAACGCGTCCGCGGCCACCGCACGAAGTCGTCGGCGCCAGTGCAGGCGGCGTCGAGCGTGGCGAACAGCGCGAGGGCCTGGCGGCCGAACGCGTCTTCGACCAGCCTCGGCTGGCTCAGCTGGGGTTCGCGCAGTGCCGCCTTGATGTCTGCGGTGGCCTGGCCGACGCAGCGGGTGCGGCCGGCGCGGCGATACGGGCTTTCGACAGCGCGGCCGCGGCGGCCAGGGTCGGGGTGATCGCCAGGATCGCGGCGAGGTTCGTCGCGGACTTGCCCGCGAAGGCGGCGAGGACGGCCGGGCAGTACTCGCGCAGGACCGCGCAGTTCGTTGCTTGCCTTGGTGCGCCGCCAGATCGCGTCCTGCTGGGCGCGGGCGAGCACGGCCACGGCTTGGGCGAGGTCGCGGTCGGCAGGGACGCGGCGGCGCGCAGAACGTTCGCCAGGGTCGTCGCATCGGCGTGGTCGGATGTGGATGCGGGACACCGAGTGCCGCTCACGATAACGGGCGGCGGCCATCGGATTGATCGCGAACACCGGCCTGCCGGTCGCGCGGAGCGCGGCGACGAGCAGCCCGCGGGGTGTTTCGATCGCGACCGGAATCGGGGCCTCGGCCGGGTCGCCGAGTTCGGCGAGCAGCTCGGTGAACTCGGCGACGACCTCGTTGATTCTCTTTTCGCCATCAGCCTGCCGGCGCTGTCGACCACGGCCAGGTCGTGACGGCCTTCCGCCCAGTCGATCCCGCAGCACAGTGTCAACCCCGTCACCTCTGGTCGATCAGTGACCTCTGCCGGTCAGAGACCCAGCGAGAACGCGCAGCGCCCTCCTGACGAGGCTCGACGGCCTTCCCTCCGATGAGTTGTTCGCGATTCCAGCGACCCGCACGGCAAGCCAGTCTTCGCGGCATAGCTCACCGGCTCCCCAGAAACAAGGCATCCGCCGTGCGGGCGGGCTCGAACCACGAGCACCGACCTGACCCGGCGAGATCCCGGTCGCGGTCGACCGAGCCCGCCGGTCCCGCACGTGGACTCACCGGCCCCAGAGGCGCTCAGGCACAGCACTCGCGCGGCGGACCACCAGCGCCGACGGCGCGTCGACCGATCTCCCCCGAGGGCTCACGGCTCTCGAAACCTTCCGGCCTCGACCCAACGCCGAGCAGCCCGCGGAAGTCCGTGTTGCCGATCTTTTCGACGCCTCGGGAATCAGGTAACGAGAAGGCTTCCACCACTTCGAGCGGGCTGTCCGGGATTCAGGAGAAACCTGCCAAGTGAGCAATTGAGGTGAGGTTCACCGAGGTTCGGAGGCACGCCGCGTTCCTGGATTTCGCGAGCGCGGGTGTTGTGCCCGGCGATTCCGGCGTGGATCTGCTCGACCGCCAGGCCGGTTCCCGCGGTCAGGAGCGCAGTGTCGAGGTATCGGTGGGGTTCGCGGCCACCGTCCACAATATCTCTCCCGCCCGCAGTTCCGCATCCACGAACTGGCGCGGTCGGTACTGTTTCGCCAGCGCGTCCAGGCGCTCTTCGGAACAGACGCAGACCAGCCGTTCCCCGTGCATCGCCGGATCTCGCGCGACTACTGCGGCTCGGTGTCGTCGGCGACGACACCGAGCCGCACGCCCTCGTACCGGATTCCTCACCGATCCACGAGGACTGCCGGTACGCGACCGTGACCTGTGTGGCGCTGCTGCCGACATCGGCACCGGTCGTGGTGGACGACGCCGTGCGGACCGGTCGCACGCGGACCTGACGGAGGCCGGGTGGATCGATGTGACCACCCGGCCTCCGCGTTCCCGTGCCGCGTCAGCCGGGCCGGCTGCGCAGGAACCGCGTCGAGTTATCCCAACGCAGGCCCAGGACGATCCGGATTCGATGACGGCTGGCGCACGGAAATACTAGGAACTTTGCGGCGCGGTAAACTTCAACGTTTTCGGCACCGCCTCGCTCCCGATGCGCATACCGTACAAGTGCAGACCAGTATTATCGCGAGGAACTTCCACCCTGGTCCCATAGTACGACATATTGTACGACTTTCCTCTTTCCAGCTTCAACGGAAAGGCATAGCTCTGGCAACTCATCTGGACTTCCCCGGTCCCTTCACGCCGCATAGTGCCGTCGTCGTACAATAACGGAGCGGAGTTGTAATTTTCAGCTATTGAACAATTGAACCTAGTCTCCGCTCGGTCGGTATCCCGCACCCAGAATAGCCCAAGAGACTTGCTCCAGTAGTCGGCAGCCAGGTAGGGAAGTCCGTAAAGTGACCCCTTGTCGTCGTTGTAAAAGCGGACACAGCCCCTGACGAAGGCCTTCTTGTCCTTATCTTGCGTCGTAGTCCCATCGTCGCACGCCTTGCCCACTTCCTTCAAATTGTTCCCGTCGGCAACTTCGGCTACCGGAATCAATTGGATGTCGGTAGTCGAATCCTCTGACTCGGTGAAGAATTCCTCAGAACTGTGCGTGACCTGCCACAGGTTTGTAGCCTGGTCGACGGACGGACTCAACTTTATATCCTTGAGGTAAATGGAGTTCGACTTTCCGTCGGAGCCAACTGAAAATGGCTCGCTGTAGTATGAAAATTTCCCTGAGTGAAAGTTAGAATTGCCGTGAAATTCTGTCGGCCATGCGCCTGACACTTTGACTACATACTGGCCGAAGTAGTCGTTATTTGAGCACGAAGGCTCGATCCTGTCCGCACCCGGAAAGGTCACGCTGCAGAAGGAGGGCGTTCCGATGACGTGCGCGCCGTTCTCGGATTTCGCAAGGGGGAATGGACTTTCCGTGTAGGTAAGGCCCTTGATGCTCGCTGCTTGGGAAGGAAGTTTTGCTTCTGCGATTTTCGCGCTGTCTAGTACGTAGAATCTAGTCGTTTCGTTCGGGTGTACCGGAGTTACGATATCGTCGATTATTTCATCCGAGCATGCCCCATCCGGCTCGGGGGCGTTTCTCTTCAGTTCGCTATGAGGATTGCTGTGAACTTGCCCGCCCGGCCAGTTGACGCGCGCATTGATTCCAATCAAGGAAACCACGAGGTGCCTCGGAGCGGTCGGGCAGACGACGTTCCGCAAAGTCTGCACATCCACAGCTGGGTGGGCAGCATCGACAGATGCCGAATTCGGGTCAAACCCAGCATTTCTCATGATTCGGTGGACTCGCGTGGTTCCGTCAAACGATTCTTCGAGCGGCCTGGCTTGGGAGTACCGTCCCTCTCTGGTGATCTCGTACGCCTGCACGTTTCGAATATGCCGAGCGGATATTCCTCCAGCGAATACCACTTCTTCTTGCCCTGCGTAGCCTCCGTACAAGGACCCTAGCGACCGGGCGACGTCGAACCCGCCGGGGGCGAATATTTCGTACCGATACCACCGTTCCGACACGCCTGCGGCGCTAGTGGAGGCTGGGTACCAGCGAGAGCTTTGCGTCGCGCCTACAAAGATACTGGAGAAACTGCGATCCGACTGCCCCGGGGCTCCCATCTCGTGGACGTACCGGTTCAAATTTGAATAGCTGTCAAGGTCCTGGCCCGGCTGTATCGCCCTCGGCGCGAACCCGGTTCTCAGAATTTCGCTGGGACTGCGGCGATCCCATCGGTAAACGTGCGTTCGGACATCCAGGTTATCAGTAGCATCCCGGGCCACCAGGCCTACGCTTGGCTCAGTTATCCTGTTGGCGTTTACTAGGTCCGCGTACATGGTCCGCAATTGCGTCTCGTTTCGCTGCCCCACAGCGGCGGCAAACAGCCGCGGAGAGTACGGCGACGGAGTTCGCGACGGGCCGTCGTCCGCATGTGCGGACCCGCCGAAAACCGCTACCAGCAGCGACGCGATGAAGCTTGCGACCAGGGCAGCCGCAGATGCTGCCCGAGATCTCCTTGTAATTGCTCTCGAACTGGCCATGTGACTCCTTTTATCTTTCGTGCCCGGGAGGCGCACTCAAGGAGCGGATCCGTGGACCGGACACTGAGTCCTGCCAGCCGAAACCTCCAGGCAGAACCGCTCGCGAACACAGGACTCTCGACAGGCCGTTTCTTTCAACGGTTTTATTTACGAGAGCGTCCCGATTAAGCTGTCCGGGAGAGCGGTGGCGGGAGGCGCGGCATGGTGGCATGTTCGGCCACGGATCATCTTCCCGAGCAGGTTGACGCGTTTCGACGAGAGAGGACGCGGGTCTTTCCTCCTTTACCTCCACGTCTTTTCCGGCTGCAACAGGGACTTCGAGTACTTCCACCCGTGACCAGCGCTGCAGTCCCCCAGTCATGACCGGAGGACTGCAGCGCTGAAACGAGAACCGGGCGGAAGATCGCCACCGAAAGGAATATATGAATCCGCTTGCAGGTTGTCCAGAAAACCAGCGGGAATCACTCTAACGAGCCGAAGAGGTTCGGAGCTTGTCCACGGGGAGCGCGAGCAGCGGTTCCCACCTCGACGCGACGGCGGAACCTCGGTGGCCTGACTGCATCTTCGGCAGGAAAGTCAGACATCGGACGCAGCCAAGTCCAGCCGCTCGGACAGGCCTGGCAATGCAGTTCAAGCGCGGCAGATGCTTGCTGCCCCGCCGCGTCGGCCGGCTCGTGGGCCGAGGCGCAGCACCCGGCCGCAGGACTCCCAGCGCGCTTCAGATGGAGCCTGGCAGCTTCACCTCACAGCGCAGCCGATGTACCCAGAATGTGTTCCAGAGCCGGCCCAGAACGGGGCACACCCTTTGGTCCGCCGATTACGTCCGTAGCCGGGCCGTGCCCGATTTCGGGTACGGGGGTTTGCCGGAGATCGCGCGGGTGGCCATGCTGGGTGTCGTGGGGGACGAGATTCCAGATGACCTGGTGCGCCATATTGTGCACACGACAGGCCTGCCCCCGGCCATTGCCGGGCGGGTCGTGTCGGATGTCATGGGGTATTTCGTCGAGACCACGGAAGAGTACGTGCGGCGCCGACACAGCGAATTGCGCGCGGAACAGTTGCCGAACGCGCGGATCTGGGCGGTGATCAGCGATGAACTGGATCTTCGCCCGGTCGCGGCTCCGCGACTGTCGGAGCGGCAGTTGCGCCGCATCGTCCACGGCTGAGCAGCGGAGGGCATGATCATGTGCGGGATCGTGGGATACGTCGGGGCGCGGAACGCTGTTCCGTTGCTGCTCGAGGGCCTGCATCGACTGGAATACCGGGGTTACGACTCGGCGGGCATCGCGGTGGAACGAGGCAGCGGGCTCGAGGTTGTCAAGGCCAAGGGCCGGGTCGCTGATCTGCGACGCATCGTGCCCGCCGGACTAAGTTCGCCCGCGGGCATCGCGCACACCAGGTGGGCGACCCACGGGGAGCCGAGCGATCGCAACGCCCATCCGCATCTCGATGAACGTCAGCGGATCGCGGTTGTCCACAATGGAGTGATCGAGAACTCCGCGCAGTTGCGAGCCCAGCTGACCGCTGAGGGGGTAACCCTTTCGTCGGACACTGACAGCGAGGTTCTCGCCCATCTGATCGCCCGGAGCGAAGCGCCGGCGCTGGAGGACGCTGTCCGTGATGCCCTGCGCCGCGTCGAGGGCACCTACGGGATCATCGTCATGGACACCGGGAGCCCCGGCGAGCTGGTGACAGCCCGCCAAGGCAGCCCGATCGCGCTCGGCATCGGCGACCAGGAGATGCTGATCGCCTCCGACGTCGCCGCGCTCGTGCGGTACCCGCAGCACGTGATCTACCTCGACGACGACGAACTCGCCACAGTGTCCGCCGACGGCTACCGCACCAGCACCCTGGAAGCCGAGTCCACCACGAAGTCCCCGACCTCGATCGCCCTCTCCTCCACGGAGTACGAACTGGGCGGCCACCCGGACTTCATGAGCAAGGAGATGCACGAGCAGAGCGAGTCCGTAGACCGCTGTCTGAGCGGCCGGCTCGACCATCGGTTCATGTCGGCCCGCCTGGACGGCCTCGGTTTGTCTCCCCGCGAGTACCAGCAGGTCCGCCGGGTCAAGCTGCTCGGATGCGGTTCTGCCTACTATGCCGGGCAAGTAGGGGCAGGCATGATCGAGGAACTGGCCAGGATCCCCGCGGACGCCGAACCCGCCTCCGAATTCCGCTATCGCAATCCGGTCGTCGACCCCGACACTCTCTACGTCGCGATCAGCCAGTCCGGCGAAACCCTGGACACCCTCGCCGCCGTGCACGAACTCAAGCGCAAGGGCGGCAGAGTCGTCGGTTTGGTCAACGTCGTCAGCAGCTCGATCGCACGAGAATGCGGCAGCGGCATGTTCCTGCACGCCGGCCCCGAGTTCTCCGTCGCGGCCACCAAGTCCTTCACCAACATGGGAGTAGCGCTGGCCTTGCTCGCCCTCGAACTCGGCCGGGTGCGAGACCTGTCCCTGAGCGAGGGCCGCCGCCTGGTCACAGAGCTCGCCGACCTGCCAGCCCGCATCAGCGAAATCCTCGCCGCGGAGGACGACATCGCCGCGATCGCCGCCCGCTACGCCGAGGCGGAGCACATGTTCTTCGTCGGCCGCGTGCGCGGCTGGCCGGTCGCCAGGGAAGGCGCGCAGAAACTCAAGGAGATCTCCTACGTCCACGCAGAGGCGTACCAGTCGTCCGAACTCAAACACGGACCACTGGCGCTGATCAACCCGCACATGCCCACCGTCGCGGTCGTGCCCGACGACGAACTGCTCGCCAAGAACATCTCGACCATCGAGGAAATCAAAGCCCGGGGCGGCCCGGTGATCGCGGTAACCGACGCCGACTTGCCGCCCGGGCTCGCGAACGACGTGATCAAGATTCCCCGCGTGCAGCCGGAACTCGCCCCGATCGTCCTGTCCATACCGCTGCAGCTGTTCTCCTACCACCTCGCGAAGGCACTCGGCCGCGACATCGACCGCCCACGCAACCTGGCGAAGAGCGTAACCGTGGAGTAGCCCGGATTTTAATCCGTAGCGGCGGCCTAATGGGGATAGCAATCGGCCGCCCGCTGACCTGTCGCGGAGGACTGGCTCCACCGCCGAAAGGTGAACCCGACACAAGGACTGCACCGGCATTTCGCAACGTCTCCGCCCTATGCTCAGCCACACCTCAGCCGCGCCGCCGAAGGCGCCACGTCGGACGGCGCGGGCTTCCATGGCGCCTGGCCCCACGCCGGCAAAACCGTCTTCACGCCCGGCACCCACTTCACGATGATGACCCGCCACGCGGCACGAACGGCCGCCCACATCGCCGAATGGCTTCACCGGTACGCCTGACAGCGGACTCGTGCGCGCGACTCGCCGCGCACCCGCGCGGAAAGGAGAAACGAGCGACCCGGCCGCGCTCCTCACCAACGGAACGAGCTGTTCCCGGCTCGACCCGGGGCCCGACCGGACGAGATCGCCCATGGTCCGCATCGAATCCGGCGAGCGCCGCATCGAGGCAATCGCCTCCTCGCCGCAACACCCGCCTTCGCACGCCAAGTACGCCGGCTTGCTCAAGCGCCGTCGGTCAACGCAGTGAAATAACGCCTAACCCTTCTCCGCCGGATCGGCGAGGAGCTGTTGCAGGGCGGAATCGGCCGTGACGTCTACGGCGTACCAGGTTGACGGATCGCCGCTGGGCGCGCTCCACGCCGCGGCCGCGCAGATACGAACAGTCTCGTCGAACCGAAGGCCCGGCAGCCGCCAGGTCAGCCCCGCCGGAGGGACGAGTTCGACACCGTACGGCGCATCGGCTCCGTCCCTCAGCTCATCAGCCCATCGACCAGGAAAATCCCGCCCGGCCTCGGCATCACGCCGTATCGCATCGAGGTCCGGTCCGCCAGCGCAAGAACGGAACCGGCGTTCTCGACGGTCACCGCCTCCAGCGACTCGCCGGGATCAGCTCCGACGGAAACGCCCGCGGGCACGTCGCGAAGCCGCAGGGAGAGTTCCAGTCCCGGCAGGGCACCGCGTGCTCGAGTCCGCCAGACCGCAGCCCACAACGTCACCGGCGCGAAATGCCCCGCAACCACCGCATCGATCCCCGGAAACAATGCTCACCGTGGCGGTATCGCCCTGAGCCGCGGTTGCTGCCGACCTCACCGACCGTCGGCCGACCTCGCCAGACAGCCCGGAAAGCGGTGTCGAACCGAGGCGCCCCGCCAGTGCGACAGTGCCGAGCGGTGTGACAACGGACGGCAGCCACTGAGGACACGGTCCCGTATTTCCGGATTCAATCTTCACGTTGCTGTTCTCAATGTTTGACGACGTCACGGCCTGATCGGGTAAATGTGCACCGCCCCGTCTTCCGCATATACGACCATTCCCTTGGTGGTCGGAATTCTGGTGCCCGTCCGGCCAACGTATATTCCGATCACGTTGCCTTCGCCGAAGTCTACGCGTTCCTTGAAGCCGGCATGACCGCGTGGGACGCCGCCGACCGGTTACGCGCTACGGCGGGAAGCTTGCGTGCTGGAGTCCGTGTCGTGGAATTTCGCTCGTCGGGGGCGGCGGTCACGGGAACTGAAGGGGCGGAGAGAGTGCTCAGCATTGTCGGCGCAGGTGGTGCTGTCTTCCGTTGAAGTTAAGGCTGGCTAGGTGCCGGTCCGCCCCGACGGTGCGCCTCAGCCGTCAAATGACAGCCGGTGCTGACGGCCACGCCGGTGTTTTTCCCCGTGCCGAAGCTAAGCAGCGCACCGTCGGTTTTGCCGTACACCACGTCGTGGTTGCTAGGGCGGTCGGAGAAGATTTTGGGCGTGGGATCGAAGCCGTATCCTGCGGCGATTTGTCCGACGAGGGCTTGGGCACGGGGCCAGTCGGCGTCAGGCAGGTTTCCTTCGGAATCCCAGCGGGGCAGGCTCAACTCCAGGCCGTCGGTGTCGAGTCCGGGGTAGTCGTTGCCGCAGCCGGTTCCGCTGAGTTCGCCTCCTTGTTCCCAGGTTCGGCCGAATTCGGCGGTGAGGCGTTCGCGGATGGTGGTGAGCATGGCGGTGTAGGCGGTTTGGGCTTGGTCGATGTCGGGTCGTTGCATGAGCTGGTCGTAGGCGCTGGACACGTCGGGTCCTTTCTGTCCGCAGCCAGCAAGCGCGAGCGCGGCGGCGCAGGCTGCTGCCCAGCGGCTCAGGCCGTGGTTGCGGTTTCGATGCGGGGGCATGGTGGCTATCTTAGTTTTTCCCGGGTATGCGGTATTCGAAGCCGGGTTGGTCCCGGAGCATGAATTGCGCAGGGGTGTTGGCGAGGAGTGCGGCGAGGTTGTGCTGGCTGGTGGTGCCGGGCTTGAGGTATTCACCCACGCTGGAGTGCCCGGTCGAGGCTTCCAGTGGCGGCCCGTCGATCGGGTGCGTGCGGTCGGTGGACATGTCGTGGACTCCGGGCAGGTGGGTGGGGTCGGTGCCGAAGACGCCGGAGTCGGCGACCATGTCGGCGTCATTTTTGAGGGCGTAGGACTGGCCGGGCGGGACTTTCAGGTCGGTAACGGTGTCGGTGCCGAGCCCGGGAGACCCGGCGAAGGCAGCCGCGTCGACTTCGACGTGACGCAGCGCCAGCCCGGTAGTAGTGGAGCCGTAGGAGTGTCCGAACGCGACCGTCCGCGCCGGATCCGGCCCGCGCGAGGTTTCCAGCCCTTCCAGGAACGGTGCCAGTTTCGCCGCACCGGCCTCGGCTTTGCCCGAGCCCAGCACGTCCAGGGACTGCGGCGCGTCATATCCCATCCACGTCACCGTCGCCGACTTTTCGCCGTTCCCATACCACGCTGCCATCTTGTCGGCTTCCTGGCGGATCTTGTCCATGCTTTTGTCGTAGTCGATCAGGTCGCCGCCGACTGAAGACCCGAACCCGCCGGTGAAAGTCATGACGTTTCGAGCGGTGTCGACATTGCCGTTCGCGATGGCCGCTCTCAGGTGTTCACCGCTGCCATCGAGCACCAAGAGTTGCCGTCCGCCAGGCAGGCGCACCGCCTTGTCGACCGTGCCGAGTTCGGCCAGCCGATCGTTGATCCGGTCGAGCTGGACTTTCAGGTCGTGGTGCTGGTTCTGCTGCTGCGGGTCGGACAGTTTCAGTCCGTCCATGCGCCGTTGGAGGTCGTCGCGTTGACGTCGCAGGTCCGTCTCCTGCTGTGCCAGCACCGCCCGGTTCGCTTTGTCCCTGGCCCAGCCCGGCAATCCGTCCATCGCGCCGACCATCCCCGGGCGGTCTCGGACGAGGTTGTCGCGTTCGCCCGGGGACAGGGTCGCCCACCAGGCAGAGGCTTGTGAGGGGGTCGCGTTCGCCGGAGGTTCGGGGGCGGTGATGCCGGGGGCAGCGAGTCCGTCCGCGGCCGCTGCGGCCACGGTGGACTCGTTGCCGGTGCCGAACTGTCCGGCGGCGGCGCGGTCGAGGACGGCCGCGAGGTCGGTGTCGATGTCGTCAGCGGTCCGCAGGATCTGCGCGACTTCGTCCACGAGCTGGGCGTGGATGCGTTCCCGGTCTTCGGGGTGCAGGTCCGCCGGCGGCTGCCCTCCGGCGTAGAGGTCGGTGATGCCGCCGGTGCCGGTGAGCCGGAACCCGTATTTGCGGGCCAGCTCGTCGGCGTTGCAGATCGCGGCCTGCACGGCGGCGATGGCGTCCGCGGCCTGACTGACGGCCTTGCCCAGGGCGGCGACTCCGGCGGCGTAGGTGTCCAGACCACGCATCAGCGCCTTGTGCTGCCCGGCAGCGGCGTCGGCCCCGCCGCCGGCCCAGTCCTCCATCGGCAGGAGCTTGCCGAACTCGTCGCCGTCGTGGACAAGGATCTGCCCCCGGATCTGCAACACGGAGAAGACATCGTCCAGCACGCCATGGTCCCAGGCGCGCACGTCAGCCAGCGACACCATCAGCGCGGCCCCGTCACCGTCGGGGCTTCCGGGAAGATCCCCGCCGCCGAACGGTCGCCCTTGCCGAACCGGTCGGCCGCGACACCCAGGTGTTCGCCGAACGCCCGCACCGACGAGCACCACTGGGCGAACGTGGTCGACAGCGATTCCTGGCAGTGCCCGGCCGCCCCCGCGGCCTTCCCGCCCTTGACCGCGACCCCGATCCGGCCGACCGCTTCGGCACAGTCCGCCTCGCCGAACCTGGCCGCCTTCGCCCTGGCCTTCCCTCCCGCCGCTCTCAACCTGTCCGGCACCGTCGTGAACCCCATGATTTCCTCCCTCGGTCGCCTCGTCACGCTAGGGGGAACACGACGGCGTGATCAACTTTCCGCACCCCCGAACAGGGGGCGTGACCCGCCGAAATGCGGACAGGTACCTAGCCGCGGCCGAGTAGAACTACTCAGCCGCCGACCGCGGAGCCGGTCCGCGTCGAGAGAAAGCAACACCGCCGGCCATCCGAGGGTCCCGAACTCCGTTGCATTCCCCGAGAACCGGGTGTTGCGACGGCGTCGACCACCCGCACGGCCCTTCAGAGCCTTCTCCTGTTGGCGTGCTTCCCCGTCCGCTCTCGTAGGCTCTGCCGGTTCAGTCGGGGAGGCCCAGTCCGTAGAACCTCGCCAGGTCCTCTGCCCATCGGCGGGACCGCTGGGGTGCGTTGGCCAGCTGTTGCTGTGCCCGCTGTTCGGGCGTGGGTATCGCGGGCGCGTCGTTGCGGGCGGTGCGCCGGGAGCGTCGCGCGGGGGCGGTATGCCGTCCGTTCCGTTGGTCCTTCATCGGCCACCCGCGCCGCACGTTGCGCATGTCCTCTCGCTCTGATCCGTTGTCACGGTCGCTGCCTTTCGTGCGGCTCGGCGGGGTGGTCCGGGGGCGCGTGTCCGTGCATGGCGAACCGGCGGAAGTGGTTGCGAAGTCGACCACGAGCTGATCGGGCCCGGCTCGCATTCCGGAACGGTACCGCTGTCGCGGGGTGCGCCGGGTAAGGCGCATCGCTCGCGTGGGCGGTCCCGCCCGGTTCGGGGTTGCGCGGCGTGGACGGGCTCGTCAGCGTCGGGCGCGGCATGGGGACCACCTCGGAGAGGCGGGCCCGTGCTCGGCCCGTTCTGGAGGCGGGTCGAGCACGGGCCTGGCGCGGCGCCGGGTGCGTCGGCTACAGCGACGAAGGGCACTGCGTCGGGGTCCAGCATGCCGTGAAGCCGGTCACGCGCTGGTCCGCCTCCATGACCGCGGCGCGCCTCCGGATCGCCCCCGGCAGCTGCCGTGCCAGCCGCGCATTACCAGGCCCGAACAGCCGCACGTCAAAGTTCGCGCACGCCGTCAAGATCCGCATGAATCCCCATTTCAACCTCTTGCCCCGGACGTTCAGGAGCAGGTTCCTGGGCATGAAGCTCGACTACTTCGATAATCGAACCCGCAGGAATATGAAGGTCCGCCAACCCGAAACCCCTCTGCTGAGCAACATTGGCGTAATTGTACAGGTGGGCAGTTTGCTGATACCGTGTTCCGTCCGGATGATGGAAAGCAAATTCGAACGTCACGTACCACTGTGGAGGAAGCCGGACGGAAAGCGTCTGATTAGCGTTGTCCCACCGCCACTGGCAAACGTAGTTCGTGGCCTCCGGATCGGCTGGAAGCTGGTTGCCCGGCCCATTCGCGATCCCCTCGAAGCAGACGTCGTCGGGAGTTCCGGCGGAGGCGCTCTGCGCGGTGACGCCGGCGAACGCGACCGCGATCGCGCCCGCCGCGATCAATCGCTTCCACGACTTCGGCCGATCGCGACGCGAGGACGCCTCCTCGACTTCGTCGACAACATTTCGTTCCATTCGCATTCTACACCTTCCTTGATGTCGAATTCCGATCCCGGGGCCCCACGGGATACAAATACCAGTAAACACCCCTCTTCGCCCGCCGTGCAATATTCGAACGAGTGAAAATAGTCGCACGTGCAGCCCAGGCAACCACTGCTCGGATTCTCGTGAGGTATCCATGAGCCCGGCCTGCGCGCAGCAGGCGGCCCTCGAACGCCGTCGACGGGGAGCGTCAGGCGTCTACCAGGCCCTGCTCGAGGATGATCATGCTCAGTTCGCGCCCGTGACCACGACACGCCGCCCGAGATCGCACAGCGCGGGCGCCGCACTGTCGGCGGCGTCGTGGCCGCTCGCTAAATGAGCGTGAGCACCCACGAGCCAGACAACGGGCAGCCAGGCCAGTCCGGCTGCCGCGTGATCGGCTTCGGCGGGGTCCATGCCGAACAGGCTCGGCGCAACCCGTCGCCGTGCTCGACACCGCCCTCCCCCCAGCCGGCGTCACCGCGACGACCTGCTCGCCCGACGAACAGATACGCGAACAGGGGGCAGAAGCCAGCAACGCCGCAGGATCCTCTGTCACGACGCGCGAACGCCATGATTCCCGGCTCAGCTTGGCGGCCGTCGGGGAGACCACGTCCCTCGCCGTCCGCCGAGAACAAGGTGACGAGTGCTATACCGAGTCAAGCGGGGCGCGAAAGGACTGTCGGCACGAACGGCGCTGCCGACTCTCATTGGCGCCCGCGGTAGAACGACCCAGCGCCGGACTTCTCCGAAGGCCCGAGCGCGGACCGCGCGGCCGAGTCCGAGGCTGTGCCGGTCGCCGAGTGGCAACTTCAGGCCGGCGACGCGGACGTCACATGGTCGTCGAGCAGCCACCGGCCGAGTGGCCCGTCAGGAGGGCCATCAGCAGCAGTTCCGGGCGGTGCCGGTGACACCGTGGTTCGCGAGCTGATGCCCTCAGCGGGTCATCTCGAAGCACCGGACCGCGACCGGGACCACGATGCGCAGCAAGCCGAACGGTCCCGGCCCAGTCGCGACTGGGCCGGGACCGGAGCCGGTCGCCGGATCTCGAACGCCGCGGGGCCAGGTTGATCGCCGCTGTCGGGCGACCGTCCGAAGAGGACCGCGGCGGACTGCTCGGCGACCCGGCTCGGCTGCTCCCGACGCGGCACCTCCCGCGGTTCGGCAACCAGCCCTGCTCGCGGCGAATCGCCTTTGGACAGATCCCGGCAAGAAGGTCACGGAGAACCCGAAAGCCAGGGCCGTCTACGGCTACCGAGGGGTCAGCCGCGGCATCGGGGCGGGAGGCCAGCCGGCCGTCGCAAGTCCTGAGCGACTGGCGGGCCAGGACGCGGAGAGGAGCCAGCCTCCGGCCTCCTACCCACCGAGACTCTTCACTACCGCGTCGTCGATGATCTGTTTCACCGCGTCGGTGGTGAGCGAGTTGTCCTTCGACAGTGCCGCGACGGCTGCGCCGAGGCCGGTGACCTGCGCGCCGAGCGTCTTGAGCTGGCCGACGATCCGGCGGGTGTTCTCCGCCGCGTCGTAGATCGGCGTGCCGTTCGCGTCCGCGTCGCCGTTGGTCGCGCTGTCCGGGTAGCGGGCGAGCACGGCCGCGACGTAAGCGGAGTTCTGTGCGATGGCCGACAACTGCGCGGCCTGGGTGCTGTCCAACTCTGATACCTCCGTGTCGATCAAATGAGCGGTCGTGTACGCCTGGTTCCAGTCGACGAGCCCGGCCGAGCCGGGAAGCGTGCCGTCGCTGCGGTACTGGTGGACGTCGTAACGGGTCCTCGCCGGCTTGGCGCCGTAGCGCGCGATCCAAAGGACCGGGTTTTCGGGCCAGTCCTCGACCCCGGTCTGCCCGGCGAGCGCGTCGTTCATGTAGATCGCGGGCCGGACGCCGCGCTTGAGCATCTCCGAGCAGTAGGCGCGGCCGTGGTCGGTCGCTTCCTCCGCGCTCCAGACATGGATCTTCGGATCGCTCTCGATGTCGCAGGCGGGTGCCACGCTGGTCCCGCCGAGACGCTGGCACTCTGCCCACAGCACGCGTGCCTCCGCGGCGCCGTCGCCGGGCTGGGCGTAGACGTATCCGCCGAACGGGATGCCGAGCTGCCGGAACAAGGCGGCGTGCGCGTCCGCCGTATACACCGTGCCATCGGCAGTTTTCGAGTATTCCTGTGCGCCGTCGGCCATCTTCAGCCAGCCGTATTCGACGCCGGGCAGCGACGTGACGCCGCGCTGGTAGTACGGGTGGAGATCCACCCCTAGGCCAGTGGGCACGCTTAACCTCCGGTGGTCGTGGAATGAGCTCGCGGGTGCGGGGCCCGGCGCGCACCTTGCCCTGGCACGTGAAACCGCCGGGACGGTGATGACGGCAGCGCGAAACCGTCCGGGCAGGCGGAGCTGGGGCACCCTTGTCGCCTTGCGCTCGTCGGGATCGGGCAGGCTCCGGGTTCCCCTTGTGTCCGGTGGGTCCTGCCGGGCCGATGTCTCCGGCTTTGCGGTGGCTCCAGAGGAGCCAGTGAGGCCGTCGAGACCTTGATAACCCTCAGCCGCGTGAGGGTCGCGACTGGGAGGCCCGCGACGGCGGACGGCAGCAGCGCCCGTTTCCGCAGCCGCGGGTCAGCCCGCGTTCCGGGTTGGCCGTGGGGTCTGGCCCCGTGGGGTGCGGGACCCGCCGAACCGGGCTCGGCGGCGGGAGCGCCGGTGCCGCCGGTCTCGTCGCACCGGCGTTGGTCCGGATTTCCTGGAGCTGATTCAATAATTAGCCAAATAAGATGATCCGGCGGCAACGCCGAAATGCGCCGCAGGGAACCTGCGTCAAGAATCACGAAATGACGAACGCCTGCGCGGCGGCGGGCCTTCACCCGGATCACCCCGAGCCCGTAGGCCGTGCCCGGCGGCCTCGCCGGGCACGGTCTACGGGCTGCTTCATTCGCGACGCGACGCCGGACGCGCTGCTTCAGGCGTTGTCGGGCTTGAGCGGCTTCGGAGGGGTCGGCACATCGGGCTTTCCGGGGTCAGGACGCTCGGGCGTATCCGGCTTCTTCGCCTCGGCGTGCAGATGCTTCGACGCTTCGGTGACGGTATCGAAAGCCACGTTGCTCGTCGTCTCGGGACTTTGGTCGGCCGCCTTCTGCTCGCCCGCGAAGTCCTGGTAATTGCTGAAACTCGCCGCCAGGAAAGATTTTGCGATCAAGAGCCCCACCGGCGACTCTTCGGTAACGATCTTCGGATCCTGCGGAGTGTCCGGGATTCCCTCGAAAAGCTCCGGGTCTGAATACTCGCGGATGGGCCATTCTCCGGGAATGAACCCGTGCAGGTAGTTCGCGGCCTGCTCCGCAAGCAGAGCTTCGGCGGCCGCACCCTTAAAGACGTTGTCGAATAGCATTTACAGCTCCACTCTTGACGGTCGATGCGATTGTCAGTACTTGTAGAGCGCAGTGGGCTCGCCGTCGTTCGAATTCCGCCCGGAGACAGTAAGCGCCTCCGGATTGAACACTTCGTGTTCGCCCGCCAGCGTGGACACCACCTCCGCCCAGCCTTTTTGAGCGTACACCTCGCCGTACTTGACGATTCCCAAGATCCGAATGTCGAATACGATCACCTGCGTGTACTCCGGAGGCTCGATATTGCCCGTCGGGTCAGCAGTCTGGACTTTTTTCCAGGTTTTGAGGGAATCGATGCTCTTATAGGCATAATCCTGACTGCCGAATTTGACTGGTTCCGGATAGTACAATGCGACGTAGCCGCCGAAAACGATGGGGATCGTGTAGTCGTACCGCCGGACCTGGCGGCGCTGGGACGCCCGCACCACCACCCTGGAGCCCACGGTGCCGCTCATCGTCGAGGTCTGCGTCCATCCGGTCCGCAGGGAGCCGCTGACCTCGCCCGTGATGCCGAGCATCAGTTCGGCAGACACTTCGCCGGTGCCGGCCCCTTCGCTCGTCGACTCGACAGTATTCGTCTCTTCACTGGACACCTCGGCATGAGCGTGCGACTCGCCTCCGGTCTCTTCGGGATGGTCGTGCATGATCTGCTCTACCGACGTCATCCCCGCACAGGTGTCTTCTTTGCCGACTTCGATCGTCTGATGCAATTCGGCGGACGCCGAATCGCCGAAGGTGAGTTCGACCGTCCCGTCAAGCGACCAGCTGATCTCGTTCTCGATGGAAAATTCCACTGAATTTTCCCAGTTCATCGGCTGCGGGTCGGTACGGTTCACGTAGACCTGCTCAGAGATCACATCGGGTCGGGGCTGCACGATATCCGACCGCTCGTCAATGAGCGGCTCGCCCTTGTTCATGTACGCGAGCCAGCCCCGCGCCCTTGCCGTACGTTCGCTGTCCGGGTAATCGCCGTACCGGACATTGTTGATCGAGAACCCCGTCGGCAGCACCTTCCGGTCGTTCCCGTCTTTATCTTTCTGCTGCGCCACCGCCCGTACGTAGTAGTCGGCCGTGTAATCGCTCCCGAGCGTTGACGCAGTATCCGGAAGCAGCCTTCCCGCCCAATTCCGGAATTCATCGACGCGGCCCGCGATATCGAGTTCCTGCAAGTTTCGCTCAGTCAGGACATATCGCAGATAACGCGAGGGAATGTACGTCTTCCCCATCGGATTGTTGGTAGCCATGCGTGCTCCAATGCCGAGTGTTTAGAAATGGCTTCTGAGTGGTTCGCGCATTGATTTCCTAAAACCTAACGCTACCCATTCTCAACTCGTTGTCAACGAGCATCGCCGGAACTGTCCGTATTGTGAATATCAAATGCAATTGTTCACGCCTTGCCGGAACTCGCCGAATCACCTGGACCGCCCGGTCGATGCGCCGCAGTTCCGAGAAGGCTGGCAGAGCCGGGTTTCCCGCTTCGCGCTTATCGGCCGGCGTGCAAATTTTCACCGAGCTTTGCTCACCCGGCCGTGAATGTCGCTGCGACCGTGAAGCGCCGGACGCCAAACGGCTGCCCGGCCCGGACTGCCTTGCCGCCAGTTCGATGCCACGACAACCAAGCCCTTCGCGCCCGCGATCGGAAAGCGACAGAACCAGCAAGCGGCGCACGGTCAACGGGTCGGCGAGTCAGTGGATGCCGGAACAATACTTGCCCGACGAGCAGGGCGGTCAGCCTCTCGATCGCGCTCGCCGGCCGCGCCGGCACGAGCCCGACCGAGCACACGCTCAACCCGTCCCGCAGAGCAGTGGCCATCTTTCCGGCAACGACGTGTCACCGCCCCCCTCATTCGGTCCTGAACGCAACCGCCGCGTCGACGCGCTGAACCCGCCGGGGCGGCAAGCGATTCCGCGCATCCAAATACCCGGAGGAGGAGCTGCTCGGCGCTCGCCGGGAACGGCTGGGAGGAAACACGAGATCCGACCGCTCCGGGAGGCCGGCCCTTCACTGGTCCCCTGCCCGTACTGAGTACGACGAATTCCCGTTTCGGCAGCCACAGCAGCGCCCGTTTCGAAAGCCACCCGAGAATAGCCGGGCATACCGGAGTCCAGATGAGATCCGGCACGCTTGTGTCCATCGCCCGGTCGGCAGCCACCCTAGGTTTCGCCGCCGTGGCTTGCGGCCACCGGGAGTCCGCGCCACCAGCCCGGTCACGTTTCCCGCCCGCACACACTCGATGGTGAAAAGCGGCGGCAGCAGGCGAGATCCGGCTCGCCGACGGTTCCCGGACGGAGGAGATCGCCTCGGCGGCGGGCGTCGCCAGGCTGGTCGGCGTGCCGAGCGCGTTGGAGGTCGCGTTACGCGTCCGGGCCGGGGATCAAGTCGCGGAGGAGGCGTGGGCGAAGTGCGTCGGCGTGCTTGCGGAAGCGCTCGCTTGGGCCACCCCGGTTTCGGACTGCCGGACGGTGGTGGTCGGCGGTGGGCTGGCCGAATCCGGCGCTCTGTTGCTTGACCCGTTGGCCGCGGCCGTGTCCGCTCGGCTCGCAGGCATCCGGCCGTCGGCCATCGCCGCGGCCCGGCACGGGGCCGCGGCCGTCGTCGGGGCGACGCTGCTCCCGCGGGAACTGGTCGGGTCATTGTCGTCGTGCCCCGTCCCGCAGTCGACGCGATCGATCGCGCCGCCGCCGGGGTCGTGAACGTCGCGGTCGCGCTCTCCGTGACGGCGCACCAGCGCATGCCCTGCTGCCGCTGCGCAAACCGGCCGACGACGCCTCGCCCTCCCCCGAGGGTGGTCGCGTCATCCCTTCCGGGCCAAATCCGAACCCGGCTGCAGCGCAATGCAATAATCAATGAGCGACGCGTGAAATATTCCCGCCTCGCGCAGGAAGCAGCCGGTTGACAAACCAGCGATTCACCTTGCCTAATGGTCCATACCAAAACGGTCCGGCCAGATTCCGAACAGGAGCGAACATGAAATCGTTCCGTTTCCCGCGCCGCTTAGCTGCTTTCGCGGTGATCGTCGCACTGGCCGGCTCCGCGGCACCGGCTCACGCCGAGAGCGTCTCGCCCGCCCAGTAGGTACAGCCCTTGGATTCGACGACCTTGGGCACGTATTCGGCAGCCGACGAGCAAGGTCAACGGATCCGGACGATCCTGCGGAACAGTTCTCGCTATCTCATCGGGCCAGCCTACGCCGAAACTTATCGAGAGTACGCAAAGGACGGTTATCTGGACCTCGGCGGGAAAGACGAGCGGGCGATCCGCGTTCCGGCGATGGCCGCGTTGACAACCGCGGTCGCGCTCAAACTCGGCGCCTACGATTCGAATGGCCTCTCGGCATCGAAAGCCACTGCCCGGCTTGTCAACCTGGTGCGCTCTGTGGCCGCGCGCCACCGGGTGAACAACGACAACACCGCGACGTCCTGGGGAGGCGACTGGCAGACCGCGCTGTGGGCTTACTACGCCGGGGCGGCAGCGTGGTTGACGTGGGACTCGCTCTCCGCTGCCGACCGGGAAAAGGTCGTCAGGATGCTCGTATTCGAGGCGAACCGGTTGACCACGGGCGACGACGTCCGTCTCGTCGGCGACGGTTCTTGGCAGCTGTACATGAAGCGACGCGACGGCAAGGTGATCACGCCAGGCGACAGCAAGGCCGAGGAAGACAGCTGGAATGCCGGGCTGCTCGGTCTGGCCGCCGCGATGCTGCCCGGAAGTCCCGACGCGCGGCGGTGGGCTCGCCGCAACAGCGAACTGCTGGTGGCCAGCGCCGCGCGACCAGCCGACCTCGACAGCACGAAGACGATCGACGGGATCCAGTTGTCCACCTGGCTGCAGGGGACGAACATCGAGGACGACGGCATTCTTCGCAATCACCATCGGGTGCACCCGCTCTACATGGCCGCCTTCGACCAGAACCTCTATCAGGGGGCCATCTCCGCCCTCGGGCGCACCTGCGCCCCTGGTGCGGCCTTGCACAATATTCCGATCGTGTACCGCGCACTGGTTGACCGCCCGTTCTCCGGGAAGACCATCTACACACCCGGCTCTCCCGCCATCAGCTATCCGGAGGGCAACGACTGGGGCACTGAGTTCCCGTTCTATTTCGGGAACTTCGACCTGCTGGTGTCTCTCTACCAGCAGGACAGCGGGTCATCGGTCGGCGCTAGCACGTGGGAGCGGCTGCACGACGAGAAGCAACTGGCCCTGCAAGCGAGGTTCCCCGACGGCCGCACCTACGACGGGACGGACGAGAACAACTACTTCGGCCGGGAACAACGCGTCGGCGCCATGGCGGCCCAGGCATTCTTGTCGCTGTGGATGGCCCGAAACTCGCTCGGTTCCAAGGTGTGCTGGACGACCGCCTCCGACTCCGCGACATCGACCGCGCCGACATCGTCCTCGGCGACGCCCTCGACTTCGCGGCCCGCCAACACGAGCCCGACGACGTCCGGCATGCCAGCGGACGCCCGGCGGCCGGCGGCTCCGGCGGCCGCAGCACCCGCAACCGGCCCGTTCTACCGCGGCCCGCTCGCCACGACCGGCGCGGATATCCGCGGCTACCTCATCGGCGGCGCGTTGCTGCTCATCGGCGGCGCGCTGATGGCGGCAGTGTCAATGCACCGCAAGCGATTTCGCCGAAGCCGCACAGTCCGGTCGCGAGCGGAAGCCTGACGGGAGCAAGGCCCGCGGACCCTCTACCTGGGTTGCCAACGACCTTTCCGAACGTCTCCCGCCATTGTGCCCAGTCGCACCCAGCACGCCGAGGTGCTCAAATGTGCTCCAGAGCCGATGGAGCTTTCACGCCGCAGATTCCGGGGCCGAGCCCTAAGCGGCTCACTACGATCGACGTCTGCGCATCGCGCAGGTGATCTTGTGCGAGTTCTCGTCTGAGGCTTCGACAACGCTGGTCGAAGGCCAGAGCTTGATACCTGGAATCGGCCGCCTGTATCGAGTCGTCGCGAGCAAGCGTCCGCGGTCAGTGAATAGTCCCCGCAGGCGGCCGGAGATGGCCCCGCTGATGGCCACCGGGATCCCCGTGGACGACCGGATATCTCCCCGGAAGACAGTCCGAGATGCTGTGCGGCGGTCGCACCGAGCACCGGGTTCGCCCGGTCGACGACTGCTTGCCGAAGATCGGGAAGCTGATGGTGCGCTCGAGGACAGGGCAAACGAAATCGCTGCCACAACCGGCAACGAAAAACGTCGCCACCAGATAAAGAGCACCCATCGATGCTCCGGTCAGGGCGCGGTCCTGGCCACCGCGATCGTGCTGGCTCCCGCGCCCGGCAGCGGGGTCGGCCCGAACCAGCCCAGGCAGACCACCATCGCGTCGTCTTCCGCTTGGGCGTGGTCGCGGCGGGTGGCGAGTTCTCGCAGGACCATGCCCGGCACGTGCGCCGCGGGCAGGTCGGCAGTGGTCACGACCGCCTCGGACAGTTCGCGGTCGCCGCAGAGTTCGCCGAGGAGGCCGGTCGCGTTGTAGACGCCGTCGCTGACGAAGACGAACCGGTCTCCGTCGAGCGCCTGGAATCGGTGCGGCACCGTTTCTAGCGAAGCTGATCCAGAGTCCGCTCGACATTGCGGCGCGTAGCCAGCGCGGCAGCCTCCGCGTCGCCGGCTTCGATCGCCTCCACCAGGTCGTGGTGGGCCTGGTGGAGGTCGTCCGTGCTGGTTTCGCCGTTGTCCAAGGTGGTGACATCGGCGGCCACGGCGCGCATGGCGTCGAGGAAGGAATCGAATACGTCGAGCAGCACCGGGTTGTGCGCGGCCAGGACGACTGCCCGGTGGAACGCGACGTCCGCGTCCAGCAGTTCGGGGAGCGAGGCGGCTCGGTCACGGGCCTTGAGCGCTTTGCGGAGCGCTTTGAGGTCCGCGGCGGTGCGTCGGGTCGCGGCGAGGGCACCCGCCTCGACTTCCAGGGCGACGCGGACCTCGTACACGTCGATCGCCGCGGCCGTGCGCAGTTTGCGGTCCAAATCGGACAGCGGGGTCGCCGAGGCGACGTAGGTGCCCGAACCCTGCTGGGAGTACAGCTGACCGGCGGAGATGAGAGCCCGGACGGCCTCCCTCGCCGTGGACCGGCCGACTCCGAGCAGTTTGCTCAGCTCGACTTCGTTGGGCAGCTTGGCCCCGACCGGCCATTCGCCCTCGCCGATCAGCCGGCGCAGTTCGGCCGTCGCCGCGTCGACCAGCGAGGTTCGCTGCACCGACCGGACCGTCATGTCAGACTCCCTTTTCCGCTTAGTACCCCGGCCAGCAAGGTATCAGGTCACCAGCTCCTCAGAGGGGTGCGCGGACGGCTGAACAGGCAGGACGCGGTCCCGCAGGCGGGTGCCGAACACCACGGCGATGAGGTACACCGCGAGCACCGCGCCCAGGGTGAACCGCAACCCCTCGGAGTCGGCCAGCCAGCCGAACAGCGGCGAGGTCAGCCCGCCGACCGACATCGCCAGGCCGAGCGTCAGCCCGCTGGCCGTACCGGGTCGCGTCGGCAGGTAGTCCTGGGCGAGCGTCACCTGGTTGGCGAACGGCAGGAACATCGCGAGTCCTAACAGGACGGTGCTGAGTTCCAGCACGGGATAAGCCGGGCTGAACACCACTCCGGCCAGCGCCGGAATGCCCAGCAGGTATCCGGCCCGGATCGGGGTCAGGCGACCGAACCAGTCGCCCAGCCAACCTCCGAGCACCGTACCCGCGGCACCGGCAAGCGTGAACGACGTCAGCGTCACCGCCGCGACTGCTGTCGAAGCGTGCAACTCGCGAATCGCGTACAGCGAAAGCAGCGAACTGACTGTCACATAAGGGATCGACCATCCGACCGTTGCCGCGACCAGCCTGCCGAAGGCCCGCCAGTCGTCCGAGACGTCCGTTGTGGACTGTCCGGCCGCGGTTCCGCTGGTGGCCAGCACGGGGACATTGCGGCGATTGAGCAACCACAGCAACGCCATCACCGCCGCCGGGACCGCCAGCAGGTAGCTTCCCGACAGGCCGAGCGAGCCGACGACCGCGGTGACCAGAGCGGGAGCGAGCGAACTGCCCAGCGTGCCGCCCACCGAGAACAAGCTCATGGCGCGTTGCGACCGGCCGCCCGCCGCCCGAGCCTGATTGGTCGCGGGCGGATGGTAGGCGGCCACGCCGATTCCCGCGATGGCAACGCAAATCCAGGTGAGCAGATAGCTGTCCGCGAAACCGGCGCCGGCGATTCCGGCGGCGGCCACGAGGAACCCCAGCGGGGCCAGCCAGTCTCGCCGGGACCGGTCGACGATCATGCCGAACACCGGCTGCACGACGCTGGACAAACCCGTTGCGGCCAAGGCGATTCCGGACACCGCCGCGTAGCTGTAGTGCCGCTCGCTCATCAGGAACGGCAGCAACGCGGGCACCGCGCCCTGGTACAGGTCGTTGACGACGTGGGTTCCGGTCAGGAAGCCCAGTTGAGCTTTTCTCATCGCCGTGCCCGCTCCAGTTGTGCCGCAACGGAAATGAGGGTCGTCTCGGCGCCGTAGCGGCCGGTGAGCAGCACCCCCGCGGGCAACCCGCCGGGTGTCCGGAGCGCCGGGGCGGTCAGCGACGGCTGGCCGGTGATGTTGGCCAGCGGCGTGAGCGGATGAAACTCCAGCATGTTCTCGAAGGTGCGCGCGGGATCCGCGTCGACGAGGCCGCCCACCAGCGGCGGCAGGGTGGCCGTGGCGGAACTGAGGACGACGTCGAACCGGTCGTAGCGGTCGGCGATCCGGCGGGCGGTGGCCTGCATCGACCCGAGCGCGGACATGAGGGTCACCGCGTCGTAGCCGCGTGCCTTCTCCCGCAGCCAGCGGGTCAGCGGCAGCAGGTCCTGCTCCCGTTCGGCGGGAACCGGCACCGACGCGGCGAGCACCGACCACACGACGGTGAAATCGTCGCGGTAGTCGTCCGGAACCGTCGGCGCGGCCTCCTCCACGTCGTGTCCCAGATCCGCGAGCAGCGCGGCAGTGTCTTCGCACGCCCGGCGGCACCACGGGTCGTCGTTCGGCTGCCCTTCGAGCACGCCGATCCGCAACCGGCCGGGGTCGCGCTCGGCGCTGCTCGCGAAGTGCCCGGGCGGGGTCGGCGGCAACTGGTGGGTGTCGCCGGGACGCGCGGTGCTCAGGACGTCCAGCAGCAGTGCGGCGTCCGCGACCGTGCGGGCGATCGGACCCGCGGTGGCCAGCCCGGCCGAATCCGGCCCGGGAGCGGGGCTCACCCGGCCCCTGGTCGGCTTGATCCCGACCAGCCCGCAGCACGCGGCCGGGATCCGCACCGAGCCGCCGCCGTCGCTGCCCTGCGCGGCCGGAGCCAGTCCAGCCGCGACCGAGGCGGCGGCCCCGCCGCTGGACCCGCCCGCGGTGCGCGCGAGGTCGTGCGGATTGCGGGCCGCGCCGAACACCGTCTCGGTGTAGGAGGAGCATCCGAACTCGGCCGCGTTGGTCTTGCCGAGCAGCACCATGCCCGCCTGGCGCAATTGCGTCACGACCGCCGCGTCCACTTCGGCGACCCGCTCGGCGAAGACCTTCGAACCCGAGGTGTAGCGCAGCCCCTTCACCGGCCAGGTGTCCTTCACCGAGACCGGCACGCCGCACAACACCGGCAGGTCCCGCCTGCCGGACAGAACGAGCGCCTCCGCCTCGCGGGCGGCCGCGAGCGCCCCCTCGTGGTCCACCGTGAGGTAAGCGCCCACTTCGTCGTTCTCGCGATCGATCCGGCCCAGGTACTCCTCGGCGAGCTCCACCGGGGACACCTCGCGGGCCCGCACCGCTGCCGCCAGCTCGGCCAGCGTCAGATCCGTCATCTCAACTCCTCATGTCATCTGAGGACTTGGACGGTAACCGACGCCGTCGGGTTAGGCAAGCCTTACCCGGCGGACTCCCGGCCGCCGCGTGCGTCGGGAATCCTCAGTGGACGGTGAATCCGCCGTCGACCGGAAGCGCGGTCCCGACCACGAAACTGGCCCCGGGACTGCACAACCACAGCACCGCCTCGGCCTGGTTCTCGACCAGGTCGGCCACCATCGGCGTATCGAGCACACCGGGGCACACCGCGTTGACGCGTGATAATTCGCACGCTCGGGCAAGCCGGCCAGCCCGCCCGGCCAGCGTTGTTGAACGCCATGTCCAGTCGGCCGTTCTCCGTCACCGCGCGTTGCACGGCCGCTGCCACTTGCTGCTCGTCGGTCACGTGCAGGCGACGCCGATCGCTCGCGGGCCGATCTCGTCGGCCACGTTGCGGACGGCGTCGCGGTCTAGGGGTTCATCATGGTTTCCTGGTTCACGGCTTCAGCAGCGTTTTGACGGCACGGCGCTCGTCCATCGCCCGGTAGCCTTCGGCGGCCTCCTCGAGCGGGAGGGTGAGGTCGAAGACGCGGCCCGGGTCGATCTCGCGGTCCCAGATGAGCCGGATCAGCCCGGGCAGGAACCGGCGCACCGGAGCGGGGCCGCCGAGCAGGTGGACCTCGGCGAAGAACAGTTCCTCGCCGGGAAGCTCTACGCCGTGCGCGACCCCGACGTAGCCGACGTGCCCGCCGGGACGCGTCGAACGAATGGCCTGCATCATCGATTCCTGGGTGCCGACCGCTTCGATCACACTGTGCGCGCCGTATCCGCCGGTGAGTTCCTTGATCCTCGCGACGCCCTCGTCACCGCGCTCCGCGACGATGTCGGTCGCGCCGAATTCGCGGGCGAGCTGCTGCCGCGACGCGTGCCGCGACATCGCGATGATCCGCTCCGCGCCCAGGTGCTTGGCGGCCAGCACGGCGAGGAGACCGACCGCGCCGTCGCCGACCACGGCCACGGTTTTGCCCGGCCCGGCCTCCGCGGCCACGGCGCCGAACCAGCCCGTTCCGAGCACGTCGGACGCGGCCAGCAGGGAGGGAATCAGGTCGTCGTCCGGCATTCCGGGGGTGGCGACGAGGGTCCCGTCGGCCAGCGGCACCCGCAGGTACTCCGCCTGCGCCCCGCCGGCCCCGACGTACTCGACATGCGCGCACCGCGACTGATAGCCGGCTTCGCAGATCTCACAGGTGTTGTCCGAGGCGAAAAACGACCTGACGACGAAGTCGCCGACCGCGAGGTTCTTCACCTCGTCCCCGATTTCGGCGACGACACCGACGTACTCGTGCCCCATCGGCGTCGGCCCGGCCACCTCGTTGACGCCGCGGTAATCCCACAGGTCCGAACCGCACACGCAGCTCGCCGACACGCGCACGATCGCGTCGGTCGGCGCGACGATGACGGGGTTTTCGCGCTCTTCCACTCGGACGTCGCCCGGGCCGTACAACACAGTTCCACGCACTTGGCATTCCTCTTTAGACAGGTCTTCGGGGGTGGCCTCTTCACCGTCCGTCATCTCGCGACGGCCTGCCAGGCACTGTCAGAACCCCCCAGAACGGCCGCCTCGACCTGCTCGCGACCCAGCGAGTCAGCACCGACGAAAGATCAGATGTAAAACACCCCGCCGTCGACCTGGCACACTGCGCCAAATCGGGACAGATTCCCCGGGATATCCTTGATTCACGGCGACTTCCCACCTCCGGAAGCCACCCGTACACCTCCTTGACTGCCGATGCGCCCTCCTGCATAGTCTCCTAGACATCGGATGTCATGGGCGCGCAGGACATCTCCCGATGCCTGGTCAAGGAGGACCTGAATGGCCAACCGCCGGCTTGTGAGCATCGTCCTGTCCGCCGTCGCCGGGTTAGGCGGCACGTTCGCCCTCGGGCCGCCGGCCGCCGCGAGCGGACCGCCGCCGATGACGGTCTACGCCGCCCCGAACGCGGACGCGCCGCCCGGAAACCCCTGCACCCAGCCGCGGCCGTGTTCGCTTTCCCAGGCGCAGCAACGGGTCCGGCACCTGCTCGACACGGGTGTCGGCGACCATCGCGACCTCGTGGTCAAGCTCGCCGGGGGCGCCTATCATCTCGCCGCTCCGCTGGCGTTCGGCCCGCAGGACTCCGGACGCAACGGGCACACCGTGACCTGGCAGCCGGCGACCGACGCCGCCGTGACGATCAGCGGCGGACGGCCGTTGCGTCCGAACTGGCAGCCCACCGCACCCGGCAGCAAGATCGTGACCGCGACCGTCCCGGCCGGGCTGGACTTCGACGGCCTGTTCGTCAACGGCCAGCGCCAGATCCTGGCCCGCTATCCGAACTACGACCCGAACGCGGCCCGGCTGCAGGGGTCGACCTCGCTGGCCGCCCTCGAACGGGAATCGGCGAAATGGGCGGACCCGTCGACCGCGCTGGTGCGCGCGATGCACTGCGGCGACTGGGGTTCTGTCTCGTTCACCGTCAGCGGGCGCACCGCCGACGGGCTCGCGCTGCACTACGTCGGCGACAACAACCGGCCGCAGGATTGCGGGCTGGCACAGGGAAACGGGCCCGGCCGGATCGGACCGGCGATGGCCGAGAACGTCAAGGAAGAACTCGACGCTCCCGGCGAGTGGTTCTACGACCGCGCGAGCGGTCAGCTGCTCTACTACCCGCCGGACGGAACCGACCTTTCCGCCGCGACCGTCGAAACCGCGGAACAGGACCAGCTCTTCACCCTCACCGGGACCTCTCCGGCCAATCCCGTACACGACATCACGCTGCGCGGGCTGCACTTCACCGCGACACACCGCACGCTCTTCAACAGCCCGTTCGAGGCCGACGCCAAGGGCGACTGGTCGGTCGTCCACAAGGGTGCGGTATCTCTGAAGAACGCGGCTGACATCTCAGTCACCGGGTCGTTCTTCGACCAGCTCGGCGGCAACGGCGTCTTCCTCGACGGCTACAACAAGCACAACACGATCAGCGACAACAAGTTTGAGTCCGACGGCGCCACGGACGTCCAGATCGTCGGCTCGCCGCGCGCGGTGCGCGACTACTCCGGCAACTACTACGACAACGTCGCCGTCACCGACACCGCGCCCGGGCCGAAAACCGACGACTATCCCCGCGACATCGTCGTGCGGAACAACCTCATGCAGAACATGGGCCGGTTCGAAAAGCAGTCCTCCGGCGTCAACATCTCGATGAGCGCGGACGTCACGGTCGACGGCAACACCATCTCCGACAGCCCGCGCGCGTGCCTCAACATCGAGGACGGCACCTGGGGCGGGCACGACGTCAAGAACAACGACCTGTTCAACTGCGTCGAGGAAACCGGCGACAACGGGTCGATCAACGTATGGGGCCGCGGCCGGTTCTGGGCCAGTTCCGGCAACAACACGCTCGCGCCGGGCACGAGTTTCGAAGGCACCACCGGCACCGCGCTGACCGACGCCCAGGCGCGGCGTCTGATGAAGCTGGACGTCGTCCGGCCGATCACCATTCAGCACAACCGGTTCTGGCACGCCGGGGACTGGGCGATCGACCTCGACGACGGCTCGTCCAATTTCCGTCTGCTGGACAACCTCATTCTCAAGGGCGGGATCAAACTGCGCGACGGGTACGAGCGCACGGTGCGGAACAACCTGCTCGTGGACGGCTCGATCTACGAGCAGGTCAGCCATTCCGACTGCGGCGACCTCATCGAGCACAACATCACCCTCGGTCCGCAGGCGTACAACAACGTGCTGAACAATCCGTCCACCGCCAAGTACGGCGTCGACCGAAACCTTTTCTGGAACGACCGCTATCCGGTTTACGTCAACCCCGACGGCAGCGGCAACGAGGCGCTTTCCGCGGACGGCGCCACGATCAACCCCCAATCGGCCTGGGTTCGCGCCGGGATGGACCCGCATTCGCTCGTCGCCGACCCGAAGTTCGCCGCGGCCGATCCCCCGGCGAGCTACGATTTCACCGTCGCCGCCGATTCGCCCGCGATCAGCCTCGGCTATGCCAACTTCCCGATGACCGGCTTCGGCGCCTCGGGGGCGCCGCGCCCGCCCAAGGCAGTCTTCGCTAACGGCCCCGGCTCCGGCGGTCCGGCCAACGGGCTGATCGTCCAACCCGAAATGCTCATGGGGGCCACCGCTACCAATATCCCGTCCCTCGCGGTCCAGTCGTCCCTTGGCCTGACCAAGCCGTACGGCCTCTACCTGTCCTCAGTGCCGCAGGGCAGCTACGCGGCTCAGAACGGGTTGCGGACCGGTGACGACATCACCGCCGTCAACGGCACTTCAGTGACCGACGATCGCAATACCTTCTGGCTCAGCTACAACAGACTCGCGCCGGGTGCGCCGATCACGCTGACCGTGCGGCGCGGGCAGGCTGACGTCACTGTTCACCTTGCCAAGACACGGGAAGCGGAACTGCTCAACAACACTTCCGGCGTCGTCTACACCAACACCGGAGCGCCGTCGACGGGATGGATCTGGCGCGGCAGTTCAGCCGGGGGCGCGAATTCGTATCTCGACGACATCTGGGCGACCCAGAACGTCGGTGATTCGTGGAGTTTCACGTTCTACGGAACGGGAATCGACATCATCTCCGAAACCAACACGGACGAGGGCGATGTCGACCTGACCTTGGACGGCTCGCCCTACCGGACGGTCAGTTTCGTCACGCCGACGCGGGAGTACCAGTCGACGGTGGCGACTGTCTCGGGGCTGCCGCCGGGGGTGCACACCGTTACGGGGACGATGAAGAACGGCAGTTATCTGATCGTGGACGCTTTCCGGACTCATCCGTAGCTCATGCTGACGTGCCGTGCGCGTGGTGCCTTGCCGGCGTCACGCGCACGGCATTTTCCTATTCAGCAACAGGACCGGTATTCGTCAGGCGATAGTCGAGCGGCAACGCCGGGGTCGGCGTCGCCGTGACGTGCAGCCGGGTGTAATGACCGCCGACCAATCCGCTGGCGGTCACCGCCGTCGGAACCGAAATCAGTATGCTGGACGCGCAACTGGGAACGCAGTCGTACTCCCAGAAGCTGCCCGTCGCGTGCGCGGTCGCCTCGCCCCAGCCCGACCAACGCAGCTGGCCGATCCCCATTTTCTGGTCCGCACAGGCCAAGTTCAGCCACGAAGGCGCGACGACGGCGGGCCCTTCGCAGCGGTAGACGGTCAGCGACGGCTTCGCGACAGCGGCTGAATGCTTCGCCGGCGACGCCGCTGCGGTCGTTTGCGGCACCGCCGATGGAGCCGTCGAGATGGTCGGCGACGTGGTCGCGGGTTCGCTGGCGGCTGGCGCGGACCCCGAAGGCGCTGGGCCGCCCACGGGATCCGAGGTGCATGCCGTCGCAGCCACCGCGATCAGTACCAGCGCTCCCGCGCCGAGCAACGGTCTTCGGATTCTCCACTCAGTCATGACAAATCCCCTCCCCGGCCGGACCTCCGCGGCCCGGCTACGGAGAAGAGGACGCGCAAGCCTCCGCGAGGTTGCGCGCCTCCCCTAAGTCCACTTAGGACACCTCAGCGCACCCGCAACCGCCGCCGGGCGAAGGCCAGTGCGCTCAGGCTCAGCACGGCCAGCGCCATCACGTAATAGCTCGGCGCCAGATTGCTCCCGGTGACCCGAATCAGCCAAATCACCACCAACGGCGTGAATCCGCCGAAAACCGACGCCGTGATGTTGTAGCTGACCGACAGCCCGGTCGCCCGGGTGCGGGTCGGGAAGACGTCGGCCATCATCGTGCCCAGCGGGCCGACGTACCAGACTTTCACCAGGCCGATCGCGGCCATCACCGCCGTCATCACGGCGAACGTCGGCTCGCTGTTCAGTGCCAGGAACAGCGGGAAGATCGCCAGCAGCATCGCCGAACAGGCCGCGGCCATCAGCGGGATCCGGCCGGTCCGGTCGGACAGGCGTCCGGCGATCGGGGCGAGGACGGTCAGCACGATCTGGGTGACGATGGTCGTGGTGAAGGCCAGCGATTTGGGCAGCCCGAGGTTGCGGATGGCGAAGGTCGGCATGTAGATGATCAGGTAGCTGATCGCGGTGGACACCGCCATCGCGCCCATCGCGACCAGGATCCGGGTCTTCTGCGAGCGCAGCACCTCCCGCAGCGGGGCCTCGGCGGCGTCTTCCTCGAACGCGGGGGATTCCTCGACGTGCCGCCGGATGTAGTAGCCGATCGGGGCGATTAGCAGGCCGAAGGCGAACGGGATCCGCCAGCCCCACGAGCCGAGCTGCGCCTCGGTGAGCACCGCGCTCAGCACGGCGGCGAACACGATGCCCAGCAGCGTGCTCAGCCCCTGGCTCGCCGCGCCCCAGCTGCCCATGAAACCGCGGCGTTTCCGGTTGCTTTCCACCAGGTACGCGGTCGCGCTGCCGAATTCGCCGCCCGCCGAGAAGCCCTGCAGCAGGTTGGCGAACACCAGCCCGATCGGGGCCGCGATCCCGATCGTCGCGTAGTTCGGCATGACCGCGATCAGCAGCGAGGCCACCGCCATGATCCGGATCGACCACACCAGCGCGGCTTTGCGGCCCGCGCGGTCGGCGTAGGACCCGAGGATCATCCCGCCGAACGGGCGGATCAAATACGCGACCGCGACGCTGGCGAAGGCCAGCATCAAGGACACCGCTGGGTCAGAAGCGGGGAAGAATTGCTTCGCCAGAACGTCGGCGAACAAAGTGTAGGCCCCGAGGCTGAACCATTCCAGGGTATTGCCGATCGTGGCCGCGAGCACGATCCGGGACGCACGCGGCGGGGGAACTGTTTGGACGACAGGGGAATCGGGAGCAGGGATCGACATGGTCGCCTCCGAGGCGGTGCGTCAGCGGTTCGGCGTCATTGGTGAATCGCGGCTCCGAGCACGTCTGCCCGGAGCAACCATGTGCGGGAATTCAGCGGAGCTTGCCCAATTCGAGCAGGACGTTCGCGGCAGCGGTGATTCCGGCGTGAAAACGGGCCAGTTCGAAGTTCTCGTTGGGACCGTGGTTGTGCTCGTCGACGTTCGCCAGCGGGATTCCGTAGCACGGCAGGCCGAGGCCGTCGGACAGCGAGGCGATCGGCAGGCTGCCGCCCATCGCGGGCACCAGCAGCGCCGGACGTCCGGCAGCCGCGCTGACCGCGTCGGTGATCACCGCGGTGTAAGGCGATTCCGGCAGCGTCCGGGACGCTTCCATCACTCCGCCCGGGACGTGCAGTTCAGCGTGCGGAAGGTGCTCGGCGAGGTGCGCGCGCAACGCCTCGATGACCGTCGAGGCGCGCTGGCCGCCGACCGTCCGGATGTCGCAGCGAGCGACCGCGACAGCCGGGATGACCGTGCGGTGCTCGCCTTCGTCCGAACAGGACAGCGAATTGATGCTGAAAGCCGGCAAGGCGAGGCGATCGTTGAACCCCACGCCTTCCGGCACATCCATCCGGTTCAGGCCGACTTCGGCGAGCGCGGCGGGAACGTCGACCGGGAGCGCGTCCAGCGCGTCCCGTTCCGACGGGCTCAGCGGAACCCTGCCGTCGGCGATTCCCTTGACCAGCACCTCGCCTTCCGGAGAGCGCATCGTCGACAGCAGCCACACCAATTCCCACGCGGGATTCGGGCCGACCCCGCCCCAGTTCCCCGAATGCAGCGCCGCCGGAGCGCCGTGCACCCGGATCTCGAACCGGACCGCACCGCGCACGCCGAGGCTGACCGTAGGTTCGCCGCTGTCGTGCACCGGGCCGTCGCTCCACAGCACGAGGTCCGCGTCCCACTCGTCGCGCAACCCGGCGAGCGCGGATTCCAGGTTCGGACTGCCGATTTCTTCCTCGCCGTCGAGCAGCACAGTCACGCTGCACGGCAATTCCCCGGTCTCGGCGAGCGCCCGCAACGCAAGCAGCTGCGCGAGATGCTGCCCCTTGTTGTCGCCCGTGCCGCGGCCGTACATCCGGCCGTCCCGGATGCTCGCCTCGAACGGCGGACTGTCCCAAGCGGCCAACGGCCCGGCCGGTTGGACGTCGTAATGGCCGTAGATCACCACGTGCGGCGATCCGGGCGGCCCGTCGGCATGTCCGACCGCCAGCGGCCAGCCACCGGTCTCCACCTGCCGCGCTTCGAGCCCGCTGCGCCGCAGCAACGCGCAGGCGAACTCGGCCGCCTCGGCCATGCCCTCGCCGGTGGCGCTCACGCTGGGAACGCCGATCCATTCGGCCAGCTCCGCTTCATGCCGCTCCCGGTGCTGCTCGACGTACGACTCGATGCGGCGCACCCGACCTCCAGTGATTTCACTTTCTGATATCGATACCATCGAAG
The DNA here is from genome assembly GCF_000158875.1 of Streptomyces sp. AA4. Lineage (NCBI taxonomy): Bacteria > Bacillati > Actinomycetota > Actinomycetes > Kitasatosporales > Streptomycetaceae > Streptomyces > Streptomyces sp. AA4. Next base: position 2,630,549 of record NZ_GG657746.1, on the reverse strand, counting down.
CAAATCGGCTAAGCTGCTGTCAATGGACGACCGTCTCCCGCGCCAGGCGACCGCCGACGACCTCCGCGCGCTCGCACACCCGCTGAGCTGGCGGATTCTGCGGCTGTGCCTGGATTCCGCGTGGACGAACCAGCAGCTGGCGAAGCGGCTCGAGGAGTCCCCGGCGACCGTGCTGCGCCGGGTGCACGCGCTCGCGGAAGCCGGTTTCCTCGTCGCCGAACCGGCCCGCCGCAGCGACCTAGGGGCCTGGGAACGCCCCTACCGGACGACCCGGCGGACCTGGCATCTCGACCTCGACCAGGCAGGCGACCCGGCGCTGACCGCGCGCGTCGAACTGGCGACCCTGGACGCGCACCGGGCCGAAATGCTCGAAGCCGACCCCGCGTCGATCCAGCAGACCCGCCGCGGCGTGGTCCGGCTGAGCGACGAGGCCGCGGCCGAGCTGCAGTCGCGATTGGACGCGTTGCTGGACGAGTTCGTCGCGCGCGAAGAACCGGCCGGGCGCAGGCATTCGTTCCTGTGGAGCGTGGTCGAGCGCCCCGGCGAGCCCGACACCGCCGAGGACTGACCCCGCCGAAATGTGACGCAGTTAACGTCCGTTTTGCCTGATTACCGGGCTCCCGCGCGAAGCCATGCTTCAGCTCCGAAACGCACTCGACCGTGAGGAGCTGGCATGACCGGCAGCGAAACGTTCCCGATGGCGCGGGCGGCAGGATGCCCGTTCGCCCCCGCGCCCGGATTGACCGAGCGGCCGCCGGTGTCGCGGGTGCGGCTGTGGGACGGCAGCGAGCCCTGGCTGATCACCCGGTACGCCGATGTCCGCGCGGTGCTGGCGGATCCGCGGGTCAGCGTTGACGTGGCACAGCCCGGTTTTCCGCATACCAACGCGGTCAGCAAGGCACGCGACGCGCGGATGAAGACCTTGATGCAGCTGGATCCGCCGGAGCACCCGGCGCAGCGGCGGAGGCTGGCCCCGGAGTTCACCGTCCGGAGAATGGCGGCGCTGCGGCCGCGCATTCAGGAGCTGGTCGACGATCTCCTCGACCAACTGCTCGCCGGGCCGGATCCGGCCGATCTGGTCGAGTCGTTCGCGCTGCCGCTCCCCTCGCTCGTGATCTGCGAACTGCTCGGCGTTCCCTACGCGGATCGCGACTTTTTCCAAGGTGTCGCCCGCACCCTCGTCATGGACAACCCTGACCCGGCGCGCGCCGTGGCCGCCAGCGAAGAGCTGAATGCGTATCTGGAAGACCTCGTCGCCGCGAAAGCCGCTGCCCCGGGCGATGATCTGCTGAGCAAACTGGCCGCCTCGCCCGAACCGATGTCCCCGCGGGAAATCGCCGTGCTAGGTCAGCTTCTTCTCGTGGCAGGCCACGACACCACCGCGGCGATGATCGCGCTGGGCACGGCTGTGCTGCTGACGCACCCCGAGCAATTCCGCGACTCGTCCGCCGATCCGGTGGAGGAACTGTTGCGCTACTTGTCGATCACGCACACTGAAGCACGCCGCGTCGCGTTGGCGGACCTCGAGATCGGCGGGCAGCTGATCCGCGCGGGCGAGGGCATCATCGCGGTGAAGAGCACCGCGAACCGGGACCCGCTGGCCTTCCCGGACCCCGACCGCTTCGACGTCCGCCGCCCCGCCCGGCACCACGTCGCCTTCGGCTACGGACGGCACCTCTGCCTGGGCGCACCGCTGGCGCGGGTCGAACTGGAGATCGCGTTCTCGACATTGCGGCGCCGGGTGCCGGGGTTGGCATTGGCGGTGCCGGTGGATCGCTTGGAGTTCAAGGAGAACGCGGTTTTCTACTCGGTGCGCGAATTGCCGGTTACCTGGGGAGGTTTGCCGCTCGGATCCTCTCGCGGCTCGTCGGCGGGCGGATAGCCGACGCACGGCCCACGCCGAACCACCTCGGCGTGGGCCTCCCCCAGGACCGCCAAGACCGCCCCGGCAACCCCATCTTCTACTCGGTGCGCGAACTCCCCGTCATGTGGGCGAGCACATTGACGACATTGCCACCCGGATCCTCGACGAAAAACCGCAGCACTCCCCACGATTCCTCGGTCAGCGGATAAACCACCCGCAGCCCGCGCCGGATCGACTCGGCGTGGGCTGCTTCGACCGCTGCCGGATCGCCGAGATCAATTCCCCAGCGCGGCACGGGATCAGTGCTTCCGGGAGGAAGGACCAGCACCTGCGCGGCCGGGTGGTCGTTGCTGCGGAGGCCGAGAACGGGATCGTCCATGGCGACGTCCAGCCCCAGGACCTGGACGTAGAACTCGCGGGTCGCGGCGTCGTCGGGGCCCTCGCTGTAGGCGATGATGCGCTTGATCACCCGGTCAGCCTCGCAGGCCAAGGCAGCCGGCGGCTTGGAGAAATGGGAGCTAGCTGCCCGCGGAGTAGGCGATCCGGCGGTGCCGTCCGGGGCGTTGGACCCGCCAGTGCCGGCCGCGGGACGACGACCGGCTGGAGCCGCGGGCCTCGAGGGCCAGGTGACGCTCCGCGAACTGTTCGGCGGTGATGCTCATCAGAACGGGGTACTTGATTTCCCCGCGCAGCAACTCGGCGTCGCGGAGCCGGCCCTCTTCGCGGAAGCCCAGCTCGCCGTGCAGGGACAACGAGGCGAAGTTGCTTCCGTTGACGCTCACCTCGCACGCCCGGTACCGGCAGCGCTCGAACATGAACGCCAGCAGCAGCGCGACCGCGTCGGCGGCGTAACCGCAGCGGCGGTGCTGCGGGCCGATGCCGACGCCGTAGCTGAACCGGCCGGAGTATGGGTCCGTTTCGACCCACACCGAGCCGACCAGCGTCCGGTTGTGCAGGGTCTCGATCGCGAAGTGGAAGCCGTCCGGCGAGGAGTGCGCGCGGTGCGTCGCCCAGTGCCGGTAGCCGCCGACCTGCGGGTCCCGCGCCCGGACCGAGTCCCGGTCGAATCCGGCGAGGGTGCGCTGGTCGCCGGGACGGACCGCGCGCAGCCGCACCTTCCGTCCGACCTCGTCGACCCGCCACGGGGCGACGGCGCCGGACCCGGGCCGCCGAGACGCATTCGTGATCATCGGGGGTGATGGTACCGGGCCGGGTCCGGGCGGGTTTCAGGAGAATCCCCGATCGGCTCCGGGCGCGGTCACTCCTTGCAGTTTCCCTTGACCGGAGCGGGTTTGTCGGGATCGAACTGCCCCGGCTCCGGTGACAGCGACGGCCCGGTGAAGTCCGGGTCGGCGAACGCGGGGGCGAGCAGGCGCTGCTTGGCGGCGACGCACGAGACCTCGGTGGAGTACCCGCTGCTCTCGGCCAGCCACAGGCCCCGGCTGCCCGGTGCCCAGGCCGAACCGCTGCGCATGACGTAGTCCGCGTCGGTCCGCACGAACGGCTCCAGATCGCCCGGGCCTTCGATCACCCGGTTGCCGGGATCGAAGGCGTAGGCCACCACGTACGAGACGTGCAGGTACAACTCCCCGGCCTCGCCCGGCCGCACGGTCATCTTCCCGGTCATCCGGGGCGACACGGGCAGGAGACGGTAGCCGTCCTGCAGGTAGACCACGAGCGACTGCGGATCATCCTGGAGATGCGCCCTGCTGTCCGGGGCGAAAAGCCCGAGGTACCCGTCGGCGCGGTGCCCTTCCAGGACGTTCTTGTCGAACTGCGCGACCTCGACCGCGTGTTTGACCTGCTCCTGCGCGTCCCCGACCTGCTTCGCGGAGAACGTGCCGACCTTCGCCGGGGCCGGGACCGCCAGCCCGGCGATGCCCTCGGGCCAGTTCTGCGCCGGGGTGTTGAGGAACGGCCTGGACAGGTCGACGTGCGCGGAGTCGGGAAGGCTGGTCGGCGCGGGCGCGGTGGTGGTCGACACCGGCGCGGCCGGAGTGCTCCCGGCGACCTCCTCCGCCCTCGTCCCCTGCTTCCACAGGTAGAACCCCGCCCCCGCCACGACGACGACCACGGCCGCCCAGATGGCCGCCAGCCTGCGCCAGCGCGTCCGGCGACGCTGCCGGCGCAGGCCGGTCCAGGCTTCCTTCTCGGCGTGCCGCTGCCAATCCGGGTCCATCAGCTCCGGATGGTTTTCGATGTTGTGCTCGTCCACTCGCTCCGCCTGTCTCGTCGATCCCGCCTCGAAAGATCGACAACCGCGAGCAGGCGTTACGGGCGGCGGACCTTCGCAACCAATTCGGAATCCAGCCGGGGCTCAAATCAATTTGCACGGAATGTCGGCATTTTCGTCGAGATGATACGAAGCGCACACGCGGTGGTAACCGTCCGCGATGACGAGGTCGTCGGCCGTCGCGAACCCGGGGTGGCCGTGCCCGCGGACGAGCAGGACCGGCGACAGCGCCTTGCCGCCCTTGACCTTCTCGAGGTCGCTCGCGACGTGCGCGTTGTCCTCCGGCAGCAGCTTCAGCCTGCTGGCCCGGAGGATGTCCTTCGCCTTGCGGTGCGTCAGTTCCGCTTCTTTCAGCTGATCGACCAGCTTGGTCGCGACGTCCTCGGCGGCGACCAGGGTGAGATAGTCGAATGCGGCCGGATAATCGTGCTCGTCCGGTTCGTCTTTCCAGTGCTCTTTCACGACGCCTCCCTCGTTTTCGGCGGAAGCCATTGTCGTCCGGTCCGGGGCGGACGGGCCAGGTCCGTCGCCCGTCTGCGAAGCCGTCAGCGGCGGATCAGCCCGCGCGCCTTCCCCGCCGCCACCGCCGCCGTCCGGGAATCCACTCCCAGTTTCGCGTAAATGTGCACCAGATGCGATTTCACCGTGGCCTGGCTCAAAAACAGCCGTTTGCTGATCTCCAGGTTCGACAATCCGTCGGCGACCAGACCGAGCACCTCGATTTCCCGCGGCGACAGCGCGGCCGCCGGGGTGCGCATGCGGTTCATCAGCCGGTGGGCGACCGCGGGAGCCAGGACGGTCTGTCCGGCAGCGGCGTTGCGCACCGCGGCGGCGAGGTCTTCCGGCGGGGCGTCCTTCAACAGGTACCCGGTCGCGCCCGCTTCGATGGCGGCCAGGATGTCGCCGTCGGTGTCGTAGGTCGTCAGGACCAGGACTTTCGGCGCGTCCGCCGCCGCGGTGATCTGCGCGGTCGCTTCGGAACCGGGCATTCCGGAGCCGAATTGGAGGTCCATCAGGACGACATCCACGCCGCCCGCGAGCCGCACGGCTTCCTCCGCCGAGGACGCCTCGGCGACGACTTCCAGGTCCGGTTCGGTTTCCAGCACGGCGCGCAATCCGGCGCGGACGACCGGATGGTCGTCGGCCAGCAGGAGGCGGATCATCGCGAGTCCACCGGGAAGCTCACGGCCAGCGCGGTGCCGTTGCCGGGCGCCGATTCCACTGTCCACGAGCCGCCGAGGGAGCGGGCCCGGGCGCGCATGGCGGGCAGACCGAATCCGCTGCCGCCGCGCACTTCCTGCGAGTCGAAACCAATGCCGTCGTCCACGGCGTCCAGGGTGATGCTCGTGTCCATGTAACTCAAGGTCAGCTCGGCCCGGCTCGCGGCGGCGTGCCGGACAGTGTTGGCCAGCGCCGACTGCGCGATGCGCAGCAACGCGACCTCATACGCGGTGGGCACGTCGAACGGGGTGCCGCTGAGGTGAAAGTGGACGGTCAGGCCGGAACGTTGTTGCGTGGTCGCGCATAGACGTTCCAGCGCCGCGGGCAACGAAGCGCCTTCCAGTTCGACCGGGGCCAGGGCGTAGACGAGACGGCGGGCTTCGGTGAGATTGTCCTGGGCGGCTTGCCGGGCCTGAGCGACGTGCGGAACCGCGGCCTCGGGACGGTCCGGCAGCGCGCGTTCGGCCGCCCGGAGCAGCAGGTGGATGCTCGACAGACCCTGCGCCAGGGTGTCGTGGATTTCCCGTGCCAATCGTTCGCGTTCGGCGAGGACTCCGGCGGAATGTTCCATCGCGGCCAGGTCGTTGCGGGTCTCGCGCAGCTCCTCGATGAGCTGCCGCCGTTGCTCGCTTTCGCGGTAGAGCACCTGGTAACCGAGCACAGTGGCGATCGCGACCGCGGCCCCGAGCGTCGGGCCGAGGAGCACGCCGACGCTGAACCCGCCTTGGTGCCAGGTGAAACCGGCGATCGCCAGCACCGTGGTCAGCGCGACGACGGCCGGGCCCCAGCGCGTCGGCAGCAGGTGCATTTGCAGGAAGTACAGCGGGAAAGCCAGCCACACGCCGTCCGGGGTGAGCCACAGCAGCACGAGCCACGCGACGCCCAGCACGGCCAGCCATCCGGCCGTCGCGCCCGGGAACCGGCCGATCCGGGGCAGCAGCGGGCCCACGGTGTAGACGCCGCCCATCGCCAGCGCCCCGGCCAGCACCGCGGGCGCGTGCGGCTGGCCCTCGGCGAACGCGCGCGCGACGGCGAGCACCAGCAGCCCGGCCAGCAGGAGGTGCAGGCAGACGCGCAGCACGCGCAACGGCCGGTCGAGGGTCTGCGGGTTCACGAAAGCGGCTACCTCCCCGGTCGATTGTCCGTGTCCCGGGCGGAATCCGCATCAATCGAAAGGTTGAGCGGCGCGTGCACCCATCGATGCGCCGGAGACCGTCCGCGGCGCGATGTCCCCGCGCCCGGGTCGGCCGATGCTGGGAAGCACACCGAAAAGGAAGGGACGCACATGTTCGTCGCGTGGCGGGATCTGCGCTTCGCCAAGGGGCGGTTCGCGTTGATGGGGACCGTCGTCGTGCTGATGACGTTGCTGGTCGGGCTGTTGTCCGGGCTCACCTCGGGACTGGCCGAGAAGAGCACGTCCGCGATCACCGGGCTGGCGGCCGACCATCTGGTCTTCGCCGATCCCGGCAGCGGCTCGCTCTCGTTTGGACAGTCCACAGTGACCCGCGAGCAGGCCGAACAGTACGCCCGGATGCCCGGAGTGACCAGTGCGGAACCGATCGCGATCAGCACCGCCAGCGCGGCGGCCGGCGAGCGCACCGCGACGTTGGCGGCATTCGGAGTCCGGAACTCGAGGCCGGGCACGGTCGTCTTGTCGACGAGCGCCGCGGACGCGTTGAAGGCACGAGAAGGCGACCAGCTCACGCTGCAAGGCCAGAAAGTCACCGTGTCCGCCATCGACGGAGACGCGTCCTACAGCCATCTCCCGGTGGTGTGGACGCACTTCGCCGGTCCAAACGCGACAGTGCTCGCGGTGGCCGCCGATTCGTCCGCCGACCTCTCCGCCGCGGACGCGCGTCTCGGCACCCGCACCGTCACGAAGGACGACGCGTTGTCCGCGATCGGCTCCTACTCGGCGGAAAACGGCTCGCTCCAGCTCATGCGCGGCTTCCTGTTCGTGATCTCCGCGCTGGTGATCGGCGCGTTCTTCACCGTGTGGACGATCCAGCGCAGCCGCGACATCGCGGTGCTGAAAGCACTCGGCGCGACCACGAAGTACCTGCTGCGAGACGCGCTCGGGCAAGCCGTCGTGCTGCTGATCGGCGGAACCGCGCTCGGGACCGGGCTCGCCGCCGCGCTCGGAGCGGTCGCGTCGGAAACGGTGCCGTTCGTGCTCAGCGTGGGCACGTTGCTCGGCCCGGCCGCGGTGCTCGTGGTCCTCGGGGTGCTCGGCGCCGCGCTGGCGGTCCGCCGCATCACCTCCGTCGACCCGCTGACCGCACTGACCTCCGGAGCGCACTGATGAGCCTGCACCTGTCCGGCATCACCCTCACCTACCCCGACGGCGATTCCCGCCTCACCGCCCTCGACCAGGTCCACCTCCACGTGCCCGCCGGGAACGTCGCCGCGGTGGTCGGGCCGTCCGGCTCCGGCAAATCGAGCCTGCTCGCCGTCGCCGCGACGCTCATCCGGCCCGATCGCGGACGCGTGGTCGTCGGCGGCGTCGACACCACCGGCCTGGACCGGGCCGCGCTGGCGGAACTGCGGCGCACCAAGATCGGGATCGTGTTCCAGCAGCCGAATCTGCTCGCGTCGCTCACCGCGGCGGAACAGCTGGAAGTCATGGCGCACCTGAACGGAACACCGCGCGGCGAAGCGGCGAAACGCGCGAAGGAACTGCTCGACGCCGTCGGGCTCGCCGACCGGGCGACCCACCGGCCGGGGCGGCTTTCCGGCGGACAGCAGCAGCGGGTGAACATCGCGCGGGCGTTGATGAACGAGCCCGCCGTGCTGCTGGTCGACGAACCGACCAGCGCGCTGGACCGGGACCGCGGCGCGGCGGTCGTCGATCTGCTCACTACGATCACGCACCAACAGGCGACGGCAACCGTGCTGGTCACCCACGACCGCTCCCACCTCGAAGGGGTCGACTCGGTGCACGAGGTCGTCGACGGACGGATCCACCAGCCGGCCCGGGCCGGCGCCGAGGAGAACCGATGACGAAGAAGATCTACTGGGCCGCCGCGATCTACACGATCCTCGGCCTGCTCGGCGGGCTGTACTACCGCGAGCTGACCAAGGCGGAGCACTTCACCGGCGACACCCAGCTGTCCATTGTGCACACCCACCTGCTCGCGCTCGGGACGCTCGTGTTCCTGATCGTCCTGGTGCTGGACAAGGTGTTCACGCTGTCGGCGACGAGGTCGTTCGCGCCGTTCTTCTGGATTTACCACGCCGGGATGCTGGTCACGGTCGGCGGGATGGTCGTGCACGGCACGCTCACCGTGCTGGGCAAGGAATCCGGCGCGGCGATCGCCGGGATCGCCGGGCTGGGGCACATCCTGCTGACGGTCGCATTCGTGTTGCTGTTCGTCGGCCTCCACGGGCGCATCTGGAAGCCCGCCGAGACAAAGGCGTGACGTGAAGGACTCCTTGAGGGAATCTGATTCCCTCAAGGAGTCCTTCACGGGCCTACTGGCGGCGGAAGGTGACCGCCGCCAGGGCAGCACCGGCGAGGGCAATCACGGCCGAGCCGATGAACGCCACCGAGTAGCCGTTCGTCAACGCCGCCGGGTCGCCGAGCGCGCCCGCGCCCGAGGCGGCCGCCAGCGCGGTCATCACGGCCAGTCCCAGCGCCGAACCCACCTGGTAGCCGGTGTTCACGATCCCCGACGCGAGGCCGCCTTCTTCCGGCCGGGCCGCGGAAATCGCCGTGCTGAGCGACGGGATGAACGCCAGCGACATCCCCAGGGCCGCGACCAGCGACGCGGGCAGGACGTCGACCCAGAAGGTGCCCTCCGCGCGCACCAGCGCGAGCCAGCCCAGCCCGATCGCCAGCAGCAGCAATCCGGCGACGATCGGCGGCTTCGGGCCGAACCGGCCGATCACCCGCGGGGCCAGCGCGATCATCCCCAGCATGATCAGCGCGGTCATCGGCAGCAGCGCCGCACCCGCCGGGAAGGCGCGGAAGCCGAGCACCTGCTGCAGGTAGAGGTTCAGGAAGAACCACATCGGAATCCACGCCGCGCCGAGGAACACCTGCGCGAGGTTGGCCGCGCCGAGCCGCGGGGCGCGGAAGATCGACAGCCGCATCAGCGGGGTGCGGGCTTTCGCCTGCCGGACAACGAAAACCGCGAGCAGCGCGAGACCGGCCGCGACCGCGATCCCGGTGGCCGCCCAGCCCGCCTCCGGAGCGCGGACGATCCCGTACACCAGCGTGCCCAAGCCGAGCGTGACCGTCAGCGCGCCGAAAACGTCAACGGTGCCTCGGGTCCCGGTCGCTCCCCCGGGCAGCACGGCGCGAGTGGCGAACAGCGCGAGCAGCGCGATCGGCACGTTCAGGTAGAACACCCACGGCCACGACAGGTACTCGGTGATCACCCCGCCGAGGAACACTCCCGCGGTGCCGCCGGCCGGAGCCGCCGCGCCGTACAGGGCAAGGGCTTTCGTGAGTTCCTTCGGGTTGCTGCCGAAGAGCATCATCAGCAGCGTCAGCGCGGATGGGGCGATGAGCGCGGCTCCCGCGCCCTGCACGACCCGGCCGGCGAGTTCGACCGGCACGTTCCCAGCGGCTCCGGCGAGCACCGAACCGGCCAGAAGAATCGCCCATCCGGCGGCGAAGAGCTTTCTGGCGCCGAACAAATCCGAGAGCCGCCCGCCGAGCAGCAGCAGGCCGCCGAAGGCGATCACGTAGGCGTTGAAGACCCACGACAGCGTGCTGGGCGTGAAGCCGAGGGCATCGCGCATGCGCGGCAGCGCGACGCCGATGATCGAGGTATCCATGATCACCATGAACTGGGCCAGGGCGATCAGTCCGAGCGCCCACCAGCGGAGCGCGTTCGGCCGGGTTTCTTGGGCAGTGGTCATCGTCTTTCGCTTTCTCTTCAAGGGGAACGGCAGCACGGCATGCGGCTGCTCAGCGGTGGCTGTGGTGGTCGTGGCGGCCGGGCGCGGCGAGCCCGGCGTCGAGGACGAAGGCGGCGGTGCGCACGACGCCCTCGGCCTGGAAGTCCAGGTACAGCAGGTACCGGCCGGTCGTCGGAGCCTCGGCGTGGAAGCGGATTTCCCCGGGCTTCCCGTCGTCGAGCGCGTGGATGTGCAGGTAGGCGAGGTCGCCCTGGCGCAGCGCGACCAGGTGCCCGAACGACCCCAGGTACGGCTCCAGGTCGGTGACCGGCCGACCGTCCCTGGTTACGCGGGCGGTCAGCAGCGTTCCGGCCCCAGCCGCGAGCGTGCCGTCGAGGGTCACCTCGTAGCCGTCGACGACGCTCGTAGCGATCGGTTCCGCGGCCTGCGGCTGGTAATCCCCGGCCACCTCGACCGTCCGCGACAGCGTCACGCTTTCCCCGCCCGCGGGGGTCAGGTCGGTGAACACGCGGTAGGTGCCCGCCGCCTCCCAGGTCCACGGGATCTTCCAGACACCGGTTTCCGGGTCGAGCACCGGATGGCGGTGCCGGAAATGCGCGCCGTCGTTGCGAACCACGATCAGGTGCAACTGCTTGCCGTGCGCCTCCTCGTATTTGGTTACCGGCTGTCCGTCGGCGGTGGCGACAGTGAACGACAGCTCGCCGTCCTCCCCCGCCGTCGCCGGGGCGCGCACCACGCCGAGCTGGACTTCGCCGGTCGAAAGTGCGGTGCCGTTGACGTTCATCGGACTCTCCTTCGTTCGTTCTCGACGGCACGAACTGTATACCCCCTGGGGGTATTTAGAAGTGTGTCCTGGGTCTCCTTTCGGGCGACCCCGGCCCTTGTCTCGGGCTGAGACCGGCGTTACGCTTCGTCGACGGCGGTGCGCCCGCACCGCCCGTTCCGTTCGCTCTCGAGGAGGTGCGCGATGCTGCTGACTTCCGGACAGCTCGCCGACCTCCGTCAGCGCACGCGCCAGTCCGCCTGGAACAAGGGGCGCGTCGCGCACGGCTGGCCAACGCGCCGCTGAGCGGTCTCCCCCGCTCGGCCGCGCTCGCGCACGGGCTCGCGTCCCGTTGCCGCTCTTTCCCACGGTCCCCTGACCTGCGCAGATGGCGCGTCGGCGGCCGTGGCCCAGCCGAGAGAAGACGAGAGGAACTCCGATGGTCGACCCCGAGGTGACCGTCAACGGGAAACGCACCGCGATCGGCGCCGTTCCCGTGCACACCACGGCACTGGACTGGCTCCGCGGACAGGGCCTGACCAGTTGCAAGGAGGGCTGCGCCGAGGGCGAATGCGGCGCGTGCGCGATCCTGGTCGCGCGGCCCGGCGTCGAATCCCCGACGGACCTGGTCGCGATCAACGCGTGCCTCGCCCCGGTCGGATCCCTGGACGGGCAGGAAGTCTGGACGGCCGAGGGTCTCGGGTCAACCGCGGACTTGCACCCGGTGCAGCACGAAATGGCCGTGCGCGGCGGATCCCAGTGCGGCTACTGCACTCCCGGCTTCGTCTGCAGCATGGCCGCCGAGTACTACCGCAGCGACCGCGACGCGACCAGCGACGACCACGCGCCGAACGGTTTCGACATCCACGCGCTGAGCGGAAACCTCTGCCGCTGCACCGGATACCGGCCGATCCGCGACGCCGCGCACGCGCTCGGCGCTCCCCCGGCCGAGGATCCGCTCGCGCAGCGGCGGACCTGCCGCGCGCCGGAACCCGTTGCGACCCAGCTGCACAGCGACGGCCGGGACTATCTCCGACCGGCCAGCTGGGCCGAAGCACTGCAGCTGCGCCACGACCGTCCTGACGCGACTTTCGTGGCCGGGTCGACGGACTGGGGCGTCGAGGTCAACATCCGCGGCGTCCGCGCGGACTGCGTCGTCGCCATCGACCGCGTGCCGGAACTGCAGGTGCTGGACATCGGCGCGGACACGATCGAAATCGGGGCCGGGCTGAGCCTCACCGAAATGGACCGCCGCCTCGACGGCCGGGTGCCGCTGCTGAGCCAGCTGATCCCGCAGTTCGCGTCGCGGCTGATCCGGAACGCCGCGACGCTCGGCGGCAACCTCGGCACCGGCTCGCCGATCGGCGACTCCGCGCCGGTGCTGCTCGCCCTCGGCGCGCGGGTCGTTCTGTCCTCTGTAGACGGTGAACGCGAGGTGCCGCTCGACGAGTACTTCACCGGATACCGGCAGAGCGTGCGACGGCCGGACGAGCTGATCCGTTCGGTGCGGATTCCCTTGCCGCTGGCGGGAACCACCGCGTTCCACAAGGTCGCCAAGCGTCGGTTCGACGATATTTCCAGCGTCGCCGTCGCGTTCGCGCTCGACATCGAAGACGGTCTCGTCCGCACCGCCCAGATCGGACTCGGCGGGGTCGCCGCGACGCCGATTCGCGCCAAAGCCACCGAAGCGGCGCTCGTCGGACAGTCCTGGAACGAGGAAACCGTCCGCGCCGCAGCGGAAATCCTGCGCGGCGAAGGCACACCGATGGACGACCACCGCGCGAGCGCCGCCTACCGCGCCGCGACCTTGGGCCGCAGCCTGCTGAAACTTCACGCCGACTCTCTCGAGGGAGCACGAGCATGAGCGCACTCTCCGAACGCCCGGAAAGCCCGTCCGTCGGGATCGCCCGGCCGCACGAAGCCGCCGCGGCGCACGTCCGCGGCACCGCGCTGTACACCGACGACCTCGTCGCCCGCACGAAAGACGTCCTGCACGCATACCCCGTACAGGTAACCGAGGCGCACGCGAAGGTGCTCGCGATCCGCACCGAGGCGGCGGACGCCGTGCCCGGCGTGGTTCGCGTGCTCACCGCGGCGGATGTCCCTGGCGTCAACGATTCCGGCGTGCACCACGACGAACCGCTGTTCCCGTCCGAGGTGATGTTCTACGGCCACGCGGTGTGCTGGGTGCTCGGCGAGACGCTGGAGGCGGCGCGGCTGGGCGCGGCGGCGGTCGAGGTGGACCTCGAAGCGCTGCCGTCGCTGGTGACCGTCGGCGAGGCGATCGCCGCGGGCAGCTTCCAGGGCGAGCCGCGGGTGGTGGCGCGCGGCGACGTCGACGCGGGGATGGCCGGTTCGGCGCACGTTTTCCGCGGCGAGTTCGACTTCGCCGGCCAGGAGCATTTCTACCTGGAAACCCAGTGCGCGCTGGCGCACGTCGACGAGTCCGACCAGATTTTCGTGCAGAGCAGCACGCAGCATCCGTCGGAAACGCAGGACATCGTGGCGCACGTGCTGGGCAAGCACAGCCACGAGGTCACCGTGCAGAGCCTGCGGATGGGCGGCGGGTTCGGCGGCAAGGAATGGCAGCCGCACGGATACGCCGCCGTCGCCGCGCTCGGCGCGACGCTCACCGGACGGCCGGTGCGGCTGCGGCTGACCCGCACCCAGGACATGACGATGACCGGCAAGCGGCACGGTTTTCACGCCGAATGGAGCGTCGGTTTCGACTCCGACGGCAAGCTTCAGGCGCTGGACGTCGTGCTGACGGCGGACGGCGGCTGGAGCCTCGACCTGTCCGAGCCGGTGCTCGCCCGCGCGCTGTGCCACGTCGACAACGCGTACTGGATCCCGCACGTCCGCGCGATGGGGCGGATCGCGAAGACGAACAAGACGTCGCAGACCGCGTTCCGCGGCTTCGGCGGGCCGCAGGGAATGCTGGTGATCGAGGACATCCTCGGCCGCTGCGCGCCGCTGCTCGGCATCGATCCGACCGAACTTCGGCGGCGCAACTTCTACTCCGAGGGCCAGGAAACGCCGTACGGGATGCCGGTGCGGCACCCGGAACGCATCCACCGGATCTGGCAGCAACTGCTCGACTCGGGCGACGCCGAGCGTCGGCAGGCCGAGATCGCCGCGTACAACGCGAAGCACGCGCATTCTAAGCGCGGCCTCGCGATCACGCCGGTGAAGTTCGGGATTTCCTTCAACCTGACGGCGTTCAACCAGGCCGGCGCGCTGGTGCACGTGTACAAGGACGGCTCGGTCCTGATCAACCATGGCGGCACCGAAATGGGCCAGGGCCTGCACACGAAGATGCTGCAGGTGGCCGCGACCGCCCTGGGCGTGCCGCCGGAGAAGGTGCGGCTGGCCCCGACCCGGACCGACAAGGTGCCGAACACCTCGGCCACCGCGGCGAGTTCCGGCGCGGACCTCAACGGCGGCGCGGTCAAGAACGCCTGCGAGCAGATCCGCGACCGGCTGCTCGCCGTCGCGGCGGGCAAGCTCGGCGTCCCGGAAAGCGACGTCCGGATCGTCCGCGGCGCCGCGCGCACCCCGTCCGGCGAGGAACTCGGCTGGGACGAACTCGTGCACGCGGCCTACTTCGACCGGGTGCACCTTTCCGCCGCCGGGTACTACCGGACCGAGGGCCTGAGCTGGGATTCCGCGACGATGAGCGGCACCCCGTTCAAGTACTTCGCCTACGGCGCGGCGCTCGCCGAGGTCGAGGTGGACGACTTCACCGGCGCGTACCGGACACGGCGGGTCGACATCGTGCACGACGTCGGCGACAGCCTGTCCCCGCTGATCGACATCGGCCAGATCGAGGGCGGGTTCGTGCAGGGCATGGGCTGGCTGACGCTGGAAGACCTGCGCTGGGACGAGTCCGACCGGCCCTCGCGCGGACGGCTCGCGACCCAGGCGGCGAGCACGTACAAACTGCCGAGCCTGTCGGAGATGCCGGAGGTCTTCAACGTCACACTGCTGACCGATGCCGCGGAAGACGGCGCGGTCTACGGCTCGAAGGCGGTCGGCGAACCGCCGTTGATGCTGGCCTTCGCGGTGCGGGAAGCGCTGCGGCAGGCGGTCGCCGCGTTCGGCGAACCCGGGCACAGCGTCGACCTCGCGTCCCCGGCGACGCCGGAGGCCGTGTTCTGGGCGATCGATCGCGCAGTCACCGCCGCTCCGGAGGTCGAGGAGCAGGTACCGGATCTGGTGGGCCAGCCATGAACTGGCTCAGCGCGGTCCAGCACCTGCGGGACGCGGGGCTGCCGGGCGTACTCGTCACCGTGACGTCCTCGCGCGGGCACACCCCGCGCGAGGGCGGCGCGAAAATGGTGGTCGGCACCGCGGAAACCCACGGCACGATCGGCGGCGGCAACGCCGAGGCGGTCGCGATCGAGCAGGCCCGGGAACTGTTGCGGGACAACGCGACCGCGCCGGTGCTGCAAACGCTTTCGCTGTCCGACAAGGCTCCTTACCAGCATGGCGTGCAATGCTGCGGAGGCACGATGACGCTGTTGTTCGAACCGCTGCCGGTGCGGCCCGCGGTGGCGGTCTTCGGAGTCGGGCACGTCGGCCTGGAGCTGGCGCGGGTGCTCGCCCGGCACGAGGTTTCGCTGCACCTGATCGACAGCCGTCCGGCGCAGCTGACCCCGGAACGGCTGGCCGTGCTCGACGACGCGGTGGCGAGCGTGCACGTCCACCAGGTCCCGTTGCTGCCGGAAACCGTGCTGTCCGAACTGCCGGCGGGCACGCACGTGCTGATCATGACGCACGACCACGCCGAGGACATCGCGCTGTGCGACGCGGCGCTGCGCAGCGGCACGTGCGGATCGATCGGGCTGATCGGGTCCGCCGGGAAATGGTCGCGGTTCCGGAAGCGGCTGACCGACCTCGGGCACGACGAGGCCGCGCTGTCCCGGATCACGACGCCGATCGGGCTTCCGGACCTGACCGGGAAGGAACCGGCGGTGATCGCGGTGAGCGTCGCGGCCTCGTTGCTGCAGAAATTCCAGGCGCGCGTCCAGCCGGGCGCGCTTCAGGCGTAAATCGCTTGCTTGCCCCCGGGAGCACGACTGGGATACGGGGAGACACCGTCAGCTCCTGGGGGCCTCCTGCGATGGAAATCCGGCGCAACAACGATTACGACCTCTTCTTCAGCACCGTCCAGGCTGCGTTCGGCCGCTACTGGCCCGAGTCGCCGGGCAGCGGCATCCTGGGCGCGTTCGAGAGCGAACGGAGCTTGATCGCCCACGCGCCGGACGGGAAGGCGGTCGGCACCACCGGCGCGCACTCCTTCGACCTCACGCTGCCGGGCGACGTGCTCGCCTCCGCCGCCGGGGTGACCGCTGTCGGGGTGCTTCCGACGCATCGGCGGCAGGGCGTGCTCCGCGCGTTGATGCAGGAACACCTGGCCGACGTCCGCGCCCGCGGCGAGTTCCTGTCGGTGCTGCTCTGCTCCGAAGCGGTGATCTACCGGCGGTTCGGCTACGGCCCGGCGACCTACACCGAGCAGATGACCGTCGAACGGCACCGCTCCGCTTTCGGCGCCCCGCGCGGGGGTTCGGCGGTCGCGACCGGCTCCGTCGAACTGCTCCGGCGCGTCGACTGCGGCGAGTTGCTGGAAGAGATCTACGACCGCTACCGGCGCACCCAGCCGGGCGCGTTGTCGAGGCCGCACCGCTGGTGGGCACTGGGCGCGGGACACCCGCCGACCGGCCCGGAACCGCGGTACCTCGCCGTGCACCGGGACGCCGACGGGACCGCGGACGGATATGCGAGCTACCTGGTCACCGACGGCGTCCTGACGGTCGACGAGGTCATCGCGGTGGACGACGCCGCTTTCACCTCGCTCACCCAATACCTGCTGGGGCACGACCTGGTCAAGAAGATCGACTTCAAGCATCTCCCGCCGGGAAACCCGCTGCGCTGGCAGCTGGCCGACCTGCGCGCGGGCGAGCCCACCACGACGGACTGGCTCTGGGTCCGGCTGCTGGACGTCCCGCGCGCGCTGACCACTCGCGGCTGGTTCGCGGACGGTTCGCTGGTCCTGGACGTGACCGACCCGTTCCTGGAGGAGCACGGCCGGTACCGGCTGACGGTCCGGGACGGCAAGGCCGAGTGCGTACGGACGGACCTCGCGCCGGATCTGTCGCTGGACGTGAGCGATCTGGGGTCGATCTACCTCGGCGGGACGGTGCCGAGCGTGCTGGTCCGGGCCGGACATGTGCGGGCGCACAACGGAGAGGCAGCCGGAGCGGCGGATGCGTTGTTCCGTTCGGATCGCGCGCCGCACTGCGTGCACTGGTTCTAAGCCAGCACCTCAGCCGCCAACCGGCGGGCGTACGCGGCGTCGAGGCCCTCCGGGCGGAACAGGATCCGGTACATGATCGGAGCCACCACCCGGTCCATCACCGTGTCCGCCGCCGGGGCCGGCTCGCCCCGGGCGGCCGCGCGGGCCAGGACGACTTCCACCTGGTCGACGGCGTAGGCCGAGCACTGTCCGGCGTTGCTTCCGTCCGGGTCGCCGAGCAGCGCGTCGCGGATGTAGGCCCGGCCGGCGGGCGAGGACATTTCGTCCAGGAACAGCTCGGTCCACGCCGTGAGGTCCGCGGCCAGCGAACCGTGGTCCTCCGGCGGGGCTTCCGGGCGCAGCCGCTCGACCGCGACGTCCGACAGGAGTTCCTGCAGGTCGCCCCACCGCCGGTAGATCGTCGACGGCGTGACGCCCGCCCGCGCGGCGACCTGCGGCACGGTCAGCGCGTCCCGGCCCGCTTCGGCGATCAGGTCGCGGACGGCGGCGTGCACCGACTCCTGGACTCGCGCGCTGCGCCCGCCCGGACGCACCATCCGCTTCTGGCTCACCTTGTCACTGTAAGGCGCGCCCGTTCCAAGGCGTGTCCGGTCCGCAGCAGCACGGACTCGCCATGCGACCGGGCGAGAAGCTGCAGGCCGATCGGCAATCCGTCGGGATCGTCGCCGACCGGAAGCGTCAACGCTGGCACGCCGGTGATGTTCGCGGGGGCCGAGAGCCGTACGTACGCGTCCGAGACTGCTTCGACACTCCCGTCGGACCACGTGACGGTCTCCTGTCCGGCCGGGACGGCGGTCATCGGGACGGTCGGTGCGGCGAGGACGTCGATCTTGTCGAACAGCCGCGTCCATTCCTGGCGCATGAGGGTGCGGGACCGTTGGGCGCGCAGGTAATCCCCCGCGCTCATCAGCTCGCCCGCCTCCAGCAGGACGCGGACGTCCGCGGCGTACTGGTCCGGCACGGTGCGCAGGCTCCGCTCGTGATACGCCGTGGCCTCGGGGACCATCAGGCCCCACTGCGTTGCCTGCAGGTACCGGGTCATCGGGATTTCGACGTCGACCAGCTCGGCACCCAGTTCGGCGAGATGGTCGATCGCCTCGCGGACAGCGGCTTCCACGGCCGGGTCGACGTGGTCGAAGTAGTAGTTGCCGGGGACTCCGACGCGCAGCCCGGTGAGGTCGTCGCCGATTGAGAACGACTGTCCAATCAGGACAGACAACACCAGTGCCGCGTCCTCGACGGTGCGGGTGATCGGGCCGACGTGGTCCAGCGACCAGGACAGCGAGGTCACGCCGTTGCGCGGGATGAGCCCGTACGTCGGTTTCAGGCCGACGACACCGTTCAGCGCGGCGGGGACCCGGATCGAACCGCCGGTGTCGGTGCCCATCGCGAACGTCGCGGCCCCGGCGGCGACGGCAACAGCGGAACCGCCGCTGGATCCCCCGGCTACGCGGGACGGGTTGCGGGCGTTGTGGGTCTGCGGAGTCGTGAGGCCGTAGGCGAATTCGTGGGTGTGGGTTTTGCCGAGCAGGACCGCTCCGGCGGCCTTGAGCTGGGCGGCGACGGTGCTGTCCCGCTCGGCGCGATGTCCGGCGCGCACCTGGGAACTGGCGGTGGTCGCGGTACCGGCGACGTCGATCAGGTCCTTCAAGCCCATCGGGATGCCGTGCAGCGGGCCGTGGATTTCGCCCAGCTCCGCGGCTTCGGCACGGGCCCGGTCGGCGTCCACCGTGACGTACGCGCGCAACCGCGGTTCGACCTCGTCGATGCGGGCCAGGACGTCCTCGACCAGTTCGGCGGGTGAGACCCGCCGGTCCCGGATCGCGGCGGACGCTTCGGCGAGAGTGAGGTCAGCCAGCGACATGACGGACGCCCTCCTCCGCGCGGTAGGTGGAAGCCGGTGCGGTGTCGCCGAAATCCAGGTCGCGCAGAACGGACACGACGGAGTGGATGTGGTTGGCGACGGCGGCCACGTCGGTATGCCGGGCATCGGCCAGCGGCAATCCGGCTCGGGCGGCGAGCCGCGCGGTCTCGGCGGGGGTCAGGTCGGACACGAGCACTCCTAAAAGCTAAGGGTTTGCGTTAAGCGACGATAGCCACTACTGTCGCTTAACGCAAACATGTTGCGTTAAGGAGGCACGGGCCCATGTCCTGGACCATCGGCGAGATCGCTGTCCACCGGATCGACGAGATCGAATTCCCCGCCGCGACCGGGCCGTGGCTGCTCCCCGGCGCGACGGCCGAGGTCGTCTCGGGCGAGGACTGGCTGCGTCCGGATTTCGCCGACGGCGGCGCGATCCGCTTGCACAGCCACAGTTTCGCGTTCGAGAAGGACGGGATGAAGATCCTCGTCGACACCGGGATCGGCAACGGGAAAACGCGCGCCAACCCGGCGTGGCACGACCTCGACACCGGATATCCGGACGCGCTCGCCGCCGCCGGGTTCGCCCCGGACGACGTGGACCTCGTGCTGCTCACCCACCTGCACGCCGACCACGTCGGCTGGAACACCCGCGAGCAGGACGGCGAGTGGGTGCCGACGTTCGCCTCCGCCCGGTACGTCACGGCCCGCGCCGAGCGCGAGTTCTGGGCGGGCTACGCCATGGACGCGGCGCGGCGGCAGATGTTCGAGGACTCGGTGCTGCCGGTCGAGCGCGCCGGCCTGCTGGACCTCGTCGACGTCCCCTATGCCGGGGTGGAAATCGTGTCCGGCGTGCGACTGCGGCCGACGCCGGGGCACACCCCTGGGCACGTGTCGGTCGAGCTGACCAGCTCCGGCGAAACCGCGCTGATCACCGGGGACGCGGTGCACCATCCGGTGCAGTTCGCGCACCCGGAGATCGGCGCGTCGGTGGACATCGACCCGGCGGAATCCGAGAAAACCCGCCGCCGTCTCCTCGCCGAACTGGCCGATTCGGGCGCTCTCGTGCTGGGCACGCACTTCACCCCGCCCACCGGCGGCCGCGTGGTCTCGCACGGCTCCGGCTACCGGCTCGCGGAACGTCCGTGAAGGGCTCCTTGAGGGAATCTACTTCCCTCAAGGAGCCCTTCACGGACCTCAGGACAGGTGGGCGGGCAGGCCCGCGACTGCCTCGCTGATCGCCGCGTCGAACGCGTCCGCGAGCGAGTCCGGCGAGATTTCCGTGCTGTACACGACGATCGACCGGCCCGGATCGATTTCCAGCACGTCGACCGTGCCCAGGTGGTCGGTGACGGGGAGGTCGCCGCCGGTTACCCGGTACTGCAGCCGCCGCCGGGCTGGGTCGTGCGTGACGACGGCCTCTTCCAGGACCGAACCATCCCCCAAGACCACGGTGCGCTGCCGCGTGTCTCCGGTGGAGGACTTCATGGACGGGAACCAGTCGGCGACCGCCGCGGTATCGCCGATCACCTGCCACACTGCGTCGGCGGGTGCGTCGAGCAGGACGTGGGAACGAAGGCTGGCCATCAGCTGTCCGAGAAGAGCTTGCCTGCCCGCGCCCAGTTCGCGGTGTCGATGTCGGTGAACACGATGCCGACCGCTTCCGGGGCGCAGTTGCCGATCCGGCAGATCTCGCGGGTCAGCACCTCGGCCAGCTCGCGTTTCTGCTCGGTGGTGCGACCGGGGAACCAGTCGATCTGAACGTGGGGCATGGGAACTCCTTGTCAGCTCAGGGATTCAGCGGCTTGCTGAGTACGGGCACGGTATTCGCGGCGAATAGCGAGCGCTTCGTCCAAGTCGACCGCTACGAAACGGGTTTTGGTGTTCGGCGCGGACTGGGCCACCAGGTCCAAGTCTCCACTGAGGACAGTGCCGACCATCAGGTATCCGCCGCCGGACACCGCATCGCGGTGCAGGATGATCGGTTCGACGCCGCCGGGCACCTGGATCGAACCGATCGGATAGGGCGCGTCCACGATGTTCGACGGATCCTGCCCGGCGCCGAACGGCGGTGTCCGCGGTTTGGTTTCCAGTTGTGCGCCCTGGTAACGGAAACCGACCCGGTCGGCGACCGGGGTGAGCGTCCAGTCGGTGTCCAGGAAGGTCGCGCGGCCTGCATCGGTGAGCACGTGGTCGTAAAGACCCATCACCACGCGGACTTCGATCTCCTTCGACAACGCCGGGCGCAAGGATTCCGGCAGCGAACGCCCGGGCACCCCGGCGCCGGCACCCACCGGAATGACATCCCCGGCCACCAGCGGCGCACCACTGATCCCGCCGAGCTTCCCCAATCCGTAGGTGGATCGGCTGCCCAGCACCAACGGCACGTCAATGCCGCCGCTCACCGCGATATACGCACGAGCGCCGCGTTTGCAGAACCCGAAGGTGAGGACATCGCCCGATTTCACCGCGAACGCTTCCCACAACGGCCGTTCCTCGCCGTTGAGTTTAGGCGGAAGCTCGGCGCCGGTGATCGCGATGACCGTGTCCTCGGTGAAATGCAGCTCCGGTCCCATATAGACACATTCGAGCGCGGCCGCGCCTGGATCGTTGCCCACCAGGCGGTTCGCGACCGAGTACGAGTACTGGTCGAGCGCGCCCGAGGGCGGGATGCCGACGTCGTAGTAACCGTTGCGGCCGGCGTCCTGGATCGTCGTGGCCAGCCCGGGCTGGCGGACCTCAATCGGCACGGAGCACCTCCATCAGTCCCGCGGTGAAGCCGTCCGGGTCGTCGAGGTACTCGCGCAGCCCGAAGTCGACCGGGCGCGAACGGATCCGGAACGTCCCGGCCTCGACCTCCTTGACGTGGTCGTCGTAGGCGTCCCGGTCGATCGGCTTGAACCGCACGATGTCGCCGGGCCGGAAGAACACCATGAAATCGGCGAAGTCCGGGAGTTCCTGCGCCGGATCGTAGATCGGCGCGGGCGTGATGCCGAACATCTGGTACCCGCCCGCGCCGCGGACCGAGTAGATGCAGCTGAAGCAGCCGCCGTACCCGACTGTCTGCTTAGGAGTGTCGGTGCGCGGTCGCAGGTATTTCGGCACCACGATCTGCCGTTCCCGCGGCACCATCTGGTACATGAACGGGAGCCCGGCGACAAACCCGACCATCGAGACGAACCACGGCGCGCCGCTGTGCGCCGCGATGAATTCCTCGGCCCCGGCGTATCCGTTGATCCGCGCGGCGTATTCGATGTCGGTGGCGTCCGGGTCCTGGTGCCGGTCGCGGAACCGCAGCAACGTCTCGGTGGTCCACGGGTCCTGGTACAGCACCGGAATCTCGACTACCCGCGTCGAAAGGCTGAAATCCGCCGCGTCGCCGACCTTCTCCTCGATCTCGCGCAGATGCGCCAGCAAGGTGCGCGGCTCGATGACGTCCGGGTCGTACCGGACCTGATACGACGCGTTCGCCGGACAGATCTCCACGACGCCCTCGGGACGGTTCTCGCGCAGCGAAGTGGTGATCGCCATCGCGCGGAAATTGGCCTGCAGGCTCATTTCCTCGGCCAGCTCGACGAAAATGTGCTCGTCGCCGCCCCAGCTGTACCGGGCGGGGGTCGCGCCGCTCATGCGCCGGCCTCCGCTCGCTGGGTAAGCCACTCTTCGAGCGTCCCGGTGGTGAACGCGCCGTCGGCGAACCATTGCTGCCCGAGCAGTTCGATCAGCAGCGTCGTGGTGGTAGGAACGCCTTCGACGACCAATTCGGACAGTGCCCGCTTCGCCCGGCGCAACGCGGTCGCCCGGTCTTCGCCCCACACGATCACCTTGGCCACCAAGGAGTCGTAGAACGGCGGCACCTGGCTGCCCGGCGCGAGCCACGTGTCCGTGCGGACCCACGGACCGCCCGGCAACCGGACGTCGCCGATCTTTCCCGGACCGGGAAGGAAATTGCGCTCCGGATCTTCGGCACAGACCCGGAATTCGACGGCGTGCCCGCGCTTGGTCACGTCCGATTGTCGGTACCGCAACGGTTCCCCGGCCGCGATCCGCAGCTGCTCGGCGACCAGGTCGATCCCGGTGATCAGCTCGGTGACCGGGTGCTCGACCTGGATTCGGGTGTTCATCTCGATGAAGAAGAACTCGCCGGTGTCGTCGTCCACCAGGAACTCGCAGGTGCCCGCGCTGCGGTAGCCGACCTCCTTGCACAGCCGCACGGCCGCGGCCGTCATTCCCGCGCGGATCCGCTCGTCGATGCCCGGCGACGGCGCCTCCTCGACGACCTTCTGCCGCCGTCGCTGCAGCGAACATTCACGCTCGAAAACATGCACGGTCTCGGAACCGTCGCCGAGCACCTGCACCTCGACGTGCCGCGCGGCCCGCACGAACCGTTCCAGGTACATCCGCCCGTCGCCGAAAGCGCTCGCGGCTTCGCCGGACGCCTGCGGGAACGCGACCTTCAGCTCGGCCTCGTTCGCCACTACCCGGATGCCGCGGCCGCCGCCGCCCGCCGCGGCTTTGAGCATGATCGGATACCCGATCTCGCCCGCCGCGGCGACCGCTTCGGCCACATCGGACACTCCGCCGGGCGTCCCGGGCACCGTCGGCACCCCGGCCGCCTGAGCGACCTGCCGCGCGCGGACCTTGTCCCCCATCTGCTCGATGACCGACGCCTCCGGACCGACGAACGTCAGCCCCGCGTCCGCCACCGCCGCCGCGAACGACGCGCGCTCGGACAGGAATCCGTAGCCCGGATGCACCGCGTCCGCACCGGTTTCCTTGGCCGCGGCGAGGATCGCGTCCGCCACCAGATAGCTCTTCGTCGCCGGGGCCGGGCCGATCGGGACGACCTGGTCGGCCAGCAGTGCGTGCGCGGCGCTCCGGTCCGCCTCGCTGACGACCGCGACCGTCTCGATCCCGAGGTCGTTGGCCGCGCGGATGATCCGGACCGCGATCTCGCCGCGATTGGCGATCAGCAACCGTTTCATGCGTCCACCTCGAGCACGACGAGCGGCTGGCCCGCGTCGACGACCGCCTCGGCGTCCGCGGCGAACTCCACGACGGTCCCGGCCGCGCCCGCGGGCACCGGGTAGAAGGACTTCATCACCTCGACCAGTCCGACCGTGTCGTCCGCGCCGACCTTCTGGCCGGGCTTCACGAAATCCGGGCTGTCCGGATCGGGCTTGCGGTAAAACACCCCGGGAATGGGCGAAACCACTTCGAGACGGGACATCAGCGTCACCTCGCGCTCGGTTGGGCAGGGAACAGGAGCAGAAATCAGGTCAGGTACGGCGTGAGAGCGTCGTGCACGCTTTTCGCGAGATCCACCGCGCCAGGAGTGTCGGAGTGCACGCAGATGCAGTCGGCGCGCATCGGGATGTCCTGACCGTCCACAGAGGTCGCGAGCCCCTCGGTGACCGCGCGCACGGACCGTTCGGCGGCGATCGCCGGATCGTAGGCGACGTGCTCGCGAGTGATGATGAGCGAACCGTCGGCGCGGTAGTCCAGATCGGTGTAGTACTCGGCGATGAAGCCCTGACTCCGCTTGCCCCACACCTTTTCGTGCACGGTGTTGGCCATGCCCATCAGCGGCACGTCGAAGACGTCGGCCGCCTCGGCGATCGCCCGCGCGACCGCCTCGTCCCGCGAAGCCAGGCCGTACAGCGCGCCGTGCGGTTTGATGTGGTTGAGCGGCATGCCGTGTTCGGCCAGGAACCCGGTCAGCGCGCCGACCTGGTACACGACCGCGGCGGTGAGTTCCTCGGGCTCCATCTTCAGCTCCCGCCTGCCGAACCCGTCGCGGTCCGGGAACGACGGGTGCGCGCCCACCTTCACCGAATGCTCGTGCGCCAGCGCGACTGTCCGCCGCATGACGACCGGGTCGGCGGCGTGGAAACCGCAGGCGACGTTCGCGACCGTGATGTAGGGCATGATGCCCTCGTCGTCGCCGCAGCGGTAGATGCTGTAGGCCTCGCCCATGTCGCAGTTGATGGCAACCATGAGTGCTGTTCCTTGTCTTTTTCCGGCAATTCTTCTCAGGAATGCGCGATCTTCGGGGTGTCCCCGTCGGGGTCGATGTAGACGTCGTCGCCCTCGAGCCGCACCGGGTACCGGGCCAGCTGCGCGTGGCCGGGGTTGATGCCCTGGCAGGTGGTGAGGTCGAACGTCCACAGGTGGCTTTTGCACATGAGGGTCTTCTTGTCCAGTTCGCCCTCGACCAGTTCGACCTGCTGGTGCGGGCAGATCGCCTGGGTCGCGACGACCTCGCCGCCGTCGAGGTGGGCGATCAGCACTTCCTTGTCCCCCACCTCGAACGACTCCATGTCGCCTTCCCAGACGTCGTCGAGGCTGCACACCCGCACGAAACCCATGCGGAAGCTCCTTTCTCAGCTGAACCGGTCGAAATGGAGCCGGTCGGCGGCGAGCCCGCCGTCCAGCACCAGCGCGCGGGCGAGCGCGTCGGTCATCGCGGGCGGCCCGGCGGCGTAGTAGGTGAAGTCGGTCAGCGCGTCGCCCAGTTTCGCGACCACGGCCTCGTGCACGAATCCTTGGTGCGAGCCGGAATCCGCCGCGCCGGGTTCGGAAACCGCGGTGTGCACGTGGAGTGCGCGCAATCGGCGTTCCGCCATCGCCATCGCTTCCGGAATGTGCAGATCGCGCGGAGCCCGGCCGCCGCAGAACAAATGGACCGTGCGCTCGCCGGCGTCGGCCTGTGCAGCCGCGCCGAGCACGACGCTCACCATCGCGCCGAGTCCGGAACCGCCTGCGACGCAAACGATGTCGCGGTCGTCCCCGGCGCGGTAGTACGCCTGGCCGTACGGGCCGTCCAGCTCGATCGTCTCGCCGAGGTCGAGCCCGTCGAACAGAATGGACGTCGCTTTCCCGCCCGGTGACCGTTTGACGACGAATTTCCATTCCCGCTGACAGTTGCCGAGATTGCTCATCGAGTACGCGCGTTCGATGCCGCTGGGGAAACCGAGCATCGCGTACTGCCCGGCGCTGAACGCGGCGTGCTTTTCCGCGACGAACACGAACTCGGCCATGTCGTGGGTGAGCCGGTGCACCTCGCGCAGCTGCGCCTGCTGCCGGATCGGCCGGTGCGGCGCGGGTTCCGGCAGCGAGCTGAGGTCGACCACGCAGTCGCTGGCCGGTTCGCTCTGGCAGGCCAGCCTGCGGCCTTTGCGCCGGTCGCGGGCGCTGAGCCCGGGCGCGTCCGCCCAGCGCGTGCGGACGTCGCCCTCCAGCAGCTCGTACCGGCAGCTTCCGCAGGCTCCGCTGTTGCACTCGTAGCTGAGGCCGACCCCCGCGCGGAGGGCGGCACGCAGCAGCGTGTCGCCCTCCGCGCAAGGAAAGCGAACGCCGGTCCCCCGCAGGAGGACTTGGTGTTCGGTCGTCATGGCCGGTTCAGCCTCCGATGCCGAGCTGCCGCTGGAACGCCCGGACCGCGCCGATCGCGTTCTCCGCCGCTTCGGCGTTCTCCGCGACCTCCGCGCCGTACGCTTCGATCGCGGCGACCCCGAGCGGCTGCCACTTCGCGACCCACTCGCGCAGCTGCGGCACGTTCGAGTCCACTTCGGACATCTGCTTGACCAGTGCCTCGGTCCAGCGGCGCGACCGCTCGCTGTCGCGCAACGCCGATTCGGCCAGCAGCGCGTGCAGCACGTCGCCGTGCCGCCGGGCGCTGACGCCGAGCTGACGCAGCACGATCTCGTCGAGCGCCGGTTTGGCCACCACGTTGAGCGCGACGAACGCCTCGGCCCAGTCGAACGTGGTCAGCTGGCGTTCCATCAGCTCGCGGAACCCTTGCCAGGCCGGAAGTTCCTCCCACAGCTCGCGTTCGCGCTCGCCGAACCCGGCCGTCGGATGCGCCTGCCGCAGCTCCGCGGTGCGGTAGGCCACATTGGACAGCCAGCGCAGCGAGTCCGCGGCCTGGAACGCCGCGCAGTTGGCGATCGTGCTGGCCGGGGCCATGTGCACGAGGTACGCGCTGGCCATCTGGACGGTGTGCAGGAGGTACCGGCTCGGCGTGTACAGCTGGGCCAGCACCGCGACCCACTCCGGCGAGAGCCCGCGGTCGTGGCCCTCGGCGTCGTGCTGGTCGAGCAGGCCGTCCACATAGGACTCTTGGCCGTCCTGGAGGATGTTGTACGTGCGGTACACCAGCTCGTCCGGATCGCGGAAGGCGTTCCAGTCCGGGTGCGTGATCGGGCTCTGGTTGCGGTAGCGGCGGTAGAAGTCCGCCATGAAGCCGGTGTGCCCGACGTCCCAGGGCTGTTCGGGGTCGCGGGTGTGCCACAGCAGGTTGGTGGAGACGATCTCGTACTCGCTCGGCTTGCGCCGGCGGGCGGCGAGGTGCCCCCAGGTCTTGAGCGGTTTGAGCGGGGTGCTCACGACAGGGCCTCCTTGCGGGCGGAAGTGCCCAGGTAGAAGCGGATGACGTCGCCGCCGGTCTCGATCCGGCCCACGAACGAGGGCATGATCAGCTCCAGCTCGGACATCTTGAACGGGCGGCCGAGCTCCTCGGCGATGGTCTCGCGGCGCAGGACGCATTCGCCGCCCTCGACCTCGACCCGCACGTACGAACCGCGGTCGCGGATGTCGACCCGGCGGCCGGGGTTGTCGGTCACCGCGGCGTCGGCGACGGCGCGCGCCACCTCGCCGACCTGGAGGACCGGGCCGACCGGGTCGGCAATGGGTGCAGAGCTGGGTTCGGTGCTGCTCATCCGGTCCTCCTCACTCGAAATAGACTTCGACGCATTCGGTCGGCTCGAGACCGGCCGCCGCGACGGTGCTGGTGCGCTCGAACGGCTGCGCGTCGCCCTGGCGGCGCACCCGCAGCGTCCGGCCGGGCTGGTCGGGCACGTGGATGCCGACCGAGTTCTCCGCCGCGGCGGCGGCGAGTTCGTCCATCGTGTGCTCGCTGTCCGCGGGGAGCAGTTTGAGCACGAAGTCGCCGTCGAAGTGCACGGCGAGCGGAATGGTGGCCATCAGCGTTCCTTTCAGCCGGCCTTGACGAGCTGCTTGCGGTAGGCGTCGACCCAGGCGAACCCGTGCGCGTCGTCGCCGCCGGGGCCGACCGAGCCGAGGCCCATGTACTCCAGGACGCCGCCGAGGTCCGCGGGCTGGATCTCGCCGCCGAGGAACCGGTCGACCAGGTTCTTGTGGTGCCGGTAGCGTTCCGGGTCGTCCTCGAAGATCCACTTGTCCACTTCGGACGCGAAGTGGTAGCGCCGTCCTTCATGGACCAGCGAGATGTCGCGCAGCGTCTGGGAAGGCGTGCCGACGATCGGCAGCTGCGAGACGTTGCAGATGATCGGCAGCGTGCCCGGCACCGTCTTTTCCGGACGGTCGTGGGCGAAGTTGTCGATCAGGACGTCCCACACCTTGCCGAAGGTGTCGTTCCAGCCCGGGTACTTCTCCTCCAGCCAGTCGCGTTCCTCCGGGCTGACGCCCGCCGCCGGGTTCCACCACAGCGTCGGCCGCCACGAGTAGGTGCCCAGGTGCTGGCCGTGGTGGTGCTCGGAGATGTCGCGCAGGAAAATGTCCCAGTACCACGGTTTGGAGAGGCCGAGGTCCTCCAGCGAGCGCATGAACTGGGTGACGATCCATTCCTCCATGAATTCCTTGAAGGACGCCTCGCGCACGTCCAGCGGGACGTAGTAGTCCATCGGAATCCCGGACAGAATGGTGAACAGCCGGTACGAGCGCCAGAACGCGATGTCGATCTTCTTCTGCGCCTCGTCTTTCTGGCCGTTCTCGATCAGCATCTGCAGCAGCGGCGTGCCGAGCTGCGCGTGCCGGGCCTCGTCGGACTGGATGCTCTGGATCAGCTTGGAGAACGTGAAGTCGCCGGCCTTCGCGGCGTCGCCGGACAGTCCGATGAACTGCAGGTTCGTGAAGCCGGTCTCGAAGGAGAAGTTCGCGAAAATCGAGGTGGACACGGCGTCGCGGGTCATCATCACGTCGTCGAAGAAGTGCCGGGCGCCGAGCGTGACCCAGTTGTCGGTGAACATCGCCGCGTGCGACCACTCGAACTGGCGGTCCTTGTTCACGTACTCGTGCGGGAAGTACAACTGGATCTGCCCGTGCCGGATCTCGTCCAGCATCCCGAAGGTCGCCATGTTGCGCATGCCAGGCGCCTTCGACCAGCGCACGAAGCGAGACTCCTGGAACGACGCGCCGTATTCGACCAGCGCGACCGCCGCGTAATGCTCCTTGAGAATGGAAATCCAGCCCGGGTCGGCTTTGTTGTACAAATCGGCGCGTTCCAGCGCCGCCTTCACCGAGTACGCCCCAGCGTCCTTCTGCCGCTGAATATCGACGTACTCGCGATAACTCACCTTGTACGGCTCGTCATAGGTCGCCCACACCTCGTCGGGCAACCCTTCGCCGCCGGACAGTTCCGGCGGGAACAACTCCGCTTCGGTAACGTAACGCGGAGTCCATTGCGTGTCGCGGGCGATGTCGTACCACTGTGCTCGGTCCAGCAGAGCCATGCGTTGCTCCCTCTGTGGTCTTTTAGCTGCCGTGCTCGGAACCCAGCGGCCCTTCGCCGCCGGGGTAGACGAAAGACATGGCCGGGGCGTAGAACCCGAACGTCACCTGCAACGGGTGCGCGGGCCGCAACCGGTAGACCGGATGCTCCTTGTCGAGAAACTCGAACGATTCGACCGCGAATTCCTCGGCGATATCAGCGACGTACGCGTACCGCCCGCTGATAAATTCTCCGCCACGACTCGTGATATACCGCAACTGCCCGGTAACCCGCTGCGTCTCGCCGATCTTGAGCCGCGCAGTAGTGCGAATGATGGGCCGCCCCTCGACGACCGTCGTGGCGACCAGCCGATCCCCGTCGAGATCGAGCGTCGTCTCCCCCGGCGCACCTGCTGGAACGCCGTGCTCCCGGGCGTAACGGATCATCGGCTCGGAACTGTTGTGGTAATCGGTCCACCACCGCCCCGGAACGCCCGCCTCGGTGTCCAAGCCGGACAGATTCACGCCGAGATACGTGAGGGAATACGCGCCGAACGCGTCGTCCCCCTCGCTGGCCGACGTCTGAGCGTCCCCCTCGACCACGTACTGGTTGAGGTAACACGACCGATCAGCAGCCGGCGTGAGTCCCTCCGGAACAAGCTCCGCGACCGCGTCCGGATCCTCGGGCACCCACACGAGGTAGAGAGTCCGCGACCCGGTCACCAGCTGAGGCGGATGCAGCGACGTGCCCATAGGGGTTTGCCTCCAGGTTCACCGTTGAACGTGCCCGCCCCATCGCTCGAGCGGTGCCCCAAAGACTGCGCGACGGCCCCGGGACCGGACAGTGCGCAAGTTGGACAAGAACCGAGCCCGGAATGCCAAACCGGAGCACAAACCCACATCAGCGCAGGTCAGAACCCCACCCAACGATCACCCACGGAACCTCTGAATCCGTCAAGCCCCCCAATGTCGTGAGGGGAACCCTGAGGGACTCAGAGTCCCTCAGGGTTCCCCTCACGACAAAACCGCAGCCGCTGCACCCACCCGCCGGGGGCACCCACCCCACCCCCAACCCCGATACAAAGCCGCCCTG
>NZ_GG657746.1:2527883-2599762 GCF_000158875.1 Streptomyces sp. AA4 | reverse complement strand
CTCCGGCGCAATGTCGCCGCCAGGCGACGAGCCGCCCGCCCGTCACACACTCATCATCCAACTGCAAAGCGATCCACAACTCAGCCCGAACAGCCGGATCATCCACCTCCCTCCCCAACGCCTCGGCCACCTTCCCCATCCGATACCGCAACGTATGCCGATGAATCCCCAACGCATTAGCCGAAGCATCCGACTGCCCGTTATGCGCCAAAAACGTCCGCAACGTATGCCGCAAATCGATCTTCGCCGCCCCGGTCTTGTCCGTAACCGGCTCCAGCAACGCCCGGGCCCACCCCCGCACCTCGTCGTTGTCAAGAAACCGCATCAAACCGCTGGCAGCCACATCCCCAGCACAGGTCAACACCCCAGCGCCCCCAGGCGAACTGGTAAAAACCGACCGAACCTGCTCCCAAGCCGCAGCCAACTCCCCAGGCGGAGTCGGATCGCTAACCGCCCCCCGAGCCAACGGAATCCGCCGCAACAACGCTTCCAAGGTCCGCGTATCCCCCTCCGCCGGCGGCATCAACACCACCACCCGCCCCCGCTCCCATTCGGCGACCAGCGCCCGAAGACTCCGCAACCCGTGGTCCCCCTCGGCGTGCTCAAGCAACTCCCGCTCATGCCCCGAAGGCACCCCCAGAATCGCGACCCGAAGATCCCCCTCCGGAAAGTCGGTATCCAACGCCTCCCCAATCGCGGTAGCCAGCCCCACATCCCCAGCCACCGCGGCCTTGAACACCGCCAGCCGATGCTGCCGCTCGCTGTCCAGCACCCCTCGCGCACTATGCAACTCAGCGCACAACAACGACACCGCGGTGGTGACAATCGCCTGCTCAGCAGTAGTAAGCGGCGTAGACCGTCCGACCACCAGAAACCCCTGCACCCGCCCCCGCACCGCCAGCGGGAGCACCACTACCGACTCCCCCGCGATCGTCATGCTGAGACTCGCCGAGTTGGCCCGGTCCCGCAGCCGAGGCAACTCGATCCGCACCCGCGCCAGATGCATCCGCGCGGCGGGCACCCCCGCCCGATACCCACCGGCGGCGTCCAGCAGCAACGTCCACCCCCGCACCGCCTTCGCCAGCCGCTCCGCAATCGCCCGAGCCGAGTACGGCGACAACGAGGCCCGCGTCAAATCCCGCTGCGCCGAAACCGCGAAGTTCAGCTCCCGCTGCCGCTCGTCGGACAGATGCCCGGCCACCAAGCGACTCAACGCCGCGAACCGCGTCGTCGCAGGCACCGCCAGCACCGGCAATCCCGCCTCGTCAGCGGCCTCGACCAGCGGCCGCGGCACGTTCTGATAAAACGAACTGGCCCCGAACCCCAGCGCCACCGCACCGCCGGCCACGAGCCGGTCGACATACTCCCGGCTGGCCGCTGCCCCCAGTGCGAGCCGGGACCCGGTGGTCAGCACGAGCTCGCCGCCCTCGAGGTACGGCGAAGGATCCGGCAGCTCGCTGATCAACGCCCACGTGACTGCTTTCTCGAGTGCTCCGGGCGAGCCTTCGGCGGCGAGTTCGAGACCGTGTTCGCCGCGTTCGAGCAGCATCTGGACCGTAAGCGGCATGGTGTCTCCCGGGGACGGATCGGGCGGCCGGAAGTGTAACCGGCGGTCTGCCGAGCTGCCCGGCGATCGCCACCCGGACGAACCAACGTTCTGGACAAAACCCGGTGCTGGTGGGTAGAAACCGTCCTCATCGGACCTCCTCGCCCGCGGATGTCCGGCGGCACAACGGAAAGAGATCTCGATGCCCGCAGCTGCCCCGGCCCGGCCGGACGTCACGTACCGGACCGCGGGCGATCGCGCGCTGCTCGTCGAGTACGGGCCGCCGCTGCCGGTCGACCTCGGGCTCAACTTCTTCGCGCACGCCTCGGCCCGCCGGCTGGAGGAAAACCCGGTGCGCGGCGTGCTGGAAGTCGCGCCCGGACTGCGGTCGCTGCTCGTGCACTACGACCCGGAAACGATCCAGCACGACGACGTGATCGCCGCGATGGACCGGCTGCACCGCGAAATCCCCGAGCCCGGCTCGCTCGTGCTGCCGAGCCGCCGGGTGAAACTCCCGATCGCGTTCGACGATTCGACGTCGCGCGAAGCCGTGGAGCGTTACCAGATCACCACTCGCCCGGACGCGCCGAACGTCGTCGACGGCAACAACGTCGACTACCTCGTGCGCTCGAACGGCCTGCCGAACCGGGAAGCGCTGTACTCGCGGATCCTGGAATCCGAGTGGTGGAACGCGTTCACCGGTTTCTACCCCGGCCTGCCGTCGCTGCTCCCCCTCGACCCGCGCTCCGAACTGGTCGCGCCGAAGTACAATCCGGCGCGTTCCTGGACTCCGGAGGGCGCCGTCGCGTTCGGCGGCCCGTGCCTCGTGATCCACCCGATCGAATCCCCGGGTTCGTACCAGCTTTTCGGCCGGACGCTGCCGATCTGCGACCTCGTCCGCCGTCCGCGCGCGCACCGCGCGGACCCGATCCTGATCCACCCCGGCGACCGGATCTCGTTCTACCGCGTGGAAGAGGCGGTACTGATCGAACTGCGCAGGCAGGTTTTCGAGGGCCGCTACGATTACGACATCGAACCCGGCCGCTACGCGGTCGCCGACCACCTCGCCGTCCAAGCCGATCCCGCGATCGAAGCCGAGGCGGCCAAGCGACGCGCGGACCGCGTCGCCGCTCAGGAACTGGTGAAAATCCCGTGACGCAAACCGCCGCGTTGGAAGTGCTCGAACCCGGTCTGCAGACGACCGTGCAGGACTACCCGGGCCGACGCGGCAGGCAGTCATTGGGTTTCTTTTCGTCCGGCCCGGTCGATTCGTTCGCCTTCCGGCTGGCGAACCTCCTGGTCGGCAACCGCCCCGGCGCGGCCGCCCTGGAAATCCCGCTGGGCCGCTTCCAGGCAGGCGTCCTCGCGCCCGGCCGGATCGCCGTCACCGGACCGGAAACCACCGTCACCCTCAACGGATCCCCTGTCCCGCAATGGGAATCGGTACCCGTGGAAACCGGCGACGTCCTGGCCTGCGAAGTCCTGCGCGGGCCCGGCCACCGCTTGTATTTGGCATTGTCCGGCGGCATCGCGGTGCCGGAAGTATTCGGTTCCCGCTCGACGTTCCTCCTCGCCGGAATCGGCGGTCTCGACGGCCGGGCCCTGGAACGCGCGGACATCCTGGACACCTTCCCCGCCGCTCCTTCCCGCCCCCGCCGCCTCCCGGTTTCCCTGCGCCCGGCCTACCCGACCGCCTGGGAAATCGAAATCCTCCGCGGCCCGCACGCCGACCCGGACTTCCTGACCGCGGAGGACTTCGCCGATTTCCTGGCTGCTTCGTGGCGTTGCGACCTGAGTTCGGACCGGGTGGGCATCCGGTTCAACCCGCACCGCTTCCGCTGGGCCCGCCCCTCCGGCGACGTGGCGGGCGGGCACCCGTCGAACATCCTGGACTCCAGCTACCCGCCGGGCGGCATCCTGGCCTACGGCGACGTGCTCACCGTGCTGGGCCCGGACAGCAATACCTCCGGCGGATTCGCGGTGATCGCCACGGTCGCGTCGGCCTCGCTGTGGAAAGTCGGCCAACTCCGGCCGGGACGGGATACGGTGACGTTCCGGGAAATCGACCTGGACCAGGCTGCGGCGCTCAGTGCGCATGTCAATCAGTTGCTGGATGTCCGGGCGTTGTGTTGAGTTTCGCTTCGCGGTGCAGGGAGTCGCCTTCGTTGAGGGCGGCGATGATCGCTTGGTGATCCATTACTCGGCCGAACCCGCGCCGAATGGTGCGGAGGGTGGCTCGGTGCGCTTCGGCGTTGTCAGTCGCGTTGACATCCGAACCGAACACGATGTGGTAACCGAGGAAATATCCGGTTCGAGCAGTGGATTCGCAGCAGAAGTTGGTAAGCGTGCCGCATACGATCAGCGTGCGGACTCCCTGACACCGCAACGCGTAGTCGAGATCGGTGCCCGCGAAGGAGTCGTACGTATGCTTCGCGGAAATGATGCGCTCGTCGTCGCGCGGTTTCAGCCCGTGGTACAGCTTCGCTCCCGGCGTCCCCTCCGCGATGGCGCCGTTCGCGATCGGCGGCCAGAAGGCAGAGAAATCGTGCGCGACGTCGGGGGCGATCGTGTGTTCGGTGTACAGCACCGGAACCCCAGCGTCCCGGCACGCCTCGATCAGGGTTCGCACCCTCGGCAACTGCCGGTACGCCTCCGGAACCCGCATCGGCCCGTCCGGGCGGACGAAATCCTCCTGGAGGTCCACCACGATCAGTGCGCATTCTTCGGGCTTGATCTCGAACGCCCAGTGCTTGTCCGTATCGTAGTCCGCGTCGGCGGCAGCGATCTGCTCGCGTTCGCCGTCGAGCAGGTCCTCCTCGCGACGGCCGTACGCGGCCAGATACTCATTCAACGCGCGCACGGGCTTCCTCCTCCGCTTTCCCAGCCACCGAACCGAGATCGACCGACTTCGTCTCCTTCGCGATCAGCGACGCCACGAGCGAAATCAAGCCCATCACCGCCAGATAAGCCCCGATGGCGTACCCGGTGCCGAACTTCGCGTACAACCCGATCGCGATGATCGGCGCGAGCGAACCAGCCAGTACCGATGCCAGGTTGTACGCCAGCGAAACCCCGGAATACCGCACCTCGGTCGGGAACAACTCCGCGAAGAACGCTCCGATCACCGAGCTGTACGCGGCGAAGATCAGCAACCCGCCGGCTACCGCGAGCATGATCAATCCGGGACTGCGCGTGTCGACCAGCGCGAAGAACACGAACGCCCACCCGATCGTCGCCACCGAGGCCACCACGTAAATCGGCCGTCGTCCGATCCGGTCGGCCAGCAGGGCGAACAGCGGAATCGTCACCACCGCGCACGCCTGTCCGACCAGCACTGCCGTCAACCCGACCGAACTGTCCATTTTGAGCACCGTCGTGACATAAGTGATCACGAACAACGAGAACAGATAGAACCCGGCATTCTCGCCGAAACGCGTGGCCGCGGCGAGCAGCACACTGCGCCAATGCTTGCGGACCACCACACCGGCAGGCAGTCCCTCCGGCTTCGGCGCGTCCTTGAACAACGGCGTCTCCGCGACATAAAGCCGCAACCACAATCCGATCAAAACCAGCACCGCGGACAACCCGAACGCGATCCGCCAGCCCCAGGACAGGAACTGCGCCGACGGCAGCACCCCACCGAGAACCGCCAGCACCCCGGCGGCGAGCAAGTTGCCCAGCGGCGGTCCGACATTCGGCCACGAAGACCAGAACGCCCGACGCGCGCTGCCGCCGTGCTCGGACACCAGCAGTACTGCGCCGCCCCACTCGCCGCCGAGCGCAAAGCCTTGCACCAGACGGCAAACGACCAGCAGCAGCGGTGCCAGCACGCCGACCGCCTCGTAAGTGGGCAGCAGAGCGATCAAAAAGGTCGAAGCGCCCATCAACAACAGGCTCGCGATGAGCGTCGAGCGCCGTCCCTTGCGGTCGCCGAGGTGGCCGAGCACAACCGCGCCCAGCGGCCGGGCGAGGAAACCGACCGCGTAGGTGGCGAAGGCGAGAACCGTGCCGACCAGCGGGTCGTGCGACGGGAAGTACAGTTTGTTGAAGACCAAAGTGGACGCGGTGCCGTACAGAAAGAAGTCGTACCATTCGACGGCGGTGCCGGCGAGACTCGACGCCGCCACCACCCCCAGCCGCGTGTGCGGGCGTTTTCTGTTACGTTCGCGAGAGGTATCGGCCATTTCGGCTCCTGTGGTCGGAGGGTCCGTGACGCGGATGAAGTGCTGATGCCGGAAGCCTCGGTGGCTGTTGGCGCAGCCACCGAGGCGTGCTCCCCCCTGGGAACTGCCTCAGAAGAACCAGTGCACGGGCTCGTTGGCCCGGTCGGCCAGGTCCGCGAACCTTCCCCCGTGGAACGCCAGCGGTTCGCCGTCGCGCTCGCACACGCTGCGCACCTGTCCGAACACGACCACGTGGTCACCGGCGACCAGATGGCGTTCGACGTCGCATTCGAGGTGCGCGAAGGCGTCCG
Organism: Streptomyces sp. AA4; assembly: GCF_000158875.1. Lineage (NCBI taxonomy): Bacteria > Bacillati > Actinomycetota > Actinomycetes > Kitasatosporales > Streptomycetaceae > Streptomyces > Streptomyces sp. AA4. The sequence continues at coordinate 2,593,742 of NZ_GG657746.1, read as the reverse complement.
GGATCACCGGCACCTGATGCCTGCCCTCGGTCACCTCCAGCCCGGCGAAGTGGTCCTCGCCGCGGCGGGCGAAGCGCAGCGCGAGCTGTTTCTGCCGCGCGGACAGGATGTTGACCGCGAACCGGCCCGCCTCGACCACCGCGTCGGTGCTGCGCGCGCCGATAGTCAGGCACACGAGCAGCAGCGGCGGGTCGAGCGAAACCGACGTCAGCGAGTTGACGGTCATCCCGTGCGGCACCCCCGCCGCCCGGGTGGTGACCACCGCGACGCCGGTGGCGAAACGCCCCATCGTGCGGCGCATCGTCATCGGGTCGACCTCGGCCGAGGAAGTGATCATGGCGTTCTCCTTGCGAAGGGGGGCTCAGGCGGGGTAGCGGACCTCGAACGTGACGACCCCCTCGTCGGTCCGCCACGGGCCGTGCGGCATGCCCGGCGGCCGGCAGGCGTACATCCCCGCGGTGAACGTCCGGCCGAGCGTGAGGTCGGTGAACGAGCCCTCGAGAATGTAGACCTCCTCCCAGAAATCGTGTTTCTGCACGCCCATCGGCGTCGAATCGGCGCCCGGTTCGTACCGCAGGATCCGCGTCGCCACGCCGCTTTCCGGGTCCTTGGCGAGAATCCGTTCGGTGATCTTCGGGTCGTCGCCCGGGCACACCGTGAAGGCTACGTCGGTCACCGGGAAGAATTCGTGTTCCGGTTTGCTCATCGGGTGATCGCTCCGTCGAGGTCGTAGCTGGAAAGGAAAGCGTCGATGTCGCTGAGCGCGCCGTCGAAGCCGTAATTGCGGAAGGCGTAGCCCTTCACCACGAACGGCGCGCCGGCGTAGAACATCTCGTACTGGTGGTGGCGTCCGGCGAACTCGCTGCCGACGACGTCCCAGGCCAGCTTGAACAGCTTCACCCGCTCCTCGGCGGGCGCGGACGGGCTGTAAATGTATTTGTCGATATCCGCCCGGGTCTCCGGGTTCGTCAGGTCCGCGACGCTGGAGGGCACCTGCAGGACCCCGCCGCCGACCAGGTCGCGCAGGATCGCCAGCAGCCGCGGGTACAGCTCGGCCTGCAGGCCCATCGCGCCGTACACCGCGCGCGAGCCGGGCCGCCACATGCCGTTCTCGTCCGGCTCCGCGGTGTATTCCGCCGCCAGCACCGCCGATTCCACAATGGACGCGAGGCTCGCCAGCTCGCCGAGTTTTTCCACCACGCCGGGGAATTTGTCGACCCCGTTGACCGCGGCGACCTTGCGGGCGAGCCCGGCGATGAACTGCGTCTTCACCATGAACCGGATCTGCGCCTGCCAGTTGCCGAACACGTGCGCGCCGGTGTCGAAGAACTGCCGCCGCAATCCCGCGACGTCGCGGTAAACGAACACGCGGTCCCACGGAATGAAGACGTCGTCGAAGACCACCAGCGCGTCGGTTTCGTCATAACGCGAGGTGAGCGGGTAGTCGTATTCACTCGTGGCGGCAGGGGCGTACGGACGGCGGCAGTAGAGCTTAAGTCCTTCTGCGTCAACGGGAACCGCGAAGCCGAGCGCGAAATCGGCGTCCTCCGGCCCGAGTGGTTTGATGCAGGAAACGAAGATCTCGTCGGCCACCGCGCCGCCGGTCGCGAGCATCTGCGCGCCGCGGATCACGATGCCGTCCTCGCGCTCCTCCGCGACACCCGCCTGGATCAGGTCGCCTTCCCAGGCGTGCGCGGTGGTCGCCCTCGAGACCTGCGGCGGGATGATCGCGTAGGAGACGTACAAATTCTCCTCCAGCACGCGCTTGTGGTACGCGGCGATGTTGGCGGAAAAGTCCCGCTCTCCTTGCGAAAACGCCTCGGGATGCGCGGAAAACGCCGCGACGAACGCGCCGACGTGGTCCGGGCTGCGGCCTACCCAGCCGTGCGTGTGCCGCGCCCAGGCGGTCGCCGCTTCGCGGTACGCCTTCAGGTCTTCCCGGCTGCGCGGCGGCGTGAACAGGCGGTTCACCGTGGACCCGGTCGCCGGGTCGGTGACCGAGATGCCGGACTCCGGGTCGGCCGCGAGGTCGAACAGTTCCGCGATGGTCTTCGCGATCGGCGCGAACGCCGGGTGGTGGGCGACGTCCTCGACCGGCGCGCCGTCGAGGTAGATCCGCCGGGGGCCCTTGAGTGCGGCCAGATAGTCGGCTCCGCTGCGCATCACTCGCTCCTCTGTTTCGTTTCGTACGCGTGGGTCAGGGTCGGGCCGCCGGGCAGTTCCAGGTGGACGCGCCAGTACGCGCCATAGGTGAATTCGCCGCCGAGCAGCGGCAAAGTGCCGCAGTACAGCGCGAAATCGCCTTCGACCGGGCCGAGCCGGTCCAGCAGATCCGCCGGATGCCGCAGCGCGGCCAGCTCCCCCTTCTGATACGGGCATCCGTCCACACTGGAATCCGCGACGACGTGGTCCCAGTCCGGAATGGACACTTCGGTCCCGATTTCGGCGACCACTTCCCCGAGCGGCTTCGGACAGGCCGCTTTGGACAGTGCCACCCCGTCCCGCTCGAGATCGCGGTCGGTGTGGTCGGACCCGACGCCCAGGAAATACCGCCCCTGGTGCCGGATCAGCACCGGCTCGACCTCGCCGGACGTCCCCGGCGCGCTGACCCCGACCACCGGCTCGGTCGTCAGCAGTTCCGGGTCCAGGCGATAAAACGCGGGCACCGTTTCCGGCCTCGGCACGCCGATCGCCGCCAGTTCGGCGATGTGCTCCTCGACCGCGACCTCGTCGCTCCCGGTGTACCCGGCCACCACCAGCCGCGCCGGAGTGAACGCCAGTTCCTCCCCGGTTCCCGCGACGTGCAGGGCAATCGTGCTCATACTCCCGCTCCCGTCAAGTCTGCTGTGGACACCGGCCACCGCCGATCGGCCAGCACCGGGAATTCCGCCCGCACCGTGTCCACAATGGATTGGTCTACCTCGCAGCGCAGCACTTCCTCGCCCGCGCCCGCCTCGGCCAGCACGGTTCCCCACGGATCGACGATCCGGCTGGTGCCCGCCAGTTCGACGCCGCCGTGCTGAGCGCCCGCCGCGTTGACCGCGAGCACCAGGACCTGCTCTTCCACCGCACGGCACGAGGTGAACATCCGCCAGTGCTCGCGCCGCGCCGCGGGCCAAGCGGCCGGGACCACGACCGTCTTCGCGCCGCGATCCACCAGCCCGCGCCACAATTCGGGAAACCTGAGGTCGTAACAGGTCGTGGCCCCGATCGGCCCGAGTTCCGTTTCCGCGACGCTGAGCTTTTCGCCCGGCGTGAGCAATTCCGCCTCGCGCGAGGCGTATCCGAAGACGTGCACCTTGCGATAGGTATGCGCGATCGTGCCGTCCGGCGCGAGCAGCACCGCGGTATTGAACAACCGCCCGGCCGCGTCTTTCTCGACCAGGCTGCCCAAATGCACGTACGCACCAAGGCTTCGCGCCCACTCCCGCCCCGCCGCGACCGTCGGCCCGTCCAGCGATTCCGCTTCGTCCGGATACGCGTCGAACGAGAAATACCCGGCCGCCCACAATTCCGGCAGCACGACGAGTTCGGCCCCGCGCGCGGACTCCACCAACTGCCCGGCCCGCACCCGGCGGTCCGCGGCGGTCTCGTCCGGCGGGCTGGCCAGCTGGACCAACGCGACCTTCACAGCCGCTCCCCGACCCGCAACGCCGTCATCGTGCTGGAGAGATGCTTCGCCAGCGCCTCCCCGGCCGCGGCCGGTTCGCCGCCGCGCAGCGCTTCGACAATCGCCGCGTGCTCGGACAGCACCGTTTCCGCCCGGGTCTCGCTGCCCGCGACCGCGCGCAGCCCCATCCGGACCTGCCGCTCCCGCAACGATTCGTAGAACTCGGCCAGCACCGGATTGCCCGCGCGCCGCACGATCGCCCGATGGAAGGCGCGGTCGAACTCGATGAACCGCACCGGCTCGTCCACCACCTCGCGCTGCTTCGCGAGGAGGTCGTCCAGCTCGCCGAGAAACGCCTCGTCGACGCGCTCGGCGAGCTTGCGGACGCACCAGTCCTCGACCAGCTCGCGCGCCTCCATCACCGCCCGCACCTCCGCGTCGGAGATCGGCGGCACGAACGCGCCCTTCTTCGGCACGATCTCGAGGAACCCCTCGGCCTCGAGCCGCAGCAGGGCCTCCCGCACCGGCGTCCGGGACGTCCCCGCCGCCTCGGCGACCTCCGATTCGGTGAGGAACGTCCCGCCGTCGCGGGGCAGCTCGGCGATGCGCTGCTTGAGGAACCGATAGGTGACGTCCTGCGCGGACCCGGCCCGCCCAGCCTGTCGTACACTGCTCATGGACAAGATGTATACATCACGCATGGCAGGCGGGCAAGAGGCGTTTGCCGAGGTTGAACGGGTGCGCTCCGCTCTTGTCGCGCCGATCGATCCCCGCTCTCCCCGAAAACTCGCCTTCGCGCTCGGGGTGAGACCTGGTCACCTGAGCCTCACCAGCTGGCCGAAAAGTGCCTTCTTGGCACCTTGATCACCGCCGCTTACGGTTCCGGGGTCGCCACCGCACGACCGGTCAGGAGCCCCTCCGTTGAACCACTTCGTCATCACCGGCGCCCGCGTCTTCGACGGCGAGAACTCGCTCGGAATCGTGGACGTCGAGGTCGCCGACGGGAAAATCGCCAGCATCGGCGGCCGCCCCGAGGGAGCCGACCTCGTCGACGGATCCGGGGCGACCCTGCTGCCCGGCCTCATCGACGCGCACACGCACACCGACGAGGAGTCGCTGCGGCAAGCGTTGACGTTCGGCGTCACCACCGAATTCGACATGCTCTCGATGCCGCAACAGATGATTCCGTTGCGCCGCAAGGTCGCCGCCTCGAATGACTTCGCCGACGTGCGCTCTGCGTCGATCGGACTCACTCCCGAGGGCGGGCATCCGCATCAGCTGCGCAAGAACGAAGGCGATCCGCCGTGGCCGACTGCTACCCGTCCGGAGGACATCGCGGCCTTTGTCGAGGCCAGGATCGCCGAGGGGGCTGATTACCTGAAAGTCCTGGTGGAGGACGGTCGGCTGTTCGGCAGCGACACCCTGCCCCGGCTCGCTCCCGAACTGGTCGCCGCGACGGTTCGCGAAAGCCACCGGCGCGGGAAGATGGTGCTAGCGCACGCGATGACCGCCGAGACTGCCGAACAGGTCGTCGACGCTGGGGTGGACGGCCTGACTCATCTCTTCTTCGATCGGCCGCACCCCGCGGAGCTGATCGGAAAGATCGCCGCCGCGGGCACGTTCGTCATCCCCACCCTGACGGTGATCGCGTCGATCACCGGCGAGCCCGCCGGCCGCCGACTCGCCGAAGACCGGCGCGTCCATTCTCGACTCACCCAGGAATGGCGGGAGAACTTGTCCGGCGCGATGGCCACCAGCCCTCGCGAGCACTTCGGCTACGCGTTCGAAACGTTGTCCGCGCTGAAGAATGCCGGAGTCGACATCCTGGCAGGCACGGACGCGGCGCACCTCGGCGCGCCGGGGATGGCCCATGGAGCCAGCCTGCACGACGAACTCCGCCTCCTGACGACGGCGGGCTTCACCCCGACGGAAGCCTTGCGGGCCGCGACGTCCGTCCCGGCGCGCCGCTTCGGGTTGCCCGACCGCGGCCGGATCAAGCCGGGCCTGCGCGCGGATCTCGTGCTGGTCACCGGCGACCCGACGGTCAGCATCGGCGACACCCTTTCGATCCGGCAGGTGTGGCGCAACGGATCCCAGGCCAGGTAACCCGATCGGGCCGGACGACGGCGGGCTTCACCCCCGACACAAGCCCTGCCAGCCGCGACCTCTGGCCCGCCACCGCGCATCGCCCGACCACGGCCGGACCCGGCCCCCGCGCGGATCTCGTGCTGGTCACCGACGGCACCCTGTCGCTCCGGCACGTGTGGCGCAACGGATCCCAGGCCAGGTAACCCGATCGGGCCGGACGACGGCGGGCTTCACCCCCGACACAAGCCCTGCCAGCCGCGACCTCTGGCCCGCCACCGCGCATTACCCGACCACGGCCGGACCCGGCCCCCGCGCGGATCTCGTGCTGGTCACCGACGGCACCCTGTCGCTCCGGCACGTGTGGCGCAACGGATCCCGGGCCAGGTAACCCGATCGGGCCGGACGACGGCGGGCTTCACCCCCGACACAAGCCTTGCCCGCCGCGACCTCTGGCCCGCCACCGCGCATCGCCCGACCACGGCCGGACCCGGCCCCCGCGCGGATCTCGTGCTGGTCACCGACGGCACCCTGTCGCTCCGGCACGTGTGGCGCAACGGATCCCGCGGGCCGACGAGGCGGCCACGAGCCACCGGACCTCGGGCTGTCCGACGGCCGAGCGAGATCCTGGGTGCGACCCCTCGCCTGGGTGAATTTCCGGGCAAACAAGAACCCGCGCGGGTGCCGGTGAAGGCGCGCGCGAGGTTCTGGCCCGTTTCAGGCGGGCGGGTTAACCCGGTCAGCTCCGCTGCCCTGGCGCCGGCCGACCGAGCGGCCGATGAAATAGCCGAGGATGAGCCCGACGATCAGGCCGATCGCGATGAAGAAAATGATGGTGGCGGCGGCGATTTTGCCGACCGTGCCGAGGAATCCCTTGGCCTCGAGGTCGGTCGCGATCGCCACGGACTGGGTCAGTGCGTAGTGGGTCATGCCTCCCAGGATGGCATCGGGCGCGGCCGGGCGCTCGGGGACGCACCGGCCCGGGTCGCCGCGGTGACGCGACGGGCCTGGAGATCGCGATGCTGGCGCAGGTTCAGGCCGCGCCCGCCTTCAACCCGCCTGGACGCACCAAGCGTGCTCAAACAGACGAACACCCCAACACCGGACATCGGTGGTTCAAGCTTCTCGCGCGACGTGCTGACACGGCACGAGAACAGCCGACAACCCGGCCGCCTGACGGCCGCCCTCCCCCCAACATGCCCGGACGCACCGGGCGAGCGTCGCGCGCGGCAGATCAGTCTCTGACCGGCTTGAGCACGAATCCTTCCTCGTGGTCGTCGACCTGGGGCCGACGTCGCGAGACCGGTGCGGATTCCGGGTCGCGCGGGACATCCGGGCGGGATGGCAGGGCTGGCTCCGGAGGGTCGTCCAGCGCCAGGACGTCTTCGACGGCCGCTGTGACTGCGGGGACGCATCCGGCGCGGACGGCGCGCAAGCCCTCGTGCAGGGCCTGCGTGCTTGCTTCTGCGCTGAGGCGCGAGATCTCCGCGGCCAGGGCGGCCGGGCCCAGTTCCAGGGCGGTTTCACCGATGTCCAGGTGGACCAGCATGCCGTGCACATCGACCGTGACGCTCAGGGCCTCGCTGCGGGCCGCGGTGCGGATGGCGGCCAGTCCTGCCGACAGGCCCAGCTGGTCTGGGATTTCGTCGGCGATCTCGATGAGTTCGTCGATCCCTCGCTCGTCCTCGCCGGGATCGGCGGGGTCGACCGGATCGCCGGGAACAGCGGGATTGTCGGGCTGCTCGCGCGATTCCAGAACCTCTAGCTCTTCGGCTGGCTCCGTCCGCCAACCGGACACGTTCTCCTGCTCCGCCATCAGACCCTCCACGTGTCCGGGGTGGTGTCTTCGGCGCGCTCTGCCAGGTCCTTCTCCGATGCCAGGCCCAGGTTGCTCAGTTCGGCACCGCTAAGGACGCCCAGTTCGGCTTTCAGGGCGTGGCGGGCGCGTTCATTCGCCTGGGCGGCAGCCTCCCGGACCGCGCGCAGGATTGTGTCCGCCAACCGGGGGCCGCCACCGTGGAGGGCAGCTGCGGTGAGTTCCAGGGTGCGCAAGGCACCGCCGGGGGCGACTTCCACGGTCACTCCGTTGTGGCGTGCTGTGCCGGTGATGGTCACTTCGGGTGCACTCCGCCGTAGAACTTGTGCAGGTCGCGCGGGAGCGTGTACGTCAGGCGCTCTACCTGGTCGTTCGCGTTCCCCTCGATCGTGGTGATCTTGTTGCCCTCGACCTTTTCGATGATCCCGATGTGGTGGCTGTGCCCCCACGACGGACCGTCGCCGAAGAGGATCGTGTCGCCGGGGCGGGCGTTGCGGGCGAGGGCGGCGCGGTCGTAGGCGAGGTGGTGGCGCTGGCCCCACTTGTAGACGTCGCCGGTGAAGCCGTACTTCGGGATGTCCACCCCGGCCGAACGCCACATCGACGTCGCGAAGTACGCGCACCACGGCTGTCCGGTCGGGCCCCATTTGTTCCGGTTGTTCGGGCCCTCGTGGTAGCCGAGGTTGTGCCGCGCGTGGTCGAGGATCTGGTCGACCTTCTTGCTGTGGCTGACCGCCGTCTTGCCGTGGTGCTGTTCGTGCTTTTTGTGTGCTTCGTGTTTTTTGTGCTGCTCGTGCTTGCGGTGGTCGCCGGGCTTGGTGCGGTGTGCTCCGCCGGGGTCGGCGACGCCGTCGTGGTTCAGCTCCTTCTGCAGCGCGCGCAGCTTGCGGGCGGCCTCTTCCATTTCCGCGCGGGCGTTCTTCAGGTGGCCGCCGGATTCCTTCAGGTATTTGCCCGCCAGGTCGGCCACGTCGCCGATGGCCATCAGCAGTGCGGCCGGGCTTCCGTTGCGCGCCAGGACGTATCCGGCGTCGATGATCTTGCGTGCCTTCGCGACGAACTCGTCGATCAGCTTGCCGGTGGCCTGGTGCCGCCCGGCGAGCGCGTCGGTGACCTCGCTGACCACCCTCGCCCCGTGCGTGCTCGCCTGCGCGGTGACCTTGAGATCGCGGCCGAACTTGTCGGTGTCGTGCTCGAAGGCGGGATTCGCCTTGCTGTGCCAGGTGTTCAGCAGCGCGTGCGCGGCCTTGCGCTGCGCCTCGTACTGCGCGGTGATCTCGTGCGCGGCCTGCTGCAGCGCCTGCTGCGCGGCAAGCGATTCCGCGGCCTTGCCCTGGAGCTTGCCGTGGTGCGTTTTCATCTCGTCCGCGAACAGCGTCGCGACCCCTGCGGTGTCCAGCACGGATTCCCCCTCAGCCCAGAATGCCCTTGATGTCGTGTGCGCCGATCGCCGCGCTCGCGTCGGAATCCGCGCCCGCGTACGCCTGCCGGGCCCGGAAAACCGAAGCGCTCAGCGTGCGCGCGTGCGCACCGGTGGCCCGCACCTGCGATTCCAGCGAACGGCTGAAATCCCCCAGCGCGTCGGAGAATCCGGTTTCCTGGCCGACCTTCCCGAAACTGTCCTTGGCGATCCCGGTGACCCGGTGCACGGTCTTCCGGCCGACCGACACCAGTTCGTTCGCGACGTGCTCGGTGGTGCGTTCGTAGGCGAGGAACTGCTCGAGATCGGCCTTGAACCCGCCGTCCTTGCCGCCCTTGCCGTGGTGCGGTTGGTGCGGCCGGTGCTCGGGTTTGCGCGGAGGGCGCCCGCCCTTGCCGTGGTGGCGGGCGACGTCCTCGGCGGCCTTGCGCGCGGCGGCGAGATGGCTCTTATACGCACCGTTGGTGTACGTGGACCACGGCTGGAAGCTCTTGCCGTGCCCCGAAATCGCCCAGGCCGCCTTGGCGTTCTCGTCCGCGTCGAACAGTTCGTCGTCGGAGCGCAGGCGGAACTCGTGCCGGCGGGCGGGCCCGAGCGAGCCGAGCATGTTGACCTGCCACAGCCCGTACGAGTTGTCCGGCGGGGTCCCGTTGTGCGCGCGCGGGTTCCCGCCTGATTCCGCCAGCGCCACCGCGACCGCCGTGGTCAGCGCTTGCCCGCGGAACCCGGCGCGGTACGCGTGCTGGGCGATCTCCTCGGCCGACAACTTGCTCATTTCCTGCCCCCTTCAGCAGGGCGCTTCGCCGCTGCCCTAAGTGAGACGGAACCCTTCGGCTTCAGGTTCCCGAGTCCCCCGAACGGACGACACCCCGCGTCCGAGTTCCTGCATCCGGTCCGCGAGCCAAGCGTGGTCCGCGGGCGCGACCGTCACCCATTTCGTGCCCGCGGACTCCCGCACGACCGCGCCGTACCGCCCGGCTTCCGTGTCGTACCAAGCGACCACCGGCGAACGGCCGCCCGGACCGTTCACCGCGAACTGTCCATACGCGACCCGCGGCGTGGCGACGAGCGTCGAGAGCGCGCGCAGGTCGCGACCGGAGAGACCGGCCCGGCCGAGCACCCGCTCGAACGCGCCGTGCCCGTGGTCCGCAAACGCTTGCATCGCCTCGGAAAACGCCTCGCGCGGCAACCGCACCGCGTTGCCCGGCCCGGGTTCCGCGGGACCGACGACGCCAGCGGCCAGCTGCGGAACGTCGTCCGGCAGGCACGGCCGCAGCGCGAGTTCGCCCGCGTCGAGAACGGCCAGCACGCCCAGTTTGCGCCCCGCCGCGGCCAGCGCGCGCAGCGGCGGATCGCGGAACACCAGCAGGTCGACCGAAAACACCGGCTGCGCCAGCACCGCGAAGACCTGGCCGAGCCGCGGGTGCAGTTCGTCCTCGTCGTCGAGCAGCCCGGCCGCGGCGAGGCTTTCCGCGACCTGCGCTCCGAGCCGGTCGCGTTCGTCCATCGTGGCCCCGTGCGAGGGCACGTCCAGCGGATACGGCGGGGCACCGAGGTCGAACTCCGACCACAGCAGATCGAATTCCAGGTGCGAGAGCGCGATCCCGTCGACTCCGGGAAGGTGTCTGGCCACCGTCACTCGCCCAGCACGGGCGGGTACGCGTCCGGCAGGTCCTCGAGGAAGTCGAAGGAACTGCCCTTGGTGTAACGATTCTGGTGGTCCTCGGAGCCTTCGCCGTGCTGCCCCGCCATCGGCGGGAAGAAACCGCCGGACATCGGACTCCCGCCGCGCGCGCCCGCCGCGGCACCGGCCGCTCCGGCCGCCGCGCCGCCCGGCCCGGTCGCCCCGCCGAGCATCCCGCCGGACAGCGAACCCGGCAACGAGCCAGGAAGCGCACCGCCGCTGCCAGCTCCGTTGCCGCCGAGCGCACCGACCGAACCGCTCCCGAACGCACCGGCGGAACCCGGCGTCCCGCCGAACGGCCCGCCCGCGAACGCCCCGGCGCCGCCCGGAACGACCGACGACGCGGTGGTCGCGTCGCCGCTGCCCGCCATCTCCGAACCGCCCGAACGCCGTCGCCCGCCGTCAACGCCGCCGCGGCCGCCGCTTCCGTCGCCGCCCGCGGAATCGATGTTCGTCGTCTTCGGCGCGCCGGTGAAGTGCGGCAGTTTGTCGTGCACGCCCTTGCTCGACGTCTCGTAGCTTTCCATCACGCGAACGGCCTCGGCCTTGGCCTGCGACGCGGCACGTTTGGCCGGCAGATGGTCGTCAAGCAGCTGATCGACCATCACCGCGCCGCTGGGGCCGCTGGCCGCGTTGAGGTCGTAACCGTCGCGGAACTGGTTCTCCGCCGCGTAGAAGACCGGTTCCGGCATCTTGTGCTTCGCCGTCTCGACCGCGCTCGTGTAGTGGTCGAGCTTGTCGCCGACCGCGCGCATCGTCTCGCTCGCGCCCGCGCCCCAGGACGTCAGCTTCGAAGCCGACTGCGCCGCGTTCCCGGCCGCGCCGCCGCGCCAGGACAGCAGCAGCTTCTGCACCGTCTTGTGCACCGCGGAGGTCGCCGAATCGACGTCGTACGCGAGCTTGCCCCACTGGTGCGCGGTCGCGCCCATCGCGACCGGGTCCGCGGTCATGATCATGTCGTAGAGCGTGGTGTGCGCCCAGGCGTTCCAGTTGATCTTGCCGAAGGACTCGTCCTTCAGGTTGGCCCGCTGGGCGAGCTTGGTGCGCCGCAGGATCCGGCGCTGCGCGGCGGTGGGCGGATGGTCCTCGCTCCACAGCCGGTGCTTGCGGTGCTTCTCGTACGGCAGCCGTTCGTAGCCCGGTGTCCGGCTCATGCCGGCGTCCCTCCCCCGTCGTCCGCCCGGCGGCCGACCGCGTCGAGCGAATCCTTGGCGTCGCTTTCCTGCTGGACGTGCCCCGCGCCGGCCCGGCGGATCGCCTCGCGCAAGGACGACAGCTCGTCGAGGTACTGCTGCAGGATCGCTTGCGCGCCGCCGTCAGCGGAACCGCGGACGCCGAACGCCTTCCGCAGGTGCGCGGCGACCGGGCTGGTGCCGTCCTTGAGCGGATGCGTGAGCTGCTTGGCCTGCTCGAGGCAGGCGGTCAGCTCCTGCTGGCGCTGCTCCAGTTCGGCGTCGGCTGCCGCGATCTCGGCCGCGTCCAGCTCCATGACGCCGGTGTCGGCGACGATCTCGGCGGTGCCCGCCCCGGACGGGCCCCGCACGGAATCCGCCGTTTCCGGCCGCCCGGACCGGTGCGTCTCCTTGGCCTGTTCCTTGTGCAGCGCACGGACGTCTGCCCAGTCCGAAACCCGGTGCGAACTCACCCCAGTCCACCTCCCAGCGGGCGTCCTCGACGGACGCGCGCACCAGTATGTCAGCCGGCCGGACCGCGGGCACCCGGTCCGGGAAAGTCGGCGATGAGACGGTGCTGGCGAGGTCGCGGTTCCGCGGGGTCGCCCGGACGGCGGAGGCTGACCGGATGCGCCGACGCACCTCGGCCAGCACCGCCCCCGCGACGATCAGCGGACGAACTCGAAGATCTGCTTCTGGATCCCGTTCGAGTAGCTTTCGCTCTCGATCAGCTTCAGCGGCTGCTTGTCCTTGTCGGTCTCGCTGAACAGCCGCTTCCCGGCGCCCAGCAGAACCGGGAAGACCAGCAGGTGCAGCCGGTCGACCAGGCCGGCGTCGGCGAGGTTCCGGACCAGCGTCGCGCTGCCGTTGACGATGATCGGGCCGCCCTCGGTCTCCTTCAGGGCGGCGACGTCGTCGAGCGAGCGGAGAATGGTCGTCTCGCCCCAGTTCGGCACGAGGTCCTCGTCGCGCAGGGTGGTCGACACGACGTACTTCGGCATCGCGTTGTAGCGCGGGAACTCCTCGGTCATGCCCGGCCACACCGGCGAGAACGCCTCGTAGCTGACGCGGCCGAGCAGCAGCGCGGTCGCCTCCTCCTGCTCGGCGCCCTTGAGCGCGTACGCGGCGGGGTCGAACTCGATGTCCTGGAACGTCCAGCCGGCGTTGCGGTAACCGGGCTCGCCGCCGGGGGCTTCGACGACGCCGTCGAGGGACACGAACTCGGTGACGATGAGGGTGCGCATGGTTCAGCTCCTGATTCGGGATGGTGCCTGTTCACCTACGCGTCGAACGGCACCGTCCCGATCAGACACGCCACCCGGAATCTTGAGTGTGACCTGAGTCATACCGGAGTGTGCCAGGCGTCGTACCCGTAGATCGCGTCCGCGGCGGCCGAACTCGTCCCGCTCTGCTTGAGCCAGCTGTTGCCCCGCGAGGCCAGCTGCACCTCGCGCGTGCGGTCCAGCCGGGCCGCCTGGTACGCCTTCAGCGCGACCTCGACGTTCGGGTACTCCGCCAGCGCCCGCGCCAGCACCACGCTGTCCTCAATGGCCATTCCCGCGCCTTGCGCCATGAACGGCATCATCGGATGGCACGCGTCGCCCAGTAGCGTCACCGGGCCGGACGACCAGGTCGGCAGCGGATCGCGGACGTACAGCGCCGATTGCAGCACCGAATCGCACGCGTCCAGCAAGGCGCGCGCCTCGGGGTGGAAGCCGCGGTACGCCTCGCGGAGTTCGTCGACGTCCCCGGGGGTGGTCCAGGATTCGTGCCGCCACTGGCTTTGCCGCGTCGTGGCGAAGACGAACACGTCCGCACCCCGGTTGAGCGGGAAAGTCACCAACTGCGTGTCCGGATCGGGACCCCACCACTTGGTGAAGCAGTCCAGGTTCGGCACGTCCACCGAACCCGCGGGCAGCACCGCGCGGTACGCGACCACGCCGGTGAACTCCGGGTGTTCCGCGCCGAACAACGCGGTGCGGACAGCGGAGTGGATGCCGTCGGCGCCGATCACGACGTCCGCGGAAACATTGGTCCCGCTGAAGTCCAGCGAGACTGAGTCCGTTGTGGACAGTCCGGTCAGCTTGTGTCCCAAGTGGACGACGTCGTCGGGCAGTGCGCGTTCCAGGGCGGCCAGCAGATCCGCGCGGTGCATCGTGAGCTGCGGCGAACCGTAGCGGCGCTCGGCCTCGTCGCCCATCGGCAGGCGCGAGGTTTCCTCGCCGGTGTCCCAGGTGCGGCTGATCCGGTACTTCGGCCGCGCCGCGGTTTCGCGCAGTTCGTCGCCGACGCCGAGGCCGTCGAGGGCGCGGACGGCGTTGGGCGTCAGGTTGATGTCCGCGCCGACGCGGCCGAATCCGGCCGCCTGTTCGTGCACGACCGGCGAGAACCCGGCCTTCCGCAGGGCGGCCGCGGCGGCGAGGCCGCCGATCCCGCCGCCGACGATGGCGATTTCCGGCACAGCGAAAGCTCCTTCTAGACAGTGAGGTCGAGCAGATCGTGGCCCACGACGACCGGGCCGGAGTAGTGCGGACGGACCCGCCGGAGCCAGCCCTCGTCGTCGAGGCGCGCGGGGTCGGCCGGGCCGAGATGCGACAGCGCGACCCGCTTAGCCCCGGCCGCCGCGGCGACCCGGCCGACGTCCGCGGGCGAGGTGTGCGAGGCCGACAGGAAATCGAGCAGTTTCGGCGGATAGCCGATGCTGCGGTAGAAATCGGGCTCCATCGCTTCGTGCACCAGCAAATCGGCACCCGCGGCCAGCTCGCCGACCGCGTCGCTGCGGGCGGTGTCGCCGGAGAAGGCGACCACGCCGTGTTCGGTCTCGAACCGGTAGCCCAGCGCCAGATGCAGCGGCGGATGCGGGACGGCCCGAGCGGTCACCCGCACCCGATCGTCCTCGTGCACCACGGTTTCCCCGGCCACCGAGACGTCGGCAGCGTGGATCAGGCCGGCCAGCCGCGGCCGGTCGCTGGTCCGCTGCCGCACCGCGACGTCCTGGCCGAACGCGGCGAGGTTCCCCGCGATCAGCCCCGCCGTGCCCGCGGCGGGCGGCCCGGGATCGGTCGGGTCCGGGCCGGGGCCGTAGACCCGCACCGGATCGACGACGCCCTGGTTGGCCGGGCCCCAGCCGAGCAGGAAGAGCGTGAACAGCTCGGCGACGTGGTCGGAATGCAGATGCGTCACGAACACCGCGGCCAGATCGCGCAGGGAGAGCCCGGCGGAGACGTACTTGCCGAGCGTCCCGTAGCCCGCGTCGACCAGGTAGACGCGGCCGCCGACCACCACCGCGTTCGCGCAGCCCTGCCGGCCCGGCGCCGGGTACGGCCCGGCCGCCGTGCCGAGCAGGATCACGCGCAGCGCGTCCGTCACGGCGAAACCTCTTCGAGCGTGCGGCCCTTCGTCTCCTCGGCGAAGAACCCGGCGACCAGCGCGCCGACGAAGCAGATCCCGCCGAGCACCAGGAACACCGACGCGAGCCCGCTGCCGCCCGCGTACAGCGCGCCGACCAGGATCGGGCCGAGGATCAGGCCGAACCGGTTCAGCACCCCGCCGAGGCTGACGCCCAGCGCGCGGCTGCGGGTCGGGTACAGCTCCGGCGTGTACAGGTACAGGCAGACGTTCACCGCGAAGTTGAACATCGCCGCGAGCGACGACCACACCAGCAGCTGCAACGGGGTCCCGGCGCCGAGCGCGCCCAGCACGACCAGCATCGCGGTCGTCCCGCCCAAGCCCGCGGCCAGCACGAACCGGCGGCCGAGCTTGTCCACGACCAGCGCGGCGATCAGGCAGCCGACGAGACCGGCGACCGACGTGGCGGTGCTGTACCAGAGCGCTTGGCCGATCGAGAGGTGGAACGAGCCCTTGTACAGCGTCGGCAGCCACGAGGTGATGCCGTAGTTCGCGAGGTAGCCGACGAACCAGATCGTCCACACCATCAGCGTGCGCCGCCGGTAGCGGCCGGCGAACAGGTCGCGCAGCGAACCGCGCTTGGCGGGTGCCGTCGCCGGCGCCGCAGCGGCCACCGCGGGCGGCGGAAGCGGACGGCCCAGGGATTCCTCGACCCGGCGCTCGATCAGCGCCATCGTCGCTTCGGCCTTCTCCGTGTGCCCGTGCGCCGCGAGCCAGCGCGGCGATTCCGGGATCCGCAGCTGCAGCAGCACCGCGGCGAGACCCGGGATCGCGGCCAGCGCGAACAGCGGACGCCAGCCCCAGTGCGGGATGACCCAGGCCGCGACCAGCGCACCGACCGCGAGACCGGCCGGGAAGACGATCTCGTACATCAACACGAAACGGCCGCGACGGCGAGCCCGGCTGATCTCCGCGATGTACGCGGCCGCAGTCGGCACTTCACCGCCGATCGCGAGGCCCTGCACGAAGCGCAAAATCAGGAACGGCAGCAGCGCGGTGCACAACGTCATCGCCAAGCTGCACAAGGCCGTGACCGCGACGCACAGCGTGATCACCTTGACGCGGCCGATCCGGTCGGCGGCCCAGCCGGACGCCAGCGCGCCGAGCAGCATGCCGATCGAGCCGATGGTCAGCGTCGCGGTGCTGGACGCGGTCGTCATGTGCCATTCGCGGCCGATGACCGGCAGGGTGTAGGCGATCAGCAGCTGGTCGAACGCCTCGAAGAACGTGACGATGCCGATGATCAGGCGGATCGAGACCTGCCAGCGCGACATCGGGAGCCGTTCCAGCCGGGCGGCGATGTCCCGCTGGGTCACCTCGGGGGTGGCGGCGATACTCATGGGCCCTCCTCGGAGCCGGAGCGTGCAATCGATCGTAGGGGGTTTCGGGCGCGATGCCAGGAACTCGAGGCGGCGCTGTGGGCGGCTGTTGTCCGTGAGGGGAACCCTGAGGGACTCTGAGTCCGTCAGGGTTCCCCTCACGGACTCGAGGCGGCGTCCAGGAACCGGACCAGGTCGTCCGAGGCGGACGGTCCGGCGGGCAGCACGAGCCGATCGGGCGCATGCGGGTCGAATTCGGGCGCGCCGGGCCACGGTGGCGGCTCGGGTCCGAGAGCGGCGGCGAGGTCCACCGCCGCCAGTTCGGCGAGGTGGGCGGCGGCGCCGAAACCGGCGGCGGCCACGCGGTGGCGCGGCATTCCCAGCCGGGCGCCGAGGTAGTCGAGCGCGCCGGCGAGGTCGGCTTCGAGGTCGGAAAGCGCGAGCGCGGCGAAGGCGGCGTCCGCTTTGTCCGGACCGAAGGTGTGGCCGCCGGTCTCGTAGTAGAACAGCGGCGCGACCGTGACGTATCCGCAGCTCGCGAGCGTGCGGCAGCAGTTTTCGACGGGTTCGTCGAGCCCGGCGGCGCCGTGCAGCACGAGCACCGCGCCGCGCACGCGGCCGGCAGGATGCCGCACCAGCAGCGGCGCGGACGTCCGCACCACCCGGCGGCGGCGGTTCGCGGGCCCGTGCCCGTGATGGTGGACTTCGGCAGCTTCGATGGTGCCTCCCACGTCTGGTCTCCCTCAGCTCTCCGGAACCGGCACCGGCGGCACGAACGGCCGCGGCGTGGCGGGCAAAGCGGTCACGTCCACCTCGATCACGAACGGCCCCTGCTGGGCCACCGCTTTAGCCAGCGCGTCGGCGAACTGGCCCGGCTTCGACACCAGCGCGTGCGGCAGGTCCAGCGACTGCGCCATGCGCGCGAAATCCGGCGTGTACAGGTCGACGCCGGCCCGCTGTCCGCGGTGGTGGTCCTGCATGTTGCGCAGCACGCCGTACCCGCCGTCGTTGAACACGACCAGCGCGAGCCACGGCCGTTCCTGCGCCAGGGTGCACAACTCGCCGAGGTGCACCGCGAGACCGCCGTCGCCGACCATCACCACGGTCGGCGCGTCCGGCGTCGCGAGCGCGGCCCCGATGCCGGTCGCCAGGCCCTGTCCGATGCCGCCGCCGACCGGGAACACGTTGGTGCGCGGGTCGTGGATGTCCAGCAGCCGGTTGCCCCACTGGCTGGACGGGATGGTCACGTCGCGGGCGATCACGGACTCGGCCGGGAGACCGTCGCGCAATGCGGCGCAGATCTCCGCGTACGGGCCGATCGCCTCGTTCAGCTTGTCCCGCACGGCTTTCCGGGTCTCGACGACGCGTTCGCGCCAGCCAGGTTCGGTACCGGATTCCACAGTGGACAATCCGCTCAGTACCGCTGCGGCGTCGCCTTGCACCCCGACCGTGGCCGGGTAGACCCGGCCCAGCGCTTCGGCGTCCACGTCGATCTGCAAGTGCCGTTCGGGCAGTTTCAGGTGGTAGTGCTTGGTTTCGTTCGAGCGGAAGTGCGTGCCGACCGAGACGAGCAGGTCGGCGTCGGCGAGGAGCTGGGCGGCCGACTCGTGCGCGGCGAAGTTCCCGACGACCAGTTCGTGGTTCTCCGGCACCGTGCCGCGGCCGGAGTTGCTGGTGAACACCGCCGCACCGAGCCGTTCCGCGAGCGCGCGCACCTCGTCGCGCGCCCCGGTCGCTCCCCCGCCGAGCCAGAACACCGGACGGCGTGCGGTCGCGAGCAATTCGGCGGCTTCCGCGAGCGCAGCCGCGTCGGGCGGCGGGATCGGAGTCGGCTCCAGCGAGCCGGGACGGAACTCGTGCCGGGAGTACTGCAGATCGATCGGCCATTCGACACTCGCCGGACCGCTCGGCACCGAAAGCGCGTGCCGGACCGCCGCGCGCAGCGTCTCCTCGGCGGTCTCGACCGACGTGACCGTGGCCGCGTGCTTGGAAATCGCGGTCAGCATGCCGAGCTGGTCACGGGTCTCGTGGATGACGCCGCGACCGCTGCCGAGGAATTCGGAGTCGATCTGGCCGGTCACGTGCAGCACGCGACTGCCCGCCGTCAGGGCCTCCACCAGCGCGCCCGCCGCGTTGCCCGCACCGGTGCCAGTGCTGGTGATCGCGACGCCGAGGCCGCCGCTGGCCCGCGAGAACCCGTCGGCGGCGTTCACCGCGGCCGCCTCGTGCCGCACCGGCACGAACCGCAGATGCTGCGAAACCGCTTCCACCAGCGGCAGATTGTGCACACTCACCACGCCGAAGGCGGTGTCCACTCCGGCTTCGGACAGCAGGCGAACCAGCAGCTCGCCTCCGTGACCGTGATTCATGGGTCCGTCCCTTCTAGACGTAACGGGCAATGCCGCCGCCGACGTCGATCGTCGCGCCGGTCACGTAGGAGGCACGCGGCGAAAGCAGCGTGACGATGGGGAAAGCGACCTCTTCGGCAGTGCCGAGCCTGCCCAGCGGGATCCCGCGATCGGCGGCCAGCTCCGCCGACCAGTCCACAAAGGACAAATCACTGCCGGAAGCCTCGTACCGGCGCCGCCACTGTCCGGTGTCCACCAGGCCGAGGCAGACCGAGTTGACCCGCACGCCGTCCTCGGCCAGTTCGGCCGCCAAAGTCGTGGAGAGATTGAGCAGCGCCGCCCGGGCCGCCGAAGTGGCCGCCAACCGGGGTTCGGGCTGCCGCGCGAGGATCGCGTTCACGTTCACCACGGCCGGATTCGAAGCCGCCCGCAGCCAAGGCAACGCGGCCCGGACGACGTGCAGCACCGAGAAGATCTTGAGGTGCAGCTCGTCCCGCCACTGGTCGTCGGTGGTCTCGGCGAGCCGCGCCATCAGCGAGCGGCCCGCGTTGTTCACGACCCCAGTCAGTCCGCCCAGTTCGCGGGCAGCGTCGGCGACGAACGTTTCCACCTGCTGCTCGTCGAGCACGTCGCAGGAAGCCGTATATAGCCGGGCCCCATCGGCGCGGGGCAGATCGGCGAGAGCCTTCTCCAGCCGGACGCCGTCGCGGGCGCAGGCGGCGACGTGCGCGCCCTCCGCCAGCAGCGCGGCCGCGGTCGCGAGCCCGACGCCGGAGCTGGCCCCGGTCACGAGCACCGCCGCGCCCTTCAATCCCAAATCCACGGGTTTTCCCTTCAGCTGCAGACGAATCCGCCGTCGACCACGAGGGTCTGGCCGGTGATGTAGGAGGCCGCGTCGGACAGCAGGAACGCGACCGAACCGACGACGTCCTCCGGCTGTTGCGGCCGGGTCAGCGCGCGGTTCAGCGCGTACAGGTCGTGCCGTTCCTGCGGAATGCCCGCGGTGGCTTCGACCTCGGTCAACCCGGGCGCGACCGCGTTGACGGTCACGCCGTCCGGGCCGCCGTCCCGCGCCATCGCCCGGGTCATCGCGATCACCGCGCCCTTCGAGGCCACGTACTGGACCAGCCTGGGCGAGCCGTACAGCGCGGCGTCGGAGGCGAGATTCACGATGCGTCCGCCAGTCTGCGCAAGCTGCGGATACAGCGCGCGAGAGACGAGCCACGGGCCGCGAGCGTTGACGGTCATCAACGTGTCCCACGCTTCGACGTCCAGCTCCGCGAAGTGCTTGCCGCCCACGCCGTCCGCCATTGCCGCGTTGTTCACCAAACCGTGCAGTGGCCCGAGTTTCGCGACCTCTTCCGCCAAGGCCGCAACAGACGCCGGATCCGCTACATCGGTGTCGATCCGATGTGCCGCAACGCCTTCCGCCCGCAACCGGGCTACGCCGTCCGCGGCCCGGTCCGGAGACCGTTCGGCGACTACGACGCGACCGCCCTGCCTGCCGATCTCGCGGGCGATCGCCCAGCCTAGACCGCGGCCCGCGCCGGTGACCACATACAGCCGATCCTTCATCGCGCCACCACCGAGTCCACTTCGGACAGGAAGTCCAGCACCTCGGCGGAAAACCGGCGCGGCGACTCCTGATTCGCCGCGTGCCCGCCGGGAACGACCTCCAGCCGCGCCCCCGGGATGGACGCCGCGAGCCGCCGCGACTCGGACACGCCGGTCACCTGGTCGTGCTCGCCGACGAGCACCAGCGTCGGCACCGCGATCCGCGACAACCGCGGACCGTGATCCGTCTCGGCCATCGATTCCGCGGCGGACGTGTAGCCGGGCAGCCGGATGCCCGCCATGATGTCCTCGACCCGATGCGCCACCGCGGGATCCGCGCCGGGCGCGAGCAACCGAGGGGCCCGGCGACGCGCGAACTCCGCCGCGCCCACCCGGTTCAGCTCGCTCGGCCGGGCCCGCATCACCGCGGCCCGCTCGGAGTCGATGCCGGAACCGCGGGTCGAATCGGCCAGCACCAGCGACCGCACGACCTCCGGGTGATCGAGCGCGACCCGCGTCGCGATCACGCCGCCCCACGACACGCCCACGAGGTGTGCGGGCGCCGCGTCCAGCGAGGCCAGCAAACGGCCGACGAGCGCCGCGTATCCGGCCATGCCCAACGGCTTCTCCGGATCCGCCGAGCCGCCGTAGCCCGGCGCGTCCCAAGCCAGCACGCGGTGTTTCGGCGCCAGGCCAGCGAGCTGTGCGTCGAACGACGCGCTCGAACCGCCGATGCCGTGCAGCAACAGCACCGGACTGCCGTCCCCGGCGATCCGGACCTGCACACCGTCCACTGTGGAAATCACCGGAACACCGCCCTCGGCGTCGCCAATGCTTCCAGCGCGGACAGCACTGCGTAGGGCACGACCTGGCTCGACGTCGGAGTCTGGGGCGACGGCCGGTTGCGGATCTCGAACCGGTACTCCCCCGCCGGACCGACCGCGGTGATCACGTGCGAGGTCAACGGCGCGGCCGGATCGGCGATCACCGCGGCCTCCACGACGTCCCAATCCCGCACCGCCAACGCCACCGACGCAGCCACGTTCGCCGACTTCGGGAACGCCGCGGTGATCTCCCGCGCAGGCCCCCGCCGCAACTCGACCGCCGCGGTCGCCTGCCGCAATTCCTCTGCTTCGGCAGGAGACATCCACGGCTGGACCAGCGAAGACGCCTTCTTCGTCGTCTCGATGACCACTCGCTCGAACTGCCCGAGCAGCGCCGCCGAACGCAGCAGGTCGAGCCCGCCGATCGCGCCAGTCGACAAATGGACCGCGCCCGGTCCGGCCGCGAGCAGCTTCTCCAGCAATCCGTCCGCCGCCAGCGCGCCGACCGAAACCACCAGCAGATCGCACCCCGCCGACAGCACCTGCGGACCGGCGTCCGCCAGCGCGCGCTGCCCCGCGGCCTCGACCACCAAGTCCGAAGCGGACAGCAGCTCCGGCAGCGCGCACATCGGCAGTCCGGCGGGGGAAAGCGCCGGATCGACGACCCCGGCCAGCTCCGCGCCCGGCACCCGGCCGTCGCGCAGCGCTTCCGCGACGACGGAACCGATCGACCCCGCGCCCAGCACTCCTACCTTCACGACTGCCACCACGCCGAGTAGCCGGGATCCGGCACGCCGCGCATGTGCGCGCGGACGTCCTTCGACGGCGGGCCCGCGGTGCCCCACAGGTCGGACAGCTCCGGCGTGCGCCGCCACACCCGGCACAGCCACGCGTCCTCCTCGACCTGCGCGACCTCGGAGGTGTACTCGCAGACGAGCCCGGCCGGGTCGGCGAAGTAGCCGAACGTGTTGCTGCCCGGACCGTGCCGGCCGGGGCCCCACAGCGGCGTGACGCCGTGGTGCTTGAGCCGCCCGATGCCGCGCATGAAGTGGTCGATCGAGTTCATCTCGTACGCGATGTGGTTCACCGACGCGAAATCGGCCTGGTTGAACGCGATCACGTGGTGGTCGGCGTTGCAGCGCAGGAACGCCATCTGGTGCTCGGACCAGTCGGAGATCCGCATGCCCAGCACCCGCGTGTAGAACTCGCAGGCCGCGTCGATGTCGACCGTGTTGAGCACGACGTGCGCCAGCTTCCGCGGCACCGCGGCGCGTCCGTACGGATCGCCCGGCACGACCGCCTCGACCTCGGCGGACAGCTCCACCAAGCGGCCCTCCGGGTCGGCGAAGCGCAGGCCGTACCCGCCGCCGACCTGGTCGAGCTTGCCGGGTTCGGTGACCAGCGGTACGCCGTGCGCGGCCAGCCGGGCGGCGGCCGCGTCGACCTCGCGCGGGGTGGCGAGCGCGAACGCGATCTTGCCGAGCGCGTTCTGGTCGGCCTGTTCGAGCTGGAGCACGTGGTGCTCGTCGCCGGAACCGCGCAGCCACACGGCGCCGCGGTCGGCTTCGACCTGTTGCAGCCCCCAGACTTCGCGGTAGAACTCGCCGGAATCGGCGCACTGCGTCGAACGCAGCGTCACCGCGCGCAGGGCGCGGAGCCGCGCGATGGGTTCGGCGGACATGGGGCCTCCTGAGACTTCAGCGGGTCGGGGCGGGCACGGGCTCGGCCGGAGCCGGTGCGGCGGCGGGTGCGGCGAGCGCGGCGGCCTGGCGGCGGGCTTCCGAACGCAGCAGCCGGCGCATCCGGACGAGCGCGATGTCGTGCTGGTACAGGTTTTCCCGGTCCCACGCGTCGAGCGGCATCGCCTCGGCCATCTCGCGGTCCTGCTCCAGCACCGCCCAGTGCCGGGCCTCGAGCCGGTTGCGGTAGAGGACGCGCCAGCTGTCGCGTTCCCAGCCGGAAACCTGGCGGCAGCGCCAGAAAAACGCCGCGTGCTGGGTTTCGTTGATCGCGCACAGCGCGGCGACGATGGTGAACGCGCCGCCCGGACCGGCGGTGTCCGGATACGGGATGTCGAGCGTGACCCACTGCGCGCCGGCGTCGGTGAGCTGCACCCAGTCGAAGTTCACGCCGCGCTGGTCGGTCTTCTCGAAGACGAACCCGTCGTCGATCGCGCGGATCTGGAAGACGGCCTCGCGCTTGCCGCCGAACATGGTGTGGCTGTTGCGGTGCAGGAACGCGCCGTGCATCGGGTCGAGCAGGTTGTCCAGGGAGTAGCCGTAGGGCGCCTCCCATTCGACGTAGCAGAGGAAGTTGTCCCATTCGCCGCCCGCGATCGGGTCCGGCAGCCGCAGCGGCGCCGGCTCGGCGGTCTCGTCCAGGCCGAACCAGGCGAACACCGCGCCGGCGTGCTCTTCGGCGGGGAACGTCCGCAGCGCGCGACGGCCTTCCAGCGCACACCCCGGGCTGCCGGGCACCGACACCACGACACCGTCGCCGTCCACCTGCACACCGTGGTAGTTGCAGGCGACCCGGTCGCCCATGTGCACTCCCAGCGAAAGCCGCGCGCCGCGGTGCGGGCAGCGGTCTTCCTGGACGTGCACGACCCCGGCGGAGTCGCGCCAGAGCAGCAGTTGCTCCCCAGCGCGTTCGATGCGGGTCAGCTCGCCGCGGTTGACCGTGCTGGACGGGCACAGCGGGTACCAGCGGTCGCGCAGGCCCAGCGCCAGCAGTTCTTCGGCGGTTTTGGTCGCCATCACGCCTCCCCTGCCAGCCGGGCGAGTTCGGCGGCGAACGTCTCTTCGGTCCAGTCGGAGCCGTCCGCCGGGCGCAGGCCGCCCGCGTTGAGCGCGGAGACCACGCCGGGCAGGTCGTGCACGCCCCGGCCGTAGACGGCTTCCAGCTCGTCGGCCAGCGCGTTCTCGTAGCTCGTGGGCGGGGCGGTGCGGCTCTGCACCGGCCGCAGCTGCAGCGGCATCGGGCGTTCCCTTCGGTTCGTGGTCAGGCGGCGGACGGGGCGGGCCGGGCCAGCGCGGCCTGCCCGGCGGCGGTGAGCACCGCGGGCACCCGGAGCCCCGGTCCGCGCGGGGCGGCCGGTTCGGGGGCGAGCAGCCCGGACAGCTGATGCCCGAGCGTCGGGTCGCAGCAGGCCAGGCCGTCGACGTAGAGGTGCGGTTCGCGGCTGCACGTCATCTCGACGTGCCCCGCGGCGGCGGCGCGCAGCACGGCGAGCTGCCGGTGGGTGTGTCCGGCCATGGCCGGCTCCTCAAGATCGGTTCTTCTTACAGATCGAGCACGAGTTCGGCGGACCGGCACCGCGACACGCAGAGCATCATGGTCCCGGAGGTCGCCTTCTCGTCGTCGTCGAGCACGAAATCGCGGTGGTCCGGCTCGCCGGAGAGCACCTTCGTTTCACAGGTTCCGCACACGCCCTCGCGGCACGAGGTCGGCACGGAGATCCCGGTGCGGCCGAGAGCGTCCACAATGGACTCGTCGGCGGCCACCGAAACCCGGGTCCCGGAACCGGCGCACACAACGTCGAATCCCGTTCCCGGTGCGGCGGCCGGAGCCTCAGGGGCCCGGAAGCGTTCGACCCGCAGGATGGCCGTCTCCGGCAGAGCCGCCTCGACCGCGCGGAGCAGCGGTTCGGGGCCGCAGCAGTGCACGACCGTGCCCGGGGCGAGCCCGGCCAGCCTCGCGGCCAGATCGGGCGGACCGCCGTGCTCGTCGTCGGCGTGCACTTCCAGCCGGTCCCCGGCGAGGCCGGAAAGCTCGTCCAGAAAGGCCATCCCGCCGCGCGACCGTCCACAGTAGAGCATGGACCACGGCGCGGAGCCGCCGGCGAGTTTCCGGGCCATCGCGAGGATCGGGGTCACGCCGATGCCGCCGGCGACGAGCAGGTGCTCCGGAGCGTCGTGCAGTTCGAAGGTGTTGCGCGGGCCCTCGACGGGAATCAAGCTTCCCGCCGTAAGCCGCTCGTGCACCCACGCGCTGCCGCCGCGCGAGGACTCCTCCCGCAGCACCGCGACCGTCCAGCTGTACCGGTCGGCCGGGTCGCCGCAGAGGGAGTACTCGCGCACCAGCCCGTTCGGCAGGTGCAGGGAAAGGTGCGCTCCCGGCTCCCAGCCGGGCAGCGGCTTTCCTTCCGGGTCGCGCAGTTCCACCTGCGTGACCCGGTCGGCCAGCCACGTCGTCCGGTGCACCCGCAGCATCGTCGGCATCGCGGTCGTCCTCAGCGAGTGACGCCGTGCATCGGCGAGGTGGGCGGGTAGGTCGGCAGCTGCGGCTTCTGCGCGCCGATGATGACGCAGAACAGCGCGTCGGTGTCGCCGGCGTTGCGCAGGCTGCGCGGCACCCCGGCGGGCACGCGGATCAGGTCGCGGTAGCCGAGCACGCGGGTGGCGGTCTTGGTGCCGTCCTCGACGTCGTGCACGGTCACCTCCAGGGTGCCTTCGAGGACGAAGAACGCCTCTTCCACGTCGTGGTGGGTGTGCTCCGGGCCGATCGCGCCGACCGGCAGCCGCATGTTGGAGAAGGTGAAGTGCTCCGAGGGCAGCTGGCGGGCGTCGCCCTCGTGGTTGCCGGTCGCGCCGGAGCCGATGTAGCGGATCTGCGCGCGGCGGAACTCGTCGCCCTTCGCGGCGGCCTGGAAACCGAGGGTGTCCCAGTCCTCGTACCGCGTCTCGCGAGCGGCGATGCACGAGTCGATGAGCTCCTCGAGGTGCTGGTGCTTGCTTTCGGTGGTGGTCATCGCGGGGCAACTCCTCCGGGGTCCTCGGCGGGCTCGCCGCCGAATGCCTTAGGTCTAAGAGACTTACTGATAAGGGTTGTACCCCGCGGCCTGTGATCCGCACAACCCCTTAGGCCTAAAATTCTTCGCGGCGTCTTCGCGGCGGCCCGCGCGCCGTGAAGGACTCCTTGAGGGAATCTGATTCCTTCAAGGAGTCCTTCACGGACCTTGGCCGGGCCGGGTCTTGACGAAATCTTAGGTCTAAGGTTTCCTCGGTCGCATCCCCGTCCTCCGCGCCGAAAGGACTTCGCCATGCAGCCCTTCCCCGTCCCGCCCGACGAAATCCCGGTCGGCGGCGACTGGCAGCGCGGCGGCGGTCCCGCGTCCGCGTGCGTGGATCCCGCCGACGGCTCGACGGTCGCCTCGATCCACGCCGCCGACTCCGCCCAGGTCGACGCCGCCGCCCGGGCCGGCGCCGCGGCGGCCGCGGACCCGGCGTGGCGAGACCTGCTGCCGCACCAGCGCGCCCGGCTGCTCGTGCGCGTCGCCGACGCGATCGAGGACCACGCCGAGCAACTCGCCCTCCTGCAGACCCGCAACACCGGCAAGGCGCTCGGCGAAACCCGCGCGCTGGTCGCGAGCGCGGCCGGGACTTTCCGGTACTACGCGGCCGCGCTCGAAACGCTCGAAGGCGAACTCCCGCCGAGCCGCGGCGCGCACCTGACGATGAGCGTGCACGAACCGATCGGCGTCGTCGGCGCGATCACGCCGTGGAACTCGCCGATCGCCAGCGACGCCCAGAAAATCGCCCCTGCGCTGGCCGCCGGAAACGCCGTCCTGCTCAAACCGGCCGAAGCCACTCCCCTGGTCTCGCTGGCGCTGGCCCGCCTCGTCCACGACGCCGGGATCCCGCCCGCCCTGCTGTCCGTCCTGCCCGGCCCCGGCTCGGTCGTCGGCGACGCGCTCTCCCGCCACCCGCTGGTCGGCAAGCTCGCCTTCACCGGCGGCACCGCCACCGGACGCGTCCTCGGCCGGATCGCCGCGGACCGGATCATCCCGGTCACCATGGAACTGGGCGGCAAGTCCCCGACGATCGTCTGCGAGGACGCCGACGTCGAGGAGACCGTCGCCGGAATCCTGTATGGAATCTTCTCGTCGACCGGGCAGAGCTGCATCGCCGGATCCCGGATTTTCCTGCCGCGCAGCCAGTACGACGCATGGGCTTCCCGCCTGATCGCCGCCGCTTCCGCCCTGCGTCTCGGCCCCGGCACCGATCCGGCCACCCAGGTCGGTCCGCTGGCGACGTTCGCGCACCGCGACAAGGTGGCCGCGATGGTCGACCGCGCCCGCGAAGAAGGCGCAGTGGTGCGCTGCGGCGGGCAAATCCCTTCCGACGAGCGCTTGGCGCGCGGCGCGTACTACCTGCCGACCCTGCTCGACGGTCTCCCGCCGGACGCGAAAACCTGCCAGGAGGAAATCTTCGGCCCGGTCGGCGTCCTCCTGCCGTACGACGACGAGGAAGACCTGGTCGCCCAGGCCAACTCGACCGTCTACGGCCTGGCGTGCGGCATCTGGACCGCCGACTACCGCCGCGCGCTCCGCCTGGCGCGCCGCGTCGAGGCCGGGACGGTGTGGATCAACACGTACAAGCAGTTCAGCATCTCGACGCCGTTCAGCGGCACCAAGGAAAGCGGCCTCGGCACGGACAAGGGCCGCACCGCGATCCGGAGCTATCAGCGGCAGAAGAGCCTGTATCTGAGCCTGGCGGAGGAGCCGATCCCGTGGGCACGGGCGTGAGCAGCCCGGAGAAGGACGCGTAGCTTCGGGTTTTCAGCGCGAGGCAATGCCCGGTCGACGGGCCAGTGGCCTTCGCCGCGCCCGACGGCCGAGCGCCGTTGCCGGTTCAGTCCGAGCAGCGGCGCTCGGCCGGGCTCTGTTCCTCGGCTCCCGCGATTGACGCTGAGCCGACGCGGGTGTTCAGTCGCCGAACTCGGCCTCGTCCAAAGACCGCTCCAACCGCGCCAGCAATTTCGCCAGCTGCGCGCGTTCCGCCGCGGTCAGCCCGGCCAGCATGCGGTTTTCGTTGGGAAAGTGCTCGTGCATGACCTTGTCCGTCGCCGCGAGCCCCTCTTCGGTGAGGCCGATGAACACGACCCGCCGGTCGTCCTCGTCGCGTTCGCGGCGGACGAGGCCGGCCTGCACCAGCTTGTCGACCCGCTGGGTGATACCGCCGGTGGTGAGCAGGTTGGTGTCGGCGAGGTCGCCCGCCGTGCGCCGGTACGGCGCGCCGCCCCGCCGGAGCGCGGCGAGGATCCCGAAGTCCGCCACCGTGATCCCGTGCCGGGCGAACACGCGCGTCAGCTGCCGCTGATACCGGTCGAACGAACGATGCAAGCGCCCGAACACCGCGAGCGGCGACGTGTCGACCTCCGGCACCTCGGCGCGCCACTGCGCGAGCATCTCGTCGACCTCGTCCGGCTCGGTACGCTTCGGCATCCGGCACCCCCGTGAATAGCTTTCCGCTAAGAATAGCACCACTAAGATTTCCCGGAGGGGACTACGGTGACCGCATGACGGTCAAGCGGATGGACAACGTCCTCATCGTCGTCGAGGATCTCGACGCGGTCATCGACTTCTTCGTCGAACTGGGGCTGGAACTGGAAAACAAGGGCCCCCTCGACTGGCGCGGCGCGGAACGGGTGGTCGGGCTGCGGGACGTCCGGCAGGACGTCGCCATGCTGCGCGTCCCCGACGGTCCCGGCCGGGTCGAACTGGCGAAATTCCACGAGCCGAAGGCGGTCGCGCCGGAGCCGTGGAAGGCTCCGGCGAACACGCTCGGCATCCGCCGGATGATGTTCGCGGTCGACGACCTCGAGGACACGCTCGCCCGGCTGAAGGCACGCGGAGCCGAATTGGTCGACGAAGTGGTGCAGTTCGAGAACATCTTTCTGCTGTGTTATGTCCGGGGGCCGGAGAATATCGTCGTGGGGCTCGCTCAAGAATTGAGCTGACCCGGACGTCAAGCTTTCCGGGAGGTCAGCAGCAACAGGCACCCGATGGCGACCGCCGTCACCAGACCGGCGACCAGCAGTTTCGGGTCGAGGCTGGTGGTCGCCGCCGCCTGCGCGACCGGCTGCGCCGAGGCAGGCGCGGCCGCGGACTCGCTCGGCGCGACCGAACTGGCCACTGTGGACGGTGCCGGCGGTGCGGCGGCCACCGGCGGCGCCACCGCGGCAGTACGGCTCGGAGCGGCCGCGGGCCGGGAAGCAGGGGCGGCAGCGGACGACCGCGTCACCGGCGGTGACGGCGGCGCGGCGGGCGCAGGTTGGACGATGACCTGCGCCCGCATGTCCGGATGCACGGAACAGTAATAGGAATAGGTTCCCGGGGTCTGGAACGTGTAATTCCAGCTCTGCCCTTGCGACAGCTGCGGGCTGCGGAACGCGACGGGCGCGCTCGTGGTGACCACGTCGTGCGGCGCGGTGTCGTGCTGGACCCAGGTGACGGTGTCGCCGACGCGCACGGTCAGCGACGCGGGCGAGTAGGCGTAGTCCTGCATCATCACCGTCTGGTTGGCGGCCTCGGCTGGGGCTGGCAAGGGTGCGGCGAGCGTGCCCAGGACAGCGACGGCCAAGAGGGCGAAAAATCGTTTCACCGCACGAACTCCCCGGCGAACTCGACGTGGACCGGCCGTCGGGCGAGGAGCCGCGCGATCCGTCCGGCTGTCCGAAGAGGACGGCGAGGCGGCGGCAAAGTACCGCGCAGCCAAAGGATGACGCACCCGTCCCCTGCCTCGCGAAGTTCGCCGCCGAGAACGAGATCGCGGGTCGAATCGCCGAAGTCCAGCCGCCCGGCGAACTCCGTCGACGGCTGTTCGGCGATTTCCTCTCCGGTGAACCGCACCTCGCCCAGTTCCCGAGTGACCATCGCGGACAGCAACGGGACGCGCGACCGGAATGAGCTGCCGTCGATTTCGGCGGTGAGGGAATCGTGGCTGAATTCGGCGCTGCGCACGGTCAACCGTCCGCGCAGCAAGGGAATTCCGAGCAGCCGCAGCGTCAGCTCCAGCACGCGGCGATCAGGCCGGAGCCGGTGGACTCCGGGTTCCGCGTCGAGGCTGCCCGCTGCGGGCAGGAACCGGGTGTCAGTGGGCACGAAAGCCTCCGGGGTCGAGGGCGGTCCGGGGCGGGCACGGCGCCCGCCCCGGGCCGGCGGTCAGCAGGACGCCTGGTTCAGCAGCGGCGTCAGGACGTTCTCCAGCCAGACGGTGTGCGTCTTGATGTACTGGTCCAGGTTCAGCAGATCAGTCACCTGCTGTCCCGGGGACTCCTCGAGATGTGCGGACTTGATGTGCGCGATGATCGGCGCGAGCGTGTCGGTGACGACCTTGTCGGCCGAACCGTCGAACGCCGGCTTCAGCACGCTTTCCAGCCACACGGTGTGCGTTTTGATGTACTGGTCGAGATTCAGCAGATCAGCTGCCTGCTGTCCCGGCGACTCCTCCAGGTGCGCGGCCTTGATGTGGTCCAGGATCGGCTGCAACACCGCCTTGGGCACGCAGGTTCCCGGCGGAGCGTCGGTGGGCATCGGCATCGTGTGCGTCGGGCTGGAGGGCGCGGTCGGGGTCGAGGACGACGACGGCGGCGCGGTCGGCGAAGACGGCGGGGCCGCGCCCTGCACGGTCACGGTCGCCTTCATGTCGGGGTGGATCGAACAGTAGTAGGAATAGGTGCCCGCCTTGGTGAAGGTGTGGGAGAAGGTGCCGCCGGTCTGCAGGGTCGGCGACGTGAACTTCTCCGGGCCGTCGGTGACGACGACGTTGTGCGGCGCGGTGTCGTGGTTGGTCCACGTCACCGTGTCGCCCGCGGTGATCGTCAGGCTGGCGGGAGAGAACTTGTACCCGCTCATCTCGACCGATTTGGCCGAGCCCGCCGAGGCCTGCGCGGCGGCCGGCGCCGCGGCACCGCCTTGCTGCTGCGAGAGACCTTGGTACAACGGGACAGCGAGCGGGCTCTGTTTCGCGAGCGCGGCGAGATCGACCTGGGCCGTGCTCGGAGCGGCGACCGGAGCCGTCTGCTGCCCCGTGCGCAGCGTGGTGAGGCTGACCAAGGCCAGCGCCAGCGCGCCGACCGCGACCGCGATCGGCCAGCGGCGCCGGCTGCCCGCCGCGGGCGGGGCGTCCGGCCGCGTTTCGGCGGAGGTGGGTTCCGGGTTGTCCATCAAGGAGATTCCTTTCCAGGGGTGTTCACCGGCCGGGACTGGCGGTGACGAGGAGGCTCGCCGCGAACAGCACCACGACGACGAGCGTGGCTTCCGCGGCGACGGAATAAACGAAGGGACGGAGCGCGCCGGCGTCGCCGCGCAGCACCACCGCGAAGTCGAGCCGCCGCGCGACCCAGCTCTTGCTCGCCTGGGCGAAGAGCAGGACCACCGCGAGCGCCGCGAGTTTCGTCAGCAGGATCCGGCCGTAGCCGGAGGTGAACAGCCGCCCCGGGTCGCCCAGCGTCCCGGCCGCGAGCACGACGCCCGCGCCGAGCACGACCAGGACCGAGACCAAGGCGAGTTTCGAATAGCGCGGTACGACACTGGCGAGTTCGCCGGGATCGCGCCGGGACAGCACCCCGAACAGCAGCATCGCGAGCCCGCCGACCCACGCGCACCCGCCCGCCAGGTGCCCGAAATCCGCCAGCTGGCTCAGCAGCGGACGCGCGCTCTCCGCGGAATGCCCGGTCAAGCCGGTCGTGCGCAGCAGCCCCGCGGCGACCACGCCCGCGCCGACCCGCCATCCCGCCGACCGCGCGGCCCGTTCGCCGCGCTGCAGCACGTCGGCGAGCACCACCCCGCCGAGCATCCACAGCAGCGCCTTGGCGAACCAGATCCGGCCGAACTGGCTGTCGAGCACCTGGCCGAGCAGGTCCGGGTCGAACAGGTCGGCCGGCGACCGCTGCGCCACCCACGCGCCCTGCAGCCCGAGACCGGCCACCGTCCCGGCGAAGCCGAGAAGCCAGCCGGTCCCGAGCACGCCGCGGGCCTGGCGGGAGTCCGCTCCCGCGGGCCACAGCAGCGCGAGGAAGACCATGCCGCCGACGAACAGGGCGAGCCCGGCGTAATCCGCGCAGCGCGCGGCGACGTACCAGAATTTCGCGGAGCCGAGATCCACCGGTTCAGCCCCCGCTCGCCGGAGCCGGGATCGCCGCGGGCGCCGGACTCGCGGGCGCCGGACAGGAACCGAGAAGGGTGGCGAGAATCCCGCCCGGACCGGTCAGCCCGGCCCCGGACGCGAGACCGCCGACGAGCGGCAGTCCGCTCACCGTGTCCAGCACCGGTTGCACCGCGCCGGGCTGGCACGTCGGAGCCCCGGGCGGCGGCGGACTCGGCGGCGTCTCGGTCGGTCCGGTCGGTCCGGTCGGTCCGGTCGAGCCGGGAGGCGCCGGATCGCCGGACGGCTGCGGGATTTCCCCGGTCGGCACTGGCGGTTGTCCCGTCGGAGCGTCCGGCATCGGCATCTGGGTGGCGGGCGGCGGTTCAGCGGGCGGGGGTCCGCCGTCCGGCACGGGCGGCATCGGCTGCACCGCACCCGCCGGGGGCAGTTCTCCGTTGGGCAAAGGTTGTTGCGGCGCGGGCGCGGCCTGAGCCGGAGCCGGCGCGGAAGACGCCG
The DNA here is from genome assembly GCF_000158875.1 of Streptomyces sp. AA4. NCBI lineage: Bacteria > Bacillati > Actinomycetota > Actinomycetes > Kitasatosporales > Streptomycetaceae > Streptomyces > Streptomyces sp. AA4. The sequence continues at coordinate 2,561,115 of NZ_GG657746.1, read as the reverse complement.
GGGCGCCCGCCGTGGTCGTTTTCAATCCGATTCCCGACGCGTACCCGACGACGATCACCACCGCGCCCGCCAGACTCGCCGCGACCACGTGATCCCGGCGCAGTCCACGCCCGGCTGAAGCCACCACAATCATTTCCTCCCGACGCGCGGATCGAACTCGACGAGTGAGCACCACACCAGACCGCGCGTTTCGCCAGCCGACGCGACCATGACGGGAAAGTAAAATTGATCTCCGAACAACTTCGGGCAATCGGTGAACTCGCCCCCGCGTCCGGCGGTGAGAACTATTTAACGCAGCCGTTGCGCGTCCGACGCACTGCCGACAACGAGGTGCCGAGACCATCCCGTTCCGATACATTCCCTTCCGGAAGCAGGGTTCATGCGATCGCTCTCCAGCACTTCCCCGTCCCGCCGAAACGGACTCGGCATCCGCCTTCTTGCCGCAATTCTTCTGGCGCTGGCCGCTGTCCTTTTGCCGCATACCGCGGCCGAGGCGCACAGCTTTCTGGAATCGAGCACTCCGGCGAAGGATTCCGCGATCGCGACCGGGCCGGCGAAAATAGTGCTCACCTTCAACGAGCCGCTGGACAGCGGATTCACCGAATTGGCGCTGCTCGGTCCGGACGGAAAGACGCATTGGGAATCCGGCGCGCCGACGGTTTCCGGAGCCGTTCTCACCGCGCCGGCGAAACCGCTCGGCCCGGCCGGAAAGTACACTGTGGACTATCGGATCGTCTCCGCCGACGGGCATCCGGTGTCCGGCTCCTACTCCTTCACGCTGACCCAGCCCGGCCCCGGCGTCGCAGCGGCACCCGCGTCGCCGTCCCCCGCTGCTCCCGCGCCGTCCACCGCCGCGGCCTCGACCGCCAGCGAGAGCGACGTGCCTCCGTGGGTCTGGGTGGCCGCCGCCGCGGTGCTGCTGATCGCGGGCGGAATCGTCGCGGCCCGCATTTCGCGCGGTCCGTCACGAGAATGACCGAATGCCCGTTGTGCGCCGGATGAGGCAATTCACCACCGGCGGCGCGGGCTGTGCGCACTCGGACACCGGATGCTGATCACCGCGCTACCGGGACGCAGAGTCCGCGCGATCGAATGCCCCGGTACCTGCCCCCCTCTCGCCCGGAAAGGCTCGCCCCATGCCGATTCCCGTACCCGAAGCCCTCGACCTGCAGGCAGACGTCGCCGACGGCAAGATCGCGGAACTGCGCCGTCCCGGCCGCTACCTGGTGAGCTCGATGCTCGCCGGTGCGTTCATCGGCGTGGCGGTCGTGCTGCTGCTGTCCGCGACCGGACCCCTCAACGCGGCGAGTTCGCCGTGGACGAAAACCGTGCAAGGACTGGTGTTCGGGATCGCGCTGACCGCCGTGGTGTTCGCCGGCGCGGAACTGTCCACCGGAAACATGATGACCATGGTGCAGGGCGCCCTCGTCCGGCGCCGCGGAGCCGGCACGGCCGCGGCGGTGATCGTGGTGTCGTTCGCGGGCAACCTGCTCGGCTCGATCGTGTTCGCCTGGCTGGTGCACGAAGGAGGAGTGCTGTCCATCGGCGCCGCCGGCGGCCACCCCGGCCCCGGCGCGGCTCTGCTCGCGAGCCTGGTCAAGGCGAAAACGGCGGAATCCGCGAGTGCGCTGTTCTTCCGCGGAGTGCTGTGCAACTTCCTGGTCTGCCTCGCCGTGTGGATGGCCGCGCGCACGAAGTCGGACGGCGCGAAGCTGGCGCTGATCTTCTGGTGCCTGCTCGCGTTCGTCAGCTCCGGATTCGAGCACGTGGTCGCCAACATGACGACCTTCTCCCTCGGCCTGATGGACGGAGTGCCCGGCGCGACGATCGGCGCGTTCGGCCGCAACCTGCTGTTCGTAGGCCTGGGAAACCTGGTGGGCGGCGGGCTTCTCGTGGGTGCCGCGTACGCCTTGCTGGGCAGCCGTTCCCGCGCGACCGCTCCCCCGGTCCCGGCGGCGGAGGAACTCGCGACCACCGGCAGCTGACCTGGACGCGGACTGCGGTGCCGAGGCCGGCACCGCAGTCCGGACGGGTCAGCCGGTGACGAGCGACAGACCGTAGGTCTGCAGGATTTCGTTCACCGGCTGGAACCAGGTCTCGCCGCCGGAGCCGCAGTTGCCGAACCCGCCCGACGTGACGCCTTGGGCTTGGTCGCCGGTGATGAAGGAGCCGCCCGAGTCGCCGGGTTCCGCGCACGCGTTGGTGTGCGTCGCCTGGTAAACCGCGCCTTGGGCGTAATTGATCGTCTCGTTCAGGCCGAGCACGGTGCCGCAGTGCCAATGCGAGGTCGAGCCGGAGCGGCAGATCGACGAGCCGACCGGCGCGACCGCCGAACCGCGGACGATCACGTCGCTGACCGTGCCCCAGCCGAGCACGACCGGCGCGGTCCACCACCCGTTGCCGATGGTGATGTAGGAATAGTCGTTGCCGGGGAACGAAGATCCGGCGAACGTGCCCATCGCGGAGTTGTCCCAGCCGACGACGGAGCTGCCCTTGCTGCCGCAGTGCCCGGCGCTGACAAACCCGCCGTGCACCGAGAATCCGATCGAGCAGCGCGTGTTTCCGTTGATGTAGTACGGATCTCCGCCGACGGTACCGGCCGAGAGCGTCCGCGGCCGGGCACCCGTCGACACGGTCACCGGGCCTGCTTCGCGGGCTCGGGCGAGGAAGTCGTCGACGTCCGGGCCGTGTGCGCCAGGCTGAAGGGTGACGACCACGCTGCCGGTGCGGGGGTCCGCGTGCCAGCCGCTGACCTCAGCCGGGGTTTGCTTCGCCTTGGCGGCTCTGTCGAGGGAGGTCTTCGCCGCGTCGAGCGCCGCGGCCGTTACCTGCGCTGGAACGGTTTCCGCGCCGGTACGGTGAACCGCGTCCGCCACGGCCGGATCGGTCACGCCGACGACCAGCTTGCCGAGAGCCGGGTCGAACCAGGCCCCGCCGAACGCCGCGCCAGCCGCCTGCTGAGCGGCGGGCAGTTGCCGCGACGCGGTCAGTTCCTGCCCGAGCCGGGTCCGCGCCTGTCCGGCACTGAGGCCCAGATCCCGTTGCATAGCCGCGACCAGGCCGGGCGACGCCTGAGCGGCGGGCGGGACGACGGCGGCAAGACTCGCCGCGAGAACGGCCGCACCGGTGAGGCTGAGGGTGATTCTTCGACGCATCGGAACTCCTCGAAGGCCGGGGGAAAGAAACCCACTGTCGGCCGAGTGCGCGAAGCCGGTCCAGCCGCGGCCCGCGTTTTGTCCGAAACCTGTCGCCGCGACTGCTCCGTTCGTTCACGCCGGAACGGACTTCCGGGCAACAGCCGCGTCGCCGCCGCTCAAATGGGCGGTGTCGGATCAGGCACCTTGACGTGAACTGGTTCGATCCGATCTTCCGTGCCCCAGGCAAAGCCCGGCTCAGGCGAGCGGAGTGTCGTCCAGCGCCTTCGCGAGATCCCCCGGAGTGTCGTACAGGGCGACCGCACCCGCCTCCCGGAGTTCGTCGTCTCCGAAGCCGCCGGAACGGACGACGATCGCGGGCATTCCGGCTCGTTTCGCCGCCTCGACGTCCCACACCGAGTCCCCGACCATCACCGCCGGCGCGTCAGGCGGGGCACCCAGCTTCTTGAGCGCCGCATGCAGCAGGTCCGGAGCCGGTTTGGACGCGTCGACGTCGGCGCTGGTGGTCCAGTCGTCGGCGAGGTCGCGGGCGTCGAGCTTGTCCAGGAAGACCTCCGCGTGGCGCTGCTGAGCCGAACTGGCCAGCACGAGCCGGTGGCCGCGCTCCTTGATCGCCACGAGCAGATCGCGGGCGCCCGGCAACGGCGCCATCTCCTCGAGCAGCGCGTCGACCTCCTTGCCCTGCCGCTCGCGGGCCCTCTCGCCCACCCGGCGCTCCAGCTCCTCCCCGCCGACCGCGGCGACGAGCTGGTCCCCGCCCATCCCGATCAGCCGGTGCAGCCGCCACACCGGAAACACCTCGCCCACCGACCGCAGGGCCCGGTACCAGGCGAGAGCGTGGTGGTAGTTGGAATCGATGAGCGTCCCGTCGATGTCAAGGACGGCGATGGGGGAATCTGGCACACCTGCTGGTTACCCACTGTCGCGGACAGCTAACCGCTCTCGCCGGTGGACGCATCGTCTACCCACAGCCCGAGCACCGCGGTGCCGCAGGCCCTTCGTCGAGCGACCCGTTGCTGGGGGCCGAGCGGGGAACGGTCCCCACGACAAGTGCGACCCTCGCGGCAGCCCCGCTTTTCGGGGTCGGTTATCGATCCGCACGGCCGGGTTCCCCGGAACTGATTACGTGGAGATGATCTTCATGAAACACGCTATCCGCAAGACTCTGACGTCAGCGGCAGCAGTTGCGCTGCTCCCGCTCGCGCTGCCCCCAGGAACGGCGAATGCCGCCGAACGCTCCGGAGATACCGCCCGGGCCACGCGAGCGGCGGTCGACGGACTCGTCGCGGCGAATCCAGGAGCACACATAACCGGCGTCAACACGGTCCAGCTCGCGAACGGCGTGATCGCGACCTTCGCCCCGAACGGCGGACCGTGCCCGTGGGAAAACCTCTGCATTTACGACCAGCCGGGAACCCAGGGCATCCAATGGAATTTCTACCGCTGCGGGTTCGTCAACATCGGATTGTCCGGCTGGAGCGACCGGATCAGGTCGTTCATCAACAACCAGACCTCCGGCACCGTCGCGGAATTCTCGAATTGGAACGGCAGGTCTTGGGACGTCGTGGGGCAATCCACCGCCTTCGAGATCCAAGATCCCGCCGATCCGGGGATCCAGACGACGGACGGCCTCAACCCGTGCTTGCACTGAACCGACCTCATCGCGAAGGGCCAACCGGACACCGCTCTGCTCGTCGCCCGCGGTCGGCCGGATCGATCAGCACCACCTTCGCGTTCCAACCGTCCATTGTAGACTAAGAACCTCCGGGCCAGCCTCACTGGCGCAATGCCAACATCCAGGTGGCAGGTCATCGGATAGTAGGCCGCTCAACTCCTTGTGAGGGAAGGGTTTCTCCCCAGCGGCAAGCACGCGCCGACGGTGCTCACCCCTAGTCGAACTCCATGCCCCGAAGGGGTTCACCGTCGGCAGCTTGCTCGTTCGGGTGCCCGCCGTGTCAGTGATCGGCGGCTCGGCGGTTTGCGGCCGCGAGACGGGGACCGCAGGTGGGGCAACGGTTCGCCGTGGCCGGTGCGGTTACCCGCGGTGCGGGGACGCCTTGTCGGCGACGCTCGTCCGGTGGAGGCAGCGGGTGAAACCCTTGCCCGGCGGTTGTTTCCGGCTTCGGCGTGCGGTCACGCTGGAGTGCGCGGCATTCGGCCGCGACCCGCATCGTCGATGGGACATGGCATGACTTCCGAATCCGATGATCTCAAGCGCGTCGTCTACGCGATCTACTCCGGTCTGTTCGCCGGGCTCACCGGCCAAGGCGACAACAGCGCCGTCGCACCGCCGTTCGACGAGAAAGAAACCATGCTGACGATGTGCATGCCGGGACAGGCGGTCCTGGCGTCGGACTTCGCCAACGCCTGGACGCCGGGCGACCCGAAAGGCAGCACCGAGAACGCCAAGCGGATGGCGTTGTTCTTCAACGACATCCCCCGCCGGTCCCACCGGTTCGCCCCGAACGGACGCCAACTCGACGACGTCTACGGTTCAGTGGTCGAAGGGGTCCAAGTCCACGCGCCCGAGCCGGACCCCAAGCAGAAGGAGGCGTACCAGAAGGCTTACAGCTTCCTTCACCAGGAGGTGGACATCACCGACCCGTTCAGCGGCAAGGTCACGAAGAAGACCGTCCCCAGCGCGGCCTACTCGACCTACCTGCAAAACAGCACCGCCTACGACCAGGCCAAGGTCTCCTACAACCACGCCTACCTGGCGGCGAAAAAGTCCGGAAACCTCGACAACTGGCCGGTCGAAGGCGCGGCGCTCTACCAGCAGGTGCAGCGGGCTTACGACCAGATGATGGCCGACGGCGCACAAGAGGTCATCGACGCGATCGCCAGGATGAGCACCACGGTCAACGACGCTGTCACCGTCACGTTCGCCGATGCCCAGCGACGCTACCGCAACGCGGGCTACGCACTCGACGGCGCAGCGGCGGAGAAGCTCTACCGGCTGGTCTACGCGCTGCCCGGAACGTGGTTGAGCACCACCGACCCCACCGGATGGGCGAAGGTGACCTACGACCGGAAGCACTTCGACCAGGTCGACCAGTCCGAGGCGGACGACTGGTCGGCTCAGGCCGGCGTCGAGCAGGGCATCTGGGCATGGTTCAGCGGCGCGAACGGCGGCGCCAGCGCGGAGCACGACCGGAAGACCTCCAGCACCAAGACCTCGAGCATGGAGATCAGCTTCGAGTTCATGTCGGTCAGCCTTTACCGGACGTGGATGCAATTCCTCGTCCTGGGCCTTCCCTCCTGGTCGAACAACGAGTACCCGCCCGGCGGGATCTCCGGCGGGCCCGGCGGGGCCACGAAGGACGAGCATTGGCCGCTGCTGACCAAGAACTTCATCGCCGTCCGCAACGTGACCATCAAGGCGGACTGGAGCGAAGACGACAAGTCGATCATCCGCGAGGCCGATTCGCAGGACCTCAACGTCGGCTGGGGCCCGTTCACCGTTTCCGGCAAACACGCGCACTCCACCGAGGAAACCAAGATCTCCCACGATTTCGACGGCCAGTCGCTCACCATCCCCGGCATTCAGATCCTGGGCTACGTGTGCCCGATCGTGCCGTACAGCCCGCCGAACCTGCGGGCTCCGCAAGGGGCGATCCCGGGCCAGGAGCGGGAAGAGGCCGTCCCGTTCGCCTTCGCGGCGCTGAATCCCTGACACCCGGTCCGATCCGGCGGCGCGGCGCGGCCGGATCGGGCCGGTGGACCCGCCGCCGCGGAGGATTACCGCAGTTCCCCGCTCGAACAAACGCGCCGGGTAGATTACCGCCACCGCCCAGACACGAACAGAATCTCGACCGCAAAAAAATCACAACGCCTTAGGCGGCCAATTCGGCAGCGCAGCGGCCTGCGGCCGGAGTGCGGGCATCGCGCGGGGTTCGACGCCGATCTCGTCCATGGCACGCCGGTAGATCTCGTGGCGGCGGCGGGCTTCTCCGACCCGGCGCGCCGTGAGCAGGACCTGGATCAGATTCACGTGCGCCTGCTCGTCGTAGGGGTCGTCCTCGAGGAGTCGCAGGGTGTGGCGGACGACCTCGTCCACGTCGCCGTTGGTCTGGCAGCGGTGGATCAGGGCGCGCAGTACCGCCTGGTGCAAGGCGCGCAGTTCTTCGACCGTGTGTTGTGCCCAGTCCGCGTACGGATCGTCCTCGAGAAAGTCCCCCGTGTACAAGGCGGCGCCCCGGTACAGGAGCGCGATGGCTTCGGACCTGCCCGCGCGATGCGCTTCCACCGCGGAGACGGCGGTCGTGCGAAATTCCGCGACGTCGATGCTCACCAGGTTCGCGTCCAGCCAGACCGTGGTGCCGTCGGTGCGCAACGGCTGCGGGTCGTCCTTGACCGGCTGCAGAACCTGGCGCACGGTGCTGAGCAGCACCGACAGCCGGTTGCTGGACTTGCCGGGATCGACGCCGGGCCACAGGACCTCCATCAGCTGGTCCCGGGGCACGGGCCGGCTGCGCGAAACGAGGACCTTCAACAGGTCTCGCGCCTTGCGGGACTGCCACGCCGTCCTCGGCACGGCGACGCCGTTTCGGGTGACCCGGAAAGTGCCCAGCGCGTAGATCGCCACCTTGCGCGGCACTTCGGTCGCCGAGTGCCGCCCGATCGCTCCGCACTCGGCATCCGGCCCGAAGCCGTGCTCAGGCACCGCGGCCAGAAAGCCGCTGGCAGCGAGGCCGGGCATGGAGACGGGCACCGCGTCCCAACCGAGGCGGCCGCCTTGCGGACCGCGGCCGGTCCCTCCGTGCGTCTCGGCGTCTTCGCGCAGCACGTCCGCACCGGCTGCTGCTTTCGGACCAGCCGTCGAGGCGGTGCTAGGCAAGCTTAGTCGCATTGATCTCACCTGGAACGCCTTTGCCTTGTTGGTCTTTTACTTTCCCACGCCAGGACTTGCCGACAACGAGTGATCGGAAAACCGACCGCACACCTCTTTCGCCGAAGCGGCCGCAGGTGGCGCGGACCATTCCCGGGCCTCGGCGGCCGCCTCCCGGCTTTCCCGGCACCCTGCCGAACCCGCACCCGCTATCCGGCATCCGCCGCGTTCATACCACCGGAATCCGCCGCCGCAGCGGACACCGGGCGCCGATTCCGCCGCTTCGGCGAAGTCCAGGGTATTCCGGATGCTCATACGCGCCCTTCGTCGGGAGAGTACTCGGCCTGCCCACATCCAGTCGTTGGAAATCGCGCTCCGTTACCCTCGGAAACAAAATTGCTCCATTCGTGCGATTAGCCCCCAAATGGAGCAGCGTACCGCCGATTAACCCGCCTCCAAATGCCCGTAAGAGAACGCTAAGCCGGCCGGAAACCCCATTTCTTAACCTTCCGTCCGGCCATGAATCGCAGCTGAAGAGGTGGGCTCGGATGACGGTGCGGGACGAGGCGAACTACGAGGTCTACTGCCTCGCCGACCGGCTGTTCTACGACCAGCCGACCCGGCACGCCGGCGACAGCACGGACTTCGCGGCCACCGCGCGCGCGGTTCCGCCCGGATGGGCGCACGAGTCCAGCGACACCTGGATGTACTACGCGCCCGAGGACGTCCCGCTCCCGGCGCAAGGCTGGAAGATCCATGTGTCGGCACGGCTGGAGGACGCCGAACGGGTGCTGGACGCGGTCTGGGAATACTGCGAAAGCAACCGGATCGCGTTCAAATTCTTGCGCAGCAGAAATGTCGTGGTGCTGTTCAACGCCAAATCGGCATTCCGGGGATCGAGCGGAAAACTGGCCACTATTTACCCGGATTCGGACACCCGGTTCGAGACCGTGCTCGCCGAACTGGACGGCCTGCTTCGCGGGGTAGCAGGCCCCTACATCCTCAGCGATCTCCGCTACGGCGACGGGCCGCTGTATGTGCGGTACGGCGGCTTCACCGAGCGTTTCTGCGTATCGGACAACGGGGAGCGCGTGCTCGCCATCGAAAATGCCGACGGCGCACTGGTTCCCGACGTGCGCGGCCCGACGTTCGCGCTCCCGCCGTGGATCCCGCTGCCGTCGTTCCTGGAACCGCACCTAGCCGCCCGGGCGGCCGTCACCACGGCGGATCTGCCGTACGCGATCGAAAGCGCGATGCAGTTCTCGAACGGCGGCGGCGTGTACCTCGGCCGGGACACCCGCACCGGCGACCGCGTCGTGCTCAAGGAGGGCCGGCCGTACGCGGGCCTCGACGTGGCCGGCCGCGACGCGGTGACCCGGATCGGGCACGAGCGCGACATGCTGGGCCGCCTCGCCGGACTCGACGTGGTGCCCGCGATGCTCGACTCCTTCGAACTGGGCGAACACCACTTCCTCGTCGAGGAGTTCGTCGACGGCAACCCGTTGCAGCGCCTGCTGGTGCACCGCTATCCGCTGACCCATCCCGATCCGGGGCCGGAGAAGCTGGCCGAATACGTCGAGTGGGCACTGGGCATGCTCGCCAAGGTCTCCGCCGCGGTGGACGCGCTGCACGGACGCGGCGTCGTGTTCGGCGATTTGCACCCGGAGAACATCCTGGTCACGGCCGAGGGCCGGCTGGTGCTGATCGACTTCGAGGTCGCCACCCTGGCGGAAGACGCGGCCCGCTCGTCGCTCGCGCACCCGGCGTTCTCCGCGCCCGCCGACCGGCTCGGCACCGAGGTGGACCGGTACGCGCTCGCCTGCATGTACCTGGGCATGTTCGCCCCGCAGGCCACCATCACCACGCGGTTCGACCCCGGCAAGGCACGGCAGATCGCGGAGTACGCGGCCAAGGTCTTCCCGTTGCCGCCGGGCGCGTTGGACGAATCCGTGCGCGTCATCGAGGGCGCGGAGCCGGAGCCGTCCCGGATGCCCGGCCTCCCGCTGCCCGTATTGTTTTTCTTGGGACGAATTGCGGGCCGCGCTGCGCACCTCGATCCTCGCGTCCGCCACCCCGGACCGCGACGACCGCCTTTTCCCCGGCGACATCGCGCAGTTCCTGCCCGGAGGCGGCATCAACATCGCGTACGGCGCGGCAGGCGTGCTGTACGCCCTCTCCGCCACCGGTGCGGGACGCTTCCCCGAACACGAGGACTGGCTGCGCAAACACGCGTTGACCCCGGCCGACGGCGCTGCCCTCGGCTTCTACAACGGCCTGCACGGCGTCGCGTATGTCCTGGCCGAACTGGGGCACCGGCAAGACGCGCTGAGAATCCTTGAACGCTGTCTCGCGATGCCGCCGGACGCGACCGAACTCGGCTTGCACGGCGGACTGGCCGGTATCGGGCTCAATTTGCTGCACTTCCGGGCCGACCTCGGCCTCGAGGCCGCGCTGTCGGTGGTCGACCAGGTCGCCGACCGGCTGGGCGGCGTGACCGACGTCCCCGAAATCAGCGGAGGCGACCATCCCCGGGCCGGGCTGATGTTCGGGTCGGCCGGACCGGCGTTGCTGTTCCTGCACGCCTACGAGCAAACGGGCGACCTTGGCTTGCTCGATCGCGCGGAAATCGCGCTGCGCCAGGACCTTCGCCGGTGCATCCGCGCCGAGGACGGCACCGTGCAGATCGACCAAGGCTGGCGGACGCTGCCCTACCTCGACGAGGGTTCGGTCGGGATCGCGTTGGTGCTGGAGCGCTATCTGCGCCACCGCCCGGACGAAGAACTCGGCGAAATACTGGCCAGGCTGCGCGCGGTCACCCGGAGCGCCTACTTCGTGCAGTCCGGCCTTTACACCGGCCGGGCCGGAATGCTCCTGGCCGCGCAACCGTCCGCAGTGGACACCTTGGTCCGGGGGCTGGGCTGGCACGCGGTGCCCTATGCCGACGGGCTCGCGTTCCCCGGCGACCAGCTGTTGCGCCTGTCGATGGATTTCGCGACCGGGACGGCGGGCGTGCTGTTCGCGCTCGGCTCGGTGCTGCACGACGCACCCGTGCGGCTCCCGTTCCTGGCCGGTCCCGAGAACCCGGATGCCACTGGGCATTCGTCACCCGACGACCGATCGAAGGAGGTGTAATCACATGGCACTTCTCGACCTGCAGGGTCTGGAGGCTCCCGGCGGCAAGGGCGGCGGCGGCGGTTCCACGCTGACCGTTCTGGGCTGCGCGTCGCACACGCCGAGCAACGTCAGCCTGTTGCTCTGCCACTGACGCTCGACGGGTCCTGGGCGGAACTTGTCCTCCGCCCGGGACCCACCCTTCGCGAAAGGAGCGGCCGTGCTTGCCGAACGCCTGCCGATCGTCGACGACCTGCACGGTTACCTCGTGCCCGATCCCTACCGGTGGCTCGAAGACGCCGCCAGCGCGCAGACCCGGAGCTGGCAGGCCGCCGAGGACGACCGCTGGCGCGCGCACGCCGCCGCCCTGCCCGGACGCGCGCGGCTGCACCAGGACGTGCGGCGGCTGAGCGCGATTGGGGTCGTGACAGCTCCCCTCTGGCGCGGCGATCGGCAGTTTTTCCTTCGCCAGCAACCCGGACAGGAGCACCCGGTGCTCTATGTGTCCGAATCGGACGGTGCGGAACGGGCGCTCGTCGACCCGAGCGCGCTGGACCGCGACGGCCTGGTGACGCTCGACGCATGGCACCCCAGCCACGACGGCACGCGCCTGGCGTACCAGCTCTCCCGCGGTGGTACGGAAAACTCAGTTCTGCACGTGCTCGACGTCGGCTCCGGCGAGCAACTCGGCGGGCCGATCCACGGATGCCGGTACACCCCGGTCGCGTGGTTGTCCGGCACCGAGGAATTCTGCTACGTGCGCGAGCGGCGCGTTTGGCGGCACCGGGTCGGCACCCCGGTCGAACAGGACTTCGCGGTCTCCGAGCGAACCGGGTCGCTCGGGCTGGAAATCGATCGCGACGGCCGATGCCTGGTGCTCGCCGAAGGCACCGGCCTGTGGCTCGTCGACCCCGTCACCGGCGCGGAGCGAACCATCCACAAAGGACCGAACGGTCGCGCGGCCGCCCTGCCCCACAAGGATTTCCTGTACCTCCTCACCGACCAGGACGCGCCGCGCGGCCGCGTGTGCGTGGCCGATCTCTCCGAGCCCTCGCGGTGGCGCGAGTTGATCCCGGAGGATCCGGCAGCGGTGATCAGCGATCTGGCGCTGCTGGACGGGTTCCTGGTGGTGAGCCGGATCAGGCACGCGATCGGCGAGATGAGCCTGCACGACCTCCGGACCGGCGACCGGGTCGCCGACGTGCCGTTGCCCGGTGCCGGATCGCTGGGTTCGGTGTCCACGCGCGGCAACGAGGTGTGGTTCAGCTACACCGACAGCGTGACGCCGGGCGCGGTCTACCGCTACGACGCCGAGACGCACCAGACAAAACTGTGGGCGGGAACGCCCGGCGTGACCGTGCCCGACGTGCTCAGCCGGCAATTGACCGCGACTTCCGCGGACGGCACCCCGATCCGGGTCGTAGTCCTCGCGAAGCCCGGCACCGGGCCGCGTCCGACGATTCTCTACGGCTACGGCGGTTTCGGCGTACCGCTCACGCCGTCCTACTCCAGTTACATCCTCGCGTGGGTCGAGGCGGGCGGCGTTTTCGCGTCCGCACAGGTGCGGGGCGGCGGCGAGGAAGGGGAAGAATGGCACCGCGACGGAATGCTCGACCGCAAGCAGAATGCCTTCGACGACTTCGTCTGCGCGGCCGAGCACTTGATCGCCGAGGGCTGGACGACACCGGCGCACCTGGGCATCTGCGGCGAGTCCAACGGCGGCTTGCTGGTCGCGGGCGCGCTGACCCAGCGTCCGGAACTGTTCGCCGCCGCGGTGTGCTCGGCGCCGGTGCTCGACATGGTGCGGTACGAGCGGTTCGGCCTCGGTCCGCAGTGGCGCGAGGAGTACGGCTCCGCCGCTGATCCCGAGCAATTGGCTTGGCTGCTCGGCTATTCGCCGTACCACCGGGTGAAGGAAGGCGTCGAGTACCCCGCGGTGCTCTTCACGACGTTCGGCGGAGACACCCGGGTCGACCCGATGCACGCCCGCAAGATGTGCGCGGCGCTGCAGTGGGCGACCGCGAGCGGGCGGCCGGTGTTGCTGCGCCATGAGCCGGACGCCGGCCACGGCGCGAGTTCGGCGACCCGGGCGATGCGGCTCGCGGGCGACCTGCTCGCGTTCCTCGCCAAGCACACCGGGCTGGACGTCGCATGATCACTTTCGGCGACGTCGCGCGGCGCGCGGGCGGCTGGCTGCCGCTGATCGGGCTCGCCGGCCTCGTCGGCAGCCTCGGCACCCTCGCGTTGCCCACTGTGCTGGGCAACGCGGTCGACGCGCTGATCACCGGGCACAGCCGCGGGACCTGGGTGGTGGCCGCCGGGATCCTGATCGCTGTCAACGTCGTCTTCGACGTGGTCGACGCCTACGCGGGCACCGCCTGCGTCGCCGGGACCACGGCGTGGCTGCGCGATCGCGTCGTGCGGCATGTGCTCGCGATCGGTCCGGCCCGCGCCGCCCGGTTCGAGACCGGCGACCTGGTCACGCGGGTCTCGGGCAGCGCGGTCGAGGCCGCGCAAGCCGGTCCGGCCGTCGTCACGACGATCTCGGCCGCGCTGCCGCCGATCGGCAGTCTCGTGCTGCTGGCCTGGATCGATCTGTGGCTCGCGCTCGCCTTGCTGGCCGGCCTCGCGCTGGTGGTGGCCGTGCTGCGGACCTTCGCATTGCGCAGTGCGGCGGTGATGGTCGCCTACCAGCAGACGCAGAGCGCGATCGCGGCCCGGCTCGCCGAATCCCTCGGCGGGGCCCGGACAATCGCCGCCGCGGGCACCGTCGACGCGGAGGAACGCCGGGTGCTGGCTGATCTGCCGACGCTGCACGAACACGGTGCCGGCACCTGGAACGTCCTGGCGCGCTCCAGTGCGCAAGCCACCTTGGTCGGCCCCCTCGTGCTGGTCGCCGTGCTCGCCGCCGGCGGCATCGAACTGCTGCGCGGCCGGATCACCCCCGGCGAACTGTTCGCGGCCAGCCAATACGCGGTGATCGGCGGCGGGCTCGGCGCGTTGACCGGGGTCTTCAGCAGGCTCGCCCGGGCCAAGGCGGGCGTGCGCCGCGTCGCCGAAGTGCTCGCGACCGAACCGGTTTCCTACGGCACCGAGGCGTTGCCGGACGGCCCGGGTGCCGTCGAGTTCCGCGGCGTGACGGTGCGCGCGGACGACACGGTGTTGCTGGAAGACGTGCACCTGAGCATCCCCGGCGGGGCGGCGGTAGCGGTCGTCGGCGCGTCCGGAGCGGGTAAGTCGGTGCTCGCGGAGGTAGCCGCGCGCCTGCGCACCCCCGACGAAGGCGAGGTCCTGCTCGACGGAGTCGCGCTGGCGGCGCTGGAGCATCGCGCGCTGCGCACCGCGGTCGGCTGCGCGTTCGAGCGGCCGGTCCTCGTCGGCGCGTCGATCGCGGACGCGGTGGCTGCCGGACGCGACATCGACGTGCGGGCCTCTGCGCGCGCCACGCACGCGGACGAGTTCGTCAACCGGCTCCCGGACGGCTACGCGACCCCGCTGGCCGAGGCGCCTCTGTCCGGCGGCGAGCACCAGCGGCTCGGCCTGGCCCGCGCGTGGCCAGCCCGGCGCCTGCTGGTCCTCGACGACGCGACGTCCAGTGTGGACATGGTCACCGAGATGCAGATCGCCCGCACCCTCACCGACGACCACGGCGAGCGCACCCGGCTGATCGTCACCCACCGCGCGGCGACCGCGGCGCGCGCCGACCTGGTGGTCTGGCTGGCCGAGGGCAAGGTCGTCGCGACCGGCACCCACGACGAACTGTGGGCGCGGCCGGATTACCGGGAGGTCTTCGGATGAGGCGGGAAATCTCCTTTGGCCTCCAGGCGATGCCGCGCAGGCCGGTGGTGGCGTTGCTGCTGTGGTCGGTGCCCGAGGCGCTGCCCGCCGCTCTCTCCGGCTTCGCGGTCGCGCACGCGGTCGACTCGGGTTTCCTGGCCCATCGCCCGGCGGTGGGCCTCGCGTGGCTCGGGCTGCTGCTCGTGGCCGCCGGGCTGGGGGCACTCGGCTCGCGACAGGTGTGCCGGCTGCTCGGCTCGCTGGTCGAGCCGTTCCGCGACACCCTCGTGCGCAAGGTCGTCCGCGGGGCACTGGGACACGCGGTGCGCGGGCGCGCCGACGACGGGGCCATCGCGCGCCTGACCCACCAGGTCGAGATCGTCCGCGACACCTACGCCGGGCTGATCGTCGTGCTGCGCGGGTTCCTCGTGACGGTCGTGGGCGTCGTGGTCGGCATGGGGTCGGTCGACCCGGTCATCGTGGCCCTCCTGCTGCCGCCGTTCCTGCTGGGTCTCGGCCTGTTCCTCGGCACGCTCCACCTGGCCGCCGAACGGTTCCGCCGCTCCGTACACGCCGACGAGCGCCTCGCGGTCACCGCCGGAGCCGTACTGGCCGGCACTCGCGACATCGCCGCGACCGGCGCCGAGGAGCACTCCGCGGACCTGGTCGCCGGGCCGATCCGGGCGCAGGCCGACGCCGAGCGCGCGATCGCCACCGTCACCGCGGCCCGCACGCTCTGCCTGGCAGTCGGCGGCTGGGTGCCGCTGATCGTGCTGCTCGTCGCCGGACCGTGGCTGGTCAGCCGCGGCCTGACCGCCGGGGCCGTGATGGGCGGTCTCACCTACGTCCTCATCGGACTCCAGCCGGTGCTGCGCAACCTGATGACCGCGGTCGGCGGCAGCGGTTTGCGGTACGTCGTCACCGTCGGCCGCATCCTCGACGCCGCCGAACTGCCCGCCGAACCGGCGCGCCTCGCCGAACCCGGCCGCAGCGGCGAACTGACCGTCCGCGACCTCACTTTCGCCTACGGCTCGCATGCCGAACCCGTGCTGCGCGGGCTCGATCTCGTCGTGCCGCCGGGCGACCACCTGGCGATCGTCGGTCCCAGCGGCATCGGCAAGTCGACGCTGGCGGGTCTGCTTTGCGGACTGCTGCGCCCCACCGCCGGCGAGGTCCTGCTCGGCGACGTACCGGTCTCCGACCTGTCCGCACAGCGGCTTGCTCAGGTGCGCACGCTGATCCCGCAGGAGGCCTACGTCTTCGCGGGCACCGTGCGGGACAACCTGACCTACTTCGCGCCGGACGCCGACCCCGAGCGGGTGGCGCAGGCAGTCCACGCGATCGGCGCCGACGAGCTTGTGGCGCGCCTCGGCGACGAGGTCGTGCCGTCGGCGTTGTCAGCGGGCGAACGGCAGCTGATCGCACTGGTGCGGGCCTACCTCTCACCGGCCTCGGTGGTGGTCCTGGACGAAGCGACCTGTCATCTCGACCCCGCCGCCGAACGCCGAGCCGAGGAAGCGTTCGCGCAGCGCGATTGCACGCTGATCGTGATCGCGCACCGGATCAGCTCCGCCTTGCGCGCTCGCCGGGTACTGGTGCTCGACGGCACCGGTGCCGCCGCCGGGGAGCACCGGACGCTCTTGGAAACCTCTCCCCTCTACCGGGACCTGCTCGGTCACTGGAATCCTGAACGCCGCCTGGAGGAAGTGTGACGACCGCTAATCCGCTCGCGCCGCTCACGGCCGACGAGATCGCGGCCGCGTCCGCGATTCTCAAGGGCGCCAAGGGACTCGGGGCCATGGTGCGGTTCCTCAGCATCGAACTGCACGAGCCGGCCAAACGCTCCGTGCTCGACGGGGTCCCGGTCGAGCGCGAGGCGTTCGCGGTGCTGCGCGACCGGGACAGCCGGACCACGATCGAGGCCGTCGTCTCGATCACCCGCGGGGAACTGGTGTCCTGGCGGGAGATTCCCGACGCGCAGCCGGGCTTCTCCCGCGACGAGTTCGCCGAATGCGACGCGGTCCTGCGCGCCGACCCCGGCTTCCAGGAGGCCTTGCGCCGCAGGGGAATCACCGACCTGGACTCGGTCGTGATCGACCTGTGGGCGGCGGGCAACACCGGGCCCGCCGAGGACCCGGCACGGCGGCTGATGCGCCCGCAGGTCTATGTGCGGCAAGGGATTTACGACAATCGCTACGCCCACCCGGTCGAAGGGCTGACCGCACTGGTCGACATCGACCGGATGGAGGTCGCGGAACTCGCCGACCACGGCGTCGTGCCGATCCCGCCGCGGCACGGCAACTACATCCCGGAGCTGGTCACCGGCGAGATCGAGGGCTACCCGGACAACGTGCCGTCGTTCGCCGCGACCCGGGCCGATCTTCGGCCGCTGGAAATCACGCAACCGGATGGTCCGAGTTTCACGCTGGACGGCTACGAGCTGAGCTGGCAGCGCTGGCGCCTGCGCGTCGGCTACACCATGCGGGAAGGCTTGGTGCTGCACCAAATCGGGTACGACGACGGCGGACGAGAGCGGCCGATCGTGTACCGGGCTTCGATGTCGGAGCTGTACGTGCCTTACGGCGATCCGAACCCGTCGCAGCGGGTGAAGAACGCCTTCGACATCGGCGAGGGCGGCATCGGGCCGTGGCTGAACTCGCTCGCGCTGGGCTGCGATTGCCTCGGCGAGATCCGCTACCTGGACGTCGTGATGTGCGACGACGACGGCGCTCCGGTGACGCTGCCCAACGCCGTCTGCATCCACGAGGAGGACGACAACCTGGCCTGGAAGCACACCGACGGCAACCTCGGGCACGCCGAAACCCGTCGGCAGCGCCGGCTCGTGGTCTCCTGCTGGGCCACCGCGAACAACTACGACTACGGATTCTTCTGGTACTTCTACCTCGACGGCACCATCGAGTTCGAGGTGAAGCTGACCGGCATCGTCTCCACCGGCGCGTACGAGGGCGATGCTCCGCGCTACGGCACCCCGGTCGCTCCCGGCCTGTACGCCCCGAACCACCAGCATTTCTTCAACATGCGGCTGGACATGTCCGTCGACGGTGAGCACAACAGCGTGTACGAAGTGGACACCGTCGCCGTGCCGGGTTCCGAGCACCACAACGCGTTCGCCGCGCAGCCCACGCTGCTCGCCCGGGAAAGCGAGGCACAGCGGCTGGTCGACCCGCTCGCCGGTCGCGTGTGGACAGTCGTCAACCCGTCGGTCCGCCACCACACCGGCCGCCCGGTCGGCTACCAGCTGATGCCGGGGACGAACATCCTGCCGCTGGCCCAAAGCGGGTCGCAGACGAGCCGGCGCGCGGGCTTCGCGTACCGGCACTTGTGGGTCACCGCCTACGATCCGGACCAGCGCTACGCGTCGGGCGATTACCCCAACCAACGCCCCGGCGACGACGGACTCGCCGAGTACGTCCGCGCCGACCGGCCGCTCGTCGACACCGATGTCGTGGTCTGGTACACGTTCGGCGCGAACCACGTGCCGCGCCCGGAGGACTGGCCGGTGATGCCGGTGTCCAAAGCGGGCTTCCACCTCAGGCCGGTGGCGTTCTTCGCCGCGAACCCGGCGCTGGACCTGCCTCGGCCCGGACATCACTGCTGAGCCGTCCGGCGTCGGCCGCGGTTCCGGAGGCAGGCTCCGATTCCTGCGCAGCGTGCCTGCGGCACCGCCGAAAGTACTGTTTTCCTCGGCCGCGGCCGGGCAGCTCCGATACGCTCATCGGCAGGTCGCGCCGGTCGCGGACGCACGACCGGACTCGGCACTGAGCGAGCGCTTACACTCTAGGAACGACGGGCGGACTCACCGGCCGGCGCGGGACTAGAGGAGGATCGCCGGATGACCACGCTCTCGGCCGACCTGTGGCCCGACGTGCAGCCCGAGACCGCGCGCCGGCTGATGCTCGCCGGGGTGGAGTCGTTCGCCGAGCGCGGCTACCACGCGACCACCACGCGGGACATCGCCGGCGCGGCGGGGATGAGCCCGGCCGCGCTGTACGTGCACTTCCCCTCGAAAGCCGCGCTGCTTTTCGCGATCAGCCGCAACGGGCACGAGCAGACGCTCGCCCTCGTCGAGGACGTCCTCGGGCGCGTCACCGGCCCGGTGGAGCGGATGCGGCTGCTAGTGGAGGATTTCGTCGCCTGGCACGCGCGGCGGCACACGGTCGCGCGGGTCGTGCAGTACGAGCTGAACGCGTTGCCGGAGAAGGAATACCAGGTCGTCGCGCAGCTTCGGCGGAAGATCGAGCAGCGCGTGCGCGAGGTGATCGCCGACGGGGTCGAGTCCGGCGCGTTCACCGTCAGCGACGTCGGGATCGCGGCACGGGCGGTGCTGTCGCTGGGCGTCGACGTCGCGCGCTGGTACAGCGAACGGACCCGGCAGACGCCCGCCGAACTCGGCAGGGAGTACGGCGAACTGGTCCTCCGCATGCTCGGCGCGAGTTAGCGCGCGGCGCGCCACTCGCCCAGCGGGAAGATCCGGGACACCGGAATCGAGAATTTGCCCTCCGCCGCGAGCGACGCGAACTCGCCGAGGACGTCGCAGCGGACCGGTGGAACGGCCCCGGACCGAAAACCGGGTCGCCGACCCCGATGCCGGTCACCTCTTCGCCGAACGCGTCGACCGTGCGTCACGATTTCCGACTCACTCACCGGTGCGGAGCCAGACCGAGGCATCGCCCCCGCGGATCTGCTCGCCGTCGCCACCTCGGCCTGAAGTCGCCCGCGCGAACCGTTCCGCGATGTGCGCCAATCGGTCCAGCAATTCCGGCGGTGCGTCCTCCACCACGAAATCGAATTCCCACTGCGCGAGGTAAAACGGGATGTAGTCGAAGGTTTTCGCGCCGGTGCGCATCCGGCAGGTCTCGTCGTCGATCGGCTCGATCACGGCCGTCGTCGGAGAAACCCGCGCCGCCAGCACTTCCGCCGGAGCCGACACCCGCAGCGTCACGATGTGCGGATACGGCGCGGTCGCGATGCGGCTCGACACGTACGCGGCGAGGTCCTCGGCCGGCGGTTTCCTTGGCGTGAAACGGAAACTGGGCGTCGGCAGACCTTCGATGCGGTCCAGCCGGAAGGTGCGCCAGGCGTCGCGGCCGAGGTCCCACGCGACGAGGTACCAGCGCCAGCCGGTGTGCACGAGCCGCAGCGGTTCCACGTCGCGTTCGGCCACCGCGCCCGCGTGCGTGCCGTAGGTGAACCGCAGCCGCTCGTGGTCCCGGCACGCGGCCGCGACCACGGTGAGCAGCTCCGCGTCGATCGTCGGCGCGCCGCCCGGCATCCGGACCATCGCCGAATCCATCGCCCGCACCCGGTGCCGCAGCCGCGCGGGCAGCACCTGCTCGAGCTTCGCCAACGCGCGCACAGACGTCTCCTCGATGCCGGACACGGTGCCGTTGGCCGCCGTGCGGAGGCCGACCGCCACCGCGACCGCCTCGTCGTCGTCCAGCAGCAACGGCGGCAGCGCCGCACCGGAGCCCAGCCGGTACCCGCCCGCGACCCCCGGTGTCGCGTGCACCGGGTAACCGAGCTGCCGCAGCCGTTCGACGTCGCGGCGGATCGTCCGGACGTCGACGCCCAACCGGCCCGCGAGGTCCGGACCAGGCCAGTCGCGGCGCGCCTGCAGCAGCGAGAGCAGGCGCAACAGGCGCTCGGAGGTTCCGTACATGCCGAGCACTCTGCCACGCTTCGCGGACAGCTTCAGTCCTCGATCGGCCGGACCTCGCCGCGCCGTGCGAAAGTGACGCATGCTCGACGACCTGCTCGCTGTCGCCCGCGAAGAGGCGGAAGCCGGAAAAGCCGAGGGCGGCGTGCCGATCGGCGCGGCCCTGTTCGACCGGGACGGGAAGCTGCTCGGCCGCGGCCACAACCGGCGCGTCCAGGACGGCGACCCGTCCCTGCACGCCGAAACCGCCGCGTTCCGCGCCGCCGGCCGCCGCCCGCACTACCGCGACACGATCATGGTCACCACGCTGTCGCCGTGCTGGTATTGCAGCGGCCTGGTCCGGCAGTTCGGCATCCCGCACGTGGTGATCGGCGAATCGCGGACGTTCACCGGCGGCCACGGCTGGCTGGCCGACCACGGCGTCCGGATCGACCTCCTCGACGACCCGGCGTGCGTCGCACTGATGACCGAGTTCATCGAGCGGGAGCCCGCGCTGTGGTTCGAGGACATCGGCGAACCGACGTGACTCAGGCCAGCGGCGAAAACTCCGTCGGCAGGGCGATGATCGAGTCCGCGTCGAGGATCTCCTCCGGCGCGCCCGGCGGCGGCCACATGCCCTTCGCGTAGAGGTCGCGGCGGATCGCGAGCCGTTCGTCCAGGCTGGCGAACGGCCAGATCTGGATGATCCGGTCCGGGCCGTCGAGCGCGTACATCACCACGGTCAGCGGATCGACCAGGTGCCGCGCGGGCAGCGCTTCGCGCCAGCCGTCGATCGTCGCGGTCAGGCCGCCGGGCCGGAGGCGGTAGTCGCGGATTTCGTAGACCGAGCCGTACTTCCCCGGCCGCACCGGCGGGACGAACGGGAACGGCGCGAAACTCTGCAGCGACAGGTCGGTCAGGCAGCCGCCGCCGAACGGTTCGCGGCTGTGCCGGGCGCGCAACCGCTCCTCGTCCAGAGCTTGCTGGTTCTCGAATCCGCGCAGCACGAGCAGCCTGCCGAGCGGGCCGTTCTCCGTCTGCCAGCAGCCGAGCAGCTCGCCGTGCCCCTCGACCCACGGCAGCACGCCCTCGGCGGCTTTCGGCCCGTCGAGCAGCCGGAACGACAGGATCGCCAGCTCGTACCGGACGGCCTGCTGCTCCAGGGCGACGTCGGCACCGCTGATCCGGACCGGTTCGGTCATGACGCTCCCAGTTCGCTCTCGCTTCTCCTCCCAGCGTCGCACAGCGGGGCGACCGCGCTCGCCGAGCGGCTTCGGTTGCCCTTCCGTCCCCGCCCGGCTTCCCGATCGTCCCGCTCACCGGCACCCGGACCTCCTGCCAGCAGTGAGGTTTTTTCCCACCCTCGCCCGCGTCTTGACACTTCTCAATGGTCTAGTCCATTGTGACTGCGCACACACTCCCCCGAGTGCCTGCCGGGGCGCCGCCGCCACGTCCGGCTTCGCCAGGTGCTCCGATGACGCGTGCCGCCGGGCGCGCTTCCCCCGTTGGAGGACCCATGAAATCCTTGCGCCGCAGCAATTCCCGCCGGGCACTCGCCGGACGGCTCGGCGTACTGGCACTCGCCGCCGGTGCCGCGCTGTCCGCCGCGACCGGCACCGCCTCAGCCGCGGGAGACCCGGTCCTCGCGGCGCCGTACCTGTACCAGTGGGGCGGCCAGAGCGATCCGTCCGCCGCGATGGACGCGACCGGCGTCAGCGCGTTCACCCTCGCGTTCATGCTTTCCGGCGGCGGCTGCACCCCGGCGTGGGACGGCAATCGCCCGCTCGACGGCACCGATGCCGCGATGATCCAGAAGATCCGCTCCGCGGGCGGCGACGTGATCCCGTCCTTCGGCGGCTGGTCGGGCAACAAACTGGGCCCGAACTGCGGGTCGCCGGACGAATTGGCGGGCGCGTACCAGCAGGTGATCGACGCCTACAGCTTGCAAGCGATCGACCTCGACATCGAAAACACCGACGAGTTCGAGAACGCGGCCGTGCAGGACCGGATCCTCGGCGCGGTCAAGATCGTCAAGGACAGGAACCCGAACCTGCGGGTCGTGATCACGATGGGCACCACGCCGCAGGGCCCGAACGACTGGGGCAAGCGGCTGATCTCGCAGGCGAAGGCACTGGGCGCGGACGTCGACGTGTGGTCGCTGATGCCGTTCGACTTCTCCGACGGCGGCGACATGGTCGCGATGACGAAATCCGCGGTCGACGGGCTGGTCGGGGAACTGAAGTCGACCTTCGGCTGGGACGACGCCACGGCTTATCACCGAGCGGGCCTGTCGTCGATGAACGGCAAGACCGACCGAGCGGGCGAAGTCGTGTCGGTAGCGGACTTCACCGCGATCCGGGACTGGGCCGCCGAGCATCACCTGGGCCGGGTGACGTTCTGGGCGACGAACCGGGACTGCAGCGGGTGCAGCGGGATCGACCAGGAGAACTACGCGTTCACGAAGGTGGTGGCCGGGTACAACGGCTGACCACGGTCCGGGGCGGCGGTTCGGCTGCTTCAGGCCGGGTGCCGATCCGCACGAGGCTGACCGCGGTGCTCCGGAGTGGACTGGCAGCGCTCCCCTGACCCGGCCGCAACGGTCGCAGCGAGCCGAGCCGACAGCGGTACAGCTCGCCTATGCCGAGCTGACGGCGGTTCGGCTGCTCCGACCACAACGGTCACGGCGGGCCGAATCGACGGCAGTTCGGCTGGTCAGAGCAAGACGGGCCGCAGTTCGGCCGAGGTGAGCGGATCGATCGGGCTGAACCCGCCTGGGCACGCTCACCTGGTCCAAACCAGGTGGCACCCGTTCGGTCGGCCCGGACCGCGTTGGGGGCGGTCCGGCTGGGCGACCGGCCGCCGTGCCGTCAGCCACCGGTGGACTGAACCACCGCCTCGCCCTGGTGGCAGTCCAGCCGGGCGAAGCGGGGCGACGGGGACCTTCCCGCCCGGGAGGTCCCCGTTCGACCGTCCGTCACACAGCGTGCGCGGATACGGCCAAACGAGTGAAGATCAGGCAGCGGCGGTAACCGACAGCGCCGCTTCGCCGGCCTCGGTCAGCTCGGCGGGGACGCGGCCCGCGGCGGTGACACCCTTGCCCGGACGAAGGTAGCCGCCCTTGGCGAGCGCGTGCGCGGTCATCTGGTCGCAGCACGCGAAACCGTCGACGAAAAGGTCGGGCTCGCAGCTGGTGGACATCTCCGCGCGCTGTTGCGCGACCGCCTTGAGCATGGCCATCGCGCGATGGGTCAGCTCGACGGTCACCCCTTCTGCACCGGACACCGGGATCGCCTTCTTCCTCGTGGGCTACTTACTCAACGTTATCGCCGATTGAGCCAACTGTGTTAACAGCCACACTGTAGCTGTTCGGGAATGTGACGATGCCTAGACCTGTTCGGTTCCCGCCAGGCGAGACTCGAGCGTCCGAGCCCACTCGCGCACGATCTGTTCGCGGCGGCGGGTGTCGTCGGTGAGCAGGTTGGCGAGGCCGAGCCCGCGCCCGAGGTCGAGCGTGGCCTGGACCAGTTCGCGCACGCCCGGCCGAGTCTCGTCGACGCCGAGCAGCTCGACCGCGACCCGATGCGCCTCCCGCCCGACCCGCGCCTCCAGCGGCACGAGGACGTCGCGCAACTGCTCGTCCGTCGACGCGACCGCCCACAACTGCAGCGCGGCGCGGAACATCGGCCCGGTGTAGAGGGTCAGCAACATCTCGACGACCCACTCGATCCGCGACGCCCCGCCCGGCGACCCGGCCGCCCGGGTGCGCAGTTCGTCCAGCTGAGCCTCGCCGAGCAACTCGACGGCCGCGGCGACCAGCGATTCCCTGGTCGGGAAGTGGTGCTGCGCCGCGCCCCGGGAAACTCCGGCCCGCTCCGCGATGACCGCGACGGTGACCCCGTGCCAGCCCCGCTCCCCAATGCAGTCCATGGCGGCCTCGATCAACCGCCGCCGAGTAGTGCGGCTGCGTTCTTGCTGCGGTTCGCGGAGCATCAGGCACCACCTCGCCCGGCCGGTCCGCTCCCGCACAAGTCCGTGAGGGGAACCCTCAGGGACTCTGATTCCCTCAGGGTTCCCCTCACGGACCTCAGGCCCGGCCCGCGTCGGACGCTCCTCATGACGTCACCACTGCTCAGTACGACTTCGGCAGCCCAAGGCTGTGCTGCCCCACGAAATTCAGCACCATCTCGCGGCTCACCGGCGCGATCCGGCCCAACCGCACGGTCGTCACCAGGCTTCCCAGGCCGTATTCGGTCGCCAGGCCGTTCCCGCCGTGGGTTTGCACCGCCTGGTCCACCGCGCGGATCGCGACTTCCGCCGCCGCGTATTTCGCCATGTTCGCGGATTCCCCGGAGGCGAAATCGTCGCCCGCGTCGTAGAGCGTGGCGGCCTTCTGCGTCATCAGTTTCGCCAGCTCGAACTCGATTTTCACCTGCGCGAGCGGATGCGCGAGCCCCTGGTGCGAACCGATCGGCGCACCCCACACCTGGCGTTCGTTGGCGTACCCCACGGCCTTGTCCAGCGCGTACCGGGCGGTGCCCAGCGAAAGCGACGCGCCCATGATCCGCTCCGGGTTCAGGCCCGCGAACAGCTGCGCGATCGCCGCGTCCTCCTCGCCGACCAGGGCTTCCGCGGGCAGCCGCACGTCGTCCAGGAACAGGGAGAACTGGTTTTCCGGCGCGACGATGTCCATGTCGATCTTCGAATACTCGAACCCGGGCGCGTCCGTCGGCACCACGAACAGCACCGGCTTCAAGCGGCCGGTCTTCGCGTCCTCGGTGCGGCCGACGACGAGCACCGCGTCCGCCTCGTCGACGCCCGAGATGAACACCTTGCGCCCGGACAGCACCCAGTCGCCGCCGTCCCGGCGCGCGGTCGTCGTGATGCGGTGCGAGTTGGACCCGGCGTCCGGCTCGGTGATCGCGAAGACGATTTTCTTGCTGCCGTCGGACATTCCGGGCAGCCACTGCTTCTTCTGGTCCGGCGTGCCGAAGCGCGACAGCACCGTGCCGACGATCGCCGGCGACACCACCATCAGCAGCAGCGGCGAGCCCGCGGCCGCGAATTCCTCCAGCACCGCGGCGAGATCCGCGATCCCGGCTCCCCCGCCGCCGTACTCCTCCGGCAGGTTCACGCCCAGGTAGCCGAGCCGTCCGGCTTCGTTCCACAGCTCGTCGGTCTTCTCGCCCGCGCGAGCCTTCTTCGCGTGATACTCGTGCCCGTACTTGCCCGCCAAGTCGGCCGCGGCCTTGCGCAGCGCCACCCGCTCCTCGGGCTCGACGAAGTTCATCGCGTTCATTCGGTCTCTCCCACCACAGCCAGCACCGCGCCTACCTCGACCTGTTGCCCGACCTCGACCGGCAGTTCGGCGACCACGCCGTCCGCCGGGGCCGAGATCCGGTGTTCCATCTTCATCGCTTCCAGCCACAGCAACGGATCGCCCGCCCGCACACTGTCCCCCGCGGACACCGCGAGCCGCACGACCGTGCCCGGCATCGGCGCGAGCAGCGAACCCGCGGCCAGCGCCGAATCGGGGTCCGCGAATCGCGGTTCGGCGGCCAGCGCCACCGCACCCAGCGGCGAGTCCACATAGGACACCGAACCGTGCCGGGCGACCGCGAAGGTCCGGCGGACCCCGGCGATGTCGAGGACCACCTTGTCCGGTGCCGCGGCGACCAAGGCGACATCGTCGTAGCCTTCGGCACGCAGACCGTCCCGGGTCAGCGAGTAGACGACCTCGTAACGGTTGTCTCCCTTGGCAAACACCTTGCGCTGACCGGCGGAGCGGACGTTGCGCCAGCCGCTGGGCAGTCGTCCCAGAGTGGTCGCGGAAGCCCGGTTCCCGGCGGCATCGGCGAGCGCGGCCGCCAAGGCGGACCAGCGTTCGGTGTCCACAGTGGCCAGCGGAGCGGCCAAAGTGTCGAGTCCGTGCCGGTCGAAAAACGCGGTATCCGTTTCCCCGGCGAGGAAAGCTTCGTGGCGCAGGATCCGGACCAGCAGGTCGCGGTTCGTCACCACGCCGTGGATCTTCGCGCCGGCCAACGCACCGGCGAGTCGACGCGCGGCTTCCGCCCGCGTGGGCGCCCACGTGATGACTTTCGCCAGCATCGGGTCGTAATGAACACCGATCACCGAACCGGATTCCACACCGGAATCCAGCCTTAGCCCGGCGCCGTGGGTGAATTCGCGGTCCACTCCGGACACTTCGAAGGTGTGCAACGTACCGCTCTGCGGCTGCCATCCCGCCGACGGGTCTTCGGCGTACAGGCGTACTTCGATCGAATGCCCCTGGGCCGCAGGCGGTTCGGCAGGCAACCGAGCGCCCTCTGCCACCGAAAGCTGCAGCGCGACCAGATCCAGCCCAGTGACATTCTCGGTCACCGGATGCTCGACCTGCAGCCGCGTGTTCATCTCCAGGAAGTAGAACCGGCCGTCCGGACCGGCCAGGAATTCGACGGTTCCCGCGCCGACGTAGTCGATCGCCTGCGCGGCTTTGCGCGCGGCATCGAACAATTCGGCCCGCATGGCATCGTCCACGAAGGGCGATGGCGCTTCCTCGACCACCTTCTGGTGCCGGCGCTGGATGGAGCACTCCCGCTCCCCGACCGCCCAGACCGTGCCGTGCGAATCGGCGAGCACCTGGACCTCGATGTGCCGTCCGGTTTCGAGGTACCGCTCGCAGAACACCGTCGGGTCGCCGAACGCCGATCCCGCTTCCGCGCGGGCGCTCTCCACGGCTTCGGCGAGCTCGTCGAGCGAACGGACCACGCGCATTCCGCGCCCGCCACCGCCAGCGGAAGCCTTGACCAGCAACGGAAGGTCATCCGAGGTCACCGACGCCGGGTCCAATTCGGACAGCACCGGAACCCCGGCGGCGGCCATCAGCCGTTTCGACTCCACTTTGGAGCCCATGGTCTCGATCGCCGCGGCTGGCGGGCCGATCCAGGTCAGTCCGGCGTCGAGCACCGCACGGGCGAAACCGGCGTTCTCGGACAGGAAGCCGTACCCGGGATGGATCGCGTCGGCTCCGGCGTCGGCCGCGGCTTTGACGATCAGCTCGCCGCGCAGATACGTCTCGCCCGGCGCGTTGCCCGGCAGCCGGACGGCGACGTCGGCTTCGCGCGCGTGCGGCGCGTCGGCGTCCGCGTCGGAAAACACCGCGACCGTGCCGATTCCGGCGTCCCGGCAGCTGCGGAACACGCGGCGGGCGATTTCGCCCCGGTTGGCGACCAGCAGATTCTGGATCATGGCCCTCACATCCGGAAGACGCCGAAGCCGCCTTCGACGCCCTTCACTGGTCCGTTGTGGATCGCCGACAGGCTCATCCCGAGCACCGTGCGGGTGTCGCGCGGGTCGATGATGCCGTCGTCGTAAAGCATGCCGGAGAGGAACATCGGCATCGATTCCGCCTCGATCTGGTTTTCCACCATGGCGCGCATCGCGGCGTCGTTTTCCTCGCTGTACTCCTGGCCTCGGCTCGCCGCCGCTGCACGGGCCACGATGGACAGCACGCCGGCCAGCTGCGCCGGTCCCATCACCGCCGATTTCGCGCTCGGCCAGGCGAACAGGAACCGCGGATCGTAGGCCCGGCCGCACAT
Source organism: Streptomyces sp. AA4 (assembly GCF_000158875.1). Classification (NCBI taxonomy): domain Bacteria; kingdom Bacillati; phylum Actinomycetota; class Actinomycetes; order Kitasatosporales; family Streptomycetaceae; genus Streptomyces; species Streptomyces sp. AA4. The sequence continues at coordinate 2,532,993 of NZ_GG657746.1, read as the reverse complement.
CCCGTAATGCCCGGCCCCGTAGGACGCTCCCATGAGGACGGACAGGTGCGGCACCTTCGAGTTCGACACCGCGTTGATCATCAACGCACCGTGCTTGATGATGCCGCTCTGCTCGTATTCCTTGCCGACCATGTAGCCGGTCGTGTTGTGCAGGAACACCAGCGGCGTGTCGATCTGGTTGGCCAGCTGGATGAACTGCGCGGCCTTCTGCGATTCCTCGCCGAACAGCACGCCCTGCGCGTTGGCCAGGATCCCCACCGGGTAGCCGTGGATGCTCGCCCATCCGGTGACCAGGCTCGGCCCGTACAGCGGCTTGAACTCGTCGAAGTCCGAACCGTCCACCACGCGCGCGATCACCTCGCGCGGGTCGAACGGGATCTTGAGGTCGGTCGGCACGATGCCGAGCAGGTCCTCGGCGTCGAACAACGGCTCGGCGTAGTCCGGCTTGGGCGACGGGCCTTGTTTGGTCCAGTTGAGCCGCTTGATGATGCCGCGGCCGAGCCGGATCGCGTCCTCCTCGTCGACCGCGAGGTAATCGGCTAGCCCGGACGTCCGGGCGTGCATTTCCGCGCCGCCGAGCGATTCGTCGTCGGACTCCTCGCCGGTCGCCATTTTGACCAGCGGCGGTCCGCCGAGGAACACCTTCGCGCGTTCCTTCACCATCACCACGTAATCGGACATGCCGGGCAGATACGCGCCGCCCGCCGTGGAGTTGCCGAACACCAGCGCGACGGTCGGGATCTTCGCCGCCGACGACCGCGTCAGGTCGCGGAAAATCCGGCCGCCGGGAATGAAGATTTCCTTCTGCGTCGGAAGGTCCGCGCCGCCGGACTCCACCAGGTTGATCACCGGAAGCCGGTTCTGCGCCGCGATGTCCGCCGCCCGGAACGATTTCTTCGTCGTCCACGGGTTGCTCGCGCCGCCCTTGACCGTCGGGTCGCTGGCCGAGATCAGGCATTCGACGCCTTCCACGACGCCGATCCCGGTGATCACGCTCGCGCCGACCCGGTAGTCCGAACCCCACGCGGCCAGCGGTGACAGCTCGAGGAACGGCGAATCCTCGTCCAGGAGCAATTCGATCCGCTCGCGCGCCAGCAGTTTTCCGCGCTTGCGGTGGCGTTCGACGTACTTCTCGCCGCCGCCGGCGACCGCTTTGGCCTGTTCGGCGTCGATCTCCGCGAGCTTCTCCAGCATCGCCTCGCGGTTCGCGGCGAACTCGTCGGCCCGGGTGTCCACTGTGGACCTGAGAGTGGTCATGCGGTGTATCCCAATCGCTTCGCGGCCAGTCCGGTGAGGATTTCGGTGGTGCCGCCGCCGATGCCGAGAATGCGGACGTCGCGGTAGTGCCGTTCCACTTCGGACTCGCGCATGTAGCCGAGCCCGCCGTGCAGCTGCACCGCCTCGTTCACGACCCATTCGGCGGTCTGCACCGCGGTGTTCTTTGCGAAGCACGCCTCGGCGATCACTTCTTCGCCGGACACGTGCCGGAGCGCGACCTGCCGGGCATACGTCCGCGCGACGTCGACCTTGCCGGCCATCTCGGTGAGCTTGTGCTGCACCAGCTGCCGCGAGATCAGCGGACGTCCGAACGTCTCGCGCATCCGGCACCAGTCCAGCGTCAAATCCAATGCCCGCTGCGCGTGCGCATACGCCTGCACCGCCAGCGAAAGCCGCTCGGTGACGAACTGCGTCGCCACTTGCGCGAACCCGCTGTTCTCCGCGCCGACCAAGTTCTCCGCCGGCACTCGAACGTCTACATAAGACAGTTCCGCGGTGTCCGAAGCCGCCCAGCCCATCTTCTCCAGCTTGCGCGACACGGTGAACCCGGGCGTTCCGCGCTCGACCACGATCAGCGAAAGACCGTGCGCACCAGCTTCGCCAGTTCGGACCACAGTGGTCACGAAGTCCGCGCGGCAGCCGGAGGTGATGAACGTCTTGGCCCCGTTGAGCACATACTCGTCGCCCTCGCGCACCGCCGTTGTGCGAATCCCGGCGACGTCGGAGCCGCCGTCTGGTTCCGTGACCGCGAGCGAGCCGATCTTCTCGCCTTCCAGCGTCGGCCGCACCCAGCGTTCGATCTGCACCGGATCGCCGGCCTCGACGATGTGCGGCACCGCGATCCCGCAGGTGAACAGCGACGCGAACAGCCCGCCGGACCCGCCCGCGTAGTGCATTTCCTCGGCGACCACGAGCGCGTCGAGGTAATTGCCGTCGCCGCCGCCCGCGGATTCGGGGAACGCGACCCCGAGCAGGCCCAGCTGTCCGGCCTTGCGATGCAGGTCGCGCGGCAGCTCCCCGGCCCGCTCCCAGTCGTCCAGGTGCGGCAGCACGTCCTTCTCCACGAACCGGCGCACCGTCGCGCGCAGTTCGGTGCGTTCCGGCGTGCGGAACGGATCCACGGTCACAGCAGCGCCTCCGGGACGTCGAGTTCGCGCGCCCGCAGCCATTCGCCGAGCGCCTTCGCTTGCGGATCGAATCGGGCCTGCGAAGCGACGCCGTCACCGAGAATGCCCTCGACCACGAAGTTCATCGCCCACAGGTTCGGCAGCAGGTGCCGGGTGACCGGCAGTCCTTCGGTTTCCGGCAGCAGACGGCGGAATTCCCCGACAGTCAGCCGGTGCACGAGCCAGCGCCAGGCTTCCTCGGACCGCACCCACACGCCGAGGTTCGCGTTGCCGCCCTTGTCCCCGCTGCGGGCCCCGGCCACGAGACCGAGCGGCACGCGCCGCACCTTGTCCGCCCGCAACGGTTCCGGCAACTCTGGTTCGTCCACTTCGGACAGATCGAGCGTCGCGGAGGCGGGCGCGATGTCCACCTTGGACCCATCCGGCAGGACCGCGACGTGCGGCACCGCGGCAGCGTCCACAAAGGCCGCCGAATAGACCCCGAACGGCGAAGCGTCCGAAGGCGGTGCGGTGACGTGGAATCCCGGGTAGCTCGCGAGCGCCAGCTCGATCGCCGCTCCGCTGAACGCGCGTCCGGCGATCTTCGGATCGTTGTCCTTCACCGCGACGTGCAGCAGCGCACTGGCGCGTTCCTCGGTGTCGGCGTCCGCGTGATCGGTGCGTGCGAGCGTCCACCGGACCTCGGCCGGCGGGCGCTTGGCCAGCGCTCCTTCCAGCTGTTCCCTTACCAGCGCGGCTTTTTCCTCGATGTCCAGTCCGGTAAGGACGAACGTCGTCTCGTTCCGGAAACCGCCGAGCCGGTTGAGGCACACCTTCAACGTCGGCGGCGGCGCTTCCCCGCGCACCCCGCTGATCCGCACCCGGTCCGGCCCGTCGTCCGAAAGCGACAGAGTGTCGAACCGTGCCGTCACATCGGGATTCGCATACCGCGCACCGGTAATCTCGTACAGCACCTGCGCCGTCACGGTGCCTACGTTCACCACGCCACCGGTGCCGGGATGCTTCGTGATGACGCTGGAGCCATCGGCGTGGATCTCCGCGAGAGGGAATCCCGGCACGCCGATCGGCTGTTCCCGGAAGAACGAGTAGTTGCCGCCGGTCGCCTGTGCGCCGCATTCGATGACGTGCCCCGCCGCGACCGCCCCGGCGAGCGCGTCGTAGTCGTCGCGAGCCCAGCCGAAGTGCGCCGCCGCCGGTCCGACGATCACCGACGCGTCCGTGACCCGTCCGGTCACCACCACGTCCGCACCGGCCTTCAGACATTCCGCGATGCCCCACGCACCGAGATAAGCGTTGGCAGTCAACGGTTTCTCGAAGCCGAACTCGTCCGCGCGCGCGATCAGGTCGTCGCCTTCGACGTGCGCGACGCGGACCTCGATACCAAGTTTCGCGGCCAGTTCCCGCAACGCGTCGGCGAGCCCGGCCGGGTTGAGCCCGCCCGCGTTCGCGACGATCCGGACGCCCTTGTCCTTCGCCAGTCCGAGGTTCTCCTCCATCTGCCGGAGGAACGTCTTGGCGTAGCCGCGGGCCGGGTCCTTCATCCGGTCGCGGCCGAGGATGAGCATGGTCAGCTCGGCGAGATAGTCGCCGGTCAGGACGTCGAGCGGGCCGCCGGTCAGCATTTCCCGCACGGCGGAGAACCGGTCGCCGTAAAACCCGGACGCGTTCCCCACGCGCAGCGGCGCGCTCACGCGAACTGCCCCGGCTCGCGCCCCGCCCCGGGCGGTCCGGCGAACGCCTGCGCGATGCCCAGCCATTCCTCGACGTCCGCGCCCGTCGCGACGAGATCAGTGTCCGCCGGATGCCGCCGCTGCGTCACGACCAGGCAGAAGTCGAGCGCGCTGCCGGTCAGCCGCTGCTCCGCGTCCTGCGGTCCGAACGCCCACGTGCTGCCGTCCGGCGCGGTCAGCTCGACGCGGAATTCCTCCGTCGGCGGCGCGAGCGAGTGAAGTTTGTACGCGAAATCGCGCGTGCGCGTGCCGAACCGGGCGATGTGCCGCAGCCGTTCGGTGGGCTCGCGTTTCACGCCGAGCGCGTCGGCGATGTCCTGCCCGTGCGCCCAGGTCTCCATCATCCGCGCGGTCGCCATCGAAGCCGCACTCATCGGCGGGCCGTACCACGGCAGCTTCTGCCCGTCCGGCACCGCGGCGAGCGCCTCGGCCAGCGCGGCCCGACCGGCGCGCCACTGCGCCAGCAACTCGTCCGGCGGCAGCTTAGCCCCGTCTTCGGCACCCTGGTCGACGTAGTTTTCGCCGATGCTCAACAGGTTCTCGACCTCGGACTGCCAGTCCTCCGGCCGGCTCGCGGAGATCAGCGATTTGCCGTCGGTCCACGCCAGATGCGCGATCTGATGCGCGATGCTCCAGCCGGGCGCCGGCGTCGGCCGCGCCCACCCCTCGGCGGGCAACCCGGCGACCAGGTCGTCGACCGCCTGCGATTCGGCCGCGAGATCCCGGAGGATCCCCGCGAGATCAGCCATTCCTGCGCCTCCCTGCGTCCGCCGCACCACCTCGTGCGGACCCAGCGTGGACCCTGGCCCCGGAAAAATCAAGCGCGCCTGATTGTTTTGCACCCGGCACCTTGTCCGAGCAAGTCCGTGAGGGGAACCCTGACGGACTTTGAGTCCCGCAGGGTTCCCCTCACGGACAGCAGGTCACCGCCTCCGGCGCGCCCGAATGTGGCGTTCGGTGCGCCAGACGCACCGA
>NZ_GG657746.1:2523080-2527710 GCF_000158875.1 Streptomyces sp. AA4 | reverse complement strand
CACCCCCGAACCGTCAGCACAATGAAAAATCGGGGTGCCCCACGCAACCAAGGCGGCGCAATGTCGCCGCCAGGCGACGAGCCGCCCGCCCCTCTATTGACACTACGAAAACAAGCCCCCTACCGTCCTCCCCATGGACTCCTACGCGGAGATCGCCTACGAGGTCGCCGCCAAGGTCGCGACCGTCCGGCTCGACCGGCCCGAAGCCCGCAACGGCTACACGATCCGGATGGCCGACGAACTCGCCCACGCGCTCGACCGGGCCGACCGGGACGAGGACGTCCGCGCAGTCGTACTCGGCACCACCGGCAAGGACTTCTCCGTCGGAGCCGACCTGTCCTCCGGCGGCTTCGACTTCGGCGACCGCCCGCCGGACGACTGGCAGGAACCCGCCGGCCGCGTGTCGAAGCGAATCTTCACCATGAACAAACCGGTCATCGCCGCACTGCGCGGGGCATCCGTAGGAGCAGGAATCACTATCACCCTCTCCTGCGACTACCGCTTCGCCTCCACCGACTCCAAGTTCGGCTTCGTCTTCACCCGCCGCGGGATCTACCCCGAAGGCGCGTCCGCGTGGTTCCTCCCCCGGCTCGTCGGGATGGGCGCGGCCGTCGACTGGATGGTCAGCGGACGGCTCTTCGGCCCGGATGAAGCACTGCGGTCCGGCCTCGTCCACCAGATCCACGACCCCGGCGACGTCCTCGCGCAGGCGCAAGCCAAGGCGAAGGAGATCGCCGAAACCACCGCACCCGTCGCGGTCGCGGTCACCCGGCAGCTGCTCTACCGGATGGCCTCGGCCCCGTCGCCCTTCGACGTCCACCAGGTGGACTCGAAGCTCATCTCCCAGCTGAGCTCGAACCCCGACGCCGTCGAGGGCATCGCATCCTTCTTCCAGAAACGCCCGCCCGAGTTCCCGTTGCGCGTAGACCGCGATCTGCCGCCGTACCTGCCCTGGATCAGCGAATGACCGAGTACCCGCCCGAACCGTGGCACCTCGCCGCCGACGCGTGCCTCTCGATGTGGCGCGTCCCCGCCGACGAACTGCCCGCCTTGCCGGCCGGCGCCGAACCGCTGCTCCTCAACCACCAGGCCGCCCTCTTCACCGCCTGGATCGACTACCTGCCGTCCGGTCAGCTGAGCTACCACGAACTCCTCTCCTGCGTCGCCGTGCGCGGCCGCGGGCTCGCCGCGTCGATCACCGACATCTGGGTCGACAGCGAGATCTCGCGCGCGGGCGGGCGCGAGCTGTGGGGCATTCCGAAGGAACTCGCGGCCTTCACCTTCACCGGCGGGCGCACCTTCACCGCGGCGACCTCCGACGACTGGATCGCCACCGCCGCCTTCACCCCGCGCGTCGGGCTCCCGATCACGCTCCCGGTACGCTTCGAGATCGCTCAGGACCGCGGCGGCCGCCCGCTGCGTACCCCGGTCGAGTGGCGTTCGAAGCCCCGCGCGGCGGCCGCCGACTGGTCGGTCAACCCCGCCGGGCCGCTGGGCTTCCTGGCCGGGAAACGGCCCGTGGCCAGCATGGCGCTGGGCGCGACGAGGCTCCGTTTCGGATCTTGCCCTCGGTGATCGGGTAACCCGCCTGAGTGAGACCGACACGCCATACCTTGGGGCCCGTGCGCGCCTCCACCCCAACATGTAGTCTCTGGGAACCGGCAGCCCCCAGCGACGGGGAGACCGCTTGAAGAGGGCGGCCGGGCTGTTTCGCCGAAACCGCAGCGCATGGCCTTGACCGGCCGTGTGCCGCTCGAACGCGCCCATTTCGAGGAACTGTTGGAGACGCGCATGTCAGTGGAAACCGGTCAGCGGCCGCCGTCGGCGGCGGAGGGGGCCCCGAGCGCGGTCCGCGTCATCCGGCGGGACGGAAGCGTCTCGCCCTTCGACGCGGGCAAGATCTCGGTGGCGCTGACCAAGGCCTTCCTCGCGGTCGAGGGCGGCGACGCCGCCGCGTCCTCGCGGGTGCACCACGTGGTCGCGGAGCTGACCGAGCAGGTCGAGGCGGCGCTGCTGCGCCACACCGGCCCGGAGACCGCGCTGCACATCGAGCAGATCCAGGACCAGGTCGAACTCGCCCTGATGCGCGGCGGGCACCACAAGGTCGCCCGCGCCTACGTGCTTTACCGCGACGAGCGCGCGAAGGCCCGCGAGGCCGCCGCGCCGGCGCACGCCGAGGTCGCGCTGAGCGTCAAGGGCGCCGACGGGACGCTGCGCCCGCTCGACTGGGCGCGCGTTTCGCACGTCGTCGGCGAGGCCGTCGCCGGGCTCGAGGACGTGTCCGCCGAGCCGGTGCTGGCCGAGGCCAAGCGCAACCTCTACGACGGCATCACCGCCGACGAACTGGCGCTCGCGCAGATCATGGCCGCGCGCGTGCTCGTCGAGCAGGAGCCGAACTACTCGTTCGTTTCCGCCCGGCTGCTGCTGGACAAGCTGCGCGGCGAGGCGCTGAGCTACCTCGCCGGCGCCCCGCGCCAGGCCAGCCAGGACGAGATGACCTCCGAGTACGCGCCGTACTTCCGCGCGTACCTGCGCCGCGCCGTCGAACTCGAACTGGTCGACGCCGAGCTGACCACGTTCGACCTGGACAAGATCACCGCCGCGATCCGCCCCGAGCGCGACCTCGACTTCGGCTTCCTCGGCCTGCAGACCCTGTACGACCGGTACTTCCAGCACCACAACGGCGTGCGGTTCGAGCTGCCGCAGGCGTTCTTCATGCGCGTCGCGATGGGCCTGGCGATCCGCGAGGACAACCGCGAAGCGCGCGCCATCGAGTTCTACGAGCTGCTGTCGACGTTCCACTTCATGGCGTCCACCCCGACGCTGTTCAACAGCGGCACCAACCGCGCGCAGCTGTCGTCCTGCTTCCTGACCACTGTGGACGACGACCTGGACTCGATTTTCCAGGCGTACAAGAACAACGCGCTGCTGGCCAAGTACTCCGGCGGCCTCGGCAACGACTGGACCCCGGTCCGCGGCCTCGGCGCGCACATCAAGGGCACCAACGGCCAGTCCCAGGGCGTCGTGCCGTTCCTGAAGATCGCCAACGACACCGCGGTCGCGGTCAATCAGGGCGGCAAGCGCAAGGGCGCGGCCTGCGCGTACCTGGAGACCTGGCACGTCGACATCGAGGAATTCCTCGACCTGCGCAAGAACACCGGCGACGACCGGCGGCGCACGCACGACATGAACACCGCCAACTGGGTCCCGGACGAGTTCCTGCGCCGCGTCGAAGCGAACGCCGAGTGGACGCTGTTCTCGCCGAACGAGACGCCGGACCTGCACGACCTCTACGGCAACGCGTTCGCGCAGCGCTACCGCGAGTACGAGGCGGCCGCCGCGCGCGGCGAGATCAAGGTGTTCCGCAAGGTCCGCGCGGTCGAGCTGTGGCGGCGGATGCTGACCATGCTGTTCGAGACCGGTCACCCGTGGATCACCTTCAAGGACCCGTGCAACCTGCGTTCGCCGCAGCAGCACGTCGGCGTCGTGCACTCGTCGAACCTGTGCACCGAGATCACGCTGAACACGACCACCGACGAGGTCGCGGTCTGCAACCTCGGCTCGGTGAACCTGCTCAAGCACGTCACCCCTGAAGGGCTCGACACCGAGCGGCTCGAGAAAACCGTGCGCACCGCGGTCCGCATGCTCGACAACGTGATCGACATCAACTTCTACACGATCCCGGAGGCGCGCCGCTCCAACCTGCGCCACCGTCCGGTCGGCCTGGGCATCATGGGCTTCCAGGACGCGCTGTTCGAGCTGGGCGTGCCGTTCGCGTCGGAAGAAGCGGTGAAGTTCGCCGACGTGTCGATGGAGCACCTCTCCTACTACGCGATCTCGGCCTCCACCGACCTCGCCGAGGAGCGCGGCCAATACCAGACGTTCGAGGGTTCCTTGTGGAGCAAGGGAATCCTGCCGATCGACTCGATGCAGCTGCTCATCGACGCCCGCCAGGGCGACGGCCTCGACGTCGACACCTCGACGACGCTGGACTGGGCGCCACTGCGCGAGCGCGTCAAGACCGTCGGCATGCGCAACTCGAACGTGATGGCGATCGCGCCGACCGCGACGATCTCCAACATCTCCGGCGTCGGCCAGTCGATCGAGCCGCTGTTCCAGAACCTGTACGTCAAGTCGAACATGTCCGGCGACTTCACGGTGGTGAATCCGCACCTGGTCAAGAGCCTCAAGGCGCGCGGCCTGTGGGACGAGGTCATGGTCAGCGACCTGAAGTACTTCGACGGCAGCCTCGGCCAGATCGACCGCGTTCCGGACGACCTCAAGGCGCTGTACGCGACCGCCTTCGAGATCGAGTCGAAGTGGATCGTGGACGCCGGTTCGGTGCGGCAGAAGTGGATCGACCAGGCGCAGTCGCTGAACCTGTACATCGCGGCGCCGAGCGGCCGCAAGCTCGACGAGCTGTACCGGTACGCCTGGCACAAGGGCCTCAAGACCACGTACTACCTGCGGGCGCAGTCCGCGACGCACGTGGAGAAGAGCACCCTGCGCGGCACCGACGGCAAGCTGAACGCCGTCTCCGCCACCCCGGCTCCGGCCGCTCCGGCCGCCGCTGCCCCGGCCGCCGCGCCTTCCCCGGCCCCGTCGCCGTCGCCGTCCGCCGCGGTTCCGG
>NZ_GG657746.1:2490178-2522980 GCF_000158875.1 Streptomyces sp. AA4 | reverse complement strand
GGCGCGCCTCCGGGATCGTGTAGAAGTTGATGTCGATCACGTTGTCGAGCATGCGGACCGCGGTGCGCACGGTTTTCTCGAGCCGCTCGGTGTCGAGCCCTTCAGGGGTGACGTGCTTGAGCAGGTTCACCGAGCCGAGGTTGCAGACCGCGACCTCGTCGGTGGTCGTGTTCAGCGTGATCTCGGTGCACAGGTTCGACGAGTGCACGACGCCGACGTGCTGCTGCGGCGAACGCAGGTTGCACGGGTCCTTGAAGGTGATCCACGGGTGACCGGTCTCGAACAGCATGGTCAGCATCCGCCGCCACAGCTCGACCGCGCGGACCTTGCGGAACACCTTGATCTCGCCGCGCGCGGCGGCCGCCTCGTACTCGCGGTAGCGCTGCGCGAACGCGTTGCCGTAGAGGTCGTGCAGGTCCGGCGTCTCGTTCGGCGAGAACAGCGTCCACTCACGGCCCCCGAAGCCAAGGTGACCTGAATGACGAACGTGGAAACGACGGACGCGACCGGCCTCGGCGAAATCGAGGTCGGCGCAGCCCGGATCAACGTCGACGACAAGCGCATGATCAACGCGCGCGCCGACGTGAACCAGCTGCTGCCGATGAAGTACCGGTGGGCGTGGGACAAGTACCTCGCGGCGTGCAACAACCACTGGATGCCGACCGAGGTCGCGATGCAGGCCGACATCGCCTTGTGGAAGTCGCCGGACGGCCTCACCGAGGACGAGCGGCAGATGCTCAAGCGCAACCTGGGCTTCTTCGCCACGGCGGAGTCCTTGGTGGCCAACAACATCGTGCTCGCGGTGTACCGGCAGATCACCAACCCGGAGTGCCGCCAGTACCTGCTGCGCCAGGCCTTCGAGGAGGCCGTGCACACGCACACCTTCCAGTACATCTGCGAAAGCCTCGGCCTGGTCGAGGGCGAGCTGTTCAACATGTACCGCGAGGTCCCGTCCATTTCGGACAAGGACGCGTGGGCGCTGAAGTACACGCAGAACCTGGAAAACCCGGACTTCGAAACCGGCACGCCGGAAGCCGACCAGGCGTTCCTGCGCGACCTGGTGGCGTTCTACGTGATCTTCGAAGGAATGTGGTTCTACACCGGTTTCGCGCAAATCCTGTCGCTGGGCCGCCGGAACAAAATGGTCGGCATCGCCGAGCAGTACCAGTACATCCTGCGCGACGAGTCGATCCACCTGAACTTCGGCATCGACTGCATCAACCAGATCAAGATCGAGAACCCGCACCTGTGGACCGAGGAATTCCAGGCCGAGGTGCGCGGAATGCTGCAGGAAGCGTGCGAACTGGAAGTGAAGTACGCCCGCGACACCATGCCGCGCGGCATGCTCGGCCTGTCGGCTGACCTGTGCGAACAGTACATGCACTTCATCACCGACCGCCGCGCGCAGCAGATCGGCCTCCCCCCGATCTACGGCGAGAACGAAAACCCGTTCCCCTGGATGTCGGAAGCAATGGACCTGAAGAAGGAAAAGAACTTCTTCGAAACCCGAGTCATCGAATACCAGTCCGGCGGCGCACTCGACTGGGACTGATCCCACCCCGAGGCACCTGCTGGAACTCGGCCGCACCCTGCCCAGGGTGCGGCCGAGTTCGTATGCGGGCAGACCGCATTCAGGGCTCCAAGCGGACAAACAATCGCATCGCGACCGGGCCCTTCGCTACTGCAGCGCCGACACCACTCCAAACTTCGCAAGGTCGTGCGGCTCCACCAGGATCGACCAGCCCAGCATTTGCCCGGATTTCGCATCTACCGTGACGGTGAGCACGTTTCCCCTGGGAGCATTGCTCCCCCGGGGGACCTTGGCGGCGTACCCCACGAAGTTGCCGGTCATTTGAATCAAGTACACCGGATCGTTGGCCTTGGGCTGCGTTCCGTCAATATGCTTGAGAGCATTGCGGTCGGTTTTCACATATCGAATACCGGCCGGGCTGCCCTCGCCATTCGCGGCAGCCAACCTCTTCGCCACACCCAGCAGGTCGGCGGAAGTAGGCGGCGTGACGTTGCTTTCGGCAGACATCTTCTCCGTCTTGTCTACGCAGGGCTTGCGCGTGGCACCCGTTATGTTTTGCCCGTTTGTGTACATAAGAAATAGATCTGGTCGGTCGTTGACCAGTTCTGCTTGAGCGGGATGCCAATTGTTGCCGGTATCCTGGTATTGAAACCTTGAAGAGTTGGCAAAAACTCGAGCACTCGGCACCGTTACCTCGAGCCCGTTGTCCGCTTGGCCGCCGAATGCCCCGTTGTCTTCGGAAATACCGACAAGATCTCCATTCTGGCGAATCTCCCAATCGGGACTGCCGGGAACCCAGCTGAAGGTTACGTTCTCGCTGGCGAGCTCGTGCGCGGACTTGATGTAGAACTCACGGTACGGAACCCTTGGCCGCTGATCTGCCCAGTACCACAGAAACCCTTTCTCTCGCCCCGGGGAACTGTACAGTGTACCCGCGGTCATTCCTGCTTCAACCCAGGTGTCCAGCTTCGGATTGTTGAGGTTGGTGAGAAGCCACTGCTCCCAGTTGGCGAACTCGGCATCTCGGTTGTCCACATGAAGACAGCCAACTAAAACCGCAGAAAATGATCGAACAGGAGAAAGAATTCGCATCGCCCCTCCTTCGCGAAAGTCACGAACTTTCACCGGGTGATCCGGACGCGATCTTCCGCTTACACAAGAGCAGAAAGCACAGAACCCCTGCATCCCCCGAATGTTGGTTGGCCACCAACAACTCCACACTTTGTCCTTCCTGTTGCACGCAAGGAACCGCCGACCGGGTGACAACCCAGTCAACGGATACGCCTGCGTGCGCAGCGATTTCGAGCAGCGACTGAAAAATAAGCAGAAAATATGACCCACTAGTGAGCAATGGTCAGGCGTTAACGGACAGTGCGCCAAAAACATCAGCCGCACCATGCTCGACGCCGGCCAGACGCCAGACAGCACAGTGCAGCTCCTCCGTTCGTCTCGCACCCGCCGGGTGCGATGTCACCGCCGGACGACGAGCACCTTCCGACGCTCCCTCCTGCTCCGGCAGCAGCACGATCCCTCCCGGACCCTGGGACACCCGCCTCCTGGCCTGATTCGGCAAGCTGACCCACGCCATTGGTTCGCCAGGACGCAGCCGCGTCTTGGCGAGACAACAGGGAACCCGGTGCGATTCCGGGGCTGCCCCGCAGCGGTATGTGGGAACGAAAGCTGTCACCGCGGGAGCGGTAAAGCACTGGGCGTCCAGCCCGGGAAGCGACAGCCGGCAGGCACGAGCGGTACGCCCACGAGTCCGAATACCTGCCAATGGCACGCACGCCGACGGCGTGCGTGAGTCCGGGTCTCGCGGGACACCACGATTCTCGGCTATCCGCGGATTGGCCCAGCCCGAGAACTCAAACGAGCACTCGAGTCCTACTGGTCAGGAACAACCACCGAAGAAGACCTTCTGACCGCCGGACGGCAACTGTGCGAGCAAACCTGGACAACCCTGCGAGACCAGGGTCTCGGCTCAATCCCGTCCAGCACTTTCTCGCTCTACGACCAGGTGCTGGACACCGCCGCACGAGGAGTCCCGGACGCACCCGCCCTCGAAATGACGAAGTGGTTCGACACGAACTACCACTACCTGGTCCCGAACTCCCGCTTCGCACTCACCGGCACCGCCCCGATCGACGAAGTCCGCGAAGCACAAGCACTAGGCATCACGCCACGCCCGGTACTCTTCGGACCGGTCACCTTCCTACTGCTGGCCAAGCCCACCGAACCAGGCTTCACCCCGCTGGAACCGCTGGACGAACTACTGCCCGCATACGCCGAACTATTGGGCAAACTGGCCGACGAGGGCGTCGAATGGGTCCAGTCGGACGAACCAGCCTTCGCGACAGACCGAACCACGCCGGAGTTCAACGCACTCACCCGCGCTTACCACTGGCTGGCCAAGAAAAACCACCGCCCGAAGCTCCTGGCAGCCGGATACTTCGGCGGCCTCGGCCGAGCACTGGGCGTCCTGGCCCGCTCCCCCAGCGAAGCAATTGCCGTCGACCTGGTAACCGATGAATCCTTTGCGGGCAACGTCGCGGCGGAAGGAGCACTGCGGGACAAGGAAGTCCTAGCCGGAGCAGTAGACGGCCGAAATGTGACATCCACTCGCCGCGCGTGCCGAACCGGACCGAGATGACCGACCTGGGGCGCACGGCGCTCGGCGCGGTCCCGGCGGAACAGCTGTGGATCAATCCGGACTGCGGTCTCAAGACCCGCGGTTACGCCGAGGTCGAGCCGGCGCTGCGGCATCTGGTCGGCGCGGCCCGGGAACTGCGCGCCGAACCTCGCTGAACCGTCCAGGTGCCGGGCGGCTGGCCAGGTCGCCCGGCACCGGTCCGAGGATCACCCGAACGGCAGCCCCCACAGGTATTGTCACAACGTCAATAACAGGGGACCGTGGACGAGACCGATACCCTCACCGGGAGGTGGTCGCCATGGCGGACGTGACCGGAAAGACGGGAATCCCCACAGTCGGCGGCACCCTAGGCAAGGCCGCCCAAGCCGGAAGCGACAGTGTCACGCGGCTGTCGGAGAACCTGCGCGGCCGGATGCCGCCGCTGACCGCGATCCCGTTGCCGCGCAAGTTCGACGAACGCTGGCTCGGCGCGCGCTGGCCGGTCCGCGAACTCGCGGCGCCCCCGGCGGGCAGCGGCCTGAAGCCGGTGCTCGGCGACGACGGGCCGCCGCTGATCGGCCACACGCTCGACGGGATGCGGTTCGGCCTCGACTTCAGCCTGCACCGCTTCGAACAGTTCGGCCCGGTGTCGTGGATGGGCGTCTTCGGCCAACGCATCGTGACGCTATCGGGCCCAGAAGCCACCCAGGCCGCCCTCATCAACAAGGACAAGGCCTTCTCCCAGGAAGGCTGGAAGTTCTTCATCGAGCGCTTCTTCGAACGCGGCCTCATGCTGCTCGATTTCGGCGAGCACCACCTGCACCGCCGGATCATGCAGGAGGCCTTCACCCGCGACCGGCTCCGCGGCTACGTCGCGCAGATGGGCCCGGCGCTGCGCGAGGGCGTCGCGGCACTGCCGTCCGGCCGCCCGCAGCTGTACTGGGCGTTCAAACAGCTGACGCTGGACGTCGCGACGCAGGTGTTCATGGGCATGCGCTCCGCCGCCGACGCCGAGCGCATCAACCGCGCGTTCGTGGCCGCTGTGCGCGCCGGCACCGCCGTCGTGCGCTATCCGGTGCCTGGCGGGCGCTGGGCCGCGGGTTTGCGCGGCAGGCGGACGCTGGAGCGCTATTTCGGCGAGAACCTGGCGGCCAAGCGCGACGCGGACGGCGACGACCTGTTCTCCGCGCTCTGCCACGCCGTTTCCGAGGACGGTGACCGGTTCAGCGACGCCGACATCGTCAACCACATGATCTTCCTGATGATGGCCGCGCACGACACGACCACCATCACCGCCAGCGCGATGGCCTACTACCTCGCGAAACACCCGGAATGGCAGGAGCGCGCCCGCGAGGAGTCGCTGCGCCTCGGCGACGACCTGCCGGACCTCGAAGCGTTGGAAAGTCTCGAAACGCTGGACCTGGTGATGAAAGAGGCACTGCGGCTGCGCGCGCCGGTGCCCTCGCTGGCGCGAAAGACCACAAAGGACACTGCGGTTCTCGGCCACTACCTGCCGGAAGGCACGATGGTCGCGGTTTCGCCGACGCTGAACCACTACTCCCCCGAACACTGGACCGATCCGCTGCGCTTCGACCCCGAGCGGTTCGGCCCGGACCGCCGCGAGGACAAATCGCACCGGTTCGCGTGGATGCCGTTCGGCGGCGGCGCGCACAAGTGCATCGGGCTGCAGTTCGGCGGCCTGGAGGTCAAGGCGCTCATGCACGAGCTGCTGCGGGCGCACCGCTGGTCGGTGCCCGAGGACTACGTCGCCAAGTGGGACTACGTCTCGCTTCCGGTGCCCGCCGACGGGCTGCCCGCCCGGTTGGCCTATCGTTGACGGCCGCCGAGCGGGACAGAAAGGTCGACAGCTGGAGACAAAACTGCAGTACAAGCCACCTTCGTGTACTCAAGGTGACTTGATGTCACCAGTTGTGTAGTGCCCATCACTCGTTCAGCCGGTAGACACCCTGTTTGGTCCGTGATGCCGTGGCATCACTTGCGGCCGACTCGTACCCAGTGTGGGTCTTCGGATCCTCCACACCGGGCCTGAGCTGGTCTTTGTCCGCGTATGAAGAGGTGGAGAGTGCCGGAGCCTGGTGCCATGCCAGGGTTGGTCGACGTCGCGCGCAAGTACGCGGCGGCGCTGACCGACACCAACGGAGTAACGCTCCCTCCCGCCGAGGTGGAGCGGATCCTGCTCGACTTCGCCGGCGAGGTCGCCGCGCGTCCCGAGGACGCCGGTGCCACGCGCCGGTTCACCGCGCTGTTCTCCTCGGCGCCGCTCGGCATCGCGTTGACCGACCCGTCCGGGGCCGTCGTCGAGGCGAACCCGGCGCTGGCCCGGCTGCTGGGCACGTCCACGACCGCGTTGCGGGACAAGCACATCGCGGATCTCGCGGCCGGTCCGCAGGACGCCGAACGGCTGCGCGCCGCGCTCGAGGGCCTGCCGCTGACCGCCGACGCCCGCCGGACCGTGCAGAGCGTCCAGCTCGGCCACAGCCGCGACGGCGAGCTGACCACGAACGTCACGCTCGCGTCGCTGCCCGGCGACCGGCCGGGCACGTACTTCCCGGTCTTCATGGCGGCCGATGACGACGACCTGCACCTGCTCGGCGAACGGCTGCGGCACCAGAACCTGCACGATTCGCTCACCGGACTGCCGAACAGCGCCGCGTTCAACGCCCAGCTGGAACTCGCGCTCGGCTCGGGCGGTTCGGACGAGATCGCCTTGCTGTACCTGGACATCGACGGGTTCAAGGTGATCAACGACGGCCTCGGCGCCGGCATGGGCGACCTGGTGCTGAAGGCGATCTCGCGGAAGCTGAAATCGGTGTTCGCCGGTCAGCACGACGGCTACGTCGCCCGGCTGTCCGGCGACGGTTTCGCGGTGCTGCTGCGCGGTCCGGAGCTGACCGCGCAGGAGACGGTCGAGCTGGCCGACCGGGTGCTGGAGGAACTCAGCGAGCCGGTCTACGTCGACGGGCACGGCATCGGCGTCAGCGCGAGCATCGGGATCGTCGTGCGCCCGGCGAACGAAGGCACCCACGGCGACCTGCTGCGCGCGGCCGAACTGGCGCTGCACCGCGCCAAGGAGGCGGGCAAGGCGCAATGGATGCTGTTCGACCCGCAGCTCGACGAACGGGACCGCAGCCGCTACCAGCTCGGCGCGGTGATCGCCGGAGCGCTGGAGAACGGCGAGTTCTCGCTGATCTACCAGCCGACCGTCAAACTCGCGAAGCCGGACGAGATCGCCGCGGTGAACGCCGGGCTGCTCTGGAGCCACCCGGAACGCGGCGAACTCGGGCCGGAGGAGTTCTACCCGCTCGCGCAGACCACCGGCATGACGATCCCGCTCGGCAAATGGCTGCTGCAGGAATCGCTGGGCGCGACCGCGCGCTGGCGCGAGCAGTACGGACCGGCGGCGCCGGACGTCTGCATCCGCCTGCCGAAGCGGCTGGCCATCGATCCGGATCTGGTGCTGCTGGTCAAGAACCAGCTGGACCGCCACCGCCTGCCCGCGCGAGCGCTGCGCCTGTGCACCGACCGCGCGTCGATGTTCGACGGCGAGGGCGAACTGCTGGATTCGTTCAGCGTGCTCGCCGATCTGGGCGCGCAGCTCGTGCTGACCATCACCGGATCGTCCGACCTGGAACTCATCCCGCGCTACCAGCTCCCAGTCAAACACGTCATCCTGAGCGGCCCGGTCGTCGATGCCCTGGCCGGTCCCGATCCCGCGGAGACCGATGTGCGGCACCTGTCGCAACTGGTGACGCGAGCGAAGGAACTGGGCCTGCGGATCGGGGCGGAGGGCGTACGCGACGCTGCACACGCGGCCCGGCTGCGGGAGCAGGGCGTGCTGGCGGCACGGGGTTCGTTCGTGACGGAGTCCGCTACGGGCGACGAGGTCGACGAGATGATCGCTCGGCACGCCAGCTGAGGGTTGCCCGTTCCGGTTGCATGCTCGGCCGGGTTGCCCAGCCAGCCCTCGGCTCGATGGCCTAGCCGGTGCAGAGGAACACCCACGCGTGCATCGCGTCCGACTTCACCGGACGAACGCCGTGCTCTCTGGGCGACTTGAGTCGCCGCCGGCACGGCGGGCGCCTGGAGTACGTCCCGAGATTGGGCCCCGTGCCCGGCAGCTCGGGCCGCCGCGCGGTCCGCCGGACGTCCGGGCAAGATGATGCCACCGACCCGACCGGAAGGACTCCCATGCAGCCCGGCGACCTCGCCCCCGACTTCACCCTCCCCGACGACCAAGGCGTCGAACGCACCCTGTCGGCCCTCCTCGCCGACGGTCCGGTCGTGCTCTTCTTCTACCCCGCCGCGATGACGACCGGGTGCACCGCCGAAAGCTGTCACTTCCGGGACTTGGCCGCGGAATTCGCCGAGGCGGGCGCGCAGCGCGTCGGCATCAGCCCGGACGCCGTCGGCAAGCAGCGGGAATTCTCCGCGAAGCACGGGTTCGACTACCCGCTGCTGTCCGATGTGGACGGTACGGTGGCCAAGCAGTTCGGCGTATGGCGCAAAATCCTGCCCCTGCACACGAAACGGCAGACGTTCGTGATCGGGGAGGACCGGCGGGTGCTGGACGTGATCAAGAGCGAGCTGAACTTCACGGCGCACGCGGATCGGGCGTTGAAGGTGCTTCGGGAGCGCGCGGACGCCTGACCGGCACGCTGCTTCGCGCGAAAATCGATCTCGAAAAATCTGCCGAAGGGCGACCAGGCGACGCCGGTGCGAGCGATATAGAGGTCGTGAGTTTCGAGCGCGAAGGAGACCCGAGATGACCAACCATGGGGAACCCGCATCCGGCGAGGAGTGGGTGGTCGTTCGCCGTCCCGGCATCGTCCGGCTCGCTGACTCCGCGCTGCGGGCCAGAATCGCCTCGGCGCGGGCCCGCCGCCGGGGCGACACCATGATCGGCCTGGTGGCGACCGCGGCGCGGGCGGGTGCGAATGCCAAGGTGCATTCGCACGAGCCGGACGGGGCCAAGTGGACGGTCACGGTGATCGCGAAAGGCACCGCCCGGTGACCGACCCGGCCGAGAGCGAATCGCCGTCCGGGCATGACGGAAGGGATCCGCTGGCTGTCGTTCTCGCGCTCGACCAGGTGCAGGACAGATTGCACAGCTACGTCCGACGGCGGATTTCCGACGTGCACGACGCCGAAGCGGTGTACTGGGAGACCTTCGAAGCGTTCAGCGCGTACGTCGACGCCAGGCCGTGTCCGCCGGCTGATTTCTGTCGGCTGCTTTTCGGCATCGCGAGCAAGAAGGTGGCCGACTACTGGCGCGCGGAACGGCGAAGGCGGCACAGCATTCTCGTCGAGCCCTCGGACGCCCACCTGCTCGCTCAGAAATGGTCGAGCCCGTACGAGACGGTGGAGCAACGCGTCGACTTGGTTCGCGCCGTGGCGGAAGCACCGCTGGACGACCGGATGCGACGAGCGCTCGTCCTGGTCGCCGTCGATCAGCTTTCCCAGGACGAGGCAGCCGCGGTCATGGGCATTCACCGCAGCAAAATCCGGCGGCTGCTGGCCAAAGCCGGCGAGGTCATTCGTTCGCATGGGCGACTCGACGAATACGCCGGAGCAGACGGAGCAGAGCGCACGAGGCGAGAGAGCCCGGGGGTACAGCCGTGAACGACGACATCATCGACGAGTTGATCCGCGCCGGAGAGCACTCGGTGCCGCCCCGGCCAGCGCACTTGCGGGTCAGCGCGGCACAACTCCGTGCGCGGCTGGCTGCGAAACAGCCGGAAGAACTCGCTCGACTCGTCGAATACGCGCGGAAAGCGCACTCCGACATCGTCAACGCGTCCCGTCACGACAGTCAGGAGCAGGCGGACAAGCCGCCTCTCCGCGACAAGATCGTGGTGGCGGGCGGAACCGGGGTGGGAAAGTCCGCTTTTGTGGCTTCCGCTTCCACGGAATTACCCAGCACCAGCGAGAATCCGAAGCGAATTCCCGCCGATCGGGGAAAACTGGTACTGGCAGCCGAGTTATCGCTCCAGCTGTTCGGCATGCCGGATCCGTTCCAGTTCAGCGCCGAATACGAAAGCATCGCCGAAAACGCACTGGGCGGAATCGTCCTGGTCTCCCCCAGCCGGTTAGCTGACGCGTTCCCGCATATCGATTACCTGGAAAGCCACGGCATCCCCTACGTCGTGGCGGTCACCAGGGCCGACGGCCACACCGTCGAGGAGGTCCGCCGAGCGTTGGTGCTCAAGGAGACCGTGCAGGTCAAGCTATGCGACCCGCGCGCCGCCGAGTCAGCGAGGAGCGTGCTGGCCGCCCTGATCGAAGAGGCCGCGCGGCTTCACTATTCGCCGGGGCGGAACCTGCCGGAGGAATTGCGTCTGGCCGCCAGTCGGACCTTGACCTGACGGGGGCGCCGGTTCGGCCAAACCGAACCGGCGCCGTCGCCGCGTCGCGAAAAAGCCGCCTTATGCGGGCCGCTCGAGCCGCCAAATCACATTCACCCCGCTGCACGCCGACGGCAGCGGCGGTTCCGCCTTCTCCTCCCCCACTCGGGAAAACCCCAGCCGCTCCGGAACCGCGCCGCTGCGGACGTTTCGCAGATCGTGCTTGATCAGCACGTGCGAAGCGTCGAGCTGCCAAGCCAAAGAGACCAGCAAAGCACTCGCCCGCGTCACATAACCCTTGCCGGTCTGGGACTTCGCCAGCCAGTACCCGATTTCCCACCCGTCATCCCGGCGCATCAGGCCGCAACTGCCCGCCAGTTCGCCGTCCGGGGTGAAGATCGCGTAGTTGTATTCCTCGCCGCTTTCCCACTGCGCGGCGGCCCGTGCCAGGAACTCCTTGCCCTTGGCCTCGTCGTAGCCGTCGATCGCCCAGGGCATCCACGCGGCCAAGTGGTCCAGGGATCCCACGACGGCCGCCACCTGGGTGTCCTGATGTTCCGAGCGCCAGCGAACGAGGGTGACCACACCGTCGGTGAGAGTTTCCATGCGAAACATCCTGACAGCAGAAACGGCGGCAGGCTCGCGAATTTCGCGAAGCCCGCCGCCGTCCGCCGAAAGCGGTCAGTTCACCACGATGTCCTTGGGCACCTCGGTGTCATTCTTCAGCGCGTCGAACAGCTGCGCCGACTTCTTCTTGTCCCAGTGCTGCGCCGAAGCGTCGGTGAGCGGCACCGTCGTGGTCGTGACCCCGTCGGAGGAAATGCCGCGCATCGCGAACGCCAGGCCGACCAGGTTGTGCACGTGGTCGCCGGTGTCCATGGTCAGCGCGTCCGGCGCGGAGCCCAGCAGCGGGAAGAAGTCGAACGGGTTCAGCAGCGTCCCCGGGCTCGCCACCTGGCTCACCAAGGCGCCGATGAACTTCCGCTGGTTCGCCACCCGGTCGAGGTCCGAGCGCGGCGTCGCGTCGCTGTGCCGCATCCGGACGAACCCGAGCGCGGACCGGCCGTCGAGCTTCTGGCAGCCCGCCTTGATCTCGATGCCGGTCATCGTGTCGTTCATGTCCTTGTCGATGCACATGTCGACCCCGCCGATCGCGTCGACGATCTTCGCGAAGCCGCCGAAGCCGATCTCCGCGTAGTGGTCCATGCGCAGCCCGGTGGCCTGTTCGACCGTCTGGACCAGCAGTTTCGGCCCGCCGAGCGCGAACGCGGCGTTGATCTTGCTCGTGCCGTGGCCGGGGATCTTGACCTGCGAGTCGCGCGGCAGGCTCAGCAGCGTCGGCTTCGTCGAATTGTCCGGAAGGTGCGCGATCATGATCGTGTCGGTGCGCTGGCCGCCCGCCTCGCCGGTGTCGCCGGTGGCCAGCCGCTCCTCGTCCTCGGCGCTCAGGCCCTGGCGACTGTCCGAGCCGACGATCAGCCAGTTCGTGCCCGACGCCGCGGCCGGGCGCCCGGAGTAGTCGCCGATCGCGTCCACCCGGTTGATGGTGAACTCCAGATACGCCCAGACCCCGGCGAGGAACAGCACGAACACGACGAGCAGCGTCGTCAGGATCTTGCCGACGCTCCACCGGCGGCGACGGCGCGGCCGCGGCTGCCTGCCCCCGTACTCCGGCGGATCCTGCCTCGGCGGCCCCGGCGGCGGGGGCGGGGCCTCGCCGCGGGCGCCCATCGGCCGGGTGCGGCCGTCATACGGGCTCTGCCCTCTCCCCGGCAGCGGCAGCATCTGCGCCCGCTGCTGCTGGCGCGGGCGTGCGGGGGGCTGCGGTGGCCGGGGCGGCATCCGCCGCCTGCCGTCGTCGCCTCCGTACGTCATGGGCCTGTCTCCCCGATCCGGTGTAGCGGCCGCGCAGCAGTCCTGCACGGTCCTCCTGCGGTGGACGTGCGGGACCCTACGCGGGTTGTCCCGGCGAGGTGAGACGGCCTCAGCGCGGGTCGGCGAACCCGAACTGGTGGACCTTCAGATGACCGGACCGGAACCCGGCCTCGGAGTAGGCCAGATAGAACTCCCACATCCGCCGGAACACGTCGTCGAACCCGAAGCCGCGGATGTCGTCCCAGCGCTGCTGGAAGCGGTCCCGCCACAGCTTGAGCGTGCGGGCGTAGTCCTGGCCGAACTCGCGCATCCCGGCCAGCTTCAGCCGGGTGTTCTCCCGCATCCCGTCCTCGATCGCCTGCACCGACGGGATGATGCCGCCGGGGAAGACGTACTTGTGGATCCACGTGTAGGACTTCGCCGAGGCCAGCATCCGGTCGTGGTCCATGGTGATCGCCTGCAGGCCGAACCGCCCGCCCGGGCGCAGCCGCTTGCCGATGGTGGAGAAGAACGTGGGCCAGTAGGATGCGCCGACCGCCTCGATCATCTCCACGCTGACCACGGAGTCGTACTCGCCGGTGGCCTCGCGGTAGTCGCACAGCCGCACGTCGACGCGGTCGGAGAAGCCCGCCTCGGCGATCCGGGCGTCGGCGAGCACCTTCTGCTCCTGCGAGATGGTCAGCGACGTCACCTTCGCGCCGCGCGAGGCCGCCCGGATGGACAGTTCACCCCATCCGGTGCCGATCTCCAGCACCTCGCTGCCCTCGCGGACGCCGGCGTAGTCGAGGACGCTGTCGAGCTTGCGGTGCTGCGCCTGGGTGAGCGTGTCCCCCGGCCCGAACAGCGCCGAGGAGTACATCATGGACTCGTCCAGGAAGGCGCTGAACAGGTCGTTCGACAGGTCGTAGTGCCGGTGGATGTTCGACCGCGCGCCCTCGATCGTGTTCTCCTCGTCGGACGGCTGCATGCGCTCGGCGAACCGGCGGAACCGCTGCAGGAACGGCGGCACGAGCGTGGCGAGCCGCTCGGCGAAGGGGGTCAGCACGCCGGCCAGGTCGTCCGCGGTCCAGTCGCCGACCAGGTACGCCTCGCCGAAGCCGATCTTCGCGTCGGCCCCGAGCCGGTGGAAGAACGCCGCGGGCCGGTGGATGCGCATTTCCGGCGCGTCCGGGCCGCCCGCGCCGAGCACCGTGCCGTCCGGGAACGCGACGCGCACGTCCAGAGATTTCACCGCGTGCCGGAACAGCGCCTCGGCCGCGCGCGCCCGCAGCGGCGAATGCGGCGGCGTGGCGAGACCGGGC
Source organism: Streptomyces sp. AA4 (assembly GCF_000158875.1). NCBI lineage: Bacteria > Bacillati > Actinomycetota > Actinomycetes > Kitasatosporales > Streptomycetaceae > Streptomyces > Streptomyces sp. AA4. The sequence goes on along the minus strand of NZ_GG657746.1, from coordinate 2,509,282 downwards.
CATCGGGATTCGTCGGGCACCGGCTGCGAGACCACCGTCGGATCGACTCGTGACGTGGACAAGACACTCCCTCCGAACGGGCTTTCGAGCCCTTCCCCATGATATTCCCGCTTCGTCCCCGCTGCCTTCGCGACCGGGCCGTGCCCTCCGGTTACCCCGGAATGCGCAACCGGTCGCCGGAAGGGCGGGACCAGGCCTGACGAAGAGTCTCGTCCGTCTCGCCCACTCCGATCCGGTCCAGTGTGAAAGCACACATCAGCCGGGTCCAGACCGCGGGACGACGGAGCATCGAATGGCCCTCGCCGGCGATCTCGAACCGCGCGACCAGGTCGGTGACCTCGCGGGCGCGCGCGGCGAAGGCGTAGGACTCGGCGGGCGACGTCATCCGGTCGCGAGTGCCGTGCGCGATCAGCACCGCACGGCCCGCCACGGCGTCCACCGGCTCGCCCGGCGGCGTCCACGGGGCCATCGCGCACACCCCGGTCACCGCCGGATCGTCGGCGACGCGCAGCGCGACGCGGCCGCCCATCGAGTGTCCGACGAGGACCACCGGGACCCCGGGATGCTCGGCGCGGATCTGTTCCAGTGCCCAGCGCGCGTCCGGCACCGGGCTTTCCATCCGCCCGTTCCAGCCGTACAACCGGTTCCGCATCAGCCGGACTTCCAGGCCGTGCCGGCGTCCGGCGCGGTGCAGCGAGCGGGCCAGCGGCACCATCCGCTGATACGCCAGCCGCCACGGCTGGACGACCGCGGTGCTGCTTTCGGCCCCGCCGTGCAACACGAGCGCCACCGCGCGGGTCTGCCCGGGGGCCCGCCACCCGCGCACAGCCGGATCCGCCTGGCCGCCTTGCCGTTTCCCGTTCACCGGCACCCCCATTCCGATCAACTCCACGGTAATCCACCACGAAGCGTGTCCACCCGATAGATTCGGTGCCCGGACCCGCGAGGAAGGGCAGGTGTGGTGAGCGCCACGGATCTCGTGAAGAGCACTTCGGACCATCTGGCGGCGGCCGCGGAGGCCAACGCCGCGCAGGTTTCCGCCGCTGCCGACCTGCTGCTGGGGGTGATCCGGGCCGACGCGCTGGTCTTCACCGCGGGCGCCGGGCACTCGCTCGCGGCGGTCGCCGAGACGTTCTACCGCGCGGGCGGCCTCGCCTGCGTGTATCCGGTCTATCACCCGGAACTGCTGCCGCTGCACGGCGCGCAGCAGAGCACGCGCACCGAGCGCCGTTCCGGGCTCGCCGAAGAAGTACTGGCCGAACGCGCGCCGGGACCGGACGACGTGCTGGTCGTGTTCTCCACGTCCGGCGTGAATCCGTACCCGGTCGAACTGGCCGCCGGCGCGCGCCGCCGGGGCGCCGCGGTGATCGCCGTGACGTCGCGGGCTTGCGTGGCCGCCGCGCCGCGCCGGTCGGCCACGACGTTGGTCGAGGAAGGCACTGTGGTGCTGGATTCGCTGGTGATCCCCGGCGACGCCAGCTATCCGGCTTCCGCGCCGCGCACCGGTCCACTGTCCACTGTGGTCAATGCGTCCCTGTGGAACCTGATCCTGACCGAGGTTTACGACCGGGGCACCGCGGAGGGGCTCGACGTTCCGCTGTGGCGCAGCTCCAATGTGGAGGGTGGCGACGCGGCGAACGCGGCGCTGCTGGCCAAGTACGAACCGCGGGTTCCCGCACTGCGCTGACCCGCGAGGTACGTGAGGGGAACCCTGAGGGACTCTGAGTCCCTCAGGGTTCCCCTCACGTACGTCCGCAGGGCTTACGCCGCAGCAGGCTCTTCCGAGAACTGCGTGTGGTACAGCTCCGCGTACCGGCCTTCCCGAGCCAGCAGTTCCTCGTGCGTGCCGCGTTCCACGATGTTCCCGTTTTCCACCACCAGGATCAGGTCCGCCGCCCGCACGGTCGACAGCCGGTGCGCGATCACCAGCGACGTCCGGCCTTCCAGCGCGCCGGTCAGAGCCTCGCCGACCGCCGCCTCGGATTCCGAGTCCAGGTGCGCGGTCGCCTCGTCCAGCACGACGACCTTCGGCTGGGCCAGCAGCAAGCGCGCGATGGTCAGCCGCTGCCGTTCGCCTCCGGAGAGGCGGTAGCCGCGTTCGCCGACGGTCGTGTCGAGTCCGTCCGGCAGCGAGCGCACCAGGTCGCCCAGCCGCGCCTTCTCCAGCGCGGCCCAGATCTCGTCGTCGGCGACGTCCGGGCGCGCGTAGCTCAGGTTGGCCCGGATCGTGTCGTGGAACAGGTGCCCGTCCTGCGTCACCACGCCGACGGTTTGGCGCAGCGAAGCGAAACTCAGGTCCTTGACGTCCACATCGGACAGCCGGACCGAACCGGCGTCCACGTCGTACAGCCGCGGCAGCAGCGAAGCGATCGTCGACTTCCCCGCGCCGGACGAACCGACCAGCGCGACCATCTGCCCGGCCTCCGCGCGGAAGCTGATGCCGTGCAGCACCTCGTCGCCGCCCCGGGTGTCCAAAGTGGCCACGTCCTCCAGCGACGCGAGCGAGAACTTGTCCGCCGCCGGGTACCCGAACTTCACGTCGGAGAACTCGACCGAGACCCCGCCCTCGGGCAGCTTCTTCGGCTCGGCCGGTTCCTTGATCATCGGCTCCAGGTCCAGCACCTCGAAGACCCGCTCGAACGACACCAGCGCGGTCATCACGTCCACGCGCACGTTCGCGAGCGCGGTCAGCGGCGTGTACAGCCGGGTCAGCAGCAGCGCCAGCGCCACCACGGTGCCCGGTTCGAGCTTCCCGGTGAGCGCCAGGTAGCCGCCGAGGCCGTAGACCAGCGCCTGCGCGAGCGCGGACACGAGCGTCAGGCTCGTCATGAACCAGCGCGTCAGCATCGCGGTGCGGACGCCGATGTCGCGCACCCGTCCGGCGCGCAGGCCGAAGTCGGCCACCTCCTGGCGCGGGCGGCCGAAGAGCTTCACCAGCGTGGCGCCCGGCGCGGAGAACCGTTCGGTCATCTGCGTGGTCATCCCGGCGTTGAGCTGCGCGGCCTCGCGCTGCAGTCCGGCCATGCGCCGGCCGAGCCGCCGGGCGGGCAGCACGAAAATCGGCAACAGCACCAGCGCGACGAGCGTGACCTGCCAGGAGAGCGACATCATCACCACCAGCGACAGCGCCAGCTGGATCACATTGGTGACCAAACCGGACAAAGTCGCGGTGAACGTGCGCTGCGCGCCGATCACGTCGTTGTTGAGCCTGCTGACCAGCGCACCGGTGCGGGTGCGCGTGAAAAACGCGATCGGCAGCTTCTGCACGTGGCCGAACACCGCCACGCGCAGGTCGTAGATGATGCCCTCGCCGATCCGGGCCGACTGCCAGCGTTCGGCGAGCCCGAACCCGGCGTCGAGGATCGCCAGCGTCGCGATCACCACCGACAGCCAGATCACCACGTTCAGCTCGTGCCCGCCGACGATCGCGTCGACCACCTTGCCCGCGAGCACCGGCGTCGTCACCGCGAGCACCGCCGAGATCACGGTGAGCACCAGGAAGGCCAGCAGCCGCTTCCAGTGCGGCCGGGCGAACCGCGCGACCCGGCGGACCGTGCCCCGGGTCAGCGCTTTCGGCGCGTCGCCCGCCCGCATGGCGGAGCTCAGCAGCGCCCAGGTGTTGTCCATGGAGTGTCCCCCAGCTCGTGAAAACCTCTAGATTAGTTGAACTTTTTTCCGGAGATGCCCTGCACAACACCGGGCTGCCCGGCATTCTTCCCGACTCCGGGAACCGGTGCCGGATCTCCCCGGGGCGCCCGCGGCCGGACCGGGGCACGGGCGGCGGTCCCCGGCTCGGTAGCCTGGCGTTTCGGGGTCGGCGAGCCGGGGAGGAAACGCGGGTGCAACTGCTGATGGCCCCTGCGCGCGGCGAGGCGGCCCATCCCGTGCGGGTCGCCGCCTGGGATCTCGTCTTTTATCTCGGCTGCTTCGCCTTCGCTCTCGGCACCGCGCTCGCTTCGGAGTTTTACGGCTACCGGATCTGGGGCAATTTCGCCGTCGCCGGATACGGATTGGCGGCCGCGCACAGCGCCTGGCTGACCATTTCCGCGCGCCGCGGAATGCAAACTAACGGCAAATTCGGTTCCCGCTGGATCGGAATCGGCGCGGTCGTCGTACTCGCGATGTGCGCGCCGTTGCTGATGCTCGTGATCCGGCGGCTGACCGGAACGGACTGGCTGATCACCCCGTTCTCCTGGGCCGCGCAGCCCGAGGTGTGGGTGATCGAGCGCAGCGCGAATCTGTTGCTGCAGCACGGAACCCCGTACGTCGACATCACCACGCTGCACCGCGCACCGGAAGTGAACGACTACACCCCGTACGGCCCGGTGATGACCGTCTTCGGGCTGCCGCGCGCGTTGTTCGGCGGCAGTCCCGTCCTCAATGCACTGACCGACGCGCGCTGGATGTTCGCGCTGGCCGCGGTGCTCTGCGCGTACGCGTCCTGGCGGCTGCTGAACCGGCCTCGCCTTCCGGTTTTCGCCGCACAGCTCGCGATCGCCTGCCCGCTCACCGCGCTGACCTGGGCGGTGGCCGGACCGGACCTCGCGATCGTCGGCCAGCTCGTGCTGACGTTCGCGCTCGCCGCGACGGGACGTCCAGGATGGACCGGGTTCGTGCTGGCGCTGGTGATCAGCGCGAAACTCATCGTCGCGCCGGCGGCCGCGGTGCTCGCGGTATTCGTTTACCGGCGTGCTCGCGGCGAAAATCCTTGGGCGGCAACGGGTCGCTTCGCGGGCGCGCTGGCCGCGGCGACGATCGCGCTGCATCTGCCGGTGTATCTGGCGAACCCGGCGGCGTTCACCGAGCACGTGATCCGCTTTCCGCTCGGCATGGGCGCGGTCCGCTCCCCCGCGGCGAGCCCGCTGCCCGGGCATCTGATCGCGCAGGCCGGGCCGGCCGGCGCCGCGATTTCCCTGGTGCTGGTGGGTCTCGCGGCGGTGGCGATGCTGGTCTGGCTGGCACGCCGGCCCCCCGCGACGGGATCCGCTGCACTGACGCGAACCGCCGTCGGACTCGGCGCGTTGATCCTGCTTACCCCGGCCACCCGGTACGGCTACCTCGTGTACCCGCTGGTACTCCTCGGCGCCGCGCTGACCTTCCGGGCCTCCGGACCGACCGCGCGCCCCCCGCGCAACGGCCGCGCTGACGCTACTTCTTCTTGACCCGCGTGGCCCCGCCGCGCCCCCGCAGCTGGACCCCGGACTCCGACAGCACCCGGTGGACGAACCCGTAGGACCGTCCGGTGGATTCGGCCAGAGCCCGGATGCTCGAGCCCTTCTCGTATTTCTTCTTCAGGTCAGCGGCCAGCTTGTCGCGCGTGTTGCCGGTGATCCGCGCGCCTTTCTTGAGATCAGCCACGTCGATCGCCTTCCCGCCGAGTGGTTGTTCCGGGCCATTCGCGGCCCCTGCCGGGGCAATGATCGAACACTCCGCGCCGGATTGCCAGACGACAGCCGTAAAACGATCGAAACCGCGATCACATTGGGCCATTCCAGTGCTGTACCCGACACGGTCAGCACCCGAACGGACGCACTCGGTCAGGCAAGCTGGACAAGTTCCAGATAATCCGCGGACCAGTGGTCCTCGGTGCCGTCCGGAAGCAGGATCACGCGCTCGGGTTCGAGCGCCTCGACCGCGCCCGGGTCGTGCGTCACCAGCACGACGGCGCCGGCGAAGCTGCGCAGCGCGTCGAGAACCTGCGCGCGGCTGGCCGGGTCCAGGTTGTTCGTCGGCTCGTCCAGCAGCAGCACATTGGCTTGGCTGGACACGAGTCCAGCGAGCGCGAGCCGCGTCTTCTCGCCGCCGGACAGGGTTCCGGCCGGCTGGTCGAGCTGTTCGCCGGTGAACAGGAAGGACCCGAGCAGGTTCCGCAGCTCCTGCGCGCCGGTGTCCGGCGCGAGATGGCGGATGTTTTCCCACACCGACGCTTCGTGGTCGAGAGTTTCGTGTTCCTGTGCGTAATAGCCCAAACGCAATCCGTGACCCGGTTCGACGGATCCGGTGTCCGGCGTTTCCATTCCGCCGAGCAACCGGAGCAGGGTCGTCTTTCCGGCGCCGTTCAATCCGAGCACCACGACCTTCGAACCGCGGTCGATCGCGAGATCGACGCCGGTGAAGATTTCGAGCGAACCGTACGACTTGGACAATCCGTCGGCGGTCAGCGGCGTGCGCCCGCACGGGGCCGGGTCCGGGAACTTGATCCGGGCGACCTTGTCCGCCTGGCGCGTCTCGTCGAGCGAGGACAGCATCTGCTCCGCGCGCCGGGCCATGTTCTTGGCCGCGACGGCCTTGGTCGCCTTCGCGCCGAGCTTCGCGGCCTGCGCCTGCAGCGCGGACGCCTTCTTCTCGGCGTTCGCGCGCTCGCGGCGGCGGCGCTTCTCGTCGGTGGCGCGCGCGTCGAGGTAGCGCTGCCAGCTCATGTTGTAGATGTCGATCTCGCCGCGCGTGGCGTCGAGGAACCACACCTTGTTCACGACGTCGCCGAGCAGTTCGACGTCGTGGCTGATCACCACGAGCCCGCCGTCGTGCTGCTTGAGGAAGCCGCGCAGCCAGTTGATCGAGTCGGCGTCGAGGTGGTTGGTCGGCTCGTCCAGCAGCAGGATCGTCTCGGATTTGCCGCCCGCGCCCGCCTCGGCGGCGGCGAACAGGATGCGCGCCAGCTCGACGCGGCGGCGCTGGCCGCCGGACAGCGTGCTGAGCGTCTGGGACAGGATCCGGTCGGCGAGGCCGAGGTTCGAGCAGATCCGCGCGGCCTCGCTCTCGGCGGCGTACCCGCCGAGCGAGGAGAACCGCTCCTCCAGCCGCGCGTAGCGGTTGATCGCCTTGTCCCGCTGCTTGTCGTCGACCAGCTCGGACATGGCGGTCTGCGCCTTTTCCATGTCGCGCAGCAGGGTGTCGAGCCCGCGCGCGGACAGCACGCGGTCCTTCGCGGTGACCGACAGGTCGCCCTCGCGCGGGTCCTGCGGCAGATAGCCGAGTTCGCCGCTGCGCCGGACGTCGCCGGCGTGCGGTTCGCCCTCGCCCGCGAGGACTTTCAGCGAGGTGGTCTTGCCCGCGCCGTTGCGGCCGACGAGGCCGATGCGGTCGCCGGACTGGATGCGGAGGGTGGCGCCGTTGAGCAGGATGCGCGAACCGGCGCGCAGCTCAAGGCCAGTGGCCGTGATCAACAGAACTCCCGGATACGGGGGCGGTCAGGTGGACGTGCTGGAGCGCCCCGGCACCGCGCGCGATGCGGGGCGGGCGGCTACTCTCTCTGGATCCGCACCAATACCCGGTTGACCACGCCTCCAGTGTACGGGTCGGGGTCGAACGGTTTTCGCGGCCGTGTCCGGATTCACTCGCGCCCCGCTGCCGGATCCCTCACCACCAGCTCGACGGCACGCGCTCGCAGTGCCGCTTCGGCCAGCACCTCGCGGCGGGGTTCGGGGATTTCCAGCACCCGCGGCTCGGCCCGGTCGAACAACTCGGCGAGCCGTCGGTCAGCGCGCAGTTCGTCCAGCGCGCGACGGTCGCCGCCGAGCAGCACGGCGTCCACTTCGGACAGTCGGGGCAGCAGGACTTCGACGGCGTCTTGCGCGGCCGACTGCAGTGCGGCCCGTGTCTGGCCCTCGCGACGGCGCGCGAAGCGTTGCTGCGACCAGCCGCCCGCCGCGGTTCGGCCTTGCACGTGGTGGCGGTCGGTCCGGGAGAGCACTACGCGGCCGTCGTAAGCGAGCCCGAGCGAATGCCCGCCCTTTCGCACCAGCAGCAGCGCGATCAGCCGCGGTGTTCGCACGTGCTGAAGCAACGGTTCGACGGCCAGACCGGGCCAGTCGCCCTGCTCTCGCAACGGTCCAAACGGGACAGTCGCGGTGGCCGTGGTGCCGTTCTCCGCGGTGACTCGCACGTGGGTCGCGGCGAGAACGGTGGCGCGGACGCCGTCGTTGCGTTCGGCGAAGCGCGCGAACCAGCCGTCGAGCCGTTCGGGCGGGACTTCCACCGCCCGCCCGCCGCCCGCGACCTGCCGTGCCATGCCGGAAACGGTACGGGGCCGCCGCGCGGTGCGACGGCCCCGCATCCTTCTAGGCGAGCTGAGGCCGAACCGGCCCCGTGGTCACCGTCTGGTGCACGTCCGCCGGACGGCCGGCCGGCACGTACCCGTTGACGTGCAGCGAAACGCTGCGGATCGAACCGGTGTCGCCGCTCGTGGTGTCGACGACCTTGAACGTCCACGTGCCGTCCGCCGACGTGCCCGGCTGGCTCTGCGGCGTGACCGGGCGGTAGGTGCCGGTGAACGGCGCGTCCGCGGACCCGGTCGAGCTGAACAGCTTGGCCGCGGAATCGTCGAACACCACCTGGCAGAGGTTGTTGCCGCTGCCGCCGCCCTTCTGGAACAGCGTCGCCGTCGCGCCGGACGGCGAGGTCAGCGTGCCGACCAGGTCGTTGACGTAGGTGTGGTCGATGCCGACCGTGGTCGCCTTTTCCGCCGTGGTGCAGGTGGTGCCGTCGATCGAGAGCGACACCTTCGACGCGGGACCGACTCCGCTCACCACCAGCGGAACCGACGCGCCGAGCGGCGAGTTGTCCGGGATCGCGACCGCCGGACCGGCGTAGGCGAACGTCTGCGAAACCGGCGACGGCGTGCCGACCGGGAGCGAGAACGTGCTGGTGCGCGGCGAGTACGCACCAGCGAACGTCACCTTCGCGTTGAGCACCACCGGCGCACCGAGCGGCTGGCTGGCCGGAACCGTGACGGTGAAGTCGTTGATTCCGGTCTGTCCGGGGCTGATCGTGCCGTACGACTTCGCGCGCGGCTCGATCGTGACGCCCGGAGTCGGCGAAGTGAGCACGACGCTCGTGGACACCGCCGTGCCGTCGCCGGTGTTCTTCACCGGCAGCGTGACAGTCGCGGTGTCACCGGGGTTGAGCGTGCTGCCGCCGCTGGGTCCGCGGACCGTCGGCTGACCCGCCTCCGCGTACGGCTGCGGGCTGGCTCCGGTGTACGCCAGCACCTTGTCCGCCAACAACACTCCGGCGCCGGTGAGGTTGTCCGTGCCCGGAGCTTCGATGTCCACCGCGGTCTTGAGGAACGCCTCGCGAATGTCCGAAGAGGACAGTCCAGGGTTGCCGGACAGCACGAGGCTCGCGATCGCGGCGGCGTGCGGCGCCGCGGCCGAGGTGCCGAAGAACGGGTTGAATCCGCTCACCGAGGTGTGCACGCCGTCCGCCGCGGTGATTTCCGGTTTCTGCCGGACCTCTCCTCCGGTCGCCGACACGTTGCCCGGCGTGATCGGGGTGCCGTTGGCTTCGTAGAACACGCGTCGCGGACCGTCCGAGCTGAACCGTTCCGCCTTGCTGGCCGTCGAATACGCCGCCGGATACGGTCCGGTCGGGTTCGGCGGGTCGCCCGGCTCGAGCGGCCGCCCGAACGCCGCCTCGGCCGGCGCCGCGGCGACCGCGAACGCCTTGCGCGCCGCGGCGTGGCCCACGACCGCGCCGGGCGTGGCGTACGCCTTGAGCCCGTCCGCGGAGTCGCGGAACCGGCTGCCGAACGCGGTCAGCGACAGGTATCGGCTCGCCCCGGAGAACTTCACCACGGCGAGCCGCAGGCCGGTGCCGCCGAACAGCGGGGTGGCCAGCTGCTCGTACGGGTCCTGGGTGCCGTTCTGGACGTCCTGGCTGAAGCTCACGACGTTGCCGCGCGCGTCGAGGAGGTAGAGGTCGTAGTCGTCCGCGGCCGCGCCGAGCGGGTCGGACCAGTGCAGCGTCACCGGGATGTTGGCCGACGAGGCGTCCGAGATCGGCTCGAACACCTGCTTTCCGGCCGCACCCGCGAAGTTGTGCGCGGTGCCGGCGAATTTCCCGATCGGGGTGCCCGAATCGACGAAGTCGCCTTCCCAGTGCGCCGCGGTGCCATCGGCGACGTTGCCCTCGTTGCCCGCCGACGAGAAGTAGAGCGCACCGTCGGCTGTCACGTCGTTCACCGCTTGCGCGATGATCCAGTCCTGGAACGGGGATTCCTTGAAGTAAATGACGTCGTCGACGATGACGTCGCAATGCGCTTCGAAGCGGAGCTTGCGGATGTTGTCGGCGAAGCTCGCGTCGGAGGCGAATGCCGTCGCGAAACCGAGCTTCGCGTTCGGGGCGAGGTCGTGGATGATCTCCAGCATCGCGGTGCCCTCGTCACCGCTCCCGGCTTGTCCGGTCAGGACATCGACCACCGGGAGTTCGCCCTTGGTACGGGAAACTTCGAGCGAATCGACGCCGTCGGACAGCGCGCACGCTTTCACGCCGGTACCGGTCACGCCGAACTGCTGGCGCGCGATGTCCGCGTTGTGCGCCCGGTCGCCCGCGCTGACGACCTGAGTTTTGGTTCCGATCGCTTCCTTGAGCTGCCGATCGATCCGATCAGCTTTCTGCTGCTTGGTTTCCGGGTCTTCTTTGGTTATCCGCTGCCGCGCCGTCATCGCCTGGTCCGCGGTTTCGACGTGCTTCACGTCGCCGCGCTTCGCGATCTCCGGCAATGCGGTCAACGGCACCTCGGCGCGAATGCTCGCCGCGGCACTCGACACGGCACGCACCTCGGCCCCGGCCTGGCGCAGGTCGTTGACGAGCCCGTCGCTGACCTTCGTGACGCGGATGTCGACCAGTGCCTTGTCAGCGGCCTTGGCAAGCCCCGGCAACGCGGCCGCGCTCAGGCTCCGCGTGCGCATCTTTTCCTGCACGAGCAGCTTGCTGTCTATTTTGGACTCAGTCGCGGTCTGTCCTGCTTTGACTGCTTGCAAAGCGGCGATCTGCTTGTTCGCCGTGGAGTCCACAGTGGACTCCTGCGCGTCCGCGAGGGGCGGTGCCGCCAGCCCGGCGGCCAGCACCGCCGCGGCGACCACGCCCGTCCGTCTTCTTGTCGAGGCTCCAGGTGAACGGGTACGACGCACGTGCGCCTCCGATCTCACACCGCGTGCCCCGACTCACGCTGGCCAACGCCGGTGATCACCGGCTGGATCCAGCTAAGTACCACTTCTGTCCGGGAAAAACGGCCGTTGGGGTGACGTTGGTGAGGCAATATCCGTTGCCCGCCGGAGGTCGTAGGCCGTTCGGCGGAGACCCTCTCCTCCCTCCCGGCCCTCTCCCGTTGCGCGAAGCCGCGAGTCACAGCTCCAGCCACATGACGCGCAACCCGACCCGTCCCTCGACCGGATGCTGAAACGCTCCCGGCGCGACCCCCAGCGTCACGAACCCCAGGCTCTCGTACAGCCGGATCGCGGGCGCATTGGTCTCCACCACCGCGTTGAACTGGATCGCCGCGAACCCCGACCGCCGGGCCCAGGCGATCAGGTCCACCACCAATGCCCGCCCGACGCCGGAGCCGCGCGCGTCCCGGGAGACCATCAAACTCCCCGAAGCGACATGGCTGCCCGGCCCCGGCCGGTTGGCGTACATGTTCGCCGTGCCCAGCACCCGGTCGCCCTCGGCCGCGACGACCACTCGGGCCGGGGCGGGAACCAGCCACTGCCGACGGGCCTCCGATTCGCTCATCGCCGGGTCGTAGGGGAAGGTCTGCTGCTCGGTCACCACGTCCCGGATGATCGGCCAGATCCCCGGCCAATCGCCGGCGCCGGCTTCCCGGATCGTCAACGGCATCTGCCTACCGTGCTGACCGGACACCGGCCCGCGCAACTCATTTACAGCACAAAGGAATCCGACCAGGGCTGGCTCGACCGGCCGGACAACGCGTCCAGCAACGTCACCGCCTGCTTGTCCGTCAGCGAGGCCACGAAGTCCACGACCGCGCGCCCCCGGGCCAGGCCGCGCACCGCGTCCGCGCCTTCGATCCGTTCGCCCGTCGCGCCCACCAGCAGCTCCGGCGCGGTCCGGGCGAGGTCCGAGTACTCGCCGTGCGCCAGTTCCATCAGGTCGTGCAGCCGCCGCGGCAAGCGGGAGGCCTCGTCGCGGTCCAGGAGCCACGCATCGAGCGCGTCGACCAGCGTCGTGACCAGGCTGGCCTGACCGCGCTGATGCAGGGCGAGATCGGGGCGCAGCAACACAAACCGGCGGTGGACGAACTTCAGGACCTGCACCTCGTGCCACTGCGCGGGCCGCAGCGAGACGTGCCCGGACCGGGTCGGGGGCGACGACAGGACGAAAACGCCGTCCACCAGCCGCGCCATCCAGTTCGCGGAGAACGCGGCGGTCGCCTGTTCGGCTTCGGTCGAGCCGTCGAAGCCGTCCGCGAGCAGGCCGTCGACCAGTTCCCGTTGGACGCGCGCGACCGCCGCGGCGAAGGCGTCGTCGTCCACGATCCAGCTGTCCTTCAGGTGCATGCGGCGGCGCATCCGTTCCAGGGAACGGCCTGGGCGGCGGATTTCCGCGGTCAGCCGGGCGTCGTCCAGCGAAGCCAGGTCGACGGCGTGCGCCAGCCACTCCCCCAGTTCGGCGGCGACGGGGGCGTGCTGCAGGACGCCGATGCGGTGGAAGTCCTGCAGGTCGTGGATCGCGTACGCGATGTCGTCGGCCGTGTCCATCACGGACGCTTCCACCGTCTGCTGCCACGGCTCGATCCGCCCGGCGAACGGGGCCCGCGCCTGTTCGAAGTCGTCCAATTCCGTGACGTAGGCGGAAAACTTGCTCGCGCCGGTGCCGGGAGCGTCGTCGGGTTCGTCGGCGCCGCGGGGCGGCCTCGGCAGCTCGGTCGGATGCGGCTGCGGATAGTGCAGCCGCGCCCACGGGTACTTCAGGACCGCGGCGCGGACGGCGGTCGTCAGGTCGAGGCCGATCGCGGACGGGCCGCGCACGTCCGTCGTCGTGATGATGCGGAACGACTGCGCGTTGCCCTCGAACCCGTCGGCGAGGCCGAACCGGTGCCGCGCGATCCGGTCCAGGGTCTGCTCGCCGAGATGCCCGAACGGCGGGTGCCCGAGGTCGTGCGCCAGCGCGGCGGCCTCGCACGCGTCCGGGTCGCAGCCGCCGAGTTTCGCGGCCAGTTCGGCCGACTCGCTCGATCCGGTGATCCGCTCCGCGATCCCGCGCGCGACCTGCGCGACCTTCAGGCTGTGCGTCAGCCGGTTGTGCAGCAGCCCGGCGCCGCCGGCGCTGACCACCTGGGTGACGCCGCCGAGCCGCGCGAAGAACGGCGACGCGGTGATCCGGTCGCGGTCGACGCGGAACGGGCTGGTCGCCAGATCGGTGAACCCGCCCGCCCCGTTCGCCGGGTCCCGGCGCGCTGCCCTCGGATCGGTGTCGTCCATGTGTCCCACCGTATCCGCCCGTCCGGCAGGATTGCGGGATGACCGACGTGCTGGTGGCGGGCGGCGGCCCGGCCGGACGGGCGCTGGCGGCGGCGTGCGCCCGGCGGGGCCTGGAAACGGCCGTGCTCGACCCGGATCCGCACCGAAAGTGGCCGAATACCTACGGACTGTGGGCCGACGAAGTCCCCGAATTGCCGGACAAAGCGATCGCCGCGGCACCGGCGACGACGCTGGCGTTCGGGACCCGCGAGCACCGCGTCGACCGGGCGTACCGGGTGCTCGACAACGCCGGGCTGCGCGAGTGGCTCACCGAACCGGCGGTCCAGATCATCACGGGCAAGGCGACCGGTGCGGACCACGGCCCGCACGGTTCGACGGTCCTCCTCGCCGACGGGCGGCGTCTCGCTGCCGCGGTGTTCGTCGACGCGTCGGGCGCGCCCAAGCTCCGGCCTCCGCGCGCCGAGCAGACCGCGTACGGGCTCGTGCTGCCCGCGGACCAAGCCGAGCGACTGGTCCCGCCCGACACTGCGGTCTTCATGGACTGGCGCGACGGCACGGACAGCTTCCGCTACCTGCTGCCCCTCGGCGACGGCTCCGTCCTGGTCGAGGAGACCTCCCTGGCCCGCAAGCCCGGGCTCCCGGTGTCCGAACTGGCCCAGCGGCTGCATGCCCGGCTCGCCGCGGCCGGAATCCGTCCGGCGGGCCGGGTCGAGCGGGTGCGGATCGTGCTCGACGTCCCGCTGCCGAAGCGCGGCCAGGCGGTGCCGTTCGGGGTCGCGGGCGCGCTCGTCCACCCGGCGACCGGCTACAGCCTCGCGACCGCGCTGCAGCTCGCGCCCCGCGTCGCGGAGGCTCTCGCGGATTCGTTCGACGCGGGTCCAACGGCGGCCGCCAGTGCTGCCCGGAAGGCATTGTGGCCGGCCGAAGCCCGCGCGGTGCATGCCTTGCGCCGCCACGGACTCCGTGCATTGTGCGGAATGTCACCTGCGCAGTCAGCGCAATTTTTCGACCTGTTCTTCAGTCTCCCGGTCCCGGCGCAGCGCGCGTTCACCTCGGGCCGTGCCGACCTGCCCGGCACGGCCTCGACCATGGCAAACCTGTTCCGCGCCGCCCCGGCCGGGCTTCGCCGGAGGCTGCTCGGCTGAGTCCGTGCCGGGAATTTTCCCGCTCCCGATCGAGGGAACGCGAAAAGCGTTTTGTTACTCCGATCCGGTGGCCAAAGTGCCGCGCTGGTGAACATCAGCTGACAACGGTTTCGCAGTCGGGTTCGGCGGTGCGAGTATCGCCTCCGTGACGACGCTGCGTGCGGTCCGATTCGCCTTCCAGCCGATGTACAGCTTGCACACCGGCGGAGTCGTCGCGTACGAAGCACTGGCCCGGCCGGGCCGGGGCACGGCGCACGAACTGCTCGCCGAGGCCCGCCGCGCGGGCCGGCTCACCGAGGTCGACCTCGGGCTGGCCGCCGCCGCGGTGCGGCAGGAAGCCGAGCGCCCCAGCGCGCTCCCGCTGCACCTCAACGTCTCCGCGCGCACGCTCGCGTCGCCGCTGGAGGCGTTCGCCGAACTGATCGCCGAACTCGGCGCGGCCGGACGGCGCACCCGCGACGTCGTGCTCGAGATCGGGCCGCCGTTCACGCACCTGCCCACCGGCCGCCTGCTCGACGGCATGCGCGCGCTCACCGAACAGGGCTTCCGGCTCGCACTCGACGGGCTCGGCCGCGGCGACCTGCCGCTGGCGCTGCTCGCGCAGTCGCCGGTGGACCTGGTGAAGCTCGACCGCAGCGTGCTGCGCGGCCTGCCCGGCGACCCGGCGTCGACCGCGGTCGTCGAGGCGCTGCTGCACTACACGACGCGCACGAACACCCGGCTGGTCGCGACCGGGATCGAGACCGAGTCGCAGCTCGACGCGGCGCAGAGCCTCGGCGTCCGGATCGCGCAGGGCAATCTGCTCGCGCCGCCCGCTCCGCACCGGTCCGCGCCCGCCTCCGGCGCGGTCCTCCCGGAGGACCGCCGCACGCCCGCGCCGCCGCAGGCCCCGCGCGTCGGCGATTTCCTGCGCCCGGCCACGACCTTGCCGGTAGACGCGACCTGCGACGACGTCCGCGAGGTCCTCGCCGCCGCGGACGCGCCGAGCGGCGTGGTCGGCGTCGACGCGGACAACCGTCCACAGTGGTCAGTCGACCGGACGCGGTTCCTCGTGACCATCACCGGCCCGTACGGACACGCCCTGCACGCGAAGCGACCCGCCGCGCGGCTGGCGGACAAACCGCACCTGATCGAGGCGGGCGCGAGCGCGCTGGAGTTCCTGGAACTGGTCACCGACGCCGATTGGGGCCGCACCGGAGACGACGTCGTGGTGGTCGACGCGGCCGGGCACTGCCTCGGCGTGGTGCTGGTGACCGAGGTCGTGCGCGGGGTCGCCGAGGCGAAGGTCGAGGAGGCGGTCACGCTCAGCCCGCTCACCCGCCTGCCGGGCAGCGAAGCGGCGGCGCGCGACGTCGAACGCCGCATCGCGAGCGGCGAGCAGTTCGTGGCGGCGTGGCTGGACGTGGACGCGTTCAAGTCGGTCAACGACAACGCCGGGTTCGCCGCGGGAGACGACCTGATCCGCGCACTGGGCGAGACGCTGACCGACCTCGCCCGGCGGCTGCCGCGGATGCGCGTGAGCCACGTGGGCGGCGACGACTTCCTGATCGTGTGCGACGTGGACGAGATCGGCACGGTCGCCGCGGCTTTGCTGGACACGCATTGGTCCGCCGAGGGCATGCCGGTGACGGTGTCGCTGGCGACGCTGGTGTGCGGCAGCGGGACCATTCCGTCCTATCGGGACGCTTCCCGGCTCCTCGCCCCGCTCAAGAAACGCGCCAAAGCCGTCCCGGGCTCCAGCTGGGTCCTCAGCCGCCCCGGCAGCGACCGCGTCGAAGTGCTGCGCGGCATCGGACGCGACGTCGCCATCAGCCGCTCGGCCTGACGAACCCCGACTCGTACGCCCGGATCACCGCCTGCGTCCGGTCCCGCGCGCCCAGCTTCGACAGCACGTTGCCGACGTGCGTTTTCACCGTCTGCAGCCCCAGGTACAGCTCCGCCGCGATCTCCCCGTTGGACAGTCCCGCCGCCATCAGCCGCAGGACGTCGCGTTCCCGTTCGGTCAGGAAGTCCAGCGGGGCCGCGGCACCCGGCGAGCGGCGCGCGGCCATGCCCCGGATCGCGGCCGGGAACAGCAGCGAATCCCCCGCCAGCACCGTGCGGATCCCGGCGACGATCTCCTCCGGGCGAGCCCGTTTCAGCAGGAACCCGCTGGCCCCGGCGAGCAGCGCGTCGTACACGTAGTCGTCGTTTTCGAAGGTGGTCACCACGATCACCTTCGGCGGATCCTCCACAGTGGACAGAAGATGCTCCGTCGCCCGGATCCCGTCCACCGCGGGCATCCGCACGTCCATCAGCACCACGTCCGGCCGCAACTGCCCGACGAGACCCGGCACCTCGGCGCCGTCGGCGGCTTCGCCGACCACAGTCAGGTCCGGTTCGCTGTCCACGATCGCGCGCAGCCCGGCCCGGATCAGCCGTTCGTCGTCCACCAGCAGGACCCGCACGCTCACCGGTTCCCCCACGGCACCGTCACCACGACCTCCCAGTTTCCGCCCACCGGTCCCGCCGACAGCTTGCCACCCACCAGTTCCGCCCGCTCCGCCATGCCCCGCAGACCCCGTCCGCCGCGGGCGCGCGACGGCCGCGCCGAGCCGAGCGGGTTCGCGACCGCGGCGCGCAATTGCCCGTCCGCGACCGCCAGCGCGACGGTGACCGGCACCTTGCCCGCGTACCGCACCGCGTTGGTCAAGCATTCCTGCAGGATCCGGTACACCTCACGGGAAACCACCGCTGGCACGGTCGAGACATCGCCCTGCACCTCGACGTGGCACTCCGTCCCGGACTGCTGCGTCACGGCGATCAGCGCGGGCAGCTTGGCGAGACCCGCGTGCGGCGTCCGGTCGCGTGCTTCGTCGCGGAGCAGGCCGAGGACGTGGTCGAGATCGTCGAGCGCGGTGCGAGCGGATTCCTCGATCGCGGTGAGCGCTTCCTCGGTGAAGCCGGGATCGGTGTGCAACGTCCGCCGCGCGGCCCCGGCTTGCAGCGTGACCACCGAAAGCGCGTGTCCGACGGAATCGTGGAGTTCGCGCGCGAGCCGGGTGCGTTCGGCGAGCAAGTCGGTGCGGCGTTCGAGCTGCGCGATCCTTTCGGCGGCGGACCAGCCGAGCAACCGGGCCGCCGCGCGGCGCAGCAGTCCGCCGACGCCCCACACGAAGTAGATCAGCACAACGAAAGCCGCCACGAACGCCGCGGGCAGCCACGCCGAAGCCCAGCCGCGCGGAACGGTCAGCTGGAAATCCGGGGTGTCGACAAGCCGACCGGTGAAGACCGCGTTGATCGCGAACCCGAATCCGGCCGGGATCGCGAGCGTCGCGAGCCCGGTGCACAGACCGGCCACGACGTGCAGCACGAACATCGCCGCGCACCGCACGCGCCCGCGTCCCGGCGCGGCCTGCGCGAGCAGTTCCCGCACCGCCGCGGCCTCCAGCACTCGCACCGCGGGCAGGAACGCGGTCGCGGCCAGCACGACCAGCATCACGACGAAACCGGTGAGGCTCGCCCAGCCCATCGTCGTGGCGAACGGCACCAGCGCGGGCATCGCGACCATGGCGAGCAACAGGTACGGCACGCTGAGCGCGGCGCCGAGGATCAGGTACACCCACCGGCGATAGGTGACCCCGCTGACCAGCGGACGGAAGAAACGCACGCGCCAATCCTGACAGGCGGTCCCGGCGGACGCCTCCCTCCAGGGCGGGACCCGGCCGCCGGTTTTCTGGCACCGTGGACCGCATGCCTCCCGAAGAGAGCACCGTGATCAACGATTACGACCTGCTGGCCGACACCTATGCCAGCTGGTCGGACACCGAAATCCAGAACGCGTACTACGAGCGGCCCGCTGTGCTGGCGCTGGCCGGGGACGTGGCCGGGCGGCGGATTCTCGACGCGGGCTGCGGCGCCGGGCCGCTGACCGCCTCACTGCGCGAACGCGGCGCGGAAGTGTCCGGATTCGACCTCAGCAGCGGCATGCTCGAAATCGCCCGCCGACGGCTCGGGCCCGACGCGGACCTGCGCGTCGCCGACGTGGCCGAGCCGCTCCCCTACGCGGACCACGCGTTCGACGACGTCGTCGCCTCGCTCGTGCTGCACTACCTCGAGGACTGGGGCCCGACGCTCGGCGAGTTCCACCGCATCCTCAAGCCCGGCGGACGGCTGATCGTGGTGGTCGACCATCCGTTCGTGATCCACCTGCTGCAGCGGCAAGCCGGGCAGCAGACCGACTATTCGGTCACTTACGCCTGGACCGAGGACTGGGAGGTCGGCGGGAGCACGACCCCGATGCGCTTCTGGAACCGGCCGCTGCACGCGATGACCGACGCGTTCGCCGCGGCCGGGTTCCGGATCTCGGTGATCAGCGAGCCGAAACCGGTGCCGGAGGCGGAAAAGCTGTTCCCGGAGGACTACCGGATGCTGTGTGTGAGCCCGAGCTTCCTGTTTTTCGTGCTGCACGCGGAATAGCGGCGTCGTGAGTGCTGGTGCTAACCGGCACCGGCACTCACGAGGTCCGGCGAGGGCCTCCCTGCGAGGGCCCGAGGGCGCTGGGGTGTCGTGAGTGTTTGTGCCGGTTAGAACCGGCACAAACACTCACGAGTCCTCAGTAGACAGTCGTCGTGACCCGCGTGCCCTCGGTCCGGAACCCGTTGCCCACAGCTGCTGCACCTTCGCCGACTCCTGTGCGTCCGGCTTCGCGTTGGTGCACGACGTGCCCGGGCCGTGCCCGACATCAGCTCCGTGCA
>NZ_GG657746.1:2479009-2490078 GCF_000158875.1 Streptomyces sp. AA4 | reverse complement strand
CGATGCGGGTCGGGTCGTAGCCCTCGAGCGACCTGGCTCGTGTCCAGGTAGACGTCGCCGTTGCCGTGCCCGTCGGTCTGCGTGTACGAGCCCCCGCTGTGCACCTCGTGGAGAACGATCGTCGCCTTGCCGTCGTCCTTGACGAGCTGTACGTCGCTGACCGCGGCGTTCCAGTTCGCCGCGCCCTGGTCGATCTGCGCGACGTAGTCCGGCGCGCCGGCCGAGCTGTAGTAGACGGTGGTCGCCGCGGCGGCGGACGCGGCGGGCGCGGTCGCCAGGCCTAGGCCGAGCGGCGCGGCGGCGCCCACGGCCAGTGCGGCGATCCGCCGGAACCCTCGTGCGTGCATCGTGTCCTCCGTACCTCGTCGAGAAAGCAAGCAACCCGTTATCTGCTCGATGACGTTAGAAGTTCACCATCGCCGCGACCACGTCCGAAAGTAGGACGCTCCCCCGCGAGAGGGAGGCCCGTCCCGCCCCGGCTGGATCCGCGCGCGCCGCCGCGCTGGTGTGCTCGTCGGCATGCAAACGCTGCTGCTCGGCCTGCTGGCCTACGTCGTCGTGCTGTGGCCGCTCGTCGCCGCGGCCCGGAAGGTGCTCGGGGTGCGCGTCGGTCTCGTCCGGGCGCTCGGCGCCGCGGTCGCGGGCTGGCTCGTCGCGGGCACCGTCGTCCGGCTCTTCCCGATCGCCGTGCTGAGCAACGCCGGGGTCGCGATCGGACTGCTGATCCCGCTGGCGGGCAGCGCGCTCGCGGTGACCCTGCTGGTCCTTTTCGTCGCCGAACTCGCGATTCCGTCCGGCGGGCCCGGACTGTTCGCCCGGATGCGGTCGCTGCGGTCGCGCGCCGCCCGCACCCGGCGCTACTCGCGGATCATGCGCATCGCGATCCGGCACGGCCTCGGCTCGTTCCTCACCGGCCGCCGCACCGCGGGACCCGACGGCTCCGCGAAACTCGCACGGTCACTGCGGTTGGCGCTCGAAGAAGCGGGCGTGACGTTCGTGAAGCTCGGCCAACTGCTCTCGACCCGCGCGGATCTCCTTCCGCCGGTGTACATCCGCGAACTCAGCAAGCTGCACGACCAGGTCCCGCCCGCGCCTGAGGACGAGGTGCGCGCGTTGCTGCGCGAGGAAATCGACCTCGCCGCCTTCGCGCACCTCGACGACGAACCCCTTGCCGCGGCGTCGATCGCGCAGGTTTACGGCGCCCGGCTGCGATCCGGCGCCGAGGTCGTCGTGAAGGTGCAGCGGCCCGGGATTCGCGAGCAGGTGGAACGCGACATCGACATCGTCCGCCGCCTCGCCGCCGTCCTGTACGAACGCGCCGACTGGGCGCGCTCGCTCGGCGTGCGGGAACTGGCCGACGGATTCGCCGAATCCCTTGAGGACGAACTGGATTTTCGCACCGAAGCCGCGAACATCGAGGCGATCGCCGCGCATCCGACCCCCGGCGTCACGCTGCCGACTGTCCACAAAGCACTGTCCACCGAGCGCGTACTGGTGATGCGAAGGCTGGACGGCAAACCGCTGTCTTCCGGTTCCGCGTGCTCGCGCGAAGGACTCGCCCGCACCTTCCTGCGCGGCCTGCTCGACCAGGTGCTGCTGGGCGGGGTGTTCCACGCGGATCCGCATCCGGGCAACGTTCTGCTGCTCGAAGACGGCACTCTCGGCCTGCTCGACTTCGGTTCCGTCGGTCGCCTCGACGCCCGCCTGCGCGCCGGTCTGCAAGCCCTGCTGCCCGCCGTCGACCGCGGCGACCCGGCCGGCGTCCGCGACGGTCTGCTGGAAATCGTCGACCGCCCCGAAGATCTCGACGAACAACGCCTCGAACGCGCCATCGGAGCCCTGCTGGCCCGGCACTTCGGCCCGGGCCGGACGCCCGGACTCGACCTGTTCACCGGCCTGTTCCGCGTCATCGCCGACTTCCGCCTGGCCGTGCCGCCGCCGATCGCCGCGGTGTTCCGGGCGCTGGCGACCATGGAAGGCACGCTCGCGACACTGGCTCCCGACTTCGACCTGGTCGCCGAATCCCGCGCGTTCGCCACCGAACGCATGGGCCTGCGCCCGGAAACGCTGCACCGCACCGTCACCGACGAATTCACCGCGCTGCTGCCGGTGCTGCGCCGCCTGCCCCGCCGCGTCGACCGCATCGGCGCGGCACTGGAGGAAGGCAGGCTGTCGGTGAACATGCGGCTGTTCTCCGACGAACGCGACCGCGACCTGGTGACCGGCCTCGTGCACGAGGTGCTGCTGGCCCTGGTCGGCATCGCGACCGGGCTGATGGCGGTGCTGCTGCTGGCCAGTTCGAGCGGTCCGCAGCTGGTGCCCGGACTGACGCTGAACCACGTCTTCGGCTACAACCTGCTGATGATCAGCGCCCTGGCCGGGCTGCGACTGCTCTTCGTCGTCTTCCGCCGCTCAGGACGGCGATCACGAGCGGACCGCCGAACCCGATGATCACCGCTGCGGCTCCGACCCCGGCGCCGGCGCACGTGGCGACCGCCGGAATCTGCTTGCCCCAGAACAGATTCCCCACCGCCGACCCGACACCGTTTCGGCTACAACCTGCTGATGATCAGCGCCCTGGCCGGGCTGCGACTGCTCTTCGTCGTCTTCCGCCGCTCAGGACGGCGATCACGAGCGGACCGCCGAACCCGATGAGCACCGCTGCGACTCCGACCCCGGCGCCGGCGCACGTGGCGACCGCCGGAATCTGCTTGCCCCAGAACAGATTCCCCACCGCCGACCCGACACCGTTTCGGCTACAACCTGCTGATGATCAGCGCCCTGGCCGGGTTGCGGCTGCTCTTCGTCGTCTTCCGCCGCTCAGGACGGCGATCACGAGCGGACCGCCGAACCCGATGAGCACCGCTGCGACTCCGACCCCGGCGTCGACGAACGTGGCGACCGCCGGAATCTGCTTGCCCCAGAACAGATTCCCCGACGCCGACCCGACGCCGTACCCAAGAACAGCGGCACCACGGGTCCAAGTCGTCGCTACGAGACCGGACGCCACCCCGCTCCAGCACTGGCCCGACGCCGTTTCCGGCTCCGGCGCGCCCCCGTCACCACCGCGCCCAAGAACCCGAGCAGAAACGCCCCGGCCCCCGCCCAGACGAGCACCCGCCCCAGGAACGGTCCCTCATCCGCCTCCGGCGCACCCGGCAATCCGGCGGCGGTGAACGCCGTCGTCGGCGGCAGCGTGCGCACCCACCACCGGCTCGGCCCGGTGGCGGCCACGATGCCGTACACGTCGGACACCGGGATCGAGCCGTCCAGTCCGCTGGCCTCCACGTTGCGGGAGTCCCAGCCGAGGTCGCGCCGGTCGCCGGCCACGAAGACCGCGTCCTTCGGGACGAGCGCGCGGAACACCGGTCCGTCGCCGCTCGCGTAGGGCTCGTCGACGGATTTGCCGTTCACCACGAGCCGGCGCTTCTCGTCGCAGCAGCGCACGTCGTCGCCGCCCACGCCGAGCACCCGGCCCAGCAGGACGAACGCCCGGTCGCCCTGGTGCGCGGGCATGCGCGCCAGCACGACGTCGCCGCGGTGGTAGACCTGCCCGTCCCGCTTGCCGAAGACAATCGTCGTCCCGGCGGGCACGGCGGGAGCCATCACGCCGGCAAGCACCCTCGTCGAGTGGTAGCTGAGCACCGTCACCAGCCCGTACCCGCATCCGGCCACCCCGGCGAGTGCGACCACCACGAACAACGCCAGCACCGCCGAGAACCGGCGACGCGCGCGGACAACCGGCGGCGGCG
This sequence comes from Streptomyces sp. AA4, assembly GCF_000158875.1. Classification (NCBI taxonomy): domain Bacteria; kingdom Bacillati; phylum Actinomycetota; class Actinomycetes; order Kitasatosporales; family Streptomycetaceae; genus Streptomyces; species Streptomyces sp. AA4. The sequence goes on along the minus strand of NZ_GG657746.1, from coordinate 2,486,326 downwards.
CCGGGAAACCGTCGATCACCTCGCGAGGATCGGCGGAACCCGCGGATCCGTTACGCGGCCCGGGATCGTCCGGGCGGATTGTGCCGCTCTGTCCATAATGGACCCGTGCGACCACGCGCTGCCGTATAGGTCGTTATACGGATTTCACTCCCGAAGAATCGAATTGAGCGGCCGTCCGACGTCGCCGTACGCGGTCATCGGGCCGGGGCTCACCGTGAACGCGATCGTCCCCGCCAGCGCCACCACGACGGTCAGCCCGCCCAGCAGCGAGCCCGTGCGGGCCAGGTCGCCGCCGTGCCGTTTCGCTCCCCCCAGCCGTCCGAGCACCACCGCCAGGACTCCGGCCAGCAGCGCCACGAACCACAGCGCGCCGAGCACCAGGATGAACACCTCGGCCACGAGCGGATAAACCCCGCTCAGGAGCAGCCGCGGCCGCACCAGCAGCCAGGCCAGCCAGGTCAGCACCGCGAGCGAGAAACTCACCGCGGCCACGGACACCGCTCCCACGGCCAGGCCGCGGCTCGGTCTTTCTTCTGTTTCGGAGACGGCTTCGGGCACGGATTCGGTCATTGCTCAGTGATAGCACCCAGCCCCGACAGAATCCGGCGTTCCGCCCGCATTCGCCCGAACGCGCCGACCCCGGATACGGCGAAGGCCGCCCCCGGAAAACCAGGAGCGGCCTTCGCCGACAGCAAACCTCAGACCGTGAAACCGAGCGCCCGCAACTGCTCGCGGCCGTCGTCGGTGATCTTCTCCGGGCCCCACGGCGGCATCCAGACCCAGTTGATCCGGAAGTCGTTCACCAGGCCGCCGGACGTCAGCGCCGCCGACGTCTGGTCCTCGATCACGTCGGTGAGCGGGCAGGCCGCGGACGTGAGGGTCATGTCCAGCGTCGCGGTGTTGTCCGCTTCCACCCGGATGTCGTAGACCAAGCCGAGGTCCACGACGTTGATGCCGAGTTCCGGGTCTACGACGTCGCGCATCGCTTCCTCGACGTCCTCGATCTTGGCGATGTCGGCGGGGACGGCGGCGGCCTGCTCGGGCAGGTCCGCGGCGGTGCGCCCCTCGCGCGGGTCAGTGACCGTCTCTTCGCTCATGCCTTCTCAGCTCCCGTGGTGGTACTGGACACCGCGTCCTTGAACGCCATCCAGCCGAGCAGGGCGCACTTCACGCGCGCCGGGTACTTCGCGACGCCGGCGAACGCGACGCCGTCCTCCAGGACGTCCTCGTCCGGTTCGACCTTGCCCTTGCCCTGCATCAGTTCCACGAAGGCGTCCATGGTCGCGAACGCCTCGTCGACCGTGTGCCCGACGACCAGGTCGGTCAGCACCGACGCGGACGCCTGGCTGATCGAGCAGCCCTGCCCGTCGTACGACACGTCCTCGACTTTGCCGTCGCTGACCTTCACCCGCAAGGTGATCTCGTCGCCGCAGGTCGGGTTGACCTGGAACGACTCCGCGTCGAACGGATCGCGCAGGCCGCGGCCGTGCGGGTTCTTGTAGTGGTCCAGGATGATCTCCTGGTACATGCTCTCCAGGTTCACTGGTCCACCCCGAAGAACTTCTGCGCCTCGCGGATCCCGGCGACCAGCGCGTCCACTTCGGACAGCGTGTTGTACAGGTAGAAGCTCGCCCGCACGGTCGCCGGCACCGAACAGGCCCGGTGCAGCGGCCACGCGCAGTGGTGCCCCACCCGCACGGCGATGCCGAGGCTGTCGAGCACCTGGCCGGCGTCGTGCGGGTGCACGCCGTCGATCACGAACGCGACGGTCGCCCCGCGGTCCTTCAGGTCGGTCGGCCCGACGATGCGCACGCCCGGGATCTCGCTGATGCCCGCGATCGCGGCCGCCGCCAGCTCGTGCTCGTGCGCCGCGACGCGGTCCATCCCGATGGCGGACAGGTAGTCCACCGCCGCGCCGAGGCCGATCGCCTGCGACGTCATCGGCACCCCGGCCTCGAACCGCTGCGGCGGCGCGGCGAACGTGGTGCGCTCCATCGTGACCAGCTCGATCATCGAGCCGCCGGTCAGGAACGGCGGCATCGCTTCGAGCAGTTCGGTCCGGCCGTACAGCACGCCGATCCCGGACGGGGCCAGCATCTTGTGCCCGGAAAACACCGCGAAGTCGACGCCGAGCGCGTGGAAGTCCACCGGGAAGTGCGGCACCGACTGGCAGGCGTCGAGGACGGTGAGCGCACCGACCTCCTTCGCCTTGGCGACCAGCTTGTCCACCGGGTTGACCGTGCCGAGCACGTTGGACTGGTGCGCGAACGCGACCACCTTCGTGCGCGGCGTCAGCACACTGTCCATATCGGACAGATCAAGCCGGCCGTCGGGGGTGACCTTGAACCACTTCAGCGTCGCCCCGGTGCGCTCGCACAACTGCTGCCACGGCACCAGGTTCGCGTGGTGCTCCATTTCGGTGATGACGATTTCGTCGCCCTCGCCGATCCGGAACCGCTCGGCTTCCGGCCCGGCGGTGGCGGCGTTGCTCATCGCGTACGCCACGAGGTTGATGCCCTCGGTGGCGTTCTTGGTGAACACCAGCTCCTCCGGGTCCGCGCCGACGAATTCCGCGGTCTTGGCGCGCGCGGATTCGTAGGCGTCGGTGGCCTCTTCGGACAGCTGGTGCGCGCCGCGGTGCACGGCCGAGTTCGACGTGAACACGTACCGCCGTTCCGCGTCGAGCACCTGCACCGGCCGTTGCGAGGTCGCTCCGGAGTCCAGGTACACCAAGGGTTTCCCGTCGCGCACGGTGCGCGTCAGGATCGGGAAGTCGGCACGCAGTGCCGCCACGTCAAGGGGAACAGAGTTGGTCGGGCTGTTCGAAGCCGTGGTGGTCATCGAGCCAACTCCTCTCTCGTGGTGTCGTCGGGAACGGGGCGCGGGGAACGTCAGGCCTTGGCCGGCTCGGGGGAGCCGACGTACTTGACGTAGCCGTTCTCCTCCAGCTCGTCGGCCAGTTCGCGGCCGCCGGACTCGACGATGCGGCCGTCGGCGAAGACGTGCACGAAGTCCGGGGTGATGTGCCGCAGGATGCGGGTGTAGTGCGTGATCAGCATGACGCCGACCTCGTTGCCCGCCTTGTACTCGTTGACGCCCTCGGACACGACGCGCAGCGCGTCGACGTCGAGGCCGGAGTCGGTCTCGTCGAGAATGGCGAACTTCGGCTTGAGCAGCGCCAGCTGCAGGATCTCGTGGCGCTTCTTCTCGCCGCCGGAGAAGCCCTCGTTCACCGAGCGCTCGGCGAACTCCTGGGAGATGCCGAGCTTGCCCATCTCCTCCTTGACCTCCTTGACCCAGTGGCGCAGCTTGGGAGCCTCGCCCCGGACCGCGGTGGCCGCGGTGCGCAGGAAGTTCGACATCGAGACGCCGGGCACCTCGACCGGGTACTGCATGGCGAGGAAGAGGCCGGCGCGGGCGCGCTCGTCGACGCTCATCTCGAGCACGTTCTCGCCGTCCAGCAGCACCTCGCCGGAGGTCACCGTGTACTTCGGGTGGCCGGCGATCGCGTAGGACAGGGTGGACTTGCCGGAGCCGTTCGGGCCCATGATCGCGTGCGTCTCGCCGGACCGGATGGTCAGGTTGACGCCCTTGAGGATCTCCTTGGCACCGTCTTCGGTGGTCACCGAAGCGTGCAGGTCCTTGATTTCCAGGGTAGCCATTCTGCTTTTCCTAAAGAGTCTGAAGTGGACGGACGACGGGCTCAGGCGCCCACGGCTTCGAGCTCGGCCTCGATCGCGGCCTCGAGGCGCTCGCGCACCTCGGGCACGCCGATGCGGGCCAGGATCTCGTGGAAGAACCCGCGCACGACCAGCCGCCGCGCGGCCTCCTCGCCGATCCCGCGCGACTGGAGGTAGAACAACTGCTCGTCGTCGAACCTTCCCGTGGCGCTCGCGTGGCCCGCCCCCTCGATCTCGCCGGTCTCGATCTCGAGGTTCGGCACCGAGTCGGCGCGCGCGCCGGGGGTGAGCACGAGGTTGCGGTTCAGCTCGTAGGTGTCGGTGGCCTCGGCGGCCGCCCGGATCAGCACGTCGCCGATCCACACCGTGTGCGCGTCGTCGCCCTGCAGGGCGCCCTTGTACATCACGTTGGACTTGCAGTTCGGCACCGCGTGGTCCACGAACAGCCGGTGTTCCTGGTGCTGGCCGGCGTCGGCGAAGTACAGGCCGAGCATCTCGACGTCGCCGCCGCGGTCGGCGAAGGTCGCCGTGGGCGACACGCGCACCAAGTCGCCGCCGAGGGTGACGACGGTGTGCTTGAGCGTCGCGTCGCGGCCCAGCCGCAAGTGCTGCTCGGACACGTGCACCGCGTCGTCGGCCCAGTCCTGGACGCTGACGACGGTGATCCTGGCCGAGTCGCCGATGACGAACTCGACGTTGTCCGCGTAGGTGCCGGAGCCGACGTGGTCGAGCACGATCACCGCGTTGGCGAACGCCTCGGCGCGCACCTGCAGGTGGCCGTAGGCGACCTTGCCCTCGCCGGGACCGTGGATGCGCAGCACCGACGGCTTCGACGCCTCGGTCTCCTTCGGCACGGTGACGATCGTGGCCTTGGCGAAGGACGAGTACGCCTGCGCCGCGATGCGGTCGCTCGGCACGCCCGCCTCGCCGAGGCGCGCGTCGTCGCGGCCGACGGTCTCGATCTTCAGCTCCGGCGCGGCCTCGGTCTCCAGCGTGATCTCGCCGGAGGCGACGGCGGAACCGTCGTGCAGGCCGCGCAGGCGCTTCATCGGAGTGAAGCGCCAGTTTTCCTCACGCCCGCCGGGGACCTCGAAGGCCGCGACGTCGTAAGAGGTGAACCGCTCCGCGCGGGAGGCCGCCGGAATGACAGCGCCCTCCCGCAACGACTCGGCGACGTTGTTCTCGGTAACCGACATGACTAGCCGACGGACCCTTCCATCTGAAGCTCGATCAGGCGGTTCAGCTCGAGCGCGTACTCCATCGGCAGCTCGCGCGCGATGGGCTCGACGAACCCGCGCACGATCATCGCCATCGCCTCGGCCTCGTCGAGGCCGCGCGACATCAGGTAGAACAGCTGCTCTTCGCTGACCTTGGACACGGTGGCCTCGTGGCCCATGGACACCTCGTCGTTGCGGATGTCCACGTACGGGTACGTGTCCGACCGCGAGATCGTGTCCACCAGCAGGGCGTCGCAGACCACGCTGGAGCGCGAGTGGTGCGCCCGCTTGGCGACCTTGACCAGGCCGCGGTAGGAGGTCCGGCCGCCGCCGCGCGCGACCGACTTCGACACGATGGTCGAGGACGTGTGCGGCGCGAGGTGCTCCATCTTGGCCCCGGCGTCCTGGTGCTGGCCCTCGCCCGCGAACGCGACCGAGAGGACCTCGCCCTTGGCGTGCTCGCCCATGAGGAAGACCGACGGGTACTTCATGGTCACCTTGGAGCCGATGTTGCCGTCGACCCACTCCATGGTCGCGCCCTCTTCGCACTTGGCGCGCTTGGTGACCAGGTTGTAGACGTTGTTCGACCAGTTCTGGATCGTCGTGTAGCGGCAGCGGGCGCCCTTCTTCACGATGATCTCGACGACCGCGGAGTGCAGCGAGTCCGACTGGTAGATCGGCGCGGTGCAGCCCTCGACGTAGTGGACGTAGGCGTCCTCGTCGACGATGATCAGCGTCCGCTCGAACTGGCCCATGTTCTCGGTGTTGATCCGGAAGTAGGCCTGCAGCGGGATGTCGACGTGCACGCCCTTCGGCACGTAGATGAACGAGCCGCCGGACCACACCGCCGTGTTCAGCGCGGAGAACTTGTTGTCGCCGGCCGGGATCACGGAGCCGAAGTACTCCTGGAAGATCTCCGGGTGCTCCTTGAGCGCGGTGTCGGTGTCCAGGAACAGGACGCCCTGCTCCTCCAGGTCCTCGCGGATCTGGTGGTAGACGACCTCGGACTCGTACTGCGCGGCGACGCCGGCCACGAGGCGCTGCTTCTCCGCCTCGGGGATGCCCAGCTTGTCGTAGGTGTTCTTGATGTCCTCGGGCAGGTCTTCCCAGCTGGCCGCCTGCTTCTCGGTGGACCGCACGAAGTACTTGATGTTGTCGAAGTCGATCCCCGAGAGGTCGGCGCCCCAGTTCGGCATCGGCTTGAGGTCGAACAGCTTGAGCGCCTTCAAACGGGCGTCGCGCATCCACTCGGGCTCGGACTTCTTCGCGGAGATGTCGCGGACGACATCCTCGTTCAGGCCGCGGCGCGCGCTGGCGCCCGCCTCGTCGGAGTCCGCCCAGCCGAAGGCGTATTTGCCAAGGGACGCGATGGTCTCTTCCTGGCTCAACGGCTCGGTGGTGGGAGTGCGCTGCTCGGCAGCGGCAGTCATGCGGGTTTCCCTCCATTCGGGATCCGTGGTGCGTGCCCTTCCGGCGGCGCGGCCGCGGTTCCGGGCGTCGTGCGGTCCGGCTCGGGATGGGCCGGGATACCCGCCGGTCCGGCGGGTACGTGTGTGGTGCACGCGTTGTCTCCGCGCGCGATGGTCGCCAGCCGCTGGACGTGGGTGCCCAGCAGCTTCGCGAACGCTTCCGTCTCGGCCTCGCACAGCTGCGGGAATTCCGCGGCGACGTGCGCGACCGGGCAGTGGTGCTGGCACAGCTGAGCGCCGACGTGCGCGGCCGGGGTTTCCGCGCCGATCTGGCGGGTCGAGGCAGCGTAGCCCTCCCTGCTCAGCGCGGCCGCGAGGGCCTCGGCGCGCTCGACCGGATCAGCCGATCCGGTGATCGCCTGCCGGTGCGGCCCGACGAGCCCTTCGACCCGGCGCTCGGCGAACGCGCGCACCGCGTCCGGCCCGGCGTGCTCGGCGAGGAAGCGGATGGCCGAGACCGCGAGGTCGTCGTAGGCGTGCCCGAACCGGGCGCGGCCCGCTTCGGTGAGCAGGAACAGCTTGGCCGGGCGGCCGCGTCCGCGCGGGCCCTTGCGCGGGGCGTCGCGGGTCTCGGCCTCGCCGTCGGCCTGCAGCGCGTCGAGGTGCCGCCGGATCGCCGTCGGGCTGATCCCGAGCTGCTCGGCGACCACCGCGGCGGTCATCGGGCCCTGCTCCAGCAGCAGCCGGGCGACCTCGTGCCGGGTGCGGCCCTCGGCCACGTTCGCGGCGCTGACCTGCACGGGAACGCCGACGGCCGCGGCGCGCGGCTGGTCGCCGCGCCCCTCGCCGGTGGTCCCGTTCTTTTTCACAACACAAGTGTGTCTTATTTCCGGCCACCGGGCAAAGGCGGGGTGTCGCCCAGTGACCCGACTCACGCCCGGACGCGCCTCGCCGCGGCGGCACCCGGCCCCAGGTCCGTGAAGGGCTCCTTGAGGGAATCAGATCCCTCAA
>NZ_GG657746.1:2422705-2478909 GCF_000158875.1 Streptomyces sp. AA4 | reverse complement strand
CCTTCACGGACCAACGGGAGCGACCCCGGCGCCGGGGACCGAACGGCTCGATACGCCGCGCGAACCGGAGTCGATACGCTTCCGGGCGTGGCAGTCGGCGAACACCCGGACCAGCGGTCCCCGGAACCGGACTTATCCGGTGAACCGGGCAGCGCGGACGGTGCTGGCGGCGCCGTGGCCGCCCCGCCGGTCCCCGGGGCCGCGCCGTCCCCGGTCGGGCCGCGCCGCACCGATCCGCTGAACGCCGCCGAGACCCGCGGCCTCGACGTGGTCCGCCGCTTCGGCACCGTCGGCTCCCTGTTCCTCGCGCTCGGCTCGCTCGGGGCCGGGGCCGCGCCGGTGATCAACCCGGTGCAGGACCTGCCGGTGCTGCGCCTGTTCATCCGGATCCCGACGGTCTCGCTCGCGATCGCGTTCTCCGGGATGGGCATCCTGGTGCTGAGCTGGCTCATGCTCGCCCGGTTCGCCCGTCCGGCGAGCGCGCGGCTGGCGACCAGCGGCCAGCTCGCCCGCACCGTCGCGATGTGGGTCGCGCCGCTGCTGCTGATCCCGCCGCTGTTCTCCCGCGACGTCTACAGCTACCTCGCGCAGAGCGAGATCGTGCACCGCGGCATGGACCCGTACCAGCTGGGCCCGGCGCAGGCGCTCGGCGTCGCGGATCCGCTGACCGCGGGCGTCACCAACATCTGGCGCGAGACGCCCGCCCCGTACGGCCCGCTGCTGCTGCGGCTCGGCGGCTGGCTCGCCCCGGTCGGCGGCAACAACATCGTCGCCGGGGTGCTGCTGCAGCGCGGTCTCGCGATGGTCGGCGTGCTGCTGATCGTGTGGGCGGTGCCGCGGCTGGCCCGGCGGTTCGGCGTGCAGCCGGCCACCGCGCTGTGGCTCGGCGCGGCGAACCCGTTGCTGATCTTCCATTTCGTCGCCGGCGCGCACAACGATTCGCTGGCCATCGGGCTCATGGTGGCCGGGCTGGAGATCGGCATCCGGCGGCTGCCGGTGCGGGTGAAGGGCGACAGTCCGCCGCCCTTGGCGAAGGGCGAACTGCTTTTCATCGCGCTCGGCGTCGTCATCATCACCGTCGGCGCCACGGTGAAAATCCCGGCGGTGCTGGCGTTGCCGTTCCTCTCGGTGATGGTCGCGCGGAGATGGCACGGGCGGCTGAAGGACCTGGTGTGGGCGGGCGCGCCGATGGCGCTGCTGTTCGGGGTCGTGATGGTCGCCATCTGCCTCGGCACCGGGCTCGGCTTCGGCTGGATCGGCGCCACCGCGAGCACGCCGGCGCTGGTGCGGTCGTTCATCTCCCCCACCGCGGAGATCGCGAACCTCAGCGGCGTCCTCGGCATCGCGCTCGGGCTGGGCAACCACACCGACGCGCTCGTGCCGATCCTCGGCACCCTCGGCAACGCGATCACCGCGGTCATCACCGTCAAATTCCTGTGGGCCAGCTTCAAATGGCGGTACCGGCCGATCATCGGGCTCGGCGTTTCGCTGGGCGCGGCGATGATCCTGCAGATCAACCTGCAGCCGTGGTACCTGCTGTGGGCGGTGATCCCGCTCGCCGCGGCGGCCGGGACGTCGCGCTTCCGCGTGGTCGCCACGGTGATCAGCGCCGGGCTGCCCTTCCTGCTTCCCCCCACCGGCGGCACCTTCGACGGCCGCTCCTACGTCCTGCCGTGGGCCTACGGCGCGGCCGCTCTGGTGACCCTCGGCGGCCTCGCGATCGTGTACCGGGTTTCGCCGCTGCTGTTGTCCAGGACACCTCCGGCGTCCCCAGCACCGCGCGCGCCCGCCGACGTCGTATCGTGATTCGTTGTGGACAACCCCGCCGTCGAGATCTCCGGCTTGGCGAAAAGCTACGGCTCCACCACCGCGGTCGACGGCATCGACCTGCGCATGGAGCGTGGTTCCCTGCTGGCCCTGCTCGGGCCGAACGGCGCCGGAAAAACGACCACTGTCGAGATTTGCGAGGGTTTCCGCAGACCTGACGCGGGCCGGGTGCGCGTGCTCGGCCTCGACCCGGTAGCGGACAGCTCGCGGCTCCGCCCGCGCGTCGGCATCATGCCCCAGGGCGGCGGCGCGTACCCGGGCGTGCGCGCGGAGGAAATGCTGCGGCTGGTCGCTTCCTGCGCGGCGAACCCGCACGATCCGGCGTGGCTGCTCGACGTGCTCGGGCTCGCCGGCGCGAAGCGGACCCCGTTCAAACGGCTTTCCGGCGGGCAGCAGCAACGGCTTTCGCTGGCGTGCGCGCTGGTCGGACGGCCGGAGCTGGTGTTCCTGGACGAGCCCACCGCGGGCATGGACCCGCAGGCGCGGCGGCTCGTGTGGGACCTGCTCGCGGCCCTGCGCGCGGACGGCGTGAGCGTCCTGCTCACCACGCACCTGATGGAGGAGGCGGAAACGCTGGCCGACCAGGTGGTGATCGTGGACCACGGCAAGGTGGTCGTCGAGGGCACGCCGCATTCGCTGACGCTGGAGGCGGGCGAGGCGGCGCAGCTGCGATTCCGCGCCCGGACGAAACTCGACACGACGCTGCTCGCGGCCGCGCTGCCGGAGGGCTACCGGGTCAGCGAAACCGCGCCCGGTTCGTACCTGGTGGAGGGCGCGGTCGACCCGCAGGTGGTCTCGGCCGTCACCGCCTGGTGCGCGCAACAGGGCGTGCTGCCCGAACAACTGCAAGTCGGACGGCGGACGCTCGAAGAAGTGTTCCTCGAACTCACCGGACGGGAGCTGCGCGCATGAGTTCTCCGTTCCCCGCGGGGACTTTCGCCCCCGCGCCCGGCCGCGGCTCGCTCGGCAAGATGCTGCGCACGCACGCGCGCGTCGAGGCCGCGCTGACCCTGCGGCACGGCGAGCAGCTGCTGCTCACGCTCATCATTCCGCTCGCGCTGCTGATCGGCCTGAGCCTGCTGGACATCCTGCCCGCGAGCCAGCTCGGTTCGACGTCCAAAGTGGACTGGATGACGCCGCGCATCCTCGCGCTGGCGGTCATGTCGTCGGCCTTCACCGGCCAGGCGATCGCACTCGGCTTCGACCGGCGGTACGGCGTGCTGAAGCGGCTTTCGGCGACGGCGCTGCCGCGCTGGCTGCTGGTGGCCGGGCGGGTCGTGGCGGCGCTGGTCGTGGTCGCGCTGCAGTCCGTGGTGCTCGGCGTGGTGGCGGCGTTCCTGGGCTGGTCGCCGTCGGCCGCCGGGATCGGCTCCGCGGTGGTGCTGCTGGTGCTGGGGACGCTGGCTTTCGGCGCGCTGGGCGTGCTGCTGGGCGGCGCGTTGCGCGCGGAAGCGGTGCTCGCGCTGGCGAACATCGTGTGGTTCGTGCTGCTGCTGGCGGGCGGGATCCTGCTGGCTCCGTCGGCGCTGCCGTCCGGGGTCGGCCTCGTGGTTTCGCTGCTGCCCTCGGGCGCGCTGGCGGAAGGCATGCGTGCCGCGCTGGTGGACGGGCAGTTCCCGGTCGGGTCGGCGGCGGTGCTGGCGGTGTGGGCCGCGGTCGCCGGAGTGCTGGCGACGCGGACGACAAAACTCACCTGAATCCCACGTCCGGAATTTCGAGCACCGCCCGGAAATCGGGCGCTATTGTGACTGCCGCCGCACCCGATTCCTTGCGCACGCTGGCAAATCCGGGCGGAACAATACCGCCGCGTGCGGGCGGGAAAACGCGCGCGAGTATTCTTTCCGCGTGTCCCTTCGCAGTTTGATCGCCCGCCTGCCGTATCCGTCCGTCGCGGTCCAGCGCGGCGTCGGGATCGCCGCGGTGATCACGCAGGCAGGCATCGGCGTCACCGGGTCCGTGGTGCGCGTGACCGGGTCCGGGCTGGGCTGCCCGACCTGGCCGCAGTGCGTCGCGGGCAGCCTGGTGCCGGTGCGGCACTCCGGGATCGACGCCGTCACGCAGTGGATCGAGTTCTCGAACCGGATGCTGACCGGCGTCGTGATCGTGGTGGCCGCGCTCGCCGTGCTCACCGCGTGGCGGATCCAGATCGACCACCCGGAGCGCAAGCGGCTGGTGAAGCTCGCCTGGACGATGCCCGGCGGCGTCGTGCTGCAGGCGGTCATCGGCGGGCTGACGGTGCTGGCGAAACTGGAATGGTGGACCGTCGCGATCCACTTCCTGGCTTCGACGCCGCTCGTGTGGCTGGCGGTTTTGCTGCTGAAGGCGTTCCGCGAAGGAGACGAACCCGCGCGCCCGCTGGTCCCGAAGCTGGGACGGCAGATGCTGGTGCTGCTGACGGTGCTGATGTGGGCGGTCCTGATCGCCGGCACGACGGTCACCGGAGCGGGCCCGCACGGCGGCGACGCCAACACGCACCGCCTCGACGCCCCGATCGAGCAGCTGGCCCGGATCCACAGCGGCCTGCTGATCGCGTACCTGGTCGTGCTGGGGGTCTTCGGGCTCACGCTGATGCGGGTCGGTGCGCCGAAGAGCGTCTGGCAGCGGTACGCCTGGGCGTGGATTGTCGCGCTCCTGCAGGGCGTTCTCGGGACAGTGCAGTACGCACTCGGCGTGCCCGAAGCGATGGTGTCGTTCCACGTCCTCGGCTCCGCCCTCGTGATCGTCGTGACGGCCGTGCTGTGGACAGGCACCCGCGACCGCGGGCCGGTCACCTCACTGGAGCCCGCCGAGAAGCGGGAACTCGCCGCCGCGAACTGACGGCCATCCAGACCGCATTCGGGCTCACGCTGATGCGGGCGCGTCTGGCAGCGGTACGCCTGGGCGTGGATTGTCGCGCTCCTGCAGGGCGTTCTCGGGACAGTGCAGTACGCACTCGGCGTGCCCGAAGCGATGGTGTCGTTCCACGTCCTCGGCTCCGCCCTCGTGATCGTCGTGACGGCCGTGCTGTGGACAGGCACCCGCGACCGCGGGCCGGTCACCTCACTGGAGCCCGCCGAGAAGCGGGAACTCGCCGCCGCGAACTGACGGTCATCCAGGCGTAACTGCGCGTCGGCCCGGCGGACAGGTCGGCGGCTTACCGTCGTCGCCGTCCGGCTTTCCGAAAAGCCCGAGGTGCCGCCATGCCGACCGTCCCTGCCCGTGCCGCCAAACCGCTGCTTTCCGGGCGGCGCGGGAACGCCGAGATGATCGTGCTCAAGACGTTCCTGCTCGTGCCGTTCGCCGCGCTGATCGCCGCCGTGCCGCTGCTGTGGGGCTGGGGCATCGGCTGGACCGACCTGATCCTCGCGACCGTCTTCTACGTGTTCGCCACGCTCGGCGTCACCGTCGGGTACCACCGCTATTTCACGCACGGCGCGTTCAAAGCGGGCCGCCCGCTGCGGATCGCGCTGGCGATCGCGGGCAGCATGGCGGTGCAGGGTTCGGTGATTTTCTGGGTCGCGAGCCACCGCCGCCACCACGCGTTCTCCGACCGCGAGGGCGATCCGCATTCCCCGTGGCTGTTCGGCACGTCGCCGTCGGCGCTGCTGCGCGGGTTCTGGCACGCGCACATGGGCTGGATGTTCCAGCGCGAGGTCACCAACGCCGACCGCTTCGCTCCCGACCTCGTCGGCGACCGCGACCTGCGCGTGGTGAACCGGTTCTTCTGGCTGTGGATCACGCTGAGCCTCGCCCTGCCCGCCGCGCTCGGCTGGGCGTTCAGCGGCACCTGGCAGGGCGCGCTGACGGCGTTCTTCTGGGCCGGGCTGGTGCGGATCGCGTTCCTGCACCACGTCACGTGGTCGGTGAACTCGGTGTGCCACCTCATCGGCGACCGCCCGTTCGCGAGCCGCGACCGCGCGGCGAACTTCTGGCCGCTGGCGCTGCTGTCGATGGGAGAGTCCTGGCACAACTCCCACCACGCCGACCCGACCTGCGCCCGGCACGGCGTCCTGCGCGGCCAGGTCGACGTCTCGGCGCGGGTGATCTGGGCCTTCGAACGACTCGGCTGGGCGACCGACGTCCGCTGGCCCCGCGCGGAACGGCTGGCTGCGAAACGGCGGCCGAGCTAGGCCAACTGCTGCCGCACCGCCGACGCGAACCGCAACGGGGCACCCGCGTCCGCGTGCCGGAAGCCCAGCGACGGCTCGGTCAACTCCAGCTCCAGCACCAGCGGACGCCCGTCGTCCCCGCGCACCAAATCGACCCGCGCGTACAACAGTTCGGCCCGCAAAATCCCCAGCAACCCACAAGCCGCGTCCAGCGCGTCCTCCGCGACCGCACGCACTTCCGGAGCCGGGACCGCGGCCGCGAGCCGTTCCTCGCGATACAGTCCGGAACTGTCCAATGCGGACTCCAGCAACGCGAATTTCGTGAAGGCGTGCGAATAAACGCCGCCGAAGAACGTCACCGAGATCTCGCCCTGATTGTCCACACTGGACTGATACGGCTGCACCAGAGCCGTGCGCCCGTCTTCGTGCAACGCGCGCAGATGCTGCTCCGCGTCCGCACCGCCGGAAGAGAACCGGGCGGCGCCGCGGCCTCCCGCGCCCACCGAAGGCTTCACCACGAACGGCTTCTTCGGCCAGCGCGGCTTCTCCCCCGGCGGCACGATCTCGACCGGCACCGTCGGCACGCCCGCGTCGAGCAGTTCGCCGAGATACGTCTTGTCCGTGTTCCACCGCACGACCGCGGCCGGGTTGCTCAGCCCCGGCACGTCCTCGCACCAGCTGAGGAATTCCTCCCGGCGCTCCGGGTAGTCCCAGGCCGCGCGCAGCACGACGATGTCGGCCGAGGAGAAGTCCGCGGCCGCGTCCCAGGCCGCCCAGCTCACCGTGAACCCAAGGTCCGCGAGCGCGGGCAGCACCGCGGCCTCGTCGCCGTCGCCTTCGGGCAACGCGGCGCAGCCGACGAAAATCGCCGAGCGGGTCACCGGCCCGCCCGCGGCCCGGCCATCTTGCGCCGGTGCGCGGCACCGATTTTGACCGTCTTCACGGTTTCGCTGTCCCACTCCGCGGCTTCGAGGTCGTCGACCTGCTCGACCAGCGCGTTCCCGGTCTCGACCCCGGCCACCAGCACGTCGCCCATCGCCCCGTCCGGGCCCACGAGCACGACCCGCGCGCCGGCGAGGCCGATGTTCTCGACCACGGCGCGCGACGGTTTGCCGTGCTTCGCCACGAAGTCGCGGGCGGACGCCAGCTGGCGGGCAGTCGGCGCGGTCGGCGTGTTTTCGGTCTCCTCAGCCACGTCCGGAGCTTAACCCGAGACCCCCGCCCCCGCGGCCTGACCGTGTTCTCGGCCATAGTGGACGCCGGACGCGCACATCTCGAGGAGGAACCATGCCGACCGCAGTGCAGGTGACCCGGACCGGCGGCCCGGAAGTGCTGGAACTGGCCGAGCTCGAACCCGGTCCGCCGGGCGCGGGCGAACTGCTGGTCGACCTCGCCGCGGCGGGCGTCAACTACATCGACACCTACCAGCGCGAGGGCATCTACCCGATCGACCTGCCGTTCGTCCTCGGTTCCGAGGGCGCCGGGACGGTCGTGGAAACCGGCGAGGGCGTCACCGGATTCGCGCCCGGCGACCGCGTGACCTGGCAGGGCGTGCTCGGCAGCTACGCCCAGCGCGCGGTGGTCCCGGCCAGCGCCACGGTGAAGGTGCCGGACGGCGTGTCCGACGAGACCGCCGCCGCCACGATGCTGCAGGGCCTGACCGCGCACTACCTGGTGCGCTCGACCTACGAAGTGCAGGAAGGCGACGACATCCTCGTCCACGCGGCCGCCGGCGGCGTCGGACTGCTGCTGGTCCAGTTGGCGAAGGCGCGCGGCGCGCGAGTGCTGGCCACGGTGTCCACCGACGAGAAGGCCGAGTTGGCCCGGGGCGCGGGCGCGGACCACGTGATCCGCTACGACCGCGAGGACTTCGCCGCCGTAACCCGCGAGCTGACCAACGGTGAAGGCGTCGCGGCGGTGTACGACGGCGTCGGCAAGAGCACCGTCGACGGCAGCCTCGCGAGCCTGAAGATCCGCGGCACCCTCGCGCTGTTCGGCGCGGCCAGCGGCCCGGTGCCGCCGATCGACCCGCAGCGGCTCAACTCCGGCGGTTCGCTGTTCCTGACCCGCCCGACGCTCGCGCACTACCTGCGCACCCGCGAGGAACTCGACTGGCGGGCGGGCGAACTGTTCGCCGCCGTGCAGGACGGTTCGCTGAACGTCCGCATCGGCGGCCGCTACCCGCTCGCCGACGCCCGCAAGGCCCACGAGGACCTGCAAGGCCGCCGGACGACCGGGAAGCTGCTGCTGATCCCCTAGCTCAGCCGACCGAGAGGGCGTCGGTCACGAAGACCAGCGTTTCGTTGGGCGCGATGCCGCGTCCGCCGTCCTTGTAGGCCAGGGCGGGCGGGATGATCATCAGCCGCCGCCCGCCCTGTTTGACGCCGACGAGGCCCTGGTCCCAGCCCTCGATCACCTGGCCGGCTCCGAGGTCGAGGCCGAACGGCTCGCCGCGGTCGAACGAGCTGTCCAGCTTCTTCTTGTTAGACCAGGTGACGACCACGTAGTTCATGGACAGCTTCGACCCGGCGGCCGCGGCCTTCCCGGTGCCCTCCGACAGGTCCTTCGTGATCAGCTTCTTCGGCGGGGCGCAGTCGTCCGGGATGGTGATCGTCGGCGCCTGGCCGAAGTTCCCGGTGGTCTTGATGTCGTCCGCGGTGCACTCGCGGCTCGGGGCCGCCGGGGCCGCGCCGCTGTCGCCGCCGCAGGCCGTAAGGCCGAACGCGGCGACTGTCGCGACCGCGCCGATGACAGCTGTCCTGCCGAATGTCTGCATGGCGGAAGATTAACCAAGCCCGCCGAGAGCAGGCACTGCCGGACCAGTCCGCACCACGCCGAGCCGCTGGGTCGCCCTGGTCAGAGCCACGTACAGGTCGTTGAGCCCGCGCGGCGAGCCCGCCACGATCTCGTCCGGCGACACCAGCACGACCCCGTCGAACTCCAAGCCCTTGGCACGGTCGACGGTCAGCACGCTCAGCCGCTCGTCCTCCGGAAGCAGCTTCCGCACCTCGTCGAGGCGGCCGCCCGGCACCAGCACCGCGACCGTCCCACCGTCCACAGCGGACAGTTCCGCGGCGGCCAGCGAAGGCAGTTCCTCCTCCAGCGAAGCGACCCGCACGCCCCACGGCGGCACCCCGGTCTCGCGCACCGAGGTCGGGGCCACCAGGTCCACGTCGAGTTCGGCGAGCACGCCCGCCGCGACCGCCATGATCTCCGCCGGGGTCCGGTAGTTCACCGTCAGCTGCTCCAGCCGCCAGCGGTCCGCGACGTACGGCGACAGCACCTCGTCCCAGGTCCGCGCTCCCCCGGCGGCCCCGGTCTGCGCGACGTCGCCGACCAGCGTCATCGACCGGTTCGGCGTGCGGCGCATCAGCAGCCGCCAGTCCATCGCGGACAGTTCCTGCGCCTCGTCGACGATCACGTGCCCGAAGGTCCACGTCCGGTCCGCCGCGGCCCGCTGCGCCGCGGTCAGTTCGCTGCGCGCCTGCTGGCGTTCGGCGAACAACTCCGCGTCCAGCACGTCGGACACCCGCAGGATCTCCTCGTCCTGGATTTCCTCGTCCTGCTCGAGAATGTCCAGCACGCCCTCGGCATACGCGCGCTCGACGCGTTCCTGGCGCTTCTGCTCGGCCTGCTCCTCGGAGTCGTCGCTGCCGAGCAGTTCGGCCAGTTCGTCCAGCAGCGGCACGTCAGCGGGCGTCCACTTCGCGTCGCGGCCGCTCTCCAGGTGCTTCCGGTCCTCTTCGGACAGCAGTTCGCCGGCCGCCCGGTCGAGGTGTTCGCGGTCGGCGAACAGGTCGTCGAGCAGGCCCGCCGGGGTGAGTTTCGGCCACAGCGAGTTCAGCGCGGCGGCCACCGCGGGGCTCGCCGCCAGCTCGGCGCGGATGTCCTGGACGTCCTGCGCGTCCAGCAGATCCTCGCCCAGCGCGCGGGCGGCCTGGCGAGTAAGAGCGTCGAGAACGTCGGACACGAACAGCCGCCGCGCGAGGTTGTGCGGCCGCCGCGAACGACGGGCCCGGGCACGCGCCTGCGTGCAGGTTTTGCGGTCGAGCTTGAGGATCTCGCGTTCGTGCTCGATCTCGATCACCGGATCGGGTACCCCTTGCCGGTCGCGGACCGCCTTGGCGAGCACCTCGGCCATCACCAGCCGGCCCTTCACCTCGGCCGCCTCCGGGGACTCGGCGCCGTCCGCGTCCAGTCCCGGCCACAGCTGCCCGATGGTCGAGAGCAGCACGCCGGTCTCGCCGAGCGACGGCAGCACCTGGCCGATGTAGCGCAGGAAGGTCGAGTTCGGGCCGACGACGAGCACGCCGCGCGTGGTCAGCTGCTGGCGGTGCGTGTAAAGCAGATACGCCGCGCGATGCAGCGCGACCGCGGTCTTGCCGGTGCCCGGCGCGCCCTGCACCACCATCACCCCGCCGAGCGGCGCGCGGATGATCCGGTCCTGCTCGGCCTGGATGGTGGCGACGATGTCGGCCATCTCGCCGGTCCGGCGGCGCTCCAGCGCGGCCAGCAGCGCGGCCTCGCCGGCC
This sequence comes from Streptomyces sp. AA4, assembly GCF_000158875.1. NCBI lineage: Bacteria > Bacillati > Actinomycetota > Actinomycetes > Kitasatosporales > Streptomycetaceae > Streptomyces > Streptomyces sp. AA4. The sequence continues at coordinate 2,468,462 of NZ_GG657746.1, read as the reverse complement.
AGCCCGAGATCCTGGCCCTGGTCGGCGGCGGTCAGGTCGAGGATCTCGTCGTCGAACCCGGTGACGCGACGGCTCAGCGAGCGCAGATGCCGGCGGCGGCGCACGCCGTCCGGCGAAGCGGCGGTGGCGAGATAGAACGGCCGCGCGACCGGCGCGCGCCAGTCGATCAGCAGCGGCCGGTAGTCGTCGTCCTCGTCGAACAGCCCGAGCCGGCCGATGTAGGCGGTCTCCTCTTCGCTGCCGGGCGCGAAGTCCAGCCGCCCGAAGCACAAGCCTTGCTCGACCGAGCCGAGCTGGGCGAGCCGGTCGCTGTGCAGAACGGTGGCGGCTTCGCGTTCGGTCCGCGCCTGCGGCGTCCCGCCGGTCTGGCGCAGGGTCTCGTCCAGCCGGCGCTGGGTCTGGGCACGTTCGGCGTCGAGCTTCGCGAACAGGGCGTCGGTGTAGGCCTGCTCGCGGCGCAGCTCGGCTTCGTAGGCCGGTTCCTCGGGCAAGGAAAGCTCCTGCTTTCAGGTCGGGATCGGGGCCGGAAGAGTGCAACCGGCGAGGATCCCGGGCCATTCCTGCCCGGTCCGGAACGGGTCAGTACGAGTCAGAACGGGAGGCCGAGGACCGGCAGGCCGATCGCCGAGTCGACCGCCAGCGCGACGAACACGATCATCAGGTACGTGTTCGACCGGTGGAACAGCGCCATCGGCTTGGTCTCCTCGCCGCGGTGCACGGCGGCCTGCAGCCGGTGCGCGTAGAAGAGGAACCAGCCGCCGGCGAGGATCGCGAAGGTCGCGTACAGCCAGCTGGTGACCGGGAGCAGCAGCAGCGTCCAGGCGACCATCACCCACGAGTAGATGACGATCTGCCGGGCCACGTGCTCGGCGGTCGCGACGACCGGCAGCATCGGCACGCCCGCGCGCTCGTAGTCGTCGCGGTACTTCATGCCCAGCGCCCAGGTGTGCGGCGGGGTCCAGAAGAAGATCACGCCGAACATCACGAACGCGGGCCACTGCACGGTGCCAGTGACCGCGACCCAGCCGATCAGCACCGGCATGCAGCCCGCCGCGCCGCCCCAGACCACGTTCTGCGACGTCCGCCGCTTGAGGCCCAGGGTGTAGACGAAGATGTAGAACAGGATGGTCGCGATCGCGAGGACCGCCGCCAGCAGGTTCACCGTGAAGTACAGGACGGCGAACGAGGCGAGGCCGAGGACCAGGCCGAAGATCAAGGCGTTGCGCCGCGGCACCGCGTCCTTCACCAGCGGGCGCCGCTTGGTGCGGTTCATGACCTTGTCGATGTCGCTGTCGATCACGCAGTTGAGCGCGTTCGCGCTGCCCGCGGCCATCGTGCCGCCGATCAGCGTCGCGACCACCAGCCACGGGTTCGGCACCTCGCGCCCGGCGAGGAACATCGCGGGGATCGTGGTGACGAGGAGAAGCTCGATGACGCGCGGCTTCGCCAGCGCGGCGTACGCGCCGGCCACCTGGCGGAAGCTTCGCCGGGCCCCGTGCGGTCGCCCGCCGTCCGGGGGTACGGCGCTGGTGTCTTCACTGCGTCCGTGCGCAGCGTTCACCAACGACATTTCTCTCCCTGAGTCAGTCCTGGGCCGGGTGGTCCGGAAGAAAACAGCCGGTGCTGCGTGGAAACTTCCGTGCCTGGCCCGCGATCGATGGTAGACGTGGCGGCCCGGCCCGACGCCCGCGGGTCCGGGACACGCCCGGCGATGTCTTCTCCGTCACGCCGCCCGCCCGGGACGCGATGAGTCGCGAGGGCCCGCGGCGGGTAGCCGAGTACGGACAGGCGGGCAGGATCACCTCACCCGCAGGGCTGTCGCCCGCGCTCGCGCGCACACGTACGCACTAGGGTGACAGCGACGGGCCGCACGCTCCGCCTGCGCAGCGCCGCCAGCAGGAATATCGTCCCTTCGGGATCGATTGAGATAACTGACGGCGCACACCGCAGCACCCGGGCGGCACGCACTGAATACAGCCATCACCTCACCGACGCAGGAGTTCGAGTTCAGTGTCCGAAACCTCTAGCAGCGAGACCAACCCCTTGCTCCGGCGCAACGTGCCGGCCGACTGGACCGAGACCGACACCCGCGCCGTAGACACCGCCCGGGTACTGGCCGCGGACGCCGTCGAGAACTGCGGCAGCGGGCACCCCGGCACCGCGATGAGCCTGGCGCCGCTGGCGTACACGCTGTTCCAGCGCACCATGCGGCACGACCCGGCGGACCCGGAGTGGCCCGCCCGCGACCGGTTCGTCCTCTCCGCCGGGCACTCCAGCCTGACCCTCTACATCCAGCTGTACCTGGCCGGGTTCGGCCTCGAGCTGGAGGACCTCGAGCAGCTGCGCCGCTGGGGCTCCAAGACCCCGGGCCACCCGGAGTACCGGCACACCAAGGGCGTCGAGACGACGACCGGCCCGCTGGGCCAGGGCCTCGCGAACGGCGTCGGCATGGCGATGGCGGCCCGCCGCGAGCGCGGCCTGCTGGACCCGGACGCCGCTCCCGGCGAGAGCATCTTCGACCACTTCATCTACGTGATCGCCTCCGACGGCGACATCGAAGAGGGCGTCACCTCCGAGGCCTCTTCCATCGCGGGCCGCCAGGAGCTGGGCAACCTGATCGTCTTCTACGACGACAACAAGATCTCCATCGAGGACGACACCAACATCGCGCTGTCCGAGGACGTCGCGAAGCGGTACGAGGCCTACGGCTGGCACGTGCAGACCGTCGAGGGCGGCGAGGACGTCGTCGCGATCGAGGCGGCCATCAAGGCGGCGCAGGCCGAGACCACGCGGCCGTCGTTCATCCAGCTGCGCACGATCATCGGCTACCCGGCCCCGACGAAGATGAACACCGGCAAGGCGCACGGCGCGGCGCTGGGCGCGGAAGAGGTCGCGGGCGTCAAGAAGGCGCTGGGCTTCGACCCGGAGAAGAACTTCGCCGTCGAGGACGCGGTGCTCTCGCACACCCGCCAGGCGATCGAGCGCGGCGAGAAGCTGCGCGCCGAATGGCAGGAGCGCTTCGAGGCGTGGGCCGCGGCGAACCCGGAGCGCAAGAAGCTGGCCGACCGGCTGTCGACCCGCACGCTGCCCGAGGGCTTCGCGGACAACCTGCCGTCGTGGGAGCCGGACGCCAAGGGCATCGCGACCCGCAAGGCCTCCGGCGAGGTGCTCAACGCGCTGGCCGAGCCGCTGCCCGAGCTGTGGGGCGGTTCCGCGGACCTCGCGGAGAGCAACAACACCACCATGAAGGGCGCCGACTCGTTCGGCCCGGCCGCGGCCGGCACCGACATGTGGAAGACCAACCCGTACGGCCGCACGCTGCACTTCGGCATCCGCGAGCACGCGATGGGCTCGATCCTCAACGGCATCGCGCTGCACGGCGGCACCCGGCCCTACGGCGCGACCTTCCTCACCTTCTCCGACTACATGCGCCCACCGGTCCGGCTCGCCGCGCTGATGAAGGCCCCGGTCATCTACGTGTGGACGCACGACTCGATCGGCCTCGGCGAGGACGGCCCGACGCACCAGCCGATCGAGCAGATCGCCGCGCTGCGCGCGATCCCGGGCCTCAACGTCGTCCGCCCGGCGGACGCCAACGAGACCGCGTACGCGTGGAAGGCCGTGCTGGAGGACGTGCACCACCCGTCCGGCTTCGCGCTGACCCGGCAGAACGTTCCGGTGCTGGAAGGCACCAACGCCGAGGGCGTCAAGCGGGGCGGCTACGTGCTGGCCGAGGCGTCCAACGGCGCCCCGGAGGTCGTGCTGATCGCGACCGGTTCCGAGGTCCAGCTGGCCGTCGAGGCGCGCAAGACCCTCGAGGCCGACGGCATCCCGGCCAGCGTCGTCTCGATGCCGTGCGTCGAGTGGTTCGACGCGCAGGACCAGGACTACAAGGACGCCGTCCTGCCGCCGACGGTCAAGGCCCGCGTTTCGGTCGAGGCCGGGATCGCGATGCCGTGGCAGCGCTTCACCGGCGACGCCGGCGAGAACGTGTCGATCGAGCACTACGGAGCCTCGGCCGACGCCGCGACGCTGTTCCGCGAGTTCGGCTTCACCGCCGAAGCCGTGGTCGACGCCGCCCGCCGCTCGATCGCCAACACCAAGAACTGAAGGGAGAGCAACCATGAGCACTGATCGGCTCGCACAGCTGTCCGAAGCAGGCGTCTCGATCTGGCTGGACGACCTCTCGCGGGAGCGCCTGAACTCGGGCAACCTCGCCGGGCTCATCCGCGACAAGCACGTCGTCGGCGTGACCACCAACCCGACCATCTTCGCGAACGCGCTGTCGAACGGCGCCGCCTACGACGAGCAGGTCAACGAGCTCGCCGCGCGCGGCGCGGACCTCGACGGCACCGTCCGGGAGCTGACCACCACCGACGTGCGCAACGCCGCGGACCTGTTCCGCGACGTGTACAACGCGACGAACGGCGTCGACGGCCGCGTGTCCATCGAGGTGGACCCGCGCCTGGCGAAGGACACCGACAAGACGGTGGCCGAGGCCAAGGACCTGTGGAAGACCGTCGACCGGCCGAACGTGATGATCAAGATCCCGGCGACCGAAGAGGGTCTGCCCGCGATCACCGCGGTGCTCGCCGAGGGCATCAGCGTCAACGTCACGCTGATCTTCTCCGTCGAGCGCTACGAGGCCGTCATCAAGGCCTTCTTCGCCGGCCTGGAGCAGGCGAAGGCCAACGGCCACGACCTCAAGGGCATCCACTCGGTCGCGTCGTTCTTCGTGTCCCGCGTGGACAGCGAGGTCGACAAGCGGCTGAACGCGATCGGCACCGACGAGGCCAAGGCGCTGCTGGGCGAGGCGGCCATCGCCAACGCGCGGCTCGCGTACGACGCCTTCGAGAAGCTGTTCGCCACCGACCAGTGGAAGGCGCTCGCCGAGGCGGGCGCGAACGCGCAGCGTCCGCTGTGGGCTTCCACCGGCGTGAAGGACCCGGCCTACTCCGACACCCGGTACGTCGACCAGCTCGTGGTCAAGGACGTCGTGAACACGATGCCCGAGAAGACCATGGACGCGGTCGCCGACCACGCCGAGATCACCGGCGACACGGTTTCCGGAAAGGGCGAGCAGGCGCAGGCGATCTTCGACAAGCTGTCGGCAGCCGGCATCGACGTGCCGGACGTGTTCCGCACGCTGGAGACCGAGGGCGTCGAGAAGTTCGAGAAGTCCTGGCAGGAACTGCTGGACACGGTGACCGGGCAGCTGAACAAAGCGAGGGGCTGAACCAGAGACCATGAGCGGGGACGAAACCGGCGTCGTGATCGTCGACGCCGAACTGGCAGAAAAGGCAGCGCCGCTGGCGCAGCGGCTGGCCGCCGACGGCGCCGCTGCCAAGCTCGCCGCCCAGGACTCCACGCTGTGGGGTCCGGACGCCGAGTCCGAAGCGTCGATCCGATTGTCCTGGACGACGTTGCACAAGTCGTCGCGTCCGTTGATCGGGGAAATCGAGACGCTGCGCGCGGAACTGCGCAGCGAGGGCGTGGACCGCGTGGTGCTCGCCGGCATGGGCGGCTCGTCGCTCGCGCCGGAGGTCATCACCGCCACCGCCGGCGTCCCGCTCACGGTGCTCGACACGACCGACCCCGGCCAGGTGGCCGACGCGCTCGCGGGCGACCTCGAGCGCACGGTCATCGTGGTGTCGTCGAAGTCCGGCGGCACCGTCGAGACCGACAGCCACCGCCGGATCTTCGCCAAGGCGTTCGCGGACGCCGGGATCGACGCGGCGCGGCGCATCGTCGTCGTCACCGATCCCGGCTCCCCGTTCTCCGAGCTGGCGGAGAAAGAGGGCTACCGCAAGACCTTCCTGGCCGACCCGCACGTCGGCGGCCGCTACTCCGCGCTGACCGCGTTCGGCCTCGTGCCGGCCGGTCTCGCGGGCGCGGACGTCGCCCGGCTGCTCGACCAGGCCGCGTCGGTGGCGGAAACGCTCGCCGAGGACGCGCCCGAGAACCCGGCCGTGCAGCTGGCGGCGGCTTGGGCGGCGGCGCACGAAGCCGGTGCGGAGAAGGTCGTGCTGGCCGACACCGGCTCTGGCATCAAGGGATTCCCGGACTGGGCGGAGCAGCTGATCGCCGAGTCCACTGGCAAGCTCGGCACCGGTTTGCTGCCGGTGGCCGTCGAGAGCCCGGAAGCGCCCGGCTTCGCCGACCACGGCAAGGACGCGACCGCGGTCGCGATCGGCGCCCCGGAAGGCGCGGCGCAGATCTCCGTGACCGGCCCGCTCGGCGCGCAGTTCCTGCTGTGGGAGTTCGCGACCGCGCTCGCCGGACGGCTGATCGGGATCAACCCGTTCGATCAGCCGGACGTCGAGGCGGCCAAGAAGGCGGCGCGCGCGCTGCTGGACGACCCGGAGAAGCTGAAGGGCGGCGAGGAACCGGCCACTGTGGACGGTGCCGTCGAAGTCTTCGGCAGCGAAGGCGTTGTCACCGAAGGAAAACTCGCCGACATCCTGCGCGCGTTCTTCGGCTCGGTGGCCGACGGCGGGTATATCGCCGTTCAGGCGTACCTCGACCGGCTGGACGACGCGTCGACTTCCTTGCTGCGCGGCGAAATCGCCAAGCGGACCGGCGTGCAGACCACGTTCGGCTGGGGCCCGCGGTTCCTGCACTCGACCGGGCAGTACCACAAGGGCGGCCACCAGAACGGCAGCTTCCTGCAGATCACCGGAGCCGTCGGCGACGACCTGTCCGTGCCCGACCGCCCGTACACGCTGGGGCAGCTCCAGCACGCGCAGGCGCTCGGCGACGGCCAGGTGCTCGCCGAGCACGGGCGCCCGGTGCTGCGGCTGCACCTGACCGACCGCGCCGCCGGGCTCGCCGAGCTCGTGCGGGCAGTGCAGGAGGCCGCTCAGTGACCACCTGGCGCAACCCGCTGCGGGACCCCCGCGACAAGCGGCTGCCGCGGATCGCCGGGCCGTCGAGCCTGGTGATCTTCGGCGTCACCGGCGACCTGGCGCGCAAGAAGCTCATGCCCGCCATCTACGACCTCGCGCACCGCGGCCTGCTGCCGGCCGGCTTCTCGCTGGTCGGCTTCGCCCGCCGGGACTGGGAGCACCAGGACTTCGGCGAGCTGGTGCACGATTCGGTGCGCGAGCACGCGCGGACGCCGTTCAAGGAGTCGGTGTGGAACCGGCTCGCCGAAGGGATCCGGTTCGTCCAGGGCACTTTCGACGACGACGAGGCCTTCGACCGGCTCGCGAAGACCGTGCGCGAACTGGACGAAGAACGCGGCACCGGAGGCAACACCGCGTTCTACCTGTCGATCCCGCCGGGCGCGTTCCCGGTGGTGACCAAGCAGCTGGCGCGCTCGGGCCTCGCGCAGGCCGACGAGAACACCTGGCGGCGCGTGGTCATCGAGAAGCCGTTCGGCCACGACCTCAAGAGCGCCCGCGAGCTCAACGCGATCGTGAACGACGTCTTCCCCGAGGAGTCGGTGTTCCGCATCGACCACTACCTCGGCAAGGAGACGGTGCAGAACATCCTGGCGCTGCGCTTCGCGAACCAGCTGTTCGAGCCGATCTGGAACGCGAACTTCATCGACCACGTGCAGATCACCATGGCCGAGGACATCGGCCTCGGCGGCCGCGCGGGGTACTACGACGGGATCGGCGCCGCGCGCGACGTCATCCAGAACCACCTGCTGCAGCTGCTCGCCTTCACCGCGATGGACGAGCCGCTGTCGTTCGAGCCGAAGGCGCTGCGGTCGGAGAAGGCCAAGGTGCTGGCGGCGACCAAGCCGATGCTGCCGCTCGACGAGACCACCGCGCGCGGGCAGTACGCGGGCGGCTGGCAGGGCGGCACGAAGGTGCCGGGGCTGTTGCAGGAAGCCGGGTTCGCGAAGGACTCGAAGACCGAGACCTACGCCGCGGTGACGCTGGAGGTGCAGAACCGCCGCTGGGCGGGCGTGCCGTTCTACCTGCGCACCGGCAAGCGGCTCGGCCGTCGCGTCACCGAGATCGCGGTCGTGTTCAAGCGCGCGCCGCACCTGCCGTTCGATTCCACCTCCACCGAGGAGCTGGGGCAGAACGCGCTGGTCATCCGCGTGCAGCCGGACGAGGGCATCACGCTGCGGTTCGGGTCGAAGGTGCCGGGGACCACGATGGAGGTCCGCGACGTCACGATGGACTTCGGCTACGGCCACGCGTTCACCGAATCGTCGCCGGAGGCCTACGAGCGGCTGATCCTCGACGTGCTGCTGGGCGAGCCGTCGCTGTTCCCGGTGAACGAGGAAGTCGAGCTGTCGTGGGAGATCCTCGACCCGGTCCTGTCGCACTGGGCCAAGCTCGGCACCGCGCCGGAGCAGTACCCGCCGGGCAGCTGGGGTCCCAAGTCCGCTGACGAAATGATGGAACGTACCGGCAGGCACTGGAGGCGGCCTTGATCATCGACCTGCCGTCGACCACGACGTCGGCGCTGAACAAGAAACTGGTGGAGATCCGCGAGCAGGGCGGCCAGGTCGCGCTCGGCCGGGTGCTGACGCTGGTGATCGTCGCGGACGACGACGCCAAGCTCGAGGACGCCATCGAGGCCGCGAACGACGCCAGCCGGGAGCACCCGTCGCGGGTGATCGTCGTGGCGAAGGGCGCGCGCACGGCCGCGCCGCGCATAGACGGCCAGATCCGCGTGGGCGGCGACGCCGGCGCGAGCGAGGTCATTGTGCTGCGGCTGTACGGCCCGCTGGCCGCGCAGGGGCAGAGCGCCGTGGTGCCGCTGCTGCTGCCGGACGCGCCGATCGTCACCTGGTGGCCCGGGGCCGGTCCGAAGGCCCCCGCGGAGGACCCGCTCGGCCAGCTGGCACAGCGGCGGATCACCGACTCGGCCGCGGAAAAGAGCCCGATAAGGGCTCTCACCACGCGTGCGAAGTCCTATGTGGAGGGCGACACCGACCTGGCGTGGACCCGGCTGACCCGCTGGCGGGCGCAGCTGGTGTCGGCGCTGGACCTGCCTCCGTTCGAGAAGATCACGAGCGCGACGGTGACCGGCGAGGCCGATTCGCCGTCGACCGAACTGCTCGCGGGCTGGCTCGCCGAGTACCTCAAGGCCCCGGTGCACCGGGTCAAGAGCTCGAGCGCGCAGGGCATCATCTCGGTGAAGCTGGAGCGGAAATCGGGCGCGGTGGAGCTGACGCGGCCGGACGGGCGGGTCGGCACGCTGACCCAGCCGGGCCAGCCGACGCGGCGGATCGCGTTGCAGCGGCGCAGCAACCCGGAGTGCCTCGTCGAGGAACTGCGGCGGCTCGACCCGGACGAGATCTACGAGGCGGCGCTGCACGGGCTGCACAAGATCGCCGCGTCCAACGGGTCGAAGCCCGCGGCTGCCAAGGCTCCGGCGAAGGCTTCGGCTTCCGCCAAGCCCGCGGCTGCCAAGCCGAAGGCGGCCCGCAAGACCGCGGAAAAGAGCGGCTCATGAGCCGGACCGAGGTCGTCGTCTACGAAAACCCGGACCTGCTGGCCGCGGCCGCCGCGGCCCGGCTGGTGACCCGGATCGTCGACGTGCAGGCGGCTCGCGGCGCCGCGTCGGTGGTGCTCACCGGCGGCGGCACCGGGATCGCCGTGCTGCGGGAACTGCGGGAGTCGAGCGCGCGGGACGCGATCGACTGGTCGCGGCTGGACGTCTACTGGGGCGACGAGCGGTTCGTCCCGGCGGATTCGGACGAGCGCAACGAGAAGGGCGCGCGCGAAGCCCTGCTCGACCACGTGCCGCTGGCTCCGGAGCGGGTGCACGCGATGGCCCCGTCGGACGAGTTCGGCGACGACGTCGACGCGGCCGCCGCGGCCTACGCGAAGGTGCTGGCCGACGCGGCGGGCCCCGGCGCGGACGTCCCGGAGTTCGACATCATGCTGCTGGGCCTCGGCGGCGAGGGCCACACGGCATCGCTGTTCCCGGAAACCGCCGAGGTGCGCGAAACCCAGCGCTCGGTCGTCCCGGTCCGCGACTGCCCGAAACCCCCGCCGACGCGCGTGTCGCTGACGCTGCCCGCCATCCGCCGCGCCCGCGAGGTGTGGCTGATGACCGCGGGAACCGCGAAGGCGGACGCGGTCGCGCAGGCACTGGCCGGTGCGCCGGAAACGCAGATCCCGGTGTCGGGCGCCCGGGGCTACCGGCGAACGCTGTGGCTCCTGGACCGCGAGGCGGCCGGGAAGCTGACGAAGGTGTATCAGCCGCCTGCCGAGTAGGTTTGCTTTATCGGGAAGGGCTCCTCGCGCGTTTGCGCGGGGAGCCTTTTTCGTTGCGCGGCAAAGGGTTTCTCGTAGCTGCTGTTTGCTGGCCGGTCAGCGCAGCCGACCAATCCGCCGCCCGTCCCTTTCGCCGCAAGGGTTTGGTGCGCCGGTCAGCATCGCCGTCGGGCAATCCACCAGAGACCCCGCCGATTCTCCGACTCCGCGCAGCGCCGCCCGCCGCGCCCGGCCGAGCGTTTTCCGTTGCGCCCCAACGGAATCCCGCTACTCCCCCGCGCCCGTCAGCACCGCCGCGGTCGCCGCCAGGTGGTCCATCAACAGCCCCGCCGCCTCGTCCGGATCCCGGCTCAGCGCGGCCCGCTCCAACTCCTCGTGCTGGGCGATCACATCCTCCACCGGCAGCCGGTACGCCGGGTGCACCGTCCACCGGCGGGCCAGTTCGCTCGCCAGCCACATCCGGTCGAAACTCTCCAGCAGCACGGCGTTCCCGCAGCCGTCGAGCAGCGTGCGGTGGAACAAGCGGTGCGCCTCCGCCCAAGCAGCGGAGTAGTAGCTGCCTTCGGCCGGCACATACATCGGCGTCCGGGCGAGCCGGTGCCCCGCCGCGCGCACCCGCGTCTCCCACTCCAGGTCCCCGCGCGCGACGGACAGCCGCAGCATCGCGGGCTCGACCGTCTGCCGCGCCTCGATGATCTCCTGCCACCGCTGATCGGCCAGCGTGGGCACGGCGAACCCGCGATTCGTCAGCCGTTCCGCCAGACCCTCCCCGACCAGCCGGACCAGCGCCTCCCGCACCACCGCCAGGCTGACCTCGTACCGCGCCGCCAGTTCCTGCGGTTTCAGCGCCTGCCCCGGCTCGACCTCGCCGCGCATGATCGCGTCGCGGACCCGGTCGTAGATCTGCTCGGACAGCATCTGCTTCATGCCGTCAGGATAGACAATCCTTCACATCATCGATCATTAAAGCTTTCGTCGACGAGGCATCGCTTCCAGGCGGAGGAACTCGGGTCCGCCAGCTCCGCGCTCGCGCGCCTCCCCGGGCGCCGGGCTTCGCCCCCCAGCAGCGGCGACCTTCGACTGCGCAGCGACACTTTCCACCCACCCGCATGGGTGATCTCTCCCCTGTACGCGTGGCGCGGATCCAGCGTCGACCTGGACGGCAAATGGACCAACTGACACTGGGCCAAAAAGCGGCTCACCAGTATGTGGGAACCGCCGTATGGTGAACATAAGGTGATGTGATCGACACACGGTGATGTCACCTGCGCATCGTTCATCCTGTTGGAGCAGTTGTGGAGATTAGAACACCACAAAAACCACTCTGGGTGAAACTTACTGTCAACACACACGTTCCCGTTAGCATCCGCACATTTGTTCACCGCCGCGCGTCCCGATCGGGTGGCCGGAGCATCTCATCACTAAGTCCACAAGACGAATGGGGTCGCCGCGATGAGCACTGAGGGACTCTCGATTCCTGGCATCTCGATGAGCAGCTCCGCCGCGGGAGCCGCCCGGCGGGCCAGGCGCGTAAACCTGACCGGGGCGTTCGCTGTGTTCCGGAAGCCCCTCGTCGCGACGATCGCCGTCGAGGCGGTGGTCGTGCTGCTGGCGGTGCTCGACGTCTGGCTCGTCGTGCCACCGAAAGCACAGCCGTATTCGCTCTACCTCTCGGCCGCCGCGTGCCTCGCGGTCGTGGTGCGGCGGCGTTTCCCGTTCCTCGCGGTGCTCGCCGCGGCGCCGGGGTTCTTCGCCGGATGGGCGCAGCTGGCGTCGATGCTCAACCTCGGCATGCTCGCGACGCGGCGGCAATTGCACTGGCAGACCTGGGTCGGCGCGGGATTGGTCTTCACCTGCCGGTTCGTGCGGTGGCCGCTGCAGGAGTTCTCGGAGCTGAGCTGGCGCGAGCACGTCCTGGACGGGATCTACGGCGTTCTGGTCGCCGGAATGCCGATCGCGATCGGCCTGCTGATCGGGGCGCGCGCGGAGATCTCGGCGAAACTGGCCGAACTGGCGAAGAGCCGCGACCGCGAACGCCGCTTCCACGCCGACGCCGTCCGCGCCGAGGAACGCACCCGGCTGGCCCGCGAGATGCACGACGTGGTTTCCCACCAGATCACGCTGATCGCCATGCAGGCCGGCGCGTTGCAGGCACAGGCCAAGGAAGGCCCGGCGCTGGAGACGGCGCAGGTCATCCGCCAGCTGTCGACGCGGACGCTCGAGGAACTGCGCTCGCTGGTGAGCGTCCTGCGCTCCGGCTCCGGCGACGACGGCCCGCGCCCCGGGATAGGGGAACTGGACCACCTGATCCGCACGTCGGACGTCCCGGTGCAGCTGACCGTCGAGCAGCTCCCGGACACCCTGCCGAGCCAGGTCTCGGCGGCGGCGTACCGGACGGTGCAGGAATGCCTGACGAACGTCCACAAGCACGCCCCCGGCGCGACGGCCACCATCCGCATCCACGCGGCGAGCGGCGCGCTGGACATCGAGGTCGAGAACGCCCGCGCCTGCCGCGCCGGAGAAGCCTTCCCGTCGGGCGGCCACGGACTCACCGGGCTCGCCGAACGCGCCCGGCTGCTGGGCGGAAGCTTCGAAACGTCCGGGACGGAGGACGGCGGATTCCGGGTGCGGGCGCGGTATCCGCTGGATCGCCGAGTCTCGTCGGACTGAGGCGGATTGGTCTGGACCGGTTAAGAGTCCCGGCCGCATCGGGTCAGCGATCCGAAGGGGATCGGCGCCGGTCCGGACCGCGGATGTCCGGCTCGGCAACGGAAGCCCGCTTCACAGAGGTCCAGACCACCACCACCTCCGGCGGCCCGGCTCGGTTCATTCGGCCCGGGCAGGCCGGAGGGGAGGGCTTTCCGGCCACGAAGTCCCCGCTGTCCCCGGGTCGGGCCCTGATGCGCGAAATCGGCCTGGACCGGTCAACCGTCCGCCCGAGAGACCACGCAGAGGACCAGACCGCCGTAAACCATCCCCACGAAACCGCACCGTTCACGTCGTCCGCACCGCAGCATCCCTGCCAGCTGTCCCGCAGAGGTCCAGACCTGTCCCCGCGGACTCAGTCCCGCCCTGACGTCGTCAGAGTCCCTCCGCCCGGCTGAGCCGCTCCCCAGGTGGTCTGAACCTTCCCCGCCAACGCCAACCCCCCGGGAACTAAAAAACCACCGACCCCTCGCCCTCGCGGACGGGAAGCCGGTGGTCCCGGAGAACCGTGCCTCAGATCAATTCGCGGCGCTGGCGGAGGCGCTCGAGCGCTTCAGCGAGGATGGCCTCGCCGTCGGCGTCGCTGCGGCGTTCCTTCACGTAAGCCAGATGCGTCTTGTACGGCTCGGTACGAGGCGCGGCGGGCGGATTCTGCTCGTCCTGACCGCCCGGGAGCCCGCAGCGCGGGCAGTCCCATTCGTCGGGGATTTCCGCGTCCATCGCGAACGACGGGCGAGCCTCGTGCCCGTTCGCGCACCAATACGACACCCGGCGCCGTGGCGCCGATTCACCCCGCTCCGATTCGCCCGAAGGACCGGCACCCACGCGGGTGCCGCGAATCGCGTTACCGCCAACCATGAATCCTCACCCGTTGGAATCGGCGGCGCGCCCCCCAATAGGCACGCCGATCGCAAGTCCCCTTCCGGGGACCCGGTCAGACCTTGAGCAGGAGGCCGAGACCCACGATGCTGATCAGCCAGATGGCCCCGAGCAGCAGCGTGATCCGGTCGAGGTTCTTCTCGGCGACGCTGGACCCCGCGAGGCTCGACTGCATCCCGCCGCCGAACAGGGACGACAGGCCGCCGCCCCGGCCGCGGTGCAGCAGCACGGCCACCACCAGCAGGACGCTGGAGGCGATCAACAGGATTTGCAGGAACAGCTTCATGTCATCCTCTGTGCTTGTCGGAGCATGCAGGGGTACGGCCGGACCCGCACACGTGCGGATCTTCACCGTACCCCTGGACTCGTCCACTGCTCTAGTGACGGACCGAACACACAGGCTACCCGGTAGTGCCCACGATCAGGGCAGCGGGCCACCGGCGGCGAGCGCGCAGAGCTTGGTGAACTCCTCGCCGTCGAGGCTCGCGCCGCCGACCAGCGCGCCGTCGATGTTGTCCGCGGCCACCAGCTCGGAGACGTTCCCGGACTTCACCGAGCCGCCGTAGAGCACCCGGACCGCGGTGGCGACCTCGTCGCCGTACTTCTCCGACAGCGTCCCGCGCAGGGATTTGCAGACCTCTTCGGCGTCGGCGGCGGTCGCGACCTTGCCGGTGCCGATCGCCCAGACCGGCTCGTACGCGATCACGACGGCCTGCACCTGCTCGGCCTTGAGCCCCTTGAGGCCCTCGACCAGCTGGTTGCGGGTGTGCTCGAGGTGCTCGCCCGCTTCGCGGATCTCGAGCTCCTCGCCCACGCACAGGATCGGCGTGATGCCGTGCTTGAGCGCGGCCTTGACCTTCTTGTTGACCAGCTCGTCGGTCTCGCCGTGGATCGCGCGCCGCTCCGAGTGGCCGACGGTGACGAAGCTGCAGCCCAGCTTCGCCAGCATCGGGCCGGAGATGTCGCCGGTGAACGCGCCCGAGTCCTGCGGCGACAGGTCCTGCGCGCCGTAGGTGAGCGAGAGCTTGTCGGCGTCGACCAGGGTCTGCACGCTGCGGATGTCGGTGAACGGCGGCAGCACCGCCACGTCCACCTTCGCGTAGTACTTCTCCGGCAGCGCGAAGGCGATCTTCTGCACCAGGGCGATGGCCTCGAGGTGGTTGAGGTTCATCTTCCAGTTGCCTGCCACGAGGGGCTTGCGTGCCACTTAGTTCTTCCCCTCCAGCGCCGCCACGCCGGGCAGCTCCTTGCCTTCCAGGTACTCCAGCGAGGCGCCGCCGCCGGTGGAGATGTGCGAGAAGCCGTCCTCGGGAAGGCCCAGCTGCCGCACCGCCGCGGCCGAATCGCCGCCGCCGACCACGGTGAACGCGTCGCTCTTGACGAGCGCCTCGGCCACCGCGCGGGTGCCGCCGGCGAACGCCTCGAATTCGAAGACGCCCATCGGGCCGTTCCAGAAGACGGTCGCCGCGTCGGCGAGCTTCTGCGCGAACAGCTCGGCGCTGCGCGGGCCGATGTCGAGGCCCATGCGGTCGGCCGGGATCGCGGTGACGTCGACGGCCTCGTGGGCCGCGTCGGCCGCGAAGCCTTCGGCGGCGAGCACGTCGACCGGCAGCACCAGTTCGACGCCGCGCTTCTCGGCCTCGGCGAGGAAGCCCTTGACCTGGTCCAGCTGGTCTTCCTGCAGCAGCGACGTGCCGACCTCGTAGCCCTTGGCCTTGAGGAACGTGTACGCCATGCCGCCGCCGATGAGCAGCCGGTCGACCTTGGTGAGCAGGTTCGCGATGACGCCGAGCTTGTCGGACACCTTCGAGCCGCCGAGCGCGACCACGTACGGCCGCTTGACGTCGTCGGTGAGCTTCTTCAGCACGTCCAGCTCGGCCAGCACGAGGCCGCCCGCGTACGCCGGGAGCACCGCGGCGATCTCGTAGACCGAGGCCTGCTTGCGGTGCACGACGCCGAAGCCGTCGGAGACGAACGCCCCGCCCGGCGTCAGCGCGGCCAGCTCAGCGGCCAGCTCGGAGCGGTCGACGGCGTCCTTGCTGGTCTCGCGCGCGTCGAAGCGCACGTTCTCCAGCAGCACGACGCCACCGTCGGCCAGTCCGGCCACCAGCGTCTTCGCCGACTCGCCGACGAGGTCGCCGGCCAGCGGGACCTCGGAGCCGAGCAGTTCGCCCAGCCGCTTGGCGACCGGCGCGAGCGTGAACTTCGGGTCCGGCTCGCCCTTGGGGCGGCCGAGGTGCGCGGTGACGACGACCTTGGCGCCCGCGTCGGCGAGCTTCTTGATCGTCGGCAGCGCGGCCCGGACCCGGCCGTCGTCGGTGATGGCCGACCCGTCGAGCGGGACGTTCAGGTCGCTGCGCACGAGCACGTAGCGGCCCTGAACGCCCTCGCCCAGCAGGTCGTCGAGGTTCTTGACGCTCATCTGGTTCAGAGCTTCGAGCCGACGAGCTTGATCAGGTCGGCGAGGCGGTTGGAGTAGCCCCACTCGTTGTCGTACCAGCCGACGACCTTGACCTGGTTGCCGATCACCTTGGTGAGCGGCGAGTCGTAGATGCAGGACGCCGGGTCGGTGACGATGTCCGAGGACACGATCGGGTCGACCGAGTACTTCAGGATGCCGGCCAGCGGGCCCTCGGCGGCGGCCTGGTAGGCGGCGTTGATCTCCTCGACCGTGGCCTGCTTCTTGAGGGTGACGGTGAGGTCGGTGGCCGAGCCGGTCGGGACCGGGACGCGCAGCGCGTAGCCGTCCAGCTTGCCGAGCAGCTCCGGCAGCACGAGGCCGATCGCCTTGGCCGCGCCGGTGGAGGCCGGGACGACGTTCAGGGCGGCGGCGCGGGCGCGGCGCAGGTCCTTGTGCGGGCCGTCCTGCAGGTTCTGGTCCTGCGTGTAGGCGTGGATCGTGGTCATCAGGCCCTGCTCGATGCCGAAGGCGTCGTTGAGGACCTTGGCCAGCGGGCCGAGGCAGTTGGTGGTGCAGGACGCGTTCGAGATGATCGTCTGCGAGCCGTCGTACTTGTCGTCGTTGACGCCGAGGACGACGGTCAGGTCCTCGCCCTTGGCGGGCGCGGAGATGATGACCTTCTTCGCGCCGCCGGCGATGTGCGCCTTGGCGGCGTCGGCGTTGGTGAAGAAGCCGGTCGACTCGACGACGACGTCCACGCCCAGGTCGCCCCAGGGCAGGTTCGCCGGGTCGCGCTCGGCGAGGGCCTTGATGGTCTTGCCGTCGACGACGATGCCCTCGTCGGAGACGCTGACCTCGCCCGGGAAGCGGCCGAGGATCGAGTCGTACTTGAGCAGGTGGGCCATGGTGGCGACGTCGCCGAGGTCGTTGAACGCGACGACCTCGATGTCGTGACCGCTCGCCTTCACGGCACGGAAGAAGTTGCGGCCGATCCGGCCGAAGCCGTTGACACCTACGCGAACGGTCACTGCTGCCACTCCTCTGGTGTTGATCACGGCGGCGGCGCGCCGGCCGCCGGCCGTGGGGTTGGACACTGCTGAAGTTCTCGTCCGGGACGCCCGCCCCGGAGAGCGCTTCCGCGACTTCCGGTTTCGGCGCAACCCTAGCGTGCGGGCGCCGTTGCCCCGGACTGCCCTGACGAGACTTCCACCACTGCCCGGGGACGTCAAGAATCGATTAAGAACCCAGCTCAGCCGGGTGAGGCCCCGAAACGGGGCGGGCGCTCCCACGGGCGGCGGGGGCCGGAGCGGACCACTCGCTTGATCGGTCTTGGTGCCCCGGTTCACGCTGTCGGGCGGAGCTGCCGGGGAAGGCGCGGCGGGCGGGGCGGGTTCCGGAGGTCCGGTCGGGGTCGACGGGGCGAGGAAGAGGCCGCGGGGACGACGCGGCGACTGGGATCGGGCGGGGTCGGAGACGGGTGTTCGGGGGCGGCTGGATCTGGTGCTTGCCGGGACTCACGCAGCGGCCGAACCGCCAGCCGGGAACGGAGACGGGTCTTCGTAGGCGACATGGCTCCGAAGCTCACCGGACGGTGCAGCACGCAGCGGCCGAACGAACTGCCAGAAGGGCCGGAGGCGGGCGTCAGGCGGGGTCGGAAGCGAGCGTTCGGAGGCGGCCTGGATCCGAAGCTCGCAAGACTGGCGCAGGGCGCCACGGCCGAACGGACTGCCAGAAGGGACCGGAGGCAGGAGCCAGCGGGATGGGAGGCGGGTCTTCGGAGGCAACATGGCTCCGAGGCTCGCCGGGACTGGCTCAGGCTGCGGCCGACGGACTGCCCGGCGCACTACGATCCAGACAGCTCCTTCTCCGCCGGGGTGCGGAACTTCGGCACCACTCGCGCCTCCCCCAGCCACTCGCTCAGCCTCGCTGCCTCCGCCTCCACGGCGGAGGTCTTCTCGACCCCGACGTCCTCCAGCAGACGGACCGCGACTTCTCCCGACGGGCGGTGGGACCAGGCTCCGACGATCCGGCCGTCGCTCCAGACCGTGGGGCCGATATTGCCGCTGCGGTCGAACAAGGCGGCGCGGTGCGGGCCGACGTACCAGTCTCGCGACTGCCAGCCCATCGCGGTCGGATCCAGGGCGGGGAGCAGGGCGATCCACGGGTCGGGAGCGGGGACCGGGGCGAGATCGTCGGGCAGGGCGATTGCCGGTTCGCCGTCCAGGTCCACCTCTGCCGGGCCGATGGCGGCCAGCGCTTTTTTCGTTTGACCCGCATTCCAGCCGGTCCACCATCGGAGGTCGGCGATCGGGGCGGGGCCGAAGGCGTACAGCCATCGCCGGGCCAGGGCGGTTCGGGCTTCGTCTTCGGAGAGGGCTGGCCAGTCAGCGGTGCCAGGGGCGGGGCGAGTTCGCCGGGCATCGGAATGGCTCGAACCGGCACCGCCGGTGGAGCGGCCCGGGTTGTCGTCAAGGCCAGATCCGGTGGCACCTTCTGCCAGCCAGTCGGTCAGCGGGGACCAGTAGTACTGCGTGCTTTGCCAACTCCCCCGCGGGCGGCCTCGCACGATGTGCCCTTCCGCGGCCAGCTGGAACAGCACCCGGCTGGTCACGTTGCCGATCGACTCGTACGGTTTTCCCTTCGACATCAGCAATTGCTGGCGCAGGCGCGGTTCGTCGTCCGCCAGTTGCTGGGCGGTCGCCGATCCCCTGGCGTGCAAGGCTTTTTCTACGCTCGCCATCACCTCGTCCAGCCAAGCCGCGGGGTTCGGGACGTTGCCCGGGTGACCCAGGGTGCCCAGTTGCTTTTCCAGCAGGCGGCGTTGACGCGCGGCGATGTCGTAGGAACAAGCCGCCTGAACCTGGGCGGCGGTGGCGACATCGGTGACAAACACGGTGCGCCGCATGCCCAGCAAGCGCAGGAGGGTGCGCCGGGAGTACAGGGCCTCCTCGACATCGGCGACCGAGATCGCGTGCACGCGCGACCACGAAGACAGGTAGACCGAGGCGGGATCGGTGGCGTGCAGCGCGACGACGCCGTCGACTGCTTCCTCGACGGTCGTCGTCCGCGCCGCCAGGTGGTGGCGTACGCCGAGGCGGGCCCGGCGCTGGGCGAGGGTCATCTTCACGACTCGATTCCTACCAGGAGGGTCCGACAGAAATCGCACAAGTGCTGGTCAAGAGGACAAACCGGCGAGCAGGGCGGTGCGGAACCAGGCCGGGGCCGGTTCGGGGGGCGCGACCCGCAGTCTGGTGACCGCGTTGGACACCAAAGCGGCAGGCGGACAGGGGCTGGCGTACGTGCCCGTCAGCTCACGGGGTCTCGGCGCGCGGTGTGCCGTCCAAGGCAAACCGCGCGCCAGTCAGACCGTCAGGCCGGTTGTTCTTCTTCGGCAGACGAATCCACCGAAGGAGACGTACGGCTGAACATCCGCGTCGCCGAAAGCCGCGCGACCCCGTCCGGATCCCCGAGGTCGTCGAGGGAGTTCCGGATCGTCGCGTCCACCGACAGGTACTTCCGCCCGGCCCGCAGGTCCGCGTCGTTGCGCAGCCGCACGATCAGCGGGAATTCCGCCAGCGCGCCCGCGTCGAACAGGCCCGTCGTGTAGATCAGCTGCACGCCCAGCGCCTCCGCGACGGCCCGCTGCAGTTCCAGCAGGTACCCGGCCGAGGCGCGGCCGATCGGGTTGTCCAGGAACAGCACGCCCGAATGCCGGTTGCGCGCCTTGCCCCGGTTGTTGGCCCGGAGCGCGGCGAGCGTGCAGTACAGGATGATCGCCGCGGTCAGCTGCTGGCCGCCGGAGAACACGTCGCGGATTTCGGACACCCGCTGGCGTTCGGTGCGCAGCACGGAGTCCGGCTTGAGCATGTCGACGCGATATCCCTTGGGAGCGGCCACATGCACGCCGCGCAGCACCAGCGACAGACCGTCGCGCTTGACGTCGCGGCCGTCGGCCGTCTTGCCCGCGGCCGCCTCGTCGACGACCTCGCCCAGTTTTTCCGCCAGCACATGGTCTTCCAGCTCGGTGAACCGGATCCGCAGGAACTCCTGGCCGGACCAGTCGCCGAGCCCGTCCGGCAGCCGCGAGACCCGCTGCGCCGACCGGAGGGTGCGCAACGCGCCTTCGACCATCCCCTGCAGCCGCGTGATGATGCCGCCGCGGTGCCGGTCGATCTGCGCGAGGTCGTCGGTGAGCGTCCGCAGCCGGGGCCGCAGCGCCTCGCTCCATTCCGCCGCGTGCGCGGGAAGCTGGTCCCGCTTCACGGAAATCACCTGCTGCCGCACCGGCGTGCTGAGCTTTTCGAACCGCTTTTCGGTCGCGTACTGCGCCAGCTGGTCCGCCGCCGCGCGCACCCGCCGGTCGCCGGAATCCGCCGCCGACTGCGCGTCGTTCAGGACCGTGTTGAGCTGGTTGTAGCGGGTCCGCGCGGACTCGACATCGCCGTCGTACGCGTCCGCGGGCTCCTCGGAACGCAAGTGCGCCAACGATTCCGACAGCAACCCGAAGCCGGAAGCGGAAGCCTTCGCCGCGTCGAGCGTCGCTTCCGCCGCAGCCCGGCGTTCCTGCAGCTCTTCCCACTTCCGAGCCGCCGCGGACACTTCCAGCGAGGCTGCGTCGATCAGTTCGAGACCGTGCTCGATGTCGCGCGGCCGCTCGGCCGGAGACGCGACGCCGGTCTGCAGCGGCAGCACATCCAGCTCCGCGCGACGCGTCGACACCTGGCCGATCGCTTCAGTGCGTTCTTCCTCCAGCGCGTCGACGACCCGCCGCGCCCGCGCCAGCGCCGCCGCCCGGGTGGACGCGTCCGAACCGTCCGGCGTCTCCAGCAAGGCCGCCGCGCGCACCCGGACCTCTTCGTCCAGCGCCTCCAACGCCGAAGAAGCCGCCGCCTCAGCGGATTCCGCCTGCTCCAGCTCGGCCCGGAGATCGCTGCCGACCTCGACCTTCGCGTACGCCTCCGAGGCCGACGCGAAGGTGCGCCGCAACGCGTCCACCGGTTCCGAAGGCGCTTCGACGTCCTCCGGCAACTCGGCCGCGCCCGGCACCTCGGCCAGCTCGGACCGCGCGGTGGTGACCGTGCGCCGGTGCCCGTCTGCGGTCCGCTGTTCCTCCGCCGCCTGCTCGCGCAACCGCGCCGCGCGGGCCGACGCTTCGGCCGCCGACGTCTCCGCGCGCTCCGCGATTTCGGTTGCCCGCTCGACCTCTTCGGTCCACTCCGCGACGCGCGCCGCCCGAGTGGCCAGTTCGCCGAGCCGACGCGCCTTCTCCTCGGCTTCCGCGGCCGCGGCGCGCAACGCGGGAACTCGCTCCCGCAAAGCAGTGACTTTTTCGCTCAACCGGGCGAATTCCGCCTCCGCCTGCGTGAGCGCGGTCTGCGCCGTCTCGCGGGCGACGCGAGCGCTTTCGGCCTGCTCCGCGAGCGTTCCGATGGCCCCGGCCGGATAGTCCTCGCGCCAGGTGGTGAGCTTCCAGGTCAACGCGCCGTCAGCGGCCAGCGACTCCGACAGCTGCTCCAGCCGGCGCTGCCGTTCCGCGTGCCGCTGCGCCACGGCCTCGCGTTCGGTGTCGGCGGCTTCCTCGTCGTACATCGCCGGGTTCGGAGGAACGAGGAACTCGACCCCCGAAGCAGCCGGAACATCGGCGGCCTGGAACGCGTCCGTGGTCCCGACCGCGATCACCGCACTCGGCAACAGCCGGGAAGCCGCCAGCACCTCGCGCGCCCGCTTCACCTGCGCCGCGTCGTTCAGCAGCACTCCGGCGACGAGCTGCGGCATCCGTTCCAGCACTTCGTCGCGCCGCACGGAGTCCAGTTTGGACAGATAACGCCAGCCCGACCACGCGGTGATCCCGGCCTGCTCCAACGCGTCGAGCGCGGCCTGCACGTCCTCCGGCGGTGGGAGCAGACCGCCCGACCCGAGCGCGGCGAGCGCCCGCTCGTCGGCCGATTCCTCCATCCGCAACGCGGTCTGCTCCTTCTCGACCGCCGCGCTCGCGTCGCGCAACCGCTGCAGCAGCACCGGAAGGTCGCTCTCGAGCTTGACGTCGTCCGCGCCGAGCAGCTCCATCAACCGCGGTTCCGCCGCCAGCGCGTCGGTCCGCCGGTGCGCGCGTTCGAGGTCTTCGGCCGCGCGCACGAGCCGGTCCTGAGTGGACCCGGCGAGCTGGTGCGCCTCGTTCACCGACCGCTGCGCCGCCTGCAGATCCTCGCCGACCCGGTCGAGTTCCTGTTCCCGGCGGACGGATTCCGCCGCCGCGGCCTCGGCTTCCGCCCGCGCGGACCGCGCCGCCTCGGCGACATCCGCCCCCGAAGGCAACAGTCCACTTCGGACCGATTCGGAGATTTCCTCGCGCAGCTCGGCAATCCGCGACGACAGCCCGCGTGC
The DNA here is from genome assembly GCF_000158875.1 of Streptomyces sp. AA4. Classification (NCBI taxonomy): domain Bacteria; kingdom Bacillati; phylum Actinomycetota; class Actinomycetes; order Kitasatosporales; family Streptomycetaceae; genus Streptomyces; species Streptomyces sp. AA4. The sequence continues at coordinate 2,445,905 of NZ_GG657746.1, read as the reverse complement.
CTCGGCCCGACGGCCAGCAGCCAGGTTCGCCGCCTCGTCGCGCTCGGTCTGCGCCTTCTCCGCCTCCGCACGCAACGCGTCCGCATGCGCTTCTGCTTTGTCCGCCTGCCGCTGCGCATCATGCGCCAGCGAAAGCAAACCGCGCCCCAACGCGGCCGCCGCAGCATCCCGCGCGGCCAACGCAGGTTTCGCCTTCTCCTCACGGTTTCCGACCAGCTCACGCAGGTCTTTCGCCTTGCGCGCCGCGTTCAACCGGTTCAGCACAGTCGCGGTTTCGCGCCACGCTTCCGCTTGAGTCTTCGCCTCGGCCAGCTCGCCGTCGACGCGCTCGCGTTCGATCTGCGCTTCTTCCAGGCGCAGCACCGCGACCAGCCGCCGCAGCTCGGTGACGCCCGCGGTCAGCCGCCGATGGTCGCCCTCGGCCAGCTTTTCGGCGGTACGCACCTCCTCGACGTGCTCCTCCAGCCCGGACAGCCGCGCGTTCTCCAGCTCGTTGCGCGCGTGGATCCGTCCGGCCAGCTCGCTGAGGTCCTCGCGCGCCGACTCGGCGATCCGCCGCGAAGCCGCGGCCACGCCCTCTTCCTCGGCCAGCGGACCGAGCAGTTCCAGCGCGCCCTCGACGAATTCCTTCTCCGCCATGAGATCGCCGCGCTGCGCAAGGTTGTTCGCATACGTCGACACGACCTCGGCGAGGTCCTTCGGCTCGTCCTCGGACAGCACCGCGCGCAGCAGGAACTCCACGAACGCCTCGTCGGTGGAGAACTGGAACGCGTCGGCCGCCTCGCCTTCGCCCGCGTTCATCGCGCGCTGATAGCGGAACAACTCAGTGTCGAGGCCGAGCTGGTCGAGCCGTCCGGTCCACTCGTGGTGCCGGCGCGTCCAGAACAGCTCCAGCTCCGGTTCGGCCATCGCCGCGCCCGCGATCCGGTCGTGGAACCCGGACATGGTGAGCAGCCTGCCGTCCTCGGTCAGCGGCAGCGAATCGAGGCCGAGGTCGGCGGTCGGGCGGAAGCAGTACCAGGAGTCGACCAGGTTTTCCGAATCCGCCGAGGTCACGTGCCCGCGCCACTCCGACACCTTGCCGGTGATCACCCGCTGGCCGGTCTCGACGTGCAGCCATTCCAGGACCACGTGCGCGACGTCCTTGGCCGTCACGAACTTCTCCAGCACCTTCGTGCTCGTGGTGCCGACGACCTGGCGCCGCCCGGGCAGCATCACCGAGAAGATCAGCTTGATCAGCACGGACTTGCCGCCGCCGTTCTCCAGGAACAGCACGCTCGCCGGCGACGGGCGGCGCACCGGGCCGCCGGCGTGGATGCCCGCGGAGAACAGCGCGTCCTGCTTCGGCGCGGTGATCGTGGCCCCGACGCCGCTGAAGTCCAGCACCACGTCCTGGTACCGGGCGCCCGCCGGGCCCACCGAATGCAGGCGGACCCGCGAAAGCTCGTACATCCGTTTCCCCTCTACCGCGCCTGATCCGCCTGCCGGTCCGTGAGGGGAACCCTGAGGGACTCTGATTCCCTCAGGGTTCCCCTCACGGACTTCGCTTCCCTCACTGCAGCGTGTCCGAGGCCGTCGCGCGCAGCGTTCCCCCGGGTCCGGCGACCGCGACGACGTCGAGTGCGAGCAGATCGTCGAACGCGGCGTCCGCGGCCAGCTCGCGCACCTGGATCTGATACCGCGGCGTCGTCCGGTAAGTGCCGCCCTGTTCGTCGCTCACCGGCACCAGAAAGCCTTGGTCGGCAAGGAAACGCAGCGCCCGAGACACCATGCCGCGCGTGGTGTCCGCCGCCATCCGCCCGTCCTTCGTCGCCGCGGCGGCCGGACGCCGAGCGTACGCGCGCCACGCCTGCTCCAGCTCTGGCGCGTCGGCCAGCGGGTCGTTGTTGGCCTCGGCCAGCTGCGCGCGTTCGTCGAGGACGCGCGCCGCTTCGCGGACCATCGCGTCGACCTGCTCGACGCTCACCCGGCCGATGTAGGTGTCGTTGGCCAGGTCGTCCGGCCGCGGGTAACCGAGCGCAGCCGTTGCGAGGTGGATCAGGCCGTGCAGCACCTTTTCCGTCTCGCGCCGCTCACGGATCTTGGCCTGCCGCGCATAGCTGTCCATCTTGATCTCGAAGACGGACTCGTCGGTGGCCGCCAGCACGCAGCCGGCCTGCTGCGTCACCTCCAGCACCATCAGTCCGAGCCCGGACGCGACCGCGTGGGTGAGCGCCTTGAACGCGTTGTCCTCGCCGTAGCGGCGCACCAGTTCGCCGTACACGACGTCGCGGGCGGGCAGCTGCTTCGGGCGCATCCCGAACGCGACGAGGCGCGCGGCGGCCTCGGCGTCGACGCTCGTGTGCGTCACCGGCATCAGGCGACCTCCTCGGTCTCGTCGTCCGCCCGTTCGACCTCCGCGGTGGACAGCAGCAGATCCGCGCCGCCGAACTCCGGGTCGTCGAGCAGGGTGCCGTCGTCGACGGCGAGCAGCACGTGGCGTTCCCCCTGCCGGCGCGCCGCGCCGACCTCGGGACTGTAAGCGTGCAGCGCACGCAGCGCGACCAGGGACGCCAGGTTCGGCTGCCCCGAGCGGCGCGCGTCCTCCAGCAGCCCGGACAGCCGGCGCGGCACGTCGGGCAGGTCGAGCAGTTCGTCGGCGAGCCGCCACACGTCGTCGCCGAACCGGTCGGTCACCTCGGCGGGCACCAGCTCCGGCTCCGGCACCTCGCCGACCAGCTGGTCGCGCTCCGGGGCGGGCCGCAGCAGCAGCGACACCAGCGAGGACAGCGACGGCACGACCGGCGTCGCGATGCCCGCGACCGCGTGGAAGAAGTGCTCGGCGGGCGCGGTCGCGTCGGCGAGCGGCAGCCCGAGGGTCGGCATCAGGAGCTGGCCGAACAGGTCGATCGTGGCCCGCTGCGGGGGTCCGGAGAACTGCTGGCGGTCCTGTTCGGCGCGGAAGACCGCGCCCGCGTCGGCCAGCCGCGACTGGAGCCGGGTGTGCCGCCGGATGCAGTCGGCGACGATGTCGACCAGCTCGGCCGCGCGGCGCTTGTGGTCGGGATCCTCGGATTCGTCGCGCGCGGTGGTGATGTTCTTCAGGATCGCGTTCTCCGCGCGGAACCGGGACTCGATGTGCCCGAGCGCCGATTCGATCAGCTCCGGCACCTCGCTTTCCCAGTCGACCGCGCGCACGTCGCGGCGGGTCGCGTCGAGCTTCGCGCGCAGCGTCTCGCCGTACTGCACGGTGCGGTAGCGCGCCTGCTCCGCGGCGAGCTTCGCGTCGGCGAGGCGGCCGCGGTTGATCAGGTTCTCCAGCTTCACCTCGGCCGCGATCTGCGCCGATTCGACGTCCGTGTCCAGCGCGCCGACCAGCACGTTGATCGCCTCGTCGGTGGCGCGCAGGTACACCTCGCCGTCCGGCGCGGCCAGTTCGACCAGCAGCTTGAAGTCGAACTGGCGGCGCTGGTAGCCGCCGGGGCCGAGCGAGCCGTACACGCGCCGGAAGCCGCGGTCGGTGGTGCCGACGTTGATCAGGTTGTCCAGCACCCATTTCGCCACGCGCACGTGCTCGTCCGGCATCCGCGACGGCGCCTGCAGCGAGATGAACGGCAGCAGCCGGTCGATCACCTGGTCGTGCCCGGCCCCGGTGTCGAAGTCCATCGCGATGGTGACCTGGTCGATCGTGTGCAGCGCGATCTCGGCCATCTGGTACACCGTGGCGTCGGCCCAGTCGAGCTTCGCCTTGCGCGCGTCGAGGTCGTGCAACGGCGCGGTGCAGGCGAGCGCCTTCAGCCGACGGGTCAGCCCCTCGTCGGCGAGCCCCGCGGCGCCCATCTCGTCGTATCGCACAGCAGGTCAGGCTAGTCGGCCTGTCCGAGCGCCCGCACACGCGGACGGGTAGCGTGGCGGCTATGCGGGAGATGACCAGGGCGGAGTGGTGGGAGTTCGCGAGCGAGGGCACGCGGACCGGGAAGCTGGGGATCGTGCGGGCCAACGGAGCCCCGGTCGTCACGCCCGTGTGGTTCCTGCTGAACGAGGGGCCGAACGGCGACGAGCTGATCTTCACCACCGGCACGGACACGCTCAAGGGCAAGGCCCTGCGCCGCGACCCGCGGATCTCGCTCGCCGTGGACGACCAGCTCCCGCCGTTCTCGTACGTCCAGTTCACCGCCGAGGCGGAACTGCACCACGACTTCGACGAAATGCTGGAGTGGGCCACCCGCCTCGGCGCGCGGTACATGGGCGAGGAGAACGGCCCGGCCTACGGCAAGCGCAACGCCGTCCCCGAAGAATCCCTCGTCCGGGCGAGGATCACGAAGGTGATCGCGCGCGCGGACATCGCCGGGTTCTGACCCGCCGGTCCTCTCGGACAGCGTTCCGCGGCATCCGCTGCGGAGCGTAATGCCGCGATCGCACTATTGACACCGCACCTGCCGAGGGTGTGTGATCTGTCCCGATAAATAGGAAACTTTCCTAACGAAGACGTTCTCTTCCCCGCCGCCGCCCCGATCCCCCTCACGCAGGAGGCCCCCGTGGCACGACGCTCGACGTTGAGCGCGCTGTTCGCCGGTACCGCGGCGACCGCGCTCGGCTGCGCACTGCTGGCCCCCGTGACCGCCACCGCGGCCACCGGGGACTACGAGTCCGAGGACGCGACGCTTTCCCAGGCCAAGATCGCCACGAACCACTCCGGCTACTCCGGCAAGGGATTCGTGGACTTCGAGAACCTCGTCGGCAGCTACGCCGACTATTCGGTCAACGCGGCGCAGGCCGGCACGCACACGCTGACTTTCCGATACGCCAACGGAACCGCCGACGACCGGCCGATGAAGCTCGTCGTCGACGGCGGCGACAAGGGCACGGTTTCCTTCCCCGGCACGGGTTCCTGGGACACGTGGAAGACCGTCACCGCGACCGTCCAGCTCACCGCGGGCGTCAACCACGTGCGCACGGTCTCGGCGTCGGCGAACGGCGGGCCCAACACCGACAAGCTCACCGACAGTTTCTCCGCCCCGGCCGACACCGAACCGCCGACGCCGCCGAAGAACTTCCAGGCGTCGAACATCCGGCCCACCGCGGCGGATTTCCGGTGGGACCCGGCGACGGACAACGTCGGCGTCACGCGGTACGAGATCAACCGCGGCGGCAACACGCTGAAGGTCGTGGACGGCAAAACCACCTCGGCGACCGTCGACCAGCTGACGCCGAACACGTCGTACGACATCTCGGTAATCGCCTACGACGCGGCGGGCAACCCGTCCCAGCCGAGCAACGTCGTCGGCGTGAAAACCCCGCCCAGCGACGACAAAACGCCGCCGAGCGTGCCCGGCTCGCTCAAGGCCACCGGCAGCACTTCGGACAGTATTTCCTTGTCCTGGAAGGCTTCCACCGACGACAGCGGCTCGATCGCGGGCTACGACGTGTACCAGGGCAAGGACATCGTCTCGACCACCACGCAGACCTCGGCGACGGTCACCGACCTCAAGCCGGACACGTCGTACACGTTCACCGTGAAAGCCCGTGACCCCAACGGAAACGCCTCCGCGGCGAGCAACGCGGTCACCGCGAGGACGACCAGCAGCAGCGGTTCCGGTGGCGGAATTCCTTCGTATGACAAGGACATCGCGAAGGTCGACCTCGGCTGGGCGGTCGGTTTCCTGCCGAACGGCAACGCCTTGGTGACCGAACGGGACCGGTTCGAACTGCTGCAGATCACCCCGGACGGCAAGAAGACGACGCTCGGCAAGATCCCCGGCGTGGTCACCACGAACGGCGAGGGCGGGCTGCTCGGGCTGGCGATCTCGCCGCAGTGGAACACCGACCACGCGGTGTACCTGTACCACACGTCGTCCAGCGACAACCGGATCGTGAAGGTCGCCTACGACGGCACCACGCTGTCGAAGACGACCACGCCGGTGCTGACCGGGATGGCGAAAAACCAGTACCACAACGGCGGCCGGATCGCGTTCGGCCCGGACGGCAAGCTGTACGCCACCGTCGGCGACGCGAAGGTCAAGGCCAACGCGCAGAACAAGAGTTCGCTCAACGGCAAGATCCTGCGGCTCAATCCCGACGGTTCCGCGCCGAGCGACAACCCGTTCTACGCCACCGGCGGCAACGCGCGCTATGTCTGGAGCTACGGGCACCGCAACCCGCAGGGCCTCGCTTGGGATTCGCAAGGACGGCTGTGGTCGTCGGAATTCGGCGAGAGCAGCCAGGACGAGCTGAACCTGATCCAGAAGGGCGGCAACTACGGCTGGTCGGCCTGCGAGGGCACGATCGGCGACTGCAAGGGGACGATCGCGCCGAAGAAGACGTGGCCGACCTCGCAGGCCGGGCCGTCCGGGATCGAGATCGTGAACGATTGGATCTACATCGCGGCGGTGACCGGCAAGCAGCTGTTCGTGACGCAGATCAAGGGCGACAGCGTCGGCGACGTGTCGGCGGTGTTCTCCGGCCGCTGGGGCCGGCTGCGCTCGGTGACCAAGACGCCGGACGGGCGCCTCTGGGTGACCTCGACGAACAACGACAAGCTCGGCGGCACGCCGGACACCATCGACAACGTCGTGGTGCAGCTGAAGTTCCCCGGCGCGGCGCTCGCCGGATAAGCCGCGGCAGGGGTGACCGGAGCGGCGCCGGTCACCCCTGCCGCACCTCATTCTTTCAGCAGCTCGTAACAGCGGATGCGCGCCTTCGCGTCGAAAACCGGCACCGTCACCATGATTTCGTCCGCCCCGGTCTGCTTCGCCAGCTCCGCGAGCCGGGCCTGGACCCGCTCCCGCTCGCCATATGCCTGCGCCGCCCGGAACTGTTCGAGCTGCGGCACGATCTCCGGCGCGAACTCGTACCGCGCGGCGTCTTCCGGCGTGAGCAACGGCTGGTCTCCCCCGCCGCCGGTGAGCAGGTGGGACTTGAGCACGTTCATCGGCCCGGAGAGGTACTCGGCCTCGGCCTCGCTGTCGGCGCAGATCGTCTCGACGCACAGCAGCACGTACGGCTCGGACCGCCACTTCGACGGCCGGAACTTCTCCCGGTACCGCTCCAGCGAGGCCGCGGTGTTGTCCGGCCGGATGTGGTGCGCGAACGCGATCGGCAACCCGCGCTCGGCCGCCACCTCCGCCCCCGCCGGGCTGGAACTGAGCAGCCACGGCTCCGGCACCGTCACCCCGCCCGGGAGCACCTTGTCGCTGCCGAGATGCTTCAGAAGCTCGTCGAGATCGGCGTGGTAATCGGCTTCCTGCGCCGGCTCGGCTCCTCGGCGCAAGGCCCGGATGATCTCCGGATCGAGCGCGCCGGGCCCGCGCCCCACGCCGAGATCGACCCGGCCGCCGGTGAGCGCGGACAGGGTGCCGAACTGCTCAGCCAACGCGAACGGCGCGTGATTGGGCGCGAGAACCCCGCCGGACCCGACCCGGACCCGGGACGTCACCGCGCCCGCGTGCGCCGCGAGCACCTGCGGAGAGGCACTGGCGATGGCCGGGGACCCGTGATGCTCGGCGAACCAGAGCCGGCGGTAGCCAAGCTCGTCCACCCGGCGCGCGACGGAGGACAGCGGTTCGAGCGCCGCGGAGGCCGACTGCCCAGCCTCGACCAGCGCGAGTTCAAGTGCGGAGAGCGGCAGATCGATCATGCTCTCTACGGTAGCGAATCCGGTGGTGTGGCGGGGGTGATTTGTCCACTGTGGACGAAGTCTTGACGGCGGGCGGGGCGCGGTGCCGGGAGGGAGTGCCGACACCGGGCAGGTGCCACGCGGAAAGCGCAGTTCTGGGCGATGCGTGGTGCGGAAGACGCAGTGGAACGTCCGTCGGGCGAGGGTTGGCGCGCGGCTCGGCCAGCGGGGGTTGCAGGCCGTCGTGAGTGTTCGGGCCGGTTCCCACCGGTGCGCCCGGCAAGCCGCTCCGAGGCCTAGCGAACTTCCCCGCGCAGGCCGCCACGACCGGACGACGTGGGCAACCGCCTCCTCACGTACGTCACCTTCGGTCTAGGCAGGCCGCCTCCGCGCTCCGAGGCACGCTGAGTCGTGCCCGCGAACCCATCCAGGCAGGAACGCCTCTCCCCACGCAGACTCCGCCAATAGGGCTAGGCAGATCGCCCGCCCAAGCCGCCGCAAACAGAGTTAGACACTGTCGCCCCGCCTCTCGCCCGCTCCCACCTCCGCAGCGGGCTAGACAGTCCCCCAGGCCCCGCCCAACAACCGCCTCAGGCTTCTTCCTCCAGCATCTCCGGGGTCACCGCCGACTCCGTGTCCGGGATGTTCAGCTCCTTCGCCCGCTTGTCCGCCATCGCCAGCAGACGGCGGATTCGGCCGGCCACCGCGTCTTTCGTCATCTGCGGATCGGACAGCTGGCCCAGCTCCTCGAGCGACGCCTGGCGGTTCGACAAGCGCAGCCGGCCGGCCGCGAGGAGGTGGTCCGGGGCGGTGTCTCCCAGGATCTCCAAGGCCCGCTCCACCCGGGCGGCCGCGGCGACGGCGGCGCGGGCCGAGCGGCGCAGGTTGGCGTCGTCGAAATTCGCGAGGCGGTTGGCGGTCGCTCGCACCTCTCGGCGCATCCGGCGTTCTTCCCACTGCAGCACGCTCGTGTGCGCGCCCAGGCGGGTCAGCAAGGCCCCGATGGCGTCGCCGTCCCGGACGACGACTCGGTCCGCGCCCCGCACCTCACGGGACTTCGCCTGGATGCCCATCCGCCTTGCCGCGCCGACCAGCGCCAGGGCCGCTTCCGGGCCGGGGCAGGTGACTTCCAGGGACGACGAGCGGCCCGGTTCGGTCAGCGAGCCGTGGGCCAGGAAGGCGCCTCGCCAGGCCGCTTCCGCGTCGGCCACTCCGCCGGACACCACCGCGGCGGGCAGGCCTCGCACGGGGCGGCCGCGCTGGTCGATCAGACCCGTCTGGCGCGCCAGGCCCTCGCCGTCCTTCACCACGCGCACGACGTACCGCGTCCCCTTGCGCAGGCCGCCGCTCGCGGTGATCACGTGCACGTCCGAATGATGTCCGTACAGCTCGTGGATCTCCTTGCGCAGCCGCCGCGCGACCGAACCCGTGTCCAGCTCCGCCTCGACCACCACCCGGCCGGCCACGATGTGCAGCCCGCCCGCGAAGCGAAGCAGCGACGCGACCTCCGCCCGGCGCGGCCCGATCTTCGTGATCTCGAGCCGGCTCAGTTCGTCCTTCACCGCGGCGGTCATCGCCATGTACTGCCCCTCCTGCCTTTCGCTGCGCGCCCGCCGTCACCCACAGTGCTCCCCGCCGAGGCCGAGTGCCTCTCGCACGCGCTGGGCGAGCGCACCAGGATCATGCCGTCCCGCCACGACCGGGTCGGCCACCGCCCCCAGGCAGGCCCTCGCTCCGAGGCGTTCGGCCGCCCGGCGCAGGCTTGCCGGGTCAGGGACGGAATCACGGTCCGCGATCACGGCGTCGACCCGCAGCGCGGGCGCGTGTTCGAAGAGTACGTCCAGATGCCGCTCCGGGGAGAATCCGCCGGTTTCCCCCGGTTGGGGGACAAGATTCAGCACGACGACCTTGGTCGCCGTCGTGCGCACGAGCGCGTCGTGCAGATCCGGGACGAGCAGGTGCGGCAGCACGCTGGTGAACCACGACCCGGGGCCGAGGAACACGACGTCCGCCTCCAGCACCGCCTCGATCGCCTCCGGGCAGCCGCGCGGCGGGCGTTCCTGGCGGCCGGCCGGGTGCAGCGAGATGCGGTGCACCTGGCCGGGCGTGCTGGCGACCGCGACCTGGCCGCGGATCCGCCGGATCGCGTCCGGGTCCTCGCTGTCCAGGCCGCTGACCTCGCCCTCGATCTCCAGCGGCTCGGGCGACATCGGCAGCACCCGGCCGGAGATCCCCATCAGCCTGCTCGCCTCGTCGAGCGCGGCCACCGGGTCGCCGAGCACCTCGAACAGCCCGGCGAGCAGCAGGTTGCCGACGGCGTGCCCGGCGAGCGCGCCGTCGCCGCCGAAGCGGTGCTGGAAGACCTCCGCCCACAGCCGCCCGCCGTCCTCCGCGGCGAAGGCGGCGAACGCCTGGCGCAGGTCGCCCGGCGGCAGCAGCCCCAGTTCGCGCCGGAGCCTGCCGGACGACCCGCCGTCGTCGGCCACCGTCACCACCGCCGTGACGGCGCGGGTGATCCGCCGGAGCGCGGTCAGCGTCGCGTGCAGCCCGTGTCCTCCGCCCAGCGCCACCGCGCGCACGTCACTCCCGGCCAAGATCCCGGTGCACCACCTTTACTGCCATGCCGTCCTCATTGGACAGTCGCTGGGCGAGTTCCTCGGAGATCGCGACGCTGCGGTGCTTGCCGCCGGTGCAGCCGACCGCGAGCGTCAGGTACCGCTTGCCCTCGCGCTTGTAGCCCGCGCCGATGAGCCGCAGCAGCTGGTGGTAGCGGTCGAGGAATTCCTCGGCGCCTTCCTGAGACAGCACGTAATTGCGCACCTCGCCGTCGAGGCCGGTGTGCTCGCGCAGCTCCGGGATCCAGAACGGGTTCGGCAGGAACCGCACGTCCATCACCAGGTCGGCGTCCATCGGCAAACCGTACTTGTAGCCGAACGACAGTACGGTGACGCGGGTCTGCGTGCTGGCCTCGGAACCGAACGCGTCCTCGATTTTCGCGCGCAGGTCGTGCACCGACAGCGCGGACGTGTCGAGCACCAGGTCGGCTTCCTCGCGCAGCGGCGAAAGCAGTTTCCGCTCGGCGGTGATGCCGTCGGCGAGCCTGCCGTCGCCCTGCATCGGGTGGCCGCGGCGGACCGATTCGAAGCGGCGCACCAGCACCGCGTCGGTGGCCTCCAGGAACAGCACGCGCGGCTTGTACCCGCGCGCGTCCAGGTCCTTGATCACCGAGGCCAGGTCGTCGGTGAACGCGCGCGAGCGCACGTCCATCACCACCGCGACCTTCGTGATCGCCCCCCGCGCCTGCGCGCCGAGCTCGACCATCGTGGCGATCAGCTCCGGCGGCAGGTTGTCGACCACGAACCAGCCGAGGTCCTCCAGGCATTTGGCCGCCGTGGAGCGGCCCGCGCCGGACAGGCCGGACACGACCGCGACCTCCATCCCGCTGCCCCGTTTTTCCTCTTCCGCACTCACGTCTGCGCTTCCTTCCCGATCACGACCCCTGGTCCCCTCCCGGCACTGCTTGCGGTGCGGAGCCGGTCTCCCCGGCCAGCGCCGCCACCACGGCCTCGGCAGTGCGCCTGCCGAAACCGGGCACCGCTTCGATTTCCTCGACCCGGGCCTGCTTGAGCTTCTTCACCGAGCCGAAGTGCTTGATCAGCGCGGTGCGCCGAGCCTGCCCGAGTCCGGGCACACTGTCCAATTCGGACGCCTGCATGCGCTTGGCGCGTTTTTCGCGGTGGTAGCGAATGGCGAACCGGTGCGCCTCGTCGCGCAGCCGCTGCAGCAGGAACAGCGCGTCGGACGTGCGCGGCAGGATCATCGGATCCGGTTCCCCCGGCAGCCACACCTCTTCGAGCCGCTTCGCGAGCCCGACGACGGCGATGTCGGTGATGCCCAGTTCGGCGAGCACGTCCGCGGCCGCGGTGGCCTGCGGGCCCGCGCCGTCGACGACCAGCAGGTTCGGCGGATAGGCGAACTTGCGCGGGCGGCCGGTCTCCGGGTCGATCCCGGCGCGCACCGGCTGGATCGCCTCGTCCCCCGCTTCCTCGCCGGTCTCGTCCGCGGTTTCCGTTGTCTCCGCCGCGTTTTCGGCCGTTTCCTTGAGATAGCGGTAGAACCGCCGCCGCACGACCTCGGCGATGGACGCGACGTCGCCCTCGGTCGCCGCCTCGCGCAGCGCGAACTTGCGGTACTCGGACTTGCGCGGCAGCCCGTCCTCGAACACCACCAGCGACGCCACGACGTCGCTGCCCTGGATGTGGCTGATGTCGATGCATTCGATCCGCAGCGGCGCGGTGTCCAGCGCCAGGTAGTCCTGGAGTTCCTGCAGCGCCGCGGACCGCGCGGTGAGGTCGCCCGCGCGGCGCAGTTTGTGCTGGGTGAACGCTTCCTTGGCGTTGCGCTCCACCGTTTCCGCGAGCGCCTTCTTGTCGCCGCGCTGCGCGACCCGCAGCCGCACCCGCGACCCGCGCAGGCCGGACAGCCACTCCTCGACCGCCTCCGCGTCCGCGGGCAGCTCCGGCACCAGCACCTCGCGCGGGACGACCGGCCCGGTCTCGAGGTCGTCGCGGCCCGCGCGGTCGGATTCCTCGCCGTAGAACTGGGTGAGGAAGTGGTCGACCAGGGCCTGGACGTCCATCTCCTCGGCCTTGTCGATCACCCAGCCGCGCTGCCCGCGCACGCGCCCGCCGCGCACGTGGAACACCTGGACGGCGGCCTCGAGCTCGTCGTGTGCGAAGGCGACGACATCGGCGTCGGTGCCGTCGCCGAACACCACGGCCTGCTTCTCCATCGCGCGCCGCAACGCGCCCAGGTCGTCCCGCAGCCGCGCGGCGCGTTCGAACTCCAGCTCCTCGGACGCGGCGGCCATCTCGCGTTCGAGCCGCTTCATCATCGCGTCCGTGCGGCCGGCGAGGAAGTCGCAGAAGTCCTCGACGATCGCCCGGTGCTCGTCCGCGGACACCCGGCCGACGCACGGCGCCGAGCATTTGTCGATGTACCCGAGCAGGCACGGCCGCCCGATCTGCCCGTGCCGCCGGAAGACGCCCGCGGAACAGGTGCGGGCGGGGAAAACGCGCAGGAGGAGGTCGAGCGTCTCGCGGATCGCCCACGCGTGCGAGTACGGCCCGAAGTAGCGGACGCCCTTCTTGCGCGCGCCGCGGTAGACGTGCAGCCGGGGGAATTCCTCGTTCAGCGTGACCGCGAGGACCGGGTAGCTCTTGTCGTCGCGGTAGCGGACGTTGAAGCGGGGGTCGAACTCCTTGATCCAGTTGTACTCCAGCTGGAGCGCCTCGACCTCGGTGCCGACGACGGTCCACTCGACGCTCGCCGCGGTGGTGACCATCTGCCGCGTGCGCGGATGAAGGCCGGACAGGTCGGCGAAGTACGAGTTCAGCCTGCTGCGCAGGCTCTTCGCTTTGCCGACGTAGATGACCCGCTTGGCGTCGTCGCGGAACTTGTAGACGCCAGGCGAGTCCGGGATGCTCCCCGGCTGAGGTCGGTAGGTGGTCGGATCAGCCACGTGCCCCACTGTATGGCGAGGGTCCGACAGTTTCCGTGAGACCCCACGCTCCGGGCGGGTGCGTCCAGGCTCAGTCGATGCGGGCCGCGAGATTTCCGACGCTGCGGTGTGCGGCCCGGTGTCCGTGGCCCCGCCGTCGCCGCACAGCTTTCAGCCAGCTCGCCCACGGTCATCGGTCGCCAACCCGATCCCGAGCCACACAGCCCGCCTGCCGTAGCCTAGCCTCGCCGACCCGCCGAACGATCAGGGAGCAGCCATGACCGTCCGCGTCGCCACCTGGAACGTCAATTCCATCGTTCCCCGGCTGCCGCGCGTGCTCGACTGGCTCGACAACACCGCGCCGGATGTCCTCTGCCTGCAGGAACTCAAGAACACCACCGAGGCCTTCCCCGCGGACGAGATCGTCGCGCGCGGATACGAGGTCGCCGCGTACGGGCTGGGGCGGTGGAACGGCGTCGCGATCCTCTCGAAGATCGGGCTCGACGACGTGGTGCGCGGGCTGCCGGGCGAACCGGGCTTCGACGGGAAAGCCGAGGCGCGCGCGATCGGCGCAACGTGCGGCGGGATCCGCGTCTGGTCGGTGTACGTGCCGAACGGGCGGGAGCCGCAGAATCCGCACTACGCCTACAAACTCGAGTGGTTCGAGAAGCTCAGCGACCTGGTCGGCGAAGAACTCCGGCACGCGCGCCCGTTCGCGGTGCTGGGCGATTTCAACGTCGCGCCCACGGACGAAGACGTCTGGGACATCTCGGTTTTCGCCGAGTCCACGCACGTCACCGAGCCCGAGCGGGCCGCGTTGAAGAAGCTGCGCGACGCCGGGCTGTCCGACGTGTTCCCGCGGCCGCTGAAGTACGACCACCCGTTCACGTACTGGGACTACCGCGCCGGGAATTTCCCCAACAACAAGGGAATGCGCATCGATCTCGTCTACGGGAACGAGGTTTTCGCCAAGGCGGTCACCGATTCCTACGTGGACCGCGAAGCCCGCAAGGGCAAGGGACCGTCCGACCACGCGCCGATCGTCGTGGATCTGGAGCTGGATCCGGAGCGGTAAGAACTCAAGCCTCGGTGGCGGCGCGGTGCAGCTTTCGCAGCGCGCGCACCGCCGTCACCGCGCGTTCCCGGTCCACGGCCTGCACGGCCATCACCGAGAAGTACTCGTCGTCCGGCAGTTCCAGCCGAGCCCACGAAGCACCGTCGGGAAAGCTGATCGACAGCACTTGATCCCACGTAAACGCGCGGCGCGCGAGCACATTGCGGACCTCGATCCCGGTGGCGTCCGCGCGGACCCGCGCATTGCCGAACAGCATCGTGCCCGCCGACAGCGCGACGCCGATGCCGATCATCGCGATCTGGTCCGACGCCTCGAACACGACGCCGGTGTGCGAACTGCGCAGCAGGACCGCGACCACCACGAACGCCGCGAGCAGCGCCACCGCCAGCACGCTGCACATGATCAGCGCCCGGCGCGGCCGGATCACGAGGGTGGCCTGCTGCTCGGTCATCACGCTCACACGAATCCCCGCTCGGTCCACGGCTTGCCGAGGCCGCGCAGCACGTGCGCGGTGTCGAGCGCCGCCACGGCCGCCTCGTAACCCTTGTCCTCCACCGAGCCGGGCATGCCGGAGCGGTCCAGCGCCTGCTGTTCGGTGTCGCAGGTCAGCACGCCGTTGCCGACCGGAGTGCTCTCGTCGAGCGCGACCCGGGTGAGGCCGGCGGTGACCGCGTCGCACACGTACTCGAAGTGCGGGGTGCCGCCGCGGATCACGACGCCCAGCGCGACGACCGCGTCGTGGTTGCGGGCCAGCGCCTGCGCCGCGACCGGGAGCTCCACCGCGCCCGCGACGCGGATGACCGTGGGCTCTTCCTCCAGCCCGGCGTCCTTCGCCGCGGCGAGCGCGCGCTCGAGCAGCACGTCGGTGATCTTCGCGTTCCACCGCGTCGCGACGACCGCCAGCCGCAGGGACTTGCAGTCGCGCAGGTCGAGCGCGGCGTCCGGCCGCCCCTCGCCGCTCATCGCGTGGTGTCCTCCTCGGTGCCCGGGTCGGACGCGCCGACCTGGTCGTAGTGCTCGAGCTGGCTGAGGTCGTGCCCCATCCGGTCGCGCTTCGTGCGCAGGTACCGCAGGTTTTCCGGGTTCGGCGAGATCGGCAGCGCGACCCGCCCGGTGACGCGCAGGCCGTAGCCCTCGAGGCCGACCCGCTTCGCCGGGTTGTTCGTGAGCAGCCGCATCGACCGGACGCCGAGGTCGCACAGGATCTGCGCGCCGGTGCCGTAGTCGCGCGCGTCCGCCGGGACGCCCAGCGCGAGGTTCGCGTCGACGGTGTCCGCGCCCGCGTCCTGCAGCTGGTAGGCCTGCAGCTTGTGCAGCAGGCCGATGCCGCGGCCCTCGTGCCCGCGGATGTACAGCACGACCCCGCGGCCCTCGTCGGCCACCTTCTGCAGCGCGGCGTCCAGCTGCGGGCCGCAGTCGCAGCGCAGCGAGCCGAACACGTCGCCGGTGAGGCATTCGGAGTGCACCCGGACCAGGATGTCCTCGCCGTCGCCGATTTCGCCGTACACGAAGGCGACGTGCTCGATCCCGTCGAGCAGGCTGTCGTACCCGACCGCGCGGAACGTGCCCGCGGCCAGCGGGATCCGCGCCTCGGCGACGCGTTCGACCTGCTTCTCGGTGCGCCGCCGGTAGGCGATCAGCTCCGCGATCGAGATGATCTTGAGGTCGTGGTCGGCGGCGAACACCTCCAGCTCGTCGCGCCGGGCCATGTCGCCCTCGTCCTTCTGCGACACGATCTCGCAGAGCACGCCCGCCGGGTGCAGCCCGGCCAGCCGGGCCAGGTCGATCGCCGCCTCGGTGTGGCCGGGACGGCGCAGCACGCCGCCCTCCTTGGCGCGCAGCGGCACCACGTGCCCGGGGCGGCGGAAGTCCTTCGCGGTGGCTTCGGGGTCGGCCAGCAGCCGGATGGTGTGCGCCCGGTCCACGGCGGAGATGCCGGTGCTGATGCCCTCGGCCGCGTCCACGGTCACGCTGTAGGCGGTGCCGCGGGCGTCCTGGTTCGTGTGGAACATCGGCGGCAGGTCGAGCCGGTCGGCCTCGGCCTCGGTCAGCGGGACGCAGATGTAGCCCGAGGTGTAGCGCACCATGAACGCGAGCAGCTCCGGCGTCGCCTTCTCGGCGGCGAAAATGAGGTCGCCCTCGTTCTCGCGGTCCTCGTCGTCGACGACCACCACGGCGCGCCCGGCGGCGATGTCCGCGATCGCGGCCTCGACCGCGTCCACGTCGACCGCCGCGCCCGCTCCGCACGGGGTCAGTCCCGTCTGCGGCCCGGCCGCCTTCGTCTCGCTCACGGGTGCTCCTTTGCTCCTGCCGCCAGGTGGATGTCACACATTGTGCGCGTTCGCCGCCACGTGTGGCGCAGTGAGCTTCTCCACGTATTTGGCGACGACGTCCACTTCGAGGTTCACGTGATCGCCTTCTTCCCGCCTGCCGAGGGTCGTCGCCTCGAGCGTGGTGGGGATCAACGCGACCGAAAACCGGTCCTCGGCGATGCTCGCGACGGTGAGCGAAACGCCGTCGACGGCGATCGAGCCCTTCTCCACGACGTACCGCGCCAAGGCCGGGGGCAGGGAGAACGTCGTCACGCCGCGCTCGTCGCGGGAGAGGAAGACGCCGGTGCCGTCGACGTGGCCCTGCATGATGTGCCCGCCGAGCCGTCCGCCCGCCGGGGTCGCGCGCTCGAGGTTCACCGCGTCGCCGACGGCCACCTTCGCGAGGCTCGAACGCTGGAGTGTCTCGTTCACCACATCGACGGTGAACTCGCCGCCGGAGACCGTGACGACGGTCAGGCAGACGCCGCTGACCGCGATCGAATCGCCGTGGCCCGCGTCCGAGGTGACCAGCGGGCCGCGCACGGTGAGCCGAGCCGCGTCGGTGAGCTGCTCTACCGCGGTGACCTCGCCGACCTCTTCGACAATTCCCGTGAACACTGCTGCCTCCTCGCCCGGCCACCGCCGTCGGTGGCCCCTCCATCCAACACCCGCCCGGCCCCGGGAGCTTCCCGGGCCGACGTCAGCTGACGCGGAGGCGGGCGGCCTGTTCGCGCAGCGCGGCGACGGCCCGGCCCGGGTCCTCGGCGCCGTAGACGGCCGAGCCCGCGACGAAGCAGTCGACGCCCGCTTCGGCGGCCTGTTCGATGGTGTCGGAGTTGATCCCGCCGTCGATCTCGACGACCAGCTTCAGGTGCCCGGTGTCGACCAGCCGGCGCGCGGTGCGCACCTTCTCCAGCACGTCGGCGATGAACGACTGCCCGCCGAAGCCCGGCTCGACCGACATGACCAGCAGCGTGTCGTAGTGCTTGAGGGTTTCGAGGTGCGGCTCGAGCGGAGTGCCCGGCTTGATCGACAGACCCGCCTTCGCACCCGCGGCGCGCAGGTTCTTCGCCAGCATGACCGGGTCCTTGGCGGCTTCCACGTGCACCGTGACGTTGTACGCGCCGGCCTCGGCGTACCCGATCGCCCAGCGGTCCGGGTCGTCGATCATCAGGTGGCAGTCGAGCGGCAGGTCGGTCGACTTCAGCAGCGACTGGACCACCGGCAGGCCGAGGGTCAGGTTGGGCACGAAGTGCGCGTCCATGACGTCCACGTGCACCCAGTCGGCCCGCGTCTCCCCGGGGTGCGCGACGGCCGCGATCTCCTCGCCGAGCTTGGCGAAGTCGGCGGACAGGATGCTGGGTGCGATGAGAGGTGAAGCCACGACCCGAGTGTAAGAGGACCCGGTTCCGGCCTGTTCACCGGCCGTGACCGCACCGGAGTTCGCTTTCCGGACACCGGGCGCTCATCCGGATTCTCCGTGTCGAACACATCGGCGAGCACTAATGGGTCACGTCCGGAAGTTCCGGACAAGAGGCACTTCGAGGAGAACCATGAGAACGGTCTTGGCAGGCCGCCGCAAGTGGCTGGCCGCGGGCGCGCTCGGCGTCGCGCTGGTCGCCGCCGCCCCGGTCGCGATCGCCGCGCAGGGCAACCAGGACGACCAGGGCGCGCGGGCCGCTTCGGCCGGCGCGGGCGACCGCACGCAGGAGGTCCGCCAGGCGATCCAGGGCGGGCACGCGCGCAACGTCATCCTGTTCATCGGCGACGGCATGGGCCAGTCCGAGATCACCTCGGCGCGCAACTACGAGCGCGGCGCGGCAGGCCGGCTCGCGATGGACGAGTTCCCGCTGACCGGCGACTACACCACGTACGCGGTCGAGAAGGGCAACCCGGCGAAGCCGGACTACGTCACCGACTCCGCGGCGTCGGGCACCGGCTGGGCGACCGGCACGAAGACCTACAACGGCGCGATTTCCGTGGACGCCTACGGCAACCCGGTCCCGACGCTGCTCGAACTCGCCAAGCGCAGCGGCCTGCGCACCGGCGACGTGACCACCGCCGAGGTCCAGGACGCGACCCCGGCCGTGCTCGGCGCGCACGTCGTCGACCGCGACTGCAAGGGCCCGGACGAGACGACCAAGAAGTGCGCGCGGAACGCCAAGGAGAACGGCGGCGCGGGCTCGATCTCCGAGCAGCTCGTGCAGACCCGCCCGGACGTGCTCCTGGGCGGCGGCGCGAAGTACTTCGACCAGAAGGCGACTGCCGGGCAGTTCAAGGGGAAGCCGGTTCTGGAGCAGGCCAAGGCTGCTGGCTACAACGTGGTCAACACCGCGGACGACCTGGCCAAGGCTCGTCCGGGCCAGCCGCTGCTCGGGCTGTTCGCGCCGGGCAACCTGCCGGTGAACTGGACTGGTCCGAAGGCGACGCAGGGCGGTACCGCGCCGACTCGGTGCACCGCGAACCCGGCGCTGCCGAAGACACAGCCGAAGCTGGTGGCGCAGACGCAGAAGGCGTTGCAGTTACTGGAGGATCGCCGCAGCAACAAGGGGTTCTTCCTGCAGGTCGAGGGTGCGTCGATCGACAAGCAGGACCACGCGGCTGATCCCTGTGGGCAGATCGGCGAGACGATCGATTTCGACGCTGCGGTCGCGGCTGGGCTGGCTTACGCGCGCAGCCACACTGACACGCTGGTTGTGGTGACCGCGGATCACGGGCACACCAGTCAGATCGTGTCCAACGACGCCAAGACTCCCGGCCAGACCGCCACGCTGATCACCAACGAGGGCGCGAACATGACCCTCAACTACGGCACGGCGCTGCCCGGTTCGTCGATGGAGCACACCGGCACGCAGGTCCGCATCGCGGCTTACGGGCCGCAGGCGGCGAATGTCGTTGGGCTGACCAACCAGACCGACCTGTTCGGCACGGTGAAGCGCG
Organism: Streptomyces sp. AA4; assembly: GCF_000158875.1. Classification (NCBI taxonomy): domain Bacteria; kingdom Bacillati; phylum Actinomycetota; class Actinomycetes; order Kitasatosporales; family Streptomycetaceae; genus Streptomyces; species Streptomyces sp. AA4. The sequence continues at coordinate 2,426,484 of NZ_GG657746.1, read as the reverse complement.
CTCTTCGCCTGCGCTGAGCCTGAAGTCCGTGAAGGGCTCCTTGAGGGAATCTGATTCCCGCAAGGAGCCCTTCACGACTTTTTACGCGGGCGAGGGCAGCAAGTCGAGCGGCTCCGACCAGGGGCGGCGCGGGTCGAGCCGGTGGAGACGAACGCCCGCCTCGGCCAAGGTGTCCAGGTGCCGCTGCCAGGCCGGGTGGTGCTCCCGGGTCGGCTGGATCTGGTAAGCGACGACGATGGTGATCCCTGGCGCGCCAAGGACATCGCCGAGCAACGTGAGCGCTTGGTTGTCCGCGATCCCCAGCGCCAGCTTCGCCACCGAGTTCGCCGAGGCGGGCGCGAAAAGGAACACCTTCGGATCCGGATGCGGGCGCGGCTCGCCGGGGAGGCGGGACGTGCTGCGCACCGGAAGGTCCGTGGTGGCTTCGAGTTCGCCCAAACCGCCGGTGGCTTTCAGCCAGCCCCAGGCCGTGGGCGTCAGGGTGATGGCGAGCCGCCAGCCTCGGGCGACCGCTGGTTTCGCCAGCTCGTCGGTGAACCGGGTGTCCAGTCCGCCGCACGAGCTGGCGACCAAACCTAGATCCGTCACGGTTTGCGCAGCACCGCGCAGAACATGGCGTCGGTGCCGTGTCGGTGGGGCCACAGCTGGACGTACGGGCCGTCGCCGAGCTGCGGGACGTCCGGGAAGAACTCGCGGGCGTCCACGATCTCGGACTTGGTCCGGCGGGCGGTTTCGCCTACCACGCCTTCGGTTTCGGCCAGATGCGGCGAGCACACGACGTAGGTGACGATGCCGCCCGGGCGCACCAGGTCGAGCGCCGCCATCAGCAGTTCGCCCTGCAGTTTGGTGAGGTCCGCGACGTCCGACGGCTTGCGGCGCCACCGGGCCTCGGGGCGGCGGCGCAGTGCGCCCAGGCCGCTGCACGGGGCGTCGACCAGGATCCGGTCGTAGCCCGGTTCGAGGCCGGATTCGCGGCCGTCGGCGACGTGCACGGTGGCGGGCAGGCCCTCGGTGGCGTTCTCGATCAGCCGGGCCCGGTGCGGGGCTTTCTCGACGGCGTCCACGTGCGCGCCGCTGATCTTGGCCAGCGCGCCGAGCAGCGCCGCTTTGCCGCCGGGGCCCGCGCACAGGTCCAGCCAGCGCTCGTCGGAGCCTTCCAGCGGGACCTTGGTGACGGCGATGGCGCACAGCTGGCTGCCTTCGTCCTGCACCGCGGCGAGGCGTTCGCGGACCGGTTCCGCGTCGGCCGGGTCGCCCGCGCCGGCCGGCAAGTGCACGCCGTAGGGCGAGTACGGCGCGGGGTCGCCGCCGGTGATGGCGGCCAGTTCGTCGGCGCTGATCTCGCCGGGGCGCGCGACCAGGTGCACCGCGGGGCGGGCGTCGTCCGCTTCGAGGGCGGCTTTCAGCTCAGCGCCCTTGTCCCCCAACGCTTCCGCGAACGACCGCGCGACCCAGCGCGGGTGCGCGGTGCGGAGCGCGTACGCGCCGATCGGGTCGGTGGCCTCGTCCGGCGACAGTTCGTCAAGCCACTGCGCCTCGTCCTTTGTGGACACGGCGCGCAGGATGGCGTTCGCGAATCCCGTTGCCCAGGAACCGGCTTCGGCGCGCACGAGGTCCACAGTGGACCCGACGGAGGCGTGCTCCGGGATCCGGGTGCGCAGCAGCTGGTAGGCGCCGAGGCGCAGCGCGTCGAGCACCACCGGGTCGGTCTTCTCGATCGGTCAGTCGGGCAACGCGGCGATTCACCGCGTCGAACAGGTCCCTGCGGCGCGGGACGGTGCCGTACGTCAGCTCAGTGGCCAGCGCGGCGTCGCGACCGCTCACCCGGCGTTCCCGCAGCAGCTGCGGGAGGACGAGGTTGGCGTACGCGTCCTTCTCGCGGACGGCGCGCAGCACGTCGAACGCGACCTGGCGAGCCGGGTCGATCTCCGGCGGACGCCGCGGTCCCTGTTTGCGCGGAGCCGGACGGCCCCGCTGCGGCCGCGACGGCCGCCGTTCTCCACGCTCGTTCACTGGAGGCGCTCTCCTTCGTCGATCCTCGTGCCGCGCGCCCAGTCGGTGGCCGCCATCCGTTTCTTTCCGGCCGCCTGGACCTCGCCCAGCCGCACCGGTTTCGTCGCCGTGCCCACGAGCACGCGCTTGCGCTCGACCACCAGCTCGCCCGGCCGCGGACCGGGTTCGTCGAGCACGGTGACCGGCCCCAGCTTGAACCGCTCGCCGCGGAACTCCGCCCACGCGCCGGGATCCGGCGTCACCGAACGGATGTGCCGGTCGACCGCGGAAGCCGGGTCGGCGAACGACACGCGCGCGTCCTCGACCGTCACCTTCGGCGCGTAGCTCATGCCCTCGCCCGGCTGCTCGACCGCGCGGAGCGTGCCGTCCTCGATACCGTCCACCGTGGACACCAGCAGGTGCGCCCCGGACTCGGCGAGCCTGCCGAGCAGCGCGCCGGACGTGTCCTCCGGGCCGATCGGCTCGGTCACCACGCCGAACACCGGCCCCGCGTCGAGCTCCTTCACGATCCGGAAGGTGGACGCGCCGGTCATCTCGTCCCCCGCGCGGATCGCCGCCTGCACCGGCGCCGCGCCGCGCCACGCGGGCAGCAGCGAGAAGTGCAGGTTGACCCAGCCGTGCACCGGGATGTCGAGCGCGGACTGCGGCAGCAGCGCCCCGTACGCGACGACCGGGCAGACATCCGGCGCCAGCTCGCGCAGGCGAGCGAGAAACGCCGGGTCACCGGCCCGCGAGGGAGTGAGCACCTCGATGCCGTGCTCGTCGGCGAGGGCGCCCACCGGGGACCGCAGCACCTTGCGCCCGCGCCCGGCCTGGGCGTCCGGCCGCGTGACGACAGCGACGACCTCGTGCCGCTCGGACTCGATCAGCGCGCGCAACGACGGCACGGCAGGTTCCGGGGTGCCGGCGAAAACGAGACGCATCACCGCACCTCCGGAAAGGAAAAGGGGATTTCAGGCTGGTCGGACATCGGAAGCGAGTCTAGAAGACCCCCGTCCCGGCGGCGCGGCGCGGGCAGCCAGCCGCGGCGGGCGCCAGGATCGGGTATATGACCACGCTGAAGGCGACCCTGCACGACGACCTGACGACCGCGATCAAGGCAAGGGACCAGCTGCGCTCGGCAACCCTGCGGCTGACCCTCTCGGCGATCGGCTACGAAGAAACCGCAGGCGACAGCGCTCGCGAACTCTCCGACGACGAGGTACTGAAAATCATCACCCGAGAGGTGAAGAAACGCCGCGACGCCGCCGAAGCCTTCGACAAGGCAGGCCGAGCAGACTCAGCGGAACGCGAACGAGCCGAAGCAGAGGTCCTCACGGCCTACCTGCCCGCCCAACTGTCGGACGACGAGCTTCGCACCCTCGTCACGGAGGCGGTGACCGAAACCGGCGCCTCCGGAATGGCCGGAATGGGCGCGGTGATGAAGGCGGTACAGCTAAAGTTCGCCGGCCGCGCCGAAGGCTCCCGCGTCGCCGCCGAGGTGAAACGCCAACTCTCCGCCAGCTAACGCACACCTCTCCGCCCCTCACGCCCACGCCCCGCCGCCCGGGATGCGCCCCAATGTGGCATTGGGTGCGTCAGACGCAACGAACGCCACATTGGGTGCGTCGCATGCACCCAATGCCACATTGGGGCGCTACCAGCGCACACCGCCCCACTCAAAGCAGCAACGCCAGAGCCACGCAACAAACCGCCGCCGCTGCACCAACCATCGACGCACCAACCAAACCGCCGCCGATGCGCCCAACCACCGGGGGCACCCAGCC
>NZ_GG657746.1:2414798-2422605 GCF_000158875.1 Streptomyces sp. AA4 | reverse complement strand
CCGCCCGTCAGCACAATGAAACTTCGGGGTGCCCCACGCAACCAGGGGACGGCAACGTCGCCCGCCAGGGCGACGAGCCGAACCCCCACCCACGAACACCGGTTCCGCCCCCACGACAGAACCGATGCCCACCCTCATTTCGACGCCATCACCACCGCAGCCACAGTCGCCAACCCCCCAACCCCAGCAACCCCCACAACCAACCCGGAAATCGCCGCCACAGACGCGGCCACCCGAACCGCCACCCCAGCGATCCACCGCAACACCCGAATCACCGCCACCAGCACGACCAACGCAAGCACCAGCACCCCCGCAGACACGCCCTGCCCGCCGCCCTGCGCGACGGCCAGCACGGTGTTCACGACCGCACCTGTATCCGCGGTTCGCGCAGGTTCTCCCGCCCGAACTCGCGAATGTTCTCGTACGCGCGCTGCCGCATTTCCTCGCGCGCCCGCACCCGACGGCGTTCCGAACCCAGCTGCCACACCCAGCGCCAGCCGACGGCCGTCGCGACGACGGAACCGGCGAGGGTCACCAGGAAGGCCTGTCCGGCGAGGCCGTGGAGCGAGTCGAGGCTCAGCAGCACCAGCACCGCCCACACCTGTGCGACGGTGAACGGGACGACCAGAGCGGCCGCGTACACCCCCCGACGCCAGCGAACCGGCTGAGGAGCGGGAAGAAACGGTTCCATGACTGCCTCCCTCGGTGGTGTGTTTCCAGAAAACCCCGGCCGCGCCGGGAAATCTGTGTCAGCTGACACGTTCAGCGAGCAAGCCGCCGCAGTTCCGCGAGCCGGTGGATGGTCACCTGGCCGCGCGCGGTGCTGATCACCCCCTGGCGGCGGAGCTCCCGCGTCACCCTGGCCCACGATTCGCGCGAAATCGCCGCGGTCATCGCGAGTTCCGCTTGCGTGCCGGGTACCGCGACCTCGATGTCCGTGCCGCGCTTCACGCCGTGCTGCACCGCCAGCTGCATCAGCTGCGCGGCCACGCGGCGGGTGGTTGTCCCGCCGCCGAGATCGAGCCATTGCCGTCCGACGTCGCGCATCCGGTCGGCCAGCACTCGCACCAGCGCCCAGGAAATCGCCGCCTCGCGCCGGCACAGCGCGACGAACCGCGCGGCGGGCACGACCAGGACGTCCAGTTCGTCGAGCGCTTGCACCGTCGCCGACCTCCGTCCGCCGTCGATCACGGCCAGTTCGCCGATCACCTCGCCCGCGCCGCGGACGCCGACCACGACCTCGCGCCCGTCCGGCGTCGCGTTGGTGATCCGGACGTGGCCGGCCAGCAGGAGAAGCACCACCGAGGCCTGTTCGCCTTCGCGGCAGAGGACGTCCCCGCGCCGGTAGGCCTTGCGGACGGAAAGCTCTTCGAACTTCGCGCGGTCCGCGGCGCCCAGCGCCGGCCAGAACCCGATCGCTTCCACGGCGGTCCCCCCTCCTCGTCGTCGGCCGGACCGTTCAGGCGATCAGTCCCGCTCCCGGCCGGACGGCGTCGGTGGTGCGGACCCAGCCGCGCGTCCGCTGGCCGCCGACGCGCACGTGGAAGGCGTGGGCGAAAGAGCTGCGGTCGATCCCGGCGTAGCCGTGCCGGACGACCGAGCGGTGGATCGCGTTGGAGACGACCAGCGCGAGCGGTCCCGTGGAACCGCGGAGCCTGCGTCTCAGATCAGGGGCGTCGAGGAGCCGGCAGGCGATGTCGATGTCCTCGCCGTACGGTCCGTGCGCGTCGTAGTGCACCTCTCCGGCGTGCACCGAAACCCGCAGGCGGAAAGCCAGTTCGGGGTCCTGGTCGCCGTGCCGGGCGAGCAGTTCGGCCAGCGCCGGCACGACGCGGGCGAGCAGGACGGTCTTCGGCACCTCGTCGACCGGGCGGACCAGGCACAGCGCCCCGTCGCCCCGGTCCACGAACGGATCCCGGAACTCCTCCGTGATGCCCCCGGCCCGGAACGCCTCGTCGAGCAGGGCGAACAGGACCGAACGGAGCCCGGCCCGAGCCGGGTTCGTACGGGTGGTCGACCCTTCGATGTCGACGACCACGATGGCTCGGTGCACTGGCGCCGGTACTGCTGAGGTGTCCATGACCGCCCCCTTATTTCAGGAAGCTACTGAAATCTAGTAGACTTTCACAGCAGCTACTATAAGGCTGGACCCGGACTGAAACAACGGTGTCGCGCACACGACATCTGCGGTTCAACTGCGGGACCGGCCCCACCTGGGCAACCCCTGAATGCGCGCCGACACTCGACCCCGGCCCGTCCGGCTATCCCGGCCTCCCGGGTGTAGAATCCCCGCCATTCACGTCTGACTGAACTTCACTGAAGGGTCTGAAGTCGTGTCTCAGCCCAACCCCGCGCTCGCCGCTCGCCTGCGTACCCTGCGCAAGGAGAGCTGGTCCGACGTGGTGCTCACCCAGAAGCAGCTCGCCGAGGCCTTCGGCGTGAGCACCGGCCTGCTGTCGTCGTGGGAGAACGTGGCGAAACCGGTGACGCCCCCGCAGCCGCGGCTCGAGGCGTACGCGACCTTTTTCAGCACCCGCCGTTCGGTGCAGGGCCGCAAACTTCATCTCCTGGACCTCGAAGAGCTGACCGACGACGAGCACACCGTCCGCAAGGAACTGCTCGCGGAGCTGCAGGCGCTGCGCGGCGACCTCGACGACCCGCCCGCCCAGCCGGTCTTCGCCCCGTCGAGCCTGTGGCACTTCCCGCCGAACCAGGACATCGTGATCGTCTGCGCGCAGCTGCCGGAGAAGTACCGGATCGCCTACACCGACCCGGCCAGCCCGGACTACGTGAACCTCTACACCTACGCCGACCCGGACGCGCTGCTCGAGCTCTACGGCCACATCCGCGCGTGCAACCCGGCGAACGAGGTCACCTTCCGCACCACCGACCAGAACACGACGCTGTCGGCGGACGAGTACACCGCGCACCTGGTGCTGCTCGGCGGCGTCGACTGGAACCCGCAGACCCGCGCGCTGCTCGACCGGGTCGACGTGCCGGTCCGCCAGATCAGCCGCAAGGGCGACGAGGAACAGCGGGAGACCGGCTTCGAAGTGACCCGCCCCGACGGGACCACCGAACTGTTCAGCGCCAAACTGCGCGACGGCGCTCTGATCGAAGACGTCGCGCACTTCTACCACGGCGTCAGCCCGCTCAACCGCAAGCGCACTGTGACCGTGTGCAACGGAATGTACGGCCGCGGCACCCTCGGGGCCGTACGAGCGCTGACCGACCGCCGCTTCCGCGACCGCAACCAGGCCTACCTGGACCAGCGCTTCGCGGGCGCGGATTCCTTCAGCATCATCAGCCGGGTCCCGGTCTTCGACAACCAGGGGCTCACCCCGGACTGGACCCTGCCAGAAAACCGGCTGCACGAATGGCCAGAATCGAGCCACCCATGACCGCGACCGTCGCCGCGCCGGCGCAGCACACGACGCATCAGCGCCTGCTGCATCACGTCGCCGCCGATGACGCGCCGCAGGCCCAGCTGGACGCGATCGTCGTGCCCAACGGGCGCCCCGCCGCCTACCTCAAGGACGCGTTCCGCGCCGCCCGCGAACTCGACGCCACGCTTTTGCTGCTGTGCAGCAAGAACGCGCGCGCCACCGACGCGGTCCTCGCCGCGAAGCGCGAAGGGGTGCGCGTCCGCGCGATCGACACCGACGAGGCCGCCGGTCTCGGCGCCGTCCCGCCGTTCGAGGCGAACCAGCTGCTGCAGCGCCAGCGGAAGGCCCGCATGCTGCGCCGGGCCGACACGAGCTTCAAACGCAACCTGGGCGTGCTCGTCGCCGACCTCGCGGGCTGGCAGCGCATCCTCTTCCTCGACGACGACATCCACCTCTCGCGCCCCGGCGACCTGCGCGCGGCGGCGGGCCTGCTCGACGAGTACGCGGCGGTCGGCCTCGCCAACACCGGCATGCCGGACAACTCCGTGGTGTGCCACGCCTACCGCGAGTCCGGAGGAAAGCAGGACACGTTCGTCGGCGGCGGCGCGCTGGTCGTCGGGAAAGACGCGTACACCTCGTTCTTCCCGGACATCTACAACGAGGACTGGTTCTTTCTCCTCGGCGACACCGGCCTGCGCGCCACCGCGGTCACCGGGACCGCCTACCAGGGCGACTACGACCCCTATCGCGACACCGCGCGCGCCCGGTCCGAAGAGCTGGGCGACACGCTCGCCGAAGGCATTTATTGCTTGCTGGACAACGGTCTCAGCATCGCCGACGCGACCGTCGCGTACTGGAAGGGCTTCCTGGAAAGCCGCCGGGCGTTCATCCGCACGACGCTGCAGCAGGTCCGCGACGCACCGCACCTGACCGGCGCGCGCGAGGAACGGATGATCGCGGCGCTGAAGGCCGCGTGCGGACGCAGCCTGCTGATCGAGCCGGAATTGTGCGTCGAGTACCTGCGAGCCTGGCAGCAGGACCGGGAGACGTGGCAGACGCATCTCGAGTCGCTGCGCGCGCGGCACGATGCGGCGGACGACCCGGACGCCGCGTTCCGGACGCTCGGGATTTCGGAGATCGTGCACAAGTCCTGAAGGTTCAGCGTTCGCCGCACGTGCGGCTGGCCAGCGGCGCGGGACGGTCGTCCGGCAGGCTTTTGACGAGCACGTGGCAACGCTCGGCTTCAGTCACCGTGCGCCCGTCCGGCGACACCCGCTCCGCGTAGCAGACGACCGTGCCGTGGCCCCAGTCGTGGTAGCCGAGGCGGCGGTACAGCCGGGCGGCGCGGGTGTTGTCCGTGCGGACCGCGAGCGCGCCGAGCGCGTGCCCGTGGCCGACCAGGTAGTCCTCGGCCGCGCGCACGAGAGCCGCGCCGATGCCCCGGTTGCGCGCCTCCGGGGCCACTTCCAGGCGGTTCAGCAGCGGAACGCCCGGCAGATGCCCGCGGATCGGCGGTTCCTCGGCGTCCTCGAGCCAGAGGTACACGGACCCGACCGGCCGCGCGGAGCACCACGCGGCGAACAGGACGCCGAGGCCCTTCGCCTGCCGGGTGAGCCGGTCCTCGAAAAACCCCCGGTCGCCGAGGGTCTCCGCCAGCGCCGCGAGATCCGCCTGCTCAGCTGGCCGGATCGAGACGTCGCCCATCAACGCCGGCTCCTGTCCGCGGGACCGGGGCGCACGGGCGGGAGGCCCGGGCCGCGGTCCTGATCTTGGCTGCTGGGCCTCAAGACTAGGTGCGCGCCCGGCAGACGCGAAGACGGCGAACGCCGCAGCGCGCTCCGGCGAACGGAGCAACCGGCCGCCCGGCGTCCTCGCCGCCCTCCCCCGGTTTCCACGTCCCCAATACACCCCGGGACGAACCGGTTCAAACGGTGACCGGGCAGTAGTGCGGAAAGCCGTTTCGGCCGCGGGGCTGGGTGCGGGAATGCGCGGCGGAAGGGAGGGGATTTGGCGGATCCAGCGGTATGCGCGGGTTCGCGCGGCGGCGGATCCGGCCTCTTTCCGGTCGGATGAGCCTCGCCACTACCCCAGCCCGACCGGTTCCTGGCAGCGGGCCAGCCAGTCCTGCTCGCGGGCTTCACGGTTGCTGATCCGGCCTCTGTTCAGGTCGGATGAGCAGGGCCGAACGTGCCGTCGAATTCCGCCTAGATCAGGTCCAGCGGGTCCAGTTGCACCCGTACCGGCTCGACCGCTTTCCGGGCATCGCGGCGGGCCACCGCGTCGCGGACCACCGCCGCCAGGGCGCGGCCGTCCGGGCGGGCCACTCGTACTAGCGCCCGCTCGCGTTCCGCGTTGCCCTCGTCGTCGTAGTCGCCGAGCGGGACCGGGCCGAGCACCTCGCCGCTGTCCGGCAGCGGGAGGTCGTCCAGCACGCTCGCCACCGCGGCCGGGCTTCCCTCGACGCTCGCCATCCGCATCGCGGGCGGGAAACCCAGCTCCCGGCGCTGTTCCAGTTCCTGGCTCGCGTGCCAGCCCGGATCCCAGCGCACCAGCGCCTGCACGACCGCCAGCCCGGCTTCCGCGCCGACGATCACCCGGCCCCCGCTCGACGCCGGGCGCACCAGCGCTCCGGCGGCCATCCAGCGGCGGAGCGTTTCCTCCGCGGCCCGCAAATCCTGACGTCCGAGCAACGCCCAGCCGTCCAGCAGCAGCGCCGCTCCGTATCCGCCCTCGGCGACCGGCTCCGCACCCGGCGTGCACACCACCAAAGCCGGGCGGCCCGGGACGGTCGCCAGGACCTCGGCGGCGCCGGAGGTCCGGACCGGAACCCCGGGGAACGCCCGGCCCAGCTCTTCGGCAGTGCGTTTCGCGCCGACCACCACGGCCCGCAACCGGACGGAACCGCAAGCGGGGCAACGGAAAGCGGTCTCCGGGACGCCGCACCACCGGCAGGCGGGCGGACGCGGGGCACCGTCGGCCGAACCGCCGGGCAGGGCGAGCGGACCGGCGCAGCGACGGCAATGGGCGGGCGTCCGGCATTGGCCGCAGGACAATCCGGGGACGTAACCGCGGCGCGGAACCTGGACCAAAGCCGGTAATCCAGCGGCGAAAGCCTGGCGCGCGGCCTCGAAAGCGACCGCCGGAAGCCGGGCGACCCGCGCTGCTTCGTCACGGGCAATGTCGAAGTCTTCGCCCACCGGAGTCACGCGCGGGGCCGCGGCGCGGAGTTCGGTGCGATCGGCCTGGATCTGTTGCGCCCAGCCGGATTCCACGAGCAGCTGAGCCTCGGCGGTCCGGGCGAATCCGCCGACCAGGAAGGCGGATTTCGTGGCGTGCGCCCGATCCATCAGCACATCCCGCACGTGCGGATACGGGGCATGCGGATCCAGGTGCAGATCGTCGCCGTCGTCCCAGACGACGAACAGACCGGGATCGGCGACGGGCGCGAACATCGCCGCGCGAGTGCCGACGACGACGCGGACCGCGCCGCGCAGCACGGAAAGCCAGCGCCGGTACCGTTCGGCCGGGCCCAAACCGGCGATCAGCGCGGCGACGCCCTGCTCCCCCACCAACTCGATGCACGCCTCGTGCACCCTGGTCAGGTCTCGGTGGTCCGGGACTACCAGGACCGCGCCCCGGCCTTGAGCCGCCGCGGTCGCGGCCGCTTCGGCGAGGCGGCGGGGCCAGTCTTCGCCGGGGAGGGCTTGCCAGACGGCGTTCGCTTGCCGGGATTCGGCGATCGCTTCCAGGAAAGCCTCGCCGCGCTGGTAGCGGGACCAGGCGGAGACGTCCGGGGCTTCTGGCGCGGGGGCCGGTTCTGCGGGTGGTTCGGCTTCTACCTTCGCGTGCCGTGGGGGCAGGGCCAGGCGCAGGACGTCGGAGAGGGTTCCGGCGTAGCGGTCGGCTACCGAGCGGCAGACGGCGTGCAGCGACGGCGGGAGGACGGGTTCGCTCGAGGTGACCCGTTCCAGGTAGGCGAGTTTGCGCTCGTAGTCCGTCGTGTCGGTGCGTTCGATGAGGTAGCCGTCGACGAGCTGACCGGCGAAGCGGACTCGGACTCGGCAGCCCGGGACCGCGGATTCGTGCAGTTTTTCCGGGACTTGGTAGTCGAAGGTGCGGTCCAGGTGGGCCAGGGGGATGTCTACGGCGATCGTCGCTACCGGGAGTTCCGGGGCTGGGGTTTGCTGGCCTTTGCGGGAGCGGGTCGGTGTGCGGGGGGTCTTTCTCGCCGGGGTGGCCTTCGGCTCCGGGGCGGAGCGCGGAGGCTCCGGGAGGTCCCATAGGGGGGTGGGTTCGGAGCTGGTCACTTGGAGATCTCTACCAGACGGCGGCGACAGGTCTGTCGGCGATGGGAGGTTCCGGTTTTGCTGGGGCCCGGTGGTGGCGTGGGGCACCCCGAAGTTTGATTGTGCTGACGGTTC
>NZ_GG657746.1:2393618-2414698 GCF_000158875.1 Streptomyces sp. AA4 | reverse complement strand
CCGAACCGCAGGGCGGCTTCGTATCGGGGTTGGGGGGATGGCCGGGTGCCACGCTGTTTGGGTGCATCAGCGGCGGTTTTTACGCGGCTTGGGTGCATGGGGGCGTTGGGGGGCGCGGCGTGCGGATAGGGCCCCAATGTGGCATTGGGTGCATGCGACGCACCCAATGTGGCGTTCGTTGCGTCTGACGCACCCAATGCCACATTGGGGCGCACCCCCGGCGGCGGGCGGCGGGCGGCGGGCGGGTCGTGAGGGGAACCCTCACGGACTCAGAGTCCCTCAGGGTTCCCCTCACGGAATCTCGGCTTCGCCCGAAAGCTGTGAAGGGCCCCTTGAGGGAATTAGATTCCCTCAAGGGGCCCTTCACGGACCACGAAACTGATCAGGCGCCGGCCAGGGAGCGCAGGGCGTCGGCGCGGGCGGTGCTTTCCCACGGCAGGTTCAGGTCGGGGCGGCCGAAGTGGCCGTATGCCGCGGTGGGGGCGTAGATCGGGCGCAGCAGGTCCAGGTCGCGGATGATCGCGGCGGGACGCAGGTCGAAGACCTCGCTGATGGCCGACTGGATCTTGCTCGGGTCGACCGTTTCGGTGCCGAAGGTCTCGACGAACAGGCCCACGGGAGCGGCCTTGCCGATGGCGTACGCCACCTGCACCTCGACTCGTCCGGCGAGGCCCGCGGCGACGACGTTCTTGGCGACCCAGCGCATCGCGTAGGCGGCCGAACGGTCCACCTTGGACGGGTCCTTGCCGGAGAACGCGCCGCCGCCGTGGCGGGCCATGCCGCCGTAGGTGTCGACGATGATCTTGCGGCCGGTGAGCCCGGCGTCGCCCATCGGGCCGCCGATCACGAAGCGGCCGGTGGGGTTCACCAGGAGGCGGGTGCTGTCCGTGTCTAGGCCGAGGTCGGCCAGCTCCGGCTCCACGACGTGCTTGCGCACATCGACGCCGAGCATCTGCTCCAGGTCGATCCCGTCCGCGTGCTGGGTGGACACCACGACGGTGTCGAGCCGCACCGGCTGCTCGCCCGCGTACTCGATGGTGACCTGGGTCTTGCCGTCCGGACGCAGGTACGGCAGCACGCCGTCCTTGCGGACCGCGGTCAGCCGGCGCGACAGGCGGTGCGCGAGCGCGATCGGGAGCGGCATCAGCTCGGGCGTGTCCGAGCAGGCGTAGCCGAACATCAGACCCTGGTCGCCCGCGCCCTGGCGGTTGATCTCGTCCTCGTCCGATTCCACCCGCGACTCGTACGCCGTGTCGACGCCCTGGGCGATGTCCGGCGACTGCGACCCGATCGCGACGTTCACGCCGCAGGAGTTGCCGTCGAAGCCCTTGGCCGACGAGTCGTAGCCGATGCGCAGGATGACGTCCCGCACGATGGTGGGGATGTCCGCGTACGCCTCGGTCGTCACCTCGCCCGCGACGTGCACCTGACCCGTCGTGATCAGGGTCTCGACGGCGACCCGGCTGCGCGGGTCCTTGGTCAGCAGGCCGTCGAGGATCGAGTCGCTGATGGCGTCACAGATCTTGTCGGGGTGGCCTTCCGTCACGGATTCCGACGTGAACAGCCTTTTCGTGGACGCAGACACGACCTCGTCACTTCCCTCGGTCAAGCGATGGCGCCCCACCGGATTTCAGGCGCTCCTGGCACAGCCCACCCTACCCAGCGGACCTGTAGCTACAGTCGACGCGCGAGCAACGCTGTTACGGCATCCCACAATGTGGCCGCCAGGCGGGCTTTGGCTCCCTGCGGGATGACCTGCTCGGTGCCGTCCGCGGCGAGCAGCCAGCCCGCGTTGTCCTCGGTGCCGAACGCCTTGCCGTTGCCGACCGCGTTGACCACGAGCAGGTCCGCGCCCTTGCGGCGGAGCTTGACGCGGGCGTGGTCGAGGACACTGCCGTTCTCGTCGCCGGTTTCTGCGGCGAAGCCCACCACGATCTGCCCGGAACGCCGCCCCTGCACCAGTTCGGCGAGGATGTCCGCGTTGCGGTCGAGCGTGATGACCGGGTCCGGGCTGTCGTCGGACTTCTTGATCTTGTGGTCGGCCAGCGTGGCGGGCCGGAAATCCGCGACCGCGGCGGCCATCACGACGACATCCGCGTCCGCCGCGGCGGAATGCATCGCTTTGCGCATTTCCTCCGCCGTGGACACGCGCTGCAGCGTCGCGCCCGCCGGGGACGGCAGTTCGTCGGTGTGCCCGGCGACCAGCGTCACCTCGGCTCCGCGCTGCGCGGCGACCCGGGCGAGTGCGAAGCCCTGTTTGCCGGACGAGCGGTTGCCCAGGTAGCGGACCGGGTCGAGCGGTTCCCGGGTGCCGCCCGCGGAGATCACCACGCGCAGGCCTTCGAGGTCCCGCGGCAGCGCCTTCGGCTCGGCGAGCAGCAGCCGGGCCAGGTCGACGATCTCGGCCGGGTCGGCGAGCCGTCCCTTGCCGGTGTCGACGCCGGTGAGCCTGCCCGCGGCGGGTTCGGTGACGACCGTGCCGCGCGAGCGCAGCAGCGCCACGTTGTCGCGGGTGGCCGGGTGCTCCCACATCTCGGTGTGCATCGCCGGGAAGAAAGCGACCGGGCACCGGGCGGTGAGCAGGGTGTTCGTCAGGAGGTCGTCGGCGAGCCCGTGCGCGGCCTTGGCCAGCAGGTTCGCGGTCGCCGGGACGACCAGCACGAGGTCGGCCTCTTTGCCGACCCGCACGTGCTGCACCTCGGGCACCTCGGTGAAGACCCCGGTGTGCACCGGGTTCCCGGACAGCGCCTCGAAGGTCGCCGCGCCGACGAAGTTCAGCGCGGCCTCGGTGGGCACGACGCGGACGTCGTGCCCGGTTTCGGTGAGGCCCCGCAGGACCTCGCACGCCTTGTAGGCGGCGATGCCGCCGCCCACGCCCAGGACGACCCTGGGCCTGGCGTCATTCACCCTCGGTGTGCTCGAGCAGCCCGCCGTGGATCTCGCGCAGCGCGATCGACAGCGGCTTCTCGCGGGGGCCGGGCTCGACCAGCGGGCCCACGTACTCCAGCAGGCCCTCGCCGAGCTGCGCGTAGTAGTCGTTGATCTGCCGCGCCCGCTTGGCCGAGTAGATCACCAGCGCGTACTTCGAGGAGACCTTTTCGAGCAGGTCGTAGATAGGCGGGTTGGTGATGCCTTCGAGCTCTTCCAGCGTCGCCTGTTGCACAGTCACTCGTGCTGCTCCGTATCGTCACATCGATCGGCGGCAGAATCGCCACCGCCGGTAATCAAGTCTAGCAACCGCCGCGCGGCGACCTCGACGTCGGCGTTCACGACCCGTTCGTCGAACTCCCCGGCCGCGGCCAGTTCGCGTTCCGCCTCGGCCAGCCGGGCGGCCACCGCGGCCTCGGTCTCGGTGCCCCGGCCGGTGAGCCTGCCGACCAGTTCCTCCCACGAGGGCGGCATCAGCATGACCAGCCGCGCCTCCGGCATCGCGGCCCGGACCTGGCGGGCGCCCTGCAGTTCGATCTCCAGGACCGCCGGACGGCCTTCCGCCAGCGCCTTCTCCACCGGCTCGCGCGGCGTCCCGTACCGGTTGCCCGCGAACTCGGCCCACTCCAGCAGCCGGTTCCCGGCCACCATCCGGTCGAACTCGGCGGAATCCACGAAATGGTAATGGTTTCCGTCGACCTCGCCCGGCCGCGGCGCCCGCGTCGTCACCGAAACGCTGAAGTACAGGTTCGGCTCGAGCCGGCGCAGCTGTCCCACCACACTCGACTTCCCGACTCCGGAAGGGCCGGAGACGACGGTGAGCCGGGGGCGGGAGATCTCTCCTGCCACCGGCTCACTGCCGCGGTCGGCGCCCCGGGTCACCGGGTAGTCCTGACCGACGCCGCTCACTCGCCGCTGAACTCGGCCAGCAGCGCCTTGCGCTGCCGGTCGCCGAGCCCGCGGAGCCTGCGGCTGGGGGCGATCTCCAGTCGTTCCATCGTCTGCTGGGCGCGCACCTTGCCGACGCCGGGGAGCGCCTCGAGCAAGGCCGAAACCTTCATCTTGCCGAGGACTTCGTTCTCCTCGGCCTGCTTCAGCACGTCGACCAGAGTGGTACCGCCCCGCTTCAGCCGCTCCTTCAGCTCAGCACGGATGCGGCGGGCGGCGGCGGCCTTCTCCAGCGCCGCAGCACGCTGTTCCTCTGTCAGCTGGGGAAGTGCCACGTTTTCCTCCGGTAGTTCTCACATCTGGGTGGGTGACGCGACGGTACCCACCCCTGAGCAGGGGCCACAATGCGGGGGTGGCTGGTGGAGCGCGATTCCGGGGCCTGCTATTGGCCTTTTTCGCGGAGTCCCGCCAACCGGCGGTTCACCTCTTGGGCCGCACGGCGTAACGCCGCGGTGTCCGGGCCGTGGCGCAGCAGGTCCCGCGACGAGGCCGGGAGCAGGCCCGGGAGCCCCTCGCCGAACACTGCCCGCAAATCCGCCTCAGTCGCCCCCTGCGCCCCGAAACCGGGCGCGAGCACCGGTCCGTTGAGCCGGCTCAGGTCGACTTCCCCAGGAGCCACAGTGGCCCCTACGACCACGCCGACGTCGCCGTAGGGCTCGTCACCTGCGTTGTGGTCCGCAGCAGCGTCTACGACGCTCTGAGCGACCGTACGGCCGTCTTCGAGCCGCGCGCGCTGCAACGCGTCCGCTTCCGGGTTGGACGTGCGCGCGAGGACGAAGAGGCCGTTGCCCGCTTCGCGCGCTGCCGTGACGGCCGCGTCGAGGGCGCCGAAGCCGAGGTACGGCGACACCGTGGCCGCGTCGGCGGTGAAAGCCGCCTTCTCGGCCACGTACGCCGCCGTGTAGGCCGCCATGGTCGAGCCGATGTCGCCCCGCTTGACGTCCAGCAGGACGAGCGCTCCGGCGTCGTGAGCGACGTCCACGACGCGTTCGAGCACCGCCACCCCGGCGGGCCCGAACGCCTCGAAGAACGCCGACTGCGGCTTCACGATCGCCGCCACCTCGCCCAGCGCCTCCGCGGCGCTGAGCGCGAAGCGTTCGAGCCCGCTGGCGTCGAGCGGCAGGCCCCACGCCTCGATCAGGCCCGGATGCGGGTCGATCCCGGCGCACAGCGACCCGCGCGCGGCCACTGCTTCGGCGAGCCGCGCCCCGAAGCGGGCGGTCACGACGTCGCCTTCAGCGCCGCCTGGAGGTCCTGCAGGCTGCGCACGCCGATGTCGCCGCGGATAAGCGCTTCGATGCCGTGCACGGCCGCCGCGGCGCCCTGCACCGTGGTGATGCACGGAATGTCGCGCGACACCGCGGCAGTGCGGATTTCGTAACCGTCCACGCGCGGTCCGCTGTTTCCGTACGGCGTGTTGATCACCATGTTGACGTCGCCGGCGAGGATCACGTCGACGATGTTCGGCTCGCCGGTGCCCGGGTCCGGCTCGGAGTGCTTGCGCACCACCGAACAGGCAACCCCGTTGCGCCGCAACACTTCCGCGGTACCGGACGTGGCCAGGATCTCGAAGCCGAGATCGGCCAGCCGCTTCACCGGGAACACCAGCGAACGCTTGTCGCGGTTGGCGACGGAGACGAATACCCGGCCCGAGGTGGGAAGGGATCCGTAAGCGCCGCTCTGCGATTTCGCGAATGCTTTCCCGAAGGAGGTGTCGACGCCCATGACCTCGCCGGTGGATTTCATTTCCGGGCCGAGCAGGGAGTCGACGCCGTGTCCTTCCGGCGTGCGGAACCGGTGGAACGGGAGCACGGCTTCCTTGACCGCGACCGGCGAGTCGGCGGGCATCCGGCCGCCGTCGCCCTCGGCGGGCAGCACGCCGGAAGCGCGCAGATCCTTGATCGTGGAGCCGGTCATCACCAGCGCCGCGGCCTTCGCCAGCGGCACCGCGGTCGCCTTGGAGACGAACGGGACCGTGCGCGAGGCACGCGGGTTGGCCTCCAGGACGTAGAGCACGTCGTCCTTGAGCGCGTACTGCACGTTCAGCAGGCCGCGGACGCCGACGCCGCGGGCGATGGCCTCGGTGGAGCGGCGGACCGCGTCGAGGTCCTGCGCGCCGAGGGTGATCGGCGGCAGGGCGCACGAGGAGTCGCCGGAGTGGATGCCGGCTTCCTCGATGTGCTCCATCACGCCGCCGAGGTAGAGGTCCTCGCCGTCGAACAGGGCGTCCACGTCGATCTCGATCGCGTCGTCGAGGAACCGGTCCACGAGCACCGGGTGCTCCGGCGTGACCTCGGTGGCGCGGCGGATGTAGCCGGCCAGGGACTCCTCGTCGTAGACGATCTCCATGCCGCGCCCGCCCAGCACGTAGGACGGGCGGACCAGCACCGGGTAGCCGATCTCGTCGGCGATCCGCTTCGCGCCCTCGAACGAGGTCGCCGTGCCGTACTTCGGCGCGGGCAGCCCGGCCTCGGACAGCACCTCGCCGAACGCGCCGCGGTCCTCGGCCAGGTCGATCGCCTCCGGCGGCGTCCCGACCACCGGCACCCCGGCGTCGGCGAGCCGCTGCGCGAGCCCGAGCGGGGTCTGCCCGCCCAGCTGCACGATCACGCCCGCCACCGTGCCGGACTGCTGCTCGGCGTGCACGACCTCGAGCACGTCCTCGAACGACAGCGGCTCGAAGTACAGCCGGTCGCTCGTGTCGTAGTCGGTCGACACGGTTTCCGGGTTGCAGTTGACCATCACGGCCTCGAACCCGGCCTCGCGCAACGCGATCGCCGCGTGCACGCAGGAGTAGTCGAACTCGATGCCCTGCCCGATCCGGTTCGGGCCGGACCCGAGGATCAGCACCTTCGGCTTGTCGCTCTGGACCGCGACCTCGGACGTCGCCGCCGGGTCGGTCTCGTAGGCCGAGTAGTGGTACGGGGTCTTCGCCGCGAACTCCGCCGCGCAGGTGTCGACCGTCTTGAACACCGGCCGCACGCCGAGCCGGTGCCGCAGCGCCCGCACGCCGTCCTCGCCCGCGAGTTCCGGGCGCAGCGCGGCGATCTGGCGGTCGGACAGGCCGGTGCGCTTCGCCCGCCGCAGCAGGTCGCCGTCGAGCACCGGGGCGTCGCGGACCTCCGCGCCGACCTCGCCGATCAGCGCGATCTGGTCGATGAACCACGGGTCGATCCCGCTCGCCTCATGCACCTGCTCGACCGTCGCGCCCAGCCGCAGCGCCAGTTCCACCTCGTAGAGGCGGCCTTCGTGCGGCGTGCGCAGCGAGTCCAAAGTGGACTCGACCGTCGCGCCCTCGGGGTCGGGCAGCGTCCAGAACCCGGTCGCCTTGGTCTCGATCGACCGCATCGCCTTCCCGAGCGCTTCGGGGAAACTGCGGCCGAACGACATCGCCTCGCCGACCGACTTCATGGTCGTGGTCAGCGTCGGGTCCGCACCGGGGAACTTCTCGAACGCGAACCGCGGCACCTTCACCACGACGTAGTCGAGCGCGGGCTCGAACGAGGCCGGGGTCTCGCCGGTGATGTCGTTGCGGATCTCGTCGAGCGTGTAGCCGATCGCCAGCTTCGCCGCGATCTTCGCGATCGGGAAACCGGTCGCCTTCGACGCCAGGGCGCTGGAACGGGACACGCGCGGGTTCATCTCGATCACGACCATCCGGCCGTCGACCGGGTTGAACGCGAACTGGATGTTGCAGCCACCGGTGTCCACGCCGACCTCGCGCAGCACGGCGATGCCGACGTCGCGCATCACCTGGTACTCGCGGTCGGTCAGGGTCATCGTCGGCGCGACGGTGACCGAGTCGCCGGTGTGCACGCCCATCGCGTCCACGTTCTCGATCGAGCACACGACCACGACGTTGTCGTGCTTGTCGCGCATCAGCTCGAGCTCGTACTCCTTCCAGCCGAGCACGCTCTCCTCGATCAGCACCTCGGTCACCGGGGACTCGGTGAGCCCGGTCGAGGCCAGCCGCTCCAGGTCCTCCGGCGTGTGCGCCATGCCCGAGCCGAGGCCGCCCATCGTGAACGACGGCCGGATGACGACCGGCAGGCCCAGTTCCGCGACCGTCTCGCGGACCTCGTCCATGTTGTGGCACACCCGGCTGCGCGGCACGTCCGCACCGATCTTGCGGACGATGTCCTTGAACTTCTGCCGGTCCTCGCCGCGCTGGATCGCGTCGATGTCCGCGCCGATCAGCTCCACGCCGTACTTCTCCAGCACGCCGCGCTCGTGCAGCGCCACCGCGCAGTTCAGCGCGGTCTGCCCGCCGAGCGTCGCCAGCAGCGCGTCGGGGCGCTCGGCCGCGATGACCTTCTCCACGAAGTCCGGCGTCACCGGCTCGATGTAGGTCGCGTCGGCGAACTCCGGATCCGTCATGATCGTCGCCGGATTCGAGTTCACCAGTGACACGCGCAGACCCTCGCTGCGCAGCACCCGGCAGGCCTGCGTGCCCGAGTAGTCGAACTCGGCCGCCTGCCCGATCACGATCGGCCCGGAGCCGATCACCAGCACGTGCTGGATGTCCGTCCTCTTCGGCATCAGGCCTTCTTCTCCATCAACTCAACGAACTCGTCGAACAGCGGCGCGGCGTCGTGCGGACCCGCGGCCGCTTCGGGGTGGTACTGCACGGAAAACGCGGGCACGTCGAAGGCGCGCACGCCCTCGACCGTGTCGTCGTTCGGGCAGTAGTGGCTGATTTGCGCGGCCCCGTAAGGGGAATCGAACCGCTGGCCCGGCTCGCCTTCGAGGGCGAAACCGTGGTTCTGCGCGGTGATCGCGACCCGTCCGGTCGCCACGTCGATCACCGGGATGTTGATCCCCCGGTGCCCGTAGCGCATCTTGTACGTGCCCAGACCCAGGGCGCGGCCGAGGATCTGGTTGCCGAAGCAGATGCCGAACAGCGGGATCCGCTGCTCCAGAACGGTTTTCGTCAGCGCCGTCGCGTGCGCCGTCGTCGCCGGGTCGCCCGGGCCGTTGGACAGGAACACCCCGTCCGGCTCCAGCGCCAGCAGGTCCTCCGCGCTCGTGCTCGAGGGCAGCACGTGCACCTCGATGCCCCGCTGCGTCATCAGCCGCGGCGTGTTCGATTTGATCCCCAGGTCCAGCGCCGCGACCCGGAACCGCTTTTCTCCTTGCGCGGCAACGACATACGGCTTGTCCGTGGAGACCTCGCCGGCGAGGTCCGCGCCCTTCATCTGCGGGCTCGCCAGGACCTGTTCGACCATCTGCTCGTCGCTGCCCAGTGCGTCGCCGGAGAACACGCCCGCGCGCATCGCGCCCTGTTCGCGCAGATGCCGCGTCAGCGTCCGGGTGTCCACCTCGGAAATCCCGACCACGCCTTGGCGCACCAGTTCCTCGTCGAGCGTGCGCTTCGCCCGCCAGCTCGACGGCGTGCGCGCGGGATCCCGCACCACGTAACCGGAAACCCAGATCCGGGCCGATTCGTCGTCCTCGTCGTTCCAGCCCGTGTTGCCGATCTGCGGCGCGGTCTGCACCACGATCTGCCGGTGGTACGACGGGTCGGTCAGCGTTTCCTGGTACCCCGTCATGCCGGTGCAGAACACCGCCTCGCCGAGGGTCCGCCCGCGCGCGCCGTACGCCGCGCCGCGGAACACCCGGCCGTCTTCGAGAACCAGGGCGGCGGGGCCGCGAGTGCCGGTGCTCACTGGGCACCTCCCTTGATGTCGTGATCGGAAAGTTCGTTGATCCACTGCGGATAGTCGTCGAGGTCGTCGCCGCGGAACCCGGTGTCCAGCGCGACGTCGCCGAGCTGCCAGGTGAGGACCAGCAGCACGTCGGTGCCGGTGACCTTCCCGGCGAGCCGCGAATCGCGGCGGATCCCGGTGATCGAGGCGCGCGGGATCCAGAAGTCCGGCAGCCCGCCGCGTTCCACGGCCACCCCGTCCGGGTGCAGCCGCCAGACCGCGCCGGACCGCGGACCCGCGCCGCGCGTGACGACGCGGTCCTGCCAGTTGCCCGCGGTCGTGGTGCCCACGTACACGCCGGTCGATTCCAGCTGGAACTCGCCCGGGTCGGCCGGGATCTCCGGGAACGGCGCGATCCGCGCGCTCTGCGAACGCGCCTTGCGCCGCCAGCCGATCCACATGCCGAACAGGCACAGCAGGAAGAAGGCGACGATCCCCAGCGTCAGCAGCAACCGCTCCATCAGCAGATCTTCCCCTCGCGCGCGGTGATCCGCCCGCGCAGCAGGGTCGCCGTCACCACGCCGGGCAGCCGCATTCCCTCGTACGGGGTGTTGGCCGCGATGCTGGCCAGATCGGCCCCGCGCACCGTCCATTCGGCGTCCGGGTCGACCAGCGTCAGGTTCGCCGGTTCGCCCGCTTCGATCGGACGGCCGTGCCCGGCCAGGTTCCCGACCTCAGCGGGCCGCTCGCTCATCACGCGGGCGACGCCGCGCCAGTCGAGCAGGCCGGTCTTGACCATCGTCTCGACGACCACCGACAGCGCCGTCTGCAGGCCGAGCATGCCGGGCCGGGCCGCGGCCCATTCGGTGTCCTTGTCCTGCGGGGCGTGCGGGGCGTGGTCGGTGGCGACGCAGTCCACGACGCCCTCGGCCAGCGCGGCGCGCAGCTTTTCCGCGTCGCCGCCGGTGCGCAGCGGCGGGTTGACCTTGTTGACCGGGTCGTAGGTCTCCAGCCGGTCGTCGGTCAGCAGCAGGTGGTGCGGCGTGACCTCGGCCGACACCTTGGTGCCGCGCTCCTTCGCCCAGCGCAGCACGTCGACCGTGCCCGCGGTGGAGACGTGGCAGACGTGCAGCCGCGCGTTCGCGTGCAGCGCCAGCAGGCAGTCGCGCGCGACGATCGACTCCTCCGCCGAGGCCGGCCAGCCCGCGTAGCCCAGCCGCGACGCCTGCTCGCCCTCGTGCGCCTGCGCGCCGACGGTGAGCCGCGGTTCCTCGGCGTGCTGCGCGATCACCGCGTCGAGCGCGGTCGAGTACTCCAGCGCGCGGCGCATCAGCAGCGGGTCCGAGACGCACACGCCGTCGTCGGAAAACACCCGCACCGCCGCGGTGCCCTTCGCCATCGTGCCCAGTTCGGCGAGCTTCTCGCCCTTGAGCCCGACGGTGACCGCGCCGACTGGGTGGACGTCGACCAGGCCGACTTCCTGCCCGCGCCGCCACACGTGGTCGGTGACGAGCGCGTTGTCGGCGACCGGATCGGTGTTGGCCATGGCGAACACCGCGGTGTAGCCGCCCAGCGCCGCCGCGGCGGAACCGCTGTCGATGGTCTCGGTGTCTTCGCGGCCCGGCTCGCGCAGGTGCGTGTGCAGGTCGACGAACCCGGGCAGGAGGACCTGGCCCTTCGCGTCGAGCACCTCGGCGCCCTCGGGAACGTCCACCGCGCCGATGGCGGCGATCACGCCGTCCTCGACCAGGACGTCCACCGGCTCGCCCTCGCCGTACGGGCGGGCGCCCTTGATCACGATGCTCACGCGGCAGCTCCTTCACTGGCCAGGAGGTGGTAGAGGACCGCCATGCGCACGTGCACGCCGTTGCGGACCTGTTCGGTAATGGCGGAGGAGGGGGAATCCGCGACCGCGGAGGAGATCTCCATGCCGCGCAGCATCGGGCCGGGGTGCAGCACGACGGCGTGGTCCGGCAGCAGTGCCTGACGGCGCTCGGAAAGCCCGTAGGAGATCGAATACTCGCGCGCGGAAGGGAAGAAGCCCCCGTGCATCCGCTCGGCCTGGACGCGCAGCATCATCACCGCGTCGACCGCGGGCAGCTCGGCGTCGAGGTCGTGCGAGACCGTGACCGGCAGCTTCTCCACGCCGACCGGCAGCAGCGTCGGCGGCGCGACGAGCACGACCTCCGCGCCGAGGGTGCTGAGCAGGTGGATGTTCGACCGCGCGACCCGGCTGTGCAGGACGTCGCCGACGATCGCGATCCGCCGGTCCTTCAGTGACCCGAGGCGTTCGCGCAGCGTCGCCGCGTCCAGCAGCGCCTGCGTGGGGTGCTCGTGCATGCCGTCGCCCGCGTTGACCACCGCGGTGCCCGGACCGGCGAGCCAGCCGGACAGCCGGTGCGCGGCGCCCGAGGCGGGGTGCCGGATGATCACGCAGTCGGCGCCCGCGGCGGCCAGCGTGAGCGCCGTGTCCCGCAGCGATTCGCCCTTGTTCACCGAGGAGCTGGAGGCCGAGACGTTGATCACGTCCGCGCTCATCCACTTCCCGGCGATCTCGAACGACACCCGGGTGCGCGTGGAGTTTTCGTAGAACAGCGTGATCACGGTGCGGCCGCGCAGCGTCGGCAGCTTCTTGACCTCGCGGCCGAGCAGCGTGTGCTTCAGCTCGTCGGCGGTGTCGAGCACGGCGGTCGCGGTGTCCGCGTCGAGCCCGTCGGTGGCGAGCAGGTGCTTCACCGGGTTTCTCCTTCCGGCGCGCGCAGCAGCACCGCGTCCCGGCCGTCGGTTTCGGACAACAGCACTGAGACGCCTTCGGCGCGCGCGGTGGGCACGTTCTTGCCGACGTAGTCGGCGCGGATCGGCAGCTCGCGGTGGCCGCGGTCGACGAGCACGGCGAGCTGGACGGCACGCGGGCGGCCGTGGTCGCGCAGGGCGTCGAGGGCGGCGCGGATGGTGCGGCCGGAGAACAGGACGTCGTCGACGAGGATGACGACCCGGTTGTCGATCCCGCCCGGCGGCAGCTGCGTCTGCTCGAGAGCACGCGGCGGACGGCGGCGGAGATCGTCGCGGTAGAGGGTGACGTCGAGGGCGCCGTGCGGCGGCTCGGCCCCGGCGAACTCGCCGATCTTCCCGGCGAGGCGCGCGGCCAGCGGAGTGCCGCGGGTGGGAATGCCGAGCAGCACCGGGTACTGCTCCGGCGGACCGGCTCCGAGAGCGGTCTTCTCGATGACCTGGTGGGCCATCCTCGCGATCGTGCGCGCGACATCGCCGGCCGAAAGCAGCTCGCGCTCTCCCGCCGGCTCCGCCGCGCCACGCGGACGTGACGACAAGGCGGACCTCCTTCCCCGCCTCTCTGGACGGGTCCTTAAAGGACGTCGGCAACCGGCTGCTGCCGGAAACCGCACCGACAGTAGCAGGACCGGTCAATCAGTCTTCCGGGTGGTACGCGCACGGCCGCCACCTGCGCGGACCGACCTTCTGCTTGACCTGGTGACAACTATGCGTAACCATTACTCTGAGTATTCGACTCGAGGAGTCCCCTCCCCGGTCCTCCGGCCGGGCAGGGGCGATGAAACGGAGAACCACCAGATGGGCGATTACGCCAAGGCGCTCGGGGCCAAGCTCCGCGGGATCCGCCAGCAGCAAGGCCTGTCCCTGCACGGGGTCGAGCAGAAGTCCGGCGGACGCTGGAAGGCCGTCGTGGTCGGCTCGTACGAGCGCGGCGACCGGGCGGTCACCGTCCAGAAGCTGGCCGAGCTGGCGGACTTCTACGGCGTGCCGGTGGTCGAACTGCTGCCGGAGGGCCGGGTCCCCTCGGGAGCCGAGCCCGCCACGAAGATTGTGATCAACCTGGAGCGGCTCCAGCAGCTCCCCGCGGAGAAGGTCGGCCCGCTCGCCCGGTACGCGGCCACGATCCAGAGCCAGCGCGGCGACTACAACGGCAAGGTGCTCTCCATCCGCACCGAGGACCTGCGCTCGCTCGCCATCATCTACGACATGACCCCCGGCGAGCTGACCGAGCAGCTCATCGACTGGGGCGTCCTCCCGCCGGAAGCCCGTCCGTCCAAAGAGGACTGAGCACTGATGGCGGCAGCGGCCGTGCACGACGCGGCGGGCTTCCCGCACCCGGGGAACCGGGAACGCCCGCCGCGCTTCGGGTGAGGCTTCGCCCGCCGGATTCCGCCTTGTTCCGCCGCGTCGACCTCGGGTGATCCAGGTTGCCCGCGAGCTGCTTCGCCTCGCCGCGCGAAGCACCCGGCAACCGGTATTCCGCCGCGCCGAGAATGCGCTCCCTCGGATTGCGGCACATTTCCCGGCCTGGGCCGCGGACTGTTTCCTCACCCGGCCGCTTCCCGCTCCGACCCCTCGGGTTTCGAGCGGATTCCCTTGCCTGGCTTGCAGTTCGGCCGAAACCGCGTCCCGCGCCAGCGCGATCGCGCCGCGGAAATATCCTGCGGTTTCACGGCCTGCTTAGCGATTCCCGTCGCACGGCACCGGTTTCCCGGCTGATCGCGATTCCGCTGCCGGGCTCTCCCCCGCGGATTGCTCACTCACCGCAGCGATTCCGAAGGACCGCCGCCCGGAACTCACCGGATCGGCGCGGAACCGCCCGGGTCCGCGCCGCCGCGAATGGCGCCCGCCGCCCGGTTCCGATTCCGCTCGGTGATCAATTTTCGCTCTCGCCGTCCCTCGCGGAGCCGCTGCGGCCCGGCGGTGACCCGATCAGGCAGCGGCCAATCAGGTGGCCGTTTCCCCCAGCCGGGTTACCTCCGACTACCGGGCCGCCGGGCTACAGCACCGCGCGCAGGCGGTCGGCGATCGTGCCGATGCGGCCGAGCACGCCGTTGACGAACCGGGGCGAATCGTCCGTCGAAAGTTCCTTCGCGAGGCCGACCGCTTCGTCGATCGCGACCGCGTCGGGGACGTCCGCCGACCACAGCATCTCGTACACGCCGACGCGCAGGACCGCCAAGTCGACCGGCGGCATCCGCTCCAGGGTCCAGCCCTGCGAGTGCTCCGCGAGGAGTTCGTCGATCCGCTCGCGGTGGGCGGTGACGCCCTCCACGACGGTGATCGTGTAGTCCGCGACCGGGTCGACCTCGACCGCGCCGACCCGGTCGGCCAGCAGCGTGACCGGGTCAGCGGACCGCTGGGCGGCCTCGTACAGCATCTCGACCGCGCGCCGGCGGGCCTGCCGCCTGCTGATCGCGCCGCCGCGGTTCGGGTGCGGGGGAAGCTTGTCCGCCATCAGCTGGAGACGCGGCCGAGGTAACGGCCGTCGCGGGTGTCGACCTTGATCTTCTCGCCGGTCGAGAGGAACAGCGGGACCTGGATCTCGGCGCCGGTCTCGAGCGTCGCGGGCTTGGTGCCGCCGGTGGAGCGGTCGCCCTGCAGGCCCGGGTCGGTGTGCTGGATGACGAGCTCGACCGAGGTCGGCAGCTCGACGTACAGCGGCTCGTTCTCGTGCACCGCGACCTGCACCTCGGTGTTCTCGAGCATGTAGTTCGCGTTGTCGCCGACGGTCTCGGCGGGCACGGTGATCTGGTCGTAGGTGTCGCCGTCCATGAAGACGAAGTCCGCGCCGTCCTTGTACAGGTACGTCATGTTCCGGCGGTCGACCGTGGCCGTCTCGACCTTCGTGCCCGCGTTGAAGGTCTTGTCGACGACCTTGCCGGTCAGCACGTGCTTGAGCGTGGTGCGCACGAACGCGCCGCCCTTGCCCGGCTTGACGTGCTGGAACGCGGTGACGCTCCACAGCTGGCCGTCCAGGTTGAGGACGAGTCCGTTCTTCAGGTCGTTGGTGGTGGCCACGAGTCTTCAGGTCTCCTGTGTTCGATCTCTTCGGCCGCGGCCGTCAGACGGCCACGAGGTCCTTGGTGCTCAGGGTGAGGAGTTCGGGTCCGGAGTCCCGCACGACGAGCGTGTCCTCGATGCGCACGCCACCGCGCCCCGCGAGGTACACGCCGGGCTCGACGGTGACCGCCATACCGGCGGACAGTGTACCGACGCCCGCCGCGGCGAGACTCGGTGCCTCATGCACTTCCAGCCCGACGCCGTGGCCGAGACCGTGCGCGAACTGCTCTCCGTACCCGGCGTCGGCGATCACCGAGCGGGCCGCGGCGTCCACTTCGGACACCACAGCGCCGGGCCGGACAGCTTCGACGCCCGCCGCCTGCGCGCGGTGCACGAGGTCGTAGATCTCGCGCTGCCAGTCGGCGGGTTCGCCGAGGACGACCATGCGGGTCATGTCCGAGTGGTAGCCGTCGACCGTGGCGCCGAAGTCGAATTTCACGAAGTCGCCGCGGCGCAGTTCGGCCCCGGTCGGGCGGTGGTGCGGGATCGCCGAGTTCGGCCCGGCGGCGACGATCGATTCGAACGAGATCCCGGACGAACCGTGCTCCAGCATCCGGTTCTCCAGGTCGCGGGCCACTTCCAGCTCGGTCCGGCCCGGCCGCACTCCGCCGGCCTCGATCAGGGCGGCGAGCGCGCGGTCGGCGGCGGCACACGCGGCGCGCAGGGCGGCGATCTCGACCTCGTCCTTGACCACCCGCAGCTGCTCGACCAACCCAGGGGTGCGGATCAGCTCGACCCGGTCGAAGCGCACCTTGAGGTTCTCGTGCTCCTCGACGCTCACGTGCTGGCTCTCGAACCCGGTCGGGCCGTAGCCCTGCTCCGCCGCGTGCGCCGCGAGCGCGCGGGCGCTGGCGCGGTCGAGCACGCGCCGCAGGTCGGGCACCTCCGATTCCGACTGGGCCGTGTAGCGCCCGTCGGTGCAGAACACGGTCTTCGCGTCGCCGTCCGCGTGCAGCAGCAGCGCGGCGTTCGACCCGGTGAACCCGGTCAGGTAGCGGATGTTGAGCAGATCGGTGACCAGCAGCGCTTCGACCCCGTTGTCGGGGAGCAGGGCGGCGAGCGCGGCGCGGCGGCGAGCGTGGTTTTCCGGCACCCGGCCAGCTTAACCAGCGGCTTCCGGGCCTCGTTCCGGCCGCGTTCGAGGACGGCCTACTGGCGGTTGACTTCGGCGCGCCTACACTCCGTCCATGCTGGGTGCCTGGTTGACGCGCGGGCTGGTCATGGCGGTCGTGCACGCCGCCGCGATGACGCTGCTCGCCAAGTGGTCCGTGTTCCACCCGACCGGCCAGACGCTGTTCACGTCGCTCACCATCGCCGTGCTGGTCGGCGTGGCGGCGCTGTGGAGCGCGATCGACGGCTGGCGCGGCCTGCGCGACAGAGGGCGCGCGTGGTTCATCGCCTCCCTGGTCGCGGGCGTGGGCTCGGGCATCCTGTACGTGATCGGGCGGGCGATTTTCGTCGACCAGACCGGCGTTTCCGAGCTGGGGGCCGCGCTCACCGGCGGGGCGGCGTTCTCCGCGCTGCTGGTGCTGGTGCCCGCCGGGCTCGGGTTGTTCGTCGGCGGCCGGATGCGGCGTCCGGCGGCGGATTCCGCCGAAGATCCCGGCGAGCCGGAGCCGGACGACGAGGACGAAGACGGTGCCGGCAGCCGTTCCGGCGAACTCCAACTCCCGCCGAGTCCGACCCCGCGGACCGCTCCGAAGCCTTCGCCGGTCAGCCGCCCAGCGGCAAACCGCGCGCGGCGGCGTCCCACTGTCGCGGGTCGATCTCCTGCACCCCGGAACCGTTGAGGTCCACGATCGTCGTGTCCGGCAGGCCGTAAAGCTGCCCGTCGAGAACCATGCCGTAGCCGCGGCCGTACGCGTGCACGACGGTCGCCCCCGAACGCAGGCGCGTTTTCACCGGTACTTCCGGCGCCTGCGGCAGCGGCCGGTCGACCAGTTCCCCGGCGAGCACCGCGGCGACTGAACGCCGGTCGATCCGGATGCGCTCGCCGCGGCGGTAGAGGTCGATCATGCGGTCCGGGGACGGCATCGCGACGCCGTCGAAGGTCGCCGTGGTGCGCGAGGGGGTCGAGCAACCGCCCGCGCCTTTCACGTCGAGCCCGAAGTGCTGGAGCCCGGTCGGCGCGCCCGCCGGGCCGATCTCGGTCGCGCGCACGACGTCCAGCGAAACCAGGTCGCACGGGTCGCTGACCGACGTCGGCGCGTGCCCGTCGGGACGGCGGACGAGGCCGGGGCCTTCCTTCCACGCGCCCGGGAGCACGACCGGCTGGTACGGCTGCATGGTGAAATCGCGGTCCCAGAAGGTGATCGTGGTGCCGTCGGCGGTTTCGTGCGCGATGGCGAAGGCGTCGAGCGCGCCGACCCACTCCAGGTCGACGCTGAACGCGTCGACCACCGAACGGGTCCGCGGCGCGGCGGTCGTCGCGGTGGGCTCGAAACCCTTCTCCCCCAACGCTTCCACGCCCTCGCGGAACGCCGGGTCGTGCGCCCGGACCACGAACTGCCCGGCCCCGTTCCAGCCCGCCGCGCGGCCGGTGGTGTCGGTGAACATCAGGTAGTACCAGCCGTCGAGGAAGACCACCGAAGGCTGGCCGGCGCCGTAGACGTTGTCGCGGTGGACGTCGTGGGACGCGCCGAGAATCGGCTGGCCGCCGTTCGAACGGGTCCAGTGGATGCCGTCCGGGCTGGTGGCCATGCCGATCGCGTTGCCGAGCGCGTGGTCGCCGGCCGCGCCGGTGTAGTACATGAAGTACGTGCCGCCGACGCGCAGCACGGACGGATCGCAGGTGTGCATGCCGTCGAAATTGCCGGGCGAGCCGGACAGCACCGCCGGGGGCGCGCCGCCACCCGGCCCGGTGAACGGTCCGTCGGCCGAGGGACCCTCGGCGTAGAGGATGTCGTCCCCCGGCGGCGGGGCGCTGCTGTACTGGCTGCACCACCAGATCCGGGTGCGGCCGTTCTCGACCATCACGGTGGGCCCGTAGTTGTAGGACGCGTCCACGGCCCCCGCGGCCACGACGCCGGCGCTCTGCCTGCTGGCTCCCGTGGCAAGCGCGACGTCCGCCGCCCGAGGCGGTTCCTTGGGCGCTTGCGGCGCTCCGCCCGCGATCCCGCCGTGCCCGGTGCCCTCGGCCTGCGGCTGGGCCGACGTCTGACTGCACCCGGAAACGAGGGAACCGGCGATCAGCAGCGAGAGCAGCTGACGCACGGGTCGCCGACCCCCACGACGAAACGGGTGCATGATCGCCGAGTGTAGCGACAACGACACCGGATGGGTGAACCACGTCGCGCATCGGCCGGTCGGACGGCGGGTTTGCTCGAGGCTTGCTTTTCGGCCGCTCTGGGGCGCGATTGGTGGGGTGGAAACGGGTTGTGCTGCCGGATCTGGCTTTGCCGGAGGTGCTGTGCGGCGCGAACTCAGGACGAGGCATCGCGAACCCGCACGATGGGAGTCCGACGACGGAACGCGCGACCCCGCACCCGCCCCGCCACGATTTCCGTCGCCTGCTCAGGGCTGGGTGCGCGCAATCCACCGCACGGCGAGACCGATCCGATCGCGACCTCGGAAAGCACGCCTGCTGCCGGTTGCTCGGCCGCAGGCGCTGTTCACGCCGACGCGTGCCCCCGCCCATCGGAAACCGCGCGACGGCGCATCTGCGTCTGCCCCGCCGCGGGCGGCTTCCGGCCGCCAGCTCAGGACTGGTTCGCGGCGATCCACCGCAACGCGAGACCGTAACCCTCCACGCCGAGACCGAGGATCACCCCGGTCGCGATGTCGGAAAGCACGCTGCGGTGCCGGAATTCCTCGCGCTTGTGCACGTTGCTGATGTGCAGCTCGATCAGCGGCGCGGTGAGCTGGGAGGCGGCGTCGCGGACGGCGATCGAGTAGTGCGTCCACGCGCCGGCGTTCAGCACGACCGGCGCGCCCGCGTCGGCGGCCTCGTGCAGCCAGCCGACCATCTCGCCCTCGTGGTCGGTCTGCCGGACCTCGACGTCGAGACCCAGCTCCTGGCCGGTGGCGACGCAGAGTCGCGCGAGGTCGTCGTGCGTGGTGGAGCCGTAGACAGCCGGCTCGCGTTTGCCCAGGCGGCCGAGGTTGGGGCCGTTGAACACGAACGTCTTCACAGCAGCACGCTCCCGCCGTTTTCCGGGGCCTCGGCCGCGATCGCCGAGTACGCGGCGGCAAGCAGCGACGGGTCGGGGCCTTCCAGCCGCCCGGGTTTGCCGAGTCCGTCGAGGACGACGAAGCGCAGCACGCCGGAGCGGGTTTTCTTGTCGCCCTTCATGGTTTCCAGCAGCTGCGGCAGCGCGTCGGGGGCGTAGGTGGTGGGCAGGCCGATCAGCTTGAGCACGGAGGCGTGCCGGTCGGCGGTGGCGTCGTCGAGGCGTCCGGCGAGCCGGGCCAGTTCCGCCGCGAACACCAGGCCGACGCTGACCGCCGCGCCGTGCCGCCAGCGGTAGCGCTCGCGGCGTTCGATGGCGTGGCCGAGGGTGTGGCCGTAGTTGAGGATTTCGCGCAGGTCGGACTCGCGCAGGTCGGCCGCGACGACGTCGGCCTTCACCTGGATCGAGCGGCGGACGAGTTCGGCGAGCACGTCGCCCGCCGGGTCGAGCGCGTGCTCCGGGTCGGCCTCGATCAGTTCGAGGATCCGCGGGTCGGCGATGAAACCGGTCTTGACGATCTCGGCCATCCCGGCGACGAGTTCGTTGCGCGGCAAGGATTCCAGCGTCGCGAGGTCGACCAGGACGGCGGACGGCTCGTGGAAGACGCCGACGAGGTTCTTGCCCGCCTCGGTGTTGATGCCGGTCTTGCCGCCGACGGCCGCGTCGACCATGCCGAGCAGCGTCGTCGGGACGTTCACCAGCCGGACGCCGCGCATCCAGGTGCCCGCGACGAACCCGGCGAGGTCGGTGACCGCGCCGCCGCCGAGCGCGACGACCACGCCGCGCCGGTCCAGCCCGATCCGGCCGAGGACCTCCCAGCAGAAGCTGGCGACCGAGAAGGCCTTGCCGTCCTCGGCGTCGGGAATCTCGACGCGGTGCGCGTCGAGCCCGGCCGCGGCCAGCTCGTCGCGGACGGCCTCGGCGGTGGCGGTGAGCGTCGGCGGGTGGATCAGCGCGACCTTCGACGCGTCGGCGAGCTGCTCGGTGAGTTCGCCGAGCAGGCCGCGCCCGACGAGCACGTCGTACGGCTGCGCGGTGGCGACCCGGATCCGGACGGGCGGGGTGGCGGACACGGTTCTCCTCACTGCCCCCGGACCCGGCGGTCCTGGAGCTGGTTCGCGGTCCGTGAGATATTCATTTCTTTGCAAGTTATAAATACTGAATAATAAGATGACATGAACTACTACTGCTAGAGATTTTCCACACTGACTAAAAGGGTCTGAGGGATCTCTAGTTACCAGAGTCACACAACAGACGGGCACACACTACTTGAAGCACTCAAGGCAAGCTTTATTGAGGCTTAAGCAGTGGGTTCCCTAGTTAGCCAGAGAGCTCCCAGGCTCAGATCTGGTCTAACCAGAGAGACCCAGTACAAGCAAAAAGCAGATCTTGTCTTCGTTGGGAGTGAATTAGCCCTTCCAGTCCCCCCTTTTCTTTTAAAAAGTGGCTAAGATCTACAGCTGCCTTGTAAGTCATTGGTCTTAAAGGTACCGATGCATGGGGTCGTGCGCTCCTTTCGGTCGGGCGCTGCGGGTCG
>NZ_GG657746.1:2358564-2393518 GCF_000158875.1 Streptomyces sp. AA4 | reverse complement strand
TCAGAGTCCCTCAGCTCCCCTCACGGACTTGAGCTGGCGCGGGCGGCCGGTGGCGGGTCACGGTTCGCGGACCCGGTCGGGTTCGAGGGCGGCGACCGCGGCCGCGACGACCTCTTCGGGCGTTCGCTTGTCGGTTTCGATCTCGACGGTCGCCACCTCGCGGTACACCGGCAGCCGCTGGTCGAGCAGGGCTTTGAAGGTGGCGCGCGGGTTGATGCCGGCGAGCAGCGGGCGGGCGCTGGACATCCCGGTGCGCTGCACGCCGGCGGCGAGGCCGACGTTCAGGAAAACCACCGTGTGGCCCTGGAGCCGCGCGCGGGTTCCCGGGGTGAGCGGGGCGCCGCCGCCGAGGGAGAGGACTCCGTCGTGTTCGGCGAGGGCCGCGGCGACCGCTTCCTCCTCGAGCGCGCGGAACGCCGGTTCGCCGTCGTCGGCGAAGATGTCCGAGATGGCGCGTCCGGCGCGGGCGACGATGTCGTCGTCGGTGTCGCGGAAGGTCACCCCGAGCGCGGCGGCCAGCAGCGGGCCGACCGTGCTCTTGCCGGAGCCCGGCGGTCCGATGACGACCGCGCGCGGACTCACCAGCGCTCCTCGAGCGCCTTCAAGTACGCCTGCGCGTTGCGCTTGGTCTCGGCCAGCGAGTCGCCGCCGAACTTCTCCAGCGCCGCGTCCGCGACGACCAGCGCCACGACCGATTCCAGCACCACGCCCGCGCGCGGCACGGCGCACACGTCGGAGCGCTGGTGGATCGCGACGGCGGGCTCGCCGGTCCGCACGTCCACTGTGGACAGTGCCTTGGGCACGGTCGAGATCGGCTTCATCGCGACGCGCACCCGCAGCGGTTCGCCGTTGGTGATGCCGCCCTCGAGCCCGCCCGCGCGGTTCGACCGGCGCGTGACGCCGACCGGTCCGGTGCCGCGGTCGATCTCGTCGTGCGCCTGGCTGCCCCAGCGGCGGGCGGTGGTGAAGCCGTCGCCGACCTCGACGCCCTTCATCGCCTGCACGCCCATGAGCGCGCCGGCGAGCCGCGCGTCGAGCCGCCGGTCCCAGTGCACGTGCGAGCCGAGACCCGGCGGCAGTCCGTAGACGATCACCTCGATGACGCCGCCGACGGTGTCGCCGGCCTTCCGCACCGCGTCGACCTCGGCGACCATCGCCTCGGTCCCCTCGGCGGAGAACGCCCGCACCGGGCTCTCGTCGATCGCCGCGAGGTCGCCCGGCTGCGGAAGCGGGCCGTCGGGAGCGTCCGCGCCGCCGATCGAGACGACGTGGCTCAGCACCTCGGCCCCGAGCAGCTGCCGCAGGAAGTTCCGCGCGACCGTGCCGAGCGCGGTCCGCGAGGCGGTCTCGCGGGCGCTGGCGCGCTCCAGGACGGGACGGGCCTCGTCGAAGCCGTACTTCTGCATGCCGGGAAGGTCGGCGTGCCCCGGGCGGGGCCGGGTCAGCGGCTCGTTGCGGGCGAGCCCGGCGAGTGCGGCCTCGTCGACCGGATCGGCCGCCATGACCTTCTCCCACTTGGGCCACTCGGCGTTCTCGATCTGGACGGCGATCGGCCCGCCCTGGGTGACCCCGTGCCGGACCCCGCCGAGGAACTGGACCTGGTCGGTCTCGAAGCCCATCCGAGGGCTGCGGCCGAACCCGAGCCGGCGCCGCGCGAGCTGCGCGGAAAGGTCCGAGGTCGTCACCTCCACCCCGGCAGGCAGCCCTTCGAGCACAGCGGCGAGGGCGGGTCCGTGCGATTCTCCAGCGGTGATCCAGCGCAGCACCGGCCAATCCTGTCACGGCCGGTCCGAGCGCCGGGCAGAGCCCCTGGCCTCAGGCGATGCCCGTTCCAGCCGCTGGGAAGACGGCGCACGCCCAGGTGGCCAGAACGAGGCCCGGGCCGTAGGGGACGCGGAGGGGTCCGGCGCGGATCCGGGGCCGGGCGGGCTCGGGCGGCGAGGGGGTCGCGGCGTCGTCGTTCGGCGAAGGTGGATGGGCGAAGTCGGTCGGTGTTGACGACTGGGCTGGGCTCGGGAGTTCGGGTGTGCGGGCGAGGCTGGGTGGAGAGGGAGTGACCGCCGGGCCGGTCGGCTGGGCGGAGGCAGTCAGCTCAGCGGGGTTGGCCGGAGCGAATGGCTTAGCAGGGTCCGCCGCCGGTCCGGGCACAAGACCTCCGGCGATGTCAGTCGGCACGGCCGAACCGGCCACCCCAGCAAGATCCTCGGCAACGAGCAACTGAGCAGCATCTGTGGGGCCAGCAGCAGAGTGAGCTGCGTCGGTCGGCGTGGATGGCTGAGCGAGCGCGAGGGGCCGGGAGTCGGGTTGATTTGGCGTGGGTTCGTGAAGTCCTCCTTCTGCTTCCGAGCGTGGTAAGCGCCCGACGGACGAGCGGGCTGAAGCTCGCAGCTCGCGCATCTGACGAATCCGGCGCATCAGCCACATCGGCACCACAGCCGTGAGGCTGACCATCGCCGCCAGGACCGCCGCCACCGCGGGGGCCAGTCCGCCGACCGCGCCCAGGACCGCACCGAAAGACCCGGCCAGTTTCACGTCTCCGGGGCCGAGGCCGCCCGCCGACAAGCGGTGGACGATCAGGTGCGTTCCGCCGAACAGCAGGCAGCCCAGGACGGCTCCGGCGGCCAACCGCCAGCCTCCGCCGCTGGCTGCGGCGAGGGTGAGCGTCAGGGCGACGACCGGGTAGGCGGGCAGGGTGAGGACGTCCGGGAGGCGGCGGTGCCGGACGTCCGCCAAGGCGAGCGGCACGCCGAGCACCGAGACCAGCCACGCCACGGGCAGCCACCAAGCGGGGAACGCGCCCGCGTCGGCACGGGACGCGGCCACGGCGACTGCCGCCAGGGCGGTGGCCATGCCGAGCACGGCCGAGACCGGGGCACCGGCCTTCTTCGTCATCACCAGCAGCACGGGGACCACCGCCCCGGCTGCGAGCACTGCTGTCAGAACCATGCGACCAGCCTGTCGCCAAGGCCTGGACCAGGGCAAACGAATCAGTGCGCGAGGAGACCCCTCGCGCACGACACGCCGGAAGGTTCACTCGACGGAGGCACCATCAGCCGCGGGAAAGAGCCCGGCGAAGGAAGCTCGACGGAGCACCGTCAGGCACAGCAACGGCCCCCGCAATGGACGCCCGCCGGAGGCACAGTGAGACATGGGAAAGCCCGGCAAGGGGAACCGGCCGAAAGCACAATCAGCCGCCGGACGGGCGCCAGCAACGGAAGCCCGCCCGAGGCACAAGCAGCCGCGCGAAAACGCCCCGGCAACGGGAGCCCGCCGGAGACGCCGTCGGCCACGGCAAAGAGCCCCGCCAACGCAAACCCGCCGCAGGCACCGTCAGCCGCGCGAAACGCCTCGGCAGGGAAGCCCGTCACAGGCAAAATCAGGCACGGCAAAGAGCCCCGCCAACGAAAGCCCGTCGCAGGCACCATCAGCCGCGCGAAACGCCTCGGCAACCGAAGCCCCCGCAGGCACCCTCAGGCATGAGAAAGAGCCCCAGCAACCGAAGCCCGCCGCAGGCACCATCAGCCGCGGGAAAGAGCCTCGGCAAGGGAAGCCCGCCGATACCCCGACGGATTCACCCCCCGCAGCCGTTTGAAGGCCGCGCTGAAGCCGAACGCGTCCGAGTACCCGACCGCCCCTGCGACCTCCGCTATCGACATCGACGGCTGTTCCGTCAGGAGGTCCGCAGCCAGAGTCATCCGCCACCGGGTCAGGTACGTCATCGGCGGCTCCCCCACCAAATCCGCGAAGCGTTTGGCCAGCGTGGAGCGCGAAACGCCGGTCCGGGCGGCCAGCGTGACGACCGTCCACGGGGCCGCCGGGTCGGCGTGCAGCAGGCGGAGCGCGGCGCCCACCACCGGGTCCCGCTGGGCCGCCCACCACGGCGGCGGGGTGCCTCCCGGACGGTCGAACCAGTCGCGCAGGAGGCAGACCAGCATCCAGTCCAGAAGCCGGTCCAGGACGATCTGCTGGCCCGGCGCGTCGACGGCCAGCTCGGCCGCCAGGTGGTCCAGCACCGGGTCTTCCTCGGCCGAGGAAGGCGGCCGGACGACGACCGGCAGTGCGTCCAGCAGCGCGGACATCCGGCCGCGGCTCCGCACCGGATACGCGCCGACGATCAGGTTGGTTTCGCCGTGGAACGGATCGTTCCAGCCCAGGTGATGCCGGGTGCCGCCGTGTTCGGGAGTGGCGCAGAACTCTCCGCATTCGACGGGGGCGGCGGTGGTGTCCAGGCTGTCCACGAAGGAGAACGGGCCGCGGACGAGGATGGTCTCGCGGGCGCGCAACAGCTCCGGCGGATGGTCCTCCGGCACGATCCAGCCCTCGCCGCTCAACAACGCGCACAGCGTCAGCGGGGCACTGTCCACGAAGCGCAGCGACCACGGCGCCGACAGGGCCGTGCAGCCGAACAACGAACCGTGCGCCCGGACCCCGCGGATCAAATCGCTGAACGCGTCCACTCCCCCGAGATTAGACGAATGGACAGGCAATCCGGCGGATGACCTATGGGATCGTCCGAGGAAGCCCGGTTGAATCTCGATTCATGAGCACCCTTACCGACCATGATCTCGAGTTCCTCCGCCGTCCCCTGCACGGTTTCCTGACCGTCGCCGCCGGACCGCGGCCGCCGCAGCCCCGGCCGGTGTGGTTCGAGGCGACCGACGAGGGCACGATCCAGCTGTTCACGTCCCCGGACTCGGCCAAGATCCGCCAGCTGCGCGAGGACCCGCGCGCGTCGCTCGTCGTCGCGGCGCCGGTCGGGGAGCCGGAACGCTGGGTGTCCGTCGCCGGGCGCGTCACGATCGAGGCCGACGGCGGGCACGACCTCGCCCGCAGGCTCGCCGGGCGGTACTGGGACCTCAGCACCTCCGAAGCCCAAGCCGGGGCGAAGATCCTGCAGGACCTCCCCCAGGTCCGGGTGGTCATCCACCCGGAGAAGGTGCACCGCTACGCGTTCTGAGCCGTTCGCGCGCGGATCGCCCGCACCAGCAGCGCCAGGCCGCAGATCACGCAGACCGCTTCGGTGATCACGCCCCAGTATTCGTACTGGCTGTTGAACTGGTCGTGCACGCCGTAGAAGCCCACCGTCACCGACAGCAGGTAGGCCAGCAGCGTCACGCCGCCGAAACCCAGCGTGAGGAACGCCGGGAGCCAATGCCGCCAGGCGAGCAACGCGATCGCGATCGCCACGCCGGCGATGCCGTTCACGAGGAAGAGCGGCCCGACCACCGGGATGTCCGCGTAGCCGCTGCCCCAGTACAGGTAGAAGTGGATCGCCGCCGAGCCGGCCAGGCCCGCCGCGCCCAGCACTCGCAGCCAGGTGGTCACCATGGCGTCTCCTTCCGTCCGGAACGCCGGATACGGACTACACGCACGGGCGACCGGGACGGTTCACCGGCACCCGGAGCCGTCCCGGTTCGTTGCACCGGGCATGACTGCCGAACTTCACTCCCGCCGTTCCGTCCTCGTCTCCGGGGCCGCCGTCGCGGGCACCGCCGCCGTCGCTCTCACCGCTTGCGGGAGCGGCGACGGCGGATCCGGACAAGCCGCGCCGAAGCAGGGCGGGAAGGTGATCGCACTGGCGGAAGTGCCGGTGGGGCAAGCGAAATCCGCGAAAACCCCGGACGGGCAGGAGGTGCTCGTCGCGCAACCGGAAAAAGGAACGGTCGCCTGTTTCAGCGCCGTCTGCACGCACCAGGGCTGCACGGTGAATCCGCCGCGGAACGGCCAGGCGAGCTGTCCGTGCCACGGTTCGGTGTTCGACGCGCTGACCGGCGAGGTGAAGAAAGGCCCGGCGAGCCAGCCGCTGTCCAAAGTGGCCGTGAAGATCGAGAACGGCGAGGTCGTCACGGCGTGACCGGAATCGCCCTTTGTGGACCAGCACCGTCCACAAAGGGCGATCGGATCAACTGTTCCAGGTGAACAACTCGTCGCCGGCGGCGACCGTGCGCCCGCCCTCGAGTCCGGCGAGCACGTCGGCGGACGCGTCGAGCCCGACGACCGGGACGATCGGCGAGTAGCCCTTGGCGGCGACCGCCTCGGGGTCCCAGCCCACGATCGGCTGGCCCGCCCGCACCTTCTCGCCCTTGACGACGTGCAGGGTGAACCCCTCGCCCTTTTCCTTGACCGTGTCGATGCCGAGGTGCACGAGGACCGCGCGGCCGTCCTCAGTGGCCACGACGTACGCGTGCGGGTGCAGCGTGACCACGGTCCCGTCCACCGGGGCGACCGCGTCGGCGCGGCCGCCGGACGGCTTCACCGCGATGCCCGGGCCCACCATGGCCTCGGCGAACACCGGGTCGGGCACCTCGGTGATCGCGACGACCTCGCCCGCGACCGGGCTCAGGATCGGCAGGCTCACATCAAGTCCTCGATGTCGCTGGCGATGGTGTCCGCCTCCGGGCCGACGATGACCTGGACCGCCGAGCCCATCTTCACGACGCCCATCGCGCCGGCGGCCTTGAGCGCCGCTTCGTCCACGGCGGACATGTCCTCGACCTCGCACCGCAGCCGCGTGATGCAGCCCTCGATCTCGATGAGGTTGTCCGCGCCGCCGAGCGCCGCGAGAATCTTTTCCGGCCTGTCATCCGCCATCGCGGCCTCCTCGTATCCCGTTGGTTTCCCACCCAGAACAGGTGCGCTCCGCCACCATTACTACGCCGTTTGCCGCCTTGCCGAGCGAGCCCGGCCACGAACGGATAACGGTGGTTGACACCTGCTCGCGCTGCGGAGCATCCTGCCCCATCAGATCATTGGTCTAGACCGGAACGTACCAATCTTCCGGCGCGGACGCGAGCACCGGCCCCCGGTGCGCGAGAAGCGAGGGAGGGTGACACCGAGATGAGTGCGGCCGCGCACATTCCGCCGTCCGACCCCGCCGACCGCGTGGTCAACGGGCCGACCCCGAAGCACGCGCAGCTGCGGGAGATCCTGCGCCGCCTGGTGGAGCGCGAGCTCCCGCCGGGCTCGCCGATCCCGTCCGAGCGAGAGCTCGCGCAGCACTACGGCGTTTCGCGGCTCACCGTCCGCTCGGCGATCGGGAAGCTCGTCGAGGAAGGACTGCTGGCCCGGGTCAGGGGCAAGGGCACCTTCACCGCCGCCCGGCGGATGGAACTGCAGGTGTACCTGATGTCGTTCACCGACGACATGCGCCGGCGCGGGCTCACCCCGACCACCGAAGTGATCTCGACCTCGACCGAGGTCCCGCCGGTGACTTCGGCGCACGCGCTCGGCCTCGCCGAGGGCGTGCCCGCGCACCGGCTCGTGCGGCTGCGGCGCGCCGACGGCGTTCCGCTGGCCGTGGAACGCGGCTGGTACCACGCGGGCCGGACCCCCGGCCTGCTCGACCTCGACCTGACCCGTTCGCTGTACGCCCAGCTGGCCGACGCGTTCTCGCTGCGGCCGGACCAGGCGTACCAGACGGTGTGGGCCGAATCCGCGGACCGCGAAACGGCGCGCCTGCTCGGCATGCGCACCGGCAGTCCGCTCCTGGTGTTCCGCCGGGTCTCCAGCTCCGGCGGCGAACCGGTCGAGGACATGACGTCCTGGTACCGGGGCGACCACTACCAGGTGACCATGCAGCTGGACCGGAACTCCCCGGGTTCCGGCGACCAACCCCACAATGGAGGTATCCGATGAGCGCCACCACCGCGGCTGGGGCCGGCGGGAAGAAGAAGGGCGGCGGCCTCGCCGGGCTGCAGCGCTTCGGCCGCAGCCTCATGCTGCCGATCGCGACCCTGCCCGCGGCCGGTCTGCTGAACCGGCTCGGCCAAGACGACGTCCTGGGCAAGGACGGACTGAACTGGGGCAAGGCCGCCGACGTGATCGGCGCGGCGGGCGGCAGCATCTTCAACTGGCTGCCGCTGATCTTCGCGATCGGCATCGCGGTCGGGTTCGCCCGCAAGGGCGACGGCTCGACCGCCGTCGCCGCGGTCATCGGCTGGGTCGTGTTCAACAACGTGATCCAGGTGATCGCCCCGATCAAGAGCCAGCAGGGCTACAAGCCCGGATGGGACCTCGCGCCGATCCACTGGCCCTACAGCGTGCTGACCGGCATCGTGTCCGGCATCGTGGCGGCGCTGCTGTGGCAGCGGTACCACCGGATCAAGCTGCCGTCCTGGCTGGCCTTCTTCGGCGGCCGCCGGTTCGTGCCGATCATCACCGCGCTGGCGATGCTCGTGCTCGGCGTGATCTTCGGCCTGGTCTTCAAGTACGTCGACGACGCGATCACCTCCGCGGGCAAGGCCGTCACCGGCTCCCCGGTCCTCGGCGGCGGCATCTACGGCCTGCTCAACCGCCTGCTCATCCCGGTCGGCCTGCACCAGCTGCTGAACGTGCCGGTGTGGTTCATCTTCGGCGGCGGCGACCTGAACAACTTCTTCGGCCACGTCCAGGGCTCCGGCGCGTTCATGACCGGGTTCTTCCCGATCATGATGTTCGCGCTCCCGGCCGCGGCGTTCGCGATCGTGCACACCGCGCGTCCCGGCCAGCGCAAGCTCGTCGGCAGCATCATGATCTCGGCCGCGCTCACCGCCTTCGTCACCGGCGTCACCGAGCCGATCGAGTTCGCGTTCATGTTCGTCGCGTGGCCGCTGTACATCTTCCACGCGGTGATGACCGGCATCTCGCTGGCGGTCTGCAACGCGCTGGGCATCCACCTCGGCTTCTCGTTCTCCGGCGGCGCGATCGACTTCGCGCTGAACTCGTCGCTGGACACCGCGCACAAGGCGTGGCTGCTGATCCCGATCGGGCTCGTGTTCGCCGTGATCTACTACGTGGTGTTCCGCGTCGTGATCACCAAGTTCAACCTGCGCACGCCGGGCCGCGAGGACGACTCGATCGAGGGCGACCTCGAGCGCACGGCCGCCAAGTAACACCCGAAAACCAGCAAGAGAGGTACCCCATGCCGGAGAAACGCGTCACCGTGGCCAGCAAGGTGGGGCTGCACGCCCGTCCGGCCGCTCTGGTCGCCAAGGCGGCCGCGGCCCAGCCCGTGGCGGTGCAGATCGCCAAGAACGGCGGCGAACCGGTGGCCGCCGGCAGCGTCCTCAACCTGATGACCCTCGCCGCCGCTTACGGCGACGAGGTCGTGATCAGCGCCGAAGGAGACGGTGCCGAGGCGGCGGTCGAGGCCGTCGCCGAACTGGTCGCCACCGATCTCGACGCTCAGTAGCGATACCGCTCCACGGGGAAAACACGGACCGTGCGGGGCACCGGAACCTCCGGGGCCCCACACGGTTCGTCGCGTCCGGGCACTGCGAACCGGTCCCCGCGCGGGCCCTATTACGCTGGCGGGCATGGAGAGTCTGCGCCTGATCGACGAATGGCCAGTGGACAACGCCGCGGCCGGGGTGGTCTCCGCTTCCGGCGAGGTGCGCGGACGCCACGGCGACCCGGCCCGCCCGTTCCGGCTCGCGTCGGTCACCAAGCTGCTCACCGCCTACGCCGCGCACATCGCGATCGAAGAGGGCGTCGTCGAACTGGACACGCCTGCCGGACCGGAAGGGTCCACCGTCGCGCACCTGCTCGCGCACACCTCCGGGCTCGCCTTCGACGCGCACAAGGCGATGGCCGAGCCGGGCACGCGCCGGCTGTACTCCAACGCCGGGT
The DNA here is from genome assembly GCF_000158875.1 of Streptomyces sp. AA4. Lineage (NCBI taxonomy): Bacteria > Bacillati > Actinomycetota > Actinomycetes > Kitasatosporales > Streptomycetaceae > Streptomyces > Streptomyces sp. AA4. Next base: position 2,383,912 of record NZ_GG657746.1, on the reverse strand, counting down.
TCGAGGAACTCGCCGACGCGCTCGCCGAGCATTCCGGCATCGCGTTCGCCGAATACCAGCGGGAAGCGCTGTTCGAACCGCTCGGCATGACGTCGACCCATCTGGACGGCTCTCCCGCCGCGGGTGCGGTGTCCACAGTGGACGATCTGCTGCGGTTCGCCGCGGAACTGCAGGCCCCGAAGCTGCTCGCGCCGGAAACCCTGAAGGCGGCCACCGAAATCGCGTTCCCGGGGCTGAACGGCGTGCTGCCCGGCTTCGGGCACCAGAAGCCGAACGACTGGGGTCTCGGCTTCGAACTGCGCGACCACAAGAGCCCGCACTGGACGGGCGCGAACAGTTCGCCGCGCACGTTCGGCCACTTCGGGCAGTCCGGCACGTTCCTGTGGGTGGACCCGGAAGCGGGCCACGCGTGCGTCGCGCTCGCCGACCGGTCGTTCGGGCCGTGGGCCGCGCAAGTGTGGCCGCCCTTTACTGACGCCGTGCTGGCGGAACTCTCCGCGTGAGATTCCGGGCCGCGCTGGCCGCGCTGCTGCTCGTCGCGAGCTGTTCCGCACCGGCCGCGCAAACCCAAGCGCCGCAGGCATTGCCCGCCCCGAACGCCCCGCTGCCAATGGGCACCAACGGTGCCGCGGCCCCCAAACTCGACTGGGCGCCGTGCCACGGCGGTTTCCAATGCGCGATCGCGCCGGTTCCGTTGAGCTATCGCGATCCCGGCGGCGCGAAGCTGAATCTCTCGGTGATTCGCCTGCCCGCCACCGATCCCGCGCACCGCGTCGGGTCGCTGGTGATCAATTTCGGCGGGCCGGGCACCGACGGCGTCGGCGAGCTGATGCGGTTCGGCCCGCGGTATCCGGAGGAGCTGCGGGCCAAATTCGACCTGGTGAGCTTCGATCCGCGCGGGATCGGCGGCAGCGCTCCGGTGCAGTGCCCGGGGACGCCGCCCGCGGCCGGTTCGCCGTTGCGGGACAGCGCGGCGTTCTGGGCAGCGAGTGCAGCCGTCGGCAAAGCTTGCGCGGCCGGCACCGGCGCCGAGCTGTCGCATCTGTCGACCGCGAATGTCGCACGGGACCTGGATTTGCTCCGCCAGGCGCTGGGCGAGAAGCAGCTGAACTTCTACGGCTACTCGTACGGCACGTATCTCGGCGGCACCTACGCGAACCTGTTCCACGACAAGCTGCGCGCGATGGTCCTCGACGGGACGCTCGACCTCGTCGCGAACGCCACCGGACAGCCGGGACAGCAGGACAAGCCGGTCGACGTGCGTGCCGACGTCGCGACTGCACAGCAACAGGAACTCGAGGCGTTCTTCGCCGCCTGCGCCGCAGCTGGACCGGGCAAATGCGCATTCGCCGGCGGTGACCTGAAACAGAAATTCGCCGCCATTTTCGCCCGGCTGACGCATGGTCCGGTCGGCGGCATGACGGTCTCGTCGTTACTGGAAACGATCGACCGCGCGCTGTATCAATCGTCCCGGTGGCCGCGCCTCGCGAAGACGCTCGCCGGGTTGGTGCCGTCGTCGCCGGTCTCCCCCGCGCCGGTGCTCGACCCGCGCGTGCCCACGCATTCGCCCGGGTTCCTCGCGGTGCAGTGCCTGGACAGCGAACTCCCGCAGGACACCGCCAAGTACCCCGAACTCGCCGCCGCCGAAGCCAAACGGCAGCCGTATTTCGGGGTGGCACCAGTGTTTTCGATGGCGCAGTGCGTCGGCTGGCCCGCGCGGGACGAGGACCGGTACCTCGGGCCGTGGAACCGGCCGCGCCAGCACCCGATCCTGATCCTGGCCAACCGGAACGACCCGGTCACGCCGCTCGCCAACGCCCAGGCCACCGCGCGGGAACTCGGCGACGGCCATGTGGTCGTGGTGGACGGCGCCGGGCACACCACGCTCGACGTGCCCAGCACGGCCGCTTCCGCCGCGATGGCCCGGTATTTCGCGGATTTGACCGTGCCTCCGGACGGGACGGTTTACCCGCCGGAGGTCCGGCCGTTCCCCTAGCCGTTCAGCACGTTGATCGGCTCGCCCGCTTGGAACGCGGCGATGTCCTCCACCGCGCCGCCGTAGAAAATCTCGTAGGTTTCCCGGCTCACGTACCCGATGTGCGGGGTCAGGATCGCGTTGTCCAACGTCCGCAGCGGATGGTCCGCGGGCAGCGGCTCCACGTCGTAGACATCCAGTGCGGCCGCAGCGATCTTCTTGCCGCGCAATGCATCCAGCAACGCCGACTCGTCGACAATCGGCCCGCGCGAGGTGTTCACCAGCAGCGCGGTCGGCTTCATCGCGGCGAATTCGGCGGCACCGACCAATCCGCGCGTGCGCTCGGACAGGACCAAGTGGACCGAAAGCACATCCGCCCGCGCGAACAAGTCCTCTTTGGACACTGCCGTGACGCCGTGTTCGGCCGCCCGCTCCGGCGTGAGGTTTTGGCTCCACGCAATCGGTTCCATCCCGAACGCCTGGCCGATCCGGGCGACCTCGGACCCCATCCTGCCGAGCCCGAGCAGGCCGAGCGTCTTGCCCTTCAAGGCCATTCCGAGGCCAACCTGCCAGCCGCCCTCGCGCATCGAACGGAACTCCACCGGCAGATTGCGCGCGCCGGCCAGGATGAGCGCCCACGTGTGTTCCACCGTCGGCGACGCGAGGGCCCCGGTCGCGGACACCACCACGCCGCCGCGCTTGGCCGCGTCCAGATCGATCGCCGCGTTCCGGCGACCGGTGCTGACCAGCAGTTTCAACGCGGGCAGCCGGTCGAGCACCGCGGCCGGGAACGGCGTGCGCTCGCGCATCGCGACCACCACGTCGAACCCGGCGAGCCGTGCCACCACGTCGTCTGGCCCGGCGAACGGCTTCGTGAACACCTCGATCTCCGCCCCGAGCGGCGCCCAGTCGGCGCACTGGAGAGCCACGTTCTGATAGTCGTCGAGGATCGCGATCTTCATGCCGCCCACCGTAACCCGCGGGTCAGGCGTTGCGCGCCCGCTCGATGATCTCGTTGATCACGTCGCCCTTCGCGTCCGCGTAGTTCTGGACGTACTCCCAGGTCCGCGCGGCGAGTTCGCGTTTCTTCGCCAGGTACAGCTCCAGTTCCTCCGGATGGCTGCGCAGGCGGCCGAGAAACAGCCGATGCCGTTCGGTTTCGCCGTTGCCCGGAGAATGGACGTGCAGGTTGATGTTCGTGTCCGGACCCTTGAACATGCGGTGCTTTTCCCAGTCCGGCTCGCGGATCACCAACCGGTAGCCCGCGGCTTCGAGATCGGGCACATATGCCGCCTCGTCGTCGGAAGCGGGCACTTCGAGCTGGATGTCGATGACCGGCTTGGCGGCGAGGCCGGGCACCGACGTGGATCCGATGTGCTCGAGCAGCACGACGCGGTCCCCGAGCACCTCGCGGATCCGCGCCGCCTCGCGTTCGTAGAGCCGCGGCCATTCCGGGTCATACTCGACGAGCGTGATGGTGGAGTCGTGTTTCGGAGCCTCTCCGACCCACGCCGCTTGGATTTCTTCCTCGCTGAACTTTTGGCTGGACACAGTGATTCCCCCTGACGTCAGCTGAAAACCAGCCGACCAGGCTATCAGGAAATCGGCAACGGCAGGATGTTTCCGCTCGCCTCGCGCAGCGCCACCCGCATTTCCTCGCGTGGCGCCGGTTGTCCGGTGAAATGCTCCGCTTGCCCGAATGCCTGGTGCAGCAACATGTCGAGCCCGGTCGCGATCCGTCCGCCGCGCTGTCCGACCGCTTCGGCCAGCGGCGTCGGCCACGGGTGGTAAATCACGTCGAGCACGCTGCCGATCCGGGACAGTTCCGCCAGGTGCGGCACGACCGCGTCCGGCGGCACCGTGTTGACCAGCACCGCCGTGGTGTCCGCCAGCTCCGCGAAGTCCGCTTCGGACCAGCGCAGCACGTCCACGTCCAGCCCCGCCCGCTTGGCCGCGTCCACGGTTTCCGAAGCCCGCGCCGGTTCCCGCACCACTAACCGCACCCTCGCGACGCCCAGCGCGGCCAATGCGACCACCGCAGCCGCGGCCGTCCCGCCCGCTCCGAGCACCACGGCCTGGTCGCTCGCGGAAGGCGAGTAACCGCCGGCGCACTTCAGGGCACCGGTCACCCCGTCGACGTCGGTGCAGTCGGCGAGCCAGCCGTCCGGACGCCGCACGAGCGTGTTCGCCGCCCCGACCGCGGCCGCGCGCGGGGTGACCTCGGCGGCGTAGTCGAGCGCGGCTCGCTTGCCCGGCATGGTGACCGAGAGACCGACCCACTCCGGGCCGAGACCGTCGACGAACCCGGGCAGTTCGGCGGCGTCCGTCTCGACCCGGTCGTAGGTCCAGCCGTCCAAGCCGAGCGCCGCGAACGCCGCGCGGTGCAGCACCGGCGACAGCGAATGCGCCACCGGCTTGCCCAGGACCGCCGCGCGGCGCGGCCGGTCAGATGACGCCACGCTGCTCCGCCAGGTGCCGGTTCTCGTTGTGCTGGTCATTCGTGACCGCGAAGCAGGAATGCCCGTCCTTCTCGCATTTCACGAAGTACACCCAGTCGCCGGGAGTCGGGCTGACCGCGGCCTTGATCGCGTCCATGCTGGGCACCGCGATCGGCGTCGGCGGGAGACCGTAGTTGGCGTAGGTGTTGTACGGTCCGGCCTTCGCCCGGTCCTCGGGTTTGGTGAGCAGCGTCGGGCGGTCCAGCACGTAGTTGACCGTCGAGTCCAGCTGCAGCCGGATGCGCTGCGCGAGCCGGTTGTAGATCACCCGCGAGATCTTGCCGAAGTCCGGTTTGATCGCCTCGCGCTCGATGAGCGACGCGATGATCAGCGTCTGGTACGGCGACATCCCCGGCCCGGTGTTCTGCGCGGTGAGCCCGGCCGCCTGGATCGAATCGGCCGACTGCTTCACCAGGTCGGTGATCAGCTCGGTCGCGCTCCAGCCGGGTTTCACGTCGTACACGCCGGGCGCGATCAGGCCTTCCAGACGTTTGTCCTTGCTCAGCGCCTTGCCCGCGTCGGCCAGCGCCCACTCCGGCGCGCCGAGAGCCTTGAGATCGGCGTCCGCGACGGTCTTGCGCAGCTCGGCCACCGGGACGCAGGTGCTCTTGCCGTTCATAGTCGCGCACGAAGCCTTCGACATCAGGCTGTACACGCCCGGCGTGACCTTGCCGTCGGGCTGGGTGATGTCGTCGAACTGCGTGTACGGCCGGATTTCCAGCCGCCCGACGCGCGCGGTCGGCGAGGTGATCAGGTCGACCGCGCCCTCGCCGGACATGTGCTGGCGCAGCAGGTAGTAGCCCTGCTGGATCTTGCTCAGCGCGGTGTTCTCCGCGCCCGCCTTCACGAACGCGCGGGAACTCGCGACCACGCCCGCGTCGGTGAGCTTCGCACCGATGGCGGACGTCGTGTCGCCCTGTTCGACCTGCACGAGCGCGTCGCCGTCGCCGGGGCCGTCGAAGTCCGCGTAGCCGAAGATCTTCTGGTACCCGAAATAGGCCCCGCCGCTGAGCAGGACGAGCACGAGCAGCGCGGCGATCCAGCCGATCGCGCGCTTGCGCTTCTTGCGCGGCTTCTTCGCGGGCGGCTCCTCGACCGGCGGCTCGGCCCCGTCGTCGGCGGGGTAGCCGTCCTCGTCGTAGCCGTCGTACTCCTCGTCGTAGTCCTCGTACTCGCCGTATTCGTCGTACTCGTCCTCGAAGAGGCCGTCGATGTGCTGCTCCCCGGGTGCTCCGGTTCGTGCGCGGCGTCGGGCACGGTCGGGATCACCTCGGTGGGCTGCTCGACCGGCTGCCGGCGCGGCGGCTGGGTGCGCGGATCGCGGGGCATCGACGCGTCCGCGAAACGCGGGTCGCGCGGCATGGAAGCGTCGGCGAACCGGGGATCACGCGGCATCGAGGCCTCGGCGAAGCGCGGGTCCGGCGGCATCGACGCGTCCGCGAACCGGGGATCACGCGGCATCGAAGCTTCGGCGAACCGGGGATCCGGCGGCAGGGAGCCGTCCGGCGGCGGAGCGGGAGCGCGCCGGGCCGGTGGGGGCGGCGGCATCTCCGGCGCCCGGCGACGGCCCGGAGCGGCCGCGTCCACCGGCAGGTCGACGTCGTCCCGGCGACGGCGGCCGGACGGCGGCTCGACGTCGACGGGGCGGCGGGAACGTCTTCGCGGCGACGGCGTCGACCGGCGGGCGGCTCGACGTCCGCGGGCGGCAGGTCGTTCCCGGCCGCCGGGGCCTCGCCCGGAGTGATGCGGCGCGGCCGGGCGCGCGGAAGGTCGTCGGCCGCGTGCGGCGGCAAGTCCCAGTCCTCCGTCGACCGCATCGGCCGGTCCTGCGGCGGCGCCAGACGACGGCGCCGGGTCGGCGGCACGTCGGCGGCCGGGCGACGCGGCGGTTCGGCAGGAGGCGGAGGAGGCACCGCATCCGGTTCGACGCGACGGGTCGGTCCTTCGGGAGCGCGTCGGCGTCCTTCCGCCGCGGGCGGACGCTGAGGAGCGTCGCCACGCGCACGTCGCCGTTCCCCGGGCGGCATGCCTTCCGGCGCGCGACGAGGAGGCGGTTCGTCTTCGGGCTCGCGTCGCCTGCGCCGCCCGCCCGGAGCGCCGGGACCCGCCGCGGGGTCCGGCATCTCCGGCGTGTCGGGGTTGCGCAGCCGACGGCGGCCACCCGGGTTGCCGGGGCCGCGGGGGTCGGTCATGAGTCGCCTTTCCGGGCGCGGTGCGCGGCGGCGGCGTCGAGCCAGGCCTGCAGGATCTCGACTGCCGCTGCCTGGTCCACCACGGCGCGCTGCTTGCGTCCCTTGACCCCCCGCTGGGACAGCATTCGCGACGCGGTGACCGTCGTCAACCGCTCGTCTGCCAGCCGCACGGGCACGTCCCCCACGCGCCCGGCGAGCTTCTCCGCATACGCGAGCGCGAGGTCCGCGGCCGCGCCCTGCCGGTTCGCCAGCGTCCTCGGCAAGCCCACGATCACCTCGACCACCTCGTGTTCGGTGACGAGTTCGGCAAGCCGGTCCAGATCGCTGTCGTCCTTCGCATCACGGGAGAGGGTAACGAGCGGGCTCGCGAGGACGGGGGCGGGATCGCTCAGCGCGACCCCCACCCGGACAGAGCCGACGTCGACCGCGAGCCGCCTGCCCCGTCCCGGATCGGACTCGCCGGGCCGATCCGGGCCTCTCCGGGGGTTAGCGGCCAAGGTTCGCGACCGCCGCGCGCAGCGCCGTCACGGCCTGCTCCGCGCCCGCCGGGTTGCTGCCTCCGCCCTGGGCCATGTCCGGCTTGCCGCCGCCGCGTCCGCCGATCGCCTCGGCGAACGACGGCACGAGCTTGCCCGCCGCGATGCCCTTGTCGCGCGCCGCCGAGGTCGTGGCGACCACGAAGGCCACCTTCTCCCCCGAAGGCGCGAACAGCGCGACCACGCCGGGGCGGTCGCCGAGGCGGCCGCGGATGTCGGAGGCGAGCGCGCGCAGGCCGTTGCCGTCGACGTCCGGCACGACCTCGGCGACCACCGAGACGCCGGAGACGTCCTGCGCCTTGTCCGCCAGCGCGCCGGCCGAGCCGAGGACCTGCTGCGTGCGCAGCTGCTCGATCTCCTTCTCGGCGTTCTTCAGCCGGGACAGCACGTCCTCGATCCGGCCGGGCAGTTCGTCCGACGGCACCTTGAACGTGTTCGCCAGCTGCGACACGAGCAGCTGCTCCTTGCGGACGTGCTTCAGCGCGTCCGGGCCGACCAGCGCCTCGACGCGGTGCACGCCGGAGCCGACCGACGCGTCCGACACCAGCTTGACCAGGCCCAGCTGGCCGATCCGGCCGACGTGCGTGCCGCCGCACAGCTCGCGCGAGTACTCGCCCATGTCGACGACGCGGACGTCGTTGCCGTACTTCTCGCCGAACAGCGCGACCGCGCCCAGTTCGAGCGCCTTGTCCTTGGTCGTGGTGTAGCTCTGCACCTCGACGTCGGTCTGCAGGTAGTCGTTCACTTCCTGCTCGACCTCGGTGAGGATGTCGGTCGACACCGCGCCCGGCGTGGTGAAGTCGAACCGCATCCGGCCCGGCGCGTTGAGCGAACCGGCCTGCGCCGCGCGCTTGCCGTACGCGCCGCGGACCGCCGCGTGCACGAGGTGCGTCGCCGAGTGCGAGCGCTCGATCGAGAGCCGGCGGTTCGCGTCCACCGATCCGGTGAGCCGGGTGTCGATGCCGACCTCGCCCTGGGTCACCTCGACGCGGTGCACGAACAGGCCGGGCACGATCTTCTGCACGTCGAGCACCTTCAGCTCGACGCCGTCGCCGACCAGGACGCCGGTGTCGGCGATCTGCCCGCCGCTCTCGGCGTAGAACGGGGTGCGGTCGAGCACCAGCTCGGCCTTGCGGCCCGCGGCGACGCTGCGCACCGGCAGGCCGTCTTCGAGCAGGCCGACGACCTTCGCGTCCGCCTGCAGTTCGGTGTAGCCGAGGAACTCGGTCTCGCCGTGCTGCTCCAGGACCTTGCGGTACTCGGACAGGTCGCCGTGGCCGCTCTTGCGCGCCGCCGCGTCCGCCTTGGCGCGCTTGCGCTGCTCCTCCATGAGCGTGCGGAAGCCCGCCTCGTCGACGGTCAGGCCCTGTTCGGCCGCCATTTCGAGGGTCAGGTCGATCGGGAAGCCGTAGGTGTCGTGCAGCTGGAACGCCTTGTCGCCGGCGAGCACGTCGCCGCCGCCCTTCTTCGTCTCGGCCGCAGCCAGATCGAAGATGCGCGAACCGCTGGTGAGGGTGGCGAGGAACGCTTCCTCCTCGACGCGCACGACCTCGGAGATCCGGTCGAAGCCGCTGATCAGCTCGGGATAGGTCGGGCCCATGGTCTGGCTGACGACCTTCGCGAACTCCTGCAGCACCGGCTCCTGCACGCCCAGCAGGCGCGTGGAGCGGACGATGCGGCGCAGCAGGCGGCGCAGCACGTAGCCGCGGCCGTCGTTGCCCGGGGTGACGCCGTCGCCGATCAGCAGCACGCCGGTGCGCGCGTGGTCGGCGATGACGCGGAAGCGCACGTCGTCGGCGTGGTTGGCGCCGTAGCGGCGGCCGGAGAACTCCTCGGCGCGGCCGATCACCGGGCGCACCAGGTCGGTCTCGTACACGTTCTCGACGCCCTGCAGGATCGTCGCGACGCGCTCGACGCCCATGCCGGTGTCGATGTTCTTCTTCGGCAGCTCGCCGATCGGCGGGTGGCCCAGCTTCGGGCTCTGGTCGCCGCGGACGTCCTGCATGAAGACGAGGTTCCAGATCTCGATGTAGCGGTCCTCGTCGGCGACCGGGCCGCCTTCGCGGCCGTACGCGGGGCCGCGGTCGTAGTAGATCTCCGAGCACGGGCCGCCGGGACCGGGCACGCCCATGTCCCAGTAGTTGTCCTTGCCGTCGCGGACCTGGATCCGGTCGCTGGGCAGGCCGGTGAGCTTGCGCCACAGCCCGGCCGCCTCGCTGTCCTTCTCGTAGACGGTCGCCCAGATCCGGTCCGGGTCGAGGCCGAAGCCCCCGTCGTCCTGGGACTTGGTGATCAGCTCCCAGGCGTTCTCGATCGCGCCTTCCTTGAAGTAGTCGCCGAACGAGAAGTTGCCCGCCATCTGGAAGAACGTGTTGTGCCGGGTGGTCTTGCCGACCTCGTCGATGTCCGGCGTGCGCACGCACTTCTGCACCGAGGTCGCGCGCGGGTACGGCGGCGGGGCCTCGCCGAGGAAATACGGCTTGAACTGGACCATGCCCGCGTTGACGAACAGCAGGTTCGGGTCGTCGAGGATCAGCGGGGCGCTCGGCACGCGCGTGTGGCCCCGGCTTTCGAAGTGGCGCAGGAAACGGTCAGTGATCTCGTGTGTGTCCACGGGTGAAGTCCTTGTGCTGGAGACCCGGATTCGGCCGGGAAAGGAAACGGGGGTCGGAGGCGGCGGAAGGCGCGCGGAGATCAGCCCTCCGCCCGGCGAGCTCGCCGGGCGGGGCGACGTGCGGCGTGCCTGCCCGCACCCGAAGGCGGCGCGACGGCGGCGGTCCGCTCCTCGACCATGTCGTGCAGCTCCTGTTCCCGTTCGTTCATCCCGGCGCGCACCTCGGCGCCGAAAGAACCGACGGCGCCCGCGAGTTCCCGCACGGCGTCGCCCAAGTTCGATGCTAACCCGGCCGGCGTGGCCTGACGAGCGGTTTCGCTGGCCTTGCGGCTCAGCGCGACTCCCGCGACGACCCCGACCCCGAGCCAGAACAGCCGCTTCACTTCTTCCCCCGGCGGGCCGGGCGCTGCGCCTTCGAGGCCTTGGCTTCCTGCTTCTTGCGGCGCGCGCGGAGGGCCTTGCTGATCCCGTACGACAGCGCGGCGGTCTTCACCAGGGGGCCGCCGAGCGTCGCGGTGAACACCGACGAGAGCGCGGACACGTTGCCGCTCACCGCCTGTGCGTTCGCGGTGATCCCGTCGACCCGCTCGAGCTGCGTGTTGACGTGCGTGATCGTCTCGTTGGCCCCGATCAGGATCGGGTCGCTGTTCTCGTGCGCCTTGCGGATCGCGATCGTCGCCTCGTCCAGCGTGCGGCCGAGCTTGAGCAGCGGGATCGCCAGCAGCAAGACCAGCAGTACGAAAGCTCCTGCGGCGATCAGCGCGGCGATCTGCCCTGCCGACACGGGCCCTCCTCGGGTGGTGCGGGGTCTTAGGTGGTGTGAGGTTACCGCCTGCGGCGCTTCTCGGCGGGGACCCCCCGCCGCAGTGGTCACCCAGCGCAGTCGCCGTTCGCGGAAAACCGTTCGCGGAAACTCGTCCGGCCTGGTCTCCTCGCCGGATGGACTCCTCGAACGGCCCGCTCCCCCGCGTGCTCGCCGGACCGGGCGGCCCCGCCGCCGACGTGCTCGCCGGCCTTTCCGGCGCGGACCTGACGACGCTGCAGCTGGAAGTAGCCCGCCGCCGAGCCGCGAAACTGCGCGGGCCGGATGTCCTGCGCCGCTACCGCGAGGACCGCTTCACCACGCCCGCGCCGTTGCCGTTCGAGGTACTGCGGCGGGTCGAAGACTCCCTGCTTTCCGCCGCGCCGCCGGAATTCGAACGGGTGACCCTCTCCCCGGTCGCCCCGCTCGGCACCCATTCCACAGTGGCCGGACTGGCCCAGCACCGCGTCGTCCCCACCGGCCGCGGCACCGAAGTCGCCGCGGACCCGACGAACGGACTCGCCCTGGAAGCCGCACTCCGCCGCACCGGCTCCTCGCCAGTCCGGCTCACCACCGTGCAACGCGTCGTCCGAGCCCAACCTCCGGCCCCCGGACTCTTCGCGCACTTCTCCCTCTTCGCAGCCATCACCGCCGGTCGCGACCGAGGCAACCGGTCCTTCGAACGCGAGCACCTGATCGAGCACGCGCGCTTCCTCACCACCGCGGTACGCACCGCCGGCGCCCATGCCGCAGGCTTCGAAGTGACCACTTTGGACACCCGCTTCGCCGACTTCGCTGACTCAGTGCAAGACGCCCTGCCCGACGTAGCCGTCTCAGCTGCCCCAGACCGCGCGGTAGGCCGCGACTACTACTCCGGCCTCTGCTTCACCGTCACCGCCGACTTCGGCACCGGCCTGACCCCCGTCGGCGACGGCGGCTTCACCCCCTGGACCGCACGACTGCTCGGCAACGCGAAGGAACGCCTGCTCGTCTCCGGCATCGGCGTCGACCGGGTCGCGTCATTGCTCAACGCTTGACGATCCCCTCGTACACCGCCGCCATGTCGTCCTCACCGTGCCCCGCCTCGACCGCGGCTTCCAGATGCGCCAACGCGGCCGCAGCCCCGCCGACGTCGATCGCGTGCCCCGCAGCCTCCACGACAAGCCGCGCGTCCTTCGCCGCGAGCGATGCCGGAAAGCTGGCCGGATACTCGCCGGACAGCATCATGGGTCCCTTCGCCCGCGCGTACGGCACGTCGAACCCGGTGCCGCTCATGACGTCGAAGAACAACTGCGGATCCACCCCCAGCACCTTCGCGAGGGCGAGACTCTCCCCGGTGCCGTTGGTGAGCGCGAGAATCCACGCGTTCATCACGAGCTTGAGCCGCGTCGCCGTCCCAGGTTCAGTACCGAGCCAGCGGGTCCGGGAGCCGATGGCGTCAAACACCTCCGCCGCCCCGTCGTGCACGTTGTCCGGCCCAGCAGCGAGCACCTGAAGCTGCCCCTGCTCGGCGGGCCCCTTCGTCCCCATCACCGGACAATCGACAAACGGCACCCCGGCCGCGACGGACGCCTCAGCAAGCCGATCAACCCAATCGACCCCCACGGTGCTGGTCTGCAGCCAAATCGTCCCCGGTTCCAGCGAGAGCCCGCGAAAGACTTCAGCGACCGCAGGCCCGTCCGAAAGCATGGTGACGAGGAAATCAGCCCCCTTCACCGCTTCGCGAGGAGACTCGACAACGGCAACGCCCTCCGCGCCCAGCGGCTCAGCCTTAGCCCGAGTCCGATTCCACGCCCGCACGCTCACCCCAGCGCGAGCAAGATTGGCGGCCATCGGACGGCCCATGATCCCGGTGCCCAAGAATGCGACTGTGGTCATCCGGCCATCGTGCCGCCACCCCTGCGACTCGGCACGATCAGCGCTCCCCCAGCGCCGCCCTCGACCACACTAACGGGAAACCGGACCCTCCCCCTCCGTCACAACCACCTCAGACCCACCCAACGCGGCGTTTGGTGCGTGTAACGCACCCAATGTGGCATTCGGTGCATCCCACGCACCCAATGCCACATTGGGGCGCAAACCGCACACCGCGCCCCAACAGCAACCACCCACTCAAGCCGCGCAACAACCGCCACCGCCGCAGCCAAACAGCGCAGCACCCAAACCGCGGAAAAACCGCCGCCGCTGCACCCAACCCCGGGGGCACCCACCCCTCCCCCAACCCCGATACAAAGCCGCCCTGCGGTTCGGGGGTGCTTGTCAAGGCATCTTTCCCGCCTTGACAAGCACCCCCGAACCGTCAGCACAATCGGCTCTCGGGGTGCCCCACGCAACCACTCCGGCGCAATGTCGCCACCAGGCGACGAGCCGCCCGACTCACCCCTGCCGCTCCCCCCGAACAGTCCGCCGCAACCGAGGCACCCGCTCCGCCAAGGTCCGCTCCCCACCCCGCTGAGTCGGCTCGTAATAATCCCGCCCCACCAGCTCATCCGGCGGATACTGCTGCGCCAGCACCCCCTCCGGCACGTTATGCGGATACCGATACCCCTGCGCATTCCCCAACTGCTTGGCCCCGGCATAGTGCCCGTCCCGCAGATGCGGCGGCACCGTCCCGATAGCCCCAGCCCGAACATCACTCAACGCCGAATCGATAGCCGTAACCACCGCATTCGACTTAGGCGCAGTCGCGAGATGTATCGTCGCCTGCGCCAACGCGAGCCGCCCCTCCGGCATCCCGATGAACTGCACCGCGTGCGCCGCCGCGACCGCCGCCTGCAACGCCGTCGGATCCGCCAGCCCGACGTCCTCGCTCGCGTGCACCACCAGCCGCCGCGCGAGGAACCGCGGATCCTCCCCCGCCTCGATCATCCGCGCCAGGTAATGCAACGCCGCGTCGACATCCGACCCGCGGATCGACTTGATGAACGCACTGATCACGTCGTAGTGCTGATCACCGTCGCGGTCGTAACGCACCGCCGCTTTGTCCACAGTGGACTCAACCACGGCCAGATCGATCGTCTTGTTCTCCGTCGCGGAAGCAGCATCCGCAGCCGCCTCCAGCGCGGTGAGCGCACGCCGCGCATCCCCGCCAGCGAGCCGCACGAGGTGCGCCCGCGCGTCGTCTGTCAGCGTGAGTTCGCCACCGAGCCCACGCTCGTCGGCCAAGGCGCGCTCCAGCACCGCGACGATGTCGTCGTCCGTGAGCGGCCGCAGCTGCAGCACCAAAGAGCGCGACAGCAGCGGGGACACCACCGAGAACGACGGGTTCTCCGTAGTCGCCGCCACCAGCAGCACGGTCCGGTCTTCGACCGCGCCGAGCAGCGCGTCCTGCTGGGTCTTGGAGAACCGGTGCACCTCGTCGATGAACAGGACGGTGTTCTCGGTGTTGTACTGCCGGCGTCGCCGCGCCTCCTCGATGACGCCGCGCACCTCCTTGACGCCCGCCGACAGCGCGGACATCGCGACGAACCGGCGGCCGGTGGCGATCGACACCAGGTTCGCCAGCGTGGTCTTGCCGGTGCCGGGCGGGCCGTAGAGCAGCACGGACGCCGGGGCGGCCCCCTCGACCAGGCGGCGCAGCGGAGCCCCTTCCCGCAGCAGGTGCTGCTGCCCGACCACCTCGTCGAGCGTGCGCGGCCGCATCCGGACCGCGAGCGGCGACGTCGCCGGGTCGGCCTGCAGTTCGGCCTGGTTCGCTCCGGAGGGTTCCGGCGGCGGCCCCACGTCGGGGTTCACCGTGAAGAGTTCGTCCTGTGCCACCTCACGACGGTATCCGACCACCCCGACAATCCCGCTCGCCCGGCCCCGCGGCGCGGCCGGAGGGGCAGACTGGGGCGATGGTCTCCTCGGTCGCGGTGTTGTCCGACATCCATGGCGTGCTTCCCGCGCTCGACGCGGTCCTCGCCGAACCCGACGTCCAGGCTGCCGACCTGGTGGTCCTGTGCGGCGACCACGCCGCCGGACCGCTCCCCCGGCAAACCCTCGACCGGCTGGTTTCGCTCGGCGATCGCGCGGTGTGGGTGCGCGGCAACGCCGACCGCGAACTCGTCACCCTCGCCGGCGGCGGCCCCACCCAGATCCCGGACCCGATCGGGCCGTGGGCGGCGACACAGCTGCGACCGGACCAAGTGGCGCTGCTCGCCGGATTGCCGTTGACAGTGACGCTGGAAATCGACGGCCTCGGCGAGGTGCTGTTCTGCCACGCCACTCCGCGCGACGACGAAGAGGTCGCGCTCGTGGACAGCCCGTTGTCGCGCTGGGCGGAAGTTCTGGACGGCGTCACGGCGGAAACGGTGGTGTGCGGGCATACCCACATGCCGTTCCTGCGGTTGGCCGACCGGTGCCGGATCCTGAACCCGGGCAGCGTCGGAATGCCTTACGGCACAACGGGTGCACACTGGGCGCGGCTCGGCCCTGGCGTCGAGTTGCGGCGTACCGCTTACGACGCCGAAGCCGTGTGCCGGGCGCTGGCGGACCGGTCGGAGTATCCCGGAATCCAGGACTGGAACGACTATTTCGTACGGAATCCCGCGTCGGATGCGGAGGCGTTGCGGGTATTCAGCCCACGCGCTCGCGGAACGAACGCCACATGATGACCGCCGCGTAAGGCAGGAACTCGCGTCCGCGCCGCCAGAGCCACGGCACGCCCTTCGCCACGAGCCAGCCGAAGTGGGCGGCTGCGCTGGGTTCGACGCCGCCGGAGCAGACAAGGCTTACCGGCTGCGGCACCTCGAAACCGGCTGCCGCGGCCAGGTTCGCGAAACCTTCGGCGAGCAGGCGGTGGCCCAGTTCGGAGGGGTGCAGGCGGTCGACGCTCCAGACGGTGAGGTCGTAGGCACCGGGGAGCGTGTCCAGGTTCAGGCAGCCGATGCCTTCTGTTTCCACCACTCGATCGATCGCCTCGTTCAGTTCCCGCACGCGGGCGCTGAGGGCTCGCTTCAGGGACGGCGGGAGGCGGAAGACCTTGCTGTGGTCGTGGAAACGTACCGGGAGGACGGTGGTCCCGACTGCGGCCAGTTCGCGGACGATCGCGGTCAGGTCCGCGGCGACCTTGTCCGGGTCGAAGTCGGGGCGGAGGGTGTCGTTCATCCCTACTACGACCAGGGCGATGTCCGGTCGGTGGGCGATTGTTTGCGGTAGTTGGTCGGTGCGGACGCAGGACATGCGGGCACCGGTGAAGGACGGGTTCAGGTAGCCGGATTCGTCGATGCCCAGTGCTTCTGCGACCAAGGGGCCCACGCCGCGCCATCCGCCGCGGTTGGGGAGGGGGTCGCCTAGGCCTACCGCGGTCGAGTCGCCTAGGACTGCCAGGCGGGTCGCTCGGCGGGGCTGGGTTTTCGGGTGGGGGGCCGGGGCTGGTTCTGCGGGTGGGGTGACTCCGACGCTGATCACGGTCACGACCAAGACCATCCGGTATTGAGGCTCACCGCTGGTGATGGGGAGGTAACGCGGTATGGACGGAGGTGGGAACTTCCGGTACTGGGTGGTTGGTTTGGGGGTTCTGTCGGCTCGTCGCCTGGCGGCGACATTGCCGCCTGGGTTGCGTGGGGCACCCCGAAGTTTGATTGTGCTGACGGTTCGGGGGTGCTTGTCAAGGCGGGAAAGATGCCTTGACAAGCACCCCCGAACCGCAGAGAGGCTTCGTATCGGGGTTGGGGGAGGGCTGGGTGCCCCCGGAGTTGGGTGCATCGGCGGCGGTTTGGTCGGTGCCTCGATGGTTGGGTGCAGCGGCGGCGGTTTGTTGCGCGGCTTGGGTGTGTGGTTGCGGTGGTGGACGCGACGTGCGGTTAGCGCCCGAAGTGGCGTGGGTGCGGCGGCGGCAGCTTGGGTGGTGGGGTCGTGTGGCTCGCGGCGTGCGGCTAGAGCGGCGTTGGGTGCACCGGCTGCGGCGAATGACGAGGTGCGCGCGGTGCGGGGATCGGCGGCGGGTTCGCGGTAGGCGGGCATTGCGCCCCAATGTGGCATTGGGTGCATGCGACGCACCCAATGTGGCGTTCGGTGCGTCTGACGCAACCAATGCCACATTGGGGGCCCGGCTCGCGGACGCAGGCGGGTCGTGAGGGGAACCCTGAGGGACTCAGAGTCCGTGAAGGTGGCCCTCACGGACGGGCGGGCAGGTGCGGGGGGGGTCAGCGGAAGGCGGGATAGAAGGCCAGGTCGGCGTGCGGGCCCAGGCGGGCGGCCAGGGCGGCGGCGACTCGGGTGGAGTGTTCGGCGACCTCGGTCAGGCGCGAGTAGCCCGCGTGCCGTGCCAGTTCGCGCCACCACGTGACCAGGGCGGCTTCGCGGCTTACTGGGGTCGCGTGCCTGGTCAGGTCCAGGCCCGGGAGCAGTTCGCGGGTGATTTGCCAGACCTGCAGCATTTCGCTGATGGTGAGTTGCTTCGCCAGCTCGACGTCGTCGGCGAAGGAGGGCCATACGTCGACGATTTCGGCTCGCCAGGCGGCGATCATCGCTTCGCTCATGCCCGCGGGCAGCGCCATCGCGCGGGGGTCCGACACGAACGGCAGCCGGAGGCAGGAGGCGTCGACCAAGGCGGTGCGGACGCGGCCGCGTTCGAAGTCCAGGAAGCGGACTCCCGAGCCGGTGACCAGGTTGTTTTCCGGGGCCAGTTCGACGGGGCTGAAGGCGCGGAAGGCAGGTGACCGGGCTTGGGCGACGGCTTCGGCGAGGCGTTCGCGCACTGACTCCGGGACGGGCACGTCCAGCAACTCCGAGAGGAGTTCTTCGACGTCCTCGGCCAGGTCCGTCAGACCGTCGTCGTCGGTTCGGATCGGGCCGCCCAAACGGCGCAGCAGGGCGTTGAAATCGGCTTCCCGGCTGGCGGTGCTGGCGTGCAGGCGGCCCAGCGAGCGGGCCCACGACAGGAGGGCTCGTTCGGCTGCCCGGGAGTCGCGGGCGGCCAACTTGTCCTGCAGGGTCGGCGCGCGGCCCAGGTCCTCGATCACCAGCACGCGGTGGCCGCCGTCGTGGGCCAGGAGTTCCGGGCACATTCGCTCGTCCGGCGCCAGTGCGGTGAACAGCTGGTAGCTGACGGCTTCCTGGGCGAACGGATCGACCCGGCCGGGTTCCGCGGGGTCGGGATAGTGCTTGACCACGAGCGTGCGCGGCAGGGCGAAGGAGGAAGACACGACCCGGGCCCGGACGACCGTCGCCGGACCGCTTCCGGAGAGGTGTTCGGGCGAGACCAGGGTGATCGCGCTCCCGAACCGGCGCGTGAGCACCGCCTCGCCCGCCGCGACGGCCGCGGCGACTGCGAGTTCCCCGGCTTCCGCCCGGACTCCAGCGTCGCCGGCGGAGGAGGTGTCGACTGTCATTGTCACCGACCCTACTCGTGACTGAGCAACCATGACCACAACGTTCCGGGCGCCGGGACGCGCCCGGAATCACCCACGGGAAAGCGGACGCAGCAACGCCGCGGAACGTTGCTTGCGTCGGCGAACTATCAGCACAATGGCCGCAGCAAGAACGATTCCGAAGAGGTTGACCAGCAGCTGCAGCACCGAAAAACCGGTCCGGTCCCACCGTCCGGCGACCGCCGCGACCATGGCGTAACCGGCCGCGGGCACCGTCGTCACCGAAATGAACACGCCGACCAGCGCGGCCGATTTCGCCGACGTCATCGCGAGCATTCCGGCCGCCCCGGCGAGCAATGCCACCACGAACGACGCCGGTCCGACCTGGTACACGAAATCGACCTGGTGGTTATTCACTATCGCGTGCGGATCGAACAACTCGGCCGAGCTGCCGAGCAGCACGCCGAGCAGCGTGATCGCCATCGACACCGGGAAGCCGACGGCCAGCGCGACCCCGGCGCGGCGCACCAGGTCCCAGCGGCGCAGCACCATGCCGACCGCGATCGCGGCGAGCGGGCCGAACTCCGGGCCGACCACCATCGCGCCGACGATCGTCACCGACGAGTCGGTCAGCACGCCGACCGCGGCGAGCAGGCACGCGATGGCGAGGAAAGCCTGGAACGTGGCGTTCCACCGCGATTCCTCGCCGGTGCGGCCGAGCAGCTCCTGCCACACGACCGCGTCCGCGCCTTCGCCGGGAGCGGCTTCCTCGGCCGCGTCGGCGGCGTCGGAAAGCGCGGTGTCCAGCGATTCCATGGTGATGCCGCCGGTGCGGTCGAGGCCGAGCGTGCACAAGGCGTCGACGATGTCGTCGGCCGCCTCCCGCGCGATGTCCGCCTCGATGAGGTCGCCCTCGGGCGAGACGGACGCCCCGCGGTGCACGATCAAATGCGCCGCGCCCGGGTGGGTGTACAGCAGCTTGAGCGCCTCGTCAGTGCTCTCCGGAGGGCAGATCGCCCTGAGATGCAGCACTAGCCCGCCCCGCCTCGCCGGCCGCCCTCACCGGACCCGCTGCGCGCGGCCACTACTTCTCCTGGGCGGCAGCCGGTTTGCTCTGCGGGACAGCCGGTTTCGCGTCGATCCCGGCTTCCTTGCGCTGCTGCGCGGTGATCGGCGCGGGCGCGGCGGTGAGCGGGTCGTAGCCGCCGCCGGTCTTCGGGAACGCGATCACGTCGCGCAGCGAGTCGGCCTTGGCCAGCAGCATGACGATGCGGTCCCAGCCGAACGCGATGCCGCCGTGCGGGGGCGCGCCGAACTGGAACGCCTCGAGCAGGAAGCCGAACTTCTCCTGCGCTTCCTCCTCGCCGAGGCCCATCAGCGCGAACACGCGCTTCTGGACGTCCTCGCGGTGGATACGGATCGAGCCGCCGCCGATCTCGTTGCCGTTGCAGACGAGGTCATAGGCGTAGGCGAGCGCGTTGCCCGGGTCCTGCTCGAACTTGTCGATCCACTCCGGGGTCGGCGAGGTGAACGCGTGGTGCACGGCGGTCCACTTGCCGGAGCCGACCGCGACGTCGTCGCCGATGTCCTCGACCGGCGCGAACAGCGGCGCGTCCACGACCCAGACGAACGACCAGGCGTCCTCGTCGATCAGGCCGAGCTTGCGGCCGATCTCGTCGCGCGCGGCGCCGAGCAGCGGCTGGGCGGCGGAAACCTTGCCCGCGGCGAAGAAAATGCAGTCGCCGGGCTTCGCGCCCGCGGCTTCCGCGACGTTCGCGCGCTCGGTCTCGGACAGGTTCTTGGCGACCGGGCCGCCGAGTGTGCCGTCCTCGTTGACCAGGACGTACGCCAGGCCCTTCGCACCGCGCTGCTTCGCCCACTCCTGCCAGGCGTCGAGCTGACGGCGCGGCTGCGAGGCGCCGCCGGCCATGACGACCGCGCCGACGTACGGGGCCTGGAACACGCGGAACGGCGTGTCGGAGAAGAAGTCGGTGAGTTCGGTGATCTCGAGGTCGAAGCGCAGGTCCGGCTTGTCGGAGCCGTACTTCGCCATCGCCTCGCGGTAGGTGATCCGCGGGATCGGGGTGGCGATCTCGTGGCCGATCAGCTTCCACAGCGCCTTGACGATCGCCTCGCCGACCGCGATGACGTCGTCCTGCTCGACGAAGCTCATCTCGATGTCGAGCTGCGTGAACTCGGGCTGCCGGTCGGCGCGGAAGTCCTCGTCGCGGTAGCAGCGGGCGATCTGGAAGTAGCGTTCCATGCCGCCGACCATGAGCAGCTGCTTGAACAGCTGCGGCGACTGCGGCAGGGCGTACCAGGAGCCGGGCTTGAGCCGCGCGGGCACGAGGAAGTCGCGGGCGCCTTCCGGGGTGGAGCGGGTCATCGTCGGCGTCTCGATCTCGACGAAGTCCTGCGCGTGCAGCACCTCGCGCGCGACGCGGCTGACCTCGCTGCGCAGCCGGATCGCCGCCGCCGGGCCGCTGCGGCGCAGGTCGAGGTAGCGGTACTTGAGCCGGACCTCCTCGCCGACGTCGACCCGGTCGTCGATCGGGAACGGCAGCGGAGCGGCCTCGGACAGCACTTCCAGCTCGGTGGCGAGGACCTCGATCTCGCCGGTGGCGATGTCCGGGTTCGCGTTGCCCTCGGGCCGCTTCGACACCTCGCCGACGACCTTCACGCAGAATTCGGAGCGCAGCGCGTGCGCGCGCTCGGCCATCTCGCCCTCGCGGAACACGACCTGCGCGACGCCGCTGGCGTCCCGGAGGTCGATGAAGATGACTCCGCCGTGATCGCGCCGCCGCGCCACCCAGCCGGTGAGGGTGACGGTCTGACCGGCCTGCCCGGCACGCAGAGTGCCGGCTTGATGAGTGCGGAGCACTGCGACTGCTCTCCCTAAGTCCACGAGGTTCGGGTGCGGCGGGGTGCGGGTTCGGTGGAACACGCATTTCGCCGGATACAGAGGCTAACGAACTCGGTGTCCGGGGGCGCGGGCAGGTTTGGGTCCGGGCTGGCGGGCCGGGTGCCGGAGGCGGGAGTTGGGGCTGGTCGAGGCTGCTGGCCGAGCCTGGCCGCGCTTGCGGCTGGGTTCGCGGGCGGCGGACTCGATGGGGCTGGCTCGGGTTTGGCGGGAGCGGCGGGGTTCGAGCGTTGTTCGGGGCGGTTGCTCGAGCCGGGCACCGGGCTCGGGGCGCGCTCGGCAGATATCGCTCGGGCTGACAAGGCAGCAAGCCGAAGCGCCGGGCGGGCGCGCGACGTACACCTCCGCCGACGAGGCGGGTGGACGTCGTTCGTCGCTGGGCGTGGGCGGGCGGCCCCCGGGCCCGTCCGGCCACGCCGGGCAGCGGCCAGGCCTGAAGTACTCACGCCGCGCAGCGAGTTGGCCTGAACGACTCACACCGCGAAGCAAGTTGGCCCGAAGAACTCACGCCACGCAGCAAGTTGAACCGCCCCGGGTTTGATGGAGGCTCCATCGTGTGAGTGAGGATGGAGTTATGGGCCGGTCTTCGAGGCATCCGCGTGAGGTGCGTGAGCGCGCGGTTGCGTTGGTGTTTGAGCAGGTAGAGCAGTACTCGTCGCAGTGGGAGGCGATCACGTCGATCGCGGCGAAGGTGGGGGTGTCGGCCGAGTCGCTGCGCCGGTGGGTGCGGCAGGCTGAGACCGATCAGGGTGCGCGGCCGGGTGTCACGACTGCGGAGTCGGAGCGGGTGCGCGAGCTCGAGCGTGAGAATCGTGAGTTGCGCCGGGCGAATGAGATCCTGAAAGCGGCATCGATTTTCTTCGCGAGGGAGCTCGACCCTCGACCGCCGCGCTCGTAGCGTTCATCACGGATTATCGGGACCGGTTCGGAGTCGAGCCGATCTGTGCCGTGCTGACCGAGTTCGGGATCAAGATCGCTCCGTCCACCTATTATGCCGCGCTTTCCCGTCCGATGTCGGCGAGGGAAGTTCGCGATGAGGAGTTGAAGAAGGAAATTCAGCGCGTGTACGACGAGAATTACCTGGTGTACGGTGCCCGGAAGGTATGGCGTCAGCTGAACCGGGAAGGCGTTCGGGCGGGCCGGGGCCGGGTGGAACGACTGATGCGCGCGATGGGCTTGGCCGGCGCGGTCCGCGGGAAGAAGGTGCGCACCACGGTGTCCGATCCCGGCGGTGCCCGCGCCGCGGACCTGGTGAGCCGCCAGTTCACGGCAGGTGCACCGAATCGGTTGCGGGTAGCGGACTTCACCTACGTCGCGACCTGGGCAGGCACCGTCTACGTCGCGTTCGCGATCGATGTGTTCTCCCGCAGGATCGTCGGCTGGCGCGTGAGCATGTCCAAGGAAACCGACCTCGTGCTCGACGCGATCGAGCAGGGACTGCGTCATCGGGACTACCGATGGCGAAAGGGGCAGGACAAGCTGATCCACCATTCCGACGCCGGAAGTCAATACACGTCGTTCCGATTCACGCAGCATCTTGCTGATTCCGGTATCGACGCGTCGATCGGCACGGTCGGCGATGCCCTCGATAACGCGCTCGCGGAATCCACCATCGGGCTCTACAAAACCGAGTTGATTAAACCGAACGGGCCATGGCACAATAAGCAAGAAGTCGACGTCGCGACTGCCGCGTGGATCGAGTGGTACAACACCCAGCGCCTCCACGGAGCATGCGGCGACCGGCCACCCGTCGAATTCGAGACCCTGTACGAGGACGGCGACCTGATCAGTCTGGTCGCCTGACCCCAACAACGAGTCTCTACCGAACCCGGGGCGGTTCAAGTTGATCTGAAGCACTCACGCCACGCAGCGAGTCGGCCTGAACGACTCACGCCACGCAGCAAGTTGGCCCGAACGACACACGCCACGCAGCGCGCTGGCCTGAAGTACTGCAGCCAGGTTCGGCGACCATCGCAGCGGCGCTCCCCTGCTCGCCGCGCCAAAGCCTCCGATGCGGCATGGCCCGCGGGTCACAGCAAGCGCAGTTGTTCCGCCTCCCCCGCTCGTTGTTCCGGCACCTCCGTCTCCCCCGGCGGGTCCGGGTCCGTCCGGGTTTCCGCATGCGCCCTCGGCGCGCGCGGGTCCAGACCGTGCCGTCGCAGGAGTGGGGCTACCACCGTTGCCAACCGTTCTCGGTAGCCGCGGGCGGCGTAGCTTCCTTGGGCGTACAGGCGGCGGTATCGCGGGGCCAGTTCGGGGTACTCCCGTTTCAGCCACGCGGCGAACCATTCCCGCGCGCCGGGGCGCAGGTGCAAGGGCAGGACGGTCACCCTGGTCGCACCAGCTTCGGCGAGTTGGGCGAAAAGCGGGTCCAGGGCTTCGGGCGAATCTGTCAGGTACGGCAGCACTGGCGCGACCATCACCGAGCACGGCAGGCCCGCCGCGGCGGCTTTGCGGATCAGGTCCAGGCGGGCGCGGGGCGTCGGGGTGCCGGGTTCCAGGCGGCGTTGCAGGTCGCCGTCCAAGAGGGCCAGTGACACTGCGAGGTGCACCGGGACGTCCTTGCCCACCGATTCCAGCAGGGGCAGGTCCCGGCTCAGCATGGTGCCTTTGGTGAGGATCGACAGCGGGGTGCCCGAGTCCGCCAGCGCGCGGATGATCCCGGGCATCAAGCGGTAACGGCCTTCGACGCGCTGGTACGGGTCGGTGTTCGTGCCCATCGCGACCGGTTCTCGTTGCCAGCTCGGTCGTTTCAGTTGCGCGGCAAGCACTTCCGGGGCGTTGACCTTGACCACGACCTGGGTGTCGAAATCCCGGCCGGCGTCGAAATCCAGGTACGTGTGGGTGTTCCGGGCGAAGCAGTTGTGCGACACCATCCCGTCGGCGATGAAATCGCCGGTGCCGGTGGTGATGTCGAACAGCGGCAGCTCCAGCCCCATCGGCGCGACGCTGGTGACGGTGCGCCGGACGCCGCCGATGACGGTGCCGTCCAGGGAGCGTTTCCATTCGACGGCCGGGTCGACCAGGTGCAGGAACCGCAGCACCTCGCCGGTGCCGCCGGTGAGCCGGGCTTGTCTGCGGCCGGGGTGCTGGCGGTGGCCGACGGTGTCGTAGCTGAACGAGAACCGGTCCAGTGCGGCGAACATCGTGTCCACGACTTCGTTCTCGTCGTGCGCGATGGAGAGCGTGCCGCGCCGGTAGCCGCCCGCGAGATCGAAGAGCCCGGCCAGGAAACCGCGCGCCCATTGGGCGTCCGGTTCGCGCGGGATGCGCATGAAGCCGACCGACGAGCCGAAGTCGGGCAGGTACGTCAGGGCTCGCGTGGCGGCGTCCGCTTCCGCGGCGAAACCGCCGGAGCGCAGCATTCCGCACAGGTATCCGGCGCGGTAGCCGAGCGTGTCGTCCGGCGTGCGGGCGAAGCGGCCGCCGCCGACCAGTTCGGTGCCGGGTTCCAGGTGCGGCCGTTGCGCGGTGCCGAGTTTGCTGCCGGTGACGTATTTCCACCCGCGCGAGCTGAGGAACCGGTGGTCCGGCCCGGCGACGAGCCGCGTGCCGTCATCGAGTGTGACGCGGTACGCCGGGCGCACCGTGGTCCAGTGCGCGAGCACCTCGGTGGGCACGAGCCTGCGCGCGACGCCGTGTCCGCGCGTGCCCATGATCCGGTCGCCCACCCGCAGCTCGGCGATCGGCTTCGCGCGGCCGTCAGCCATCAGCACCGGCGTGTCGCCTTCGAGGCAGTACGTGCACGCGTGCGAACACCCGCGATACGGATTGACCGACCACCGGAACGGCACCGCGGACGATTCGGGCACCCGGTTCAGCACGGACCGGGCGCGCACCTCGTGAAAGGTGACGCCGCCGAACTCCGGCGCGCGCACCGAGCGCACCACATCGCCGAAGGCACCGAGACCGGGGAGTGCCGGCTCCTCCTTCCCCGCTCGCAACTGTTCCCAACGCACCCCTACAGTCGAACACATGTTCTAAAGCACTGTCAAACATATGTTCGAACACCCCTCGAACGAGCGAGGCGGCACTCAGCCCGCGAAGCGCTCCAGCGCGCGGATCTTGTTCGTCGCGTCGAGGGCGGCCACCTTGTACGCCTCGGACAGCGTCGGGTAGTTGAAGACCGCGTCCACCAGGTAATCCACCGTCCCGCCGCAGCCGCCGGCCAGCCACTCCGCCGAAGCCACGCCGCCGGATGAGGAGATCACCCGCGCTGAGGGCGCATCCGCCATGGAACCGCCTTTCTTAGGGAAGCTTGCCTTACTTTTACCCTGCGCAACCTTACGGATACCCACCGGCAGGCCGCGAGCGGGGCGGCACACAAAAACGGCCGGTGCTCCGCAGAGGGAGCACCGGCCGTTCCGGAACAGGGTCAGCGCGACCCGCGCACCTGCTCGAACACGTCAGTCGACAGCATGGAACACAGGAACCGCACCGTGGCGCTGGCTAAGTCGAGGGTGCATCAGACCGGACCGAAACGCGGGATCGCGTCGGCGTGTCGAGGAGCAGCGTG
>NZ_GG657746.1:2335708-2358464 GCF_000158875.1 Streptomyces sp. AA4 | reverse complement strand
CCATCGGTAGTCCCGATGACGCAGTCCCTGCTCGATCGCGTCGAGCACGAGGTCGGTTTCCTTGGACATGCTCACGCGCCAGCCGACGATCCTGCGGGAGAACACATCGATCGCGAACGCGACGTAGACGGTGCCTGCCCAGGTCGCGACGTAGGTGAAGTCCGCTACCCGCAACCGATTCGGTGCACCTGCCGTGAACTGGCGGCTCACCAGGTCCGCGGCGCGGGCACCGCCGGGATCGGACACCGTGGTGCGCACCTTCTTCCCGCGGACCGCGCCGGCCAAGCCCATCGCGCGCATCAGTCGTTCCACCCGGCCCCGGCCCGCCCGAACGCCTTCCCGGTTGACCCGATGTTGGCGTCCGCGACCGAGGTCAGGACGCCCTCGTCGACGACACGCCGACTTAAAGGCGATCCCGCCGCGACGGCGGAGCCGGCGCAATCAAATACAGCTCAGTTCGCGGTGGATCCACTCGACTTGGGTGCGCATGAGGTTCTCCGCTACCTCCTCGGCCTGCGGCGTCATGTGTGTCGCGCCCGCGAGCGGCAGGAAGCCGTGCGCGCGGCCCTTCGCCAGCAGCGCCGAGGAAAGCCGCAGCGCGTGTGCCGGGAAGACGTTGTCGTCGGCCAGGCCGTGCACGATCAGCAGCGCCCGTTCGAGCGAACCGGCGCTCGCGATGAGCGAGTTGTGCTCGTAGCTTTCCGGTTCTTCGTCCGGCTTGCCGAGGTAGCGCTCGGTGTAGTGGGTGTCGTACAGCGACCAGTCGGTGACCGGCGCTCCCGCGACCGCCGCGTGGAACACGTCCGGCCGCCGCAGCACGGCGAGCGCGGACAGGTAGCCGCCGTAGGACCAGCCGCGGATCGCGACCCGTTCGAGGTCCAGCTCGGGGTACGCCTCGGCGGCCGCGTGGAGGGCGTCGACCTGGTCGGCGAGCGTGACGTCGGCGAGCTTGCCCGCGATCTCCTTCTCCCACGCCGGGCCGCGGCCGGGCGACCCGCGACCGTCCACGACCAGCACGGCGAAACCCTGGTCGGCGAGCCATTGCGGGGTGAGGAAAGCGTTGCGGCTCTGGAGAACCCGCTGCGCGTGCGGACCTCCGTACGGGTCGAGCAGCACGGGCAGCTTGCTCTCGGCGGGCTCGTATCCGCGCGGCAGCACCAAAGCCGCACGCAGCCGGCGTTCGCCGAGGGTCAACCAGGTCAGGTTCGGCACGACCTCCGGGTCCACAGTGGACGATTCGATCGAACCCGCCTCGACGCCGTCCCGCAGCACGGTCACCTTCGGACCGCTGTGGTCGAGGCTCCACGAGGAAAGCACCGCAAGAGCCGCGCTGCCCGCACCGACGTGCACGCCGTCCGTTGTGGACAGTCGGCGGACCGCGCCGCCTTCGGTGCGGTACAGGTGGATCTGCGTCGGGTCGTCTTCCGAGGCGGTGAACAGGATCTCGTCGCCGACGTGCAGCACCATCCGCAGCTGCATGCCCGGCGGCGTCACCGCTTTGCCGTCCACGAGGAGCCGGTGATCGCCGTCTGCCGCGCTTTCGACCACCAGCTTGCCGTCCGCGGTCCACGCGGGCACGCCCTGGTAGATCTCGACCCAGTGCTCGTCGGTCTCGGTGTGCACCTCGGCGACCGAACCGTCCGAGGGGTCCAGCGCCAGCACGGTGAGCCGCTTCTGATCGCGCGGCTGCACGGCCAGCAGCGGCTGTCCGCCTGCCGACCAGTGCACGGTGACCAGGTACTCCCAGTCGCCCTTTTCGACATCGACGCGGCTGCCGTCGAGGCCCAGCACGGCCAGCGACACCTCCGCGTTCGGCGAGCCCGCCGACGGGTACGCCACGACGTTCGCCGGCTGCTGCGGGTTCGCCGGGTCGCCGATCGTCCAGCGCGGCACCGGACCGCGGTCCGCGCGCTCCACGAGCACGCTGCGGCCGTCCGGCGCCCACCAGTAGCCGCGCGTGCGGTCCATCTCCTCGCCCGCGATGAACTCCGCGAGACCCCAGGTGACGTGCTCGTCGTCCTCGCCGACGAGCACGCGGTCCTCGCCGGTCGCCAGCTCGATCATGTGCAGGCGACGCTCGCGTACGTACGCGACGTGCGTGCCGGTCGGGTTCGGCCGCGGATCGATGACGGACCCGTCGACCAGGACGCGCGTCTCGCCGCTCGCGAGGTCGAGCGTGTACAGCTTGCCCGACAGCGTGAACGTGACGACGGTGAACGCGTCGTCGACTCCGAAGGCCACCACGCCGCCGCCGGTCTCGCGAGCCCGTTCGCGGCGCGCCCGCTCCTCCGGCGGCAGGTCCTCGTCGCCGGACACCAGTTCGGCGGCGTCGATCAGCTTCGTCTCCTCACCGGTCGCGAGGTCGAACGACCACAGGCTGTGCCGCGGATCGGTGCCGGTGGCGCTGCGCAGGAACAGCACCCGCGAACCGTCCGGGGCGACCCGGAACTGCTTGGGCGCGCCGAGAGTGAACCGCTGGGTGCGGGCCTGCTGGCGGAGGAACGGAACGTCGTCGAGTGCGAAATCGGTCACGACCAGCACTCTTTCAGATGATCAGGCGGGCGCGCCAACACCGTGCAGCGCGGCCCGTTGTTCGTCGACGTCGTAGGTCGGCTCCGGGAACTGCGGGTCCATCTCGGTCAGCGTCTCGACCAGCAGCTCGGCGACCGCCCAGTTCCGGTACCACTTGCGGTCGGCGGGCACCACGTACCACGGAGCGTGCTCGGTCGACGTGCGCTTCAGCACGTCGGCGTAAGCCTTCTGATACGCGGGCCACTGCCGGCGCGCGTCGATGTCCGACGGGTCGAACTTCCAGCGCTTCTCCGGCCGGTCCAGCCGCGCGGTGAGCCGGCGGAGCTGTTCCTCCGGCGAGATGTGCAGGAACACCTTCACCACGGCGGTGCCGTTGTCGGTCAGCTCCTTTTCGAACGCGTTGATCTGCGCGTAGCGCTGCCGCCGCTCCGTCGCGGACAGCTGGCCGAGCACGCGCGGCACGAGCACGTCCTCGTAATGCGAGCGGTCGAACACCCCGAGGTGGCCCGGCGACGGGAGCTTCTTGCGGATGCGCCACAGGAAGTCGTGCCTGAGTTCGGCGGCCGTCGGCTTCTTGAACCCGGCGTACTGCACGCCCATCGGGTTCACGAGCCCGAGCACGTGCCCGACGGTGCCGCCTTTGCCGGAGGTGTCCATGCCCTGCAACACCAACAGCACGCTGCGGTGGCCGCCGCCGATGCCCTCCGCGTACAGCGCTTCCTGCAACCCGGCGAGCTGCTCCCCGGCGGACTCGAGCTTCTTGCCGCCCTTCGCCTTCTTTTCCGGCCCCACCGGCGACGAAGCCGGGTCCGGCAGCTCGTCGCGCGCCCGGAGCGCGTCGCGGACCCGGTTTCCGTTCTGCTGCTTCTTCGCCATCCCGGGACGATAACCGGACCGGCCGCCGATCGCCGGGGATCTCTCGTGCGTCCGGCGGGTCTCCTCGGTCGAGCGTGCGACGCAGCGAATCGCTGGTCCACCCCCTCGATTGCGCAACGAACGACGAGGGAAAGCAACGTTTCCCGGCTGAACTCCCCGCGAACGGCCTCTAGCCTGAACGCATGACAGCGTCCGTCCAGCCTGCCGGCACCGCGCGTCCCACCTCCACCGACGGCTTCATCGCGCTCGACGAGCGATGGAGCACGCACAACTACCATCCGCTGCCGGTCGTGATCGCCGAAGCCGAGGGCGCTTCGGTGACCGACGTGGCCGGCAAGTCCTATCTGGACTTCCTGGCCGGCTACTCCGCGCTCAACTTCGGCCACCGCAACCCCGAGCTGATCGCCGCCGCCACCGAGCAGCTGGGCCGCGTCACGCTCACCTCCCGCGCGTTCCACCACGACCAGCTGGGCCTGTTCTGCCGCGAACTGGCCGAGCTGACCGGCACCGAAATGGTGCTTCCGATGAACTCCGGGGCCGAGGCCGTGGAGTCCGCGGTGAAGGTCGCGCGCAAGTGGGCGTACCAGGTCAAGGGCGTTCCGGCGGGTACCGCGGAGATCGTGGTCGCGGCGTCGAACTTCCACGGCCGCACCACCACCATCGTCTCGTTCTCCGACGACGAAACCGCGCGCGCCGACTACGGTCCCTTCACGCCGGGCTTCGTCCAGGTGCCGTACGGCGACGCGGAAGCGTTGAAGGCGGCCATCACGCCGCGTACGGCGGCCGTGCTGATGGAGCCGATCCAGGGAGAGGCAGGCGTCGTCGTACCCCCTGAAGGGTTCTTCGCCGCCGTACGGCGACTGTGCGACGAGAACAACGTGCTGATGATCGCCGACGAGATCCAGTCCGGTCTCGCGCGCACCGGCACTGTGCTGGCCCTGGAGCACGAAGGCGTCCGCGCGGACCTGTACACGCTGGGCAAGGCTCTCGGCGGCGGCATCGTCCCGGTGTCGGCGGTGGTCGGCAGCCGCGACGTGCTGGGCGTGCTGAAGCCGGGCCAACACGGCTCGACCTTCGGCGGCAACCCACTGGCGTGCGCGGTCGGCCGGGCCGTGGTGCGGCTGCTGCAGACCGGCGAATACCAGAAGCGGTCCACCGAACTCGGCGCGCACCTGCACGAGCGCTTGGCGAAGCTGGTCGGCGACGGCGTTTCGGAGGTGCGCGGACGCGGTCTGTGGGCGGGCGTCGACATCGCGCCCGGCGGTCCGACCGGGCGGGCGGCTTCCGAGGCGCTGGCCGAGTTGGGCGTGCTGTGCAAGGAAACGCACGACCGCACGTTGCGCGTCGCGCCGCCGCTGGTGATCACCGAAGCCGAACTGGACCGCGGCATCGACGCGATCGCCCAGGTCGTGCGCGGCTGACCTCCTGCCCGGCGACCGCCGTTTCCGGGCGGCGGGCGCCGGGTGGGCATCACCGCGACCGTCGGCCCGTCCGGTCCGAAGTGGCTCGGCGAGGGCTGGGCACCTCGACGTGAACGGCGCTTCGATGTGCGCACGACTGTCGTCGCCAGCCGTCCGAGGGCATTCCCTTGCCGCGCTTCAGGTTCCGGCGTGTGTTCTTCGCCGACGAGCCCGGCTAGCCACGGCCGCTCCGTCCACGCCGGGATACGACTGCGTACACCAGCCGCAGGAACCGGATCGCCAGTGACCTCCGCGGTCCTGTGCCTTGAGCACAACGGTGTCTACTGCACTCCCCGTGCCGGAGCTCTCAGGCCGACGTCACTTCGACGCCGCTCAGCGCGTCGTTGTCCTGCTGCCGGCTGTCGCCTCGCGGGACGGTCGGAATGTCGGCGGTGCTGAGGCCGGACAGGTAAAGCCCGGCCTCGGCACCGGCTTCCGCGGACTGCCGCTTGCGACCCGCCGTTTCGATCCTCTTCACCACGACCTGGCGGCCGCCGCCGGGCAGTTGCACCACAGCGTTCGCGCCGACCTGGACGGTGCCGTCGACGACCGTGCCGGTGACCACGATTCCGCGCGTCGGGATCTGGTAGATCCCGGCGATCCGGAAGCGGAACGGGCCGGACGGGGTTTCGGCCGGACGGCGCGAGAACAGCGACATGGGACAAGCATCGCATCACGGCGGTTACCGGGCTTTCACCGGCTGGCCGCCACGTGGACCGCCGCGGCCAGCCGGTCGTGTTCCGGATAGGACCACGTCGCGGAGAACTGCCGCCGCGTGTACCCGAACGCGATGCCGCTGCGCGGGTCCACGAAGGACTCGGAACCGGCGGATCCGTTGTGCCCGAACGCATTCGCGCTGAGGAACGGATACCGCAACCCCTTCGCCTGAAACCCGAGCGCGTACTGGCCCGCGTCGCCGGTCACGAGGTCGCGGCCGGTGGAATGGAGCATCGCGAACTCGCCGAGCGTTTCCGGTTCGAGCAGCGGCGGCCGTCCGTCCAAACCGGACGCCGCGGCCGCGTACAGCCCAGCCAGCCCCCGCGCGCTGCCGACGCCGCCAGCGGAAACCTGCCCGAGCGCCCGCACCCGGCGGGTGTTGACGAACGCCACCTGGTCGAGCGGGGGCGTCGAATCGAGCCCGTAGCCGATGCCGCCCAGGCTGTGCGGACTCGGCACGTACGCCTGGAACGCCGCGAGTTCCGCCGCGCTCGCCTCCCCCGCCAGCACCTCGCGGTACCGGTGTTCCTCCTGCTCGGGCAGCCCGAGGTACAGGTCCAGGCCGTACGGTTCCCGGATCCGCGTCTCGTAATGCTCCTGCACGGACTGCCCGGTGACCCGCCGCACCACCTCGGCGACGACCGAGAACCCGGCGAATCCGCTGTACCCGTACGCAGATCCCGGCCGCCAGAACGGCCGCTGCGCAGCCAGCCGTCGCGCGATCACCCGGTCGTCCGCAAGTTCCTCAGCGGACAGCCCGCCGTCCGCCCCGATCACGCCGGAACGGTGGCACAGCACGTCCCGGACCGTGATCCCGCTCTTGCCCGCGGCGGCGAACTCCGGCCAGTGGCGCGCGACCGGCTCGTCCAGGTCCAGCACGCCGTCCTGCACGAGCAACGCCACCACCAGCGTGGTCGCCCCCTTGGTCGACGAGTAGACGCCGGTCAACGTCTCGCCCGTGACGTCACCCGCCCAGAGATCGACCACCAGCCGCCCCTGTACGCGAACCGCCAGCTGCACGCCCGCATTCGTCGCGGCCGCCGTGGCGAACTCGTCGCGGACTGTCTCGAACCCGTCCGCGACGGTCCCGTGGATGTCCCCCATTGGTTCCTGTCCCTCCGATCGTCAGTGTCGAAAGGAGGACCCGCGCCGCGCCATGAATGTGACTAGGCTTCGCTCCGTGACCGCCAGGCGGGCTCTCGCCCTCTTCGCCGCGCTCTGCGCGCTCGCCACGCTTGTGTTGGGACTGCTCGTCGCGCCCTACGCACCGGGCACAGTGGACCAATGGGCCGAGAGGTCTGCCTCGACGCTTCGCCCGGGATTGCTCAACACGCTGGTGCTGCCGACCGAGCCGTACGTGCTGATCCCGGCCGTCGTCGTCATCGCCGGAATCTGCCTCTACCGACGCAATCGCCTCGACGCGCTGCTAGCGGTGGCAGGCCCGTTCGTCGCCATCGCACTGAACAGCTGGGCGCTGAAACCGGCTTTCGACCGCTGGAAAGGCGGCACGCTCGTCTACCCGAGCGGCCACACGGTCAGCCTGGTAGCCGTGCTCACCGTCGTGGTGCTGCTGGTCCGGTTCAAGGCTGTCGCCGTTGCGGTCGGCGTACTGCTGGTCTGCTGCGCAGCCGTCGGCATGATCGGCCTTGGCTACCACTACCTCACCGACATCGCCGGCGGCGTCTGCTTCGCCCCGGCCGTGGTCACCGCGACGCGGGCGGCGCTGTCACCGCGTCGCGCGCGAGAGCCGTCAGCCGGCTGATCGCCCGCAGGTACTTCTTGCGGTAACCGCCGTTCAGCATCTCCTCGCCGAACAGTTCCGGGAGCGGCACGCCGGACACGACCACCGGAATCGCCCGGTCGTACAGCCGGTCCGCTAGCGCGACCAGCCGCAGCCCGACCATCTGGTCCGGCACCGGCGCGACGTGCTTGAGATGCACCCGCCGCACCCCGTCGAGCAGCTTCCCGTACCGCGAGGGGTGCAGCCGCTCGAGATGCTTCGTCAACGCCCCGAATTCGTCCACAGTGGACCCTTCGTGCGCGGCCGCGGAGGCGTCGATCTCGTCGTCGCTGACCGGCGGCGGAGCATCCGGCAGCCCGCGGTGCCGGTAGTCCGGCCCGTCGACGCGCACGACGCCGAACCGCCGTGACAACGCCTGGATCTCGCGCAGGAAGTCCTCCGCCGCGAACCGCCCCTCGCCGAGCTTGTCCGGGAGAGTGTTGGAAGTCGCCGCGACGTAGACGCCCGCGTCGGTGAGCTCCTGCAGCAACCGGCTGACCAACGTCGTGTCGCCGGGATCGTCGAGCTCGAACTCGTCGATCGCCAGCAGCCGGTGTTCCGAAAGCCGCGCCACCGCGTTCGCGAACCCGAGCGCGCCGACGAGGTGCGTCAGCTCGACGAACGTCCCGTACGCCTTGGGCCCCGGAGTCTCGTGCCAGGTCGAGGCGAGCAGGTGGGTCTTGCCGACGCCGAAGCCGCCGTCGAGGTAAAGCCCCATCGGCCCGTCCGGAATCGCCGCGCCGCCGCCGAAAAGCGACCGCAGCCGGGACTTCTTGGCCTTGGCCGCGCCGATCCGCGAAGCGAACGCAGAACACGCCTCGACCGCGGCCGCCTGGCTGGGCTCGTCCGGGTTCGGCAGGTAAGTGGAAAACCGAGCCTCGCCAAACCGCGGCGGCGGCACGAGGGACGCGATCAGCTCGTCGGCCCCAAGCTCGGGAAACCGGTCGGTCAGCGCAGCTGCGGGCATGGTCGGAGAGCCTATCCGGACGACCCCGGCCCCTCCGGCGCGCCTCAACCGAGCCGCGAGCGGCAAATCCCCCGGTCGGAGCCCACTTCGGCCTACGCAGGGGCGAGCCAGCCGGGACGCGTGTGGCGACTGTCACCGGGCTGCGGAGCTGGTCAGACGCACCGGTGCCTGGTCTGGCTCGCCGCGCTGACCCGGTGGCCCGCGCCGCGAAGCGACACTGCGGCACTGGACCGGACCGCGTGTTCCGACCTCGGCGAGAGCGAAGCATCTGTCACCGGCACCACGACACCCGACCATGCCCGCCCATGCGAGGGCCGGACCCGGCGGCACAGGCCGGGCGCCATGACCCAACCGGCACAAACGATGACGCAGCTCGCATCGCCACCACAGCATCCGGCCGAGCCGTCCCAGACGAGCAGCGAAAGTGGCTCGGCTGGACCTGGCGCGACTGGCCGCGCCTCATGGCCCGATCAGCCCGGACAACGAAACACCTCGCACCGGCAGCACAGCGCTGGATCTAGTTGCACGAACGGTCCCGGGCGAGCGACGGAATAGCCCCGCTGGGCATGGCCGCCCGGGCCGGGCGAGTGGCGAAGGAGTTCGCTCCGGCAGCACAGCACTCGACCGAGCCGCACGACCGGTCCGTTGCGAGCAAATCCGCCCGGCACGACGGCACTCGATCAACGTGGGTCACCGGCCCGATGCGAACGGAGGGCACCCAGGAGTACAGCACTGGATCGACGTGAGCCACCGGCCCGGCGCGAACGGACAGCGCCCAGCACGACGGCACTCGATCGAAGCTTCGCCCCGACCCGGCGAGCGGCGAGCGACGGCCAGCCGGTGCCGCTGTCCCAGGCCTGCGCCGCTGGCCCGGCACGGGCGGTGCCGAGCATAGGCGTGCGGACCAGCAGCGCCGGTCCCCCGACGGCCGTCGCGCGGGGCCGAGGCCGTCAGCAGGTCGAGGCCGCCGAGCTGCCGCAGAGGGTGTCAGCGCGCGGTCGACTCACCCATTCGAGGGATGTCGCGTGCGTTTTCGCCCGGTCGGGAGGTCGTTCGGACGGGCACGTCTCCGGCGCCGCGGGCTGCTCGCGGTGACACTGGACGGGCCATGTCCGCATACAGGGAGCGAGGAACCATGCCGAGCGCCAACCGGCCCGATGTGCCTGCCGCTGTTCCGTCTGCCGCGTTGGCGGCGGCCGACCAGACGGACACCGCTGGGCGCACCACGATCTCGTCGCTGGTCGTGCAGAAGATCGCGGTGCTCTCGACGCGCGAGGTCGCCGGGGTGCACGCGCTCGGCGGCGGGGTGTCGCGGGCGATCGGGGCCATCCGGGACCGGATCCCGGGCTCCGGCGCGACCTCCACCGCGGGCGTCTCGGTCGAGGTCGGCGAGAAGCAGGCCGCGATCGATCTCGACGTCGTCGTCGAATACGGCGCGCGGATCGCGGAAGTTGCCCGCGACGTGCGGCGCAACGTCATCACCGCGGTCGAGCAGATCACCGGGCTGGAGGTGATCGAGGTCAACATCGCGGTCAACGACGTCCACCTGCCCGGCGAAGAGGACGAGCCCGAGTCGAGCCGGGTCGAGTGACCGGTGACCGGTCGGGGCCTCTGGCGCAAGCAGCGCTTCGACCGGACCAGCTCTGGCCGAAGGGGCACCGCCGTTAGCCGGACCGGGCCGCTGAACCCGCCGCGGAAGGGCTTAGCGGCGGCGAAACCACCGGCCAGAACCGAATAACGCAGCACGTCAGAGCAGGCATCACCTCACCCGCGCAGCACGCACAATCCCAGGAGGGCGCACGTTGAACGCTACGCAGACCGGGATCCTCGCCGGGCTGATTCTCGGCCTGGCCGCCACGCAAGGGTTCACCGCTTTCCTGGTGACCTTCGCGGTCGGCATCATCGGGCTCGTGGTCGGCCGGGTCCTCGACGGCGAACTCGACCTCGGCGACCTGTTCGGGAAGGGCCGAGACAAGTGACCCGGACGGTCGAGGCAGGGCCGTCCCGCAGCGACCTTCCGGAACCCGCCGAGCGCGGTTCGCTGACCATCGCCCATGCCGTGGTGCGCAAGGTCGCGCAGCACGCCGCCGACCAGGTTCCCGGGACGATGCGCACCGAGCGCCGCGTCGCGGGAGTCAGCACCGGGATGTCCGGCGCGTCCGCGAAGGTCGGCGGTTCGGACAACGACGTCGAACTGTCCCTCGATCTCGCGTTGCGGTATCCGGCACCGGTGCGGGAAGTGACCGGCCAGGTGCGCGCCAAGGTCGTCGAAGAGGTCGAACGCATCACCTCCTATCACGTGCGTTCGGTGGCAGTGACGGTCACCGCGTTGTTGCCGGACGTGCCGCCGAGGGTGCGATGATGCGCGTCCTCGTCCGTCTTCTGTCCACGCTGCTCGGTTTGGCCGTCGCGGCCGGCGGCGCGTTGCTGGCGCTCGAGGTCGGCTGGTCCTGGTGGCAGCCGGACAAGGCCCCGCTGCTCGTGCCGTGGCCGCGCTGGAAGGCCGCGATCGCCGAGCTGGACTGGACCAGCACACCGGTACGGATCACCGCCGGGATCGCCTTGCTCGCCGGACTTGTGCTCCTGTTGCTGGCACTCGGTGCGGGAGACCGCGCGGTGCGGATGACCGATCCCGCTGACGGCATCACGGTGAACACCTCGCCCCGAGCGCTCGCGCGGTTGATCGGGCTGGCGGTGCGCGCGGAGGACAACGTGCGCGGCGCGTCCGTGACGGCCAGCTCCCGCCGGGTGCGCGTGCGCGCGACAAGCCGGTTGGAAACCGAGGAACAGCTGCGGCCGCGGTTGTTGGAGACCGTCGCGGGAGTGCTGGACGACCTCCCGCTGCAGCGTCGTCCGAAGGTGTCCGTAGTCGTCGACTCTCCGAAGGACCGGTCATGAGCGCATCCGCGGCGCGTCGCGCGCAAGGCCGTTCGTACGGTGCCGAACGCACGCTGACCTCCTTGGTCGGCGTGCTCGGTGTGCTGGCCGGCGCCGGGGCGCTGGTGGTCGGCATGGGCTGGCTCGGGCAGTTCCGCGGGCACCGGCCGGTGCTCGACCCGATCGCGGTCGGCTGGCTGCGCGACCACGCGCTGTACGCGAGGATCGGCGCGGTGGTGCTCGGGGTGCTGCTGCTCGTGTTGGGGCTGTGGTGGTTTTTCCGTTCGCTGCGCCCGGAACGCCGTCCGGACCTGAAGCTCGACGAGACGCTCGGTGCGGAGCTGACCGTCACGGCGGGAGCGCTCGCCGGGGCCGTGCAAACGGACGCGGAAAGCGTTGACGGGGTCACCCGGGCTCGCGTCCGGTCGGTGGGCACGGTGGCCGAACCGGCGTTGCGGATCACGCTCTGGCTGGCCGAGGGCACGGAAGTCCGCCGGGTGTGGGAAGACCTCGACGCGTACGTACTGACCCGGGCCAGGGACTCGCTCGGCGTCGAGAAGCTGCCGACCGCGGTGCGGCTCGAACTCGACACGACCGGCTCGGCACGCGTGCGCTGATCCCGCGTTTCGCACAGAATGCCCGCATGGCCCTCCCTGTGCAGGCACCGATCAAGCCCATGCTGGCGAAGCCGGCGAAAGCCATCCCCGATTCCGGCGGCCTGCTGTTCGAGCCGAAGTGGGACGGATTCCGCTGCCTGGTTTTCCGCGACGGCGACGAGATCACCCTGCAGTCGCGCGCGGAGAAACCGCTGAACCGGTATTTCCCGGAAGTTCTCGCCGCGCTGCGGGAATCCTTGCCGGAGCGGGTCGTGCTCGACGGCGAACTCGTGGTGGCCCGCGACAGCAAGCTCGACTTCGACGCGCTGACCGAGCGCATCCACCCGGCCGACAGCCGGGTCCAGCTGCTCGCCGAGCAGTCGCCCGCGCAGTTCGTGGCTTTCGACGTGCTCGCGTTGGGAGACGAGTCGTTCGTGGACGAGCCGACGTCGGCGCGGCGCGAACGGCTCGAGTCTCTGCCGGGCATCGCGCTGACCCCGGCGACGACCGATCCGGAGACCGCGCGGCACTGGTTCGAGCTGTTCGAAGGAGCCGGACTGGACGGCGTGATCGGCAAACCACTGGACGAGCCGTATTCGCCGGGGAAGCGGATTTTGTTCAAGTACAAGCATTCCCGCACCGCGGACTGCGTGCTGGCCGGCCTGCGCTGGCACGTGGACGGCGCACCGGGCGAGGCGGTCGGCTCGTTCCTGCTGGGCTTGTACGACGAGAACGGGCTGCTGCACCACGTCGGCGTGGTCGGTTCGTTCCCGGCCGCGCGCCGCCGCGAGCTGGCGCAGGAGCTGGCTCCGTTGATCACGGACGGCGAAGGACATCCGTGGCTGGGCGATGCGGTCCGCGAGGGGCAGCGAATCCCGGGCGGCATCACGCGCTGGCGGTCGAAGGAACAGCCGTGGGTGCCGCTGCGGCTGGAGCGCGTGGTGGAGGTCTCGTACGAGCACACGGAGGGCGGCTATCCGTCGCGCTTCCGCCACACCGCTCAGTTCGCGCGCTGGCGGCCGGACCGGGAGCCGTCGTCGTGCGGCTACTCGCAACTGGACGAGCCGGCCCGGTACGACCTGTCGGCGGTGTTCCGGGGCGAGGTCGTGCGCACCCGCTGACCGGACACGCCGCAGGACCCGCTCACTGGCTTCCCACACCAGGCGTGCCAAGCTCGTCCGAGAGTTCCGCCGAGCAGACGTGAGGACCAGCCCGTGCACCGCCGTTCCCCCAGCCGTTTCCGTACGCGCGCCCGGCTGGTGGCGGCGACGCTGGGAGCTCTCCTGGTGGCCGGGTGCACCAGCGGACCCTCGGTGCGGCCGGCGGTGATCGACAACGACGGACGCGCCACCACCGCGCCGCCCCCGAGCACCGCCGCGGTGCCGTTGCCGCCGCTGGCCGAGCCCAAGAAGTCCTCTCTCCGGTGGGCCAACTGCGACGCGGACACCCGGCAGCGGATGGCCGCTCCCGCGCTGCCCGATTCGCTGCACGTCAGCTGTGCGCGCATGACCTCCCCGCTCGACGCACCCGAGGACTCGCAGCATCTGCTCGCCCGCATCCTCGTGCTCAAGGCAGGCGACGGCCCGATCCCGCTCGTGGTGGTCAACGACGTCGGCGGCGAGCCGGGCTCGCTGTTCGCCGCGCGCCTCGCGACCCGGCTTCCGCCGGAGTTCCTCAAGAAGTTCTCGCTGATCGGCGTGGACCGGCGCGGCACCGGGCTTTCGGGCGGAGTGCAGTGCGTGCCGCTCGAGGTGCGTTCCGACCTGCTGGGCGCGGACCCGGCGCAGGGCGGCCTCGGCGAGGTGCTCGACGCGGCGCGCCGGGCCGGTCAGCAGTGCGCGCTCGACCTCGACACCGCGCAGACCGCACTGGACAGCTGGCGCACCGCCGGGGACCTCGACCAGCTGCGCAAGCAACTCGGACTGGACCGGCTGAACGCGCTCGGCCGCGGGGACGGTTCGAAGGTGCTTTCGGAGTACGCGGTGCGTTATCCGGCGCAGGTCGGCCGCATGGTGCTGGACGGCGTTCCGGACCCGGGCGCCGACCGGGCGGCTGTGCTCGACGCGGTGGCCGCTGGCGCCCAGTCGACGTTCGACGCCTTCTCCGCGGACTGCGCCGCCCGCAACTGCCCGATGGGCGACGCGAAGGTCGCGCTGAAGACCGTGACCGACCGGCTCCGTACGTCCCCTGTGGACACTGACGACGGCGTGACGATGAGCCCGGGCGTGGCGACTTACGCGGTGTACCAAGGACTTGCCGACCGTTCGAACTGGCCTGCCCTCGCCGACGCGCTGAACGCCGCCAAGAACGGCGACGTCACCGCGCTGGCCGGCTTCGCGAATCCGATCGTCGCGGACGTCCGCGGCCGCACCTCGCGCATCGGCGGCACCATCGCGACCCGATGCAACGACTCGACCACGCGGCTGCCCGCCGATCAGCTGGACCGCGCCGCGGCGGGAATGCGCGCGAAATACCCGCAGTTCGGCGCAGCCGTCGCGCAGGAACTCGCGTGGTGTGGCGCGTGGCCGGTCCGCCGCGAGGCGCTGCCTCCCGCCGGTGCGCCCGGCGCCCCGCCTATTCTCGTGGCCGCCACCGCGACCGACCCGGTGACGCCGCAGGTCGGCACCACCCGGGCCGCCGACCAGATGCCCAGCGCTGTGACGATCACGTGGCAGGGTGTCGCGCACGGCGCGGTCGGCCAGTCCTCCTGCGTCACTGCCGCCGCGCAGTCCTTCCTGATCGACGGCAAGATCCCGGACAACGGCACTCTCTGCCCCGCCTAGGGGCTGGCAACCACTGCGCGGTGCAGCGCACGGTTCCCTCTCGCCGAGGCAGCGCCGCCATCCGCCGTGCACCAGCCGACTGAGCCGGCCGAGCAATCCCCGCTGAGGTCTGAGGTGGCGGAACCGGGGCTGCCCCGCCGAAGTCGTCTCGAACACCCGTCCAGTATCTCGAACACCTGTTCGAGAGCGCATCACTCGACCCAGCGGAATCCGCTCCCCCACACGGTACCGACGATCTCACCGGGAGTGCCGAAAACCCCGCCAGCGCACCGAATTCCGCCACTCGCAGCCGGAACCACACTCGCGACCGGGCAAGGACTGTCCTAACGCGACACAGCAGGACTGGCCGCCGCCCAAGCCGCCTCGATCATCCGGAAGACCTCGTCCACCGCGGCCTCCGGATCAGCCGCCTCGCGAGCCACCGAATACGCGTCGACCACGAACCGCGCGATCGCCCGGCACGCCGTCGGCGTCCGCCCGAGACCGGGGTCGGCCGCCATCGCCGCGGCCAGCGACTCCGCGTGCCGCAGCCGCATCGATTCCTCGTATTCCCGCAGCGCGGGCGACCCGTCGATCATCCGCCAGACCGGCGCGACGCTGTCCGCGGTGCAGTGCCGCACCAGCGCCTGGATCTCCTCCCGCAACGCCGGGATCAGCGACTCCTCCGACGCCCGCCGCTCGACCGCTCCCCGCAGGCTCTCCTCGAAATTCGAGTCCTGCTCGAAGACCAGCGCCTCCTTCGAGGCGAAATGCGAAAAGACCGTGGTCACGGCGACGTCGGCCTCGGCCGCGATGTCCCGGATGCCGACCTCGTCGTACCCGCGCTCGAGAAACAGCCGGAGCGCGGTGTCGGCGATCTTCCGGCGGGTCGCGGCCTTCTTGCGCTCGCGCCGCCCGGACGGCTCAGTCATCCGCGAATGCTATCAGCCACAAAACCTGGCCGATTACCAAAAGCTAACAGTTAGCCTTTGCTCGCGTCGCGCGGCTACTGCCGGTAGCCCTCGACCTCGCGCACCGAGCGGACCGAGGCCTCGTCCGGATCGTCGTCGAACTCGACCCGGGCCCGGCGCTGCCGCAGCAGGTCCCAGCACTGGTCGAGCTCCTCTTCGGCCCGGCGCAACCGCTCGCGGTCGTCCGAGGACAGCCCGACCCCGATCGCCCGGTCGCGCAGTTCTTTCTCCTCCGCGATCAGCTCGTCGATCCGTCCCAAGATCCCGTCAGCCACATCAACCTCCAAGGAAGCATCGGACACTCACCAGGACGCTACCCCGCCGCGGGGAATTCCCCACCCCGTTCGTTCGTTGGACGACCTATGAGCACAGTGGAACTGACCGCGGACAACTTCGACCAGACCGTGACCGACAACGAGTTCGTGCTGATCGACTTCTGGGCGAGCTGGTGCGGCCCGTGCCGCCAGTTCGCACCGGTGTTCGAGAAGGCCTCGGAAAAGCACAGCGACATCACCTTCACGAAGGTGGACACCGAAGCCGAGCAGCAGCTCGCCGCCGCGTTCAACATCCGCTCGATCCCGACGCTCGCCGTGATCCGCGACAAGACCCTCATCTACTCCCAGCCCGGCGCGCTTCCCGAAGCCGCGCTGGAAGACCTCATCCGCCAGGCCCGCGAGGTCGACATGGACGAGGTGCGCAAGGCCGCCGCCGCGCAAGAAGCCGAGCAGGCCTGAGCCAGCCACCGCAGGCGCACCAACCGGGGAAACACGAAGGCCCGGCACCCACCAGGGTGCCGGGCCTTCGCAGTCGTTCAGGACCGGGTGACGAGCCCGCGCAGGAAGAACGCGAGGTTCGCCGGCCGCTCGGCCAGCCGTCGCATGAAGTAGCCGTACCACTCGTCGCCGCAGGGCACGTACACGCGCATCGTCTCGCCTTCACTGGCGAGCCGCTTCTGCTCCTCGGGCCGGATGCCGTACAGCATCTGGTACTCGTGGTCGCTGGACGTGCGGCCGGCGTCCGCCGCGAGCTTGCCCGCGATCGCGATGATCCGCGGGTCGTGCGAGGCCACCATCGGGTAGCCCTGTCCGGCCATCAGCACGCGCAGGCAGCGCACGTAGGACTTGTCCACCTCGGCCTTGTCCTGGAATGCCACCGATTCCGGCTCGGCGTAAGCGCCCTTGCACAGCCGCACGCGCGATCCGGGGCCGGACAGCTCGCGGCAGTCCTGCTCGGTGCGGCGCAGGTAGGCCTGCAGCACCGCGCCCACCCACGGGTACTCGGCGCGCAGCTCGCGGAGGATGCCGAGCGTCGAGTCCGTGGTGGTGTGGTCCTCCATGTCGAGCGTCACCGTCGCGCCGACCGCGTCGGCCGCCGCGCAGATCTTCCGCGCGTTCTCGAGCGCGACGCCTTCGCCGTCGCCCGGCAGGAACTGCCCGACCGCGGACAGCTTCACCGAGACGTCCGCGCCCTTGGCGAGGCCCTGTTCGGACAGCGCCGTCAGCAACTCCTCGTACGCCTGCACGGTGGCGGTGGCCTGTGCGGCGTCGGTGGTGTCTTCGCCGAGGTGGTCGATGGTGATCTTCCGGCCGTCGGCGGCCAGTTCCCGTGCGGCGCGCACGGCGTCGGCGGTAGCCGAGCCGGACACGAACCGGCGCACTACGGACCGGGTGACCGGTACCGCTTCGATCAGCGCACGCATCCGCTGCGAACGAGCGGCGGCGAGCAACGGGGCACGCAGCATGGCGGTGTCTCCTTCTCAGCCCTGGTGCGGGTAGCGCACGGAGGTCGGCGGCACGAACGTCTCCTTGATCGAGCGGGGGCTCGTCCAGCGGAGCAGGTTGAAGACCGAACCGGCCTTGTCGTTCGTGCCGGAGGCGCGCGCCCCGCCGAACGGCTGCTGGCCGACGACGGCGCCGGTCGGCTTGTCGTTGACGTAGAAGTTGCCCGCGGCGAACCGCAGCGCCTGCGAAGCCTTCGCGACGGCCGCGCGGTCGTTCGCGATGACGGCACCGGTCAGGGCGTACGAAGCGGTCTCGTCGACCAGCTGCAGCACGGAGTCGAACTCAGCGTCTTCGTACACGTACACCGACAGGATCGGGCCGAAGTACTCGGTGCTGAAGATCTCGTGCTTCGGGTTCGTCGACACGAGGACGGTCGGCTGTACGAAGTAGCCAACGCTGTCGTCCGCGGTGCCACCGACGAGGATCTCGACCTCGCTGTCGTTCTTAACGCGCTCGAAAAGCGAGGCGTGCTTGTCGAAGGCACGACGGTCGATCACCGCACCACCGAAGTGCGACAGGTCGGTGACGTCGCCGTAGCTGAGCGCGGCGGTCTCGGACGCAAGGCCGTCCTTCAGCTGCTCCCAGACGCTGCGCGGCACGTACGCACGCGAAGCGGCAGAGCACTTCTGGCCCTGGTACTCGAAGGCACCGCGGACAAGCGCGGTGCGAAGCACGTCAATGTCGGCCGACGAGTGCGCGAGCACGAAGTCCTTGCCGCCGGTCTCGCCGACGAGACGCGGGTAGCTGCGGTAGCCAGCGATGTTCGCGCCGACAGTGCCCCACAGGTGCTGGAAGGTCGCGGTGGAGCCGGTGAAGTGGATGCCCGCCAGGTCGCGGTGCGTCAGCGCGACCTCGGAGACGGCCTTGCCGTCGCCCGGCAGCAGGTTGATCACGCCCGGCGGCATGCCGGCCTCTTCGAGCAGCCGCATGGTCAGGTGCGCGGCGAAGCTCTGCGTCGGCGACGGCTTCCACAGCACGGTGTTGCCCATCAGGGCGGGCGCGGTGGGCAGGTTGCCGGCGATGGCGGTGAAGTTGAAGGGCGTGATCGCGTACACGAAGCCCTCGAGCGGACGGTGCTCCATCCGGTTCCACACGCCCGGCGAGCTGACCGGCTGCTGGTCGAGGATGCTGCGGCCGAACGCGACGTTGAAGCGCCAGAAGTCGGCGAGCTCGCACGCGGAGTCGATCTCAGCCTGCGTCGCGGTCTTCGACTGGCCGAGCATGGTCGCCGCGTTCAACGTCGCGCGCCACGG
This sequence comes from Streptomyces sp. AA4, assembly GCF_000158875.1. Taxonomy (NCBI): domain Bacteria; kingdom Bacillati; phylum Actinomycetota; class Actinomycetes; order Kitasatosporales; family Streptomycetaceae; genus Streptomyces; species Streptomyces sp. AA4. Next base: position 2,339,892 of record NZ_GG657746.1, on the reverse strand, counting down.
GCCGCTCAGCAGGTCGGCAGCGCGCAGCAGGATCGCCGCGCGGTCGTCGTAAGACAGCGCGCGCCACTCCGGAGCAGCCTTCGCGGCGGCAGCGATCGCGTCAGTCGCGTCCTGCTGCGTGGCGCTCTGGATGGTGCCGAGAACGTGGCTGTGGTTGTGCGGCTGGACAACGTCGATCTTCTCGCCGCCGCCGGCGCGCTGTTCGCCGCCGACGGTGACCGTCAGGTCGACGGGACCGGCCTGACCCAGTTTCTTCAGCGCACCCTCCAGCTCGGCGCGCTCGGCGCTGCCCGGCGCGTACGTCAGCACCGGCTCGTTCTTCGGGGCGGGGGTCTGGGTCACGGCGTCCACGGCGGCTCCCTCGTTGGCTTACTCGTCGGTTGCCCGAAAGATAACGCCGCGAGACGTTCAGGGGTTTGTTCGAGCGGCTAGAATCGCCCATATGGTTTTGTCCGATCGGCCTACGCGATGACGACCGCCGAACCGTTCGCCGGCGCCTCGCTGCGGCACGTGCTCGCGACGCTCGGCGAACCGCTCGTACGGGTGCTCGTCGCACCGCGCGGCCTGGGCGTTCCGGTGCAGGACGTGGTGATCCTCGACCCCGAGGACCCGCCCGATACGCACCCCGGCGACCTGGTCCTGGTGATCGGCGCGCGGGGCCGGTCGGCGGCCGCGGCGATCCGGGCGGCCGGGCGCGCAGGAGCGGCCGCGGTGGCGGTGAAGGGCGAAGGCGGCACGGACGTCGCGGCGGACGCTGGCGTCGCGCTGCTCACCGTCGGCGCGGAGGCACGGTGGGAGCAGGTCGAGGCGCTGGCGCGCGGCGTGGTCGACGCGGCCCGGGCAGGCGGCGAAGCGGAAACCGGCGAGGTGCTTGGCGACCTGTTCGCCCTGGCCCAGACGGTCGCGACGCTCACCGGCGGCTTGGTCAGCATCGAGGACACCGCGAGCCGCGTGCTGGCGTACTCACGAGCCGGAGACGAGGTCGACGAACTGCGACGGCTGTCGATCCTGGGCCGCGAAGGGCCGGAACGATACCTCGCGATCCTCCGCGAATGGGGCGTCTACCAACGATTGCGGGCCGGTGAAGGAATCGTGCGTGTGGACGAACGCCCAGAGTTGGGAATTCGCCGCCGCATCGCTGCCGGAATCCACGCTGGCTCGCAGCCGCTCGGCACGATCTGGGTGCAGGAAGGCGCGCAGCCGCTGACCGAACAAGCCGAGGTGGCGCTGCTCGGCGCGAGCAGGACGCTTGCCCCGCAACTGATCCGCGCCCGAACCCTGCCCGATCCGCAACTCCGGCTGCGCGAGGACTTGCTGGCCGGTTTGCTGGAAGGACGCGTGGACGCCGAGTCCGTCGCGGACGACATCGGCGCCGATCCAGCACGTCCAGCACAGGTTTTGGCGTTCACGCTCTCTCGGCAGCAGTCGACCGCCGCGTCGGACCGGTTGCTGCGCCGGGCCGAATTGGTGCACCTGATCGCCGTGCACACCGCGGCCTATCGGCGAACCGCGCTCGTGAGCGTGCTCGGCGGACGGGTCTACGCGTTGCTGCCGGATCTGCCGGAACATTCGGATGCCGCGGTGCTGGCACTGGCGAAGGAAATCGTTGGTGCGGCACGGAAACACCTCGACGCACCGGTCCGCGCCGCGCTCGGCGGGATTGTGCCGAGCCTGTCCGACGCAGCGTTGTCGCGCGGCGATGCCGACCGGGTGCTGATGGCGATGACGCGCGGGCATTGGCCGTCCGACGTCGCGTCGCTGGCCGACGTGCGAGCCGATGTGCTGTTGTCGGAAGTGTTGGCCTACCTGGGAGATCAGCCCCGATTGCGCGATCCGCGGCTCGCCGACCTGCGCGCCCACGACGCCGATCACGGCAACATCCTGATCCCCGCGGTGCTGGCGTATCTGAACGCTTTCGGCGACGTCCGCACGGCCGCCCGCTCGCTGAACATCCACCCGAACACCGTGCGCTACCGCGTGCGGCGGGCATCGGAAGTGTCCGGCATCGACCTGACCGACCCGGCTCAGCGCTTGCTCACTGAATTGTTGCTGCGGCTGTAAACCGGATGCCGCGCGGGTTCGTGATCGCTAAGGTGCCGTCGTGGACCTCTTCTTCCGCTCCTGGAACGGAATTCAGAACGCCGTCAAATCGCTGGAAGGCGGGCAGTGGCTGGCCCCGTCGGGCTGTACCGGCTGGCTGGTGCAGGATCTGGTGTTCCACCTGGTCATCGACGCGCAGGACGTCCTGATCACGCTCGCGACTCCCGCCGAAGGGGAGCCGACGCACACCGCCGCCCAATACTGGGAACTCGGCACGGAGCTGCCGACCGGCATGAACGACGAGGGCCTGTTCACCCGCCGCGCGGCGCTCAGCTACGGCTCCACGGCCTGGCTTGCGCACCACTTCGACGACCTGGCCCAGGCCGCCGGACGCGCCGCGGCGCTCGCGGACCCGGCGGCGAAGGTCGAAACGCGCGACTACGTAATGACGGTCGCGGACTATTTCGAGACCTACGTCGTGGAAGCCACGTTGCATCACCTTGACCTGGTCAGGCATCTGTCCGAAGTGGACGGTCCAGACGCGGAATGCCTGGCCGCGACCCGGCGGACGGTGGAGACCGTGCTGGGTTCGCCGCTGCCGTCGTCGCTCGACGACCAGAGCGCGCTCCTGGTAGCGACCGGCCGCCGAGCCGCGACCGACGAGGAGAAGACGGCGCTGGGTCCGCTGGCGGAAAAGCTGCCGCTCCTCCTAGGTTAGACCGCCAGCTGTTCCGCCGCAGTCAATTCGGCAAGCGCGGCAAACGATTCGACGCGCGCGGCCGGGTCGAAAGTGCTGGTGCTGATGAGCAGCTCGTCCGCCCCAGTCGAAGCGACGAGGTCCGCGAGGCGTGCGCCGACCTCGTCCGGAGTGCCGCTGATTTGCCCAGCCAGAGTGTCGTCCAACCGGCGACGCTCCCGGTCGGTCATCGGCAGCGCCAAAATCTCGTCCGCAGGCGAAAGCGGCGGGAACACGCCATGACTGCGCGAGTACACAGTGGACCAAGCCTCGGGCACCAGCAGCCGCCGAGCTTCCTCCGCGGTGTCCGCCACCGCGACCGCTGTCGACACGACGACATAGGGATCGTCCACATCGGACCGGAACGTGTCGCGGTAGCGGGAAATCGCTTCCACCATCGCCCGCCGGCCGTGCGCCGGAGCGATCACGAGCGGCAACCCCAGCCCAGCAGCGAGATCCGCGCCCGCGCCGGTCGCGAGCAGAAACACCGGCACCGACAACCCTTCGGCCGGGATCGCGTGGACGCCGTCGTGCTCGCCCCGGAAGAACGCGAGAAGCTCGCGAACCTGGCTGTCGAAGGCGTCGGCCGCGTCCTTGCCCTGTCCGAGCGCCCGCCGCACCGGCTCGATGAAGCCGACCGACCGCCCGATCCCGAGATCGATCCGCCCCGGGAACAAGGACTCCAGAATCCCGAACTGCTCAGCGACCACGAGCGGCCGGTGATTGGGCAACATCACGCCGCCGGACCCGACCCGGATACGCGAGGTCGCGGACGCGACGGCCGACGCGAGCACCGCAGGCGACGACCCCGCGACGCCAGGCACGCCGTGATGTTCGGAAACCCAGAACCGGTGGTAGCCGAGCGCTTCGATGTCACGCGCGAACGCGACAGTGTCCCGGATCGCCTGCGCGGTCCCCCGCCCTCGCCGCACGGGCGACCGGTCCAGCACGGAAATCGGTACGTCCACGCTCAGGCCAACGCCGCCCGCGAAGCCCGAATTCCCGCCCCGACGTCCGTGAGGGCCACCTTCACGGACTCTGAGTCCCTCAGGGTTCCCCTCACGGACAGAGCCTCCCGCAAGAGCCCCGGCTCGCCAGCGCGATGCACCCAATGCGGCATTCGGCGCATCTGACGCACCCAATGTGGCATTGGGGCGCAAGCCCCACCACCACCCACCCGCAGCCAATGCACCAAACCATCGAGGCACCCACACTCCCCCGCCCCCGATACACAGCCGAAAACACGGCGCTGGGTTTATATATATATATATATATATATATATATATATATATATATATATATATATATATATATATATGTATATATATATATATATATCTATATATATATATATATATATATATATGTATATATATATATATATATATATATATATATATATATATA
>NZ_GG657746.1:2280004-2335608 GCF_000158875.1 Streptomyces sp. AA4 | reverse complement strand
TTTCCCGCCTTGACAAGCACCCCAGCGCCGTAGTCACAATCAAAAATCGGGGTGCCCAGCCTCACCACCCGGGCGCGATGTCGCCGCCAGGCGACGAGCCGACCCCCTACGGCCTCCACCGCTCGCTGTAATCCGGATGATCCGCGTACGGCAACGCCAGCAACCGCAACGTCAAACACCAATTCGACCCAGCCTCGTCGGCGGGCACATGGCACGTCTCACACCAATACTCGCTGCCGTACAACGGAAACCCGGGCACCTTCTCCGACACCGTAGTCCGATGCGCGAGCATGATCCGCCGCGTCGCCTCGATCTCGTTGATCATCTGGTTGACCACGTCGAGTTCGAGGTCGCCGAGGGAACGGACCCGCTCCTCCAGCCCGACCTTGGCCTCGCCGCGGGTCAGCGGCTCGCCGGCCTTGCCCTTCTGCACCGCCTGCATGATCAGCGCCTGCCGCTGTCCGACGCGCGCGGCGAGGAACGCGATCAGGTCGTCCACGACGTCTCCCTCCTCCGGTCCCGGCTCCCCTCCGGTCCGGCAATAGTCGCACCTCGACCTCGGCGCGTTACCAACCAGCGGCACGCTCCAGGGTAGTCGACCGCGAAAAACTCAGCGCGACCTGCGGAAACTTGCCGGAAATTCGCCGCGATGTTGATCACCCAGAGTGATCACGCCCGGCAATCGGACGATCACGCCTGGTCGGACGGGCCTTGCTGGGTTGCACCCGCTTCGGTTCGCCGGGCATTTTCGGGTAATCGGGCGGGTAGGGCAGTTCCGCACCGCCGAGGTCCCGGTCGTCGCGCTCGTACCACTCCAGCAGGGTCTCCAGGCCGAACGCCTTCTCGTCCATCGGCGCGTGCAGGTCGCCGTGTTCGGCGAGGAAGCCGGGGACGGTCAGGACATCGAAGTCGTCCGGGTCGACGTCGGCGAGCAAGTCCCAGGTCAGCGGGGTCGACACGGTCGCGCGCGGGGTGCCGCGGACCGACCACGAGGAGGCGACCGTCCGGTCCCGGGCCGCCTGGTTGTAGTCGAGGAAGACGCGGCCGCCGCGTTCCTCCTTCCACCAGGAGACCGTCGCCTTGTCCGGGATCCGCCGTTCGACCTCGCGGCCGAGCGCGATCACCGCGTGCCGCACCGCGATGAAGTCCCATTCCGGGCGGATCCGCACGAGGACGTGCACGCCGCGGCCGCCGGAGGTCTTCGGATAGCCGGTGAGCCCGGCGTCGGCGAGCACCTCGCGGACGACGCCGGCGACCTCGACCGCGTCGGCGAACCCGGCGCGTTCCGGCGGGTCGACGTCGATCCGCAGTTCGTCCGGGTGGTCCACGTCGGGGCGGCGGACCGGCCACGGGTGGAAGTCGAAGGTGCCGAGGTTGGCGGCCCAGGCGAACACCGCGGGCTCGGTCGGGCAGACCTCGTCGGCCGTCCGGCCGGACGGGAAGGCGATCCGCGCGGTCTCAAGCCAGTCCGGCGCGCCCTTGGGCACGCGCTTGGCGTAGAACCAGTCGCCGGTGACGCCGTCGACGTAGCGTTTCAAGGTGGTCGGCCGTTCGCCGATCGCCCGCAGCAACGGATCGGCCACGGCGAGGTAGTACTCGACCACCTGCCGCTTCGTGATGCCGCGTTCGGGGAAATAGACCTTGTCGGGGCTCGACACCCGGACAGTGCGCTCCCCCACCTGGTACTCGACCGGATCGCCGTGTTTGGCCATGCGGCCACCGTAGCCGCGAGTGCCGTACCGTGGCGGGGTGTCCGGGAGAACCAAGCTGATCGTCGCCCTGGCCGTGTTGGCCCTTCTCGGCGCCGCCGCGCTGTGGCTGCCGATCCCCGGACCGGCGCAGCTGCGCACCTGGGCCGCGGCGACCGGATCGATGACTCCGCTGGTGCTCCTCGTGGCTTACTCGCTGTTCACCGTCGCGCCCATCCCGCGCACGGTGTTCAACCTGGCCGCCGGGTTGCTCGTCGGCAGCGTCGCGGGGGTGTTCATCGCCTTGGCGGCCACCACGATCGCCGCCGCGCTGGCGTACGGGCTGGCCCGGCTGCTCGGCCGCGACCTGATCCTGCGCCATCTCCACCGGGCGCCGGTGCGGGCCGTCAACGACCGGCTCTCCGACGGCGGCGTGCTCGCGATCACGTCGCTGCGGTTGATCCCGGTCGTCCCGTTTTCGGCGATGAACTACCTGTGCGGCGTTTCGTCCGTGAAACTCCTTCCGTACCTTGCCGGGACCGCGCTCGGGAGCGTCCCCGGGACCGTCGCGGTGGTCGTTTTCGCGGACGCGCTGACCGGCGACACGCCGCCCGCATTGCTGGCTTGCTACGCCGTCTTCGCGGCGCTCGGCGCGGCAGGATTGGTGCGGGTGCTGCGGAAGCGCGTCCCCGCCGCTGAACCGGAGGCGCCCGTGCCGTCGGCACCGGCTGGCTGACGGCGGGCAGGTACTTCCGACCGCTACACTCGTTCGGGTGCGCGAGGGGTATCCGCGCTGCGCACGACCACGATCACGGGACTTTCGTCAGGAGCGGGCGTCATCGACACCGGGCAGCTGATCGCGGGGCACTACCGCCTCGTCGAGCACATTGGTAGCGGTGCCATGGGCGTGGTGTGGCGTGCCGTGGACGTGCGCCTGGAACGGTCCGTGGCGATCAAGCAGATCCTGCCGCAGCCGGGCGTCTCCGAGGCCGAACGCGACAACATGCGCCAGCGCGCCATGCGCGAGGCGAAGAACGCCGCCCGCTTCCAGCACCCCAACGCGATCGTCGTGTTCGACGTCGCCGAGCACGGCGGCGACCCGTGCCTCGTGATGGAGTACCTCAACGGCCCGAGCCTGTCCGCGGTGCTGGCCGAACAGGGCACGCTGCCGGTCGGCCAGGTCGCGCGGATCGGCGAGCAGGTCGCCGCGGCTCTCGTGGCCGCGCACCGCGCCGGGATCGTGCACCGCGACGTCAAGCCCGGCAACATCCTCATCGACGAAACCGGCACCGCGAAGATCACCGACTTCGGCATCTCCCGCGCGGCCGGCGACATGACGCTCACCCAGACCGGCCTCATCGGCGGCACCCCGGCGTACCTCGCCCCCGAACTGGCCCGCGGCGCCGACCCGGTGCCCAGCTCGGACGTCTTTGCCCTCGGCGCGACGCTGTACCAGGCGATCGAGGGTCAGACCCCGTACGGCAACACCACGAACCAGCTCGCGCTGCTCTACGCGGCGGCGAACGGCCAGGTCAACCCGCCGACGCAGGCCGGTCCGGCGACCGCGTTGCTGATGAGCCTGCTGCGCAGCGAAGCTTCCGAGCGGCCGAGCATGGCCGAGGCCCGGGAACGGCTGGCGGCGCTCGCGACCGGGGAACCGGCCGCGCCGCAGCAGTTGCTGTCGGGCCGCGGTCCGGGAAGCAACGGATCCCGTCCGCCGTGGGCGCGTACGGCTGCTCCGGCGGCGGCTGCCGCTGCCGCGCCGAAGGCCCCGTCGAACCCGCCGCGGACGCCGACTGCGTCGTTCATGCCGATGGGCGCGCCTTCGCGTCCTGCTCCCCCGGCGAACACTCCGCCGCGTCCGCAACCCGCGGTGCGACCGACGCCTACCGCTGCTGCGCCGAACTACTCCGGTGCTGGGTCGGGAGATCGGGTTTCGCCTGCTGCGGCACGGAAGAAGAAGATCGCGTTCCTCGCCGGCGGGGCCGCGGCAGTGGTCGCGGTGGCGTTGGTGGTGTTCTTGGTTTTGAGCAGCAGCCAGGGCAAGAGCGGCGGTTCGTCGAACGCGCAGCCGCCGGCGTCGAGTTCCTCCGCGCCCGCTACTCCGTCGAACACGCCGAGTTCGTCGGCACCTCCGGTCAAGTCCAGCGGAACGGTGCAGTGGCGGCCCGCAGGCGACCAAGTCGTCGCGTTCTACGGTGACGCTGGGTCGCCCAGTACCTGGGCGATGTTGACCCCTGCGGCGCAGGCAGCGTTCGGCGACCAGACCGCGTTCGCCGCGTACTGGAAGGAGAACAAGCCAGCTTCCTTCCGGAACGCGAACGTTTACAAGCGCCAGAACAACCCGGACGGTTCCGCCGACGTCCAAATCACCCTCTTTTCCAATAGCGGCGCGCAGACCCTGAAGGTCGTGCAGGTCGTCGCCGGGCCAGACGGAACGTTGATGATCAACAGCGATCCCCGTGTCGAGACTGGCGCGCCCGCGCAGTGACACTCGCCGCAGAGGTGGGTCCGGCGGGGCGAATAGCCTACCGTTGAGGCATGGCCGAGAACGGAGCTCTGCCGCCGGGCTGGAATCCTCGGTTCCACGAGGATCTGGTCGGGCTGGATCCGTACGACCCGGAGGCCCGTGCGTTCGCCGCCCATCTCGACCGGATGGAGCGCACCGGGCCGACTTTCACCGTCGAGGCGTGCCTGGACCAGGTCGCCGACTTCGCCGAGTCCAGCAACCGCACCGGCGGGCTCCGCTACTGGGTGTCCGCGCTGGTCGTGGTGCTGATCGTGCTCGGGCTGCTGGTCACCGCCTGGGACATCGCGCTGCACACGGTCGCTTTTCTCTCCAGGTAACGTGGGAAGGGTGAAAGGTATGAAACCCGTCGTCGGCACCACTCCGCGCGTGGTGAAGTCCGACCAGGAATGGCGGGAGCAGCTTGCCCCCGAGGAGTACGCGGTGCTCCGGCAAGCCGGCACCGAACGGCCGTTCACCGGCGAGTACACCGACACCAAGACCACCGGCGTGTACGAGTGCCGGGCTTGCGGCGCGGAGCTGTTCCGCAGCGACACGAAGTTCGAAAGCCACTGCGGCTGGCCGTCGTTCTACGACCCGGCGGACTCCGACGCGGTGCTGCTGCGCGAGGACCGCACCATGGGCATGCGGCGCATCGAGGTGCTGTGCGCCTCGTGCCACAGCCACCTCGGGCACGTGTTCGAGGGCGAGGGCTACGCGACCCCGACCGACCAGCGGTACTGCATCAACTCGATTTCCCTGAAGCTCGTCCCGGAATCCGGCGACTGACGCCCGGTTCCCCGAAACCGCCCTTCCCGCGCCGGGGAGGGCGGTTTTCCGTCCGGCGGCAACCCCGGCCGGGCGGGTAGCGTGGACTGTTCATCCGGAGGGGACCGCGATGGACTGGACGATCGAACGCGCGATGCCGGCCGCGTTGATCCTGGTGCTGGCGCTGGTCTGCTGGTGGCCCGGACGGCGGACCGCCGCCCGGCTGCACCGCGGCAGGCATCCCGAAACCCGGCTCACGTCCGCGGCGCAGGTCGCGCTGCTGACCAACGGACCGATCCGCGTCGCCGAAACGACAGTCGCGTCGATGCTGGAGCGGGAACAGCTCCGCGCGGACTCAACGGGAAGGCTGTACCGCACGCCGACCGAACCGTCGGACGCGCTGAGCCGGGAAGCCGCCGAGCTGACCGGTACGGGAGTCGGGATCGCGACGGTGTTGCGCGGTCTCGTCGGCGGCGAGACGGTCCGCGAGATGATCGATGACCTCACCAAACGCGGCCTGCTCGTTGACCGCCAGGCGCTGCAGGCGGCCTGGAAGTGGACCGCGATCGGGGAAGCAGTGCTGACGGCGGCGGGCGTGGCGGCGGGCGTCGGCGGGCTGAACGGCTATGTGCTGATTTCGGTTCTGCTGCCCGCGTGGTTCGGGTTCACCGCGCTGTCCCGTCGTCGGGCTGCCCGGCGGATCCGGCCGACCGACGCCGGACGCGCGGCGGCCGAAGCGGCGTGGCCGGACCAGAGCCTGATCAGCGGCCTGACCGGGAACGTCGCGGTCGGCGGGCTGTCGAACCATCCGGATCGCGAACTGCGGGTCGCGCTGCTTCGCGGGCTCCCAGCGACCCGGCAGGCGCGAGCGGCCATCGCGGGCTCCGCGGGCGGAGCTGCGGGGTATTGGGCCGCCGGGGCGGGGTGCGGATCCGGCTGCGGCGGTGGAGCGGGCTGCGGATCCGGGTGCGGCGGCGGATGCGGCGGGGGTGGCTGCGGCGGCGGGAACAGCTGAACCGGGAACGAACCGGGCATCGAGTGCGTCAGTTCTGCCGACAGCCTCCGGCGAGCAGCCGGTTAAAGTTCGGGCAACGCTGGAAAGAGGGGGAAGCCGTGGACGAACCGTGGGGCATTTCGGGCCCGCAATTCCTGCTGATCTTCGGCCTCGCGCTGGCCGTCGTGCTGCTGGTGCAGCTGAGCTGGCCGCCGATCGCGCGGTCCCGGCGGCGGAACGCGCCCGCCACCGTCGAACCGCCGCTGCAGCCGGACGTCTACCAGCTCGCCTATTTGGCCGGCGGCTCGGACCGCACGGTCGACACCGCGATCGCGACGTTGCTGGAACAGGAACTGCTGCGGGTGAGCAGCAAGGGCAAGCTGAGCGCGATCGGCAAGCGGCCGTCTGGCAAGAGGCTGGAACGCGCGGTGCACGACGCTGCTCAGGGCGGTTCGGCGACCGTGGCCATGGTGCGCAAATCGCCGGTGGTCCGGCCGGAAGTGGAAAAGATCCGCCAGGACCTCGAACGGCGCGGGCTGCTCACCGCCGGCGACGGCCTGGACGGCTTCCGCGTCGGCATCGTGGTCGCGTACGCGGCGCTGCTGCTGATCGGCATCGTCCGCGCGGTCAACGGAGCGCAGCTGGGGCGGCCGATCGGCGGGCTCATCGGACTGCTTTTCGTGGCCGGGACCCTGACGTTGATCGCTTATTCGGTGCGCAAGGGCTCGAAGACGTCCCGGGCGACCGACGCGGGCCACGCGATCGTGGTGCGCGCCCGCGAAGAAGCGAAAGCCGCCGAGGAACGGCCTCAGGAGTTCGCTGAGACGAGCGGAAACGGCAAGGGCGCGTTGCTTGTCGGTGCGGCGGCGGTGGTCGCGCTCGGCGGAATCGCGCTGTACCCGGACGAGGAGATGAGTACCGCCCTGATCAGCGGAAGCGGCAGCACGTGGGCCGGGGGCGGCGGTTCGAGCGGCGGGTCGTCGTGCAGCAGTGGTTCCTCGTGCAGCAGCGGGTCTTCGTGCGGCGGCGGGGGCGGCTGCGGCGGATGACCCGCGCTTGAGGAGGGAGACGCCGTGCACGAGCCGTGGGGAATCTCAGGCCCGCAGTTCCTGGCGATCTACGGGTCCGCGCTGGCCTTGACACTGGCGGTGCAGCTCGTCTGGCCGCGGATCGGGCCGAGGGCGGCCGCGGACGTGCGCCGGCCGCTCGACGTCTACCAGCTCGCCTTCCTCGCGGGCGGCCCCCACCGGACGGTCGACACGGCAATTGCCGCACTGCTGGAGCGCGGACTGCTGCGAGTCGACACCCGGGGCCAGCTCACCGCTGTTTCCGGAGCGCCCACAGGGCCAGTTGAGCAGGCGGTTTACGCGGCTGTGCGGAAGCGACGCCACGCGGCGGCGACGCTGCGCACGGCGGAAGCGGTCGCCGCGCCGGTGCGGAGCATCGGGGACGAACTGCGCCAGCGCGGTCTGGTCACGGTCGCGTCCGCCCGCTTCGCGGCGGGGGTGAGCGCGGTCTACGCGATCCTGTTCGTGGTCGGTCTGGTGCGCTCGATGAACGGCTCCGCGCTCCACCGGCCGACCGCGGGCCTGAACGTGCTGCTGACAGTCACCGCGATTCTCGCGGTGCTGGCGATGCTCAGCCGGAAGCGGCCAAAAGTCCACCCGACCAAGGCTGGGCGCGCGATGGTCGCCGCGGTGCGGACAGACCCGGCGGCGCAGCGGATACAGTCCGGCGCGCTGTTGGTCGGTGCGGCTTCGCTGGTCGCGCTGGGCGGCTTCGCCCAGTACCCGGACCATGCGACAAGCTTGGCGTTGCAGAGCGGCGCGGGAACGTCGTCCGGCGGCGGATCGTCGTGCGGCGGTGGCGGCGGATGTGGAGGCGGAGGTGGCTGCGGTGGCTGACCGGCTGGGAATCGGCATCGGCTGGCGACCGGAACTGGACCTGTCGATCGCGCGGCTGCCGGGCGTCGACTGGGTCGAGGTGGTCGCGGAGAACCTGCACGCCCCGCATCTCCCGGAAAGCCTGCTGGCGCTGAAAGATCGCGGGATGCCGGTGCTGCCGCACGCGGTGTCGCTGTCGCTGGGCGGAGCCGAGCCGCTGGACACCGCGCGCGTGGAGCACCTGGCCGAACTGGCGAGGACCCTCGACGCGCCGCTGGCCAGCGACCACGTGTGTTTCGTGCGCGCGGGCGGGCTCGATTCCGGGCATCTGATGCCGTTGCCGCGCACGCGCGAGGCGCTGGACGTGCTCGTGGACAACGTCCGGCTCGCACAGTCCATTGTGGACGTGCCGTTGGCGCTGGAGAACATCGCCGCGCTGCTGGAATGGCCGGAAAACGAGCTGACTGAAGAACAATTCCTCACCGAGCTGACCGAACGGACCGGCTGCCTGCTGATCATCGACGTCGCGAACCTGTACGCGAACGCGCGCAACGTGGGCACCGATCCGGTCGCGTTCCTGGACGGGATTCCGTGGGAACGGCTCGCGTATGTGCACATGGCGGGCGGTGTCGAGCGAGACGGCGTTTACCACGACACACACGCGCATCCGGTGCTGCCGGAGGTGCTGGATCTGCTGGCCGAACTGCGCCGCCGCACTGATCCGCCGGGCGTTCTGCTGGAACGCGACGACGACTACCCCACCGATTCCGAACTCGCTGCCGAACTGGTCGCGCTGCGGACCGCGGTAACGCCGTGAGCAGGGAAGAACTGGCGGCTCGGCAGGCCGCGTTGCTGGACAGCCTGTTGACCGGAACCGAGCCGCCGTCCGGCTTCGACGCCTCGCGATTGCGCATCGAGGCAGACGTCCTGCTCGCCAAGCGACGACGGCTTGTGGCGTACCTGCGACCGGACCTTCCGGAGACGCTGGGCTCGCGGTATCGGCCGTTGTTCGACACGTTCGCGGCGGAGCGGCCGAAGACGACTTCGATTCGGGCGCGCGAGTACGCCGACGCGTTCGCGCAGTGGCTCATCGCCCGCGGTGACCTGCCCAAACCTCGGCGCAGATGGTTCCGGCGCTGAGGCCTTCCCGTTTTTGTCGGTGGTGCTGACTACGCTGGCGACATGTCTGGTTACGGCGGGGTTATCCGATCTCTGCCGGGCCAGGGAGGGAGGGAATCTGTCGTGAACGGATTCTGGGCCGCGGTGAGCCCGATGGTGCTGGTCTACGTGGCCCTGGCCGCGGGCCTGGTGAGCATTTTGGCCGCTGGCAAGGACAAGCTGGCGAAGCAGGCGTCCGTGCCGGAGTCGGCCGCCATGCCGCGCGACGCGTACGACGTCGCGTACTTGGCGGACGGGCGGCCACGAGTGGTCGAGACCGCGATCGCGGCGCTGCTCGCGCGCGGACAGCTGCAGGTCGGGTCGATGGGCGAGGTCCTCGCCACCGAGCCGCCGCCTGCGTCACCGCCCCCGTCGCCGCCGCTGGAGCAAGCCGTGCACCAGGCGGCCGGTCGCGGACGGCTCGCCTCGTGGATCGCGCGTTCCTCGGCGCTCAAGCCCGCGATCCGGGCGCTCGAAACCGATCTGGTCCAGCGGCAACTGGTCAGCAGGCGCAGGCCGTTGACAGGCCTCGGGTACACGCTGACCGCGGTCGCCGTGGTCTTGCTGGCGGCCGGGGTGGCCCGGGTGGTCTACGACGTCGGCCGGTCTCACCTGAACGTCCTGGTGGTGCTCGTCTTCGCCGAGGTCGGGCTGACACTCTGGCTCTGCCTCGTCGGCAGTCAGCGGATCACCAAGAGGTTCGGCGAGCGGAAGGTCAGTTCGTTGCCGCCGACGACTGCCGGGACGACGGTGCTCGCGCGGGCACAACAGCAGGCTGCCGCGGGCAGTGGCGCAGGACCGGTTGAGCTGGTCGCGGTGGGCGGGTTGGCGGCTTATCCGGACAAGCGGGTTGCGGGAGGTCTTATGCCGATTTAGCCGTGGGGCGGAGCGGCGTTGACCGGCGTTTGGGGCTGGTGGCGTTGGTTTGTGAGACCAAGTGCTCATCGGACGTGCCGACGATCCGGCGCGGCGTCCACCGACGGACGCGCATGGGACTCATCGGCGTGGCCGTGCCTACTCGGCACTCGCGCCGTTGGCGGGGTCCACGAGATTCCTGCTTGGAGAACCGGCGCAGCACTTGGCGGACTGGCGGCACCCGACGAAACCGGTGCCGGGCTCATGAACTGGGGCGCTCACGAAGCTGCCCGTGGTCATGGCAGTGCTCACGCGAGACCGGCGCGCGGCGCGTCTCGGACTGACGGCACCCACGAGACCGGCTCTGGACTCACGGACCACGGCGCTCACAAAGCGCACTGTGCCCACGGGACTGGCAACGCCCGCACGCGACTGACGCGCGGCACGCCTGGGCTGGCGGCATCCACGAGACCCGCTTGGGCCTAGCCGAGCGCGACGCTGACAGTCGCCACGGACGGCGGCGTCCACGCGAGACTGACGCGCGGAACGTCGCGAACTGACGGCACCCACGAGACCGGCTTGGCCCTCACCGAGCACGACCCTGAACTGTCACGACGGAACTGGAGGTGCGCACGCGAAACTGACGCGCGGGACGTCCCCGGCTGGCGGCATCCGCGAAACCGGCGCACAGCGGTAGCCACGCAACCGGGGCGGCCGCCCACGAAGTGCCGGGAGACGCCTACGAAACCGGCTGCGGCACGACCGGCGACCACACCGGGGTGTCCGCGCCCGGGCGGTGCGACGGGTGGTCCCAGTGCGGCGGCGAGCCGGGCAGCTCTCCGGCCATCCGCACGCGGGTCATCCGGCCGAAGTCGCTGTCGACGGTCTCCATGACGTCCGCGTAGTCCACTTCGGACGGTTCCGGGTCCTTGCGGCCCAAGGAATCCAGCCACCGTCCGGTGCCGGCCAGGGAGAGGCGGGCGTGCCAGGTGCCGCCGTCGGTGACTGTGCGGCGGAGTGCTGTCATGATGGCGGCGGCGGTCAGCCAGCCGGTCGCGTGGTCGAGTGCTTGCGCGGGCAGCGGCGCGGGAGCGTCGGTGGCGTACTCCTCGGCGATGCCGGACGACATCTGCACGAGGCTGTCGAAGCCGCGGCGGCGGGCCCACGGGCCGGTCCAGCCGTAGGCCGACACGTCGGCCACCACGAGGCCGGGGCGCAATTCGGCCAGTTGTTCCGGGCCGAAGCCGATTCGGGCCAGGGCACCGGGGCGGAAGGTCTGGAGCAGGACGTCCGCGCGGGCGATGAGCTTCTTCAGCTTCGCGCGGCCGCCTTCGGTGTCGAGCGCGATGAACGCGGAGCGCTTGCCCTGGCCGGTGTCCATGGTCAGCACCGGAATGCGCGGCAGGTGTGCGGCACCGACGTGCAGCACGTTCGCACCGTGCGCGGCCAGCACGCGGCCCGCGACGGGTCCGGCCAGCACGTGCGTCAGTTCAAGCACGCGGACGCCGCCCATCGGGCGGTCCGAGTCGAACAGGGTGCGTTTCGGCGCGTCCCCGATGCGGTTCAGTTCGACCAGCGGGAGTTCCGCGACGGCTCGGCCTTGCGGATGCGCCAGCCAGTCCTCGCGAGAGCGCATCAGCGCTGCCGCACCGCCTGCCGTCACCACGGCGGACTCGACCTCTGCTGTGGATTTTCCGGCCACGGCTTTGGTCACCGCTTCGCGGGTCGCCGGAACGCCGAGCGCCCAGCAGACCGCTGCTTCGTGCCGGGAAGTGTTGCAGTGCAGCTTGATCCAGCCGTCGGCGGCGCGGTAGTCGCCCGCGATGCGGCCCCACGGGCTTGGCCCGGGTTCGCCGTCGATGCGGAGCAGCTGCTCGCTGCGGAACGCGGCGGCGGCGTGCCGGGTGTCGACCGACACCGTGCCTGGGTCGATGCCGCGCAGGCGCAACAGCTCACCGGCGGACAGGGTGGCCGCGGCGATGCTGGCGCTTGCCATGGCCGGGACCCGGAAGTGCCCGGGCAGCACGGATTCGTCGCCGGTCAAGGACACGGCGGGCAGCGGTTCCCCGGCGAGCGACTGCCAGGCCCCGGCGAGTACGTCCTGCACCGGCGGTTACGGCAGAGCCGCGACGAGCTCGGCGGGCGGCACCTTCGTGCCGGTGTAGAACGGGATTTCGACGCGCACGTGACGGCGGGCCTCGGTGTTGCGGAGGTGGCGCATCAGGTCGACGATCCGGTGCAGCTCGTCCGCCTCGAAGGCGAGGATCCACTCGTAGTCGCCGAGCGCGAACGAAGCGACGGTGTTGGCGCGCACGTCCGGGTAGTCCCGCGCCTCCTTGCCGTGGTCGGCCAGCATCTTGCGGCGTTCCTCGTCCGGCAGCAGGTACCAGTCGTAGGACCGGACGAACGGGTACACGCAGACGTACTTGCGCGCCTCCTCGCCGGCCAGGAACGCGGGCACGTGGCTCTTGTTGAACTCGGCGGGCCGGTGCAGCGCGGTCTGGCTCCAGACCGGCGTGGACGCGCGGCCGAGCGGCGTGCGGCGGAACCCGGTGTAGGCGGCCTGGACCTGCTCGATCTCCTCGGCATGCCACCAGATCATGTAGTCCGCGTCAGCCCGGAGGCCGGACACGTCGTACACGCCCCGGACGACGACGCCCTTCGCCTCGAGCCCGTCGAGGTATTCGGCCGTCTCGCGGCCCGCGGCGCCGCGGTCCTCCCCCAACTTCCCCGGTTCGATCCGGAAGACCGACCACGTGGTGTAGCGGATCGTGTCGTTGAGTTCGTTGTAATTCAACCGCGCCATGACTCCATCCTGGCACTGTCCGCCCGGCGATCGCCATGGGGCTCCGTCACACGAAGAGCTGCTCCGCGATCCGCCGGGCAGCGGCGTCGGCCGTGGCCACGCACGCGGGGAGGCCGACGCCGTGCAGCGTGGCGCCCGCCACGGCCAGGCCCGGGATCCCCGCCACTGCCGTCTCGATCCGCGTCACCCGCTCCAGGTGCCCGGTGCCGTATTGCGGCAGGCCGCCGCCCCACCGCGTCACCAGGGTGTCGATCGGCTTCGCGGTGACCCCGGCGAGCCGGGCCAAATCCGCGCGGACCGCTGCGACCAGCGCATCGTCGTCGCCGTTCAACGCGCCGGGCTCCCCGAACCGGCCGACCGAACCGCGCACCAGCACCGGTCCGGCATTTCCGAGGTGTGCCCACTTGTTCGACGAAAACGTGAAGGCTTTGGACGCGTACGGAACGCCTTCCGCGTCCCGCTCCCCCGCGCCGATAAGGATTCCGGACGCATCCGGCAGTTCAGTGCCCGGCGGGAAGGCGAACGCGACGACCGCCATGGAAGCCAACTCGACCTCGCCGAACGCCGTCGAAGCCACCGGAGCCACACCGTCGAGCAGTTTCCGGGCGGCCGGTGCGGGCACCGCGAGCAGCACCGCGTCCGCGTCCACCGGGCTGTCTGCAGGCGCGTGCGCTGGCGCGGCGGCACCGAATTCGAGGCGCCAACCGGACGGCGTCCGCGTCAGCGAACGGACCGTCGACGAAGTGCGCAACTCGGCTCCGGACAGCTCCAGCAACCTGTCGAGCAGGCCTCGCAAGCCGCCGGTCAGACTGCCGAAAACCGGTGCGGTGCCGGGGGTTTTCGGCAGCAGCGAGGACGCGGCCTCGGTGAGCGAACCCGCCCCGCTTTCGATCGCATTGGCCAAGCCGGGCATCGTCGCGCGGAGGCCAAGGCCGTCGGCACCGCCCGCATAGACGCCGCCCAGCAGCGGGTCGACCAGCCGGTCCACCAGCTCGTCGCCAAAGCGAGTGCGCAGCAACGGTCCGAGCGGCACGTCGCCCTCGCCCAGGTCGACCGGGCCGAGCGAGCGCTCCTTCTCGACCGCGCTCCGTCCGTCGGCGGACAGCACGCCCGCGACGGACTCCGCGGACGCCGGGACCCCCATCACGGTGCCGGGCGGCAGGCTCTGCACCGAACCGCCAGCGTGGATTTTGGCGCGCGCCTTCGTCGGATGCACCAGGCGATCGGCGAGGCCGACCTCCTTGACCAGCGAGACCATCTCGGGCCGCCGGGCGAGGAACGCTTCGGCCCCGACGTCGTAGCTGACGCCGCCGACCTCGGCCGTGCGCAGCTTCCCGCCGATCGCGGGCGTGCTCTCGAAAACAGTGATGGCCACCCGGTCGCCGAGCAGCTGACGCAGCCGGTACGCGGCGGCCAGGCCGGAGATCCCGCCGCCGACGACCGCGACGTGCTTCACAGCGAGTGCACCAGGTCGACGACCCGCTTCAGCACCTCCGGGTCGACTCCGGGCAGCACGCCGTGGCCGAGGTTGAACACGTGCCCGCGGGCGGCGCGGCCCTCTTCGACGATCCGGCGAACCTCGGCCTCCAGGACCGGCCACGACGCGTACAGCAGCGCTGGGTCGAGGTTGCCCTGCACCGACACGTTGCCGCCGAGCCGCTGGACCGCGACGTCGAGCGGGATCCGCCAGTCGACGCCGACCACGTCCGCGCCCGCCTCGCGCATCGCGCCGAGCAGCTCGCCGGTGCCGACGCCGAAGTGGATCCGCGGCACGCCGTACTCCCCGGCCACGGCCAGCACGCGGCTCGAATGCGGCAGCACGAACTCGCGGTAGTCGCGCTCGGACAGCGCGCCGGCCCACGAGTCGAACAGCTGCACCGCGTCGACGCCCGCCTCGAGCTGGGCGCGCAGGAACGTGGCGGCGAGGTCGGCGAGGCGCGCGGCGAGGTCGTGCCAGACCTCGGGCTGCGAGTGCATCAGGGCCTTGGTGTGCTCGTGGTTGCGGCTCGGGCCGCCCTCGATCAGGTAGCTGGCCAGCGTGAACGGCGCGCCGGCGAACCCGATCAGCGGCGTCTCGCCGAGCCGCTCCACCAGCAGCCGGACGCCGTCCGCGACCTTGCCGACCTGCTCGGGTTCGAGCTTCGGCAGCGCGCGCACCGCGTCCGCGTCGCGCACCGGGGAGGCCACGACCGGGCCGGTGCCGGGGACGATGTCGATGTCGACGCCCGCCGCCTTGAGCGGGACCACGATGTCGCTGAACAGGATCGCCGCGTCGACCCCGAGCCGACGGACCGGCTGCATCGTGATCTCGGCGAGCATCTCCGGGTCGAAGCACGCGTCGAGCATCGGCACGCCCTCGCGCAGCGCGCGGTACTCCGGCAGCGAACGGCCGGCCTGGCGCATGAACCACACCGGGACGTGCGCGGGCCGCTCCCCGCGCGCGGCGGCGAGGAAAGCCGAACCGGGCAGGACGCGACGGGTCGAAACGGACGGGGCGCCGACGGGCGCGGACGAAACCTGAGGCACGAACCCCATGGTCCCACGCGGGCCCGACAGTCCCGGCCCGCCCCGGGCCCAACGAGCCAGAACCCGCTCTCACGGCGGCACAGCGAGGTGTCCGGGCAGATGGGGGGCGGCAACGAGCAGAGGCGCAAGGCGAGCAGACAGGGAAGGCAGAGGCACCCAAGCAGGACGAGGTGCGCAGTGAGGCGGCGGAGAGACGGGACGGCCAACGAGGCAGCGCCGAGACCGCCGGGCAACACGGGGCCAGAGACGCTGCAGCACAGAAAGAGGGACGGGCGAGAGGGGGGACAGCAAGCCTCGACTGGCGGAGGCTCGGTCCGGGCGAGGCGGACAGCGCGGAACGAGCGAGACGAGAGCCATGCGCTGGGCGCAGCAGACAGCGTGCAGCGAGCGAGACGAAACCAAGCGCTGGGCGGAGCGGAGCGCGTCGCACACGGCGCGGCAGATAGGGCGAAGCGAGACACCAGCGCGGGACGAAGTCAAGCACGCGGCAGACGGCGCGGCGGACAGCGAGAGCGACGGAGACCGGTTCCAAGCCGCCGCAGGCACCGTGGCTGACGGTGCGGTGCGAGCGAGACCCGAGCCAAGCGGCGCGGCGATGCGGAGCGCGCGGCGGACCGCGCGCTCGGCGACGCGGAGCGAGCCAAGACCCAAGCACCGGGCGGAACGAAGCACCCAGCGAACGGCACCCAGACCCCTTCCCCGGGTCGCGGGACGGTCTCGCTCGGCGCGCCTGCGACCGCAACTGGGCGTTGCCGCCCTACAGTCGGTGCGTGACCGCGATGACGCCAGTGCCCGATCTTTTCCGCGAAGCCGTCGCGGCGCTGCAAGCCGTCCGGCCGCGCCCGGAGATCCGCCTGGAGACGATGCGCGCGCCGCAGCGGCTCGCGCCGTGGTCGTATGCCTTGAGCTGCGACGTCTCCGGCCCCGCCGACGTGATGGCGTCCGGCAGGCTGGTCCTGCTGCACGACCCGGACGGCCAGGAGGGCTGGGACGGCGTGCTGCGGCTGGTCATGTACGTGCGCGCCGAACTCGACCGCGAGCTGGCCACTGACCCGTTCCTGCCCGCGGTCGGCTGGTCGTGGCTCACCGACGCGCTGGAGGCCTCCGGAGCGGCGTGGAAGGCGCTCGGCGGCACCGTCACCGAGACGTCCTCCGCCCGGTTCGGCGACATCTCCGGCCCGGCCCGCACCGACGACCTCGAACTGCGCGCTTCCTGGACCCCGACCGACTCCGCGCTCGGGCCGCACGGGCTCGCGTTCTGCCAGGTGATGGCGAGCGTCGTGGGGCTGCCTCCGGTGGGCGTCACGCTGTTCGAGCAGCGGCAGAGCTCCTGATTTCCTAAGTTCACCCGGTCGGGCACGGTCTGCGCGGCACTTGCACGCGCACGGACGCGCCTTCCCGGGCGCTTTCGGGCCCTCCCAGCGCTCCGCGAAGATCTTCGGCGGGGCTTCCGCGCGCCCGCGGCCGACGGTCCACCGTGGACCGGAGCGGGCGCTGCTCCGGATGCCGCACGTTCGTGGCCGGGCTCGATCACAGCCAGTGAACCCCCGGTAACCAGCTTCGACGCCGTTCCAGGCCCCTTTTCGACGCCTCCGGCGGGGTGCGGGCGGCCGGGCGGCGCGCGCGGCAAAACATGAAAGAAAATGATCTTGCCCCGGCCGGGGCGCATTTCCGGACCCGGCTCGCCCGGGAGCCAGGGCCGCCTCGCGAGCACCCGCAGGTGCACGGGCCATCTGCACGCCCGTTTCATTGCCGGTAACTCAGGTGCATCGCGGCCCGGTCGCCAGTCGTTAACAAGACTCCGCGCGTTAGTCCGATCGTGTTACAACGATCTCGCTGAGTGACGAACTGTTTCGGATAGATACCCATTCGATCCCCCCGCAACGGCGTCCGGACGGCTACAGTGCCTGGGACGACACCACTTTCGGTCTAAAGCTGGCGCGGCTGAACGGCCGAAGGTCCCGGTGCCGGTCGGGGGGCACGACCGACTCCAGGGAGGTAGTGACGTGGCTACCGTCGGCTTATCTCAGGCCGTCCGATCCACGCCAGCCGGCGCCTTGCCGGCGAGCATGGTTCCGCACCCGCGGGAAGAGCTTTTTTCCGTGTTGGTGGTCGATGACCACCCGCTGTTGAGGGAGGCAATCGCAGCACGACTCGCACAGATGGGTGCGGGCACTGTCCACGAAGCCGCCACGGTGGCCGAGGCGAGGGCGCGAGCACAGGCCACCGGCCCGTGCGACCTGGCGATCCTCGATCTCGGACTGCCGGACGGCAGCGGCATCGAACTGGTTACGGAACTCCGTAGCCACGGCTGGCCGCGCGTGGTGGTCCTGGCATCCTCCGACGACCCGTACGCGGTGCGCTCCGCGTTCCAGGCCGGAGCTCAGGCGTACCTGCTGAAGTCGGCGTCGCCGGTGGTGGTCACCGACGGCGTGCGCCGGGTTCTCGAAGGCGGCGTCTACGCCGACCCGAGCGTGGCCCCGGTCCTGGCGACCGGCACGCGGGTGGCGGGCACCGACAACACCCCGCGCGAGCTGTCGGCTCGCGAGGTGGAGGTGCTCCAGCTCGTCGCGGACGGGCAGTCGAACAAGGAGATCGGCGAGGAGCTTTCCCTCTCCGCTCTCACCGTCAAGTCCCACCTGTCCCGCATCGGGCGCAAGCTCGGCACGGGCGACCGGGCGCAGATGGTCGCGCTGGCGATGCGAGCCGGCGTGATCCGCTGACGACGAACCACGTCCCTGCGGGGCGGGCGGACCAGGCGCGGTCCGCCCGTCCCGTAGGGTCGTCGGACATGGGAACTGCACAGGCGGACGGAGCGCGGACCGGAGACGAGACCACCGAAGACTCCGGAACGCCGGTGCTGCTCCGCGAACCGGCGGAAGGCACCCCTCCGGTGGTGGCCGACCCCGACGCGCTCGCCGAGGCGTGCGCGCGGCTCGCCGCGGGCACGGGCGCCGTCGCCGTCGACACCGAACGGGCGTCGGGTTATCGCTACTGGCCCAAGGCCTATCTCGTCCAGCTGCGCCGCGAAGGCTCCGGCACGGTGCTGATCGACCCTATCGCGCTCGCCGACGACCTCGCCCCGCTGCGGGACGTCCTCAACGACACCGAATGGGTGCTGCACGCCGCGTCCCAGGATCTGCCGTGCCTGGCGGAACTGAACCTGCGCCCGCGCTCGCTGTTCGACACCGAACTGGCCGGACGGCTGGCCGGATACGAACGCGTCGCGCTGGGCACGCTCGTCGAGCTGCTGCTCGGGTACACGCTCGAGAAGGGGCACAGCGCCGCTGACTGGTCGAAGCGCCCGCTGCCGGTCGACTGGCTCAACTACGCCGCGCTCGACGTCGAGCTGCTCAACGAGCTGCGCGAGAAACTCGAGGCCGAGCTGACGGCGCAGGGCAAGCTGGAGTGGGCGCGGCAGGAGTTCGAGGCGGTCCGCACCGCTCCCCCGCCCGCGCCGCGCGCCGAACCGTGGCGCCGAACGTCCGGGGTGCACAAGATCCGCAGCCCGCGCGGCCTCGCCGCGGTCCGGGAGATGTGGCAGGCCCGCGACGAGCTGGCCCGCAAACGCGACCGCGCGCCGAGCCGGATCCTGCCCGACAGCGCGATCGTCAACGCGGTCACCTCCGACCCGAAGACGGTCGAGGAACTGCAGGCGCTTCCGGTGTTCAGCGGACGCGTGCAGCGCAAGTACACGGCCAGCTGGCTGCGGCACCTGCAGGCGGCCAAAGCGCTGCCGGCGAGCGAGCTGCCGAGCCCGAGCCAGCCGTCCGACGGTCCGCCGCCGGTCAACCGGTGGGCCGACAAGGACCCGGACGCCGCTGCCCGGCTCGCCGCCGCGCGGGCCGCCTTGGCCGCGATCGCGGAGGACCGCAAGCTTCCGGTGGAGAACCTGCTGCTGCCGGACCTGGTCCGGCGCACCTGCTGGCGTCCCCCGGCCGACCTCTCGGAGGACTCGGTCGCGGAAGCGCTGAAGGCGGGTGGAGCGCGGCCGTGGCAGATCGAGCTGACCGCGGCGGTGCTGAGCAAGGCGTTGCAGAGCACGGCTTCCTGACCTCGCAACGGTGGTTTAGACCTCAAGCTGAGGTTCAGACCTTCGGCACGACTGCCCGCTCACGAACGGCGACGGGCCGGTCGGCGATATCCCAGCGACCGTGCCACGCCGGTCGCCGTGGTGACCACCGCGGGCACCAGATGGGCCACTGAGGTCGTCTCGCGACGGCCCACGACCGCGACGGCGGCGCTGACCCGCGAGGTCGCGTCGCGGATCGGGGCGGCGACCGCGACCGCGTCGTCGGCGAGCTGACGGTCGGCGACGCAGTAGCCGGTGCGGGCGATGTCGGCGAGTTCGGCGCGCAGGGCCTCCGGATCGGTCGTGGTGTGCGGGGTTTCCGCGGTGATCGGGCTGGTCAGCGCGGCTTCGCGGACGTCGGCGGCGGCGTGCGCGAGCAGGACGCGACCGGTGGCGGTGGTCGTCGCGGGGAGGCGGCTGCCGGTCGTGGTCAGAATTTCGACCGAACGGTGCCCGGCCAGCCGAACGAGAAACACGACGTCGGTTCCGTCCAGTACGGACAGGTGCACGTTTTCGCCGGTCGCGTCGAACAGGTCGCCCAGGTACGGCAGGGCGATTTCCCGGATCGACGCGCGGGCCAGCGACAGCGAGCCCAGCTCCCACAGTTTCAGGCCGAGGTGGTAGCCGCCGTGGTCGTCGCGGGTCAGCGCTCCCCATTCGGCCAGCTCGCCGACCAGCCGGTGCGCCGTGCTCAACGGGAGACCTGCGGTCTGGGCGATTTCGGTCAGGGACAGCACTGGATTCCGGGCACTGAAGCAGTCCAGCACCGACAGCAGCCGCGCCGCCGCGGTGGGTCTGGCTTCCATGTGGCGGAAGTCTGATTGAGGCCGGGCCGCGGCGCAAGCGACACTGCGGGCGTGGGTCGGCCAAGCGGACGTGCCTGCTTCGGAGCACGACTTTCCGGATTTCCCCGCGATGCCGCTGTGGGCTGAGAAAGACCTGGCCGACCCGTGAGAAAGTGCGGGCGGCGCGACAGCACACCAGTACGAGACAGGAGCACATGACAGTGAAGATCGCGGTTCTCGGGGGCGGACACGGTTCCTGGGCCACGGTGGCGGAACTCGCCGAAAACGGCCACGAAGTGCGCTGGTGGCGGCGGAACGCCGAGGCGTTGGAAGCGGTGCGCGCGACCGGAGCGGTGGGCGTCCGGGACTACCGAGGTTCCCGATCGGTGTCAGTCGGCGACGGTGCCGGGGAGATCAACCCGGTGGCGGACCTCGCCGAGGCAGTGCGCGGTGCGGCCCTGGTCGTGATTCCGCTGCCGTCGACCACACACGACGACCTGGCTCCCCAGCTCGCCCCGCTGCTGTCCGACGGCCAGGTGGTGTTCCTGCCGCCGGGCACGTTCGGTTCGCTGGTGTTCGCCCAGGCAGTCGCCGCGGTGGGCGGCAGCTCGGAGATCGCGTTCGCCGAGGCCGGGACGCTGCCGTACCTCGCGCGTCGGTACGGCGACGCGGAAGTGGTGATCAGCGGGTACGCGACCCGTCTGCCGACCGGCGTTTTCCCGCTGCGGCTGGCGGAAAGCGCGTTCCAGACCCTGCGCGAGGCATACCCGAGCGTCGAGGACGCGGGCGACGGGCTCAGCGGCGCGCTGATGAACGCGGGCCCGATCATCCACCCGCCGCTGATCACGATGAACGCCGGTCCGCTGGAGCATTTCGCCGCCTGGGACATCCACAACGAGGGCACGCAGCCGTCGATCCGCAGCGTCACCGACGCACTGGACGCCGAGCGGGTCGCGCTGCGCGAAGCGTTCGGCTACGGCGCGCCGCACTTCCCGCTGGCCGACCATTACGCCACCGACGGCGAGGAATGGATGTACGGCCGCGCGGCGCACGAGCGGCTCACCGACAGCGGCGACTGGCGCGAGAAGATCGACCTCCACACGCACCGCTACATGGTGGAAGACACCCGGCTCGGGTTGTCGCTGCTGGTGTCCGCGGGCCGTTGGGCCGGGGTGCCGACGCCGGTCGCGCAGGGTCTGCTGGCTCTCGGTTCCGCCATCACCGGCCGCGATTTCTACGCCGAGGGCCGGACTTTCGAAAACCTCGGGCTGGCGGATCTCGACCGCGCCGGGCTGAGCAAGCTGCTGCGGGACGGAGTCCAGTCGTGATCGCCATCGTCGGCGCCGGGCGGATGGGCGAGGGCATCGCGTTGGCCTTCCTCGCGGCGGGACACCCGGTGCTGCTCGCGGACGTCAAGGACCGCACCGAGGAGGAACGCCAGCTCCGCCGCGACGAGGTCCGCAAGCGCCTCGCCGACCGGCTGCGCGCGATGTTCGGCCACGCGGACGCGCTGGAAAGCCTGACGCTGGGCGACCGCACGGCGAAGGAACTCGCCGACGCGACCGTGGTGTTCGAGGCGGTGCCGGAGGTCATGGACGTCAAGCGGGAGGTGTTCGGCTGGCTCGGCTCGCAGGTGCCGGAGTCGGCGGTGCTGGCCTCGACGACGTCGACCTTCCTGGTCACGCAGATCGCCGAACTCGCCGACCGGCCGGAGCGGGTCGTGAACGCGCACTGGCTCAACCCGGCGGAATTGATGCCTCTGGTCGAGGTCAGCCGGAGCGACGACACGGATCCGGCCGCGGTCGACCGGCTCGTGGAGCTGCTGCGCGAAATCGGCAAGGTGCCGGTGGTGTGCGGACCCGCCGCCGGGTACATCGTGCCGCGGCTGCAGGCGTTGCTGATGAACGAGGCCGCGCGGATGGTCGAGGAAGGGGTGGCCGGAGCCGCCGAAATCGACCTCGCCGTCCGCGCCGGGCTCGGTCCGCGGTTCTCGGTGCTGGGCCCGCTGGAATTCATCGACTGGGGCGGCGGCGACATCCTGTACTACGCCTCGCGCTACCTGACCGGCGAACTCGGCGAGCGGTTCCAGGCGCCGGCGATCGTCGAGGAAAACATGACCGGCCAGCGGCGAGGCCTCCAGGACGGGGCCGGGTTCTACCGCTTCGACGCCGCCGGGGTGCCGGACTACCGGGCGGCGCGGATGCGGGAGTTCGAGGAGATCTTCCGGCTGCGGGAACCGCATTTGCGGGACGGGACGCCGGTTCCGGAGCGTCCGGAGGAGTGATTTCCGGCTGACGGCCGCGGGTTTCGGCCCGCGGCCGTCAGCATGCCTTGAGCCATCCGGCTGCCTCGACGGTGATGGGATGGGTGTCGCCGAGGGTCGCTTCGAGCCCGGCCACCACGGACTCCAGCTCTGCTGCGGCACCCGCCCGGTCGCCGCGTTGGGCGGCGGCTCGGGCCAACGTCGCGCGGAGGCCGAGCACCTTGGGGTGTCCCGCAGGCCAGGCACCGGCGGCCAATACGGTTCGGGCGGCGTGCTCGGCTTCGTCCAGATTGCCGCTCTCCACACCGGCTCGCGCGAGCGCGCCGCGGAGGACCAGCGCGCCTCGGCCGCGTGCTTCGCCCAAGGCTTGGCGAAGCAGGTCGGCCGCCTCGCTTGCTTGCCCTGCTTTCAGGAGCACGGCCGCCAGGAATTCCGCCAGCTCCGGCCGCTTCTCGAACAGCTCGCGCATCGGCGCGATCGCCGGCCCTGGATCACCGGTTTCGGCTTGCACCACCAGCCGAAGTCCGCGGATCCCGTCGCGGTGCTTGTCGGTGTCGCAGAGCGAATCCTCGTCGGACAGCATTTGTTCGACCGCCTCGTAGCGGTTCAGCGTGCGCAGCATCGTGATCTTGCGGCGGCGTCCGGCTTTCGTGCGAGGGTGCGCCGGGCCGACTTCGGCTGTGCAGTAGTCGATGTGGGCGTCGAGCACCGCCAGCGCGTCCTCGTATTGCGCTGCGACGCCGTAAGCTTCCGCGAGGAGCAGCTGGGTATGGAACGTCCCTGGCTGGCGCGCGCCCCAGGTTTCCTCGAACGCCTCCGCGGTGCGCTCCAGCAGCGGGATCGCCTCCGCCGGACGGCCCTGCGAAGTCTGGCAATACGCCAGATTCGCCCACGCGGCAAGGGTGTTCGGCCCACGCGGGCCGAAGGTATCCGTCAACGCGGGGATGAGGTCCGCGTAGTGCTGTTCCGCGGCCGCCCAGTTCTCGTTCTTGAGCAGCAACTGGCCCAGGAGGAGCCGCCGACGCAGGTTCGGCGCGCTGTTCGGGTTACGCGCCTTCGCGAGGGCGGCCTGCAGCGCGGCGACCTCGTCAGCCGGCTCTGGCTTCGTGCGGAAGAGTCCCACTCGGACAGTCTGCCCGCCCCGGGATCGCACCTGGGCGTCGGTTGCGACTAGGACGACGCCGAGCCGGTACCGCAGCGCGTCTTGCGCAGCCGCGCGATTTCGGTCGCCGGGTTCGCCCGGAAAAGCGCCATTGCCGTCCCCCGCCCGGTTGGTGTGTTCCGGACGCCGCAAGCCCCCGGGAGTGTGCCGTGCCCCACTCGACCGGGCCACTGCACTGGTTACCGACCGGTAACAAGGGCTAGGGTGCGGGCAGGAACACTCTCGACTTCCAGGAGCATTCGTGGCCGCACCAGCTACGCCGCCGCTCGCGCCCACCGCGCGAGGGGTGCGCAACGTCGTCTTCGTCGAAGGGGTACGCACGCCCTTCGGCAAGGCGGGCGACAAGGGCATGTACGCCGGGACCCGGGCGGACGACCTCGTCGTCAACGCCATCCGCGAGCTGCTGCGGCGGCATCCGGAGCTGCCGCCCGAGCGCGTGGACGAGGTGGCGATCGCCGCGACGACGCAGATCGGCGACCAGGGCCTGACCATCGGCCGCACCGCGGCGCTGCTCGCCGGGCTGCCGAAGTCCGTCCCGGGCTTCGCGATCGACCGGATGTGCGCGGGCGCGATGACCGCGGTGACCACCACCGCGAGCGGCATCGGCTTCGGCGCGTACGACATCGCCATCGCCGGCGGCGTCGAGCACATGGGACGCCACCCGATGGGCGAGGGCGTCGACCCGAACCCGCGGATCGTCGCGGACAAGCTGGTCGACCCGACCGCGCTCGTGATGGGCCAGACCGCGGAGAACCTGCACGACCGGTTCCCGGAGATCACCAAGGAGCGCACGGACGCGTTCGCCGCGCGCAGCCAGGAAAAATACGCCGAGGCGGTCAAGACCGGCAAGATCGGCCCGGAGCTGGTTCCGGTCGCCACGCGCAGCAAGGAACTCGGCTGGGGCCTCGCGACCGAGGACGAGCCGCCGCGCCCGGGCACGACCGTCGAGCAGCTGGCGAAGCTGAAGACGCCGTTCCGCCCGCACGGCCGGATCACCGCGGGCAACGCGGCCGGCCTCAACGACGGCGCGACCGCGGCGATCCTCGCCGACGAGGACACCGCGCGCGAGCTCGGCCTCCCGATCGGAATGCGACTGGTCGGCTACTCGTTCGCCGGCGTCGAGCCGGAGGTCATGGGCATCGGCCCGGTGCCGGCCACCGAGAAGCTGTTCAAGCGCACCGGCCTGTCCATCGACGACATCGGCCTGTTCGAGATCAACGAGGCGTTCGCGGTGCAGGTGCTCGCGTTCCTCGACCACTTCGGCATCGCCGACGACGACCCGCGCGTCAACCAGTGGGGCGGCGCGATCGCGTGCGGCCACCCGCTGGCCTCGTCCGGCGTCCGGCTGATGACGCAGCTGGCGCGCCAGTTCTCCGAGCGTCCCGACGTGCGCTACGGCCTCACCACGATGTGCATCGGCATCGGCATGGGCGGCACGGTGATCTGGGAAAACCCGGCCTACAACGGCGCCGAGGGGGCGAAGTAATGACTTTCACCGCTGAAGAGGCGAAGGCCGCGTTCCCGGACGAGGTCGTGACCAACGCGGTCACCAACCTGGTCAAGGTCCCGGGGCTGGACAAGCCGGTCGCGCTGATCACG
Source organism: Streptomyces sp. AA4 (assembly GCF_000158875.1). NCBI lineage: Bacteria > Bacillati > Actinomycetota > Actinomycetes > Kitasatosporales > Streptomycetaceae > Streptomyces > Streptomyces sp. AA4. The sequence continues at coordinate 2,310,543 of NZ_GG657746.1, read as the reverse complement.
CTGGACAACGGCCACGACCACACCCGGCCGAACACCTTCGGACCGCAGGGTCTCGTGGCGCTGAACTCCGCGCTGGACGAGGCGTTCGCCGCCGAGCCGGCCGCGATCGCGGTCACCGGCAAGCCGTTCATTTTCGCGGTCGGCGCTGACCTTTCGGGCGTCGAAGCGGTGTCGGACCCGAAGCTGGCGCGGGAGATCGCGCAGACCGGGCACGACGTGTTCCGCCGGCTCACCGAGTCGAAGATCCCGACGTTCGGGTTCGTCAACGGCGCGGTGATGGGCGGCGGGCTCGAACTCGCGCTGTCCTGTCACTACCGGACGCTGTCGGACAACACCGCGGCGATCGCGTTCCCCGAGGTGTTCCTCGGCCTGTTCCCGGGCTGGGGCGGCACGCAGCTGCTGCCGAACCTGATCGGCCCGGACGCCGCCGTCACCGTGATCATCGAGAACGCGTTGGCGCAGAACAAGATGCTGAACGTGCGCAAGGCCGCTGAACTCGGCATCGTCGACGAGGTCTTCGGTTCCGCGGACTACCTCGAGCAGTCGCTGCTGTGGCTGGCGAAGGTCGTCAACGGCGAGATCACCCCGGCCCGCCGGGAAATCGACCGCGGCGCGGAGTGGGACGCGGCGATCGCACGTGCCAAGTCCATCGTGGACGGTCGCACGCACGGTGCCTCGCCGGGCGCGACCAAGGCGGTCGAACTGCTGGAGCTGGCGCGGGAGAACGACCTCGACCGCGGATACGCGGCGGAGACCGACGGGCTCGCCGAGCTGCTGATGTCGGACGTGCTGCGGGCTGGGCTGTACTCGTTCAACCTGGTCAACAAGCGGGCCAAGCGGCCGGCCGGCGCGCCGGACAAGTCGTTGGCGCGCAAGGTGAACAAGGTCGGCATCGTCGGCGCGGGCCTGATGGCCAGCCAGCTGGCGCTGCTGTTCGTGCGCCGCCTCAAGGTGCCGGTGGTGCTCACCGACGTCGACCAGGCGCGCATCGACAAGGGCGTGGGCTACGTCCACGAGGAGATCGACAAGCTGCTGGCCAAGAAGCGCGTGTCCCCGGACGGCGCGAACCGGCTGAAGGCTCTGGTGACCGGCTCGCTCGACAAGGCCGCGTTCGCCGACGCGGACTTCGTGATCGAGGCCGTTTTCGAAGAGCTGGGCGTGAAGCAGCAGGTGTTCGCCGAGCTGGAGCAGCACGTCTCCCCCGAGGCGATCCTGGCCACGAACACGTCCTCGCTGTCGATCACCGCGATGGCCTCGAAGCTGCAGCACCCGGAGCGCGTGGTCGGCTTCCACTTCTTCAACCCGGTGGCCGTGCTGCCGCTGCTGGAGATCGTGCGCGGCGAGAAGACCGACGACGCGGCGCTGGCGACGGCGTTCTCGGTCGGCAAGCAGCTGAAGAAGTCGAGCGTGCTGGTGAAGGACGCGACGGCGTTCGTCGTGAACCGGCTGCTGCTGCGCTTCCTCGGCGAGGTGCTGGTGGCGGTGGACGAAGGCACGCCGTTCGAGGTGGCCGACTCCGCGCTGGAGCCGCTCGGCCTGCCGATGTCGCCGCTGAACCTGATGCAGCTCGTCGGCCCGGCCATCGCGCTGCACGTCGGCGAGACGCTGCACGGCTCGTTCCCGGACCGCTTCACGGTGAGCGAGAACCTGGAGAAGTTCGTGAAGGCGGGCAAGAAGGGCGTCTGGACCTGGGACGCGACCGGCACGCCGTCGGTCGACCCGGAGGTCGCCGAACTGTGGAAGCAGGGCGACAACCCGTCGACCGCCGAGCAGGTCCGCGACCGCGCGCTGAACGCGATCGCCGAAGAGGTCCGGATCATGCTCGACGAGGGCGTGGTCGCGGAGGCCCAGGACATCGACCTGTGCCTGATCCTCGGCGCGGGCTGGCCGTTCTGGCTGGGCGGCATCACGCCGTACCTGGACCGCTCGGGCGTGTCGGAGCGGGCCAACGGCAAGCGGTTCCTCTCCCAGGGAGTCGCTTCGGTTCCGGCGTAACGCCTTGGCGGAGCCGCCCCGTGTTCGTGCGGCCCGGCTCCGCCGTGAACCCGGACACACCGAGCGCTTCGTGACCTTCCGGGCACCAGCCGTTCACCGCTGCCCCATAGCGTCCTGCCGAATCTTCGGAGCAGGTCAGGAGCAGGATGAACAGCACGAACCCGGACGGTGTCGGCCGTCGCGGATTCTTCAAGCGCGCCGGGCTCGTCGGCGCCGTCGCGGCCGGGGCCCCGGTGCTGGCGTCGGGTCAGGCCGATGCCATGGACCTCGATCTGGGGCTCGACCTCGGGATCGATCTCGACTGGCTGTTCGGCCGCCGCTACCAGTGGGTCGTCGGCGATCACCACACGCACAGCCAGTATTCGTACGACGCGATGTACCCCATCGACCGGATCGCCGCCGGCGCGCGCGAGCATGGCGCGAAGTGGATCGTTTTCACTGATCACGGGCACGCGACGCACGAGAAGTCGTCGGTGGAGCCGACCAGCCGCGACGTGCTCGCCGCGCAGCGAAGGCATCCGGATCTGCTGCTGTGGCAAGGCATGGAATGGAACGTGCCGGGCGCCGAGCACGCGACGCTGTTCTTCCAGGCCGGACGCGACCAGGCGACCGTGCTGCGCGAATTCGAGCGCAATTTCGACTGGCGGCTGACGGATTCCGAATCCTCCAGCCCGGAGCACGAAGCGTTGGCGCTCAAGGGTTTGCGGTGGCTGGCCGAGCAGGAACGCAAACGCCGGATCCACGCGCCGGTCGTCCTCATCAACCACCCGCTGCGCAACGGCCGCGTGTCGCCGCACGAACTGCGCAACTACCGCGACACCGCGCCGGGAATCGTGATCGGCATGGAAGGCGCACCGGGTGCGCAGGCCGACGGATTCCCCAAGCCGCAAGGCAATGGCGGCGCCAGGGGCGGCTACGGCAACAACCCCGGCGGCAACTCGTGGCCCGGCTTCCCGGCCGAGGCGTACCGCACGTTCGGCGGCTGGGACTGGACGACGGCGAAGGTCGGCGGTCTGTGGGATTCCCTGCTGGCCGAAGGAAAACCGTGGTGGATCACCACGAACTCCGATTCGCACTACAACCGCGGCGACCATCTGGTGCGGCCGTCGGTGCCGGACGGCTGGTACGAGCAGACCGGCAAGTACCCGGACCCGGTGGACAGCGGGGTTCCGCAGTTGTCCGCTCCGTACGCGGATTTCTACCCCGGCGAGTTCAGCCGCACCGTGGTCGGCGTGCGGCGGCCGGGTTTCGAGGGCGTACTGGAAGGCCTGCGTGCGGGCCGGATCTGGCTGTCCCACGGCGGTTTGGTGCAGCAGCTGGAAGTCGGCGTCGCTGGCGGCGGCGACTGCACGACGTTCGGCGGACGCCTGCGCGTGCGGCGGGGCTCGACGGTGACGGTCGTCGTGTCGGCGGTGACCGCGTACCGGCCGAACGGCTCGGGTTCGGTGCCCCGGCTCGGTCGGCTGGACCTGATCTCGGGCCCGGTCACCGGCCCGGCGGCGGATCGCGACACGATGACCGCGCCGGGTACGCGGGTGGTGGAGTCGTTCACCCCTTCGCGGGGCTATGCCGGGCGGCGGGTGACGTTCAAGCACACGTTCCGCAACGTGCGGGAGCCGTTCTATGTGCGGGTGCGCGGAACGGACGGGAACCGGCACGTCGCCGGCGGGATCGAGCCCGCGATGGACGTGATCGGGCAGGCGAATCCGTACGAGGACCTTTGGCTGTACGGGAATCCTACGTTCGTGGACGTCCACTGAGGACAGTGCGCCCGGCAGGCGCGGTTTCGGCCGCGTCTGCCGGGTTCAGATCTCGACGACCTCGACCAGCCGATCCAGGCCCACGAAGTCCTTGAGGTTCCTGGTCAGCAGCGGGATCTGCTGCGCCGCCGCGGTCGCCGCGATCTGCAGGTCCGTCCGGCGGGGACGCGGATCCCGCCCGAACCGCCGGACCAGTCCCGCGCCCGTGCCGTACATCTTGGCTTCGTCGACGCCGAACGGCAGCACCACGAACTGGTCGAGAGCACGGCGATAACGCTCGACCCGTTCCGCGAGCCGGACGGGATCTTCGGTGACGAGTCCGTAGGCCAGCTCCGCGACGGTCACCGAGCTGATCGCGGGAACCGCGGACGCGTACGAGCCGAGGTCGAGCCGTTCGAGGTCGATGACCACCGAGGTGTCGAGCAGCACCCGGGCCGGAGCGGTCACCGGTCTTCGCCGGGATCGCCGAGGCGGTCCGGCCCGAAGACGGCGTCGTCGGCTTCCCGCTCGCGACGCCATTCGGCGCTGTCCATCGGCGGCAGCCCGCGGAAAGCTTCCTGGATCTCGCCGAGCGTCCGGTCTCGCCGCGGTTCCTCCGGGGCGCGGTGCGGCACCAGGTCGGCGACCGGCTTTCCGTTGCGCGTCACCACGAACGACTCGCCCGCCGCCACCCGGCGCATGATCTCCGCGTTGTCGTTGCGCAGCTCTCGCTGGCCGATTGCGGACCCCATAGCCAGGATTGTAGCACCTTTTCCCTTAAGTGCTACACCAGTGCTACACCGACGGGAGCCGCACCGTCACCGCCAGCCCGCCCCCGACCACCGGTTCCGCGGACACCGTTCCGCCGTGGGCCTGCACCGCCGCCCGCACGATCGACAAGCCCAGCCCTGCCCCGGAACGCGCCGTCCGGGCCACCCCGGCTCGGCGGAACGGCTGGAACAGTTCCGGCACCGCCGCCGGGTCCAGGAGGCCGCCCGACGAGCGCACCCGCAGCGTCGACCATTGCGCTCCAGGCTCGGTCGTCACCTCGATCCAGCCGCCGTCGACGTTGTGCCGCACCGCGTTCTCGACGAGATTCCCGGCGATTCGTTCCAGCAGCGCCGGATCCCCGATCGCGGGCGACGGCTGCATCGCGAAATCCGCGCGCAGGCCCCGTTGTTCGGCTTCGCCGCGGACCGCGGACCACGCCCGTTCCACGAGCACCGTCAGGTCGACCAGTTCCCGCGTCGCCAGGCCCGCTCCGTCGGTCCTTGCCAGCAGCAGCAACGAATTCACCAGCTGCCCGGCCCGGTTCGTCGCGTCCAGGACCACCCCGGCCATGCGGCGGAATTCGGCCTCGTCGGCGTTTTCGTCGGACAGCGTGACGTCCAATTCCGTGCGGATCACCGACAGCGGCGTACGCAGTTCGTGGCTCGCGTTGGCCACGAAATGCCGCTGCGAATCGAACGCGTCCTGGAGCCGGTCGAGCATGTCGTCGAACGTCCGGGCCAGCTCGGCCAGCTCGTCGCGCGAGCGGATCTCGCCGATGCGTTCCCCCATCGACTCGATCGACAGCCGTTGCGCGGTGCCGGTGATCTCGCGCAGCGGACGCAGCACACGGGAGGTGAACGTCCAGGCCAGGATCGCCGCCGCGGCCACCACGAAGAAGAACGCCAGCGAGCCGAAGATCAGCACCCGGGTGACCGCGTGCGTGCGCAGATGCTGCGCGAGCGTGGACGCGTCCACGTCGTTCCCGTCGACCCGCACGATGGTGCCCGGCGGCATGTGCGGCACGGCGTCGACCGCGTCGCCGACGAGCGTCCAGGCCAGCCACAGCAGGAGCAATCCCGCCGCGGCGACCAGGACGGTCGCCAGGACGGTGACGCGCACCCGCAGGCTGCGGGCACCGGGAAGCTTCACTCGGAACCGGCGACCGACACCCGGTAGCCCGAGCCGACCACGGTCTCGATGATGCCCGGTTCGCCGAGCTTCTTCCGCAAGGTCATCACGGTGACCCGGACGGTCGTGGTGAACGGGTCGGCGTTCTCGTCCCACACCCGTTCGAGCAGTTCCTCGCTGCTGACCACGGAACCCCCGGCGGACAGCAGCACCTCGAGCACGCCGAACTCCTTGCGGGTCAGCTCGACCGGCCCGCTCGCGCGCCGGACGGTGCGCTTCGCCGGGTCCAGCTCGACGTCGCCCGCGGTGAGCAGCGGCGGCGCGGCGGGCGTCGCGCGGCGGCCCAGCGCCCGCACGCGCGCGACCAGTTCCGGGAACGCGAACGGCTTCGCGAGATAGTCGTCCGCGCCCAGGGACAGCCCGTCCACCCGGTCGGACACCGAACTGCTCGCGGTCAGCATCAGCACGCGCGTCAGCTCGCCGGACGTCACGATCTCCCGGCACAGGTCGTCGCCGGACATCCCGGGCAGGTCGCGGTCGAGCAGCACCACGTCGTACCGCGTGACGGACGACTTCTCGTGCCCGTCGTCGCCGGTGAGCGCGATGTCGACGGCCATGCCCTCCCGCCGCAGCCCGCGGGCGATCGCGTCGGCCAACGGCTCTTCGTCTTCGACTACCAGAACTCGCACCAGACCACAATCCCATAGTTTCCTGAGAGCACCTGAGAAGCCTCAGTGGACACTCGCGTTCACGCCCACCGCAAGGCGAACCACAGGCGCATCCGCGTTTCCGGGTCGGCCAGCTCGACGTCCAGCGCCCGCTCCACCTGCCCGATCCGGTGCCGCACGCTGTTGCGGTGCACGCCGAGTTCGGCGGCGGTGCGGTCCCAGCTTCCGTGGTTCGCCAGCCAGGTCCGCAGCGTCGGCACCAGCTCGGGGTTCGGTGGTGCGCGGTCCAGCTTCCCGAAGCGGGGCCAGCAGCCGTTCGGCGAACGCGCCGGCCGCGGCGGGCGGGATCAGCTCGTCGAAACCCAGCGAGTCCGCGCTGGGGGGCCCAGGAAAGGAGCACAGGTGCGGCGGGCCGCGGGCCAAGGGAGCAATTTCGGTCCTCCGCTCCGCGACGGCGGCGGGGAGGTCCGCCGCGGCGTGGGGCGAACTCGCGACCGCGAGCCAGCCGTGGTCGAGGAGGCCGTCCAGGTCGCCGAGTTCGCCGGCGATGGCGTAGAACCGCGGGCCGGGCAGGACTTGGACCAGCGGGGTGTCAAGCCGGGCGCGCAGCCAGTCCGGTCGCCGGGCGAGCGCGTCCGGGCCTCGCCGGCGGGCGACTCCGGCGACGAGCCGGGCCTGGTCGCTGCCGACGACTCCGGCGAGCGCGTCCGCGCCCGGGCCGCCGAGCAGCAACGCCGTGGCCGCCGCGCCGAGTTCCGCGCTGTCCGATCCGGCGCGGCCGACGAGGCCCAGCAGCGCCGCGCCGACGGCCAAGATCGCCCGGTCTCCGCTGTCGAACCGCTGCGCCCGGCCGACCACGACCAGGTGCGCGGCGGTCGCCTGCGGATACACCGGCTGCGCGACGACGTGTGTGCCGTCCGGCAATTCAGTGGACGCGATGCGGATTCCGGAGCGGGCGCGCAAGGTCGCGAGCAATTCCTTCACTGGGGACGGCAACGGCTGCGGCGCGTCGTAACCCGCCGCCAGCACGTCCCCGGCCCCGACCATCGCGACCCATCCGCGCAACCGTCCGGCGAGCGCGGCGACCAACTCCCCCAGGCCGCCGCCAGCGGCTCGTGTCAGCGCTTCGCGGCCTTCCGCCAATCTTCGTTCTTCGTGCCGTCCCGCCTCGGCGAGCGCGACCGCGACGGCACGGTTGATCGCGAGGAACGGCGTCGCGGGTGGCACCACCAGCAGCGGCAGTCCGTGTTCCGCGCAGGCGTCGCGCAATGCGGACGGCAGGGTCTCCGAGACCGTCGGGGTGAGGCCGAAGCCGAGCGCGGTGACGCCCGCCTCGCGCAGGCCCCGGACGTAGCGGTCGGCGTCCTCCGGCAGGTTCACGCCCGCGGTCAGCACGAGTTCGGCGCCCACCAGGTACGGCGCGGGGTCGGCCAGTTCGCTGACGTGCGCCCACCGCACCGGCCGGTCCAGCGCGCCCGGACGCAGCGTTTCCGGCACGACGTCGAGCGCCAGCTCCGGGTTGCCCGCGACGGTGCGTAGTGGGACTGTCACCTCTGCGGGCAACAGCACGTCCGGGTGGGTCATTTCAACCAATCTCCAGTGAAGTCCTGGATACATCGTCCCATGCCGTCGCGGGGTCGGCCGACCCTACGGTGTCCCGCAAGAACCCACCCCGTTTCAAGGAGGACCCGTGGGCGGCGACTATGCGGTGATCGCGCTGTACATCGCGGGCATGATCGGGGTCGGCTGGATAGGCCTCCGGCTGGCCAAGACCAAATCCGACTACCTGGTCGCCGGACGGCGGCTTGGCTGGTTCATGTACTCCGGCACGATGTCGGCCGTCGTGCTCGGCGGCGCGTCGACCGTCGGCGGCGTGAAGCTCGGCTACACCTACGGCATCTCCGGCGCGTGGCTGGTGATCACGATCGGCGCCGGGATTCTCGTGCTGCACGCGGTTTTCGCGCGGAGGCTGGTGAAACTGCGCGTCTACACCGTCGGCGAGATGCTCGACCTGCGCTACGGCGGCCGCGCGAGCGCGGTGTCCGGCGTGGTGATGTGGGGCTACACGCTGATGCTCACGGTCACCTCGACGCTGGCGTTCGCGTCGATCTTCAAGGTGCTGTTCTCGATCCCGAGCTGGGCCGGGATCGCGATCGGCGGGTCGATCGTGGTGCTGTACTCGGTGCTCGGCGGCATGTGGTCCATCACGCTGACCGACATCGCGCAGTTCGTGATCAAGACGATCGGCATCCTGTTCGTGCTGCTGCCGGTCGCGCTCGTGTCGGCGGGCGGCTTCAGCGGGATGGCCGAGAAGCTGGACGCGTCGTACTTCGAGTTCACCTCGATCGGCGGCGAGACGATCCTGACCTACTTCCTGATCTACACGTTCGGGTTGCTGATCGGGCAGGACATCTGGCAGCGCGTGTTCACCGCGCGCACTCCGCGCGTCGCGACCGGCGGCGGCGTCATCTCCGGCGTCTACTGCCTCGTCTACGGCATCGCGGGCGCGCTGATCGGTACGGCCGCGAAGGTGCTGTACCCGGACCTCGGCAGCGCGCAGGACGCCTTCGCCACCATCGCCGAACGGCTGCTGCCCACCGGCGTACGCGGTCTCGTGCTCGCGGCGGCTCTCTCCGCGCTGATGTCGACTTCGAGCGGCGCGCTCATCGCGTGCGCCACGACGACGACTTCGGATCTGCTGCGCAAGGTCGGCCTTAAGAGTGGCGAGGTCTTGCGTAACCGAGTGACGACACTTGTGCTGGGCATCGTGGCCATCGGTATCGCAATGCTCGTGGACGACGTCGTCAACGCGCTCACCATCGCGTACGACATCCTCGTCGGCGGCCTGCTCGTGACGATCATCGGCGCGCTGTTCTGGAAGCGCGGTACTCGCGAAGGCGCGTACGCGTCGATGGTGGCCGGCACGGTGTCCGTCATCGCCTTCATGTTTATCGACGGGGTTGCGGCCAACAGTCCGATCTATTGGGGCCTCGGCGTCAGCCTGATCGTGTACGTCGGCGTCAGCCTCGCGACACCGCGTACGCCGGACAGCATTCTTTCCGTGTGGACACAACGTCTTCACGGCTCCGAAGCCGCTGAAGATCTCAGCGCAACCGAAACCCGACAGGAGTTGCCCCAGTGAGTGAACAGCGTCCGGTCGGCCCGCTCGACTCGTCGCAGATCCCGCGCTTCGCCGGCTTCGCGACCTTCGCGCGGCTGCCGCGGATCGACGAGGTGCCGAGTGCCGACGTAGCCGTGGTCGGCGTGCCGTTCGACTCCGGCGTGTCGTACCGCCCCGGCGCGCGGTTCGGTCCTTCAGCGCTGCGCGAGGCCAGCCGGCTGCTGCGGCCGTACCACCCGGCTCTGGACGTTTCGCCGTTCGCCGAGAAGCAGGTCGTCGACGCCGGTGACATCGCGGTCAACCCGTTCCACATCGGCGAAGCGATCGAGAAGCTGCAGCAGGAAGCCGAAGCGCTTACTGCGGGCGAAACGAAGCTGGTGACCGTCGGCGGTGACCACACCATCGCGCTTCCGCTGCTGCGCGCGGCGGCGAAGAAGCACGGTCCTGTTGCGCTGCTTCACTTCGACGCTCACCTCGACACCTGGGACACCTACTTCGGCGAGCCGTACACGCACGGCACGCCGTTCCGTCGCGCGGTCGAAGAAGGCATCCTCGACACCAGCGCGGTGTCGCACGTGGGTACGCGCGGCCCGCTGTACGGCAAGCGCGACCTCGAAGAGGACCGTCGTCTCGGCTTCGGCATCGTGACCTCCGGCGACGTACTGCGTCGCGGCATCGACGAGACCGTGGACGCTCTTCGCCAGCGCATCGGCGACCGTCCGCTGTACGTGTCCGTCGACATCGACGTGCTCGACCCGGCGCACGCGCCCGGCACCGGCACCCCCGAGGCGGGCGGCATGACCAGCCGCGAACTGCTGGAGATCCTGCGCGGCCTGCGCGGGCTCAACCTGGTCGGCGCGGACGTCGTCGAACTGGCCCCGGCCTACGACCACGCCGAGATCACCGCGGTCGCCGCTTCGCACGTCGCTTACGACCTGGTCAGCCTGCTGGCGCTGGGACGCGGCGCATGACCCGGATCGGCGGCGACGTTGTCGTAGAGACGCTGCGGGCGCTCGGTGCGGACACCGTGTTCGGCCTGCCCGGACAGCACGCGCTCGGCCTGTTCGAGGCGCTGCGCCGGGCCGAGGACCTGCGCGTGGTCAGCTCGCGGGTGGAGAACAATCTCGCCTTCGCCGCGGACGGCCACGCGCGCGCCCGGCTCGCCGCCGATCCGCACGGCCCGGTGCCGGTCACGCCGATGATCGTGTCGACCGGCCCCGGCGCGCTGCTCACGCTGGCGTCGCTGCAGGAATCGCGCGCGGCTTCGGTCCCGGTGCTCGGGATCTCGAGCCAGATCCCGGTCGCCGGGCTCGGCGGCGGACGGCACGGTTACCTGCACGAACTGCCGGACCAGCAGGCCAGCTTCCGCGATGTCGTGAAGTCGGTGCACGTGGTCCGGTCGATCAGCCAGATCCCGACCGCGCTGCGCGAGGCGTGGGCATCCGCCGCGACCGCGCCATACGGACCGGTGTGGGTGGAAATCCCGCAGGACGTGCTGCTCGCCCCGGCGAACCTGCCACAGCTGACGAGCGTGACCGCCGCCCCGGCACCGCTCGAACCGTTGCCGGAGCTGGTCGCCGAGGCCGCGAAACTCCTTGAAGCCGCGAAGAATCCGGTGATTCTCGCCGGTGGCGGTGCCCTGCGCTCCGGCGCGCACGAGGAGCTACGCCAGCTCGCTGAAACCCTGCGCGCGCCAGCGGTCTCGACGTTCGGCGGCAAGGGTGTTTTCGCCTGGGACCACGAACTGTCCGCGCAATCGTGGATGGAAGACTGGCACACCACGGAATTCCTCTCCGCTGCGGACGTCCTGCTGGTGCTCGGCTCCGGGCTGGGCGAGCTGTCCAGCAACTACCGCGAGTTCGCGCCGCGCGGCCAGGTCGTGCAGGTGGAAGCGGATCTCGGGAAGCTGGAGTCGAACTACCCCGCGCTCGCGCTGCACGCCGACGTCCGGCTCACCCTTCGCGCGCTGCTCGACCAGCTCACGCCGCGTACCCCGGACGGACGCGCCGAAGCCGCGGTGAAGGAGCTGCTCGCCCGCGTCGAGTCCAGATTGGACAGTCAGCCGCTGACGCTGGAACGGAAGCTGATCGACGACATCCGCGCCGCGCTTCCCGAAGGCACGCAAACCTTCTGGGACATGACGATCGCGGCTTACTGGGCGTGGTCGGCGTGGAATCCGGACGGCGCGCCGATCCACACCGCGCAGGGTGCGGGCGGCCTCGGCTACGGCCTTCCCGGCGCGCTCGGCGCCGCTGCCGCGGGCGTGCGGTCGCTGGCTGTTTCCGGCGACGGCGGCGCGATGTACGGACTGGCCGAGCTGGCCACCGCCGTGCAGCACCAGCTCGACGTGACCTGGCTGGTGATCGACGACGGCGGCTACGGCATCCTGCGCGAATACCTGACCGGCGCGTTCGGCCAGACCACCGCGACCGAACTGCCGAGGCCGGATTTCGGCGCGCTGGCCGCATCGTTCGGCATCCCCGCCCGGAAGACCACTGTGGACAGTGTCCGCGCCGATCTCGCCGACGCGCTGCGCACCCCCGGCCCGTCGGTCGTCGTGCTTCCCGCGCTGCTGAAGATGTTCGCCCCAACTCACTTGGAGCACTCATGACCCACGTCCGCAACTTCGTCGGCGGCGCTCTGGTCGACACCCCCGACACCGAGGCGACCCTCGAACTGACCAACCCGGCCACCGGCAAGGTCTTCGGCGCCAGCGTCGTGTCCCGGAGGAACGAAATCGACCTCGCGATGGAGTCGGCGGCGCGCGCGTTCCAGTCGTGGCGGCGCAGCACTCCCGCGCAGCGCCAGGAAGCCCTGCTCAAGATCGCCGACGCGCTGGAAGCCCGCGCGGAGGAGTTCGCCGACGCCGAGGTCCGCGAGACCGGCAAGGTCCGTTCGGTCGTGCTGGACGAGGAAATCCCCGAGTGCGTGAGCACGCTGCGGTTCTTCGCCGGTGCGGCGCGGCAGCTCGAAGGCACCGGCGCGGGCGAGTACCTGGCCGGGCACACGTCGGTGATCCGCCGCGAGCCGATCGGCGTGTGCGCGCAGATCGCCCCGTGGAACTACCCGCTGATGATGGCCGTCTGGAAGATCGGCCCGGCGCTCGCCGCGGGCAACACCGTCGTGCTCAAGCCCGCGGAGACCACGCCGTCCACCGCGGTGCTGCTCGCCGAAATCGCGGCGGAATTCCTGCCGCCGGGCGTGTTCAACGTGCTGTGCGGCGACCGGGAAACCGGCCGCGCGCTGGTCCGGCACCCGCACACCGACCTGGTCTCCATCACCGGCTCGACGCGCGCCGGCATCGACGTGGCCACCGTCGCCGCGGCCGATCTCAAGCGCACCCACCTGGAACTGGGCGGCAACGCTCCCCTGCTGGTCTTCCCGGACACCGACCTCGCCGACACCGCAGAGCGGATCGCCGACGCCGCGTTCTACAACGCCGGACAGGACTGCACGGCGGGCAGCCGCGTCTTGGTGCACGAGAGCGTCCACGACGAATTCGTTGCCGCACTGGCGAAAACGGCTGCCACCCGCCGTCCGGACGTCGACTACGGCCCGCTCAACAGCCGCGCCCAGCTCGACCGCGTGCTCGGCCTGCTGGAGCGGCTGCCGGCGCACGCCCGGGTCGAAACCGGCGGCACCGCGCCCGGGCCGGGCTTCCAGCTCGCGCCGACCGTCGTGTCCGGCCTCCGCCAGGACGACGAACTGGTCCAGGAGGAAATCTTCGCGCCGGTGATCACCGTCCAGCCGTTCGCCGACGAGGCCGAGGCGCTGGAGCTGGCCAACGGCGTCCCGTACGGCCTGGCTTCCTCGGTCTGGACGAACGACGTCGCCCGCGTGGCCCGGGTGTCGCGCGACCTCGATTTCGGCTGCGTGTGGGTGAACACGCACGGCCCGCTGACCGCCGAGATGCCGCACGGCGGGTTCGGCCATTCCGGGCACGGCAAGGACCTCTCGGCGTACTCGTTCGCCGAATACACCCGCGTCAAGCACGTGATGACGAGGTTCGAGTGATGAGCGACAAAGTCACCGAGGTCGAACAGCACGGCATCGCGCCGATCCCGCCCGCCGAACAGACCTCGCGGCCGCGCGACCTGTTCCGGCTCGCGTTCGGCGGGGCCAACACGTTCGCCACGATCATCCTCGGCACGCTGCCGATCGCGTACGGGCTGAGCTTCTGGGCCGCGCTCGCGGCGACTGTCGTGGGCGTGGTGCTCGGCGCGCTCGTGCTGTCCCCGATGGCCCTGTTCGGCCCGGTCACGCGCACCAACAACGCGGTTTCGTCCGGCGCGCATTTCGGCGTGGTCGGCCGGTGCGTCGGCTCGTTCCTGTCGCTGCTCACCGCGATCACCTTCTTCGCGATCTCGGTGTGGGTGAGCGGGGACGCGGTAGCCGGTGCGGCACAACGGCTTTTCGGCATCGACGGCGGTCCCGTCCTCCGCGCGGTCGCGTACGGCGTGATCGCGATCGCTGTCCTCGTCGTGTGCATTTACGGCTACCGCTTCATGCTGCTGGTCAACCGGGTCGCGGTGACGCTGGGCACGCTCATCATGCTCGTCGGGATTTTCGCCTACGGCGGTTCGTTCGACCCCTCGTTCGCCGGCAGCGGCAACTTCGCGCTCGGCACGTTCTGGCCGACGTGGATCCTCGCCGTGCTGACCGTGATGGCGAACCCGATCTCGTTCGGCGCGTTCCTGGGCGACTGGTCGCGCTACATCCCCGCGACCCACTCGCGCCGGTCGCTGCTGGCCGCGCCGTTCCTCGCCCAGCTCGCGACGTTGCTGCCGTTCGGCTTCGGCATCGCGACCGCGACGCTGGTCGCCGACCCGGCCGACTACGTGACCGGTTTGACCGCGATTTCCCCGCTCTGGTACGCGATCCCGCTGATCGTGGTCGCGCTGATCGGCGGTTTGTCCACCGGCACCACCGCCTTGTACGGCACCGGGCTGGACTTCAGCTCGATCTTCCCGCGCCTGTCCCGCGTGCGGGCGACGCTGCTGATCGGGACGCTGAGCGTGCTGTTCATCTTCGTCGGCAATTTCGTGCTCGACATGGTGTCCAGCATCAACGCGTTCGCGACGCTGATCGTGCTGTGCACGTCGCCGTGGATGGTCATCATGATGATCGGCTACGTGCAACGCCGCGGCTACTACGACCCAGCCGACCTGCAGGTGTTCAACGAGGGCCGCACCGGCGGCCGATACTGGTTCCACCGCGGCGTCAACTGGCGCGCGATGGCGGCCTGGCTCCCCGCCACCGCGCTGGGTCTGCTGTGCGCGAACACGCCGATGATCACCGGCCCGCTGGCGAACATCGCGGGCGGGGTGGACATCAGCCTGGTGGTGACGCTGTGCACGGCCGCGATCGCGTATCCGGTGCTGGTGAAGGTGTTTCCGGAACCGCGCGAGGTCTTCGGGCCTGCTCCGGCTATCGCCGCGGAAGCGGTGGCCGCCGAGGCGTGAACGGCGGGCGGCTCCGCCGAACTTCGTGCGGTTCCCCGGTGGCTCAGCAGGAACGTGACCGATCCCGGATCGGGCAAGCCCGCGATCGAGGCCAGCCCGTCCGGGACCACGGACGCTGAGAACAGGCCCCCGCTGAGCCTGGCCTCGAGCGCGACCCGCAAACCGTTGAGGCGTTCGCTGACGCAGCCGATCCGCCCGCGGACCCCGTTGCGGCGCAACGCGTTCAGCGCGCGGGCTCGGGTGATGCAAACCGGCCGAGGACGTCCGCCGCGTGGCCGAGCAGGAAGTCCTCGCACACGCCGAACCGGACCTGGCCGCACCAGTGCGGTTCGCGCACGCCGCCGGGGTCGAGGCGCACCAGGCACACCGAACCCCGCTGACCGGCCAAAACCGGGAAGTTCTTCTCATAAGCCTCGCTCAATGTCCCGCCGTCGTAAACGGCGGGCACGGATGCGGCGAGCGGAAAACCCTACGTCGGCTTCGCTGGCGTCGCGGCGATTCCGGCACCTGCCCTGACCGCACCGCGCCTGCTGATTCCCGACATTCTTTCCGCCCGGAATTGTTTTGCCGCCTTTGCTTCTTCCGGGAACGCGAAGAACGGAAAGAGCCCGGCACGGATCACTGCTGTCGCGCACCGCGACGAGCGAACGAGCGGCTGGCTGTGGGACGATCCGAAACCCCGTGTCCTGGAGGCGATCCGTGACGTTCGCAGTCGGCATCTTCGATCTGTTCAGCTTCGCCGTGCCCGGCGCGGTCCAGTTGGCATTGCTGGCCTACGTGCTGGACCGGCTGGGCGTGCTGCACGTAGCCGCACTGGTTTCCGCACCGGGCGCGCTGCTGGTCGCCGGTGCCGTGGTGACCAGTTATCTGCTGGGACATCTCTTTCATCCGCTGGCCGCGCAACTGGAGCGGCTCCGCCCCCGCCCGGACGCGGAGGAAGCCCGGAAGGAGTTCCTCGCCCGGGTTCCGCGAGCGCGCGACCGCGCTTACGTCCAGACCGACCCCGCGCTGCTCGTCGCCGCGATCGAACTGCACGACAAAGACGCGGGCGGGGAGATCATCCGGATGCGCGCGCAATCGGTCATGCTGCGCAATATCGCCTTCGCGTTCGCCGTGGCGACGGTCGTCGCGCTCGTACAGACCGCCACCGGGCCGCATCAGGTGGTCGCCGCCGTGGCTGCTGTGCTGTCCGTGCTCGGGACGACCGCGGCGTTGGGAAGCAGCCGGAAGGTCTGGCACATGTCCCGGCTGAAGACGCTGGACGTCTGTTACTGGATCCCGGACATCGACGAGACCTTCACCGCCGACGCTCCCGCTGAGGGCTAGCTGGACCCGCCGACACAGAAAACGGCAGATCCTGGACCTCGACGAGACCTTCGCCGCCGAAGCCCCAGCGGAGGGCTAGCCGCACCCCGCCGACACCGTGAACGGCGGGTCCCTTATCCGGGAACCTGCCCTTCACGTGTTCAGACGCGAGACCGTCGCTCAGGCACACGGCTTCCCGGCCCAGCCCGCGCGACGCCCGGGCCGCGACCTCTCGGCCCCGCCCTTGCTCACGCAAGATCAGCCGCGCAGTTCCCGCCCAGCGCGCGGCCCCCGCCACGACTTCTTCCGGCCGCCCTTGCCCTGCGCAAGCACGCAACTCCGCACCGGTTCCCCGCCCAGCGCGCGACACCCCGGGCCCGCCCTTCTCGGCGCTTGCCCGCGGACCCGCAACGCTCGCTCAGGCGCGCGGCTTCTCCCCCGCGGCCGCTTCGACGTCGGCGCCCAACCGGCCCGAGGCCCATTCCGTGATTCGGCGCGCCACGTCCTGGGCGGTCAGGCCGATGCGGTCTAGCACCTCGGCGCGGGTGCCGTGGTCGTGGAACGCCTGCGGCACCGCGAGGTCGCGCAGCGGGACGTCGCATTCGGCATCGCGCAGTACCGCCGCCAGCGCGGAGCCGAAACCGCCGTGGCGGCCGCTGTCTTCGACCGTCACCACGAGTTTGTGCTGTTCCGCCAGGGCGACCAGCTCCGCAGGCACCGGGACCACCCAACGCGGGTCGGCGACCGTCACGCCGATGCCCTGGTCGGCCAAGCGGTCCGCGGCCGACAGGGCCAGCTGTGCGAACGGGCCCACCGCGACGAGCAGCACGTCCGTGGAACCCGAGGGGCGGCGCAGCAGGTCGACCGTGCCGATCCGCTCGACCGCGGGCACGTCCGGACCGACGCTGCCCTTCGAAAACCGCAGGGCGGTCGGGCCGTCCTGGACCGCGACTGCCTCGCGCAGTTCCTCGCGCAGCGTGCCCGGGTCGCGCGGCGCGGCCACGCGCATGCCCGGCACCATGCCCAGCAGCGACAGGTCCCACATGCCGTGGTGGCTCGGGCCGTCCGGGCCGGTGATGCCCGCGCGGTCCAGCACGAACGTCACCGGCTGGCGGTGCAGCGCGACGTCCATCAGCACCTGGTCGAACGCCCGGTTCAGGAACGTCGAGTACAGCGCGACGACCGGGTGGCAGCCGCCCATCGCGAGGCCCGCCGCGGACGTCACCGCGTGCTGTTCGGCGATGCCGACGTCGAACCAGCGGTCCGGGAAGCGCTCGGAGAACTTCTCCAGACCGGTCGAGCGCAGCATCGCGGCGGTGATCGCCACGACGTCCTCGCGCTCCTCGCCGATTTTCGCCAGCTCGTCGCCGAACACGCCGGTCCAGCTGGGGCCCTTCACCGGCGGCAGTCCGGTCTCCGGGTCGATCGGGTCGGTCTGGTGCATCTGGTCGGCCTGGTGGTTCACCGCGGGCGCGTAGCCGTGGCCCTTCTCGGTGACCACGTGCACGATCACCGAACCGCCGAACGCCCGCGCGCTCTGGAACGCCTTCTCGAGCGCGACCAGGTCGTGCCCGTCGACCGGGCCGAGGTACTTCAGGCCGAGGTCGGAGAACATCACCTGCGGGCTCAGCGCGTCCTTGATGCCCGCCTTGGCCGCGTGCAGCGCGGCGTAGATCGGCTTGCCCACCACGGGAGTGCTGCGCAGCAGTTCGCGGCCGCCGTCCAGCAGCCGCTCGTAGCCCGGCTGCAGGCGCAGCGACGCCAGGTGGTCGGCCATCCCGCCGATGGTCGGCGAGTACGACCGGCCGTTGTCGTTGACCACGATCACGACCGGGCGGTCCTTGCGCCCGGCGATGTTGTTGAGCGCCTCCCAGCACATGCCGCCGGTCAGCGCGCCGTCGCCGACCACCGCGATCGCGTGCCTGCGCGGGCCGCCGGCCAGCTCGAACGCCTTCGCCATGCCGTCCACATAGGACAGTGCGGCGGACGCGTGGCTGTTCTCGACCAGGTCGTGCTCGCTCTCGCTGCGGCACGGGTACCCGGTGGGCCCGCCCTGCTGGCGCAGCTTGTCGAAGTCGCCGTGCCGCCCGGTGACGATCTTGTGCACGTACGCCTGATGCCCGACGTCCCACACGATCGCGTCGCGCGGCGAATCGAACACCCGGTGCAGCGCGAGCGTCAGCTCGACGACGCCAAGGTTGGGCCCGAGGTGCCCGCCGCTGCGGCGGACCTTGTCCACGAGGAAGTCCCTGATCTCGGCCGCCAGCTCCCCGAGGTCCTCGACGCTCATGCGCTTCAGGTCCGCCGGTCCGTGCACCGAGTCCAGCATGGTCACCGCTCCACCCCGTCCGTTTCTTCCTCCGCCGGTTCCGGCCAGTCTACGGACGGCCGCCACCTCGGTCCGGCCGCCCGCGTCCCGGATCACAGCTTCGGCCGGAACGCAACTCCACGAGCGGGGAAGACCACCAGCCCGGTCAGTCAAGTCGCGGTCACCGCGCGTGGCCGTGATAATCCCGGACGGACCCCGAGCTCGAGAGGACCCCATGGCGGACTTGTACATCGGCGGCGAATGGGTGGACGCGCGTGCGGGAGGGCGGCGCGAGATCCGGTGCCCCGCGGACGGCAGCCTGGTCGCCGAGGTCGCGGAAGCGACCGCGGAGGACACCGAGGCCGCCATCGCCGCGGCCCGCCGGGCGTTCGACACCGGCCCCTGGCCGGCTACCCCGGCGGCCGAGCGCGGAAACCTGCTGCTGCGCGCGGCCGACCTGCTCGACCGCGACGCCGAGGAATTCGCCCGCGCCGAATCGCTCGACACCGGCAAACGCCTGGTGGAGAGCCGCTACGACATGAGCGACATCGCCGCTTGCCTGCGTTATTTCGGCAAGCTCGCGGGCAACGACGCGGGCCGGGTCGTGGACACCGGCAGCGCGGACTCGTTCAGCCGGATCGTGCACGAACCGGTCGGCGTCTGCGGGCTCATCACCCCGTGGAACTACCCGCTGCTGCAGACCGTGTGGAAGATCGCCCCGGCCCTGGCCGCGGGCAACACTTTCGTGCTCAAGCCGAGCGAGCTGACGCCGCACACCTCGATCCTGTTCATGCGGCTGCTCGCCGAGGCCGGGCTGCCCGGCGGCGTCGCGAACCTCGTGCTCGGCGCGGGCCCGACGGCCGGCGCGCCGCTGTCGGAACACCCGGACGTCGACCTCGTGTCGTTCACCGGCGGGCTGGCCACCGGACGGGTGATCGCGGCGAACGCCGCCGCGACGGTGAAGAAGGTCGCGCTCGAACTCGGCGGCAAGAACCCGAATGTCGTGTTCGCCGACGCGGACTTCGAGACCGCCGTCGACTACGCGCTGACCGCGGTGTTCCTGCACTCCGGCCAGGTCTGCTCGGCCGGAGCGCGGCTGATCATCCAGCGGGAATGGCACGACGAGTTCGTCGACGAACTGGTGCGCCGCGCGGAGCGGATCCGCCTCGGCGGGCCGTTCGACGAGAACGCCGAGACCGGGCCGCTCATCTCCGCCGCGCACCGCGAGAAGGTGGAGCGCTACGTCGCCACCGCGATCGAGGAGGGCGCGGTCCTGCGCACCGGCGGCAAGCGTCCGGACGACCCGGCGCTGCAGGACGGCTTCTACTACCTGCCGACGATCCTCGACAACGTGAAGCAGGGCAGCACCGCGGTCGTCGAGGAATCCTTCGGCCCGGTCCTGACCGTGGAGACGTTCACCGACGAGGACGACGCGGTCCGCATCGCCAACGACACGCACTACGGCCTGGCCGGCGGCGTGTTCACCCAGGACGCCGCCCGCGCCCAGCGCGTCGCGAACCGGCTCCGGCACGGGACGGTGTGGATCAACGACTACCACCCGTACCTGCCGCAGGCCGAATGGGGCGGCTACAAGCAGTCCGGGTTCGGCCGCGAACTCGGCCCGACCGGACTGGCCGAATACACCGAGGTCAAGCACATCCACCAGAACCTGAAGCCCGGCCCGCAGCACTGGTTCTCCGGCTGATCCCCCTCCCCCACCGAAAGGAACTTTGCCCTTGAGCGACACCGGCGATCGCGAACTCGGCGAATTCGGCTACACCAACCAGCTCAAGAGAACGCTCGGCAGCTTCCACACCTTCGCCGCGGGCATCAGCTACATCTCGGTGCTCACCGGGGTGTTCCAGCTGTCCTACCTCGGCCTCTCCGAGGGCGGCCCGGCCTACTGGTGGTCCTGGCCCGCGGTGTTCGTCGGACAGCTGATGGTGGCGCTCTGCTTCGCCGAACTGGCCGCGCAGTACCCGGTCGCCGGGTCGGTCTACAACTGGGCGAAGAAGCTCAGCAACCCGCACATCGCGTGGATGGCCGGCTGGATGATGCTGCTGGCCTCGATCGTCTCGATCTCCGCGACCGCGCTCGCCTACCAGCGGACGCTGCCGCAGATCACGTCGTTCTTCCAGTTCATCGGCGACGGCACGGGCACCAGCGACGCGGCCAACGGCGTGCTGCTGGCCACCGTGCTGATCGTGTTCACGACGCTGGTCAACGCCTTCGGCGTGAAGCTCATGGCCCGGATCAACAGCGCGGGCGTGTTCGTGGAACTGCTGTTCGCGGTGCTGCTGGTGGTGTTCCTCGCTTTCCATTTCGTGCGCGGCCCGTCGGTGGTGACCGAGACGAACGGCACCGAGGCCGGGCACTCGTCCGGCTACCTCGGCGCGTTCCTGATCGCCGGCATCGCCTCGTCGTACGTCATGTACGGCTTCGACACCGCGGCCTCGCTCGGTGAGGAATCGCTGAACCCGCACCGCAACGCGCCGAAAGCGATTCTGCGCGCCCTCGTGGCCTCCTTCGTGCTGGGCGGACTGATCATCCTGTTCGCGCTGATGGCGGTCGGCAACATCCACGCGCCGGAGCTCGGCACGGTCGGCTTGCAGTACGTGCTCACCGACGCGCTCGGCCCGGCGATCGGGCGGGTGTTCCTGTTCGTCGTGTTCATCGCGATCACCGTGTGCGTGCTCGCGGTGCACACCGCGGCGATCCGGATCGCGTTCGCGATGGCCCGGGACAACGCGCTGCCCGGCGGCCGGAAACTGGCCCGGGTCAACAAGACCACCGGCACCCCGGTGCTCCCCGCGATCGTGATCGGCGTGCTCGCGATCGCGCTGCTGGTGCTGAACATCAACTCCACGCAGATCTTCTCGGCGGTCACCAGCCTCGCGATCATCCTGATCTACCTGTCCTACCTCCTCGTGACGGTTCCCATGCTGATCCGCCGGCTGCGCGGGCGCTGGCCGCGCGAGGACGCCCCGGCCGGGCGGTTCTCCCTCGGCCGCTGGGGGCTGCCGGTGAACGTGCTCGCGGTGCTGTGGGGCGGCGCGATGACGGTCAACCTGGCCTGGCCCCGCAACGAGATCTACAACGCTTCCCCGCCCTTCCACTGGTATCTGAAGTGGATTTCGGTGCTGTTCGTCGGCGTCTTCGCGGCCGGCGGCTTCGCCTATTACTGGTTCGTGCAACGGCACAAGGTCGGGGTGCTGGCGGACCACGCCGCCGCCCCCGTGCCCGACGAGGAGGTTTCCCGGTGAGCACAAGCGAGTTCGACTACGTGGTGGTCGGCGGAGGAACGGCCGGATCGGTGGTGGCCGCCCGGCTGTCCGAGGATCCGGGCGTGACCGTCTGCCTCCTCGAGGCCGGACCGTCCGACACGGACGTGCCGGAGGTGCTGGAGCTGACCCGCTGGATGGGGCTGCTGGAGTCCGGATACGACTGGGACTACCTGGTGGAACCGCAGGAGGCGGGCAACTCCTACCTGCGCCAGGCCCGCGCGAAGGTGCTCGGCGGCTGCTCGTCGCACAACTCGTGCATCGCGTTCTGGGCCCCGGCCGAGGACCTCGACGAGTGGGCCTCGATGGGCCTGCCCGGCTGGTCGGCAGTGGACGTTTTCCCGCTGTACCAGCGGCTCGAGACCAACGACGGCCCCGGCGACCACCACGGCCGCTCCGGCCCGGTCACCATCCGGTCGGTCCCGCCGAAGGACCCGGCGGGCGCGGCTCTGCTGTCCGCGTGCGCCCAGGCGGGCATCCCGACGACCGAGTTCAACTCCGGCAAGACCGTCACCCACGGCGCGAACTGGTTCCAGATCAACGCCCGCGAGGACGGCACCCGGTCTTCGGCTTCGGTGTCGTATCTGCACCCGATCATGGGCAAGCGGCCGAACCTGGAGATCCGCACCGGCGCCCGCGCGAAGCGGCTGCTGTTCGACGGCCGCCGCTGCACCGGCGTCGAGGTGCTGGACGCGGACCTCATCCACCACAGCACCGTCACCGCGCGCCGCGAGGTCGTGGTCAGCTCCGGCGCGATCGACACGCCGAAACTGCTGATGCTGTCCGGCATCGGGCCCGCCGAGCACCTGCGCGAGGTCGGCGTCGAGGTGCTCGTGGACTCGCCGGGCGTCGGCTCGAACCTCGAGGACCACCCCGAGGGCCTGGTGATGTGGGACGCCCTGCAGCCGATGGTCACCGAATCCACGCAGTGGTGGGAAATCGGCATCTTCACCATGACCGAGGAGGGCCTGGACCGCCCGGACCTGATGTTCCACTACGGTTCGGTGCCCTTCGACATGAACACCGTCCGGCACGGCTACCCGACTACGGAAAACGGCTTCTGCCTCACGCCGAACGTGACGCGCAGCCGTTCCCGGGGCACCGTGCGGCTGCGCACCCGGGACTTCCGGGACAAGCCCCGCGTCGACCCGCGGTATTTCACCGACGAGTACGACATGCGCGTGATGACCTACGGCGTGAAGCTCGCCCGCGAGATCGCCGCCCAGCCGGCCCTCGACGAATGGGCGGGCACCGAACTCGCGCCGGGCCGCGACTGCACGACCGACGACGAGATCGCCGACTACCTGCGCAAAACGCACAACACCGTGTACCACCCGGCGTGCACGGCCCGGATGGGCGCGGAGGGCGACCCGGAGGCGGTGCTGGACGAGCGGCTGCGCGTCCGCGGCGTCGACGGCCTGCGGGTGGCCGACGCTTCGGCGATGCCGTTCCTCGTCACGGTGAACCCGTGCATCACCACGATGGCGATCGGCGAGAAGTGCGCGGACCTGCTCAAGGAAGACCGGGCCTGACCGCGCGGCGGGTGGTGGTGTCCCAGCGGGCACGACCACCCGCCCGGCTCCGGCCTCAAAATCGGCCCGCCGACGGCCCCGCACCAGCGCACGCGCCGCTGCCAGCACTTCGCGCGAATTCATGTCCACCCCTCGCTTCGACTTCCGGCGGCTGCCGGAGCGCACCTTCTCCGATGCACATCAGGTCAGTCGCCAGCGAACGCGCTGAGGTTCTCGAGTAACCGAATCGTTACCAAAAGTGAGGCCGCCAACCACCGCACCGCCGCGGATTTCGTTGCACCGCAGTCAATCCGAGCCAGAACGCCGAGCCCGATCCGCCGTCGACCCTCAGCCCGGCGAGAGAGAACGGACGGGGCTGAAACCACTGCCACGCAACGTAGACTTCCTTGCGTGGCAGGAAATCGGGCGCTCGCGTGGGCCGGAGCGACCGCCGCGGTGGGCGGCGGCGTCGGGCTCGCCCTGCCGACCGCGCACTACCTGCCGCTGCATCTGCCGCCCGGCACGGCGGAACCCGACCTGGCTCTCGGTCTCCGGCTGGCCTGCGCCGGAGCCCTGGCGCTCGCGTTCGCGCTGGCCGTCCTGACCCTGCGCCGACGCCAAGCCGAGCCGCTGGCCTTCACCACTCTGACCGGCCTCGCGGTAGCGGGAATCCTCCTGCGCTACCTCGTGATCACGCTCCCCGGCGCGGACCGGCTCGCCCCGTCCGCCGACGTCCAGCCGGCGCTGGGAGCCTGGGTGCTGCTGGCCTCCGGCCTGGCCTTGGCCGCGACCGGGCTCGCCGCGGCGGCACAAACCCGACGAGCGCAGTAGCGTCACTGCAGCAGCGCGACGCACTCCACGTGATGGGTCATCGGGAACGCGTCGAACGCCCGCAGATCCGTCAGCGAATACCCGTGCTCGGAGAAGAACTGCACGTCCCGCGCCAACGCCGCCGGGTCGCAGGCCACGTAGACGATCCGGTCCGGTTCCCCCGCGGCGATCGCGTCGACGACCGCTCGCCCGGCGCCCTTGCGCGGCGGGTCGAGGACCACGACGTCGACCGGTGTCGGGGCGTCGCCGATGAGGTGTTCCACGCGCCCGGAACGCCAGTTCACCTGCGGCAGGTCGGCGAGATTGCGCTCGCCGTCGGACACCGCGCGGCGGCCGGATTCGATGGCCAGCACCTGGCCGTCCGGGCCGACCTGGTCGGCGAGCACCGACGCGAAAAGCCCGACGCCGGCGTACAGGTCCCACGCGACGCCGCCGCTCGGCGCGTCCGCCCACTCCCGCACGAGTTCCGCCAGCGTGTCCGCCGCGCGCGGGTGGACCTGCCAGAAACCGTGCGCGTCGAGCCGCCAGTCCCGTCCGGCCGCGTGCTGGATCGCCATCCCGCCGGACAGCTGCTTGCCCTGGGTGCGCCCGCGCACCGTGGCGAGTTCGCGCAGGTGGAGGTGGTTGTCGCCGTCGCTGGTGACTTCCAGTTCGGTGCCCGGCCGCCACCGCTTGCCCAGCGCGGTGCCGAGCGAGCCGGGCACCGCGATCGGGCAGTCGTCGATCGGGATGACCCGGTGGCTGTGGTGCGCCCGCAGCCCGGCCTGCCCGTCGCGTCCGGCGACGAGCCGCACCCGGCTGCGCCAGCCCAGCGGACCGCCTTCGAGCGGTTCCACGACCACGTCACGGGTGATTCCGGCGAGCCGCTGCAGCTGCTCGGCCACCACCGCGGCCTTCAGTTCCCGCTGGTAGGCCGGTTCGGCGTGCTGCCAGTCGCAGCCTCCGCACCCGCCGGGGGCGGCAAGCGGGCACGGCGGCGTCACCCGGTGCTCGGACCCGCTGAGCACCTCGATCGCGTCGGCTCGGCAGAACGAGCCGCCCTTGTCCTCGGTCACTTCCGCCCGCACGCGTTCGCCGGGCAGCGCGTGCCGCACGAACAGCACTCGTCCGTCCACACGCGACACACAGTGCCCGCCGTGCGCGACTGGGCCGACTTCCAGTTCCAGGATCCGGCCTAGCCAGCTCTCGGTCATTCTGATGATTCCTTAGTAGCAGGGGCTGGCTTCGGAGCGTCCGCGGAACGAGGGGTCGTGGGCGTGAAACCGCGCCGCACGTCGCCGGCGGACGGGCGGGCCTTGCGCAGCCGCGCGACCGCCTTCTTCGACGACTCCAGCTGCCACGGTACGCTCGCCACGACCACGCCCGGCTGGAACAGCAGCCTTCCCTTGAGCCGCAACGCACTCTGGTTGTGCAGCACCTGCTCCCACCAGTGCCCCACGACGTACTCCGGAATGAACACGGTGACCACGTCGCGCGGGTTGGCGCCGCGGACCCGCTTCACGTAATCCAGCACCGGCTTCGTGATTTCCCGGTACGGCGATTCGACGACCTTCAGCGGCACCTTGAATTTGTGCGCTTCCCATTCGTGGGTGAGCGCCCGCGTGTCGGCGTCGTCCACGTTGACCGTGACCGCCTCGAGCACGTCCGGGCGCATCGCCTTCGCGTAGGCCAGCGCGCGCAGCGTCGGCCGGTGCAGCTTGGACACCAGCACGATCGCGTGGTTGCGCGAGGGCAGCACGGTCGGCGCGTCGCCCATGTCCTTGAGTTCCTCGGACACCCGGTCGTAGTGCTTCCGGATCGCCGTCATCAGCGCGAAAATCGCCACCATCGCGGCGATCGCGATCCACGCGCCGAGCAGGAACTTGGTGATCAGCACGATCACCAGCACGGTGCCGGTCATGGTCAGGCCGATCGCGTTCACCGTCTGCGAACGGCGCATCCGCCGCCGCGCCGCCGGGTCGGTTTCCTTGGCCAGCAACCGGTTCCAGTGCCGGATCATGCCCGCCTGGCTCACCGTGAAGGACACGAACACGCCCACGATGTACAGCTGGATCAGCCGGGTGACCTCGGCGTCGAACGCGACGATCAGCACCAGCGCGAAGATCGCGAGGAACAGGATGCCGTTGGAGAACGCCAGCCGGTCGCCGCGGGTGTGCAGCTGCCGGGGCAGGTAGCGGTCCTGGGCGAGGATCGAGCCGAGCACCGGGAAGCCGTTGAACGCGGTGTTCGCGGCCAGCAGCAGGATGATGCCGGTGGAGAACGAGATGTAGTAGAACGCGGGCGGGAAGTCGGCGAACACCGCGTGCGCGATCTGCGCGACGATCGTCTTCTGCTCGTAGCCCGCGGGCGCGCCGGCCAGCTGCCGCGCCGGGTCCTCGGCGAAGTTCACCTTCGTGACGATCGCGAGCGTGATGATGCCGACGAGCATGGTCACCGCGAGCACGCCCATCAGCAGCAGCGTGGTGGCGGCGTTCTTCGACTTCGGCTTGCGGAACGCGGGCACGCCGTTGCTGATCGCCTCGACCCCGGTCAGCGCCGCCGCGCCGGAGGAGAACGACCGCAGGATCAGGAAGACGAACGCGATGCCCGCCCAGTTGCCTTCCTCGTGCAGCGTGAAACCCGCGCTTTCGGCGCGCATCTCGGTGCCGGTGACGGTCTGGAACAGCCCCCAGACGACCATCAGCAGAATGCCGGCGATGAACCCGTAGGTCGGGATCGCGAACGCTTTGCCGGATTCGCGCACTCCGCGCAGATTCAGCGCGGTCAGCACGGCCACGATCACGACCGATGCGAGCACTTTGTGGTTGGCCACCCAGGGAATCGCCGAGCCGATGTTCGCGACGCCGGACGAAGTGGACACCGCGACGGTCAGCACGTAGTCGACCAGCAGCGCGCTCGCCACCGTCAGGCCGAACTTCCCGCCGAGGTTGGTCGTCGCGACCTCGTAGTCGCCGCCGCCGCTCGGGTACGCGTGCACGTTCTGCCGGTACGACGCCACGACGACGAGCATGACCAGCGCGACCGCGACCCCGATCCACGGCGCGAAGGCGTACGCGGACAGGCCCGCGACGCTCAGCGTCAGGAAGATCTCCTCCGGCGCGTAGGCCACGCTGGACAGCGCGTCCGAGGCGAAAATGGGCAGCGCGATGCGCTTGGGCAACAGGGTGTGGGCGAGACGGTCGCTGCGGAACGGGCGCCCTAGGACCAGTCGCTTCAACACGGTCGGGAACTTCGACACCTGCAGAATGTACAGCGGAGCGAAGCTCCTCCGCTGAGGGCGGTGGAGGGGAGGACGGTGGAGCTGACCGGGAGGGGGCAAGGTAGGTTCGGCGCTGGTGTCCGAGGGTACCCACGAACGGGTCATCCGCACCTGCGAGGGAGGCTAAGCGTGCACGTGGTGATCATGGGATGCGGCCGCGTCGGCGCGTCTCTGGCCGCGGCGCTGGAGCGGCTGGGCCACGACGTGGCCGTCATCGACAAGAACCAGCAGGCGTTCCGCAGGCTGGGCAGCGACTTCCACGGCCAGCAGGTCGTCGGGGCGGGTTTCGACCGCCGGGTGCTCGTCGAGGCCGGGATCGAGCGCGCGGGCGCTTTCGCGGCCGTGTCGAGCGGCGACAATTCCAACATCATCTCCGCGCGGGTCGCGCGCGAGAACTTCGGCGTCGAGCACGTGGTCGCGCGGATCTACGACCACAAGCGGGCCGCGGTGTACGAACGGCTGGGCATCCCGACCGTCGCGACCGTGCCGTGGACGACCGACCGGTTCCTGCGCACCCTGCTGCCCGACGGCGTCGCCTCCGCGTGGCGCGACCCGTCCGGTAACGTCGCGCTGCTGCAGCTGCCGCTGCACGAGGGCTGGGTCGGCCGCAGCGTGCACGAGCTGCAGGAGACCACCGGCGCGCGGGTGGCGTTCATGATGCGGTTCGGCACCGCGGTGCTGCCGGACGCGAAAACCGTCGTGCAGGCCGACGACGACGTGTGGGTGGCGGCGCGTTCGGGCACCGTCGGAGACGTGACGAGCCTGGCCGCTCGGGCCCCCGAGGAGGAGAACTGATGCGGGTCGCGATCGCGGGCGCGGGAGCCGTCGGGCAGTCCATCGCCGCCGAGCTCATCGACGGCAACCACCAGGTGATGCTGATCGAGCGCGACGCCGACCAGTTCGAGCCGGAATCCGTTCCGCAGGCGGACTGGGTCCTCGGCGACGCGTGCGAGGTGTCGATCCTCGAGGAGTCCGGCATCGAGCGCTGCGACGTCGTGATCGCGGCGAGCGGCGACGACAAGGCGAACCTCGTGGTGTCGCTGCTGGCGAAGACGGAGTTCGCCGTGCGGCGCGTGGTGGCGCGGGTGAACAACCCGGCCAACGAATGGCTGTTCACCGACGCGTGGGGCGTCGACGTGGCCGTGTCGACCCCGCGGATGCTCGCCGCGATGGTCGAGGAGGCGGTGAGCGTCGGCGATCTGGTGCGGCTCATGACGTTCCGGCAGGGGCAGGCGAACCTGGTGGAACTCACCCTGCCGGAGGAGACGCCGCTCGCGGGCAAGCCGGTGAGCGAACTGGCGCTGCCGCGCGACGCGGCGCTGGTGACCATCCTGCGCGGCGACCGGGTGATCGTGCCGCAGCCGGAGGACCCGCTGGAGGCGGGCGACGAGCTGCTGTTCGTCGCGACCTCGGACGTCGAACCGGAGATCCGGACGGCGCTCGGCTACTGAGACGCGAAAAGGGGCGGGACCGCGATGGGTCCCGCCCCTTTTTCGTGCGTCGGATCAGGCCTCGGGAGTCGGCGCCTGCGCGTACTTCTTCCGCAGCCGCGCCTCGACCTGCGCGTCGGTTTCCGGTTCCGGTTCTTCCTCGGCGAGCGCCTTCAGCCGCTTGTCGGAGCGGCGCACCGCCCAGACGACCACCAGCAGCCCGATCGCGTACAGCGGGTAGCCCATCGCGATCTTGGCGAACGCGAGCCAGCCGGTCTGGTTGCCGTCGTAGAGCCAGCGCTGCACGACGAACCGGGCCGCGAAGATGACGGCCATCGCGAGCGTCGCGACGTCGTAGCCGTAGCGCGACGGCTTGTCCTTGCGCCAGGCGGTGCCGTTGCCGTTGAGCGCGTTCCACACGACGCCCGCCAGCGGCCAGCGCACCAGCACCGAGATCACGAACACGGCGCAGTAGGCGAGGCTCGCCCAGATGCCGAAGAGGAAGAATCCCTTCGCGGACCCGGTGCGGAACGCGATGAAGGCCGCGATCGCGACGCCGAAGAACCCCGAGATCGCCGGCTGCAGCGGCTCCTTGCGCACGACCCGCAGGACGGTGATCGCCACCGCGCTGCCGATCGAGCCCCAGATCGCGGCGGTGAGCCCGAAGATCGCGTTCAGGAGGACGAAGACGATGACCGGCACCGAGGAATAGAACAGGCCGGAAACCCCGCCCATCTGCTCCATCAGCGTCGGCTGCCGCTCGGGCTCGTCGCCGTTTCCGGGCGCGTCCTTCTCGTCGCGGGGAGCAGCGGGTTCAGTCACGAGAGTTGATCACCCTACCGGGCTCTGGAGTTCGTAATACGGGTTGTAGAGCACCTTCTGCCCGTCCCGTTCGGCCATCCGGCCGCGAACCTTGACGGTGCGGCCGGGCTCGATGCCGGGAATCCGGCGCCTGCCCAGCCAGATTAGCGTCACGCCCTGCGTGCCGTCGAACAGCTCCGCCTGCAGCGAGGCGGGCCCGTCGGTCGGCGACAGCTCGACGCTGCGCAGCCTGCCGAGCACCGTCACCTCTTCGCCGGACCGGCAGTCACAGGCGCGCTGCGCGCCTTCGGCACCCGACCTCTCGGACATCTCGTCGGCGTCGAGGTCCTCGACGTCGCTGGTCAGCTTGCGAACCAACCGGCTGAAGTAGCCGCCGTCCTTGGCGGACATGGTGTGCTCCTGTGCTCCGGGGCCCCCGACTTCGTTCGGCCCGTGCGTGTTCCAGCGTAGCTGCGGTCCCAGCCAGGGAAACGGGTTTGGGGCAAGATCGCAACGTGACGTCCGCAATCCGTGTCCCGGCCGCCGTCCTACTGCCCGGTACGGGCTCTGACGACGTCTTCGTGCGCTCGGTGTTCGCCGGGCCGCTCGCGGCGCTGGGGGTGCCGCTGATCACGCCCGCGCCGGTTCCCGGGGAAGGTCTCGCGGACGCGTTTTTGGCCGAACTGGACCGTCTCGCTGACCGGTACGGGACTGTGCTGGTGGGCGGGATTTCGTTCGGGGCGCATCTCGCGGCGGAATGGGCGGTGGCGAATCCGGGGCGTTGCGGGGGGCTGCTGGCGGCGCTCCCGGCCTGGAACGGGGAATCCGGATCAGCACCCGCGGCGATGGCTGCGACTGTCACGGCGGATCTGGTGGCCGATGCGGGGGTCGAGGGGGCGTTGGCTGCCGCGGCGGCGGGGAGTCCGGGG
>NZ_GG657746.1:2277598-2279611 GCF_000158875.1 Streptomyces sp. AA4 | reverse complement strand
TGTCAAGGCGGGAAAGATGCCTTGACAAGCACCCCCAGACCGCAGGGAAGCTTCGTATCGGGGTTGGGGGAGGGCTGGGTGCCACGCTGGTTTTGTGCATCGGCGGCGGTTTCTGCGGTGTGAAAAAAGGCCCTCACGGGGGTGTCCGTGAGGGCCTTTTGCGGGCTGTGGTCAGCCTTGTTGTTGTTCTGCGATGTGTTGGGCTACCGCCTCCGGGAGGGTGATCGGGAGCGGGGTGCGCACCGGCATGGGGGAGTTGCCTCGGTCTACTACCGTGCGGCGGACGATTGCTCGCAGGACTTCCGGGGCTTGCGAGGCGGTTGATTGCGGGCCCGCGATGACGCCGCGGAGCATCCAGCGCGGGCCGTCTACTCCGACGAAGCGCAGGGCTACGTCGCCGACGATCGCGGACAGTTCCATGCCCCATTCGCCTCGGCCGACGTTGACCTTCGCGCCGTCTGCGCGGAGCTGGTCCGCCAGTTCGTTGCTCACTTCGCGCCACAGGCCGCCGGATTTCGGGGCGGCGTAGGCGCTGACGGTGATTTGCCCGACTTCCGTCACGACGTGCACCGCGCGCACGCCGCCTTCCTCCGGGTCCATTTCGACCTGCACCTGCGAACCGTCGGGCACCGGTACGCGTACCGAGCCCAGGTCGATGCGCGGGATGCCGTCTTCTTCGGCCTCGGTGACGTCGAACGGGCCGTCGGGTGTTTCCGACAGCTGGTCCTCGGGTTCGAGCGCGTCGTCGGCTTCGACGCTTTCGCGCTCGGAAGCGACGCCTCCGGTCTCGTCGTCGCCGGACCGGCGCTTGCGTCCGAAAATCCCCACTATCGTTCCGTTCCTTCCCCGGTGCCCGCGCCGGTGTCTCCGGCGCCGGGTGCCAGTGTGGCGTGCCCGCCGGTCGAGCCGTAACCTCCCGCGCCGCGTTCGGTCGGCTCGAGTTCGGCGACCTCGACGAACTCCGCGTGCTCCACTCGCTGGATCACCAGCTGCGCGATCCGGTCGCCGCGAGCCAGCACGATTTTCTCGCGCGGGTCGTGGTTGACGAGACAGACCTTGATCTCGCCGCGGTAGCCCGAGTCGATCGTGCCGGGAGTGTTGACCACCGACAATCCGACGCGCGCCGCGAGCCCCGAGCGGGGGTGCACGAACCCGGCGTACCCGGTGGGCAGCGCGATCGCGACCCCGGTGCCGACGACCCCGCGCTCGCCGGGTCCGAGCACGATATCCGAGGTGGTGACGAGATCGGCCCCGGCGTCGCCGGGCCGGGCATAGGCGGGCGGCGGGACTTCGGGGTCGAGCCGCTGGAGGAGGACCTGAACGCTGGACACGGGCGGCGAGACTACCCTTGCGGTGTGGCTGACCGCGTGAACACCGCCGCGACGGGCGTCGTCGCACACTCCGAACGGCTCTACCTGCCGTGGTGGGGCTGGCCCCTGCCGATGGCCGGAGCGATCCTGCTCGGCGTCGAAGTCCACCTGGGCTACCCGTCGATCCCGATGTGGATCCCGCTCGCGATCGCCGTCCCGGTCATGGCCGCCCTCCTGCTCTCGATGGGCAGGGCGAAAGTCACGATCACCGCGGGCGACGACCCAGAACTCTGGCTGGGCGACGCCCACCTGCCGCTGCGCTACGTAGGCGACATCACCGTCGTGGAAAAAGACGCGAAACGCCACGCCCTGGGCCGCGACGCAGACCCCGCAGCGTTCGTCCTGCACCGCGGCTGGGTGGGCCCAGCAGTCCGCATCACCCTGACCGACCCAGCGGACCCCACCCCGTACTGGCTCTTCAGCACCCGCAAACCAAAGCGAGTAGCAGAACTGCTCAGCAACCACGCGAACCACGCGTAAACAGAAACCAGCGCACCCAACCCCCCCAAGCACCCGCCCCTCCCCCATCCCCGATACAAAGCCGCCCTGCGGTTCGTATATATATATATATATATATATATATATATATATATATATATATATATATATATATATATATATATATATATATATATATATATAT
>NZ_GG657746.1:2254662-2277498 GCF_000158875.1 Streptomyces sp. AA4 | reverse complement strand
CAACAGGCCGACCCCCGTGCTTACCCGGTCATCCCAAAGACCGCGAACCGCTGACCCCGTGAATCTCCCCTGGAAAATCCCCTAGAAATCCTCAGGTCAGGCGCAATCGCGGCAGATCAGCCGTCCGCCGTTGTCCTCGGCGAGCCTGCTCCGGTGGTGCACCAGGAAGCACACCGAGCAGGTGAACTCGTCCGCCTGCTTCGGCACGACCTTCACGGTCATGTCTTCCCCGGAGAGCCCGGAAAGGTCCGCGCCGGGCAGTTCGAAGTTCTCCGCGGTCGCGTCCTCGTCGACGTCGACGACGCCGGACTGGTTCTCGTTCCGCCGGGCCTTCAGCTCCTCCAACGAGTCTTCGGCCAGCTCGTCGGCTTCGCTGCGGCGCGGAGCGTCGTAGTCGGTAGCCATGGTGTCCCTCACCCCTGCGATTCAGCGTGTCGTCCTGCACCGGTGCGGAGGCGCCCGTACCGGGTCGTGCCGCTGGTCAACGTTCCAGCGCCCCTGTTTGTGCCCGGCCCGCGAGTGACCCAGGTCTCAACCTGGTTGACCTCGTTCTGCGGCCGGAGCCCGGGAAGGGTAGCTCACCGCCGGGCGCGCCTCGCACCGAGTCGGACATTGCCGCTCCAGCGTCACCCGGGAGGGGGAACGCGCAGGTGAGACGCCTGTCCTCCGTTCGGGTTGCCCGGCCGTCGTAAACATCACCTGGCGGCCGGGTCCGCTTGCCCGCGCGGAGCGGTCCGTGGTGCGATCGGCCCGGAGGGGCATTACGCGGAACGGGTGAAGGTGACCCGCGACACCGCGCGTCGCGAACAACGCCTAGGCTCACCGGCTACCACGCCGGTGCGTACGCTGGCGGTTACCGCGAGGCGCGGCGGCGCGACCGCGGCCGGTTCTGCGAGGGGAAGGGACGGGGCAGGTGGCGTCGGGGAACGGGGCGGGGAACCGGGGTGCGCGGCCTTATCGCAAGCACCGTCCGCTGCCCGCGTTGATCGTGATCGGCGTGCTCGCGCTCGGCGCGGTGTTCGTCTGGGTCAACGCCGTGGTCGGCCGCGGCGACGTCGACGCGGCGGTCCGCTGCAGCCCCGAGCCCAAAGCGCCGCCCGGAATCACGTACACGACGGTCCCGCACAACGGCCTGGACGACCGCTCGCCGATGCCCCCGGACAAGATCGCGCTGAGGGTCCTCAACGCGAGCAGCACGCGCGGGCAGGGCAGCATCGCCACCAACACGCTGCGGGACCTCGGCTTCACCGCGATCGGCGACCCGGCCAACGACCCGGCGTACCCGAAGGGCGACGCGCGCTGCCGCGGCCAGATCCGATACGGCGACAACGGCGCCGGCGCGATCGCACGGTCAGCCTGGTGATCCTCTGCGCGAGCTGGTCCACGACACCCGCAAGGACGCCAGCGTCGACCTGGCCACCGGCAAGCTCTTCACCGACATCCAGCCGCGGCCCGAGGCGGTCAAGATCCTCAAGCAGCTCACCGCCTGGTCGCAGGCGCACCAGGGCGGCGGCAGCAGCGAGCAGTCCGCCGGCCCGAACGCGCCGGTGATCGACCAGACGCTCCTGGCCTCGGCCCGCGCCGTCACCTGCTGACCCCGCGAACGAGGTCAGCAGGCCCGGTCACACCTCCGCGGCGCCGCTCGCGGCCAACGTCGCGCGCAGTTCCGCCGCGATCCCCGGCGACGCCGCGAACGTCGCGTCCTCCCCCAGGTCCGCCGCTTCGCCCGGCAGCAGCACCGTCGCGCCCGCCTCCTGCGCCACCAGCGCGCCAGCCGCCCAGTCCCAGCGGTGCAGACCGTGCTCGAAGTAGCCGTCCAGCCACCCGGCCGCGACCGCGCACAGGTCCAGCGAAGCCGCGCCCCGGCGGCGGATGTCGCGCACGCGCCCGACCAGATCCGCGGTCAGCTTGCCCTGCCGGACGCGGCGGTCCTGCGCGTAGGAGAACCCCATCCCGACGAGCGCCAGGTCCAACCGGGCCGCCGACGACACCGACAGCGGAGCGCCGTCGAGCCACGCACCGCCCCCGCGGACGGCCGTCCAGCGCCGTCCGCTCACCGGTTCCACGACCGCCCCCGCGACCGACACCCCGTCGATCTGAGCCGCGACCGACACCGCGAAGGTCGGCAAGCCGTAAAGGAAGTTGACCGTCCCGTCGATCGGGTCGACCACCCACGTGACCCCGCCGCCTGCCGCTCCCCCGCCTTCCTCGCCGAGCACCGGTTCCCCGGGCCGGATCCGCTCCAGCCGGGCGCGGACCAGTTCCTCCGACTCCCGGTCCACCGCGGTCACCACGTCGGTCTCCGCCGACTTCGTGTCCACCGCGACCTGGCCGCCGGACTGCATCCGCACCCACGCCGTCCGGACCAGGTGCGCGGCCTCGACCGCGACCTGCTCGGCGGTGTTCTTCAGGTCGTTCGCCATCGCCTCGTCAACTCCCACGCCCGCCATGTCACCACATCCGGTTAAAGTCTCCGCAGCAGACTTCTGAATCGTGCGAGAAGGGACCACGTCAGTGACGGCGACCCGAGGCTTCGGAATCGACATCGGCGGCAGCGGGATCAAAGGCGCGCTGGTCGATCTGGAACAGGGACAGCTCATCGGGGACCGGCACCGGATCGAAACTCCGCAGCCGTCGACGCCGGACGCGGTGGCGGACGTCGTCGCCGAGATCGTCCGCGCGGCGGAGTGGGACGGCCCGGTCGGCGTGACGCTTCCCGCGGTGGTCAAGAAGGGCACCGCGCACACCGCGGCCAACATCGACCACAAATGGATCGGCACGGACGCCGAGGCGCTCTTCGCGAAGCGGCTCGGCAAGAGCGTCGGAGAGGTCACGATGCTCAACGACGCTGACGCGGCGGGCCTCGCCGAGATCCGCTTCGGCGACGCGGCCGCGCGTACCGGAGTGACCGCGCTGCTCACCTTCGGCACCGGCATCGGCAGCGCGCTGTTCCACGACGGCAAGCTCGTGCCCAACACCGAATTCGGCCATCTGGAGGTCGACGGCCACGACGCGGAGAAACGCGCCGCCGCCTCGGTGAAGGACAACGAGGGCCTGTCGTACCCGCAGTGGGCCAAGCGGGTGCACCGGTACCTCTCGGTGCTGGAGAACCTGATCTGGCCGGACCTGTTCATCGTCGGCGGCGGCGTCAGCAAGAAGGCCGAGAAGTGGGTGCCGCTGCTGGACATCCGCACGCCGGTGGTCGTCGCGTCGCTGCAGAACAACGCGGGCATCGTCGGGGCCGCCGCGGCCGCCGCGGAGGGTGCCGGGCACTGAGCGGCTGGTCCGCGCCGGGTCTCGGACCGGTCACCGCGAGGCGCCGGACCGGGGGCCGGAGGGTGATCGCTTCGCGACGCAGTGGGCCGACGTCGTTACAATGGAACACGGCGCAGGAGCTGCGGAGGCAAAACCGCAGGCCGAGGCGTGTTCCCCGAATGTGAGGCAGCTGAGGTGGCGACATCTCGGCTCGTCATGATCGACCGCTGCGAAAGGGCGTAAGTGGCAGCCGCAAGAACCGCAACCCGAGGCGGGACGAAGACAGCGACCGAAGCCGGCGAGCCGGCCGACGAGGCAGCCACCGGAGCGGCGAAGTCCCCGGCGCGCAAGACCGCCGCGAAGCCGGCGGGCGCGAAGAAGACTCCGGCCAAGAAGGCTCCGGCTAAGAAGGCCGCCGCGAAGGGTCCGAAGACCGACGACGGCGATCCCGACGGCCCGGTCGACCTCGACGAGGCCGAACTCGACAGCCCGGACCTGTCCGATCTCGAAGAGGTCGAGGTCGACGTCGTCGACGAGACGGTCAACGACGAGACCGACGACGACGAGGACGACGACACCGAGGACGAGGCCGAAGCGGCCGACGGGACCGCGGGCGCCGCGGCCTCCACCGCCGCGCGCCGTCGCGCGACCGCGGCGGAGAAGGGCGGCAAGTCCTCGGACAACCCGGACTTCGTGTGGGACGAGGAGGAGTCCGAGGCGCTGCGCCAGGCGCGCAAGGACGCCGAGCTCACCGCGTCGGCGGACTCGGTCCGCGCCTACCTCAAGCAGATCGGCAAGGTCGCGCTGCTGAACGCCGAGGAGGAGGTGGAGCTCGCCAAGCGGATCGAGGCCGGGCTCTACGCCGCCGAGCGCGTGCGCACCGCCGAGGAGGAGGGCGAGAAGCTCGTCACCCAGATGCGCCGCGACCTCAAGTGGATCGTGCGCGACGGCGAGCGGGCCAAGAACCACCTGCTGGAGGCGAACCTCCGGCTCGTGGTGTCGCTGGCCAAGCGCTACACCGGCCGCGGCATGGCGTTCCTGGACCTGATCCAGGAGGGCAACCTCGGCCTGATCCGCGCGGTGGAGAAGTTCGACTACACCAAGGGCTACAAGTTCTCCACGTACGCCACGTGGTGGATCCGCCAGGCGATCACCCGCGCGATGGCCGACCAGGCCCGCACCATCCGCATCCCGGTGCACATGGTCGAGGTCATCAACAAGCTGGGCCGCATCCAGCGCGAGCTCCTGCAGGACCTCGGCCGCGAGCCGACGCCCGAGGAACTCGCCAAGGAGATGGACATCTCGCCGGAGAAGGTCCTGGAGATCCAGCAGTACGCGCGCGAGCCGATCTCGCTGGACCAGACCATCGGCGACGAGGGCGATTCGCAGCTCGGCGACTTCATCGAGGACTCCGAAGCGGTCGTCGCGGTCGACGCGGTGTCGTTCACGCTGCTGCAGGACCAGCTCCAGTCGGTGCTGCAGACGCTGTCCGAGCGCGAGGCGGGCGTGGTCCGGCTGCGCTTCGGCCTCACCGACGGCCAGCCGCGCACCCTCGACGAGATCGGCCAGGTCTACGGGGTCACGCGCGAGCGGATCCGGCAGATCGAGTCGAAGACGATGTCGAAGCTGCGCCACCCGTCGCGTTCGCAGGTGCTGCGCGACTACCTGGACTGAGCTTCTCCGGTTCCCGCGAGAAACCCCGCCCCCGCACTACGCGGCGGCGGGGTTTCCGCGTTTACGAACAACGGCCCGGCGAGAACGGGCCCGGCATTTCCGCGAAATCCTTCCTTCGGCCGGACACAGTGGACCGGACAAGTCCCGAAAACCCGGAGACGCGGGCCCCCGATCCGAATTACGCTGCGGCGCAACAAGAATCCCGGAGCCAATCCCCGGGGCGATCGGGCACCCGAACGTGCAACTCCGCGGGGCCGCGAAACCGAGCGCGTTGGCATACGTGTCCGTTCCCCGTTCACAACCGTTCACCCGGAACCCCCGGAACCGTTCCGGAATACTCATCGCCGGTGCACGGTCGCGCACCCACCGCGACACTGGGACCGCGGCAAGAGGCGAAAGTCGGTTGTTCTCCCCCAGAACGCGGAAATCGTGATTGTTTGGTTGCCTGAAAACGAAGATCGCAACCGGTGATCGCTATTAGGCTGCGCCCACAACGAGCGTCAGTATTGGAAGGCAGCACCGCCCAGTGTTTTCGACGAAAACTCAATCGCGAGCGAGCCAGGGATGCCCGGCGGCGCGGAGCGGATCCTCCGGCCCCGGTGAAGCGAGGCAACTGTGATCGGGTTCCTCCTCCGCAGACTCGTCAACTACATCGCCCTGTGCCTCGTCGCGACCTTCGCGGCGTTCTCCTTGGCGTCACTGTCCTTCAGTCCGCTGGACGCGCTCAAGCTGCGCAACCCGCCCGCCCCGCAGGCGACCATCGACGCGAAGGCCGCCGAGCTGCACCTCGACCAGGCGATCCCGCACCGGTTCTTCACCTGGCTGGGCGGCGTCTTCCAGGGCAACTTCGGCCGCACCGTCGCCGATCAGGCGATCACCGACGAACTGTTCCGCCGCGCGGGCGTGAGCCTGCGGCTGTTCCTGCTCGGGATCACGATCGGCATCATCATCGGCGTGCTCGTCGGCGTGGTCAGCGCGATCCGGCAGTACAAGATCAGCGACTACCTCGCCACCACGTTCTCCTTCGTGGTGCTGTCGACACCGGTGTTCGTGATCGCCACGATCCTCAAGGCGGGCGCGCAGTCGGTCAACGACAACCTGCTCGACGGGTACCAGTTCTTCATCGTGCAGGGCGAGGGCGGCGCGATCGACGGCGGTTTCGGCGAGGTCCTGCTCGACCGGCTGCAGCACATCATCGTGCCGACCCTGGCGATCGTGCTGACCCAGGTCGCCTACTACAGCCGCTACCAGCGTTCGGCGATGCTCGACGTGCTCGGCTCGGACTTCCTGCGCACCGCGCAGGCCAAGGGCCTCACCCGCAGGCGCGCGCTGTTCAAGCACGGCCTGCGCACCGCGCTGATCCCGATGGCGACGCTGTTCGCGTTCGGCTTCGGCCTGCTCATCACCGGCGGCGTCTTCACCGAGAAGATCTTCGGCTGGTACGGCATGGGCGACTGGCTGGTGACCGGCATCCAGAAGCAGGACACCAACATCGTCACCACCGTGACCCTGTTCATCGCGATCTGCGTGCTGCTCGCCGGCTGGCTCGCGGACGTGCTCTACGCCGCGCTCGACCCGAGGGTGAGGATCTGATGGCCGCCCCATTGAACGAGGCCGACCTCGCGGATTCGGCCGTCGCCGCCACCGAGACGGCCACCGAGCAGCAGACCGGGAAGTCCTCCAGCCGCGGCAAGCTCGTGGCCCGCCGGTTCTTCCGCAACAAACTGGCGCTCGCCGGGCTCGTCGTCATCCTGCTGTTCTACGTGCTGGCGTTCACCTACAGCTGGTATTCGCCCTGGGGCTACGACGAACTCGACCCGGCCTCGACGCTGATGCCGCCGGACGGCACGCACTGGTTCGGCACCAACCAGATCGGCGGCGACATGTTCGCGCAGACGATGCGCGGGCTGCAGAAGTCGCTCACCATCGGCCTGCTGGCCGCGCTGTTCTCCACCGGCGTGGCCTCGATCGTCGGCTCCGCGGCCGGGTACTTCGGCGGCTGGACCGACCGGGTGTCGATGTGGGTCGTCGACCTGCTGCTGATCCTCCCGCCGTTCCTGATCATCTCGATCCTGTCGCCGGCCTTCCGCGGCAAGACGTGGCTGATCCTGGTCGGCCTGATCGCGCTGTTCCAGTGGATGATCACCGCCCGCATCGTCCGCGGCATGACGCTGACGCTGCGCGAACGCGAGTTCGTGAAGGCCGCCAAGTTCATGGGCCAGTCCCCGTGGCGGATCATCTTCAAGCACATCGTGCCGAACATGGCCTCGCTGCTGATCATCGACGCGACGATCAACGTCGGCGTCGCGATCATCATGGAGACGTCGCTGTCGTTCTTCGGCTTCGGCGTGCAGGCCCCGGACGTTTCGCTCGGCACGCTGATCTCGGCGGGTTCCGACGCGGTCCGGACGTTCCCGTGGCTGTTCTACATCCCGGCCGGCTTCCTGGTGTTCACCGTGCTCGCGGTGAACTTCGTCGGCGACGGCCTGCGCGACGCGCTCGACCCGTCGTCCAGCCGGTCGCGGCGCAAGGAACGCAAGCGGATCGAAGAGAAAACGAAGTCGACCGCCTCGACGCAGACCGTGGGAGCAGAAGCATGAGCGCCGCACTCGAGCTGAGCGCGGAAACGGGCAAGCCCACCGGCACCGTGCTCGAGGTTTCCGACCTCGAAGTGTCCTTCCCGTCCGAGTCCGGTCGCGTGCACGCGGTGCGCGGGCTGAACTACCAGGTCGCCGCGGGCGAGGTGCTCGGCATCGTCGGCGAATCCGGTTCCGGCAAATCGGTTTCGTCGCTCGCGGTGATGGGGCTGCTGCCGCCGCAGGCGCGGGTTTCGGGCTCGATCCGGTTCCAGGACAGCGAATTGATCGGCAAGTCCGACACCGACCTGTCGAAGATCCGCGGCAAGAAGATCTCGATGGTCTTCCAGGACCCGCTGTCCGCGCTGACCCCGGTGTACACCGTCGGGGCGCAGATCGCCGAGGCGCTGCTGGTGCACGGCAAGGGCACGATCACCAAGCAGCAGGCGAACAACCGCGCGGTCGAACTGCTCGACCTGGTCGGCATCCCGAACGCGGCGGCGCGGGCGAAAGCGTTCCCGCACGAGTTCTCCGGCGGCATGCGCCAGCGCGCGGTGATCGCCATCGCGATCGCCAACGACCCGGACCTGATCATCGCCGACGAGCCGACCACCGCGCTCGACGTGACGGTGCAGGCCCAGGTGCTGGAGGTGCTGAAGACCGCGCAGGAGGTCACCGGCGCGGGCATCGTGATCATCACGCACGACCTCGGCGTGGTCGCCGGGTTCGCCGACCGGCTGATGGTGATGTACGCCGGGCGCGCGGTCGAACAGGGTCCGGTCGAGACGATCTACGCCCAGCCGCGGATGCCGTACACGCTGGGCCTGCTCGGTTCGATCCCCCGCGTCGACGCGCGGGAGAAGCAGCCGCTGGTGCCGATCGAAGGCCAGCCGCCGTCGCTGGTGAACCTGCCGCAGGGCTGCCCGTTCGCGCCGCGCTGCCCGCTGGCGATCGACGCCTGCCGCACGGCCGAGCCGGAACTGTTCACGATCACGCCGGGCAACCCGAACGCGCCGGTCGACACCACGCACCGGGCCGCCTGCATCCGCACCGAGGAACTCGCCCGTCCGGAAGCGGACGCCGCCGAGGTCTACGGCGCCGAGGTGATCGAGGAGGCCGCGGTCGCGTCGCTGCCGCGCACCCAGCGCTCGACCGTGCTGGACGTGCGGGACCTGCAGAAGCACTACGCGGTCAGCAAGGGCACCGTCTTCAAGCGCAAGGTCGGCACCGTGCGCGCGGTCGACGGGATCACCTTCGACATCGTCGAGGGCGAAACCCTCGGCCTGGTCGGGGAATCCGGCTGCGGCAAGTCGACCACGCTGATGGAGATCCTCGAACTGGCGGCCCCGTCGCACGGTTCGGTCGCGGTGCTCGGCAAGGACGTCGCGAAGCTCGCGGGCAAGGACCGCAAGGCGATCCGCCGCGATCTGCAGGTGGTCTTCCAGGACCCGATGGCCGCGCTCGACCCCCGGCTGCCGATCGGCGACATCATCGCCGAGCCGATGGTCACGCACGGGTTCTCGAAGGAGCGGATCGACCAGCGGGTGCCGGAACTGCTCGGGCTGGTCGGCCTGCGCCCCGAGCACGCCGACCGGTACCCGGCGGAGTTCTCCGGCGGGCAGCGCCAGCGCATCGGCATCGCGCGGGCGCTCGCGCTGGAGCCGAAGCTGATCGTGCTCGACGAGCCGGTGTCCGCGCTCGACGTGTCGATCCAGGCCGGCGTGATCAACCTGCTGGACGAGCTGAAGGCCAAGCTGGGCCTGTCGTACCTGTTCGTGGCGCACGACCTGTCGGTGGTCCGGCACATCGCCGACCGCGTGGCCGTGATGTACCTCGGCAAGATCGTGGAGATCGGCGACGTCCGCACGGTTTTCGAGGCCCCGCAGCATCCGTACACGCAGGCGCTGCTGTCCGCGATCCCGATCCCGGACCCGGCCAAGGAGCGCGAGCGCGGCCGGATCATCCTCACCGGCGACCTGCCCAGCCCGGCGAACCCGCCGTCGGGCTGCCGGTTCCGGACCCGGTGTTTCGTCTTCTCCCAGCTGTCCGAAGAGGACAAGAAGAAGTGCGTCGACGTCGAACCTCCGCGCGAATCCCGCGCGCAGGACCACGACGTCGCGTGCCACTACGCCAAAACCCGCGAAGTTGTGTAGCCACGATCCGTTGGCACACCAGAAGAAGAAAGGTAGACACATGCGACGGAGAATGGCCGCACTCGTGGCCCCCGTTGCCGCTCTGGGGCTCCTGCTCGCCGCTTGCGGCGGCGGCAGCGGCGGCGGCGACAAAGGCCTGCAGGACACCGGTTCCTCCGGGGTCAAGACCGCGGACATCAACGAGCAGCCGCTGGACAAGCTGAAGGACGGCGGCGACTTCAAGTGGCCGGTCGACCAGCTGCCGGACAACTGGAACTACTACCAGGTCGACGGCACCGTCCTGGACGGCGCCAGCATGTTCGGCGCGATCCTGCCCTACCCGTTCCCGCAGAACGCGGACGCGACGGTCGGGACCGACAAGAACTACCTGACCTCGGCCGAGGTCGTCAGCCAGGACCCGCAGGTCATCGAGTACAAGATCAACCCGAAGGCCAAGTGGAGCAACGGGCGCCAGTTCTCGTGGGAGGACTTCGCCGCGATGGCGAAGGCCCTGAACGGCAAGGACACCGCCTACCAGGTCTCCAGCACCACCGGCTACGAGGACATCGCGAAGGTCGAGAAGGGCACTGACGACCTCGACGTCAAGATCACCTTCGCGAAGAAGTTCGCGGAGTGGAAGTCGCTGTTCTCGCCGCTGTACCCGAAGGAGGCGATGGCCGACGCCAACACCTTCAACAAGGGCTGGGCGCAGAAGGCGCAGATCACCGCGGGTCCGTTCAAGATCAAGAGCGTCGACTACACCGCCAAGACCGCGGTGTTCGAGCGCGACCCGAACTGGTGGGGCGACAAGCCGAAGCTGGACACCGTGACCTACAAGGTCGTGGACCGGCCGGCACTGGCGGACGCGTTCGCCAACGGGCAGATCGACTTCTACCCGCTGAACAACGACATCAACGCGTTCAAGCGGGCCCAGGCGGACCCGAACGCGGCCGTGCGCCAGTCGGCCTACCCCGACTACACGCACATGACGCTCAACGGCGCCCCGTCCTCGATCCTCGCGGACAAGGACCTGCGGCTGGCGGTCATGCGCGGCGTCGACACGGTGACCATCGCGAAGTCGATCCTCGGCCAGATGCAGAAGGACACCACGCCGATCGGCAACCACCTGTACCTCAAGGGCTCGAAGACCTACGAGGACAACAGCGGCCCGTACAAGTTCGACCAGAACGCGGCCAAGGCGGAGCTGGACAAGCTGGGCTGGAAGCAGTCCGGCGACCTGCGCGCCAAGGACGGCAAGCAGCTGAAGCTGCGCCTGGTGATCCCGACCGGCACCCCGATCAGCCAGCAGACCGCCCAGATCCTGCAGTCGCAGCTGAAGGCGATCGGCGTCGGCATCGACATCGTGGCCGTCCCGTCGACCGAGTTCTTCAAGAACTACGTCAACGTCGGCAACTTCGACCTCACGCTGTTCCGCTGGATCTCGAACTCGTTCCCGATCGGCGGCAGCAAGGGCATCTACTACCTGGACCCGAAGAACGTCAACCAGAACTACGGCCGGATCGGCAGCGACAAGGAAAACCAGCTGCTCGACACCGCCGCGCAGGAACTGGACGACACGAAGCGGGCCGCGGACATCAACGCCGCGGACAAGGAGATCTGGGCGCTGGGCCACCAGCTTCCGATCTTCCAGTCGGTCGGTGCGTTCGCCGTCCGCAAGACGGTCGGCAACTTCGGTTCGCCGGGCTACGCGAACAACCCGTACGACTACCCCAAGATCGGGTTCGTGAAGTAATCCTCCCCCAGCGGGATTCGAAGGAGCGGCGCGGACTCCCCGCGCCGCTCCTTCCTTTTTGGACAGTTAAGGTGAGCTTTGTGCGGAACTTCCTGCGGTTGCGGCCGGTACGCCACATTCTCGTGACGAGTGCGGTCGTGTTCGTCGCGTGCGCGGCGGTGTTCGTGGTGCAGCTGCTGGAGTTCAACAGCACCCGGCCGCGCCTGCAGGGGCTCACCGCGAACGCGACCGGCATCGTCGCGCGAGTCGACGACGACACCGTCACCGTGCGGTTCCCGGTGCCGAATCAGCCGGAAGCGAACGCGGCGGTCGAGCTGGACACCACTCCCCCTCCGCTGGGCGCGAAGGTTCCGGTGCGCTACGACCCGTCCGCACCTTCGCGGGCAGTCACGACCGGCGCTTCGGCTTTGGTGACCGCTGATCGCGCCTCGACCTACGCGACGGTCACTGTGGTCGCAGTGCTCGCGATGCTTGCGGTGAACGGATTCCTGCTCTTCAAGCGCTTCGTGCAGCCGTCGCGGCGCAAGGCGGGTGCTTCGGTGCCGATGCGCCGGATCAAGGTGCAGCGCGGGTTGCTGACGCGATCGTGGCTGGAGGCCGACACCGCGACGCCGCGGTGGATCCCGGTGTACTTCTCGCCGACGCTGATCGGCCTGCCGTCGCCTTCGCGGGTCGAGGTGCTGGGCGACCTGCGGACAGACCGTCATGTGGCCGTCCGGATCGACGGAGAGGTGCTGTACCCGGCGGGTTCGGTGCGCACTGCGGAGCCGCGTGGCCGTCGCCTGGACAACCCTTCCGAGCCGGACGAGGAACGCACGCTTGCCGCCGCGACGCCGGTACGGCT
Source organism: Streptomyces sp. AA4 (assembly GCF_000158875.1). Lineage (NCBI taxonomy): Bacteria > Bacillati > Actinomycetota > Actinomycetes > Kitasatosporales > Streptomycetaceae > Streptomyces > Streptomyces sp. AA4. Next base: position 2,265,264 of record NZ_GG657746.1, on the reverse strand, counting down.
TGCGCGGCAATTCCGGGCTGACCTGCCGGTGCTGGCCGTCGCTCCGGTCGTGGGGGCGTTTTGGGCGTTGGTCGACGGCAGCGGCTTCGCGGGCTGGCTGACGGTCAGCGTGCTGATCGCCGCGTTCGGGTTCTGGTGGGCTGCGCTGCGCGGCTCGGACCCGTCACTCTGATTCCAGCGCCGCCAGGATCTCGGCCAAATCGGCGTACGTCTCCTCCACCTGCCGCTCCTTGAGCCGCATCCGCTCCAACCGGACCGCGCCGAGGTGGCGGGCTTCGTAATACAACGCCCGCCGACGCGCCGACGGGGACTCGTCGGGTCGCCCGTAGGTGTCCCAGAACCAATCCCGCTTCGAGCCCGTTTTCACCGACGCCATGCGGATCGTCCAGTCCGCCGCCGGGTCGCCCCACCAGCTGCGGTCGTGGTCGAACACCCCGACGATCTGCAGCGACGGGGTCAGCATCACGTTCACGTGCCACAGATCCCCGTGCAGCAGGCGCGGTTCGGTGATCTCGTCGAGCAACGCCGCGTCGCGCTTCGCCCAGGCGGCCACCGCGCGCAGGTCGGCCCCGTCGAGGCCGAGATCCTCCACATCGGCGGCGTTGTCCTCGAAGTACGCGATCAGCGCTTCGCTCCAGGTCGCGAAATGCGGTCCGGCCACGGTGCCGAACCCGGGGCCGCGCACGTCGTGGACGGCGCGGGCGAGTTCGCCGAGCTGGCGGAAGTACGGGGCCCGCTCCTCCGGCGTCCGAGCGGAAAGGACTTCCGGGCCGGGCTCTCCGGGAAGAACGGCCTGCAGCACGTAATCGCGGCCGATGACCTGGTGCGTGAAGTCGGCCGCGAGAGTGCGCGGCATCAGCGGCGCGATCGGCGCGAAGTACGGCGCGGCAAGGTACTCGTTGCGCATGAACTGATGCTCGATCCGGTTCTGCCGCGCCGGTTCCGGGGCGACGCGCAGGATGGCCGGGCCGTCGGCCAGTTCCACCCGGTAGGTGTTGTTGTAGCCGCCCCAGCCGATTTCGACGGCGGACCGCACGCCGCTGCCCAGCGCGCGACGGCAGAGCAGTTCGATCTGGTCGGCGGTGAGAGGCTGCTGGAACGCGTCCGCGGGCCGGTCTTTCGGCTGGAAGTCCACCCGGGCATCCTGCCACTCCGCTCAGGACAGCACGAATCCTTTACGGCTCAGCGAATCCTCGACGCGCAGCCGTTCGAGATCCCGGTCCGTGCCCTCGCGCAATTCGCCGAGCCGGTGCTCGACGCCGATCTCGCGGCAGGCGGTGACGAGCAGTTCGTCGTACGCCTGCCGGGTGCCGATCCGGCGCGCGGCGGGCGTTCCGGCGGGCAGCTGGGCAAGCGTCCGGCGTACCCGGCGCAGGTCCGCGGCCACCTGCTCCACCGGCGGTTCGGACGGGACAGGGACGGCGCGTCGCCGACGCAGCCAGCGGCAGAGCGCCGGAACGCGGAGGGCAGCCCAGAACAACGCCGAGGGCGCCACGCTGACCACGGCGAACAGCAGAACCGGACCGGCCGCCATGCCCCCGAGTCTAGCCGCGGCGGCGTTTGCGCGCCCGGGTCGCGAACAGCACCGCCACCCCGGCCCCGAGCAGGACGACGCTGGCGACGACGTGCAGGTTCGGCGGCAGCACGTGCAACTGGACGAACCAGCTCGGGTGCCCCGCCCCGGCCAGCCGGTTGATCAGCCCGCCCGCGCCCTGCACCACCAGGAGAATCCCGAACAGCTCGATCACCGCGACGCCTCCTTTTTCGACGCGGAGGAGCCGAAAAGCTCCTGCCACAGCGGCCCGAAGACGAACCACAGGCCGGTGAGCGTGCCGAGCCGCGGCAGCCAGCCCCACAGCGGCTCGACGTGGCCGGAATCGCCGACCACCGCGATCGCGAGCAACAGCAGCCCGGCGCTGATGGCGGACGCCAGCACGCATTTGCCCCATTCACGCCATTCCTTGCGGGCCTTCGCCCGACCGGTCAGCTTCTCCGGCCGCGGCCCACCGGCGAAGCGGTGCGCGAACCGGGCGTCGGCCCACTCCACCATCGACGGCCCGAACACCACCGAGAAGCCCAAGTACACCGCGGCCAGCCCGTGCGTCACGTTCGGCTTCGCGCCGTTCATCAGGTCGATCACGGTGATCACCAGCAGCGCCAGGTCGACCACGGGCACCAGCGCGAGCAGCACGGTGCTGGCCTTCTGCTTGCGCAGCGCGTACCGGGTCAGCAGCCCGGCCGCGATGAAGACCCAGAACCCGATCTCGCACGCCACGATGGCGGCGGTCATCGGGCTGTTCAGAAGCTCGTCCATGGCTTCACTGTCGCGGGCGCGGGCGTCCGCGCGCGTCAGCGGACGGCACGATCGGGGGGTCATCATTTCGTAGGACGACCGGGGCGCGGCGATGTGCTGTCATGGTCGGGTGCGCCTGCGAGACCTGCGCTCGGCCCTCCCCCGGCCGCGCGAACTGCCGCCGTGGCAGCAGGACGGCCTCGTCGCGCTCGCGGTGTTCGCCGGCGGCACGATGCTGTACCTCACCGACAGCCACCGCCTGCTGCCGAGCGGCGACCCGTTCCCGCCGTGGATCCGGTTCGCCGAACTAGGCGCGATCTGCCTCGCCGCGTTCCTCCGCCGGAAAGTGCCGTGGGGGCTGCTGGTAGCCACCGGAATCGTCGGCGTCGATGTAGTGCTGGGCCTGTCGCTGCCGATAGCCATCGCGTACACGGATTTCCTCTACTCCGCGATGCTGTACGGCTCCCGCCGGACGAGCCGGGTGCTGGTCGGGGTGACCGCGACGATCACGCTCACCGTGCTGTTCGTGTTCCTGGCCGTCGCGGGCTGGCGGGCGGCGGCGCTGGGCGCGTTCAGCATGCTGTCGTTCCTGCTGGTCCCGGTGTGGTGGGGGGCGAATGTCCGGCAGCAGAGCGACATCGCGGCGTCCGAACGCGCCAACGCCGAACAGCTCGCGACGATCGCCGCGCTCGACCGGCGGGCGGCGGTGGCGGCCGAACGCGCGCGGATGGCCCGCGACCTGCACGACGTCGTCGCCGGGCATCTGTCGGCCATCGCCATTCAATCGGAGGCGGCACTGTCCATGGCGGACGATCCGAAGACCGCACAGACCGTGCTCGTCGCCGTGCGGGAGAACAGCGTGCGCGCGCTGGAGGAAATGCGCGCGATGATCGGCCTGCTGCGTTCGGAATCCGCGGAGGACGAGGTGACCGCCCCGGCCCGGCTGGCCGAACTGGCCCGGCTGGTGGAATCGGCCCGAGCGGCGGGCATGACGGTGACCGTGGATTCCACTGTGGACGAAGAACTCCCGACGGCAGTCGACCTCACCGCGTACCGGATCGCGCAGGAAGCGCTCACCAACGCGGTCAAACACGCGCCGGGCGGACAAGTGACGGTGCGGCTGCGCGTGGCCGACGACACGCTGAGCGTCGAAATCGGCAACGAACTGCTCGGCGCGCCGACCGGGTCCGACGGCGGCGGGCACGGTTTGCTGAGCATGCGCGAGCGCGCGCACGCCGTCGGCGGCACCCTGCGAGCGGGTCCGTCCGGGCCGCGCTGGCTTGTCCACGCCGAACTTCCCCTCGCCGGAGAACCGTCATGACCATCCGCGTCCTCGTCGCCGACGACCACGGCGCCATCCGCGCCGGGCTCGCGCTCATCCTCGGCAACGCCGAGGGCATCGAGGTGGTCGGCGAAGCCGCCGACGGCGAGGTCGCGCTGCGCCAGGCCCGCGCGCTGCGGCCGGACGTCGTCCTGATGGACGTCCGGATGCCCGGCACCGACGGGATCACCGCGACCCGGCAGCTGATCGCCGAGGGGCTCGCCGAAGTCCTCGTCCTCACCACCTTCGACCTCGACGAGTACGTGCACGCCGCGCTGCGCGCCGGGGCCGCCGGATTCCTGCTGAAGTCGGTCGAGGCGCCCCGGCTGATCGAGGCCGTCCGGCTGGTCGCGGCGGGCGAGGGCGTGCTCGCCCCGCAGGTCACGAAGCGGCTGATCGCCGCGTTCGCCAGCACCCCGGCCGCTCCGTCGCCCGCGCCGACCGGGCTCGCGGACCTCACCGAACGCGAACGCGAGGTGCTGGGCTGCCTCGGCGCCGGACTCTCGAACGCCGAAATCGGCGCCCGGCTGTACATCGGCGAGGCGACGGTGAAGACGCACGTCTCCCGGGTGCTCGCCAAGCTCGGCCTGCGGTCCCGGGTCCAGGCCGCGATCCTCGCCCAGGACCACGACATCGAGCCGCCGGGTTAGCCTTCCCGAACGAGACCGCGAAGCACCCCGCTCCGCCTCGGCGTCCAGCCGTCCGGCCAGCCGATCTGCGCATCCGCGCGCGACCTTCTAACGTTCCCCCATGGGCGAGCGGAGAACTCTCGACGTCGACGAAGTCCTCAAGCGGCAGGAATCCGGCGAGCTGAAGCGGCGGCTCAGGGGGCGCGACCTGATCGGGTTCGGCGTCGGCATCATCATCGGCACCGGGATCTTCACCCTCGCCGGGGTCGAGGCGAAGACGCACGCCGGGCCGTCGGTCACGCTGTCGTTCGTGATCGGCGCGGTGGTCGCCGGCCTCGCCGCGCTCTGCTACGCCGAACTGGCCTCCAGCGTGCCGACCGCGGGCAGCGCCTACACCTACGCCTTCGCCACCCTCGGCGAGATCTTCGCCTGGATCATCGGCTGGGACCTGCTGCTGGAGTTCGCGCTCGGCGCGGCCGTGGTGTCGCGCAGCTGGTCCGGCTACCTCGCGAACCTGCTCGGGCTGTCGCCGGACTGGTTCGGCGAGAACGCCACGGTCAACGTCGGCGCGGTGCTGATCATCGCGGTGCTGACGATCGTGGCCGTGGTCGGCATCAAGGAGTCCTCGTGGCTCACGAACCTGCTGGTGCTCGTGAAGGTCGCCGTCTGCGTGCTCATCCTCGCCGTCGGCGTCTTCTTCGTGAAGGGCTCGAATCTCACCCCGTTCATCCCGCCCGCGCAGCCGCCGTCGAGCAGCGCGAACGCGTTGCACCAGCCAGTGGTCCAGGCCGTGCTCGGGCTGGAGCAGTCGGTGTACGGCATCGCCGGCATGGTCACCGCCGCGGCGGTCGTGTTCTTCGCGTACACCGGCTTCGAAGCGCTCGCCAACCTCGGCGAGGAGACGATCAACCCGCGCAAGGACCTCCGCGTCGGCATTCTAGGCGCGCTGGCCGTGTGCGCGGTGCTCTACATCGGCGTGTCGATCGTGCTCACCGGCATGGTCCACTACTCCGACATCGACTCCGGCGCGCCGCTCGCCGACGCGTTCGACCGGGTCGGCCAGCACTGGGTCGGCGCGCTGATCTCGCTGGGCGCGGTCACCGGGCTGACGTCGGTGATGATGGTCGAACTGGTCACGATCGGCCGGATCGGCTTCGCGATGGGCCGCGACGGCCTGCTGCCCAAGGCGATCGGCACGGCGCACCCGCGCTGGGGCACGCCGCACCGGATGACCATCGGCGGGGCCGCGCTGATCGCCGTGCTGGCGGCGTTCGTGCCGATCTCGGCGCTGGCCGACATGGTCAGCATCGGCGCGCTGTCGGCGATGATCATCGTCGCGGTCGCGGTGCCGGTGCTGCGCAAACGCCGCCCGGACCTGAAGCGGCCGTTCACCGTGCCGTTCTCGCCGGTGCTGCCGATCATCGCCGCGCTGGCGTGCTTCTATCTCATGCTGAACCTCGACGTGATGACCTGGCTCCGGTTCGCCGCGTGGCTCGTGATCGGCCTGCTGATCTACTTCTTCTACGGCCGCAAGCACTCCCGCTTCGCGAAGTAGGTTCAGGCCACCGCGAGGTGGACGCGGAGGTGCCGCGGGTTCTCGATCTCGTCGAGCAGCGCCACGGCGAAGTCGGCGTACGAGATCTTGACCGAGAGGTCGCCGTGCTCGCCGATTTCGTAGCGGCCGGTGCGCTCGCCGCCGTGGTCGAAATCGCCGACCGGGCTGACGTACACCCAGTCCAGTCCGGCGCCCTCAGTGCGCAGCACTTCGAGCCCCGCCGCGTGGGCCTGGCAGAACGGGCGGAACTCGGCGGGTATCGAGTCCAGCACCGAGGTCCCGTCGGCGGCGGGCAGCAGCGCGGACAGCCCGACCGCGACGAGCCTGGCCTGTGACAAACCGGTGACGAGAGCGTGTGCGGCGTCGGTGAAGAACGCGTGCGGGTCGGTGCCCTCGCCGTAGACCGCGGCCGCGTTGACGACCGCGTCCTGCCCGGCGACGAGGGCGGCGACGTCGGCCGCGTCGGTGACATCGCCGGCGACGACCTCTGCCAGGTCGGGATAGCGCGCGGGATCGCGAACCACCGCGGTGACGTCGTGCCCGCGCCGCCGTGCCTCCGCGACCGCCTGCCGTCCGGCCCGGCCGCCCGCCCCGAAAATGACGATCTTGCTCATCGTGGGAATACCTCCTGGGGTGTCGATGCTCTGGAAAGTAACCAGGGGGCCGGTTCCCTCCGGGATACTGAGAGGAGACCGCGATGACCGTGCGGCAGCCGTTGCCTCCGGATCTGTTCGAGGAGCTGTGCCCGTCCTCGCTGGTGCCGGTCCGGTTCGGAGACAAGTGGTCCGCCTTGGTGCTCCGCTGTCTGGAGGACGGCCCGCGCCGGTTCTCCGAACTGCGGGTGCCGCTGCACCGCGTCACACCGAAGGTGCTGACCCAGACCTTGCGCGGCCTCGAACGTTCCGGCCTGGTGTCTCGGACGGCGCACGAGGATCCCGCGTTGGGGGTGGAGTACGCGCTGACGCCGCTGGGCCGCAGCTTGCTGGAGCCGATGCAGGTGGTCTACGGCTGGGTCGCGGAGCATTGGGAAGAGCTGCTGGAGGCGCAGGAGCGCTACGACTAGCCGGTGCGCAACCCCGCGTAGGAAACCGCCTGCGCCAGCGCGTCCGCGTATCGGGCGTCCGCTACCAGCAGCACCGATTCCAGTCCCGCCGCGATCCATTCCACCGGCTGGTCGTGCACGCCTTCGTCGCCCAGTTCGCGGTAAGTGTCCACAACGGACAGCAGCGTGCCCTCCGCGCCCAGGCGTACTCCGGCGAGCAGCACGTGGTGCGGTGCGGGCGGCCGCCACCGGTTTGTCCACAGTGGAGGGATGCCGGTGTCGAGGTAGTCCTGCAGCGCGCGTTCGGGCGTGTCCGGCGAGCCCAGTTCCGCCGGATCGACCCGGGCCAGCACCGCCACTCGCGGCAATTCCCACAGGCCCAGCAGCAGATCCGAGACCGTCGAAGTGCTCCACTCCCCCAGCGCCGGAACCACCGCCAGCTTCCCCTCGGACAGCGTCCGGATCGCCGTGGCCAAGCCGTCCAGCGAGGTGCCCGCAGCCGTCTCGTCGAACGGCACCGGAAGACGGAAGTCGTTACGGGGCAACGCACCTGCCGGACGGCTCGCCGATGCGCGCACCGTCCCGGCCGCGATCGCCACCTCGTCCTGGTCCGGTACCGCGATGTCCGCCGCGCGCAGCGTCACAAGCCCGGTGAAGGCCGCCGCCAGACCGTCCTTCTGCGGGAGTTCCGCGCGAGCTTCGGCGACCAGGCGCGCACCGCCGGGAAGCCAGTGGACGTCGGAAAGCCCCGTGTTCAGTACCGCCACAGATGCGCCGCCACGATCTCCTCAGGCGCCCGCTCGGCGGCCCACGCCGCGTCCGAGGCGCGCACCGCGCGGAACGCGCCGAGCAGCTCGTCCCCCAGCGCCCCGGACACGCGCGGATTCGCCAGCAGCGCAGTGTCCTGTTCGGACGGACTCGCCGGCAGCGGAAGTACCCCCGCAGTGTTCCGCTCCCCTTCGCTCCAGCCGCCCGGGTCCTCCGCGATCGGGTCCGGCAGGACCGCCGAATCCTCGATCCCGGCCAGCCCGGCAGCGAGTACGACCGCCAGCGCGAGATACGGGTTGGCCGACGCGTCCGACGTCTTCAGCTCGACATTCGCGTGCTCCGTCCCGAGCAACGCCGTGCCCGGGACGTACCGCAGCGGCGCTTCGCGGTTCTCGACGCCCCAAAACGCATACGCACCAGCGAAAAACCCCGGCCGCAACCGCATCGTCGACGGCACGCTCGGGGCCGTGATCGCCGTCAGCGCGGGCAAATCCCGCAGCAACCCGCCGAGGTAGGCCGCGCCGTCGCCTTCCGGTACGCCGTCGCCAGCGAGAAGGTTGCGGCCCTTGCGGCGGATCGAAGTGTGCAAATGCCAGCCGTTCCCGGCGGCCCCGAGGCCGATCATCGGTGCGAAACTCGCCACGAGTCCGTGTGCGTGCGCGGCGGCGTGGATGGTCTGTCGCGCCAAAAGCTGATCGTCCGCCGCGGACACCGGATCCGTGGCGGCGAGCGACAATTCCAGCTGTGCCACGCCGTATTCCGCGTGCAACTGGCCGATCTGCAGGCCGTTCGCGGCGAAATCGTGCAGCAGCGCGGCAATGAACTCGTCCAAGGCGATCAGCGCGTGCGGGCTGTACGCCGGACCGCGATGTCCGGGCGCGGACACGATGTCCTCGCTGCCTGCCGGCGCGACGGAGAACTCAAGCTCATACCCAGCCCGGAATTCGAGGCCGCGCCGCGCTGCCTCGGCGACCTGCCGCTCCAAAACGGACCGTTGGCAATACGGCCAGGGCGACCCGTCCGCGGCGAGCTGCCGCACCGGCGCCCAGGCGAGCGCGGGCTGCCCGGCGAGCCGGCGAAGCCGTTCCACGACCGGCACGAGCCGGATGTCGCCGGACGGCGTGCCGAGGCCGGAATGCGCGTAGGTGATGGCGTCGTGGCTGTCGAAGACCGCGAACAGCGAGGTCGCGCCCACGCCGCGGACCGCCGCGTCGGCCAGCCCGCCGATCGGGACCACGCGCGAGCGCGGGATGCCGTTGTTGTCCGCCCAGGCCAGGTGGACGCCGCTGACCCCCGCCGCGGCCAGGTCCTTCGCCGCCGCCGACGCCGCCTTGGTCATGGCAACCTCCTCGGGCTCCGGATCAGTATCGCGGGCCGGGGCCGCCCGGGCCATCCGCGAGTGTTCACCCGGGCGGCTCAGCGACCGGCCCGGCGTCGTCCCGGCTGCGCAACGCCACCCCGGCGACGACGGCGAGCGTCCCGATCGCCTCGATGACGCTCGGCACCTGCGCGAGCACCACGAACCCGACGACGCCCGCCGTCACCGGCAGCAATGCCAGCAGCACCGCGAACCGCGCCTGCCCGAGCCGGCGCAGGACCACTTGGTCGAGCGCGTACGGCACAACGGTCGACAGCACGCCGACGCCGATGCCGAGCAGCAGCATGCGTGGCGAACCCCACACTTCGCCGGTGCCCAGCGCGAGCGGCGACAGCACGACGGTCGCCACCACGAACCCGACCGCCAGCGAATCCAGCCCGTCCCCGCCGATCGCGACCCGCTTGCCGAGCACGATGTACCCCGCCCAAGCCGCCGCCGCGGCCAGCGCGAACACGACGCCGAGCGGACTGCCCGCGATCCGCACGTCCGCGATCGCGACCACGCCGACCGCCACCAGGACCAGCGCGATCAAATCGCGCCGGGTCCGTGACCCGATCGCAGCCACGACGACCGGACCGGCGAACTCCAGCGCGACGACCGTGCCCAGCGGCAACCGCGCGATGGCCTCGTAAAAGACCACGTTCATCCCCGCGGTGACGACCCCGAAAGCGCCCGCGAGCAGCAGCCGTTTGCCCTGCCAGGCAGCTTTCGGCGGCCGCCGCCACAGCAGCAGCACGACGGCCGCCCCGAGACAGCGCAGCCACGCAACCCCGGCGGGCGTGGCGTGCCCGAAGAGGTCGACGGCGATGGCCGCACCGGCATACATCGAAATTCCGCTGAGAACGAACAAGACCGGTGCCGGAATCGCGTTCACGCGCTTCCAGGAGAGTGCGATGCCCACTCCCGCATGGTGCCTGACCACGGAAAACGCCCGGCAGCGGGTGGTCTGGTCCTACGGGTTGGGACGCCGCTGCGGCAACCGGGCTAATTCGGCGTGACGCACCTCCCACCGGCGCGGGAACACTTGCGGGCCGCCAAACGTCTGCAAGAGTGGAAGCACGAACACCGCGGAGCCGGAAGCATCCCCGCCGAAGGCATCGAGACCGAAGTGGGCGTAGCTGGATCGAGGCACCGGGCGACCGGTGCCGGGACGGAGGGAGACCCCCATGACAACACCGACGCTCACCCGCCCCGAATTGACCGCAGCCGACCGATGCGACCGGTGCGGAGCAGCAGCTCAGGTACGCGCTGTCCTCAGCTCCGGAGGCGAGCTGCTCTTCTGCGGGCACCACGCCCGCGAGCACGAGGCCAAGCTCAAGGAACTGGCCGCGGAGATCCAGAAGTAAGTTCGCTCACCGACAGATTCCGCTTCGGAGGCGGCAAGCGCAGACGCGCTTGCCGCCTCCGGCGTTTTCCGCCCCGGTGAGCGGGACGCAAGCTCGAGGTTTTGTGCCGCCTCGGCACCTTCCGCTTGCCCTCTTGCCGCGCCGCCCCAGCCGCCGGTCCGCTTTAGCCCCGCCGCTGGCCCTTACGGCACCGCCAGGCCACCGCCGACCGCCACCCACGCACCTCCAGACCCCCGCAGACGTCCGTGAGGGGAACCCTGAGGGACTCAG
>NZ_GG657746.1:2233433-2254373 GCF_000158875.1 Streptomyces sp. AA4 | reverse complement strand
TTGACAAGCACCCCCGAACCGTCAGCACAATCAACAATCGGGGTGCCCCACGCAACCAAGGCGCAGCAATGTCGCCCCCCAGGGCGACGAGCCGCCCCACTCACACCATGTCCAAAACCACCTCAAACGCCACCTCAGCCGCCCCCAGCAGCTTCACATCCGCCCCCAACGCCGAACTGACGATCCGAGTCCCCCCAACCGCCCGAGAAACCAAACTCCTCCCCCGGACCTCCTCGGCAACCGCCCGCATCACCGACTCCGGCAACACCGTCAGCAAATCCCCCAGCACCACCAACTCCGGCCCCAGCAGATTAACCACGTTGACCAGCCCCAACGTGAGCCACTCCGCATACTCCGCCAACCGCGAGGCAGCCGCGGCGGCATCCAACCCCAACTCCCGCAGCTCAACCAGAATCACCCCGCGAGGCGTGTCCTCCGGCAATCCCAGCGCCCGGCACAACGCCGCCTCGCCGATCTCGGTCTCCCAGCACCCGCGGCTCCCGCAGTAGCAAGCCCGCCCGCCCGGCCGGATCGCCATGTGCCCGATCTCGCCGACGTACCCGGCTCCTCCGCGCAGCGAAGACCCCTGCGAAATCACCCCACCGCCGACCCCGACATCCGCGGACACGTACACCGAATCCGAAGAACCCCGGGCCGCCCCGCGCAAATGCTCGGCGACCGCGCCCAGTTCGGCGTCGTTGGCCACCAGCACGGGGATCCGCAAAACCGCCGAAAGCCGGTCCCCGAGTGCCACATCGGTCCACCGCAGGTTGGGGGCCTCGTGCACCAGGCCGTCCGCCCGCCGCACCACCCCGGGCACCGAGACCCCGGCCGCCACCGGCTCCACGCCGAGGTCGCTGGCCAGCACCCGCGTCGACTCGATGACGTGGGTGATGACCTCGTCCGCGGTCCGCGTCCGGGCGTGCAGGTTCCAGCTGTTGCGCCCGAGGATCTGCCCGCCGAGCCCGACCAGCGCGATCGCCACGTGCTCGACCTGCAAGTCGACCGCGAGCACGACCGCGGCGTGCGGCTGCGGCAGGACCAGGAGCGAGGGGCGGCCCGCCCCTCGCCCCGGCCTCGGCACTTTCTCCTCGACCACGCCGGCTTCGGCGAGGCCGTCGACGAGGGTTTTGATGGTGCTCCGGTTGAGCCCCAGTTCGGTGGCCAGCGCAGCCCGCGTGCTCGGCCCGCCGACGTGCAGCAGGCGCAGCAGAGTCGTGCGGTTGTGCCGGCGCACCTCGTCCGGGCGGGCGACGGGCGGGCTGCTCACCGGATCATCTTCCCATCTGCCCTCAGCGTGCCGACGCCTCAGCCCGCCGTCGCGACAACGCGTCCACCGAAGCGGCCAGCAGCAGCACCAGGCCGGTGATGATGTTGACCACCGCGGCCTTCTGCTGGAGCAGGCCAAGGCCGTTGTTGACGATCGCCAGCACCGCGCCGCCGATCACCGCGTCCATGATCCGGCCCTTGCCGCCGAACAGCGAGGTGCCGCCGATGACCGCCGCGCCGACCGCGAACAGCAGCGTGTTCAGGCCGCCGGACTGGCCGCTGACCGAGCCGACCTTCGACGAGTACACGATCGCGCCGATCGCCGCGAACGACGAGCTGATCACGAACACGCTGGTGCGCAGCTTCGGCACGTTGATGCCGGCGCGGCGCGCGGCCTCCTTGTTGCCGCCCACCGCGTACAGGTGCCGGCCGTACTTGGTGCGGTTGAGCACGTAGGTGCCCGCCACCAGCAGGACCAGCACGATCGGCACGACGTAGGGCACGCCCGCGATCACGACGAGGTCGTTCGACGCCCGGTTGATGGTGAGCAGGTACGTCGCGACCGCGGCGACGACCGCGATGGCACCGACCTTCGCCAGCACGATCGGCGTCGGCTGGACCACCAGGCCGCGCTTCAGCCGCGAGAAGTGCTGTCCGAGCGCGAGCACCGCGTATCCGCCTGCCGCCACCACGAACAGCACCCAGCTGCCGACGACCGAGAGGTTGCCGTTGGCGACCGCGTTGAGCGTGTCGCTCGTGCTGATCGGCAGCGTGCCGCCTTCGCCGACGAACTGCAGGATCACGCCCTGCCACACGATGAACAGCGCCAGCGTGACGACGAAGGACGGCATCCCGATCTTCGACACGAGGAAACCGGTGATGCAGCCGATCGCGGTGCCGGTGCAGACCGCGATGAGCATTTCGACCCACGCGTTGACCGGCGCGCCGATCAGGATCACCACGATGCCGACCAGCGAAACCGCCGCCCCGGCCCAGATCTTCTGCAGCAGCGCCAGCACCACCGCGAGCACGAGCACCGCGATGAACGTGATGAACACGCCGGTTCCCATGGAGCCCAGCAAGTTTCCATTGTGGACATAGTGCAGCGCCATCAGCGACGCGCACACGCCGGAAGCGGTGCCCGCGGACAGGTCGATCTCGCCCAGCAGCAGCACGAACACGATGCCCATCGCGATGATGGTCTGGCCCGCGCCCTGCTCCAGCAGGTTGGCGATGTTCCGCAGAGTGAAGAAGTCGCCGGAAAGCGCACTGAACAGCACGGCGAGCACGATCACGCCGAGCACGGCGGGAATCGAGCCGAGCTGCCCGTCCTTCATCCGCGCGAAGTAGTCCCTGATCGCTTCGCCGGTGGACAACGAGGTGGTGTCGATGCCGAAGTCGGCGATCGCCCCGCTGGGCGCGTCCGGCGTCTGCGGCTTCTCGGAAGTTTCGGTCATGGCGGGTTCTTTCTCGCTCACAGCGCGACAGCTTCGGGACGGGCCAGGCCGAGATCGCCCGATCGGCCCGCGGTGATGAGTTCGACGACCTGGCTGTGCGTGACGTCGCCGGTCTGGACCTCCGCGACCAGCCGGCCGAGGTAGAGCACCGCGATCCGGTCCGCGACCTCGAACACGTCGGCCATGTTGTGGCTGATCAGCACGACGCCGAGGCCCTGTTCGGCCAGCCGGCGCACGAGATCGAGCACCTGCTTGGTCTGCGCGACGCCGAGCGCGGCGGTCGGCTCGTCGAGGATGACGACTTTGCTGTTCCACAGCACCGATTTCGCGATCGCGACGGTCTGGCGCTGCCCGCCGGACAGCGAGGAAACCGGGGTGCGGACGGATTTCACCGTACGGACGCCCAGCGACGCCAGCGTTTCGCGCGCGGCCTTCTCCATGCTGGCCTCGTCGAGCAGCCAGCTGCTGCCGCGCTCGCGGCCGAGGAACATGTTCTGCACGATGTCGAGGTTGTCGGCGAGCGCGAGGTCCTGGTACACGACCTCGATGCCGAGTCCCGCGGCGTCCTTGGGGCCGCGGATGTGCGCGTCCGCGCCGTTGAACCGCACCGCTCCGGTGTCGTAGGGGTGGATGCCCGCGATGCATTTGACCAAAGTGGACTTGCCGGCCCCGTTGTCGCCGACGAGCGCGGTCACTTCGCCCGCCCGCACGGCGAAGTCCACGTCGTGCAGGACGTGAACCGGGCCGAAGCTCTTGTTCAGGCCGGTGATGTCGAGAATGGGCTCGCTCATGGATTCGCTTGTCTCTCGCGTGGGTGCCGGGCCGGAACGCGTGTCGGGGGAACGCGTCCCGGCCCGGCTGCTTGGCGGGGAGTGGCTACGGCGTCAGGAGATGCCGTTTTCGGTGCACTTGGCGGCGAGGTCGCCGGTGCAGATGTCGGACGCCTTGACGTAGCCCTGCTGGACGACGGTCTTGATGTCCTTGATCGTGATCAGCTGCGGCTGCAGCAGCACCGACTTCAGGTCGCGGTTGTTCTTCGGGTCGTGCAGCTTGCCGGTGGCGATCGCGTCCGCGGCGGCCTTGTCGCCCTTGGCCAGCGCGGCCGCGAGCTTCGCGGTGTTCTCCGCCTCTTCCTTGATCGGCTTGAAGATCGTCAGCGTCTGGTCGCCGCGCAGGATCGCCTGCAGGCCGGCCGGGGTCGAGTCCTGGCCGGTGACCGGGACCTTCCCGTTGAGCCCGTTCTTCTTCAGCACGGTGATCACCGCGCCGGCCAGCTCGTCGTTCGCCGCGACGACGCCGTCGACCTTGCCGTTGACGCGGGTGAAGATCTGCTCGAAGGTCGTGCCGCCGACCTGGGCGTCCCAGTTGTCGATGGCCTGCTTCTGCACGAGCTTGAGCGCGCCCGAGTCGTACAGCGGCTTGAGGATCTTGTCGTGGCCGTTGCCGAACAGGGTCGCGTTGTTGTCCGTCGGCGCGCCCTCGATCTGGACGACGTTGGCTCCCGGCTTGCTCTTCAGCGCGTCCGCGAGGCCCTGGGCCTGGATCTCGCCGACCTTCTCGTTGTCGAACGAGACGTAGTAGTCGGCCGAACCGCCGAGGCTCGGGCGGTCGTAGTCGATCACCGGGATGCCCGCGTTCTTGGCCTTGGCCTCGATCGCCGCGCCGACCGCGGGGTCGGACGGGGCGATGATCAGCACCTTGACGCCCGAGCTGATGAACCCGTCGGCGAGGGTGGAGAACTTCTGGTTGTCGCCCTGGGCGTTCTGGATGTCGGCGCTGAAGCCCTGCGCGGAGAGCGCGGCCTGCAGCATCGGCTTGTCGAAGGCTTCCCAGCGGGCCGAGGTGGCGGTCTCCGGCAGGATCACGCCGACCTTGCCGCTGGCGCCGCCGCCCGCCGGGGCGGAAGCGGAGCTCTTGCTGTCCCCCGAGCTCCCGGAGCCCGCGCTGTT
Source organism: Streptomyces sp. AA4 (assembly GCF_000158875.1). Classification (NCBI taxonomy): domain Bacteria; kingdom Bacillati; phylum Actinomycetota; class Actinomycetes; order Kitasatosporales; family Streptomycetaceae; genus Streptomyces; species Streptomyces sp. AA4. The sequence goes on along the minus strand of NZ_GG657746.1, from coordinate 2,249,698 downwards.
GGCGCCGCACGCCGAAAGCGCCAGGCCGGCGCTCACCGTCGCGGCGAGGAGGGTAAGGGTTCTGGTGCGCATCCTCGTTCCTTCTCCGATCATGCTCGCGGGGTGATCGGGAGGGGTCCCCGTGCACCGTCGCAGATATGTTGTGGCCGACAACATATGCCGCGGAACGGCTCTGCGGAAGATGGCGGGATCGAGTAACCGAAACCAAATGGACACGGTTCGGCAACGCAGGCCTCATCTGCGCGGTGCGCTGACTGAGTGATCCCTGCCACGCACCGAGCGTAACGAGAAGTTGTCCGGTCTTGTCCGGTCCGAGGCGCGACGGTGCCCCTTCAGGCGCCCGGATCGCCCCGGACGAACTGTCCTACCAGGAGAAGGGGCGCACGACCACGTCGTGCGCCCCGCTGTTTGCCGAGAAGGACTACCAGGAGCGCAGCGTGACGATGCGTTCCTCGAGCTGCTCCACCGTGGCCATCGCGGTGGGCGGGCCGCCGCACTGGCGGCGCAGTTCGTTGTGGATCGCGCCGTGCGGTTTCTTCGTGCGGTGGTGGTACACGCCGACCAGCGCGTTGAGCTCCTTGCGCAGCGCGCCGAGCCGTTCGGTCACCGACTGCGGCCGGGGCGCGGGCGCGGCCTGCTCCTCGGCCTTCGGCTTGCGCCGCTTCTCGTCGGAGATCTGCTCTTCCTGCCGCTTGCGCAGCAGCGCGCGGACCTGGTCCGGCTCCAGCAGGCCGGGAAGGCCGAGGTACTCCTGCTCCTCGTCGGAACCGGAGAAGACCGCGGTGCCGAACGAGTTGCCGTCGTAGATGACCTGGTCGAGCTCGGCCGAGGCGTGCAGCGAGGTGAACGCCTTCTCCTCCTCGCCCGGTTCGTCCTCGGTGCGGTTGGCCTGGGCGAGCAGTTCGTCGTCCCAGCCTTCCTTCTCCCGGTGCGGTTTGCCGAGCACGTGGTCGCGCTGCGCTTCCAGCTCGCTGGCCAGTTCCAGCAGCACCGGCACGCTCGGCAGGAAGATGCTCGCCGTCTCGCCCTTTTTCCGGGCCCGCACGTAGCGGCCGATGGCCTGTGCGAAGAACAGCGGGGTGGACGCGCTGGTCGCGTACACGCCGACGGCCAGCCGCGGGACGTCGACGCCTTCGGACACCATCCGGACCGCGACGATCCAGCGTTCCGTGGTCTCGGAGAACTCCTTGATCCGCCCGGACGCCTTCGGGTCGTCGGACAGCACCAGCGTCGGCGTTTCACCGCAGATCCGTTCCAGGATCTTGGCGTAGGCGCGCGCGGTTTCCTGGTCGGTGGCGATCACCAGGCCGCCCGCGTCCGGGATGCCCTGGCGGACCTGGCTGAGCCGCGTGTCGGCGGCCTGCAGCACCGCCGGGATCCACTCGCCGGCCGGGTCGAGCGCGGTGCGCCAGGCGCGCGCGTTCTGCTCCGCGGTGAGCGGTTCGCCCAGCCGCGCGGTGAACTCCTCGCCCGCGCTGGTGCGCCACGAGGCCTCGCCGGAGTAGGCGAGGAACACGACCGGCCGGACCACGCCGTCGGCGAGGGCGTCGGAGTAGCCGTACGAGTGGTCCGCTTTGCTGCGCTGGAACCCGCCCGCGTCCGGTTCGTAGGTGACGAACGGGATCGGCGAGTCGTCGCTGCGGAACGGGGTCCCGGTGAGCGCGAGCCTGCGCACCGCGGGCGTGAACGCCTCGCTGGTCGCGTCGCCCCAGGACTTCGCGTCGCCCGCGTGGTGGATCTCGTCGAGGATCACCAGCGTCTTGCGGTTCTCCGTGCGCACCCGGTGCAGCGTGGGATGCGCGGCGACCTGCGCGTAGGTGACCGCGACGCCGCGGTAGTCCGACGACGTGACGCCGGTGGTGTTGCGGAAGTTCGAGTCGATCGGGATGCCCGCCGCCGCGGCCGAGGCCGCCCACTGGTGCTTCAGGTGCTCGGTCGGGGTGACGATCGTGACCGCCTCGACGGTCCGGTCCGACAGCAGTTCGGCGGCGATCCGGAGGCCGAAGACGGTCTTGCCCGCGCCCGGCGTCGCGACCGCGAGGAAGTCCTTCGGCTTGCTCGACAGGTACTTCGTGAGCGCTCGGCGCTGCCAGGCGCGCAGCGGGCGCGCGGTGGAGTCCGTCGCTGCGGGCGGCGCCCCGAGGACCGGCTGGGTCGTCTCGGACAAAACTCGGTTCACCCCCTCCTCGGGCCGCTCGGCGCGGCCGTGACGTGCGAAAACCCCCACTGTGGCACCGGCTTCGCCGCCGGGCGCCGCGATGAGGGCACGTCGGCCAGCTTACCTTCCGAGTCCCCGGGCGCCCGGCACCGCCACGGGTGGTGTCCTCCGACACGCCCCGTCTCGGCGGGGGTGACGAGCCAAAACCGCGCGCATGGACCATGCTGGGACACACCATGGGCGAGGTGACACCGGACGCCGGCGAGGCAGTGCCGAACGGCGAGGCAGTGCCGAAGAAGAGCGTGCCGGAGAAGACCGTGCGCAGGGGGCCGTGGCGGCTCCTGACCCGCACGCTCGCGAAAGCGTGGGACGGCAACATCTTCTCCGAGGCCGCCGAGGCGGCCTTCTGGCAGACGCTGTCGCTCCCGCCGCTGCTGCTCGGGCTGCTGGGCAGCGTCGGCTTCATCGGCGAGTGGTTCGGCCAGAACGTGGTCACCGCGGTGCACGACCGGATCATCACCTTCAGCCACACGATCTTCAGCGCGAACGCGGTGCAGGAGATCATCGAACCGACGGTGAACAGCATCCTCACCGTCGGCAAGGGCGAGATCGTGTCGGTGGGCTTCGTGATCTCGCTGTGGGCGGGTTCGTCGGCGATGTCGTCGTTCGTCGACGCGATCACCGTCGCGCACGACCAGTACGGCGTCCGCAACGAGGTGTGGCAGCGGATTTTCGCGCTGCTGCTGTACCTGTGCGCGCTGATCGGGCTCGTGATCGGGCTGCCGCTGCTGGCGATCGGGCCGGACCTGCTGCCGGAGTTCTTCCCGGTCGACTGGCGGCCGACGGTCTCGTCCTGGGTCGGCACGCTCTACTACCCGGTGCTGGGCGTGATGATCGCGCTCGCGCTGACGACGCTGTACAAGCTCGCGCTGCCCCGCCGGCTGCCCTGGCACCGCGGCCTGCCGGGCGCGATGCTGGCCGGCGTGGTCTTCCTGGTGTCGAGCATCGGGCTGCGGATCTACCTGAACTGGATCACCAAAACCGGCTACACCTACGGCGCACTGGCCGCGCCGATCGCGTTCCTGCTGCTGATGTTCTTCATCGGCCTCGCGGTGGTCGGCGGCGCGTACTTCAACAGCGCGATCCAGGAGCTGTGGCCCGCGAAGGCGACCCGGCGGCAGCGGCGCAAGTGGCGACGGCTGGAGATGGAACGCGCGAACGAGCGGATGAGAGCCGAGGAGGGCCGTCGCCTGTGGGACCGCACGACGATGCCGTTGCGTCGGCCGAAGCGGCATTCCGAAGACGACTCCGCCGAGTCCGGCGCTGATCGCGGCGAATCGAACGGCGCCGAGGTGAACCACTCGGGATCGGAGACCGTGCAGCTCCCGAGGCCCGAGCGTGCGGCCGAGGAGCGAACCGGTTCCGAGCCGTCTCCCGGCCCGGAACCGCGCCAGCACCGCCCGCGCCAGGGCTGACCTCAGCCCTGGCGGAACCGCCACGTCTTGCTGTCGAACGCGATGCAGATGCTCGGCGACATCACCACCACGCGAAGGGTCCCGTCGCGCTCGTCGTAGTCGATGCCCTCGACCTCGAAATTGCCGCTGCAGCCGCTTTGCAGCGGGAGCTGGCCAAGCGAAGTGACATGCCCGGTGACGTCCGAACCGGAGACCGAGCCGGAGAGATCGACCTGCAGCAACGGTTTGGTGGTGCCGAAGAGGCTGCCGTCCGGGTCGTCGGAGGAGCACATGAGCCGGGTGGCGGTGACGAAATCGCAGCCCTGGACGTCGCGCACCGGGTGGTCGAGCCGGATCGCCGACGCGTACGGCAGGTTCTGGCCGGGATCGGTGGCCGCGACGCCGGGCATCGGGTAGACGAGCAGGCGGTCCATCGTGCCCCACTCGCCGGAGACGAGCCAGCGCGCGTCGGGCGACACCGCGGCGAACGAATTGTTGTTGGCCTCCCACGATTCCAGTGCGTGCTGGTAGTCGGCGCGGGAGCCGTCCGGGGCCTCGACGCGGAAGAGTTTCGCGCCGCGGTCGTCGCGCTGGTAGGGCTCCACGTACCAGCCCTTCGCGGATCCCGGGTCGCCGATGTGGTTCCAGCCCTTCGCGGCCAGGCCCGGGTCGACCGTGCCGATGCCGGTGTAGCGGATGCTGGTGCCCGAGGGGCGTTCGACGGTGGCGAGGCCCTGGCTCTCGTCGAGCGGGCGGGCCCGGTCGGAGCCGACGGCGGTCCATCCGGTCACCGCGTCCGCGGCGCCCGCCGCGACGGCGCTGAAGGCGGACAGCAGGACGACGAGGGAGAGCACGATCCCGGTTGCGCGCATGCGAGGACACTCCTGCGGGGAGGCGACTGGCCGGACTGCAGGTCTACCAGTTCCTCCCCGGGTGCACAGCCACCGAGTGAAGGATTTTCACCTTTGTTCCCGCGCACCGGGACGCGCGGGAAGGATCAGTCGTCGCCGCCGGGACGGAGGCCCTCGTAGATCTTCTTGCACTTGGGGCAGACCGGGGAACCCGGCTTGGGCGACTTCGTGACCGGGAAGACCTCGCCGCAGAGCGCCACGACGTGCGTGCCCATGACCGCGCTCTCGGCGATCTTGTTCTTGCGCACGTAGTGGAACATCTTCGGCGAGTCGTCGTCGGTCGACTCGGTGCGGTCGGTCTCCGGCTTGGTCAGCGTTTCGGTGCTCACCCCACCATCATGCCTCAGCGCCGCGCCCGCGGTCATGCCCGGCTAGGCTCGTCTGACCTGCCAAGGGACCCCACAGGAGCCCGGATGCCGCACGAGTCCGCACCCCGCTGGCACAGCGCGCTCACCCGCCTCGGCGGCGACCACCACGTCGGCCAGGACGCCTGGGCCGACCTGGAAACGCGCTACACCGAACCGCACCGCCGCTACCACGACCTCGCCCACGCCACTGCCGTCGCGCAGGACGCGGAGCAGCTTGCGGCCGAGTTGCGCTTCCACGAACGCGCTGTCGTCGTCCTCGCCGCGTGGGCACATGACGTGGTCTACGACGCCGTACCCGGCCAAGACGAACAACGCAGCGCGGAATGGCTTCGCCGCTGGCTCACGCGCGCGGGGGTTGCCGACGCGCACATCGACCAGGCCGAAGCCCTCGTCCTCGCCACCGCAGCCCACGAAGCCCCCGAAGGCGACTTCGCCGCAGCAGCCCTCCTCGACGCCGACCTAGCCATCCTCGGCGCACCGCCCGCCGTGTACGCCGCGTACGTGGACAACGTGCGTCAGGAGTACGCGCGCTACCCCGACGACGCCTGGGCGACCGGACGCGCCGCCGTCCTGGAAAGCCTTCTCGCGCGCCCGGCGCTGTACCTCACCGAAAGCGCCCGCTCACGCTGGGAAGCCGCCGCGCGGCAGAATCTGCAGGCAGAGCTGACCCGATGCCGCAGCGCACGCGGCGATCACAGATGATGTCCGTTCGTGACCACCCAGACCACTCCCCTGTTCGTCCACGAGGAAGTCGCCTCGGCGTTGCGTGACGGTCACCCCGTCGTCGCCCTCGAGAGCACGATCCTTTCGCACGGCCTCCCGTATGGACGGAATCTCGACGTCGGCCGCCGCATCGAGCAGACCGTGCGAGACGGCGGCGCCGTGCCGGCCACCATCGCCGTGCTGGACGGACGGCCCGTCATCGGCCTCTCCCCCGCCGAGTTGGAGCGCGTCTGCGCCCCCGACGCCAATCTGGACAAGCTGTCCCTGCGCGACCTTGGCCCCGCGGTCGGCCTCGGCCGTTCCGGCGCCACGACTGTCGCGGGCACCTCCGCGCTCGCCGCGGCAGCCGGAATCGGCGTCTTCGCCACCGGCGGCCTCGGCGGCGTGCACCTGGGCGCGGCGCAGAGCTGGGACGTCTCGGCAGACCTCGGCGTCCTCGCCAAGGTGCCGACCGTGGTCGTGTGCTCCGGCGTGAAGTCGGTCCTGGACATCCCCGCCACGCTCGAGGTGCTGGAAACGAACTCGGTGCCCGTCCTCGGCTACCGCACCGACGATTTCCCCGCGTTCTACCTCCGCTCGTCGGGCCACCCCGTCGGCTGGCGGGTAGACGACCCGAAACAGGCCGCCGCGGTCGTCTCCGCCCACCGCCGCTACGCGAATTCCGGCGTCCTGCTGACCAATCCGATCCCGGAAGAGTCCGAAATGGACCGTGCGCTGCACGACCGCCTGTTGCGAGAGGGTTTGGCGAAACTGGCCGACGCCGACGTCCACGGCGCGGACGTGACTCCCGTGCTGCTGGAACACTTCCACACCGCGAGCGAAGGCGTCAGCATCGACGCGAACGAAGCTTTGGTGCTGTCCAACGCGAAACTGGCGGCCGAAGTAGCGGTGGCCCTGTCGTGACCGGAATCGCAGTAGTCGGCGACGCAGGTCTGGATGTCGTCGCGAGGCACGACCAGCCCCTCCCCCACGGCGGCGACGCCCGAGCCGCGATCCGCTTCACCGGCGGCGGCGCCGGAGCGAACACCGCACTGTGGCTGCGTTCCCTGGGCGCGGAAACCACCCTGATCGCCCGCATCGGCGACGACTCAGGCGGCCGCCTGATCCGGGCCGAGTTGGAGGCCGCGGGCGTCCGTTGCGCCTTCGCGACCGACCCCGAAGCCCCCACTTGCTGCGTAGTAGTCCTAGTTGACGGCGAAGGCCAACGCAGCATGCTCGCCGACCGAGGCGCGAACAAACGCTTCGCCCCCGAAGACGTCACCCCCGAGGCCCTAGCTGGCTCCACGCACCTGCACCTGTCCGGCTATGTCCTGCTGGACCCGTCGTCGCGCCCCGCAGGTCTAGCCGCACTCGCCGCCGCGAAGGAAGCGGGCCTGACCACCTCGGTCGACCCCCAAGCAGCCGCCCACATCCACGACCCAGCAGCCTTCCTGGACGACGTACGCGGCACCGACCTGCTCATGCCGAACACCGAAGAACTAGTCGCCCTAACCGGCTCCGCAGACCCGTCCTCCGCCACCGAACTGCTGAACACCGTCGGCGCGGTCGTCGTCACCGCAGGCCTGGACGGCGCGAGCTGGATTGACAAAACCGGCATTTCGTCAGTCCCCGCAGTAGAAACCACCTGCGTAGACTCGACCGGCGCAGGCGACGCCTTCGACGCAGGCGTCCTCACCACCTGGCTAGCCGGAAAGTCCACAGTGGACGTCCTGCGCACCGGCACCCGGCTAGGCGCACTGGCAGTAAGCCGCATCGGCCCCCAACCCTGAGAGATCCGCCGCCACATTGGGCGCATCCCACGCACCCAATGCCACATTGGGGCGCTAGCCCCGACCCCCCGCCAACCGCAGCCGATGCACCCGACCTCGAGGCACCCAGCCCTCCCCTGACCCCGATACAAAGCCGCCCTGCACAATCAACAATCGGGGTGCCCCACGCAACCACTCAGGGCGCAATGTCGCCCGCCAGGGCGACGAGCCGAAAAACCGGGGACCCTACCCGTCGATCACCCGATGCTTCCGCCCCTCAATAGCCCGAGCATCCCGCGAATACCGACTGACCTTCTCCGACTTCCGAGGCGGCCGGTCATTCGCGATCAACACCGCGATCCAAGGCAACGGCACCGAAATAACCAAAAACAAAATAGCCAGCCACCACGTGTGATAAGTCAACCCGGCCAGCACCAGGCAGGGAATCCGGCACACCATCATGATGACGTACTTCCGCTTCCGCGCCGCCAGCTGATCGTCCAGCGACGGCTCGGCCTCGGTGATCAACACAGGCTCGGGGCGGGGATCGGCTCCGTGGGGTGCGTTCACAGCACCACCTCCGCGTTCCATCGTCTCACTCACCGCCCTTCCGCGACACCCGGGCGGCCAAACCGGGACAACGCCGCGACGACCAGCGTCTCGACCCCGGTCCGCAACGTCGGATGCAACACCGGCGCGAACCGGGACGAGTGATTCGAGGGCACGTCAGTCTCGAACCGCCCCTCCGTCATCGCGGTGATCACCTGCTGCGCATCGAACCCGCCGACCAGCCAAAACACCGACGGCACCCCCGCCGCCCGCCCGAACTCGCTGAAGTCCTCACTGCCGGTGACCAACGGCGCGGGCATCGTCGCCTCCGCCCCGAAGTGCCCGCGAAACACCTCAGTCAACTCATCCGACGCGGCGGCGTCATTGGCAGTGACCGGATAGGACGCCACGACCTCCACGGTAGGCGGCTGAGGCGCTCCCGCGGCCGCCGCTTCCCCGTTCACAATCCGCTCAATCGCCTTGCGCAGCCGCACCAGCACAGCGTCGTCGAAGGCCCGGGTATTGACCTCCAGCACGGCGTGGTCAGCAATCACGTTCGCCGCGGTCCCGACGTGCATCGAGCCGACAGTCACCACCGCGGGCTCAGTCGCCGCGATCTCCCGCGACACGATCGTCTGCAGTTTGAGCACCACGGACGCCGCCAGCACCGCCGGGTCGACCGTGGTTTCCGGCCGCGACCCGTGTCCGCCGCGACCGTGCAGGGTGATCCGCAAGGTGTCGGTCGCCGCCATGATCACGCCCGGACGCGTCAACACCCACCCGGCGGGACCAGGCACGATGTGCTGCCCGAAGACCACGTCGGGACGGCCGACCCGGTCGAAAAGCCCGTCGCGGACCATCCCCGCGGCACCGTCTCCGGCCTCTTCCCCGGGCTGGAACAGCGCGAGCAACGTGCCGGACCACTGCTCCCGCGAAGCCGCGAGAAGGTGCGCGGCCCCGGAGAGCCACGTCGCGTGCATGTCGTGGCCGCAGGCGTGCATCAGCGGCACCTCGCGACCCTCGGAGTCGACGCCGCGCGCAGTGCTCGCGTACGAGAGGCCCGTCTGCTCCTCGACCGGCAACGCGTCGATGTCCGCACGAAGCAGCACAGTCGGTCCTTCGCCGTTGCGCAGGACGCCGACGACGCCGGTGCGACCAATGCCGGTGTGCACCTCGAAGCCGTCTTCAGTCAGCCGTCGGGCCAGCTCCGCTGCCGTACGGGTTTCGGTGAACGCCAGCTCGGGATGACGGTGCAGATCGACGTACAGCGCTTCAAGCTCCGGCAGTGCCGCTTCAAGAGGAGCCAGGACACGCTCGGTGGTCTCGGTGGTCACGATGCTCATCGTGGCAGGCTTACCCACCGTGAGCACGAACACGCCTCTTCCTGACCTTTCCGACGACGTCTGCGCGCGGCTGCGCGAAGCGTTCCGACGCACCGGCTACGACGCGGACGGAGTCGTCGACGCGCTCGGCGGCGCGGCGCACACGGCACTCGGCCGAGGCGAGCCCGAACCCGCCCGCCGCGCGAGCCACGACGCGGGCGACCTAGGCGTCTTCATCCGGCTGTTCCTGCTCGGTCTCGCCGAGCCGGAGAAGACGGTCTCGTCGGCCTTCGCGCCGCTCAGCGCGGAGGACGCGGTGGCCGCGGGCATCCTGCGGACCGCCGGGGACGAGTTCCGCGCCGCGCTCGACATCCGCCCGCACGGCGACGACGACGGTTCGTGGTGGGTCGTCTCCGACCTCGACGCCGACATGCTCGGCCACGTCGTGCCCGAGGACCACGTGCTCGGCGTCGGGCACGCGTCGCTGAGCCTGATCCGCGCGACCAGCCGCCGCCCGGTCGGCACTCTGCTCGACCTGGGCACCGGCAACGGCGTCCAGGCGCTGCACGCGACCCGGCACGCGCAGCGGGTCACCGCGACCGACGTGTCGGCCCGCGCGCTCGCCCTTGCGGCGGGCACGTTCCGGCTGAACGAGCTGGAGGTCGAACTGCTGCGCGGCGAGTGGTTCGCGCCGGTCGCGCGCCGCCGGTTCGACCAGATCGTGTGCAATCCGCCATTCGTGGTCGGTCCGCCTCGCGTCGACTACACCTACCGCGACTCCGGGCTGGCCGGCGACGACGCGAGCGCGCTGGTCGTCCGTCAGCTGCCGAGCTTCCTCAACGACGGCGGCACCGGTCAGCTCCTCGCGTCCTGGTTGCACCGTCGCGGCGAAGACTGGGGCGACCGCGTCGCGCGCTGGCTGCCGCCTGAGACCGACGCGTGGTTCGTACAGCGCGACGTCGCCGATCCCGGGCTGTACGTCGGCACCTGGCTGCGCGACGAAGGCATCGACCCGCGCTCGCCCGAAGGCCGCGCCAAGGCTGCGGCGTGGCTCGACTGGTTCACCGAAAACGACGTACAGGGCATCGGATTCGGCTTCGTGACACTGCGGCGCGCGAACGGTCAGACGCCGACTGTTGTCTGCGAAGACCTCCGACAGGCTTACGACGACCCGCTGGGTCCCGAAGCAGCGAACTGGCTCGACCGCGTCGAGTGGTTGCGTACGCACGGCGACAATGTGTTGGACGTAGCGTTCCGGGTACCCGACACAGTGCTGCTTGAACGCGTCGACTCTCCCGGCGACGAAGGCTGGGAAACAACCGTGCGGCGGTTGCACCGCACCGACGGACCCGGTTGGCAGCACGAGGTCGACGAACTCACCACGCGCCTTCTCGCGGGTTGCCGCGGCGCGCTGCCGCTGTCGGATTTGCTGGAGCTGCTGTCCGCCGCGCAGGGCCTCGATTCGGCCGAACTGACCGCCGCCGCGTTGCCGATCGTCCGCGAACTTGTGCGGCACGGCATGCTCGTGCCGGGCTCGCCGCAGTGAGGGCGGTGGCGGCGCGGGTCACCCGCGCGAGCGTGACCGTCGCGGGGGAGATCGCCGGAGAGATCAAGGAACCCGGACTGCTCGTGCTGCTGGGCGTGCACCGGGACGACGATCCCGGCAAAGCCGAAACGATGGCCCGCAAACTGCACGAACTCCGGTTGCTGCGCGACGAGGAATCGTGTGCGACGACCGGGGCGCCGCTGCTCGTGGTGTCGCAGTTCACGCTGTACGGCGACACCCGCAAGGGCCGTCGCCCGTCGTGGACCGCCGCCGCCCGGCCGGAAATCGCCGAACCCCTGGTGGACGCCGTGGTCGCGCAGCTGCGCGCCCGCGGCGCGACCGTCTCGACCGGACGGTTCGGCGCGGAGATGGCGGTGGAAAGCGTGAACGACGGCCCGTTCACCGTTCTCATTGAGGTCTAGACCACAGTGGAGAAGGCCGCGTAACATCGAAGGCACGGAGCGCGATTCGAGCGCATTCCCCGGGGCGCAGCGGTTCTCAGGAAAACCTCAGTTTTGGTGGAGCAACCGCGGGGCGGGTACGGCCGTCCTCATTTCAGCGAACCGGGAACGTTTCACCTTCCCGGGGCGTTGAGACCAGTGTCCAGCCAAGCCGGCTGGGCCCGCGGACACGGGATTCCACAGGCCCCGTTCCCGCAGGCGCCGGCGAGACACGTTCAGCCCGTGACCGGGGAGGCAGAATGTCAGTCCAGACTCTCGAACGCGAAGCGCGCGGGATTCGCGAGCGCGGGATTCCAGCACAGCAGACCGAGGAGCGCGTGAGCGTGGGGGCGCTCACCGACGCCGACCTCGACGCCCAGAGCCCCGCCGCCGACCTGGTGCGCGTGTACCTGAACGGCATCGGCAAGACCGCGCTGCTCACCGCGGCCGACGAGGTCGAGCTGGCGAAGCGGATCGAAGCCGGCGTCTTCGCCCAGCACATGCTCGACACCGCCGAGGACCTCACGCCGCAGCGCCGCAAGGAGCTGCGCGCGCTGGTGCGCGACGGCCACGTCGCGAAGAACCACCTGCTGGAGGCCAACCTCCGGCTCGTGGTGTCGCTCGCGAAGCGCTACACCGGACGGGGCATGCCGCTGCTCGACCTGATCCAGGAGGGGAACCTGGGCCTGATCCGCGCGGTGGAGAAGTTCGATTACTCCAAGGGGTTCAAGTTCTCCACGTACGCCACGTGGTGGATCCGCCAGGCCATCACGCGCGGCATGGCGGACCAGGGCCGCACGATCCGGCTGCCGGTCCACCTGGTCGAGCAGGTGAACAAGCTGGCCCGGATCCGCCGCGACCTGCACCAGCAGCTGGGCCGCGACGCGACGCACGAGGAGCTGAGCGCCGAATCGGGCATTCCGGTGCACAAGATCTCGGACCTGCTCGACCAGTCGCGCGACCCGGTGAGCCTCGACATGCCGGTGGGCACCGAGGAGGACGCCCCGCTGGGCGACTTCATCGAGGACTCGGAGGCGACGGACGCCGAGAGCGCCGTGATCTCCGGCCTGCTGCAGGACGACCTCCGCCGCGTCCTGGCGACGCTGGACGACCGCGAACAGCACGTCATCCGGCTGCGCTACGGCCTCGACGACGGCCAGCCGCGCACGCTCGACCAGATCGGCAAGCACTTCGGTCTCTCGCGCGAACGTGTGCGGCAGATCGAACGCGAGGTCATGGCGAAGCTGCGTCAGGGCGAACGCGCCGACCGGCTGCGGGCCTACGCCAGCTGAGTTTCTTCCCTCTCCGGGGCCGGGTTTTCGGGGCCTGGCCCTTCGGAGCGGGCGGAGAAGCCGGTCAGCGAGCTGATTCGGGCTGACCGCGGCAGGCCGGCCGGGCGTGGGGTCCGGTGCGCCTGGCCGCGGCAAGCACGCGAGACCGGCAGGCCGAGGTTTTCCGTGGGGACCGGGTGGGGACCCGGTCAGGCGGGACGGGAATTCTCGGCCAGGAGATTGTTTCGGTGGGCAGCGGTTCGCGCCGCTGGTTGCGCAAAACCCTCGGTTCGGCTTTCGGACCGGGGGTTTTGTCGTGTCCGGCGCCAATTCCCCGGTTCACCGACTCGCGGAACGCCGCGGGGCCGGATGGCGGGCTGATTCGGGCTGACGCGACTGGCTGACTGGGACTTGCCGTGCCCGGCACCGGACTTCCTCCGCCGGAGGCTGCGGAGACCGGTCAGCGGGCTGAGTCAGGCCGACACAGTTGGCCAACCCGGAAGTTTGCCGTGCCCGGCACCGGATTCCCCCACCCGCCCAACGCCACCAGGACCAGCCCGCAAGCTGATTCGAGCGGACGCGCTGGCCAACCCAGAGTTGCCGTGCCCGGCGCCGGATTCCCCCACCCGCCCAACGCCACGAGGACCACCCCGCAGGCTGATTCGAGCTGACGCGCTGGCCAACCCGGAGTTTGCCGTGGCCAGCACCGGATTCCCCGCCTGCCGCCCCGCGGAACACCGTCGTAATTTGCCGACAAATCGCCACATCAACCCCACCAGCCTCAGCAGCCTCGCCAACCCCTCCTGTCACTCCTGCGCGCAAATTCCTCCTTCCGCGTCCCGATTCCTCCCATTTATCCCGCTTTCCCAGGCACCCACCGCAATCCCGTCACCACTCCGCGCGCCCGATCGTGGAATTCGCCTCTCGTTCGCGTTTGGCGGTTCTGGGCAGTGGGTAGCAAGCGTTCGCGACCCCCGCTGTGCGGCGTCCGGTCAACGCGCCGGCGGTGGTCCCGTCAGTCACGCGGAGCGGATGTGTGCGCATCCGGTCCGCTTTCCCCGGGAGGTCGGGTCCGTCGGGGTGGGCCCGGCCTCCCGACCATGTCCGCCCCATGCCTGCCCGAAAAGCCGCGGAGTGCGCTATCCCACAGCGTCCCCGCGCCCGTGCGACCGGGCGGAACCCGCTGAGTACCGTGAGCCCATCCCGATCAGGGCAAAGGAGCCTCGCTGTGCCGCCCACCACGTTCCAGCACACCGAAGTCCTGCCGCTCGGCAAGGACACCACCACCGAGTACCGGCTGGTCACCGCCGACGGCGTCGAGACCGTCGAAGCCGCCGGGCGGAAGTTTCTGAAGGTCGATCCGGAGGCGCTGACGACGCTCGCGCGCACGGCGATCACCGACATCCAGCACCTGTTGCGTACGTCACACCTGCAGCAGCTGCGCGCGATCGTCGACGACCCCGAAGCCAGCGGCAACGACCGGTTCGTCGCGATGGACCTCCTCCGCAACGCGGCCATCTCGGCCGGCGGCGTGCTGCCGATGTGCCAGGACACCGGCACCGCGATCGTCATCGGCAAGCGCACCGAGGGCGTGCTGTCCGGCGGCGACGACGAGCGCGCGCTTTCGCAGGGCATTTTCGACGCCTATCAGCAGCTGAACCTGCGCTACTCGCAGATGGCCCCGATCAACTTCTGGGAAGAGCGCAACACCGGCACGAACCTGCCCGCGCAGGTCGAGCTGTATCACAAGGACTCCGATTCGGCGGACCCGTCGTACGAGTTCCTGTTCATGGCCAAGGGCGGCGGCAGCGCGAACAAGACGTTCCTGTACCAGGAAACGAAGGCGGTCTTGAACCCGAAGCGGCTCGCCCGGTTCCTGGACGAGAAGCTGCGCAGCCTGGGCACCGCCGCGTGCCCGCCGTACCACCTGGCGATCGTCGTCGGCGGCATGTCGGCCGAGTTCAACCTCAAGGTCGCGAAGCTCGCCTCCGCGCGCTACCTGGACAACCTGCCGACCGAGGGTTCCGAGCTGGGCCACGCCTTCCGCGACCGCGACCTCGAGCAGCAGGTGCTGGAGATGACGCGCCAGTTCGGCATCGGCGCGCAGTTCGGCGGCAAGTACTTCTGCCACGACGTCCGGGTGATCCGCCTGCCGCGGCACGGCGCGAGCTGCCCGGTCGGCGTCGCGGTGTCCTGCTCGGCCGACCGCCAGGCCAAGGCGAAAATCACGAGCGAGGGCGTGTTCATCGAACAACTCGAACGCGACCCGGCCCGCTTCCTGCCGGACGTCACCGAGGACGGCCTGTCCGACGAGGTCGTGTCGGTCGATCTGAACCAGCCGATGGACCAGATCCGCGCACAGCTGGCGCAACTGCCGGTGAAGACGCGTCTGTCGCTGACCGGCCCGCTGGTCGTGGCGCGCGACATCGCGCACGCGAAGATCGCCGAGCGCCTGGACGCGGGCGAAGAGATGCCGCAGTACCTCCGCGACCACCCGGTCTACTACGCGGGCCCGGCGAAAACCCCCGACGGCTACGCGTCCGGCTCGTTCGGCCCGACGACGGCCGGCCGGATGGACTCGTACGTCGCCCAGTTCCAGGCAGCGGGCGGCTCGCTCGTGATGCTGGCGAAGGGCAACCGCTCCAAGCAGGTCACCGCCGCGTGCAAGGAACACGGCGGCTTCTACCTGGGCTCGATCGGCGGCCCGGCCGCCCGGCTGGCGAAGGACTGCATCAAGAAGGTCGACGTGCTCGAGTACGCCGAACTCGGCATGGAAGCAGTCTGGAAAATCGAGGTCGAAGAGTTCCCCGCGTTCATCGTGATCGACGACAAGGGCAACGACTTCTTCTCCGAAACCAGCGAACCAGTCCTGCAAATCAGCTTCCGCTGATCCCCAGGCGCCGAGGTCATCCGGGAAACATCCCGCCCAACCGGGCGAGAGTCTTCTCGATGGCCTCGGCGTTGCGCTGGGGAAACCCCAGCAACCGAATAGCCAGCGGCGACCGCGCAGTAGACCAGTCAAACGTCTCGGTGACTTCGGTCCGCCCGTCCCCGGTCGGCTCAAGCAGCCAACGCCATCGATGCCCAGCGAAGTGCCGCCAGGCAATCAGCCGATTCTCCTCGAACTCGACCACGGTGTTCTGAATCCGGTACGGCGCCCCCATCCGCATCTCCATGCCGAACTGCGCCCCCAACGACAATCGCGCAGGCGCCTTCCCCCGACTGGCCCGCACCGTCCCCGACCCGTCGATCAACGGATGCTGCGCCGGATCAGCAAGCAACGCGAAAATCCGCTCCGGCACAGCAGCGACAACCGCGCTGCGCGAAACCTGGCGAGTTCCCATCACCCAAGCCTAGGACCGCACACCCGGCACTGCCATCGACGCACCCTCAACCAGCCGCCTACTGACCAAGCGTCCACTGTGGACCGCCGCGCCCGAAGTCCCTGAGGGTTCCCCTCACGACCCTCCGCCGGACGTGAAGGGCTCCTTGAGGGAATTAGATTCCCTCAAGGAGCCCTTCACGGACCGCTCCGCGCCGACCCCGCCGGGATCCCCCAAAGCCACATTGGGTGCGTCAGACGCAACGAACGCCACATTGGGTGCGTCCCATGCACCCAATGCCACATTGGGGCGCTACCCGCGACCCGCCCGCCGCCCCACTCAAAGCAACCACACACCCAAGCCGCGCAACAAACCGCCGCCAGTGCACCCAAACACCGGGGGCACCCACCCCTCCCCCATCCCCGATACAAAGCCGCCCTGCGGTTCGGGGG
>NZ_GG657746.1:2217423-2233333 GCF_000158875.1 Streptomyces sp. AA4 | reverse complement strand
CCCCCGAACCGTCAGCACAATCAACAATCGGGGTGCCCCACGCAACCAGGGGCGGGGCAATGTCGCCCCCCAGGGCGACGAGCCGCCCGACCTCACCGAGGCGGAGACTGCTTCAAAACCACAACCCTCTCCCCCAACGGCGCCGCCAGCCCCACCGAAATCACCGGATGCCGCAAATCCATCGTGCACATCTGCCCGGTCTGCGCCTTGGTCTCGCTCAAATCCACCACAACCCGCTGGGCAGTCTGCTCAACAGCCTCCCCGAGCGCATGCCCGCACCCCCCTTCCTCAGCCCGCACCACAAGCACCGTCCCCCCGTTCTCCGAATAAACCTCCTTGGGAAACGTCTTGGGCAACGCGGCCCCGTCCACCCGGTTGTCCGGAACCCGCACCGCCCCCTGCGGAGGATCGAACTGCGGCTTCCCCGGCGGCGGGACCGAAACCGAGGTGCTGGCGCTCGCCGGCGCAGTCTCGGTCCCGGACGCTGGTGCGTTCGCCATGCTCGTCGGACTGCCGCACGCGGCCGCCGCAGTGAGCACCAGGGCCGCGCCCGCCAGTCGTGTCGTTCCGATCAGCTTCGTCGAGTACCTCATGCCCCCTAGACGGACCGACCGCCCGGCCGGGTTGCACCCGATCTTCACGGACCGGGCTTCAGCACCAATTCCCGCCCGCCCAGCGGCGCGGCCAGCCGCACCGGCAACGAAATCTCCCGCACGTGCATGGGACACATCTGCCCGTGCGGGGCCTTGGTAATCGTCACCAGCACGACGACCTGGGCAGCCGTCTGCTCCCCCGCCTTCGCGCTGATCTTGTCGCATCCGCCCTCCTCAGCCTGGATCACCACTACCGAGCCACCCTCCGCGAGCGTGACGTCGTGGGGATACCCAGCCGGAAGCGCCGAAGCATTGACCTGCCCAGCCGCGGGCGCGGTGTCCCCAGGCGGCACGCCCTGAGTAGGACGGCTCTTCGGCGGCCCGGACACCGGCGGCGGCACAACCGACGGCGAAGACGACGAAGGCGGCGGCGAGGACGCCGACACCGAACTGGACGGCGGCCCCGAGGAAACCGGCGCAGCCACGGTTCCGTTGCCCCCGCACGCCGCGACCGTCAGCAGCAGCGCGCTCGCTCCCACGATTTTCCCTGTAGTCCGCATGCACCGCGGACGGAATCGCGGCGCGTGAGGTTGCATCGGGGCGGGAAAAACTATTTCACCGGGCCGAAGCCTTCCCCCGCACGAGCCCCAGCAGCACCACTCCGGCCAGCGTCACCACCAGCAACAGCACCGTGCTCGCCGACGCGAGAAACACCTGGCCTCGGTCGGTGAGGGAGAAAATGGTCGCCGGGAGCGTTCGCCAGTCCGGCGGATAAAGCATCATCGTCGCTCCCAATTCGCCCATCGACATCGCCAGCGCCAAACCGGCCGAAGCCGACATCGCGGGCAGCAGCACCGGCAGCCGGACTCGCAGCAACACCCGCAACGGACGCGCGCCGAGACTCGCCGCAGCCTGGGCGAGCAGCGGGTCGACGCGTTGCAGCGCAGCCGAAACCGTGCTGTACGCGAAGGGCAGCAGGATCATCAGGTGTCCCGCCAGGACGATCCAGCGCGTGCCGTTGAACGCGATCGGCGGACGGCTGAACGCCACCAGCAACGCGAGCCCCAGCACCACCGACGGCACGGCGATCGGCAGGTGGAACAGCGAATCCGCGATCCGGCGCAGCCGCGGCGGCGCGGGGTCGACGGCCAGCGCGGCCCAGGTCCCGATCACCACCGAGACCAGCGACGTGAGCACGCCGGTCTGCACGCTCACCGACAGGCTCGCGAAAGTCTCACCGGACAGCGCCTCGGCGTAATGCGCCCCGGTGAGCCCGCTGGGCAGCACGCCGGTCCAACTCCCGGCGAACGACGCCAGCACGATCATCACCAGCGGCGCGGCCACCACCCCGAGGAAAACCACGCCGAACACCAGCCACACCAGCAATCGGCTACGCCGCGTCCACAGCAGCACGACGCCCTCCCTTCCCGACCACTCGCCGGTAAACCGCGTAGAGCACCAGCGAAAGCACCACGTTCACCACCGCGACCACCGACGCGGCCGGGAAGTCGAACGTGACGATTCCCTTGCCGTACACCAGCATCGGCAACGTCGAGACGCCCTTGGCGCCGAGGAACAGCACGATGCCGAACTCGTTCATCGTCAACAGCAGCACCAAACATGCCCCGGAAGCGAGCGACGGCAACGCTTCCGGCAGCACCACGCGCCACAGCACGCGACCCGGCCGCGCGCCGAGGCTCGCCGCCACGTCCAGCTGCGCCGACGGAACTTGGCTGAACGCGGCGAGCGCGGGCCGCATCACGAACGGCGTGTAGAAGGTGATCTCGGCGAGCAGCACGCCCCACGGCGAGTACAGAAATCCAGCGGTCCCGAAGACCCCGGCACCGCCGTAAAGGAAGGTGAAGGCCAGCGCGATCAGGAACGACGGGAACGCCAGCACCGTGTCCACCAGCCGGGCCAGCAGCGTCGCGCCGGGGAACGGGACGAACGCGACAACCAGCGCGAGAAATCCGCCGAGCAGCACGCAGCCGACCGTCGAACCCAAGGCCAGCAACACCGTCTGCCACACCGCGCGGCCGAACTCCGGCGACGACAGCACCTGCGTCCACACCGAAAGCCCGAAACTGCCGTCCTGCGCGGTGAACGACTGCAGGAGCACCAGCACCAGCGGATAGCCGAAGAACCCGGCGACCACGATCGCGGGCGGGAGCAGCCAGCCGATCCGGTACCGGCGGGGCCGCGTACCGCGGCGAACCGGGGCGACCGCGGCGGCGCCGAGGGCGAGGCCGGTCATCCGCCCACCCCCACCAGCGGGCAACCGTCCGGAATGGACACTCCGACGCGGTCGCCGACGGCGGGCAGCACCGGGCTGTCCGGCACCTCGGCGCGGATGTCGCAGACCTCGTCGGTGAGCCGCAGGTCGAGCCGGTATCCGGAACCGCGCCACTGCACGCCGCGCACCAGCGCCGGGAAGGTGTCCGGACCGGGTTCGCCGACCGAAATGCGGTGCGGCCGCACGCCGAGCGCCACCGGACGCTCCGGCTGAAGCGTGCCGGACGGTTCGGCGGACAGCTCACGCCCGGCCAGCCGGACCGTCGCGACCGTCCCGTCGGCACGGACCAGTTCGACCGGGATCAGGTTCGCCGCGCCGAGGAAGCTCGCGGTGAACTCGGTGGCCGGACGGCGGTAAAGCTGTTCGCACGGACCGAGTTCCACCAGCCGGGAGTCGCGCAGCACGGCGATCCGGTCGGCGAGCGCGAGCGCTTCGCTCTGGTCGTGCGTGACGTAGATCAGCGTCGTATCCGGCAATTCGGCCCGCAACCGCAGCAGTTCCGCGACCATGTCCTCGCGCAGCGCGGCGTCCAATGCGGACAGCGGCTCGTCCAGCAACAGGACATTCGGCCGGATCGCGAGCGCCCGCGCCAACGCGACCCGCTGCTGTTGCCCACCGGACAGTTCGCGGGGATACCGGCGCGCGTACTCGCTCATCCCGACCAGTTCCAGCACCTCGCCGACCCGCCGCGTGACGTCGGCCCGGCGCATCTTTCGCGCCTTCAGTCCAAACGCGACATTGTCGGCGACGCGCTGGTGCGGGAACAGCGCGTAACTCTGCACGACTACGCCGAGGCCACGCCGATGCGGCGGCAGGTCGGTGACGTCCTGGCCGTCGAGCAGCACCCGGCCGGCGCTCGGCCGGAGGAACCCGGCGAGCGCCTTGAGCGCGGTCGACTTGCCGGAACCGGACGGTCCCAGCAGCGCGAGCGTTTCGCCGCGCGCTACCGAGAGATCCAGCGGCGCAAGCGCTTGCGTCGCTCCGAAGTGGACGGATACGCCGCGGAGCTCCACTGCCGGAGTCACTGCCCGGTGGCCTTCCGGTACGCGGCGAGGTCGGCGTCGAGACGGCCGAGGACGGCGTTCCAGTCCGGCGTCCAGATGTCCACTCCGGACATCGCGGCGGCGATCTTCTCCGCCTTGGGGCCCTGCGGTTTGACGTCGGAACGGGCCGGGATGCCGTACGCGTCGCTGGCCTTCGCCTGGGTTTCCGGCGAGAACAGGAAGTCGAGCAGCTTGCGCGCGTTGTCCGCGTGCGGCGCGTTGTTGACCAGACCGGCGAAGTACGGCAGCGCGAAGGTGGACCGCTTGCCCTGCGCGTCGGCCGGGAAGAACACCGAGAACCCGCCGCTCTTGTCGATCTCGGCGAGGTTCATCTGCAGGTCCCCGTTCGCGACGAGCACCTCGCCCTTCGCCACCTTCGGCTGCAGCTTGCCGGTGGAGGACGACGGCCCGACGTTGTTCGCCTGCAGCTTGCCGAGGTATTCGAGCGCGCCCTGGTCGCCGAAGACGTGCTGGGCCTGCAGCAGCACCGCGGTGCCGTCGCCCGCCTCGCCCGGCGTCGAGTACTGGAGCTTGCCCTTGTACTTCGGGTCGAGCAGGTCGTTCCAGGTCTTCGGGGCCGGGTTCGCCTGCTGCGGGTTGTAAATGAAGCTGAGGTAGTTGTTCATCAGCGCGTAGTAGCGGCCCTGCGGGTCCTTCTGCGCGGCCGGGACCTGGTCGACGCCCTTCGGCGCGGACGCCGCGAGCAGGCCCTCCTTCGCTGCCTGCTGGACGAACGGCGGGAGCGTCACGAGGACGTCGGCCTGGGTGTTGGCCTTTTCCTTGCCCACGCGCGAAACGACCTCGGCGGATCCGGCGGTGACGGCCTGGACGGTGATGCCGGTTTGCTGCTTGAACTCGGCGAACCGGGCGTTGTACCAGTCCTCCAGCCCGTCCGCGGTGTACACGGTGACGGTCTGGTCGCCGGACGCGCCGCCCGCCGTGCCGCCGCACGCGGACAGCAGGCCGGCGAGGGTCGCGACGAGAGCGACGATGGTCGCTTTCCGGATTCTCATGACTGAGTGGCTCCTTCGAGTACGGCGGGGAGGGCGGAGACGGAGTCGAGAACGTGAGTGGCGCGCGCGGCTTCCAGCTCGCCGCGGTCGCCGGCGCCGGTGAGCACTCCGGCGACGATTCCGGCGCCGGCGGCGAGGCCGGTCCGGACATCAGCGGGGGTGTCGCCAACGACCGCGATGTTGCGCATGTCGGTGACCTGCAGCTTCAATGCGGCAGCGAGGACAAGGTCGGGATACGGACGGCCGCGCACGCCGTCGCCGGGAGCGAGCGCGAGGTCGGCGAGGTCGGGCCAGCCGAGTGCATCCAGAAGGGCGCGCTGGGTCATGGGTGCGAAGCCCGTGACGAACGCGACGCGGACGCCCTTCTCCCGCAGGCCGCGGATGGTTTCTTCCGCACCCGGGACCGGCTTGCACTCCCCGGCCGCGACCAGCCGTCCGTACGAGCCTTCGAATTCGGCGTTCGCGCGCTGGGCGAGGTCTTCGTCGCCGAGCAGCGCGCGGAATACGGTGATCTTCGACTGGCCCATGGTTTCCCGGACGTAGTCGAGCATTCCCGCGTACCGTTCGTCCTCTTCGGACACTCCGGCGGCGGCGATCGCCGCGGTGAACGCGCGTTCGACCAGTCCGTCGTCCGCGACGGTCGTTCCGGCCATGTCGAACACGACGAGTTCGGTGGTCACCAGTCCAGCTCCTTTGCGGTGTCTTCGGCGATTGCGGGCGAGCAGGTCATCCCCCGGCCGCCAGGGCCGGTGACGAGGAAAGCGTTGCCGGACAGGCGTTCCCGGTGCACGACCGCGGCCTGGTCGGTCGCCTGGGCATACACGCCAGCCCAGCGACGGCGGATCTTCGGCAGCGGTCGGCCGAACAACGCGGCCGCCACTTCGGCGAGGTGTTCGTACGGGTCTTCGGTGACGTCGAAGGAAAACGGCTGCTCGTACTCGTGTGTGTCGCCGATGGTGAGCGAGCCGTCGCGACGCTGCACCATCAGCAGTTGCATCGCGTTCTGCGCGGCGACTTCGCCCTGCGGCTGGCCTTCGTTCATCGCGTCCAGCGCCGTGCCGCGGTACGCCGGGTAGTACCGGAAGCTGTCGCCGTCCGCGACGCTGGTGGGCAACGGTTCGCCGAGCGGTTCGGTCTGCGCCATCTGCAGCCGGACCCGCCGCACCGGGATCTCGCCCGCGATCTCGCGGACCAGCCCGCCGAGCCACGCGCCGGTGCAGAACACCACGACGTCGCCCTCGTGCCGCTCGCCGTGATCGTCGACCACGCCGTTTTCCGTCAGGTTCCGCACCTCACGGCCGGGCAGCCAGCGGTAACGACCGCTCGCTGCGAGCGCTTCCCGGAGCGCAGGCTGCGCGGTCCGCGGTTCGACCGCCGCGTCTCGCTCGCACCACAACGCGCCGGTGAAATCGCCGCGCAGAGCCGGGTTCAGCGCCCGGGTCTCCTTCGCGTCGAGGAGTTTGAAGCCGCGCTCCGCCGCCTCCGGCCCGGCGACGACCTCCTGCGCGACGGCCAATTCGGCGTCGGTGCGGATAACGGTCAGCGAGCCGTTGGGCCGAAACCCGAGCGCGGGCACACGTTCGCCGATCCGCTCCCACAGCTCGCGGGCGCGCACCGCCGTCTCCAGCTCCGGACCAGCGGCCCGGCCGCCGACCCAGACCAGCCCGAAGTTGCGGACGGACGCTCCGCGCGCCTCCGGCTCGCGTTCGAGCTGGAGGACTTCGTGGCCGCGTTCCACGGCCTGCCAGGCGTGCTGCGTGCCGAGCACGCCGCCGCCAACGATGAGGATTCGCACGGCCGCAACAGTCGCCGCCCGCGCTCAACAGAGCCTGTCGGCACGGGGAACGCCAGGTGAAGCAGCCTCGAATATTGGACCGGATGAGTTACCGTTCCGTTATCTTCACAGGCGACCCGCGGCGACGAAGACGCATACCCCCAGGATCACGACATTCGCCGCGACGTTGCGGTACTCCGCCGGCCGGTGCTCCGTGACTGCCAGCCGCCAGTGCCCCGCCATCGCGCCGATCATCACCACAGCCAGGCCGACCGCCGCCCACCCGGTGAGCATCGGGGCGATCCCGGTCAGCCGGGGCAGGATCAGGCCGAGCACCGCGGCGAGTTCGCAGATCGCGGCGAAGCGCACGACCGGCATCGGATACGCGGCCACGCCGGTTTGCCCGGTCTCGAGCAGCCGTTGCCGCGACATCGTCGACTTCAGCACCCCGGACAAAGCGAAAAGCAAGGCCAGCGCCGCCTGAGCGGTCCACAGTGCGATCTCCATGGTTCGTTCCCTCCGTTCGATGAGGAGGGAACGAACCGGCGGCACCGGATGTGACAGCTACTCGACGCGGTTCAGCCGCGTCACGAAACTCAGCCGGTCCCCGCGGTAAAGCGAGCGGACCCGTTCGAACGGCTCGCCGTCCGGGCCCCACGACACGCGGTGCATCAGCAGCATCGGCAGCGCCGGATTCGTGCCGATGAGCAGCGCCTCGCGGGGCGTCGCGAGCACTGTCTCGACGCGCTCCTCGGCCCCGTCGAAGACCACGCCCAGTTCGTCGCGCAGGTATGCGTACAGCGACTGCTCCGGGTCGAAATCCTCCAGCAGCTCGGGGAACTTGTCGGCGCGGAGAAAGGTCGATTCGAGGCCGACGCGTTCGTCGTCGGCGAGCAGGACGCGTTCCAGGTGGAGCACTTCGGCGGCCGGTTCGATCCGCAGGTCGGCGGCCAATCCGGTGCCCGCGGCGCGGCGTTCGAGCGTGATCAGCGTGCGGCCGGGCCGGATTCCCTGGCGGCGCAGGCCTTCGGTGTAGCTGACGAGCGCGAGCGGCTGCACCAGCTTCGGCGGAGCGACGTACGTGCCGCTCCCCTGCCGTCGTGACAGCCTGCCTTCGAGGACCAGCTCGCCCACCGCCTGCCGGACCGTCGCGCGGGAGACCTCGAACCGTTCGCACAGTTCGCGTTCCGTGGGCAGCGCGCTGCCTTCGCCCAATTCGGCGATGACGGCCAGCAGTTCGACCTTCACCGCGTAGTAGCGCGGCACGCGGCCGTGATCGGGGATGCCGTCGCGGACCGGTCCGTCGGCGGACAGGCGGGACAGCGGCGAAGACGTGGGCACGAGACCCGAGCCTATGCCAGACGGACGGCGCGTGGTTCGCTGTCTCGCGAACTGACCCCACGGGAGGACCCCGCAATGCCTTTGGCCCGCAGGCTCGGCCTGGCCGACGCCGTTTTCATCGGACTCGGTTCGATGATCGGCGCCGGCGTTTTCGCCGCGTTCGCCCCGGCCGCGCGTGCCGCCGGGTCGGGATTGCTGCCCGCGCTCGCCGTGGCCGCGCTGGTCGCCTACTGCAACGCGACTTCCTCCGCCCGGCTTGCCGCGCGGTACCCGGAATCCGGTGGCACCTATGTGTACGGACGCGCTCGCCTGGGTGAATTTTGGGGATACCTGGCGGGTTGGGGCTTCGTCGCCGGGAAAACGGCGAGCTGCGCCGCCATGACGCTGACCGTGGTCGCGTACGCCGCGCCCGGTCTCGGCCAGCCTTGGCGGAGCCTGCTCGCGGTGGGCGTGATCGGGTTGATCACCGGAGTGAACTACCTCGGCGTGCACCGGTCGGCGTTAGCTACCCGGGTGATCGTTTGTGTCACCCTCTTGGTGCTCACCCTGTTCGCGGTTTTCGGATTGTCCGGCCCGCACGTTTCCCCGTGGACCCCGTTTCACGGCGGCGGAATCCTCGAAGCGGCCGGATTGATGTTTTTCGCGTTCGCCGGTTATGCCCGGCTGGCCACGCTGGGCGAGGAAGTCCGCGACCCGGCGCGCACGATTCCGCGGGCCATTCCGCTGGCTTTGGCACTCACGCTTGTGGTGTACGCCGTGGTGGCGGTGGTGCTGCTGGTGACCTTGGGGCCGGACGGGATCGGAACGAGTTCCGATCCGCTCGCCTCGGCGGTGCCGTGGCTGTCTCCGGTGATTCGGATTGGTGCCGTGGTGGCCGCGTCGGGTTCGTTGCTGGCCTTGGTGCTGGGCGTTTCGCGGACGACGCTCGCGATGGCTCGCGACGGGCATCTGCCGCGGTTCTTGACCGCGGTGCATCCCCGGTTTTCGGTGCCGCACCGGGCCGAGCTGACGGTGGGCGTGGTGGTCGCGGTACTGGCGACGACGACAGATTTGCGTGGTGCGATCGGGTTTTCTTCCTTCGCGGTGCTCGCTTATTACGCGGTAGCGAACGCTTCCGCGTTGACGCTTCGCCGGGACGAGGGAGCAGCGCCGAAGGTGGTCGCGATCGCCGGTTTGACGGGGTGCGCGGTGCTGGCGTTCAGCTTGCCGATCGCCTCGGTGCTCAGCGGGTGTTCGGTGCTGGGACTGGGCGCCGTGGCGTACTTGGTGCGCCGCCGAGCGGTCGCGCGCTGAGTTTGCTTGCCCTGCGCGAAAGTCCCCCTCGCTCCGCGCCCGGCCGGTTACTCCGATAATCACGCTTTCGCAGGTCAACGCCGCTTTTTCCGGTTCACTCCGAGGCCGAAATATGCCGGATCCGGTGAAGAATCCGAAAGAGCCGAAGAAAGTTGGTTGTCCACTTACCGCCGCTCTGGTGTAGTCGGTTCGTCACCGCACGACACCTCCCCGCCCCCGGGAGCGGAAGCTCCACAGTGGACACCGGAAGGACAATCCCCTTGGCCGACAAGCGAAACTTCAGCATGCTCACGCGAGTCCTGGCAGGCGCGGCAGCACTGGCCGCGGCCGCCGGACTCGCGACGCCCGCCGCGGCTTCGACGCCGCCGTCGCCGGGCGCGGAGCCTCAGGTCGTCGGCGGGACTCGCGCCAGCCAAGGGGAATTCCCGTGGATGGTGCGGCTTTCGATGGGCTGCGGCGGCGCGCTGTACACGAACCAGATCGTGCTGACCGCCGCGCACTGCGTCGACCGCACCGGAGCGGACTCGTCGATCACCGCGACGCTCGGCGTGGTCGACCTGCAGAGTTCGAGCGCGAAAAAGGTGCGCTCGACCTACGTCTACCGGTCCCCGACGTACGATTCCACCGGCGGCGACTGGGCGCTGATCAAGCTGGCGAGCCCGGTGAGCGGCATCCCAACGCTGCCGACCGCGAAGAACGCCGACAACAACTCCGGCACCTTCACCATCGCGGGCTGGGGCGCGGCCAAGGAAGGCGGCGCGCAGCAGCGCTACCTGTTGAAGGCCGAGGTCCCCTTCGTGGACGACGCGACGTGCCAGGCTCAGGGCGGCGACTACGCCGATCTGAAACCGGACGCGGAACTGTGCGCGGGCAAGCTCGACACCGGCGGAGTCGACACCTGCCAGGGCGACTCCGGCGGCCCGATGTTCCGCCGCGACGGAGCAGGCGACTGGCTCCAGGTAGGCATCGTCAGCTGGGGCGACGGCTGCGCCCGGGCCCACGCGCCCGGCGTGTACACCGAGGTGAGCACGTTCGCCTCCGCCATCGCCGCGGCGGCCGGGAAGATCTGACCCGCCTGTCTCGCCGAGCCGGGTGCGGGACTCCGCTGGGTCCCGCCCCGGCTTGTGCAGCGTTTTCCCGGCACAGGATCCGCGCACGGAGGGTGGGGCTTTGTGCTGCTCCAGTGCGAGGGAGTGCGGCTAGCGCCGAGCGACACGGGACCCCGGAATGCCGGAAACTGCGGCCAGGCAGCCAATCCGAGGCAGAGTCCCCAGCGTGTGGCTCCCATCGCCGAACGCAGGACGACCCCGGCACCTGGCGCGGCGAGGCACGGCGAGGCACGGCGAACGTGCGGCCTGCCCCGGGAAACGTCCCCCGCCGTTCCGCGCGTCCGGCGGCCAGTGCGAAACCCTGCCGCCGGATCCCCGAGACCTAGCCCGCCGGAAGCCCGACTCCCCGCTCCTCCAGCGCCCCCCGCAGCTCGGCGAGCACCGCCGTCACCGTCGCGACCCGGTCCTCCCCGACCACTGAGCCGATCAGTGCGTCGAGTTGTTCCCGGAACGTCTTCTCCATCGCCTCGGCCAGCTCGCGTCCGGCGGGCGTCAGCTCGACGAGCGACGACCGCCGGTCCTCCGGGTTCGGCACCCGGCGCGCCCAGCCGCGCGCTTCGAGCCGGTCGATGCCCTTGCTGGTCGCGCCGATCCCGATGGCGAAGTTCACCGCGAGGTCCGCGACCCGCGACCGCGGATGTCGCGCGAGGTACTGCAGGAACTCGAACTGCGCCGCGCCGACGCCGTGCTCGGCCTTGAGACCGTCGGTCAGCGCGTTGAAGATCCGGGTCTCGCAGCGCACGAGATGGTCGAAAAGCTGCCCGTTTGCCGAAGTACCTTCCATGGCATATAGTCTAACATTACATGCCGCGGAAGATACTTCCGGAGACATCTAAGGAGAGCAGATGAGCAGGGAACAGCGCCGCGCGATCGCCGACCGGCTGAAGAACGCGCCGGAGCAGCCGGAAGCGGCCTCGGTCGACGAGATGCGGGCCGGGTTCGCCGCGTTGATGAGCCAGTTCCCGGTGCCGGCCGAGCATCGGGAAACCCCGGCCACGCTCGGCGGGCGACCGGCCGTCCTCGTCGAACCGCCGGAGACCCCGAGACCGGGCACGATCCTGTACTTCCACGGCGGATGGTTCGTGCTCGGTTCGCCGCACACCGCGATGACGCTGACGGCGAACCTGGTCCTGCGCACCGGAATCCGCGCGCTCTCGCTGGACTACCGGCTCGCGCCCGAGCACCCGTTCCCGGCCGGGATCGAAGACGGCCTCGCCGCCTACCGCAGTCTCCTCGAGGACCACGACCCGTCGTCGATCGTCTTCGCGGGCGACTCCGCTGGCGGCGGCCTCTCGGTGACCACGACTCTGGCCGCCCGCGACGCGGGGCTCCCGATGCCCGCGGGGATCGTCGCGTTCTCGCCGGCGCTCGACCACACCTATACCGGGGCGTCCATGGTGACGAAGGAGGACGCCGACCCGTTCTTCACCAGGGAAAGCGTAAGCAAGACCGGCCAGCTGTACCTGGGCGGCGCGGACCCCGCCCAGCCGCTCCTCGCCCCGGCGGTCCACGCCGACCTGACCGGCTTCCCGCCCATCCTCCTGCAGGTCGGCACGAACGAAGTCCTGCTGGACGACTCGGTCCGGCTGGCGGAACGCGCCCGCGAGGCGGACGTCGACGCGATCCTCGACATCACCGCCGACGCCCCGCACGTGTTCCAGACCTTCACCGACTCGCTCGACGAAGCAGGGCAAGCCCTGGACCGGGCTGCCCTGTTCATCAAGCAGCGGCTCGCCTGAGGTTCAGCGGATCTTGTCCAACCGGGAAACCGTCTCCTCGAATCCCCGCACCAGCTCCGCCATCACCTCGGCCACCGGGCGGACCCGGTCCATCCTGCCGACGATCTGGCCCACCGGCATCGACACCACCGACGGGTCGGCGGCGGCGTGGATCCGGTTGTGGGCGTGGGAAACCAGCAGGTTCTGCAGCGGCATCGGCAGCGGTTCCGGCGCGCCCGGCGCCGCCCAGGCCTCCGTCCAGCGGGTTTTCAGCAGGCGGGCGGGTTTGCCGGTGTAGATCCGCGTTCGGACGGTGTCCGCGGAAGTCGCCGCGACCAGCGCGTTCTGCATTGCCTCCGATTCGGGCATCGTCTGGAGGTATTCCTGCGTCGCGAGCCAGTACGAACCCATCCACGCGCCCGAGGCGCCCAGGGCCAGCGCGGCGGCGACCTGGCGGCCGGAGCCGATCCCTCCGGCTGCCAGCACCGGGGCGCGGTCGCCGACCGCGTCGACGATTTCCGGCACCAGCACCATGGTCGCGATCTCGCCGGTGTGCCCGCCCGCCTCGTGTCCTTGTGCGACAACGAGATCCACGCCGTTGTCGACGTGGCGAGCGGCGTGCGAACCCTTGCCGGCGAGGGCGGCCACCGGGACGCCCGCGTCGTGCGCGCGGGTGATCACGTCGACCGGGGGCGAGCCCAGTGCGTTGGCGATCAGGCTGATCCGGTGGTTCAGCGCGACGTCCACATGGGACCGGGCGACGGAGTGCAGCCAGCCGAGGACCCCCGCGCGTTCGTCGGTGTCGTCGGGCAGCGGCGGGACCGCGAGGTCCTTCAGCACTTTGTCGACAAACGCCCGGTGGCCCGGCGGGATCAGCTCGTTCAGGTCGGTCTGGGTGCCCTCGGACGGGATCTTCGCCGGCATCACGATGTCGACGCCGTAAGGCTTTCCGTCGGTGTTTTCGTCCATCCAGGACAGCACCGCGTCGAGTTCGGCGGCGTCGTTGAACCGGACGCAGCCCAGCACGCCCATGCCGCCCGCGCGGCTGATCGCGGCCGCGACGTGTTCCGACGGGGTGAATCCGAAGATCGGCACCTCGATGCCGAACCGGTCGCACAACGATGTGCGCATGCGCCCTCCTAGGCGGGTTCGTGTTCGGCGGCGTACCGCTGAGCCCACGGGTAATCCGGCTTCCCGCTCGGCGAACGGCCGATTTCCTCGGCCAGCCACACCGTGCGCGGCACCTTGTATCCGGCGACCTCGGTCCGCACGTGCGCTTCCAGCGCGGCCAGATCCGGTTTCACTCCGGGCCGCGGCTGGACGACGGCGGCGACCCGCTGGCCGAGCCGGTCGTCCGGGATGCCGATGACCAGTGCGTCGAAAACGTCCGGATGCGATTTCAGCGCGCCCTCGACTTCTTCCGGATACACCTTTTCGCCGCCGGTGTTCACGCACTGCGATCCGCGGCCCAGCAACGTGACCGTGCCGTCTTCCTCGTAGCGCGCGTAGTCGCCGGGCACGACGTAACGGACGCCGTCCACTTCAGTGAAAATGGTGCGGGTTTTCTCCGGATCGCCGTAATAGCCGAGCGGAACGTGCCCGCGGCGGCCGATCAGCCCGACCGCGCCGGGTTTCGGTTCGACCACTTCGCCGTTGTCGTCCAGCAGGATGGCGTCCTTGCCGAAGTTCACCCGAGGTCCCGCGGAATGGTCGGAATCCTTGCCCACCATGCCGATTCCGGTGAACCCGCTCTCCGACGACCCGATCGCGTCGGTGATCACGACGTTCGGCAGCATCTCCAGGAATTCCTGCTTCACCGAATGCGAGAACAGCGCCGCGTGGCTCGACACCGCGACCAGCGACGACGCGTCATAGTCGCCGGAGCGGTACGCGTCCACGAGCGGCCGCGCCATCGCGTCGCCGACGATCGTCAGGACCTGCACCTTGTGTTCCTGCACCGCACGCCACACGTCGTGCGCGTCGAACTGCGGGACGAACACCACCGGGCTGCCGGTGAACAGCGCGCCGAACGCGGCCCACTGCGCCGCCCCGTGGATCAGCGGCGCGGCCGGCAACCGCACGAGCGAACCGGATTTTCCTTGTTCGCTGAGCGTCCATTCGTCGGGCACGTACTCGCCGGTGACGAAGTTGATGCCGCCGCCCAGCGCGCGCCAGATGTCCTCGTGCCGCCAAAGCACCCCTTTGGGGTAACCGGTGGTGCCGCCGGTGTAGAGGATGTACAGGTCGTCGGCGCTGCGTTCGCCGAAGTCGCGTTCGTCCGACTCGCCCGCGAGCGCCGCTTCGTACTCGACCCCCGTCTCGTACGGCGTGTCCGAACCGTCCTCGACGACTACAACGTGTTTCAGTTTTGGCGTTTCCGGCAGCACCGCCGCCACCCGGTCGGAGTAGCGCCGCTCGTGCACCAGCGCCACCAGGTCGGCGTTGGTGAACAGATAGCGGAGCTCTCCGTGGACGTAGCGGTAGTTCACGTTCACCGCGATCGCGCGCAGTTTGTACGCGGCGAACATGGCTTCCAGCGCCTCGATGGAGTTCCGGGAATAGACACCGATGTGGGAGCCGGGTCCCACGCCGTGCGCGGCCAGGTGGTGCGCCAGCCGGTTCGCGCGCTTCTCCAGTTGCGCGAAGGTGACCTGGCGCTGTCCGCACACGACCGCGACGCGTTCCGGCACGGCGTCGACGGCGTGCTCGAGTAGATCCGCGATGTTGAGTGCCACGCACCCAAAGTAGAACATGTTATCGTTCTGGGCAATGACCCCGGCCAGCTGAGAAGGAGGCCCCGGTGGCCGAACCCCACGCGCTCGTCAGCCTCGAAGGCCGCACGCTCGTCGTGACGATGAACCGCCCGGAAGCCCGCAACGCCCTCACCGGCGAAATGCTGTCGATCATGGTCGAGGCCTGGGACCGGGTGGATTCCGACGACCAGGTGCGCAGCTGCGTCCTCACCGGCGCGGGCGGCGCGTTCTGCGCGGGCGCGGACCTGAAATCCATGTCCCGCAACGCCCCCGGCAAGTCCTTCTCGAACGGTTCCTTCGACCCGAGCCGCATCGAGGGCCTGCTGAAAGGCCGCCGTCTCACCAAACCGCTGATCGCGGCCGTCGAAGGCCCGGCCATCGCGGGCGGCACGGAAATCCTGCAGGGAACGGACATCCGGGTGGCCGCGGAGAGCGCGAAATTCGGCGTCTCGGAACCCCGCTGGGGCCTGTTCCCGATGGGCGGCTCAGCCGTGCGCCTGCCCAGGCAGATCCCGTACACCGTCGCCGCCGACCTCCTCCTGACCGGCAGGCACATCACCGCCGCGGAAGCACGCGACATCGGCCTGGTGGGCCACGTCGTCCCCGACGGTCAAGCGCTTGCTCGTGCGCTGGAACTCGCTGAACTGATCAACGACAACGGCCCGCTCGCGATACGCGCGATCCTCAAGACCATCCGCGACACCGAGGGCATGCACGAGGAAGACGCCTTCAAACTGGACGCCAAGTACGGCATCGAAGTCTTCGCCTCGGCGGACGCGAAAGAAGGCCCGAAAGCCTTCACCGAAAAACGCAAACCGAACTTCCAAGGCCACTGAGCCAAGTACGTGAGGGGAACCCTGAGGGACTCTGAGTCCCTCAGGGTTCCCCTCACGAACCTCAGCGCACCCCCTCCCGGCGCCACCATCCAAGCACCCACAGCCCCCACAACCCCGATACGAAGCCAAAACACGGCGCGGGGG
>NZ_GG657746.1:1985476-2217323 GCF_000158875.1 Streptomyces sp. AA4 | reverse complement strand
CCCCCGCGCCGTAGTCACAATCAGGCTGAGGGGTGGTGGGCGCACCAAGGTGAGGGGCGTAGGCCCACCCAGGCGAGGAGTCGCGGGCGCACCCAAGCGAGGGCGTCGACGCACCCCCCGGCCAAGGTGGTCGGTGCACCCCAGCCGAGTCACAGGCACACCCCGTCCCGGGACCCCGCAGCCACAATCAAGCCCCGCAGCGGCGCCCCCGCCCCGCCCTCACGACACGTACCGCTCCCGCAACTTCCGCTTGTACAACTTCCCATTCGGATCCCGAGGCAGCTCCGGCAGATAATCCACCGACCGCGGCAACTTGAACCGAGCCAACCGAGTCTCCGCATACGCGAGCAGCTCAGCCGTAAGCTCCGCAGACCCTTCAACCCCGTCCGCAGGCTGCACCACCGCCTTGATCTCCTCCCCCCAGTCCTCATGCGGCACCCCGAACACGGCCACATCGGCGACCTTCGGATGCATCACCAGTTCGCCCTCGATCTCCGCCGGATAAATGTTCACCCCGCCGGAAATGATCATGTCCGCCTTGCGGTCGTGCAGGAACAAATACCCGTCCTCGTCGAGATGCCCGACGTCACCCAGCGTGAACAAATCCCCGACCCGGGCCTTCTCGGTCTTGGCGCGATCCCGGTGATACTCGAACTTCGAGTCCCCCATCTTCATGTACACCGCACCCGTCTCGCCAACAGGCACTTCGTTCCCGGCGTCGTCCAGGATCCGGATCGTCGACCCCGGCCACGGCAATCCAACAGACCCCGGCTTCCGCAACCAGTCCTCGCCGGAAATCACCGTCCCGCCGCCCTCAGTCGCCGCGTAATACTCGGTGACAACGGGACCCCACCACTCGAGCATCTGCCGCTTGACCTCAATCGGACAAGGCGCGGCCCCGTGAATCATCACGCGCAGCGAACTCAGGTCGTATTTCGTGCGCACCTCCTCCGGCAGGGCAAGCAAGCGGCGGAACTGCGTCGGCACCATATGGCTGTGCGTCACCCGATGCCGCTCGATCAGCCGCAGCATTTCCTCGGCGTCCCACCGGTCCATCAGCACCGCGGTATGCCCCAACTGCAGCGAAATCGCCACGAAATTCAGCACCGCCGTGTGATACAGCGGCGACCCGCACAAATGCACGTGATCGTCGAACGGCTGCAGCCCGAACACCCCGAAGAACCACGTCGAAGCGGCAGGCACCTGATCCGGATCCGCCCCGGTCAGCGGCCGCTTGACGCCCTTGGGCCGCCCCGTCGTGCCCGAGGTGTAGAGCATCGGCGACCCCGCGGTCCGGTTGTCCGGCCGCCCGTCGCCCAGCCCCGCGCCCAGTTCCTCGACGAGACGGAAGCCCGGCACCGATCCCACGGCGAACCGCGCCGAAGCGGGCAAGCCAGCCTCATCGGCCGCGGCCACCGCGACGTCCGCGAACCGTTCGTGCGCCAGGAAAGCTTTCGCTCCGCTGTCGGAGAGGATGTACGCGACTTCCGGCCCGACGAGATGCCAGTTCACCACCACCACGTACAGGCCGGTCTGGATCGCCGCGAAGTACGCGGCGACCAGGTCGTCGCCGTTCGGCAGCAGCAGCACTACCGAATCGCCGACGCCGAGGCCCAGTTCGCGCAGCCCGGAGGCGTACCGGTTGGCTTTCGCGGTCAGTTCGCCGTACGTGATTTCCCGCCCGTCCGGATCCACCAGCGCCACCCGGGCGGGCTCGGCCGCGGCGATGGTCCACAGTCCCAGGTCCATCACTCAAATCTAGAACGCGTTCCACATAGACACAACAGGTTCCTTGCCTCGGATTCGAGAACGTGTTTCACTCGGAGCCGTGACGGTTTCGGATGCCCCTCTGTCGGCGCCGCTCAACGTCGGCTTCGACTACACCCGTTCGACCGGCCCGGTGCTCGGCCGGTTCGTCAACGCGTTGCGCGAACGCCGGATCGAAGGCGTGCGCGGCAGCGACGGACGCGTGCACGTGCCCCCGGTGGAGTACGACCCCGCCACCGCGGACCCGTTGACCGAGTTCGTCCCGGTCGGCACAGAAGGCACTGTCGTTTCCTGGTCCTGGTGCGCGGATCCGCTCGACGGCCAGCCGCTGTCGCGTCCGTTCGCCTGGGTGCTGGTGAAACTCGACGGCGCGGACACCAGCCTGCTGCACGCGCTCGACGCCGGCTCGCCGGACAACGTCCACATCGGACAGCGCGTGCGCGTGCGGTGGGCGGGCGAAACGGTCGGCCACATCCGCGACATCGCGTACTTCCTGCCCGCGGACGCGCCGGACACCACGCCCACCGAGGCTCCCCCGCCGGTGGCGGAACGCGAAGAAGGCGCGCCGGTCAGCGTGATCATCACGCCAGTGCACCTGAAATACCAGCATTCCGCGTCGCCGGAGGAAAGCCGGTACCTGCGCGGCCTCGCCGAGGGCCGGATGCTCGGCCAGCGCTGCCCCGAATGCGGCAAGGTCTACATCCCGCCGCGCGGCGCGTGCCCGGTCGACGGCGTGCCGACCACCGACGAGGTGGAACTGCCCGACACGGGCATCGTCACGACGTTCTGCATCGTCAACGTGCCGTTCCTCGGCCAGCGCATCAAGCCGCCGTACGTCGCGGCGTACATCCTGCTCGACGGGGCCGACATCGCGTTCCTGCACCTCGTGCTCGGCTGCGCCGCCGAGGAGGTCCGGATGGGCATGCGCGTGCGCGCCAGCTGGCGGCCGCGCGAGGAATGGTGGACGTCGCTGGAGAACATCAGCCACTTCGAGCCCACCGGCGAGCCGGACGCCGAGTACGAGACCTTCGCCCACCACCTGTGAGGAACCATGCCTGAAGTAGCCGTAGCCGGTTTCGCGCAGGCGCCCAACGTCCGCAAGACCGAGGGCACCACCAACGGCGTGGAAATGCTCGTGCCGATCCTCGCCGAGGCCTTCGCGGCGACCGGACTGTCCAAACAAGACATCGGGTTCTGGTGCTCCGGATCCTCGGATTACCTCGCCGGGCGCGCGTTTTCGTTCATCGCCGCGGTGGACGCGCTCGGTGCGTTCCCGCCGATCCACGAGTCCCATGTGGAAATGGACGCCGCCTGGGCGCTGTATGAGGCGTGGCTGAAGATCCGCACCGGCGAGGTCGACACCGCGCTTGTGTACGGCTTCGGCAAAGCCAGCGCCGGACAGCTCCGGCGAGTCATGGCCATGCAGCTGGACCCGTACCTCGTCACTCCACTGTGGCCGGACTCGCTGGCGATCGCCGGACTGCAGGCCCGATTGGGTCTCGAAGGCGGGTTGTGGTCCGAAAAGGACTTGGCCGAAGTGGCTGCCCGGTCCCGGGCGGACGCGGCGAACAACCCCGCCGCACAGCTGTCCGGAACCGTGGACGTCGCTGACCTGCTCGACACCCCGTATGTCGCCGATCCCCTTCGCGCACACGACATCGCACCGGTGACGGATGGCGCGTCGGTGATCATCCTGGCCTCGGCGGAACGCGCGCGCGACCTCGTGGAGCGGCCCGCGATCATCTCCGGACTGGAGCACCGCATCGACTCCCCCGTCCTCGGCGCGCGCGATCTCACCCGTTCTCCTTCGACGGCCGCCGCCGCGGCCCGGCTGGATCTGGACGGGGTCGAACTGGCCGAGTTGCACGCGCCGTTCACGCATCAGGAGCTCATCCTGCGCCGCGAACTCGGGTTCGGGGACAGCGTCCGGATCAACCCGTCCGGCGGCGCGCTCACCGGGAACCCGATGTTCTCCGCCGGCCTCGCGCGGATCGGCGAGGCCGCCGCGCGCATCCACCGCGGCGAAGCGGCCAAGACGCTCGCCCACGCGACCAGCGGACCTGCCCTGCAGCAGAACCTCCTCGCCGTGCTGGAGGCACGATGACGAAACAGCTCGCCGCGGTGCTCGGGACCGGGCAGACGCACCACCGCGCGAAGCGCACTGACGTGTCGATGGCCGGTCTGCTCCGCGAGGCGATCGACCGCGCGATGACGGACGCCCAGGTCGGGTGGGACGACATCGAGGCCGTCGTGATCGGCAAGGCGCCGGACCTGTTCGAGGGCGTCATGATGCCCGAACTGTTCCTCTCGGACGCGTTGGGGGCGAACGGGAAACCGCTGATTCGCGTGCACACCGCGGGTTCGGTCGGCGGGTCGACCGCGTTGGTCGCCGCTTCGCTGATCCAGTCCGGCGTGCACCGGCGCGTGCTGACGGTGGCGTTCGAGAAGCAGTCCGAATCGAACGCGATGTGGGGCCTGTCGATTCTGCCGCCGTTTCAGATGCCGGTCGGCGCTGGAGCCGGTGGGTACTTCGCGCCGCACGTCCGGTCGTACATCCGCCGTTCCGGCGCGCCGGAACACATCGGCGCGATTGTGGCGGCGAAGGATCGGCGCAACGGCGCGTTGAATCCGTACGCGCATCTGCAGCAGGCCGACATCACGGTCGAATCGGTGCAGGCGTCGCAGATGCTGTGGGACCCGATCCGGTACGACGAAACGTGCCCGTCCTCCGACGGCGCCTGCGCGATGGTGCTCGGCGACGAAGCCGCCGGGGACGCGGTGCCGGGCGGTGCGGCGTGGATCCACGCGACCGCGATGCGGACCGAGCCCACGACGTTCGCCGGACGCGACCAGGTCAGCCCGCAAGCCGGTCGCGACGCGGCAGCGGCGTTGTGGCGCGACGCGGGCATCGCCGATCCACTGTCCGAAGTGGACGTCGCGGAGATTTACGTGCCATTCTCCTGGTTCGAGCCGATGTGGCTGGAAAACCTCGGCTTCGCCGCCGAGGGAGAGGGCTGGAAGATTACCGAGGCCGGCGATACGGCGATCGGCGGGCGGCTGCCGGTGAACCCGTCGGGCGGCGTGCTGTCGTCGAATCCCATTGGCGCGTCCGGGATGCTGCGGTTCTCCGAAGCGGCGAAGCAGGTGATGGGCCGCGCGGGCGATTATCAGGTGGACGGGGCTCGGGTCGCGATGGGCCACGCTTACGGCGGCGGCTCGCAGTATTTCAGCATGTGGGTCGTCGGGGCGGAAAAGCCCTCGTGAGTGTTCCGGCCGGTTAGAACCGGCTTAACCACTCACGAGTCCCTCCGCCGCCCCCTTCTCAACGCGACCGCTGTCCCCAACGCCCCGACCACCGCCCCCAGCAGCGCCGCCTTGCCGCTGTTCTGCTTGGGGGCGATGATCGGCCGCAGCTGCGTCGCCGCCGGGGGCTGGATCGGCTTGCGCGGCGCGTCGCGGGCGGTCGCGGTCCAGGCCGTGATGTAGATGAGCATCCGGGCGATCAGCGAGATGAAGAACAGCAGACCGATGACCGAACCGAACGCCACGCCGGACGGCGATTTGCTGATCAAGTTCAGGTAGAACCCGCCGGCCAGTTTGAGCAGTTCGAAGCCCACCGCCGCGGCGACCGCGCCGCGCATCGCGCTGCGCCAGCCGACGCGTTCCCGCGGCAGCCGGGTGAGCACCCACAGGAACACCAGCCAGTCGGCGAGCAGCGCCAGCGGCACCGAGACGAACGACAGCAGGTTGTGCCCCCAGCTCGTGTCCTCGACGCCGACCAGCCCCAGCAGCGAACGGCCGACCGCGGTGCCGGACACCGAGATCCCGAACGACACCAGCAGCGCCGCGGCGAGGCCGAGCAGCGCCAGCACGTCCATCAGGATCGTGCGCAGCAGCGGGCCTTCGGACCGGTTCTGGCCGTACATCGCGGTGAGCGCGTCCCGCAGCGCGTTCATCCAGTTCCAGCCGGAGTACAGGCCGACGACCAGACCGGCGACCCCGACCCCGGTGCGCTGCTCGACGAACCCGGTCAGGAGCGACGAGACCTGGGAGCCGATCGGGCCGGGCAGCGAGCCGGAAATGCCGCGTACCAGCGCGTCGAGCAGGTGCGGCTGCGTCGCGAGCACGAAGCCGGCCGCCGACGAGGCCACCATCAGGATCGGCACCAGCGACAGCAGGCTGAAGTAGGTAATCGACGCGACGTAGTGATAACCGCCGTAGTCGATGTACCGGTTGGTGGCGCGTGCGATGTGGTCCAGCCATCGGTACCGGGCACGCGCGCGGGCCCACTTGCTCGGCCCCGGGGTCTTGCTGGAACGCTTCACCGTCACTGTTTACCCAGCGGACGCGCTCTTTGTCGCAAAAGACACGCATTCAGGCCAGTACGACCGGGGCGTGCCCGTCGTCACGCGGCAGCGGTTCGTCGGTCGTGGCGAAGACAGTCGCGCCGAGGAAGTCGAGTTCGCAGCCCAGCGTCGCGAGGAACGGGGTGTCGGCGGCGTCGCGTCCGGTGGCGATGCGGAGCATGGTCTGGCGCGGGGCCAACCGGGTGGCGTCGAAGACGTACCAGCGGCCGTCGATGCCTGCTTCGAAGACCGCGTGGAAGTCCATCGGCTGCAGACCCGGCGCATACACCGACGTGTAGCGCGCGGGTACGTCGACGAGGCGGCACAACGCGACGCATACGTGCGCGAAGTCGCGACAGACGCCTTCGCCGGCGAGGAGCGTGTCGATGGCGTCGTGGGTGGGGCCGCCGGAGCCGACGACGTACGCGAGCCTGCGGTGTACGTGGTCGACGATCGCCTGCACTCGCGCCCGCGCGCCGGTCAGCTCGCCGATGCCCGGTGGCAGCAGACCGCCCATCCGGTCGGACGGGCAGTACCGGCTGGGCCGCGTGTACCGCGCGATGTCGGCGAGCGTGACGGATTCGGCGTTGCCGCGATGCAGCACGCGTTCGCCGTGGTAGGTGACGCGGTGCTCTCCCTCGGCGAGGTCGTACACCTCCGCGCGAGTGCCGTGTTCGAATTCGGCGGTGCGCGCGGAACCGGCGTCGGACACGGCGAGTTCGCCGGCGTCCGCGCGCACGGCGGCGACCGAAATCGCGGCGAGGCCGGGTTTCGTCACCCGGACGCCGAATTCCACGTCTACCGTCGTGCGCACGGGGCCATCATGCCGGTGCGTCGCGCGCCTTGCCGGACAAGCCGTTCGCCCGGGCGTTTCGCCTGCTCAGGCGTAGCGGACCTGGTAGTGCTTGATCCCGTTGAGCCAGCTGGAACGCAGCCGCTCGGGCGCGGAGACCTTGGCGATGCCCGGCATCACGTCGGCGATCGCGTTGAAGATCAGGTCGATCTCCAGCCGGGCGAGGTTCGCGCCGATGCAGTAGTGCGAACCGGTGCCGCCGAAGCCGACGTGCTGGTTGTCCTCGCGGAGGATGTCGAACTTGCCGGGTTCGTCGAAGACTTCGGGGTCGAAGTTGGCCGAGCTGTAGAACATCCCGACGCGGTCGCCCTTGCGGATCCGCGCGCCGCCGAGTTCGGTGTCGCGGGTCGCGGTGCGCTGGAACGCGACGACCGGCGTCGCCCAGCGGACGATCTCGTCCGGCGCGGTCTTCGGGCGCTGCTCCTTGAAGATGTCCCACTGGTCCGGGTGGTCGAGGAACGCCTTCATGCCGTGCGTGATCGCGTTGCGGGTGGTCTCGTTGCCCGCGACGGCCAGCAGGATCACGAAGAACCCGAACTCGTCGGAGCCGAGCGATTCGCCGTCGACGTCGGCCTGGACGAGCTTCGTGACGATGTCGTCCATCGGGCAGCGGCGGCGGTCCTCGGCCATGTTCCAGGCGTAGTCGACGAGCTCCGCGGACGCGGCGATCGGCTCGAGGTCGTATTCCGGGTCGTCGTAGGCGATCATCTGGTTGGACCAGTCGAAGATCTTGAGCCGGTCCTCCTGCGGCACGCCGATCAGTTCGGCGATCGCCTGCAGCGGCAGCTCGCACGCGACGTCGGTGACGAAGTCGCCGGAGCCCTTCTTCTTGGCCTCGTGCACGATCCGCTCGGCGCGGTCGCGCAGGGTGTCCTCGAGCTTCGCGATCGAGCGCGGGGTGAACCCCTTCGACACGATGCGGCGGAGCTTGGTGTGCTGCGGCGCGTCCATGTTCAGCAGGACGAGCCGGTTGGCGTCGAGGCCCTCGGCCGTCATCTGGTCGTCGAACCGGATGATCGCGGTCTTTTCCCTCGACGAGTAGAGCTCGCTGTCGCGCGAGACCGCCTTGACGTCGGCGTGGCGCGTGACGACCCAGTAGCCGTCGTCGCCGAAGCCTGCGGTGTTGTGCGGCTGCGGGTTCCACCAGACGGGCGCCGTGCGGCGGAGTTCGGCGAACTCCTCCAGGGGCAGCCGGCTGGCGTAGAGGTCCGGATCGGTGAAGTCGAAACCGGCGGGCAAAAGGGGGGCTGCCACGGCTTGGCCTCCTGCGCGGGATCGGCGGTGATACCCAACTGCAACGCGTTCTATGACCCCAGTAGAGCATACGGTGTTAACCAACGGAACCCGCTTGAGTGAAACCTGTTTACTTTACCGTTCCAGAACCAATTTGCGCAGGTGAGCGCTTGCTCATCCCGCAGTGATCGACTTCCGTGCTGTCATGCGGTCGCTTGTCATTAATAGGAACGTGTTCTAGTTTTGCCGGGGACGGAGCTTCGGAAGGGGACACTCGTGGGCGAACCGGTGATCGTGGCCGCGGCACGCACGCCGATCGGCAAGCGCGGCGGCTGGCTGTCCGGCCTGCACGCGGCCGAACTGCTGGGCGCGGCGGTGCGCGGGGTGGTCGAACGGGCCGGCATCGATCCGGCTCAGGTGGAGCAGGTGATCGGCGGAGCGGTCACGCAGGCGGGCGAGCAGTGCGGCAACCTGACCCGCACCGCGTGGCTGCACGCGGGCCTGCCGGAATCGACCGGAGCCACGACGATCGACGCGCAATGCGGTTCGGCGCAGCAGGCCGCGCATCTGGTGGCCGGGTTGATCGCGGCGGACGCGATCAGCGTCGGCGTGGCCTGCGGTGCGGAAGCGATGAGCCGGGTGCCGCTGGGCGCGAACCGCGGCGAGGGCGTCGGCTCCCCCAAGCCGGACTCGTGGTCGATCGACATGCCGGACCAATACGGTGCGGCGGAACGGATCGCGATCCGGCGAGGCATCACGCGCGAGGACGTCGACGCTTTCGGCGTGCGGTCGCAGGCCAATGCCGCGGCCGCGTGGTCGGCCGGGCATTTCTCCCGGGAAATCGTGCCGGTCACGACGGAAGCCGGGGTGGTGGACCGGGATCAGGGCTTGCGCGAGACCACAATGGAGGGTCTGGCACGGTTGAAGCCCGTGGTGCCGGACGGAATCCACACGGCGGGCTCGTCGTCCCAGATCTCCGACGGCGCCGCGGCGGTGCTGATCATGGACGCCTCGCTGGCCCGCTCGCTGGGCCTTCGCCCCCGCGCCCGAATCCGGCGGCAAGCGCTCGTCGGCGCGGAACCGTACTACCACCTCGACGGCCCGGTCCAGGCCACGACGAGGGTCTTGGAGGCGGCCGGGATGAAGATCGGGGACGTGGACCTGTTCGAGGTGAACGAGGCCTTCGCGTCGGTCGTGCTTTCGTGGCAGCGCATGCACAATCCGGACGAGTCGCGGGTGAACGTGAACGGCGGGGCGATCGCGCTGGGACATCCGGTAGGGAGCACCGGCGCGCGGTTGTTGACGACCGCGCTGCACGAACTGGAACGGCGGGACGCGACGACGGCGCTGGTGTCGATGTGCGCTGGCGGGGCGATGGCTACGGCGACGATCCTGGAGCGGATCTGAGTTCCCCGGGGGCCTGGTGTGTCCGTTGTCCGAGGTGCGGGACGACGGTGCTGCTTTCGACGTGCGCAGGCGGGGCGATCGCCACCGCGACGGTTTTCGAGTGGATCTGAGTTCAGCGGCGCAGCACCACCGTGCCCGTTGCCCGAGGTCGCTGATCTGCGGGACGACAGTGCTGGTGTCGACGTGCACTGACGGAGCGATCGCCACCGCGACAATTCTGCAGCGGAGCTGAGTTCACCGGCGCAGGACCGGCGTGTCCGTTGGCCGAGAGGTCGCCGATCTGTGTGACGGCGTTCGGGCCGTTTCTTGCCGCGCTGGCACGAATGTCGTTGCGGCAAGGGAACTTCGCGCGTCACTAGGGCCGGTCGTCAGTCCAGAGGCAGAACGGGTGCCCTGCCGGGTCCAGCAGTACGCGCACGTGGGGTTGCGGCTGGAACTCCGCCACCCGCGCACCCGCGGCGACCGCCTTTGTGACTGCGGCTTGCAGCGCCGTGCGTCCGTCGACCTCGAAGTCGAGGTGCAGTTGCATCTGCTGCTCCCCGACGGTCGCGGGCCAGACCGGGGGCACGTACTGGGTTTCCAGCTGAAACGACAGCCCTGCCCCGCCGCCGGGTGGGCGCAACGTGACCCACTCCGGTTCGTCAGTGCCGATCGGCCATCCGAGCAGCTTCCGGTAGAACTCGGCCAGCGTGCGGGGGTCGGGTGCGTCTAGGACGGTGGAGGTGAGTTTCATCAGGCCAGAC
Source organism: Streptomyces sp. AA4 (assembly GCF_000158875.1). Classification (NCBI taxonomy): domain Bacteria; kingdom Bacillati; phylum Actinomycetota; class Actinomycetes; order Kitasatosporales; family Streptomycetaceae; genus Streptomyces; species Streptomyces sp. AA4. The sequence goes on along the minus strand of NZ_GG657746.1, from coordinate 2,206,974 downwards.
TAGGGTTTCTGGCGCTGTACGCTTCTCCCCCGCGGCAAGACCGTCGCTGCGGGCGGCGAAGCCCAGCCGGACGTCACCGCAGACCAGCGCGGTCGCCGTCTACTGCGTCCGCGCTTCAGAAGGTCGACGATGGTGCCGCCGCGACCGGGTCGCGTCAGTCGAGCAGCTGCGCTTTCTCGGGCGCGGCGCATCCTCGCGTCTGAGCGCGCCCCACTGCCTCGCCCAAACCCGACATGCTTCCCCGGCCGTCGCTCCCTCACCGGATCTCAGCGGGATCCGCCAAGCAGCCCCGTCAGCTCACCTCCAGTTCCGTCCGCACCGCGGGGCCGTTGTCCGGTCTCGCGAAGCGCACCCAGCTGCCGGGGTGCCACGATTCGATCCACAGCGTGTTGTCTTCCACCCACGTCACCACGGCCTCTCGCAGATCCAGCCGGAACAGGTGGCTTTCCTGCCCCTCCTGGACGCGCGCGACCTCCGCCGGGTCGGTGATCTCCACCGCGTGGCCGGCGATTTTCGCGTCGCAGTCGTCCTCGATGCCGGGGAACGCGTGGAGCGCGAACCGGTCGTCGCGTTGGAGATCGCGGGCCTTGACCGCGCCGAGCATCGACCCGAGGTACGCCTCGCCGTCGCGGAAGTCGATCTCCGAACCGCTTACTCGTGGCGCGCCGTCGCGTCGCAAAGTGGCCAAGACGTGCGAATCCGCGGCGGCGAAGCGGGCTCGTACGCGCGAGGCCAGTGACGGGGCGGCGGCACTGAACTCATCCCAACTCGTCATTCCCGGAGTCTCGCACCCGCCACCGACAAAAACCGGCGTCCCGGAAGCGATCGGGTGAACCGGGTTGTGCTTGACTCTCGGCATGATCGCGGAAGATGCGGAGACTGCCCAGCATCGCTGTCCGGTCGAGGGCGGGGAACTGGCCGTCCGCACGACCGGCGAGGGGCCGCGGCTGCTGCTGGTCCCCGGCGGCACCGGTTCGGCGGACTCGTTCCGGGCGCTGGTCAAGCTCTTGCGCACGGATTTCACCGTGATCACCTACGATCGCCGCGGCCATTTTTCCAGCACGGACACCACGACCGGGCCCGTTCCGGTGGCCCTGCAGGCGGACGACGCCCTCGCGGTGCTCGACCACGTCGGCGGCACCGGGCCGGTTTCGATGTTCGGCACCAGTGCCGGTGCGTTGATCGGGCTGGATCTCGTCGCGCGGTACCCGGATCGGGTTGCCACGTTCGTCGCGCACGAGCCGCCCGCGATCCAGCTCATGCCGGACGCCGCGGGCATTCTCGAGGCCGCCGCGGCGCAGGTTCGGTTGGCCCGTTCGGGTGATCTGATGGGGGCGGTCACGCGGTTCGCGGACGGGATCGCCGGCGCCGCCCTGCCCGACCTGCCGCATCTGCGGCTGCCGAACGAGGCCGACTGGCTCCGGCTGTTCGACCGCGAGCTGACCGAGTTCTTCGACTACCTGCCGGACTTGCGCGCGCTGCGCCGGACGAACACCGAGATCGTGCCGGTCGCCGGGGAGGCCAGCCGCGGCTGGTACCACTACCAGCCCGCCAAAATCCTCGCGCTCGAACTCGGGCTGCCGTTCACCGAGACGCCGGGTGCGCACCTGGCGCCGCAACGCAATCCGGCCAAGTTCGCGGCGGCGTTGAAGGAACTTCTCGCCAACGCCTGAGAGTCGTGAGGGGCACCTTCACGCGCGCCGAAGGCGGCGAGGGGCACCCTCACGCACGCCGAAGCCGTGAAGGGTCCCTTCACCCACGCCGAAAGCAGCGAGGGGCACCCTCACGCACGCCGAAGCCGTGAAGGGTCCCTTCACGCACGCTCCGCGTGCGAGACCACGCCGAAAGCCGCGAAGGGCACGCTCACACACACCGAAAGCAGCGAGGGGGACTCTCGCGCACGCCGAAGCCGCGAAGGGTCCCTTCACCCACGCCGAAAGCAGCGAGGGACACCCTCACGCACACCGAAAGCAGCGAAGGGCACCCTCACACACGCCGAAGCCGCGAAGGGTCCCTTCACCCACACCGAAAGCCGCGAAGGGCACCTTCATCGACGCTGAGTCCGTCAGGGTCCCCCTCGCCGACACCGTCAGGGTGCCCGGCCCGGATCGGGGCTGTCCGTGAGGGGCTCCTTCACGGACGTGAGGTCCCTCAAGGAGCCCTTCACGGACCTTCCGCGCCCGCAGCAGCACCCCGCCGACGCCAAGGAAACTCCCGCACCAACCCCGGCAGCACGGCCAGCAGCAACACCCACAAAAACCGCGGCGGAGTCAGCGCCCCGCCGAGGAAGGCCAACGCGGCCGGAATCCCCACCCCGGCGAGCACCGCGGCGAAATCCCACCCCCGCCACATCCCGGAAGCCGCCCGTGCGACCACGCCCACCATTGTGAACGCCGCGACGCATCCGCACAGCAACCATCGCGTCCCCGCGGCGACATGCCCATGCGCGACAGACTCCACGGCATCCCCGAAACCCGCCGCCAAAGCCGCCAGCAGACCGGCCACCAGGCAGTGCACCGGCAGCAGAACGCGCGGCCCCCAAGCGGTCTGCGACAAATACGGGATCCCGCCGAACCCCTGGTACAGCGCCGCTCCCCACAAAGCCGCCAGCAGCGCCAAAACCCCGAGCACGGTCGAGAGCAGCGGCCACTCCCAGTCCGGGATCTCGGTCATCGCGTCGGTGACCGTCAGGACGCCCTCGCCGAGCACGATGATCGTGAAAAGTCCCAAGCGCTCGCCGAAATGCGCGATGTCCAGATGCGCGAAAGCCAGCCCCGGAGCGGATCGCTTGGACTGGGAGACCCGTTCCGCGACCCGTTCCGCCACCTGCTCCCCCGACATGGTCAGCCCGGCCACCAGGTCGATCCCCAGCCCGAGCGCCCACAGCGCGTACTTCCACGGCGCGTCGACCCACAACGAAACAACCCACGGCACCACGCCCATCCCGGCGTGCACCACGGGCCATTCGACGATGATCCGCGTGCTTTCGCGGCCTTCCCACACCCGGCTCGCAAGCGCGCGCACGGCCACATACGAGATGGCGAAGCCCTGCGCGTGCTCGCCGAGGTCGTGCACCGAACCGGCCATGAAAACCAGTCCGGCCATCGCCAGCAGCACCGGCATCGTGCGGGCCGCTTCGCCGGTGACGTTGCCGTACACGGTGAAGCACATCCACGCGGTCCAGAACGCGAGGAAGCACACGACGTAGAGGCCGGCGTCGCTCCAGGAAGTCGTTCCGCGCACGAGGTGCGAAAGCTGGGCGACGCCGGCGACCGCCACCAGGTCGAAGAAAAGTTCGAGCCAGGACGCGTGGCGTTCCCCGGTTTTCATGATCACGGCGGACAGTATGCCGTGATCATGAAGCTACCGGCCTAAACCGCGCGCGCTCCGTCCTGCCACACTTCCCGAACGTTCCCCGCCAGAGCCGGGAAATCGTACACATCGCCCGAAACGACCACGAGATCCGCGCGATATCCGGGAGCCAGCCGGCCCAGTTCGGCGTCCTTGCCCAGCAGCCGAGCGGCCGACGACGTGGCGGCGACCAGCACGTCCGCGGGGCTCATCCCGGCCGAGCGCATCAGTTCCAGCTCTTCGAGGTTCGTCCCGTGCGGGCCGACGCCGCTGTCGGTGCCCATCGCGATCCGGACCCCGGCTTCGGCGGCCCGGCGCACCGAATCGAGGTGGACCTCCGCGACCTCTTTCGCCTTCTGCACCACCGCGTCCGGCAGGGCGGCACCGGCGGCGGCCGCGCGGATGACGTTCACCGGGGCCACCAGCGTCGGGACGAGCCAGGTGCCGTGCGCGAGCATCAGTTCGATCGCTTCGTCGTCGAGGTAGATGCCGTGTTCGATCGACCGGATCCCGGCGCGGACGGCGTTCTTGACCCCCTCCGCGCCCTGGGCGTGGGCCATCACCGCGCGGCCCTGCATGGTCGCTTCGGCGACCAGGACGTCCAATTCCTCCGGCGTGAACTGCGAATGCCGCGGATCGTCCCGAGGAGACAGCACGCCACCGGTCGTGCAGACCTTCAGCACGTCGGCCCCGGCGCGCAACAGCGTCCGTGCGACTCGGCGCATCTCGTCCGGTCCGTCGGCCAGCGCGCTCGGGCGGCCGGGGTGCGGGAGCGACAGCGGAACGCAGTGCCCGGACGGCATCCATCCGTCGCCGTGCCCGCCGGTCGGGCTGATCAGGCCGATCGCGATTTCCAAGCGGGGACCGGGAATCAGGCCGTCCGCGACCGCCTGCTTGATGCCGAGATCGGCCCCGGCGGCGTCGCGGACCGTGGTGATGCCGAGCTTCAGCGTCGTCCACAGGTTCCGGGCGGCCTCGTAGAACTGGTACGAGAACGGCTTCTGCACCCGCTGCAGCAACCCGAGGTCGGACACCGTGACGTGCACGTGGCAGTCGAACATCCCGGGCAGCAGCGTCGCTCCGGCGCAGTCCACCGCGCGGTCGCCGTCGAGGCCCGTGCCGACCTCGACGATCCGGCCGTCCTCGACCGCGACGTCCGCCGGCGCGGGCGCGCTGCCCGCCCCGTCGAACACCGTGCCGCCGGTGAAAAGGGTCCGCGTCATACCGGTTCTCCTGTCTGCACAACGTCTCCGGACCGGGTCACGGCCCGTTCGATGGCTGCCGCGATCGCGAGCACGACCACGTTAACGGCAAGCCCGACCAGCCCGACGTTGACCGTGCCGACGAGTTTCGGGTCCACGAAGGTCAGCCAGATCACCACGACCTCGCCCGCGAGCAGCCCGGCGAACACCGGGGCCTTGCCGACCGGGACCTTCTTCAGGAAGCCCAGCAGGTTCGCCGGGGCCAGCTGCACCGATCCGGAGTACGTGAGCAGCAGCAGGTTCGCCAGCAGGTCCGGCCGGAAGATGCCGAGCACCAGGGCCAGCGCGCTGGCCAGCACGACCGTCCCGTGGTTGATCCAGAACTGCTTGCGCTCGCTGCGCACCCGGGTGATGTTCCGTGCCACCAAAGAGGAAATGCCGATCAGGATGCCCGCCGCGGGCACCATCGCGGTGGCCGTCGCGGCGACGACCACGAGGCCGGTGACCCAGCCCGGCAGCGCGTCCTTGCTCAGCGTCAGCAGGACGCCGTTCGGGTCGCTTCCTTTGGGCACCACCAGGATCGCGGCGAACCCGATGATCATCGGCAGCAGCAGGCACAGCTCGTACACCGGCATCCAGGTGTAATTGCGGCGCAGCACCTTCGGGTCGCGCGCGGACATCAGCGCGGGCCAGGTGTGCGGCAGCGTCATCAGGCCGACGCCGATCGCGCTGACCAGCATGCTCGTGATGAACCACGTGTGGTCGTTGGACCCGGCGTGCACGAACAGCTTCTCCGGATGCAGCTGGTCGATCTTGTGGAACACCCCGGACACGCCGCCGGCGAAATGCGCGGGCACCGCGATGATCAGCACCACCAGGACGACGAGCATGATCGCGTCCTTGAAATACGAAGTCGCCGCGACGCCGCGCAGCCCGGCCCACAGCACGAACGCGACCACCAGCACGCTGCCCGCGATCATGCTGAGCGTGCCGGACGCGTGGTCGCCGGTCACGAGCCGGACGATCAGCCCGAGCCCGGTGATCTGCAGCTGCAGGTACGGCAGCACGAACACGACGCCGAGGATGGCCGACACCGTGCCGAGCGCGCGGCTCGAGTACCGGTCCTCGAGGAAATCGCCCTGGGTCAGGTAGCCGCGTTCCTTGCCCATCCGCCAGATCCGCTTGGCGAGGAAGAACAGGACCACGTAGGCGATCGGGACGTACGGCAGCGCGTACATCGCCGCGACGCCGCCGGAGAACGCCAGCCCGGCCATGCCGAGGAAGGTGAAGGTCGTGAAGACCTCGCCGGCCTGCAGGAACCACATGGTCAGCGCGCCGAACTTCCGGCCGCCGACGGTCCATTCCGCGAGGTCCGCGGCGGGACGGCGGCGGCCGACGAAGCCGAGCACGCCGATGAGCAGGATGCCGGCGAGAGTGAAGGCGAGGATCATCGTCAATCCTCCTCGCCGCTGCGGGACAGGAGCCGTTCGGACAGCAGCAGGGCCGGGGTGAACATCAGACACCAGAAGGCGCCCCAGACCATCATCTTCGGCAGGCCCAGCCACAGGCCGGAGGAGTTGACGAAGGGCAGGAACGGCATGAGGACGAGAGCGACTACGGGGACGATCGGGGGGAGGTAGTAGCTGCGCATGGGCACACGTTGCCAGAAGACGTGTCGCTCGGCAGGTTGGTTTGATACCCCCCGACCTCGGGGTTCACCGGGGACGGGTCGAGGAAGGATGAACATGGCCGAATCAGCGCGCCGGGTGGGCTTCGTCGGGCTCGGGAGGATGGGCACGGCGATGGCCGGTCGCCTCGTCGACGCGGGGTACGACGTCACCGTGTGGACCCGCAGCGCGGGCAAGGCGGACGGCTTGGCGGCACGAGGCGCGACCGTCGGCGAAACTCCGGAGGACGCGATCGCCGCTGGGACCGTCTTTTCCATGCTGAGCGACGAAAACGCGGTGCGGCAGGTGTTCACCGCCGAGCGGCTCCGGTCCGCGCCGGAGGGCTTTATTCACGTCAATCACGCGACGATCAGCCCGGAGGCGGCCCGCGAGTTCGCCGCGCAGGGCGGGCGGTACCTCAGTGCGCCGGTGGTCGGCCGCCCGGAGGCGGTGGTGGCCGGAAAGCTGACCCTGCTGGTGTCCGGCGACGCGGACGTCCGTGCCGAAATCGCGCCGATGCTCGCCGCGCTCGGACGGCGGGTCTGGGAGTTCGGCGACGCGGCCGACGCCGCGCCGACGGCGAAGATCTCGGTGAACTACCTGATCATCCACGCGTTGCAGGCGCTGTCCGAGTCGATCACGATGCTGCAGCACGCCGGATTGGACGCCGGGCAGTTCGTCGACCTGATCAACGATTCCGTCTTCCCCGGCGCGGTTTACCGCGGCTACGGAGACGCCATCGCCGCCAGCGCCTACACGCCGCCGGGATTCACCGCAGCGCTGGGGCTGAAGGATCTGAAGCTCGCGTTGTGCACCGCCGGCGAGCTCGGCGTCGAACTGCCCACCGGGCCGGTTCTGCGGGACGTATTCTCCACCGCGGTCGAGCAGATCGGCGCGGACCTCGACTGGGCGAGCATCGCCGAGGTGACCCGGCGGCGCTCCGGCGGCGAGCCGTCCTGAGGAGCCGCCGAACGAAGGAAATTTCCCCGGCACCCGGAGTAACCCGGTCGTCCCGGGAACCCGCGCGGGTGCCATCGCGGGAGCCCCATCGCCCGCTTGAGCAGCACCCCTTCGGGCATGCACAGGAGGCATGGTGGGGGCAACCCCAGGACGATCCGTCGGGTCTGCAGGTTTCCCGTCGGGGCGCCGCGCCGCAATACTCGCCCGGGTGACCACCGAAAAGCTCGTCCTCCCCTCGCCCCCACGGCCGGGAAGCGACTTCGCCCGGCTCTGCCGCCGGATCACCGACGCCGGTCTGCTCGACCGGCGCCCCGGCTACTACACCGCTCGAATCTCGCTCGTGACCGTGCTGTTCGCGGGAGGCTGGGTCGCGTTCGCGCTGCTCGGCGACTCGTGGTGGCAGCTGGCCGTGGCCGCGTTCCAGGCGTTCATGTTCGGGCAGATCGCCCTGCTTTCGCACGATCTGGCGCACCGGCAGGTGTTCCGGACGCGCCGTCCCGCGGAGATCGCCGGGCGGCTGGCCGGCAACCTCGGCATCGGGATGAGCTACGGGTGGTGGATGGACAAGCACACCCGCCACCACGCCAACCCGAACCACGAGGAGCTGGACCCGGACGTCGACCCGGACATCCTCGTCTGGTCCCAGCGCCAGGCCCGCGAGGCGCGCGGCCTGCCCCGGTTCGTCGGACGGCACCAGGCGCTGCTGTTCTTCCCGCTGCTCACCCTCGAAGGTCTCAACCTGCACTGGTCCGGCATCCGCGCCGTCGCGCGCCCCGGCCTGCGCCGCCGCGGGCTCGAAGCGGCGCTGCTGGTCACCCACCTGGCGGTCTACCTCGCCGCGCTGTTCATCGTCCTCCCGCCCGGTCTCGCACTGCTGTTTTTCGCGGTCCACCAGGGGCTGTGGGGCGTCTACATGGGTTCGATCTTCGCGCCGAACCACAAGGGCATGCCGACGCTGACCGGCCGCCCGGAGCTGGACTTCCTCCGCAAGCAGGTGCTCACCTCCCGGAACGTCGCGGGCGGACCGGTGATCGACGTCCTGCTCGGCGGCCTCAACCACCAGATCGAGCACCACCTGTTCCCGAGCATGCCGTCGGTGCACCTGCGCCGCGCCCAGCCGATGGTGGAGGCGTACTGCGCCGAGATCGGCATCCCCTACGTGCGCACCGGCTTGGTCTCCTCGTACCGGCAGACGCTTCGGCACCTGCACGAAGCTGGGGCCCCTCTCAGGAACGCTTCGTAAACTCGGTGGCATGAGCTTCCGGGCAGTCACTCCGGCGGCCTTCGGCGCGAAGGCCGCCGGAGCTCGTGCGGAACGGATGCGCCAGTCCCCGCAGTACGCCGACGGCGTGTTCCACAACGCCGCCGCCACTCGCGCGACGCCCGCCTCCCCCGGTGCCCTCGTGCGCGAGTTCTTGTTCGGCGAGGACCGCGCCCGCCGCCGTCCGGGCGGGGCGGTCCCGCTGGTTTCCGCGCCGGCCGCCACCGCAGCGGACGGGCTTTTCCTTACCTGGTACGGACATGCGTCCACCCTGGTGGAGATCGACGGCGCCCGGGTGCTGTGCGATCCGGTGTGGGGCGAGCGGGTTTCGCCGACGACGTTCGCCGGTCCGCGACGGCTGCACGCGCCCCCGGTTTCCCTGCGCGAGCTGGGCAGGCTGGACGCGATCGTGATCTCCCACGACCACTACGACCACCTGGACCTGCCCACCGTCCAAGCCTTGATCGCGCTGACCGACGCGCCGTTTCTCGTCCCGCTCGGCGTCGGCGCGCACCTTGAACGGTGGCACGTCCCGGCCGCGCGGATCATCGAACTCGACTGGCACGAGGACGCCGTCGTGGCCGGGATCCGGTTCGTCGCCACGCCCGCGCAGCATTTCTCCGGCCGCGGCCTCGCGAACGACAGCACGCTGTGGGCGTCGTGGGTGCTCGCCGGGCCGGAGCATCGCGTCTACTACAGCGGCGACACCGGGTACTTCGCCGGTTTCGCCGAGATCGGCGCGAAGTACGGTCCGTTCGACGCGACGCTCATCCAGGTCGGCGCGTACGCCCCGAACTGGCCGGACATCCACATGACGCCGGAGGAAGGCGTCGCCGCGCATCTGGACGTGCGCGGCGGGCTGCTGGTCCCGGTGCACTGGGCGACGTTCACGCTGGCCATGCACACCTGGTCGGACCCGGCGGACCGGGTGTGGCGGGAGGCGAAGGCCAACGACCTCCCGCTCGCGATCCCGAAACCCGGACAGCGGATCGACGCCTCCGCCCCGCCTCCCGTGGACGGGTGGTGGCAGACCCTGGGCTGACGGGCGGTTCCCCCGTCCGTCCGCGCCCGGACCCCGCCGCGCTGATCGACGCCGTCACGCACGGCCCCGACTGGCGCGCCGACGACCTGCTGCGGGCCTCCGAACGGACTCAGCTCCGCGTGATCCGGACTGGTGGTCCCCCGGATGCATTGACCGTGCTGGGATTGCTCGGCCGCACGGCCCTCGTCCGCCGGTCCGCGCTCGCCCGCCTCCGCTAGGCCGAAGCGAGCGAGGACCCGAACTCGATCCGGTGCCGATGCAGGTCCCCGAACATCTTCTCCGGGCTCATCACCGTCTTCATCATCACGGGCATCAGCAAGTCGCGCACGATCCGCGCGACCGGCCCCGCGGCCTTGTCGTTGTTGATCTTCGCCGCCCGTGCGATGATCCGTTCGACGCGTTCCCGCCGGGCCGCTTCGTACTGGGCGAAAGCCGTTGCCACGTCCGGAGCGTCCCGCAGCGCGCGAGCGAGTTCGAGGGAACTCTCGACCGCCTGCGAAGCGCCCTGTCCGGAACTCGGCGACGTCGGATGCGCGGCGTCGCCGACCAGGACGACCCGGCCGCGGTGCCACGTCCGCACCGTCGGGATGTCCTCCAGGATCCCCGGCTGGCCGACGTCTTCCGGCTTCAGCAGGGCGATGATGTCACGCGCCGGAATGTCGTCCGCGTGCCGTTCCCGCAGCACCGAAAGCCAGTGCTCCGGCGACGCGGACTTCGCCTCAGCCGGATCGGCGGCGGGAACGTTGCTGAACCAGAGAATCTCGTCCGCGTCGACGAAATACCCGAAGAACGCGCGCTTGCCGAAGGCGAAATGCTGATAGTTGCCGGTCGTCGGCAGTCCCGGGTTGCGGATCCAGCCGCCGAGGCCGAGCAGTCCGGTGTAGCGCGGAGCGGGCGCTGCCGGGTCCAAAGTGGACCGGACCGCCGACCGGATGCCGTCCGCGCCGATCAGCACGTCCGCCGAAACCGAGGAACCGTCCGCGAAGTGCGCGAGCACCTGGTCCGGCTTGTCCTCAATGGACTTCAGCCGCTTGCCGAATTCGACCGTGATCCCCCGGCGCAGCGCTTCGTCCATCAGCGCGCGGTACAGCCGGTCGCGGCGCAGCAGCAGGCTCGACGGCAGGTCCGGCAGTCCGTCGAATCTGCCGACCACGCGTCCTTTGTGGTTCTGCATCACCATTCCCGGCACCTCGATGCCGACCGCGGCCACCGCGTCGTCGGCGTCGATCTGGCGCAAAGCGTTGCGGCCGTTGGGAGACAGCGTCAACGCGCTGCCCACTCCGTCCGCCGCCTTCGGATAAGCCTCGTACACGGCGGCTTCGATTCCCGCCCGCTGCAACGCCATCGCGGTCGTCGCCCCGGCGATGCCGCCGCCGATCACTGCTACGTTCATGATTTCCCCTTGAAGTAGGTTTCCCACGCCTGCCGGTAGTCCTCCCCGGCGACCGACTCGGCGAGCCGTTCGACGAAGCCGCGCTCCGCCTCGACCTTCGTGAGCCGGTAGTCCTCCTCGACCAGGAACCACCAGGCGAGCCCCTGCTCCCGCCCGGCGTCGAGCGTCGCGCGGATGTCGTCGGCGATCGCCGCGAGCGCGACGAGCCGCTGCTGGAGCAGCTCGTGCACCTCGTCCGCGGGCAGCACCACGAACAACGACAGCGCCGCCCCGAACAGCGGGTACTCGGTGGCCGGTTCGGCGACGAGCTCGCGCATCCAGTCGAACAGCTCGAGCCGCCCGGTGGGCGTGATGGCGTAGACCGTCCGCTCCGGGCGCGCCGAATCGCGCAGCGTCTCCTGCGCCGCGATGAACCCGGCCTTCTCCAGCTGCCCGACCACCATGTACAGCGAGCTGCGGGTGTACTTGAAGTCCCGCTCCTTGCCGTAGTCCACGAACCGCCGGGCCATCTCGTACGGATGCATCGGCTCCTCGAGCAAGCCCGCCAGCACGGCCAGCCCGAGCGGATTCCCCACCACGCGTCGTTTCACCACTGCTCCCTTAGTCAGGATCGACTATACGCGGAGGAGTAGTTGATGTCGACTATCAGTTCGTGGGGTAGGAAGGACCTATGAAGCTCAAGCTCGATCTTCACGACATCTACAACCGCGGCGGGGAGATCGACCGGGCGCTGCGCGCGGTCATCGACGAGGCGGTCGCGAAGAAGGCGCCGCTCGTAGAGATCATCCCGGGCAAGGGGTCCGGGCAGCTGAAGAAGCACGTGCTGCGGTTCCTGGAGCGCAAGGACGTGAAGGCGCTCTACCACCGCGTCGAGAAGGACAAGGACAACTTCGGGCGGGTGTTCGTGCACTTCCGCTGGAAGTAGCGCGAGCACCCGCCCGAAGCGGCAGAGGTCAGAGCCAGTCGTCCGGGCGGGGCCAGGGCATCAGCGCGGTGAGCGCGTCCGGCACCGGTTCGGTGACCGTGTAGCGGCCGCGGTGGAACAGCAGCGGGCGGGCGTCGGACGTCTCGCCCAGTGCGGTCACGCGACCGACCACCACGTAGTGGTCCCCGGCCGGGTGGACCGCCTGCACCTCGCAGTCCACCCAGGTCAGGGCCCCGTCCAGCAGCGGCGCGCCGGACGGCGCGGGCCGCCAGGAGACTCCGGAAAACTTGTCGCCGCCGCGGCGGCCGAATTCGGCACAGACCGCCTGCTGGTCTTCGGCGAGCACGTTCACCGCGAACGTGCCCGCCGCGGCCAGCGCGGGCCAGGTGCGCGACGTCCGGGCAACGCAGAACAGCACCAGCGGCGGGTCCAGCGACAGCGCCGCGAAGGACTGGCAGGCGAAACCCACCGGTCCGGTCGGCGCGACGGCCGAGGAATCCTCGACGTACCCGGTCACCACGGTCACCCCGGTGCAGAAGTGGCCCAGCACCTCGCGAAACCGGTCCGACACAGCCTCGGGGACGGCGGCTGTCATTGCGCGCCTACCGAGAAATCGTGGCCCCACAACGAAACCGCGGTGCTCTCGCGAGCGATCCACGCCTCGTCCTCGACCTGCCGGCCCTCGCAGCCGAACTCGACGTCGAAGCCGCCCGGGGTCTTCATGTAGAACGACAGCATCAGGTCGTTCACGTGCCGGCCGAGCGTCGCCGACATCGGGACGTTCTTGCGTTTCGCGCGGTCCAGGCACAACCCGACGTCGTCGGTCTCCTCGACCTCCACCATCAGGTGCACGATCCCGCTCGGCGTCGGCATCGGCAGGAACGCCAGGCTGTGGTGCCGCGGATTGCAGCCGAAGAACCGCAGCCACGCCGGGTCGCCGTCGGCCGGGCGGCCCACCATCTGCGGCGGCAGGCGCATCGAATCGCGGAGCCGGAAGCCGAGCACGTCCCGGTAGAACCTCAGTGCGGCCTCGTTGTCGTGGGTCGACAAAACCACGTGCCCGAGGCCCTGCTCGCCGGTGACGAACCGGTGGCCGTACGGGCTCACCACGCGCCGGTGCTGCAGCGCGACCCCGTGGAACACCTCCAGCGTGTTGCCGGACGGATCGGTGAAGCTGATCATCTCCGCGACGCGGCGGTCGGCCAGCTCCTCAGGCGTGCCTTCCTTGTACGGCACCGAAGCCGCGTCGAGCCGGGCGCGGACGTCGTCCAGTTCCGCGGCGTTGGCCGCTTCCCAGCCCGCCTGCGCCAGGCGGTCCTTCTCCCCCGGCACGATCACCAATCGCGCCGGGAAATCGTCCATGCGCAGGTAGAGCGCGTTCGGGTCGGTGCCCGAACCCTCCACCATGCCGAGCACCTTCAGCCCGTAGACGCGCCAGGCGTCCATGTCGGTGGCTTCGATGCGCAGATATCCCAGCGAACGGATAGCCATCACGAACTCCCGAGGAAGTCGAGGGCGAGTCGGTTGAACTCGTCGAACTTCTCCAGCTGCGCCCAGTGCCCGCAGCCGCCGAACACGTGCAGTTGCGCACGCGGAATCGTCTTCAAGGCCAGCATTGCGCCGTCGAGCGGGTTGACCCGGTCCTCCCGGCCCCAGACGAGCAAGACCCGTTGGCGCAGGCGGTACGCCTCGCGCCACAACATGCCTTCCTCGAAGGAGTCCGGCAGGCTGAAGGACTTGCCCATCGCCCGCATCGCCGCGAGCGACTCCGGCGAACGCGCGATCTCGAAGCGTTCGTCGATCAGCTCGTCGGTGACCAAAGCCTGGTCGTGCACCATGATCCGGAGGAACGCTTCCATCCGCTCCCGCGTCGGGTCCCCGGCGAACTTCGACAGCAGCCGCACGCCTTCGGTCGGGTCCGGCGCGAACAGGTTGACGCTCAACCCGCCCGCGCCCATCAGCACCAGCCGTCCGGCACGACCGGGATGGTTCAGCGCCAGCCGGACCGCCGCGCCCGCGCCGAGCGAGTTGCCGACGAGGTGCGCCTTTTCGATGCCGAGCCGGTCCATCAGGCCGACGATCGCGTCCGAACTGTGCCGGAAGTACTGCGGGTGGTCGGTCGGCTTGTCGGACCGGCCGAACCCGGGCTGGTCGATCGCCAGCGTGCGGTAGGACTTGCCGAACACCGGCAGGTTCCGGCCGAAGTTGCTCCACGCCGAGGCACCGGGACCGCCGCCGTGCAGCAACAGCACCGTCTCGACGTTTTCGGCGCCGGATTCGTGGTAGTGCAGGCGAAGCCCGCCCGCGGTGTCTGCATAGGAACCTTCGGGCGTCATCAGACCATCGCATTCTCGACGGGCAAGCCGAACTCGCCGGTGCCGAACATGACGTACGCGCGTTCCGCGTCGTTCGCCGCGTGCACCCGGCCCGCGTGCGCGTCGCGCCAGAACCGCTGGATCGGCGTGCCCCGCTGCAGCGCGCGGCCGCCGGAGTTCTCGAAAAGCCGGTCGATCGCGGAGATCGCCCGCTCGGTGCCGCGCACCTGGTCCCGGCGCACCCGCAACCGCGTGCTGAACGGCAGCTTCTCGCCCTTGCAGGCCAGCTGGTACAGCTCGTCGATATTGTGCGTCAGCTGCAGCCAGGCCGCGTCGATCTCGCTGCCCGCCTCGGCGATCCGCACCTTCGAGAACGGGTCCTCTTTGGACTGTTCGCCCGCGTAGGCCGCCCGCACCCGCTTGCCCTGGTGCTCCACGTGCGCGTCGTACGCGCCCTGCGCCATCCCGATGATCGGCGCGGTGATGGTGCTCGGGTGCACGGAACCGTACGGCAGCCGGTACAGCGGCCCCGGATTGACTTCCTGCCCCGGCGTCTTGCACTTCGACGTCGCCATGAAGCTCAGCGCGCGGTGCTTCGGCACGAACACGTCGTCGACGACGATGTCGTTGGACCCGGTGCCGCGCAGCCCGACCGTGTCCCAGACGTCCACAATGGAGTAATCCGAGATCGGCACGAGATACGTGCAGAAGTCCACCGGCTTGCCGTCGGCGAACGCCGGCCCGCCCAGCAGCACCCACGTGCAGTGGTCGCTTCCGGACGAGAAGCTCCATCGCCCGGACAGCCGGTAGCCGCCCTCGACGACGGTCGCCTTGCCCATCGGCGCGTACGAAGAAGAAATCCGCACGTCGTGGTCCTCGCCCCACACGTCCTCCTGGGCCTTCGCGTCGAACAACGCGACGTGCCACGGGTGCACGCCGAGAATCGACGCGACCCAGCCGGTGGACCCGCAGGCGCTCGCGATGAGCTTGACCGCGGTGTAGAAGGTGACCGGGTCGGCTTCGTAGCCGCCGTACGGTTTCGGTTGCAGCAGGCGGAAAAATCCGGTCTCCTGCAGCGCTTTCACTGATTCGGCGGGGATCCGACGGGCGTCCTCGGTCTCCTGTGCGCGTTCCCGCAGCACGGGAAGCAGGTCGCGCACCCCCGCGATCACGGCAGCCAGCTCGCTCATCGGCCGTCCTCTCTCGCTCGACACGCTCAAGACTAGAACACGTTCTCGTTTTTGTCGACGCGGTCCGCCCCGCGCGCGCCGTGCAACCCAGCCCGGCGACCGGAAAACACGCAGTCGGCCAGCGAAAGTCCGCTCACATACGACCTGGAACAGATTCCCACCGCGGTGCGCCCGGCAGCGTAAAGCCCGCGTACGCCGGCCACCGCGCCGGTGTCCTCGTCGACCACCAGGCCGCCAAGCGTCAGCATCGGGCACGGGTAGCCGAGGTTGGGTTTCACCGACACGTCGATCAGCGAGTACGGCGGCGTGTCCAGCGGCCGCGCGAAGTCCGCGGGCTTGCCCGCCGGATCGGGACCGCGCTGGTATTCGGCGTACGTCGCCGCCAGCCCGGCCGGGTCGATCCCGGCCCGCTTGGCCACTTCTTCGAGCGTCCCGCCGGTCACCCGGCCCTTGCCCAGCAGGTACCGCAGCTGCAGCGTCGCGAACCATTGGCCCTGCTTGCGCCCGTCCCGGCGGGCTTCGGCGACGATCGGCTCGTCGACCAGCAGCCAGCCGCGTCCGCCGTGTTCGGCGATCATGCGTTCGCCGATCGCCGCGCCGTACCGGGATTCGTCGATGATCCGGCGGCCGTCCGCGTCCACCAGCAGCCCGCCGAGGAACGCCGTCGGCGGCGTGAGAAAACGCCACGCCGACACCCGGTCCAGTTCCGCCGTGCGCCCGCCGACCTCGACACCCATCCGGATGCCGGAACCGTCGTCCGCCGACGTCCCGAGATCCAGCCCGCCGCGATACGCGGGCGCGTGCTCGCGCACCATCGCCCGGTTCACGATGAACCCGCCCGCCGCCAGCACGACGCCCCGGCGCGCGCTGATCCGCAGCTCACGCGCGTGCTTGCGCTCGATCCGCTCGACCCGCTGGTGCAGCGACCGACGCATCGCGGGCACGTAGATGCCCGGCTTCGCCGCCCAATCCGCGAGCCGCGCGTGCCGCGCCCGCACCCACGACGGCGCGTCTCGCAAAGTGTGCGTGAGCACCCCGGTGACCGTGCCGGAGTCGTCGGTGATCAGGTTCATCGCCTGCGTCTGCGGCAGCACCTGCACCCCGCGTTCGCGAGCCGCCGCCAGCAACTGCTTCATCAGCAGCTTCCCGGATGTACCCGGCCCCTTGACCCGGTGTCCGCGCGGCGCGGGTTTCGCCACGTCGCGGAAGCCGCCGGACAGTTCGCTGCCGGAGTAGTACAGGTAATGCTTGTTGCTGGGATACGACGTCTTGTAGTCGCACATGCTGCCCTCGAACGGCACGCCTTGGCGCTCCAGCCACGCCACCAGGTCGACGCTTTCCTCGCAGAACCGCCGCAGCGTCCGTTCCGACACGACGTCGCCGGTTTCCATCCGCAGGTACGCGTACATCGCGTCGACGCTGTCTTCGACACCCGCGGCGCGCTGCTGCGGCGTCCCTCCCCCGGCGTAGACCACGCCGCCGCTCACGCGACTGGCCCCGCCGCCGGAAAACCGGTCCACTAGGAGCACGCTGGCGCCCGCGTCGGCCGCTTCGATGGCCGCGCACACGCCGGCCGCGCCGGCTCCGATGATCACGACGTCCGCCCCGAGCTCGTCCATAGTCCGCCACCCTAGAACTGGAACACGTTCTCGTCTATGGTGACGGAAGTGGCCCCGAGCAGGCCAGCTTTAGCCGATAACACGTTGCATGTGAGGTGGCATGTCGGACGAGTACGACGTGGTGGTGGCCGGCAGCGGCGCCGCCGGGATGACCGCCGCGCTCGCCGCCGCCCATCGCGGGCTTTCCGTGGTGGTGCTGGAAAAGGCAGCCTGCTTCGGCGGTTCGACCGCCCGCTCCGGCGGGGGCGTCTGGCTGCCCGGCAACCACGCGCTGCGGGCCGCGGGCATCGAAGAACCACCCGAACGCGCGAGGCAGTACCTGGAGTCGATCGTCGGCGACGTGGTGCCGGAGCAGCTGCGCACGACCTTCCTCGACCACGGTCCCGAGGTGCTCGAGTTCGTCACCCGGAACACGCCGCTGGAGTTCAAGTGGGTGCCCGGGTACAGCGACTACCACCCGGAGGCGCCCGGCGGACGTCCCGGCGGCCGGTCGGTGGAGCCCAAGCCGCTCGACGGCAAACTGCTCGGCGCCGACCTGGCGAAGCTCGAACCGCCGTACAGCGCGCCGCCGCTCGGCGTGCCGATCACCCAGTCGGACTATCGCTGGCTGAGCCTGATCGCCCGGCATCCGCGCGGATTCGCCCGGATGCTGTCGCTCGGGATGAAATGGCTGGCCGGACGCGTCCGCGGCCAGCAGCCGCTGTCCATGGGGCAAGCGCTTGCGGCCGGGTTGCGGAAGGGCCTGCGGGACGCCGGCGTCGAGGTTCTGCTCGACACGCCGTTGGTCGATCTGCGGGTGGAAAACGACGTCGTGACCGGCATCGTAGCCCGGCGCGACGGCGAGGAGACGCTGTTCCGCGCGCGGCGCGGGGTGGTGCTGGCCTGCGGCGGCTTCGAGCACAACGAAGAGATGCGCACCAAGTACCAGCGCGCGCCTATCGGCACCGAATGGACCGTCGGCGCGGCGGCGAACACCGGCGACGGGATCAACGCCGGGCTCAAGCTCGGCGCGGCGACCGACCTGATGGACGACGCGTGGTGGGGCCCGTCGTTCCCGCTCACCGGCGGTCCGTGGTTCGCGCTCGCCGAGCGCTCGCGGCCCGGCTGCCTGATGGTCGACTCGCGGGGCACGCGGTTCGTGAACGAATCCGCCCCGTATGTCGAGGCCGTGCACGCGATGTACGGCGACGGCGACGGACCCGGCAAGCACGTCCCCGCGTGGCTGGTGTTCGACCAGCGCTACCGCGACCGCTACCTGTTCACCGGTCTCGGCCCGCGGCAGCCGCTGCCCGGGCGTTGGTACAAGGCCGGGATCGTGGCGAAGTCCGCGACGCTGGCCGGGCTCGCCGAGAAGATCGACGTGCCCGCCGACGCGCTGGAGCAGACCGTCACGCGGTTCAACGGCTTCGCGCGCAAGGGCGTCGACGAGGACTTCCAGCGCGGGCTCAGCGCCTACGACCACTACTACGGCGACCCGCGCAACCGCCCCAACCCGAGCCTCGGCGAACTGGCCAAGGCCCCGTACTACGCGGTCCGCGTCGTGCCCGGCGACCTGGGCACCAAGGGCGGGCTGCGGATTGACGAGAAGGCCCGCGTCCTGCGCGAGGACGGCACGGTCGTGCCCGGCCTCTACGCGGCGGGCAACACCAGCGCGCCGGTGATGGGCCGGACCTACGCCGGACCGGGCGCGACCATCGGCCCGGCGATGGTGTTCGGCTACCTTGCGGCACAGGCGCTGGCGAACGAAGATCAGACCGGCACGGGAGGCAGGCAGTGACGCCGAAGAGCGAGGGATCCGAGATCCGCACGATCGACGCGGGGGCGCCCCCGGCGCGGTACGCCCGCGGCTGGCACTGCCTCGGGCTCGCCGAGAGCTTCCGCGACGGCAAACCGCACGCCGTGCAGGCGTTCGGCACGAAGCTCGTCGTGTTCGCGGACACCGCGGGCAAGCTGAACGTGCTCGACGGGTACTGCCGGCACATGGGCGGCGACCTGACGCAGGGTTCGGTGAAGGGCGACGAGATCGCGTGCCCGTTCCACGACTGGCGGTGGGGCGGCAACGGCAAGTGCAAGTCGATCCCGTACGCCAAGCGGGTCCCGCTGCGGGCGCGCACCCGGGCGTGGCAGGTGCTGGAGGAGAACAAGCAGCTGTTCGTCTGGCACGACCCGGAGGGCAACCCGCCGCCGGAGAACGTCGTGATCCCGCGCGTCGAGGGCGCGTTCAGCGACGAGTGGAGCAACTGGACCTGGGACTCGATCCTGATCGAGAACGCCAACTGCCGCGAGATCATCGACAACGTGGTGGACATGGCGCACTTCTTCTACATCCACTACGCCTTCCCCACGTATTTCAAGAACGTGTTCGAGGGCCACATCGCCACCCAGTACCTCAACACCAAGGGCCGCCCGGACATGGGCATGGCGTCCAATTACGGCGGCGAGGAAAACCTGCTGCGCTCGGAGGCGTCGTATTTCGGCCCCTCCTACATGATCAACTGGCTGGTGAACTCCTTCCAGGGCTTCGAAATCGAGAACGTGCTGATCAACTGCCACTATCCGGTTTCGCCGACGTCGTTCGTGCTGCAGTGGGGCATCATGGTCAAGAAGATGCCCGGCGTTTCCGACGAGCACGCGGACAAGATCGCGAAGAAGCTCGCGAAGGGCATCGGCGTCGGCTTCCTGCAGGACGTGGAGATCTGGAAGAACAAGACCAAGATCGACAATCCGCTGCTGTGCGAGGAGGACGGCCCGGTCTACCAGCTGCGCCGCTGGTACGACCAGTTCTACGTGGACGCCGCGGACGTCACCGAGGACATGACGCGCCGGTTCGAGTTCGAAGTGGACACCACGAAGGCCAACGAGGTGTGGGCGGCCGAGGTGCAGGAGAACCTGGCGCGCCAGCGGGCGGAGGCCGAGGCGGCGGCTCAGTCGGAGGAGGCTGGAGTGTGACGGCCGAAGCCACCGAATTCCTCACGTCCGGGCTGCGGCCGCACGAATGCCGCAGCTGCGGAACCTGTGTGCTGGTCAAGAAAAACAGCCTCAAGCACACCAGCATCCAGTGGACCACCGACGCGGCGACCAGCTGTCCGGTGTTCGCCGCGCACGCCGCTTCCGGCGGCACCACCGCGTTGCTGGACACCTGCGAGAAGCTGGCGGACAGCATCGACAGCGCGGTGCGCGACGGCGATTTCGGGCAGGTGCGCAATGACTGAAATCGTCACGCTCACCGTCGCCGAGGTGATCGAGGAAACCGCGGACGCCCGGTCCATCGTGTTCACCGTCCCGGACGAGCATCGGGAACGGTTCGCCTACTCCCCCGGGCAATTCCTCACGCTGCGGATTCCCAGCGACCAAACGGGTTCCGTCGCGCGGTGCTATTCGCTTTCGAGCGCGCCGCACGAGGGGCGGGTGCAGGTCACGGTCAAGCGGACTACCGACGGGTACGGCTCGAACTGGGTCTGCGACGAACTGAAGGCGGGCACGACGATCGACGTGCTGCGGCCCTCCGGCGTGTTCTGTCCGTCCTCTTTGGACGCGGATTTCCTCCTTTTCGCCGCGGGCAGCGGGATCACGCCGGTGATGTCGATTCTCAAGTCCGCACTGGAAAAGGGCGACGGCCAAGTGGTGCTCGTCTACGCGAACCGCGACGAGCAGTCCGTCATTTTCGCCGCCGAACTGCGCGAACTGGCCGAGCGGTTCGGCGACCGGCTCACCGTGGTGCACTGGCTGGAAACCTTGCAGGGCTTGCCGACCGTCGCCGCGCTGCGGGCGCTCGCCAAGCCGTACGTGGGGCACGAGGCGTTCCTCTGCGGCCCAGCGCCGTTCATGGCCGCCGCGCAGGACGCGTTGCGCGAACTCGGCGCGCCGCGGGAACGCGTGCACGTGGAGAAGTTCCACTCGCTCACCGGAAATCCGTTCGCGGACGAGCCGGAACCGGAGGACGAGACCGGCGGCGAGACCACCGCGCTCACCGTCGACCTCGACGGCGAGACCCGGCAGCTCACCTGGCCGCGGCAGCGCAAGCTGCTCGACCACCTGCTCGCCGAGGGTCTCGACGCGCCGTATTCCTGCCGCGAGGGCCAGTGCAGCGCGTGCGCGTGCCGGATCGTCTCCGGCGAGGTGAAAATGCTGAACAACGAGGTGCTGGACGCCGAGGACATCGCCGACGGGATCGTGCTGGCCTGCCAGTCGGTACCGTTGACCGACGAGGTGTCCGTCAGTTACGAGTGAGTGGAGAGCCCGTGCCCATCGACCCCGCGGTCGCGATCGGAGCCGATCTCGGCGAGGTCCGTTTCGCCTGGACGCCGTCCGACGTGCTGCTGTACCACCTGGCGGTCGGCGCGGGCGCGGATCCGGTGGCCGAGCGCGAACTGCGCTACACCTACGAACGCGACCTGCGCGTGCTGCCGACCTTCGCCACCGTCGCGGCGAACCTCCGCACGTTCGAGCCGCCCGCGCTGAACTTTCCCGGCGTCGACATCGACCTGGCGAAAGTGCTGCACGGCAAGCAGGAGATCGCCCTGCACCGGCCGATCCCGGCCGAGGGCAAGGCGGTCGCGCGCACCCGGATCGCCGACGTCTTCGACAAGGGCAAGGCCGCGGTGCTGGTGCAGGAGACCGAGGTCGCCGACGAGTCCGGCGCTCCACTGTGGACAGCCCGGTCCAGCATCTTCGCCCGCGGCGAGGGCGGCTTCGGCGGCGAACGCGGGCCGTCGGACAAGATCGAATGGCCGGACCGCGAACCGGACGCGGTGCTCGACGTGCCGACGCTGCCCCAGCAGGCGCTTCTGTACCGGCTGTGCGGCGACCGCAACCCGTTGCACGCCGACCCGGCGTTCGCCAAGGCCGCCGGGTTCGACCGGCCGATCCTGCACGGGCTGTGCACGTACGGCGTCGTCGCGAAGGCCGTGGTCGACGCGTTCCTCGACGGCGATCCCGAGCGCGTCTCGGCATTCGGGACGAAGTTCGCCGGCGTCGTGTTCCCCGGCGAAAACCTGCGCGTGCGCGTGTGGCGCGAAAACGGACGTCTGCTGGTCACGACCACCGCGTCGGAACGCGGCGACGCGCCTGTGCTGGCCGACACAGTGCTGACGCCCCGCTGAGCCTCGGGACCGTTATACCGTTGTCCCATGGCGGACGAGCGAGACGGCACCTTCTTCGTGGTGCGCGGGCCAGTCGAGCCGGGCGACAAGCGCGGCCGCGAGCTGGGCTTCCCCACCGCGAACATCGCGCTGCGCGACCAGCGCGGCGAACTCGGGGACGGGGTGTGGGCCGGCTGGGCGGAGCGCGCGGACGGCACGCGCGTGGCCGCCGCGGTGTCCGTGGGCCGCCGCCCGACCTACTACGGCGCCGACGGCTACCGGCTGGTCGAGGCCTTCCTGCTCGACTTCGAGGGCGACCTGTACGGCGAGCGCCTCACCGTCTGGCTCGGCAAGCACCTGCGGAACCAGCGGGGTTTCGATTCCTCGCAGGACCTGATCGACGCGCTGGGCCACGACGTCGCCGCGGCTCGCGAGTGGGTGGCCGCGCATCCGGCGGACACGCTGCCGAAGCTGGACGAACTCCCGCCGGACGGCGAAGTCCACCGGATCGGCTGAGTCAGATCCCCGCGAGCAGCATGACTCCCATGCCCGCGCCCATCACCGCGCGGCACAGCGTGCGCGACGCGTGTCCCGGCACCGTCGTGCCGCGCGACCGCATCGCCACCACGCCCGAGCGGACCGCGTCCGCCGCGAAGTAGGCCGCCGCGGCTATCGCGACCACCGGCCACGCCAGCCGGGTGTCCATTGTGGACATGGTGAGCCACGGACCGTGCCCCATGCCGTCGTGCGGCATCGCGGTGACCATGTACAGCATCGCCGCGGCCGACAGCGCGTGGTGCGCGCAGCCGTGTCCCTCGGCCCGGCCTCGCCACGCGGACCAGGCGAACCAGCCCGCGGTCAGCACCAGCACCGCCTGCCAGCCCGCGGCCGGGATCGGGCCGCCGACCGGGGACAGCATCGCGACCATCGCCACGACCAGCAGGAGCTCGGCGAGGTCGCCGTTGCGCACCCGGTGGCCGAGGCGGACGTAGTCGAGCCGCACCAGCCGCAGCACGCACGGCAGCGCCAGCAACGCGAACAGCGCGGTGAACATCCAGGCCAGCGGGACAGTCACCTCGGCACCTCACTCCTCCGGACACGCTGCGTCACACGGGCCTTACCACCGTGACACGCCCCAGGTCGCGGGCACCAGCCAGCAATGAGGTGATCCGCGTTGACCCACAAGGGCTATGCGCGCGCCGACAAGCGCAGGTCAACCCGCTATCCTCGGCCGATGCGCCCGCTTCGGTACTCCATCAACGTGACGCTGGACGGCTGCGTCGACCACCTCGCCGGCATCGCCCCGGACGAGGAGCTGCACCAGCACTCGACCGAGATCATCGCGCGCGCCGACGCTCTTCTTTTCGGCCGGGTGATCTACCAGATGATGGAAGAGGCGTGGCGGCCGTCCGCGGAACCCGTCGACCGGCCGGCCTGGATGGAGTCGTTCGGCCGGACCATCGACGCGGCGAAGAAGTACGTCGTGTCCAGCCGGCTCGAGAGCGTCGACTGGAACGCCGAACTCGTGCGCGGCGATCTGCGGGAAGCGGTGCTGCGGCTCAAAGAGCAGCCCGGCAAGGGCCTGTACACCGGCGGCGTGCAGCTGCCGCTCGCGCTGGCGTCGATGGGACTGATCGACGAGTACGAGTTCGTGGTGCACCCGCGGATCGTGGGACACGGGCCGACGTTGTTCGCCGGCCTGCCGCAGCACCTCGACCTGAAGTTCGTGGACCGGCGCGAGTTCTCCTCCGGAGCGGTCGCGATGCGGTATGTGCCGAAGGATCCTCAGCGAGCCTGAGTCAACACCAGCCCGCTCGTCGGGACGCCGGTTCCCGCCGTGACCACCGCGGTCCCGGCGTTCGAGACCTGATTCGCCGCCGTTCCGCGCAGTTGCCGGACCGCCTCCGCGATGCCGTTCATGCCGTGGATGTACGCCTCGCCGAGCTGGCCGCCGTGCGGGTTGAGCGGCAGCTTCCCGTCGAGCGTGAGCGTGTCGCCCGCGATGAAGTCCTTCGCCTCGCCGCGACCGCAGAAACCCAATTCCTCCAGCTGCATCAGGACGTACGGGGTGAAGTGGTCGTACAGCACCGCGACGTCCACATCGGACGGTCCGATTCCGGACTGCGCCCACAACTGCCGTCCGACCACGCCCATTTCCGGCAACGCGGCGAGATCGTCTCGGTAGTAGCTGGTCATCACGTACTGGTCCGGTCCGCTCCCCTGCGCCGCCGCGGAGACCACCACCGGGGCCTGCCGGAGGTCGCGGGCGCGTTCGAGGCTGGTGATCACGAGCGCGACGCCGCCGTCGCTTTCCTGGCAGCAGTCCAGCAGGTGCAACGGTTCCGCGACCCAGCGCGAGGCCTGGTGTTCCTCCAGCGTGATCGGCCGGCCGTGGAACCAGGCGTTCGGGTTCGTCGCCGCGTGCGCCCGGTCGACGACCGCGATCTTGCCGAAATCCTCGCTGGTGGCCCCGTATTCGTGCAGATATCGCTGCGCGACCATGGCCACCGTCGCGGCCGGGGTCGCGATGCCCATCGGGTAGTGGAACGCGTTGTCCACGCCGGACGTATTCACCTGCTGGGCCGCGGCCACCGACACGCGGCCAAACCGCATTCCAGAGCGCTCGTTGAACGCGCGGTAGGCCACCACGACGTCGGCGATCCCGCTGGCGACCGCCATGGCCGCCTGCTGCACGGTCGCCGCGGCCGCGCCACCGCCGTAATGCACGCGGCTGAAGAACGTCAGCTCCGGGATGCCCAGTTCGCGGGCGAGCGCGATTTCCGCGTTGCCGTCCATGGTGAACGACACCATTCCGTCCACATCGGACGGTTTCAGTCCGGCGTCGGCCAGCGCGTGGCTGACGCACTCGGCCGCCAGCCGCAGCTCGCTGCGTCCGGAGTCCTTGGAGAACTCCGTCGCGCCGATCCCGGCGATCGCGGTGGTCCCGGTGAACGTCATGCGTCCTCCTCCGGCAGCGTCAGCGAAACCGTGCCGGTCACGTGCGCGCCCAGACTGTCCATAGCGGACACTTCGAGTTCGAGGTCGTTGCCGTCGCGGGCGGTGACCTTGCCGGTGAAGGTGAGCGTGTCCCCGGCGTAGCACGGCACGCCGAGCCGGATTTTGATCGAGCGGATGAGCGCCTGCGGACCGGCCCAGTCGCTCACGTACCGCTGCACGAGCCCGGTGTCGGTGAGGATGTTGAGGAAGATGTCCTTCGATCCGCGCGCGACCGCGGCGTCCCGGTCGTGGTGCACGTCCTGGAAATCCCGCGTCGCCAGCGCGGTGCTGATGACGAACGTCGGCGTCGCCTCTATCACCATCGGCGGCAGTTCGGTCCCGACTGCGGCAGTCATCGCGCCACCTTCCACGCGGGCAGGGTCAATTCGTCGTCGACGCGCACGAACGCGGCGGTCACCGGGAGTCCGATGTGGACCTCGTCCGGCTCGGCGTCCAGCAGCTCGGCCATCAAGCGCACGCCTTCCTCCAGCTCCACCAGCGCGACCACGAACGGCAGCCGCTTGCCCGGCACCGCGGGGTGGTGGTGCACGACGAAGCTGTAGACGGTTCCGCGTCCACTTGCGACCACGTAGTCCGGCACCGTGTCGAGCGAGCCGTCCGGCGGCATCGGACCGGGCGGATGCCGCAGCACGTCACCCCAGCGCTGGATGCGCAGCTCGCCCTCGCGCAGACCGTCCCAGAAGAACTTGGTGTCGTGGCTGATCACCGGCCGCAGCACCGGCGACGGCGGCGGTTCCGGTTCGCGCGGGCGGAACTTCAGCACGCGGAACACCATGTCCGCCACTAGTTCCCCGTCGACGTACCAGTTCGTCCGCGTGGTCACGAACCAGCCCTCGCCGAGCCCGGTGCGCTTCGGGCCGGTGACGTCCTCCAGCACGTTCGTGGTCGAAACGTGCTCTCCGGGCCGCAGGTAGCGGTGATAAGTCTGCTCGGAGTTGGTGGCCACAATGGACGTGTACCCGGCGTCGTCCAGCACCTTCAAGATCAAGCCGAGCGGGTCGTCGTCCCCGCGCACGCCGTGCAGCCCCGGCATCGTCCACACCTGCGCCATCGCCGGCGGCGCGACCAGTCCCTTGTGGACACTTGCCTCGGCGAACTCCGCGTCGGTGTACACCGGATTGGCGTCGCCGATCGCCTCGACCCAGTTGTTCACCATCGCCTGATTCACCGGATCGCGCGCGTACCTCGGCGCGCTTTCGCCCTGTGCGGCGATTTTCGCGGCGGCTTCCTCGATCGTCATCGCGGCACCCTCGGCAGTTTCAGTCCGGCGGAGGCGATCAGTTCGCGCTGGATCTCGCTGACGCCCCCGCCGAACGTCAGCACCAGGTTCCGTTTCGCCAGCACGTCGAGCCATTCGGCGAGGTCCGCGGTGTCCGGGTCGGCGAGGTCGCCGTGCCGCCCGACCAGCTCCTCCAGCAGCCTCCCGATCCGCTGGATCCGCTCGGAGGCGAACACCTTCGTCGCCGAGGCGTCGGCGATCTCGACCGACCCGTGCGCCGCGGCCGCCGCGACCTGCCAGTTCAGCAGTTCGTTGACCCGCGCGACCGCGAACGTTTCGGCGAGCACCGCGCGGACGTCCGGAAGGTCGAGCAGCGCCGTGCCGTCCGGGGTCCGGCGCGCCGCCGCCCACGCCCACACGCGGTCGTGCAGGCCGCCGATGCGCCCGGCCGGGCCGAGCATCACGCGCTCGTGGTTGAGCTGGGTGGTGATCAGCCGCCAGCCGCGGTTTTCCTCGCCCACCAGCATGTTCGCCGGCACCCGGACGTCCTCGTAGAACGTCGCGTTGACGTGGTGCGCACCGTCGCAGGTGATGATCGGGGTCCACGAATAGCCGGGGTCTCGGGTGTCCACGATGAGGATCGAGATGCCCTTGTGCTTCGGCGCGTCCGGGTCGGTGCGCACGGCGAGCCAGATGTAGTCCGCGTCGTGGCCGCCGGTGGTGAAGATTTTCTGGCCGTTGATCACGTACTCGTCGCCGTCGCGGACCGCGCGCGTGCGCAGCGCGGCGAGGTCCGTCCCGGCTTCCGGTTCGGTGTACCCGATGGCGAAATGCACTTCCCCGGCCAGGATTTTCGGCAGGAACAGCGCTTTCTGTTCCTCGGTGCCGAAGGCCTGCAACGTCGGCCCGACCGTCTGCAGCGTGACCGACGGAAGCTGCACGTCCGCTCGAGCGGCTTCGTCGACGAAGATGTGCTGCTCGATCTCGCCGAAACCGCCGCCGCCGTACTCTTTGGGCCAGCCGACGCCGAGCTTCCCGTCGCGGCCCATCCGGCGCACGACGTCGCGGTACACCTGGCCGTGCCGCTCGCGCAGCAAGGCCCGACGCTCGTCGGCAGTCAGCAGGCCCGCGAAGTACTCGCGCAGCTGCGCCCGAAGTTCTTGCTGCGCGGCTGTCAGTTCGATGTGCATGCTCATCCCGCCACTCGTTCGCCCAGCCGGCCGAGCCGGTGCGCCGCTCCCCCGACGGCGCGGCCGAGGTCCTTGATCGCCGAGGAGTACCGGTGCAGCGGATACGTGCGGTCGACGCCGACGCCGCCGTGCAAGTGATGACAGATCGCCAGCGCGGACGGCGCTTCCTCGGTCAGCCAGTACGCCGCGATGTCCAGCTCAGTGTCCGCGTCCAGCCCGGACGCCAGCCGCCACACCGCCGACACCGCGGCCAGATGCACGGTGCGGGAAGCGACGTAGACGTCGGCGATTTGCTGTGCCACGGCTTGGAAAGTCGCCAGCGGACGACCGAATTGCGTGCGCTCGCCGACGTGCTGGGCAGTCAACGCCAAGGCTCCGGCGAGCAGTCCGTCGCCGAGCGCGAGCGCTCCTGCCAACGCGTACCGGTGCAGCGTCTGCACCGCGTGCCCGGCGGTGCGGTCACGGAGGAAATCCGCTTCGCTGACCCGCGCGCCGTCGAACCGCACCGTGTATTCGGGCGTCCCGGTCGCGTTGTACGCGGGCAGCACTTCGACCCCGTCCGCCTGCGGGTCCACCAACGCGACGCCGGTCCCGCCCGGCAATGCGATCGGCGTGAGAATCCGCGTGGCCTCCGCGGCATACGGCACGTGCGTCTTGACGCCGGTCACCGACCAGGCCCCGTCCGCCGCCGCACCGCTGGTCCCGGGGAGGGCGGTCAGCGGCGCGGACGGCTCGTGCAAGGCGGCAGTGAGAATGGTCTCCCCGGCCGCCGCGGGCGGCAGGAACTCAGCGCGCTGCGCCGGGGTGCCGAGGGCCTCGATCGGCAGGAGCCCGAGCGCCAGCACGGCGTACGCGGGCACCGCCGCCGCGGCCCTTCCGACCTCGGTGAGCACCGGGGCGACGTGGTCGACGCCGAGCCCGTCCCCCCCGAGGTCGGCGGGCAAGGGCAGCGCGAGCAGGCCCGCGTCGGCCAGCGCTCGCCACTGGTCCGCGGGTTCGTCGGCCTTCCCGAGCACTTGCGCGGCGAGCGAGGTGATCTCGCCCTGCGTATCGTCGGGGGTGAAGTCCACTCCGGTCTCCCTCCACCTAGGTGGAACACGTTCTATTTTTAGCCGGTATGGGCTGGCTCGGCAACCCCCGGGATCCGGGGCCCGAGCGGTGGATCGACCACGAAGCGGAGAGGGGCGGCACGCCGACGTGGGTGCGGAACAAGTTCTCAAATCAGCGCTGGGCG
Source organism: Streptomyces sp. AA4 (assembly GCF_000158875.1). Classification (NCBI taxonomy): domain Bacteria; kingdom Bacillati; phylum Actinomycetota; class Actinomycetes; order Kitasatosporales; family Streptomycetaceae; genus Streptomyces; species Streptomyces sp. AA4. The sequence continues at coordinate 2,178,307 of NZ_GG657746.1, read as the reverse complement.
ACGTCGGCTGGCAAGCGACCCGCAAGCTCGCGACCATCCCGCCGACCGCGGGCGTGCCCGACCCGAAGCCGCTGTCCCTGCCCGGCCGCGGCCAGACCGTCGTGGTCGACGTCGGCCCCCGGCACGCACCCGCGGTCATCCTGCTGCACTCGGTCGCCTGCACCGGGCTGCTGACCTGGTATCCCGTGCTGAAGCGGCTGTCGGCCAACCACCGGGTGGTGGTGTTCGACCAGCGCTGGCACGGCCAGGGCATCCGCTCGCAAGACTTCACCCTCGACGACTGCGCGGACGACGTCGTGGCGGTCGCGGACGCGCTGGGGATCGGCGAGTTCATGGTCGCGGGCTACTCGATGGGCGGCATGGTCGGCCAGCTGACCGCCCACCGGTACCCGGACCGCGTCACCGGCCTGGTCCTGTGCTCGACGGCGAGCAACTTCCGCCGCGGCCTCCGGCAACGCGTCGCGCTCGACGTGTTCGGCCGCACCCTGCACCTGCTGCGCGACCAGGCCCGCATCGGCCTGGTCCCCGGCGAACCGCGCCGCGAACGCCTCGCCCGGCTGGAGGACCACCGGTGGGCGCTGGAGGAATTCCGCTCGACGAGCCCGTGGGCGATCGCGGTCGCGCTGGACGAGATCGGCCGCTTCGATTCGACCCCGTGGCTGCACACCCTCACCCTGCCCGCCGCGGTCGTGGTGACCTCGCGGGACGGGTTCATCGCACCGGCGCACCAACGAAGCCTGGCGCGGCGGATTCCCGGGGCGGCTGCGTATGAGATTCCAGCCGGGCATACCGCGTGCGTCTTCGCGGCGGACCAGTTCGTGGCGGCGTTGATGGCGGCGTGCACGTCGGTGCAGGCGGCGATCGGCGGGCTGGAGCGGGCGGCGGAGATCGCGGATTCGGCCTAGGGCTGGGTTCTCGTGAGTGCGGAAGCCGGTTCTAACCGGCTGTCTGAGTTCAGGACATCGTGAACAGGTGATGTTTCAGGACATCGTGGACACTGACCGGCCTGTCGGTCTGGTCGCCACGGCTGCTGTGGTGATCATGCGGCGATGGGCAGAGCAGGGTTTTCGATGGATCCTGAGTTCGTCGCCGCGGTCGCTGGCGCCGCCGCGGGCGAAGACGTCAACATCGCGCGGTTCTGCCGCGAGCACGGTGTGTCCCGGACGGTGTTCCACAAGTACCTGAACCGGTTCCGGGCCGAGGGCGCCGACGGGTTCACCCGCCGCAGCACCGCCCCGCACCGCCGCCCGACCGCGCTCGGGACGGAGGTGGCGGAGGCGGTGCTGCGTGCCCGCAAGGAACTCGCCGACGAAGGGCTCGACAACGGGCCGATCTCGATCCGCTGGCGGCTGGAAGCCCAGGGCGCCGCTGCGGTGCCGTCGCAGTCGGCGGTCTACCGGATCCTGCGCGCCCACGGGCAGATCGTCCCGCAGCCGCGCAAGAAACCCCGGACGCGGCGCCGGTTCGAATACGCCGACCCCAACGGCTGCTGGCAGATCGACGGCATGGAGCACCACCTGGCCGACGGGACGAAGGTCTGCATCATCCAGATCCTCGACGACCACTCCCGCCTCGACGTCGGCGCCTACGCGGCGACCGGCGAGACCACCGCCGCCACCTGGGCCGCCCTGCAACACGCCTTCGCCGGACACGGCCTGCCCGTGGCGCTGCTGTCGGACAACGGGCTCGCCTTCTCGGGCAAACACCGCGGCCGCATGGTCGAACTCGAACGCCGCCTCGCCGCCCTCGGGATAACCGCGATCGCCGCCGCCCCGCACCACCCGCAAACCTGCGGCAAGAACGAACGCAGCCATCAGACCCTGCAGAAATGGCTCGCCGCCCGACCGGCCGCCGGCACACTCGCCCAGCTGCAGGAACTGCTCGACGAATACCGGACGATCTACAACCACCGCCGCCACCAAAGCCTCAACGGCGACACGCCCCGGCAGCGCTACGACGCCCGGCCCAAAGCCGTCCCCGCCACCGGGCCGCGCCGGCCCAGCGGCCTCGCCACCCGGCCCGTCTCGGCCACCGGCGTCATCGCGTTCTCCGGATGCTCCATCGTCCTGGGACGCCGATGGGCCGGACACACCGCCAGCGTCTACTGGCAAGGCGACCGCGTCACCGTCATGATCAACGACACGATCGCCCGCCAGCTCACCCTGGACCGATCAGTACGCTACCAACGCCTCGCCAACCAAAAACTGCCCACAAAGTCCTGAAACACATCTGTTCACGAAGTCCTGAAACATGGCAGCCGGTTCTAACCGGCATCAGCACTCACGAGTACGTCGACACCAGATCCGCCGGGCGAAGCTCCAGCCGGTACGGCACTTCCAGCCGCACGACGTCGTCTCCGGTCGCCTCGCCGTCCAGCACGTACTCGCCCTCGGCCAGGCGGAAGCAGCTCAGCGTCGGCTCGTCCGGCTCGATCACCCAGTAGTACGGGCATCCCGCGAGTGCGAGCCGGGCCGGTTTCAGGAACCGGTCGATGTGCCTGCTCGACGGCGACACCACCTCGACCGCCAGCACCGGGACGCCGACCAGGGCGCGTTCGGTGAAGGTTTCGCGCCGCCCGATCACGACGTCCGGGATCATCACGGTGAACTCGTCGAGCACCACGTCCACCGGCGCGGGGAGGACCTCGCAGTCGGCAGGGCACACCGGGGTGAGCGCGGCGAGGAGGCGCGCGACCACCCGCTGGTGCAGCGGACGCGGGGACGGGCTCACCAGAAGCGTCCCGTCCACCAGCTCGTACCGGCGGCGTTCATCCGAGATCGTCTCCAGGTCCCGACGCGTGAGACGGTCGCCGTGCGCGAACATCGGGACTGTCATCATGCTGCCCCCGCAGGCGGGCCGACCGGAAACGACTCGGCCAGGGTAGTCGGGCACGCGCGGCAGCGCGAACCGTCCCGCGACCGGCGCCGGACCCGGCTAGCCCATTCGCCGCGCGGCGCGTTCGCCGAATCGCTCACCATGCGTCACCGAAACGCGGGGATACCGCCCCGGTCAGCCCAGCCGTGCCCAGCGAACAGGTTCTTTCCCGGGAACGGGACAATTTATTCCGATCGCAATTCCGCGTCCAGTAAACGGCCATCACGGGATCACCCACTCGTTGCCCGGCCTCGGAAAACCCGCTGTGGCACATCTCGGAAGGAAACCCTATCATCGGCCGTGCCCGCGTCCCGTGAATGGGTAATTCAACGGGATTTCACCATTTCGCACGCCATTCGCGCTCCGTGATTAACCGGCCGTACCGCCGCGCGGCCTACGCTGATCGGACGTCCTGGAATTCCGTCCTTCGGTGGTGGTCATGCCTGCCCCCAGCCGTCCGGCGTCCCTCTTCCGCCTCGACGGCTCCGCGGCGGAATCCGACCTGCTGACCCCGCTGTCGGCCGACCAGATCACCGCCGACCGCCCGGTCGACCTGCCCGGCACGCGCGCCCGGCTCGTCGCGGGCGCGTTCCGCACCGAGGCCCCGCACTGGCTGCCGCACGCCGAAGCCCTCGGCGGCGGCCCGCTCGACCTGCCCTCGACGCTGCCGTTCGCCGTCCTGCTCGTGCCGCGCCCGCCGTGGACCTACGCGGTCACCTGGGGCGCGGGACATCTCGTGCTCAACGACGAACACGTCGAGCAGGGTTTCGGGCTGCGCTTCGGAATCCGCCGGCTCGACCCGTTCGACCTCGGCCTCGTCGCGAGCGCCGCGCTGGACGTTTCCGCGCGCGCCACGCAAATCTCGATCCCGGGCGGCGGCGAACTGTCCGCGTTCCGGCTCGAACCGTACGGCGACCTCGTGCACCGGCTCGCCGGTTCGGCGGATCTCACCGACCTCACCTACGGCCGGGTGACCGGCAAGCGCTACCGCATCCGCGTCGGCACCTCGCTCTGGGCGCCGCTGGCGAAGGATCCCGAAGCGTTCCTGGCCGATCTCGACGCTGTCGGGGCCGTCGTCGACGAGCCGGACGCGGATTCCGCACTGCGGTTCATCGCCCAGACCCGCCCGATGGACCGCCACCACCCGCTCGTGCCCGAACTCGAACGGCAACTCGCCGAAGCGCTCGGCGGCAGCGACGCGCTCGGCCTGGCCTGGCCGTCCAGCGCCGCGAACGACGCGGAGAACGCCGGTTCGTTCCGCATCACCGGCCTCGGCCCCGGCGGCCCGATCCACGTCCCCGGCCGCCTGGAACTGGACCACCTGACCACGCGCCTCTCCGGAATCCCCGTGGAGCGGCGGCTGAAAGCCCTGCGCGCGGGCCGCATCACGACGTGCGCCGACGAGGCCGGCGCGGAACCCACCGGAGCGCCGCTGCCCGCCGCGCGCTGGCTGGTGTTCGAGACGACCGTCGAGCACACCCGGTACGTCTTCCATCAGTCGCGCTGGTACCGGATCGGCGAGACATACGTGGCGCAGATGCGGGATCAGGTGCGCGATGTGCTGGCGCGCAAGCAGATTTGGCCGGACGTCACATGGAAACCGAGCGGGCAGCCCGACGACGAGCATCGGTACTGCCAGCAGGTGGCCGCGCTCGCACCGGGATATCTGTGCCTGGACAAGGATTTCGCGAGCACTCCCCTGCATCCGCGGTTCGAACTGTGCGATTTGCTGGGACCCGAGGACGAGCTGATCCACGTCAAATGGCTGGGCCGGGCGACGGCGGCCAGCCACCTCTACACCCAGGCGCTCGTGTCTGCCGAAGCTTTGCACGACGAGCCGGAAGCGTTGGCGCAGCTGGCCGACAAAGTGTCCACATTGGACCCCGGCCGGACGCTGGGCGGCGCACCGGACACTGTCGTGCTCGCTGCCGCCGGGCGGGCGTGGGAAGTCGACGAGTTGTTCACGCTCTCGCAGGTCGCCTTGCTGCGACTGGACCGGGCGGTGCGGAGCTTGCGGGCGACGTTGAAGGTCGCCGACATCCCTTACACGGCGAAGAAGAAGCGTCGACACGGAGGGTGACCCAAGGTGCGGAATCGGGGACAATAGACCTCCGGAAGAGGGGGCCCGATGTCTGAAACGCCTGAAAGCACCGGCGGCACACCGTCCGGCGGCGATCCCAAGCACATCAAGGAGTGGCTCGGCGTGGCGACCGCGGTGCTCGCCCTGCTGGCCTGGTTCGGGATCCACAACTGGGACGAGCTGAAAGCCTGGTTCGATCGCCATTCCGCGCATCCGCAGACGACCGCGCAGTCCGCCTCGCCGCAGCCTGCCTCCGTGCGGTCGACCCCCACCCGGACCGCCCCCGTGCAAGACCCCGGCTGCGGGCAGGCCACGAGCGTGATGCGGGAGAGGAAGACGAGTCTCGACGCGAATCCGTCCGGCCCGGCCGATCCCGGGTCCGCGGCCGCCGAGTTCCGCGGTTGCGCCGCCGAGTTCGCCAGCGCGGCCGACGAAGCGGGCACCGGCCGGGCGCGCACCGAGATCCGGATCGTGGCCAGCGACCTCCGCCTCATCGCGAGCGGCTTCGAGAACCGCGATTTCCAGGGCGTCAAAGCACTGGCGGACAAGATGGACGCCGACTGCCGGGCCGTGACGCTGGAGTGCTCGTAGCGCCCGGCGATCAGACCGGCGCGGCCTTGCTCAACTCGTCCATCGCCTCCGGCAGCGCGTCCGCCAGCGGCCACAGATCCTTCACCAATTCCTTGGCCCCCAGCAACCCGACGCCGATCTTGCCGTCGTTCGACAGCACCGTGATGTTGAGCCCCGCCCCGTGAAAGACCGGCCCCAATGGGTACAGCCCGGTGATCCGCGCGCCCAGCAAATACAACGGCATCGGCGGACCGGGCACGTTCGAGATGATCAGGTTGTGCACCACCGGATGCCGTTCGGCCAGCCGCAGCGCCGAATACGCGCGCACGCCCAGCCCGAACACCGTCGCCGGGGAGAACTGGGCCCAGTCGGCGAGCATGTCGGCGTCGATGTCGTAATGGTGGTCCTTCGCGCGGCGGTTCGCCTCGGCCAGGAAGAACACGCGCGCCGCCGGGTCGGACAGATGCGTTGGCAGCGAAGCGAAAAAGGCGGACACCCGGTTGCTGCCGCGATCGCGTTCCGTGCGTTCGTGCACGGACACCGGCACCGTCGCCACCAGCGGGTCTCCCGGCAGTTCGCCGCGGCCGAGCAGGAATTGCCGCAGCGCACCGGAAACCAGCGCCAGCACCACGTCGTTCACGGTGACGCCGAAAGCGTCCTTCACCTGCTTCACCGCGTCGAGGTCCAGCTGCGCGAAGGCGACCGAACGGTGCCCGGTGATGGTGCCGTTCAGCGAGGTCCGCGGCGCGGTGAACGGCACTGGCATTCCCTTGCCGCGCAACGCTTTTCCGAGCCAGCGCGGGACCAGTTCCAGCAGCTCCGGCAGCAACCGGGCGATCTCGAACGGGCGGTGCAGCAGCGAATCGGCGCTCTCGCGCAGCAGCCGCAGCCGGGTGGGGAGACCGTCGTTGTGGCGCTCGCCTGCGGGCAGTTCCGGCAGCGGCGCGTCGGGTTCGAGACCGGCTAGGTAGCCGATCAGGCTGGCCCCGCCGACGCCGTCGACGCTCGCGTGGTGCATTTTCAGCAGCACCGCCAGCCGCCCGTCCGAAAGACCCTCGATCACGTAGCACTGCCACAGCGGATGCGCGCGGTCGAGCCGCTGCCCGGCGATGTGCGCGCACATCTCGGCGAGTTCGCGGTCGTCGCCCGGGGCGGGCAGGCCGATCCGGTGCACGTGGTTGTCGAGGTCGAAATCCTCGTCCTCGACCCACACCGGATGGTTCAGGTTCCACAGCGGATTGTGGAGTTTGCGGCGGAACGCCGGGATCACCGCGACGCGTTCGGCGAGGCGGCGCTTGAACTCCCCGAAGGTGTAGCCGCCGGGCATGGTCGAGCCGTCGAGGGTGAGCAGGCCGCAGACGTGCAGGACCTGCGAGGGCGTCTCCAGGTAGAGGAAGCTCGCGTCCAGCCCGCTCAGTCGCTGCATGTCTGCCAGGGTAAGGCAGAACCCTGGCCGCGGCGCTCGGCGGAGGTAGCATCGGGCAGGTGAAACCGGACTTCGTGACCCGCCGCGCGGCGCAGCTCGGTCTCGCCGCACTCGCCGTGGCACCGCCGAAACCGCGGTCGACCTCGATCCCGGTGTTCTTCGCCGGCTGGCTCACCGGCGAACTCGCGCCGCACCTGCTCGCGCTCACCGCGGCCGACACCGTGCAGCACCTCGCGCGCCACGGGGTGCGCCGCCCCAGCGACCGCGTCGGACTGGCGTTGGCCGGGCTGTCCGCAGCCGGTTTCGCGTCGCTGATCGGGACCTCGCTGAAGGCGCGCCTCGAGGTCGAGGCCGCGCTGGTCGAGGCGCTCGGCGAGGACTACAAGGACCACCTGGAGAGCCCCTCGGACTTCTCGACGCCGTGGGGCCGCCTGCTGATGCCGTTCCGGATGCACGAGCCGGACGTCGTGCGCGACCGGAACGTCGCGTACGCCCCCGGTGGCAAACGTTTCCTGCTGGACGTCTACCGCCCGCGCGAGACGGTCCGCGACGCACCGGTGCTGCTGCAGATCCACGGCGGCGCGTGGACGATCGGCAACAAGGAACAGCAAGGCCTGCCGCTGATGCGCCACCTCGCCCGCCGCGGCTGGGTCTGCGTCGCGATCAACTACCCGCTCTCCCCCGCGTCGCGCTGGCCCGCGCACATCGTGGCGGCCAAACAAGCGCTCGCCTGGATCCGCGAACACATCGCCGAGTACGGCGGAGACCCCCGGTTCGTCGCGGTGACCGGCGGTTCGGCGGGCGGGCACCTGGCCGCGCTGCTCGCGCTGAGCCAGAACGACCCGGCACTGCAACCCGGGTTCGAGGAGGCGGACACGAGCGTGCAGGCCTGCGTGCCGCACTACGGCGTGTACGACATCGCCGCCTCGACCGGCGAGGCGGAAAGTCGGTACCGGCTGGAAAGCCTGATGGCGCGCCGGGTGTTCGCCCCGGAGCACCGCCTGGACGACTACCTCGCCGCGTCCCCGATGGACCGGGTCTCCGAGGACGCCCCGCCGTTCTTCGTGATCCACGGCAAGCACGATTCGCTCGTGCCGGTCGCGGAAGCGCGGGAGTTCGTCGCGCGGTTGCGGGCTAAGTCCGCCCATCCGGTGGCGTATGCCGAACTTGCCGGGGCGCAGCACGCGTTCGACGTGTTCCCGTCAATCCGCAGCACGCACGTGGTTCGGGGTGTCGAACACTTCCTCGACTGGGCCTACGCTCAGGCGTTCACGCCGGTCAACGAGAAGAACTCCTGACGCGACCGGGCGTCCTCCCGAAGCGTCCCCATCAGCGTGGACGTCACCGTCGACGAGCCGGTCGCCTGTACGCCGCGCAGGGTCATGCAGGTGTGTTCGGCCTCGATCACCACGCCGACGCCCTTCGGGGTCAGCTGGTCGCCGAGCCAGCCCGCGATCTGCTTCGTCAGCCGTTCCTGCACCTGCGGGCGGCACGCGAAGTGCTCGACGACGCGCGCCAGCTTCGAGAGTCCGAGGATCCGCTCGCCCGGCAGGTACCCGACGTGCGCGACCCCGATGAACGGCAGCAGGTGGTGTTCGCAGACCGACCGGACCGGGATGTCGCGGGCCAGCACCAGTTCGTCGTAGCCCTCGTCGTTGGGGAACGTGGTCAGGTCGAACGAGCGCGGCGTGAACAGCTCGGCGTACGCGCGGGCCATCCGGCCGGGCGTGCCGCGCAGGCTCTCCGAGTCGAGGCTGATGCCGAGGGCGCGCAGGAAATCCCCCGCCGCGTTCTCGGCCGCGGCCAGGTCGAAGCCGGGGACTGGCTCGTGGACGACGCGGAGGGCGGTTCCGGACGACTGCATGGGCGATCCTCGGGCTTCGGGGCTGGCAGGACAGGGTTTCGCCGATAAATCTTTGTCTTATTGCCCGGTGGAGTCAATGTGACCAGGTGAACAAGCCAGGTGGCGGGTTCGGGGAACCTCGCTGGGCGTTATCGTGGGTGTGTGACGAGTGACCTGGCGACCATCCGCGCGGTAGCGGCGCTGGACGAGGACCTGCGCCGGGGCATGTACGCCTTCATCCGCGACGCCGGCCGCCCGGTGACGCGCGAGGAGGCGGCCGCCGCGGTCGGCATCTCGCGCAAGCTGGCCGCGTTCCACCTGGACAAACTCGTGACGGCCGGCCTCCTGCGCGCCCGCTACGAGACAGTCGGCGGCGTCCGGAAGGTGGGCCGCGCCCCGAAGGTCTACGAACCCGCCCCCACCGACTTCGCGATCACCATCCCGCCCCGGCAGCCGGACGTCCTGGCCGCGATCCTGGTCGACGCGGTCGCCTCGGCGGCCCCTGGCGAACCGGCCCGCGACGCCGCCCTCCGCGAAGCCGGACGGCACGGGTCCGCGGCTGGCGCCGCCGAACGCGAACGCTCCCGACCAGGCCGTTTGGGCACCGAACGCGGGCTGACCCTGACGAGCACGGTCCTGGCCCGGCACGGTTTCGAACCCAACCGCGAGACGCCGGTGTGCCTGCGGCTGCGCAACTGCCCGTTCCAGCCGCTGGCAGGCCGCGCGCCGGACCTGGTGTGCGGCATGACGGACCGGTTCCTGAACGGGGTCGTGGAAGGCCTCCAGGTCCCGGGCGTGACGACGGCCCGGGTCGCCCCGCGCGACGGCGGGTGTTGCGTGGAACTTCGCGGGACGGAGTCGACCGGCAGCTGACTCGGCGCGCGGACTACCCGGAACCGAGTCAACCGGCCGCCTTCAGCCTGCGGGCCAGGTAAGCGGGGATGTCCTCCAGCTTCACGTGAGCTTCGAAAACACCCCGGACGTCTTCGAAGGCGGCCGTCGAGAGATCCGCCGCGACGAACGCGTCGAATTCAGCGTCGTCGATGGCGAACGAGAGGAACCAGTTCCAACCGGACGTCGGAGCCGACTCCGGGTGCAGCTCCACGACGACAGTCCGCGCCGGAACGCGGGTTTCCAGGTCGGCTTTCCAAGCGCGGCAAAGATCGAGCAGGAACGGGCGCTGCCGGGCCCATCGGTCAGCGGCAGAGCGCGGGGTCTGTCTTGCCACGTGCGCAAAGCTAGCCGAACGAGACCGCGCGCAGGACTCGCTCCACATGTGCGGCAGGCCAGTCCTCCGGGAACGGCCGGGTGCGCAGCAGCCAGCGATGGAAAACCGGGCCCAGCAACAGTTCCGCGCCGTCGTCCGGGCAGGCGATCTCGGCGCGGGCCAAGCGGTCGGCGAGCGCGCGCAACTGCGGGCCCAGCAGGCGGTCCAGGACCTCGGCGCCGATGGCCGGATCGGTCTGCAGTTCGGCGGTCACCGCGCGGAGCAGGCGGTCGGTCGCCGGATCGGTCAGTTCGGCGATCATGCCGCGCACCAAGGTTTCCAGGTCAGCGCGCAGGTCGCCGGTGTCGGGGATGGCGACTTCGCCGGTTGCGTCGAGGCTCTGCTCCAGCAGCGCGTCGAGCAGCACCGCGGCGGGCGACGACCACGTGCGGTACAGCGTTTGCTTTCCGGCGCCCGCGCGGGCCGCGATGCCCTCCATGGTCAGGCCGCCGAAACCGGACTCGGCGGCGAGGGAGAGCACCGCGGCGTGCACGCGGGCTCGGGTGCTGGCGCGCGCCACGTCAGATCTCCGCGTCGGCGAAACGCTTGTCCTTGCGGTAATCCGTCAGCCGTCCGGACAGCGCGGTCGCGACCATCGCCGGGGCGTCGGCACCGGTCAGGACGCGCAACCGCTGGTCGGCGGGGTCGTTCACGTGCTGCAGGATCTCCGCGGCGATCTCCGCGGGCGGGGTGCCGCCGCCGGTGCCGGTGGTCGGCCACGGGACGGTCGTCGTGCCGAACATCCGCTCGCGCAGTCCGTCGTACGCCGGGTCCGGGGCGGCGAACCGCATGCTGCCGGTCGCCCATTCGGTGTCCATCCCGCCCGGTTCGACGATGCTCACCCGCACGCCGAACTCCGCGACCTCCTGCGCGATCGCCTCGCTCATCCCTTCCAGCCCCCATTTGCTCGCGCTGTACAGCCCGAATCCGGGCACCGAACCGGCGCCGCCGACCGACGAAATCTGCACGACGTGGCCCGACCGCTGCTCCCGCAGCACGGGCAGCGCCGCCTGCGTCAGCCACAACGCGCCCAGCAGGTTCGTCTCCAGGATGTCCCGCGCTTCGTCCTCGCCCACCTCCTCGGCCATGCCGACCAGTCCGTAACCGGCGTTGTTCACCACCACGTCCAGCCGTCCGAACTCGGCCACTGCCCGCCGCACGGTTTCCCGCGCGGCGGCCCGGTTTCGCACGTCGAGCACGTGCTCGACGACGTTCCGGTGTTCCGGCGCGCTCCCCGGCGTCCGGACGGTCGCCAGCACGCGATCGCCCGCTTCCGCCGCGGCAAGCGCCAGCGCACGGCCGAGGCCGCGGCTCGTTCCGGTGATCACCCAGGTTCTCGTCATGACGCCCACGCTAGCACGAAACGAGACGGTCCGTCTCGTTTCGCTGGGCGTCAGCGTTTCAGCCCTCCGCGGGGTAGGCGAGATCGACCGGCTGCTCGGCTGGCGGTCCGTCCGGCCACCACTGCCCCGCGACCCGCACGAACCGGTACCACCGGCGGTCCCTTCCATAGCGCAACTGCACCGGCCCGGCTGTCACCCGGTTGCGCCATACCTTCACCTCCCCCGCCAATTCCGCGAGTTCCGCGCGCGCCGCCGCCAACGGGCCGGGCCCGGGATTCCACACGTCCCGCAGCGCCGCCAGCCCGCTGCGGCCCGCTTCCCGCCACGCCTGCGCGGACACGATCAGCTCCGACGGCGCGACCTCGGCGGCGGCCGCCAGCCCGAAGACGTCCGCACCCGGCCGGGCCGCGCGACGGGCCAGGTCCTCGGCGAAAGTCAAGTCCGCCAACGCATCTCGGGTGTGCAGCAGCTCGAGCGCGAGCGACGCGGCGTCGGCGGCCAGCGCGGCGAGGCCGGCCGACGTCAGGCCGGAGCGGGCGGGCGGGTCGAGGTCGAGCACGGCGGGCGGACCGGCTTCTCCGGGAATGGCGGGCAACGGCGGCAGCGGCGCGATCCGGCGCGAGTAGGCTTTTTTCGGCGTCAGGCCGACTTCCGGAGGGCGAGCCTGGCGAGCGCTCGGAGTCCGCAATTCGCGCAGTTGAGCCAAAACCTCGTCCCGGCCTCGGCCGCGCAGGGTGAACAGCACGAACGGATCGGCATCGACCTCGTCGGCGACCAGGTAGTAGACCGCGGCCACGTGTTTGCACGGATTCGCGCTGTCCGGACAGGAACACCGCGGCCGCAGATCGCCGGGTCCGGGCAGCAAATCGGCCCCGGCCTCGCGCGCCTGGACGGCCAGTTCCTCCGGCAACTCTCCGTCGAGTAAGGCGGCGGCATGCCCGAGGCGGCGACCCGCGACGTCGAGCAGCTTGTCCCATTCCGACTCGCTGAACACACGCATCCGGATCGCGACGCGGTACGGGTCCGGGCGGCTTCCCCGTACCCACGCGGTGATCTCGCCCGCGCCGATCTCCAGCTGGTCCACGACGCCCTTGCGCGCGTACGTCCGCCCGCGCGGCAACCGGTTCGGGTCCAGTTTGGCGCGCTGCTCCAGCGCTTCCACCCACGCCCGGCCCCACCACCGGCTCCCGAACGTCCGCCGCGGCGGCATCATCCGCTCCCGAGCCGGACCAGGTCGGCGAGCTGGTCGTCGGACAGTTCGGTGATCCAGTCCTCGCCCGCGCCCACGACCGCGTCGGCCAGCCCGCGCTTGGTTTCCAGCACCGCGGCGATCCGTTCCTCCAGCGTGCCTTCGGCGATCAGCCGGTGCACCTGCACCGGCCGGTCCTGCCCGATCCGGTACGCGCGGTCGGTGGCCTGGTCCTCCACCGCCGGGTTCCACCACCGGTCGTAGTGGATCACGTGCGTGGCCTGAGTGAGGTTGAGCCCGACGCCGCCCGCCTTGAGCGACAGCAGGAACACCGGCACCTCGCCGGACTGGAAGGCGGCCACCATCTCGTCGCGCTGCTTCGGGCCGACCTCGCCGGACAGCAGCGCGGTCGGCAGCCCGCGTTCGGCGAGCCGCCGCTCCAGCAACCGGCACAGCCGCACGTACTGGCTGAACACCAGCACGCTCTCGCCCTCGTCGAGGATGACGTCCAGCAGTTCCTCGAACGCGGCGAGCTTGCCGGACCGTCCGCTCAGCACCCCGGCGCTTTCCTTGAGGTAGTGCGCCGGGTGATTGCAGATCTGCTTGAGTTCGGTGAGCAGCTTCAGCACCTGCCCGCGCCGCTGCACCCCTTGCGCCTCCCGGATCTGCGCGAGGTTCTCCCGGACGACCGCCTCGTACAGCGTGGTCTGCTCGGCGGTGAGCGGGACGTACCGGTCGGTCTCGGTTTTCCGCGGCAGCTCCGGCGCGATGTCCGGGTCGGTTTTGCGGCGGCGCAACAGGAACGGCCGGACCGTCGCGGCGAGCCTTCCGGTGACCGTCTCGTCCCGGTCCCGTTCGATCGGCCGCGCGACGGTGCGCCGGAACTTCTCCAGCGGGCCGAGCAGCCCCGGCGTGGTCCAGTCGAGCAGCGACCACAGTTCGGTGAGCCGGTTCTCCACCGGCGTTCCGGTGAGCGCCACGCGCGCCGCCGCGGGCACCTGCCGCAGTTCCTTCGCCGTGGCGGACAACGGGTTCTTGACGTGCTGCGCCTCGTCCGCGGCGACCATGCCCCAGTCCACTTCGGACAGCAGCTCCCGGTCGCGGCGCAGCACCCCGTACGTGGCGAGCACGACCTCGTCCGGCGCGAGATCGTCGAGATGCCGTCCGCCGCCGTGGAATCGCCGCACCGGCACATCCGGCGCGAACTTGCCGAACTCGCGTTCCCAGTTGCCCAGCAACGACGTCGGGCACAGCACGAGCGTCGGCCCCGCGGCCTGCGCGCGCCGGTGCAGATGCAGAGCGATGAGCTGGATTGTCTTGCCCAGCCCCATATCGTCGGCGAGACAGGCACCGAGACCGAGTTCGGTCATCGCGATCAGCCAGCCCAGCCCGGCTCGTTGATACGGCCGCAGCGTGGCGGTGAGCCCCGCCGGTTCCTCGACCGGCGCGGGCTCCCGTTCCCGCAGGCGTTCGGCGAGCCCGGCCAACGCCGGTTGCGGGGCGAACTCGACGCGTTCGCCGTCGACCTCCAGTTCGCCAGTGAGCGCCGCGGCCAGCGCTTCGGCCCCGGTGAGCCGCGACCGGCGGGCCCGCATCCGCGCCAGCAGAGCGGGATCGAGCTTCACCCACTGCCCGCGCAACCGGACCAGCGGACGTTTGGCTTCGGCGAGCGCCGCGACTTCCTCGTCGGTGAGTTCGCTGCCGCCGAGACTGAGCCGCCAGCGGAACTCCAGCAGTCCGTTGAGCGGAAACGCGGGACCGGATTCGCTCGCCGGAGCCTGCGTGACGCTCGCCTTCGCCCGCACTTCCCCGGCGAAAAGATCCTTGGGCCACAGGACTTCGATGCCCGCGCCGCCCAGGTCGCGCGCGCCGGTGCCGAGCAGGTCGACCACCTCGTCGTCGGACAGCGGCAGCGTGGTGGGCGCCGGTTCGGACAGGATCCGGCCCAGCGGCGGCCACGCGCGCGCACCCCGCCGCAGGCCGAGCAGAAGCTGCGTTTCCACCTGGTCGCCGAGCCGGTGCACAACCGCCTCGGGCGCGTTTCCCACAGCGTGGCCGCGTCGACCACCAGACTCGGTTCGAGGGTGGAACGGACGGCCAGTGCTCCGGAGAATTCCTCGTCGGTCGCTTCGATCCGCAACAGCAGTTGCGCGCCGTCCGGGCTACGGGCTTCCAGTTCGGTGAGCCAGGCCGCGCCGTCCGGGTCCAGCAGCGTCGGCTGCGCTTCCGCGAACGCCGCCCCGCCGGATCCGACTGCCGCTGCCGGACTGCGCACGAGCACGTCCGCCGCTGCGTCCCAGACCGCGCGGACCAGTGATTCCGGTGAGTGCAGGCGGATTCGTTTCACGCCGGACAGCGGCAGCGCGTGTGCTTCGGGCGGCAGCGCGGCCGCTAGTCCGCGCAGGAGTTCTTCGTCTGCTGCGTCCAGGGGGCCTACCCGCCAGGTGGCCAGTCCGCTCGGAGTGGAGGCTGGGCGCAATCGTCCGCGTGCCACGGAGGTTCACTCCGGCGTTGACCACTGCCGACCATGCTGTCAGCGACGGGCTCGTTTCGTCCGGTACTGCGAGGAGGCGCGGGAGTGCTTTCGCGAGCGGGACGAGTCGGGCGACCACCTCGGTGCGGGCGAATTTTCCGCCGCCGGGCAGGACTAGCTGGATCGGGGTGTCTCCCTCGATCTCGTCGCCCCATAGCGCCAGGGTTCCCTCGCGCGGGGGGTCGGAGGGGAGGTAGGTGGCTTGGGTGGTCTGGTCGAACTCCACCTTCGCACGGTAACTGGTGGGTCTGACAGTTTTGCTGTTCGGCCTGGTGGGCGCTGCTCGTCGCCTGGCGGCGACATTGCTGCGCCTTGGTTGCGTGGGGCACCCCGAAGTTTGATTGTGCTGACGGTCTGGGGGTGCTTGTCAAGGCGGGAAAGATGCCTTGACAAGCACCCCCAGACCGCAGGGCGGCTTCGTATCGGGGTTGGGGGAGGGCTGGGTGCCACGCTGCTTGAGTGCACCGGCGGCGGTTTTTACGCGGCTTAGGTGAGTGGTTGCGGTGGGGGGCGCGGCGTGCGGGTAGCGCCCCAATGTGGCATTGGGTGCATGTGACGCACCCAATGTGGCGTTCGGTGCATGTGATGCACCCAATGTGGCGTTCGGTGCGTCTGACGCACCCAATGTGGCATTGGGGCGCATCCCGGGCGGCGGGGCGGCGGGGGCGGCGGGTGGGTCGTGAGGGGAACCCTGAGTGAACTGGGCCCCGGAAGTTGGACTGGTTATGTAGAGGTTAGGCGGCGAGGGTCTGGGCCCGGTATTCGGCCGGGCTCAGGCCTTGGAGCGTGGTGGAGATGCGGGTGGTGTTGTACCAGTCGATGTAGTCGTGCAGTGCCGTGATGAACGTGTCGACGGTGTCGAACTTGGTGTGGTGGAAGAGTTCTTCTTTGAGGTGGCCGAAGAAGTTCTCGGCGACGGCGTTGTCCAGGCAGGTGGCTCGCCGGGACATCGACTGGGTCAGGCCGGCGTCGGCGAGCAGGGAGCGCCAGGAGGCGTGCCGGTACTGGAAGCCCTGGTCGGAGTGCACCAGCGGGCGGGCTCCGGCGGGCAGGGTCGCGATCGCGGCGCGCAGCGAGGAGTTCGTCAGCTCCAGCGTCGGGGACGGCCCGCAGGCGTAGGCGATCACGGACCGGTCGAACAGGTCGATCACGGGCGAGAGGTAGACCTTGCGGTCGCCGATGCGGAACTCGGTCACGTCGGTGACCCATTTGGTGTCCGGGGCCTCGGCGCCGAACTCGCGGTTGAGCAGGTTCTCGGCGGCCGTGCCGGGCCGGCCGGGCCAGGACCGGCGCCGGCGCGGCCGCCGGACCTGGCAGACCAGGCCGAGGGCGTTCATCAGCGCGAGCACGGTTTTCTTCGCCACCCGCCAGCCGGCGCGGGCCAGGACCGTGTGGATCCGCCGGTGCCCGTAGCGGCCGCGGGCGGCCTCGAACGCCTCGGCGATCGCGGCCTTGAGCCCGGCGTGCGGGTCGGGCCGGTCGGGCCGGGCCTGGTGGTGGAAGAACGTCGACCGGGCCAGGCCCGCGACCGCCAGCAGCACCGGCAGCGGATAGTCGGCCTTGAGGGCGGCGACGGCCTGGGTTTTCACCCTCGCCCCTGCTCCCTCAAGGCCCGCAATTTTTTTAGGTAGGCGTTCTCCGCCGACAGCCGCAGGTTCTCCGCCCGCAACCGCTCCAGCTCGCCGGGACCCGGCGAGTCCGCGACACCGGGCGGACGGCCTTTCGGCTTGGGCCGCAACGCGTCCTCTCCCTCGCGCCGATACGCCCGCGCCCAGTTCTCCACGAGTTTGGGCGAGGACAGCCCGTGCTCGCGCGCCAGCTCGGCCGCGGTCGCCTCGCCGCCGACATACCGGCGCACGACCTCCAGCTTGAACTCGAACGCGAACGACCGCCTGCCTGGCTTGTCCATCAGCGCTCCCGCGCTCCGCAGCCTCCAACGATCACGCAAGCGTCGCACGGCACCCGCCGACACCCCCAACCGGGACGCCACGGCCTTCGCGCCATACCCGTCCTCGAACAACGCAACAGCGGACGCCCGCTGCCACTCAGACAACGAACTGCGTGGATGCAACGAACCACTCCCCGGACAGCTGGAACTGGATTCCCAGTCCAACTTCCGGGGCGCAGTTCAGAGGGACTCTGAGTGCGTGAGGGTTCCCCTCACGTACTGGGCTACTTGTCCAGGAGCAGGTGAACGGAGAGTTCCAGGCGGCTCGCCACGTCTGCGGCGGAGGCGCGGCGGGTCACCCAGGCGACCAGGTTCGCCATCCACACATCCGCCACCACGTGGAAGATGTCGCGGTCCGACTCCGTCGGGTCCTCGATGCCCATCGCGCTCGCGAACATGTCCTCCATCAGGCGGCCGACCAGTTCGACCTCGGCGGCCGCGGACGTGTCGGCGAACATGAACGCGCGCACCATCGCCTCTGTCAAATGCGGGTCGCGCTGCATCAGGCGGGTGTTGCGGCCCAGGACGAACATCAGCCGCTCGGCGGGGGTTTCTCCGGGGATCGCGCTGCGCTGGATTTTCTCGTGCGCGGCCTCGAACTGCTGTGCCAGACCCGACACGAGCAGGTGGATCTTCGACGGGAAATACCGGTACAGCGTGCCCAGCGCGACGTCGGCCTTCTCCGCGACCGCGCGCATCTGCACCGCGTCGTAGCCGCCCTTCGAGGCCAGGGCCAGCGTCGCGTCGATGATGCGGCGGCGGCGGTCCCGCTGGGCCGCGGAGCCCAGTTCCTCGCCCATCGCGCCGAGGCCGTTCGCCCGCGTTTTCGCCGCCGGCGTCTTCGCCTTCCCCGGCATCGCCAATCCCCTCTGCCTTGCGGAACTCGTTCCAGTTTCCGGGTAAGCGTACCTGCCCTGGAGAAAGGTTCAACTCGCGACCGCCTGGCGGAAAAACTATAACACGTTCTACACTCGCCAGTAGCTCCGTACCCCGCGAGGAGGAGACCGATGCCGGTCGCGCTCACCGAGGAACAAACCGCGCTCGCTGCCGCCGTGCAGGCCTGGGCGGCGGCACACGATCCGATCGCCGCTGTGCGCTCGGCCGAACCCACTGGCGCCAGTCTGCCGGACGGGTTTGCCGCGCTCGGCCTCACTGGCATCGCGCTGCCCGCGTCGGTGAACGGCGCGGACGGGACGGTCGCGGATCTCGCGGCCGGGCTCGCCGCCGCTGCGGAGGCGCTGGTGCCGGGGCCGTTGCTGAGCACCGCACTGGCCGGGTTGCTGCTCGCGGAGCACGCGAAGGAACTCGCCGCCGAGATCGCCGACGGGACCGCACAGGTCGCGGTGCAGTTGGAAGAATCGGCGACCGTGCCCGGTGCGGACGCCGAGTCGTGGTTGCTCGTGCCGCGCGGCGACCGGTACGTCCTGGTTCCGCCTGGAACAGCGGTGGAACCGTTGGCTCCCTTCGACTTTTCCCGGTCGCTCGGGCGCGTCAAGGCCGACGCCCGCGGAGAAGTGCTGGACCTGCCGGACGTCCGCGACCTCGCGGCGACGCTCGCGGTCGCGGAAGCGGCGGGTGTGGCGCGTTGGTGCCTGACGACGGCCGTCGAGTACGCCAAGGTCCGGGAGCAATTCGGCCAGGTCATCGGCGCTTTCCAGGCGGTGAAGCACCTCTGCGCGGAGATGTTGTGCCGCACCGAAGCGGCCGAGGCGCTGGCATGGGACGCAGCTTCGTCAGTCAGCGATCCGCTGGCCGTCGCGAGCGCTGCGGCAGTGGCGTTGGATGCTGCGGTCGAGAACGCGAAGGACTGCATTCAGGTACTCGGCGGAATCGGGTTCACCTGGGAGCACGAGGCGCACCTGTACCTGCGGCGCGCGTTGGCGTTGCGGCAGTGGCTCGGCGGTTCGCAGCGATGGCGGAAGCGGGCCGCAGACCTCGCGTTGGCCGGGAAACGGCGGACGCTCGGGGTGAACGTCGGCGAGGATGCCGAGGTGACCCGGCTGGTCGCGGAAATCGCCGCGCAGCCGGAAGAAAAGCGCCGGACCGCGCTCGCGGACTCGGGTTTGCTCGCCCCGCACTGGCCCCAGCCGTACGGTCTGGGCGCGGACGCGGCCACCCAGCTGCGCATCGACGCCGCATTGACCGCGGCGGACATCCGCCGGCCGGACCTGGTGATCGGTGGCTGGGCAGTACCGACGATCCTCGCGCACGGCACCGACGACCAGCGCGAACGCTTCGCCAAGCCGACCCTGCGCGGCGAGGTGACGTGGTGTCAGCTGTTCAGCGAGCCCGGCGCCGGCTCGGACCTCGCGTCGCTGCGCACCGTGGCGCGCCGGACGGACGGCGGCTGGCGGCTGACCGGGCAGAAGGTGTGGACGTCGCTCGCCCACGAGGCGGACTGGGCGATCTGCCTCGCCCGCACCGACCCGGACGTGCCGAAGCACAAGGGAATCACGTACTTCCTGGTCGACATGCGCGCCGACGGAATCACCACGCGACCGCTGCGCGAGATCACCGGCCGGAGCGTGTTCAACGAGGTCTTCCTGGACGACGTGTTCGTGCCGGACGCCGATGTCGTCGGCGAACCCGGCGCGGGCTGGAAGCTCGCGCGCACGACGCTGGCGAACGAACGCGTCGCGCTGGGCCGCGGTTCCGCGGTGGGCGAGAACGTGGAGGCCCTGCTGGAATCCGCGCCCGGGGACGTGGACCGCGACCGGCTCGGCACGTTGATCGGGCAGGGCAGCGCGTGTTCGGTGCTCGACCTGCGCGCGACGCTGCGGCGGCTGGACGGCCTCGGACCGGGCGCGGAATCGTCGGTGGCGAAGCTGCTCGGCGTGCGGCATCGGCAGGAAACGGCCGAGTTCGCGCTCGAACTCGCCCCGGAACTGGTCGCGGAAACCCAAGCCGCACAAGAGTTCCTGCTCACCCGCTGCCTGTCGATCGCGGGCGGCACCACCCAGGTCCTGCTGTCCGCCGCCGCGGAACGCGTGCTCGGCCTGCCGCGCTGAACGTCCGTGAAGGACTCCTTGAGGGAATCAGATTCCCTCAAGGAGTCCTTCACGGCACGCTATTCAGCGCGGAAAGCGGCGGCGAGACGGGCGTATTCGTCCAGCAGCGCCAGCGTTTCCGCCTCCGGCAGCGTCGGCAGCATGAACCCGTAGTGGTCCAGCCCGGCGTCGGCGTACTGCTTGATCGCGTCCGCGTCGGCGGGTCCGCCGAAGAGCTGAGACGGCATGTCCCCGCGTCCCGCGTCGGCGAGCTGCTGGCGCACGCGGCGCACGTCGTCCGGCGACACCGCGGGGTTCGGGATCCAGCCGTCGCCGTATTCGATCAGCCGCTTCAGCGCCGCGGGGCTCGCGCCGCCGACGTAGATCGGCGGATGCGGCGTCTGCACCGGCTTCGGCCACGCGAAGATCGGGTCGAAGTCGAGGTGCTCGCCGTGGAACTCGGCCTGCTCCTGCGTCCAGATCTCCTTCAGCGCCCGGATCTGCTCGTTCAGCAGCGCGCCGCGGGTCTTCGGATCGGTGCCGTGGTTGACCATTTCCTCCCGGTTCCAGCCCGCCCCGACGCCGAAGGCGAACCGTCCGCGCGACACCAGGTCGAGAGAGGCCGCCTCCTTCGCGGTGTGGATGACGTCGCGCTGGATCAGCAGCACGACGCCGGTGCCCAGCACCAGGTTCGAGGTGTTCACCGCGGCCGCGGTCAGCGCCACGAACGGGTCGAGCGTGCGGTAGTAGACCCGCGGCAGCTCGCCCCCGCTGGGGTACGGCGTTTCGCGGCTCGCCGGGATGTGCGAATGCTCGGCGAGGAAGAGCGACGCGAATCCGCGCTCCTCCGCCGCCTCGCCCAGCACGTCGGGCCGGATGCCTTCGTCGGTCACGAACGTCGAGATCCCGAAATCCATGCCTCCTTCTACTCCGCGGGCCGGGCAGGTATTCCCCCGGGCTGTTGACAGATCACCGGTCCGGTCCGCTAGCGTTAAATCATCACCCGTTGAATAGGAGGCTCCGGATGGACGTGACGGACGTCGACTTCGAGGAGATGTACCAAGGCAAGACCCCGATCGGGGAGAAAATCCCGTGGGACATCGCCGGCCCGCAACCTGCGGTGGTCGCCCTCGAAGCGGACGGCGGTTTCCACGGCGAAGTGCTCGACATCGGTTGCGGTCTCGGCGAAAACGCGATGTACCTCGCGTCTCGCGGACACCGCGTGACCGGTCTCGACGGTGCGCCGACCGCGCTCGCGCGAGCCCGCGAAACCGCCGCGAAGCGCGGCCTGGACGTCACTTTCGCCCAGGCCGACGCAACCCGGCTCGAAGGGTACGAAGGCCGCTTCGACGCAGTCCTCGACAGTGCGCTTTACCACTGTCTCGACGAAGAAGAACGACACGCGTACGTGGCGGCGCTCGGGCGCGCGACCAAGCCCGGCGCACAGCTGAACATCTTCTGCTTCTCCGACGCGGTACCGGAGAACTTCCCCATCCCGTACCGAATCACCGAGCAGAATCTGCGCGAAACGGTCGGCAACGGCTGGACGATCACCGCGCTCGAACCGGCCGTCTACACCACCGCGATGAGCCGCGAGGGCTTGATCGCCGCGGTCGCCGCCGTCTCGGAGGGCGAACCGCCGGACCCGACCGCGCTCGACACGCTGGACGTCGACGAGCAGGGCCGGGTCCTCGCCCCGGTATGGCGGCTGGCCGCCACCCGGGACTGACCGGTCAGACGTTGCGCCGGTACTGGCCGCCCACCTCGAAGAACGCCTCGGTGATCTGACCGAGCGAGCACACCCGCGCGGCATCCATCAGCACGTCGAACAGGTTGCCGCCGCGGGTGGCCGCCTCGCGCAGCGCCTTGAGCGCCTGCTGGGCCTCCTCGCGGTGCCCCTGCTGGAACTCGGCCAGCCGGCGCAGCTGGGACTGCTTCTCGTCCTCGGTCGCGCGGGCCAGCTCCACCTCGACGTCGTCCTCCCCCGCCTTCGGGTTGCGGAAGGTGTTGACGCCGATGATCGGCAGCGAGCCGTCGTGCTTCTTGCGCTCGTACAGCAGCGATTCGTCCTGGATCCGGCCGCGCTGGTAGCCGGTCTCCATCGCGCCGAGCACACCGCCGCGTTCGGAGATCCGGTCGAACTCGGTGAGCACGGCCTCCTCGACCAGGTCGGTCAGCTCGTCGATGACGAACGAGCCCTGCAGCGGGTTCTCGTTCTTCGACAGGCCCCACTCCTTGTTGATGATCATCTGGATGGCCATCGCACGGCGCACCGAGGACTCCGAAGGCGTGGTGATCGCCTCGTCGAACGCGTTGGTGTGCAAGGAGTTCGCGTTGTCGTACAGCGCGCACAGCGCCTGCAGCGTGGTGCGGATGTCGTTGAAGCTCATCTCCTGCGCGTGCAGCGACCGGCCGGAGGTCTGCACGTGGTACTTGAGCTTCTGCGACCGGTCGTTCGCGCCGTAGCGCTCGCGCATCGCCACGGCCCAGATCCGCCGCGCGACCCGGCCGAGCACCGAGTACTCCGCGTCCATCCCGTTGGAGAAGAAGAACGACAGGTTCGGCGCGAAATCGTCGATGTCCATGCCGCGCGCCAGGTACGACTCGACGTAGGTGAACCCGTTGGCGAGCGTGAAGGCCAGCTGCGAGATCGGGTTCGCCCCGGCCTCGGCGATGTGGTAGCCGGAAATCGACACCGAGTAGAAGTTGCGCACCCCGTGCTGGATGAACCACTCCTGGATGTCGGCCATCATCCGGAGGCTGAACTCGGTGGAGAAGATGCAGGTGTTCTGCCCCTGGTCTTCCTTCAGGATGTCCGCCTGCACGGTGCCGCGGACGTTCTTCAGCGCCCATTCCCGCAGCTCCGCCGCTTCGGTCTCGGAGGGCTCGCGGCCGTGCTCCTCGCGGAACGCGGCGAACTTCTGGTCGATCGCGGTGTTCAGGAAGAACGCGAGGATCGTCGGCGCGGGACCGTTGATCGTCATCGACACCGAGGTGTTCGGCGCGGTCAGGTCGAAACCGTCGTAAAGCGCCTTCATGTCGTCCAGCGTCGCGATGGACACGCCGGAGGTGCCGACCTTGCCGTAGATGTCCGGGCGGGTGTCCGGGTCGTGGCCGTAGAGCGTGACCGAGTCGAACGCCGTCGACAGCCGCTTGGCCTCGGAATCGGCCGACAGCAGCTTGAACCGGCGGTTGGTGCGGAACGCGTCGCCCTCGCCGGCGAACATCCGCGCCGGGTCCTCGCCCTCGCGCTTGAACGGGAACACGCCCGCCGTGTAGGGGAAGTAGCCGGGCAGGTTTTCCCGGCGCAGGAAGGAAAGCAGCTCGCCGGACTCGGTGTAGCGCGGCAGCGCGACGCGCGGGATCCGGTTGCCGGACAGCGTTTCCCGCCACAGCTGGGTGTGCAGCTCCTTGTCCCGGATCTTCACGACCAGCTCGTCCTGCCGGTATTCCTCGGCGAGCACCCGGAAGCGTTCGAGGAGCTTGGTCGATTCGCCGTCCACATCGGACTCCGCGGCGGCGAGCAAGCCGTCCAGCGCGTCGGTGCTGGCGTCCGCTTCGGACAGCGCGGCCTTGGCCGCGGCCAGGTGCTCGCGCTTGCGGACCGCGGCGACCTGCTTCTCGGTCTGCTCGTGGTATCCGCGCACCGTCTCGGAAATCTCCGCGAGGTAGCGCGCCCGGTTGCCCGGGATGATCGTGCTGGCGTCCGTCGAGACCTTGCCCGAAACCTTCGGCAGCGTACCGGCCGACACCGACAGCCCGCGGTCGGCGAGCAGGTCCCGCAGGTGCTGGTACAGCGCGGTCACGCCGTCGTCGTTGAACTTCGCCGCGCTCGTGCCGTACACCGGCATGTCCTCCGGCGCCGAGCCGAACGCCTCGCGGTTGCGCACCAGCTGACGCGCGACGTCGCGCCGCGCGTCCTCGGCGCCGCGGCGCTCGAATTTGTTGATCGCGACCACGTCGGCGAAATCGAGCATGTCGATCTTCTCCAGCTGCGACGCGGCGCCGAACTCCGGCGTCATCACGTACAGCGACTCGTCCACGTAGTCGACGATGCCCGCGTCGCCCTGCCCGATGCCCGGCGTCTCCACGATCACCAGGTCGAATCCGGCCGCCTTGCAGGCCAGGATCGATTCCTTGAGGCCCACCGGGATCTCGCCGCTGGTGGTGCGGGTGGCGAGCGAACGGAAGTACACCGGGGAACCGTCGAGGCAGTTCATCCGGATGCGGTCGCCGAGCAGCGCGCCGCCGCCCTTGCGCCGCGACGGGTCCACCGCGAGCACGGCGATGCGCAGCTTGTCTTCCTGGTCGAGCCGGAACCGGCGGATCAGCTCGTCGGTCAGCGAGGACTTGCCGGAACCGCCGGTGCCGGTGATGCCGAGGACCGGCACCTGCCGCTGCCCGGCCGCCTCGGCGATCGCCGTGAGCCAGTCTTCCGGCAGGTTCTCGCGCTGCAGCTGGGTGATCACCCGCGCGAGCGCCGGCACCTCGCCGGACAGCAGCTTGTCGACCGAGGCGGGCGGCTGCGCGGACAGGTCGCTGTCGCAGGCCTTGATCATCATGTTGATCATGCCCGGCAGGCCCATCTCGTAGCCGTCTTCCGGCGAGAAGATCCGCGCCACGCCGCGCGAATGCAGCAGGTCGATCTCCTCGCGCACGATGACGCCACCGCCGCCGCCGAACACCTTGATGTGCCCCGCGCCGCGCTCGTTCAGCAGCTCGACGAGGTAGCTGAAGTACTCGACGTGCCCGCCTTGGTAGGCGGAGATGGCGACGCCCTGGACGTCCTCGGCGATCGCCGCCGTGGCCACCTCGTCGACCGACCGGTTGTGGCCGAGGTGGACGACTTCCGCGCCCTGGGACTGCAGGATCCGCCGCATGATGTTGATCGAGGCGTCGTGGCCGTCGAACAAGCTGGATGCCGTGACGAACCGGACCGGGTTCGCGGGACGGTACAGGTCGCTGCCGCTCATCCTCCCAATTTACTAGGACTTCCTACTATTGGAAACCCGAGCCGAAAGTGACCCGGCTCTCAAGGGTTGACATCCAGGCTATATTCAACCTGTCAGTTAATTAACCAAGTGATTGAGCACCGATGCCGACGGACCAGCTGAGCACCACTTTCGCCGCGCTGGCGGACCCGACCCGGCGCGCGATCCTCGCCCGCCTGACCGAGGGCGAGGCCACCGTCAACGAGCTGGCCGAGCCCTTCGAGGTGAGCCTGCAGGCGGTGTCGAAGCACCTGAAAGTGCTGGAGCAGGCGGGCCTGATCAGCCGGGGCCGCACCAAGCAATGGCGACCCTGCCGGCTGGAAGCGGGGCCGCTGGCCGAGGTGGCCGGATGGGTCGCGGAGTACCGGCGGTTCTGGGAGTCCGGATTCGACCGGCTGGACGAGCACCTGCGGCAGTTGCGGGAGGGGACTGAATGAGCGAGCTGACCATCGTGCGGGTCTTCGACGCGCCCCGGGAGCTGGTGTTCCGGGCCTGGACCGACCCGGCGCACCTCGCGAGCTGGTTCGGCCCGCACGGCTTCGTCGCGTCCGAGACCAGCACCGACCCGCGTCCCGGCGGTACCTGGCACAGCCGGATCACCAGCACCGAACAGGGCGTCGACCGCCAGGCGTCCGGCGTCTACCGCGAGGTCTCGGCGCCGTCCCGGCTCGTGTTCACCTTCCGCTGGCAGCACCCGGAGGACGAAGTCGGCGAAACGCTCGTCACCATCGATTTCGCCGAATTGGCAGGCAAAACCTCGATGACGTTCCACCAAGCCCCGTTCCCGAATGAAGCCGAACGCGACGGACACAGCGACGGCTGGCAGTCCGGTTTCGAAGATCTCGACCGCATCCTGGAGGACATGAAATGACCGCCGCACTCCCCCGCGTCGTCTCGCCCGAGGAATGGGAAAGCGCCCGGGAAGACTTGCTGCGCAAGGAAAAAGAACACACGCGCGCGGGCGACCGGCTGGCCGCGGAACGCCGCCGGATGCCCATGGTCCGCTTCGCGAAACAGTACGCATTCACCGGCCCGGACGGCCCGCGCACCCTCCTGGACCTTTTCGAAGGCCGCCGCCAGCTGATCGTCTACCACATGATGCTCGGCCCCGGAAACGAAGCGGGCTGCCCGGGCTGCTCGCTGTTCGTGGACTCCATGGGCCATCCCGCCCACTTGCACGCCCGCGACGTCACGCTGAAAATCGTCGCGCCCGCGACGCCGCCGGAGATCGAGCGGTACTGGGCCAGGATGGGTTGGACGCTTCCGTGGGTTTCCGCCGCGGGCACGGATTTCCCCGCGGACTGCGGAGTCGGCGGCGGTTTCGGGGTGAGCGTGTTCCTCCGCGACGGGGACGACGTCTACCGCACCTACTTCACCTCCGGCCGCGGCGGCGACCAGTTCGTCTCCACCCTGCGGTACCTGGACGTCACCCCGTTCGGACGGCAGGAGGCGTGGGAAGAGGAGTCCCGCGGCACCGACGCGCCCAGCAGCTGGTGGCGGCGGCACGACGAGTACTGAAACTTTCCTCGCGCGAGATGTCCGGCCGGCCGCGGCGGCTCCGACCCCTTGGCGACCCATTCCCGCCAAGGAAGCGAGCCCGCCATGGCCGACCTGGTCTACCTCGTCCACACGTCGCTGGACGGCTGCGTCGAAGGCCCCGCCGGAGAGTTCGACTGGCCGCTCATGGGACCGGAACTCTCGGACTACTCGAACGAACTCTCCGAGCGCGCCGCGATGTTCGCCTACGGCCGCCGCGTATGGGAAATGATGGCGAGCTACTGGCCCGTCGCGGAGTCCATTTCGGACCATCCGCACGACCTGGCCTATGCCCCGCTGTGGCGGAAGAAGCCCAAATTGGTCTTCTCCCGCACCCTGACCTCGGCGGACTGGAACACCCGCATCGCCGGCGGCGACCTGGCCGAAGAAGTCGCCGCACACAAGGCAGCCGCGGACGGCGACCTCGTCCTGATGGGCGGCTACGCCTGGCCGCCGAACTCGGCCGCCGCGGGCTCATCGACGAGTACCTGATCTGCGTCCACCCGGTAGTCCTGGGCGGAGACAAACGCCCCTTCGCCGAAGGCGCCGACCGCACAAACCTGGATCTGCGGGAAACCCGCACCTTCGACAACGCGGTCGTCCTGCTCCGCTACCGCACGAAGCTCTGACTCCCGAACCGACCACAACGCGGGATCGCGTCGGCGTGTGGAGGGGCAGTGTGCACGGCCCCCCAGACCGGGCGCACTGCCCCTCCACACGCCGACTTAAATGCGATCCCGCCGCGGCGGCGGAGCCGACGCCAAAATTTCAGTGGGCTTTCGCAGCGCGCAACGCGATCCACTGCCGCATCGCGTACTCGACCAGCGTGATCAGCGTCTGCTTCGTCGATTCCCGCTCCCGGGCGTCGCAGCGGACGATCGGAATGCTCGAATCGATCGACAGCGCCTCGCGCACATCATTGATGTCGTGTTCCAGCACGCCGTCGAAGGTGTTCACGCCGACGATGTACGGCAGGCCGCGGTCCTCGAAGAAGTCGATCGGCGCGAACGAGTCCGCGAGCCGCCGGGTGTCGGCGAGCACGACCGCTCCGATGGCGCCGCGCACCAGGTCGTCCCACATGAACCAGAACCGCTGCTGGCCGGGCGTGCCGAACAGGTAGAGGATCAGGTCCGCGTCGAGCGAGACGCGGCCGAAGTCCATGGCGACCGTGGTGGTCGTCTTGTACGGGGTCTGGTCGAGGTTGTCGATGCCGCGGCTGGCGTCGGTCATCATCGCCTCGGTGGTGAGCGGAACGATTTCCGACACCGAGCCCACGAAGGTCGTCTTGCCCGCCCCGAAGCCGCCCGCCACCACGATCTTCGCCGATGTCATGGTCGGGGGCGCGGTTTCCCGCGGTGCCTTAAAGCCGACGGAGTCCACTCAAAACCCTTTCCATCAACATCAAGTGTGCTTCGGCGCCGTCCTGGCCCGAGATCGTCCGGTGCACGGTGACGAGGCCGGCGTCGGCCGCGTCGCTGATCAGCACCCTCGCCACCCCCAGGGGCACGGACAGCTCCGCGGCGATCTCCGCCACCGAACGCGGGGTCCGGCACGCCTCCATGATCGAGATGCTCTCGATCTGCTCCGCCGCCGCCTGGGGGAAGCCCCCCGCGGCGACATGGTCTTTGGTGGAGATCAGAGTCTCCAGTTCGAGCGCGTAGTTCGCCCGGGTGCGCCCGCCGGTGAGAGCGTACGGGCGCACGATCGACGTCTCCTCGGCCGGGTCCACCCGATCGTGGCGCTCGGGCCGGACGATCGCCGACGGCATCGAGAACTCGCCGCTCGGCGGCCCCGGGTCGAAGAGCCCGCCTGGTCTGGGGCCGTCGGAGTCCGTACTGCCCGGTGGAGAGACGAGAGAGGTCACACCATCTCCTTGGTCGGCCGGCGGCACGGGTGCCGCCGGCGGGTCCGCTGCCGCGTGCGCTCCCGCGGCGGGCGGCGCTGGGGACTGGGATTCCTTCTTTTCTTTGCCGCTCTTCTTCCGTTTTCTGCGCGAGCGGCCCGAATCCAGGCTGAACCCGTTGAGGACGTCGGCGAACGTGCCGTCGTCCCCGGCGGCGGGCTCCTCCCCGCGCGGGGGTTCGCCGCCGGTACCGGGCTCTTCGCCGAACAATCCGGACCCCTGGCTCATCGCGCCATCATCCCACCGGTTCGCCGATCAGCGAGCCCCCGGCGCCCTGCAGCTGCGCGCGCAGCTCCGGGGTCAGGATCTGGCCGACGCGGTCGACGAGCATCGTCATCTCGTAGGCGACCTGCCCGATGTCGCAGTTGGGCGCGGCGAGGATCGCCAGGCAGGAGCCGTCGCTGATGGACATCAGCACCATGATGCCGAGTTCCATCTCGACCACGGTCTCGCGCACCGCGCCCGCCTCGAAACAGCGGGCGGCGCCCTGGGTCAGGCTGACGAGCCCGGACGCCACGGCGGCGAGCTGGTCGGCGCGGTCGAGCGGCAGCCGGTTGGAGGCCGTCAGCAGGAGACCGTCGGCCGACACGACGACCGCGTGCGCGACGCCCGGGACGCGGTCGGCGAAGTCGTTCACCAGCCAGCCGAACTGGTTCTGCTGCGGCTGGGCCGCATTCGGCGAGGTCATTCACCCTCCAATGTTTCGTGGTTCTTCTCAGCGGCCTGCGCGGTGCGGTGCCTGCCGCGCTGGATCCCCTGCTGGAAACTGCTCAGGCGACCGCGCACGTCGTGCGCATCGCGGGACGGACGGGGGCTCGCCGACCCGGCGGGCGGCGGTGCGCTGCCGGGAAGAAGCTGTTCGCCTCGGCGGCGCCGAGGCAATCCTGCCGAAGTGAACGAGGCGGGTGTCGACTGGGACACCGACTGGACGGTCCGCCACCCCTCGTCGGAACCGAAGTTCCACTCGGTGGTGGTTTCGGCAGGAGTCGTGGAGGGGCTCGCCGAACCGTCCGAACCGGCTGGCGGCTGGGCGTCCGGTCCGGCGGAGGACTCCCGCGACGGAGCCTGTCCCGGCACCAGCGGCTGACCCCACAACCCGGTCTGCGCCGGGGTTCCGGACTGGGCCGGGAGGTTCTGGCCGGGCGTCCGGGTCTGGCCCAGTCCCTGCGCCGAAGCCGAAGCCGCCGGGGTCTGGTCCGCCGTCGTGCCGGACTGCTCCGCATTCTCGGCCTGCTGACCCGGCGCGGCGGCCGGAGCCTGCGCGGCTCGCCACGTCGTCAGCGGCGAAGCCGGGCCCGGGTTCTCGGCGGGCTTGCCCCACAAGGAGGTCTCCTGCGCCGCGGCCGGAGCAGATGCCTGTCCGTTCGCGGAAGCCGGGCTGTCCGCCTTCTCCGGCGTCGCGGTCTGGCCGTTCGCGGAAACCTGGTCGGCGGCGGTCTGCCCGGTGCCGGCGACCGCGGCCTCGAGCCCGGCCACGGCCGCCGGGACCTGGTTCGGGTCGGCGGTCGGCGGGGCGGGCGGGAGACTGCTCGCGCCCTTGCGGCGGGTCGGCAGGCTGTCCGGCTTCTCCGGCCGGACGGTGCGGTTCGGTTGCGGCGCGGGCAGTTCCGTGCGCGCGGCGGGCTCCTGGCGCGGCCAGCCGCCGTCCGGGTCGAACGCCGGGGGCACGGCCTGCACGGGTGCCGTCTCGTTCGACGAGTCCGCGTCCGCGGGCCGTTCGCCGAACCCGGCGGGCGCGTCCTTCGCACCGGAACCGGACTGAGTCGTCGCGTCCGGACGGTTCTGGTCCGCGGGAACGCCGAACGCGCCGGCGACCGTCTGCCGCCGCCGGATCGCCGCGTCGTGGGCGCGAGCCCGCTCCGGCGACGTCGTGGCATTCGAAGCGTCCGCAGCGGCGGAATCCGCTGCGGCGCCGGTGGTTTCCGGCGCGGTGCCGCGGACTTCCTGCCGTCCGCGCGTGACGCCGCGCTGGAAGCTGTTCAGCCGTCCCCGCACGTCCGCCGGGTCGCGGACCGGGAGGTCGCTTCCCTGCGTTTCGGCCGCGGGGACCGCCGGTTCCGGCGTGGCGCTGCCCGGCATGAGCTGTTCGCCGCGGCGGCGCCGGGGAAGGCCCGACTTCGTGAACGCGGTCGGCTCCACCTGGGACAGCGCCTGGACCGTCCGCCAGTTCTCGTCGCTCGCGAAATCCCAGTTGCGCTGCTGGTCCTGGTCCGCCTCCGGCTCCGCGGCGGCCTTGCCGGACGCGGCCGGAGCGGACGCGGACGGCGGCTGCGCGGGCGAACGGAACCACGCCGACAGCATCTCGTCGAAGATCGGCGTGTTCTCGATCGTCGTCTCCGCCGCGGACGGCGGCGGGACCTCCGGCACCTGCTGCGCGGCCTGGTTCCACCAGTCGCTCAGCGTCGTCGCGTTGGCCGCGGAGAACAGGTCCTTGCCCGAGGGCAGTTCGCCGTCGCGCTGGTCGCGGCTTTCCGCGGCCGGTTCCGGTTCGGGCTCCGGACGCGGCGGCGGGACGTCGACGATCTGCGGAAGCTTCGGCGCGGGCGGCGGCGGGGCGGGCGTGTCGTCGTCGCGCGGGATCGGGCTGAACAGCGCGGTTCCGGACACCTCGAGGTCGGACGGCGGACGCGCGACCTTGTCCCCGGAGAAACCGGCGAGGTCGCCTGCCGACGGCCAGCGCTGGGTTTCCTCGGAGTTGCTGCCCTGGTGCGGAACGAGACCCGGCACGGCCGACCCGTTGGAGGCCGGGCGCTGCCGGCGGGGCAGGCCGCCCGGCGCGACGGGCGGGGCGGCGAGGCTCGCCTTGGGACCGGGCAGCTGGCCGGGCTCCGACCGGTCGCCCGGCGTCGTGGCCAGCCCGGTCATCACCAGCTCCGGCGGCACCACCACGGTGGCCCGCACGCCGACGATGTCCTTGCCGCCGTGCAGCGAAACGCCGATGCGGTGGCGGCCGGCGAGGCGGCCGACCACGAACAGGCCCATCCGGCGCGAGGTCGCGAGGTCGACCGAGCCCGAGTCGGTGAGCCGGCCGTTGGCCTCCACCACCTCGTACTCGTTCATGCCGATGCCCTTGTCGAGGATGTCGACGTTGAGCGAACCGTCCTCGGCGAGCCGCGTCGCGACCGTCACCTGCGTTTCCGGCGCGGAGAACGCGGTCGCGTTGTCCAGCAGCTCCGCGATGAGGCGCTGGACGTCGCTCGCGGCGAACCCGACGATCTTCACCGCGGGCGGGTGCTGCACCGAAACCCGTTGGTACTGCTCGATTTCCGACACCGCGGCACGCAGCACGTCGTGCGTGGCGACCGGCTGGCCGGAACGGCGGCCCGGCTCGGCGCCGGAGAGGACCATCAGGTTCTCGTTGTTGCGCCGCATCCGGGTGGCGAGGTGGTCGAGCTGGAACAGCGTGGCGAGCTGGTCCGCGTCCTCCTCGTCGCGCTCCAGCCGCTCGATCAGCTGCAGCTGCCGCTGCACGAGGCTCTGGCTGCGGCGCGACAGGTTGACGAACACGCTGGAGTAGCCGGCGCGCATGGCGGCCTGTTCGGTCGCCAGCTTCAGCGCCTGGCTGTGCACCTTCTCGAACGCCCGCGCGACCTCGCCGACCTCGTCCTGCACCTGGACCGGCACCGGTTCGACCTCGACGCTCTGCGCGCGGCCCTCCTGGATGTTGCGGACCGCCTCGGGCAGGTCCTTCTCCGCGACGTCCAGCGCGCTGCGGCGCAGGACCTTCAGCGAGCGCAGCAGCTGGCGGGAGATGACGAACACGACCGCGGCCGCCGCGGCGAGCGCGGCGAACAGCAGCACGGCCAGCAGACCGGCACTGCTGCCGGCGTCCTCGACCAGCGCGGACGACGCCGCGGTGAGGTCGGCGGTCATCCGGCCGGAGACCTCGGTCAGCTGCGAGGTCACCGCTTTCGAGGCGTTGTTCCACTCCTGCGGCGAGAGCCGCTTGAGCGCGTCGTCGGTGGAGACGCCCTGGCCGCCGAGCACGGTGCCGAGCATCCGCTTGCGGTCGTAGGACGTGTCCGGCTTGAGCGTGCTCTCGAAGTCGAGGCGCTGCGGCGCGGTCGCGGCGGCGTTGAAGTCGGCGATCCGGTCGTCGAACCGCAGTTCCGCGTCGCGCACGTCGCTCAGCTGCTGCGGGGTCAGGGTGCCCGCGGAAATGCCGTAGCTCACCAGGGACTGGGTGACCGACACCTGTTCCTTGGCGGCTTCGAGGTCGTGCAGCGCGCTCGGGGTGCTGCCGAGCGCGTCGGCGCTCGCGCCCGCCGACACCGCGGTATCGGCTCCGATCAGCGCGCTGGTGACGGCGTTGTAGTCGCCGACCGCCTCGGCCGCGTTCAGCAGGCCCGCCCCGACCTGCTGGCGGATCACCGCGATTTCGTTGACCTGCGCGTTCGCCGAGTTCACCGCGCCGGACACGCTCGAGCCGTCGCCGCCGACCCGGGCGGCCGCCTCGGTGAACGGCGCGACCGCGGCGTCGGTGGCCGCGCGGGCCGCCTTCAGTTCCGGAGTCACGCCCGAGGTGCCCGCGATGAGCTGGGCCGCGGTCTGGGTGCGCTCGCGCTGCAGCCCGTCGGTGAGCGCGCGCAGCTGGGTGCTCAGCGCGACGAGCCGGTCGATCCGCTGGTAGTCGCTCGACCGCGAGACCTGGCCCGCGATGGCGGTGATGCCGAGGACGAGCGCGAGCACGATGGGGACGATCGTGACCGCGGACAGCTTGACCGGCAGGCTCCAGTCCCGCCAGCGCAGCGCGGCGCGCCAGCCCGACGACCAGCGCGGCCGCTTGGGCGGGCGGCCGAGCAGCTTCTCCACAGGCACTTGGCCTTCTCCTGCAACGGTCACGAAAGTGACTCCCTGTCCGGCGTCGTGGCGGCCCGTCGGCGGTCCCCTCGGGCCCCCGCGCTCCCGGTGCGCAGCGCGCTCCCGGCGCGGGGTCCCGCGGTCCGCCTGCCCGCGCGTCCGACCGGGGGCCGGCACGACCGGGTCGATCCTTCACCGGGCCGGGAGGCGATCGGCTTCCCGGGACTATGCACGTGCACGACGCAACTTGCGGACTGCACGGCGGTGGTCGAGATCAACTTGTCTGTGCCTATCGATCGCTGCGGGCGGCTGGGGCCAAAGAATCGTACACCAATCGCCGCCCGCGTTATTGCGTTCCGCATCGGGGGGCTGACCTGGGAAAATAGTCAAAACTGCGAAACTTGGAGCCGCAGATTGGACCAGGAACGCCCGGCGGGGGAATTCCGGTTACCCGCCGCTCTCGGCCTCGACGTCCGGCCGTCACCCGATTAGCCTACACAGGGTAAGCGACACCCCCAATAGAACTACACCCTGTGCCCCCGTCGAGTGGGTACGGCCAGAAGTTGAACCCGATGTTGTGGAGATGCAGCGACGCGCCGCCCGACCCGGTGATTTTTGCCAGCTTCCCTCCCCATCCGGGGAATCGCCGCCCAGGCCGCGACCTGCTCGCCGAAGCGGAGCGGCTGCTCGTCCCGTCCGACGGCTACGATCGGTCACCATAGTGGATCTTGACCAGCCCGCACTCCTCCGTCTGCCGCAACCCCGGAGGACCCGGCAACTCTCCGTGACATCGGTGCTCACTATTCCGAGTGATCATCCCGTGATCTGCCCAGGCGTGCCGTTTCGCGCTATTTCCCGGGCGAAAAGGAATTTCCGGTGCCCTCGCGAACCGCCTTTTTCCGCGTTCCGGCGGCGTCGTTACTATGGCCGCCTCCCAGTCCGCAAGGGCGATCCGGGCGCTTTCCCGAACGATGCCCGCCGCCATCCACCGCGCAAGTTGCCGGAGGCAGCCATGCACAACGTCGCGCGCACCACCGGCCCGGCCGCCTCGGCCGAGGACACCGGCCAGATGCCCGCGCTGTTCGACCGCGA
Source organism: Streptomyces sp. AA4 (assembly GCF_000158875.1). Taxonomy (NCBI): domain Bacteria; kingdom Bacillati; phylum Actinomycetota; class Actinomycetes; order Kitasatosporales; family Streptomycetaceae; genus Streptomyces; species Streptomyces sp. AA4. The sequence continues at coordinate 2,143,925 of NZ_GG657746.1, read as the reverse complement.
AGGAGGCGACTCCGCCCCGCGCGGCAGGCGCCGCAAGCACGGCCCGGACTACGAGCAGATCCAGCGCAGCCCCCAGTTCCGCTCGCTGCGCAGCCGCTTCCGCCGGTTCGTGTTCCCGATGAGCATCGGGTTCTTCGTCTGGTACCTCGCCTACGTCGTGCTCGCCGCCTACGCGGGCGAGTTCATGAGCACGCCGGTCTTCGGCCTGGTCAACGTCGGCATGCTGCTCGGCCTCGGCCAGTTCGTCACCACCGCGGCCATCACCGCGCTGTACGTCCGCTTCGCCGACCGCGAGATGGACCCGCGCGCCGCCGAGATCCGCGCGCGGGCCGCCGCTGTCCCGGAAGGAACCCCTCAGTGACTACCGCTTGGCTCGCCGAAGGAGCTTCGGCGAGCAACCCGTTGATCAACACCGGGGTGTTCGCGCTGTTCGTCGCGATCACCCTGTACGTGGTCTACCGCGCGGGCAACCGCCGCTCGTCCACGTCGGGCTACTACACCGCCGACAGCGCCTTCACCGGAAGGCAGAACGGCGTCGCGCTGTCCGGCGACTTCCTGTCCGCGGCGTCGTTCCTCGGCATCGCCGGCGCGATCGCGATCAACGGCTACGACGGCTTCCTCTACTCCATCGGCTTCCTCGTCGCGTGGCTCGTCGACCTGCTGCTGCTCGCGGAGCTGCTGCGCAACACGGGCCGCTTCACGATGGGCGACGTGCTCAGCTTCCGGATGAAACAGCGTCCGGTGCGCGCCGCGTCGGCCACCTCGACGCTGGTGATCTCCTTCTTCTACATGCTCGCGCAGATGGCGGGCGCGGGCGGCCTGGTCGCGCTGCTGCTGGACGTCCACTCCAAGTGGGGCCAGGCGCTGGTGATCACCGTGGTCGGGCTGGTGATGATCTCCTACGTGCTGCTCGGCGGCATGAAGGGCACCACGTGGGTGCAGATCATCAAGGCCACCATCCTGCTCACCGCGGCCTCGCTGATCACGGTGTTCCTGATGGGCAAGTACGGCTTCAACTTCTCGAGCCTGCTGCGCGCGGCCGCCGACCACAGCCCCATGGGCACGGACCTGCTCTCGCCGGGCGGCTCCTACGGCAAGAACGGGACCACGAAGCTCGACTTCGTGTCGCTCTCGCTGGCCCTGGTGCTCGGCGTCGCCTCGCTGCCGCACGTGCTGATGCGCTTCTACACCGTGCCGAACGCCCGCGAGGCGCGCCGCTCGGTGGTGTGGGCGACCGCGTGCATGTTCGTGTTCTACCTGTGCACGCTGGTGATCGGCTTCGGCGCGGCGGCGATCGTCGGCCCGGACGAGATCAAGGCCGCGCCCGGCGGCGAGAACTCGGCCGCGCCGCTGCTGGCCCTGCACGTCGGCGGGACGGTGCTGCTCGGCGTCATCTCGGCGGTCGCCTTCGCGACGATCCTCGCCGTGGTGGCCGGGCTGACGCTGACCGCGTCCGCTTCCTTCGCACACGACGTGTACGCGAACGTCGTCAAGCGCGGCAAGGCGGAACCGGAGGACGAGGTCCGGGTGGCCCGGCTGACCGCGGTCGTGATCGGCGGGTTCGCCATCGTCGGCGGCATCCTCGCCAACGGCCAGAACATCGCGTTCCTCGTGGCGCTCGCGCTCGCGGTGGCGGCGTCGGCGAACCTGTCGACCCTCCTGTACTCGCTGTTCTGGAAACGGTTCAACACCACCGGGACGCTGTGGAGCATCTACGGCGGGCTCATCGCCTGCGTCGTGCTGGTGCTGTTCTCGCCGGTGGTGTCGGGCGCGCCGGACTCGATCTTCCCCGGCGTCGACTTCCACTGGTTCCCGCTGAAGAACCCGGGTCTGGTCTCCATCCCGGTGTCGTTCCTGTGCGGCGCGATCGGCACGTTCGTCGGCGGCGCGAAGGGCGACCCGGAGAAGCACGCGGAGATGGAGGTCCGGTCGCTGACCGGCATCGGCTTCGGTTCCTGACGCCTGCCTGGCACGGAAAAACCGCGGCACCCGTTCGGGCGCCGCGGTTTTTTTCGCCGCTCAGAAGATGTCGCGCCCGGCCTGCACGCGGTGGGTCACCCGGCGCTCGACGACGAACGACACGAACGGGACGCATCCGGCCAGCAGGACCAGGACGGTGCTCTTGATCGACCAGCGGGCCTTGAGCGCGAGGTCGATGGTGAGCACCAGGTAGATCATGTAGAGCACGCCGTGGATCGGCGAGTACACCGCGGCGGGCGTGGCGTTGCCGAAGCCGTACTCGATGATCATGGTGGCGCACAGGGCGAGCAGGCCGACCCCGGTCACGTACGCGCTGGCCCGGAACCGGGTCAGCGAGCCGGACACCTTCGACTGGCGAGCAGGGGCGGCACCGTCGGTGCTGGTCGTCATGGGAGCGTCCTCACTTCCGCGGGCGTTCAGGACTGCTGGTCGCGGGCGTTGAGCTCGCGCAGGTAGCGGTTGTAGGCGGCGAGTTCGTCGTCTTCCTCGACGGGAGCGGCGGCCGGTCGCGGGGCGGGCACGCGGACCGGGGCCGGGGCGGGCGCCTGCTCGCCTTGCTCGGCGGTTTCCTCTTCGCGTTCGCGCAGCTTCTTGATGCGCCAGAACATGAACGCGGGGAACAGTCCGAAAAGGGGCCATTGCAGCACGTAGCCGAGGTTCTGGAAGGTGCCGGTGGCGGACGTGAACCGGTCCCACTGCCACCAGGCCAGCCCGCAGCACAGCGCCAGGCTCACGACGCTCGTGGCGACGATCAGGAGCCGGCGCCCGAACGGGGACACGGCCGGGCCGGGATCTGCGGGCACGGTATCGACGCTAGCACTGGCCGGAAAAACCGTTCCTGAGAGGCGGCGAGGTCGTGACCGGCGCCCCACCCGGCGCTCACGGCTGGGTTCCCCGCGCGCCCGGCGCTTGGCTCGCCGCTCCCCCGCCCGCTTGCTGCCTCCGCGGCCCGGCTCGGTCAAACTCCCCCAATGCCACATTCGGTGCGTTCAGCGCACCGAACGCCACATTGGGTGCATGCGACGCACCCAATGCCACATTGGGGTTTTCTCAGTAGCGCGGGTGCACCTGCCGCGACCGGGCTGCGGGAGTGGAACACCCTTCGAGCCGCGTGCGAGAGCCGCTGCGGCGAACCCGCCCCGACGACGCGCGCGCACCGGCTGAGATGGGCTCCTGCGAAGTCCGTGAGGGGAACCCTGAGGGACTCTGATTCCGTCAGGGTTCCCCTCACGGACTTCGCGCCACCCGCCCCCGCCACCCGTGCAACCCGCTGCCGAGACAACCTCGTTGCCCGCGTCCCAGACACTGAGGTGCGGCCTGTGAAGGACTCCTTGAGGGAATCTGATTCCCTCAAGGAGTCCTTCACAGACCGGCAGCGGGTCGTGAGGGGAACCCTGCCGGACTGAACGACCACGAAAGTCACCCTCGCGGAGAGGTCGGGGCGTGCGGAGCGAGGCAAGCCGGGGCGTCAGCCCGCTTGCACCTTCTGTGCCGCCTTCGCGTAGCCGTCCGCCAGGCCGAAGACCTTCTGCGCGTACTCCGTCGAGTTGTTGTACGACAGGATCCCCGCCCACCACCCCGCCGGGCTGGCCATGTCGCGGCCGCCCGCGCACAGGTAGCGCGCGGCGGTCAGGGCGGCGTCGTCGATCTGCTGCGGGTCGGCGCGGCCGTCGCCGTTGCCGTCGGACGCCCATTTCCGCCAGGTGCTCGGGATGAACTGCATCGGGCCGACCGCGCGGTCCGCGACCGGGTCGCCGTCGAGCTGGCCGCCGTCGGTGTCGCTGATCGCGCGGACGCCGGCGGAACCGTCGAGCGGGACGCCGATGATCGGCTTCGACGGGCGGCCGTCCGCGCCCAGGACCGCTCCGCCGTACTGGCCGTGGTTGGACTCGATGCGGCCGATGCCGGCGAGCGTCGCCCAGGAGATATGGCAGCTGCGGTCGACCTCGCGCATCGCGAGCTCCGCGTTGCCGTACGCGCGTACTGCCCGGGCCGGGATGCCGGTGACCGGCGCGACCCGGTCCGCCCACGCCTGCAGCGGATCGCCGCCGGTCGGGCGCGCCGACTGCGGCGCGGTGCCTTGGTCCGCCGCCCCGCCCGCGACGACGGCGTTGACCGGCGCGATCGAACCGGGTTTGACGTCGACCGCTTTGACGCTCAGCGCCGGGATGTCGGTCGTGGTGGGGCTGGCCTCCGGAGCGGCCGCCCTGGTGACGATCCAGACCCCGCCGCCCGCGACCGCGAGCACCGCGACGACGACGGCGAACCGCACCGCGAGCGCGGCGCCGTGGCCGCGACGAGCGGGCGAGGGGACGGCAGCGGGAGCCGCGGTCTCGTCCCCGGTCTGCGCGGTGTCGGGGGTCTGTCCGGTGGCGGGCACGAAACTCCGGTCCTCCAGCATGGCTTGGGGGTTCGCAACACACAACGAGCCCGCGCAGGTTAGCGTTACGCACGCATCGTCAGGTCCCCCGCCACGCCGGTTCACCCGGCCGGGTAGCCGAGGTCCCGTCAGGTGGACGGTTGCTGCCACACAAAGCTGGGCGCAGCTTGCCGGAAGACCGCTTCCGGCAGGCTATTCAGCTGTTCGCTGGAGCGACCGATCGCAGTGTCCGAGGCAGCGGCGCTCGAGTTCTTGCGGAACAAGCTCAGCGCCGAGATCGAGTTCGCCGCCGCGCCGGAGACCGACGCCGAGCGCGAACCTCAGCGACCCGGATCGGGCGAGAGCCAGACGATTCCGGGCGCTTCGCCGTGTTGCCTGGCCGATTCGCCGACCAGGCAACACAGCTGTCAAACAGGCTTTCGCGAACCCGCGGTCAGGCGGGCTTCTGCTGCCGCGCCAGGCGCGCGACGCACCATGCGGGCGCGCTGCCCCGGCGCAGGTGCTGCAGGACCGTCATCGGACCGAGCCGCCGGGCGAGGTCGGACGGCGCGAGACCGGCCGCCCGGTAGTCCAGGGCGCGCTGGTCCAGCGGGCTGATCCCGGCGTCCCACCACTGCTGCGCTTCGGCGACGTCGCCGACCATCTGCCACCAGCCCGCGGCGGCGACGAGCAGTTCTTCCGGGACCTCCGGCAGCCGGGCGCGCATCGCGTCGAGGTAGCCGGGGTCGGCGGCCTCGACCGGGGCCCAGCGGGCGGGTCCGGACCGGGCGCGCTGGCCGGGGATGCCGGGCGGAGCGGCCGGCGCGTCGGCCAGCCAGGCCGAGGCGATGCGGTCGACCTCCTGCTCCTCAGGGGTCTTCTCGCGCTCGGCCGACCACTGCCGGATCAACGCGTCCACTCCGGGATCTCCGGTCATCCCTGCCTCCTCATCGGTCCCCGACGGGCAGGCATTTCGATCGCCTGCCCCGTTGCGCGTCCACGATTGGCTCCCCACGCGTGACCGGGCCGAAAACCCGCCGTGACCCGGCTCCCGGGGGGGCCGGAGAACCGGCTGATCACGCAATGTGAGCACCGTAGGGCGGCACCCGCTTTCTCCGCCATACCCCGGACCCCGGAAATTCCGTGACCAGGCGGTTTTACGGGCCAATCCACCCGGATGGTCGAGCGAAGTGCCCGAATCCCGGGATCCGGTGACAAAGCGTGACTGGCTGGCCGGAGGGCGCGCGGAGGCGGCCCGGCGAGCGGGAAAACCCGGGTCAGGCGAAGAGGCTCTTGAAGAAGGTGACGATCGCTTCGGCGCCGTCCTTGAGCCAGCCGAGCACGCGGTGCACGAAGTCCGCGGAGTGGGTGGGCTGCGTGATCAGGAAGAACAGCACGAGCGCGACCACTCCGACGACGACGATCTTCTTCAGGCCGCTCGACATGGTTTCGTCCCCCTCCGCTCCCCCCGCGCCCGGGCGGACGCAGGCCCCGCCTCGGCAGAGTCGCGTCCCACTCTAGTGACGACGCGCCGGAATGGCCCGTCGCAGGCCCCCATCCGGCCGGAAAGCTCACGACCGGGTGACCCCGGCCACCATCGGGTGAGCCGGGCCCCGCGGACGCCCCCGGTACGCTCCGGCGATGGACGACGGCCCAGTGACTCTCCGCCCGGTGCGCGAGTCCGACCTCGGTCTGCTGGAGGCCCTGACCAACGACCCGGAGACGGTCGGCGAGCACCAGTGGTTCGGCTGGCACGACCCCGGCTACGTCCGGCGGCTCTGGCGCGAAAACGGCATGCTGACCACCGACAACGGCATGCTCGTCCCGACGCTCGACGAACGCCCGCTCGGGCTGGTCTCGTGGCATCGCACGCGGACCGGCCCGCACACCTACTGCTGGAACATCGGCATGGTCCTCCTGCCGGAGGCGCGCGGGCACGGCCTCGGCGCGCAGGCGCAGCGGCAGCTCGTGCGCTACCTGTTCGCGCACACGCAGTTCAACCGCGTCGAGGCCAGCACCGAGGTCGGCAACCGGGCCGGGCAGCGTTCGCTGGAGAAGGCCGGGTTCACCCGCGAGGGGATCCTGCGCGGGTTCGACTTCCGCGACGGGCAGTGGCGCGATCACATCCTCTACTCGGTGATCCGCTCCGACCTGCCGTCGTGAGTGTTCAAGCCGGTTAGAACCGGCTTGAACACTCACAAGATCGCGCCCGCCTCCCGCAGCGCCGCGACTCCCGCGTCGTCGTAACCCAGCTCCGCCAGCACCTCCGCGGTGTCCGAGCCCTTCTCGTGCGGTGCTTCCGGCGTGGCCGCGGGCGTCCGGTCGAACCGCGGCGCCGGGGCGGGCTGCACCGTGCCGCCGATGTCCACGAACGTCCCGCGCGCCGCGTTCTGCGGATGCTCGGCGGCCTCCCACGGCGACAGCACCGCGGTGAGACACGCGTCGGTGCCTTCCGCCCGCGCGACCAGTTCGTCGCGCGTGAACCGGCCGACCGCCTCCTCCAGGATCTTGCGCAGCCGCGGCCACTGGCTCTGGTCGACGTGCATCGGCAGGTCTTCGTTCTCCAGCCCGAGCACCTTGACCAGATCAGCCCAGAACCGCATTTCGATCGCGCCGATGGCGACGTACTTGCCGTCCGAGGTCTCGTAGGTGTCGTAGAACGGGGCGCCGCCGTCGAGGAGGTTCTCGCCGCGCTCCCCCGGCCACACACCTGCCGCGCGCATTCCGTGCAGGCTCGTGGTCAGCAGCGCGGTGCCCTCGACCATCGACGCGTCCACGACCTGACCGCGTCCGGACGTCGTGCGCTCGTGCAGCGCGGCCAGCACGCCCATCGCGAGCATCAGGCCGCCCCCGCCGAAGTCGCCGACCAGGTTGAGCGGCGGCACCGGGCGTTCGCCCGCCCGGCCGATCGGGTCGAGCGCGCCGGCGACGCCGATGTAGTTGATGTCGTGCCCGGCCGCCGACGCGAGGGGACCGTCCTGGCCCCAGCCGGTCATCCGGCCGTACACGAGCCGCGGGTTGCGCGCGTGCACCTGTTCCGGGCCGATGCCCATCCGTTCCGCGACGCCCGGCCGGAAACCTTCGATCAGCACGTCGGCGCGTTCGGCCAGTTTCAGCACCAGTTCGACGCCCTCGGGCGTTTTCGTGTTCACCCCGACCGACCGCCTGCCGCGGGCGAGCGGGTCGTTCGGGATGCCGAGCACGTCGGAGCCCGGGGTGGCGCGGTCGACGCGGATCACGTCGGCGCCGAGGTCGGCCAGGATCATGCAGGCGAACGGAGCCGGCGCGAGCCCGGCCAGCTCCACCACCCGCAGCCCGGCGAGCGGACCTTGTTTCACGGAAAATCCTTTCGCGGCAGCAGATTTTCAGAGCGTGCGGGAGATGATTTCCTTCATGATCTCGCTGGTGCCGCCGAAGATCCGCGAGATCCGCACGTCCGCCCAGGCCCGCGCGATCGGGTACTCGGTCATGTAGCCGTAGCCGCCGAACAGCTGCAGGCAGTCGTCCACGACCTTGTTCACCCGCTCGGTCGTCCACAGTTTCGCCATCGCCGCGCCCTGCACGTCGAGTTCGCCGCGCAGATGCCGTTCGATGCACTGGTCGAGGAACGCGCGCGACACCGCGGCTTCCGTCGCCGCCTCGGCGAGCTTGAACTTCGTGTTCTGGAAATTGAAGATCGGGCGGCCGAACGCCGTGCGTTCCTTGGTGTAGTCGATGGTCAGGTTCACCGCGGCCTCCAGGCCGGCCACCGCGGTCACCGCGATGATCAGCCGTTCCTGCGGCAGCTGCAGCATCAGCTGGATGAAGCCCTGGCCCTCGGCGTCGCCGAGCAGGTTCGCGGCGGGCACGCGGACGTCGTCGAAGAACAGCTCGGCGGTGTCCTGCCCCTTGAGCCCGACCTTGTCGAGCACCCGGCCGCGGCGGAAGCCCGGGGTATTGGTCTCGACCACGATCAGCGACACACCCTGCGCGCCGGCGTCCGGGTCGGTCTTGCACGCGACCACGACGAGGTCGGAGTGGAAACCGTTGGTGATGAACGTTTTCGCGCCGTTGATCACGTAGTGGTCGCCGTCGCGGACCGCGCGCGTCTTGATGTTCTGAAGGTCTGAACCAGTGCCGGGCTCGGTCATCGCGACCGCGCCGACCAGCTCGCCGGTGGCCATCTTCGGCAGCCACTCGCGCTTTTTCTCCTCCGACGCGTACGCCAGGATGTAGTGCGCGACGATTCCACTGTGGACGGTGACGCCCCACGCACTGTCCCCGGCACGGGCCTGCTCCTCGTACAGCACGGCTTCGTGCGCGAACGTGCCGCCGCCCCCGCCGTACTCCTCCGGGATCGACAGGCACAGCAGGCCGAGTTCGCCCGCCTTGGTCCAGATTTCCCGGTCGAGCTTCTTCTCCGCCGCCCAGCGCTCCTGGTTCGGCACGAATTCCTTCTGCAGGAACGACCGGGCGAGCTCCCGGAGGTCTTCGAGTTCGGTGGTGCTCCACGAGCTCTTCTGGATCTGCAACGGCACGGCTGGCCCTCCCGCGAGCTGGAAAACATGACGCTTGGCAGGTAAGTTCTAGCCGGAATGTACATCCCATCCGTCCGGTACGTAAAGCAGGAGCCGCGATGACTGAGGTCGCCCGGGGACACCGCACCCAGGCCGAACGCCGCGAGCAGACGCGCACCGCACTGCTGGACGCGACGATCGACTGCCTGGTCGACATCGGGTACTCGCGGGCTTCGGTGCAGGAGATCTGCACCCGCGCGGGCGTCTCGAAGGGCGCGGTGCAGCACTACTTCGCCACGAAGGCCGAGCTGATGGCCGCCGCGGTCGAGCACCTCACCACGAAGCTGCGCACCCAGCTCGCCGCCTCGCTCGGCTCGCTGCCGGGCGGCGCGTCCGGCGTCGCGGCGGCGATCGACCTGCTGTGGGAGGGCTATTCCGGCACGCTCTCGACCGCGGTCACCGAGCTGTGGGTGGCCGCCCGGACCGACCCGGAACTGCGCGCCGCGATCCGGCCGGTGGACCGCGCACTGGGCCGGGCGACGCTCGGGCACATCAGCGAAGTAGCCGGTGACCTGCCGAAAGAGCGCGCGGAGATGCTGTTCTGGCTCACCGTGAACCTGACCCGAGGCCTCGCCCTCGACGCCGAACTGGGCGGTGACCCGCGTCGGCGCCGTCAGCTGCTGGAGGAGTGGAAGCGGATCGCCGTGCTGCTGTACTCGGACGACTAGTGTCCATACCCCGGTATGGTGTACTCGTCGGTAACACCCGGCCCCGCACGGAAGAAGGTGCGCTCGATGACGAGTACGACCCCGGCGAACGTCACCGGTCAGCCCCTGCCCGCAACCGTCGGCGGCGTAGCAGGCGCCCCGTCCGCGTCCCGCGCAGCCGCACTCGTAGCCCGCGTAACCGGCGGCGCCGACAACGCGCCAGTGCAGATGACCGCGCCCTTCACCGGGCAGCCGATCACCTCCCTCCCCCAGGCCGACGACGCCGAAGTACGCGCCGCCTTCGCCTCCGCCCGCGAGGCCCAGCGCGAGTGGGCGGCGCTGCCGGTGACCCGACGTCAGCAGTTCCTCGTGCGCCTGCACGACCTGGTCCTCGCGCGGCAAGCGGAGGTCCTGGACCTGGTCCAGGTCGAAGCAGGCAAGGCCCGAATCGACGCCTTCGACGAGGTCAGCGCCACCGTCCTGGTCGCGGCTTACTACGGCAAGCACAGCGCGAAGATCCTCTCCCCGCGCCGCGCCCCCGGCCTCATCCCCGGCCTGACGCGCGCGGGCGAACTCCGGCACCCCAAGGGCGTCGTCGGAATCATCTCCCCTTGGAACTACCCGCTGGCCCTGACCGCGATGGACGTCTTCCCTGCCCTCGTCGCCGGGAACGCAGTCGTGCAGAAACCGGACAACCAGACCGCGCTGTCCGCCCTGTGGCTGCAGGAACTGGCCGAAGAGGCCGGACTGCCCGCGGGCCTGTGGCAGATCGTGCTGGGCCGAGGCTCGCAGATCGGCGACGCCCTGCTCGAAGAATGCGACTACCTGTGCTTCACCGGCTCGACCCCGACCGGCAAAGACCTGGCAGGCCGCATCGCACAGCGCCTCACCAGCTACTCGCTGGAACTCGGCGGCAAGAACCCGATGATCGTCCTGCCGGACGCAGACATCGCCAAGGCGGCCGCAGGCGCGGTTACGGCGTGTTTCTCCTCAGCAGGCCAGCTGTGCGTTTCGGTAGAGCGGATCTACGTGCACGACAGCATCCGCGAGGAGTTCACGCGCGAATTCGTGGCCCGGACCGCAGCCCTGCGCCTAGGCGGGTCGCTGGACTACCACGCCGGAATGGGTTCGCTGACGTCGAAGAGCCAACTGCAAACCGTGACCGCCCACGTGGAAGATGCCCGGGCAAAAGGTGCCCGCGTCCTCACCGGCGGCCGCCCCCGACCAGATCTGGGCCCGCTGTTCTACGAACCGACGGTCCTCACCGACGTACGCCCCGGAATGACCCCATTCGCTTCGGAAACCTTCGGCCCAGTCGTCTCGATCTACGGATTCAGCGACGTCAACGACGCGATCGAGCGAGCCAACGACACCCCCTTCGGCCTGAACGCGAGCGTCTGGACCAAAAACGGCCGAGCAGGCTGGGAAGTAGGCGCCCGCCTGAAAGCAGGCACGGTCAACGTCAACGAAGGCTACGCAGCAACCTTCGGCACAGTCGGCGTCCCCATGGGCGGCATGAAGGAATCCGGCGCAGGCCGCCGCAACGGCGCAGAAGGATTGCTGAAATACACAGAACCTCAATCCATCGCAGTACAACGCGGCCTAGCCCTGCGCCCGCCAAAAGCAGTACCAGGCTCCGTCTGGGCCCGCTTCATGACACTGAGCATGAAACTACTGCGACACCTACCAGGCCGGTAAAAAACCGCAGCCAAACCACCCAAACAGCGAGGCACCCAGCCCCTCCCCCAACCCCGATACAAAGCCGCCCTGCGGTTCGGGGTGCTTGTCAAGGCATCTTTCCCGCCTTGACAAGCACCCCCGAACCGTCAGCACACTGAAAAATCGGGGTGCCCCACGCAACCCAAGGAACGGCAATGTCGCCCGCCAGGGCGACGAGCCGATCACTCCGGCACAGTAAGCAACCCCCGGTCGTAAGCGATCGCGACGGCCTCGGCCCTCCGACTGGCCCCCAGCTTCGCCATCACCCGCGAAAGATGCACGCTCACCGTCTTCTCGCTGATGTACAACTCCTCCCCCACCTGCCGATTCGTCCGCCCCAGCGCGACCCGCTCCAACACATCCCGCTCGCGGTCAGTCAACGGATCCACCTGCGGCCGCACCACCGGAACCTCGACCCCGGCCAACTCGACCCGAGCCCGATGCGCCAAATCCCGCACCGCGTCCCGCAACGGAACGGCATCCAGCTTCACCGCCACCGCATGCGCCGCCTCCAACACCTCCGCAGCCGCCGCGGACCGCCCGGCCCCGAGCAACGCCTCCCCTTGCCGCCACCGGCAAACCGCCTGCTCATACACCGCGCCATAGGAATAGGCCTCCGCCGCCTCTCCCCACAGCTCAGGATCAGCCGGCCCCGCCAACCCCGACGCGGCAGCCTCCATCCGCGCCAGCCAAGCCCGCCCCTCCGGTCCCATGGTCCCGGAACGGGGATGCCCCTCCGCGGCACAACGCCGCCCATGCTCCAAAAGCCGCCGCCCCGCCGCCACCGCCGCTTCCGCCGCGGCCAGATCCCCCTTGGCCCGGGCCTCCGCTGCCAACGCGGCAGCCGACGGAATCGCCAGCGCCACGATCCGGATCCCGCCCAGCAGCGCGGTCTCGACCTTCTCCAGCCAGCCGACCAATTCGTCGGTGATCCGCAGCGCCTCGGCATGCTCCCCGCGCCACGCCGCCAGTTCGATTGCCGCGTCGCCCGCGGCCAAGGCGATCTGCAGATCCGCCATCCACTGCTGCCGCAGCCCCGGCAACGCCTTGGCCGCGTCCTCGAACCGGCCCCGCCCCACCAGGAACAACACCCAGTTGGCCAGAATCCGCGCCGCGACCGCGCTGGACACGCCCCGCCGCGCGCGCCCCGCCGCGTCTTCCTTCGGCCAATCTCCGCTGAGATACCGCAGATAGAGCAGCCGAGCGCGCAATTCCAGCCCGTACGCGCTCCAGGTGAGCCCGACCGCCTCGGCTCGCTCGACCCCGCGCGCCGCGTGGGCGAGCGCCAGCTCCATCTCCGCTTGGTCGTCGTAGCTGAGGGCGAGGAAGTACATCGCCCGGATCTCGACGTTCAGCGCGCCCGCCTTGTGCGCCTTGCGTTCGGCCTCGCACAACCGCTCGCGCGCCTCGACCGGATCGCCCGCCCCGTCGGCCAACGTGCCCAACGTGACCAGCGCCGACGCCTCAGCGCCCACCGCCCCGACCGCACGCGCGTCGGCGACCGCGGTGTGCGCGCTGGCCAACGCCTCGTCCGGCTGGTCGAGCAGCCGCTGGAACCCGGCCCGCGAGGCCAGCACCCACGCCCGCGCACCGCTCGGCTCCCGGTCCGCGACCAGCTCCCAGGCCCGCTCGATCGCCCGAACCGCCTCGTCGAACGTGCCTTCCAACGTAAGCAGCGTTTCGGCCAGCCGACGCCACACCTTCGCCGCGTGTTCGGGCGATGCGTCCGGCTTCAGCGCTTCGGTCGCGGACCGCGCGTAGGCCACCGCACGCTCCGGCTCGCCCGACGTGCCAGCGAAGTACGACGCCTCGCTGAGCAGCTTCAGCTCGTCCACGCCTTCCGGCCGGTTTTCCGGAGCCACCGCGTCCCAAATGGCCTGCGCCTGCTCGATGTGCCGCAGCGCAGCGCCCGGCGCGCCGAGTTTTTCCGCTTCGTCGGCGGCGCGCAGCAACGCGGGGAGGGCAGTGTCGAAGTCCCGGCTTTCCAGGCTGTGGAAGGCCAGCTTCGCGTCGTGGCCGCGCCCCTGCGGCATCGACTGGATCCGCGCGGCGTACCCCGCGTGCATCCGCGTGCGCTCGCCGGGCAGCAGATCGGCATAGACCGCTTCCTGCAGCAAGGCGTGCCGGAAGGTGTAGAAACCGTTCTCGATCACCAGGACGTGGTGCTGCACGGCCTCCCGCAGCGCCTCGTCCAGCTCCAGGTCGCCGAGCCCCGCGACCTGCGCGAGCGCGGCGTGCGACACCGATTCGTTGGCCACCGAGATGACCCGCAGCACCCGGCGCGTCTCGGCCGGGAAGCGTTCCAGCCGGGCGAGGAGGACTTCGGCGAGCCCGGCGGGAAGGTCCTGGCAATCGGCACCGGTGGCGAGCAGTTCCTCGACGAAGAACGGATTGCCCTCGGACCGTTCGGCGATGTCCGCGACCACGTCCGGCGACAGCGGTTCCTCGGCCAGCGCCGCGACGAACGCCCGCGCGTCAGCCGGCCCGAACGGCGCGAGCGTGAGCTGTTCCACCGTGTTCAGCCGGACCAGTTCGGACAACAGGCCGCGCAGCGGATGCCGGCGGTGGACGTCTTCCTCGCGATAACTGCCGACCACCAGCAGCCGCTGCGCGCGCAAGCGGCTGAGCAGGAAGGACAGCAGGTTGCGGGACGAGGAATCGGCCCAGTGCAGGTCTTCGAGCAGGACGACCACCGGCTGCGCCTGGCCGACCTCGGTCAGCACGCCCAGCACCGCGTCGAACAGCTGAAGCTGCCCCAGGTCCTGCTCCGGCCGGATCCGGCGGACGCCCTCGCGCTCCCCTTCGGAAACCTGCCCGTGGTCGCCGGTGGCCGCGGGCTGCGGTTCGCCGCCTTGCGGCAGCAGCATCCCGAGCGCGGACCGCGCCCGCACCGCGGCCGACACCGCGGGATCGCCCGACGACCCGAGCGGGGCCAGCGCCTCGGCGAACGGGAGATAGGGCAGACCGCCGTCGCGCACGTCGATGCACCGGCCGGTGAGCACGAGCCCGCCGCACGCGGCGACGTGCTCCCCGAGCGCGGTGAGCAGGCGGGTCTTGCCGACCCCGGCGTCGCCCGCGATCAGCACCGCACCTGCTTCCCCGCGTTCAGCGCGCGCGAAGGCCGCGCGCAGCCGCCGCATCTCCTGCGTACGGGCGACGAGCGGGATTCCGGAACCGAGACGAGGCACGAGATGCATTCTCACCTACACCCCCGACAGTTCCGACATGGATTTCCTCGTGGCGACCGGTTCGGACAGTGATCTCCGTCCGATCGGCGGACCGAGGACGGCTGGCGCGGCCGGTGGACCTCGTCCCGGGAGCCGGTTCGGCCGGTTGGTCCCGGGGCGAGGGGGCTTCCGGAGGGAAGGGCCGGGGCTCGCGCCGGTGCTTCGGATCTGGACGCACCCAATGCCACGTTCAGTGCGTCGGATGCACCCAATGTGGCATTGGGGCGATCGTCGACAGTCGCGGCGGCGGGAGGCTGCGGGAGGAGCGGCGGCGGGAGGCGGCGGGAGGAGCGGCGGTGGAGCACTTCTCGAAGCGGCAAGGCCGGATCGGATCCCCGTCCGGCGAGCGAGGCGGCGGTGAGCCGATCCCTTGCTTCAGGGCCGACCCGGCGAAGGCGGTTGCGCGCGATCCGGTCAGTCCTCCGGCCAGCGACGCCGCCCAGGTCCGGCAACCGAGGCCGGTCCCGTCCCGCCAGCCTGCCGGAAGCAGCGGAAACGAAGCGGAATCCGGCGGACGGAGCGGCCGACCCGGAATCCGTGTTCCGGCTCAGCCGCCCCGCCCGACCCCCTTACCGTCCCCGACATCCGTGCTGACCTCCGTGCCCGGCATCCGAGCGGCTCCGCGGCCCGGGGCTCAAGCGGTATGTCGCGCCCTGGCCTCCGGTACCGTCGCCGTGCGCCTTTCCTGGCGGGGCACCTCGACGTTCGTGATGCGGTGCGCCCGCACCCAGCGGACGACCCGGTTGCCCCGGCTCAGGCGGGCTTGGCGGGCGGCGCGGCGCAGTTCGGCCATCCGGTAGTCCACCTCGGCGCGGGTGGCGTCCCAGTTGTAGTCGCTCATCGTGTTCTCCCCAGCGGGTCGTCGTTCTCGAACGATGTCCACTTTCGTGCTGAGGGCCCGCCCCGGGCATCAGGTGATCGCCTACTCCCGGGCGCGAAAAGACCCCTTACCCGCGCGGTGACCTAAGGATGTCCAGGTCGAGCGGGGTAAGGGGTCTCAGTGCAGCGATCAGTCGAGCGAACGGATCAAGCCTGTCCCCGGCTGTCGGCGCGCACCGCGTCGAGCAGCCCCTGCCAGCCGGCGGCGGGCAGGCGGAAGGCTCCTCCTTCGGGGTCTTTGGAGTCCCGCACCGCGGCGCCGCCCGCGACGAAGGCGACCTCGACGCAGTCGTTGCCGCCGCCGCTGTAGCTGCTCTTGCGCCACTGGGCCCCGGAAAGGTCGGCCGTCATGGTCCCCACATCCTCACTGTCTCGGGTTGGTGTTCCTCGGTTCCTGAACCGCGGCGGCCTGTTCGGCGAACCGGCCGGCCGCGTCGGTGATCAGCGCCACCGAATCGTCCGGTTTCAGCGCTGCTGCGCGCAGGTGGTCGAACATCAGCGCGTAGCGCCGGACGTCTTCGGGCTGTTCGAGGTACAGGCCGCTGGAGGTGCTGTCGTCAACGTAGACCACGTCGGGATCGGCCTGCTCGGGGAAGCCCATGATGAGGAACGGTCCCTCCATGCCGGGGTGCGCCCCGGCTCCGAACGGCACCACCTGGACGGTCACGTTCGGCTTTTCCGCCATCGCGGTGATCCGGTACAGCTGCTCGGCCATCACCTCGGGGCTGTCGACCACGCGGTGCAGCACCGCCTCGTCGATCACCGCCCAGTACTCGACCGGCGGGTCGTCGTTCAGCAGCTGCTGGCGCGCCATCCGCGCGGCGACCCGGCGGCGCGTCTCGGACTCTTCGGCGTCCGGGCGCAGCGCGCGGATCACCGAGAACGCGTAGCGCTCGGTCTGCAGCAAGCCCGGGACCAGCAGCGCCTGGAACGCGCGCAGCGAACTCGCGTCGGCTTCGAGGCCGACGAAGGTGCCGGTGAAGACTTCGTTGTACGCGTGCCACCAGCCGCGTTTGCGCGCCTCCCGCGCCAGCTGGACGAGCGCTTCCTGCTCGTCGCCGGTGATGCCGTACAGAGCGAGCATGTCCCGCGCGTCGCGCGGGGTGACGCCGACGTGGCCGGTCTCGATGCGGCTCACTTTGGACGCCGAGCACTCCAGCTTCTCGCCGACCTCGTCGATGGTGAGATCGGCGGCTTCGCGCAGCCTCCGCAGCTCGCTCGCGAGGCGCCTGCGGCGAACGGTCGGTCCCTGGCCTCTCGCCACGGCAGCACCTCCGGTCCGTATTGTTGCCCGCACTGCATATCTAACCAGGTGATCGACTTGTCAGTGGAGTAATAACACCGGCGAATTCCCACTGCCGCCGCGGATCCGGCCGTCGCCGGTTCCGACCTGCATTGTGCAGAGTGCGCTTGTACTCTGGCATCCTGCGGGCCGAGACGCGAATCCAACCGCGCCGACGGCCCTGAGCAGCGTAGACGACGGCCGTGCCCGGCTATTCGCGGACACCGGCCGAATGCGCACGACCACGGTGTCCGGGGCCGCCCCCCGACCGGTCCCGGGCACCTTCCTTTGCTTCGCGGTATTACTCAGACGGGTTTTTCCGCGCAATTTCGCCACGAGAGTGTGATGATTTCCGGCGATTTCCGTGCAGACAGCCACTCTGAGTGGTCATCGAGGGGGTGGCTGTCCTCAACGGACCCGCAGCAGTCCTTCTTGGACGACGGTGGCGACGTGCAGGCCGTCGCGGGTGAAGAACCGTCCGGTGGCCAGCCCGCGGGCGCCCGAGGCGCTGGGCGACGTGCTGTCGTAGAGGAACCACTCGTCCGCCCGGAATGGACGGTGGAACCAGAGCGCGTGGTCGAGGCTCGCGCCGAGCACCTTGTCGACGTCCCAGTACACGCCGTGCCGCGCCAGCACCGAGTCGAGCAGCGTCATGTCCGAGGCGTAAGTGAGCACGCAGACGTGCAGCAGCTGGTTGTCGGACAGCGTGCCGTCGGCCCGCATCCAGACGCGGTGCTGCGTCGGGCGTTCACCGGTCGAGCGGGTGATCCACGGCGGCTCGCCGATGTAGCGGATGTCGATCGGCCGCGGACGTTCGGCGTGGCGCAGGCCGTACCCGGCGGTCAGTTCGGGGAAGGTCGGCAGCGATTCCGGGTCGGGCACGTCGGCGGGCATGGTCTCGGCGTGGTCGATGCCCGGTTCGTCCTTCTGGAACGACGCGGACAGCGAGAAAATCGCCTTGCCGTGCTGGATCGCGACGACGCGGCGGGTGGTGAACGAGCGGCCGTCGCGGATCCGGTCCACTTCGTACACGATCGGGACGCTCGGGTCGCCGCCGCGGATGAAGTACGCGTGCAGCGAGTGGACCCGCCGTTCCTCCGGGACGGTCCGCCCCGCAGCGACGAGCGCCTGCCCGGCGACCTGCCCGCCGAACACGCGCACCGGCGAGTGCGCGGGCGAAACGCCGCGGTAGATGTTCTCTTCGATCTTCTCCAGGTCCAGCAGCGCGACGAGCTTGTCCAGCACCGGCTGCCCGCCGCCACCGACGCTCGTGTCGAGTTCGGTGGCGGCTTCCCTGGCCATCTCAGTCATGCCGGAACCATATGTGCCAGGGTTCCGGCGCGTCCCTTATGCGTGGTCGTCTTCACCGAGCCGGTGGACGTGGATCAGGTTCGTCGACCCGACGGTCCCGGGCGGGGAACCGGCCACGATCACCACGAGGTCGCCGCGCTGGTACTTGCCCATTTCGAGCATCGCGTGGTCGACCTGCTGGATCATCTGGTCGGTGGAGTCCACCCGGGGCACGATCTGCGTCGTGGTGCCCCAGGTCAGCGCCAGCTGGCTGCGGACGCTCTGCTCCGGCGTGAAGGCCATCAGCGGCAAGCGCGTGTGCAGCCGCGCGAGGCGGCGCACAGTGTCTCCGGACTGCGTGAACGCGACCAGCGCCTTGGCGTTGAGCCGCTCGCCGATGTCGCGGGCGGCGTAGGAGATCACGCCCCGCTTGGTGCGCGGCACGTGCGACAGCGGCGGCACGACCGGCGAATCCGTCTCGACGGCCTCGACGATCCGGCCCATCGTCTGGACCGTTTCGATCGGGTACCGGCCGACGCTCGTCTCGCCGGACAGCATCACCGCGTCCGCGCCGTCGAGGACCGCGTTCGCGACGTCGGACGCCTCGGCGCGGGTCGGGCGGGAGTTGTTGATCATCGACTCCAGCATCTGCGTGGCGACGATGACCGGCTTCGCGTTCTCGCGGCAGATCTGGATGGCGCGCTTCTGCACCAGCGGGACCTGCTCGAGCGGCAGCTCGACGCCGAGGTCGCCGCGGGCGACCATCACCGCGTCGAAGGCCAGCACGATGGCCTCGAGGTTGTAGACCGCCTCCGGCTTCTCGATCTTCGCGACGACCGGCAGCCGTCCCTTGCCGACGCGGTCCATGACCTGGTGCACGAGGTCGATGTCGGCCGGCGAGCGCACGAACGACAGCGCGATGAAGTCGACGCCCAGGTGCAGCGCGAACTCCAGGTCCTCGATGTCCTTGTCGGACAGCGCGGGCACCGAGACGTCCATGCCGGGCAGCGACACGCCCTTGTTGTTGCTGACCGGGCCGCCCTCGGTCACCTCGCACACGACGTCCGGGCCCTCGACGTCCTTGACCACCAGGCCGACCTTGCCGTCGTCGACCAGCAGCCGGTCGCCCGGCTTGGCGTCCTTGGCAAGTCCCTTGTAGGTGGTGGAGACCCGGTCGTGGGTGCCCGCGACGTCCTCGACGGTGATCCGGACGACGTCGCCGGTGTGCCATTCCGCCGATCCGCTGGCGAACGTGCCCAGCCGGATCTTCGGTCCCTGCAGGTCGGCGAGGATCCCCACCGCCCGGCCGGACTCGGCGGCCGCGGACCGGACCAGGTCGTAGACCTGCTTGTGGTCGCTGTGGCTGCCGTGGCTGAAGTTCATCCTCGCGACGTCCATCCCGGCGTCGACGAGTGCCCGCATCTTCTCCGGGGTGGAGGTCGCGGGACCCAATGTACAAACGATCTTCGCGCGTCGGCTCACGTCCGGAGAGCCTAGTCGCTCGGGCCGCTCGCGTCTGTACCGATCCCGAAGTTCCGGCCCCGGAACGCGGGAAGGATTCAGTTCCGGGCACCGGCGCGCGCTGCGCGGCGGCGCCGCACGCGGGCTCCCGGAATCACCCGAACGGGGGAGGCCGGGTTCAGCGCCGCGGTTTCTCGCTCGGACCCACGTGGTCGCGCGCCCATTCGTTGAATTTCCGCAGCTGACGCCACGATTTCCGCACCCGCTCGAGTGCCTCGCGCTCGTGCAGGAAGTCGTCCGGCTCCCAGGCTCGGACGGCGTACACCGAGCGGTGGCGCAGCAGGTCGAGACGCGGATGATCTTCGGCGAACCCGCGCGGTTTGGACTTCAGCCGGTCACCGAGAATTTCCCAGCCCGCCTTGCGCAGGCTCGCCAGGATCTTCTCCAGCGCGGGCCCGTGCAGTTCGGTGTCGACGGCCGTGCGGTACCGGGCCAGCTGGTCCGAGGCGAGGTGGAAACAGCCGCCGCCGACGCGCAGCCCGGCCGGGCCGACCTCGACGTAATACGCTCCCCCGCCGCGGCCGGCCTCGATCACGCCGCCGCAGTGCGTCTTGTACGGCGTCTTGTCCTTGGCGAACCGGACGTCGCGGTACGGCCGGAACACCTTCGCCTCGCCGAAGCCCGCGCCGAACTCCGGCTCCAGCTCGGCCAGCAGCGCCTCCATCGGAGCCCGGACGTGCTCCCGGTAGATCGCGACGTGGTCGTCCCAGTAGGCCTTGGTGTTGTCCGCGAGCAGCCCGTCGTAGAACTCGACGGCGTGCTCCCCGAATCCGCTGAACTTCACCCGCAGCACGATAAACCGGGGCACCGACAGAATCGGCGCCCCGGCGGTATCGAGCGGGCCTTACTTGGCCAGCGCCGTGATCAGCTCGCCGTTCGAGGTGTCGCCGGACAGCTCCCAGAAGAAGGTGCCGCCGAGGCCCTGGGACCTCGCGTACGCCGTCTTGCCGGAGATGGTCGCCGGGGTGTCGTAGCTCCACCAGTTCGAACCGCACTTGGCGTACGCGGTGCCCGCGACGGTTCCGGTCGCCGGGCACTTGGTCTTGAGGATCTTGTAGTCCTCGATGCCCTGCTCGTACTTGCCCGGAGCCGGTCCGGTCGCGGTGCCGCCCGGGGCGCTCTGCGTGACGCCGGTCCAGCCGCGGCCGTAGAAACCGATGCCCAGCAAGAGTTTCGAAGCCGGAACGCCCTTGCTCTTGAGCTTCTGGATGGCCGCGTCCGAGTAGAAGCCCTGGGTCGGCAGGCCGTTGTACGACGTCAGCGGCGAGTGCGGCGCGGTCGGGCCTTGCGCGGCCCAGGCGCCGAAGAAGTCGTAGGTCATCACGTTGTACCAGTCGACGTACTGCGCGGCGCCCGCGTAATCGGTGGCGTCGAGCTTGCCGCCGTTGCTGCCGTCCGCGGAGATCGCAGCGGTGACGAGCTTCGACGAGCCGAACTTGGCCCGCACGGCCGCGAGCAGCTTCTTCAGCGCGTCGGGTCCGCTCGTGTCACAGGTGAGCCCGCACGCGTTCGGGTACTCCCAGTCGAGGTCGATGCCGTCGAACAGCCCCGCCCAGCGCTTGTCGTTGACCAGGTTGTAGCAGGAGTTCGCGAAGGCCTCGGGGTTCTTCGCGGCCTGCCCGAAGCCGCCGGACCAGGTCCAGCCGCCGAACGACCAGATGACCTTCAGCCCGGGGTGCTTGGCCTTCAGCTTCTTGAGCTGGTTGAAGCTGCCCGCGAGCGGCTGGTCCCAGGTGTCGGCGACGCCGTCGACGCTGCCCGCCGCGTCGTAGGTCTTCTGGTAGTCGGCCCACGCGTCGCCGATCGCGCAGCCGCCGCCGGTGACGTTGCCGAAGGCGAAGTTGATGTGCGTGAGCTTGTTCGCCGAGCCGGACGTCTCGATGTTCTTGACGTGGTAGTTGCGGTCGTAGACGCCCCAGTCGGTGAAATAGCCGACCACCTTGCCGGACGCGGCCTCGGTTCTCGCTGGGGCGGCCGTCGAGGCGGCGGGGACGAGCGCGGCCGCGGCGGCGAACGCCGCGGTCACCAGGCCGGCCAGGGCCAGCAGGCGTTTTCTGCGCAAGCGAAGCATCGTTGCTCCCTTCAGGAGTCACCGTCGGTGCTCACCTGATGACGGTGGGGACAAGCGCACCGTAAGTGGACTAGACCACCAGGTCAATGGTTTAGACCACAAACCGGACATTCGGCGGTACGCGCATTCCTTGACAGGCATATGCCCCGCGAGGCAGATTTCCGGGGTGATGCAGACCTTCGACGTGCTGGCCGAACCCCGCCGCCGCGCGCTGCTGGACCTGCTGCTCGCGGGCGAGCGGTCGGTCGGCGAACTGGTGGCCGAACTGCGGCTCAGCCAGCCCGCCGTGTCCAAGCACCTGCGCGTCCTGCGCGAGGCGGGGCTGGTGACAGTGCGGGTGTCCGCGCAGCGCCGCTGCTACCGGCTGCGCGCCGAACCGCTGGCCGAAGTGGACGCGTGGCTCGCGCCCTACCGGCAGTTCTGGGCGGACCGGCTCGACGCGCTCGAACAGCGGCTCGACGAAACCGAATGAGGAGCACGCCGTGATCCGAGTGGACGGCCGGACCCTGCGGTGCGCCGACGTGGTCACGGCGGCGCACACCGAAGGCCCGCTGGCGATCGACGTCTCGATCGCCGCGCTGCGAGCCGCCGAGCACTCGTGGAAGCTCGCGGAGGACCTGAGCACCCGGCGCGTGGTCTACGGCCGCACCACCGGCGTCGGCGCGAACAAGGACGACGCGGTGGACGAGCCCGCCGAACACGGCCTCCGCCTGCTGCGCAGCCACGCCGGCGGCAGCGGTGAACTGCTGCCCGACGGCCAGATCCGCGCCATGCTGCTGATCCGGCTCAACCAACTGCTCGCCGGCCGGTCGGGGATCAGCCCGGAACTGATCGGCGCGCTCGCTGAAGCGGTGCGCACCGGAACGCTGCCCGTGGTGCACCGGCTGGGCGCGATCGGCACCGGCGACCTCGCTCCCCTGGCGGAAACCGCCCTCGCGCTGGCCGGGGAACGCGAGTGGGCAATCGGCGCGGTGCCACCGGTTCCGGTGCACGCGGGCGACGCGTTGGCGTTCATGAGCAGCAACGCCGCGACACTCGCCGAAGCGACTCTCGCGGCGATGAGCCTGGACACGCTCACCCGCGCGAGCCACGCCGTCGCCGCACTCACGTACGTAGCGCTCGACGGCAACCCTGAGGCGTACGCGACACCTGTGCACGAAGCGCGTCCACACGCTGGACAGGTGGCGTGCGCGGCTGAGATGCGTCGGCTGCTGGGCATGCACGGCACGCCTAAGCCGGGGCGTCGGCTTCAGGATCCCTTCGGGCTGCGCGCTTTCCCTCAAGTGCAAGGTCCTGCTTTGGACGCGATCCACTACTTGCGTGACGTGCTCGCCGTGGAAATCAATGCCAGCACGGAAAATCCGATGATCTCCACGGTGCACGGCGATGCTTACCATCATGCGCACTTCCACACCGCGTACGTGTCGACTGCCCTCGACCAAGCCCGCGCGACGGTGCATCAGGTCGCGGAGCTGTCCGTGGCCCGGTTGGGAGACTTGGTGGAACCGGAATTCACCGGACTGCGCCCGTTTCTCGCGGTCGGGCCGCCGGGGAGTTCCGGGGTGATGATCTTGGAGTACGTCGCACACGACGCCCTGACCGAACTGCGACAGGCGGCACTGCCCGCGACACTCGGGACCGCGGTGGTGTCGCGCGGGATCGAGGATCACGCAAGCTTCTCGACCCAGGCCGCGCGGGCGGCCACTGCGGCTGCTTCAGCTTATCGGCAGGTGCTGGCTTGCGAGCTGGTCGCGGCGGTGCGGGCGTTGCGGATTCGCAAGGCGGAACTGGTGGACCTGCCGGTGCGGGCGGCGTTCGCGGCTGCGGAGGGGGTGTTGGACGAGCGGCTGGAGGATCGGCCGTTGACTGACGACATCGCGAAGGCGGCGGGAGTGTTGGACGAATTGGCGCGGATCTAACCGACCGGCCACGCTCCGCGTTTCGCGATCTCCAGCACCAGAGCGCCGATGTTCCATGCGTCGTCGTCCCCGCGATGGTGACGCCCTTCCAACGGAAGGCCTGCGACGGCAAGGGCTTGCGCCATTCCGGGACGACGACGCAGGCCGTACGCCGCGGTGAACGCGACCTTCGCGTTGGTGTGCAGTCCGGTGAACGGGTACTCGGTGCCGGTGTGGCGGCATTGCCGGGTGAACTGGTTGCGGTCGTAGTCACCCCAGCTGGCCCACGGCAATTCCGTCGTGCGATGCCGCACCGCCAGCGTCCGGCAGGCCTCCCGAAACGACAGGCCACCGTCCACCTCGGACTGAGTCAACCCGGTGAGTTCGGTGCAGAACGGACTCACCTCGGACCGAGCCGGGCGGACCAGTATCCGGTGCTTCGCCACCCGCTCGCCCGCACGCAGATCGACGACCGTCAAGCCGATTTCGATGATCTCGCTGACCTGGCCGGGCGGCGGCTGGTTCTCCCAGCAGGTCGCTTCGACATCGACCACGTTCAGGAGGCTTTCCATGCCAGCAAGGGTAGGAACTGAAGGCAACCGAGTTACCGCGACCGCCCTATGTGGACAGTCTACTCACTCCCCCGCCAACGCATCCCGCCGCAACTCCGTGAACAACTCCTCCGCCCGCCCCCGATCCCGAGCCGCCCCCATAGAGTCGCCGAGGTGATCCGCCAAGGCAGCGCGCGCCGCACTCACCCGCGCGAGCAGGTAAGGCGAAGCCAGCCGTTCAGCCAACGACCAAGCCTCCTCCATGCTCTCCTCCGCCGACGAAACAGCCCCGCACCGGAGAAAAGCCAGCCCCTGCACCCGAAACGCGTCCGTGCGGGCGAGGATATGGTCGATGTGCTCAGTACAAGCCACCGCCTCCGCAGCGGTCTCCCCGGCGGCAACCGGGTCCCCGGACGCCAGTTGGGCTTCGGCGAGGAACGGCAGTGCGTCGGTCATCTGCCAGCTCCGTTCCCCTTGCAGCGCAAGCAAAGGCAGCAACCGACGCACCCCTTCAGCCGGTCGGCCCGCGCGTACGTCGTTCTCCGCCAGCTGGGCGGACGCGTTGCAGATGATGTCGGCGTTGTCGCTTTCCCGGCCCAGCCGAAGCACTCGAGTCAGATCGTCGGCGGCCGTCGCATAGCGGCCGCAGGCGGACCAGAGGGCGCCGCGGCCGATGAGGGCCATCGCGCCGCACATGGGCGAGCGGCCGTGTCCGGCCAGTTCCAGTGCCTGGCTGAACCGTCGCAGTGCGTCGCCCCAGCGGCCGACGTAGACCGCGCTCGCGCCGACGTTGCAGACTGCCCGGCTGAGCAGCTCCCGGTCGCCCAGTTCTTCTGCCAGCCGGAGGATTCGCTCGAACTGCCGGTCGGCGCGGGCCAGTTCGCCGCGGTAGTGGTGCAGGACCGCGACCCCCGTCAGCGCGCGGACGACGATCTCCCGGTCGCCGCACAGTTCCGCGGTCGCTGCGGCGGTGTGCAGATCCGTCAGTGCTTCCTCGTTGCGGCCGAGCAGGCGTAGGGCGAGTCCGCGACGCAGACGGCCGCCGGCGAGACCGTGCTCGTCCCCCGCCGACTCTGCCGCGACGATCGCGGCGGTGGAGACCTCGACGGATTCCCGGTAGCGCGTGCTCTGATACAGATTCGCGGCGCGGGCCAACCGCAGCCGCACGGCAGAGCCGCCAGGGCGGTCTTCGGTCAGCGTCGGCGCGATCCGGGCCAAGCCCTCGCGCGGAGTGCCGCGTTGGTAGTGCAGGTAACCGATCCTCGCGATCACGAGGCGCTGCCGTTCTTCGTCGCCTTCCTTGCGGTACACCAAAAGCGCGCGTTCGGCGGCGGCGAGCGCGGCGTCGTACCGACCGGCCGCGGCGAGTGCGTCCGCCCACGCTTCGGCGGCTTCGGCGACGGCGGCCTGAGAACCGGTGCGGTCCAGCAGGTCGACTAGTGCGCCCCAGTGCTGTGCGGCCGTGTCGTGCGCGGCTTGTCGGCTGGCTTTTTCCGCGGCGTGCCGCAAAGTCTGCGCAGCGCGTTCGGTGTCCTGCGCGTGCGTGTAGTGATAGGCCGCCGCGGCGCCGCCCAACGCGTCGGCGAGTCTGCGGTGCAGGACATGGCGACGGCTTGGCGGCAGGTCGCCGTTCACGACTTCGGCGACCAGTTCGTGTGTGAGCCGGACGCCCTCGGCGTTCTCGTCCAGCAGCCGCGCGGTGTGCGCGGGAGCCAGCACTTCGGACAATTCGGCCGGATCCAGCCCGGCGGCCGCGGCCAGGACGTCCGGGTCCATCCGCTGCTGCCCCACCGCGAGCAGCGTGAGCACCTCGACGGTGCGCTCGGGCAGCGAACCGACCTGCCGCCGCACCGCGTGCGCGAGGCCCCACGGCAGTTCCGCGGGCGGTTTGCCGGATCTGCCCAGTACGTGTCCCAGCTGGACGAGGAACAACGGGAGTCCGCCGGCGAGCCGGAGCACCCGGTCGCGAGCGGACGGGCCGACCTCGGTTCCGGCGCTGCGGTGCAACAGGGTCGTCGCGTCGTCATCTGCCAACGGGGCCAGCGAATGCTGGGTGACCAAGCCTTTCCGGTACAGCTCGAGCAGCGTGTCGGCCAGCGGTTCGGCCGCGGCGAGTTCGGTGTCCCGGTAGGCGGCGAGGAAACGGACCCGGTCCGGCCGGACGTCCTGCACGAGCGAGGCCAGCAGCGCGAGTCCGTCCGGACCGGCCCATTGCAGGTCGTCGAGGATCACCAGCACGCCGTGCCGCCGGGCGAGCGTGTCGAGAAACCGCGCTGCTTCGGCGAACAGCAGCCAGCGAGCCGGAGCCGGTTCGGCGGTGCGTTGTTCGGGCAGCAGGAACGCCAGGCCCGGTCCAGCGGGATGTTCCGACACGTGCCGGGCAATGGCTTCGGACAGCGGCGCGTACGGCTCGCCTCCGTACCGGGAGCACGCGGACGAGAGCACCACCGTGCCCCGCGCCTCGGCCAGCGTCGCGGCCTCGGCGAGCAGCCGGGTCTTGCCGATTCCGGTTTGTCCCGCGAAGACCAGAAACGGCCTGCCGGTGCCCGAAATGTGCTTGTCCAGCAAGGCGTGTTCCTCGACGCGGCCGACGAGGCCGGGTGCCGGACGAGGAGGGGCGACCGGGCGGTCCGGCGGACGCTGCCTGCCGCGCCGCGCAGCCGCCAGCAGTTCGGCCCGGTCGTCCTCGGGCAGCGCGAGACCGTCGGCTAGCAACTGCACGGTGACTCGCCGCGGATGCCGTTGCCCGCGTTCGAGATTCCCGACGCCGCGCGTGCTCAGCCCGCAGCGCTGCGCCAGTTGTTCCTGGGTGAGCCCGGCCGCCCGGCGCAACCGGACCAGCGTCCGGTCGAACGTTTCCGTCCCGCCGTCCGGCATGTCCCGCACCTCCCGCCGGTCCATGGTCGCTCGCCGGGAGGCGCGGAACATCCTCCGAAGGTCGGGTTCCTCCTCCCGGCACAACAGCCGGTTGTGCCGGTTGTTCCTGGTTCGGGCCGCCTCGGTGAAATCCAATGGCGGCACCGCTTTTCGCCCGCCCTCCGGGCAGCGGCGTACGAGGAAGGACGCGATGATGCGTGCAGGAATGACCTTGAGACGGCTGGCCGCCGCCGGCGCCGCGCTCGCTCTCGGAGCCGGGGTGGCGGCGACCTTCACCCCGGTCGCCGAGGCCGCGGCCGGCCCCCAGCTGAGCCCCGCGTCGTGCGCGAACGCACCCGCGGGCTACGCGAAATGCCAGGCCGTGCAACTGGTTTCGGCAGGTGCGCGACCGGCTAATGCGATGAGCCCGGCCGATCTGCAGAAGGCCTACGGCGTCGCCGGGATGAAGAGCGGCGGGACCACCGTCGCGATCGTCGACGCCTTCGACGACCCGGGCATCGAGAAGGACCTGAACGACTACCGGTCGCAGTGGAACCTGGGCTCCTGCACCAAGGCGAACGGCTGCCTGACCGTGGTCGGCCAGGACGGCACGAGCACGCTGCCGTCCAAGACCGACTCGGGCTGGGCGACCGAGATGGCCATCGACGTCGACGCGGTCAGCGCGCTCTGCCCGGACTGCAAGATCCTGCTGGTGGAAGGCAACAGCAACGAGGACAGCGACCTCGCGGCGGCGGTCGACAGCGCGGTCCGGCTCGGCGCGAAGATCGTGTCCAACAGCTACGCCGACCACGAAAGCGCGATCCCGGCGGACGCCGAGCAGCACTACAACCACCCGGGCGTCGCGATCCTCGGCGCCACCGGCGACTGGGGCAGCGAAAGCGGTACCCAGGCCGAATACCCGGCCACGTCGCCCGAGGTGGTCGCGGTCGGCGGCACCACGCTGACCGCGTCCGGCAGCGGCTACTCCGAAACCGCCTGGAGCAAGGCGGGCAGCGGCTGTTCGAGCAAGTTCAGCAAGCCCGCGTTCCAGAACGGGATCACCACCGCCTGCGACAACCGGGCCACTTCGGACATTTCGGCCGACGCGGACCCCAACAGCGGCATCACGATCTACGTCAACGGCCAGCAGTCGCAGTACGGCGGCACCAGCCTCGCCACCCCGATCGTCGCCGGCATCTGGGCGCTCGCCGGGACGCCGAAGGACGGCGACAACGCCGCGACCTACCCGTACGCGCACCCGGGCGACTTCAACGACGTCACCTCGGGCAGCAACGGCAGCTGCGGCACGGTGATCTGCAACGCGGGCACCGGCTGGGACGGCCCGACCGGTCTCGGCACGCCGCACGGCGTCAACGGCCTGACCCCCGGCGGCGGCACCAACGGCAAGCTGAGCGTCAGCAACCCGGGCAACCAGAACAGCGTGGTGGGCAAGGCGGTTTCGCTGAAGGTGACCGCTTCCGGCGGCACCTCGCCCTACACCTACTCGGCGAACGGGCTTCCGGCCGGGCTGGCCATCGACGGCAAGACCGGCTCGATCACCGGCACGCCGACCGCCGCGGGCACCAGCAACGTCACCGTGACGGCCACCGATGCCGCCGGGGCGACCGCGCAGGCTCCGTTCACCTGGACCGTCACGACGGCCCCGGCGGGCAAGCTGACCGCGACCTTCACCACCGACTACGACTACGGGTTCGGCGCCTTCGCGCACTTCACGATCACCAACGGCGGCGCGTCGGCGGCGAACGGCTGGACGCTGTCGTTCGACCTGCCGTCGAACGAGTTGCTGTCGAACACGAACCCGGGCACCGCGTCCGGGTCGACCGGGCACATCGTGATCACCGGCCAGGACAGCATCCCGGCGGGCGGCAGCCTCACCGTGTCGCAGATCTACGACGTGTCGAGCGGCTCGTTCACCGCTCCGTCCAACGTGTCCGTTTCCTGACCCCCGGACAGTCGCCGTGCCGCGGTCGATCCGCGGCACGGCGGCTTCGTCAGTCCAGGCAGAACTCGTTGCCCTCGACGTCCTGCATCGGAATGCAGGACTCGTTCACGCCGTCCGCCTCCAGCACCTGCACCACCGACGCGCCCAGCGCCGTCAGCCGTTCGGCCTCGGCTTTCAGCGCCGCGAGGCGTTCCGCGCCGACCAGCCCACTGCCGACCCGGATGTCCAGGTGCACGCGGTTCTTCACCACGCGGCCCTCGGGCACGCGCTGGAAGAACAGCCGCGGACCGACCCCGGTGGGATCGACACAGGCCGCCCACGAGCCCTGCTCCTCGGGCGGCTGGGCTCGGTCGAACTCGGCCCAGTCGGCGAATCCCTGCGGCGGCGGCGGCACGACGTACCCCAGCGCCTCGCACCAGAAACGGGCGACGCGCGCGGGTTCCGCGCAGTCGAAAGTGACCTGGAACTGTTTGACCGACCCCATGCGCTCACCTTACCGGCGGGCGGCGGCCAGCGCCGGGTCCCGTCCGGCGGCGAGGTCGTCCGGGTCGTACACCGGGACTTCGACGTCCGGGCTGATGCCGGTGCCGTCGTAGGTACGGCCGTCCGGGTCGAGGTACTCCTCGTTCGGCAACGCCACCTTCCAGCCCGGCTTCGGCAGCGTCCGCTCCAGCAGGTCCGAGAAAGCGCCCTGAGTGGACTGTCCGATCAGGACGGGGCGAGGCTGTCGGTTCCGCAATGCCTGCAGGAAGGTCTCTCCCGCGGAGACATCCAGGCTGCCGGTCAGGACGGTCAGCGGTCCGGGGTAGCGCGGCGCGGCGGCGGGTTGCACGAAGAACGGTTGCGGCACGGTGAACCGCGTCGGGTCGTCCGAGTCGTTGCGGGCGCGTTTGGCGTAGGCGAAGTGCGGGACGTCGGTCAGCCGGGCGGCGACCTGCAGGCCGAGCGGGTCGTCCCCGCCGCCGTTGACGCGCAGGTCGAGGATCAGGCCGCGCAGCGCGTGCACCCGGTCTGGGGTGAAGATCTCGTCCAAGGCTTTCGCCAGCACCTTGCTGCTGGCGGCGAAAGTGTCTGCGTAGTCGTGGAATCCGCTGATCCGCAGGTATCCGCGGCCCTCCGGCAGATCCGCGTAGGCGATGGCTCCGTCGGCCCACCGCTGGACCGGCACACCGAGATTCGCGTCGGCCACGGCGATCACGCGCGGGACGGTCGTCTTCAGGTCCGGAGTGCCAGGTCGCGGAGAGGAACAGTGCTGACCTGCCGCGAGAAGGCCGACATGAGCGTCGTGCAGCGGGCGGATCAGTCCACATAGGACGTCGAAGAGGCGTTCCGGATGTGCGGCGAGCTCGCGGCGGGCAGCGTCCCCTTCGGACTTCCAGTCGACGCCTTTCGCGCGGAAAAACGGATAGTTCTCGGCAAAAGTGTGCCAGAAAACGTCGAACACGTCCGCGGCCGAAGTCTGGCATTCCGCGGGCAACCCGCCGGGAACGCGTCGCAACCGGCGCACGCCCAGATTGTTGTCGAAGCTCATCCGGCCCGGCCGGAGGGTGACGACCGAGCCTTCGTTCGTGGAAAACCTGGTGCCGTCCCCGGTTCCGGACAGCGTGCCAGGGAGGCAGCTGACCTCGGTGACGTCGTAGGTCGTCAGCTTGCCGCCGGACACTTGGGCTAATTGCCCGTACCCGTCGGTGCGCCACACACCGTCCACAGTGGAAGCCGGAGCCGCGGTCACCGAGAGCATCGTCAAGCCCGCCAGGAAGATTCGCACGAGCCCGAGAGTAGAAAAAGGCCGGGGGCGCACGGAATACCGCGCACCCCCGGCACTGTGGTGGGGTTTCCCCTACCGGAGACTCAGCCGAAGAACACTTCGGCTTCCTGGTACCGCTCCAGCGGAACGGTCTTCAGCTCGGCCGTCGCCTCGGACAGCCTCACGCGCACGATGTCGGTGCCCTTGAGCGCCACCATCACGCCGAAGTCGCCGTCCGCGACCGCGTCCACCGCGTGCAGGCCGAAGCGCGTCGCGAGGACCCGGTCGTAGGCGGTCGGGGTGCCGCCGCGCTGGACGTGGCCGAGCACGACCGCACGCGATTCCTTGCCGGTGCGCGCGGAGATCTCATCGGCCAGCCAGTTGCCGATGCCGCCGAGCCGGACGTGCCCGAAGGCGTCCTTCTCGCCGGTCAGCAGCTTCTCCTCGCCGCCCTCGGGCAGCGCGCCCTCGGCCACGACGATGATCGGCGCGTACTCCTTTTCGAAGCGCTGCTCGACCCACTGCACGACCTGGTCGACGGAGAAGTGCCGCTCCGGCACCAGGATCACGCTCGCGCCGCCGGCGAGGCCGGAGTGCAGCGCGATCCAGCCCGCGTGCCGCCCCATGACCTCGATGACGAGCGCGCGGTGGTGCGATTCGGCCGTGGTGTGCAGCCGGTCGATCGCCTCAGTGGCGATGGAGACCGCGGTGTCGAAGCCGAACGTGTAGTCGGTGGCCCCGAGGTCGTTGTCGATCGTCTTGGGCACGCCGACGACGCCGATGCCGTCGTCGGTCAGCCGCTTGGCGACGCCGAGGGTGTCCTCGCCGCCGATCGCGATCAGCGCGTCGACCCCCTGGTCGGCGAGCACCTTGCGGATCTGGTCGACACCGCCGTCGACCTTGTACGGGTTCGTCCGCGACGACCGCAGGATCGTGCCCCCGCGGGTGAGGATGTCCTCGACGTCGGCGAGGCCGAGCGGCCGGCTGTCACCGGTCAGCGGGCCCTGCCAGCCGTTGCGGAAGCCGACGAAATCCCAGCCGTGCACCTCGACGCCCTTGCGGACCACCGCGCGGATGACCGCGTTCAGGCCGGGGCAGTCTCCGCCCCCCGTCAGCACACCGACACGCATTCTGTTGCCTCCGTCTTCCTCGCAGGGAGAGTCCAGTCACAGTCCGCGGACAGCGTAGCGGCTTCCATCTGGATCGGTGCAGGCCGGACCACCTGCCCAATCCGGTCCGGGCGGAGCCGTCGCGGCGGTGTGTTACCGTGACGGCGTGCAGCGCTATTTCTGGTTTACGAAGCCGGCCCCGGGTGGGCACGGCGGCGTGAACCTGCGCTGACCTCCACCCCGAGCCGGATCTCGAACCGGCTCGGCGAATCCCCCGCGGGTCGGTGTCCACCAGGAAGGAACCACCCGCTCATGAGCACCCCCCTCGTCGCCGCCCCCGCCGACGCGAGCACGCTGGACAACCGCCGCACGACGTCGGTCAGTCCCCTCATCTCGCCCGCCCTGCTGCGCGAAGACCATCCGGTGGACGCCGCGGTCGCCAAAGTGGTGCAAAACGGCCGCACGGAAACGGTCGACATCCTCGACGGCCGCGACGACCGCCTGGCCGTGATCGTCGGCCCGTGCTCGGTCCACGACCCGGAAGCCGCCCTCGACTACGCCCGCCGCCTGGCCGCGAAGGCCGAGGCCCTGCGCGAAGACCTGCACATCGTGATGCGGGTGTACTTCGAAAAGCCGCGCACGACGCTGGGCTGGAAGGGCCTGATCAACGACCCCGACCTGGACGGCACCTTCGCGGTCAACAAGGGCCTGCGCCTGGCCCGGAAACTCCTGCTGGACGTCTCGGAACTGGGCCTCCCGGTGGGCTGCGAATTCCTGGACCCGATCACCCCGCAGTTCATCGCGGACATCGTCACCTGGGGCTCGATCGGGGCTCGCACGGCGGCCAGCCAGGTCCACCGGCAGCTGTGCAGCGCCCTGTCCATGCCGGTCGGGATCAAGAACTCGACCGAAGGCGACATCCAGGTGGCGGTGGACGCGACCCGCGCCGCCGCGGCCTCGCACGTCTTCCCCGGCATCAACGTGGACGGCCTGGCCGCCTTGGTGACGACCGCCGGAAACCCGGACTGCCACGTCATCCTGCGCGGCAGCTCCGCGGGCCCGAACTACGACCCCGCTTCGGTCGAGGAAACCCTCGCGCGCCTGGCAAAGTCGGGACTCCCGGAACGCCTGGTGATCGACGCGAGCCACGGCAACAGCAACAAGGACCACGTCCGCCAGTCGGAAGTGGTCCGGGACCTGGCCGCCCGGATCGCCGCCGGAGAACGCGGAATCGCCGGCCTGATGCTGGAAAGCAACCTGGTGGCCGGACGCCAAGACCTGGTCCTGGGCCGCTCGGAGGACCTGACCTACGGCCAGTCCATCACCGACGCCTGCATGGACTGGAACACGACGGAAGACCTGCTGGACACCCTAGCGACCGCCGTCCGCACCCGCCGCCGCTGACCAGCTCGGCCGTCCGTGAGGGCCACCTTCACGGACTCTGAGTCCCCCAGGGTTCCCCTCACGACAGCCACCCCCGTGAGGGGCCCCCTCGCGGACCACCGCCGATGCCGCACACCTCCGGTTCGCCCCCCAACGCCACATTGGTTGCACCCCACGCACCCAACGCCACATTGGTTGCGTCACATGCACCCAACGCCACATTGGATGCGCCAGACGCACCGAACGCCACATTGGGTGCGTCACATGCACCCAATGCCACATTGGGGCGCTACCCGCACGCCGCGAACCCTAAGCAACACACCCCCCAAGCCGCGCAACAAACCGCCGCCGGTGCACTCAAGCAGCGTGGCACCCAGCCCCTCCCCCAACCCCGATACGAAGCCTCCCTGCGGTCTGGGGGTGCTTGTCAAGGCATCTTTCCCGCCTTGACAAGCACCCCCAGACCGTCAGCACAATCAAACTTCGGGGTGCCCCACGCAACTCAAGACGACGGCAATGTCGCCCGCCAGGGCGACGAGCCGCCCGAGACCGCGACCAGACGACTCACCGCCTCCGAAACGCCGCCTCAATAACCTCCCACCGCTGCAAATTATGCCGAGCATCAGCCAACGCGTCATGCTGATCCCCAGGCGCAGCAGGCAACTTAGGCTTCCCCGCGTCCTCCCACCGCTGCCGCAAATCCCGAGTGAACCGAGGCAACTGCCGCGGCAAGGCAGGCATCGGCCCCCACAACTGCGCCAACGCCACGTGGTCGTAAGCCGCGAACCAGGCCCACAGCTCGATCCCGCCGGGCGGCTTCCCGAAGAACTCCAGCAGGTCAGTCCGGATCCGCTCCCGGCTCCGCCAGGCCGGATCCGCCGGCGAAGGCAGCTTGGGCAGCACGTTCTCCCGCACCCAAGCCCCGGCCCGCCCCGGGTCGAAATCGGTGGACACGGCGTAGAACTCGCGCCCGCGCTCGTCAACGACACCGATCGACACCAGGTCAATCGTCACGCCGTCCTCAATAAACTCGGTGTCGTAGAAAAAACGCACCGGGGAACTCTAGTAGGGCGCTACCCGGCCTTCGTCTCCGGCACCCGGTCGACGTCGAGACCGCGCGGCTGGGCCGGCACCTCGGG
Organism: Streptomyces sp. AA4; assembly: GCF_000158875.1. Classification (NCBI taxonomy): domain Bacteria; kingdom Bacillati; phylum Actinomycetota; class Actinomycetes; order Kitasatosporales; family Streptomycetaceae; genus Streptomyces; species Streptomyces sp. AA4. The sequence goes on along the minus strand of NZ_GG657746.1, from coordinate 2,109,748 downwards.
CTTCACCCCGGCCGCCTCGGCGGCGAGCAGTTCCTTGGCCTTGGCCGCGTAAATGTCGACGTATTCCTGTCCGGACAGCTCCATCAAGGCGTACATGATCTCGTCGGTGATCGACCGTTCGATGAACCGGTCCCCGGCCAATCCCTCGTAGCGGGAGAAGTCGAGCGGCTTGCCGAAGCGCACCTCGAGCCGCCGCGGCCACCACATCCGGGAGCCGATCGGGTTGACCTTGTCCGTGCCGACCATGGCCACCGGGATCACCACGCCGCGCGATTCGAGCGCGATCCGGGCGACGCCCGTTTTGCCCTTGTACAGCCGCCCGTCCGGGGAGCGCGTGCCCTCGGGATAGATGCCGAGCAGGTGCCCGTCCTTGACCAGCCGGATCGCGGTGTCGAGCGCGGCCTGCGCGGCGTTGCCGCCCGAGCGGTCGATGGGGAACTGGCCGACGCCGGTGAAGAACCACTTCTTGAGCAGGCCCTTGAACCCGCGCTCGGTGAAGTACTCCGATTTCGCCGGGAAGGTGACCTTGCGCTTGACCCGCAGCGGCATGAAGAACGAATCCGCGACCGCGAGGTGGTTGCCGGCGAGGATGGCGCCACCCGTCTCGGGGATGTTTTCGGCGCCGACGACTTTGGTGGGCCACAGCGTCTTCAGCAGCGGCCCGATGAACACCCACTTCATCAGCCAGTACAGCACCGGGTTCAGTCCTTTCCTGCCCGCGCGGGCCCCGGCAGGTCAGGGTACGGAACGAGCACCGGCCGGCACAACGAGAGAACGGACGGTCACCCGGGGCAGCGACCGATCTCACAGCGGGAACGGAAGAATCCTCGCTTCCGGAGTAGGCCCCACAACCCGGCTTCGGCGTGAGAGCATGGGAGGACTCCACCGCTTCGATTCGGAAGGGCGTTCGTGATGGGCGTGCTCGCCGGCGCGGAACCGTTCTCCCACCCGGGATCCTCCGGGGCCGGCTTCCTGCTCTGCCACGGATTCACCGCGACGCCCGCCGGCATGCGCGCCTGGGGCGAGCACCTGGCCGCCGAGGGCTTCGCGGTGCGCTGCCCGCTGCTGCCCGGCCACGGCACGCACTGGCGCGAGCTGAACCGGACGACCTGGCAGGACTGGTACGCAACGGTGCGCGAGGCGCTGCTGGCCCTGCGCGCGGAGTGCGACCAGGTGTTCGTCGGCGGGATGTCGATGGGCGGCACGCTCACCCTCCGCCTCGCCGAGGAATTCGGCGCGGACATCTCCGGCCTCGTGCTGGTCAACCCGTCGGTCACGCGGCTGAGCCTGGACGCCAAGGTGCTGCCGCTGCTGTCGCGGGTGGTCCCGTCGATCCGCGCGATCGGCAACGACATCGCGAAGCCCGGCGAGGTCGAACTGGCCTATCCGCGCACGCCGGTGCGAGCCGCGGCGAGCCTCGCCCGGCTGTGGAAGATCGTGCGCGCCGACCTGCCGAAGGTGACGCAGCCGGTGCTGCTGCTGCACTCGCGGGTCGACCACGTCGTCGAACCCGAGAACTCGCAGATCGTGCTGGACAGCATCTCGAGCACGGACGTGACCGAGGTGGTGCTGGAGAACAGCTTCCACGTCGCGACGCAGGACCACGACGCGGAACTGATCTTCAGCCGCAGTGTCGACTTCGCCCGGAAGCTGCGGGCGGGACAGGTGGGTGCCGGATGAACCGGGGGAAAGGCGCGGACGGACCCGAGGACGTCGACGCCACGTTCGCCGAGATCGTGGCCGACCTCCGGGCCGAGGGCGTGGGCGTGTTCCTGGACGAGGACCCGTTCTCCGGCGCCGAACCCGACGCGCCCTCCGGAACCGAACCCGAAGCGGGCAAGGCCAGGCCGAAGCCCGCCGCGGACCCGCCCGCTCCTGCCGCGCCGCCGGCCGCGCCCCCTTCTGTGTCGTCTTCGGAAGGCTGGCGCACCGGCGGCGCCGACTGGGACACCACGATGTTCTCCGGCGACCCGGCCGAGGACGACGAGCACTACGTGCCGCCGGAGCCCCCGCCGCTGCCGCGCTGGCGCAAGGGCGCGTTCGTCGTGCTGCTGTTCTTCGTCGTCGGGCTCCTGCTGCTGATCGTGCCGAACCTCATCGGGGTCGGTCCCGCGCTCGCCACGCCGCTCGGCATCCTCTCGCTCGCCACCGGCATCGCGCTGCTCCTGCTGCGCGTGCGCCAGGGCCCGCCGCCGGGCGCGGACCCCAGCAACGGCGCCCAGGTCTGACCGGACGGGCATGCGGATCGACTTCCAGGCGTCCCGGCGTTCCACCGTCGGCGCGGAATGGGAACTCGCGCTGGTGGACCGGCGCAGCGGCGAACTGCGGTCGGTCGCGGAGGAACTCCTCGCCGCGGTCCGCCCGGACGGCGCGCCCGAGCATCCCCGGATCAAACAGGAACTGCTGCTCAACACGATCGAGGTGGTCAGCGGCGTCTGCCGCACGGTCGGCGAGGTGAAACACGACCTCGCCGAGGCGCTCGACGAGGTGCACCGGGTCGCCGACCCGCTGGGCGTCGAGGTGTTCTCCGCTGGCTCGCACCCGTTTTCCTCGTGGTACCGGCAGAAGGTGACCGACAAGGAGCGCTACGCCAAGCTGATCGACCGCACCCAGTGGTGGGGCAGGCAGATGCTGATCTACGGCGTGCACGTCCACGTCGGGCTCGACCACCGGGACAAGGTGCTGCCGGTGCTCGACGGGCTGTTGCGCTACGAGCCGCACCTGCAGGCGCTGTCCGCGTCGTCGCCGTACTGGTCCGGAGAGGACACCGGGTACGCCTCGAACCGGGCGCTGATGTTCCAGCAGCTGCCGACCGCCGGGCTGCCGTTCCAGTTCCGCGAGTGGGCGGAGCTGGAGGGCTACGTCGAGGACATGTTCACCACCGGCGTGATCGACCATTTCTCCGAGATCCGCTGGGACATCCGCCCGGCCCCGCATTTCGGCACCATCGAAATGCGCGTGTGCGACGGGTTGCCGACGCTGCAGGAGGTCGGCGCGATTTCGGCGTTCACGCAGTGCCTGGTGGACGATTTCAGCGCCCGCCTCGACAAGGGCGAGACGCTGCCGGCGCTGCCGCCGTGGCACGTGCAGGAGAACAAGTGGCGCGCCGCCCGCTACGGCCTGGACGCGATCGTCATCCTCGACGCGGCCGGCCGCGAACGCCTCGTCACCGAAGACCTCGCCGACGTGCTGGACCGGCTGGAACCGGTCGCCAAGCGGCTGGACTGCGTCCGCGAACTGCGCGATGTCGAGAACATTCTCCAGGTCGGCGCGAGCTATCAGCGGCAGCGGGCGGTCGCGAAGCAGTACAACGGGTCCTTGAAGGCCGTAGTCGCCGCTTTGGTCACCGAGATGCGCGACGGCGTCCCACACGCTTAGCTGGGCCGGGAGGCACCGATGTCGCATACGTTCCGCACGCTCGTCGAGCTCAACGGCAAAACCGCCACCGGCCTTCGGGTCCCGGCCGAGGTCGTCGAGGCCCTCGACCAGGGGCGGCGGCCGAAGGTGCGGGTGATGATCGGCCCGCACACCTACCGCAGCACCGTCTCGGTCTACTCCGGCGAGTTCATGCTGCCGCTCAGCGCGGCGAACCGCGAGGCGGCCGGAGTCGCCGCCGGGGAGACGGTCGAGGTCACGCTCGAAGCCGACCTCGCCGAGCGGACCGTCGAACTGCCGGACGACCTGGCGTCGGCATTGGCGCGGCGGACCGGCGCGCGGGCCGCGTTCGACAAGCTTTCCTTTACCGCCCAACGGGAACGGGCCGAAGCCGTCACCTCGGCCAAGCGCGCCGAAACCCGGGAACGGCGGATCGCGAAGATCGTCGCCGAGCTTGCCGGGGACGGGCTGGCCTAGCTGATCGTCACGCCCGGTTTGCCGAAGCCGCCGAGCACCGTGTCGACCACTCGGGTGGCCAGCACGTCCGGGTCGGCGGAGTCCTGGTCCTGCGCTGCTTCGTGGATGAGCGCGCAGTACACGCGGCGCGCCCAGACGAGGTCGACGCCGGGCCGCAGCGCGCCGCTTTCCTCCAGCCGCCGGAAGAAGACGTCGCACTGGGCGACCACGTCCGGGGTCAGCACGCCGTCTTCCGCCGGATGCGCGTTCATCGCGAATCCCCAGCGGAGCTTGACGCTCAGCACCTTCGCGGTCACCTGGTAAAGCGCGACCAGCGGAGGCGTGACGTCGGGCCGGACGCTGGCGAGCGCGTCGTGGAACTGCTGGGTCGCCCAGAGGGTCATCGCGTCCACCAGCGCGTCCCGGCTGGCGAACCGGCGGTGCACGGTGGTGCGCGAGACGCCCGCGGCCTCGGCGATCTGCTCCATCGTCGCCGCCGGGTTGTCACTGAGCACGCGTTCGGCCGCCTCGAGGATCGCCTGGGCCGTCCGTTCCGAGTCCGCGCGCAGGGCCCGTTTCTCCATGCTGCCCAGTTTACGCCATGGTTGCTACTCGAGTCATAGTTGCGACACTCGTGTTGCAACTGCTAGCTTAGTCGCATCGACCTTGACCCGACTTTGGGGGATTTCCGATGGACCTGCAGCTGACCGGCAAGACCGCCGTCGTCACCGGAGCGAGCCGGGGAATCGGCCTCGCCACGGTCTCCGCGCTGATCGGCGAGGGGATGCGCGTGGTGGCCGCCGCCCGCACGATCACGCCGGAACTGAAGGAAACCGGCGCGGTGCCGGTCGCGGTGGACCTCTCCGCCGCGGAGGGCCCCGGACGGTTGATCGACCAGGCCGTCGCGGAACTAGGCGGCTTGGACGTCCTGGTGAACAACGTCGGCGGCGGCGACAATGCCAGCGGGCAGGCCGGCGGTTTCCTGTCGGTCACGGACGAGCAGTGGACGGACCTGCTGGAGCTGAATTTCCTCGCCGCGGTCCGGGCTTCCCGTGCCGCGCTGCCACATCTGATCGAACGGCGAGGCGCGATCGTCACGGTTTCCTCGAACGGTGCGCGGATGCCGCATTCGGGCCCGATCGCTTACACCACCGCGAAAGCCGCGCTGACGGCGTTCGGGAAGGCGTTAGCGGAGGAGTTCGGCCCGCGAGGAGTACGGGTCAACACCGTCTCGCCGGGCCCGGTTCGCACCGCGCTGTGGGAAGGTCCGGACAGCTACGGTGCCGAACTGGCTTCGTCGATGGGGTTGTCGCACAAGGATTTGCTGGCCGGTCTGCCCGCCGGTGCCGGAATGCTGACCGGACGACTGGTGGAACCGGCCGAGGTGGCTGCGTTGATCGCGTACCTGGCGTCGCCTGTGGCCGCGAGCATCACCGGCACGGATCATCTGGTGGACGGGGGTTCGGTGAAGACCGTGTGACGACTGACGGGGGCCGCGGAGAGCTGGCGGGGCGGGATCGCCGAACTGGGTGCACTGCTCGTGATCCGTCGCCGCCTGGTCCCGCCAACTGGCTGCCGAAGGTGAGCGACGTCCGCTCAGCCGCCCAGCTCCGGCGACAACGTCCCCAGCCCCAACACCCGCGCCACAAGCCCCGACTCGACCACGCTGGACCGCTCAGCCGCCCAGCTCCCGCAACAACGTCCCCAGCCCCAACACCCGCGCCACAAGCCCCGACTCGACCACGCTGGACCGCTCAGCCGCCCAGCTCCCGCAACAACGTCCCCAGCCCCAACACCCGCGCCACAAGCCCCGACTCGACCGCCGAAGCTGAGCGACGTCCGCTCAGCCGCCCAGCTCCGGCGACAAACGTCCCCAGGCCCCAACACCCGCGCCACAAGCCTCCCCGACTCGACCACGCTGGACCGCTCAGCCGCCCAGCTCCCGCAACAACGTCCCCAGCCCCAACACCCGCGCCACAAGCCCCGACTCGACCACGCTGGACCGCTCAGCCGCCCAGCTCCCGCAACAACGTCCCCAGCCCCAACACCCGCGCCACAAGCCCCGACTCGACCACGCTGGACCGCTCAGCCGCCCAGCTCCCGCAACAACATCCCCAGCCCCAACACCCGCGCCACAAGCCCCGACTCGACCACGCTGGACCGCTCAGCCGCCCAGCTCCCGCAACAACATCCCCAGCCCCAACACCCGCGCCACAAGCCCCGACTCGACCACGCTGGACCGCTCAGCCGCCCAGCTCCCGCAACAACATCCCCAGCCCCAACACCCGCGCCACAAGCCCCGACTCGACCACGCTGGACCGCTCAGCCGCCCAGCTCCCGCAACAACATCCCCAGCCCCAACACCCGCGCCACAAGCCCCGACTCGACCACGCTGGACCGCTCAGCCGCCCAGCTCCCGCAACAACGTCCCCAGCCCCAACACCCGCGCCACAAGCCCCGACTCGACCACGCTGGACCGCTCAGCCGCCCAGCTCCCGCAACAACATCCCCAGCCCCAACACCCGCGCCACAAGCCCCGACTCGACCACGCTGGACCGCTCAGCCGCCCAGCTCCCGCAACAACATCCCCAGCCCCAACACCCGCGCCACAAGCCCCGACTCGACCACGCTGGACCGCTCAGCCGCCCAGCTCCCGCAACAACATCCCCAGCCCCAACACCCGCGCCACAAGCCCCGACTCGACCACGCTGGACCGCTCAGCCGCCCAGCTCCCGCAACAACATCCCCAGCCCCAACACCCGCGCCACAAGCCCCGACTCGACCACGCTGGACCGCTCAGCCGCCCAGCTCCCGCAACAACATCCCCCAGCCCCAACACCCGCGCCACAAGCCCCGACTCGACCACGAAGGAACGCTCAGCCGCCCAGCTACAAACAACAACATCCCCAGCCCCAACACCCGCGCCACAAGCCCCGACTCGAGCACGCTGGACCGCTCAGAAAACCCAGCTCCCGCAACAACGTCCCCGGCCCCAGCACCCGTGCGCCGAGAGCCCCGACTCGGCCGCGTAGTTCGCGGTCGGCCGTCACCACCACGACGTAGTAAAAAAAGGCGTTCCCTGGCGGCAGCGGTGACCTCGACGATTTTCGAATCGCCGTCGGTCTCCGCTGCGACGACCTCGACGCCCGGGATCGGTTCCACTCCCCGGGCCTTGCCCTCGACCACCAGCACCACCCGGGGCCACCAGGACCACGCCGGGCCCGCGCCGATGCCGGTCACGTCGTCGCGCAGGCCGTGTTCGGCGGGGGCGGTCAGCTGGTCGCGCAGCCGTTCCGCGGCGCCGTGCCGGTCGCGCCACCAGCCGTCGGGGCGGGAGCCCATCACGTTCGCGGCGTCGACCACCAGGACCAGTTCGCGGCCCAGCTGCTCGCGCAGCACCGGCCAGGCGAGGGCGAAATCGCGGTGCAGGTCGAGCGCGGCGACCTCGTCCGGCGGGACCCAGCGCATCTCGGCGCTTTCCTCGTTCGCGACCGTGGCCTGCAGGGCGCTGTCGGCCAGCCCGAGCACGGTCGTGTACTGCCATTCGCCGTGGTCCAGCACCGAAGCGGACATCGCGCGGAACGCGGACGCGGGGATCGCGGCTTCCTCCCACGCCTCGCGGGCAGCGGCCTCGTGCACCGTCTCGCCGGCTTCGAGCGCACCGCCGGGCAAGGCCCAGGTACCGCCGTTGTGCACCCACCACGCACGCCGCTGCAAGAGCACGCCTCGGCTGGGATCACACAACAACAGTCCGGCCGCACCGAACGCGCCCCAGTGCTGCCTGCCGCAAGAACACCGCACGAAGCGGTTGGCGGTCATGGGCGTCACCCGGCCCAGCCTTCCACAGAACCTCGTGCGTGTTAATCCCGGTGAGAACCCCTCGTGCCCGCCGACGCCGGTTCTCGGATCCGCGCCAACGGCCAGCACCGCACCTCGCGCGCATCCATCCCGCCGACACCCCGTCGTGCCCGCCGGTTCTCACCGGCGCAGCCGCTCACAACGTGTCCATCGCCAACGCAACCGTCCGAATCCGCGGCAACGACCAGCCCCGCGCCTCGGGCGCGTTCATCCCGCCGAGAGCCCCTTGTGCGCACCGCCGCCAGTTCTCACCGGCACCAACACTCACAACGTGTCCATCGCCAACGCAGCCGCCCCGACGATCGCGGTGTCATCCCCCAGATGCGCCGTGCGGATCCGCGCCAACGGGCGGTGCCGCGCACCCGTGATCGCCCCGGAGTAATGCTCCCGCGCCTCGTCCAGGAACAGCGGCGCGGATTCCGACACTCCCCCGCCGATCACGATGATCTCCGGGTCGAAGACGTCCGCCACCAGCGCCAAGCCCTCGCCCAGCCATTTCGCCAGCTCGGCCATGGCGCGCAAGGCGATCGGGTCGCCGTCGCGGGCCGCGCGGGCCACTCGGCGGCCGGTGACCGAGCCGGGGTCGCCGGCGATTTCCCGGGACAGCACGGTGGAACGGCCGGGGTACCGCGCCAGCAGCTCGACCGCGGTCGCGGCCAAAGCTGTTCCGCTGCAGTAGCGCTCCCAGCAGCCGTACTTGCCGCACGGGCACGCGCGGCCGTCGCGCACCACGGTGAGGTGGCCCAGTTCCGGGGCGACTCCGTGGGCTCCGCGGTAAATCTCGCCGTCCAGCAGCAAGCCCGCGCCGATGCCGGTGCCTAGCGCGACCAGGGCAGCCACCCCGGCGCCGCGCGCGGCGCCGAAGCGGTGTTCGGCCACGACCGCCGAATTGACGTCGTGCTCCAGCGTCACCGACAGGCCGACCCGCTTGGCGATCCGGTCCGCGACCGGGGCGTTGCGCCAGGCCAAATGCGGCGCGAACATCACCGTGCGGCGATCCCGGGCCACGAAGCCCGCCACCGCGAGGCCGACCGCGGCGACGTCGTGCCGGTTGCGCAGATCCTCGACGACCCCGGCGATGGCGTCCTCGAGGGCGCTCTCCTCGCTCGGCGTCCCGACGCGCGCCGTGTCCAGCAGCGAGCCGCGCTCGTCCACGACGCCGGCGCGCACGCTGGTGCCGCCGACGTCCACCCCTACGGTCAGCAATCAGTTCTCCCGCTCCGGCTGCCAGTCCGCGCGCTTGCGGACGGCGATGTGCTGGACCCGCGACGACGGCTCCGAAGACGAAGACGCCGCCGCCGCGGCGGTCGCGGGCGGATGCGCGGCGGGCCGGAACCCGGGCATGTGCACGCCCTCCTCCGGCTCCCAGCGGTCCGCGAGCACCGCCCGCAGCAACGCGACGAGCTGGGCCGCCTGTTCGAGAACCCGGGCCACGAACTCCGGCCGCTCGCCGCGCACGACGGCGACGATCGCACACAGCGGGCACCACCCGCATCCCGAAGTGCTGTCCTCCACATCGGACGCGCCCGGTTCCTCCGGCGAACCGTGCCCGGCGGCCAGCACCCCTTCCAGCCACGGCGCGGCGCGTTCGAGCACCATCTCGACCAGCAGCCGGATCTCCTCGGCCAGCTTCAGGCCGTCGGCGTCGCTGTGTTCTTCGCTCACCCGGGTCCCCGGTTCCCGACCAGGCTGACCACCAGGCCGTCGGCATCGGATTCCGCGCCGGTGATCCGGCACGGGCGCAGCGTCTCGGGCAGGGCGACCAGGCGGCGGAACCCGTCGACGGTGATCGCCAGGTCGTCGTCCACGCGGGCGAGGTCGACCGCCGAATCCCGGTCCAGCGGGAGCGCGACCCGCAGCCGGAAGCCGTCCCCGTCGGCAGCGACCGACAGCAGCGGCGTGACCGGTTTTCCGTTGCCGGACAACGGATCCCGGCCGCCGTACAGCTCGCGGGCCAGTTCCGCGAGCGCTTCGGCGCCCACCGGTTCGCTCGCCCGGTGCTCGACGCGGGCCAGCTCGCCGGGGCCGAACCCGGCCTCGGCCAGTTCCGCCAGCACCGCGTCCTGCTGCTCGCGCCGCGTGCGCAGCCATTTCGCCGCCGAACCGCGCCAGAATCCGGGCGCGGGCATGAGCCGGTTGGCGATCAGGCCGTCGACCGCGATGCCGCGCAGCGCCAGCGACGTGAGCGTGCGCCGGGCCTCGGCGACCACCACTCGTTCCGGGGTCAGCACCAGCCGCACGGTCGTCACGCGCGGGTCAGTGAGCAGCTCGCGCAGCGCGTCGAGATGCGCGCCGAGCTTCCGCACCGAAGCCGCGACCCGGCGGTTGCCGAACACCCGGCCCAAATAACCCGACACGGCTTCCGGCAGCGAAAGCAGCCGCAGCGTTTCCGCGGTCGGACCGCAGTCGACCACCACGGTGTCCCACGGCCCCTGCGAAGCAAGCCGCCGCACCTCGCTCAGCGCGAGCAGCTCGTCGACGCCCGGCAGCACGGTCAGCTCTTCCGCGTCCAGGATGTCCAGACCGGCTCCGGCCAGCACTTTCCGCAGTTCGCCGCGCAGCTCGTGCCAGGTGCGGTCGGCCAGCGCCCGCGAGTCCACCTGCGCCGCCCACAGCCCGGCCGGCGTGCCGTCGCGGCGGAGGTCCACTTCGGAGGGTTCGCCGCCGAGCGGGGTGCCGAACGCGTCGCCGAGCGAATGCGCCGGGTCGGTGGACACCACGAGCGTCTTCCTGCCGCGGCCGGCGAGCGCGGCAGCGGTAGCCGCGGCGAGCGTCGTCTTCCCGACACCCCCCTTGCCGGTGAACAGCAGGATGCGCATCTAGCCCTCGGCCCTGCGCTTGAGCTCCTTGAGCGCGGTGTCCATGACCATCTTCTCCGCCTTGCGCCGCAGCAGCCCGATCATCGGCAGCGCCAGCTCGACCGACAGCGTGTAGGTGACGCGGGTGCGCCCGCCGCCGAGCGGCTCGAGCGCGTACCGGCCGTTCTGCGCCTTCTGCATCTGGCCCTTGACCAGGTGCCAGCTGACGCCGAGACCGTTGTCGTCCCAGTCGTACTCGAGCGTGTACACGTCCTTGATCGGCCCGGCGTCGAGGGTGAGCTTCACCTGTTTCGCCCGGCCCGAGTCGTCGGTCGCGAGCACCTCGGTCTCGCGGACCGCCTTGGCCCACTCCGGGTACGCGGGGAAATCGGAGATCACCGACATGACCCGCGCGGGCTCGGCGTCGACCTCGATGGACTGCGTGGACTGCTCGGCCATGGGACGAAGCGTAGCCGGACAGCACAGTCACCAGCGCAGCACGTAGGGCTGCCCGGTCTCCTTGAAGTGACCTACGTTACGGCACTCGGTGTGCCCGACCCGGCGCCGCGCGGCCAGCGGCTGGTGCACGTGCCCGAACACCGACCAGCGCGGACGCTGCCGCAGGATCAGGTCGACCAGCGCCTTCGACCCGAGTTCGGCGCGGCGCGCGACCACGTCGTAGGTCAGCTCGGGCACCGCGGGCGGGATGTGCGTGCAGAGGACGTCGACCTCGTCCAGCAGCGACACCGCCGCGTCGAACTCCTCGCGCGCCCGCAGGTACGGCCGCCACGCCGCGCCCTTGCGCGGACGCGGGAGCACGCCGTCCGGCAGCACCGCGCCGCCGGCGAAGCCGAACCGCAGGCCGCCGATGGTCACCACCTCGCCGTCGACCAGGTGCACGCCCTCGCCGGCGAACTCCGGCCACGCCGACGGCGCGTCGACATTGCCGGGGATCGCGTACGTCGGCGCGGTCATCGAAGCGAACAACGTGGAGTACTGCTCCCGGACCGCTTCGTCGACCGCGGCCGCCGGATCGTCCAGAGTGGCCCACAGCGTGCGCGAGTAGGCGACCGTCTCGTCCCTGGTGCCTTCACGGCGCAGGCGGGCGAACTCGCCGACCTTCTCCGCGCCGAACAGCACGCCCATGATGCCTTTGTCGTGGTCGTGGTAGTCGACGAAGTCGAGCAGGTCGCCGAGCACGACCAGCGCGTCCGCCCCGTCCCCCGCCCGCTTCAGCGCGTCGGCGTTGCCGTGCACGTCCGAAACGACGTGAACCCGCACAAGAGCCTCCTACTCGACGGTCCGGGGCGGAACCCCCGGCTCGCGCCCGTCCTCGAGGATCTCCTTCAGCCCCAGCGCCACGTCCTTCGCCGCGCGCGCCCGCCAGTCGAATTCGCGGCGCAGTTCGCGCGGGCTCAGCTCGCGCGGGACGCCGCCGGGACCGGCAGGCGTGGCCCGGAGGAAGTAGTGCAGCACGGTGCCGTCGAGAACGGGTTCCAGCCAGACCTCCATGGTACCGATCAAGGCGCCCGTGACGGTCCAGCGCAGGCCCTTGTCCCCCCGGTCGGTGTAGACCCGCAATTCGAGGTCCGGCCAGTACCGGCGCCACGAGCGGGGGTCGGCGAAGGCCGCCGCGACGGTGGACGGCGGCACGACGAGGAAGGTCTCGTCGACAAGATCGAGAGCTGGCTGTTCGTGCACCCGGACACGATGTCACGACCTCGCCGCGCGCCCCGTGCCAGCCTGGTCTTAAGGTCTACGGCACGCTAAGTTGACTGGCGGGTAACCGCACGCGTCGAACACGGAGGTCCACGTGCGCGAATACAGCGCCCCCGCCGGGAAACCGGTGACCGACGACGAGAACCTGGCCGATGTCGTCTGGGCGAACGCGGAGCGGTTCTCCGACGTGGTCAGCTTCCGGCGGCAGGTCGAGGGCACCTGGCTCGACGTCACCGCGAAGGACTTCGCCGACCAGGTCGCGGCCGTGGCCAAGGGCCTGATCGCGGCGGGCGTGGGGCACGGCGACCGGGTCGCGCTGATGTCGAAGACCCGGTACGAGTGGACGCTGGTCGACTTCGCGATCTGGGCCGCCGGCGCGGTGACCGTGCCGATCTACGAAACGTCCTCGCCCGAACAGGTGTACTGGATCCTCTCCGACTCGGCGGCCAAGGCCGTCGTCGTGGAGACCGGCGCGCACCGGAAAGCGGTCGAGGAGATCAGCGGGCGGCTCAGCACGCTGGAGCACACCTGGCAGATCGAGGGCGACTCCCCCGCGATCGACCGGCTGACCGCGCTCGGCGCCGAGGTGTCCGACGAGGACCTGCACACCCGCCGCCGGAGCGTCACCGCGAACGAGACGGCCACCATCGTCTACACCTCGGGCACCACCGGGCGGCCCAAGGGCGTCGAGCTGACCCACCGGAACCTGCTCGCCGAGATCCGCGCGGACATCGAGGCCTTCCCCGAGCTGATGGAGCAGGGCAACTCGCTGCTGTGCTTCCTGCCGCTGGCGCACATCCTCGCCCGCGCGATCGCGATCACCGCGCTCACCGCCCGCGTCACCCTCGGCCACACGCCGGACGTGAAGAACCTGGTCCCCGACCTCGGCACCTTCCGGCCGACGTTCGTGGTCGCCGTGCCGCGCGTGTTCGAGAAGGTCTACAACACCGCCAAGCAGAAGGCGCACGCCGACGGCAAGGGCAAGATCTTCGACGCCGCCGAGGCCACCGCGGTCGCGTACAGCGAGGCGCAGGAAAAGGGCGGCGCCGGGCTCGGCCTGCGCGCGAAGCACCTGGTGTTCGACAAGCTGGTGTACGGCAAGCTCCGCGCCGCGCTGGGCGGCCGGTGCATCGCCGCGGTGTCCGGCGGGGCCCCGCTGGGCGCGCGGCTGGCGCACTTCTTCCGCGGCATCGGCGTGCCGGTGTTCGAGGGCTACGGCCTCACCGAGACTTCCGCGGCGGCGAACGTGAACACCAGCGCGGCGTTCCGCGTCGGCACCGTCGGGCGTCCGGTCGCGGGCACCTCGGTGCGCATCGCCGAGGACGGCGAGGTCCTGCTGAAGGGCGACGTCGTGTTCGGCCGGTACTACAACAACCCCGAAGCGACCGCGGAAGCCCTCACCGACGGCTGGTTCCACACCGGCGACCTCGGCGAACTGGACTCCGAAGGCTTCCTCAAGATCACCGGCCGCAAGAAGGAGATCATCGTGACCGCGGGCGGCAAGAACGTCGCCCCGTCCGGGCTCGAGGACACCATCAAGGCCTCGCCGCTGGTGAGCCAGGTGATGGTGGTCGGCGACCAGCGCCCGTTCATCGCCGCGCTGGTGACGATCGACGAGGAGTACTTCCCGGCCTGGAAGTCCCAGCACGGCAAGCCGGACTCGGCGACGGTGTCGGAACTGGCCGAGGACGCCGACCTGCGCGCGGAGATCCAGGCGGCGGTCGACGAGGCGAACAAGCAGGTGTCGCACGCGGAGGCGATCAAGAAGTTCACCGTGCTGGCCAACGACTTCACCGAGGCGGGCGGCGAGATCACGCCGAGCCTGAAGCTGAAGCGGAACGTGGTGAACAAGAACTACGCGTCCGACATCGAGGCGCTGTACCGGAAGTGACGCGGGACGGGGAGGCGGCCGCCTTCCCGGTTTCCCGGCACCGCAACGGAAACGACCAGTTGCCCGTGCGTCCGCCGAACGGCTGGACGCACGGGCAACTCTGTCGAGGGCTCAGGCCTGCGGCGGCTGTGCCTGGTACTGCTGCTGCGGCGCCTGCGCGTACTGCTGCGGCGGGGCGGCCTGCTGCTGTTGCGGGGCCTGCTGTTGCTGCTGCTGAGCGCCGTCCGGGACCACGTACACCGCGGTGCCGTACGCGGCGATTTCACTGGCCGTGCCAGCGATTTCGTTGCAGTCGAAACGCAGCGCGAGCACCGCGTTGGCCCCGTGCTGCATGGCCTCCTGGCACAGCCGGAAAAGGGCTTCGTGGCGCGAGTCGGACAGCAGCTTCGTGAGGCCCTTCAGCTCGCCGCCTCCCATCGCCTTGAACCCGGAACCGATGTTGGAGAACATGTTGCGGCTGCGGACAGTGAGCCCGAAGACCTCGCCGAACACGCGGACTACGCGGTACCCGGGCAGATCGTTCATCGTCGACAGCAGGATCGGGAACTGCTGCGGTGGCGCGGCTTGAGTCATGCGCGGATCGTATCGTCGGCGAGCCGCTCACGCTGTGATTCGCGCGGTCCAGTCCAGATGATGCCGGTATGCCCACCCTCGCTCTTCCCCGACGTCCTGCCCCGCGCTGGCCGCCACGAGCTTCTCGACCCGGGCGCGGCGCAACCGGTCGTAGGCCGCGAACGCGGCGGGCGCGTCCGGCAGATCGCGCAGGCACTGGCCGAGCACCACCGCGTCTTCCAGCGCCATCGACGCGCCTTGCCCGGCCGCGGGGGACGCCGCGTGCGCGGCGTCTCCGGCCAGCACCATCGACGACGTCGACCACCGGCGAGTGGTCGGCAGGTCGTAGGAGTGGCCGCCGTGCACGTCGTCGCCGGTCGCGGCCACGATCGCGGCGCACGGCAGCGGGTCGTCCGCGAAGGCGGCGCGGGCGAACTCGCGCCAGCCTTCCGGGGTGACGGCGGCGATCTCGGTCCGCGTGCGCTCCGCGTCCGGCACGCGGGCGAACCAGTACGTCGCGCCGTCGGGATCGGTGGTGTAGCCGAACGCGGCGCGGCTGCCGCGGAACATCCGGTAGAGGCCGGGCGCGGGAGGAAGTCCTTCGGCACGCGTGTAGCCGTAAACCACGGTCAGGCCGGTGAAGCGCGGCGGTTCGGCCTGCGGGTCGATGAGCGTGCGGACGACGGAATGCAGGCCGTCCGCGCCGACGAGCACATCGCCGGACGCGGTGGTGCCGTCCTGGAAAGTCGCGGTGCCGCCCTTAGTGGCGGAAACCAACCGTTTGCCGTGGACGATCTGGATGCCGCGGCGTTCCGCTTCCTGTTGCAGCGCACGGTAAAGCGCGGCGCGAGTGAGGGTGCGCGGGCCGTCGAGGTCGCGGTCGAATTCGTGTGCGCCGAGCGTGGCTCCGTCCGGGCCGACGACTTCCATCCCGGTCGAGGCGAAGGACGCTTCGATCACCGGGCGGTCGGCGTCGATCGCGCGCAACGCGTTCATGCCGTTGTGCATCACGACGAGGAACGCGCCCGCGTCCGCTCCCCCGCTGGGATGCGCCTCGTACACCACCGGCTCGTGCCCGGCGAGGTGCAGCGCCATCGCCGTGACCGTGCCCGCGACTCCGCCGCCGGCGATCAATACCCGCATCGCGCCCCCCTGGAAACGACTGTGCCGCCGCCACCGTAGCGGGTGGCGGCGGCACAGACCGGGCGATCAGGCGCGCTGGGCGACCGCGAGCCGCACGCAGACAGCGAGGGCGCGGACGGCCTCCTCCACCTCGGCCAGCTCGGGGAAGGTCGGCGCGATGCGGATGACCGCGTCGGCCGGGTCGTTGCCGTGCGGGTGGGTGGCCCCGGCCGGGGTCAGCGCGACGCCCGCCTCCTTGGCCAGCCGCACGACCTCCTTCGCGGTGCCCTCGGGGACGGTCAGCGAGATGAAGTACCCGCCGGTCGGCTTGGTCCAGGTCGCCAGGTCGCTCAGCTCCTCGGAGAGGATGCGCTCGACGGCGGCGAACTTGGGCGCGATCAGCTCGGCGTGCTTGCGCATCAGCGCGCGGACGCCGTCGGCGTCCTTGAGGAACAGCGCGTGGCGCAGCTGGTTGACCTTGTCCGGGCCGATGGTGCGCTTGCTCAGCACGCTCTGCCACCAGGCGAGGTTCGCCTCGGACGCGCCGAAGAACCCGACGCCGGCCCCGGCGAAGGTGATCTTCGAGGTGGAGCCGAACACGAACGCGCGGTCCGGGTTCCCGGCCTCGGCGCAGAGGGCGAGGATGTCGGCCAGCTCCGGCTCGTCGTCGGTCAGGTGGTGCACCGCGTAGGCGTTGTCCCAGATGATCCGGAAGTCCGGCGCGGCGGCGGGCATCGCGGCGAGCCGCCCGGCGACCTCGGCGCTGAAGGTGACGCCGGTCGGGTTGGAGTACTTCGGCACGCACCAGATGCCCTTGACCGCGGCGTCCTCGGCGACGAGCCGCTCGACGACGTCCATGTCCGGGCCGGTCTCGGTCATCGGCACCGGGATCAGCTCGATGCCGAACCGCTCGGCGAGCGCGAAGTGCCGGTCGTAGCCGGGCACCGGGCACAGCATCGCGATCCGGGGCTCGTCGGCCCAGCGGCGCGGCGCGCCGGGCAGGGTGCTGAGCATCGCCTGCGCGATGGTGTCGTGCATCAGCTCCAGGCTGGAGTTGCCCGCCGCGAACAGCTGCTCGACCGGCACCTGCAGCGCGTCCGCGAAGATGCGGCGCAGCTCCGGCAGCCCCTTGAGCCCGCCGTAGTTGCGGGTGTCGGTGCCGTCCTCGGCCTTGTACTGGCCGTTCGGCAGCGTCAGGAGATCCGCGGACAGGTCGAGCTGCCGGGGCGACGGCTTGCCGCGGGTGATGTCCAGGGACAGTCCGCGCTCGACCAGCGCGGCGTAGTCGCGACGGGCAGTGTCGACATCGACAGGAGCTGTGGTCATACCACCACGCTAAACCGCGCGCACAAGCCAGTTTGGGCGCCCCCCGGCTCTCGTGGGCTAGCGTGGGGCCCGTGCGGTACCTGGTGCATGCCGACCAACGGCAGTTCTCCTTGCGGGACAAGGACGCCTGGCGTCCCGGCGATGGCGGGTGGACCGACGAGGCGGTGTCGGCGCACCGCGTCGCGGTGGAGCCCTCGTCGCTCTCCGTGGCGACCGCGCGCTCCGATTGGGTCGAGGTCGACGTGTCGGTCGCCGCCTCCGCGCCGCCGGTGCGGCCGGACGCGTCCCACGTCGTGGAAGCCGATCTCGACGTCCCCGGCGGCGCGGCGACGCTGGCCGGTCCCGCCGATTACGCGGGCCGGGAGCACCGGATCGCGGTCCCGCCCGGGCGGTACCGGGTCCGAGTGTCCTATGTGGAGAGCGGACCGCCGGACGCGGAATGGCACGACCACGAGTTCGGCGAGCATTTCCGGTACGTGCTGGACCTGTGGCCGTCCGCCGGGGCCGCGCCGGTCGCGGTGCTGCGCCAGGGCCCCGGGGTCTGGGACGGCTGATATCCCGTTGGCGGCGCGCGGCCGCGGACGGCAGACTCGGCGGCATGCAGTGGATCACCACCGAGATCGGCGAGGAGTTCGTGCGCGGCGCGCTCGAGCTGGAACGCACGCCGCAGGGCTTGCTGCCGCACCGGCTGCCCGCGCGGGCGCGGGCGCAGAACACCGACAGCAGGCTCGCGATGGCGGAGACCCAGCCGTCCGGCGTGCGCCTGGCGTTCCGCACCGAGTCGACGGCCGTCGAACTGGACACCCACCGCACGAAGGTCGGCTACGTGGGCGTGCCGCCGCTGCCCGACGGCGGGTACGAGCTGGTGCTGGACGGACGCCCGGCCGGCTCCGCGACCGTCTCCGGCGGCGACGAACTGATCCTCGACATGATGACCGGCGAGGGCGAAACCCGCCCCGGCCCGTCCGGCACGGTCCGGTTCTCCGACCTGCCCTCGGGCGTGAAGGACGTCGAGATCTGGTTGCCGCACAACGAAACCACCCGGCTGGTCGCCTTGCGCACCACCGCCCCGATCTCCCCGCTGCCGCCCGCGCGGCGCGTCTGGCTGCACCACGGCAGTTCGATCAGCCACGGCACCGGCGCGGCGGGCCCGGCGCAGACGTGGCCCGCGCTGGCCGCCGCTGCCGCCGGGGTCGGCCTGGTCAACCTGGGCTTCAGCGGAAGCGCGCTGCTGGACCCGTTCACCGCGCGGGCTCTTCGCGACACTCCCGCCGACTTGATCAGCGTGAAGCTGGGGATCAATATCGTGAACGCCGACCTGATGCGGCTGCGCGCTTTCGGCCCGGCGGTGCACGGATTCCTGGACACGATCCGGGAGGGGCATCCGGACGTTCCGCTGGTCGTCGTTTCGCCGCTGCTGTGCCCGATCCACGAGGACACGCCGGGTCCGGGAGCGCCGGACTTCAGCACCGGAACGCTCCGCTTCAAGGCAACGGGCGATCCGGCCGAGACTGCGGAGGGAAAGCTGACGCTGAAGGTGATCCGGAAGGAACTGGCGCGGGTCGTCCGGGACCGGCAGGATCCGGCGCTGCACTACGTCGACGGGCTTTCGCTGTACGGCGAAGAGGATTTCGCCGCGCATCCGCTGCCGGACGCGCTCCATCCGGACGCGGCCACGCACCGGCTGGTCGGGGAACGGTTCGCGAAACAGGTCTTCGGGGACGGCGGTCCGTTCGCGGAATGAGACTCGTGGCCTCAAGCCTTGCCTGAGGCCACGCTCGTTCAGCGCGCGAACCGGCGCGCGAACTCCGCCATCCCGGTCGGGCGGATGTCCGGGTAACGGTCATTGTCGAGCGGCCACAACTTCGCCTTCCCGGTGACCATCGCCCAGACGTATTGCAGCGCGACATAATCCGTCGGACCGGACGCGGCGGACTTGCGCCGCTTGATCTCCGCTGCGAGGTCCTCCGTGCTGCCGAGGCGCTTGAGCGCGAGATTCCGGCCGGAACCGCGCTCCAACGCCGCGTGGAAGTCCTTCATGGACAGCACGTCGCCGGCTACCCGGACAGGCCCGGAAACGTCCTCCTCCAGCGCCACCGCGGCGGTGTAGGCCGCAGTGTCCGCCACGGTGGTGAAATCGCACGGCTCGTCGCCGTCGCCCCAGTAGCTGAACGTTCCGCGGTCCCAATCGACGATTTCGAGGAACGGCGCGGTCATCACCTCGTGGAACGCGCCATTGAGGACAGACGTCACCTGAACCTCGGTACCGGCGAACGCCTCGTGCGCCTTCCGCCGGTCGTCGAGGAAGACGTTGTCCCCGTCGTCGAGCCGGAACAGATCGACCGCGAAGTCCGACGGGATCAGCCGGGACACGCCCGCCTTCTCCGCGGCGCGCAACAGGGCGAGCTGCCCGTCCACGACGACGGCCGGGCCGCCCTGCACCGCGGAGACAACCACGTCCACGCCCTCCAGTGCGCGGCCGGGGCGATCGAGCGTCCCCTGGACGATTTCCGCGCCGTGTTCTTTCAGTGTCCGCGCCGCCTCGGCCCCCGCGCTCTCCGGCCGGACCAGCGCCCGCACCCGCGCGCCGCGGCGCAGCAGGCTCGCCGCGATCTCGCTGCCCAGCATTCCCGTGGCCCCCGCGACCAGCACCTTCGTCATGTGTCATTCCTCCTGGATCACTGCCGCTTGACTTCGGCGATCGCGACGCTAATCCTTGAAACCGATTACAAGGTCAAGTCATCGGAGCCAGGTCACATGCGCATCGGGGAACTGTCCAAGCGGACCGGCGTCGACGAGCAACTGCTGCGGTACTACGAAAAACAGGGTCTCCTGCACCCTGCTCGCACCCCGAACGGCTACCGCGACTACGCGGAAGCCGACGTCAGCGCGGTGCGGCGCATCCGGGAGCTGCTCGCTGCGGGCCTGCCGACCGCGACGATCGCCGAGATCGGCTCGTGCGTCCGGGACGAACCGCTGACGCCCGCGTGCGACGGAGTGCTCGAACGGCTGCGCGGCGAACGCGACCGGATCGACGCGGCGCTGGCGCGGCTCCAGTCGTCCCGCGCGGCGCTCGACACAGTGATCCAGCGCCGGACCGACGCCTGACGGACCCGGCTGCTAACTTCCGCCTCATGGCGGACCACACTCTCCAGCAGCTGCTCACCGGCGCCGACAGCGGTGTTCTCCTGTTCGGCATCACCCCGCCGCGCCTGAGCAACTCCCCGGAGCGGATCCAGGAGATCACCGCCGCCACGCTGGCGCGGCTCAGCGAACTGGACGTCGACGGGCTCGCCCTCTACGACATCGACGACGAGAGCGACCGCAACCCCGAGGAGCGGCCGTTTCCCTACCTGCCGACCCTCGACCCGGCCGTCTACCACGCGGACTATCTCAGCGAGTGGGACCGTCCGGCGGTCGTCTACCGGTGCGTCGGCAAGTACCCCGGGGACGAGCTGCGGGACTGGCTGCGCACCGCCGACACCGACCGCGTGCTGTCCGTCTTCGTCGGGGCGTCTTCGAAGGGCAAGGAGGTGCACACCCGGCTGTCCGAGGCACAGGCGTTGCGCCGGGAGGTGCGCCCGGACCTGCTGCTCGGCGGCGTCGCCATCACCGAACGGCCCGACGAGCACCTGCGCCTGATCGCCAAGCAGCGGGCCGGCTGCGCGTACTTCATCTCGCAGGTGATCTACAGCGCCGACGCGGCCAAGAGCATGGTCTCCGACTACTTCTACACCTGCCGCGAGCAGGGCATCGAACCCAAGCCGGTGCTGTTCACCCTCTCGGTCTGCGGTTCGGCGAAAACGCTGGCGTTCCTGAAGTGGCTCGGCGTCCACGTCCCGCGCTGGCTGGAGAACTCGCTGCGGCACGCGGACGACACGCTGGCCGAGTCGTACGAGCAGTGCCTGGCGAACGCGCGCGAGCTGGCCGCCTTCTGCCGCAAGCTCGGGACGCCCTTCGGGTTTCTCGTGGAAAGCGTGTCGATCCGGAAGGTCGAGATCGAAGCCTCGGTGTCTCTCGCCCGCGAGGTCGGCGAACTGCTCGGCCGAACCGGTTAAAGCGGATCCAACGCAGTGATCTTCCACTGCCCGTCGGTCCGATGCGCAGTCACCGACAGCTGACCCACCGACGACTGCGGCGCGCCCCCGCCCGGCAGAATCGTTTGCTGGTCCAGGAAAAGCAGCAAACTCGCGTCATCGCCGCGCAGCGAACGGACCCCGACCGCGCGCACCGTCGTCGTCCGGACGAGCTTTTCGTTCGTCGCGCGCTGCCGGGCCGCGGCGAACTGGCTTTGGTACTGCCCCACCGCCGAACCGGTCAGCACCTCCGCCGCGGCGCGAGCGGTGCGGTCCAGATTCGCGTAGTCGTAGGAAAAAACCGCCTTCACCGCGGCGCTGACCTGGTCGGTGACCTGCGCGGTCGCCGCGGGGTCGACCATCGCCTCGTCGTCCTCGGGCTGCAACAGAGACGCCTGCACCCCGAACCACACCGCGCACGCCAGCGCGACCGCGGCCACGGCGGCGGTGATCGTCCGCCGGTTCACGAGCCCACCGCCTGCACGCCGCCGATCTTCCACGTGTCGCCGTCTCGCGCGAAGTCCACGGCCAAGCGCGCTTGTTTCGCTGAAGGCGCGCCGTCGCCGGTGCTCACGCGGACGTTCAGGACCGCGATCAGCCGTGCAGTTCCTGCCGAAGGGTTCAGGTCGGTGACCGCGGCCTGCACGAGCGACGCTGTCGACACGGTTTTGGTGCGTTTGGCCCGGTCGATCTGCAGCTGCCGGTCGCCGGAGAGGTCCTTGCCGTACTGCCCGGTCGTCGCGGCGATCCAGCGGTCGACGTCGACCGCGCTCGTGCGGTAGTCGATCGTGTTCAGCGTGACCAGTTCCGTGCTCGCAGCGGCCAGCACGGCGTCCCGGGCGCGGCCTCGGGCCAGGCTGTCGTCCTGCGCCGCGCTCCACCACGACCAGCCGAACCACGCGGCGGCCAGCACCGCGACCGCGGCCAGCGCGGTCAGCACCCGCGTGTTCCAGAAGGATCCCATCACGAACCGCCCAGCAACGCTCCGAGCCCGCCCTTCAACGGCGCGGTCAGCTGCCCCAGCAGACCCGGCAACTGCTGTTGCGACGCCTGGTCCGAAGGCGCGGAAGCCTGGGGCGCGGCCGGAATCGCGGGCGGCTTCCCGGCATACGGCGCGTTCTGCGCGCCCCGCACCTCGGTCGGGCTGCCCGGCGGCTCCGCGCAGTAAGCGTTCATGTTGACCGGCGCGTCGCTCGTGTCGTTGGCCGGACGCTGTTTCGTGCCCTCGTACCCCTTCGTGCACGAATGCGGATCGAAGAAGTTGAACACCACGCCCAGATGTCCGGTGCCGTCCGGCGAGGTCGTCGGCGAGAACGCGGAGATCACCGGGTACGCCACCAAAAGCTCCTCGATCGCGTCCTTCCGCATCGAGGTGACCTGCGCGGTGGTGAGCGAGTTCGCGAACAGCACCCCGAGGTCGGTCCCGGACGTCGCGAGCACGTCGCTGATCTGGCGGCTCAGCTGCGGAGCCTCGTCGATCACCTTGCGGAGAGCCGGATCCGACGACTTCAGCTGGCCGGCGATCGTCTTCAGCCCGGACGCGAACGCCGTGATGTTCTGCGCCTGCCGTTCCTGCGTCGCGAAAACCGTGCGGGAATTCGCCAGCAGCCCCTGCGTGTCCGGCACGTACTGGGCGGCGGTCGCGGTGAGCGAACTGGTGCTGTCCAACAACTTCTGCAGCTGCGGCCCGGAACCGGCGAACGCGTCGTACGTCTCGTCCACCACGGTCTTCAGCGATTCCGGATGGACGCTCGCGACCAGCCCGTCGAGATGCGTGAGCACCGAATCCGGCGTCGCGGGCAGCGAGGTGCGATCCTGCGCGATCACCGCGCCGTCCTCCAGGTACGGCCCGGATTCGCGGTCCGGCAGCAGGTCCACGAACTGCTCCCCCACCGCCGACCGGTTCGCCACCTGCGCGTGCAGCGCGGACGGGATGTCCGGGCCGCCGGAGTCGATGTCGAGCCGGACGTCGATGCCCTGCGGGGTGAGCGTCATCGCCCCGACCCGGCCGACCGTCACGCCGCGGTAAGCGACCTCGGAGTTCACGAAAACCCCGCCGGAGTCGGGAAGTTTGAGCGTCACGTGGTAGCCGCGATTGCCGAAGATCCGGTCGAGACCGGCATACCGGCCGCCCGCGTACGTCACCGACACGACGGCGATCACGAAGAACACCAGCAGCTGGATCCGGGTTTTGCGCGTGTTCATCAGCCGCCTCCCACCAGACCGCCGAGCAATCCGCCCAAGACCCCGCCGTACCCCGGTTTCGCTCCGCCGCTCGACGGCGTGTTGGGAAGCGGCAACGGCAATTGCGGCGTCCCCTGCCCGGCAGCAGGCGGAGCACCCCCGGGCACCGAAGGGGTCGAGGGCGTCGGCAGCTGGAACGGCGGCTGCGACGAGTTCGTGAAGTTCTGCACCAGCTTGTCGAGATCGAGGTTGATCCGCGCGTCGACGTTCGCGTAGTCGCCCTTGATCACGTTGCCCGCGTAGTCCGGGAACGGGTAGGTGAGCAGGATCCGCAGCGCGTTCGGCAGGTCCTGGCCCGCCGCGCTGAGCTGGCGCAGCGTCGGTTCCAGCGCCTTGAGGTTCGCGACGAGCTGGTCCCGGCTGCGGTTCACCGTGTCGACCGCGACGCCGGACAGCTTGTTCAGCGCGTTCAGCATCCCCACCAGCTGGTCGCGCTGGTCGGCGACGATCTTCAGCCCCGGCGCGAGTTTGTCCAGCGCGGTGGCGAGGTTCTGCTTCTGCCCGACCAGCGTGGCGGACAGCTTGTCGAGTCCGTCGATCGCGCGCAGGATCTCGCCCTTGTGGCCGTCCAGCTGGGTGGCCAGTTCGTCCACTCGGGACAGCAGCGCGCGCATCTGCGGTTCGTTGCCGGACAGCGCGTCGTTGAGTTCGTGGCTGATGTTCTGCAGCTGGTCGACGCCGCCGCCGTTGAGCAGCAACGACAACGCGCCCAGCACCTCTTCGATCTCCGGATTGCGGTTCGTGCGCCCGAGCGGGATCTGCGCCCCGTCGGCGAGCCTGCCCGCCGGTTTCTCCGCGGTCGGCGCGCTCAGCTGCACGAACTTCTCGCCGAGCAGGCTGGACTGGCGCAGTTCGGCGCGCGCGTTGGCGGGCAGCTGGACATCGCCGTTCACCGTCATCGACACGAGCGCGGACCGGGTGTCCGGCGTGAGCGCGATCCGGTCGATCCGGCCGACCGCGACGTCGTTCACCTTCACGTTCGCCTGCGGCACCAGGTCCAGCACGTCGGTGAACAACGCGGTGACGTGGTACGGATGGTCGCCGACGTCCGGGCCGCCGGGCAACGGCGTCGAGTACAGCCCGTTGAACCCGCCGTCGCTGCACCCGGCGAGCACCAGCACCCCGGCGAGCGCGCCCGCCAGCCGTTTGCGGAGGCGTTTCACTTGGCGCCTCCGGGTTTCTGCGTCAGCACGTCCGTCAGCGGCAGCGGCAACGGCGGCAACTGGCCGTTCTGCAGCGAGTTCAGCGCCTGCGGGATGGACGGCAGCTTGAGCGTGCCGTCGAGCACCGGCGCGAGCTTCTTGCAGATGTTGCCCAGCGTGTCCGGCAGCGGCTTCGGCGTGCCCGCGCTGATCAGCCTGCAGACGGTGAGGATCGGCGGATTGGTGATCTCGTTCAGGTTGTCGCGCACCGCGATCGTGCCGGACGCCGCGTCGTAGGTGTTGATGAAGTTCGTCGCCCCGGTCGGCGCGATGTCGAGCACCTCGGCGAGCGCGGCCCGCTGGTCCACCAGCACCTTGGTCAGCGACGCCAGTTTGGCCACATTGGACGAAAGGCCGTTCTTGTTGTCCGCCACGAACTGTTTCACGTCCTGCAACGACGTGGACAGCGAATCGAGCGCCGCGCCGACATCGTGCGAATCGTCGGCGAGGAACCCGCTGACGTCCGCGAGCCGCCGGTAGAACTCGTTCAGCTGACTGTCGCTTTGGGACAGTGCGGAGGTGAAGGAGTTCAGGTTCTTCACCGTGGAGAACAGGTCGTCCTTCGAATCGTCGAGCGTGCCGGCCAGTTCGGCGAGCCTGCTGACGGTCGAGTTCAGGTCCTTGCCGTTGCCCTTGAGGTTGGCCGCGGCGGTGTCCAGCAGGTCGGAGAACGCGCCGTTTTTGTTGGCCCCGTTGGGTCCGAGCGCGGTGGACAGCTTGTCGAGGCTCGCGTAGAGGTCGTCCAGTTCGACCGGCGTCGCCGTCTTGTCGCGCGCCAGCACGGTCCCGCTGGCGAGCGTCGGGCCGCTGTCGTAGGCCGGGGTCAGCTGGACGTACCGGTCGCTCACCAGGCTCGGCGAAACGACGACCGCGCCGACGTCCTTCGGGATCGGGACGTCGTCGTTCACCTTCATGTCGACCCGTACCGCTTGGCCTTCCGGCGTCACCGCGGTGACCTGGCCGACCGCGACGCCCAGCACGCGCACCGACGAACCGGCGTACAGGCCGACGGTCTTGCCGAAGTACGCCGAGATCTTCGTCCCGCCGGTGTCGCGCAATACGAGGTAGATGCCCGCGGTCAGCAAAAGCGCGGCCACACAAGCGAATCCCAGCCAGGTTACGAGGCTGCGCCCCGCGCGCGTTTCGACGGTCATGACGCCTCCGCGGGAAAAAGTACGTCGGCGGCAGTCATCGTCCACCCACCCCCTGATCAGGCGCGGAGATCGGCGGCGTGCAGCCCTCCGGGTTGATCGACAGCCCGCCCACGGTGATCGTCGGCGGCAGCAGCCCGCACAGATACCCCTCGAACCAGCGCCCGTTGCCGGTCGCGTTCGCGCCGACCCGGGCGAACGGGGCCATCAGCTGCAGGCTCCGGTCGAGGTTGCCCTGGTTGCGCTGCAGCACGTCGGTCACCTTCCCGAGCGCGGCGAGCGTCGGCCCGATCTGCGTGCGGTTGTCCGCGACCAGCCCGGACAGCTGCTTCGAGATCTCCTGCGTGCCCTTGAGCAGCGCGCTGATCTGCTCGCGGCGCTGCTGCAGTTCGGTCAGCAGCAGATTGCCGTCGCTGATCACCTGCTGCAGCTGCGCGTTCCGGTCGGACAGTGTCTTCGAGATCTTGCTCGTGTTGGCCAGCAGCGTGTGCAGATCGGCGTCACGCGAGGACACCGTCTTCGACAGCGCCGACAGCCCGGAAAGCGTGTCCTTCAAGTACTGCGGACTGTCCTTGAGGGAATCCGACAGCGCGGTGAAGCTCTGCGCGAGCTGCTGCGTGTCGATGTCGCCGACCGTGGTGGACAGCTGGTTGAACGCGTCCTGCAACTGGAACGGCGTCCGCGTGCGCTGCACCGGGATCGTGTCGCCGGGCGCCTGCGTGCCGCCGCCCTTCGTGTCCAGCGCGAGGTACTTCTCCCCCAGCAGCGTCTTGATCTCGATCGACGCCGTGGACGCGTCGCCGACCCGCACGCCCTTCACGCGGAACTTCACGAGCACCTGCTTGTGCCCCAGTTCCACCGACGTCACCTGCCCGACCTTGACGCCGGCCACCTGCACCTCGTTGTCCGGCGCGAGCCCGGCGGACTCGGCGAACGCCGCGGTGTAGGTGGTGCCGTTGCCGAACATCGGGATGCTGTCGGAAAAGTACGTCACCGCGGTCACCAGCACGATGAGCACGAGCGTCACCGCGCCGACGCCCGCCTGGTTCCGGTCCTTCAGTCGTTTCACGGGCCACACCTCGGCGCGCGTTGAGTGCCGGGGACCGGGACGATCGGCAGCGTCACGTCCAGCGAGGAAATGCCGATGGTGCCTTCGATCCCGCACAGGTAGTAGTTGAACCAGCTGCCGTAGCTCAGGGTCCGGGTGAACTTCTCCAGGTTGCCCGGCAGCACCTGCAGCAGATGCTCGACGAGCGGCTGCGCGTCGTTGAGGTTGTTCGCGAGTTTCCCGAGCTGGGTCACGTCCTGCTGCACCGCGGGCCGCGCGTCGGCGAGCAGGCCCGCGGTCGCGTCGGTCAGGTCGCCGAGCGCGCCCACCGCGTCGCCGATCGGCTTGCGCTGCTCGGCCAGCCCGCTCACCAGCCGCTGCGTCTGGTCGACGAGGTCGCCCAGCTGCGGGCCGCGCGCGTTGACCGTGCCGAGCACCTGGTTGAGGTTGTCGATGACCTGCCCGATCACCTTGTCCTTGCCCGCGATCGACGTCGTGATCGACGCGGTGTGCGACAGCAGGCTGGTGATCGTGCCGCCCTCGCCCTGGAACACCTGCACGATCTCGGCGGAGAGCTGGTTGACCTCCTTCGGGTCCAGCGCCTTGAACAGCGGTTTGAACCCGTTGAACAGCACGGTCAGGTTCAGCGCCGGTTTCGTCCGCTCCGGCGGGATGGTGTCGCCGGGAGACAGCGTGTCGCCGCCGCTGACGTCGGTGCCGAGCGAGAGGTAGCGCTGGCCGACGAGGTTGCGGTACTTGATGGTCGCGGTGGCGAGCGAGGGCAGCTTGTACGCGGATTCGACGAGGAACCGCACCTCGGCGTAGTTCTGCTCGCCCTGGTCGACCCCGATCGACTCGACCTGGCCGACCTTCACGCCGGAGATCCGCACGTCGTCGCCCGCTTGCAGGCCGGACGCGTCGGTGAACTTCGCGACGTACGACGCGGTGTTGCCGAAGTTCGTGTTCGCGATCGTGGTGGCCAGGACCCCGGTGAGCAGCACGGTGACCACGGCGAAGATGCCGATCTTGATCAGTGCGGGAACGAACGACCTCATTTCAGCTCCACCTCCGCCCCGCGGTACAGCGGCCCGACCAGCAGCGCCGACCAGCCCGGCACGTTGTCCGGCGTGGTGTTGAGCGTCGGCGAGGCGAGCAGGTCCAGCAGTTTCTGCTCGTCGGCGGACCCGACGATGCTCGGCGCGCCGCCGGTCGAACCGGACCCGCCGGGCAGCGGGCCGTTCGTGAAGTCGCTGGGCAGGGTGCCGTCCGGATCGTGCGGCGGGGCGGGCTTGGTCGCCCCGTCCTTCACCGCGCCGTCCGGCGGATACTGCGGCCAGCGCCCGGGTTTCGGCACCTGCGGATAGCAGCGCGGGCCGCGTTTGTCGTCGTACTTCGGCTCGTCGACGCCGGGCAGGTACTTGCCGCGGCTCGCCGAGAACTCGATGGTCACGCGGCTGACCTCCGGATGCGCGGTGCCCTTGCCGAACGCCAGCTCCGCGTTCGGCACCGTCCCGGCCAGCTGCTTGAACAGGCACGGGTATTCCGGCGCGTACTTGGCGAGCACGTCGAGCGTGGGCTGCACGGCGGTGGTGAGGCGGATGATGTTGTCCTTGTTGACTTCCAGGAAGCGCGTCAGGTCGGTGGCGGTGCCGGTCACCGAGGAGTACAGATCGGTCAGGCCGCGCTGTTTCTCCATGATGGTCTGTGTCGTCGTGGTGAGGTCCGAGAGCGCTTGCAGCGCGTCCGGCGCGGCCTTGTCGTAGATGCCGGAAACGTTGGCCAGCCCGGTGATGTCGGCCTTGAGGTCGGGCAGCGACGGGTTGAGCTTGCCGAGGTAGTCCGACAGCTGGGTCAGCGTCTCGCCGAGCTTCTTGCCGCGTCCGTCGAGCGCGGCGGACACGGCGTTGAGCGTGCTGGACAGCTTTTCCGGCTGCACCGCCTGCAGCAGCGGCATGACGTGGTTGAGCACCTGCTCCAGCTCGATCGCCGTGCTGCTGCGGTCCTGCGGGATGACGTCGCCCGCCTTGATCGGCCGCTGCGCCCGCTCGGGCAGCTGGAGCGCGACATACCGTTCGCCGAACAGGGTTTTCGGCAGCAGCCGCGCCGAAACGTTCGACGGGATCACCTCGGTCTTGTCCGGCTGCAGCGCCAGTTCCAGCTCCGCGTGGTCGCCGACCGGACGCACGTCGCGGATCTCGCCGACGAGCATGCCGCGCACCTTCACGTCGCCGCCGACGCGCAGCTGGCTGCCGACGTGGTCGGTCTCCAGCTTCACGAGCGTGACCGGCGTGAACACCTTGCGGTACGCGGCGATCGTCGTGGTGAAGAACAGCGCCGCCACGACCAGGAAAATCAGCCCTAGCAGCTGGTACTGGAGCCGTTTGCGCAACTCTCGACGGGTACTCATCCGGATATCCGCACTGTCGTGTTCGCGCCCCAGATCGCGAGGCTCAGGAAGAAGTCCAGCACCGAGATCAGCACGATCGACGTGCGCACCGCGCGGCCGACCGCGATACCCACCCCGGCCGGCCCGCCGGACGCGGTATAGCCGTAATAGCAATGGGAAAGGATCACCAGCACGCTGAAGACGATCACCTTGGCGAACGACCACAGCACGTCCTCCGGCGGGAGGAACAGCGTGAAGTAATGGTCGTAGGTGCCCGCGGACTGGCCGTAGAGCCAGATGGTGATCTGCCGCGACGCGAGATACGAGGACAGCAGGCCCACCGCGTACAGCGGGATGACCGCGGTGACCCCGGCGAGCACGCGCGTGGTGACCAGGTACGGCATGCTCGGCACGGCCATCACTTCGAGCGCGTCGATCTCCTCGGAGATCCGCATCGCGCCGAGCTGCGCGGTGAACCCGCAGCCGACGGTGGCCGACAGCGCGAGCCCGGCCGACAGCGGTGCGACCTCGCGGGTGTTGAAGTAGGCCGAAATGAACCCGGTGAGCGCGGCGGTGCCGAGCTGGTTCAGCGCCGAATACCCCTGCAGGCCCACGATGAGACCGGTGAACAGCGTCATGCCGATCATCACGCCGAGCGTCCCGCCGATCACCGCGAGCCCGCCGGTGCCGAAGCAGACCTCGGTGAGCAGCCGCGTGGTTTCCCGGCCGTAGCGGCGGATCGTGCGCGGCGACCAGGCGAGCGCCCGCCCGTAGAACGACAGCTGCTTCCCGAGTCCTTCGAGACTCGCGCCGGGGCGCGCGATGATCTCGAGCGTCCGGTCGGACGCGCGCGTCTGCTCGATCGGTTCGGCCGTCATGTCACAACGCCTTCGGGGGCACGACTTTGAGGTACACGGCGGTCAGCACGACGTTGATCAGGAACAGCAGCAGGAAGGTGATCACCACCGCCTGGTTCACCGCGTCGCCGACGCCCTTCGGCCCGCCCGCCGGGTTCAGTCCGCGGAAGGCGGCGACCACGCCCGCGACGAAGCCGTAGAGGAACGCCTTGATCTCGCTGATCCAGAGGTCCGGCACCTGGGCGAGCGCGTTGAAGCTGGCCAGGTACGCGCCGGGCGTGCCGCCCTGCAGGACCACGTTGAAGAAGTAGCCGCCGAGCACGCCGACCACGCTGACCAGGCCGTTGAGCAGCACCGACACGACGATCGCGGCGAGCACCCTCGGCACCACGATGCGCTGGATCGGGTTGACCCCGAGCACTTCCATCGCGTCGATTTCCTCGCGGATCTTGCGCGCGCCGATGTCCGCGCAGACCGCGCTTCCGCCCGCCCCGGCCACCAGCAGCGCGGTGATCAGCGGGCTCGCCTGCTGCACGATGGCGAGCGCGCTGGCCGCGCCGGTGAAGGACTGCGCGCCGATCTGCGTGGTCAGCGATCCGAGCTGCAGCGCGATGACCGCGCCGAACGGGATCGCGACCAACGCCGTCGGAAGAATGGTCACGCTCGCGAAGAACCAGCACTGCTGGATCCATTCGCGGAACTGGAACGGGCGTTTGAAGATCGCCCGCAGGACCTCCCAGGACAGCGTGGCGAGCCGGCCGACCTGGGTCAGCGCCGCGGTGCCCGGGAGGGTGACCGAGCCGCTTCCGCTCACCGCACCTCCCAGTAAGTCACCCCCGAGTCTTGCCCATCCCCGCCCGCCGATTTCGGTTAGCGGTGTTCACTCCCGTCCCTTCAGCCCCCATCGGTCACCCTGGGCGCACGAGCACCGTTCACATCCATCCATGCCCCCGCCGCCGCCCTCAGCGGAGGAGCTTCGCTCCGCAATCACAACTTCAGCGCATGGGTGGCGGTGGCCCCGCCGTCGGCGACGAACTCGCCGCCGGTGCAATACGAACTCTCGTCGCTGCCGAGGAACACCAGCAGCGGCGCGATCTCGTCGGCGCGGCCCACCCGGCCGAGCGCGACCTTCTTGCCGACCCAGGACACGTCCACGTCCGCGCCCGCCGCGTCGGACACCATTTTCGTGTCGATCATGCCCGGATGCACCGAGTTGACCCGGATCCCGCGCGCGCCCAGCTCCAGCGCGGCGACCTTGGTCATCCCGCGGATCGCGAACTTGGTCGCGGTGTAGGCGACGAGGAACGGCATCCCGGCCAGACCCTCCACAGAGGACACGTTGACGATGGAGCCGCCGCCGGCCCCGGCCATGGGTTCAACGACCGAGCGCATGCCGAGAAACGCCCCGATCTGGTTGATCCGCACGACGCGTTCGTACTCGGCGAGCGGCGTCTTCGCGAGTTCCGAAAAGTACAGCACTCCGGCGTTGTTGACCAGCACCGTCGGCGGCCCGAACTCGGCGACCGTGGTCTCGACCGCAGCGGTCCAGCCGTGCTCGTCGCTCACGTCGAGGTGACAGAACACCGCCGCTTCGCCGAGTTCGGCGGCGAGCGCCTTGCCTTCGTCGTCGAGGACGTCGGCGATCACCACCTTCGCGCCTTGCGCGACGAACGCTCGCGCGGCGGCCGCGCCCTGTCCGCGGGCCGCGCCGGTGATGAGGGCGACCTTGCCGGACAGCCGGTGCTCAGTCATGCGTCCTCCGGTTCAGGGCAGCGAAAGCAGATCGGTCGCGGCGAACATCCGCTCCGGGTCGCGGCCGGCGAAGTGCGCGCCGACCTTTTCGGCGAGTTCGCCGGTGGTCCAGGCTCCGTTCGCGGTGTCGAACCGTTCCTCGACCGACGGCGGCTTCAGCAACGCGACCATGCCGCCGTGCACGACGAAAACCTGGCCGTTGATCGCCTCCGCCTCCGGGGAGGCGAGGAATGCGACAACCGGAGCAACGTGCTCGACGGACAACGGATCGAGCCCGTGCTCGGGTGCTTCTCCGAAGACATCCGCGGTCATCGCGGTGCGGGCGCGCGGGCAGATCGTGTTGGCGCGCACGCCGTATTTCGCCAGCCCGCGCGCCGCGGACACGGTGAGCGCCGCGATCCCGGCCTTGGCCGCCGAGTAGTTGGGCTGGCCGGGCGAACCGACCAGGAACGCCTCGGACGCGGTGTTCACCAGCCTGCCGTACACCGGCCGGCCCTCCACTTTGGAGCGATCGCGCCAGTACGCGGCGGCGTTGCGGGACAGCAGGAAATGCCCGCGCAGATGCACCGCGATGACCTTGTCCCAGTCCTCGTCGGACATCGAGAACAGCATCCGGTCGCGGAGCACGCCCGCGTTGTTCACGACGATGTCGAGGCTGCCGAAGTGGTCCACCGCGGCCGACAGCAGTTCCTTCGCGGTCTCGGCCGCCGACACGTCGCCCGCCACCGCGAGCGCTTTGCCGCCGTGTTTTTCGATCTCGGCGACGACCTCTTTCGCCTCGCCGATATCGTTGACCACGACGGACGCGCCTTCGCGGGCCAGCGCGAGCGCCTCGGCCCGGCCGAGCCCCGCTCCGGCCCCGGTGACGACGGCAACCTTGCCCTCGAGCGTCATCGAACCGCTCCAGCCCGGTCGCCGTGCGTGTTCCCTGCGGTCGGTTCCACCCGCGAGCCTCCTCGTCGAAGCCTGCCTGACGCAGCACAGACTAGAATCTGTTCTCGTATTGAGCAAGCCCTGATCAATCGGTCGTGAACAGGGCGTTCTTTGGGCAGTTCGTCACCGCTTGCGAAACACGTTCTACTTCTTCCTCCGAAACCGGTCCGATCACCAGGTTCTCGTCGTCGTCGAGATCGAACACCTCCGGCGCGAACCCCACGCAGACCGCGTTCGCCTCGCACAGCGACCGGTCGACACTGACCTCCATGCTTCCTCCCGTCCGCCACTCCTGGTACAACTAGAACAGGTTCTAGCTTACCGCCGGGGCCCGGTACGACACCACAACGAGACCGGCGGGGTGGAGGTGACGGGTGCGGATCGACTACACGCCGCAGCAGCGGGCATTGGCCGCCGAGCTGCGGGAGTACTTCGCCGAACTGATGACTCCGGCGCGGCGGGAAAGCCTCGCCGCGCCCGGCGGCGAGTACGGCGACGGCTTGGCGTACAAGGAAATCGTGCGGCAGCTCGGCAAGGACGGCTGGCTCGCGCTCGGCTGGCCGCGCGAGTACGGCGGCCAGGACCGGAGCATGCTCGACCAGCTGATCTTCACCGACGAGGCGGCGGTCGCCGGGGTCCCGGTGCCGTTCCTGACGGTGAACACCATCGGCCCGACGATCATGCGGTTCGGCACCCCGGATCAGAAGGCGTTCTACCTGCCGAAGATCGCCGCGGGCGAACTGCATTTCGCGATCGGCTACTCCGAACCGGGCGCGGGCACGGACCTCGCGTCGCTGCGCACGCGGGCGGTCCGCGACGGCGACGAGTACGTGGTCAACGGGCAGAAGATGTGGACCAGCCTGATCGAGTACGCCGACTACGTGTGGCTCGCCGCGCGCACCGATCCGGAGGCGCGCAAGCACAAGGGCCTGTCGATCCTGATCGTGCCGACCTCCGCGCCGGGCTTCTCCTGGACGAAGGTGCACACCGTCGCCGGGCCCGGGACCAGCGCGACCTACTACGACGACATCCGCGTGCCGGTCACGTCGCGGGTCGCGGAGGAGAACGCGGGCTGGCCGCTGATCACCAACCAGCTCAACCACGAACGCGTCGCGCTGACCTCCGCCGCGCCGGTGCGGAAAGCGCTGGCCGACGTCGTGGAATGGGCCCGCGCGGAGTCGCTGACCGACCGCGAATGGGTCCGCACGCACCTCGCGCGCGTGCACGCTTATGCCGAGTACCTGAAGCTGCGGAACTGGAAGATCGCCTGGGCGGCCGCGGCCAGCGAACTCGGCCCAGCCGAAGCTTCGGCGACCAAGGTGTACGGCACCGAGATGGCGATCGAGGCGTACCGGCTGCTCATGGAGGTGGTCGGCGCGGCCGCCGTGGTGCGCGAGGGGTCCCCCGGCGCGGTGCTCGCGGGGCGGCTGGAACGGCTGCACCGTTCGGCGTTGATCCTCACTTTCGGCGGCGGCACCAACGAGGTGCAGCGCGACATCGTCGCCGCCACCGCCCTCGGCCAGCCTGTGACGCGTTAGGAGTTCTCCCGGTGGATTTCTCCCTCACCGAAGCACAAAACGACCTCGCCGCCCTGACCCGGCGCATCCTGACCGACCAGGTCACCGCGGAATCGCTGGGCCCGCACGGATCCGGCGGTTTCGACGCTCCACTGTGGACTACGTTGGCCCGCTCCGGCGTCCTCGACGCCGCGTTGCCCGCGACGGTCGGCGGAGGCGGTTTCGGCTTGCTGGAACAGTGTTCTGTCCTGATCGAGATCGGCCGCGCGGTCGCTCCGGTCCCCTATCTGTCGTCCGTCGTCCAGGCTGGCTCGGTGCTCACCGACCCGTTGCTGGCTGAGCGATGGCTGTTGCCGGTCTCTCGCGGCAAGGCCGTTTTGGCTATCGCTTTGGGCGGCTCTTTCGCCGCTTCGGCCGGACGCCTCACCGGTACGCAAACTGCGGTCCCCTTCGCCGCCTTCGCGGACGCCTTACTCGTTGAAGCCAACGACGGCGTGTACATCGTCGAGAAGGACGCTGCCGGAGTCTCTATCGAAGCGCAGTCCACCACCGACCACGCCGACGCTGCTTTGGTGACGCTGTCCGACACCCCCGGAGTCGCTCTCGGCGATGTCGGCGAACAGTTGCGCCTTCGCGGCACGCTCGGCGCTTGCGCGCAGCAGTTGGGCGTGTTGGAACGCGCGCTCGAACTGACGGCTGCGTACACGCGTGAGCGCAAGCAGTTCGACAAGGTGCTGGGCAGCTTCCAAGCCGTCCGACACCGTCTCGCGGACGCGTACATCGACGTCGAAGCCGTACGCCTGACGCTGTGGCAGGCAGCCTGGAAGCTCGCCGAAGGCCTGCCCGCCGCCGAGGACATCGCCACTGCGAAGTTCTGGGCCGCCGAAGCCGGACACCGCGTCGCACACACCGCAGTGCACCTGCACGGCGGCGTCGGCATCGACGTCGAGCACCCCGTGCACCGCTACTTCGCCGCCGCGAAGCGCCTGGAGTTCACCAGCGGCGGCGCGACGGAGCAACTGCTCGGCCTCGGCGAACTGGTGGTCAGTCCAACGGCGTGATGTGCCGCAGCCGACGCGGTCCGGTATCCGGCCGCGTCGGCGGTGCGCCCACCACCATCCGCGCGTTGGCGACGAACGCCCCGTCCGGCGACGCGAGGATCGGATCCAGCGCCAGCGACCGCACCTCGGGGTTGTCCTCCGCGAGCGCCGCGACGCGCAACACCATGTCCTGCAAGGCCGCGAGGTCCGCGGGCTCGTCCCCGCGATACCCGGTCAACAGCGGCGACGTACGCGGCTCACGGATCAGCGTCGCCGCGTCAACGTCCGTCAACGGCACTGCCCGGTACGCGCGGTCTCCGAGAAGCGTGCTGACCAACCCGGACAGCCCGAACGACACCAGCGTGCCGAACGACGGGTCGTCCTGCAGCCCAATGGCGCACGACAGTCCCTTCGGTGCCATCTGTTGCACGTACACGTCTTCGTCGCCGGACACCGCGCACAGATCCCGGTACGCGACCCGTACGGACTCTTCGGACGCCAGGTCCAGCCGTACGCCCGCGAAGTCCGGCCGCCCGCGCAACCGCTCGTCGACCGCCTTCAACGTGACGGGGAAACCAAGCTCCACCGCCGCAGCCACGGCCTGGTCTTCGTTCGACGCCACCCGGAACGGCACCACGTCCACGCCGTAGCAACTGAGCAGCCGCACCACGTCGTCGTCGGACAGCAGCGTCGAACTGCCGTCCTCCGGCAACAGCTCGCGCACGATCTCCTGCGCCTGCTCGACGTGCAGACCACTAGGCCGCACCAACGTCCCCTGCGGCCGCTGCCGCCACGCCGCGTACCGCACCACGCGCGCCAAGGCGTTCACCGCACGCTCCGGGCTCGAGTACGAGGGAATCGACCCGCGCGTCGGCACGCCATCGTCGGACAGCACCGCCAACTCGTCCGGCACGCCTTCCGCAGCGAGGAACGTCGAGACGATCGGCTTCGACTGCTTCATCTCCGACACCGCTTCGCGCAACGCTCGCGCGTACGCAGCCCCAGGGATCGCCACCGGCGGCGCGAACACAGCTATCAACGCGTCGGTATCCGGCGAATCCAACGCCTCCCGCACCGCCGTCGCGAACTCGTCCGGCCCCGCCTGCGGCCCGATGTCGACCGGATCGAACGCCAGCCGCAACCCCTCCGCACGCGCGGTGTCCGCGGCCAGCAACCCGATCGCGCTGGAGTTGCCGACAATCCCGATCCGCGGTCCCGCCGGCAACGGCTGATGCGCGAACACGAGCGCCGTGTCGAAGAGCTGCGCCAACGACTCGACGCGCACGACGCCAGCCTGCTCGAACAACGCCTGCACACTGGCCTCGTCGACCTCCGCCGACGTCGCCGCGAGCTGCGGCCGCACCGCGTGCCGCCCCGACTTCACCGCGACGATCGGCTTCGACCGCGCCAACCTGCGCGCCAGCCGCGCGAACTT
This sequence comes from Streptomyces sp. AA4, assembly GCF_000158875.1. Lineage (NCBI taxonomy): Bacteria > Bacillati > Actinomycetota > Actinomycetes > Kitasatosporales > Streptomycetaceae > Streptomyces > Streptomyces sp. AA4. Next base: position 2,073,010 of record NZ_GG657746.1, on the reverse strand, counting down.
GCGCGGGTTGCCGAAGGACTCCAGATACAGCAACACCAGATCGGTGTCCGGGTCGGTTTCCCAATACTGCAGCAGGTCGTTGCCGGACACGTCCGCCCGGTTGCCCGCCGAAACGAACGTCGACAACCCGAGCCCGCGCGATCCCGCGTCGGCGAGAATCGCCGTCCCCAGCGCACCGGACTGGCAGAAGAACCCGGTCCGCCCCCGTTTCGGCAACCGCGGCGCGAGCGTCGCGTTGAGCCGAACGTCCTTCGCGGTGTTCAGCACGCCCAGCGCATTCGGCCCGACCACGCGCATCCCGTGCGCCCGCGCCTCGCCGACCAGCCGCAACTCCGCGTGCAACCCGAGCGGCCCCGATTCGGCGAACCCGCCCGACACGATCACCAGCGTCTTGACGCCCTTGGCCAAACAAGCGTCCAACACCGACTCGACGGCCTCCGCGGGCACCGCCACCAACGCCAGATCAACCGGATCCGGAATGTCCAGCACGGACGGATACGCCCGCACCCCGCGGACCGACCGATGCTCCGGATTGACCGGATAGACGGCACCCGCGAAGTCGGCCGCGAGCAGATTGGCGAACGCGACGTGCCCCACCTTGGTGGGATCCGCGGACGCCCCGATCACCGCCACCGTCTCGGGATGGAGCAAATTGTGCACACTCCGCGCCTCGGCGGCCTGCTCCCTCGACCGCGCGACCGCGAGCGATTCCTCCGTCGGGTCGATGTCGAACTCGAGATGCAGCACGCCTTCCTCGATCGCGCGACTGACCTGGTAGCCCGCGTCGCGGAACACCCGCACCATGGCGGCGTTCTCGCTCAACACCTCGGCGACGAACCGCCGCAACCCGCACTCCGACGCCGCCGCGGCGAGATGCTCCAGCAAAATCGACCCGAGGCCGCGCCCTTGGTGCTTGTCGTCGACCACGAACGCGACCTCCGCCGAAGGCCCCTGATCGAGCCTCTCGTACCGTCCCACCGCGACCACGTCGTCCCCCAACAGGGCCACAAACGCAACCCGATCGTGGTGATCGACAGTGGAAAACCGCTCCAAATCGCGCGGCGGGATGCGCGGGTAGGCACCGAAGTACCGGAAGTACCGGGTGCGGTCCGACAGCCTGCTGTGCAAGGCGACGAGCCCGTCGGCGTCACTGGGGACGACGGGTCGCAAGTGGACAGTGCCGCCGTCGGAGAGGACTACGTCGGCTTCCCAATCGCGGGGATAGTCGTAAGGGTCGCGCTTCCCGTCCGCGGCGGGATGTTCCGAGGTGGTGCCTTCCGCAGCGGGGTTCGCGGCTTCGCCACTCTCCGCAGGGTTCGCCGCAGCCCGCCTCGACTCCCCCGCTGCGGGGTTCGCGGCCGCGGCACTGCGTCCCTCCGCAGCAGGGTTGCCGGTTCCGAACTCGCTCGACATCGCATCGCCTCCCGTCGCAGCAGAATCTCTCGCCGACGCATCCCGTTCCGAAGCCGCGCGTCCACCCGCTGCCGGGTTCGCCGCAGATGCTCCGCCGAACGCACCCGGCTCGCCTGGCAAGCCACTCCCGCCCTGCCCCTGCCCAGGCCCGGCAGGCGAATCACTGCCTCCCTTCCCTCCCCCAGCAGTTGAAGCGTCGCGTCCAGCCGCCGCCGGATTCACCGCAGAGGCCTCGCCGAACGCTCCGAACTCGCCGCCCCGGCCGGACCCGCCGGGCAAGCCGCTCCCGCCCTGCCCGGACCTGCCCGGCAAGCCACTCTGCCCGCCGCCCTCAACGGCCGGACCTGGCGATCCGGGGCCGTCCGGGGCGGAAGTGCCGCCCGGTCCCGGAGTTCCCGCCGCGGTGGGCTCGCGGTGCGGGTGGCGGGAGGCGTCGGTTCCGCCGGGGCCGGTCGCCGAGTGAGCGTCGGGGGCGGGGTCGCCGTCCGGGTGGCGGGAGGTGTTGTCGGTTCCGCCGGGCCCGGTCGCCGAGTGAGCGTCGGGGGCGCGGTCGCCGCCCGGGTGGCGGGAGGTGTTGTCGGTTCCGCCGGGCCCGGTCGCCGGGTCAGCGTCGGGGGCGGGGTCGCCCGGTCCGGGGTCGCCGGAGCCGGGCTGGCGAGGCTGGTCGGGCATGGTCAGTCCCTCGGATCGTCCGGGTCGAGGCCGTGCAGCGGGAAGATCGCGCGGCGGGTGTCGCGGATCGCGATGTCCACCGGGTCGTCCGCGTCGTCGCCCCACGGTTTGAAGGCGGTGTCCTTGCCGTCGGTCATCGCGGCGGGGAGGTCGGCCGCGGGGGCGGCGCGGGTGACCGTCGAGACCCAGCCGGGCGGAAGCGGCGTGTCCGGCGGGACGTCGCGGTCCAGCACGGTCGCCATGAGGTGCGTCCACGAGCGCGGCACCACGCGGATCAGCTGGTATCCCCCGCCGCCGACGGCGAGCCAGCGGCCGTTCGCATAGCGTTCGGCCAGGTCGCGCAGCGTGGAGTAGATGGTGCGGTGTCCGTCGACCGACAGCGACATGTCGGCCATCGGGTCCTCCTCGTGCGAGTCCACCCCGCACTGGGTGACCAGCAGCTGCGGCTGGAACTCTTGCAGCACAGCCGGAACCACCGCGTCGAACGCGCGCAGCCACCCGGGGTCCTGCGTGTGCGGAGGCAGCGGGACGTTCACCGCCGTGCCGGCCGCCTTGCCCTTGCCGATCTCGGCGGAGTAGCCGGTGCCGGGCCAGAGCGTGAACGGGTGCTGGTGCATAGAGACGGTTAGCACGCGAGGGTCGTCGTAAAACGCGGCTTGGACGCCGTCGCCGTGGTGCACGTCGGTGTCGACGTACGCGATGCGGTCGAAGCCGTGGTCAAGCAGCCACGAGATGGCGATCGCGCAGTCGTTGTAAATGCAGAACCCAGACGCGTGATCGCGCATCGCGTGGTGCAACCCGCCCGCGATGTTGACTGCCCGCCGCACCTCGCCGTCGGCGATCTTGCGCGCGGCGAGCAGCGTCGAACCGACGACGAGCGCGGTCGCGTCGTGCATCCCGGGGAACACGGGATTGTCGTCGGTGCCGAGCCCGTGCCCGACGTCCCACCCGACGTTCGGAGCTTCCCGCACGGCGGCCAGGTACTCGGGCGCGTGGACGCGCAGCAGTTCCTCGTCGCCCGCCGCGGTGGGCACGAGCAGCTCGACGCCGTCGAGCACGCCCAGCTCAGTAGCGAGCCGCACGGTGAGGTCGAGCCGGACGGGGTTGAACGGATGCTGCCCGCCCAGGTCGTACTTCAGCAGCGACGGATCCCAGACAACTGCAGGCGACGACATGCACCGCACTGTACTTCCCCGCCGCGCCCGGAGCCGGGTTTCGCAGTGCGGAAGCGACTTGGTGCCGCGCGCCTTCCCCACCGCGCCCCGAACCGGACTCCGCGGCGGGGAAGCCAGTCGACCGCCTGCCACTTCCCCACCGCGCCCCGAACCAGATTCCGTAGCGCGGAAGCCACTCAACCGCCTGCCGCCGCCGCGCCCCGAGCCGGACTCCGCAGCGGGGAAGCCACTCAGCCCCGCGCCCCTTCCCGAAGCAGATTCCGCAGCACGGGAGCCACTCAGCCGTCCGCCCCCGCAAGGTGCCGCAACCCGAGCCGGACTTCGCGACAGGGAAGCCACTCACCGAGCGCCGCCTGCGCCGCCGCGCCCCGAGCCGGATTCCGCGAGGAAGTCACTCGGCCTCCGCATCCCGAACGAGATTCCGCAGCACGGAAGCCGCTCCCCGCGCACCACCTCAACCGCCGCGTATCGAGCGGGATTCTGCGGCGCAGAAGTCGCTCACTTGCCCGCCACTTGCCCGCCGCATCCCGCGGCGGGGAAGCGACTCAGCCGCGCGTCCAGACGACGCCGCGTGCTTCGTACTCGAGCATCTCCTCCAGCCCGGCCGCCGCGTCGGAGCCGAGTTCTCGTTTGACCAGCCACAAGGCCAGGTCGAGCCCGCTGGTGATGCCGCCCGAGGTGACTACGTCGCCGTCGTCGACTACGCGGGCTTTCTTGAGCACCCCGCCCTGCTGGACGAGGGTGTCGGCGGCACCGTGGTGTGTCGTGCACGGACGTCCGCGCACCAGTCCGGCGGCGCCGAGCAGCAGCGTGCCCGTGCACAGCGAGGCCAGGGTCAGACCCTTGCGCGGCGCGGCGGCAAGCGCGTCCGGCAGCACCTTGCGGTCGATCTCCGCCCAGATGCCCGGGCCTTTCCGCTTCGCGTAGCCGCCGCCGGGCACGACGATGATGTCGGCGTCCTGCGGAGACCAGCCCCGTTCGACCTCCACCTTCGTCCCGTACGCCGCGCGCACGACGCCCGGTCCGTCCACTCGCACGTACGAAACGTCCGTCCCGCGCTTCGTGTGCATGCCCGCTGCGGAGAACACCTCGTACGGACCGGCGAAGTCCTGTTCCTCGACGCCGTCGAACAACACGACCTGCACTCGCAACGGCCGCCGCGCCGACGTTGCCCCGGTCGTCGCCTCAGCCTCCGCAGGCAACGCGGCCGCCATCGCCGCTCCGGCCGCCGCCGACCCGCGCAGGAATGTTCTTCGCTCCATGAAAGCCGCCTCTCGCCTGGAAAACCCATCCGGACGAGAAGTCGGTGCACAGCGCCGAAAGTTCTGGCGAATTCAGCCGTATTCGGGACCGGTGGCAGGCGGCTCCGGGCCACACGACCAGAAGTCCCGGCAACTTCAGCCGCGCTCGGGACCAGTGGCCGGAGGCCGCTCCGGGCCACACGGCCAGAAGTCCCAGCAACTTCAGCCGCGCTCGGGACCGGTGGCTGCGGGCCGCTCCGGGTTACGCGACCAGTGCGACCACGATCCCGCGTACAGCGCGGCGGGTTCCGGATGCCCGGCGACCTCCAGCGCGAGCACCACCGACGACGCCGTGACGCCCGAACCGCAGTAAGCGCCGACCGGAACTCCGCTGGTCAAGCCGAGCGAAGCGAACCGCTCGGCGAGCTCGGACGGCGACTTCCAGCGGCCGTCCGCACCGGCGTGCTCGGACGACGGCGCGCTGACCGCACCGGGGATGTGCCCGGCCCGCGGGTCGACCGGCTCGGTCTCGCCGGTGTAGCGGACGTGCGCCCGCGCGTCGAACAGCACTCCTTCGCGCGCGAGCGCCGCCGCGTCGTCCGCCGACAGGACAAAGAATCGCGCCCGGCCGGACCTCGATGTCGCCCGGCTCCGGCGAAGGCGCCTCGGCCGTCACTTCCCGCCCCTCGTCCAGCCACGCTGCGTAGCCGCCGTCGAGCACCGCGTCCTCCATATGGCCGGCCCCAGCGCAGCAGCCACCAGGCGCGCGCCGCGACCCGAGCCGTCGGCGTCGTCGTAGACGACCACCGGCCGCCCCGCACGGACCCCGGCTTTTGCGCAGCTCGCGCTGCAACACGGCCGGGTCGGGCAGCGGGTGGCGGGCCGCCCTCGCCGGGCGGCGCGGCCAGCGCCGTGTCGAGGTCGACGAACACCGCCCCGGGCACGTGACCCTCCTGGTAGGACTCCGCTCCCGGAGGTCCGCCCAGCCGCCAGCGGACGTCCAGCACGACGGGACGTTCGCGGTCGGGGAACGCGGCGAGCTCAGCGGGCGAGATCAACGGTCGCATGGCCCCATCCTGCAGGTCCGGACGCGGTTCGCGCAGCACGGCAGGACTTTTCGCCGGGGCCGGGCCGTTACGCCGAGGCGAGCCGTCGCTGTCGGGGCCAACGACTACGATGAGCTACGCGGACGAAGGGGACAGCGTGAACGATCTCATCGACACCACCGAGATGTACCTGCGTACTATCTACGAGCTCGAAGAGGAAGGGGTCGTCCCGCTGCGGGCCCGGATCGCCGAGCGCCTGCAGCAGAGCGGGCCCACCGTGAGCCAGACCGTGGCCAGGATGGAGCGCGACGGGCTGGTCGTCGTCGCGGACGACCGGCATCTGCAGCTCACCGACCACGGCCACGACCTCGCCGTCGCGGTCATGCGCAAGCACCGGCTCGCCGAGCGCCTCCTCGTCGACGTCATCGGCCTCGAGTGGGAGCACGTGCACAACGAGGCGTGCCGCTGGGAGCACGTGATGAGCGAGGCCGTCGAGCGCAAGCTGGTGAAGCTGCTCGACCACCCGACCACGTCGCCGTACGGCAACCCGATCCCCGGCCTCGACAAGCTCGGCGACGGCGATCCCGCGCCGCGCGCCGAGGACGGCCTGGTGCGGCTCGACGAGTTCGCCCGCACCGGCGGCGGCGAGGTGGAGATCCGCCGCATCGCCGAGCACGTGCAGCTCGACGAGTCGCTGCTCACCGAACTGCGGACGGTCGGGATCGTGCCCGGCGGGCTCGTCACGGTCGGCAAGGCGTCCGGCGGCAGCGCGACCGTCGAGGTCAAGGGCACCGAGACCACGGCGCAGGTGTCCACCGCGGCGCTGCACGCCGTGCTGGCGCTCGCCAAGTGACCCCGGCGACCGACGCGGCGCGCGCGTTCCAGGACGTCCACGGGCGGGCCCCGGCAGGCGTGTGGTCCGCGCCGGGCCGGGTGAACCTGATCGGCGAGTTTTTTTTTTTACAACGACGGTTTCGTGCTGCCCTTCGCGCTCCCGCACCGGCTGGCCGCGGCCGCGTCCCCGCGCGAGGACGGCAAGCTCCAGGTCGCCACCCTCGGCGACGACGGGCAGCTGCAGCACTCCGGACCGCACGACATCGCCGCGCTCGAACCGGGTTCGGTCGACGGATGGGCCGCGTATCCCGCCGGCGTGGCGTGGGTGCTGCGCGACCAGGGCTACGCGGGCGGCGCCGACGTGGTCATCGCCGGCGACGTGCCGTCCGGGGCGGGGCTTTCCTCCTCTCACGCGCTGGAATGCGCGGTTTCGCTGGCTTTGCTGGGCGTCGCCGGGGTGGAACTCGAGGACGGCGGGGCGGGCACTCCCGCGCGCCCGGAGATCGCGCGCTGGGTGCAGCGGTCGGAAAACGACTTCGTCGGCGCGCCCACCGGGCTGCTCGACCAGACGGCGTCGCTGTGCTGCGAGGACTCGCGGGTGCTGTTCCTCGACGTCCGCTCGGGCGAGATGGAGCAGGTCCCGTTCCCGCTCGCCGAGGCCGGGCTCCGGGTGCTGATCATGGACACCCGCACCAAGCACTCCCACACCGACGGCGGCTACGGCGCGCGGCGGCGCGGCACCGAGCGCGCGGCGGAACTGCTCGGCGTGAAGGCGCTGCGCGACGTCACGCTCGACGGGCTGGAGGCGGCCCTCGCGCAACTGCCCGAGGAGCTGGTTCCGCTGGTGCGCCACGTGGTCACCGAGAACCAGCGGGTGCTCGACGTGGTCGCGTTGCTGCGCGAGAAGAAGCTCGCCGAGATCGGGCCGTACCTCGACGCCTCGCACGTGAGCATGCGCGACGACTACCGCATCTCGACGCCGGAACTGGACCTCGCGGTCGATTCGGCCCGTTCGGCCGGGGCGCTGGGCGCGCGGATGACCGGCGGCGGGTTCGGCGGCTCGGCGATCGCGCTGGTCCGCGACGAGGATCTGGACGAAGTTCGCACCGCGGTCGAAACCGCCTGCGAGCAGGCCGGATTCCGTCGTCCGCGGATGTTCACGGCGGTGCCGTCGCGCGGCGCGGGCCGCGACGAGTCCTGATTTCCGGAGCAACCCCCGGAGGGTCCGTCGCGTCGTGGTGAGGGGAGACTGAGCCGCAGAGTCGCCGCTCCTCAGCAGAAAGGCCTTGACGTGACGGACCAGCAAAGCCCCCTGAAGCTCATCGTGACGGGCGGCGCGGGGTACGTGGGCAGCGTGTGCGCCGCCCGCCTCATCGAAGCCGGTCACCAGGTCACCGTGGTGGACGACCTGTCGACCGGGCACGCGGACGCGGTGCACCCGCAGGCGCGCTTCGTCGAGGGCGACGCCGCCGAGGCAGCCGCGGACCTGCTCGGCGAAGGCTTCGACGGCGTGTTGCACTTCGCGGCGAAGTCGCTGGTGGGCGAATCGATGGCCGACCCGGCGAAGTACTGGGAAGGCAACGTGGTGACCTCGCTGCGGCTGCTGGAGGCGATGAAGAAGCACGGCACGCCGCGCCTGGTGTTCTCCTCCACCGCCGCGACCTACGGCGAGCCGGACGTGTCGCCGATCCCGGAAACGGCCCCGACGCAGCCGACCAACACCTACGGCGCCACGAAGCTCGCCATCGACCACGCGATCACCAGCTTCGCCCGCGCCCACGGCATCGCCGCGGTCAGCCTGCGCTACTTCAACGTGGCCGGCGCGTACGGCGCATACGGCGAACGGCATGCCACCGAAACCCATCTCATTCCTCTCGTCCTCCAGGTCGCCACCGGCGACCGCGAACACATCTCCATCTACGGCGACGACTACCCGACGCCCGACAAAACGGCCGTCCGCGACTACATCCACGTGGTCGACCTCGCCGACGCCCACCTCCTCGCCCTGCGCCACGCCGTCGAGGGCGAGCACCGCATCTACAACCTCGGCAGCGGCACCGGGTTCTCGGTGCTGGAAGTCGTCGAGGCGTGCCGCCGGGTCACCGGGCACGCGATCCCCGCCGTCGTGGCCCCGCGCCGCGCCGGGGACCCGTCGGTGCTGGTCGCCTCCAGCGACAAGGCCAACGGCGAACTCGGGTGGACGCCCAAGCTGACCGACCTCGACGGGATCGTGTCGGACGCTTGGCAGTTCACCCAGTCGCGTCGTTCCTGACGGCTTTTTCGGGCCGTGCTTCGGTCCGGGGCGGGATTCGGGTGGATCCCCGCTCCGGAGCCGTTGCGGGGAGTAACCGGCATCGGCCTGGCTCGCCGTCGCGGACGCTGACAGTCCACTCAGGACTGATCAGCGCGGTGCTGCGGGAGGGATTTCAGTTCGAGCACGTCCGCGAAGGCCGCACTGTCTCGGCACGATGCATGCCACTCAGCGCCGCCGGGATTTCCAGAATCCTCGCCCCGCCACCGCGGTGACGAAGCCTTCGACTCGGGCCCATTCCCCGGCGGCGGTGCCGACGGTTCGGGCGAGGGCGACGGCTGCACCGGCCCGATGCCGCCGGAGGGGTGCGCTGCTCTGCTCGCCACCTCTGGCAGAACCGGTGCCGAACAGAGCAGCGCCGGGACTTCCCTGAACGCACGCCTCACGCTGCGGCGACGGACCGATACATCACGGGTTCACGCCCGCTCTGCTCACCTCCTCCGGCACACCAAGCGCCAAACAGAGCAGCGCCAGGACTTCTCGTCCCCTCACCACAGCGACAAACCGATACCTCACGCTCTCCACCCCGCCTCAGCCACAGCAGGCACCAAGCAAAGCAGCGCCAGAACCACGCCGAACACACGCCGACGCCGCGGTGAGAAACCGATACATCACGGGCTCATGCCAGCTCTCCACACCGCCCCGGCACACCAGGCGCCAAGCAAAGCTGCGCCAGAACCTCCCCGAACACACGCCGACGCCGCGGCGACGGACCGTTACATCACGGGCTCGTGCCCACTCACCGCTCCGGGCACGCCTGGTGCCAAACAAGACCAGCGCCGGGACTTCTCCGAACACTCAACGCCGTGATGAACCGGTTCGGCTCGGGTTCATGGCCGCTCTCCGCACCGTTCGGGCAGAACGGAAGCCAAACAAGGGTCGCAGCTCCAGCTCATGTCCGCACTCCACCCTTACGACGGCCGTAAAGACCGGCCCGTCGCCCACGACCGGGATGGCCGTCGAGCATGGTCATTCCATCTCCGTCGGCGGCTCGGATCTTCGGCCTGGACCCGGCTCGTCGGCATCCGGCTCCGGTGGCGGGGACAATCCGAGATCCGCCGCGGTGCTGAAGTCGGCTAGGCCGGTCAGTTTCGCCGGGTCCGTGCCGATGTTCCAGGCCGCCTGCAACAGCTGCGCCACCAAATGCTCCGGGTCGGCTTCCACCGCGTTCGCCAGGGCCATCCCGGCGAGCGCGCCTTCCCCGCGCATCAAGGCGGTGTAGCCGAGATGCATCGCGGCTTCGGCTCGGTGCGGCGGGGGCAGTTCGCGGACCAGCGTCAGCCATACCTCCTCCGCCTCGCGGGTCAGGGACGTGTGCGGCGGGACGGCGAGGGCTAGGCAGGCGTCGCGGACCGGGGTGAACATCAGTGCGTGGGCGAGGCGGACAGCTTGGTCGTCGTCGGGAGGGCCCGCACCTCGGCGTTGGCGGAGGAACGCGTCACGGAGTTCGGTGACTGCGGCGTTCAGGACATCGCTCGACGACATTCCGGGGCGGTACAACGGTTCCGGGCAGGACGCCAACAGCTCAGCGCGGCGGGCGATCGCTTCCGGGCAGCGCGGTTCGAGCACCGCAGCCAGTTCTTCGCGGCTGCGGAAGACTACGAACCCAGCCTCGGTGGTCGCGGCGGCGATGACGGTTTCCTGCGGATCGGGCAGAACACCGCTGCAGTCGGGATCCCGGTAGCACGACCAAGGTGCACCGGGTTCGATCTCGGGGGTCCACAGGGCGTGGAACAGGCGGAGGTGGTGCCGTTTCAGGCCGCGCTCTAGCTCGGCTACGAAGGTTCTGTGGGGTGGACCGTTGTCATCTCCTGAACCGCCGACGATGACGACGGTGACACCGTTGTGCTCGTGGTCGTCGAAGCGTGGGATGAGCGCATCCGCTTGCTGTGCTTGAAGTTCTCGCGGCGGAAGGTCCGCACGCAGCATCAGGCCGATCGTCGTGCCGGGGACGCGGTGGCCCAGCAGGACGAGGGATTCGGCGGGGCGGAAGCCGAGCAGGTACGGGAGCGAGGCGATGAGGTCGGCCGGGTTGCTGAGGGTGGCCCGGGAGATGCCGGGCGGCGTCGAGGTGGTCACGCCTCCACTGTGCGCCGCGAGCCGGCGAATCGGGGCCGGCTAAGCAAATCTGTGGACGGCAGCAGGCGGTTGTGGACAACCGGGTCGAGGGTGGGGACAACTCGCGGAAATTGTCGGTGGGGTGTGCATCGGCGAGCAAAGTCCACAGTAGACACAGCGCTGCCGGGGCCGGACCGGGCCCCGGCAGCGCTGGCGAAAACCGATCAGCCGCAGTGTTCGAACGGGCTCTCGTACGACGAAGAGCCGACCGAACCGCCCCACTTGACGCAGGTGGAACCGGCGATCTTCTTCACCGGGCCGGCGTAGTAGGTGAAGCTCCCCGAGTCGGTCGCCCTGGTCGAGCCCTGCACTTCAAGGAACGCCGAGACCGGGCTGGCCGTCCCGAGGGAAACCGCCTTCAGGGTCGTCACGCAGTTCTCTTTGGAGGTCGAGTTGTACAGCAGGTACGCGGTGCCCGCCGTCCCCAGCGCCTGCTGGTCGATCACCGAAAAGCCCGACCCGCACACCTGGGTCGCCGAGTACGGGTTGCCGCCGCAGCCGTTCTTGCTCGTGAAGTCCTTCTTGCCGTAGTACGGCACCGCGACGCCGTTCAGCACGGCCTTCTGCGTCACGCCGTTCAAGTTCTCTTCGAAATGCAGGTGCGGGCCGGTGACCCCGCCGGTGGCGCCTGCCTTGCCGATCTCCTTGCCCTGCCCGACGCTCTGGCCCACCGAGACTTCCTGCTCGGACAGGTGCGCGTACCGGGTCCGCCAGCCGCCGCCGTGGTCCAGTTCGATCCAGCGGCCGTAGCTGGTGCTGCCCTCGTTCGCGACGCGGGTGACCGACCCGGGCGCGGCCGCGAGGACCGGCATGCCGGTGATGCCGGACTTCTGGAAGTCGACCGCGTTGGCCGGGTTGTGGCCGCTGAAGGTCGCCGCGGTGACCGTGACGCCGCACTTGAACGGCACCTGGAAGTTGGGGGCCGCGGACGCCGTCGACTGGGCGGCGAGCGTCAGGCCGCACGCGGGCAAGGCCACCGCGGCCGCGACCGCCGCGAACCGTCTCAATCTGGACATGGGGCGTACCTCCTGGTGGGGGAAATGTCCGACGCCCTCCAGCCAAGCCCGAGCCAGTACATTTTCCGTACAAGACGACACGGGAGGGCCCATGGGCACACCGGCGGCCTCGCTCGCCAGGGCGCGGCGGCGGTTCGAGGGCGCCGACTGGGTGCGCTGGGGCGTGCTCGCCGTGCCGCCCCTGTTCGCGATCCCGAAAGCGCACGCCTGGACGTGGCCGCTGATCGGGCTGATCCTCGTGCTATCCGTCCCGGCGCTCTGGCTCACCCGCGAGTCGAAGCCGCGCTGGCTGATGCCCGCGACCATGATCGCCGTGGTGACGGCCGCCGGTGCGCTCTGGATCCTGCAGCCGAGCAGCTGGACCTCGACGACGATGTTCGGCGCGGCGTTCTACACCCTGCGCGTGTCCGGCCGGCTCGCCGCAGGAATCGCGCTCGCCCTGGCCTCCGCGGCCATCCTCGTCTGGTCGATCCGCTACGACCTCGACTGGCTGAACGCGGTCGCCCTCTTCGCGATCCTCGTCGTGATGGTCCTGCTCGCCGCCAACCGCCGGAGCCGCGCGGAGCGGCTGGAACAGACCGAACTCGCGCTCGCCCGCGCCCAGACCGCCAGCGAGGAGCACGCCCGCGCGGCCGCTCTCGCCGAACGCGCCCGCATCGCCCGCGAGCTGCACGACGTCCTCGCGCACTCCCTCGCCGGTCTCGCGCTCAACCTCCAGGGCGCGCGCCTGATGCTGGTCCGCGACGGTGCGAGCGAAGAGTCTCTCGCGCAGATTGAACGCGCGCAGAAGCTTGCGACGGACGGTCTCGCCGAAGCACGCAAGGCCGTCGCCGCGCTGCGCGAAGACGCCGTACCCGTCGAGCGCGCGGTCTCGGACCTTCTCGCCGCGTACCGGCTCGACACCGGCTCTCGCGCCGACCTGACGATCGAAGGCGAACCGCGCGAGCTAGACGCAGCCGTCGGCACAACGCTCGTACGCGCCGTACAGGAAGCCCTCGCCAACTCGCGCAAACACGCGCAAGGCCCCGCCGTCGACGTCACGGTGGCCTTCGACAACGACAAAGTCGACTTAACGATCATCGACCACCAAGGCCGCCGTCCGCCGGAGCCGCCGTCGCCGGGATACGGTTTGCGCGGCATGGGCGAACGGGTCGCACTGTTGAACGGGAAGCTCGAATGCGGCCCTGGGGAGGACGGATGGCGGATTCAGCTGACGGTGCCGGCGTGACGCTGCGCGCGGTGCTAGCCGACGACCAGGCTGTAGTGCGCGAAGGGCTCGTCACGCTCCTCGGGTTGCTGCCTGGCATCGAGGTGGTCGGCGCGGCCGCAGACGGCGTACAGGCTCTCGAACTTGTCGCGGAGCACCAGCCGGACGTACTGCTCGTCGACCTGCGCATGCCCAACCGCGACGGCGTCGAGACGACCGAACTGGTTCGCGCGCAGCATCCGAAGACCGAGGTAGTCGTCCTCACCACGTACGCCGACGACGACTCCCTGCTCGCCGCGCTCAAAGCCGGTGCCCGCGGCTTCCTCACCAAGGACACCGATGCCGAAGCGATCGCCCGCGCGCTCCGCTCAGCGGCGGCTGGCCAGTCCACTGTGGACGGCGAGCTTCAGCGACGGCTGGTGGCCGCCGCGACCAGCCGCGCGCCGGTGCGCACGAAGGAGCTGGAAGGCCTCACCGCGCGCGAAGTCGAGGTGTTGCGGCTGATCGCCGCCGGTCTGTCGAACACGGAGATCGCGCGCACCCTCGTGGTCAGCGAGGCGACGGTGAAAACGCACGTCAATCACCTGTTCTCCAAGGCCGGTCTGCGCGACCGCGCCCAGGCCGTCGCCTTCGCCTACCGCGCCGGGATCGCCGAGTAGAACGCCTTCTTCCCGCCGACGATCGGCAACGTCACCGTCGTCCCGGTCAGATCGAGCGACAGCCCGGCGCCCGGCTGCGGCCGCAGCGTGAAGTCGTGGTCGCTGGAGGCCAGCACGAACTCCAGGCGATGCCCGGCGGCCACGACGTAGTCCTTCGGCATCAGCGAAACCTCGATGCGGTACCGCTGTCCGGGGGTGATCGGCGACGTGACCGACGGGCTGATCCGGTTCTGCGGATCCGTCCAGCCGCGGCTGATCACGTGCGAGGTGCCGTCCGGCGCCCGGTCCAGCAGCACCGCGGTGACGTTCGCGGCCGGGCGGTCGAACGACAGCCGCAGTTCGGCTTTCGCCGTGCCCGACAGCCGGACCGGCGCCGTGGCCGCGGAAGTGCGGTAGCGCAAGCGGTTCCCGGACGACGCCGCGTCGGCGAGCTGTTCGATCTTCTTGCTCGCGTCGTCGGCCAGCGATTCGACGGTCGGACGGCCGGGCACCGGGTGCCGGTCGAGCGCCCCGGTCGAACGTCCGCCCGGCCACGGGTGCAGTTCGACGTCCGAGGTGCCCGGGGCGGGCCATTCGGCCTCGTCGACCCACGTTTTGTCCTCGCGCTGGATGGTCGCCTTCGGCTCGCGCTCGATCCCGTTGTCGACCCCGTAGAGATAGTGCGACATCCACTTGTTCAACGTCGTGAGCCAGACGTCGCGGCGCAGCGAAATCGGGTCCGCGTGGCCGGATTGGTGCAGCCAGATCTTGTGCTCGACGCCGTGCTTCTTCAGCGCTTCGTACCACGTCGCGACCTGCTCGGTCTTCACGTTCCAGTCGTTCAGACCATGCACCGCGAGCACCGACGCGTGCACCTTGCCGACGTCGTTGCGGTAGTTCCGCACGTCCCAGAACTGGCTGTAGTCCCCCGTCACGCGGTCTTGCGCGGCAGTGAGACCGTCGATGACCGGACGGCAGATCTGCTGGTCAGCGCGCGAGTAGACGTAGCCGGCGAGCACGTCCGTGTCCTCGCCCTGGTATCCGCCGGGAGCCACGACCGCGCCGGCATTGCGGTAGTAGCCGTACCAGCTCGAAATGGCAGCGATCGGCACGATCGTTTCGAGCCCTTCGACGCCGGTGCTGGCGACCGCGTTGGGCAGCGTGCCGTTGTACGACACGCCCATCATGCCGGTCTTCCCGGTGCTCCAGCTCGCCGTGACGGGCGCTCCGGCCTGGTCGTGCGCGGAAGCGCGGCCGTTCAGCCAGTCGACCACCGAGCGCGCGCCGATCGTCTCGTTCACGTCGCCGGTCGTCGGACAGCCGGTGGACAAGCCGGTGCCGAGCGATTCGCCGTACACGACAGCGAATCCGCGCGCGGTGAAGTAATTCTGGTAGCTCCAGCCGATCGGCGACGCGACGTGCGGGCCAGGCACGTACAGCTCGGTGTCGACGTTGTGGTTCGGTACGTCGTTGCCGCCCGCGAAATACGGGCTCGCTTCGTACACGACGGGCACCTTCATGCCCTGCTCCGTGGCGCGCGGACGCACCACCTGCGCGTGTACGAGGTCAGGCTTGCCGTCGTGGTCGCTGTCGACGGGCGCGGTGACCCAGACGTCCTCGCGGATGACGTCAGCCGGATCGAAGACCGGCTGTGCTTGGCCGTCGGTGAAAACCGGCGCGGGCGGCGAAGCCGCTTCAGCGACCGCGGGCACGGACAACGTGGCCACTGCGACGAAAACGGCAGCGACCCGAGCGGCAACTCCCACCAGAACCCCCAAGCTGGACGAAGCAGGCGAGCAAGTTGAGACTTCCGTCAACCGCAAGTCGCGTCAACCGACTAACGTCGGAGCCATGGACGCACCGATAGTCACGGTCACGGTCTATCCGCAGCACGCGCGCGTCACCCGCCGCTGTCAGGTCACTCCGGCCGACGGGTCCCGCGTAGAGATCACCGGTCTCCCCCTGTCGCTCGACGCTGCTTCGGTGCGTGTGAGCGGCGCGGGCGACGCGTTGGTCACGGGCGTCGACGTCGCGTACGCACAACACGCCGCGCCCGCGGACCCGACGCTGCGCGCGCTCGTGGAGCAGCGTCGCGAGGCACAAGCGACTGTCGACGAAGTCGCGGACGACGAGAGCGCAGCAGCAGCGCGCGTCGATCTGTTGACCGGCGTGTCGCGACGCAGCGGAGCAAGCTTCGCGAAAGCGTTGGCTGGCGGCGACGCGGAACCGGCGCGCGTCCAGGAAGTGAGCGAAGCGCTCAGCACGCAGTTAGCCGTGGCGCTCAAGGAACGTCGCGCGCTCGCCACGAGGCTGGAGCGGTTGCGCGAAGACCTCGCCGCGCTCGACCGGCAGATCGAAACGCGCAGCACACAGTCCGAACAGGACAGTTCAACCATCGTGGTGGAGCTGGAATCCCCAGCCACCGCCGAAATCGAACTGTCCTATGTGGTCCCCGGCGCGCGCTGGGAACCGGGCTACGACGTCCGCGTACGCGGCACCGACGTCACCGTCACCTCCTACGGGCTG
Source organism: Streptomyces sp. AA4 (assembly GCF_000158875.1). Classification (NCBI taxonomy): domain Bacteria; kingdom Bacillati; phylum Actinomycetota; class Actinomycetes; order Kitasatosporales; family Streptomycetaceae; genus Streptomyces; species Streptomyces sp. AA4. The sequence continues at coordinate 2,056,813 of NZ_GG657746.1, read as the reverse complement.
GTCAGCCAGCACACCGGCGAGGACTGGCCGGAATGCGAGCTGACGCTGTCCACCGCGCGCCCGGCGAACACCGTCGTGATCCCGGAACTCCAGCCCTGGTACCTGGATCGACAGCAACCGGAGCGCCGCTCGATGATGCCGCCCGCGCCCGCCGCGATGGCGGCGTACGGCGGTGCCGCGCCCGCAGGTCGGGACGGCTTCGCCGCGCACGTCGCCGAAGTCGAGCAAGGCGCCACCGCGGTCACCTTCCGCCCCGCCCGCCCGGTCGCGATCCCGTCCGGCGCGCAAGGCCACCGGACCACGCTCGCCCAGCTGGACTTCACCGCTGAGCTGGATTACGTCACCGCGCCGACGCAGGCCGAAGAGGCATATCTGCGCGCGAAGGTGGTCAACACCGGCGAGCACACGCTCCGCGCCGGTCGCGCCGCGGTGTTCCACGAAGCCGAATTCGTCGGCAGCACGCACCTGGAACTGTGGGCACCGGGCGAGGAACGCGAACTCGCGCTCGGCGTCGACGACCGGATCCGCGTCGAGCGAGAACTGGTCAAGCGCAGTGCCAGCAAGGCGACCTTCTCCGCGCAACGCCGCCGCGAAGCCGACTACCTGACCACGGTGACCAACCACAGCCCGCGCGAAGCCGTCGTGGCCGTGCTCGACCAAGCCCCGGTCTCGCGGGACGACGCGATCACCGTAAGAGACCTGCGGCTCAGCCCGGAGCCGGTCGAGCGCACCGAACTGGGCCAGTTCACCTGGCGGCTCACGATCGCGCCCGGGGCGTCCGCGACGGTTTCGCTCGGCTACCGGGTGGACGTCGCGAAGGGCGTCGAACTCAGCGGCTGGCGCGAGTGAGGCGTCAGCCCTGGGAGATGTAGGCCTCCAGCTGTTCCTGGCTCTGTTCCAGCTGCTCCATCCGGATCTTCACCACGTCGCCGATGCTCACGATGCCGGCGAGGCGCCCGCCGTCGAGCACCGGCACGTGCCGGATCCGCCGTTCGGTCATCACGACGCTGAGCCGGTCCACCGGATCGTCCGGGGTGCAGCTGGCGACCATGGTGGTCATGATGTCCGCGACCGGCCCTTCGAGGACCGCGGGACCGTGGTCGTTGAGCTTGCGCACGACGTCGCGTTCGGACACGATCCCGGCGATCCCGCCTTCGGCGTCCACGACGACCATCGCGCCGACGTTGTGCCGGGCGAGTCCCGCCAGCAGCTCGGCGACCGTCGTCCCCGGCGACACAGTGGCGACCGTCGCGCCCTTGCGCTGAAGCACATCCGCGATCCGCATGGCGATGCCCTCTCCTCGGTGAGTCGGGTCACCCCAGGTTAGGGCCCCGCCGCCGACTGCGAAAGTCCAGCGGGACGCGTCCGTTCGTGGTAACGCGTTCCTCCGTCGAACACCCGGCGCAACCGGGCGAGGCCGGGCCCGATCTCCTCCGCCGCGATCGCGCCGTAGCCGAACAGCAGCCCGTGCCGCCGTGCCGACACGGAGAAATCGCCGAGCGAGAACAGCCGGACGCCCGCCTCGGACGCCTTCCGCGCGAAGCCGCGCAGATCCCGGTCCGCCGACGCGCTCAGGTGCAGCCCCGCCGACGCGGGAACCGGTTCCAGCACGTCGCCGAATTCGGCCCGGAGGCGGACGACGAGGAGGTCGTGCCGGGCGCGGTAGATACCGCGCATCCGGCGGACGTGCCGGGCGAACCCGCCTTCGGCGAGGAACGCCGCGACCACCGCTTGCTCGATGCCCGGGGAATGCCAGTCGGCGAGGTATTTCGCCTTCACGATCGCCTCGGCGAGAGCGGGCGGCGCGGCGAGGAAACCCAGTCGCAGCGCGGGCGACAGGACCTTCGAGAACGAGCCGACGTAGACCACCCGGCCGTGGGAATCCAAGCTGTGCAACGGTTCCAGCGGTCGCCCGGAGTAGCGGAACTCGGTGTCGTAGTCGTCCTCGACCACGACCGCTCCGTTGTCCTCGGCCCAGTCCAGCAGCGCTCGCCGGCGAGACGGCGACATCGCGACCCCGAGCGGGTACTGGTGCGACGGCGTCACGTGCACCAGCCGCGTGCCGGGCGGAATCGCGTCGACCACGAGGCCCTCGTCGTCCACCGGGACCGGCGCGACGCGCACCCCGAGCGTGCCCAGGAGCAACCGCGGCGGCGGGTAGCCGGGATCCTCGACCGCGGCCAGGTCGCCGGGCCGCAACAGGACTCGCGCGACGAGGTCGATCGTCTGCTGCGCGCCCGAAGTGATCACGAGGTGGTCCGGGTGCACGCGAACGTTCCGGGACACCGCGAGGTGCCGCGCGAGTTCGGTCCGCAGCCGGGGATCGCCTTGCGGTTCGCCGTACGTCATCAGCTCCGCGCGGGAACTGCGCAACGCCTGGGTCGTCAGCCGTCGCCAGGTGTCGAACGGAAACAGCCGCACATCCGGCACCCCGGCACGGAAATCGAACTCCGGCGCGGTGGTGAACGCTTTCGGCGGCGCGGGCACGTCTGTCCACTCTGGACGCGGCTGGACGCCCTCCGCGGGCCCCGCCGGTTCGGCGGGCCGGGGCGCGGCGCCGGCCCGCACGTAGGTACCCGCTCCGACCCGTCCGGTGAGGAATCCTTCCGCGGTGAGGCGTTCGTACGCCGCGGTGACGGTGGTGCGCGAAACGGCCAGCCGGTGCGCCAGTTCCCGGGTCGGCGGCAGCACGTCGCCGTCGCGCAGCCGCCCGTCGAGCACCGCTTCGCGGATCTGGCGGTAGATCTCGTCACGATGGCCGCGGGTGCCGGACAGGTCGAGGTGCAGGTCCACGCGTCCAGCCTAGATTGGTCCACCGCAGTTGGCTCCGCTTTGGCTCTCTTCCTGGACCGATCCGCCGGTTAGCGTGAGCCCATGACCACGTTCGACCTCGACCGGCAGTCCCTGCTCGTCCTCGACCCGATCGTCTCGAAGCTCACCCCGGCGGATCTCGACCGGCCCACGCCGTGCGCTGGCTGGACGCTCGCCGACCTGCTCCGCCACCAAGTCAGCGAAAACCACGCCTTCGCCGAAGCCGCGCGCAACGGCTCCGCGAAGGACTGGGACAGCGGTCAGCTCGGCGAAGACCCGTACGCCGCGTACGCAGCTTCGGTGACCGACTACCTCGCCGCGTACGGCGAAGCCGACGTCGCGGAACGCCAGATCGCCATCAACACCTTCGGCACCTTCCCGGGCACAGTCGCGATCGCGATGCACCTCGTCGACACCGTCGCGCACGGCTGGGATATCGCCAAGACCCTCGACGTCGCCTACGACCCGGTGCCCGAAGCAGTGCACGCCGCGCTGCAGTTCGCCCTCATGATCCCGACCGATCCGGAGGAACGCGTCGAGCGCGGGACCTTCGCGCCGGTGGTGCCCGTCAGCACCGACGAAAGCGAACTGGACCAGTTCCTCGGCCTGCTGGGCCGCGACCCGCAGTGGCGCGTCAGCTGACCTTGTCCGCCGGGGCCGACCAGGTGTCGCAGGCGGCCGGGCCGGCTCCGGTGTACCCGGCCTTCGCCCAGGCCAGCTGGTTCGCGCGGGTGCCGTGGTCGCCGCTGTCGTCGGCGCGGCCGTAGTCGGCGACGGCGGCGTTCGCGGTGGCCCGGCTGATCGAACCGCGGTCCGCCGCGGCGTTGAGGAACAGCGCGCCGAAGCAGTTCGCCTGCAGTTCGATCCGGCGTACGACCGCCTTGTCCGCGTCGCTGCTCGGCTCCGGCGAACCCATCTCCGTGCTCGCCGCGTCGAGGATGCCGCTCTCGCGCTGGACGTGATGGCCGTACTCGTGCGCAAGCGTCGCCAGGTGCCGCGCCCGGCTCAGCCCGGCGTCCGACAGCATCCACTCGGTAGGCGCGTAGATGGTGGCGTCGCCGCCGCAGTAGTACGCGACCGCTTCGTTCTTGGACGGCGCGTTGCCGCACGCGCTGGTCTTCGGCAGCGTGACCGACACCTTGACCGGCAGGTTCGGCTCGTCCGCCTTGTCCAGCGCGGGCTGCCACGCCTGCTTCAAACAGCCCACGAGCGCCGTGTAGAAGGTCTTGAGCTGCTCCGCGTCGCGGCTCAGGTCCGGCAGGTCGCACGCCACGCGACCGAGCGCGACCCCGTCGGCCAGCAGCGGATTGCCGCTCAGCTTGCGCACTGGTTTCGCGTCCTGGCGATCCGGCATCGCGTCGGCGTCCGGGGCCGCGATCGCGTGCCCGGACAGCTCGTGCGGCACCGCGGCCATCAGCGCGAGCGTGACCGCGACAATGGCCGCCGCGGCGACCGCGCCCAGCGCTTTGCCCGGTTTCCGGCGCGGCGGCGGTGGCTGCGGCGCGGGCGGAGGCCACGGGCCTCCGGCGTGATACGTCATTCCTCCCCCTCCCGGCCAGCATACGGAGGCCGCGCGCCGGCCTGGATCACGAAACGGGAACGCCGGGCTCCTGGCCTGATCCGCGACGGACAGCGAGACTGGACGGCATGACTGTCGAAGATCCGTACCTGTGGCTGGAAGACGTGACGGGCGACGAGGCGCTCGAATGGGTCCGTTCGCGCAACGCGGAGACGCTGGACGCGCTCACCGCGAGCGAGAGGTTCGGGCAGCTGCGGGACTCGATCCGCGAGGTGCTCGACGCGGGCGGGCGGATCCCGTACGTCGTGCGCCGGGGAACGCACTACTACAACTTCTGGCAGGACGCCGACCACCCGCGCGGGCTGTGGCGGCGCACCACGCTGGAGCAGTACCGCACCGCCGAACCGGACTGGGAAATCCTGCTCGACGTCGACGCGCTGGCCGCGGCCGAGGACGAGAACTGGGTTTGGAAGGGCGCCGCGGTGCTGCGTCCCGGGCACCGGCTCGGCCTGGTCCAGCTGTCGCGCGGCGGCGCGGACGCGACCGTCGTGCGCGAGTTCGACCTCGACGCGCACGAGTTCGTGGAGGGCGGTTACACCCTGCCGGAGGCGAAGCACCGGATCGGGTGGATCGACGCCGACCGGGTGTACATCGGAACGGACTTCGGCCCGGGCTCGCTCACCACGTCCGGCTATCCGCGGCTGGTGAAGGAATGGCGGCGCGGCACCCCGATCGAGGAAGCGACGCTGGTCGCCGAGGGCAAACCGGACGACGTCGCGATGATGGCGTACCACGACCCGACCGAGGGCTTCGAACGCGATTTCGTGCGCCGGGCGATCGACTTCTACCGCACCGAGCACTTCGAGCGGACGCCGTCCGGACTGACCAAACTGGACCTGCCCGAGGACGTCGAGGTGTCCACGCACCGCGAATGGCTGCTCGTGCACCCGCGCAGCGCGTGGTCCGTCGGCGGCGTCGAGCACCCCGCGGGCACGCTGCTCGCGATCGACTACGACGCGTTCAAGGCGGGCGAGCGCGACTTCACCGCGCTGTTCACCCCGGACGCGCACACCTCGCTGGACTACTACACGTGGACCCGCAACCACCTCCTGCTCGCGACGCTGCACGACGTCAAGTCCGAGCTGCGCGTGCTGACGCCGGGTCCGGACGGCTGGGCCGAGGCGGAACTGGGCGGTGCGCCGGAATTCGGCAGCGCGCAGATCGTCGACACCGAACCGGACGTCGACGACGAGTACCTCGTGGACTCCTCCAGCTACGTCCAGCCGTCCACGCTCACCCGCGGCGTCGTCGGCGGCGACGTCGAGGTGCTGAAGCAGGCTCCGGAGTTCTTCGACGCGACCGGGATCGAAGTCAGCCAGTACTTCGCGACGTCGGACGACGGCACGAAGATCCCGTACTTCGTGGTCCGCCCGCCCGGCGCGGAAAACGGGCCCACGCTGCTGTACGGCTACGGCGGTTTCGAGGTTTCGCTGACCCCTTCGTACGGCGGGGTCATCGGCCGGGCCTGGCTGTCGCGCGGCGGCACGTACGTGGTCGCGAACATCCGCGGCGGCGGCGAGTACGGCCCGGAATGGCATATGCAGGCGGTGAAAGAGAACCGGTACAAGGCGTACCAGGACTTCGCCGCGGTCGCGCGCGATCTCGTCGCGCGGGGCATCACGACGAAGGAACGGCTCGGCATCCAGGGCGGCAGCAACGGCGGGCTGCTGATGGGCGTCATGCTCACCAGCTACCCGGAGCTGTTCGGCGCGATCGTGTGCCAGGTGCCGTTGCTCGACATGAAGCGCTACCACCTGTTGCCGGCCGGGGCGTCGTGGATGGCCGAATGGGGTGACCCGGACGTTCCGGAAGAGTGGGAGTACATCTCGAAGTACTCGCCGTACGAGAAGGTTTCGGCGGACGGCGACTATCCGCCGATCCTGGTCGTCACCTCCACCCGCGACGACCGCGTGCATCCCGGGCACGCGCGCAAGATGGTCGCGCGGATGCGGGAACAGGGCCACGACGTGGAGTACTTCGAGAACATCGAAGGCGGCCACGGAGCGGCGGCGGACAACGAACAGCTCGCGTTCCGTTCGGCCGTCGCGTACGAATTCCTCTGGTCGAAGCTTTCCTAGACCAGGTCCCGGGGCCGCGCCCGCACGCGCGGCCCCGGGCGGATCGCCGGTCCTTTGCGGACCTCCGCGAGCGCGCGCTCGAACCGGGCCCAGGCGTCGGTGACGAACGCGAGCCACGGCGTGCCTAGCCGCCGCAATGCGCGTCCGTGGCCGACCAATACGCCGCCGGTTTCGAGGATCGCCCTGGCTCGCCACCTCAGGCTCGCGACGATTCGCTGCCGCCGCAACCGGTCCACGTGAAAGCCGAGCCGCCGTTCCAACCCCGCGAACACGCGCGCGGCCACGTCCGTGGTGACCGGGTCGCGCGTGCCGTCCCGCAACGCGCGGTAATAGCCGAGCGCGAGCACGTCGGAGATCAGCTGGCTCATCACGTCGCTTTTCCCCGGCGGACCGGCGGTTTCCAGCAACCGGGCGACGAGCCGCTGGTCCTCCGCGGTCGCCTCGTCCGGCGGATTCCGGAACCGCCGGACGCTGCGCGCCACCACCGGATCCAGCCGCAGCCCGCTCCCCCACGCCGGCTGCGGCCGGACCTTCCGCCGCCGCGCCTCCGCCTCGAACACCGCACTCCAGTCCACGGCGGTCATGCTGCCGCGCGGATGTGCCCGCGGCGCGGGGAGGATGTGGAGATTCGGTGGAGCTAAGGGAGAAACAGTCCGGCGGCGGCCCAGTGGAACACTTTCGGGTCGCCAAGGCCGGATTCGGTGAGCCATCGCGCGGCCTGATGGGCAGCGTCCTCGTCCTCGATCAGCCCGTGCCGGCCGGGCACGATGCCGGTGGCCGCGCGGACGTCGTCGACCAGACCGCCGAGGCAGCGCCAGGTGTGCCAAAGTCCGCCGTCGTAGCCGACCAGTTCGAACCCCAGCAACTCGCCGGAGGCGCTCGCGCCTCGCTCGATGCGGTTCACCACCACGCTGGTCTCCCGGTCCCAGCCTTCCGCGAGGATTTCGCGGACGATCGGCTCGGCCTCCTCCGGCGAGAGGCCCACCTCGAGAACTTCCAGCCCGGTGTGGCGGGCGAGCACGACGTCGCGGAACCAATCGTCGTGCACTTCCGCGACGCATTCGCTGATCGACACGAATTCGCTGGTTCGCTGCACGGCACGGTAGCCCGCCGACACGAGAGTCACGGCGGCTAGTTTCCTCCCCGGTTCGACCGGATCGTCGCCCGGATCCAGTCGGCGTACGCGGGCACGCTGCTGTACAGCCCCGGCCCGCCCGCACACGCCGCCCGTGCGGCGCCGGGTCCCGACGTGACCCCGATCAGCTCCCACTGCCAGCCGGGTCCACGCCGGATCTGCGGTCCGCCGGAATCGCCGATGCACGCCATCGCTTCGCGCCGAGGGCTCACCGTGCACAACCGCGTCCGGCCCGCATATCCCGGGCCGCATTCGGATTCCGCACCGCGCCGCACGTCCAGCTCCTGCAATCGTTCCGGGAACCGCGCCTTCGTGAAGTCGTACGTGTCGACCGTCGTGCCGAACCCCAGCAAGCGCGTCGGCGTGCCCGGCTCGCCCGGGCGGGAAGCCAGCCGGATCGGCTTCTCGGCGACCGGACGGTCCAGTTTGAGCAACGCGACGTCGTTGCGGTTGAAGGGAACGCTCTCGCTCTGCAGCGCGTAGCCCGGATGCGTGACCACCTGCGCGATCCGCCGCACGGTTCCGCCGGAATTCCGGTGCTCGCTGCCGATCCGGACGGTCCCGTCCGGCGTCACGAGAGCCGAGTCCACGCAGTGCCCCGCCGTCACCACCCACTGCGGGTCGATCAGCGAGCCGCCGCACACCCCGCGGTCGCCGGTCTGGTTGACCCGCTCCGGAATGGAGGTCATGAACGGGTAGCGCTGCGTCGAATCGCCGCCCTTCACGATCGCTTCGGCAGTGCCGGTCGAGAACAGGGCGGCGCACGCCAACGTCACGGCGACCACCCGGCGGCCAGCAGACTTGATCACGGAGAAATCCTTTCGTTCGGCTCCCGGAAAGCCTGCCGGGTCAAGATCATCCGGACCATCCGGTCAGCCGGTCTCCCCGAGGTAGGGCCTGCCCCCGGTCTTGTCTCTGTACCTACTAGTATGTACGGTGAGGTCATGTCCACGAGAGACCAGCTCGTCGCGAGCACTCAGGACCTGCTGTGGGAGCGGGGGTACGTCGGCACCAGCCCAAAGGCGATCCAGCAGCGCGCCGGGGCCGGGCAGGGCAGCATGTACCACCACTTCGCCGGGAAGGCCGACCTGGCGCTCGCCGCGATCCGGCAGAACGCCGCCGATCTGCGCGCCTCCGCCGAAGCCGCATTCGTCCAGGGCACAACGGCAGTCGAGCGTGTTTCCGCCTACCTGCTGCGCGAGCGGGACGTCCTGCGCGGCTGCCCGGTCGGACGGTTGGCGTTGGATCCCGAGATCGTCGCGAACCCGGAATTGCGCGCGCCACTGGAGGAAACGTTCGACTGGCTGCGCGGCCGTCTCGCCGAAGTGCTCGCCGAGGGCATCGCGAACGGCGAACTCCCGGCCGACCTCGAACCCGCGACGACCGCGACCACGCTCGTCGCGGTGCTGCAGGGTGGATACGTCCTCGCCCGGTCGTCCGGGACGGCCGAGCCGTTCGACCAGGCGATCCGCGGCGCACTCGCGCTTCTCGAACGGCGGTGACGGCGGTGTACGCCATGCAGTACGAGATCGACCTGCCCGCCGGATACGACATCGAACACCGGGTCGCGACCCGGGGCCACCGCACCGACGAGTTCCCCGGACTGGGGCTCAAGGCATATCTGGTGCGCGACAACCAGTACGCCCCGTTCTATCTCTGGGCCGACACCGCCGGAATGAGCCGATTCCTTTGGGGCGGCGGCGGATTCGAAGGAATAGTCCAGGATTTCGGCCGACCGCCCGTGCGGCATTGGACCGGTGCGCGCTGCCTGGCCGGTCCCGCACGAGCGAGCACGCCGAAGTTCGCGACCAAACGCGTAGGGCAGTTTCCGGAAGACTTCGACCGCGAACTCGAGCAACTGGCCCGAAACCCGGCTGTGCACACCACCGCGCTGGTCATCGACCCGCGGAGCTGGGAATCCGTGCGCTTCACCCTCTGGACCGCCGCCCCGACCGAGGACGCCGACGTCCAGTACCGCGTGCTTCACCTGTCCCGTCCGAACATCGACCAGTTGAGCTGAGGTCCCCATGCCGCTCGTCCGCATCGACGTGCTGTCCGAACCCAACGCCGACCGCCTGCCCGCCATCGGCGAAGCCGTGCACCAGGCCATGACCGAAACCATCGACGTCCCGGTCGACGACCGGTTCCAGATCATGAACAGCCACGCGCCCGGCCGCTTGCGGTACGACCCGAGCTATTTCGGCGTCCAGCGCGACGACGACATCGTGTACATCGCCATCACGATGCGCGCCGGCCGCACCGACGAGCAGAAAACGGCGCTGTACCGGCGAGCGACCGAACTCATCGCCGAGTCGACCGGGATCGAACCGCGGAACGTCTTCTTCAGCTTGACCGAAAACCACGAGGTGGACTGGTCGTTCGGCGACGGCGTCGCGCAGATGCTGCGCTGACGCCTCCCTGTTGCGTCACAAGAGAATGACGGTGCGCTCGCCGGGTGCGTCCTGGTTCGCCCACGCCGCCTCGACCTGGTCGAGCGGGAACGGACGCGGACGCACGGCCATGCCGCCCGCGGCGATCGCGGCGACCAGCTCGGTGAACTCCCGCTGCATGACCTCCGGTTCCACTGCGCCGAAACCACTGCCGAGGACCCGGAACGCGTTGGAGCGCATCTCGTGCCCGGACAACGTGATCGAGTCGCCGCCCATGCCGCCGATCTGCACCCAGTCGAGCAAGCGAGTGTGCTGAGTACGCGCTCCGAGGACGGCGCGCATGGCGAGTTCGGTCGGCGGCCCCCACACGTAGTCCAGGACCACGTCGACCTCCGCGGCGGCCTCGGCGAACGCGGCCGCGGTGGCGTCCTCGTTGGGAACGAGCTGGACAACCGCGTCCGCGCCGTCTGCCGCCAACTCGTCGAGGCGGGCGCGGTCGCGTCCGGCGGCGATCACCCGTCCCGCGCCGAGGTGTTTGGCGACCTTGACGGCCGTCGAACCCGCGTTGCCGGTCGCGCCGTGCACCAGAACCGACTGCCCGGCCTCGAACGGCACGCGGGTGCGCAGCGCGGTCCACGACGACAAGGCGGGGTTCATGGTGGCTGCCAGGACCGCGGGATCGGCACCTTCCGGGACCGGGATGAGCGCGGCCGGATCGACCACGATGCGCTCGGCCAGGCTGCCGGCGCCCATGGTCATGACGTAGCCGAGGCTGCCGTCCGCCCGGCGGACGACCGCGTCCGCACCCGCCAGCGCGGGCAGGGTCTTGGGGCTCGTGTAGTGCTTGCCGGCGGCGATGCCGCGAGTGGCCGGGTGCACGCCGACGGCGAGGACGTCCACCACCTCCTGGCCGGAGGCAGCCTCGGGAGCGGGGACGGAGCGGTAGTGCGGAGGTTCGTCGAAGGACTCCACGAGCGCGGCGTTGATCATGGACATGCTGGTTCCCTTTACGCGGTCGAGCACCGTTTAGAAACGGCTCCGTATCTTACGGTTCCGAGCGTACGACCGCGGGTTAAGATACGCAAGCGGGTCTAACCGTCTGGCTGAACGCGAACGTCCGGAGGGCAGTGGTGAGCGAGCAACGGCGCACGGAGGGCACTCCGACCCGACGCAGGGGTGTCGCCTTGGAAAACGCGCTCATCGACGCTGCCTGGGAGGTGCTGGTCGAGCAGGGCTATCACGGTTTCACCTACGAGGCCGTCGCGGCGCGCGCCGGGACCAGCAAGCCGGTGCTCTACCGGCGCTGGCCGCGGCGCGAGGACCTCCTCGTCGCCACACTCGCCCGGCACTGGCGTCCGCTCGACCTCCCCGACACCGGCACCCTGCGCGAGGACGCCCTCGCCCTCCTGCGCGCGGTCAACGCCGAGCGGGCCCGCACGGTGGTCCTCCTGCACCTTCAGCTGGCGGACTACTTCCGCGAGACCGGCACCAGTTTCAGCGACCTGCGCGGCCGTCTTCGCCTCGCGGACCAGCCTCCGCCCTTCGTGACGCTCGTCGCCCGTGCCGTCGAGCGCGGCGAACTGACGGCGGAGCCCCGGCCCGAACGCGTGGTGAACCTGCCCTTCGACCTGGTGCGCCACGACATGCTGATGGCCATGGGCGGGGTGCCGGACGCGTCGATCGTCGAGATCGTGGACAAGGTGTGGCTGCCGCTGCTCGGCCTGCGTCGCGGCGACACGTAAGGCACCGGGTCGCGCTGGAGGACGTCTCCCGTCGTGGCGGACCTCCCGGACCTGCGCCTCCCGTTTGCCGAGCCCTCAACGGAAAGAGGGGGCGCGGCATGCGCCACGCCCCCTCATTTCACCGTCCGGTCAGCTGCAGCCGGAAGTAGCCCCGCAGCCCTCGCAGGCGTAGCACGATCCCGCGGGCCGCATCTTCGTTCCGCAGGTCATGCAGAGCGGGGCGTCCGCGGCCTTGCCGAGGTGGAGTTCCATCAGTTCGGCCGTGCTGTGCGCGTCGCGCGCCGGAGTGTCCGTTGTGGACTCTTCGGCGCGGGCGGGCGAAGCGTCCACGCTGCCGCGCAACGCGTCGAGGTCGAGGTTCTGGCCGCCGTAGTTCGCCTCGACCTCGGCCGAGCGCTCGTCCGCGGTGAAAATGCCCAGCTGGGCCCGCTTCTCGTACGGCAGGTAATCAAGCGCCAAGCGGCGGAACAGGTAGTCCATGACGCTCGTCGCGATCCGGATGTCCGGGTCGTCGGTCATGCCCGCCGGCTCGAAGCGCAGGTTCGAGAACTTCGAAACGTAGAACTCGAGCGGGATGCCGTGCTGCAGACCAACCGAGATGGACATCGAGAACGCGTCCATCACGCCGGACAGCGTGGAGCCCTGCTTGCCGAGCTTCACGAAGATCTCGCCGAGGCCGTCGTCCGGGTACGAGCCCGCGTGCAGGTAGCCCTCGGCGCCGCCGACGGTGAACGACACCGTCTGGCTCGGGCGCTTCTTCGGCAGGCGGCGGCGCACCGGACGGTATTCGACGACCTTCTCCGGCTCGGCCTCCGCGACGGCTTCCTTCTTCTTCGCCGTGGACAGCGGCTGGCCGACCTTGCAGTTGTCGCGGTAGATCGCGAGCGCCTTGAGGCCGAGTTTCCAGCCTTGGAAGTAAATCTCCTCGACGTCCTCGACGGTCGCCGACTCCGGCATGTTGACCGTCTTCGAGATCGCGCCCGAAATGAACGGCTGGACCGCGGCCATCATCCGCACGTGGCCCATCGGCGCGATGGACCGGTCGCCGACCGCGCAGTCGAACACCTCGTAGTGCTCGGGGCGCAGGCCCGGCGCGTCGACCACGTGGCCGTGCTGCGCGACGTACTCGACGATCGCCTCGACCTGCTCGGCCTGGTAGCCCAGCACCTTCAGCGCGCGCGGCACGGTCTGGTTCACGATCTGCATCGACCCGCCGCCGACGAGCTTCTTGAACTTCACCAGCGAGAAGTCCGGCTCGATGCCCGTGGTGTCGCAGTCCATCATGAAGCCGATGGTGCCGGTGGGCGCGAGCACCGAGGCCTGCGCGTTGCGCCAGCCGTTGCGCGTGCCCAGTTCGATGCCCTTCTGCCACTCCTCCGACGCGAGCGCGCGGACCGCGGCGTCGTTGCTGTGGTAGGTGCGGACGAGTTCGTTGGCCGCGGCGTGCTTGCGCATGACGCGCTGGTGCGCCTCGGCGTTGCGGGCGTAGCCCTCGTACGGTCCGACGACGCCGGCCAGCTCGGCCGAACGCCGGTAGGACACGCCGGTCATCAGGGACGTGATCGCGGCGGCGAGCGCGCGGCCGCCCTCGGAGTCGTACGCGTGGCCCAGCGCCATCAGCAGCGCGCCGAGGTTGGCGTAGCCGATGCCGAGCTGGCGGAACTTGCGCGTGGTGTCGGCGATCGGCTCGGTCGGGAAGTCGGCGAAGCAGATCGAGATGTCCATCGCGGTGATGACGAACTCGACGGCCTTCGCGAACAGCGGCGCGTCGAACGTGCCGTCGTCCGAGACGAACTTCAGCAGGTTGAGCGACGCGAGGTTGCAGCTTGAGTTGTCGAGGTGCATGTACTCGCTGCACGGGTTCGACGCGGTGATCCGGCCCGATTCGGGGCAGGTGTGCCAGTCGTTGATCGTGCTGTCGTACTGGACGCCCGGGTCGGCGCATTCCCACGCCGCCTGCGCCATGCTGCGGAACAGCTTCTTCGCGTCGGTGCGGTCGATGACCTCGCCGGTGAGCCGGGCGCGCAGGCCGAAGTCCGTGCCGTTCTCGACGGCGTGCATGAACTCGTCGGACACGCGGACCGAGTTGTTCGCGTTCTGGTACTGCACCGAGGAAATGTCGGAGCCGGAGAGGTCCATGTCGAACCCGGCGTCGCGGAGGACCTTGATCTTCTCCTCTTCGCGCGCCTTGGTCTGGATGAACTCCTCGATGTCCGGGTGGTCGACGTCGAGCACGACCATCTTCGCCGCGCGCCGGGTGGCGCCGCCGGACTTGATGGTGCCCGCGGACGCGTCGGCGCCGCGCATGAACGAGACCGGGCCGGACGCGGTGCCGCCGGAGGTGAGCAGTTCCTTCGAGGACCGGATGCGCGACAGGTTGAGGCCCGCGCCGGAACCGCCCTTGAAGATCAGGCCTTCCTCGCGGTACCAGTTGAGGATCGACTCCATCGTGTCGTCGACGGCGAGGATGAAGCAGGCGGACACCTGCTGCTTCGACGACGTGCCGACGTTGAACCACACCGGCGAGTTGAAGCTGAAGACCTGGTGCAGCAGCATCCAGGTGAGCTCGTGCTCGAAGATCTCGAGGTCGGACGGACCGGCGAAGTAGTCGTGCTCGGCGGCGGCCTTGACGTAGGTGCGCACCACGCGGTCGATCAGCTGCTTGAGGCTGCTCTCGCGCTGCGGGCTGCCGACCGCGCCGCGGAAGTACTTGCTGGTGACGATGTTGGTCGCGTTGACCGACCAGAACTCGGGGAATTCGACCCCGCGCTGCTCGAAGTTGACGCTGCCGTCGCGCCAGTTCGTCATGACGACGTCGCGGGTCTCCCACGCGACCTCGTCGTAGGGGTGGGTCCCCTCGGTGGTGAAGACCCGCCGGACGGTGAGGCCCTTGTTCGGCTTCTTGTTCTGTCCGGCCGCGGCGCCGGTTCCCACGGTTTCGGTCATGCGGTCCTGTCCCTCGCTCCCCGCGACCCGGTGACGGCTCAGTCGTCCCCGGCGCGCTCGCTTTCCTGGTCCTCCGCAGTTCCCGCCATGGCTTTCCGCAGGTCCGAGATCTCCTTCTCGAAGTCCTCGACCGAGGAGAAGGAGCGGTAGACGCTGGCGAACCGGAGATACGCGACGCCGTCCAGTTCGCGCAGCGGGCCGAGGATGGCGAGGCCGACCTCGTGGCTGGGGATCTCGGCCAGCCCGGCGGACCGGATCGACTCCTCCACGCGCTGCGCGAGCTTCTGCAGCGCGTCGTCGTCGACCGGACGGCCCTGGCAGGCCCTCCGCACGCCGTTGACCACCTTGTCCCGGCTGAACTGCTCGGTGGCACCGGACCGTTTGACCACGGCCAGCACCATCGTCTCCGACGTGGTGAAACGCCGTCCGCACTCGGCGCACGAACGCCGCCGCCGGATCGCCTGTCCCTCGTCCACCTCTCGGGAGTCGACGACCCGAGAGTCCGCATGCCGGCAGAACGGGCACCTCATCCGCCGATCACCTTCCCCTCCGCGCCGGTCGATTCCTGTCCCAACCGGCCCCTGCCGCCACGCTACGGCCTGGACCGCGGTCACCGCGCGCGACCCCGCGCCTGGTGATCGACTTGTGGACATCCGGTGGGCAACTGCCGGCCGGCTGTGGACAACTGCCGCCAGTCTACCCCTACCTGTGGACCAACTACAGCGGTGTAACTACTAGATATAGGGGTAGACCTTAGATCGCCTCCGGGGCGGGCGCAAGAAACCCGAGAGGGTGAAAGACCGGTTGCGCAAGAGGCGACCGGGTGATCTCCGACAGTCATGACCCGGCGGCGCCCGTTTCCCCGCCCGACCCTTCGCCTGAACCCGAGCCGGACCAGGCGACCGGCACGGTGAGCGGCATGCCGGGCAGCAGGGCGGTGTCGTCGAGGTTGTTGAGCTCCTTGATGCGTTCGACGACCGCGCTCTGGTCGGCGTTCGGCGCGAACCGGGCGGCGAGAGCCCCGAGCGAATCGCCGGGCTGCACGGAAACGGACGCGGTCCGCGACGGCACCGGACCGCTGGACACTCCGGAACCGAACACGCCGAGCCCGGTGACGATGAGGCAGGCGACGAAAGCGATCGCGAACAACCACGGCCACCGCACCGACGGCCGGGCCGCGGACTTGCACGCGACGCCGCCGCGCTGCCCGGCGAGGACCCGCTCCCGAGACGGCGGCCGCAACGGCTCGCCGCGGCGCTCCCGCGCGGTGCGGCCGGGATTGGCCGGGAACGCGGCGGGAATGTGCCGGACGGCGGTGCGGCTGCGAGGTTTTCGGGACTCGCGGACCGGGGCTTCGGTCTCGACCGCCGAGGGGGCCGAGGTCTGGAATCCGGCTCGCTCGACCGACGTCTGGAACCCAGCCCGCTCGACGGACCGAACGGCGGCGGCGGACCGCAGCGCGGAAAGCTCGCCTGTCATTCCCCGTGCGCCTCGCTCACCAGAGAGCGCGAAAGCCGCGGATTCCCTCTCCGACCGCGTGCCGACCCGCGCCGCAATCTCGCCCGTCGACCGCGCGCCCCGCCCGACCGGCAACGATTCGACGGAAGCCGTGAACTCCCCCGCCGCCCGCGCGCCGACGTGCCCGTCAACGCGTCCGAACGCACCGTCCGGCAGCGACGGTTCGGAAGCGGGCAGCTCGCCACCGGCGAGCCCCGCCTCTGCCGCCGCTCGCCAGGCGCGCCGCCGCCCGGGCTCGCCACGCGAACCTCCCCGCGACTCGCCCGCGCCCCGGGCCCGCCGCGAATCGTCGTGACCGGCTTCGCCGCGCGAACCTCGCCGGGATTCGCCGCCACTGCAACCCTGCGAGTCGCTTCGGCCCTGCTCGCCGCGCGAACCGTTGCCGGACCGCGCCGTGCCGACGCCGCGTCGGGCACCGGTCCGGCCGCGAAGCTCCACCACCTCGGCGGAACCGCCCGCCGAGCCCGGATCAGCGCCGGATCCGGCCTCGGCGCCCTCCCGAACACCATCCTTTCGGGTGGCTTCCAGGCGCTCCGAACCGCGCCGCGACCGGCGTGCCGGACCGCCCGGCCCGGGTTCCCTCCGGGACGGGGCCGCTCCGTCCGGCGCGGCGCCGTCCTCGGCGGGGCGGACGGCGGGGACGGGCCGAAGCGGGCGGACGAGCCCTCGATCTGCCAGGATCGACATCGCGGAACCTCCTCATGACCTGCGGATCCGTCCGGTCCGGGCCGTACACCTGCGCCGCAGCGGTCCAGATCGAACAGGCGTTCTATCGAACGTCCGTGCGAAGGTCTACCACCCCGCACCGACAAAATCGAGAGGACACGGCGTGTCGATCGAACAGATGTTTGAAATCGTCGCGCGCGGTGACTAACGTCGGTGACCAGGACATCTGCCGGACCGGCTCCGGCGGGTGCCGCCGGACGGGCGTTCGCGGAAAACGCGGATCCCGGACCGGCGCACGCGGACACGCGCGGGACGCCGACACGGCGACCGCGGGACGGCTGGAGGCGACGCAGCGTTGGAGAAGGACACGGTGAAGGGCACCGCGGCGAAGGGGGCCAAGGCGGCCTCGCGGGGCAAGGCGTCCGCACAATCCGCGCGCGAGTCCGGCCACGAGAGCACGGGGAAGGTGAGCGCCATGCCGGAGGTGTACGACGTGGACGAGACGCTGACCGTCCGCCAGCAGCAGGTGCTCGACGTCATCCGCACCTGGGTGAGCCGCTTCGGCTACCCGCCGAGCGTGCGCGAGATCGGCGAGGCGGTGGGGCTCACGTCCACGTCGTCGGTGTCGCATCAGCTGCGCGCGCTGCAGCGCAAGGGCTATCTGCGCCGCGACGCCAACCGCCCGCGCGCGGTGGGCGTGCTCGCGTCCACGGACGACAACCCGATGGGCATCGAGATGGACCAGCAGCCGTCCGTCCCGAAGGCGGCGTACGTGCCGCTGGTCGGCCGGATCGCAGCGGGCGGTCCGGTGCTCGCCGAACAGGCCGTCGAGGATGTTTTCCCGCTGCCGCGCGAAATCGTCGGCGAGGGCGAACTGTTCCTGCTGAGCGTCACCGGCGACTCGATGGTCGACGCCGCCATCACCGACGGCGACTGGGTCGTCGTCCGCCAGCAGCCCGCCGCGGAGAACGGGGACATCGTCGCCGCGATGATCGACGGCGAGGCCACGGTGAAAACGTTCAAGCGCAAGGACGGACACGTGTGGCTGATGCCGCACAACGAGGCGTACGAGCCCATCCCCGGTGACGACGCTTCGATCCTGGGCAAGGTGGTAGCGGTGCTGCGCCGACTCTGAGACATGGTTCGCTCCCCTCACCCCTGCCCCAGGGCCCAGGCGAGGGGAGCGAGCAACCCCGCCCGGGCTCGGGTTTCGCCGACAGCCGGGGATGGTTGCGCGAGGTCAGGTACAGAGGCAGGCCTGAAGCCACGGCACATCGGCGGCTGAACCTCCTCGAGAGCGGTGGCACGCAGCAGCGACGGCACTCCAGGAGCGATGCCGTGCCAGGTGCGGCTGCGCACCATCAGCACCGTCGCGCCCGACCCGGCGTCCCACCGCGAGCAGTCCCGCGCCCGATGCAGCAGCACACCACGAGCACCGCCAGGCCTGATCCGGCAGCGCAGCAGGGCGATTCCGTCGAGGGCGCGGTGCGGCGTCAGCGGTGGCACGCCAGGAGCGATACCGCTTCGGAAGCGGCGCAGTGTCAGCGCGTCCGGAGTCAGCACCTCTGCGGGAACGGCACGGCACAGACGCCGGGCCAGGAGCGAACACCACCGCCGACACGCGCAGCACAGACGCCAGGCCAAGAGCGAACACCGGCCACCTCCCCCGGGGCGCGCACCGGGCCAAGAGCGAACGCCCTTACCGGACCAGAGCGGCATAGGCACCGGGTCGAGAGCGAACATCCCTCCTGGAACGGCGCGGCATAGGCATCAAGCCCGGAGCAAGCACCGCCGTCAGAGCAGCGCGGCACAAGCACCGCGCCAGGAGCAAGCACCCCTGCCAGAACAGTGCGGCACCGGCAGCAGGTCCGGAGCAAGCGCTACTGCCGAAACGGCGCGGCACAGGCGGCAGGTCAGGAGCGGCGGCGTTTCCTGGCCATCAGGACCCACGCGGCAAGAACGACCACTGCGGCAACGGCAGCCACGGCAACGGGACCGAGCGGGAACCCGCCGGAGTCCTCGTCGGCTGGCTGAGGCGCAGCGGCACCACCGGGCTTCGGCGCGGGCGCTTGTGGCGTGACCAAACCCGTCGCGTTCTTGATCGCCCGCACCGGCTCTCCGACGCCTTCGCTCGCGGACAGCAAAGTCCCGTCGGGCTCGAAAGCAATGGCTTCGCCCTGCTTCTCGTTCGGCAACGGAATCCGCACGGGTTCGCGTTGCAACGCTGCCGCCACGTCGCCGTCTGGGGCTGCGTACAGATATGCGTCCGTGTACGTCCGCAGGGCGATGACCTTTCCGTCCGCGCTCGTCGCGCCTCCGGTGATCAGCGCCGAACCGAAGGAGCCCACCGGGCCGCCGGGCGTGTCGGTGCTGTGGACGCGCAGAGTGCCGACCTGCTCCAGTTTCGTCGGACCGGGGGTCGCCAAAGGGCCTGACGGCCGGTAGACCTTCGAGGTGCCCAGTAGATCCTTGGTCACCAGGAACGGCGTGCCGGACTGGTCGAGAAGCAGAGTTTCGGTGTCGTGCGGACCGTCCGGGTAAGTCAGGCGGTGCACGACGGCCGCTCCGCCAGTCGGTTTCAGTTCCAGCAGAGCGACGGTTTCGCGTTTAGCGCGATTGTCGCCGGTGTCCGAGAGCCACAGGGTGCCGTCCTTGCCGCGGGCGAGGTCCTCGACGTCGTACGGATCCGTCGGATCGGTCAGGACGTCCTTGACCTGGCATTTCCGGTCCAGCACGAAGACCTGCACCTTCGTGCCGCCGTCGTTGATCGCGTACCAGTGCTCGCCGTCGGAGACCAGGCCGGACAGTTCGTCGAGGCGCTTGTCCTTCACCTGGCAGAGGGTTTCCGGGGCAGGAGCAGAAGCCGCCACAGCCGGGACCGCTCCCGCGAGCATCAGGACAGCCGTCAGTGCCAGGACGACCCGCACCAGTTCACCTCCGTAGTGCACGGCCCGCTCGGACCGTGCACTACGAAGGACGTTCAGAGCGCCGAGACGTTGGTCTCGAACGCCCGCAGAGCCGCGGCCAGGTCGGCCCGCACCCGTACCTTCAGGCGCGTGCCGTCGGCGACGTGCTCCTCTTCCAGCACCTCGCCCTCCGCGTGCGCCCGGGACACGAGCTCGCCGCGCGAATACGGGACCAGCACGTCGATCACCAGTTCCGCCCGCGGCAGCCGCTCGGCCAGCACCTCGGCCAGGTCGGCCACGCCCGAACCGGTGCGCGCGGAGATTTGCACCGAACCGGGCAGCGCGTGCCGCAGCCGGGCCAGGGTGACGTCGTCGGCCGCGTCGGCCTTGTTGATCACCAGCAGCTCCGGCGGGAGCGGCTCCTTGCGGCTGCGGGTGATCTCGGCGAGCACCTCGCGGACCGCGTTGACCTGGTCCTCCGGGGCCGCGTCGGAACCGTCGACCACGTGCAGGAGCAGGTCGGCGTCGGCCGCCTCCTCCAGCGTCGAGCGGAACGCGTCCACCAGCTGGTGCGGCAGGTGCCGCACGAACCCGACGGTGTCGGTGAGGGTGAACGTGCGCCCGTCGGCCGTCTGCGCCCGGCGCGTGGTCGGGTCGAGGGTGGCGAACAGCGCGTCCTCCACCAGCACCCCGGCCCCGGTCAGGGCGTTGAGCAGGCTCGACTTGCCGGCGTTGGTGTAGCCGACGATCGCCACGCTCGGCACCTCGTTGGCCACGCGCTTGCCGCGCTTGGTCTCGCGGATGGTGTCCATCGCGGCGATCTCCCGGCGCAGCTTCGCCACGCGCTTGCTGATCCGCCGCCGGTCCGTCTCCAGCTTCGTTTCACCAGGCCCGCGCAGGCCCACGCCGCCGTTCGCGCCGCCCGCGCGGCCGCCGGCCTGCCGGGACAGCGCCGAACCCCACCCGCGCAGCCGCGGGACGAGGTACTGCAGCTGGGCCAGCTCGACCTGCGCCTTGCCCTCCTTGGACCGGGCGTGCTGGGCGAAGATGTCGAGGATCAGGGCGGTCCGGTCGATCACCTTGACCTTGACCTTCTCCTCCAGCTGGCGCAGCTGGCCGGGCGAAAGCTCGCCGTCGCAGATCACCGTGTCGGCTCCGGTCGCCACGACCACGTCGCGCAGCTCGCGGACCTTGCCGGACCCGACGTACGTCGCCGGGTCGGGCTTCTGCCGCCGCTGGACGAGGCCTTCGAGCACCTCCGAGCCCGCCGTCTCGGCCAGTCGCGCCAGTTCGGCCAGCGACGCCTCGGACTGCTGGGCGGTGCCTTCAGTCCACACGCCGACCAGCACGACGCGCTCCAGGCGAAGCTGCCGGTACTCGACCTCGGTGATGTCCTCGAGCTCGGTGGAGAGGCCCGCGACCCGGCGCAGCGACGCGCGGTCCTCGAGCTCCATCTCCCCGACCGAGGGGTCGTAGGGGTCGTTGTCGTCGTAAAAGTCTTCGTGTGTCTGTTCTGTCATCGTGCCTCCATGGTCCCACGTTTCGGCGCGGGAACCGAACGGATTACCTGCTGGGATAAACCGAGACGTACACGGCCGTGCGCTCCGAGGCCGGATCACGCGGTCTGGCCTTGAATTCCTCGAGCAATCCGGCGAGCCGCCGCTTGAACTCCGCGACCTCGTCGGCACCCACCTGGACCACGAGCCGGGTCGTGTCCGCCTCCGCCAGGTCCGCCTCGGCCATTTCGGCCAGGTAAGCCTCGAGCATCGCCTGGTTGACCGCCACCGCGTCCGCGTCCGCGTTGTCCAGCTGCCAGGAAAGCCCGGTGGACAGGTACGGGATCTCCTTCGCCCCGCGCGCGCCGCGGCGCGGTTCCTGCGGGACGAGAAATCCGGTGTCCACCAGCCGCCGCACGTGGTGCAGCGTCGTCGCCGGGTCGCGGCCGAGCCGCTCCGCCAGCTCCTTGTTCGTCATAGCTTCGAAGGAGGTCAACCGGATGATGCGCAGCCGTATTCCGGACGCGAGCGCGGCCGCCTCGGCTTCGGTGGAGGGACGTCGGTGCAACGACATGCCGAGCAGCCTAAACAAAGTGATTGACTCTTTCCAATCACTCCGCGACACTCGATCGGGTGCGTCGCGACTCACTCTTCTTCCACGCCGATTTCCGCAGGCTGTGGGCCGGGGACACGGCGAGCCAGCTGGGGATGTTCGTCGGGGTCACCGCCATTCCGCTGCTCGCCGCCGTCACGCTGGCCGCCACCCCGTTCGAGATGGGCCTGCTGACCATGGCCGAAACGCTCGGCTTCCTGGTCCTCGGCCTGCCCGCCGGCGTGTGGGTGGACCGGATGCGCAAGCGGCCGCTCATGCTCGCCGCCGACCTGGTCCGCGGGGTGCTGCTGCTCAGCGTCCCGCTCGCCTGGTGGGCCGGCGTGCTCACGATGGCGCAGGTGCTGGTGGTCGTGCTGTTCGTCGGCTTCGCCACGGTCTTCTTCGACGTCTCCTACCAGGCGTATCTCCCCGCGCTGGTCGGCCGCGA
This sequence comes from Streptomyces sp. AA4, assembly GCF_000158875.1. Classification (NCBI taxonomy): domain Bacteria; kingdom Bacillati; phylum Actinomycetota; class Actinomycetes; order Kitasatosporales; family Streptomycetaceae; genus Streptomyces; species Streptomyces sp. AA4. The sequence goes on along the minus strand of NZ_GG657746.1, from coordinate 2,034,506 downwards.
AAAGCTGCTGGAGGGCAACGCGAAGCTGCAGGGCGTGCAGTCGTCGGCGCAGATCGCCGGGCCGAGCCTCGCCGGCCTGCTCGTGCAGTTCGTCGGCGCGGCCAGCACGGTCCTGGTCACCGGGCTCGGCTATCTCACGTCCGCGCTGTGCCTGTGGCGCATCCGCACCGTCGAAACGCTCCCGGAACGCACCGAGCACGACCGCCTGGTGCCGCAGATGCTGGAAGGCCTGCGGTTCGTCGTCGCCGACCGGCCGCTGCGCGCGATCGTCGCCTGCACCGCCACGTCGAACTTCTTCGGCGGAGTGGTCCAGGCCGTCCAGGTGCTGTTCCTGACGCGCACGGCCGGGCTGAAACCGGCCGAGATCGGCGGCCTGCTCGCGGTGAGCGGCGTCGGCGGCATCGCGGCCGCGCTGTGCGCCGGGCCGATCATCCGCAAGATCGGGCAGGCCCGGTCGATCTGGCTGATTCCGGTGCTGTTCTGGCCGGGCGAACTCCTGGTCCTCGCCGCCCGGCCGGACTGGCGGATCGCGCTCGCCGGGCTCGGGATGGCCGCGTTCGGGTTCGGCGTGATCCTCTACAACATCGCGCAGGTCTCCTACCGCCAGGCGATCACGCCGGACCGGCTGCTGGGCCGGATGAACGCGAGCGTCCGGTTCGTCGTCTGGGGAGCGCTGCCCCTCGGCGGGCTGCTGGGCGGCGCGCTCGGCGAAGGGCTCGGGCTCGCCGGCACGCTGTGGATCGGGTCCGCCGGGCCGATCGCGGGCGCGCTGTGGGTGATCTGTTCGCCGCTGCGGCGCATGCGGGACCTGCCGACGGGCGGGGAAATCGCTGTACCCGCGCCGTAAAGTGCGGGCATGAACGAGAAGATCCCGCACAAAGTCGGCGTCGACGGCCTGACCGCCAAATGGGTACCGGTGTGGGAACGCGAAGGCGTATACCGGTTCGACCGGTCGCGCCCGGACGTCTACTCGATCGACACGCCGCCGCTGACCGCGAGCGGTTCGCTGCACATCGGGCACGTCTTCTCCTACACGCACACCGACGTTCTCGCGCGCTACCAGCGGATGCGCGGCCGTTCGGTCTTCTACCCGGTCGGCTGGGACGACAACGGCCTGCCCACCGAACGCCGCGTGCAGAACCACTTCGGCGTGCGCTGCGAGCCGTCGCTGCCCTACGACCTGTCCTTCGCTCCGCCGGAAAAGCCCGGCAAGAACGCGATTCCGGTGTCCCGGCGCAATTTCGTGGAACTGTGCCGCCAGCTGACCGAAACCGACGAGAAGGTGTTCGAGGAGGTCTGGCGGAGCATCGGGCTTTCGGTGGACTGGACGCTGGCGTACCAGACGATCGATCCGGCGACCACGGAGATCTCGCAGCGCGCGTTCCTGCGCAACCTCGCGCGCGGCGAGGCGTACCAATCCGAAGCCCCGACGCTGTGGGATGTCACCTTCCGCACCGCCGTCGCGCAGGCGGAACTGGAGGACCGCGAACGTCCGGGCGCGTATCACGACCTCGTGTTCACCGCCGGCGACGGCGCGGAGGTGCTCATCTCCACCACGCGGCCCGAATTGCTGCCCGCGTGCGTCGCACTGGTCGCGCATCCGGATGACGAGCGCTACCAAGGCCTTTTCGGGAAAACCGTGCGCACGCCGGTGTTCGGCGTCGAGGTTCCGGTGCACGCGCACCATCTCGCGGATCCGGAGAAGGGCACCGGCATCGCGATGGTCTGCACCTTCGGCGACACCACCGACGTCACCTGGTGGCGCGCGCTGCAGCTCGAAACGCGTCCGGTACTCGGCCGCGACGGCCGGTTCCGCTCGGAGCCGCCGCACGGCGTTCCGGCGGAGAAGTACGAACCCCTGGCGGGCAAGACTGTCCACACTGGACGCCAGATTGTGGTGGACCTCCTGCGGGAGGTGGGCGCCCTGCGCGGCGAGCCGAGGCCGATCACGCATCCGGTGAAGTTCTACGAAAAGGGCGACAAGCCGCTGGAAATCGTCACGAGCCGCCAGTGGTACCTGCGCAACGGCGGCCGCGACGACGCCCTGCGCGCGAAACTGCTGGAGCGCGGCGAGGAGCTGAACTGGGTCCCGCCGCACATGCGGGTCCGCTACCGCAGCTGGGTCGAGGGCCTGACCAGCGACTGGCTGGTCAGCCGCCAGCGGTTCTTCGGCGTGCCGATCCCGGTCTGGTACCCGCTGGACGCCGACGGCGAGCCGGACCACGACTCGGTGCTGACTCCCGAGGACGCGAGCCTGCCGGTGGACCCGAGCACCGACGTTCCGCCGGGCTACACCGAGGAACAGCGCGGCGTGCCGGGCGGGTTCGTCGCGGAGGCGGACGTGATGGACACCTGGGCGACGTCGTCTCTGACGCCGCAGATCGCCGGCCGCTGGAGCCTCGACGACGACCTGTTCCGCCGCGTGTTCCCGTTCTCGCTGCGGCCGCAGGCGCACGAGATCATCCGCACCTGGCTGTTCTCCACCGCGGTCCGCGCCGAACTGGAGGAAGGCGTGCTGCCGTGGCGCGACGCGGTGATCTCCGGCTGGGTGCTCGACCCGGACCGCAAGAAGATGTCGAAATCGGTCGGCAACGTCGTCACGCCGGCGGATCTCCTGGAGCGGCACGGTTCCGACGCGGTGCGCTACTGGGCGGCGAGCGCGCGGCCCGGCGTCGACACGGCGGTGGACGAAGGCCAGATGAAGGTCGGGCGACGGCTGGCGACGAAGCTGTTGAACGTGAGCAAATTCGTGCTCGGCCTCGGCGTCCCCAAGCCGGAATCGAGCGCGACCGAGCCGTTGGACCGGTCTGTGCTCGCTGCGCTGGCGAAGGTGATCGAGGAGGCCACCGCCGCGTTCGAAGCACTCGACCAGGCGCGTGCGTTGCAGGTGACCGAGACGTTCTTCTGGACGTTCTGCGACGACTACGTAGAGCTGGTCAAGGGCCGCGCGTACGGGGATCTCGGCGCGGAGGCGGCGGAATCGGCGCAGGTGGCGCTGCGGACGGTGCTGTCGGCATTGGTGCGGATGTTCGCGCCGGTGCTGCCGTTCGCCGCCGAGGAGATCTGGTCGTGGTGGCAGGAAGGTTCCGTGCACCAGGCGTCCTGGCCGACCGCGCCCGACGCGGACGGCGACGTCGCCTTGCTGCCGTTGGCCAGTTCCGTCATCGCCGCGGTGCGCCGGGCCAAGTCCGACGCGAAGGTGTCCATGCGGACCGCCATCGAGACGCTGTCGGTCACCGCTCCGGCGGACGTGCTCGAAGGCTTCGCCGGAATCGCCGAGGACGTCCGGACCGCCGGGGTGGTGAATTCCGTGGCCACCCAGGAGGGCGAGCTTTCGGTGGCGGTGACGATCAGCTGATCAAGCGCCCGCGGCGAGCCACCAGGCTTCGTCCAGCTCGCCGCGGGCCACGATCTCGGCCGGTCCGGTCAGCGTGGACTCGCCGCGCCCGACCGTGACCGACACCCGGCCGCCCGGGATGTCCACTGTGGACTCGCCGGTGTCCTTGCCCGCGAGGTGCAGAGAGGCGGCCACCGCGGCGACCGTGCCGGTGCCGCAGGCGCGCGTCTCCCCCACGCCGCGTTCGTGGACGCGCATCCGCAGCGCGCCCTCGCCGAGCACGTTGACGAACTCCAGGTTGACCCCGGCCGGGAAGAAGTCGTGGTCGAAATCGGGCTGGTCGCGCAGGTCGAGCCCGGCGATGTCGGTGTCGGTGACCGACACCAGGTGCGGGTTGCCGACGTTCACCGCGACCCCGGAAAACGGCTGCCCGGCCACCACGGTGACCGACGTGCCGGTGATCGCCGCCGGGCCCATCTGCACGGTGACCGAACGGTCCGGGTGCACGACGACCGGCCGGTCGCCCGCGCGGGTGCCGATGACGAACTCGCCCGCCTCGGCCAGTCCGGCGTCGACCAGGTAGCGCGCGAAAACGCGGGTGCCGTTGCCGCACATCTCGGCGATCGACCCGTCCGCGTTGCGGTAGTCCATGAACCACTCGCCGACGGATTCTTCGCCGATCGCCTTCGCCCGGACGACGCGCAGCACGCCGTCCGCGCCGATGCCCCGCTGCCGGTCGCACAGCGCCGCGACGCGCTCCGCCGTCAGGTCGAGGCGGCCGGCCGCGTCGGGCAGCAGCACGAAGTCGTTCTGCGTGCCGTGGCCCTTGAGGAATTCGATGCCGCCCATGCGTCCAGGCTACTGGTCGAGCGCGGCGAGGACCCGCGCGGCCAGGTCCGCCGATCCGCCGTCGAACCACTGGATCCGCTTGTCCCGGCGGAACCACGAACGCTGCCGCCGCACGAACCGGCGAGTGGCCTGCGCGGTCGCCGCCGCGGCCGCCGCGAAGTCGCCCTCGCCGTCCAGCTCGGCCAGCACCTGCTGGTAGCCCAGCGCCCGCGAAGCGGTTTTCCCGTCCCGCAGACCGCGTCCCAGCAACGCGCGCACCTCGTCCACGAGACCGGCCTCGAACATCCGCTCCACCCGCAGGTCGACGCGCTCGTCCAGCTCGGCGATCTCGCGGTCGATCCCGATCAGCACGGTGTCCCAGCGCGCCGGACCCGGTTTCGGCAGGTTCGCGGAGAACGGCTCGCCGGTGATCTCGATGACTTCCAGCGCGCGCACGATGCGGCGGGTGTTCGTGGGCAGGATCGCCGCCGCCGCGGCCGGGTCGCGCTCCCCCAGCCGGGTGTAGAGCGCGGCGGTGCCGAGTTCGGCCGCTTCTTCGTCGAGCCGTGCGCGCACCGCGGGATCGGTGCCGGGGAAACGGAGGTCGTCCAGGACCGCTTGCACGTACAGCCCCGAACCGCCGGTCAGCACCGGGACCCGGCCCGCGGCGAGAATCCGCTCGATCGTGCCGCGGGCGTCACGCTGATAGGCGGCGACCGACGCGGTCTCGGTCACGTCGAGTACGTCCAGCAGGTGGTGCGGGACCCCTCGCCGTTCCTCCGCCGTCGCTTTGGCGGTCCCGATGTCCATGCCCCGGTAGAGCTGGAGCGCGTCGGCGTTGACCACCTCGCCGTCCAGCGCCAGCGCGAGTTCGACGGCCAGCGCGGTCTTCCCGGTGGCGGTGGGGCCGACGACGGCCACCGGACGAGGCCGTTGAGCAGGGCTGATCACGCCGCAGAACGGTACCCGGCCGGGGCGGGACGCGGGCACGGAGCGTCAAGGAGAAGTAGGATCAACGCTTTCAGGCGGCTCACCCAGTACCACGGCGCGCGCTGAGCTGCTTGAATGCCGCTGGGGCCCCATGCCCCCGGCAGAGCACGACACCAGCGTAACCCGGCCCCGCTCCCGCGGCGGGGCGCCCGCAGCCGCGGGCGTACAGGCGATAAGGAGCCTGCGATGGCCCAGGAGAACACGTCCCCCGGCACCCCGGCGCCGCACCCGGTGCCGCACGCGCAGGGCGGCGGCCACGCCGCGCCTCCGGTGCCGCCCGCCGAGCCCAGCCCCGCCACCTGGGGCCGGATCGACGGGGAAGGCACCGTTTACGTCTTCACCGCCGACGGCGAACGCGAGGTCGGGGTCTGGCAGGCCGGCACGCCCGAGGAGGGCCTGCTGCACTACGCGCGCCGCTTCGACGACGTGCGCACCGAGGTCGAACTGCTCGAAACGCGGCTGAACTCCGGGGCGGGCGACCCGAAGCACGCTCTCTCCAGCGCCACCCAGATCCGCGACGGGCTCGGCGAGGCGGCCGTGGTCGGCGACCTCAAGGCTCTCGGCGCGCGGCTCGAGTACGTGATCGGGCTGGCGGAGAAGGCCCTGGTCCACGTCAAGCACGAGCGCGAGGAAGCCCGCGCGGCGGCCGTGGCGCGCAAGCAGGCGCTGGCCGACGAGGCGGAGAAGATCGCCGCCGAGTCCACCCAGTGGAAGGCCGCGGGCGACCGGCTGCGCGCGATCCTCGACGAGTGGAAGACGGTCAAGGGCGTCGACCGCAAGACCGACGACGAGCTGTGGAAGCGCTTCTCGAAGGCGCGCGAGGCGTTCAACCGCCGCCGCGGCTCGCACTTCGCCGAACTGGACAAGCAGCGGGCGAGCGCGAAGCAGCGCAAGGAAGAGCTGATCGCCGAGGCCGAGGCGCTGTCCGACTCGGACGACTGGGGAGCCACCGCGGGCCGGTACAAGGACCTGATGGCTGAGTGGAAGGCCGCCGGACGCGCGCCGAAGGACAGCGACGAGGCGCTGTGGCAGCGGTTCCGCGCGGCCCAGGACGCGTTCTTCGCCCGCCGCTCGGCGGTGTTCTCCGAGCGCGACGCGGAGTTCGCCGGCAACGCCCAGCGCAAGGAAGAACTGCTGGTCGAGGCCGAGAAGATCGACGTGGCGGCCAACCTCGAGGCGGCCAAGTCGGCGCTGCGCCGGATCCAGGAGCAGTGGGACGAGATCGGCAAGGTCCCGCGCGAGCGCATCCGCGAACTGGACGGACGGCTCAAAGCGGTGCAGGACGCGGTGAAGTCGGCCGAGGACAGCCGCTGGCGCCGCACCGACCCGGAGGCGCAGGCGCGCGCCGCGCAGTTCCGGGAGCGCGTCGAGCAGTTCGAATCGCAGGCCGCCAAGGCCCGCGCGGCCGGGGACGAGCGGCGGGCGAAGAAGGCCGAGGAGCAGGCCGCCCAGTGGCGGGAATGGATGGAGGCCGCGGAAGCCGCGGTCGCCGATCGCTGAGCTGAGCACTAAAAGGGCCGGTACCCGCGGGTACCGGCCCTTTTCAGGTCCGTGAAGGGAACCCTGAGGGACTCAGAGTCCGTGAGGGTTCCCCTCACGGACGTTTGCCGGAAGCGCTCAGTTGCGCGAGAAAGCCGTCCGCATCCACAGCGTCGCCAAGACGATCGTCGCGATCCACGCCACGATCATCCCGATGCCCGGACCGCCTCCGGCCGCTCCGCTGGCGTGCGCGGACTGCTGCGACCAGATCGCCAGCAGGCCGTCGACCGAGGCGAACCAGCCGCCCGCGGCGCAGCACCACGCGACCCACCAGCGGCGGGACACGAGCGCGACCGCGCCGATGAACAGGCCGACGCCGGTGGACGTCACGGCGAACAGCTGCGGGACCCCGCCCGCCTCGCCGGCCAGCGTTTCCCAGCCCGCGCGGCCCTGCGCCCACGGCAGGATCTGGGCCACCAGCAGCACGAACATCAGCACCGAGATGGTGAACCCGCGCCTGCCCAGCTCCACCGTGCGCGCGGCGCGGCGGCCCGCGTCGTCGATCTCGTCGCTCAGCCTGGGGTCGACCTCGGCCGGCGTTCCCGGTTCGCTCATCCTGCGCACCCGCTCACCGGGGCCGGCTGCGCCGCCGGGGCTCCGAAGCCCGGCAGTCCCAGGGTGACCCCGCTCGTCTTGGGCCGAAGACCGGCTTCGGCGTTGTCGCCCGCTCGCGTGCGGCGATGGGTCAGGAGGTCGCCGTCGGCGACGAGGTGATGCGGCGCGCCGTAGCTGATCACCGTCTCCACGACGTCGCCCGGGCGGACCGAGCGGTCGACGGCCGAGCCGGTCGGCGTGAAGTGCACCAGCCTGCCGTCACGGGCGCGCCCGCTCATCCGGTGCGTCTCCGCGTCCTTGCGTCCCTCGCCCGCGGCGACCAGCAGTTCGACCCGGCGGCCGACCAGCTTCCGATTCTCTTCCCAGGAGATCTCGTTCTGCAGCTCGACCAGCCGGTCGTAGCGTTCCTGCACGACCTCCTTCGGCAGCTGCTCCGCCATCTCCGCGGCGGGCGTGCCGGGACGCTTCGAGTACTGGAACGTGAACGCGCTGGAGAACCGCGCGGCGCGGACGACGTCGAGCGTCGCCTGGAAATCTTCCTCGGTCTCGCCGGGGAAGCCGACGATGATGTCGGTGGTGATCGCGGCGTCCGGCATCGCGGCGCGCACCTCGTCGAGGATGTTCAGGAACCGCGCGGACCGGTACGACCGGCGCATCTCGCGCAGCACCCGGTCCGAACCGGACTGCAGCGGCATGTGCAGCTGGTGGCAGACATTCGGGGTCTCGGCCATCGCGTCGATCACGTCCGAGGTGAACGCGGCCGGATGCGGCGAGGTGAACCGCACGCGCTCCAGCCCGTCGATCCCGCCGGTCGCGCGCAGCAGCTTGCCGAACGCGAGCCGGTCGCCGAACTCGACGCCGTAGGAGTTCACGTTCTGGCCCAGCAGGGTCACTTCGAGCACGCCCTCGGCGACCAGCGCCTCGACCTCCGCGAGGATCTCTCCGGGACGACGGTCGCGCTCCTTGCCGCGCAGCGACGGCACGATGCAGAACGTGCAGGTGTTGTTGCAGCCGACCGAAACCGACACCCAGCTCGCGTAGGACGATTCGCGGCGCGCGGGCAGCGTGGACGGGAACGTCTCGAGCGATTCGAGGATCTCGACCTCGGCCTCGGCGTTGTGCCGCGCGCGCTCCAGCAGCGTCGGCAGCGAGCCGATGTTGTGCGTCCCGAAGACGACGTCGACCCACGGCGCGCGCTTGACGATGTCGCCGCGGTCCTTCTGCGCGAGACAGCCGCCGACCGCGATCTGCATGTCCGGATTGGCGACCTTGTCCGGGCGGAGGTGCCCGAGGGTGCCGTAGAGCTTGTTGTCCGCGTTCTCCCGCACGGCGCAGGTGTTGAACACGACCAGATCCGGCTTCGCCTGCCCGGCGGCGGGGACGTAACCCGCTTCCTCGAGCTGTCCGGCGAGCCGTTCGGAGTCGTGCACGTTCATCTGGCACCCGAACGTGCGGATCTGGTACGTTTTCGCGTTCATCGCCGTCCAGCCTAAACCCCGCCGCCCGCGCCGGACCCGGCACCCGCCCGGCGGACGCAATGCGGCGGTATCCGCGACGCGCCTCGCTCCGCATTCCGCTAATCGGGAAATGTGCCGTTGACCGGGAACGGAAATGCACCGGAACGGCCAACCGGTACAATTTTCTCTATTGTATTCCACGCCCTCCCGAAGATAAGATCGTCGCCATTGTTTCCGAATCGGACCGCCGCCGCTCTGGAGGAAATGTGCGCAAGGTTTTCGCCTGCTCCGCGGCCGCTGTCGCGAGCGCGCTCGTCGCCGCCGCCGCGCTGGCGGCCGCCCCGGTCTCCGCGCAACCGGTCCCGCAGTCCGTCACCTGGTCGGCCGACCCCGCGGACGGCGTCGGGGCGTTCAACTCGATCCAGTGCGCCGACGGCCACTTCAAGACCGCGACCGACTCCGCGAAGGGCAAGGTGTGGGTCGCCGAGCAGCTCGCCCAGGAGGAACGCTGCGAGGCGGTCGGCCCCGACCTCGCCGCGGGCAAGACCTTCTATCTCGGCTGGTCGTCGAAGTACCGCATCACCGACTCCACCAGCCGTTACGTGTTCCAGCTGAAATGCAGCCCGAGCGACGGCACTGCGAACCATCCGATCGTCCTCAAGATCTCCGGCGGCAGGCTCCAGCTGGAGGACTGGACGACCGACCACACCAGCGTCAAGCTCTGGGACGCGCCGGTCTCGAACGACCAGTGGCACGACATCGCCTTCCGGATCTCGACCGACCGCACCAAGGGCACGATCCAGTTCTGGTTCGACGGCAAGCGGCAGACGTTCTCCGACGGGTCGGCCACCTACACCGGCACCACGATCGACGGCACGCGCAACTACCTGAAGTGGGGCGTCTACCACCAGGCCGACCAGACGGCGACGCAGTGGCTCACCAAGATCCGGATGGGCGGCAGCCTGGCCGACGTCACCGGCTGACCTCTGGCACCATCGCTGCATGCGATGGAGGCTGACGGCGGCGCTGGCAGTGCTCATGGTGCTGCTGAGCGGGTGCGGGCCGAGCTTCGCGAACCTGCACCTGCGCGTCGCGGCCGGGTCGGTGGGCGGCGTCTACCACGACCTCGCCGGGCCGCTGGCGGCGGCGTGGGCGGGCGAACTCGGCATCGAAACGCCCGAGGTGCTCGCCACCCAGGGGTCGCGCGACAACCTCAACCGAGTGCTTTCCGGGGGCGCGGACGTCGCGTTCGTCGCCGCGGACCTGGCCGCGGACGCGGCGGCCGCGCACCCCGGCAAGCTCGCCGCGCTGGCCCGCATCCACGACGACTACCTGCACATCGTCGTCCGCAAGGATTCGCCGTACACCTCGGTGTCGATGCTGCGCGGCCGCCACATCGCGGTCGGCTCGCCGGAATCGGGCGTCGAGTACATCGCCGACCGGGTGCTGCAGGTCGCCGGGCTGAAAAGCTCGGTCTCGGTGAACCAGCTGAGCCTGGAGGAGTCGCTCACCGCGCTGGCGGACCGCAGGATCGACGCGATGTTCTGGTCCGGCGGGCTGCCGACGCCGCTCATCACCGAGTACAACCGCAAGGTCGGCCTGCGGCTGCTCGACATGTCCAGCCTGATGCCGGGCATGCAGCGGTTCAGCCCGGTGTACGGCACCGCGACCATCCCCGGCAGCACCTACGACCAGCCCGGTCCGGTCACCACGCTGGTGGTGCCGAACTTCCTGGTCGTGCCCACCTCGATGTCGGCCGACGTCGCCGAAGCGCTCACGAAGGGCCTGTACGACGCCCGCCCGCGGCTCGCGGCGGTCAACCGGGCGGCGCTGTCGATAGACGTGCACCCGGGCATCGAGACCGCTCCGCTGCCGCTGCATCCCGGCGCGCGGGCGTATTACCGCGCGGAGAAGGTCTAGCGCGCGACCGGGAAGTCCATCGCGACGCACAATCCGCCGCCATCGGGCAGCGACAGCTGGATCTCCCCGCCGGAATGCCGGACGATCTCGGTCACGATCGCCAGCCCCAGCCCCGACCCGGGCACGTTCTGGTGCGCCGTGCTCCGCCAGAACCGGTCCGCGGCCCGCTCCAGTTCGTCCTCCCGCAGCCCGGGGCCGTGGTCGCGGACCGAGACCGTCACGCGGTCCCCGGCCACGCTCGCGGCCACCTCGACGGAAGTACCGGAAGGGCTGAACTTGAGCGCGTTGTCCAGCAACGCGTCGAGCACGACCTCCAGCCCGCGCGGAGGCACGAGCACCCGCGCGCCGTCGACGTCCACCGCGCTCTCCAGCGAGACCTCGCGAGCCGCCCCGACCACCGACCAGTCGGCGACGCGATCGGCGATCACCTCGGCGAGATCCTCGGACACCAGCTCGCCGCCCGCGGCTTCCGCACGGGCCATCGACAACAGCTCGTCGAGGATCTGGTTCAGCCGTTTGGCGTCCACCTGCGCGGCTTCGAGATCGGCCGCGGCGGTTTCGTCGGTCACCTGGCCGTCGAGATTGCCCAGCCGGATCTTCAACGCGGTCAACGGATTGCGCAGCTGGTGCGAGGCGTCGGCGACGAACGCGCGCTGCGCGGCCAGCGCTTCCGACACGCTCGCCGCCATCCGGTCGAACGACCGCCCCAGCTGCCGCAGCTCCGGCGGGCCGCCGCTCTCCCCCACCGGCTCCGCCTCCCGGCCGCTGACCACGGACGCGACCAGCGCGCCCGTCGCCTCGTCCAGCCGCCGGACCGGACGCAGCGTCCAGCGCACCACCGGCAGCGCGACGAGCAGCGCGAGCCCGAACGCGACCAGCGCGCACGCGGCCAGCAGCAGCCACTGCCACAGCAGCTGGGTGCGGACGTGGTCGGTCGCGGACTCCGTCACGACCGCGCCGCGCACCTCGCCGTCGATCAGGATCGGCTCGGCCAGCACCAGCGGTTTGGTCGCCCACGGCATCAGCAGCGGCCCGGCCTCGGGCGGACGGGCGGCGAGCGCCTCGTTCACCGGCACCCGGATCGCGTCCCGGTCGACGGAGCCGCTCGCCGAGCTCAGCACCGGGTCGCCGTCCTGGTTCACCACGACCACTTTCACGCCGTACACCTCGGTGTACCGGCGCAGTTCCGGTTCCAGCAGGCCGAGCTGGTTGTCCAGCAGCGGACGCTGGGCCAGCGAGGCGAACCGCGAGGTGTCGGTGAGCCGGTCGAGGAAGAGCTTCTGCTGGAGGCTGCTCGCGAGGCTCAGCGCGAGCGGGATGCCGAGCCCGAACACCAGCAGCGCGACGAGCGTGACGACGATGCCCTGCAGCCGGACGCGCACCGGTCAGTCCCGTCCGCTGCCCAGCCGGTAGCCGACCCCGCGGACCGTCTCGATCAGCGCCGGACGGCCGAGCTTGGTGCGCAGGGTCGCGACGTGCACGTCCAGCGAACGGCTCTCCGCCGCGCCGCGGTGCCCCCACACCTCGTTCAGCACCTGCTCGCGCGAGCAGACCGCGCCGCCCGCCGCAGCGACCAGCGCGAGCACCTGGAACTCCTTGCGGGACAAGGCGATCGGCTCGCCGGCCACCAGCACCTCGTGCCGGGAGAGGTCGATCCGGACGTCGCCGACCTCCACCACCGGCACGGACGGCGCGGGCCGTTCGACGCGCCGCCGCCGCACCGCCTCGACCCGCGCGAGCAGTTCCTCCACGTCGTAGGGCTTGACCAGGTAGTCGTCGGCGCCGGCGCGCAGGCCGTGCACCCGGTCGTTCACCTCGCCGCGCGCGGACACGACGATCACCGCGACGTCGCTGACCGCCCGGATCTGCCGGCAGAGCACCACGCCGTCGACGTCGGGAAGGCCCAGGTCGAGCAGGATCACGTCGACGTCGTGGACCCGGTCGAGCACCCCGGCCCCGGACGGCAGCCGCTGCATGGCGAGCCCGCGGCGGACCAGGGCGGGCACGAGCGCCCCGGCGACCCGGTCGTCGTCTTCCACCAGCAGCACGCGCACGCTTGCTCCTCCCGGTGATCCAGACCACGGTAGCCGGACTCTAAGGCGCCACGCCCGCGGACACGGTGCGTGGCGGCGGCCACAGTCCCGACTAGGCTGAACGCAGCCACGACGGCCGCATCCGATACATAGTTGAAACCCTAAGTATTGCTCAAGCCGTCTTTACAAGAGATGTCCCGGTAGTAGGTTTCCGCAAGCGTTGCGGAACCCCGGTTCCGCGGACGCCGCTGACCAACGGAGCTCTGGAGGCCACGATGACCACCGAGGTGGCGACGCCGATGATCAAGGCGGCCGCCGTGAACAAGTACTTCGGCGATCTGCACGTGCTGCGCGAGATCACGCTCGAGGTGCCGCGCGGCCAGGTCGTCGTCGTGCTCGGGCCGTCCGGGTCGGGCAAGTCGACGCTGTGCCGCGCGATCAACCGGCTCGAGCCGATCAACTCCGGCGAGATCGCCGTGGACGGCGTGCCGCTGCCCGCCGAGGGCAAGGCGCTCGCCGCGCTGCGCGCCGACGTCGGCATGGTCTTCCAGCAGTTCAACCTCTTCGCGCACAAGACGATCCTCGAGAACGTCATGCTCGCGCCGGTGAAGGTGCGCCGGACCGCGCAGGCGGAGGCCCGCAAGACCGCGATGGAGCTGCTCGAGCGCGTCGGCATCGCGAACCAGGCCGACAAGTACCCGGCCCAGCTGTCCGGCGGCCAGCAGCAGCGCGTGGCGATCGCCCGCGCGCTCGCGATGAAGCCCAAGGTGATGCTCTTCGACGAGCCGACCTCGGCGCTGGACCCGGAAATGGTCCAGGAGGTGCTGGACGTGATGACCGGCCTGGCGAAGGACGGCATGACGATGCTCGTGGTCACGCACGAGATGGGCTTCGCCCGCCGCGCCGCCGACCGCGTGATCTTCATGGCCGATGGCGAGATCGTCGAGGACACGACGCCGGAGGAGTTCTTCACCAAGCCGAAGTCCGACCGCGCCAAGGACTTCCTCGGCAAGATCCTGACCCACTGACCCGTTCGGGGGAATCCCCCGGCGCCCCGAGCCCGAGGTGGCTGTAATCGGCCGTGTCCGACGGCCGGACCCCGACCGGCACCGACGTTCCCGGACAGATGTTTCCCGGACAGATATTGGAGAGACTGACATGAGGATCCGCACCCTCGCGGCCGCCCTGCTCGCCGGCGGGCTGCTGCTCACGGCCTGCGGCAAGGAAGGCGCCCCGACCGGCTCCGGCGGCGACGCCAACACGAACACCGCCGCCCTGCCGACCTACGAGGTCGCCAAGGACGTCAAGCTCGACGGCTCGCCGATCTTCGCGAAGATCAAGTCCGCGGGCACCATCACCATCGGCGTCAAGGACGACCAGCCCGAGCTGGGCCAGAAGGACCCGAAGACCGGCAAGTTCCAGGGCTTCGACATCGAGATCGCCCGGATGGTCGCGGCGGGCCTCGGCATCAGCGAGGACAAGATCAAGTACACGACGGTCGACTCGGGCGCCCGCGAGCAGGCCATCTCCAACGGCCAGGTCGACCTCTACGTCGGCACCTACACGATCAACGACAAGCGCAAGAAGCTCGTGTCGTTCGCCGGCCCGTACTTCCAGGCCGGGCAGGACCTGCTGGTGCGCAAGGACGACACCTCGATCACCGGCCCGGAGACCCTGAAGGGCAAGAAGGTCTGCTCGGTCACCGGGTCGACCCCGATCCAGCGCGTGCGCGAGCAGAAGCTGACCGACCAGATCGTCGAGTTCCAGAAGTACTCGCAGTGCGTGGAGAAGCTGACCACGAAGGACGTCGACGCGGTCACCACCGACGACGCGATCCTCAAGGGCTACGCGGCGCAGGACCCGGACAGCTTCAAGGTCGTCGGCAAGCCGTTCTCGAAGGAGCCCTACGGCATCGGCCTGAACAAGGACGACAAGGTGCTGCGCGACAAGATCGACGACCTGCTGCAGGCCGCCGAGACCAACGGCACCTGGAAGAAGATCTACGACGCGACCCTCGGCAAGTCCGGCGCGCCCGCGACGCCGCCGGCCATCGAGCGGTACTGACCTGATCCGGCGGCCGGTGGGCGAAGCTTTCGCCCACCGGCCGCCGTACACCCACTATCGGCACACGGACGCGGGGAAGGCTCCATGGACGTCCTGCTCGACAATCTGGACCTCTTCGGTCCGTTCTTTCTCACCACGATCGAACTGTTCCTGATCGCGGGGGCGTGCAGCCTGGTGCTGGGCACGATCCTCGCCATGCTGCGGGTGAGCCCGGTCCCGGTGCTGCGCGCGATCGGCACGACGTACGTGACCGTCCTGCGCAACACGCCGCTGACGCTGGTGTTCGCGTTCCTCGTGTTCGCCTACCCGCTGCTCGACATCGTCAAGATCGACTACTTCCCGACCGCCGCGGTGGCGCTGACGATCTACACGTCCGCGTTCATCTGCGAGGTCGTGCGCTCCGGCATCAACACGGTGCCGCTCGGCCAGGCCGAGGCGGGCCGCGCGCTGGGCCTGTCCTCCGGGCAGATCCTCGGCGGCATCGTCCTCCCGCAGGCGCTGCGGTCGGTCGTGCCGCCGCTCGTCAGCATGCTCATCGCGCTGCTGAAGAACACCACGATCGCCAGCGGGTTCTCGGTCGCCGAGGCCGGCGCGATCCGGCAGTACGTGTCCGAGCGCGGCGACAACCAGATGATCGCGCTGCTGTGGGTGGCACTCGGCTTCATCATCCTCGTGTCGGTGCTGTCGCTGGTGCAGCGCAGCCTGGAGAAGCGCTGGAGCGTGGCCCGATGAGCACGGTTCTTTTCGACACTCCCGGCCCGAAAGCGCGGATGCGGCACCGGCTCTACGCGGTGCTGGGCATCGTCGTGGTAGCCGCGCTGATCGCGTTCATCGTCTACCGTTTCATCGACAGCGGCCAGTTCGCCGGCCGCAAATGGGAGTGGCTGCAGTACGCCCAGGTCCAGAGCGACCTCGCGAACGCCGTCCTGGCGACCGTGAAGGCCTTCGCGCTGGGCGCAGTGCTGGCCATCGTGTTCGGCGCGGTGTTCGCCGCCGGACGGCTGTCCGACCACGCGTGGGTGCGCGGGGTCTGCACGTTCGTGGTGGAGTTCTTCCGCGCGATCCCGCTGCTGATCCTGATGTTCCTGTTCTACTACGGCCTCCCGACCCTCGGCGTGGACACGTCGCCGCTGTTCGCGGTCGTGCTCGGCCTGACGCTGTACAACGGCTCGGTGCTGGCGGAGGTGTTCCGCGCGGGCATCCTGGCCCTGCCGAAGGGCCAGAGCGAAGCCGCGTACGCGCTCGGCATGCGCAAGACCCAGGTGATGTTCACGGTCCTGCTGCCGCAGGCGCTGCGCGCGATGCTGCCGACGATCATCAGCCAGCTGGTGGTGCTGCTCAAGGACACCGCGCTCGGCTTCCTCGTGACGTACCCGGAGCTGCTGTACTACGCCCGCTACATCGGCAGCCAGGGCGCCTTCGGCCGTCCGATCGTCCCGTCGACCCTCGTGGCCGCCGCGATCTACATCGCGATGTGCCTCCTGCTGACCGCGCTCGCGACTTACCTGGAGCGGCGCAACCGGCGCAGCAAGAAGCACCTCGACACCGGTGCCAAGGACGCGGCGGAACTCACTACCGCGGCTACGGGCGGGGTGCGCGGAGGGCCGTTCTGACGGTCTCTTGTTTCGCTTGAAGCCCCTGGCGCTGCTTTCTTTGCGGCGCTGGGGGTTTCTTGTTTTATGCGCTTGTTCCGTGTGCGGTCGGATGACGCGGCTGGTACAGGGGCAGAGCGGTGCCGCTGGGGAGGCGGATCGACACTCGCTTGCCCCATGCCGCTGTGATGGCCTCTCCGTCCACCTCGGCTCCCTTCTCGGTCAGGTGGCGGACTGTTTCGTCCAGGTCGTCGCACATCAGGTAGAACTCTTGCTGTGGCGTCCCTTCGGTCGGGTGCACCGCGAGTTCCGTTGGGGGCAAACGGAAAATGAGCCAGCCGTCGCCCGCGTCGACGTGGCCTAGCTCTAGTACGTCCCTGAGGAACTCGCGGTCCGCTGCTGCGTTGTTGCTGTAGAGGATCACGTGGGCGCCGGTGATCATGGTTGCCTGTCCTTCCGGAAGTCCTTTGTGTACAAGGAAATCGCTTCTTCGTGCGATCGAGCCGATCGAGTGATGCCGTCCGGTCGCTGGTCCTGCTAATGTTGATCTCATTGAAGTAAGTCCATCGCAGGTGATGTGAGCCCACGAGCGTTCTCGTAGCGGCCGTCGCGATTTTCCTTCTCTCTCAGTGCGTTTGGCCAGCGCACTGGTCGGCGTGGTCGCGCCTGCGCGCGGTGAGATCGCGCTGCCAGAACACGGAAATCGCGGCGTCCCGCGCGGACGATCGCCGCCGAGGTCAAGCCGCCCGGATCTCCCCGGCGACCCGCCGTCACGACCAGGTTCATCAGACAAGGAGGACCGCCTATTGCCCACCCACAACTGAATACGCCCGCCGCGCATGCGTGCGCAGGCCCGTGCCCGGCGAGGGAACTGGTCCGCTGCCCGCGAACGAGCTGGCCCGCCGCTCGCCAGGGCAAGGCCATCGCCATCGGCAAGCAGGCCCACGTCTCGCGAACATGCGAGCCACCTCGCATGACGAAGCAGGCCCACCGCCCGCAAGCAACCAGGCCTGCCTTCCGCGGACGAGCCAGCCCGCCGTCGGCCAAGCCCAGGCTCGCCGTCTCCGCAGGAGCGGACTCGCCATGGACGTGAGCCAGGCCCAACGTCGGCGAACGAGCAGGCCCGCACCGGCAAACTCCACGCCCACTCCGCGGGGAGGCGGAGGCTCGCCATCGGCGAAAGCCCAGGCCAGCCGTCGATGACCGAGCAGCCCGCCGTCGGCGAAAGCCCGGGCCCACCGCTCGCGACCGAGCCAGCCCGTCGCTCGCAAGGGCAAGGCCATCGGTCACAAGGCAAGCCATCGCCACGGGCAATCGGGCCCACGTCTCGCGAACATGCGGGCCACCTCGCATGGTGAAGCAGGCCCACCGCCCGCAAGCAACCTGGCCCGCCTCCCGCGAACGAGCCAGCGCGCCGTCGGCGAAAGCCCACGCCAGCCGTCGACGACCGAGCAGCCCGCCGTCGGCGAACACCCGGGCCCACCGCTCGCGACCGAGCCAGCCCATCGCTCGCAAGGGCAAAGCCGGTGCCACGGCCAAGCAGGCCCGCGTCCCGCAACCATGCGAAACCACCCCGCACGACGAAGCAGGCCCGCCACCCGCAAGCACCCAGGCCCGCCACCCGCGAACGGGCAAGCCCGCGGCCCTCACACCACCAGGTCCGCGACCCCGGCCGCCCCAGCGGACGTCACCGGTTCCGGCGGAACAGCTTGTCCCCCAGCCAGACGATCGGGTCGTACTTGCGGTCGGCGACGCGTTCCTTCATCGGGATCAGCGCGTTGTCGGTGATGTGGATGCCTTCCGGGCACACCTCGGTGCAGCATTTGGTGATGTTGCAGAACCCGAGCCCGTGCTCGTCCTGCGCGGCGTCTCGGCGGTCGGCGACGTCCAGCGGATGCATCTCCAGCTCGGCGATCCGCATGAGGTAGCGAGGGCCGGCGAAAGCCTCCTTGTTCTCCTCGTGGTCGCGCACGACGTGGCAGGTGTTCTGGCACAGGTAGCACTCGATGCACTTGCGGAACTCCTGCGAGCGCTCGACGTCCACCTGCTGCATCCGGTACTCGCCGGGCTTCAAGCCCTCCGGCGGGGTGAAGGACGGGATCTCGCGCGCCTTCGTGTAGTTGAACGACACGTCGGTGACGAGGTCGCGGATCACCGGGAAGGTGCGCATCGGCGTGACCGTCACGACCTCGGCCTCGGTGAACGTCGACATGCGCGTCATGCACAGCAGCCGCGGCCTGCCGTTGATCTCCGCCGAGCAGGAGCCGCATTTGCCTGCCTTGCAGTTCCAGCGCACCGCGAGATCCGCGGCCTGGGTGGCCTGCAGCCGGTGGATGATGTCGAGCACGACCTCGCCCTCGTTCACCTCGACGGTGAAGTCCTGCAGGTCGCCGCCGGTCGCGTCGCCTCGCCACACGCGGAACTTCGCCTGGTAGCTCACGCGGTCCTCCCGGGGTGGGTCTCCAGCTCGGCGTCGGTGAAGTACTTGCCCAGCTCGTCGAGTTCGAACAGCTCGAGCAGGTCCGGGCGCATCGGCGCCTGTTCCTTCACCGCCACGTCGACGTCCGGCACCAGCGGGTTGTCGCCCGGCCGCGCGGAGCAGACGAGCAGCCGGTGCCGCCATTCCGCGTCCATCGACGGATAGTCGTCGCGGGTGTGGCCGCCGCGGCTTTCCGTGCGGGTCAGCGCCGCACGGGCGACGCATTCGCTCACCAGGAGCATGTTCCGCAGGTCGAGCGCGAGGTGCCAGCCGGGGTTGAACTGCCGGTGGCCCTCCACCGTCACCTGCCGCACCCGGCCGCGGATTTCCGCGAGTTTTTCCAGCGCCTGCCGGATCTCCCCGGCCTTGCGGATGATGCCGACGAGATCGTTCATCGACTGCTGCAACTCGGTGTGCAGCGTGTACGGATTCTCCGGCGTGCCGTCAGCGGGCGGGTTGAACGGTTCGAGCGCCATCGCGGCCGCGGTGTCCACATCGGACTGCGAAACCGCGGGCCGGTCCTTGAGTCCGTCCACATAGGACGCCGCACCCAGCCCGGCCCGCCTGCCGAACACGAGCAGGTCCGACAGCGAGTTGCCGCCGAGCCGGTTCGACCCGTGCATGCCGCCGGAACACTCGCCCGCGGCGAACAGGCCGGGCACGCTCGCCGCGCCGGTGTCCGGGTCGACCTCCACGCCGCCCATCACGTAGTGACAGGTCGGGCCGACCTCCATGGCCTCCTTGGTGATGTCGACGTCGGCGAGTTCCTTGAACTGGTGGTACATCGACGGCAGCCGCCGCTGGATCTCCTCGGCGGGCAGCCGGCTCGCGATGTCGAGGAAAACGCCTCCGTGCGGGGACCCGCGCCCCTCCTTGACCTCGGAGTTGATCGCCCGCGCCACCTCGTCGCGCGGCAGCAGGTCCGGCGTGCGGCGGTTGTTCTCCTGGTCGGTGTACCAGCGGTCGGCTTCGTCCTCGCTGTCCGCGTACTGGCCCTTGAACACCTCGGGCACGTACTCGAACATGAACCGCTTGTCCTCGGAGTTCTTGAGCACCCCGCCGTCGCCGCGCACGCCCTCAGTGACGAGAATGCCCTTGACGCTCGGCGGCCACACCATCCCAGTCGGATGGAACTGCACGAACTCCATGTTGATCAGCTTCGCGCCGGCACGAAGGGCCAGCGCGTGCCCGTCGCCGGTGTACTCCCACGAATTCGACGTCACCTTGAACGATTTGCCGATGCCGCCCGTCGCGAGCACCACCGCAGGCGCCTCGAACAACACGAACCGACCGCTCTCGCGCCAATAACCGAACGCGCCCGCGATCGCGCCGTTGTCCAGCAGCAGCTCGGTGACTGTGCACTCGGCGAAAACCTTGATCCGCGCCTCGTAGTCGCCGTACTTCTTGAAGTCTTCCTGTTGCAGCGAAACGATCTTCTGCTGCATAGTGCGGATCAGCTCGAGCCCGGTCCGGTCGCCGACGTGCGCGAGCCGCGGATACGTGTGCCCGCCGAAGTTGCGCTGGCTGATCCGCCCGTCCGCGGTGCGGTCGAAGAGCGCGCCGTACGTCTCCAGCTCCCAGACGCGGTCCGGCGCTTCCCGGGCGTGCAGCTCGGCCATGCGCCAGTTGTTGAGGAATTTCCCGCCGCGCATGGTGTCGCGGAAGTGCACCTGCCAGTTGTCGTTCGAGTTCGCGTTGCCCATCGACGCCGCGCAGCCGCCCTCGGCCATCACCGTGTGCGCTTTGCCAAACAGGGATTTGCACACCACCGCGACGCTGAAACCGCGTTCGCGCGCTTCGATCACCGCGCGCAGACCGGCGCCGCCGGCACCGATCACCACCACGTCGTAGCTGTGCCGTTCGACCTCGGTCATGGAATAAGCCACCTCACGAGCTGGGGAGAACTGCCTTGCGCTGCTGGATTTCCGGGGTCAGCCCACGAATCGCAGGTCGGAGATCGCGCCGCTCGACACGAGCATCACGTAGAAGTCGGTCAGCACGAGCGTGCCGAGCGTCGTCCACGCGAGGGTCATGTGCCGGGTGTTGAGCTTCGTGACCTGCGTCCAGATCCAGTACCGGACGGGATGTTTCGAGAAATGCTTGAGCCGCCCGCCGGTGACGTGCCGGCACGAGTGGCAGGAGAGCGTGTACGCCCACAGCAGCACGACGTTCAGCACGAGAATCACGTTGCCGAGCCCGAAGCCGAACCCGGTGGGACTCTGGAAGGCGACGATGGCGTCGTAGGTGTTGACGAGCGAGACGACGCACGCGACGTAGAAGAAGTACCGGTGCACGTTCTGCACGATCAGCGGCAGCCGCGTCTCGCCGGTGTAGCGCGCGTGCGGTTCGGCGACCGCGCAGGCCGGCGGGGAAAACCACACCGAGCGGTAGTAGGCCTTGCGGTAGTAGTAGCAGGTCAACCGGAACCCGAGCAGGAACGGCAGCACGAGCACGCCGAGCGGCAGCCAGGACGGCATCTCGCCGAACCAGTGCCCGAAGTGGCTCGAGCCCGGAACGCAGGACGTGGAGACGCAGGGCGAGTAGAACGGCGTCAGGTAGTGGTATTCGGGCACCCAGTAGGCGGTGCGCACGAATGCCCGGACAGTCGCGTAAACGACGAAGGTGGCCAGCCCCAGCACAGTGAGCAGGGGCGACAGCCACCACCGGTCGGTGCGCAGTGTCCGGGCGGCGAGCCGCGCCCGCCCCGGCGCCCGGACGCCGGTACGGGCGCTGCTGACGTCGTTGTCAGCGGGCGCGCTCACCGCTGGTCGCGCTTGTAGCCACCGACACCTTCGTCGTCGGCGCCGCTCCACAGCGCCGGATCGTAGGGAGTGTCGGGGACAGGCACACGTTCGACGGCCTTCGCCTGCGCGGGCACAGCGGGCGGGTGCCCGTCCAGATCAGCGGTGTCGATGTCGAGCCGCTCGACGTCGTTGGCCAGCCGGCGCACCGCGGACGCGTCGCCGTAGCGCGATCGCAATGCGCCCACGCACTGCCGCAACTGGCCGATGGTGCGCCGAAGTTCGGCGATCTCTGTGGTGGACATCGGAAGCCTCCCTGGTGGTGGGGCCGGCAGTTCGGGTGACGATCAACGCCGCCACGTACGACTCTGCCTCGCGCGGTGCACTGTGACAAGTAGCACATTTACCAGAAGGAAGCATCCTGTACCGGTTGACCTGGGGATTTATGACTAGATAGGGGCCGAAAGTGGGGTCCAGGACGTCACCAGGACGTCAGCCGAACAACTCAAGCTGCCGACGCGAGATCGCTCGACGGCCGGAACACGCTGTCGATCGCCGCGCGCGCCCGCTCGTAACTCGTCTCCATGAGGTGGGTATAGACACGGAGAGTGAACGCTTCGCTGGAGTGCCCGAGGTATGCGGAGAGTTCTTTGATACTCACCCCGCGTGACAGCATCAGCGAGGCGAACAGGTGCCGGAGCGCGTGCATGCCGTCCCGGTCATTGACATAGGCCAGCCCGGCGGCGACGAACGCGGGCAGCCACACGCCCATGTGAAACGACTGGTTCTTGTACGGCACACCGCTCGGCTTGGTCATGAGCAGATTGACCGTCTCGTAAGCCTGCCCGTCCCGCTCGCCCCACGGCAACGTGACCGCGACGGGCGGATACCTCTCGATATAGGCGTCGATCTTCTCCAGCAGCCCGTATCCGAGCGGGATCTCCCGTACCTTCCGCCCCTTCGGAAGCTTGAACTTCTGCACGCCCTTGACCATCACGAGCTGCCGCGTGCACCGGTAGATCATCTTCTTCCGGTCGATGTTGTCCGGGCTGAACGCCAGCACCTCACCCGGCCGCAGGCCGAGGCCCGCACCGAGGAAGACCGCTGGCTTGAACCGGTCCTCGACGGCTTCCTCCAGGGCGTGCACCCGCTTCTCCGGCCAGACCTGCACCTCCTTGGTCGTCGCCTTCGGCCGAGGGATGGTCGCCTTCTTGAGCGGGTTGGACCGCATTTTCTCGTCGACCACCGCAGCGTCCCAAATGGACAGCACGAGGTCGAACACCTGACGCTGGTAGGTGCCCGACAGCTTCCGCTCCTCGTCGTTGAGCCACGCCAACCACTTCCGGGCAAGATCAGAACTCTCGCACATGTCGAGACTCCGCTCCCCGAAGAACGGAAACACGTACTTCTCCAGCTGCGTAGTCATGGTGTTCAACGACGACTCGCCAAGCGGACGGCTTTTCAGAACTTGCGTGGCATAGGTCCGGAACTTCTCCCTGCCCGCGCTCGAATCCCGGTACACCCCCGCGTAAAGCTCGTTCTCGATCTTGGTCTTGAACTCCTTCGCCGCACCGAGCTTCTTGTCCGGGAACGACCGGGATGCCTCCGACTTGTCCGGCTTGACCCAGCGCACCTTGTACCGCATGCCTTTCCCATAATCCGCGGTGCGCTCTTGAACCGGCTTCTTCTTGTCGTTGAGCACGACTTCCCCGGTTTCGGGATCGACCTTGTCCCGAAACCAGCGATCTTCGATGTGTGCCATCAGATTCGCTCCCCCACGTCCCTCATGCGGCAGGCATGGTCTCGGGACCGTCGAGCCATTCCCGAACCGCGTCAGGGTGGTAGCGGACGTGCTTGCCCATCCGCCGCCACGGCGGGCCGTAGTTCTTGTAACGCCAGTCCTTGAGCGTGTCCTCGGGAATGTCGAGGTAGGCGGAGAGATCTTCCGGGGTCCACAGCCCCTCCACACTGACCAGCCGCACACGCGGGTTGTTGTTCATGTCTCCCCCTTCCCAGGTCAGGCAGCCAACGCCGGAATTGCCGAAGTTTCGGGCGGCTCAGGCGGCGGCGATCCGGAGGCAGCTAGCCGAGCCGCTTCGTACTCGGCCTTCCAGGCGCGGCGTTCGGCGATGGCGCGCATCACGAGCTGATCCCGGGGCGGGCAATGCGGGTCGCCAGGATCGACCTTGCGCCATACCAGCTTTTCCGGCGCAGGACGCGGTTTCTCGATCCCCACCGCCGCGAGAGCGGACAGCACGAATCCGACTCGGTCAGCCTTGTGGTCCGCCACGGTCTTGCCCGACCACTTGCGCGAGACCAGCACCCGCCGACCCGGCAGACCGAGCGTGGTCCGCCGATGCGCACGCCCCCGGCAGTGCCCCGGAGTGGTCTTCGCGTTGGCTCCCTTGGGATTGATCCCGTACAGCAGCCACACCGCGCAGCGCGGCGAACACGGGGTGACCGCCAGCTCAGCGTGAAGCCGGTCGTGGTGATCACGCTGCGCCGACGTGTCCGCGTCCACGATTTCACCGGTGGACTTCGTGAGGTACTTGGTCAGATAGCCGATGTGCCGCCCGGCTTCCTCTGTACCGCCGAGGATTCCCTTCGAGTGCACCTGTTCGCCGAACCGCACGACGTGCGCCGGTTCCTCCACTTCGGACACCGCGTCGTCCCACGCCGTCAACGGCTCCTGGGTTTCTGGGTCCACAAAGGAACGAATATCCGGGTCCCACAACGGTTTTCGGTCCCCGCCGTAGATCATGACGTCGTGGTTGGGCCACCACACCTGGTGATAGGTCGCTTCGGTCACGAGCCGGATCACGTCGTGCGAGATCGCTCCCCGCAGCGCGGCATGGAGGTGGGGTGCTGCCCGGCGCTGGGGTTCCACAGTCGCGAAGTACTGCACGTCGAACCCGACCACCCGACGCAGGTTCTGCCACCACCGATCCACCAGCGCGGCGAAGTGCACCGCGTCTCGCGCGGCCCGCCGGTAGTCGTAGCTGGCGGGATCGACCGGGGAGCCGTCCGGACGCACGCGGCCGTAGGTGTCGCAGGTGAGCGTGACGAACATCGACGGCCGGAACCGACCCGCGAACTCCCGCCCCACGGTGGTTTTCGCGACCTTCTTGCGAGGCAGGTTCGGCGCGTCCTGACGGCGCCTGGTCGAGCGCTTCACCGGACGCTTCCCCGGCACGTCGAGGGCCGGAAGCCGACCCGTCATGCCCGACTCGCGCAACTCGGCGTCCACGGTGGACACTTCGGCCCGCAGTTCCTCCGCCTCCGGCTCGTTCCCGGCCGCGACCGCCTCTCGATAGTGCGCGGCCAGATCCGCCCGGTAGGTCAGCAGCTCCCGTTGAGGCTCGGTGGGCTCCGCGCGGGTGATCACGGGTTCTTCGGTCAGGTGCCAACCTTCCCGGCACTGGGCCTGCCGCAGCGCTTTGGCCTTGCGGGCACACGGCAAGCACACCGATTCCACTGTCGAGCCGCACGGCACCGGGACGTAGCGCAGCTCCCCCGTGTCGGTGTCGGCAACCTCCATCGTGAACGGCCGCACGCACACCCCGTGCTGCTCCGCAGTCGCCTTGACCACGTCAGCAGCAAGGGCACCGCGGATTCGCTCCCGACGCGCCCCGGCCGGCATTCCCTGACCAGCGGTTTCCTGTGCAGAGGTCGTCATGCCGCCTCCTCCCCCGCGCGCGCCCACTCCCGCAGCAGCCACACCGGCATGTCCTGATCCGTCTGCGGAGGCAGATCGGGAAAGGTGCTCGGGTCGAACGGAACTCCGCCGTAAACCCGGACCGGGATGCCGCACGGCGTCCGTCCAGTCAGCTCCAGTTGCACCCGCGCACCATCCGGCGTGCGCCACAGGCTCACCCGCGCCCCATCGAGCGTCGCCGCCCAGGTAGCCAATCCCGCCACGACGCCAGGCAAGGTGTCGGTGTCGAGAGCCACGGTGACCGGCGCGGCCCAGGTGGTGACCTCCACCGAGCAAGCCGGAGGCAACGCATGCGAATCGAGGTGATCCCGGATCGCATCGAGGAAGACCATCAGCCGGTTCATGCCGTCCCCCTTTCGCTGCTGCCACAACGGTTGTGGGCGAGGTCGATCACCTGTGCCCCGCCGTTGGTGACGTAGTCCTCCAGCGCCTTCACCGTCGCGTCCGACACCCAGCCCGCGCGGACCCGCAGGGGTTCGCGGATGCCCTCGCCCCACACGTAGCCCACGCCCGGAGTGGACTCGGGGATGCGGTTGGCCCAAGCCCCGCGCTCGTACGCGCCGTCGCCCAGCACCATCGACACCTGAGACTTCGAGGTCACGCGCAGGCACACTCGGCGAGTGAACAGCTCCCGCACCGGAACGGTTTCCTTCGTCGGGTCCTGCACATAGCCGCGCACCGAAATCAGCGCAGCCCGCCCTTGGGTGTTGAGCACCGAGACGTGTTCGGTGATCGCGTCGCGGGTCTTGCGGTCGGTGTAGCGCGTCAGCGCCGCCAACTCGTCGAACTCCAACAGCTCCAACGGAAACTCTTGCGAGAGCGGCACTTCCCGGGTCTGCCCGGCGAACGCACGCTTGCGCCGCTCCAGCTCGTCCCGCAGCGCCTCCAGCACCTCCAGCGCTTCCGCGCCCGACACCGCGTAGCGGGAGAAGATCCCGCGCCCATACGCGAGTTCCATGCCCTTCGGGTCCACACCGGACACCCGCACCAACCCCGAGCGAATCGCCGGAGCAGCCGACACCAGCGGCGACCACATCACCGAGTTCTTCCCCGCACCCGACGCACCCGCCACGAGGATGTGCGCACCGCCGCCGAGCAAGGGCAGCCGCCAAGCCGTCCCGTATTCCGTGGAACCGGCGAACACCCGCCGCAGATCCACCGCCGACGCCTCGGCCACCTCCTGCAGCGGTAGGCAGGACACGGCCGAGGCCAGCAGGTCCCGGCGCATGAAGTCCACCGACACCACATCCGGCGAGATCTCCCGCACCTGCACCCGCGTGACCCGCCGAGCCGTCGCCAGCGCACGGGTGGCCTCGCCGAAGTCCTCCGGGGTCTGGCCCGGCACGAGCCGTACGCGCACCTCATCCCACGAGGGGCCGGAGCGGACCCCCAGCACGCGCGGGAAGGCCACACCCGCGTCACGCCGAGACTGGGCCGCCACTTCGCGCTTGCGCCGCCGCGAGACGAGGTTCACGGTCACGTCCACCGGGATCGCTTCGTCGCGCACCGTCAGGCCGCAGGCATGCAGCCAGCCCGGGAGCTTGCGCCCGTAGACAGCCCAGCGCAGCCACCAGGCACGCACCCAGCGACCGCACCACTGCTCGAATCCCACCGGCCAGCCCAGCCGCCACACGAGCGCTACCAGGCCGACCGAGCCTGCCGTGATCGCCAGCGAAGGCCAGCCGAGCCAGTGCCACCACACGCCGAGAGCGAGCACGGCGAGGCAGGTGCGCCAGTGCGTGGCCAGTTGCCGAACAATCCAGCCGCCCACACGCACGAGGCCCCACAGGGCCAGGCCGAGGAACGCCAATGCGGCCAGGGTTTCCGCGATCGCCGCGAAGGCCCGGCCGAGTTTGGCCAGCACCCACACCAGCACCGCCAGGCCCGCACCGCCGACAATCACCGCTACCGCGTTCATCGACGCTCACCGCCCTCAGCCGCGGCGAGGTCAAGCGGCAGCATTCCTTGACATGCCGCGCACTTCGTCTCGCCCCGCACGAGACGGGCGAACTTCTTGCATGCGGCGCAACGCATCCGGGTGACCCCAGTTGACGCACGCCGTCCAGAACCGGTTATGTTCGTCATTGTTCACTTCCCAGTGGACAGCGCAGAACCGGTGAAGGTTGGTCGCCAGAGGCCGGTTCTGCGTTTATACGGAACAATTCCGCCCATTCAAGGGCGCGTTGAACACAGCACACGTCGCCGTGCGCTTTTTTCAGTACTCCCGCTCGGTTTTCGGCTAGTCGGTGGTCGATTCGTCGGCGGTTGGTTCCTCGCCAGTCAGGAGCCGGTTCAGCCCGGCGTCAGTCGCCCGCCGCTGCGCCTTCACCTCTTTCAGGAGCTGATCGACCACCACCGACAAGCGCGCCAGCGATTCCGCCGGAGACAACGCCGCCGCCCTCAACCGTCCGATCGTCACTTCATACGAGGCCGCTTCCTTCCCGACCAGGAACACGCCCATCGCGCGATGCGGGCAGTACACGACGTCCGAGGTGTCCTTGAGCGCGTACCGGCTGAACGCCTCCTCCGTCACCGCCTGACTCGGAGCCAGCCGGATCGTCATCGTCCGCGACAGCCCGACCAAATCCTTGAGGAACCGCGTCTGCCGCAACATCACCTCGGCATCCCCGAAATGATTCCGCAATGCCTCCGAGCCGATGAACATCTCCGCCTTCACCGCGCCCGCACCGAACAGAATCCGGTTGCGATCCATCCGGCTCTCGACCACCTGGTCCAGCTTCTGCTTGTCCCGCAGGTCCGGGCCAAAGACAAGCCGCGCGTAATCCGGGACCTGCAACAGATCCGGAATCAACAGCGGAGCCCATACCGTCACGGCCGTCGCGACCCGCTCGTGCGCGATCAACGTCGTGTAGTGCGCCGGGTCAGCCTGCGACCCCACCGACGACCAGCTCGGCCCTGTCACGCCCCGGGCCAGCAGCATGATCCAGGCTTTCCGCTCCCCCGTCACGCCAAGCGCACCGAGCACGTTCGACACCTCTTCCGGGGTCGGGACCCGCTGACCGAGTTCCCAGTTCGACAACAACGCCGGGTTCACCCCGATCCGCCGTCCCAGCTCCCGCAACCCGAACCGCGCCTCGATCCGGGCATCCCGCAACGCCGCACCCAGGCCGCGCGCTCGCGGGCTCGCCATATCCGTCCCACGCATCTACGCCGCCTTGCTGTCACCAGTTGCAGACGCAGACCGCGACGGCTTCGCCGCAGCAGCCTTGAAGCCGGTCGCCCGGAACACATACGTCTGGTACTTGAACTCGCCCTGACCGCCGACACGCGGCTCAGCCGTGAGCCCCTCCAGCTCGATCGGCCGCATCCCCGGCAACGCCTCCGACGTCGTCGGCACGGGCTGCACGTCCGCCAAGAACGTCACCTCGAACGACGCCCGCTTCGCCCGCGTCTCGCCCGGGTCCGTCACCGCAGCCCTCCACTGCCGCTTGCCAGTCACCTCGTCAATGCGCTGGCGTACGGGCCGACCCGCCGCGCGATCCTCCCGAGACTGATACTCGTTGTCCGGAATCACTTCGCCCACCATCACAAGCCCCTGCGGGAACGCGTCGTCGAAGTCGATCGCAAACCGGTGTCCCTTTTCGATAGCCATGCTGAATTTCCCTTTGCTGCTCTGGTTTTTGTGCGCTCAGTCGCGCTCTTCCGGCCACTGGTCGCCGAGAGGGGAGGAGTAGGTGCGAGTACGGTTCTGCGTCTCGCACCACTCGCCGAACTCGCCAGCGGCCACCGAGAGACTCCGCGCAAACCGCGCGGTGTCCATCAGGCCGCCGATCCGAGCCGGTACCTGGATCACGATCGCGGTCTCATCGCCCCCGGCCACCAGCTGGCGAACCCCAGGGGAAGGCGACACGACGGCAGCGCCGTATCCGACGAGGGGCTGGATCACCACGTGAATGCCCATGTGCTCTCCCGATGTCTCGGCTTCCGCACGCCCGATTTGGCGCGCTGGGATCAGGAGACACCCGGGTAAGGCAGATCACCCGGACAAACTGTCCGGGTAGGTTCGCGCAGGTCAAAACTGCGTGCTCGGCACCGCCGGAGCAATCAGAATGACCCCGTGACCGAAGACCGCGCGACCCTCTACGCCAGCTGGAACCGCACTCGCCGACACCTGGCCGCGGCACGGGCCGACATCAGCGACCAGCCGGACGTCGACCTCTCGATCGCAGACGACTTCATCCAGCACAACGAACTCGGCTTGGCGTTCGACTGCTTGGTCGAGATCGGCGACGAGGTGAACGCGCGCGTGGCGTTCTGGCGAGCACTGGACGAGGCAGCGCGTGAAATGGGGCTGTACAAGGAGCCGCAATCAGGTTCGGCCAGGCTCTGTCTAGAACGGTTGGCCGCAGCGGAGTAACCTGCCTCAGCTCTCGACCGGCACAGCCTTCTCGATCGCTGCGAGCATCACCGACCAGGGCAGATCCCGGCCGGGAGCGCTGCGCGGCTCGTGCAGCGGCCAGACGTCGTCACCGTAAAGCAGCTCGACGCCGACCCGCCGCAGGTTCTCGATGTGCATCTCCCAGAACGGCTGACGCGCATGCGCCGCGTTCACGCGCGGGAAGACTACGACCGGCAGGTTGTGCGTGCCAATGGCCTCGTTGACCTGCGTCAACGCCTGATTGTCCGCAATGCCAAGCGACATCTTCGCAACCACGTTCGCCGAGGCCGGCGCGACCAGATAGCAGTCCGGCGCAGGATGCGGACTGCGCTCCGACGGCGACCGCGGCTCGACCCGCACCGGGTAACCCGTCGCTTCCTCGATCTCCGCCAGCGCACCCGACTCAGCCAGCCAGCGCCCAGCCGTCGGGGTCAGCGTCACCGCGACCGTCCACCCCGCAGCCTGAGCAGGTCGGATCAGCTTCGGAAGCAGATCTTCGACCCCGCCCGCGCCGGAGCCGACCAGGCCGAGAACACGCGACGACATCCGCCTACCTCACCGCGCCGCAGCGCTCAGCCAGCGCCAGCAGCGCCGAGGACTTCTTGCCTGCCGAAGCTGGAGCACGCCGATACATCGACCGCACGACCTCACGCACCATCGTGTTGTGCCGGACAACAGTCGGCGCTTTCGTCTCCGCCTCCAGCAACGCGTCAAGCGCTTCGTCGTCCTTCGCGACCAGGCTCAACGCTCGCGCGAAGTCGATCAAGTGTGTGACCTGCCGCTCCACCGGCAGATGCTCGACGTTGACGCGCGGCGCAGACTCGATCACCTGCCCGACGTCGCCGAGATCCAGCGCCGCCGACAGCCGGTGCAGCTCGACGTTGGCCGGTCCGAACCCGGTCTGCCAGTAGTTCGCGTCCACCCCGAGCTGGTCCGCCGCCCGGTCCGCGTGCCCGAGAAGGTCATTCGCCGTCGACCGGTCCTGATGCCGAGCCGCGGCCACCGCAGTCCGGAGGTAAAGCATCCCGTAGAGGCTCAGCGCCGCCGGATCACCTTCGGCCATGCGCGGCAGCAACCACTTGGCCGCGACGTCGCCCAGCTCCAGCGCGTCATCGAAACGACCCACCGCCAGCAGCGCATGCGTCCCCGACCGCGCGGCCGAGGCCAGCACCAGCGGATCATCCGCATCATCAGCGGCCTGCATCGCACGTTCGGCCGCGATCCACGCGAGGTCAGCTTCACCGATCTTGCTCAGCGTGGTCGCGGCCAGGTGGTGAACCCGGGCCGACACCGCCGCGCACGCCCGCTTGTACGTCGCGTCATCCGAGGAAGCGGCCTCCATCGCCTGACTGGTTTTGATCAGCCCAGGCAGCGCCGCGACGACCCGACCGAGTTCGCCGTTCTGATAGCTGGACCAGGTGCCTTCCACCAGCTGCGCAACCGGCGCGGGGTCGATGTACTCGGGCGACATCGCCGAGGAAAACAAGGTCCGGGAGAGCCGACGCGGAGCCATCAGCGCGTCGCGGATAGCCGGGACATCGTCGTTCTTCTCCTGGTCCTCCAGCAAGACCGGTTCGCCGAGCAGGTCGCCGAGCGTCACCCGCAGGGCCTGCGCAACCTCCGCCAGCACGTCCAACCGGCGGATATCCCGCTCGCCGCGCTCGATCTTGCTCAACCAGTCCTCGGTGCGACCCACCAGGTCAGCAAGCACCGCCTGCGACAGACCACGCCGCCGCCGGTAGAAGGCAATACGCTCCCCGATGCTGAGCTGATCACCCGCACCTCGCATACCTCCCAGGTTAACAGCGCACCTGTCGGTCAATCGTGACCGATGCACACCTGGAGGGTCGCACAAGGCACCGTCAGTCGAACACTCCATCTAGAAATGGGGTGTGCATAGGTATCAGGTCCGGACCAGCGTCTCGACTAATCTTAACCGCTTTATCGAATGCGCTTCGGTTTCTACGGCGAAGGTTTCTTGCCGCTCGAACAAAGTCTTCAAGATCATGGATTGATCTTTGAGTGAAGCAAAAGTATGGCGGCACATCCGGATCATCGTCATCCAGCAGAAGTGTTATAAGCGTCGAAACGTAGCCTTCGATGTATGCAGCGTCGTCATAACGGCCGCGATCAATGGCGTTACCCAATAGCTTTTCATAGTTTCGACAGAGTTCAGCAACATGGTGCCTGTCAGAGTACTCACCTGTCGCACGTCTAGCACGAATACGCCCCGTCGCGTCGAGCACTCCATCCAAATAGAAGTGACCGTACAAAACTCCCGGAAGATCAGTGTGATTTATGTCTCGAATTGCACGCCGAGCCGACAGTGATTTCTCGAAGAAGTCTTCAGCCCTGTGGTACACCGAATCCGGCAGATGACAACCATGCTCTACAATCTTTTCCTTCATCTTATGCAGAAAGAAAGTGCCGTCAGTGACAATCTCCTTCATTCCGAACCTTTTAGCCTCCTCAGAAGGAAACGGGCTCACAAAGTAGTTCTTTGGGTTCATCTTGCCCAAATCCTTAGTGAGCGCGGTGTAGATATCCTGGAAATCAGGATCGAGCATCGAATACCCGATGAAGACAACAGGCCGAGTGGCTATGAAGTGGCGAAGAGTGCCACCCAGTGCACTTCCTTTCAGGGATTCCAAGCATTCATTGTAATCTTCACGCGTAGCAACCAAGGAAGATATCACATTAATTGAACCATGAATCTTGTATACCTTGCGGCCCTTGAAATTAATCAAAGCATAGTCATCGCCGGTAACCATTGGTATTGCGCCGCACTCTTCCTCGAAGAACGCGTCCCAGTTCGTCGTTATTATGTCCACAATATAAGGCATCGTGGCCAACTCGCGATGAAACCTGGTGGCCGCACCGAGCAATTGCGGGAAAGACTTAGTGTAGTCGAACCTCTCCCATATCTTCTCGACCAGTCTAACTCGACCGAATTCTCGCTCATAAGCGCTCATCACGTCCGGAAATGAGTCACTCTCAGGAGGAGATTTAAGAGAACTCTTAATATCGGCGTACATAGTCTGCGGAAACACTGCTGGAACTTCAGTACTGACGCCCGCACCCGCAAATATTACGAGGGAGCCGCTATGTGCAGCATCAACTAAATCTTGCGGAAGTTCGAATGGCTTATTTAGTCCGCAAAGCGCGCAGTGGGCGACCGCTTCCGCAGTTTCGGTGTTGATGCTCTCTTCGGTGGAGTCCAATTTTCGCCCCGTGGTCCGCGCCAGTTTTGCTCATCATAACCCCGACAGCGCAGAGATCTGCCGAATTTGGCTCTATGGGATCAAGGCGCGCCGCCTGCGGCGGCGCGCAACCGGTCACCTCGCGTAGGGCGAGACTCGCCGGTGGCTGGGCGGGCCTCCGCTAGCGCTCCGGCCGGCCCGCCCGGCGAGCCCGCCGCAGACTCGCCCGGGGTGCGCACACCGCCACAGGCGGCGCGGAAGGCTTCCCAAAGGCACGACCGGGCAGCCACAGCCTCAGCTCAGCCGCCCACCTCCGGCGTCGGGCCGTCATCCTCGCGCCCGATGATCGAACGCCGCGCCACCGGCCTCAAGGGCGCCTCCGGCGTCGCTGCGCGATGAGCTTCGCTCACCCTTGACCCCGGCACCGCAGCACTCAAGCTGGCAAGGGCGAGAACGACGGATCAGACCACCCGACGCCTCCCGCGGACCCGGTTCGCCACTCCGAGTAGTCAGCCGCCAAACACGGCTAGAGGCCGGTCCGCCGGGCCGCAAACGGGCTCAGACAGACCGGCCTCAGGACGTCTACAGGACGTCAGAGATCCAAACCGGACCAGACCCAACCGGTCCCGACCGACCCGAAAACGCAGGTCAGAGCGTTATCCGAGGGAAAGCCCGCAGGTCTGGAAACCCCCTCGGCAGAAGTAGCACATTTACCAGAGCGGGGCATGTTGTACCTGTTGACCTGGGGTTTTCTCGCCAGATAGGGGCCGAAAGTGGGGTCTGGGCCGTCTCTGGGACGTCAGCCGCGCAAACTCAAGGTGCCTAAGCGCGTTCTGCCGATGAGCGGAACACGCCTGCCGCAGACAGAGAGTCATCCAGCCGTCACCCCACGCGACAGCCCGCTACCCTGCCGGGTCTTCGCCCGCCAAGAGCTTCGTCAAACCCGTCTCGTTCGCCTGCCTCTGGGCGTTCACCTCCTCCTCAAACTCGGCAGCCGCGGCCGACAGGCGTTGCAGTGAATCTTCCGGGGACAGCGCGGACTCCGCCAGCTGCTCGATGGTTCCCACGTAAGGAGCGGCTTCCCGACCGGCCAGGAAGACGCCTGCGCGCTCGTGCGGGAAGTACACGACGTCTGTCGTATCCCGCTGCCGGTACCAGCTGAGGGCTCCCGCCGGCACGGCCTGGCTCGGGGCCAAGCGGATCTTCACCTTCGCCGCGATCTCGATGAGGTACCGCACCTGCCGCAGCATCAGCTCGGCATCTCCGAGGTGATTGCGCAGTGCCTCGGTGCCGATGAACAGCTGCGTCTCGACCGCTTCCTCGCCGAACAGAATCCTCTTGCGGCTCAATCGGTTCTCGACGACCTGCTCCAGGATTTCGTTGTCCCACAGGCTCGGGCCGAACCTCAGCCGCGCGTAGTCGGGGATTTGCAGCAATTCCGGGATCTCCAGCGGAGCCCACACGGTCACCGACGTCGCGTTGCGCTCGTGCCCAGCTACCAGCGCGTAATGGGCCGTGTTCGCCTGCGATCCGGGCATGATCCAGCTCGCCCCGGCGAGTTCGCGCGCCAGCTCCATGATCCGCGTCTTCTGCTCGCCGACCACCCCGAGCGCGCCCAGCACCCCGGCCACGTCTTCCAGCGTCGGGATCTCCCGGCCCAGCTCCCAGCTCGACAGCAGCGCCGGATCCACCCCGACCCAGCGTCCCAGCTCGCGCAGACCGAAGCTCGCCTCGATCCGGGCATTCCGCAATGCCCTGCCCAAAACGCGCTCCCGCGGAGTGGGCGTGTCCGAATCTCGCATCCACCGTCACCTCCAGCCGCGGATAGTGCCTGTTCCACATTGCTAACACCTATGCCTGTCGCCGATCCGTGTCAGCGGCCGCAGACGAGACGGCTTGAACCCATCGTGGGAGCCCTGCAACCTGGCTCGACATCCGGAAACACCTCGGCTTCGGCGACACCAACCGCACGCCCCAGAGCGCCACCGCGCGACCATCCAGCTCGGCGCGTCACCCCATAGGGGGTTTCTGAATCGATTTTGTTTCCGGCAGGTTTTCGGGTTACCGTGTGCACCGTCACGTTCCCGCGACGCCAGCGCCGTCGTCTCGCGAACCCGTCACGAGCCGGGAGCTTGAGATGAGCAGCAGCCCGAACCCGACCGCCGCGGTGCACCGCGTGCTTGCCGACGTCACTGACCGGATCGCCGAGCGCAGTGCGGACACGCGGGCGGCGTACCTCGCCCGCAACGCGGCCGCTTTCGAGGAGGGGCCGGTCCGCCGCGGCCTCGCTTGCAGCAACCTCGCGCACGGATTCGCCGCCATAGACGGCGTCGACAAGCAGGCGCTGCGCCAGTTGCGCGCGCCCGGCGTGGCCATCGTGTCCTCCTACAACGACCTGCTCTCCGCCCACCAGCCGATGCAGGAATACCCGGCGTGGCTGAAGAAATCGGTCCGCGAAGCCGGTGGCGTCGCGCAGTTCGCCGGCGGAGTGCCCGCGATGTGCGACGGCATCACGCAGGGCCGTCCGGGCATGGAATTGTCGCTGTTCAGCCGCGAAGTGATCGCGATGGCGACGGCGATCGCGCTGTCCCACGACATGTTCGACGCGGCGTTGCTGCTGGGCGTGTGCGACAAGATCGTGCCGGGCCTGTTGATCGGCGCGCTGTCGTTCGGGCATCTGCCTGCGGTGCTCGTGCCTGCCGGGCCGATGAATTCTGGCTTGCCCAACAAGGAAAAGGCCCGCGTGCGGCAGCTGTACGCGGAGGGACTCGCGACGCGCGAGGACCTGCTCGACGCGGAGGCGGCGTCGTATCACTCCGCAGGTACGTGCACGTTCTACGGCACCGCCAACTCGAACCAGATGGTGGTCGAGGTGATGGGCCTGCACTTGCCGGGCGCGAGCTTCGTGCCGCCGAACACGCCGTTGCGCCGCGCGCTCACCGAAGAGGCCGGCCGACGCGTCGTCGAGCTGTCGCGAGGCGAGGCGTACACGCCGATTTCGCAGGTGCTGGACGAAAAAGCCTTCGTGAACGGCATCGTCGCACTGCTGGCCACCGGCGGGTCGACGAACCACACGATGCACCTGGTGGCGATCGCCGCGGCGGCGGGGATTCAGCTGAGCTGGGACGATTTCTCGGATCTGTCCGCGGTCGTGCCGCTGCTGGCGCGCGTGTACCCCAACGGCAGCGCGGACATCAACCACTTCCACGCGGCCGGCGGCATTCAGTTCCTCGTCGGCACGCTGCTCGACGCGGGGCTGCTGCACGAGGACGTGCAGACCATCGCGGGTCCCGGTCTGCGCCGGTACACGCAGGAGCCCATCTTGTCGGACGGCGAGCTGGTGTGGCGGGACGTGCCGACACGCAGCCTCGACGAAGAGGTGCTGCGTCCGGTGTGGCGGCCGTTCGCGCCGGACGGCGGGCTGCGGATAGTGGAAGGCAATTTGGGCCGGGCGGTCACGAAGGTGTCGGCAGTCGCTCCGGAGCACCGTGTGGTGGAGGCGCCGGCGCGAGTGTTCACGTCGCAGGAGGCGTTCCGGGTCGCGTTCGAGGCCGGCGAGCTGGACCGCGACGTGGTCGTGGTGCTGCGCCAGCAGGGTCCGCAGGCGAACGGCATGCCGGAGCTGCACGGTCTGACCCCGGCGCTGGGCGTGTTGATGGACCGGGGTTTCCGGGTCGCGCTGCTCACCGACGGCCGGATGTCGGGTGCGTCGGGCAAGGTCCCGGCCGCGATTCAGGTGACGCCGGAGGCCGCGGTGGGCGGGCCGATCGCCCGGATCGCCGACGGCGACGTGATCCGGTTCGACGCCCGGTCCGGATCGCTGGACGTGCTGGTCGCGGACGACGAACTGGCCGGCCGGAACCTCGTGGACGCCCCGCCGTCGGAGGCCGCGTGGAGCGGGACCGGGCGGGAGCTGTTCGGGGCGTTGCGGCGCGCGGTCGGCCCGGCTGACCAGGGCGCGAGCGTGTTCGGAGCGCTCACCCCGGAGCTGGACCTCGCCCGGGGCGTTCCGCCATTCGGAAGCGGGACAATGGGCGAGTCCCCGTATGCTCTCCAGACCCAGGAGGTCGGTCAGTGACCACCGGCACGGACCTGCTCGCCCTGTCCCCCGTGATGCCCGTCGTGGTGATCGACGACGTCGACGACGCGGTGCCGACGGCCCGCGCCCTGCTCGCCGGCGGGATCGGGGTGATCGAGCTGACGCTGCGCACGCCGGTCGCGCTGTCCGCGATCGAGCGGGTGGCCGCGGAGGTGCCGGACATCGTCGTGGGCGTCGGCACGGTGACGTCGCCGGAGCAGGCGAAGCAGGCCGCTGACGCGGGCGCGAAGTTCCTGGTGACGCCGGGCTGCACGGACGCGGTGCTGGACGCCGCGTTCGCCACCGGGCTGCCGTTCCTGCCGGGCGCGAGCACGGTGTCGGAGGCGATGCGGCTGGCCGAACGCGGGCTCACCGCGCTGAAGTTCTTCCCGGCGGAGGCCAGCGGGGGCGCGGCGTTCCTGAAGTCGATCGCCGGACCCCTGCCGCAGCTGCAGTTCTGCCCGACCGGCGGGATCACGCTGTCGTCGGCCCCGTCGTATCTGGCGCTGCCGAACGTCGGCTGCGTCGGCGGTTCGTGGCTGACGCCCGCGAAGCTGCTGGCGGCCAAGGACTTCGCCGCGGTCGAGAAGCTGGCTGCCGAAGCCGCCGCGCTGCGCTGAGCCGCTCCGGAAACCCGTCGCCTCCGGGCTGGAGGTGGCGGGTTTCTTGGTGTCGTAGAGCGGTCAGTCGATCGTCACGTCGTCCAGCATGCTGGATTCCGCCCCGAACTCGCGAAGCTCCTCGCGGATCACCGTGTACGCCATGCCTTGCGGATAGCCCTTCCGCGCGAGGAACCCGAGCAGCCGCCGGATCGCGGTCTGCTCGTCGACGTTCCCGAGCGACCCGAGCCGCTTCCGCACCAATTCGCGAGCCCGCTGCTCCTCGGACTCCCGGTCGACTTCCTCCGCCGCTTGCGCCGCGATCTCCCCGTCGACCCCCTTGCGCCGCAACTCCGCGACCAGCGCCGTACGCGACAGCCCTTGGTTCGCGTGCCGGTTGCGGACCCAGGTTTCGGCGAACTCGGCGTCGTTGACGAGACCGGCGCGGTCGAGCTTGCCGAGCAGGGTTTCGACGGTCTCGCTGTCGAAACCCTTGCGCTGCAACGCCTGCCGCAGCTCGTCGACCGTCCGCGGCCGGGCGGCGAGGAGGTCGAAGCAGATCTCCTTGGCCTTCTTGGCCCGCTCCTCCGGAGGCAACTCCGCCGGCTCGACCTTCGGCACCCTGGCCACGAACGCACTCCTCTTCCCGGCACCGTCCTCGGACGACGGCACCGTCACCTCGTCACCCGTTTCCGCCGCCCGGCACCACAGCCCGACACCGGCGCGAATCCCGGCGGACGACAGTCGCCGAACTCGCACTGGCTCGGACCGGCAACCATCGCCAACCTCTGCCAGCCGCCGCGGACGCGGCCTCGGACCGACCCCGCGCACCGCGCGGCCGACCCGTCCGCGATTCGCTCGCTGCTGAACCACGCCCGCCCACCTGCCGGGAAGCCCTCCGCGCAGGACGAGAAAGGCTCCGACACAAACCGGAACACCGCCACCCCGGCGAGGCCGTCGCGGAAGACCGCCCCGGGTTCAGCGGTGGACCGGTGTCCGACCCGAGCACCGGGGAGGGAACCTGCCGATCCCCTCCCCTCCCCGGATCAGAAGTCGACCGGCGCGGGCACTGCCTCGGCTTCGGCGTCGACCTGCGGGCCGATGCCGAGCTTCTCCTTGATGCGCTTCTCGATCTCGTTGGCGATGTCCGGGTTGTCGCGCAGGAAGCGGCGGGCGTTTTCCTTGCCCTGGCCGAGCTGGTCGCCCTCGTACGTGTACCAGGCGCCCGACTTGCGCAGGATGCCCTGGTCGACGC
Organism: Streptomyces sp. AA4; assembly: GCF_000158875.1. Lineage (NCBI taxonomy): Bacteria > Bacillati > Actinomycetota > Actinomycetes > Kitasatosporales > Streptomycetaceae > Streptomyces > Streptomyces sp. AA4. The sequence continues at coordinate 1,995,725 of NZ_GG657746.1, read as the reverse complement.
CCATGTCGATGAGCGAGCCCTCGCGCGAGACGCCCATGCCGTAGAGGATGTCGAACTCGGCCTGCTTGAAGGGCGGGGCCACCTTGTTCTTGACGACCTTCACGCGGGTGCGGTTGCCGACCGGCTCGCCGCCGTCCTTGAGCGTCTCGATGCGGCGCACGTCGAGCCGGACCGACGCGTAGAACTTCAGCGCCTTGCCACCGGTGGTGGTCTCCGGCGAGCCGAACATGACACCGACCTTCTCGCGCAGCTGGTTGATGAAGATCGCGGTGGTGCCGGAGTTCGACAGCGCACCGGTGATCTTCCGCAGCGCCTGGCTCATCAGGCGGGCCTGGAGGCCGACGTGCGAATCGCCCATCTCGCCCTCGATTTCCGCGCGCGGCACGAGGGCCGCGACGGAGTCGATGACCAGGATGTCGAGCGCGCCCGAGCGGATCAGCATGTCCGCGATCTCGAGCGCCTGCTCGCCGGTGTCCGGCTGGGACACGAGCAGCGCGTCGGTGTCGACGCCGAGCCGCTTCGCGTACTCCGGGTCGAGCGCGTGCTCCGCGTCGATGAAGGCCGCGATGCCGCCGTTGCGCTGGGCGTTGGCCACCGCGTGCAGGGCGACCGTGGTCTTACCGGAGGATTCCGGTCCGTAGATCTCGACGACCCGGCCGCGCGGCAGGCCGCCGATGCCGAGCGCGACGTCGAGGGCGATCGCGCCGGTGGGGATCACGGCGATGGGAGGCCGGGACTCCTCGCCGAGGCGCATCACCGAGCCCTTGCCGTACTGCTTGTCGATCTGCGCAAGGGCGAGCTCGAGCGCCTTGTCCTTGTCGGGTGCTGCTGGCATGGAAGTCCACCTCGCTGGTTGGGGCCTGTGTGTGTTCGGTTGTCCAGTCGGGCTTGTCCGGCGGTCAAACCCTGTCCGGTCCGACGCTACGGGGAGGGACCGACAATTCCAGGCGCGGCGACCGATCTGTGGATCGCTGGCCCCGTTGTGCACAACACCATAGACGAACAGGTGTTCGAGGCTCGCGGCGACACGCCCATCCGCCGCGGTTTTCGCCCTTCGCGGCGACCGGAACCGGCAAACCCCAGGTCAGCGCCGTTCCGGCGGCACCTCGAACTCGACGCAGACCGCTCGCCAGATCTCCTTGGCCGGCGTTCCCGCGCTCAGCGCCTCTTCGACCGTGCGCCCGCCGAGCCCGCTGAACACGTGGTCCTTGGCGAGCATCTCGGCGCGTCCGGACCCGAACTCCTCGGCCATCAGCCGTCGGAACACCGTGATACGCATCGGGCGAATGCTAGCTTTCCCGGCTCCGGCCGGGATCACTCCCCCGGCTGGACGTTCTGTTCGAAGTAGTCGGCCAGCGCGCCCGGCGTGGCCGCCTGCCCGCCGGAATTCACCTGATAGAGGAATCCGACGAGGGGCCGGTCCTTCACGGTGAACACGAGAACCGCCGACGACTGCCCGGCCGCGGCCGCGTAGTGCCCTTCGAGAGCGTTGCCCTTCCAGTCCGCTTCGGTGCGGTCGCCGCCCGCGGAGGACAGCAGTCCGTCGGTGTACTGCTTCAGCTCCGCTGTCGACTGTCCCTGCACGTACGTCACCTGAGTGCCCGCGCGTCCCGGCGCGGCGCACGTCGACGCGGCCCCTAGGCTCTTCGCTGGAGCGGCGGGACCGTTGCCCATGCCGGGCGCACAGCCGCCGTTCTCCGCGACCTTGCCGGCCAGCTGACGCATGCAGCCGGTCATGCCGGAGGAGTCGGCTTGCCCTGGCGTACGGCACTCCTCGGCGGTGTACGTCGTCACCGACGAGCCCTTTGTTGTGAAGAACACCGTCAAGCCAGCCGCGAGCACGACGACGACAGCCGCTGCGATGCCGATCCACAGTTTGGTGCGGTTCTTCTTCTCCGGCTTAGCGGGCGTGTACGTCGGGAAGTTCGACGGTGCCGGCGAAGACTGGAACGGCGGCATCGGCTGTGGCTGCGTCGGCGAGTACGCCGAGTAGTTGCCCTGTGGCGCAGCAGGAGGCGCGTACGGCGCACCTGACGCCACCTGGCCCTCGACGTTCTGCGTACGCATCGACAGTCCGTCTTTCGCGACGTGCTGTGCACCTAGCGCGACGGCCGTCTCCGGCTGGTCGAGACTCGTGGGGACGACGCCGAGCTTCTCCGCGATCATCGACCCGACCAGCGGCAACCGGCTCGAACCGCCGACGAGGTAGATGCCGGCGAGACGATCCGAGCTCAGCCCGGCGGAACGCAGCGTCCGCGAAAGCAGCTCGACGCTGCGCAGCATTGCCGGACGCACCAAGCCTTCGAGCTCTCCGCGCGTGACGAGCACGTCCTTGAACGGCTCCGGCATCGGCACCTCTGTCTGCGGATGCCGAGACAGTGCCTCCTTCGCAGCCTTCACGTCTTCTTGCAGCGCGCGTCGCGTACGCCGATCCGCAGTGGACTCGGGCCGAAGCAACCGCTGCCAGCGCTGCGGGTCCGAGTGCGACACCTCACGTCCTACGTGGACCATCAGCGCCTGGTCGACGTCGAGGCCGCCGAGGTCGGGCAGACCGTCTTCGGCGAGCACTGTGTAGCCGTTCTGGTTCGCGCCGACGACTGCGACGTCGAAGGTGCCCGCGCCGAGGTCGTACACCGCGAGAGCCTGCCCTGGAGCCAACGCACGCTCCGGGAACGACGCGAAGTGCGCCGCGGCAGCGACCGGCTCCGGCACGAGGACTACGTTTCCGCGGATGCCGGCGAGTCGCGCCGCGCTCAGCAGTACGTTGCGGCGCACCGGACCCCACTGCGCGGGGTGCGTGAGCCGGACCTCGTCCGGCTGTTCGCCGCCGAGCTGGCGCGTGGTCTCGTCGAGCACGCGGCGCAGGATCGCGGCGAGCGCTTCGTTGACCGGCACGACATCTGTGCCGAGCAGCAGTGTCTGCTCGTCGATGCGCCGTTTAGGGTTGGGCTCGAACCGGGTCGGGTCGAGCCGCGCACGACGTTCGGCGTCCCGGCCGACCATGAGCGTGCCGTCTTCCCCGGCGAACACCGCGGAGGGCATGTTGGCCGACCCGTCGACCTCTACGACGCGGGGCGGCCTGCCGTGCGCGGAAAGGACGGCAACGGTGTTCGACGTCCCCAGGTCCACCGACAGGATCCGCACAGTAAATTCCCCTCGACTCAAGCAGCGCTGGCGGAGATGCTGCCACGTGCCCGGTCACCGTGCGTGCGGACCCGCGAAACTCGCGACGCACGCAACCCCGGGAAGCGACGGAACGTCTCGTCTTCCGAGGACGGGGAGGCAATGACAGAGCTAGCGGACAAGACCCGCCGAGACCAGTTCGGACAGACCGACGCGGACGGTCCGGCGCACTCCTTGCGGGTCGCGGCGGGCAAGTGGAGCCGTTCCGGCTACGTGCACGCGGCGGTGCTGTACCTCGTGGTGCGACTGGTCGGCCTCGGCGCGCTCGCCGCCATGGCCGCTCCCCGGGACCTGCCGCTGGGAGACCGGCTGCAGTCCTGGGACGGCTGGTGGTACCTGCAGATCGCGGAGCACAACTACACCGGCGTGAGCAATCCGCTCGACGCTGCCGGGCTGCCGTATCCCGACGCGTCGTACGGCTACTTCCCGCTCTATCCGGCCTTGACCGGGCTGCTCGAGAAGCTGCCCGGAGTGACGTACTTCGGGGCAGGCATCCTGCTGTCGACGCTCGCCGGAATCGCGGCGGCGACGGCGATGTACCGGATCGGCCGACACGTCCACAGTCATCGGGCGGGGTTGCTGCTCGCGGTGTTGTGGGGCGCTGCGCCGATGGCGATCGCCGAAAGCATGGTGATGACCGAGGCGCTCTTCACCGCGCTCGCCGCGTGGGCGCTGGTCGGCGTGCTCGAACGCCGCTGGTACCTCGCTGCGACCGCGACGCTGTTCGCCGGGCTCACCCGGTCCACTGCGTGTGTGCTGGTGGCTGTCGTGGTGGTCGCCGCGGCCGTCGACGGGTGGCGGAACCGACAGCGGGGGAACGCGCTCGTGTGCGTCTTCGTCGCGCCGCTCGGCCTGCTCGGGTACTGGGGATTCGTCGCGGTGCAGACCGGCAGCTTGACCGGTTGGCAGGACGTCGAACTTCGCGGCTGGAACACGCGTTTCGACGCCGGCGGCGAAGCCTGGAAGTGGATCACGCAGACGCTTTTCACCTCGGGAAACGCGTGGGAGACGCTTGTCGTTCTCGTGATGCTCGCAGCGATCGCGCTCGCGGTCATCTCCGTCACTGGCCGCCGGATGCCGTGGCCGTTGGCCGCCTACGCGGTGGGTGTCGTGGTGCTGGTCCTGTGCAGTGCCGGGCTGCCCGCGCTGAAGTCGCGGTTCGTCCTTCCCGACTTCGCGCTCCTGCTTCCCGTCGCGATGGGGCTGGCCGGGCGCAAGAAGTCGACGATGATCGCCGCGGCGACCGTGTTCGTGCTGGTCGGGGCCTGGTATTCGGCCTATTCGCTGACCGTGTGGAAGTACGCGATCTAAGCCGACCGGTCACCCACACGAGGGGATCCGGACCGGACCGCTCTGCCGAGGCCCCGGAAATTGTCGGGGGCGCCGCGCATGATGGATCCCGTGGCAAACAACGTCCTCGACCTCTTCTCCCCGGCGACCAGCACCTGGTTCGCCGGAGCCTTCGCCGCCCCGACGGCCGCGCAGGAAGGGGCCTGGCGGGCCGCACACGCCGGGCAGCACGCCCTGGTCGTGGCGCCCACCGGGTCCGGCAAGACGCTGTCCGCGTTCCTGTGGGCACTGGACCGGCTGGCGGCGGAACCGCCGCCGGCGAACCCGCGCGAGCGGTGCCGGATCCTGTACGTCTCGCCGCTGAAGGCGCTGGCGGTCGACGTGCAGCGCAACCTGCGCGCGCCGCTGGCGGGCATCTCCCAGGCCGCGCACCGGCTGGGCCTGCCCGCGCCGGAGATCGAGGTCGGCATGCGCACCGGCGACACCACGGCGGCGGAGCGCCGGTCGTTCGGGAAAACCCCGCCGGACGTGCTGGTCACCACGCCGGAGTCGCTGTTTCTCCTTCTCACGTCCTCGGCGCGGGAATCGTTGAAGGGCGTGGAGACGGTGATCGTCGACGAGGTGCACGCCGTCGCGGGCGGCAAACGCGGCGCGCACCTGGCGTTGTCGCTGGAACGGCTCGACGCGCTGTTGCCCAAACCGGCCCAGCGCATCGGATTGTCGGCCACCGTGCGCCCGATCGACGAGGTGAGCGCGTTCCTCGCCGGCGGGCGTCCGGTCACCGTCGTGCAGCCGAAGCTGGCGAAGACGATCCAGGTGCGGGTGGAGGTGCCCGTCGAGGACATGGCGAACCTCGACGGTCCGGCGCCGTCGCCGATGGAGCGGCTCGACGACCTCACGTCGCTGTCGCAATTGCCGTCGGAGGGCGGGATCGGCACCCAGGAAGAAGTGGCCGGGGCGGCGGTGCAGCGGCCGTCGATCTGGCCGGCGGTCGAGGAACGGGTGCTGGAGCTGATCCGCGCGCACCGCTCCACCATCGTGTTCGGCAACTCGCGGCGGCTCACCGAACGGCTCACCGCGCGGCTGAACGAACTCGCGTCCGAGCAGACCGGTCTGTCCGGGAGCGACACGTTCCCGGCCGAGGCGGTCGGGCAGTCCGGCGTCACGACGGGTGCGGAGCCGGTCATCGCCCGGGCGCACCACGGGTCGATGTCCCGCGAGCAGCGCACCCATGTCGAGGAGGAACTGAAGTCCGGGCGGCTGCCGTGCGTGGTGGCCACGTCGTCGCTCGAACTCGGCATCGACATGGGCGCGGTGGACCTGGTCGTGCAGATCGAGGCTCCGCCCACGGTGGCGTCCGGGCTGCAGCGCGTCGGCCGGGCCGGGCACCAGGTCGGTGCGGTCTCCTCCGGCGTGATGTTCCCGAAGTTCCGCGGCGACCTGGTGTCGTGCGCGGTCGTCGCGGAACGGATGGCGAGCGGGGCGATCGAGGCGGTGCGGTACCCGCGCAACCCGCTCGACGTGCTGGCCCAGCACATCGTGGCGATGGTGGCGCTCGAGCCGTGGACGGTGCCGGAGGTGGCGGCGCTCGTGCGGCGGGCGGCTCCGTTCAGCTCGCTGCCGGACGACGCGCTGCACGCGGTGCTCGACATGCTCGCCGGCCGCTACCCGAGCGAGGAGTTCGGCGAGCTGCGGGCGCGCATCACGTGGGACCGGGTGGGCGGCGAACTGCGCGGACGGCCCGGTTCGCAGCGGCTGGCGGTCACGTCCGGCGGCACCATCCCCGACCGCGGGCTGTTCACCGTGATGACGCCCGGCGACGAGGGCAAACCCGGCTCGCGCGTGGGCGAGTTCGACGAGGAGATGGTGTACGAATCGCGGGTCGGCGACACGATCCTGCTCGGCACCTCGTCGTGGCGGATCACCGACATCACCCATGACCGGGTGATCGTCGTGCCCGCTCCCGGCCAGCCCGCCCGGATGCCGTTCTGGAAGGGCGACGCGGCGGGACGTCCGCTGGAACTGGGGCGGGCGCTCGGCGCGTTCGTCCGCGAACTGTCCACTTCGGACACCGCGGCGGCACGGGACCGGGCCGCCGCGGCCGGCCTCGACCAGCGTGCCTGCGACAACCTGCTGGCCTATCTGGAAGAGCAGAAGTCGGCGACCCGGCACGTGCCCAACGACCGCGTCATCCTGCTCGAGCGCTACCGCGACGAACTGGGCGACTGGCGGATCGTGCTGCACTCGCCGTTCGGCGCGCAGGTGAACGCGCCGTGGGCGCTCGCGATCGCCGCGCGGCTGCGGGAAAACCGCGGCGTCGACGCCCAGGTGGCGCACTCCGACGACGGCATCGTGCTGCGGCTGCCCGACGCGCTCGATGCCGACGGCGGCGAGGTCACCATCACCGCCGACGACGTCCTGCTGGATCCGGAGGAGGTCGAGCAGCTGATCGTGGCGGAGGTCGGCGGCTCGGCGGTCTTCGCGGCGCGGTTCCGCGAGTGTGCGGCACGCTCGCTGCTGCTGCCGCGCCGGGATCCACGGCGGCGCACACCGTTGTGGCAGCAACGGCAACGGGCGTCGCAACTGTTGTCGGTCGCGGCGAAGTACGAGCGATTCCCGGTCGTGCTGGAGGCGATGCGCGAGGTGCTGCAGGACGTCTACGACGTCGGCGGTCTGCGGGAGTTGATGTCCGACGTCCGGGCGCGCAAGGTGCGGTTGGTCGAGGTGGAGACGCCGGCTGCGTCGCCGTTCGCACGCAGCCTGTTGTTCGGTTACGTCGGGATGTTCCTGTACGAGACGGACGCTCCGCTGGCCGAGCGGCGGGCGGCGGCTCTGTCACTGGATTCCGCGCTGCTGGCCGAATTGCTGGGCACCGAGGCGATTCGCGAGCTGCTCGATCCCGAGGCGGTCGCCGAGGTCGAACGGTCGCTCCAACGGCTCGATCCGGACCGGCACGCCCGGTCGGCGGAGGACGCGGCCGACCTGCTGCGGTTCCTCGGCGATCTGTCCGTCGCGGAAGCCGCGGAACGAGGGATTCAGCCGGAATGGCTGGAAGAACTCGCCTCGGCGCGGCGGGCGATCCAGGTGCGGATCGGCGGCGAGGAGCGCTACCTGGCCATCGAGGACGCCGGACGGGTGCGGGACGCGCTGGGCGTCGCGCTTCCGGTCGGCGTGCCCGAGGCGTTCACCGAGCCGGTGGCGGATCCGCTGGGCGACCTGCTCGGCCGCTACGCGCGGACCCGCGGTCCGTTCTCCGCGACGGCTGCGGCAGACCGGTTCGGACTGGGGTCGGCCGTCGTCACCGGCATGCTCGACCGGCTTACTGGCGAAGGCAGGCTGGTCCGCGGCGAGCTGAGTCCGGTCGGACATCCGGAAACTCATGGCGTCGGCGTCGAATACTGCGACGCGGCCGTACTGCGGCGGTTGCGGCGGGCGTCGCTCGCTCGGCTGCGGGCAGAGGTCGAGCCCGTGGAACCGGCGGCGCTGGGCCGGTTCTTGCCCGCGTGGCACGGAATCGGTGCGCGACTGCGGTCCGCACCGACGGCCGACGACGTGCTGTCGGTCGTCGAACAGCTTGCGGGTGCGCCATTGCCGGCGAGCGCGGTCGAGTCGCTGATCCTGCCGAGCCGGTTGCCGGGCTACTCCCCCGCGCTGCTCGACGAACTCACCACCGCGGGCGAGGTCACCTGGGCGGGCTGCGGTTCGCTCTCCGGCGGCGACGGATGGGTGGCGCTCGCTCCGTCCGACGTCGCGGATCTGCTGCTGCCCGAGGTCGAGGAGAATCCGCCGTCCAGTCCGCTGCACGACGCGATCGTGACGGCGCTGGAAGGCGGGGCGTTGTTCTTCCGGCAGCTCGTCGACCGGGTCACGCCCGGTCTGGAGCAGCCGCCAGACGACGGCGCTGTCGTGGCCGCGCTGTGGGATCTGGTGTGGGCCGGGCTGGTCACCGGCGACACGCTCGCTCCATTGCGCGCACAGGTCGCTGGCCACGGCGCGCACAAACCGCGACGGCAAGCGCCACGCGGCCGATATGCCCGCATGCGCGCCGGGCGTCCGGCAATGCCGTCGCGTACCGGGCCGCCGACCATAGCTGGCCGGTGGGCGCTGACGCCGCCGCGGGAGGCCGACCCGACGCGGCGTGCGCATGCCCGCACCGAGGCGTTCCTGGAACGGCACGGTGTCCTCACCCGGGGCGCGCTCGACACCGAGCGGGTCACCGGCGGGTTTTCCGGGATCTACAAGGTGTTGCGCGGCATGGAAGACACCGGACAGGTCATCCGCGGCTATGTCGTCGAAGGTCTCGGTGCCGCACAGTTCGCGGCGAAAGGCGCGGTCGACCGGCTGCGTGCCCTCTCCAGCACCGCACCCGCCTCAGCGGCCCGAAACGACAACGCTCGTGCTGTAGTGCTCGCCGCCGCGGACCCAGCACAGCCGTACGGTGCGGCGCTGTCTTGGCCCGCCGCGACCGGCGACACGAAACACCGTCCGGCGCGCAAAGCCGGGGCGCTGGCGGTGCTGGTCGACGGAGTACCGGCCCTGTACGTGGAACGCGGCGGCCGCTCGTTGCTGAGCTTCACCGAGGAACGCGGCTCGCTGCAAGCCGCCGCGGCTGCGTTGTCGACCGCGGTCCGAGAAGGCTGGCTGGGGCAGTTGGCCGTCCAGCGCGCGGACGGCGAGCACGCGCTGACCTCGGAGCTGGCCGAGATCCTGCAAGAAGCCGGTTTCCGCGCGACTCCGAAGGGACTCCGTTTGAGAGCTTGACGTTTCCGGGGCGGCGGCTGGCCAGGTCGCGGACGCGGGCAGGTCCGGCAGGCTCTGCCGGGGTGGCGAGCACGCGGGCAATGCCAGGCGGCGGGCGAGCGGGCACTGCCAAGCGGCGGGCGAGCGGGCACTGCCAAGCGGCGCGAACGGGCTCGATCGGGCGGCGAACGAGCGGGCACTGCCAAGCGGCGTGGGCGGACTCGGTCGGGCGGCGAACGGCCGGGCTCTGCCAGGCGGCGTGAACGGGCTCGGTCGGGCGGCACGTGGGCGTGCTCGGTGGACCCGCGTCAGGGAAGCAGGTGGCGTCACTAGACTTCTCCCGGCCCCTCGGTGGACAAAAGGACGTTCGATCATGGCGATGCGCGAGCTGCGCTACTTCGGTGACCCGGTGCTCAAGTCCGTGTGCGACCCGGTGACCACGTTCGACAGCAAGATCGAGGCGCTGGTGAAGGACCTCCTCGACAGCGTGCAGCCGGAGGGCCGGGCCGGGCTCGCCGCGCCGCAGATCGGGGTCGGGCTGCGGGTGTTCAGCTACGACGTCGGCGGCCTGACCGGGTACGTGATCAACCCGGAGATCGTCCACCTGTCCGAGGAAACGCACGAAATCGGCGAGGGCTGCCTGTCCGTGCCGGAACTGTGGTTCCCGACCGTTCGCGCGAAGCACGCCGTCGTGCGGGGCGTCGACCTGCGGAACGAGCCGATCGAGGTCGAGGGCGTCGACGTGCTGGCGCAGTGTCTCCAGCACGAAACCGACCACCTCGACGGAAAGCTCTACCTCGACCGGCTCACTCCCGACCGGAAGAAGCAGGCGCTGCGCGAGGCGCGGGGCAAAGACTGGTTCTGGAACCGCTGACCGTCCGCGACGTCCCGGGGACGACGAGCCGAAGCACCGTGCTGTCGTCCGGGCTGGTTTCGACCTGCAGTCCGGCGCGGACTGCGGTCCGGACCATGGCGTCGTTGCTCGGAAGCCGGACCGCGGTCAGTTCCGTGGTCCCGCCGGCTTCGGCGAGGGCGA
>NZ_GG657746.1:1854734-1985376 GCF_000158875.1 Streptomyces sp. AA4 | reverse complement strand
ATCCTCGACGAGAAGCGACACCTCGGCGGTGCCGTCGAGCTGAGAAATCAGCTGTCCGAACCCGATCACGTCGTGGCCGCACACCGCGAGCAAGCTGGTTCCGCGCGGCGGCATGAGCAAGCGGTGCAGCCATTTGCGCGGAACCGAGCGCAGGCCAGTGTGGTAGCGGTTGAACAACGTCTTAGCCGAACAGCGAAGATGCACCGCGCCGATCGCGTCGGTGTCCCGTGGAGTGCCGACGCGCAGAACGACCGCCGCTCCGTCTGGGCGGTCGAGCAGTACCGGACCGGCCAGGTTCTGCTCCGCTGCGGCGAGCAGTTCCAGGAATGCCGAGGCCTGGGCCAGCTCGGGTTCCGCGAACGCCACCCACCGCCGCCGGGCGACGAACGCCTGCCCGTCTCCGAAGGGGAAAACCGCGCGGTGCCCGCCCTCTGTGCGCCCCGGGTTGGCCTCGCAGATCGGGACGAGCGTCACGAGGTCTGCGGACAGGACCGTCCGCAGCATCGGAGCACGGCAACCCGGATCGGCGATCGCCCGCCGAGCGGCGACGAGCGCTGTCGCGGCAGGATCGCGAAGCCCGCGAACGGTGGCTTCAGCGACCGTCTCGCGCGTCGAGGCGCTGACAGTTGCTGCGGGTGCGCGAAGCCCGCGAACCGTGGCTTCAGCGACCGTCTCGCACGCCGAGGCACTGACAGTTGCTGCGGGGGCGCGAAGCCCGCGAACCGTGGCTTCAGCGACCGTCTCGCGCGCCGAGGCGCTGACAGTTGCTGCGGGGGCGCGTAATTCCTGAGGATCGGCCGCTCCGTGCGACGTCCCTGGCGCGGGGAGCGCGGTGGTGCCCAGAACATTGCGTTCCTCGGTGCCAGAAGCGACGCTGTGGTCAGCAGTGAGCAGGTACTCCGTAGCGGCAGGCGACTTCCGAAGGTCGGCGCCGACGCACAATTCCCCCGTGACAGGGGGCGCGGGGGCACGGTGTTGCCCGGCATCGGCTCCAGACGCAGCCTCCAGGCCAATGGCTGCCGAATGCAGTTCGCGCGCGGGAGACTCGGGGCACGTCTCGTCCTTGTCGAGGAACGCAAGGCCGCGTTGCTCAGCAGCAGGTTCAGCGGTTGTTTCTTCGCCAGCGGCGGACGGGGCGTCGAGTGGCTGTGAAGAGGGGCCTGCGGTCGCTGCCGGGGCAGGGAGTCTTCGGGGATCGGTGGCGGTGGGGTCTGGTGGGGCCGTGATCGGGGCGAGGAGTTCTCGTGCGACGGCTTCGGCGATGGGCTCCTCGGCGGTGAGTGCGGGGACGGCCGGGGCGAGGAGGTCGGGGATGGTGGTTTCGGTCATCCCCAGGCAATCGCCGCCTTCGTCGCGGAGGGCGTCTATCAGGAGGTGCGGGGGCAAACCAGCGGCTGGGCGCAGCACGAATTCGTCCAGGACGCCGCCGGGGGCTGGGTGCCTGGTCAGGCCGAGGATGCTGCATTCAAGGTCGGCGAGGCGGATGGCGAAGCGGGCCAGGGTGCCGGGGTGGTCGTCGGAACGTACGCGTACTCGCCAGGCGTGGACTTGGGGGCGGCTTTCGTTGGGGTGCTGGGGGTTTTGCGCGGGGCGAGCGTGCGGGAGGTGCGCTGGCTCATCGGCGCGGGCGTTGGCGAAGGGGCTGCGGGGCGTCGAGGTCATGTCCATGGGACTTACCGTTCCCGACGCACGTAACCGCAGGTGTCTTGTGATGTTTCGGGTGTGTCAGAGTGCGGTCGGAAATGTGTGATCTGCGGGAAACAGTCGCGAGGGTCATCCTGGGCTGAGGAGACGGAATTCGTTGTCTTCCGGGTCGGTGAATTCGAGTTGAAGGGCGTGGGGCCGAGCGGGACCGGTCAAGCGGGCGCCGGCGGCTTGGAAGCGGCCGGTTTCGTCCGGGTGGTCGCCGCGGAGGTCCAGGGGGAGACGGTTTTTGCCGTGTTTTGGGGTGTGCCCGCGCAGGAATTCGAGGGTGGGGCCGCGGCCGGCGGGGTTGCGCAGGGTGGTGATGGCGGGTTCGTCGGCGGTGATCGGCCACGCGGCGAGCGGGGACCAGAAGCGGGCCAGGCGCGCGGGGTCCTGTGCGTCGACGACGATTGCCGCGATGGCACCGGAATCGGCGTATTCCTCGCGGGGTTCAAGTACGCAGAACTCGTTGTCTTCGGGGTCGGCCAGAACGATCCACGGGACGTTTCGCTGGCCGATGTCGATGGGGCGCGCGCCTAAGGAAACGGCTCGGGAGACCGTTTCGCGCTGGTTTTCGCCGGAAGTGCTGGAGAGGTCCAGGTGGAGACGGTTTTTGCCGGTCTTCGGGCGGGAGGTCGCGGTGAAGACCAGGGTGAGGTCGCAGCCGTCGTCGGGGGACGGTTGGACGGTGGCTTCGGCTGGGGATTCCGCGGTGAGGCGCCAGCCTAGGAGGTCGGACCAGAAGCGGGCCAGGCGTGCTGGTTCTTCGGCGGCGGCGACCAGATTGGCCAGACGTGTTGCCATGTCGCCACGGTAGCGGGCAGGGCCGACAAAAACGGCGGACGGCGGCGCAGCGGGACGGGGAAAGAACCGTGCCGGCAAGCGCGGGGGTATCGCGCTTGCCGGCACAGCCGGATCGCCACGGTGGTCGGTGGACAGCGTCGAACCGGGAAGCTTCCCCGCTTTCGGTTCTCGGACGCTATCGGGTGGCCCAGTCGCAGCAAGGCCCAGGCTTGGGCGGACAGCTCGTGGTCTCCGTCGGTGTGGACCATGGTCACCGGGACTCTTCCCCACAGCCAGAGGTAGACGTTCGCGGGCGGGCCGGAGACGATCGCGTCCGCGGCGTCGGCTTCCCGGGGAGAGCAGCGCCAGGCCTCTGTCTCGCCGGGGCCCGCTCGCGCGATCCAGCTGTGGCCGCCGGTGTGGAAACCGACTGTGCCGTTTCGGGTTCCCGAGATGCCCATCGTGGTGAGCTTGTGTCCGAAGTAGAGGGTGAGGGCCTCGTCGACGCCGTCGGCGGCCAGGTCGTCGGGCACGGTCGAATCGCCGATTCCGGCCGCGTTTTCGGCGTCCACCCGGTGCACGAGGGTTTCGTGGAGCATGCGCCGGCGCCAGAAACCGTGCGTCGGATCGGCTGCCCACCAGGTGGCGGCGCGGGTGGCCGGGTCGTGGGCGGCGAGTTCGGCTTCGAGTTCGAGGCGGGCGGCCGAGCAGAAATCGGCCACCGGCTGGCCGGGCAGCGGTTCGCGCCACAGCTCGGGGCGGTGGCCTTCGCGGATCCAGCCCAGCGCCTGCCAGTACACGGAACCGACGTGTTTGAGCAGCTCGTTCAGCGTCCAGCCGGGGGCGGTGGGCACCGGCGAATCGGGCGACGCCGAGTGCGCCACCTCCCCCAGCAGCCGCGCCTCCACGGAGAATGCCTCGAGCAGCCGGACGTGGTCGACCGTGCCGAGTTCACGCGACATGGGCTTCCCCGGACATCGGCAGGCCGTGCACGACCCGGCGGACGAGTTCGAGGAACTGGGCGGTGGCCTGCAGCAGGCCCGCGGCCAGTTCGGCGGTGACGCGGCCGCTGATGCCGGCCTCGGCGGCGGCCCGGGTTTCCGAGTGGTCGGCGAAGAACGCCGACCACTCGCGCAATTCGGGGGCGACGGCGTCGAGCAGCACCCAGCCGCTGGCCGGACGGCCCCGCCCCCGGCGCGGACGGCCCCGGACGGCGAGCACCGCGCCCGCCCCGCGCAGGGCGGCGAGGTAGGCGCCGATGAAGCGTTCGGCTGGGTCTCGTTCGTTCTCCGCGTGGTCGAGTCCGCGGTTGGCCTGGGCGAGGAGGGTGACCGCCTCGGGAGGGGCCGGCGGACGCAGGGACAGCGGGAGTTGCGGCTGGCCTTGGACGCCGGAGCGGCGGGCGGACGGTTCGGCGGAGGGCCGGACCGCCGCTCGGGTGCGGTGGACGACCTGCCTCGGGGGTTGGGCGCTGGGCAGGGTGTTTTCGGGGACGTGGTGCACGGTCGGCCGGGGGGCCGGGGTGCGTTCGGGCTCGGGCGTGGGGCGGGGCGCTGCGGCGGGGGTGTTCTGTGAGGCGAAGGGCAGCGCGGGGTTGGTTGCCGGAGCCGCGGATCGGGCGGAGTTGGCTGCCGAAGCCGACCCGCCTTCTGGCTCGGACGGCGAACCGAGGCCAGACTCGGCAGCAGCAGACTGAGCAGAGCCAGCCGCCGAAGTGGCGGACGCTGCAGAGTTGCTGCCCTGTTCGGGTGACGAGGCAGGACCGGTTTTGGCAGCAGCGGGCCGGGCTGCCGAAACGGCGGACGCTGAGCTGTCCACCGAGACGGGCCACAGATCCAAGCCGGGCTGAGCAGAACCAGTCGGAACAGACGACCGAACCGAAGCAGCGGAGCCAGCCCCCGGAGCCGACGGTTGCGCAGTCCTCTCCTGAGGAGCGAGCCCAGACACGGCCGGAGCACCGGCCGACCGCTGGATCGGCGCGCCGAACGTCAGCTGTTCGCCCGCCGTGCCTGGACGGGCTGGGCGTGCCTCGGCGGCACGGTCCGCGGGGGACCCGACCGAGACCGACATGGCGACCCTCCTCCTGCTCGGGTGGGCCCGGCCGGGGGCCCGAGGTGCTTCCCCCACCCCGGGACCGGCCGGTGCGCTCCCACCGGTATCGAACGTCTGTTCGATCTGTTTCCAGAGTAGCCGCGCCGGCGGGTCCGCTCAACCCCGCCGGTGGAATCCGGGCACGTGGTGCGGGACACGGCAGCACCGGCGTGGTCTCATAACCGGGTGAGCACCCACGACCATCCCGCTGTCGCCAAGGTCACCGCCGCGCTGGGCGAGGCCGGGCAGCACGCCGCCGCTGCCGGAGTGCGGGTGCTGCCCGCCGAAGTGCGCACTGCCGCGCAGGCCGCGGAGGCGCTCGGCGTACCGGTCGGCGCTATCGCGAACAGTCTCGTTTTCCGGGCCCGCACGACGGACGGGACGGAGGTCGCGCTGCTCGCCCTCACCTCGGGGGCGCATCGGGCGAAGGAGTCCCGGCTGGCGGAACTCGCGGGAGTCGCGGAGGTCGGCAAAGCGGACGCGGCGTTCGTCCGGGAGCACACCGGGCAGCCGATCGGGGGCGTCGCTCCGGTCGGGCATCCGGAGAAACTCGTGACGCTCGTGGACACGGCGTTGCGCGAATATCCCGAGGTGTGGGCCGCGGCGGGGCATCCGAAATCGGTATTCCCGACGACCTTTGACGCGCTCGTCACGCTCACCGGGGGCACCCCGGGCGATCTCGCGGGCGAAGGGGAGGATGGTCGACTGTGACCGCCATGTCCTCCTCCGGGTGCTCCCGCTACGTGCAGCTCTCCGCCGACGAGTTCCGGGCCCGGCTGCCGGAAGCGCTGGCGATCTACGTGAACGCGATGCGCTACCCCGAGGGCACGGCCGAGCAGCGCGCGCCGATGTGGCTGACCCACGCGTTGCGCGAGGGCTGGCGCTGCATGGCCGCCCTCGACGACAACGGCGTCCTGCTCGGCATCGCGTACGGCTACAAGGGCCGCGCCGGGCAGTGGTGGCACGAGCAGGTCCGGCACGGTCTCACCCGCCGCTCCGGGACCGAGGAAGCCGAGCGCTGGCTGGCGGACTACTTCGAGCTCACCGAGATCCACGTGCGCCCGGAGAACCAGGGCAAGCAGATCGGCGAGGACCTGCTGCGCCGGCTGCTCGACGGCGTTCCCAGCGCGAACGTCCTGCTCTCCACGCCGGAGGGGACGAGCCGGGCGTGGAAGCTGTACCGGCGCATGGGGTTCGTCGACGTCCTGCGCGACTACCAGTTCACCGGCGATCCGCGGCCGTTCGCGATTCTGGGGCGGTCGTTGCCGCTCGAAGCGCAGCCAGGTCAGGATTAGGACCCCGCGACGGGGAGCCGCCTCCGCGAACACGGCCCGCCCGTCGCAGCTGCTGTCCTCGTCATCTCGGCTCGGGCCGCCAGTAACCGACCGCGAGCGCCGCGACCAGCAGCACCGCGCCTGCCCACCCGAACGCGCTCAGCCGTTCATGCAGGAAAACCACCGAAAGCGCCGTTCCGGTAAGCGGTTCCAGCAGCGCGGACAACGCGCCCAGCACCGGGTGGGCGCCGCCGAGACCGCGGAAGTACGCGGCGTATGCGACGGCTGTCGGGACGACGCCGAAGTACACCGCCAGCAGCAGCACATCGGCGCGAGCGGGCAGGCCCATGCCTAGCCACAGCGCGGCGGGTGTCAGGAGCAAACCGCCGGTCAGGCAGCCGAAGGCGGTGGTAGCCAAGGGTTCCAAGCCCATGACGGGCTCCGCCGTGACGAGCGTGAGCACGGCGAATCCGGTCGCCGCGAGCAGGGCGAAGCCGAGGCCGCCAGCCAGTCGGGCGGGTGACGTCGCGGTCTCCGGTGACCAGCGCAACAGCACCAGCCCCGCGACGGCGCCACCGACGGAAACCAGGGTCCACAGCTGGGGTGCGCGTCGCTGCCGCACTGCGGAAAACACCGTGAGCACAACGGGTGCCGCACCGATCGTGGTCATAGTCGCGACGCTGACCGAACTGAGCGCGACGGCGGCGAAGTAGCTCGCTTGGAAGAGGGCGAAGAGGGAGCCGATCAGGAGGAGACGGCGCCAGGTTTGCTTGGCGGGGAGGCTGAATCCGCCGGTGAGAGCGACGTAGGCCGCGCTCGCGGCGCCGCCGATGAGCAGGCGGTAGGTGGCGACGGCCAGCGGGTGCAGGCCGGCTTGCTGGGCGAGAAGCGAGCCGGACAGGCCGCCGGTTCCCCAGAGCACGCCGGCGATGACCAGGGCGGCCGTCGAGCGGGCGCGCGAAGGTGCGAGGACAGACATCGAGAAGTGGGCTCCTGCGTCGAAGGAATCGGAGATCGACGACGCGGGGCAGCGTGCGTTGGCCGGTTCACGGCAGCACCCGATAGCCGCGGGCCCGGTTCCGGGCGCACGCGGCGAAAACTACCCCGCTCAGGCGCGCGGGGGTGGGGTGACGAGGAAGATCCGGTGCACGGGCGGGAGCTTAACCAGAGGACGCGGAGACGATCAACGGGTTTGTCGCGTGCGGCACCAGCGGATCTCGCCGTCCTGCTGCTCGTCGGTGGCGACCAGCCCGACGGCGGCGGCCACCCCGGCGGAAGCCCGGTGCTCCGGATGGATGTGGGCGATGATCGCGTCGACCGGTTGCTGGTCGAGCCAGTCGACCAGTCCGCGGGCGGCTTCGGTGGCGATGCCGCGGCCTTGCCACGGAGTCCCCACCACCCAGGCGATTTCGGCGACCGCGTCGCGCACCGTCGCCTGAACTGTGCCGACCAGACCGGAATCGCGCAGCCGGATCACCCAGTTCAGCCAGGAGACTGCCGGATCGGGCGAGCCCGCGGTCATCCGCTGGTACCGCGAACGAAGAGACGCCAACGAGTCCGGAGCGCCGCCGATGTACGTGTGCAGGGCCGGATCCGCGAGGACGACGGCCATCTCCTCGGCATGCGAGACGGACAGCGGCAGCAGGTCGAGCCGGGCCGTCGCGATGGGCTGAGCGATCACCATAAGGGGCAAGACTGCCGGGCCGGTGCGCGCAGAGAAACACCGGCCCGGGAAAGCAGTCTCAGTCCAGTTGCGCCAGCTGCTCGCGCAGGGTGTCCAGTCCCATGCCGCCCATCTGCAGGGCCTTCGTGTGGAACTGCTTGATGTCGAACGCCGAACCCTGCCGCGCGCGGGCCTCGTCGCGGGCCGCCAGCCAGAGGCGTTCGCCCAGCTTGTACGCGGGGGCCTGGCCGGGCCAGCCGAGGTAGCGGTCGATCTCGTCGCGGATGTGCGCCTGGTCGGTGATCGTGCGGGTCAGCATGAACTCCAGGCCGAGGTCCGGCGTCCAGCGCTCCCCCTCGTGGAATCCGGTGCCCGCCGGGATTTCCAGTTCCAGGTGCATGCCGAGGTCGACCACGACGCGGGCGGCGCGGAACAGCTGCTCGGACAGCATGCCGAGCAGGTTGCCGTCGTCGGAGAGGTAGCCCAGTTCCTCCATGAGGCGTTCCGCGTACAGCGCCCAGCCTTCGCCGTGCGCCGAGATGAACGTCATCAGCCGCTGGTACTTCGTGAGGGTCTCGGCCTGGTTGACCGCCGTCGCGATCTGCAGGTGGTGGCCAGGGACGCCCTCGTGGTAGACCGTCGAAACCTCGCGCCAGGTCGTGAATTCGTTGCGGTCGGCGGGAAGCGACCACCACATCCGGCCGGGACGGCTGAAGTCCTCGCTCGGTCCGGTGTAGTACGCGCCGACTCCGCCGCCCGGCGGGGCGATCTTGCACTCCAGCGCCATCAGCCGGTCCGGGATGTCGAAGTGCTTGCCGCGCAACGACTTCAGCGCGTCGTCGGACAGCTGCTGCATCCACGCCTCGAACTGCGGGCGGCCCTGGACGCGGTAACGCGGGTCGGCGTCGAGCACCGCGGCGGCCTCCGCGGGCGTCGAGCCGGGCTTGATCCGGTTCGCGACCGCGCGCATTTCCGTTTCGAGGCGCGAGAATTCGTGCCAGCCCCACTCGTACGCCTCGCGCAGGTCCAGCTCCGCGCCGATGAAGTAGCGCGACCACAGCCGGTACACCTCCTCGCCGACGGCGTCCTTCACCGGGGCCTTCGGGGCGAGTTCGGCGCGCAGGAATCCGGCGAATTCCGCGAACGCCTCGTCCGCGGCCCGCGCACCGGCGGCCAGGTCGGACTTCAGCGAGTCGACGCCCGCGTCGGCGACCAGGCTGGCGAAGAAACCGGGGCCGTCCTTGAGCCCGGCCCACGTCTCGCACTGCTCGGCGACCTTCGAGACCTGCCGCAGCGCGGAAACCTGCCCCTTGTCGGCCGCGGCCAGCAGCGACGCGCGGACGCCGGCGAGCGCCTCGGGCACCTTCGGCAGCCGGGCCGCGACGTTCGCCCAGTCGTCCGGGGTGTCGGTCGGCATCAGGTCGAAAACCATGCGCAGGCCCTGCACCGGGCTCTCGATCACGTTGAGCGAAGCCGCGTCGAGACCCGCGTCGTGGATCTCCAGTTCGAGGCCGATCCGCTCGGTGAACACGGCCTTCGCGACCCGCTCCCCCGCGTTCGCCGGTTCCGCGGCGGTCACCGCGGCCAGCGCGCGCCGCGCCAGGTCCGCGCGGGCGTCGTGGCCCGCGGGCGAATAGTCGGTCAGCTGGTCGTCGTAGCCCGCGACGCCGAGCATGGTGGCCGCGACCGGGTCCACGGCCACGTAATCGTCGACGTACCGGTCGCAGATCTCCGGAACGCTCTGTTCGGTGGAAGCCATGTCCGGCACGCTACCGGCCGCAGTG
The DNA here is from genome assembly GCF_000158875.1 of Streptomyces sp. AA4. Taxonomy (NCBI): domain Bacteria; kingdom Bacillati; phylum Actinomycetota; class Actinomycetes; order Kitasatosporales; family Streptomycetaceae; genus Streptomyces; species Streptomyces sp. AA4. The sequence continues at coordinate 1,976,095 of NZ_GG657746.1, read as the reverse complement.
CCCCCGAGCCCACGGAGTATTGTGCCGATCGTTGCTAATCCGACCACAGTCACGGCCTAATGGCCTCGCAGCAACGGTTACTTGCCGAGTGGGGGTCGGCCTGCTTTTGGTCGGATCAGTAAGTGCGGGCGGGCACCAGTCCGAGCCGGGTGACCACCTCGCGCGTCGCCTTGGACCGGTTGAAGGTGTAGAAGTGCAGGTCGGGCACGCCTTCGGCGATCAGTTTCTCGCACAGTTCGGTGACCCAGTCGAGACCGGCCGCGCGGAACGCCTTGGGGTCGTCGGAGAACGGTTCGAGCCGGTCGAGCAGCCGCTGCGACGCCGGGGCCCCGGACAGCTTGATCGTGGTGTGCAGCGTGCGCAGGGTGGTCAGCGGCATGATGCCGGGCAGCACGAGCGCGTCGCAGCCCGCGGCGGCGACCCGGTCGCGCAGCCGCAGGAAGTCCTCGGCCTCGAAAAACAGCTGCGCGATCGCGAAATCGGCTCCCGCGCGGAACTTGCGGACCAGGTGTTTCGTGTCCGATTCCAGGTCCGCCGAACGCGGGTGGCCGTACGGGAACGCCGAGACGCCGACGCAGAAGTCGCCGAGCGAGCGGACCAGCGCGACCAGTTCCGCGGCGTAGGTGAGGCCCTCGGGGTGCGGCACCCAGTCGCCGTAGACGTCGCCGGGCGGGTCGCCGCGCAGCGCGAGGATGTTGCGGACGCCGACCGCCGCGTACCAGCCGATCACGTTCCGCAGTTCGGACACCGAATGGTCGACCGCCGTCAGGTGGGCCATCGGGCAGAGCGTGGTTTCGGTGGCGACGCGGGCAATGCTGCGGATCGTGCCGTCGCGGCTCGAACCGCCCGCGCCGTAGGTGATCGACATGTAGGCCGGGTCCAGCGGTTCCAGCTCGCGGATCGCCTTCCACAGGACGGCCTCGTCGGCCTCGTCGCGGGGAGGGAAGAACTCGACGGAGAACGCGGGCCCGTCCCCTCGCAGCCTTTCGATCACCGACGTCATGGAGGGAAATGGTAGTGGCTCGCCTCGAGGCGCGGCAGAGTTGCCGGGTGGGCTTGGCCACGCGCGTACCGTCAGTGGCGAACCCTCCCGGGGAGGCGAGCCCATGAGCAGTGCAGACGATCTGGCCTGGGACGAAGACGTGCGCGTGGCCGTCTACCGCGCGTTCGCCGCCCGCGGCCGTCCGCCCACCGCGCCCGAGCTGGCCGACGCCGCGCACGGGTCGCTCGCGGTGGCGAAACAGGCGCTGCACCGGATGGCCGACCCGAGATGGCTGTGGCTCGACGAATGCGAGCACGTCGCCTTGGCCGCGCCGTTCGCGGCGGTCCCGCTCGGGTTCGCGGTGATGGGCGAGCACACCATGTGGTGGGGCGGATGCGCCTGGGATTCGTTCGCCATCCCGCACCTCGTCTCCGGCGAGCCCGAGGTGCTGGTGGCGACGCGCTGTCCCGGCTGCGGCGAGCCGTCCGCGCTGGTCGTGCGACGGGACCGGCCGCCCGCCGGCGCGCAGGTCGCGTACTTCCCGGCCCCGCCCGACCAGCTGGCGCGCGACCGCGGGAAGCAGCGGCTGTACTGCTCCGAGTCCTGTGTGGACAGTCCGGGCGAACTGCTCGGCCTCGACGCGTTGTGGCACCTCGCGAAGGACTGGTACGAGGGCTGTCTCGAACCCGGCTACCGCCCGCGCGGACCGGCCGAAGCGGCGGCGTACTTCGCGGCGAGCACGAGCCCTGACGCGTTCCGGAGCGGCTGAACGCGTCTGGTGCGCCACATCCGGGGGCGCCCGGCGTGACCCGCGCCGCCCGCGTCCCGGAGGATGAAGGCATGGACGCGCCCGGATTCGACGCCGACCTGCCCGCGCACGTGGAGCGTGCGCTGGCCGATTTCCTCGGCCGGGCGGGGAGCGAGATCCTGCGCACCGAGCCGAGCGTCGCGGCCGGGATCGAGGCGCTGTCCGGGTTCGTGCTGGGCGGCGGCAAGCGGATCCGGCCGACGTTCGCCTGGTGGGGCTGGCGCGGCGCGGGCGGCGCGGCTTCCGGTCCGCTCGCCGAGGGCGCGCTGCAGGCGGTCGCGAGCCTGGAGCTGATCCAGGCGTGCGCGCTGATCCACGACGACCTCATCGACTCCTCCGATTCGCGCCGCGGCAGGCCGACCGTGCACGTGGCCGCCGAGAAACTGCACGCCGGACGCGGCTGGCTCGGTTCGCCGTCGGTGTTCGGGCTGGCCAGCGCGGTGCTGGTGGGCGACCTGGCGCTGGCCTGGGCCGACGACATGTTCGCCGAGGCCCCGCTGCCCGCGGAGACGATCGCGGCGGCCCGGCCGGCCTGGCGCGCGATGCGCACCGAGGTGCTCGCCGGGCAGTACCTCGACGTCCGCACGCAGGCCGTCGGCGACGCTTCGCCCGAGGCCGCGCTGCGGATCGACCGGCTCAAGACCGCCGCGTACACCGTCCAGCGGCCGCTGCACCTCGGCGCCTCGCTCGCCGGGGCGGACGAGCAGCTGATCGCCACCCTGCTGGAGTTCGGCGGCGACGTCGGCGTGGCGTTCCAGCTGCGCGACGACCTGCTCGGCGTGTTCGGCGACCCGTCGGTGACCGGCAAGCCCGCCGGCGACGACCTGCGCGAGGGCAAGCGCACCCTGCTCGTGGCGCTCGGCCTGCAGCTGGCCGCCGAGCGGGGCGACCACGCCGCGGCGAAGGTGATCGCCGACGCGATCGGGGCCGCCGACCTGGCCGGCGCCACGGTGGACCGGGTGCGGGAGGCGCTGACCTCAGTCGGCGCGGTCGCCGCGGTGGAACGCCAGATCGACGAGCTGACTGCCTCCGCGAACGCCGCGCTCGACCGCGCGCACCTGGCCGAGCCCGCCCCGTCGGCGCTCGCCGGGCTGATCCGGCTGGCTACCCAGCGGAAGTTCTGATGCGGACGGTGCACGGGCCCGCCGACCACGTGGTGGTCGTCGGCGCGGGGCTGGCCGGGCTGTCGGCGACGCTGCACCTGCTCGGCGCGGGACGCCGGGTGACACTGCTGGAACAGCAGAAGATGCCCGGCGGACGAGCCGGGCAGCAGGATTTCGGCGCGAACGCGGTCGACACCGGGGCCAGCGTGCTGACCATGCCGGAACTGGTCGACGAAGCCCTGCACGCGGTCGGCGCCTCGCTGGCCGACACGGTGCCGCTGACCAGGCTCGATCCGGCGTACCGGGCTCGGTTCGCCGACGGCAGCACGCTCGCCGTGCACACCGACGGCGAGGCGATGGAGGCCGAGATCCGGTCGTTCGCCGGTCCGGCCGAGGCGGACGGTTACCGGCGGCTGCGCCGGTGGCTCACCGACCTGTACGCGGCGCAGAAGGACCACTTCATCGGCGCGAACTTCGATTCGCCGCTGGATCTGGTCCGGCCGGAACTGGTGAAGCTCGCCGCGTTGGGCGGCTTCGGCCGGTTAGGGCCGCGCGTCGCCAGCTTCTTGCGCGACGAGCGCGTACGGCGGCTCTTCTCCTTTCAAGCGCTGTACGCAGGTCTCGACCCCATGCGTGCGCTCGGTGCGTACGGCGTCATCGCGTACATGGACACCGTCGGCGGCGTGTACTACCCGCGCGGCGGCATGGGCGCGATCGCCCGCGCGATGTCCGACGCTGCGACGCGCGCTGGTGCCGAACTGCGGTTCGGCACGGAAGCTGCGTGGCTTGAGCGAGTGTCTTCCCGCGTACGCGCTGTACGCACGCGCTCGGGCGAGCGTATTGAGTGTGACGCCGTGGTGCTCGCGACAGAGCTTTCGGCGGCTTACCGGCTGATCGGTGCGCGTCCGCGGCGGGTGCTGCCGTTGAAGTACTCGCCGTCGGCCTTCGTGCTGCACGGGCACGCGGACCGGTCGTGGCCGGAACTGGACCACCACACGATCTTCTTCGGCCAGGCGTGGGAACGCACCTTCGCCGAGATCGTCCGCGAGGGCAAGCTGATGAGCGATCCTTCGCTGCTGGTCACGCGCCCGACCGCGACAGAGCCGACGCTCGCCGGTGACGGCGGCGAGATCGTCTCCGTGCTCGCTCCCGCCCCGAACCTGAACACCGGCCCGATCGACTGGGCGCGCGTCGGACCGGCTTATCGCGAAGAACTGTTGCGCACGCTGGAAGCGCGCGGTCTCACCGGGTTCCGCGAAGAGTACATTGTGGACGAACAGCTGACTCCGGCGGACTGGGCGGCCCGCGGGTTGGCCGCCGGGACGCCGTTCTCGCTCGCGCACACCTTCCCGCAGACCGGCCCGTTCCGGCCCGCGAACCTGGTGCGGGCAGCGGAAAACGTGGTGCTCGCCGGATGCGGGACGACGCCGGGCGTCGGCATCCCGCCGGTGCTGATCTCCGGGCGGCTCGCCGCGGAAAGGATCACCGGACGGTGAGCGAGCTGGACGCGGCCGGCATCGCCGAGCCCGCGCTGCGCGCCGCCTACACGCGGTGCCGGCGCATCAACGCCCACCACGGCCGCACGTTTTTCCTGGCCACCCGGCTGCTTCCGGCGCGGGCCCGGCCGGCCGCGCACGCGCTGTACGGCTTCGCGCGGATGGCCGACGAGCTGGTCGACAACCCGGAGCCCGGCACCGATCCGGCGGTCGCGCTGGACAAGGTCGCCGGGCTCGTCGACGAGGTCTACGACGGCCGGGCGCCGGTCGATCCGGTGCTGGCGGCCCTCGCGGACACCGTGCGCCGCTACGACATCCGCCGGGATCTGGTGGACGCGTTCCTGCATTCCATGCGGATGGATCTGACGGTCGCGGAGTACGCGACTTACGCCGATCTCGCCGAGTACATCTACGGTTCGGCTTGCGTGATCGGGCTGCAGATGTTGCCGGTGTTCGGGACCGTCGTGCCGCGGGAGGAAGCCGCGCCGAGTGCGGCCGCGTTGGGGGAAGCGTTTCAGCTGACCAATTTCCTGCGGGACGTCGGCGAGGATCTGGATCGCGGGCGGTTGTATTTGCCGACCGAGGAGTTGGCGGCGTTCGGGGTCGACCGGGCGGTGTTGCTGGAGGCGCGACGGAGCAACCGGCCGGATCCCCGGGTGCGGGCGGCGCTGGCGGTGGCGGTTTCGCGGACGCGGGCGGTGTATCGACGGGCGGAGGCAGGAATTTCCTTGCTGCGCCCGGAGTCTCGGCCGTGCGTCCGGACGGCGATCACGTTGTACGAGGGGATCCTGGACGAGATCGAGGCGATGGATTACGCCGTGCTGAACCGGCGCGCGGTCGTCGGCAAGGGGCGGCGGGTCGCGGTCGCGTTGCCTGCGCTGGTGCGACGGCTCACTGCCAGGCCGGGACGCCTTCGCTGACCCGCGCCGGTTCGACGCTGGCGTCGTAGGAGCGCAGCCAATCCGGGGTCAGGCGGAGGAGGGCGAAAGCCTCGTCGAGAGCGCGGGAACCGGGGAACTGCTCCAGGTAAATCTGCGCGGCATCGGTGCTGGATTCGAGGACTGCCTCGCCTTCCACCTGGACTGAAATCGTGCCAGTGCAACCGATTACCGCCGCGGCGCGGGGATTGGCGCGGAGGTTGGCGACCTTGCGGGTGGTGTGGTGGGCGTTGAACAGCAGCGATCCGTCCGGGGTGACCGCGAAGCTGACCAGAGCCGCTTCGGGGTGGCCGTTCGGAGCAGTGGTGGCGACGACGCCCAGCGGGTTGGCTCGGACGAAGCTGGTGAAGTCCGCCAGGGAAAGAGTCTCCATGCCGGTCAGGTTAGCCGGGCGCGATGGGCGGCGACGCGTTCCCTTGTGGCGCAACGGGTAGAGCAGTACCGGCGCGGGCTGCCGCCGCCTAGGTGTGCGAAGGGCTTACCGCACGAGGGCGACGCGCACAGGCCGCCGGGGACGCTCTGGCGGTCGGCCAGCAACGTGGCCAGGGCCAGCGCGGACGACGTGATCAGCCAGGTACCCCACGGCCCGTCGTCGGCTGAGTCGATGTGCAGGTGCCAGCCGAAGTTCTCGTCGTGCGCGGTCAGGCGCGGGGGTCCGGCGTGGGCGGCAAACAGCGCATTCAACACCTCAGCGGCCCTAGCAGCGTCTGGGGCGGCGAAGACCTCCCGCAGTTCCAGCGCGGCGGCGCGCAGCTCAGCCACGTCGCGCGCGGAGAGCTGAGGCTGCGGTTCTCCGTACTCGACTAGCACCGCGGCTACCGATTTCGGCGCCGGGTCCTCCCGCAGCAGCACATCGAGCAGCGCTACGGCACGGCGCACGGCGTCTCGGGCGGAGCGGCCCGCGAAATCCGGCTGCGTTCCAGGCATGAGCCACTGTAACATCTTGTCAGTGCCAAGCCGTTACAGATTCGCGGCGTATCTGACCGGGGCGACCGCCGCGCGCACTGGCGACGAGTTGTCCAGTCCGGCGGTGTTGCTGCTGGGCGTGGGTGCTTCGGGAGCGGTCGCGGGGTCGACATTGCTGGCCGGGCTCACGGTCGCGGCGGCGGTCGGCGGGCCGTTGCTGGGCGCGGTTCTGGACCGGTCTCGTACCCCCGGCCGGATCCTCGCGATGGGACTGGTCGGCTATGCGGTAGGGCTTGCGGCGATTACCGCGCTCTTCGGAGCGGTGCCGTTTGCGCTGGTCGTGACGATCGCGGTGGGGACTGGGCTGCTGGCACCGGCGATCGGCGGCGGGTGGACGGCACAGGTGCCCGCACTCGTCCCGGCGGAGAAGCTCGGCAAGGCGAGCACGCTCGACGCGATGACGTTCACCGCGGCAGCGCTCGTCGGACCGGGGCTTGCCGGGGTGCTCGCCACGGCAGCGGGGGCACCAGCCGCAGTGGTCGTCGCCGGCGTGTTGGTGCTGATCGCGGTGCCGTTCGCGTGGCGACTTCCCCGGAGCGCCGAAAAGCAGCGGCCGCGCTTCTTTGAAGCGGCAGTGGTTCTCGTGCGCAACCCCGCGTTGCGACAGTCCACCGCGACCTCGACCTTGTCGTGCGTCGGATCGGGATGGCGTTCGTCTGCTATCCGCTGATCGGCGCGCAGCGGCTCGGCAGCGCGGGATACGGGACGCTGTTGCTCGTCGGATTGTCCGTCGCGTCGTTGCTGGCGAACGCGGTCCTTTCGCGACGGTCGTATTCGCCGAACCGCGCGGTGCGATTGAGCACTGTCGCCATCGGCCTCGGGCTCGCCGGGGCGGCGGTGGCACCGGATGCGGCGTTGCTCGTGGCCGCGGTGGCGCTCACCGGGGTCGGCGAAGGACCGCAGCTGGCGGCGTTGTTCGCGGTGCGGCATCGGGAAGCGCCGCCGGAAATGCGGGCGCAGGTCTTCACCACGGCGGCGAGCATCAAGATCGCCGGGATCGCGCTGGGGAACGCCGTGGCCGGACCGTTGGCCGCCTGTTCCCCCGCCGCCGGATTGGCCGCGGCGGCGGGGATGCAGGCGGTCGCGGCGGTCGCGCATCCGTTGTGGACGGTCGGCACGCGGCTAGTCCGTTAGGGGCGCCGGAGGCCGATTGACCGCGTCGATCAGCCCGTCCGGAGCACTGCGGGAACGGCTAGAAAGCCATCGCCTGCGCGCGCCGCTTCACCTCGGTGCCGTGGCTGGTGCGCAGCGCGTTGATCGGCGTGCTGCCCGGGAGCGTGTCGTCGGCGGTGAAGAGCCAGCGCAGCATCTCGGTGCGGCTGAATCCGGAGTCGGCGAGCACGGTGATGGTGCCGGCCAGCCCCTTGACGATGCCGTCCTTCACGAAGAAATCGCCGGGCACGCAGAGTTCGCCGTCGCGCCGGACGGCGATCAGCTCGCCGTCCCTCAGCATCTGGCGCACCTTGTTGGCCGAGACGCCCAATGCGGCCGCCACCTCCGGCAACGGCTTGACCGCGACCGCGGCGTCGAGGATGTCGTCGGCGACAGGAATCCCACTCACACGTGACACTGTGCCACATTCCCCCGTCCGGCCCACTGGTACGCACGGGTGACCCGCCCCGGCACGCGCGGCCTTCCGTACGATTGCCCACCGTGACGCGCACCCAGCCCAGCCTCGTCGGCACCCTGCTCGAACGCCGCTACCGCGTTGACCAGCTGCTGGCCAGGGGCGGGATGTCGGCCGTCTACCGGGGCCTCGACACCCGTCTCGACCGGGCGGTGGCGATCAAGATCATGGATCCGCGGTTCGCCGACGACCGGTCGTTCGTCGACCGGTTCGTGCGCGAAGCGCGTTCGGCCGCCCAGCTGCATCACCCGAACGTGGTCGCCGTGCACGACCAGGGCTTCGACACCCCGGCCGGCCAGGACACCGGCCTCGCCTTCCTGGTGATGGAACTGGTCGACGGCGGCACCTTGCGCGACCTGCTGGACGAGCAGGGCCAGCTGGACGTCTCGCTCGCGCTGAGCGTCGCCGAGCCGGTGCTGGCCGCGCTGGCCGCCGCGCACGCCGCCGGGCTGGTGCACCGCGACGTCAAACCCGAGAACGTGCTCATCGGCCGCAGCGGGCAGCTCGCGGGCGGCGTGGTCAAGGTCGGCGACTTCGGCCTGGTCCGCGCGGTCGCCAGCGCGGGCACCACGAGCTCGAGCGTCATCCTGGGCACCGTGGGCTACCTGGCCCCCGAACAGGTCGCCACCGGCGACACCACGGCCCGCAGCGACGTGTACTCGGCGGGCATCCTGCTGTACGAGATGCTCACCGGCCGGCTGCCCTACACCGGCGACACCGCGATCTCGGTCGCCTACCGGCACGTGAACGACGACGTCCCCCGGCCGAGCGAGCTGCGGCCGGACCTGCCGCCGGTGCTCGACGACCTGATTCTGCGCGCCACCCGCCGCGACCCGCAGCAGCGCCCGGCCGACGCCACCGAGTTCCTGACGCAGCTGCACGCCGCGCGCGCCGAACTGGGGCTGCCGCCGGTCGCGGTGCCGGTGCCCCCGCCGCCGGACGGCGACCGCGTGTCGGACGTCGAACGGACGCTCCCGAACATCCCGGCGGTCCAGCAGAACGTTCCGCTGGACCAGCAGACCATGCCGGTCTCCGGCCCGCGCGGCACGCGCGCCATGACCCGCGCCGTGCCCGTCGCCCCTCCCCCGGCCGCACCGCCGCCCGCCGGCCCCCCGGCAGCGGGCGAACCGGCGAAACCGCGCGGCAAGCGCAAGATGATCGCGCTGGCGATCGCCGGGGTGCTGGTGCTCGGCGGACTGATCGGCGCGTTCGCGTTCATCCTCAGCGATGCCAAGGTCACGACCACGACGGTGCCGAAGCTCGCCGGGCTGACCCAGGCCGAGGCGGGCGACCAGCTGCGCGCGGCGAAGCTGAACCCGCGCTACAGCCAGGAGTTCGACAACACCGTCGAAGCCAACAAGGTGATCAAGGTGGATCCGGCCCCGGGCACCAAGCTCGACCAGGAGGCCACCGTGTCCGTGGTGGTGTCGAAGGGCAAGCCGAAGGTGCCGGACATCCGCGTCGGCTCCTCGCTCGACGCGGCCACGAAGGCGATCCAGGCGCAGAAGCTCACCGTCGTCCAGGGCACGCCGGAGTACAGCGACACCGCGCCGCAGGGCACCGTCCTGAGCGTGAGCCCGGCGGCGGGCACTCCGGTGGACATCGGCGGCCAGGTCACGCTGGTGCTGTCCAAGGGCCAGGAACCGCTCCCGCCGGTCCCGGACGTCACCGGGCGGTCCAAGGACGAGGCGTTCCAGATCCTCAAGCAGGCCGGGTTCCAGCCGCAGGACGGCGGCGAGGAGTTCTCGCAGAACGTCCCCGCGGGCGCGGTCACCCGCACCGACCCCGGCCCGGGCCAGCCGGGGACCAAGAAGGTCAAGGTCTGGGTCTCGAACGCGGTCCAGGTGCCGGACGTCCGGTACCGCCCGTTCGACCAGGCCGCGGACCTGCTCAAACAGGCCGGGCTCGACGTCGACCGCAAGGGCGGCGACGGCAACGGCCACGGGCACGGCGGCTTCAGCTTCGTGCTGGAGCAGGACCCGGCCCCCGGCTCGTTCGTGCCCAAGGGCACCAAGGTCAAGATCCGGGGGTTCGGCGGATGATCGGCAGCCGCGGCCGGGTGACCGGCACCGTCGGGCCCGGGCTGATCGGCGAGGTGCTGCTGAGCGTCCGCGGCGGCACCGAGGCCTTCTACGCCTATCCGGCCGAACCGGAGACGACTTTCGCCGTGGGAACCCCCGTCCTGGTGGTCGATTTCGAACCCCCGCGCACGGTCTACGTGGAAAGGTGGCAACCGTTGCGCTCTTGACCGCGTCGCAGTGCTGACGGCGCCTGAGCGCCGTGCCAGCTGAATACGGAAAGTGCGGCGAGGGCTATGGAAATCTGGGTCATCGTGGTGATCGCGGTCGCGGCCGTGATCCTGCTGTTCGGGCTCCTGCGGATCCTCTACAAAGTGGCGGAGCCGAACGAGGCGCTCATCATCTCCGGCTGGGGCGTCCGGGTCGAGCGCACCGAGACCGCCGACAGCCTCGGGTTCAAGATCGTCACCGGCCGCGGCGTGAACGTGCTGCCCGGCTTCCAGACCGCGCGCAGGCTGTCGCTGGACACCCGAGGGGTGAACCTGCAGGTCTCGTGCGTGACGAAACAGGGTCTGCCGGTCACCGTGCGCGCGGTCGTGATCTACAAGGTCGGCGACGATTTCGCCTCGATCGCGAACGCCGCCCGCCGGTTCCTCGACCAGCAGAAGGGCATGAACGACACCATCCACGAGCTGTTCTCCGGCCATCTGCGGTCGATCGTGGGCGGGCTGACCATCGAGGAGATGATCCACAACCGCGACGCGCTGACCGGCGAGGTCCGCCAGTCGTCGGCGACCGAGATGATCAAGCTCGGGCTGATCGTGGACTCGCTGCAGATCCAGGAGATCGACGACGAGTCCGGCTACATCGTCAACCTCGGCAAACCGCACGCGGCCGCGATCGCCGCCGCGGCGCGGATCGCCGAGGCGCAGCGCGACCAGGAGGCCACCGAGGCCGAGCAGGTCGCCGCCGCGCGCAAGGCGGGCGCGATCCGGGAAAGCCAGATCCAGCAGGCCGGGTACCAGGCCGAGGTGGACCAGGCCAAGGCGAAGGCGAGCCAGTCCGGTCCGCTGGCCGAGGCGACCGCGCGCCAGGAGGTCGTGGTCCAGGAGACCAGGGCCGCCGAACTCGAGGCGGCGCTGTCCGAGCAGCGGCTGCAGTCGCAGGTCCGCAAACCGGCCGACGCGAAGGCGTACGAAACGCGTACGACCGCCGACGCGGAACGCGACGCGCAAATCGCCCGCGCGCAAGCACAGGCGAAGGAAACCGAGCTGCGGGCGGGCGCGGACGCGACCCGGGTCAAGACCGCGGCGGAGGCCGAAGCGCAGGCCACGAAGGCCCGCGCGGAAGCCAGCGCGAGCGCGACGAAGGCCACGGGTGAGGCCGAAGCGGCGGCCGCCAAGGCGAAGGGGCTCGCGGACGCGGAAGCGGCTAAGGCCAAGGGTCTGGCCGAAGCCGAGGCGGCGAAGGCGAAGGGGCTCGCCGAAGCCGAGTCGATCAAGGCGCGCGCGGCTGCACTGGCGGAGAACCAGGAGGCTGTGGTAGCACAACAGCTGGCCGAGCGCTGGCCGGAGATCGTCGAAGCCGGCGCGCAGGCCTTCGGCAATGTCGACCACATGGTGGTCCTGAACGGCGCGGACGGGATGTCGGACATGTTCACCAAGGCGCTCTCCCTCGGCGGCACGGGCCTCGGCCTCGCCCGCCAGCTGATGGACGCCATGGGCAGCCCCAAGCAGTCCGGCGCCGACGGCGGCCTCGCCCCTCGCGAGGACTGATGAGCTTCTTCACGGACGGTCCTCGCGAGCGACCCCTGTTCCCGGTCCGGGAACGGGAGCTGTTCGGCTACGAGGGCCGTCCGTGGACCGGCCCGCCCGCCGACCACATCGTGCCCGCGCTGGTGCCGTGGCCGACGCCGCTGGGCCGGTCCGAGCGCACCATCGTGGCGCTGCGCGCGGTCGAGGTGTGGCCGGAGGCGATGACGCTGCGGATCGCGGTGTACTCGCGCGACCGGATGGACGGCGCGCCGCTGATCGGCCACCGGCGCATCCCGGACTACAACTCGCTGCTGGTCGGCGTGCTGTTCCCGGACGGCGGACGGGCCAGTTCCGAAACCGTTTCGGTGCCGAGCGCGGGCGAACCGCACGAACCGGTGCTGCGCGTCGAGGAAGGCAGCGGGTCGGAATTCCACTACGAGCATCCGGTCTTCGTGTGGCCGCTGCCCAGCGCCGGTCCGCTGAAGGTGATCGTGCAGTGGCTCGACCGCGAGATCCCGGAAACGCACACCAAACTCGACGGCGGACGCCTGCGCGCCGCGGCGCTCGAAGCCGGCGAACTGTGGCCCGGGCTGCCGAAGCGGCCGGGCAACGGCGTCGCGATGCGGCAGATCGCCGCCGAGGTGACCGAAACCAGAGGCCCCGGGTTGCCGCAGCGGCAGCCGCGCCGTGCCCCGGGCGAGTGAAATCCCGGGGAATTAGCGCCCGCGAAACATTGCGGCCGTCCGCCGGTCACACCCGAGTAGTGTCGTGACATTCGCCCTCGACCTTCGCACTCGACGCCGGATGTTGGATGGTGGACCATGGCTCCTGCCCCGCTCAGCTCGCTCGATGTCGCTTTTCTGTGCCTCTCCAGGGAAACCGCGCCGATGCAGATGGGCGCGGCCCTGGTTTTCGCGCCGGAGGAGCCGGTCGATCCGGACCGGCTGACCGCGCTGCTCGCGCGTCGGGCGGCGACTGTCGCGCCGCTGCGCCGGAAAATCCGCGCCGGGCTCTTCCCGCCCGGCTCCGCGACGTGGGTGGACGACCCGGATTTCCAGGCAGTGAAACATCTTCGCCAGCACCGCCTGACCACGCTGTACGACCCGGACCCGCTGCCGGAGTTCGCGGCGAGGTGGATCGCCGAACCGCTCGACCCGCACCGTCCACTGTGGGAACTCACTGTGGTGACCGGATTCGCGGACGGCAGCTTCGCGATTTTGCTCAAACTGCACCACGCGCTCACCGACGGCGCGGGCGCGTACGCCGTCGCGGCGGGACTCCTCGACGGATTGCCGGTCCCGCAGCCCGCGCCGAGGATCCCGCGGCCGCGTTCGCCGCTGAGCGCGGTGCGGGACACGTTGGAAACAGCGGGAATCGCGTCGTCGGTGGTCCGGGCGGCGCGTCCGCCGTGCCTTCCGCTGGCGGCGCCCGCCTCCGCCGAACGACGCCTCGGTTTCGCCCGGCTGGACTCGGCTGACCTTCGCCGGATCCGGCGAACGCACGGCGGCACCACGAACGACGTGGTGCTCGGGGTCCTTTCCGGCGCCTTGCGCGAATGGCTGGTCAACCGCGGCATCCGCGCGACGGGACGGTCGGTGCGCGCGCTGATTCCCGTGAGCGTGCGCGGGAGGGCGGCCGAGCAATGGGGCGGGAACAAGCTTTCCGGCTATTTGTGCGATCTGCCGATCGGAGTGGACGATCCGGTGCGGCGGCTGACCGAAGTGCGCGCGGCGATGGCGCGCAACAAGGCGGCCGGTCCTTCTCGCGGGGCAGGGGCGTTTCCGCTGCTGGCTGACCGGATGCCCGCTGCGCTGCATCGGCTCGGGACGCGGACCGCGGGGTTGGCCGCGCCGCTGTTGTTCGATCTGGTGGTGACGACGGTGCCGCTGCCACCCGCTCGCTACGCGCTCGACGGTGCGCCGCTCGCGGAGGTGTACCCGTTCGTGCCGCTCGCCCCGCACCAGGCGGTGGGCATCGCGGTCGCGCACTACCGCGACAGTGTCCACATCGGACTGCAGGCGAACGCGGAGGCGGTGGCGGACCTCGGGTCGCTGCGGGACGCGGTGGCCAAGTCGGCGGCCGAGCTGCTGGCCGCCTCGTGAGCGCCGGTGCCTGGCCGGCGCGCACGAGGCGGGAAGATCAGCCGCGCAGCATCTCCGCGACCAGGAAGGCCAGTTCCAGCGACTGCTGGGTGTTGAGCCGGGGGTCGCAGGCGGTCTCGTAGCGGCCGGAGAGGTCGACGTCGGAGATTTCCTGGGCCCCGCCGAGGCATTCGGTGACGTCCTCGCCGGTCAGCTCGACGTGGATGCCGCCGGGGTAGGTGCCGAGCTTGCGGTGCACCTCGAAGAAGCCCTGGACCTCGTCGACGATGCGGTCGAAGTGCCGGGTCTTGTAGCCGGTGGACGATTCGTGCGTGTTGCCGTGCATCGGGTCGCACTGCCAGATGACCTTGTGCCCGGACGCTTCGACCTTCTCCACGATCGCCGGCAGCACCTCGCGGACCTTGCCGTTGCCCATCCGGGAGATCAGCGTGAGCCGGCCGGGTTCGCTGCGCGGGTCGAGCCGCTCGACGTATTCCAGCGCTTGCTCGGGCGTGGTCGTCGGGCCGATCTTGAGCCCGATCGGGTTCGACAGCAGTTCGGCGAACGCGATGTGCGCGCCGTCGAGCTGCCGGGTGCGCTCGCCGATCCACAGGAAGTGCGAGGACAGGTTGTACAGCTTCGGGTTGGCCGCGTCGGCCTGGTCCAGCCGCAGCATCGCGCGCTCGTAGTCGAGCAGCAGCGCCTCGTGGCTGGCGAAGATCTCGGTGTACTGCAGCGAGGAGTCGGTGACGCCGCAGGCGTTCATGAACCGCAGGCCGCGGTCGATCTCGGCGGCGAGCGCCTCGTACCGCTCCCCCGCGGGCGACGAGGACACGAAGTCCTTGTTCCAGTCGTGCACCTGGTGCAGGTCGGCCATGCCCGCGCCGGTGAGCGCGCGGACCAGGTTCATCGCCGCGCCCGCGTTCGCGTAGGCGCGGATCATCCGGCCCGGGTCCGGCACCCGCAGCTCCGGCTTGGCGACGAGCGAGTTGATGATGTCGCCGCGGTAGACGGGCAGCCCGAGCGCGTCGGTGCCGGACGAGCGCGGCTTCGCGTACTGGCCCGCGATCCGGCCGACCTTCACCACCGGCAGGCTGGCCCCGTAGGTGAGCACGACGGCCATCTGCAGCAGCGTGCGCAGATTCGCCCGGATGTGCGGTTCGGTGTTGGACTCGAACGTCTCCGCACAGTCGCCGCCCTGCAGCAGGAACGCCTCCCCGCGGGCCACCATGGCGAGCCGGTTCTTCAGCCGGTCGATCTCGGCGGGCACGGTGATCGGCGGCACGCTCTCCAGCACGCCGCGCACCCGCTTGGCCAGCGCGGCGTCCGGCCACTCCGGCTGCTGCGCGGCGGGCAGCGACAAGGCGGTGTCGAGGCGGTCCCGCAGCTCAGGAGGCAGCGGCGGCAGCTCGGGGAGAGTGTCTACGGGAACGTCGACTGTCCAGTTCACGCGTCTCAGGATAGGGTCTGCCGCCTTCGCCCGGACCGGTGGGCGGCGAGGGTCACGCGTCCGGGGCGTCTTGGCGGTAGAGCGCCCCGAACCGGTCGGCCACGTCGAGGAGACCTGCGAGTTCGCCGGTGTCCATGGCGGGGACGATGACGGACCAGTGGTCGAGGCCGACCGCTTCGGCGAGGATCCGGCGGCGTTCGTCCGGCGGGGCGGCGGCGGAGATTTCGACCAGGAGCCGGGCGCGGTCCTCGGCGGATTCGACCAGCCGGGCTTGGGCGAGTGCGCGGGGCAGGTCGTGCCGGGCGAGTTCCGGCAGGAACGCGAGGGTGAGCCGTTCGCGCTCCGGATCGTCTTCGACGCGCTCGAGGACGGCTTCGGCCTGGTCCAGATGCCCGGCCGCGGCCAGACCGCGCACGAGCGTCCGCTGGACTCGGACCACGTCGCGCTCGTCCAGATATCCGCACAGCTCGAGAGCGACGGCGGCCTCGCCGCGGGCCGCCAGGTCCTCCATGGCGTCCTCGATCGCCGAATCGAGCCGGGCCTCCTCCGGATGGGCGGCCACCAGCTCGACGAGTTCGGCGGGTTCGCCCGCGGCGGCCAGCATCACGACGGCCGAGCGCGACTCGTTCCAGCCGAGCCGCCAGTCCGGTGGGGTCTCCTTCACGCGGCTCCGGACGTACTCGGCGATCCGGGCCAGCGCGGCGCGGTCGCCCTCGGCCCGAAGGCGCCGGGCGAGCAGGATCACGGGTTCCCGCATCGCCGACCAGAAATCGACGCCCCGGATCAGCTTTTCGGCGATCCGCGGGTCTCCTCTTTCGGCGAGAAGGCTCGCCACCGATTTGATCTCGGTCAGCCCCTGCAGGTCCGACTGCACCAGAGGAGCGAGCAGTTCGGCCCGGCGCACATCCCCGGCCGCGACGACGGTTTTGCTCAACGCGCTGATCGCCGCCGCCGCGCGCGGGTCGTCCACCGGACGGCGGGTCACCGATTCCGCCCGCTCCGCCGCCTGGCGCGCGCGGGCGAAGTCCCCCACCGACAGCAGCGCTTCCGCCAGGACCACGAACCGCTGCGCTTCGGCTTCCAGTTCGAAGGACGACCGGCGGGCGGCCGGGTACCGGAGGGTCCAATGGAAGGCTTGGTCGGCCTCGCCCGCGGCCACGAGCGCCTGAACGAACCGGGTGGTCGCCGTGCGCCGGGCGAACGGGTTGGTCATCGATTCCAGCACCGCGGGAATGTCCGCCAGCCTGCCCGTCTCGGCCAGGAATTCGATCAGGAGCGGCACGACCGTGTGCTCGCGCTCCCCTTCGGGGAACCTCGCGACGACAACTCCGGCCGGGTCTTCCGACGCGGCCAATTCGGCCGTGACGTCGAGGCGGAACAGCACTCTGGTGACCCCGCGCTCCTGCGCGAGCGCGCGAGCCCGGTCGACTTCTCCGCGCCGGACGAGCCGCTCCGCTATCTCCGAGAACGCTCTGTCGCGGCTCAGGTCGCGACTCACGGCAGCGGCCAGTTCGACGGCCACGTCCAACTCGTCGACCGCCGCCACTGCCAGTTCGACGAGCGTCCGATCCCGGACGTCGTCCCGGGAAATTTCCCGCGCCAGGCGCCCGGCCCGGGAGAAGTCCGGTTCGGCGACGGCGGCGATGCGACGACGTTGATCCGCGCTGACCCGGTCGGCGATCCGCGCGGCGGCCCCCGGTTCCCCGCGGCGCACCAGAGCCACAGCGGTCTCGGCGAGCAGGGCGTCGCACAGCTCCGGGTCAAGCTCGTCCTCGGCCAACTGCTCGGCTCGCTCCGGCTGTCCGGCGCGGACCAGCTCTTCGGAAAGCTCGAGCAGAGCTTGCCTGCGCGACCGGGGATCGGTCATGGCCTGCGCCAGCGCCACGGCGTGGTCGAACTGCCCCAGCGCGGCCCACACCGCGGGCAGGCGGACCGGCGTGATCTTGTTGCGGTCGCGGAAATTGTCCCGGTACGTGTCGAGCGTGATCAGGCGGAGGAGGTCCGGTTCGGCGGAGGCGAGCAGTGCCGCACGGGCGGCGTCCAGCTCTCCCATCGCGGCCAGATCGCCGCCGGAGACGTCCAGCAGGCGTTCGTGTCTCGCCGGGTCTCCGGCAAGGTCTACCAGCGTGGCTACGTCGCCGCTTTCCTGGACCAGCCGGAAGTAGCCGCGCAGGAGGAATTGCGGGGTGTCCGGCGGCCAGCCCGCCGACCGGTACTCGGCGGCCCACTCGTCGATCGCCTCGCGGTACCGAGAAAGTTCGGCCCCGAAGGCTTCGACAGCCTCGCGGTGCAGATTCTCGTGTCCCAGCAGGAAAACCGCCGGGGCCTCGCGGGGCCGCCAATGCGCCGGGCGGCGGGTGAACGACCGGCTGGCCACGCTGTTCAGGACCCGTTCGACG
Organism: Streptomyces sp. AA4; assembly: GCF_000158875.1. Taxonomy (NCBI): domain Bacteria; kingdom Bacillati; phylum Actinomycetota; class Actinomycetes; order Kitasatosporales; family Streptomycetaceae; genus Streptomyces; species Streptomyces sp. AA4. The sequence continues at coordinate 1,958,473 of NZ_GG657746.1, read as the reverse complement.
TCGCGCGGGCGGCGCTGAGTCAGCTGCGCCAGGTCGTCGCTGCTGAGTCCGCCGCGAGCCGCGACCAGAAAGCCCAGCAGGTCCTCTTGGTCTTGGAGCAGCGCGTCGAGTTCGCGCTCCATGTCGGCCTTCGCCGCGACCGCCGCGGGCGACGGGGCCAGGGAGCGCTCGATGCCGGGAGCGCGCAGAGGATGGTCAGAGCGCACATCCGGCGGGACGTCGGGATTGAGGCGGCTCGCGACGATCACGCGGAGGCCGTGCTCGGGGAACGGCAGCAGCGCGGCGATGCTGTGGCCGCCGGAGCTGGCGCCGCGGTCCTCGTCCAGGCCGTCGACGACCAGCACCAGGCGCTCGCCGCGGTTCCGGCAGTGTGCGGCGGCTTCGGAGAAGACCGCGTTGAGGTTTCGGGCTTCGGGATCCTTCGCTGTCTCAAGGATTTCCGCCAGCTGCTCCTGGACGACGTCTACGAAGGCCTCGCGGGTGTCGTCGCCGAGCGAACGCGCAGTGACGAAGAACGACACCACTCGCACCCCGTCGGGCGGCGAGAGCACGAACGAGGCCATCAGGGCGGACTTGCCGGTCCAGGGAGCCGCGCGCCACCACACGTACGCGGGGGCGTCGTCCGGGGCGGTGCAGAAGCGGGTCAGTTCGGCGAGTTCCGACTCGCGGCCGATGAGGTGTTCCGGGGCGACCTGGCGGACCCATTGCCGGTAGCGGGACCGGGCGGGCGGAGCCGCGTGCACGACGACCGAATCGGCGTGGCCCACCTGCACGAGCTTGCCCGTGACCGGGCCCAGGACCTGGTTCGTGATCCGCTCGTCCACCTGGAGACCCCCTCCGACAGCTCAGCTTCTCACGAAACGGGCCCCGGCGCGCCGTTGCGCCGGGGCCCGAGCCAGGGGGGATCACACCACCGCGAGCGGCAATGCGGTCGGGTGCACCGGAGCGGGAAGGTCCGAAGCACCGGTCAGGAACGTGTCCACCGCCGCCGCCACCGAGCGGCCTTCCGCGATGGCCCACACGACCAGCGACGCGCCGCGGTGGGCGTCGCCGCAGACGAAGACTCCGGGGGTTTCCGTCTGCCAGTCCGAGCCGCACGACAGGGTGCCGCGGCGGGTCAGCGTGAGGTCCAGGCCTTCCAGCAGCGGCATTTCCTCGACGCCTTCGAAACCGATCGCCAGCAGGACCAGGTCCGCGGGCAGGGTTTCGATCTCGTCGTTCACCGGGATGACCTCGCGGCGGCCGGTTTCCGGGTCCTTCTGCACGCGGACCTGCTGCAGTTCCACGGCTTTGACGTGCCCGGCGCCGTCGTCGACGAAGCGCTTGACCGCGACCGCGAACTTCCGCTCGCCCGCTTCCTCGTGCGCCGGGTAGGTGCGGAGGATGTACGGCCAGGTCGGCCACGGCGAACGCTCGTCGTCGCGGGTTTCCGGCGGCGTCGGGTACTGGTCGAGCTGGGTGACCGACAGCGCGCCCTGCCGGGTGGCCGTGCCGTAGGAGTCCGCGCCGGTGTCGCCGCCGCCGATGATCACGACGTGCTTGCCGTTCGCGTCGACCGGGGACGGGCCGTCGCCCTCCACGAACTTGTTGGCGGGCACCAGGTGTTCCATCGCCAGGTGGATGCCGTCGAGCGAACGGCCCGGCGTGGTGCGGTCGTCCCGCCCGCGCAGCGCGCCCACGGCGAGCACGACCGCGTCGTACTGCTCGCGCAGGTCCTCCACCGACAGGTCGACGCCGACCTCGCAGCCGGTGACGAACTTCGTGCCTTCCTTGCGCAGCTGCGCCAGGCGCCGGTCGAGGACCTTCTTCTCCATCTTGAACTCGGGAATGCCGTACCGCAGCAGGCCGCCGAGCCGGTCGTCCCGTTCGAAGACGGTGACCTCGTGGCCCGCGCGGGTCAGCTGCTGCGCCGCGGCCAGCCCGGCCGGACCGGAGCCGACGACGGCCACCTTGCGGCCCGACGACACCTCGGACACCTGCGGCTGCACGTATCCGGCTTCCCACGACTGCGCCGCGATCGTCTCCTCGACGCGCTTGATCGCGACCGGCCCGCCGGACAGCGGCGAGATCGACAGCACGCAGCCCGCCTCGCACGGCGCCGGGCACAGCTTCCCGGTGAATTCCGGGAAATTGTTGGTGGCGTGCAAGCGATCGCTGGCCGCCGCCCAGTCGCCGCGGCGAACGAGGTCGTTCCATTCCGGGATCAGGTTGCCCAGCGGACAGCCGGAACCGCCGGAGTGGCAGAACGGGATGCCGCAGTCCATGCACCGTGACGCCTGCGTGCGCACCTGCTCGTTGCGCTCCTCCGGCGGCACGTCCGCGTAGACCTCGCCCCACGAGGAAAGCCTTTCCTCGTAAGACTTCTTCTTCGGTTCCTGCCGTTCGTACTTGAGAAAACCGGTGGGGTCAGCCACGAGCCGCCTCCATGATCGCTTCGTCGACGTCGCGGCCGGCGGCGCGCGCCGCCTTCGCCGCATCGAGGACCCGCTGGTAGTCGCGCGGCATCACCTTGGTGAACGCCGCCGCGCGCCGGGTCCAGTCGCCCAGGAGCGACGCGGCCACGGCCGAGCGGGTGAGGTCGTGGTGCTTCTGCACGATCTGCTTGAGCCAGGCCAGGTCCTCCGCGGACGGCGGAAGCAGGTCCACCATGTCCTGGTTGACCTTCGCCCGGTCCAGATCGAGCACGTACGCGCTGCCGCCGGACATCCCGGCCGCCAGGTTCCGCCCGGTCGGGCCGAGCACCACCGCCCGGCCGCCGGTCATGTACTCGAACGCGTGGTCGCCCACGCCCTCGGCCACGACCGTCGCGCCGGAGTTGCGGACGCAGAACCGCTCGCCGACCTGCCCGCGCAGGAACATCTCGCCGGACGTCGCGCCGTAGGCCAGCGTGTTGCCCGCGATCGTCTGCTGTTCGGCGGCGAAGCTCGCGTCCGGATGCGGGCGGACCACGATCCGGCCGCCGGACAGGCCCTTGCCGACGTAGTCGTTGGCGTCGCCGACCATGTCCAGCGTGATGCCGCGCGGCAGGAACGCGCCGAGCGACTGCCCGGCCGAACCGGTGAGCCGCACGTGGATCGTGCCGTCCGGCAGGCCCTCCCCGCCGTAGCGGCGGGTGATCTCCGAGCCGAGCAGGGTGCCGACGGTCCGGTTCACGTTGCGCACCGGCAGTTCCAGGCGCACCGGATGCGCGTCCTCCAGCGCCGCCTCGGCGAGCTGGATGAGCGTGCGGTCGAGCGCGTGTTCCAGGCCGTGGTCCTGTTCGCGCACGCGCCGCTTCGCGCCGCCGTACGGCGTTTCGGCGGGCATCTCGAACACCGGGCCGAGGTCGAGCCCGGAGGCCTTCCAGTGCTGCACGGCCTCGTCGGTGTCGAGCATCTCGGCGTGCCCGATCGCCTCGTCGAGTGTCCGGAATCCCAGCTGTGCCAGGGTTTCCCGCACTTCCTCGGCGACGAACTCGAAGTACCGCACCACGTGGTCGGCCTGTCCGGTGTAGCGCTTGCGCAGCTCCGGACTTTGCGTGGCGACGCCGACCGGGCACGTGTCGAGGTGGCAGACGCGCATCATGATGCAGCCCGCGACCACCAGCGGCGCGGTCGCGAAGCCGTACTCCTCGGCGCCGAGCAGCGCCGCGACCACGACGTCGCGGCCGGTCTTCATCGCCCCGTCCACCTGCACCGTGATCCGGTCGCGCAAACCGTTGAGCAGCAACGTCTGCTGCGTTTCGGCGAGCCCGATCTCCCACGGCGTCCCGGCGTGCTTGAGCGAGTTCATCGGCGACGCGCCGGTTCCGCCGTCGTGGCCGGAAATCAGCACGACGTCCGCGTGCGCCTTGGACACGCCCGCCGCGACCGTGCCGACGCCCAGCGAGGACACCAGCTTCACGTGGATGCGGGCCTTCTCGTTGGCGTTCTTGAGGTCGTGGATCAGCTGCGCCAGGTCCTCAATGGAATAGATGTCGTGGTGCGGCGGCGGGGAAATCAGCCCGACGCCCGGCGTCGAATGCCGCGTGCGCGCGATCCACGGGTACACCTTGTTCGGCGGCAGCTGCCCGCCCTCGCCCGGCTTCGCGCCCTGCGCCATCTTGATCTGGATGTCGTCCGCGTTGACGAGATACTCGCTGGTGACGCCGAACCGTCCGCTGGCGACCTGCTTGATCGCGCTGCGCCGCTGCGGGTCGTACAGCCGCTCCGGGTCCTCGCCGCCCTCGCCGGTGTTGGACCGGCCGCCGATGCGGTTCATCGCGATGGCGAGCGTTTCGTGCGCCTCGGCCGAAATCGAGCCGTACGACATCGCCCCGGTGTTGAACCGGCGCAGGATCGCCGACGCGGGCTCGACCTCGTCCAGCGGGATCGGCTCGCGCGTGCCTTCGCGGAACTTGAACAGCCCGCGCAGCGTGCCGCCCTCGCGGTAGAGCCGGTGCACCTCTTCGGTGTACTTGCGGTACACCTCGTCGCGCCCGGTCTTCGACGCGTGCTGCAGCAGGAACACCGTCTCCGGCGTGAACAGGTGCAGCTCGCCCTCGCGGCGGTACGCGTACTCGCCGCCGGTCTCGAGTCCGCGATGGACCCGGTCGGTCGGGTTGTCCGGGTACGCCCGGCGGTGCCGCACCGCGACCTCTTCGGCGAGCACGTCCAGCCCGACGCCGCCGAGCTTCGACGACGTTCCGGTGAAGTACTCGTCGAGCAGTTCCTGGCTCAGGCCAAGGGCTTCGAACACCTGCGCCGCGGTGTACGCGCCGACCGTCGAGATGCCCATTTTGGACATGATCTTCAGGACGCCCTTGACGAGCGCCTGCACGTAGCTGCGGACCGCCTTCGCCGGCTCGATGCCGGTGATCGCGCCCTGGCTGATCATGTCTTCGATGGTTTCGAAGGCCAGGTACGGGTTCACCGCCGCCGCGCCGTAGCCCAGCAGCAGCGCGATGTGGTGCACCTCGCGGGCGTCGCCGGTCTCCACGACCAGCGCCACGCGCAGCCGTTCCTTGGTGCGCACCAGATGGTGGTGCACCGCGGAAACCAGCAGCAGCGACGGGATCGGCGCCATCCGGTGGTCGGAATCGCGGTCGGACAGCACGAGCGTGCGCGCGCCAGCGGCGATCGCCTCGGACGCGTCGCGGCGCACTCGTTCGAGCGCCGCCGCCAGCGCGTCCGCCCCGCCGTCCACTTCGTACAGTCCGGAAAGGACGCTGCAGGCGAAACCGGGCAGGTCGCCGTCGTCGTTGATGTGGATGAGCTTGGCCAGCTCGTCGTTGTCGATCACCGGGTACGGCAGGTTCAGGTGCCGGCACGACGCGGGCCCGGGCGCGAGCAGATTGCGCTCCGGCCCCATGATCCGGCTCATCGACGTGACCAGCTCTTCGCGGATCGCGTCCAGCGGCGGGTTGGTCACCTGCGCGAAGTTCTGCTTGAAATAGTCGTACAGCAGCCGGGACCGCTTGGACAGCACGGCGACCGGGGTGTCCGACCCCATCGACCCGATCGGCTCGGCCCCGTTGGCGGCCATCGGCGCGAGCAGGATCTTCAGTTCTTCTTCGGTGTAGCCGAAAGCGAGCTGGCGGCGCAGCACCGAATCGTGGCTCTGCACCACGTGGTCGCGGTCGGGCAGCTCGGCGATCTTGAGCAGCCCGGCGTGCAGCCAGTCGCTGTACTGCTGTTTGCGCGCCAGCGCGGACTTGACCTCTTCGTCGTCCACGATCCGGCCCGCGGCGGTGTCCACGAGGAACATCCGGCCCGGCTGCAGCCTGCCCTTCGCGACGACGTTTTCCGGTGCCACGTCGAGGACTCCGGCCTCGCTGGCCAGCACCACGCGGTCGTCCGCGGTGCGCCACCAGCGCGCCGGGCGCAGGCCGTTGCGGTCGAGCACCGCGCCGACGAGCGTGCCGTCGGTGAAGGTGACACAAGCCGGACCGTCCCACGGCTCCATCAGGCTGGCGTGGAACTGGTAGAAAGCCCGCCGTTCCGGGTCCATCGAGGTGTGGTTCTCCCACGCCTCCGGGATCATCATCAGCACCGCGTGCGGCAGCGAACGGCCCGCGAGGTGGAGCAGCTCCAGCACCTCGTCGAAGGACGCCGAGTCCGACGCGTCGGCCGAGCAGATCGGGTACAGCCGCGAAAGATCGCCGGGGAGCACGTCGGATTCGAGCAGCGCCTCGCGGGCGCGCATGCGGTTGCGGTTGCCGCGGATCGTGTTGATCTCGCCGTTGTGCGCCACGAACCGGAACGGGTGCGCGAGCGGCCACGACGGGAAAGTGTTGGTGGAGAACCGGGAGTGCACGAGCGCGATCGCGCTGGTGAGCCGGGAATCGCGCAGGTCGGGGAAGAACCGCGGCAGCTGCTCGGGCGTGAGCATGCCTTTGTAGACGATCGTGCGCGCGGACAGCGACGGGAAGTACGTGCCGCAGCCGGAAGCGAGGCTTTCGTGCTCGACGCGCTTGCGCAGGCAGAACGCCAGCCGGTCCAGCTCCAGGCCGGTTTCGCCGTGCGGGGACGACACGAACAGCATCGAGAACCGCGGCATCACCGAACGCGCGGTGGGGCCGATTTCCGCGCCCTCGGTGTCCACCGGGACCTCGCGCCAGCCGAGGACGGTGAGCCCTTCTTCGGCCGCGATCCGTTCGGTGAGCCCGACCGCCTTGCGGCGCTGCTCGTCGTCGGAGGGCAGGAACGCGATCCCGGCGGCGTACGCACCGGCCGCGGGCAGCGGGAAACCCGCCTCGGCGCGGAGCAGTTCGTCGGGCAGCTGCAGCAGGATCCCGGCGCCGTCGCCGCTCGTCGGCTCGGCCCCCGCGGCTCCGCGGTGGTCGAGATTCGTGAGCGCGGCGAGACCGTCGGTGACGATGCCGTGCGTGCGGCGGCCCTGGACGTCGGCGACCATGGCGACGCCGCAGGAATCCTGCTCGGTGTCCGGGTCGTACAGACCCTGCTTGCCGGGGATGGCGGAGAAGATCATGGAAAAGGGACCTCCTTCGTCGTTTCGTGCGGTGGCCGGCGAACCGGCCGCGGGGAGCGCACGGGACGACGATGGCCCGCTTGTTAGCGCGACTTTAACACCTGGGAAACACCCCAGCAGCGCCTCGGAGCTCCCCGAACGGGGAAGAACGGTAACGATCCGGCAGCGTGGAACGACGTAGTTCCAGATGGGTTCCCGATGCTTCGGTCCACGAAGCATAAGCCCGGAAGCGGCCCCGCGCACCCGCCACGTGACGAAGTCGATGCGCCCGCTTCGTCCCCTTCGCCCGATCCTCCCAGGTAATCGCACGAATTTCCGGGAACCGCCCACACTCGGTGATCGTCGGTTGCCATAGTGTTCGGCAACCAACAGCTCCCGGGGAGGGCGGTTTCTTTCATGTCCGGCATAAAAGTCGACGTCGAGACGATGAACCAGTACGCCGAGGTGCTCGACAGCCTCCACGAGAAGATCAGCAAGATCAACGACTACATGCGCTCCACCGCGTGCGACACGTCCGGGTTCACCGGCCTGTTCGTGGTGCTGCAGCCGGTGGTGCAGCTGGTCGCGAACCTCTACGGCGGAACGCTCGACTTCGGACACTCGCGGCTGACCTCGCTGTCGGAGGGGGTCAAGCAGGCGGCGCAGGCCTACGCGCACCACGACGCGAATTCCGCGCAGCTGCTGCAGCAGTTCATCGACCAGTTCGACGGCATCGACTCCGGCCGCGGCGCGGCCTGATGCGCACCACACGGTTCTGACGAGGGGGAACAGACATGGCACGGCACGGCGGCGGAGGGCACGGCGGCGGCCACCACTCCGGGGGCACGGGGACGACGCATCCGCCGTCCCGTCCGGGCGGCAACCAGCCGCATCCCGGCAACCAGCCGCATCCGGGAAACACCCAGCCGCACCCGGGAAACCAGCCGCCTCCGGGCGGTCAGCAGCCCACGCATCCGGGCGGAAACCAGCATCCCGGCGCCGGCGGGGACGGACGCCGTCCTTCCGGGGGCGGCGACCAGACGCATCCGAGCGGCACCGGGGGAACCGGCGGCAACTCCGGCAACTCGGGCGACGACAACGGCAACGGCAGGCACCGCGGGCAGCAGGGCGACGACAACGGTCAGTCCACTGGCGACGGACACGGCCGGGACGGTCGGGACGGTCGGGACGGTCGCGATGGCCGGGACGGTCGCGATGGTCGCGACGGCCGGGATGGCCGCGACGGCCAGGACGGCGGCGAAGAAGGCGGCGACGGGCGAGGGCGCGGCGAGAGCGGCTCCGGCAGCGAAGGCGGCGACGGGGGCGGCGAAGGCGGCACCGGCAGCGAGGGCGGCGAAGGCGGCGGCAACGGCGGCGAGGGCAGCACCGGCGGTTCGGGCGGAGACCCGGGCGGCGGCGGTTCGGGCGGGGAGCCCGGCGGCGTCCCGGGCGGCACCGGCGACTTCGACCGCGGCGATTCGATCGTCGAACTGCTGCAGCCGCCGGAAGACACGTCCGGCGAGGACGTCCAGGCGCTGGTGAAGGACGCCGGCGTCGAGGTGATGGCCGTCGAGTGGGTGTACCAGAAATTCACCGGCACCACGCTCACCCAGCAGTTCATCGAACCACTCACCGGCGATTTCTCGAAGATGTCGGCCGACGCCGAGGCGTGGCGCAACATCTCCGAGGCGATGAAGGCGTTCTCCGAGGTGATGGTCGCCAACGAGAAGACCGTCAGCGAATCCTGGCACGGCATGGCTTCCTTGGAGCACAAGGCTTACGTGCAGGCCGGATGGCGGGCGGGGCTCGCCGCCGAGGCCGGGATCGCGTCGCTGATCGCCAAGGGCTTCGACCTGCTGTCGGACACGTCGAAGAAGCTCGCGGCCAAGGCGCTCGACCTGCTGAAGAGCCTGATCGACCGGCTGCTGGTGATGGCCGCCGAGGCGTGTATTCCGATCGCGGGCTGGGTCGCGGACGCGATCACCGCGCTGTCCGAGCTGCTCCCGCTGATCAACGCCCTGATCTCGATCATCGACATGATCAAGGACATCATCACGCGGGTCCAGGAGATCTGGAACTCGATCAAGGACATCGGGTCGCAGCTGCAGAAGATCAAGGACGTCGGCAGCATCGGCGATCTCGTCGACATCGCGAAGAACATCGGCGGCGACGTCGGCGACATCAAGGACAACGCCAAGGGCATCGGCCAGGACGCGAAGGACGCGGTCGAGGCGGGCAAGGAAGGCGTCAAGGGCGCGCGCGAGGCGCACGAGGAGAACCGCCGCTCGCGCGAGTCCGGCGAGGACGAGGGCGACCGCACTTCGGGCGACCACGGCGACCGCCGCGCCGGCGAGGACGGCGACCGGTCGCCGGGGTCGGGCGAACGCGGGCAGAACCAGCGGTCCGAACCGGACGGTCCGCAGCATCAGCCTCCGCAGAACCAGCAGAACCACCAGCCCCCGCAGCAGCCGAACCACCCGCCGGCGCAGCCGAACCACCCGCCCGCGAACCATCCGCCGTCCCACCCCCCGTCCCATCCGCCCCGTCGCTCGGCGAGCGGCCGGATCCACGGCCGCATCGACTAAGGAGGAACTGCCGAGATGTCCCAGCCCGTCACCGCGGACGATTCGTGGAAGACGCCGGAGCTGCGGGAGGCCGAGGCCGCACTCGACCGGGCGGTCCGCAAATCCCAGCAGCTGCTCAAGGACCTGGAGAAGATCAAGCTCCGCCCGCTGCCCAAAACCGACACCCCGGAACGGATCGAGGCGATCAAGCGGGCCGCCTCGCGTCCGGACGCTCCCGCGCAGCTGCGGCTGATCAAGCGGAAGGTCGACGCGGGCGAGTTCTCGTGGGAGGACGTCGCCGCGGGCCGGGCCTTCGCCGACCCCGACGTCCGCGCGCTCGCCGACGAGAAGCTCAGCGAGGCCAAGGACATCCTCGAGGAGCTGGAGGAGGGCCAGAGCCCCGAGGAAATCCTCGAGGCGCGCACCGGCGGCGCCGGGAACCCGTTGTCGGGCACCGGACGCGCGACGTATCCGGACACGCCGGACCGGCCCGCCGGGTTCTCCGCCGAGGACCCGCTGGCGAGCAGCGCCCGGCCGCAGCCGCCCGTCCCGCCGCACGCTCCGGAGCCCGGCGAGTACACGAACGACAATCCGCTCGCGGACCGGACGCCGCCTCCGCCGCCCGCTCCGCCGAAGGAGGAACTGCCCGCACCGCCGGCTCCTCCTGCTCCGCCGCGGCATCGCGCCCCGGAACCGGAGCCGGAGGACGATTTCGCCAACCCGCTCGCCGACCGCGGCGACCGCCCGAAGCGGTCCGCGCCCCAGCCGCCGCCGTCGCCGGGCCGCCGCGCCCGGCGCCAGGACTCCGGCGATGACGACGACTACTTCGGCGGCTCGTTCCTCGGCTGAACCCGCTCCGCACTCACAGAAGTCCGCCGCACGAAAGAGGTCCCCGCCCAACCCGGGCGGGGACCTCTTTTCAGCTCTGCGCCTAAGACTTCTCGGACTTGCCGTTCTCGCCCGACGCGGAGGAAGACCCAGCGTCCACAGTGTCCTCCGCCGCGGCGTCCTTCTCGTCCGGCTCAGCGGGCTTCTCCCCCGCGTCGTCCGAAGTGGACTCGACCGCGGCGGCCGGTTCGTCTCCCTTGCTGCGCAACGTCTCCGGGGCCTCGCGCGGACCGCGTTTGGCCGCGAGGACGAAGTACGCCATCGCGCCGACGAACAGCAGGATCGAGGTCCACACGTTGACCCGCAGGCCGAGGATGTGGTTGGCGGTGTCGGTGCGCATCAGCTCGATCCAGCAGCGGCCGACGGTGTAGCCCGCGACGTACAGCGCGAACGCGCGGCCGTGGCCGAGCTTGAACTTGCGGTCCGCCCACACCACGAGGAGCGCGATGAGCAGGTTCCAGATCAGCTCGTACAGGAACGTCGGGTGCACCGGGCTCTCCGGCAGCGGGATGTGCCCGGTCGCGACGCCGCCGAGGGCGTCCGGGGTCCCGGTCTCCGGGTTGATGCGCTGGTAGATCTCCAGGCCCCACGGCAGGTCGGTGTGCGCGCCGTACAGCTCCTGGTTGAAGTAGTTGCCGAGCCGCCCGATCGCCTGCGCGACGATGATGCCGGGCGCGATCGCGTCGGCCATCGCGGGCAGCGGGATGCCCCGGCGGCGGCAGGCGATCAGCGCGCCGACGGCGCCGAGCGCGACCGCGCCCCAGATGCCGAGCCCGCCGTCCCAGATGGCGAACGCGTTCCAGGGGTTCTTGCCCTCGGTGAAGTACAGCTCGGGGTCGGTGATCACGTGGTAGAGCCGGCCGCCGACCAGGCCGAACGGCACCGCGAACACCGCGACGTCGAGCACCGTGCCCTTGGTGCCGCCCCGGGCCTCCCAGCGCCGCTCGCCCCACCAGATCGCGACGATGATGCCGGCGATGATGCAGAGCGCGTACGCCCGGATCGGGATCGGGCCCAGGTGCCAGACGCCTTGGTCGGGGCTCGGGATCGTGGCCAGGAATGCTGCGGAGTACACGCGGCCACCGTAGCGCGTCGGGCCCCGGTCGTGGTCCCGGTGCCGCGGAACCCTGAGTCAAGTCCCGGTCACAGCCCGGTCACGGCCGTCCCCGGTCAGCCCGGATACTCCAGGTCGGAGGCCGCCGCGAGGTACCCGGCGAGCAGCGCGTCCGCGACCTGGCCGACCGCGGAGTCCTCGGGCAGGAACGTTTCGCCGTGCAGGCTCGGCGCGCCCGCGGTCTCGCCGAGGCCGACGAAAAGCATCAATCCGCGGACGCCGTCGCCGCAGTAATGCGCGAAATCGTCCGCGCCGAAAGACCGGAAATCGACATCCACGTCCGCTCCGCCGCGTTCGAGCCAGATCCTCGCGGCGGCGGCCAGCGCCGGGTCGTTGACCAGGACGGGCTCGCACGGGCTGATCCGGAGGTCGGCGGTGCAGCCGTAGGCGCGGGCGGTGGCGTGCACGATCTCGTCGAGCGCCTCCAGCGCACGTTCGCGGTCGCTCGCGCGCATCAGCCGCAGGGAACCGAACGCGGACGCGGTGTTCGGCACGACGTTCGCCGCCGTCCCCGCGGCCAGCCGGCCGATCGTGCAGACCGCGCCGTGCATCGGGTCGATCCGGCGGCTCGCGACCTGCTGGAGGCTCACCACTAGCTGACTGATCGCCAGCACTGGGTCGCGCAGAAGATGCGGATATCCGGCGTGCCCGCCCAGTCCGTGCAGCACGATTTCGAACTCGTCGGTGGACGCGTTCACCGGCCCCGGCGCGGCCGAGACCACGCCGTACGCCAGCCGCGGCTGGACGTGCGCGCCGATCACCGTGTCGATGCCGCGCTCTTCCAGAATGCCCGATTCGACCAGGTCGAGCGCTCCGGACGGCGACGTCTCCTCGCGCGGCTGCAGGATCGCGTACAGCGGACGCGGGAGTTCGACCCGCCGCGCGGCCCGGCAGACCGCGGTCAGCGCGGCGAGGTGGACGTCGTGGCCGCAGGCGTGCATCAGCCCCGTCTTCGCGGCCCATTCGACGCCGGTGCGCTCGACTACCGGAAGCGCGTCGAGTTCGGCGCGCAGAGCGACCGCTGGCCCCGGGTGCGGAGCGGCGATCTCGATCAGCCGCCCGGTCTTCGCGACCCGCTCGCCCTCGCCCAGCGCGGCGGCCACGACCCGGGCGGTGTCGTCCTCGTCGCCGGACCCGCGCGGGTCGGCGTGAATCCGGTGGCGCAGTTCGACCGCGGCGGGCAGTTCCTCGGCCAACGCGGCGCGCCAGGCCTCGACCAGGTCGTTCATTTCCGCTCCAGCCGGTAGATCCGGGCCGCGTTCTCGTGGCCGGCCAAGTGGGCCAGCCGGACGGCGTCCACTTCGGACAGCGCGTCGGCCGCGAGGGCGGCGCGCAGGAAGTCGGACAGTCCTTGCCGGAACAGCGCGGTGCCCAGGTGATACAGCTCGGCGAGGCCGAACGCGTCGGTGGAGAAAAGGAGTTTCCCGAACGGGGCCAGCTCCAGCGTCTCGGCCAGGATCGCGGGCGCGCGGAAGCCCGCGTTGTGGGTGATGAGGCCGACGTCGACGAAGACGTGCTCGAAAACCTGCGCGAGATAGGCGGCGTTGCGGTGGAACGGGTAGTTGTGCAACAGCAGGATCGGGACGCCCGTGTCGCGGGTCGCACGCAGCAAACCGGTGAGCCGCAAGGGATCGCAGCGGTGGAGGTCGACGTCGGAATCACCGTAGCCGACGTGGAATTGCACCGGCAGCCGCCGGTCGATGCCCGCCCAGATCAGGTGCCGGTGCAGCACTTCGTCGGCCAGCCGGACCGGTTCGCCCGCCTCGATCCGCCTCAGCCACCGCCCGGCCGCGGCTTCGACCTCGTGCGGAGCCGGACGTTCCCCGGACAGTTCCAGCCCGACCCGGTAGGCCGCGATCGACTTCACGCCCACCGCGGTGGTGGTGCGACGGTCAAGCTCAGCGGCGAAGTCATCGGCGAACCCGGCCGCGCTGGTCCCGCCGATGACGTCTTCGGCGACCTGCTCCAACCGGACGATGTCGTGCGCGCGGGCGTCGGCCAGCTCGGCGAATTCTTTCGTGGTGGTGAGGGATTCGGGCAGGAAACCGCCGTCCAGCAAGTAATCCGTGCTGCCGGTGCCGCGGAGGAAGCGCCGGTTGACCTCCGCCGCGCCCAGCTCGGCACGCCGCGCGAGATAGTCGTCAGCCGGGGCGTGCTTCGGCAGGTCGAGCACCGGCGCACAGCGTTCGCGCACGGACAGGCCGATGAGCGAATCGAACAACGACGTCCCGAGCGGCGACACGGTGTCCGCCTCGGTCAGCATCCGCTCGAACCCGTCGCGGTCGACGCCGCCGGTCCGCACGCCGTGGCAGTGATGGTCGACCAATGGCAGGTCTGCGACGAAATCCAGCAGATCGGTCATGCGTCTCCTTCAGCGAGCCTCTCCCCCACCCTACGGGCGAACCGGGGCGCCGAGGCGACCACGCCGACCGCCAGCACCAGCACCCCGCCCGCCACGACGGGGAACCACCGAGCCGGGCCCTCGGTCGGATATGGCACCACGTTGACGTAGACGGTGTAGCCGAGCAGGACCAGCGCGGCGATGGGGAACGCCAAATGCCACCACGGCACGCGCATTCGCCGTCGCACGAACAGGAGCAGGATCGCGCCCAGTGTGGTGAGCAGGTAGATCACCAACAGGATCAAGGTTCCGATCGAGCCCGCCCAGGCGAAGGTGTCGTCCGCGGTGGCACCGAAGAACACCGCGCACAGCAAGATGATCAGCGCGGCCGCGAGTGCGACCGCCGTGACGGCCACGGCGGGGGTGCCTTTGGCGGAGATCCGGCCGATGCCGCGGCCGTCGAAGGCGTCGCGGCCGAGGGCGAACAGCAGGCGCGAGCCACCGACGACGCAGGCCAGGCAGCAGCCGAACGCGCTGATCGCGGCACCCGCACTGATGACGTCGCCGACCCAGGGGCCGACGAAACGGCTCCCCAGATCGCCCAGCAGCGAAGGGGAATCGTGGAACGCGGTGGCGTTGCCGCCGAACGCCATCATCTCGACGGCTGTCACCAGGACAAAGTAGGCGCCGCCGAAGATGGCCGTGCCGAGGATCGCGCGCGGGATGTTGCGGCGCGGGTCGTGGGTTTCCTCGCCGAGCGTCGCGGCGGCTTCGAAACCGGCGAACGACAAGAACCCGAACACCGCGCCGAGGAAGACGCCGGAGACTCCGGTGTCCGGCACGAAAACCTGCGGCGTGAACCGGCCGCTGGGGGCGTCGCCCGCGATCAGCCGGACCAGGATGACCACGGTGACCAGCAGGATGAGCGCGATGGTCGCGCCCTCGACGGCGAGCAACGTGCTGGTGCCGCGGCGAGCCGGGGCGACCGCGAGCAGCCAGCTCCCGAGCAACGCGACCGCGGTCAGCACGAACGGTCCCCACGACGGCGGATGCGGCCAGATCCCGACCTGGGTCAGGAACGCCGTCCCCAGCACGCCCGCGGCGGAACTGGTGACCACGGCGTAGAAGGTGTACGTGCCGAGGAGCCCGATCCCGGACACCACGCCCGCGCGCGGGCCGAGGGTCGCGCCGACGAAGGCGTAGACCGAACCGGCGTGCTGGTAGTGACGGCAAAGCTGGACGAAGCCGTACGCGACCAGCAGCACTCCTGCCGCCGAAAGGAGGAATGCGAGCGGCACCGCGCGTCCGGCGGCCGCGGCGGTTTGCTGTGGATTGATGTTCGCGGCCATGCTGGGTGCCATGAGCGCGACGGACAGCCCGACGGCCTGCCAGACTGACAAAGTGCGCCGCAATTCGGGACGGTCTCCGGACACGGATGCGCTCCTTTCCCCGCGGAGTACACAGTGAACATCCGAGGCGGCGCGGACAACCAGCGCCGACTGGCTGAACCTCGTCCAGCAGCGAAGGAGCGCGCCTTGCCGTCCACCCCCGCAGGACTCGACCGCGACCGGCTCGCGGAACTCGGCGCGGCCGCCGCCGGACAGCTGGAGCAGGCGGGCGTCGAGCTGGTCGCGCTGAGCTTCGTGGACAACTCCGGGATCTCGCGGGTCAAAGCGGTGCCGGCGGCGAAGCTGGCGAGGGTCGCGGCGTGGGGCGTCGGCGCGTCCAACTCGTTCGACTTCTTTCTCGGCACCGACAGCATCGCGGACGGCGAGCACTCCCTCGGTCCCGTCGGCGACCTGCGGCTGCACCCCGACCTCGACGCGCTCACCGTCCTCGCCGCACAACCCGGCTGGGCGTGGGCCCCGGCGTGGCGGTACGACCAGGACGGGCAGCCGCATCCGCAGGACACGCGCGCGCTCGCCGCGACTGCCGTGGCACAGCTCGCCGACCGCGGGCTGACCGCGCGGATGGCGTTCGAGCTGGAGTGGATCGCGACCGACGCGGACGGCGTCCCGCTGCCCGGTCCGGCCTACGGATACTCCCGGCTGAGCGCGAACCACGAGTACTTGCGCGCCCTTGTGTCCACTTTGGACAAATCTGGCGTGGAGGTGGAGCAGATCCACCCGGAATACGCGGCGGGCCAGTTCGAGCTGTCGATCGCCGCGACCGACCTCGTGCGCGCGGCCGATTTGGCAGTACTGACAAGGGAAACCGTGCGAACGGTGACCGCCGCGCACGGTCTGCGCGCGTCGTTCACCCCGAAGTTCGAGCCCGGCGGTGTCGGCAATGGCGGACACGTGCACCTGAGCCTGTGGGACGGCGAACGGAACCTGTGCACGGGCGGGACCGGGGCGCTCGGACTCAGCACGACCGCGGAAGCCTTCGGCGCCGGGATTTTCCGCCGGTTGCCCGCGTTGCTGGCCATCGGCGCGCCGTCGGCGGTCAGCTATCTGCGGCTCGAACCGCACCACTGGGCGGGCGTGTTCACCGCGTGGGGACTGGAAAACCGCGAAGCCCCGCTGCGCCTGATCCGCGGCGCGGCCGGACAGCGCGACACGGCGGCGAATCTGGAGGTGAAGTGCTTCGACCTCACCGCGAACCCGTATCTGGTCGTGGCCGGCCTGCTTTTCGCCGGACAGGCGGGCATCGACGCCGAGGCGCGCCTGCCCGAGCCGGTCAGCGTGGATCCCGGCTCGCTCTCCCCCGCGGACGCCGCGGCGGCCGGCGTCGCCCGGTTGCCGGAGACGTTGTCGGATGCGGTCGACGCGTTCGAAGCCGACGAGGTGCTGCGGGCCGCGTTCGGACCCCAGCTGGCCACCACGTTGGCGGACGTCCGCCGCGCCGAGGTGGCCGAGCTGGGATCGCTGGCGCCGGCGGAGTTGTGCCGGGCAATGCGTTTCCTGCACTGAACCCGCTCAACGAAGCAAGGCCGCCACCCGGGACTGCAGTTCCGGCAGCATCGCGTACAGCTTGTCGCCCGGGCAGTCCGTGTTGTAGAAGTCGCGGTGTCCCTTGATTTCCTTCACCGGGATGCCGTACTGGCGGCACACGTACGCCACGAACACCACCAGCGAATCGAACTGCGCCTTCGGCGGGGCGACCTGCATGTAGGTGCCCTCGTTCTCGATGCCGATCGCGTTGTCGTTCTGGCCCGGGCAATGCGCCGCGCGGACGATCTTTTTCCCGCTGCGCAACGCGTCCAGGCTGCCGTGGCGGCCTTCGAGGCGGTAGCCGCCGCGGGAAACCGTGAAGTGCTGGCCGGTGTCGGACCAGCCGTTGTTGTCGATGTGGTCGTGCTGGTCGTCGCGCGCGACCTGGAACGCGTGCTCGAGCGAGTAGTCGGTGCTGTTGGGGCAGTCGATGTGGTGGATGAGCACGCGGTTGGCCGGATGGTCGAGCGTGGTGAGCGGATCAGCGGGCGGCCGCGCACCCCATTCGGCACAGCTGTAGACGCGGGGCGCGGCCGCGGCGTCCGCGAGGCCGGGCAGCACGAGCCCCGCCGCCGCGGCAGCGCTCACGCCGGCCGCCCCGCGCAGGAACGTCCTCCGGGGAACCTGTCCGATGTCGAAAGCCATGCGCCGCACTGTGCGCGGACGGCGTACACGATGCGTACAACTGGCCGCTCAACCGCGCAGATCCAGCTCCGCGGGGAACGGTTCGGCCAGCGTCAGCACGCCGCCCTCGCTTTTGGCGTGCGGCAGGTAGTCGCCGTCGGAAAGCACGTAGACCGTGGCGGCTTCCTGCTCCGGGTCGACGAGCAGGCAGTACGGGATGAGGGCTTCCGCGTAGAGGGCTTTCTTGAGAATCCGGTCCGGCACGCGGGCGGAGGGAGATTCGATCTCCGCGGCCAGCAGCACTTCGGACGCTGGGTACCAGGTCGTGGCCACGTCGGGGCACGTGACGATCACGAAGTCCGGGATCAGCAGCCGGTTTTCGCCGCAGCGGACCGCGACGCCGGGGAGCAGCGCAGTGCCTTTCGGCAAGGCTGGCACCACTGCGAGCTGCAATCGCTGGAGCCACTGCTGGTGCAGCGCTGTCGGAGCCGGACCCATCACCGATGGCCCCGCCGACTCCCTCGATCCGGTTGCCGAGGAGCTGTTCGTTCGGCAAGGCGAGCACTTCTGCCAATCCGGGAGCTTCGGCCAGGTTGCTGTCGGTGGTTTGCATACCGAGAGAGTACGAACGACCACCGACAGTTTCCGGCCCCAGCCGAAGATCAGGCCGGAGCGACCGCCTCGCGCACGCCCTTCGCCAGCTCCGAGGCCAGCTCCGCCACCCCGTCCGGACCGTCCGCCGCGGCCGTGACCAGCGCGGATCCGACGATCACCGCGTCCGCGAACCCGGCCACCTGGGCGGCCTGCTCCCGCGAACGGACCCCGAGGCCCACGCCGATCGGCAGCTCGGTGTGCTCCCGGGTCCGCCGAACCAGGTCCTCCGCGTGCACGCCCACCGCGTCGCGGGCGCCGGTCACGCCCATCACCGCGGTCGCGTACACGAAGCCCGACGAGGCCGCCGTGGTCTTCGCCAGGCGTTCCTCCGACGACGACGGCGCGACCAGGAAAATCCGGTCCAAGCCATGCTCGGACGACGCCGCCATCCACTCGTCGGCCTCGTCCGGGATCAGGTCCGGCGTGATCAAGCCCAGGCCGCCCGCCGAGGCGAGGTCGCGCGCGAACGCGTCGACCCCGTAGCGGTGCACCGGGTTCCAGTACGTCATCACGACCGCGCGCCCGCCGCGCGCGGACACCGATTCCACGACCTCGAACAGCTGCTTCAGCCGGAACCCGCTCGCCAGCGCCGCTTCCGCGGCCGCCTGGATGGTCGGGCCGTCCATGACCGGGTCGGAGTACGGGACGCCGACCTCGACCAGGTCCGCACCGCCGTCGATCGTCGCGGCCAGCAGGTCCTTCGAATTGTCCACGGACGGGAATCCGGCGGGCAGGTAGCCGACCAGCGCGGCCCGGTGTTCCGCCCGCGTCGCTGCGAACAGCTCGTCGAGGCCGCTCACTTGCCCTCCCCGTCCACGAGCCCGAACCACTGGGCCGCGGTGTCCATGTCCTTGTCGCCCCGGCCGGACAGGTTGACCACGATCAGCCCCTCCGGACCCAGCTCGCGGCCCAGTTCCAGGGCCCCGGCGAGCGCGTGCGCCGATTCGATCGCCGGGATGATGCCCTCGGTGCGCGACAGCAGCCGGAAGGCGTCCATCGCGGCCGCGTCGGTGACCGGGCGGTACTCGGCGCGGCCGGAGTCCTTGAGCCACGCGTGTTCCGGTCCGACGCCCGGGTAGTCCAGGCCCGCCGAGATCGAATGCGATTCGACCGTCTGGCCGTCCTCGTCCTGCAGCAGGTACGACATCGCGCCGTGCAGGTTGCCCGGGCTGCCCTTGGTCAGCGTCGCGCCGTGCCGGTTGCCGTCGATGCCCTCGCCGCCCGGCTCCAGGCCGACCAGCCGCACCGACGGGTCGTCGTAGAACCCGGAGAAAATGCCGATCGCGTTGGACCCGCCGCCGACGCACGCCGCGACGACGTCCGGCAGCCGGCCCGCCTTCTCCAGGATCTGCGCCCGCGCCTCCTCGCCGATGACGTGGTGGAAATTGCGCACCATCATCGGGAACGGCGACGGACCGGCGGCGGTGCCGAACAGGTAGTGCGTGGTGTCGGCGTTGGTGACCCAGTCGCGCAGCGCCTCGTTGATCGCGTCCTTGAGCGTGCGCGACCCGGTTTTCACCGGCACGACCTCGGCGCCGAGCAGCTTCATCCGCGCGACGTTCAGCGACTGCCGCTCGGTGTCGACC
The DNA here is from genome assembly GCF_000158875.1 of Streptomyces sp. AA4. Lineage (NCBI taxonomy): Bacteria > Bacillati > Actinomycetota > Actinomycetes > Kitasatosporales > Streptomycetaceae > Streptomyces > Streptomyces sp. AA4. Next base: position 1,938,842 of record NZ_GG657746.1, on the reverse strand, counting down.
TCGCCCATGTACACGACGCAGTCGAGGCCGAGCAGCGCGCACGCGGTGGCCGTGGCGACGCCGTGCTGGCCCGCGCCGGTCTCCGCGATGACGCGCTTCTTGCCCATCCGCACGGTGAGCAGCGCCTGGCCCAGCACGTTGTTGATCTTGTGCGAACCGGTGTGGTTGAGGTCCTCGCGCTTGAGGAAGACCCGCGCGCCGCCGGCGTGCTCGCCGAACCGCTTGGCCTCGGTCAGCAGCGACGGACGGCCCGCGTACTCGGTGAGCAGCCGGTTCAGCTCGGCGGTGAACTCGGGGTCGTGGCGGGCCTTCTCGTACTCCGCCGCGACCTCGTCGACCACGCCGATCAGCGCTTCCGGCATGAACCGGCCGCCGTACGGGCCGTAGTAGCCGCGCTCGTCCGGATCGTGCTTGCCGCGCTCGGTCACCGCGACGGCCTCGGGCAGGCGGGGTGCGAACCGGCGGTGACGAGCTTGACGACCGCGCCCTTCGGGTCGCCCGAGGCCACCAGGCCCTCTCCGACGAGCACCGCGTCCGCGCCGTGCCCGGCGTAGGACATCAGGTCGCCGGGGCCGCGGACGCCGGACTCGGCGACCTTGAACACGTCCATCGGCAGGCCGGGCGCGAGGCGGGAGAACACGTCGCGGTCCACCTCGAGGGTGTGCAGGTTGCGCGCGTTGACGCCGATGACCTTCGCGCCCGCTTCCAGCGCGCGGTCGGCCTCCTCGGCGTTGTGGATCTCCACGAGCGCGGTCATGCCGAGCGATTCGACGCGGTCGAGCAGCGCGGCGAGCGCGTTCTGCTCCAGCGCGGCGACGATCAGCAGGACCATGTCCGCGCCGTGCAGCCGGGCCTCGTGCACCTGGTACGGGCTGACGATGAAGTCCTTGCGCAGCACGGGAATGTCGACCGCGGCGCGCACCGCGTCGAGGTCGGCGAGCGATCCGCCGAAGCGGCGCTGCTCGGTGAGCACGCTGATCACGCGCGCGCCGGCGTCCTCGTAGTCGCGGGCCAGCGCGGCCGGATCGGGGATCGTGGCCAGCTCGCCCTTGGACGGGCTGCGCCGCTTCACCTCGGCGATGACGCCGATGCCGGACTCGCGCAGCGCGGCCATCACGTCACGCGGCGGGACGGCCTTGGCCGCCCTGGCCTTCAGTTCGTCGAACGGCAGCGCGGATTCCCGCTGCGCGAGATCCTCGCGCACGCCGGCGACGATGTCTTCGAGCACGCTCATCGGACGCCCCTACCCGCTGCCGCACTCCTGGGTCCACTCGCAAGCTCGCTCACAAAAACCTTCCCCTTCCCGCCGAAACGATGCTAACCCCCGCTCGATGACCGGCCGGTCCCGGGTTGCTCAGCGACGGCGCTCAGCGACGCGGATCCGGCGGATCGGTCGGGTCGTCCCCCTCCGACAGCGCCTCCCACAGCTCGGTGTCCGGATCCTTCCGCGCGGCCTTGGCTCCCGGAGCGGCGTAACGGGCCCCGAGCTTGCGCGCGGCTCCCGCCCGCTTGACCGCTGCCAACCCGCCGAGCGCGACGAGAATTCCGCCGAGGACGGCGATCAGGTGGCCGAGCACGATTTCCGTGCCGGGCAGCCCGGGCGCGAACCCGCCGAAGCGGATCCCGTCCACGCCGCTCCAGACGCCCGCGGCACCGGCGAGCACCAGCACGATCCCGAGCACGCGGCGCAGCCAGCCGCCGGTCGCGATCGCCCCGGCGACGCCCGCGAGCGCGAGGAGCGCGAGCGGCACGAGCGCGGTGGCGCGCTGCTCGCCGGGTTCGGTGTACAGGACCGTGCCGCGCACGCCCTCGTCGCGGAATTCGGCGAACCACACCATCCGCGACGCTCCCCACAGCGCCAATGCGCCGAGCAGCAGGGCGAGAATGATCGTCCACAGTGGACGCTTCGCCTTCCCGCCGCCCGCGGGCCGGGCTTCCGCCGCGGCGCCGCCCGGTGGTTCCGCCTCCTCGGACCGCTCAGACACCGGCCGCGTCCTCAGCTGGGTCCAGCTCCCCCGCCGGGATCATCGTGCCCGCCGCGGCGATCGCGGACAGCACGGTCCGGGCCTTGTTGAGCGATTCGGTGTCCTCGTAGTCCGGCACCGAGTCCGCGACCACGCCGCCGCCCGCTTGGACGTAGGCGGTCCCGTCGCGCATCAGCGCGGTGCGGATGGCGATCGCCGTGTCCGCGTCGCCGGCGAAGTCCAGGTAGCCGACCACGCCGCCGTACAGCGCGCGGCGCACCGGTTCCAGCTCCTCGATCAGCTGCATCGCCCGGACCTTCGGCGCGCCGGAAAGGGTGCCCGCCGGGAAACAGGCCGCGACCGCGTCGAACGCCGTGGCGTCGTCCTTCAGCTCGCCGGTCACCGTGGACACGATATGCATCACGTGGCTGTAGCGCTCGATCTGGAAGAAGTCGACCACGTGCACGGAGCCCGGTTTGCAGACCTTGCCGAGGTCGTTGCGGCCGAGGTCGACGAGCATCAGGTGCTCGGCGCGTTCCTTCTCGTCCGCGAGCAGGTCCTTGGCCAGCTGCGCGTCCTCCTCCGGATCCGCGCCCCGCCAGCGGGTGCCCGCGATGGGATGCGTGGTGGCGCGGCCGTCGCGGACGGTCACCAGCGATTCCGGGCTGGAGCCGACGATGTCGAAGCCCTCCAGCCGCAGCAGGTACATGTACGGGCTCGGGTTGGAGGTGCGCAGGACGCGGTACACGTCGAGCGCGTCGGCCCCGGTCTCGATCTCGAATCGTTGCGACGGCACGATCTGGAACGCTTCGCCGGCCTTGATCGCCTCGACCGCCTTGTCGACGGCCGCGTGGAAGTCTTCCTTGCTGCGGTGGCGGCGGAATTCCGGCGCGGGCCGGTCGAACGTCACGACGGTCGGCGGGGCGGGCACGCGCAATTGCTCGGTCATCGCGGACAGCCGGGCCAGCGCGTCGTCGTACGCGGCGTCCACGCGCTCGGCGGAATCGTCCCAGTTGACCGCGTTGGCGATCAGCGTGACGGTGCCCTCGTGGTGGTCGAACGCGGCGAGATCGGTGGCGAGCAGCATGGTCAGCTCGGGGATGTCGAGGTCCCGTTCGGCCAGCTCGGGCAGCTTTTCCAGCCAGCGCACGGAATCGTAGCCGAGGTAGCCGACCATCCCGCCGGTCAGCGGGGGCAGGCCGGGCAGCGGTTCGGTGTGCAGCGCCTCGACGGTCGCGCGCAGCACCTGCAGCGGGTCGCCTTCGGTGGGCAGGTTGTCCGGCGGGGTGCCGGTCCAGACCGCCTTGCCGTCGCGGACGGTCAGCGCGGCCGGGCTGCGCACGCCGACGAACGACCAGCGCGACCACGATTTCCCGTTCTCGGCCGATTCGAAGAGGAACGTGCCGGGCCGGTCGGCGGCGAGCTTCCGGTAGATCCCGAGCGGGGTCTCGCCGTCGGCGAGCACCCGGCGCACCACGGGGATCACGCGGCGGCTCTCGGCCAGCGCGCGGAACTCGGCGCGGGACGGGGTGACCGGGCCGGGCCCGGCCGTGGACGAGGCTGCTGAGCTGACCATGCGCTTCATTGTGCCGCTACGGCCGCGTCCGCCGGTCGGCGGGCTCTCAATTCAATGACTGTTGAATTCGGCGTGGCGACCGGTCAAGATGGTCCGGTGAGCACGGAAGACACTACCGCGCGCCGCCGCGGCCGCCGCCCCGCTGGTCAGGACACCCGGGCGGTGCTGCTCGAAGCGGCCCGCGCGGTGTTCGCCGAGAACGGCTACGAACGCGCGACGGTCCGCTCGATCGCCGCGCGCGCCGGGGTCGACGCGGCCATGGTCAACCACTGGTTCGGCGGCAAAGAAGGCCTGTTCGCGCAAGCGGTGCTGAAACTGCCCTTCGAACCGGCGGAACTGGTCACCGTCCTGCGCGACGGTCCGGTGGACGAACTGGGCGTCCGGATCGCGCGCACTTTTCTGACCCGCTGGGACGGCGCGGGCGGCGACACGTTCCAGGCGCTGATCCGCAGCATCGCCGGCCACGAGGCGGCGAGCACCGTGCTGCGCGAGTTCTTCCTGCAGTTTTTCACCAGCCTGCTGAGCGACCTCGGCGGCGACCGGCACGAGCTGCGGGTGGCGTTGTGCGCGTCGCAGCTGGTGGGGATGGGACTGGTCCGGTACGTGGCGCGGTTCCCGCCGATGGTGGAGGCGGAGGTGGACACGCTGATCGCGGCGGTGGCGCCGACGCTGCAGCGTTATCTCACCGGGGACATCGACTAGCGCGCTCAGTGCGACAGCAGCAAGATAAGCAGCGCCAGCCCGCCCGGCAGCACCTGAACCAGCAGGATCCGCTTGGACGACGTCACCGCGCCGTACAAACCGGCCACGATCACGCACGCCAACCCGTACAGCTTCAACTGGAAGCCCGCCGGGTCTGCGGCGATGAGCCCCCAGATCAGCGCGGCGGCGAGAAACCCGTTGTACAGCCCCTGATTCGCGGCGAGCGTCTTGCTCTCGCGGGCGAATTCCTCGGTGGTGCCGAAGGCCGCGCGCGCCCGCGGCGTGGTCCACAAAGCCATCTCCAGCACCACGATGTACAGGTGGATCAGGGCGACCAGCCCGACGAGGACGTTCGCGACGACGGTCATCGCTCGCTCTCGTCCGCGAGCAGCAGCCGTTCGTCGGTGTCGAAACACGTGTGCGTGCCGGTGTGGCAAGCCGGACCGGTCTGGTCCACCCGCAGCAGCACCGTGTCGCCGTCGCAGTCGATGCGGACCTCTCGCACGTGCTGGACGTGCCCCGAGGTCTCCCCCTTCACCCACAGCTCCTGACGGCTGCGCGACCAGTACGTGCCGCGGCGCGTGGTGAGCGTGGACTCCAGCGCCTCGTCGTTCATCCACGCCATCATCAGCACGTCGGACGTCGCGTGGTCCACGACGACAGCCGCGATCAGGCCGTCCGCGTTCCATTTCACCCGGGCGGAAATCTCCGGCGAAAGGCTCATCGCACGACCACCCCGCCGGTGCGCAGCGCGCCCTTCACGTCGCCGATCGTCAACTGTCCGAAGTGGAATACGCTCGCCGCCAGCACCGCGTCGGCGCCGGCTTCCACGGCGGGCAGGAAGTGTTCGGGCGCGCCCGCGCCGCCGCTGGCGATCACCGGGACGCGCACCGCCTTGCGGACCAGGCCGATCAGCTCCAGGTCGAAGCCGGTTTTGGTGCCGTCCGCGTCCATCGAGTTGAGCAGGATCTCGCCCACGCCGAGTTCCTCGCCGCGCGCCGCCCATTCCACCGCGTCGATGCCGGTGCCACGCCGGCCGCCGTGCGTGGTGACCTCGAAACCGGACGCGGTCGGTTCGCTGCCTTCGGGCACTCGCCGCGCGTCGACGGACAGCACGACGCACTGGGCCCCGAACCGGCGCGACGCCTCGCGCAGCAGCTCCGGACGGGCGATCGCGGCCGTGTTGATGCTCACTTTGTCCGCGCCGGTGCGCAGGAGCCGGTTGACGTCGTCGGTCGAGCGCACGCCGCCGCCGACGGTCAGCGGGATGAAGACCTGCTCGGCGGTGCGGCGGACCACGTCGAAGGTGGTTTCGCGGTCGCCGGAGGACGCGGTGACGTCGAGGAAGGTCAGCTCGTCGGCGCCCTCCGCGTCGTACCTGCGCGCCAGCTCCACCGGGTCGCCCGCGTCGCGCAGGTCGGCGAAGTTGACGCCCTTCACGACCCGGCCCGCGTCGACGTCGAGACAGGGAATCACCCGAACCGCCACAGCCATGCCGTCCAGCCTAGTCGGCCGCCCGGTCAAGCCCGCGCGACGGCTTCGTCACTCCTTTTCGGATCCGAAGCATCAAAACGGGGTGCTCGCGCGTCTGAGGATCGTGACGACCGGTTTCGACGATTTCGTGGCGGAACGCCTCGACGGGCTGCTGCGCTACGCGACCGTCCTCGCCGACGACCCGCACCTGGCGCAGGACATCGTGCAGGACGTGCTCCTGCGCGCGCAGCAACGCTGGGCGAAGATCGATTCGCCGCCCACCTACGTCCGCCGGATGATCACCAACGAATACCTGTCGTGGCGCCGCCGCGCCGCCCGCCGCGTGGTGCCGTCGAACCACACGGTGCTCGACGCGCTCGGGCCGCCGACCGCCGATCCCAGCACCGCCTACGACGAACGCGACGAAATGCTCGCTCTGCTGGCCACGCTGCCGCGGAAACAGCGCGCCGCGGTCGTCCTGCGCTACTACGAGAACTACACCGACGCCGAGATCGCCGATTTCCTCCGCTGCGGCGTCTCGACCGTGCGCAGCCAGATCTCGCGCGCGCTGGCGACGCTGCGCGCCGGCCTGCCCTCGTTGCCGACCGCCCTCACCACCGGAGCAGGAGAATGACCCCCTCGAACGAGACCGAGACGCTGGTGCGCGACAGCCTCGAACGGCTCGCCGAGCGGGCGCCGGACGGCCACGAGGTGCTCAACGCGCTCGCCCGGGCCCGCCAGCGCCGACGCCGTCCTCGCCTCGCGCTCGTCGCCGCTGCCGCCGCGGTGATCGCGGTCGCCGCCGGGGTGCCACTGGTGGTCAGCACGGTCACCGAAGCGCCCGCGCAGCTCACGCCCGCCGCCGGGCGGCCGGTGCTCGCGTACACGCCGGGTTGGCTTCCGGACGGCTTCACCGAGCAGTACCGCTCCGGCGGCCCCGGGAACGCCGCGCAGGTGCGGCAATGGCAGTCCGGCGCGAGCCGGGTGGAGCTCGCCGCGCATTCCACGGCCGATCCCGAATGGGCGCAGACCGCGCTGCGCATCTCGGCGCTTCGGGACCAGGTCGTCGTGCACGGCCGGGTCGCCATGGTGACCGGGCCGAACGACACGATCGCCACGCTGACCTGGATGCCGGACGACCACTACGTGCTGACCGCCAAGGTCGAAGGCGTCCCGGACGCCCGCGCGGTGGCCGAGCAGGTGGCCGATTCGGTGACCGTCGAACCAGTCCGGATCCGCGGCGAGGCACGGTTCGGGCCGCTGCCCGCCGGTCTCCGCGAGGAGGCCACGACGGTGCGCGGCAGCAACGCCGACACCGCGACGACCGTCCTCGACGCGAGCGGCCCGGCCGGCAAGGTGCGCGTGACGGTCGGCGGCGCTACCCCGGCCCTCGGCGGCTCCGGGCCGGTGCCGGTGCGCGGCCTCCCCGGGGCTTACCTGCCCGCCGCCGGACCGGCCGACGCGCAGGTCGCCGTGCGCTTGCCGGCCGGACGCTGGCTGACCGTCTCCGGCCGGTTGCCGCGCGAGCAGCTCGTCGCGGTGGCGGACGGGATCGTGCTCGATCCGGCGCCGGAATACGCGTGGCTGGGCGCCCGCTGACCGCTACCGTGAAGCCATGTCCGAACTGGGGGAGTCTCGGAGCACGCTTTCGCGGGCTGCGTACGCCGTCGGAATCGGCGCCGCGATCATCGCCGTTCTGGTGGCCTGGTGCGTCGGGGCCAACTACCTCGCCCAGCTGACCGCGGGCGAGCAGCTGACCTGCCGGTTGCGCGCTCTCCTGCCGTGGTCGGGCCTGGGCGTGACGCTGTGGCAGGTCAGTTCTCTCGTGCTGTTCCTTCTCGCCGGTGCCGGGATTTCCGCGCTGCTCGGGCGAATCGGGGTGCGAAAGGCGACGCTCGGGGTGTGCGCGGGCCTGGTCGTGCTGTTCACCTGGGGATATGTCGCGGCGACCCACGTGGTGATGGAGAAGGTGGCTGCCCACGGCACCTCGGTCGCCGTGCCGACGGCGCCTCCCGGCTCGCCGCCGCCCGCGGATCGCTGCCAGGCGCGGTGACGCCGTCTACCGTAGGGCTATGTCCGAACTGGAGCGTCTCGGCGCCGAGAAGTACGTCGTGCTGACCACTTTCCGCCGCGACGGCCGCGCGGTCCCGACCCCGGTGTGGGCCTCCCGCGACGGCGGCGAACTCGTGCTGTTCTCCGAACGCACCGCGGGCAAAGTCAAACGAATCCGCAACAACGGCGAGGTCCGGCTGCAAGCCTGCGACGTCCGCGGCCGCCGCGTGCACGGCGCTCAAGTGCGCGGCACCGCCCGACTGCTCGATGCCGCCGACACCGAGCGCATCCGCGGAGTCATCGCGCGGGATTACGGCATCGTCGGACGCGTGACCATGTTCTTCAGCCGCCTCCGCGGCGGACCCGAGCGGACGATCGGGATCGCGGTCAAGATCGCCGAGTAATTCACCGGGCCGCCTCGCGAAGCCGGGCGCCCATCGCGGCCGAATCGTGGTCCGGACCGCAGCCGTCGGCCAGGATCACGTCGCCCACCAGGTGGTTGGTGCGCAGGGGCAGGATCTTGGGGTAATCCGCCGAGGCGTACCACTCCTCGGCTGCGGTGAAGTCGGGGAATTCGATCACGACGGTCGCACCCGGCCAGCTGCCTTCCAGCACGCGGGTCTGTCCGCCATGGACCAGGAAGCGGCCCTGGAAAGGGTCGAGCGTCGCCTGGATCAGCTCCATGTACTCGTAGACCTCGGCGTCCACGGTTCCGGGCTGGCGGAGGTGGGCGATGGCGTAAGCGGTCATGTCCGACTCCTCGAATGGATTTCGTTGCCTGCCAAGCAATCCTCGCCGCTGCCATGCATGGAGTCGATTACCTCGCGGGTAATCGTTCAGCCCCCATAGCGGTCCGTCAGTTCGCGCCCGATGCGAGCGAGTTCGGCGCGGACCGGTTCCGGTTCCACCACCTCGACCAGGTTTCCCCATCCGGCCAACTGTTCCGCGAGGGAGCGCACCCAGTGCGCAGCCACCTTCACCCGAACCCGGCCGTCCTGCTCCCCGAGCACCTCGCAATGCCGACCGAAATGCGAGCGCAGCACGGACAGGTACCGCGCGTCGGTCAGCACCGTCGCGGACACGAGCGAACGCCGCTGCTCCATCTCTTCGACCACCCGCGCCCACTGTTCGCGGAGATCGAAGTCGTCCGGCCGTTCCGAGGGCAGGTCGGTGGTCTCCGCCTTCGACATCCGGTCGACGCGGAAAGTCCGTTGTCCCGCAGGGGTTCCGGCGATCAGATACCAGACGCCGTCCTTGTCGGCGAGGCCGTACGGATCGACCAACCGGCTTTTGCCGCTGTAGTCGAACCGCACCTTGCGCCGCCGCACGACCGCCTGCTGCAGGGACTGGACGAGCGCGGGCGGCTCACGATCGTGCTCGCCCCATCCCGCCGGATCGGACACGACGGCGCGCGCGGCGGCTTCGGCGTCGGCCCGGAACGTGGCGGGCAGCGCGCGGACGAGCTTGCGCAGTGCAGACGACAGTTCCGGACCGCCGGACGCCGCCGGTCCCAGCATCAAGAACAACGCCTGGGACTCGGCCGCGGTCAGCCCGCTGAGGTCGGTGCGGGCCCCGCCGACGAGCGACCATCCGCCGCCGCGTCCGGGCTGCGGATAGACCGGGATCCCGGCCGCCGACAACGCCTCCAGGTCGCGGCGGGCCGTGGCCACGGAGATCTCCAGGTCCTCGGCCAGTTCGGCGGCGGTCACCCGGCCGCGGGCCTGGAGCAGGAGGACGGCAGCGACAAGACGGTCAGCGCGCATGTTTTCGATTCTCTCCCCAAAGTGCTCAGAAGATGAGCACTTTGGCCGAGAAGCTAGTTCCACAAACCGAGCAGACAAGGAATCAGAGATGCTTCGAGGACTCAGCACCGTCACCTTCTACTCCCCCGACTTCGACGCGGCGAAGCGCTGGTACACCGACCTTCTCGGCGTCGCGCCGTATATGGACACGCCCGCGTACCTGGAGTGGCGAATCGGCGACTACCAGCACGAATTCGGCATCGTGCACAGCTCCTACGCCACCAGCGAACTGTCCCGGACCGCCGATCTGGCCACCGTCGGGCAGCCCGCGGGCGCGGTCGTGTTCTGGCACGTCGAGGACGTCCCCGCGACGCTCGAACGTGTCGTCGCGATGGGCGCGAAGGTCCACGACGCCCCGCGCGACCGCGGCACCGGATTCATCACCGCGTCGGTGATCGACCCGTGGGGCAACGTTCTCGGCCTGATGTACAACCCGCACTACGTGTCGGTCCGGGAAGCGCTGGTGCAGGCATGACGCACTTCCCCGACGCCGCGGCGTGGCGGAACTGGCTGGCCGAGCACCACGATTCCGCCACTGAGATCTGGGTGGTGCTGGCGAAAAAGGGCACGCCCGGTCTCACCTACGAGCAGGCACTGCAGGAAGCGCTCTGCTACGGCTGGATCGACGGCCTGACCCGCCGTTGCGACGATTCCACCTACACCCAGCGGTACACGCCGCGCCGGCCGAAAAGCCCGTGGTCGCCGCGAAATCTGGCCCGGGCCGAGCGGCTCCGGCAGGAAGACAGGATGCGCCCGGCCGGGCAGCTCGCGCTCGACCGGGCCGCGGTTCCGGCTTGTCGTCCGCTGCGCGCCGCCGTCAGCGGACCGCGGCGAGGGCTTCCGGCAGGGTGAAAGCGCCCGCGTACAGCGCCTTCCCGACGATCGAACCCTCGACGCCGTCCGACGCCAGCGCGGCCAGCGCGCGCAGATCGTCCACACTGGACACTCCGCCGGAGGCGATCACCGGGGCGTCGGTGCGCGCGGTGACCTCGCGCAGCAGGTCCAGGTTCGGGCCGCGCAGCGTGCCGTCCTTGCTCACGTCGGTGACGACGTACCGGCTGGCCCCGTCGCGGTCGAGCCGCTCCAGAACCTCCCACAGGTCGCCGCCGTCGGACGTCCAGCCGCGCGCGGACAGCCGGTGCCCGGCCTCGGTGATCCGCACGTCGAGCCCGATCGCGACGCGGTCGCCGTATTCGGAGACGACCTTCGCCGTCCAGTCCGGGTCCTCGAGCGCCGCGGTGCCGAGGTTGACCCGCCGCGCGCCGGTGGCGAGCGCCGCCTCGAGCGACGCGTCGTCGCGGATGCCACCGGACAGCTCCACCTGCACGTCGAGCCGCTTGACGACGTCGGCGAGCAATTCGCGGTTGCTGCCCTTGCCGAACGCCGCGTCGAGGTCCACGAGATGGATCCACTCGGCCCCGTCGCGCTGCCACTGCAGGGCGGCCTCGAGCGGACTGCCGTAGGAGGTCTCGGTGCCCGCCTCGCCCTGGACGAGTCGGACCGCCTGGCCGTCGGCAACATCAACTGCGGGAAGGAGCGTGAAAGTCACGCGCACAGACTAAGCGGCGGGGCCGGGCGCGCCTTCCGGGGGATGTGCGCGCACTCGGAGCGGCGGCTCAGCAGCGCGGGCAGAGTGAGCAGCAGCACATCTGCCGGTCGCCACCGCGTTCCCGCTCCCGGCTACGCCAGCGTGCCCAGCCAGTTGCGCAACAGCTGCGCGCCCGCGTCCCCGGACTTCTCCGGGTGGAACTGGGTCGCCCACAGCGGCCCGTTCTCCACCGCCGCGACGAAGTCCTCGCCGTGGTTCGCCCAGGTCACCTTGGGCTGCTGGCCCGCGAGGCCGGAGTCCAGGTCCCACGTGCGCGCCGCGTAGGAGTGCACGAAGTAGAACCGCTCGGCGGGGTCGATCCCGGCGAACAGCTGCGAATCGGCGGGCGCGCGGACGGTGTTCCAGCCCATGTGCGGGAGCACGTCGGCGTGCAGGCGCTCGACCGTGCCCGGCCATTCGCCGGTGCCCTCGGTCTCCTCGCCGTGCTCGACGCCGCGCGAGAACAGGATCTGCATGCCGACGCAGATGCCCAGCACCGGACGTCCGCCGGCCAGCCGTTTGCCGATGATCCGGTGCCCGTGCACGCCCAGCAGCCCGCTCATGCACGCCGAGAACGCGCCGACGCCGGGCACCACCAGGCCGTCGGCCTCCAGCGCGGCATGCGGGTCCGCGGTGACCTCCACCTCGGCGCCCGCGCGCGCGACGGCGCGCTCGGCGGAGCGGAGGTTTCCGGAGCCGTAATCGAGGATCACCACACGAGACACAACCCGAGCCTAGCCTCCCGGGGAATTTCGTTCCGAGCCCGTTTCGTTCTCGCCCCGAACGGGTACCCACGAAGCTATGTGCGGGCGCGGCCGGCGCCCCCGGACCCGGAAAGAGGACGAAATGTCCGAGTCCGATCTGCTCTGCCGGATGTTCCAAGCATGGCGGGAAGACATCGACAGCGTGCCGTTCCCGCAGTTCAGGGAGCTCACCATCCCGCTGCAGAAGACTCGCGCGGAGGTCGATCGCGCGCGCCGGTCGACCGCGCAGACGGCGCCTCCCGCGCGCCGTGCCGACGGCGGCTGGTGACCCCGGGCGGTTGCCCGCTGCCGAGGTCCCGGCTCATCCGGTGAAGAATTCCTTGAGGGACAACGCGATCGAACCCGCGTCGAGCCCGTGCACGAGATCGTGGTCGGCGAGCGTGCCGTAAATCCGCACTTCGGTGTCCCGGCGCGTGCCGAGGTTCAGCAGCCGGTGCGGCCGGTCCGCGAGCGCGTCGGCGACGCAATGCGCGGAAGTCCCCTTGAGATACGGCTCTACCAGCGCCACCTCCGCCACGTCTGTCACCGCGGCGCGCAGTCCTTCGACATCGAACGGGCGCACCGTCGAGGTGTAGAGGACCGTCACGTCCATGTCCTCGGTCGCCTCCAGCACCCGGTCCAGCATCGGCCCCACCGCGATCACCACGCCGCGCGCGCCCCGGTGGATCGTCTGAAGCCCGACGCCGAGGTGCGGTTCGGAGTTCTCCTGGGCGGACAGCCGCAGGTACGTCCGGCTGTCGCCAGGCACCGAATCGAGCAGCAGCCGCCGCGCCTCCTCGGGATGGCCGGGAATGTGCACGTACCAGCCGGGCAGGGAGTCGATCAGCGCGACGTCGCCGGGTGCCTGGTGCGTGCGGCCTTCCATCGGCATGTCGTAGGACGCGCCGTAGGACACCAGCACCGCGCCGAGTTCCTGGTGGCTGAGGTCCAGTTTGATCTGCTCGAAGGCGCGCTCCACGAGGAACGCGTTGAAGGTGTGCACGATCGGCCGCAGCCCGGCGAGGGCGAGCCCGGCGCCGGTGCTCACGAGCAGCTGCTCGCGGATCCCGACGTTGAGCACCCGGTCCGGATGCCGGCGCGCGGCCTCGGCCAGCGCCGCGGTCGAGATGTCGGCGAGGACGATCGCCACGTCCGGGTCGGAGTTGACGATTTCTTCGGCGGTGGCCAGGAAGGTGTCCCGCATGTTCGGCATCAGTGCGCGCCTTTCGGTTCGACGACGGCGACGACCGCGAGCGGCCGTCCGGGATGAGGGGTGGTGAACGCGTCGTACAGCGCTTCGTGATCGCGGCCGGAGACCGTCCGCACAGCCCAGCCTTCGGTTTCGAACCGGCGCGCGATGCCGCCTGGCCAGCCGTGCGTCGAGGACTGGTTGTCGATGACCACGGTGGTCAGTTTGTCGAGCCCGAGCCGCGCGGCGACGACGATCGCCTCGTGGTTGGAGCCCTCGTCGAGTTCGGCGTCGCCGATCAGCGTGACGATGCGCGAGCTGAACCGGCGGGCGCGCAGGCCGAGCGCGGTGCCGACGGCGATCGGCAGGCCGTGCCCGAGCGAACCGCTGGAGATTTCGACGCCCGGCGCGCGCATGCGGTCGGGATGATGGCCGAGCCGCGAACGCGCCGAACTCCAGCCGGCGAGTTCGTCCTCGTCCAGCCACCCCTTCGCGACGAGCACGGCGTAGTACGCCATCGGCCCGTGGCCCTTGGACAGCAGGAACCGGTCGCGGCCGGGCCGCCGGGCGGTGTCCGGGCCGAGGTCCAGGACGCGGTCGAACAGCACCCACAGGACGTCCACTGTGGACTCCGCGGCCGCGTGGTGTTTGTCGTCGCCGGTCATCAGCGAGATCAGCCGGGGCAGGTCCGCGTAGCCCGGCTCGGAGGTCGTCGTGGTCATGGTCCGACGATGCAACCTCGACCAAACTGAAGGTCAAGCGCTAACCTGAAGCAATGACGAGGTTGGCGGACAAGCTGAGCATCGGCCAGGTCGCGGAACGCAGCGGAGTCCCGCACACGGCGCTGCGGTTCTACGAGGAGCGCGGCCTGATCACCTCCGAGCGCTCGGCGGGCAACCAGCGCCGCTACGCGCGTTCGGTGCTGCGGCGGATCGCGTTCATCCGCGCCGCGCAACGGGTCGGGCTGTCGCTGGAAGACATCAGCGCGGCGCTGGAGACGCTGCCCGCCGACCACGCGCCGACGAAGGCGGACTGGGCCCGGCTGTCGCGCGAATGGCAGACCGAACTCGACGCCCGGATCGACGCGCTGCAGCGGCTGCGGGACCGGCTGACCGGATGCGTCGGCTGCGGATGCCTGTCGCTGCGCAGCTGCGGCCTGTACAACGCGGACGACGAACTCGCCCGGTTCGGGCCCGGGGCCAGCAAGCTCCGCCCGGTGCTGGAGGGCGGGATCTGAATTCCGTTGCGCGGCAGGGCTTCGGTGTGGGTTACTACGGGCAGCAATGAACGAGAAATCTCGAACCCGAGTATCCAAAAGACTGTCCCGGCACCTGCGCCACGACCCCGGCGGGCTCGGCCTCACGCTCGCGCCCGGCGGCTGGGTCCCGGTCGACGAACTCCTCGCGGCACTGGCCCGCAACCGGTTTCCGGTGAGCCGCGCGGAACTGGACGAGGTCGTCGCGAACTGCGCCAAACAGCGGTTCGCCTTCGACGGGACGGGCACGCTGATCCGCGCCAGCCAGGGGCACAGCGTGCGCGTGGATCTGGAACTGTCGGACGCGGTGCCGCCGGAAATCCTCTACCACGGCACGGCGACGCGGTTCCTGCCCTCGATCCGGGCGGAGGGATTGCGCCCGATGAAACGGCACGCGGTGCATTTGTCCGCGACCCGCGAAACGGCGTGGAAAGTCGGTTCGCGACACGGGAAACCGGTGGTGCTGACGGTCGCGGCCGGGGAAATGGCCGCGCGCGGGCATGTGTTCCAGGTGAGCGACAACGGAGTGTGGCTCGCTCCGGCGGTTCCGGCGGAGTTTCTGACGGTGGCCGAGTAGCGCATACTGAGCCTGCCGTGCCGGTTTCGGCGACCCGGCACAGGATCTCGCCGTGCGGGATCGCGAACCAGCCGTCCGGGTCAGCCCGCCCACGCACGCCAACCCTCAAGCCGATCCGGCTCGGCGATCGGCGGCTGCAGCGATGCCCGGCGTGCCGCCGTTTCCGCTCCATCGTCCGGGTCTCCGCAGACCAACTGACCGCCGAGGAACTGCGCGCGGCGAAAGCGCGCAAGGACTCCCGGCTGCCGTAATCCGTCGCGTTTCAACCGGATTCGGCGACCCGGCACAGGATCTCGCCGTGTGGGATCGCGAACCAGCCGTCCGGGTCGGCCGCCCACGCGCGCCATCCCTCGGAAATCTCGCGGAGGCCTTCGGCGGACGCGTGCCCGCCCGCCACGGCCTGCTCGGCGATCTTGGAGTCCAGGATCCGGTCCGCCCACATGCCGCCCCACCACGCGCGTTCCTCCGGCGTGGAATGGCTCCAGATGGAGGCGCTCGGCGTGACGTCGCGCGCGCCCGCGGCGTGCGCCCAGGCCAGCAAGCGCCGTCCGGCGTCCGGCTCGGCGCCGTTGCCGTGCGCGACCGCGCGGTACACCTCCTGCCAGCGGTCCAGCCGCGGATCCGCCGGCCACCAGAACGCCGCGGCGTAGTCGGTGTCGCGGGCGGCGACCACACCGCCGGGCTTGGCCAGCGCCAGCATGTGCCGCAGCGCTTCCACCGGTTCGGTCAGGTGCAGCAACACCTGGTGCGCGTGCACGACGTCGAACCGGCCGACCGCTGGAGCCGCCGTGATGTCGGCGCGCTCGAACCGGACGTTGGACACGCCTTCGCTCCGCGCGTGCGCCCGCGCTTGCTCCAGCACGGTTTCCGAGACGTCGATGCCGACGACCTCGCCCGGGGCCACTCGGCGGGCGAGGTCCACCGTGATCGTCCCGGGGCCGCAGCCGACGTCGAGCACACTGCGTCCGGGAAGCAGTTCGGGTGCCAGGTAGGCCGCCGAATTGTCGACGGAACGCCAGAGTTGAGACCGTACAACGCTTTCCGCGTGCCCCTGCCCGTAAGCGCTCTCCGAAGACATGCTCCGAGACTAGGAGCGTGTTCCCAAATAGTGCAACAGACTTCTCAGCAGTTGAGACGACGCCGCGGTCGGCCGAGCAGCCGCCGCCCCACCCCGATCAGCTCCTGGCGCAACGTTTCGTCGTCCACCTCGGCCAGATCGGGCGCCCCGCCCGCCATCGCGATGCCGGTGAACGCCACGATCGCCGTCACGCGGGCGGTCACGTCCGGCTCCGGTCCCCCGGCGACGATCGAGATCAGCGCCTGCTTGAACCCTTCGACGCCGTGCCGCGATTTCGCGAGCGCCGCGTCGATGCCCGGGTCGCTGGAGAACAGCGCGACCAGCACCCGGTGCCGCACCACGAGATCGACGAAACCGTCCAGCAGATGGTCGACGCGCGCGCCGTGCCGCCGGTGCTTCGCCGCCTCGACGACCAGCTCGTCCAGTTCCCGGATGCCCGGCTCCGCGACCGCCTCGGTGATCTCCGCCTTCGTCTTGAAGTGGTAGTACACCGCGGCCTTCGTGACGCCCAGCTCGTCGGCGATCATCTGCAGCGACGTGCCCTCCACGCCGTGCTCCGCGAACAGCCGCAGCGCAGTGGCGAGCAGCCTGGTCCGGGTGTCCGCGACCGGTTCGACGGTCGTCATCGCGCCCTCCTCGTCAAGCGGAGTGCGCTGCTCCGCAGCACACCATGGTACTTGCCGAGCGACTAGGCCGAAACTTGCCGTGCGGCTAGTCACATCCTAGCCGATCGGCTTGGCAGCTCCTTGCCGAATGGCTAGCTTCGAAAGGGCGATTCCCAGTGCGGAGAGCCCGCTTCGGGCGCGAAACGGAGACGACTCGTGGCACCCTTCCTGTACCGGCTCGGCAGGCTGTCGTTCCGCCGCCGGGTCCTCGTGGCGGCGGTTTGGGCGCTTGTCCTCGCGGCGGTGGGCGCGGGCGCGCTCACGCTGTCGGGCAAGCTGTCCGATTCGGTGACCATCCCCGGCACCGAATCCCAGCAGGCGATCGACCGGCTGGCCGAGCACTTCCCGCAGGCCGCGGCGGGCGGCGGCACCGCGCGGGTGGCGATTGCCGCGCCGGAGGGGCGGAAGGTCACGGATCCGGCGGGTCAGGCGGCGGTCGAGTCGGTGGTGGGGAAGCTGCGGTCGGCGCCGAAGGTGGCGGGGGTGGTGGATCCGTTCCAGGCGAGGTCGGTGTCGCCGGACGGGCGGGTCGCGCTCGCGCAGGTGAGCTATCAGGTCAAGGGTTTCGAACTGTCCGACAGCGACCGGCAGGCGCTGCTGGCGACCGGCGATCACGCGAAGCAGCTGGGGTACCGGGTCGAGTACGGCGGGGACGCGGTGCAGGGGATCCCGGCGACCGGGGCCACCGAAGGACTCGGCGTCGCGGTCGCGGCGGTCGTCCTGATCATCACGTTCGGGTCGTTGCTGGCGGCGGGGATTCCGTTGCTGACCGCGCTGGTCGGGGTCGGGGTCGGGATGGCGGGCATCATGCTGGCTTCGGGGTCGATGGAGCTGAACTCCAACACCCCGGTGCTGGCGTTGATGATCGGTCTCGCGGTCGGGATCGACTACGCCCTGTTCATCGTCTCCCGTTACCGGCACGAGCTGGCTGAGGGCCGCGACCCGGAGGACGCCGCCGGGCGCGCGGTCGGCACCGCGGGTTCCGCGGTGGTGTTCGCCGGGCTGACGGTGGTCATCGCGCTCGCCGGGCTGACCGTGGTCGGGATCCCGTTCCTGGGCCAGATGGGCGTCGCTGCCGCGGCGACGGTCGTGGTCGCGGTGCTGATCGCGTTGACGCTGCTGCCCGCGGTGCTCGGCTTCGCTGGCGCCCGCGTCGCCCGCAGCAAGATCCGGGTGCGCCGCCGCACCGAGGGCCCGACGCACGGCGAACGCTGGGCGCGTTTCGTGGCGCGGCACCGGGTCCCGGTCCTGCTGACCGCGCTCGTCGGACTGGCCGTGGTCGCGATTCCCGCTTTGAGCATGCAACTCGGCCTGCCCAACGACAGCACCGCCGCGCCGGACACCACCCAGCGCAAGGCCTACGACCTGGTCTCCGCCGGTTTCGGCGAGGGCGCGAACGGGCCCCTGCTGGTCGTGGTCGACACCGGCCCGAACCGCAATCCGGACGCGGTGAAGCAGGCCGCCGCGGACATCGGCAGGCTGCCGGACGTCGCCGCGGTGACGCCGCCGCGCGTCAATCCCGCCGGCGACACCGCGCTGCTGACGGTGATCCCGAAAAGCGGCCCGAGCAGCACGCAGACCGAAGACCTCGTGTCCGCGATCCGCGCGCAATCCGCTCCGCTGCAGGACAAAACCGGCGGCAGCCTCGCGGTGACCGGGCAAACCGCGGCCAACATCGACGTCTCGCAGAAACTGTCCGACGCGATGCTGCCCTACCTCGCGTTGATCGTCGGGCTCGCCTTTGTGCTGCTGATGCTGGTCTTCCGGTCGGTCGTCGTGCCGTTGAAGGCGACGCTGGGGTTCCTCGGCTCGGTGGTCGCGACCTTCGGCGCCGTCGTCGCGGTCTTCCAATGGGGCTGGCTCACCGACCTGCTCGGCGTCGCCTCGACCGGCCCGATCATGAGCATGCTCCCCATCCTGCTCATCGGCGTCCTGTTCGGACTCGCCATGGACTACCAGGTCTTCCTCGTGACCCGCATGCGCGAGGAACACGTCCACGGCGCCGAACCCCAGGAAGCGATGGTCACCGGATTCCGCCACGGCGCCCGCGTCGTCGTCGCCGCCGCGCTCATCATGATCTCGGTCTTCGCCGGGTTCGTCCTCGCCGAATCGACCCTCATCCAGTCGATCGGGTTCGCGCTCGCCTTCGGCGTCCTGATCGACGCCTTCGTCATCCGGATGACCATCGTGCCCGCCGTCATGTCCCTGCTCGGCCGCCGCGCCTGGTGGCTGCCCACCTGGCTCGACCGGATCCTGCCCAACGTCGACGTCGAAGGCGAAGGCCTCGTCCGCGAACTCGGCATCCCCGGCGACGACGAACGCGAACTCACGCGGGTCTGATTTTTGTCGGTGCTGGTTCGTACCCTGTTTTCATGATCGAGGAGACGGTACGGACTTGGGTAGCGGGATGGGCGTTGTCCCGGCGGACGCCGCCACCGGTCGAAAAGCCGTGGGGGTATTACATCGAGGTGCCGGACAACCCCGCGCAGGTCGGCAGGCATGTTCTGCCGTTGGCTGAGGAATCGCTGGTCCGCGCCGCCGCCGGGGCGGTCAGCGAACCTCGGACGTGGCTGAAAACGCCCGCCGAGCCGGAAACCATCGAACCGTGGCTCCCGGACGGCTGGGTGGTTGCCTGGGGCGAGACTGGCCATCTGATGGCGACGGACCTGCTGGCTACGCATCCGGTGGCGCCGGAGGGCTACACGGTTTCCGCGGAAGTCAGCGGTGCCGTCACGTTCCTCCGGGTCCTGGACGCGGCGGGCGCGCAGGCGGCGAAGGCCCAGATGGCGCGAACGGGCGATGCGGTGATCGTGGACCAGGTGAAGACCGAGGAGCCCCACCGACGACGCGGATTGGGCGGCTTCGTGATGCGCTGGCTCGCCGACCGCGGTTTCGGACGGGGCCGGGCTCGGCATTCTCGGGGCTACCGATGCCGGGAGGGCGTTGTACGAGACGTTGGGGTGGAAGAAGCACGCGACGTTGGCTGCGTGCGTTTATCAGCCGTTGGAGGCGTAATCCCGGGGTGCGTTGCGAATGAGGGGAGGGCCGCGCTGGTCGCAGCGAAGCATATGCCGGAAGCCTGCGGGCCCGCGCAGTTGCCAGGAAGCGGCTGCCAAGTGCGGGAAATTCCACGCTAAGCCGCGGGAACACTCGCACCAAGTGCAGGCGAGCACCTGGTGCCAGTCGCCGGGAGGCACCCGTCAGGTGCGGGCACGCGCCGCGCTAGCCGCCAGGAGGCGATTGGCAGGCGTCAGGCGGTCGCCGCTAGCCGCAGGAACACGCGCACCAAGTGCAGGCGAGCACCTGGTGCCAGTCGCCAGGAGGCACCCGCCATGTGCGAGCAAGCGCCGCGCTAGCCGCCAGGAGGCGATGGGCAGGCGTCAGGCGGTCGCCGCTAGCCGTGAGAGGAATCGCGCTAGCTGCGGAGGTGGCATACGCGCGTCGGAGGTGGGCGAAGTCTGCGCTAGTCACCGGAAGGCACGCGGCAGGAGCGAGCAGGGCCGCGTCAGGAGAGGAGATTCGCGCTAGTCGCGGGAAGCCGAGCGGTCCGCGCTAGTGGTCGGTATGCACGTTAGGGACGGGCAAGGTCCACGGTAGTTGCCGAGAGCGTCAGGCTAACGAGCCCGGCGGTGGTCAGCTGACCAGCCAGGCGATCGCCCCGCCAATAGCCAGCACCGCGGCGACGCCCAGCACCACGGCGAAGAACTTCGCGGTCTTCCACAGCGAGTAGACCCCGCCGGCCAGGAAGCCGCCGAGGGCCAGCAGCAGGACCGCGATCAGTTCTTTGCTCACAGGGGTTAGCGTGCCACATGGCTTTCACCGTGACGGTACTGGGCAGCGCGACGCCGTACCCGCGCCCGGACGCGCCGTGTTCCGGGTATCTGGTGCGCCGCGACGACACCGCGATCTGGCTCGACGCCGGGCCCGGCACCCTCGCTGCCCTGCAGGAACACGTCTCGCCGACGGCGCTGGACGCGATCTGGATCTCGCATCTGCACGCGGACCACGTCGCGGACCTGTTACCGGCGGTGTACGCGCTGTTGTTCGCCGACCTGACCCTGCGAAAGCCGATCCCCCTCTACGGCCCGCCCGGCACCGCGGCGCGGATTTCCGCGTTTCTGAGCAACACCGGGCGCGCGCCGATCGAGGAGGCGTTCTCCGTCCGGGAAGTGCACGACGGGCATCAGACGCGGGTCGGCGGTCTGCGCCTGGAGACGGTGGCCGTGTCGCACGGGTTTCCGGCGTTCGGCGTGCGGATCACTGACGGGGAGCGGACTTTCGCGTACTCCGGCGACACCGGGCCCTGCGACGCGCTTTCGCAACTGGCAGAGGGAACAGACCTGTTCTTGTGCGAGGCGGACAGCATCGAACCGTCCGCGGAACATCTGACTCCGGCCGAAGCGGGCCGTGCAGCGGCGGGTGCCGCGCGGTTGGTGCTCACGCATCTCGGCCACACGGTAACCCCGCGCGACGCGGTTCGCCTTGCCGCCGAACACTTTCCCGGGCCGGTCGCATACGCCGCGCCGCGCACGGTGTTCCGCGTGTGAATCAGATCGTGAGATCCCCCGCCCAGATCCGTTTCAGGGGCGGAACATCGCCCTGCCTGATCCGCGCCCACTCCCGCTGGTCCCGGGACGACTTCGGCCGGTGCTCCTCCAGCACCTCGAACTCCCCCAGCGAACCCAGCGCTCGCGCCGCGGCGATCCTCGTCTCCCGAAGGGTGTCCTGGAGGAGATCGATCAGCAACTCCCGGACAGGATTCGATCGCACTGCTTCACGCAAGCCAGCGTTGCCCAGCCTGCGGACCGCGTGCACGCCGAGCGTGCGCACTGCGGAAAAGCGGTCCTTCAACGCCTTCGCCAAGGGATCAAGCGCACTGACCTCTCCGGAATCCCCCAGTCCGATTGCCGCGTCCATCCGCACCACAGTGGGATAACAGTCGAGGACCCGCTCGTACTGGCCCACTGGGTCCAGCCGACGGAGGCGGCTGAAGCCGAAGTAGTACCGGGTGACGATCGGAGCCTTGACCGGCCAGGACGGTCGGCGGTCCGCAGCTCTGACGTGTCCGCCCGGGACGGCGTCGAGCAGCGGAGCCGGATCACGGTCGCGGTCGCGCTCCGCGAGAATCCGGATTGCCAGCGCGACTGCTTTGGCCGACCACAACCCGCGGGTCAGCAACTCCAAGAGCGCGTCGTCGATTCCCGCTTCTTCGGTTCGGACAAGCTCCGTCGCCAGTGCCGCCGCCTGCGAATCGGGAGCGCGCAGTATTTCCTTGAGCGCACCGCGCACGTCCATCCCGCCTCGCATTCCCAGTCTCCAGCAGAAGCAGAAGTCCCCGGGCGCGCCAGCAAACGACGCCGCGCCCGGGGACCGCGGAGGAAGCCTTAAAGAACGCCCTTCGTGGACGGAATCCCGCCCACCCGCGGGTCCGGTTCCGTCGCCGCCCGCAGTGCCCGCGCGACGGCCTTGTACTCCGCCTCCGCGATGTGGTGCGGGTCGCGGCCGTGGATGACGCGGACGTGCAGAGCGATCTGCGCGTGGAACGCCAGCGAATCGAAGACGTGCCGGGTCAGCACGAACGGGTAGTTGTTGCCGATGGTGAACGTGTTGAACTGCTCCGGTTCGCCCACGTGCACGCAGTACGGGCGGCCGGAGACGTCGATCGCCGCGTGCGCGAGGGTTTCGTCCATCGGGATCCACGCGTCGCCGAACCGGCGGATGCCGCTCTTGTCGCCCAGCGCCTGCCGTAGCGCCTGGCCGAGCACGATCGCAGTGTCCTCGACGGTGTGGTGCGCGTCGATGTGGACGTCGCCGGTCGCTTCGACCTTCAGGTCCAGCGAGCCGTGCACGCCGAACGCGGTGAGCATGTGGTCGTAGAACGGCACGCCGGTGGCGATCTCCACCTGACCGGTCCCGTCGAGGTCCAGCTGGACCAGGATGGACGATTCCTTGGTGGTGCGCTCCACCTTGCCGACGCGGCTCATCGCTTGATTTCCTTACTCGCCTCGAGAAAGGCGTCGTTCTCCTCCGGGGTGCCGACGGTCACCCGCAGGTGGCACTCGATGCCCACGTCCCGGATCAGCACGCCGTGGTCCAAATAGGACTGCCAGCTGGCCGGCGCGTCGCTGAACTGTCCGAACAGGACGAAGTTGGCGTCGCTCGGCACCGGGGTGAACCCCAAGCCCAGCAAGGCTTCCACGACGCGGTCGCGTTCGGCGGAGAGCTTGTGCACCGACGCGAGGGTGGCGTCGGCGTGCCGGAGGGCGGCCCGGGCGGCCGCCTGGGTGACCTTGGAAAGGTGATACGGCAAGCGGACGAGCTGCAGAGCGTCCACAATGGCCGGTGCGGCGGCGAGGTAGCCCAGCCGTCCGCCGGCGAAGGCGAACGCCTTGCTCATCGTGCGCGACACGATCAGCTTCGCCGGGTACTCCGCGATCAGCTCGATCGCGCTGGCCTGCGAGGAAAACTCCGCGTACGCCTCGTCCACCACGACGATCCCCGGGGCCGCGTCGAGCACGCCGCGCAGCTGGTCCAGCGGGATCGACCCGCCGGTCGGGTTGTTCGGGCTGGTCACGAAAACGATGTCCGGCTTCCGCTCGGCGACCGCCTTGGCCGCCTGCTCGGTGTCGAGCGAGAAGTCCGCGCGGCGCGGCACCGGCAGCCAGTCGGTGCGGGTGCCGGTCGCGATGATCGGGTGCATCGAGTACGACGGCTCGAAGCCCAGCGCGGTGCGGCCGGGGCCGCCGAACGCCTGCAGGATCTGCTGCAGGATCTCGTTCGACCCGTTCGCCGCCCACACGTTCGCCTCGGACAGCACGACCCGCGTGGACACCGTGAGGTAGTCCGCCAGATCGGTGCGCAGCGCCACCGCGTCGCGGTCCGGGTACCGGTGCAGCGACGCGGCTTCGGCCCGCACGGCCTCGGCGACGTCGGCGACCAGCTCGGGCGGCGGCGGGTACGGGTTTTCGTTGGTGTTGAGCCGGATCGGGACGTCCAGCTGCGGCGCGCCGTACGGGGTGCGGCCCCGCAGGTCCTCGCGCAGCGGGAGGTCGGCGAGGGTGACCTCGCCGCCGGGGGTGGCTTCGTTCATCGGCCGTCTCCTTCGAAACGCGCGGTGACGGCTTCGCCGTGCGCGGGCAGGTCTTCGGCGTTCGCGAGGGCGACGACGCGGGGGGCGATTTCGCGCAGGGCGTCCTCGGAGTAGTCCACGACGTGGATCCCCTTCAGGAAGCTCTGCACCGACAGACCCGAGGAGTGCCGGGCGAACCCGCCGGTGGGCAGCACGTGGTTCGAGCCCGCGCAGTAGTCGCCCAGCGAAACCGGGGCGTACGCGCCGACGAAAACCGCTCCGGCGTTGCGCACCCGCGCGGCCACCTCGCGGGCGTTCGCGGTCTGGATTTCCAGGTGCTCGGCGGCGTACGCGTCCACGACGCGCAGTCCGTCGTCCACAGTGGACACCAGGATGACGCCGGACTGCTTGCCGCCCAGCGCTTGGCCGACCCGCTCGGAGTGCTTCGTCGCGGCGACGCGCTCGGCCAGCTCGGCCTCGACGGCGTCGGCCAGCTCCTCCGAGGTGGTCACCAGGACGCTCGCGGCCAGCGGGTCGTGCTCGGCCTGGCTGATCAGGTCGGCGGCGACGTGCGCCGGGTCGGCCGTCTCGTCGGCGAGGATCGCGATCTCGGTCGGACCGGCCTCGGAGTCGATCCCGATCACGCCGCGGACCAGGCGTTTGGCCGCGGTGAGGAAGATGTTGCCCGGGCCGGTGACGATGTCGACCGGGGCCAGCTCGGCGCCGTCGGTGTCGACACCGCCGTACGCGACCAGCGCGACCGCCTGCGCGCCGCCGACCGCCCAGACCTCGTCCACGCCGAGCAGCGCGGCCGCGGCCAGGATCGTCGGGTGCGGCCGCCCGCCGAACGCGGCCTGCGGCGGCGAGCACACGACCAGCGAGCGCACGCCGGCCAGCTGCGCCGGGACGACGTTCATCACCACGGTCGACGGGTACACCGCCAGCCCGCCCGGCGCGTACAGGCCGACGCGCTCGACCGGCACCCAGCGCTCGGTGACCGTGCCGCCGGGGACGACCTGCGTCGTGACGTCCTGGCGGCGCTGGTCCGCGTGCACCTTCCGGGCGCGCTTGATGGACTCCTCGAGCGCGGCGCGGACCTGCGGGTCCAGCTCGGACAGCGCCTTGGCCAGCTCCTCGGCGGGCACCCGGACCGTCTCCGGGCGCACCTTGTCGAACCGCTCGGTGAACTCGAGGACCGCCCCGACCCCGCGGTCCCGCACCGCCTCGACGACCGGCCGGACCTGATGCAGCGCCGCGTCCACGTCGTACTCGGCGCGCGGAAGCGCGGCACGGAGTTCGGCAGCGGAGGGGACCTGCCCGCGCAGGTCGGTGCGGTTCAACATGGACACCAGGGTACGAGGTGGCCCGCGCGGTCCCGGCAGGGATACTCGGTGACGACCCGCTGTCCCCGGACCAGGGAGGCTCGTGTGCCCCGGATCGCGTTGTGCCAGCTCAACTCGGGCGACGACCCGGAAGAAAACCTGAAAGCGGTTCGCTCCGGCGCGGAGGCCGCGGCGGCCGCCGGAGCGCGCGTGGTCGTCTTCCCGGAGGCGACGATGGCCCGCTTCGGCCGCCCGCTCGGCCCGGTCGCGCAGCAGCTGGACGGACCGTGGGCGTCGGCGGTGGCCTCGATCGCCGCCGAGC
The DNA here is from genome assembly GCF_000158875.1 of Streptomyces sp. AA4. NCBI lineage: Bacteria > Bacillati > Actinomycetota > Actinomycetes > Kitasatosporales > Streptomycetaceae > Streptomyces > Streptomyces sp. AA4. Next base: position 1,913,465 of record NZ_GG657746.1, on the reverse strand, counting down.
ACGACGTGCTGGTGATCGCCGGGATGTTCACGCCCGCGGACGAGGGCCGGGTGCGGAACACGCTGCTGGTCACCGGGCTGGGGCAGCATCTGGGGTACGACAAGATCCACCTGTACGACGCGTTCGGATTCGCCGAATCGGACACTGTCGCGCCGGGGTCGGAGGTCGTGACGTTCTCCGCGGAGGGCACCGTGTTCGGCGTCGCCACCTGCTACGACCTGCGGTTCCCGGAACTGTTCCGGCGCCTGGCCGACGACGGGGCGGACGTGGTGGCTGTTCCGGCGTCGTGGGGCGCGGGGGCCGGGAAGCGGGAGCAGTGGGAGGTCCTGGTCCGGGCGCGGGCGCTGGACTCGGGCTGCTGGGTGGCGGCTTGCGGGCAGGCGGATCCTTCGGCGACCGGGGTGGAGGTCAATCCGAAGGCACCGACCGGGATCGGGTACTCGCTGGTGGCGGACGGGTTCGGCCGCGTGGAGGCGCAGGCGGGGGCCGGGGCGGAGATGCTGGTGGTGGACGTGGAGCCGGAGGTGGCGGGGAAGGCTCGGACGGCTACCGGGGCGCTGGCGAATCGGCGGCTGTCGTGAGTGTCAATTCCGGTTAGAACCGGCATAGGCACTCACGACTCCCTACCTGAGCAGCCCTTCCCGGATCGCCACCCGGACGAACCCCGCCCGTCGCCGTTCCCCCGTCTTGTCCCGGATCCGGTCCAGATACGACCGCACCGTCCGGACGCTGATGTCCAGGATCTCCGCGACGTCCACGTCCCGCTCCCCCGCCGCCACCAGGCGCAGGACCTGCTTCTCCCGCTCCGAAAGCACGATCTTCGGACCCGCGTGCCGTTCGTCGCTGTCCTGGATGATCATTCCGGCCAAGGTCGGCGAGACGTACGCGTTGTCCTCCGCGATCGTCCGGATCGCGCGCAGCAACTCGTCCCCGTCGACGTCCTTCGACAGGAAGCCCTTCGCCCCGGCCTGCATCGCGCCCAGGACCTCAGGCTGTTCCGCGTGCGCGGACACCACGAGCACCTTGTGCCCCATCTGCCCCACCTCGAGCACCGCGGCCGCGTCCTGGACGCCGCGCAGTTTCAGGTCGAGGACGACCACGCTGCCCTTCGGCTGGTCCTGCACCGCGAACCGCGCCACGGAGTCGGCTACCGCGCCCAGTTCGATGTCCGGGGCCTCGTTCAGCACGCGCGCGACCGCGTCCCGGTACAGCGGGTGGTCTTCGATCACCCCGACCTGGATGGGTCCGCTCCGGCGCCGCCCCTCGTCGGCTTTCACCTCAGTGTTTCCTTCCCCACCAGGCCGCGGCGGATCGCTTCCTTCACGAGGCCGGGGCGCCGCCGTTCGCCGGTCTTGTCGCGGATCCGGTCGAGGTAGCCGCGCACGGTGCGGACGCCGATGTCGAGGATCCGCGCGATGTCGACGTCCCGTTCGCCCGCCGCGACGAGCCGCAGCACCTGCACTTCGCGCGGCGACAGCTCCATTTCCGGCCGCGTGACCGGACGGTCGGTGTTGTCCTTGATGATCATTCCGGCGACGACGGCCGACACGTACGCGCCGCCGCCCGCGACCGCGCGGATGGCGATCAGCAGCTCGTCGACGTCGACGTCCTTCGACAGGAATCCCTTGGCCCCGGCGGCGATCGCGGCGAGCACCGTCTCCGGCTCGGCTTGCGCGGACACCACCAGCACGTGGTGGCCCAGCTCGGCGACCTCGAGCACCGCGGCCGCGCCCGCGACGCCGGGCAGGCCGAGGTCCAGCAGGACGACGCTCCCGGCCGGCTGGCGCGCGACGTGGAAGCGCGCGACCGAGTCGACCACCGCGCCCAGTTCGACGTCCGGGGCTTCGAGGAGGACGCGCTCCACCGAGCGGCGGTACAGCGGATGGTCTTCGATGACGGCGACCGGGATCCTGCCCGGAGCAGGGGAATCGGGCCGGTCCGGCACGTCGCTGGGTCGCTGCGCTGTCGTGGTCACCGGCTCGCTCACCCCGTTCCCGCAGGCTGCCCGGCCACGGCGGGATCGAGCGCGGGACCGGTCGGCATCAGCGCGAGAAGCCCGCCCGCGACCGGATGCCCGGACCCCGAACCGTAGCCCAGCGAGGCGAGCGCCGTCTTGTCCGCCACCGGATATTTCCGGCCCGTGTCCGTGACGAGGTAGATCGTGCCGGACCCGGGATCGGTCGCGACCGCGCCGCGCGAGGGCGGGACGTAGACGACGTCCGCGACCCGCGCGTCCGTCCGGCTCTGCACCGGCAGCGCGCGGCCGCCGGACGGGACCGGCAGATCCGCCGAGACCGTCACGCGGCCGTTCTGCGCGCACAGGGTCACCGCGCTGCCGGTGATCGGCGCTTTGCCGGGGATCCGGTCCGGGTACGCCGCCGGATCCGCGCCGCCGGAACGGGATTCGCTCACCTTCTTCGCCGACGCGACGTCCGCGGCGCGCACCCGCACCGGTTCCGGGCGGCCGGAGTACGCCGATTCGTTCGCCGGGGTCGTGACGAGCAGCGCGGCTTCGGTCTGGCCGACGGGTTCGAGGCCGTCCGGGCGGACGAGGTAGTACGTCGAGGCGTTGGCGGGCGCGGCCATCGGGTCGACGACCGACAGCACCTGGCCGACGCGCGTCTCCTGCGTCCCGACGCGCGGGCCGCGGTTTCCCGCGCCGTCGACCGGGATCTCGCCGAGGTCGCGTCCGGCGGGCACGGTGTCGATCCAGCGCGCGGACACGCTGATCGTCGGGTAGCTGTCGAACTGCAGGGCCGCCGCGGCGGCGTCGCTCAGCCGGTACCGGTGGCCGCCCGCGAGCAGGAACCGGCCGCCCTGCGGGACGCGGACGATCACGCCCGAATCACGCGGCAGCTCGACCCCGGCCGCCGCCGGTTCCAGCAGCACGGCGACGAGCGGTTCCGCCGAGGCGGGCGCGTCCTGGGTGGTGCGGCTGCAGCTGGTCCACGGGGTGGTGATCAGGGTGCTGGGCAACGAATCCGGCGCGCCGACGATGCCGATCTGCGTGCCGCGCGGGGCCGTGCCGAGTTTCTCCGCGGGCACCGTGACCGTCTCCTGGCCGTTGCCCCCGGCCAGCAGCCGCGCGGACGAGTAGTTGAGCACCGGGTGCACCGCGCCGTCCGCGCCGAGCACGAATCTGGCCCCGCTGCCCTCCTCGACGAGCACCTTGCCGCCGGACAGCCAGTCCTTCCCGCCAGAAGGGCTGACCAGGCCGATCACGCCGAACACCGCGGTCACGAGCAGGGCCGCGCCGACGCCGAGCACGGTGCCGAGCACAAGCCGGCGGCTGGGCGACACCGGATGGTTGGCGTCCGCGGCGACGAGCGCGGACACGAGCCGGCGGCGCAGGAACTGGTACGCCTGGATCTGGTCCCGCTGCGTCCACACGCTGTCCCGGCCCCCTGGAAATCACCCACCGCTTCCCGCGCAGGGTAAACAGCTCCCCACACGCGCACGAGGGTAATTTTTACGCCCACGCGCCCGCGCGGGGACGCTAGCGTTCGCGGGGCCGGGTCGCTGCCCGGGGAAGAGGGGAATGCGTTGTCCGTGTCCGCGCCGCCTGCCCCGGCTCCTGCCCGCGCTCCCGGGGCTCCTGGGCATACCGGGATTTCGGGTACCGCGCCGTGGCCGTGGCTGCTGCCGATCCGCCCGCTGCAGGCGGCCGGATGGGAGATCGCCGCGCTGGCGCTGCTGCTCGCGTTCACCGTGCACGGCCTGTCCCAGCCGACGCGGATCACCGTCGCCGTGCTGGCCGGACTGCTGGTGGTGACGACGTCGGCGCGGATCGCCGGACGGCATTTCGCCGGTTGGGCGTGGACGTGGCTCGCGCATCGCCTGCGTCGCCACGACAGCCGCCGCGACAGCCCGGACGCCTTGCTTCGCATCGCCGGTCCGGTGAAGGTGCGTCAGCACGTCGACCGCGCGGGCAACCGCTTCGGCGTCGCCGAGGTCGACGGCGACTGGAGCGCGATCGTCCGCCTCACGCCGGGCGCCGGGGAACCTTCGACGGACGACCTGCTGGCCATCCTGCGCACGACGTTCCAGAACACGGACATCCCGCTGGCCGCCGTGCAGCTCTTGACGTGGGCGGTGCCAAGGGATTCGCGGGTGTACCGAGTGCGCTGGCTCGCGGTGCGCTACCGGCCGGAAGACGCACCGATCGCCGCCCTCGCCCGCGGCGGCGGTGAATTGGGGGCGTTGCGGAGTACGGCGAGTGCGGCGTTGAGCTTGATGGTGGCGCTGGCGGAGGCGGGCTATCCGTCGACGGTGCTGGAGGCCGGCGAACTGACCAACGAGCTGCGGGTGGCGCTGGGCGTTTCGAACGGAAACCCGGAGTCCGACGGGGATTTCTGGCGCGCGTGGAAGTGGGGTGGGCTCACGCAGACGTGCTACGCGCCGCGGTCCTCGCGCGGCCTCGCCCGGACGTTGGGGGTGGCGGTGCCGGGGGCGGCGTTCACCGCGACGTCCGCGACATTGCGGCGGACGCCGGGCGGCCGGGAGAAGCTGGAGCTGACCATCCGGGTGGGCGCGCGGGCGGAGGAAGTGCCCGTGCCGCAGGGGGTTTCGGTGGTTCCGTTGCACGGCGAGCAGGGCGCGGCGGTGCGGAGGACGTTGCCTCTCGCGTTGACCTGAGGACACCCGGCCCCGAACTCCGCATCTTGCTAGCCGTGCCCCGACAACAGGCAAAGCAGGGCGGATTCACTGACCGGACCAAGCCCGGCGAGTTCGCAGCTCGTGGGTCCGCAGCCTCGGCGCGTTCGAGGCGCGAAGATCTGTCGCCTGGCAATGTTCGCTGCCCAGATCGGGCGCGAACCGGTCACGCCCCATCGCCCGCGCGAAGCAGCCGCTCCAGCTCCGTCGCCGCCTCGCTGCTCCCCGCGTCCGAAAGCCGCTGCAGTTCCCGCAGATCGCGGTTCTCCACCGCCCGGCGGGTCAGCAGCCGTCCGGCTTGTTCGCTGCCCTCGTCCAGCAAGTCCGACAGTTCGGCCAGGTCGCCGCGGCGGTCGGCGAGGTCGGCGAGGCGGTCCAGGGCGGTCTCGTTTCCCTCGTCGGCGAGCGCGCGCAGGGTGTCGTAATCGGGCATGCGGCCAGCTTCCAACCTTGCCCCAGGGACAAGGTCAAGCGCGCATACTGGAGCCATGCTCACCATCGGCCAGCTCGCCCGCCACGCCGGGGTTTCGGCCAAGGCTGTCCGCGTCTACCACGCCAAAGGGCTCCTGCCCGAGCCCGCACGGGACGCGTCCGGATACCGCCGTTACGACGCGCAGGCGGTCATCGACCTGGCCCGGATCGTCACGCTCGCCAAGGCCGGGGTGCCGTTGGCGCGCATCCCCGAGGTGCTGAACGCCGACGAGACCGCGCTCGACCGGATCGACGCCGAGTTGCGCGATCGCATCCGGCAGCTCCAGCAGCGCCGCGCCCGGTTGCGGGACCTCGACCGGCCCGACCGGCTCTGCCTGCCGCCCGAAGCCGTCGCGTTCATGGACCGGCTGAGGCCGCTCGGGCTGTCCGAGCGGCACGAGAACGCGATCCGCGACGGCTGGATCCTCGCCTGCGCGCTGGCCCCGGACGTCGCCCGCGCCATCCTCGTCAGCCGCACCGCGTTGCTGGACGATCCGGAGTATGTCGCCGTTCTCCGCGCGTACGACGAAGCGATCGAGTGGAGTCCGGACGATCCTCGGCTCGCCGCCATCGCCGACGCCGCGGCCGCGCTCGCCGGGCGGATGACGTTGCCGTCTGATCTGCCGGACTTCCAGAAGGTGCCTCACCAGGTCGTGCAACTGCTCGCCAACCATCTGGACAGCCCCGCTTGGCAACGTCTCGATCAGCTCGTAGCCCAGCGGATCAGCGCAGAGAAGACCGCGCCGTCGGAGCCAGGCGAAGCCGCTTCACCTCGTCGTTCGTAGCCAGCCGGCGTTCGAAAGCCCGCAACGCGGCAAGATCGGGGAACGTCCAGACCCCCACCCGGACGTTCTCCCCTTCCCGCACCGGCAGCGCGCGGAAGGTGTTCTCCGCGGGCTCGGTGACGAAGGAAGCGAAAGGTCCCGGCAAGTCAAGAGAAGCCGGGCCGATGAGCACCAAGATCCGCGACGACGGAACACCCGCCTCGACCGGCCGGGAAAGCGGAGGGAAGTCGGTTTCCGGGCGGAGCAGCAAAACGTTGTCGCTGTCCGCCATGGTCGCGTTGGCGGCGTCGCGGTGCTGCCGCCAGGCCTCGCCTTCGAGGTAGAACGCCGTCAGCGCCGCGTGCCGGGCCGCCAGGTCCGGGAAGGACCGGAACCACACGAACCGGTCCGGGTCGTCCTCGTCGCGGAATTGGCCGACGACCGTGCAGCCCGCCGCCTCCTGCGGTTCCAGCAGCTCGCGGTCGAACAGGTCGATCAGGACGTCCCGCTGCCCGGGCCGGAGGGTGTACTGGCGGAGTTCCACGACGGTCACGGCAGCGAATCTGCCACCTCGCCGAAGCAGCAGCGAGTGGCAGGACTGACTCCTTCCGCAAAATTCCTGCCGTATCCTCGCGGCCATGCGAACCGTCGCGGTAGCGCTGGTCGACGACATGCCGCTGTTCGAGCTGGCCATCGCGGCCGAGGTGTTCGGGCCGTCCCGGGCCGACCTCGCCGACCCCTGGTACGAGCTGCGGTTCTGCGCGGCGAAGCCGGAAACCCGCACCGAATTCGGCTTCCGGCAGCACGCCAGCCACGGCCTTGACGCGCTCCCGGACGCCGATACCGTGCTGGTGCCCGCCTTGCCGTACGCGTGTGTCCAAACAGGACAGTCGATCCCGGCGCACCTGGTCCAGGCCATCCGAGAAGCAGCGGACCGAGGCGCGCGGATCGTCTCGCTGTGCACCGGCGCTTTCGCGCTCGCGGCGGCAGGTCTGCTGGACGGCCGGCGCGCGGCGACGCATTGGATGTACGCCGCCACGCTCGCCATGCTGCATCCGCGGGTTCAGGTGGACGCCTCGGTGCTCTACGTGGACGACGGGCAGGTCCTCACCAGTGCCGGACGCAGCGCGGGCATCGACCTCTGCCTGCACGTCGTGCGCAGCGATCTCGGCGCGCACGTCGCCAACGAGGTCGCCCGCCGGATGGTGCTGCCCGCACATCGCGGCGGCGGGCAGGCGCAGTACGTCTCCGCGACGGTGCCGGAGACCGACGACGCCGGGCTCGGTCCGGTGCTGCACTGGGCGACGCGCCACCTCGACCAGCCGCTCACCGTCGACCAACTGGCCCGCCAGGCCGGAGTCAGCCCGCGCACGTTCGTCCGCCGGTTCCACGAGGCGACCGGGACCACGCCGTTGCAATGGCTGCTCGACCAGCGCGTCCTGCACGCCCGCAGCCTGCTGGAATCCACCGACCTGCCGATCGGCCTGATCGGCGAACGCAGCGGCCTCGGCTCGGCGGCCAATCTCCGCCGCCATTTCACGCTCCGGCTGGGGACGGCACCGACGGACTATCGGCGCGCGTTCCGCGGATGAGCCCGAGCGCGGTCACCCCGGCCGCGACGGTCAGGCCGACCGCGGTCCAGCACGCGACCGTCGCGTCGGCGGCGAGGAAAACCGTGGTCAGCACGGAGACTCCGACGGTTCCGCCGAGTTGCTGCACCGCGTTCAGCAGCCCCGCCGCCGAACCCGTCTCCGACGGGCGGACGAGCGCCAGCGCGGCGGTGAAGAACGGCACGGTGAACAGCCCGGTTCCCGTTCCGGCGACCGCCAGCGCGACCAGCAGCGGCCAACCCAGCGCGATCCCGGCGATGCCAACGGCCAGGAATCCCACGCCAGCAAAGAGAATCCGGGTACCGAAGCGCGGGACGAACCAGCGTCCGGCCACAAAGGACGATACGGCGAGTCCGATCGACCACGGCAGCAACGAGAGCCCGGCGGTCCGGGCGTCGGCGTGCTGGGTCAGTTGCAGGAACAGGACGACGACTTGGGTCAGTCCGGTCATCACGGCGAAGAACAGCACTGACGTCACCAACCCAGCGGGGAAACTCAGGCCGCGGAAGAGACTGTGCTCGATCAGACCGCCGCGAAACCGTTGCTGCAGAGCGAAAACCACCAGCACCACTACTCCGGTGGCCACGAGATAGCCGTTCCCTTGCGTGAGGAGCGGATAGACGACGAGTCCCGCGCCCAGCACGACCAAGCCGGTGCCGAGCAGGTCGAGTCGCGGCCGGGCAGCGGACCGGTCTTCCGCGAGCAGCCCGGACGCGGCGAGAACGGCGAGTCCGAGCGGGACGTTCACCAGGAACACCGCCCGCCACGACCAGGCGTCGGTCAGCAGCCCGCCGAGGACCGGCCCGCTCACCGCGGCCAGTCCCATCACCGGGCCGATCATGCCGAGCGCGCGGGCTCGGGCCGCGCCGTCGAACAGGACGCGGATCAACCCGATCGTCTGCGGGATCACCAACGCGGCCGAAGCCCCTTGCACCGCCCGGAAAACGAGCAAGAACCCAGGGTTGGTCGCGGCCGCGCACAGTGCCGAGGCGAGCACAAAACCGGCTACTCCGAACTGGAAGGTGCGGCGTCGGCCGATGATGTCGCCGAGGCGGCCGCCGGTGATCAGCAGCAACGCGAAGGGCAGCGTGTACCCGGCGGTGTAGAAGGAGATCGTGCTGGACGCGCCGCCCAGTTCGGCGTGCACCGCGGGAGCGGCGACCTGGACGATCGTGGTGTCGAGAAGGTTCATCGCTTCCGCGACGAGCAGGACTGCCAGTGCGGCCCAGCGGCGTGAGTCGTTCATGCCGCCAGCCTGGGCAGCGTCGAGGCATGATTCCAGCCACTGGCGCGAACGAGCAGAAATCTTCCACTGAGGACAGTTTCGTGCAGAATCAAGCCATGCTCGACGACCTCGACCAGGCTCTCGTCCACGCGCTCCAGATCGACGGCCGCGCCCCGTTCGCGCGGATCGGCGCCGTTCTGGGCGTCTCGACGCAGACCGTCGCGCGCCGTTACCGGAGGCTGCGCGCGGAAGCTGGACTGCGCGTCGTCGGGCTGGCCGCACCGCATCGCGCCGGGCAGACGCAGTGGCTCGTGCGGCTCACCGTCGTCCCGGCCGTCGCGCAGCGGGTCGCCGACGCGCTCGTCCGCCGCACCGACACGACATGGGTCAAACTCGCCGGCGGCGGCACGGAAATCTGCGTCATCGTCCACACCGCCCACGGCTCGACGCCGGAGCACGGCCTGCTGCTGCACGACATCCCGCGCACGACCGGCATCACCGCCGTCTCCGCGCACCAGCTGCTGCACCTGTATCACGGCGGCCCCACCGCGTGGCTAGGCCGCGCGGAAATCCTCACCGACGCCCAACGTCGTCAGCTGGAGCCCGAAACTCGCGCCACGCAGGTCGAAGCGACCGCATCCGACGAACCGTTGCTCACCGCGTTGCAGCGAGACGGCCGCCTCGGCCAGACCGAGTTGGCTAACCTCACCGGCTGGTCCGCCGCGACCGTCGCCCGCCGGATCGCCGACCTGCGCGCGGCGGAAACCCTTTATTTCGACGTGGAAATCGACGCCCGGCTCTTCGGCGCGACCACGCAAGCGTTGCTGTGGATGGCTGTGGCCCCAGCCGATCTCGACGCCGTCGCCACCGAACTCGCCACCCACCGCGAACTGGCCGTCGTCGCCGCGACCACCGGGCCGACGAACCTCCTCGCACACGCCCTCTGCGCCGATCCCCCGGCCCTGCACCGCTACCTCACCCACCGGCTCGGCGCGCTGCCCGGCATCCGCTCCTGCGAAACCGCGCCGGTCCTGCGGACGCTGAAAGCGGCCAGTCCGCTCAGCCGCTGACCGCCTCGTACACCCCGGCGATCAACGCCACGAACGGCACGAGCGACAACAGCACCAGGAACTCCGAGATGTCCAGCAACCGCGACCAATACGGCGACCGCACCCCGCGCGCGACCCGCGTCGCGTAGATCAGCGACACCACCGCTGCCAGCACCAGCGCCAGCCCGGCCGCGAGCAGCGCGATCCGCTGGTCGGCCGCGATCAGCCAGAAACCCGCGGTCAGCAACGCGACAAGCCCGAAGCCGACCAGCACCAGCCGTTGCGTGCGGCCCGCGTACGCGCGCGAACGCTGGATCCACGCCGTCCCGAGAAGCGCCGCCAGCCCGGCTTCCCATGCCCCGCCGGTGGTGAGCACGATCGACGAACCGATCACGACCAGTCCGAGCGCCACCAGCAGGCTGGTGAGCAACGCCTGCGCGTACGTCGTCCGCCCGGCCATTTCCGCGCCGAGCGACGGCTGTTCGTTGGCGCGGAAGGATTCCATGTCGTCCGGCACCCGCGGCAGCGGCATCCGCCCGAGCCGCAGCGCGAGCATCGGCGCGACGGCCGCCAACGCGGTCGCCAGCACGGCCGCGACCGCCGCCGCGGCCACCGGCTTCGCCCCGGTCAGCAGCACGACGCCGGTCGCGATCGCGCCGATCCCGGCCGAACCCACGACCGCGACGAAGAACGGCAGCCGGTCGGCCACCGAAACCGCCGCCAGCACGCCGTAAACCGTCACCGCCGCGAGCCCCGCGGCAAGCGGTCCGGCAGACAGCGAGAACACCGGATGCGGGGGCAGCAAAGACATTCCGGCCAGGAACGCCACGCCCACCCCGGCCAGCGCACCGGCCGCGCCCGCGCCCGAATCGCCGTACGCCCGGCTCAGCGCACCGCCGCCGAGCAGCAGCACGATCGCGAGCAGTCCGGTGCCGATCGGCGCGAGCACGCTGCCCGCCAGCGACGCCTGGATCAGCAGCCCGCCCGCGAACAACAGCAGGGCGGCCGCCGTGATCCCGGCCCGGCGGGCGATTTTCGGCCCCCACGCGGTCGACGCGGATTCGCCGACGCTCGCGATCGAGTCGACGACGTCGTCGAACAGCAGCGGGCCGCGCGGACGTTCGCGCGGGGTCAGGTGCAGCACCTCGCCGTCGCGCACCTGCGCGGCGGCCACGGTGAGCCCGAGCGCGAGCGGCGCGCCGCCGAGCCGCGACAGCACCCAGCCCGGATGCTCGGCCGACGCCTGCCCGGCCGCGCCGGCCAGCCGGACGAGCTGCGGCACCAGTTCGGCGAACGTGCTCTGCTGCGGCAGCGCGACGTCCACCCTGGCGCGCGGGGTGACGATCGTGACGCGCCGGGTCGACCCGGCGACGGCCGGCGCGCTCACTGCTGGGACCTGGCCGCCTCGATCACCGGGGCGAACTTCGCGCTGCTCGCCTCGGCCAGCTTCTGCAGGCCCGCGTTCACCGCTTCGAGGACGATCTCCGACAGCGTGCGCGCGTCGAATTCGCGGATCGCGCGCTGGTCGATGTCGACCGAGGTGAACCGGCCGTCGCCGCGCAGCGTCACGGTCACCTCGTTCTGCCGCGAGGCGGCCTTGACCTCCATCGCCTCGACCGAGCGCTGGATCCGCTGCACCTCTTCGGTCTGCTTGCGGACCTGCGCGAGCAGCTCGTCCAGGTCCGGCACGGCATACGGTTCAGTCACCGTCGTTCTCCTTCTCCTGCGGGGTTTCCCGGCGGACGTGCACGCTGGCGACGAACTTCCGGAAGTCGGGGACGAGCGGGCGCGCGTCCCGCGGATCGGCCGTGCAGACCAGTTCCAGCACGACCCGCCCGGCCGGACCGGGCACGGTCAGGAACACCTGGATCTGCAGCAGATCCTGGCCTTCGCCGGTGCGCATCCGCAAGGTCTGGGTGCAGCCGGGCGCGGCCGGACCGCCGACCTCCTGGCGGTCGACGACGTCCAGCAACGCCATCGTACGGCCGAGCCGTTCGACGGCTTCGCCGGCGATGTCGTTCATCGGCACGGAATTCTGGCGCTGCTGGATGCCGAGCGTGATGTTCGGCGTGAACTCCGCCTTCGGATTCGGGTGCACCGCGACGAAAACCAGCCCGGGCGCGATCGGCGGGACCGGCGTCCAGCCCTCCGGGACGTCGAAGCCCAGCGGGAGCGTCACCAGATCCGCCATGGCACTCACCACGAACCCACGTACTGCACGGCGTCGTCCCAAGCCCCGCCCAGCGCGTCCGCCGCCTGGCCCGCGGCGTCGCCGACCGCGTCGATCGCCGCGCCGCCGTATTCGGTGACCGCCGCTCCGACCTTCGGCAGGTCGATGTCGATCTTCGCGCCGACGCCCGCGCCGAGGCCCAACGCGGCACCGGCCTTGAAGTTCATCTTCAAATGGCCGTTGTCGTACACGAACTGGCCGTCGAGCTGCGCGCCGATTCCATATTGGACACTCCCGCTCGCGCCGACGCCGACCCCCGCGACGTCCGCCGCGACCTGGCCCTCCAGCTTGCCGCCGGCGAAAGCGTTGGCGTGCACGCCCAGCCCGTGGATCCCCAGCTGTCCCGAAGCGCCGACCTCGCCGCCCGCGAAAGCGGAACCGCGAGCGCTGCCGTGCGCGACGCCGTAGCTTCCGCTGGTCCCGATGTCCTCCCGGAACCCCAGCTCCGCGTGGCCGGACGCCTTCGCGTCCCAGCCCTGCGAGGAGATTTTCCCGTCGTACTCCGGGATGAACCCGTCTTGCTCGTGCGCCGTCTTGTAGTAGGTGATCTCGGTGGCCCGGCCGATCGCGGTCTTCTGCTTCGGCTGCCCGAACGGCGTGTCCGCCTTCTTCGGCGCGCGGGTGCCTTCGAGTCCGTTCCAGGTCAGCTTCTTCCAGCCGGAATTGCCGAACCAGGACGGAGCCGAACGCGGCCTGTTGCGTCCGTCCAGCGTGTCGCCGTTCACCCAGGACAACGGGCCGTAGACGCGTTTGCCCAGCTTGCCCGGCTTGCTCATCGGCCCGGCCCACGGCGCGGGGAACAACTCCGCCAGCGCGTCCGAAAGCTCCTCGGCGACCTGGCCGGCCGCCGCGACCGCCTGTTCGCCCAAATCCCTTGCCGCGGCGATAAAAGCGCCCACCGCGTTCGGATCCGCCGAGCGGGCTTGGTTGATCAGCTGCGCGCCGTACTGATCGAATTGCGCGACAACCGAATCGACCCCGGAGCGCGCCCACCGCAACAGCTGTCCGGCCATCGACAACCGTTTGCCCTGATCGGCCAGCTTCGTGCCGTCTTCGGTCAACGCGTGCGCGACATCGGCCGCAGCTGTCGCGTATGCGGTGTACGCGGCACCGTCCCAGTCAGCGTGCAATGCCGTGGCAGCGTCCGCGATTTCGGTGGCTTTGCCGGTAATCGTGGACGCGTTGGTGCCGCAGCGGTTCGCCGCCGCCTCGAGCGCAGCCGGGTCGCCCGTGACCCGGCGCTGGTATTCGACCAGCACCTGCCGGTAGTTCGACAGCACCGAGCTGACGACTCCGGACGCGTCCACGGCCACCGGCTACGCGCCCTTCGCGTCGATGTCGACGTGCTGCTGGAAGTGTTTGCCCTGGTAGGTGACGTCGACATCGATGTCCACGTCCTGTCCGGCCGGAGCTTCGACCGTCGACTGCCCGGTGGTCAGGTCGGTGTGGATCACGACCTCGTGCGCACCGGTCGACTGTCCGGGCACCGAAGGCGCGGGGGCCGGAGCCGGAGCCGGGTCCACCGGAATCCAGCTGTTGCCCGGGTTGGCCCCGATCCCGGCGCCGCCGCCGGACGGCCAGCCCCCAGTGCCGCTGCCCGAAGGCCAGCCGCCGTTCGACAACGCGGGCGGCGTGTAGTTCGTGAACGACGGGCTGCCCCCGGGCACTCCCCCGCCGCTGCCGCCGATCGCCGCCTGCCCGGACGCGCTCGCGACCGGCGCGGGCAGCTGCGGCGAGCTGACCGGAGTACCCGAGACGGCCGCGTTGCCCGCCGCGCCGTTGGCGTCGGAAGAACCGTGGTGGAACAGCTTTTCGATGTCCCCGATGATCGTCGCGACCTGAGTGATCTGGTTCGCGAGATCGCCCGCGCCGAGCGCCTTCAGCAGGCCGCCGACCGCGGTGATGAATCCGCGCAGCGTCGCGCTGGTGGCGGTGGAAAGCGCGACCGCGGCCCCGTAGGTCCACCAGTTCGACATCAGCGACGCGACGGTCGGGTTCACCGCCGCGACCACCGACCGGTACGCCTCCTGCGCCGCCTTCACCAGCGTGCCCGAGACGCCGAGCAGTTCGGCGCCCTTCTCGATCACGTTGATGATCTTGGTGAGCTGGTCGAGCGAATGGGAGATCTTCTGCAGCGCCGATTCCGAGGCCCCGCCGGACCAGACCTTGCCGAGCTGGTCGGCGGCCTTGCTCAGCTCGGTGTAGAGCGAGGTCAGCTCGGCGGCCTTGTGCAGCAGGTCGAGGACGTGCTTCGCGATCTGCTCCGGCTGGCCGGTGACGATCTGCGGCAGCACGGTGATCGGGCCCCCGCCGGAAGCGGTGGCGTCCATCGCGCTGGAGTTCGGGAAGAGCATCGGACCTCACTTGGTCGGGGATCGGGGTCAGACGGAGGCGGGCCGGTACACGCTGACCTTGGCCAGTCCGCCGAGGCCCGGATCGAGCAGGCCATGGTTGTAGAGGGCGCCGCCGTCCCCGGCGACGCCGATCACCGGTTGGTGGTCGGGCAGCAGAAGCGGCTCCACCACGACGACGTCGCCGCTGTGCACGCCGCCGGGCACGTCGCCGAAAGTGCGCGCGGTGCCCGAATAGACCTCGATCAGGCCGACGCGCGCCTGGTTGTCGGCGTCGCCGGCGAGCCAGTCGTTGAAGTCCGCGACGCCGTGGAATCTCGCGTCGGTCAGCGGATGCTCGGCGAGCCTGCCGAGGTCCGCGTCGCCGAGGTAGCGCAGCACGTTGCCGACCGAAGCAGGTTCGCCGGGTGCGCCCGCGCTGTCGGTGATCGCCGCCGCGGCCAGGTGCGCCGCGTGCGGGGTCCCCCAGATCGAGGTCAGCGACGGCGCCGAGTTTCCCCCGCCCCCGCCGTAGCCCTCGGAGACTGCTTCGTCGGCGCTTTGGTAGGCGTCCGCGCTGTGCTTGACCAGGCCGTTGATCTCCTGCAGCAGCTGCAGCAGCGAGCGCACCGCAGTCACCTGCTGAGAGTGCAGCGCCTCGTTCGCCGCCGCGACGACGCTGCCGAAACTGGCGAACGTCGTCGGCTGCAGCACGAGTTTTTCCAGGTCCGCGACGGCGTTGATGCCGTGGGCGATGATGCCGCCCACGTTGCCGACGGTGGAGCGCATGGCCTCCGGCTCGGCCCGGTACTCGCCGGTCGTGCCCATGGCGCTCCCTCCCGGTCTCCCGCGAACGACGCACCGGTGCGGAGCGTCTGCGCAGAGCGTAAGTTCGCGCCGCCGGGCGAGCGGACGGCAAAAGTACCCACCGCGACCGGGCAACCGGCGGCCAAAATACGGGGCATGAGTGCCCCCCGCGACCGCCTCGGCCTGCTCGGCGAGCAGCCTGGGGAGATCATGCTGCAGTCCCCGCCGATGCTGCCCAAGAGCGGCTCCGGCGGCGTGATGCAGCTCATGATGTTCCTGCCGATGATGCTCGGCATGGGCGCGATGTCGTTCGTCTACATCGGACGCGACGGCGGGGTGATGACCTGGATCTTCGGCGCGCTGTTCGTCACCGCGATGGGCGGCATGATCGTGATGTCGCTCGGCCGCGGCGGCATGGCGAAGAAGGCGCAGATCAACGAGGAGCGCCGTGACTACCAGCGATACCTCGCGGGCCTGCGCACGCGGGTGCGCGCGGTCGCGGATTCGCAGCGCGCCACGCTGATCGCGCAGCAGCCGGATCCGGCGGACCTGTGGGCGTACGTCGAAACCGACCAGCACTGGGACCGCCGCCGCGGCGACCGCTCGTTCGCGATGGTGCGCGCGGCCACCGGTCCGCAGCCGCTCGCGACGCCGTTGCGCGCGCCGCAGATCGCGCCGCTGGAAGAGCTGGACCCGGTTTCCTCCACCAACCTCAAGCACTTCATCCAGACTTTTTCGACGGTCGAGGGCCTGCCGGTTTCGATTTCGCTGCGTTCGTACGCGGCCGCGACGCTGTCCGGCCGCCGGTTCGACGTGCTCGGGATGACGCGTGCGGTGCTGGCGCAGCTGGTCACTTTCCACTCCCCGACCGATCTGCGCGTCGCGTTCTGCGTGGCCCCGGACCGTTCGCACGACTGGGATTGGGCGAAATGGCTGCCGCACGCCACCGCGCCGGTGCTCGCCGACGCGACCGGGCCGCGGCGGTTGTTCGCGGACAACGCCGCGGAACTGGCGCGGTTGCTCGGCCCTGATCTCGGCGACCGCCCGGCCTTCTCGCGGCGTGGTGCGTCGGCGGACCTGCCGCACCTCGTGCTCGTCGTCGACGGCGGCGACTCCCACGGCGAACCGCGCCTGCTGGCCGAAGAAGGCCGGTTGGGCATCACGGTGCTGGAGATCGGCGGCGACCAGCCGCGCGCGACGTCGACCGACCGGCTGCTGAGCCTGCACGTCTCCCCGGAACAACTCGGCATGGTGGTGCTCGACGGCACCGAGGCGCGGCTCGGCTTCCTCGGCACGCCGGACCGGCTCGACCACGGCGCGGCCGAAGCGCTCGCCCGGATGCTGACGCCGCTGCACCAAGGCGGTGCCGTGGTCAGCGAACAACCGATGTCCTCGACGTTCGGCCTCGCCGGACTGCTCGGCATCGGCGACCCGCGCGACACCGACCCGACCGTCACCTGGGCCCCGCGCCCGGCACGCGACCGGCTGCGGATTCCGCTGGGCGTCAACCCCGAAGGCCGTCCGGTCGAACTAGACCTGAAGGAATCCGCCGAGGGCGGCATGGGTCCGCACGGGCTGGTGATCGGCGCGACCGGGTCGGGCAAGAGCGAACTGCTGCGCACGCTGGTCACCGCGCTGGCCGTCACGCATTCGTCGGAGAAGCTGAACCTCGCGCTCATCGACTTCAAGGGCGGCGCGACGTTCGCGGGCATGACCAACCTGCCGCACACCTGCGCGGTGATCACGAACCTGTCCGACGACCTCGCGCTCGTCGACCGCATGGCGGACGCGTTGAACGGAGAATTGCTGCGGCGGCAGGAACTTCTGCACTCGGCCGGGAATTACGCGTCGGTGCGCGACTACGAGAAGGCGCGCGCGGACGGCACGCCGCTGCAGCCGTTGCCGTCATTGCTGGTGATCATCGATGAGTTCTCCGAGCTGCTGTCATCGCGGCCGGAGTTCATCGACCTGTTCGTCGCGATCGGCCGACTCGGCCGTTCGCTGGGGATCCACCTGCTCCTGGCGTCGCAGCGGCTCGAGGAAGGCCGCCTGCGCGGGCTCGACTCGCACCTGTCGTACCGGATCGGCCTGCGGACGTTCTCCGCCGCGGAAAGCCGTGCGGTGCTGGGTGTCGCCGACGCATACCAACTGCCGCCGGTACCCGGTTCGGCCTACCTGAAGTCCGACAACGACACCCTGATCCGGCTCAAGGCCGCGTATGTCTCCGGCGAACTCCCGCCGCGCAGCCGCATCGTGCGCTCGGACGGACAGCAACTCGGGGTGCTGCCGTTCACGCTGGGTCCGGTCGAAGTCCCCGTCGCCGAACAGCCCGCCGCCGAAGCCGCGGAGAAGGGCACCGGCGAGACCATCATCGGCGCGATGCTGTCCCGTTTGGAGGGACGCGGCCCGGCCGCGCACCAGATCTGGCTGCCGCCGCTGGCCGAACCGCCCACTTTGGACCAGCTGCTGCCGCCGATCGGCGAAGACCCCCGCCGCGGTTTGTGTCCGCTCGGCTGGGGCGGCAACGGCAAGCTGACCATCCCGGTCGCGTTGGTGGACAAGCCTTTCGAACAGCGCCGCGACATGCTGTGGGCGGATTTCTCCGGCGCGGCGGGCAACGCGGTGATCGTCGGCGCACCGCAAAGCGGCAAGTCGACATTGATGAAGGACATCGCGGCGATGCTCGCGCTCACCCACACCCCCGCCGAGGTGCAGTTCTTCATCCTGGACATGGGCGGCGGCGCGCTGGCCCCGATCGCCGGCCTCCCGCACGTCTCGGGCTACGCCACCCGCCGCGATCCGCAACGCTGCCGCCGGGTCGTCGCGGAACTCGTGACATTGCTGGAACAGCGGGAAGAATTCTTCGCCGCGCACGGGATCGAGTCGATGGCCGCCTTCCGCAGCCGCCGCGGCGAGTTCGCCGAAAGCAGCGACGACCGCGAGTTCGGCGACGTGTTCCTGTTCGTGGACAACTGGACCACCATCCGGTCCGAATACGAGCGGCTGGAAGAGCAAATCACCGCACTGGCCCAGCGCGGTCTCGGATTCGGCATCCATGTGCTGGTCTCGCTGAACCAGTGGATCGGCGCCCGCGCGCAGCTGCGCGACGCGATCAGCACCCGCTTCGAACTGCGCCTCGGCGACCCCGCGGACTCGTCGATCGACCGCAAGATCGCGCAAAACGTCCCCGCCGACCGCCCCGGCCGCGGCCTGACGGCGGACAAACTGCATTTCCTCGCTGCCCTCCCGCGCATCGACTCCGACCAACGCCCGGAAACCGTAGGCGCCGGCGGCCTGGACCTGGTCCGCCGGATCTCGGCGTCCTGGACCGGCCCCCGCGCCCCCCAGGTCCGCCTGCTGCCCCCAGAAGTCCCGCTGGACTCCCTCCCCGCCGCCCCGCGCGGCCGGATCACGTTGGGCCTGGCCGAATCCACCCTGCGCCCGGTCCACCTGGACTTCCGGACGGACCCGCACTTCCTGGCCTTCGGCGACGTCGAATCGGGCAAGAGCTCCCTGCTGCGTGCCCTCATCACCGGCATCTGCGCGACCAACACGCCCGACGAGGCCCTGATCCTGGTCGGCGACTACCGCCGGGGCCTGCTGGGCGTCGTGGACCAACCGCACCTGCTCGGCTATGCCGGCGCCGAGAACACGTTGACCGACCTGGTGAACCAATGCGCGACCGCGATGCGCAACCGCCTCCCCGGCCCGGACGTCACGCCGGACCAACTGCGCAACCGCTCGTGGTGGCGAGGCCCGGACCTGTACGTGGTGATCGACGACTACGAACTGGTCGCGACCGCCGGCCGGAACCCACTGCTGCCCCTGCTGGAATTCCTGCCGCAAGCCCGGGACATCGGCCTGCACCTGATCCTGGCCCGCTCCTCCGGCGGCGCCGGGCGGGGCCTGTACGAAGCGGTGATCCAGCGGGTGCGGGAATTGGGCTCGCCGGGGCTGGTCATGTCCGGCGGCAAGGAGGAGGGTGCACTGCTGGGCGATGTGAAGCCTTCGCCGCAGCCCGCCGGCCGGGGGACGCTGGTTTCGCGACGGCATGGGGTGGAGTTGGTGCAGGTGGCGTGGACCAAGCCGGTGGAGGACTGAGCAGGACTCGGGTCGCGAGCCAGGTCCTCTCTCAAGGCAACCGCGGATACAGCACTTCCCACCGCGCCACCACAGCCCGCATCTCCGGATCCGCCAGGTACTCACGCAGCACACCGGCAATCTTGATCAACTGCTTGACCCGATGCATCCGAGCGATCTCCGGCGTGGACCGCTTCGTCCACTCCGGACTCAGCCGCGCGCACTCGTCGATTCGCTCCGGGGTCACCACCGCCATGATCCGCCGGACGGCATCCTCTGGACCATACCGCTTGTCCGGCAACGAAAACCCGAACTCGACGAGCCAGATCGACAGGAACAGCTGCCGGTCCAGCACTCGGTCCGCCCCGATCACCTCGCACGTCTCCACGAACGAAAGCACGTCGCAGGCGGTGCGCAGATACAGCTCCTTCTCCGCCTCCGACCATGGCGGATCGTCAGTCCCGTCCGGGCCGAGTTCGGCTCGCAATCCGTTCAACAGCAGCCGCAGGAACTCGCTCCAGCCGTCTCGGTTGAGTCCTTCGGGCAACTGCCCGCCGCCGATCCACCAGGCGAACCGCTCCCGGTGCGACATCCCGGCCACCGGCTCGAGCACCGGCCACGTCCAGCCCGTCACCGGGGCATCCTCCGCCCGGCGGTGCGGAGGTCGATGTCGAAGACGCAGCTCACTCTGCCACCATCCCGTCCAACTCGTTGAGGTCCACCGCGAAGCCGGAGCCGTCGTCGTGCGGAACCGCGTCCCACAACGACTTCGCGGTCCGCCACACCGCCGTTACTCTCGACCACTCGACTTCGCCGCTGAGTGTCAGCGTCACCAGCGCATCAGCCGCGCCCGTCCGGTCCGGCCCCGCCTCCGCGATCAGGCCCGCGAGCAACGGCGTCCCCGCCGTAACCTCGAGCTGAAACCCGACGTCCGCGGACACCCAACCCTCGCCTTCCCAACGATTCTCGACGGGAAGCGTCGCTGTCAACGCTTCGAACCCGGCAGCGGCACTGAGCCCGCCAGTCCGGCAGTACAACCGGATCTCGTACGCCATCACGCGAGCCGATGCAGGGCCGCACGCACTTCGGCGAGCAATTCCTCGTCCGTCGGGTCGCCCGGCTCGCGCAGCGCGGGGTCGATCGGATAGTCCTCCAGCACGAAGAAGAGATGGTTCAGCACCTTCCCGAGCGGGCCCCGCGATCTCTCGTTCCGTTCCAGGGAAAGCATCCGAGCGGCATACCACGTCCTCGCGAACTCCGGACCGGTCACTTCCCCGCGGACGAACGACTCCATCGCAGCCAACCGCCGTCCCACCCCGGATTCCGCGGGCGCCTCGCTCCGCTTGGCCCAGGAATGCTCCACCGGCCGGTACTTCGCCGCGATGCCGGGCAGTTCCGGATACTGCTGAACCAACTGCCGTGCCGCCCGCCCGAACCGGGCCCGAGCGTCGTCGACACCCCCGGGCACGGCACCGGCGAGGAACAACCGGGTGCCTGCCACCAGCACATATCCCCCGCCGCTGGCTAGCACCGCACCGGAAAAGTCGGGCACGACGAACAGCACTGAACTACCGCCCGTCAACGTGGAACCCACCGCCAGCCGCTCGGTCGCTGCCCCCGGTTCGAGACCGCAGCGCAGCACCTCGGTCGCGCCGACAAACCTCGCCGCGGTGCGCAACCGGGCCAGGATTGCGTGGTCCACTCCGGACGGAGCGGCGATCGGAGCGACGGATTTCCCTTCCTCCGCAAGCCATTTGTCGGCAAAGCGACGCGCCCCGGAAAGAACAGTCCCGCCGGGCCACGCCAGCACGTCGGCGATCCGGCCGGTGAAGTCCACGACGCTCAGTCTACCGGGATTCCGTCGGAAATTCCGCGAACCGGATAAACCCGCTCAATCGCCCTCAACCCAGCCACCACCTCCGCCAACTGCGCGTACTCAATCCCCTCGATCCGGAACGACAACCGGTTCCCGCTGGAATGATCCGCGACCGCCACGCCCTCCGCCTCGACCCGTCCGTCCGGCGCCACGGTCACGGTCAGCTCGAGCCATTCCTCCATTGACGTCAGCCGCGCGCTGCCGCCGGACTCCGGGCACGCCGCCAGTTCCCGCCGGAACTCCCGCAGTTCATCGGCCCGCAATCCGGCGGCCAATCGCGTGGTGAACCCGCCCGAGACGATCTCGATCGGGCTGACCAGCCAGTTCCCGTCCCAGAAATCGTCCGCACCGGGGTGCATCCGCCCGTGCACGGCGATCACCAGCCGGTCCCCGCTCGCCGCGCCGAACGTCACCGTGTGCATTCCGCTCCCAGGTATCGCCGCCAGCTCTGCCCCGAAAGGTACCGGCGTCCCGAACGCCGGCTCCGCACCCGGACTACCCGCGCTCACCCGTCCGGAGCAAGCCGCCGGCGGCGTGACACCGACGGCGCCTCCGCGAAACGTGGATCGAAGACCGACTTCCGTAGGTTACCGGATTTCCACATGCCGCCTACGGTCGGGAAATCACCACCGAGCCGGAGGGATTTTCCATGCGTTACGCGAAAGCGGCGGCGGTAGTCGCCGGGGCGGCGATGGCGTTCGGAGTCGGGGCGGCGGTCCCGGCCAGTGCCGACACGCACATCATCGGCGGCGACACCGTGAAGTCGGCCCCGTGGGGCGCTCAGGTGTTCTGGGACGACGTCACCGACTACGGCGGCTTCGAATGCTCCGGCACGATCATCGCCTCGCAGTGGGTGCTCACCGCGCAACACTGCCTGAACAAGGGCGGCATGCACGTCAAGGTCGGCGACGTCGCGCTGGGCCAGGGCACCGAGGCCGCGGTCGACGAGCAAAAGGCCTCTCCCAACGGCGACATCGCGCTGCTGCACCTGAAGTCCGCAGTCGACGCGACGTACCTGAAGCTCGCCGACAAGGACCCGGAAACCGGTGCCACCAACCAGATCTACGGCTGGGGCCGCACCAAGGACCAGAGCCCGCCCTCGGACACCCTGAAAACCGCGGACGTCCAGGTGACCGGCGAAAGCACGGACGCCTTCAACGGCAAGGCAATAGCCAGCAAGGGCGTCACCGGCTCCTCCTGGCACGGCGACTCCGGCGGCCCGCAACTGGCCGACGGCGTGCAGGTGGGCGTCTGCTCGACCGGCGAAAACTCCGGCAGCGACGAACACGGCACCCAAAACTACGCCAGCGTCGCCAACAGCCGCGACTGGATCAAGCAAACCGCAGGCGTCTAAATAACCCAACGTCCGTGAAGGGCTCCTTGAGGGAATCTGATTCCCTCAAGGAGCCCTTCACGGCGTTTAAGAGCCCCGCGAAACCATCCCCCGCAATGCCCCCTTGTCCGGCTTCCCAGACGCCGCAACAGGAACCTCCCCCACCACGGTCACCGAAGCCGGAACCGCCCCCTCGCCCAGTTCCGCGGCGACCGCCTCCCGCAACCGCACCGGATCAGGCACGCACCCAGGCGCGGCAACAACAAACGCGTGCGCCGCCTCTCCGGTCCGCTCATCCGGCACAGCCACGACGTACGCCTGATCCACCTCGCGATGCGAAGCGAGCACCCGCTCGATCGGCCCGGTGTAATGAATCACCGCGTTGACGATCACCACATCCCGCGCGCGCCCGGTCAGATACAAAAACCCGCGCTCGTCCAACCGCCCGATGTCCTGCGTGCGAACCCATCCGTCAACCAGCACCGAACGACTCGACGCGGGATCCCCCCAGTACCCCGCGAAAACCCGAGCCGCACGAACGAAAACCGCCCCGGAAACCCCCGCGGGAACCACGTGCCCGACAGCGTCCCGGACCTCCACCGAAACACCGTCGCAAGGCAACCCCACCGAAGCGATCGCCTCCGGATACCAATCGACGTCCTCTCGGTACAACACAGTCAATTTCCCGGTCTCAGTCTGCCCGTACCCCTGCCGCAACGCCGACCCGATCCGCTCGAACCCCTCAGCCAGCAACCCGGGCTCCACCGGCGACCCAGCCACCGTCAACGCCCGCAACGAAGAAAGATCCACAGCTTCCCGCCGCAAAACATCCAACATCCGATACAGCCGAGGAACCGTCACCAACGCCGCAGTAATATCCAACCGCGGCAAAATCCAAGGAAAGTCCGGTGCCCCCTCCGGAATCACCGCCGTCCCCCCAGCAAGCAAACAGGCTTGCAAATGCAACACCATCACCGCACTGCTCAATGTCCCGAACAGCAAAAACCGCCGATACTCCCCCTCCGGCGTCTCCCCGCGCTGCTCGATCCCGAACTCCCCCAACGCATCGAACCGATACGCCACCCCCTTGGGAAGCCCCGTGCTCCCGCTCGTGAACACCACCCACCCGATATCCCCAGCACGACCGCAAGGCACCGGCTCCTCATACGCCCCAAGCAGTTCCGCCCCGACCCGCAGCACCCGAACCCCAGGCAGCTGAAACGAATCGGAATCAGTCACCACCACCGCGACCCCGTCCAGCACCGCCGCCAAATGCGCCGCGGGCAACCCCGCCCGCACCCCCACCGCCCGCGCCCCCAGCGTCTGCACCGCGATCTGCGCGGCCCACCCCTCCGGCGTCACCCCGGTCGCGATCCCGACCCCGTCCCCGGCCCGCACCCCGGCCGCCCGCAGCCCGGCGGCGAACCGGCCCACCAGGTCCAGCACCTCGCCCCGGCGAACCCGCCGCTCCCCGTGCTCGAACGCGACGTCGTCCGGCGCGCGCCGCAGCGAATCCAGCAGTTCCTGGGGAAATACCATGACCCCGCCCTCCCGTCGGGCCAGCCACCCGCGACTGGCCCGGCAAGAGGTACCGGAGAGATCTCAGAATCCTCTCAGCGCATACCGTTCAGCGGGAACCCGCACGGCCCACAAGCCGCCCAGCGCCACCACCGCGACCAAGCCGAAAGTCGCGGCCAGCGTCCAAAAGTCCGGCCGCACAATCGACTGTCCGCGCACCGCCTGCCACGCCGTAACAATGATGACCCCCGCGTACCCGACCGCACCGGTCCACACGAGCCGCCGCCGCACGAGTTCGTTGGACAGCACCGGACAGCGCCGCGACAACGCGACCAACGCGAGCGCCAGCAGCGGCAACGCCTGAATCGCGTGGATCCCCACGAAATGCGTGATCCGCATGTCCCCGCCGACCGTGCTCCAGCCCAGCAGCGGCAGCCCCGGCCCGCCGTCCTCGAGACCGACCGTGTGCCCGCCGATCATCGACGGTTTGCCGCCGCCGTCCAGCACCTGCTGCTGCGCCGGGCTGGCCGAAAACATCGCCAAAGCCAGTCCCATACCGCCCGCCGCGAGCGCGGTTCCCCACCGCAGCGCGGACGTCAGCGCGCGGTCCGGCAGCTTTTGGAACAGCAGCAGCACGGCCACCGCCGCGGTCGCGCCCCACGCGGTGAACGCGCCGGTGGCCAGGATGTTGCCGATCGTCACGTCGGCCGGCGTCGCGTGGTTGAAGTGCAGCGGACGGTCCCGCAGCAGCACCTGCCACACCAGCAGCGCCATGTCGGTGCCTATGCCAACCGCGAACACCGTGCCCATCCACCAGCCGGCCCGGCGGCCCCGCCGCACCAGCGACAACAGCCACGCCAGAGTCGGTGCGTACAACGCCACCGAAACCGCGAATTTGAACGGTTTCGCCCACAGCGGCGCGTTGACGAGCGTGCGATCATCCAGAAGCAGCCCGAACACGCACACGACGAGCAGCACCGCCATCGCCCCGGCCAGCACGCCGAGCGGCCGATGCAGCCGGAACAGCCGCGATCCCCAGGAAGTCATGGGATCAGCCTGGTCGCGGGCGGGGCGCCGGGCACTGGCGTCGTCCCCCGTTTCCGAGGTAGGGCCCGCCTCACCTGTGGGTAATAGTGCCGTCAAAGCGACCGGCAGTTGTGCCGTTTGACCACACCCGCTCTTTTTCTAGCGTGACATTCACACCGCGCGGCCCGCCGCGCACCGGGATTTTCCACGAGAGGGAAGGAGGTGGCCCGTCAGATGTCCAGTCCGGGATTCCAGGCAGATTCCGCTGCCATGACGCGCGCCGTCCAGGGCTTCGAGGAAACCGCTTCGAACGCTAAGACGACCATGGCCAGCTTGGAGTCCGAGCTGACCGAGACGCTGCGGAACTACAAGGGCGACCAGGCGGTCGCGTTCTGGGACCTGCAGCGCCGGCTCCAGGAGAAGATGGGCGCCGCCGTCCGGGAGCTCGACACCATGTCGCAGCTCGTGCACACCAGCCACGCGAACTACAACGCGGGCGACTCCGACGTGCACCAGAGCTTCCAGAGCGTCAGCCACACCGTCGAGGGCAACGTGATCCCTCGCCTCAACCCCTGAGAGAGGACAAGACACCATGGCTGACGTCGTAGAAATCAGCTTCGGGGCCCTGCAGCACAGCTCCGCGTCGCTCGCCGCCAAGGCGAAGGCGCTGACCTCCCAGCTGGAGCAGCTGCACCAGAACCTGCAGCCGATCACCCAGACCTGGTACGCCTCGGGCAGCTCCGCCGGTGAAGCGGCGCGCGCGTCCGAGACCCGGCTCCGCCAGGCGACCGCCGACATCGTCGCGATCATCGCGCAGTTCGGCTCCAAGGTCGGCGACGCCCACGATCTCCAGCACCAGCTGGAGAACCGCAACCAGGGCCTGTTCGCCTGATCCGGCCCCGACGCCGGCCGTCCGGGGCGGGCCTACCCCCCACCCGCTCCGGACGGCCGGCTTTCCCGCGTCCTGCCGCACGAGAGGTCACCGGCCGATGCCCGACCAGTCGTACTACGTCCACCTGGAATCGCTGACGGACTTCGTCCGGGAGCTGGAAACCCAGATCCACGCGATGTCCCGGCCGAACGACTTCCTGCGCACCCTCGGGGAGCATCCGCTGCTGTTCGGGGAGTTCGGGGAAGCCGCTTCGCTCGCCGACGCCCACCGCGCCGCGGTCGCCGAGATGCAGGGCCTGCTGGAGCAGGTCCGCGGGGCGATCACCTTCGCGCAGGACGTCACCACCACCGTCGCCGACGGATACGCCCAGGCCGACCAGTCGGTCGCGGGCGACCTGCACCGCTCGGGTCAGCAGACCGGTCTGCTCGACCCGCTTTTCTCGTTGCTGGGCCTTGATTCTTCAGGGGGTAAGAACGCATGAGCGGGCCTCGCACCAACTTCGCCGGATACACCCACCAGCAGCTCTACGCGATGCTGCAGGCGGGCGACCCGACCACCGCGCGCGCCGCGGCCGAACAGTGGAACTCGGCCTCGCGCGGGCTGTACGACCAGGCCGAGAACCTGTCGGACCAGCTCACCGACTTCTCCAGCGCGTGGACCGGCGGCGCGGCCGACCAGTACCGGACGATGATGACCGACCTCGTCGGCGGCATCCGCAAGGTCGCGGTCACCGCGCAGGGCATGCGCGACATGCTGGAGGACGCCGCGGACGCGCTGGTCAAGGCGAAGGCCGAGATGCCGCCGCCGGTCGCGGTCCCGGACGTCTCCCCCGCCGACGTCGCGCTGGCGGTCAACCCGCCGCTGCTTCCGCCGGACACCCCGCCCGCCACCGTCATCGCCGCGACCCAGCAGCGGCAGCAGGCGATCGCCAACGTCGAAGCGCAGCAACAGGCCGCCAACGCCGCCGGCTCCGCGCACGCGAAGGCGATCGTGGTGATGAACAACCTCGCGACCAATTACGACACCGCCGAGGAGTCGATCCCGGTCTCGCCGAACGCGGCCGCCCCGCCGCCCAAGCCGGTCCCCGGCGGCGGCGCTGCCCCCGGCGGCGCCACCGGACCGATCGGCAACAGCCCGGACGGCGGCACCGCGGTCGGCGCCCCGGTCGACTCGCACCCGCTGCCCACCGACGGCACGCAGGTTCCCGGCTCCGAGCCCGGGCAGCACCCGACGCAGCCGTCCTCGGGCAGCCCGCTGTTCGGCGACATGTTCACCGCCGGTCTCGCGGCCGCGTCCGCCGCCGCGTTCGGCCGGTTCGGGTCGATCATGCCGAAGGTTCCGTCGTGGGCCTCGGGCGGTCCGAAGGACAAAGACAAAGACAAGGACGGCAAGGACAAAGAGCAGGACACCCCGTTGCCGGGCACGAAACTCGGCGGCGGGGCCGGTCCCGCGGGCGGGGGCGGCGGCGGGATCCCCGTCGGCGGCGGGCAAGCCCCGTCGATCGACGGCGGCGGCATTCCGTCCGGCGGCGGCCTCAGCGGTTCCGGGGAAGCTCCCGCCGCGCACTCCGGGCTCGCCGGGAACGCGCCGTCGAACGTCCTCAGCGGACTCGCGGGCGGCGCCGCCGGTGCGGCGGGCGCGGCGGCCAAGAGCGCCATGCCGATGATGCCCATGATGCCGATGGGCGGCATGGGCGCGGGCGGCGACCTGGGCTCCGGCCGCCGGATTCCCGCGTGGCTCGTCGAAACCGAGAACGTGTGGGGCCAGCAGGCTCCGGTCGCGCCCTCGGTCGTCGGCGAAGAGCCGACCGACCAGCCGTGACCGACGGCTACCGGGTCGCCCCGGCGAAACTCGCGACCGCGGCGTCCGAATTGGACACTCGCGCCGGGGCGCTCCGGACCGCGCAGCAGTCCGTGGCGGGCGAAAAGGTGCCCGCCACGGCCTTCGGCCAGCTGTCCGCGTCGTCCGGATGTGCTGCCGGGCTGGCGAAAACGCTCAGCGCCCTCGCCGCCGACGTCGACCAGCGCGTCACTCGCGTCCAGGTCCTCCGCGACGGCCTCACCGCCTCGTCGGCGGGCTACCGACGCGCCGACGAGCAGGTAGCGGCGATGTACCGCTCGCTGCTGCCCGAAGACCCGGTGCCGTCCGCCGGAAAGTCCGCTGCCAGCGGCGGATGGGCCGGAACCATCGCGGCCAACCGGATGAAGGTTTCCGACGCGCTCGCCGCCGAACGGACCCGCCTGGCCGGACTGGCCGATCCGGACGCCATCGCCCGCTCGAAGCGGCGGATCGCGCTGTACCAGAGCATTATCGACGACCATCGGCAGATCCTGCGGTTCGATCCGTCCGGCAACGGCCGGATCGCCGAACTGGTCGGCTCGATCCAGCCGGGGACGCGCAACGTCGGGCTGTTCGTGCCCGGCGTGCACACCCGGATGGACACCTTCCAGTCCTACGCCGACCTCGGCCGCAGCCTCGTCGCCGCCGACCCGAGCGGCCGGACCGCGATGGTCGTCTGGGCCGACGGCGTGTTCCCGCAGAACGTCACCACCGAGGGCGCCGAGGCCAGCTACGCGCAGACGATGGCCCCGAACCTCAAGGCGTTCGGCGACGAATTGCGCGGCCAGGTCGATGCCCAGACCGGCGGCTCGGCCACGATCACCGCGATCGGCCACAGCTACGGCGGCGCCACCGTCGGGCTGGCCGACCAGCAAGGCCTGCCCGTGGACCGGGTGCTGCACGTAGAGTCGGCGGGCATGGGACACGGCGTATGGAGGCCAGCGGACCTGCCGCCGAGCCAGGCCGGCGTGCAGCGGTACTCGATGACCGCCCCGCTCGACCCGATCGTGCTCGCCCAGGGCAACGCCGGGGCGCTGGAATGGACCGGCATCGGCCACGGTGCCGACCCGGACACCTTCCCCGGCGTCACCGAACTCACCACCGGCCGCGACGCCGCCGGAAACGTGCAGTGGGGCTTGTCCTCGCACAGCGGCGTGCTCAAGCCGGGTTCGGATTCGTGGGAGAACATCTACGGCGTGCTGACCGGAGGCCACGTCACTGAAGCACCCGTGCCGGTTCCGGCGGTGCTGCCGTGATCACGCGCGAATTGAAGGATCTGGCGGCCGAGCTGACGAACGTCATCGACAGCGTGGCGGCGGCGTTCGGTCCTCGCGCACTGCCCACAGTGGACGGTGAACTGGACTGCGATCCCGCACAGCCGGGGCATCTGGTGTGCTGGCAGTACGGGGTCCGGCTGGAGGACAGCCCGACCGCGTTGCGGGTGCTGGCCGAAGCGGTGCGGCCGACGCTGGAAACGGCGGGCTGGGAAGCCTACGACCGCAGCACTTATCGGGAAGTGATCGCGCGGTTTTCCCGGGACGGCGCGGATTTCAGCGTGCACATCGCCCGCGACGGGCGTGGGGTGGCGATCATCGGCTCGACGCGGCTCGTACGGGTCGCGGACGAGGACTAGCCCACCCGCCTCGTGCGTGTTGATTCCGGTTAGAACCGGCATACACACGCACGACGGAACGGGAGGCCACCGTCAGCTCACGCCCGAAACCGCGACGGCCGCCACCCGCGCCGTCGTCCCCGCCGGAACGCCGCCACGCCAATCCCCGCCGCAGCCGCCACCGCCACCCCGCCGAGCGCGACGACTCCCGCCGCCAGCTCGGACGTCGGCCGAGCCGGTGCCGCGGCCGGAACCACCGCGGGCAGCTCAGACCGCACCGCTGCCGCGCTCGGGCCGGGCGCCTTGGCGGGCAGGGTCGACGACACCGCGGCGTACGCGTCGAGCATTCCCCAGCCCCGGCGCGGATCGTGCGCCCCGGACGGCGGGCGGGAAGCGGTGAGCAGCAACCGGTTCACCACCTCCTCGCCCTTCATGTCCGGGTGCGCCGAACGCACGAGCGCCGCCACTCCGGCGACGTACGCCGCGGCCAGGCTCGGGTCGGTGATCGGCCAGCGGTGCGCGATCGCGCCCCCGCCGCCGGCCGACGTGCTCACCAGATTCGCGCCCGGCGCGGCGATTCCGAGGTAATCCCCGGCTTCGCTCTGCACCGACGCGCCGGATTCGTCCGTCGAACCGACCGCGAGCACGCCCTTCGAAGCGGTCGGATACGTGTGCGCCCCTTGCTGTGTGGCCGCCGCGGCCGAAATCACCACGGCACCGCGCGACTTCGCGTGGTCGAGCGCCGCGCCGAGCGCCGGACTGTCCGAACCCGCCGGGACCGCCACGAGAATCACTCCCGCGCCACGGTCGACCGCGGTGTCGATCGCGCCCGCCAGCGCGCCCGGATCGCCGCCGCCGTCCGAGGACGAGCCGTTGCTTTCGGTGTAGCGCAAGGGAAGCAGCTTCACGCCGGGGGCGACGCCGGTGAACGTGGTCTCGTCCGACGGCTGCGCGCCGACGATGCCCGCGGCGATCGTGCCGCGTCCGTCGCAGTCGGAATCCGCGGTGCCCGCGCCGCCGAGCACCTGCCCGGGCCCGAACTGCGCGTTCTGCTTGTCGACGCCGGTGCCGATCACCGCGACGGTCTGGCCCTCGCCCCTGGTCAGCGCCCACAGCCGCGGCGGGTTGACCAGCCGCTGCCCCCAGGACACCGCCCCGGTGTACGGGCCGGACGGATTCGCGCACGAGGCCGCCCCGGCCGAGGTCGCCGCGGCGGGCAGGCCGAGCACCACGAGCGCGGCCACCGCTCCGGCGGCAATTCCCCGCACCGCGGCCCCCTCCCCTTGTCGGACAAGGAGATTCTAGTGGAGAGCGGGCCGCGGCGACAGGGTTAGCGCAGGTCCATCCCGAGATCGAGAGCGGGCGAGGAATGCGTGAGCCCGCCGACGGAGAGATAGTCCACACCGGACTCGGCGTACGGCCGGGCGCGGTCGAGCGTCAGCCCGCCGGACGACTCCAGCCGCGTCTTCGGCGACACTTCGTCGCGCCGCGCGACCGCCTTCACGCACTCCTCCGGCGTGAAGTTGTCGAGCAGCACCTCGTCCGCCCCGGCGGCCAGCGCCTCGTCGAGCTGAGCCAGATCGTCCACCTCGACCTCGCACGGCAGTTGCGGCGCGTGCTCCCGGGCCGCCGCCAGCGCCGCGGTGACCGAACCGGCCGCGACCACGTGGTTGTCCTTGATCAGCACCGCGTCGCCGAGGCCCATCCGGTGGTTCACGCCGCCGCCGCACCGCACCGCGTACTTCTGCAGCAGCCGCAATCCCGGCGTCGTCTTCCGCGAATCCCGGACCGCGGCACCGGTTCCCTCGATCGCGGACACCCACGCCGCGGTCGCCGTCGCCACTCCGGACAGCAGGCACAACAGATTCAGCGCCGTGCGCTCGGCGGTCAGCAACCCGCGCACCGGACCGCGCAGCACGAGCACCGGCTCCCCGGCGACCGCGGGCGAACCGTCCTCGCGGATCGAGACCACCTCGTAGTCGGTGCCGAGAACCTGGTCGAAGACCGCCAGCGCCACCGGAATCCCGGCCACGACCCCGGCGACGCGCGGCGTCAGCTCCGCCACCGCACGGGCGTCCGCCGCAACCGTGGCCGCCGTCGTGGCGTCCGGCCCGTACCGCAGATCCTCTTCCAGCGCGGTGGTCACGACCCGCCGCACGTCGGCGACGTCCAGCCCGTCCACCACCAGCGCCTGAACGACCGCTTCCGAGAATTCCCCGCTCATGCCACCCCTTCCAACGACGTCGCCTCGACCAGCACCGGCTGTCCCGACGGGCTCAGCCGGATCAGCTGGCTCCGCCGCAGCCCTTCGTCCCGTTCCGGGAAGTCCGTCCGCACGTGACATCCCCGCGATTCCGTCCGCCGCTCCGCCGCCGCGAGCAACGCCTGCGCCACCACGGTGAGCGCCGCGTCCTCGACCGCGCTGTGCGTCCACAACGGACTGTCCGTTGTCGACAAATCGAGAGCCGAACCCGCCGCGGCGAGCCCGTCCGCGTCCCGGCCGATCGCCGCGTACCGGCTCATCACCCGTTGCAGCACATCACGTTCCGCCGCCGGCGCGACTGTCCTTTCCGGAATCCGCCCGCGCGACGGGTCCGGCAGCAATCCAGCGGCCAGATCCGCGGCGACCGCCTCCGCGGTCCGCCGCCCGACGACCAGCCCTTCCAGCAAACTGTTGGACGCCAGCCGGTTCGCCCCGTGCAAACCGGTCCGGGCCACCTCGCCCGCCGCGTACAGGCCGCGCACGGTCGAGCGTCCGTCCACAGTGGCCACCACGCCGCCGCACGCGAAGTGCGCCGCCGGGGTCACCGGGATCGGGTCCACCGCCGGGTCGATGCCGAGCACCGCGCACGCCGCGTGCACCGTCGGGAACCGCTTCGCGAACCCGGGAATGCCGGTGGCGTCAAGGAAAACGTGATCGTCGATGCCACCGGGAGCCAACAGTTGCCGCCGCGTGATCGCCGCCGCCACGACGTCGCGCGGAGCCAGATCGCCGAGCGGATGCACCCCGGCCATCACCGACGCGCCCGCCCCGTCCACCAGGGTCGCACCCTCGCCGCGGACCGCTTCCGTGACGAGCGGACACCGCCCGCGCGCGCCCGGCGTGTACAGCACCGTCGGGTGGAACTGCACGAACTCGATGTCGGCCACCGCCGCGCCGGCGCGCAACGCGAGCGCCAGGCCGTCGCCGGTCGCGATCTCCGGGTTGGACGTCGCCTGGTACAGCTGCCCGAATCCGCCGCTGGCCAGTACCACCGCGGACGCGCGCACGATCCCCGGCACGCCGTTGCGGTCGAGCACCGTCACGCCGGCCACCTCGCCCGCGGACGTGCGCAGCGCGTCGACCGCGATGTGGTGCTCCAGCACCGGAATCCGGCGTTCCCCGGCTTGCGCGACGAGCGCGCGCTCGACCTCCGCACCGGTCGCGTCGCCGCCCGCGTGGATCACCCGGAACGCACTGTGCCCGCCCTCGCGAGCCCGCGACAGCCCGCTCGAGCCGTGGTCGAACACCGCACCGTTCTGCCGCAACTCGGTGACGGCCGCCGGACCCCCGCCGACGATCGACCGCACAGCGTCCTCGTCGCAGAGCCCGGCTCCGGCGGTGAGCGTGTCGGCCGTGTGCTTCTCGATCGTGTCGCCCTCGTCGCGCTCGCCGTCGAGCACCACGGCGACGCCGCCCTGCGCCCACCGGGTATTGCCGTCGGCGACCGCCGCCTTCGTCACGACCAGCACGTGCAGCCCGAGTTCGCGGGCCCGCAGCGCCGCGGACAACCCCGCCACGCCGCTGCCGATCACGACCACGTCGGCCCGGGCTTCCCACCTCGGATCCGGTGAGGTTTTCGCCTCATCGGCGTTAACTAGGCCGCTCATTCTCCACCGCCGGGCTGCCCGATTTCGATCATCCGCCGCACCGAGGCGCGGGCCCGCGCGGCCGTCTCCGGGTCGACGTGGACCTCGTCCGCGCCCTCGGTGAGGCTCCGCAGCAGCGCGGCGGGGGTGATCATCTTCATGTACCGGCACGAGGCCCGGTCGTTCACCGCGCGGAAGTCGATCTCCGGCGCGGCCTTGCGCAGCTGGTGGATCATGCCGATCTCAGTGGCCACGAGCACTGAGGTCGCCTTGGTGTCGCGCGCCGCGTGCACCATGTCGCCGGTGGAGAGGATTTTGACCCGCTCCGGGGCCACCGCACCCTCGCCGGCCAGGTAGAGCGCCGAGGTCGCGCAGCCGCATTCGGGGTGGATGAACAGGTCGGCGTCCGGGTTCTCCTCCGCGCGCGCGGCCAGCTCGGCCCCGTTGATCCCGGCGTGCACGTGGCACTCCCCGGCCCAGATGTGCATGTTCTCGCGCCCGGTCACGCGCTTGACGTGCGCGCCGAGGAACTGGTCCGGAAGGAAGAGAACTTCCTGGTCAGCCGGGATGGAAGCAACGACGTCGACCGCGTTCGACGACGTGCAGCAGATGTCCGTCTCGGCCTTGACCTCGGCCGTCGTGTTCACGTACGAGACGACCACCGCGCCCGGGTGCTCGGCCTTCCATTCGCGCAGCTGGGCTCCGGTGATGGAGTCGGCGAGCGAGCAGCCCGCCCGCGCGTCCGGGATCAGCACCGTCTTCTCCGGGGCCAGGATCTTCGCGGTCTCGGCCATGAAGTGCACGCCGCAGAAGACGATCGTGGACGCGTCGCTGCTGGCCGCGATCCGGCTGAGCGCCAGAGAGTCGCCGGTGAAGTCCGCGATGTCCTGGATCTCCGGGACCTGGTAGTTGTGCGCGAGCAGCACCGCGTCGCGCTTGCGGGCGAGCTCCCGCACGCGGGCGGCCCAGTCGGCGTCCGCCTCGACCCCGCCGTACGGGGTCAGATCCTGGTCAAGCGTGGTGGTCATGTGTTCGGCCCTCTCGAGAATCGCCGGCCTCGGAACCGGATCGACCCCGGTTCCTCCCCAACCCGGTTTTCGCCTTATAATCGAAAACCGTGCGAAGCCATCTTAACACCCGAGCCCCCCTCGCCCACGAGGTTCTGGCGGCAGTCCTTCAAGTGCGCTCCGACACACTGCGGGTGCTGCTGTGGCGCCGAGCGCTCGATCCGCACCTGGGCCGCTGGTCCCTGCCGGGCGGCCGGCTGCGCCCGGACGAAGACGTCGAAACCTCGATCCGGCGGCAGCTCGCGGAGAAGGTCGACGTACGCCAGCTGAAGCACGTAGAGCAGCTAGCCGTCTTCAGCGCGCCCGACCGCGTCCCCGGCCCGCGCGTCGTAGCCACCGCGTTCCTCGGCCTGGTCCCCTCCGACGTCGACCCGGCCGTCCCCGAGGACACCGAGTGGCACGACGTGAACGCCCTGCCCCGCACCGCGTTCGACCACGAGGCGATCGTCCTGCGCGCCCGCGACCGCCTGCGCTCGAAACTGAGCTACACCAACCTGGGTTTCGCGCTGGCCCCAGAGGAATTCACCATCTCCGCGCTCAGGGGTCTGTACTCCGCCGCACTCGGCTACAAAGTGTCCGCGACGAACCTGCAACGCGTGCTCCAACGGCGTGGTCTGCTGGTCCCCACCGGCCACACCGCGCCCCCCGGCCGGACCGGCGGACGACCTGCGGCGCTCTTTTCTTTCGCCGCGAAAGACATGCACATCACCGACCCTTTCGCGGTACTGAAGCCTCCTCCGCGCCGCTGAACACGAACTGCGCCGGGGCTCCGCAGCCCGTACCGTGGACGCCGTGACCGAGCCAGAGCAGTGCCCCAGCGGGACGGCGACCCTGCCGTTGTTCCCGCTGCAGACAGTGCTGCTCCCCGGTACTCACCTGCCGCTGCATATCTTCGAACCGCGCTACCGGCAGCTCACCGCGGACCTCGTCACCGGCACCGTCCCCGAGCACGAGTTCGGCGTCGTCGCCCTGCGCGCCCCCCTTGTCCGCGAGGTCAGTGGTCTGGACCACGTGTACAGCGTCGGCTGCAGCACGATCCTCCGCGAAGCGAAACGCCTCCCCGACGGCCGCTACGACGTAGTCACGCGCGCCGCCCGCCGCTTCCGCCTGCGCGAGTTGCACCGAGCGTCCGCGCCCTACCTGATGGCCGTGGTCGACTGGCTCCCCGACACCCCAGTCCCGACCGCAGCGGAGCCAACGGCGCGCCAACTGGCCGACGTAGCGCGCGCGGCCCACCAGCGATACTGCGAAGCCGCCTGGCACGCAGACGACTGGCACCCACCCCACGACGACGCCGACCTGGGCGAACTCGCCTACCAACTAGCCGCCGACTGCCTCCTCCCCCTGGAGGACCGGCAGTTGCTGCTGGAAGAAACGCACCCCCTGCGCCGCCTGCGCATCGTCTGCCGCCTGCTCACCAGAGAGGCCGGTTTCCTGGAAACCCTGGGCGCGGTCCCGCTCCCGCCCACCGAACTGGCCACCTTCACCAAGCCCGCAGACCTGAACTAGCCCCCTCGCGCTAGCCCACCGTCCGTGAGGGCCACCTTCACGTACTCAGAGTCCCTCAGGGTTCCCCTCACGACCCTCCGCCGGACGTGAAGGGCTCCTTGAGGGAATTAGATTCCCTCAAGGAGCCCTTCACGGACCGCTCCCCGCCGACCCCGCCGGGATCCCCCAATGTGGCATTGGGTGCGTCAGATGCACCGAACGCCACATTGGGTGCGTCCCATGCACCCAATGCCACATTGGGGCGCTACCCGCGACCCGCCCGCCGCCCCACTCAAAGCAACCACCCACCCAAGCCGCGCAACAAACCGCCGCCAGTGCACCCAAACACCCGGGGGCACCCACCCCTCCCCCAACCCCGATACAAAGCCGCCCTGCGGTTCGGGGGTGCTTGTCAAGGCATCTTTCCCGCCTTGACAAGCACCCCCGAACCGTCAGCACAATCAAAAATCGGGGTGCCCCAAGCAACCCAAGGAACGGCAATGTCGCCCCCCAGGGCGACGAGCCGAGACAGCGATCTCACCCCAACCGCCGCCCCAAATCCTCCCGCCCATTCCACGCCGTCATCAACGCATAAACCAGACACGTCACCAACGGCGCGGCCAACACCACCCACCCGGACTCGATCCGAGGCGCCTGCTCAATCACCGCCCCCAACGCAGGCGGCGCATCCACCGAATACTTCGAATTCGCGAACGCGGGCCCCATCTGCGTCCCCAGCCAGGCCGCGACCAACGCCCCACCAGCAGCAGCCACCAGCACCACCGGCCCCCGCCGCTCCCGCAGCAACCACACGACCAGCCCGATCAGCAACCCGCCAGCCATCGCGAGAAACCCGAACACCGCCAGGTCGTCGAACCGATGCCAGCTCTCCAGCTCCAAAGGCGCCAGCTGCCCGTTGGCCCCGATCACCCGCACCCGCTCCGCCGGAGCCAGAAGAGACCACAACCAGCCCATCGGAATCCCGAGCAACGCAGCAGTGGACAACACGCTCACCGCAGGAAGAAGATCCGCCTTCACCACCACTCGCGGCCGCCGCGCCGGAAACAACACCGGCACCGACCACCCCTCAGCCGCCGCCGAAGACCGATGCGCCGCCTTGCCCGCGGAATCGACCACCCGAGGCTCCCTTCCCTACGCGTGCGTTCCCTGCGAGTGTGCGGGACTGAGAGTAACCGGTTGCGAAGTGTCTGATTGCCGCGACTGGCGTCACGGCGGAGAAATCGCCTTCACCCGGTTTCTCGCGTCAGGCGAAGCCCCCGAAGCTACTTCTGCGCAGAAGCCGCAGCAGTGAAGTCCTCCGGATCGAACTCCCCGCCGAACCACGGCGACAACCCCCGCCGAGCCTGCTCCACGAAGGCGTCCCGATCCGCCGCCCCCAGCCCGGCAGGCAGGACGCCCAGCAACGGAGCCCCCGCCGCGACCGGCAAATCCCGGAGATTCTCCAGCGCCGCCAGATCCGGATCAGCGGGCCAGGACCCGATGATCACCCCCACGATGTTCAGCCCGCGCTGGGTAGCCACCTCAGCGGTCAGCGCGGTCGTGTTGAGCGTCCCCAGCCCGGCTTGCGCGACGAGCACCACCGGCGCCCCCAGAGACCACGCGACGTCCGCCAGCGTGCTCCCCTGCGAGTCGAACCGGACCAGCATCCCGCCCGCGCCCTCGACCAGCGTCAGATCGTGCGCCGCGTCCAGTTCGCTCGCCGCGGCGGAGATCTCCCCCGGGCCCACCGTCGGGAGCCCGGAGCGCCGGGAAGCGGCTTCCGGCGACAGCGGATCCGGGTACCGCCGCAGCTCCCGGATCGTCAGGTCCTTGCCTGCCAGCCGAACCACCTCGGCGAGGTCGCCCGCCTCGCCGGGGACCACGCCGGTCTGCGCGGGTTTCAGCACCGCGACGCGTTGTCCCTGCGCGAGGGCCAGCGCCGCGATCGCCGCGGTGGCGACCGTTTTGCCGACGTCGGTGCCAGTTCCGGTTATCACGAGCGTCGTCACGAGCCATCAAGATATTGCCGTGCTCCCCGATGTCAACACTCGGGGTTCCCTCGCGCGCACCCGGAGGCGCGCGCGAGGGCCCGGGTCAGCCGGCCGGGGCCGTCGCGGGCGCTCCCGCGGCCACGAACTCCCCCTTCGCCGGGTCGGCCAGGTACACCTGCGCCGCGCCGACGTCGAAGTACAGCCCGGTCAGCGCCAGCTCGCCGCGTGCTTCGGCCTCGGCGACCAGCGGGTACTGCCGCAAATGCGTCAGCTGCTGCAGGACGTTGTGCAGCGCCAGCCGGTCCGGTTCGCGCTCCGGCCGCTCCCCGTCGAGGGTCACCGCCCCGGCGCGCTTCCGGCTCGGTTCGGCGTGCACCAGCCACTTCGCGAGCGCGGTGTCCGCGGGCGGACCGCTGGCCAGCGCGCCCATCGCCCCGCACGAGGAGTGCCCGCACACCACGATCTCCCGCACCCCCAGCACCCCGACCGCGAATTCGATCGCCGCGTTGGTCGACGGATCGGCCTGCTCGGGCGGCACCAGGTTGCCGATGTTGCGGATGGTGAACAGGTCGCCGGGACCGGACGTGGTGATCAGGTTCGGCACGATCCGCGAATCGCCGCAGGTGATGAACAGCGTGTGCGGTTGCTGCGCGTGCGCCAGCCCGCTGAGGACGTCCTTGAGCAGCGGAGCGGCCCGGCGCTGGAATTCCGTCGCGCCCCGGTGGGTCCGCTGCCCGGGCACGCGCACGTCCGCGGCCTGCCACGCCGACCACGGAGCCAGCCACCTCGGCATCGCACCGGCCGCCGCGGTGCGCCGGAGCGTCGGACGGCCTTCCTTGCCCTTCGCGAACCACGGGTGCCCGATCTCGTCGACGACCACCGTGCCGCCGGTCCGTTCATGCGCCTGCTGCCAGGCGGAAAGGCTCTCGAACGCCGCGTGGTCGAGGTAATCCGCGACCAGCTCCAGCGTCACCTTCGACCCGGCCGGAATCGTGCCGAGCACCTTCGTCAGCCGCGGCACGGACAGGAACGTCAGCACGCCTTCGACAATCACGCGCCATTCGCCGCCGTGGTGCTCGGCATGCACGCCCGACCACACGGTCCGGCGCAGCATCAGCAGCACGGCCAGCACAATCCCGGCGAGCACGCCGGTCAGCAGGTCGAACACGACGACCCCGGCGACGGTCACCAGGTAAAGCGGCAGATCGCCGTGTCGCAGGACCTGCCGCAGATGGCCGGGATTCACCAGCTTCGCGCCGACGTGCACGAGCAGCCCGGCGAGCGCGGCCAGCGGAATCGACTTCAGCACCCCGGCCAGCGCGACCACGAACACCAGCACCCACACGCCGTGCAGGACCGCCGAGGCCCGCGTGCGCGCCCCGGCCGCGACGTTGGTGGAACTGCGCACGATCACGCCGGTCACCGGCAGTCCGCCGAGCGCGCCGGACACCATGTTCGCCGCGCCCTGGCCGATCAACTCGCGGTTCAGGTCGGCGCGCGGGCCGTTCTGCAGTTTGTCGACCGCGACCGCGGACAGCAGGCTCTCGACGCTGGCGATCAGCGCGATCGTGAGCACCGCGACCGCGACCTGGCCCCAGCCGCCGTCCGGCAGCTGCGGGGTGAACCGGATCTGCAGCAGGTCGCCGGGCAGTTCGACGCGCGGCAGCGTCATCCCGGCCGCCACCGACACGAGTGTCGCGACCGCGATGGCCGCCAGCGGTCCGGGGATTTTCCTTACCGCTGAAGGAAGTTTGGGCCAGGCCAGCAGGATGGCCAGCGTCAGGACGCCGATCAGCGCGGCGGCGTCGTGGTGGGCGGCGATCTGCGCGGGCAGCTGGGCGATGTTCTCCAGCGCCGAACTCTGCGCCTTTCCGCCCAACAGCACGTGCAGCTGGCCGAGCACGATCGTGACGCCGATCCCGGCGAGCATCCCGTGCACGATCGCCGGCGAGATGGCCAGCGCCGCCCGCGCGACCCGGCTCAGGCCGAACAGGATCTGCAGCGCCCCGGCGAGGACGGTGATCAGGCAGGTGACCGCCCAGCCGAAGGTGGAGATCGTTTCGGCCATCAGCACGGTCAGCCCGGCGGCGGGCCCGCTGACCTGCAGCGGAGAGCCGCCGAGGGCACCGGCGACCACCCCTCCGACCACGGCGGCGATCAGCCCCGCGACGATCGGGGCGCCGGAGGCGAGGGCGATCCCGAGCGAAAGCGGGACCGCGACGAGGAAAACCACGAGCGAGGCGGGCACGTCGTGGCGAAGCACGGCAAGTCGTCTCATGCCGACCAGGAAACCGGCATCCCCGTGAAATGTCCGCTATGTCCCACCCTACGGAGTGGATCTTTGTCGAATAACCCACGATCGGGTTGCGTGACCAGCCAAGATCCACTACCGGCAGCCACGCCAAACCCGAAGTAACCTCAGGCCTTCGCCGCGGCGGCCCGCATCGCCGACATGATCACCGCCAGGTCGTCGTCGGTGCTGACGTACGGCGGCATCGTGTAGATCAGATTCCGGAACGGACGCAGCCACACGCCTTCGGCCGTCACCACCTCGGTCGCGACCCTCATGTCCACCTCGTGATCCAGCTGCAGCACCCCAATCGCGCCCAGCGCCCGCACGTCCACGACGTGCGGCAGCTCGCGAGCCGGTTCAAGTCCTTGCCGCAGCGCGGTTTCGATGCGAGAGACATCGGTCTGCCATCGGCCTTCGGCCAGCAACCCGAGCGAAGCATTGGCGACCGCCGAGGCCAGCGGATTTCCCATGAACGTCGGGCCGTGCGCGAGGACGGGAAGCTCGCCGCGCGCGATGCCGTCGGCGACTTCGGGAGTGCACAACGCGGCGGCCATCGTGAGGTAGCCGCCGGTGAGCGCCTTGCCGACGCACAGCACGTCAGGCGTCACGCCAGCGTGCTCGGCCGCGAAAAGCTTGCCGGTACGGCCGAATCCGGTCGCGATCTCGTCGAACACCAGCAGCACGTCGTGTTCCCGGGTCAGCTCGCGCAACGCGCGCAGATACCCGGGATGGTGGAATCGCATGCCGCCCGCGTTCTGCACGACCGGTTCCACGATCACCGCGGCCAGTTCGTCCGCGTGCTGCTCGAGCGCCTTCGCCAGTTCGTCCACATAGGACTCATCGACCGGGGTATCGAAGCCGGAAGGCGGGGCCGGCACGAAAACCTGCTCCGGCAGCACGCCGCGCCACAGCGAATGCATGCCGCCGTCCGGATCGCAGACGCTCATCGGCGTGAACGTGTCGCCGTGGTAGCCGCCGCGCCAGGTGAGCAGCCGGTGTTTGCCCGGCAGTCCTCGGGATCGCTGGTACTGCAGGCACATTTTCACCGCGACCTCGACCGAAACCGAGCCCGAATCGCACAGGAACACGTGCTCGAGCCCGTCCGGGGTCATCTCGACCAGCGTCTTCGCGAGCGTGATCGCCGGTTCGTGGGTCAGCCCGCCGAACATCACGTGGCTCATCCGCCCGGCCTGCTCCGCGAGCGCGGCGTCGAGCACCGGGTTGCGGTAGCCGTGCACCGCCGCCCACCAGGACGACATGCCGTCGACCAGTTCCCGTCCGTCGGCGAGCTTCAACCGCACCCCGCTCGCCTCTTCCACGAGCAGGGGCGGCACGCGGCTCGGCATCGGCGCGTAGGGATGCCACACGTGTGCGGCGTCGAGGGCGAGGAGGTCAGCAGCACTGGATTCCACCCGCCGACCCTAACCGGGCGGCGGGCGGGCCCGCAGTGAGAGCCGCTACACCCCGTTCGGCCGCACCGGCAGCGCCAGCAGGCCGTGCACCAGCGAACTCGGCCGGTAGACGACGCTTTCGGCGGGCACGGCCAGGCTCAGCTTCGGGAACCGCTCCAGGAGCGAGCCGATCGCGATCTGCGCCTCCAGCCGGGCCAGCGGCGCGCCGACGCAGTAGTGGATGCCGTGCCCGAACGCGAGGTGCCCGCCGGGCGGGCGCGTGACGTCGAGCGTGTCCGGATCCGGGAATTTCTCCGGGTCCCGGTTGGCCGACAGCAAGGAGATGTTGAGGAACTCGTCGGTCGGGATGGTGACGCCGCCCGCGTCGATGTCCTCGACTGTGTAGCGCATGGTCGCGAAGTTGATCGGCCCGTCGAACCGGAGGAACTCCTCGACCGCGCCGGGCAGCAGGCTCGGGTCGGCGCGCAGTTTCTCCGCCTGATCGGGCGCGCGCAGCAACGCGAACACGGCGTTGGCGATCAGGTTGACCGTGGTTTCGTGCCCGGCGATCAGCAGCAGGAACGCCATCGAGATCAGCTCGTCCCGGTCGAGCGAATCGCCTTCGTCGCTGGCGTGCACGAGGTCCGAGAGCAGGTCTTCGGCCGGTTCGGCGCGTTTGCGCTCGACCAGTTGCAGCAGGTAGGTCTGCATCTCGGTCGCCGCCGCGGCCTGGGATTCCTCGTCCGCGGCGAACGACAGCAGCGTGTGCGACCAGGCGGAGAACGCGTCGCGGTCCTCGACGCGCACGCCGAGCAGCTCGCAGATCACCGTGATCGGCAACGGCTCCGCGAACTCCCGCAGCAGGTCGACCTGCTCGTGCCGGGCCATCTCGTCCAGCAGCTCGTCGGCGATCTCCTGGATCCGCGGCCGCAGCCGGGAGACGGTGCGGGCGGTGAAGGCCTTGTTCACCAGCTTGCGCAGCCGGGTGTGGACCGGCGGATCGCTGTTGAGCATGTGCCGGGTGAGCAGAGTGCTGAAATCCGGCCCCTGGACGTCCTGGCCGACCTTCGCCGCCACCACGCGCGCCACGCCCGTGCTGTCCTTGCTGACGCGCGGATCGTTGAGCAGCTCGCGGGCCTGCTCGTATCCGCTGACCAGGTAGGACGGGATGCCGTGCCGGGCGACGATCGGGCACACCGCACCGGATTCGCGCCGCCGCGCCAGCCATTCGTGCGTGCTCTGCCAGAGTTCCTCGTCCGCGAACGGGAGTTCCCCGGTTTGTTCGTCGACGCTCACTGCTCGGTCCCCCTGTGCAGTTCGGTCAGCGTTCGGCCAATGCCGCCTCGACGCGCTCGACCACCTGTTTCCAATATGCCCGCTGCTCGGCCTTTTCCGCCACGTCCGCGAGCTGTTCCTGGCGGATCTTCAGCGTGCTGCGCTTGCCGAGATCCGCGACCTCGAGCTCCAGCAGGGAATCGTGATCCCAGTCCGCCGGACGCCAGGTGAGCCGCAACCGGTCGTCGGCATAACTGCGGATTTCGCCGGTCGTGCCGTGTTCGGTCTCGTAGCCGGCCCCGCGCTCGCGCGGCAGCTCGACGCCCGGGCCGAGCCAGATCTCCACCCCGTCCCCCACCAAGAACTCCCACACCCGGCTGCCCGGGTACGGCATCGTGCGGGAAACCGCTGTCTCCCAACCACTCCGCCCGGTCTTGCCCTCCTCGTTGGCCATGCCGCCATCATGGCATCGGGGACCGACGGAAACCGGTGCGGGATCATGCGATCGTGCGCTACCGCCCCATCTCCCCCGACGCCCTCGCCGCCGAGCTGACCGAGCGCGTCGACGCGCTCACCCACCGCCGACGAATCGCGGTCGCGATCGACGGAGCGGCCGGAACGGGCCCGCTCGCCGAGGCGCTGACCGGCCCGCTGAAGCTCCTCGGCCGCGCCGCGCTGCACGTGCCCGCCGCGGGTTTTTTGCGACCAGCGTCACTCCGTTTCGAGCACGGCAAACAAAACCCGGACGCGCGGTATACCGATTGGCTCGATTCAGGCGGTCTGCGCCGGGAAGTCCTCGACCCGCTCGCCGACGACGGAAGCGGCGAAGTGCTGCCCGCGCTGTGGGACGCCGAACGTGACCGGGCGACCCGCCTGCCGCGCGTCCCGGTGCCGGAGCGAGGCGTCGTCCTGGTCGACGGGGAATTCTTGCTGGGCGCGGGATTGGCGTTCGATTTCGTGGTGCATTTGTGGCTTTCGCCGGGGGCATTGCGCCGTCGCGTCTCCGACGAATGGGCGCTGCCCGCTTACGAGCGCTACGAAAACGAAGTCGATCCCAGCGCCCTCGCGGACGTCGTGGTCCGCGTGGACGACCCGCGCCACCCGGCGATTTACGAACCCTGAGGCGGGTTCAGCGCACCGCCGCCACCGGGTCGCCGTCCAGGAGCGTCGAGAGGCGCTGCGCCATCGTGTCCCAGCGCCAGTTCGCGGCGACCCACGAACGGCCCGCCTCGCCCATCCTGCGGGCGCGGACCGGGTCGGACAGCAGGGCCGACAAGGTTTCGGCGAGCTGCCCCGGGTCGCGGCCGTCGACCACGTGGCCGGTCACCTCGTCCAGCACCGCCTCCGGCGCCCCGCCGGACGTGCCCGCGACCACCGGCAGCCCGGTCGCGGACGCTTCCAGGTAGACGATGCCGAGGCCCTCCACGTCGAGCCCCTTGCCGCGCGTGCGGGCAGGCATCGCGAAGACGTCGCCAGCGTTGTAGTGCGCGGGCAGTTCGTCCCAGGGCACCGAGCCGGTGAAAACCACGTCGTCGGCGACGCCGAGCGCCGCGGCCAGCTGCGTGAGCCGCTTGCGATACGGACCGCCCCCGACGAGCAGCAGCGCCGCACCGGGCACGCGCTCGCGGATCGCGGGCAGCGCGGAGATCAGCATGTCCTGGCCCTTGCGCGGAACGAGCCGCGAAACGCAGACGACCGTCGGCCGGTCGCCGAGCCCGTGCCGAGCGCGGATTTCCTCCCGCCCAGCCGGGTCCGGCGCGAAAACCGTGGTGTCGACCCCGCTGGGCAGCATTTCCAGCCCCGCATGCCGCCCGAACGCGGCGGCGAACCGGTTGCGCGTGTACTTGCTGACGTACGTGACGACGTCGACTGTTTCGCCGATCCGCCGCAGTGCTTGCCGCGAGCCGGGCAGCATCGACCAGCCGACTTCGTGCCCGTGCGTGGACGCGACGATCCTGCGCGCGCCAGCCTGCCGCAGCGGGTGCCCCAGCAAGGCGAGCGGGGCGGCCGCGCCGAACCAGACGGCCTCGCAGTCGCGGGCCATCATGATCTGCTTCGCGCGGCGCAGGACGTCCGGCGTGGGCAGCATCAGCGACGTCGGATGGCGCACCACTTCGAAC
Source organism: Streptomyces sp. AA4 (assembly GCF_000158875.1). Taxonomy (NCBI): domain Bacteria; kingdom Bacillati; phylum Actinomycetota; class Actinomycetes; order Kitasatosporales; family Streptomycetaceae; genus Streptomyces; species Streptomyces sp. AA4. Next base: position 1,868,676 of record NZ_GG657746.1, on the reverse strand, counting down.
GGAGCCGCCGCGTCGAACTCGGTGTGCGAGCCGCTGCTGCGTTCCCACGAAGGCGCGTAGACGACCAGGTCGTCCGCGGGCAGCCGGGTGGCCAGCGAATTGAGGTAATTCTGGATGCCCCCGGGGCGCGGCGGGAAGTCGTTCGTCACGAGCAGGGTCCTCAGCACCCCCGCAGGCTACCGACGAGCGGTCGCCGGGGATCGTCCCGGTGAAGCGAGCACACCCGGGCCGGCGCGCGAAACCCGCATCTCGCCTCGCCGCTCACCTGCGTATTGGCTTCGCACCGGCCGATCGCCACCGCAGCGCCCGTGGTCATCGCGAGCATTCCCCACCGCGAACCAGCTCACGGCCCTCACCAAAAAAACCGGGGCGGCACCGCGTGTGCGGCACCGCCCCGGGGAAAGCGAGAACGTCCGGTCAGGCGACCCGGCGCGCACCCACGTACTGGCTCTGCAGCGGCGAGATCTTGACGACGTCGCCGGTGGTCGGCGCGTGCACCATCATCCCGTTGCCGATGTACATGCCCACGTGCGAAACCGGCGAGTAGTAGAACACCAGGTCGCCGGGCTGCAGCTGGCTGCGCGGGACCGGGGTGCCGGTCTGGCTCTGCTGCTGGCTCGAGCGCGGCAGGGAGATCCCGGCCTGCTTGTAGGCCCACTGCATCAGGCCCGAGCAGTCGTACGAGCTCGGCCCGGTGGCGCCCCACTCGTAGGGCTTGCCCCGCTGGCTGAGCGCGGCCTGGACGGCGGCCGCCGCGGCCGGGCCCGCGTTCGCGAGGTCCACCGAGATGTCGCCGCCGGTGTCCTTCTGCGCGTTGCGGTCGGCCTGGCTCAACGCCGACGAGGTCTTCTTCAGCTCGGCGACCTGGTCGTCGAGGGACTTCTTCTTGGCCGTGATGTCCTCGGTCAGCTTCGCCGCCGCGTCGCGCGCCGCGGTGGCCCGCTGCGCGGCGTCGGCGGCCAGCTTCTCGGCGGCCTTGGCCTGGTCGACCGCGCCCTGGAGCTTCTCCAGCGCGGCGGCCTTCTGCGAGGCGATCTGGTCCAGCGCCGACGAACGGTCGAGGAACTCCTGCGTCGACGTGCCCGCCAGCAGCGCGGACAGTTTGTTCATCTGCACGCCGGACAGGAACGACGCGTTCGCGAACTTGTCGACGTCGACCTTGTACTTCTTCTCGTTCTCGGCGGCCTGCGCGGAGAGGTTGTGAGCGTTGCTCACGTCTCCGTTGGCCTTGTCGAGGTCGCCCTGCCGGGCGGCGAGGTCGTCTTTGGCTTTGAGGAGGTCCTCGTTCGCCTTCTCCGCCTGCGCCGCGAGGTCGCGGTACTTGGCGAGAGCGTCCGAACCGGAGTCCGGCGGGGCCTGGAGGACGGGGAGGGGGGAAGCGGCTGCGGTGCCCGCCGGCTGCGCCGCGGTGACGATAGCGATCACCGAGGCGGCCGCGAGGGCGCCTGACACCACGCGCTTGACTGGATGCGACTGCACGGCCGCGCGGGTCTCCTTTGCTCGTTGGGCCGCCGTGTCCGGAACCCGGCGCGGAAGAGGTCGGGGGCCCTCTTCGCGCACGATGCCCGTCCGCGTTCCGGCCGTCGTGTGCCACAACAGCTTTCCGCGCACGGTGGTTGGTTCCGGTCCTGACTCCCCGACAAAGCCGTACCGGCGGCGATCCCGCGTCGCCGTCGTCCGACAGCTGCCTGGCGCGAGATCTCGGCCAGGTTACGAAAAGACCGTCGGCGCGTCCACCTGGCCCCCCGTAAAAACTCTCCGTAGTCCGGCGAAACACCATCGGACCAGCAAGGCAGTTACACGTGACTTAGGTCACACGCTGCGGCAGCTCAAACGACCCCTTCGACTACTTACCGTTCACCGCACCGAGGCGACCGCTCGGCGAGTCAGTGTCACCCACTGGTGTCACGCCGACCTACTGTCGGTCTCCGGAACCAGGCGCAGCCGCGGCACCATCCCCGCCTCGGCGAGCGCGTCGACAGCCCGCCGCTCGTCCGCGTCCCAGACGAGGCCGACCGGCGGCCCGAGCAGCACGCTGACCACGCAATCGGCACACGCCGCCCCGCGCACCGCACACCGGTCGCAGTCGACGACGAACGTGTCGATGTCCTCGACCGCGACGTCCACCGCACCCTCCGGCCGCCGCTCTTCCCGGCGGGAGGCAACGGGTTTCGCCCGCTTCGCGCTGCGGGACGCTCCGGAGTGCCGCCGTCCCGCGCGCCGAGGCTGGGCGAGGTCGGCGACGCCCAGCTCTCGCGACTCCTCCGCATCGTGCGCGTCCAGCCGCCTCGGTTCCCCGCCTGACGAGCCCGAGGTCTCCGCTGTTTCACCCTCGCCGCGCCGGACCCGCCCCCTGCCGAGCGGACTCACAGCACCAGGGCCTCGCCGTGCCGACCCGTCGCCTGGCGAATTCGCAGCCGCCGCTTCCTGCCGTGCCGACTCCCCGCCCGACGGGTCCGCGCTCCCCTCTCCGCCAACCACGCCTAAGCGCGCCTGCTCCCCGCTCAGAGAGCCCGCCAAGGCCACGTCCTCCCCGCCCCGCAGCGACTCCGCCCCCATCCCCTCGCCCGGCCGCCGCAAAACCACCGCCGCTTCCCCCGCGCGACAACCAGAACCAGCAGAAACGCCGCTTTCCCGGCGCGCCTCCAGATCCCGGTCCCGCGCCTCAGCCGTGGCCGGGCTCACCCCAGTGGGAAGACTCACCGCGGAACCCGCCCCGCGCGGGTGACGCACACCGAAACCGAACCGCTTGTTCTCGCCCATCGCCGAGCCTCCGTCCGTCCGCGAGGCCCCGGACCGGTTCCGGGAATCGCCTCGGGAACAAACGGTAGGAAGCACCACCGACAATTTTCGGAGCCCGGACGGCGGGCAGGGGTCAGACTCGACCCAATCGGCTGACCAGCACCGCCGCCGGAGCGGGGTGCGCGCCGGCCGCGCGGACCGAGTCCGCGACCGCCCGGTCGGACGTCGCGACGACCATCGGACGGCCCTTCGGCTCGGCCGCCACCAGCGACCGGATCACGTCGTCCGCGAGCACTCCACGCTCGGAAAACAGCACTCGAACCCCGCGCGGCACCGCGGCGGGCACCGACAGCACACCGGCCCCGTCGAACACCACCGTGACCTCCGCCGACGTGCGCGCCGCCAGCGCTGAAAGCTGGTGCACGAGCCGGTCCCGCTGATCGGCCAGCGCCAGTTCCGGGTAACCCGTTTTGGTGACGTTGTAGCCGTCCACGATGAGATGGACGTTCGGCAGCGCCAGATGCCGGTCGAGCGCCGTGACGTCCTGGATCCGCCCGCCGGGGCCGAGCCCGGACCGCGCGCCGCTGACCATGTCGGCGGGCCGCGCGCCGCGATCGCCCAACGCGAGTTCGCGCCGAAGCCCGTGGACGGCGCCGTCGATCGTGTCCACCAGCAACGCCAGCCGGACCTCGTCGGCCTCCCTGGCCTCGCGCGCCGACTGCCGCGCCATCTCCGCGTCCGCGACCGCCCGTTCGGCACGAGTGCGTTCGGCGGCGACCCGGCGGCGTTCGCGGTCGAGCTGCGCGTTCAGCATCTCGATCTCGCGTTCCCGCGTCGCTCCCCCGTCCGCCAGTTCGGCGCGCGCCGCCTCCGCCGCGTCCTTGGCCTGGCGCAGCAAAACGCCCTGCTCACGCAACCGGCGCAGCAGCTTCTCGACCTCGGCCTCGCGTTCGCCTCGCGCTCGCTCGACCGCCCCGCGCGCCTCTTCCAGCTCGGCCCGCAGCTCGGCGATTTCGGCTTCCAGCCGCTGGTTCCGGGCCAGCGCCGCGTCCCGCTCCGCGCGCAACGCGGTTTCCTCGGCGTTCTTCGCGACCAGCCGCACGCGTCCGGCCGCACCGGATTCGCCGAGCAGCACCGCGGCGGCAGCGGCCGCGACGGAGTCCGCGACGTTCGGGTCCAGCGCGTCGGTCCGGTGCTCGCGCAGCCATTCCAGGACCGCGGTCCGGAACTGCGCCGAGTCGCCCAACGCGGTCAGCAGCGCGGTGCCGCCGAGCTTCGCGCGCTTGGCCGGGGCGAACTTCGCGACCGGCCGCAGCTGCCGCGGCACGTCGGCGACCGGCAGTTTCGCGACCGCGGCCGCGGCCAGTTCGGCGATCCGCTCGCGCACTGCCTCCGGCAGGCTCGTCCACGTCGCCGGTTCCGGACACGTCCCCGGTTCCGGGACCTCGGCGTCCTCCTCCGCCCGCGCCGGAACCGCCGAGGGGCCGACGGCCTCCGCGGCTTCTTCCGGTTCGACGGGCTGAGGGTGCATTGGTCCAGGGTAGGCCCCGCCGCCGGATCCCGCGCCGCACCGGCCCGTTCCGCTGGTCACCATCGGGCCACGGGCGGCGCGCGCGAAGATTGTCGGTGGTCGGTCCTACTGTGCGCGATCATGGAGACCCGACCGAGGCCGATCCAGGCTCAGCTGGCGTTCGACGAGCTCGGCACCCCGCTGCGGGACACCACGTTCGTCGTGTTCGACCTCGAGACCACCGGCACCAAACCCGGCCCGGACGGGATCACCGAGATCGGCGCGGTCAAGGTCCGCGCCGGACAGGTGCTGGGCGAGTTCGCGACGCTGGTCAACCCGGGCACGCCGATCCCGCCGCAGATCGTCGAGCTGACCGGGATCACGCAGGCGATGGTCTACGACGCGCCCCGGATCGAACGCGTGCTGCCCGCGTTCCTGGAGTTCATCTCGGGCGCCGTGCTGGTCGCGCACAACTCCGGCTTCGACACCAGCTTCATGAAAGCGGCCTGCGAGGGACACGGTTACGTCTGGCCGCGCCCCACGGTCGTCTGCACGGTGAAGCTCGCGCGCCGCGTCATCCCGCGGGAAGAAGCGCGCAGCTACCGGTTGTCGTCGCTGTCCATGCTGCTCGGCTCGCGCACCCGGCCGACGCACCGTGCGCTCGACGACGCCCGCGCCACCACCGACGTCCTGCACGCGTTGCTGGAGCGCGTCGGCAACCTCGGCGTGCACACCGTCGAGGAGCTGATCGACTACCTCCCGGACGTCACGCCGGCCCAGCGGCGCAAGCGAAACCTCGCCGCCGACCTCCCGTCGCGACCGGGCGTGTACCTCTTCAAGGGACCGCGCGACGAAGTCCTGTACGTCGGCACCGCGCGCGACCTGAGAAGGCGCGTACGGACGTATTTCACCGGTTCGGAGAGCCGGGGCCGGATCCGGGAAATGGTCGCGCTGGCGGAGCGGGTGGACGCCATCGAGTGCGCGCATTCCCTCGAAGCCGAGATCCGCGAACTGCGGTTGATCGCCGCGCACCGCCCGGCCTACAACCGGCGCTCGAAAAACCCGCACCACGGCTGGTGGATCAGCCTCACCGACGAGGCTTTCCCGCGGCTTTCCGTGGTCCGCCTGCCGCGCGCGGGCACGCTCGGGCCGTTCCGCAGCCAGGCCGACGCGCGCACCGCCGCCGAAACTCTCGCCGACGCCTCCGGCCTGCGGACCTGCACCCAGCGCATCTCGGCCACCTCCGCGTCCGGCACGCCGTGCGTTCTGGCGGAACTCGGCCGCTGCGGAGCCCCCTGCGCGGGCAGGCAAACCGTCGCCGAGTACTCCCCCGCCGTGGACGCCGCCCGCGGACTCATCGCCGGCCACGACGGCCGCCCGCTCCATCTGGCCGCGGCGAGGCTGGAGGAAATGTCCGCGCGAAGGCATTACGAACAAGCCGCCCGGCACCGGGACGAACTGGCCGGGCTGGTCCGCGCTGTCGGCCGCGCACACCGGCAGGCCGCGCTCGCGTCGGTCGCGGAACTCATCGCCGCGGCCCCGGACGGCAGCGGCGGTTGGGAACTGTCGGTGATCCGCTACGGCAGGCTCGCCTCGGCCGGAGTGGCCCGTCGCGGGGTGCCGCCGATGCCGGTGGTCGAATCCCTGGTCGCCGCCGGGGAAACGGTGCTGCCCGGCGACGGTCCGCTGCGCGGCGCGCCCGGCGAGGAGGTCGGGATCCTGCTGCGGTGGCTCGCGCGTCCGGGGACGCGGCTCGTCCGCACCACCCGGCCGTGGGCCGAGCCCGTCGCCGTCGCCGGCTGGCAATCGTGGCTCGCCCGGGTCGCCGATGCCCGGTCGCTCGAACACGTCGCGAACTGAGGTCGCCCGCGGCGATCCGCGCGACCCGGCGGGGAATCCTTTCGAGCTGCCCCCGCCGCACCGTGCCGGGGCGTGTTCCCGGCTACGATCGCGCACGTCGGTTACCGCCAGGAAGTGGGAGGAACGCTGTGATCACGGCGATCGTGCTGATCAACGTAGAGGCCGAGGAAATCCCGCAGGCCGCGCAGGCGATCGCGGACCTCGACCAGGTGTCCGAGGTCTACTCGTGCGCCGGGGACGTCGACCTCATCGCCACCGTGCGCGTGCAGGCCCACGAGGACCTCGCCGACCTGATTCCCGGGCGCATCGGCAAGGTCCGCGGCGTGCTCGACACCGTCACCCACATCGCGTTCCGGTCCTACTCCCGCGCCGACACCGATTCCGCGTTCGAGATCGGCGTCGAAGGAGCCTGAGAATTGTCGTACCCCCGGGCTAACGTCCGGGGCATGACGACACTGCGGCTGGCCGAGGTCACCCCCGACAACGTGGGCGCGGCCTGCGATCTGGCGGTGGCCCCGCACCAGGAGCGGTACGTGGCCCCGGTCGCGCGCTCGCTGGCCGAGGCCTACCCCCGGCCGGACATCGCCTGGCCGAGGCTGGTCTACGCGGGCGACGAACTCGTCGGCTTCGTGATGGCCGCCTTCGACCCAGGCTGTCCGATCGACTACTTCCGTTGCGGCATCTGGCGGTTGAACATCGCCGCGGGGCACCAGAAGAAGGGCTACGGGAAGTTCGCCGTCGAAGCGGTGCTGGCGGAAGCACGCCGCCGCGGGGCGGATTCGGCCACGGTGCTCTGGGTGCCTGGCGAGCACAGCCCGGAGCCGTTCTATCTGCGGCTCGGATTCCAGCCCACCGGCCAGATTCACGAGGGCGAGGTCGTCGGCCGCATCCGGCTCTGAACCTCGCGGCGAGCGCTACCGTATTTCCCATGACGACCCCGAGACTGGTCGAAGTCACGGTCGACAACGTAGAAGACGCCTGCGAGCTGAAGGTGGCGAAGCACCAGCGGGACTACGTGGCCCCGGTCGCCGTCTCGCTCGCCGAAGCCTATGTCCAGCACGACGTCGCGTGGCCGAGGCTGATCTACGCCGGGAAGAAACTCGTCGGTTTCGTCATGGCCGCCTTCGACCCGGACAACCCGACCGAGTACTACCGCACCTATCTCTGGCGGCTGAACATCGCCGCCAAACACCAGAAAAAGGGCTACGGACGCTTCGCGGTCGAAGCGGTGCTGGCCGAAGCACGCCGCCGCGACGCGGAATCCGTGACGGTCAGCTGGATGCCGGGCAAGCACAGTCCCGGCCCCTTCTACGAACGACTCGGCTTCCGGCCGACCGGGGAAATGGACGAGGACGAGATCGTCGCCCGCATCCAGCTTTAGCAGCACAGCGAGAAGCGTTCGGCGGAACCCAGGGCTCAGCGCCCGGCACGACGAGCTTCCCGCGCGGCGTCGACCGCCACGACGCGGAACCGGTCAGCGCCGCCCCTCCTCCCACAACACAGCAAGAAGGCCCCTCCCTCACGAAGAGGAAGGGGCCTTCCGACGTTCAGCCAGACGCGGGGACTCAGTGCCCGGAACCGACCTCGGTGGTCGTCTCCTCGGAACCCTCGAGCTTCCCGTGCCCGGCCCCGTGGCCGTTGCCGCGGGCGCGCTCGAGCGCCTTCGTCTCCTCCGCCGGGTCCGGCGTCCAGATCGAACCCGGGACGGCGTGGCCCGCGGTGCCGAGCTTGTTCATCTTCTTCGGCACCGCCGCGCCCTGGTACTCGAGCGGGATGGCGTGGCCGTGGCTGTCCGTGCCGGCCAGCGGCTGGTGGATCTCGATGAACTCGCCGTGCGGCAGCCGCTTGATGATGCCGGTCTCGACGCCGTGCTCCAGCACCTCACGGTCGGACCGCTGCAGGCCGAGGCAGATCCGGTAGGTGAAGTAGTACGCGAGCGGCGGCACGATCAGCACGCCGATGCGGCCCGCCCACGTGGTCGCGTTCAGCGAGATGTCGAACTGGTCGGCGATGATGTCGTTGAAGCCGGACAGCTCGATCACCGCGAAGAACCCGAGCGCCATCATGCCCAGCGCGGTGCGGACCGGTGCGTCGCGCGGCCGCTGGAGCAGGTTGTGGTGCGCGGTGTCCTTGGACAGCTTGCGCTCCAGGAACGGATACGTCAGCAGCAGCGCGAACAGGATCGGCATGCCGATCGCACCGGGGAAGAACACCGCCGGGATCGTGTAGTTCCCGAGGTAGACCTCCCAGGCGGGCCAGATCCGGAGCATCCCGTCCGCCCAGGCCATGTAGAAGTCCGGCTGGGACCCCGCGGACACCATCGACGGGTTGTACGGCCCGAAGTTCCACACCGGGTTGATCTGGAACAGGCCGGACATCAGCGCCAGCACGCCCACGACCAGGGTGAAGAACGCGCCGCCCTTGAGGGCGAAGTACGGCATGATCCGCACGCCGACGACGTTGGTCTCCTTGCGCCGCACGCCCGGGAACTGGGTGTGCTTCTGGTACCAGACCAGCGCCAGGTGCGCGCCGATCAGCGCCAGCATGATGCCCGGGACCAGCAGGATGTGCAGCGTGTAGAGCCGCGGGATGATCTGGTCGCCGGGGAACTCCCCGCCGAACAGCGCCCAGTGGATCCAGGTGCCGATCACCGGCACCGACAGCACGATGCCGGACAGGGTCGCGCGGATACCGGTGCCGGACAGCAGGTCGTCCGGGAGCGAGTAGCCGAAGAAGCCCTCGAACATGCCCAGGATCAGCAGCAGGCCGCCGATGACCCAGTTCGCCTCGCGGGGCTTGCGGAACGCGCCGGTGAAGAAAATCCGGAGCATGTGCACCATCATCGACGCGACGAAGATCAGCGCCGCCCAGTGGTGCAGCTGCCGCACGAACAGGCCGCCGCGCACGTCGAACGAGATGTCCAGCGTCGTCTTGAACGCCTGGGACATCTGCATGCCCTGCATGTTCGTGAAGCTGCCGTGATACGTGACCTCCTGCATGGAGGGGTCGAAGAACAGCGTCAGGTACACCCCGGACAGCAGGATGACGATGAAGCTGTACAGGGCGATCTCGCCCAGCAGGAAGGACCAGTGGGTCGGGAACACCTTGTTCATCTGGTGCCGCAGGCCCTTGGCCAGCTTGTACCGCTGGTCCGCGTTGTCCGCGGCCTCGCCCAGGTGCTTCTGGAGTGCGCTCGTGCCCTTGGTCGGCGTGGTGAGTGAACTCATGACTTACGCTCCCAGAAGGCCGGTCCGATGGCCTCGTTGAAGTCGCCCTTCGCGATCAAGTATCCCTCTTCGTCAACCGTGATCGGAAGCTGGGCCAGCGGACGCGTCGCCGGGCCGAAGATCGGCTTCGCGTAGTGCAGGGCGTCGAACTGCGACTGGTGGCACGGGCAGAGGATGCGGTTCGTGCGCTGCTCGTACAGGGAGGTCGGGCAGCCGACGTGGCTGCAGATCTTCGTGTACGCGTAGTAGTCGCCGAAGTTGTAGTCCTCCTGGCCCTTGCGCTTGACCACGCGCGCGGCGTCGGTCGGGCGCAGCCGGATGAGCATGACCGGGTTGTCGACCCGCATCAGGGCCGCGGCCAGCTTCTTCTCGTCGCCCTTTTCCGACTCGCGGTACGGGAAGACCGTCTCCATCGCGCCCGCGTCGAGGTCCTCGGCCTTGACCAGCGCGACGCCGTTCTTGACGTCCTCTTCGAGGTTGCCGGTGTTGCGGCGCAGGTAGACCTTCTCGCCCGGGAAGTTCGGCAGCCATCCGGTGTGCCAGAGGCCGTCCTTGTTGTCGCTGTCCTTCCACGGGTCCTTGATGAAGGACGCGATCGGGAGCGCGGCGACCGCGAGGCCGAGCGCGCCCGCGCCGGCGCCGGCGGTGCGCTTGATCAGCGACCGGCGGGCGATGCCGTTGCGGGTCCCGGCGTCGGCCAGGTGGGCCAGGATGGTGGCCCGGTCGACCTCCGCGGACGGGCCGTCGCTGCGCTGCTGCACCGCGACCTCGTGCGGGACGAACTTCTTGGTGTAGAGGATCACGCCGATGCCGAGCGACAGCACCGCGAGACCGAGCGTGACGCCGAGCGCCGGGGTGTAGAGGCTGTAGGTCGAGTGCCCGCTCGGGTCGCTCGGGTCCTTGTACTCCCACCACTTCGGCCAGGCCATCACGACCACGAACGCCAGGCCGGCGAGCGCGGACAGGGTGAACCAGAACGCGACGTGGCGCTGGGCGCGCCGCTCCGCGCGGGTGTCCTTGACCGGCCACGGCTCCGGGTACTCGACGATTTCGACGCCGTCGAGCTGACCGCCGAGCTTGAGCAGCTCGTCGCGGTCCATCTCAGCCAGCTCCGCCTCCGAGGGCGGCTTGGGCCCTTCGGCACTCATGCCTTCGATCCAATCCACAGCGTAATGCCGACGAGCGCGGCGATTCCGACGACGAACGCGATGACGCCTTCCGAGGCGGGGCCGACCCCGCCGAGACCGTTGCCGCCCGGGTCGTTGTTGCCGTCGGACACCGACTTGACGTAGGCGATGATGTCCTTCTTCTCCTCCGGGCTGAGCTGCCGGTCGGAGAACTTGGGCATGTTTTCCGGCCCGGTGAGCATCGCGTCGTAGATCTGCTCCTCGGTAGCCGGGTCCAGCGGCGGCGCGTACTTGCCCGCCGACAGCGCTCCGCCCTTGCCGGTGAAGTTGTGGCAGGACGCGCAGTTGAGCCGGAACAGCTCGCCGCCGCGCGCCGGGTCGTTGCCGCGCAGCGCCTCGCCGCGCTCCTCCGGGCGCTGCGCGCCGCCGCCGTGCGCCTGCACGTAGGCCCCGACCGCGTCGATCTCGCTCGGGGTGAGCTTCGGCGGCTTGCGCGGCATCTGCGCTTCCTGGCGCGCCGCGGGCATCCGGCCGGAGGAGGTCTGGAAGTAGACGGCCGCGTCGCCGATGCCGATCAAGCTCGGACCGCGGTCCTTGACGCCCTCGAGGTTCTTGCCGTGGCATTCGATGCAGGTGTTGTTGTAGACCTGCTCGCCCTGGCGCAGCAGGGCCGGATCCCCTTGTGCCTGCGCGGTCTGCGGTTCCGGGGCGAAGACGGCGTACAGGGCGCCGGCCCCCACCAGGGCGACGCCGAGTGCGAGCACGCCCGCGAGGCGCCTGCGCATCTTCGAGCGCGCGCGGAACCGGCGCTCCGAGGATTTGGTGCTGGTGGTCATCTTGCGGCAACCCTTGCTGTCAGTTCAGGCCGTTTTGTGGTGGCGGTGCGGAGATCAGGGAAGGATGTAGATCACCGCGAAGAGGCCTACCCACACGATGTCGACGAAGTGCCAGTAGTACGACACGACGATCGCCGAGGTGGCCTGCGCCGGAGTGAACTTGCTGAGCTTCGTGCGGACCAGCAGGAACACGAAGGCGATGAGCCCGCCGATCACGTGCAGGCCGTGGAAACCGGTCGCGAGGTAGAACACCGTGCCGAACGGGCCGGACGGGATCGTGAGCCCCTCCTCGACGAGGTTGTGGTACTCGTTCGCCTGCCCGAACACGAAGATCGCGCCCATGATCAGCGTCACGATGTACCAGCGCCGCAGCCCGTAGACGTCGCCCCGCTCCGCGGCGAACACGCCGAACTGGCAGGTCAGCGACGACAGCACGAGGATCACCGTGAACGGGATCGCGTACGCGACGTTGAGGTGGAACTCCTCGCCGTGCAACGGCGGCGGCCAGGACGCCCCGGCCGGGTTCTGCGCCTTGACGGTGAAGAACATGGCGAACAGTCCGGCGAAGAACATCAGTTCGCTGGACAGCCACACGACGGTGCCGACACTGACCATGTTCGGCCGGTTCAGCGAGTGGACCCGCTGGCTGATGGTGGGAGCTGCCGTTGTCACGGATCGCATTATGTCCTCTCGCGACGGCACCCCGCCCGCCGGGTCTGCGGCGGGTCGTGGGAGCTTCGCGTCACACCCGCGCGCGAGCGGCGGACCAGCAGCGGAAGGAGCTACTCGTGAGTTGGCTGGAGAAGCTCCGTGACCTGGTGAGAAAGCCGGGAGAAGCGGTTCTGGACCCGGACGCGCCCGGTCTGCGGACCGTCGTCTCGGCGTTCGATCCGGCCGTCGCGGACTCGGCGGTGCTCGCCGATTCACCCGGCTGGGCAAGCGAAGCGCCCGCGGTGCTCGTCCATCACCTCGTGCTTCCGGCGGACCGGATCGAAGAGGCGGCGGCGATCCTCGCCCAGGACGGCTACGACCTGCGCGAGCAAAGCCGCGACGGCGACCGGGTGCTGGCGCACGCCCGGCGGGTGCAGGTGCTGGACGCCCTGCACTGCGCCCAGGAACGGTCCCGGATGGCGGGGCTGGCGCAGCGGCTCGGCGGCGACGCTCCGGGCTGGGAGGCGCGGCAACCGGGTGACTCGCCCACCGCGTCCGCGTGAGATGCGTCTCGGCGGATACGATCGCGGCTGTTCCACCCGTGACGAGACGGAGGCGTGCTCAATGAGCGAGCAGTCCCAGCGGATCCTGGTGTTCAGCCACAAGGCCGAGGTCCGCGAGGCGATCATGAACGCCGTCGGCAGGCGCCCGGCGGCCGACCTCGGCCGCGTCGAGTGGGTCGAGGCGGCCGGCATCGCCGACGTGCTCGCCGAAATGGACGCGGGCTCGGTCGATCTCGCGATCCTCGACGGCGAGGCGCAGCCGACCGGCGGCATCGGCCTGACCCGCCAGCTCAAGCACGAGATCGACGACTGCCCGCCGATCGTGGTCGCCGTCCGCCGCCGCGACGACCGATGGCTCGCCACCTGGGCGCTGGCCGACGCCGTGCTGGTGCACCCCCTCGACCCGCTGACCGCGGCGGAAACCGTCGCCGGCGTGCTGCGCGCCGGGCGGGTCCCCGCCGTCAACGGCGGCTGAGCCCGGTGGGCGCCACCCCGCACACCTGGCCCGCGCTGCTCACCCGGCTCATCGCGGGCGAGGACCTTTCCGCCGAGGACACGGCGTGGGCGATGGACCAGATCATGTCCGGCAGCGCCGGGCAGGCGCAGATCGGCGGCTTCGCGGTCGCGCTGCGCGCCAAGGGCGAAACGCCCGCGGAGATCTCCGGCATGGCCGACGCGATGCTGGCGCACGCCCGGCGGATCACGCTGAGCCGCCCCGCGGTGGACATCGTCGGCACCGGCGGCGACCGGTCGAATTCGGTGAACATCTCCACGATGGCGACGATCGTCACGGCGGCGGCGGGCGCGCCGGTGGCCAAGCACGGCAACCGGAGCGCGTCGTCGAAGTCCGGCGCGGCCGACGTGCTGGAGACCCTCGGCGTGAAGATCGACCTGCCGCCGGAGGCGGTGCTCGCGTCGCTCGAGGAGATCGGCATCGGGTTCTGCTTCGCGCCGGCGTTCCACCCGGCGTTCCGGCACACCGGCCCGCCGCGGCGCGAACTGGGCGTGCCGACCACGTTCAACCTGCTCGGCCCGCTCACCAACCCGGCGCAGCCGCAGAGTGCGCTGATCGGCTGCGCCTACGCCGACAAAACCCATGCCCTGGCGGAGATTTTCGCCGAGCGCGGGATGTCGGTGCTGGTGGCCCGCGGCGACGACGGACTGGACGAGATCACCACCACGACCACGACGTCGGTCCTGGTGGTTTCCGGCGGCACGGTGACGGAACGCACCTTCGACCCGCAGTCGCTCGACATCCCGCGCGCCACGGCCGAAGACCTGCGCGGCGGCGACGCGGCGGCGAACGCGGAGGTCGTCCGGGAACTGGTCAGCGGCAAGACCGGGCCGGTGCGCGACGCGGTGGTGCTGAACGCCGCCGCCGCGCTGGCCGCCTTCGCGGGCTTCTCTGATTCGCTCGAGGACGACC
>NZ_GG657746.1:1835691-1854521 GCF_000158875.1 Streptomyces sp. AA4 | reverse complement strand
CGCGAGAACTGGTGCCGCAAGGCCGCCGCGGACGCATAACCGCAAGCCACCGCGATGTCCTCCACGGAACGCGAACCCTCCTCCAGCAGCGCCTGCGCTCGGTCGAGACGACGTTCGGTCAGCCAGCGGTGCGGCGTCGTCCCGGTCGCGGCGGAGAACCGGCGCAGGAACGTCCGCTCGCCCAGTCCGCTGCGACGGGCCAGCTCCGCGACCGTGAACGGCTGATCCAGCCGCCGTTCCACCCATTCGAGCGCTTCGGCGACCACGGCGTCGTCCGGTGCGGCCGTCGCGGGCACCGGGGCCTGCACGAACTGTGCCTGCCCGCCGGCGCGATGCGGTGCGGCCACCATCCGGCGGGCCAGCGCCGTCGCCGCCGCGACCCCGCGCAATCGCCGCACCAAGTGCAGGCATAGGTCGACCGCGGCGACCGTCCCGGCGCTGGTGAACACGCCGTCGTCGTCCGCGTAAAGCGCTTGCGGGTCCACTTCCGCCGAAGGGAACAGGCGACGGAATTCCGGTTCGTAGATCCAGTGCACGGTGCAGCGCCGGTCGTCGAGCAGGCCCGCGTAGCCGAGTGAGAAAACTCCCGCGCAGAACCCAGCTACCCACGCGCCGCGTTCCCGAGCGGCACGCAAGGCGTCCAGCAACGGCTCCGGCGGCGGCGCGGTCCGCGGCGCTTGGGTGGGCACAATCACCAAATCGGCGGATGCCGCGAAGTCCAGGTCACGCAGTCCGGACAGGTCGAATCCGGACCAGCTGGCCACTTCCGCCCCGCCCGGCGAGCACACGCCGAAATCCCAGCCGGGCATCCCGTCCGCGCTGCGGTCGGTGCCGAACACCTCGCACGCGACCCCCAGCTCGAACGGCGAAACTCGGTCCGCGAGCAGCACGGCGACCCGTTGCACGTCCATGCGCCCAGCTTGTCATAAGTTTTGCGGTCGTTGTCATCTCTGACACTGGTTGGGCGCTGCCGCGAGGACGAATCTGGGGCGCATGACGAACCCCGAATCCCGCCCGGTCCTGCAGTGGTCCGCGGCGATGGCGTTGTCCGGCACGATCGGCGCGGTCGTGCTCGAAAGCGGCGCGGCCGCCCCGGCGGTCGCGTTCGCCCGCTGCCTCGTCGGCGGCGTCCTGCTGGTCGTGTGGTCGCTCGCTCGCGGTTGGTTCCGCGACTGGCGGCCGACCCGCCGAGACCTGCTCCTCGCCGTCGCGGGCGGCCTGTTGCTGGTCGGCAACTGGGTGCTGCTGTTCGCGTCCTACTCGCTGTCGTCCATCGGAGTCAGCACTGTCGTCTACCACACACAACCGCTGATCCTGGTCGGAATGGCGGCGGTGTTCCTCGGCGAGAAGGTCGGCCGTTCCCACCTCGCGCGCGCAGGCGTGGCCTTTGCCGGAGTCGTGGTGATTTCCCTTTCCGCACAAGGAGATGACGGGCAACCAGTGCGGTTCGCCGGGATCGCGCTCGCGCTCGGCGCGGCCCTGCTCTACGCCGGTGCGTCCTTCATCGCGAAGCAGCTCAAGCACATCCGGCCGCATCTGCTCGCGGCCGTGCAGCTGACAGTCGGCGCGATCGTCCTCGCGCCCGCGCTGATGTTCACGCCGCTGCCGAGTTCGGCTCCGGGCCTCCTGTGGCTCCTGCTCCTGGGCACGGTGCACACCGCGGTGATGTACGTGCTGATGTACGCCAGCATCGGCAAGCTGCCCACCACGACGGTGGCGCTGCTGTCCTACCTGTACCCGGTGGTCGCGGTCGTCGTGGACATGCTGGCGTTCGGCCACCGGTTCACCTGGGCCGAGGGCGCGGGGATGCTGGCGGTGCTCGCCGCCGCGCTGGCCCCGCAGCGCGGCAGGGCGGAGACGCGAAACGCCCGGCCGGGGATTCCCAGCCGGGCGTCGCGGTGAAGCGGAAAAACTCAGTCGTGCTCGGGACCGGTGTGGTACTCGAACACCAGGCCGCCGACGGCGATGAGCAGCGCCACGATCGCCATCACGAGCAGCCAGATGTGGAAGAACGCGAGGGCGAGGCCGGCCAGCCCGGCCGCCGCGGCCAGCGCGACCGGCCAGTAGCTGCCCGGGCTGAAGAAGCCCAGTTCGCCGGCGCCGTCGCTGATCTCGGCGTCCTCGCGGTCCTCCGGGCGCGCTTCGATCCGGCGCGACACGAACTGCATGTAGCTGCCGGCGAGGAACGCCAGGCCGCCGGTCAGGAACAGCGCGACGATGCCGACCGGCTCGGCCTTCTGGTCGGTGGTGAAGAGCGCGGTCATGACCCAGTAGACGGCGGTCATGAGGACGGCGAATCCCGCCACCATGTAGAAAATCCGGGCTTCGACCTTCATGGGATTGGTCCCCTACTCCTCTGGGTTCGCCGTCAGTTGGACGCGGTGCGCGCGGTGCGGTCGGTGTTGAACGGCTTCGTGGTCACCGCGTACGGGCTGCACAGCTCGCCGCAGTTCATCGAAGCCAGCGCCTCGGACGCGGTGTTCGGCTTGCCGGTCTGCGGGTTCGTCTCGGTGCGCAGCTTGAGGTACTGGTCGTACTTGTCCGGGGACAAGGCCCGCACCTCGAAGTTCATCACCGAATGGTACGTCCCGCACAGCTCGGCGCAGCGCCCGACGAACGAGCCCTCGCGGTCGATCGAGTTCTGGAACGAGCTGTCCTGGTTGTTCTTCTCCGGGTCCGGCATGACGTCGCGCTTGAAGTTGAACTCCGGGACCCAGAACGAGTGGATGACGTCCGTCGAGCGGAGCCGGTACTCGATGGTCTTGTTCGTCGGCAGCACGAGCAGCGGGATCTCGCCGGAGGAGCCGACGGTGCTCACCTGGGTGCCGTCGGGACGCTTGGCGGCGTCGCCCTCGTACTTAAACTCCCAGTTCCACTGGAAGGCGATCACGTCGACCACGACGTCCGGGTTCGGCTTCTTGTCGAGGACCTTGCTCTCGGTCGTCGCGGTGAAGAAGAACAGCACGCAGACCATGATCGTCGGCAGGACGACCGTGAAGATCTCCAGCGGGATGTTGTACTGGAACTGCCGGGGCAGGTCGTCCGGTCCTTCGGCGGCCGCGCCCTTCTTCTTGCGGTGGAAGATCGCGGTCCAGAAGATGAGTGCCCACACGATCGCGCCGACGACGAGCGCGGCGATGACCGTCCACGTCCAGAGGGTGCGCATCTGGTCGGCCTGCGGCGTGACGCCCTTGGGCCATCCGAAGCGGAGGATCTCGTCTCCCGAGCAGCCCGTCGCGGTCAGCGCCACCAGCACGGCCAGCGCGGCGACACGCCCGACCCGCTTACCCACCGGGGTGCGCTCTGGTTTTCCCACTGCGCCCTGCCCTTTCACCCAACAGGCCCTCTCACACCGGGCCTTCTTCGACCGATCTTCGTGACAGGCGGAGCCTAGCCGAGTTGGCCGCTCCCGCTGACCAAGGGGTGACCAGTTGCGCCACGCGTCACCCGCTTTCCGCGCGGCGGGCCCCGCACCGGCATACTGGGCCCTTCCCCGGACCGGCCCGACCCTGAGGTGTGTGAGTACACGTGTGCGGCCTGCTTGGACTGATCTGCGCGACCGAAAACGACGCCGCGGACGCCCGCGGCAGCGTCGGCGCGGCGATGCGCTGCCAGCGCCACCGCGGCCCTGACGAGCAGGACACCTGGGCCGATGCCGAGGTCGTGTACGGCTTCAACCGGCTCGCCTTCATCGACGTCGACCACGCGCACCAGCCGCTGGTGTGGGGTCCGCCGGAGGCCCCCGGCCGGTACACGCTGAACTTCAACGGCGAGATCTACAACTACCGCGAGCTGCGCGACGAGCTGGCCGAAAAATTCGGTGCGAAATTCGCCACTGAGGGCGACGGCGAGGCGATCGTCGCGGCTTATCACTATCTCGGGGACAAAGCGGTCGAAAAGCTGCGCGGCATGTTCGCGTTCCTGATCTGGGATTCGGCGGAAAAGGTCGTTTTCGGCGCACGCGACCCGTTCGGCATCAAACCGCTCTACTACAGCGAAGGCCCCAAGGGCACCGCGTTCTCCAGCGAGAAGAAGAGCCTGCTGGAGCTGTCGGACACGCTCGGCGTCGCGCAGGAGCTGGACCGCACTGCCCTGCAGCACTACCTGGTCCTGCAGTACGTCCCGGAGCCGGAGTCGCTGCACACCGCGATCCGCCGCGTCGAGTCCGGCACCTCGTTCCGGCTCTCGCCGGGCGGGAAGCCCCAGTTCACCCGGTACTTCCACCCGCAGTTCGCCGCGAAGCCGGTCAACGGCCCCGCCGAGGCCGAGGCGCTGTACGAGCGCATCGCCGACGTGATGCGCGACTCGGTCGGCAAGCACATGATCTCGGACCCGGACGTCACGGTGGGCGCGTTCCTCTCCGGCGGCATCGACTCCACCGCGACCGCGACGCTCGCCAAGGAGCACAACCCGAACCTGATCGCGTTCACCACCGGGTTCGAGCGCGAGGGCTACTCCGAGGTGGACGTGGCCGCCGAGTCGGCCGCCGCGATCGGCGTGAAGCACGTGGTCCGCACGGTGTCGGCGGACGAGATGATGGAGGCCCTGCCGCTCATCGTCTGGTACCTGGACGACCCGGTCGCGGACCCGGCGCTGGTCCCGCTGTGGTTCATCGCGCGCGAGGCCCGCAAGCACGTGAAGGCGGTCCTGTCCGGCGAAGGCGCGGACGAACTGTTCGGCGGCTACACGATCTACGGCGAGCCGATCTCGCTGGCCCCGTTCGAGAAAATCCCCGGCAGCGTGCGAAAACTGCTGGGCAAGGTGTCCACGAAGATCCCCGAGGGCACCCGAGGCAAGGACCTGCTGCGCCGCGGCGCGCTCCCGCTTGAAGACCGCTACTACGGCAACGCCCGCAACTTCCGTGACGAACAGCTGCGCGCGGTCCTGCGGACGTACCGGGAAGGCATCGGCTTCAAGGACGTCACGGCCCCCTGGTACGACGTGTCCCGCGGCTGGGACCCGGTGGCCCGCATGCAGCACGTGGACCTCTACACCTGGCTGCGCGGCGACATCCTGGTCAAGGCGGACAAGGTGACCATGGCGAACTCGCTGGAGCTGCGGGTGCCGTTCCTGGACGCCGAGGTGTTCAAGGTCGCCGCCTCGATCCCGCTGGACCAGAAACTCGCCCACGGCACCACGAAGTACGCGCTGCGCCAGGCGTTGGCGAAAATCATCCCCGGCCACGTGCTGAACCGGAAAAAACTGGGCTTCCCGGTCCCGATCCGCCTGTGGCTGCGCAACGAGATGTACGACTGGGCCCGCGGCATCATCAACGACTCGAAGACCGACGAGCTGCTGGACAAGAACGCGGTACTGCGCCTGCTGGACGAACACAAGGAAGGCCAGTTCGACCGCAGCCGCCAACTCTGGGCGCTCCTGGTCTTCATGCTCTGGCACGGCATCTTCGTAGAGCACCGCATCAAGCCGGAAATCCCGGAACCGGTCTACCCAGTAAAGCTCTAAGACGGACGTGAGGGGAACGCTGAGGGACTCTGAGTCCCTCAGGGTTCCCCTCACGGCCCTAAAACCGCACCCGGTGCACCCAACGATCGAGGCACCCAGCCCCTCCCCCGCACCCCGATACGAAGCCTCCCTGCGGTCTGGGGGTGCTTGTCAAGGCATCTTTCCCGCCTTGACAAGCACCCCCAGACCGTCAGCACGATCAAGCTTCGGGGTGCCCCACGCAACCAGGGACGGCAATGTCGCCCGCCAGGGCGACGAGCCGAAACGCCTCAAGCAGGCAAAACCGCCGAAATCTCCTCAGCAGCCTCCGGCCCGAACGCCTCGCTCAACCGCGTCAACGCGTCAGCCCGCTCCAGCCTCCACTCCTGAGTCCCCACAGTCTCCAAAACGAGCACCGCGATCAAACACCCCAACTGCGCCGCCCGCTCCAAGCTCAACCCGCCGTCAACGGCGGCAAGGAACCCAGCCCGGAACCCGTCCCCGACCCCGGTGGGATCAGCCTTCCCCCGCTCCGGAACGGCCCCGATCTGCAGCGCGGTCCCGTCCCGCCCGACAATCTCCACGCCCTTCTCCCCGAGCGTGGTGATCCTCAGCCCGACCCGCTCCAGCACGTCCGCCTCGGTCCAGCCGGTCTTCTGCAGCAGCAACTCCCACTCGTAGTCATTGCTGAACAGGTACTTGGCCCCCTCGACGAACGACCGCACCTGCGCCCCGTCCATCCGCGCCAGCTGCTGCGAGGGATCGACCGCGAACGTGTACCCCCGCTGACGGCACTCCTGCGCGTGCCGGACCATGCCCTCGGGATCGTCGGGACTGATCAACACGAGCCCCAGCCCGCCGACCCGATCCGCGATCGGCCCCATCTCGATGTTGCGGGACTCCGCCATCGCCCCCGCGTAGAACGTGGCGATCTGGCACATGTCCTCGTCAGTGGTGCACACGAACCGCGCGGTGTGCGCGACCTCGGACACCAGCACGCCCGACGTGTCGACCCCGTGCCGCTGCAGCCACGACTGGTAGTCCGCCCAGTCCTGGCCCACGGCGCCGACCAGCACCGGCTCCACGCCGAGCACGCCGAGGCCGAACGCGATGTTCGCGCCGATGCCGCCGCGGCGCACGACGAGGTCGTCGGCGAGGAAGCTCAGCGACACGCGGTGCAGCTGCTCGGCGACGAGCTGCTCGGCGAACCTCCCCGGGAAGTGCATCAGATGGTCCGTCGCGATGCTGCCGGACACGGCGATCCTGGGCTTGTCTGCCACCGGTTCTCCTCACGAGGTGGATGAGCTGTCGTTTTCGCTCCCGGACGCAAGTTACCCGCTGGTCATGACCCTTCCGGGTAATTTCCGCGCCGCGTTCCGACACTACCGGCCAGTACTCGTTTCCCGTTCAAGTCCGGCTGAATAGCGTGGCGTTCGTGAACCTCGCGACCGAACCGGAAACCATCGGCGACCTGATCGCCGACTGCGCCCACCTGCCGTCCACGCTGCAGCCCGAACGGCCCGCCGACCAGGCCCGGCTGCCGCGGCCGAGGGCCGCGCGGCCGTGGACGGTCGACGACGCCTGCCACGCGCAGGTCGCCGATCTCGACGCCTACGTCTGAGCCCCGAACGCCGAAACGGGCCCCCGCGCGAGTGCGCGGGGGCCCGTTTTCGTGGCTCTGGGCTCAGTGGAAGCTGTCGCCGCAGGCGCAGGAACCCGTGGCGTTCGGGTTGTCGATCGTGAAGCCCTGCTTCTCGATGGTGTCGACGAAGTCGATCACGGCCTCGGACACGTACGGCGCGCTCATCCGGTCGACCGCGACGCGCAGGCCGTCGAAGTCGCGGAACAGGTCGCCGTCGAGCGTGCGCTCGTCGAAGAACAGCTGGTAGCGCAGGCCAGCGCAGCCGCCGGGCTGGACGGCGATGCGCAGGTGCATGTCGTCGCGGCCCTCCTGTTCGAGCAGCGCCTTCGCCTTGGCGGCCGCGGCGTCGGTCAACGTCACGCCGTGGGTCTCCTCGGCGGTCTCGGCCGCAGCCGCACCGGTCTGCTCAGCGGTCGTCATGGCACTCCCTCTTTGGTCGAACTCGCTGCGGGTACATCTCGTGTCCTAGGCACAACACGGGACTTGCCCGATCTGTTCCCCTCCATCGTCGCATATGGAACGACCTGGTGAACAAAGCCGTGACGCCTGCAATACCCTGGTGAGGTGAGGTTCCTGCGCCGAAGCACCACTGACCCCGCCGCCGACGAGTCCGCGGCCGAGGCTGCCACTGTCGAATCCCCGGTCGCCAGCAAGGCGTACACGCCGGGCAAGGGCAAGGCGACGCCGAAGCGGCGCGAGGCCGAGGGGCGCAAGCGCGGACCGGTCGCGCCGCCGCCCACCTCGATGCGCGAGGCGATGAAGCGCAACAAGGAACTGCGCAAGGCGAACCCGGTCAGCAAGGAAGAGCGCAGGGAAGCCGCCCGGCAGCGCCGCGAGCGGATGATGTCCGGCGACGACAAGTACCTGCCGCCGCGCGACAAGGGCCCGGTCAAGGCGTACGTGCGCGACCTGGTCGACTCGCGGCGCAACCTCCTCGGCCTGTTCATGCCGCTGGCGATCCTGGTGTTCCTCGCGCTGCTCGTGCCCGCGCCGGCGGTGCAGCAGTACATCACCCTGGTCTGCATGGCGATGCTGCTGGTCATGGCCATCGAGGGCTTCGTGAACGGCCGCAAGATCTCGAAGCTGGTCCGCGAGCGCTTCCCGAAGGAACCGGCGACGGCCTACCGGGGCGTGGGCTGGTACGCCTTCGTCCGGGCGAGCCAGATCCGCAAGCTGCGCGTCCCGAAGCCGCGGCTCAAGCCGGGCGACCCGATCCCGAACTGAGCCGTGCGGCACACAGGTCGTTAGCCTCGCGAACGAAACGTTTACGCTGTCGGCATGGAGTTTCGACGTCTCGGCCGCAGCGGCCTCAACATCAGTGAGATCTCCTACGGCAACTGGCTGACCCACGGGTCCCAGGTCGAGGAGGACCAGGCGCAGGCCTGCATCAAGGCGGCGCTCGACGCGGGCATCACGACCTTCGACACGGCAGACGTCTACGCCAACACCGCGGCGGAGTCGGTGCTCGGACGCGGGCTGAAGGGCCAGCGCCGGGAGAGCCTGGAGATCTTCACCAAGGTCTTCTGGCCGACCGGTCCGAAGGGCCCGAACGACAAGGGCCTCTCGCGCAAGCACATCATGGAGTCGGCCCACGCGTCGCTCAAGCGGCTCGGCACCGACTACGTCGACCTCTACCAGGCGCACCGCTTCGACCGCACGGTGCCGCTGGAAGAGACGATGCAGGCGTTCGCCGACCTGGTCCGCCAGGGCAAGGCGCTCTACATCGGTGTCTCGGAGTGGAACGCGGAGCAGATCTCCCGCGGCGCGGCACTCGCCCGCGAGCTGAAGATCCCGTTCGTGTCGAACCAGCCGCAGTACTCGATGCTGTGGCGCGTCATCGAATCGCAGGTCGTGCCCGCTTCCGAGCGCGAGGGCCTGAGCCAGATCGTCTGGTCGCCGGTGGCGCAGGGCGTGCTGACCGGCAAGTACAAGGTGGGCCAGCCGCTGCCCGCCGGCTCGCGCGCGACCGACGAGAACGGCGGCGCGAACATGGTCAAGCGCTTCCTCGACGAGAAGACCCTCGCCGCGGTCGCGAAGCTGGAGCCGCTGGCCGCCGACGCCGGACTGTCGATGGCGCAGCTGGCCGTCGCGTGGGTGCTGCAGAACCCGAACGTCGCGTCGGCGATCATCGGGGCCTCGCGGCCGGAGCAGGTCCAGGACAACGTCAAGGCGGCCGGCGTGAAGCTGGAGCCGGAGCTGCTCACCGCGATCGACGAGGCGCTCGGCGACGTCGTGGTCACCGACCCGGCGCTCACCGTCTCCCCCTGATCAGCGCAGCTGGGTAAGCCCGGCAAATGTCCGTGAAGGGCTCCTTGAGGGAATCTGATTCCCTCAAGGAGTCCTTCACGGACCGCCTGCGGGGACTGCGGCGCTACGGAGAAGGCCGCAGCAAAAACCGCTCCGCCACCGCGAGGTCGTGCGGATAGGTGATCTTCACGTTCTCCGCGCTGCCGGGCACCCACCGCACCGGCAGCGCGGAGAACCGCTCCATGCACGAAGCCGTGTCGGTGCCGAGAAACCCTTCCGCGGCAGCCTGTTCGTACGCCGCGAGCAGCGGTTCCGCCCGGAAGCCCTGCGGGGTCTGCACCCGGATCGCGCCCGGCAGCGGGCCCGCCACCGTGTCCGGTCCGGCCATCGAGACCACGTCGTCCGCGGCCAGGCCCGGCACCGCTCCCCCGTCTTCCCGGGTCCGCTCCAGCACCGCGGAGATCAGGTCCGGCTTCACCAACGGGCGGGCCCCGTCGTGCAGCAGCACGGAATCCACTGTCCCGTCGGCGATTCGCGGCGCGAGGTGGCGCAGTGCGTTCAGTTCGGAGGCCTGCCGCGTCGGGCCGCCGGTCACGATCTCCACCGGCGCGGCGAGCCCGGCGAGCACTTCCTCCGCCAGCGGCGCGTCCTCGGACCGGATGACCAGCACCAGCACGCCGATCCCGGGCACGGCGGCGAACGCGTCCAGCGACCACGCCACCACGCGCCTGCCCGCGACCGGCAGGTAGACCTTGTTCAGCGCGGCCCCGACCCGGGTCCCCGCACCACTGGCCAGCACGACCCCGGCCGCCGTCGATTCCCGCACGCCGACCGACCCTAAGGGCCGGGTCCGGGCGGCGGTAGGTTGGGCGCCGGGACGCCCAGCGGCGAAAGGAAACCTGGCTGTGGACACCGGCGAAACGGGCATCGAGTTCGGCGAGATCGAACCGCCGAGCGACCAGGCCCGGTCGGGCGCGATCGCGCTGCACGACAAGCTCGTCAAACCCGCCGGCTCGCTCGGCAGGCTCGAGGAGCTGGGCGTCTGGATCGCTTCGTGCCAGGGCCAGGCGCCGCCGCGGCCGTTCACCCGTCCGCGCGTCGTCGTGTTCGCCGGCGATCACGGCATCGCGAAGAAGGGCGTTTCGGCGTATCCGCAGGAGGTCACGTCGCAGCTCGTCGGCACCATGCTGACCGGCGGGGCGGCGATCAACGTCCTCGCCGCGGCGGCGGGCGCGGGCGTGCGCGTGGTCGACATGGCCGTGGACACCGAGGAATCCGCGATGCGGTCGATCGGCGAGTTCAAGGTGCGCCGCGGTTCGGGTTCGATCGACGTCGAGGACGCGCTCACCGACGCCGAGGTGCGCGCCGCGGTCAACGCCGGCCGGAAGATCGCCGACGCGGAGGTCGACGGCGGCGCGGACCTGCTGATCGCGGGCGACCTGGGAATCGGCAACAGCACCCCGGCGTCGGTGCTGGTCGCGGCGCTGACCGGGAGCGAGCCGGTCGCCGTGGTCGGCCGGGGTTCGGGCATCGACGACAACACGTGGATGCGCAAGGCCGCCGCGGTCCGCGACGCACTGCGCCGGGCCCGCGCGGTGCTGGCCGACCCGCTCGCCCTGCTGCGCACGTCGTCGGGGGCCGATATCGCCGCGATGACGGGCTTTCTCGCGCAGGCCGCGGTCCGCCGCACGCCGGTCGTGCTCGACGGGCTCGTGGTCTGCTCCGCCGCACTCGTCGCCGAAGAACTCGCCCCCGGCGCCCGCCGCTGGTGGATGTCCGGACAGCTCACCGGCGAACCCGCACACGCCCTCGCCCTGGAACACCTGGACCTCGGCGCCTTGCTCGACCTCGACGTCCGCCTCGGCGAAGGCACCGGCGCCGTCACCGCGCTCCCGCTGCTGATGATGGCCGCCCGGGTGCTCGCCGAAATGACCACCCACGAGCAATCCGGCGTCTCCGGCCCGCTGTCTTAAAAGCCGTGAAGGGCTCCTTGCGGGAATCTGATTCCCGCAAGGAGCCCTTCACGGACAGCTAGCTTCAGCTGAGCGGCACCATCCAGCCGGACGGGGCCGGACGGGTGCCCTCCTGGATCCCGACCAGCTGCTCGCGCAGGCCCATGGTGACCGGGCCCGGCTGCCCGCCGGAGATCGAGAACTCGCCGCCGCCGTGCTTCACGTGGCCGACCGGCGTGATGACCGCCGCCGTGCCGCACGCGAACACCTCGGTCAGCTCGCCCGAAGCGGCCGCCTTCTCCCATTCGTCGGTGGAGATCCGGCGCTCCTCGACCTTGTGCCCGGCGTCCTTCGCCAGCTGCAGCAACGACTTCCGGGTGACGCCCGGCAGCAGTGAACCGGTCAGCTCCGGCGTGACCACGCGGACGTCATCGCCCGAACCGAAGACGAAGAACAGGTTCATCCCGCCCATCTCCTCGACCCAGCGGCGCTCGACCGCGTCGAGCCACACCACCTGGTCGCAGCCCTTCTCGACGGCCTGCGCCTGCGCCACGAAGGACGCCGCGTAGTTGCCCGCGCACTTCGCCGCGCCGGTGCCGCCGGGGGCCGCGCGCACGTACTCGGTGGACAGCCACACGCTGACCGGCTTCACGCCGCCGCTGAAGTACGAGCCGGCCGGCGAGGCGATCACCGCGAAGACGTACTCGTCGGCCGGGCTGTTCACGCCCAGGCCCGCCGAGGTGGAGATCATGAACGGGCGCAGGTACAGGGAATCGCCCTCGCGGGTCGGCACCCAGCGCTCGTCCACCGCGATCAGCTCGCGCAGCGCGTCGATGAACGTCTCCACCGGCAGCTGCGGCATGGCCAGCCGCTCGGCGGATTCGCGGAACCGCTGCGCGTTGGCGTCCGGCCGGAACGCGGCGATCGAGCCGTCCGGCTGCCGGTAGGCCTTGAGGCCCTCGAAGATGGCCTGCCCGTAGTGCAGCACGGACGTGGCCGGGTCGAGGGTGAACGGTTCGTACGGCCCGACCTTGGCGTCGTGCCAGCCCTTTTCGGTGCTGTAGCGGACGGTGACCATATGGTCGGTGAAGTGCGTGCCGAACCCCGGCTTGGCAAGTACCTCGGCGACGCGTTCAGGACTCGCGGGGCTCGGGTGCGGAACGTGGGTGAACTGCGTCGCTGTCGTCATGCATAAACGATAGCGCTTGGTCGGAAGCACGTTAGTCGGAAGTCCTGTGGTTTTACTCGCCGCACCGGCCCGCGCTCGCAGCGTCACCCCACTACGATGGCCGGTGTGAGCACTCAACCAGCACGCCAAGCGGGGCCCGGGGCCGGGCCGGACGTCAAGACCTTCGGCACCGCCGCCCTGCTGACCTTCGGCGCGGGGCTGCTCGGGATGGTCGGCTGGGGCCTGCTTTCGAGCGGGTTCGGCTTCTTCCTCGGACTGGTCGTCGCCGGGTTCGGCATCTACTGGTGGAAGAACCTGCACGGCGCGGTGATCACGAAGAACGTGCCGACCAAATCGGTCGTCATCCTGCTCGTCGTCAACATCGTGCTGTTCATCGCGCTGGTGCTGCTGGCCCAGTAGGTCAGCACAGTCCGGCGGGCAGTTCCGGCGCGGGCCAGGCCGGGTCCGGGCGGAAGTCCGTGTGCGTGCCGTCGAAGGGGTACGCGCCCCGCTCGGCCAGCGCGCCCATCCGTTCGCCCTCGGCGCGCAGCGTGTCGAGTTCGGCCGCGGTCAGCCGCCCCGCGTCGACGGCCGCCTCCGCTTCGTCCTCGTCCTTCCACTGCCAGCCCGCGCCCGGCGTCACGACCAGGTCGAGGATGCCGTCGATCCGGTCCGGGCCGGTTTCGGTGCGCCCGCGCGGCACCTCGAGGTTCACGTACCAGTCGCGGAACCGGCCGTCCGTCTCGAAAAACCACCACACCGATGACCACGCCCGGTCGGGAATCAGCCGCAGCGTCGAGGTGCCGTGCCACACGTCCGGCACGCGGACGCGCGGCTGGCGAAACCGTTGTTCCAGCGGCGCTTCCCGCAGCGACCGGCCGTCCGCGAGCCTGCTGCCGACGATCGGCGTGCCGAGCGGGAGCCAGCCGAGCAGCGTCTCGCCGTCGTCGGAGACCACGCGCAGCGGATGATGCTGGCCGATGCTGCCGTCCGGGCGGACGAAACGTTCGACGACTGTCTGTCCCGGTGCCCAGCGGTGCTCAGTCATGCCCGCCACGGTAGCGACGCACCCGCACCCGCAGCAGCAGTTCCGCGACCGCGCCGAGCCCGGCCGCGAGCAGCGTCGCCGACAGCGGAACGAACGCCGCGGCGGCCGCTGCCAGCACCGCGGCCACCGCGACCGGAGCCCCGCCGGACGGCGCAAACCGCTGTCGAGCACCGACGAAAGTCGTGAATGCCGCGGGAAGAGTCGCCAGGACTGCGATCACCGTGAGCAACGGCTGCAGCTGTCCGGCGTCCGCGGCGGAGAGCAGTTCCCGCATCGAGGTCCCGGACAACCCGAGCCGCACCGGACCCAGCTGCAGCAGCGTCACCGCGGTGACGGCCACTGCGACCAGACCCAGCACGAGCGCGCGTCCGGTGCTCCGCGCCCCTGGTTCCGGAACTAGGAACGGCAGGAGGAACAACGCCGCGACGACGATCCCGGCCGCGTTCGGCGTCCCGATTCCGCCCGTCTGCGACACCGGAGCGACCACGAGACACATCGCCACGAGGACCGCCGCGGCGGCCAGCAGCACGCCCACTATCCACTTGACCAGCAGATTCGGCAGCCGCAGCCCGGCGAAGTCCGCAGCGGCAACGAATACGACCAGCGCGGCCGCGGCATACCCGGGCTGCAGCGGAAAAACGTATGCGCCGAACGCTTGCCCGAGCACGACGATCTGCGCCAGCCGGGATAATCCGCCCACGATCCGGCCAGCCGGATCGTCAGCGAGCGCGGGCAGCCGGGAACCGCCGACCGCGGCCAGCGCGGCGAGGACAACCCCGGCGAGCAGCCAATATCCGGCTCCGGCGGCCCCCGCCGCCAGCGTCACCAGGAGTGCTCCCGCGAGCCGCACCGCGATCCCCCTTCCCCCGTCCGGATGGCTTTGTCATTAGCATGGCTCACGATCGACCGGGCAGAACGCCCGGCGCCACCGCGACGTCGCGAGGAGCCAGAAGTGACCGTGCCGAAGCTTGCCCTCTCCGAGAACACGGATGCGGCATTGGGCAAGACCCGCGCCGACGTCGTCGTGATCGGCACCCTGCAGGGCGAGGACGGCCTCGAGCTGGCCGCCGGCGCGGAGGTGGCCGACGCGGCGTTCGACGGCAAGCTCGCCGAGGTGCTGGGCACGCTCGGCGCGACCGGCAAGGCCGAGGAGATCGTGAAGCTGCCGACGCTGGGCAAGCTGCCCGCGGGCGTCGTGCTGGCAGTCGGCCTCGGCAAGCCGAAGGACGGCGGGATCACCGCCGAGCAGGTGCGCCGCGCGGCCGGTGCCGCGGCCCGCGCGCTGAACGGCACCGAGCGGGCGTTCGTCACGCTGTCGGCCGTCGACCTGCACGCCGCCACCGAGGGCATCGCGCTGGGCGCGTACGTCTTCACCGAGTACCGCTCCGAGAAGGGCGACGGCCCGCTGGCGAAGGCCGACCTGGTCAGCCCGGCCGAGGGCACCGCGCGCGAGCACAAGGCCACGCTGAAGGCGGCCGGGTTCATCGCCGAATCGGTGATCATCGCCCGCGACCTCATCAACACCCCGCCGAACGACCTGTTCCCGGCGTCCTTCGCCGACCGCGCGAAGAAGCTCGCCGACGCGAACGGCCTCGAGTTCGAGGTGCTCGACGAGAAGGCGCTCAAGCGCAAGGGCTTCGGCGGCATCCTCGGCGTCGGCGGCGGTTCGTCGCGGCCGCCGCGCCTGCTGCGGCTCAGCTGGAAGCCGGCGAAGGCGCGCAAGAAGGTCGCGCTGGTCGGCAAGGGCATCACGTTCGACTCGGGCGGCATCTCGCTCAAGCCCGCCGCGAACATGGACCACATGACCTCCGACATGTCGGGCGCGGCCGCCGTGCTCGCGTCGGTCGTGCTGGCCGCCAAGCTCAAGTACCCGCTCGAGGTCACCGCGCACATCCCGCTGGCGGAGAACCTGCCCTCGGGCACCTCCTACCGCCCCGGCGACGTGCTGACCATGTACGGCGGCAAGACCGTCGAGGTGCTCAACACCGACGCCGAGGGACGGCTCGTGCTGGCCGACGCGATCGTGCGCGCGGCCGAGGAGAACCCGGACTACCTGATCGAGACCGCCACGCTGACCGGCGCGCAGGTGGTCGCGCTGGGCAACCGGATCTCCGGCGTGATGGGCTCGGACGAGTTCCGCGACCGCGTCGCGGGCATCATGCAGGCCACCGGCGAGGGCGGCTGGGCGATGCCGCTGCCCGACGAACTGCGCGGCGACCTCGACTCGCGGCTCGCGGACATCGCGAACGTGACCGGCCAGCGCTGGGCGGGCATGCTCGTCGCGGGCGTGTTCCTGCGCGAGTTCGTGCCCGCGGACCTGCCGTGGGTGCACCTGGACGTCGCGGGCCCGGCCTTCAACTCCGGCGGCCCGTGGGGCTACACCGGCAAGGGCGGCACCGGCGTCCCGGTCCGCACCATCGCCGCGGTGCTGGCGGACATCGCCGACCAGGGCTGATTCACCCGCTTTCGACCGGAGGCCCCGCACCCTGCCCGGTACGGGGCCTCCGTCGTTGTGGCACGCTCGCGCTCATGCAGCGCGACGACTACCTCGAAACCGCCGTCCGCGAGGTGCTCACCGCCGACGAGGCCGCCGCTGACCGCCGAATCGGCCACGCCGCGCTGCTCTTGGCGACCGCGGGCGCGTCCGACTCCGCGGATCGCCTTGTCGCACAATGGCACGCGATCACCGGCCGCCCAACGTCCGTGCTCGCCGACGACGCTCTGCGCGCCCGCGCCTGGGCAATGCTTTTCGAGGCCCGCGGCGACCGTCCACAATGGGCAGACGCGCTGGTTCCGCTCGACCTGGACGCGGAAGAACAAGCCCACCAAGCCTTCCTAGCCCGCAGAGTGTCCGATTTGGACGGTCTCTTCGCCGGTTCCCCGGTCGCAGGCGCGGTCTCCGCACTCGCCCCCGAACGACCGGATCCGGTGCGCGACGCACTCGCCGCCGCCGACCTGGACACCTGGGCCGCACTCGTCGAAAACCACCCGAACCCCGACGTCGCGACGCTCGCCGCCACCCGCCCGCTAGCCGCCCGCCTGGTCGGTGGCGCGGACCCGCTAGACCTCGGCCCGGAATGGCCGGACCAGTGCGCAGGCGCGCTGATCGCCGCCCTGCGCGAACGCCACCCAACCGGCCCGGACAGCCTGCCCGACCTGGTAGCGGCGATCCTCCGACTGCGCGGACAACGAGCCCCCGCCCCCGCGTCACCAACCGACCTCGCCGCAGCCGAAAACCGCCTCGGCTTCCGCCTGCCCGACGACTACCGCGAGTTCTTGACACTCGCGGACGGCCTGCCCGCGGACGTGGTGTTCCCCCGCCTGCTGCCCGCCCGCGAACTGCGCGCAGACGGAACCGTCGTGATCGTCTCCGACCCAGCGACGATCCTGCTCACCCACACCGGTAACAGCTGGCGAACGGTCGAAGTAGACCTCACCTACGGCAGCACCGCACACGAATCGTTCCGCGCACTGCTGGAACACCACCACCGACTACTGGAAGCAAGCGCCTGACCACCCGCCCGCCGAAGTCCGCGAGGGGACCCCTGAGGGACTCTGAGTCCCTCTGAACTGCGCCCCGGAAGTTGGACTGGGAATCCAGTTCCAGCTGTCCGGGGAGTGGTTCGTTGCATCCACGCAGTTCGTTGTCTGAGTGGCAGCGGGCGTCCGCTGTTGCGTTGTTCGAGGACGGGTATGGCGCGAAGGCCGTGGCGTCCCGGTTGGGGGTGTCGGCGGGTGCCGTGCGACGCTTGCGTGATCGTTGGAGGCTGCGGAGCGCGGGAGCGCTGATGGACAAGCCAGGCAGGCGGTCGTTCGCGTTCGAGTTCAAGCTGGAGGTCGTGCGCCGGTATGTCGGCGGCGAGGCGACCGCGGCCGAGCTGGCGCGCGAGCACGGGCTGTCCTCGCCCAAACTCGTGGAGAACTGGGCGCGGGCGTATCGGCGCGAGGGAGAGGACGCGTTGCGGCCCAAGCCGAAAGGCCGTCCGCCCGGTGTCGCGGACTCGCCGGGTCCCGGCGAGCTGGAGCGGTTGCGGGCGGAGAACCTGCGGCTGTCGGCGGAGAACGCCTACCTAAAAAAATTGCGGGCCTTGAGGGAGCAGGGGCGAGGGTGAAAACCCAGGCCGTCGCCGCCCTCAAGGCCGACTATCCGCTGCCGGTGCTGCTGGCGGTCGCGGGCCTGGCCCGGTCGACGTTCTTCCACCACCAGGCCCGGCCCGACCGGCCCGACCCGCACGCCGGGCTCAAGGCCGCGATCGCCGAGGCGTTCGAGGCCGCCCGCGGCCGCTACGGGCACCGGCGGATCCACACGGTCCTGGCCCGCGCCGGCTGGCGGGTGGCGAAGAAAACCGTGCTCGCGCTGATGAACGCCCTCGGCCTGGTCTGCCAGGTCCGGCGGCCGCGCCGGCGCCGGTCCTGGCCCGGCCGGCCCGGCACGGCCGCCGAGAACCTGCTCAACCGCGAGTTCGGCGCCGAGGCCCCGGACACCAAATGGGTCACCGACGTGACCGAGTTCCGCATCGGCGACCGCAAGGTCTACCTCTCGCCCGTGATCGACCTGTTCGACCGGTCCGTGATCGCCTACGCCTGCGGGCCGTCCCCGACGCTGGAGCTGACGAACTCCTCGCTGCGCGCCGCGATCGCGACCCTGCCCGCCGGAGCCCGCCCGCTGGTGCACTCCGACCAGGGCTTCCAGTACCGGCACGCCTCCTGGCGCTCCCTGCTCGCCGACGCCGGCCTGACCCAGTCGATGTCCCGGCGAGCCACCTGCCTGGACAACGCCGTCGCCGAGAACTTCTTCGGCCACCTCAAAGAAGAACTCTTCCACCACACCAAGTTCGACACCGTCGACACGTTCATCACGGCACTGCACGACTACATCGACTGGTACAACACCACCCGCATCTCCACCACGCTCCAAGGCCTGAGCCCGGCCGAATACCGGGCCCAGACCCTCGCCGCCTAACCTCTACATAACCAGTCCAACTTCCGGGGCCCAGTTCACTCAGGGTTCCCCTCACGACCCACACCCGGCACCTCCCGAGGCGCACCCCAATGCCACATTGGTTGCGTCCCATGCACCCAATGCCACATTGGGTGCGCCACATGCACCCAATGCCACATTGGGGCGCTAACCGCACGCCGCGCTCCCCAAGCCCCCACGCACCCAAGCCGCGCACAAACCGCCGCCGCCGCCGCACCCAAACAGCGCACCACCCAAACCGCGCAACAAACCGCAGCCGATGCTCCCAACCGCCGGGGGCACCCAGCCCCTCCCCAACCCCGATACAAAGCCGCCCTGCGGTTCGGGGGTGCTTGTCAAGGCATCTTTCC
>NZ_GG657746.1:1817408-1835591 GCF_000158875.1 Streptomyces sp. AA4 | reverse complement strand
GCACAATCAAAAATCGGGGTGCCCCACGCAACCCAGATCACCGGCAATGTCGCCCCCAGGGCGACGAGCCGAACCCCAGCCCCAACTACCGACAGCGACCCCCAGCCTCACCCCCCAGACCGACGCTTCTGCCGTTCGGTGTACTCCCGCATCCGCTTCGGATACCCCACCCGCGCCGCCTCGTACACCGGAATCGTGTGCTTGTGCCCGAACTTCTGCGCCGCGGCGAGGCTGCCGATGCGGCGGCGGGTCCATTCGCCGTCGTGCGCGACGAGCACCACAGTGGTGTCGGTCACCGTGGTCGGCGGCTCGACGTAGGCTTCCACCCCACGCCGCGCGGCGGCCCATTCCTCCAGGTAGCGGGTGTCGGCCGAGCCCGCGGAGCGGCCTGCTCCGGCGGCCGGGCCGCGTCTGCCGCGGCGGCGCAACGAGTCGAAGATCCCCACTTCGACCACCTTTCTTCCGGCGAGAGTCCGGACTTCATTATTCCCGGGCGCGTGTGTGGCCGGTGTCGCAGCGCCGCCTTGGCCCGGCTAGGTCGCAACGCCGATCGGCGTAGTGACAAGATGGCGGTTGTCGCGCGCGCGGTTATACCGGGTGCCGCGGCGACCGAAGCTCCACCCCTATCGCTGCCGAGGAGTTATTGAAGTGAGCGACACCTCCGCCGACCTCGTGATCCTGGGAGGCGGATCGGGCGGCTACGCCGCGGCCTTCCGCGCTGCCGAGCTGGGCCTTTCCGTCACGCTGATCGAGAAGGACAAGCTGGGCGGGACCTGCCTCCACCGGGGCTGCATCCCGACCAAGGCCCTGCTGCACGCCGCCGAGGTCGCCGACGAGGCCCGCGACGCCGAGACCTTCGGCGTCAAGGCCGTGTTCGAGGGCATCGACATCGCGGGGGTGAACAAGTACAAGGACGGCATCGTCTCCCGGCTGTACAAGGGCCTCCAGGGCCTGGCCAAGGCGCACAAGGTGAACCTCGTCGAGGGCACCGGCCGGTTCGTCGGCGGCACGACCGTCGAGGTCGACGGCACGCGCTACACCGGCAAGAACGTCATCCTCGCCACCGGTTCGTACTCGCGCACCCTGCCCGGCCTCGAGCTCGGCGGCCGCATCATCGCGAGCGAGCAGGCGCTGACGCTGGACTACGTGCCGAAGAAGGTCGTCGTGCTCGGCGGCGGCGTGATCGGCGTGGAGTTCGCCAGCGTGTGGGCTTCCTTCGGGGTCGACGTCACCGTGGTCGAGGCGCTCCCGCGGCTGGTCCCGAACGAGGACGAGTACGCCTCCAAGCAGCTCGAGCGGGCGTTCCGCCGGCGCAAGATCGCCTTCAAGACCGGCGTGAAGTTCACCGGCGCGAAGCAGGACGACAACGGCGTCAGCGTGTCGCTGGAGTCCGGCGAGACGCTGGAGGCCGACCTGCTGCTGGTCGCCGTCGGCCGCGGCCCGAACTCGGCCGGGCACGGCTACGAGGAGGCGGGCGTCAAGATCGACCGCGGCTTCGTGCTCACCGACGACCGGCTGCGCACCAACCTGCCGAACGTGTACGCGGTCGGCGACATCGTGCCGGGCCTTCAGCTCGCGCACCGCGGCTTCCAGCAGGGCATCTTCGTGGCCGAGGAGATCGCCGGACTGAACCCGCGCGCCATCGACGAGCGCGGCATCCCGCGCGTCACCTACTCGCACCCCGAGGTCGCCTCGGTCGGGCTCACCGAGACCCAGGCCAAGGAGAAGTACGGCTCGGACGTCACCACGTTCACCTACGACCTCGGCGGCAACGGCAAGAGCCAGATCCTCAAGACCTCCGGCGGCGTGAAGCTGGTGAAGGCGCCGGACGGCCCCGTCGTCGGCGTGCACATGGTCGGCGACCGGGTCGGCGAGCTGATCGGCGAAGCGCAGCTGATCTACAGCTGGGAGGCGTTCCCGGAGGACGTCGCCCCGCTGATCCACGCGCACCCCACGCAGACCGAGGCACTCGGCGAAGCGTTCCTCGCCCTCGCGGGCAAGCCGCTGCACGTGCACAGCTGACGCGCAACCAGCACAATCCAGACCACGTCTTAGCGATCAAGGGAGCCAGCGAACAATGGCCTACTCCGTCACGCTGCCGGAGCTCGGCGAGAGCGTCACCGAGGGAACCGTCACCCGGTGGTTGAAGCAGGAGGGCGACACCGTCGAGGTCGACGAGCCGTTGCTCGAGATCTCGACCGACAAGGTCGACACCGAAGTACCGTCGCCGGTGGCAGGCACGGTCGTGAAGATCAGCGCCAAGGAAGACGACACCGTCGAGGTCGGCGGCGAGCTGGCGGTGATCGACGACGGCACCGGCGGCGTGCCCGAGTCCTCCGCGCCGGCCCAGCAGGCCGAGCCGGAGCCCGCCCCGCAGCAGCAGGAAGCCCCTGCCCAGGCCGAATCCGCCGCCCCCGCCGAGTCCGCCCCGTCGCAGCCGGACACCGCTCCGGCCGCCGGCGGTTCGGGCACCGAGGTGAAGCTGCCCGAGCTGGGCGAGAGCGTCACCGAGGGCACCGTCACCCGCTGGCTGAAGCAGGTCGGCGAGACCGTCGAGGTCGACGAGCCGCTGCTCGAGATCTCCACCGACAAGGTCGACACCGAGGTCCCGTCGCCGGTCGCCGGCACCGTGCTGGAGATCCGCGCGGGCGAGGACGAGACCGTCGAGGTCGGCGGCGTGCTCGCGGTCATCGGCGACGCCAGCGCCGCCCCGGCCGCCGCCCCGGCGCAGGAAAGCAAGCCCGCCCCGGCTCCGGAACCCGAGCCCGCTCCGGCCCCGGTCCAGGAGAGCAAGCCCGCTCCGGCCCCGGCGGCTCCGGCCCCCGCGCCCGCAGCCCCGGCTCCCGCTCCGGCCCAGGAGAGCAAGCCCGCCCCAGCCGCGCAGGCCCCGGCGGACAACGGCTCCGCGGACGGCCCGTACGTCACGCCGCTGGTGCGCAAGCTCGCCTCCGAGCACGGCATCGACCTCGCGTCGCTGACCGGCAGCGGAGTCGGCGGCCGCATCCGCAAGCAGGACGTGCTCGCCGCCGCCGAGGCCAAGCAGAAGGCGGCTCCGGCCCCGGCTGCTTCCGCCCCGTCCGCTCCGGCCGCCGCCGCTCCGTCCGCGCCGCGCGCCGCCGCGGTCTCGCCGGAGGTCGCCGCCCTGCGCGGCACCGTGCAGAAGGCGAGCCGGATCCGGCAGATCACCGCCACCAAGACCCGCGAGTCGCTGCAGGTTTCCGCGCAGCTCACGCAGGTGCACGAGGTGGACGTCACCAAGATCGCCAAGCTGCGCCAGCGCGCGAAGGCGGCGTTCAAGGAGCGCGAGGGCGTCAACCTCACGTTCCTGCCGTTCTTCGCCAAGGCGACCGTCGAGGCGCTCAAGCAGCACCCGAACGTCAACGCGTCCTACAACGAGGACACGAAGGAGATCACCTACCACGGCGCCGTGCACCTGGGCATCGCGGTGGACACCGAGCGCGGCCTGCTCTCGGTCGTGATCCACGACGCGGGCGAGCTGAGCCTGGCCGGTCTCGCGCACCGCATCGCCGACCTGGCGGCGCGGGCCCGGGCCAACCAGGTCAAGCCGGACGAGCTGACCGGCGGCACCTTCACCATCACGAACATCGGCTCCAACGGAGCCCTGTTCGACACGCCGATCATCGTGCAGCCGCAGTCCGGCATGCTCGGCACCGGCGCCGTGGTGAAGCGCCCGGTCGTGGTGAGCGACGCCGACGGCAACGACACCATCGCGGTCCGCTCGATGGCGTACCTGCCGCTGACCTACGACCACCGCCTGGTCGACGGCGCCGACGCCGGCCGCTTCCTGACCACGATCAAGCAGCGGCTGGAAGAGGGCAACTTCGAGGACGAGCTGGGTCTCTGATCCGGTAACTCTCTCGGCCGAAGGCCCCCGCATCCGCCAGGCGGGTTCTAGCGGTCCCCGCAACACCCTGGATTGCAGGGAGTTGCGGGGATCGTGGATTTTGAGAGGTTGAAGAAGGAGTTCTTCGAGGCTCTTGATCGGGAGAAGGGCAACGTTTCGGGTGCCGCCCGGGTGGTCGGGGTGTCTCGGGGAACGGCTCACACTTGGGCGCGGCAGGCAGGAGTGCGGGGCACGGGGAAGTCGGGCACGTCCGGGCATCCGGGCAGGGCGGAGTACGACCGGCTTCGCGCGGCCGGTGTGCGATCACGGGATGCCGCCACTCGGGTCGGCGTCAACGAGCGCACCGCCCGGGACTGGGATCGCGGTATCCGGCAGATCGGTCACACGCGCCTCCACCCGGATGGGCGCCGGATCGACTACAAGACGGGCGTGACCACTGTCGTTCCTTTGTCCTCGCAGCCGTCTGTCGCGGCGGTCGAGGCCACTTTGCACCCGCGGTACTTGACGGTGGCCGAACGGGAGCTGATCGCCGACATGCGCCGGCAGGGCGAGTCGTTCCGGGCGATCGGGCGGGCGCTGGGCCGCCCGGCGTCCACCGTCAAACGGGAGATCGACACGCGGTCGGTCAACGGTGTCTATCGGCCGCACCACGCTCAGCGGGCCTGGGCGGGAAGCCGGCCGCGGCCGAAGCCGTCGAAACTCGCCCAGGACGGTCCGTTGCGCGCCTATGTCGCCGACAAGCTGCGGGAACAGTGGTCACCCGAGCAGATCTGTCAGGCGCTCGTCCGCGAGTTCCCCGACGATGAGGACATGCGGGCGAGTCCGGAAACGATCTACCAGGCGATCTACGTCCAGGCTCGGGGCGGGCTGCGACGCGAGGTCGCGGCCGCGCTGCGGACCGGCCGCACCCGCCGGAAGCCGCACCGCAAACCTGACCAGCGCACACCCCGGTTCGTCGACGGCATGGTGATGATCTCCCAGCGCCCGGCCGAGGTCGAAGACCGCGCGGTCCCCGGCCACTGGGAAGGCGACCTGATCGTCGGCACCCGCAGCGAGAGCGCGATCGTGACGCTGGTCGAGCGCTCCACCCGCTACGTCATGCTCGGGCACCTGCCCGGCGGGCACACCGCCGAGGAAGTCCGGGACGTGCTCGTCCCGCTGATCCAGACCCTGCCCGCACACCTGCGCGGCTCGCTGACCTGGGACCAGGGCTGTGAAATGGCCGCGCACAAGCAGTTCTCGATCGCGACCGGGGTTCCGGTCTACTTCTGCGACCCGCACGCACCCTGGCAACGCGGCTCAAACGAGAACACCAACGGACTGCTGCGCCAGTACTTCCCCAAAGGGACCGACCTGTCCGTTCACAGCACCGAAGACCTCGAACACGTCGCCCAGAAACTCAACCGCCGACCACGCAAAACGCTCGGCTGGTCAACACCAGCCGAGCGCCTGCGTAATCTGCTAACGGCCACCACATAGATCATCAGGTGTTGCGACGACCGCGTGAATCCGCCCCACGGGTGCGGGGGCCTTCGCCGTTCGCCGTTCCGCGTAGTCAGCTATTCCGGATTTTCGGAATTCCGGAGTAGGCTTGGCTCATGCTCACCCGACGAAGCTTGCTCGCGTCGGTCACAGCAGCGGGGGCCGCCACGTTCGTCGCCCCCTCGCTCGCGCTGGCCGATCCCCCGGACCAATCCACGCCCGAAGGCTGGCTCGCCCGGCTCGCCGCGCACCGCGACGACGTGTCCGCGGTCTTCTCCGACCGCACGTGCTTCGAGCACCGGCCAGACCAGCAACGTCCGCTCGCCTCCGCGGTCAAGGTGGTGCATCTGCTCGCCTACACGACGGCGGTCGCCGAAGGACGGCTCGATCCGGCCGAACCGGTGCGCGTCGGTGATTGGGACGCCCGGCATCCGTTCTTCGGCGACGGCCTTCTCGGCCAGGGGACGCACCACGAAGCCCTGACCTTGCTGGGAATCCCGTGCGACGAGTTCGGCATCGCGAAGGATCCGGAGCAGCGAGTGCCGCTGCACAAGATCGCCGAGCTGATGATTCTGGTCAGCGACAACGCCGCCGCGGACTACCTGCACGCCCGGCTCGGCGACTCGGCGCTGCGCCGCGCGGCCGCGCGCGGCGGCTGGCACCACCCCGACACCCGGATGTTCTGCGGGGAAACGCTGATGTGGGTGCTGCCCGAGTACTGTCCGCCGCCCGGCACCCCGAGCGCGGTCCGCCGTGCCCTGGGCAATGCGCTGACGAACCGGTTCGTCCACGACGCGTCGTTCCGTGCCACCGTGATTCCGCGGGTCTTCGCCCATCCGCCGACGCCCGAACACACCAGGATCTGGGAGGCGGGAACCGGCCAGGGCACTGCCGCGCACTTGTTCGGGCTGCACCGCGAAATCGCCGCGGGCAAGGACCGGGCCGCCGTCCTCGCGCAGCAGATCCTCACCCAGTTCCCGGAACGGAAGCCGCCGGGCGCGGATGCCTTGTTGTTCAAAGGCGGCAGCTTGTCCGCCGTCCTGGTGCTGGCGTTCGACGTGCTGTGGCCGGACCGCGCTCCGAGTACCGGCACGATCCTGCTTCAGAACGCGACGGCCGCCGACCTTCAGCACGTTCCGGCGCTGATGCGGCTGTGCGTCGACGCGCTGTACCTCCCGGCCACCTTCACGGCACTGGAGCGCGCGCTGGGACACTGACCCGCATGACCGATGACCTCGCCGAGCGCGTCGCGGCGCTCGAACGCCGGCTGGCCGCGTTGGAGGGACGGTCCGCCGAACCCGTCCCGGACAGCCCGCGGGGAATCGTCGGCTACCAGGGTGAATTGACCGATCCCGAGCTGCGCTGGGAAATCCGGCTCACCACCCCGGCAGTCCTGTCGCTGCCGGACGGGCCGCGCGCCGAGGTGCTCGCCGCGCTGGCGAACACCGACCGGATCGCGCTCGTCCGGCTGCTCGCCCGCGACGGCGCGCAAACCGGGGCCGCGCTGCAGGAAGCGGCCGAACTCAGCTCGCCAGGACGGCTCTATCACCACCTCAAGGCGCTCACCGCGGCCGGGCTGGTCGAGCAGGACCGCCGCGGCAGCTACCGGCTCAAGCCGACCGCCGCGATTCCCGCGCTGGTGCTGCTGACCGCCGCCGCCGACGTCGCCGGTCAGCTCCGCCCGGGTGTGCGCGAACCGGGCCGATAGGACACGATCAGAGGCATGCGGGTACTCATCGCGGGCTCCGGCGGTCTCCTCGGCACCGCATTGACCGGACGGCTGCGCGAATCCGGGCACGACGTGCGCCGGCTGGTGCGGCGCACCGCGCGGGCGGAAGACGAGCGCGGCTGGGACCCGCCGTCGGGGCGGATCGACGACGGCGCGTTCGACGGCGTCGACGCGGTGGTGAACCTGTGCGGCGCGCCGCTGTTGCCCGGTCGCTGGAGCGCCATGCGCAAACAGCAGCTGCTCGACAGCCGCGTCGAGCCGACCGAGGTGCTCGCCGAAGCGGTGGCGGAGCACGGCATCGGGGTGCTGGTGAATGCCTCCGCCGTGGGCTATTACGGCAACACCGGGTCCACTGTGGTCGATGAGGACACCAAGGCGGGCAACGGTTTTCTCGCCGAGATGTGCGTCGAATGGGAGAACGCGACCGCCGCGGCGGCCAACGCGCGCGTGGTCTCGGTCCGCACCGGTCTCGTCCTGGCCCGCCGCGGCGGCCTGCTCGACGTGCTGCGTCCGCTCTTCCGCTTCGCGCTCGGCGGACGGCTCGGCGACGGCAGCCAGTTCATGCCGTGGATCGCGCTGGACGACGAAATCGGTGCCCTCGTGCACATTCTGGAGCACGATTCGCTGTCCGGCCCGGTCAATCTCACCGGCCCGATCCCGGTCACCAACGCCGAGTTCACCAAGGCCCTCGGCCACGCCGTGCACCGGCCCGCGCCGTGGTGGGTGCCGGAAATCGCGATGAAGATCGCGCTCGGCCAGGCCGCCGAGGAGATGGCGTTGTTCGGACAGCGCGCGGTGCCGCGGAAGCTGGAGGCGAGCGGCTACGAATTCCGGCACCGCACCGTCGACAGCGCGCTCGCCGCGGCGACATGACGATGCCGCGCGTCCGGTGGATCGTCGTTGGCGTGGTGCTGTTCGCCGCGTTCCTGTGGCTCGGATTTCTGGTGGACCGGCAGCCGCTGCAGCTCGACGTCGAGGTCGCCACGGCCCTGCGGGGACAGGACACTCGCCCGGCCGGCCAGATCGCGGGCGTGGTGACGAACGTCCTCGGCCCGGTGCTGCCGTATGTGCTCGGCGTGCTGCTGCTGGCGATCGTGCTGCGCGACCGCTCCCAGTTCTCGCTGTGCGTGCGGCTCGCCGTGGTGCTGCTTCTGTGCCGGTTCACCAGCCTGGCGTTCAAGCCGGTGTTCCAGCGCCAGCGCCCGCGGGTGTACCCGGATCTGAGCTACCCCAGCGGCCACGTCGTCTCCGTGGCGACGACCAGCCTGGTCGTGGTGCTCCTCTGCGCCTGGCTCCGGCCGCGGTTCGTCCGGTGGGCGATCGGGATTTCCGCCGCCGCGACGGTGCTGGCCGCGGCCTGCCGGATCGTGCTCGGCGTGCACTGGGTCACCGACACCATCGGGGCCGTGCTCGCGGTGCTCGGCGTCGGACTGGTGTCAGCGACCGCACTCCGGCTGATTCCCTTTCCGCCGGACGAAAGGCGTAGCCTCGAACGGTGAGTTCTTCGAGCGCAAGCTGCCGGATCGCCACCGAACCCCTCGTCGTGCGCGAGATCGGGACGATCGACTACACCGAGGCCTGGGACCTGCAGCGGGAGATCCTCACCGCTCGTGCGGACGAAACCGGGCCGGACACCATGCTGCTGCTGGAGCACCCGTCGGTCTACACCGCGGGCAAGCGCACCGAACCCGAGGACCGGCCCGCCGACGGCACCCCGGTGATCGACGTCGACCGCGGCGGCAAGATCACCTGGCACGGCCCCGGCCAGCTGGTCGGCTACCCGATCCTGAAGCTCGCCGACCCGATCGACGTGATGCATTACGTGCGCCGCCTCGAGGAGGCGCTGATCGCGGTGTGCGACCGGTTCGGCGTGCGCACCGGCCGCGTCGAGGGCCGCAGCGGCGTGTGGATCCCGGCCGACGAGCGCGGGATCGAGCGCAAGATCGCCGCGATCGGCATCCGCGTCCAGCGCGGCGTCACCATGCACGGGTTCGAGCTGAACTGCAACGCCGACCTGGCCGCGTTCGACAACATCGTGCCGTGCGGCATCCGCGACGCGGGCGTCACCTCGCTGTCCTGGGAACTGCAGCGCGACGTCCCGGTCTCCGAGGTGCTGCCGCTGGCGAAGGAGCTGGTGCTGGCCGCGCTCGAAGGCGAACTGCCGGTGAGCGACGACCGCTGGCTGCCGCGTCCGGAGGCCCCGAAGGCCCCCGGCGTCACCTTCGCCCTGCAGAACTGACCCAGCTGTCCGTGAAGGACTCCTTGAGGGAATCTGATTCCCTCAAGGAGTCCTTCACGGCTTTTCGGGGGCTCAGTCGAGCTGCGGAGCGACCTCGGACGCCACGAACTCGATGTGGTCGAGGTCGGACAGGTCGAGCACCTGCAGGTACAGCCGGGTGATCCCGGTTTTTTCGCGCCACTGCCCGATCCGGTCCACGATCTCCGCCGCGGTCCCGGCCAGGCCGTTGGCCCGCAGTTCGTCGGTTTCCCGGCCGATCGCGGCCGCCCGGCGCGCGACCTCGGCCTCGTCCCGGCCCGCCGCGAGCACGAGCGCGACCGAGCGCAGGATTTCCTTGGGGTCCCGGCCGATCGCCTCCGCCGCCGCGTCGACGCGCTCGAACTGCGCCAGCGCGGTGTCGGCATCCACGAACGGCAGGTTGAACTCGTCGGCGTACCGCGCGGCCAGCGCCGGGGTGCGCTTCTTGCCGCCCCCGCCGATGATCACCGGCGGCGCGGGCGACTGCGCGGGCTTCGGCAGCGCGGGCGAGTCGGCGAGCGTGTAGTACTCGCCGGAGTAGGAGAACTTCTCCCCGGCCGGGGTCTTCCACAGGCCGGTGATCACCGCGAGCTGCTCGGCGTAGCGGTCGAAACGCTCCTTGAGCGGCGGCAGGGTGAGGCCGTAGGCGGTGTGCTCGTCGTCGTACCAGCCGGCGCCGAAGCCGAATTCCACGCGCCCGCCGGACATCTGGTCCACCTGCGCGACCGAGATCGCGAGCGGGCCGGGGTGGCGGAAGGTGGCCGCGGTGACGAGCGTGCCGAGCCGGATCCGCTCGGTTTCGCGGGCGAGGCCGGCGAGGGTGATCCACGCGTCGGTCGGCCCGGGAAGGCCGTCCGCGCTGCCCATCTTGAGGTAGTGGTCGCTGCGGAAGAACGCGTCGTATCCCGCGGCTTCGGTGGTCCGCGCGACCCGCAGCAGGTCGTCGTAGCTCGCGCCCTGCTGGGGTTCGGTGAAGATCCTCAAGTCCATGTCCGCCAGCCTAACGGCGGACTGGTCAGCCCGCGGCGGGCCGTTCCTGGTCTCCCGCCGGGCGGCGCAGCCGGGTCAGCATCCGCATGATGACGTCCTCGATCTCGGCTCCGACCTTCTTCGGGTCGGCCGCGCCGGCGATCTCGGTGGCCGCGCTCGACAGCGCGCCGAACAGCAGCCGCGCGGTGAGGTCGACCGGCACCGGCTCCACCTCGCCCGCGTCGACGAGCAGCTGCAGCCCGGACCGGACCAGCCCGAAACTGGACTGCTCCTCGGCCTCGCGCCAGCGTTCCCAGCCCATCACGACCGGGCCCTCGTGGATGGCGATCCGCTGGTACGACGGGTCGAGGCAACTGCGGATGAACGCCTGCAGCCCGCCCATCGCGCGTTCCCACGGCTCGCCGTCGCCGGTCATGATCTTCTGCAGCCGGTCGTAGACCAGGCTTTCGACCTGTTCGAACGCGGCCTCGAAGAGCGCCTGCTTCCCGCTGAAATGGTGGTACAGCGCGCCTTTCGTGACGCGGGCGCGTTTGGCGACCTCGTCGAGCGAGGTGCCCGCGTATCCGCGTTTCGTGAACAGTTCGACCGCGCTCTCGACCAGGGCGGATCGGGTCGACTCGGAGTAGTCGAGTCGTCGGGACCTCATTGTCGGCACGCTCACAACCTTACGCCGGGGGTCGCCGGACCATACCCGTGGTATGTTGGCTGC
This sequence comes from Streptomyces sp. AA4, assembly GCF_000158875.1. Lineage (NCBI taxonomy): Bacteria > Bacillati > Actinomycetota > Actinomycetes > Kitasatosporales > Streptomycetaceae > Streptomyces > Streptomyces sp. AA4. The sequence goes on along the minus strand of NZ_GG657746.1, from coordinate 1,824,559 downwards.
GTCAGGTCCGTACCGGGAGTATGCCGCAGACCGGCAGTATGACCCGGGTCACGGAAGGGGAGCCACACCATGAGCTGGACCGACTTCTACCGGCGGCGAGAGATCCTCGATGCCGCTGTCCGCCAGGCGAGGCGTGCACCGCAGGCGCCGCTGTCGCTGGCCGAAATCCCGGGCGCCGCCGAAGAGTTCGGCACCGAAGAGAACCTGTTGCTGGCACTGCAGTACAAGTGGACGCAACTGCTCAGCGGCTACCTGCGCGCCGAGTTCGCCGATCCCGACGAGGCGGAACTGCCCGGCGACCAGGTCGACGCCGTCACCCGCGCGTGGCGGCAGGCGCAGCACGACCACCAAGACCTCCGCGCGGTGCTGGACGGCGCGCTCGAGCGCTGCCCGGCGCTGGAACCGCTGCACCGCACCGAACTGCACATGCTGGCGCTCACCGCCGGCCTCGCCGAACCGGACGAGTCCGCCGACGAGATCGTCAAGGTCGGGCGGACGCTCGACGCGCTGATCCGCGCAGGCGACACCGGCCCGGTCCGCAGGCGCGGCCCGGTCGGGCATCTGATGCGCCTGCTCGCGCCGAGCGCGTGACGTGTAGTTAGCTAGCCCGATGAGCGAACGCTGGACCGAGGCCCGGATCCCCGACCAGAGCGGCCGGACCGTCCTGATCACCGGAGCGAATTCCGGCCTCGGCCTGCGTTCGGCGGAAGTCTTGGCCGCGCACGGCGCTCGCGTGCTGCTCGGCTGCCGGTCGCCGGAACGCGGCGAAACCGCGCTCGAGCGGGTCCGCGCCGCGGCTTCGGGCGCCAAACCCGAACTCGTCCGGCTGGATCTCGCCGACCTGGCGTCCGTCCGCGAAGCCGCCGCCAAGGTGCGCGAACTCACCGGCGACGCGCTGGACGTACTGATGAACAACGCCGGGGTGATGGCCACCGCACAGGGCCGTACCGCGGACGGTTTCGAGCTGCAGTTCGGCACGAACCACCTCGGACACGCCGCGCTGACGTGGCTGCTGATGCCCGCCCTGCGCGGCGCACCGGCGGGCCGCGTCGTCACGCTGTCAAGTGTCGCCGCCCTCGGCGCGCACCTGCACCTGGACGACCCGAACGCCGAACGCCGCCCCTACCGCGCGGCCGCCGCGTACGGCCAGGCGAAACTGTCGAACCAAACCTTCGGCATCGAACTGGACCGACGCCTTCGCGCAGCGAATTCCACCGTGCTCAGCGTGCTCGCGCATCCCGGCTACAGCGCGACCGGGCTGACCACGAACATGGCCAGCTCGTACCGGAATCCCGTGCTCCGCACTGTGCTGCGGGAAGTCGGCAAGCTCGGCGGAATGCTGCTGGCCCAACGCGTCGAGCAGGGCGCGCTGCCGCAGCTGTACGCCGCGACCGCCCCGGACGTCGAAGGCGGCGACTACCTCGGGCCGGCGTTCGCCGTCCGCGGCCGTCCGACGAAGGTGCGCACCCTTGCCCCGGCCCGGAATCCGGAGGCCGGGACCAGATTGTGGGACCTGACCGCCGAGCTGACCGGCGTCACTCCCGACCCGCGCTGAGGCCCGTTTCCCGGGCGTAGGGTGGAGCCCGTGAGTGCTGCACCGGAGGGGCGGAAGTTGTTGCGGCTTGAGGTGCGCAACAGCGAGACGCCGATCGAGAAGAAGCCGTCGTGGATCAAGACGCGGGTGCGGATGGGGCCGGAGTTCACCGAACTCAAGGGCCTGGTTCGCCGCGAAGGCCTCCACACCGTTTGCGAAGAGGCCGGGTGTCCCAACATCTACGAATGCTGGGAGGACCGCGAGGCCACCTTCCTGATCGGTGGTGACCAGTGCACGCGGCGCTGCGATTTCTGTCAGATCGACACGGGCAAGCCTGCTGCGTTGGACCGGACGGAGCCGCGGAAGGTCGCCGAGAGCGTGCAGGCCATGGGTCTGCGCTATTCGACGATCACCGGTGTCGCCCGCGATGACCTGGCCGACGGCGGTGCGTGGCTGTACGCGGAGACGGTGCGGCAGATTCACGCGCTCAACCCGGGCACCGGGGTCGAGCTGCTGATTCCGGACTTCAACGCCGAACCCGACCAGTTGGCCGAGGTGTTCGGGTCGCGTCCGGAAGTCCTGGCGCACAACGTGGAGACCGTGCCGCGGATCTTCAAGCGGATCCGCCCCGGCTTCCGCTACGCCCGCTCCCTGGACGTGATCACCCAGGCGCGTGCGGCGGGGTTGGTGACGAAGTCGAACCTGATCCTCGGGATGGGCGAGACGCCGGAAGAGGTCACCGTCGCGTTGCAGGACTTGTTCGACGCGGGCTGCGAGATCATCACGATCACCCAGTACCTGCGGCCCTCGCCGCGGCATCACCCGGTGGACCGGTGGGTCAAGCCCGAAGAGTTCGTCGAGCACGCGAAAACCGCCGAGGCGATCGGGTTCCCCGGCGTGATGGCGGGCCCCCTGGTGCGGTCCTCGTACCGCGCCGGACGGCTCTACGCCCAGACCAAGGCACACCGCGGCGAGGAACTCCCGGAGAACCTCGCCCACCTCACCGCCGAAGGACCGGCGGCCCAGGAAGCCAGCAGCCTGCTGTCCCGCTGAAGACGTCTCGACGAGGGGCCCCGGTTACGCACCGGGGCCCCTCGCTCGTCTCCGGTCACCCGAACGTGGCACCCAATTCCCAAGAATCAGTAAAGTGATGGTGTGGCTTTAGTAACGGACATCCTCGACTGGCTGCAGGCACTCCCCCAGCCGGGTCTCGTCGCGGCGGCAGGCGGGCTCGTGCTGGCCGAGTGCACGATCGGCCTCGGCTTCATCGCCCCGGGCGAATCGGGCTTGCTGATCGCGGCGACCACGGCGACGTCCGTGCCCCGCTTCCTGACGCTGTGGGCGGTCGTCACCGTCTGCGCGGCCCTTGGCGATTCGATCGGCTACACCCTCGGCCGGAAGTTCGGACCGCGGCTGCGGGAGACGAAGCTCATCCGCAAATACGGCCTGGACGCGTGGGACAAGGCCACCGGCGTCCTCGAACGGCGAGGTGCGTGGGCGGTGTTCTTCGCACGCTTCCTTCCGGTGCTGCGCACCCTGACGCCGGCCGCCGCGGGAGCGTCGAACCTGCCGTTCCGCAAGTTCCTCCCCGCGACCGCCGCCGGCGCGTTCTGCTGGTCGCTGGCGCACATCAGCCTCGGCGCCGCGCTGGGCGAGGCGGCCAAACAGGTCGAGAGCGCGATGAACACCGGGTTCCTCGTGGTGGCCGCGCTGGTGGTCGGAGTACTGGTGTTTTTCTTGCTGCGCATGAAGAAACGCAAGGCACTGGGCGTGTCCCCCGCTTCTCCGGACGAACAGCCGGAGGAGCCCGTGCGCACCGGCAGTTGACCGAGGTCACCCGAAGTCACCCGCCCGGGAACCGTCCGGCTGACTAAATTCGACCGTATGCAGGCATTTGACCTCCCGAAGCCGGTCGCGTTCGTCCTCGGCGGGGGCGGCAGCCTCGGCGCGCTGCAGGTGGGCATGCTGCAAGCTCTCGACGAAGCGGACATCGCGCCGGATCTGGCAGTCGGCACGTCCGTCGGTTCGCTGAACGCCGCGGTGCTTTCCCTGGCCGGCGACGACCGGCTCCGACGGCTCCGCGACATCTGGGCGCACATGACGAAGGCCGAGGCGTTTCCCGGCGGCGTGTTCAGCCAGGTCCGGACGCTGCGGCACAGCAAAACCCATCTGTTCCCGAACACCGGCCTCGCCAAGATCGTCGACGACCACCTCGGCGCCGGCCGCCGGTTCGAGGACCTGGCGATGCCGCTCGGCGTGGTCACGACCGACGTCGACACCGCCGAGCCGGTCCTGCTCACCTCCGGTCCGCTGCGGGCGCCGCTCCTGGCGAGCTGCGCGATCCCCGGCATCTATCCGCCGGTGCCGCACGAAGACCGTCTGCTCTACGACGGCGGCCTGGTCGCCAACGTCCCGATGCGGCAGGCGTTGCGCATGGGCGCGAAGTCGCTGGTCGTCCTGGACTGCGCGTTCCCCGGCAAAATGCCCGGCGCGCCCCGGACGTTCGCCGAGGTGATGATGTTCACCGCGATGATCAGCATGCGCAACCAGGCCGTGCTGGAGGCGCCGGTAGCGGCCCGGACCGTGCCGGTGATCTACCTGCCCGGCCCGGCCCCAGTCCGGGTGAGCCCGCTGGACTTCTCGCGTACCGACGAGCTGGCGTCGCAGGCGTACGACTCCGCCCTGGGCTACCTGAAGGAACTGACCGTCGACGGCCCCGGCCTGTACGGAGCGCCCGGATTGCTGCGCCCCTGATCCGCGAGCCGGAATTCGCGATCGTGATCCGCGTCACCCCAATGCACCGATCCGCCGGTCGGGGCGTCTTTCCGATCGCGTAGTTTTGCAGCTGAACCTGCCGTTCCTGGACCCTCACAAAAGAGACATAATGTTCCCGAAGAAGACATTTTTTCCGCTCGCCGGAATTCTCGCGGCGACCCTGCTGCTTTCCGCCTGTTCCTCCGGGGACGGCGGCAGCAACGGCGGCACGCCCGGCTCTCCGGGCGGGTCGAACCAGACCGCGACGCCGGCGTCGGTGACGATCGAACCGGCCAACGCGTCCGGGATCAGCCCGAGCACGCCGATCGTCGTGAAGGCGGCGAACGGGAAGCTCACGGACGTCACGGTCACGAGCTCCAAGGGCAAAACCGTCGCGGGCGAGTTCTCTCCGGACAAGCTCAGCTGGACGACCACCGAGGTGCTCGGCTACGGCGGCACGTACCAGGTGAAGGCGCATGCCCAAGGCGCGGACGGGAAAACCGTCGAGCAGCAGGGGCAGGTGACCACGCTGTCGCCGAAGAAGCAGGCGAACGCGAACCTGATCCCGGCCCCGGGCGCGGTGAAGAGCACGGGCGTCGGCGTGGGGCAGCCGATCGTGTTCAGCTTCGGCGTGCCGGTGAAGAACAAGGCCGCCGTGGAGAAGACGCTCACGGTCGAGTCGTCGCCGAAGCAGGAGGGCAGCTGGTATTGGATGGACGACAAGAACGTCCACTACCGGCCGAAGGAATACTGGCAGCCGGGCACGACGCTGACGGTGACCGCGAAGATTTACGGCGTCGATTTCGGAAATGGCGTCTACGGAGCGGACGATCGCACCGAAACGTACAAGGTGCACGATTCGTGGATCGCGAAAGCCGACGGCAACAGCGAGCAGATGCAGATCTTCCACAACGGTTCGATGGTGAAGTCGATGCCGATCTCGATGGGCAAGGACGCGACCCCCACCCACCTCGGCCCGCACGTCGTCTCGGACAAGCAGGCGAACTACATGATGGACTCCTGTACGTACGGCGTCTGCCCGCCGGACCCGAAGGCGTATCGCTCGAACGAGAAGTTCTCGGAACGCATCTCGAACGACGGCGAGTTCGTCCACGAAAACCCGAACAGCGTCGGACAGCAGGGCAACTCCAACGTCTCGCACGGCTGCATCAACCTGAACGCCGCCAACGCGGAGTGGTTCTTCAACAACTTCGGCCTGGGAGACGTCGTAGAAGTCACCAACTCGGGCGGCCCGCAGCTGCCGGTGTGGGACCTGTACGGCGACTGGTCCAAGTCCTGGACTGACTGGCAAAAGGGCTCGGCCCTGAAGTAGGCCACCGGGTTCGGCTGAACGGTTCTGACAGGTTCGACAGGGAAGGGTGCCGGAGCTTCGCGCTCCGGCACCCTTTTTGTTGCCCTCAAGCGGGTTCAACGCGGACCAGGACCGAGCCGGGTTGCCGCGGGCCGGACCACTCACCACAGGCGGCTGGCTCCAGGCTGCGCTCCATGGCGCTCAGGCCCGTCTGATCCCCATCGCCTGCTTCGGCTGCGTTCCCGCAACGGAGTCCCGCGGCTGACTGCTCGCGTCTGTTCCCTCCTACGGCCACGTTCTCGTCAACGGCCTCCCACCGCTCGGCTGTCCCTCCAACTGCTCTCGCTCGCCAGCTCCCCACTGCGACCGGATATTCCGTCTCGCCGATGGCTGCGCCCGAAACCGCGCAGGCCCGTCTGATCCCCGCGACGTCCAGGTTCCGCTCAATGGCCCCCGCGGCTTGGCTGCACCACACGGGCGCATGCCGCCTCGACACCGGCGGCACCCAAACCGCGCAGGCCCGTCTGATCCCCGCGACATCGAGGCTCTCCTCGAAGTCCTCCCCCGGCTCGGCTGTCCCGCAACGGTTCGCGCTCGTGCGTTCCCCACACGCCCGCATTGCCGCCTCGCCAACGGCGGCCCCGGCCGCTCGGGCATGTCAGGCCCCCCACGAGGTCTCGGTGCACCGCAACGACCTTCCGCGGCGGCTCGTGCTTGTGCGTGTCCCGCTGCCACCGACCTCTGCCGCCGCGCGCCCTGATGGTTCGGGAGCGTCTGGAGCCCCTACGGTTGTGTCCTCCGCCAGCGCGGCTGACTACGTCTCATCACTTCGTGCCCCGCGTTGGTCTTTTATTTCCGTGTCGCCGGCGCGGCTGGCCACCTTCCTCCGGCTCGTGCATCCCTCAGCACGGACCGCGGTGCCCCATCATCGCGGTCTTGTCAGCCGCGTTGCCAGCCCGCTCGGTCCCGTTGCTGAGCCACGTGTCTTCGCAGCGTCTTCGCGCTGCCATCTCCGCGGGCTGCCGTTGTGATCTGGACATGACGAAGGCCCGAACCCATTGACCGGGTTCGGGCCTTGTCCATGAAATGAATCTGGGCCCCGGGAAAACCTTCTCAGGTTCTCGACCGGGGCCCCGCCCCTTCTTTTAAGTTAAGTTCGGCGGTGTCCTACTCTCCCACAACCCTTCGGTTGCAGTACCATCGGCGCAGTCAGGCTTAGCTTCCGGGTTCGGAATGGGACCGGGCGTTTCCCTGACGCTAAAACCACCGAAACACTCCGAAACAACACACCCGCCACCCCTGGGATGGCACCGGTGTGGTGTTTCAGAACCGTAGAGTGGATGCGAGCGATCTTTGTGGGCAAGTCCTCGGCCTATTAGTACCAGTCAACTCGACAACACATTACTGTGCTTCCATTTCTGGCCTATCAACCCAATCGTCTCTTGGGGGCCTTAACCCACATAGGGTGGGATACCTCATCTTGGAACAGGCTTCCCGCTTAGATGCCTTCAGCGGTTATCCCTTCCGAACATAGCCAACCAGCCATGCCAC
>NZ_GG657746.1:1814023-1816378 GCF_000158875.1 Streptomyces sp. AA4 | reverse complement strand
CCACCTGTGTTGGTTTGGGGTACGGGCCGTGCATGCACTCACTAGAGGCTTTTCTCGACAGCATAGGATCACCCACTTCGCCTCACACGGCTACGCATCACGTCTCAGAGTATGTGAACAGCGGATTTGCCTACTGTTCCTCCTACACGCTTACACCAGGACAACCATCGCCTGGCGGAGCTACCTTCCTGCGTCACCCCATCGCTTGACTACTACGGAATCAGGTCCCACGCTCCACACACCCGATCCGCCCGAAGGCTTCACGAGTGGCTTCGGGTGGTTAGTGTCAACCGCCTCGCCATGGGCGCACATGCTCGGGTACGGGAATATCAACCCGTTGTCCATCGACTACGCCTGTCGGCCTCGCCTTAGGTCCCGACTTACCCTGGGCGGATTAGCCTGGCCCAGGAACCCTTGGTCATCCGGCGGCAGAGTTTCTCACTCTGCATTCGCTACTCATGCCTGCATTCTCACTCCCGCACCCTCCACCGCTAGCTTCCGCCGCGGCTTCCCTGGATGCAGGACGCTCCCCTACCCATCCACACCACTGCACAAGAACCCGAAAGCTCTTGCGGATGTATTGTGTGAATGACACAGCTTCGGCGGTGTGCTTAAGCCCCGCTACATTGTCGGCGCAGGACCACTTGACCAGTGAGCTATTACGCACTCTTTCAAGGGTGGCTGCTTCTAAGCCAACCTCCTGGTTGTCTGGGCAATCCCACATCCTTTCCCACTGAGCACACACTTAGGGGCCTTAGCTGGTGTTCTGGGCTGTTTCCCTCTCGACGACGAAGCTTATCCCCCGCCGTCTCACTGCCGCGCTCTCACTAACCGGTATTCGGAGTTTGGTTGATTTCGGTAACCCGGTAAGGCCCCTAGACCATCCAGTAGCTCTACCCCCGGCAAGAAACACGCGACGCTGCACCTAAATGCATTTCGGGGAGAACCAGCTATCACGGAGTTTGATTGGCCTTTCACCCCTACCCACAGCTCATCCCCTCAGTTTTCAACCTAAGTGGGTTCGGGCCTCCACGACGTCTTACCGTCGCTTCACCCTGGCCATGGGTAGATCACTCCGCTTCGGGTCTAGACCACGCGACTCAATCGCCCTATTCAGACTCGCTTTCGCTACGGCTACCCCACCCGGGTTAACCTCGCCACGCAGCACTAACTCGCAGGCTCATTCTTCAAAAGGCACGCCATCACGTCGAAACGCTCTGACGGCTTGTAGGCACACGGTTTCAGGTACTCTTTCACTCCCCTCCCGGGGTACTTTTCATCTTTCCCTCACGGTACTCGTCCGCTATCGGTCTCCAGGAAGTATTTAGGCTTACCGGGTGGTCCCGGCAGATTCACAGCAAATTCCACGAGCTCGCTGCTACTCGGGAACACCGCCACACAACACAAACACAGTTTTCGCGTACGGGGCTCTCACCCGCTCCGGCCCGCCGTCCCAAGCGGTTCCGCTAACCATGCCGCATCACGCCCAGAGTGTCAGCTCTGAGAAGACAGGTCCCACAACCCCGACCACACAACCCCTGACAGGTATCACATGCAATCGGTTTAGCCTCTTCCGCTTTCGCTCGCCACTACTCACGGAATCACTTTTGTTTTCTCTTCCTGCGGGTACTGAGATGTTTCACTTCCCCGCGTTCCCTCCACACCGGCTATATATTCACCGGCGGGTAACACCACATCACTGGTGCTGGGTTTCCCCATTCGGAAATCCTCGGATCACAGCTCGGTTGACAGCTCCCCGAGGCATATCGCAGCCTCCCACGTCCTTCATCGGCTCCTGAAGCCAAGACATCCACCATGTGCCCTTAACAACTTGACCACAAAGATGCTCGCATCCACTCTACAGTTCTCAAACACCACACCAGAAACAACGTGTGTTGCCTCAGGACCCAACAGCGTGCCAGCAAACAATCGCTCCCCCAGACTCCGCCTCGCCGTTCCGCAGCCCCGAAGGACCTGTACTAGACAAGGCATCGCCTGCCAGAAGCGACCATAACCAGTAGTTCCACAATTCCTTGAGCAAGCCCGGCAACACCGCGTGCGGGTGTTAAACCGTGCCCACCCCATGCCCTGGTTCCGGGTATCCCGGGAGCATGGATGTGTTGTGCTCCTTAGAAAGGAGGTGATCCAGCCGCACCTTCCGGTACGGCTACCTTGTTACGACTTCGTCCCAATCGCCAGTCCCACCTTCGACCACTCCCTCCCTTGCGGGTTGGGCCATGGGCTTCGGGTGTTACCGACTTTCATGACGTGACGGGCGGTGTGTACAAGCCCGGGAACGTATTCACCGCAGCGTTGCTGATCTGCGATTACTAGCGACTCCGACTTCACGCAGTC
>NZ_GG657746.1:1758072-1813212 GCF_000158875.1 Streptomyces sp. AA4 | reverse complement strand
CTTGCGCTTCGTCCCTGGCGAAAGAGGTTTACAACCCGAAGGCCGTCATCCCTCACGCGGCGTCGCTGCATCAGGCTTGCGCCCAATAGAAACAATATTCCCCACTGCTGCACCCCGTAGGAAAAATGGGCCGTGTCTCAGTCCCAGTGTGGCCGGTCACCCTCTCAGGCCGGCTACCCGTCGTCGCCTTGGTAGGCCATTACCCCACCAACAAGCTGATAGGCCGCGGGTTCATCCCATACCGCCGGAACTTTCCACCACCACAGATGCCTGTAGTGGTCGTATCCGGTATTAGACCCAGTTTCCCAGGCTTATCCCAGAGTACAGGGCAGATTACCCACGTGTTACTCACCCGTTCGCCACTCATCCCCGGCCGAAACCGGTTCAGCGTTCGACTTGCATGTGTTAAGCACGCCGCCAGCGTTCGTCCTGAGCCAGGATCAAACTCTCCAACAATGTCTTCAAGTTCGATCGAGACTACTCTCAATCAATCATTCTCAAAGGAAACCCCGACGAGGGGGTTTCATATAAGCTCTACTGGCTTAGTTCACTAGCACACTGTTGAGTTCTCAAGCAACACACCCCGAACCAGCCCCGGAATCAACCAGGCCAAGCTCGATGCGTTATTTCAAGCTTTTGTTTTTCCGGAGTCCAACTCTACACCCTCTGAAGCTCAAGGCTTCGTCGGGGGCTGGTTCAGCTCCGGAGGTTTTGGGACCACCCACTCTACCACTACTGTGGGAGCTTGGTTCGTGGCCCCGGCGGCCGCCCGGTCTCCCTGGCGACGAAGAGAACATTACACGCCCCGAAACAGCCCTCGAACAGGGGGGTCCCTTTTTTCGCGCCAAGCCCCTGACCTGCGTCGATCCGGCGGCTCGGCACGAACGGCGGTCAGCCCGGCTCCCGCTCCCCGTGCGTCGCGATCACCGTGACCCCCACGAGGATCGCCGCGAGGACGGCCGTCACGTGGATCGGCGCCGGGCCGAACGACGCGGCGAGCACGAGCACCGCGGCCGCCGGGAAGCCGATCGCGATCGGGCGGCATTCGTTCGTCGGGCCGATGTGCAGCAGCCACACGCTCAGCAGGAAGAGCGCGACCGGGATCGTCACGGCCAGCGCGGTCACAACGCCGCTGACGTGCACCTGCCCGGCGTCGAAGCCGACCGCCAGCTCCAGCCCGGCGCCGACGGCCGCCGCGGAAGCGAAAATCAGGTAGTGCCCGTATCCCCAGCTCAGCGCGGTCCGCAGCGAGTTGCCGCGTTCGAGCCGGACGTGCCCGGGCTGGTCGAAGTACAGCCACCACATCGAGAACACCAGGACCAGGCCCGCGGCGGCGAGCGACACCAGCTCCCCGGTGTGCTCGCCCTCCGCGATCCCCTCCTTCACCGCGTTGGTGGCGCTGAGCACGGTCTCGCCGAGCACGATCAGCGTGAAAAGCCCGTACCGCTCGGCGATGTGGTGCGGGTGCCACGCGGTGCCCGACTGCCGCTCCGCCAGCACCGGCACCGCGAGTTCCAGGACGACCAGCACGAAGAACCCGATCAGCCCCGAGGCGCCGGGCAGCGCGAGCCGGACGATCCACAGGATCTGGCAGACCGTGATGCCGGCCGCGTAGAAGTACGCGGTCGTGCGAGTTTCCGGTGCTTGCCGTGCCGCGCGGAGCCACTGCGTGACCGCGGCCAGGCGCATCAGGACGTATCCGACGACCACGATCGCGAAGTCGCCCTCGAAGGCTTTGTCCACTCCGGCCGCGACGGTCAGGCCGCCGGCGATCTGGACGAGGGTGGCCAGCCGGTAGGGCACGTCGTCGGTGTCGAACGCCGACGCGAACCAGCTGAAGTTCAGCCAGCCCCACCAGATCGCGAAGAACACCATCGCGAAGCTGAGCACCCCGTGCCCGACGTGGCCTTCGGACAGCGCGTGGTGCAGCTGGGCGGCGGCCTGGCCGACGGCGACCACGAAACACAGGTCGAACAGCAGCTCCAGCGGCGTCGAGACGCGATGTCCTTCGCCGCTGTCGCGTGGTCGCATCGGCCGGTACCACACCCGGATCCGGTTGCCCGGCAACGACTCGTGAGCCATGTGCGCTCCCCTTTCCGCGGAACGCGGCCATCCCAACATGATCGACGGCATCGCGCGAGCGCGACATCCCGAGCGCCCGGAACCGGGTGAACCGGACGTCTCAGCGCAGCCGGACCGCCAGTTCGAAGACCGGATCGTCGAGGTCGGCCTGCCCGGGATCGCACAGGAAGATCTGCCGGGGCTGCCACTCCGCGTGCAGGTCGCGATCGGTGAGCCAGCGGTGCAGCGATTCGGCGCCGAGCGCGGTCAGCATGTTCGCCTTCGGCACGGTGACGTAAGCCTCGCGTCCGGCGTCGTCGGCGACACGCGTCATCTCCGGGAACGCGATTTCGCCGCTTTCGGGGTCGATCGGACAGCAGAATTCGACCAGGCCGTCGCTGTCGTTGCTGATTTCGCCGTGGTAGCGCAGGAACGGCCGGCCGGCGGCGCCTTCCGGGCGCGGGACTGCCGGTCCGCCGAAGAACGCGAACAGCGGGGCGGCGAACTCGCCGATCCGGTCGGCGGTCAGGTGCTCGGAGACGGCGAGCAGCGTGCGGGCGGGCATTTCGCGAACGGACACGTCGTACATCGGGGTTTCCTTCCCGGCCAGCTGGTCGAGGAAGAACCCGGCGAGTTCCCGCTTCGCACGCCACTCCCGCTCCTGCTCGTCCCAGTACGCGCGGACCTCGGCCGCCGCGGCTTCCGGCGGCAGGTCGAGGACGGTCCGGATCCGCGGCAGCGGCATTTCGATCCGGCGCAGCTGGACGACGCGGCGCGCCCGGTCGAGCTGGTCCGGCGAGTACCAGCGCTAGCCGGTGTCCGGGTCGACGCGGGCGGGCGGCAGCAGGTTCATCTCGTCGTACAGCCGCAGCGCTTTGGGCGAAAGGCGGGCCAGGCGCGCGAACGCGCCGATGGTCAGCAGGTCCGTCATGGGTTCTCCCTCGTTCGGAACAACTCCGAGCGTGGGGCCGGTCCCGAGGGGAAGGTCAAGCGGCGCGGACCAGACGGGCGCGTCGGCCGGGAAGGAGAAGGGCGGGCGGGCCCGGTTCCCCCTCGCCCGGGCCCGCCCCGTTGCCTTCGCGCGCACTCGGCCGGCCACTCCGGGCAGTGTCCCGGCGATTCGCCGTACGGTCCCCCGCGGACGCCGACGAATTTCGTACCGGGAAGCGACTCCGGGTGTCCATTCCCCGGAACTTCGGACTCCCAGGCCGCTCGGCCGATCGACCCATCCCCGGTCGATCGAACGAATTGCCACTGTAGGTAGCCAAAGTGTCGTTCTGAAGGCTCCATAAGGTCTACTCGGTTGCTCTGAGTAGCACTAGGGCCGAAGGTCACCTGTCACTCGGATGGAGTATCACCTGGTGGCGGTAAGTAGCTCACCGAATAGGGAGGATCAGCGTTGCGTGGTCACGTTCGGTGAATATTCGCGGCCGACTGCGCGGCTTCCTGGTCCTCCGACAGGATGGCACGCCGTCGGCGGGCGCGAAGTTCGAGGGTCGCGAAAGCCAGCGCGACCAGCGTGAGCCCTGCCGCGCAGCACATCGCGGCGGTGAGCGCGGTCTGGTGCCCGGACGTCGCGACCACCGATTCGAAGACCGAAGCCAGCACGGCCGTGCCGATCGCGGTGCCGATCCGCTGGCCGGTCTGCAGCGCTCCCCCGGCGACGCCGGCCAGCCGGTTCGGCACGCATTCGAGCGTGAGCGTCGTGTTCGGCGAGATCACCATCCCGCCGCCGATTCCTCCGATCAGCAACGGACCGGCCACCGCGAATCCCGCGGCCGACGGCGGCGCCCATTGCACGACCAACCCCACCGACAGCAGCGAGACCGCGACGATGCTCAGGCCCATGACGGTCAGCTTGCGGCCGAATCGGGCCACCAGACGTCCGGCGACAGCCGCCGTCACCGCCGAACTCAGCGCGAACGGCGTGACCGCCAGCCCCGACTGCAGCGGCGTGTATCCGAGGCCCTGCTGGAAGAACAGCGCGAACACCAGCCAGATCCCGGCGAACCCGCAGAAGTACAGCGCCCCGACCGCCGCGCCGCTCGCGTAGCCCGGCGTGCCGGTGAAGAGCCGGATGTCCAGCAGCGGCGGCCGGTTCCTTCGCGTGACCCGCCGTTCCCACCACACGAAGGCCGCGCCGAAGACGATCGCGACCCCGAACAGCCACCAGTACCGGCCGAGCCCGCCCCGTTCCGATTGCACGAGCGGCAGCAGCACGCCGAGCACCGCGACGGCGAGCAGCACGATCCCGGCGAAGTCGATTTCCGTGCGCAGCCGGAGTTTCCGCCCGTCCGCGCGGGGCAGCAGCTTCAGCGCGAGGCCGAACGCGATCGCGCCGATCGGCACGTTCACGTAGAACACCCACCGCCAGCCGTCCGGGTCGCCGAACAGCGCGAGGATCACGCCGCCGAGCACCGGCCCGACCGCGGTGGAGACGCCGACGACCGCGCCGAACATGCCGAACGCCCGGCCGCGTTCGGCACCGCGGAACAGGTCCTGGATCAGGCCGCTGTTCTGCGGCGTCAGCATGCCCGCGGCACAGCCCTGGGCGAGCCGGGCGGCGACAAGCGTCGCCGGGTCGGGGGCCGCGCCGGCGAGCGCGCTCGTCGCCACGAACGCGGCCAGCGCGATCAGGAACATCCGCCGGCGGCCCAGCGCGTCGCCGAGCCTGCCGCCGGTGACCAGGACCAGGCCGAACGCGAGCGCGTAGCCCGAGACCACCCACTGGATGGTGCCCGCGCCGGTCTTCAGGTCGCGCTGGATCGAGGGCAGAGCCGTGTTGACGATGCTGACGTCCAGCAGCGTCATGAACCCGGCGGTGAGGGTGACCGCGAGCGCCCGCCACCGGCGGGGATCCGGCTCCGCCCCGGTCATCAGGTGTTGGCGGTGATCCCAGGGATGCCCTTGAGCTCACCGATGAGCATCGAACTGACCTTCACCGGGTAATCGTAAAGCGCGAAGACCGTCTGGTTCTTGCCGACGAGCTTGAGGTGCACCGGCGTATCGCCCTTGTGCGCCAGCAGCGTCGACTTCAGCTCGCTGACCACGGCCTGGTCGATCTTCTCGGCGGCGGCCAGCAGCACCAGCGGCGGTTCCTCGTCGCCGTTGCCGATCTCGGAGAGGTCCAGCGGCACGAGCCCGCCGCCGAACACCGACATCTTGTCCTCGCGCCAGTTGACCCGGCCCTTCACCAGCACCGCGTTGTCCTCGACCAGGTCCGCGGCGAACATCGAGTACGCCTTGGCGAAGAACAGCACCTCGATCGCGGCGTCCATGTCCTCGACCGTGCAGATCGCCCACGGCTCGCCCTTTTTGTTGACCCGGCGTTCGAGCGAGGTGAGCAGGCCGGAAATGACGACCTCGCCCTCCTTCGGCGGGTCGGCGAGCAGCGCGGCGATCGGCTTCGGCGCGTGTTTGCGCAGGATGCGCTCAGCCCCGTCGAGCGGATGCGCCGACACGTACAGGCCCAGCATCTCGCGTTCGTAGGCGAGGAGCTGCTTGCGCGGGTACTCCTCCTCGCCGAACTTGAGGTGCGCGAGCGGCGAGGAGGACGGTGCCGCCTCGGCCGCGTCGTCGCCGCCGCCGAACGACCCGAAGAGGTCGAACTGGCCCATCGCTTCCTGGCGCTTGAGCGGCACGACGGCTTCCACCGCGTCCTCGTGCACCTGGATCATCGACAGCCGGGTGTGGCCCATGGAGTCGAACGCGCCCGCCTTGATCAGCGATTCGATCACCCGCTTGTTGCAGGCCACCAGCTCCGATTTGTCCAGGAAATCGGTGAACGAGGAGTACTTGCCCTTCTCCTCGCGCGTCTTGATGATCGACTCCACCACGTTCGCGCCCACGTTGCGCACCGCGCCCAGACCGAAGCGGATGTCGTTCCCGACGGCCGCGAACCGCAGCGCCGACTCGTTCACGTCCGGCGGCAGCACCTTGATCCCCAGCCGGCGGCACTCCGACAGATAGATCGCCGACTTGTCCTTGTTGTCGCCGACCGACGTGAGCAGCGCGGCCATGTACTCCGCGGTGTAGTTCGCCTTGAGGTAGGCGGTCCAGTACGCGATCAGGCCGTACGCGGCGGCGTGCGACTTGTTGAACGCGTACCCGGCGAACGGGAGAATCGTGTCCCACAGCGCCTTGACCGCTTCGGGCGAGAAACCGCCCTCGACCAGCGGGCTGGACTTCATGCCCTCTTCGAAGCCCTCGTACTCCTTCTCAAGGACTTCCTTCTTCTTCTTGCCCATCGCGCGGCGGAGCGTGTCCGCTCGGCCCATCGTGTAGCCCGCGACCTTCTGGGCGATCTGCATGATCTGCTCTTGGTAGACGATCAGGCCGTAGGTCTCGGACAGGATCTCCCGCAGCGGTTCCTCCAGCTGCGGGTGGATCGGCTTGATCTGCTGCCGGTTGTTCTTGCGGTCGGCGTAGTCGTTGTGCGCGTTCATGCCCATCGGGCCGGGCCGGTACAGCGCGAGCACCGCGATGATGTCCTCGAACCCGGTCGGCAGCATGCGCCGCAGCAGGTCGCGCATCGCGCCGCCGTCGAGCTGGAACACGCCGAGCGTGTCGCCCCGGCCGAGGAGCTTGTACGCCTCGGGGTCGTCGAAGCCGAGCCGGTCGAGGTCGATCTCCTCGCCGCGGTTGGCCTTGATGTTCTCCAGCGCGTCGCCGATGACGGTCAGGTTCCGCAGGCCGAGGAAGTCCATCTTCAGCAGGCCGATGGCCTCGCACGACGGATAGTCCCAGCCGGTGATGATCGAACCGTCGTCGCGCTGCCACACCGGGATCGCGTCGGTGAGCGGCTCGCTCGACATGATCACCGCGCAGGCGTGCACGCCGGCGTTGCGGATCAGGCCTTCGAGGCCGCGGGCGGTCTCGAAGATCGTCTTGCACTCCTCGTCGGTCTCGACCAGCGTGCGCACCTCGGCCGCTTCGGCGTAGCGCTCGTGC
The DNA here is from genome assembly GCF_000158875.1 of Streptomyces sp. AA4. NCBI lineage: Bacteria > Bacillati > Actinomycetota > Actinomycetes > Kitasatosporales > Streptomycetaceae > Streptomyces > Streptomyces sp. AA4. The sequence goes on along the minus strand of NZ_GG657746.1, from coordinate 1,806,201 downwards.
TTCGAGTCGACGATGCCCGACAGCGGGATGTCCTTGGCCATGATCGGCGGCGGCAGCGCCTTCGAGATCTTGTCCGCGATCGAGTAGCCCGGCTGGCCGAAGTGCACGCGGGCGGAGTCCTTGATCGCCGCCTTGGTCTTGATCGTGCCGAAGGTGATCACCTGCGCGACCCGGTCCGCGCCGTACTTGTCGGTGGCGTACCGGATCATCTCGCCGCGGCGGCGGTCGTCGAAGTCGATGTCGATATCGGGCATCGACATGCGCTCCGGGTTCAGGAACCGCTCGAACAGCAGCTTCTGCGGGATCGGGTCGAGGTTCGTGATGCCGAGCGCGTACGCGACGAGCGCGCCCGCCGCGGAACCTCGGCCGGGGCCGACCAGGATGCCGACCTCCCGCGCGTGCTGGATCAGGTCGGCGACGATGAGGAAGTAGGCCGGGAAGCCCTTCCCCTCGATGACGTTGAGTTCGTAGTCGCAGCGTTCCTCGTAGCCGTCCGGGATGCCGTCGGGGAACCGCCATTTGAGGCCCTCGGCGACCTGGTGCCGCAGCCAGGTGGCTTCGGTGTGGCCCTCGGGGACGTCGAAGACCGGCATCCGGTCCTTGTGCGCGTACACGTCCTCATACGACTCGACCCGCTCGGCGATCAGCAGCGTGTTGTCCGCCGCGCCCGGGACCTCCTTGTCCCAGTACTCCCGCATCTCCTGCGCCGACTTCAGGAAATAACCGTCCCCGTCGAACTTGAACCGGGTCGGGTCGTTCAGCGTCTTCCCCGCCTGCACGCACAGCAGCGCCGAGTGCGTGTCCGCCTGGTCCTTCGTCACGTAATGCGAATCGTTGGTGGCCAGCGGCGGCAGGTCCAGCAGCTTCCCGATCTCCAGCAGACCCTCCCGCACCGACCGCTCGATCGGCAGCCCGTGGTCCATCAGCTCCAGATAGAAATTCCCCGCGCCGAAAATGTCCTTGTAATCCGAGGCCGCCTGGATCGCCGCCTCCCGCTGCCCCAGCCGCAGGCGCGTCTGCACCTCGCCCGACGGACACCCCGTCGTCGCGATGATCCCCTCCGCGTTCTCCGCGATCAGCTCCCGGTCCATCCGCGGCTTCCGGTAATAGCCCTGGATCGACGCCAGCGACGACAGCTTGAACAGATTCCGCAACCCCGTCGCGTTCCCCGCGACCATCGTCATGTGCGTGTACGCACCGCCGCCCGAAACGTCCCCGCCCTCGCCGAACTCGTCCGACCCCCGCTGCGACGCCTGCCCCCAGAACACCGGCTTCTTGTGAAACCGGCTTTCCGGCGCGACGTACGCCTCGATCCCGATGATCGGCTTGATCCCGTGCTTCTTCGACGTCTGGAAAAACTCGTCCCCGCCGTACATGTTCCCGTGATCAGTCATCCCCACCGCGGGCATCCCCAACCGGGCCGCCTCCGCGAACAACGGGCCGATCTTCGCCGCACCGTCCAGCATGGAGTACTCGGTGTGGACGTGCAGGTGGACGAAAGAATCGTTCGACACCAGCGAAAACCTCCCCTAGGCAGACGGCTTCCCGGCTCCGGTCGACGCGGCGGGCCCGGGCAGTCCACCCTAGTCCGCCGCGGTCCGGCCGTTCCGTCTGGATCCTCTCTCTTCCGAAGGCCGAGCGCGCCCGCGACGCGCCGGGACGCGTTCGGCGTGGTGATCGCCGGTGCGCCCCTCAAGTACCCGGACACGGTCGCACCCGGCACCGACAAAACCGGGGCCGCCGGAAGCGGGGTCCGCGCGAAGTCACCCAGGAGCGTGAACCAGCCCACAACTGCCGAGCAAGGGGCCATGGCATCGCTTGACAGCGGCCGGGCCGGAACCGACGATCCGTCGCGTGAACCTGTCTGACAGCCGGGCAGCCGGACCGCTTCCCCGGCGCGTCAGCGCGATGGAAGCCGTCCTCGGCCACCTGCGGCAGGCGATCGAGCACGGCGAGTACGCGATCGGCGACCAGCTGCCGTCGGAGGCCGCGCTGAGCAGGGAGTTCGAGGTCAGCCGCTCGGTCGTGCGCGAGGCGCTGCGCGGGCTGCAGGCGCTCGGGCTGACCGTCTCGCGCACCGGCCGGGGCACGTTCGTCACCGCGAGCGGCCCGCCGGAGAACCCTACGTTCGGGGACTACTCGGCCCGCGACCTGGTCGAGGTGCGCCGGCACGTCGAGGTCCCGGTGGCCGCGTTCGCCGCGCGCCGCCGCGACGCGGACCAGCTCGCCCTGCTGCGCGATCTGGTCGACCGGATGGACGCCGAGACCGGGGACGCCGCGTGGGTGGCGCTCGACTCACAGTTTCACGTCACGATCGCACGGGCATCAGGCAATCCGGTGTTCGCGAAGGTGATCGAAGAGATCCGCGACGCGCTGGCCCGCCAGTCCGCCTTCCTGAACCAGCTCGGCGGACGGCGGACGCAGTCCAACGTCGAGCACCGGCGCATCGTCACGGCGATCGCCGAAGGCGAAGAAGACGCGGCGGCGGCCGCGATGACCGAGCATCTCGACCACGTCGAGAAGACCCTGACCACGATCGTACGGCCGGCGCGCGCCGGCGAAGCAGAAACAGGTACCACCGCGTGACTGAAGAAACCCTGCCCGCGCCTGCCGAGGCGGGCCCCGCCGACGCGGGCGACGCCGGATACCGCAAGGCACTGAAATCCCGGCACATCAACATGATCGCCATCGGCGGCGCGATCGGCACCGGACTGTTCCTCGGTGCCGGCGGACGGCTCGCGCAGGCAGGCCCGGCGCTCGCGATCGTGTACGCGGTGTGCGGGCTTTTCGCGTTCTTCGTGGTGCGCTCGCTCGGCGAACTGATCCTGCACCGCCCGTCGTCCGGCGCGTTCGTCTCCTACGCGCGCGAGTTCATGGGCGAGAAGGGCGCGTACGTCGCGGGCTGGATGCACTTCCTCAACTGGTCGACGACCGGTATCGCGGACATCACCGCGATCGCGCTGTACGCGCACTTCTGGTCGTTCTTCACGCCGATCCCGCAGTGGGTGCTGGCGCTGATCGCATTGGCGGTCGTGCTTTCGCTGAACCTCGTGTCGGTGAAGCTGTTCGGCGAGATGGAATTCTGGTTCTCGATCGTCAAGGTCGCCGCGCTGGTGCTGTTCCTGCTCGTCGGCATCTTCCTGCTGGTGACGCAGCATCCGATCGACGGCCACGTGCCCGGCCCGCAGCTGATCGCCGACCACGGCGGCGTGTTCCCGGCGGGCATCGTGCCGATGATCCTGATCGTGCAGGGCGTCGTGTTCGCCTACGCCTCGTGCGAGCTGGTCGGCGTCGCGGCGGGCGAAACCGAGAACCCGAAGAAGATCGTGCCCAAGGCGATCAACTCGATCATGTGGCGGATCGCGCTGTTCTACGTCGGTTCGGTCGTGCTGCTGGCGATGCTGCTGCCGTGGAACGCGTATTCCGCGGACCAAAGCCCGTTCGTCACGGTGCTGGCGAAACTGGGCGTGCCCTACGCGGACAGCATCATGAACCTGGTCGTGCTGACCGCCGCGCTGTCGAGCCTCAACTCGGGGCTGTACTCGACCGGGCGGATCCTGCGCTCGATGTCGCTGGCCGGGTCCGCGCCGAAGTTCACCGGCGTGATGAACCGCAACCAGGTGCCCTACGGCGGGATCCTGCTGACGTCGTCGGTGTGCGTGGTCGGCGTCGGGCTGAACTACGTGGTGCCGAAGGACGCGTTCGAGATCGTGCTGAACTTCGCCGCCGTCGGCATCCTCGGCACCTGGGCGATCATCGTGCTCAGCCACCTGCTCTTCGTGCGCAAGGCCAAGCGCGGCGAGGTGACCCGGCCCCATTTCCGCTTGCCGTTCTCGCCCTACACCGAAATCGCGACGCTCGCGTTCCTCGCCGCGGTCGTCGTGCTGATGGGCTTCGACAAGACCGGCCGGATCACCCTGCTGGCCCTGCCGGTGATCATCGTCGCACTGGTGGCCGGCTGGTTCGTCGTGCGCAAGCGGATCGACATGAGCGCGTTCGACAAGGCGGAAGCGTCGTGATCCCCCCGCAAGAACGCGAACCTCGGCACGTCCCGCTGGTCCACCTCCTGCGCGACGGAATGGTCGAAGGCGTCCACCACGGTTCGGTCGTCGTGCTCGCGGCCGACGGTTCGACCCTGTTCGAGGCAGGCGACCCCGATGTCGCGATGTACCCGCGCTCGACCGCGAAACCGTTGCAAGCCACCGCGATGGCCCGGTTAGGACTGCGCCTGGACCCGTCCGGTTTCGCCATCGCCGCCGCCAGCCACTCCGGCGAACCACGGCATCTCGAAGCAGCAGCCGCCGTCCTGGAAAGCCGCGGCTTCACCGAAGCCGACCTGGGCAACCCCGCCGACCTCCCGTACGACCCGGTCGAACGGGACGCCTGGATCGCCGAGGGACGAAAGCCGTCGAAGCTCGCCCACAACTGCTCCGGCAAGCACGCCGCGATGCTGGCCGTCTGCCGCGAACAGCAGTGGGACACCGACGGCTACCTAGATCCAGCACACCCGCTGCAGCGCGCGATCCGGGAAACCGTCGAGGATCTGACCGAACAACCGGTCCCGCGAGTAGCCACGGACGGCTGCGGCGCCCCCTTGTTCGCACTCTCCCTGCGGGGCTTGGCGAGGGCTGCTTCACGGATCGCGACCGCACCGGACGATTCGCCGGAATCGTTGGTAGCCAACGGAATCCGGCAGCACCCGGACCTGGTGGCCGGAACCCGACGCGACGTCACTCGGCTCATGCAAGCCGTGCCGGGACTGATCGCGAAGGACGGCTTCGAGGCAGTCCAGCTCGCCGCATTGCCGAACGGAACCGCAGTAGCGCTGAAGATCGCGGACGGCGGCGACCGGGCTCGGCCAGCGGTACTCGCGGCGGCGTTGGCACGAGCAGGCGTCGACAGGAACCTGCTGACCCAGTTCAGCAACCCCGCACTCCGAGTGACAGAACCACTAGCCGCCTGACCGCACCGACACACGCAACCAGCGAGGCACCCACCCCTCCCCCAACCCCGATACGAAGCCTCCCTGCGGGCGGCGGGTCCTTGTCAAGGGATCTTGCCCGCCTTGACAAGTAACCGCCGCCCGTCAGCACAATCAAACTTCGGGGTGCCCCACGCAACCCAAGGACGGCAATGTCGCCGCCAGGCGACGAGCCGCCCACCCAGCGTAAATTCGACCAGGTGCTGAACCGAATCGTCGACCGACTTCTCGGTCTCCCCGCCGCCGAAGCCCCCGCTCCCGCCGTCGCCAAGGGCCTGCGCGTCCCGATGCACGACGGCACCCACCTCCTGGCCGACCGCTACACCCCGCCCGGCCTGACCACCGGCCCGGTAGTCCTGATCCGCACCCCCTACGGGCGCACCGGCCCCCTCGCCAAGCTGTTCGGCGAAACGTTCGCAAGGCACGGCCTCCAAACCGTCCTCCAAAGCACCCGGGGCACCTTCGGCTCCGAAGGCGAATTCCGCCCGTTCCACACCGAACGCGAGGACGGCATCGCCACCGCCGAATGGCTCCGCGCCCAACCCTGGTGCGACGGCCGGATCGCGATGGCGGGCGCGAGCTACCTGGGCCACACCCAGTGGGCGGTCGGCCCGTACCTGGACCCGCCGCTGGAAGCCATGTGCCTCGCCATCACCGCGTCGGAATTCGTCAGCACGTTCTATCCGGGCGGGGTGCTCGCGGCGGACAACATGGTGTCCTGGTCGGCCCTGATCGGGAAGCAGGAGGAGCGGTTCGCCGCGCTGCCGAACCCGCTGCAGACGCGGCGCACGCGCAAGGCGATGGCGTATCTGCCGATCGCGGGCGCGGACGTGGCGGCGATCGGCAAGCCGGTGCGCTTCCTGAAGGACGTCACCGAGCACGCGGAGCCGGACGACGACTTCTGGCGGATGTCCGACCACAGCGCCGAGGTCGCGAAGCTCGAGGTGCCGGTCAGCATGGTCACCGGCTGGTACGACCTGTTCATCCGCGCGCAGCTGCGGGACTTCCGCACGCTGCAGGACGCCGGGCGGTCGCCGCGGATCACCGTCGGCCCGTGGTCGCACGGCGAACCGGCCAGCTTCCCCACGCTGATCCAGGACCAGCTCGGCTTCCTGCGCGCGCATCTCGCCGGCGACCGCACGCAGCTGCAGCGCTCCCCGGTGCGGATTTTCCTGCAGAAGGCGTCGACCTGGCTCGATTTCGACCACTGGCCGCCCGCTTCCGAGCCCACGCACGCGCACCTGCGGCCGGTCGGCGGCCTCGGCGAAACGGTGCCCGGCGAGGCCCGGCCCACGCCGTTCGCCTACGACCCGGCGGACCCGACCCCGGCCGTCGGCGGACCGTTGCTGATGGGGAAGAGCAAGCAGCGCGACAATTCCGCGGTCGAGGCGCGCGACGACGTGCTGGTGTTCACCGGCGAACCGCTGGTGAACGACGTCGACGTGATCGGCGACGTGTCCGCCACCGTGTTCGTGCGGACCGAACTGCCGCACGCCGACGTGTACGTGCGGCTGTGCGACGTCGACCCCAACGGCATCTCGCGCAACGTCACCGACGGCATCCTCCGGCTGCGTCCGGGCGCGCCGGAACCCGATGCCGACGGAGTGGTGCGGGCCGAGGTGGAACTCGACCCGACCGCGTACCGCTTCCGCCGCGGGCACCGGTTGCGCGTGCAGGTCGCGGGCGGAGCGTTTCCCCGGTTCGCGCGCAATCACGGTACGGGAGAACGGGTTTCGTCCGCGGTGCGCGGCACGCCGAACCGCTTCGAGGTGTTCCACGACGAGACGCGGCCGTCGCGGGTCACGCTGCCGGTTTTTACTCGGTGACCGCGCGCTGATGCGTCGTCAGCCTGCCGTCGTCGTGCAGCACGTGCAGCAGGAGCGACGGCGGGCTGACGAAGTCCAGCGGCCCGCCCTCGTCCCAGCCGCGGCCCGCGCCGGGTTCCACCGGCAGCAGTGAGCCGGACACGACCCCCGGCGCGATCCGTACTGGCACGCCCGCGAACTCCGTTGCCGCGCCGGTGTGCACGTGTCCGCACAGCAGCGCCGCCACGCCCGGATGCCGTTTCAGCACGGCGGCGAGCCGGTCTTCGCCGGTCTGGCGGATCGCGTCCACCAGCGGCACCCCGACATCGAGCGGCGGGTGGTGGAACGCGACGAACGAGGGACCGTCGTGTGCGGCGAGCGTTTCGTCCAGCCAGGCGAGCGTTTCGTCGGCGAGGTAGCCCGCGCCCTTGCCCGGGATCGTCGAATCGCACGACACGAGCAGCACCTCGGCCACCTTGGTCGCGGTGTTCACCGGCGCGTCGCTGGCCGGTTCTCCCAGCAGCGCCTCGCGAAACGGCGCGCGGACGTCGTGATTGCCGGGACAGACCACCACCGGTACCGGAAGGTCCAGCAGTTCGGCCGCGCGCCGGTATTCCCCGGGGAGGCCGTGATCGGCGAGGTCGCCGGTGGCGAACACGGCGTCGACCGGTTTTTCGAGGTTTCGCAGGTACCGCGTCACCGCCGCGGCCCGTGCGTCGGCGCGCTCGCTGCCGTCGAGGTGGATGTCGGACAAATGCGCGAAAACTCGCACCGGATCAGCTCCCCTTCAAGTACGTCAACGCTTTCACCCAGTTCCGGACGAGCAGCGCGGACGCGCCGGGCAGGTCGTTCGCCCGCAGGGCCGCCGCGATCTCGCGGTGTTCGGCCACGCTCTCCGCCACCCGGTCCCGCCCGCCGAAGTATGCCGTCTCGTAGCGTTTGAGCAACGGCTTTGTCTGCTCGATCAAGCGCAGCAGATGCGGGTTGTCGCAGCGGGACGTGAGCAGCGCGTGCCAACGGTCGTCCGCCGCGGGCAGGTCGGCGGAATCCGCGATCTCGTCGGAAATCCGGTCGAGCGCGTCCGGTAGCGAAGCGAGTTCGAGCGGCGACGTCCACCGCAGCGCGAGCGCTTCCAGCTCGGCGACCAGCGGGTACAGCCGGCGCGCCTCCTGCGGATCGAACGGCGCGACCAGGAATCCGCGACCCGGCGCGGCGACGAGCAGGCCGCGGTCGGCCAGCCCGATGAGCGCCTCGCGCAGCGGGGTCCGGGAGACGCCCAGCTCGTTGGCCAGGTGGACCTCGTTGACCCGGCTGTCCGCGGGAAGCCGTCCGTCGAGTACGCGCGCGGTGATCTCTTCGAGAAGTTCCCCGCGCATGAGCCTCTTGACCATGCGGCGAGTATTGCACACAGTTAGCCTGTACTGTATTCAGTTCATATGGCCAGCTCTTTCGATGTCGACCGCGCAAGGCATGAAACCCCCGGATGCGTCGGAGTCGCGCACTTCAACAACGCCGGCTCCGCCCTCCCTCCCGCCCGGGTCACCGACACCGTGATCGACTATCTGCGCACCGAATCCCTGCTCGGCGGCTACGAAGCGGCCGAACAGGCCAGAGGCCGCCTCGACGGCGTGTACGCCTCGGTCGCGCGGCTGCTCAACGCCGCTCCGGACGACATCGCGCTCAGCGACAACGCGACCCGCTCGTGGCAGGCGATCTTCTACGCGCTGCCGTTCGGACCGGGCGACCGGATCCTCACCGCGAGCGCCGAATACGCCAGCAACGCCATCGCCTACCTCCAGATCGCGCGCCGGACCGGAGCGACCGTGGAGGTCGTGGACGCCGACGAAACCGGCCAGCTCGACGTCGCCGACCTGCGCCGCCGGATCGGCTCCGACGTCAAGCTCATCGCGGTGACCCACGTCCCGACGCAGGGCGGTTTGGTGAACCCCGCCGAGGAAATCGGCGCCGTCGCGCGCGAGGCAGGCATCCCGTTCCTGCTCGACGCGTGCCAGTCGGCCGGGCAGCTCGACCTCGACGTCGAACGCATCGGCTGCGACGCCCTGACCTCCACCGGCCGCAAGTACCTGCGCGGCCCGCGCGGCACCGGCTTCCTGTACGTGCACCCGCGCCTGCGCGACCGCCTCGAACCGGCGATGCTCGACCTGCACTCGGCCACGTGGACCTCCCCGACCGAGTACGTCGTCGACCCGACCGCGAAGCGCTTCGAGGTATGGGAACGCGACTACGCCGCAGTACTCGGCCTCGGCGCGGCAGTGGACTACGCGCTGGAATGGGGCCTGCCCGCGATCGAGGAACGAGTCACCGCCCTGGCCGCGACCCTGCGCTCCCGCCTGGCCGAACTGAGCCGCGTCACCGTGCACGACGCGGGCGCGCGCAAGTGCGGCCTCGTGACCTTCAGCGTCGATGGAGTGCCCGCGGACGAGATCAAGGACCGCCTGAACGCGGCGAAGATCAACACGAGCGTCGCGCACGCGTCGTCGGCGCAGTACGACTTCACCGCCCGCCGCCTGCCGGACCTGGTCCGCGCGTCGGTGCACTACTACAACACCGAGGAGGAGATCGACCGGCTGACCGCGGAGGTCGCCGCGCTCGCGCGCTGAGCAGAGATCACCCGTTTGACGCAGTATCCAGCGCCGCCGAAGCCGCCTCTTGTCTCGCGTACACCCGCGGAGTGCGCCACGGCCGGGCTTGTCGAGGGGGCAGGCCCGACGGGGCAGGGGGAGGAAAGAGAAGGCCTCCTGGGCCGGGATTGATGGGGGAACCCGGCCCAGGGGCCTTCTCTCGCGCCTAGGTTTCGCCACGGCCCCTGGGCGGGCAGCAGTCCAAAGTAGACAGTGCCGACGAGCGCGATGCCGACCGCGAACGCCGGGTTGAGCGTGCCGCGGGCCGAACCGGCGTGGTCGGCAGGAGGGACGACCCGGTCCGGACGGCCGAGAATCCCAGCGCCGGCTGCTTGAACAGGCTGGGTTCGCCGAGCACCGTCTTGCCTGCCCGGCACCGCGCCGTCGGAAGCGATCCGCCGTTACGCCGATCGGTCGCCCTGCTGAGCCGGATGCTCGGGCTCGACGACGTCCCTCCGCCGTCCTCCTGAGAGCAGGGTTCCGGGCGAAAAGAAAACCCTGTCCGGTGGACAGAATCCACCGGACAGGGCGAAACCCGAAAGGCTGGTGGGCGCAGCAGGGATCGAACCTGCGACCGCTCGGGTGTAAACCGAGTGCTCTCCCGCTGAGCTATGCGCCCGCACGCCGGAGCAGGGAAATCCCCGCCCCGGCGGACGAAACCTGGTCAGGCGGCGGTCAGTTCCTCGACCGCCTTCTTCCACCCCGCCTGGTCGCGCGCCTCGCCCGGCGCGTTGACCTCGGCGAAGCGAACCACGCCTTCGGTGTCGATCAGGAAGGTGCCGCGGACGGCGAGCCCGGCCTGGTCGTTGAAGACGCCGTACTTCTGCGCCACCTCGCCGTGCGGCCAGAAGTCCGACAGCAGCGGGAACTGGTAGCCCTCCTGCTCGGCCCACGCCTTGAGCGAGAACGGCGTGTCGACCGAAACGCCCAGCACCTGGACGCCCTTGCCGTCGTAGTCGCCGAACTCGTCGCGCAGCTGGCACAGTTCGCCGGTGCAGATCCCGCTGAAAGCAAACGGGTAGAACACCAGCAGGACCGGCTTGTCGCCCTTGAACTGCGACAGCGTGACCGGCTGCTTGTTGTAGTCGTTGAGCGTGAAGTCAGGGGCCTGCGAACCGACCTCGACGGCCATACCGGCGATTCCTCTCCAGAGCGAACACGAGCGTGCCCGCCCACCCTATCGCGGCCTCAGCGCTGCTTGGCCTTCGAGGACTTCGGCGACACCAGCCGGGTGCCCAGCCAGCCCGGGCCCACGCTGATGTTCGCCGTCTGGGCGAGCCCGACCTGGGGCACCGCCTCGGCGATGTCGCTGGGCTCGACGTGCCCGGGCTGCCCGGTCTTCGGGGTCAGCACCCAGATCACGCCGTTCTCGTCCAGCGGACCGCGCGCGTCGACCAGCGCGTCCCCGAGGTCTCCGTCGTTGTCGCGCCACCACAGCAGCACAACGTCGATGACCTCCTGCGCGTCTTCGTCGAGGAGCTCACCGCCGATGGTTTCCTCGATCGCCGCGCGGACGTCGTCGTCGACGTCCTCGTCCCAGCCGATCTCCTGGACCACCATGTCCGGCTTGATGCCAAGGCTCTCGGCGACGCCGGCGTTGCCTGCGTCTCCCGCGGCGACCACTGCTTCCACTCCTCCAACTACGACGGAGCGCGGCGGTAGGTCCGCCGCACTCGGATACACGGTTGTCGAACAGCGAACACTGACGCGGCGCTGCGCGCAACCGTCCACACCGGATCTTTGGCAAGTCGTGTCTGCAGCGTAGGGGCTTGCCGCCGGATCGCCCGACTCCGGGTGGCACTCAGTACCCCACCACTGCGCGCCTCTCCCCGGGAGCCTCCTTTAGGGTGGAGGAGAGAAAACGCGCGCGCGATACACCGTGCGCGGGGAGTGGCGACACTCGGGCGGCCGATGTTACCGGGCAGTACAGGTGACGGGAACCCCAACCGGGACGACCATGGACGTCGGCGAGCACTCCCGCCCACCAGCTACAACGGCTACAACCAGCTACAAGGAGACCCCTTGGCCCCGCAGAACGACGGCGCCTCCGGCAAGGAGACCCCGGCTCGCGTACGCGTCATCCGTGACGGACTCGCGGCGCACCTTCCCGACATCGACCCGGAAGAGACCAGCGAATGGCTGGACTCCTTCGACGAGGCGCTGGCGCGAGGGGGCCAGCAGCGGGCCAGGTACCTGATGCTGCGCATCCTCGAGCGCGCCCGGGAGCGCAACGTCGGCGTCCCGGCGCTCACGTCCACCGACTACGTGAACACGATCCCCACCGAGAACGAACCGTGGTTCCCGGGCGACGAGGAGATCGAGCGCCGCTACCGCCGCTACATCCGCTGGAACGCGGCGATCATGGTGCACCGCGCGCAGCGGCCGGGCGTCGGCGTCGGCGGCCACATCTCGACCTACGCCTCGTCGGCGGCGCTCTACGAGGTGGGCTTCAACCACTTCTTCCGCGGCAAGGACCACTCCGGCGGCGGCGACCAGGTCTTCTTCCAGGGCCACGCCTCCCCCGGCATGTACGCGCGCGCGTTCCTCGAGGGCCGCCTCACCGAGCAGCAGCTCGACGGGTTCCGCCAGGAGTACAGCCACGCGGGCGAGGGCGGCGGCCTGCCGTCGTACCCGCACCCGCGGCTGATGCCGGAGTTCTGGGAGAACCCGACGGTGTCGATGGGCCTCGGCCCGATGAACGCGATCTACCAGGCGCGGTTCAACCGCTACCTGCACGACCGCGGGATCAAGGACACCTCCGACCAGCACGTGTGGGCGTTCCTCGGCGACGGCGAGATGGACGAGGCCGAATCGCGCGGCCTGATCCACGTGGCCGCGGGCGAGGGCCTGGACAACCTGACCTTCGTGATCAACTGCAACCTGCAGCGGCTCGACGGCCCGGTGCGCGGCAACGGCAAGATCATCCAGGAGCTCGAGGCGTACTTCCGCGGCGCGGGCTGGAACGTGATCAAGGTCATCTGGGGTCGCGAGTGGGACTCGCTGCTGCACGCGGACCGCGACGGCGCGCTGGTCAACCTGATGAACGTCACGCCGGACGGCGACTACCAGACGTACAAGGCCAACGACGGCGCCTTCGTCCGGGAGCACTTCTTCGGCCGCGACCCGCGCACGAAGGACCTGGTCAAGGACCTCACCGACCAGGAGATCTGGAACCTCAAGCGCGGCGGCCACGACTACCGCAAGGTGTACGCGGCGTACAAGGCGGCCATGGAGCACTCCGGCCAGCCGACGGTGATCCTGGCGCACACGATCAAGGGCTACGGCCTCGGCCCGGCGTTCGAGGGCCGCAACGCCACGCACCAGATGAAGAAGCTCACGCTCGACGACCTGAAGCTGTTCCGCGACACCCAGCGGATCCCGATCAGCGACGAGGAGCTCGAGCGCGACCCGAAGCTGCCGCCGTACTACCACCCGGGCCCGGACTCGCCGGAGATCGAGTACATGCGCGGCCGCCGCAAGGCGCTGGGCGGGTACCTGCCGGAGCGCCGCCCGAAGACCGCCAAGGCGCTCGTGCTGCCCGGCGACAAGGTCTACGAGGGCGTCCGCAAGGGCTCGGGCAAGCAGGAGGTCGCCACCACGATGGCGATCGTCCGGCTCATCCGCGAGCTGGCGAAGGACTCGGAGATCGGCAAGCGGATCGTCCCGATCATCCCGGACGAGGCCCGCACGTTCGGCCTCGACTCGATGTTCCCGACCGCCAAGATCTACAACCCGCACGGCCAGACCTACACCTCGGTCGACGCGAGCCTGATGCTGGCGTACAAGGAGTCCGAGAAGGGCCAGCTGCTGCACGAGGGCATCAACGAGGCGGGTTCCACCGCGTCGTTCACCGCCGTCGGCACGTCGTACGCGACGCACGGCGAGCCGATGATCCCGATCTACATCTTCTACTCGATGTTCGGGTTCCAGCGCACCGGCGACGGCCTGTACGCGGCGGCGGACCAGATGGCCCGCGGCTTCGTGCTCGGCGCCACCGCCGGCCGCACCACGCTGACCGGCGAGGGCCTGCAGCACGCGGACGGGCACTCGCTGCTGCTGGCGGCGACGAACCCGGCCGTGGTGGCCTACGACCCGGCCTACTCGTTCGAGATCGCCCACATCGTCAAGGACGGCCTGCGCCGGATGTACGGCGAGACCGGACCGGACGGCAACGGCGAGAACATCTTCTACTACATCACCATCTACAACGAGCCGTACCAGCAGCCGGCCGAGCCGGAGAGCCTGGACGTCGACGGCGTCCTGAAGGGCCTCTACCGGTACTCCGACGCGCCCGAGGGCGACGGCCCGGAGGTTCAGGTGCTGGTTTCCGGCGTCACGATGCCGGACGCGCTCAAGGCGCAGAAGATGCTGGCCGAGGAGTGGGGCGTGCGGGCCGCGGTGTGGTCGGCCACGTCGTGGGGCGAACTGCGCCGCGAAGCGGTCGAGATCGACCACGAGAACCTGCTGCACCCGGACCAGACGCCGCGGGTCCCGTACGTCACGCAGAAGCTGTCCGAGGTCTCCGGCCCGGTCGTGGCCGTGTCGGACTGGATGCGCGCGGTGCCGGACCTGATCCGCCCGTGGGTGCCCACCGACATGCTCACGCTCGGCACCGACGGGTTCGGCTTCTCCGACACCCGCCCGGCCGCGCGGCGCAAGTTCCTGGTGGACGCCGAGTCGATCACCGTCGGCGCGCTGTCCGCGCTCGCCAAGCGCGGCGAGTTCGACCAGGCGAAGGTCGCCGAGGCGGCGCGCCGCTACCGGCTCGACGACGTGGCGGCCGCCGGGCCGCAGACGTCCGACTCCGGCAACGCGTGACCGTTGCTCAATGCAGAGGCCCCTCCGGGACGGTGTCTTGGAGGGGCCTCTGCTTTAGGGTAGACATCGGATGTATCCGGATGCCTGACGAAAGGTGGTCGAGCGTGACCCAGCGTCGCCTGCCCCGGCCCAGCGAACTCAAAGAGATCCTGCGGCCGAAGCCGATCGTGCTCAACCCGACCGACCGGCGCCTGGCCGGCGCGCACACGATCGCCGACCTGCGGATGATCGCGCGCAAGCGGACCCCGCGCGCGGCGTTCGACTACACCGACGGCGCGGCCGAACTCGAGGACAGCCTGCGCCGCGCCCGGCAGGCTTACCGCCGCGTGGAATTCCAGCCCAACGTGCTGCGCGGAGTGTCCGATGTGGACACCAGCAGGGAGATCCTCGGCAAGCGCTCGGCACTGCCGTTCGCGTTCGCGCCCACCGGGTTCACGCGGATGATGCAGACCGAGGGCGAGAGCGCGGTGGCCAGGGTGGCGCAGCGCAACAACCTCCCGATGGCGCTCTCGACGATGGGCACCACGTCGATCGAGGACCTCGCCGCGGCCGCGCCGGACGCGCGCAAATGGTTCCAGCTGTACGTGTGGCGCGACCACGGCGCGGGCGAAGATCTGATGAATCGCGCGTGGGAGAGCGGATACGACACGCTCCTGCTGACCGTCGACACCCCGGTCGCGGGCCAGCGGCTGCGCGACGTCCGCAACGGTCTCACCATCCCGCCCGCGATCACGCTGAAGACGTTCGTGGACGGCGCGATGCACCCGGCGTGGTGGTTCAACCTGCTGACCACCGAACCGCTGAACTTCGCTTCGCTCAACCGGTTCGGCGGCACCGTCGCGGAACTGCTGGACAAGCTTTTCGACCCGACGCTGAACTTCGACGACCTCGACTGGGTGCGCCAGACCTGGCCGGGCAAGCTCGTGGTCAAGGGCGTGCAGAACGTCGACGACGCCCGTGACGTGGTGAAACACGGCGCGGACGCGGTCCTGCTGTCCAACCACGGCGGCCGCCAGCTCGACCGCGCGCCCACGCCGATCGAACTGCTGCCCGCGGCACTCGACGCGGTCGAGGGCGAGGCCGAGGTCTGGGTCGACACCGGCATCCTGTCCGGCGGCGACATCGTGGCCGCGCTGGCCCGCGGCGCGAACGCGGTGCTGATCGGCCGCGCGTTCCTGTACGGCCTGATGGCGGGCGGCGAACGCGGCGTGCAGCGCTGCGTGGACATCCTGCGCACCGAGATGGTCCGCACGATGCAGCTGCTCGGGGTCCGGCGGGTGGACGATCTGCGCCCCACCCACGCGACGCTCCGGTGAGCGTCAGTTCGGCATAATCCGGTATCCAGTGACGGGCATCACGTCTCCTCTCTTCGGAACGTCCGAGGGAGGGGACCATGTCCGTCACGCTGAACCGCCGCGCGCTGGCGATGCTGCGCGCGATCGCCGCCGGCCGAGCCGAACTCACCCGCAGCTGCGAACCGGACCTGAGAGTCGACGGCCTGCCCTGCTGCGACCAGACGACCGCGCACGACCTCGTCCGGGAAGGCCTGGTCCGCCCGGCGTCCGCGCTGGGCGGAGCGGTCGGGCAGTGGACGCCGGCCGAGCTGACCCCGGACGGTCAGCTCGCGCTCGGCGCCTGAGCGAGCGAGGTTGCCGTCAGCGCGCCGCGGCGACGGTCTTGCCGCCGGACACCGCGGTGCGCGCCGAGCGGTTCCAGGTGACCCAGCCGTGGATCACCAACGCGGCGAAGACCAGGTAGATCGCGGCCGAGAAGTACAGGCCGGAGCTGATCTGCAGCGGCACGCCGATCGCGTCGACCACCAGCCACACGCCCCAGAACTCCACGAGACCGACGCCCTGGGCGGCGAACGCGACCAGCGTCCCGACGAAGATCGCGGCGTCCGGCCACGGCGCCCACGAGGCGTCGAGCGCCTGGAGCGTCAGGGCCATCGCGACCGTGCCCAGCGCGAACGCGCCGAGCATCACGGCCCGCTCGGTCCAGCGGCCCTTGCGCACGACCACGCCGTACACCGGGTCGGTCCGGCGGTTCCAGGCCCACCAGCCGTAGAGCGAGATGAGCAGGATCGCGACCTGGCGTCCGGCGAGACCGCCGAGATGCGCGGAGGCGTAAACGGAGAAAAGCAGCACGGTCGCGCCGACCTGGACCGGCCAGGTCCACAGCGTCCGCCGCTGCGCGAGGAACACGACCGCGAGCGCGAACAGCTGCCCGGCCAGCTCGGCGATCGAGATCCACTGCCCGAACACGGTCACGCCGTGGTGCAACAGGAAGTCCACGTCGGCACCCCTTCCGATCTACGCCTCCCAACATGCAACACGGAGCGGCCATTCCCGTGCCGATGTGAGACTGCAGACAGTCCCGCTCAGCGGACGCCCGGACCGAACATGGCGAAGGCCCGGCGCCGAAGTGGCACCGGGCCTTCATCGCTCGAGCAAGCGCGCAGGGCCGCGCTGCCTCAGCAACGCGGCCCTGGCCCCCGATCCTCAGATCGGGAAGGACCGTCAGCGAAGCGGCCGACCGGGCTCGAATCCGGTCAGCAGCACGGCCCGGCGCCGGTGAAGGCCCCGCGGAGCACCTCGTCCGCGGAGCACCGGCCTCGCCTTTCCTTCCGGTACTGCCTCAGCGCTCCACGCGGCCGAACCCGGCGGGCGGGGTCGGCGGCTCCGGCGGGCGGCCGCCGTCCGCGGGCATCTGGCGGGTCTGCTCGCCGGGCTGCGGAAGGCTGCCCGACTGCGACTGCGGGTAGGCCTGCGGCCGGGTCTGCCCGGCGTGCGCGTGCTGTCCGCTCACCTGTCCCGGCTCCCGCGGGCCGGCGCCGCTGCCGGAACCCGAGCCGAGCTGGCCCTGCAGGTTGGCCAGCCAGCCGTCCCACCGCTGCTGGGCCGGTTTGATCAGGCCGCCGCCGAAGCCGACCACGATCACGCCGCCCGCGGTCGCGAGCACCGCGATCAGCAGCGGGCCGGTCACCGAGGTCGCGATGTTGACCTGGCCCAGCGCCGCGATGATGCCGAACGCCATCACCAGCCAGTACGCGATCGTGCTCAGCAGCCGTCCGGCCGGACGGCCCGACAGGGCGCCGGCGACGACGTCCCGCACGACCTTCGCGATCGCCGCGGCCACGATGATCAGCACCACCGCGACCAGGATCCTCGGCAGGAACGCGATGATGTCGTTCAGCAGCTGGCTCACCGGGTTCGACTGCCCGAACACCCCGAACGCCAGCTGCAGCGCGATCAGCAGAATGAAGTAGTAGACGAGTTTCACGAGCACCGTGGTGGCGTCGAGATTCGCGCCCTTCACCATTCCGGTCAGCCCGGTCTTCTCGACCAGGCGCGTGAAACCGAGTTTTCCGAGAACGAGCCCGAGGGCTTTGGACACGGCTTTCGCGATCAGCCAGCCGATCAAGAGGATGATCAGAAAACCCACGAGTTTCGGGACGAACGTGGCCACCAGATTCCAGGCCTGTCCGAGTCCGTCCTTGAGTTGTTCACCCACGCTGGCTCCCTTCGCCGCGGTTCGACGTGGATTCCGGCACCGTCCTGTCGCACCGGGTCGCAGGACAGGTACCCACTGGACCTGAGTGCTGTGCACCACGATCGAGTGAGACGACTGGCGCGGGAAGATCAATCGCCGCCATACTTGTCGTACCGGTGGGGACCGGGGAGACGAGGCCGCTCGGCGCAGCGAAAACCGCAAGCGCCGAGCGGCCTCGAACATTTCCCGCTCTTTCTCGCCGCGCGGCGGCGCTTCCGAGACGAATGCGGTTCGGGTTTTCTCCGCCGTTCATCTGGCCTTCATGTTCGGCCGATTGCCGGGTCCCCGCCGGATTTGCGCGCCGACCAGGGCGCGACCGCGCGGAGATCCGGACGGGAATCCCGGAGAGGCCCGGTCCGCGCGGTGCGAATTCGCGTTGCCGGACAGCCGCCGGCCGCGAATTGCGCGGATCTTCCGCCCGCCCGCCGGATAACCGCGAGGCGGCAATAGCGCGCGGAGCGAAGGTCGTTAATTGACGCGTGGCCAACGGTCGCGACGGCGCGCTCGCGAGGGGCGGCGTGCCCGCAACTCACCCGTTGCCGCTAACCCACGTGGGTTAGCGCCTCCGCCGCCCCCGTCCCTCACTGGGCCACCGCGTCCACCGAGAGTAGACAGAAACGGCGGGCCGCGGCATCCCGCCGCGACCCGCCGTCCGAAACCCCGCCGTCAGGCAGCGCGCAGCGCGTCCCGCAGCTTCACCTTCGCGCCGGTGCGCATCACCGCGTTGCGGTAGATCCGCGCGGCCAGCCAGATCAGCGCCGGGATGAGCGCCACGACTAGGCCGACCGACAGCACCGCCTCCCACACCGGCACGCCGCCCATCGCCAGCCGCATCGGCATCATCGTCGGCGCGAACACCGGGATCACCGACAGCACCTCGGCCAGCGGGCTCCCCGGATTCGACGGCAGGATCGAAATCCCCACCACGTACCCGGCGATCACGAACATCAGCGCGGGCATCGTCGCGCCCGCCACGTCCTCCTGCCGCGACACCAGCGCGCCCAGCGCGGCGAACACGATCGAATACATGAAGAACCCGAGCAGGTACCAGACGATCAGCCAGATCACCGTGCCGACCGCCGCGTTCACCGAGATCGTCAGCACCCCGAACCCGAGCCCGGCCGCGACGCCCGCCACGCCGATCGCCAGCATCTGGATCAGCCCGACGGTGCCGATGCCGAGCACCTTCCCGGCCATCAGCTGCCACGGTTTGATCGTCGACAGCAGCAGTTCGACCACCCGCGACGTCTTCTCCTCGACGACGCCCTGCGCCACGCCCTGCCCGTTGAGCATCAGCGAGAGGTAGATCAGGATGCCCGCGATGATGCCGAGCACCAGCTGCTGCCCGTTGTAGTCGTACGGCTTCTCGAGCGGCGGCAGTTCGTCGATCGTCGCCTCGGCGGTCGCCTGGCGCACCTTCGCCGGGTCGCCGCCGAGGGATTCGATCTGCTGGTTGAGCGCCAGCTGCCCCTCGAGCACGGTGAAGGTGTTCTTCAGCTTCCCGTCCAGGTCCTTCTTCACCTGGACGTGCACGCGCTTCGCGTCCTGCACCAGCAGCGCGTCGATGGAGCCGTCCCGCAGCTTGTCCTGGCCGGTCTTCTCGTCGGGCACCTGCTGCGTCGCGACGGTCTGGCCGATCGACTTGGCCGTCGCGGTCAGCGGCTCGGCCAGCTGCGCGGCGGCGGGCACGTAGCCGACCGTCGCGTCGGCGCTCCCGCCGCCGTTGAAGAATTTGAAGATCAGCGCCAGCCCGACGACGATCAGCACCATCACCAGCGTGGTGACGCGGTAGGCCTTGGAATTGACGCGCGTGGTGATTTCCCGCCCGGCCACGAGGCCGACCGCGGACAAGGGGCTCATCTGGACGTTCGACCCGGTCATGCCGCGGCCTCCTGCTGCTCGGACACGACGGAACGGAACAACTCGGTCAGGGAAGGCAGTTTGCGCGCGAATTCGCGCACCGGGCCGGTCGCCAGCGCGGCGCGCAGCACCGCCTGGTCGTCCGCGCCGTCGGCCAGTTCGAGTTCGGTCACCGCTCCCTCGCGGCCGATCACGGTCACCCCGGGCAGCCCGGCCGCCCAGTTCTCCGGCGCCTCCGGCGCGTCGACGAGCAGCCGGGTCGTCCCGCCCGCGCGCAGTTCCGCCACCGTGCCGGACGCTTCCATCCGTCCACTCCGGACAATCCCGATCCGGTCGCACAGCCGTTCCACCAAATCCAGCTGGTGGCTGGAAAACACGACTGGAACGCCCTCGGCCGCCTTTTCCTTCAGCACGTCGCTCATCACGTCGACGGCCACCGGGTCCAGTCCGGAAAACGGTTCGTCCAGCACGAGAATCCGCGGTTCGTGCACCAGTGCGGCGGCCAGCTGCACGCGCTGCTGGTTGCCGAGGCTGAGCTTCTGCACCTCGTCGTCGCGGCGCGCGGCCACGCCGAGGCGTTCGGTCCAGCGCTCGCTCGAGGCCTTCGCTTCCGCGGCGGGCATTCCGTGCAGCCGGGCCAGATACGTGAGCTGTTCTCCGACCTTCATTTTCGGGTACAGCCCGCGTTCCTCCGGCATGTAGCCGATCTGCCTGCGCGTTTCGTGCGTGATCGGTTCGCCCGCGTAGCGCACCTGTCCGGCGTCGGCGCTCAGCACGCCGAGCGCGATGCGCATCGTGGTCGTTTTTCCCGCCCCGTTGCTGCCGACGAATCCGAACAGCTCCCCCGGCCGCACGTCGAACGTCATGTTCTCGAGCGCCACCACGGCGCCGTACCGTTTGGAGATCCCGTCGATCTCCAGTCCGGGCTCTGGCATGGCCCGTCCCCCTGTTCTCTTTTCCCGGGGTGATCCCCTGCCACCCCACCCGGGATCCTAGGCACTTCGGCGGGCCGCCGCCCACCACCTCGGGTCGCTGCCGCGTCCGCCTGAAGTTGCGGGTCGCGGGCGGCACGTAGGATCGGCTCCGACATGGCCGACACCACGGGACGACCCGCGCGCAAGCACCACGGGCTGTCCGCGAAAACCCTGCGCAGCCTGGAGCACGCCTCCGGGCGGCTGGCGAGCGCCAGCGTCGCGGAAATGGAACGCCGCCTGGTGTGGTTCGCGCGGCTGCCCGCCGACCAGCGCGCCAGCGTCCTGCTGATCACGCAGACCGGGGCCAGCGGATTCGTCGCGTGGCTGCGGGATTCGAAGGAAGCGCTGAAGCTCACCACCGAAGCGTTCCGCGACGCGCCGACTGAAGTGTCGCGCTGGATCAGCCTGCGCCAGGCCGTCGCGATGGTGCGGCTCGCGATCGAGGTGTTCGAGGAACAGCTCCCCGAATTCGCCGCGTCGGAAACCGAACGCGCCGCGTTGATCGAAGGAATTCTGCGCTACGGCAGGGAAATCGCTTTCGCCGCGGCCAATTCCTACGCCGCCGCGGCGGAAGCGCGCGGTGCGTGGGATGCCCGGCTGGAAGCTCTCGTGGTCGACGGAATCGTCCGCGGCGACGCCGAGGAATCCGTGTTGTCCCGAGCCGCGGCGCTCGGCTGGGACCCGGCCGCGGCGGCGACGGTCATGGTGGGAAATCCGCCCTCGGAAGACCCGCCGACGGTGGTTTTCGACGTCCGCGCCCGCGCCGCGCGCGTCGGCCGCGCGGTGTTGTTGTCGGTGCAGGGTTCGCGATTGGTGATCGTGATCGGCGGCCCCACCGAGGGCGGGCCGAAGGAACGCGAAATCCTCGCCCGGATGGCCACAGTCTTCGCCGATGGCCCGGTCGTCGCGGGCCCGACGGTGCCGACGCTCGCCGAAGCCCACCACAGCGCGGCCGAAGCCCTGTCCGGACTGCGCGCGGTAGTCGGCTGGCCCGCCGCGCCACGCCCGGTCCGCTCCGACGACCTCCTCCCCGAACGCGCGCTCTCCGGCGACCCCGGCGCGGAACGGCTGCTGGTCGACCTGGTGGCCCGGCCGCTGGAGGAGGCGGGTGCGGCGCTGCAGCGTACGGTCGAGACCTACCTGGACACCGGCGGGGTCCTGGAACGCTGCGCGCAAACGCTGTTCGTCCACCCGAACACGGTCCGGTACCGGCTGCGCAAGGCGGCCGAACTCACCGGCCGCAACCCGACCGACGCCCGAGACGCGCTGGTCCTGCGGGTCGCGCTCACCGTCGGCAGGCTGGCCCGGGCTCGCGGCCTCTGGTGAGAGCCGCTCCCGACCCGGCGCGTTGGAGGTCCGTGAAGGGCTCCTTGAGGGAACTAGATTCCCTCAAGGAGCCCTTCACGGACGTCTGCGCGAGCAGGCAGCGCGCGTGACAGACTTCACGGCAAGCGCTGGTTGAATCCCACAAGGCAGATGGGTTAAGGACCGGGTTCTCCGGCGGGTCTTTGGAGGTTTCCTCCAATAACGCCGCACGGACTTGGTGACCGCCCGCAGCCGAAGCACGACCGGTCCCGTGGTCTCATAGACAGCGTGACAGTCGCAGTCCTCTCCCCCGGCCAGGGCTCCCAAGCCCCCGGCATGCTCGCTCCGTGGCTCGAACTCGACGGCGCCCGCGCGCGCGTCGAAGAGTGGTCCGCCCGTTCCGGGCTCGACCTGATCCGGCTCGGCACCGAGGCCGGGGCCGAGGAGATCCAGGACACCGCTGTCGCGCAGCCGCTGATCGTCGCGCTGTCCCTGCTGTCCTTCGAGCACCTCCCGGTCCCCGACGACGCGCCGGTCGCCGGGCATTCCGTCGGCGAGCTGGCCGCGGCCGCGATCGCCGGCGTGCTCACCCCGGCAGACGCCGTCGCGCTCGCCGCGGCGCGCGGCGCGGAGATGGCCAAGGCGTGCGCGCTCGAACCGACGTCGATGGCCGCGGTGATGCTCGGCGATCCCGAGGAAGTCGCCGCGTGGCTGGAAGGCCAGGGCCTCGCCGCGGCGAACCGCAACGGGGCCGGGCAGATCGTCGCGTCCGGGTCCGCCGCCGCGATCGAGCGGATCATCGCCGAGCCGATGGAGGGCACGAAGATCCGTGCGCTCAAGGTCGCCGGCGCCTTCCACACGCCCTACATGGCCCCCGCGGAAGACGCCCTGCGCGAGCACGCCGCCGGTCTCTCCCCGGCCGACCCGACGCGCCCGCTGCTGTCCAACGCCGACGGCCAGGTCGTCACGAGCGGCGCGGAATACCTGCGCAGGCTCGTCGCCCAGGTGACCCGCCCGGTCCGCTGGGACCTCACCATGGACGGGCTCGTCTCGCTCGGCGTGGACCGCACCGTCGAACTGGCGCCCGCGGGCACCCTGACCGGACTGGTCAAGCGGCAGCTCAAGGGCGTCGTCACCACTACCACCGCGCTGAAGACGCCCGCCGAACTGGCGGCGCTGCGCGAGGAGGACGCCCAGTGACCGCCCGCCCCGTCATGAACCTGGCCCCGGGAGCCCCCGCCGCCCGCATCCTGGGCTTCGGCAGCCACCAGCCGGACCGGATCGTCACCAACGACGACCTGTCGCAGCTCATGGACACCAGCGACCAGTGGATCCGCGACCGCGTCGGCATCATCGAGCGGCGGTTCGGCGAGAAGGAGGACGTGCTCGTCGACTACGCCGTCGCCGCCGGGACCAACGCGCTCGCCGACGCGGGCGTCGACGCGTCCGAAGTGGACACCGTCATCGTGCCCAACTGCACCATGCCGTCCCCGATCCCCAACGCGGCCGCGCAGGTGGCCGCGCGGATCGGCGTCCCGAACCCCGGCGCGTTCGACCTCAACGCCGCGTGCGCCGGGTTCTGCTACGGCCTCGGCGTCGCCTCCGACCTGGTGCGCGCGGGCTCGGCGAAGAAGGTCCTCGTGATCGGCGCGGAGAAGCTCACCGACGTCGTGGACCCGACAGACCGCGCGAACGCGATCATCTTCGCCGACGGCGCGGGGGCCGCGCTGGTCGGCGCGTCCGACGAACCGGGCATCGGCCCAGTGGCGTGGGGCAGCGCGGGCGAGCTCGTCGACCTGATCTACATGCGCGACCACCGGTGGATCTACCAGGAGGGCCAGTCGGTCTTCCGCTGGGCGACCACGCAGATCGCGCCGATCGCGCTGCAGGCGCTGGAAGCCGCCGGGCTGCAGCCGTCCGATGTGGACGTGCTGGCCCCGCACCAGGCGAACCTCCGGATCGTCGAATCGATCGCCAAGAAGCTGCGCGCCAAGGGGGCGCGCGAGGACATGGTGGTGGCCGACGACATCAAGTACTCGGGCAACACCTCGTCCGCCTCGATC
Source organism: Streptomyces sp. AA4 (assembly GCF_000158875.1). NCBI lineage: Bacteria > Bacillati > Actinomycetota > Actinomycetes > Kitasatosporales > Streptomycetaceae > Streptomyces > Streptomyces sp. AA4. The sequence continues at coordinate 1,782,201 of NZ_GG657746.1, read as the reverse complement.
CCGATGGCGCTGGACCACATGCGCAAGGCGGGAACGGCGAAAAGCGGCGACGTGGTGCTGGCGGTCGGCTTCGGAGCCGGGCTTTCCTATGCCGCGCAGGCGTTCGTCCTGCCCTGAGCGATACTTCCCCCGCGGGCGCCGTGCCCGCGAGCGGACCCGCAGAAGAACCGAGAAGGGAACAACACCGATGGCTGACAACACTGAGATCCTCGCCGGCCTCGCCGAGATCGTCGAAGAGGTCGCCGGCGTGGCTCAGGACGACGTCACCGAGGAGAAGTCGTTCGTGGACGACCTGGACATCGACTCGCTGTCGATGGTCGAGATCGCCGTGCAGGCCGAGGACAAGTTCGGCGTCAAGATCCCGGACGACGAGCTGGCCAACCTGAAGACCGTCGGCGACGCGGTGAACTACGTGTCCGCCAACTCGAAGTAAGTCCTCTTCGTACCCGGGCCCCGGTCCGGAGCCGACCTTGGGGAGACTCCCATGAGCAACATCGACGTCGTGATCACCGGCATGGGCGCGACCACGCCGCTGGGCGGGGACGTCGCGTCCACCTGGGACGGTCTGCTGGCCGGCCGCAGCGGGATCCGCACGATCGAGGCGGACTGGGCGGAGGAGCTGGACCTGCCGGTGCGGATCGCGGCGCAGCTCGCCGTCGAGCCGACCGACATCCTGCCCCGCGTGCAGGCCCGCCGGCTCGACCGGTGCGAGCAGGTGGCGCTCATCGCCGCCCGCCAGGCCTGGGCCGACGCGGGGTTCGCCGAGCAGACCGACGAGCACACGGACGTCGAACCGGAACGCCTCGGCGTTTCGATCGGCACCGGGGTCGGCGGGCCGGTGACCCTGCTGACCCAGAACGATCTGTTGCACCAGCAGGGTCTTCGCAAGGTGTCGCCGCTGACCGTGCCGATGCTGATGCCGAACGGCCCGGCCGCGCACGTGGGCATCGACCTGAAGGCCCGGGCCGGGGTGCACTCGCCCGCGTCGGCGTGCGCGTCCGGGGCCGAGGGCATCGCCAACGGCTTCGAGATGATCCGGTCCGGACGGGCCGACGTGGTGGTCGCGGGCGGTTCCGAGGCCTGCATCCACCCGATCACCGTCGCCGGTTTCGCCCAGGCGCGCACGGTGTCGACGCGCAACGACGACCCGGCGGCCGCGTCGCGTCCCTTCGACGTGAGCCGCGACGGCTTCGTGCTCGGCGAGGGCTCCGGCGTCGTCGTGCTCGAGCGGGCGGACCGCGCGAAGGCCCGCGGCGCGCGGATCTACGCGAAGCTGGCCGGCTACGGCCTGACCTCCGACGCCTACCACATCACGGGCAACCACCCGGAGGGCATCGGGCAGATCGCGGCGATGCGCGCGGCGATGACGATGGCCGGACTGTCCCCTTCGGACATCGGCCACGTGAACGCGCACGCGACGTCCACTGTGGTCGGCGACATCGGCGAGGCGGCCGCGATCCGCGCGGCGATCGGCGAGCACCCGGTGGTCACCGCGCCTAAGGGCGCGCTCGGCCACCTCGTCGGCGGGGCCGGAGCGGTCGAGGGCATCGCGACGATTCTCGCGCTGTACGAGGGCGTCGTGCCCGCGACGCTGAACCTCACCGAACTGGACCCGAAGGTGCAGCTCGACGTCGTGGCCGGGGAGAACCGCAAGGTCGAACTCGCCGCGGCGCTGTCCAACTCGTTCGGCTTCGGCGGGCACAACACGGCGCTGCTGTTCACGCCGGCCAACTGAGGACCCTTTTCACGCTGAAGGCCCCGCGGGAGCTTCCCGCGGGGCCTTCGGCGTTTCAGGACTTCAGCATTTGTCGTGCTCGGTGGCCGTCCCGTCGACGGTGTCGATCCGGTACGAACCGTGCTCGTACTTCATCGGCAGCACCAGCCGCCAGTGGATGCACTTCTCCTGGAAGTCGACCGGGGCCTCGTTGAGCGACTGCGTGCTGGTGAACGCGACCAGCGCCCGCAGCGTGCCCTGCGCGCCCGGTTCGATGCGGTACAGCAGGACGTCGACGTCCTTCGTGGACTGGAAGTTGCGGTGCCAGTCCGCTTCCGGCGTCTTGCTGCGGCGCGCGTCGCTGACCGTCTCGGTCCAGGCCTCGTAGTCCTTCTGGTTCAGCGCGGTGAAATACGCCTTCAGCACGCCGCGGACGGCGTCGTCCTGCGGGTGGTTCTGCGCGTCCGGAGTGGCCCCGACCTCGACCGCGCCGGATTTGTCGGCCGAACCGCCGCGGGTCGTGGCCGACGGGGCCATCGCCTCGTTGCCGGACGCGCGCGGGGAATCGGGGCGGCGGTACAGCTCGCGGGCGAGCAGGCCCCCGGCGACAGTGAGGGACAGCACCACCACGAGCACGGGGATCAACCACCGCTGACGGGACGGCGGGGCCGGGTGAACACTCACCCGGGTGAGGGTACCGCCCCCGCTCACCCGACCTGGTGCAGCCAGGTGACCGGGGCGCCGTCGCCCGCGTGCCGGTACGGCTCGAGCGCCTCGTCCCAGGCCGCGGCGAGGAGTTCGTCGAGTTTGTGCGCGAGGGTTTCGCCGCCGCGGGTCATGCTGACGAGCGCGCGCAGCTGGTCCTCGCCCACGACGATGTCGCCGTTGGCGCTGGTGCGGCCGTGCCAGAGCCCGAGACCGGGCGCGAAGCAGAACCGCTCGCCGTCGACGCCCGCGCTGGGCTCCTCGGTGATTTCGAAGCGCACCATCGGCCACGCCTTGAGCGCGGCGGCGAGTTTGCCCGCGGTTCCCGCGGGCGCGCTCCAGCTGCATTCGGCCCGGAGCTGTCCCGGACTGGCCGGCTGGGCCGTCCACTTCAGCTCGACGCGGGCGCCAAGGGTGCCCGAAATCGCCCACTCGACGTGCGGACATACCGCAGACGGCGACGAGTGGACGTACACCACGCCTCGGGTGCTGCCACGGGTGCTCACTGCTGACCTCCGCTTGTTCGACGAGGGACGTCTTCCCCTACGACCTCTCGAACCTTGCGCAGGTTGCGTAGCCTCCACGGCAGTTCCCGACCTGTGTAGCACATTCTGCACCCCAACCGTGCTGTTTGGCCACACGAACACCACAAGTCGCGGCGGACGACCCATTGTGGTGAGCCACGCCGACGCGAGGGCGCGGAGCACGGTTCCGGCGGCCCGGCACGCTAGCGTGGTGCACCGGAAACGCTGCGGATTCGACAGGAGAGTTTCGGTGCGACTGGTCCGTCTCGGGCAGCAGCCCTCGCGCGTCGCGGAGGACGTGCGGGCCGCGCTCGCCTCCCTCGGCCGGGGGAGCACGGTGATCGGCGGCGTCGCGCTCGTCGGCGCCCGCCCGACCGGGGACCGTCCGGTCGAGGCGGTGGTCGTGCTGCCCGCGGGCGTGCTCGTCGTGATCGGCGTGGACCTGCCCGACCCGGCGCTGCGCCTCGAAGCCCCGCTGAGCGGCCCGTGGAAGGCCGACGGCTGGCCCCTCGTGCACGGCGACGACGTCAACCCGGCCACCGAAGCGCTCGATCTTTCCCAGGAATGCGAACGTCGCATCGCGGAACTCGGCGGCGGCCCGGTCGGCACGATCGTGGCGGTCGGCCCGTACGTGGAGACGGTCGACCAGCCGCCCGGCGACCTCGCGGGCCCGGTCCGCGTCCTGCACCCGACGCCGACAACCATGCTGGCGGCGACGGTCTCCCTGGCCACGGCGCGGCATCCCCGGTCGGTGGACCAGGCGCGGGCGCTGATCGCGGCGCTGGCGCCGGACGCGCCGGAGCTTTCGGACGAGGTTTTGCGCGGCGAGGGGTTCGTGCGGTTCGCGGACGACGTTCCCGTTCCGCCGGGGCCTCGGTCTCCTGGCGCTGGGGCGGCTGCGGCTGGGCCTGGTGGCGCGACGAGCGATGGCACCGCCGCCGCGAACCCCGGTTCCGCGGTCGCCGGGGCACAAAACGGCTCCCAACCCGGGCCTGCCGCTCCAGCTCTTGCCGCTCCCGGAACCAACGGCTGGTCGAGCACAGCTCCGGGAAAGGCCGGGATCTCCGCATCCGCGGGGCTCGGTGCTGCGGCGGCCTCCGTCCCCGCCGCGGCCGCCGGTTCCGCCGCCCAGCAGGCCAGCGACAGTTCCGATTCGGCCCAGCCCACCGACGGCTCCGGCCCGGCTGGTGCCGCCAGCACAGGATCCACCGCCGCCACCGCCAGCCCGACGGGACGGTCGGCCGCGGATGTCGTCCCCAGCAACCCCGCAGCACCGCAGACTCCCACGGAACAATCGACCGCGGATGCCGGTCCCGGCAACACCGCAGTCGCGCCGACTCCGGCGGGTGCCGGAGACACCCCCGGGCTTCCCGTCTTCCCCGGTGCGGGCAGCACCACGGCACCGAAGGCTGCTGCTCCCCCCAGCACCCCTTCCGCCGCGCCGAAACCCGCCGCTCCCCCGGCCCCGCGGCCGAAGATCATCGCGGTGCGGCCGCCTCGAACGGAGACGCCGCCAACCGAGCCGGAGTCGCTGTCCGAAGCGCCGACCGAGTCCGCTGATCCGCCCGAGGCGCCGACCGAGAAGATGCCGTCTCCGGCGAAGCCGCAGGCCGCCGGACGTCCACGCGAGACGGTTCCGCCGGTCGTGCCCGTGACGGTTCCCGGGCCGAGCAGTCCGCCGCTCGGTGCGCCCTCGCCGGCACCCCTCGCCGCGACGGGCACGGGAGCCAGGACAGCCAGCACCGGAACCGGAACACCCACTGGCGCGGCAGTCAGCACAGGGACAACAACGACCGGCGCAGGCGGGATGGGAGCAGGGGCCACCGGAGCGGCGGCCACCGCCGCGACTGGCCCGACGACCCCGGCCGACCCGGGGCAACCAGGCTCCCGGACGGTCAAGTGGGTGCCGATCGCGGCGATCGTGCTGCTGGTCGTCCTGGTGGTGTCGGCGATCGTCGTGGCGACCAGCGGCGGTGAGGACACCGCTGCCGCCCCGCCCGCCAGCAGTGCGCCGCCGAGCAGCGTTCCGAGTCCGGCGCCCAGCAGCGTCCCGTCGAGCGCGCCACCGGCCCCGACTCTCACCTTCGAACCCCGGGCGAGCAGCGCCGACCAGAAGTGCGCGTCGCACGCTTTCGGGGACGTCCAAGCGAGCCTGCAGCAAACCAGCTGCTCCGCGGTTCGCCGCGCGAGCTATACCGCGCTCGTGGACGGGCGGCCGGCCGCGGTCACCGTCGCGGTGGTCGAGTTCCCCGACGCCGGACAGGCCGATCGCCTCAAGCAGATCGCCGACAACCCAGGTGGCGGCGGAATCCTGGACGTCGCCACGGAAACCGGCAAGTGGCCGTCCGGCCCGCCGCAGTTCGACGGTGCCGCCTACGCCAGCAAGATCGACGGGAAGGGCGTGCGGATCGTGCAGGCGGTCTGGCAGCCCGGACCGTCCACTGCGGACGATCCCGGGCTGGTGCGCGCGGCGAAGGGCGCGCTCGACTTGCCGCTGCCTTCCTGAGCCCCGGGTTGCCGCCGCGGCGCCCGGCAGCTCACTGCCACCCGTTCTCCAACAGGTCGAACGCCACGTCGACCATCGCTGGCGGATCGTCCGAGCGATCCGCCAGCACGGCCGTCTCCAGCGCGAAATGGGCCAGCACGGCACACCGCGGATCACCCTCCGGCGCGCCGGTCTCCTCGGCGATCACCCGGCTCAGCGAATGCTCGTGCCCCATCCACATCTTGTGCCAGTACTCGGCGAGCGCGGGCGTCTCGCGCACCAAGCGCAGCAACGGTTCGGCCTCCGCGCGGATGCCGGACGTCGCCCGGACGTGCACATGCGCGCGGAGCGCCGCCAGCACCGACATGCCCTCCGGCCGGTCGCGGACCGCCGAGACCAGCGCCTCGTCCACCTCCGGCTCCCGGTCGAAAACGAGGGCTTCCTTCGTCGGGAAGTGCTTCATCAGCGTGGTGGTGGACACGTCGGCGGCGTCGGCGATCTCGCGCACGGTCACCTGGTCGTAGCCCCGCTCCAGGAACATCCGCAGGGCAGCGTCGGCCAGCGCCTGGCGGGTCGCCGCCTTCTTGCGTTCACGCCGGCCGGGAACGGGGGCACTGGTCATGCCCCGACGCTACCGGAAAGCAAGCTCAGAGCCCGTAAGCCTCCAGCAGCCGCAGCCACACCTCGCTGATCGTCGGGAACGCCGGGACCGCGTGCCACAACCGGTCCAGCGGCACTTCGCCGACGACCGCGATCGTCGCGGAATGCAGCAGTTCCGCCACGTCCTGGCCGACGAACGTGACCCCCAGCACGACCCCGCGTTCGGTGTCGACGACCATCCGCGCTTTGCCCTGGTATCCGTCGGCGTGCAGGGAGGAACCGGCGACCGCGATGTCGATGTCCACCACCCGGTCCGCGGATCCGTCGCGCGCCTCGGTCAGGCCGACCGACGTCACCTCCGGGTCGGTGAACACGACCTGCGGCACCGCGTGATGGTCGGCGGTCGCGCTGTAGCGGCTCCACGGTTCGGTCGAGATCTCCTCGCCGCGGGCGCGGGCGGCGACCGAGTCCCCGACGACGCGAGCGGCGTATTTTCCCTGGTGGGTCAGCAAAGCCCGGCCGGTGACGTCGCCCGCGGCGTACAGCCAGCCACCCTCCACAGCGGACACTCGGCCGCTTTCGTCGACCTCGAGCGCGCGGTCGGTCGGCAGGCCGAGCACGTCCAAGCCGATCGAACTGGTCGCGGGCGCGCGACCGGTGGCGACCAGCAGTTCGTCGACCACGATCTCGTCGCCGCCGGACAGTTTCAGCCGCGTGCCACCGTCCACACTGGACACTTCGGTCAAGCTCGAGTTCACGTGCACCCGAACGCCCGCCTCGCGCAATCCGTCCAGCACCAGATCACCGGCGAATTCCGGCAGGCGAGGCAGCGGCCGTTCGCCGGTGATCACGAGGTCGACCTGTGCGCCCAGCCGGGCCCACGCCTGCGCCATTTCGACGCCGACCACGCCGCCGCCGAGGACGCCGAGCCGTCCGGGCACCTGCGTCGCCGACGTCGCTTCCCGCGAACCCCACGGCTTGATGGTGTCCAGACCCGGAATCCGCGGCGTGCGCGGGACGCTGCCGGTGCACACGATCACCGCGTGCCGGGCGGCGAGAACGCGGCCGTCGTCGAGCGTGACCTCGCGCTCGCCGGTGATCCGGCCGTAGCCGCGCACGGGTTCGAGCCCCGCGCCGCGGGCCCATTCGACCTGGCCGGAGTCGTCGCCCTTGCCGGTGAACCAGTCGCGGCGCGCGAGGACCTTCTCGGCGTCGAGCGCGTCGCCGATCGGCACGCCGGGCATCCGCTTGGCCGCGGCGAGCAGGTTTCCCGGGCGCAGCAACGCCTTGCTCGGGATGCACGCCCAGTACGAGCACTCGCCGCCGAACCGTTCGTGTTCGACCAGGGCCACCTTCAGCCCGCCCTTGGCGGCCCGTTCGGCGGCCACTTCCCCGACCGGACCCGCCCCGATGACCACGACGTCGAAAGTCTCTGCTGCCATGCGCACAGCGCACACCACCGCGCAGGTTCGCGCAAGCCTGCCGCTATTCTCGTACGAGAGCTGCAAGAAACCGGCGGCACCGCGAAATCCGGGTCGTCGCCGTGCCGGTTGCACGCACGACCACGATCGAGCACGGGAGGCTCCCATGGCGAGGAACACTGCTGTCCGCACACTGGACGACCTGACCGGAGGACGCGCGGCCGAGACCGTCGCGTTCGCGCTGGACGGCGTCGAGTACGACATCGACCTCGGCGCCCGCAACGCGGCGGCGCTCCGGCGGCTGCTGGAACGCTACGCCAAGGCGGGCCGCCGGACCGGCGGGCGGAAGCTGCGGCCGCGGCTCCTCGCCGGGGCGAAGAAGGCCGAGGCCAAGCCCGCGGCGGAGAAGCCCGTCGCGGCGGGCAAGGGCGCGAAAGCCGTTGCTGGCAAGAAGACCGCTGCCGCCGGCACCGCGAAGAAGACTGCCCGAACGGGTGGCGCGACCGGGACCGCGCGCAAGGCTCCGGCCAAGTCCGCGGCAGCCAAGACCACCGCGAAAGCGAGGTCGACGAGCGCCGCGGCGGCCAAGCCCGCGCCCAAGGCGACGAAGGCCGCCGCGGTCAAGGCCCCCGCCGCCGCGAAGGCGAAGACGGCGACCGTCAAGGCCCCTGCCGCCGCGAAGGCGAAGACCGCGACCGTCAAGACCGCGGCGCCCGCGAAGGCAACCGCTCCGGCTCCGGCCAAGCCGCGTCGCCGTGCGGCCAGCGCGGTGCCGCCGGTGCTGTTCTCCGCCTCGGAGAGCTGATCCGTTCCGTGAAGGCTCCTCGCGGGAATCCGCTTCCCGTAGGGAGCCTTCACGGCTTTCCGCCTCGGATGTGCTTGCCGGACAAGGCGATTACGAACGTTGGCGTCCCTCGGCGTGCCAGTCGGGATATTCGTAGCGGCTCCACAGCAACGCTCGCTGCCGCTCCAACTCTCCTGCCGTCGGTTCGCGCGGCGGAAGCGGACCGAGGAGTCCCGCCGCGGCCGCGCGGACGGTGTCTTCCACTTCCGCCAACGGCAACCGCACGCCGTGGTCGAGCAAAGACGCCACCTTGCTCCGGTGCGAGTCCAGCGGCTTCGGGTCCGGCGGCGGACCGGTGAGATACGCGCCGACGCGAGCGGCATCGGTGTCGACCAGCAGCGTCGAATGCGCCAGCAGCACGTCTTTGGTCCGGAACACCGCGAAGCCGCACAGTTTCGCGTCGCCGACGAAGATCCCGCGGTCGCCGATCCGGGCGGGGAGACCGAGTTTCTCTACTGCGGCGGACATCACCAGGCCGAGCATTTCCAGCGGACGCGGCGAGGGGCCGGGCAGCACGAGCGTCACGTTGAGATTGCCCGGGTCGTGGAACACCGTGCCGCCGCCGCTGGCTCGCCGCAGCACCGGAACGCCGTCGCGAGCGCATTCGTCCACGCGGACTTCGCGCGCGATCCGCTGTCCCCGGCCGACCACGACGCACACCGGGTTGCGCCACAGCCACACCACCGGCTCGGTCGGACCCTCGCGCAGCAGTGCTTCGTCGAACGCCAGGTTTTCGGCTGGGTCGGCGAACTCGGCTCGGACTTCCGACCCGCTCGGCATAACGTTCCTCCACGATCTGCTGGACTTCGGGATCGTAGAGCAGGCTCAGGACGCGGCCGGTCCGAGCAGGTCCCAGCGGTTGCCCGCGATGTCCCGGAACACGACGACCTGGCCGTACGGCTCGGTCCGCGGTTCGCCGAGGAACTCGACCCCCGCGTCGCGCATCCGCTGATAACTCGCCGCGAAATCGTCCACCCGCAGGAAAAACCCGACGCGACCGGCGTGCTGGTCGCCGACCGCACGCGCTTGCCGCTCGCCGTCGGCCCGCGCGAGGAGGAGGCCGGTTTCGCCGCCGGGCGGACGGACGACCACCCACCGTTTGGGGCGGCCGTCGTTGGTGAGCGACGGCGAGTCCTCGACCAGGTCGAAACCCAGCGCGCGGGTGAAGAAGTCGATCGCCTCGTCGTAGTCGTCGACGATGATCGCGGTCAGGTGCAGATAGGCCATGTCGCTAAGGCTGCCAGTGCGGCACCCCGAGCAGAATCATCCGGAGCCGTTTTTCCGCCGCGACCAACGTGCGCTCGTCGGCGGCGGTGTCGCCGGGACGGATGTCGAGCAGTTCGGCGACCGTGCCGAGCATCGCGGTGACGATGAGGTCGGCCAGCACGTGCAGGTCCTCGGTGGGCCAGGTGCGCAGCGGGTCGAAGCGCGCCAGGTCCAGCGCCAGGTCGCTGGAGAACATCCGCATCTCGACCGCGATCGCCCGGGACACCGCGCCGGGCCCGGAGTAGCGCTCGCGCGTGACGAACCGGAAGTGGTCCTCGTGCTCGCGGACGTGCCGGTGCAGCGTGTGCACCGAAGCCCGGATCATCCCGCCGTAGCCGCTCTGCTCGGTGCGCGCGCCGCGAAGCAGGCCGCGCAGCGTGCGCGTGGTCTCCTCGACCAGCGCGACGCCCAGTTCCTCCATCGAGGAGAAATGCCGGTAGAACGCCGTCGGCACGATGCCCGCGCCCTTCGCGACCTCGCGCAGCGAAAGGCTGGCGAAACTCCGGTCGGCGAGCAGGTCGAGCGCCGCGTCGAGCAGCGCCTGACGGGTGCGCTGTTTGCGCTCCTGCCGGCTCACCGGGCCGGCCGGCTCCTCGGCTGCGGACACGTCGAGCAGCGTACTGGCGATCGCCGCATGGCCCACGTCACATCACCTCGCTTCCGCGTTGACAGGCCCCCCGGCCTTGCCCCCACACTAGTCAGTGTACGACTGTGCACTCAACTTCTGGAGGGGTGATGACCGCACTGCTCCCGCGCCGCGTGCGCGGGCTCGTCTCGCTCGCCGAGGCGCTGCTCACCCCGCACGGCGCGGACCGGTACCTCGAACTGGTCGACCCGATGCTGGTGCGGCGCGAGATCCGCGGCCGCGTCACCGCCGTGCGGCATCAGACGCCGGACACCGTCACCTTCACGGTGCGTCCGAGCCGGGCGTGGCAGGGCTTCCGCGCCGGCCAGTACGTGCGGATGCAGGTGGAGATCGACGGCGTGCGCCGGACCCGCTGCTACTCGCCGTGCGGCGCGCAGGGCAGCGGCGACCTGGAATTCACCGTGAAAGCCGACCCGAAGGGCCTGGTCTCGCGGCATCTGCAGGACACCGCTGTCGGCGCGGTGGTCGGGCTTTCGCCGGCGGACGGCGAATTCACCCTGCCGTCGCCGCGCCCGGACCGGATCGTGCTGATGAGCGGCGGCAGCGGGATCACGCCGGTGCTCGCGATGGCCCGGACGCTCGTCGCCGAGGGACACCCCGGCGAGATCGTGTTCCTGCACTACTCGAACACCCCCGCGGACGCGCTCTACCGGGAGGAACTCGCCGAACTCGCCGCCCGGCACCCGGGTTTCCGAGTGGTCCACGCCCACACCCACGCCCGCCGCGGCGGCGACCTGCACGGCCTGTTCTCCGTCGAGCACCTGGAGAAGGCCGCGCCGTGGTTCCGCGAGGCGGAGACGTTCCTCTGCGGTCCGGCTCCGCTGATGGCCGCCGCCCGCGAACTCTTCGAAAACGAAGGGTTGAGTGAACGACTGCACACCGAAGAGTTCACCGCGGCACCGTTGACCTTCGCCGAGGAGGCCGCCGAGGGCCGGGTGCGCTTCGCCCGCAGTGGCAAGGAGTGCGACAACTCCGGCAAGCCGCTGCTCGAACAGGCCGAGGACGCGGGCCTGACGCCGGAGCACGGGTGCCGGATGGGCATCTGCTTCTCGTGCACGCAGCTCAAAACCGCCGGACGCGTCCGCAACGCCCGCACCGGCGAGGTCTCCGGCGAGGAGAACGAAGAAATCCAGCTCTGCGTCAGCGTCCCCGTCGGGGACGTCGAAATCGACGCCTGACCACCGGAGGTATGCAGCATGACCGGTTTGCAGGACCGCCTGACCCCCGAACAGGTCGAGGAATTCGGCCGGGAGCTCGACGCGCTGCGCCAGCGGATCGTCGACGACCTCGGCGAGGAGGACCTCGAGTACATCCGCAAGATCATCAAAACCCAGCGCGCGCTGGAGGTGACCGGCCGCGGCCTGCTGTTCGCCGGCTTCCTGCCGCCCGCGTGGCTGGCCGGCGTCGCGGCGCTGTCCGCGGCGAAGATTCTCGACAACATGGAGATCGGCCACAACGTGATGCACGGCCAGTACGACTGGACGCGCATCCCGGAGCTGAGCTCGCAGCGGTTCGAATGGGACACCGTCGCGCCGGCGGAGAACTGGCGGCATTCGCACAACTACATCCACCACACGTACACCAACATCGTCGACAAGGACCGCGACGTCGGCTACGGAATCCTCCGGATGGACCCGGCGCAGAAGTGGCATCCGTACTACCTGGGCAACCCGGTGTACGCGACGCTGCTCGCGCTGCTGTTCCAGTGGGGCGTGATGCTGCACGACCTGGAGGTCGAGCGGGTCGTGAAGGGCGAGCGAACGTGGGCGGAGAACGTGCCGGTGCTGCGCCGGATCGTCCGCAAGGCGTCGCGCCAGATCGGCAAGGACTATGTCCTGTTCCCGCTGCTCACCGGCCCGCTCGCGCCGCTGACGTTCCTGGGCAACGCGAGCGCCAACCTGGTCCGCAACCTGTGGGCGTTCTCGATCATCTTCTGCGGCCACTTCCCGGCGGACGTCGAAAGCTTCACCGAGGAAGAGACCGAGAACGAATCGCGCGGCCAGTGGTACCTGCGCCAGATCCTGGGCTCGGCGAACATCACCGGCGGCCCGCTGTTCCATATTTTGTCGGGGAACCTGTCGCACCAGATCGAACACCACCTGTTCCCGGACCTGCCCGCCCGCCGCTACCCGCAGATCGCGGACGAGGTGCGGGAAATCTGCGAACGCTACGGCCTGCCATACAACACGGGCCCGTTGCGCAAGCAACTGTGGTCGGTAGCGAAGAAAATCGTGCGGCTGGCCCTCCCCGGAAAACCGGCCCCGACCGCTACCGTGGACCCGGAACGGCAACTCCGAGCAGCCTGAGGAAGCCCATGGTCGGCCCATTCGAAAGTGGCAAGGACACCGTGCAGGAGCTGACGGAGTCAGCAGCCACCCACATCGGCAACATCGCCACGATAATCACCGGCGCGGTCCGCGACATAGCCCGCGAAACGGGCGACTGGTTCACGGACATGATCGAAATGCGCGAAGCAGCCCAACGCGCCAAAGAAGACGACGCCCGCCTGGACCCCAGCAACGAGACAGACTGACGCGTCGCCAGCCCGGCTAGTCCGTGAGGGGAACCCTACGGGACTCTGAGTCCCTCAGGGTTCCCCTCACGCCCGTCCCACCGCAGCAACGCCCACGCCCCCAATGCCACATTGGTTGCGTCCCACGCACCCAACGCCACATTGGGTGCATCCCACGCACCCAACGCCACATTGGGTGCATCCCACGCACCCAACGCCACATTGGGTGCATCCCACGCACCCAACGCCACATTGGGTGCATCCCACGCACCCAACGCCACATTGGGTGCATCCCACGCACCCAACGCCACATTGGGTGCATCCCACGCACCCAATGCCACATTGGGGCGCTAACCGCACGCCGCAACCCCCAAGCCCCCACGCACCCAAGCCGCGCAACAACCGCCACCGCCGCACCCAAACAACGCACCACCCAACCCGCGAAAAAACCGCAGCCGCCACACCCAACCCCCGGGGGCACCCACCCCTCCCCCAACCCCGATACAAAGCCGCCCTGCGGTTCGGGGGTGCTTGTCAAGGCATCTTTCCCGCCTTGACAAGCACCCCCGAACCGTCAGCACAATCAAAATTCGGGGTGCCCCACGCAACCAAAGACGACGGCAATGTCGCCCCCCAGGGCGACGAGGTAGGGCTATCCCCCACACCACCACCCCAGCCACCCGGCTACCCCCCACCCCGCCCCGACGGCAAACTCGACCAGGTGACCCGCCCAAGCCCCCCACCCAGCAACACCCCCCAGGTCACCCCATGACCCCCAGAACCCTCTGGCCTCCCACCCCGCGCCAAGCCCTCTCCGAAACCGCCTGGCTGGCGACCACCGGCCTCCTCCCCCTCCTCTCCCTGGTCCTCCTCCTCGTCGGAACCGCCCTGGGCCTGGCCCTCACCCCGGTCCTCTTCGGCATCGGCCTCCTCATCGCCGTCCTCCGCGGAGCGAGGCTCGCCGGAAGCATCCACCGCCGCCTGGCCGCGAAATTCCTCGCCCTCGCCCTGCCGCCCCCGCCGAGAACCGAGCTGAAACCCGGCCTCTGGAACTGGCTGACCGCCCGCCTCGGCGACCGCGCGGCCTGGCGCTCAGTCGCCTACCTCCTGCTCCGCCTCCCCTTCGGCCTGGTCGCCTTCCTCGGCGCCGGCGCACTCGGCTTCTACGGCCTGGCCTCCTTCACCTACCCGCTCACCTGGCTCCTCGCCGCCCGGCGCGACCACGGCCTGCCGGTCTTCAACATCCAGAGCCCGACCTGGATCGGCACCCTGGGCTGGTGCCTCACCGGCGTCCTGATCCTGACCGCCTGGCCCGCCGTCGTGCACCAGATCGCCAACGCGGACCGCTTCCTCCTCCGCACCCTCGCAGCCGACCCCGACCTCCGCGAACGAGTCCGCTTCCTCGAGGAAACCCGCGCCACCGCCCTCGACGAAGCAGCCGAACAACTGCGCCGCATCGAACGCGACCTCCACGACGGCGCTCAAGCCCAATTGGTCGCCATGGCCATGAAACTGGGCCTGGCCAAGGAAGAACTGGCCACTGACACCGTCAACCTGGACCAGCTCCGCACCCTGGTCGACGCCGCCCACAGCAACGCCAAACAAGCCCTCACCGAACTGCGCGACCTGGCCCGCGGCATCCACCCCGCGGCACTGGACAAAGGCCTGAGCCTCGCACTGTCCACATTGGCCAGTTCCGCCGATTTCTCCGCGACAGTCACCGTGGAGCTGAGCCGCCGCCCGCCCCCGTCACTGGAAACCATCGTGTACTTCGCCGCCGCCGAACTCATGACCAACGCGTCCAAACACGGTGCCGGACGCTGCACAGTCCTGGTCGAAGACCGCGAAGACACCCTGCGGCTCACCGTCGTCGACCACGGCCAAGGCGGCGCCGCGATCATCCCCGGCGGCGGGCTCTCCGGGATCGCCGAACGACTCCGCCCGGCCGACGGCGAACTGACCGTGTCGAGTCCGGCCGGCGGCCCGACCGTCGTCACCGCGACCCTCCCGCTGCCTCGCTAGACTCGGGAAAATGAGGGGGAAACCGTGCGGATCGTGATCGCGGAAGACTCGGCCATCCTGCGCCAGGGCCTGGCCGAACTGCTGGGCCTGCGCGGCCACGAGGTCGTCGCGGCGGTGAAGAACGCCGACGACCTCCGCGCCGCCGTCCGCGAGCACCGGCCCGACGTGTCCATTGTGGACATCCGGATGCCGCCGACCCACACCGACGAAGGCCTCCGCGCGGCGATAGACCTGCGCGCCGAACGACCCGGCTGCGCGATTCTGGTCTTCTCGCAATACGTCGAAACCAACTACGCCAAGCAGCTCCTCGCCGGGGAAGCAGGCGCGGTCGGTTACCTGCTGAAGGACCGCGTCGCCGAGGTGTCGGACTTCCTTACCGCGCTGGAACGCGTCGCCGCCGGGGAGACGGTGCTGGATCCGGAAGTCGTCCGCCAGCTGTTCGCGACCACCGGCCACGCCGGCCCGCTCGCCGAGCTGACGCCGCGCGAACGCGAGATCCTCGGGCTGATGGCGCAGGGCCGGTCGAACTCGGCGATCGCGGCGGAGGCGTTCCTGTCCGCGGGCTCGGTCGAGAAGTACGTGACGAGCATTTTCGGCAAGCTCGGCCTGCCGCCGTCGGACGGGCACAACCGGCGCGTCCTCGCCGTGCTCCGCTATCTCGATTCCTGACGCCTACCCTGACGGCATGTACTCCACCGAGATCGAGGTGCACACCGGCGACGCCGCGGTCGTGCACAACCTGACCCGGGAGGCCGAGAAGTTCCTGCGCGACGCCGACGCCACCGACGGCCTGCTGCACGTGTGGGTGCCCCACGCGACGGCCGGGCTCGCGGTGCTGGAAACCGGCGCGGGCAGCGACGACGACCTCCTCGCCGCGCTCGACGACCTGCTCCCCCGCGACCACCGCTGGCGCCACCAGCACGGCACCGGCGGGCATGGCCGCGACCACGTGCTCCCGGCGTTCCTCCCGCCGTACGCGACGGTGCCGGTGCTCGGCGGCGTGCTGCTGCTCGGTACCTGGCAGTCGGTGTGCCTGGTGGACACGAACGTCGACAACCCCGTCCGCCGGGTCCGCTTCAGCTACCTCACCGGCTGATCCCGCCGTAGCATCGCGGACGTGACCGCCATTCGCTCGCACCGGCTGGTGCTCTGGGACATCGACCACACGCTCGTCGACTACACCGGGCTGGGCATCGGCTGGTACGGGGCCGCGCTCGCCGCGGCGACCGGCGCGGAGTTCCGCACGCATCCGGACTTCGGCGGCCGGACCGAACGCGCGATCACCGCCGACGTGCTCGCCCTGCACGGGATCGAACCGGACGAGGAAACCATCCAGCGGATGTGGCGGGAGCTGATCGCGGCCGTCGAACGCGCCCGGGAAACGCTGCCCGCGGAAGGCCGGGCGCTCGACGGCGCGGCGGCCGTGCTCGCCGACTTCGCCGGCCGCGAGGGCGTCGTGCAAAGCCTCATCACCGGAAACCTGCCGGAGATCTCGCTGCACAAGCTCGCCGCGCTCGGACTCGACGAACATCTCGATCTGGAGATCGGCGGCTACGGCTCGCTTTCGCCGCATCGCGCGGATCTCGTTCCGTACGCCGTCAAAGCCGCGGAAACGAAGCATGGCACGAAATTTCCTGCCGAATCCGTAGTGATTCTCGGGGATACGCCACACGACATCGAGGCGGCGCTCGCGTACGGCGCGGTCGCGATCGGCGTTGCTACCGGCCGGTTTTCCGCCGAACAATTGACGGACGCGGGCGCGCACCTGGTTTTGCCCGACCTCGCCGATCTTTCCGCGGTCCGCGCCGCGGTGCTCGGACTGCCCTGAGCGAGCGACCGGGATCACTCGTTCGGGCAGTTCTGGCGTCAACCCCTGTTCCGGGTCGGATACGCCGCATATTGGCCGAATGCCAGCGCATCTTCCCTGGTCAGAGCGCTGACCGGGGCCGAGGGTCAGTCTTGGGGCCAGGGTCGGGTCCCCCTGGGGTAGCAGTCCCTTAGGGGGAGAAGTAGGTCCGACGGCCGATGACCGCTTAAGATCGCCGCGCCAAACTTTCCCCATGACGATCGCACAGGGGGGAACCGGCCTCACGGCCGGAGAGGCACGCGGGCGGCTGGCGGTGGTGTGGAACCGGCTTCCGTTCACGACGACTGTCGTGCTCGCCATTTTGATCGTGGGGGTCGCGACCGGTTCGCTCTGGCACGCCGCCGAGCACCAGCACGCTTTCCACTATTACGCCTACGGCCTTCCTTCGCTCGAGCACGGCCGCTGGTGGACGCTGTTCACCGGCCCCTTCTACGCCCTGCGCCCGTGGTTCTACCTGCCGATGGCGGGCAGTTTCGCGCTGATGGCCGGATTCGCCGAATGGCACCTCGGCACCCGGCGCGCGATGGCGGTGACCATCGGCGGGCAATTGGTGTCGACGGTCGTCGCGGTGCAATTCCTCGAACTTTCCCGCAATTCCGGGTGGGCCTGGGCCGACCGGATCGCCGGCACGCTCGACGTCGGCTTCTCCGGCGGCGCGCTCGCCGCGATCGCCATCACCAGCGCGACCCTGCGCACGCCGTGGCGGCTGCGCCTGCGGGCCGGGCTCTGCGTGTACGCCGGGGTCGCGATCGTCTACGTCGGCACGCTCGCCGATCTCGTGCACTTCTTCGCGCTCGTTCTCGCGCTGCCGCTGGGCCGGCGGCTCGCCGGGCCGGCCGCGCGCAACGCGAACAAGCCGTCGCTGCGCGAATGGCGGCTGCTCGCTTCGGCCGGGCTGGTGCTGCTGGTCGTCGCCGAAGTGGTGATGTGGCTGGTCCCCGGCGACGGCCCGTTCGGCTCGTCCGACTCGATCTCGTTGTCCGGCAACGAACTTCTCCCGCTGTGCATCGTGGCGGTGCCGATCCTCAACGGGCTGCGCCGCGGTTCGCGGTTCGCCTGGCGGTGCGCGATCGCGCTGTGCGTGCTCGCCGCGTCGCAGATGGCGGTGCTGGCCGGACTGGTCGCGATCACGCAGCTCATCCGCGAGGACTACGACCTCAGCAGCCCGCCGCTGTTCATCGTGGACAATCTCTTGTGGACAGTCGAACTCGTGCTGCTGATCTCCGCGCGGCGCGCGTTCCGCGTGCCCTCGCGGCGCAGGCGGCGCAAGCTGTTCCGCGGCGGGCCGGACCCGGCCTTCGCCCGGCTTCTGCTGGGCCGCAACGGCGGCAGCACCATCTCGTGGATGACGACCTGGCCGCAGAACACCTACTTCGTCGCCTCGGACGGTGCGTCGTACCTGGCGTATCAGCGGCACGCGGGCGTCGCGGTCGCACTCGGCGACCCGGTCGCGCCGGACGGGACGAGCGACCGCACGCTGCGGGAATTCGCCGCGATGTGCGAGAACACCGGGCTCGTGCCGTGCGTGTTCTCCGCGACCGCGGGAACCGTCGCGCAGACCAAGGAACTGGGCTGGCAGCACGTGCAGGTCGCCGAGGACACGTTGGTGGACTTGGAAAACCTCGAATTCCGCGGCAAGGCGTGGCAGGACGTGCGGACCGCGCTGAACCGCGCGAAGAAGGACGGGATCGAGTTCCGGCTGGTGCGGCTGGCCGAACAGCCGTGGTCGATCCGGGAACAGGTGCGCGCGCTGTCCGAGGAGTGGATCTGCGACAAGGGCCTGCCGGAAATGGGCTTCACGCTCGGCGGCGTGGACCAGGCGATGGACCCGGCGACGCGGGTCGGGCTCGCGGTCGACGCGGACGGCACGGTGCACGGCGTGACGTCGTGGCTGCCGGTGCACACCGGGGCCGGCGAGGTCGGCGGCTGGACGCTCGACGTGATGCGCCGTCGCGCGGGCGGATTCCGGCCGGTGATGGAGTTCCTGATCGCCTCGACCTGCCTGGCGTTCCGCGAGGAAGGCGCGAAGTTCGTGTCGCTCTCGGGCGCGCCGCTGGTCCGCAGCAACGACAGCACTCCGCGGCAGATGGTCGACCGGATGCTGGACGCACTGGGTTCGATGATGGAGCCGTACTACGGATTCCGTTCCCTGCACGCGTTCAAGGCGAAGTTCCAGCCGCGGCACGAGCCGCTGTACCTCGCTTACCGCGACGAAGCCGATCTGCCGCGGATCGGGATCGCGCTCAGCCGCGCGTACCTGCCGAACGCCGGCCTGATGGACTTCGCGAAGCTGGCGCTGCGACGTCAGCGCGTGGTCGGCGGCGGCGTGGTCGTGGACCGGTCCGCGGCCGGGACGGCGCGGTAACTGTGCAGAATCCGGACGAGGTCGTCCCGGGACGCGGATCCCGGGCGGCCTTGTTCGGAGTACGCGACCAGCACGGCTGACTTCTCGCCCGCGCCGAGCGCGAGCGCCCCAACCAGCACGCTCTTCGGCTGGCACGGGGCGTTGCTCGGGGTCACCTCGGCGATTACCAGCGTGCCCGCCCGGCTGTCGTTCTTGACTTCGGTCTTCTCCGGCGCACCAGGCGTCACCTTCGCGGGCGGAGCGCCTTCGCCGGTGTACGCGCTGATGCCCAGATCCGTGACGGCCTTGCGAGCGGCTTCGGCGGCGTCGCCGGTCTTCTCGGTGGTGAAGCCGGCGCCGCCGATCTGGCCGACCGGGTCTTCCTTGCAGGTGTGCTGACCGAGGAACGCGCTGGTGGAGAGGTTGATACCGGGCGATCCGGCGGCCGCGTCCCAGCCGTGCAGCGTGGTCGGCGCGGGCTCCCAGGACGGCGGCACGTCGTACGCGTAACTGCCGTCTTTGCCTGCCACGGACTGCCATCCCGGGACCACCGGCGGCACGACGACGCGGGGTTCCGGCTGGTAGGTGTACGGGGCGCGCGGGGTGTCGTCCGTGCTGGCGGAACGGTGGCTCTTGGCGGAGAAGACGTTGTAGCCGAACACCCCGATCAGGATGACGATCGGGACCGCCTTGACCAGGCGGAGGTTGACCTTGCGGGGCGTTCCCCGCGGCGGCTGGGCCGGGGTGCGGGACTGCCGCGGCGGGTCCGGTTCAGACGGTTGCTGGGCTGGTTCGGCCGGTCCCGGCGCCGGGTCGGTTTTCCCGTACCCGGCGCTCGGGAACTTCGGCGCGTCGGACGGCTGGTACCCGCCGAAGCCGCTCAGCGCGGCGTTGTCCTGGTACCCGCCGTCGTCGCGGCGTTTGCGGCCGAACCAGCCCACCGGCTTCAGCCGCGGACGAGCTTCGCGAGGTGGTCGACCACCGAATCGACGGCGATTTCCTCGCGTTCGCCGGTGCGCCGGTCCTTGACCTCGACCAGCCCGTTCGCGAGGCCGCGGCCGACGACGAGGATCGTCGGGACGCCGACCAGCTCCGCGTCGGCGAACTTCACGCCCGGGGTGGCCTTGCGGTCGTCGAGGATGATTTCGAGACCGGCGGCGTCGAGTTCGGCGGCGAGCTTCTCCGCGCCCTCGCGCACCGTCTCGTCCTTGCCCGCGATGACCACGTGCACGTCGAACGGCGACACCTCGCGCGGCCACACGAGACCCTGCTCGTCGTGGTTCTGCTCGGCGAGCACGGCGACCAGGCGGGAGACGCCGACGCCGTAGGAGCCCATGGTGATCCGGACCGGCTTGGAGTCCGGGCCGAGCGCGTCGACCTCGAAGGCGTCGGTGTACTTGCGGCCGAGCTGGAAGATGTGCCCGATCTCGATGCCGCGCGCGGCGACGAGCGTGCCGTGCCCGTCCGGCGACGCGTCGCCCTCGCGGACCTCGGCGGCCTCGATGGTGCCGTCCGGGGTGAAATCGCGGCCGACGACCAGGTCGAGCACGTGGTGGTCGCGCTGGTCGGCTCCGGTCAGCCAGGCCGTGCCCTCGACCACGCGCGGGTCGACGAGGTAGCGGACCCCGTTCTCCTGCAGTGCCTTCGGGCCGATGTAGCCCTTGACGAGGAACGGGTTCTTCGCGAAGTCGGCTTCCTCGAGCAGCTCCACCTCGGCGGGTTCGAGCGCGGCTTCGAGGCGCTTGAAGTCCACCTCGCGGTCGCCCGGGACGCCGATGCCGAGCAGTTCCCATTCCTTCGCGCCCGGCTGGCGCGTCTTGACCAGGACGTTCTTCAGCGTGTCCGCCGCGGTGAACTCGCGGCCGAGGCCGGCGGCGTTGAAGAACGCGACGAGGGTCTCGATGGTCGGCGTGTTCGGGGTGTGGTGGACCTGCGCCTCGGGCAGCCCCTCGATCGGACGCGCGGCGGGCGCGGGCGTGACCACGGCCTCGACGTTCGCCGCGTAACCCGATTCGGTGCTGCGGACGAACGTGTCCTCGCCGTTCTCCGCGACGGCCAGGAATTCCTCGGACGCGGAGCCGCCCATCGCGCCGGACGTGGCGGCGACGATGACGTACTCGATGCCGAGGCGGTCGAACAGCTTGATGTAGGCGTCGCGGTGGGCCTGGTAGGAGCGCTCGAGGCCCTCGTCGTCGAGGTCGAAGGAGTAGGAGTCCTTCATGACGAACTCGCGGCCGCGCAGGATGCCCGCGCGGGGGCGCGCCTCGTCGCGGTACTTGGTCTGGATTTGGTACAGCGTGACCGGGAAGTCCTTGTAGGAGCTGTACTCGCCCTTCACGGTGAGCGCGAACAGCTCCTCGTGGGTCGGGCCGAGGAGGTAGTCGGCTCCCTTGCGGTCCTTGAGGCGGAAGAGGTTGTCGCCGTACTCGGTCCAGCGGTTGGTGGCCTCGTAGGGTTCGCGGGGCAGCAGCGCGGGGAACTGGATCTCCTGCGCGCCGATCGCGTTCATCTCCTCGCGCACGACCTCCTCGACGCGGCGCAGCACGCGCAGGCCGAGCGGCAGCCACGAGTAACCACCCGGGGCGACCCGGCGAACGTAGCCGGCGCGCACCAGCAGCCGGTGGCTGGGCACTTCGGCGTCCGCCGGATCCTCGCGCAGCGTGCGGAGGAACAACGACGACATCCTGGTGATCACTGGGAACTCCCTGCGCTGAGCGGGCCTTAGACGTTTCGCACAGAGTAGTCAACCCCCCGGCCTCGACGCATGCGGGTTATCGGCGGGCGCAGTTTTTGTCGGTGGTCGCGGTTAGCGTGCGGGCATGGGTTTGGAGATGGGCATGATCACCGTCGACTGCGCCGAGCCGCGGCGGCTGGCGGAATTCTGGACGGCGGCGCTGGGCGTTCCGGTGGCCGCGGACTACGGCGAGTTCGTGATGCTGGAGAGCCCCGGGCCGGGCGTGCCGCGGCTGGGGTTGCAGCGGGTGCCGGAGCCCCGGAGCGGGAAGAACCGCGTCCACGTGGACTTCGGAGCGGACGACCGGGCGGCGGAGGTCCGGCGGCTCGTGGAGCTGGGCGCGGCGGAGCTGGGGAACCATTCGGTCCCCGGGCTGGAGTGGACGGTGCTGGAGGATCCGGAGGGGAACGTGTTCTGCGTGTCCGCGAAGGGGGCGCATTGAGGATGGAGTGAGCGGTGGCCGACGCAAGCAGCGGCGCACGCAACTGAATGGCGAACGCGGCGGCCGGTGCGCTCCGGCGACGGGGAACTGTCGTCGGGGCAGCGCCTGCTCGCCGCCCCGACCCCCGGCGGTCAGTTGAGCGGAAGCACGTACCCGTAGCTCCGGTCAGCAGTCCGATACCCGCACCGCTCGTACACCGCGAGCGCTCGGTGGGTGTTGTCCACATCCACGGACAACGACGACGTCTCGAAGCCGGCCGCGCGACCGGCTTCGAGGGTGTGCGCCAGCAGCGCCGACGCCAGGCCGCGCCCGCGGGCCTCCGCCAAGGTGCCGACGTAGTTGACGTGCAGCTCCCGCACTCCAGTCGCCAGCGCATCGGCCTCGTAGAACGACGACATCACGAACGCCACCACCCGGTCGCGCTCCGGGGAAAGGAGGAGGAACGACAGGTCAGGCTGGAAGTCCTTGTTGTTGCGGAACCGGTGCTCCCACTGGTCGGCGGAGAGCCACGTGCTGCCCCAGTGGCCGGCGAAGGCCGCGTTGCGCGCGTCGAGCACGAGGGCGTCGTAGCGCTTCTCGCAGGCGGCCAGCGGAAGGTCGCCCGGGAGCGGCGGAGCGGGCGGCAGCGAGGTCAGGTCCGCGCGCATCTCCACGAAGGTCCGTTCCTGCTTGAACCCGCCGCGTTCGAGGAGCGAGCGGTACCACTGCTCGTTCTCGTGCGCGCCAGCGTGGAGTTCGAGCTTCGCGTCCGGGAAATGCCGGGCGTGGACGCTGCGTGCCGTGCGCACGAGCCACTCGGTCAGCGCCGAAGCGACCTCGTCGGTCCGATACTCCGGATCAGTCAGCGCCGCCACGTGCGGCTGATGCACCGGGTCGGCGGCGTCGCGCGGGATGACCAGGGCGTAGCTCGCCAGCCGGGACCCGTCCCACGCACCGATGCTCGCGCCGGGCAGGTCGACCGACGGGCCGGACAACTCCTGGCGCACGTCCCCCTCGTCCCAATGATCGCCCGTGCGGTCGGCTTCCTCCGCGGCAGTGCAGAGCCGGGTGACGGCCTCGACGTCAGCGAGCGAGAGCGGGCGCCAGGTGAGTTCCATGCAGGCCAGGGTAGGGAGCGACACACGGCCGCCGCACCTGGATTACCGGGCGGTTACGCTCCGGGGGTGCTGGTGCTCCTCCCCCCTTCAGAAACCAAGGCCGACGGCGGCAAAGGCGCGCCCCTGGACCTGGACGCCCTGTCGTTCCCAGAGCTGAACCCAGTACGCGCCAAACTGGCCGACGCCCTGGTGGAACTGGCGGCGGACGTCCCCGCGAGCCTCGCCGCACTGGGCATCTCCGCCCGCCAAGCCGACGAGGTCGCCCGCAACGCCCAGCTCTGGACCTCCCCGACGATGCCCGCGCTGCGCCGCTACACCGGCGTCCTCTACGACGCGCTGGACGTCAAGAGCTTCACCCGCGCCGGACTGGCCAAAGCACAGCAACGCCTGGCCGTCACGTCGTCCCTGTTCGGCGTCGTAGCGGCAACCGACCCCATCCCCGCGTACCGCCTCTCGGGCGGCAACACGGTACCCGCACTGGGCACGGTACGAGGCCTGTGGAAACCGGTCCTGGAACCAGTACTGCGCGACGCGGAAGGCCTGCTAGTAGACCTCCGCTCGGGCACGTACGCCGCCTTCGCAAAACTGCGCTCCGACGCGGTGACCGTCCGCGTAGTAACCGAAGACGCCAACGGCAACCGCACCACAGTGAGCCACTTCAACAAGGCCTACAAAGGCCGCCTGGCCGCAGTGCTGGCCACCTCGAGAGCCGAACCGTCCACTGTGGACCAGCTAGTACGCGTAATCACCAAAGCAGGCCTGACAGTAGAACGCACAGGCGACCACGCCCTAGAACTACTGACGGACTAAACACCACCCAACAGCCACCACTGCACCCAACCCCCGGGGGCACCCACCCCTCCCCCAACCCCGATACAAAGCCGCCCTGCGGTTCGGGGGTGCTTG
>NZ_GG657746.1:1756013-1757948 GCF_000158875.1 Streptomyces sp. AA4 | reverse complement strand
CCGCTAACCCCGCCCCCGCGAACCGCCCCAGCCCCACACAACAACACCCTCTCGAACCCCGTCTCCACCCCCCACGTCCCGGCCGCCGCCCCCTCCCCATACGGCCAAGACAAATCCCGATGAAAAATATGCCCCCGAGGCAACCCCAACTCCACCTCCAAATCCAACGGAGTTTTAGCCTCAACACAAGGCTCCCCGCCCCCATCCAGCAACAGACACCCCTCAATCGGCTCCGCCAGCACACTGTTCAACGAAGCCAACGTCGCCCGCAACGCCTCCGCCCGCGCCCCGTCGTTATCCGCCTCGAAAAGCCGAGCAGGCATATGCAGCCCAAACAACGTCAACGTCTGCACCCCAGCCGCCCGCTCAGCCGGCCCGAGAATCGACGGATCAGTCAACGAATGACAGTAAATCTCACACGGCGGCACCGCTGGAATCCGCCCAGCCGCCGCCTCCCGATAAGCAGTTTCGAGCTGAGCAAAAGATTCGTTGACATGAAAAGTCCCGCCGAACGCATCACGCGGATCAACCCCGGCATCCCGCAACCGAGGCAGCCGCCGCAACACCATGTTCACCTTCAACTGCGCCCCCTCCGGCTCCTCGACAGGCTCCTCACCGAGCAACCGGGAAAGCGTGCGCGGCGAGACATTAGCCAACACCCGCCCACCAACCACCACCCGCTCCGCATCCCCAGCGCGGTAACGAACTTCGCCATCCGGCGTCACGCCTAGCACCTCCGCGCCGGTGACCAACTGCGCCCCAGCACGCCGGGCAACATCCGCGAGCGCATCGGTCACCGCCCCCATGCCACCGACCGGAACATCCCAGTCCCCAGTCCCATTACCGATGAGGTGGTAAAGCAGGCAACGGTTCTGCCGCAACTCCTCGTCATCCGCAGAAGCGCAAGTACCGATTAGCCCGTCAGTGAGCACAACCCCACGCACAACGTCGTCATCGAACAACTCACGCAGCGTTTCCCCCACCGGCCGCTCGAAAAACGTCCCCCACGCCTCGTCGTCGCCAATCCGTTCCCGCAACTCCGCACGTGTCGGCAACGGCTCGGTCAACGAATCGAAAGTCGCCTTCGCCACCCGCGCCGCCGAGGCGTAAAACCGTTGCCACGCCGCATAGTCCTTTGTGGACCCGGTAACCGCGCGAAACGACGCGCTGGTCCGCTCGCCGTCGCCCGTGTCGACAAGGAGACCCGTGTCGCCGACCGGGGTGTACGACGACATCCGCCGCCTCCGCAACTGGACGCCCAGCCCCAGTTCGGTCATGATCCGCTTCGGCAGCAGGCTGACCAGGTACGAATAGCGCGAGAGCCGGACGTCCACCCCAGGGAAAGCACGGAACGACACCGCCGCGCCGCCGATCTCCGCGCGCCGTTCCAGCACCAGCACCGACCGTCCGGCCCGGGCCAGATAGGCAGCCGCGACGAGTCCGTTGTGCCCGCCGCCCACGATCACCGCGTCGTAGTCCACCGCCGCGAGCCTAATGCTTGACCCGGAGCGCACTCCAGGTCTTAGCGTCGGCGAAGACAACATCCGGCGCAGAAGGAGCGATGATGACCGACGTCCCGACCCGGAACCTCGGCGGGCTCACCGTGTCCGCCCAAGGCTTGGGCTGCATGGGAATGAGCCACGGCTACGGCGCGTCCGACGACGCGCAGTCGATCGAGACGCTGCGCCACGCCGTCGACCTCGGGGTGAACTTCCTCGACACCTCCGACTTCTACGGCTCCGGCCACAACGAGGAACTGATCGGCCGCGCGATCGCCGATCGCCGCGACGAGGTCGTGCTGGCCACGAAGTTCGGTATCGCGAACCGCCTCGGCGAACCGACCCAGGTCCGGGGCGACGCCGCGTACGTGCGCCAAGCCTGCGACGCCTCGCTGCAGCGGCTCGGCCTCGACCACATCGACCTGTACTACCTGCA
>NZ_GG657746.1:1662193-1755233 GCF_000158875.1 Streptomyces sp. AA4 | reverse complement strand
ACCCCCGGCCAACATCGCAGGCAGGAGACGCGAAATAAATCGGTTGCGCGAGTTCAACGCGGGCGGCAAAGGTAGTCGCCGTCCGGCGGGATGCCGTCGGCTGCCGGAAGAAAAGGGAAGGTGCGTCGTGGAGATTGTCCGGGCGCTGTCCTGCCCTCTTCCGCCCGCCCGCCTCGGCTAGAGCACGCGCTCGCCCGGTGGGCACCCTGAGCTAGGAGAACCCACCAGTGCGCGAGCACGACTTCGACGAATTTTCCGACGCCTCCGACTACTCCGACCGCCGGACGCGCCGTCGCCCCCGTTACGACGACCAGCCCGCCCCCGCCCGCCGGGGACGGCTCACCGAAGCCGAGCGAGTCCGTCTCGCCCAGCTTCGCGAAGACGCCTACACCGAAACCGAACTCCCCGACGGCGCCGACCGATGGACCAGCTGGGACGACGCCGACCAGGGCCCCGCATCCGCGGCCGGACTGGGTGGTCACCGAACTCGCCGCGGTCGACACCGACCTCGGCGTGCTCAAGACCGGCAAGGAAGCGGACGTGCACCTGCTGCGCCGCAACCTTCCCGGAGAGGACGGAGTCCTGCTGGCGGCCAAGCGATACCGCTCAGACGAGCACAAGCTGTTCCACCGCGACGCGGGTTACCTCGAGGGCAGGCGGATGCGCCGGTCCCGCGAGATGCGCGCGATGGCCGGGCGCACCTCGTTCGGCCGCAACCTGATCGCCGAACAGTGGGCGGTGGCGGAGTTCGCCGTCCTCAGTCGCTTGTGGACGATCGGCGCGCCGGTGCCGTATCCGGTGCAGCGGCACGGCACCGAGATCCTGCTGGAATTCCTCGGCGAACCGGACGGCACCGCCGCGCCCCGGCTGGCGCAGCTGCGGCCCGAACCGGACGAGCTGGCCGACCTGTGGGAGCAGGCCGTGTCGGCGCTGGAACTCCTGGCGGGACAAGGCCTCGCGCACGGCGACCTGTCCGCGTACAACCTCCTGGTGCACCAAGGCCACCTGATGGTGATCGACCTGCCCCAGGCGGTCGACGTGATCGCGAACCCGCGCGGCCGGGAATTCCTGGCCCGCGACGTCGCGAATCTCGCCGGCTGGTTCCACGGCCGCGGACTGTCCGAACGGGTCACCGACACCGATGACCTGCTGCGGGAACTGGAAACCGCGGCCGGTCTCGGCTGAGCAAGGCGGCGGGGCCGCGGGTGTGCGCCAGCCCACACCTGCGACCCCGCCCACAACCGCGCACCTGGGTGCGGGGCAACCGCGCTCTCTCAGGTAGAGTGTGTCAAGACCGCAACGGCGGCGTGGATGAGTTGGTGTCCGTCGCCTCCACAGTCCGCAGAAGGACTCGCGGCCATCCGAAGCAATTTCCGTCGGTGTGCCACGCCATGGCTCGGCGCACCGGGTCCGTCCCTGTGAACGCCCATCGCCACACCATCTTGCCCTGCCTGCGCGCGGGCAGCCCGGGCCTCCTTGCGACGTGCCACGTCCGAGAGGCATTTGTGACCATCACGTACGACTCCGGCCAGTCCGCCCGCTCCCGAGCGGGCCGCCCCGAGCGCAAGCCGCGGCACCGGCCGGCCGGTGGAGACGTTCTCCACGACGACACGGTGGAAACCCCCGCCGTGAAGACCTTCGCCCAGCTGGGCCTGCCCGAGCCGCTGCTGCGGGCGCTCGCCGAGGCGGGCATCGACGCCCCGTTCCCCATCCAGTCCGCGACCATCCCGGACGCGCTGGCCGGCCGCGACGTGCTGGGCCGCGCCCAGACCGGGTCCGGCAAGACGCTGGCCTTCGGCCTGGCCATCCTGGCCCGGCTCGACGGCGGCAAGGCCCGCCCGAAGCGCCCCCGCGCGCTCGTGCTGGTGCCGACCCGCGAGCTGGCCATGCAGGTCGCCGACTCGCTGACCCCGCTCGCCAAGTCCCTCGGCCTCTGGTGCCGCACCGCGGTCGGCGGCATGTCGTTCGGCCGCCAGGCGGAATCGCTCGCCCGCGGCGTCGACCTGCTGATCGCCACCCCGGGACGGCTGTCGGACCACGTCCGCCAGGGCACCGCCTCGCTCGGCGACTGCAACTTCATCGCGCTCGACGAGGCCGACCAGATGGCCGACATGGGCTTCATGCCGCAGGTCCGCGAGATCATGGACCTGACCCCGCCCGGCGGGCAGCGGCTGCTGTTCTCCGCGACGCTCGACGGCGACGTCGACAAGCTGGTCCGGCAGTACCTGGCCGACCCGGTCACGCACTCGGTCGCGCCGTCGACCGCGAGCGTCACCACCATGGACCACCACCTGTTCCAGGTCTCGCACTCGGACAAGCAGGACATCATCACCCGGATCGGCGCCCGCGAGGGCCGCACGATCATGTTCGTCCGCACCAAGCACCACGTGGACCGGCTCACCGAGCGGCTGCGCGAGAGCGGCGTGCACGCGGTGGCCCTGCACGGCGGCAAGACCCAGGGCCAGCGCAACCGCGTCCTCGCCGACTTCAAGGAAGGCCACGCGGCGGTCCTGGTGGCCACCGACGTCGCCGCCCGCGGCATCCACGTCGACAACATCTCGCTGGTGCTGCACGTCGACCCGGCCGCGGACCACAAGGACTACCTGCACCGCGCGGGCCGCACGGCTCGGGCGGGCGCGTCCGGCATCGTCGTCACCCTGGTGACGCACGACCAGCGGCGCACCGTCCGCCGGATGACCGACCGGGCCGGCGTGCGCGCCGAGACCACGATGATCCGCACTCACGACGAGGACCTGTCGCGCATCACCGGCGCCCGCGAGCCGAGCGGCGAGCCGGTGGTGGAGCGCCGCCGGGAGTCCCCGCGCCGCTCCGGCGGCCGAGGCTTCGGCAACGACCGCGGCGGCTTCCGAGGCTCGCGCGAGGGCGGCGGCTACCGCGGTTCGCGCGAAGGCGGCCGCAGCAGCTTCGGCGGCTCTCGCGAAGACCGCGGCGGTTACGGCTCGCGCGAAGACCGCGGTCCCCGCGAAGGCGGCTACAACCGTGGCTCGTACGAAGGCCGCGGCTCCCGCGAAGGCGGTTACGCCCGTGAGGGCGGCTACTCGCGTGAGGGCGGTCGCGAAGGCGGTTACGCCCGCGAAGGCGGCTACGCCCCCCGCGAAAACCGTGGCGGTGGCGGCTACAGCCGCAGCCGTCAGCAGTCCCGCTTCGGCGGTGGCGGCGCGGGTCGCCCGCAGCGCCCGAGCCGCGGCCCCCGCCGCGGACACGACGCCTGATTGATCCTCTGAAGAACGGCCCCGCTCCGGCGGGGCCGTTCTTCGTTTCCGGAGAAGTTTCGCCTGCTGAGGCGGGTCGCGCACCGCCAAGGCCAGCCCCGTGGGCACCGTGAGCCCGCAGCAGTCACCGCACCCCGAACGCCGCGCCCGGCCGGAGCCTTGCGCGCCGCCCACCCCCAGCCGCCGAGCCCGTGGCGGAAGGGCCATGCCCGCCCCGCCAACCCACAAAACATGCTCCGCCACAGCAGCCGTCGCCAAGCGGGAAACTCGCGTCCCGTAAAGCACGCCCTGCCGCTGCTCTCCTCGCGAGAGAAAGGCCTGGCCAGCTCGACCGCGTTCCGCCAGCCAGAACCCCGAAACCCGACTCCGCGACACCTCGATCGTCGCCGAACAGGTCCTTCGAAAGCCACGCCCGCACGCGACGGTCTTCGCCGAGGAAGGGGCGCGGCCGCCAGGCCAAACTCCAAGGACGCGCCCCGACAAGTCTGCCGTCGCCAGCGCCCACACCTCTGCTCAGCGAGCGTCACCGAACAGAGGTCTCACCCGCTAGCCCTGAAGCCCGACTGACCAGCACCCCGGCTCGTCACCGAACAGGGGATCTCGCCCGCCAACCAGGGACGAAGCCTCCCTCCAGCATCGTTTTCGTTGCCCCGCCCCGCTTCCCGTCGTTCCGCGGGCGGGGGCGGCAAACGCGGCACCCGGCCGGATGCGACACTGCCTGGGTGACTGACACTCCGCCGCTGCCGCCTGAGAACGTCTTCGACTGGCTGGAAACCGAAGGCCAGCGGCGCGCGGAAGCCGGTCTCTCCCGGCGGATGAACCCGCGTCCGGCGCAGCACGCCCTGCTCGACCTCGCGGGCAACGACTACCTCGGCCTCGCCCGCGACAAGCGCGTCGCGGGGGCAGCCGCCGCGGCCGCGTTGCGCTGGGGGGCGGGGGCCACGGGATCGCGGCTGCTCACCGGGTCCACTGAGCTTCACTCAGAGCTCGAACACGAGCTGGCCCGGTTCTGCGGGACCCAGGCGGCGCTGGTCTTCTCCTCCGGATTCACCGCCAACCTCGGCGCGGTGACGGCCCTGTCCGGGTCCGAATCCGCGATCGTCACCGACAAGTATGTGCATCCGTCGCTGGTCGAGGGCTGCCGGCTGTCCCGGGCGGACATCGCGGCCGTCGAGCACTCGACCCCGTCGGCGATCAAGCACGCGCTCGCGACCCGCCGCAAGCCGCGCGCGATTGTGGTTACCGATTCAGTGTTCTCGTTCGATGGCGAGCTTTCGCCGCTGGGCGAACTCGCCGAAATCTGCCGGGCGCACAGCGCTGCGCTGGTCGTCAACGACGAGCACGGCTTCGGCGTCCTCGGTGAAGGCGGCCGGGGCGCGGTGCACGCCGCGGGGCTGTCGTCCGCGCCGGACGTCGTCACCACGCTGACGCTCTCCAACGCCCTCGGCGCCCAAGGCGGCGCTGTGGTCGGCCCGCGACGCGTGATCCGGCATCTCGTCGACACCGCGCGCAGCTTCCTCTTCGACGCTGCTCTCGCTCCGGCCAGCGCCGCTGCCGCGCTGACTGCGTTGCAGGTGCTCAAGTCCGAGCCGGAGCTGCCGGCGAAGGTCATCGAGAACGCCGGGAACCTCGCGATGGGGCTCAAGAACGCCGGTCTGCCGGCCGATCTGCCGGAAGCCGCCGTGGTCGCCGTGCGGACGCCGTCGCCCCAAGCGGCCACCGCGTGGGCGGAAGCCTGTGCGGAGCAAGGGATTCAGGTCGGCTGCTTCCGCCCGCCCGCTGTGCCGGACGGCGTTTCCCGTCTGCGCCTCACCGCCCGCGCGGACCTGTCCGAGGCCGACGTCGACCGCGCGGTAAAGGTGATCGCGGCGACCGCGCCCCGCAGCTAACCCGGATAGTGCGCGGAATCCCGTTACCGGGCGGAAGCTCACGCACCACCGCCAATCCCCTGCGGTGCGGTGCGAAATCGCGGACCCAAACGTGTTCCGTCCGCGCCATCAACCCCCGTGATCAAGCCGGACGGCGCATGGTGACGTGCGGAATCCCGTCCTCCAGAAACTCCTCGCCCTCAGCCACAAACCCGAAGCGCGCGTAGAGCTTCTGCGCGTAAGTCTGCGCATCCAACACGAACTCCCCCGCCGCACCCTCCAACGCCGCAGCCATCAACTGCGCCGCCAGCCCCCGGCCGCGGGCCGACTTCGCCGTCACCACCCGGCCGATCCTCCGGCCGCCGCCCGGCTCGGCCAGTACTCGCAGGCAGGCCACGACGTCCGAACCCGAGGTCAGCCACAGATGCTCCGTTTCCGGGAGCAGGTCGAGCCCGTCGATGTCGGCGTACACGCAGTCCTGTTCCACCACGAACACGTCCGACCGCAGCCGGAGGATCTCGTACAGGTCAGCGGCGGCGAGGTCGGGCCCCTTGGCGCGGTGCAGAGTCGTCACGCCACCTGCTTAACACAGGTCAGCCGAACAGCCGCGGCTGGGATTGGGCCGCGATGTCGTCCGCGAACTGCGAAACCCGCGTGTACACCCCGGGCTTGCCCGGTTTTCCGCAACCGTCGCCGAAGGACACGATGCCGATCAGCGTGTCGCCCTCGACGAGGGGGCCGCCGGAGTCTCCCTGGCAGGCGTCCTGGCCGCCCTGCGGGTAGCCGGCGCACACCATGCTCGCCGGGTCGTACGAGTCGTAGGCCGTCTTGCAGGCGGAGTCGCTGACCAGCGGCACGTCGGCGCTGCGCAGCACGTCCGACCGCTGCCCGCCTTCGGAAAGCCGTCCCCAGCCGAGCACGGTCGCCCGCGTGCCTTCCGCGTACAGCGACTGGTCGCTCTTGCCCGCGACCTTCGCCGCTTGATACGGCAGCCGTCCGCGGACGGTGAGGACCGCGATGTCGTCGCCCTTCGTCGGGTCGCTGTAGTCCGGGTTGACCCAGACCCGCGAAACGCCGAGTTCCACGCCGTCGCTGCTGCGCTTGTCCTGCCGCCCGGCGACCACGTGGACCGACGACTTCGGCAGGGCTTTCGCGCAGTGCGCGGCGGTCGCGACCGCGGACGGGCTCACGATCACCGCGCCGCAGAACTGCGAACCGCTCTGGTCGGTGAGGTACACCGCGTACGGGTGGTCGGCCAGCGAAGCCTCGCTGCCGCCGACGATCCGGGGCTGTGCGTGCGAACCCGGGTCGGACGGCGTCGCCGCCCAGGCCGACCCGACCGGGACCGCGATCGCGGCGGTGAGCAGCGAGCCCGCCGCGAGCAGGACCGGACGACGGAACTTCGCGGGCATGGGCTTTCCCTTCATCGGCACTACGTCAGCACAGCCTGGACGCGCTCGGGAATCATTTGACTCCGGCGCGTGCACACACGGCCGCGATTACCCTAAACGGGCCAAGCCCAAAACGGTGTCACTGGAACGGGTGGACTCTCTATACACCGAGCGCATTCGCTTAGCTGGAGCCATGCGACGGAAAACAGCCGCGGCGGCCGGCGCGCTGATCGTCTTTCTGCTGGCCGGATGTGCCACCGGCACGCCCGCGGCTCCCCCGCCGAGTCCGTTGAGCGCGCCCTCGATGCCGCACAGTCCGACACTTCCGGCAACTCGGACAGCGACGAGCGCGCCCGCCGTCACCTGGCAGGTGGGTGCCCGCCCCTTGCCGTTGCGCCCGGACGGCTTCGGCGAAATCCAGCCGACTCCACCCGAACTGGTGAACCGCTCGCTGCCGACCCAGGACTTCCTCCCGCCGCCGGCCAGCACGACTTACACCGCGAAGATCGCCGAAGTCCCCGACGCCGTGCTCAAGCGCAGCACCTGGCAGGCCTCCTGCCCGGTGTCGTCGGGCGACCTCCGCTACGTCACGCTTTCGTTCTGGGGCTTTGACCGTCGCACGCACACCGGCGAACTGCTGGTTCGCAAAGACGCCGCACCAGCCGTGGTGAAAGCGTTCAGCGAGCTGTATGCACAGCAGTTCCCCATCGAGGAAATGCGCATCACCTCCCCCGCCGAACTCAACGCCCCGCCGACCGGCGACGGCAACAACACCAGCGCTTTCGTCTGCCGTCCGACCCGCGGGCAGAAAACCTGGTCCGCGCACGCGTACGGGCTCGCGGTGGACGTCAATCCGTTCTGCAATCCCTATACCAAGGGCGATCTCGTCGTCCCGGAGCTGGCATCCGCCTACGTCGACCGCGCGAGCGTGCGACCGGGGATGGTCACCGCGAACGGCCCCGTCGTGCGCGCGTTCGCGGCGGTGGGCTGGCAGTGGGGCGGGACCTGGACGTCGCCGGTCGACCGGATGCATTTCACAGCCAACGGCGAGTGATCCGGGAACACCCGGACCGTGCCGCGGAGTTGACTAGGCTGGCAGCAGACCGCTTTCGGGAAGGACCGCCGTGCCGCACTACGACCTGGTGATCATCGGGACCGGATCGGGCAACTCGATCCTCGGACCGGAGTTCGCCGACCTCCGGACGGCCATCGTCGAGAAGGGCGTGTTCGGCGGGACCTGCCTGAACGTCGGCTGCATCCCGACGAAGATGTTCGTCTACGCCGCCGACGTCGCCGCGACGCCCGCGGGCAGCTCCCGCTTCGGCGTGGACGAGGAGCTCACCGCGGTGCGCTGGCCGGACATCCGGGACCGGATCTTCGGCCGGATCGACCCGATCGCCGAGGGCGGCGCGGAGTACCGCGAAAACCACGAGGACAACCGCAACGTCGACGTCTACCGCGGCGAGGGCCGGTTCACCGGGATGAAGGAGCTGCGCGTCAGCTTCCCCGACGGCCGTCCGGACGAGGTCGTCACCGCCGACCGGTTCGTGCTCGCCGCGGGCGGGCGGCCGGTGCTCCCGGACGTGCCCGGGCTGGCCGAAACCGGCTACTACACCTCCGACACGGTCATGCGGCTCGACGCCCTGCCGGAACGCATCGTCATCCTGGGCGGCGGCTACATCGCGGCGGAGTTCGCGCACGTCTTCGCGTCGTTCGGCGTGGCGGTCACGGTGGTGAACCGCTCCGGCGCGCTGCTGCGGCAAGAGGACGCGGACATCAGCGCGCGGTTCACCGAACTGGCTTCGCAGCGCTTCGACGTCCGGCTGGACCGCAAGACGGTTCGCGCGCGCCGGACCGACAACGGGGTGGCGCTCGATCTCGAAGGCCCGCAGGGCGCGGAGACGGTCGAGGCCGACCTGGTCCTGGTCGCCACCGGCCGCAAGCCGAACTCCGATCTGCTCGACGTGGGCGCCACCGGCGTCGCCACCACCGAGCGCGGGCACGTCGTGGTGGACGACTACCAGCAGACGTCCGTCGAAGGCATTTACGCGCTCGGGGACATCTCGTCGCCGCTGGAGCTGAAGCACGTCGCGAACCACGAAGCCCGCGTGGTGCAACACAATCTGCTGCACCCGGACGACCGGATCAAGGCCGACCACCGGTTCGTGCCGCACGCGGTGTTCACCTCGCCGCAGGTGGCGTCGGTCGGGCTGACCGAGGCGCAGGCGACCGAACGCGGACTGTCCTTTGTGGTCTCGAAGCAGGACTACGCGGGCATCGCCTACGGCTGGGCGATGGAGGACACCACCGGTTTCGCGAAACTGCTGGCGGACCCGGCGACCGGACAGCTGCTGGGCGCGCACATCATCGGCCCGCAGGCGTCGACGGTGATCCAGCCGCTGATCCAGGCGATGAGCTTCGGCCTCGACGCGCGGTCGATGGCGCGCGGGCAGTACTGGATCCACCCGGCGATGCCGGAACTGGTGGAGAACGCGCTGCTGAACCTGCCGCTGGACTGACTCCGGGGCTACCGAGAGTTGATCGCGGCGGGGAGCGATTCCCGAATCGGGTAACATGGATGTCGCGTTGTTACTGTTCTCCGCGGAGGTGCGGGGACTGACATGACCGACATGATCGCCGGGGAAATCGTTGTGCCGGCGGAGGATTTGGCCGCTCGCTGGAGCGAGGTCACGGATCTCGAGCTGATGTTCGCCGTCCGGCGGGCCGAACTCGGGACGACGGCCGCGACAGTGGCGTTGCTGGAAGAGCTGCGGGCGAAGCCGTCCGAGTGGACCGCGGAATGCCTCGCGGTAGCGGTGGCCGCACTCGACGACGTGCGGCGCACCGGGCAGCTTCCCGAGCCGTTCCTGGCACCGCTGAATTAAAGGTTCGCGAGTGTTCAAGCCGGTGCGAATCGGCTTGAACACTCGCGAAATCCTTTACACGAACCGGCGCCGTCCGGACAGTGCGCCGAACACCATCTGCGTCACCATCACCACCAGCAGCACGATCAACGACACCGTCCAACTGCCCGTCGCGTCGTGCAGCAGACCGAACACGAACGGGCCCACCGCCGCCAGCAGGTAACCGAAACCCTGCGCCATTCCCGACAACCGCGCCGTTTCGGCGCCGGTGCGGGCGCGCAGTGCGATCACCGTCAGGGCCAGCGAGAAGACGCTCATCCCGATGCCGAGCAGGATGCTCCACAGCAGCGGCGAGAATCCGGGCGCGATGACGAGACCGAGCATCCCGGCCGCGCCGAAGACGCCCATTCCGACGATCCACGGGCTCTGGCTCTTCTGCCGCGCCGCGATCGGCGGGATCACCAGGCTGATCGGCACCGCGATCACCGAGATCAGGCCGAGCAGCAAACCGGCGTCGGCCTTGCTGACGCCCGCGTCGATGAAGACCTGCGGCAGCCAGCCCATCACGACGTAGGCGATGAACGACTGCAGGCCGAAGAAGATCGTGACGATCCACGCCAGCGGGCTGCGCATCAGCGACCGAGCGGGAGCCGAACCGGCGGCCGGACGCGGCGGGCGGCCGGTGCCGCGCGAGGCGATCAGCCACGCGACCAGCGCGATCGCCGACAGCACGCCCCAGCTGCCGAGCGCGGCGCGCCAGCCTCCGAGAGCCGATTCCAGCGGCGGGCTCAGCGCGGAACCCGCCGCGCCGCCGCCCTGCAGGGCCGCGGTGTAGACGCCGGTCATGAGCCCGACGCGAGCCGGGAACGAATCCTTGATGACCACCGGGATCAGCACGTTGACCAGCGCGATCCCGGCGGTGGCGACGAGCGTGCCGCCGAGCACGACGTACGGTCCGTCGAGCACCCGCACCACCAGGCCCGCGGTCAGCACCGCCAGCGCGAGGCCGATCGCCGGGCCGATGCCCAGGCGGCGCGACAGCACGGGCGCGGCCAGGCCGGCTCCGGCGAAGCAGAGGCCGGGCAGGGTCGTGAGGATGCTCGCCCACACCGCGGACGCGCCGAGCGTGCCGCGCATTTCCGCGAGCAGCGGGCCGACGCTCGTGATCGCCGGGCGCAGGTTCATCGCCGTCAGCACCACCGCGACCGCCAGCAGCACGCCGCCGGCCACCACGCCCGGCCGGCGACCGGCGGGCACCTCTTCCTCGAGGCTGCCTTCCAGTTCGAGTTCGAGCCGGTCGGAGTAGGTGGCGGTGGACACGGCTGCAGAGTCTCGGGAAGCGGCGGACATGTGCGCTACTATCGCATACATAGGATGATTGGATGAAGGGATCAGGCTGTGCCGTTGGCCACCACCCGCCGCGCCGGACTCGTCGACCAGGTCATCGAGCAGCTGCGCGACGCGGTCACCGCCGGAGAATGGCCGATCGGGCACCGGATCCCGACCGAGCCGGAGCTGTCCGCGCAGCTGGGCGTCGGGCGCAACACGGTCCGCGAGGCCGTGCGCGCGCTGGCGCACACCGGGATCCTGGAAGTCCGCCAGGGCGACGGCACGTACGTGCGCGCGACGAGCGAGGTCTCCGGCGCGATCCGCCGCCTGTGCGGGACGGAACTGCGCGAGGTGCTGCACGTGCGCCGGCTGCTGGAGGTCGAGGGCGCCCGGCTGGCCGCGACCGCGCGCACCGACGCGGACGTGGCCGAACTGCGCGTGCTGCTCGACCGGCGCGACACCGACTGGGACGAAGGCCGCCTCGACGATTTCGCCCGCAGCGACGCGGAATTCCACCAGGTCGTGGTCCGGTGCGGGCACAACGGGCTGCTGCTGGAGCTGTACCGCGGCCTGATGGAAGCGATCACCGCGAGCGTGGCGTCCACTTCGGACAATCCGGAGCACGCGGAGATGATCCGGCACCGGGAACTGGTGGACGCGATCGAAGCCCGCGACGCCGACCGGTCCGCCGCCGAGGCAGCGGGATTCCTGGACGAGCTGATCGCGCGGGCGGAGGACTTGTAGAAATCCGTGAAGGGCTCCTTGAGGGAATCTGATTCCCTCAAGGAGCCCTTCACGGACAGCTCGTCTTACGGGAGGGTCAGGATCTCCGCGCCGTCAGCCGTCACCACGAGGGTGTGCTCGAACTGCGCCGTCCACTTCTTGTCCTTCGTGGTGACCGTCCAGTCGTCGTCCCACAAGTCGTAGTCGATGGTGCCCAGCGTGATCATCGGCTCGATCGTGAAGGTCATGCCCTCCTCGATCAGCGTCTGCACCGACGGCTCCTCGTAGTGCAGCACCGTCGGCGCGGTGTGGAACGCCGGGCCGACGCCATGGCCGGTGAAGTCGCGGACCACGCCGTAGCCGAAGCGCTTCGCGTACGCCTCGATCACCCGGCCGATCACGTTGAGCTGACGGCCCGGGCGGACCGCCTTGATCGCGCGCGCGGTCGCCTCGCGGGTGCGCTCGACCAGGAGCCGCACCTCCTCGGAGACGTCGCCGGCCAGGAAGGTCGCGTTGGTGTCGCCGTGCACGCCGCCGATGTAGGCGGTCACGTCGATGTTGCAGATGTCGCCGTCCTCGATCACCGTCGAGTCCGGGATGCCGTGGCAGATCACCTCGTTCAGCGAGGTGCAGCACGACTTCGGGTAGCCGCGGTAGCCGAGCGTCGACGGATACGCGTGGTGGTCGAGCAGGAACTCGTGCACGACCTTGTCGATGTCGTCGGTGGTCGCGCCCGGCTTGACCGCCTTGCCGCCCTCCTCGAGCGCCTGCGCGGCGATCTTCGACGCGACCCGCATCGCCTCGATGACCTCGGGCGTGCGCACTCCGTTGCCGGTGTCCCGTTTCGGCGCCGGCCGGTCCACGTACTCGGGGCGGGCGATGTCGGCGGGGACGGCACGGCGCGGCGTCTGGACACCGGGCTTCAACGGGGCGCGAACGGACATGTCCCCAGCCTACGACCTCGCCCGGCCGCGGCGCAGCCAGCTCAGAACAGCACGGTCGCGTACTGGCCGACCTGCTGGAACCCGATCCGCCGGTACGCCGCGAGCGCGGGCGCGTTGAACCCGTTCACGTAGAGGCTCGCGGTCCGGCCGAGGCCGTGGACCAGGCGATTCACCACCGCGGCGGTGCCCGCGGTGCCGAGCCCGCTGCCGCGCCGGTCCGGGTGCACCCACACGCCCTGGATCTGGCCGACCCGCGCGGACATCGCGCCGATCTCGGCCTTGAACACGACCTCGCCGTCCTCGAACCGGGCGAACGCGCGGCCGGTGGAGATCAGCTCGCTGACCCGGGCGCGGTAGCTGGCCCCGCCGTCGCCCGCGCGCGGGTCGACGCCGACCTCCTCGATGAACATCGCCACCGCCGCGGGCAGGTAGCGGTCCAGTTCGTGCGGGCGGACGGTGCGGACCTGCGGATCGGCGGGCACCAGCGGGTCGCCTTCGAGCGCCATCAGCGGCTGGTCGCCGCGCACCTCGCGGGCCGGTCCCCATTCCGACGACAGCTCGTCCCACAGCCCGAGCACCTGCGGCGCGGGACCGACGAGCGAAGAGCAGGTGCGCTGGCGGCGCAGGGCGCGGTCGGCGAAGGAGCGCAGCGCCGAAGCGTTGCCGCGCAACGGGATCAGGTTGGGCCCGGCGAAGCACAAACCGGTGAGCCGTCCGGCGCGCACCGGACGGGAATCGGCCGCCCACAGCTCGCCACCGAGCCGCCACGGGTCGAGACCGGCCGCCTCGACCCGGGCGCTGACCATGCAGCTGCCCACCGGGTCGGCGGCGAGCGCAGCGCGCACTGCCGGATAGTCCCGATCGTCGAGCAGCCGTGCACCTGCAAGCCGCAACACGGGGTCCAGAGTGCCAGATGAACCGGGTGAACGGAACGCGAGCCGGCCGACACGCTGAGATGAACGGCCCTCGCACCCGAACGGCGGCGCCCCGGCGGGCTCCGCCACCGACAGTGCTCGAATCGAGCGCGCGCAGGCCGAAGCGCTCCGGAGGTACCCCGCCCGGGCACCTCCGGAGCCTTCCCTGGTGGTCCGTGAGGGGAACCCTGGGGGAATCAGAGTCCGTGCAGGTGGCCCTCACGGACGACTCACTCGCAATGGCCCGCCGAGCCAGCCCCGCCCCGGAGCGAGGTTGTTGTCCGTGAAGGGCTCCTTGCGGGAATCTGATTCCCGCAAGGAGCCCTTCACGGACAGCTCAGCGAGGCCGCGGGACCAGGTGCAGCAGTCGCGAAGCGTGCGGCGCCAGCGTCGCGGTGAAGCTGTCCCGGCTCACGCCCAGGTTCCTATGCGTCCACAGATCCCGCACCGCCGCCGGGCCGCGCAGCCCCAGGTCCTTCCAGGACGCGGTCACCGGAGATTCCGTCGATCCCAGGTTGAACAGCGCGACCGTCACCCCGCCCCGGCCGTCGGGGCTGAACCACACCTGCTGCTCGGTCGCCTGCGAGACCGGCCGCGCCGGCCGTCCGGCCTGGTCGACGGCCAGCACCTCGCGGTTGGTGAGCAGTTTCAGGTCGTCCGGATCAAGTTTGGTCAGGTCGGTGCCGAGCAGCAGCGGCGAGGCTTCGATCGCCCACAGCGTCAGGACGCTCTGCCGCTCGTCCGGGGTGATGCCGTTGGCTTCGCCGTTGCCGACCTCGATGGAGTCCAGGTCGTTCCAGTGCCCCGGACCCGCGTATTGCGTCCATTTCGGAGCGTCGGCGAAGCGGAGTTTGACTCGCACGTCCCAGTTCGTGAGGCCGACGCAGTGCGAGTAGCACTCGATGTCGCCCTCGATCCGCCAGCCGTTGCTGTAGCGCTGCCAGGTCGCGGCCTCGGCGATGCTGAGCGAGTTCGACAGTTCCAAGTGGATCGGACGGCCGGTGGCCTGGACCGCCGCGTGCCACTGCCGGATGTCCTCGCGGTTGTCCGCCGGGATCTTGCCGCCGCCGGGTCCGACGAAGTCCATTTTGATGTAGTCGACGCCCCACGCGGCCAGTTGCCGCGCCTGCGAGCGGACGTACGCGGCCGCGCCGGGCTTGCTGAAGTCGAGCTTCGCGGATTTGTCGTCCGCGGTGTTGCCCGCGCCCGCCATGACGATGTCGTGCACCCGGTACGGAGTGCCCTCGATCGGCGAATCGGCCGCCACCGCTTGCGCCGGGACGCCGGGCACCAGGTAGATGCCGAATTTCAGGCCGCGCTGGTGCAGGTACCGG
Organism: Streptomyces sp. AA4; assembly: GCF_000158875.1. Lineage (NCBI taxonomy): Bacteria > Bacillati > Actinomycetota > Actinomycetes > Kitasatosporales > Streptomycetaceae > Streptomyces > Streptomyces sp. AA4. Next base: position 1,740,633 of record NZ_GG657746.1, on the reverse strand, counting down.
GCGAGCGAGGCGATGCCGTTCGGGAATTTCTTCGGGTCCGGCGCGACCCGGCCGAACTCGTCGACGTGGTCGTTCCAGCCCGCGTCGATGTTGAGGTACCGATAGCCGTACGCGGCGAGCCGGTCGTGCATCACGTCGGCCTGAGCCTTGATCGTTTCCTCGGTGAATTTCCGGCGCAGCGCGCTCCAGCTGCTCCAGCCCATCGGCGGCGTTCTCGCCACCGGCGTCCAGGACTCGATTGACGGGCTGTCCGCCGCGGCTGTTCCGGCCAGCGTTCCGAAGAGCACCGCTACCGCCGCGGCCAGCACACCGATCCGACTTCGCTTCATCGCGACCACCTCTCCCGGGGATCGCTTCGTTGTACGCGCGCCGGAGCGCCGACAGCAATGATTCATCGGATCACTGACCGCTAACCGGGACGGAACCCGCCGACCGGATCAACCCTGTTCACCACCGTGAATGCCAAGAAAATTCGCTCGCGACCTCTCGACACGCTCCGGAATAGATCCTATCTTTCTCTCGGCGCGGCTCGCGTCGTTCAGTGGCGAACACGGAGGTCCCGGATGAAGCTCAGACCAGCGCGCTCCCTCGGGTTAGCCGCGGCGGTGGTGGCGGCGACCGCGCTGCTGCCCGCCGGCGCGGCCGCGGCGTGGCCGGGCAGCCAGGACGTGTACGTCTCGCCGTGGGGCAACGATTCCGGGTCCGGGGCCGTCTGGTCGCCGGTCCGCACGCTCCCCCGCGCCCAGCAGCTGGTCCGGCAGCGCGCCGCGCGCCTGAACTCCGACCTGACCGTGCACGTCGCTTCCGGCACCTACCGGCTCGACAAGCCGCTGCAACTCGACGCGACGGATTCCGGCACGAATGGCCACCGGATCGTCTGGCAGGGTTCGCCGGGCACCGTGGTCAGCGGCGGCAAGCAGGTCACCGGCTGGCGTCCGGTCGCCGGACGGCCCGGGCTCTACTCCGCCCCCGCGCCCGCCGGGCTGGACAACACGCGCCAGCTGTACGTCGACGGCGTCCGCGCGCAGCGAGCGTCCGGCCGGCTTCCGGTGACGGTGAAGGCGACCGACACCGGGTACACCGCGTCCGCGGACACCATGGCGCACTGGCGAAACCCGAGCGACCTCGAACTGGTGTACACCAGCGGCGAGGAGCTGTGGAACGTCGAGCGCAACGGCCTCGGCCAGTGGACCGAGCCGCGCTGTCCGATCGCCTCGGCGCAGGGCACGACGATCACTATGGCGCAGCCGTGCTGGGACAACTCGACCCGGCGCGTGATGTTCGCCGACATCCCCGGCCGTTCGGTCAACATGGTCGGCCCGGGCGATCTCACCAACGGACGGCAACCGTCCTATGTGGAGAATGCGTTCGAGCTGCTGGACACCCCCGGCGAGTGGTATCTCGACCGCTCCGCGCACACCGTGTACTACCTGCCGCGCAAGGGCGAGAACCTGCACTGGGCCGACGTCGAGATGCCCGCGCTGGAGAAGCTCGTGGACGGGCGGGGCACCGCCGAGGCGCCGGTCCACGACATCTCTTTCCGCGGCATCCAGTTCTCCTATGCGACCTGGCTCGAACCTTCGTCGGGGGAAGGGTTCTCCGAAATCCAGGCCGGCTACCGGATCACCGGCGAACGCGGCTGGGCCACGCAAGGCCTGTGCCAGTTCACGCCCGGCGGCGCCTGCCCGTACGCGGACTGGACGAAGGAACCCGGCAACGTCTCGATTTCGCACGGGCACCGGATCGAGTTCCAGGACACCGTCTTCGCCCACCTGGGCGCGGCCGGGCTCGACCTCGGCGAGGGCGCGCAGGACAGCAGCGTCTCCGACAGCGTCTTCACTGATATCTCCGGCAATGGCGTCGAAATCGGCGGCGTCAGCAAGCCCGCGGCGGCCGGCGCGGACCTGACCGCGCGGGTCAAGGTGACCAACAACCACCTGTACGGCATGCCGCGCGAATTCACCGGCGGAGTGCCGATCGTCAACGGGTACTCGCAGGACAATGTGGTGTCGCACAACCAGATCGACCACGTCGCGTACTCCGGCATCTCGATGGGCTGGGGCGGCTGGCCGGACAAGATCAAGCAGGCCGCGACGCCGAACGTCTCGCGCAACAACGTGGTGTCGAACAACCTGATCCACGACTACATGCTTTCGCTGGACGACGGCGGCGGCGTCTACACGCAGGGCATCACCGGCCCGTCGCAGGCCGAGGGCGAGAAGGTGACCGGGAACGTCATCTACGACCAGTGGGGCCTCGGCAAGTCCGTCTACACCGACAACGGCTGCACCTACGAAACCGTTTCCGGCAACGTGCTTTACCACGCGGCGTACGCCAACGTCGCCTCCACGCACGTCGACTACCGCGACTCGCTCGGCAACAACGACCCGACCGTCATCTCCGGCAATTACTGGGAGCAGGGCGATCCGGACGGCAACAAGAAGGGCGTCGTCACCTCCGGCAACCACCTGCTGAACAACCCGGCCGCCGCGCCTAAGTCCATTGTGGACAACGCGGGGATCGAGCCGGGCCACCGTTCGGTGCTGGACCGCCGGATCGACGGCGCGTCCGCTCCGCAGGCTCCGACGCGGATCGGCACGTTCTCGGTGTCCGGCCAGCTGTACGCGACCTGGAACCCGACCGTCGCGGAAAACGGCGCTCCGGTGCAGGACTACCTGCTGACCGCTTCGGACGGCAAGCACACCGTCACGAGTTCGGTGTCCGCCAAGGACTTCGCGCGCACTGGGTACACGGTGATCCCGAAGCTGACGGACGGCCAGACGTACACGGTCACGGTCGCCGCGCGCAACCGGTACGGCGTCGGCTTGCCGTCGCTGCCGTCGGCACCGGTCACCGTCGCGCCGCCGGGCACGCAGCTCGCGGCCGTCCCGACCGGGGCGAAGGCGCTGCCGAGCACCGACGCGGCGAGCATCCGCTGGACGCCGCCGAAGGAAACCGGGTCGACCCCGGTGATCGGCTACCGGATCACCGTGTCCGACGGCCGCACCATCGAGGTCACCGGCCGCGACACGATCGTCAGCCAGCCCACGCAGAAGGGCCTGACCCGCGTCGTGGACGGGTTGAAATCCGGGACCGCGTATACGTTCACCATCGCCGCCGTCACCGGTAACGGCGTCGGTCCCGCGGTGACGGTGCAAACCACCACCGCGTAACCGGTTGATCGGCGCGTACCGGACCTCCCTGCCGGTGCGCGCCGATCACCCCACGCGGAACGCCCGCCGATACGCCCCCGGCGTCGTCCCCACCTGCGCCCGGAAGCGGCGGCGCAAGTTCACCGCCGACGCCAGGCCGACCCGCGTCGCGATCGCGTCCACCGGCAGATCCGTCTCCTCCAGCAGCCGCCGCGCCTCCGCCACCCGCCGCGACAGCAACCACGCGCCCGGGCTCGTCCCCAGCTGGTCCGCGAACCGGCGGGCCAGCGTTCGCGGGGAAATCCGCAAGTAGGCAGCCAAATCCTCGACCGAGAGCGGCGTGCCCAACCGCTCCTCGGCCCACTCGAGCAGCCCGCCCAACGCGTCCGCGGACGCTTGCGGCGGCGCGTACTGCACCTGCCCGCCCTCGCGATGCGTCGGCATCACCATGTGCCGCGAGACGAGCGCCGCGTGCGCCGCGCCGTGATCCCGGCGGACCAGGTGCAGGCACAAATCGATGCCCGCACCCGCGCCCGCGCTCGTCGCGACGTCGCCGTGGTCGACGTACAGCACGTCCGGTTCCACGCGTACTGCCGGGAAATCCCGTTGCAACTGCTCGGCGCGCGCCCAGTGCGTCGTAGCCGATCTTCCGTCGAGCAGCCCGGTCTGCGCGAGCGCGAAGACGCCCGAGCAGATCGTGACCAGCCGCGCGCCTCGTTTGTGCGCGTTCAGCAACGCCCGGCGCACCTTCGGCGAAAGCGGCGTCTCGACCGGGAGCCAGCCCGGGATCAGCACCGTGTCGGCCGTGGCGAGCCGGGAAAGCCCGCCGGACACGTGCATCGCGTACCCGGCCGACGTCGGCACCGGACCGGGATTCTCGGTGCATACCTCGAATTCGTAGTACTGCGGGACGCCGTCCCTGGGCGTGCCGAACACTTCGGCGCCGCAGCCGAGTTCGAACGTCGACTGCACCGGCCGGACGAGAGCCACCACGCGATGCATGGCAAGAAAGTACCCCATGACGTCTTTTCAGACACTGTCCCGCGCGCGTACGGGACGCCAGCCTGGGACCATGCTCTCTGAAATCCTTGCTCAGCCGGGCTACACGTCGGTCCCGGTCGACGAAGCCCCGGTGAAGGACCTGTTCCCCGGCATCCGCCTCCGCCCGCTGTGGAAGGGCGAAAACGGCGCGCACGCCAACGTGGTCGAGTTCGATCCCGGCAGCACATGGCCGGAACGCGACGTGCACGAGCCGGGTCCCGAAGAGGTCTTCGTCGTCTCCGGCACCTTCAACGACGGCGCCCGCGACTACCCGGCCGGCACGTTCATCCACGCCCCCGCCGGTTCGTGGCACGTCCCGGCCACGGAGACCGGCTGCACGCTGTTCGTCTTCTACCCCGAGGGCTAAGCGCCCCGGTAACTCCCGATCGTCCAAGCGTTCCCCTCGGGATCGCGGACGGTGAACGTGTGCGAGCCGTAGTCGGTGTCGTGCAGCTCCAGGCTGATTTCGGCACCGGCTTCGCGCACGCGAGCGTAAATCTCGTCGACCCGGTCCGAGACCACGTACACCGCGCTGGCACCGGGTTTCATCTCGTCGTGCACGCCGTCGGCTGGGCCGCCGCAGCTGCCCAGCATCACGGCACCGCCTTCCGGCCAACGGAGTTCAGCGTGCGCGACGCCGTGTTCTCCGGGGACCACGAGGGTTTCTTCGAAGCCGAGGACGTCGGCGAGGAAGCGGATCGCGGCTTTGGCGTCGTTGTAGCGGAAGGCTGGCCAGACGGTCGGTTGTGGTGTCATGGCACCGATTCTGTGGCGGGGAGCTTCGTCTCGTCTTGGAGAAACGGGAGCTCCTCCGCCATCCAAGTCCGCGGCGAACACCCCGCCAACGCTCGCCACTCGTTCGAAAAGTGCGCCTGGTCGTAATACCCCGCCGCACAAGCAATCCCGGCCAGATCACGATGCCCGGTACGCAGCAACCGAACCGCGCGCTCGAACCGCAAAACCCGCGCCGCCTGTTTCGGGGCCAACCCCAGCTCCGCGCGGAACCGCTCCCCCAGATGCCGACGGCTCCAACCGACCTCGTCCGCCAATTCGCCGACCCGCAGCAACCCGCCGCTGCGCCGCAACTGATGCCAGGCCCGGTTCAGCTCCGGCGGCGGATCCGTCCGCTCGACGGCCCGCGCGGCCAGCACCTCGTCCAGGATCGCGAACCGGGCACCCCAATCCGCCGCCGAGGCCAGCCGGTCCGGCAACTGGGCCAGGTCGGCGCCGAAGTCGGCCAGGTCGGTGACCCGGCCGGTCAGCTCCGCGGCCGTGACGCCCAGCAGCGTCCGCGCGCCCAGCGGATCCAGCTCCAGCTGCACGCCGCGCTGCACGCGGTCCTGCGTGATCAGCGCGGGTTCGGTGTGCAGGCCGCCGACCACGCTCTGCAGTGCTCCCGCGCCGGCCAGCCCGGCGTAGCGGATCGGTTCTTCCAGGCTGATCACGAGCGTGAGGTGCCGCGACGGCAACCCGCGGTGCACCTCGAGGGTGACGTTCTCCTGCGCGTAGCCGACGTACCGCGTGACCAGGCCCCGCAGCACCGGATGCGGCGGACGGGCGGCCCAGCTGTGACTCACGCGACCAGGCTAGCCCGGAAGCGCCCGGATTCTGCTACCACGGGAGAGCGGTCCCCACGACGAGGAGAAGCCCGATGACGATCCAGGAACAGGCGCAGCAGCTCGAACTGCTGGCCGACCAGGTGCCGACCGGCATCGCCCTCGCCACCAAGGGCGAACTGGAAGACCTGCAGGCCCAGGTGCTCGGCCTGCTCGGCGAAACCGGCACCGCGACCGCGATCCAGGGTTCGGTGCAGATCGCGATCCGGCAGATCGACGAGGTCGCGGCGTCGCTGGAGAACGTCCGGATCCAGATCCGCGAGGCCGCCCAGCATCACCTGCGCGGCTGACGTAGCCGCACAGGCCGGTGAGTTCGCCTCGGTCGCGCTGGCCGACGTCGTGCGCGAGTATCGCCGACCGGAACGCAGCGGCGCTGTTCACTCCGGCGGTGGTGACCGACGCTTCCGACGGGTTGATCGCCCATCTGCACGGGCTCAACCTCCATCGCGCATGGAGCTGGCAATGGGTCGGGGCGGCATGGCCTATTACGCGTTGCTCCTGCTGAGCGACGAGCGCGGAGATTAGCTCTCCGGCAACGGATCCCGATGCTCCGCCCGCAACCCGTCCAGTGAAACCTGCAGCACCCGGTTCCACAGGTGCGGCCGATCAGCGTCCGTGCACTGCGCCGCGTACCCCAGCGAGATCAGCAGCAGCACCAAATCCTCCGTAGTAACCCCAGGCCGCAACAACCCCTCCGCCCGGATCCGCAGCTCCTCCAGAACCGCGCGGAGCTTCGGGATCCCCGTCGGATCCGGGTCCGTCCACGTCAGCGCGAAGCTCTCCATGATCGCGCGGTGCTGGGCGCAGCCGGACAACGCCTGCCGGTAGAAGTCGGTCAGCGCCGCCCACGGGTCTTCCGCCTCGATCGCTGCCTGGCGCGCCGACTCGGCCCACTGGGAGAAGCCCTGGTCCAGGACCGTCCGGACGAGGTCTTCCTTCTTCGGGAAATGCCGGTACAGCGTCCCCATCCCGACGCCGCTGCGCCGGGCGATTTCGCGGACGTCGACCGCGGCTCCCTGTTCCGCCATGACCTCGGCGGCGGCTTCGACGATTGCCTCCCGGTTGCGGATCGCGTCCGCGCGCAGGGCGCGGCGGCGGGCGGGGGTGTGCGGTTCAGCCACGGCCATGCGGCGAGCATACCCGCTTACCTGGAGCACCTGCTCCGTCTAGTGTGCTACTTTGCGGAGCAAGTGCTCCGCCTAGCGAAGGAGATGCCCGTGCCGACCCTCGAAGACTGGAATGTCCGGATTCTCGCCGAAGTCCGGGAGAACGCCGGATATGTCGCGTGGAGCAGTCCGGAGGAATCCGCGGCCGGTCGGCCCATTCCGCCGCATCTGCCGGGATTTCCGGAAAAGGGGATGCCGCTGATTCTCGTGCACCACGTCGGGGCGAAAACCGGGAAACCGCGGATCAGCCCGCTGTTCTACCAGCCGGTCGGCGACAGCTGGGCGATCTTCGGCACGCACGGCGGCAGCCCGCGCGATCCCGCGTGGTACCGCAATCTCATGGCGAACCCGCGGACCGTCGTCGAGGCAGGCGGGGAAGAAATCCCCGTCGAAGCGCGGCTGACCGCAGGGGAAGAACGCGCCAGGATCTGGGCGGCTCAGGTCGCGGCGGTGCCGATCTTCGCCCAATTCGAGGAAGCTTCCGGGAGACAGATCCCGGTCGTGCTGCTGGAACGCCGCTGAAAAAGAAAGGGCTCCTCGACCGAAGCCGAGGAGCCCTTTCGCAATGGAAACTCAGCCGACGGTGACGCTCGGCGTGCCCTCGCCGATCGACTCGCCGGATTCCTCGGCGATCCGCATGGCCTCTTCGATCAGGGTCTCCACGATCGCGTGCTCGGGCACGGTCTTGATGACCTCGCCCTTCACGAAGATCTGGCCCTTGCCGTTGCCGGACGCGACACCCAGGTCGGCCTCGCGGGCCTCGCCGGGACCGTTCACGACGCAGCCCATCACCGCGACGCGCAGCGGGATTTCCATGCCCTCCAGCCCGGCGGTGACCTGGTCGGCGAGCGTGTACACGTCCACCTGCGCGCGTCCGCACGACGGGCACGACACGATCTCCAGCTTCCGCGGCCGCAGGTTCAGCGACTGCAGGATCTGCGCGCCGACCTTGACCTCCTCCACCGGCGGCGCGGACAGCGACACCCGGATGGTGTCGCCGATGCCCTGGCGCAGCAGCGCGCCGAACGCGACGGCGGACTTGATCGTGCCCTGGAACGCGGGCCCGGCCTCGGTGACGCCGAGGTGCAGCGGGTAGTCGCACTGTTCGGCGAGGATCTCGTAGGCGCGCACCATCACGACCGGGTCGTTGTGCTTGACCGAGATCTTGATGTCGTGGAAATCGTGCTCGGCGAACAGCGACGCCTCCCACATCGCCGATTCGGCGAGCGCTTCCGGGGTGGCCTTGCCGTACTTCTCGAGCAGCCGCTTGTCGAGCGACCCGGCGTTGACGCCGATCCGGATCGGCGTGCCGTGGTCCTTCGCGGCCTGCGCGATCTCCTTGACCTGGTCGTCGAACTTGCGGATGTTGCCCGGGTTCACCCGGACCGCGGCGCAGCCCGCCTCGATCGCGGCGAACACGTACTTGGGCTGGAAGTGGATGTCGGCGATCACCGGGATCTGCGACTTCTTCGCGATCGCGGGCAGCGCCTCGGCGTCGTCGGCCGACGGGCACGCGACGCGCACGATGTCGCAGCCGGCCGCGGTCAGCTCGGCGATCTGCTGCAGGGTGGCGTTGACGTCGGAGGTCAGCGTCGTGGTCATCGACTGCACCGAGATCGGGTGGTCGCTGCCGACTCCCACCGACCCCACCATCAGCTGGCGGGTCTTGCGACGCTCGGAGAGAACGGGCGGGGGCAGAGCGGGCATACCTAACGCGACGGTCACGCTTCCAGCGTACCCACCTCACCCGGGCGCGGTTCAACGAAGTCAGCCGACGCGGTGAGCAGCGTTACCCCCGGTCGGGCGGCCGGGCACGCGCGCGTGACCCGGCCGGTGCGCGCGGTTACTGCAGGCGGATCGGATTGACGATGTCGGCCGTCACGGTGAGCAGCGTGACGCCGCCGCCGATCACCACCAGCACCATCGTGATCGCGGACAGCTTCGTGTAGTCGACCGGGCCGCCCGCGGGTTTGCCGCGCAGGCCGCGCAGCCAGTCGCGCACCCGCTCGTACCAGACGATCGCGATGTGGCCGCCGTCCATCGGCAGCAGCGGCAGCAGGTTGAACACGCCGATGAAGAAGTTCAGGCTGGCCAGCAGCAGCAGGAAGACCTGCCACAGCCCGGCCTCGACCGCCTCGCCGCCGAGCCGGCTCGCGCCGACGACGCTGACCGGGGTGTCCGGGTCGCGCTCGCCGCCGAAGATCGAGTTGAAGACGGCCGGGATGCGCTTCGGGAAGGCCATCAGCCCGTCCCACGTGCGGGCGAACATGTCGCCGGTGAACGACGCCGCGCCGCCGAACGCGCCGAGCACGCTGTAGTGGAGGGCCGTGGCCTTGGCGATGCCCACCGCGCCGACCTTCTCGGTGCCGCCCTTCGCGGCGGGCCGGACCACCGTCGGGATGTCGACGACGAACGTGCGCTCGGCCCCGTCGCGCAGCACGACCACCGGGACCGGGCCGGAGAGCGACCTCACCTGGGCGACCATGTCGTCCCAGGTCGGAGTGGGCTTGCCCGCGACCGACAGCACCTGGTCGCCCGGAAGGAGCCCCGCCTTCTTGGCGGGAGCCGGGTCGCCCGGTTTGCACACCGGGTTGTTGGCCTGGTCGACCGTGGTGGCGTTCTGCACGCAGTCGGAGATCTGCGCGGCGATCGGCTTCCTGTCCACGTTCGGCAGGCCCATGGTCGCGGCCATGACGAAGAGCACGATGAAGCCGAGCAAGAAGTGCGTGATGGAACCGGCCGACATCACGACGGTCCGCTTCCACGCCTTGAACCGCCACATCGCGCGCGGCGCCTCTTCCGGGGTGACCTCGTCGAGCGCGGTCATGCCCGCGATGTCGCAAAAGCCGCCGAGCGGGATCGCCTTGAGGCCGTATTCGGTGTCGCCGCGCCGGAAGGAGAACACCGTCGGGCCGAAGCCGACGAAGTACCGGCGGACCCGCATCCCGAACATCCGGGCGGTGACCATGTGGCCCGCTTCGTGCAACGCCACCGAAACACAGATCGCGAGCGCGAAAAGCACCACGCCGATCACATAGGCAAGCACGGGCCTTGCACCTCACCCCTCAGCCGCGGCCCGCGATGCGGTGGCGGCAGGTTCGTCGTCTTCCACGGCTCCAGGCGGTGAGACCACCCGAGAAAGTTCCGGGTTCAAGTATCCGCCGCCAGCGTGAAACCAGTGTTGCATCGACCGGCGCGGCTTCGCGCACCGGTCGCACTCATCCCAGCAGCTCGGCGGCCCGCGTGCGAGCCCACTGCTCGGCGGCGAGCACGTCCGCGACGTCGCGGGGTTCGCGCCGCCATTCGTCCGCGTCGGACACCACCCGCGACACCGTGTCCACGATCGACAGGAATTTGGCCTTGCCCGCAAGGAAAGCGGCCACCGATTCCTCGTTCGCCGCGTTGTAGACCGCGGGGAGGCAACCGCCCGCGGTACCCGCTTCACGAGCCAGTTCGACGGCCGGGAACGCCTCGTTGTCGACCGGCTCGAAGGTCCAGCTCGCCGCCGTGTCCCACGCGCACGCGGCGGCCGCGCCGGGCACGCGGTGCGGCCAGTTCAGCGCGAGCGCGATCGGCAGCCGCATGTCCGGCGGGCTGGCCTGGGCGATGGTGGAGCCGTCGGCGAAGGTGACCATCGAGTGGACGATCGACTGCGGGTGCACGGTCACGTCGATCCGCGCGGGTTCGACGCCGAACAGCAGCGACGCCTCGATCAGCTCCAGGCCCTTGTTGACGAGGGTGGCCGAGTTGATGGTGATCAACCGGCCCATCGACCACGTCGGGTGCGCCATCGCCTGTTCGACGGTGACCTCGCCGAGGTCCTCCCGCTTCTTTCCCCGGAACGGGCCGCCGGACGCGGTGAGCACGAGCCGCGCGACCTCGTTGTCCTCGCCGGAACGCAGCGCCTGCGCCATCGCCGAATGCTCGGAATCGACCGGCACCAGCTGTCCCGGCTTCGCGGCGGCGAGCACCAGCGGACCGCCGGCGATGAGGGATTCCTTGTTGGCCAGCGCGAGGGTCGCGCCGGTGGCGAGCGCGCGCAGCGTCGGGTCGAGGCCCTGCGAACCGGGCAGCCCGTTGAGCACGACGTCGACCGGCACCGAATCGATCAGCTCGGCGACCGCGTCCGCACCGGCGAGGATGCGCGGGAGGCGGAATTCGCCCTTCGCGTAGCCCCGGCGCTGGGCCTCGGCATACAGCGCGAGCTGCACGTCTTCGACCGCCGTGGGCTTCGTCACGGCGATGGCCGCTACTTCGTGCGCGATCGCCTGCCGGGCGAGCGCCGCCGGGTCGGAACCGCCGGCGGCGAGGCCGGCGATCGTGAACAAATGCGGGTTACGTGCGGCGACGTCGAGCGCCTGGGTCCCGATCGACCCGGTCGAACCCAGCACGAGGACGCTTCGCGAAGTAGTCATCAGCAAGCATTATGGCCCGGGTCGTGTCCGCGCGGCGGCCAGCGGTGTGGGATCATGCGGGGGCACAACGTCAGGCGGTTTGAAGGAGTGGTCGTGGCAGGCAAGGCGGTCGAGAAGCGCCCCGAGGTCGACCCGCGCGACGAGCCGTCGGCGGAATGGGGCTGGCACGGCTCGTTCCCGAAGGCCACCCGCATCGCCGGCTGGGTGTCCGCGGCCATCCTGCTCGTGATGCTCAAGGGCAACCACGAGAACAACACCGAGAACGTGTGGCTCGTCGGACTGGCCGCCTTCATCGTCCTGCTCCTGCTGCTCGACCTGCGCAAGAGCCGCACCGCCTGGCGCAAGTAAGCGCCTCGCGGGCCTGGCGCCGGAGACGTCGGATTCGCTAGTTTCCGGGCCCATGAAGCCACGCTGGGCCGCGCTCGCGGCCGCCGTCATCGCCGGTCTTTCCCTGTGCACCGCGGCCCCGGCCAGCGCCGCGCCCGCGGTGAAGCCGCCGGTGGTGAGCTGCACTTTCACGCCGACGCCGGACAACCCGGCGGCGCGTCCCGTGCTGCGTCCGCTGCCGTTCGCGTTCACCCGCGGGACGGTCGACGTCACCTTCCACTACAACTACGGCCCGGTCACCGTGCGGCTCAACCGCGCCGGGGCCGCTCCGTGCGCCGTCGCGAACATGACCAGCCTGGTGCTGCAGCACTTCTACGACCGTTCGCAGTGCTGGCGGCTGACGAACTCCGCGCGCCTCGGCGTCCTGCAGTGCGGCGACCTCTACGAGGTCGAAAAGGGCGGCCCGGGCTACAAATTCCCGGACGAGGTGACCGGCAAGGAAACCTACGAGCGCGGCACCGTCGCGATGGGCAACCAGGGGCCGGGCACCAACGGGTCGGAGTTCTTCATCGTGCACTCGTTCGCGCACATCCCGGCGAACTACTCGGTGCTCGGCAAAGTCGTGCGCGGCATGGAGGTCCTCGACCGGATGGTCGCCGACGGCATCGTCCCGACCGACCCGAACGGCCCGCTCGACGGCGCGCCCAAGCACCCGGTGAAGATCCGCTCGGTCAGCTTCGGGTGATCCCAGGCCTCGTGAGTGGCGAATCCGGTTAGAACCGGCATCGCCGCTCACGACTGACTGCCGCTCGGTCAGCTTCGGCTGGTGACGCCCGGCGCGTAAGCGCGCAGGAAGACGCCGACACCGGACCGGATCACCGTTTCCCAGTCCTCCCCCGGTTCGGCCGCAGCGGCGCTGCCCGCGGTGAGCTGCACGAGGTGCACCGCGGCCAGCGACGGATCTTCCAGCTCCAGCCGGCCTTCCGCGGCGAGCCTGCGGAGATGCCCGGCCAGCGCGAGCCGCACGCGGGTCGGGCCGCGTTCCTTCCACGCCGCGACCGTCTCCGGGTCGATGTGGTCCAGGTCGGCCTCGATCTGCCGCACGAGCGCCCAGTGCGGCGCGGTTTCCGGATCCCGTTTCGCCCACTGGAGGCCGAACTCGACGAGGTCGGCCTCCAGGTCGGCGATCCGGCCGAGCAGTTTGTCGGCGACCGCGATCTGCCGCTCCGCGACCCGGTCCGAGCTGTCCAGGATCACCGCGCGGAAGAGCCCGGCTTTGTCGCCGTAGTGGTTGTAGATCGTCCGCGACGAGACGCCGGCCTCGGCCGCGAGCACGTCGATGCTGGCGCGCGAGTAGCCGTCCCGGGCGAACACCCGCAGGGCGCCGTCGAGCAGAGCACGCTGTTTGTCCGTCCGCACCGGCTCAGTATGCCGAAGTACAACGATCGTTGCAAAAACTACAACGACCGTTGTACCTTCGGGGCATGACTTCTCCGCTTCGCATCGCCGTCGTTTCCGGAAGCACCCGCCCCGGCCGCCGCGCGACGCAGGTCGCCGAATGGACCCGTGCCCGCGCCGCCGCCTACCTCGGCGACCGGGCCGAGGTGCGGGTGCTCGATCTCGCCGAAATCGATCTGCCGTTCCTGGACGAGCCGTTGCCCGCCGCGCTCGGCGGCTACCGCAACGCCCACACCCAGCGTTGGGCGCAGTTCGTCGACGGCCTCGACGGCTTCGTTTTCGTGACCCCCGAGTACAACCACTCCATGCCCGCGGCGCTCAAGAACGCCATCGACTTCCTGTTTTCCGAGTGGGCCGACAAAGCCGCCGGTTTCGTCAGCTACGGAACCAACGGCGGCACGCGTGCGGTGGAACACCTGCGGTTGACGCTCGCCGAGGTGCAGGTCGCTTGCGTGCGCTCGCAGGTCGCCTTGAGTTTGTTCACCGACTTCGTCCTTCCGGACCTGGCCGAACCCGGCACCTTCGCGCCCGCCGACCACCACGAAGGCATCCTGACGCGGATGCTGGGGGAACTTGTCGACTGGTCGACCGCGCTGCGCACCCTGCGGGTCTCCCGGTGACCACGGTCGCTCCCCTCGACCGCGCGACCTGGCGGATCTGCTGGATCATCGTCTTCGGCGCGTTCGCGAGCGGACTCGACGCGTCCGTGGTGACGATCGGCCTCGACTCGATCAGCAACGACCTGGGCGCGGATCTCTCGGTGACGCAATGGGTCGCGAGCGGCTACCTGCTCGCGCTCGCCCTGTCGCTGCCGATGACCGGCTGGCTCGCGCGACGCTTCGGCGCCGGCCGGGTGTGGCTCGTCGCGCTGGCCGCGTTCACCGTGTCGTCGGGATTGTGCGCGGCCGCGCCGGACGTCGTGCTGCTCATCGCTTTCCGCTTCCTGCAAGGTTTGGCGGGCGGCATCCTGATCCCGGCCGGGCAAACCGTTCTGGGACAACAGGTCGGCGCGGCGCGGCTGGGGCGGGTGATGGCGACGCTCGGGATCGCGGTGAGCGTCGCGCCCGCAGTCGGCCCGCTCGCCGGAGGCCTGATACTGCACGGTCTTTCGTGGCCGTGGCTGTTCCTGATCAACCTGCCGATCGGAGCGGTCGGCCTGGTCCTCGGCCTCCGGTACGTTCCCCGCGGCTCTCGGGAGAGCACTGGCGGGATCGATTTCGTCGGCTTGGCTTTGATCGCCGCTGGGCTGCCCTTGGTTCTCTATACGGTGACGACGTGGGGTGATACCGGACGGCTTCAGGTGCCGATTCTGTTGCCCGGCCTGGCTTTGCTGACGTGGTTCGTGATGCGATGCCTGCGGCATCCGCGGCCGCTGCTGGACTTTTCCTTGTACCGCAACCGCCTTTACCGCGCGGCGAGCCTGGCCGCGGCTTTCAACGGCGCGCTGATCTTCGGCAGCGGGATCGTGGTGACGTTGTATTTCCAACTGGGACGGCACCTGGATTTCGTTGGCACCGGCCTGAGTTTGCTCGGCTTCGCCGGTGCGACGGCGGCGATCGCGCCGGTGACCGGGCGGGCCGTGGATCGGTACGGTGCCGCGCCTGTTGCTTTGGTGGGTGCGGTGCTGGCTGTGGCGAGTACCGTGCCGTTCGCGTTCCTGCCGGTCGACGCGCCGGGTGTGGTGGTGCAGGTTTTGCTTGCCGGATTCGGGGCTTCGGTGGCGTTGGTGAGCATGCCGATGGGGATCGCGGCGTATAAAACTGTTGAACCGTCTCGGCTTCCGGACGCGGCTGCGCAGGTGACGATCCTGCTGCGGGTGGGCGGCTCGCTCGGGGGCGCGGTGTTCGCGGTGCTGATCGCTGGCCGGTTGCCGGATGTCGACACGGCGTTTCGGCTGGGGTTCTTGGCGATCAGCGTGGGGGCGGTGGGGGCGTTGGGGACGGCGTGGCTGGTGCGTAGGGCCTCGTGAGTGGCGATGCCGGTTCTAACCGGCATCGCCGCTCACGACATCATGACCCCATGAGCACACCCCCGGACGGTCTTCCCGTCTACCGAGTCCTCACCGGTCCCGACGACTCCGCCTTCTGCCGCCGGGTCAGCGAAGCCCTCGCGCTCGGCTACCGCCTGCACGAGGGCCCCGCATTGACCTTCAACGGCGAGAACGTCATCGTCGCCCAAGCCGTGCTGTGGCCGGAAACGGCTACCGGTCACTCCGCGGAGAAACCAGCTCGCTAGGCCCGCCACCGGATTCCCCGGCCACCGCGGCCAGTTCCTCGCCCACCGACTCCGACGACTTCTTCTTGTCCTTCGTCAGCACCGACGCCACGGCGCCGATCAGGCACACCACGATCGCGAAGCCGAACGCCACCGCGAGGCCGTCCTGGAACGGGCCCGAGATCAGGTTCGGGAAGAAGCTGCGTCCGGTCAGGAAGTTCGCCTGGTCCGCGGGCAGGTGCGCGAGCTGGCCGCCCAGCAGCTGCTGGATCGGGTTGTACCCGAGGAACGCCGCGAACAGCACCGCGACCGCGGGCAGGTGCGCGACCTGTTGCGCGGCCGCGTCGGGGACGCCGTGCTGGGTCAGGCCCTGCGACATCGCGACCGGCAGGTGGTCCGACAGGCCGGCGATGATCAGGCTGAAGAAGAAGCCGATCGACAGCACCATCGCCGCGTTCTGGAAGGTCGTCATCATGCCCGCGCCGGAACCGCGCGCGTCGGCGGGCAGGCTGTTCATCACCTCGGCCCGGTTCGGCGAGGAGAACATGCCCATCCCGATGCCGTTGAGCAGCAGGATCCCGGCGAACGCCCAGTAGTCGAAGTTCACCGGCAGCAGCGTCAGCAACAGGAACGTGAGCGCGGTGATGACCAGGCCGCCGGACGCGAGCGCGCGGCTGCCGATCCGGTCGGACAGGATGCCGGACGTCGGCGCGGCCACCAGGAAGCCGATCGTCAGCGGCAGCATGTAGATCCCGGCCCACAGCGGCGTCTGCTCGAACGTGAAACCGTGCTGCGGCAACCAGATTCCCTGCAGCCAGATGATCAGCACGAACTGCAGCCCGCCCCGGCCCAGCGACGCGGTCAGGTTCGCCAGATTGCCCCAGCTGAACGAGCGGATCCGGAAGAGCGACAACCGGAACAGCGGGTTGGGCACCTTGGTTTCGATCACGACGAACGCGATCAGCACCGCGACCCCGCCGATCAGGCAGGACAGCACCATCGGGCTGCCCCAGCCGGTCTGCGACGTGCCGTACGGCTGGATTCCGTAGGTGATCCCCACCAGCACCGCGATGAGACCGACGGCGAAGGTGATGTTGCCCCACCAGTCCATTTTCGCGTGCTGGCGGACGCCGGTGTCGTGCAGTTTGACGTACGCCCACACCGTGCCGATCACGCCGAACGGCACGGAGACCAGGAAAATCAGGTTCCAGTTCACCGGTGCGAGCACGCCGCCGACCACGAGGCCGAGGAACGAACCCGCGATAGCCGCGACGCCGTTCATGCCGAGCGCGAGCCCACGCTGGTTGGCCGGGAAGGCGTCGGTGAGGATGGCCGACGAGTTCGCCATCAGGAACGCGCCGCCGACGCCCTGCACGATCCGCCAGCCGATCAGCCACAGCGCGGCCGCGTCGCCGTCGAACCAGGTGATCGCCAGCATGATCGAGGAAACGGTGAACACGGCGAAGCCGAGGTTGTACATCCTGGCCCGGCCGTACATGTCGCCGAGCCTGCCGAACGCCACCACCAGCACCGCGGTGACCACGAGGAAGCCCATGATCATCCACAGCAGGTAGCTCGTGTTCGACGGCTCCAGCGGGTTGATGCCGATGCCCTTGAAGATGTCGGGCAGCGCGATCAGCACGATGGACGAGTTGATCGTCGCGATCAGCATCCCGAGCGTCGTGTTGGACAGCGCGATCCACTTGTACCGCGGACCGAGTTCCGCGATCGAATACGTCCTGCGCTCCGCCACTGTCGAAAACCCCTCTCCCAGCCGTTCCCTTAGCTAGGCTAAGCAAGTTGCTTGCGGTAGGCAACCAACAAAAGAAAACGACTGGGAGACAAGGGTCACAAACGCGTGACTATCCTTTGTGGACTATTTACTTTCACTCGGTCGAGTTACCGCTCGACGGGACCTCCGACGACCTTTCCGGGGTTGAGGATCCCGTGCGGGTCGAGGGCCTTCTTGACCGCGTGGTGCAGGTCGAGCACCGCTGGTCCCAGCTCTTTTTCGAGGCCGGGACGCTTCAGCAGCCCGACACCGTGCTCGCCGGTGACCGTCCCGCCGAGTTCGAGCGCGTCGGCGACGATGTCGTCGAACGCGGCCTGCGCGCGGCGCTGCGCGTCGTCGTCCCCGCTCGGCGTGATCAGCAGCGGATGCAGATTCCCGTCGCCGATATGCGCGATATTGGCGATTTGCGTATTGTGCCGCCGCGCCGCCGCGTCGATCCGGGCAAGCATTTCCGGCACCAAATGCGTCGGCACGCAGACGTCCTCGGTGAGCACCGGCCCGAGCCGTTCGAGCGCCGGGTACGCCAGCCGGCGGGCGGCGAACAACGCGTCCGCCTCGGCCTCGTCGGTCGACTGCGCGGCCCAGGTCGCGCCCGCCTTCTCGAAGCACTCCACCATCACCGCGGCCTCGTGCCCGCCCGGCACGTCGCTGCGGCCGAGCAGCACCACGTTCGCGTCGGCGGACAGGCCCATGTTCTTCCACGCGTCCACCGCGGCCAGGCAATGCCGGTCCACCAGCTCCAGCGCCGAGGGCACGATCCCGGCGGCGCGGATCGCGGCCGCCGCCTCCCCCGCCGCGACCGTCGAGTCGAAGTACCCGGCGACGGTCGCCTCCGGCCCGCGTTTCGCGCGCAACCGCACGGTGATTTCCGTGATGACGCCGAGCGTTCCCTCCGATCCGACCATCAGCCCGGCGAGGTCGTACCCGGCCACGCCCTTCGCGGTGCGGCGGCCGAGCCGGACGAGTTCGCCGGTGCCGGTGACGACCTGCAGCCCGAGCACGTAGTCGCGGGTCACGCCGTACTTCACGCAGCACACGCCGCCCGCGTTGGTCGCGACGTTGCCGCCGATCGTCGACCACGGCGAACTGGCCGGGTCCGGCGGATACCACAGCCCGTGTTCCGCGCAGGCCGCGCGGAGATCGTCGTTGACCACGCCCGGTTCGACGACGGCGAGCCGTTCCACCGGGTCGATCTCCTTGATCGCGGTCATCCGGTCGGTCGCCAGCACGACGCATCCGGCGAGCGCGTTCGCGCCGCCGGACAGTCCGGTCCCCGCTCCGCGCGGCACCACCGGCGTCCCGTGTTTGAGGCATTGCCGCACAGTCGCCTGCACCTCGTCCGCGGTGCGCGGGCGGACCAGGACCGCCGGTTCGCCGTACGGGGCCCACTCCGCTTCGTCGTGCGCGTAGCTGCGCAGCACGTCGGGGTCCTGCACGATGCGGTCGTCCGGCAGGACGGCGTGCAGGTCGTCGATCAGCATGGGGGCTCCCGCGTTCTTCCGGTCTGCTTTCCCCGTCAGGTTAGGTCGAAATCCGGGCGGCTCGTTCGACGTAGGGGTGAGAGCGCTTCGAGGAGGCAGCCATGACCACCACCGTCACCCGCCGCGGGATCTCGATGCTGCGTGCCGTCGCCGCCGGGCGCGGCCGGCTGACCTGCAGCTGCGAACCGGATCTGTTCGTGGACGGCCTGCCGTGCAGCGACCAGTTCACCGCGCACGCGCTGGCGCACGCCGGCCTGCTGCGCGCGAAGGAACCGGGGCCGTTCGGACAGCCGGTGCCCGCCGTGCTGACGCCGGCCGGGGAAGCGCTGCTCGCCGCTGCCTGACCCGGCTACGCTGACCGGCGAGAAACGGGAGGGCGGAGCAGATGGCTTCCGGAGCATCCGGAACGGAGACGGCGCGGCGCAGGCGGCGCACCACGGCGGCCCTCAAGGAGTCGCTGCGGGAACTGCGCAATCAGCTGTCGCTGCTGAACCATCAGGTCGGCGGACGGCTGAAACTCAAGGACGTCGACCTCGACTGCCTCGAACTGATTTCCTCCGCCGGACCGCTGAGCCCGAGCGCGCTCGCCCGCCGCGCAGGCCTGCACCCGGCGACCGTGACCGGGATCCTCGACCGCCTGCAGCGCGGCGGATGGGTGGTGCGCGAACGCGATCCCGACGCGGCCGACCGGCGTGCGGTCACCGTGCGGACGGTGCCGGGACGCACGCAGGAACTGTTCCGCGTGTACAGCGGGATGAGTTCGGCGATGGACGACCTGTGCGCCGGGTACACCGAGGACGAACTGATGCTGATCGCCGGGTTCCTGCGCCGCACCGCCGAAGCGGGCCGGGCCGCGACCGACGAGCTTTCCGGGGAATGACAGCGGGGCCTCGTCGTTTCGCCCGAGCGCGAAACGACGAGGCCCCGGTACCTGCCGGCACGGCTCAGCTGTCGAGCGTGCCGTACACGATGATGTTGTCGAGGTAGCTCTTCTTCTCGGGGTCGAACGCGCCGCCGCAGGTGATCAGGCGGATCTGCGAGTCGGTCGTGTTGCCGTACACGGCTTCGGTGGGGAACGTCTTCTTCGCGATCTGGTCCACCTTGGTCACCGTGAACGAGGCCTTCGACCCGTCCTTGCGGCCGATGACGACCTTGTCGCCCTTCTTCATCTCGTGCAGCCGCCAGAAAATGCCCTTCTGGTGGTTGCCGTCGATGTGGCCGAGGACGACCGCCGGTCCGACCTGGCCCGGTTTGGGCCCGAAGTGGTACCAGCCCGCCTGCAGCGGCTGGTCCACCGGCGGCACCTGGACGGTCTTGTCGTCGTTGAGGCCGAGCGGCACCAGCGACGAATGCGCGTCGATGCTGGGAACGTCGAGCGAGACCGGGTCCGCGACCTCCTGCGCGGCCGCCGCGGAACTCGCCGGGGCGGCGGCGGGCGGGGTGTCCGCCGAACCGCAGCCCAGCAGCGCGAAGTTCGCGACGAAAGCCAGCAGGAGCGCGAAAAGCCCGAACCGGGAACGCGTCACTTGGCGGTCACCGCGGCCAGCGTGCCGTCACCGGTCTCCGGCGCGCCGACCGGCACGACCTTGACCTGGCCGGGGCCCTCGGCGGGCGGGGTGCCCGGCTTGCTCGGCTGGGTGGTCGGCGGCGCGGTGGTGGGCGGGGTGGTCGGGTTGCCCGCGACCTTGGCGCAGGTGGCCGAGGCGAGGACGATGTCGCCCTTGCCGAGCGCGCCGGTGAGGTTGCCGCCGAGGAGCTTGATGTGCAGCGCGTTGACGGTGAGGCTGCCGTCGGAGCGCTTGATCTGCTCGTTGACGATCACCTGCAGCACGCCGTCGATGCCGAGCTTCTGGTTCGGCTTGGTCGACACCGGGAGCTTGCCGATCTTGCCGAGGTCGAGGCCGGCCAGCTCGGACGACGCGGTGATGCCGTCCGGGGTCGACTTGCACTCGGAGCTGATCACGCGGGCCGTGGGGGTGGTTCCGGCGAGCGGGGCGAGCACCGGGAGCGCGGCGTCGACGATCGAGGCCTTCGCGTCGACCGGGCCGTTGCTACCGTCCTGCTTCGCCGAGCTGCTGATGACCTTGGCCGTGACCAGGCCCTTCAGCGGCACGTTCACCACCTGCGCGGACTCCGGGCCCGCGGTCGAGGAGGGCGCGATCTTGCCGGTGTCGACCGTGATCCCCTGGTTGCCGAGCACGCCGGGCAGCAGCGAGACCGAGGCGGACGCGCCGTAGGCCGAGCCGGCGGGCGCCTCGGCGGCGAGCGCCGACGGGGCGACGGCGGTGGCGAGCAAAGCCAGCGCGGGAACGGCGACCGCTACGGTCCGTCCGCGCAGCAGGGCAGAACGCATGAATTGTCCTTCCGAACATCAAGAATGAAGCCGCCGCGTGGATCCCCGAATCCGCGCGTGACCGAGCACAACTGTCGGTCCCTGGCAGAGCGCGACATTATCAAGGCGCCCGGGAAACGCAAAGCAAGATCCGTCGCGCAGCGCGCCCGCCCGCCGGTTCCGGTGACCACAATTATCGCAATTTCACCACTAAAGAGTGATGTAACGCGGCGGGTTCTGCGGGATTTTCTCACGCTGAGCTACCGGAACCGAGGCCCCGATGGCGGATTGCCCCGCGCTCCACCCGTAGGGGTGATCCTTCGGAGGAGCAGCGCCGGGCACCTTGCGTAATGTGACCGCTACCGCACTTCTGCCGCGATTCCCGGTTCGCCAATTCGTCCCGCGCCCGCCGTCCGCGCGGGCGGAAATTGTCCACAATGGAATCAAGCGGAGCGGAACGAGCGAACGGGAAAAAGGGTACGATTTTCTTGCCCGGGGCGGTGACCAGCGGCGATGCGCGATTGTGGACAGTCCGAAAAGGACAACGGGCGCGTTGTGCGACTGCTCGACAGCGACGGCGGCCTGACAGAAAATCCCGTTCCGGTCCGGAAACACGGCGGGCGCGGCGAATGCGCTCCCCGCGAGGAGGCGGCCGTTCGCTGTCCAGGCTCAGTCAGCCGGACCGCGCAGCGTGAGGACGACGCGCAGGACATGCTCGACCGCCGACTCGAACATCGCGCCGCGCAGTTCGCCGCAGGTTTCGAGGTTGCGTGCGGCGAGGTCGAGCATGCGGTCCGGTCCGACGCGGCGGACGAGCAGCGCCGCGGCCTCCTCGAGGTCGAGGCTCGGGTTGTCGAGCCGGGTGAGGGCGAACTCGATGATGAGCTCTTCGTCGGTCACTCCGGCCAGGGTAGTCGCGAAACGGGGTTCAGCCCTCGTTCCGATAGCGGCCGTAGGGATAAGCCTCGACCAGGGTGACGCGCACGAGCGCGCCGCTGGGCACCTCGTACTCCCGCTGCTCCCCCGGCTTGGCTCCGTGCAGCGCGCGCCCGAGCGGCGAGTCCGGCGAGTAGACCTCGAGCCCGCCGCCGACCTCGTCGCGCGCGGCCAGCAGGAACGTTTCGACTCCGCCGTCGTCGTAGCGGACGGTCAGGACCATCCCGGGTTCGGCGATCCCGTCGTCGGGCGGGTCTTCGCCGACGACCGCGTTCTGCAGCAGGTCCTGGAGCTGGCGGATCCGCGCCTGCCGGTGCTGCCTTCGCTCGAACTGGTCGTCCCCGTCGAGGTCGGGTTCGCGGTGCAGGGCGGCGAGTTCCGCGGCGAGGCGGGCGTGCGCGTCGGCGGTCAGCCAGGGACGCGAGGAGGTCGTCGACATGAGAGGTGCCTTTCGGAGGGCGTCCGCGGGGGCCGGGCAAGCAGGAGGCGCCCAGCCCCCGCGGACTTTCGAGGAGTCCCGCGGCGGTCAGCGGGGCTCGGGCTCGGTGCGGCGGTCGAGCACGCCGGCGTCGGCGGCGAACCAGCCCGCGGCTTTCACCAGGATGTCTCTTTCGGTGCGCAGCAAGGCATTCTCCGCGCGGAGGAAGAGCAGTTCGGCGTGCTCGTCCCCGGTCAGCGGCGGCGGACCGGCGGGATCGGCGGACATCCGCGGGTCACCGCAGCGGGTCGAACGGCCGCAGCGCTTCCGGCTGCCTGCCGGTGACGATCTGCTCGGCGAGCAGCTTCCCGGTGACCGCGCCGTGGGACAGGCCCCACATGCCGTGCCCGCCCGCGACGTACATCCCCGGCGCGCCGGTCCGGCCGATCACCGGCCGCCCGTCGGCGCTGACCGGGCGCGAGCCGACCCAGACGTCGGTGCGCTGGTCCCAGCGCAGGCCCCTGAGCAGCGGCCGGGCCGAGGCGATGATCGCGTCGACGCGCGCCGGGTACAGCGGGTCGTCCGGCTTGCGGAACTCCATCGTCCCGGCCACCCGCAGCCCGCCTTGGTACGGCGTGCACGCGACCCGGATGTCGGGCAGGTACATCGGGCTCGGCACCGGCTCGTCGGTCGGCACGGTGAACGAGTACCCGCGTCCGGCGCGCACCGGAACGCGCACGCCCCACTTGCGCGCCAGCTCGCCCAGCCACGCGCCGGTGGCGAGCACGACGGCGTTGGCGTTGACGGTCTGGCCGTTCGCCGACAGCACGGTGTAGGCGTACTCGTGCCGGCGGATCGCGGCGACCTCGAACCGGTGCCGGATCGTGCCGCCGCGGCCGACCACGGCGCGGGCGAGCGATTCGACGAACCGGCCGGGGTCGACGTACCGCTGGCCGTCGATCCGGATGCCTGCCCCGATCCGGTCGGTGACCTGCGGGAAGTGCTCGCGCAGCTCCGGTCCGGCGAGCTGGGTCCAGGACACCTTCTGCCCGGCGTCGCCGAGCCGGTCCAGCTCCTTGACCAGCGTTTGCGCCTTCGCGGAAGTCTCGAACAGGGCGGTGATCGGCGCGTCGATCGTCGGCGCGTCCACGCCGTTCGCGGTCAGGACGTCGAAGGCTTCCAGGCATTCCTCGTTGAACGGCAGGTTCGCGCGCACCGCCCGGTTCCAGGACCGGTGGGTGCAGTTCGCCGCGAAACGCGCGAGGAACTGCCACAGCCGCGGGTCCGGGGTGGCCGGGACGTGCAGCGGAGCCTGCCGGTCGAGCAGGGTGCGCAGGCCGTAGCGCAGGACGGCGGGTTCGTTGAGCGGGATCGACAGCCCGGGCGAGAGCCAGCCCGCGTTGCCCCAGGAGGAGCCCGCGGCAATGCCCTCGCGGTCGACGACGGTCACCCGCACGCCGCGTTCCTGCAGGAACCAGGCGGTCGACAGGCCGACGATGCCCGCGCCGACCACGATCGCCGAACGCGGCCCGCCGTCCTTCCGGTCGAGATCGCCCATGTGTTCCTCCGCCGTTGCCGTGCCGCTGGTTGTGCTGATGCGGCCAGGATGGCTCGGATCCGGCGGGCGGTCTTTGTCGAGTTCGGCCAATCGGCTCGGGCCGGTTTGTCCGGAACGGTCAATCGCGCGGATCGGCGACGGCGAGTTCGATGATCATCGCGAGCCGTTTCGCGGGCAGGTCGAGCCGCAGCGGCGTCACGTCGGCCATCTTGCGCAGCCGGTAGCGGATGGTGTTGGGGTGCACGCCGAGCCGTTCGGCGGCTTCGGTGAGGTCGCCTTGGGTTTCGAGCCACGCGCGCAGGGTCGCGACGTAGCTGGTCGAGTTGGCCGCGTCGTGCCGGGCCAGATCCGCGATCGGACCGCGTGCCGGGGCTCGTCCCGCGGCCGCGGCGGCGCGCAGGCGGAGGATCAGGATGTCGTCCCAGGATTCGTCGTACGCGACGGTCGCGCCGGGTTTCGGGCGGACGTCGTGCAGCGCCAGGCATTCGTCGGATTCCCGCCTGCTGGCGGGCAATTCCGCGGTGGACGCGGGTGCGCCGATCCCCGCCGCGACCGTGACCTGCGCGGGCAACGCGTCGCGGATCCCGTCGATCCACGCGCGTGCGGTTTCGACGTCCTCGCCGGGCAGAACGGTGTAGACGGTGTTGCTGAACAGCGTGCTCCGGCCCGGCCGCGACCAGCCGAAACCGGTGGTCGCGCGCTCGAACGCGAGCAGCAGCGCGGCGTGCCGCTCGTCGGCGATGTGCGCTTGAAGCGCGACCACGCGGAACCGGCCGGGCGGCAAACCGAGCCTGCTCAACACGGCCGCCGCGTCCGGGGTGCCTTCCAGCAGCCGGATCACCAGGTCCGACTCGACCTGCCGTTCTAGATCCGCGCTGGCCCGGGACCGCAGCAAATGGAGTCCGACCGTGCGGGAACTGTCGTGCAGGACCGCGCGCCGGACATCGGACAGCGGCTCCTCGCACTCGACCCAGATCGAGCCGAGCGTCTCGCGCCCGGCTCGGACCGCGACGACCATGCGTCCGGTGAACCCGTGCTCGGGATCGGCCTCGACGAACAACGGCTCGTCCGAAACGGCGAGATGCGCGAACACGCCGCGGCTCTCGAACAGCTCGCGCACGTGGTCCGGCACCCGCCGCCCGAGGATCGTCTCCAGCCGTACGCGGTCCGCGCCCTGCTGACGGCTGGAGTATGCGAGCACGCGCGACAGCTGGTCCTCGATGGTGACCGCGCTGCCGAGCGCGTCGGCGAGGCTGTCGGCCAGCGCGAACAAGTCGGTCGGCCCGCGACCGGATTCCGTCTCGCGGCCTTCGAGGACCAGGCCGTAGACCACGCCCGCGAGCTGTCCCCACGACACTTCCGGGTCCACGAGCAGCACCGCGACCCGGCCGTCCTCCGCCTTGGCCACCGCGTCCGGCCCCGGCGGCGTCGCCCCGCGCACCAACACGACCGACGCCCGCGCCGTGGCGGCGCGTTCGACGGCTTCGAGCACCGAATCGACGCCGACCGCGAGGTACACGTCGCCGCGCAACCCGCGCGGGTCGGCGGGGTCGTCCATCACCACGTCCCGAAGCGCCACCTCGCGCGCGACGGGACAGCAGCACAACCGCGCGCCGTACCCACCGAGGACGTTGACGAGCCGATCCAGCGTGACCATGCCCCTGTTCATACCTGACGCGGCGCGGCGGGAGCCGTATCGTGCAGGTTCATGCGGGCGCGGGTCGAGGACGTGCACGAGCTGGCGCTGGGGATGCCCCACGTCACGGTGGTGCGCGGCTCGCGGGAAAACCCGGTCTACCAGGTCGGCGGCAAATCGTTCGTGTTCTTCCGGACGCCGCGGCCGGACGCGTTCGACCCGGAGACCGGGCAGCGGTATCCGGACGTGATCGTGTTCTGGGTGCCGTCCGAATCGGACAAGCAGGCGCTGGTCCAGGACCCGGACAGCCCGTTTTTCACCACTCCGCACTTCGACGGCCACCTGTCGGTGCTGATCCGCGCCGCCCATCTCGGCTCCTTGACGCGGCAGGAGCTGAGCGAGGTGATCGAGGACGCCTGGCTGTCGCGAGCGTCGCCGCGCCGGCGCGAAGCGTGGCTGGCCGGTCGTCCGGCTCGGTAAGCGATCAGGAATCAAGAAGCGCCGGGGCGGGCGCCGGACTTAGCGTTTACGGCATGACTTCCTTCGACTTCGTCACCCTGGACGTTCCCGATGTCGCCGCCGCCGAGCGCTTCTACACCGCCGCGTTCGATCTGGGCGACCGCCTCCGCTTCCGGCAGGCCGCAGCGCCGAGCACCGGTTTCCGCGGATTTACCTTGTCGCTCACCGTTTCCCAACCCGCCAACGCCGTCGCCTACCTGGACGCGGCCCTCGCCGCGGGCGCCACTTCGCTGAAGCCGGCCGCCAAGTCGCTGTGGGGTTTCGGCGGGGTGGTGCAGGCTCCGGACGGGGCGATCTGGAAGGTCGCGACCTCCACGAAGAAGGACTCCGGCGCGGGGGTTCGGGAGTACGACCAGATGGTCTTGCTGCTGGGCGCGTCGGATGTGGCGGCGACCAAGCAGTTCTACGTCTCGCACGGGCTCGCGGTGGGCAAGAGCTACGGGCGCAAGTACGTGGAATTCGAGACGAGCCCCATCAAGCTGGCCCTCTACGGACGGAAGGCCCTGGCGAAGGACGCCGGGGCCCGGAGGAGGGGTCGGGTTCGCACCTGCTGACCATCGGCGGGAGTGCCGGGAAAATCACGGACCCGGACGGTTTCGCTTGGGAGACTTCGGTTCTCGCCGGCTGACGGGCCGGGTGGATCCGTCGAGGCCCGCTCGACGGATCCGGCCCGCTAGCCTGGCTGGTTGACGAAGTTTTCGAACTGCTTGAGGACCAGCTCGAAAGAGGACGGGTCGCAGGCTCCGCGGAATTTCGTGCCATCCGACCGGCATTGTGCCCAGCGGCCGGCGTCGCCCTCGAAGTCGTACAGCTCCATGAGCCGCCCGGCGAGATCGGTGTCCGCCAGATCGATTTCGAGGGACCAGCCCGGGTTGTCCAAGGTGGACAGCTCGACGCCGAACGCGTGCTCCCATTCCTCGTCGCACTGCTCGGCATACCAGTCCAGCAGGAACTGGAAACTCTCTCCCAAAGCCACCGGAAACCCCTCGGCTCAAGCACTTCTTCGCCGCCCTGGCGACAACGCCGAGTTTGCCGCACTCCCCGCCGGGAGACCACCGAGTTATCGCGCCCCGTCCTCCGGGCAATAACCGGAGCACAGCAACACCATCCGCGAAAACCGTCCCTCCGCGTCGTCGTCCACGTATGCCTGCTGTTCCACCGCGAACCATCCCTCGCCGAGCCGTTCCGCACGCACTCGTGCTCGCCAGCGCAGGTGCAGCCGCGGGCCGACCCGGTCCACCTCGCCCTCGGCGAGTTCGAAGTCGTCGACCTCGCCGAACCAGCGGGTGAACGCGGCGGTGATCTCGGCCGGTCCGTGGAACTCGCGCAATCCCGGCGGCAGCAAGGCGGTCAGCCGCACCGCACTGTCCATTGCGGACTCCATCCGCGCGAAGTCCTGTCTGCTCAATGCTTCGATGAAGGCACCCGCTTTGGAGATGCGGGAGGCCTGGAGTTGTGTGGTCATGCCTCAGGTTTACGACGCCGGACACGGCCAGGGATCGGGTAACTGCCCGATCTTTCACCCGGTCAGCCCGCGGCGCATCGCGACCAGCGCGGCCTGCGTCCGAGTGGTCACCCCGAGTTTCGCGTAGATGTGCTCCAGATGCGTCGAAACCGTCTTGCGCGAGACCGTCAGCGCAGCGGCGATTTCCGGGTTCGACAACCCTTGCGCCAGCTGCAGCAAAACCTCCACCTCCCGCCCGGTCAACCCGCCCGAGGTACGACGCACCCGCCGGCCCGCTGCTGCCAGAACCGCGTTCACCGCGTCGGGATCGAGACGCCCGGCGCGCGCTTCGGCGGTGAGTTGCCGGGCCGTCGCGTCGGGGGCGAGCGGGGCGCGGTGCGGACGCGGTTCGCCGAGCGCGTGGTAGACGTCGGCGGCGGCGAGGACCCGGGACGTCATCGGCAGGGCGTCGGCGGAAAGTCCGTGCGGGTAACCGGAACCGTCGAGGCGTTCGTGGTGCTGGGCCGCGCAGCGGGCGACCGCGGCGAGGCCGGGCATTCCGGCGAGCATCCGTTCGGTCAGGTACGGATGGGTGCGGGCGCGTTCGGCCTGCGCGAGCGACCACGGCCGGGTCGCGTTCCAGATCGCGCTCGGGACGCCGATCATCCCGATGTCGTGCACCCAGCCCGCGCGGCGGACCAGCCAGACGTCCGCTGCGGGGAGGCCGAGCCGGGTCGCGCCGTCCGCGGCCAGCGCGGCCACTCCGCGCGAATGCCCCAGCCGGGGCGGGGATTTGAGGTCGGCGAAATCGGCGAACGCCTGCAGGGCGCGGTCGAGTTCGTCCTCCGACAGCCGGGCGCCGAGCCCCGGGTCGAGCGCGATCACCTCGTCCCACGCCTGGATCCGGTCCAGCCCGGCCAGGATGTCGCCGCGGTGGTTCAGGAAGCAGTCGACCAAGGCCGGGTCGAACTGGGTGCCGCGGCGTTCCCGGGCGACGGTGACCGCGCCGTCGACGCCCGCGGTGTCGTGGAAGGCCTCGACGTTGTCGGCGAGCTGCACCAGCCGGATCGCCGGGTCGAGGTCCGCGCCGCCCGCGTCGCCGGGGACGCCGCGGCCGTCCCAGCGTTCGAAGGACTGCAGAAGCGGACGGCGCACGTCCTCGCCGAGGTCGAGCCGTCCGGCCAGTTCGCTCGCGCTCTGGCAATGCGCCTGCATGACCTGCTGCACCGACCGGCCCGCCGTCGCGAGGAATTGGCCGACGAGCGCGGCGCGGCGGAGTCGCGGACCGCCGCGGCCGAGGTGCCGCAAGACGAACATCGCCATAGCGACGCCGGCGAGGTCGCCGTCGTGGCTATCGGCGTACAGCTCGGTCTCGTCGCCGAACAACGCGGCCAGCTCGCTCGTGTCGGCGGCGCAGCCGACCCAGGTCAGCAACGACGTGTAGTAAGCCGCCGCGCGCACGTGGTCGTCCGCGCCTGCCGCGTCGGCCAGTCGCAGGGCGATCACGGTCTGGCGCAGCACGCGCTCCATCGGGCGGCCCATGCCGAGATCGGCCACCAGCGACAGGGTGGCGACCAATTCGGACAACCGCACGGGTGCGGCGTTGTTCACCTCGGGAAGGTCGCGGCGGAAAGACCCGGTGTTACGCCGGACGGCGCCGTCCCGACTTCCAGGCAGAGTCCGGAGGTGCGCGATGGCGACCGAAGTTCCGACGTTCTGCCCGCTGTGCGTGTCGAGGTGCGGGGCCACCGCGACGGTCGAGGACGGGCGGTTGCTCGCGCTCCGCCCGCTGCCCGGCCATCCGACCGGCGCCGCGATCTGTGTCAAGGGCAAGGCCGCGCCGGAGATCGTCGCGCATCCGGACCGGCTGCTGCATCCCCTGCGCCGCACCGCCCCGAAAGACGCGGCCGATCCGGGCTGGGAGCGCGTCAGCTGGGACGAGGCGCTGGCGACAATCGCGTCCCGGCTGACCGCGATCGCGGAGGAATCGGGTCCGGAAGCGGTGGTGTTCGGCAGTGCCTCGCCGTCGACGTCGGCGATGTCGGACACCATCGAATGGCTGACCCGGCTCCGGCGCGCCTTCGGCAGCCCCAACTTCGCCGTCTACATGGAACTCTGCGGCTGGGGTCGGCACCTCGGCACGCTCTACACCTGGGGCGAGCCCGTCCCCGGCGCTTACCTGCCCGATCTCGAGCACGCACAATGCATCCTCTACTGGGGCTACAACCCGTCGGTCTCGCGGCTCGCACACGCCACCGCGACCACCGCCGCACTGCGCCGCGGGGCCAAGCTCGTCGTGGTCGACCCCCGTCGCGCCGGATTGGCCAGCAAGGCCGACCAATGGCTGCGCGTCCGCCCGGGAACGGACGCGGCGCTGGCGTTGTCGCTCACCCACGTGATGATCGAGAACGGTTGGTACGACAAAGAATTCGTCGATCGGTGGACCAACGCGCCGAAACCGGTCGGCGACTCCCGGCGGGTCTGGGACTTGATCGTCGAGGAGTGCGCTCAGTACCCGCCCGAGGCCGCGCAAGAGATCACCGGCGTGCCCGCGGAGCAGATCGTCGCGACGGCCCGGCTGCTGTGGGAACAACGCCCGGTCGCGTTCTACACCTGGAGCGGATTGGAGCAGCACAGCAACGCGACGCAGACCGTGCGCGCCATCGGCCAGCTCTACGCGCTCACCGGATGCATCGACGCGCCCGGCGGAAATGTGCTGTTCACGCCCGTGCCGACCAATCCGGTCGACGGCCGGGAACTGCTGGCCCCCGAACAGCGCGCCAAGACGATCGGCGGGCAGGAGCGTCCGCTCGGCCCGGCCAGATTCGAGTTCGTCACCGGGGAGGACTTCTACCGCGCGGCGCTCGACGGCGTGCCCTACCGGGCTCGGGCGCTGGTCAACTTCGGCGGCAACTTGGTCATGGCCCACGGGGACAGCGCACGAGGCCGGGACGCGCTCCGTGCGCTGGATTTCTTTGTCCACACGGATTTGTTCCTCAACCCGACCGCGCAACAGGCGGACCTCGTGCTGCCCGCGGCGAGCGCCTGGGAAGCGGAAGCGCTGCGGGTCGGTTTCGAGACCAGCCAGGCCGCGCAGTCGACTGTCCAATTGCGACCGCAGCTCGTCGCGGCCCGCGGGGAATCCCGGTCGGATCTGCGGATCATCTTCGATCTCGCCCTCGCGCTCGGGCTGGAGCACCAGTTCTTCCACGGGGACATCGAGTCTGCCTGGAGGCACCAGCTCGCGCCCAGCGGCATCACGCTCGACCAGCTGCGGGCCGCACCGGAAGGCATCCGGCTGCCGCTGGAAACCGTGCACCGCAAGTACGAACAACGCGGCTTCCGAACACCGTCCGGACTTGTCGAGCTGTACTCGGAACCCTTGCTGGAACACGGATGTCCGCCGCTGCCGACCTTCACCGAACCGTCGATCAGCCCGCTGTCCCGGCCGGATCTGGCGACGCGCTACCCGTTGATCCTCACCTGCGCGAAATCGCTGTTCTTCTGCGAAACCCAGCACCGGGAGATCCCCAGCCTGCGCAAATCCGCGCCCGACCCCGCCGTCGAACTGCATCCCGAAACCGCCGCCGCCCGAGGCATCGCCGCCGGGGATTGGGTTCGGCTGGAGACGCCGCTGGGCAGCGTCCGCGCGAAGGCGAGGTTCAACGTCAACCTGCGCCCGGACGTCGTATGCGGACAGCACGGCTGGTGGCAGCCCGCCGACGCGCTCGGCCAGCCCGGCTACCCGCCGTTCGGCGACGGCAGCGCGAACCTCAATCTCGTGCTGAGCCAAGGGCCGAGCGACCCGATCAGCGGGAGTTCGCCGCTGCGCGCTTCCCTTTGCGAGATCTCGAAAGCGCGTCCAGACTGACGTCGACTATCGCGCGCAGCTGCTCCGGACTCGCCCCCGCCCGGCTCATCACGGCCAACGACTGGTTGACCGCCGCGAGGTGCACAGCGAAGTCATCGGCACCAGGCAGCTTCGCGGCACGCAAGGCGGTCCGCAGCCGCGCTTGCTGAAGGCCGAGCGCTTCCGTCGCGCGCGCGGCGATGTCCGCGCTCAGCACCGGTATCGCCATCGCGGTCTGCGCGACCAAGCATCCGTCCGGCACATCGGGGTCGGCGATGCGCTGCAGGGTGACTTCGAAGAACTCCCGCACCGCCCGCACCGGATCCTCGGCCGCGCTTGCCAGGGCCTGGTCGTACTTGTCGCCGTAACGCACGGCGTAGCGCTCCAGACAGCGCAGATACAGCGCGTCCTTGTCGCCGAGCGAGGCGTAGATGGAGCTGCGGTTCAGCCCGGTCGCCTTGGAGAGGTCGTCCAGCGAGGTGGCGGAGTACCCCGCTCGCCAGAACTGGACCATCGCCGCGTCGAGCACGACGTCCATCTCGAACTGCTTCTTCCCGGCCATGTGCCCAGGATAACTCATCTTGAACTGTTCGGTTCAAGATGAGTTAGGCTCGAGTCATGAACCCGTTCCCCGAACTGCCGCTGCCCGACCTCGCCGGATTCGCCCACCGCTGGGTCGACGGGATCCACGCCGTGGAAGGCGGGCGGCCGGACGGCCCCGCCGTCGTCCTGCTCGCCGGCTTCCCGCAGACCTGGTGGGCCTGGCGCAAAGCGATGCCCGCCCTGGCCGAACGATTCCGCGTGCTCGCGATCGATCTGCCCGGCCAAGGCCACTCCGTCCGTCCGCACGACAGCTATGACACCCACACCGTCGCCTCGCGCGTTCAGGCCACGGTCACTGCGCTCGGCGTGCCGAAGTACTGGCTCGTCGCCCACGACATCGGTGCCTGGGTCGCTTTCTCGCTGGCGCTTGCGCACGAAGACCGCTTGCACGGGGTCGCACTGCTCGACGCAGGCATCCCCGGAATCACCCTCCCCGACTCCATCCCCACCGACCCCGACCGAGCCTGGAAGACCTGGCACTTCGCGTTCCACCTGGTGCCCGAACTTCCCGAAACCCTGCTCACCGGCCGCGAACGCGAGTACGTCGACTGGTTCTTGAAGGCCAAAGCCCTATCCCCGTTCGACAGCGCGGAAACCGACCACTACGCCGCCGCACTCGCCGCCGAGGGCGGCCTGCGAGCGTCTCTCGCCTACTACCGAGATGCCGCGGAATCAGCGCGCAAGAACCGGAATGCTTTAGACCGGCAGCACTTGACCATCCCAGTACTGGGAATCTCCAGCTCCCACGGCTCGATCCCCGACATGGCCGCTTCCCTCCGCCCGTGGGCGGACAAGGTGACCGGCACCGTGATCCCCGACGCCGGACACTTCATCCCCGACGAACAACCCGCAGCGGTCGTCGAGGCAGTGACCGCATTCATCGACCACGCGGGATAACGCGACGTCGGATTTGCGCCAGCGACAGCGTCCTCGCGCCGAAAGACTGGCGGCCATGATTCTCGGCCGTTTTCTTGCCGCCAGCTCGGAATTCGACCGGCGGCTGTCGTCCGTCCGCCCCGAACAGTGGACCGCCCCGACGCCGTGCGCGGAATGGAACGTGCGGCAGCTCGTCAACCACATGGTCCGGGGAAATCTCAACTACGTCGACCTCCTGGCCGGAGGCACCCGGGAGCAGTTCCTGCACATGCGCGACGCAGACGCTCTGGGCGACGACCCGTTTGCCGCATACCCCGCATCGGTGCGACTGGTCGCCGACGCCTTCGGCCGCCCCGGCGCTCTGGAGCAGGTGCTCGACTACCCGTTGGGCAAGGTGACCGGCCATCAAGCGCTGGCCGTGCGAGCTACGGATTCCGCCGTCCACGCCTGGGACCTGGCGCAAGCGCTGGGTGTCGACGACCGCCTCGACCCGGCGCTGGTCGCGTGGATCAGCGAGAACCTGGAAATGATCTACGCCGGGTTGGCGGAATCTCCGGTGGCTGCCGATACGACGCATCGGTTCTTTGCCGAGCCGGGGGTGCTCAGCGAACCAGCTTCGCTACAGGAGCGGCTGCTGCACTTGATGGGCCGGAACCCCGGATGGCAGCGGGACTGACCTCCGCCCGCGCTCATCGCGACCTCCAGCGTTGCGCGCGGGTTCCTTGACACGTTTTAGGGAGTATCCTCTAATTGGTTTTAGAGAGTACTCGCTAACTGGAGGGTTCACGTCATGGTGCGCAACGTCCACAGCCGAGTGATCGCAGCCGACGTTCAGGCAGTGGGCAGCCTGCTCGACACCTTGGCGACCGACGACGACCGCCTGTGGCCGGTCGACCGATGGCCCGCGATGCGGTTCGACCGGCCGCTGGGCGTCGACGCCTCAGGCGGCCACGGACCGATCCGCTACACCTGCGTGAAGCACGTTCCCCAGCGTGAGGTGGTGTTCCGGTTCCGCCGCCCACACGGTTTCGACGGGACGCATGGTTTCGCGGTGGAAGAAATGGACGCCACGCATACCCGCTTGACGCATGAACTGGTCATGCGCGTGCGCGGCAAGGACAAGCTCGCCTGGTCACTCATGTGGCGGTGGCTGCATGATGCCCTGCTGGAGGACTCCCTCGATCTCGCGGAAACCGCCTTGGTTCCGGGCACGGCACCGCGAAGCCGCCACAGCGGATACGTTCGCTTTCTGCGTGGACTGGTGCACAGCGCCGAGGTTCGCCGGGCCAAGGCTCACTAGACCGGGCTCAACGGCTTGCAGTTCACGGTTCCGGTGACGCGGTAAGCGACGCTCGCGCTCTCCTGAGCGCTGGCCTGGACGGCCCGCCTCACTCGATGTGCGACGCGGCCTCCGCGAGCAGCCCGCGCAGCCACGTGTGGCCGGAGTCCGCGTCGTGCATCGGATGCCACCAGAACGCCTCGACGATCGGTATCGCATCGAAGGGCGGGTCGACGATCCGCACGCCGAGTGCCCCGGCGAGATCCCGGGCGAGTCTTTGCTGCATGAACGCGATTCCCCCGCCGCGGCGAACCAGATGCGGCATCGCCAGGAACGAATCGGCGATCGCGCAGACCCGCGGCACAACGCCCAGCAGTTCCATCTGCCGCCACGCGGGTGCTCGTCCGAGCGGGTCGCCGAACGTGGTGACCCATGGAAGCCGCGACAGGTCCGTCATCGTCAATTGCTCGCCGACGTCCGGGTTGTCGGCCGCGACCACGCAGACCCAGCGGTCTCGGAACAGGTCCAGCGAGCGCGGCAGGTCGAGGTAGCCGTGCGGCATGAGGATTCCGTCCACGGTGCGGGCGAACTCCCCGTCGCGACCGAGCACTTCGGCGGTGACCGGGCTGAAGCGGACGCTCACGTTCGGCGCGCGTTCTTCGAGCAACGCGACGAGCCGTGCTCCGGCGACGGTTATCCCGAAATCCGAGGACACGATGGTGAACACGCGGTCGGAGCCCGCCGGATCGAACTCCGACTGCGCCGAGAACACCCGCTCGACCGCCGCGACCGCGACGCTCACCAACGGCTGCAACTGTTCGGCGAACGGGGTGAGCCGATAGTGGTTGCCGACGCGGGTGAGCAACTCGTCGCCGAAGTGGCGGCGCAGCTTGGCCAGCGCGGCCGACAGCGTGGGCTGCGTGCGGGCGAGCCGAGCGGCGGCACCGGTGACGGTTCGCTCGGTCAGCAACCCGTGAAGCGCGTACAGGTGATTGTTGTCGAGGCCGTGTAGCCGCTTCTCAGGCCGCATAGATCAGGACGATACTGCTCATGGGGAGTATGCAGTTCCTTTAGGGTCCTTGTGCGCGCAGGCTGGCACCATGCCCGATGCCTGGATCGACGTACACGCCCACTACACCCCGCCGACCACCCCCGAACAGCGGCAGACGGCCTGGCGGGCCATGCGCGACGCCTGTTTCCTGGCCCCGGAGCCCTACCACTGGACCGTCGAGCGGACGCTTGAGCAGATGGACCGGACCGGCATCGGCATCGGCATGCAGATGCTGAGCAACCAGCCCGCCACGAGCGCGGCACTGCGCGTGTCCAATGACTACGGTGCCGACCTGGTGCGGCGGTATCCCGACCGCTTCGGCCTGCTCGCCGCCCTGCCCACCGACGACATAGCCGCGACGATGGCCGAACTCGACCGAGCGGCAGACCTGGGTGCCGACGGCTTCGCGGTGACGTGCCGACGCAACGGCGTGTACCTCAGCGACCCGAGCCTGGAGCCGATGTGGGCGGAGCTGGATCGCCGTCGTGCCGCGGTGTTCGCGCATCCCGATGCGTACGCCGACGGTGTGCAGGGCCGGCCGGCCCCGTTGCTGGAGGTGGGTTTCGAGACCACGCGGACGATTGTCGACCTGCTGTACGCGGGCGTGTTTCGCAAATACCCGAACGTAAAACTGATCGTCGCGCATTGCGGCGGCGGAGGCGCACTCCCCGCCATGTCGGGCCGGCTCGGCCTGCTTGGCGCCGAGGCCTGGGTCCCCAACCCGAACAGCCTGAGCACCGACGAAATCCGCGCCCAGCTGCGGCGGCTCTACCTCGACACCGCGGCGACCGGGTTCCCGTCCTGCCTGACGGCGGCTCTCACGATGACCACGCCGGACCACCTCGTCTACGGCTCGGATTCCGGCGTGCCTTGTAGCACCGAGGAAACGATCGACGCGAGCCGGAAATCCCTGCTCGAATTCGACGGCCTGACAATGCGGCAGCGTCAGGACATCGGCCGCAACGCCACCGCCCTGTTCCCCCGCGCCGCGGCCCGCCTCGACGGCAGCTGACCGAAGCGGTCAGCGGGCGAGCCACGGAGCGAGCAGCTTCTCCAGATCAGCATCCGAGAGCGCCCGCGGTCCGCCGTGGAACTCGTGCCACCGCGTGGCGTCGCGTGCGGAGGTGTACTCGACGTCGAAAGCGCGCATCAGGACGTACATGAAGCTTCCCGAATCAAACCGCTCGCCCAGCAGCGTACGAGCCGTCCGGGCCACGTCCACCGCGGTCTGGGGGCCGTTGACCTCAGCCAGTTTCAGTTCCTCAGCCGCCGGATCGAGCAGGCTCGGCGCACACAACAAGACAACTACTCCACTCTGAACTATTCGCTCAACCTTCGGCAGCCAACTGGCCACACGCCGCCGCGATGTCCTGACCGCGGGTATCCCGCACCGTGCACGCCACCCCGCCGGCATTCACCAGCCGCACGAACTCCCGCTCCACCGGCTTCGGCGACGCGTCCCACTTCGAACCCGGCGTCGGGTTCAACGGGATCACGTTCACATGCACCAACTGACCCAAGTGCTTCCGCAACCGCTTCGCCAGCAGCTCCGCCCGCCACGGCTGGTCGTTGATGTCGCGGATCAACGCGTACTCGATCGACACCCGCCGACCCGAGGTATCCGCGTAGTACCGGGCCGCCGAAAGCACCTCGTCCACCGACCACCGGTTGTTCACCGGCACCAGCGTGTCCCGCAGCTCGTCGTCCGGCGTGTGCAGCGACACCGCCAACCGGACCTGCATCTTCTCGTCCGCCAGCTTCCGGATCGCCGGAGCCAAACCCACCGTCGACACCGTCACCGAACGCTGACCAATCCCCAACCCCGCAGGCGACGGGTCAGTGATCCGCCGCACCGCCGCCACCACGCGCTTGTAATTCGCCAGCGGCTCGCCCATGCCCATGAAGACGATGTTCGACAGCCGACCTGGGCCGCCGGGCATGGAGCCATCGCGCATGACCGCGGCGGCGTCGCGGACCTGGTCCACGATTTCCGCGGTCGAGAGGTTGCGGTCGAGGCCGCCCTGGCCGGTCGCGCAGAACGGGCACGCCATGCCGCAGCCGGCCTGGCTCGAGATGCACAGCGTGGCGCGGTCCGGGTAGCGCATGAGGACGCTTTCCAGCAGCGTCCCGTCGTGCGCGCGCCACAGGGTCTTGCGGGTCGCGCCGCCGTCCGCGGCCAGTGCGCGCACCTCGGTGAGCAGCGGCGGCATCAGATCGGCGACCAGCTTCTCGCGCGAGGCGGCCGGGATGTCGGTCATCTCCGCCGGGTCGACGGTGAGCCGCGAAAAGTAGTGGTTCGACAGCTGCTTGGCGCGGAACGCCTTCTCCCCCAGCTCGACGACGGCCTCCGCTCGCTCGGCCACCGTGAGGTCGGCGAGATGGCGCGGCGGCAGGCCGCGCTTGGGCGCGTCGAAAACAAGAGGAAGGGCAGTCATGACCGATCAAGTGTCTCATACGCGCGAACCCGGCGCTCCTCCCCCTCGGACACCGGCGCGCGGACCGGGCCGGAGAAGGAGCGCGGGGTCGCCGGAACGGCGGGCGACGAACGACGGGCGCGGTTCAACGGAAAAACACCCTACGAAAGTCGGATTGCCGAATGCTTTCCGGAGTGAATTCCCATATAATCGACGCCGGACGCGCATATAATCGACCGGCGTAGAAATATCCGCCGCAGCGCTTCGGCCACGGAATACCGCCGTTAGTCGGTAGTCTCCGCAAACTTCGCGCGCGTACCGTCCGGGACGTCTCACCCCTTTCCCCACCGGTCCGGGAATTCCCCGGCCCGGCCGGGCTTCCCCGTTGGAGGATCCCGTGAAAGTGCGTTCTTCGATGCTGCGCGGAATAGCCGCGGTCGCCACCGCGGCGGCGGCCGCGCTCTCCGTTCCGGCCGCCGCGGTCGCGGGCGAAACGAACATCTCGATGCAGGCCCAGCAGAAAGACCAGTGGTGCTGGGACGCCAGCGGCAACACCATCGCCGCGTTCTGGGGCTATTCCCTGACCCAGACCCGGTTCTGCCAGATCGCGCACAACGAATCCGGCAGCGACTGCGCCAACAACCAGGGCTACCTGAGCGACCAGCAAAGAGTTTTCCGCTACCTCGGGTTCCGCAACATCGGCACCTACAATTCCAACGGCTACCGGCTCTCGTTCTCCGGCATCAGGAACCAGATCGACGCCGGACAGCCCATCGGCACCCGGATCGGCTGGACTTCCGGCGGCGGCCACATGCACGTCCTCTACGGCTACGACGACTCCGACGGGAACGTCGTCGAATACGGCGACCCGTGGCCGTCGAACAACCGCTACAACTCCATGGACTACAGCTACTACGTCTCGAACAACCAATTCTCCTGGACCCACACCGTCTACGGAATGGTGGGCTGACTCATGCTGCGAACCGTCCTCCGCGCCACCGTCGCGTCCGGAGCCATCGCGGCGGCCGTCCTCGCCGCGAACCCGGCGTCGGCCGCCGAATCGCCGGCCGGACCGTCCCCCTCGGACACCGCCGCGATCTCCGGCCTGCTCGCCAGCCCGGGCACCGCCGCCCGCCTCGCGCACACGAAGTTCCCCGGCGCGGCGCCGGCGGCCGCGCACGCCACCCGCGCCGCGGCCGAGGCCAACACCCAAATCCCGGTCTACGAACCGACCGCGGCCTTCATCAAGGGTGAATCCGACGTCCCGGCCGCGCTGGCCTACGTCGCTTCGCCGGCCCACCTCGCCGACGGCCGCGCCGCGACCGTCTGGGCGCAGCCGAGCCAGGCCGGGTGGAAGGTCGTCAACGTCGCCTCCGGCAACGACGAACAGGTCCACGCGGCGGCCGCGCACGGCGGCTACCTGCTGCACGAACCGCAGGTCAACGCCTGGTATTCGGTCAAGGGCGACACCGTGACGGTCCTCGACGGCGCAGTCTCCGGCGTCCCGGCGGGCACCCGCGTCACGCTCGCCGCGTACCGAGCCGAACTGCAGAAACGCTACGGCGACAAGCTGCCCGGCTCGACCTACGACAAGACCGGCGCGGGCGGCGGCTACGCCGTCACCGCTCCGGACACCAGCGGGGACGGAAGCCCGGCCATCGCGCTCGCCGTCGGCGGGGCGGCCGCGGCAGCCGCGGGCGGCGCGTTCCTCCTGCGCCGTCGTTCCCAGCACAGCGAGTGACCGCTCGGCGGCAGGGGTCCGCCCCTGCCGCCGATCATTCGCCGCCGTCGAGAGACGCGGCCCATCGATCTGCCCACGACACCAGCGGCCGCAGCGCGTCGAACGCCTCGCGGCCGAGCGTCGTGAGCGCGTAATGCGATTCGTCGGTCTGCCGCACCAAACCGGCCTCACCGAGTTCGACCAAGCGCTGCCGCAGCACGCTTGAAGACATCCCGTCGCACCGTTGCTGCAGCGCCCGAAAGCCCAGCGTGTCGACCTGCAGTTCCCACACGATCCGCAGGCACCACCGCCGTCCGAAAAGGTCGAGCGCGGCCATCAGCGGACGGCCGGTCGTGGAGCCCCGGACCGGCTGCCCCGGCTTCGGCGTCGCCATCCGAATCTCCTTGTGCTTCGATTTCCGAAACACTAGCATCGGCCGCCATGATTCGATTTCCGAAGCAGGTGTGCGAGACGCTCGGCATCGCCGTGCCGATCGCGCAGGCCCCGATCGGCTCGGCGGCGACCCCGGCGCTCGCCGCCGCGGTCTCGAACGCGGGCGGCCTCGGGACCCTCGCGCTCACCTGGACCGACCCGGACGAGGCGGTCCGCCGGATCCGCGAGGTGCGCCGCCGCACGGACCGCCCGTTCGCGGTCAACCTCGTGCTCGACTTCCCCATCGACGACGTGGTCGACGCCTGCCTCGCCGAGGAAGTCCCGATCATTTCGACCTTCTGGGGCGACCCGGCCAAGGTCGCCGCGCGCGTGAAAAACGCGCAGCTGATCCACACCGCCGGCTCGGTCGCCGAAGCGCGACGCGCGGCGGAGGCAGGCGTCGACGTCGTGGTCGCGCAGGGCTGGGAAGCGGGCGGCCACGTCCGCGGCCAAGCGTCGACGCTCGTGCTGGTGCCCGCCGTCGTGGACGCGGTCGCCCCGATTCCCGTGCTCGCCGCCGGCGGAATCGCCGACCGCCGCGGACTTGCCGCAGTACTCGCTCTCGGCGCACAAGGCGGTTGGCTGGGCACCCGATTCCTGACCGCGACCGAGGCGGCAACCCACGATTCCTACCGCCAAGCCGTGCTCGCCGCAAAACTCGAGGACGCCATCCACACCCGCTGTTTCGACGGCGGCTGGCCCGACGCGCCGCACCGCGCCTTGCGCAATTCGACGCTCACGCAATGGGAAGCCGCGGGCGAACCGCGTACGGACCGCCCCGGCGAAGGCGACGTCGTAGCAACTGATGCGGTCGGGAACCCGTGGCACCGCTACGACGACATGATTCCGGTGCCGGGAATGACCGGAGACCTCGAAGCCCTGGCGCACTACGCCGGTCAGTCCGCGGGTTTGGTCCGAAACATCGCTCCGGCGGCGCAGATCGTCGCGGATCTCGTCGGCTAGCCCTGCTCCACCATCGGCGGAAGCTCGACCGGCTGCCGCAGCGCGTCGAGCACCGCGTTCACCGCCGCCGGGCGCGGCGATCCCCGCCGGGTGACCGCGACGATCGTGCGCGTCACCGGTGTCGCCAGTGCTTTCGTCGCGACCCGGTACCGCGGGTCCACCGCCAGCCCGGGCAGCAACGCGATCGACAACCCGGCCTCGACGTGCTGCAACGTCATCAGGTAGTTGCTGAACCGGCACGCCACGCGCGGCTCGAACCCCGATTCGCGGCAGAGCCGCAGCGTCAGATTCGCCATGTAGGACGGGGGAATGTCGAGCGCCCACGGTTCGTCCGCGTACTCCGCGAGCACCGCGGGTCCGGGCGGCTCGGGCCGGTCGCGCGCGGTGACCAGGACGATCGGGTCGGTCGCCAGCCGGACGATCTCGAGATCGGGGCCGAGCGGCAGGTCGGCGAAGTCGGTCGTGGTGATGACGACGTCGCTGTCGCCCGCCCGCAGCGCCGGGACGCTTTCGTGCGGTTCCCGTTCCGCCAGCTCGGTTTCCAGCCGCGGATAGCGCTCGGCAAGACGCGTCGCGGCGGGGACGGCGAAGGTGTGGATCGCGCTCTGGAACGCGCCGATCCGCACCAGCCCGGCCGGTTCGTCGCCGCGCAATTCGGCCTCGACCGCGTCGAGATGGTCGAGGATCGCGCGCGCCTGCCGGGCCAGTTTCTCCCCGGCCGGAGTCAGCCGGACGCGGCGGCCGGTGCGTTCCAGCAGCCGGGTGCGGGTTTCGGTCTCCAGCACCGCGAGCTGATGCGACACCGTGGAGGCGCTGAGATTGACGTCCTGCGCCACCGCGCGAACCGTGCCCAGCACGGCGAGCCGGCTCAACAGCCGCAGCCGCCCCGGGTTCAACATGGCCCCATCGTTGTTCGATGTCATCGCACAAGCAAGCGGAAACTGTGAGATGGACGCGGCGCTCGGCGCGGCTCTACCGTCACTCCCATGGGCACCGACACCTTCTGGTCCGACGTCGACCGGCACCTCGTCCGCTACGCCGGCCCCGGCTCGTTCACCGGCGAGATCATCGACCGCGCCGAGGGCAGTTTCGTCTTCACCGAGGACGGACGGCGGATCCTCGACTTCACGTCCGGGCAGATGAGCGCGATCCTGGGGCACGCGCATCCGGAGATCGTCGAGACCGTCCGGAAGCAGGCCGCGAAGCTCGACCACCTGTTCAGCGGGATGCTGAGCCGCCCCGTCGTCGATCTCGCGCGCCGGCTCGCCGAAACGCTGCCGGACCCGCTGGAGAAGGCGCTGCTGCTCACCACCGGCGCCGAGTCCAACGAGGCCGCGCTGCGGATGGCCAAGCTGGTGACCGGCAAGCACGAGATCGTCTCGTTCGCCCGGTCCTGGCACGGGATGACGCAGGCCGCGGCGAGCGCCACCTACAGCGCGGGCCGCAAGGGCTACGGTCCCGGCGCGCCCGGCAACTTCGCGATTCCGGTGCCCAGCGGGCCGGACTGGCAGCACCAGCTGGACCTGGCGTTCGACCTGATCGACGCGCAGTCGGTCGGCAGCCTCGCCGCGTGCCTGGTCGAGCCGATCCTCAGCTCCGGCGGCATCCTCGTGCCGCCGCCGGGTTATTTCCCGGCGCTGCAACAGAAATGCCGGGAACGCGGCATGCTGCTGATCCTCGACGAGGCACAGACCGGGTTGTGCCGCACCGGAACCTGGTACGCCTTCGAACACGACGGCGTGGTCCCGGACATCCTCACGGTGTCCAAAACGCTCGGGGCCGGTCTGCCGCTCGCCGCGGTGCTGACGAGCGCGGAAATCGAGCAGGAAGCCCACGAACGCGGGTACCTGTTCTTCACCACGCACGTCTCTGACCCGCTCCCGGCCGCGGTCGGCAACACCGTCCTGGACGTGCTGATCCGCGACCGCCTCGACGAACGCGCCCGCCAGCTCGGCGCCCGGCTGCGCGCCGGACTGGACGAAATCGCGGCGCGGCACGAGACGGTCGGCGAGATCCGCGGCCGGGGACTGCTCGCCGGACTGGA
Source organism: Streptomyces sp. AA4 (assembly GCF_000158875.1). NCBI lineage: Bacteria > Bacillati > Actinomycetota > Actinomycetes > Kitasatosporales > Streptomycetaceae > Streptomyces > Streptomyces sp. AA4. The sequence goes on along the minus strand of NZ_GG657746.1, from coordinate 1,697,896 downwards.
ACTGAGCGGCGGCGGACCGGACGCGGACAAGCTCGGCGCGCGCGTGACGCAGCGGTGCCTCGAACTCGGGCTGCACATGAACATCGTGCAGCTGCCCGGCATGGGCGGGGTGTTCCGGATCGCGCCGCCGCTGACCGCCGCCGAAAGCGAGATCGACCTCGGACTGTCCATTCTGGACGAGGCGATCGGGGACGTCTCGTAGCTCAGCGGGGAATGCGGCCCGCGACGGCGGTCGCCGCCTTCTTCGCGAGATCGCAGCTCTTCGAAGGGTCCGGCTTGGCGCCGACGGCGACGAACACCAGCTCGTTGGTCGTCACCGCGAGGATGACGGCGCAACTGTTCTGCCAAGAGCCGCGGGTGTCCATCACGCCCGCCTTGTACCCGGCGATGTCGGAGATCGGCTTGACCATCGAGCCCTCGAACTGGACGGCGTAGCCCTCCGCGTCGACCTCCGAGAGGCTCACGCTGTAGCCGGGGCCCTCGCACCGGCGGCCGTCGGCCTTGGGCGCGGTGGTGCTCTCCTGGCTGAGTTCGGGCACGTCGGAGGGCTGGAGCAGGCTGCACGGATCGGTGTTCGCGAGCGGCGTGCCGGTCTTGCCGCCGTCCTTGGCCTCCGGCTCGGCACTGCTGCCAGCGCCCACGACGTTCTTGTCGCCGCCCTCGGCGCCGCTGCCGCAGGCCGCGAGCCCCAGCACGCAAACCAAGGCAGCCGCAGCCGCCACCACTCGTCGCATCGCTTCCCCCAGGGGTCCGGTTTGGCTCGGGACAGTAATGGAACGGCTCCCGGGCGGCACCTTGGACGGCGGCGAGCGGCGTCCGGTTCCCCCTACTCGTCCCGGTTCAGGGGTGGGTCCCCGCGACCGCCGCGATTAGCGTGCGCGGGGTCAACGCTGCTGCCGGGGGTGGGGAAATGCGGTCGAAAGCTACCGTCCTGATACTCGTTCTGACGCTGCTCGGCACGACGCCGGCCTCGGCGAGCCCCGCGATCGGTCTCGACGGTCTTTCCCGCCCGGTCGACGTGCTCGTCGACAAGTGGGGCGTCCCGCACATCTACGCCGCCAACACCGCGGACCTGTTCTACGCACAGGGTTTCACCGTCGCCCGCGACCGGCTCTTCCAGCTCGACACCTGGCGGCGCCGAGGTCTCGGGTTGCTCAGCGAGGTGCTCGGCGAGTCCTATGTGGACCAGGATCGTGCGGCGCGGCTGTTCCTCTACCGCGGGGACATGCGAAAGGAATGGGCGTCCTACGGCCCCGAGGCCAAACTCGCCGCCACCCGCTTCACCGAGGGGATCAACTCGTACATCGACTGGCTGGCCAAGAATCCGAAGGCCGCCCCGCCGGAGTTCGGCAAACTCGGCTACCAGCCGTCGCATTGGCAACCCGAGGACGTGGTCCGCATCCGCACGCACGCGATCGGCGAGAACCTCATGTGGGAGGTCTCCCGCGCGCAGATGGTGTGCCAGGCCGGGCCGAACGCGAGCAAGTACCTCCGCAGCCTGCATCCCGACCACGAAGCCGCGGTGCCAGAAGGACTCGACCCCTGTGCAGTCCCCGGCGACGTGCTTTCCGTGTACAACAAGGCGACCGCGGCCGTCACGTTCCCGAAGGGCGTCGCCGGGCCGAAGGACATCGCCGACGCCACCAGCGGCAGCAACTCGTGGGCGATCGGCCCGAACCGCACCGCGACCGGGCGGCCGATCCTCGCCAACGACCCGCACCGCGGCGCCGACGCGCTGCCGTCCGGTCGCTATGTCGCCCAGCTTTCCGCGCCCGGCCTGAACCTCACCGGCGCGGGCGAACCGTGGAACCCGGGCATCGCCATCGGCCACAACGATTCCGTCGCCTTCGGCCTGACGAACTTGCCGGTCGACCAGACCGACCTCTACGTCTACGACCTCGACCCCGCCGACCACAGCCGGTACCGCTACCGCGGCGGCTGGGAACCGATCACCAAGGTCACCGAAACGATCCCGGTGCTGGGCGGCCAGCCGGTGACCCGCGAACTGTCCTTCACCCGGCACGGCCCGATCGTGAAGGTCGACGAAGCCGCGAACCGGGGTTTCGCCGTGCGCACCGCGTGGACCGAACCGGGCAGCGCCGCCTATCTCGGCAGCCTGAACTACCAGCGCGCCCGCAACTTCACCGATTTCACCGCCGGAATGCGCACCTGGGGCGCACCCGGATCGAACCTCGTCTACGCCGACGTCCACGGCGACATCGGCTACGTCCCCGGCGCGCTGACCCCGCGCCGCACCGGAGCCGGATACGACGGTCTGCTGCCCGTCCCCGGAGACGGCCGCTACGAGTGGAACGGCTTCCACGCCAACTCCGAACTCCCGTGGCAGCACAACCCGCCGGCCGGATTCTTCGCCTCCGCCAACGACTACAACCTCCCGCCGGGCTTCCCGGTGGTGTCCAACTACGAATGGCAGCTGCCGTACCGCAAGGAGCGGATCGACGAGCTGATCAAGTCGACGCCGCGCGCCCGCGTCGCCGATTCGCTCGCCATCCAGCGCGACGAAAAATCCTTGCTGGCCACCCGCCTCATCCCGTACCTGCGGAACCTTTCCTCGACGGACCCGGACACCGCGAAGGCGCTCGACCTGCTGCGCGGCTTCGACGGCGTCGCCTCGGTGGAGTCCGCGCCCGCCGCGCTGTACGAAACGTGGCTGCTGAAGTACCTCCACGGCGGCTGGGCGCACACGATGCTCCCGCAGGCCGCCGCGGACGTCCTGTCCCGCACCATCAATCCGGATTTCAGCCTCGTGCTCGCGTCCTTCGCCGACCCGGACGCGTGGTTCGGCCCGGGCGGCGCGGCCAGACGCGACAAGCTGATCCTCGACACCCTCCCGCTCGCCTTCCGCGACGTGGCCGGAAAACTCGGCGGCGACCCGGCGAAATGGCGCTGGGGCTCGCTGCAGTACCAGGAGTTCGTGCACCCGGCGGGCGGCCCGGACGTCGGCCCGACCCCGGTCGGCGGCGACTACCAGACCGTCCACCCGTCGTTCTTCCACCCGCTCACCTACCAGCAGATCATCGGCGCGACCTTCAAGATGGCGCTCGACGTCGGCGACTGGGACGCGTCGCGGGCGATCAACGCGCCCGGCCAGTCCGGCGACCCGCGCAGCCCGCACTACCGGGACCTGAACGACCTGTGGGCGTCCGGCGGCTCGTTCCCCCTGCTGTCGAGCCGCTCGGCCGTCGAACGCAACCTCGACACCCGGATCCGGCTGGTCCCGAGGGTCACTTCGGGAACGTAGCCCGCATCCGGACGAGCGGGACCGCCGCGCAGGCCAGCAGCACGGCGCAGGCCGTCTGCAGCAGCAGGAACCAGAGCGGGCACACGCCCGGGATCAGGTCGACGCCGACGAGCGCGATCGGCGCGACCACCGCAATGAGCCGGGCCCGCTGATAAGCCCGGCGCGAGCCCCGGGCGGCGAGCGTGACCAGCCAGTACACGATCGCGGCGCTCACCGGCACCAGCGCGGACCGCGTCCACATGAAGCCGGTCGCCGTGCCGTCGGCGGCGGCCAGCGCGACGATCGTGCCGAAGACGGCCGCGCCCATCGCTCCGTAGGCCGCGACGAACCCCTTCACGAGGCCGAACGGACGCTGGACGGCGGTGCGTTCGATGGTCTCCATCATTTGTTCTCCCTTGTGGTTTCCCGTTGTGCCAGCAACGCTAGGAAGCCGCGGCCGGGCCCGGTATGGGTCTGGCCGCACGAGCGGGTGGGTCCAGACCCACTCCTGTCCCGCAGCGGCGGGGATCCGGCGTTTCGTGGTGCACAGTGGACCGCGAAGCCGGATGGACAGGGGGAAGAAACGATGCGACAGCTACGGTCCTGGGTGCGCGGCTGCGGGGTGGGATTCGTGCGCGCCGCCCAAGCGGCGGGCGTGGCCCTGCTGATCCCGGCCGTGTGGGCGGCCGCGGTCGGCCTGTGGCAACTGTGGGGCGGCAGCCCGTGGTCGTGGATCGCGCCGTTCATCTGGGCGGGGATCGGAACGCTGGCGCTCGCGAAGCCGGTCTGCCGGATGACGCGGGCCCTGGTGGCGAACTGGACCGGCATCGTGCTCCCGCCGGGGTACCGCGAGCTGCCGCCGATCACCCAGCTCTCGACCGGATACTGGTGGAACGGCCACTCCTACTCGCGCACCCAGGAAGAGGCCCGGCGCGAACAGCGGCTGAAGAACTGGCGCTACGACCCGGCGACCTGGCGGGACCTGCGGTTCGCCCTGCTCGCGCCGTTCTCGTTCGGACTGGTCGCAGTCGTGCCGCTGCTCGGCGTCGCCGCGGCGGTCCTACCGCTGGCACACTTTCCGGTCGGGTACCTCGCCGGTCTGCTGATCGCGATCGCGACCGCGCCCTACGCGTGGCGGAGCGTCATCCCGGTGGCCACACGGTTCCTGGGCGCGTCCACGACGATGGAACTGGCCGACCGGGTCGACACGCTGACCGCATTGCGCGCGGACACGACCATCGCGCAAGCCGCGGAAATCCGCCGCATCGAACGGGATCTGCACGACGGCGCGCAAGCCCGGCTGGTCGCGCTCGGCCTCGCGCTGGCGACGGCGGAGAAGCTGATGGAGACCAATCCCGAGCAGGCCAAGGAATTGCTGCGCGACGCCCGGGCCGGCGCGGCCACCTCGCTCACCGAATTGCGCGAGCTGGTCCGGGGAATCAGCCCGCCGGTGCTGAACGAACGCGGTCTCGTCGACGCGGTCCGCGCGATGGCCATGGACCTGCCGCTCGACGTGACTGTCGAGGCCGATCTGCCGCAGCCGCTCGATCCGCCGATCGAATCCGCGCTGTACTTCGGAATCGCCGAATTGCTCGCCAACGCGGTGAAGCACGCCCACGCGGCGCGCGTGTGGGTTTCGCTGCGGCAGGAAGGGAATCAGCTGCGCGCGGAGGTCCGGGACGACGGTCTCGGCGGGGCTGAACTCCGCCCGGACGGCGGACTCGCCGGACTGCGCCGCCGCCTCGCGGTCTTCGACGGCACTCTTGAGCTGACCAGCCCGGCGGGCGGGCCGACCCGAGCGTGGATGATGGTGCCATGCGCATCGTCGTAGCCGAGGACCTCTACCTGCTGCGGGACGGCTTGGTCCGGCTCCTGCAGGCATACGGCCACGAGGTCGTGGCGACCGCGACGACCGGCCCGGAAACCGTCGCCGTGCTGCGCGAACACCGGCCGGACGTCGCCGTGGTCGACGTCCGGATGCCGCCGACGCAAACCGACGAAGGCCTGCGCGCGGTCCTCGCCGCGCGCCGCGAGACGCCCGGGTTGCCGGTGCTGATCCTGTCGCAGCACGTCGAGCAGCTTTACGCCCGGGAGCTGTTGGCCGACGGCGCGAGCGGCGTCGGATATCTGTTGAAGGACAGCGTTTTCGAGGCCGAACAGTTCATCGACGCCCTCGAACGCGTCGCGGCCGGCGGCACCGCGATGGACCCGGCGGTGATCTCGAAACTGCTCACGAGCGGATCGCCGGACCAACGCCTCGGCTCGCTGACCGAGCGCGAGCGTTCAGTGCTGGAACTGATGGCGGAAGGCCTGTCGAACGCGGCGATCGCCGGACGGCTGTTCCTGAGCGAAAGCGCGATCAGCAAGTACACGACGTCGCTGTTCGGCAAGCTCGGCATCACCGACGACGACACCGGCAACCGGCGCGTCCTGGCGGTGCTGACCTATTTGAACCGGCCGTGAAAACGGCCCGCCCCAGGTTCGGTGCGGGCCGTTTCGGGGCTAGTTGACCAGATTTCCGAAGCGCCGCAACGTTTCCTCCGCGCCCAGCGCCTGCGTGATCGAGTGCAGGTCCGGGCTGCGGGTCGACCCGGTGATCGCGATCCGGATGATCTGCGACGCCTCGCGGATCGAACCGGGGTAGGCGTCCGGGTCCTTCTTGTATTCCTTGGCGTTCTTGGCGAACCCGTGCTTCGCCGCGACGTCGCGGATCTGCTGGAACCACTCCTGGCCGTCGTCGAGCTGCTGGTACGCGGACACGAAGTCCGAGGCCACCGCGCGCACGACGTCCGCCGGAACGCCAAGCGCCGCGATCCGCTCGTCGTCGGGACCGGTCGCTGCCTGGTGCAGCTGCGGGAAGAAGAACCCGTAGACCGCGCGGAACTCGCTCCACTTCTTCAGGTCCTTGCGCGGGTTCTCGACGCCCTCGCGCTCCACCGCCAGCGCGCGCAACGCCAGCTCGCGCGAGGACTCCAGGACCGCCTTCAGCTCCGGGTCGAACCGGTCGGCCCATTCGAGCACGGAGGCGAGAATCTCCTCGCCGGACAGCGTCGCGACGTAGTCGGCGGCGAGGTCGTCCAGCTTCACCAGGTCCACGAGCGGACCGGCGACGCCGCACTCGTCGAGGTTGATCGGCGCGTCGAGCGCTTCGGGCAGCGGCATCTCGGCGAGCCGTCCGTTCGCCAGGCCGCGCAGGTAGTACAGCACCGCCGGGACCGGGTAGCCGGCTTCGAGGTAGAAGTCGACGGAGGCTTCCGGGTCCTTGCGCTTGGACAGCTTCCGCTTGCTGCCGCCCTCCTGCTTCATCAGCGGCGCGATGTGCGCGTACTGGATCGGCTCGAAGCCGAGCGCTTCGAAGAGCTGCTGGTGCGTGGGCACCGACGAGATCCACTCGTCGCCGCGGATCACCAGGTTCACCCGCATCAGGTGGTCGTCGACCGTGTGCGCGAAGTGGTAGGTCGGCAGCCGCGGGCTCTGGTCGGAGCTCTTGAGGATCACCACGTCATTACGGTTGGCCTCGGCCTCGATGGTGCCGCGGATCGCGTCGGTGAAGCGCACGCGCTGCCCGGTGTCGTCGGGCGCGCGGAAGCGGACCACCCACGGCTCGCCCGCGTCGAGCTTCGCCTGCACGTCTTCCGCCGAAGCGTCGCGCCAGATCGCCCACGAGCCGTAGTAGCCCGTCGGGAGCTTCGTCGCCTGCTGCCGCGCGGTGATGGACGCCAGCTCGTCCTTCGTCGCGAAGTCGATGTACGCGCGGCCTTCGCGCAGAAGGTGCCGTACGTAGGTGAGGTAGATCTGCTCGCGCTCGGACTGCCGGTACGGGCCGTACTCGCCGCCGCGCACCGCGTCCTCGTCCGCCTGCAGTCCGAAGTACGCGAAGCCGCGCTCGAACTGCTCCAGCGCGCCCTCGACCTCGCGCGACTGGTCGGTGTCCTCGACGCGCACCAAGTAGCGGCCCTCGGAGCGGCGCGCGACGTCCTGGTCGATCGTCGCGACGTAGATGCCGCCGATGTGCACGAAGCCGGTCGGCGACGGGCCGAACCGGGTCACCTTCGCGCCGTCGGGCAGCTGCCGGGCCGGATAGCGCTGTTCCCAGTGCTCAGGCTCGGGCAGATCCGCGGGGAACAGGGCGTCGATGACCGCACGGTCCAGCATCGGAGGTCGGGTCTCCCAGGTCGTTCGGGTGTTTTCGCTAGTGCCTCGAGTATCGCCGACCGCCGTCTTCCCCGGTCGGCCAGGTCCCCGGGTGGTCGACGTGGTTGCCAACCGACCGTTTCCGATATATCGTGAACGTGTCGCAACAGTTCGAGAAAGGAAACCAAAGACCATGAACCGACGACGACACCCCTTCCCCGGCGGACGCTCGTTCCCCGGCGGACATCTCGAACACGGAGAACACGAAGGGCGCGGACGGTCCTCGTTCGGGCCGTGGGGCCCTGTCCTATGAGCGAGTTCGGCTTCGGGCCGGGCGGCCCTGGCGGACGCGGCCGGCGCGGCCACGGTCCGGGCGGACGCCGCGGTCCCCGGCGCGGCCGGCGCGGCGACGTGCGGGCGGCGATCCTCGCCCTGCTCGCGGAACAGCCGCGGCACGGCTACGAGATCATCCGCGAGATCGGCGAGCGCAGCGGCGGGCTCTGGAAGCCCAGCCCCGGCTCGATCTACCCGACCCTGCAGATGCTGGCCGACGAGGGCCTGGTCGTGAGCCGCGACGAGAGCGGCAAGAAGCTCTTCGAGCTCACCGACGAGGGCCGCGCCGCCGCCGAACAGCAGACCGGCACTCCGCCGTGGGAGCACTTCACCGACGACGTCGAACCGGTCGAGCACGACCTGCGCAAGGCGGGCGCGACGCTCGCCGCGGCGGTCGTGCAGGTGATGCGCGCCGGCAGCGAGAACCAGCAGGCCCGCGCGGTGGACGTGCTCAACGAGGCACGGCGGTCGATCTACTCGATCCTGGGCGAGGTCGAGGACTCGGACGACTCGGCCGATTCCGGAGAGGCAGCCGAGTGACCGGGCAGGACGAGGCCGGTGGGTTTGACGCGGCAATGCACGCGATAACCCACCGGCAGCGTCACCTCGCCCGATCCCGGGTTCAGGCGGCGCGTGTCAGCGATCGCCCGCTGTGCGACCTTCGCGCTGAACTCGATCTTCAACACTGATTCCGCCGCGGCGAAGTCCGCGAAGCGCCAACGCGTGCGTACGCGCCGGCAGTTGAAGCCGTGCGCGGCGAAGAAGCGTTCCACCGCAGGCGGGTCGTAGCGCGGCAGATCTGCCCGCATCCACCCGCCGTACGGCTCGCTGGTCACGTCGAGGTCGACGATCATGATCGATCCTCCGGGCCGCAGCACCCGTTCCGCTTCGCGCAATCCGGGTTCGCAGCCGGGGCCGAAGAAATACGCGGTGCGCGCGTGCACGATGTCCACACTGGCGTCGTCCACCGGCAACCGCTGCGCTCGTCCCACGCGGACCCGCACGTTCCCCAGATCCCGCACCCGCCGCTCCGCGTCCCGCGCGAGCGGCGGGTGCGGTTCGATTCCGAGCACGGAACGGGCGTCCGCGGCGAAAAGCGGCAGGTGGTATCCGTCGCCGCAGCCGAGATCGAGGACGTCGAGACCGGTCCAGTCGCGCTCTTCGCGCAGTACGCGCCAAATCTCGCCGTCCGCGTCCTGCGCCCGGTTCTCCACGTCGTAGACGTCCTGGTAGTACCAGATGTTGGGGCTGGGGACGACTTCTTCGGACGCCGCCGGACCGCGGAACAACCAGCGCACGGCACTCCTTTCCGTCTCTGGGGGCGCCGGCGGGCGCGGCAGCTTTCCCGCTCAGAGCGTAGAACCCCGTCCGTCCGAATACACTTCTCCCTCGTCGGGGAGGAGACACGCGATGTCGATCGGCTGGCCAGGCGCCCGCGCGGTCCCGGCAGGGCTGCCCTGCTGGGTCGAGGTGGCATGCCAAGACGAAGCTCGGACACAAGACTTCTACTCCCGCCTTTTCGGCTGGGACTACGAGACCCGGCGCGATCCCGCGTCGCCGACCGGCCGGTACTCCATCGCCTCGAGCGACGGGGTCGCCGCCGGTGGTCTGTACCAAGCCGGGCCCCGCAGCGCGCCCGGCTGGACGCTGCAGCTCGCGGTGCCGCACACGGCGAGCGCGGCGGAATGGGTGGAGCACCTCGGCGGACAGGTGACGCTCGGGCCGGTCGCGATTCCCGAACGCGGCAGCATCCTGCACGCGATCGACGCGTGCGGCGCGCCGGTGGTGTTCTGGGAAGCCCCGCCGGACTGGCAGTTCGCGAGCGGCGTGCCCAACACGTTCAGCGGCGCGGACCTCAACACGCACGACGGCGTGGCCGCGGACCACTTCTACACCAAGCTGTTCAACTACTCGAGCCGTCAGGTCGGCGACGGCGAGAGCGTTGACTACGCTGAATATTCCATTGAGCACACGGCCGTGCTGTACCGCTACGTGATGGGTCCCGAGTACCGCCGCGACACTCCCCCGCACTGGCTCGTGTACTTCGAGGTCGATCCCGCCCGCGGCGCGGACGCGGCGGCGGGCGAAGCGTTGATGCTGGGCGGTTCGGTCGTGATCGAGCCGTACGACACGCCCTTCGGCCGCACCGCGATCCTCGCCGATCCGGACGGCGCGGTGTTCGCGGTGATCGACCACTCGCGGGTGCTGGAAGACGTGGGCCGCGCCGAGGTCGACGACCCGTACGACGACTGAGAACTCAGGCCGGGACGAAGGCCGACAGCAGCAGCCAGGACACGACGGCCGAGGGCAGCAGCGAGTCGAGGCGGTCCATGATGCCGCCGTGGCCGGGCAGCAGCGTGCCCATGTCCTTGATTCCGAGGTCGCGTTTGATGAGCGATTCGACGAGGTCGCCGAGCGTCGCGGTGAGCACGATGGCCGCGCCGAAGATCGCGCCCTGCCAGGCGTGGCCGTCCAGCATGAGGCTGATCGTGAGCACGCCCGCGGCGATGCCCGCGAGCATCGAACCGGCGAAGCCCTCCCAGGACTTCTTCGGGCTGATCGTGGGGGCCATCGGGTGTTTGCCGCCGAGCACGCCCGCGATGTAGCCGCCGGTGTCGGAGGCGACCACGGCGATCAGGAACGTGAGCACGCGCCCGACGCCGTCGTGCGGCGGCACGAGCATGGCCGCGAACGCGCCGAACAACGGCAGGTACGCGGCGGCGAAAACGGAAGCGCCGACGTCGCGCACGTAGCCCTTCGCGCCGCCGGGCAACCGCCACAGCAGGCAGGCGAGCACGGTGAGCACGAACGCGGTGAGCGCGCCTTCCCGGCCGAACGGCCAGGCCAGCCAGATCATCGCCTGTCCGCCGACGAGCACCGGGATCAGCGCGACCTTGGTGTCCGCGACCCGGCGCAGCACGCCGGAGAACTCGAAGGTGCCGACCGCGATCGCGGCGGCGATGACGCCGATGAAGAGGAACCGGACGGTGAGCAGGGAAACGATGATCGCGGCCCCGAGCAGCAGCCCGACGCCGATCGCCGCGGGAAGATTGCGCCCGGCCCGGGACGCCTTCTTCTCCGGTCCGGCTTTTTCGCCGTTCGCGGCCTTCGCGCCTTGGCCCGGCCCGTCCGCAGCCTTGCCGCCCTGGCCCCGCCTGCCCGCGGCTTTCCCGCCCTGACCCGGCTCGCTCGCGGCTTTCGCATCCTTGCCTGGCCCGGCCGCGGGTTTCCCGCCCTGGCCCGGCCCGTCCGCGGGAACGCCGTGCGCGCCCTTCGCCGACTCGTCCCCGGTTTCCGCCCGTTTCCCTGCCGCGGCAACGGATTCCGCGCGTACGTTCGCCGCAGAGTCCGTTTTCCGCCGCACGGCAGGGGTTTCCGGAGCCGGGTCCAGCCGCGAAACCGGGTCCGGCTCGGCGGCCGGGCCCGGTGGCGGGGTGTCGCTCACCCGCTCGTCGCGTTCCTCGCTCACCTGGCTCATCAGACCTCGAGCAGCTCGGCTTCCTTGTGTTTCACCAGCTCGTCGACCTGGTGCACGTAGGTGTCGGTGAGGTTCTGCAGCTCCTTCTCGGCGCGTGCAACCTCGTCCTCTCCCGCTTCGCCGTCCTTGGCGATGCGGTCGAGTTCTTCCTTGGCCTTGCGGCGGATGCTGCGGATCGAGACGCGGGCGTCCTCGCCCTTGCCCTTCGCGACCTTCACCATCTCCTTGCGCCGCTCCTCGGTGAGCTGCGGGATGACGATGCGGATGACGTTGCCGTCGTTGCTCGGGTTGACGCCGAGGTCGGACTCGCGGATCGCCTTCTCGATGGCGTTCAGCTGCGTCTGGTCGTAAGGCTTGATCAACGCCATCCGGGCCTCCGGCACGTTGACGCTGGCCAGCTGGTTCAGCGGGGTCGGCGCACCGTAGTACTCGACGACGATGCGGGAGAACATCGACGGGTGGGCCCGCCCGGTGCGCACCGACGTGAGGTCTTCCTTCGCGACGGACACCGCTTTTTCCATCTTCTCCTCGGCGTCGAGGAGGGTCTCGTCGATCACGGCTACTCCCGGTGTTTGTGTGGTCGGACCTGAGCTTGATCCCAGCAGGTCTAGGCGGACGCCTCGTCGGCGGGGGTCGAGACCAGCGTGCCGATCTTCTCACCGCCGACCGCGCGGGCGATGTTGCCCTCGGTGAGCAGGTTGAAGACGATGATCGGCATCTTGTTGTCCATGCAGAGGCTGAATGCGGTGGCGTCGGCGACCTTGAGGCCGCGCTCGAGCACCTCGCGGTGGGTGATGTCGGTGAACATCTTCGCGTCCGGGTCGGTCTTCGGGTCCGCGGTGTAAACACCGTCCACGGCCTTGGCCATCAGCACGGCCTCGCAGCCGAGTTCGAGCGCGCGCTGCGCGGCGGCGGTGTCGGTGGAGAAGTACGGCATGCCGACGCCGGCGCCGAAGATCACGACGCGGCCCTTCTCGAGGTGCCGTTCCGCGCGGCGCGGGATGTAGGGCTCGGCGACCTGGCCCATCGTGATCGCGGTCTGCACGCGGGTCGGGAGGCCTTCCTTTTCGAGGAAGTCCTGCAGCGCGAGGCAGTTCATCACGGTGCCGAGCATCGCCATGTAGTCGGCGCGGTCGCGGTCCATGCCGCGCTGGGACAGCTCCGCGCCGCGGAAATAGTTGCCGCCGCCGATCACCACCGCGATCTGCACCCCGGTGCGCGCGACGTCGGCGATCTGCTGGGCGACGGAGTGCACGACGTCGGGGTCGACGCCCACCGCGCCGCCGCCGAACATCTCGCCGCCCAGTTTCAGCAGCACCCGGCGGTATCCGCCCTCGACCCGGTCCTCACCCATGGCTGTCGCCTCCTGCCCCTCGTTAGACCCGACTGTGCCCCGTCCCCGATGCGCGGAGACGGGGCACAGTGCCAGAACCTAGTCCCAGTGCCTCGCTCAGGCCTGGCCGACCTCGAACCGGGCGAACCGGGTCAGGGTCACGCCCGCCTCGTCGAGCAGGGCCTTGACGGTCTTCTTGTTGTCCTTGACCGACGGCTGCTCGAGCAGCACGTTGTCCTTGTAGTACGCGTTGACCTTGCCCTCGATGATCTTCGGCAGCGCCTGCTCGGGCTTGCCTTCCTCGCGGGCGGTCTGCTCGGCGATGCGGCGCTCGTTCTCGACGATCTCGGCCGGCACCTCCTCGCGGGTCAGGTACTTCGCGCGCAGCGCGGCGACCTGCATCGCGGCGCCGCGGGCGGCGTCGGCGTCGTCGCCGGTGAACTCGACCAGCACGCCGACGGCCGGCGGGAGGTCGGAACCGCGGCGGTGCAGGTAGATCGCGGTCTGGCCCTCGAACGACACCACGCGGCGCAGCTCGAGCTTCTCGCCGATGCGGGCCGACAGCTCCTGCACGACCTCGTTGACCGGCTTGCCGTCCAGGTCAGCGGCCTTCAGCGCCTCGACGTCGCTGGTCTTCAGCGTCTTCGCGGTCTCGACGATCTTCGCCGCGAGCTGCTGGAACTCGTCGTTCTTGGCGACGAAGTCGGTCTCCGAGTCGAGCTCGATCATGACGCCGCCGTCGCCGGCGACCAGGCCCTCGGCGGTGGCGCGCTCGGCGCGCTTGCCGACGTCCTTGGCGCCCTTGATGCGCAGGAACTCGACAGCCTTCTCGAAGTCGCCGTCGTTCTCCTCGAGGGCCTTCTTGCAGTCCATCATGCCCGCGCCGGTCATCTCGCGCAGGCGCTTCACGTCAGCGGCGGTGTAGTTCGCCATCGTGTTGAATCCGTCCGTTTCAGGTACGTGTGCGGTGAGCGCCGTCCGGGCGGCCCTGCGCGGACCGCCCGGACGGGGTGGATCAGGAGTTGGCCGGAGCCTGCTCGCCGGTCGCTTCCGCGGTCTCGGCGGTCTCGGTCGCGGCGGCGGTCTCGGTCGCCGCGGCGGCCTCGGTCGCGTCGGCCGCGGCGGTCTCCGAGCCCGCGAGGAGCTCCTTCTCCCACTCGGCCAGCGGCTCGTCCGAAGCACCGGTCTCCGGCTTCGCGTCGGCCGAGGCGCCGTTGCGGCCGGAACGGGCCATCAGCCCGGCCGCGGCGGCCTCGGCGACGACCTTCGTCAGCAGCGCGGCGGAACGGATCGCGTCGTCGTTGCCCGGGATCGGGTAGTCGACCTCGTCCGGGTCGCAGTTGGTGTCCAGGATCGCGACGACCGGGATGTTGAGCTTGCGAGCCTCGCCGACGGCGATGTGCTCCTTCTTGGTGTCGACGATCCACACCGCGGACGGCACCTTGGCCATGTCCCGGATGCCGCCCAGGGTCTTCTCGAGCTTGTCCTTCTCGCGGGTCAGCGTGAGGATCTCGCGCTTGGTCAGCCCGGCGAAGCCGCCGGTCTGCTCCTGGGCCTCGAGCTCCTTCAGGCGGAGAAGGCGCTTGTGGACGGTCTGGAAGTTGGTCAGCATGCCGCCGAGCCAGCGCTGGTTCACGTAGGGCATGCCCACGCGCGCGGCCTCGTTGGCGATGGCTTCCTGAGCCTGCTTCTTCGTGCCGACGAACATGATGGTGCCGCCGTGCGCGACGGTTTCCTTGATGAACTCGTACGCACGGTCGATGTACGTCAGCGTCTGCTGCAGGTCGATGATGTAGATGCCGTTGCGCTCGGTGAAGATGTAGCGCTTCATCTTCGGGTTCCACCGACGGGTCTGGTGCCCGAAGTGCACGCCGCTGTCGAGCAGCTGCTTCATGGTGACGACGGCCATTGCCGGAATCACACCTTCTCTGTACTCGCGCGCTCCCGCTGTCGGTGTTCGATCCGCCCGCGGAGGCGCTGTTCCGGTTAGTCGCCCCCGACCGGGAGGTCGTGGGCCCTGGTGCCGCAGCCGATGCCCGGACCCGCGGGTTCGGTAGTGCGAAACCCCAGGACCGCCGGACACCGTGCGCCCCTCCGTCCGGGTTCCCGCCGAAGCGGCCCGTCCGGGGACGCGCGCACGTGCACGCGAAGTCAGCCCAGCGAGTGGGCTGCGGAATTGATTCTACCCCCTGCCACCAGGCCCGCCCCTGCGGGCAGCCTTCGCCCCGCCGGGGGTTGTCCACAACTACGCCTGCCTGTGGACAACCCCCGCTCAACAGCCGGTTCCCGTCGGCCGGTGGCTGAGGATGGGGACATGACCACTACGCGATCTTTTCCCGCTTTCTCCGCTGTCTCCTCCGCTGCTTCCGCTGCTGCCCGTCCTGCCGATTCAGGCGTGAGTTCATCGCTGTGTTCGTCCTCCGCCGCTCGCCCGGCCGATTCCCGCGCGGCTCCTCCCTCGCACCCGCCCGCGCCGCGAAGCACGGCTCGCCGGGTGCCTTCAGCTGTCCCACGCCCGGACAGGGAAGCCAGCAGCCAGTCCGGCTCCTCGCCGAGCCCGTCGTCGGCAGCGTCGGTGACATGGGCGTCGTCGTCGGCATCAGCGGCGGTGGCGGCATCGGCGACGGCGGAGGTGGCATCGGAAACACCGCACCCGGTGGTCCTGGCAACCGCCGCCCTGCTGACTCAGCACCCGCCCGCAGCCGCCGCCCTCCTGAACCCGGACGACGCGGCCTTGCCCCCAACCTCGCCGGGCTCCCTCCCCCGAGCGGCCGTCACCGCAAAACCCCTGCAGACCACCCAGAATCCGCGCGCCTGACTGCTGACTCGCGCAAGCACCGTCAGCCGCTACACCTTCTTCGCCTCCCGCCGACTTCTCCGCCCGAGTCCGAGACCCGCGTCCCTCCTGCCCAGGATCCGCATCTCCCTCCCGTGCGATTTCAACCGGGGACACCCGCCGCTGCGCCTGGCCGGACCAGGCAGCGAACTCCCCCTGTTCGCCCCGCGCAGCCGCACCAGCATCACCCGAAAGTGGCTGATCCTGGCGACAGTCCTGACCCTGTCCGCAGGCTCCGCCGCCCTGCTCGACTCCCGAGCCGACGCCGCACCGCTCCAGCCCGCCCCCGAAGAACCCGGACGCCTGGCCTGGCCCCTGACGCCCCGCCCGCACGTCACCCGCAACTTCGAACCGCCCGCGACCCCGTTCGGCCCAGGCCACCGAGGCGTAGACCTGGAAGCCGCCGCCGGACAGCAGGTCTTGGCCGCGGACATGGGAGTCGTGGTCTTCGCCGGTCAAGTCGCAGGCCAAGGAGTAGTAGCCATAGACCACGACGGCGGCCTCCACACGACCTACCTCCCCATCGCCCCCACAGTCGCCACCGGAGACCAGATCTACCGCGGCCAGCCCCTGGGAACCGCCGCCCCAGGCCACCCCGGCTGCCCGACCGCCACCTGCCTGCACTGGGGAGCCCGCCGCGGCACGGAATACATCGACCCGCTCGCCTTGGTGGGCACTCCCAGCCGAGTACGCCTGAAGCCGTGGGCCGAAGGCCCGTGACACCAACGCAATCCCGGTCCCGCCCGTTGCTTGCCGCCCGATCCGAAGGAGGTCCATAAGCTCGAACCATCGCCACATCCATGTGGTCCGCTCGGCATCCAGGCTTCGAACGGTCTGGCGGCTAGTCCGCCTGCCCCGGCTGCGGGGCGACGCGCGGCCGCTGGGTCACTCGATCAGCTTGGCGGACAGCCGCGTCACTGCTCAGGCTTGCAGCTGCCTCACCTGCGATTTCACGGTGCCAAGGACCTTGCGCTTCCAGACGGGGCAGTCGCCGGGTTGCTCCAACCGATCGGCGCGCAACCGCATCACCGCACAGGTGGCGTAACTGCGTCAGCGGCGACTCATGGCACGGAGAACCTTGCCGATCCCAGCCAAGGGTCAGCCGCTGGGTTGTTCCATCAACTTGGCGCGCAGGCGCATCACCGCGCGGGTGTGGAGCTGGCTCACGCGGGACTCCGTGACGCCCAGGACTTTGCCGATCTCCGCCAGGGTCAGGCTTTCGAAGTAGTAGAGGCTGACGACGATCTTGTCCCGGTCGGTCAACTGCGCGATGGCTTCGGCGAGCTGGCGGCGGTTGTCCTGGTCCACCAGGACGGCCACCGGGTCGACCGCGCCGTCGTCGGGGAGGGTGTCGACCAGCGAGCCCGCGTCTTTGCCCGCGGCGACAAGGTCTTCGAGGGCCACGACGCTGGTCAGGCGGAGCTGGCCGTAGAAGTCGCGCAGGTCGTCGAGGCTGATGCCCATTTCGCCGGCCAGCTCGGCGTCGGTCGGGGTTCGGTGCAGGCGGGCGCCCAGGCGTTCCAGGGCGCGGGCCGTTTCCTTCGCCTTGCTGCGCACCGCGCGCGGGACCCAGTCCTGGGAGCGCAGGTCGTCCAGGATGGCGCCTCGGATGCGTTGCATCGCGTACGTCTCGAAGCGCAGGCCGCGTTCCGGGTCGAACTTCTCGATCGCGTCGACCAGCCCGAAAATGCCCGATTGCACGAGGTCGCCGACGTCTACGTGCGTCGGCAGACCGGTGCCGACCCGGCCCGCGACGTACTTCACCAACGGGGCGTAGTGCAGGACCAGCCGGTCGCGCGACGTCTGGTCCGGTTTGTCGGCGAACTGCTGCCACAGCGCCTGAATCCCCGCGTCGACGTCCTGACCAGGACGACCGTCCCCGTTGACGGCGTCCTGCACGCCGGGGCGTGCCGCCCCGGCTTCCGTGACCTGCGACGTGGAAGTCATTGCACGGTCGTTCTCGGCGTGCTGATCAGTGTGGTCTCCGTGCTCGTGCGGATGCGCGTGCGCCGACGGTTCGGCCCTGCCGTCCTCGGCCGAGCCTCCGCCGGCCTCTTCAGGCCCGCGGGTGTGCTCGGTCATGGATCGCCTTCAGCCGATCGACGGTCACATGAGTGTAGAGCTGGGTCGTGGCCAGCGTAGCGTGACCAAGCAGTTCCTGAACGCTCCTGAGATCGGCACCTCCTTCGAGCAGATGCGTCGCGGCGGAATGCCTTAGCCCGTGCGGCCCCATGTCCGCCGCACCGGGCACCGCGGCCACCGCTTCGTGCACCACGCGGCGCGCCGCGCGCGGGTCAAGACGCTTGCCGCGGACGCCCAGGAAGAGCGCCTTCGGCGGCGTTTCCCCAGCCAGCGCGGGCCGTCCGTCCTCCAGCCACGCGGTCAGTGCCTCGGCCGCCGGGACGCCGAACGGAACCGTCCGCTCTTTGTCTCCCTTGCCCACCACCGAAAGCACGCGGCGGGAAAAGTCCACACTGGCGACGTCCAGACCGCACAACTCCGACACCCGAATGCCGGTTGCGTACAGCAATTCGACCAACGCGCGGTCACGCAGAGCGACCGGATCCCGTTCGGCTGCCCCTTTCGCGGAGGCGTCCATGAGCGCGTCGGCCTGCTCGGCGCGGAGCACACCGGGCAGCGTCCGATGCGTGCGCGGCGCGGCCAGCCGACCGCCTGGATCCGACTTCAGCAAACCCGTGCGGTGCGCCCAAGCCGTGAAGGTGCGCGCGGCCGCGGCGCGGCGCGCGAGGGTGGTGCGCCCGGCGCCGTCCGAGCGCTGTCCCGCGAGCCACGCGCGCAGCTGCGTGACATCCAAGTCCTCAAAGCGCCGCGCGGGACGGTCTTCCGCCCCCACGGTCTGGAACGCCAACAGCGAAACGACATCGCCCACGTACGCGCGCACGGTGTGCGGCGACAGTCCACGCTCCAGCGACAGATGCCGTTCGTAACCGGCCACCACCGACTCGGCGGACTCCGGCAATTCGGCGCGAAGAGCCCGAAGATCGGGTCGTGGCGGGCGTTTCCGGTGTCCACCAGGACGCGGGACCGCGTCCTTGCGCGCACTCGCTGACGGCATGGCGATTACGCTGCGCGAACCATCGCCATTGGTCAAGCATCGCCACGCCCATCATCGGTTGGCCGTTCGGACTATCTGCCGCCAGCCGGTCTCGCCGCGCACCGCGAAACCGTCGACTTCCAATGCGGGCAACAAGGCGCGAACTCGGGAAACAGGCACTCCAGCGCTTTCCGCGACCTCCTCCGGGGCTCGGCCGGCCCGCGGAAGCAGCGCGTCGTAGACCCGCGACGCCTCCGGTCCGAGATTGTCCGTGGGCCGTCGGTTCGGCTCGGCCGAAGGAGCCGCGGTGCCGAACCGGCCCACGGTTTCGAGCACCTCGTCGACGGAGGTGACCAGCGTGGCCTTGCAGTCCCGGATCAAGGCGTGGCAACCGGCTGAACTGCCCGAATGCACTGATCCCGGCAACGCCATCACGACCTTGCCGAGCGCGCCCGCGATGGTGGCGGTGTTGCGTGCGCCGCTGCGGATCCCAGCCTCCACAACGACTGTGCCGTCCGTGAGACCTGCGATCAGGCGGTTGCGCACGAGGAATCGATGGCGTGCGGGCGGGGTCTTCGGTGCGTACTCGCTGACGATCGCCCCGCCCTCGGCGACGATGCGGTCCAGCAAGCCGCTGTTCCCTACCGGATAGGAATAGTCGACTGCGCAGCCAAGCAACGCGACCGTGACTCCACCGCCGCTCAGCGCGCCCCGGTGGGCGGCGGCGTCGATGCCCAGGGCCGCGCCCGAGAAGACCGGTACTTGACGGGTTGCCAATGCGTGGCCTATCTCGAGTGCGTTGTGCAGGCCGTATTCCGTGGCCATCCGAGCACCGACGACCGCCACCGCGCGGTCCGCGACTTCGGCCAGGCTCGCCTCGCCGCGCACCCAGAGTCCGAGCGGCGCGGCCACGTTCTTCACGCCGTTTCCGCTTGCTACCGCTAGCGACAGCAGCGGCCATGCGGGCCATTCGTGGTCTTCGGGAACCACGAGTCGCGCACCGACCTTCGCGGCTGCCTCGAGATCTTGTTCCGCGATCGTGGATTCCCTCCGCGCGGCCGTTTCGCGGAGAACCTTTTCGGGACAGTCCCCGGCCCGCACCCGCTCGGCTGCCGCGACCGGGCCGCGTACGCCGACGAACTCCAGCAGGTGCGGTGCCGGTGGTTCGGCGACGCCGAGCAGATACGCGCGGGCGAGCCGTTCGGAGTCGGTCGCCGCGGTCTGGTCCTCGACGGCGACGCTCATGCCGCACCTCTTCGGCCGCCGGGATTCTCGGAGCGGACGACGGCGAGGTGCCGGTGCAACGCCAACCGTTCTCGAACCCGGACCGGGTCGTGCTCGGGACGGACTTCCCGCCGCCGGACCGGATGCAGATGCCGGACGATCTTGTGCTGCGGCGTCTTCGGCCTGCGGTGCCGGGTGCGCCGGGACGAGGAGGGGGCGGCTTGGTCGGACATGGTGCTTTCCTTTCGCTGGAAGGTCCGGACGGGTTTGCCGGGCCGGGGTTGGGACATCTCGTCGGGATTGACGGGCCGGGATCGGGGTGGCTTCGGGGCGTTCGCCGCGGGCACGGCAGACGGGAGCCGCTGGAACGGTTCGCGAGGACAGTCCGCTAGGCACAGCTGAAGCAGGCACCAGAACCGCTTGCCCCGGTGGGGATATCCGCCGAGCCATGCTCAGCCGCCCGAATCCGGAGGCCATCCGCCGCGGCTGGCGAACAGAGCCGCGTTCGGCTAGACGGATTCGAGCGACATCACGCGTGCGGCTGGGGCTCGATCACCGGGCTCAGGCGAACAGGCGCCCACGGCGATGAACAGGTGTCCGCTGAGGCGAGCAGGTATCCGGGCAGGGCGGACCGGTCGCCTGGTTCAAGCGAGCCGATGCCGAACTGACCGGGCCTGCACGTTGGCAGCGCCTGAGAGCATCGATCGGCGTGCGCGGCCGAAGGTGTTGCCAATGGCTTCACTGTGATCCGGTTTGGGCAGGCCGTCCGCCGAGGGCTGGACGGGTCGGCGGGCGGCGTGGGTCAGCCGGTTTTGCGTTCTCGGAAGTCCAGGGCTGCGGTGACGTGGTCGGTGTCGGGTTGGGGAAGGGCGGCCAGGTCGGCCAAAGTCCAGGCGATGCGCAGGCATCTGTCGGCTCCTCGGGCGGTCAGCAAGCCTCGGTCAAGGGCTCGGTCCAGTACGGCGGTGGCGGGCGGCGGCAGGGCGAAATCCCGGCGCAGGACCGGGCCGGGGACTTCGGTGTTGGACTGCCAGCCGTGTTCGTGCCATCGGTGTTTGGCGCGGTCTCGGGCGGCCAGGACTCGCGCGCGGACGGCGGACGAAGGTTCGGGGGTGGTGGATTGGTGGGCGGAGATCGCGGTCAGCGGGCGCAGGCGGACGCGGAGGTCTACTCGGTCCAGGAGCGGGCCGGAAAGGCGGGAGAGGTAGCGGCGGCGGGTGGTTACTGAGCAGGTGCAGTCGGTCTCCCTGGGCGGGGCACAGGGGCAGGGGTTGGTGGCCAGGACTAGCTGGAACTGGGCGGGATATCGGACGACGCCTTTCGCGCGGGCGATGCGGACTTCGCCTTCTTCCAGGACGGTGCGGAGCGAGTCGAGGCGTTGGCTGCCGAATTCGCAGGCTTCGTCTAGAAAAAGCACGCCTCGGTGGGCGCGGCTGATGGCGCCGGGCGCGGCTAATCCGGTGCCGCCGCCGATGAGGGCGGGTGGGCTGATCGAGTGGTGCGGAGCGACGAAGGGCGGGACTGTCACCAGGGGCGACGACTTCGACAGGGAGCCGTCTACGGAGTGGATGGCGGTTACTTCCAGGGATTCCTCTGGAGACAGATCTGGCAGCAGACCGGGGAGGCGGCGGGCGAGCATGCTTTTGCCTACGCCGGGCGGGCCGGTGAGCAGGAGGTGGTGGCCGCCTGCCGCGGCGACTTCGAGGGCCCATCTGGCTTCCGGTTGGCCTACTACGTCGGCCAAATCGGGGACGGCGGCGGGGGCGGTCGCGGTGGGAGCGGCGGGCGGTTCCAGGTCTCCTTCGTCTTTGAGCCAGGCGATGAGTTCGGCCAGGCGGGTTACGCCGGAGACTTCCAGGCCGTCTACCAAGGCCGCTTCCACCAACGACTCGGTGGGCACGACCGCGCGTTCGTGGCCTGCGGCTTTGGCGGCCAGCAGGCCGGGGAGGACGCCGCGCACCGGGCGGATTCGGCCGTCCAGCGCCAGTTCTCCCAGCAGGATCGTGTGCAGGAGTTTGCGGGCGGGGACGGCGCCGATGGCGGCCAGGACGGCGGCGGCGATGCCCAGGTCGTAGCCGGAGCCCATTTTGGGCAGGTTGGCGGGCGACAGGGCCAGCGTGATTTTGCCGTCGGGCCAGGATTGGCCGGAGTTGCGGACAGCAGAACGGACACGGTCTTTCGCTTCGCGGAGGCCTGCGTCAGGCAAGCCGACCAGGGTGACTCGGCTCAGGCCGCCGCCCAAGTCGGCTTCGATTTCTACGACGCGGCCTTCGATGCCGAGCAACGCGACGGACCAGGTTTTGGCGTGGGGCATCAGAAAGCACTCACCAGATGCCGCACGACGGGCTCTTCGCCGTCGGGGGCGTAGACGGTCACGACGTCGTAGCGGATGCGGCACCAGCCGACCCGATGTTCCTTGAGCCAGCGCATGGCCGCCCGGTGGACGCGGTCGATCTTGTCCGGCGTGACCGACTCCGCCGGGGTGCCGTATTCAGTGCTGGAGCGGGTTTTGACCTCGCAGAAGATCACCCGGTCGCCTTCGGACAGGACCAGGTCCAGTTCGCCCTCGCGGCAATGCCAGTTCCGGCTGAGCAGGACCATGCCGGCGGCCTGCAGATGCCGGGCGGCGAGGTCCTCGCCCCAGCGGCCGAACGTCCGGCGCCAATGCGCGCCGGGGTGCGGGCCGTCGTTCATGGTGTCCCCCTCGGACAGCGTGAGCACCGTCGATCACGGTGCGTGTCCCGTCACGATCGCAACGTGACCGGAGCGTGCGCCAGAGGGATTCCGGGCGGCTGTGGATAACCCGGGGGTTGTGGATCAGCGCGAGGCAAAGAGGCGGAACCGAGGCGAATTGTCGGTGCGGTGTGCGGGGGGCAGAGAACGACGAAGGCCACCCGGACAGATGCCGGGTGGCCTCGTGGCGAAAACGTGCGGAGGTCAGCCCGAGAACGGGCCGTCCTCGGGGAGCCGCAGGTCGGGTTTGTCCAGTTCTTCGACGTTGACGTCCTTGAAGGTGATGACCCGGACGTGCTTGACGAACCGGGCGGGGCGGTACATGTCCCACACCCAGGCGTCCGACATGCGCACCTCGAAGTACACCTCGCCGCCGCCGTCGCGGACCTGGACGTCCACCGCGTTGGCCAGGTAGAACCGCCGCTCGGTCTCCACCACGTACGAGAACTGGCCCACTATGTCGCGGTACTCGCGGTACAGCGAGAGCTCCATCTCGGTCTCGTACTTCTCGAGATCCTCTGCGCTCATGAAATCCGCGCCCCTCCTCGCGTTCGTCCTGCTCCGGCGGCGGAGCGTTCATTCTTACCCACCGAGCGGCCCGGGGCACGGACCGGCCCGCCCGCTTTTTCCAGGGCATTCTCCAGTGCAGCGTAGGTGAGCACGACCGGATGCGGGGCAGTGACTCCGTGCGCGAGGGCGACGGTGGCCACATTCGTGTAGGACCAGCGGTGCACCGGGCTCGGGCCGTGTTCACTCAGCGCAGCCAGATGGTCCGACGTGCTGTAGCCCTTGTGCACGTCGAAGCCGTATACCGGCAACTCTTCGTGCAGGCCGGCCATGATCCGGTCCCTCGTCACCTTCGCCAGCACCGACGCCGCCGCGATGCTCGCGACGCTGCGGTCCCCCTTGATCACCGCGACATTCGGCGCGGGGATGCCGGGAACCGGGAACCCGTCGGTGAGGACGTATCCGGGATGGGTGCGCAGTCCGGCGACGGCTCGGCGCATGCCTTCCAGGTTCATCACCCGGATGCCGAGCAGGTCCACCTGCTCGGAGGGGATGACGATCACCGAGTAGTCGAGCGCGCGCTGCAGGACCCGGTCGTACACGCGGTCCCGGGCCTTCGCGGTGAGCATTTTCGAATCGGTCAGCTCGGGCAAGCGCGCGGCGTCGCCGGGACGGAGCACGCAGGAAGCCACCACGAGCGGGCCCGCGCAGGCTCCGGCACCGGCTTCGTCGACCCCGGCGACCGGGCCGAGGCCGCGTCGTTCGAGTGCGCCTTGCAGACCCCAGAACAACTCGCCGCGCACCACCGCACGAGGCGGGCGCAGCGGTTCTGCCGGAATGCGGGGAGAAGGGAGAGTCACCGAAACACCACCCGGGAGTCGCGGACGACG
This sequence comes from Streptomyces sp. AA4, assembly GCF_000158875.1. NCBI lineage: Bacteria > Bacillati > Actinomycetota > Actinomycetes > Kitasatosporales > Streptomycetaceae > Streptomyces > Streptomyces sp. AA4. The sequence continues at coordinate 1,674,132 of NZ_GG657746.1, read as the reverse complement.
GAGCGCACCGCTTACCGTCTCCGGCCGGCCGCCTTGCGGAGGCCCGCCTTCAACCGGCGTCCGACGAAGAGCGTCGGCACCGCGGTGGCGAAACCGATGCCGAGCGGCAGCCCTTGCTGCCACGCGGGCGCGCCGAGCGCGACCGGCTGGGCGTTCTGCTGCGGATTGTGGTCCGAGATCCCGCCCCAGCGGCTCGGCGGCAGCACGATGACGCGCGCCTTGCCGATGACGTCGTCGACCGGCACCGCACCGTTGGGCCCGCCGCCGCCCTGATAGCGCGAGTCGGCGGAGTTGTTGCGGTTGTCGCCCATCACCCAGACCGCGCCCTGCGGGACCTTCACCGGCGCGAACGACTCCTGCACGCGGTGATTGGGGTCTTCCCAGTGGATGTACGGCTCGTCGAGGGCCTTGCCGTCGACGATCACCCGGTTGCGGTCGTCGCAGCACTGGACGGTCTGGCCGCCGGTGGCGATGACGCGCTTGACGAAGTCGCGCTCGTCCGGCGGCGCGAAGCCGACCAGCGAGCCGAGGCCGCGCAGCGCGCGGACGACGATGTTGCTCGACTCTTGCGGCGCGATCTCGTTCTCGGTCCACGCGGGCGGGCCCTTGAACACGATCACGTCCCCCGGGGAGGGTTCGGTGAAGTCGTAGGTGACGCGGTCGACCAGGATCCGGTCGCCGGTGCAGCCGGGGCAGCCGTGCAGCGTGGCCTCCATGGATCCCGACGGGATCATGTAGACCTTGGCGAGGAACGCCTGGATCAGGATCGTGAGCACCAGGGCGATCACGATCAGGATCGGCAGTTCCTTCCAGAACGACCGCTTTTTCGAGGACTTGCCTCGCCGGTGCGACCCCCGACGCCCGCCGGACCGTTCCTGGTCCTCCTCCGGGCGTTCGGGGCCGTCCTCATCGGCGTTCCGCGACACAGGTTCGACCACGTCGCCAGGCTACCGGTAACCGACTCGTCACTCAGGAGGCGGAGGTGGTCTCGCGGTTCTCGCGGCGCTCCTTGATCTTGGCCTTCTTGCCGCGCAGCTCGCGCAGGTAGTACAGCTTCGCCCGGCGGACGTCGCCGCGCTTGAAGACCTCGACCTCGGCCAGGTTCGGCGAGTGCACCGGGAAGGTGCGCTCGACGCCGACGCCGAACGAAACCTTGCGCACGGTGAAGGTCTCCCGGATGCCGCCGCCCTGACGGCGGATCACGACGCCCTGGAAGACCTGGTTGCGCTCGCGGTTGCCCTCGATGACGCGGACGTGCACCTTGAGCGTGTCGCCGGGGCGGAAGTCCGGGATGTCGGAACGCAGTGACTGCGCGTCCAGCGCGTCCAGGGTGTTCATCGGTGGTCCGTCCTCGTATTCGTGTGGCTTACGTACAGCTTGAGCGCGCAGTGAAGTTCACTGCGACTAGCCCGGGGCTGATGGCATTCACGGTTGGCGTCGCGGCCTAACAGCCGCTGCGAGCGTTGGTAAAGCACGACGCGTCACGCCAACTAATCCATTATGGCAGAGGCCCCGGAAGACCTCGCACGGGGCCTATCCGGGCTGGTCGTCCAGCCCTTCGAGGACCTCGCGGTCCCGCTTGTCCAGGCTGCCCTCGGGCAGCTGGGCCAGCAGATCCGGCCGCCGCCGGGCGGTGCGCCGCAGCGCCTGGTCGCGCCGCCAGCGGTCGATCAGCGCGTGGTTGCCCGAGCGCAGCACGTCCGGCACCGCCAGGTCGCGCCACACCTCCGGGCGCGTGTAGCTGGGGCCTTCGAGCAGGCCGTCGGAGAAGGAATCCTCGGCCGCCGACCGCGCGTTGCCGAGCACGCCCGGCAGCAGCCGGACCACGGCCTCGACGATCACCAGCACCGCGGCCTCTCCCCCGACCAGCACGTAGTCGCCGATCGAGACCTCGTCGACCGGCATCCGGCGGGCCGCGTCGTCCACGACCCGCTGGTCGATGCCCTCGTAGCGGCCGCAGGCGAACACCAGGTGCTTTTCCTCGGCGTAGGCGTGCGCCAGCTCCTGGGTGAACGGCTTGCCCGCCGGGGTCGGGACCACGAGCCGGGTCCCTTCGCCGCACACGTCGTCCAGCGCCGGGCCCCAGATCTGCGGCTTCATGACCATGCCGGGACCGCCGCCGTACGGCGCGTCGTCGACCGCGCGGTGCACGTCGTGGGTCCAGTCGCGCAGGTCGTGCACGCCGACCTCGATCAGGCCGCGGTCGATCGCCCGGCCCAGCAGCGCGGCGCGCAGCGGGTCCAGGTACTCGGGGAAAATGGTGACGACGTCGATGCGCAAGCGGTTACCAGTTCCAGTACTCGGTGGCCTCGGCGTGCCACGGGCTCGGGACGTCCTGGTCGATCGAGAAGGCCATGCCCAGCCCCTTCGCGATCTTGATGCTGCGGTGCAGGGTCTCGCGGATCGGCGACCCGGCGGGCAGGCCGTTGTCGTCCGACCAGGTTTCGGTCTGCGTGACGCAGGTGCGCGCCCCGAAACGGGCGCTGGAGCACGGAGCGGGCGCGCCCCAGGTCTGCAGGTGTTCGAAGCGGACGACCTTGCCCGAGCTCTGCTCGGTGATCGTGCCGCGCGCGACGAGCCGGTAGTCGGTGGACGGAACCGTCCAGCGCACGTAGTGCTGGCGTCCGCCGTCAGAAGGGATCGGCGTGCAGGTGGCGCCGGTGCACACGGACTCTTCGGTGACCCGTTCCGTGTAGTACGTGCCGTTGCCGTCCCAGCCGTCGATCAGGACCCAGTCGCCCGAGCGGACGAAGTGCTCGGCGGTCGCGGGCGGCCACGTGACCGGGTCGCCCCAGGTGATCTGCGATTCGGTGGCCGACTGCGGCGACCAGGCCCACTGGAACGCCTTCTCCCCCGGCGGGGCGTACTGGCCGGCGCTGCGCTGGAACATCAGCGAAAAGTCGCCGTACACCGGCGAAGCGGCCTGCGCGGGCGGCGCGGCGAAAGCGGTGGCCAGCACGGCCGCGAAGGCGGCCTTCGTCCAGAACTTCACGAACTCCCCCTCAGTCAGCGTCGAGGAGGCCTTCGGGCGGATCGAGCACGACCCGGCCCCCCGCGACATCCACCACCGGGACGATGGCGCGGACGAAAGGTACCAACACGGAGCGTCCGTCGTGATCGAGTTCGAGCAGTTCCCCGGCCGGCGAGTGAACGACCTCGACGACCTTGCCGACGACCGTCCCGTCGGTCAGTTCGGCGCGGAGACCGGCGAGTTCGTGGTCGTAGAACTCGTCCGGGTCGCCGGTGGGCGGCAGCGAATCGGTGTCCGCCAGCAGCAGGGCGCCGCGGAGGGTTTCCGCGACGTCGCGCGTGAGCACTTCCTCGAAACGCACCAGCAGCCGCCCGCTGTGTTCGCGGGCGGCTGCGATGGTGAGTTCTCTCGTGCTGCCGTCGCGCAGCTTCGTCGTGACGACCGCACCGATCGCGAACCGCTCCTGCGGCGAATCCGTGCGCACGTCGACCGCGAGCTCGCCGCGGATGCCGTGCGCCTTCGCGATACGGCCGACTACGACGTCCATACCTGACCGTTTCCGAGAATCCGGGTCAGCGATCGGTGTCGACGACGTCCACGCGGACGCCGCGGCCGCCGATGCCGCCCATCACGGTGCGCAGAGCGGTCGCGGTGCGCCCGCCCCGGCCGATCACCTTGCCGAGATCGTCGGGGTGGACGTGCACCTCGAGCGTGCGGCCACGACGCGTGGTCAGCAGCTCGACCCGGACCTCGTCCGGGTTGTCGACGATCCCGCGCACCAGGTGCTCGAGGGAGTCGGCGAGGAAGCTCACTCGGACTTCTCGCCCTCAGCGGCTTCTGCCTTCTCGGCCTCGGCCTTCTTCGGGGCCGACTTCTTCTTCGGCGTGACGGCCTCGGTGGAGGGCTCCTCGCCGGCCGCGGCCAGCGCCGCGTTGAACAGGTCCTGCTTGGACGGCTTCGGCTCGGCCACCTTCAGGGTGCCCTCGGCTCCCGGCAGGCCCTTGAACTTCTGCCAGTCGCCGGTGATCTCGAGGATGCGCTGGACCGGCTCGGTCGGCTGCGCGCCGACGCCCAGCCAGTACTGCGCCCGCTCGGTGTCGACCTCGATGAAGCTCGGCTCTTCCTTCGGGTGGTACTTGCCGATCGTCTCGATGGCCTTGCCGTCCCGGCGGGTGCGCGCGTCGGCGATGATGATGCGGTAGTACGGCGCACGGATCTTGCCGAGGCGCTGCAGCTTGATCTTGACGGCCACGGGTGTGGGTACTCCTCAGTGCTGTGTGGTGCAGGGCGCGCGCCGAACCCGTGGGGACAGGCTTGCGGCGCCCGGAGGTCAGGAGCTTCCACACGGCGAGAGGGTCCGGCGGAAGCGGGCAAGCAAACATTCTGCCAGATGCCGTCGTTGTCCCTGCGCAGGGGCTCCCGAGCGAGGCCCGGCGGGCGCTCAGAACGACGCGAGGCCGAGCGCCCCGAGCAGGATCGCGACCGCGGGCAGGAAGTTGTTGACCGCGTGCGCGACGATGCTGCCCGCCAGCCTCCCGGTGGACAGCCGGGCCAGCCCGATCGGGATGGAGATCACCAGCAGCAGCGTGGTGCGCAGCGGTTCCAGGTGGCTCGCCGCGAAGACCGCGGTGGACAGCAGGAACGCGGCGACCCGGCCCCAGCGCTCGCTGCGCCACTGCAGCCGTTCGACCGCGCCCCAGAGCAGGCCGCGGTAGATGATCTCCTCGCAGATCGGCCCGAGCAGCCAGAGGTAGCCGAACATCACCGCGGCGGCGGGCACGGACATCTTGCGGTCGTCGACCAGCGCGCTGATCGCCGACGTCGCGTCCGCCGTGCCGACCAGCTGGGTCCAGACGTAGGCGCTCAGCGACGTGAGCACGAGGCCGAGCAGGCCGAATTTGAGCCCGGTCCAGACGTCCGCCCAGCGCCATTCGAGCCGCAGGTCGAGCTTCGGTCCGTTGCCGCGCAGGACGGTGACCAGCACCGCGACACCGGCCGCGATCATGGTGGGCAGCATCGTGCCGAGCAGCACCGTGCCGATCGGCAGCGGCCTGCCCGCGGCGGTCGGCCCGGACAGCGCGCCGATGAACGCGGCCGACGCCAGCAGCACCGCCTCGACCAGCAGGAACGCCCCGAATCCCCAGCGATGTGGCGGGAACGCGGTCGGTTCGGCCACGAAGTCCTCCGGGGAGAGCGCGCGAGAAAGCGGTTCACGGGGCTGTGATGTGGTCACGCCCGCCTCCCCGTGCTCGCTCTGCTCACTGGTCGAGCCTAGCGGCCGGAATGGTTTCGCACAGTACTCGGACGGTCACCGGTTTCCCTCAATGTCCGGTGAAGAGAAGCACGGCGGGCGGCAGGTTGTTGGCCGCGTGCGCGAGGACGCTCGCCGAGGTCCGGCCGGAATAATGCCGCGCCAGCCCGAGGACGAGACCCTGGCCGAACAGCGCGATCGTGCGCGTGGTCTCGCCGTGCAGGAGGGCGAACACCAGCGACGTGAGCACGAGCACGACCCACGGCGGGATCCGGTAGTGCAGCAGGGCCTTCCACAGCGCCCCGCGCAGAAGCAGTTCCTCGGTGAGCGGGACGGCGACGACCAGCGCGAGCGCGGTCGCGATCAGCCAGACCGGGCTGTCGCCCGACACGTCGGGCAGGTCGGTGAGCGGGCTGTCGGACACTTCGTCGCCGCCGAAGACCGCGATTTCGGCGGCGTTGAGCACGAATCCGGCGACGAGCGCGAGCAGTCCGCAGGCGAGGCCGATGCGGAGGTCGCGGCCCCGGACGCGGAGCCCGAAGTCGCGTTCGAGGCCGGAGCCGTACCGCAGCGAAGCGATCGCCGGGCCGAGGCCGAGGACCAGGTTCGGCAGGAACGCCAGGAGCAGCAACGGTCCCGCGTACGCCTCGACCGGATCGTCGTCGCCGACGTGCCGGTTGAACGCGGACGCGGTGAGGAGGGTGACGAGGTAGTAGCCGGCTACTCCGGAAAAGAACGCGGCGAATGCCCAATGGGCGCCCAGAATTCGCTTTCCCCCACCGTCTTCGGCCACGGGTTCACGCTATGTGCCGGTGGTGTGGCGCATCGAGGCGGGGTCGCGGTTTCCTGCCCGCCGGGGAGTCCGCGAGGGTCAGCGGAAGACGGTGCCGCCCAAGACGATATGAGTCGGGTGGTGCAGGGCGGCGAGGTCGGTGCGCGGGTCGTCCGCGTAAACGATCAGGTCCGCCGGGGCACCGTGTTCGATGCCGGGGTGGCCCAGCCATTCGCGAGCTTCCCAGGAGGCGCTCGCGAGGGCCTGCGTACGCGACATGCCCGCGCGGTGGAGTGCTTCGATCTCGTCGGCGATACGGCCGTGCGCGACCATGCCGCCCGCGTCCGTGCCTGCGAAGACGCGTACGCCCGCTTCGACCGCCGAAGAGACCATGTCAGCCACACCGGCGTGCAGCGCGCGCATGTGAGCCGCGTACGTGGGGTACTTGCCTGCCTTGTCCGCGATGCCCGGGAAGTTCTCGATGTTGATGAGCGTGGGCACCAACGCGACGTCGCGGCGCGCGAGTTCGGCGAGTTGGTCCGGCGACAACGCGGTGCCGTGTTCGAGGCAGTCGATGCCCGCGTCGATCAAGCCCGGCAACGCAGCTTCGCCGAACACGTGCGCGGTGACGCGCGCGCCGAGACCGTGGGCGACGCGGATGGCTTCGGCCAGCACGTCGTCCGGCCACAGCGGGGCGAGGTCGCCTTGGCCGCGGTCGATCCAGTCGCCGACGAGCTTGACCCAGCCGTCGCCGTCGCGGGCCTGTTCGGCGACCGCCTCGGGCAGCAGCGCCGGATCGTCCAGTTCGATCGCGAACCCGGGGAGGTACCGCTTCGGCAGCGCCAGATGGCGTCCGCAGCGGATGATCGTGGGCAGGTCGGCGCGCGATTGCAGCGGCCGGACGTCGAGCGGCAGGCCGCAGTCGCGGATCAGCAGCGTGCCCGCGTCGCGGTCGGTCGCGGCCTGGTCCGCCGCCTCCTCCACCGTCAGCCCGCCGCTCGGGCCGAGACCCGGGTGGCAGTGCGCGTCGACGAGTCCCGGGACCACGAATCCGCCGGTCGACAGCGTCTCCGCGCCGGAAATCGGCTCGAAGGACAGCTTTCCGTCCTGGATCCAGAGGTCACGCGGTTCGCCGTCGGGCAGGACGGTGCCGGACAGGTGCAGCGGGCTCAATTGTTCTTCGGGTCCTTCGGCAGCTTGAACTTGGACGGGTCGAAGCCGGGCACGTCGTTCATGCCGCCGAGCTGGGACAGGTCCGGCATCCCGCCGGGCATCCCGCCGCCGGGGGGCAGCATCGGCATGCCGCCGGGCAGCCCGCCGCGCATCCTCGGCTGCGTGGGGCCCTTCTTGCCCTTCTTCCCCTTCTTGCCCTTGCGGTTCTTGCTCCCGCCGCCTCCGCCGAAGCCGAACCGGCCGGCCATCTGCGCCATCATCTTGCGCGCCTCGAAGAAGCGGTTGACCAGGTCGTTGACCTCGCGGACGGTCACGCCGGAGCCGTTCGCGATGCGCAGCCGGCGCGAGCCGTTGATGATCTTCGGGTCGGCGCGCTCGGCGGGCGTCATGCCGCGGATGATCGCCTGGAGCCGGTCCAGCTGCTTGTCGTCGACCGCGGCGAGCTGGTCTTTCATCTGGCCCGCGCCGGGCAGCATGCCGAGCAGGTTGCCGATCGGGCCCATCTTGCGCACGGCGAGCATCTGCTCGAGGAAGTCCTCCAGCGTGAGCTGCCCGCTGGTGAGCTTCTGCGCGGCCTGTTCGGCCTGCTCCTGGTCGAAGTGCTGTTCGGCCTGCTCGATCAGGGTCAGCACGTCGCCCATGCCCAGGATGCGCGAGGCCATCCGGTCCGGGTGGAACGTGTCGAAGTCCTCGAGCTTTTCGCCGTTGGACGCGAAGAGGATCGGCTGGCCGGTGACCTCGCGCACGGACAGCGCGGCGCCACCGCGGGCGTCGCCGTCGAGCTTCGTGAGCACCACGCCGGTGAAGCCGACGCCGTCGCGGAACGCCTCGGCCGTGGTGACCGCGTCCTGACCGATCATCGCGTCGACCACGAACAGGACTTCGTCCGGCTGCACGGCCTCACGAATGTCCGCGGCCTGCTTCATTAGCTCTTCGTCGACACCCAGGCGGCCCGCGGTGTCGACCACGACGATGTCGTACTGCGCGTGCTTGGCCTCTTCGATCGCGCGGCGGGCGACGTCGACCGGGTCGCCGACGCCGTTGCCCGGCTCCGGCGCGAAGGTGGTGACGCCCGCGCGCTCGCCGACGATCTGCAGCTGGTTGACCGCGTTCGGCCGCTGGAGGTCGCAGGCGACCAGCATCGGCGCGTGGCCCTGCTTCTTCAGCCACATCGCCAGCTTGCCCGCCAGCGTCGTCTTGCCCGCGCCCTGGAGACCGGCGAGCATGATCACCGACGGCGGGTTCTTCGCCAGGTTGAGCCGCCGCGTCTCGCCGCCGAGGATGCCGACGAGCTCCTCGTTGACGATCTTGACGACCTGCTGCGCCGGGTTCAGCGCCTGGGAGACCTCGGCGCCCTTCGCCCGGTCCTTGATCTTCGCGATGAACGCCTTGACCACTGGGAGCGCGACGTCCGCTTCCAGCAGCGCGATGCGGATCTCGCGCGCGGTGGCGTCGATGTCGGCGTCGGACAGCCGGCCCTTGCGCGAGAGCGACTGCAGGGCCGAGGTGAGCCGATCGGAGAGGGTGTCGAACACGGGGGTGCACGCTCCAGCTGGGTCGAAAGTTCGCGTGCCGGGCGGTGCTCGGCACCCCCGGCATCTTCCGAGGGTAGCCGCCCCGGCCACCCGGCCTTCACGGGTACGGGAAGGGTACTACGCACTCGATTACTAATTGTCTGAACGACAACTGGCCAGCTGAGCGAAAACCTGTCGACCGGCCGCGGCAATTAAGTAAACATAGGCGTATGACATCAGCTACTGTCCGGCGTCCGACGCTCGCCGAACCGGCAGGGGACGAGGAAGAACAGGTCCCGTTCCGCCGCATCGCGGGCCTCTTCCGGCCGCACCGGCGGGGGCTGGCCGGGCTGTGCGCGCTGCTGGTGGTGCAGGCCGGGCTGGGCGTCACCTCGCCGTTCCTGCTGCGCGAGATGCTGGACCACGCGCTGCCACACCGCGACGCCCTGCTGGTCAGCCTGCTGGCGGCGGGGATGATCGCGGCGGCGCTCGGGTCCGGGGCGCTGAGCGTGCGCACCACCGGGCTGTCCAACACCATCGGCCAGCGCGTGATGAACGAGCTGCGGGTCGCGGTGTACAGCCATCTGCAGCGGATGTCGCTGGGCTTTTACACCCGGACCAAGACCGGCGAGGTGCTGTCGCGGGTGTTCAACGACATCGGCGGCGTGGACAACGTCGTGACCGGGACCGCGGCGTCGATCGTGCAGAACGGCACCACGGCGCTCGCGATCGCGGTGGCGATCCTGGTCATGGACTGGCAGCTGGCGCTGTTGTCGCTGGTCGTCGTGCCGTTGTTCCTGCTCTTCACCCTGCGCCTCGGCGGCAAGCAGCGGAAGCTCGCGCGCGGCCGGACCCAGCGGATGGCGCGGCTGACCACGATCGTCGAGGAATCGCTGTCGGTCACCGGCGTGCTGCTGGCCAAGACGATGGGCAACGCGAAGCTGATGCGCGACCGGTTCGCCGAGGAATCGCGCGAGGTCGCGGCGCTGGAGCGCAGTGCCGCGCTGGCCGGACGGTGGCAGCGCGCGGCGCGGTCGATGAGCCTGACGATCATTCCCGCGCTGGTCTACTGGGCGGCCGGGCTGGAACTCGCCGGCGGGGCGGCGCCGATCTCGCTGGGCACCGTCGTCGCGTTCACCAGCATGTTGAACCGGCTGCTCGCTCCGGCGACGGCGATGCAGACGGTGGGCCAGAACGTCGCGTCGGCGAAGGCGTTGTTCGGGCGGATCTTCGAGGTGCTCGACCTGCCGGTGGAGATCGACGACCGGCCGGGCGCGCGTGAGCTGGTTCTCCGCGGCGGGGCGGTTTCGATGCGCGGGGTGTCGTTCCGCTACGCCGACGAGGGCCCGTGGACGTTGCGCGATATCGATCTCGACGTGCCTGCCGGGACGACGACGGCGCTGGTCGGGTCCACGGGTTCCGGGAAGACGACGCTCGCCTACCTGGTCGCGCGGTTGTACGAGGTGACCGAGGGAAAGGTGTGCGTGGACGGGACGGACGTCCGGGACGTCACGCTCGCGTCGCTGGCCGCCGGGGTCGGGCTGGTCTCGCAGGAGACGTACCTGTTCCACGCGTCGGTGCGGGAGAACCTGCGGTTCGCGAAACCGGACGCCACCGACGAGGAGCTGGAGAACGCCGCGAAGGCCGCGCACATCCACGACACGCTGGCCGCGCTGCCGGAGGGATACGACACGGTGGTCGGGGAACGCGGCTATCGGTTCTCCGGCGGCGAGAAGCAGCGGATGGCGATCGCGCGGATCCTGCTGCGCAATCCGCCGGTGCTGATCCTGGACGAGGCGACGAGTTCGCTGGACAACCGCACGGAACGCGCGGTGCAGGCGGAACTGGACCGGCTCGCCGCGGGCCGCACGACGATCGCGATCGCGCACCGGCTGTCCACTGTGGAGCACGCGGACCAGATCGCGGTGCTGGACGCGGGAAGGATCGTCGAGCGGGGAACGCATGCGGAACTGCTCGCCCTGAACGGCCGGTACGCCGCGCTGGTGCGGGGAGAAACCGCCTAATGTGGCGGCATGGAGACTGAACCCGGCGGGCACCGGGCCGAGGAGCTGGCGGCGCTGGCTCGGACGGTGCGCGAGGGCGTCGGACGGTTGAACTGGCGGATGCGTTCCGAGGCGGGCTCGCCCGCTCCGGGACCGGCCGTGCTCGCGGTGCTGTCGCGGCTGTACCGGGGCGGCACGCACACGCCGAGCGAACTGGCCGAGGCCGAGCGGATCCATCCGCAGTCGCTCACACGGATCCTGGCCTCGCTGGCCGAACGCGAATGGATCACGCGCACCCCGGATCCGGCGGATGGGCGGCGGTCGCTGATCGATCTCACCCCGACCGGGCTGCGGGAACTGCGCGAGTACTCGGTCGCGCGGGAGACCTGGCTGGCCGCGGCCCTCGAACGGACGCTCAGCCCCACCGAACAGGAGCTGCTGCGGCTCGCGGCCGGGCTGCTGACGCGGATCGCGGATTCCTGAACCTGGGAGTTCCGGGGCGGCCGCTCCCCACGGCCGTCCCCGGAACCGTGGCGGAAGAGCTCACCTCCCCAGGAGGCCTTCCGCCGCAGGCACGCGGAGCGGTTCCCCCTCGACCACCCGGCGTTGGGGAGAAGTCTGCCGTCCGGGCGCGGGCGCGCGGCAGCGTGAAGTCCCTCAATCGGGACTGAGTAGAACTACTCAAACGCGGGTGTCGGGTCCCGCGGAGTCGCTCGTGAACTCGAAGAGCGGTTCGGCGTCGGAGAGTTCCTCGGCGGAGCAGCTGACCGCGCAGGCGGCCGCTTGGAGGACTTCGGTGAGGACTTCTACTTCGGACGGCGAGACGGTGGCCAGTGCTGGGTTGCGGACGTCCATCCGGCCGGCGAGACCCGCCAGGGCGTGGGAGAGGGCGTGCTGTCCGGCTACCAGTTGGGTGACTACCTCGGAGAGTTCGCTGAGGGTGGCCGCGGAGCCGTCGCCTCGGAGGAGGGCGGAGAGTTCTTCGGCGCAGGTTCTCAGGTGTCCGGCGATCACGGTGGGGGGCAGGGAGAGTTCGGGGAGGTTCTCCTGACCTCGCATCGCGTTCACCTCGCCCCCTTGCTCGGACTTGCCATCCTGCCATCGGGAAGGGGGTCGGCGCTGTCGACACCCCGGATGGGTGAGCCCGGATGGCGGAATGGGGGCGGGTGTGGTGGGGGTTCGGCTCGTCGCCCTGGGGGCGACATTGCTATTGGGTGGTTGCGTGGGGCACCCCGAAGGTTGATTGTGCTGACGG
>NZ_GG657746.1:1467734-1662093 GCF_000158875.1 Streptomyces sp. AA4 | reverse complement strand
CAAGGCGGGAAAGATGCCTTGTCAAGCACCCCCGAACCGCAGGGCGGCTTTGTATCGGGGTTGGGGGAGGGCTGGGTGCCCCGATATTTGGGTGCAGCGGCGGCGGTTTTTGCGCGGCTTTGGTGCGTGGTTGCTTTGAGCGGGGCGGCGGGCGGGTCGCGGGGAGCGCCCCAATGTGGCATTGGGTGCATGTGATGCACCCAATGTGGCGTTCGGTGCGTGGGACGCACCCAATGCCACATTGGGGCGCATCCCCGGCGGCGGGGCGGGGGAGGCGCGGGGCGTGGGTCGTGAGGGGAACCCTGAGGGACTCAGAGTCCGTGAGGGGAACCCTCACGGACCTCGGCCGGTGTGGGGGTCAGGAGAGTGCGGCCAGGACTGCGTCTGTGATGGTGGTTCGCCATTGCGGGGTGACGTGGCCGGACCTTGGCGAGAGCGCGAAGGAGTCCACTACGGCGGCGCCCAGGGTCGCGGCTTTTGCCCAGTGGACGTCGGCTTCCGCGCGGCGCAGGGCGCTCGCTACGCGGAAGAGCAGGCCGATCCGGTCGGCGGCGCGCAGTTCCAGCACGACGGCGTCCGGGCCGCTTGTTTCGTCGTCGAACCAGCGGACTACTGGCTTGACCACGGCGGGCGACGAGGTGGCGTAATCTCGCTCCTTCGCGGCCAAACGTTGGGTGAGCGGCATCGTTCCGGCGACTGCGCGGGCGAACTGTTCGCGCAGCAAGGCAGGGTCCGGGAGCGAGCCGAACTTCGGTGACGCGGTGAATACGCCTGCTCGGCCGCGGCCGGAGTGTTCGCGCAGGACTGCGGAGTGGACCTCCAGGGAATTCAGTGCCAGTACTCCGGCTGCGGGGGCCAGCAGCTCGCGGTCTGCGGGAACCGCCAGCAGTACCGTGACGACCTTGCCGTGTGCGGAGATCCGGATTTGGCCGAGGCCGGTGCGGGCGGCTTCGGCGACCAATTCGCGTTGGTCGTCGTCCAGTGGCTCGGGGGGCGTGAAACCCTTGCCGTGCACGGCTTCCTCGCAGCCGCTGACCAGTTCGGCCAGCAGGCGGTCCTTCCAGTCGGTCCAGACGCCGGGGCCGGTCGCCAGCGAATCGGCGCGGGTGAGGGCGTGCAGGAGTTCCAGGAGGACTACGTCGCGGTCCAGGGTTTTCACCACGCGCGAGATGGTCGCGGGGTCGCCGATGTCGCGTCTGGTCGCGGTGTGCGGGAGCAGCAGGTGGTGGCGGACCATGGCGGAGACCGTCGCGACGTCCGCGGGCGGCAGGCCCAGGCGTTGCGCTACCGAGGCGGAGATCTTCGCGCCCAGTTCGGAGTGGTCGGCTTCGCGGCCCTTGCCGATGTCGTGCAGCAGTGCGCCGATCAGCAGCAGGTCCGGACGCGACACGGTGGTGGTCAGTTTCGCTGCTTCGACACACGCTTGGACGAGGTGCCGGTCGACGGTCCACTGGTGTACTGGCGACCGCGGTGGCAGGTCGCGTACCGCGCCCCATTCCGGGAACAGCCTGGCCCACAGGCCGGTGCGGTCGAGGGCTTCTACCGCGTCGACGAGGCCCTCCCCTGCGCCCAGCAACTCGACGAGGGCGTTGCGGGCGTCGTCTGGCCAGGGTTCGCGCAGTTCGGGGGCGGATTCGGCGAGAGTGCGCAGAGTGCCTGGCGAGATGGGCTTTCTGGTACGGGCGGAGGCGGCTGCGGCGCGAAGCAGGAGCGCGGGGTCGCGGGCCGGGAGGGCGTCTCGGGCTAGTGCGACCTCGTCGCCGTGCAGCACGACGCCTTCGGCCAACGGGCGTCGCACTGGGCGTCGGCCGAAGAGTGGACGGGGTTGCTCCACTGTGGACCGAAGGGCGACATCGACGGCGTACGCGATGGTGCGGCCTGCGCCGGAAAGCTTGCGGGCCAAGGCGAATCGGTCGCCCAGTTCCAGCTCGTGCGCTACGACGTCGGCGTCCGCGGCGTTGAGGATGTCTCGTTCACGACGGGCTTCGCGGCGCAGTTCGGTCCGGACGTCCAGCAGGAGTTGCTTGGCGGCCAACAGCTCTTCGCCCGGTCGTGCGGTGAGCTGTCCGGCGGCGAGGGCCTCCAGGACGGCGAAATCGCGAAGGCCTCCTCGACCGTGTTTGAGGTCCGGCTCGGCGGATTGGGCGATCTCGCCGCTGCGCCGCCATCGGGTGTGGACGGATTCGGCCAGCTCCGGCAGGCGTTTGCGGGCCGTGCGCCGCCATTGGTCGCGGGCCGCGGACGCGAGGCGTTCGGTGAGGGCCGGGTCGCCGGCCAGGTGCCGGGCGTCGAGGAGACCGAGCGCGGTGCGCAGGTCTTCCGCGGCGACTTTCAGCGCCTCGCCGGGCGTGCGGACCGAATGGTCGAGGCCGACCCGCGCGTCCCACAGCGGGTACCACAGCGCGTCGGCGATCTTCCCGATCTTGCTGTTTCGGTTGTGCAGCAAGACCAAGTCGAGATCGGAGTACGGCACCAGCTCACGCCGTCCCAACCCCCCTACGGCGACCAGCGCGACACCTGGGTCCGCGGTGTCGACGCCGGCCGCCGTCGCTCCCTTCCCGAGCCAGAACTCGTACAGATCGACCAGGGACGTCCGCAGTGCGGGCGCTCCGTGCCGTCCTTCGAGCAGCAGCGCAGTGGCTCGGGCGAGTTCTCCCCCGTCTGTCATCGGCTACAGCGCGTCCGTGCCGCGTTCGCCGGTGCGGACCCGGATCACCGTCTCCACCGGCGTCACCCAGACCTTTCCGTCGCCGATCTTCCCGGTGTGCGCGGCGCTGGTGACGGCGTCGAGGACCTTCTCGACCACGACGTCGTCCACCACGACCTCGATCTTCAGCTTGGCCACGAAATCCACCGAGTACTCGGCCCCCCGGTAGACCTCGGTGTGGCCCTTCTGCCTGCCGTAGCCCTGGACCTCGCTCACCGTCATCCCGAGCACGCCCAGCTGCTCCAGCGAGGAGCGGACGTCGTCGAGCGTGAACGGCTTGACGATCGCGGTGATGAGCTTCATGCCTTGGTCTCCTCGAGTTTCGTGACGGGCTTGACCGGGAACGTCGCCGAGTGGCCGAGGCCGCCCATGCCGGTGAAGTCGTAGGCGCTCTCCGCGTGCTGGCCCTCGTCGATGCCGCCGACCTCGTGTTCGGTGCTGACGCGGAACCCGCCGGCCTTCTTGATCGCGAAGCCGATGATCAACGTCATGACGAACGAGTAGCCCAATACCGCCAGCGCGGCAACCACCTGGATGCCCAGCTGCTTGAAACCGCCGCCGTAGAACAGGCCGTCCGCGCCGGCCGAGTTGACGCTCTTGGTGGCGAAGAGGCCGATCAGCACGGTGCCGACGAGACCGCCGACGAGGTGCACGCCGACGACGTCGAGGGAGTCGTCGAAGCCGAAGCGGAACTTCAGCGAGATGGCCAGCGCGCACAGCACCCCGGCGATCACGCCGATCGCGATCGAACCGAGCGGGCTCACGAAACCGCAGGCGGGGGTGATCGCGACCAGCCCGGCCACCGCGCCGGATGCCGCGCCGAGCGTGGTGGGCTTGCCGAACTTCAGCTGTTCCACGAGCAGCCAGCCGAGCACCGCGGCCGCGGTCGCGACGGTGGTGTTGGTGAACGCGACGCCCGCGAGGTCGTTCGCGCCCAGCGCGGACCCGGCGTTGAAGCCGTACCAGCCGAACCACAGCAGCGACGCGCCGAGCAGGACGAACGGGACGTTGTGCGGACGGCCGGTGTCCTTCGGCCAGCCCTTGCGCTTGCCGAGCACCAGCGCCAGCGCGAGACCCGCGGCGCCCGCGTTGATATGCACCGCCGTGCCGCCCGCGAAGTCGAGCGCCTTGAGCTGGTTGGCGATCCAGCCGCCCACCGAATCCTTGCCGGTGAATCCGTCGAACGAGAACACCCAGTGCGCGACCGGGAAATACACGACAATCACCCAGATCGCCACGAAAAGCGTCCAGCCCCAGAACTTCGCGCGATCCGCGATCGCTCCGGAAATGAGCGCCGGGGTGATGATCGCGAACATCAGCTGGAACATGCAGAACGCGAGCAGCGGCAACGCGTCCGGGCCCGGCCACGGAACGGCGGGCGGGCCGGCGCTGGCGAGGCCGACGAGTTTGCCGAACGCGTCCGACAGGCCGGCGTAGTCGAAGTTCCCGACCAGGCCGCCGAAAGCGTCGTCGCCGAAGGACAGCGAGAACCCGAAGAGGACCCACAGCACCCCGACTATCGCGAGCGCGATGAAGTTCATCATCAACATGTTCAAAACGCTCTTCGCGCGGACCATGCCGCCGTAGAAGAACGCGAGGCCCGGGGTCATGAGCATGACCAGCGCGGCGCTGATCAGCACCCAGGCGGTGTCTCCGGCGTTCAGCACAATCGTCCTCCCGTGCCGTGGGCAACTGCAGAGGAAGTGTTGGCCGCCGGTGTTTCGCCAGGCTTCGGTTCACGTTTCCCTCGCGTGAACTCCGGTGCGGTGGTTGTTACGGGGACGTTTCCGGGAACCCGGGGCGAAATGTCCGGTCCGGCAACCTCGTGGTCGAATAGCGTCATGTCTTTGCCTGATCGGGTGATTGATGCACTGCGTTGTTCGGTGTGCGCGGAGCCGGTCTCGCTGACCGGCCGGACGCTGCGCTGCGAGCGGCGGCATGCGTTCGATCTGGCCCGGCAGGGTTACGTCAATCTCCTGCACGCGCGCATCCCGGCGGGGACGGCCGACACCGCGCCGATGGTGGACGCGCGGGCGGCGTTCTTGTCCTCTGGTGCGTACGCGCCACTGGCCGACGCCGTCGCGAAGGCGGGTTCTGCTCCTGGCTTGATCATCGACGCCGGGGCTGGGCCGGGCTATTACCTCTCGCGGGTACTGGACAACGCGCCCGACGCCGTCGGGCTCGCGCTGGACGTCTCGGCGATCGCGTTGCGGCGGGCCGCGCGGGCGCATGCGCGGCTGGGTGCGGCGGTGTGGAACCTGTGGGAACCGTGGCCGGTGGGCGACGGGGTGGCTTCGGTGGTGTTGGACGTGTTCTCGCCGCGGAACGCCCCGGAGTTCCACCGGGTGCTCGCGCCGGGCGGGAAACTGGTGGTGGCGTCGCCGCTGCCGGGCCATCTCGCGGAACTGGGCGACCTGGTGCTCGCGGTGGACTCGCGGAAGGAAGAACGGTTAGAGGCCGCGCTGGGCGGGCTGTTTGTGCGGGAGTCCGGGGTGGAGGTGGTCCGGACTCAGGAGTTCAGCGCGGCACAGGTGCGGGACGTGGTCGCAATGGGGCCCGCGGGGTTCCATCTGGACCGGGACGGACGGCGGGAGCGGCTGGAGGCTGCGGAGGGACGGGACGTGACGCTGGCGGTTTCGGTGAGTGTGTGGCGGAAGCGCGACGACGTGCGGTGAGGAGAGCAGCCGAGCGACGTCGAGGCGATCTGCCAGTTCGGCGAAACGCACGTCACACCGCACTACGCCCCGCTGATCGGTGAAGCGGCTGCCCAGCGCCAGTCCGCCAGTGGTGGAACGAAGCGACAGTCGAGTTGTGGTCGCCGAAACCGGCGGGCGCATCGTCGGCGTCGGGCAGCACGGGCCGGACCACGTCGTCTACAAGCTCTACCTGGACCCGGAGCACCAAGGCCACGGGCTCGGCCCGCGACTGCTCGACGCCCTCGCCCGCCGGGGATCCGGCGCTCGCGGTGGTCTGGCGAACCCGCCCGATCACTCTCCGGGAGGAATAGCCGCCTCCCCCGGCGCTGGGCTAGCGTGGCGTCCGATGAGCGAACGTACCTGGGGCTTCCGCACCCGCGCCCTGCACGCCGGCGGCACTCCCGACCCCACGACCGGGGCTCGTGCGGTGCCGATATACCAGACGACCAGCTTCGTGTTCGAGGACGCGGCCGACGCGGCCAATCTGTTCGCGCTGCAGAAGTACGGGAACGTCTACAGCCGGATCGGCAACCCGACCGTCGCCGCGTTCGAGGAGCGGCTCGCGAGTCTCGAAGGGGCCATCGGCGGGGTCGCGACCGCCAGCGGGCAGGCGGCGGAGTTCCTCACGTTCTCGGCGCTCGCGGAGGCCGGCGACCACATCGTGTCGGCTGCCGGGCTGTACGGCGGGACAGTCACGCAGCTCACCGGGACGCTCGCGCGGTTCGGCGTCGAGACCACGTTCGTGCACGGCGACACCGAGGACTACGCCAAAGCGGTGACCGACCGCACGAAGCTGATCTACACCGAGGTGATCGGCAACCCGAGCGGCGCGATCGCGGACCTCGCCGGGCTGGCTGATCTCGCGCACTCGCACGACATCCCGCTCGTGGTCGACGCGACGCTCGCCACGCCGTACCTCTGCCGCCCGATCGAGCACGGCGCGGACATCGTCCTGCACTCGGCCACGAAATTCCTCGGCGGACACGGCACGACGCTCGGCGGGGTCGTCGTCGAAGCCGGGACTTTCAACTGGGGCAACGGAAACTTCCCCCGGATGACCGAAACCGTCGACAGTTACGGCGGGCTCAAGTACTGGGAGAACTTCGGCGAGTACGCGTTCTGCACGCGGCTGCGCGCGGAGCAGTTGCGCGACATCGGCGCGGTGCTGTCGCCGCATTCGGCGTTTCTGCTGCTGCAGGGCGTGGAAACGCTGCCGCAGCGGATGGACGCGCACGTCGTCAACGCGCGGGCGATCGCGGAGTACCTGAACGCGGACCCGCGGGTCGCGTGGGTGTCCTACGCGGGGTTGCCGGATCATCCGGATCACGAACGGGCCGCGCGGTATCTGCCGCAGGGGCCGGGCGCGGTGTTTTCGTTCGGGGTGAAGGGCGGACGCGCGGCGGGCGAGAAGTTCGTGGAGTCGGTGGAACTGTTGTCGCACTTGGCAAACGTCGGCGACGCGCGGACGCTGGTGATCCATCCCGCCTCGACGACGCACGCGCAGCTGTCCGAGGACCAGCTCGCCGCGGCGGGCGTCGGCGCGGACCTGATCCGGCTGTCGGTCGGGCTGGAGGACGTCGAAGACCTGCTGTGGGACCTCGACCAGGCCCTCGACAAGGCGGTGAACGCGTGAGTTACGACGTCGGGGCGGTCGAGCGGCGGCGTCTTCTCGGGCGCACGAAATCGGTGACGGTCGTGGGCGCGTCGGCGAATCCGGCGCGGCCGAGCTACTTCGTGGCGACCTACCTGCTGTCCTCGACGCGGTACGAGGTCAACTTCGTGAACCCGCGGCTCGACACGTTGCTGGGGCACCCGGTGTATCCGTCGCTGGCGGACGTGCCGGGCGAACTGGACCTGGTAAGCGTGTTCCGCAAGCACGACGACCTCCCCGCGGTGGCCGAGGAGGTCATCGAGGCGGGCGCGCGGACGTTGTGGCTCCAGCTCGGGTTGTGGCACGAACCGGTGGCGGACCGCGCTCGCGAGGCCGGGCTGGATGTCGTGATGAACCGCTGCGTGAAGATCGAGCACGCGCGGTTCGCGGGCGGATTGCATCTCGCGGGGTTCAACACCGGGGTGATCAGTTCGCGGCGGCAAACCGCGCCCTGAGCAGGCTACGGTGGGCGAAGTGAACCCGAACTGCCCGCACGGCTGGCTGCCGTCCGGAACCGAGATGACCTGCCTGGACGATCTCGAAGTCGTGTTCCGCGGCGACCGGGTCGCGGTGCGATTCGGCGAACGGCACGCCGCCGATCACCACCTGGACCGGCGGTTGTTCTTCGCCGTCCGGGTCCAGGCGCCCGGGCTCGACGCCCGGCTGGAGCACGTCACCAACTACGTCACCGGACGCGGCCTCGCCCGGTTCCTCGGCGGGCTCGACTTCCGCGGCTGGGAAGGCGAACGCCGCTGGGTCAACGCCGACCGCGACCTGAGCGTCTCCGCGACCTACTGCTCCGGCGGCCGCGTCAAGCTCGTCTGGACTCTCCGGCCGTGGCGGCACTCCGTCCACGGCGAGTGGGAGATTGCCGCCACGACCACGATCGAGGCTGGCGCGGAGAAGGACGACCTGACTGCCCAGCTCGACGCTTTCCTTACCGCCGAAGGGTTTCCGGTCGAAAGCGAGGTCAGCTGACCGTCGCCACCAGGAACTCCTCCCCCGCCGTCTCCAGCCCGTCCGAGCGATCCCCCAGATACCGCTTGGTCAGTTCAGCCGCGCTGACGTGCCGGACGTCCTGAAACCCGCACTCCCGCGCGAAATCCAGCATCTCGTCCGGCGCGAAGAAGCTCACGAACGGCGTCCCGGCCGCCTCCGCGCCCTTCATCGCCGCTGCCCGGGCCGCGCGGTCGGGTTCGTCCAGGTACTCCTCCGGCATCTGGAACGTCATCGCCACCACGGTGCCCGGCGCGAAGCCGGCGAGCGCGCGCAACGTCGCGGCGTTCGCCTCGCGGGTCAGGTACATGCTGACGCCCGTCGAGGCCGCCACCGCGGGCTTCGTGACGTCGAAACCGTTGGCGGACAAGCGTTCCGGCCACTGTTCGCCGGATTCGAAGTCGACCGGCACGAACCGGTACGGGGCGGGCAGCCCGAGTTCGGCCAGTCGCGCGCGCTTCCACTCCTGCGTGCCCGGCCGGTCGATCTCGAACACCCGCACGCCCAGCTCCGGCTCCCGCTGCGCGAACGTGTCCAGCCCGGCGCCGAGCAGGACGTACTGCGAGACCCCGCGTTCGCGCACCAGATCCTCGACGAACCGGCTGCGCAGCGCGATTCCCGTCCGGAACCGGCGGGTGAACTCCAGGTCCATGTCCGGCCGGGACCGCCAGTCCGGGCCGGGATCGGCCAGCCGGAGACCGATCTCGTCGGCCAGTGCGTGCGGCGGCGGATCGGCGAGCACGTGCAGCGCGCGCCACAGCGCCACGCGCACCGCCGTGTGGTCCGGCTCCCTCACTTCGGGGCCCGCAGAATCCAGGTGCGGCCGTCCGGGTCCCGCACGGTCATCTCGCGCGTGCCGTAGTGGGTGTCCTCGAACGGGGTGACGACGTCGAGTTCCGCGTCCACCGACTCGTCCGGCACCGCCACCACCACGCCCATGCGCGGCTCCTGGCTTTCGGGGACCTCGGCGACGAACACCGGCGCGCCGTCGCCGTTCGACAGCTGGCCCGAGTTGTGGTCGGTCTCGAAATCGAGGCTGAAACCCACGCGCTGCAGGAATTTCGCGGTCTTGCCCCAGTTGTGCGTCTCCACGAAGAGCATCGTGATGCCGTCGCTCATGTCAGCCGTCCTCTCGTTGTTCCGGCGGGGTGCCGAGATAAGCCCGCAAGGCCGCGGTGACCAGCGCGGACAGCGACTGCTCGGTCTCGATCGCCCGGTACTTCACCTGCTTGATCAGCTCGACCGGCAGGTAGACGTTGAACTGTTTGACCTCTTCACCGGCCATTCTAGGATGCTAGCAATCTAGCCAACAGCGCACAAGGACCGCCGCCAGCCCTCATGAGAAGGTGGAGGCATGGCGAAACCCTCCGGGCTGCAGATCAGGAACATCGTCGCCGCCGTCCTGATGGCTGCCGCGTTCGTGTTCAACCTGGTGACCGGCGGCCCGTGGTGGGTCACCGCGATCGTCGGCGTCGCGGCCCTGCTGTCCTCGTTCTCCGCCTACCTGAACCGCCCCAGCGCGCGCGGCTGAGCCGTCCGGGCAGTCCCGCCTGGACACGCGGGCAGGAAGATCGTCCCGTTCAGCCTTCGTCCGCACGGACGTCGCCTCCGGTTCAGCCGCCGCTGCTCTACTCGGCGCGGCCCGATCGCGGCAGGCGAAGGAGTGTTGGTGGCAGGGAACGGCTTCACCGTCCATCCGGACGAGCTGCACAAATTCAGCGAGTACCTCGACAAGACGACCGTGCCCGCCGTGGACGAGTCCGCGAAGGCGGTGGACGACGCCAACGGCGGGGACATCGACGCGTTCGGCGTCGTGCTCGCGCAGGTGCTCGCCATTCCCGCGCGGATCGCGCTGAAGGCCGTCTCCGACAATCTGCACGGCGTCGCGAAGGACGTGACCGACAGCGCGGACAAGACGCGCCAGGCCAGCGAGCAGTACCGCAAGGGCGACCAGGACCTCGCGACGGCGTTCGACAAGTTCAAGCCGGAGCAGGTGAAATGAGCGCCGTCGTTCCCATCACCGATTCGAACAGCACCACCGGCGCGGGCGTCGCGGACAGCTGGCACAGCGTCGTCTCGTCGATCCAGGAGATCCAGCACCTGCACGGCGCGGACGCGGCCGCGGTGGGCGTCGAACTCGGCGTGTCGATCGTCGGCGCGATCGCGGACACCGCGGCGTTCGTCCTCGACCCGTTCGGCAAACTGATCGCGGCCGGGCTCGGTTGGCTGATCGAACACATCTCGTTCCTCAAAGAGGGCCTCGACAAGCTCGCCGGCGACCCCGCGGCGATCAAGAAGATGGCCGAGGAACTGCACAAGACGGCCCAGAACCTGCGCAACGCGGCGAAGGACCTCGACACGACGCTGCAGAAGACGGTCACCGACTGGCAGGGCGACGGCGCCGAGGCGTTCAAGAAGAACATCAGCGACCGCCGCGGCCAGATCGACAGCGCCGGACAGGCGGTCGACGTCGCGGGCTATGTCGTCGAGACGACGATGGCCCTGGTCTCCGTGGTGCGCTCGCTGATCCGCGACCTGATCACGACGTTCCTCGGCGACGTCATCGCGACCATGCTGATCGCGCTCGCGATGGCGGCCTTCACGTTCGGCGCGTCGATCGTCGTCGGGGTGGGGAACGTGATCCGGTCCGGGATCTCGCTGGCGCTGACGATCGCCTCGAAGATCGCCCGGATCGTCGGCCTCGGCGGGCGCACCGCGAGCCGCCTGGCGCAACTGGCGGAAAAGGTCAAGCCCGGCCGGGGCGGCGGCTCGCACGGCGGCGGGGGCGGCCACGAGATGACCGACCTCGGCGGAAACCACGGCGGGAACCACGGCGGCGAGGGCGGCGGCCAGGGAGGGCAGGGCGGGCACGGCGGGAACAACACTCCGCACGAGGACGCTCCCGGCGGGAACAACCACCACGAAGACAACCCTGGCGGCAACAATCCGCACGACGACACCCCCGGCGGGAACAACCACCACGAAGACCCGCCTGGCAACAACACCCCGCACGAGGACGATCCGTTCGACACATGGCTGGCCGCGGACCAGCACTTCAACCCGCCGCCCAACCGTCCGCACGACACCCCGGGCGGGAACACTCCCCACGAGGACGCCCCGGGCGGCGGAGGCAACCACCACGAGAACTCACCCGGCGGCAACACTCCCCACGAGGACACTCCGGGCGGGAACCACCACGAGGACACCCCCGGCGGGAACAATCATCACGAAGACCCGCCCGGCAACAACCCGAACCACGAAGACGCACCCGGCGGCAACAACCACCACGAAGACCCGCCCGGCAACAACCCGAACCACGAAGACGCACCCGGCGGCAACAACGCCAACCACGAGGACAACCCGGGCGGCGGCAACCACGAGAACGGCGAGGGCGGCGGGTCAGGAGGGGGCGGCGGGAACACCTCGTCCGGACCGCAGTCGCCGTTCAAGCCCTACGACTTCCGCTGGATGAAGAAGCACGAGGACTGGCTGGAGAACATGTGCAATCTCCCCCAGGTCCAGAAGTACACCGGCGGGAAGAACGTCTGGAAGGACATCGTCAAAGGCCCTGACGAGTACTTCAAGACGCACCCGGACGTGTACCCCTTCCTCAAGGGCCTGGCCGACGCCAAGAGCAGCAAGAACTTCGTCGGGTGGATGGGCAAGGACTCGATCAACTTCGACAAGGCGATCACCGACATCCACATGCAGGCCGAGGAAGCCTGGAAGAACTCGGACGAACAGTGGCGCCAGGAGCACCCCGACCCCGCGGGCACGGAGTAGCCCCCAAAGCCGGGAGGGCCGCCCTGAGGAGTTCAGGGCGGCCCTCGCGGACGTTGCTCAGCCGAGAGCGGCGGGACTCAGTCGGAGGTCTCCGCGAACCGCGCGGTCAGGGCTTCCCGGCCGCGTTTGCTCAGCTCGCCGAACAGCCGCAGCCGGGCGAGGCCGCCGTCGGGGTAGATGTCGAGGCGGATTTCGGTTACCTCGGGGCCGTCGTCCGCCAGCGCGAAGCGGTGCCGGGTGTCGGGCTGCAACCTGGTGCGCGGCAACAGTTCCACCCACTCGCCCTCGTCGAGACGGCCGCTCACCGACGCCCAGCCGGGGGCGTTTCCCTTGAGGTTGCTGGTGTCCAGCTCCACGAACCGGACCAAGCCCGCACCGGCCAGGCGCACCGTGGCCCAGTCGTTGCCGTCGTCGCGGCGGCGGGCGGTTTCCCAGCCCTCCGCCTGGTGCGCGGCGAGGCCCGGCGACAGCATGTTGTTCGGCGACGAATAGAACATGTCGCTGCAGCCGGTAACCACGGCGCCGTTTTCCAGCGCTGCCAAGTCGAGCGAGCGCGGGTCGAGCAGCGACGGGTCCGGCACCGGCGAACCGTGCACGCGCAGCCGGGCGACGCCGCCGTCCGGGTGCTGAGTGAGGCGCACGTGGGTGTAGCGGCGCGGGGACGTCACCTTGTAGAAGTTCTCCGAGTCGCCGACCGCCGGTTCGTGGTCGACCAGGACGTCCCAGTCGGCGTCCTGCAGTTCGGCCGCGCTCGGGTAGCCGGGCACGGACGTCGCGGCCACGGACACGAACGGCGGGTAGTTGCCCTTGAAGAACGCCGTGTCCACCACCACGCCGGAGACCACGCCGCCGAGGCCGAGGCGGACCAGGGCGTGGTCGTCGCCGGGTTCGCGGTGCCGCCGGGTCTCCCAGCCGTCGTACACCTGGCCCTTGGGGCCGAACGTTTCGGCGCGGTGCGCCGGCCGCCACGGGTTGACCAGGTTTTCCTTTTCGGCGAACAGTTCGTCGCTCGCCCACATCACGGTGCCCCCGAACAGGCGCGAGGCCAGATCGGGCTGGGCAGTCCACTCCGGACGGTCGGACACGTGCTCCTCCATCTCTTCAGCAATTGCCCCGGGTCAGCAGAGTCCCCTGGGGCGCGTCGCCGGTCACCGGCTCGCCGCGCAGCCAGGTGCCGCGCACGACGCCGGCCAGCGGACGCTGGTCGTACGCGCTCACCGGGTTGCGGTGCGCAAGTTTCGCGACGTCCACGACGAAGGCCTCGTCCGGCGCGAAGACGCAGAAGTCGGCGTCGGCGCCCACTTCCAGCTTGCCCTTCCGCGTCATCCCCACCTGCGCGGCCGGCCGCTCGGCCATCCACCGCACCACGTCGACCAGGCTGAAGCCGCGCTGCCGGGCCTGGGTCCAGATCGCGGGCAGACCGAGCTGCAGGCTGGAAATTCCGCCCCAGGCAAGCCCGAAATCGCCGGTGTCAAAGCGTTTCAGCTCCGGCGTGCACGGCGAATGGTCGCTGACGATCGTGTCGATCACGCCGTCCGCCAGACCCTGCCACAGCAATTCCCGGTTCGCCGCCTCGCGAATCGGCGGGCAGCACTTGAATTGCGTTGCGCCGTCGCGAATTTCCTCCGCGACAAAGGACAGGTAGTGCGGACAGGTTTCCACCGTCAACGCGACGCCTTCGTTGCGCGCGCTGGCGATCAGCGGCAAAGCGTCCGAAGAGGACAGATGCAGGATGTGCGCGCGAGCACCGGTGCGCCGCGCCGCTTCGATCACGTGCGTGATCGCCAGGTTTTCCGCGCCGCGCGGACGGGAACCGAGGAAATCGTGGTACTTCTCGCCGTGCGGGTCGGGAGCCGCGTCGATCGCGTCCGAATCCTCCGCGTGCACGATCATCTGCGCGTCGAACGACTTCAGCTCGCGCAGCGCGGATTCCAGACCGGCCGCGTCCAGCGGCGGGAACTCGTCGACGCCGGAGTGCAGCAGGAAGCATTTGAAGCCGAAGACGCCCTCGTCGTGCAGTCCGCGCAAATCGCCTTCGTTGCCCGGAATCGCGCCGCCCCAGAACCCGACGTCGACGTGCACGCGGCCGCTCGCGGCCTTGCGTTTGACCTCCAGCGCGGCCACGTCGACCGTCGGCGGCAGGCTGTTGAGCGGCATGTCCACGATCGTCGTGACGCCGCCGGCGGCGGCCGCGCGCGTGGCGGTCTCGAAGCCCTCCCACTCGGCGCGCCCGGGGTCGTTGACGTGCACGTGCGTGTCCACGAGACCGGGCAGCAGCACCTCGTCCCCGGCCAGCTCGACGACCCGCGCCCCCGGCATCTCGACAACGCCGGGTTCCAGAGCGACAATCCGGCCGTCCCGCACGCCGATCGTCGCCGGCCCGAGACCGGCGGGGGTCACCGCGCGCGCGGCCCGCACCACGAGGTCCATCGACGGCCTCCTCCAGTTCCACGTTACGGAAAGACTCTTTCGCTCACCGAGATTAGACACGTTCTTCCCGGCTCGTCAACGCCGTCCCTCCCACGTTACGGTCACCGGGTGGAGTTGGAAGCCGAGTTCACCAGCGAGCCGTTCCGCGGCGAGGGCGCGCCGCCGGAGCACGCCGTCCGCGCCCGCGACGCCGCCGACGCGGCCGGGCTCGACACCGACTTCGGCCCGCTCGGCACGCTGGCCCGCGGGACCGCCGACGAGCTGTTCGCCGCGTTGCCCTCGATCGCCCGCGCCGCCCTCGAAGGCGGGGCTACCCGGGTGACGCTGCAACTGCGCCGGACCGACGATTCCGACGCCGTTCCGGCGGTCGAACTCAACAGCGCGCTGTCGCGATTGATCGCCGACGTGGAACGCGAACTCGGCTCGAAACTCCGCGATCTCGACCGCCCGGAAAAGCAGCGCGCGGTGCGCCTGCTGCGCGAGCGAGGGGCCTTCAACCTGCGGAAATCGGTTTCGGCCGTCGCCGAGGAACTGGGCGTCACGCGGTTCACGGTCTACAACTACCTCAACCGGGAAGCCGACTGAACCCGTCGCGGGTTGCGATTCAACAAAGTGTTGACGCACGCTCGACCCGGCCGTACGGTCAGCGGAACACCACCTCCCCGGAGGAGATTCCGTTGCCGCTCGCACTCGCCGAGTTCAACTCCGCACCCGCCGCCGAACTCCGGCCCACGCTCACCGCCTGCCTGGCCGTGCCGCGCTGGGTCGACACGGTGCTCGAAGGTCGCCCGTACGCCGATTTCGCCGCGCTGAGCAAGGCCGCGGACAGCGCGACCCCGTTGCGCCGCAACGAGATCCGCGACGCGATCGCCGCGCACCCGCGGATCGGGGAACGCCCGACCAGCAAGGGCAGCGACGCCGACTGGTCGCGTTCGGAACAGTCCGGAGTGGACAACGCGGACGAATTCGCCGCCGCCAACGCCGAGTACGAGGCCCGGTTCGGCCACGTCTTCCTGGTGTGCGCGAGCGGGCGCAGCGGCGAGGAACTGCTCGCGAACCTGCGGTCCCGCCTCGGCAACGACCCGGAGACCGAACTCGACGTCGCCGGCGCGGAGCTGGCCAAGATCGCGCAACTGCGCCTGGCGAAAGCGGTAACGGCATGAGTCTGGTAACCACCCACGTCCTCGACACCGCCGCTGGCAAGCCCGCCGCCGGGATCGCCGTCCGCTTCGAGAGCCAGGACGGCACGCTGATCGCCGAGGGCGCGACCGACGACGACGGCCGCATCCGCGACCTCGGCCCGGAGACGCTCGACCCCGGCGTCTACCGGCTGATCTTCGACACCGGCGGCTACCTCGGCCCGGAGGCGTTCTTCCCCGACGTCACGATCGCTGTCCGGATCGTCGACGGCACGTCGCACCACCACGTGCCGGTGCTGCTGAGCCCGTTCGCCTATTCCACCTATCGCGGGAGCTGACATGGGAATCTCGTTGGGCCCCAACCAGTACGGCAAGGCCGAGGTCCGCCTCGTCACCGTCCGGCGCACCGGCGGCGTGCACCACCTGCGCGACCTCACGGTGTCCTCGGCCCTGCGCGGCGACCTGTCGGCCACGCACCTGACCGGTGACAACTCCGCCGTGCTGGCCACCGACACACAGAAGAACACGGTGTACGCGTTCGCCAAGCAGCAGGACGTCGGCGAGATCGAGGATTTCGCGCTGCGGCTCGGCCAGCACTTCGTCGGCACCCAGGAAAAGATCACCGGCGCGCGGATTTCCATCGAAGAGCAGGAATGGGACCGCATCACCGTGGACGGTGCGCCGCACGACCACTCCTTCAGCCGCTCCGGCGGCGAACGCCGCACCACGACCGTCACCGTGCACGCCGATCGCGCCTGGGTGGTGTCCGGTGTGGACGGTCTGACCGTGCTCAAGTCCACCGGGTCCGAATTCCACGGCTACCCGAAGGACGAATACACCACGCTCGTCGAAACCGACGACCGCATTCTCGCCACCGCCGTGACCGCGCGCTGGCGCTACGAGGGATTCACCGGGATCGACTGGGCCAAGAGCCATCGGGAGATCCGGCGGACGCTGCTGGAAACGTTCGCCACCAAGCACAGCCTTTCGCTGCAGCAGACCCTGTACGCGATGGGCGAAGCCGTGCTGCGGGCCCGGCCGGAAGTAGCCGAGATCCGGTTCTCCTTGCCCAACAAGCACCATTTCCTCGTCGATCTAAGCCCCTTCGGCCTCGAGAACTCAGGCGAGGTGTTCTACGCCGCCGACCGACCGTACGGCCTCATCGAGGGCACGGTCGTCCGCGACGAAGCCGAAGAGCCCGGCCCGGCCTGGACCGACGCCGTGCTCTAGCCCCGAGTCCCCTCCGGGAGAGCGCATGTCAGTTACACAGGAACGACCATTTCGGCACCCCGTGGACGTGCGGCCCCCGCTGCCGCAGTTGATCCTCGGAGGAATCCAGCACGTCGCGGCCATGTACGCCGGAGTGGTAGCGCCACCGCTCGTCATCGGCGCGGCCGTCGGCCTCTCCCCCGGCCAGCTCGCGCTGCTGATCAGCGCGGCGCTGTTCACCGCCGGGCTGGCCACCCTGTTGCAAACCCTCGGCTTCTGGCGCTTCGGCGCGAGACTGCCGCTGGTCAACGGCGTCACTTTCGCCGCCGTCGCGCCCATCCTGTCCATCGCGGCACAGCATCGCGACGGCAACGCGCTCGGCGTCGTCTACGGCGCCACGCTCGCCGGCGGCGTTTTCGTAGTGTTCGCCGCACCGTTTTTCTCCAAGCTGACGCGGTTTTTCCCGCCGGTGGTGACGGGGACGGTCATCACGCTCATCGGGATTTCGCTGCTGCCGGTCGCCGTGCAGTGGATCGCCGCGCAGCACAAATCGGCCAAGCCCAGCGGTCTGGTGCTGGCCGGGATCACGCTGGTGGCGGTGCTGGTCTTCACCCGGTTCCTGACCGGGTTCTGGAGCCGGATCGCGCTGCTGCTCGGCCTGGTCGTCGGCACCGCGGTGGCGTGGCCGATGGGCCAGGTCGACACATCGACGCTGAAGCAGGCCCCGGTGTTCGGCATCGTGACGCCGTTCCACTTCGGCACGCCCGCGTTCGACATCGCGGCGATCGTCTCGATGCTCATCGTGATGCTCGTGGTGATGGCGGAAAGCACCGCTGACCTGCTGGCCCTCGGCGAGATCGTGGACCGGCCGACCACGAGCCGCGTACTGGCCGACGGCCTGCGCGCGGACGGGCTCTCCACCGCAGTCGGCACGATCTTCGGCGGGTTCGCCTGCACGGCGTTCGCGCAGAACATCGGCCTCGTGTCGCTCACCCGCATGGTGAGCCGGTACGTGGTCGCGGCCAGCGGCGTCGTGCTCGTGCTGCTGGGCGTGTTCCCGGTGACCGGCGGGATCGTCGCGCTGGTGCCGCAGCCGGTGCTCGGCGGGGCCGGGCTGGTGCTGTTCGGCAGCGTCGCGGTGAGCGGCATCCGGACGCTGGCGAAGGCGTCGTTCGAGCATCCGGTGAACGTCGCGATCGTGGCCGCGTCGCTCGGCGTCGGGCTGATCCCGATCGCCATGCCGGACTTCTACTCCGGGTTCCCGGCGGCGCTGCAGGTCGTGCTCAACTCCGGGATCAGCGCGGGGTGCGTGACCGCGGTGGTGCTGAACCTGGTGCTCCGGCCGCGTTTGATAGAACGCTCTACTGTCCAGGAGCTATCCTCGGTGTCGTGACTGGCACGAAGGACCGCATCCTCGCCGCCGGGGCGGAACTGTTCCGCCACGGCGGGTACGCGGGCACCGGCATGAAGCAGATTGTCGAGAAAGCCGGCGCGCCCTTCGGGTCGGTGTACCACTTCTTCCCCGGCGGCAAGGAGCAGCTGGGCGAAGAAGTGGTACGCACCTCGGGGATGCAGTACGCGGAGCTGTTCGAGGTCTTCCTCACGCCGGCGCCGGACCTGATCACCGGCCTCGAAACGTTCTTCGGGGCCGCGGTCACCACGCTGCTCGAGACCGACTACGTCGAGGGCTGCCCGATCGCGACCGTCGCGCTCGAAGTGGCGACCACGAACGAACCCCTGCGCAAGGCCACCGCGGACGTGTTCGAGGCGTGGACCAAAGCGGGCACCAAGGGGTTCTCCGCCTTCGGGCTTCCCGAGGAGCACGCCCGCACGCTCACGCTCGCCTTGGTGACCAGCCTGGAGGGCGCGTTCGTGTTATGCCGCTCCATGCGGACGACTGAACCGATGGCGGTCGCGGGCGCGGCCGTGGTCGACGTAGCGCGACGGCTGCTGACCGAACTGGGTGACGACGGGAAACGCCGTCCCGGGGACCGCTAAGCTGGAACCAGCGTCCGGGTCCGCGGGAGGTGGCCGGTGTTCGGTCTCAGCATCGACCACATCGTGATTTTGCTGCTCGCCGGGTTGTTCATCCTCGGCCCGGAACGGCTGCCCGAGGCGGCGCACTGGGTCGCGCAGACCCTGAAACGGGCGCGCGGGTTCGCCGCGGGCACCAAGGCCCAGCTCGAGGCCGAACTCGGCCCGGAGTACCAGGAACTGCGGAAACCGTTGCAGGAACTGCAGTCCCTGCGGATCGCCAACCCGCGGGCGGCCGTGACGAGGTACCTGCTCGACGACCCTCCCCCGGTCGCCCGCCCGTCCTCGCCGCCGCCGGCGCCGGCCCCGGTTCCGTTGCGGGCCAACGAGCGGCCGCCGGTCGATCCCGACGCCACCTGATCATTCGGCCGCGCGCCACGCCCATCCGGCGAGCACGAGCAGTTCGACCAGTTCCAGCACGGCCATCAGCCGTTCCACGAGCCCGGTCGCGACGGTCGGCAGATGCTGCCCGAATGCGACATTGGCCGCGAACGGAATGAGAAACGGCAGAAAGAACGGCACGGCCGCCACCGCCAGAATACGAGACCAGCGCGCATAACCCCGCCAGCGCGGAGAATTCCGATGCGTCCAGCCGAGCAGCCATCCGGCTAACGGCAAACTCACACAACTGATCCCGGTCGCGCCGAGATGCACTTTGCCGACCCAGGTCACCGCATTTCCCTGCGGATCCTTCGTGAACAGCGCGACCGCCGCGAGCCCGGCGCACCAAGCGACGATCGCGACGACCGTCAGCACGCCGTACAGGATCTTCCGGCGGCGCAGCACCGCGGCCACCACGACCGAACCGGCCGAGGTCAGCAGCATCGCCGCCGCCCACATCCACCAGCCCGGAGTCCAGGCGTAGTCGCTGAGCATCGCGCTGACCGGGTCGATCGGGCCCCAGTAGCGGTCGACGTGCAGCACCACCAGGAACGCGGCCGCGGCCAGCACCGCGGCCACCGCCGCGCCGAGCGCGCGTTTCGTTCCTCTCGCCGGCGGGGCTGGCGCCAGCGCCGCGACCGGCGCCGGGGTCAGTTCTGTCGCCACTGAAAGTTCTCCGCTCGCCCGTCCGCTTTCCCGAAAGCATATCCTGGCCGGGCTCCCGTCGCTTTCGGACAGTCTGGCCGAATTGCCGCGCATTCTCAGCGTCCTGCCAGTAATCGTGACTACCCTCGCGGCCGTTCACTGATTTCTACCGACGGGAAATCCATGCCTGCCGCGCGCGGTACGGAATTGCGGCTGCTCGCGCTCGCGGTCGCCATCGTCTGGTCGGCGTTCCTGCTCGTGGACGCGAACGCACTGGGGCGGATCGATTCCTCGATCACCGGCTACGGCGCGTCGTTCACCGCGGTGGCCGCGGCGGCGCACGTGGCGGTCCGCCGCTGGGCCAGGTACGCGGACCCGCTGATCCTGCCCTGCGCCGTGCTGCTGAACGGCCTGGGCCTGGTGGTGATCCACCGGATCGACCTCGGGCTCGCCGAACAGGCGGTGCAGCGCGGCAAGGCGTACTCGGCCGTCGCCGGGCAGCAGGTGCTGTGGACGGTGGTGGCGCTGGCGTTGTTCCTGGCCGTGCTCGGATTCGTGCGCGATCACCGGGTGCTGACCCGCTACGGCTATCTCGCCGGGCTGGCCGGGTTCGTCGCGGTGGTGCTGCCCGCGCTGCTTCCGGCGTCGCTGTCGGAGGCGGGCGGCGCGAAGGTGTGGATCAGGATCGGCCCGCTGTCCATCCAGCCGGGCGAGTTCGCGAAGCTGCTGCTGATCGTCTTCGCCGCGACGACGCTGGTGGCGAAACGGGAACTGTTCCGCGTGGCCGGGCGCACGGTGCTCGGCGTCGAACTGCCGCGGGCGCGCGACCTCGGGCCGATCATTCTCGCCGCGCTCGGCTGCGTGGCGGTGCTGGCGTTCGAGAAGGAACTCGGCGCGTCGCTGCTGTTCTTCGGGATCACGCTGGTGATGATCTACCTCGCGACCGAGCGGGTGATCTGGGTCTACGCCGGGCTGGCGGTGTTCGCCGGCGGCTGCGTGCTCGCGTACTTCCTGTTCAACCACGTGCGGCAGCGGGTCGCGAACTGGATCGACCCGCTCGCGACCTACGACCAGGCAGGCGGCGGGTACCAGGTCGCGCAGGGCCTGTTCGGCCTCGGCACCGGCGGCATGGGCGGAACCGGCCTCGGCGCGGGCAGGCCGGACATCGTGCCGGAGTCGAACACCGACTTCATCACCGCCAGCATCGGCGAGGAACTCGGTTTCCTCGGACTGGCCGCGGTGCTGATGCTGTACCTGCTGATCGCCCTGCGCGGAATGCGGCACGCGCTGGCCGTCCGGGACAGCTTCGGCAAACTCCTCGGCGGCGGGCTGGCGTTCACCGTGGTGATGCAGATTTTCGTGGTCGTGGGCGGGGTGACGAAGCTGATCCCGGAAACCGGCATCACCGCGCCGTTCCTGTCGAAGGGCGGTTCGTCGCTGCTCGCGAACTACATCCTGGTCGCCCTGCTGCTGCGGATCTCGGACGCGGCCCGCCAGCCGAGCGCGACGGACCCGGTGCAGGCGGTGCGAGCGCCGCTGGCCGAGGCGGGGACGGTGCTGGTCAACCGGCCCGCAACCGGGCGCTCGCCTTCGCCAGTTCGCCCGCGACCGACGACTCGTCCGCCTTCGTGAGCCGCCCCTGGTCCACGACCGTCTTCCCGCCGACGAACAGCTTCCGCAGCGGCGGCGGCGCGGCCAGGACCAACGCCGCGACCGGGTCCTCGATGCCCGCGTAGTTCAGCCCGTTCAGATCCCACACCGCCAGATCCGCGAGCTTGCCGACCTCCACCGAGCCCATCTCGCGCTCCCGGCCGAGACAGCGCGCGCCGCCCATTGTCCCGAGCCACAAGGCTTCCCGCGTGGTCAAGCCCTTCGGCCCGCCGCGTTGCCGGGCCTGCAGCAACGCCTGATGCAGTTCCTCAGCCAAGCCGCCGGATTCGCTCGAAGCCGCGCCGTCGACGCCCAGCCCGACCGGGGCGCCGGCGTCGAGCAGGTCCCGCACCGGGGCGATTCCGCTGCCCAGGCGGCCGTTCGACGTCGGGCAGTGCGCGGAACCCGTTGCCGTCGCGCCAAAACGACGGACCGCGTCCGGGGCGAGGTGCACGGTGTGCGCGAGCCAGACGTCCGACGCCAGCCAGCCCAGTTTGTCCGCGTACTCCGCGGGCGTGAGGCCGGTTTCGGCGAGGCATTGCTTTTCCTCGTCCTGCGTTTCGGCCAGGTGCGTGTGCAGCCGGACGCCCTTGCGCCGCGCCAGCTCGGCCGATTCCGCCATCAACCGCTCGGTGACGGTGAACGGCGAGCACGGGCCCGCCGCGATCCGCAGGTGCGCGTTCGGCGAGGCGTCGTGGTAGCGGTCGATCGCGGCTTCGGTGCCGAGGAGGGCGTCCTCGGCGGTCTCGACCAGGCTGTCCGGCGGGAGTCCGCCGTCCGATTCGCCGCGGTCCATCGAGCCGCGGACCAGGTGCAGCCGCAGCCCGATCCGCTCCCGCGCGGCGACGAGCGCGGCCACCTGGTCGCCGCCGTCGGCCGGGAAGACGTAGTGGTGATCGGCGACCGTGGTGCAGCCGCTGAGGGCGAGCCGCGCCATTCCGGCGGCACCCGCGGCGTGCGTGATCTCCGCGTCCAGCTTGGCCCACACCGGGTACAGCGCGACCAGCCATTCGAACAGCGTGTGGTCGGCGGCGAGTCCGCGGGTGGCCCACTGATAGAGATGGTGGTGCGTGTTCACGAGGCCGGGCGTGACGAGACAGCCAGCCGCGTCAACGCGTTCGTCCGCCTCGCCGGTGAAGGCCCCGTCGCCGACCGCCGCGATGCGGTCGTCCTCCAGCACGACGTGCCCGTTGCGGTACTCGGGACCGCTGACCGTCGCGATCGCGGCGTTCTCGACGACTGTCCTCATGCGACACTCACCTCCGGAAGGTCTCGGGAGTGGCTACCCCGAAGCCGGGGCCGCCACTCCCGGACCGCCTCACAACGCCTTGGCCGCGCGATCCGCCACCAGGTTCAGGAACCGGCTCGGGTCGCTCAGCTCGCCGCCCTCGGCGAGCAAGGCCATGCCGTGCAGCAGCTCCGCCGTCTCGGCCAGCGACGCGTCCTCCGGGTGCTCGGCGAACGCCTTGCGCAGACCGGTCACCAGCGCGTGCTCCGGGTTCAGCTCCAGCACCCGCTTCACCGGCGGCAGCTCCTGCCCCATCGCGCGGTACATCTTCTCCAGCGTCGGCGTCAGGTCGCCCGCGTCGCCGACGATGCAGGACGGCGACGTGGTCAGCCGCGACGAAAGCCGGACCTCCTTGACGGTGTCGGACAGGGTCGCCGACATCCACTTCAGCAGGTCCTCGTACTCGGCCTTCTTCTCGTCGGTCGTCTCGTCGCCGAGGTCGACCTCGCCCTTCGCGACCGACTGGAACGTCTTGCCGTCGAAGCCGCTCACCGCGTCGGCCCACATCTCGTCGACCGGGTCGGTGAGGATCAGCACCTCGTACCCCTTGGCGCGGAACGCTTCCAGGTGCGGCGAGTTCTCGATCGTGGTGCGCGAATCGCCGGTCAGGTAGTAGATGTGCTCCTGGCCCTCCTTCATCCGCGACACGTAGTCGCGCAGCGAGGTGGGCTTCTCGGCGTGGTGCGTCGAGGCGAACGACGAGATCTCCAGGATCTGCTCCCGGTTCTCCGGGTCGTCGAGCAGGCCCTCCTTGATCGCGCGGCCGAACTCGGCCCAGAACTTCGCGTACTTCTCGGCGTCCTCGGTCATCATCGTCTTGACCGTGGACAGGATCTTCTTCTCCAGCCGCCGCCGGATCGCGCGGATCTGGCGGTCCTGCTGCAGGATCTCGCGCGACACGTTCAGCGACAGGTCCTGCGCGTCGACGACGCCCTTCACGAAGCGCAGGTAGTTCGGCATCAGCGCTTCGCAGTCGTCCATGATGAACACGCGCTTGACGTACAGCTGCACGCCGCGCTTCGCGTCCCGCATGAACAGGTCCATCGGCGCGCGCGAGGGCAGGAACAGCAGCGCCTGGTACTCGAAGGTGCCCTCGGCCTGCATCCGGATCGTCTCGAGCGGGTCGGTCCAGTCGTGGCTGATGTGCTTGTAGAACTCGTGGTACTCCTCGTCGGAGACCTCGTCCTTCGACCGCGCCCAGAGCGCCTTCATCGAGTTGACGGTCTCGAGCCCCTCTTCGCCCTCACCGGTCTTGGCCATCTGCACCGGCCAGGTGATGAAGTCGGAGTAGCGCTTGACGATCTCGCGCACCTTCCACGGCGACGTGTAGTCGTAGAGGTGGTCCTCGTCGTCGGCGGGCTTGAGGTGCAGCGTGACCGAGGTGCCCTGCGGCGCCTCGGAAAGCGACTCGATCGTGTAGGTGCCCTCGCCGGTGGATTCCCAGCGGACGCCCTCGTCGGCGCCCGCGCGGCGGGTCACGAGCGTGACCTTGTCCGCAACCATGAAACTGGAGTAGAAGCCAACGCCGAACTGCCCGATCAGGTCCTGGCCCGCGGACTCCTTCGACTCCTTCAGCTTGCGCAGGAAGTCGGCGGTGCCGGATTTCGCGATGGTGCCGATCAGGTTGACGACGTCGTCCCGGCTCATCCCGATGCCGTTGTCGCGCACGGTGAGGGTGCGCGCGTCGGAGTCGAGGAGGATCTCGATGTGCAGGTTGTCCGTGTCCGCCCGCAGATCCTTGTCGCGGTACGTCTCCAGCTTCAGCTTGTCCAGCGCGTCGGAGGCGTTGGAGACCAGCTCGCGCAGGAAGATGTCCTTGTTCGAGTAGATCGAGTGGATCATCAGCTGCAGCAGCTGGCGCGCCTCGGACTGGAACTCCAGCGTTTCGACCGTCCCGGTTTCCTCAGCCATGGCTTTCGTGTTTCCTTTCGCCCCTGAAAGACCGGCGTGAAGTCTACCGAGGGGGTACGGCAAAACGTGCGGAGACCGCGAAGTCCGATTGCCGCCAGCGACCCCGGCCCGCGGCGGCCACGCTGGGGCCCGTGACTGATCCCGCAGCCGTGCTCGACGGCATGTATCGAGCCGAAGCCGAGTATTTCGCCGCCGGCGGCCCCGGTTCGGCTTCTTTTGCCCCGCTGGCCCCGTATTTCGCCGAGGATGTCGTACTTCACCAGGCCGACGGACTGCCGTTCGGCGGCGACTGGCACGGCCACGCCGGGCTGGAGAAGTTCTTCCTCGAGATGAGCCGGATCTGGGAGCTGTTCGAGATCGGCGAGCAGGAGTACCTCGCCGTCGGCCCGACGTCGGTGGTGCTCACCCAGGTCCGCGCCCGCACGCGGACGACCGGGCGCGAGCTGGAGTTCCCGATCCTGCAGGCGATCCGGATCGAGGACGGGCGGATCGCCGAGGTGCGGCCGTTCTACTGGGACACCGCGGCGATCGCGGAGGCCTACGGCAGCTGAAGACTCGTGAGCGGCTAAGCCGGTTCTAACCGGCCTAGCCACTCACGAGCAGTTCAGGCTTGCCGCCGCGCGTACGCGTCCAGCCGAGCCACCTCGAACGGCAGCTCCGACTCCGCCAGCGCACCGCACTGGTACCCGCCCAGCAGGTACCGCGCGAGCGCTTCCGCCGTGGCCGGTTCGTCCAGCACTCCCCCGGCCGTCTTCGACGCGTAGTCCTGCAACCGCTTGGCCGCCGCCGGGGCACCCTCGCGGTAGAAGGCGTACGTCGCCGCATACCGGGTCGGCAGCTGGTGCGGATGCAGGTCCCAGCCCTGGTAGAAGCCGTTCTCCAGCGACCGCCGCACCAGACGCAGGTGTTCTGCCCACGCGCCCGGCAGGTCGTCGCCCACCGGGAGCCGGTTGGTCGAACCGTCGGACAGCCGCACGCCCGTTCCGGCAGCCGCGACCTGCATCAGCTGCTTCGCGAAGTCGGCGGCGGGGTGCGCCATGCTTTGGTACGCCGCGCTGATTCCGAGACCCGCGCTGTAGTCGTACGTCCCGTAGTGCAGCCCGGAGCACCGGCCGTCCGCGGCCTGGATGATCCGCGCCACCGAGACCGTGCCGTCGGTCGAGAGGATCGACTGCGCGGTCTCGATCTGCACCTCGAACCGCAACGCGCGGTCGGGGAGTCCGTACGCGGTTTCCAGTCGCCCCAACACTTCTGCGGCGACTTCGACCTGCTCGACCGCGGTGACCTTCGGCAGCGTCACCACGAATCCGTCCGGCAGCGAGCCTTCGGACAGCAGGCCGGACAGGAACAGGTCGAGCGTCCGGATGCCGCGGCGCCGGGTCGCGGCTTCGAAGCTCTTGAACCGGATGCCGGCGAACGGGGTGCCGCCGGTGGTCGCGAGGGTGCGCCCGGCAGCCTCCGCCGCCGCGTCCTCCGCTTCGTCGCCGGGACGGCCGTAACCGTCCTCGAAGTCGATGCGGAGGTCCTCGATCGGCTCGGTGAGGAGCTTCTCGCGGACCCGCTCGGCCACCGCCGGGTCGAGGTTCAGCAGGTCGCCGTGTTCGACGAAGACCCGCATCGCCTGTTTGCCCCAGTCGGCGACCAAGCGCGTGCGGTACTGCGAGGCCGGCACGTAAACCGTGTGCACCGGACGACGGCCCGGAGACTCGCCGGGGTACTTCGCCGCCACGCGCGCGTCGGCCTCGGCCAACCGCGCGTCGGCGGCGCTGTAGACGTCCTCGGCGAGCCGTCCGCCGCCCATTACTGGATGTGCTCGTACGCCGGCAGGGTCAGGAAGTCCGGGAACTCGTCGGCCAGCGCGACCTGCTCGAACAACTCGACCGCGGGCTTCAGCAGATCGTCGGCGATCTCCGCGGCCAGCTCGCCCCGGACGTCGGCGACGACGCCGCGCACCAGCTCCGCGGTGACCTTCTCGCCGTTGTCCAGCTGCGTGCCGTTCTTGACCCACTGCCACACCTGCGACCGCGAGATCTCGGCCGTGGCGGCGTCTTCCATCAGGTTGTGGATCGCCGCCGCGCCGTTGCCGCCCAGCCACGAGGCCAGGTAGCGGATGCCGACGTCGACCGCCGCGCGCAGCCCGGCCGCGGTGGCGCTGCCCGGCGTCGAGGCGACGTCCAGCAGCTGGTCGGCGGTCACCTGCACGTCGTCGCGGGTGCGGTCGAGCTGGTTCGGCTTGTCGCCGAGGACCTTGTCGAACTCTTCCTTGCAGAGTGCGACCATGCCCGGGTGCGCGACCCACGAACCGTCGAAGCCGTCCCCGGCCTCCCGCGACTTGTCGGCGTGCACCTTCTCGAAGGCGCCCTGGTTGACCTCCGGGTCCTTGCTCGGGATGAACGCGGCCATGCCGCCGATCGCGAACGCGCCGCGCTTGTGGCAGGTGCGCACGAGCAGCTCGGTGTAGGCGCGCATGAACGGCGCGGTCATCGTGACCGAGTTGCGGTCCGGCAGCACGAACTTCTCGCCCGCGTCGCGGAAGTACTTGATGACGCTGAACAGGTAGTCCCAGCGGCCCGCGTTGAGGCCGGAGGCGTGCTCGCGCAGTTCGTAGAGGATCTCTTCCATCTCGAACGCGGCCGGGATGGTCTCGATCAGCACGGTCGCGCGGACGGTGCCGTGCGGGATGCCGAGCGCCTTCTCCGCGTGCGTGAACACGTCGTTCCACAACCGCGCTTCGAGGTGGCTTTCCATCTTCGGCAGGTAGAAGTACGGGCCCTTGCCGCGGTTGAGCAGTTCCTGGGCGTTGTGGAAGAAGTACAGGCCGAAGTCGACCAGCGCGCCGACGCCCTTGCGGCCGCCGAAGGTCAGGTTCCGCTCGTCGAGGTGCCAGCCGCGCGGGCGGACCACGATGGTGGCGTGCTCGACGTCGGGCTTCAGCTCGTAGTGCTTGCCGTTCTGGTCCAGCGTGATGGTGCCGCGGATCGCGTCGGACAGGTTAACCTGGCCGCCCACGACGTTCGCCCAGTGCGGCGTGTTCGCGTCCTCGAAGTCCGCGAGCCACACCTTGGCTCCGGAGTTGAGGGCGTTGATGGTCATCTTGCGGTCGGTCGGGCCGGTGATCTCGACGCGGCGGTCGCGCAGCGCCTCCGGAGCGCCGGCGACCTGCCAGTCGCCCTCGCGGATCTCCTTCGTCTCCGGGAGGAAATCGAGCCGGCCGGTAGTGCGGGCCTCCTCGCGCCGCTTCCCGCGCGCGACGAGGAGTTCGTCGCGCCGCGCGGCGTACTCGTCGTGCAAGCCCGCTACGAAAGCGAGGGCTTCCGGCGTCAGAATCTCGTCCCCACGCTCGACGGACCCGCCGAGAACCTGGACCTCAGACATGCGCAACACCCCGAGTAGTGCTTTGGATAACGTCCCTACGGTTTTTACCTGACGGACTATAGTTTCTGCATAGCGGAACATCAATCGGGTCTGTGAGGAGGACCACTGGTGGCGGCTGAGAAGAGCGGACGAGACGGCGGCGTCCAGTCCCTGCAGCGCGCGTTCGAGCTGCTGGAGCACCTGGCGGACACCGGCGGCGAGGCCAGCCTGTCGGAGCTGGCGACCCTGTCCGGGCTGCCGATGCCGACGATCCACCGGCTGATCCGCACGCTGGTGTCGCTGGGCTACGTCCGGCAGAACACCAACCGGCACTACGCGCTCGGCGCCCGGCTGATCCGGCTCGGCGAGAACGCCAGCATGCAGTTCGGCGCGTGGGCGCGGCCGTTGCTGGTGGAGCTGGTCGAGGAGGTCGGCGAGACGGCGAACCTGGCGGTGCTGGAACGCGACGAGGTGGTGTACGTCGCACAGGTGCCGTCGAAGCACTCGATGCGCATGTTCACCGAGGTCGGGCGGCGCTTGCTGCCGCACGGCACCGGCGTGGGCAAGGCGATGCTGGCGGAACTGCCCGCCGACGAGGTCGCGGCGCTGCTGGAGCGCACCGGGATGCCCGCGTACACCGAGCACACCTTCACCGATCCCGACGCGCTGGCGGTAGAGCTGAAGAAGATCGCCGGACAGGGTTACGCGCTGGACGAGGCCGAGCAGGAACTCGGGGTGCGCTGCATCGCCGTCGCGATCCCCGGCGCGCCGGTCCCCGCCGCGGTGTCGGTGTCCGGCCCGTCCGGCCGCCTGACCGCGGACGCGGTGAGCCACATCGCGCCGGTGGTGCAGAAGGTGGCGGACCGGCTTTCGCAGCAGCTGCCGGTTACCTGAGTTCGCCCTTGAGGAGGTCCATCAGCAGCCCGTCGTGCCAGGTCCCGTCGAGGCCCTGCTCGTAGTCGCGAAGGACGCCGACGCGCCGGAAGCCGAGCTTCTCGTACACGTGGATCGCGCGGTGGTTGGCCGCCGCCGGGTCGATGGTGATCCGGTGGTGCCCCTGGTCGAACAGCCGCTGGGCGAGGATCCGGATCGCCTCGGAGCCGAGCCCGAGACCGTAGTGGTCCGGATGCACCGCGAGGTCGATTCCGGCGTGCCGGTAGCGGCGTTCGAGTTCTTCCCAGCTCTGGATCACGCCGACGGTCTGGCCTTCGTACCCGATGGCGTACGCCGTGTGGTCCCCCTGAGCGAAAAGCCCGTCGGTCTCCTCGTCGGGATCGCCCCACCACTGCGCTACTTCCGGCGCGGACAGGATCTCGTGCACTCGCGACCGATCTGCTTCGGTCAGCGTGCGAAGGGTGACGCGGTTCACTTCATCAGCCCAGCAAAGCGTCCACGAACGCCCCCGGCTCGAACGGAGCCAGGTCGTCCGGCCCCTCGCCCAGCCCCACGAGCTTCACCGGCACCCCCAGTTCCTTCTGGACCTGGAACACGATCCCGCCCTTGGCCGTGCCGTCCAGTTTGGTCAGGACGATGCCCGTCACGTCGATGACCTCGGCGAACACCCGCGCCTGCGCCAACCCGTTCTGGCCGGTCGTGGCGTCCAGCACCAGCAGCACCTCGTCCACTCGCGCCTGCTTTTCCACGACTCGCTTCACCTTGCCGAGTTCGTCCATCAGGCCGGTCTTCGTGTGCAGGCGGCCCGCGGTGTCGACCAGGACCGTGTCCACGCCCTCGCTGATTCCCTGCTTAACCGCGTCGAACGCGACCGCCGCCGGGTCCGCGCCTTCCTTGCCTCGGATCACCGACGCGCCTACCCGCTCGCCCCACGTCTGGAGCTGGTCGGCGGCAGCCGCGCGGAACGTGTCGGCCGCGCCGAGGACGACGGTGCCGCCCTGCGCCACCAGGACTCGGGCGAGTTTGCCGGTCGTCGTGGTCTTGCCGGTGCCGTTCACGCCCGCGACCAGCACGACCGCGGGCTCCTTCTTGCCGTCCACCTCGTGCGGGAGGGCCCGGACCGCGCGCTCGGCGTCCGTGGACAGCGCGGCGGTCAGCACCTCGTGCAGCAACTCGCGGGCTTCCGCCGACGTGCGCACCGCGCGGCGGTTCAGTTCGTCGCGCAGCCGGTCCACGATCTGGGTCGTCGTGGCGGCGCCGAGGTCCGCCATGAGCAGCGTGTCTTCGACGTCCTGCCAGGAGTCCTCGTCCAGGTCGCCGCCGCCGAGGAGGCCCAGCAGGCTCTGGCCGAACACCGAGCGGGACTTCGACAGGCGGCCGCGCAGGCGCTCGAGCCGGCCCGACGGGGACTCGATTTCCTCGATGGGCTCGACCGTTCCCGGGACGACCGCCTCGGGAGCCTCTTCCTCGACCGGCTCGGGGAGTTTGACGTCGCGCACCGTGCGCTGGTCGGAGTCGCGCGGGACCGCGGCGTCGTCGCCGACCGCGGGCTGGCCGTCGACTTCCGGCCGGTCTTCGACCGGATGCTCGACCAC
Organism: Streptomyces sp. AA4; assembly: GCF_000158875.1. Classification (NCBI taxonomy): domain Bacteria; kingdom Bacillati; phylum Actinomycetota; class Actinomycetes; order Kitasatosporales; family Streptomycetaceae; genus Streptomyces; species Streptomyces sp. AA4. The sequence goes on along the minus strand of NZ_GG657746.1, from coordinate 1,631,730 downwards.
CGGCTCCGGCGAAGGCTCGGGAACCGGCGGCGCCTCAGCGGTCTTCCCACCGGGAGCCAGCGAGATCCCGCCGCTCGCGGCGTACCCGCCGCCCTTCGGCTTCTCCTCGACCTCGCGCTGTTCGGCGATGCTGATCCGCCGCTTGCGCGCGATGAGCAGCCCGGACACCAGCAAGGCGACCAGGACGACGACGGCGACGACAACGATCCAGAACCAGGTGCTCGACACGCCACCATCCTGTCATCCGCGTGCACAAGCCACCGGACACCCCACCGCGAAGCCAACGAGTAACGCGAACGGTTCCGATTCGGCCAAGACTCCACGAAGCGTCTTGCGCCACCCCTTCGGTGTTGACTAGACCACATCGGATGACCACCCCCGCCGGCCACTGTTTCCGCGTCCTCGGGCTGCTTTCGGGCACGTCCGCGGACGGGATCGACGTCGCGGTCGCCGAAATCCGCGCCGAGAACGAGACCGTCGTCCTCACCCCGCTCGGCGAACTCGACGTGCCTTATCCCGCCGACCTCCGCGCGGATCTTCTCGACGCCCTCCCGCCGCGGCCGAGCAGCGCGCGCCAGCTGACCGTCCTCGACACCCGGGTCGGCCAGGCGTTCGCGGACGCGGCCGCGCGCGGGATCGCCGCGTACGGGCCGGTGGACGTGATCGCCTCGCTCGGCCAGACCGTCTACCACTGGGTGGAGAACGGCGTCGCGCTCGGCACGCTCCAGCTCGGCCAGCCGGCGTGGATCGCCGAGCGCACCGGAGTGCCGGTGATCGCCGACCTCCGCATCCGCGACATCACCGCGGGCGGCCAGGGTGCACCGCTGGCCAGCACTCTCGACGCGATGTGGCTGCGAGGCCTTGCCGAGGAGACCGGACGTCCGGTGGCCGCGCTCAACCTCGGCGGCATCGCGAACATCACCGTCGTCACGCAGTCCGACAAGGTGCTCGCCTACGACACCGGCCCGGCCAACGCGTTGCTCGACCTCGCCGCCGCGCACGTCAGCGACGGCAAGCTGTCCGCCGACGTAGACGGACACCTCGCGCTCGCCGGTTCGGTCCGGAAAGACCTGCTCGACCGGCTGCTGGCCGACCCCTATTTCGCCGCTCCTCCCCCGAAATCCACTGGCAAAGAGCACTTCCACGGCGGATACCTGAACGCAGCCCTGTCCGGACTGCCGCCGTTGTCCCCGGAGGACCTGCTGGCCACGCTCACCGAACTGACCGCCGCGACGGTCGCCGCGGAATGCCGGCGGCACGGCGTCGCGACCGTTGTCGCGTCCGGCGGCGGGGTCGCGAACCCGGCGACTATGGCCGCGCTCGCCCGGCTTCTGCCCGGCGGCGCGCTCCGCACCAGCGACGACCTCGGCCTCCCCGGCTCCGGAAAAGAGGCCTATCTGACCGCGCTGCTCGGCTGGCTGAGCTGGTGCGGTGTCCCGGCGACGCTGCCGTCGGCCACCGGAGCGAGCGGTCCCCGCCTGCTCGGCGCGCTGACGCCGGGCGCGGCGCCCCTGAATCTCCCCGCCCCGCTGGGGGGCGCCGCGACCCGGCTCCGGGTCGCGGAATCCGGGCAACCACGGTAGGAGAACCCCATGAATCCAGTCGATCTGGTGATCGTCATCGTGTATCTCGCGGCGATGCCGGTCATCGGCGTGCTGGTCGGACGCAGACAGAAGTCCGCGAACGACTACTTCGTCGGCGAGCGCAGCATGCCGTGGTGGGCGGTCACGCTCTCGGTGGTGGCCACCGAGACGTCCACGCTCACCGTGATCTCCACGCCCGGGCTCGTGTTCGGCAGCGCCTTCCTGTTCCTGGAAGTCGCGTTCGGCTACATCATCGGCCGCGTGATCGCCGCGTTCGTGCTGCTGCCGCGCTATTTCCGCGGCAATTACGTGAGCGCGTACGAATTCCTCGGCCGCCGCTTCGGCCGCGGGCTGCAGGGCACCGCGTCGGTCACCTTCGTGGTGACGCGGCTGCTCGCCGAAGGGCTGCGGCTGTTCGCCGGGGCGATCCCGATCAAGGCGATCCTCGGCCACTACGGCATCCACACCGAGTACTGGCACATCGTCGTCCTGCTGACCGCGCTCACCGTGGTCTACGCGTTCGTCGGCGGCATCAAGTCGGTGATCTGGGTGGACGTCATCCAGTGGTCGCTCTACATCCTCGGCGCGATCGGCGCGGTGATCTTCCTGTCCACGAAGCTGCCGTCCGGCTGGACGCAGCTCGCTTCGAGCCAGGGCCGGTTCCAGTTCACCGATTTCGCGTCGAACCTGCTCACCAACCCGTACGCGTTCCTCTGCGCGGTGGTCGGCGGCGCGTTCCTGTCGATGGCTTCGCACGGCGCGGACCAGCTGATCGTCGGCCGCCTGCTGTCGTGCCGGAACCTGCGGGACGGGCAGCGCGCGCTGATCGGCTCGGCCTTCGTGGTGTTCGTCCAGTTCGCACTGTTCCTGCTCGTCGGCGCGATGCTGTGGGTCTACACCGGCGGCAAGACCGGCGCGACGGCCACCGCGGTCGCGGCCGGGAAGATGTCCGGCGACGACGTGTTCTCCAATTTCATCGTCAACGACCTGCCGGTCGGCCTCGCCGGGCTCTTGATCGCCGGCATCCTCGCGTCGACCATGGGCGCGCTCGCCTCCGCGCTCAACGCGCTGTCCACGTCCACCATCGCCGACCTCTACCAGCGGTTCACGCACAAATCGATCGAGGACGCCAAGCTGCTCCGGCACGGTCGCATGTGGACACTCATCTGGGCGGCGGTGTTCGCGGTGTTCGCGTCGATGTTCACCAACTCGAAGGACCCGGTGATCCAGCAGGGCCTCGGGATCGTCGGCTACACCTACGGCGCGCTGCTCGGCTCGTTCTTCCTCGGCCTGCTGGTGCGCAAGGCCCGGCAGTCCGACGCGGTGATCGCGTTCGCCTGCTCGGTCGTCGGGATGGCGTTCCTGATCCTGTTCGTGAAATTCGACAAGGCGACCACCGCGGTGCACATCCACTTCGGCGCGGCGACCAAGACGCTGGTGCCGCTGGCGACGTATTGGTACACCTTCGCGGGCGTGCTGATCACGCTGATCGTGGGCGGGCTGCTGTCCCTGCGGCGGCGCGGCGTGGACCCGAATGTCGAGCAGGTCGAGGAGCCGGCGGAAACCCCGGCGTAGAAAGCTGGTGCGTGGTTGTGCCGGGACTCACCGGCACAACCACGCACCGGGCTCAAACGGCCTTGCCGTGGAACGAAAGCCCCTTGCTGCCGCAGAAAAACTGCTTGCTGCCGCCGTTTCCGCCGTCGTATCCGCAGTTCCAGCCGTCGACGTCGAGGAAACGCCCGGTGCCCTCCGCTTTGGTCGGGGCCTGGGCCAGGTAATCGGACATCACGTTAATCGCTTCGGTGCAGCCGACGGTGCCCGCGGGCATCGCTTCGGTCACCACGTCGACCTGGCCGCCGGGGCCGTCGACCGGACCGCAGTCGGCGCCCTTGCCGAGTTCTCCCTTGCCCGGCAACCGGTCTCCGCTGGGCTGCTCCTTGGCCGGAGTCGAGTGTGTCTTGGGCGGGGCGGGCTTGCTCGCGTGGGTGGTCGGCGCGGAAGAACTCGGCGCGGCCGCCGACGACGCGGTCGGCGCGGTCGAGAGCGCACTTTGCATCGCCGCGACCTGCCCGCTCTGCGAGCCGCTGCCGCACGCGGCGACCGTCACCGCGGCGCCGAGGATCGAACCGGAAATCAGGGTGCGGGGCACCATGGTGCGCATTGTCGAATCCCCTCCAGGAGGTGGTGCTTGCGAACACCCCTGAAGACGCGTCGGCGCCACGGCAGTTGGCCGATCGAACGACAGTCCGGGCAGGCCTGCCCGTTCGGGCACGATCGCCGGAACGGGCGCAACCCGCCTAGGACGCCGGGACGGGTTCCTCTTCCGCGGTGCGCAGCCGCTGCGAGATCACCTTGGTGATGCCGTCGCCCTGCATGCTCACGCCGTACAGCGCGTCGGCGATCTCCATCGTCGGCTTCTGGTGCGTGATGATGATCAGCTGCGACGAATCGCGCAGCTGCTCCAGCAGGCCGATCAGCCGGCGCATGTTGGTGTCGTCCAGCGCCGCCTCGACCTCGTCCATCACGTAGAAGGGCGAGGGGCGGGCGCGGAAGATCGCCACCAGCATGCCGACCGCCACCAGCGACTTCTCGCCGCCGGACAGCAGCGACAGCCGCTTGACCTTCTTGCCCGGCGGGCGCGCCTCGACGTCCACGCCGGTGGCGAGCAGGTCGTTCGGCTCGGTGAGGACCATCCGGCCCTCGCCGCCGGGGAACAGCACGCCGAAGACGGTCTCGAACTCGCGCGCCACGTCCGCGTAGGCCGAGGTGAAGACCTCCAGGATCTTCTCGTCGACCTGCTTGATGACGGCCTCGAGGTCCTTGCGCGTGTCCTTGAGGTCTTCCAGCTGGGTGGAGAGGAACTTGTACCGCTCCTCCAGCGCCGCGAACTCCTCCAGCGCCAGCGGGTTCACCTTGCCGAGCAGGGTCAGGTCCTTCTCCGCGCGCTTGGCGCGGCGGGCCTGGGTGTCGCGGTCGTACGGCATCGGCGGCGGCGGGGTGACGTCCTCGCCGCGTTCCTTGGCCGCCTCGTACTCGGCCATCTCGCCCGCGCTCGGCGGCACCGGCACGTTCGGGCCGTACTCCTCGACCAGGTCCGCCAGGCCGATGCCGAAGTCCTCGGCGATCTTGGCCTCCAGCGTTTCCAGCCGCAGCTTCTGCTCGGCGCGCAGCACCTCGTCGCGGTGCACGGCGTCGGTCAGCTTCTCCAGTTCGCCGGACAGCTCGCGCACCTTCGCGCGCACCGCGGTCAGCGCGGTTTCCCGGCTTTGGCGCTGCGCCTGGGCTTCGTCGCGCTCGGCGGCCGCGCGCTGCACGGACACCTCGATCCGCTCCAGCGCGAACTCACCGGCGTTGACGACCGCGTTCGCGATTTCCGCGCCGCGCTCGCGCGCCTCCCGGGCCTTGGCCGCACGCTCGCGCGCCTGCTGCTCGGCATAAGCCGCGCGGCGCAACGATTCCGCGCGTCCGGCGATGCTGCGCGCGCGTTCCTCGGCGGTGCGCTGCGCGAGCCGCGCTTCGACTTCTTCCTGCCGTACCACGGCAAGCTGCTCGGCGGCCTCGTCGCGCTCGGCGGTGTCCGGGTCGTCCTCGACCGGCTGCTCGGCGACCGCGGCGAGCCGTTCTTCCAGCTCCGCCAACTGTTCCAGCGCCTGCTCGCGGCTCTGCTCGACCTTCGCGCGCTGCTGAGTCAGCCGTTCGACCTCGGCCTGCGCGGACCGGGCCGCCTGCTGCAACCGGTTGAGCCGCTCGGAAGAACGGGCCTTGCGCACCTTGGCTTCGCCGAGCGCGTCCTTCGCCTGGCTGACCTCTTCGCGCCGGGACTGCTGTTCGGCGCGGGCGCCTTCCAGCTCGGCGGAGTACCGCTCCAGCGCGCGTTCGGCCGTGCGCAAGCGTTCCTGCGCCTCGTCGACCGCCGCCTGGACCTCGATCACGCTCTCGCGGGCGGCGGAACCGCCGGCGATCCAGTCGGCCCCGAAGACATCGCCCTCGGCGGTGACCGCACGGACCTCCGGGTGCTGCGCCACGAGCTGACGCGCGGCGTCCAGGTCCGGCACCAGCGCGAGCCGGTCCAGCGCCTTCTCGACCGCGGGCCGCAGCTGCTCCGGCGCGCTGACGACCTCGCGGGCCCAGCGCGCGCCCTCCGGCAGCGTCGGCCACGAGCTGGTGTCCACAGTGGACCCGGCACCGACCGGCACGATCCCGGCACGGCCGGAATCGGTGTCCTTCAAGTACTTCAGGGCCGACAGCGCGTTCTCGCCGCCGGACACCGCGACCGCGTCCGCCACCGGCCCGAGCGCGGCGGCCAGCGCGACCTCGTGCCCCGGCTGCACGGTGAGCAGCGCGGCGACCGAGCCGAGCAGGCCCGGCAATTCCGCGGACGCACCGAGCAGCGCGCCCGCGCCGTCCTTGCGCTTGAGCCCCATCGACAGCGCTTCGACGCGAGCCTTCTCCGACGCGATCTCCCGCTCGGCCCCGCGTTCGGCCTTCACCAGCTCTTCGACGCGGGCCTTGGCGGCGTTGTTCGCCTCCACCGCGCGGTCGTGGCGCTGCTGCAGGTCGGCGTCGTCGGATTCTTCCGTGCCGCCGGCGGCTTTCGCTTCTTCCAGCTCCTCGACCGCGATTTCCGCGCGCTCGGCCGCTTCCTGCAGGCCGACGGTGAGCCGGTCGACTTCTTCCGCGGTCGCACCGTTCTTGCTGCGCAACGCTTCGACCTGGCCGGTCAGCTTCGCCATGCCCTCGCGGCGGTCGGCGATCGCCCGGACCGCGGCCCAGTGCGCGCGCTCCGCGGCCTGCACCCGCTGTTCGAGATCTTCCCGGCGCAGCACGGTTTCCGCGAGAAGTTCGCGGGCCTCCATGACCGCCTCGGTCAGCTCCTGCTCGCGCTCCGCGGCCTGCTCGGCCTCGGCGAGCAGCTCCTCCGGGTCACGTCCGCCGGTCGGCGCGGAGACGTCGGAAGAAAGGTGCCGCTGCCGTTCGACCGCCAGCCGCACGGTGCCGCGCAGCCGTTCGGTGAGCGCGGACAGCTTGTACCAAGTCTCCTGCGCGGTCTGCAGCCGCGGCGCGTCCTCGGCGAGCGAAGCCTCCAGTTCGGCCTCTTCGGCGGCCACGATTTCCAGCGCCTGCTCGACCTCGGCGCGGCGCTGGCGGGCGGTGCGCTCGTCGGCCTCGTCGCGGGCGATGGACTCGCGCTGGGTGACCAGGTCGTCGGCGAGCAGCCGGAGCCGGGCGTCGCGCAGGTCGGACTGCACCGACTGGGCCTTGCGGGCGATCTCGGCCTGTTTGCCCAGCGGTTTGAGCTGACGGCGCAGCTCGGTGGTGAGGTCGGTGAGCCGGTCGAGGTTGCCCTGCATGTTGTTGAGCTTGCGCAGGGTCTGCTCTTTGCGCTTGCGGTGCTTGAGGACGCCCGCGGCCTCCTCGATGAACGCGCGCCGCTCCTCGGGTTTCGACTCGAGGATCGCCGACAGCTGGCCCTGCCCGACGATGACGTGCATCTCGCGGCCGATGCCGGAGTCCGACAGCAGTTCCTGGACGTCCATCAGCCGGCAGCGGTCGCCGTTGATCTCGTATTCGCTCGCGCCGTCGCGGAACATCCGGCGGGTGATGGAGACCTCGGCGTACTCGATCGGCAGCGCGCCGTCGGCGTTGTCGATGGTGAGCGTGACCTCGGCGCGGCCGAGCGGGGCGCGGCCCGCGGTGCCGGCGAAGATGACGTCCTCCATCTTGCCGCCGCGCAGGTCCTTCGCGCCCTGGGTGCCCATGACCCAGCGCAGCGCGTCGAGGACGTTCGACTTCCCGGAGCCGTTCGGGCCGACCACGCAGGTGATGCCGGGTTCGAAGCGCAGCGTGGTCGCCGAGGCGAAGGACTTGAAGCCCTTGAGCGTCAGGCTTTTCAGGTGCACGTGCTGCCGACCCCTCTTGGCCACGGGTACTGGATGGCTACCGGTTCCCCCGGTTCGGGACAGGCTACCCGGGGGTTCCGGCGCGCCGTGGGAGGCCGGGCCGCCCGGGCGCGCCTAGCACAGGATCGGCCGCCCCGGCAACCCCAGGCACCCCGTCAGCCGCATCCGTCCCAGCGGCCTCAGCGTTCGGCGAACCCGTCCAGCCCGCCCTTGGCGGCGGTCCAGCGTTCAACTACCCGTTCCACTCTTCCGGGTGAGGTTCCGGAGCGCAGCGCGGCCAGCAGTAGCGCACAGTTGTCCCGGTCACCCTCCGCGACCACTTCGACACGGCCGTCCGGGAGGTTCCTGGCGAATCCGGTCAGCCCGAGTTCGAGCGCGCGGCTCCGGGTCCACCAGCGAAAACCGACTCCCTGCACCTGCCCGTGCACCCAGGCGGCCAGCCGGACGGGCTTTTCCTGCTCGTTCACCGGTCCCATCCTGCCGCACGCGCCCGGCTGCGGACGGTGACGGCCCCCGTCCCTCGGTCGCGCGATCGGGTCCTGAGCAGTGATAACCTCCCGCCTGGCATCCGGGGCCGGAGCCCCGCTCCCCCGTGCCGCCCCTCGACTCGAGCGTTGACCCTTCTAAGGAGCCTGCATGTCCCGTCCCGACGGGCCTGAACCAAGCTCGGCGTCGCCGGAGATCGCGGTGAGCGCCGCCCCCACCGCTCCGCCGAAGGGCGCGAGCGGGAGGCTCAGCCGCTCCGGCTACGCGATCCTGGGCGTCAGCGGCCTCGTGGTCGCGACGGCCTTCGCCGCGGTCGCCGAACTGGCCGGCCCCGGCTCGGTCACCGACACCGCGACCAGCACCAGCGGCGGCGGAATCGGCGGCCAGCCGGTCGGCTCGCAGGTCGTCGTCCCGGGCAACGCCGTCCCCGGCGGTCCGATGACCGTCCCCGGCTCGCCGACCCCCGGCCAGACCGTCCCGCCGACCCCGACGACCGTGGTGGCCGTCGGACCGGACGGGAAGCCGACGACGAGCGTGATCACGCCTCCGCCGAACGCCGGTCAGCCCGGCGGGCAACCGGGAGGGCAGCCCGGCGGCGGACAGCCCGCACCGCCCCCCGGCGGGAATCCGGGCAGTTCGCCGAGCACGCCGCGCAGCGACACGCCGCCCCCGAAGACGGTCACCCCGACGCCCCCGGACACGACGACCACTTCGCCGGGCAGCTCGAGCGCGACTCCTCCGGCTTCGGACAGCTCGGCGCCGAAACCCCCGCCGGGCAGCAGCTCGACCGGCGGCCAGCCGTCGTCGTCCTCGTCGCCGAGCGCGTCCACTTCGGACAGCAACCCGACGAGTCCCACCAGCCACTGAAGTCCGTGAAGGGCTCCTTGAGGGAATCTGATTCCTTCAAGGAGCCCTTCACGGCTTTGCGGCCAGGTCAGGCTTCGAAGCGGTACCCCATGCCGGGTTCGGTAAGCAGATGCCGCGGCCGCGACGGTTCCGGCTCCAGCTTCCGCCGCAGCTGCGCCAAATACACGCGCAGATAATGGGATTCCGTCTCGTACGACGGCCCCCACACCTCGTGCAGCAGCTGCTTCTGCGCCACCAGCCGGCCCCGGTTGCGGACCAGCAGTTCCAGCACTCCCCATTCGGTCTTCGTCAGGTGCACCTCGCGGCCCTCGCGCAGCACCTTCTTCGCCGCCAGGTCGATCGTGAACGAACCGGTGTCCACCACAGCTTCCGCGCCGTCCGTGCCCGCCACCGACGAACGGCGGACCGCGGCGCGCAAGCGGGCCAGCAGCTCGTCCATGCCGAACGGTTTGGTGACGTAATCGTCCGCACCCGCGTCGAGTGCTTGGACCTTGTCCGCCGAATCGCCGCGCGCGGACAGCACGATGATCGGCACCGTCGTCCAGCCGCGCAGTCCCGCGATCACCTCGGTGCCGTCCAGGTCGGGCAGGCCGAGGTCGAGCACCACCACGTCCGGTTTCGTTTCGGCGACCGCTTTCAGCGCGGCGGTGCCGTCGTGGGCGGTGATCACCTTGTACCCGCGCGCGTTGAGGTTGATCCGCAGCGCCCGCACGATCTGCGGTTCGTCGTCGACGACCAGCACCGTCGCCGTTTGGTCGGCAGTCATCGCGCCGCGCCCTCCTCCGCCGATTCTGCTTCCACCAGTTCCCGTCCGGTACAGGCCGGGAGCGAGATCACCACGGTCAACCCTCCGCCGGGAGTGTCCTCCGCGCGAACCGTACCGCCCATCGCCTCGGTGAACCCCTTCGCGACCGACAAGCCGAGCCCGACGCCCGGCGTCGAGTCCCGGTCCCCGCCCAGCCGCTGGAACGGCGCGAACGCGGACTCCGCGGCGCCCTTCCGCAAGCCCTTGCCGTGGTCGACGATCCGCAGTTCCACGAACTCCGAATGCGCGCTCGCCCGTGCCGAGACGTCGCCGCCGCCGTGCCGGAGAGCGTTGTCCAGCACGTTCGCGATCACCCGTTCCAACAGGCCGGGATCCGCCTGCACCGAAGGCAACCGCGCGTCGACCGACACCTGCACGTGCTGCGAGTTGTCCACAGTGGACAGCGCGTGCGCGACCACCTCGTCGTAGCCGACCGGCCGCAGATGCGGGGTGACCGCACCGGTCGCCAGCCGGGACGAGTCGAGGAGGTTGTCGATCAGCCCGGCGAGCCGGTCCGCGGAAAGCTCCACGGCTTCCATCAGTTCCTCGGTGTCCTCATCGGACAGCGACAGGTCCGGCGCGCGCAGGCTGCCGATCGCCGCCTTGATGGACGTGAGCGGCGTCCGCAGATCGTGGCCGACCGCGGAAAGCAGTGTCGTGCGCAGCTCGGTCGCCTCGGCCTTGCGCTCGGCAGCCGCCGCGGCCGCGGCCATCCGCTGTTGCCGCAAGGCGAGCAACGCTTGTCCCGCAACGGCTTCCAGCACCCGACGGTCTGCCGCGGGCAACGCACGACCGCGCAACGTCAGGTGCACGTCAGCGGTCACCGCAATGTCCACATCGGCCTCATCCGGATCCGCGCACGGCTCGCCACCGGACAGCGCGACCTTGTCCCATTTCCCATTGCGTTTCTCCAGCAGCGTCACGGAAGTGAGGCCGAAGTTCTCTCGCACCTTCTCCAGCAACCGCTCGATCGGGTTCGGATTGGTCAGCACCGTGCGCGCATAAGACGCCAGCAGCGACGCTTCCGTCCGAGCCCGCGCCGCCGCCACACCGCGCCGAGCGGCGGAAGCGACCACCAGCGCCACCATCACCGCCACCACGATCATCGCGATCAGCGTCACGACGTTCTGCGGACTGTGCACATCCAGCGTGTACAGCGGTGGCGTGAAGAAGAAATTCAACAGCCCAGCACCGAAAATCGACGCCACCAGAGCCGGGCCGAGCCCGCCCACCAAAGCGACGATGACCGTCGACAGCACGAAGAGGATCACGTCGGTGGAGAACTCGACCGCGTCGCGCAGCAGCACGCCGAGACCGGTCGCGACGACCGGCAGCAGGATGCTCAGCACCCAGCCCATCACGAGCCGCGACGGCGCCAGCGGGCTCGTGCCCAGCCGCGCCCGCAGCCGTCCGCCGGCGTAGGAGTGCGTGACCATGTGCACGTCGATCGGCCCGGACTGCTGCACCACGGTCGCGCCGATCCCCTGGTCGAAAAGCCGCGCGATCCGGGAACGCCGCGAGGTGCCGACCACCAGTTGCGTCGCGTTGACCCCGCGCGCGAAGTCGAGCAACGCGGTCGGCACGTCGTCGCCGACCACCGCGTGGAAGGTCGCGCCGACCTCCTCGGCCAGAGTGCGGCAGCGGGCCATCGCGGTCGGCCCGAGCCCGGCGAGACCGTCGCCGCGCAGGATGTGCACGACCTGCAGTTCCGCGCCCGCCCGGTTGGCGATCCGGCTGGCGCGCCGGATCAGCGTCTCGCTTTCCGGACCGCCGGTGATCGACACGACCACTCGTTCGCGGGTTTCCCACGTGTCGGTGATCTTCTGCTCGGCGCGGTAACGCTGCAGCGCGACATCGACCTGGTCGGCTACCCACAGCAGCGCCAGCTCGCGCAACGCCGTGAGGTTCCCGGGCCGGAAGTAGTTGCCCAGCGCGGCGTCGATGCGCTCGGCCGGGTAGACGTTGCCGTGCGCGAGCCGCCGCCGCAGCGCCTCCGGCGTGATGTCCACGAGCTCCAGCTGCTCCGCCCGGCGCACGACCTCGTCTGGCACGGTCTCCTGCTGGGTGACGCCGGTGATCCGCTCGACCACGTCGTTGAGGCTCTGCAGGTGCTGGACATTGACCGTGGACAGCACGTCGATGCCCGCTTCGAGCAGCTCGTCGATGTCCTGCCAGCGTTTCTCGTGCCGTCCGCCGGGCACGTTCGTGTGCGCCAGCTCGTCCACGACGACGACCTCGGGCGCGCGGGCGAGCACCGCGTCGAGGTCCATTTCGGCGAACTCGTGCCCGCGATGGCTGATGGTGCGCCGCGGCACGACCTCCAGCCCGTCGAGCAGATCGGCGGTTTTCTTGCGGCCGTGCGTCTCGACCAGGCCGACGACCACGTCGGTGCCGCGGTCGAGGCGGCGGCGCGCTTCGCCGAGCATGGCGAAGGTCTTGCCGACCCCCGGAGCCGCGCCGAGATAGATCCGCAGTTCTCCTCGGCGCGGCTTCGGGGGTGTGTCAGAGGTGCTCACAGTGTTCAGTGTGCTCCAGGAGCGGCCGAATGCACGGCAAGGTTGAGCAGGAGCACGTTCACGCCCGGCACCCCGATCCCGTTGCCGGTGGTGTTGTCCGCGACCAGCTGCCGCACCTTCTCCTCGCTCAGCCCGGTGTTGCGGGCCACGCGAAGCACCTGCAGGTCGGCGTAGGCGACGCTGATCGCCGGGTCGAGCCCCGAGCCCGAAGCGGTCACCGCGTCCGCGGGCACCTCCGCCGGGGTGACGCCCTCGCGCCGCGCGATCAGGGCCCGCCGCTGCGCGATGGCCTTGGTCAGATCCTCGTTGTACGGGCCCTTGTTGGACGGCCCCGACGTCGACGGGTCGCCCGGCCCGAGCACGTCCTTCGAGCCGGCGGAGGGCCGGTTGTGGAACCACGGGTCGCGCGTGGCGTCGGCGGGCACCGGGTCGATCCCGATCAGCGACGAGCCGACACCCTCGCCCTTCTGCGTCACCACCGAGCCCTCGGCGTTCCCCTGGAGTCCGGGAATGCGGGACACCGCCCACACGCCCAGCGGGTAGAGGATGCCGAGCAGCACGGTCATCGCGATGAGCAGGCGCAGGCCCGCCCAGGTCTGCTTGAGCAGGACGTTCATGTCAGCCAATCCCTGGAATGTGGCGCACGATCAGGTCGATCACCCAGATCCCGAGGAACGGGCTGACGATCCCGCCGAGGCCGTAGACGAGCAGGTTGCGGCGCAGCAGCGCGGACGCCGACGACGGCCGGTACCGGACGCCGCGCAGGGCGAGCGGGATCAGCGCGACGATGATCAGCGCGTTGAAGACGACCGCGGAGAGGATCGCCGACTTCGGCGTCGCCAGGTGCATGATGTTGAGCGCGCCGAGCTGGGCGAAGATGCCGGTGAACATCGCGGGCAGGATGGCGAAGTACTTCGCCAGGTCGTTCGCCACGCTGAACGTGGTGAGCGCGCCGCGGGTGATCAGCAGCTGTTTGCCGATGGCGACGATCTCGATCAGCTTCGTCGGGTTCGAGTCGAGGTCGACCATGTTGCCGGCCTCTTTCGCCGCCATGGTCCCGGTGTTCATCGCCACGCCGACGTCGGACTGCGCGAGCGCGGGCGCGTCGTTCGTGCCGTCGCCGGTCATCGCGACGAGCCGGCCGCCCTCCTGCTCCTTCTTGATGAGCGCCATCTTGTCCTCGGGCTTGGCCTCGGCGAGATAGTCGTCGACGCCCGCGTCCTGCGCGATGGCCTTCGCGGTGAGCGGGTTGTCGCCGGTGATCATCACCGTCTTGATGCCCATCGAGCGCAGTTCCTCGAAGCGCTCCTTCATGCCCGGCTTCACCACGTCCGACAGCCGGATCACCCCGCGCACGAACGCCGTCCCGCCCGCCGCTTCCGCGACCACCAGCGGCGTTCCGCCCTGCTGGCTGATCTCGTCCACGACGCGTTCGGTCTCGTCCGGGACGTCGCCGCCGCGGTCGCGCACCCACTGGCGCACCGCCGAAGTCGCACCCTTACGCACTTCGCGGCCATCGAGGTCGACACCGCTCATCCGCGTTTGCGCGGTGAACGGCACGAACTCGGCCAGCTTCTCGCTCTCGTCCGCCGCGCCGGGCAGCCCGTGTTGCTCGGCAACCAGCTCGACGATGCTGCGCCCCTCCGGGGTGCCGTCGGCGAGGCTGGACAGCCGGGCCGCGCGCGCCAGGTCGTCCACAGTGGACTTGCCGACCGGGATCAGCTCGGTCGCGCGCCGGTTGCCGAAGGTGATCGTGCCGGTCTTGTCCAGCAACAGGGTCGACACGTCGCCGGCGGCTTCGACCGCGCGGCCGGAGGTGGCGAGGACGTTGCGCTGCACCAGCCGGTCCATTCCGGCGATGCCGATCGCGCTCAGCAGCGCGCCGATCGTCGTCGGGATCAGGCAGACCAGCAGCGCGGTCAGCACGATCACCGACTGCTCGCTGCCGGAGTAAGCGGCCATCGGCTGCAGCGCCACGACGGCGAGCAGGAAGATGATGGTCAGCGTCGACAGCAGGATGGTCAGCGCGATCTCGTTCGGCGTCTTCTGCCGGGAAGCGCCTTCCACCAACGCGATCATCCGGTCCACAAAGGACTCGCCGGGCTTCGTGCTGATCCGCACGACGATCCGGTCGCTCAGCACCGTGGTGCCGCCGGTGACCGCAGACCGGTCGCCGCCGGACTCGCGGATCACCGGGGCCGATTCGCCGGTGATGGCCGATTCGTCGACCGTGGCGATGCCTTCGACCACGTCGCCGTCGCCCGGGATCACCTGTCCGGCTTCGACCACCACGCGGTCGCCGACGCGCAGGTCCACGCCGGGCACCTGCTCCTCGGAGCCGTCTTCGGTGAGCCGCCGCGCGACCGTCTCCTTTTTGGTCCGCCGCAATGATTCCGCCTGCGCCTTGCCCCGCCCCTCGGCGACGGCTTCGGCCAGGTTCGCGAACACGACAGTGAACCACAGCCACACCGCGATGAGGATGGAGAACACGCTCGGGTCGGTGATCGCGAAGACGGTGGTCAGGACCGAACCGGCCCACACCACGAACATCACCGGGTTTTTGAGCTGGTGCTTCGGGTCCAGCTTGCGCAGCGCGTCCGGCATGGACGACCACAGCTGCTTCGGGCTGAAAACCCCGGCTCCGACGCGTCCGGTGTTCTCTACGTGGTGCTGCGTCTCCTCTTCCGGAGTCCGCTCCTGGGTGATGGTCATGCCAGCGCCTCCGCGATGGGCCCCAGCGCGAGCGCCGGGATGAACGTGAGGGCCGCGACGAGGACGACGGTGCCGGTCAGCAACGTCCCGAACAGCGGCCCGGTGGTGGGCAGCGTGCCCGAGGTCTCGGGAACTTTTTTCTGCGCGGCGAGCGAACCGGCCAGGCAGAGCACCGCGACGATGGGCACGAACCGGCCGATCAGCATGGCCACCGAGAACGACGCCTGGAACCAGTCGTTCGTCGCGGTGAGGCCGCCGAAGGCGCTGCCGTTGTTGTTGCCGGTGGACGCGTAGCCGTAGAGGATCTCCGACAGCCCGTGCGAACCTGAGTTGCCGAGCGCGTCTCGCGTGCTCGGGATCATCAAGGCGATGCCGGACCCGAGCAGCACCACGACCGGCATCGCCAGCATCGAGATCGCCGCGCAGGTGACCTCGCGCTTGCCGAGCTTCTTGCCCAGGTACTCCGGCGTCCGGCCGACCATCAGCCCGGCGAGGAACATCGCGATCACCGCCATGACGAGGATCCCGTACAGCCCGGTGCCGACGCCGCCCGGCGAAATCTCGCCGAAGAGCATGTTCAGCATCGTGCCCCCGCCGCCGAGGCCGGACAGGCTGTCGTGCGCGCCGTTGACCGCGCCGGTCGACGTGCCGGTGGTGGTGTCGGCGAACAACGACGTGCCGCCGATCCCGAACCGCTGTTCCTTGCCTTCGAGATTCGCTCCCGCGGCCAGCGCCGCCGGGCTGTTCGTGCGCGCCTCGGACGTCCAGATCACCGCGAGCATCGCGGCCCACAGCCCGGCCATCACCGACAGCAGCACGTAACCCTGCTTGCGGTTGCCGACCAGCTGCCCGAAGGCGCGGGTGAGGCAGACCGGGATCACCAGGATCAGGAACATCTCGACGACGTTGGTCCAGACATTCGGGTTCTCGAACGGATGCGCGGAGTTGGCGTTGAAGATGCCGCCGCCGTTCGTGCCGAGTTCCTTGATCACTTCCTGGCTGGCCGCCGGGGCGAGCGCGATCCGGCTGGTGCTGCCGTCCGGGTTCGTCACCGCGACGCCGGAACGCAGGCTCTGCACCACGCCGAGCGCCACGAGGACGAGCGCGAACACGAACGCCATCGGCAGCAGCACGCGGATCGTGCCGCGGGTCAGGTCGACCCAGAAGTTGCCCAGCCGGTCGGTGCGCGAGCGGATGAACCCGCGCGTCACGGCGATCGCCACGGCGAGCCCGATGCCCGCGGACAGGAAGTTCTGCACGGTGAGGCCGGCCATCTGGACGAAGTGGCCCATGGTCGTCTCGGGCGTGTAGGACTGCCAGTTCGTGTTGGTCACGAAGGAAACCGCGGTGTTGAACGCGACGGCGGGCGAAACCGGCCCGCGATCGAAGTTCCACGGCAGGATCGACTGCAGGCGCTGCAACAGGTACAGCAGGATCACCGAGACGAACGAGAAGCCGAGCACGCCCGAGGCGTAGGTCTTCCAGTGCTGTTCGGTGTCCGGGTCGACCCGGACGATCTTGTACAGGGCCTTCTCGACCCGCAGGTGCTTCTCGGCGGAGAAGACGCGGGCGAGGTAGTCGCCGAGGGGTTTGTAGACCACCGCGAGGGCGACCAGGAGCACGCCGGCTTGCAGGAAGCCGGCCGCGACGTCACTCATCTCAGAATTTCTCCGGCCTCACGAGCGCGACGAACAGGTAGCCGAGAAGGCCGAGCGCCAGCAGTCCGCCGACGACATTGGCCACGGTGCCCGCGCCGCTCACAGCTTCTCCAGCCCGCGCAGGACACCGGCGAGCACCGCGAAAACGCCGATGAGCAATAGGGCGTACAGCAAATCCGCCACCAGGCACCTCTCAGGAAGGGTCACCCGCCATGGGCGACCGTCGGTCGAGAGCCACTCTGCGGCCGTCGCGGAGGGTGAGCACCCGCGTCTGACGCCTCCTTGACGCCGCGACCTGGGGGCGTTTACGCGATCTTGACGGCCGGTGACCCGGGCCACCGCGTCAAGCGCCATCCGGGTCAGCGAGCCGGATAACTGTCCGTAGTTGGTGGGTGACTTGCGGCACAGCTGGTAGTGGATCAAGGACAGAGAGTGCAATTCGGGCAGACAAGATCCGGGGCCCGTGTTACACCTGAGTAACCAATAGTTGTATCAACTAACTAACTAGGTTCAGGGAGGGCTCGTATGTGCGGAATCGCGGGCTGGGTTTCCTACGACACCGATCTCACGCAGCAGCAGGAGATCGCGGACGCGATGACCGAGACCATGGCCTGCCGAGGACCCGACGACCGCGGAACCTGGGTCCGCCGCTCGGTCGCGCTGGGCCACCGACGGCTCGCCATCATCGACCTGCCGGGCGGACGCCAGCCGATGAGCGTGAAGACCCCGAACGGCGAAGTCGCGATGGTCTACAGCGGCGAGGCGTACAACTTCTCCGAACTTCGTGAAGAACTCACCAAACTGGGGCACCGCTGGGAGACCGACAGCGACACCGAGGTCGTGCTGCACGGCTACCTGCAGTGGGGCACTGAGGTCGTGGACCACCTCAACGGCATGTACGCGTTCGCGATCTGGGACGAGCGCGACCAGAAGCTCGTGATGATCCGCGACCGGATGGGCATCAAGCCGTTCTACTACTACCCCACCCGCGACGGCGTCCTGTTCGGCTCCGAGCCGAAGGCGATCCTGGCGAACCCGTTGGCGCGCAAGGCAGTAGACAGCGACGGCCTGCGCGAGCTGATGGGCTTCACGAAGCGTCCGGGCTGGTCGCTGTGGAAGGGCATGTACGAGGTCGACCCGGCCACCGTCGTGACCGTGACCCGCGAGGGGATCAACACCCGCACCTACTGGAAGCTCGACGCGAAGCAGCACACCGACGACCAGGAGACGACGGTCGAGCGCGTGCGCGAGCTGATGACCGACATCGTCCACCGGCAACTGGTCGCCGACGTCCCGCGCTGCGTGCTGCTCTCCGGCGGCCTCGACTCGAGCGCGGTCACCGGTCTCGCCGCCGCGCGGCTGGCCGAGGAAGGCGAGCAGCTGCGCACCTTCTCGGTCGACTTCTTCGGGCAGGAAGAGAACTTCAAGCCCGACGAAATGCGCGACACCCCGGACTCGCCCTACATCCGCGACGTCGCCAAGCTCGTCGGTTCCGCGCACCAGGACGTGATGCTGAACCCGGCCGACCTGAGCGACCCCGAGGTCCGCCGCGCGGTGCTGCGCGCCCGCGACATCCCGACCGGGCTCGGCGACATGGACACGTCGTTGTACTTGCTGTTCAAGGCGATCCGGGCGGAATCGACGGTGGCGCTGTCCGGCGAATCGGCCGACGAGGTCTTCGGCGGCTACCGCTGGTTCCACGACGAGGCCGCGGTCAAGGCGGACACCTTCCCGTGGCTGGCGTTCCGCAACAGCCTGATGGACGACCGGGAATCGCTGCTCGAACCCGGCCTCGCCGCGAAGCTCGACCTGGAGTCGTACATCGACGACCAGTACCGCACCGCGGTGTCCCAAGTGGACTTGCTGGACGGCGAATCCGAGCGGGATTCGCGGATGCGGGTCATCTGCAACCTCCACCTGACCCGGTTCGTGCGGCAGCTGCTCGACCGCAAGGACCGGATGTCGATGGCGGTGGGCCTGGAAGTGCGCGTGCCGTTCTGCGACCACCGGCTCGTCGAGTACGTCTACAACACGCCTTGGTCGCTGAAGACCTACGACGGCCGGGAAAAGAGCCTGCTGCGGCACGCGACGAAGCACGTGCTGCCCGCCTCGGTGCGGGACCGGGTGAAGAGCCCGTATCCGTCCACTCAGGACCCGGGGTACGCCGTCGCGCTGCAGGAGCAGATCAAGGAAGCCTTGGCGCAGAAGGACAATCCGGTGTTCCAGGTGATCAGCCGGGAACGGCTGCAGCAGTCGGCGGACACCGATCCGGCGGCGATCAGCCAGGCGCAGCGGGTCGGCATGGACCGGGCGCTGGACTTGCACCACTGGTTCGACATGTACTCGCCGGAGCTGGAACTCAACTGACCCCGGCGCTCGGCCCGGACCTCCCCAATGCCACATTGGGTGCATCCGACGCACCCAATGTGGCATTGGTTGCGTGCCACGCACCCAATGCGGCGTTCGGTGCGTCCTGCGCACCCAATGCCGCATTGGGGCGGTGCCGGGCGAGCGGTCAGAACTCCAGGTGCGCGTCGATCTCCGTGCCGCGGACGTCCAGTTCCGCACCGGCTCCGCTCATCAGCCGCCGGGCCGCCGCATTGTCCACAGTGGTCGTCGCGACGAATTTCGCCGCGCCGCCGTCGCGGGCCGCGTCGAGCAGCACCGCGGTCACTTTGCGGCCGATTCCGCGCCCGCGCGCCGAACGGCCGAGCCACACCCCGGCTTCGACCTCCAGCGCGGCCCGCCCGGACACCGGCCGCAAGCGGGCTGCCCCGCAGACCTGGCCGTCGACTTCCACGACCCAGGTCGTTTCGATGGCGGTGTCCGGATTGAGCGATCGTCGGCGGTGGAACGCGAGAAACGCTTCGCGGCGGGCTTCGGTCCATCCGGCGGGGCCTTCGACCGGCGGCATGACCTCAGCCGGTTCGGCGTCGGCCACCGCGGCTTCCAGCAGCCGCTCCAGCCCCTGCTCGTCGAGCGGGATCAGCACGATCTCGGATTCTCCCGATCCAGGCACGCCCCGCAGCTTGGCACGCGAAGCGGCCGGGCGCTACCCGATCGGCCCAGTCGTTACCAGGGAACCGGCTCGCCGAAGCGGTCGAGGAACTGCAGCCCCAGCTCACCCGCGCGCGCTTCGAGCACGTCGACGACCGCGGGGATGCTTTCTTCCGGCAACAACGGCGCGTCCGGCCCGCCGAGCCGCGTCCGGTTGTGGCCAGGGTCGATGAGCAGTTTGGTCCGCCCGTCGCTCTCGTGCCGGGTGGCGTAGCTGCGCATGAGCTGGTTGAGCGCGGCCTTGCTGGCCTTGTACAGCTCGTATCCCGGTTCGACGTTCCTCGAGACGCTGCCCTGTTCGGACGACATCACCGCGACCGTGCCGCCCGGGGCGACCAGATCGTCCAGTCCTTCGAGGACTCTCAACGGGCCCAACGCATTGGTGATCATCACTTCGGTGAACATCTCGACGGGCACTTCATTGATCGGCAGGTTCCCGCGATCGATCGCCGCGTTCACGAAGAGCAGATCGAGCGGACCGTCCACTCTGTCTCTGAGCGCCGCGATCTGTGCTTCATCGGTCATCTCCAGCTGTTCGGTCCGCATTCCTTCCAACGGCACCGAACCGCTGCGGGTCGTCGCGATGACCTCCCACCCGCGCCGGTCCAACTCGGTGACCAGCACCAATCCCAGCCCCCGCGAAGCCCCGACCACCAACGCCCGGCGTGCCGCCATGACCGCTCCCTTGTCTAGACGCAACGTCACGTCTAGACAGTAGCACGGTAGGGTGTCCGGTATGCCCGCAGTCAATTCCCAGCCCCGCAGGGCACGCTCCGGCAACCGGCGCGACGAGGCCGCCCGCCTGGCGGTGCTCCACGCCGCCGACGACCTGCTGGTCGAGCACGGCTTCGGTGCACTGACCGTGGAAGCGATCGCGCGCCGCGCCGGCGTCGCGAAGCAGACGATTTATCGGTGGTGGCCGTCGAAGGTCGAAATCCTGCTGGACACGCTGATCGAGGACAGCGAGAAACGCCTGCCGGTGCCGACGGAAGACCCGACGGCCGACCGCATCCGGGCGTATCTGCGCGACTTCGCGCACTTCCTCACTGAAGACCCCGCGGGCAAATGCCTGCTCACGTTGCTGGCCGAGGCGCAGCACGATGTCGGGACGGCAGCGCGGTTCCACGAGCGCTACCTGGAGCCGCGGCAGCTCGCGGAACGACAAATGCTGACGCGGGCTGCCGAAGCGGGCGAGATTTCTCCGGTGTTGGCTCCGGAGGCCACAATGGACGCTTTGCTGGGGCCGATTGTCTACAGTGCACTGACCGCGTCGACGGTACCGGCGGATGTGGTGGATACGTTGGTGGAGAAGCTGCTTCGCCCGCGAGCTTGACCTACCGCCGCACCTCGACGACCCGCACCGGGCGGTTCTCCCTCCGCGAGACCTCGCACGCCTCCGCGATGTAGAACGCCTCCAACGCATCCTCCGCCCCCGCGGGCGACGGGATCCGGCGGGCGGCGACGTCCAGGAACGCCCGCAGCTCGGCAGCATAAGCCGTCCGGAAGCGTTCCATGAAGCCCGGATACGCCGGTCCCGGCAACGGTCCGAAGCCCGGCTCCACTGACCGCAGCGGGGCCTGATCGTCCAAGCCCACCACGGCATTCCCCAGCGAGCCGAGGGCTTCGAAGCGCACGTCGTAGCCCGCGCCGTTGTAGCGGGCCAGCGAGACCGTCGCGAGGGTTCCGTCGTCGAGCGTCAGCACTACCGCGGCGGTGTCGACGTCTCCGGCGTCCGCGAAGAACTGCTCGCCCTTGTTGCGCCCCACCGCGAAAACTTCCGAAACCTCCCGGCCGGTCACCCAGCGGAGGATGTCGAAGTCGTGCACGCCGCAGTCCCGGAACAGGCCGCCGGAATGCGCGACATAGGCGGCGGGCGGCGGTGCCGGGTCCAAAGTGGTCGCCCGGACGCTGTGCAGCCAGCCCAATTCCCCGCTCTGCACCGCGACCCGCGCGGCTTGGTAGCCCGCGTCGAACCGGCGCTGGAAGCCGATCTGGACCGGGACGTCCGCGTCCGCGATCCGGTCGATGACCGCGAGCGTGCCGGGAATGTCCGCGGCGACCGGCTTTTCGCAGAACACCGGCACCCCCGCGTCGACCGCTTGGATGATCAACTCCGGATGCGCGTCGGTGGCCGCGGCGATGACCAGACCGTCGAGACCGGCCCGGAACAGTGCGTCGATTCCCTCGGCCGCCTCGACCCCGAGCCGAGCGGCGACCGACTGGGCTCGCGCGGGGTCCACGTCCGCGACGACCACGGACGCGACCTCGTCGAAGCCCGCGAGCGTTTCCGCGTGCGCGGCGCCGATCCGTCCGGCCCCCGCCAGTCCCACCCTCATCGCTGTGCCTCCCCTGAGTTGGGCCCCGTGGTCTCCCGCACGACCAGGGACGGATGAAGCAGATGCCGCACCGGTTCAGTGCGTTCACCGCGGATGCGCTCCAGCAGCGCATCGAAGGCCAGCCGCGCCATTTCCGCGCGCGGTTGGTCCACTGTGGTCAGTGAAATGTGCCGCAGGGAGGCCAAGGAAGTGTTGTCGTAGCCGACCACCGAAACGTCCTCCGGTACCCGCAACCCGTGTTCCTCAAGCGCCGAGATCGCGCCGACCGCGTTGAAGTCATTGCCCGCCACCAGTGCAGTCGGCGGCGGCGAGTACGAGGACAGCAACTCCTGTACGGCCTTTTCGCCCGCGGTGTCAGTGTGCTCGCTGCGCACCACGATCGGCTCCAGTTCGTGGGCCCGCATCGCCCGCTGGAAACCTCGCCGCCGAGCTGCGGCACCGGCCGCTCCCCCGCCGTCGAGATGCGCGATCCGCCGATGCCCGAGCTGCACCAAGTGCTCGACGGCCAACGCCGCGCCAGCCTCGCCGTCGTCATTCACAGTATCGACAGTGGACAAACGAGAAGTACGCGACACCAACACTACCGGACACTGCCGTGCCGCGGCTTCGATCGCAGCGGCCGGAACCACCGGTGACAACAGCACGACGCCGGCCGGACGGAACGACAGGAGACTGCGCAACGCCGCGCCCTCCCGAGAAGGCATCCGGCCGCCGGTGTTGAGGATCAGATCGAACCCGGCTGCCTGAGCCGCCGCGTCCAGCCCTTCCACCACGTCCGCGAAGAAGGCGTTGCGCAGGTCGTTCACCATCACGCCGAGCACCGTCGAAGTCCGGCTCGCCAGCGAACGCGCCATCACGTGCGGCGAATATCCGAGTTCCTCAGCCGCTTTCCGCACTGCCGCGCGGCGCTGCGCCGAGACGTTCGGCGCGTTGCGCATCACGAGCGAAACCAGTGCCCGGGAGACCCCGGCTCGCGCGGCGACGTCCTCCATGGTGGGCTTCCCCATGCGAAAACCTCCCCGGAGAAGCGCTTGACGCGACGGGTCGGACGCTACAAGCTTAGAGCGCTCTAATCAAGGGCCCGTCCCCCGACCGGAGAGGGATCCATGACCGCGAAGATCCGCGTCGCCGCCGCCCCGATCTCGTGGGGAGTCTGCGAGGTGCCCGGCTGGGGCCGGGTGCTCGAAGCCCCGGCAGTGCTCGGCGAGATGGCCGAACTAGGCGTCACCGCAACGGAATTGGGTCCACCCGGTTATCTGCCGCGTGCCCCGGCTGAGCTGAAGAGCCTTCTGGAAAGCCATCGCCTCGAACTCGTCGGCGGCTTCCTTGCCGTGCCGTTGCACGAAAATCCGGACGCGGCCGTCGCCGAAGCGGAAGACTCGGCCGCGCTCTTCGCGGCCTGCGGCGGCGGAATACTCGTTCTCGCCGCGGCGACCGGCCTCGACGGTTACGACGAACGGCCCACCCTTGCCGACGCCGAATGGTCCACTTTGGTCCGCACGGCAGGCAAGATCCGCGGCATAGCAGCAAAGCACGGCCTCCAAACGGTCCTGCATCCCCACGTCGGCACGCACGTCGAAACCGAGGCCGAAGTCGAACGCTTCCTCGCCGATTCGGACCTGCAGCTCTGCCTGGACACCGGTCACCTGCTGATCGGCGGCACCGACCCGGTCGCGCTCGCGCAACGGCACCCGCGGCGGATCGGGCACCTGCACCTCAAGGACGTCCGCGGCGAACTCGCCGACGCCGTCCGCGCGGGCGAACTGCCGTACGCCGAAGCCGTCGGCAAGGGTCTCTACGTACCGCTCGGCGAGGGCGACGTGGACATCGAAGCCATGGTCCGCTCCGTCGCCGAAGCGGGCTACGACGGCTGGTACGTCCTGGAGCAGGACACCGCGCTGAGCGACGACAGCCCGGCGGACCGCCCCGGTCAGGACGTCGCGGCCAGCCTCTCGTATCTGCGCACCATCACCGGCTGACGTTGGACACCAAGCGAGGAGAGACAACGATGTCCCATCGCTGGGAGCGCGCACGACGCTCCGGCCGCGCGGTGGCAAGCCTGCTGGCCGCGGGCCTGCTGCTGGCGTCCTGCACCGGTCCGGCCGCCGAACCGAAGACGACCGCGCCCGCCGCCGCGTCGACGCCGTCCGGGCCGCTGAAGGTCTCGGTCATCACGCACGGTACCGCAGGCGACGCGTTCTGGAACGTGGTCAAGAACGGGGCCGAGCAGGCGGGCAAAGACCTTGGCGTGCAAGTGGAGTACACCTCAGACGGTGATCCGGGCGCGCAAGCGAAGCTGATCGACAACGCGGTCGCGCAGCAAACCGGCGGGCTCGTGGTGTCGATGGCGAATCCCGAGGCGCTGCGTCCGTCCATCGAAGCCGCGGTGCGCGCCGGGATCCCGGTGATCACCATCAACTCCGGCGAGGACAAGAGCGCGGCGTACGGTGCGCTCACACACGTCGGGCAGAACGAGTCGATCGCCGGTCAGGAAGCCGGGAAGAAGTTCAAAGACCTCGGCAAGCACAAGCTGTTGTGCGTGATCCACGAGGCCGGGAACGTCGGTCAGGCGCAGCGCTGCGACGGGGCGAAGACCGGATTCGCCGGCACCGTGCAGACGCTGCAGGTCGACATCTCCAACCCGACCGACGCCGAGTCCCGCATCCGCGGCGCGGTGCAGACCGATTCGTCGATCGACGCGGTCCTCACGCTGAACTCGCAGGTCGCCGCCCGCGCGGTGAGCGCGATCAAGTCGGTGAACGCGAAGGCGCAGGTCGCCACGTTCGACCTCAACTCCGACGTCGTGGCCGCGATCAAGGCCGGCGACGTGCTGTTCGCGGTCGACCAGCAACAGTACGAACAGGGCTATCTCCCGGTGCAGTTCCTGAAGCTGTACCGGGACAACGCGAACGTCGTCGGCGGCGGCAAACCGGTGCTCACCGGACCCGACCTGGTCGACAAATCCACAGTGGACAAGGTCGGCCAGTACGTGCAAAGGGGCACCCGATGACGACCCTCGACGAACGCCTGGCGAAGCCGCGGCTGACCGACCGGTTGGTGGTCCGCCCGGAGATCGGCGCGCTCCTCGGCGCGGTCGTGGTCTTCCTGTTCTTCACCTTCGCGTCCGACAAGTTCTTCAGCGCCAGCGGAGCCGCGACCTGGCTGGACGACGCGGCGACGCTGGGCATCATGGCGGTGGCGGTGTCGCTGCTGATGGTCGGCGGCGAGTTCGACCTGTCCGCGGGCGTGATGACCGCGTCCACCTCGCTGGTCACCGCGATCCTCGCCACCCAAGCCGGCTGGAACGTGTGGCTCGCGTTGCTCGTCTCGCTGGTCTTCGCGCTGACGGTCGGCGCGTTCAACGGCTGGCTGGTGATGAAAACCGGCTTGCCGAGCTTCATCGTCACACTCGGCACTTTCCTTGCTCTGCAAGGCTTGAATCTCGGCGTGACCCGCCTGGTCACCGGCACCGTGCAGGTCTCCGGCATGCGCTCCACCGACGGTTACGCGTCCGCCGGTTTCGTCTTCGCCTCCACAGTGGACATCGGCGGCACGCCATTCCAGATCTCCATCGTCTGGTGGCTCGGCGCGATCGCGGTGGCCGCGTGGCTGCTGGTCCGGACGCGCTTCGGCAACTGGATCTTCGCGGTCGGCGGTTCGGCGGGAAGCGCCCGCGCGGTCGGCGTTCCCGTGGTGCGCACGAAAATCCTGCTGTTCATGGGCACCGCGCTGGCCGGATGGCTCGTCGGTTCGATCAACATCCTGCGGTTCGCGAGCGTCCAGGCGAATCAGGGCATCGGGCTCGAATTCCAGTACATCATCGCCGCGGTGATCGGCGGCTGCCTGCTGACCGGCGGGTTCGGTTCGGCGGTGGGCGCGGCGATCGGCGCGCTGATCTTCGGCATGGCGCGCCAGGGCATCGTCTTCGCCGGCTGGGACAACGACTGGTTCATGCTGTTCCTCGGGATCATGCTGCTGGCGGCGGTCCTGGTCAACAACGCGCTGCGGCGGCGCGCGGAAAGGGTCCGGCGATGAACGCTCTCCTCGAAGTCAAGGACGTCGGCAAGCGTTACGGCACCGTGGTCGCGCTGCGCGAAGTGTCCACTGTGGTCAACGCGGGCGAGGTCACCTGCGTGCTGGGCGACAACGGCGCGGGAAAGTCCACCTTGATCAAGATCCTCGCCGGGGTGCACCAGCACGACGAAGGCGAGTTCCTCGTCGAAGGCGCGCCGGTGCGGTTCGCCTCTCCCCGGGAAGCGCTGGACCGCGGGATCGCCACGGTCTATCAGGACCTGGCCGTGGTGCCGCTGATGAGCGTCTGGCGCAACTTCTTCCTCGGCTCCGAGCCGACCGTCGGGTTCGGCCCGTTCCGGGCCCTGGACCGGCGCAAAGGCCGGGAGCTGACGAAGAAAGCCCTCGCCGACCTCGGCATCGACCTGCGGGACGTCGAACAGCCGGTCGGCACGCTGTCCGGCGGCGAGCGGCAGTGTGTCGCGATCGCCCGGGCCATCCACTTCGGCGCGAAGGTGCTGATCCTCGACGAGCCGACCGCCGCGTTGGGCGTGAAGCAGGCCGGCGTGGTGCTGAAGTACGTGGCCCAGGCCCGCGACCGGGGCCTGGGCGTCGTCCTGATCACGCACAATCCGCACCACGCGTACCCGGTGGCCGACCGCTTCCTGCTCCTCAAACGCGGCACGGCGCTCGGCTCCTACGAGAAGTCGGAGATCGAACTGCCGGAGCTGACCCGGCAGATGGCGGGCGGGGCGGAGCTGGAGGCACTGGAACACGAGCTGCGGCTGGGTGGGGGGTCGTGAGCGTTCCAGCCGGTTAGAACCGGCCTAGGCACTCACGAGGTCACTTTCTCCAGCCACGGCCGCACCAACGGCACCACGGTGGCCGCCTGCATCGCGCTCATGTGGTCGAGCCCGTCGAGCACCTCGACGGTCCACCCCCGCGCCTCCAGTTCGGCACGTTCGCGCAGCAGCGGCCCGGCGATGTCGACGGTCACCCCGCCCCACCGCTCGCTGTACACCATCCGGTCCTCCGACCCCGCGAAGCACAACCGCGGGCACGACAGCTCGACGGCCCGGTCGTCGAAGTCCTGCAACGCCTCGTACAACGTCACGAACTGCTTCGTCTGGTCCGTCGACAACTGGACGTCCACCGAATCCCAATCGCCCGGCTCGGCTTTAGCCTCGGCCGACGGCCCGGCAAGCGCCATCTCGTACGTCGCCCGGGTCACCGCGAGCATCGCCGCGTACGGCCCGTCCAGCGGCGGATACCCGCCCATCACCAACGCGTCCAGCCGATCCGTCCGCAACGCCAGCTGCAGCCCGGAAAGCGCCAGCCACGAGTACCCGTAGTACGAGAACCGCTCCGCCCCGACCGCGTCCGCCACGGCCAGGAAATCCGCCGCGACCACGTCCGGCGTCAAGTCGGCCGGATGCGCCATCCGGTGCCCCTGGTAGTCGAAGGCCGCCACCCGGAACCCGGCGAATCCCTCGATCAGCGAACGGCCCAGCTCCGGATCGGCGCCCCACTGCCGGGCCGCCTCGGCCTCCGGCCCCTCGGCGGGCCGGGGGTCCACCGGGAGCAGCAGCACCGGCCCGTCCCCGCGCACCTGCGCATCGATCCGCGTTCCGTCGTGCAGAGTCGCTTCAGCCATCTCATCTCTTTACGTCGTAAAGTATTGCCGGACAGGAGAGTACTATACGAGGTAAAGAGATGTCGAATCAGCTGGTGACGGCGGGCGACCCGGCGTCGGAGACGAGCTTGCGGGGGGCTCCGGACCCGTCCGCGGGCACCGCCCACACGGCGTTCTCGAGGCCGTAGAGGATCGTGTGGTCGTCCTGCCAGAGCGCCTGGTCGTCGACGCTGCGGGTCTCGGCGAGCGCGGTCTCCCGCATCGTCTCGAGGTCGAGCACGGACAGCCGCCAGACGCCCTCGCCGACCTTCTTCTTGAACGCGATCCGCGTTTCGTCCGGCGACAGCGACGGGCATTCCACGTTCTCCCGCAGCGCTTTGCCGCGGTAGGTGTCGTAATCGCCCTCGATCAGGTACGTCTTGCCCTTGCTGCCCAGCGTCGAGTAGAACCGCTTGCCGTCTTTGCTGAACGTGATGCCCCAGTAGTTGACGTCGGAGGAGAAGTACCGCTTCCCCTCGACCAGGACCGGCAGTTCCTCGATCGTCTTTTCCAGTTCGCCGTTGTCCAGCTGGTAAACCCCAGCACGGGTCGAAAACCCGGTGGCGGCATAGGAATCGCCGGTGACGAACACCGTCCAGTACACCCGCTTGCCGTCCGGCGACACGCGTGCCCGGCTCGGCGTTCCCGGCAGGTAGTCCTTGTGCGTCGTGGTGAAATTCCGGTCGAGGATGCTGAAGTCGCTGACCGCGGGCAATGTGCCGGGCCGCACCGCGAGACACATCCCGGTCGACGCGGACACCGCGAACCGGTCGCACTTCAGGTCGCTGAACTTCGGCTCAGCACCAGGATTCGCGAGCGGAACGACGCCGACGTTGCCCGTCTTCGTGCTGCGAAAGAACAACTGTCCGGGCGCGAGCGAAAGGTGCTCGACCTTCGACGGTTCGGCCGGACTGGGCCGCGCGGCAACCGTGTAAACCACCGCGGTGGCCGCGAGCACCACCGTGCCGGCAACGGCGAGAAGGACCTTTTTCATTTGCGCACCGGCCTTGCGAAAGCGGCGCCGAGCGCCACGACAGCG
The DNA here is from genome assembly GCF_000158875.1 of Streptomyces sp. AA4. Classification (NCBI taxonomy): domain Bacteria; kingdom Bacillati; phylum Actinomycetota; class Actinomycetes; order Kitasatosporales; family Streptomycetaceae; genus Streptomyces; species Streptomyces sp. AA4. Next base: position 1,603,088 of record NZ_GG657746.1, on the reverse strand, counting down.
AGCGCTCCGGCCGCCACGAGGACGGCGGGCTGGAGATCCCACAAGGTCCAGGCGAGTCCGAAGAGGACAGAGGAAAGCATCCGGGCGGCCGCCTGTCCAGTTTGGACCACAGCCAATCCGGTCGCGCGAAGATCAGCAGGTACCAAAGGTCCGGCGGCAGCCATCAGCACCCCATCAGTCGCCGCGTAGAACACGCCGTGCAGCCCCAACGCGAGCGCCGCGAGCCAGAAACCCGACACCGGCCCGCACAACGCGACCAGCGCGGCCACCAAAGCGACGTGCCCGCCGAGAAACACCGGCCAGCGCCCGATCCGGTCGGCCAGCTTGCCCAGCGGCACCGCCAGCGCCAGGTACACCCCGGCGGTGCCGAGCGGCAGCAACGGGAAGAACGTCGCCGCGACCTCCCACCGCCGCTGAAGCACCAGGTACACAAAGGAATCGCCAAGGGTGACGAACCCGAGCAGCGCCGCCCACACGGCCACCCGGCGGAAACCACGCTCGCGCAACAGCCCGAAGGCGGCCTTCACGGACACTGCGGCCCGGTCGACCGCGGCGGGCCGGTCGCGCACGAACAACACCAGCAGCAGCACCGCGATCGCCGCGATGCAGAAACTGGTGAAGAACACCGACGTATAGCTGCCGAGACTCAGCGCGAGCACGGCCATCGCGACGAGCGGGCCGAGGAACGCGCCGACGGTGTCCATCGCGCGGTGCACGCCGAACGACCGGCCGAGCGTGTCGGGCTCGCTGCTGAGCGAGATCAACGCGTCGCGCGGGGCGGTGCGCAGCCCCTTGCCGGTGCGGTCGGCGGCCAGCACCACGCCGATCGCCGCGACCGAAGCCCCGGCCGCGACCAGGCCGAGCTTGCACACCGCGGACAAGCCGTAGCCGAACCCGGCGACCGCCTTGAGGCGGCGCCACCGGTCGGCCAGATGCCCGCCGAGCACGCGGACCACGGCGGTGGCTCCCGCGTAAAGCCCGTCGAGCAGACCGAACTGCAGCGGGTTCAGCCCGAGGCCGAGCACCAGATACAGCGGGAGCACCGCGGTCACCATCTCCGAGGAGATGTCGGTGACCAGGCTGACCGCGCCGAGTGCGACGACGTTCGCCGACACCCGGCGCAGGCCGGCCTTCCGCTCGGTGCCCGCCGCGACGTCCGAACTACGGCTTGTCGCGATGTACATGACCGGCCCCTAGTTGTGGCAGGTGTAGGTCGGGCTGCTGTCCTGGACCTTGCCGTCGAGACCGATCAGCTGCTCGGAGAAGGTGTTGTCAGTCATCGTCAGCTTCAGCACGCCGAAGGTGTCCTTCAGCAGCTTCGCCGTGGTCGGATGCGCCGCGTGGACCGGGTACGGGTTCGCCCCGCCCATGCCGCCGACGATCTCGACCGGGCCGGCCGGGTCCGCCTTGCCGCTCGCGTCCTGCGGGACGAACCGCTCGTAGTGGTGGTCGTGGCCGTTGAGGATCAGGTCGACCTTGTTCTGCGCGAACAGGTCCCACAGCTGCTTGGAGCCGCGCTGGTCGCCGTGGTCGCCAGAGCTCCACCGCGGGTGGTGGTAGTACGCCGCGACGCAGCCCTTGGTGTTCTTCGCCAGGTCCTGCTTGATCCAGTTCATCTGGTCGGTGTCCGTGAGCACGCCGCCGTCCTTGTCGTCGACGAAGCCGTTGGAGTCGATGGCGATGAAGTGCCAGTTGCCCATTTCCCAGCTGTAGTACCGCTTTCCGTTCGGCGTGGCGATCTTGCCGAAGTACTGCTCGTAGGCCTCGAACGGCTTGTTGTCGTCGTAGGTCTCGTGGTTGCCCGGGATCGGGTGCGTGATGCTCTTGAACTTGCCCCAGGTCTTGTCGTAGTAGTCCTTGAAGTTCTGCAGCTTCAGGCCGACGTCGTCGGAGTCGTACTGGTTGTCGCCCATCGTGATTACCGCGGCCGGGTTCATGTCCTGGACGAGCTTCGCGGTCTTCGGGTGGATGCAGCTGGAGCTGCTGGCGGTGCACTGTTCGGCGATGTCGCCGGCGGCGGCGAGGACGAAGGTGTTGCCCGCGGTCCCCGGCTTCGTATGCACCTTGACCGCGCTGCTGGCCGGCGAGGTGTTGCCGGCGGCGTCCTTCGCGCGGACGGTGTAGGTGTAGTCGGTGTCCGGCGAGAGGCCGTTGTCGGTGTAGGACGTGGTCGCGCTGGTGGCGACGGACTTGCCGTCCCGCAGCACCTCGTACCCGCTGACGCCGACGTTGTCCGTCGCCGCGGCCCAGGTCAACGCGACGCTGTTGGAGCCGATCTCGCCCGCGGCGAGGTTCGACGGAGCGGTGGGCGGCTGGGTGTCCCCGGACGAGTCCGGCGTGCCGTACGCCTGCAGCTCCCACAGCGAATAGCCGTACTTCGTGGCGCGCTCGGTGCCGACGAAGCGCAGGAACCGGCCGTGCCCGGACAACCCGGTGAGGTCGTCGGTGCCGCCGTCGCCGTTGGTGATCGTCGCGATCGACTTGAAGTTCTCGCCGTCGTCGGAGATCTCGATGCGGTACTTCTTGGCGTAGGCCGCTTCCCAGTTCAGCTTCACCCGGTGGATCGTGGCGGCCTGCCCGAGATCGACGCGCAGCCACTGCGCGTCGGCGCTGACCGCACTGGCCCAGCGGGTCTTGAGATTCCCGTCGACGGCGTTCTCGCCGCTCAACGAGGACGTCTCGAGCGTGGACGTGCTGACGGGTTTGCCTTGGGACAGCAGCACATCGGCGGCAGCGGCCTGGGCGTCGCGCGCGGGCGAGACCGCGGCGGGCAGCAGCACCACCGCGGCCGCCGGCAAGGCGAACCGGGCGAGACTTCGGACACGGGACGAGGACACGTCGCACTCCTTCGGGCCGGACGGGAACAGGGCGGCGGCGTTAGTTCTGCGGCGTCTCGTTGCGTTAAGAAAGTTTCCTAACTAAAACGGCACAGTAGCGGGCCCGGTTTCTCCCGACAAGCCCGGAACGGACGTGAAACGATCAAGACCGCCCGAACGGCGGAGCGCCCCGGTGCTGCCGCGGAAAGTGCCGTGAGGGGAACCCTGAGGGACTCTGATTCCGTGAAGGTGGCCCTCACGTACCTCAGCTCTGCAGCAGCCGCCGGACTTCCTGCACCGCGGCGCGCCCGGCCCGGTTCGCCCCGACTGTGCTCGCCGAAGGCCCGTACCCGACGAGATGCAGGCGCGGCTCCGCGACTACCCGAGTCCCGTCCATCCGGATCCCGCCGCCGGGCGTCCGCAGGTGCAGCGGAGCCAGATGGTCGATCGACGCCCGGAATCCGGTCGCCCACAGGATGATGTCCGCGGGCTCGAAACCGCCGCCCTCCCAGACGACCCCGTCGGGGACCAGCCGCGAGAACATCGGCCGCCGGTCCAGATATCCGGCCGCCCGACCGGCGAGCACCTGCGGAGTCACCGGCAGGTCCGTCACGCTCACGACGCTCTCCGGCGGCAGCCCGGCCCGCACCCGCTGGTCGACCTTCGCCACCGCCATGCGGCCCCACTCCTCGCTGAACTCTTCCTCGCGCCACACCGGCGGACGCCGCGTCACCCACACCGTCGAGCGGGCGACCGGACCGATCTCCAGCAGCAGCTGGACCGCCGACGTCCCGCCGCCGACGACCACCACGCGCTGGTCGCGAAACTCCTCCGCGCCGCGGTAATCCGCGGTGTGCAGCTGCCGTCCGGCGAAGCTGCCGGGGTACCGCGGCCAGAACGGCCGGTCCCACGTCCCGGTCGCGCTGATCACCGCGCGCGCCGCCCACGTTTCCGCGGGCGATTCGACCACCAGCCGCTCCCCCGCGCGCCGCACCGCGGTCACGTCGACCGGACGGTGCACCGGCAAGTCATACGTCTTCTCGAAGCGCGCGAAGTACTCCGACACGGCTTCGCTCGCCGGACGCGTCGGATCCGGGGTGCCGAACGCCATCCCCGGCAGGTCGTGGATCCCGTGCACCTTGCCGACGACCAGCGACGGCCACCGGTACTGCCACGCCCCGCCCGCGCGTTTGCCGTGGTCGAGCACGACGAACCCGCTTTCGTTGGCGAACCCGGCCCGGCGCAGGTGATACGCCGCCGACAGCCCGGCCTGCCCGGCCCCGACCACCACGACGTCGGTCTCGTGATCCGCAGTGCTCATACAACGTTCAACAATTGCCCGCGCCCGGTATTTCCGGCTCAGACCGCCACCCGGTTCCGGCCGGCGTCCTTCGCCCGGTACAGCGCGGCGTCGGCGGACCGCAGCACCTCGTCGAGCGTGGTGCCCGCCTGCGGATAACAGGCGACCCCGACCGACACGGAGAGTCCGCTGATCCGCAGCGGACCCCCCACCGAGACGGTCAGCTCCCCCACCGCGACCCGAACCCGTTCGGCGATCCCGAGCACGTCGGTGCCGCCGGTCGCGGGCAGCAGGACCACGAATTCCTCGCCGCCGAACCGGCCGACAGTGTCGCTTTGCCGCACCGAAGCCTCGATCGCCACGGCCACCGCGGCCAGCACCTCGTCGCCGGTGAGGTGCCCGTACGTGTCGTTGATGCGTTTGAAATGGTCCAGATCGATCATGAGCACGGCGAACCCGCTGCCCGCCCCGCGCCGCCGGGCCCGGGTGAATTCGCGAGTCGCCAGTTCGTGCCAGCCCGCGGTGTTGAGCAGACCGGTCTTCTCGTCGGTCACGACCGCTACCTGCAACTGCTGCTTCAGCAAGAGATAGCGGTGCAGCAACAGCAACGGCGGCAGCACGAACACCGCCAGCACCGGCTGGTGGACGAAGGCCAGCGCGACGAGCCCGCCGAGACAGAGCGTCGCCAGCTCGAAGGCGTTGTCCTCCCAAGTGCCGATGAGGTCTGCGGGCGAGCGGCTGTTCGTGTACAGGTAGATGCCCGTCGCCACGAGGACGACGTTCACCAACTCGAAGACAGCTGCCGCTAAGGCGAGCGCGAGGACGCCGTACGCAGTGTCGAGCCGCGCTTGATCCAGGCCGCCGATGGTCAACACCGCCGACGCCGCGAAGCACGACAGCATCGCCCACGCGGTACTCGCCGCGAAGCGATGCGCGGGCCGCGTACGCACGTGTCGCCACACGCGCAGCCACAGATGCAGGTACAGCACCAATGCCAGCAACGCGACCCACGCCGGCGGAAGGAGGAACGCACCGGCGAGGTACCAGACGGACGTGACGTTGATGTGCGTCTGCCCGCTCATCCACCGCCGCAGCCGCTCGATCCGCCGCGACATTTCGGCCTGCGCGACACCGAGCCCCACGAGCACGCCGAACGAACTGAACTGCACCGGTCCGCCGAACCCGGTCGCGAGACCCGTCGCCGTGAGCGCCACGGCGACGGCCTCGCACGCCATCGCGTAGCCGATCCACCGCCGTCGCGCGACCGCCCACATCGCCCAGCGCGGCGGCCAGCCGCGCCAGGCCCGCACCGCGCCGCGCACCCCGATGGGGACAGGTGCCTGCGTCACGGGCGCCCCCACGCGAAATTCGGCCTACGGAAGTTGCCCAGGGTAGCGGGTCCGCTCCGCGGCTAGCCGAACCGAGCGAAAACTCGTCCGCGAACTGCCCGCTGGGCACGCTCTGGGTAGAGCGCGCGGGCAGTCCCGGATCGGTCAGCGGCGGCGCAGTTTCCGCACGATGGCCAGCACGATCAGCAGCACGACCGCGCCCGCGGCCACCGGGGCGAGCCGCTTCGCGACGGACTGGCCCGCGTAGTCGAGCAGGTCGATCGCCTCGGTCTCGCCGGTCGCGCCCCCGGCGGGCACGCTCCGCAGATGCGGTTTCTCCTCGGCGGCGGGTTTCTCCTCGGCCGCGGGCTTCCCAGCGGCCTTCTCGGCGGGGTTCTCCGCGGCGACCGGTGCCCCCGCCGCGGGCTTCTCTTCCGGCTTCTCCGCCGGAGCCGCTTCGGCCGGGGTCTCCAGCGAGGCCGCGAGATTGCCCGCGAAAGTGTCGAGGATCTTGCCGCCCACCTCGGAGATCAGGCCGCGGCCGAACTGCGCCGGACGTCCGGTGATCGCCAGGTCGGTGGCCACCGCGCCGTGCGTGCCGCCGTCGCGTTCGGTGAGCGTGAGGGTGACCGTCGCCGCCGCGGTGCCGCCGCCGCGGGCGTCCTTGCCGGACGCCTTGATGACGACCTTGCGCGCCGCCTCGTCCTTCTCCAGGAACTCGCCGGTTCCCTTGTACAGCAGCGAAATCGGCCCCAGCTTGACCTTCACCGTGCCCGCGAAGGTGTCCCCCTCCACCTTGGTGAGCGAGGCCCCCGGCATGCACGGGGCGACCCGCTCCGGGTCGATGACGGCCTGCCAGACCTCCCCGATCGGGGCGGGGACGGTGAATTCGTGGTCGAGCCGCACGGGCCGACCTCCTCTCCTGCGCACTGCTTCGAGCCGTTGCCGTCCACCTTACGGCCGTCTCCCGGCAAGCGGTCCGTGAAGGACTCCTTGGGGGAATCTGATTCCCCCAAGGAGTCCTTCACGACCGGTCAGCTCAGGCGCCCACCGCCGCCGCGACGGCACGCCCGGTCAGCACCCGCGCGAGATGCTGGCGGTATTCGACGTCGGAATTGCCGTCCGCGACCGGGTTGGTGCCCTCGGCCGCGTGCGCGGCGGCCGCCCGGATCGTTTCCGCGTTGGCCTGCGCGCCGAGCAGCGCCTGTTCGACGCCGGTCGCCCGGACGGGGGTCGCGCCCATGTTCGTGAGCGCCACCCGGGCTTCCTCGATCACGCCGCCTTCGGTGCGCACGGTGGCCGCCACCGCGCACATCGACCAGGCCTGGGCTACCCGGTTGAATTTCTCGTAATGCGCCCGCCAGCCGGTGTGCTTGGGCAGCCGCACCTCGACGAGCAGTTCGTCCGGGGCCAGCGCGGTGGTGAAGTAGTCCTGGAAGAACTCCGCCGCGGACACCGTGCGCCGCCCGTTCGGCCCGGCCAGCACCAGCTCGCCGTCGAGCGCGAGCACCGGAGCCAGCAGGTCGCCTGCCGGGTCCGCGTGCGCGATCGCGCCGCCGAACGTGCCGCGGTGGCGCACCTGCGGATCCGCGACGGTGTCGGTCGCCTCCTTCACCAGCGCGGCGTGCTCGGCGATCAACGGATCGCGCTGGACGTCGTAATGCGTCGTCATCGCACCGACCACGAGCGCGTCGCCGTCCTCGCGCACTCCGCGCAGTTCGGCGATTTTCCCGAGGTCGACCAGCGTGGTCGGCGCGGCGAGGCGCATCCGCAGCACCGGCAGCAGGCTTTGCCCGCCCGCCAGCACCTTGGCGTCCTCGCCCGCCTCGGCGAGCGCCCGCACAGCTTCGTCCACCGTGGACGGAGCGACGTAGTCGAACGGAGCCGGGATCACTGGGCACCTCCGGAGGCGTCGATCGAACCGAGACCGCCGCCGGCCTCGCCGCCGGGTCCGCCGGCATCAGGGGTGCCGTTCCGCACCGCGTTCCACACGCGCATCGGCGTGAGCGGCATTTCGATGTCGTTCACCCCGAAGTGGCGCACGGCGTCGACCACCGCGTTGACCACGGCGGGCGTCGAGGCGATCGTGCCCGCCTCGCCGACTCCCTTGGCCCCCAACGGGTTCGTGGTCGACGGCGTTTCCGTGCGGTCCGTGGTGAACGACGGCAGGTCGGCCGCCGAGGGCAGCAGATAGTCGGCGAACGTGCCGGTGGTGAGAGTGCCGCTCTCGTCGTGCACGGCCTCCTCGAACAGCGCCTGCGCGATGCCCTGCGCGAGCCCGCCGTGCACCTGGCCTTCCACGATCAGCGGGTTGACCACCTTGCCGACGTCGTCCACGCAGACGTACGAACGCAGCTTCACCCGGCCGGTTTCAGTGTCCACTTCGGCCGCGCACAGGTGGGTGCCGTGCGGGAAGGAGAAGTTCTCCGGGTCGAAGGTGGCGTCGGAATCGAGCGACGGTTCGACGCCGTCCGGCAGGTTGTGCGCGGCGAACACCGCGAGCGCGATGTCCTGGATCGTGGTGGAGGAATCCGTGCCCTTCACGGTGAATTTGCCGCCGGAGAACTCGAGATCGTCCTCCGAGCATTCCAGCAAATGCGCGGCGATCGGCTTCGCCTTCGCGACCACCTTCTCCGCGGCCTTGACGATCGCGATGCCGCCGACGACCAGCGAACGCGAGCCGTACGTGTCGAGGCCCTTGTGCGAGGACTGCGTGTCGCCGTGCAGCACCTCGACGTCCTCGAAGGGCACGCCGAGCTGGTCGGCCACGATCTGGCTCCACGCCGTCTCGTGCCCCTGGCCGTGCGCCGACGCACCCGTGGTCACCTCGACCTTGCCGGTCGGCAGCATCCGCAGGGAGGCGTATTCCCAGCCGCCAGCGCCGTAATCGAGCGAACCCAGCACCCGCGACGGCGCGAGCCCGCACATCTCGGTGAACGTCGAGATCCCGATGCCGAGCTGCACCGGGTCGTTCGACTCGCGACGCTCCTTCTGCTCGCGGCGCAGCGCGTCGTAGCCGAAGAGTTCCTTCGCCTTTTCGGTCGCGGCCTCGTAGTTGCCGGAGTCGTAGGTGAGCCCGCAGACCGTGGTGAACGGGAATTCCTCGTGCTTGATCCAGTTCTTTTCGCGCAGCTCGATCGGGTCCATGCCCAGCTCGTCGGCCAGCTCGTCCATGATCCGCTCGATCGCGAACGTCGCTTCCGGCCGGCCCGCGCCCCGGTAGGCGTCGGTGAGCGTGGTCGTGGTGAACACGTTGGTGCAGGCGAAGTGGTAGGCCGGGATCTTGTAGATCGCGTTGAACATGAACGCGCCGAGGATCGGCACGCCCGGCCCGACCAGGCCGTTGTACGCGCCGAGGTTGGCGAGCAGTTCGACCTTGAGCCCGGTGACCGTCCCGTCGGCCTTCGCGGAGATCGTGATGTCCTGGATCTGGTCGCGGCCGTGGTGCGCGGCGAGCATCGTCTCGGACCGGGATTCGTTCCACTTCACCGGCTTGCCGAGCTTGTTCGCGACGAGCACGGTCATCATTTCCTCGGGCAGCACGCCGATCTTGCCGCCGAATCCGCCGCCGACGTCCGGCGCGATCACGCGCAGCCGGTGCTCCGGGATGCCGAGCGTCAGCGCGGACATCACGCGCAGGATGTGCGGCACCTGGGTGGCCGACCACATGGTCAGCTGCGCGCCGGTCGGGTCGACCACGCACGCGCGCGGCTCCATGAACGCGGGCACCAGCCGCTGCTGGCGGAACCGCCGCTTCAGCACGACCTCCGAAGAGGACAGTGCTTCCTCGACGTTGCCGCCGGTCCCGGCCTCGGCCGAGTCGAAGACCCAGAACGCGTTCTTGTTGCTGCCGAGTTCTTCGTGCACCAGCGGCGCGTCCTCGGCGAGCGCGGCTTCCAGGTCGAGCACCGGCGGCAGCTCGTCGTACTCGACCTCGATCGCCTCGAGCGCGTCATGCGCCTCCGCGGACGACCGGGCGACCACCACGGCCACGCCCTCCCCCGCGAAATTCACCCGATCCGCCGCCAGCACCGGCCGTCGCGGCGCGGCCATGTCCGGCGTGATCGGCCAGGCGCACGGCATGCCGATCGCGCCCTCGGGGTCGAGGTCGGCAGCGGTGTACACGGCGACGACCCCGGGCAATCCCTTGGCCGCGGAGGTGTCGATCGAAACGATCTTGGCGTGCGCGAACGGACTCCGCAACACCGCGAGATGCAGCATCCCCGGCAAGGCGATGTTGTCCGTCCACCGGGTGCGCCCGGTGATCAGCCGCTCGTCTTCCTTGCGGCGGCGGGACTTTCCTACCTCAGGCTCGATCGTGGCAGTCATCATTCACCACCCACGCCGACGTGATTGGCCTGCTCGATCTTCTCGGCGTCCGGCCCCGCACCAGGACTCATGTGCTTCGCCGCGTCGCGAACCGCTTTCACGATGTTCTGGTACCCGGTGCAGCGGCAAAGATTGCCCTCGAGCCCCTCGCGCACGGCCTGCTCGTCCGGGTCCGGGTTGTCCGCGAGCAGGTCGATGGACTGCATGATCATGCCCGGCGTGCAGAACCCGCACTGCAGGGCGTGATTGTCGTGGAACGCTTGCTGGACGGGGTGCAACTGCCCGTCGCGGGCCAGCCCCTCGATGGTGGTGACCTCGCATCCGTCGGCCTGCACGGCGAGGACGGAACAGGATTTCACGCTGTGCCCGTCGAGATGGACGGTGCACGCGCCGCAGTTGCTGGTGTCGCACCCGACGACGGTGCCCACCTTCCCGACGCGTTCCCGTAAATAATGGACGAGCAGGGTGCGCGGCTCGACGTCATCGGTGTATTTCGTGCCGTCGACAGTGACGGTGATGCGCATCAAAGGCCTCCAAGTGCAAATGCCCGCCAGCCCCGGCGGAGGCGGCGGGCCGGTTCGGGAACGGCCAAGGCGCGATCGTGATCGGCCTCACAGGGGAGCGTGCTACGCCTTTCGCGCGCGGACAAGTCCTGATGTCGCACGTCGACTCGGTTGTTCCGCACCTGCGGGGTTTTTCGCGCTTTTGCCGCGCAGCTGCGTGAATCCGGACGGGTGATTTTTCGACTCGGGGCGACGGTGGCGGATCTTCCCGAGGGCGCGCGGTTTCGGGTCGGGGGTTCACCGGGTTTCGTTGCGGGGAGGGGTTTTCCCGGCGGATTGCGCTGGTGGAATCGCTCGTTGCGGGTGCCTTGAGGACGGCTTTCCGGCCTCGGGTTGGACGTTCTGGCTGGGGTCGCGGTGCCTTGCCAGCTGGGGCTCGCTGGTCGGCAGCCGGAATGCGCTCTTCGAGTACGGCTGCCGGACGCCTGCCGTGGTGCGGCTCTTTCTGGCGGCTTCTGCTCGCCGCACCGCTGCGCAGTCTCGGTCTCGCCGAGCGGGCTCCCTGCCAGTCGCCTCTCCTGTCGACTGCTTACCCATCGCAGCAACCGCCAGGCGATGCACCATTCCGGCTTTTCGAGGCGGTGTTGCCAAGCCGCAGAGCGAATGACTCCCGCTAGTGGCACCACCCGCCCAGCCACCCCGCGGTCTTCGCAGCATCTGCCGCGTTGCCAGGCCGCCCGGCACCGTCAGCTGCCGAACTCAGACCAGCCAGCAAGGCGCCCAGGTTTCCAGCTCCGCGTCCGCCCGGCGTCGCCAAATCCTGGCCCGTTCGAACGCGCCACCCGTCCAGCACCGAATCCCCGGCAGCCAGTGCCCGCGGAAGGTCCCGAACCCAGCCGCCAAGTCCCGCCCGCAAACGCTTGCCAGGCCTCTTAGCTGTGAATCCGCCCGCTCAACGCCGCCAGCCGCCGCCCGGTTCCGCTCCAGCGCAGGGCGATGATCTCCGCCGCGATCGACACCGCCGTTTCCTCCGGCGTGCGCGCGCCGAGGTCGAGGCCGATCGGCGACGACAGGCGTTCCAGCTCGCCCTCGGTGATCCCGGCCTCGCGAAGCCGCGCGAACCGGTCGTCGTGCGTTTTGCGGGAACCCATCGCGCCGACGTACCCGACGTCGAGCCGCAGCGCGACCTCCAGCAGCGGTACGTCGAACTTCGGGTCGTGCGTGAGGACCGCGATCGCCGTCCGCGCGTCGATCCGGCCCGCTTCGGCCTCCGCCTTCAGGTACCGGTGCGGCCAGTCGACGACCACGTCGTGCGCCTCCGGGAACCGGCTGCTGGTCGCGAACACCGGACGCGCGTCGCAGACCGTCACCTGATACCCGAGATAAGCACCCATCCGTGCCATTGCGGCGGCGAAATCAATCGCGCCGAACACCAGCAGTCGCGGCGGCGGCTCAAAGGAATTCACGAAGACAGCCATGCCCTCGCCGCGCCGCTGCCCGTCCGGTCCGTAATGGAGCGTCCCGGTGCGTCCCGCGGCGAGAAGCCCGCGCGCGTCGTCCGCGACCGCATCGTCCATCCGGGACGAGCCAAGGGACCCCTCGACCCGGTCCGGCCACACGATCATGTGCTCGCCGACCAGCCCCGGCGTCTCGTGCTCCACGATCGTGACCACCGCGACCGGCTCGCCGCTGCGCACCGATTCGACGACGCGCTCCAGTTCCGGCATCGATTCGCGGTCCACCGGTTCGACGTAGATGTCGATGATCCCGCCGCAGGTCAGCCCGACCGCGAAGGCGTCGTCGTCGCTGACGCCGTAGCGCTGCAAAACCGGCTTCCGCTCGGCGACGACCTCGTTGGCCAGCTCGTACACCGCGCCTTCGACGCAGCCGCCGGACACGCTTCCGACGACCGTGCCGTCCGGCGCGACCATCATCGAAGCGCCCGGTGCCCGCGGCGCCGACGAAAACGTGGCCACCACCGTGCCGAGCCCGACCGTTTCGCCCGCCTGCCAGCGGCGGTACACGTCGTCCAGTACGTCACGCATCGGCAATCTCCCCGAGGAGTCGTTCCAACGTCGCCAGGCTGTGCCCGGCCAGCAACCGGTCGATGTGCGGCAGGGCGGCCACGATGCCGGATTGGACGGGAGCATAACCCTCGCGCCCTGCGTGCGGATTCACCCAGAATACGGCGTGCGCGAGACGGCGCAGCCGGCCAAGCTGCTCGGCCAGCAGGCTGACGTCGCCGCGCTCCCACCCGTCCGAGAACACGGTGACTACCGCGCGTCGCGCGAACCCGCGTTGCCCCCAGCGGTCGAGAAAAACCCGCAGCGTCTCGCCAAGCCGCGTCCCACCAGCGAAATCGGGCACGGCAGTGCCCGCGGCGAGCATCGCCTGCTCCGGATCGCGCTGCCGGAGCTGCCGGGACACTCGCGTCATCCGAGTACCCAGCGTGAACACCTCGACCGACATCGGAGCCGCCCGCGCGACGACGTGCGCGAACCGCAGCAACGCGTCCGCGTACGGACTCATCGAGCCGGAAACGTCGATCAGCAAGACAACTTTCCGCGCCCGCGTCCCCCGCCGATGATGCGCCAGCCGAACCGGCTCGCCGCCGGACGCGAGCATCGCCCGCAGTGTCCGCGCCGGATCGAGCGCACCACGATGCGCGGGCGTCCGCCGCGCCGCCCGCCGCCGGGGCAGCACTGGACGCAACGTCGCCAGCAACTCCCGCAAATGCGCCCGCTCGGCCTTGGTCAGCTCGGCGAGATCCCGATGCCGGAGAACCTCGTGCTCGCTGGCCGCGACCCGGAGCGTGTCGTGAGATTCCTGGGTGCTGTCCCCGTCGCCGGCCGCCGCGACGAGCGGAGCGATCCGGGCCTGCTTGCGCGCCGGAGTCCCGGACGTCGCCTTCGGACTGTCGTCCCCTTCGAACCACCGCGCGAAGGCTTCCTCGTACCGAGGCAGGTCGTCGGGGTCGGAGCAGAGCGTCAGCCGCCCGACCCAGTACAACTGCGTCGGCCGAGCGACATCGACCTGTGCCACCGCGGACAGATAAGCCTGCACCCGCCGCGCGTCACACGCGACGCCCGCCTCCCGCAACGCCGCCGCGAACCCCGCGTAACCAGCAAGCGGGTCAGCGACTTCGGTGTTCATGTCCACCATTGTGACCCCACCACCGGAACCCGCGCCGCGACAGCCGATCCCGAGCCGCTCGGACGCCCTCCACTCGCTCCGGCCCCGACCGTTCCCGCCATCCCGCGTCGCGGTTGTTCAGCCGCAGGCCGCGGGTGGTCGGCGACGATCTTGGTACGCCGAGGTTTTCGCCCGCGCGGAGGTTCCCAGCCGGGTTCTTGGGCGGATTCTTGGGCACGCGAAGGTCTCAGCTTGAGCCGCTCCAGCTCGCCAGCGTTCCTCCGCACCGCCATTCCAGGATGAACCGCTTCGCTCGCCTGGATGTTCCGGATCGCCCGCAGAACTTCCCAAGGTTCCGCCCTACGACGGCCGCTTCCCAAGAAGGGCGGCCGCTGATGACGGATCCGCCTCGGGCGTCGTTCATGGACCCGACGGGCGGCACATCGCCGTCCTGGCCGAACCCGTTCCCGGCCGTCCCGCCCCATGCGGAGCACTTCCCAGGTCCGCCCCACGGCGGGCGCTTCCCAAGGTTTCACCCCACGCGGCCGGTTCCCCGGGTTTCGCTCTACGCCGAACGCATCCCAACGTCCCGCCCCACACGACCGCTTCCCGAGGTTCCGCCCACGCGGTGCATCTTCCGGGGTTTCGCCCCACACCGAACGCATCCCAGCGTCCCGCCCCGCGCGACCGCTTCCCCAGGTTCCGCCCACGCAGAGCATTCCCCCGGGCTCCGCCCACGCCGAACGCATCCCAACGTCCCGCCCCACACGGCCGCTTCCCCAGGTTCCGCCGACGCGGTGCAGCTTCCGGGGTTTCGCCCCACGTCGAACGCATCCCAACGTCCCGCCCCACACGGCCGCTTCCCCAGGTTCCGCCCACGCAGAGCATTCCCCCGGGCTCCGCCCACGCCGGACGCATCCCAACGTCCAGCCCGACGCCGCACGCTTCCCAAGGCCCACCTTCACTCTCACCGAGGCCGCGGCGTCGGCGTCGAGATCGGCCAAGGGCGGCCGCGCACGCCGTCCCGCCTCCGGGACAGCGTGCGCGGACCGTGGTTGCGCGCAGCGGCCAGCCTCGGTAGCGCAAGGCGGGCGCGCGGAACCTTCAGGAAAGAACGGGAACTCAGCGGACAGCCGGGAGGGCAGTCCGGACGAAGTCGGCCACGAGCCCTCCTTCCGGCACAGTCACAAGATCAGCAAAAATCAGTGAAGTCGGCGAAGTCGTTCAGTGATGCTTCAAGCATGCCCGATCCCACCCACCCGGCGCAACGGAATTAAGCCACCATCCACAATGGACAGAAACTCACGAGAACAGCGTGTCCAGCTTCGCCCGCACCCGGTCGAGATCCTCGCTGTACTTCAGCACCGCGCCCAGCGTGCGCGCGGCCGTCGCGGCGTCGAGTTCGTCGCGCTGGAGCGCGAGCAAAGCCCTTGCCCAGTCGAGAGATTCGGCGACCCCCGGCGGTTTGAGGAGGTCCATCGCCCGCAGCCGGTGCACCGCGTCGGCGATCTGCCGCGCTAGCGTCTCGCCGATCCCGGGAAGACGCCGGCGCAGGATCTTGATCTCCCGGGCCAGGTCCGGATGCTCGAGCCAGTGGTAAAGGCACCGGCGCTTGAGCGCGTCGTGCACCTCGCGCGTCCGGTTGGACGTCAGCACGACCAGCGGCGGCTGCTCCGCACGCACCTCGCCGTACTCCGGGATCGTGACGGTGTACTCGTCCAGCAACTGCAGCAGGAACGCCTCGAACTCGTCGTCAGCGCGATCGATCTCGTCCACCAGCAGCACGCACGGCGTCGTGGTGAGCGCCTGCAGCAGCGGTCGCGCGAGCAGGAACCGCTCCGTGTACAGCGAACGCTCGGCAGTTTCCGCGTCGAGCCGTCCGCCGTCGGCCGCTTCGAGGGCGCGCAGGTGCAGCAGCTGACGGGGGAAGTCCCATTCGTAGAGCGCCTGCGCGGCGTCGATGCCCTCGTGACACTGAAGCCGCACCAACGGCCACTTCAAGGCCTCTGACAAGGCAAGCGCCAGCGAGGTCTTCCCGGTGCCCGGCTCGCCTTCGCAGAAGAGCGGACGCTGCATTTGCGTCGCGAGGAATCCCGCGGTGGCCAGCCCCTCGTCGGCGAGGTAACCGGTGGTGTCGAGGGCTGCCGCGAGCGCGTCGGGCGAGGCGAGGGACTCTGTCACGCCCCCGATCGTAGATCCGAGACCGCCAAGTTCGCCGTTCGCCGCCGCTCCTCCTGCGATCCGGCGGGCTCAGCCGCTACTGCTTCAGCGACACAGCCCCTGACAAGGCAAGTCCTTCGCCGAACCTCCCTCGTCTACGAAGCCGCCCACCTTCATCGCCGCTCGGCACCAGGCCCAGCCAAATCCCCAGGCCGATCGACATCACTGCCGCTCCCGAGATCCCCGCACTCGACAAGCCGCACGTCCGCGCGTCCGCGCAACCAGTCCCGCGCCCCGTGGTCGCCGCTCGCCGACTCCGCGATCTCGCCCCACCAGCGCCGCCCGAACAACACCGGATGCCCCGGAACCCCCTGGTAGGAAGCCCGAACGACCGCGTCCTCGGAAGCCTCCCCGACGATCCGCGCGAGCGCTTCGGCGGGCACCCACGGCAGATCCACCAGGTGCACGAGGACCGCCACCGCCGACTCCCCCGCGAGCGATTCGAGCCCGGCTTTGAGCGACTCCCCCATCCCGTCCTGCCACCGCGCCGCGGGCACGGCAGTCACGTCCGGCGGCAGCAGTTCCCGGACCTGCTCAGCCGCCGCTCCGACCACCACCCGCACCGACGCGCATCCGGCCTCGGCCAGATTCCGGACCGCGCGCTGAACCAGCGGCTCCCCGTCGTACTCGACCAGCGCTTTGGGCCCGCCGAACCGCCTCCCCGCGCCGGCGGCGAGCAGCAGTCCGGCAACCGGTTCCGGCATCGGCGCTCCTCAGCCCTGGACCGCTCGCCCGGGCGCGACCGCGGCGAGCTCCGCCGAAATCGCGGCCGCGGTCTCGAGCAACGGCGGGACGAACTGGGTTCGGACCGTCTCCACGGGAGTCCGGCTCGCGTGCGTCGAGATGTTGACCGCGGCGACCGCGCGCCCCGCCCGGTTGCGGATCGGCGCGGCGACCGAACGCAGGCCTTCTTCGAGCTCCTGGTCGACCATCGCCCAGCCCTGTTCCCGGACCTTGACCAGCTCGGCTTCGAGCGCGGTGCGGTGGGTGAGCGTGTGCGGGGTCAGCCGGTCGAGGTCGGCGACGATGAAGTAGGCGTTGAGTTCGGTCCGGTCCATGTCGGCGAGCAGCACGTGCCCCATCGACGTGGCGTGCGCGGGGAACCGGGTGCCGACGTTGATGCTCACCGTCATGATCCGCGACACCGCGACGCGCGCGACGTACACGATGTCGGCGATCTCCAGCACCGACACCGAACTCGACTCGTGCACCTGCGCCGACAGCCGCTCCAGGTGCGGCTGCGCGATCTCGGCCAGGCTGAGGCTGGACAGATACGCGTAGCCGAGTTCCAGCACGCGCGCGGTGAGCGAGAAGTACTTGCCGTCGGTGCGGACGTAGCCGAGGTCCACGAGCGTCAGCAGGAACCGGCGCGCGGCCGCACGGGTCAGCCCGGTGATGCGTGCGACGTCGCTCAGCGTCGGATGCGGGGCCTCGGCGCTGAACGCTTTGATCACCGCCAGCCCGCGCTCCAGCGACTGCACGTGGTGCGCACCGCGTTCGGCCTGGTCGTCGGAGTCCATGCGGCGAACCCTATCCGGCCGGCGGCTGAGCGGTGGGCTCTCCCAGCTCCGCGAGCACCCGCTGGGCGATCCCGATCGCCGTGTTCGCCGCCGGCACCCCCGCGTACACGCCGGTGTGCAGCAGGACTTCGCGGATCTCGTCCGCGGTGAGCCCGTTGCGCACCGCCGCGCGGACGTGCATCGCCAGCTCGTCGTGGCAGTGCAGCGCGGTGAGCGCGGCCAGCGTGATGCAGCTGCGGGTCCGCCGGTCGAGACCGTCGCGAGTCCACACCGAACCCCACGCCGCTTCGGTGATGTACTCCTGGAACGGCTTGCTGAACTCAGTGGTCCGCGCGACCGCCCGGTCGACGTGCTCGTCGCCGAGCACCTCGCGGCGCACTCGCATGCCCGCCTCGTAGCGGTCTCCGGTCACTGTTCCTCCGTGATCCGCTCGAGGATCAGCCGGGTGAATTCGCCCGGCTGTTCGTAGTTGCCCAGGTGCGCGGCGGAGGCGACGATCTCGAGCCGGGCGCCGGGAATCCCTTCGGCGATGGCCTTCCCGTGCGGCTCGACGGGCGTCGACGGGTCGTCGGCACCGGCGATCACCAGCGTCGGAACGGCGATTTTCGGCAGGTCCCCGGTGAGGTCCATCCGCTCGATCACCTCGCAGCATCCGGCGTATCCCTCGTCCGGCTGCGCCGCGATCATCTCGCGCAGGTAGGCGACCTGATCCGGATGCGCCTGTGCGTAGGCCGGCGTGACCCAGCGCCCGACGCCGGCTTCCGCGACCGCCTCGGTGCCCTCGGCCCGCACGAGGCGTGCGCGATCGACCCACATCTCCGGCGGCCCGAGCCGCGCAGACGTGCAGCACAACGTGAGGCTCGACAACCGCTCCGCGGCGTGCACGCCGAGCCACATCCCGGTCATGCCGCCGAGCGACAGGCCGACGAAGTGCGCGCGTTCGACGCCGAGGTCGTCGAGCAGCCCCAGCACGTCGCCGCCCAGGTCGGCCAGGTCGTACGGCCCCGGCGGCACCGGCGAGGACCCGTGGCCGCGCGTGTCGTACCGGACCACACGGAATCCGCGTTCGGTCAACGGCGCGACCTGCGGCTCCCACATCCGGTGGTCGCTGCCGATCGAGTTGGACAGCACCACCACCGGACCCGTCTCCGGGCCTTCGACGACCCGGTGCACCCGGACACTGCTCACGTTCTGAACCTCCACAATGGACACGGCCGGTCAGACCGCGAAGAACACCGTCTCGCCTTCGCCTTGCAAACGCACGTCGAACCGGTAGCCGTCGCCGTCCTTCTTGGCCAGCAACGTATCCCGTCGTTCCTCGGGCACGCTCGCCAGCACCGCGTCGCCGGCGTTGTCCTGGTCCTCGAAGTAAATGCGCGTGACGACCCGGTTCAGCAGCCCGCGAGCGAACACCGACACGTCGATGTGCCGCGCCTGCGGAGCCCCGGACGTGTCCGGCACGATTCCGGGTAGCACCGTGAGAATCCGGTACTGGCCTTGTTCGTCGGTGGGACACCGGCCGAAGCCGCGGAACGGAGCGGCGGGTTTGCCGCGCGGGTCGTCGGGGTGGTCGAACCCGCCGTCCGGGTCGGCCTGCCACGTCTCGATCATCGCGTCCGGAACCGGGTTGCCCGCGCCGTCGTACACCCCGCCGCGGATCCACACCGCGCCTTCGGTGCCCTCCGGGACCACGAACGGCCCGTCGTCCCACGGCAGCCCGATGGACAGGTACGGCCCGACGGTCTGCGAAGGCGTGCCTTCCAGCCTCACTCGTCCTCCTCCTCGTCCTCGAACACCGACTGTTCGCGCCCGCGCACCACGATGTCGAACTGGAACGCCAGCGCCCATTGCTCCTCGGTGCGCTCGAGGTCGAACCGGGAGATCATCCGCTGCCGCGCCTTCTCGTCCGGGATGGAGTTGAAGATCGGGTCCTGCGAGAACAGCGGGTCGTCCGGGAAGTACATCTGGGTGACGAGCCGCTGGGTGAACGCCGAACCGAACACCGAGAAGTGGATGTGCGCGGGACGCCAGGCGTTGTCGTGGTTCTTCCACGGGTAGGCGCCGGGCTTGATGGTGGTGAACTCGTAGCGCCCGTCGTCGTCGGTCAGCGTGCGGCCGAGCCCGTCGAAGTTCGGGTCGAGCGGGGACGGCCAGCGGTCGCCGGTGTGCCGGTAGCGGCCGCCCGCGTTGGCCTGCCAGATCTCGACGAGCGAGTTGCGGATCGGCCGCCCGTCGCCGTCGAGAAGCCTGCCGGTGACGATGATCCGCTGGCCCTGCGGCTCGCCCGCGTGCTGGCGCGTGAGGTCGTTGTCGAACTCGCCGAGCCGTCCCGGCCCGAGCAGCGGACCGGTGACCTCGGTGAGCATCTGCGGCAGCAGGACCAACGGCTGCTTCGGATGCCGCAGCGCGGTGGAGCGGTACGGCGCGTAGTCGAGCGGCGCGTGGGTGCCGTCCGGATCAGGCCGGTACTGCGGCAGGCGCCGCTCGGTCGGTGTGGCCACGATGCCTCCCCTTTCTCAGCGATTCTCGAGCACGACAGCGAGACCCTGGCCGACGCCGATGCAGATCGCCGCGAGGCCCCAGCGACCGCCGGTGCGGCGGAGCTGATGCGCCAGCGTGCCGATGATCCGGCCGCCGGACGCGCCGAGCGGGTGCCCGATCGCGATGGCCCCGCCGTTGACGTTGACGATCTCCGGGTCCAGCTTCGACCATTCTTTCAGGCAGGCCAGCGATTGCGCCGCGAACGCCTCGTTGAGCTCCACGGCGGCGAGGTCGTCCCAGCCGATGCCCGCTCGTTCGAGGGCGATCTCCGCCGCGCGCACCGGGCCGATGCCGAACACGTCCGGGTCGACCCCGGCGGCGCCGCGGCCGGCGATCCGGGCCAGCGGCGTCTTGCCGAGCCGCTCGGCCGCGGCCTCGTCGCCGAGCAGCAACGCCGACGCGCCGTCGTTCAGCGGCGACGCGTTGCCTGCCGTGACGGTGCCGTTTTCCTTGCGGAACACTGTTTTCAGCTTCGCGAGCTTTTCCGGCGAGGAGTCCGGCCGGATGCCCTCGTCCCGGGTCAGCTCGACGCCTTCGACCGGAACCACGTGGTCGTCGTAGAAGCCCTCGTCCCACGCCCGCGCGGCGTTCACGTGGCTGCGCGCGGCGAACGCGTCCTGCTCGTCCCGGCCGATGCCGTAACGCTCGGCGAGCAGTTCGGTGGACTCCCCGAGGGAAACGGTCCACTGCGACGGCATCGCCGGGTTGACCATCCGCCAGCCCAGCGCCGTGTTGTACAGCGTCTGGTTGCCGGCCGGGAAAGCCTTCTCCGGCTTCGGCATCACCAGCGGCGAGCGGCTCATCGATTCGACGCCGCCCGCGACCACCAGCGATGCGTCGCCGACCTGGATCGCCCGGCTCGCCTGCATCGTCGCCTCGACGCCGGACCCGCACAGCCGGTTCACCGTCGCGCCGGGCACCGACGTCGGCCAGCCGGCGAGGAGCGCGGCCATCCGTGCCACGTTGCGGTTGTCCTCGCCCGCCCCGTTGGCGTCGCCGAGCACTACTTCGTCCACTGTGGACGGATCGAGCCCGTTGCGTTCGGCAAGGGCGCGCAGGACGCCCGCGGCCAGGTCGTCGGGACGCACTCCGGAGAGAGCGCCGCCGTAGCGCCCGAAGGGAGTGCGGATCGCGTCGAGTACGTATGCGTCGCTCATTCGCCGGCCTTCTTCAGTTCGCGGAGCAGGGTCAGTTCGCGTTCGGTGGGCGCGGGGGTGGTCTTGAGGTCCGCGGCCGTCTTCAGTGTCCACCCCGTGGCTTCCACGACCTGGTCCAGCTCGACCCCGGGGTGCAGTTCGGTGAGCGTGAGCTCCGCGGTTTCCGGGTCGGGCCGCATCAGGCCGAGGTCGGTGACCACGAGCGTCGGCCCGGCGCCGCGCAGGCCCAGCCGTTCGCGGTCGCCGCGCCCGGAGCCGTGGCCGAACGACGTCACGAAGTCGACCTTGTCCACGAACGTCCGCTTGCTCTGCCGCAGCACGACGAAGACTTCCTTGCAGGACGCCGCGATCTCCGGCGCCCCGCCCGCACCGGGCAGGCGCACCTTCGGATCGTGGTAGTCGGAGCCGATGACCGTGGTGTTGATATTGCCGAACTTGTCGAGCTGCGCCGCACCGAGGAACCCGACGTCGATCCGGCCGGGCTGCAGCCAGTAGTTGAACACCTCGGGCACGCTGACCACGGCGTCGGCGGTGTCGGCCAGCTCGCCGTCGCCGATCGACAGCGGCAACCTGGTGGGTTTCGCGCCGAGACAACCCGATTCGTAGATCAGCGTGAGGTTCGGGGCGTGCGTGCGCCGGGCCAGGTTCGCCGCGGTGCTGGGCAATCCGATCCCGACGAAGCACGACATGCCCTCGCCGAGCGCGCGGGCCGCGGCGATGCTCATCATCTCGTCAGCGGTGTACTCGCTCATGCCTTCACCCCGGTCAGGTCGTTCAGCCACTTGGCGAATTCCTCGCGGTCCCGCCCGATCTCGTCCCACGCCTGGTAGGCCGCGTTGTCCCGCTCGTAGTAGCCGGCGGCGTACGAGGGAGCCGCGCCGCGCGGCACCTCGGCCACCGCGGTGACCGCCCAGGACGGAAGGACCAGCGCCCCCGGGCGAGGCTCCAGCTCGTCGACGACCTCTTCGACGGTGACCAGCGACCGCTTGGCCGCGAGCACCGCTTCCTTCTGCACGCCCGCGATGCCCCACAGCTGGACGTTGCCCGCCCGGTCGGCGCGCTGCGCGTGCACGATCGTGACGTCCGGGTTCAGCGCCGGCACCGCGGTCAGCTGCTCGCCGGTGAACGGGCAGGTGATCGGCTTGATCGTGTCCGTCTGCGCGGGCAGGTCGGTGCCGGTGTAGCCGCGCAAAACCGCGAACGGCAGTCCGGAAGCGCCTGCGACATAACGGTTCGCCATGCCCGCGTGGCTGTGCTCCTCGATCTCCAGCGGCGCCGGCCACGAGTGCTGCACGGCGTCGCGGAACCGGTGCAGCGAGCCGACCCCGGGGTTGCCGCCCCACGAGAAGATCAGCTTGCTCGCACAGCCCGCGCCGATGAGCTGGTCGTAGACGATGTCCGGCGTCATGCGCACGAGCGTGAGGTTCCGCCTGCCCTGACGGATGATCTCGTGCCCGGCCGCCACGGGGATGAGGTGCGTGAAGCCCTCGAGAGCGACGGTGTCTCCGTCGTGCACCAGCTCGGCGACCGCCTCGCCGAGCGACAGCACCCTTGCCATCACGAGCCCTTCCGTCTGGATCTTCCTGTTTCCGGCGTTCCGTGCTAGCTTGTTCGCATAGCGCACAGAAGTTCTACATATGAACATAGCACGGTCCGGCCGCCCGCGGGAGTGCCAAAAGGTGAAGCGGGCATCCGGAGAGACGGCACAAGGCAACGCAAGGTTTTGGGCTTCGAAGGAAGTGAGGTGATGCGATAAGACAACACGGTGCGCTAGGAGTCGGCGAACGGGTTTCGCGGCGACACAGGGCGGCACAGTCGGAGGCAGACCGGAATTTCGTTGCGTGGTACCGCAATGCGGAATTCGGGCACTGCCGAAGCGAGTGGCGTTCTGTCGCGGTTGGACGCTCCGTCGCAGCTCAGGCGGGTGTCCGGCGGTGAGCGCGCCGCGAACCTCGCTCGGGCGGCACGGTCGGCATTAGGCTGCTCAGCATGCCGAAGATCGCTGTCACCCGCTGGATCCCGGACGAGGCCGTGCAGGTTCTCGGCGAGGCAGGCGAAGTCGAAATCTCGCCCGAGGACCGGCCGCTCACGCCCGAGGAACTGCGGAAGTTCGTCGCCGGATCGGCCGCGGTGGTGTCGATGCTGCACGACCGGATCGACGGCTCAGTCGCGGACGCGGCGGGTCCCGGACTGAAGGTCGTCGCGAACGTCGCGGTGGGCTACGACAACGTGGAGGTCAGTGCACTGGCCGAACGCGGGGTCGTCGTCGCCAACACGCCAGGCGTGCTCACCGACGCCACCGCGGATCTCGCGTTCGGGTTGCTGCTGGCCGTTTCGCGGCGGCTCGGCGAAGGCGAGCGGTTGCTGCGCGCACGGCAGCCGTGGTCGTTCCACCTCGGCTTCCTGCTCGGCTCCGGACTGCAGGGCAAGACGCTCGGCATCGTCGGGCTCGGGCAGATCGGCCGCGCGGTGGCGAAGCGGGCGGCGGCGTTCGGGATGCGGGTCGTCTACTCCGGACGGTCGGCGAAACCGGACTTCGCCGGCGAGTTCGTGTCGTTCGGCGAACTGCTGCGGCGTTCGGACTTCGTGTCGCTGCACTGTCCGCTGACTCCCGAGACCCGGCACCTCGTCGGCGCGGACGCGCTGCGGGCGATGAAACCGAGTGCGTACCTGGTGAACACCACGCGTGGTCCGGTGGTCGACGAGTCGGCGCTGGCCGACGCGCTCGAAGCCGGTGAGATCGCGGGCGCGGCGCTGGACGTGTTCGAGAACGAGCCGGAGGTCGAGCCTCGGTTGCTGGACCGCGACGACGTGGTGCTGACGCCGCACCTCGGATCGGCGACGGTGGAAACGCGGACGGCCATGGCGGTGCTAGCCGCACGCAATGTCGTCTCGGTGCTCGCAGGCGGCGAACCGCTCACGGAGGTGAGCCGATGACCCGGGTCGTGATCGCACCGGACAAGTTCAAAGGAAGCCTGACCGCGGTCGAGGCGACCGAAGCGATCGCGCACGGCGTGCGCGATGCGTTGCCGGACGCCGAGATCTCCGCGTGCCCTGTCGCCGACGGCGGCGAAGGAACGCTGGAGGTGCTCGAGAACGCGGGCGGATCCATGGTGCGGTTGTCAGTGCGCGGCCCGCTCGCCGAACCGGTCGACGCGCGGTACGTGCTGCTCGACGGCACGGCGTACGTCGAATCGGCGCGAGCGTGCGGGATCGAGTTCGTGACGCCGAGCCGGGAAGTCGCGCTGGCCGCACACACGTGGGGCGTCGGCGAGTTGTTGAGCGACGCCCTCGCCCGTGGAGCGCGGCGGCTCGTGTTGACCGTCGGCGGCACCGCGAGCACCGACGGCGGTGCCGGGATGTTGGCCGCGCTCGGTGCCGAGGTCGTCGACGCGTCCGGTGCACCTGTCGGTCTCGGCGGCGGCTCGCTGTCACACGTCGCGCGGGTCGACCTCAGCCCGGTTCGGGAACGGCTGGGCGCGGTACCGGTCGCGGTCGCGACGGACGTGACCAATCCGCTGCTCGGCGCGAATGGGGCGGCGGCGGTGTTCGGCCCGCAAAAAGGTGCTGCGCCAGAAGACGTCCACGTGCTCGACGAAGCACTGTCGCACTGGGCCAAGGTGCTTGTGCAGGCTGGTGCGCGCGACGTCTCCGACGTTCCCGGAGCCGGGGCCGGCGGAGGTGTCGCAGCAGGAGCGATCGCGGCGTTCGGCGCGACCGTCGAGTCCGGCTTCGACCTGATCGCCGCGTTGACCGGCGTCGACGCCGCGTTGAGCGGTGCGGACTTGGTGATCACTGGCGAAGGCTCGCTGGACGAACAATCGCTGTCCGGCAAAGCCCCGGCAGGCATCGCGGCCCGCGCCGGGCGAACGGGCGTCCCGCTGCTGGTGCTCGCCGGACGAATCCAGCTGGACGCGGACGCGCTGGCCGGTTTGGGAGTCGTGGGCAGCAGCGCGCTGATCGACCACGCGCCGTCGCTGGACTACGCCCGCTCCCACGCAGCGGAACTGCTGCGCGAACGAGCCGGAGTCCTCGTGCAGGACTGGCTGCGCACCAGGTAGCAGAACGCCCCCGCGTTCAACTGCGGGGGCACTCGACGCAGCCATCCCGTGGTCTGGACAACCCGCGTCTTGGGCGGCAGCGCAACCCAGAATCGGCCATCAATCAACTCGCCGGGCCTGAAAGTCCGAAGGCACCAGCGAACGGCGCACGGGGTCAGCGGACGGACACCGTCGCGCGAACCCCGTGGCCGGGCGCTTGCTTGGGCAGCCCGTCAGGCGGACTGCTGCTGGGGCAGGACGGCGAAGGCGACGTCGCCGGTATCGTCCTGCTGAACGTCTAGGACCTTGTCGTCGAGCAATGCCGCAGCCTGCGGCTCGAGGAAGACCTTCGCCCCGCCGTCGGCGCCGACGATGCGGTCGCCGTCCTCCGGGGCCGGGGCTACCGACAGCGCCAGCTGGGCACCGTCGCCTTCCATGCTCTGCAGCGCGAAGCGCAGGCCGCTCTTCTCGGAGTCGCTGCCTTGTTCAGCGGTCAACGCGGTGATCGCCTCGGCGGCGGCTTCGGTAACGGTCAGCATCTTTCGGCCTTCCCTTCGTCGCAGTCGGATGCGCGCGGTCGGTTGCAGGGTGGTTTGTCACGCTAAAGGCGGCACCACGGTCGCGCAGTGTGAGCGCGCGCCCGTTTGCCGCGGCGGTGGAACCTGTCACAAATACGTTTGAGATCAGGATCTTCGGGCCATGGCCGTCCGGATCGCGTCGGCGACCGTGCAGCCGCCGTGATCGACCCGTTCGCCCTGTCCGGGCACCGGGGGCCAGTCAGCGCCAGCCGAGTCCAGCGGCCCCGGCCCGGCATCGCGTGCCAGGTCAGCCTTGGCTGTGCCCTCGCCGGACTCGCCGCTCACCGGCGGCCGGACTTCGGGCTCGTCGCCCGCCCGTTGGCTTTCCCGAACCTCGCCGGAAGCTGCGCCCCCGAAGCCGGACGCGCGGACGCGAGAACCGTCCGCATCGGGTGTTTGACTCTCGCGGAGAGTGTCGTCACCGAGATCGCTCACGGGCACCTCCCCCGAAAGTCCGGATTGTTCGTGGTGAGCTACCCGAGACGCTCTCGAGTGAAACGGGCCGAACGGCTGTCACCGGAATCACAGGCTTTCCTGCGGCCGGCCAGGGCATCAGCGGGCAAAGCGGAGTTAGCGTCGGACGTATGACCACCACCAGGTGGAAGCCGCGCGGCCGGATCGGGCTCCGTCCCCGGCGCAAAACCAGCGATTCCCTCGTCGATGACCGATTTCCGGAATCGCGCACGCTCGACGAGCCTTCGGACCGCCGCTCCCCCAGCTCCGCCGAGGCCGCCGACCACGGCCTGCCCGCACTGGCCGACGAGATCGACCCCCGCCGCGACCCCCTGGATTCCGACGCCGACCTCCGTGTGGAGAACGCCCGTCGCCACTCAGCGGCAAATCCGAACGAAGCCGGTCCTCCGGCGAAAGGCACCAACCTCCTGCCGCCCAAGTCCGCCGCCACCGCAGAAGCCAGCCGTCAGTCACGAGCGGCGACAGACCTGCCAGCCGAGCCCGCCCACGACCAGCCCGCCGCCAGCCTCACCACGCCCCCAGCGCATCAAAGCGTCGCCGATAATCGGCCAGACCACCGCGAAGACCGCGGCACCCGCCGTCGCGAGATGGGCGGTCATGCTGCCTGGTACTTGGCCGCCGGGGTCGTCACCACCGGCCTGCAGGCCGTCCTCTTCCTCGCCTTCCGCCCGGAAATCGGCGCGCAATGGGCGAACCTCGCCGCGCTCGCGATCACGACGGTCGGCAACACCGAGTTCCACCGGCGCGTCACTTTCGCCGACCGGAGCGGCCGCGCGGGCAAGCGGCACCTCCAGGACCTCGTCACGTTCGCCTTCTACGCGGGCTACGGATCGGTCGTTCTCGCAGCGCTCGATGCCCTTGTCGAAACACCCTCCGCCGGGCAGCAAACCGCCGCGCTTCTCGCGGCGAGTTTCGTCGGCGGGGTCGTCCGGTTCGCTGTTCTGCGGTGGTGGGTGTTCGCCCGGACTCGGCGAACGGACGCCCTACAAGATCACCAACAGTAGTGGAACCCGTTCTACCCGCAGTGCGACCACTCTCTGTTGCGCTACCCTTCTATCACTCTTCGTGACGAACGAAATCGGACATCCGCACATGCTGCGAGGCGGGATTCGTACTGTGCGTCGGCTGGTCTCGTTTGTGTCAAGACCACTGCTGCTAACGGGGTATTCGTAGTTGAAATGTGGACGGTCGGCCTCCGGCCGCTTAAGGTTACGGAGCGTCGCAACGATCGCAGTGCTCCCCCCGTTCGGTCGGAGTACTTGCGACCGCAACATCACAGAGTGTTGACCCCAAGACAAGCGACGGTCGCAGGGTTGCCGGGGAGACGACCATGACAGCACCGTCAAAGACGTCCCGAACCGCGGTGTCCGGCGTAGCGGGCTACGTGAGCCCTGCGACGCTGCCCCGGTCCGGCGGACGCCTGACCAAGGAAGACCTCGACCCGCTCGTACGCGCCGCGGGCCAGGGCGATCAAGCCGCGATCGCCGACCTGCTCCACGTGCTCCGGCCCGTCGTCGCCCGCTACTGCCGGGCCCGGATGGGGGGCCGCGACCTTTCCTACCTCGCCGCCGACGACGTCGCGCAGGACGTCTGCATGGCTGTCCTCAAGGCCCTTCCCGACTACCAGGACCGCGGCGGTTCCTTCCTCTACCTCGTGCACGCGATCGCGGCCAACAAGGTCGCCGACGCCTACCGGGCCGTCGCGCGCGACCGGTCCGAGCCGGTGCCCGAACTTCCGGAGCATCCGCTTTCCGGCGGCAACGAGCCGGAAACGCACGCGCTGCGCCTCGACCTCGGCAGCCGCCTGCAGGAACTGCTCACCCGCCTCGCCCCGCTCCAGCAAGAGATCCTGGCGCTGCGCATCGTCGTCGGCCTCAGCGCGAACGAGACGGCGGAAACGCTGGGCATTTCGGCCGGCAACGTCCGCGTCACGCAGCACCGGGCGCTGTCCAAGCTCCGCGAGATGGTGCAGGGCCAGGACTTCTGAGCCGTTCCGTCACTCGAACGGCTGGAAGACCGCCGCGGAACGCCAAATAGGTCGACAGGCTCCGTCACGCACGGCATTCTGGAGTTAACCCGCCGTATTTTTCAGCTCATATACCCGTGCCGTCGTGCGCTCGAAGACCTCCAGCCGTTCCGGGTCGCTCAGCACACCGGTCAGCGACACCGCCGCGTCCAGTACGACTTCGTATGCTGCCGCCAGTTCGCACACTGGCCAGTCGGAGCCGAACATGACCCTGTTCGCGCCGAACGACTCGAAAACGTGGTCTGCGTAGCGGCGCAGATGGCCCACCTGCCATTCGCGCCAGTCGGCTTCCGTCACCAAGCCGGACAGCTTGCAGTGCACGTTGTCGTGCGCGGCCAGCGACGCCACGCCGCCCGCCCACGGCTGCCATTCGCCTGCTGCGATGCCAGGTTTCGCGGCGTGGTCGAGGACCAGCCGCAGGTCCGGCAAGCGTTCGGCGACCTGCCGGGCAGCCGCGAGCTGCGCCGGTGCCACGAGCAGGTCGTAGACCAGGCCCGCGGCGCCGACCGCGGTCAGGCCGCGCAGGATTTCCGGACGCAGCAGCCAATCCGGGTCCGGTTCGTCCTCGACCTGGTGCCGGATGCCGACCAGCGGGCCCAGTTCGCGCAGCCGCGCGAGCCGGTCGGCCACGTCCGGGGCGGCGAGGTCGACCCAGCCGACGACGCCGGCCACCAGCGGTTCGGACGCGGCCGTGGCGAGGAATTCCTCGGTTTCCGCCTCGTCCGAGACGGTCTGCACCAGCACGGTGGCGTGGACGCCCGCCGCGGTGGTCACCGTGCGCAGGTCGTCGACGGTGTACGGCTTGCGGATCGGTGCCAGCGCTTCGCCGGACATCCACGGGTACTCGCGGCGCGCGGGATCCCACAAGTGGTGATGCGAATCGATCACTGGGCTCCTCCGGACACGACGGGGCGGGCGGCCGACCGCAACAGTCCGGCGTCGGCGAGGTCGTCCCACAGTACGGCCGGGATATTCGCCGCTGCCCGGCGAACGTTCAGCGACACCTGTTCGGCGTCGTGCGCACCGACGACCACCGACACCACCGCTGGATGCGTGCGCGGCAACGCGAGCGCGGCCTCGGGAAGTGAAACACCGTGTCGCGCACAGATTTCCGCGATCTTCTGCGCCTTTTCCACGAGCTCCGCGGGCGCGGCCGCGTAGTCGTAAATAGCACCGGGTTGTTCAGTGGCGAGGATTCCACCGTTGAACACCCCGCCCGCCACCACGCCGACGCCGCGTTCGACGCACAGCGGCAACAGCTCGTCCAACGCCGGCTGGTTCAGGAGGGTGTAGCGGCCGGCCATCAGGACGTGGTCGAGATCGAACCGGCGCACGAATTCCGCCAGCATCGGCGCCTGGTTCATCCCGGCTCCGATCGCCCGCACGACACCCTGCTCCCGCAACTCCAGCAACGCCGGAAACGCGCCCGAAACCGCTTCTTCGAAATGATCGTCCGGATCGTGCACGTACACGAGATCGATGCGGTCGAGACCCAGCCAGTTCAGGCTCGATTCCAGCGATCGCAACACCCCGTCGCGGCTGAAATCCCACCGGCGCCGGTAAGTCGCGGGGACGTCGAAGCCCTGGTCGTCGCGTTCTCCGGGAGCCGCCGCGCGCGGTTCCAGCACTCGGCCGACTTTTGTGGACAAGACATATTCGTCGCGTGGATACGCCGCCAGCGCAGCGCCGAGCCGACGTTCGGACAGCCCGAGCCCGTAGTGCGGCGCGGTGTCGAAATAACGGATCCCCTCGTCCCACGCCCGCCGCACGCTCGCCGCGGCGGTTTCGTCCGGCACCGCGTGGTAGAGGTTGCCCAGCTGCGCGCCGCCGAGACCCAGCGGAGGAAGGTCCACGGTCACGCCTCCGCCGGGAGTTGCCATACCAACCCGAGGCCGTGCGCGACGTCGGCATGGTCGGGATCAAGCAGTTCGTTGATCCGTTTCTGCCACGCGATGTCGGCCGGGTCGTCGGCGAGCTTCGCGCGCATTTGCTCGAAATCGTCGACCTCGACGAAGTGGAACAGGTCGAGACCGTCGCGCCAGATCCGCCACGACCGCACGCCGGCGCGGCGCAGGGCGGCGTCCAGGTCCTGCGGGATCACCGCGTGCACCTCCTCGTAGATTTTCTCCGTTCCGGGCTTGAGCCGGGTGCGCAAGGCGACCGTTTGCGGCGCCGGGCCGTGGGTCATCGTTCCTCCTGACGGGAGTCGTGGCACGCTGTAGGGGGTAAACATCCGAGGTCTCTGCAGGGAGGGCGGTCCCGATGCCCGTCACCGATGTCGCGATCGACAAGATCAAGGACATGATCATTTCGGGCGAGCTGGCCCCGGGCGACCGGCTCCCCAAGGAGGCCGAGCTCGCGCAGCGGCTGGGGCTTTCCCGCAGTTCGCTGAGGGAAGCGGTGAAGGCGCTGTGCCTGATCCGGGTGCTGGACGTCCGCCAGGGCGACGGCACGTACGTCACCAGCCTGGAACCGAACCTGCTGCTCGACGCGATGACCTTCGTCGTCGACTTCCACCGCGACGACACCGTGCTCGATTTCCTTGCCGTGCGGCGGATTCTGGAGCCAGCGGCCACCGCGATGGCGGCGCTGCACATGCGCGACGAGGACGTCGCCGAACTCGGCGCGCTGCTCGGCGAACTGGAGGAATCGCCGACCGTCGAAGCGCTCGTGGCCAACGACCTGCAGTTCCACCGCAAAATCGCGGACGGCTCGGGCAATCCGGTGCTGTGCTCGCTGCTCGATAGCCTCTCCGGCCCGACCGCGCGAGCCCGGATCTGGCGCGGCCTCACCCAGGAAGGCGCGGTGGCCCGAACCAGGGAACAACACGCCGCGATCTACGACGCGATCGCCGCGCGGGAACCAGAACTGGCCCGCTCGTGGGCGACGGTGCACGTCGCCGGAGTGGAGCAGTGGCTGCGAAGCACCCTGGTTGAAGACGACGCGCCTGGCGATGAGGCCGAACCCGCCGCCTCCTGACTGAACAACGCCGCTTCCCAAGCGGACACCGACGGCGGACCCTGACCGGACCGCGGCGGCGGCCCCACAGGGGGCAGTCGCGACGGTTGCTGAGCGGACATCGGCAGCGGACTCTGTGCGGACAGCGGCCGCGGTTCCTGAACGGGCGACCACGACCGTCCCCGAACGGATACCGGCAGCAGCCCCTGAACGGCCAACCACGACTGTCTCCGAACCGACAGCGACGGCAGCCCCTGAACGGACACCCGCGACCGTCCCCCAACAGACACCGGCAGCAGCTCCTGAGCGGACAATCACGACTGTCTCCGAACCGACAGCGACGGCAGCCCCTGAACGGACACCCGCGACCGTCCCCCAACAGACACCGGCAGCAGCTCCTGAGCGGACAATCACGACTGTCCCCGAACCGACACCGACGGCAGCCCCTGAACGGACACCCGCGACCGTCCCCCAACAGACACCGGCAGCAGCCCCCGAACGGCCAACCACGACTGTCCCCGAACCGACACCGACGGCAGCCCTGAACGGACAGCCGCGACGGTTCCTGAACTTGTTGTGGTGAGGGGTCCCCTCATTCCTTGGTGATCGGAGTGAAGGGGCCCCTCGCTGGCGCTCGATCGGCGGGACAGGGACTTTGGCGCCCGCCCGGTTGGAGCGAAGGGGCCCTTCACGTCATGACGTTCGAAGCGAAGGGACCCGCACCTCGCACATAGCTGGAGCGAGGGGGACTTTCGCGTCGATCGTGCGGAGGGGGCCGTCGAGTGCCGCGCCCGGAGAGGCGAAAGGACCCGTCGCACGCGCTCGGTGGAAGCGTAGAGCGCGCGTCCGCAGGCTGGCGGGATGACGGGGCTCTTCACGGACCTCCTCACGATGGCATCCACTGGATCGGACACCGAGCCGTCCAGACCGACCGCGCCAGCCCACAACCCACCCGGACCAACCACGCCAGCCCACCAGCCAACCACCGCACCAGCCCACGACTCACCCAAGCCGACCGCACCAGCCGATCGGCCAGCCACCGCTCCGGCCCGCGACCCACCCGGACCAACCACGCCAGCCGACGGGCCAATCACCGCACCAGCCCACGACCCACCAGGGCCACCAGGGCCAACCCATCGGCCGACCAAGCCGCCCGGAGCAACCCCGCCAGTCCACCGGCCGACCGTCAACCCGCCCGAGCCCCAGCCCGAACCCGTGCGCACAGAAGGTCGGATGATCACCGAAACTCCACCGATCAGGTCTGGGGCTTTCCGCCGGCGTACCGGCTGATGATCAAGGCGATCAAAATAATCCCCCCGTAAATCGCCTTGAGCCATTCCGCGGGGACCTGGGCGATGCGCAGCAGGCTGTCCACCGACTGCAGCAGCAGCACCCCGGTCAGCGCGCCGACCAGCGTGCCTCGTCCGCCGTCCAGGGAGACGCCGCCGATGACTGCCGCGGCGAAGACCTGCAGGATCAAGCCGTCGCCCTGGTCGGCGCCCAGGGCGCCGACGTAGCCGGTGTAGGCCAGGCCGCCGATGGCAGCCAGGACTCCGGCCACCACGAAGACCACCCACGAGATTCGGTCCACCCGGATGCCCGCGGCCCGGGCGGCTTCGCGGTTGCCGCCGATTGCGTACAGCGAGCGGCCGACTCGGTGGTAGCGCAGGCCCAGCCCGAACACCACGAAGAGCACCGCCGCGAGCCAGACTGACATCGGCAGGCCGGCGAACGTCGTTGTCGCCAAGGCGGTGAACGCGTCCAGCTGGTCGAACAGCGTCTTGCCGTTCGTCGTGCCGATCTGGGTTCCGCGCAGGACCGTCAGCATCGCGAGGGTCACGATGAACGCGTTCAGCTTCAGCTTCACGATCAGGAAGCCGTTCACGAAGCCGATCAAGGCGCCCACCACCGGGATCGCCACCAGGCCGAGCGCCGAGGGCCATTCGGTGCCGAAGCCGGAGGACGCCGCGGGGATGACCAGCATCGCGCCGATCGCGGGGGCGATGCCCATCGTGGATTCCAGCGACAGGTCGAACTTGCCGGTCAGCAGCACCAGCGATTCGCCCAGCACGACCAGCGACAGCGCGGCCGCCGCGGACAGAATGCTGATGATGTTGTCGAAGGTGAAGAACGTGTCGCTGATCAGCCCGCCGATCACGAACACCACCACGAGCGCGGGCAGCAGCGCCAGTTCGCGCAGCCACGCCGACTTCCGGCGCTTCGGGCGCACCGCGGGCAGCGCCGTCTGCGGGTCGCTCATCAGGTCAGTCATGGAGCCCGACTCCTTCGATATCCGCCACCAGGTCCCCGTCGGACCAGCCGGCCTGGTGAACGGCGGCCACCTCGCCGGCGCGCAGGACCAGCACCCGGTCGGCCAGGCGCAGGTCGTCCAGCTCGTCGCTCACGAGCAGCACCGCCTTCCCCTCGGCCCGCACCCGGTCCACGACCGCGAGCAGGGCCTCCTTCGACTTCACATCCACCCCGGCGGTGGGATTGATCAGCACCACCACGCGCGGGTCGCTCTCCAGTGCCCTCGCGAGCACGACTTTCTGCTGGTTCCCGCCGGACAGATCCGAAACCGGCTGGTCCGGGCTCGCCGCCACGATGTCGTAGTCGGTCAACGCGCGCGATCCGCGTTCGCGGCGTACCTTCGGCGACGCCAGGCCGCCGGGGCCCATCCGGTCGAGCACGGACAGGGTCGCGTTGTCCATAATGGAGTGTTCCAGCACGAGGCCCTCGTGGTGCCGGTCCCGGGGGACGCAGCCGATGCCTGCGCGCAGAGCCGCGGGAATGTCGCCGGCCGGCAGGCGTTTTCCGTCCACCGCAACGGTTCCCGAGGTGGGTTTGCGCAGGCCGTAGACCGTCTCGGCCACCTGGTGTTTGCCGCTCGCGTTGCTTCCCGCGAGCCCGACGACCTCGCCGCGGTGTACTCGCAGGGAGACGTCGTGGAAGCCGTCGCCGGACAAGTCGTCGACGGCGAGCACCTCTTCGGCGTCCACCGCGAGCGGGTCGCGGGTGGCTGCGTCACGCACAGCCAGGCCGCCCTGCTCCCCTGTCATCGCGTCAACCAGCGCCGCGCGGCTGACCTCCTCCACGGGCGCGGTGAGCACGTGCCGAGCGTCGCGCAGGACGGTAACCGCTTGGCACACCTCGTAAACCTCGTGCAGGTGATGCGAAATGAACAGGAAGGTGACGCCGTTCTCCTGCATCTGCCGCATGCGCTCGAAAAGCCGCTCGATGGCCTGGCTGTCCAGCTGCGCGGTCGGTTCGTCCAGCACGATGAACCGGGCACCGTAACTCAGCGCACGAGCGATCTCGACGAACTGCCGGTCCTCAACGGACAGATCGCCCGCCGGAGTGTCCACATCGACCTGTACGTCCCACGAGTCCAACAGTTCTCGCGCCTGGCGGCGCAGTTTCTTCCAGCCGATCGCGAAGTCGCCCTGGGCCTGCCGGTTCAGGAACAGATTCTCCGCGACCGTCAGCTGCGGCACGACCATCGCGTGCTGGTACACGCACGCGACGCGCGCCTTCCAGTCGTCCTGTTTGGACAAGGAAGGTGCCGGTACACCGCCGAAGGAAACGCTGCCGGTGTCCGTTTCGGACAGTCCAGTGAGGATGGACACCAGCGTGGACTTGCCCGCCCCGTTGCGGCCGACGAGCGCGTGCGACTCGCCGGGCCGCACGGTGAGGCTGACGTCGTGCAGCGCGACGGTGGGCCCGTACCGCTTCCCGACGCCGTCCGCCTGCACTACCGGCGCGCTCACAGGTTGTTACCCCACAACGCTTTGTCGTCCACGTTGTCCTTGGTCACGACCGGCGCGGGCAGCTGGTCTTCCAGGATGCCGGGGCTGATCTCGACGATCGTGGAGTCGTGGTCGGTCGGGCCGGGCTTGAACGTCTCGCCCGCCATCGCCTTCTTGAGCCAGTACATGCCGTACTTGGCGTAGGCGTCGGCGGGCTGCGAAACCGTCGCGTCCAGTTCGCCGTTGCGGATCGCGGCGAGTTCCTGCGGGATGCCGTCGTTGCTCACCAGCACCACGTGCTTCGGGTCGCCGACCGGGAAGAACAGGTTCTTGCGCTTGAGCGCCTGTTCGGTCGGCGCGAGGTAGACGCCGCCCGCCTGCATGTACACGCCCTTGATGTCCGGGTTCGCGGTCAGCAGGCTGTCCAAACCGGACGACGCCTTGTCCGCCTTCCACTCGGCGGCGACCTCGAGCACCTTGACGTCCGGGTACTTCTGCTTCATGCACTCGCGGAACGCCGCCGACCGGTCGCGGCCGTTGACCGACGCGAGGTCGCCCATCACCTGCACGACCTTGCCGCTCTTCACGCGCTTGCCGATTTCCTCGCACGCCTTGGTCCCGTACGCCTTGTTGTCCGCGCGCACCACCATCGCGACCTTGCCGCTTTCCGGCGCGACGTCCACCGCGACCACCGGAACGCCCTTGTTTTCGGCCTGCTTCAGCCCGGCGACGACCGCGGCCGAGTCGAGCGGCGTGACGACGAGCCCCTTCACGCCCTGGCTGAGCAGCGTGCCGATGTCGGTGATGAGCTTCGCCGGATCGCTGTCGGCGTTCACCGTGGGCAGCGCGTCGAGGCCCTGCTCCTTGGCCATCTGCGGCACGTATTTGTTGTAGGCCTGCCAGAACGGCGAGGTCAGCAGGGGCAGCGTCGCCCCCACTTTGCCGGTGCCGCCGCCGCTGGCCGCGGCCGCCGGTTTGTCCTTAGTGGACCCGCACGCACCGAGCACCAAACCGCAGGCGGCCACCGCGGCGGCCAGCCGGATCACCTTCGTACGCACCGCATCCTCCTTGATGACAGGCCTTCTTGGCTGAGCAGATCAGTTCTGCACGGGTCCGCGCGGGCGCAGGCCGTACATGCCGCCGTCCACCGCGAGCGCGGTGCCGGTAGTCGATGCCGAGAGCGGGCTGGCCAGGTACGCGATCGCGTTCGCGACCTCGTCCGCGGTGACCAGCCTCCCCATCGGCTGGCGGGCGGCGAGCGCCTTCCGCTCCGCCGAGGGGTCCGCGGCGGTGTCGAGCAGCCTGCCGACCCACGGGGTGTCCGCGGTGCCGGGGCACACGCAGTTGACGCGGATCCGGTCCGGCAGGTGATCGGTGGCCATCGCGAGGGTCAGCGACAGCACCGCGCCCTTCGTGGCCGAGTACAGCGCCCGTGCGGGCAGCCCGGCCCAGGCGGCGATCGAGCAGGTGTTCACGACCGCCGCGGCAGGCGAGTTTTTCAAGTGCGGCAAGGCAGCGCGTGCCGTGCGCACCATGCCGACGACGTTCACGTCGTACGCGCGATGCCATTCGTCGTCGTCGTTCGCGGTGACGTCGCCCTGCGCGCCGATGCCCGCGTTGTTGACCAGGATGTCGAGCCTTCCGAAGCGCTCGGCCACCGCGTCGATGGCGGCGCGGACCTCGGCGTCGGACGTCACGTCGCAGCGGAATCCGGCCAGCGGCTCGGGCACCTCGTCGGTTTTGAGGTCGAGCACGGTCACCCGCGCGCCGCGCTGGGCCAGCAGGTTCGCCGTGGCCAGGCCGATTCCCGAAGCGCCGCCGGTGACCGCGGCGACCAGGCCGTCGAATTCGCTCACTGCGCGTTCTCCGTCCATTCAGGACCGTCCGGGAAGCTGAACCGGCGCAGCGTAGCGTCATGCATGCGCGCGGAAAAGCCCGGTGCGGTCGGAGCGAGGTAGCGGCCGTCGCGCACGACAGCCGGGTCGGTGAAGTGGTCGTGCAGGTGGTCGACCCATTCGATGGAGCGGTCGCTGTCCGAACCGGACACTGCCACGAAGTCGAACATGGACAGATGCCGCACCAGCTCGCACAGTCCGACCCCGCCGGCGTGCGGACACACCGGAACACCGAATTTTGCTGCCAGCAACAGAATCGCGAGGTTCTCGTTCACGCCTCCGACGCGGGCAGCGTCCAGCTGCAGCACATCGATCGCACTGGCCTGCAGCAATTGCTTGAACACCACGCGGTTCTGCACGTGTTCGCCGGTGGCGACCTTGATCGGTGCGAGCGCCTTCGCGATGGCCGCGTGGCCGAGGACGTCATCCGGCGAGGTCGGTTCTTCAATCCAATATGGATCGAACGGGGCCAGCGCGGTCATCCACGACACTGCCGTCGCGACGTCCCAGCGCTGGTTCGCGTCGACCGCGATCCGGATGTCCGCGCCCACAGTCTCGCGAGCCAGCTTCATCCGCCGGACATCGCCCTCGAGATTCCCGCCGACCTTCAGCTTGATCATCTCGAAACCGTCCGCGACCGCCTGTTCCGCCAGCCGCACCAGTTTCGCGTCGGAGTAGCCGAGCCAGCCCGCCGACGTGCTGTACGCGCGGTAGCCCTCCGCTTCGAGCCGAGCGGTCCGCTCGGCCCGGCCGGGTTCAGCAGCGCGCAGAATGTCGAGCGCTTCCTGTTCGGTCAGCGCGTCGGAAAGGTAGCGGAAGTCCACAAGGGACACCAGCTCCTCGGGCGTCATCCGCGACGCGAACTTCCACAGCGGCAGTCCGGCGCGGCGCGCGGCGAGGTCCCACGCGGCGTTGACGATCGCGCCGATCGCCATGTGCGCCACGCCTTTTTCCGGTCCCAGCCAACGGAATTGCGAGTCGCCGACCAGAGCCCGCGAGAGCGCGCCGAGCGCTTCCGCGTCCTCGGGCACCTCGCGGCCGACGACGTGCGGCGCGAGCGCGCGGATCGCGGCGGCCTGCACGTCGTTGCCGCGGCCGATGGTGAAGGCGAGACCGTACCCGTCCGGTCCGGCGTCGGTGTGCAGCTCGACATAAGCCGCCGAATAGTCCGGGTCCGGGTTCATCGCGTCCGAACCGTCGAGGTCGCGCGACGTCGGGAAGCGGACGTCCCGGACCTCCATGGCCACGATTTTCGCCATGTCAGGCCTGCCCGAAGGTCTGGCGCTGCTTGCCGAGGCCGTCGATTTCCAGCTCGACGACGTCGCCCGCGCGCAGGTACGGTTTCGGCTCGGGCTGCCCGAGCGCGACGCCCTCGGGGGTTCCCGTGTTGATCAGGTCGCCGGGGCGCAGCACCATGAACTGGCTCAGGTAGCGGATGATCTCGGCGACGCCGAACACCATGTCCTTTGTGGACGAATCCTGCACCTTTT
This sequence comes from Streptomyces sp. AA4, assembly GCF_000158875.1. Classification (NCBI taxonomy): domain Bacteria; kingdom Bacillati; phylum Actinomycetota; class Actinomycetes; order Kitasatosporales; family Streptomycetaceae; genus Streptomyces; species Streptomyces sp. AA4. The sequence goes on along the minus strand of NZ_GG657746.1, from coordinate 1,565,035 downwards.
CGCCGTTGACCCACGTACGCAGGCCGAGCGCCTGCGGGTCCGGGATCTCGTCGGCGGTCACCAGCTCCGGGCCGAGCGGGTTGAAGGTCTCGCAGTTCTTGCCCTTGTCCCACTGGCCGCCGCGGTTCAGCTGGAAATCGCGCTCGGAGACGTCGTTGGACACGACGTACCCGGCGACGTGCGCCAGCGCTTCGTCCGCGCTTTCCAGGTAGCGCGCGGTTTTCCCGATGACGACGCCGAGTTCGACCTCCCAGTCGGTGGCCGTCGAGCCGCGCGGGACGAGCACCTCGTCGAACGGTCCGACCATCACGTCCGGGGCTTTCATGAACAGCACCGGTTCGGCCGGCACGGCCGCGCCGGTTTCCTCGGCGTGGCGGCGGTAGTTCATGCCGATGCAGACGATCTTGCCCGGCGCGGCGATCGGCGCGCCGACCCGCAGCCCGGCCCCGTCGGCGACCGGCAGTTCCCCGGCTTCGAGCGCCCGCGCGGCCTTGGCCGGTCCGTCGCCGGCGAGGAACGCGCCGTCGATGTCCGGCGTGACCCCGGAGAGGTCGTGGAGGGTGCCGTCACCGGCACGGACGAACGGACGCTCAGCCCCCGCTGCCCCGAGACGCACAAACCGCACGGACGAACCCCTCTCTCGACACCGTTCTCGCGATACATCCGATGTATAGCGCACCGGAGGGCGGCAGATCTAGAGGGAAGCGGGATTTGGTGCGGAAATTGATCCGATCACCGGGTTGGCAGGCGGATAACGGACACTCGTCGTGGCGGGGAGGTCCCGCCACGACGAAGGAGACGGTGCGGCGCGGATGGGACCAGGAGAGGCGACAGAGCCGGACGGGCGTGCGCCGTACGAAGACGGGGAAGGCAGCGCGAGCAGTGCCGTTGAGGGCACGGAGGACGAGCGGGGGCACGGCGCCGCAGGCAGACCGACCGTCGGCTTGGGTGCCGCTGATCGGGAAAGGCCGTGGGCGGCAACCCCTCCGCAGCGCTCGAATGCATCCGATCATTCCGCGCCGGATCATCCGACAACCGAGCACTTCGCACCAAACGACCCGCCAGACCAGCCTGCACCCGACTCTGCCGCGGCCAGCACGAAGCACCCCGCCGCAGAACACTCGGCCAGCCTCCCCGAGCACCCCGGCAGGGCAAGATCCGGCGGCTTCTCATTCTCGGCGGCCTCTCCGCCTTCGGGCCTCTCTCCATCGACATGTACCTCCCCGCCCTCCCCCGGATGGCGGGCGACTTCCAGGCCTCCGACACCACCGTCCAGCTGACGCTCACCGCGTTCGTCGTCGGGCTCGCGGTCGGGCAGATCGTCGCCGGGCCGTTGTCGGATTCGTTCGGGCGGCGGCGGCCGTTGCTGGTCGGCCTGGGGCTGTACATCGCCGGGTCGGTCGCGGCGGCGGCGAGTCCGGGCGTTGAGCTGCTGATCGCCGCGCGGAGTGTGCAGGCGCTCGGTGCGGCGGCGGGGATCGTGATCGCTCGCGCGACCGTTCGCGACCTTTACACCGGCACGGCGATGACGAAGTTCTTCTCGCTTCTCCTGCTCGTCAACGGTCTCGCGCCGATCCTCGCTCCGGTGCTCGGCGGTCAACTGCTCACGTTCACGTCCTGGCGAGGCGTGTTCGTCGTCCTCACCGGCTTCGGTGCCCTGCTGCTCGCCGCGGTCGCGTTCGCGCTGCCGGAGCCGTTGCCGGTCGAGCGTCGGCATCCGGCGCGGCTACGCGGGGTGCTTCGCACGTACGGACGGCTCCTCACCGACCACACGTTCCTCGGCTACGCGCTCACCGCGGGGCTGAACTTCGCCGCACTGTTCGCGTACATCTCCGGTTCGTCGTTCGCGCTGCAGGACGTTTACCGCCTGAGTCCGCAGGAATACAGCGTCGTCTTCGGGCTCAACGGGGTCGGCATCGTGCTCGCCGGGCAGCTCAACGGCTGGCTCGTCGGCCGGTTCCCCGAACGGGCGCTCCTGCGCGCCGGGGTGACGGTGTCCACACTGTCCGGCCTCGCGACGCTGGCCGCGGCGACCCTGCGACTTCCGTTGCCAGCATTGCTGATTCCGCTGCTGCTCATGGTTTCCTGCATCGGAATCATCAATCCGAACGCCAGTTCGCTCGCGCTCGCCGGGCACGCGCGCACGGCGGGGTCGGCGTCCGCGCTGCTGGGCGTGCTGCAGTTCGCGATCGGCGGGATCGCGACGCCGCTGGTCGGGCTCGGCGGGCCGGGCACGGCGGTTCCGATGACCGCCGTGATGGCCGGGTTCGGGGTGCTCGCCTTGCTGTCGTTCGCGACGCTGACGGTCAGCCCAACTCGGCGAGGTTTCCGCTCCTCAGCTGGTCGTCGGTGACCGCGATGCGTTCGTCGACCAGCTTCTGCAACGCGTCCCCGTCGTCCCACTGGTTGACGTTCATCGCCGCCGAAACCTCGTTGTCCGGGGTCACCCAGAACGCCGTGAAGTCGTAGGACTCGAGGTCGCCGCGCACCACCACGCGGTCGCGGTCCAACACAGGCAGGCCGCGGTATTCGCAGCCGATGGCCGGGCCACCGCGGTCTGGGTCGTACTGGTCGGAGAAGAAGTAAGGGCTGTTTAAGTACGGCTCGTTCGCACCAAAGAGGTTGGCCGCGACGTGCTCGCCCTGCGTACGCGCTGTCGCCCAGTGCTCGACGCGTACGCGGCGGCCGTAGCGCGGATGGAACTGCGAAGCGATGTCACCGATCGCGTACACGTCAGGTGCCGCTGTACGCAGACCTGCGTCGACATCGACACCACCGTCGTCCGCCAGTTCAAGACCGGCAGCGTGCGCCAGCTCGACGCAAGGGGCCGCGCTGACGGCGATGAGCACGACGTCGGCGTACAGCTCTTCGCCGCTCGGCAGTCGGACGCCGGTCGCTGAGGTGTCGCCGGTGATCGCTGCGACGCCTTCGCCGAGACGCCACTGCACACCGTGTTCTTCATGCAGACGGTAGAACGCTCTGGCCACTTCGTCCCCGAGGACGTTGGCGAGGGGCAGCTTCTCCGGAGCGACCACAGTCACCTCGGCACCGTGCGTACGCGCGGCAGCGGCGGCTTCGGTACCTATCCAGCCCGCGCCGACGATCAGTACGCGTTTCGCTGCTTCGAAGGCCTCACGCAGCCGCAGTGCGTCGTCGAGAGTGCGAAGCGTGTACAGGCCGGGCAGGTCACCGCCGGGCACCTTCAGCGTCCGCGGACGCGAGCCGGTCGCTAAGACCAGACGGTCGTATCGGTGTTCGCCGCCCGCGTCGTCGAGGACGAGGCGGGCGCCCAGTTCGACGCGGGTCGCAGTGGTGCCGGAGAGCAGCTTGATGTCGTTCTCGCTCCAGTAGCCCTCTTCGCGCACCCAGTCGGGCTCGTCGGCGTTGCCGAGCAGCACTGCTTTCGACAACGGCGGCAGCTCGTACGGCCGGTGCGGATCAGCACCGATCAGCAGGATTTCCCCGTCGAAACTGCGTTCCCGGACGGTGGCTGCCGCAGTGGCACCGGCCAGTCCGGATCCGACGACGACGATTTTCCGAGGTTCCGACATCCGTCCTCCCGAGTGCCCGCGGCGTGCGGTCGCCGACGCTACTCCGGTACGCGGCTGGTCACACCCCGTGGAAAACCGGCCAGTAGGCAATTCGGGTGAACCGGCGTAAGCCGCCCCGGAGCCGCCGGTCCCACCCCCGCACGAAGGACACGGGCAGTACGTGATCGGAGGGCGAGGGCCGTGACAGGGCGGGACGACAGTACGGAGCGGAACGAGTGGACGGTCGGCTGCCGGGACCTGGCGGGCAGGCGGCGGGACGTGACGGTGTTCGTGAGCAGCGACGACAAGGTCGTCCTGGTCGCGCCGCCGGGAGAGGCGGCGGTGCTGGGCCCGCTGGAGGTCGGCCGGCTGCGCGCGGCCCTGCGCGACGCCGTGGTGGCCACCGCGACGTCGGCGCGCCGGACCGGAACCGACTGACAACTACCGTTCCTACTCGTGAGTAGGTAGAGTCGGCACCCGCAGACCCCGAAAGGTGCCGGCCATGACCACCTACTTCGTCACGGGCGCGACGGGCTTCCTCGGGAAGCGCCTGGTCGCCCGGTTGCTCGCCCGGCGGGACACGACCGCCGTCCACGTGCTCGTCCGCAACACCTCGCGCGACCGCCTGGCCGCGCTCGCGCGGGACTGGCCGAACGCCGACCGCCTGGTCCCCGCCGTCGGCGACCTCACCGAACCGCTGCTCGGCCTCGACCCGGCCGGCTACGACGGGGCAGACCACGTCGTCCACCTCGGCGCGATCTACGACTTCACCGCAGACGACGCGGCGAACCGGGCCGCGAACGTCGAGGGCACCCGGAACCTGCTCGCCTTCGCCGCGGCCGCCGGAGCGGGACTGCTGCACCACGTTTCGTCCATCGCCGTCGCGGGCGATCACGCCGGCCGTTTCACCGAGGCGGACTTCGACCTCGGCCAGTCCTTCAGTTCCCCGTACCACGCCACGAAGTTCGAGGCCGAGAAGCTGGTCCGCGAACAGTCCGACGTGCCGTTCCGCGTCTACCGGCCCTCGGCGGTCGTCGGCGATTCGCGCACCGGCGAGATGGACAAGATCGACGGCCCGTACTACTTCCTGCCCGCCATCTCGCGCCTCGCCGCGCTGCCGAGGCAGCTGCCGCTCGTAGCGCCCGACTTCGGCGCGACCAACCTCGTCCCGGTCGACTACGTCGTTTCCGCGATGGAATACCTCATGCACCGCGAAGCGCCTTCGGGCAGTACGTACCACCTCGCTTCGCCGCGACCGCAGAAGCTGCACGAGGTCTACAACGCCTTCGCCCGCGTCGCCGGAGCGCCACGCGTACGCAGGACGGTGCCGTCAGGCCCGCTTCGTAACACCGCGTCCCGCCTCGCGACCGCTGTGGACCGTCTGCCGACTGGACGTGCGACGCGATCCGCAGTGTTGACCGAGCTGGGCATTCCGCTCGAAGTGCTCCCCCACCTGAACATGGAGGTGGAGTTCGACACCGCGCGCACCACTTCGGAGCTGTACGGCAGCGGCGTCCACCTTCCCGAGCTTCGCGACTACGCCGAACCGCTTTACCGCTACTGGCGCGCGCATCTCGACCCGGACCACGCTCGACGTCCAGGGATCGAAGGACGCGTTGTCCTCATTACCGGTGCGTCGTCCGGCATTGGCCGCGCGAGCGCGCTGGCTGTCGCGCGTCGCGGCGCGAAGGTGCTTCTCGTCGCGCGCCGTGCCGAAGAACTCGAAGACGTGCGTAGCGAAATCACCGCAGCGGGCGGCGAAGCAGCGACGTACCCGTGCGACCTCACTGACGGCGACGCGGTCGACAGTCTCGTGAAGGCCGTCCTCGCCGACCATGGTGCGGTGGACGTGTTGGTGAACAACGCCGGACGCTCCATCCGACGCTCGGTGCAGCTGTCGACAGAACGCTTCCACGACTACGAACGCACCATGGCCATCAACTACTTCGGTCCCGTGCGGTTGATCCTCGGACTGCTGCCGTCGATGACCGAACGCCGGTTCGGCCACATCGTCAACGTCACCACGCAAGGCCTCCAGACCGACACCCCGCGGTTTTCCGCTTACCTGGCTTCGAAAGCCGCGCTCGAGGAGTTCAGCCAGACCGCCGGGCGCGAGACGCTGTCCGACGGCGTCACGTTCTCCTCGGTCCGGATGCCGTTGGTGCGCACCGACATGATCGCGCCGACCGGGTCGTACCGCGGACTGCCCGCGAGTTCGCCGGAACGCGCCGCGGCGCTGGTGGTGAAGGCGATCGAGCGGCGGCCGCAGATCCTGAGCCTGCCCGAGGGCCGGGCCGCGGAACTGGCCACGCTGGCCGCGCCGGACCTCGCCCGCTTCGCCGCGCACCTCGTGTACCGGGTGATGCCGGAATCCGCGCCGGAAGCCAGGAAGCTGCCCCGGCAGCCCGCCCCGGCGAGTGTCGCGGCGACGCTGACGCGGCTGGTGTGGCGGCGGAAGGCTTGAGGAGGTCGTGAGTGCTCATGCCGGTTCTAACCGGCGTGAACACTCACGAGTCCACCAGCAGGTCGTCCGGCGACCCGGAAGCCAGCCCGGCCAGCACGTCCAGCGCGCTCGCCAACGTCTCCTCGGAAGGTGCGGACACCGCGATCCGCACCGCGTTCGGCGCGTGCCCCGGCACCACCGAGAACGCCGCCGCCGGGGACAACGCGATCCCCCGGCGAGCGGCGGCCGCCACGAAGGTCTCGGCCCGCCACTGGTCCGGCAGCACCCACCACCGGTGGTAAGCCGAGGCGTCGCCGCACACCTGGAAGCCCGCCAGCCGTTCGGCGACGATCCGCGCCCGCGTCCGGGCGTCCGCGCGTTTCGCCGCTTCGACCTCCGCCAGCACGCCGCCGGTGATCCATCGCCGCGCGGCTTCCACGGAGAACCGCGACGCCGACCAGCCGCCGGACCGGATCGCGCTCGCCAGCCGCGGGACCCACGGCGGCGGCACCACGAGAAACCCGGCCGTGAGCCCGGGCGCGACGCGTTTCGACAGGCTGTCCACGAAAACCGTGCGCTCCGGCATCAGCGCGGCGAGCGGTTCGGTGTCCGGGCGGAGGAACGTGTAGATGCCGTCCTCGATCACCGGCAGGTCCAGCGCGCGGACGGTCTCGGCCAGTTCGGCGCGGCGCGGCGGCGGCATCGTGGTGCCGAGCGGGTTGTGCAGGGTCGGCTGGACGTAGAGCGCGCGCACCGGGGCGCTCGCCGCGAGTGCGGCCGGGACCAGGCCGTGCGCGTCGGTTTCGATCGGCACCAGCTCGATGCCGAGCCGGGTCGCCGCGGCTTTGACCACCGGATACGTCAGGGATTCGACCGCCAGCCGCTCACCGGTCGGCACGAACGCGGCCAGCGCGGCCGCGATGCCCTGCCGCCCGTTGCCCGCGACCAGGACCTGGTCCGGATCCGGCGTCCACGACCCGCGAGCGAGCATCGCGACCGCCGCCTCGCGGACCGCTTTCGTGCCCGCCGCGCCGAGTGGGTGCAGGGCGTCGGTGAAGACGTCCGCGCGCAGGACGGGTTCGAGCGCTCGCGCCAGTTTGGCCGATTGGCTTGGCAGGACGGCGAAGTTGAGTTCGAGGTCCACGCGCGCGTCGCCGGGTTCGGACAGCGCCGGTTCGGGCCCGGGCTTCGCCGCGCGCACGAAAGTCCCCCGGCCCACCTCGCCGACCGCCAGTCCGCGGCGGACGAGTTCGCCGTACACGCGGGCCGCGGTGGACCCGGCGATGCCGCGGTCGCGCGCGAACCGGCGCTGCGGCGGCAGCCGGTCGCCCGGGCGCAGCCGGCCGGCTTCGATGTCGGCGGCGAGTTCGTCCGCGACGACGCGGTAGTCGTCCATCCCACCCTCGCTCTGCCGGGATTCTCCCGGACGCATCATGGCACCGGCCGGTCACTGGTCGCTAACGCGACCCGCGGAACTCCCCGAACGGGGGTCACTAGGTTAGCCTTACCTGTGTGACACTGACGCGCGAAGACACCCGCCTGCACGCCGAGGACCTGACGCTGGCCTACGACGGCCGCACGGTCGCCGAACGGCTCGGCGTGGTCATCCCGGACAAGTCGTTCACGGTCATCGTCGGCCCCAACGCCTGCGGAAAGACGACGCTGCTGCGCGCGCTCGCCCGGATGCTCAAGCCGCGCGCGGGCTCGGTCTACCTGGACGGCGAGGTGATCTCCAGCTACGGCGCGAAGGAGGTCGCGCGACGGCTCGGCCTGCTGCCGCAAAGCTCGATCGCGCCGGACGGGATCACCGTGTCCGACCTCGTCGCGCGCGGCCGGTACCCGCACCAGAAACTGCTGCGCCAATGGTCCCGCGAGGACGCGACCGTGGTCGCCGATGCGATGCGCGCGACCGGCGTCGACGACCTCGCCGAGCGGATGGTCGACGAACTGTCCGGCGGGCAGCGCCAGCGCGTCTGGATGGCGATGGCGCTGGCCCAGCAGACCGACCTGCTGCTGCTCGACGAACCGACGACGTACCTGGACATCGCGCACCAGCTCGACATCCTCGACCTCTGCGCGACCCTGCACAGCGAACAGGGCCGCACGCTCGTCGCGGTGCTGCACGACCTCAACCACGCGGCCCGGTACGCGACCCACCTGATCGCGATGCGCGACGGGAAGGTGCTGGCCACCGGGACGCCGGAGGAGGTCGTGACGGCGGAGAACGTCGAGCGGATCTTCGAGCTGCCGTGCCGGGTGATGGAATGCCCGGAGAGCGGGAGCCCGATGGTGATCCCGAAGGTCAGCCGCCGGGCGGCCTGATTCAGCGGGCCATGAACGACCGCCACACGTCCGCCGGGATCGACGAACCCGTCACCTTCTTGCCGTCCCCGTCGAGCAGCTTGCGGTTGTCGTCGGAGCCCAGCCATACCGCCGTCGCCAGTTGGGGCGTGTAGCCGACTGCCCAGGCGTCCTGGTTGTCGCGCGAGTTGCCGCGCTCGAACTCGCCGGTGCGCAGGGCCGCCGCGCGACCGTCCGGCAAACTCGTCCGCAACGCCGAAGTCACGTCCTGCGCGACCTGCTCCGGAACGGCGGAGACCGGCTGGTTTTCGTGCTGCCACACGACTTTCCCGGACCGGTCGAGCACCTTGTCCACCAGGTGCACCGGCGCGCGCGTGCCGTTGGCGGCGTAGGTCGCGTACGCTCCGGCCACGTCGAGCGGCCGCATCGGGTACCGGCCGACGACGATGCCCGAGCCGATCGTGACGCCGTCCTGCTCGCGCATGGTCGGCGCGCCGTCCACCTCGTCCGGGATCCCCGCCGCACGGGCCGCCGCGCTCACCTCGTCGACGCCGATCTTCTTGGAGACCGTGATGAACGGCGTGTCCGCGCCTGAGGTCAACGCGCTGCGCAAGGTGCACGATTGCGGGCACTTCGGCGGATAGTCGAATTTCTCGCCGAGGTACTGAATCTCCCGGGGAGCAGCCACTTTCTCGTCCAGCGACATCCCGTTTTTCAATCCGGCCGCCGCGGTGAACGGGTAGAACGCGGAGCCGAGCGCGTGCCCGGTTGCCGCGTAATCCCGGACGCCGTTGTTGCCGCCGTCGTACGCGCGCACCGCACCGTTCGTCGGATCGACCGCCACCAGCGCGCCGCGCAATTCCGCTGGCTCGCCCTTCAACCGGTCGCCCAGCGCGGCGTGCGCGGCGTTCTGCAGGCCGGGGTCCAGCGTGGTCTGGACAGTCAGATTTCCTTGCTGCAGCCGGGAAAGCGAGAAGCCGGCCGTCTCCAGTTCGGTGAGCACTCGCTGTTTGAGGTGGTACTGGTCGTAGCTCAGGCTCACCCGCGTCTCCGCGGGCGGTTTGATCTCCGCGCCCGGATAAGCCATGCCGTCGGCGTTCTTCACATAGCCGCGTTCGACCAGCTTGTCGCGCACGTACTGCCACCGTTTCGCCGCGTGCTCGTCGCCGGACACCGCCGGATCGTGCACCGACGGCGACTGGATCATCCCGGCCAGGAACGCCGCCTCGCTCCAGGTGAGGCTGTTGTCGAGCGGACGGCCGAAGAACGCGTTCATCGCCGCGGCAGGTCCGAAAGTGTTGCGGCCGAAGGAGATGATGTTGACGTAGCTCTCGAAGATCTGTTCCTTGCTCTGCTCCTGGGTGATCTTCGTGGCGAGCACGAGTTCCTGCATTTTCCGGGAGAGCGTCGAATCCTCGTCGCCGGTCGATTTCTTGATGTACTGCTGCGTGATCCCGGACCCGCCGCCGACGCCGGTCAGGAACGCGCGGCCGATGCCGGTCGGGTCGAAACCGGAGTTTTCCCAGAACGTCGGGTCCTCGGTGGCGACGATCGCGTCGCGCAGCTTCTGCGGGATCTGGTCGAACGGCACGTACCGGCGGTCGCCGCCCGCCGGCACGACGCGCAGCAGTTCGCTGCCGTCGGCGTACTTCAGCGTGACGGTTTTGCCGAGCGAGGCGAGGACGTCCTGCGGGCTGCGCACGTCCAGCAGCAGGTAGGCGATCCAGAACGCGATCAGCGGCACGCCGACCGCGAATCCGGTCAGGTAGTACGCACCCCTGCGGATGCGGCGCCACGTGCGGCGGACACCAACGGATTGGTCACTCTCCGGGGCTGACTCCACGAATGGAGGACGGCTGAACCAGTGGCAAGGTTCTGCCGAGTCCGTGAATTGATCACGAGAGGAAGGCGCGCAACAGCGACGCCGTGCCCTCGATGTGCTCGGCCATCGCCTGCCGCGCGGCCACCGGATCGCCGGCCAGGATCGCGTCGACGATCGCCTCGTGCTGCGCGTTCGAATGCTCCAGGTTGGGTTCGAGCAGCGGGATCCGGTCCAGCAGCTGGTTGACCCTCGTGCGCGCGTCGGCGACCGTGCTGGTCAGCGACGCGGACGCGGTGACCTCGGCGATCGCCAGGTGCAGCCGCGAATCCTTGCGCCGGTAGTCGGCGAGATCGGCCGCCGCCGCTTCCGCGAGCGTGCCGGTCAGATGCTGCCGATCGGCCGGGCTCAACGTGCGCGCCGCGGCCGCCTCCGCGGCACCGGTCTCCAGCACGTGGCGCAGGCACAGCGCGTCTTCCAGCCCGGCCGCGTCCACCTCGCCGACCGCGCGTTCCGCGGGCTCCGGCAGTTTCTCGTTCACGAACGTGCCGCCGTACCGCCCGCGCCGCGACTCGACGTAGCCCGCGTCGGCCAGCGCGCGAATCGCCTCCCGCAGCGTCACGCGGCTGACCCCGAGCCGTTCGGCCAGCTCGCGTTCCGACGGCAGCCGGTCCCCCGCGCCGACGACGCCGAGCCGGATCGCCTGCAACAGCCGCTCGACGGTCTCCTCGAAGGCGTTCCCGGCCCGCACCGGCCGGAACAGGGCCGCGTTCGCGCTCACCACCGAGGTCGACTCCACCTGTCCGATTCTATGCTGCCTGATTGCAGAGAAGTCTTTGCAAAGAGTTCTCTGCGGTCTAGAGTACGAGGCATGCCCGACGCACGCCGCACTCGCCAGATCGACGCGCAAACCCTGCGCGCGCTGGCGCATCCGCTGCGGATGGAACTGCTGGACCTGCTGACCCTCGACGGCCCGGCCACCGCGACCGGGCTGGCCAAACGCGTCGGGGAAAGCTCCGGCACCACGTCGTGGCACCTGCGGCAACTCGCCGAAACCGGGTTGGTCGTGGAGGATTCCGGCCGGGGCTCGAAGCGCGAACGCTGGTGGAAAGCGGCGCAGGATTCGACCCGGATGAGCGCGGCGGACTTCGTGCACCAGCCGGAGATGGCCGGATCGCTCATGGCTTTCCTGCACCACCACGTGGATCAGCGCTATCGCGAACAATCGCGGTTCGTCGCCGAACTGCCGCGCTGGGCCCACGAATGGCGCGACAGCTCGACGCTGAGCAGCACCATGCTGCCTCTCACGGTGGCCGAAACCCGCCAGATGATCGACGAAATCGAGGCGGTGATCGAGCGCTACCGCCGCCCGGCCCGCCCCGGCGACGAGTCGGTGATCACGCAGTGGGCGGCGTTCCCGCGCTCGTCCGCCGAAACCATGCCAGAGGGGGAATCCTGATGCACCCGTTCCTGCCCGAATACGCCGCCGCCCGGCAAGACGAATTGCTTGCCGCGGGGGTGCGCTCTACGCCGATAAGACGCGAGCCCGCCCGGCAACGACTCGGCTGGTGGCTGATGGAACTGGGCCTGCGCCTCGCCACCCCGAAACGCCGTGAAGGACTCCTTGAGGGAATCTGATTCCCTCAAGGAGTCCTTCACGGACCGAAAATCAGCACTCGATGACGTTCACGGCGAGTCCGCCGCGCGCGGTCTCCTTGTACTTCACCGACATGTCCGCGCCGGTCTCGCGCATGGTCTTGATCGCCTTGTCCAGCGTCACCACGTGGCTGCCGTCGCCGCGCATCGCCATTCGGGCCGCATGGATCGCCTTCGACGCGCCGACCGCGTTGCGCTCGATGCACGGGATCTGCACCAGCCCGCCGACCGGGTCGCACGTCAAGCCGAGGTGGTGTTCGACCCCGATCTCGGCCGCGTTCTCGACCTGAGCAGGCGACCCGCCCAGGACCTCCGTCAATCCGGCAGCAGCCATCGCCGAGGCCGAACCGACCTCGCCCTGGCAGCCGACCTCGGCGCCCGAGATCGAGCCGGTCTGCTTGAGGATCGAGCCGATCGCTCCCGCGGTGAGCAGGAAGGTGACGATGCCGTCGTCCGAAGATCCGCGCACAAACCGTTGGTAGTAGTGCAAAACCGCCGGGATGATCCCCGCCGCGCCGTTGGTCGGAGCAGTGACCACGCGACCGCCCGCGGCGTTTTCCTCGTTGACCGCGAGCGCGTACAGGCTGACCCAGTCCATCGCGTACAACGGGTCGTCCGCGCCGTCTTCAGCGAGCAGCTTGTCGTGCAACGATTTGGCCCGCCGAGGCACCTTCAGGCCGCCAGGCAGCACACCCTCGTGCGTGTACCCGTTCCGCACGCACTCGGCCATCACCTCCCAGATCTGCAGCAGTCCGTCCCGAACCTCCTCGCGGCTGCGCCAGGAAAGCTCGTTCCGCAGCATGATCTCGCTGACCGGAAGCCCGGTGTCCGCGCAATGCTTCAGCAGGTCCGCCCCGGTGCGGAACGGATACGGCACCGGCGTGGAGTCCTCCACGAACACCGGGTCGGTCTCGTACGACTCGTCCCGCACGAATCCGCCGCCGACCGAGTAGTACGTCCGTTCCCGCAGCAGCGAACCGTCGGAAGCGAACGCCCGGAACACCATCCCGTTCGGATGCGCGGGCAGGGACTTCCGCCGGTGCATCGGCAGGTCGGTGTCCTCGGCGAACGCCACCGAATGCGTCCCGCCGACCGCCAGCCGTCCGGACTCGCGGATCGCCGCCACCTTGGCGGGCACCGTGTCGGTGTCGATTTCCTCCGGCCGCTCCCCGGAAAGCCCGAGCAGCACCGCCTTGTCGCTGCCGTGCCCGAATCCGGTCGCGCCGAGGGAGCCGAACAACTCGGCCTGCACCCGCGCGACCGTTTCCAGCACGCCGTCCTCGACCAGACCGTCCACAAAGGTCTTGGCCGCCCGCATCGGGCCGACCGTGTGGGAACTCGACGGCCCGATGCCGATCGAAAACAGGTCGAAGACGCTGATCGCCATTGATCCGCCCCTTCTCTTAGTTCCTCGCCAGCACGCTGCTGGCTTCTTGGGCCGCCGGCCCTTCGGCGGTCAGGTGAGCGAGGTTCTCCGGCAGTTCCTCGCCGCGGTGTGCCTTGGTCTGGGCGTAGAGCCGTCCGGCGCGGTACGAGGACCGCACCAGGGGGCCCGCCATCACGCCCGGGAACCCGATCGCCTCGGCGGTTTTCGCGTGCTCCACGAACTCCTCCGGCTTGACCCACCGGTCCACCGGGTGATGCCGCGGCGAGGGCCGCAGGTACTGGGTGATCGTGATGATCTCGCACCCAGCGTCGAAGAGATCCTGCAACGCGACGGTGACCTCTTCCGGCGTCTCGCCCATCCCGAGGATCAGGTTCGACTTCGTCACCAACCCCGCCGCACGCGCCTGGGTGATCACGTCCAGGGAGCGGGCGTAGCGGAAGCCGGGGCGGATCCGCTTGAAGATCCGCGGCACGGTCTCCACGTTGTGCGCCAGCACCTCCGGCCGCGACCCGAACACCTCGGCCAACTGGTCGGGTTCGGCGTTGAAGTCCGGAATCAACAGCTCGACACCGGTGCCCGGGTTGAGCGCGTGGATCTGCCGCACCGTCTCCGCGTACAGCCACGCACCGCCGTCGGCCAGGTCATCGCGGGCGACACCGGTGATCGTCGAGTACCGCAGACCCATGGCCTGCACCGATTCCGCGACCTTCCGCGGCTCCGTGCGATCCAGCGCAGCGGGTTTCCCGGTGTCGATCTGACAGAAATCGCAGCGCCGCGTGCACTGGTCACCACCGATCAGGAACGTGGCCTCGCGGTCCTCCCAGCATTCGTAGATGTTGGGACACCCGGCCTCTTCACACACGGTGTGGAGGCCTTCGCGGCGAACCAGGCCCTTGAGTTCGGTGAACTCCGGCCCCATCCGCACCCGCGTCTTGATCCACGACGGCTTCTTCTCGATCGGCGTCTCGCTGTTGCGCACCTCAAGCCGCAACAACTTCCGCCCCTCGGGCTGCGCGCTCATCGGCTCAGGTCCGCGTACAGCGGGTGCTTCTTGGCCAGCAGCTCCACGCGACCCCGCAGCGCCTGCTGGGCGGCCTCGTCGAAGTCCGGTTTCAGCGTCTCGGCGATGATGTCGGCGACCTCGGTGAAGTCCTCGGCGCCGAAACCGCGGGTGGCCAGCGCCGGGGTGCCGATCCGCAGGCCGGAGGTGACCATCGGCGGACGCGGGTCGAACGGCACCGCGTTGCGGTTGACGGTGATCCCGACCGAGTGCAGCCGGTCCTCCGCCTCCTGGCCGTTGAGCTCGGAGTTCACCAGGTCGACCAGCACCAGGTGCACGTCGGTGCCGCCGGTGAGGACGCGGACGCCCGCCTCGGCGCAGTCGGTGCGCGACAGCCGGTCGGCGAGGATCTTCGCGCCTTCCAGGGTGCGCTCCTGGCGCTCGCGGAACCCGTCGGTCGCGGCGATCTTCAGCGCCACGGCCTTGGCCGCGATCACGTGCTCCAGCGGACCGCCCTGCTGGCCGGGGAACACCGCCGAGTTGATCTTCTTCGCCAGCTCCTGGCGGCACAGGATCAGGCCGCCGCGCGGGCCGCCGAGGGTCTTGTGCGTGGTGGTCGTGACGATGTCCGCGTGCGGCACCGGCGACGGGTGCAGCCCGGCGGCCACGAGACCGGCGAAGTGCGCCATGTCGACCATGAGCTTGGCGTCGACGAGGTCGGCGATCCGGCGGAACTCGGCGAAGTCGAGCTGGCGCGGGTAGGCCGACCAGCCGGCGACGATCAGCTTCGGCTTGTGCTCGACCGCCAGCCGCTCGATCTCGGCGACGTCGACGATCCCGGTCTCCTTGTCGACGTGGTAGGCGACCACGTTGTACAGCTTGCCGGAGAAGTTGATCTTCATCCCGTGCGTCAGGTGGCCGCCGTGCGCGAGGTCGAGGCCGAGGATCGTGTCGCCCGGCTTCAGCACCGCGAACATCGCCGCCGCGTTGGCCTGCGCGCCCGAGTGCGGCTGCACGTTGGCGTGCTCCGCGCCGAACAGCGCTTTGGCCCGGTCGATCGCGAGCTGCTCGACGACGTCGACGTGCTCGCAGCCGCCGTAGTAGCGGCGGCCCGGATAGCCCTCGGCGTACTTGTTGGTCAGCACCGAGCCCTGCGCCTCGAGCACGCCGACCGGGGCGAAGTTCTCCGAGGCGATCATCTCGAGCGTCGACTGCTGGCGGTCCAGCTCCGCGGCCACCGCGGCGGCGACCTCCGGGTCCGCTTCGGACAGGTGGGCGTCGAACGGGGAGGTCATCAGTTCTCCTGGGTCAGCTCGGCGTACGCGGACGCGTCGAGCAGCTCCGGGACGTCGCCCGAGAGCCGCACCTTCAGCAGCCATCCTTCGGTGTACGGGTCGGAGTTGATGACCTCGGGGGTGTCCGATGTGGTCTCGTTCACCGCCACCACCTCGCCGCTCACCGGCGAGTACAGCTCGCTGACCGATTTCGTCGACTCGACCTCGCCGAACACCTCGCCCGCGGTGACGGTGTCGCCGACGCCGGGCAGCTGCACGAACACGATGTCGCCGAGCGAACCGGCCGCGAACGCGGTGATGCCCACCGTCGCGACGCCGTCGGAGACCGACAGCCACTCGTGTTCCTTCGTGTAGGACAGGTTCTGGGGGATGCTCACAGCTGGGGGTCCTTTTCAGGCTCGGGAGTAGAAGGGCAGGGCGACGACCTCGACCGGCTCGACGCGGCCCCGGATGTCGACGGACAGCGCGGTGCCGGGCTCGGCGTGCTCCCGGTCTACATACGCCATGGCGATCGGGTAGCCCAGCGTCGGCGACAGCGCGCCGCTGGTGATCTCCCCGATAGTGGCGTCCCCGGACAGCACGGCGTACCCGTGCCGCGGGGCGCGGCGGCCGGTGCCGCGCAGGCCGACCCGCACGCGCGGGACGTCGGCCTTCTTCAGCTCCTCCAGGGCCGCGCGGCCCACGAAGTCGCCCGGCTTCTCGAACTTCACGACCCGGCCGAGACCGGCGGCGAACGGGTTCAGCTCGCGGCTGAGTTCGTTGCCGTACAACGGCATCCCGGCTTCCAGCCGCAGCGTGTCGCGGCAGGCGAGCCCACACGGGACCAGGCCGTGCTCCTGACCGGCCTCGGTCAGCAGCGCCCACAACGCCGGCGCCTCCGCCGCGGGCACGAACAGCTCGAAGCCGTCCTCGCCGGTGTAGCCGGTGCGGGCCAGCAGGACCTCGTGGCCCTTCACGACGGCGGGCATGCTCGCGTAGTACTTCAGCGCGGCGAGGTCGGCGTCGGTCACCGCGGCGAGCACGTCGACCGCCTTCGGGCCCTGCACCGCGATCAGCGCGGTGTCCGCGGACCGGTTGTCCACCACCGCGTCGAATCCGGCGACCCGCTCGGCCAGCGCGTCCGCGACCACGGTGGCGTTGCCCGCGTTGGCCACGACCAGGTACTCCTCGTCGGCGAGCCGGTAGACGACCAGGTCGTCCAGCACGCCGCCGTCGGCGTCGCAGATCATCGTGTAGCGGGCGCGGCCCGGCTTCACGCCGGTCAGGTTGCCGACCAGCGCGTAGTCGAGCACGTCGGCGGCCTGCGGCCCGCGGACGTGGATCTCGGCCATGTGCGACAGGTCGAACAGCCCGGCCGCCTCGCGCACAGCCTTGTGCTCGGCCAGTTCGCTGGCGTAGCGCACCGGCATCGACCAGCCGGCGAAATCGGTGAACAGCGCGCCGAGATCCTTATGGACCTGGTGCAGGGGGGTTTCCGTCACAGGAAGCCTTTCGTTGTCGCGAGCGGAGGTCGCGCTCACGCGTCGTACGCGTCGAGGGGCGGGCAGGAGCAGACGAGGTTGCGGTCGCCGCGCGCCCCGTCGATCCGCCGCACCGGCGGCCAGTACTTGGTCTTGCGCGCCACGCCGACCGGGTACACGGCCAGCTCGCGGTCGTAGTCGGCGGTCCACTCGCCGGCGATCGACGACGCGGTGTGCGGCGCGCCGCGCAGCGGGCTCGTCTCGGCGGTCCAGCGACCGGCGGCGACCTCGTCGATCTCGTGCCGGATGGCGATCATCGCCTCGCAGAACCGGTCGATCTCGGCCAGGTCCTCGCTCTCGGTCGGCTCGACCATGAGCGTGCCCGCGACCGGGAAGGACATGGTGGGCGCGTGGAAGCCGTAGTCGATGAGCCGCTTCGCGACGTCGTCCACGGTCACGCCGGTTTCCTTGGTGATGCCGCGCAGGTCGAGGATGCACTCGTGCGCGACCAGGCCGTCCTGGCCGGTGTAGAGCACCGGGTAGTGCGGGGCGAGCCGGGCGGCGATGTAGTTGGCCGCGAGCACCGCGACCTTGGTGGCCTCGGTGAGCCCGGGCGCGCCCATCATCCGCACGTACGCCCAGGAGATCGGCAGGATCGACGCCGAACCGTAGGGCGCGCCGCTGATCGGGCCGACGCCGGTGTCCGGTCCGGCCTGCGCGAGCAGCGGGTGGTTCGGCAGGTACGGCGCGAGGTGCTCGCGCGCCGCGACCGGGCCGACGCCGGGACCGCCGCCGCCGTGCGGGATGCAGAAGGTCTTGTGCAGGTTCAGGTGCGAGACGTCGCCGCCGAACTCGCCCGGCTTCGCCAGGCCCAGCAGCGCGTTGAGGTTCGCGCCGTCGACGTACACCTGGCCGCCGCCGTCGTGCACGATCTTGGCGAGCCGCTCGATGCCGTGCTCGTAGACGCCGTGGGTGGACGGGTAGGTGACCATGATCGCGGCGAGGTCGGCACTGTGCAGGTCCACTTTGGACTGCAGGTCTTCCAGGTCGACGTTGCCCTCGTCGGTGCACTTGACGACGACCACGCGCATGCCGGCGAGCACCGCGGACGCGGCGTTGGTGCCGTGCGCGGACGACGGGATCAGGCAGACGTCGCGCTCGGGCTGGCCGTTCGCCCGGTGGTAGGCGCGGATGGCCAGCAGCCCGGCGAGTTCGCCCTGGCTGCCCGCGTTCGGCTGCAGCGACACCTGGTCGTAGCCGGTGACCTCGGCGAGCCAGCCGGACAGCTGGCGGACCAGCTCGTGGTAGCCCTCGGCGTCCTCGGCCGGCGCGAACGGGTGGATGCCCGCGAACTCGCGCCAGCTGATCGGCTCCATTTCGGTGGTGGCGTTGAGCTTCATCGTGCACGAGCCGAGCGGGATCATCCCGCGGTCGAGCGCGAAGTCCTGGTCGGCGAGGCGGCGCAGGTAACGCAGCATCGACGTTTCGGACCGGTGGGAGTTGAACACCTCGTGCGTCAGGTAGCCGCTCTCGCGGACGAGACCGTTCGGCAGCGCCTGCGCGGCTTCCCACGCACTGTCGACGCCGAAGGCGCGAAGCACCTTCGCGAGCGTGTCGGGACGCGTGACCTCGTCGCAGGCGATGCGGACGTGGTCGGCGTCGATGTGGCCGAGGTTGATCCCCGCCTCGCGCGCAGCCACGTGCACCTCAGCCGCGCGGCCGGGCACCTTCGCGACGACAGTGTCGAAGAAGGCCTCGTGCGCGACCTCGACGCCACCGGCGCGCAGCGCGTTCGCGAGACCAGCAGCGAGTTCGTGAACCCGCGTCGCGATCGCCTTCAGCCCCTCGGGACCGTGGTAGACCGCGTACATCGCCGCGAGCACCGCGGGCAGCACCTGCGCGGTACAGATGTTGGAGGTCGCCTTCTCGCGACGGATGTGCTGCTCGCGCGTCTGCAGCGCCAGGCGGTACGCAGTGTTGCCGTCCGCGTCCACGGACACGCCCACGAGCCGGCCCGGCAGCGACCGCTCCAGGCCCGCGCGCACCGCCATGTACCCGGCGTGCGGACCGCCGTAGCCCAGCGGCACGCCGAAGCGCTGCGTCGAACCGACGGCGACGTCCGCGCCGAACTCGCCGGGCGCGGCGATCAAGGTGAGCGCGAGCAGGTCGGCAGCGACCGTGTACAGCGCGCCCGCGGCCTTCGCCGCTTCGGAAACCGCGTGGTAGAAACCGCGGCCGCGCAGCACGCCGGAGGCGCCGGGGTACTGCACGATGACGCCGAAGAGCTCCTCGGGCAGCCCGGTGAGCAGGTCGCGCACCTGCACGTCGATGCCGAGGCCGGCGGCGCGCGTCCGCACGACCTCGATGGTCTGCGGGAGGCACTCGGCGTCGAGAACGACCACATTGGACTTCGACTTCGACGCGCGGCGCATCAGCGTCATCGCCTCGGCGGCCGCGGTGGACTCGTCGAGCATCGAGGCGTTGGCGATCGCCAGCCCGGTCAGGTCGGACACCGCGGTCTGGAAGTTCAGCAGCGCTTCGAGACGGCCCTGCGAGATCTCCGGCTGGTACGGCGTGTACGCGGTGTACCAGGCCGGGTTCTCCAGCACGTTGCGGCGGATCACGCCCGGCGTGACGGTGTCGGAGTAGCCGAGGCCGATCATCTGCGTCATCGGCCGGTTGCGCGCGGCGAGCGCGCGCAGCTCGGCGGTGGCCTCTTCCTCGGACGCGGGCGCGGGAAGCGCCAGGTCACCGGCCGTGCGGATGGCGGTCGGCACCGCCGCTTCCACGAGGGCGTCCAGGCTTCCGTAGCCGCATTCGGCGAGCATCTTCGCCCGCTCGGCCTCGCCGGGACCGATGTGGCGGGTGTCGAAGGGGGTGGAGGTGATGGGAGCTCCTCGGGACGGGCACCGGGCGCGGCGGTGCACTGGGAACTCCCCCTCTGTCATGGGCACCTGAGAGTTTCACCGCGCGCTCGGCACGGCTTTCACCTTGGGTGAGGCGCGGGTGCGCCTGCTTTCCAGAGTGGCCTCGCCAAAAGCGGTAGCGGTTACCTGAGAGATTCCGGGGAGTTTGCTCCTTCGGTGTCCCACTGCTGACATGGGACTCTCCCGCTCCGGCTCGAACGGCCCTGTGTTCAATTGTGGGTGCGGCCACCTTACCTGCCGCTTCACGCGCCAGTCTACAACGTCAGGGGTACGCCACACCCCCTTGCCGAACGTGCGTGAGGGGAACCCTCATTGACTCTGATTCCGTCAGGGTTCCCCTCACGTACGGTCACAGCGGGGTCACGTAAGCGCCCGAGATGCCGCCGTCGACGAGGAACTGCGCGGCGGTGATGAAGCTGGCGTCGTCGCTCGCCAGGAAGGCCACCGCGGCGGCGATCTCCTCCGGTTCGGCGAACCGGCCGACCGGAACGTGCACCAGACGGCGAGCCGCGCGCTCCGGGTCCTTCGCGAACAGCTCCTTCAGCAACGGAGTGTTGACCGGCCCCGGGCACAGCGCGTTGACCCGGATGTTCTCGCGCGCGAACTGCACGCCCAGCTCGCGCGTCATGGCGAGCACGCCGCCTTTCGAGGCGGTGTAAGAAATCTGCGACGTCGCGGCCCCCATCACAGCCACGAACGACGCGGTGTTCACGATCGAACCGCGGCCCTGGCGCTGCATGTGCGGCAGCACCGCCTTGCAGCACAGGTACACCGACGTCAGGTTGACCCGCTGCACCTTCTCCCAGGCTTCGATGCCGGTGGTGAGGATCGAGTCGTCCTCGGGCGGCGAGATGCCCGCGTTGTTGAACGCGACGTCGACCGCGCCGAACTCGTCGACGGTCGTCTGGAAAAGGGCCTCGACCTGGTCCGCGTCGGTGACGTCGACCTGGACGAAGGCCCCGCCCACCGCGTCGGCGGCGGCCTTGCCCGGCTCCGGCGCGACGTCGCCGATCACGACCTTCGCGCCCTCGCTCGCCAGTCGTTTGGCGGTGGCGAGGCCGATGCCGCTCGCCCCGCCGGTGATCACCGCGACGCGGCCGTCAAAACGCTGCACCATCGTGGCTCATTCCTCCGTGCTCAAAAAGACGTTCTTGGTTTCGGTGAAGGCGGCCGCGGCGTCCGGGCCCAGTTCGCGGCCGAGACCGGACTGCTTGAAGCCGCCGAAGGGCGTCCAATACCGGACCGAGGAGTGCGAATTCACCGACAGGTTCCCGGATTCGACGCCGCGCGCGACCCGGAAGGCGCGGCCGACGTCGCGGGTCCAGATCGAGCCCGACAGGCCGTACTCGGTGTCGTTGGCCATCCGCACCGCCTCGGCTTCGTCGCGGAACCGGACCACCGCGACGACCGGGCCGAAGATCTCGTCGCGGGCCAGCGGATCGTCCAATCCCGGCGGGAGCACGACCGTCGGCGCGAACCAGTAGCCCGGCCCGGACGGCGCGCTGCCGCGGAAGGCGACCGGCGTCTGGTCGGTGACATAAGAGGAGACTTTGGCGTGGTGGTCCGCGGAAATCAGCGGGCCCATCTCGGTCGCCTCGTCGCCCGGATCGCCCACGACCACGCCCTGCACGGCGGGTTCCAGCAATTCGAGGAACCGGTCGTAAACGGTGTCCTGCACCAGGATCAGCGACCGCGCGCAGCAGTCCTGCCCCGCATTGTCGAACACCCCGTACGGCGCGGTCGCCGCGGCCTTCTCCAGGTCGGCGTCGGCGAACACGATGTTCGCGTTCTTGCCGCCCAGCTCCAGCGTCACCCGTTTCACCTGCGCCGCGCAGCCCGCCATGACCTGCTTGCCGACCTCGGTGGAGCCGGTGAACACGACCTTGCGCACCGCCGGATGCGTGACAAACCGTTGTCCGACAACGGATCCCTTGCCCGGCAGCACCTGGAAGACGTCCTCGGGGATGCCCGCCTCGCGAGCGAGTTCGGCCAGCCGCAGCGCGGTCAGCGGAGTCAGCTCGGCCGGTTTGAGCACGACGGTGTTGCCCGCCGCGAGCGCCGGCGCGAAGCCCCAGCCCGCGATCGGCATCGGGAAGTTCCACGGCACGATCACGCCGACCACGCCCAGCGGCTCGTGGAAGGTCACATTGACGCCGCCGTCGACCGGGATTTGCTTGCCCAGCAACCGTTCCGGCGCGCCTGCGGAGTATTCGAGCAGGTCACGCACGTTGCCCGCTTCCCAGCGGGCGTTGCCGATGGTGTGCCCGGAGTTCTCGACCTCCAGCCGGGCGAGGTGTTCGAGGTCGGCGTCGACCGCGTCCGCGAACCGGCGCAGCAGCCTCGCCCGATCGCCGGGGGCGATCGCCCGCCAGGCCGGGAACGCGGCGTGCGCGCGGGCGATGGCAGCGTCAGTCTCCGCCTCGGTGGTCAGCTCGACCTGGCGCACCACTTCCGCGGTCGCCGGATTGCGCACCTCGAACGTCGTCATTTCCCCTCCTGCGCGGCGTTGACCAGCGCGGCGAACAACCGGACGTCGGCGCCGTCCTGCTCCGGATGCCACTGCACGCCGAGCACGAACTCCCCCGGCAGCTCCGCGGCCTCGATCGTGCCGTCCGCCGCGTGGCCGGACGCGACCAAACCGGAGCCAAGCCGGTCAATCGCCTGATGGTGGTAACACTGGACTTTCGTTTCCTGGCCCAGAATCGCGGCCGCCCGCGTGCCGTCGACCAGGGTGACCGTGCTGGTGCCGAAAGTCGCCGGGGCGGGCTGATGCGTTGCGTCGCCCAGGGTTTCCGGCAGGTGCTGCGTGAGGGTGCCGCCGAGCGCGACGCTCATCACCTGCAGCCCGCGGCACACGCCCAGCACCGGCTTTCCGGCCGCGCGCGCCGCCGCGAACAGGCCGAACTCGAACGCGTCGCGCTCTTCGCGCGTGTACGTCGCGGGGTGTGGCTCCTGGCCGTAACGGCTGGGTTCGACATCCGCGCCGCCGGTGAGGACGAGACCGTCGATGCGTCGCACGAGCGCGTCGTACTGCGTGCTCACTGGCGGCAGCAGCACTGGTATCCCGCCCGCCTTGACCACACAGTCCGCGTACACCCGGTGCAGCACCGTCGCTTCGGTGTCCCAGGCCATGAACTTCGCCTGTTCCGAATAGGTGCTGAGCCCGATGACGGGTGGGTCAGAGTCGTTCGAAACCACGGATGCGCTCCCAATCGGTCACAGCTCGCTCGTACGCTTCGCGCTCGATCCGCGCGGCGTTGAGGTAATGGTTAACTACATCGGCACCGAAGGCATCTCGCGCGATACGGCTGCCTTTGAGGACTTCAGCCGCTTCGGCGAGCGTAACGGGCACAGTCGGCTTGTCGGACTCGTACGCGTTGCCTACGAACTCAGGCTCCAACGGCAGTTCGTTCTCAATCCCGTACAGCCCAGCAGCGACCATAGCGGCGACCGCGAGGTACGGGTTCACGTCTCCGCCGGGTACGCGGTTCTCGACGCGCAACCCGTCACCGTGCCCGACAACGCGCAACGCGCACGTACGGTTGTCCGTGCCCCACGCGATCGCTGTCGGCGCGAAGCTGCCAGGGACGTAACGCTTGTAGGAGTTGATGTTCGGGGCGAAGAAGTACGTCAGCTCGCGCAACGCTTCCAGCTGTCCGGCGAGGAAGTGCTGCATGAGCTTCGAGAAGCCGTGTTCGCCGTCTCCGGGAAGAACCGCTTCGCCGGACTTGCTGCGAAGGCTCAGGTGGATGTGGCAGGAGTTGCCCTCGCGTTCGTTGTACTTCGCCATGAACGTGAGGCTCTTGCCCTCCTGCGCGGCGATCTCCTTCGCGCCGTTCTTGTAGATGCCGTGGTTGTCGCAGGTCGCGAGCGCTTCGGCGTAACGGAAGGCGATCTCGTGCTGACCCGGGTTGCACTCGCCCTTCGCCGACTCCGGGTACAGGCCCGCGCCCGCCATCCCGTTGCGGATCCGGCGCAGCAGCGGCTCGATGCGCGCGGTGCCGAGCATGGAGTAGTCGACGTTGTACTGATTGGACGGTCTGAGGTCGTGGTAGCGCTTGTCCCACGCGGATTCGTAGGAGTCGTCGAACACGATGAACTCGAGTTCGGTGCCCACGTACGCCTTCAGGTCGTGCTCGGCGAGCCGGTCGAGCTGACGGCGCAGCACCTGGCGCGGCGAAACGGAAACCGGGCCGCCCTGCACGCGCTCGACGTCCGCGAGCACCAGCGCGGTGCCCTCCTGCCACGGAATCTCCCGCAGTGTCGCGAAATCCGGCCGGAGCACGAAGTCGCCGTAGCCGCTCTGCCAGGACGAGATGTCGTAGCCGTCGACGGTGTTCATGTCGACGTCCACCGCGAGCAGGTAGTTGCACGCCTCGGTCGCGTGGCCGGCCACCTCTTCGAGGAAGTACTCCGCCGAACAGCGCTTGCCCTGGAGCCGCCCCTGCATGTCGGTGAGCGCGACGAGCACCGTGTCGATCGTGCCGGCCGTCACCCGTTCGCGGAGATCTTCGAGCGTGAGCATTCCTCGCCTGGCCGCCATCGCATCGCCCCAAAGGTTCGGATCAGGTCCTTTGCGGCTCTTTCCTACCCGGCGGCCGGGGCGGGGTCAATCCACTGAAAGGTATTTTCTTAGACCTTTAACCGCCGGGTTGTCGGGTCTCCCCCGCGCGGCGCCTGCTATGTCCGGGTTGCCCGGCTGAGAAGATACTGTGAATCCGGTGCGTCCGGGACCAAATCCGCCGCCTCGTGCGTTGGACCGGGCAAGAGAGGTGAGAGGGATGACTGAAGCATTCACGCAGACCACGTTCAGCCAGCAGCAGGCGCGGCCGCAGCTCCCGACGCTGCCCACCGGGTGGCCGATCGGGTCGTACGAGTCCTACGAACAGGCCCAGCAGGCCGTCGACCACCTCGCGCACGCTGATTTCCCGGTCACCGACGTCACGATCGTCGGGGTCCAGCCGATGCTGGTGGAGCGCATCGCGGGCAAGATGAGCTGGAGCCGGATGCTCAGCAGCGCGGCCATGTCCGGCGCGGTGTTCGGCCTGTTCCTCGGCCTGGTGCTGAGCATGCTCAACCCGGCCGCCGGACTGCTGTCGATCGTGCTCGGCCTGGCCGCCGGTGTCGTGTTCAACGTGGCCTTCGGCGCACTGGGCTACGCGGCGAACCGCAACAAGCGCGGGTTCATCTCGCAAAGCCAGCTGGTCGCGCAGCGCTACGACGTGCTGTCGCAGCCGCGCAACGCCGAGAAGGGCCGCCAGCTGCTGGCGGACCTGGCCGCGCGCTCCGCGTTCAACCACTGAGTTTCGGCACTCGCCTCCCGGGCGCCCGGACCGTTCGCGGATCTGGGCGCCCGGTTTCGCGTTCAAAGGCTCAGGACCACGAGTCCGGCGAGAGACCAATCCCCCCAAAACAAGGCCCAGCTCCAGCGTTTCCAGCCCCCGATCGTCGAACAGGGTCGCGAACCTGCCGAGCGTCCAGCACTGGGCAACTCCTCGTGCGCGCCTATGCCGGTTCTAACCGGCGTTAACACTCACGACCGGCGCTACCTCGTCGGCGGAGCGGGCTTGACCGGGCTGCTCGGCGGAACCGGCGTCCCCGGAGTCCCCGAGGTCGCCGGAGCCTTCGGGATCACCGCCGCGAACGGCACGCCCGCGTCCTCTCGGCAATAGCCGCGATAACCGTTGTAGCCGTTGACATTCCCGTGGTCGTCCTGCACTCCCTCGACGACCTTCGGGCGCGGGAACTGGTTGTCCTGCCCGGTCATCTGGCTCGCGCCGCTGTCCTTCTCACAGCCGTAGCGCGTGATCGTGAGCGGGCGGCCGCGGTCGTCGTAGAGGTAGACGTTCTCGAGCGGTTTGCCGTTCGCGTCGAAGACGTACAGGTTGCTCAGTTCGTGCGAGCCGTAGCGCAGGGCCTCGTTGCCGTGGACGTCCTCGTACATCGACGAGGCGTACGTCGGGGTCGAGTTCGACGAGTAGGTGCGGTCCCGAACGAGGTTGACCGCCGCGCCGAGGCCGCCAAACGCGCTGCCCACCACGAACGCCGAGACCGGCACCGCGATCCACAGCATCCGTCCGTCGGCCTTGATCCGCGGGCCCGCCCACATCACCAGGCCCGCGCCGACGAGCAGCACCGGCAGCAGCAGGACCGCGTGCAGGTCCCGGATCATCAGCAGCAGCCCGAACGCCAGCAGCGCGAACGCGCAGACCACCCACCACGCCGGTTTCAGCGAGTTGAGATACGTGAGCGCGCGGTCGGCCGACCGGTCCTCGCGCATCGACTTCACCACCGCCCGGGCGCGGACCACCTCCGGCAGCTCCCGCAGCGCGTCGACCCCGCGGAGCAGCAGGAACGCCACGCTCACCGCGAACACCGGGGCCAGCACGAGCATCCCGGTCAGCGCCCGGGAATCGAAGCGGACGGCGGTGTAGAACGAGACCATCGCGGTCCCCGCCGCACAGAACACCAAGCCCCACAAGGCAAGCCGCGGCCCGAGCCGGCCCGGCTTCGCCGCCGGGAGGACCTCGGTCGCCGCTTCCGGGACCGCCGGAGCGGGCGGGTAGCCGCCGGACGCGCGCAGTTCGGCCGCGTAGCTCTCCGGCGTGCCGAGCCGCGCGACGAGGTCCTCGACCCGCGCCGCCGCCCCGGCTTCCGCCTCCATCTCGGCCAGCTGCGGCCGGACGTCCTCGAGCAGTTCCTCGACCTCGTTCGCGGGCAGGTCCGCGAGCGCGGTGCGCACCCTCGACAGGTACACCCGCGCGGCCGTCGGCTTGTCCGTGCTCATGCTGCCTCTCCCCGATTCGTGCCGCGTGTCCGCGCGGTCAGGCCCGCTCGTCCACCAAACTGTCCATAATGGACGCAAAGCTGCGCCACGTGCGCGCCGATCCGGCGAGCCGCGCCCGGCCCCGGTCGTTCAAGCTGTAGTACTTGCGGTGCGGGCCTTCTTCGCTCGGAACCACATACGACGTCAGCAACCCCGCCTTGTACAGCCGCCGCAGCGTGCCGTACACCGATGCGTCCCCGACCTCCTCCAGGCCGGCGGTGCGCAGTCTTCGCAGCACGTCGTAGCCGTACCCGTCGTCGTCGCGCAGCACCGCGAGGACCGCCAGGTCCAGCACTCCCTTGAGCAGCTGACTGATCTCCACGGCGTTCCTTCCCCGGTCCTGCGCGACAGAAGGTACCACGCATAGCGCAGTAGTGCGCACGGCGAGCGGTCATCCGGCGGTATCGGTGCCCCTTTTTGCCAGGTCAGCGCGAGACGAACGGTCAGGTATGGCCGCACACCCGCAACGCTCTGCAACTGAGCGTCCAAAGTGGATACTCGGGAGGGCGGGGAACCCTGTGCACGTCGGTCGTCACCGACCTCCCCGCGGGTCTTGGCCAGTCGATCTTCGCCTGGTTAAACCGCCCGAGCCCGCCGCTGGCACCTAGGACACGAAAACGACGACCGATTCATGAACGGCTCCCGCCGGATCGGCGACCCGCACCGACGGCACGGCAGTCCTTCCTGCCCGTACGCATCGAGCGATCGCTCGAAATACCCAGACTCCCCGTTCACGTTCACGTAAAGCGCATCGAACGACGTCCCGCCCGCCAGCAGCGCCGCCGACATCACGTCGCTAGCCGCGGACAGCAACGTCCGCCCCTGTGCGGCAGTGAGCTTCTCGGTCGGCCGCGACCAATGCAGCTTGGACCGCCACAACGCCTCGTCGGCATAGATGTTGCCGACCCCGGACACCAGCGTCTGGTCCAGCAACGCCCGTTTCACCTCGGTCCGCCGCGACCGCAGCGCACGCACCGCCGCCTCCGGATCGAACTTCGGATCCATCGGATCCCGCGCGATGTGCGCGATAGTCCCCGGCAGACTGTCGCCGTCCACCACGACCAGTTCGTCCAAGGCAAGGCCGCCGAACGTCCGCTGGTCGACGAACCGCAATTCCGGCCCGCCGTCGGCGAACCGCACCCGGACGCGCAGATGTTTCTCGTCCGGCGCGCCCTCCGGCTGCACCAGCATCTGGCCGCTCATGCCGAGATGCGCCAGGACCGCCTCGCCGTCGGACAGTTCCAGCCACAGGTATTTGCCGCGCCGCCGGGCCGCCTCGATCGCGACCCCGGCGAGCCGTCCGGTGAAGTCGGCGGCCCCTTGGGCATGCCGCCGGATGGCACGGTCGTGCAACACCTCGACGGCCCGGACGGTACGGCCGGCGACGTGCGCTTCGAGACCGGCGCGGACGGTCTCGACCTCGGGTAGTTCGGGCATGCCCACATTCTGCCCGGCACCACCGACAATTCCGGGCCGGGTGCGGCGCCCAGGGGCTCAGACCCCGCGAGAGCCGGTCTCGGACAGGAACTGCCCGACGGTACGGGGGCCTGCCGGATCCGCAGGTCAGCGGCACGAGAACCAGCAGACACCGTCGAAGCCGGTCCCGCCGCACAAAAACGGGGCTGATCAGCAAACCTCGCCAACCAGCCCCGGCAAAGAGCGAAACTCACGCCGCCCGCACCGAGTCCCCCAGACCACCGGAACCGACGCCAGGCCCGCCGCACAAAAACGGGGCTGATCAGCGAACCGCCAACCAGCCCCGATGAAGAATGAAACGCGTCAGCTCGCGTCGTCGCCCGTGCCGAGTTCCTCCGACAATGCCCGCCAGGCGGTCTCCGCGGCCTTCTGCTCGGCTTCCTTCTTCGTGGTGCCGTTGCCCTCGCCCAGCGCGCGGCCCGCCACCAGCACGGTGGCGGTGAATTCCTTGCGGTGGTCGGGACCGCTGTCCTCGACGCGGTACTCGGGCACGCCGAGTCCCCCGGAGGCGGTCAGCTCCTGCAGGCTGGTCTTCCAGTCGAGGCCAGCCCCGCGCAGCGGAGCCTCGGCCAGCAACCCGTCGAAGAGGTGGTGCACGAGCTTGCGCGCGACCTCGATGCCGTGCGCGAGGTACGTGGCGCCGATGACGGCTTCGAGACCGTCGGCGAGGATGCTCGCCTTGTCCCGGCCGCCGGTGAGCTCTTCGCCCTTGCCCAGCAGCAGGTGCGCCCCGAGCCCGCCCTCGCCGAGCCCGCGCGCGACGCCGGCCAGCGCGTGCATGTTGACGACGCTGGCGCGCAGCTTCGCGAGCTGGCCCTCGGGCAGGTCGGGGTGGGTGGTGTAGAGGTGGTCGGTGACGACGAGGCCGAGCACCGCGTCTCCGAGGAACTCCAGGCGCTCGTTCGGCGGCAGGCCGCCGTGCTCGTACGCGTACGAGCGATGGGTGAGCGAAAGACGGAGCAGCTCGGGGTCGAGTTCGACCCCGAGCGCCTCGAGCAACGATGCGGGATCGGCCGCGGGTCCTCCGACGGGCTTACCCCCCATGGTCGGCTGCCCGCTCAGGCGGGCTCGACGACCTGGCGGCCGTTGTGCTGGCCGCAAGCCGGGCAAGCGACGTGCTGGATTTTCGGCTGGCGGCAGGCGCGGTTGGAGCAGGGCACCAGCTGAACCGGAGCCGCCTTCCACTGGCTGCGGCGGGAGCGCGTGTTGGATCGCGACATCTTCCGCTTCGGGACGGCCACGAGTAGATCTCCTTCAAACGGTCTGCTCGCGGATGCGAGCGAACTTGCTTTCTCCCGGATCGAGCTGGACGCTCGTCAGGCTTGCTCTCCGGAGCCGTGCGCAGGCTTTTCGCCCGCGTTCTCGTCGAATCGCTCGACCAGCGCGGCCCACCGAGGGTCTATCTTCTCATGCCCGTGTCCGGGCTCGAGATCGGCCCACTTGACGCCGCATTCGATGCACAGTCCGGGGCAGTCCTCGCGGCACAGCGGGGCGAGCGGAAGCGCCAGCACCACGGCGTCGCGGACGGTCGGCTCGAGGTCGATCCGGTCGTCCACCAGGCGGGGGATCTCGTCCTCGTCGGTGGTCTCCTCGGTGGCCGAGCCCGGGTAGGCGAACAGCTCGGTCAGGTCGACCTCGACGTGCTCGGTGACCGGGTCGAGGCAGCGCGAGCACTCGCCGGTGGCCACCGCCGCGGCGGTGCCGGTGACGAGGACGCCCTCGACGACCGATTCGAGCATCAGGTCGAGCTCGACGGGCTCGCCCTCGCGGATTTCGAGCACGCCGGGGACGCCGAGCGAGGTCGGCACGGGCGCGCTGCGGCGCAGCTCCCGGCTGAGTCCCGCGCGGCGGCCGAGCTCACGGGTGTCGACGACCCACGGGCTGCGGTCGTCGAGCTGCGCGGGGCGGGGGTTCTGGGCAGGGTTTTCGGACATCGCCTACCAGCGTACGCAGGCCCCGCAACCTCGTTCGAGGCGGTCGGACCTGGCGAGCGCCGATCGCGGCCGGAACCGTGACCGGCACGCACGAGGCCGCGGTGCCCGGCGGTACCGGATGCACGCCGGTCACGCACCCCAATGCGGCATTGGGTGCATGCGACGCACCGAACGCCACATTGGGTGCGTCCGACGCACCCAATGCCACTTTGGGGCGCTCGCCCCGCCGACAGCCTCGAGCATCCGCCCCAACCGGCCGGAACACCCCGAGGCGGTAGGTCAGACCTGGTAGTCGTACAGCGTCGAACGACCGCTGCCGTGGCCGGTCGAAGGCGAGCGCAGGTGGTTGCGGCCCGAGTCGACGGTGCGCAGCGTGGTGGCCAGCAGCTCGGAGAACTCGGCCAGCTTGCCGTCCACGTACGCGTCGCAGTCAGCGCGCTGGCGGTCGGCCTCGGCGTGCGCCTCGTCGACGATGCGGGCGGATTCGGCGTGCGCGGCCTGCACGACCTCGGTCTGCGAGACGAGCCGGGCCTGTTCGGCGCGGGCGTCCTCGATCGCGCGGTCGTAGGCGTCGCGTCCGGCCTGGATCATCCGCTCGGACTCGGCGCGGGATCGTTCGGTGAGGTTCTGGTACTCGGCCTGCCCGCCGGCGACCATGCGCTCGGCCTCGTTGTGCGCGTCGCTCAGCATCTGCTCGGCGCGGGCGCGCGCGTCGGCGAGAATGCGCTCGGCCTCGGACGTGGCGTCCGACACGGTCCGCTCGGCTTCCTCGTTCGCGCCGGCGACGGTCTCCCCCGCCTCCTTGCGCGCGGCGAGCAGCAGGTCGTCGCGCTTGTCGAGCACGTCCTGCGCGTCGTCCACTTCGCCGGGAAGCGCGTCGCGAACGTCGTCGAGCAGCTCGAGGACGTCGCCGCGGGGCACCACGCAGCTGGACGTCATGGGAACCCCACGGGCCTCTTCGACGATCGTGACGAGCTCGTCGAGTGCCTCGAAAACCCGGTACACGGCCACTCCCTCAAGCAGTTTCCCCGATCACTGGCTTCCAGTCTGCCCGCTTCGCAGCCTGAACCGGTGAACGAGCACCCGACCGGGCGTGTCCTGGTGTGTGCCGGAAGGGGCGGTCTCACCCTGCCGGTGCGACCGCCCCGCCCGGCCGGGGTCAGCTGTCGAGATCGATCTTCTGGAAGGTGGCGTAGTGGTCCGGCGTGTAGACGAGCTCGCCGCCCTTGCCGGAGATCACGCGGTCGTCCGTGCCGACGTCGTAGAGCGTGTAGTAGCCGGCGTCGCACGCGGGCAGGACGCCCTCGCGGTTCTGGTAGGTGATGCCGTCGCTGAGGGTGCCGGCGCGCACCCCGTCGACGACCTGCTTGGCGTCGTCAGACAGCGTCGAGTAGCCGACCGCGCTCAGCTTCGACAGGTCGCCGCACTTCGTCGGCGTGCTGCCGCCGTCGATGTCGATGACCTGGAAGGTCGCGTAGTGGTCGCCGGTGTAGAAGTACTCGCCGCCCTGGCCGGTCACGATCCGGCGGGTGCCGCGGGTGCTCGAACCGGGCGTCGGCACGGTGTACTCGTGGTAGTAGCTCGACGCGCAGGAGGGCAGGATCCCCTCGCGGTTGGTGAAGACGACCCCGTCGTTCTTCGGGTACGGGAACGGCCCGTTCGTCTGGATCAGCTTGTAGGTGTCAGTCGCCTCCGGGGGCAGCGCCGACAGCTTGACGTGCGTGAAACCGGACAGATCCCCACAGGAGTTCTGCATCGGCTGCGCGGACGCCGGCGCCGCCGGGGAAAGCGGGACGGCCTCCGCGGCCGTGCCGAACCCCAGGAAACCGACCAGCAGTGCGAAAAGGACACCGACTATGCGGCTGCGATTGTTGGTCATTTTCGGACGGTAACCCGGTCGGGTAGTCCGCAGAATGACGCGAGGTGAACAGCTTCGGGCCGCGGCCGAAGTCCCGACGAAGGCAGTAATCCGTTCAGGCTAAATCGGCCGCTGGGCTGGCGTCGCGGGCGGACGCGCTGCTCAGTCCTGTTTGGCGTAGACCGCGAGAAGGCGTTCGTGGACCACCGGCGGCACCAGGTTCTCGATGTCGCCGCCGAGCGCCGCGATCTCCTTGACCAGCGAGCTGGACACGAAGCCGTACGCCGGATTGTTGGCCATCAGCAGCGTTTCGAGGCCGGTGAGCTCGCGGTTCATCTGGGCCATCTGCAGTTCGTAGTCGAAGTCGCTGACCGAGCGCAGGCCCTTCGCGACCGCGGCGATGTCGTTCTCGCGGCAGTAGTCCACGAGCAGGCCCTGCCACGAATCGACGCGCACGTTCGGCAGTTCCGCGGTGATCTCGCGCAGGATCTCCATGCGTTCCTCGACGCTGAAGAGGCCCTTCTTGCTCTTGTTCACCCCCACCGCGACGACGACCTCGTCGAAGAGCTTCGAAGCCCGCTCGATGATGTCGAGATGTCCGTTGGTGGCCGGATCGTAAGAACCGGGACAGACCGCACGCCGCATGGCGCGGACGCTATCAAGCCGCGCCGCCGCGCGCGCTCTCGTGACGACTGCGTCACACCTCAGATGAGCTGTCGTACTCGGCCCAGTACAGCGCCGTGTCGCCGTAACGCTTGTCGCGAAGCGGTTTGAACGTCGACGGCCAGTCTGGAGCACCGTCGCGCGCAGCCCGTTCGATCACCGTCAGCGCGCCTTCGGCAAGCCAGCCACCACTGTGCAGCGAAGCAAGCACAGAGCCCAGCGAAGCAGCATCGACCGCGTACGGCGGGTCTGCGAGCACGACGTCAAACTGCACTGGCGCAGGCGCGGCGACCACTGTCTCAACCTGACCAGCTCGCACCGTGCCGCCCAGCCGCAAATCGGCGACATTGCCGCGAAGCACGTCTGCCGCGCGACGGTCGGCTTCCACGAACCACGCGTCCGCGGCACCGCGCGAAAGCGCTTCGAGACCGAGCGCGCCCGAGCCGGCGTAGAGGTCGAGCACGCGGGCGCCGTCCAGCTCACCGGCCACTTCGAGGGCGTTGAACAGTGCTTCCCGCACCCGCTCCGACGTCGGGCGGGTGCCCTTGGGCGGCACCTTCAGCCGCCGTCCGCCCGCCTTCCCCGCCACGATCCTCGTCACCCGGCCATCTTCGCCCAAGGCCGCGATGTGGCGTTGGGCAGGACTTGCCGAACCCGCGCGCGCGGGCGCGTAGAGTCGTCCTTCGCCCTGCAGGGGCGCGTTGATGGAGTTCAAGGGAGCGTTGCGTGTCGGAACCCCGGGTGAGACGGGCTGAGATCGCCGTCGAGCAGGCACACGTCGACCGGGTCTACACGCGGCTCGCCGAGCTGCGGACCCAGGCCGAGGCGATGCGGGCCAAGGGCTACGAGCTGGGCCAGGGCGCACAGCGCGAAGCGATCTTCGAGCAGGCGTCGATGCTGTTCGAACGCGACATGATGGTCTACCACGCGAACCAGACCCTGCAGACGCTCGACGCCGAGTACGAGGGCCTGGTCTTCGGCAGGCTGGACCACCTCGACCGCGAGCACATCTACGTGGGCCGCCTCGGCATCCGCGACACCGAGTTCGACAACCTGGTCACCGACTGGCGCGCGCCGGCGGCCGCAGCCTTCTACCAGGCCACCGCCGAGGAGCCGATGGACGTCGTGCGCCGCCGGGTGATCCGCTGCTCCGGGCAGACGGTCCTGGACGTGGACGACGACGTGCTGATCGCCGACGCCGTGCCCGAGGACATGCAGATCGTCGGCGAGGGCGCGTTGATGGCCGCGCTCGGCCGTTCGCGCGGCGAGAAGATGCGCGACATCGTGGCCACGATCCAGAAGGAACAGGACGAGGTCATCCGCGCGCCGTGGCGAGGTGTCACCGAGATCACCGGCGGCCCGGGCACCGGCAAGACCGCTGTCGCGCTGCACCGCGCCGCGTACCTGCTGTACCGGCACCGCCGTCAGCTCGGCGGAGCGGGCGTGTTGGTGGTCGGTCCCTCGGGCGTCTTCACCACGTACATCTCGCGCGTGTTGCCGTCGATGGGCGAAACGAACGTAGAGCTGCGCGCGCTCGGCGAAGTCCTCGACGGTCTCGAAGCGACGCGACAGGACACTGCCGCGCTGGCCGCGATCAAGGGTTCGCTTCGGATGCGAAAGGTGCTTCTGCGCGCGTTGCGCGACACCCCGCCCGAAGCGCCGACGGAGCTGAAGATCGTCTACCGCGGCGAAGTGCTGAAGCTGACCGCGCGCGAGCTGGAGAAGGTACGGCGCAAGGCGCACACGCAAGGCGCGCCGCCGAACCGTTCGCGCGTACGCGTGGCGGAGCTGCTGCTGGCCGCGCTGGCGGACAAGGCCGAGGAGTACGCGAAGGCGGACGGCAAGGAGATCGACCGCGCGGAGCTGATCAACGATCTCGGCGAGCGCATCGACTTCCACCGCTTCCTCGTCGTGTGGTGGCCGGTGCTGTACCCGGCGCAGGTCCTCAAGTGGCTCGGCGACGAGAAGCGGATGGCCGCGGCGTCGAAGGGCATTCTGAACCGGAACGAGATCAGCCTGCTGGCAGCCGATTTCGCGGACCGTTCGCGCGGCTGGTCGGTCGCCGACGTCGCGTTGCTGGACGAACTGCGCGTGCTGGTCGGCCCGGAGCCGAAGCGCCGCCGTCGCCAGACCGTGGTCGAGGTCGCCCCGGAGCGCGGCGGTTCCGGAGGCGCGCCGCACCGTCCGGAGCACTACGACGAGTACTCGCACGTGGTCGTCGACGAATCGCAGGACCTTTCGCCGATGCAGTGGCGGATGATCGGCCGGCGCGGCAAGTACGCGAGCTGGACCGTCGTGGGCGACCCGGTGCAGAGTTCGTGGCCGGATCCGGACGAGGCAGCGCAGGCGCGCGACCAGGCGTTCGGCGTGAAGACCGCGCGGCGGCGCTTCACGCTGCGCACGAACTACCGGAACTCGGCGGAGATCTTCGACCTCGCGGCGAAGGTCGTGGCCGGCCACGCCCGGGCCGACGAACTGCCCAAGGCCGTGCGCACCACCGGAATCGAGCCGGAGGTCCGGCCGGTCGAGCAGGCGGCGCTGGCGACGGCGACGCAGACCGCGGCGAAGGAACTGCTCGGCGCGGTCGAGGGCACGGTCGGCGTGATCACCGCCATGCACCGCGTCGGAGAGGTCGAGGGCTGGCTCGCCGGGCAGACCGACGAGCGGCTGAAGGTCGTCGGGTCCCTCGATTCGAAGGGCCTCGAATACGACGCGGTCGTGCTGGTCGAGCCGATGGACCTCGTCACCGAGTCCTCGACCGGGCGGCGCGTGCTGTACGTCGCGCTCACCCGGGCGACCCAGCAGCTGATCGTGCTCGCCTCGAACCCGGATTGGCTGCCGCACGCGTAAGCCGGGAAGGGAATCGCGGCCGCGCGCGTTACTGCTGTACGTGACTTCCCTGCCTGACGTGCCGCTGTCCGTGCTCGACCTGTCCCCCGTTTCCGAAGGGAAGGGGGTCGGCGAAGCGCTGCGCAATACGCTCGATCTCGCCCGCAACGCCGAGCGGCTGGGCTATCACCGGTACTGGCTCGCCGAGCACCACAACATGCCGGGCATCGCCAGCTCGGCCACGGCGGTGCTGATCGGGCACGTCGCGGACGCCACCGAGTCCATCCGCGTCGGCTCCGGCGGCATCATGCTGCCGAACCACGCGCCGCTCGTGGTGGCCGAGCAGTTCGGCACGCTGGAGGCGTTCCACCCGGGCCGGATCGACCTGGGCATCGGCCGCGCGCCGGGCACCGACCAGCGCACCGCGCTCGCGCTGCGCGGGCCGGGCGGGCTGTCCGCGGAGAACTTCCCCGAGCACCTGATGGAGCTGATCAGCTACTTCGAGCCGGACCCGGCGCGCGGCGTCAACGCGGTCACCGCCGAGGGCAACAAGCCGCCGGTGTGGCTGCTCGGGTCTTCCGGCTTCAGCGCGCAGCTGGCCGGCCGGCTGGGGCTGCCGTTCTCCTTCGCCCACCACTTCGCGGCCGAGAACACCCTGCCGGCGGTGCGGCTGTACCGCGAGAACTTCCAGCCCTCCGAGGTGCTGTCCGAGCCGTACGTGATGCTGGGCGTGCAGGTGATCGCCGCCGAGACCGACGAGCGCGCGGAGTACCTGGCCGGGCCGAGCGGGCTGACCTTCCTCAGCCTGCGCCGCGGCCGCCCGATCGCGCTGCCGACGCCCGAGGACGCCGCCGAGTATCCGTACACCGAAATGGACCGCGCGT
This sequence comes from Streptomyces sp. AA4, assembly GCF_000158875.1. Taxonomy (NCBI): domain Bacteria; kingdom Bacillati; phylum Actinomycetota; class Actinomycetes; order Kitasatosporales; family Streptomycetaceae; genus Streptomyces; species Streptomyces sp. AA4. Next base: position 1,528,747 of record NZ_GG657746.1, on the reverse strand, counting down.
TCCTCGCCGAGAGGTTCGGGTCGAGCATCGTCGGCGGGCCGGAGACCGTCCGGAAGGGACTGGACCAGCTGCTGGCCGACACCGACGCGAACGAGCTGATGATCACCACGATGGTGCACGGGCACGAGGACCGGGTGCGCTCGTACGAGATCGTGGCGGACCTGAAGCGCTGATGGAGGTCTTCGACTGGCACGGACAGCAAGTGCGGTGGTCCCGGCAGGGTTCGGGGCCGCCGCTCGTGTTCTGCCACGGCACGCCGTGGTCGTCGAAGCTGTGGGAGCCGATCGCCTCGACGTTCGCGCAGGACTTCACCGTGTACCTGTGGGACATGCCGGGCTACGGCAGTTCCACGATGGTCGAGGGTCAGGACGTCTCGCTGGCCGCGCAGGGCGAGACGTTCGCCGCGCTGCTGGACCATTGGGGGCTCGAAGAGCCGGACGTGGTGGCGCACGACTACGGCGGCGCGGTCAGCCTGCGCGCGTTTCTGTTGCACGGCGCGGCTTATCGATCGCTGGCGCTGGTGGACGTCGTCGCGTTGGCGCCGTGGGGTTCGGAGTTCTTCCGTCTGGTGGCGGAGAACGCGGCCGTGTTCGCGCAGCTTCCGCCGAATTTGCACGAAGCGCTGGTGCGGGAGTACATCGCCGGTGCCGCGCATCGTCCGCTGTCCGCCGAGGCGCACGACATGCTCGTCGCGCCGTGGCTCGGTTCGACTGGGCAGGCCGCCTTCTACCGGCAGATCGCGCAGGCCGATCAGCGGTACACCGACGAAATCGAGCCGCGTTACCGCGAGATCAGCGTGCCCACGCTGGTGGTGTGGGGCACCGAGGACACCTGGATCCCGGTCGACCGCGCGCATCGGCTCGCCGGGACGATCCCGGGCGCCGGACTGGAATTGGTCCGTTCGGTCGGACACCTGATCCAGCTCGACGCACCCGAGGCGTTGACGGCTTCGCTGCACCGCTGGCTCGCCCGCTGAAATATCCGGAAACCGCCGCGCTGGTATTTATTTTCCTGCGCTGACAACCGCATTCCCGGCAGTTGTCAAAACCGCACAAGAATCCGGCGGTTGCTGCGCCGGGACCCCGCGGGGCGGGGCAAGTTCTTGTCTGCGGCCAAGGCCGTCGTTAGCGTACTGACCAGTAACGCAACCGCACGGTAATCCCGCGCACGTCGCGGTTCCGGTCCGGTCCGCCATTCGGACCAGCCCCGGAACGGACGTTCGGCGGGCATTCCGCCGTGCCCGGAAATTGCGGGGAGGTCGGGCGATGGCGTTTCCCGGCGCCGCGGCACTGCACCAGACCGGACGGCTTTACGCGCTGGGGCTCGACGTCGTCCGGCTGACGTTCCGCCGTCCGTTCCAGTTCCGCGAACTCGTGCAGCAGTTCTGGTTCATCGCGAGCGTGTCGATCCTGCCGACCGCGCTGGTGTCGATCCCGTTCGGCGCGGTGATCGCGCTGCACATCGGGTCGCTGACCACGCAGATCGGCGCGCAGTCGTTCACCGGCGCGGCGAGCGTGCTGGCGATCATCCAGCAGGCCAGCCCGATCGTGACCGCGCTGCTGATCGCGGGCGCGGGCGGCAGCGCGATGTGCGCCGATCTCGGCTCCCGCACCATCCGCGAGGAGATCGACGCGATGGAGGTGCTCGGGGTTTCGCCGATCCAGCGGCTGATCGTGCCGCGGGTGCTGGCCGCGATGGGCGTGGCGGTGTTCCTCAACGGCATGGTCAGCGTGGTCGGCGTGCTCGGCGGTTACTTTTTCAACGTGATCATGCAGGGCGGCACGCCGGGCGCATACCTGGCGAGCTTCTCCGCGCTGGCCCAGCTGCCGGATCTGTGGATCAGCGAGATCAAGGCGCTGCTGTTCGGGTTCGTCGCCGCGGTCGTCGCGTCGTATCGCGGGCTGAACCCGCGCGGCGGGCCGAAGGGCGTCGGCGACGCGGTGAACCAGTCCGTCGTGATCACGTTCCTGCTGCTGTTCGTGCTGAACCTGATCCTCACCACGGTCTACCTCCAGCTCGTGCCGCCGAAGGGAAGCTGATGGCCACCCCGACTCCGACGCGCGTGCTCGAAGCCATCGACCGCAGGCTGGGCTTCCTCGACACTCTCGGCGACCAGATCCTGTTCTTCCTGCGCGCGCTCGGCTGGGTGCCGCGCGCGGTGCGCCGGTACCTGCGCGAGATCGTCCGGCTGCTGGCCGAGGTGAGCTTCGGCAGTGGTGCGCTGGCGGTGATCGGCGGGACCATCGGCGTGATGGTCGGGATGACCGTCGCGACCGGGACTGTGGTTGGGCTGCAAGGGTATTCGGCGCTGAACCAGGTGGGCACGTCGGCGTTCGCCGGGTTCATTTCGGCGTACTTCAACACGCGTGAGATCGCGCCGTTGGTAGCCGGCCTGGCGTTGTCCGCGACGGTCGGCTGCGGGTTTACCGCACAACTGGGCGCGATGCGGATCTCGGAGGAGATCGACGCGCTCGAGGTGATGGGCATCCCGAGCGTGCCGTATCTGGTGACCACGCGGGTGATCGCCGGGTTCATCGCGGTGATTCCGCTGTACGCGGTCGGGTTGTTGTCTTCGTATCTCGCGTCGCGGCAGGTCACGGTGTGGGGCTTCGGGCAATCAGCGGGCACGTACGACCATTACTTCCTGTTGTTCCTGCCGCCGGGCGACGTGCTCTGGTCGTTCGGGAAAGTGCTGATCTTCAGCGTCGTCGTAGTGCTCGCGCATTGCTATTACGGCTTCCGCGCGAGCGGCGGTCCGGCGGGCGTCGGCGTCGCGGTGGGCCGCGCGGTGCGGACCGCGATCGTCGCGATCAGCGTGCTGGACTTCTTCCTCAGCCTCGCGATTTGGGGCGCTACAACGACGGTGCAGGTGGCCGGATGAACCGGCGCTGGCGCAAGACCGGAGTCCGCACCGCCGGGGTGCTGTTCCTGGCGGCGCTGTCGGCGTTCGTGCTGCTCACGGTGAAGATCTACCACAAGGACTTCACCACCACGATCCCGGTGACGCTGCGGGCCGATCGCGTCGGCAACCAGTTGCGCGCGGGCGGGCAGGTGAAGGCGCGCGGCGTCGTGGTCGGCGAGATCCGGGGCGTGCACGCGATCCGCGGCGGTGCGGAGATCTCGCTGGCGCTGGACCCGGAGCAGGTGAAATGGCTGCCGGTCAACGTGTCCGCGTTGCTCGTGCCCAAGACGCTGTTCGGCGAGCGGTACGTGCAACTGTCCATTCCGGACACCGACCGGAAGCGGCCGCTGCGGGCCGGAGACGTGATCGCGCAGGACCGGTCGGCGAACGCGATCGAGCTGGAGCGCGTCTTCGACAACCTGCTCCCGGTGTTGAAAGCCGTGCAGCCGCAGAAACTGGCCACCACGCTGACCGCGGTTTCCACGGCGCTGCAAGGCCGCGGCGCACAGCTGGGCCAGACGTTGGCGACCGCGTCGGACTACCTGCGGCGGTTCAACCCGAACCTGCCGCAGCTGGACGAGAACGTGCGCGACCTCGCCACCGTCACCCAGCTGTACGGCGACATCGCACCCGATCTGCTCGACGCGCTCACCGCCTCGTCGGTCACCCTCGGCACGATCACCGCGAAGCGCACTGACCTCGGCTCGCTGTATCAGCAGGTCACCACGTCGTCACAGGACCTCACGACGTTCCTGCGGCAGAATCGGAACAACCTCATCGCGTTGTCCGCGGACAGCCGCCGTCCGCTCGAAATCGGCGCTAAATACTCCCCCAGTTTCCCCTGCACTCTACAGGCACTCACCGACTTAAAACCGTCGATGGACAAGGTCCTCGGTGCGGGAACGAACGAACCTGGGCTGCACGTCGAGATCACCGTGTCCAAGTCGCGCGGGAAGTACGTGCCGGGCAAGGACGATCCGGCGTACCCCGAGAAGACCGGCCCGCGCTGTTACCCGAGCGGCGTGATGCCGACCGCCGGAACTCCGGCGCCCGTGCCGTCGACCGGCGATCTCGGGATCGCGAATTCCCCGCAGGAGCAGCAGTTCCTGGGCCCGCTGCTCGCGCCCCAGCTGGGTGTTTCGACCGCTGACGTGCCGATGTGGAGCAGCGTGCTGGTCGGCCCGCTGTACCGCGGAACGGAGGTGACGGCGAAGTGAGAAACCTGGCCGCTCCCCTGGTCAAAAGCCTGATCTTCATCCTGGTCACCGTCCTCGCGACGGTCGTTCTCGCGTTGTCGATCACCGGCGGCTCGGTCGGCGGAAGCCAGCGCTACGGGGCCACTTTCGTCGACGCCACCGCGTTGAACGTCGGCGATGACGTGCGGATTTCCGGGGTCAAAGTCGGGCAGATCGAAGGCCTCGACGTGGTCGACCAGAACCGCGCGCACGTCAGCTTCTCGCTGGAGAACGGCCGTACGGTGCCCGCCAACGTGACCGCGGTGATCAAGTACCGCAACATGGTCGGCCAGCGCTACCTCGCCCTCGAACGCCCGCGCAGCGCCGCCGGGGTATTGCCGCCGGGCGGCGAAATCCCGCTGGACCGCACGACCCCGGCACTCGACCTGACCGACCTGTTCAACGGCTTCAAACCGCTCTTCCAGGCACTCTCGCCCAAGGACGTCAACGACCTGTCCGGCGAGATTGTCCAGGTGCTGCAAGGAGAAGGCGGCACGGTGACCGAACTGCTGCAGCACACCGGGTCGCTCACCAGCACGCTCGCCAGCCGCGACCAGGTCATCGGCGAGGTCATCGGAAACCTGAACTCGGTGCTGAAAACCGTGAACGGCAAGGGAGATTCGCTCGCGACGCTGGTGTCGACCCTGCGCCAGCTCGTGTCCGGGCTCGCCGAGGACCGCACGGCGATCGGCGACGCGGTGTCCGGTCTGGCGGAGCTGACTCAGTCCACCAGCGGGTTGCTCACCGAGATCCGGCCCGGGCTCAAGGACAGCATCTCCGGTCTCGACGCGCTGACCCGGAACCTGAACAAGGGGGAGGCTGACGTGGACAAGGCACTGACCACGCTGCCGAAGAAGATGAACGGCATCGGCACGCTCGGGTCGTACGGCTCGTGGATGAACTTCTATCTGTGCAAAGCCGTCCTCGAAACGTCGCCGCCGCGCGGCGTGGCGGCGACCGCGGCGAGGTGTGGCGCATGAAGTCGTTCCGGGAGCGCAATCCGCTCGTGCTGGGGGTCGTCGGCAGCGTCGCGCTGGCCGCGGTGCTCACCGGCACGCTGAACTACCATCGCCTGCCGTTCCTCGGCGGCACCACCTACCAGGCCGAATTCACCGAGGCCGCCGGGCTGCAGGCGGACGACGAGGTGCGGATCGCCGGGATCAAGGTCGGCGAAGTGTCCGAAGTGGACCTGGCGGACGACCACGTGCTGGTCAGCTTCCGGGTCAAGCACGCGTGGATCGGCGACCGGACGTCGGCGCAGATCAAGATCAAAACGCTGCTGGGCCGGAAGTTCCTCGCCCTCGACCCGGCCGGCCGGGCCGAGCAGAACCCCGACCAGCCGATCCCGCGCGCCCGCACGGTGACCCCGTACGACGTGACCGACGCGTTCAACGGGCTCGCCGACACCGCGGGCGCGATCGACACGAAGCAGCTCGCGACCAGCTTCTCCACGATCAGCGACACCTTCCGCAACTCGCCGCAGCACGTCCGCACCGCGCTCGACGGGCTCAGCGCGCTGTCGAAAACGGTCTCGTCGCGCGACAACGAGATCGCCGAACTGCTGGCCAACGCGCGCAAACTGACCACCACCATCGCCAACTCCAACGACGACTTCGAGAAGCTCGTCAAGGACGGCGACCTGCTGCTCACCGAACTGGACCACCGCCGCGACGCGATCCACCAGCTGCTCGTCGGAACCCAGCAGCTCGCGAAGCAGCTGTCCGGGCTCGTCGCGGACAACACCGCGCAGCTCGCTCCAGCGTTGCGGCAGCTCAACCAGGTGACCGACCTGTTGCAGCGCCAGGACGCGAATCTCGCGCAGAGCCTCAAACTCGCCGGACCGTACTTCCGCGTGCTGACCAACACCGCGGGCAACGGCCGCTGGATCGACAGCTACCTGTGCGGGCTCCTCCCGGAGAACCGCGATCCGTGCACCCCGCCGAAGGGAGACGCGAAATGACCGCGCGCGCGTACCGTTTCGTCGTCTTCCTGCTGGTGCTGGCCTTGGTGCTCTGCGGCGTGATGTGGTGGGTGTTCTCCGGATCCGGCCGATACCGCGTCACGGCGTACTTTTCGCGGGCCGTCGGCGTCTACAGCGGCTCCGACGTCCGGGTGCTCGGGGTGAAGGTCGGCGAAGTCACCGCGGTGCTTCCGCAGGGCAGCCAGGTCCGGGTCGACTTATCGGTAGATCCGCACACCCCGGTCGCCGCCGACACCACCGCGCTGGTCATCGCGCCGAGCGTGGTCGCCGACCGCTATGTCCAGCTGGGCAAACTCGCCCGAGGCGGCCCGCGTTTGGCCGACGGCGCGGTGATCGGCACCGACCGGACGGGCACGCCGGTGGAGCTGGACCAGCTGTATTCGAGCCTGGACACGCTGAGCAAAGCGCTCGGCCCGAACGGCGCGAACGCGAACGGCGCGCTGTCCGATCTCCTCCGCACCGGCGCGGCGAACCTCGACGGCAACGGCAAGGCGTTCAACACTTCCGTCCGCGACTTCGCCCGCCTCGCCCGCACGCTCGCGGGCAACTCGTCAGACCTGTTCGGGACGGTCGACGAGCTGCAGAAGTTCACCACCATGCTCGCCACGAACGACCGCCAGGTCGCGGACGTGAACCAGCAGCTGGCCAAGGTGTCGGCCACCCTCGCGGCCAACCGCGGCGAACTGTCCGACGCTTTGCGCTCGCTCGGCAGCGCGCTGGCTTCGGTCCAGGGCTTCATCCGGGACAACCGGGCGGCGATCAAGTCCAATGTAGACAAACTGGCCAAGACGACGCAGACGCTGGTCGACCAGCGCGCGTCGCTGGCCGAAACGCTGGACGTCGCGCCGCTGGCCGCGCAGAACGTGCTGAACGCGATCGATCCGGAAACCGGACGGCTGCAAGGCCGGGCCGACCTGCTGGATTACCTGCCCTTCCCGGCGACGGACGCGACCGTGACGGGAGGCGGCCGATGAAGGCGCGACGGCTTTTCCTGGCCTTGGCAGTCAGCACACTGGCCGGCTGCGCGGCGCCCGGCGGCTTCCGCGGCGTCTACGACCTGCCGCTTCCCGGCGGCGCGGACCTCGGTGCGCACCCGTACGAGGTCACCGTCCAGTTCGCCGACGTCCTGGACCTGGTCCCGCAAGCCGCGGTGAAGGTCGACGACGTCCCGGTCGGCCGCGTCCAATCGATCCGGCTGGGCGCCGACGGCTGGACCGCCGAGACCGTCTTGGCGGTGAACGGCGACGTCCACCTGCCCGCGAACGCCGTCGCCCGCTTGCGGCAATCGTCGCTGCTGGGCGAGAAGTTCGTGGAACTCGCCGCGCCGGTCGCGTCCCCCTCCGGACAGCTGGGCGACAAAGCCGTCATCCCGGTGTCGCGAACCAACCGGAACCCGGAGTTCGAGGAGATCTTCGGCGCGCTGTCGCTGCTGCTCAACGGCGGCGGCATCGGCCAGCTGCAGACGATCAACCGCGAACTGGCCAAGGCCATGGACGGCAACGAGGAGGAGATCCGCGGCTTCCTGTCCGGCGTCAACCAGCTGATGACGAACCTGGACGCCCACCGCCGTGACATCACCGCCGCGCTGGACGGGCTCAACCACCTGTCGGCGTCGCTGGCCGACCGAAACCGGCAGATCGCCGACGCCCTCACCGACCTGACGCCAGGGTTGAAGACCCTCACCGACCAGCGACCACAGCTGGTGACGATGCTGCAATCCCTGGACCAACTGTCCACAGTGGCCACCGACGTCACGAACAAGAGCCGCGACGATCTGGCCGCCGACCTGCGCGCGCTCGCGCCCATCCTGCACCGCCTCGCCGATGCGGGGCAGAACCTGCCCAAGGCGCTGGAAATCCTGCCCTCGTTCCCCTTCACCGACCCGGTGCTGGACGCGATCAAGGGCGACTACCTGAACGTCTACGCCACGGTCGCTCCCGGTGCCGGGGTCCCGCTGCCTCCACCGGGTCAAGGCGTCCCGCCCGGTCTGCCGACGCTCTCGCCTCCGTCGTCCGGGGGCCGCTGATGCTCACCAGGCGGATCCGGATCCAGGTCATCGCGTTCGTGGTAGTCGCGCTGGCCGCGACTTCCTTCGTCGGCGCCAAATACGCCGGAATCGCGCGCCTTTTCGGGGCCGGGAGCTACACCGTGCACCTGGAACTCTCCGAAGGCGGTGGGATCTTCACCAACGGCGAGGTCACCTATCGAGGCGTGGCGGTCGGGCGGATCGGCCAGCTACGCCTCACCGAACACGGCATGGAAGCGGATCTGCTGCTGGACACCTCCGCGCCGCAGATCCCTGCGAACGCCCGCGCGATCGTCGCGAACCGCTCCGCCGTCGGCGAGCAATATGTCGACCTGCAACCGTCCGGCGACCAGGGTCCGTATCTGGAGGACGGAAGCGTCCTCCCGCGCAGCTCTACTGCCCTGCCGTTGCCGGTGCAGACCTTCCTGTCCGATGTCGACGCCCTGACCGCCTCGGTGCCGACCGAGGACCTGCGCACCGTGGTGAACGAACTGGACAACGCCCTGCAAGGCAGCGGCCCCGACCTGCAGTTGCTGATGGACACCGCGAGGTCCTTCACCGACTCCGCGTCCGCCCATCTGCCTCAGACCACAAAACTCCTCGACGACGGCTCGACGGTGCTGAAAACGCAAGCCGCGTCCTCGACGGCGTGGCGCGATTTCAGCCGCGACGCCCGCCTGTTCGCCTCGCAACTGGCTTCCTCGGACGGGGACCTGCGCCAGCTGATCGCCACCGCCCCACCGGCTGCTTCCCAAGTGACCGGCTTGCTGCGCGACAACAGCCCCGGCCTGCCCATCCTGATGGCCAACCTCCTGACGACGGCGGACGTCTTCAGCGCCCGCACCGACGGCCTGGAGCAACTGCTGGTCACCCTGCCGAAAACGGTGGCCGCGACGTCGTCCTCCATCACCCCCGACACCGGACGGCTGTCGCTGGCCCTGACGTTCTTCGACCCGCCGCCGTGCCGGAGAGGTTACGAGAGCACGAAAATCCGGAGCAGCGCGGAACTGCCGGTGCTCCCCTTCAACACCTCCGCGGCCTGCACCCTGCCCGCCGGAGACCCGTCCTCGGTACGCGGCTCCCAACACGCTCCGCACCCCGGGGTCCCGGAGCCCGCCCGCCCCGGCGGCCTTCCGGCGGTGGCCGGTGGGCTTCCGACTTCGACTGATCTGGAGGAGATGCTGTGGCTACGCCGGGGAAACTGAGACTTTCTCCTTCCAGCGGCGACGCGTCGCTCCCGGACGCTGCGTCTGATGCCTCGGGGGTCGCCTCCACTACTCCGCTCACTGACTCTCCGCCTGCCTCCGCCTCCCCGACCACGACCGTTTCTCGCCGCACCCTGACATGGGCAGCCGGAATCGCCCTGACCGCGGCAGCCGCTTTCGCCGCCTGGTCAGCTTGGTCGTGGCACGCCGCCGCTCTCTCCACCGCGGGCGCGACCAGAGACGAGGCCGTCACCGCAGGCCGCGCCCTGATCGCCACCGTCACCACCTTCGACCCCCAGCACCGAGACCAAGCCCTAGCCCACTGGCAATCCGCGACGACGGGCGCTCTCCAGACGTCCCTGCCCAGCGCCGTCCCACCGGACGGCTCCGCCACCACCGGCCGTGTCCTGGACGCCGGACTCTCCGACCTGGACGCCGAAGCCGGTACCGCGAAACTCCTCGCGTCGGTGGAAATCACCGTCACCGGAGAGGGGGCCACACAGCCGATCCGCCGCACCCGCTTGGCAGCGACGATGACCCGCACGTCCTCCGGCTGGAAACTCAGCACCCTGGAGCAGTTGGGGGTGGCGGGGTCGTGAAGCTCTCCCTGCGCAGGTCTCGCCCAGGCACTCAGCCCGCCGATTCCGTGGCCGCCGCGACCGGGTCCGCGCGCTCGCCCGTCCTCGCGGCCGAACCGCCAGCAACCCCGTCCCCCGCCGACCCAGCTCCACACCCGCCGACAACTTCCTCGCCCGGCAACTCAACTTCACACCCACCAACAACCACCTCCACCGCCGACACCGATCCCGCCCAAACTCCCGTCGCCCCGGACCGTGACGGCATGGAGCCAACTCCCGGCCATCCCTACCGCCTCCCCGCGCTCCTCCTCGCCCTGACCGTCCTCCTCGCCACCGTCGGCGTCTGGTGCACCGTCGAAGCCCGCTCCACCAGCGCGTCCGCCGCCGCGTCGAACCACGCGCTGACCGATCAACCCGCCACCGCCGAAGTCACCTCCGCCCTCAGCCTCACCCTCAACAAGATCTTCTCCTACACCTACGACAAAACCGACGTCACCGAGAACGCCGCGGCCACCCTGCTCCGCGGCCACGCCCGAGATTCCTACGAAAAACTCTTCGCCCAAGTCCGCACGATGGCCCCCAGCCAGCGACTGACCCTCACCTCCCGCGTCTCCGCCACCGCCGTACAGCAGCTCACCACCGACCACGCACAGTTGCTCGTATTCCTGGACCAGTCCGCCACCAGAGGGAATTCCGCCACTCCTGAGACCGCCGCGGCGCAACTGGCCGTCACTGCGGAGCGGATTGACGGAAAATGGTTCGTCACCGATCTCGCGCCCCGATGAAATTCTGTTTCCTCACCGCCGAAGGAGTACCGTCATGCCCATTTCCCGGATCGCCCGAACCGGCGCGGTCGCAGCGGCCGCCGCGACCGCGGTCAGCCTCGCCTCCGCCGTTCCCGCGTCCGCCACCGAAATACCCATTCCGATCTCCTATTCGGTCACGGGCAGCACGGTCGTCAAGAAGACCGGCAGCACCCTCGACCTCGGCCCTGGAAGTCTCGCCGGAAATCTCCTGGTCGACGATCAAACCGGAGCCGTCGGCCTCAACGCCAATCTGCAATTGCCGCCGGCTACGGCGCACATTTCACTGCTCGCCGGCGGATTCAAGATCAAGGCGAAGGTCACCGTCACCCCGACCGCACCCGCGACCGGCACCCTCGCGGGCGGCACCCTGACCACCCACGAGACCGCGAACATGGAGATCAGCGACATCTGGGCGGGCCCGATCGTGCCGATCTTCCCGGTGCCGACCGTGCCCGGCAGCTGCACGACCGTCAAGCCGATCGACCTGACCCTGAGCGCGGCGAACGTCGACATCACCAAGCCGATCACGCTCACCGGCAATTACACCATTCCCGACTTCAAGAACTGCTTCATCGCCGATCTCGCACTCGGCGCACTGGTGTCCGGACCGGACAACACGATCTCGCTGACCTTGACGTCCAAGAACTGATCAACCACGCGAAAACGGAGTGCCGGAAACTGTTCCGGCACTCCGTTTTCGCATACCTGGATTCTGGCGCATTATCAGGATCTCACGATACGCCGATACTGTTTAAGCGGGCGATGACAAAAGAATCGGTCCAGTCGCCAACCGACGAAACAGACGCGGACCAGGGTTGTTGCCGACTGAACTCGCGGGTAACCTTGGGCTCGCGGCCGGTATTGCCCACCGAGCCGATCCCCGTTCCCGAAAACCTGGTCCGGAACGGAATCCGCGGAAACCTCCGTCCCCACTGCGCAGGGTCGCCGCGAAAACTGCAGTCCGATCTAAGGAGAATGGTATGCCCCGGCTCAGCAGACTGTCCACGGGCGTGGTGACCGGCGTCGCCGTAGGCGCGATCGCGGTCCTGACCGCAGGAACGGCCTCGGCCGCCACCGCGACCTACCAGGCCGGCCCCGCGAACTACAGCTGCACGTTCCCGGCCATCCCGCCGCAGAACGTCGCGGTCACCGCTCAGTTCGACGGCCCGGACACGATCCCCGTCAACGGCACCACGACGCCGTCCAACGTTTCCGGCACCGCGACCATCACCGCGCTGGTCCACGCGCTGCTCACCGCCGCCGGGTACGACGGAATCCGCGGCACCGCCGACGTCCCGATCACCGTCGACAACGGTTCGCTCTCCCCGTCGGACGCCTCCGGCCTGCAGATCCCGGAACAGATCTACCCGGCAGGCGGCCCGATCACGGTGAACATCGCCCAGACGTCGACGTCGTCGATCCCGACCTACACCGCCCCGAGCGCCCCCGGCACGGTGACCTTCGGCCTCGACACGACGCTCACCGCGCAGCTCGAATTCCACAAGCCGTCGGACAACAGCTGGACCCCGTGGACCATGACGTGCACCGCTCCGTCGGGCACCAGCTTCAGCCCGTCGGGCACCATTTCCTGACTCCTGGCTGGCGGAGGGGCGGCTGCTTGCCGCCCCTCCGTTGTCGTGCACGAGGAACTCTCGCGTACGGCCAGGCGAAACGCCCCTGTCGACACTCACGAGCCATCGCCCGGCTACCGCGGCGAACACCGATGCCGTGACAATTCCGTTTCCCGACAAGGGAACCTCAACACCCGCATTCCGGTTCCAGCATCCCCGAATCCGGAATACGACGGGCGCGAGAACCGGCGGCAGCAAAGCCGACAGGGCACCGACCGATCAGTGACCACAGAATGAACTCATAACCCGCCGACGCTCCAGCAACCGGCCCGCACACCGGCAACATCAATGCCGACAAGGCACCGACCGATCAGTGATCACCAAATTGAACTCATAACCCGCCGACGCCCCGGTGACCGGCCCGCACACCGGCGGCCTGGGCACGGTCGCCTGACTGTAAGTATTATTGCCCCAAGCAACCAGCGACCCGTCCGCCTTGACCGCCAGATTGTGGTTCCACCCCGCGTCGATCGCGACGACCCCGCTCTTGGCCGCCGCGGGCACCTCGGTCTGGCCGTCGTTGTCGTGCCCCCAAGCGATTACCCCGCCGTTTTTCAGCGCGAGGGCGTGCTCGTATCCGGCCGAAATCGCCGTCACCCCGGACTGCGCCGCCGCAGGAACCGTCGTCTGCCCATACGTGTTGCTACCCCACGCAAGCACGGCACCATTCTTCAACACCAAGCTGTAGTCGCCACCCGCCGAGATCGCGCTTACGCCGGACTGCGCGAAGTCCGGCACGTCCGTCCGGCTGCCCCAGCTCACCACCTGGCCGTTCGACAACAACGCGAGATTGTGCACCGCACTGGTCGCGATCGCTATGACCCCGCTGGACACCGATGCCGGGAGTTCCGTTTGGCCGTACCAGTCGTTCCCCCACGCGTACACTTTGCCGTTCTTGAGGCCAAGCCCGTGGGTCCAACCAGCGGCGATTTGGGCGGTGCCGGACGACAGGTCGGCGGGCACCTCGCTTTCGCCGAAGTTGTTGTCGCCCCACGCGAGCACGGCGCCGTTCTTGAGCGCCAGCCCGAACAGTCCCCCTGCCGACACCACGGACAGACCCGAGGTAAGCGCCGGCGGCACCGGCGACGGCATGCCCCGGGTCCCCCACTCGTACAAGCCCCCGGCTGCCGTCAACTGCGGCACGCTCGCCGCACCAGCCGCACTGCCCGCCTCTCGCGGCAACTCCCCCGCTTTTGGCGGCAGCGAATTCCCCGCGACGGCCGGACAACTCGCCGCGCCCCCCACGACGACCGCGGCGACCACCGCCGCGACCTTGCCCCATCGCCGGTGTCCGGCCGCCATCGCAGCTCCTTCCTCCGAACGTCCTGCAGCGATGTTCCCAGCTTCGCGACCCCTGCGGCTAAGGCGCGGATTCTTTGTCAGAATCCGATGAAAAACTCGCTCCAAACTAGCCCGCAAACATAAGAAAACCCTTTCACACCAAGGTAAATCCACTGCCCCGCACCAATGCTTGCGCACCCGCGAAACCCGCCGGTAACTTCACTCGGAACCCATTTTCCGGACCGCCGGGCGAGGAGGCGCACGATGCCCGAATCACGCGGACGCTCCGCCCGTCGCCGTCCGGCTTTCGCAGCCCTCGCAATCCTCGGTGCCCTGTCGATCGGCACCGGCGCACTCACCGGCGTCAGCTCCGCGTCGACCGAAACGCCCACCCCCACCGCTCCGCCGCCATTGTCGGCGGGCGAACAACAGGTCAGCAAGGACCTCGTCCTCGATTGCCCGTTCGCCGCCCCCGCTGGCCCCCAGCAGATCACCCTCACGACCTCCGCGACCGTCCCCGCGACGGTTCAAGTCGGTTCCGGGCTGAAATTCAGTTCCCTGACCGCGACTTTCACGCTTCCGCGCGCCGTCACCACCCAACTGGCGCCCGCCCCCGCGGACAGCCTCCGCGGCGGGCTGACCCTCGACCTGACCGCGCGTCAAGGCAGCAAAAGCACCGCGGTCCCGACACCGTTCACGATCGCCGAAACACCGTTGCCGCCAACCGGCGACGTCCGGCTCACCGCGACCGCGGACCTCCCGGAGCAGGCGATCACCGTGCCCGGCAAGGTCAGTTTCGACGTCGGAGCCCCGACCATCGCAGTGAAACCGGCTGCCGACGGCACCGTCGAGTCCGCCCCAGTCGCCTGCGCCCTTCTCCCGGACCAAACCACGACCTTGGCGTCGGTCATCGCCACCGGAGCGCCCACTGCCGTCCCGAGGCCAGACACGCCGAACGCTCCCGCGCCGCCACCGCCTGCAGCGCAGCCCAACACAGTTTCGCCGAAGAGCGACCCCGACTTCCCGCTGATCACCCCGCTCAACTACATCCAGGTCTCGGCGACTTCCTCGGTCTACCGCCTGGGCGCGACCGTCGCCAGCTCCCCGACCGGCGTGCTCAACGGAACCTGGACGATCCTGCTGGTCCCCCCGGATTACGTTCAGCACGACCCGAGCACGATCAGCGGAACTGTCGGCTTCCGCCCGACCACCGCGAGCTTCCTCGGCTTCGGCTTCGTGCCGGTGACCGCCACCGTCGAGTTCCTGCCCGTCGACTACCGCCACACCAAGCTGATCGAGTTCAACGGCAAGCTCGTCCTCACCGGTGACTTCCTGACCACGCACATCCAGGTCATGGCCCGGATGAGCAACGCGAAGGTCAACGGCGTCCCCCTGGACCTCGGCTCGGACTGCGTCACCGCCACCCCGATCACCCTCAACCTGTCCGGCAAATACAAGGCCACGACAGGCGGCATCCTCAGCACGGACCCGAATTCGCCCGACCCCGACTACCGCGGTTTCGCCTTGCCGCCCTTCGTCCACTGCGGCACCGCCGAACCGCTCAGCCCGCTGCTCACCGGCATGGCCTCGACCACGACGAACGTCAACCAAGCCAAGGTCGTCAACGTCAACTTCGCCGAATGCGCCTCGACCAAGTTCCCGGACCACACGAAGTGCCCGCCGATCCCGGACACGCCGTTCCCCCGCTGAATGCGACCACCATGCCCGGTTCAACCCTTGCTAGCGCCCAAAGACATGCCTTTCTTGGCGGCGGCCAAGGCGCTGTCTCCGACCACAAACCGCCCCTGCCCTCGGACGATGCAACTACTACTTAGCCCCCGCTCCGAAACCGACCGCACGGCACCGGGCCCAGTGCCGCCGCCGGTGACTCCTCATCGAGCAGAGTAGGAGCGCACAGCCGAACAGTCATCCACCTGACAAAGCTTGCAACACTGGCTCGACGCAGAACGTCGCCGACGATCGTCCCGGCACGACAAATTTCGGGCCAGCTCAGCAGCTCACTCACCTGAGCTCGGCTGGCGACCGCTCCCGCCGAGTGCGAAGCACCCTACTTTCCTCCGGACATGGCCATCTCGCAACAGCCCGAAGGGCGGCTGACACCAGGGACGTCGCCCACCTGGCACCGCAAACGTCGGCGTTCGCTGCGGCGCAAGTCCGATCCCCAACATTTGCCGCTCAACGGCGACTGCGCGAATCCTCGAGCGAACTCGGCCGACGACTGGCGGGCACCATGTTCGCCCCGGTGAGTGGCGGGGGCCAGGACAGTCCCGGACGCGGCCGGTCGTCCTCGGCCGCGCGCAGGACCAGTTCCATTTCGAACCGCGCCGCCGGATCGCGCAGAAGTTCGCCGAACGTTGCCTGCAATTGGCGCATGCGGTAGCGCACCGTCTGCGGATGGACTTGCAGGCGCTCGGCGATCTCGACCACGTTCGCCTGACTGTCGAGCCACGCGCGCAGCGTTTCGAGCAGACGCTCCTGCTGCTTGTCGGTCATGTTCGCCAAGGGGGCGAAAAGCCGGGTGCGGAGGAGTTCGGTCAGCGCACCGTCCGAATGCACGAGCAAGGCCGCGAGGTGATCCTCCGCGCGGAGCACCCGCCCACCAGGGATTCGCCCCCGATCGGCGAGAACCAGGGTCCGACGTGCCCAGCGCAGGGAATCGGCGAGGCAGGCCAGCGGCACACACGGCCCCACGGACAGCCGGCAGTTCGGCAGCGCCGCTTGAAGCGTCGCCAATCGGGCACCATTGACCGCGCCAGGCACGACGATGCACGGCTCGGCGGAGTCCAGCTCGGCCAGGATGTCCGAGTCCAACGTCGCGTGCCGGCGCGCTTTGCCGTTCAGTGGCGATTGGACGGCAATCGGCGACGCCTGCTCCGGCACCGCCCAACCGGTGAGTTGCGCCAGTTCCGCGATCGCCTTCGGCGGAGCGGCCGGGACCTCCAGCAGGACGCCGAGCAGCCGTCGCCGCCAAGTGTCCAAAGCGCCGGCCGTCCGGGCTTTCGCCTCTAAATAGCCATCCAGCGCGACCGACGCCAATTCGTCCATGAACGCCAACATCGCATCAGCCAGCTGCGACATCACCGCCGACGAAAGGCCAGCCCGCCGCCCGACGCGCATGATCCGGCGCCACGACACGCGCGCGCCGACCCGATAGGCCGACTGCAGGGTGTCGAGACTCCGCCCTTCCCGCATCTCGTTCTGCCCGAGCCGATGGTGCACCTCGTGCGACTGCTCTTTCGACGCCCGCGGATCGGCGATCTGCGCGACGAACAGCGTGATCGCGTACTCGACGCCCGCCCGGATCGATCTCCCGTACGGACCGTCGAGCGGCCGCGCGTAGGCAGGAATCGTCGCGCGGATCTCGTCGACGATCTCGGCGGACAGGCTCGCCAGCTCGGGCCGCAGGATCTCGGCGAGTTTGCGCGGCAGCGCAGCCGACGGCACAGCGTGATCGAGTCCCCGCTCCACCGACATCGCAGCTCCTTCGCTCCGCCCCGGTTCCCCGACCGCGCCGCGGCGCGCCCGGAGACCCCCGCATCCATTGAGGGGTGACATCCGGCACATCGAAAAACCAACGCCAAATGTGTCACGCCTCGCCGAAGAAACCGATTTCTTGTCACGTTCGTGACAAGTTCACGAGATCAGAGGGGCACATCGCGACAACACACCACCAGGCGCGCCACGCCGTGCGTACAAACGGGCGAACCTGGACGCGTGCCTTCAGCGGCGACCCGCCGGGCGGCGAAAACGACCACGGAGCGTCACGCGGCAGAACCCGCGGCCCTCTTGTAGCATGCACTTGATACAAGAGGGAGGGGTCCCCGATGCGACTCGACTCGGCGCTCGCCGTCGCGGGCATCACCGGCCTGTTCGGGCTGATCATCCTCGTCGCGTTGTGGCCAGGCGAGAAACAAGGCGCTCGGCTGCTCGCGAAATGGGGCGTGCGAAACCCGACCGCCGACCAGGTGCCGGTGGCCGTGCGCTATCTGCGCCGTCGGCGATTCTGGTATCCGTGGCTGTTCCTCGGCCTCCCGCTGATCCCGGGCGCGACGCGTCTCGTCGGCGAACGGACCGCGAACTCGCTCGTGTTCGTGGTGCTGCTCGGCGGGCTCGCCGCCGAGATCCTCGCCCAGCGTCCGTCGCGGGAACCCCGCAGGAAAGCCGTGCTGGCACCGCGCGGCGTGCTCGATTTCGCTCCGTTGTGGACGGTCGTCGTCTCCGGACTGGCCACCCTCGCCGCCGTCGTGCATCTCGCCGTTTCGCGGCAATGGAGTCCGCTCGCGGTGACGGTGGGTGCGGCCGCCGTGTCGTGGATCATCGTGCTCCTCGCGGTGCGGCGACCGGCAGCCGGCGACCCGGAAGTCGACCAGGCACTGCGCGTTCGCAGCGCCCGCGTCGCTCTCGGGCTCGGCACCGGAACGGCTGCCACGCTCGGCTGGACGGTCGACGACCTCGCCTCCTTCCTCGCGTTCGCGGCCACCGTCGCCGCGTTCCTCGCGATCGTCGGCCCGCCGCCGAAGCAGCGCGCGACAACCACGGCAGCGCGGTAGATGTCGCTGCGAGTGGTGGTCGACGCCGAAAGCGGAGTTCCGCCCTGGCGTCAGGTGCACGACCAGATAGTCCGCGCGATCACGACCGGCTCCCTTGCCCGGGACGCCCGCCTGCCGCCGATCCGTCAGCTTTCGAGGGACCTCGGGCTCGCCTCCGGGACCGTCGCCCGCGTGTACCGCGAGCTCGAGGCCGCCGGCTGGGTCACCACCGCACGAGCACGCGGCACCGTCGTGACCGGCCCGGCCGAGCGGCCGGATCCGGGCGCACTGCTTCGCGACGCGGCCGCCGAATACGCCCGGCACAGCCGGGAACTCGGGGTCGCGCAGGACGAAGCCGTCGACGCCGTGCGCGTGGCATTGGCGAGCCTGGACGCACCGTCGCGGTGAATCCCGCCGTTCGTCCGGCCGGCGCGGTTTTCGCCGTTCTGTGAACCGTCTTCCGCACGGTCTCGGGCCACCTCCTTCTTGCCCGTGCGTTCCCGTGGTCCACTCGCCGGACGAGGCGCGGAACTCGCCGCCTCGACGCGGAGGTTCAGCCCTCCATCAGCACCCTCCCCACCGCGGCCAGCACGGGTTCCAGCGCGGCGACTTCCGTGCCGACGCATTCCGTGATGCCCGCACCGACGACCTCCATTCCGGAAAGCCCGTCGATTGCTTCCACCAATTCGGCGATGGTGAGCCCGCCTGGCTCCGGATAATTCACTCCGGGGAACTCGGCGGGATCAAGAATGTCCAAGTCCACATGCAGATAAACGCGGTCGGCCCCGGCGGCGTTCAGCGTTCCGGCGACGTCGTCGGAACGCACGGCGAGACCGCCGGCAATGGCTTCCTCTTCCGCGGAATCCAGCGACCGGGCGCCGAACAGCACCGCCCGGCCCCGTTCGATCGCCGGGCTGGCGGCGAACTCCTCGTCGCCCTCGCCGAGCAGCGACCGCAGCACCATGCCGTGATACGCGCCCGAGGGCGAGGAATCCGCCGTGTTCAAGTCAGCGTGCGCGTCGAACCACGCGACGCCAAGCGTTGCGCCGTAACGGAAACGGGCGACGCCGACCGGGACCAGCTCGACGCCGCAGTCGCCGCCGATCGTGAGCACCGGGCCTTCCGGCGCTTCGAGCGCAGCGAGCTGCAGCTGCCGGTTCGCGCCCGTGAGCACGGAGCGGTTGGCTATCCCGGCGACGACGTCGGACGTCGCGGCGTCCTGACGTACGTGGTGCACCGGCTTGCCGAGCACGTGCCCGGCCAGTTCGGAAAGTGCGCGGCAGCCCTCGACCAGCCCCCTGGCCCGGGGACTGATCGCGCCCTGCCATTGCGGCACCGCGTTGATCAGCATGCCTCGACGCTAGCGCGAACACCCCGGAAAAAGCGAGCAATAAATAGCGCGAGGGGTCCCCTCGCTCCGTTTCGGAGCGAGGGGACCCCTCGCACGCTAAAAAGTGGCGCGAAAACCGGTTATTCGAGCACGATGAGAAGGTCTCCGCCCTCGACCTGCTGAACGGAGGTGATTGCCAGCCGACTGACTTTGCCCGCCGCCGAAGCGGTGATCGACGCTTCCATCTTCATGGCCTCGATCGTCGCCACGGTCGCTCCGGCCGCCACCTGGTCGCCCTCGGCCACCTGCAGCGTCACCACGCCCGCGAACGGCGCGGCGATCTGCTTCGGGTTGCCCTTCTCGGCCTTTTCGGTGGCCGGGATGTCCGAGGCGATCGACCGGTCCCGGATCTGGATCGGCCGCAGCTGGCCGTTGAGCGTGGACATGACGGTCCGCATGCCGCGTTCGTCGGCCTCGCCGATGGCCTCCAGCTCGATGAGCAGCCGGACGCCGGGTTCGAGGTCCACCGAGTACTCCTCGCCCGGGCGCAGACCGTAGAAGAAGTCCTTGCTCGGGAGCACGCTGGTGTCGCCGTAGGCTTCGCGGTGCGCGAGGAATTCCTTGGTGGGGCCGGGGAACAGCAGCCGGTTCAGCGCGCCGCGGCGGTTGTCGGCGAGTTCCTTGTGGTCCTCTTCGGACAGTTCGGCGACCGGTTTGGCCGCCGAACGGCCTTCGAGCGCCTTGGTGCGGAACGGCTCCGGCCAGCCGCCGGGCGGGTCGCCCAGCTCGCCGCGCAGGAAGCCGATCACCGAGTCGGGGATGTCGAACTTGTTCGGCTCCGCCTCGAAGTCCTCCGGGGAGACGCCGGCGCCGACCAGGTGCAGCGCGAGGTCGCCGACCACTTTGGACGAAGGCGTGACCTTGACGAGGTGGCCGAGGATCTTGTCCGCCGCGGCGTACATGGCCTCGATGTCCTCGAACCGGTCGCCGAGGCCCAGCGCGATCGCCTGCGTGCGCAGGTTGGAGAGCTGGCCGCCGGGGATCTCGTGGTCGTAGACGCGCCCGGTGGGCGACGCGAGACCGGCCTCGAACGGGGCGTAGATCTTGCGGACGCTCTCCCAGTACGGCTCCAGGTCGCCGATCGCGTGCAGGTCGAGGCCCGTGCTGCGGTCGGAGTGGTCAGTGGCCGCGACGATCGAGCCGAGCGACGGCTGCGACGTGGTGCCCGCCATCGACGACACGGCGCCGTCCACGGCGTCGGCGCCTGCCTGGATGGCGGCCAGGTAGGTGGCGAGCTGACCGCCGGCGGTGTCGTGCGTGTGGATGTGCACCGGCAGGTCGAATTCCTTGCGCAGCGCGGTCACCAGCCGGGCCGCGGCGGGCGCGCGGAGCAGGCCGGCCATGTCCTTGATGGCCAGGACGTGGGCCCCGGCTCCGACGATCTGCTCGGCGAGCTTGAGGTAGTAGTCGAGCGTGTAGAGCTTTTCGTTCGGATCGGACAGATCGGAGGTGTAGCAGAGCGCGACCTCGGCGACCGCGGTGCCGGTGGCGCGGACGGCTTCGATGGCAGGCCGCATCTGCTCGACGTCGTTGAGCGCGTCGAAGATGCGGAAGATGTCGATGCCGGTCGCGGTGGCCTCCTCGACGAAGGCCGTGGTGACCTCGGTCGGGTAAGGCGTGTAGCCCACGGTGTTGCGGCCGCGAAGAAGCATCTGCAGACAGATGTTCGGCACAGCCTTGCGCAGCTGCTCCAGCCGTTCCCACGGGTCCTCGGCGAGGAAGCGCAGCGCGACGTCGTAGGTCGCGCCGCCCCAGCACTCGAGGGACAGCAGCTGCGGGACAGTCGCGGCGACGACCGGCGCGACGGCGAGGAGATCCTTCGTCCGGACGCGGGTCGCGAGCAGCGACTGGTGCGCGTCGCGGAAGGTGGTGTCGGTGACGCCGAGCTGCGGGGTTTCTCGCAGCCAGCGCGCGAATCCCTCCGGACCGAGTTCGGTCAGCTTCTGCTTGGAGCCGTCCGGAGGAGTGAGATCCGCGGGCAGCTTCGGCAGCTTCGTCACGGCGTCGGGCGTGCGCGGACGCTCGCCGTTCGGCCGGTTCACCGTCTGGTCGGCGAGGTAGGTCAGCAGGCGCGTGCCGCGGTCGGCGGAGTGCCGCGCGGTCAGCAGGTGCGGCCGTTCCTCGATGAACGACGTGGTGACGTTGCCCTCGCGGAAGTCCGGGTCGTCCAGCACCGCCTGGAGGAACGGGATGTTCGTCGCCACGCCGCGGATCCGGAATTCGGCGACCGCGCGGCGGGCCCGGCCGACCGCGGTCCGGAAATCGCGGCCGCGGCAGGTCAGTTTCACCAGCAGCGAGTCGAAGTGGGCGCTGATCTCGGTGCCGGAGAACGCGGTCCCGCCGTCGAGCCGGATGCCCGAACCGCCCGGCGAGCGGTAGGCGCTGATCATGCCGATGTCCGGGCGGAAGCCGTTGGCCGGGTCCTCGGTCGTGATGCGGCACTGGAGCGCGGCCCCGCGCAGGTAGATCTTGTCCTGCGACAGGCCGAGGTCTGCGAGGGTCTCGCCGGAGGCGATCCGCAGCTGGGACTGCACGAGGTCGACGTCGGTGACCTCTTCGGTGACCGTGTGCTCGACCTGGATGCGCGGGTTCATCTCGATGAACACGTGCTTGCCCTCGCGGTCCAGCAGGAATTCGACCGTGCCCGCGTTGCGGTAGCCGATCTGCCGGGCGAATTTCACGGCGTCGGCGCAGATGCGGTCGCGCAGTTCGGGGTCGAGGTTCGGCGCGGGGGCCAGCTCGACGACCTTCTGGTGGCGGCGCTGCACGGAACAGTCGCGCTCGAAGAGGTGGATCACGTTGCCCTCGCCGTCGGCGAGGATCTGGACCTCGATGTGCCGCGGGTCGACCACGGCCTTCTCCAGGAACACGGTCGGGTCGCCGAACGCGGACTCGGCCTCGCGCGCGGCGGCCTCGATCGACTCGCGCAGCAAAGCCGGGTCCTCGACGCGGCGCATGCCCCGGCCGCCGCCGCCGGCGACCGCCTTGACGAACACCGGGAAGCCGAGTTCGTCGGCCGCCGCGACCAGTTCGTCGACGTTGCTGGACGGCTGCGACGAACCGAGCACCGGGACGCCGGCCTCGCGCGCCGCCTTGACCGCGCGCGCCTTGTTGCCGGTCAGCTCGAGGATTTCGGCGCTCGGGCCGACGAAGGTGATCCCCGCTTCTTCGCAGGCCATGGCCAGGTCGGGGTTCTCCGACAGGAAGCCGTAGCCCGGATAGACCGCGTCCGCGCCCGCCTTCTTGGCGGCCTTGACGATCTCCTCGACCGAGAGGTAAGCGCGGACCGGATGGCCCGGTTCGCCGATCTCGTAGGCCTCGTCGGCCTTCAGCCGGTGCAGCGAGTTGCGGTCTTCGTGCGGAAACACGGCGACTGTGCCCGCGCCCAGTTCGTAACCTGCGCGGAACGCCCGGATCGCGATTTCGCCGCGATTGGCCACCAGCACTTTGCGGAACATGCCCGGTCCTTCCCTTTTCGGATCGGTATCGAAGGCACGTTACCCGGTTTGTCCCGCGGTGCGGGAGCCGTAGTCCAGGTGATGGACATCATGCGCGCCGACCTGCACGCATGATGCTGCCCGACCTGCCCTGCCGCAACCGTCAGGGCGTTCCCGCAGGCAGTGTGCACAGGAGCCTATTCGCGGTTCCGGAGGGCACATTCTTGACCACGTTCTGCGTTGCGTCTTGGACAATTGCTTCGCTGACCGCATTGGGCGCGGCGTCGGGGTGCGCGGACCGGTAGAGAGTCACCGCACCCGCCGTCACCGCGGCGGCCATCGAGGTGCCGGACAGCGTCCCCGCATTCGCGGTACCGGCGATCGGCGCGGGGATGTCGACGCCCGGTGCGTACAGGTCGAGCGCCGTGCCGAAGTTCGAGAAGGGCGCGACCTGGTCCTGGACGTCCGTCGCACCCACGGTAAGTGCTTCTGGCACTCGCGCGGGCGAGGTTTGGCTGGCGTCAGTGCTTCCCTCCCCTGCCGGAACCACGATCGGCATCGCCGCAGCCACTCCCTTGACCGCGTCGTCGAGTTGCTCGTTCGGCACGCCGCCGATGCCGAGCACCGCGACCGCCGGTTGGTGTGCGTTCTGGGCTACCCAGTTCAGCCCGGCGATAATCGTGTCGGTCGCCCCACCGCCGGCCTGGTCGAGCACGCGGACCGGGAAGATCTGCGCGGCTTTGGCGACGCCGTAGCTGTGTCCCGCGACGATCCCCGCGACGCGAGTGCCGTGGCCGTTGGTGTCCGACGTGTCGGTGCCGGTGGTGAGGAAATCCTTGCCGGGCAGGACCCGCCCCTGCAGATCCGGATGTTTGGCGTCGACGCCGCTGTCGATCACGTAGACGGTGACTCCGGAGCCATCGGAGTCGTAGTGGTACTTCTGATCGAGGCCGGTTCGCTGGTCGATCCGGTCGAGGGCCCAGCTCGGCGGGTTGGCCTGAATCCCGCTCGCCGCCATCGCGGTCGGTTGCACTCCCGCTACCAGCAGAAATGTCAGAGTTGCCGAAAAAAGGCCACGCGCCGCTCGGTTCCGCATGCCTGCGTCGTATCCCGGTCGCCATCCAGCGGCAACTCGACGTCACACGATGGGCTGGTCCCTGTCCCGCGCCTGGCTGTGCTGAGGCACCAACCAGCGACTGGCAAGGAGACCGGGGCTGCCCCCTGTCGATGGTTCGTCGCTCCGTGGCGAACCGTTGTCCGTGGGGCGAGTCTGGCCGTCGAACGGCCAGTCGCTGATCGGCAGACCGGTCTCGCCACTGAACGGCTAAACACTGACCGACCGACGAGTTTCGCCGCCAAATGGCTAACCGCCGACCAATCGGCAAGTTTCGCCACCGAACGGCCCACCACTGACCAACCCGCAAGTTTCGCCGTTGAACGGCTAACCGCTGATCGGCCGACAGGTGTCGCCACTGAATGGCCAACCGCAGACCGGCCGACAGGTTTCGCCACCGAGCGGCCAGCCGTTGACTGGGTGACAGGGGTCGTCTCTGAGAGGCCAGCCGTTGACCGGGCGACAACTACTGCTGCTTCTCCTTCGTGGCGGGGACGTGCGCGCTCACCGACATCGTCGGCAGGTAGACCAGCGCGTCGAAGGCCTGCACGACGTCGACCTTCGTGAACATGTGCGCGTGCCGGATGCTGGACGGTCCGACTAGGCCTTGCGCTCGGTCTTGCCGCAAATCGACCACGCACGGTTCCGCGTCGGCCAAAACCGCTTCGGCGCTGCCCTCGGCGGGTGGTTCCAACTCCTGTGCGTAGACCCGGAACCCGAGACGTTCGCTCGCGTCCGGTTCGAGGCCGGTCGTCGTGCCGGTGCCCGCGGTCAGGCCGAGTGCGAAGTAGTCGTCGCCGAACTCCTCGGCGAGGTGGGTCCCTGCGGAAGGGAACGTCATGGTCGGCAATGCGGCGAACGGCACTCGCTGCAGGTGTCCGTTGTGGACCATCACGACGATCTTCTCGCCTTCGCCGTACACTTTGCGAAGCAGCTTCACGGTTGCGGCCATGTACGTGTCGCGCGACGACCCCTGGAGCGACGGTGCCGTTCCCGCCATCATCGCGCTCAGTTCGCGCAGGTACGTGTCGACGCGAAGCGCGCCGACCGCGTGGTGTTCGGCGATTGCGTATCGGGATGGCTCGCTCCGTTGCCGGTAAACTGGCGACAGGGAACGAAGGTGCGCGACGAGAGTCGTCAACGCAGCCGTGGCCGCGTCTCGCGCTGCGGCGTCCATTGCCGAATATCGGCCAGGCGCGACTGCGCTGCTGACCGCCGAGTACGGCTCGGATGCGGTGATCGCGGCGTCGACCAGCGGAAGCACCTCCGGGTCGACTTCCTCCACGAAGCCGCGGACGACCTGCAAGGCCGGTTGCGGCGAACCGCTCGAACTGGGCAGGTCGAGTCCGGAGAAGCGGACGCCGCCGTGGTCGCGCATCCACGTCAGCATTTCGTGCACCTCGACCGATTCGCCGAGGGAGAACGTGAATCCTTCTCGCGCGACCTCGGCGACCGTGCCGGGGCCGCCGTCCAGCCACTGCTGCACCAGGTCGCCCTCGGCGAATCCCGATTCGAAGCCGAGCACCGTGAACCCGTGGTCCTCGACGAGGCGGCGGAGCAACCGGGCGCGGAGTTCGCCGAACTCGCGGATGTGATGGTTGTTCTCGCCGATCGCGACGATGCGCGCGTCGCCGATCAGGCTGGTGATCGCGGCGACGTCGCCGTCCAGCGGCGAACGGGTGCTCAGCGGTGTCATACTGGGGACACTAACGCAACAGGGGTAGCAATTGGCAACCGAGTTACCGGGGACGAGCCGGCCGGGCGGGCGCACCGAACGCACGCGCGTCGCCGTTTTGCGGGCGACGCTCGATCTGCTGGCGGAGGTCGGGTTCACCGAACTGACGGTCGAGGCCGTCGCCGAACGATCGGGCGTGCACAAGACGACGGTTTACCGTCGATGGGAGTCGCGCGAAGGACTGGTCGCGGCCGCGTTGAGGTTCGGCACTGCGGAACCGTGGAGTCCGGCGGACACCGGTTCGCTTGTTGCCGATTTGCGGCGAATGGCGTTGGACGTGGTGGACGCGTTGACCACCCCGGGGCACCGCGAGCTGCCGACGGCCGCGGTGCTGGCGGCGTTTCACTCGGAACGCGCGGCTGAAGCGTTGCGGGAGTTCTATCAGGACCGGCATGCCCGCGCCGCGGTGATCGTGGAGCGGGCGATCGCGCGCGGGGAGGTTCCGGCCGACACCGATCCGGACGAGGTGACGCGGACGGTGTGCGGGCCGGTGTTCTACCGGCTGTTCGTGTCGCGGGAACCGGTGACGGAGGAGACAGCCCGGGTCGCGGCGGAGGCTGGGGCCGCGGCGGCTCGGGCGGGGGTGCTGGGCAGGCGGTTGCCGGGGAATGGCGACGCGGGTTGATTTCGGGGTGCGGTGAGGGGCCTGTCGCCGGGAAACGGTGATGGGGCTGGGCGGTGGCTGATAGGAGTGGCTGGCTTTCGCCGCGGAACGGCGAATGCCAACTCGGGTCCGTGCTGGGCGGGCAGGTGCCGCTCAGCGGCGACGGGTCGGTTGGCGAGAGCTTTCGAACAGCCGTCAACACAGTGGCGAGGTCGAGTGTGCGGGCAGGCTGACCAGGTAGTCGCCGCTAGACGGCGACAGGCAGGGCCCCCACGAAGCCACGAAGCCACGAAGCCACGAAGCCACGAAGCCACGAAGCCACGAAGCCACGAAGCCACGAAGCCACGAAGCCACGAAGCCACGAAGCCACGAAGCCACGAAGCCACGAAGCCTAGCCCTCCAGCGCCAACCGGTACCGGACCTCCTCCAAGGTCACCGCGCCATCCGACATCGTCTCTACCTTCGTCTTTCCGTCCGTGACCCACCCAGCCCGTTCGTAGAACTTCCGGGCGCGGGTGTTCGTCGACAGCACCCACAGGGTCACCGTCTCGTATTGGGGCGTCAGGCGGCGCACGCATTCCTCGTGCAGGGCGCGGCCCAATCCCTGGCCCCACGCGGACGGGAGCAGGTAGATCGACGACAGTTCGCCCGTTTTCGGGGTGGCGTCGTCGTCCCGGCTGGGGCCGAAGACGGCGAAACCGGTGATTCCGTCGCCGGAGCTTGCCGTCAGGACGGTGTGCGGGCGGGAGGGGTCCGCCAGGCTCGAAGACCAGAAGTGTGTCCGCTTCTCGATCGACAAGGCGGACAGGAAAGCGTCCGGCAGCAAGCCTGCGTAGGCCGCTTGCCAGGAGCCGACGTGGACGGTTGCGATGGCTGCCGCGTCTTCGGGGGTCGCGGGGCGGATCACGTGGTCGGGCACCAAGTCCTCCAGTGGCTCGGCGAGGCGGCGATCGGGCAAGGGGCAGTTCAGCACAGAAGCCGCACAGCCCGCAGGCGATTTACCGGAGTGGCCACAAAGGACAGTCGGCGGGGAGAGTGTGTTCGGGCAAGGGTTCCGGGAGTTCGGGACATCACCGAGCCGGAGGCGGCGGTTCCTCGCCCGTCCAGCCGATAGCCTCCCGGGATCGGCGGGGGGGCAGGCCCCGCTTGTCCGTCATGCCCGTGCGCACCAGGAAATGGGACAATAGATGACCAACCCGTTGATCGCGCCGGTCAAGGAGACGTCGGCGATGGCCGGGGTTCCGTTGCTGGAGGACGCGACGGGCCTGAAGGACGCGATCGAGAGCAAGAACTGGGCGGCGGTCGCGATCGGGGCGGTGGGGACCGCGCTGGACGTGCTGACCGCGGTGATGGATCCGTTCGGCGCGATTTTCGCGGCGGGGGTCGGGTGGTTGATGGAGCATGTCGGGCCGTTGAAGGAGGCTCTCGACGCGCTGACCGGCAATGCGGACGAGATCAAGGCCCAGGCGGAGACGTGGACGAACGTCGCGAAGGAGCTTGAGGGCGTTTCGGCGGAGCTGACGGAGCTGGTCAAGAAGGACCTGCAGGACTGGCAGGGCGAGGCGGCCGATACCTACCGCAAGAAGGCCGAGGACACCTCTGCGCTGATCGCGAGTGCGCAGAAGGGCAGCGAGGGCGCGGCGAGCGGGGTGAAGACCGCGGGGGAGATCGTCGCGGCGGTGCGGTCGTTGGTGCGGGACACGATCGCCGACCTCATCGGGCATTTGATCTCGTGGGCGTTGCAGGTGGTGTTCACGCTCGGGATCGGGATGGCCTGGGTCGTGCCGCAGGTGATTTCCGCGGTGGCGAAGACGGCGTCGAAGATCTCGCAGGTCACGACGAAGCTGGTGAAGGCGCTCAAGGCGTTGATCCCGCTGCTGAAGAAGGCCGGGACGCTGTTCGGCGACGCCGGAAAAGCCTTGAAGGGCCTCAAGGGCGGCAAGACAGCCCCGGCGCACCCGCCCAAGGACATCAACGTCAAGCCCGCGAACAGCAACCGTTCTCACCCCGGCGGGGACGAGGGCACGCACACCTCCAGCGCCGGGGGCGGCGGCGGGCACCACGGCGATTCCGGCAGTACCCACCCGGGCGGCGATCACGAAAGCGGAGGGCCGGACGGCCCCACGTCGGTCTCCGGCAGTCCGAACAGGGGCGGGAACGGCGGCGGCAGCTCCCGGTCGCTGGACAAACAGGGCGAAAACTCGCGCGGTCTCGACAACATCTGCACCACCGGCGACCCGGTCGACGTCGCGAGCGGCCAGATGGTGATGGCCGAGACCGACGCGACCTTTCTCAGCGCGCTGCCGATGGTCTTCGAGCGCACGCATTTCTCGTCGTTCCGTGCGGGCGGCTGGCTCGGCCCGGCATGGGTGTCCACTTTGGACGAACGGGTCGAGGTGCACGACGACCAGGTGTGGTTCGCCGGCGCGGACGGGATCGTGCAGGTGTTCCCTCGGCCGCGCGGCGACCAGTGGGTGGCTGCCGAGCACGGGCCCGCGCGGTATCTCGCCGAGGAGCCCGGCGGCGGGTTCGTCCTCGAAGACCGCGAAGGCGAACGGGTCCTGACCTTCGAACGAGGCAACGGTCCGGTGCGGCCGATCCGGTCGATCAGCGGCCGCGGCAAGGAGTACATCCACTTCCAGCGCGACCGGCACGGCACGCCGATCGCGATGCGGCACAGCGGCGGCTACCTGATCCAGATCGCCACCGAAGGCGGGCTCGTGACCGGGCTGTCCACGGTGACCGGCGACGGGGTCGAGGTGCCGCTGGTCCGCTACGGCTACACCGACGGCAATCTGACCGAGATCGTCAACGAATCCGGGCTCCCGTTCCGCTACGCCTACGACAGCTCGGGCCGGATTGTCGAATGGACGGACCGCAACGGCGAGTGGTACCGCTTCCACTACGACCGCGAGGGCCGGGTCGTGCGCACCGAAGGCTCCGGCGACTGCCTCACCGTCACCATGGAATACGACCTGGCCGCGCGGATCACCCACGTCGTCGACTCGCTGGGCCGCCGCAGTGCCTACCGCCTGAACGAAACCGGCCGGGTCGTGCGCGAAGTCGACCCGACCGGCGCGGCGCGTTCCTACGAATGGGACGCGCTCGACCGGCTGGTCGGCGAAACCGACGAACTGGGCAGGCGGCGGGCCTACCGCTACGACGAGATGAACAACCTGGTCGCCCTCCGGCGGCCGGACGGCACGGAATTGACCATCGAGCGCGACGATTTCGGCCAGGCGGTCCGCATGGTCGAGGCGCCAGGCGTCGAAACCCGGTGGGAATACGACGAACGCGGCAACGTGACCCGCGTCGTCGAACCGGGCGGCGGGACCACCAGCTACACCTACGACGAGTGGGGACACATCGCGTCGGTGACCGATCCGAACGGCTCGACGCTGACCGTGGTGTCCGACGACGCGGGCAATCCGATCACCGTCACCGACGCCCGCGGCGCGACGACCGCCTACGCCTACGACTGCTTCGGCAGGCTCTCCGCGATCGTCGATCCGAACGGTGCGACCGAGGAATTCGGCTACACCATTGACGGCGCGCTCTCCTGGCATCGCCTGCCGGACGGATCGACCGAGGAATGGCGCTACGACGGCGAAGGCAACAACCGCCTGCACTCCGACGCCGCCTCGGCGATCACCCAGCGCGAGATGACCCACTTCGACCTGGTCTCGGCCGAGATCCGGCCGGACGGCACCCGGCTCGAGTACACCTACGACACCGAACTGCGGCTCACCGCGGTGACCAACGAACAGGGCCAGGTCTGGCGCTACGAGTACGACCTGGCCGGCAACCTCTCCCGCGAGACCGATTTCGGCGGCGCGTCCTCGTCCTACCGCTACAACGCCGCCGGCGAGCTGACCGAAATCCGCAACGCCGAAGGCGAGGTCATCACCCTGCGCCGCGACGTGCGGGGCAACCTCGTTGAAGAGATCGTCGAAGGACCGTCCGGGACTCTGCGCACCCGCTTCGAGTACGACGTCCTCGGCGAACTCATCGCTCTCGACGACGGGACGACCCGCATCGAGTACACCCGGGACGCGGCGAGCCGGATCGTCCGGGAAACGGTCAACGGGCGCACCGTCCGCTCCGAATTCGACTCCTCCGGCAACCAGATCCGGCGGCAAACGCCGTCCGGGGCGGAAAGCGTCTGGGAATACCGCGAAGCCAGCGTCCCGGCCGCGGTGCGCGCCGCGGGGCGGACCACCCGGTTCGAGTACGACCCGGCGGGCCGCGAAACCGTCCGCGTGTTCGGGCAGGACGCGGCGATTCTCCGCTCCTGGACCCCGGCGGGACGGCTCGCCCGGCAGGCGGTCCGGTCCGCGAACGGCGAATTCGGCCAGGACCGGCAGTACCACTACCGGCCCGACGGCCTCCCCGACCGGATCGACGACGGGACGGCCGGGTCGCGCTGGCTCGCGATGGACGTCCGCGGCCGGGTGATCTCGGTGCGCGCCCGGGGCTGGAACGAGCAGTACGCCTACGACCCGACCGGACGGCTCGTCGACGCCGACTGGCCCGCGCCCGAGGAAGAGGACAGGCGCGGCAGGCGGGCCGGACCCGCTTCGGTGATCACCGAGGCCGGCGGCGTCCGCTACACCTACGACCAGGCCGGCCGGATGCGCACCCGGCGGCACGAGGACGGGCGGACCTGGACCTACACCTGGGGTCCGCTCAACCGGCTCGTCGCGGTCGAGGTCCCGGACGGCACGCGGTGGCGCTACACCTACGACCCGCTCGGCCGCCGGATCCGCAAGGAGCATTTCGCCGCCGACGGGACGACGCTGCTCGAACGCGTCGACTTCGCGTGGGACGGCGAAACCCTGGCCGAGGCGACGACTTCCGGTCCGGCAGGCGCCGAAACCACGGTGTGGGACTACGAACCGGACAGCTTCGTGCCGCTGCTGCAGCGCCGGCGCACCGCTTCCGCGGACCAGCAACGCGTCGACGAACAGTTCTTCGCCATCGTGGCCGAACCGTCCGGCACGCCGACCGAACTGCTCGACGACCGCGGCGAGATCGCCTGGCAGGCCCGCAGCAGCTTGTTCGGCGTCGTGGTCGCCGAATCCGGCGGAACCGGGATCCCGCTCCGGTTCCAGGGCCAGTATTTCGA
The DNA here is from genome assembly GCF_000158875.1 of Streptomyces sp. AA4. Classification (NCBI taxonomy): domain Bacteria; kingdom Bacillati; phylum Actinomycetota; class Actinomycetes; order Kitasatosporales; family Streptomycetaceae; genus Streptomyces; species Streptomyces sp. AA4. Next base: position 1,497,147 of record NZ_GG657746.1, on the reverse strand, counting down.
CGAGGAAACCGGGCTGCACTACAACTTCCACCGGTACTACGACCCGGTGCTCGCCCGGTACCTCAGCCCGGACCCGCTCGGGCTCGGCGGCGGACTGGACCCGCACGCCTACGTCAGCAACCCGCACGTCTCGGTCGACCCGCTCGGTCTCGTCGGCGGGTCCTGCAACACGTCCCGCGGCCTCGGCGGCGGGCAGGGCCCCGGCGGCGGTTCACAGCGCGGCCGGAGCCGCCTGCGCTCCCCCAGCCCGGGCCCGAACGGGGAGCGGCGGGTGCGCTCCCCCGGCGGCCGGGTCTACCAGGAGGGGCCGCCGACCATCGCGGCCGGCGCGCGCAGGCGCGAGCACTACGGCTACAAGAACCTCTCGCACCGGCACTCCAAGATGCGGCCGCTGTTCGAGCAGCACGCCGTTTCGCCGCCGCCGCCGTTCCGCAGGCGCGGCGAGGACACGAAGTGGTACATGGACCCGAAGCGGCGCTACCAGACGTACGACTACCTGGGCAATCCCACCGGCATCGTCCGCGGCCACAGCAATGTCGTGATGGGCCACAACCCGTCGGCCGGAACCCACTTCAACCAGACCGGCATTCACCAGACTCCCGCGCAGAACTTCGCGCACAACTCCGACGTCCGGATCTTCAAGCACCTCGAACCGGCGAAAGCCTCCGCCGCGAGCGGATCCCAGGAGCCCAGGTTCAAGGCCCCGGACCCGTCGAACTCCAACCGGGTCTACTGGGACAAGAACCAGTCCGGCTACGTGGGCAATCCGGAGCACGACTGGGATCTGGTGCCGCCGAAACCGAGCCGGTCCTCAGGCGGCAGTTACGGCGGCGGGTCCGGCAGCTATGGCGGCAGCAGTTATGGCGGCAGCTACGGAGGCGGCAGCAGCCGCCGGAATCGCGGCTACGACTCCGACGACGACCTCTACGACGCCTGACCCGCCGAGAAAACCAGCAAAAAGGCGTGGCCCGGACTCCCGGGCCACGCCTCACCAGCGGAAGCCCGTCAGCTCTTCTCCAGGTACTCCGCCCGCTCGAGATCGACCACGTCGGCCACCATCTGCGCCAGACCCGGCAGCGACACCAGCTCCGGATCGCCCGTCACGAGTTCCTGGGCCTGCGCCCGCGCCTCGGTGATCAGGTCCTCGTCCCGCAGCAGCGACAACAGCTTCAGCCCGGACCGCTTGCCCGACTGAGCCGCGCCGAGAATGTCGCCCTCCCGGCGCAGTTCCAAGTCCAATCGGGACAGTTCGAACCCGTCCGTCGTGGACTCGACCGCGGCCAGCCGTTCGCGGGTGGACGTGCCGTCCAGGGTTTCCGTGACCAGCAAGCACAATCCGGGCACACTCCCCCGTCCGACGCGGCCGCGCAGCTGGTGCAGCTGGCTCACGCCGAAGCGGTCGGCGTCGAGGATGACCATCGCCGTCGCGTTGGGGACGTTCACGCCGACCTCGACCACCGTCGTCGCGACCAGGACCTCGACCTTCCCCGCGCCGAACGCCTGCATGACGGCGTCCTTCTCGTCGGTCGGCATCCGGCCGTGCAGGGCGGCGATCTTCAAGCCCTTCAACGCGCCGTTGGCGAGGTCCGGCGCGACGTCCAGCACCGCGAGCGGCGGGCGTTTGTCGCTCTTGTCCGACGGCGGTTCGTCGCCGATCCGCGGGCACACGACGTACGCCTGGTGCCCCTTGCCGACTTCCTCGCTGACCCGCTGCCACACCCGGTCGAACCACGCCGGTTTCTCCGCGACCGGCACGACCGTCGTCTTGATCGGCGAGCGGCCGACCGGCATTTCGCGCAGCGCCGAGATTTCCAGGTCGCCGTAGACCGTCATGGCGACCGTGCGCGGGATCGGCGTCGCCGTCATGACCAGCACGTGCGGGCTCGTCGAATCGGCCCCGCGCGAGCGCAGCGCGTCCCGTTGCTCGACGCCGAACCGGTGCTGCTCGTCCACGACCACGAGCCCGAGATCGGCGAACTGCACGGTGTCCTGGATCAGCGCATGCGTGCCGACGACGATGCCCGCCTCGCCGCTTACCGTCTCCAGCAACGCTTTCTTGCGTTCCTTCGCGCCCATCGACCCGGTGAGCAGCGTGATCCGGGTGGCGTTCTCGGCCGCGCCCAGTTCGCCCGCCCTCCCGAGGTCGCCGAGCATTTCGCGCAACGAACGCGCGTGCTGCGCGGCCAGCACCTCGGTGGGCGCGAGCATCGCCGCCTGCCGCCCGGAATCGACGACCTGCAGCATCGCCCGCAGCGCGACCACCGTCTTGCCGGACCCGACCTCGCCCTGCAGCAGCCGGTTCATCGGATGCTCGGTCGACAGGTCGGCCGCGATCTCGTCGCCGATCGCGCGCTGGCCCGCGGTGAGGTCGAACGGCAGCCGCTTGTCGAACGCGTCGAGCAGGCCGCCGTCGACGTGCGGGCTCGCCTTCGCCGGACGCGACACCGCGGAATGCCTGCGCTGCGCGAAAATCAGCTGCACGGCCATCGCTTCGTCCCACTTGAGCCGGTGCCGCGACGACTCCAGGTGCGCCCAGTCCTCCGGACGGTGGATGCCGCGCAGCGCGCGCTCGAGGCCGGGCAACCCGTGCCGCTTGCGCAGGTCCTCCGGCATCGGGTCCTCGCCGACCTCCAGCACGTCCAGCACCTGCCGCACGCATTTGGCGATCGACCACGTCGGCATGCCTTGCGCCGCCGGGTAAACCGGGATGATCTCGGCGAGGAAGTTGTCGACCGCCTCGGCCTCGCGTTCGGCGTCGAGGAGTTCGTACTCCGGATTGGCCAGCTGCAGCGTGTCCCGGAACGCGGTGACCTTGCCCGCGAACAGCCCGGTTTTGCCGGGGGCCAGCTCCTTCTCTCGCCACGCCTGGTTGAAGAACGCGCACGCGAGCCGTCGCTTGCCGTCGGTGATCACCATGTCGAGGATGGTGCCGTTGCGGGATTTCATCCGGCGCTTGCTGATCTTCTCGATCCGCGCCAGCACGGTCGCGTGCTCGCCCAGCTCCAGCCCGGCGATGTCGGTCAGTTCGCCGCGCTCGGCGTAGCGGCGCGGATAGTGGCGCAGCAGATCGGAAACCGTCTCGATGTCGAGCGCGGTCGACAGCGCCTTCGCCGTTTTCGCGCCCAGCAGCAGCGGGAGCTTGTCGCGAAGCCCGGCCATGATTATTCGACCCCCATCAGCAGCACAGCGTCGCTTTGCCCGCCCGCGTAACTCGTCAACTCCACCTCGGGGTGCTCCAGCCGCAGTTGTTCGGCGAGTTCGGCGGCCACCCTCGGCGGAGCGTCCGCCCCGCTCAGGACGGTGACCAGCTCGCCGCCGAGCGCCAGCATCCGGTTCAGCACGCTGACCGCCGCGGCGACGAGATTCGTCGCCGACGCCGGAGCGGGCTCGATGAGCACCACCTCGTCGTCGACCAGGCCGATCACGTCGCCGGACTGGGCCCGGCCCACCCAGGTTAGCGACTCCTCGTGCGCGATCCGCAGCTCGCCACGCCTCGTCGCGCCCGCCGCCTCGGCCATCGCGACGACGTCGTCGTTGACCCGGCGCTCCCCGTCGTGCACCGCGAGCGCGGCCAGCACCTGCACCGGCGACGCGCACGGGATCACCACGACGTCGCGCTCGCCCGCCATCGGATGCCCGGCCGCGGCGTCGGCGGCCGCGGTGAGATCGGGGCCGCCCGGCAGCACGCTCAGATGCTGTCCGGCCGCCTCGTTGAACAGTCCGATCATGTCCTCGACGCTGGGAAGCTCGCCGTCCGGCACCGCCAGCACCGCGACGCCCTCGGCCCGCAGCAGTTCGGCGAGGCCGCCGCCGCGCACCACCGCGACCACGGACCGGTCGAGGCCGCCACCCGGTTCGATCGGCGTCGGCGTGAGCAGCGGTTCGACCCGGATCTTCCGCGGCCTGCCCAGCTGCAGCCCGGCTTCGATGGCCGCGCCGATGTCCGCGCAATGGACGTGCACCGCGTGGCTGCCAGAACCGTCTCCGGCCACGGTCACGCTGTCGCCGAAGCCGCTCAGTTCCTTCCGCAACGCGGGCAGCCGGGCCTCGTCGACCTCGTCCAGCAAGTACATGACCTCCCACGCGTACGGCGCCTGCTCCGGCAGCGAAGCGACCGCCTTCAGGTCGTGCCCGGGATCCACCGGTTCGCCGGTGATCACTCCGGCCAGCGCGTCGAGCACCGCGACCAGACCGCGGCCCCCGGCGTCCACAACCCCGGCCTTGGCCAGCGCGGGCAGCTGCTTGGGCGTCTCCTCCAAGGCCGCCGCGGCCACGGTGACGACCTCGCGCGCGACCTCGGGCAACGTCCGCGTCGAACCTCGGACGGCGGCGGCCACGGCGTGCAGGACGGTCAGCATCGTCCCGGCGACCGGCCTGCTGACCGCGCCCGTGGCGGCCTGGTCCGCCTGCCCGAGCGCGGCGGCGAGACCGGCTCCGTCGAGGTCCCCGCCGGTGGCCGCCCAATCGGCCATCCCCCGCATGACCTGGGAAAGGATCACGCCCGAGTTGCCCCGCGCGTGCGCCACCGCCCCGCGCGCCAGTACCGCCAGCGCCTCGGCCGCGCCGTCCGGTTCCGCCGCGGCGAGGGCCTCGTGCGCGCCAGTCATCGTGTACAGCAGGTTGGAGCCGGTGTCGGAGTCCGCGACCGGGTAGACGTTGATGCCGTCGATGGCCGTGCGCAGCCTGTCCAAGCTGCGCACAGAAGCCGCCGCCCAGCCCGACACCGCCGCCGCGTCCAGCACCCGCACCCCGTAACCTCCTAGCCGGTCCCCGCGAGGGTAACGACCCCGCGGCAAGGCCCCCGAGACCACTCGTTACTATGGTCGAGTTGCCCGGCACGTTCGGGCGCGCATTCTTTGTCCCATATCCAGAGGAGTTCGACGTGGCTGCCGTGTGCGACGTCTGTGGCAAGGGACCCGGCTTCGGCAAGTCGGTCTCGCACTCCCACCGGCGTACCAACCGCCGGTGGAACCCGAACATCCAGGTTGTGCACGCGAAGGTCGGCGTGTCCCAGCGCAAGCGGCTCAACGCCTGCACCTCGTGCATCAAGGCTGGCAAGGTCGTCCGCGGGTAGCGACGGAAAACGAAGGGTGGCGAGTGCTCGCGGAGAGCGCTCGCCATTTTCGTTTTCCGGGTGTCTTCCGGGGGTCGAACCCCCGGGCCCCCGCCAGGGGGCAAGCCCCCTGGACCCCCGCGTGGGTCGCCTTCGGTTTGAGGCTTGCGGAGGGCGGTACGTGAGGGGAACCCTCAGTGAACTGGGCCCCGGAAGTTGGACTGGTTATGTAGAGGTTAGGCGGCGAGGGTCTGGGCCCGGTATTCGGCCGGGCTCAGGCCTTGGAGCGTGGTGGAGATGCGGGTGGTGTTGTACCAGTCGATGTAGTCGTGCAGTGCCGTGATGAACGTGTCGACGGTGTCGAACTTGGTGTGGTGGAAGAGTTCTTCTTTGAGGTGGCCGAAGAAGTTCTCGGCGACGGCGTTGTCCAGGCAGGTGGCTCGCCGGGACATCGACTGGGTCAGGCCGGCGTCGGCGAGCAGGGAGCGCCAGGAGGCGTGCCGGTACTGGAAGCCCTGGTCGGAGTGCACCAGCGGGCGGGCTCCGGCGGGCAGGGTCGCGATCGCGGCGCGCAGCGAGGAGTTCGTCAGCTCCAGCGTCGGGGACGGCCCGCAGGCGTAGGCGATCACGGACCGGTCGAACAGGTCGATCACGGGCGAGAGGTAGACCTTGCGGTCGCCGATGCGGAACTCGGTCACGTCGGTGACCCATTTGGTGTCCGGGGCCTCGGCGCCGAACTCGCGGTTGAGCAGGTTCTCGGCGGCCGTGCCGGGCCGGCCGGGCCAGGACCGGCGCCGGCGCGGCCGCCGGACCTGGCAGACCAGGCCGAGGGCGTTCATCAGCGCGAGCACGGTTTTCTTCGCCACCCGCCAGCCGGCGCGGGCCAGGACCGTGTGGATCCGCCGGTGCCCGTAGCGGCCGCGGGCGGCCTCGAACGCCTCGGCGATCGCGGCCTTGAGCCCGGCGTGCGGGTCGGGCCGGTCGGGCCGGGCCTGGTGGTAGAAGAACGTCGACCGGGCCAGGCCCGCGACCGCCAGCAGCACCGGCAGCGGATAGTCGGCCTTGAGGGCGGCGACGGCCTGGGTTTTCACCCTCGCCCCTGCTCCCTCAAGGCCCGCAATTTTTTTAGGTAGGCGTTCTCCGCCGACAGCCGCAGGTTCTCCGCCCGCAACCGCTCCAGCTCGCCGGGACCCGGCGAGTCCGCGACACCGGGCGGACGGCCTTTCGGCTTGGGCCGCAACGCGTCCTCTCCCTCGCGCCGATACGCCCGCGCCCAGTTCTCCACGAGTTTGGGCGAGGACAGCCCGTGCTCGCGCGCCAGCTCGGCCGCGGTCGCCTCGCCGCCGACATACCGGCGCACGACCTCCAGCTTGAACTCGAACGCGAACGACCGCCTGCCTGGCTTGTCCATCAGCGCTCCCGCGCTCCGCAGCCTCCAACGATCACGCAAGCGTCGCACGGCACCCGCCGACACCCCCAACCGGGACGCCACGGCCTTCGCGCCATACCCGTCCTCGAACAACGCAACAGCGGACGCCCGCTGCCACTCAGACAACGAACTGCGTGGATGCAACGAACCACTCCCCGGACAGCTGGAACTGGATTCCCAGTCCAACTTCCGGGGCGCAGTTCACAGGGACTCTGAGTCCCTCAGGGTTCCCCTCACGTACTTGAAGCTCCGGGGCGAGCGCGGGTTGCATTCGCCCCTTTTTCGTCACCGCAGGAAGTTCGCCAGCACCTCTCGCAGGGTCTCCGGCGCGTTCAGCACCCCGTGGTCCTGCCCCGGGATCTCCTCCCACCGCCCGTGCGCGACCGCGTCCGCGACGGCCTTCGCGGACGTCGTCATCCACGCCTCCCCCGCGCCGCCCGACAGGGACAGCACCGGGACGGTGATCGCGGCCAGCCGGTCCGTCGGCAGGTGGTTGCCGCGGCCGCAGACGGTCAGGTCGTACGGCAGCGTGTGCGCCAAGCCGACGAACCAGCCCCACACGGGGGCGGCCTTCATCGAGTCCACGATCTCCGCCGGGGTGCCGGTGCCCTCGACCAGGAACAGCTCGACCGCGCCGTCCCGGTCGCCGTCGGCCAGCCGGGCGCTCACCCGGTCCACCAGGTCTTCGGCGGGACGCGGCCGGTCGTCGCCGACGAACGGCGGTTCGTACACCGCGACCTTCGTGATCGGCAGGCCGCGCGCCGCCGCTTCGAGGGCCAGGATCGCGCCGGACGAGTGGCCGAACACCGCGGCCGAGCCGCCGACGGCCTCGATCAGCACCTCGAGGTCGTCGATCTCGCGCTCGACGGCGTAGACCTGCGCGTCGCCGCTGTCGCCGCGGCCTCGCCGGTCGTAGGCGATCGCGGTGAAGCCGGCGTCGGCCAGCACGGCGGCGAGCCCGGCGACGGTCGTCCGGTCGTTCACCGCGCCGCCGACGAGCAGCACCGGCGAACCCGAGCCGTAGGTGTCGAAGGCGATCGGGGTGCCGTCGGCGGACGTGACGGTGGCGGTCATGGCTTTCCTCCAGGGGTTCAGTCGTTGCTTACCCTGGTGGTCGGAGCCGGACGCCGGAACTGGACACGCCGCGTCAGGGAAGTTTCCAGTCGAGCGGTTCCGCGCCCTGCTGGACCAGAAGCTGGTTCGCCCGGCTGAACGGACGCGACCCGAAGAAGCCGTTGCGCGCCGACAGCGGGCTCGGGTGCGCCGATTCGATGCACGGCACGTCGCCCAGCATCGGCCGCAGGTTCCGCGCGTTGCGGCCCCACAGGATCGCCACCAGCGGTCCGCCGCGCGCGGCGAGCGCCTTGATCGCCTGCTCGGTGACCTGCTCCCAGCCCTTGCCCTGGTGCGAGTTGGACTTGTACGGCTGCACGGTGAGCGACCTGTTCAGCAGCAGCACGCCCTGCTCCGCCCACGGGGTCAGGTCGCCGTTGGACGGGGTCGGATGGCCCAGGTCCTCGCAGTACTCCTGGTAGATGTTGATCAGGCTCTTCGGGATCGGCCGCACGTCCGGGGCCACCGAGAAGCTCAGGCCGACCGCGTGCCCGGGAGTCGGGTACGGGTCCTGGCCGACGATCAGCACGCGGACGTCGTCGAACGGCTGCTTGAACGCGCGCAGCACGTGCTCGCCCGCGGGAAGATAGGTGCGGCCCGCGGCGATCTCGGCGCGGAGGAACTCCCCCATCGCGGCGACCTGCGCGGCCACTGGTTCAAGGGCTTTCGCCCAGCCGGCTTCGACGATTTCGTCCAGCGGTCGTCCAGTCACGGCCCGCGAGCCTAGCGCCACGTGCGCGGCGTCACTGTGGCGGGTCCAGCCTGCGCAACTCGGCCCGGAACCGGGCGCCGCGCCGGACATAGGAATCCACCACCGCGGCGATCTGGTCCTCCGAAAACGATTTGTTCGGCCGCGTTTTCGCCGGAACTCCCAGTGCGATCTCGCCGGTGCCGACCGTCGATTCGTACGACAGCACCGCGCCCGCGCCGACCATGCCGCCGTCCTCGATCACGCTTCCGTTCAGCACCACCGAACCGGACGCGATGAGGCAGCCGGTGCCGATCTTCGCGCCCTCGATGTGCACCGAATGCCCGACCGCCGACGACGGGCCCAGGATCGTCGGATGGCGCGCGGTGCAGTGGACGACGCAGCCGTCCTGCACGTTCGAACGTTCGCCGATCTCGATGTACCCGTGGTCGCCGCGCAGCACGGTCTGCGGCCAGACCGAGGCGCGCGCTCCGATCCGGACGTCGCCGATCACGGTGGCGTCGGGATGGACGTAGGCGTCCGGGTGGATGGTCGGGACCAGGTCGCCGAGCGCGTAGATGGCCAATGCCGCCTCCGGGTCAGTAGTCGGGCGCGAGATCCTTGCCGTAATACCGGCTTTCGGGCAGATCGCCGTAATAACCGAAAGCCGGGACCTCGACGTAGCCCGACGAACGGTAGAGGGCGATCGCCTCCGGCTGTTCGGTGCCCGTCTCCAGCACGACCCGGCGCCGTCCGGCGGCGACCGCGGTGCGTTCCAGTTCGGCGAGCATCGCGCGGGCGAACCCGCGGCCCCGCGCGGATTCGACCACGTACATCCGCTTCAGTTCGACGTCGCCGGGCCGGAACGTCGGCTCGGGACCGTCGTGCGCGCGCCACGCGCCGGACGCCACCGGCACGTCGTCCAGGTACCCGACCAAGAACAGGCCCCGCGGCGGCGCGAACTCCGCGGGGTCCATCGGGGTCTCGTCCTCGGAGCCGTAGCGGCGCACGTACTCCAGTTGCACCTCGGCCATCAGCTTGGCGGCGTCGGGGTGGTCGAAGGCGACGGCACGGATGTCCACGCCGCCAGCCTAATGAAGGGTCACTGCTGCCAGTGCTCCCAGCCGCCCTGCTGGTCGTACTCCCGTCCGTCCACGGTGACCCCGGAGCCGGGCATGGTGACCACGCCGATCTTGCGCCAGCCGTCGGGCAGGTCGTCGAACGGCGGGAAGGTCGCGACCAGCGCGTGGTCCTCGCCGCCGGTCAGCACCCACTGCAGCGGGTCCGCGCCGAGCGCGCTGCCGACCTCCTTGAGCCGCGTGGACACCTCGAGCAGCGCGGTCTGCACGTCGAGCCCGACCTCGGAGGCCGCGGCCAGGTGCGCGAGGTCGGCGAGGAGCCCGTCGGAGACGTCCATCATCGCCGTCGCCCCGGCGAGCGCGGCCTGCGGACCGGCCGCGTACGGCGGTTCCGGGCAGCGCTGCGCGTTCACCACGCCGACCGGCGACCGGAAGCCGCGGCGCAGCACCGCGAGCCCGGCCGCGGCCCAGCCGAGCCGTCCGCACACCGCGAGCACGTCGCCGGGGCGCGCGCCGGACCGGGTCACCGGTTCGCGGTCTTCGAGGTCGCCCAATGCGGTGACGCTGATCACGAGCTGCTCCGCGCTCACGAGGTCCCCGCCGGACACTCCGATGCCGACCGCGCCCGCCTCGGCCCACATGCCGTCCATGATCTCGGTCACGACCTGCGCCGGGGTGTCCGCCGGACACGCGATCCCGACGACCACCGAGGTCGGCTTCGCTCCCATCGCCGCGACGTCGGACAGATTCACCGCGACCGCCTTGCGCCCGACCTGCTCCGGGCTCGACCAGTCGAGCCGGAAGTGCACGCCGTGGACCAGCACGTCGGTCGTCACGACCACGCGGCCGTCCGGCGCGGCGAGCACCGCCGCGTCGTCGCCCGGTCCCAGCAGTGTCGACGGCGGCTGCGCGCGTCCTTCGGTGACCCGCCGGATCAGGCCGAACTCGCCTGCGGCGGCCACCGAGTGCTCGTCCGGTGACACCGGTCACCTCCTGTTTCCCTCGCCTGTGTCGGATCGGCCACCGACAGTCGGATCCCCTAGGTTTTTTCCAGGGCTGGCGCTACGTTGCCTACACCGTTCCTACCCCGACTCGATCGCCACCGACGAAAGGGCACGCCGTGGTCCACGCATACATCCTCATCCAGACCGAGGTCGGCAAGGCCGCCGCGGTGGCTGCGGAGATCGCCGGGGTCCCGGGCGTGACCAGCTCCGAGGACGTCACCGGCCCGTACGACGTGATCGTGCGCGCCGCCGCGGACACGGTGGACCAGCTCGGCCAGCTCGTCGTCGCCCGCGTGCAGAACGTGGAAGGGATCACGCGCACGCTGACCTGCCCGGTCGTCCATCTCTGAGCCGTGGTCCACTGAGCCGGTGGCAGACACCGACACCGGGGCTCCTCCGAAGGTCGTCCTCGTCGCCGCGTCGTTGCTCGTGGCCGCGCTGGCGGTCGCGGTCGCGGTCGTCGCGCTGACGAAAAGCTCCTCCGGGCAGCCCGAGCCGAACCAGCCGCTCGCGCTCGTCTCCGTTCCCGCGCCGCAGGCCGGGTCGCCGGACTGCGCGAAGCTGATCGCCGGGGTCCCGGCCACGCTCACGTCGAACGGCAAGGAACTGTCGCCGCGCACGCTCGCCGAGCCCGCGCCGAAGGCCACCGTCGCGTGGGGCGAACCGGACCCGGTCGTGCTGCGCTGCGGACTCGAACGCCCGCCGGAGCTCACCCAGACCGCACAGCTGCGCGTGGTCAACAAGGTGCAGTGGCTGCAGATCGAGCAGGGCGGTTCGGCCACCTGGTACGCGGTCGACCGGCCGGTTTACGTCGCGCTGACCGTCCCGGCGAGCGCGGGCACGGGTCCGTTGCAGACCATTTCGGACGCGATCGCGGCGAAGCTGCCGGTCAAGCCTCTGACGTTCTAGCCGCGATCGTTTCCAGCGATTCGCCGGTGGTGCGCGGGCCGAGCACGGCCACGTCGATCATCAGCAGCACCATCGCGCCCGCGACCACGGCGAACATCGTCGTCGCGCCGGCCGAATGCAGGATCGGCAGCAGCACGAACGGCATCGCGGCGGTGGCCAGCCGGGACAGCGCGTAGGCCGAACCGGCCGCGGTGCCGCGCAGCGACGTCGGGAACAGCTCGCCCTGGTAGGTGTGGAAGGCGTTGGAGAAAACGTTGCTGACGGCGGTGTAGCAGAAGCCGAACACCGCGATCAGCACGCCGGACGTGGCGTAGCCGAAGGCCAGCCCGAACACCGCCATCGCCGCCGCGCTCGCGACGATCAGCCATTTCCGTTCCAGCCGTTCGATGATCGGGATGGACAGCGCCGAGCCGATCGGATAGCCGAGGAAGGTGAGCGCGCTGAAGGTCAGCGAGGTGACGAGGCCGAAACCCTTGGCCGCCAGCACAATCGGCACCAGCGAGCCGAAACCGTAGTAGCCGAACGACTGCAGCAGCTGAAAGACGTACAGCATCGCCGTGCGCCGGAACCACGGCGGGCGCAGCAGCGCCGACGCGCGCACCGGTTCGGGCGCGGGCGGTTCCGGCTCCGGTTCGGGCAACGGCTGGGGCGCGCTCGCTTCGAGCTTGCGCACGATCTCGTCCGCTTCGCCGGTTCTTCCTTGTGCGGCAAGCCAACGCGGCGATTCCGGCAGCGTGAACCGCAGCGCCCAGACGACCGCCGCACCCAGCGCGCCGATCACGAACAGCCAGCGCCAGCCGTCGACGCCGAGCGGCGCGTGGCCGACGAGCGCGCGGGCCAGGAATCCGGCGGCGGGGACGCCGCAGAAGCCGATGGTGTAAGCCCAAGCCGTCGCGCGGCCGCGGGCGCGGGCGGGCAGCAGGTCGGCGAGGTAAGCGTCGGCGACCGGCAGTTCGGCGCCGATGCCGATCCCGGCGATGAACCGGCAGATCACCAGCATCCACACGTCGGTGCTGAACGCGCCGAGCAGCGTGAACACCGAGTACAGGCCCAGCGTGAGCAGGAACGCGCGGCGCCGGCCGAGCCGGTCGGCCAGCCTGCCGAGGAACACCGCGCCCACGAAGGCACCGACGAACGCCGACGCCAGGACGTACTTCAGCGTCGTCGGGGTGACGCCGAATTCCTTGGTCAGGACGGTGCTGATGGTCGCGGCGAGGAACAGGTCGTAGAGGTCGAAGAAGGTGGCGATGCCGACCACTGCCACGAAGTACCGGTGCCGCCGGGTGACCGGGAGCCGGTCGAGCCGGGATGCGATCTGCACGCGCTGTCTTCCTTGCCGGGCTGGGGAGGTGCGGGAGCCATGGTAAGTCGCCGCGCCGGACCCGGCGCGCTCGTCAGCGCAGGCCGGTGCCCCGGGCGAGCGCGGTGTCGATCAGGGTCGACAGCAGCGTCGGGTAGTCCACCCCGGTCACCTCCCACATCTTCGGGTAGGCGGACTTCGTGGTGAACCCGGGCATCGTGTTGACCTCGTTGATCACCAGGTCGCCCTCCTCGGTCACAAAGAAGTCGACGCGGGCCAGGCCCTGGCAGTCGAGCGCGCGGAACGCCTCGACGGCCATCGCGCGCAGCCGGTCGGTGAGCGCGTCGTCCAGTTTGGCCGGGATGTCCAGTTCGGCGTCCTCGCCGAGGTACTTGGTTTCGAAGTCGTACCAGGCGTCCTCGCCCTCGGCGAGCACCCGGATCTCCGCCGGGAGCGACGCCTCGACGCGGCCGTCCGGGAATTCCAGCACGCCGCATTCGACCTCGCGCCCGCGCACCGCGGCCTCGACGAGCACCTTCGGGTCGGTGCGCCGGGCCAGCTCGATCGCGGCGTCCAGGTCGGCCCAGTCGGCGACGCGGGAGATGCCGACCGACGAACCGGCGCGCGAGGGCTTCACGAACACCGGCAGGCCAAGGCGTTCGCGGTCCGCTTCGGCCAAAGTGGACTGTCCGCGGCGCAGCGCGGCGTAGGTGCCGACCGGCAGCCCCTCCGCGGCGAGCAGCTTCTTCGCGTATTCCTTGTCCATCGCCGCCGCGCTGGCGAACACGCCGGGGCCGACGTACGGGAGGTCGGCGAGTTCGAGCAGGCCCTGGATGGTGCCGTCCTCGCCGAAGGCGCCGTGCAGCACCGGGAAGACGACATCGACGGTGCCGAGCACCTCGGTGGCCTGGCCCGGGTCGACCGTCCGCAGCTCGCGACTGGTCGGGTCGCCGGCGAGCACGAGCGCGCGGCCGGACTCGACCGACGGCAGCTCGCGGCCGCGGATGCTGAGCTGCTGCGGATCGCCGGTGCCGAGCACCCAGCCGCCGCTCGGCGTGACGCCGACCGGGAGCACCTCGAAGCGGTCCGGATCCAGGTTCGAGATCACGCTGCCCGCGGACAGGCACGAGATGGTGTGCTCGCTGCTGCGGCCCCCGAACACGACCGCGACCCGGATCTTTTCAGCGCTCATAGCCGGTCACCGTACCGGGTGAGCCTCGCCGACAGCGCGCGCCGGGGGTGTCTGCGCTGGTCGGGAGTGCCGAGCCGCTGGTCGGCGAGAGGCGAGCGCGAACCACGTCACCCCGCGCACGACCAGGAACGCCGTTCCGGCCAAAACGAGGACGGTGAAGTCCGGCAGGGTCTCGAACGCCACGTCCACCGGCAGCCAGCCGCCGTAGCTGAGCGTGCCGACTCCGACGAACACCGCCCCGTACAGCGCGGCCGCCGCGAGCAGATGTCCGACCAGCGGGCGCACTGCCACGCGACGGAAACCCTTGTCGCGCAACAGGTCCGGCAGCTTCCGTGCGCGACGGATTTGTCGGCGGGTCGCCAACACCATCGCGGCGAGGACGAGGAGGGCGGCGCCGTCGAGGACGCCGTAGGTCAGCCAGAAGCCGTTGCCGATCTCCGGGGCCGGCGCGCCGGCGAGGATCGCGAGGGTGTGGTGGAACGGCGCGCCGTTGTCCAGCAGTACCGGGTTGCGCGAGGTCAGCACGACCAGGCCGACCCGCTGGTCCGGCAGGTAGCCCAGGTTGGCGTGGTAGCGGGTCAGGTCGCCGTCGTGCTGGACGACCGGCTGGCCGTGGAGAGTGCCGGTGCCCCAGCCGAATCCGTAGTGGTCGATGCCGTCGATCGCGTGGTCGTCGCCGGTCGGGACGGCCGCGCGGTGCATCAGCCGCAGGCTTTCGGCGGACAGCGGCCGGGCGCCGCGGTAGGCGCCGGTCATCTGGAAGGTCAGGTAGTGGCTGAGGTCCTCGGCGGTCGAGACCAGGTAGCCGTCGGGCCGGGCGCCGGGGAAATCGGGCGTTTCCCTCGGCACGTTCAGGCCGAACAGCACCGCCGAGCCCTCGATCAGGCCTGCGCGCCGGGCGTCGGCGAGGTTGGTGAAGGTGCGGTTCATGCCGAGCGGGGCGAGGACGTGCGCCTTGAGGTAGTCGGCGTAGCTCTGGCCCGAGACCTGCTCGATCATCAGGCCCAGCGTCGCGTAGTTCTTGTTGCAGTAGTGGAAAGCCGTGCCCGGGCGGGAGACCGGGACGACGTCGGCGAGTGCGCGGACTCGCTGCTCCAGCGTGGTTTCCGGCTCGTAGAGGTCGACGGTGCCCGCTTCGGTCGGCAGGCCGCTGGTCTGGTTCAGCAGCTGCCGCACGGTGATCGGGTCGTTCGCTCCGGCGGTGCGGAACCACGGCAGATACGCGGTGATCGGCGTGTCCAGACCGACCTCGCCCGCCTCGACGAGCTGCATGACTGCCATGGCGGTGAACGATTTGCTCAGCGAGCCAAGCAGAAACGGCGACTGCGGCGTCACGTCGGAGCCGACCGCGCCGGTCGTCACCTTGCCGTCCGCGGACACCACCGCGTAGGACGACGGCGGCCCGCTCTCCAGTTCTGCGCGCAAATGCGCCACCGCCGGATCTGCCGGGCTGGTCGGTTGTGCCGAAGCTGGCACGGCGAACACCGCCAGCATCGCGGCCACGATCGCTGCCACCCGGATCCGCCAAGTCATCCCGTACTCCTCCGCACGCCGAACCGAACGGCAAAAGCCTCGCGGAGCAGCGGATCCCGCACCATGAAGCTGACCGGCGGACCGGAGGTAGGGCTGGCCCCCGTACTCAGCGCAGGAGATCGACCAGCGTCGGCACCGCGGCCATCAACGCCTCCCGCGAGCAGCCCGCGTACCCCAGCGCGATGCCGTGCACCGTCGGAGTCCCGGCGAAATGCCGGGCCAGCCCGTCGAGCCGGATCGAATGCCGTTCCGCCGCGGCGATCAAGTCCGCCTCGGCCTCGGCGCTTTCGGTCCGCACCACCAGATGCGCGCCGGCGTCGTCGCCGACGAACGGGATCCCGGCGTTCGACAGCGCGGTCACCAGCACCGTCCGGCGTTCGGCCATTTCCCGGCGCAGCTTCCGCAGATGCCGTCCCAGATCGCCGGTCCGGGCCAGTTCGACCAGCACCCGCTGGCCGGCCGGCGACGGACGCGTCCCGGTGAGATCCCGGTACGCCAGAATGGAATCGGCCACCGCGGCGGGCGCGACCAGCCAGCCCGCGCCGAGGGTCGGGGTGAGGATTTTGCTGGTGGTCCCGAGGTGCACGACGACGTCCGGGGCGAGTGCGGCCAGCATCGGCAGCGGGGCGACGTCGAAGCGCAGCTCGCCGTCGTAGTCGTCCTCGATGACCAGCATGCCTTCCGCGCGAGCGCGTTCCACGAGCTGCACGCGCCGGGCCGCGCTCATCCGGCTGCCCATCGGGTACTGGTGCGCGGGCGAGCAGTAAACCGCGCGCGCCCCGGCGGGAATCGCGTCCGGGCGCAGGCCCTCGTCGTCCACCGGCACCCCCACGACGGTGAGCCCGGCCTGCCGGAACGCTTGCACCGCACGCTGATAGCCCGGTTCCTCGAAGGCGACGACCGCGCCTCGGCGCAACACCGCCGCGGCAAGCTCCACGACAGCCGCGGTGGTGCCGCCGGTCGCGAGCACCGAGCCCGCGGCCAGACCGCGGTGGCGCAGCAGGTGTTCCGACACCGCCGCGCGGTATTCCGGCAATCCGGCGCGATGCGCGCGCGTGAGCGGTTCGGGGTCGGCAGCCGCGCGCCACGCCCGTCGCCAAGCCGCGCGGTCGAGGCCGCCCGCCCACGGCGTACCGGGCGCGAGGTCGAGCATCGGACCCGATTCGGCTTCGGCGAGCAGCGAACCCGGCACCGTGACCGACGCGGCGGCACGGGTCGGCGGGGTCGTCACGTACGTGCCGGAGCCATGCCGTCCGGCGATCCACCCCTCCGCGTGGAGCTGTTCGTACGCGGCGGAAGTGACCGTGCGCGAGACGCCGAGCCGTTCCGCCAGCGCGCGCGTGGACGGCAGCCGGTCGCCGCCGCGGAGATGTCCGCCGGCCGCGGCTTCGCGCAGCGCGTCGGCCAGCTGCACGGCCAGCGGGGTGGCCGCTTCGCGGTCGAGACTGACCGGCAGGGCGGTGTCGGCGTAGGACACGGCGGACCTCCGTTTCGGCGAAGTGGACTTCTCAAGTGTAGAAGAAGTGGACATTCAACATAGCCACTTGCCCGCCGCACACTGAGCGCATGAGCAGCCTTTCGCCCACCGAACGCACCACGCTCGGCCGCAAACGCCACCGCGCCGCCAGCGAGCGCGCCGTGCTGCACGCCGTGCTCGACGAGGCGCTGATCTGCCACCTCGGCGTGGTCCGCGACGGCGCCCCGCTGGTGCTGCCCACCGGATACGGCCGCGACGGCGACACCCTGTACCTGCATGGTTCCACGGGCGCGGCCAGTCTGCGAGCCGCCACCGGGGAAACCGACGTCTGCGTGACCGTCACCCTGCTCGACGGCATCGTCTACTGCCGCTCGGTGAACAACCACTCGGTGAACTACCGCAGCGCGGTGATCCTCGGCAAGGCCCGGCTGGTGACCGACCCGGACGAGAAGATGCGCGGCCTGCACGTGCTCACCGACCACCTCTCCCCCGGTTCGTGGGAACACGCCCGGCCGGTGAACAAGAAGGAATTCGCCGCGGTTTCGGTCATCGCGCTCGACCTCGCCGAAGCGTCGGTGAAACTCCGCGCCGAGGGACCGGACGACGAACCCGAGGACGTCGCCGCGAACGCCGCCTGGGCCGGAGTGCTGCCGGTGCACACGGTATTCGGCGAGCCAGAACCCTCCGCGGACCTGCCGCCCGGCTGGAGCGTGCCCGAACACATCACCGCACGCGTCACGAAGACAGCGGCAACCGCACGGTGAACACCGTCCGCCCGGGGCGGCTCTCCAGCGAGACCGTCCCGCCGTGCTCCACCACCAGCGAATGCACCACGGCCAACCCCAATCCGGTGCCGCCCGCGGCCCGGGTGCGGGAGTTGTCCACGCGATAAAACCGGTCGAAAATCCGCTGCTGATCCGCCGCGGAAATCCCCGGCCCGGCATCGGTGACGGCGGCGACGGCCATTCCGTCCGCCACCGTCACCGCCAGCTCCACCGGAGTTCCCGCAGCGGTGTGCACGGCCGCGTTCGCCAGCAGGTTGTCCAGGACTTGCCGCAGCCGCGCCGGATCCGCGTGCAGCAGCACCGGTTCCTCCGGAATCGACACCGTCAGCGGATGCCCCGGCCGACCGGCCCGGAACGCGTCCGCGGCAGCCGCGGCGATCTCCGTCAGGTCCATTCGCTGCGGGCGCACCGGCGGTTCGACGTCGCGCGCGTCCAGCCGGGCGAGCAGCAGCAGATCGTCCACGAGCACGCTCATCCGCGCGGTCTCGGCCCGGATTTTCTCCAGATGCGCCTCGCGTTCCTCCGGCTCGTTCGCGGCGGCGTAACGGAAAAGATCGGCATAGCCGCGGATCGACGTCAACGGCGTCCGCAGCTCATGCGAAGCATCGGCGACGAACCGGCGCAGCCGATCGTTCGCCTCGGTGCGCGCGGCCAGCGAAGATTCGATGTGGCTCAACATCAAGTTGAACGCCGTCCGCAGCTCCTCGACCTCCGCGCCGCCACCAGTGCCGGACGCGCGCACCGGCAAAGCCGCCGTGGCAGTGAGATCGTGCGAAGCGATGTCGTGCGCAGTGCCCGCCATGTCCGACAACGGCCGCAAGCCGCGCCGCAGCACGACCCGGCCCGCGACGACGAGAATCGCCAACGCGATGAGGAACGCGATCACTTCGATCAACATCAGCTGCTGCACCGTCTTGTCGAGATCGGCCTGCGGCGCGGCGCTCAGCAGCACGGTGCCGGTCCCGTTCTGCGACGTCTCCACCGGACACGCCCGGACGCGGTAGGAACCCTGCCCGGGCAAGGCGATCGTGCGGAACAGATCGCCGCTGGTCGCTTCTTCGGCCACCTGCGCCAACGGCCGGACGTCGTTCGGCAACGTGCTGCCCGGCTGCGGGACGGCGTGCCCTTCCCGCACGTCGAAGACCGCGGAGTACCAGGAGTAGACGACTTCCGGATTGTCCTTCGATTCGCGCAGATGCGGCACCTGCGCGACCTGGCTGGTCTTGAGCTGCTCGTCGAGCCGCCGGTTGAGGTAGTCGTGCATCAGCTCGACGGTCAGCGCGCCGACGATCGCGAACACCACCAGCGACAAGGCACCCAGCCCGAACGCCAGCCGCGTGCCGAGCCGCGAAGCGCGCCAAGCCCGGTACCACCGGCGAGCCCAGCGCCCGATCCGGTTCACCGGCCCGCCTGCCGCACGGAATACCCGACGCCGCGCACGGTGTGGATCAACGGTTCGGCTTCGGCGTCGAGCTTGCGCCGCAGCCGCGAGATCGCGAGTTCGACCACATTGGACCGTCCGCCGAAGTCGTACTCCCACACGTGGTCGAGGATCTGCGCCTTCGTGAGCACCGCGGGCGAATGCCGCATGAGGTAGCGCAGCAGCTCGTACTCGGTCGGCGTCAGTTCGGCGAGCTGGCCGCCGCGGCGGACCTCGTGCGTCTCCTCGTCCAGAGTGAGGTCGCCCACCTGCAGCGAAACCGCGCGGGCGTCCGGCTTCTCCGACGTCCGCCGCAGCACCGCGCGCAGCCGCGCCATCAGCTCCTCGACGGAGAACGGTTTGACGAGGTAATCGTCACCCCCGCGGGTGAGGCCGGCGATGCGGTCGGCGGTCGCGTCCTTCGCGGTCAGGAAAACCACCGGGACCGCGTCGTGTTTCTCGCGCAGCTTGTCGAGCACGGTGAACCCGTCGAAATCGGGCAGCATGAGGTCGAGCACGACGATGTCGGGAGCGAACTCCGCGGCGCGCGCGAGAGCGTCGGCGCCGCATCCGGCCGTCACGGCCTGCCAGCCCTCGTAGCGGGCGACGGTCGCGACCAGGTCGGCGATGTGCGGTTCGTCGTCCACGACCAGCAGCCGGACCGGATTCGAGTTCTCCACCCCGCCATCCTCCGCGACGTCCGCGCGGGCGCGCGAGCCGAACCCCGGGCTGACAGCGACTCGACAGGAAATCCCTCGCGCCGCACCGGGCATACCGGGCAGACTCCGGACCGTCAGCCACCCTGGCCCGAGGAGCCCGATGACCGCTTACGTGGACAACATCACCGTCGACTGCGCCGACCCGTGGGCACTGGCCCAGTTCTGGACCGAGGTGACCGGCCGCCCGGTCGGCGAGGACGACCAGCCGGGCGACCCGGAAATCGGCATCACGCTCGATTCCGGCGTCACCCTGCTGTTCATCGCCGTCCCCGAACCCAAAGCCGGCAAGAACCGGCTGCACCTCTGCCTGACGCCGGACAACGGCACCCGCGACGAGGAGGTGGAGCGGTTGCTCGGCCTGGGCGCGACCCTGCATTCCGACCATCGCCGCGAGGACGGCAGCGGCTGGGCGGTCCTGCAGGATCCGGAGGGCAACGAGTTTTGCGTCCTGCGCAGCAAGGCGGAGAAGGCGTGACCGATTCGTTCGAGATCAACCGCGCCAACTGGGACGACCGCGCGCCGATCCACGCGCGTTCGGCGTACTACGAGTTCGACAAGTTCAAGGCCGATCCGGCGCACCTGAGCCAGATCGTGCGCTTCGACCAGCCGCGCCTCGGCGACGTTTCCGGCCTGCGCACCGTGCACCTGCAATGCCACATCGGCACGGACACCCTGTCGCTGCACCGGCTCGGCGCGCGCGTCTCTGGTCTGGACCTTTCCCCGGCGTCGCTCGCCGAGGCGCGCAAGCTCGCCGAAGCCACCGGCGCGGACATCGACTACCACGAGGCGAACGTCTACGACGCGGTGGAAGTCTTCGGGGAGAACACGTTCGACCTGGTGTACACCGGGATCGGCGCGCTCTGCTGGCTGCCGAAGATCGCGCCGTGGGCGGAAGTCGTCGCGCGGCTGCTGCGGCCGGGCGGACGGCTGTTCATGCGCGAAGGCCATCCGATGCTGTGGACGCTCGACGACGAATCCGAACGCGCGTGGCCGAAGTACGACTACTTCGAGCACGACGAGCCGCTCGTGTTCAGCGACGACACCACGTACGTCGACACGGACGAACCGGTGCGCAAGACGACCACGCACAGCTGGAACCATTCCCTCGGCGAGATCGTCACCGCGCTGCTCGACCAGGACCTGATCCTGACCGGCCTGACCGAACACGACACCGCGGCGTGGAATGCGTTGCCGCACGAGATGGAAGAGGCCGGGGGCGGCGAATGGCGGCTGCGGGACAACCCGCGCCGCATCGCCGCGAGCTACACCCTGCAGGCGCAACGCCCCGCATAGAGTGCGGGCATGACTCGCATCGCCGTCGCCGCGCTGGGCGGCACCATCTCGATGGCTCCCGGACGTTCGCTCGAAGACGGCGTCGTGCCGCGGCTGAGCGCCGAGGACCTGCTGGGAGACCTGGGTTCCCGGCTGCCGATGGAGCTCACCGCGGCGACGCTCGCCGGGATGTCGAGCTCGTCGATGGACTACGCGACACTCGCGCGGACCCGGCAGTGGGGCGTCGAGCAGATCGAAGCGGGCGCGGACGGTCTCGTGGTGGTGCAGGGCACTGACACGCTGGAGGAAACGGCGTATCTGTTCGACCTCACGTGGCCGTCCGACGCGCCGGTGGTGATCACCGGCGCGATGCGGAACCCGAGCCTGCCCAGTCCGGACGGACAGGCGAACATCCTCGCCGCGCTCACCGTCGCGGCCGATCCGCGCAGCCGCGGCCGGGGCGCTCTGGTGGCATTCAACGACGACGTGCACGCGGCGCGGTGGGTGCGGAAGACGCATTCCAGCCACGTCGAAACGTTTTCCTCGCGACCGGCGGGTCCGCTCGGCATGGTCGCCGAAGGCGCGGTGCATTACTTCCACCCGTCGCCGCCGCGGCCGCCGGTGCTGCCGGGAGCCGAAACCGTCGATCTCGTTCCGCTGCTGGAATCGGGCCTCGACGATTCGGGCGAATTGCTTTCGCTGGTACTCGACGGCGGAGCGCGCGGGGTGGTGCTCGCCGCCAACGGTGTCGGCCACGTGTCGACGGGCACGGCGGACGTGCTCGCAGCGGCGGAAGTACCGATCGTCGTCGCGTCGCGGACCGGCGCGGGGCCGACTTTCCGCAGCACGTACGGCTTTCCCGGCTCCGAATCGAGCCTGATCCGGATGGGCGCGACGATGGCCGGATGGCTGTGCCCGCGGAAATCGCGGGTCCTGTTGCAGACTCTGCTCGCCGCGGGCGCGAGCCGGGAGGAGATCGAGCGGCAGTTCAGGCTGCGCGGCGACCTCGACCGCTGATCACACCCGGAACGGCCCGTCCACCGGGTCCGCCTGGAACGACCGCATCTGCCTGCCGCCCTGGCGGTAGACGTGCACGCTGATCGCCGGGTCCGGGCCGTCGTTGCGCACCTCGTGCACGTAGCCCGGCCCGAACACCCGCGACTGCCCGGCGGACAGCCCGTGCACCTCGGTGACCGCGCGCCCGCCCGGGGCGCGTCGCGCGACGGTTTCGGTCAGCCGCCCGGACACGACGGTGAACGCGCCGGTCGCGAAGGCGTGGTCGTGCAGGTCGGTGTGCTGGCCGGGAAGCCAGCTGAGCAGCCAGATCTCCTGGTCCTCGGTGCGTTCGACGAGGGCGGAGAACCGCTCGTCGGGGTCGTAGCGCAGCAGGCCGCCCCAGCGTTCCCGGTCGGCGGCCACGTCGACGGCGACGCGGACCGGGTGGCGCAGGGCGGGGTTCTCGGGACGCAGCAGGGTGTTGTCCGGGACGGCGAACATGAAAAGAAGTCCTCACGGGAAGAAGATGGGTGTCGAGCTGGGCCGGGGCGGGTTCACCGACAACAGCGACACGACATGCCCATGACGGGGCGGAGGTCGTCGGACCCCGGCCGCATCGTCATCGCGCACGTCAGCATGCCGCCCAGCGAACCAGCCCCGGGCCGGCTGGTCAACCCGTCTCACCCCCTGGACCGCCCGCGAGCCCTCGCCGCTCGTGAGTGTTCATGCCGGTTCTAACCGGCGTAGGCACTCACGAGGCTCAGCGCCACTCCGGTTTCCGCGACCGCCCCAGCAGCTCCGCGCCCGCCTGCCGCGGGTCGACGCCCTCGTGGCACACCCGGTACATCGCGTCCGTGATCGGCATGTCGGCCCCGTGCCGCTGCGCCAGTTCGCGGATCGACGAGCACGACGCGACGCCCTCCGCGACCTGTCCCCCGGTCGCCGCCTGCGCCTCGGCCAGCGTTTCGCCCCGGCCGAGCCGTTCGCCGAAGGTGCGGTTGCGCGACAACGGCGACGAGCACGTCGCGACCAGGTCGCCGAGCCCGGCGAGACCAGCGAAGGTCAGCGGGTCCGCGCCGAGTTTCGCGCCCAGCCGCGCCATTTCGGCGAGACCGCGCGTGATCAGCGTCGCCATCGTGTTCGCGCCGAGGCCCATCCCGGCGGCCATCCCGCAGCTGAGCGCGATCACGTTCTTGCACGCGCCGCCCAGCTCGCAGCCCACCACGTCGGTGTTGGTGTAGGGCCGGAAATACTGGTTCGACGTCGCCTGCTGCACCGCTTTCGCCCGCTCGTGGTCCGCGCACGCGAGCACCGCGGCGGCGGGCTGGCCCTCGGCGATCTCGCGGGCCAGGTTCGGCCCGGACACCACGACGATCTCGCCCGGATCGACGTCGGCGAGTTCGGCGATCACCTCGCTCATCCGCTTGAGCGTGCCCAGTTCCACGCCCTTGGCCAGGCTGACCAGGATCGCGTCGGGAGGCAGCAGCGGCCGCCAGCCGGTGAGGTTCGCGCGCAGGCTCTGGCTCGGCACCCCGAGCACGACCGCCTGCGCGCCGTCCAGCGCCTCGGCCGCGTCGGACGTCGCGGTGATCCGTTCCGGCAACACGGTTCCCGGGAGATACGCCTCGTTGGCGTGCCGTTCCCGGATCTCCTCGGCGACGCTTTCCCGGCGCGCCCACATCGTCACGTCGCGGCCCGCGTCGCCGAGCACCTTCGCGAACGCCGTGCCCCACGAACCCGCGCCGAGCACGGTGACCCGCTGCACGTCGGCGGCGAAACCCGCCATCAGGCACCGTCCTCCGGCTTCTCGGTCTTGGTCTCGGTCTTGGTCACCGCCTGGTCCGGTTCCGGTTTGACCGGCGGCTCCTCCTGCCGGATCTGCACCAGCAGCCGGGTCACCTCGTCCATCAGCAGCGCGGTGACCTCGCGCAGCATCGAAGCGCTGCGCGGGTTCCCGCCCCGGTACGCCGACAGGTCGATCGGGTCGCCGACCAGGTGCGTCACCGTCTTGCGCGGGAACGGCGTGAACTTCCCGGTGTAGCCGTTGAAAATCTGGTTGGTGCCCCAGCGCGCGATCGGGATCACCGGGACGTCGTTCTGCAGCGCGAGCCGCGCCGCGCCGGTGTAGGCCTCCTTGGGCCAGCCCAGCGGGTCCTTCGAGATGGTGCCCTCGGGGTAGATCACGATGACCTTCCCCTCCTGCAGCGCCTGGTGCGCGGCTTTGAGGCTGTCGCTCGCCGCGCTCGACCCGCGCGCCACCGGGATCTGCCCGGACCCGGTCACGATCCGGCCGAAGACCGGCACGTCCTGCAGGCTCGCCTTGAGGAAGAACCGCGGCACCCGCTTCTGCCGGTGCACGAACACCGCGTCGACCGCCGGGTCGAGGTGCGAGATGTGGTTCATCACCAGCACCGCGGCCCCTTCCCGGGGGATTTTCTCCGCACCGAGGTACACGCGCTTGCCGATCGCGGTCAGCGGGTAGAACGCGGCGGCGGCCAGCCCCACCCAGAATCCGCCCTTCTCACGCCGTGCCACAGTTCTCCTCCTCGGGTCGCCTCTGCTCCGGGTGATCCTGCCGCGCGCCGGTTCGCGCAGTCCAGGGAGGGTCGCCCACGCACGCGCGCGGCGGGTTTGGGGTAAAGATGGACGGGTGGACGCAGACCTGGTCATGCCGCTGAAACCGCCTGCCGCGGGCAAGTCGCGGCTGCGCGGCGCGGTCGCCGCGCACCGGCACGCCGAACTGGTGCTGGCGCTGGCCTGCGACACGCTGGCCGCGGTCACGTCGGTCGCCCGGGTCCGGCGCGTGCTCGTCGTCACCCCGGAGCCGGCCGCGCTGTCCGAATTGGCCGGTCTCGGCGTCGAACTGGTCGCCGAACCGGCGGGCGGCGGGCTCAACGAAGCGCTGCGGCACGGCGCGGAACTGCTGCGCGCGGACGCGCCGGACGGAGTAGTCGGCGCGCTCCAAGCGGATCTCCCCGCGTTGCGCGCGGTCGATCTGGAGCAGGCGCTGACCGAAGCCGCCGGCCGCCGCGCGGTGGTTTTCGACCGGCAGGGCACCGGGACCACGCTGTTGCTGTCCGCGCCGGGGAAACCTCTCGACCCGCGTTTCGGCACCGGCTCCGCGGAACTGCACCGGGCGTCCGGTGCGATTCCGCTCACTCTGGCGCTGCCGTCGCTGCGCAGCGACGTGGACACCGAAGACGATCTCCGCCACGCCGCGAAACTCGGTCTCGGCAAGCACACTTCGGCGGTGTTCCCGGCCGAAGGGGCGCAATTGCGCTGACGTGTTCACTCAGCCTTCATCGCGGCCTGCGCAAACCGCGGCTTCGTAGTGAACAATGGGCAGCGTGAGCACAGAAGACGGCAGCACTCCGGCCCGGCGGCGTGTGAAGAGCGGCAGCAGCGCGACCCCTTCGTCCCCCGCCCCGCGCACCGCGGGCGGGAAGGCGACCTCGCGCGCGAGCGCCGACACCGCGGCGGCCCGCCGGGCGAAATCCAAGGCCGCCGCGGCGGAGGACAACGCCAAACCCGCCAAGCGCAAGACCGCCGGGTCGAGCGCGCTGCGCACCACGGCGAAGAAACCCGCCGCGCCGCCCGCCGTCTCCAAGCCCGCCGTCCGCTCGCGCCGGACCACGACCGAGAGCGGCGAGGAATTCCGTTCCGTTCCCTCGGCCCCGCCCGCCGTCACGTCCGCGCCCACCGCCGTCGAATCGCTTCCCGACGACCGGTATTTCAACCGCGAGCTGTCCTGGCTCGACTTCAACGCCCGCGTGCTCGCGCTGGCCGAGGACGAATCGCAGCCGCTGCTCGAACGGGCCAAGTTCCTCGCCATTTTCGCGTCCAATTTGGACGAGTTCTACATGGTCCGGGTCGCCGGGCTGAAACGGCGCGACGAAACCGGCCTGTCGGTGCGCAGCGCGGACGGGCTCACGCCGCGCGAGCAGCTGGACTACATCGCCAAGCGCAACCAGGACCTCGTCGAACGGCACACCGCCGCGTTCGAGGAGCACCTGCGCCCGCAGCTGGCCGAGCAGGACATCCGGATCGTCGGCTGGTCCGACCTGTCGGGGGCCGACCAGCTCCGGCTGTCGAGCTACTTCTCCGAGCAGATCTTCCCGGTGCTCACGCCGCTCGCCGTCGACCCGGCGCACCCGTTCCCGTACATCTCCGGGCTGTCGCTCAACCTCGCGGTCACCGTGCGGGATCCGCAGGGCGGGCTCGAACGCTTCGCCCGGGTGAAGGTGCCGAGCAACGTGCCGCGGCTGATGCGCGTGGAAACCGAACGCGGCAACCGGTCCGCGACCTTCCTGCCGCTCGAGGAACTGATCTCCGCGCACCTGAGCGATCTGTTCACCGGCATGGAGGTCACCGAGCACCACGTCTTCCGCGTCACCCGCAACGCCGACTTCGAGGTCGAGGAAGACCGCGACGAGGACCTGTTGCAGGCCTTGGAACGCGAGCTGGCGCAGCGCCGGTTCGGCCCGCCGGTGCGGCTCGAGGTCGCGCAGGACATGAGCGAGCACATGCTCGAACTCCTGCTGCGCGAGCTGGAAGTGGACCCCGAGGACGTCGTCGAGGTGCCCGGACTGCTCGACCTGACCTGCCTGTTCCAGCTGTCGGCGGTCGACCGCAAGGAGCTGAAGGACCGGCCGTTCGTGCCCGCGACGCATCCGGCGTTCGGCGAACGCGAGACGCCCAAGAGCGTGTTCGCGACGCTGCGCGAGGGCGACGTCCTGGTGCACCACCCGTACGATTCGTTCTCCACGAGCGTGCAGCGGTTCATCGAACAGGCCGCCGCCGACTCGAAGGTGCTGGCGATCAAGCAGACGCTGTACCGGACCTCGGGCGATTCGCCGATCGTGGACGCGCTGATCGACGCCGCCGAGGCGGGCAAGCAGGTCGTGGCGCTGGTGGAGATCAAGGCCCGGTTCGACGAACAGGCCAACATCACCTGGGCGCGCACGCTGGAGCGCGCGGGCGTGCACGTCGTGTACGGCTTGGTGGGCCTCAAAACGCACTGCAAGGTGTCGATGGTGGTGCGGCAGGAGGGTTCGACCATCCGCCGCTACTGCCACATCGGCACCGGCAACTACAACCCGAAGACCGCGCGGCTGTACGAGGACCTCGGCCTGCTCACCGCGGACCCGAGCATCGGCGCGGACATCACCGACCTGTTCAACGTCCTCACCGGCTACTCGCGCCAGGACACCTACCGCACGATCCTCACGTCGCCGCACGGCATCCGGCGCGGCATCGTGCGCGCGATCGGCGAGGAGATCGAACTCGCGCGCGCCGGGCTCGAAGCGGGCATCCGGATCAAGTGCAATTCGCTCGTCGACGAGCAGGTGATCGACGCGCTGTACCACGCTTCGCAGGCCGGGGTCCCGGTCGACGTGGTGGTGCGCGGGATCTGCTCGCTGAAGCCGGGCGTCGAGGGATTGAGCGAGAACATCCGGGTCCGCTCGATCCTCGGCCGGTTCCTCGAGCATTCGCGGGTGTTCCACTTCCGCGCGGGCGGCACGCACTGGATCGGCAGCGCGGACATGATGCACCGCAACCTCGACCGGCGGATCGAGGCGCTGGTGCGGGTCAAGGACCCGAAGCTGACGCGGCAGCTGGACGAGGTGTTCGATTCGGCGCTCGACCCGCACACGCGCTGCTGGGTGCTCAGTTCGTCGGGCGAATGGCAGCCGTTCCCGGCCGCCGGTTCGCAGGTGCGCGACCACCAGCTCGAACTCGCGAAGCGGCACGGGGCCGTCGGATGAGCGTGGACGTCCGGGCCGCCGGCGCGGTGCTCTGGCGCCGCGCGGGGGCGGGGATCGAGGTCGCCGTCGTGCACCGGCCCCGCTACGACGATTGGTCGCTGCCGAAGGGAAAGGTCGACCCCGGCGAGACGATCGCGGCCACCGCGGTGCGCGAGATCGCCGAGGAGACCGGGTTCCGCGCGGTGCTGGGCCGCTATGTCGCGCAGACGACGTACGAGGTGCCCGCGAAGAACAACGGGCGGATGCTGCGCAAGAGCGTCGACTACTTCAGCGGCGAAGCCGTCGCGGGGGCTTTCGAGCCCAACGAAGAGGTCGACGAACTGCGCTGGCTGCCGCCGATCGAGGCCGAACGGCTGCTCACCCGCCCGGCGGATGTCCGCGTGCTGCGCGAGTTCTGCGCCCTCCCGCCCGCGCTGACGACGGTGTTGCTGGTGCGGCACGCCAAAGCGGGCAAACGCGAAGACTGGACCGGCGACGACGACCTCCGTCCGCTCTCCGAAGCCGGGCAACGCCAAGCCGCGGCACTGCGAGACCTGCTGCCGCTCTTCGGCCCGGATCGGGTGTTCTCCGCGCCGCGACTGCGGTGCGTGCAGACCGTCGGCGGCATCGCGGACGCGCTCGGCGTCGAGGTGCGGCACGAACCGCTGCTGTCGGAGGAGGGCTACTGGCCCGACCCGCTGCTCGGAATCCGCCGCCTGCTGGCGATCGCGGCCGACGGCGGCACCCCGCTGATCAGCAGCCAGGGCGGGGTGATCCCGGACCTGGTGAGCGCGCTGGCGGACCGGGACGGCCTCGAACTGCCCGCCGCCCGCGACGGGGTGGTGCCGAGCAAGAAGGGCTCGCTGTGGGTCCTGTCGTTCTGCCCCGGCGACGACGGCCCGGTTCTGGTGAGCGCGGACTATTACCCGAGCCCGCTGCCCGCCCCGGTTCCTTCGGCAGGCTGATCTTTTCCCCGCGGGGCCCGGCGTCGCTTCGGCGCGCCGGGCCCTTCTCGGGAACGCACTCCCGCCCCATTCGGCGGCGGATTCTATAGAGACCGGTATTGCTCCGGCAGTTATCGCGGGTCCCGGCATAAGCGACGTCCGAGACAGGCGCGCCGGGGGGCCAATTACCCCCGGCGGGGATTTATCTCCGGGCGTCGGATTAGCCCTCCCGGACGGTGCGGCGCGAATCCGATTGCCTTCCCGGCGGGTCCCGAATTGGTTGTCTTATCAGCAATCCGGCGCGTTCTTTCCGGAGCCCGAACAGCCCGCCGACCTCGGGAAACGTTGTCTTCCCGGTGCCAACTCCGCGGTGCCGACCGGACCGGCTCGCCTGCTTGTCCGCGGCGACCCTCCCGGAAACCCTGCGACCACAACGGCTCGGTCCCCCGCCGCCCCAGGTCGGCACCACAATCCGCCTGCCGCACCGCCGTCCAGCCCGTCCGCCACCGCACCCGAAACCTGTCCGCTGCAACGGCTCAGGTCGATCTCGCGATTCGCCGGCCACGCCAGCACGGCACCCCAACCGACCACCGAACCCGAACCGCCTCGGCCCCGAAAACCCGCCGAGGCACCACAACACCTCAACCCCAGCCCACCAGCCCGGCGCCGCCGAAACCCGAGCCCCCGCAACGCCTCGCCCCTCCTCCCCCCTCCGCCGCGTGGACTGCCGTCCATTCACCCGCCCCCGGAAACGCG
>NZ_GG657746.1:1115962-1467582 GCF_000158875.1 Streptomyces sp. AA4 | reverse complement strand
TTCGCCCGCGTGGTGGTGGCCTTCGGGGCCGCCTTCGCGCGGGTGGTGGTCGACTTCGCGGCCGTGGCGCGCGTCGTCGTCTTGGCCGCGGTGGCCTTGGCGGGAGCCTTGGCCGCGGTGGCGCGGGTGCGCGTGGCGGCGGGCTTCGCCGCGGTGGCACGGGTGCTGCGCGTGGCGGTCGCCGAGGCGGCGCGGGTGGTGGTGGCGCGCGCGGTGGTGCCGGTGGCCCGCTTCGCCGCCGTGGCCTTCGGCAGCTTCTTCGAACCGGAAATCACGTCCTTGAACGTGGTGCCCGCGCGGAACGCCGGAACGTTCGTCTTCTTCACTCGCACGGCTTCGCCGGTGCGCGGGTTGCGCGCGGTGCGGGCGGCACGAGCGCGCTTCTCGAACACCCCGAAGCCGGTGATGTTCACCTTTTCGCCCTTGTTGACCGTCCGGATGATGATGTCGACGAGACCGTCGACGGCCTCCGAAGCAACCTTTTTGTCGCCCAGACGCTCCGACAGCGCCTCGATCAGCTGGGCCTTGTTGGCCATTCCAGTCCCTCCAAGAAGAACTCTTCGTCCACGGCCAGGTCGGCCGGCTAACGCACACGGTATTACCAAGACAGCACAAATTCCAAACGGCACGCGAAATTTTCCCTTGCGGCGGGAACGGTTCCGCCCTCCCGAAGGACCCGTTTCCGGGTCCGGGAGGCTCCGTTTGGCGTGGGCGAAGAGGGGGCCCGCCGGGGGCGGATTCCCTTTCCGAGCAGGGAATCCGCGCCCGGCGGCGCAGGTCAGGAGGTCGCGGCGGGCAGCGTCGCGGGCTTCCACGAAGGCCGCTGTGCCTCGAACGCGTCGATGTCCCCCGCGTGGCGCAGGGTCAGCGCGATGTCGTCGAGCCCTTCGAGCAGCCGCCAGCGGACGTAGTCGTCGATCTGGAAGGGCGCGGTGAAGTCCTTGGCCCGCACGGTCTTGGCTTCGAGGTCCACCGACACCTCGGTGCCGGGCTCGTTCTCCAGCAGCTTCCAGAGCAGTTCGACGTCCGACTGCTCGCACTGCGCGGCGACGAGGCCGCCCTTGCCGGAGTTGCCGCGGAAGATGTCGGCGAAACGGGACGAGATGACGACCCGGAAGCCGTAGTCCAGCAACGCCCACACGGCGTGCTCGCGCGACGAACCGGTGCCGAAGTCCGGCCCGGCGACGAGCACGGAGCCGTTCTTGAACGGTTCCTGATTCAGGATGAAGTCCTCCTGCGCGCGCCAGGCGGCGAACAGCCCGTCCTCGAATCCGGTGCGGGTCACGCGCTTGAGGTAGACGGCCGGGATGATCTGGTCAGTGTCCACGTTGGACCGGCGCAGCGGGACCCCGATCCCGGTGTGCTGGGTGAACGGTTCCATGGTGGTGGCTCCTCTCCGGAGGTCAGGCAGTCAGGTCGGCGGGCGAGGACAGCGTCCCGCGCACGGCGGTGGCGGCGGCCACGAGCGGCGAGACCAGGTGCGTGCGCCCGCCCTTGCCCTGCCGTCCCTCGAAGTTGCGGTTGGAGGTGGACGCACTGCGCTCGCCGGGGGCGAGCTGGTCCGGGTTCATCCCGAGACACATGGAGCAACCGGCCTGCCGCCATTCGGCTCCCGCCTCGGCGAAGATCTTGTCCAGGCCCTCTTCCTCGGCGGCCTTGCGCACCCGCATCGAACCGGGCACCACGAGCATCCGGACCGAATCGGCCACCTTGCGCCCGCGCAGCACCTCGGCCGCCGCGCGCAGGTCCTCGATCCGGCCGTTGGTGCAGGAGCCGAGGAACACGGTGTCGACCGCGATCTCGCGCAGCGGGGTGCCCGGCTTCAGATCCATATAGGACAGCGCCTTCTCGGCGGCGAAGCGCGCGTTGTCGTCCGGGATCTCGGCCGGGTCCGGCACCGATTCGCCCAGCGGCAGGCCCTGTCCGGGGTTGGTGCCCCACGTCACGAACGGCGTCAGCTGGTCCGCGTCGAGGTGGACCTCGGCGTCGAATTCCGCGCCCTCGTCGGTGCGCAGCTCGCGCCAGGCGGCGACGGCGGCGTCCCACTCCTCGCCCTTCGGCGCGTGCGGACGGCCCTTCAGGTACTCGAAGGTCGTCTCGTCCGGCGCGATCATGCCTGCCCGCGCGCCCGCCTCGATCGACATGTTGCAGATGGTCATCCGGGCTTCCATCGACAGCTCTTCGATGGCCTTGCCGCGGTACTCGAGGACGTAGCCCTGTCCGCCGCCGGTGCCGATTTTGGCGATCACGGCGAGGATCACGTCCTTGGCGGTGACGCCCGGCTGCAGCGTGCCGTCGACGTTGATCGCCATCGTCTTGAACGGCCGCAGCGGCAGCGTCTGGGTGGCGAGCACGTGCTCGACCTCGGAGGTGCCGATGCCGAAGGCCATCGCGCCGAACGCGCCGTGCGTCGAGGTGTGACTGTCGCCGCACACCACGGTGGTGCCGGGCTGGGTCAGGCCGAGCTGCGGTCCGATCACGTGCACGATGCCCTGTTCGGCGTCGCCCATCGGGTGCAGCCGGACGCCGAACTCCTTGCAGTTGCGGCGAAGCGTGTCGACCTGCGTGCGCGACACCGGGTCGGCGATCGGCAGGTCGATGTCCACCGTGGGGACGTTGTGGTCCTCGGTGGCGATGGTGAGGTCGGGGCGGCGCACCTTCCGCCCGGCCAGCCGCAGTCCGTCGAACGCCTGCGGGCTGGTCACTTCGTGCACCAGGTGGAGGTCGATGTAGAGCAGATCCGGTTCGGCGCCTTCGCCTCGGCGCACGAGGTGGCTGTCCCACACCTTCTCCGCCAGCGTACGAGCCTTGCCGGTGGGGCTGGTCATCTCCGGCTCCTTCCTCGGGATCGGCCGGGAGCACGGAACCCGGACGATGCCGGTGAGGAGGGGGCAGCCGCGGCTGTCCGCGGCTCCGGGTTTCGTTTTTCCCAGATTCTGGACTTCCCACACTGCGGGAAGATAGTATCGCGTCGTGGGACAGCATAGCGGTATCGGAGTACTGGACAAAGCCGTGGCCGTGCTGCAGGCCGTCGCCGAGGACCCGTGCGGGCTGGCGGAACTGTGCACGCGCACCGGGCTTCCTCGCGCGACCGCGCACCGGCTCGCGGTCGGGCTCGAAGTGCATCGCCTGTTGCGGCGAGGGCCGGACGGGCGCTGGCGGCCGGGCACCGCGCTCGCCGAACTCGCGGGCGGTTCGACCGACCCGTTGCTCGACGCGGCGAGTTCGGTGCTGCCGAAGCTTCGCGACATCACCGGCGAAAGCGTTCAGCTTTACCGGCGCGACGGCGTGCAGCGCGTGTGCGTTTCGACCGCGGAACCGCCGAGCGGTTTGCGCGACACGGTTCCGATCGGTTCGCGCCTGCCGATGACGGCCGGCTCGGGCGCGAAGGTCCTTGCCGCGTGGTCGGATCCGCACACGCAGCGGACGATCCTCGCCGACGCGGTCTACGGCGAACGCACTCTGCTCGAGGTGCGCCGCCGCGGCTGGGCGCAAAGCGTCGCCGAACGCGAACCGGGCGTCGCGAGCGTTTCGGCCCCGGTGCGCGATTCCTCCGGCACCGTCGTGGCCGCGGTGTCGGTGTCCGGCCCGATCGAACGCATAGGGCGCAAGCCCGGCGCCCGGTGGGCGGCGGATCTCCTCGCCGCCGCCGACGCGCTCCAGGAACGCCTCTGACGCCCGGCTCCCACCACGCGCCAACCCCAGGCCGCTTCCCGCCACCCCGGCGGGAAGCGGCCTTTTTCGTGCCGCTTCGTCCGTCCCCGCCGCGGGAGCCGAATGAAGCGCCCCTCCTCGAGTGGGCCAAAGCACCGCCGGACAAGAGCCCCGGCACCGCGAACGCTTCGACGCCCAACGAGCGGCCGCCCCTCACCGCTGCCGCACTCCAGCAGCCCCTGTCGCACCCCGTCCCCCCCGACGAACCCACACCCCTCGAAGCACCCCGACGCGAGTCGGCCAAAGCACCGCCGGACAAGAGCCCCGGCACCGCGAACGCTTCGACACCCGACGAGCCGCCACCCCCTCGCCACTGCCCCACTCCAGCAACGCTCCCCCTCGCACCGCACCCCCCCGACGAACCCACTCCGCTCGACGCACCCCGACGCGAGCGGGCCAAAGCGCCACCGGACAAGAGCCCCGGCACCGCGAACGCTTCGACACCCGACGAGCGGCCACCCCTCACCACTGCCGCACTCCAGCAGCCCCTGTCGCACCCCGGCCCCCGACGAACGCGCTCCTCTCAAAGCACCCCGACGGGACGGAGCCCAAAGCGCGCCGAGCGTTTCCGCCCCCCGTGCGCGATTCCCCTGACACAGCCGCCGCGGCAGCGGCCCCATCCGATCGATCGCGTCGGCCGCTCCCCCAACGCACGCTCGGGAACCGATCCGCCCGCCAGCCGACCCCCACCGCGAATCCGGCACCGCGAACGTTTCCGCCCCGGCACGCGATTCCTCCGGCGCCACCGCGCCCGGCGCCCTCGAACGCGAACCCGGCCACCCCGCCTCCGCACCGCCAAGCTCCCTCGCCGACCGCGCCCCCACCCCGGACCGCGTCCCGCCACGCCCGTGCGAGGCAGCGTTTTTCGCCCGGTTTTCGATCGTCCTCAGTAGACCGTCCGGCCCCGCCGGAGATCGTCCGAGCGGCCGCGCGCGACCCCGCCGTCGAACCTCAAGAAAAGGCAAAACCGCAGGACAGCGGGTGTCTACATGCGACTTTGCCGGTGCCGCAAGCACTCTCGCGGGTCTTCCGGCCAGTGAAAGAATCCGGCGCCGCCGCCCTCTCGCGCGGTCTCCGGTTACCCGACACGGCAACGAAAAAGGCAGGTCCCGATTGGACTTGCGAAGTCTATGGGTGATAATGACTGCGTTCGGCCTGTATGGCCGTATAAAACAAGTTCTGGTTGGAGGAACTGGAATGGCCAACAAGGCCCAGCTGATCGAAGCTCTGTCGGAGCGCATCGGCGACAAGAAGGCAGCCGCGGAAGCCGTCGACGGTCTCGTCGACATCATCATCCGCACCGTCCACAAGGGCGAAAAGGTCACCATCACCGGCTTCGGCGTCTTCGAAAAGCGCGCTCGTGCCGCCCGCACCGCGCGCAACCCGCGCACCGGCGAAGCCGTGCGGGTCAAGAAGACCAACGTTCCGGCGTTCCGCGCGGGCACCACGTTCAAGGACGTCATCTCCGGCACCAAGAAGCTGCCGAAGGCGACTGCCGTGAAGCGGGCGACCGCCAGCACCGCGAAGGCGACCGCCACCCGCGCCACGGCGACGACCACCACTCGCGCCAAGGCCACCGCCGCCAAGCCGGCCGCCACCCGCACCCGCGCCACCGCGGCCAAGGCTCCCGCCAAGGCCGCCGCCGCGAAGGCCACCACCACCCGCGCCAAGGCGACCGCCACCAAGGCCACCGCGGCCAAGGCGGCTCCGAAGGCCACCACCACGCGGGCGAAGGCCGCCGCCAAGCCGGCCGCCAAGAAGACCACGGCGGCCGCGAAGAAGGCTCCGGCCAAGCGCACCTCGGCCGCGAAGAAGAAGTAACTCCGGTTCTGTTCGGAACCTGACGACAAGCCCCGCCCGGCTTCTCCCCGGGCGGGGCTTGTCGCATCTCTGCCCTTGTTCCCCGCTCCGCGCGCACTGTCCGGCATCCGCCGCGGGCGCCCGCCGATTCCGAAGCGGCAGCGGAGCGCCGCCGAGATCCGTTGGCGCGCTTGCCCGTCCGGATGCCGCGCCCCGCGAAGCCGTCGCCCGAGCGTCAGCGGCGGGCATTGTCCCCGCCGGACCGCATCCGCGCAGCGCGAAGGAAATCGAGCGAAGCCTCACGCGTTTTCCCGATCACATCGGCCATCTCGCCGCCGTCTCCAGTCGATCACCTGTTCCCCCAAGCAAGTGCGAACGCCCGCCGCGGGGTTTCCTTGCCGTGTCCGGCCCGGCGCCATGCGTGGCCGTCAGGTGTCCGCGGTCACCCAGGCCGCGCAAGGTCCACAACAGACTTTCGGGTTGTTATGCGAACGTGACAACCACGCACGGCGCCCGCGGGTAATCCAGTCGGGCGAACAGTCGAATCCGGACTGGTTTCGCCAGCGCACACCGTCTTTTCCCCGCTGCCGCACCGGTGTCTCGCGAGCGCGCGCACCGCGCCGGCGAAAGTGGGTGCCGGGCCACGAAAACCGGCCGTCATCGGTGAACCGGTCGCGCGATCGGCTCCGATCAGTGTTGGGCTATGCAATCATGTCGCCCGGCAAAGGACCCCGAATGCGAGAACATGAGACGACTGTGCCGATAGTTCGTGTGGAGAAGCTGTACAAAGTGTTCGGCCGCCGGGCGGAAGAAGCGGTCGGCAAGCTGGAGAACGGCGCCGACCGCGCCGAACTGGACCTGCCCGGCGTGACCGCGGCCGTGATCGACGCCTCTTTCACCGTGGAGCGCGGCGAAATTTTCGTGGTGATGGGCCTGTCCGGTTCGGGCAAGTCGACCCTGCTGCGCACCCTGAACGGGTTGCTCCCGGCCACCTCCGGCCGGGTGCTGGTGGACGACATCGACCTCACCGACAAGTCCGCGGGACAGGTGCGCGAGCTGCGCCAGCGGCGGATGAGCATGGTGTTCCAGCACTTCGCGCTGTTCCCGCACCGCACGGTCGCGGAGAACGTCGCCTACGGCCTGAGCGTGCAGAACGCGGCGCGCGAACGGCAGCGCGAACGCACCGCCGAAGCGCTGGAGATGGTCGGCCTCACCGGATGGGAGGACCGGTTGCCCGGTCAGCTTTCCGGCGGGATGCGCCAGCGCGTCGGCCTCGCCCGCGCGCTGGCCGCGGACACCGAGATCCTGCTGATGGACGAGGCGTTCAGCGCGCTGGACCCGTTGATCCGCAAGGAGATGCAGGACCAGCTCCTGATCCTGCAGCGGCAGCTGGGCAAAACGATCGTGTTCATCACGCACGACCTCAACGAGGCGATGCGCCTCGGCGACCGGATCGCGATGATGCGCGACGGCCGGATCGTCCAGGTTTCGACCGCGCAGGAAATGCTCACCGCGCCGGCCGACGAGTACGTCGCGAGGTTCGTGCGCGACGTAGACCGCAGCCGGGTGCTCACCGCGTCCGCCGTGATGGCGCCCGCGGAAATCACCTTCACCCCGGCCACCACGGTCGCCGAAGCGCGGGAAACGATGCGCCGGAACGAACTCTCCGGCGTGCTGGTGACCGAGGACGGCAAGTTCGCCGGCGCGGTCGACCGGCGCGCAGTGAGCGAGGCCGCTGACACGGCAACGATCGCCGCACTCGTCGACCGGTCCGCCGCGCGCACCGGCCCGGAAACCCAGATGGCCGAACTGTTCGGCCACGCCGCTTCCGCTCCCGCGCCGCTCGCGGTGGTCGGCGCCGACGGGGCGCTGCTCGGCGCGGTGACCCGCGAGGCGCTGCTGAACGCGTTGAGCATCGGCGAAAACGACGAGCAGGAGGCGAACGCCCGTGGCTGACAACGTCCTCGTCGGCGACCTGCCGCAGATTCCCGTCGGCTCCTGGTTCAAGGCGGTCATCGACTGGCTGCAGGGCAACATCGGCCCGTTCTTCGATTTCGTCGACAAGATCGTCAACGGCGCGGTCGACGGCCTCACCGCGGGACTGACCTGGCTGCCGTGGCCGGTGCTGGTCGTGGTGTTCGCCGGGCTCGGCTGGTGGCTGCGCGGCTGGAAGTTCGGCCTCGGCTCGGCGATCGGGTTCGCGCTCATCGACAGCCTGCGCGAATTCCCGTCCGCGATGCAGACGTTGTCGCAGGTGCTGATTTCCGGCGTGGTCGCGGTGGCGATCGCGGTGCCGGTCGGGATCGCGGCCGCGCGCAACGAAACGGTGAGCCGGATCGTGCGGCCGGTGCTGGACTTCATGCAGACGCTGCCCGCGTTCGTCTACCTGATCCCGGTCATTTTCTTCTTCTCGATCGGCCCGGTGCCGGGCGTGGTGGCGACCGTCGTGTTCTCGCTGCCGCCGGGCGTGCGGCTGACCGAACTCGGCATCCGCCAGGTCGACCCGGAAATGGTCGAGGCGGGCGAGGCGTTCGGCTCGCCGCCGCGGCGGATCCTGCGGGAGATCCAGATCCCGCTCGCGATGCCGTCGATCATGGCCGGCATCAACCAGATCATCATGCTGTCGCTGTCCATGGTCGTGATCTCCGGCATGGTCGGCGCGCCCGGACTCGGCGCCGAGGTGTACGCCGCGGTCACGAGCCTGAAACTGGACCTGGGTTTCAACGCCGGTCTCGGCGTTGTCGTGCTGGCCATTTATCTCGACCGGCTCACTTCCGCGCTCGGGGCGCGCTCCGCGGTGGGCCGCGCCCTCCGCCGGGCCGACGCGGCCTGATCCACCTCCACCGCAACGAGAAAGGACGAACGAGTGCGCACTTCGAAACGGCTCAGCCGGATCCTCGCCGTGGGCGCCGCCGTGACGGCCCTGGTCGGCCTCACCGCGGCGTGCGGCGGGCGGGAGTCCCAGTCGGGCAACAGCCAGGAAGCCAAGAGCGTCACCATCGGCTACATCAACTGGGACGAGGACGTCGCCCTCACCAGCCTGTACCAAGCGGTGCTGGAGGAAAAGGGGTACAAGGTCAAGACGCAGATGCTCGACGTCGGCCCGATCTACGCCGGGCTCGCGAAGGGCGACGTCGACCTGTTCCTCGACTCGTGGCTGCCCGCGACGCACAAGCAGTACTGGGACCAGTACCAGAACCAGCTCGAAGACCTCGGCGTCTGGTACGACAACGCGACTCTGAACCTCGCCGTGCCCGACTACGTGAGCGACGTGAACAGCATCGCCGACCTCAAGGACAAGGCGAGCATGTTCGGCGGCAAGATCACCGGCATCGAGGCGAGCGCGGGCGAGACCGGCATCGTGCAGAAGGACGCCATCCCGCAGTACGGCCTCGACGGCGCGATGACCCTGCAGAACTCGTCGACCACCGCGATGCTGGCCGCGCTCGACAGCTCGATCAAGGCGAAGAAGCCGATCGTCGTGACGCTGTGGCACCCGCACTGGGCGTACTCGCGCTACCAGCTCAAGGATCTGAAGGACCCGAAGGGCGCGATGGGCAAGGGCGAGCAGATCCACGCGCTCGGCCGCAAGGGCTTCGAGAAGGACTTCCCGGCGCTCGCCGGCGTGGCCAAGAAGCTGAAGATGTCGGACGCGGACCTCGGTTCGCTCGAGGACGCGATCCAGAAGGCCCCGAAGGGCCAGGAAAAGGCCGCCGCCAAGCAGTGGGCGGATCAGCACAAGCAGTTCGTGGACCAGGCTTTCGCCGGTCTCTGACGCGGTGCCGCACGACCCCGCCTCCCGTTCGCCGGGACGGCGGGGTCGTTTCTTTTTCCGCGACGGGGCGGTTGAAGTGGCCGGATTCCCCCTGATTCGTTGCCCAGCACGGTTATCGAGCGGAATCCGCCGCGCGATGCGGCACACTGGGCACATGTCTCGCGCGCCGATCTCTGCCCGCACCGACGTACCCGACGACGTCGACGCGGTGACCGAAGCCGTGCTCACTGCTTCCCGGCTGCTCGTCGCGGTGTCCGCGCGGTCCATCGCCTCCGTGGGCGACCTCATCACGATGCCGCAATTCCGGCTCCTGGTGGTGCTGCATTCCCGCGGCCCGCTGAAACAGGCCGCGCTCGCCGAACATCTCGGCGTCACGCCGTCCACCGCGAGCCGGATGATCGACCGCCTGGTCGCCGTCGCGCTGGTCGCCCGATTGGGCAATCCTTCGTCCCGGCGCGAGGTCGTCATCGAACTCACCCGGGAAGGCGACCGAATCGTCCGCGTCGTCACCCAGCGGCGCCGTCGCGAAATCGCCGCCGTGGTGGAGAAAATGCCCGAATCGGCCCGCCGCGGCCTGGTCGACGCGCTGACCGCGTTCGCCGAAGCGGGCGGCGAACCGCCTGCCGGAAACCCGGCCGACGCCGTGTGGGTCTAGCTTTCCGCCGCCACCGCGCGAATCCCGTCGGCCACTTCTTTCGCCGACGGGGCCTCCTGCGGGTCGAGCAGCCACTGCACCATCAGCCCGATCACCAGCGCGCTCTGCACCGCCCCGCCGACCCCGGCCCGCGCCTCGCGCAACCCCTGCACGAGATGCTGCCGCACGTCCGCTGACCGCTCCGCCTGCACGAGCGCCTCGAGCTGCGCGACCCACAACGCCCGGTGCTCGCCGAAGCTGTCGATCAGCCGCTTCAGCCCCTGTTCGGACAGGTCGAACGACGAATCCGCGACCTGGCCGCCCAGTTCGTCGACCGCCGCGACCAGCGCCTGCGTCAGCAACGCGTCCCGCGACCCGAAGTGGTAGCCGATCGCCGCGTGACTGACCCCCGCCGCGGCCGCGATGTCGCGCACCGTCGTGTTGCCCCAGCCCAGCTCGATCAAGCAGCGCTTCGCCCCGGCCAGCAGATCCTCGCGATTGCCCATGGCCGCACAGCCTAGCCCACGTCTTGCCCAGATGGTTTATCCAAATGGTTTGACCAAATGGACAAAACCGGGCTACGGTCCTGTCCCATGAACGTCTTGATCTCCGGTGCTGGCGTGGCCGGTGTCACCCTCGCCGAACTCCTCACCCGCTCCGGCCACCGCGGCACGATCGTCGAACGCGCCCCCGCCCTCCGGCACACCGGTTACGCCGTGGATTTCCGCGGTGCCGCCTTCGATGCCCTGTCTGAGCTGGGCATTCTCGACGACGTCCGCCAGCACGACACGAAGATGACCGGAACCGCCGTCGTCGATCGCGACGGCGTCCAGGTCGATCTGCTGCCCGCCGAAGCTTTCGCGGGCGAGCTGGAGGTGCCAAAGCACGTCCTGAACGAGCTGCTGTACGGCCTGACTGTCGATCATGTCGAGTACCGCTTCGGCACGTCGATCGCGTCGCTGTCGCAAACTGAGGCCGCCGTGACCGCCGAACTGACCGACGGCTCCACCGAGACTTACGACCTGGTTTTCGGCGCGGACGGCGTGTACTCGAAGGTCCGCCAGCTAGCATTCGCCCCGCACTCAGCGGTGCTGCAGCACCTAGGCCTCTCCGGCGCGGGCTTCACCATGCCGAACTTCCTGGGCCTGGACCACAGCGGCCTCCTCCGCACCTCTGGCCACACGGCGATCTACCTGTTCAACTCAGCGGACGCGGACCGTCTCACCGTGAGCCTGTCCTTCGGAACGACCTCGGGCGTCCTGGACCGCCTTCCCCGCGTCGAACAGGAATCCGCGACGCGCGCCGCTTTCGCCGGTGACGCTTGGCACACGCCTCGCCTGCTGGAGGCGATGTCGGAGGCTTCGGACTTCTACTTCAGCTCGAGCACGCAGGTGCACCTGAACCGCTGGTCGACCGGCCGGATCGCCCTGGTGGGCGACGCCGGGTACTGCGCCGCCCCCACCGCGGGCATGGGAACTTCACAGGCCTTGCTCGGCGCTCGTTCGCTGGCCCGCCATCTGGCCGCCTCGGCCTATCCGGAGGCTTTCGCCGGGTACGAAGCCGAACTCCGGCCGTATGTGACGGAAAACCAGGCGAATGGCCGCTCGGCAGCCGCGTTGTTCGGCGGGCGGGATTGATCCTTTTCCGCGCTTTCGACGGCACATACAACAAAGCCCGGTTGATCTTTGCTGATCAACCGGGCTGGCTGTACCCCCGATGGGATTCGAACCCACGCTACCGGCGTGAGAGGCCGGCGTCCTAGGCCGCTAGACGACGGGGGCTTAGGAACTTCCCCGTTTCCGGGGCTTTTCTTGCGAGAGAGAACTTACCAGAAGCGATTTTCGCACTTCCGAGAGGGGGTCCTCTCTGCAGCTGGGGTACCAGGACTCGAACCTAGACTAACTGGACCAGAACCAGTCGTGCTGCCAATTACACCATACCCCAGTGAGGTACTTTCCCGGTTGCCCAGGTCAGTGCCGCACGAGAAGAAATACTAGAACATCCCGCCGCGGACCGTCGCAGCGGGGTCCCCGCCGCGCGCGGGGCGGGCACGCCGACCGTCGCGTACTCCGAAACCAGCAGCTCAGGAAGCTCGTCGAGCCCGGACACGGTGTGCACCCCGTCCGGAGCCCGCTCGCCGGTGCGGCTGGTCCCGTCGCGGTCGAGCCAGACCGCGCCGAGCCCGGCGTCGAACGCGCCGATCGCGTCGGTGTCGAGCTTGTCCCCGACGTGCACCGTGCGCTCCGGCGGGCACTCCAGCGCCAGGCAGACCGAGTGGAACATCACCGGATCGGGTTTCGCGACCCCGACCTCGCCCGCGATCGCGACGTGGTCGAAAAACGGCGCGAGCCCGAGCTCCGCGATTTTCCGCCGCTGATGAACCCCTGAGGCGTTCGTCACGGCGGCCAGGTGCAGCCCCGCGGCGCGCAGCCATTCCAGACAAGGAAGAACGTCGTCGAATAACCGCCAGGACCGCGCCAAAATCTCCAGCCGGCGCGCCTCGAACGCGCTCACTTGCGCGGAGTCCGCGGAGATCCCCAACTCGGCGAGGAAACATTCGGTGCGCCGGTGATGCATCACGTCGTAGCCCAGCTTCCCGGCGACGACCAGCGCGACGTGCTCCTCGGTGATCAAATCCCACAACGGCCAAAGATCGTCGCGCCCGGTGAGCGCATGCAAGGTACGGCGGATCGCGGCGGTGCAGTCGATCAACGTGTCGTCGATGTCGAGACAGACCAGGCTCAGCTCAGGAGGCGCCCACGGTTCACGACCGGCAGCGGCCGGCGGGGCAGTACGAGCACGCGACAGAGCGGCCGGGGCGAAATCCACCCCGTGAGGCTAGGGCACGCGCCGCGTTCGCAACGCGGCCAAAAAGGTGATTACCCCGAGCCCCTTGCCGCTGACCGGCTCTACTGCCGGTGCACAAAGTGTCCGCCCCGTGACGTTCACCACCGCCCCAGAGGGCCGAGCGGGTGAAAGACGCTTACTCCACGCTCGCCGCGAAAACTTGCCAATTCCGAACGATCTTCTCCGAGGCGCGTGCTGCCGTCCCCTCGCGCGGCCGTCGAGAAACCCCTTTCGCCACAACCCTTTCCCGCCTGTGGCCCTCTGTTCGGACCGTCCTCAAGCAACATCAACCACGCATAAGTTCCGCGGCCGAACTAACCGCCCGAAATCCTTTTCCGGAAAATGCCGCCACTCACCGCAGTTTCCGACCGGACGGCGGCGTCCGGTCATCCCCGCCCGAGATCCACATACGTGAACCACGCGCCATTACGCAAACTCCCCACATTCTGGTCCCGGCGAGGCAACATCAACTCCGCTGTCCGCACCAGCCAGCCGCTCTTTCCACTTCTTCCCGACGGCGGCCGCGCTCGCCAATCCCCGCCAGGATCGTGCGCGGGTAACCGCCTCATGAGCCGCCGTCGCTGTACGTCTCCTCCGGAGAAACCCCACTCGGGGCCCTTCCCTTCTGTTCACGCCTCACCCACCCTTTCCGACCTTTCCCTGCCCGCTTCCGCGGCTTCCCGTTCCGCCGCACCACCTTTTCTTCCCATGCCCTCCCCTGCCCCTTCCTTTTCCACGCCCCCTCGCTCGTCCGCTTCTGCCCGCCGCACCCGCCTCACTCGTCCGCTTCGTCCCACAGCACCCGCCTCGCTCATCCGCTTCCGCCCGCCGCACCCGCCTCACTCGTCCGCTTCGTCCCACAGCACCCGCCTCGCTCATCCGCTTCCGCCCGCCGCACCCGCCTCGCTCATCCGCTTCCGCCCGCCGCACCCGCCTGCCCGCTCCACTACTGCCACCCACCCCTTGGGCCACTTGCCAGTCCCCTGTGCCCCACATCGCTCTCCCGCCGCACCCCCTTCCCCGCCCCGCCTCACTCGCCCGCTTCTTCCGCCGCACCCGCCTGCCCGCTCCACTGCTGCCCACCGCCCCTTGGACCACTTGCCAGTCGCCTGCCCCACATCGCTCTCCCGCCGCATCCCCTTCCGCCCCCGCTCTGTCGGCAAAGAACCCACCACCCCATCGGCCGACTTGACGCACCCTCCGCCCGAGGTGCATCCTCACTGTTATTCAACAGCCGATGAATAAGGGGTGGGGAAGATGACCGAGCACACGGGCTGCGTCATCGTCGGCGGCGGACCAGCAGGCATGGTGGCGGGCTTGCTCCTGGCCCGAGCGGGCGTGGAAGTGACCGTCCTGGAAAAGCACGCGGACTTCCTCCGCGATTTCCGCGGCGACACCGTCCACCCGTCCACCCTCAGGCTCCTGGACGAACTGGGTCTCGGCGAAAAGTTCGAAGCCCTGCCGCACACCAAGGTGACCGCAGTCGGACTCCCGACCCCGGACGGCGGCTCGCTGACCCTCGCCGACATGTCGTTGCTGCACGTCCCCCGCCCCTACGTAGCGATGGTCCCCCAATGGGATTTCCTGGACCTGCTCGCCGAAACAGCGCAGAAGGAACCGACCTTCACCCTCCGCATGGAAACCGAAATGACCGGCCTCCTCCGCTCAGGCCGCA
The DNA here is from genome assembly GCF_000158875.1 of Streptomyces sp. AA4. Lineage (NCBI taxonomy): Bacteria > Bacillati > Actinomycetota > Actinomycetes > Kitasatosporales > Streptomycetaceae > Streptomyces > Streptomyces sp. AA4. The sequence continues at coordinate 1,453,137 of NZ_GG657746.1, read as the reverse complement.
AAGTCACCGGTGTCCGCTACCGCACCGCGAACGGCGCCGAAGGCGAACTCAACGCAAACCTGGTCATCGCCGCCGACGGCCGCTGGTCCCTGGCCCGCCGCTCGGCCGGCCTGACCCCGCGCGAGTACTACACCCCGTTCGACGCTTGGTGGTTCCGTCTCTCCCGCAAGCCCGAAGAACAGGAAGCCTCCCTGGTGCCGAGGATGCGCAACCACCGCTTCGCGGTGCCGTTGCCGCGCAAGGGCTACTACCAGATCGCCTACCTCACGCCGAAAGGCAAAGACCTGAACGCCGCCGGCATCGAAAGCTTCCGCCGCGACGTCACCGAGGTCTGCCCGGAATTCGCCGACCGCGTCCACGAACTGAAGTCGATGGACGACGTCAAGTTCCTCAACGTCCGTCTCAACCGCCTGCACCGCTGGCACGTCGACGGCCTGCTGTGCATCGGAGACGCCGCCCACGCGATGTCCCCAGTCGGCGGCGTCGGAATCAACCTGGCAGTACAAGACGCCGTCGCCGCCGCGAGGCTACTGGCCGACCCGCTCCTCCGCGGCAAGCCGACCGAACAGGACCTCACCGCAGTCCGCCGCCGTCGCCTCCTGCCGACCGTCGCCGTCCAGGGCCTGCAGCGTCTTCTCCACCGCCGAGTAATGGGCCCAGTAATGACCGGCCACGCCGACGGTCCGCCGCCTCAATTGATCGCCCTGCTCAAGCGCTTCCCGAGCCTCGCCCGCGTCCCGGCCTACCTCATCGGCGTAGGCATCCGCCGCGAATCCGCCCCCGCCTTCGCCCGCCGCCCAGCAGAACCGGCCACCCGCTAACCCACCCCCAGGTCAGCCACCACCCGGCAACGCCAGCCCCCGAACCCACCCAACGCTCGCCCGTCGCCCACTGGCAAACACCCGCCGGTCGGCCACAACAATGCCGACGCGTCCTCGCCTCCTCGGCACCGCTCCATAGACCACCGACACAGCCGCCTCGCCGCTAAACGGCAACCGCAAGCCAGCTCCTCCCCCACGCGAACCGCTCATCCAGCGGCCGACGCCCCTCGCCACTGAACGGCAAAACTCCCGACCGCTCAGCACCCGGGCACCCAAACGCTCTAGCCCTTCACCGGCACGCCAAGGATCACTTCCGTCGAGCACCTTCGCAGTACCCGACCAGCACACTCCGCAGCATCGATGCACAGCTAAACGGAACTCATTCATTCGCCGCTGAACGGCAACACGACCAGCTCGCCAACCGCCCACCAGCGAGCCCCTCGCCACCGACCGGCAACAACACCGACCAGCCCAACCACCAGTCGCCCAGCCGCCCACGCGCCACTCCGCGGCAACGGCACCGACCGCTCACCAAACGAGCCTCAAAACCATTCGCCACTCAACGGCAACAGCCACCGCTGTCACCCACCCAAGCGGCAATCAGCTGTCGCCGCTCAACGGCGACAGTCACCCTGCCATCGCGCCCAAGCCGCAAACCCCTGTCGCCACTTAACGACAACAGCCATCCGCAGCCAACCCAAGCTGCAATCACTTCTCGCCACTCAACGGCAACGGCAGCCACGGCTTACCAACGCCAGGACAACTCGCTTCTCGCCACTAAGCGGCGACAGCAGCGTCAGCTCACCAACGCGAACACCAATCACCTTTCGCCACCAAGCGACGACACCGTCAACTCACCAACACAGACGCCAGTCGCCTCTCGCCACCAAGCGGCAAACAGCATCGCCAGCTCGCCAACAAGAAGGCCAAGCCTTCTTTCGCCACCCAGCGGCGACAGCACCAACGACTCGTCCCTCTCCGCCCAGCGGCGACAGCGCTGCCGACTCTTCTCTCGCCACCAACCGGCGAGGGTGCCGCCGACTCACCGACCAAAGCGCCAGCAACCATTCGCCGATAAACGGCAAGAGCCATCCACAGCCACCACACAAGCGGCAAGCACCTCTCGCCGCTCAACGGCAACGGCCCCGCCTACCCGCCAACCCAGACACGAGCCGCCAGCTCGCCACCAACCAGCAACAGCCCAAGCCACCGCCCCGGCCTCACCCCGACGGCCGAAAACAACCCCCGACCAGGGATTCGCCACTAAACGGCAACGCCCGAACCCACCCCCACCAAGCCACCGTCGCCGCAAAACGGCGACGGCCAGCTCAGAGGTCCTGCACCGGATTCGTCAGCGTCCCGATGCCGTCGATCGTGATGGACACCGACTGCCCGTCGACGATCGGCCCGACCCCCTCCGGCGTGCCGGTGAGGATCACGTCTCCGGGAAGGAGCGTCATCACGCGCGACACGAACTCGACCAGTTCGGGCACCTTGTGCACGAGGTCCGAAGTCCGGCCGTCCTGCTTCAGTTCGCCGTCGACCTCGCTGCGGAGCGCCAGGTCGGACGGGTCGATCGACGTCTCGATCCACGGACCGAGCGGGCAGAAGGTGTCGAACCCCTTCGCCCGGCCCCACTGGCCGTCAGACTTTTGCAGGTCACGCGCGCTCACGTCGTTGGCGACCGTGTAGCCGAGGATCGCGCTGGCCGCGCGCGCCGCGGGCACGTTCTTCACTGGCTGTCCGATGACGACTGCGAGTTCGCCCTCGAAATCGACGCGCCCGACGTCCGACGGACGGCGGATCGGAGCGTTCGGCCCGACCACCGTCGTGGACGGCTTGATGAACAGCATCGGCGCGGACGGCACCTCATTGCCGAACTCCGCCGCGTGCTTCGCGTAGTTCCGGCCGACGGCGATCACCTTCGACGGCAGGATCGGCGCGAGCAGCCGGACGTCGGCCAGCGGCCACCGCTTGCCGGTGAAGTTCGGCTGGCCGAACGGGTGTTCCGCGATCTCCAGGACCTGAGCATCGTCGCCGTCCCCCTCGATCGAAGCGAACGCGACACCACTGGGATGAGCAATACGAGCTAGACGCACCGCACCAGTCTACGTACCCGCACCGACAGTCGCGCACCCCGAGCGGGCGCGAGAGTCCCCCTCGCCCAATCCACGCGAACACGACACTTCGCACCAGCGGATGAGCAGCCGCGACCGCACCGGCGCGAAAGGACCCTTCACGCCAGCCAGATACGACCACGCACCACAGGAACGGCCTCATCGACACGATCGTGAGTCGCGATGTCCATCGCAGGAAGGACCACCAGGCGCGAATGTCCCAACCCAGCGCACCCGTAGGCGCGATTCACCCCACAGCAGCCACCCCCAGCTCAGACACTGACTGCCCAGACGCGACCGTCAGGCTTTTGTGGACCAACGCGTCGCACAACGCCAGCCAGCTCGCCTCGACGATGTTGCCGTGCACCCCCACCGTCGTCCATTCGTGTTCGCCGTCACTAGTTTCGAGAAGCACCCGCGTGACGGCGTCCGTACCCGGATTGGACGGCAGGATCCGCACCTTGTAATCAGCCAGCTCCACGCTGTCCAACCAGGACAGATACGGCGTCAACGCCTGGCGCAGCGCCGCATCAAGGGCGTGCACCGGGCCGTTCCCTTCCGCGGTCGCGATGACGCGCTCGCCCGCGACGTGCACCTTCACCGTCGCCTCGGAAACGACTTCGCCGTCCGAACGGTGGTCCAGGACCACCCGATAGGACTCGAGCTCGAACGGCGGCGGATCCGACTTTTCGCCGGAAACCTCCTCGACCTCGCGGCGCAGCAACAGCCCCAGCGACGCGTCGGCCGCTTCGAACGACCAGCCTTCCGATTCGAGTTCTTTCACCTTTCGCACCGCGTTCGTCAGCGCGTCGGGCCGGCCGGCAAGGTCGACCCCGAGTTCACGTCCCTTGAGCTCGAGGCTGGCCCTGCCGGCCATCTCCGTGACCAGTACTCGCATGCCGTTGCCGACGGAGGACGGATCGATGTGGTTGTACAACAACGGATCCACCTTGATCGCGCTCGCGTGCAGCCCCGCCTTGTGGGCGAAAGCGGACAACCCGACGTAAGCCTGGTGGGTGTCGGGTGCGAGGTTGGCGATTTCGGCTAAGGCATGGGAGACGCGAGTGAGCTCGGCGGCTCCTCCGGTCGGGAGGACGTCCATTCCGAGCTTGGTCACGAGGTTTCCCGCTACGGCGAACAGGTCGGCGTTGCCTGCCCGTTCCCCGTAGCCGTTCGCGGTGCACTGCACGTGCGTCGCGCCGGCCTGCACCGCGGCGACAGAGTTCGCCACAGCACAGGAAGTGTCATCCTGGCAATGGATTCCGAGTCGGAATCCGGTCTTTTCCTTGATCTCGCCTACGGTTTCAGCAAGTCCCAACGGCAGCTGCCCGCCGTTGGTGTCGCACAGCACGAGGACGTCCGCGCCAGCGTGCGCCGCTGCGTCGAGCACCCGCAGCGAGGTTTCGGGAGAGAAGGCGTAGCCGTCGAAAAAGTGTTCTGCGTCAAGAAAAACTCGACGACCTTCGCCGACGAGGAACGCGACCGTGTCCCGCACCATCGCGCATGCCTCGTCGACGTCCACCCGCAACGCCCGCTCGATGTGCCGTAAGTCCGATTTAGCCACCAAGGTGATGACCGGTGCCTCCGAATCCAACAGCGCACGGACCTGAGGATCCTTGTCGGCCGCAGTGCCTGCCTTGCGCGTGGACCCGAACGCGACGAGCGCGGCGTGCTTGAGCGGCAACTCTCCCTTTGCCGCGCGGGAAAAGAACTCCGTGTCCTTCGGCAGAGCACCCGGCCAGCCGCCCTCGATGAACCCGACACCCAGCTCGTCCAACAGCCGCGCGACGGCCAGCTTGTCCGTGACCGAGTAGGTGATTCCTTCGCGCTGAGCACCGTCGCGCAAAGTGGTGTCGTAGAGGTGGAAGGCATCGCCAAGCGGCGTGCCGGCGGGTTCCGTGCGGGTCACGGTGTTCTCCTTGTGGCGGGGCAGAACCTGGTCCAGGCAACAAAAAAACCTCCCGCATGGGTGCGAGAGGTTGCGCGCCGGTAGCTCTTGTGGAGCGTCTATCCGGCGCGCAAGGCAATAATGACGGAGATGGCGGTCATGTCGGCCATCATGCCACAGCTTCGCCCGGCTTCCAAGCGCCGGGCGAAGCGTCCCACCTTCTGAGAGCCGTCAGCCGGGCAGCTTCGCCAGGTAGCGGCCGAATTCTTCGACCGCTGCGGCATTTCTCGGCCCTTCCACCAAAGCGGCGTACGGCAGCGCGAAGAAGCGTCCTTCCTTCACGGCCGGGATGTCGCGCAGGCCGGGGCGCGAGCGAAGGAAGTTCTCCTTGTCGGCCACGCTGCCGACCTCGCCGCCGTAGTCGTTGATGAGGATAACGTCCGGCGCGCGCTGGATCACGGCTTCCCAGCTGACGCTGGTCCAGCTGTCGTTGAGGTCCGCGAAGATGTTGGCACCACCCGATTTGGTGATGATTTCGTCCGGGCCCGCGTTCCGTCCGGAGGTGAATGGCTGGTCACGGCCGTCGTCGTAGAGGAACACCTTGGGTTTCGGCCGCCCGGCCGGCACCGCGTCCGTGACAGCGGCGACCCGTGAGCGGTACTCTTCGATCAAACGTTCTGCACGATCACTGATCCCGAAGATCTTCCCCAGATTGCGCACATCTGTGTACAGCGCGTCGAGCGGTCGCATGATCCCCCGCTGCTTGCCATTGCCGTTGCGGCACGCTTCGGTGAGCAAGTAGCTGGAGATGCCCAGCTTCGCGAGGGAATCCGGGGTGAACCCGGTTGCCTCGGAGAAGCCGTAGTTCCAGCCCGCGAACACGAGGTCCGCTCCCGCGCCCTGCACCACCTCACGGTTGATCTTCTCCGCGAGCTTGGGCACCTTGGCGAAATCGGCTTTCCACGGCGACGAGGCCACGCCGCTGGACTGTCCTTTGTCGACCACGTAACCGGCCATCCGGTCGCCCAAGCCGAGCGCGAACATCAGCTCGGTGATGCCGATGTCATTCGTCACGACTCGAGAAGGAGGTTTGGACACGGTCAACGACGAACCGCAATTGGTCACCGTCACGGGATACCCGGCCGGAGCTGCTCCACCGTCCCTTTCGGACACGTGAGCGCCGCAGCCGGTGGCGACGAGGGCGACCGTCACGAGCAACGCGACTGTCCTACGCATGACTGTCCTCCTGGGATTCGAGCAGGTCGAACAACAACTGCGGACGCCCCGTAGCGGGATGCGGCACGACATGCCCGCGCACTCCGAACACGTCGGCGAGCAAAGCCGGGGTGAGCACCTCGGCCGGGGTTCCGCTCGCGACGAGGCGGCCGTGGTCGAGCACGTGCACCACGTCGCACACGGCAGCGGCCAGGTTCAGGTCGTGGAGCGCGGCCAGCACCGTCGGTCCGCTGGCACGAGCGAGCGCGAGGACTTCGAGCTGGTGCCTGATGTCGAGATGGTTGGTCGGCTCGTCGAGCACCAGGAGCCGGGGCTGCTGTGCGAGGGCACGCGCGATCAGCACGCGTTGCCGTTCGCCGCCGGACAAGGTGAGCACGCCTCGCTCGGCCAGGTGCGTCAGGCCGACTTGAGCCAGTGCGTCGGCGCACAGCCGGTGGTCGGCTGCGCTCATGCGGTCGAGCAGGCCGTGGTGCGGCAGGCGACCCATCGCCACCACCTCGGCGACGGTGAAGTCGAACTCCGCGTGCGATTCCTGCGCGACCGCGGCGATCGCGCGCGCCCGCTTTCGCGGTGCCATCCCGTCGACCGGCTGACCGTCGACCAACACGGCTCCGGCTGAGGGCTTGAGCACTTGATAGACGGCGCGCAGAGTCGTCGACTTTCCGCTGCCGTTCGGGCCGAGCAGTCCGACGAATTGGCCTTGCCGAGCTTCGAGGGTCACGTCGTCGACCAGCTTGCGACCGGCCGCGGTCACGCTGACGCCGTCGAGCGAGAGGTCCATTCACGCACCTCCGAACACGTAGGCGCGGCGACGCATCAAGAGCAGGAACGCCGGTACCCCGACCGCCGCGGTCAGCACCCCGATCGGCAACTCCTCAGGCGCGGCGAGCACTCGCGCCGCGACGTCCACCCACACCAGGAAAACCGCGCCGGCCAGCGGTGCCACGGCAAGCACCCGGCGGTGATCGGCACCGACGACCAGCCGCACCAGGTGCGGAAGGATCAACCCGACGAAGCCGATCGCTCCGCTCACCGCGACCAGAACCCCCGTCATGGCAGCGCAAACGATGAACAGGAGAACCCGCAGCTTCCCGACGTCGACGCCGAGAGTCGTCGCCGCTTCGTCGCCCATGGCGAGCGCGTTGAGCCGGCCGGCCAGCGCCAGCAAGAGCAAAATCCCGCCGGCCACCACGATCGCGGCGATCGGCAGCGTGCCCCAATTCGCGCCGGCGAGACTGCCGAGCAGCCAAAACAGCGCCGACCGCGCGGCTTCGCCGTTCGGCGCTTGAAAGACGATGACCGTGGTGATCGCGAAAAACCCGTAAGACAACGTCGTTCCGGTGAGCACCAGACGCAGCGGCGTAAGTCCTTGCCGCGTACGGGCGACGAGATAGACGATCAAAGTCGCGACGAGCGCGGCCACGAACGCCCCGACCGACAACGCGTAGATCCCGAGCGACGCGAAGACGCCGAACAACGTCACCGCGGTCGCCCCGACGGAAGCGCCGGAGGAAATCCCCAGCACATACGGCTCGGCGAGTGCGTTGCGCACCATCGCTTGAATCGCGACGCCGACAGTCGACAGCCCAGCGCCGACGACCACCGCCAGCAGAACGCGAGGAAGCCGGAGATCCCAGATGATCCGGTACTCCCCGACCTCGTCCGGGCCGATCGTCCCGCCGAACAGCCCAGCGCGGAGAAAGGCCCACGTGTGAGTGACCGGCACCGCCACCGTCCCGATCCCGACAGCGACGACGATCGACCCGAGCAACACGACCACGAGCCCGAGCAGCACCGGCGTCAACGGCCGTCTCCGCTGAACGGCAACGGCCCCGACCTGGGATTCGCCACTCAACGGCGACGCGTCCGGCTGGCCCTGCGCAGTGCCACTCCGCGGCGACGCGTGCGGCTGGTCCTGGAATTCGCCACCCAACGGCGATACATCCGACTCGCCCTGCGCGATGCCAACCCGCGACGACGCGACCCACCGGTTCTGGAATTCGCCATTCAGCGACGACACATCCGGCTGTGCCTGCGAGGCGCCACTCCGCGACGACGCGACTCGCTGGTCCTCGGCTTCGCCGTTCAACGGCAATACATCCGGCTGCTCTTGCAATCCTCCAACCCGCGACGATGCGTGCGGCCGGTCCTGGAATTCGCCACCCAACGGCGACGCGTCCGAGTGCCCCTGCGAAGTGCCACTCCGCGGCGACGCATGCCGCTGGTCCTGGAGTTCGCCACCCAACGGCGATACATCCGACTCGCCCCGCGCGATGCCAACCCGCGACGACGCGACCCGCCCGCCCTGGGACTCGCCACTCAACGGCGACGCATCCGGCTGGCCCGGCGCGGTCTCAACTCGCGGCGACGTGACCCGCTGGTTCTGGGATTCGCCGATCCGCGGCAACGCAACCCGCTGAGTCGGGGATTCGCCAGCCCGCGGCGAAACGTGCTCCTCGCTCGAGGATCGGTCATCCAACGGCGAGCCAACGCCTCCACCAGAGCCAGTCAGATCACGGCTCTCCGCGGACTCGGCCCGCAGCTCGTCGATCGGCGACTCGGTGCCGTGCACTGCGTTGCCGCGAGATGGCGAATCCACCTTCGCCGCAGAACCACCCGGTCGGAACGAGTCGCGCGTACCGCCGTCGCCAGGAGATGGCGAACCACCCTCGCCATCCAGTGGCGAATCGCCCGAAGCACCGTCCCCGCGAGCACCAGAACCAGCCGACCCGCTGTCGCCACCAGACGGCGAAACACCCGAACCGCCCTCAGCGCGCGAATCTAAATCGGCAGCCTCGCCATCGCCGCTCGGTGGCAAAAGATCCGAGTCACCACGAGAACTCGAACCACCCGACACGCCCTCGCCACTCAACGGCGAGAGGCAACCGCCTTCCAGAAGATCCGGCGAATCACGGTCGCTAGCAGGCGGCGAAACCCCACCAGAACCACCGTCGCCGAAAACCGGCGAAGCCCCGCCCACCGCGGAGCCAGGACGAGCAGAACGCCTTTCAGAAGAAGACACCACCGGCGACGACCCAATCGAGACATTGGGCCCGCAAAAGACGGCAGCCGCCGGCGGCGGGAGTGTCGTCTCCCGCAGACCACGACGGGAGGGGACGAGGTTCGAGGAACCTCCGCCGGTATCGGGCTCGCCTTCGGCTCCGGAGAAGGAGCCGAAGGCCTACCGTTGCGGGTCAGCGCCGGATTTCGACCGGCTTCCGCGGCGGGGGTCCGAAAGACTCAGGACGGGGTCAGCCGACCTGACGGACGTTGGACGAGACCAGTGCCGCGAGGCGGTCGCCGATCGCCTGGGTCGCGCCCGGGGACGACTGGTCGCGCGTGGCGAGATCGAACGCCACCGAGGCCTCGATGCGCCGCGCCGCTTCCTTCTGGCCGAGGTGGTCCAGCAGAAGCGACACCGACAGCACCGCGGCGGTCGGGTCGGCGAGGCCCTGGCCGGCGATGTCCGGCGCGCTGCCGTGCACCGGCTCGAACATGCTCGGGTTCCGGCGCGTGATGTCGAGGTTGCCGCTGGCCGCGAGGCCGATGCCGCCGGTCACCGCGGCCGCGAGGTCGGTGATGATGTCGCCGAACAGGTTGTCGGTGACGATCACGTCGAACCGCGACGGGTCGGTGACCAGGTGGATCGTGGCGGCGTCCACGTGCGAGTACGCGACGGTGACGTCCGGGTGCTCCAGCGAAACCTCTTCGACGATCCGCGACCACAGGGAACCGGCGTGCTCCAGCACGTTGGTCTTGTGCACGAGCGTGAGGTGCTTGCGCGGACGCTCCTCGGCGCGGTTGAACGCGTCCGCGACCACGCGCCGCACGCCGAAGGCCGTGTTGACGCTGACCTCGGTGGCGATCTCGTGCTCGGTGTCCTTGCGCAGCAGACCGCCGTTGCCCGCGTACGGGCCTTCGGTGCCTTCGCGCACCACGACCATGTCGACGTCCCCGGCGTCGGCCAGCGGGCCGCGCACCCCGGGGTACAGCCGCGCCGGGCGCAGGTTCACGTGGTGGTCCAGTTCGAACCGCAGCCGCAGCAGCAGGCCGCGCTCGAGAATTCCGCTGGGCACCGTCGGGTCGCCGACCGCGCCGAGCAGGATCGCGTCGTGCTGGCGCAGTTCGCCGAGCACCGACTCCGGGAGCAGCTCCCCGGTGGCGTGCCACCGCGAGGCGCCGAGGTCGTAGTTCGTGATCTCCGCCGCCGGTGCTACCTCACCGAGCACCTTGAGCGCCTCGGAGACCACCTCGGGCCCGATCCCGTCCCCTGGGATCACCGCGAGCCGCATCCACACACCTCCGTAGCCCAGGCCACCGGGCGCACCGATGGCCCATTCGCACAAAAACGCCAGCAGCAGAAGGTTACCGGCCGTAGACAACCTGCCGTAGCCGCACCACCCTTATGCCGCATCCTCCCACAGGGTGAGACACCCGTTCGGGCGAACGGAAACGGGGGCTTGCCCAGGCCGGACAGCCTGCGCAAGCCCCCGCGTCCCGCTATGCGGCCACTTCCGCGGCATACCTCAAGTTCCCCTCATCGGGTGAACCAGGTCAGCCGCGCGGGACCTCCGATTCGATCCGCACGACCGAGGCGCGCTGCCCGGCCGCGTTGTGGTGCTCGATCGCCAGGAGGCCCTTGGCCTTGTCCCCCGCGACGGCGGCCTTGTTGCGGTTGACCACCAGAGCCGTGCCCGGCTTGGCGACGTAGCCCAGCGCCGCGTCGCCGCCGCCCTGGACCGAGTACGCCGGTGCGAGCACGTCGAACGACAGCGGAGTGCTGACCTGGTCGATCAACCCGTTCGAGGTACCCGGCGCGACGTAGTACCCGGCGGTGCCGACCGTGTAGCTGATCCGGTGCGACGCCTCCTTCGGGTCGATCCCGAGCGCGGCGATGCTGACCGGCAGCACCATCACGTTCGAGTCGAACACGTTGGTGTCGACGTCGCCGAGCTGCCCGTTGATCGCCTGCAGGTCCACCGACGGGTTGCCCGGCTTGGTCAGCGACACCGTGTTGACGAGCAGCACGTCCGACCCCTTGGCCTTCGTCACGAAGGTTTCGAAGTCCGGTTTGCCGTCGCCGTTGGTGTCGATGTCCACGAACGGCACCGTGTTGCTGCCGAGGTTCGCGAAATCGCTCCAGGTCGTGATGCCGAACGCCAGCGTCGCGTTCTCCGGCTCCCCCTGCGCCTTGGCGAGCGGGGCCGTCGACGCCGCGCCGATGTAGCGCAGGTCGCCGCCCTTCGCGGTGCGGTTGAGGGTGCAGTCGGACGTGACGTGCGAGTCGCATTCCGGCAGCTGCGGCGATTCGGCCTGCAGTTCGAGCACGCTGATCAGCGAGCGGTACCGCTGGGAGCCGCTGCCCTGGTCGATTCCCTTGCCGCCGAGGTTCAGCACGGCCTGGTCGGCGTTCGCGTTGAAGCGCACGCCGCCCGGAGTGGTGATCGCCGAAACCGGCTTCGGCGCCGAGTACACGGCCACCCGCAGCGGAACGGTCGCGCCGTTCTTCGGGGTGAACGCGACGCGGCCCGAGGCGTCGGCCACGAACTGCCGGGCGAGCCCGGCCTGCGAAGCCGCCATGGTCGGGTCGAGAACCTTGCGCAGCGCCTTCGGGTCGGCGATCTTCAGCGTCACCTTCACCGTCGCGACCCCGCGCGGGTTCAGCTTCACCGAGTTCTTGTCCACTGTGTACTCAACGCCGGGCAGGCTGTTGACCGCCTCGTAGCCCACCGAGTACTCGGTCGCCTTGACGCCCTTGTTGACCACCTTGATCGTCTTGCTCAAGGTGACCGGGCCAGCCGCCTCGACGGTGCCGAACGTGACGCTCACCGCGCCCGGATCGTCCTGCACGTACGCGAGAACCTGGTTGTCCAACGCGGCTTTCGCGTCGATCCGGCCGGCCCCGACGCGCTGCGGACCGTAGGTGTGGCCAGCGCCGTCAGTGATGTCGTGCACCGCAGTGCCCACGACGTCGGCCTTGACCTCTTCGACGCTCCAGTCCGGGTGCGCCTGGCGGACCAGCGCCGTGATGCCCGACGTGTGCGGCGCGGCCATCGACGTGCCCGAAAGGACGGTACGCCCGTTGCCGCTGCCGCGGAACGCCGACGTGATCGTGTCTCCAGGAGCGGCGACGTCCGGCTTCACCGACGGACCGCGTCCGCCGCGCGAGGTGAACGAGCTGGGAGTGTCCACGATGGACTGATCGTAGGTCTGCAGCGCCGTCCGCCCGGCTCCGTACAGCCGCACGGTGAGCGTGCCCGCGGTCAGGCCCGCCCGCACGGCCTGGGTGGCCTTGCCGGTGAGCTGGAACATCGGAACGGCCGCGTTGCCCGCGATACCCGCGCCGAAATGCTCCACAGTGGACGAAAGCAGCACGCCCTTCGCACCCGCGGCCTGCGCGTTGTTGGCCCGCGCCGCGGAACCGCACGGACGGGTGGCGTCGTTGTCGTCCCACTCCAGCCACGCGATCTTGCCCGCGACCTTTGCCTTGTCCTCAGCCGAATAGGCGGCGCACCCGGCGTTGTTGGCCGCCGAGATCGGCACCACCGGCGCGGTGAGGTCGAGGGTGTCGTAGCCGGTGTACTCCTGGCTGTACTGGCCCGGCTGCTGTCCGGCGGTCGGGGCCTTGACCTCGATCGCGTCCCGCAGTTCGCCCGCGTCGCGGCTGCTGGCCACGGTGAGCGCTTCCGGGGTGTTGCCCGGCGAACCGGCGATGTCGTTGATGTCGCCGCCGTTGCCCGCCGAGATCACCGGCAGCACGTTGTTCTGCGCGAGCTTGCGCACGAACAGCGAGTCTGGGTCGTCCGGCGCGCCGAAGTCGCTGCCCAGCGACAGGTTCACGACGTCGAGGTGGTCGGTGAAGTCGCCGTCGCCGTCCGGGTCGAGCGCCCAGTCCAGCGCCTGCGAGGTGACGTTCGTGGAACCCTTGCAGCCGAACACCTTGATCGCGTAGAGCAGTGCCTTGGGCGCGGTGCCCGGGCCGATCCGCATGGCGTCGAGGGTCTTCTTGTTCAGCTTCTTGTAGTCGCCGGTGAACGTGCTGCCGTCGGCGTTCACGCCGAAGCCGCCGATCGTGCCCGCGACGTGCGTGCCGTGCTCGCCGCACGCGATCGGGTTGGGGTCCGGTTTCGGCGTCGGCGAACCGGTCTTGCCCGCCGAGTCGTAGTCGTCGCCGACGAGGTCGGTGCCGCCGACCACCTTGGCGTTCGGGAACAGCGGCGACGGCTTCGCGCGGTCGACCGCCTGGTACGCCTCGGGCGTGCCCGGGCCGCCGAAGTCGGCGTGGGTGTAGTCGATGCCGTCGTCGATCACGCCGACGCGGATGTTGTCGCCGAACTTGCCGGTTTTCTGCCAGCTGGCAAGCGTGTTGGTGAGCTGGTCGGCGCTGGCGTTGGTGCGGTTCTTCGGCACGACCGTGCGCACCGAGACGACATCCGGCCGTTCCGCCAGCTGGCGGATCTTGGCCGCGTCCGCGGTGACGACGGCGCCGGGCACCGCGTTGGCCGTCTGCGTGATCAGTTTCGTGCCCGCGTCCGCGGACCGCAGCTGTCCCACGACAGAGCTGACCGCGGCGGCGACGTCGGCCTTGGCCGCCTTCGCTGCCTGCTTGGCCTTCTCCTTGCCCTTGCCCTGCTCCTCCTTGAACGCGTCCACCGCGGGTTTCTTGGCCAGCTCGACGAACGCGGTGATCTGCCCCTGCGCCGCGCTCAGCCGGGGCGAAAGCTTGCCCTCGACCTTGCTCGTGTCGACCTTCGCCGGAGCGACCGGCTCGGCCAGCGGCGCGCCCTGCGCGGACGCCGCGGGAACGGCGACGGCCGCCGCCAGCACCACCGCGGAACCCACGACCACCGAGCGGGCAGCCCACCCGGGCAACCGGGTTCTGCTCATCAGTAACCCCTTCTCGAGGCCCGGATCACGAACCTGCCGACGCTCTCCATTCGCACCCCCGACGGTGAGCACCGGCGCCGCACCGTGCTGTCACGGCGCGTGGTTCAGCCTCGCGGCAAGAACCTAGCTGTCCGAAACCCCTACTTTCGTGCGGAAAAAGCTCCGTTACCCGAATGTTGCCGGTGCGGGCGAACGCAGAACGGCCCCCTCCCCGGGAGTCCGGGAAAGGGGCCGTTCCTGGCGATCTGGACTAGTTGAAGTCGACGGCGCGGATGGTGTGCGCGCCGACGGTCGCCCCGATCGGCTCGAGCACGTTGGCGTCCACGTGCCGGTCGACGCGCAGCAGCATGATCGAGTCGGAACCGTCGGTGCTCTGGCTGATCTGCGCGGCCTCGATGTTGATGCCCGCCTCGCCGAGCAGCGTGCCGACGCGGCCCATGACGCCGGGACGGTCCGGGTACTCGATCACGAGCACGTCGCCCTCGGCGCGGAGGTCGAAGTGCCTGCCCTTGATCTCGACGATCTTCTCGACCTCGTCCTTGCCGGTGACCGAACCGGAGACAGTGAGCGTCGCGCCGTCGCCGTGCACCGCGCGGAGCGTGACCAGGCTGCGGAACTTCGGGCTCTCCGATTCGGAAACCAGCTCGGCCTGCACGCCGAGTTCCTCGGCCAGCCGCGGCGCGTTGACGAAGGTGACCTGGTCCTCGACCACGCCCGCGAACAGCCCGCGCAGCGCCGCCAGCTTGAGCACCGCGGTGTCCTCGCTGGAGATCTCGCCCTTGACCTCGACGGTCAGCGACGTCGGCGCCTTCGGGTTCAGCGCGGTCAGCACCTGGCCGAGCTTCTGGGTGAGCGACAGGTACGGCCGCACGTGCTCGCCGACCGCGCCGCCGCCGGACACGTTCACCGCGTCCGGCACGAAGTCGCCGCGCAGCGCCAGCAGCACCGAACGCGCGACGTCCGTGCCCGCGCGGTCCTGCGCCTCGGCGGTGGACGCGCCGAGGTGCGGCGTGACGACGACGTTCGGCAGGTTGAACAGCGGGCTCTCGGTGGTCGGCTCGGTGACGAACACGTCGATGCCCGCGCCGCCGACGTGCCCGCTGCGCACCGCGTCGGCCAGCGCTTCCTCGACGATCAGACCGCCGCGCGCGGCGTTGACGATGATCACGCCCGGCTTGGTCTTCTTGAGCGCCTCGGCGTCGATGAGACCCTTGGTCTCCGGCGTCTTCGGCAGGTGGATGGAGATCGCGTCGGCGCGTTCCAGCAGCTCGTCGAGGGTGACCAGCTCGATGCCCAGCTGGCCGGCGCGCGCGGCCGAGACGTAGGGGTCGTACGCGATGAGCTTGGCCCCGAAAGCGGCGAGCCGCTGGGCGAACAGCTGGCCGATCTTGCCGAGCCCGACGACGCCGACCGTCTTGCCGTTGATCTCGACGCCGGAGAACGAGCTGCGCTTCCACTCGCCGCCGCGCAGGCTCTGGTCGGCGGCGGGAACGCGGCGGGCGACCGCGAGCAGCAGCGCGACCGCGTGCTCGGCGGCGGAGACGATGTTCGACGTCGGCGCGTTCACCACGAGCACGCCGCGCTCGGTGGCGGCCGGGACCTCGACGTTGTCCAGGCCGACGCCCGCGCGGGCGACGACCTTCAGCTGCGTGGTCGCCCCGAGCACCTCGGCGTCGACCTTGGTGGCGGATCGGACCAAGAGCGCGTCGGCGCTCTTCACCGCCTCGAGCAGAGCGGGACGGTCGGTGCCGTCCACGTGCCGGACCTCTACCTCTTCACCGAACACACTCAGCACGGAGGGCGCGAGCTTCTCCGCGATGAGGACTACGGGTTTGCTGGGCTTGGTCACGATGCGGCTCCCACTATCTGGTCACGAAATCGAGGACGCTCTCTCGCGGCGCACGTCGTTGTGCCCGGACTGGCGGGAGTTTAACGCGGTGCGCTGACAGCCCGCTGCCCCCGCTGTTCACTTGTTTGTAATCCGGTGAAGACAAGCGTCATCAGGCGCTCTGTACCGCCTTCTCCCGGAAGGTGGGATCCGGCCCAGGAAGCGCCGTGCAGCAACAAAAGCAGCTCCCGGACCGTCACGTCGGCACGGAAAACCCCGGCCGCCTGCGCCCTGTCCACCAGGTGGGACGCGGCTTCCCGCATCGCCTCGCAGGACGCGTGCAGCCGCGACTCCGGATCGTCGAACGCGTCGGCCAGCATTTCGGTAAGCCCGCGGTAAACGGCGGAGGTCTCGCCGAAGCCGATCAGCCAGGTGTACAGCCCGTCGAGCGGGTCTTCGGCGAGCAGCAGTTCGCGCGCCCTTTCCGCCTGGGTGTCGAACCGGTCCCGCAGCAGCGCCTCGATCAGGTCTCCCCTGGTCGGGAAGTGGCGATAAAGGGTGCCGATCCCGACGCCGGCGCTGCGGGCGACGTCTTCGAGCGAGGCGTCGACGCCGCGTTCGGCGAAGGCACGCCTCGCTTCGGCCAGCAGGCGTTCGTAGTTGCGGCGGGCGTCCGCGCGCATCGGCTTGGCGTCGGTCATCTCGGATCCGAGTTTATCCGGTGACAAATCGGAGGATACCTCCGTATAGCAACCGGAGGCAGCCTCTGCTTCTGGGGTGCGTCCTCAGTGGACGTATCGGCCTTGGCTGCGCCCGATCGACGCCGCACCCCGCGGCCAGGAACTTCTTGGAGCCTGTTGTGAATCAGTTCGCGAAGCGCACCGCCGACACCGAAGGCGGGGCGCGGTGACCGTCGGAATCTGGACTTTTTCCTTTGACGGCAAGGAAATCGGCGAAGTACGCGCCGCGGCCCGCGAGGTCGAGTCGCTGGGCTTCACCGCGCTGTGGTTCGGCGAATACCGCGGCCGGGAGGCGTTCACCCAGGCCGCATTGCTGCTCGAGGCCACTACGACGCTGCCGGTGGCGACAGGGATCGCCCGGTTTTCCGAACGATCAGCGGCGTCCGCCGAAGCCGCTGGACGCACGCTGTCAGAGGCGTACCCCGGACGGTTCACGCTGGGACTCGGCGGACATCGGCCCGGCGGCGGAGGCAGTGCGATGCAGGACTACCTCGACGCCATGGATGCGGCCGACCTGGACTTCGCTTCCGGTTCCCGGCCGCGTCGGCTCCTCGCCGCCCTCGGACCCAAAATGCTGAAGCTAGCGGCAGCCCAGACCGACGGCGCGCACACGTACTTCGTCCCTCCAGAGCACACCGCGCTCGCCCGGGAAACGATGGGACCCGACGCGTACCTCGCCGCCGAACAAGCCGTCGTCCTTGAGGCGGATCCGTTGCGCGCGCGGCAGATCGCTCGCGAACACGTCGCCGGCTACGTGCGCATGGCTCCACACCAACGGGCGAATCTGCGCCGCCTCGGCTACTCGGACGAAGATCTGGCCAACGGCGGCAGCGACCGGCTCGTCGACGCGATCGTGGCCTACCGCAGCGAACAGGAAGTCGCCGACCGAATCCGCGCCCACCTCGACGCCGGCGCGAACCACGTCTGCGTCCAGGTCCTCGGCACCGGACCGGAGATCCCGGTCGACGGCTGGCGTCGTCTCGCCCCGCTGGTTCTCTGATCGCCGACGGGTTCTCTTGAAGTCCCGGTGGGGGCTTTCACTAGCCTCTCCCGAAAGCCCCCACCCGGACCAGCTCCCGACCTCTCCGCCGCACCCGATTCGCCCGGCCGCCCCGCGCCCCGCCGAAGCCCACCCGGAGGCCGAAACCCCAGCTCACCACGGATTCGCCACTAAACGGCGAAACTGCTCATCCCCTGCATACGGGCACTTTCTCGTTCCACCCAGACCTTCCCACGCCTCCGCGTCTATCGCGGCAAACCCAGCGAGCACTTCCCCTGAACGGGCGACGCGGACGGAACCGTTTCGCCGTCCGGCGACCACAACCCGCTGTTATCTTCGCGGGACGCCTCGCCCGCGTTCGCCCCGGGAGCCGCCGGTGTTCACGAAGCTCGCCCTCGCCGTGTCGCGGTTGGTAGAACTGGTCTTGCTGGTACTGGGAATCGCCGCCCTCGTCCAGGACAACAACGTTCCCGTCCTTCTCTTCTGGGATCTGCTCGCGCTGATCTACCTCGGCATCCGGATCGCGCGAGTGTCCCGCAGCCGGAAAATCGACCACACCGACTCCCGATGGCTGAAAGGCGTGCTCGGCCGTCGGCTCGGGCTGCTGTTCACCCTGCTGACCAGCCTGGTCGGCGTCACCAGCGGGCTCTCGATCGTCTTGCCGGAAACGGCGGGCATCGACCCGACCGAGGCGAAAATCGTCGGCGTCCCCGCGGTCCTGCTGGCCTGGGCGATCCTGCACTTCGGCTACGCGGAACGCTACGCCCAGATGTATTACGACAGCCTCCCCACCCGACACTTCAGCTTCCCCGAAACCGAGCGTCCCACGCTGGCCGATTTCACCTATTTCGCCTTCACCATCGGGACGAGCTTCGCCGTCTCGGACGTCGAAACGCGCACGACGCCTATCCGTTCCCTCGTGCTCGCGCACAGCGTCCTGTCGTTCATGTACAACACCGCCACGCTCGGCATCGCGGTCAGCGTCATCACCGGCGGACATTGACCCTTCTGAGTTACAGTTGTCCTTGCGCGGCAGGGGCCGCGTCCTGTCCGCGGAAAGGGCTGAGCCCACCCCCGCACCACGAGTTGCAGAGCTTCTCCTTACTTCCCTGCCCGGTGCCGGCGGACCACGGGGCGCGCAAGGGAAGAAAGGACTCCCTGATGACGGCCTTGCCCGCCAACCCCGACCTCGGCCAGCTCCGCAAACAGGCCAAGGAACTCGCCCGCGCCGACTCGATCGCACTGTCGGAAGCGCAGTTCCGGCTCGCTCGCCGCTACGGATTCCCGAGCTGGCCGCAACTTCAGGCGTACGTCCGCCGAATCGCCGAGCACGGGCCGGACGTCCAGCACGCCTACCACCAGGACGTCGAGTACTACCACGACCGCGCCCTCGGCCTCCTCGCCTCAGCCGAAGACGGCACTCCCGACGCCCGCGCCGCCTTCGCCCGCCATAAACAACCGCTGACCCGCACCGGCGCGCTGACCGTCATCGCCAGGGAGCACGGCCTCCCGACGTGGCGGGCGTTGAAGGCCCACGTCGCGGATTTGCCGAAAAACGGCGAACCCTTCGCCCGGGCCTATCAACTGGTAGAAGCCCAAGACGTCGACGGTCTGACCGCACTGCTCGCCGATGCCCCGCACCTGGCCCACGCCCGAGGCACCAACGGGAACGATCTCCTCGGCATGGCCTCCGCGACCCATGACGAACGCCTCGTCCGCGTCCTGCTCGCTCACGGCGCCGATCCCGCACGAGCCAACGCACACGGTTGGACTGCCTTGCATCAAGCTGCTTACAGCAACTTACCATTGATCGCCGACATGTTGATCAACGCTGGCGCGCCCCTGGCCGTTTCCGGCCGCGGTGACGGCGGAACCCCGCTCATCGTGGCCTTGTTTTGGGGAAATCGCGCTGTTGCCGAAAACCTGGCAACGCACGAACGGTCTCCTCACAACCTGCGCGTCGCAGCCGGTCTCGGCGACGCCGCACTGCTGGATGAACTCGTCAGTCCAAAGGGGACTCTTTCTCCGGCAGCCGGCGCACACCGTGAGTTCTACCGTCCGCACAGCGGTTTTCCATCCTGGCAGCCAACAAACGACCCCAGGGAGATCCTCGACGAGTCCCTCGCCTGGGCCGCCCGCAACAACCAAGTAGCCGCACTCCGCACCCTGGCCGCGCGCGGCGCAAACCTGGACGCCGACGTCTACCGCGGCACCGCTCTTATCTGGGCAGCAACGTGTGGCCACTCAGCGGCAACAGAAACGCTGCTGTCACTCAGCGCGAACGTCAACCACGTCGGCACCTTCGGCGGCCCACGCCACGGCGTCGGCGTCACGGCATTGCACCTGGCCGCCCAGAGCAACCAACTGGACGTCATCGAAATCCTCGTAGCCGCCGGCGCCGACCTCACCGCCCGCGACGCCCTGTGGGACAGCACCCCCGAAGGCTGGGCGGAAGCGTGCGACAGCCCCGACGCCCAAGAACTGCTGCGCCGCCTCCGTCGCCACTAATCGGCAACTCTCCCGCGCTAGACAACCGGAGTCGGTAGTCCGTATCTTAACGGACTACCGACTCCGGTTACCCCGGCACCCTGCGGAGGCCCTCATTCACACGCCACGCGACCTGTTCGACCAGCTCTCCTCTGGAATCACCGACGGCCGCTTCGCCGACCTCGCCAAGCTCTACGCCGAATACACCGTCGTAGAGCACCCCACCGCAATACCCAGGCCCGGACGTTTGGAGGGCCGCGCCGCACTTCACGACCGTTTCGTCAGCGGCCTCGGCCAAACCCTCCATCTCAAGCGGCACGACGTGACCGTCCACGAAACCGCCGACCCCGAGGTCATCGTCGCCGAATACCAGTACACCGCCGAGTCACGGAAAACCGGCCAGACGACCGAAACGGCCAACATCCAAGTCCTCCACGCCCGCAACGGACTCCTCACCCACACCCGTGACTATCACGACTACCTGCGCCTGGCCGCCATCCAAAACGCGACCGCCGGCCTAGCCGAGGCGTACGCCCAAGCGCCCGCTTACGAACCTCGCCCCATCGCACCTCGCCCGGCCGGACTCTTCGCCGCGAACAGCCGCGAAGGCGTATTCCAACGAGTCGTCTTCGGCGTCGCCGACGGCCGCTGGTCCGAACTCCCCGACCTCTATGCGGCAAAAACCGATGTCCGACACCCGTTCCTGCCAGGTGTCCCCGTCCTCCGCACTCGAGACGACCTCCGCACCCACTTCGCCGCCGGTGCTGCACTCGCTCTCCACATCGAAGTGACAGACCTGGTGCTCCACCTGGGCACCGACCCAGAAGTCATCATCGGCGAGTCGACCTATGTAGGCGAAACCAGCGGCGGGTGCCGTTCCAGGTGAACAACATCTTCGCAATGCGCATCCGAGACGGAGAGATCGTCGAATCCCGCGACTACGGCGACCACCTCGCCCTTGCCGCAGCCACCGGCCGTCTACCGGAACTCATCGCCCGCGTCGCCGAATAGCAGCAACTCCTCCACGGTGTCGCCACCAAACGGCAACACCTCGGCCGCCGCTGGACCGGCGTCGCCGCTGAGCGGCAACAACTCGATGCCAGGCACCTTGACCGATCAGCAACACCCGCTCGCCGCTCACCGGCAAACCTCGCCGCCACGCACGTCGCCACTCATCGGCAACGACTGCCGTCGACTCCTTCGCCATTCAGCAGCAACTGCCGCCAGCACAGGCCACGCCGTTCAAAGGGCAGCACTCGTCAGCGCAGCATTAGCCGCTCAACGACAAGCACACGCCGTCACAGCCTCGCCGCTGAACGGCAAGCATCATCACTGCTCTCGCCACCGAACGGGAAACAACCCGCCCTCGCAGCTCTCGCTGCTCGGCCACGTCCCGCAACTCTCGCCGCTGGGCGGCGAATGCCCGCCCCGCGGTCTGGCGGCAACCCATCCCGACGGCTTTCACCGACCAACGGCAATTCATCCCGCAGGCCGCCATCCAACCGGCCACGCCCACTCTCCGCTGAACCGCAACGCACCCCGCAGCAACTTTCGCCATTAACTGGCAAATACCTCTGACCAGCACCGACACGCCAAATCTCCGCCAGCCAACCGCGCACGCCCTAGTCGCTTCCAGTGACCTCACCGGTGCCACCACGCTCTTCAACAACCTTCGCAAGAGCCGAAGCCACCAACGCCACAGCCGGATCCCCATCCCCCGCCAACCGCCGCAACGCTCCCTGCGCAAGGGTCCCCGGCATCTCCGCAAGCGCCTGCGTCAACCGGATCCGCACCGCGGAATCCGCAGGGTGCGCCGCCACCGCATCCATCAACGCGTCGACAATCCCGTCCACGTCCCCATCCGCCAACGCACCCAAAACCTCAGCCGCCTCGACGTCGTTTCGCCCTTCAACGACCATTTCGACAAGCGTCGGCACAGCCTCCTCGACACCACGCGCTCCCAATGCGAGCGCCGCATGCCGACGGACCACAGCGTCCGAGGCAGCGAGCGCGTCCATCAATACTGCAGTCGCCTCGTCGCCGGGCAACTCGATGAGCGCCAGAATCGCGCGTCGGCGGATGTCGGCATTCTCCGAGCGGAGACCGGACGCCACGTTCGCCACCATGTCGCCACCGGTCCGGGCGAGGGCCCATCGCAAGGCACCGGCGACGTTCGGATCGGATTCGGCGAGAACTGCTTTGGCCAAGACCTCAGCAGGGACCGGCACATCGTCGGCGGGGGCCAAAACGGCCTGCTGCCGACGCGCGGCACCAGGTGAATTGAGCCCGCGCAGCAACTCGACGATCCGCAAGGCACCCTCCCATCCGGAGGGTGCCGAGGCATCGACCGCACGGAGCCGGTCGAGCAGTTCCCGCTCCCGTTTCAGCCGGTCTTCGGTCCGCCGGATGAGGTCGCCG
Organism: Streptomyces sp. AA4; assembly: GCF_000158875.1. Taxonomy (NCBI): domain Bacteria; kingdom Bacillati; phylum Actinomycetota; class Actinomycetes; order Kitasatosporales; family Streptomycetaceae; genus Streptomyces; species Streptomyces sp. AA4. Next base: position 1,430,715 of record NZ_GG657746.1, on the reverse strand, counting down.
ACCAGCTCCGCCGGTACGAAGGCGGGGTCCTCCAGCGCCCGGCCGATCTGCCGGAGCGACATCCCGAGAGACCGGAGGCTCTCCACGTGGAAGATCCGGCGGATGTCGTCGGCGGAGTACTCGCGATAGCCGCCCACGGTGCGGCCGGTCGGCCGCACCAGCCCGAGGGCGTCGTAATGCCGGAGCATCCGAGTGCTCACCCCCGAGCGGCGGGCGACCTCGCCGATCAGCACGCGGTTTCCTGAGCCCGCTCCGGACCGAGCGCGACGATCCGCTTCGCCTCGTCCACGGCTTGGTCGAAACCGGTGTCCGGGTCACGCAGTAGCCGCTCAGTGGCGACAGCGTGCGCCCGGACGGTCGGGTCGGTGCTCGTCAACGCGGCCTCCAGCGCCGGCTCGATCACGGGACCGAGCGCGACCAACGCCCGGCTGAGGCTGAGCTGCAGCGTTCGGTCGCCGCGGCCGAGTTGTGTCACCAGTTCTGCGGCCAGCCCGGCCTTGTCCTCGTCTGGCACGAGGACAACAGCCGCCCGCCAGGCGCTTCTCGCGACCTCGTCGTGGGCGTCGCGCAGCAACGATCGGGTGATCGCCGGCCACACGTCCCGGTCGCCGATTTTGGACAACGTGTGCAGCGACTGGCTCCTGGCCTGCGCCACCGGAGACCGCAACTCCGCGAGAAGCCGTGGCACCGTGTCCTCCGCCGGGAACCGGGTCAGCGCCCAGGTGAGCATGTCGCGCACGAAAAAGTCCGGCTCGATCGCGCACCGTGCGACGAGCGCCTCGACGAGGCCAGGGCCGTCCGGGTGCGTTCCGATCGTCAGCGCGACCTGCAGCCGCGTCGACGAGTCCCCGGAGCCCAACGCCTCGATCAGCCGCGTGAGCTGGGAATTCATCTGTGTCGAGTTCATCGGGATCACCTCCGCCGACCAGTGAAGACCTTGTCACGATGTCAATGTCAAACCCGGCGGGCAAAAGATCGGCAACAGGAGTCGTCGCCGCTCAGCGGCGAAAGCCGATCTACGCCCGATCCGCACCGACAGCGACGCCGACGATCGTGCACGGTTCGGTGCCATGGTTTCGCCAGGCGTGCCGCGTGCCGTTCTGGACGAGGACATCGCCTGCCCGCAAGATCGTCTGGTCCCCGTCGTCCAGCTCCAACGTGACCTCGCCCGACACGACCAGCACGTAATCGAGGCTGTCGGTGGTGTGCATGCCCGGTGCGTCGGGTTCCATCGCGCTGGCCGCGCCGGGTGCCTGCTGCTCCAGCTTCTCCCAAGCTGCTGGTAGGTCGACATCCGGCGACGGCGTCAGCTTGCCAGGCGCGATCGTGTTGATCATGAACCGCGAACCGTCCCTCGGCGGGTAGTGCGCCTCGGCGCGACGCGGCGAACCGTCGTCCGGGAACAACGGTCGCTCGTCCCGGCCCCACAGCCGGTAGATCGCGCAGCCAGGCATCAAATCGGAAGTGATCGGTTCGACGGCGCCGTCGGCGACCACGCGGGACTTGCCGTCGGAGTCGTGTCCGGTGACTACTCGGCGAACCTTCGTGTGTGTCATTTCGATCGCCCCTCAGTACGACAGCGTATGGATACTGATGCGTATCCATACGCCACCGTATCCAGCACGGGAGGAGCCGTCAATACGGTGACGTATCCTCCGCGCATGGTGAACGACTCCCCCCGGCTGTCCGCCCAGGACTGGACGCGGGCCGCGCTGAAGGCGATCGCAGACGGCGGGCTGGCCGCGGTCGCGGTCGAACCGCTCGCGCGGACGCTCGGCGTGACCAAGGGCAGCTTTTACGCGCACTTCCGCAACCGGGACGAGCTGATCACCGCGGCTCTCGCCGATTGGTGGCGAAACCACGGCGAGGCGGGACTCGCCGAGTACGCCGCGATCGCCGATCCGCGGCAACGGCTGCGCGAGCTGCTCACCGCCGTCGTGCGCGCCGTCCAGCCGTTAGCGCCGTCGGTGCACCTCAGCCTGCTCGGCGACCGCAACGACCCTCGGGTCAAGGAAGCAGTCAGCCGGGTCAATCAAGCCCGGCTGAACCTTCTGACCAACACTTACCGCGAACTCGGCCTCTCGCCGGACCAGGCGGCGAACCGGGCGCGTGTCGCTTACGCGGCCATCCTCGGGCTACAGCACCTGGCGCAAACCGAGGCGGATTCGCCGAGCCCCGACGCACTCGCGGACGCGGCGGCCGCGATCTTCCTGCCGTCCTGACGATCAACCCGCGCAGACCAATCGCGGCAGCCCTGGCCTCCCAGCGGCGAATCCGCCGATACAGGCCCCGGCCTCGCTAAGACAGATTCGCCATCAATCGGCTAATCCCTGGTCAACCAGGCATTCGCAGACCCGAGCGCCCACCCGCGCGAGCAAGGCGACCACCACCGGATCGCTCGATAAGGTGGCGTTCCTGGCCGCGCGCCGCCGAGGAAGGTGTGATGGAGATGCGGGTGCTCGTCTCGGTCGACATGGAGGGAATCGCCGGGGTGGTCCACGGCGAAGAGGTCATTCCCGGGCACAGCGAATACGAGCGCAACCGCAAGCTGCTCACCGCGGAGGCCAACGCCGCCGTTCGCGGGATCTACACCTACGACGCGGCCGCGCAGGTACAGGTCACCGAGGCGCACGCGAGCTTCCGGAACCTTCTGCCCGACCTGCTGGACCGACGTGTCGAGTTGCTCCGCGGCACACCCAAACCCGGCGGGATGATGGCGGGATTGGCCGAGGACACGGACGCTGTGCTGTTCATCGGCTATCACGGCAAGGCCGGCACGCCCCGTTCGGTCATGGCGCACACCATCTCCGGCGGAACCGTCGCGGACGTGCGCTGCAATGGCCGTTCCTTGGGCGAACTCGGCCTGAACACCGCGCTCGCGGCGCACTACGGCGCACCGCCCGTGCTGGTAAGCGGCGACGACACCGTGGCAACCGAGGCGGCCGAGGTAGCGCCGGGCATTCGCTCGATAGTGGTCAAACGCGCGCTGGGTGCTCTCTCGGCGGCGATGCTGCATCCCGATGAGGCATGTGACCGTATCGAGCACGCGGTGCCCGAAGCGCTGGCCGGTCGCGAGGACGTCCGTCCGCTGCGCTTCGACGGCCTGGTCCAGCTGGAAGTCCAGGTACATCGGCCCCGGATGACCGAACACGCGCTGCTGGTGCCGGGAATGGAACTCGCCGACGGCTGCACCCTGCGCTACCAGGCACCGGACTTCCCGACGGCCTATCAGGTCGTCGAACTCATCGCGACGCTCGGAGCCGTCTGATCCCGGCCAGCCGGACCCGTCCGCCAGGGCCGCCCCCACGAAGATGCACTCAAAGCAAGCCTCTGACCTGGGCAATCGCGCGCGGGCTTCGGATTCGCCACTAAACGGCAACAGCCGCCCACCAAGCAGATCAGGCCGATTCGCCAGTCAGAAAGCCCTCACGAAAAGCGGAGAACTACGACTCCCCCGGCAACTCGAACTCCCCGTCCCGAACCCCGCGCGTGAACGCGTCCCATTCCGAAGGCGTGAACACCAGCACCGCGCCGTCCGGGTCGGTCGGCTGCCGGATGGCCACGTAGGTCACCCCGTCCGAATGCGGGACGAACGCGTACTCCGCGCAATGCTCCAGGGTCACGCCCGCCGGTTCGGCGCGGATCCAGGTCGCGCCGGTCAGGTCGAGCTCGTGCCTGATGTGCGCCTTGTCGTCGGTCGGGCGGCTCATCGGCACAGCGTATCCGCCATTCAGCGGCAACGCCCTGGAACGAAAAGAAGACCCTGCCGTCCGGCGAACGGACGGCAGGGTCTTCTCCGGAGAACCGGTCAGGCCTGGAAAATCAGGCGGTCTCGGTGATCGGCCGGTCCACCCACGACATCAGGTCGCGCAGCTTCTTGCCGGTCTTCTCGATCGGGTGCTGGTTGCCCTGCTCCTCGAGCTTGGTGAAGTTCGGCCGGCCGGCCTCGTCCTCGGCGACCCACTCGCGGGCGAAGGTGCCGTCCTGGATCTCGCCCAGGATCTTCTTCATCTCCTCCTTGACGGCCGGCGAGATGACACGCGGGCCGCGGGTGAGGTCGCCGTACTCGGCGGTGTCGGAGATGGAGTAGCGCTGGCGCGCGATGCCGCCCTCGTACATGAGGTCGACGATCAGCTTCAGCTCGTGCAGCACCTCGAAGTAGGCGATCTCCGGGGCGTAACCGGCCTCGGTGAGCACCTCGAAACCGGTCTGCACCAGCGCGGACGCGCCACCGCAGAGAACGGCCTGCTCACCGAACAGGTCGGTCTCGGTCTCCTCGGTGAAGGTCGTCTTGATGACGCCGGCCCGCGCGCCGCCGATCGCCGCGGCGTAGGAGAGCGCGAGCGCCTGGGCGTTGCCCGAGGCGTCCTGCTCGACCGCGATCAGGCAGGGCACGCCCTTGCCGTCCACGAACTGGCGGCGGACCAGGTGGCCCGGGCCCTTCGGGGCGACCATCGCGACGTCGACGTTCGCCGGCGGCTTGATCAGGTCGTACCGGATGTTGAACCCGTGGCCGAAGAAGAGCGCGTCGCCGTCCTTGAGGTGCGGCGCGATGTGCTCCTCGTAGATGAAGCGCTGCTTGGTGTCCGGCGCGAGGATCATGATCACGTCGGCCTCGGCGGCCGCCTCGGCGACCGACAGCACGCGCAGGCCCTGCTCCTCGGCCTTCGCCCGGGACTTGGACCCCTCCTGCAGGCCGATCCGGACGTCGACGCCCGAGTCGCGCAGGCTGAGCGAGTGCGCGTGGCCCTGGCTGCCGTAGCCGATCACGGCGACCTTGCGACCCTGGATGATCGACAGGTCGGCGTCGTCGTCGTAGAAGATTTCCACTGCCATGGGGGGTACTACTTCCTTCCGTACTTACACGAAATCTGAGGTTCAGCGGGGAGAAGCGGCGGTGATCGAGCGGGCCCCGCGGCCCACCGCGACCATGCCGGACTGGACGAGTTCGCGGATGCCGTACGGCTCCAGCATCCGCAGCAGCGCGCCGATCTTGTCCGACGTCCCGGTCGCCTCGACGGTGAGCGCCTCCGGCGAGACGTCCACCACCTTGGCGCGGAAGAGCTGGACGGTCTCGAGGACCTGGCTGCGCACGGTGGCGTCGGCCCGGACTTTCACGAGCAGCAGTTCGCGCTGCACCGCGCTGCCGGCTTCCAGCTCGACGATCTTGATCACGTTCACCAGCTTGTTGAGCTGTTTGGTCACCTGTTCGAGCGGTAGCTCTTCAACGGCGACCACGATCGTCATCCGGGACACCTCGGGGTTCTCCGTGGGCCCGACAGCAAGGGACTCGATGTTGAAGCCGCGGCGGGAGAACAGTCCGGACACCCGGGCGAGCACACCGGGCTTGTTCTCGACCAGCACGCTCAGCGTGTGGACAGTCATGCTTGCTCTCCCTCCGCGGCCGCGGCCTCGGCGGCTTCCTGCGAAACCTCGTCGTCGTCGAACAGCGGCCGGATCCCGCGGACGGCCATGATCTCGTCGTTCCCGGTGCCCGCGGCGACCATCGGCCACACCTGGGCATCCTTCCCCACGACGAAATCGATCACGACGGGGCGGTCGTTGATTTCCATCGCGCGCCGGATCGTCGCGTCGACGTCCTCCTTGGCCTCGCAGCGCAGGCCCGCGCAGCCGAGCGCCTCGGCCAGCAGCGTGAAGTCCGGGATGCGGTGCTTGTGCGTGCCGAGGTCGGTGTTGGAGTACCGCTCGGAGTAGAACAGGTTCTGCCACTGGCGGACCATGCCGAGGTTGCCGTTGTTGATCACGGCGACCTTGATCGGCGCGCCCTCGATGGCGCACGTGGCGAGTTCCTGGTTGGTCATCTGGAAGCAGCCGTCGCCGTCGATCGCCCACACCTGGGTGTCCGGAAGGCCGAACTGCGCGCCCATCGCGGCCGGGACGGCGAAGCCCATGGTGCCGAGGCCGCCGGAGTTGATCCAGGTGCGCGGCTTCTCGTACTTCACGAACTGCGCGGCCCACATCTGGTGCTGCCCGACGCCCGCGGCGTACACCGCGTCCGGACCGACCAGCTCGCCGATCCGCTCGATGACGTACTGCGGCGACAGCGAACCGTCGTCGGGCCATTCGTAGCCGGCCGGGTAGTCCTCGCGCCACGAGTCGACCTGCGTCCACCAGTCGCTCAGGTCGGGACGGGCGCGCTCGAACTCGGTCTTCACCGCGTCGATCAGCTCGCCGATGATCTCCTTGCAGTCGCCGACGATCGGCACGTCCGCCTTGCGGTTCTTGGAGATCTCGGCCGGGTCGATATCCGCGTGGACGATCTTCGCGTCCGGCGCGAACGACGACAGCTGGCCGGTGACCCGGTCGTCGAACCGGGCGCCGAGCGCGACCAGCAAGTCGGCGCGCTGCATCGACGCGACCGCGGCGACGGACCCGTGCATGCCGGGCATGCCGACGTGCTGGCGGTGCGAGTCGGGGAACGCGCCGCGCGCCATCAGCGTGGTGGCGACCGGGATGCCGGTCAGCTCGGCGAGTTCGCGCAACTGCTCGGACGCCTCGGCCTTGATCACGCCGCCGCCGACGTACAGCACCGGCCGCTGGGCCTGCGCGATCAGCTTCGCGGCCTCGCGGACCTGCTTGCCGTGCGGCCGCAGCGTCGGGCGGTAGCCGGGCAGCCGGAGTTCGGGCGGCCAGGAGAACGAGGTCATCTCCTGCAGCACGTCCTTGGGGATGTCCACCAGCACCGGGCCCGGGCGTCCGGTCGCGGCCAGGTGGAACGCCTCGGCGATCGCCCGCGGGATCTCCGCCGGGTCGGTGACGAGGAAGTTGTGCTTGGTGATCGGCATGGTGATGCCGCAGATGTCGGCTTCCTGGAACGCGTCGGTGCCGATCAGGCTGCGCGACTGCTGCCCGGTGATGGCGACGACCGGGACCGAGTCCATGTTGGCGTCGGCCAGCGGGGTGACGAGGTTCGTGGCGCCCGGGCCGGACGTGGCCATGCAGACGCCGACCTTGCCGGTGGCCTGCGCGTACCCGGTGGCGGCGTGCCCCGCGCCCTGCTCGTGGCGGACGAGGACGTGCCGGACCTTCGTCGAGTCGAGCAACGGGTCGTAGGCGGGAAGGATGGTGCCACCCGGAATGCCGAACACGACCTCCGCGCCGACCGCCTCGAGCGAGCGGACGAGCGACTGCGCGCCGGTGACGCGCACCGGCGTACCCGCCGGCGGGGCGGGCTTCGGACGTGCTCCTGGGACACCGGGCGCGGTCGGCCCGGGCTTCGCGTCGCTGCGCGACGTGGCACTGGTCATCGGTTCTGCCTCGTGGGTTCTCGGTGTCACTCGTTCGGGTTGTCTGGGCCGTACTTCCGGTCGGGGAACCGGTTTCACGCAACAAAAAACCCTCGCCGACCGTAAGGTCGCACGAGGGTCGCGCGTCGACGCAGAGGACTCTTCCTAAGCGTCGGCGCGCTTGGGAAGTACGAGACCGGTCTGCGTAATCACGGCCCCGACGTTAGTCGCGCGCCCGGGCGAGTGTCAACTCTACGGGACAGCGGTTCCGCATCGTGGACGGCCAGTACTGCCCGCGCGCGACCCGGGCGCAGGCCGCCGCGAGCGTCGGTGCACCATTCCTTCGTGGCCAAGAAACAGCAGGACCAGCGTGCGGACGAGGGCCGGAAGGCCGTCTTCCGGATCCCGACCACGGCGTATCTCGCGATCGGTCTGCTGACCGTCTGTGTGACACCGATCGCACTGGGCGAGATCGGCGGATTCCAGTGGCTGTACGTCTTCCCGCTCGCGCTGTTCGTGTTCGTCGCGCGCACGCGCACCGTCGCGACCCGCGAAGGACTGCACGTCCGGACCGTCTTCGGCAACCGCGAACTGCCGTGGTCGTCGCTCAAGGGACTGGCGATCACGAACAAGGCCCGCGTGCGTGCGGTCCTCGGCGACGACACGCAAGTCAGCCTTCCCACGGTGCGGACGCGGCATCTTCCGGTACTGGCGCTGGTGAGCGAGGGCAAGATCAAGGACCCGTCGGGCGTGCTGAGCGACGAGGAGCTCACCGGGCAGAAACCGGCCGCCGAGACCGCGCCGGAGGCAGCTCCGGAATCCGCCGCGGAACCCGCTCCCGAGCCCGCTTCTGGCTCCGCCTCCGGGCCTGCTGAACCGGAGCCCTCCGCCGACGCGGGACGGACCGGCGGCGGCAACGGCGAACCAGCCGAGTAGAATTGGTAGGACCAGTTTGCGGAGCCGTAGTTCCCCTCCGCCTGGTTCAGCCTTCTGACCTGGGAGAATGCCGTGCCGCACCTCCGTTCCCGGACCACCACCCACGGTCGCAACGCGGCGGGCGCACGCTCGCTCTGGCGTGCGACCGGAATGACCGACAGCGATTTCGGCAAGCCGATCGTCGCGATCGCCAACTCCTACACCCAGTTCGTGCCCGGCCACGTGCATCTCAAGGACCTCGGCGAGATCGTCGCCGAGGCGGTGGCCGAGGCCGGCGGCATCGCGCGCGAGTTCCACACGATCGCGGTCGACGACGGCATCGCGATGGGCCACTCGGGCATGCTCTATTCGCTGCCGTCGCGCGAGATCATCGCGGACTCGGTGGAGTACATGGTCAACGCGCACCAGGCCGACGCGCTGGTGTGCATCTCCAACTGCGACAAGATCACGCCGGGCATGCTCAACGCCGCGATGCGGCTCAACATCCCGACCGTGTTCGTCTCCGGCGGCCCGATGGAGGCCGGCAAGGCGGTGGTCGTCGAGGGCGTCGCGCACGCCCCGACGGACCTGATCACCACCATCGCGGCGTCCGCGAACTCGGCGATCGACGAGGCCGGCCTGTCCGAGGTCGAGCGCTCCGCGTGTCCGACCTGCGGTTCGTGCTCCGGCATGTTCACCGCGAACTCGATGAACTGCCTCACCGAAGCGCTCGGATTGTCGTTGCCGGGCAACGGTTCCACGCTCGCGACGCACGCGGCCCGGCGCGAGCTGTTCTCCAACGCCGGCCGCACGGTGGTCGAACTGTGCAAGCGCTGGTACGGCTCCGACGACGAGTCGGCGCTGCCGCGGTCGATCGCCACGAAGAAGGCGTTCGAGAACGCGATGGCGCTCGACATGGCCATGGGCGGGTCGACGAACACCGTGCTGCACATCCTCGCCGCCGCGCAGGAGGGCGAGGTCGACTTCACGATCAGCGACATCGACGCGATCGGACGGCGGGTGCCGTGCCTGTCGAAGGTCGCGCCGAACTCCGACTACCACATGGAAGACGTCCACCGGGCCGGCGGAATCCCGGCGATCCTGGGCGAGCTGTACCGCGGCGGCCTGCTGAACACCGACGTGCACGCGGTCCACGCGCCGGACCTCGCGACGTGGCTGAACGAGTGGGACATCCGCGCCGAGTCGCCGTCGGAGAAGGCGCTGGAACTGTTCCGCGCCGCGCCGGGCGGGGTCCGGACGACGCAGGCGTTCTCGACGGAAAACCGCTGGTCGTCACTGGACACCGACGCCGCCGGCGGCTGCATCCGCGACGTCGAACACGCCTACACGAAGGACGGCGGCCTCGCGATCCTGCGCGGCAACCTGGCCGAGAACGGCGCCGTGATCAAGTCCGCGGGCATCGACGAGGACCTGTGGCACTTCCAGGGTCCGGCGCGGGTGCTGGAGAGCCAGGAGGAAGCCGTGTCGGCGATCCTCAAGAAGGAAATCCAGCCGGGCGAGGTGCTGGTCATCCGCTACGAGGGCCCGGCAGGCGGCCCCGGCATGCAGGAGATGCTGCACCCGACGGCGTTCCTCAAGGGTTCCGGCCTCGGCAAGAAATGCGCCCTGATCACCGACGGCCGCTTCTCCGGCGGCTCCTCGGGCATCTCGGTGGGCCACATCTCGCCGGAAGCCGCCGCGGGCGGCCTGATCGGCCTGGTGGAGAACGGCGACCAGATCGTTCTGGACGTCCACGAGCGCCGGCTCGAGCTGCTGGTCGAACCGGAGGTCCTGGCCGAACGGCGGGCCAAGATGGAGGCTTCGGAACGTCCGTGGCAGCCGAAGGACCGGGAGCGCCCGATCACCTCGGCGCTGCGGGCCTACGCCCGGATGGCCACCTCAGCCGACACCGGCGCGGTTCGGGACCCGAACCGCTGATCCTGCTTTCTGCTTTCTCCGGGAGGGGCCCGCGCTTAGTGCGCGGGCCCTTTTCGTGTCGTGACCAGTCCGGTTTGGACCGCTGACACCCTCAACCGCTACTGCCGGACCCGCCGTCGACACGATTCGCCGCCCAACGGCCAACAGTCACCGCGGCCAGCCCGAGTCCCCCGAGCCACTGCGTTCGCCGCCCAACGGCGAACGCTCCCCTCCCCACCCCGAAATCCTGATCGACGCGAATCGCCATTCAACGGCAACCAGCTACTCCGGCCAGCCCGGCTCCTCCGGTCGAGCAACATTCGCCACCGAACGGCGAACGCTCCCTCCCGATCGACCCGAGTCACCGCTCAATGGCGAACAGGCATCCCGGCCGGACCCCAGACTCCGGCCGACGCGAATAGCCATCGAACGGCCACCAGTCGACCACCCACGCCACGCCAAACCAGCCGCGAAACCCTCGGCTACCATCGCCGCTCACGAGCCGAGCCAGCAGGCAACCAGCCCGGATTTCCGCTCTGACCGGGCATTCGCCACTAAACGGCAACACCTCGACGACCTGGTCAGTGACCGGAAGCCCAGCCCAGGCAACCGTCGGCTACAGCCGCCTCCACCGAGTCAACGACGCAGGCCCGCCCAGATCAACGGGTCAGAACGATGACCACCACAGACGCAGCCGCGGCCAGCAGCAACGAGATGAGCCCCAGCGGCAACGGCCGCTTACGCCACGGCGTGTTCCGCTCCAGCGAGATGGTGCCCGCTCCGGTGAAGATCAGCGTCAACGCGCACAGGCCCAGGAGCATCTCGTACTCCCAGCCCTGACCGATGCCCTGGAAGAAACCGCCGTGGAACTTCGCGTAGACGATGTTCGCGGCCACCCCCAGCAGCCCCGCCGCGGCGAGCGGCGTGAAGAGGCCGACGATCACCAGCGCACTGCCCGCGACCTCGGTGACGCCGGTGATCCAGGACAGCAGCGTCGTCTGCTTGTGGTACCCGAACATCTCGAGCACGTGCGCGAAGCCGCCGACGCCCGGCCCGCCGAAAGCGCCGAACAAATGCTGCAGGCCGTGCGCACCCATGATCACGCCAAGCCCCAGGCGCAAGACGAGCAGGCCGAAGCCGAGACCGCCCTGCCGCGGTTCGTCGTAGTCGTTGCCGGCAGAGTCCTCGACACCGGACAGCACGCTGGTCTGGTAGTCGTCCCCTTGAGTGGTCACGCGGCGAAGATTAGGGGATTCAGCCGTGCCCCGCGAGCGAGCACGCCGAGGTCAGGGGCACTTTCAGGGTTAACCCTGAGTGCCGGGCCGACATCCGGGAAAAGGATCAGTATTCGCCGCGCACGAGATTGCCAGGTAGCTCTCCGCCAGCGTACCGGGCGATTTCCACCGCAGCCACCAAATAAGCCCGCCGCCGGACGCCCCGCACCGCTCCGGCCACGTGCGGCGTCAACACGAAACCGGGCGCTGTCCACAACGGATGGTCCGCTGGCAACGGTTCGGGATCGGTCACGTCGAGCGCGGCGCGAAGCCGTCCCGCGGCGAGTTCCGCCGCCAGCGCGTCGGTGACCACAACCGGCCCTTGAGCGGCATTGACCAGCACCGCGCCATCACGCATCGCGGCGAGAAAACCGGCGTCGACCATGCCTCGCGTCCGCGACGTGAGGGGGACCATCATGACCACCACATCGTGGTGCGGCAACAGTTCCGGCAACTCGTCGACACCGTGTACGCCCTCGCGCGCCGACATCCCGACCATCGTGCAGCGGACGTCGAACGGCTCCAACCGCCGCCGCAACTGCCGCCCGACGTCCCCAGCCCCGACGATCAGCACCCGCTGCCCCTGCAAGGTGTCGGACGGCAGCTGCTCCCAGCGTCCGGCCCGTTGCGCCGCCGCGTAGACGTCCAGATTTCGGTACATCGACAGCAAGACGCCGACGACCCACTCCGCCATGCTGCCGCTGTGCGCACCGCGGCAGGTGGACAGCAGAACGCCATCCGGCACGCGGCCGACCCAGTCTTCCGCTCCGGCGGTCAGGAGCTGCACCAGCTTGAGATTCGGCAGATCGCTCCAGATGTCGTCGTCCGCCGAATCCATGGCCGGGACGAGCACCTCGGCTTTCGCAGCCTCCGGCGGCAGCGGACGGCCCCATTCGTAGCGCACCGCGTGGACGAGGGGGATTTCGGACAGCACAGCGACGCCCTCGTCGTCCGGGACCAGCACGGTGACTGTCATGATCACCACGGTAGCCACTTACCAGTGGCTCACGCCGCGCCACCTAGGCTGGGGCATCATGCGTACCCGATTCCGGTGGTCGGCGCCGCTGGCCCTCCTCGCCTGCGGCGGCCTCGTGCTTTCCGGCTGCGCCCGGTTCGACGACACCGCCGCCGGCCAGACGTTCACCCCCGCGCCGGTGCCGAGTCCCGAATCTCCGCCGCACATCCAGGAGCACGGTGACGGCCCCGGCAGCGGTCCCCACACCGGTCCCGCGCAAGCGCCGCCTTCACCGGTTCCGCCTCCGCAGGGCTGCAAGGACTTCGACAAGGCCGTCATCGCCACCTGTCTGGACACAGTCGCCGCCGTCGCCGGACTTCCCGGCGAGGGATCCGCCCCCGCCGCTCTCGCCGGTGAACGGAAAACCGGCCGGGTCATGCTGGCCAGCTCCGGGCACGACGCGACGTCGTTCGCGCAACTGGACGTCCAAGCCGACGGCGACGGCGGGCTCACCAGCCTGGCGCTGTCGCCGAGCTACGTCGAGGATCAACTGGTCTTCGCATATGTCACCACGGCCTCAGACAACCGTGTCGTGCGCTTCGCGAAGGGCCAGGCTCCGAAGCCGGTGCTGACCGGCATCCCGAAGGGCGCGACCGGCAACCGCGGCGCGCTGGCCAGCGACGGAAGCGGTTCGCTGCTCGTCGCGACCGGCGACGCGGGCAACCCCGCCGCGGCCGCGGATCCGAACTCCCTGGCAGGCAAGGTCCTCCGCATCGACGTGTCCGGAAAACCGGCGACCGGCAATCCCACGCCTGGATCCGCCGTCTACGCGTCGGGCCTGCACTCCCCCGGCGGCATCTGCCGTTCGTCCGACGGGAAGCGCGCGTGGGTGACCGACCACCCGGCCAGCGGCCCGGACGCCGTGTACCGACTGCAGTCCGGACAGCCGCTCAGCGCCCCCGCGTGGACCTGGCCGGACAGGCCCTCCCTAGGCGGCTGCGTCGATTTCGTCGACGCTAACGGCATTCTCGGCATCGCGTCGTCCACCGGGCTGCAGAACGTGCCGGTCAACAAGGACGGTGCCGTCACCGGCAAGCCGACGGTCACCCTCGACGGCAAAAGCAAGGCCGCCACGACCTACGGCCGGCTCTCGGCCATGAGCATGATCAACCCGCAACTGGCCGTCGCCGGGACCGTCAACAAGGACGGCGGCAAACCAGTCTCCAGCGACGACCGCGTGGTCCTGATCGTGGTGAGCGACACAGGCGGCGGTCCGGGCAAGGACTGACTCCCGGCGAGCCCCCGGCTGGGCCTTCTCCAGGCCCCGGAACGCCGGTTGACCTGCGGTTAGCCGTTTAGCGGCGACAGCTGATCGCAGCTGATCCGGTCACCGCGGCTGTTTGCGTTCCGCCTCGCCGGGGCTGGCCGTCCAGGCGCTCCCCGCCAGTGTCAAGCTGAACGGAGTTTCGCCGTTCAGCGGCGACAATCACTCGCCATCCGTCGGCACCGACGCGGCACCGCCCCAGAGCGACATCCCCACCGCATCACCCCGCATCGACCCCCGACACCGGCTGCGGCACCATCGTCGTCACCATTCACCTTCTGGGAGCACCGTCGCCATCCCATTTGCCGCCCGGCGGCGAATCTCACTAGCGATGACGGCTCGCCTCGTCGCAGTGGCCGCTCGACGGCAAGTGCGTTAAGAGCTGTCGCTCAACCGGGCACGCCCAGTCGCCGCCCAACGGCGAACCGCCGAGACCGGACCTCGGCTTAGGGCACGTAGTCGCCACTCAGCGGCAAACCCGACCAGCGCCACCTCGCAACCGGGGACACCCCTCGCCACCCAGCGGCGAATCCGGCCCAAGCCTGCTCACCAACGAGGTCCACTCGCCGTAGCCACTGAGCGGCAAATCCGCCAGAAGCCCAGCCAGAAACGCCCGCGTCGCCGTTCAGCGGCGACGACGCGGAGCCCGACTCTCCGCCCGAGCCGCCCGGATGTCCACGATCGCCATCACGACCGACCCGACCGCGAACGCCATCCCCAGATACCGCCCGAGCCCGCCGGAGATCGACACGCCCGCAGCGTCCAGGAACGCCCGCTGGTCACTGTCGAACACCCAGTCCAGCGTCGTCCAGCCGATCACCATCAGCAACACCGTAACCAGGCCGCCCACCAGCCACAGCTGCGGCAGCCCGCTCACCCGTGCCTTCGTGACCTGCCCGAACAACACCACGGCAAGCCCCACCACGGCCAGGAGCAGCGGCGGGCCCCACGAGAAGAGATCCGAATTCCACGCCGTCCGCACGACGTCGCTGTGCGGCAACGTACGGAACGCGTCACGGACGTCGGAAGTAGCGGTATCCGCGGACAACACGGTCCAGGGCAGAGCTGTCGACCCGACCGCGAGCAGCCCGGCCGCCAGGCCGAGCCACTCGCGCCAGGTGGCGCGTCGGAGCGAGAAAGCCACTCAGGAACCGACGCGCTCGATGATCAGTTCGCGCACCCGCTTGGCGTCGGCCTGGCCCTTGGTCGCCTTCATGACCGCGCCGACGATCGCGCCCGCCGCGGCGACCTTGCCGCCGCGGATCTTGTCGGCGATGTCCGGCTGCGCGGCCAAGGCTTCATCGACAGCGGTGAGCAGCGCCGAATCGTCGGAGACGACCTTCAGACCGCGCTTCTCGACGACCTCGCGCGGCGAGCCCTCGCCCGCGAGAACGCCCTGCACGACCTCCTTGGCGAGCTTGTTCGTCAGCTCGCCGGAGGACACGAGCCCGATCACCTCGGCGACCTGCGCCGGCGTGATCGCCAGTTCGGCCAGCTCGACCTCGCGCGCGTTCGCTTCCTGCGCCAGCGTGTTGACCCACCAGCCGCGCGCCTCGTCCGGCGTCGCGCCAGCCTCGACCGTCGCAGCGACGAGATCGACGGCACCGACGTTCAGCAGGTCGCGCAGCGCTTCGTCGGAGAGCTTCCACTCTTCCTGGATCCGCTTGCGCCGCTCCCACGGCATCTCCGGCAGCGTCGCGCGCAGTTCCTCGACCCATTCGCGCGAGGGCGCGATCGGCACGAGGTCGGGCTCCGGGAAGTACCGGTAGTCCTCCGCGGTTTCCTTGGCGCGCCCGGACGACGTGGTGCCGTCGGCCTCCTGGAAGTGCCGCGTCTCCTGCCGGATCGACCCGCCCTCGGCGAGGATCGCCGCCTGGCGCGTCATTTCGTACCGCACCGCGCGCTCGACACTGCGCAGGGAGTTGACGTTCTTCGTCTCCGTGCGGGTGCCGAATTCGGTCGCGTCCTTGGCCATCAGCGAGACGTTCGCGTCGCAGCGGAGCGACCCCTGGTCCATGCGGACGTCGGACACGTCGAGCGCCCGCAGCAGGTCGCGCAGCGCGGTGACGTACGCGCGCGCCACCTCGGGCGCCCGCTCGCCGGTGCCGGTGATCGGCTTGGTGACGATCTCGATCAGCGGCACCCCAGCGCGGTTGTAGTCGAGCAGCGAGTGCTCGGCGCCGTGGATCCGACCGGTCGCGCCGCCGATGTGCAGCGACTTGCCGGTGTCCTCCTCCATGTGCGCGCGCTCGATCTCGACGCGCACGACCTCGCCGTCGTCCAGCGTCACGTCGAGGTAGCCGTTGAATGCGATCGGCTCGTCGTACTGCGACGTCTGGAAGTTCTTCGGCATGTCCGGGTAGAAGTAGTTCTTCCGGGCAAACCGGCACCACTCCGCGATCTCGCAGTTGAGCGCGAGACCGATCCGGATCGCGCCCTCGACCGCCTTGCCGTTGACGACCGGCAGCGAACCGGGCAGGCCGAGACAGGTCGGGCACGTCTTGGTGTTCGGCTCGCCGCCGAACTCGTTGACGCAGCCGCAGAACATCTTCGTGTTCGTGCTGAGCTCCACGTGGACCTCGAGCCCGAGTACGGGGTCGAACCGCTCGACGACCTCGGCGTAGTCCATCAACTCGGCCACGGCAGTCACTTCGTTCCTCCCAGCTCCGGAACCTGGTGCACGAGCGAGCCGCCGGCAGCGGCGTCGCGCGCGGCCTCGTACGCGGCGCCGACGCGGTACAGCCGGTCGTCGGCGAGCGCCGGGGCCATGATCTGCAGGCCGACCGGCAGCCCGTCCTCGTCGGACAGTCCGCTCGGGACGCTCATGGCGGCGTTGCCCGCGAGGTTCGACGGGATGGTGCACAGGTCGGCGAGGTACATCGCCATCGGGTCGTCCACGCGCTCGCCGAGCTTGAACGCCGTGGTGGGCGTCGTCGGCGACACGAGCACGTCGACCTTCTCGAAGGCCTGCGTGAAGTCGCGCGTGATGAGCGTGCGCACCTTCTGCGCGGAGCCGTAGTACGCGTCGTAGTAGCCCGACGAAAGCGCGTACGTGCCGAGCATGATGCGACGCTTCACTTCAGCGCCGAAGCCCTTCTCGCGCGTCAGCGACATGACTTCTTCGGCGCTGTGTTCGCCGTCGTCCGAGACGCGCAGGCCGTACCGCATCGCGTCGAAGCGCGCGAGGTTCGACGACGCTTCGCTCGGCGCGATCAGGTAGTACGCAGGCAGCGCGTACGTGAAGTGCGGGCACGAGACCTCGACCACTTCGGCGCCGAGCGCGCGAAGCTGCTCCACAGCAGCCTCGAACGACCGCAGCACACCTGTCTGGTAACCGTCGCCGCCGAACTCCTTCACGACGCCGACGCGTACGCCGGACAAGTCGCCCTTCGCGCCTTCGCGCGCCGCGGCGACAACCGGAGGCACCGGTGCGTTGATGGACGTCGAGTCCATCGGGTCGTAGCCAGCGATCGCTTCGTGCAGCAGTGCGGCGTCAAGCACCGTACGCGCGCACGGCCCGGCCTGGTCGAGCGAAGACGAGAACGCCACCAGCCCGTAGCGCGACACTCCGCCGTACGTCGGCTTCACGCCCACAGTGCCGGTTACGGCACCGGGCTGACGGATCGAGCCGCCAGTGTCCGTACCGATCGCGAGAGCGGCCTCGAACGCCGAAATCGCCGCAGAGGAACCGCCGCCCGAACCGCCCGGGATGCGCGCGTGGTCCCACGGGTTGTGCGTCGGGCCGTACGCCGAGTTCTCCGTCGACGAGCCCATCGCGAACTCGTCCATGTTGGTCTTGCCGAGGATCACGACACCGGCTTCGCGCAGCTTGCGCGTGACAGTCGCGTCGTACGGCGGCAGCCAGCCTTCGAGCGTGCGAGACCCGCAGGTCGTCGGCACGCCCTTGGTGGTCAGCACGTCCTTCAGCGCCAACGGGACGCCCGCCAGCGGCGACGCCGGCTGCTCCCCCGCGGCCAGCTGCTCGTCGACGGCCTTGGCCGCGCCGAGCGCGCCTTCGGTGTCGACGTGCAGGAACGCGTGCACGTGGTCGTCCACCGCGGCGATGCGGTCCAGGTGCGCCTGCGCGACCTCGACGGCGGACACCTCGCGTGCGTGGATCTTCGCCGCCAGCTCGGCGGCGGTCAGCTTGACGAGTTCGCTCACTGTTCTTCTCCCAGGATCCGCGGCACCCGGAACCGGCCGTCCTCGGCGGCCGGCGCGGCGGCCAGCGCGTCCTGCTGCTCGAGGCTGGGCCGGACGGTGTCCTCGCGGAAGACGTTCGTCAGCGGCACGGCGTGCGAGGTCGGCGGGACGTCCTCCGCGGCGACTTCGCTGACCTTCGCCACCGAGTCCAGGATCTGGTCGAGCTGGCCGGCGAAAACGTCCAGCTCGTCGTCGGTCACGGCCAGCCTGGCCAGCCTGGCGAGGTGTGCGACCTCGTCTCGGGAAATGTTGGGCACGCGGGTGACTCCCGGGGTGTGCTGTGCGGGTGCTCTCGGAAGCTGCAAGTCTATGGTGACGGCGTCGGACGGTTCGACCGGGTTATCGGGCCGCGGGCGCCGGGCAGGGCGTCCCGCTTGCCGGACAGCGGGCCCCAGCGGGTACCCGGTCTGTCACAATCGGCGCCCGGCAAGCGCGTCCCACGACAAGGCTGGGACGCCTGAGGCGAGAGGGGCGCGTGGTGTCGTTCCTGATCCGGGTCCAGCTACCGGACTCCCCCGGCACGCTCGGCGCGGTCGCGACCGCGCTCGGCACCGTCGGGGCGGACATCCTGAGCGTGGACGTGGTGGAACGCGGCGGCGGGCTCGCGATCGACGACCTGGTGGTCGAACTCCCGTCGGGCCGGCTCCCGGACGCGCTGATCACCGCGGCCGAGAGCGTGGAAGGCGTCGAGGTCGACGCGGTGCGGCCGTACGCGGGCATTCTCGACACCCATCGCGAGCTGGAGCTGGTCGAGGAGATCGCCGCGCAGCCGAAAGCCGGGCTGGATTTGCTCGCCGAAGGTGTGCCGAAAATCATTCGCGCCGGGTGGGCGGTGATCGTCGAGCACGCGGAATCGGGCCCTCGTCGCCTGGCTTCGTCGAGTGCGGCCCCGGAGAACCCGTTCACGGACCTGCCGTGGCTGCCGCTGGAACGCGCGACGGTCCTGGACGGCGAGGATTCCTGGGTTCCGGAGACCTGGAAGGAACTCGGCACCGAACTGGCCGCTACCCCGCTCGGCAAGCCGGGGAAAGCGATGCTCGTCGCGCGGCCGGGCGGGCCCAATTTCCGGGCCGCGGAGGTCGCTCGGCTGGCGCATTTCGCCGGGATCGTCGCGGTGGTTCTGGACGGGTGACCCAAGGCTTGGGTCAGCTGTCCTGATGCGTTCGAGACGGCTGTTCCGAGCGGCCTGGCCGGTCTTGCCGGTAAATGGCGAATCAGCGAGTCGAACGCCGTAGCCGGCAGGGGTTCAAGAGCTGACGCGTCCCTTTGCACTCGGGTTCCATCGCCAGCGGCTGTCCTCAAGTGCAGACAAATCTCCCTCATGACGGTGACATTGCCCCGCCCGCCCACGGCTACCGCGGGCACGCCACGGCGGCAATCAGCACTTGTCGGCGTAGAGGGTGATGACCGCACCAGCAGCGACCACGGTTCCCGGCTTGGGATCCTGCCCGGTCTGACACCAATTCCGGTCGATGATCATCATCCGCTTCTTCCCGGACGAATCGACCTCACGCAGGTTGTACAACCCAGCCGCCTGCATGGCGTCCTGCGCGTCCTGATGGTTCATACCAGACACATCAGGGACTTTGATCGTCGCTGGCTGCGCGGCGCTGACCGGCACGCTGACGGTCGCTGTCGCAGACTCGACCGCGGTCACGGTCTCGGTTGAGATCGTCGTTGTTGTGCCGCCAGGCTGCGGGGCTGTGTTGCAAGCAACGGCGAGAAACGCGGCAACGCCAACGACTGGAACAGCAGCTTGCACGAACTTCGCCATGGTCACGCTTCCTCGGTATGAGTCGGTACTTCACACGTGACAGCTTGAGTCGAAGCCAGACATCCACCCGTTACAACCCATAGCCGGTCGAAGCACGCCAAACAGACCCGCCGCGCACCACTATCCACCAGCGAAGACCGCGCACCCTGGTTCCGGGCCGACGCTCACCACCATGGCCGTCAGGGCACCCGCCAGTGCCCGACGAGAGCCGGGACGAGGTCTGTCAAGCCGTCGCCGTTCAGCGGCAAATACCGGCGGCGAACCCCGCCCAAGACTTTCGCCAAAAAACGGCAAAAGCCCCTGACCTGCGAGAACGAGACGTCAGAAGCCGTACTCGTAGGCGATCAGGCTGACCCCAGGATGCGGGTGCCAGTCCCGCCCCGGCAACCGACGGAACCCGATCCGCTCGTAGAGCCGGTGCGCCTTCCGCATCACGTCGAGGCTGCTCAGCACCACCCGGTCGACGCCAAGCTCCCGGCCGCGCGCCAGCACCGCTTGGGTAAGCGCCTCCCCGATTCCTCGCCCGCGCGCCGCCTCCGCGACCGCCAGCATGCGGAACTCCAACTCCCCCGGCTGGGATATCTCGGACAGCTTGCTCCCCGGCTGCACAATCGCGACCGATCCCAAGACCTGTCCCTCCGGATCGACTGCGACCAGCAGTTCGGCATGCTCCGCCCGCCCAGAGACGTCGCGAAGTTTCGCCTCGTACGCGGCGTCAGTCTCGAAGAATCCCTCGATCCGGTAAGCCTCGACGGTCACCTCGCCGACCGCGTCGAATTCCTCCCGCCGCGCCGGGCGGATCTCCACCTCACTCATCGCCGCCCTCAGCTTCCTCGTCCGCACCGGTGTCGAGCGCCAGTTCCGCAGCCGCCTCCGGGCCGCGCTCCAGCAACGCGCGGAACCCGTTCTCGTCCAGGACCGGCACCTTCAGCTGCACGGCCTTGTCGTACTTCGAACCCGGAGCGTCGCCCACCACGACGAACGACGTCTTCTTCGACACCGATCCCGCGGCCTTGCCACCGCGCGCCATGATGGCTTCTTTCGCTTCGTCACGGGAAAACCCGTCGAGCGACCCGGTCACCACGATCGACAGGCCCTCGAGATTCCGCGGGATGGACTCGTCGCGCTCTTCCTCCATCCGAACCCCGGCCCGTCGCCATTTTTCGACGATCTCCCGGTGCCAATCGACCTCGAACCATTCCTGAACGGCGTGCGCGATGGTCGGACCGACGCCGTCGACGTCCGCGAGTTCCTCCTCGGTCGTGTCCTCAATCCGTTGCAGCGAACCGAATTCGCGCGCGAGCGCCTGCGCCGCGGTCGGCCCGACGTGCCGGATCGACAGGGCGACGATCACTTTCCACAGCGGACGGTCCTTCGCCGAATCGAGGTTCACCAGCAGTTTCCGCGCGTTCGCCGACAGGTCGCCCGCCTTGGTGCGGAACAACTCCACCTCGGCGAGCGACTCCTCGTTGAGATCGAATACGTCGCCCTCGTCGGCGACTACCCTGGCGTCGAGCAGCGCGACCGCCGCCTCGTACCCGAGCACTTCGATGTCGAACGCACCGCGCCCGGCGAGATGGAACAGCCGTTCCCGCAACTGCGCGGGGCAAAACTGACTGTTCGGGCAGCGGATGTCCTTGTCGCCTTCCTTTTGATAGGCGAGTTTCGTGCCGCATTCCGGACATTCGGTGGGCATCACGAATTCACGCTCGTCGCCGGTCCGCGCGTCGACGACGGGACCAAGCACCTCGGGAATCACTTCGCCGGCCTTGCGGATCACGATCCGGTCGCCGATCAGCACACCCTTGCGCTTGACCTCTTCCTGGTTGTGCAGCGTCGCCCGCGCGACCGTCGAGCCCGCGACCTTCACCGGTTCGGTGACAGCGAACGGCGTGACCCTTCCGGTGCGTCCCACGCCGACCTGGATGTCGAGCAGCATCGTGATCGCTTCTTCCGGCGGATATTTGTAGGCGATGGCCCACCGCGGCGCGCGCGACGTAGTGCCGAGGCGACGCTGCAAGGCGACCTGGTCAACCTTGATCACCACGCCGTCGATCTCGTGCTCGGCGTCGTGCCGATGTTCACCCCAGTAGGCGATGTGCTCGGTGAGTTCCTTGCCTGTGCGCAGGACACGCGTGTACGGCGACACCGGCAGCCCCCACGCCGCCAACGCGTCGTAGGCATGCGACTGCGTGACCGGCTCGAAGCCGTCGCGCTTGCCGAGGCCGTGACAGATCAGCCGCAGCCTGCGTTCCCTGGTGATTTTCGGGTCTTTCTGCCGCAACGACCCGGCCGCCGTGTTGCGCGGGTTCGCGTACGGAAGCTTGCCCGCCTCGACCATTTTCGCATTCAACTCGAGGAAGTCCTCGACGCGGAAGTAGACCTCGCCACGCACCTCGACAAGCTTCGGCACCGGGAACTCGTCGGTGCCGGTGAGCCGGTCCGGCACCTGGTCGAGGGTGCGGATGTTGAGCGTGACGTCCTCGCCCGTGCGCCCGTCGCCGCGGGTGAGACCCCTGGTGAGCTTGCCGTTTTCGTAGAGCAGGTTGATGGCCAAGCCGTCGATCTTCAGCTCGGCCAGGTACTCCGCGGACCCGATTTCCTTCTCGACGCGCTCGACCCACGCGAGGAACTCCTCGGCGGTGAACACGTTGTCCAGGCTCAGCATGCGCTCGAGGTGGTCGTGCGCGGTGAATTCGGTGGAGAACGTGCCGCCGACGTTCTGGGTCGGCGAATCCGGCGTGACCAGCGCCGGGTACTCGTCCTCGATCTTCTGGAGGTCACCGAGGAGCGCGTCGAACTGGCCGTCGGAGATGATCGGCGAGTCCAGCACGTAGTACCGGAACTGATGGCCGCGGATCTCCTCGGCGAGCGCGCCGTGCCGCTCGCGCACGTCGGCCGGCACATCGGTCACGTCCTGGGCGGCCTCCACGGCCACCGGGTCTTGGGGAAGGTCGGTGCTGCTCACGGATGGTGAGCCTAGCCGGAGGCACCGACACTTTCGTCCGGTTGCTCCGGCAGTCCGTGCACAAGGTCCCGGAACTCCAGGAGATCGATCGTGCCCTCCGGCGCGGCCTCGGCGGTCTCGACCCGGCGCAGCCGCTCGGCGGCCAGACGTTCGCCGAGCGTCGCGTCGAGCGGCAGGAACGTCATCGTGGTGCGCGAAGCCTCGTCCAGGTCCGCGAACGCCGGGTGATGAACAGCGACGTCGACCACGCCGTCGTCCACCTGCGCGACCACCCGGACGTCGGCCAGGGAGATGCGGTGCTCGCCCAGGTTCACCGTCACCTCAGTCGGGTCCGGGACCGGAGGCACCGAATCGTGGTACTCCCAGATGGCGTCGTCCGGCGGTCCAGCCGCTTTCCACGCGTCGGTGTACGGGCGCAGCTCCGGGTCTTCCTGGCCGCTGACGACCAGCGCGTAGATCGCGGTCCGGCCGCGTTCGAGCGAGAAGTGCAGTCGCGGGTGCAGCGTCTCGACCAGCACGCACAGGTCGTGCTCGACACGGTGCGGCTCGCCCTCGCCCAGCGCGGCACTGACCTCGGGCAGAAGGTCGTACCACCCTTGCCAGAACGCAGCTGCCGCGGCGACAGCGTCGGACGGCACCTGCTGCTCCGGCCATGGCGTGCGGGGATCGGGCGGCGCGGCTTCGGTGTCGGCTTCCGAGCGGCGACGACGGAACAAACGCATGATTCGGAATTTCCCCCGGTTGCTTCTCTTCACCAGCCACGGTACGCGCCACGGCAGCAGCGCGTCCGCGGAATCACCAGTTCTCAGGCGGCTCCACGAACCCTTTGCCCAGGTCGCGACTAAGAGCGAGCGCGCGGCGCATCCACTGGTTCGTGGCACCGGCAAGACCGCACGCGGGCGTCGGAACCGCACGCTCAGCCAAGATTGAACGGTTGAACCCCAGCCGGTCCACGAGTTTGAGCGCGGGTGCCGCGAGGTCCTTAAGCCCCGGAGCAGTCACCGGGTCCGTGGCCGGTACAAGGCCTAGGAAGAACGAAATACCGCTGTCCCAGGCCTCGCCGATCTCGTCCAAAAGCTCGGCCGACGCACCGGCCAGCATGCTGATGTCGAACGCGATCGCCCCAGCGCCCGCGGCACGGAAGAGAGCGATCGGCGGCCGTGGAGCGCAACAGTGGACGATGACCGGCTGACCGGTCATCGTGCCGATCCGTTCGATTGTCGTCGCAAGCAACTCCCGAACCTCCGGCTCAGGCACCGCGGGGACGTTGCCGTATCCCGACGGAGTCGGCAGTTTTCCGGCGAGAACAGCGGGCAACGACGGCTCGTCTAGCTGCACGACGACCGGCGCATCAGTCCTCGCGGTCAGCTCCGCGACGTGCTGAGAAAGCCCGTCGAGCAGCGAGGAGGTGAAGTCCCGCAACGCCCCGCGGTCGGTGAGCACCCGATGTCCGCGGGCAAGCTCGACCCCCGCACCGAGCGTCCAAGGTCCGGCGATCTGGGTCTTGAGAACGGCCGGCGCGCCGGTGTTCTCGCGGGCGGCTTGGACGGCGTCCAGGTCCCACTGGAGCAGGTCACGCCCACGACGGTGATCGTGGCCGGGCCGCCCGGCGACGCGATAACCGCTGGGCACGACCTCGATCGCGAGGTCCACGAGCAACGCCGCGGTCCGGCCGACCAGGTCGGCGCCGACGCCGCGAGCCGGCAATTCGGGCACGTACGGGAAGCCGGGAAGTTCTCCGAACACCACGGCAGCGGCCTCGACGGGATCGGTCCCCGGCATGGACCCGATTCCTGTCGCCGCGCCCGCGGGCCAAGGTCGTTCAGTCACAGGCCGGATTGTCGCGGAACGGGCAGCCGCCGTCCGCACCGCCCCTGCGGACAAGCTTCACCCGACCGCGCGGCAATAGCCGGACATTCGCCGCATATCCCTTTGCCTGCACCGAATTCGCGGTCACCGCGTTAGTCTGGATCGTCATGACCAGCTCCGCCCCGCCACCGCCCGGCAAAACACCCGGTGACGCATCCGCCCGGGAGCCGCGGCGGGGCAGCATGCCCGGAATACCGGGCCGCCGGGCTTCTAGCCGCTCTTTTGAGCGGACCCTTTTCACTGAGCCGGTCCTTTACGTCAGCCGGGACGTTCAGCCGACCGCCGCTGACCAGGAATACGGCGTCTTCGATCGCCACGGCCTCCGAATCGGCGGGGTGGCCGTCACTACGCCCCGTTTTCTGCGCAGGGTCATTCAGCTTCTGCGGAAATCCGACCAGTACGTCAGCTGCAGGTTCGAGGTCCGCGACGCGAACCAAAGCACTGTCCTCAAGGTAGAGAAGCCCTCGAAGGACCCGCTGGCCCGCTTCGTGGTCACCCGTGCGGACGGGACGCCGATCGGCGAGATCATCCCGACCGACGCGGGCCGCGTCCGGTTCACGCTGCGCGCCGACGGCCGGACGATCGCGACTGTCGTCGCCACTGGCAGGCAACGGTGGGAAGTCACGGTCGAGGATCCGGCCGGCACCGAGGTCGCCCGCGTCGACGACCCGTCGCCGGAGTTCTCGCCGATCAGCGGCAACGCCTGTCTCGTCGAGGTCCCGCTGCAGGTCCCCGAGCCGCTGGCCAGCATGCTCGTCGCGACAACGTTGACTATCGACATCGCCCTCACCGCGGACCGCAGCTGATCACGTGACCGGTGTCTCAGTCCAGCCAGGTGGACAGCGACCGGAATACGGCCCAATGTAAGGAAAGTCCGGGACGCCGAGGTCCCGCCTGGACGGAGGTCGCCGTGGAGCCGTTGCCCGAAGGCAGTAACTCGAACTGGGCCGATCCCGGGGTCTACGAAGTGGCCGCGGGCGTCTACCGGATCCCCTTGCCGTTGCCGCACGACGCTCTGCGCGCAGTCAACGTCTACGCCGTCACCGACGGCACGAACCTCGTTCTCGTCGACTCTGGGTGGGCGCTCACCGAATCTCGCCAATTACTGGCCGACGCGCTCAAGGCGATCGACGCCGAGCTCGGCGATGTCCGCGAGTTCCTCATCACCCATGTCCACCGCGACCACTACACGCAGGCAGTCGCGCTTCGGCGCGAGTTCGGCAACCGGATCGCCCTCGGCAAGCTCGAGCAGCCTTCCCTCGACGCGAGCGCCAACCCGGACCAGTTCCCCATGCAAGCCCAGCTCGACCTCCTTCGCCTCAGCGGCGGGCAAGAAGTCCTGACTGCGCTCAGCAAGCTGTTCGGTTCGGAACCTCGCCACACCGAGGCGAATCTCTGGGAAGAGCCGGACGAATGGCTGACGCCTGGCCGACGAGCGGTGCTGCCCGACCGCGAGTTCGACGTGGTCCACACCCCAGGCCACACCAATGGCCATGTGGTTTTCGTCGACGGCTCAGCCGACCTGTTGTTCTCCGGCGACCACGTGCTCCCGCACATCACTCCGTCGATCGGCTTCCAGCCTGTTCCGGCTGAGTTGCCGCTGAACGACTATCTCGACTCCCTCCGCCTGGTTCGCGGCATGCCGGACCGGCGCATGTTGCCGGCGCACGGCCCAGTCACCGACAGCGTGCACGCCCGCATCGACGAACTTCTCGAGCACCACCGGCAACGTCTCGAAACGATGGCGGCTCAGATCGAAGCCGGAGCAAGCACCGCTTTCGAAGCCGCCAACCGCCTCGGCTGGACGCGCCGTGGCCGCAAACTGTCCGAAATGGACGCGTTCAATCAGATGCTCGCTGTCCTGGAGACCGGCGCACACCTGGATCTGCTGGTCTCGCAGAACAAGCTCGCAGCCGAGAACATCGACGGCATTCGCCGCTACAAGACCACGTAGCGGCAACCGTCCAGCACTCGCCCAATGGAATACTGATCCGCCGTGCCTCCTATCACTGTGAGACAAGCTCGCGCCGACGACGTCGAAGCAATCGTCCAGATGCTTGCGGACGACCAATTGGGAGCCACCCGCGACTCGCCGGCCGACCTCGAGCCCTACCTGCGAGCTTTCAAAGCCATCGCCGCAGACCCAAATCAGCTACTAGTCGTCGCGACGTCAAACGACCGGCCAGTAGCCACGCTTCAGCTGACGATCATCCCCGGCCTCGCACGGCGTGGAGCCCTTCGCGGGCAAATCGAAGCTGTGCGCGTACACCGCGATCACCGCGGCTCAGGCATGGGCGCGCAACTCGTGCAGTGGGCCATCGACGAATCGCGGCGACGCGGCTGCGGCCTGGTCCAACTCACCTCGGACACGACAAGGACGGCAGCGCACCGCTTCTACGAACGACTGGGCTTCGTCGCGAGTCACACGGGTTTCAAGCTGCATCTCTGATCACCTCCTCCACACAGCTTCAGCCGTCCGTGCGCTCAGCCATCAGGCTTTCACCGTGCCAGAGTCGTCACGCAAATGACAAGCGATTGCACGATGGGTCCCCTCGCGCAATTTAGCTGACTGTACTCGAATAATTGCGTATCGTGACGATCATGAGCAACGCAACCACACCGGCGGAGCACGCCGATCAGACCCACAACACTACCGAAACCGCAGACCTGGCCTTCCTGCTTCGCGCCATGCACGCGAACCTCAGCCTCTTCGATCGCCTGCAACCAGACCAGTTGATGACGGCGGTGAAGGACGCGAACCGCCAGATCGCCCGCTTGCAGGCGCTGCAGCTGCATTGCATGGCAGGCATGCGAAGACGAAGATCAGACCCGCACGAGCTCGCGTGCGAGTTCGCGATCGCCTTGCGTATCACCGATACCCGAGCAGGCGCGATGCTCGCCGCCGCTGAAGCTCTCGCTCAACGACTGCCCCGAACCTTCCGTCTGATGGATCAGGGCAAGTTCGACCTCTATCGCGCCATGAAGGTCACTGACGGCACCAGCCACCTGTCCGACCGCCATGCACGAATGGTCGACTACCTGCTCGAACACCGATTGGAGGACAAGAACCCGACTCAAGTCCGCAAGGCAACCGCTTACGCCGCAACGAAAATCGACCCAGAAGGTGCGATGAACCGGCTGGCTCAGCGGAAATCCGAACGTCGCGTCAACCTGCAGCACCAGAGCGAAGGCATCTCGCGGCTCACCGTCGACAACCTCTCGGCGGACAAAGCCGCAGCGGCCTACCTGCGTGTCGACAAGATCGCGCGAGCGCTCAAGACCGGCAACGAGAAGCGAACTCTCGACCAGCTACGCGCTGACGTCGCGATCGATCTGCTGCTCAGCGGCAAGGGCGGCGTTGCGGAGCAAACCGAGGTGTACCTCTATGTCGATCTGAAGACATACCTGGGCCTCAACGACAATCCCGCGGAACTGGCCGGCCACGGCCACATCCCAGCCGAACTCGCCCGCCACATCGCTACTGGTCCCGACACGACCGTCCGGCGGGTCATCACCGATCCGTTGACCGGACAGGTGATCGAGGTCGGCAAGTTCCGGTATCGGCCGAGCATCGACGTCGAAGAGTTCGTGCGGGTGCGCGACCGCGAATGCCGACAGCCTGGCTGCCCGCGGCCCGCGCACAACTGCCTGACTGAAACGACCGGTTCTGGTCCCGAGGATGCGGACTCGACGCTGAGCTACTGCTTGCGACACCGCCGCCTCAAGAATCGAGCCGACTGGAGCTACGAGGTCATGCCGGACGGGAAACTGATCGTCACGACACCGACGGGCGAGAAGGCTGAAAGCGCGCCTCCGCCCTTGCACGACCCCCAACCCACGCCGGAACACCCTGAGGAGGAACGCCTAGGCGCATAAGGAGATCAGCGCGTGCCGGAGATCTTGGCGCTGCCTAGCACGAGGTCGCCCGCCTGGTCGTCTCGCCGATAAAGGACAACTACCTGGCCAGGTGCCACACCGCGCAACGACTCGCGCAGCTGGATGGAGACTCGTCCGTCTTCATCCACTTCGGCGACCGCGTCGGCGATGCCTCCGTGCGCGCGAACCTGGACGGTGCATTCGGTCGGACCGTCCAATGCCCGTCCGCTCGGCCAGATCGCCCGGTCCGCGTCGATGGCCTGGACTCCAAGGTCGGCCGACGACCCGACCTTCACCGTGCCCGAAACAGGCTCGAGCGAAAGGACATACCGCGGTCGCCCGTCAGCGGCCGGCGCATCGATACCGAGGCCCTTCCGCTGGCCCACGGTGAATCCGTGTACGCCGGTGTGACGCCCGAGCACTGCACCGGTTTCGGCGTCGACGAGTTCGCCGGGACGCTCGCCGAGTCGCTTCTCCAAGAACTTCTTGGTGTCGCCGTCCGGGATGAAGCAGATGTCGTGGCTGTCCGGCTTCCGCGCGACCGAAAGACCGCGCTGCTCCGCCTCGGCGCGCACGTCCGACTTCCAGGAGTCGCCCAGCGGAAACATCGCGTGACGCAACTGTTCCGGCTGCAGCGAAGCCAGGACGTACGACTGGTCCTTGCCCTCGTCCGCGCTCCGGCGCAGTTCCAACTCGCCGTCAACGGTCGCGAGGCGCGCATAGTGGCCGGTCGCGACAGCGTCGAAACCAAGAGCGAGTGCCTTCTCGAGCAGGGCCTCGAACTTGATCTTCTCGTTGCAAGTCACGCAAGGGTTCGGCGTGCGACCGGCGGCGTACTCACCGACGAAGGTCTCAACTACCTCTTCGGTGAAGCGCTCCGCGAAATCCCAAATGTAGAACGGGATGCCGAGGATATCCGCGGCCCGGCGAGCGTCGTGGGAATCTTCGATGGTGCAGCAGCCGCGGGAACCTGTCCGCAGCGTGCCAGGTTGAGCCGAGAGCGCCAGGTGCACTCCGACGACGTCGTGGCCGGCGTCCACTGCGCGCGCAGCGGCGACGGCCGAGTCGACTCCTCCGCTCATTGCGGCCAATACCCGCATTGCTTTACACCTCTTGCTTCTGCGTCTGCTTGCGCATGCCGGCGAGGCCGGCCTGTCGGGCACGGGTGACGACGCCACCGATCTCGCGCGCCAGGGTGTGCACGTCGTCCAGTGTCGACGTGTGGCCAAGCGAAAATCGGAGCGAACCGCGAGCCGCGGCGGCGTCTGCTCCCATCGCCAGGAGGACGTGGCTTGGCTGCGCGACACCCGCCGTGCATGCCGAGCCGGTCGAGCACTCGATGCCTTTGGCGTCCAAGAGCATCAGCAGGCTGTCGCCCGCGCAGCCGGGGAAAGTGAAGTGAGCGTGGCTCGGCAAGCGCTCGCCGTCACGGCCATTGAGAATCGCGTCCGGGACCTCGCGCTGGACCGCGGCGACTAGCTCGTCGCGCAGCTTCGCAACCCGGTCGGCATACTCCGCGCGACCGCTGATCGCCGCCTGCACCGCAGCGGCGAAGCCGGCTATCGCCGGGACGTCGAGAGTGCCCGAGCGAACACTGCGTTCCTGGCCGCCGCCGTGGAGGACAGGGACGCACGAAGTATCGCGATCGAGGAGAAGGGCACCGACGCCATAGGGGCCGCCGAGCTTGTGGCCGGTGAGCGTGAGCGCGGCTGCTCCGGAGGCGGTGAAGTCGACAGGCACCGCACCGACCGCCTGGACGGCGTCGGTGTGCAGCGGAACCCCGTATTCGTTGCAGACCTCAGCGAGCGCGGCGACCGGATTGACAGTGCCGACCTCGTTGTTCGCCCACATCACCGTCGCCAGGGCGACAGTCTCCGGTGCCGCATCAATCGCGGCGCGGAGCGTTTCCGGCGACACCCGGCCCTGGTCGTCGACTTCGAGCCAGGTGATCTCGGCGTCCGAGTGCTGCTCCAGCCACTCGACAGTGTCGAGAACTGCGTGATGCTCGACCGTGCTGCACAGGATGCGACGCCGAGCCGAGTCCTCGCCGTGACGGGCCCAGAAAATGCCCTTGACCGCGAGGTTGTCACTCTCCGTACCGCCGCCGGTGAAGATAACCTCCGATGGGCGCGCACCCAAAGCGGCGGCGATCACCTCGCGAGCTTCCTCGACGGCCCGCCGAGCTCGGCGGCCCGAAGAATGCAGCGCAGAGGCGTTGCCCACGGTGGACAAAGCCTCAGTCATCGCCGCAATGGCTTCGGGCAGCATCGGAGTCGTTGCCGCATGGTCGAGATAGGTCATCGCTCTATCAGGGTAGACCGATGCGGCCTGTGACGAAGCTCGCCCCGGGCCGCGGAGTGGCACGTCACACCTGTTTCGGCCACCTGCTCGTGAGGAATACGCCGAGCAAAGCCAGCAGGACTAGGGCGATACTGAGCAGTCCCATCGCGGCCGAAGGCTGGGCGGCGGATGCGACGGCGGCCAGGAGCACCCCGCCGAGACCGATGAGCAGCGCCGATCCGACCCAGTCGGCGAGTTGCATGGCAGACGTGTTGAATCCCCGTTCCCCTTCCGGCGAGTAGCGCAGAAGGAGGACGGAGATAGCGGGCATCGCGATTCCCATCCCGGCCCCGCCGACCGCGCAGACCGCGAAGGCCACCCAAGCCGGGAACCACGATTGGGCGACAAAGCCGAAGCCGACCAGGCCAAACGCGACGAGCGCGAAGCCAGTGCGCAGCGATGCCTCGCGGGACCAGTCGAGGAACCGGCCTTGGAGGGCTGAAGCGGCGGACCAGCCGAGCGCGGTAATGGTCAGCGGCAGACCAGCCAGCGCGGGGCTGTAACCGTGGACGGCGGTCATGGTCAGTGGCAGGTACGCCTCCATGCCTGCATATGCACCGGCGATCAAGGCCCGGGAGGCGACCACCGTGGGCAAACCGGGACGAGAGGTCATGGTTCCCGCTGGCAGGAGTGTGCGCAGTGCGACGGCCAGCGCGACGAGACCCAAGGCTCCGTACGCGACCGCAGCAGGCGATGGGTGCTGCGCGGCCCAGCTCAAGGCGGCGACTCCGAGCGCAACGACAACAGCAGCGATAACGCCTGCGCGACGTCCGGCGGGCAGCGGCACGTGGGCAGGCAAACGGCGAGTGACCTTGTAGAGGAGAACGATGCCGATCCCGACCAGCGGGAGCAGTCCGAGGAAGACCCATCGCCAGCCCACGGTCACGGTCACCAAACCGGCGACGGACGGGCCGATGACCGCCGGGAGCACCCAAGCGGCGGCGTTGGCCGCATAGATGACGGGGCGTTCGCGGTCGGTGAACGTCAGGGCGATCAGAAGGGAGACCGACACCAGCAAAAATCCCGATCCGAAACCCTGCAGCGCACGACCGACCAAGAGCATCGGCATCGTTGTGGCGATACCCGCAACGGCTAGTCCCGCGGCGAACAGCGCCGGTCCCACCAGGAGTGCCGGTGCTGGGCCGCGACGGTCGCCTAGCCGTCCGGACAACACTGTGGCGACGACGCTGGCCACCAGGAACGTGGTGAACGGCCAGGAGTAGAGCGCGAGACCGTGAAGTTCGGCGACCAGTGTCGGCATCGCGGTGGCGACGCCCATGTTTTCGAAGGCCACCAGCGTGACCACAAGCAGCAGGCCGACGGTGACAAGACGATGTTCTCGACTCCAGAGGACGCTTTTTCGAGGCTGCGCTTCGACGGTCTGGCTCATGATCGCGAGCTTGCAACCTCCAGCACTCTGGAGGTCAAGTCGCCAGTCGACCTTTGGGGGTGAGAAGTGGGGCCGCAGCGCAAAAGGGTGGTATCCGCGGCCACGGGTTGACGTTCGGCGGCTTAGGTCGGCTCCGCGGAAGCCTGTGGCTGCTATGGCGGGACAGACGAGGGGCGCCCGGCACAGGGAGTCGATGACGCCGGGTAGCTAGCAACGCTGCGGCGGTCACCTAAACCGATGGATCAGGTGCTCATGGGGCGACAGGGCGGCGCTGTCTGGGTCACGACGTCGGGGTGGTCGAGCGCGCCAAGAGGGCGGTGTTGCCGTTGACTGGCGAATCGAGCGTGCGGCTTCGGAATGAGCCGGACGCTGGTTGGCTTAAGTAGGACGTACAGCGACCGAAGGAGAGTGTGAACCGAGATGCGAGCCATCACTTTCGCCGAGTACGGCGGGCCTGAAGTGCTGCAACTGAACGAACTTCCGGCACCGGAACCTGGCCCGGGGCAGGTCCGGGTCGCAGTCCGGCGCGCAGGGGTCAACCCGATCGACTGGAAGATTCGTTCTGGGGCGATGGCCGGCGGCGCGCCGCTCGAAGCTCCGCAGATTCCAGGGCTGGAGATCGCCGGGGTGGTCGACGCGGTGGGTGACGACGCTGAATTCAGCGTCGGAGACGAGGTATTCGGCTGGTCAGCGACGGGTGGGTACGCGGAGTTCGCGCTCGGCGGAGCGATCGTTCGCAAGCCGGCCGGCCTCTCCTGGGATGACGCGGCTGCGTTGCCAGTTGCTGGCGAAACTGCGTTGCGCGTGTTGCGTCTGCTCGATGTCAAGGCTGGCGAACTG
The DNA here is from genome assembly GCF_000158875.1 of Streptomyces sp. AA4. NCBI lineage: Bacteria > Bacillati > Actinomycetota > Actinomycetes > Kitasatosporales > Streptomycetaceae > Streptomyces > Streptomyces sp. AA4. The sequence continues at coordinate 1,397,823 of NZ_GG657746.1, read as the reverse complement.
CTGGTGGTCCATGGCGCGAGTGGCGCAGTCGGTCGTTTCGCGACACAGATCGCGGTCGCGCGGGGCGCGACGGTGATCGGAACGGCTGGACAGCACAATCTCGATGAGGTGAAAGCTCTGGGCGCGATTCCGGTGCGTTACGGCGACGGATGGCTGAAGCGGGTTCGCGAAGTTGCCGACCGACCGGTAGATGCCGTGTTCGACGCGTCCGGTCATGGCGTTTTGCCGGAATCGGTCGAGTTGCGCGGGTCGAAGGACCGCATCGTGACGATTGCCGACGGAGCTGCGTTCCAGCTCGGGCTGCCGTTCTCGTCTGGCGGTCAGGACGGGCAGACCCAGGAGGTGCTGAACGAGATCCTCGGGTATGTACACAATGGACTGCAGATTGCGCAGGGGAAGACGTTCCCGCTGGAGGAAGCAGCAGCTGCGCAAGAAGAGAGCCAGAACGGGCACCCCGGCGGGAAGCTGACTATTGCCGTTTCCTGACGACGATCATCCGGCTAGGCTCGACGGCAGTGCGGTTCGGGTGACCCGACAGGTCGGTGTCGCCGTTTGGCGGCGACCTCAGCGGGTGGGCCGTCGCCGTTCAGCGGCGAAAAGGCTGAGTGCGGGGGCAGGCGGCGTCGGGGCTCGCGGCTTTCGCCACTCAGCGGCGACAAATGCGGGGCGCAGAAGCAGACGCATGCGACTCATCGCCGTGAAGCGGTGGACCATGCGGACGGCAGCTTCGACGAGCCGGAGAGCCGTGGCCACTCGAGCGGCGAGGCGAGTCGGGCGGCTGTCGCCGTTGAGTGGCGAATGGACTGGTTTCGAACAGCCGGAGGAGCCAGCCATCGGGGTCGGAGCGCTGCGGAGGAGTTTCGCCAAAAAACGGCAACTCCCCTTCGCAGCCTCGTGACCAGGGCGTTCGTCAGTGCGCAACCGGCTGGGAGGGTGCAGGACGGCCGACCAGGACCCGGCGGCGCTGCGGCGGGATGCGGACGGTCCCGAGGGCCGAGTGGACAGCCGCCTCGACTAGAGCGGCCAGCGAACGGCGGTCTTCGGCACGGCCCGGGGCGATCTCCGGGCACACGTGCACCTCCAGGACGAGGCCGCGCAATGCTGCGACCCGGCGCAGGGACGCGATGAGCGACTCGGGTCCGATGAACGCCGGCTGGCTGGTTTCGCGGCCGTCGGCGAGGCGGTAGCGGAGGGCGATCGGCCGGACCGGGACGCCGCCGTCGATCGCGGCTTGGAAGGTGGCCGTGGTGAAGCGGCCGGAGGCCAGGCCGCACCAGGTGGTGCCCTCGGGGGTGACGTTGACGAGCGCGCCGGCGCGGAGGCTGTCGGCGAGTTCGGCCATCGTGGTCGGCAGGGTGCGCAAACGGTTGCGGTCCAGGAAAATGCTCCCGCCGCGACGTACGAGCACGCCCAGGATCGGCCAGGCAGCGATCTCGATCTTCGCGAGCGCGCGCATCGGGCGCAGAGCGTTGATGGCGATGATGTCCAGCCACGAGATGTGGTTGTTCACCACGAGCGCACCGCGACCTGCCGGGGCGGCGAGGAAGTCCGCGCCGCCCACCACGGACATCCGCACGCCGAATGCCCGCAGCACGGCCCGGAAGATCCGGCGCAGCAAGCGTTCCCGGCTACGGCCGCGGATCACCAGCAGCGCCGGCGCGATCAGCAGCGCCGCGAAGACCACGGAAATCGCTGCGGTGAAACGCAAAATGCGTCGCGGCAAGCCGACCGTCGGCGCGCCCTCGGTGAGGCAATCGTCACCGCAGGGCGAGGTCGGCATCCAGGCGTGACTCATCCTTGCGCTCCGAGGAAGAACTTCAGGTACCGCTCGTCGACCTGCTGCAAATCAAGCAGGACGAAGAAGTCCGCGACCCCGAAGTCGGCGTCGAGGGCCGGCGGGCCGCACACCTTGGCACCGAGCCGCACGTAGCCCTTGATCAGCGGCGGGAGCATGGCCCGGTCGGGGCGCGCGATCGCGCCTGGTTCCCAGGGGTTCAACGGCGAGACGCGCAGCGAATCGTCGGCGTGGTGCTTGGTGCGCAAGACATCCCAGACGCCCGCGGCGTAGCTGCCGCCGTCGTTGAGCTGGACCGACGCGCAACCGGCGAGATAACGGTGTCCGGAAAGGAGCATGTAGCGCGCGATCCCGGCCCACACCAGGCTCACGACGGCACCGCTGCGGTGGTCGGGGTGGACGCAGGACCGGCCGGTTTCGACCAGGGACGGACGCAGCGCGGCGAGCGTCGTCAGGTCGAATTCGCTGTCGGAATAGAGCTTTCCGGCCTGCGCGGCGCGCTCCGGCGGAAGCATCCGGTAGCAGCCGACGATCTCGCCGGTGTTGTCGTCGCGGACCACGAGGTGGTCGCAAAATTCGTCGAAGTAGTCGACGTCCCGGCCGGGCTCCGGGGAATGCAGTTCCGCCCCCATCTCCTCGGCGAAAACCCGGTATCGCAGTTTCTGCGCGGCGAGCACTTCATCGTTCCCGTTGGCGACCAGAAGCGAATACCGCGGCGCGCCTGCGGGAAGGTCGGCACCCGCCTGATCAGTACTGACGAGGAGCTGTGACGACGTCATGGTCAAGGTGTACCTGCCGGTAAGCAGCCTCGGAGAGTGCCAATCGATGACCGGTCAGTGCACGTTGAGTTAATTGCGGGTTCTCAGGTTCCTCTCAGACAGCCGAGAAGGTTCCGGAGAACGCGGAAGGCCGCCGCGTGGCGAGCACGCGACGGCCTTCCGGGCGAAAGAAAACGTCAGCCCTTGCGCTTGTCGACAGCCTCGGTCAGCTGCGGCGCGACGTTGAACAGGTCGCCCACCACGCCGAAGTCGGCGATCTCGAAGATCGGGGCCTCGGCGTCCTTGTTGACCGCGATGATGGTCTTCGACGTCTGCATGCCGGCGCGGTGCTGGATCGCGCCCGAGATGCCGAGCGCGATGTACAGCTGCGGCGAGACCGTCTTGCCGGTCTGGCCGACCTGGAACTGCGCCGGGTAGTAGCCGGAGTCGACCGCGGCACGGGACGCGCCGACAGCCGCGCCGAGCGAGTCGGCCAGCTTCTCGACGACGTCGAACTTCTCCGCCGAGCCGACGCCGCGGCCACCGGACACGACGATCGACGCCTCGGTCAGCTCCGGACGGTCGCCGCCGACGACCGGCTCGATGCCGGTGATCTTGGCGGACTTCGCCGGGTCCTGCGCCGGGATCTCGACGGTCTCCTCGGCGGCCGCGCCTTCGGCAGCCTCCGCCTCGACCGCACCCGGACGCACCGACACGACCGGCGCGCCCTTGGCCGCCTTGGCCTTCACGGAGAACGCGCCACCGAAGATGGACTGGTCCACGGTGCCGTCGGAGTTCACGCCGACCGCGTCGTAAAGCAGACCGGAGCCCAGCCGCAGCGCGACCCGCGCGGCCACCTCCTTGCCCTCGGCGCTGGCGGCGACGAGCACTGCAGCCGGGGAGACCTGCTCGGCGAGCTTCGCGAGCACGTCGACCTTCGGGGTCACCAGGTAACCAGCGGCGTCGTCGCCCTCGGCGACATACACCTTCGCCGCGCCGTGGCCGGCGAGCGCTTCCTTGGCCTTCGCCGCGGTGCCGGTCGGGCCCACCACGACGGCGGACGGCTCGCCGAGGGCGCGCGCAGCGGTCAGCAGCTCGAGCGTGACCTTCTTGACATCACCGTCGACGTGGTCGACGAGGACGAGCACTTCAGCCATTTTCCGGAATCCTCCTCGAAACCGTGTCTCAGATGAGCTTCTGCGCGACCAGGTACTCGGCGACCTTCGAGCCGCCGTCGCCCTCGTCCTCGACCTTCTCGCCCGCGGTGCGCGGCGGCTTCGGCGAGGCCTCGACGACCGTCGACCACGCGTTGGCGAGACCGACCTCGCCCGCGTCGATGCCCAGGTCGGCGATGGTCAGCGTCTCGACCGGCTTCTTCTTCGCGGCCATGATGCCCTTGAACGACGGGTACCGCGGCTCGTTGATCTTCTCGCTCACGCTCACCAGTGCCGGCAGGTTCGCCTCGAGGTGGGTGATGCCGTCCTCGGTCTCGCGGTCCGCCTTCACGGTGGAACCCTCGACGGTCAGCTGACGCACGTAGGTCAGCTGCGGCACGCCGAGCAGCTCGGCGAGGATCGCGGGCACGGCGGCGCCGCGGCCGTCGGACGCCTCGTTGCCGGCCAGGATCAGGTCGAAGCCCTCGACCTTGCCGACGGCGGCGGCGATGACCTTCGCGGTGGCGATCGCGTCGGAGCCGTGCAGCGCCTCGTCGGACACGTGGATGGCCTTGTCGGCACCCATGGAAAGGGCCTTGCGGATCGCGTCGGTCGCGCGGTCCGGGCCGACCGAGATCACGGTGACCTCGCCCTCGCCGGCTTCCTTGATCTTGAGGGCCTCTTCGACGGCCTTCTCGTTGATCTCGTCGAGCACGGCGTCGGCGGATTCGCGGTCAAGGGTGTTGTCGGAACCGGAGAGCTTCCGCTCCGAGTAGGTGTCCGGTACCTGCTTGACCAGGACAACGATGTTCGTCATGGGTCTTCTTCGACCTCCCGGTTGGGGCCGGCTCTCGGCCGCGGGACAGTGCTCTACTGAGCGGTAGATTAGGGCCAATTCCGCGGCCGGACCCCTCGAGGTGACGGCATTCACCTGGATGAGCAATCTATTGGGACCATCGTCCTACTAGTTGACCGGTTAGCCCGTCCAGCGCGCCGCTCGCCCGATCGGAGCAACGGTCACTTACTCGCAGTAGGCCGTCAGGGGTTACGCTCCGGCACCATGTCCGCGCACATCGCCGTAGTCACCGACTCGACCTCGTGCCTGCCCGAGCAGCTCGCCGCTCAGTGGCGAATCAGTGTCGTCCAGGTCCAGCTGCACGTCGGCGACCAGACGGACGACGAGCACCGCTTCGACCGGAGCGAGCTCATCCAGACGATGAAATCCGGCGCGACTGTCACGACTTCGCCGCCTGACCCGGGCGCGTTCTTCTGGAGCTACCAGGACGCGGCCTCGGCCGGCGCGTCCGCGATCGTGAGCCTGCACATCTCCGGACGGCTTTCGCAGACCGTCGAGGCCGCCCGCGAAGCCGCCCAGCAGGTCCGCATTCCGGTGCACATCCTCGACAGCGGGACGGCGAGCATGAGTCTCGGCTACGCCGCGGTGTCCGCCGCCCGCGTCGCCGGGGCCGGCGGGCAGCTCGAGCGGGTCCTGGACGCCGCGGAACGGCGCGTGCGCAGCTCGACCGAGCTGATCTACGTCGACACGCTCGAATACTTGCGGCGATCGGGACGGATCGGCGCTGCCCAGTCGATGCTCGGAAGTGCGTTCGCGATCAAGCCGCTGCTCACCGTCCGCAATGGAGAAGTAAGCCCGCTCGCCCGTGTCCCCGGCACTAAACGAGCGATGAACCGGCTCGTCGAACTGGCGGTGAAGGCCGCGGGCGACCAGCCGGTGGACCTCGCGGTGACCCGGTTCGGCTCGGACGAAAGCGAGGTCGTCCAGCGGCTGCGGGAGCGTGTGCCGGGTGCGGGCGAGATCGTGGTGGGCGACGCGAGCACCGTGATCGGCGCTCACGTCGGCCCGGGTGCGCTCAGCATCACGGTGTCGCCGTCGAACTGACCTCGATTCGCCGCCCAGGGACCACGAGCACCACGAGCGGCAGCAGGACCGTCACCGCGAGCCCGCCGATGATGAGCACCTGGTCGAGCTGCGGATAGTGCGCGACGTGCCCGGCGTGGTAGATGAGGTGCGGGACGGCGAACAGCAGCGCGGCGACCGCCACCAGCCGGGCGACAGTTGTGGTGCCCATCACGGCAGCACCGACGAGCATCGCGCCGAGCGCCAGGCTGAGGCCGCCGAAATCGATGATGAAGTGCTCGTTGTAGGGCCCGTCCATGGAGACCCAGCCGTGCCGGAAACCGGGAAAGTCCTGGTAGAACCCTGTCGGGTCGAGCAGCGGCCACAGCCCCTGCACCAGGGTGTAGAGACCGAGCAGGATGAGGAGGATGCGCGTGATCGTCCGTTGCATACGGCTGGAACGAGACGGCTGCGCGAAACGTGACAGGCGCTAGGGTCGCGCAGGTGACCAACGCAGCCACCCGGGCCGAGGCACTGCACCTCACCGGCGAACGGACCGTCCCCGGCATCCCCGAGGAGAATTACTGGTTCCGCCGCCATGAAGCCGCGTACCTCGCCCTTCTCCCCCACTGCACCGACGCGACGGTGCTCGAAGCCGGCTGCGGCGAGGGCTACGGCGCCGGGCTCATCGCCCAGCACGCGCGGCGAGTGCTCGCGCTGGACTACGACGCACCGACCACCGAGCACGTCGCGCGCCGGTACCCGGACGTCTCCGTCGCGCGGGCGAACCTGGCATACCTCCCGCTCCGGGACGGCGCGGTCGACGTCGTGGCGAACTTCCAGGTGATCGAGCACCTCTGGGACCAGGACGGTTTCCTCGCCGAATGCTTCCGCGTCCTGCGCCCGGGCGGGAAACTGCTGGTCACGACCCCGAACCGGCTCACCTTCACGCCGGACAGCGACACGCCGCTCAACCCGTTCCACACGCGGGAGCTCGCGCCGTCCGAAATGGACGATCTGCTGCGCGCGGCCGGGTTCGCCGTCGCCGAGCTGAACGGCCTGCACCACGCGGAATCCCTGCGCACCGTGGAAACCCGCTACGGCGGCTCGATCATCGATGCTCAACTGGACGTCGTCATGGGTTCCCTCCCCGGACAAGCCACCTGGCCCGCCGACCTCCTCGCGGACGTCGCAGCGATCCGCGCCGACGACTTCGCCGTGCACAGCGAGAACCTCGACGCGAGCCTTGACCTGGTAACCGTGGCGGTGCGCCCGTGAACACCCGGAATCCCGCGTCCGAAGGCACGTTTTGCCTCGTCCTGCACAGCCATCTGCCGTGGCTGCCGCACCATGGCAGCTGGCCGGTCGGCGAGGAATGGCTGTACCAAGCATGGACGCATTCGTATCTGCCAGTCGTCGACCTGCTGCGCCGTTTCGCCGCTGAGGGGCGACGCGACGTCCTGACGCTAGGCATGACTCCAGTCCTCGCCGCCCAGCTCGACGATCCGTACGCCATCCGCGCCTGCCATGACTGGGTCGGCCACTGGCAGCTGCGCACGCAGCACGCATCGACGCTCTGGCGCGGCGATCCGTTGCTGCGCGACCTCGCCGCCGCAGAGCACCAGGCCGCGATGCACGCCACCGCGGAGCTGGAAACGCGCTGGCGACACGGTTTCTCGCCGATCCTTCGGTCGCTTGTGGACAGTGACACGATCGAATTGCTCGGCGGACCGCTTGCGCATCCGTTCCAGCCATTGCTGGACCAGAGGGTGCGACGATTCGCCCTCCAGGCCGGACTGGAGGACACCGCGCTGCGCATCGGCCGCGCACAAGAGGGTATTTGGGCACCTGAATGTGGTTATGCACCGGGGATGGAGCGAGATTATCACGACGCCGGCGTGCGACGCTTCCTTGTCGACGGCCCTTCACTCCATGGTGACACCTCGGCCGCGCATCCCGTCGGCGACTCGGATGTCGTCTGCTTTGGCCGTGACCTCGAAGTCACCTACCGGGTTTGGTCGCCGAAAGCAGGCTATCCAGGCCATGCGGCATACCGGGACTTCCACACGTGGGCGCACGAAGTCGGGTTGAAGGCGTCGCGCGTCACCGGGAAAACCGTTGAGCCACAGGACAAAGCTCCCTACGATCCCGCGCTCGCCACGGACGTTTTAGGTTCGCATGTCAAGGATTTCGTCGAGACAGTCGTCGCGCGGCTGAGGTCCCTCCGCGAACAACACGGGCGCGAATCACTGGTGGTTGCGGCCTACGACACGGAACTCTTCGGACACTGGTGGCACGAAGGTCCGGCCTGGCTTGAAGGAATCCTGCGCGCGTTGCCGGAGGCCGGCGTCCGGGTGACCACATTGCGCGGCGCGCTCGAAGCTGGCCATCTGGGCGAACCGGTCCAGCTGCCCGCGTCCTCATGGGGCTCCGGCAAGGACTGGCGAGTCTGGGACGGAGAACAGGTCGCGGACATGGTGCAGGACAACACCGCGCTGCAGACCCGTCTTCTGGACCTGGTCGACAAGCAGGACGGGACCACTCGCGACACCGTTGCCGATCAAGCCGTCGCTGAGGCGATGATGGCGCTGTCCAGCGACTGGGCGTTCATGGTCACCAAAGACTCCGCCGCCGATTACGCCCGCCGCCGTGCCCGGGTGCACACCGAAAGGTTCGACGCCCTCGCCGGGTTGTTGCGCAGCGGAGATCGTGCTCGCGCGCTTGCCCTGGCCGAGGAATACCGCCGGGCCGACGGCCCGTTCGGACATCTGGACGCCCGCGCCCTGCGGCGTCCTCGCGCATGACGATCGAAGGGAATTCCATGGGAATCCGCGACCTGCCCCTCAAGACCCTGTCCGGCGAAGACGCCACTCTCGACGGACCGCTGGCCGGCAAGACGCTGCTCGTGGTGAACGTGGCGTCGAAGTGCGGGTTGACGCCGCAGTACACCGGTTTGGAGCGCCTGCAGGAACGCTACGGCGACAAGGGCTTCTCGGTCGTCGGGTTCCCGTGCAACCAGTTCGCCGGCCAGGAGCCAGGTACCGCGGAGGAGATCCAGACGTTCTGCTCCACCACGTACGGAGTCTCGTTCCCGCTGTTCGAGAAGATCGACGTCAACGGCGAAGGTCGGCACCCGCTCTACGCGAGCATCACGGAAACTCCGGATGCGGAGGGCGAAGCCGGCGACGTGCAGTGGAACTTCGAGAAGTTCCTGATCAGCCCGGACGGCGAGGTGCTCGGTCGCTTCCGTCCGCGTACGGAGCCTGAAGACGAGACGATCGTTGCCGCCATCGAAGCGGCTCTGCCTGCTTGAGCTTCGATCCTGCTCTCCGGCCAGCGTTTATCGCGGCCGGAGAGCATTTGCCGTTTTTCGGCGATTGCCAGGGGACGCACTCTGCCTACCCGCGAGGCGACCTCGCTAGCTGCGGGTTCCGCCGTTGCCGTTCAGTGGCGAAAGTTCGAGCGTCCCTCGGCCTCTGCTCGCATGCGGCGTCGTCGCACCTTATCGGCAACTGGCAACCAACGAACATGAGGCACCGCGAGCCGACGTCGCCGCGCAGCACAACGTCAGCCCTGTGTCGCCAGCCCAGAATGCAGTCGCCGCTCAAGGCAAATCAGACATCACCGGTCGCCACGGCGCTGTAGCCGCTGACCCGCGACGGTGAAGCAGCTTGCCGGACCTGGACGACATCTCGTCAGCTTCAATACGCCGCCGACCAGCCTTTCGCCGATGAGCGGCGAATCTCAAGCCGGCCTGGTTCGTCCCCCAGGCCGCAGTCCCCCGTGCCGGGACTGCATATCTTGTGTTGCCGCTCAATGGCGAATCGCAGGTCAACGGCCGTCCGAAGCCTCGCCAGCCAGGTCGGCAGCGGTCTTCACCTCGGGGTGCGAACCACGCGCGATCACCGCTCGGTTGTGGCTGGCGGCGTCGGCGAAGTCGAGCTTCCGAACTCTGCGGTCGTAGGTGAGAAGGCCGTTCACTTCGTTCTCTACATCAGTGGTCTGAGTATAGATCGCACCAGACAATCCCAGGTCGGAAACCAGCCCTTCGAGGCGTTCGCTGACCTCCGCGTACCGGCGCGTGAGATGCGCGGAATCGGTCGTCATTTCATAGGCATTGGGCGGACCTGGCCAAACGTGACCGTCGAGGATCAAGCCCAGGCCGCCGTATTCGCCGTCCACCAGTGCGCGATGGTCCCCCTCGTGCGGCTCCCCCGGCCCGACGTACGTGTGATCGTCGTAGATGTCGCCAGCACCAGTGTCCGGTCGGGAGAAACAGCAGTTCACTCCGCTGTTGGCGATGACGAGCCGAGCCGGGTCGAGTTCTTTCACGAGTGCCGCGATCCGGGCCGTGTCGAATTCTCCCCAGCCTTCGTTGAACGGCACCCAGGCGATGATCGACGTGACATTGCGCAGCTGCGCGACCATTTCCCGCAGCTCGGCCTCGAACCGCTGTTGTCCTTCGGGCAGCGGGTCCGGCGCGTGCCCGGGCGGTCCGGCGAACGAGACGACCAGCGACGGCATGTCCTGCCAGACGGCCAAACCCAGCCGATCAGCCCAGTAGTACCAACGCGCGGGCTCGACCTTGACGTGCTTGCGGACCAGGTTGAACCCGAGTTCCTTCGCCTTCTCGAGGTCGAACCGGAGCGCCTCGTCTGTCGGCGCGGTGTAACCGCCGTCCGGCCAGTAGCCCTGGTCGAGTGGTCCGTGCAGGAAGGTGATCCTGCCGTTCAGAGCGATCCGTGGCCGTCCGTCGACATCCGGGACAATTTCTACCGTTCGCAGGCCGCAATAACTGGCGACTTCGTCCAGCACATCACCGTGCGCATCCAGGAGCCGGACGGTGATGTCGTACAGAAACGGATCGTCAGGCGACCACGGATGTGGTTCCGGAAGGTTTGCCCGCAGCCGCGCGCCGGCGGTGCCCCGGACGCGCGCTGCCTCGTCGCCGTTTGGCGGCGAAACGATCAACTCCACCTGGGCACCGCCAGTGACCTGCGGAAACACTGACACGCCCGTCACGTCCGAGGCGATCTCCAGAGAGGAAATGCGCTCGTTCGGCACGGGCTCGACCCACACGGTCTGCCAAATTCCCGACGTCGGGGTGTAGCAGATACCGCCAGGTTCGTTGCGCTGCTTGCCGATGGGGTACGGCTCGATGTCCGTGCGGTCCTCTGCGCGAACGGTAATTTCCTGCGGTCCTGATGCACGGAGCGCGTCCGTGATGTCCGCGGAGAACGACGTGTACCCGCCCTCATGGGTGACCACCGACTGGTTGTTGACCCGCACCTCGGCTTTCTGGTCGACTGCACCGAAATGCAGCAAGACCCGTCGCCCGCTCCAGCTTTCCGGGACCTCGAACAATCGCCGGTACCACAGCACTTCGTCGCGTCGGCCGATTCCCGAGAGCGCCGATTCCGGTGCGAACGGAACCAGGATGCGCTCGCTGTACCCGACTGGTCGCGGCTCCGCGGGCGAAGCAGGCCATCCTGCGTACTCCCAGATGCCGTTCAGGTTCAGCCATTCCGATCGGCGAAGCTGGGGGCGCGGGTATTCGGGCAGCACCGCGGCGGGGTCGACTCGATCGGTCCACGGGGTGGTCAGCGGCGGATCCGCGCGCTTCCATTCGGGCTCTGTGGGAGTCATCAACGGTCATGGTGGCAGAGAATCGCGGTCCGCGGCATAGCTCGAGGGCTGTTCGGACAGCAGGGGAAGAGATGTTGCACATCGATCTTGTCGGCTGTCCGCGGTCGATAGCTGGCCACAGGTCCTCGGTGGAACTTCCCCAGGTGAAGCAGCCGAGCTGTCGTCGGCGAGCTTTCGCCGCTCAGTGGCTAATAGCTGGTCAGCCGCTGGTAGCGGACCTTCGGCGCAGAGGGAAGTGCTGAGATGTGAGGGTCACTGATCGCGGCAGGTGGCCGTAGCAGGAAGCTCGCGATTCAGTCTGACCGGTCGTCACCGTCCGGGAAGGGGGCTGAGCTGCGGTGATGCGTCCACCGCGGGCCGGCCCACTGGCCAGGCGGAGCTGTTGCCGTTTTTTGGCGAAACGCTCTGACCAGCGGATCCTTCCGTGTACCGGCACGTTTTCCTCGGGCGGCGACGGGGCTTTCCACCGGTCGTTCGGGCGGCCGCCCCGGGGTAAGCGACTGGCGAGTAACCTCGGGCCATGCGCGTGCTGATGTTGTCCTGGGAGTACCCGCCGGTGGTCATCGGCGGCCTGGCCCGGCACGTTCACGCGCTGGCGAGGCATCTCGCGCAGCAGGGCCACGACGTAGTCGTCCTCTGCCGGCACACTGCGGGCACCGACGCGTCGACGCATCCGCGCAGCGATCGGGTCATCGAGGGGGTTCGGGTCGTTCGCGTGGCCGAGGACCCGATGCACTTGACTTTCGAGCGGGACCTCGTGGCGTGGACGCTCGCCATGGGGCACGCCATGATCCGGGCGGCGCAGGATTTGCTGCGCACGTGGCAGCCCGACGTCGTCCACGCGCACGACTGGCTGGTCACGCATCCGGCGATCGCAGTCGCCGAGGCTGCTCGGGTGCCGCTCGTCGGGACGATTCACGCGACCGAAGCGGGCCGGCACTCGGGGTGGCTGTCGCATCCGCTCAACCAGCAGGTGCATTCGGTCGAGTGGTGGCTGGCCAACCGCGCTGACGCGGTGATCACCTGTTCGCAGGCGATGCGCAAGGAGGTCGCGCATCTCTTCGAGATCGACCCGGCCGACGTCGCGGTGATCCACAACGGCATCGAAGGTCGCAGCTGGCGCGTGTCATCCGGCGAAGTCGCGAGGATGCGGGAGCAGCACAGTCCGGACGGGGCTCCCTTCCTGCTGTTCTTCGGCCGGTTGGAGTGGGAAAAGGGCGTGCAAGACCTGCTGGCGGCGTTGCCCCGGATTCGCCGCCGGTTCCCGGGGACCCGGGTGGTCGTCGCCGGAAAAGGGCGACATCACGACGAGCTTGTCGCGCAGGCTCGCAAGCTGCGGATTCGCCGCGCGGTGGACTTCGTCGGTCATCTCTCCGACCGCGACCTGCGCGCTCTCCTCGCCGCGGCCGATGCGGTCGTGCTGCCTAGCCGGTACGAGCCGTTCGGGATCGTCGCGTTGGAGGCTGCTGCGGCGAAAGCGCCGCTGGTGGCATCGACTGCGGGCGGGCTCGGCGAGGTTGTCATCGACGGGGAGACCGGGTTGGCCTTCGCGCCGGGGGACGTCGCTGGCCTCGCCTCGTCGGTGGTGACGGTCTTGAGCGACGTTCCGGCGGCGGCCCGGCGTGCACGCGCGGCGCAGGCCCGGCTTGGCGCGGACTTTGACTGGGGGCGGATCGCGGAAGCGACCGTCGAGGTCTATCGGCGGGCTCGCGTCGGCGAGCCGGTAGAATTGGGTCGGCCGAAGATCGCGACTGGCAACGCGTTCGAAGTGTAGGGCGCGTGCTGAGTTCCGACGGTCAGCGAGATTCGCCGTTCAGTGGCGAATACCTGGTCAGGGCGCTTGTCAGCGGGGATCGACGGCCGCGATGAGGTCGCGGTAGTCGGGGTCCGCCGCGACACGGTCGAACGCGCTCGCCAGGGCTGCTTCGTAGACCGGGACGGCTTTGCGCAACGCGACGCGTCCGGCGTCGGTGATTCCGGTGTAGACGCCGCGGCGGTCGTATTCGCATAGCCGTCGTTCGGTCAGGCCGGTACGCTCGAGTCGGCCGACCAAGCGGGTCGCGGAGCTCTGGTTGAGCGACGTCGCGTCCGCGAGTTCCTGCATGCGGAGTTCGCCGTCGGGGCGATCGGCGAGCGACATCAGAGCGACGAATTCCGAGAAGCCCAGGTGCAGCTGCCGTTGCAAGGCTTGTTCGACCTCGTGGTCGATGCGGCTGCGCAGGGCCATCATGCGGGGCCACATCGCGCCGAGGCTGGTGAGTTTCGCCCCTGTCTGCTTGCGGCCAGGGGAAGGGGTGGTGGTCACGCTAACGACCTCTCCGGCAAAGCCTTGTCCGGCATCGAGAAGTGATGCCGAGACCTCTTGTATAGCACATGTGCGTGCATGCAATTGGACGATCACCTGGCCTCTTGTTGTTCGGAGTTCGTCGTTGACCTGCGCGGCATTGGGCTGCCGGGAGGACGCGGTGGGCTGGATTGCGCAAGGATTTGGACGGCGGGGATCGGTCAGGCCAACGTCCGCAGGAACTGGTGCAGCAGAGGATTGACCTGCTCTGGATGCGTCAGGGCCGGGGTGTGGGCCGCGCCGCGGATTACGTGGACCTCGCTGGCGTTCGGGAGGCGTTCGCTCAGCAAGTCCATGCGGTCGCGCGGAAGGGAAACGTCTTGCTCGCCCCACATCAGCAGTGTTGGGCAGGTGATTTCGTTCAGGCGGGCTGAGACGTCGTCTCGTTCCAGCAGGCAGTGTGCGGCCGGGCCTAGTGGCAAGGTGGGTGCTGCTCGCCATCGGGCACGTAGCTCGTCGCGCAGGTCGGATTCTCCGAGCAGCCGTGTCGACAGGGGTCCGATGAGGTCGTCAATCGGGCCGTATTCGCGCAAGGCGGCGAACATGGCGCCGTAGGCTGCCTTGTCGGCTGGGTCGCACGGAGTTGCTTCGGTGTCCCACAGCACCAAACCTGCGACTCGTTCTGGTGCCAGCAATGCGATTCGTAACGCGGTGAACCCGCCTTGGGAGAGTCCGCCTGCGACGGCGCGTTCGATGCCCAGGTGGTCCAGCAGGCCTAGCGCGTCTCGGGCCTGGTCCCAATAGGTGTATGACGTGCCGGGGTCGTCGTCCGGGGTTTGCCCGTGGCCGCGGGCGTCCCAGGTGACCAGGCGCCACTCCGGCGCGAGCGCCGCTGCTTGCGACGAGAACGTTGAGTGGTCCAGGAAGTAGCCGTGTCCCAGGAGCAAGGCCGGTCCGTCTCCTCCGGTGTCGGCGAAGAAGATCGGGCGGTCGTTGACAGTCGCCATGGGCATTGGCTGGCCTCCAAGTTCGTCGCGAACAACGGTGCCGCGTCGGGGTAGCGTAATGACGGACCACGGTGCCGGTAGTCGGGATTGAGCAGGTTCGACTTCCGTGGGGCGTCGGGCTGGGTACGGTCAGTCGTCGGCTTTCGCCGGATCGGTTGAGCCGCCGGCGAGTTTGAGGCAGATGACGCCGGCGATGATCACTGCGAGGAACAGGATTCGCAGCGGTCCCAGACTTTCGCCGAAGATGATCGCGCCGAAGATCGCGGCACCGCTCGCGCCAATGCCGGTCCAGACCGCGTAGCCGACGCCGACGTCGATGGTGCGCAGGGCCAGGCTGAGCGTGAAAATCGTTGCGGCGGCCGTGATCACGGTGGCGATTGACCACGGCAAGTTGGTGAAGCCGCGGCTGCCGTCCGTGCTGACGGCGAACGCGATTTCGCAGACTCCGGCGAAGAGAAGAATGCCCCAGGCACGGCGGGTGGTTTGTGTCTTCTCCGGTGCGGTGATTGGTGCGGCTTCGGGTTGAACGGACACGGCGAAGATCCTTTCGGGAACGGGAAGTCGAGAGTCAGGCACCGGTCAGCTGGAGACCGACGATGCCGCAGATCACCAGGCCGAAGCCGATGAGCTTGCGCCAGTTGAGCTTCTCTTTGAAGATCAGCGCGCCCAGCAGCACGATGCCGACCGAGCCGAGACCGGTCCAGATCGCGTAGCCGACGCCGACGTCGAGGGTCAGCAGGGCGCGGCTCAGGAAGAAGATGCCGCCAGCCGCCATGACCAGCGTGAACACCGACGGCCACAGCTTGGTGAACCCGTCCGTGGCGTTGGCTCCGAGCGCGAAGGCGATCTCGAAGAACACAGCGATGCCGAGGTAAAGCCAATGCATGGTTTCTCCGGGTGCGAGTGAGGTCGGAAGCTGCACGGCGCCCTCGCCGGCGACGCTCCCCCAGGTAGTTACATGTGCAATATATGTATGTCGAATCAAATAAGCAAGAGGGCCGCCGCGCGGGAGGAAAGGCGCCGGGGGGCTGGTGTGGGAGCGGGCTGTGGTGGACAGCTCGGCGATCGATGCTCAAAAGGAGGTGTTGACCAGGTATTCGCCACTGGGCGGCAACGGCGGCTCGGACGGGCACGAGGTCGGATTCGGAGAGGTCGGTGCAGGTCGTTCGCATCAGCGGCTGGACCGAGCGAGCGATCGGGCTCGCGGCTGGATGGGTCCGTTTGGTGAGCGCGACGGTTGGGTTCCGCTCGTGCCTGGGCGCCGGTTGAACGGAGCGGTCGCGGCCTGCGTGGAATGGCCTCGGCGCGGGACGCGCTGATTCGGTGCGATCAGGCGTCGGGAGCGAAACGGCAGACGAACCACCTGGAGGTCCGAACGAGGGGCCTGCGGAGCCGACAAAACCTGGCCTTGTGCAGGGATTCGCCACTGAGCGGCAACGGCAACGCGGCTCGGAGCAGCGCCCGAGATTCCGCCGGGCCTTGGGTACCGGGCATAGGCCGAGCGTGCGCAGAAGCAGGCCGACGCTCAACCCAGCTCAGCGGACACCCTGCGAAAACCGGAAACCCGCGCCCTCGCCTCGGAGTGGCGAAAGAGCGCGGGTCCGGAAAGACCCGGGTCCGGTGGCGGGGAGCCTCCGCCACCGGACCCGTCCCAGCACCATCCCAAAATGTGGTGCGGGGTAACCGGTCGCCGGTGGTCAGGTCACTGGCGACCGGAGCCTGTCACCGCTCGGTCAGGTAGCGGGCGTAGGCGACAGTCGTGAGGAAGCTCGGCAGCTTCTCGCCGAGGGCGGTCTCGGTGAAGATCGCGCGGGCGTCGTCGAGGCGGGCCGACGGGCCGAGGTCCGTGCGGACCTTCGCCAGTTCGTCGTCCAGGAATTCGACGGCCAGCTCGTGGGTCAGCGCCGTGCCGTCCTCGAGCTTCGTGCCGTTGCGGATCCACTGCCACACCTGGCACCGCGCGATCTCGGCCGTCGCGGCGTCCTCCATGAGGTTGTGGATCGCGGCGGCACCGGTGCCGCGCAGCCAGGAGTCGATGTAGCGGAGGGCGACGTTGATGTTCGCCCGCACGCCCGCTTCGGTGACCTCCCCGCCGGCGCTCGCGACGTCGAGCAGGTCCGAAGCGTCGACCTGCACGTCTTCACGCAGCTTGCCGAGCTGATTCGGCCAGCCGCCGAGCACGCGGTCGAACACCTCGCGGCACACCGGGACCAGGCCGGGGTGCGCGACCCACGAGCCGTCGAAGCCGTCGCCGGCCTCGCGTTCCTTGTCCTGGCGGACCTTCTCCAGCGCGTTCTCGTTGGTGACCGGGTCCTTGCTCGGGATGAACGCCGCCATCCCGCCGATCGCGTGCGCACCGCGACGGTGGCAGGTGCTGACGAGCAGTTCGGTGTAGGCGCGCATGAAGGGGACCGTCATCGTCACCTGGGCGCGGTCCGGCAGCACGAAGTCGGCGCCGTGCGCGGAGAAGTTCTTGATGACGCTGAAGATGTAGTCCCAGCGTCCGGCGTTCAGGCCGGCTGCGTGCTCGCGCAGTTCGTAGAGGATCTCGTCCATCTCGAAGGCCGCGGTGATCGTCTCGATCAGCACGGTCGCGCGGATGGTGCCGCGCGGGATGCCGAGTTCCCTCTGCGCCAGCAGGAACACGTCGTTCCACAAGCGCGCTTCCTGGTGGCTTTCCAGCTTCGGCAGGTAGAAGTACGGGCCGCTGCCGCGCGCCAGGAGCTGCCGGGCGTTGTGGAAGAAGTACAGGCCGAAGTCCACGAGGCTCGCCGAAACCGGGCGGCCGTCGATGCGGATGTGCTTCTCGACCAGGTGCCAGCCGCGGGGGCGGGCGACGATCGTCGCGGGGTCGTCGCCGATCGTGTAGCGCTTGCCCGCCTCGGTGGTGAAGTCGATGTTGCGGCGGATGGCGTCGAACAGGTTCAGCTGGCCGTCGATGACGTTGTGCCAGGTCGGCGACGTCGCGTCCTCGAAGTCCGCCAGCCACACCTTCGCGCCGGAGTTGAGCGCGTTGACCGTCATCTTCCGGTCGGTCGGGCCGGTGATCTCGACGCGCCGGTCCTCCAGACCGGGGGCGACGGGGGCGATGTGCCAGCTCTCGTCCGCCCGGATCGACCGCGTCTCGGGCAGGAAGTCCAGCTGCTCCTCCCCCGACTGCAGCCGCTCGCGACGGCGGCGGCGCTCGTCGAGGAGTTCGCGGCGGCGTCCGGCGAAGGTGTTGTCGAGTTTGGCTACGAAGTCCAGTGCGGCCGGGGTGAGGATCTCGGCGAAGCGGCCATCGGCGGGCCCGGTGACCTCGATGCGGGTGTTCAACGTGTCAGCCATCTCGTACCTCCGCGAAGGGGGAAAGGGAAGGGGCGGGCCGGCGACCGGAATCGCCGGCCCGCGGGATGCGTCAGTGGAACTGGTCTTCTTCGGTCGAACCCTTGAGCGCGGTGGTCGAGCTCTCCGGGTTCAGCGCGGTGGACACCAGGTCGAACCAGCCGGTGCCGACCTCGCGCTGGTGCTTCGTCGCGGTGTAGCCGCGCTCCTCCGAAGCGAACTCGCGCTCCTGCAGGTCGACGTAGGCGCTCATGCCGTTGCGGGCGTAGCCGTGCGCCAGGTCGAACATCGAGTAGTTCAGCGCGTGGAAACCGCCCAGCGTGATGAACTGGAACTTGTAGCCCATGGCGCCGAGCTCGCGCTGGAACCGCGCGATGGTGTCGTCGTCAAGGTGCTTCTTCCAGTTGAACGACGGCGAGCAGTTGTAGGCCAGCATCTGGTCCGGGTACTGCGCCTTGATCGCCTCGGCGTACTTGCGGGCGACCTCGAGGTCCGGCGTGGAGGTCTCCATCCACAGCAGGTCGGCGTACTGCGCGTAGGCCAGGCCGCGGTCGATGCAGGGCTCGATGCCGTTGTTGACCTCGTAGAAGCCCTCGGAGGTGCGGCCGCCGGTGAGGTACTTGCGGTCGCGCTCGTCGACGTCGCTGGTCAGCAGGGTCGCGGCCTGCGCGTCGGTGCGGGCGACGACCAGGGTCGGCACGTTCAGCACGTCGGCGGCGAGACGGGCGGCGTTCAGGGTGCGCTCGTGCTGCTTGGTCGGGATGAGGACCTTGCCGCCGAGGTGGCCGCACTTCTTCTCGGACGCCAGCTGGTCTTCCCAGTGCACGCCCGCGGCACCAGCCGCGATCATGCCCTTCATCAGCTCGAACGCGTTCAGCGGACCGCCGAAGCCTGCTTCCGCGTCGGCGACGATCGGGGCGAACCAGTCGATGTCGCCGTTGCCCTCGGCCCAGTTGATCTGGTCCGCGCGGCCCAGCGCGTTGTTGATGCGGCGGACGACGGCCGGGACCGAGTTGGCCGGGTAGAGGCTCTGGTCCGGGTAGGTCTGGCCGGCGAGGTTGGCGTCGGCGGCGACCTGCCAGCCGGACAGGTAGATGGCCTTCAGGCCGGCGCGCACCTGCTGCACGGCCTGGTTGCCGGTGAGCGCGCCCAGCGCGTGGACGTAGTCCTCGCTGTGCAGCAGCTCCCACAGCTTCTCGGCGCCGCGGCGGGCGAGGGTGTGCTCTTCGACGACAGAACCGCGAAGCTTCACCACGTCGGCGGCGGAGTAGGTCCGCTGGACACCCGCCCAGCGGGGGTCGGTCTTCCACTGCTCGGCCAGCTCGGCCGCCGCCTGCTCGAGCTGATTGGCCTGCTCGGTCATCGGACTCTCCCGTGTTGCGAAGTTTGCGATTGCTCGCCTTGCCTGGTCACGACACTGACACGAGCGGGAAAACCTGGTCTACCGCTCCAATTTGCCAATTTCTGCGAAGATTGCCTAGCATGCTGCAAAGGTTGCGAATCAGCTGTTCGCAACCGCAGCGAAAATTCGCGGGCTTGATCGTTCACGTAATCGTTCAGGCCCGGAAACCTTCCGGCCGGACGGAGCACTCATGGACAAAACTTTCGCCGGAGCGCGGTTGCGGCATCTGCGCGAGAGCCGGTCGATGAGCCAGGCGGATCTCGCCCGTGTGCTCGAGATCTCACCCAGTTATCTCAATCAGATCGAGCACAACTCGCGCCCGCTGACCGTGCCGGTGCTGCTGCGGATCACGCAGGCGTTCGGCGTCGACACGGAGTTTTTCGCCAACAACGACACCTCGCAGCTCGTCGCCGACGTCAAGGAAGCCCTGCTCGACGAGGCCGTGGGCGTCGAAGCGACCACGAGCGAACTGAACGAGCTGGCCAGCAACCTGCCGTCCATCGCGCAGGCGCTGGTGAAGCTGCACCGCAGTTACCGCAACGCGGTCGAGAGCACGGCCGCGCTGACCACGGAAAACGGCCTCGGCCTGCACGGGAGCGCCGCCGCGCCGCTGCCGCACGAGGAGGTCCGCGACTTCTTCTACGAGCGGGAGAACTACGTCGCCGAACTGGACGAGCGGGCCGAGAAGATGGCCGCGCAGATCCCGCTGCGGCGCGGGTCGGTGCTCGGGTCGCTCAAGGAACGGCTGTGGCAGCGCTACGGCGTCGACGTGACGAACGAGGGCATCAACGAGTCCGCGGGTGAACAGCATCGGTACGAGCCGGCGACGCGGGTGTTGCGACTGGCCCCGAGCCTCCGGGTCGGGCAGCAGGCGTTCCGGATGGCGTCTCAGATCGCGTTGCTGGAATACGACGACTTGATCACCGAACTCGCCGATTCGTGGGCGTTTTCCGGACCGGCCGCGCGGACGCTCGCGCGCGTCGGCCTGGCGAACTACTTCGCGGGCGCGCTGATCCTGCCCTACGGCCCGTTCCTGGCCGCGGCCGAGGAGTTCCGGTACGACATCGAGCGGCTTTGCGACCACTTCGGCGTCGGTTTCGAAACCACTTGCCACCGGCTGTCGACTCTTCAGCGGCCAAAACAGCGCGGCGTGCCGTTCTCGTTCGTGCGGGTCGACCGCGCCGGGAACATGTCGAAACGCCAGTCGGCGGCGGGTTTCCACTTCTCGCGCGTCGGCGGGGCTTGCCCGCTGTGGAACATCTACGAGGCCTTCACCTCGCCGGGCAAGATCCTCACGCAGATCGCGGCGCTCCCGGACGGCAAGCGGTACTTCTGGGTCGCGCGGACGGTGTCGCGCAACATCGGCGGGTACGGCAGCCCGGGCAAGACGTTCACCGTCGGCCTCGGCTGCGAGCTCCGGCACGCTGGGCGGTTGATCTATTCGACCGGCCTTGACCTGGACGAACCCGCCGCCGCGACGCCGATCGGCATGGGGTGCAAGGTGTGCGACCGGCCCGCTTGTTCGCAACGCGCGTTTCCGGCGATCGGCAAACCGCTCACAGTGGACGAAAACACCAGCACGTTCGTCCCCTACCCGGCGGTGCCGAAGACGTGAACGCGGCCAGTGACATGAGTGCCCCGGACGTGTTCACCGGGTGCGAAGTACATTCACCCGAGTGCACGACATCGACACGGTGAACGCAGAACTGGTCGAGCAGGCCGCCGAACGGCTCGCGGGCGTGGTCACACGCACGCCCCTCGAGCCCAATGCGCGTCTCTCGTCCCGCGTGGACGCGCGCGTCTGGCTTAAGCGCGAAGACCAGCAGACGGTCCGCTCGTACAAGATCCGCGGCGCGTACAACTTCATCGTGCAGCTCGACGCGGAGACGCGGGCGCGCGGCGTCGTATGTGCGAGCGCGGGCAACCACGCACAAGGCGTCGCGTACGCGTGTCGCCGTTTAGGGGCGAACGGTCGCGTGTACGTGCCGGGCACGACGCCTCGGCAGAAGCGTGAACGCATCGCGGCGCTCGGTGGCGCGCACATCGAGGTCATAGTTGTCGGCGAGACTTACGAAGACGCCTTCGCCGCGGCTAAAGACGACGCCCATCGCACTGGCGCGACGCTCGTGCCGGCGTTCGACGACGTCCGCACTGTTGCCGGTCAGGGCACTGTCGCGCTCGAAGTGGTTTCGCAGCTCTGCTTCGTGCCGGACGTCCTGGTGGTACCGGTCGGCGGCGGTGGCTTGCTGGCCGGGATCGCGACCTGGGTTCGCGAGCGGCATCCGGACATCCGGGTCGTCGGCGTCGAACCGGCAGGCGCGATGTGCATGGCGGCGGCCCTCGAAGCGGGCGAACCGGTGCGGATCGACGCGGTCGATCCGTTCGTGGACGGTGCCGCGGTGCGCGAGGCCGGCCAGGTGACGTTCCCGTTGATCCGGGACAGCGGCGCGGAACTGACGTCCGTCGACGAGGGCGCGGTGTGCACGGAAATGCTGTCGATGTACCAATCGGACGGCATCATCGCCGAACCCGCGGGTGCGCTCGCGGCCGCCTCGCTCGGAACGAGCGTGCAGGTCGAGCCCGGACAGACGGTGGTGTGCATCGTGTCCGGCGGCAACAACGACGTCAGCCGGTACAGCGAAATCCTCGAACGCTCGCTAATGCACGAGGGGCTGAAGCACTACTTCCTCGTCAGCTTCCCGCAGGAACCCGGCGCGCTCCGGCGATTCCTCGACGAAATCCTCGGGCCTGAAGACGACATCACGCGGTTCGAGTACGTGAAGCGCAACAACCGGGAGATCGGCCCGGCGCTGATCGGCGTCGAAATCCCGCGGCGTGCCGACCTGCCTGGGCTGCTGGCTCGGTTGGAGAAGAGCCCGCTGCAGGTGGAGCGGGTGGAGCCGGGGAGTCCGTTGTTCCACTTCCTGCTCTGAGGTGCCGCTGAGTTCGGGCTTCTCTCGGCGCGGCGGTCTGACTCGCGCGCGCAGCCGCGGCTTGGCGAGGTTTGCTAATGGAGGCATGCGCCTGGCACGAGCTACGGGTGCCCGGCACGAAGGTGGTCTCGGCGTTCCCGGCCGAGAAGCTTTCGCCCGGTTGCTCGACTCCCACCACACTGAACAGTTCGCTCGCTTGTGACCGTGCTGATCACGCCGAGTACACCTCAGTGAAGACATCTTCATCGACTGCGTAGCGGCAAAGTCGAGGTGGGATCCGCCTCCCCCGCTGCGTCGGGTGGAGGGCGTTCAGGCAGTTCGTTCTCTGCCTTCGAGCGGCAATCGAGCTTCACAGGCCCGCATCTTCGCAGGTCAGCGAGATTCGCCAAAAAACGGCAACAGCGTTCAGTCGAGTTCCGCGCTGCCCTCGCGGTAGATCTTCGCCGACTTGATGCGGTCTCCGGACAGCCGGTAGAAGCCCGCGATGGCGAAAACGTGGTCCTCGCCGTTATGGGTGAGCCGCTCGGTCAATTGGGCGGCGACCTGGTCACCGTCCGCGAGAACGTTCTCGACCTTCAACGTCGGGAGAAGTTGTTCCATGGCACCGCTGAACAGCTCGGTGAGTTCGTCGCGTCCGCGCACGACGCTGCTGCCGGTGATCCAGACCGCGTCCTCGGTGAAGCCGTCGAGGAGAGCTTGGAGATCCCGGTTGTTGAAGGCGGCGACGTGTCGGTCGAGGGCTTCGCTCATGAGGCGAGGTTATCGACGCTGTCAGCCCATTTTCGCCACGGAACTGGACGCGCGGCCGGGTCGGAGTCAGCTGTCGCCGAGCGTCTTCTGCAGCGCCTTGTTCGCCTTGCGCGCCATGTCGGCGACAGCCTCGCGCCGGGCCGCATCCGCGGCGTAGTCGTCCTCGCGGTTTCGGACCACTCGGGCCGGTGAACCGACCGCGATCGAGTAGTCCGGGATGTCACCGCGCACCACCGCGTGCGCGCCGAGCACGCTGCCGCGCCCGACGCGAGTGCCCTTGAGGACGCTGACCTTCGTGCCGAGCCACGTGTCCGGGCCGATCCGGACCGGCGACTTGACGATGCCCTGGTCCTTGATCGGCACGTGGATGTCCGCGGTCACGTGGTCGAAGTCGCAGATGTACACCCAGTCGGCGACGAGCGTGGCGGCGCCGAGCTCGATGTCGAGGTAGCAGTTGATCACGTTCTGCCGCCCGAACACCGACTTGTCGCCGATGCGAAGGGACCCCTCGTGACAGCGGATCGCGTTGCCGTCGCCGATGTGCACCCAGCGGCCGATTTCCATCCGGCCGTATCCCGGACGGCAGTGGATCTCGACGTTCTTGCCGAGGAACAGCATGCCGCGCAGGATGATGTGCGGGTTCGCGATGCGGAACTTGAGCAGCCGGTAGTAGCGAACGAGGTACCACGGCGTGTACGCGCGATTGCGCAGGATCCAGCGCAGCGAGTCGGCCGTCAGGAACTTCGCCTGGTGCGGGTCCCGCCGGGCCCGCCGCCAGGCGCGCACGCGCGACAACGCGGGCGCACCCCACATCGACGTCATGCCGTTGACCGTAACCTGTGGGCGACGGTCGGCCACAGGCAAGGGGAGCAGGATGGGCACCAAGCTGATCATCGACACCGACCCCGGCGTCGATGACGCTTTCGCGATCGCACTGGCCGCGAGGTCGGCGGACGTCGACCTGCTGGCCGTGACGACTGTCTTCGGCAACGTACCGCTGACCACGACGACTTCGAACGCGCGCCGGCTGCTGCAACTGTGCGACCGCCCGGACGTGCCGGTCGCCGCGGGCGCCTCTCGGCCACTCCTCTACCGCGAGGCGCACCGGGCGAGCACGGTCCACGGCTTGGACGGACTCTCCGGGCACGCCGCGTCGCTGCCCGACGCCACCCGCCCGCTCGAGGATTCCGACGCGGTCAGCCTGATGGTCTCGCTGCTCGAAGCCTCGGACGAACCGGTGACCATCGCGCCGATCGGTCCGCTCACGAATATCGCCGCCCTGCTCGCGGCCCACCCTGGGGTGCGTTCGAAGATCGCGCGGATCGTCCTGATGGGCGGCGCGATCAACCTCGGCAACTCGACCGCCGTCGCTGAATTCAACATCTGGGCCGACCCGGACGCGGCACGGCGCGTGATCGCCGAGGACGACGTTCCGTGCGTGATGGTCCCCCTCGATCTCACTCACCGGTGCGCGGTGGACAGCGCGTGGCTGGCGAAACTCGCCGCGTCCGGACCGATCGGGCAGGCGCTGGACTCGTTCACTCCGGACTATCTCGCGCATTACCGCCAGGTTCTCGGCTACGAAGGCATCGTCATGCACGACGCGGTGGCCGTCGCCGAGGCGATCCGCCCGGGCATCCTCCGCACGGAGACCTACCCGGTCGACATCGACTCCGGCGTCGGCCCGACGCGCGGCATGACGATCGTCGACCGGCGGGCGGTTCCCACCAGGTCCACCGGACGGCCGATCGAGGTGGCGGTGGATACGGAGCTGGATGTGCTGCGCGAGTTCGTGCTGTCGAGACTCGCCGGGGGCCGGTGATGGACGGGGCCGGGAGATCGCCGCTGAATGGCGAATCGCAGGTCGCGTCTGGTTCGGCGGCGGGTGAGAGCGGTGTGGGGCCTGGCGGGTCGGGTTCGTTGCCGGTGAGTGGCGAATCGGTTCGCTCGCGTGGTTCGGCTGAGGGTGGAGTTTCGCCGGTGGATGGCGAATCGGTCGGCGACGGTGGCTCGGCTACGGGCGAGGTCTCGCCGGTCAGCGGCGAAACGGTTCGCGACGGTGGCTCGGCTGCGGACGAGGCCTCGCCGGTCAGCGGCGAAACGATCGGCAACGGTGGTTCGGCCGCGGATGCGGCGTCGCCCGCGAACGGCGAATCGGTCGGCGACGGTGGCACGGCTCCGGGCGACGCCTCGCCGGTCGTCGGCGAAACGATCGCCAACGGTAGTTCGGCTGGAGGCGGAATGTCGCCGGTGAACGGCCAGCCGGTCGGCGACAGTGGCTCGATCACCGGCGAAGACTCGCCAGTCAGCGGCGAATCGATCGGTACCAGCAACTCGGCCACGGGCGGAGCATCGCCGCTGAACGGCGAAACAGTCGACACCGGTAGTTCGGATGAGGGCGGGACGTCGCCAGTCAGTGGCCAATTGGTCGACTCGCGTGATTCGGCCGCGGATGGAGCATCGCCGTCGTGCGGCGAATCAGTCAGTGCCGGTGGTTCGGCTGGGAGTGAGGCGTCGCCGATGAGCGGCGAACCGGTTGGCGCGGGCAGTTCGGACGAGGGTGGGAAGTCACCGGCCAGTGGCGAATCGGTTGGTTCCCGTGCTTCGGTCACGGACGGGGCGTCGCCGGTGAGCGGCGAATCGGTTGGCTTGCGTGTGTCTGTTGATGAAGCGGCGTCGGTGGGTGGCGAAAAACCTGGGGTGACCAGGGAGTCGCCGCTGAGTGGCGAAAGTTCTGGGCGGGCTGAGGGGTCGCCGCGGGGCGGTGGCGCCGCTGAGGTGGCTGCTGCGTCGCCGCTGAGCGGCGATGTTTCTGGGGTGGCCGATGTTTCGTCGGCCGGGGGCGAAAATCCTGGGTCGACCAGGGTGTCGCCGTTGAATGGCGAAACAGCTGACGTGGGTGCGGCTTCGCCAGCGGGTGGCAGCTCCGCGGGCTTGACCAGCGAGTCGCCGGTTAGTGGCGACGGGTCTCGGGCGTTGGAGGACGGCGGGGGCGCGCGTTCTGCGGGGCGGAGGTTTCTCGCGCGGAATCGGCGGGCCTTGGTGACGTTGGCGGCGGTCGTCGTGGTCGTTGCGGCGTTGGTCGTCGCGGTGCGGGTTTTGCCGGGCGGCGGCAGCGGCGAGGCGAATTCTGGGAATGTCGCGGCGACGGCCACGTTGACTCCGAGTGCTTCGGGGACGGTTCCGTCCGCTGCGCCGACGTCGGTCGTGCCGACTCAGGCTGGGGTGCCGCGGGCTGGGGAGTTTGGGGCTTGGGCGTCGCGGACTAGTCAGTGGCTGGACATTCCGTTGCGGGCGATGAACGGGTACGCGCAGGCGACTGTCACGCTCAGCAAGGAGCAGCCTGACTGTCACCTGTCTTGGATCACACTCGCGGCGATCGGGAAGATCGCCAGCGATCATGGGCGGGCGCAGGGTAATCGAGTCGGGGAAAACGGGACTCTCGCGAAACCGCTGGGGACGGTGGAGGTTTTCGACTTCTATCACCGACCAGTCTCGACCCCGGGGGCTGCCGGGCCGTTGCAGCTCTCCCCAGCGGTGTGGGGCAAGTTTCAGCGCAGTGCGTCCGGCGGCAAGCCGGATATTCAGAACATCGACGACTCGGCGCTGACGGCTGGGCGTGCGCTCTGCGCGAATGGCCGCGATCTGGCGACTGACTGGTGGAACGGCGTCGCGACGTTGGAGCCGGCGCCGGTCGTCTTGCATCGGACGCTTGCGACGACCAACGTTTACGGCACGGTCGGGCAGAGTGATCAGCCGCCCAATCCTGCGGTGCTTACTGCGGTCGACTTCGCGATCGATCAGATTGGGCTGCCGTATGTCTGGGGCGGCAATGGCACTCGCGACGCCGATCCCGGGTTCGACTGTTCCGGTCTGACGACTGCCGCCTATGCGAGCGCTGATGTCAAGCTGATGCGGACGGCGGACACGCAGTTCCGCAGCGTTGCCCATGTGAGCGAACCTCAGTTGGGTGATTTGATCTTCTACGGTGAGCCGGCTTCGAAGATCCATCATGTGGGGCTGTATATCGGGAATCAGCAGATGATCGACGCGCCGCAGACTGGGCAGGCGGTGCAGGTTCATCCGTATCGGAAGCCGGGCGACGATTACGCGGGCGCGGGGCGGCCGACGGCCTGACCTGCGCGGTCAAGCTGAACCGATTGGTGGAGTGCTCACGCGGAGGACGCTTTCGCCGTTTAGTGGCGAAAGCTGGGTGCTCGGGATCTGGCGGGTGGCGGGATGTGCCGCGGACCGAGCGTGGGACATGGGAAGCAGGCGGAGCGAGGGCGTTGGCTAGCTTGTCCTGCGGCGGATCCTGCGTTTGTTGATGTGCCTGTCAGGAGTTGTTGAGTCGGAAGTTCGCGGAAGCGGCGAGATCTGAGGATACGAGCGGCAGGTGCCCGAAAGGGGTTAGCTCGGCCAGTCGGTGATGCCTAGTTGTTCCAGCAGATCCGTGCCAGCGACGAAGGCTTGGGCGGCTAGTGCGCCGTCGCCGTCGGCTAGGCGGCGGTATTCGCGGAGGGCAGCGCGGTGGTCGCCTAGGTGGCGATAGCTGTCTGCGCGCAGGTAGGCGGCTTGGTCGTGGGCGTCGCTTCGCGGGTCGAGGCGTTCGGTGGCGCGTTGGCTGGCGTCGACGGCGTCTTCGTAGCGGCCAGCGGCGTGATTGGCTTGGGCCAGCTGCTGCCATTGTTCGGCGGTGTCCTCGCCGCGCAGGGCGGCTTGGCCGATGGCTTCGGTGAAGTCGTCGACGGTGTGCGCTAGGTCTGGCTGGGAGCAGGCGCGGAGGTAGCGCATTCGCCCGATCAGGCGGGGCATTTCTGGGGGCGGAGCGGATAGAATGGTGTCGAGGACCTCCAGATAGCCATCATGGTGTGCGAGTTGTTGTAGTGCTTCCAGCGCTTTTTCCGGTGCGCGCGCAGTAATGAGGGCGTCCAGCGCGGCCGTCGCGGTGGCCAGTGACGGGCGTAGCGTGGCGTCGAGGATCAAGAGCGTGCCTCGGGCCAAGTGGTCTGCGGCGGCCTCGGCGTGTTGTTGGCCGCCGGCCAGGGCGGCTAGTGCGTCGGCGTGTTCGCCTTGGCTGGCAAGGAGATAGGCCAGCCAGTACTCGCCCCAGGCGCAACTGGTGTCGTCGCCGGAGTGGCGCAATTGTTCTACTGCGGCGACGGCATTCGTCAGTGCTTCGCGGGGCGGCCAGTGTGGGCTGTCCATAGGCCGAGCCAGCATTCGGTTAGCAGGGCGCGCGGGTAGTCGCCGTGCTGGTAGTAGACGTCGATGGCTTGGCGCAGGGCTGGTTCGGTTTCGTCGCTTTGGAAGAACTTCGCGCGCAGCTCGATAAGGCGTGCGTGGAGGTGTGGTGGGAGGTCATCGGAGACGACTGTCAGGCAGGCGCGTGCTTCGTCGGGCTCGCAGCGCAGGTCGTGCCATTCTGCGCGGGCGAGAAGGTCCTCATCGGACAGTCCGGGTGGCGGCAGCAGGTTCAGCGGTGGGCGGCTGGTCGGGTCGATCGGCAGGAAGTCGGTGAGCGGTTCGGCGGCGAGGCGGGCGCGGATCCGATCGCCCTGGAAAGTGTTGCCGTTGCGGCGGTCGAACTGGTCGGCCAAGTCCAGCGCGAGGCGGCGCGTTCGGCGGGCGAGCACGTGCAGAGGGACGGTGTTGGGATCTTCTGGGCCCAGATCCAGCACGGTGTCGCCGCGGCCGGCGCGTACCAGTTCTCGGGCTAGTACTGCCACCGCGGCCGCGAATTCCATGGTGGCGAAGGGGCGTTGCCGGGTTTCGAAGCCTGCCATGGGAGCCAGCCAGTCGATGCCGGCGAGTGCGTTGCCGGTCAGTGCGCAAAATTCAATGATCCAGCCGAGTTGTTCCGGAGAAAGGAATTCGCCGGACGTGGCGCGCCGGATTCGGCGGAAGGTCAGGGCCGCCAAATCCCACTCGCCTCCGCGGGCCAGCGGCAGGAGCATGAGGCAGCGGACGAACGTGAGCGGATCTTCGAGGGACGCGGGGTTTTCCAGCATCGCGGCCGCGAGATGGCGGGCGCGCGACGATTCTCCCTTGCACAGATGGTGCTCGATCGTCGTGACGTCCAGCCACCGGTCGTCTTGTCCGGTCGGCGCGGTGGCGACCCAGCGCAGGTGGGCGTCGTCGGCAGTCGGCCAGTCGCCGAGGTGGGCGGCTACTCCGCGCTGTGCTGCGTAGACCTCGTGCTGCGGCAAGTCGGCTGCGGCGCAGCGGCGCGCGACTCCCTGCAGGGCGGCATGGATTTCCTCGAGACTGAGGTCGGGGAAGTCGACCATGCACTCGGCCCACCAGGCGGACCAGCCGAGCAGCTCGGCCTCGTCGTCGCGGTCGAACTGCCACTGGCGCTGGTCGTACGCGTCGAGGCATTCGTGGACCAGGTCGCGCACCCGGTCCCAGCGGCCGTCGCGGCGGCAGGCGTCGGCGAGCATTCGACGGGACCGGAACGCGGCCTGCGGTTCTCGCAGCCGGTCGGCCCTTCGCACTGCGTCGGCGAGCAGCGCGGTCCGCTCCGAGCTGTGGTCCATGGTGTCCGCTACTCGCAATGACAACCACAGATCCGCGACCCCGCCTGTCGTGTCCACGGCGGGAAATCTAGCGGATCTCGGGCGGGTGGCTCAGAGAAACGCCCTGGGGCAACAAATAACCTGCTTTGCGGTGACTGTGTTGGGATGTCCAGCGCGGGGATCGCCCCCACGCTGGTGCGGCTGCGGTCGGAGACCAACCCGGGATTACTGTCTGGCAGCGCGACCGTCGACGCTCGCCGCGGCAGCGGCACCACGCTGGAAACGGGCGCGCCGACCGCCTGATGCGGCCGGGCAATGCCATCCAGCGCAGCGACGGCCCACCCCACGCGTCGTGCGACTGGAGGCTGACCAACCCGGAACGGCGGCCCGCCCGTCGATGCTCGCGGCGGGAACGGCACCACCCTGGAAGCAGCCGCGATGCGACGGGATAGCGCCATCCAGCAAGGGGGACGGCCCACCCCACGCGTCGGCTGGAGGCTGACCAACCCAGGACGGTGGCCCGGCAGTCCGCCCCGCCGATGGCCGCGACGGGAATGACACCACGGTGGCAACAGCCGCACGACGCGGCGGGACACCGCCATCCAGCGGGGAACTGGCCGGCCTCACACGTCGTGAGGCCGTGGTCGGAGACGTCGTGCGGCTGCGGTCGAAGGCTGTCCGATCCGGAACGGCGGCCCGCTCGTCGATGCTCGCGGCTGGAACGGCACCACGGTGGGAGGAGTCGCGCGACGCGGCGGGATAGCGCCATTCGGCGAGGGGGACAGGGCGCCCCGCGCGTTGTGCGGGTGCGGGCGGAGGCCGAACGATCCGGGATTACGGCTCGGCAGTTCGCCCCGCCGACGCTCGCCAAGGAAGGGCATCACGTTGGGCGGAGCCGCGCGACGGGGGCGGACAGTGGCACCCAGTGGGGGTCAGTGTTGGCGGATCAGGTTCAGGGAGACCTCCCACAACAGACTGGCGGCAGCGGGGTCGCGGGCCCAGCGTTTGACGGCGTGGCTGTTGTCGGCCAACGCGGCGTCGTCGGGGACGGTCGCGGCTTCGTTGCAGTCGTCCAGGTAATGGCCACCATTATGGGCGAATTCTGGGGCGGTCGCGGCGACGAGAGTGGTGGCTGCGCCTTGTTCGACAGTCTTGTACGTGAAGACTCCGGCGGCTTCCAGCCGGACTAGGTGGTCCTTCATTTCTGGAGTGAAATCTCGTTGCAGGCCAGTAGAAACTCCGCCGGGGTTGACGGCGTTGGCGACGATTCCGTCAGCTGCCCATCGGCGGGTTGCTTCCACGGCGAACAGCGAGTTGGCCGTTTTCGATTGCCCGTAAGCCAGTTGGGGGTCGTAGGCGCGGTGGGTAAAGTGGAGGTCATCGAAGACAACGGGTGAGTACATGTGCGCGCCGGAGGTCAGCGCGACGATCCGGGTCGTTCCTCGCTGGTTCGCGCCTGCGGCCAGGGCGTCGTGCAGGCCCAGTGCCAGCGCGAAATGGCCTAGGTGATTGGTCGCGAACTGCGATTCCCAACCCTGCGGAGTGCGGGCCAGGGTCGGAAGCATGACGCCGGCATTGTTGATCAGCAGGTGGAGCGGGCCGTCCCAGCTGTTGGTGAAGCGGGTGACGGTGGCTAGGTCTGCCAGGTCGAGGTGGGTGGCGCGGACGGCATGGTTGCCGGTCGTCGCGGTGATGTCGGCGGCGACACTCGCGCCCAGGGCGGGGTTGCGGACGGCCAGGGTGACGTCCGCGCCGGCGGAGGCTAGTGCGCGGGCTGTTTCTCGGCCGAGGCCGGACGTGGCGCCGGTGACGATCGCGTGGACGTCGGCGAGGTTTTGGCCTGCGACGACGGCATCGGCGGTGCTGGTGGCGGTGAAGGCCGTGCGGATCAGGGAGAGGGGAGGCACACTCGCGACTATACGCAGTGGACTTTGTTTGTATAGTGTGTCTATGGGCAGCGATCGGCGTACGCAGGTACTGGACTCGGCCTTGGAGGTGTTCGCGCGCTACGGCTACCGCAAAGCGTCGATGGACGACGTCGCGAAGGCGGCGGACATTTCGCGGCCTGGGCTGTACTTCTACTTCTCGTCCAAGCCGGAGTTGTTTCGCGCCGCCGTGCAGCATTCGCTCGAGGGGAGCATCGAGGCAGCTCGGCTCGCTCTCGCCGATTCGCGGCGACCGTTGCGCGAGCGGCTGATCGAGGCGTTCGACTGCTGGGCCGGTCGTTACGTCGGGCCGATGGCCGCGGAGATCGGTGTGCTCATCGACTCGAATCCCGACTTGCTCGGCAGCATGGCCGTTGAGTATCCGAAGCGGTTTCGTGCGCTGGTCACCGAAGCGATCGGTGGGCGCTCCCCTGCCGACGTCGCCGGGACATTGATCAGTACCTCGATCGGGATCAAGTACGACGCGAAGGACCGCGACGAGTTTCGCGCGCGGATGACCATCGCGGTCAATCTTTATTGCAAGCGCTGAAGGGCAGGCCAGTTGGACAGGGCTGTGTCGGCGACTTCTTGCAGCTCTTCCCGCGTTGCGCCACTGGCCGCTTCGACGGCGATGCCGAAGGCGACCGTCATGATGTAGCGGGCGAGCCGTGCCGCGTCGGCGTCTGGGGGCAAATCGTGTTCCTCGATGGCGCGCTGGAAGCGCTTCTCGAGTGCTCGGCGCGCGGCGTTTCGCCACTCAACGAGCAATTCGCGGGCCGGATGGCCAAGTTCGCCAGCCGCCAATGAGCCTTGGACACCCAGGCATCCGGGCGGGCAGTCGGGATCGGTTGTCGCTCGGACGGCGCCGTTGAGGATCGCGGCGGCCACCTTCGCGGCGGTCGGCTCGGCCCAAGCCCGTGGGCCGTATGAGGCGGGGCCTTCGTCGTAGAGCGCCAAGGCCTTGCGGAACAGCTGCTCTTTGTTGCCGAAAGCCGCGTACATGCTGGTCTTCGTGATACCCATGGCCCCGGTCAGATCGGCCAGGCTGGCCCCTTCGTAACCCTGCTCCCAGAACACGAGCATGGCGCGCCGCAGAGCCTCGTCGGCGTCGAAGCCGCGCGGGCGGCCGATGTGGGCCTTGTCCGGACTGGTCACTTCGCCAGCGTACCTCTTCGGTACCGATCGGTCCGGAAGTGCTACGGTCGGATTCAGTACCGATCGGTACCGAATTATCCGGAGGTCAGCACATGGGACAGCTCGAGGGCAAGACGGCAGTGGTCACCGGCGGCAGCAGCGGGATCGGCCTGGCCGCGGCCGAGCGGCTCGTCGCCGAGGGGGCGCACGTCTTCATCACCGGCCGGAACCGGGACGCGCTGGACGCGGCCGCCAAGAACATCGGTTCGGTCACCGCGGTCGCGGACGACATCGCGGCAGCCCAGACCATCGGTTCGGCCACCGCAGTGACAGACGACATCCCGGCCGCCAAGACCATCCGTTCGCCGCCACGGTGACGGGCGATATCGCGGCAGCCCAGACCATCGGTTCGGCCACCGCGGCAACAGACGAAGTCCCGGCCGCCAAGACCATCGACTCGGCCACCACAGCGACAGACGACATCCCGGCCGCCAAGACCATCGGTTCGGTCACCGCGGTCGCGGGTGACATCGCCGATCCGGCCGACCTGGATCGGCTCTACGACGCGGTTCGCGCTCGCGGCAAGGGGCTCGACATCGTTTTCGCCAACGCGGCCGCCGGTTCCTTCGCCAGTCTGGAGGAAACCACCGCGGAGCATTTCGACCAGGTTTTCGGCACCAACGTCCGCGGCACGCTGTTCACCGTGCAGAAAGCGTTGCCGCTGCTCAACAAAGGGGCGTCGGTGATCCTGACTTCGTCGGTCCGGGCGGATGACGGGCTCGAGGCGTTCGGAACGTACTCCGCGTCCAAGGCCGCGATCCGGTCTTACGCCCGGACTTGGGCCAACGAACTGAAGGGCCGCGGCATCCGGGTCAACGTGATTTCGCCCGGCACCATCGACACGCCAGTGCTGGAGAAGGCGGTCGGCGCGGACAAGGTCGACGAGGCGCGGGCGAGTTTCGCGGCGCGGGTTCCGCTCGGCCGGATGGGCACGCCGCGCGAGGTCGCTGACGCCGTGGTGTTCCTCGCGTCCGAGCAGAGCAGCTTCATCCTCGGCGCGAACATCTACGTCGACGGCGGCGAAAAGCAGTTCTGACCAGCGCCAGCGCGGGGACAACGACGTTCTCGCGCGCTTCACTCTGGCGCGCGGGCTATACGTGGGTATAGTCTATTGTTCATGCGTATAGCGACGGCGTCATGACCGATCCCGGTGACCTGACCGCCCGCGCCCGCATCCGCGACGCGGCAATGCGGCATTTCGGCGAGCACGGCTTCGAGCGCGCCACGATCCGGGGCATCGCGGCCGAAGCCGGGGTGTCCTTGGGCTTGGTGCGGCACCATTTCGGGTCCAAACAGGCACTTCGCGAGGCGTGCGACGAACACCTGACCAAGCTCCTCCGCCAGCTCGACGCCCAGGTGCCGGAGGACCTGTCGGCCAGCGGCACCGCGAATCCCGTTGCGGCGGCGCGGATCGCCGTCGGGCCGTACCGGGACTACCTCATCCGGGCGCTGGTCGAAGGCGGCGTCGCGCCGTTGTTCGACGAAATGGTCGAGCTGGGCACGCGCCGGCTCGTCGCCGCTGATCGGCAACGGACGGATCCGCCGACGGTCGAGCCCAAGGTGCGCGCCGCGATCGGCACCGCGATGGCGTTGTCGATCACCGTGCTGCACCAGCATATTTCCCGCGCGGCCGGCGTCGACATCCTCAGTCCGGCGGGCGACAACCTGCTCGCCCGCGCACTGATCGACATCTACTCGCATCCGCTCCTCAGCCTCGACGAAGCGCAGGCGGCACTCGACCGCCTGCCCGCGGAAGGAAACTGAACATGCCGCACGCGACGACTCCCCGCATCCCGCCGCTCGAACTCGACGAGCTGGCTCCCGAACAGCAAAAGCTGGCGAAACTCGGCGCGGACACCGTGATCCAGGTTCTCGCCCGCGCGCCGGAACTGATGCAGGCGTCCGGCGCGTTGGGCGGTTACCTGCTGGGCCAAGGGAAACTGCATCCGCGGATCCGCGAACTGGCGATCCTTCGCGTCGCGCTTCGATGCGACGCGCCGTACGAATGGGCCAATCACGCACCCGCCGCGCTTGGCGGCGGCGCGACCGAGGCGGAGATCGCGGCCCTCTCCGATCCGGCCGCCAGCTGGGCTCCGGAGGACGACGCGGTGCTGCGCGCCGTCGATGAACTGTGCGCGAATGTCTTTGTCTCCGACGAAACCTGGGCCGCTCTCGCCGCGACGCGCGACAACGCCGAGATCATCGAGATCCTGTTCCTCGTCGGCTACTACCGGATGATGGCGGGGTTCCTGAATTCCGCGGGAGTCCCGGTGAAGGCCGGGCAACCGGCGCTCGGCGAGCCTCCGGCGCCAGTCGCCGCCCCGCACCAGGAGAGTCGGCCCGCCAGCGGGAAGACCGGTCCGGACGGCAAGTGGAAGATCACGTTCACCCATCCGGCGGGAAGCAAAGACCTCCTTCTCGACCTCGCGACCGACGGCACCAAGGTTTCCGGGTCCATTTTCGACACTCAGCTGAAGATCACGGTCCCCATCGTTTCGGGAACGGTCGACGGCCAGAAGGTCGACTTCACGGCACTGGTGACCGACCCGGCGCGTTTCGAGGTGAGCGTGACCGGCGCGGTCGACGGGGACGCGTTCTCCGGCTCCGTCACGGTGTCCGGCGGCGGAACCTTTCCGCTGACCGGCATCCGGGAGGTCAGTCCCAATAATTGAAAAGTGCCTCGCCGACCGTCGCTGGTTTCCAGTACGCGATGTCGGACCGAGTGAGGTGCGGCCAGTCTTCGGCGGTGAAAGGCTGTCCGAGATCGGCTGGCGTGAGCACCCGGAACTGCTCCGTTTCCGCCAGCACCGCGGCCAGTTCCGGCTCGTCGAGGAACTCGAGCGGTCCCCATTCGCGAGCCGGCGCGAAGTCGAACGACCGCGGGCGGGCGAGCGCGACGACCGGCGCGTCGTTCGCGGCGACGACCGAGAGCGTGCGGTCGGGGTACTCGATGACGGCTTGCCAGAAGTTCGGCGTGCCCGACGGGACGCGGAAATCGGCCAAGGTTCCGCCGGTGCGACGGGCGAAGTCGTAACAGAGACGGCGAACCTCGCGAACTTCGACCACCGCCGCATTCTACGCAGCCGGTCCCCCGCTCGTGGACGCGGAATTGCGGCGGTGGAGAACGGGTGGTCTTCTGGGGCGCAAGATCGAAAGGTGAGCCGTCATGCCGTACGCGTACACATTCGACCAGATCCGCGACCGGCCGGTCACCGTGTTCGGTGCCGGGACGCTGGGCAGGCGCATCGCGCTGATGTTCGCCTCGCGCGGCGGCACGGTGCGGATCAGCGATCCGAGCGCCGAGCAGGTCGCGGCGGCCGCGGACTACGTCGCGGAGACATTGCCCGTCCTGATCGAAAAACGCGGCAGCGGCGAGGTCGGCCGGGTCGAGGACGCGGCGTCGATCGAGGACGCGTTGCGCGACGCGTGGCTCGTCGTGGAAGCGGTGCCGGAGCGGCTGGACATCAAAATCCCGCTGTGGGGCCAAATCGACGAAGCCGCGCCCGCCGACACCATTTTCGCGACGAACTCGTCATCGTATCCGTCGCGGATGATGGCGGAGAAAGTGCGCGACAAATCGCGGCTGTGCAACATCCACTTCTACATGCCGCCGACCGCGAACGCGGTGGACCTCATGTCCGACGGCGAAACCGGCCGGACCGTACTCGACACGCTGCTCGGGGTGCTGCCGGAATTCGGCATTCATCCGTTCGAGGCGCGCAAGGAAAGCGTCGGGTTCATTTTCAACCGCGTGTGGGCGGCGATCAAACGGGAATCGCTGGCCGTCGTCGCGGAGGGCGTCGCCCGGCCCGAGGACGTGGACGGGATGTTCAAAATCAACTGGCATCTGCCGTACGGGCCGTTCCAGATGATGGACCAGGTCGGCTTGGACGTCGTGCTGGACATCGAAAACCACTACGCGGACGAGAATCCGCACCTCCCGACCGGGCCGCGGGACCTGCTGCGCACGTATGTCGACGCGGGGAAACTCGGGATCAAAACCGGCGAGGGGTTCTACTCGTACGGCTGAAGCAAGGCGGCCCGGATCACCGGAACCAGGCCGCCCGGCCGGTTCACCGCAGCGAAACCGCGACCTCCTCCAGCGCGTCCATCGACTCCTGCATCCCGACTTCCATGCCGGATTCCAGAATGGTGTCGCGCAGTTCCTTGGTGTGCGTTTCGGTCAGCAACGTCACCGTGGTGCGGTCGCCTGATTCAGTGAAAGTCACCGTGACGACGGGGGCCTCCACGTCGGACGCTCCCGGCGTTTCGTAGACCTCGGTGTGGACCAGCCGTTCCTCGGGGACTATCTCGCGATATTCGCCGTGGAAGGCGACCTCGAAGTTGCCGTTCGCCACCAGCACGTAACGCCATTGGCCGCCGACGCGCAGGTCGATGTCCACGGACGTCACCGTGCCGCGCTTGCCCGCCCACCAGCGTTTCACCAGTTCCGGCGTGGTCCATGCGCGGTAGACGTGCTGCCGCGGAGCGGCGAAATCCCGGGTGATCAGGATCTGGTCGTCCGCGGGCAGCGTCACCTTCGCCGTGCCGGTCGTCGTGTCGGTCATGGCTTTTCCTCCTCCGTCGAACCCATTTCTTCCAGCACGGCGTCCAGCGACTCGAACCGTTCCTCCCAGGACCGTTCATACCGGCGCACCCAGTCGTGAATCGGTTTGAGGGCGCG
The DNA here is from genome assembly GCF_000158875.1 of Streptomyces sp. AA4. NCBI lineage: Bacteria > Bacillati > Actinomycetota > Actinomycetes > Kitasatosporales > Streptomycetaceae > Streptomyces > Streptomyces sp. AA4. The sequence continues at coordinate 1,360,591 of NZ_GG657746.1, read as the reverse complement.
GCCGTTCAACCGGTAAAGCCGTTGCCTGCCCTCGTCTCGCACTTCGACCGCGCCGACCTCGCGCAGCACCCGCAAGTGCTTCGACACCTGCGGCTGCCCCAGGCCCAGCACGCGGACGAGGTCGTTCACCGGACGTTCGCCCTCGGCCAGAACGTCCAGGATCTCCCGGCGCCGCGGTTCGGCGACGGCGTTGAAGACGTCCGCGGTGGTTGCTGCCCGTGCCATGCGCCAATCATATGCCGATATGGGCATGCGTCAAGAGGCAGGACGGGCGCGGACGTGGAAGCGTTCCCCTTGCGGACCGAAGAGGGCCAGGACCTCGCAGGGCTCCGTGCCGGCGTTGCCGAACCAGTGCGGAACGTGCGTGTCGAACTCGGCGACCTCGCCCGGCCGGAGTATCACGTCGTGTTCGCCGAGCAGCAGCCGCAACTGTCCGGAAAGGACGTACATCCACTCGTACCCCTCGTGGACCCGCTGGTCCGGGGGTTCGGCGGAACGCTCGGGCGGAAGGGTCATCTTGTAGGCGCGCAGGCCGCCCGGACGGCGAGTGAGCGGCAGGTAGGTCCGGCCGTGCCGGACGAACGGCTTCGGGTTCAGCCGCGGGTCGCCGGGCGGGGGCGCGCCGACCAGTTCGTCGAGCGGGACCTGGTAGGCGCGGGCCAGCGCGAGCAGCAGTTCCAGGGTCGGTTTGCGCTGGCCGGACTCGAGCCGCGACAGGGTGCTGACCGAGATCCCGGTCGTCTCCGAGAGGCCGGTCAGCGTCGCGTTGCGCTGTTTGCGCAGGGTGCGCAGCCTCGGGCCGACCGCGTGCAGGACCTCGCCGAGGTCCTGGTCGTCTTCGCTCATGCCGTTCGATTTTGCCACTTCGGCAAAGAACTTTGTCAAGTCGGCGCGTTCTCCGGATAGTCCGTGGCACGGGGACTACAGGAGGATCCAGTGGACGAGAAGTACGACGTGGTGGTGGTCGGCGGCGGTGCGGCCGGGCTCAGCGGGGCGGTGGCGCTCGCGCGGTCCCGGCGGTCGGTGCTGGTCGTGGACTCCGGCGAACCGCGCAACGCGCCGGCCGGGCACGTGCACAACTATCTTGGCCGCGAAAGCACGCCGCCCGCCGAACTGCTCTCGCTCGGCCGCGCGGAGCTGGCCGGGTACGGCGGCGAGGTGGTCTCGCAGACCGTGACGTCGATTGCCAAGCAGGACAACGGGTTCGAGATCTCGCTGGCCGACGGGCGGCGCACGCGCGCACGGCGGGTGCTGGTCGCGACCGGGCTCGTCGACGAGCTGCCCGAGGTCGCCGGGCTGGCCGCGCGGTGGGGACGGGACGTGCTGCATTGCCCGTACTGCCACGGCTGGGAGGTGCGGGACCGGGCGGTCGGCGTGCTGTCGACCGGTCCGATGACCGTGCACCAGGCGTTGATGTGGCGGCAGCTGACCGGCGACGTGGTCGTTTTCCGGCACACGCACGGGGATTTCGACGAGGCTCCGCTGCGGGCGCGCGGGATCCGGATCGTGGACGGCGTGGTCGCCGCGGTCGAGACCGAGGGCGACCGGCTGACCGGGGTGCGGCTCGAATCCGGCGAGGTCGTGGCGCGCGAGGCGCTGGCGGTCGCGGCGCCGGCCAGGACGCGGGCGGACTTTCTCGCGCCGCTCGGGATCGTGCCGGAACCGGTGGAGTTCAACGGTTTCGTGATCGGCACGCGGGTTCCCGCGGACGCGGCCGGACGGACGGCCGTGCCCGGTTTGTGGGCGGCGGGGAACGTCACGGACATGCGGGCGCAGGTCGTGGTTTCGGCCGCGGCGGGGCTGACCGCCGGGGCGGCGATCAACGGCGAACTGGTCGAGGAGGAGGCCGCGGAAGCCGTGCGGCAGCGGGAAATGCCGTTCTCGCACGAGATGGAGCGGGAGGTCGCACGGGCCAACGAGCGGCACGCGGACACGCCGCCGTTCGACCGCGCTTCTTGGGAGGAGCGGTATCGCTCGCGCGACGAGATGTGGAGCGGACGGCCGAACGATCAGCTCGTGACCGAGGCTCGCGACCTGGAACCGGGCCACGCGCTCGACGCGGGCTGCGGCGAGGGCGGCGACGCGCTGTGGCTCGCACAGCAGGGCTGGCGCGTGACAGCGGTCGACTTCTCCACCACGGCCATCGAACGCGGGCGCGCGCAGGCGGCGAAACTCGGGCTCGCGGACCGGATCACGTGGGTCGCGGCGGACCTGGCCGAATGGCTGCCGGAATCGAAGTTCGACCTGGTGACGACGCATTTCCTGCACGTGCCGTCGGCGGCCCGGACGGCAGCGTTCGCGCGGCTCGCGGACGCGGTGGCACCGGGCGGGACGCTGCTGGTGGTCGGCCACGATCCGGCGGATCATCACGCCGGGCGGCCGCACCTGCCGGACATGATGTTCACTGCCGAGGAAGTCGCGGAGACGCTGGATCAGTCGTGGGCTTCAGTGACCGCGGAGGTGCGCGAGCGTGCTGCGGTCGGGGCGGAGACGGTGGTCCGGGACACGGTGCTGGTGGCTCGGAAAGGGTGACCGGTGACGGCTCCGGTCCTGGCTCGGCCGGACCGGAGCCGTCCGGGCAAGCGGGCTCCGGGAAACGCCTGCTCCGGAATGCGCAATCAGGCGTGGTGCACAGACTCCACTGTGTACAGATGCGGGTCGCTCATGGCCAACGCCACCGCGGCGGACATGTGCTCGCGGCAGTGCGGGTCGGCGAGCATGGCTTCGAAATCCTCGGCACTGGCCCATTGCGCGTAATTCACCACGCGGGTGCCGTCGGTGCTCGCGTGGATGTTCGCGGAGACGAAGCCGGGACGGCGGCGCATGACTTCCTCCGTCGCCGTCGTCAGGACCTCGACCAAGGCTCGCTGTTTCTCCGGCTCGACGGTGAAGACGTTCACCAAGGTGGCGACGTCGGCGTCGGTGCTGATGGTCGTCATGGCTCCTCCTTGACCGTGACTGGCGAGCGTCATTGTGTGTAAGGTTCCTGTCATGAGTCAAGAGGTGACACGGCGGCCGGGGTATCTCGTGAAGCGGGTGCAGCAGGCGTTCCGGCAGGCGTCCGACGAGCTGCTGCGGCCGATCGGGTTGTCGATGGCGCAGTACGCGGTGCTGACGGCGCTGGCGGAGAACCCCGGAGTGTCGTCGGCCGAGCTGGCGCGGCAGTGTTTCGTGACGCGGCAGTCGCTGCGGGATGTGCTGACCGGGCTGAAGACGGCGGGGCTGGTCGCGGTCGCCGAGGAAGCGTCGACCGGACGGGCGCGACCGGTGCGGCTCACCGCGTCCGGCGAGGCCCGGTTGAAAGAAGCACATCGGGCGGTCGACGAGGTCGAGGAGCGGATGCTCGCCGGAATACCGGAGCCCGACCGGCGCCGGCTCGCGGAGCTGTTGACCATCTGCTCGGACAATCTCGGGGACCGATGAGTTTTCGCCGCCCCGCCGGTCTACCTCGTATCAAGCACACGAGGAGGATCGATGGGCAAGGTGTTGTGGCACGTCGCGATGTCGCTGGACGGGTTCGTCGCCGCGGACGGGCACGCGATGGACTGGATGTCGGGCGTGCGCGTCACGCCGGGCGTGCACGAGGAATCGATCGCGCGCGTCGGGGCGATTTTGGGCGGGCGGCGGGGGTTTGACGCCCTTGCCGCCCGGGTGCCCGGGCAGGTCGCCCGGCAGCCGTACGGCGGAGCGTGGAGCGGACCGGTTTTCGTGCTCACCCATCATCCGGAGGACGCCCAGGCCGAGGACGGGATCACGTTCCTCGATTGCGACGTCCGGGAGGCCGTGGAAATCGGGCTCGCCGCGGCGGCCGGGAAAGATCTTGAACTGCATAGCCAGGACATCGCGCGGCAGTGCGTTGAGCTGGGGATTGTCGACGAATTCCTCGTGCATCTCATGCCGGTGATGCTCGGGTCCGGCGTGCGGCTGTTCGACAATCCGGGCGGGAAACCGGTGCGGTGGGAGCGGGTGCACGACGGGGATCCCGCGCTGGCGGTCGACTTGGCGTACCGGCTCGCCGCGGAACACTGAATCCCGCTCAGCGGGACGGAGCGGCCTACTAATGGCGTATGGCCCCCACGGGGTTATTGGTCTATACCATTTGGACAGGGGTTTACCGCCCCTCGGTCCTCACCGTGGAGGTTCCACCTATGCGTCTCCCCTCCCCCCGGAAACTGGCGGCCGCGCTCGGCGGGTTGCTGGCCGTAACCGGACTGGCGGTCCCGCCGAGCGCCGCGGCGAGCGGCTCGTCGATCGCGCTCGCGCCCTATGTGGACATGGGCGCGTGGCCGTCGCCCGTGTTGTCTTCGATGTCCGAGCAGAGCGGCATCAAGAGTTTCACCCTCGGCTTCGTCACCGGAGCGGCCTGCAAGGCCAGCTGGTTCGCGGCCTACGACCCTCGGCAGGGTTGGCAGTCCGACGAAATCGCGAAGATCCGCGCGGCCGGCGGGGACGTGAAAGTCTCCTTCGGCGGCGCGTCCGGCGTCGAGCTCGCCCAGGCGTGCGGTGACGTGAATTCGCTGGTCGGCGAGTACGAGGCGGTGATCAAGGCCTACGACCTCAAGTACATCGACGTCGACATCGAGGGCGCGGCGGTCGCCGACCCCGGTTCGATCACCCTTCGTTCGCAGGCACTGAAAAAGGTGCAGGACGACAACCCCGGGCTCAAGATTTCCCTGACGCTGCCGGTGCTTCCGACCGGGCTCACCTCGGACGGACTGAACGTCGTGACCTCCGCGCGGGACGCGGGCGTCAATCTCGACCTGGTGAACGTGATGGCGATGGATTACTACCAGGGTTCCGGCGACCAAGGGGCCAAGGCGATCCAGGCGGCGCAATCCACGCAGGCGCAACTGAAATCGGCACTCGGACTGTCCGATGTGGACGCTTGGCAGAAGGTGGGGCTCACGCCGATGCTGGGCGTCAACGATTCGCAGAACGAGATCTTCTACCAGAAGGACGCCAGCGCGGTGGTGAGCTTCGCGCAGAGTGTCCACTTGGGAATGCTGTCGTTCTGGGAACTCGGGCGCGACGCGAACGCGTGCAACGGACCGCTGTACCGGTGCACGAACGTTTCCCAGCAGCCGTACGAATTCTCGAAGATCTTCGCCGGGTATTCCGGCTGACGGAGACGGAGCAGCCCGGGCCCGGCGCGGGACCCGGGCTGACTCCGGCGGACGCGACTCAGGGCAGGTAGTACATCGGGTTCGGCAGCTTCACCGGGTGATCGGCGTAGCCGCCTTCGAGGTCGCTGAACTGGTCGCCGACGTTGAGCACGATGTGCGCGCCGGTCGACTGGATGTGCGCCCGGGTGCCCGACTTGTACTGCACGGTGTTGCAGGTCAGCCCGCACGGCAGGTAGTCCGGCGGAGTGGTCTTCGGCTTGAAGTACGCGCCGGCCGGGGTCGGGTAGCCCTCGTTGGCGAGGTTCTTGAGCGACTGCGGGCCCTGCTTGTCGTTGCGGCCGGTCAGGAAGTAGATCGCCACGCCGTGGTCGGCGGCCCACTTCGCCAGCTCCAGCACCGGCTTGTTGGCCTCGAAAGTGCCGTCGTCGATGGCTTTCTGCTGCTTCACCGGGTCGAAGCCGAAGTCGTTGTCTGCTTCCCAGCCGTAGGTGACCTCGGACGTGTCGTCCACGTCGAGCACGATCGCCGGGTTCTTCACCTTCCCCAGCTTCTGCTGCAGGTACCGCTTCGCGTCGGCGACCACGCGCTTCGTGTCCGTGACGAACCGGCTGGTCTCGGAGTAGTGGTGCTTGCCGGACGCGTCGAGCCAGTCGCCGTAGTACGCCTTCACGTCGTTCTTCACCTGGCCGATGTTGGCCGGTTCGCGGCCGTGCGCGGCGGTAACGGCGTCCGACCCGGCGAGCGCGGTCGCGCCGCCCGCGACGGTGGCGCCGACGGCCGCGGCGGCGGCCAGTTTGACGAGAGCGGGAAAACGAGACACAGCGACCCTCCAGTGATGATTCGTCAACCCGCCGAACTTACGCCGCCTTCCCCGGCTTGAAAACCCTCCGTTGGGATGCGTTCGGCCCGGCACACGAACGCCACCGGCGACCGGCCGATCCGCGTCAGCACCACAGTGGACTCCTCGCTGCCGCGCGGTTTCAGCTTGCGCCGCAAGGCGTCCGGGTCCACGTCGAGGCCGCGAACGAGGATTTCCAGCCGTCCGACGTCGAGCTTCTTCAACGCCTGCCCGAGCGCCTTTTCGCGGTACGGCAGCTGTTCGAGCACCCGGAACGCTCGCACTCCAGGCGGCGGGGTGGCACCGGTGAGGTAGGCGATGCGCTCGTCCAGCTGCCATAAGCCATGCCGCGCCGCGTAATGGCGCACGAGCCCGGCTCGCACGACCGCTCCGTCTGGGTCGATCAGCCACTCCCCCGCGTCCTGCACAGGGATGTCGTCCGGCTCGGCGTCCGTGACAGTCCACTGTGTACCGTCCGAACGCAACACTGTCGCTCGACGTCCGGCACCGGACGAAAGCCCTCGCCACAGGCAGGCTTCGCGGACTTGGCCGTCGAGCGATACGAGTTCGACCTCGTCGGCCCAGGGCGCGATGGAGAAATCCATGCCGGGCGCGCATTTCACCGACAGGATCCGGCCGGGATAGGCGGCCACGAGTTCGTCGAGCGGCGGCAAGAAGTCGGCCGGACGCCACACCCGGCGGCCAGCGGAGTCGCGGCGGGCGGGGTCGACGACCACGGCGGTGTCGCGGGAAACCGGACGCAAGGCGTCGGCGCGCGCGACGAGCGGCGAAACTCCGGCGATCGAAGCGTTGTGCTGAGCCATTTCCAGTCGCACCGGGTCCACATCGGACCCGAGCGCCGTCGAGGCGACCCGAGACAGTTCAACCAGATCCGCGCCGACTGAGCAGGTGACGTCGTGCACGGCGAGACCGGCCAGCCGGGAAGCTCGATGCCGAGCCACTGGCGTCGCGCTCGCCTGCTGCAAGGCGTCGCCGGTGAACAGCCAATCCGCCGACGATGCCAGCTTCAGCACTGCTTTGCGCCGCAGCGCAACGGTTTCCAGTACCGGGGCAGCCCGCTCGCCGACCAGGCGACGAGCCGCGGTGACGTCCGCGATCCGCGAACCGTCCAAAGCGGAGCACTCGGCGAGCGCCGCCCGTCCCGCGCCGGAACGCAGGAAGGCGACGTCGTCGAGCGTGAAACTGTAGGGCAATTCAGGACGGCCGCTTGGTCCCGGTGATCATCACGTTGTAGAACAGCTCGCGCGGCAGCACCTTCGACAGCACCTTCTTGTCCAAAGCGGACAGTCGCAGCCACAGGTGGTAGGCGAACAGCCGCCAGCGCACGGTGAGCTTCTCCTGCGGCACCGCGGCCTCGAAGGTGCGGATCGGCCAGCCGGCCAGCGCCGCGGAGAACTCCTCGGTGACCGCGCGGACGTCCTGCGCACCGGCGCCGCGCGCCATCGCTTCCAGCTCCGACGGGTCGAAGGTGTGGATGTCGACCACGGCCTCCAGCGCCGCCGCGCGCGAGGATTCGTCCAATTCGGACTGCGGACGCCGCCAGCCGCTCAGCGCGGGCAGCTTGGTGAGGTTCGTGGTGAGGTACCAGGTGAGCTGGCCGAGCCGGCGCGCGTAGCGGTCGCCGATTTTCGTCGGCTCGCCGGCGAACACGAACCGCCCGCCCGGCTTGAGCACGCGCAGCACCTCGCCGAACGCCTGGCGCACGTCCGGGATGTGGTGCAGCACCGCGTGCCCGACCACGAGGTCGAACGTGTTGTCGTCGTACGGGATCCGCTCCGCGTCGGCGACCCGGCCGTCGACGTCGAGCCCGAGGCCCTCGGCGTTGCGCAGCGCGACCTGCACCATGCCCGGCGACAGGTCGGTGACCGAACCCTTCTTCGCGACGCCGCCCTGCATCAGGTTCAGCAGGAAGAACCCGGTGCCGCTGCCCAGTTCCATCGCGTGCTGATACGGCTGGCCGTCCTCGCCCGCCACCGCGTTGAACACGTCAGTGGCGTACGAGATGCAGCGCTCGTCGTAGGAAATGGACCACTTCTCGTCGTACGTCCCGGCTTCCCAGTCGTGGTAGAGGACGTTCGCGAGCTTCGGGTCGGCGTAGGCCGCCTTGACCTCGTCTTCGGTGGCGTGCGGGTTCGGAGCCGGGTCGGACACTCCTGAGTCGGACACGGAAGTCACTTCCCCTCGAAACTGGCTTTGCCGGGACCGTTGTCGATGAACGACTGCATGCCGTTCTTCTGGTCCTCGGTCGCCCACAGCGCGGTGAACAGCTGCGTCTCGATCTTCAGGCCGGTGGCCAGGTCGACGTCGAGGCCGGAGTCGATCGCGGTCTTGGCCGCGCGCAGCGCCACCGCCGGGCCGTTCGCGAACTGCGAGGCCCACTTGTGCGCCGCCGCGTACACGTCGTCCGGGGCCACGACCTCGTCGACGATGCCCAGCTTCAGCGCTTCCTCGGCCTTCACGAAGCGGCCGGTGAAGATCAGGTCCTTGGCCTTGCTCGGGCCGATCAGCCGGGTCAGCCGCTGCGTGCCGCCCGCGCCGGGGATGATGCCGAGCTGGATCTCCGGCTGGCCGACCTTGACGTTGTCGCCGGCGATCCGCCAGTCCGCGGTCAGCGCCAGTTCGAGGCCGCCGCCGAGGGCGTAGCCGGTGATCGCGCAGACGACCGGCTTCGGGATGTTCGCGACCCGGGCGAGCGACGCGGTCAGCTCGGCGCCGAACTTCGCGATCTCCGGGTACGTGCGGGAGGCCATCTCCTTGATGTCCGCGCCGCCGGCGAAGGTCTTCTCGCCGCCGTAGAGGATCACCGCGCGCACGTCGTCGCGGTCGGACGCCTCGCGCGCGGCCTCGGCGAGCTCGGCCTGCACCTGGTTGTTCAGCGCGTTGACCGGCGGCCGGTCCAGCCGGATCGTGCCGACCCCGCCCTCGACCTCCAGGGTTACGAACTCTCCCACGCGAACTCCTCCTCGTTAACGGCGTTGACGCAGTGCCAGCAGGCTACCGGCCGGTAGGACCGGCCAGGTCAACCTACCTGCGGCGGGCGAAGAACCGCTCGCCCGAACGCTCCAGCACCAGGTCCTGGTCGAAGGTCTTGGACAGGTTCTCGCTGGTGATGACGTCGTCCACCAGCCCGGACACGACCGCGCGGCCCTCGCGCAGCAGCAGCGCGTGCGTGAAGCCCGGCGGGATCTCCTCGACGTGGTGGGTGACCAGCACCATCGCCGGCGCGTCCGGATCCAGCGCGAGCGCCGACAGCCGGGCCACGAGGTCCTCGCGGCCGCCGAGGTCGAGGCCGGCGGCGGGCTCGTCGAGCAGCAGCAGCTCCGGGTCGGTCATCAGCGAGCGGGCGATCAGCACGCGTTTGCGCTCGCCCTCGCTCAGCGTGCCGAACGTGCGCTCGGCCAGGTGCGCGATGCCGAGCGTGCCGAGCAGTTCGGTCGCCCGGTCGAGGTCCATCCGGTCGTACTGCTCGCGCCAGCGGCCCATCACCGCGTACCCGGCGCTCACCACGACGTCGCCGACGCGCTCGTCGCCGGGCACGCGCTGGGCGATCGCGGCGGAGGTGAACCCGATGCGCGGGCGCAGGTCGAAGATGTTCACCTTGCCGATCCGGTCGCCGAGCAGGTCGACGGTGCCGGAGGTGGGGTGCAGTTCGGCGGCGGCCAGGCGCAGCAGGGTGGTCTTGCCGGCGCCGTTCGGCCCGAGCACCACCCATCGCTCGTCCAGCTCCACCGCCCAGTCGAGGGCCGCGAGGAGGTCGTTTCCGGTACGGCGGACGCCGACACCGGACATCCGCACGACGAGGTCGTCAGGATCGCTGGGCAGGATCGGCTCGCTCACGTGCCCCATTGTGGCGGTCCCCCGGGCGCGGGCGCGCACCCGCCCGGGGGTAACGGCGCGCGGGGTGTCCAGCGGATGGGACGAGCGGCCGGGCGCGCGGCGCTGTGGCAGCATCCTGGCCATGTCCAGGTCCGCGCGCCCCGTGTTCTGGCGCCGTCGCGCGATCGACCTGCTCCTGGTCGCTTCCAGCGGATGTAGCCGGGCGCGGCACGCACGCTGATCCTCGTCGGCGTGCCGCGCTGCCTCGCGCCCGGCATCTTTCCCGACTTGTTCCAGGAGCCTCCGTTGACCACGTCCATCGTCCGTCCGGAAGTCGAAATCCATCCCCGGCTGACCGATCCGCTGCTGCCCGAGCTGCTGCACCCGTCGCGGCTGCTGTGGACGCCGCGCGAACTGGCCGACCTGACCCGCACGGTCACCACCGAACTGACCACCAGCCTGCGCGAGGTCCTGCGCTTCGACGAGGACCAGCGCTGGTGGGCGCGCCTCGCGCTGACCGACGGCGTCGAACTGTGGCTGCTGTCGTGGCTGCCCGGCCAGCACACGAAGCCGCACGACCACGGCGGCGCGTCGGGTTCGTTCTCGGTGCTGCAGGGCGAACTCGGCGAGGAATACCGCTACCCCGGTGGCCCGGTGCGCCGCCGCACGCACACTGCCGGGCAGGGCATCGGCTTCGGCGCCGGGCGCGCGCACCAGGTGCTCGGCGTCGGCAGCGAACCGGCGGCCAGCGTGCACGCCTATTCGCCGCCGCTGGTGCCGACCCGCGAATACCCGAGCCTCGCCGACGTGCCGAACGAGATCCCGCCGCTTCCTGCCATTGTGCGGTCATGACCGCACTTGAGGGTTTCCTCGCCGCCGCCCGGTCTTCGCTGGACCGGGCGGACCCGGCGCGCGCCGCGGAACTGCAGGCAGACGGCGCGCTGATCGTCGACATCCGGCCGTACGCCAACCGGCTCGCCGAGGGCGAGATCCCCGGCTCGGTGGTGGTGGAGCGGATCCACCTGGAGTGGCGGCTGGCCCCGGAAAGCGAATGGCGGCTGCCCGGGGTTTCGGCGGAGACGGTCGCGGTGGTGGTGTGCAACGAGGGGTACGCGTCGAGCCTGGCGGCGGCGGATCTGCAGCGGCTGGGGCTGACCAAGGCGACGGATCTGGTGGGCGGGTTCCGGGCTTGGGCGGCGGCTGGGCTGCCGGTACAAAAAGGCGGATCCCCGGCGGTCGATTGAGCTGGGTCGCGAGCGCCCCAATGTGGCATTGGGTGCATGCGATGCAACGAACGCCACATTGGGTGCGTCAGATGCACCCAATGTGGCATTGGGGGCGCTCGCGGGCTCAGGCGAGCACGACGCGCGCCAGCTCTGCCGGGCTGGCCAGCAGCGGGTGTTTCGGCAGCACGCGCACCGTGTAGCCGACCGAGCCCGCTCGCGGCAGCCGCAGGGTCGCCGCGAACGCGCCGATTCCGTCCGGAGTCATCGGCACCTGCACCGAATCCGCGAGTTCGTCCCCGTCGCCGACCTGGCCGACCACCGCCTGGATGTCCACTTCGGACGGTTCGAGCCCGGCGAGGTCGATCCGCGCGCGGATGGTGACCTCGGCGCCCACCACGAGCCGTTCGGTGTGGTCGTACTGGAGTTCGGCGTCGAAGATCCGCACGCGCGGCCACGCGACTTCCAGTTTGGTCCGGTAGTCGGCCAGCGAAAGCGCGCCCTGGTGGCCGTTGCCGGTGGCGGCGGCGACCATCCGCGACGCGGGCAGGTAGCCGGAATCCACGTACTCGCGCACCATCCGCGACGCCTGCACGCGCGGGCCCAGCGTTTCGAGGGTGTGCCAGACCATCGCGAGCCAGCCGGTCGGCACGCCGTCCTCGCCGGTGTCGTAGTAGAGCGGCGCGATCTGCTGGCCGAGCAGGTCGTACAGCGCCGCGGCCTCGAGGTCGTCGCGGCGGAGCGGGTCGGTGACGCCGTCCGCGGTGGGGATGGCCCAGCCGTTGGAGCCGTCGTAGCACTCGTCCCACCAACCGTCCTTGATGGACAGGTTGAGGCCGCCGTTGAGCGCGCTCTTCATGCCCGACGTGCCGCACGCCTCCAGCGTCCGCACCGGGTTGTTCAGCCACACGTCGCAGCCGCGGTAGAGGTAGCGGGCCATCGACATGTCGTAGTCCGGCAGGAAGACGATGCGGTGGCGCACCGCGGGATCGTCGACGAAGCGCACGATCTGCTGGATCAGCTGCTTGCCGTTCTCGTCGGCGGGATGCGATTTGCCGCCGATCACGATCTGGATCGGCCGCTTCTCGTCCAGCAGCAGCGCGCGCAGCCGGTCCGGGTCGCGCAGCATCAGCGTGAGCCGCTTGTACGTCGGCACGCGGCGGGCGAAGCCGACGGTCAGCACGTCCGGGTCGAAAACGCGGTCGGTCCAGCCCAGTTCCAGCGCGGAGGCGCCGCGCTGCATCCACGCCGCGCGCACCCGCCGCCGGACCTCGCCGACGAGCTTCTCCCGCAGTTCGCGGCGCAGTTCCCACAACTGCTGGTCGCTGACGCCGTCGCGCAGCGAGCTGTCCGGCGTGCGGCCCTCGTGGCCGAACTCCTCGTGGTTGCCGCCGAGCAGCGCGCTCAGCTCGCGCGCCACCCAGGTCGGCCCGTGCACGCCGTTGGTGATGGACGCGATCGGCACCTCGGCGTCGTCGAAACCGGGCCACAGCCGGGAAAACATCCGGCGCGTGACGCGGCCGTGCAGCTTGGAGACGCCGTTCGCGCGCTGCGCGAGCCGCAGTCCCATGTGCGCCATGTTGAACAGGCCGGGGTTGTCCTCCGCGCCGAGCTGCAGCACGCGGCGGACGTCGACGTCCGGGACGAGCCTGCCGTCGGAGAAGTACCGCTGCACGAGGTCGACCGGGAAGCGGTCGATGCCCGCGCTGACCGGCGTGTGCGTGGTGAAGACCGTCCCGGCGCGGACCGCGGGCAGCGCCTCGTCGAAGGCGAGCCCGTCGGACTGGATGATCTCGCGGGCGCGCTCCAGGCCGAGGAATCCGGCGTGGCCCTCGTTGGTGTGGAACACCTTCGGCTGCGGATGCCCGGTCAGCTCGCAGAACTTCCGCACCGCGCGGAACCCGCCGATGCCGGCCAGGATCTCCTGCCGGATCCGGTGGTCGGCGTCGCCGCCGTACAGCCGGTCGGTGACCGAGCGGAGGTCCTCGTCGTTGGCCTCGATGTCGGTGTCGAGCAGCAGCAGCGGGATCCGGCCGACGCGCGCCCGCCACATCTGCGCGCGCAGGTCGCGTCCGCCCGGCATGGCGACCTCGACCAGCACCGGACGGCCGCCCTCGGCGACCAGCTCCAGCGGGAAGGCGTTCGGGTCGATCACCGGGTAGTGCTCGACCTGCCAGCCGTCGAGCGACAGCCCCTGGCGGAAGTAGCCGGACCGGTACAGCAGGCCGACGCCGACCATCGGGACGCCGAGGTCCGAGGCCGCCTTGAGGTGGTCGCCGGCGAGGACGCCGAGGCCGCCCGAGTAGTTCGGCAGCGCTTCGGTGACGCCGAACTCCATCGAGAAGTACGCGACCGCCTGCGGCAGGCCCTCGTCGGTGCGCCGCTGGTACCAGCGCGGTTCGGTGAGGTAGCGCTCCAGCCCGGCCGCGGCCTCGCGGGTGCGGCGCAGGAAGTCCTCGTCCTTCGCCAGCTCCTCGAGCCGCTCCGGCGGCAGCGCGGTGAGCATGCGCAGCGGGTCGCGGATCTTGTTGAACAGTTCGGCGTCCATCGAGGCGAACAGGTCGCGCGTCGGCGGATGCCAGGTCCAGCGGAGATTGGTCGCGAGCGCGCCGAGCCCGGCGAGCGGCTCGGGCAGGCTGGCGCGGACGGTGAACCGGCGGACTGCACGCATGGTCAGCGACGATATCCGGCCCGCTTCGCGCGCGCTCGCACCCCACTTCGGGGATTGCCGCCACATTCGGCCATCCGGGTCAGTAATGTCCCGGTTCGTTGTCGGACGCGGATGGGGAACGAGGGAACATGAGCCGAGGGGGACGCCGGTACGCGCTGGTCGCGCTGGTCGCGGCGACCGTGCTGGGGACAGCCGCGTGCGGGAACAAGGCTCCCGCGGCGACGCCGGGCGCCGGGAACGTCGCCGGGCTGCCGGTCACGCACTTCGAAAGCGGGCTGCGCGCCGACGCCCCGCGGCCGGATCTTCCCGTGAAGAACGCCGGCGGCGGCGAGGACGACCAGCTCGCCACCGCCGCGATCGCGGACGTGCAGGCGTACTGGGCCGAGGCGCTGCCCGCGGAGTTCGGCGGCAAGCAGTTCGAGCCGGTCAAATCGCTGCTGTCGTACGACTCGAAGCGCGACACCGAGGACACCGCGTGCGGCAGCGTCAAACAGCTGGTGAACGCGTTCTACTGCGCGGGCGACGATTCGGTGGCGTGGGACCGCGGCGTGCTGCTGCCGATGCTGCGCAAGCGGTTCGGGCCGATGTCGGTGGTGACCGTGCTGGCGCACGAGTTCGGCCACGCGATCCAGTACCGGCTCGGGGCCGCGGCGGGAATCTCGAAGTCGACACCGACCGTGGTGAAGGAGCAGCAGGCGGACTGCTTCGCCGGCGGGTACTTCCGGTGGGTCGCCGAGGACAAGAGCAAGTTCTACCGGGTGTCGACCGCGGAGGGGCTGGACCAGATCCTGGCGGCGATGTTCTTCATCCGCGACCAGGCCGGGACCAGCGCGACGGACCGGCAGGCGCACGGCACGGCGTTCGACCGGACGTACGCGTTCCAGGCCGGGTTCGAGAAGGGGCCGAAGGAATGCGCCGGGATGAACGCGCAGAACGTGCAGAAGCGGCTGACTGAGCGGCCGTTCGACCGCGACGACAGGGGCAAGGGCGACGCCCGGTTCGACGAGGAGCGCGTGGCGGACCTGAAAGCCAGCCTGGACAAGGCGTTCGAGGGCGCGGGTGTGCCGGGGCCGCAGTTCCGGGCCGGGCAGGGCAGCTGTCCCGGCGGGCCGAGCACGCCGCCCGCGTCTTACTGTCCCGACGACAACACGGTGAACTTCGATCAGCGGGCGCTGGAGAAGCTGGCCGAGCCGGTGGACCAGGAAGCCGAGATGGCCGGCCGGGCCGGCGGTGGGCTGGGCGACTTCGCCGCCTTCGCCGAACTGGCGTCGCGGTATGCGATCGGGGTGCAGAAGGGCGTGGGGGCGTCGATCGACACGCCGAACACCGGGTTGCGGACGGCTTGCCTGGTGGGCGCTTGGGCGGCGTTCTCGAACAAGCCGCCGAAGAAGCTGGAACTGAAGCTGCGGCTGTCGTCCGGGGACCTGGACGAGGCGATCGCGGATCTGCTCCGGCCGGACGGGCTGGTGTCGGCGAACGTGAACGGCGAGCGGCCGGACAGCGGGTTCGACCGGGTCGAGGCGCTGCGGCGGGGGTACCTCGAAGGGTCGTCTTCCTGCTCGAAGCAGTACCCCTGACCGCGAAAAGGGCCGCACCGTTTCCGGTGCGGCCCTTTTCCGTCAGCTCAGAACAGGGCGCTCGCCAGGTCGCGGCGGGCCTTCATGACGCGCTCGTCGGCCGGGTCGAAGAGTTCGAACAGGGCGACCAGGTGTTCCCGAACCCGGTTGCGGTCGTCGCCCGCGGTGCGGCGGACGACGTCGACCAGGCGGCGGAACGCGCCTTCCACGTCTTGTTCGGCGATGTCCAGGTCGGCGGCCGCGAGCTGGGCGTCGATGTCCTTCGGGTCGGCCTCGGCCTTCTCGCGGGCGCTCGGGTCGGCCGCTTCGGCGCGCGCGGTGAACTTGACCTGCGCCAGCGCGTTCTTCGCCAGCTCGTTGGCCGGTTCGGCGTCCAGGATGCGCTCGTACGCGGCCTGCGCGGCGGCGTAATCGCCCCGCTCGAAGGCTTCCTCGGCCTCGGTGAAGCGCGGGTCCTCCGGCTCCTCCACCGGGCCGCGGGCCTCCTCGGCGGCGCGGATGCCCGGGAGACGGTCGCGCAGGGCGTCGAGCAGCGAGCCCAGCCACTTGCGGATCTCCGGTTCCGGCAGCGCGCCGGAGAAGGCGTCCACGGGCTGGCCGCCGGCGATGGCGACGACGGTCGGGACCGATTGCGCGCCGAACGCCTGCGCGATGCGCGGGTTCGCCTCCACGTCGACCTTCGCCAGCACCCAGGCGCCGCCGCCCTCGCCCGCCAGCCGCTCCAGCACCGCGGTCAGCTGCTGGCACTGCTCGGAGAACCCGGCCCACAGGTCGACGACCACGAGCTGGTTGAGCGAGCGTTCGACGACGGACTGGAAGGTCGCCTCGGTGACGTCGAGCACCGTGTCCGACGGCGGGGCGGGGGTGCCTTCCGGCCGTCCCGCCGCCGAAGGAGGCTGGTTCCGGGACGCCTCCGCCCTGGCTTTGAGCGCGGACAGGTCGACCGCGCCGGACAACGCGGCGGACATCGCCGCTGAGTTCGCTGCAGATCCGCGTGGGTGTGTCACGCCCTCCATCCTGGCACGGCTCGCCGGGAGAGTTCAGCAGCAGCCCCGAGGTTCGCTTTTGGCATGCGGACGCCCCTGAGGCATGCTCTGCGCGAGGACAACGAGGAGGCCCGAAGATGCTCAGCCGGCGCAACGCCACGGTCGCCCTCGCTGTCGTGGTCGCGGCGGCGTGGATCGCCAGCATCACGGTCACCGTCGCGCACCAGGACCCGCCCGGCGCGGCGTCCCCGCCCGAGTTGCGCGCGGAACTCGCCGCCGCGCTGAGCGGACGGGACGCGGACGCGCTCGCCGGGCTCTTCGACGTCCCTGGTTCGGGCAGCGACGATCTCGCGAAGGATTACGTCAACGTCCTCAAGGACGGCAACGCGCGCGACATCTCGGTACAGCTCGCGCCGGACGAGCGCTCCCCTACTGCGGCCATCGTGCGCGGGAAGGCTGGGGCGGGCGAACCGTTCAGCTACCGGCTGGCGGTGACCACTGCCAAGGGGCGCTGGACTGTCGCGTTCACGCCGCCGATCCCCTGACTCAGTCCTCGCGCAGGTGGGCTTCCACTCGCTCGACCTTCGCGGCGAGCTGCCCGGAGTAGCCCGGGCGGATGTCGGCCTTCAGCACCAGTCCGACGCGCGACGAGCCTTCGCCCGCGGCTTCCACGGCCTTCTTCACCACCGCCATCACCTCGTCCCACTCCCCCTCCACCTCGGTGAACATCGAGCTGGTCGAGTTCGGCAGCCCGGATTCGCGGACCACCTTCACCGCGCGCGAGACGGCCTCGCTGACTCCTCCGTCCGGCTCCGCGGCCGAGGGGCTCACGCTGAACGCGACGATCATGCGGCTTCCTTTCCCTGTTCTCGCAGGCCGACCCCCACGACCGGGGTACCCGCTGGTAGCTTCGGTTGCCATGAACCGTCCGCTGCCGTTCGATCCGATCGCCCGTGCCGCGCAGCTGTGGGAAGACCGGATCGGCCCGGCCGGAACCATGGCCGCGGTCACCGGTGTGATGCGGGTGCAGCAGATCATCCAGTCGGCGGTCGACGGCGCGCTCAAGCCGCACGGCCTCACCTTCGCCCGCTACGAGGCGCTAGTGCTGCTCACCTTCTCCCGCAACGCGCGGCTGCCGATGCGGGTGATGGGCGAACGGCTGCAACTGCATCCCACCAGCGTCACCAACATAGTGGACCGGCTCGAGCGCGACGGGCTCGTGAAGCGCGTGCCGCATCCGACCGACCGGCGCACGACGCTCGTCGAGATCACCGACGAGGGGCGGGCGCTGCGGGAAGCCGCCACCGCCGCGGTCACCGACATCGACTTCGGGCTCACCGGGCTCACCGAGCGGCAGGTCGAGCAGCTGACCGAGCTGCTCACCAAGGTCCGCAAGTCCGCGGGCGACTTCACCTCGTAAACGCACGAAGGGCCCGCGCGGTCGTCGCGCGGGCCCTTCGGAAAAGCGAAGATCAGGCGTTCACGGTCTCGCGCGTGCGCACGAAGAGGCCGACGCCGCCCTGGGTCAGCCGCTGCGGGCCGTCGAGCTTGCCGTTGCGCAGCGCCCACTTCTCGAAGAGCCAGGTGAACAGCGGCGGGATGCTCGCGAGCAGCGCCAGCACCAGGGTCTTGCCGCGCCAGCCCAGCGGCTTCGCGACGGACAGGGAGGTGATCACGTACAGGACGAAGACGACGCCGTGCACCATGCCGAGGACGGGCACGCCGCCCTGGTTAGACGCGTCGACGACGTACTTGAGAAACATCCCGATCAGCAAGCCGAGCCAGGACAGAGCCTCGGCGACTGCGGCCACGCGGAACACGAGAGCGGCCTTGCTGGACACGACATCCTCCTGTGCGTCACCTGGTGCGTGCTGACTGCACACACAAAAAACACGTCCGACGGACTGTCCACGACGGACGGAACCGCCTGGCGTCAACAGCACTGTCGAACGGGTATGAGACCAGTGTGAGGCGTGATCGGCCTCACCGGAACACCGGGGCCCGTGACTCTGGTCACGAGCACCGAGCGCAAAGGTCTGCACCAATTCCGGACGGCAGGCGGAAACGGGCGGGAAATGCCCGGTTAACGGGAAAGACCGCCTCCCGATCCCAGGATCCGGGAGGCGGCCTTCACCGACTGTCCGCGACTGAACACTAACCGGCACAAGGAGAAGGCGGCGCGGAGGAAGGTGACGTTCCCCACGTGGCCTTCGGCGCGTCGCCGGTCAGCGAGAAGTCCAGAGTGGACCCGCGGCGCAGTTGTTCGAGGCTGACGAACGTTTTGCCCGACGCCGTGCCGTTGACGCGCAGCCCGGAGACGTACTGCAGTTGCGCCCCGGTCGCGCCGCGCGCGTTGATGGTGAGGTCGCGGCCGTTCGGCAGGTGCAGCACGGACTTGGCGAACCGCGGCGCGTTGAGCACGAAGTTGCCGGTGCCCGGGACGGCCGGGTAGAGGCCGAGCGCGCTGAAGACGTACCAGGCGGACATGGTGCCGAGGTCGTCGTTGCCGGTGACGCCGTTGGGGGCGTTCGTGAACAGCGTGTGCGCCGCCCGCACGACCGCGGAGGTCTTCCACGGCTGCCCGGTGAGCGTGTACATCCACGGCGAGTGCAGATCGGGCTCGTTGTTGGGGTTGTAGCGGAACTGTTTGTAGTAGTCGTACGGGCCGACGACCCACTTCTCGTGCGCGGTCTTCGCCGGGTCCTGCACCAGATCGTCGTAGGCGAAGAAGTCGTCGAGCCGCTTGCCCGCGTTGGCGGCGCCGCCCATCTTCGCGACCAGGCCGGGCACGTCCTGCTGCACCAGCCACTGGTACTGCCACGCGGTGCCCTCGTGGAACCCGTCCTGGCCCTGCGGGCTGTACGGGCCGTCGGACGGGGTGTACCAGCTGCCGCCGGTCACCTTCGGGCGGAAGTAGCCGGTGAAGCCGCGATCGGTCACCGACGGGTCCCACAGCGTCGCGTACGTCCGGCCCTTGGCGGCCAGCTGCTGCGCGTCCTGCTTGCGGCCGAGCGCGGAGGCCATCACCGAGAGGGAACAGTCGGCGAGCGCGTACTCCAGGGTCGCGGACGCGCCGTGGGCCGGGTCGGTGTCCTGGCCCTTCTTCGGGAAGTTCGGGTCGTACTGGACGAATCCGTCGGCCTGGTAGCTCGCGTTGCCGGAGCGGCCTTGGAACGGCGACGACGCGGGCGGGATTTCGCGGGAGTTCTGCAGCAGCGCTTGGTAGGCGTGCATTTCGTCGCCGCTCAGCGCGCCGAATCGCCATAGGTCGACCAGGAACGGCGTCACGGGGTCGCCGGTCATGGTGTTCGTTTCCTGGCTCGCGTACGCCCAGCGCGGGAGCCAGCCGCCCTGGTCGTGGATCGCGAGGATGCTCTTCGCGATGTCTCGGGCCCGGTCCGGTTTCAGCAGGGCGAGCAGCTGGTTTTGCGAGCGGTAGGTGTCCCAGAGGGAGAAGAAGTCGTAGTACGTCCAGCCGATCGCGCGGTGGATCTTCTTGTCGAAGCCGTAGTACCGGCCGTCGGCGTCGTTCGCGGTCAACGGCTGCAGGAAGGAGTGGTACAGCGAGGTGTAGAAGACCGTGCGGTCGTCCGGAGCGCCGCCGGTGATGTCCACACTGGACAGTTCGCGTCGCCAGTCGCGCTGGACGTCGTTCTTCACCGCGTCGAACGGACGGACGCGCGAGGCGGCGAGGTTGGTGTCGGCACCGCGAGCGTCCACTTGGGACAGCGACGTGGTGGCTGTGACCTGGCCGCCTTTCGGGAAGGTCAGCCACGCGCCGCGCAGACCCGCTCCTCCTTGTGCCGAGCGGCTGCCGGGCGTGCCGCCGTCCGGCGACCAGGTGCCGTAGGAAGTGAACGGTTGGTCGAATTTCGTGGTGAAGTAGGTGGTGTAAGGCTTGCCACCGCAGAAGGCTTGTGATTCGACGGTGCCCGCGATGGTGTGGTCGTCGACGATCCGGACGCTGCTGCCGGTGACCGGTTCCTTCGCGTTGGCTTGCCCGACGTTCACGAAAACGTTAGCTGGTCCCGATTTGTCGAAGGAGTATCGCTCGACGCCGCTGCGAGTGCTGGCCGTGGTTTCGACGTCGATACCGCCATAGCCAGTGAGATGCACCTTGTAGTAGCCGGGCTTGCCGACTTCGCCTTCGTGCGTGTACGGCGCGGCGTACTTGGTTTGGTCGAAGGTCGCGGGCTTGCTGGTGTCGAACGCCGCGCCCGGGCCGATGTCACCGGTGGTGGGCAGCATCGATACCAGGCCGCCCTGTTCCCAGCAGCCCGCGCCGGACAGGAAGAAATGGCCGAATCCGCGGATCGCGGTGTCGGTGTAGAGGTATCCCGCGTAATGCGTGGTGATCGGGCTGGACTGCACCATGCCGAATGGCGCGGAAGCGCCCGGGAAGGTGTTGCCTTCGTCCTGCGTGCCGATGAACGTGTTGACCGCGTCCAGCGGATCTGCCGGACGTGCCTCCGCCGCGACCGGTGTCAGCCCGGCCGCGGTGACAGCGAGCGCGATCGCACTCGCCAGAACCCTGCTCCTCATGAGACTCCTCTGGGAAATGTCCGTGAGGGGAACCCTGAGGGACTCTGAGTCCCTCAGGGTTCCCCTCACGGAAGGTCAGCCCGCGGCGATGGCGAACACGTGCAGGTCGCCGCCGCTGACGCCGCTCGGCAGCGTCACGCTCGCGACGGTCTTGCCCGCGTCCAGCGTGATCGGCGCGGTGGCGAACACCATCGTGCGGATCTGCTGCGGGTCGCCGCCCGCGGAGTTGCGGTACGGCGTGGACAGGACGATCCGGTTGCCGAACGCCGGCTGCGCTCCGCCGCCGCCGAGGGTCCAGTCGGAGAATCCGATGGCAGCGGTGGACTTGCTGCCGTCGGTGTAGGTGACGGTGAGCGTGCCCTGCGCGTTGCCGTTGCTGGCGGCGCCGAGCAGCGCGAGCCGTCCCGAGCCGGACACGTTAATCGTCTGGCCTGCCGCGACCACGTTGTCCGGGTCGCCGACCGGGTACGACGGCCAGGTGAAGTTCAGCCCGTCGCTCGACACCGTGCCGCCCGGCTTCGCCCCGGCCTTGGCCAGCGCGTCTGCGGAGTAGCTCCAACCGCCGCCGTCGAAGTTGCCCGCCGCCGAGTTCGCGTCCGGCGACAGACCGGTGTTGTTCACGGTGGCCAGCCAGCTGTTCGGCTTCGCCACCAGGACGGTCAGCACCGCTTGGACGTCAGCGAGGCCCGGCGAGGAGAAGGTGACCGGGATCCGGCGCGGACCGTCGGAGGTGCCCGCCGGAACGCTCACCGTCACGTCCGCGCGGCCCTTGCCCGCCGCTGGGACCTGGACGGAACCGGTCGCGGGCGTCAGCGTGATGCCGTCCGCGCTGCCCGCCGAGTAGGTCCAGGTCCTCGCGGTGCCGGAGAGATCCTGTACGCCCACCGAGGCGGTCGAGGTCGTGCCGGCGGGCACCACCGCGCGTGCCGGGTCCACAAAGGACAGGCTCGGCTTCTCCTGTTCGCGGAACGACGGCGGCGCGTCAGCCGGAGCGGAGCCCCACGCGGTCGCGGTCGTCGAGCGGGTGAAGTCCAGCTTGCCGCCTTGCGAGAGCAGCCCTTCCGACAGCCACGCCTTGCTGGCCGCGCTGCCGTTCACCTTCAGGCCGGCGGTGTACTCGCCGGTGCCGGGAGCGTTGACGGTGATCTTCTTGCCCGCCCCGGTCGTCACCTCGGCGTGCGCGAAGCGCGGCGTGGTGAGCACGGTTTCGGCGCGGCCCGGGATCTCCGGGTAGACGCCGAGCGCGGACCAGACGTACCAGGACGACATCTGCCCGAGGTCGTCGTTGCCGATCAGGCCTTCCGGACGTGGGTTGTACAGCTCGTCCATCGCCCGGCGCACGATGTTCTGCGTCTTCGCCGGGGCACCGGCGAACGAGTACACGTACGGCGCGTTCGAGTTCGGCTCGTTGCCCAGGAACGCGTACGGTTCATGGGTTCCGGCGTTCAGCTTCGTGAAGAAAGTGTCCAAACGCGACTGCGTGGCGGTGTTGCCGCCGAACGCGGTCACGAGACCGGCGAGGTCGTACGGGACCATCCAGTCGTACTGCGCGCCGTTGCCCTCGACCCAGCCCTGCGAGCTGGCCGGGTCGTAGTTCGCGGAGAACGAACCGTCCGAGTTGCGCGGCTGCAGGTGGCCGCTGCCCGGGTTGTAGAGGTTCTGCCAGTACTGCGCGCGCTTCATGAACGTCGTGTACGTGGCGCTGTCGCCGAGCCGCTTCGCGAACTGGGCGATGGCGAAGTCCGCGCTCGTGTACTCCAGGGTGTCGGCCGCCGCGCCGGGCACGTAGCCGAGCCGCTGGTAGTCCTGCAGGCCCGGACGCTCGACGTACCCTTGCGTCGGCTGCGTCGCGCCCTTGATCATGAGCAGCAACGCTTTCTGCGCGTCGAAGTCACGCGCGCCGAACGCGTAGGCGCTGGAAACGATGATGTGGTACGGATCCCCGTTCATCACGCCGGTGTAGTCGTTCGCCACCGTCCAGCGGTCCCACGAACCGCCTTGTTCGGCGAAGGCCATCATCGAGCGCACGAGGTCCGAGGTCTGCTTCGGCGCGATCGTGGCCAGCAGCGGGACCTCGGAACGGTAGATGTCCCAGCCGGAGATGTTCGTGTACATCGCGTGGCCGCGTTCGGCCTGGTGGATCCGGCCGTCGAAGCCCGGGTACCGGCCGTCCACATCGGAGAAGACGTTCGGCTGGATCAGCGAGTGGTACAGCGAGGTGTAGAACGTCGTGGTGTCGGCGTCGCTGCCGCCGCTGACCTGGATCTTGCCGAGCTGGTCGTTCCACGCCTGCCGCGCGGACGCGGCCACCGCGTCGAACGACTTCGTGCCGTTGTTCTCCGCTTTCAGGTTCGCCTTCGCCCCGTCGACGGACACAAAGGACAGTCCAACCTGGACGTTGACCTGCGCGCCGTTGAGGTTGGGGAACGTCACGTACCCGCCGCTGCCCGGTCCGCTGACCGTGGTGTCCTGCGGTTTCGCCGCGGCCGGACGCGCCAGCGACGCGCCGATCCCGTTGGGCTGCGCGACCTTCGCCTTCGCGCCGCCGGTCTCCGCGGTCTTGCCCGGCGTCACCGCGCCGTTCTTCCACGTCCCGACGGATTCGAACGGGGTGTCGAACTTCGCCGAGAAGTAGACCCGGTACGAATCCTTCGCGCCGCAGAACCGGCCGCTGGTCGCCCAGCCGCTGATGGTGTCCTTGCCGATGCTGATCGACGCGTCGTCCGTGCCGTTGACCGAGCCGGAAGTGTTGACCAGCAACGTCGACGCCGCGCCCGCCGGGTAGGTGAACCGGCCGGAACCGGTGCGCTGGGTCGCGCTCAGTTCGACTTTCGCGCCGTTGTCGAGGGCGACGTCGTACGCGCCCGCGGTCGCGTGCTCGTTCTGGTGCGAGAAGGTCGAGGTGTAGTGGCCCGGATCGGTCGCGGGCGACGTGCTGATCTCGCCGACGTACGGCATGAACGGCAGGTCCTGGTACGTGGTGCAGCCCGCGCCGGAAAGGTGCGTGAGACTGAACCCGGTGATCGTGTTGTCGTCGTAGAAATAGCCGCCCGGCTGGGATTTCTTCGTGTCCGGGCTCCACTGCACCATCCCGAACGGGACCACCGCGCCGGGGAAGGTGTTGCCCGCGCCGCCGCCGGTTCCGTGGTCCGCGCCGCCGGGGCGGGTGCCGACGAACGGGTTCACCCACTTCGCCAGGTCAGCGGCTTTCGCGGAATCCGCCTGTGCGGGATCGGCCAGTGCGGGGGCGGCGGGTGCTGCCGCCGCCACGACCGCGGAAGTCAGGAAGATCAGTCCGGCTCTCCAGCGCGCTCGCGCCATCGCCATCGCCTCTCCAGTTGTCCGGCGCGAACCCGCCGCCACCGACCTCGAGGCATCGATGACAACCTTGTCGCGCACCGTCGATGCGGGCTACCTTCGGCAATGGCTCACCGGATCGTCAAGACCATGGTGAGAGCCTGTCCGATTCGAGACAACGATGTCCACCATCCGCACCAGCGGATTCGGCGAAGCGGGCAGCGCGAAGCGGCAAGCATTGACAGCGAGCAGCCGCATGGTGTCCAATCCCCGGCATTATGACAACGTTGTCTCACTCGGGCCGGGACGCGGACGGGCTTCCCCGCCCCGCCAGCAGGCGGGCCACGATGAGCGATGTGGCCCGGCTGGCCGGCGTCAGCATCAAAACGGTGTCGCGGGTCGTCAACGACGAGCCCGCGGTGCATCCGGACACCGCCGAGCGCGTGGTGGCCGCGATCGAACAGCTGGGGTTCCGCCGGAACCTCGGCGCGCGCAACCTGCGCCGCGGCTCGACCACCGGCACCATCGGCCTGGTCGTCGAGGACGTCGGCAACCCCTTCTACTCCGAGCTGAACCGCGCGGTGGAACGGATCGCGACGTCGTTCGGCAGACACGTGCTGACCGGGTCGTCCGGCGAGAACTCCGACCGCGAACGCGAACTGTCGCTGGAATTCTGCGCCCGGCGCGTGGACGGGCTGCTGATCGTGCCCGCCGGGCTGCAGCACGGCTATCTCGTGCCGGAAATGCGCGCGGGCACGCCGGTGGTGTTCCTCGACCGGCCGGCCGGCGACATCGTGGCCGACACCGTGCTGGTCGACAACCTCGGCGGCACCATCGAGGCGGTTGGCCACCTCGTGCGGCACGGCCACCGCCGGATCGCGTTCCTCGGCGACAGCCCGGACATCTTCACCGCCGCCGAACGCCTCCGCGGGTTCCGGGAAGGCTGTGTGCGCAACGGGATCTCCTACGACGAGAGCCTCGTGGCGATGCAGACGCCGACGCCGGAAACCGTGGGACAGGCCGTGCGCAAGCTGATCGGCGGGCCGAACCCGGCCACCGCCGTGATCGCCGGCAACAACCGGGTCGCGGTGCACCTGCTGCGCGCGCTCGCGCACGCCGAACGCCGGCCCGCGCTGGTGAGCTTCGACGATTTCGAACTGGCGGATCTGCTCGACCCGCCGGTCACCGTGATCGCCCACGACGTCAGCGCCCTCGGGCACGCAGCGGCCGAGCTGCTGTTCGCCCGCATCCAGGGCGACCAGTCCGCCCCGAGAAAGGTAGTTCTGCCCGTGCACCTAGTCGCCCGCGGTTCCGGTGAGGCCGCCCTGTGACCCAGCATCTCGAGCCGGTCGCGCTCCCGGCCAACCAGCCGCCGCAGTTCTACCGGGGCGGCGACGCGATCGCCGCCCTGCGCGGGGCCAGCGGCACCGACTCGAAATTCGGGCCGGAGGACTGGGTCGGTTCCGTCACGACCATGTTCGGCCAGGAGACCCACGGTCTCACCAAGCTGCCCAGCGGGATCTGGCTGCGCGACGCGATCCGCGCGGACGCCGAGGCGTGGCTGGGCGCGGCGCACGTCGCCAAGCTCGGCGATTCGACCGGACTGCTGGTCAAGCTGCTCGACGCCGGACAGCGGCTTCCGGTGCACTTCCACCCGTCGGATTCCTTCGCCCGCAAGCACTTCGACTCGCATTTCGGCAAGACCGAGGCGTGGATCGTGGTCGGCACCTACGGTGACGATCCGCG
The DNA here is from genome assembly GCF_000158875.1 of Streptomyces sp. AA4. Taxonomy (NCBI): domain Bacteria; kingdom Bacillati; phylum Actinomycetota; class Actinomycetes; order Kitasatosporales; family Streptomycetaceae; genus Streptomyces; species Streptomyces sp. AA4. The sequence continues at coordinate 1,334,751 of NZ_GG657746.1, read as the reverse complement.
CGTGTACCCGGGTTTCCGGGAGACGCTGAGCAAGGACACTGTCGCCGAATGGACGCGCGAACAGGACGCGCCGAGCATGCTGGGCGCGCTCAACAGCATCCCGGTGCAGGCGGGCGACACGGTCTACATCCCGGCCGGGCTGCCGCACGCGATCGGCGAGGGCGTGTTCGTGGTCGAACTGCAGCAGCCGACGGACTTCTCGCTGACCCTGGAATGGCGTGATTTCCTCGCCTCGCCGGAAAAGGGCCACCTCGGGATCGGTTTCGACACCGCGATCGAAACGCTCGACACCTCGGGCTGGGACGACGACCGGCTCAAGACGATCGTGAAGCACACCTCCGGCGACGAAGCGACCACAGTGGACTTGCTCGCGCCGGACTCGGCGGAGTTCTTCCGCGCCGACCGCGTTCAGTTGTCCGGCAACGCTTTCTCGCTCGATCCGTCGTTCAGCGTGCTCGTCGCGCTCGACGGAGAGGGCACCCTGCGCACTGAGAACGGCGGCGAGTTCCGAGTGGCCAAGGGCGACACCTACGCGGTGCCGTTCTCCGCGGGCCAGACCGAACTGTCCGGCTCGCTCACCGTCATCCGCTGCCGTCCGCCCGCCCCGGAAAGGAGTTAGCGCCGATGAGCGAGATCCTGCTCGACGCGGTGGACCTGACCAAGCACTACGGATCGGTGGAAGCCTTGCGCGGCGCGTCTTTCCAGGCGCGCGCGGGCGAGGTGACCGCACTGATCGGCGACAACGGCGCGGGCAAGTCCACGCTCGTGAAGTGCCTGTCCGGGGCCGAACAGCCGACGTCGGGCCGGATCTTGCTCGACGGGAAAGAGGTCCACCTCGACTCTCCGGTGGCCGCGCGCCGCGCCGGGATCGAGACCGTGTACCAGGATCTCGCCGTCGCACCGGACCTCGATCCGGCGGCGAACCTGTTCCTCGGCCGGGAAATCCCGCGCAAGGGCATCCTGGGCAAGCTCGGCATGCTGGACAAGGCGGAGATGCGCCGCCAGGCGGTGGTCGAGTTCGAAAAGCTCGGCGTCAAGCTGCAGAGCACCGAGGTGTCGATCGGCTCGTTGTCCGGCGGGCAGCGGCAAAGCGTCGCGGTGGCGCGATCGGTGGCGTGGGCGTCGAAGGTCGTGTTCATGGACGAGCCGACCGCGGCGCTGGGCGTGCGGCAGCGCGGACGCGTGCTGGACGTGATCAAGAAAGTCCGGGACAAGGGCATCGCGGTGGTGCTGATCAGCCACAACATGCCCGAGGTGCTTTCGGTTTCGGACCGGATCGAGGTGCTGCTGCAGGGCAGGCGCGTCGCCCGGTTCGCCGGGGCGGACACGAAACTCGAAGACTTGGTCGCGGCGATGACCGGGGCGCTGGTCCAGGAGGAGGCGGCATGAGCGCCCCGGCGAAGGACATCCAGACCACTGTGGACGGCGAGTTCGTCAAGCCGCCGCTGGGCAAACGGCTCGTCGGGGCGAACACGTTCTGGATCTCGCTGGTGCTGGTCGCGTTGATCGTGGTCTTCACCGTACTCGCCCCGGGCCAGTTCGCGACGGTGTTCACCTTCCAGATGCTCCTGAACGAAACGTCTGTGCTGCTGGTGCTTTCGGTCGGCATGACGTTCGTGATCATCACCTCCGGCATCGACCTGTCCGTCGGTTCGGTGCTGATCTTCGCGGGCATGGTCGCGGGCAAAACGATGGAAGCGCTCAGCGGCGGCAACGCCTCCCAGGCCGGATGGGGCGTGATCACGGCCGGGCTCGTCGCCGCGGTGCTCGCGGGCACGCTCTGGGGCTTGATCAACGGATTCCTCATCGCGGTGGCGGGCATCCCGCCGTTGATCGTCACGCTCGGCACGATGGGCGCGGCGCTCGGCGTGGCCTATCTGCTCAACAACGGGTCGGACGTGAACAGCATGCCCGCCGAACTGAACAGGGTGCTCGGATACGGCACGTCGTTCGGCGGGATCCCGAACCTCGTGCTGGTGGCCGTGGCGATCACGCTGATCGGCGCGTGGCTGCTGCACACCACGAGGTTCGGCCGCTACACGTTCGCCGTCGGCTCGAACGCGGAGGCGGCGCGGCGGTCGGGCATCGGCGTGACCGCGCACCTGCTCAAGGTGTACCTGCTCACCGGTTTCCTCGCGGGGCTCGCGGGGTTCCTGTCGCTGGCGTTCTACACGTCGACCACGATCTCGGCGCACGCCACCGACAACCTCAACTCCATCTCCGCGACGGTGATGGGCGGCACGAGCCTCTTCGGCGGCGTCGGTTCGATGCTCGGCACGGTGATCGGGGTGTTCATCCCCGCCGTGCTGAAGAAGGGCTTCAACATCACGCACGTGCAGGACTACTGGCAGCAGATCGCGGTCGGCGCGGTCCTCATCGCGGCGGTGTGGTTCGACCAGCGCCAGCGCCGCAAGCGCAACTCCCGCTGAATCGGTCCCCGAGTACAAAGAGGTGCTTACGATGAAATTCAGCACAACCGTCCTCGCCGCGGGAACGCTCGCCTCCGCGGTGATGCTGGTGACCGCGTGCGGTACCGGCCAGATCGGGCAGAGCGGGTCCGGGTCCGCCGCCAACTCCGCGAACAGCAAGAAGCTGGCGCTGGTACCGGGGGTGCAAGCGGAGCCGTTCTACATCTCGATGCAGTGCGGCGCGCAGGAAGAAGCGAAGAAGCTCGGCTACGAACTGACCGTGCAGGCACCGCAGAAGTTCGACGCCACCATGCAGACGTCCATCGTCAACTCGCTGGGCTCCAACCCGCCTGCCGCGCTGCTGGTCGCCCCGACCGACGACCAGGCGATGCTGGCGCCGATCCAGCAGGTGAAGAACCGCGGCGCGAAGATCGTCGAGGTCGACACTTCGCTCAAGGACAAGAGCGTCGCGGTGTCGTCGGTTTCCTCGGACAACGCCGAGGGCGGCAAACTGGCCGCGCAGACCATGGCGAAGCTCGTCGGCGACAAGCCGGGTTCGGTGCTGATCCTCGACACCATCGCGGGCACCTCCACTACCGCGGCCCGCGCGAAGGGCTTCGAGGACGAGCTGAAGAACCATCCGAACCTCAAGTCGGTCGGCATCCAGTTCACCCAGAACGAACCGGAGCAGGCCGCGTCGAAGGTGACCGCTGCGCTCGTCTCGACGCCCGACCTCGTCGGCATCTTCGCCACCAACCTCAACACCGGCGAGGGCGCGGCGACCGGGCTGCGCAACGCGGGCAAGATCGGCAAGGTCAACCTGGTCGGCTTCGACGCCAGCCCGTCCGAAGTGGACGGTCTCAAGAAGGGCGAGTACCAGGCGCTCATCGCGCAGGACCCGGCGCAGATCGGCACGAAGGGCGTCGACCAGGCGGTGGCCGCGCTCGAGGGCAAGCCGACCGAACGGGACCTGACCGCGCAGCTGCACTCGATCACCAAGGACGACCTGGACGCGAACTCGAAGTACTTCTACAAGCAGAGCTGCTGACCTCTGGCCTGAGCGAAGGGGACTTTCCGCACGGAAGTCCCCTTCGCCATGTTACGGGCTAGTATCTACTCCCCCAGGAGTCTGAGGGAGGGGTCGTCGATGACCGAGAGTGCCCGGCTGCCGTGGCGCTCCCGCCCGGACGCTGTCGGCGTGCTCGGCGCGGCGCGTAAAGTCTCCGACGACCTGAAAGACGGCCTTTCCGGAGTCCGCGCCCGACGCGCCGCCCACGGCCTGCGCCGGTTGTTCGACGTGGCCGGGCTGGGGCTCTCCGACCTGTCCGGCACCTTGCTGTGGTCTGGCCGCCCCGGCGCCGACGACGCGGTCTCCCAGATCCTGGACGACGTGCTGCATCGGGAAGAGCCGATCACCGTGCGGGGCGTGACCGCGGTTCCGCTGCACGTCCACGACGAGCTGGCCGGCGCGTTGCTGCTGGTCGGCGAGGTTTCCAGCGCGGTGACCCGGCAAGCCGCGGACCTGGTCGTGCAGTCTCTGGAGCGAGGTCGGCTCGAAGCGTCGGCGGACCAGGCCGCGCAAGCCGAACTCCGAGCGTTGCGCGCGGAGATGTCGCCGCATTTCGTCTACAACGCGCTCACCGTGATCGCCTCGTTCGTCCGGTCGGAACCGGACCGCGCCCGCGACCTGATGCTCGATTTCGCCGACTACACCCGCTACAGCCTGTCGAGGCACGGCGAGTACACCGTCGTCGCCGAGGAGTTCCGCGCGGTGGAAACGTATCTCGCGCTGCAGCGCGCGGTGCTGGGCGAAAGACTCAAGGTGCAGGTGCGGGTCGCTCCGGAAGTGCTTGCGGTGGCGGTGCCGTACCTGGTACTCGAACCCCTCGTGGAGAACGCGATCCGGCACGGCATCGAGCCGCGGTCGGGCACCGGGCTCGTCCAGGTGCACGGACAGGCGGAAGGGAACGACTGCGTGATCAGCGTCGAGGACGACGGGGTCGGCATGGAGCCCGAGCGCGCCGCGGCCATCCTCGCCGGCAGCGGCGACGGCACCGGGCTCGGACTGGCCAATGTGGACAGACGATTGCGCACCGTGTACGGGGCCTGGTACGGCCTGACCGTGGAAACCGCGGTGGGCGAAGGCACCCGGGTCGTGCTGCGCGTGCCGCGGTTCCAGCCGGGGGTGCTGCCGTGAGCGGGTTGCGGGTGCTGGCGGTCGACGATCTCGCGCCGGCCTTGGACGAGCTGTGCCGGATGCTGCGGGAAGCCCCGGAAGTCGGCGAGGTCGTCGGCGCGAGCGATGCGTTGAAGGCGCTGAAACTGTTGCAGGCAGACCGTTTCGACGCGGTCTTCCTCGACATCTCCATGCCCGGTTTGGACGGGCTGGAACTCGCCTCGCTGCTGGCGAAACTGTCCGAACCGCCGGTGATCGTGTTCGTCACCGCGCACGACGGGCACGCGGTGACCGCGTACGGCATCGGCGCGGTGGATTACCTGCTCAAACCGGTGCGCACGGAACGGCTTGCCGCCGCGCTGGCGAAGGTGACCCGGCTGGTGCCGAGCGGTGTCCGGCGGTCCACGCCGGACGCGATGGCCGCGCTGCCGGTCGATTCCGGCGGCCGCACGCGGTACGTCCGCCGCGACGACGTGCTGTTCGCCGAAGCCAACGGCGATTACGTCCGGCTGCACACGCGAAACGGCGTGCATCCGGTACGAATGCCGATCTCGCGGCTCGAAGAATATTGGGAAGGCACCGGTTTTACCCGCGTGCACCGCGGATTCCTTCTCGCGGTGAGTGCGGTGCTGGAACTTCGCAGCGACACGACGGGCGGGTTGCTGGCGCACACCGAGGCCGGTGATGTGCCGGTGAGCCGACGGCATGCGCGCGACCTCAGGGACCGGCTGCTGGAGGCGGCGCAGCGTGGACAGCTCGGGAGTGCCCGGTGAGGGCTCGTGAGTGGCGGTGCCGGTTAGAACCGGCGCCAGCACTCACGAGGGTTGCGCGGGCCGTCCGATGAGCCGCACCAAACGCGTCGCCGTCACCAGTCCGCAGACGAGGCTCGCCCGGTCGCGGCGGCTCGAACGCGGACGCTGGCGGATGCCACGCCTGCGCGCGCCGGAAGCGGAACGCGCGGCGGTGCTGTACCGGATCCAGCGTCGCCGCGGGATCCCCGCGCTGGTGGCGATGTTCGTGCTCGTGCTGGGTTTGCCGGTGCTGTTCTCGCTCGCCCCGTCGCTCGACAGCGTGCGGCTGTGGGGAATTCCGCTGTCCTGGCTGCTGATCGCGGTCCTGCCGTACCCGGTGCTGGCCGGGCTCTCGTGGTGGCAGCTGCGCCGCGCGGAGAAGATCGAGGACGAGCGGTGACCCGAGTGCCCGCAGCGCCCCAATGTGGCATTGGGTGCATCCCACGCACCCAACGCCACATTCGCTGCATCCCACGCACCCAATGTGGCATTGGGGCGGGTCGGCCGAGCGTGGGCGGATAGATGGACATCGCGCTCGCGGTAGCCCCGGTCGTCCTCGTCACGCTGCTCATCGGCGTGCGCGGGGTCGCCGCCATGCGCACGACGTCCGACTTCCTGGTGGCCTCCCGGCGCATCTCGCCCTTCGTCAACTCCGCCGCGGTGTCCGGCGAATACCTCTCCGCGGCGTCGTTCCTGGGCGTGGCCGGGCTGATGGTGAAGGACGGCGTCGGCGCGCTCTGGTACCCGGTCGGCTTCACCGCGGGATACGTCGCGATGCTGGTGCTCGTCGCCGCGCCGATGCGCAGATCCGGCGCGCTCACCGTCCCCGACTTCGCCGAAGCGCGGCTCGCCTCCCCCGCGCTGCGCCGCCTCGCCGCGGTGGTCGTGCTGGTGATCGGGACCATCTACGTAGTCCCGCAATTCCGTACCGCCGGGCTGGTGCTCACCGCGGTCGGCGGGACCCCGTACTGGGTCGGCGTGGTCATCGCGGGCACCGCGGTCAGCGTCACGCTCGCGCTCGGCGGGATGCGCGCCGCGACGTACGTCCAGGCGTTCCAGTTCTTCCTGAAACTCCTGCTGTTCCTCGTCCCCGCACTGTGGCTGGTGCTCCAGATCGGCGCGGAAACCCGCGACGCGAGCCTCACTCCGGTCGAGTTCACCCGCTTCTCGCACGCCACCCCAGTGCAGTTCGACCACGACGTCACCCTCACCTTCCGCGAACCCACCGCGATCGAGGGTCGCGGCACGCTGCCACCCGGAGAGCTGGTGGTGCACAAGGGAGAACAGCTCATCTTCGCCGCCGGGGCACAGGTTCCCGGCGTCAGCGGAGAGGTCGCGCTCGGCGGGCCGGACTGGCAGCGTCCGCTGCTGGAAATCGACAAGGGCTACCCGCTGCTCGGCACCTGGGCGGTGCTCATCGCGACCGTCCTCGGCACGATGGGCCTGCCGCACGTCCTGATGCGCTTCCACACCAGCCCGGACGGCCGCGCCGCGCGCCGCACCGCCGCGATTACCGTGGCGCTGCTCGGAGTCTTCTACCTTTTCCCCGGCATCTACGGCGTCCTCGGCCGGGTTCTCGTGCCGCAGCTGTATTTGTCCGGCAACACCGACACCGTGGTCGTCGCGCTTCCCGCGCAGGTCGACCACGGCTGGGCCGGGCAGTTGTTCACCGCTTTGCTGACCGCGGGCGCGTTCGCCGCGTTCCTGGCGACGTCGCTGGGGTTGCTGCTGGTGATGTCCGGCGCGCTCGCCTACGACCTGATGCCCGGCGGCCTGCGCCGGCTGCGGGTGACCGTCGTGTTCGCCGCGATCGCGATGGTGCTGCTCGCGCTGCCGTCCGCGCGGCTCGACGCCGGGGTGCTGGTGACGTGGGGGTTCACCGTCGCCGCGTCGACGTTCTGCCCGCTGCTCGTGCTCGGCATCTGGTGGCAGCGGCTCACCGCGGCGGGCGCGATCGCCGGGGTGCTCACCGGGCTGGCCGCCTCGTCCGGGTCGATCCTGTTCGCGCTGGCCGGACCCGCGACGCACGGCTGGGTGGCGATCTTGGTCTCGCAACCGGCACCCTGGTCGGTACCGCTCGCGTTCGGCGTGATGATCACGGTGTCACTGCGCGGGCGCCCACCGTCCTGGGCCGGGGCCGCGATGGTGCGGTTGCATCTCGACGAACGCCCTTCGTCCGCTTCCGGGGACCGTTCGTCAACCGTTCGTCGTGCGGCGAGGCGTTTGAGCCGCTGACGGTTCCGTCCGCCCGGCGTCCTCCCTACTGTGTCGCGGACCACATCCGCAGCGTCGCACAAGGGAGTTCCCATGAGCGCAGGCGACCCGTCCGGCGCGCCGCCGGACCCGACCTGGGAGCAGGTGCACGACAGCGCCGAGTTCCGCCAACTCCGCGGCCGGCTCCGCCGGTTCGTGTTCCCGATGGCCGGACTGTTCCTCGCCTGGTACCTGCTCTACGTCCTGCTCGCCGACTACGCGCACGGCTTCATGAGCACGAAGATCGTCGGCAACTTCACTGTCGGCCTCCTCTTCGGGCTGCTGCAGTTCGTGTCCACGTTCCTGATCACGTGGCTGTACGTGCGCTACGCCAACAAGAACCTCGACCCGCTGGCCGAGCGGATCAAGGACGACATCGAGAACCCCGCGAAGGAGGGCGCGTGAAGACTCTCGCCGCGAGCGTCGAGGGCAGCAACCCGGCGCTCAACATCACGATCTTCGCGCTGTTCGTGGTCATCACCCTGGTGATCGTGTTCCGCGCCAGCCGCAACACGAAGACCGCGTCCGACTACTACGCGGCCGGCCGCGCGTTCACCGGTCCGCAGAACGGCATCGCGATCTCCGGCGACTACCTGTCGGCGGCGTCGTTCCTCGGCATCGCCGGCGCCATCGCGGTGTACGGCTACGACGGGTTCCTGTACTCGATCGGCTTCCTGGTGGCGTGGCTGGTCGCGCTGCTGCTGGTGGCGGAACTGCTGCGCAACACCGGCAAGTTCACCATGGGCGACGTGCTCGCGTTCCGGATGAAGCAGCGTCCGGTGCGCGCGGCGGCGGCGATTTCGACGCTCGTGGTGTCGTTCTTCTACCTGCTGGCGCAGATGGCCGGCGCGGGCGGCCTCGTCGCGCTGCTGCTGGGCATCGAGGGCAAGGCCGCGCAGTCGCTGGTGATCGCGGTGGTCGGCGTGATCATGATCGCCTACGTCCTCATCGGCGGCATGAAGGGCACCACCTGGGTCCAGATCATCAAGGCGGCGCTGCTGATCGTCGGCGCGCTGGCGATGACGCTGTGGGTGCTCGGCAAGTACGGCTTCAACTTCTCCTCGCTGCTGCAGGGCGCGGTCGACAAGGCGGGCAAGGCCGGCGAGGCGCTGCTCGGGCCGGGCAAGCAGTACGGCAAGGACGGCACGACGAAGCTGGACTTCTTCTCGCTTGGCATCGCGCTGGTGCTGGGCACCGCGGGCCTGCCGCACGTGCTGATGCGCTTCTACACCGTGCCGACCGCGCGCGAGGCGCGTCGTTCGGTCGTGTGGGCGATCGTGCTGATCGGCGTGTTCTACCTGTTCACGCTGGTGCTCGGCTACGGCGCGGGCGCGCTGGTCGGTCCGGACGCGATCAAGAAGGCGCCCGGCGGCGTGAACTCCGCGGCCCCGTTGCTGGCGCTGAACCTCGGCGGCCCGGTGCTGCTGGGGCTGATCTCGGCGATCGCGTTCGCCACGATCCTCGCCGTGGTCGCGGGTCTGACGATCACCGCGTCCGCCTCGTTCGCGCACGACGTCTACGCGAACGTGCTGAAGAAGGGCAAGGCCAACACCGGTTCGGAGGTGCGCGTCGCGCGGATCACCGCCGTGGTGATCGGCATCGTCGCGATTCTCGGCGGCATTCTCGCGAACGGGCAGAACGTCGCGTTCCTGGTGGCGCTGGCCTTCGCGGTGGCGGCTTCGGCGAACCTGCCGACGATTCTGTACTCGCTGTTCTGGAAACGGTTCAACACCCAGGGCGCGCTGTGGAGCATTTACGGCGGGCTGATCGTGACGATCGTGCTCATCGTGTTCTCGCCCGCCGTTTCCGGGAAGCCGGTCGACCCGAAGACGGGCAAGAGCGCGTCGATGCTGCAGGGCGTCGACTTCCACTGGTTCCCGCTCGACAACCCGGGTCTGGTGTCGATCCCGATCGCGTTCATCCTGGGCTGGCTGGGCACGATCCTGTCGAAGGAACACGACCCGGCGAAGTTCGCCGAAATGGAAGTACGGGCGCTGACCGGTGCGGGCGCGGAAAAGGCCGTGCAGCACTGAGTTTCGCCCTTAAGGAAACCGCTGGGTGCCGCTTTTGCCGCGGCACCCAGCGGTTTTTCAATACGGCAGCTTCCCCTGTGCGATCTCGCCCAGCGTGCCCTCCAGCACGCCGCGCAGATACCGCCACAATCCCGCACCGAGCGAAATCCGGGCTACCCCCAGTTCGGCTAGCCCGGCCAGTCCCGGACCGCCGGGAAGCGCCGAAGCGTTGACCGGACCGCCCACCCGACGGACGAACTCGGCCAGCACCTCCGACGAACGCACGAGAATCGGGTACACACAGTCGGCCCCGGCTTCGAGATACGCCCGCCCGCGCGCGACGGCGTCGTCGAGCACCGCCTGCTCGTCCGGTGCCCCGAGGAACGAATCCACGCGCGCGTTGACCACGAGCCCGTCGCCGGCCGCCCGGCGCAACCCGGCGAGCCACTCCGCCTGCTCCGCTGCCGGTCGCTGACCGCCCTTCCCGTGGTCGGTGTCCTCGATATTGCAGCCAACTGCACCGATCTCTTGCAGCCGGGCGGCAAGTTCTGCCGGGGCCAGGCCGTATCCAGCCTCGGCGTCCACCGTCACCGGCACCGACACGGCGTCCACGATCCGCTTGGCCGCCGCGAGCATCTCGTCCGCCGACGCGCCCTCGTGGTCGGCGTGCCCGAGCGCCGCCGCGACCGCCGCGGAACTCGTTGCCACCACCGGGAATCCCGCCGCTTCCACCGCCTTGGCGGTATCCGCGTCCCAAGCGTTCGGCAGAATCAACGGCTTCCCCGGGACGTGCAGCGCCCGCAACTCCTCGGCACTCACGCCGCACGCTCCGGCAACTCGGCGTGACTCGCGACCATGAGCCGGTTCCAGGTGTTGATGGCGACGACGCACCACGCCAGCGCGCGGTACTGGTCCTCGGTGAACACACGGACCGCCTCGGCGTAGACGTCTTCGGGGACGTCCCGGTGGTCCGAGATCAGGGTCATCGCCTCGGTGTAGGCGAGCGCGGCGCGTTCCTGCTCGGTGAACAGTTCGGTCTCGCGCCAGCCTTCGAGCACGTAAAGCCGCCGCGGCGATTCCCCGGCCTCGACGGCCAGCGCCGCGTGCATGTCGAGGCAGTAGGCGCATCCGTTGATCTGCGACGCGCGGACCTTGACCAGTTCGATGAGCTTCTTGTCGAGCCCCGCGTTCGCGCTGGCCTTCTTCACCTCGCCCTGCAGGTGGGACATCGCTTGATACAACCCGCCCGTGGCGAGCGCGATTCGCTTCGTCATGCCGCTTACGCTAATCGCGAGTGGCCTAGCCGGGTGGTCCAGTTCGGAGTGGGTGCCGTGGGCCAGTCAGGCCCGTGGCCGCGCGTTGCGGAGCCGGATCCCGCTGAACCCCGCCGTGCTCGCGGTCACCGCGTCCCAGAACGGCCAGAGGTTCGGAAGCACCCGCAGCTGAATCCCCGCCTCCTCGTGCAGGCGCAGGAGATCGCCGACCGGTTCGGCGGGCCCGAGCGGCACGACCGGCTCGGTGGCGACGCAGGCGTGCTCGCCGAACGGACGGAAACTGGTGGAGGGAAGCCGGTAGGCGAACAATTTCGCCGTCCGGAGCGCGTCCAGCCAGCGGTATTCGACGGCGTGGACCCGATCGTCGCCGCCGAGGATCCGTTCCCGGTCGTCCTCCGTGGTCCGCGGCGTGGCCCACGCCATGGCGCGCGGGCACTGCCGCGGGAACCAGTAGTCCGGACAGCGGTCGGCGTCGACCGCCCAGACGTACGGCTGCGGCTGCCGCGCGGTCGCCGCGACATGGGGCACGAACCGCGTGATCCCCGGATCCTCGGAAAAATGCAGTACCTGGCCAGGTTCGGGTCGCATCCGTCCGTTCTACTGCTCGGTCAGCGACCGCAGAACAGGCACAGCGGCAAAACCAGCTCCAGATCCGTCTTCCGCACCGGCTTGCCGTCCACCGGAGTCTTCCCCGGCGGGGTGTCCGCGTCCGGCTGGATGCCGCCCGCCGCGACGCGGTCCAGCGTGCGCAGTCCGGGCTCGCCGACCGTGCCGAAGACCGTGTAGTTCGGCAGCAGGCTGGAATCCCCGTACACCACGAAGAACTGCGAGCCGTTCGTGTCCGGTCCGGCGTTCGCCATCGCCAGCAGGCCGCGCGCGTACGTGCGGCGCTTGCCCGTCGGGTCGGACGGGGCGGGCGGGAGGGTCGTCGGGAGTTCGTCGCGGAACTTGTAGCCCGGACCGCCCTCGCCGGTGCCGGACGGGTCGCCGCACTGCAGGACCTTCAGCGTCGGGTACGCCGTGAGCCGGTGGCAGGTCGTCTGGTTGTAGAAGCCGTGGGCGGACAAGTGCAGGAAGCTCTGCACGGTGCACGGGGCCTGCGCGCGGTTGAGACGCAGCGGGAGCAAGCCCTGGTTGGAGAACACGGCGACGTCGACGCTGCCGTGGTCCGGCGTGTGCTTCGGGTCCCGCGGCAACGAAACCGGGCGCACCGCGGGATCGTCCGGAGTTTCCGTGTACCGACACGGCCCCGAGGTGACCTTCGGCGGCCCCGCCTCCGCCGCCGAAGCCGGGGCGGCCACCGCGACCAGCGACAACGCGGTCAGCACGGACACGAGCAGTCTTTTCATTCCGGTCCCCTCCCAGTGCACGGAGGATCGCAGTATAGGGACGGGGAACTGCCCGCGCTTCCGGCGAAAGTCGCATCCTGACCGGTTCCTGACACCCGCGTCCTACGGTGCGGTTTCATGATCACTTCCCTCCTCGCCGGACTGGTCGCCGGGCTGGTGGCCGTTCCCGCCGGTCCGGTGCAGCAGCCGCTCGCTTCCTCCGCCGCCGAACAGCAGGCGGTGTTCGCCTACTGGACCCCGCAACGCCTGGCCGCGCTGACCGAACCGGCGTCGCAGAACCCGCCGAAGAGCGGGCCCGACGGCGCGCCGTGGCCGGACCCGCTGCCGAAGACGGTCGGGCGGCTCTTCTACACCGACCACGGCGAGGACGCGAGCTGCACGGCGACCGTCGTCCGCAGCAAGAACCGCAGCACGATCGTCACGGCCGGGCATTGCGTCAACAACACCGATCTCCTCGGCGAGCACAACGCCTGGAACACGCACGTCATGTTCGTCCCCGGCTACCGCGACGGCCAAGCGCCGTACGGGAAGTTCGCCGCCCGGATCGGGGTCGTCGACCGCACCTGGCTCGCGAACGATCAGCAGAACGCGCAGAAATTCGACACCTACGACCAAGCCTTCGCGGTCCTCGGCCCGAACGAATCCGGCCAGCTGGTGCAGGACGCGGTCGGCGCGCAGCAGATCGGCTTCGACCGGCCCGGCGCGGCGAAGGTGACCCAGTTCGGCTACCCGCGGGCGGCGTCCGATCCAGCACGCCAGGGACTGCCGGAGTACACCGGGGCGAGGCTGGCGTATTGCACTGGCACCGCACGGCAGTGGACCGGCACGCCGACATATCCGGACTCTCCCGATCTGTGGGGCACGGCGTGCGTCATGGGCGGCGGTTCGAGCGGCGGTCCGCGACTGCGGGACTTCAACCCGGCAACTGGTTCAGGCACTGTCGTCGGGGACAACACCCATGCGGGATTCTTTGCCGCAGACGGGAAACCGTGCTCGCACGACGACGGCTGCACTCGGTACTTGGTGGGCCCGCAGTTCAGCAGCAAGGTGACCAAGCCGCTCTACGAAACCGCGCAGCGTTAGCCCTTCAGCTCCGCGATCAGCTCGTCCGCCGCCGCGAACGGGTCCAGTTCCCGGGCCACCACTCGCGCCGCCACCTCGCCCAACCGGTCGCCGTGCCGGAGGTCCGCCAGTTCCGCGTGCAGCCTCCGCAACGCGATCGCGGCGACCTCCTCCCGGGCGCGCGCGGCGCGGCGGCGGTCCAATTCCCCGTGGGCCACAAGCCATTCGTGGTGCGAGCGCAACGCCGACACCACCTCGTCGACGCCCTCGCCCTTCGCCGCCACCGTGCGGACGATCGGCTGTCGCCAGCTCGGCCCGCGCAGTTCGCGGCGGGCCAGGGCGATCATCTGCTTCAGGTCGTGCACCGTCGCGTCCGCCCCGTCGCGGTCGGCTTTGTTGACCACGAACACGTCCGCGATCTCCAGCACCCCGGCTTTCGCCGCCTGGATGCCGTCGCCCATTCCCGGGGCCAGCAGCACCACCGTGGTGTCCGCCAGCTTCACGACGTCCACTTCGGACTGTCCAACCCCGACAGTCTCGATCAGCACCACGTCGAACCCGGCGGCGTCCAGCACCCGAACCGCCTGCGGGGTCGCCCACGAAAGGCCGCCGAGATGTCCTCGTGTGGCCATCGAGCGGATGAACACGCCGGGATCGGTGGCGTGCTCGGTCATCCGGATCCGGTCGCCGAGCAAGGCGCCGCCGGAGAACGGCGACGACGGGTCGATCGCCAGCACCCCGACCCGCAAACCCTCGCCGCGCAAGGCGGTGAGCAGCGCGGACGTCGAGGTCGACTTGCCGACCCCGGGCGGGCCGGTGAGCCCGACGACGCGAGCGCGCCCGGTGTAGGGCGTCAAAGCGCGGGCGATGTCCGCCACGTGCGGCGAAGAGTCCTCAACAAGAGAAATGAGCCGGGCGACCGCGCGCGGTTGTCCTTCCCGCGCGCGGCCGACCAGCTCGTCGAGGTCCGGGCCGGCCAACTTACGCCGACGGAACGCGGATCAGCAGCGCGTCGCCCTGGCCGCCGCCACCGCACAGCGCGGCCGCGCCGAGACCGCCGCCGCGCCGGCGCAGTTCGTGCACCAGGTGCACGGCCAGCCGCGCGCCGGAAGCGCCGATCGGGTGGCCGAGCGCGATCGCGCCGCCGTTGACGTTCACCTTCGACTCGTCCAGCCCGAGCTTCTCGCTCGACACCAGGCCGACCGCGGCGAACGCCTCGTTGATCTCCACCAGGTCCAGATCCGACACGTCCAGCTTCGCCTTCTTCAGCGCGGCGCGGATCGCGTTCGACGGCTGCTCGTGCAGGCTCGCGTCCGGACCGGCGACGACGCCGTGCGCGCCGATCTCGGCCAGCGGCGTGATGCCCAGTTCAGCCGCCTTCTCCGGGCTGGCCACGATCACCGCGGCCGCGCCGTCGGAGATCTGCGACGCCGAACCGGCGGTGATGGTGCCGTCCGAGGCGAACGCCGGACGCAGCTTCGCGAGGCTTTCGCCGGTGGTGTCGGCCCGCACGCCCTCGTCGGTGGAGAACACGACCGGGTCGCCCTTGCGCTGCGGAATCGACACCGGCGCGATCTCCTCGCGGAAGAACCCGGCCTCGATCGCCGCGGCGGCGCGCTGGTGCGAACGCGCGGAGAACGCGTCCTGCTGCTCGCGGGTCACGCCGTAGCGGCTGTTGTACTTCTCCGTCGACGAGCCCATCGCGACCTGGTCGAACGCGCAGAACAGGCCGTCGTAGGCCATGTGGTCGACTAGCGTGGTGTCGCCGTACTTGAAGCCGGAGCGGGACTTCGGCAGCAGGTGCGGGGCCTGCGTCATCGACTCCTGGCCGCCCGCGACGACGAGGTCGAACTCGCCCGCTCGGATCAGCTGGTCGGCGAGCGCGATCGCGTCGAGGCCGGACAGGCAGACCTTGTTGATGGTCAGCGCCGGGACGTCCATCGGGATGCCCGCGGCGACCGCGGCCTGGCGCGCCGGGATCTGGCCCGCGCCGGCGGTGAGCACCTGGCCCATGATCGTGTACTGGACCTGGTCCGGGGAGACGCCGGCGCGTTCGAGCGCGGCCTTGATCGCGATCCCGCCCAGCTGGGCTCCCGAGAAGTCCTTCAACGAGCCGAGCAGTCGCCCGATCGGGGTACGGGCAGCGCCCAGGATCACGGAACCGGACACGACGTCCTCCAAAGCATCGGTGCACTGGCAGTGTTCCCACGATACGGCCTGCGCGGGCTTCGCGGCGCGTCTTGATGGAGCCAGTGTGAGGGGGCGCACGCGGGGTTCCGCGAGGCCCGCCGGGGCTTATCCTCCCCGGTATGGACACCGAGCCCAGCGCATCCGTGCTCAAGCCGTTCGTGACCGCGATCGACCACGTCGGCATCGCCGTGCCCGACCTCGACGCGGCCATCGCCTTCCACCGCGACCACTTCGGCCTGGAGGTCGCGCACGAGGAGGTGAACGACGAGCAGGGCGTGCGCGAGGCGATGCTGCGCGCCCCGGGTACCGCGGGCACCGAAACGATGATCCAGCTGCTCGCCCCGTCCCGAGACGATTCGACGATCGCCAAGTTCATCGGCCGCAACGGGCCGGGCCTGCAGCAGCTCGCACTGCGAGTGTCCGATGTGGACGCTGCCGCGGCGGCGTTGCGGGAGAAGGGGCTGCGGCTGCTGTACGACGCGGCCAAGCGCGGGACCTCGAACAGCCGGGTCAACTTCGTGCACCCGAAGGACGCGGGCGGGGTGCTGGTCGAGCTGGTGGAGCCCGCCGCCTCCGCACACTGACCGCCCAACACCGCCGAGGTCCGTGAAGGGCTCCTTGAGGGAGTCTGATTCCCTCAAGGAGCCCTTCACGGACGTCTGCGAGTCGTAGGACTAGTCGCGTTCGGGATAGGTAGGCGGCAGCGTCACACCGCCGAAGCGGGCGGCTTCCCCTTCGGCACCCGAGCCGACAACGCGTTCGCCACGAACGTCAGCTCGCCGTCGAACTCCGCGGGCCGGTCGTCCCCGGTGTGCCGGGCCGTCGCGTGCCGATGAGTAACAGCGCGCGCCAGAAGGCCGGACGCGTTGTCGATGTCCGCCCCGGCGAGCCGTCCGCCGGTCGCGGCCACGATCACCGATCGCATCAGCCGGACCAGGTGCTGGAAGCGTTCGGACAGCGCGTCGCGGACCACGTGGTGGGTGTCGGCCTCGCGCCACAGCAGATGCGACAGGCCGAGCGAACCGGCGAACCGGCGGTCGAGTTCGCCGACCAGTCTGCGCAGGGAACCCGCCAGGTCGCCGGGAACGACGACCGCGGCGGGTTCGATGCGTTCGTCCGGCAGCCGGTCGACCAACGCGGCCAGCAGGTCGGACTTGCGGCGGAAGTAATAGTGGACCAGGCCCTTCGGGACCCCGGCGCGCTCCGCGATGCGGGACGTCGGGGTCGCTTCGAAGCCGGACTCGGCGAACAGTTCCTCCGCCGCGCACAGGATCCGTTCCTTCGCCGAGTCGTCGGTCATCTCCGCCTTCCTCCCCTCCGCCACCCTCAACGGAGTGGCTTCGCCACGCTCTGCCAATCCGTCCTCGCGAGGCTCCGCTGCCCCGTCAGTGCTGGCCCGCCATCCGGTGGGCGGCGTTGGCCTCCGGCATCGCGGCCGCGCCGGCGATGATCGTCAGCGCACCGCCGACCCAGGACGTCCACGACGCCCCGTTGAATTCCGTATACCCCATCACCCACGGCGCGATGAACAGCAACGCGCCGAGGACGATCTGCACGCCCTCGCCGTAAACCATGCCTGGCGCCGCGAGCGACACCAGGCCGTCGATCGCGATCAGCGCGCCGAGGATCACCATCGTCCACACCATCGTGGTGTTCGTGCTCAGCCAAAGGGGTGAAAGAGCGGCGACAAC
This sequence comes from Streptomyces sp. AA4, assembly GCF_000158875.1. NCBI lineage: Bacteria > Bacillati > Actinomycetota > Actinomycetes > Kitasatosporales > Streptomycetaceae > Streptomyces > Streptomyces sp. AA4. The sequence goes on along the minus strand of NZ_GG657746.1, from coordinate 1,317,545 downwards.
ACCAATCACGACCTCGGCCCAGTCGTAGGGCCGCGTCCAGGCGCGCGTCGAGACTTCACTCATTCGTGCTCACCTCCGCCGGAAAAGAGCCGTTCAGGGAGATTTCCCACTGCCGACTATGCGCCTTGACTGGCCAGCCGGTCAAGATTCGTGCGTCACACTTCGACTCGTGCGCGGGGGGTGTGTCTCGTACAGTGAGGCCCCCGGTTACCGACGAGTAATTTCGTCCTGTCGCGCCGCGACCGACCCCTGGAGGTTCCCGATGACGCACCTCGACGAGATCCAGCAGGCGATCCTCGAAGGCCGCCTCGACGCGATCGCCGAGCTGCCCGTGCCCGAGAGCTACCGGGGCGTCACCGTGCACGCCGACGAGGTCGACATGTTCGAAGGCCTCGAAAGCCGCGACAAGGACCCGCGCCGTTCGCTGCACGTGGACGAGGTCCCGACGCCGGAACTGGGTCCGGGCGAGGCGCTCGTCGCGGTGATGGCCAGCGCGATCAACTACAACACCGTCTGGACGTCGATCTTCGAGCCGATCCCGACGTTCAAGTTCCTCCGCAAGTACGGCAAGCTCTCGCCGCTGGCCAAGCGGCACGACCTGCCGTATCACGTGGTCGGTTCCGACCTGTCCGGCGTCGTGCTGCGCACCGGCGCGGGCGTGCACAACTGGAAGCCGGGCGACGAGGTCGTCGCGCACTGCCTGAACGTCGAGCTGGAAGGCCCGGACGGGCACAACGACACGATGCTCGACACCGAGCAGCGGATCTGGGGCTTCGAGACGAACTTCGGCGGGCTCGCCGAGATCGCGCTGGTCAAGGCGAACCAGCTGATGCCGAAGCCGGGGCACCTGACCTGGGAGGAAGCCGCCTCCCCCGGCCTGGTGAACTCGACCGCCTACCGGCAGCTGGTCTCGCGCAACGGCGCGGACATGAAGCAGGGCGACGTCGTGCTGATCTGGGGCGCGTCCGGCGGTCTCGGCTCGTACGCGACGCAGTACGCGCTCAACGGCGGCGCGATCCCGGTGTGCGTCGTGTCCAGCCCCGAAAAGGCCGAGATCTGCCGCAAGCTGGGCGCGGAGCTGATCATCGACCGCACCGCCGAGGGCTACCAGTTCTGGAAGAACGAGAACGAGCAGGACCCGAAGGAATGGCAGCGGTTCGGCGCGAAGATCCGCGAGCTGACCGGCGGCGAGGACCCGGACATCGTGTTCGAGCACCCGGGCCGCGAGACCTTCGGCGCGTCCGTCTACGCCGCGCGCAAGGGCGGCACCATCGTCACCTGTGCGTCCACCTCGGGGTACATGCACCAGTACGACAACCGGTACCTGTGGATGAACCTCAAGCGGATCATCGGCTCGCACTTCGCGAACTACCGCGAATCGTGGGAGGCCAACCGGCTGATCGCGAAGGGCCTCATCCACCCGACGCTGTCGAAGACGTACTCGCTGGAAGAAACCGGCCAGGCCGCCCTTGACGTGCACCGCAACGCGCACCAGGGCAAGGTCGGCGTGCTCGCGCTCGCTCCCGAGGAAGGACTCGGCGTGCGAGACGAGGAGCTGCGCGCGAAGCACCTCGACGGCATCAACGCGTTCCGCGGCGCGTGAGGGCGGACCACCTGCCTCTTCGGTCCGGCCGCTCGCCGCACGAGCGGCCGGACCCCGTGGGTGCTCACCCGTCCGTGACCGCGGAGCGACTACGGTGGTGTCATGAGTCTTGGCGATGAACGCGAACTCGTGCCGCTGGGAGCCGGCTTCGACGTAGCGAAGCGGGGGTACAGCCGGGCCCAGGTCGACGAGCACCTGGAACGGCTCGACGGCGACCTGAAGATGCTCACCGCCGACCGCGACGCCGCCATCGCCCAAGCCGGCGATCTGGCCCGGCAGCTGGAAGTCGCGCGCGGCGAGATCGCCGACCTCCGCGGTCAGGTGGACCGGCTCGCGCAGCCGCCGACGAGCGTCGAAGGCCTGTCCGAGCGCCTCCAGCGGATGCTGCGGCTGGCGCAGGACGAGGCCGCGGACACCCGCGCCCGCGCCGAGGCCGAAGCGGGCCACATCCGGGCCAAGGCGGAGACCGACGCCAGCGCCATGCGCGCCCGGTACGAGCAGCTGCTCACCGAGCTGGACCTGCGCCGCAAGGAGATGGAGGCCGAGCACCGCAAGGTGCTCGAGGACGCGCGCGCCGAGGCCAAGCGGATCACCGACGAGGCCGAGGCCGAGCGCAAGAAGCTCGACGCGGAGTCCGAGGCCCGCCGCACGCAGGTCGAAGAAGACTTCGAGATCGCGATGGCGACCCGGCGCGCCGAGGCGATGCGCGTGCTGGCCGAGCAGGAGGCGGCCAGCAAGGCCGAAGCCGAGCGCCGGGTCCGCGAGGCCGCCGAGGACGCGGCCGCGATCCGGGCGAAGGTGCTGGAAGAGGAGACGGCCGCGAAGGCCGACATCGACCGTCGCCAGCGCGAATCCGTCGCCGACGCGAACAAGCGCCGCCAGGACTCGATCACCGAGGCCAACGCGCGGCTCGCGGAGGCCGCCGACGAGGCCCGCCGCCGCGTCCGCACCGCCACCGACGAGTCCAACCGCCGGATCACCCAGGCCAACGAGCGGGTCGAGGCCCTGCGCGCGGTCCGGGCGAGCCTGGCCGAGCAGGTCCGCTCGGCGCGCACCGTCCTGGCCGAAGCGCAGCACGTGCTCGGCGAGATGGACGGCGAGGTGCCCGCGGACATCAAGGCCGCGGTCGAGAAGGCCAACGGTTCCGGTCCGAAGTCCGGCACGAACGGCTCGAAGGCTGCCGCCGCACCGGGCGGCGGCGCGACCGCCGCGTCCGGCAAGACCACTCCGGCCGAGCAGAATTCCGCTGGTCAGAGCGGCAAGAACGCTCCGGCTTCCAGCGGAAAGGCCGCCGCGAGCGGCGATGTCGAGCAGACCGTCCGGCTGCGCACGTCCGACGTGCCCAAGCCGCAGCCGCAACCGCGCCCGGCGGGAAAACCGACTGGCGAGTAACCTTCCCCCGCGAAGGGGCCGCGCCGCCCCGCTGACCGATTCGCCGGGAGGTTGTGGATGGCTGTCTATCGGACTGTGGTGGTGGGCACGGACGGGTCCGACTCGTCCTTCGCCGCGGTGGACAAGGCCGCCGGGGTGGCTGCCGACGCCGGGGCGACGCTCGTCGTCGTGTGCGCGTACCACCCGGCCAGCCGCCAAGACGTGGAACGCGCGCAGGACGAGCTGGGCGACGAGGCCTACCAGGTGGTCGGGTCCGCCCCCGCCGAGGACACGCTGCAGTCCGCCCGGGACCGCGCGGCGAAGGTCGGAGCGACGAAAATCGAGACGGTCGCGCTCGAAGGCCAGCCGGTCGACATGCTGCGGAAGGTCGTGAAGGACCGTTCGGCCGACCTGCTCGTGGTCGGCAACCGCGGCCTCAACACCCTCGCGGGCCGGATCCTGGGCTCGGTGCCGTCGGAGGTGGCCCGGAAGTCGGGCGTCGACGTGCTGATCGTGCACACCACCTGAGGCCGTGGCCGATACTTCCCGGGACCTGCAGCAGCGGCTGGAACGCGCCCTGCTGGGCGGCCCGCGCCGCTACACCCGGCTCGAAGTCGCCGAACGGGCCGGAGTACCCGAAGAACGCTCGCGCCGGCTGTGGCGGGCGCTGGGTTTCGCCACCGTCGAAGACGACGAGGTGGTGTTCACCGACGCCGACGTCGAAGCCATGCGCATCGCCGACGGTTTGGTGAGCTCGGGCTTGATCGCGCCCGGGATGGAAGTCGCCGTGACCCGCGCCCTCGGCCAGCATCTCTCGAGGCTGGCCGAGTGGCAGGTCCACATGCTGTGGGAACTGATCACGGAAAACCCGGAACTGGCCCGCAGCGACCGCCAGGTGACGCGTCTCGTCGAGCGTCTGCTCCCCGAACTGGAGCAGGTGCAAAGCTACGTCTGGCGCCGCCACCTGGCCGCCTTCGCCGGGCGCGCCTTCGCCAGCCCCGACGAGGACCTGGAAACGCGCGCCCTGGTCGTCGGCTTCGTGGACATGGTCGGCTACACCCGTTTCACGAGAGAAGCGGACGAAGAAGAACTAACCCAGGTCCTGGACGGCTTCGAATCCTTAGCCACCGAAGTCATCGCAGAACACCACGGCAGAGTGGTGAAAATGATCGGCGACGAAGTCCTCTTCGTAGCCGACACTCCGGCTGACGGCGCGGAAATCGCCCTGACGCTAGCCGAACGGACCGGCGAGGACGGCGACCTCCCCGCAGTCCGAGCCGGAATGGCGTCGGGAAGGGTCCTCTCCCGCTTCGGCGACGTCTACGGCTCCGTCGTGAACCTGGCCGCGCGCCTCACTTCAGCCGCGCGCCCCGGGACCGTACTGGTAGACCGAGAACTGGCTGGGGAATTGGAATCGCTCCCCCAATTCGACCTGCGCACCCGCCGCCCCATCGCAGTACGCGGCTACAACCGCCTCCGCCCGTCGGCATTGCGGCGAGCAAAGGACAAACCAACCGGCCGCTTCGCGTCTTCCCAAGAACTGGCAGCAGAAATGCTAGGCCTAGGCGGCCCGCCCCCGCCGGCAACTCCGGAACCAGAAGACTTCCCCACCCCGCGCAAACGCCGCCGACGCCGCTAGCCCTTCCGTGAGGGCCACCTTCACGGACTCAGAGTCCCTCAGGGTTCCCCTCACGACCCACCCGCCGCCCGCCCGGGATGCGCCCCAATGCCACATTGGGTGCGCCAGACGCACCGAACGCCACATTGGGTGCGCCACACGCACCGAACGCCACATTGGGTGCGTCACATGCACCGAACGCCACATTGGGTGCGCCACACGCACCCAATGCCACATTGGGTGCGTCACATGCACCCAATGCCACATTGGGTGCGTGAACCGCCCCGGGTTTGATGGAGGCTCCATCGTGTGAGTGAGGATGGAGTTATGGGCCGGTCTTCGAGGCATCCGCGTGAGGTGCGTGAGCGCGCGGTTGCGTTGGTGTTTGAGCAGGTAGAGCAGTACTCGTCGCAGTGGGAGGCGATCACGTCGATCGCGGCGAAGGTGGGGGTGTCGGCCGAGTCGCTGCGCCGGTGGGTGCGGCAGGCTGAGACCGATCAGGGTGCGCGGCCGGGTGTCACGACTGCGGAGTCGGAGCGGGTGCGCGAGCTCGAGCGTGAGAATCGTGAGTTGCGCCGGGCGAATGAGATCCTGAAAGCGGCATCGATTTTCTTCGCGAGGGAGCTCGACCCTCGATCGCCGCGCTCGTAGCGTTCATCACGGATTATCGGGACCGGTTCGGAGTCGAGCCGATCTGTGCCGTGCTGACCGAGTTCGGGATCAAGATCGCTCCGTCCACCTATTATGCCGCGCTTTCCCGTCCGATGTCGGCGAGGGAAGTTCGCGATGAGGAGTTGAAGAAGGAAATTCAGCGCGTGTACGACGAGAATTACCTGGTGTACGGTGCCCGGAAGGTATGGCGTCAGCTGAACCGGGAAGGCGTTCGGGCGGGCCGGGGCCGGGTGGAACGACTGATGCGCGCGATGGGCTTGGCCGGCGCGGTCCGCGGGAAGAAGGTGCGCACCACGGTGTCCGATCCCGGCGGTGCCCGCGCCGCGGACCTGGTGAGCCGCCAGTTCACGGCAGGTGCACCGAATCGGTTGTGGGTAGCGGACTTCACCTACGTCGCGACCTGGGCAGGCACCGTCTACGTCGCGTTCGCGATCGATGTGTTCTCCCGCAGGATCGTCGGCTGGCGCGTGAGCATGTCCAAGGAAACCGACCTCGTGCTCGACGCGATCGAGCAGGGACTGCGTCATCGGGACTACCGATGGCGAAAGGGGCAGGACAAGCTGATCCACCATTCCGACGCCGGAAGTCAATACACGTCGTTCCGATTCACGCAGCATCTTGCTGATTCCGGTATCGACGCGTCGATCGGCACGGTCGGCGATGCCCTCGATAACGCGCTCGCGGAATCCACCATCGGGCTCTACAAAACCGAGTTGATTAAACCGAACGGGCCATGGCACAATAAGCAAGAAGTCGACGTCGCGACTGCCGCGTGGATCGAGTGGTACAACACCCAGCGCCTCCACGGAGCATGCGGCGACCGGCCACCCGTCGAATTCGAGACCCTGTACGAGGACGGCGACCTGATCAGTCTGGTCGCCTGACCCCAACAACGAGTCTCTACCGAACCCGGGGCGGTTCATGCGTCACATGCACCCAATGCCACATTGGGGCGCTACCCGCACGCCGCGCCCCCACCGCTACCACCCACCCAAGCCGCGCAACAAACCGCCGCCGATGCACCCAACCACCGGGGGCACCCACTCCCTCCCCCAACCCCGATACGAAGCCTCCCTGCGGTCTGGGGGTGCTTGTCAAAGCGCAAAAAAAAACCCGCCTTGACAAGCACCCCCAGACCGTCAGCACAATCAAACTTCGGGGTGCCCCACGCAACCCAAGACGACGGCAATGTCGCCCGCCAAGGCGACGAGCCGACCCAAACTCAAGCGTCAAAATCCACAGTAACCCGCTCAGAAACCGGATGAGACTGGCAAGTCAACACAAACCCAGCCTCCACCTCCGCCTTCTCCAACGCGAAATTCCGCCGCATGTCAACGGCCCCCTCGGTCACCCGAGCCCGGCAGGTCCCACAAACCCCGCCCTTGCAAGCAAACGGCAAATCCGGCCGAAACCGCTGCGCCCCATCCAACACAGACGATTCCCGAGGCAGATTCATAGTCGTAGACCGACCATCAAGAACCAACGTCACCTCAGACGACGCACCGGCCACAGCAGGATCAACATGCTTAACGGGCTCCGGCGGCACATCGTCCACATAGAACAGTTCCTGATGAATCCGCTCCCCAGGAACCCCCAGCGAGCCAAGAAGTTCCTGCGCCGAGGTGACCATCCCAAACGGCCCGCAAAGCCAAAAATGATCAACATCCTCAACGGGCACAATCGACCCGAACAACGCCCGAAGCTTGTCCGCATCCAACCGTCCGGTGAACAACTCGGCCTCACGCGGCTCCCGAGACAGCACATGCACGAGTTCCAACCGCGCCGGATACCGATCCTTCAAATCAGCCAGCTCATCAGCGAACATCACCGTATCCGTCCGCCGATTCCCGTACAGCACAGTCACCGACGCATCCGGCGTAGCCAGCAAAGACGCAGCGATGGACAACACCGGCGTAATCCCAGACCCAGCAGCGATCAGCACATGATGCCCACCAGCAGCAAGATCCGGAGTAAACGACCCAGTCGGCGCGGAAACCTCAACCGTATCCCCCGGCCGAACCTCATTCACCAGCCAAGACGAGAACACCCCGTCCGGCACCAACCGCACCCCGACCCGCGGCCGCTCCCCCACCGCAGCACAAATCGAATAGGACCGCCGCTCATCCCGCCCCTCAACAACGCGGCGCAAGGTCAACGACTGCCCAGGCGCAAAGGCATAAACCGAGGCCAACTCGGAAGGCACGTCAAAGGTCACGGCCACAGCGTCATCACAGAGCCGCTCAACCTCAGCCACCCGCAACGGATGGAACCCGGCACGACGGGAAACGGTGGCAGTCACTCAAATCTCCTTGACGTGTTCGAACGGCTCCCAGCAAGACCGGCACCGCCGCAACGCTTTGCACGCAGTCGCGCTGAACCGAGACTGTTCCTCGGTATCCAACGACCCGCAATGCGGACAAGCCACCCGCCGCACCGAAGGCCCCAGCGTCAACGGAATCGGTCCAGCCGCCCGCCGCGGCGCAGACCCCGGCGGTGCGATCCCGGCCTCAGCAAGCTTCCGCCGACCGTCGGCACTGATCCAATCCGACGACCAAGCCGGTTCCAGCACAGTGCGAATATCGATCTCGGTATACCCCGCACCCCGCAGCGCATGCTCCAGGTCGTCCCGCATAGTGTCCATCGCCGGACAACCGGTGTACGTCGGCGTAATCGACACCGTAACCCGACCGTCCTCTTCGGACACCTCGCGCAACACCCCGAGATCCGCGAGCGTCAACATCGGCAACTCAGGATCAGTAACGGTAGAAGCCACCGCGACCGCTCTGCTGGATGCCGCCTCCGCGGGAAAGAGAACGTCGGCGGTCACCACGACGCCCCCGGCATCGCCCGAGCCACACTCTGCAGCTCAGCCAGCAAGAACCCCATCTGCTCGGTATGCACCCCATCGCGCCCGGTACGCCCGGAAACCCCGGCAATAGCCCCGATCTCCGGCCGCTCCAACGTCGCCGCCGTCAACGCCTGCTCGACCACAGCGTCGAACTCCGGCCGCAACGAAGCGGCATCTACCAACTCATCCGGATGCGTCGCGAACAGCTCGTCGACATACGGCCACACCGCAGCCAGCCCCTCGGCCATCCGCTCGTGCGACAACGGCGTCCCGTCACCCAGCCGCACCAGCCACTGCGCGGCGTAATCCCGGTGGTAGGCCAATTCCTTCACACCCTTGGCCGCGATGGCCGCCAGCACCGGGTCCACGCTGGACTCCAGCTGCTGGAACAACGCGAGCCGCCAGGTCGAGAACACGAACAGCTGCGCGATCAGGTGCCCGAAGTGCCCGCCGCCCAGCTCGGCCAGCCGCACGTTCCGGAACTCGTTCTCCGCCCGCAAGAACGCGAGGGTGTCCTCGGACCGGTCAGTGCCGTCCGCCTTGCCGGAACGAGCCAGCAGCAGCCGGGCCTGGCCGAGCAGGTCGAGGCCGATGTTCGCGATCGCGACCTCGTCCTCCAGCTCCGGCGCGTTGCTGACCCACTCCTGCAACCGGTGCGAGAAAATCAGCGCGTCGTCGCCCAGCATCAGGCAGTACGCGGCCAGCCGCGCACCGTCCACTCCGGACGGCACGGAAGTGTCCACTCCGGACAAAGGATCGGCGAATCCGGTACCGAAGGCCCACCGCGCGTCGTTGTCCTCGGTGATGGCTTCGTAGACGTTGTCAAAAGACATCCCAGACCTCACATGTGGGGAACGTTGTCGGGAATGTCGTAGAACGTCGGGTGCCGGTACACCTTGTCGCCGCTGGGCGCGAAGAACGGGTCCTTCTCGTCCGGCGAGGACGCGGTGATGTCCGAGGCGCGAACGACCCAGATCGACACACCCTCGTTGCGGCGCGTGTAGAGATCGCGCGCGTGGTGCAGCGCCATCTCGTCGTCCGCCGCGTGCAGCGAACCCACGTGCACGTGGTTCAGTCCCCGCTTCCCGCGGACGAACACCTCGTACAGCGGCCAGTCGTGCTTCATGCCGAACCCTCTTTCTTGGCCGCGTGCGCCGCCGCGGCTTCCCGAACCCAGGCGCCTTCGTCGTGCGCGCGCCGCCGGTGCGCGATCCGCTGCGCGTTGCACGGGCCGTTGCCCTTGAGCACGTTCTTGAACTCGTCCCAGTCGACCGCGCCGAAGTCGTAATGCTCCCGCTCGGGATTCCACCGCAGCTCCGGATCCGGGAACGTCACCCCGAGCGCCTCGGCCTGCGGCACGGACATGTCGACAAAGCGCTGCCGCAGCTCGTCGTTGGTGTGCCGTTTGATCTTCCACGCCATCGACTGCGCGGTGTTCGGCGAATCCGCGTCCGGCGGGCCGAACATCATCAGCGACGGCCACCACCAGCGGTTCACCGCCTCCTGCACCATGTCCCGCTGCTGCTGGGTGCCGCGCATCATGGTCATCAGCAGCTCGTAGCCCTGCCGCTGGTGGAAGGACTCCTCCTTGCAGATCCGGATCATCGCCCGCGCGTACGGCCCGTACGACGACCGGCACAGCGGCACCTGGTTGCAGATCGCCGCGCCGTCCACCAGCCAGCCGATCACGCCGACGTCGGCGAAGGTCAGAGTCGGGTAGTTGAAGATCGACGAGTACTTCTGCCTGCCGTTGATCAGCTTGTCGGTGAGGTCCGCGCGGTCGGCACCGAGCGTCGCCGCGGCGGAGTACAGGTAGAGCCCGTGCCCGGCCTCGTCCTGCACCTTCGCCAGCAGGATCGCCTTGCGCCGCAACGAAGGCGCGCGCGTGATCCAGTTGCCCTCCGGCTGCATGCCGATGATCTCCGAATGCGCGTGCTGCGCGATCTGGCGGATCATCGTCTTGCGGTAGCCCTCGGGGATCCAGTCGCGCGGTTCGATGCGCTGGTCCCGTTCGATGGTGTGCTCGAACAGGGCTTCCAGTTCCGGCTCTGCCACAGCGGTCACGGCTGCTCCTTCGAGACGAGGGTGAGCACGTCGTACTTCGCGACCGAGTCGCCGTCCTGGTTGGTGACGTCGGCGTCCCAGCGGACTTCGCCGTACTCCTGGTCGATCCGCGGCGTGATCTGCTTGGCGGTCAGGGTGACCGTCAGCTGGTCGTCCACCTTCACCGGCGTGAGGAAGCGCAGGTTCTCCAGGCCGTAGTTGGCCAGCACCGGGCCCGGCTCGGGCGAGACGAACAGGCCCGCGGCGAACGAGACGACCAGGTAGCCGTGCGCCACGATGCCGCCGAACAGCGGGTTCGCCGCGGCCGCCGCCTCGTCGGTGTGCGCGTAGAAGGTGTCGCCGGTGAATTCGGCGAAGTGGTCGATGTCGGCGCGGGTAACGGTGCGCGGGCCGGCCACGACGGTGTCGCCGATGCTCAGCTCCGCGAGCGACTTGCGGAACGGGTGCTCGCCTTCGACGCGCGGACCGCCCTCGACCCACCGGCCGGTGACGGCGCCCAGCACCTTCGGGCTGCCCTGCACGGCCGTGCGCTGCATGTGGTGCAGCACGCCGCGGATGCCGCCCATCTCCTCGCCGCCGCCCGCGCGGCCGGGACCGCCGTGCACCAGCTGCGGCATCGGCGAACCGTGCCCGGTGGATTCCTTGGCGTCCTCGCTGTCGAGCACGAGCAGGCGGCCGTGGTACGGCGCGACGCCCAGCACGATCTCGCGCGCGAACACCGGGTCGCCGGTCACGACCGACCCGGCCAGGCTGCCGCCGCCGCGGGCCGCGAACTCGATGACCTGCTTGACCGACGTGTACGGCATCAGCGTGGAGACCGGGCCGAACGCCTCGACCTCGTGCGGTTCGGCGCGCTCCGGGTCGGCCTTGAGCAGGATCGGCGAGATGAACGCGCCGGTCGCCTCGTCGCCGTCCACGACGTCGACGTGGTCCGGGTCGCCGAAGACGATGCTGCCCGCGTCGAGCAGCGCCTTCAGCGAACGACGTACTTCTTCCCGCTGCTCCAGGCTGGCCAGCGCACCCATCCGGACGCCCTCGGCGTTCGGATTCCCGACCGTCACCTTCGCGAGCCGGGCGCTGACCGCTTCGGCGACGTCGTCCAGCATCTCGGCCGGGACGAACGCGCGGCGGATCGCGGTGCACTTCTGGCCCGCCTTCACCGTCATCTCGGTGGTCAGCTGCTTGACGAAGAGGTCGAACTCCGGCGTCGACGGCCGGGCGTCCGGGGCGAGGATCGAGCAGTTCAGCGAGTCGGCCTCGGCGTTGAACCGCACCGAGTTCCGCACGATCGCCGGGTGCGCGCGCAGCTTCTGCGCGGTGGACGCGGAACCGGTGAACGACACCAGGTCCTGCGCGGTGACGTGGTCGAGCAGGTCGCCGACGCTGCCCGCGACGAACTGCACCGCGGCATCGGGGAGGATGCCCGATTCGACGATCAGCTCGACGAGCCGCGCGGTCAGGTACGCGGTCTGGCTGGCCGGTTTGATCAGACTCGGCACCCCGGCGAGGAACGCGGGCGCGAACTTCTCCAGAGGACCCCACACCGGGAAGTTGAAGGCGTTGATCTGGATCGCGACGCCCTGCAGCGGAGTCGCGATGTGCTGCGCGACGAACGTCCCGCCGCGACTCAGCGGCTCGACCGCGCCCTCGACGTACACAGTGTCGTTCGGCAGCTCGCGCTTGCCCTTCGAGCCGTAGCTGAACAGGACGCCGATGCCGCCGTCGATGTCGAACTTCGAGTCACCGAGCGTCGCACCCGTGCGCGCCGACAGCGCGTACAGCTCTTCGCGGTGCTCGCGCAAGTGCGAAGCGAGCGATTTCAGCAGCGCGGCCCGCTGGTGGAACGTCAGCTTCCGCAGCGCCGGACCGCCCACCTTGCGGCCGTAGTCGAGCGCGGCGGCGAAGTCGATCCCCTCCGACGAAATCCGGGCCACTTCCTCCCCGGTCGCCGCGTCGTGCAGCGGGACGCCCTCGCCCGGCGCCGTGTGCCATCCCCCGGAGACGTAGCTGCGGAGCAGAACCATGCCGACCCTCTCGCCGAATTACCAACCGGACGTTCAGTAATTCGCAGGATAGCCGTTCTCCCCACTGATCGGAACCCCCGCATTGCTTGACACCGCCTGAATCGCGGCCTTTACTGGGCTCGCGCCGGGATTACCGGCCATTCGGTCAGTAAGTCACCGTCCCGGAGGCCTAGCTCGTGACCCGCAACGCCGCGCACGCCATGTTCGACACCGACGAGGCGTCCCGCTCCCTCGGCATCGAACTCGTCGAGGCGGCCGACGGCCGCGCGGTGGCCACGATGAAGGTCACCGAGACGATGGTCAACGGGCACGACATCGCCCACGGCGGTTACGTGTTCCTGCTCGCCGACACCGCTTTCGCCCTCGCCTGCAACACGCACGGGCCGGTCACCGTCGCCGCGGGCGCGGAGATCTCGTTCGTCGCCGCCGGAAAACTGGGCGACCACCTCGTCGCGACGGCCGCCGAGCGCACCCGCTACGGCCGCAACGGCATCTACGACGTCACGGTGCACCGGGAGACCCCCGGCGGGCCCGAGGTCGTCGCCGAATTCCGCGGCCGCAGCCGCGTCATCGAGAAGACCCGGGAAACACAGTGACTCCGCAGACTGCAGACCTCGCCGAAACCGTCAGCGCCGACGAGCTGGCCTCGCTACAGCTGGAACGGCTGCAGTGGACCCTGCGGCACGCGTACGAGAACGTCCCGCTGTACCGCAAGAAGTTCACCGAAGCCGGCGTGCACCCGGACGACTGCCGCGAACTGGGCGACCTGACGAAGTTCCCCTTCACCACCAAGGCCGACCTGCGCGAGAGCTACCCGTTCGGCATGTTCGCCGTGCCGCAGGACCAGATCCGCCGGCTGCACGCGTCCAGCGGCACCACCGGCAAGCCGACCGTCGTCGGCTACACCGAGAAGGACCTGGACACCTGGGCCACCGTGATGGCCCGCTCGATCCACGCGGCGGGCGGACGGCCCGGGCACAAGGTGCACGTCGCGTACGGATACGGCCTGTTCACCGGCGGTCTCGGTGCGCATTACGGCGCGGAAAAGCTCGGCTGCACCGTGATTCCGGCGTCCGGCGGCATGACGGCCCGGCAGGTCCAGCTGATCACGGACTTCAAGCCGGAAATCATCATGATCACGCCGTCGTACATGCTGACGCTGCTCGACGAATTCGAGCGCCAGGGCGTGGATCCGCGAGCAAGTTCGCTGAAGGTCGGCATTTTCGGCGCGGAACCGTGGACCGAGCAGATGCGGTCCGAGATCGAAGAACGGTTCGACCTGGACGCGGTCGACATCTACGGCCTGTCCGAGGTGATGGGCCCGGGCGTCGCGCAGGAATGCGCGGAAACCAAGGACGGCCTGCACATCTGGGAGGACCATTTCTTCCCCGAGGTGATCGACCCGTTCACCGAACAGGTGCTGCCCGAGGGCGAACGCGGCGAACTGCTGTTCACCTCGCTGACCAAGCAGGCGCTGCCGATCATCCGCTACCGCACGCGCGACCTGACCCGCCTGCTGCCCGGCACCGCGCGTCCGGCCTTCCGCCGGATGGAGAAGGTGACCGGCCGCAGCGACGATCTCATCATTTTGCGCGGCGTCAACGTTTTCCCGACGCAGATCGAGGAAATCGTCCTGCGCACCGAGGGATTGAGCCCGCACTTCCAGCTGGTCCGCTCGACCCGCGGCCGCCTGGACCACCTGACGGTGCGCGTCGAAGCCCGCGCCGACACCACCGCCGAGGGCCGTTCGCTGGCCGCCTCCGCGGTGGCCGCCGGAGTGAAGGACGGTGTCGGCGTAAGCGTTTCGGTGGAGGTCGTGGACCCGGACACGCTGGAGCGCTCGCTCGGTAAAATGCGCCGCGTGCTGGACGAACGCTCGTGACCGCCCCCGCCCGCCGCGGCCGGCCTGGCTACGACCTGGAGTCGCTTCTCCAGGTCGCGGTCAAGCTTTTCAACGACCGCGGTTACGACGGGACCAGCATGGAGGACCTGTCGCGCAAGCTCGGCATCACGAAATCCGCGATCTACCACCACGTTCCGAGCAAGGAAGAGTTGCTGCGGCTGGCGGTGGACCGGGCTTTGGACGGGTTGTTCGAGGTCGCGGAATCGACGGAGGCGCTCGACGGCCGTGCGATCGACCGCTTGGAGCATCTGGTGCGCGGGAGTGTGCTGGTGCTGGCGGACCGATTGCCGTTCGTGACGTTGCTGCTGCGGGTACGGGGTAATACGAAAGCCGAGCGGGCGGCGTTGGCGCGACGGCGCGAGTTCGACCATCTGGTAACGGATTTGGTGAAACAGGCGGAAGCCGAGGGAGACGTCCGGCCGGACATCGACCCGGCAATCGCCGCGCGGTTGCTGTTCGGCACGGTGAACTCGCTGATCGAGTGGTATCGCCCGCGGCGAGGTGCGTCGCCGGAGGAGCTGGCGGACGCGGTGTGCAAGATGGCGTTCGACGGGTTGCGCGCTTGATCCGATTTTGTGCCGTGCGTACGGAATTCTCGCTACGCTGACGGCATGGATCTGGGGGAGATCGGGCGGACGCTGGCGGAACGGCTCCGAGACTGGGCAGGCAGCGGCTGGTCCGACGCGGTGTTGCAGCTTTCGATGGGCACGTCAGGAAGCGTGGCCGCGTGGACCGACCAACCGGATCAGCACAACGGGCGCGCCCTCATCGACATTCTGCACGGTGCTTACCCACAAGACCGCCCTCCTGCGGCGTATGAGGTGCAGCTGCGTGCCGACGGCACTTACCGATTCGCGACCAGCGCCGACGCCAGCACCCTCGCTCCGGTCCGCTTCGAGTTCGATCCGGACTTCCGCTGCCCGCAGCGCCCGGCGCCGGGCATGCCGCGACCGGCGGGCATCGAACCCACCAGCGCTCCGACCGACCCCGCCGCGGTGCGAGAGGTCAGTGCGCTCGTCGAGGAATTCGCTGAGCGATACACCGCGATCACCGGCCACGCGCCGGACTGGGAGCCGGGGCGGAGCGAAGAGGAGATCGCGGCCGCCGAAGCGCGGATCCAGGCGCGGCTGCCGGAGGACCTGCGAGCGCTCTACCGGTTGATCGGCTGGGACTCCGGCGAAACCGGGTTGCTCGGCTACTACGCACACGACTCGCTTGACACTGTGGTCGAGAACTACCACTACAGCTTGCCTGGCGCATACCGCGGTGCCGCCTTCGACCCACCGCCGCACAGTGCGGACGTGGTGTTCGAAGCGGTGCCGCCGAGTCGGATCAAACGCTTGTCTCGCAACGACTGGTGGCTTTCTTTCGGCGGGAACCACAGCGACCAGTGGATCGCGGTCGATCTCGATCCCGCGGAAGGCGGCCGGTCCGGGCAGGTGATCGAACACGGCGACGAGGTGGCGCGGCTGCTCGCATCGTCGGTCACCGAGATGCTCGCCGACGTCGTGGCCGCCCTTCGCGCGGGCCGGTTCACTCGCCATGAAGGCGATCCCCGGCTCGAGATCCAAGCGGCCTTCCACGACGTCCCCTACGAGAACCACGTGCTTCTCGTCCGCGATGTCGCGAAACTGGACTTGGCCGCCGAGATCAGCACCGAGGATCCGGAAGTGGTGCAATCCTGTCACCTGAGCGACGGCATCGACGTCGATCTGGCAACGCTCGAACCGCTGGGCGGGCTGCGCGAGCTCGGGGCCCATCGCATGAGAACCGTCGTCCCGAACGTGGCCGGGCTGCCGCTGCTGGAATCCCTCACCATCTCCGCCGCCCGGGTCGGCCTCGACGCGCTCGTCGGTCATCCGACGTTGTGGGACCTCACCCTCCACCATCTCGCCCACCCGGTCGACCTCTCCCCGCTGGCCACCCTGCCGAACCTCACCCGGCTCGCCATCGATGGCCTCGACATTCCGGCCATCGACCAACTGGTGCAACTCAAAGCCCTGCGCGTGCTCACCCTCGACGCCACCCAGCTCACCCGCCTCCTGGCCACCGGCCACCGCCTTCCCCAACTGGCCGCGCTCACCATCACCGGCCGGGTCCTTCTCGCCGAAGCGGTCGGATTCCTCCGTCAGCTCCGCGGGGCCGACGTCCACCTCGAAGAGTTCACCGGCTCGCTCCGCCCATCCGATTGACCCGTTTATCGCCACACAGCTTCGAAATCGGGGTCGGAGATCGCCGTCAGAAAGTCGGCGGCGTCGAATACCTCGCCTGGAGCCAGCGCGCCGGAGCCGCGGTACCGGCCGTCGAGGAGCCGGACAACCGCTTCAGCCAGGAGCGGTGCGGTCGTGGCGTAGATATCGCGCCCAGTCGCGATGCCACGACGCGTCGATGGCCCGGAGCCGACCGTGACCTCGACGGCGAAGCGTTGAGCCGAGCGTCCGTTCGGGGCCGGGGTGTCCGGGTCGCGGAGATCGTTGAGCGGAGCGGTGTTCAGCCAGGAACGCAAGGATCCCACCTTGAGGTGCCGGTGGATGGTGACGACCTCGGAGAACGGCAGCTCCACAGTGGACTGTGCGCCGATCGGCTCCGGGAAGTCCCATTTCCCGGTCGCGGGCGGGGCGGAGATCGTGACCAGGGCGCCCTCGCGGAGCACCAGGCGGGGCGCGGTGTTGCGGGCGCCGGTGACCCGGGTTCCCTCCGTGGGCCACCACCGGTCGAGGCCGATGGCGACCTCGACCTCATCCGCGGACGTCTCCGAGCCGAGCACGGCGGTGAGGAGCAAATCGGCCAATCCCCCGTAGAACGCCATGGCGGGCACCACCACCGTTCCCGCCGCGCGGGCGGGCGCGTCGAGTTCCCGGTAGAGCTGCTGGACGGCTGGCTGCTCAGCGGTGACGTCCAGGTAATGAGCGCCGGTCTCGACCGCGGCCTTCGCGAGCGGGAGCGCGGTGTCCAGAAACGGGCCAGCGCAGTTGATCACGACCGCGACGTCCTGAAGGAGTGCCCGCAGACCGGGGCCGTCGTCGATGCTTGCCGCACGCCGGTCCAAATCCGCGAACTGTGCGAGGCGCGCGAGACTGCGGCCCGCGACGATTGGCTGAAAACCGCGGCGCAGCAACTCCTCGACTACGAACTTTCCGGTGTGCCCGCTGGCACCGTAGACGAGGACGCGCTGGGAATCTGTCATAACGTCGAGTCTGGACACTCCCGCACGCCGAGGTGAGTGTCTGAAAGGACGAGTTGCGTACAGTATCGGACATGCCTCGACTGGTGCTCGTCCTCCATGAGCACGCGATGCTGTACGAGGTCGCGATCGCGGCCGAAGTCTTCGGCGTCGACCGTTCGGACCTCTCCCCCACCGGCGCCTGGTACGACGTCGTCGTCGCCTGCTCGGAACGGTCGCCGCGGCACTGGCTGCCGCATCTGCCCGCGATCGGCGTCTCGGAGATCGGCGAAGCCGCCGACCTGATCGTGGTCCCCTCCACGGATTCCCCCGGCGAGGAGATCGACCCGGCGCTCGCGGCCGCGCTCCGGGAGGCGCACGCGAGCGGGGTCCGGATCGCGGCGCTGTGCACCGGTTCGTTCGTCCTGGCCGAGGCGGGACTGCTGGACGACCGGATCGCGACCACCCACTGGATGCACGCCGACGACCTGGCCCGCCGCTACCCGCGCGTGCGAGTGCGCGCCGACGTGCTTTACGTCGACGAGGGCGACATCCTCACCTCGGCGGGCAAAACGGCCGCTCTCGACCTGTGCCTGCACCTGGTGCGCCGGGACTTCGGCGCGGCGGTCGCCAACGACCTCGGGCGACGGCTGGTCGTTCCGCCGCATCGCCATGGCGGGCAGGCGCAATTCGTGTCCCCGCCGCCTTCTCCCGAAGGTTCCGGCCTCGCACGCACCGCGGAATGGGCGCGGGCGCGGCTGGACCAGCCGCTCACGGTCGTGGACCTCGCGCGCCACGCCGGTCTCAGCTCCCGCCAGCTCGCCCGCCGGATGCACGCCGAGTTCGGTTCCGCACCGTTGAACTGGTTGCACCAGCAGCGGATCGCGCGGGCGCAGGAATTGCTCGAGCGCACCGATTCCTCGGTCGACCAGATCGCCGCGAGCTGCGGAATGGGCAGCGCGGCCACCTTGCGCCGCCACTTCCGCGCCGCGCTCGGCGTCTCGCCCTCCGAATACCGCGCGACATTCCGGCTCGCCTAAGGCGTTTCCTCCCGAGCCGGAGCGGGCATCGTCACCACGAATCCCGTACTCCGGCCCACGTCGTCGAGCAGCCAGCCCATCCGTTTGACCGTCCGCAGGATCAGCGCCGAATCCACCACCGACAGCGGCGCGAGGTCCTGTTCCAGGTGTTCCTGCATCCGCATCGATTCCTCGATCGACCGCATCCACGTGGTCACCAGAAGATTCGCCGGACCGGGCAGACTCGCCATCTGCCGCACGGTCGGGTTGGCCCGCAAGCGATCCACGCACGTCGACACGTGCGCCACCGGGACCTGGCACCACCAGTTGACCACGATCGGCGACGGCGTGAGGCCCTGCGCGATCTCGCAGCGGAACGTCAAGGCGTCGGCGCTCAGCAGGTGGCCGAGCTGGCGGCGCACAGTGGAAACCGGGCGTCCGGTGATCCGGGCCAGGTCGGCGGCGCTGCGTCGGCCGTCCTCGCCGAGGGCCACCGTCAGTGGCGCGTAAGGCTCTTTCCACGGCTGCAGTTTGGCTGTCCGCCCGCCGCCGATGGACGGAAGCTGCGAGAGCGCCTGCACGCGCCGCCGGTCGAGCGCGCCGACTCGCCATGAGCTGCCTTCGACGTGCAGCCGCGACGCCAGGTGCGAGCGGGTGTTGAGCACTCCGGGCAGGCTGGGGATCGCGTCCAGCAGCAGCGCGGACAGGTCACGCAGGCCGAGGCCGAAAACGGTCAGCACCAGGCTGTATTCGCGCGAAGCCTCCTCGATGCTGGCCACCGAAGGCCACGTCGACAGCTCCCGGATCAGCTCGCGCACCTGTCCGCTCGCGCAGCGGATTTCCACATACGCGGCCTGCACCTGATACAGCCCGGGCACGTGCGGATACGCCGTCACCCACGCCGCTCCCCCGTCGCGCAGCCGCTCCCAGCGCCGGGCCAGCGTCACCGGGGAGGAGTCGAGCGCCGCGGCCAGCTGCGTCCAGGTCGCACGGGGGCGCAGTTGCAAGGCGTGGATGAGCGAAAAGTCTTCCTCCTCCAGTGAGTCGATCATTGTTTCTTCTCCAGAAGGCGGGTTCGCGAGCGATTCCGACAACTCTAACCCGATATCGGACGTGAGTTCGCACACTCGACCACCAAGACGCCGTTCCCCGACGAAGAGGAGCCGAGCCGGTGGACCTCCACGAAGACGCCCGCAGCCAGCAGGACGACCTGGCGCAGCTGCGCCGCGAACTGCACCGCGAGCCCGAGATCGGCCTCGACCTGCCGCGCACCCAGGAACGCGTCCTGCGCGAACTCGACGGGCTCGGGCTGGAGATCTCGACCGGAACGGAAACGACCTCGGTGACCGCCGTGCTCCGCGGCGAGGGTTCGGCCCGCGACGCGACTGAGCCGCGCACGGTCCTGCTGCGGGCGGACATGGACGCGCTCCCGGTCCAGGAGGCGACGGGGCTCGATTTCGCCGCCACCAACGGCGCGATGCACGCGTGCGGCCACGACCTGCACACCACGTCGCTGGTCGGCGCGGCTCGCCTGCTGCACACCCACCGCGACCGGATCAACGGCGACGTCGTCTTCATGTTCCAGCCCGGCGAAGAAGGCTGGGACGGCGCGGGCGTGATGCTGAAGGAAGGCGTGCTCGACGCCGCCGGCCGCCGCGTGGACGCCGCGTACGGGCTCCACGTCTTCTCGTCCATGCTGCCCAGCGGCCAGTTCGCCAGCCGTCCGGGGACGCTGATGTCCGCCTCGCACAAGCTGCTCGTGACCGTGCACGGCGAAGGCGGGCACGGGTCGATGCCGCACCGCGCCAAGGATCCGATCTCGGCCGCCGCGGCGATGATCACCGCGCTGCAGACGATGATCACGCGCCGCCTGGACATCTTCGACCCGGCCGTGCTGACCGTCGGCGTCATCCGCGGCGGCACGAAGCGCAACGTCATCCCCGCGACCGCCGAGTTCGAAGCCACGGTTCGCTGCTTCTCCGACGACACCGCCGCGCTGCTCGACACCACGATCCGCGAGACGATCGACGGCGTCGCGCGGGCGAACGGCGTCACCGCGGACGTCGTGTTCGAGAACGAATATCCCGTGACCGTAACGGATGTCGACGAGACGGCGTTCGGCGCGGAGGTCGTCCGCGAGACGATCGGCGAGCAGTACTACACCGAGCTGCCCAACCCGGTCGCCGGTTCCGAGGACTTCTCCCGCGTGCTCGCCGCGGTACCGGGCACGTTCCTCGGCCTCGGCGCGCTGATGCCGGGTCTCGAACCGCACACCGCGCCCAACAACCACAGCCCGTACGCCGATTTCGACCCGTCGGTGCTGTCGCGCGCCGCGACCGTCTACGCCGAACTCGCCGTCCGCCGTCTCGACCGTTTCGCCGAAGGAGCACTGCGATGACTTCTGTGGTCCCAGACCGTCGCCGCACCCTGTTCGGGCTCGGTGCCGGCAACGCGATGGAGTGGTTCGACTGGAACGTCTACGCCACGTTCGCGTCGTTCTTCGCCGCGCAGTTCTTCAACTCCCGCAGCGCGGTTTCGGCGCTGCTGAGCACGCTGGCGGTGTTCGCGGTCGGCTTCGCCGCGCGGCCGATCGGCGGCTGGGTATTCGGCTGGATCGCCGACCGCAAGGGCCGTCAGCTCGCGATGGCGCTGACCGTCGCGATCGCCGCCGCGGGCAGCCTGGTCATCGGCCTTTCCCCGACGTACGGGCAAATCGGCGTGTGGGCGTCGGTGATCCTCGTGGTCGCGCGGCTGGCCCAGGGCCTCGCGCACGGCGGTGAGCTGCCGTCCGCGCAGACCTACATCGCCGAGGTCGCCCCGCCGGCCCGGCGCGGACTGTGGTCGAGCCTGATCTACTTCTCCGGCACCTGCGGCGTGCTCGTCGGCACGCTGCTCGGCGCGGTCCTCTCCGGCGTGCTGACCCACCAGCAGATGGTCTCCTTCGGCTGGCGGATCCCGTTCGTCCTCGGCGGCGTTTTCGGCCTCTACTCGCTCTACGTCCGGCTGCGCATGCGCGAGACCGAGGTCTTCCAGGCGGCGAAGGAGAAGGGCCAGATCTGGCAGACGATCAAGCAGAACCCGAAGCTGCTCGCACAGGTCGTCGGGCTGACCGTCGGCGCGACGGTCATCTACTACATGTGGGCCGTCGCCGCTCCGTCGTACGCGATCACTGTTCGCGGAGTCGAACCGACCGGCGCGCTGTGGGCCGGCGTGGGCGCGAACGTGGTCTTCCTGATCGCCTTGCCGCTGTGGGGCAAACTGTCCGACCGCATCGGCCGCAAACCGGTGCTGTTCATCGCGATCGCGGGCCTGCTCCTGCTGAGCTTCCCGCTGAACGCGATGGTCGGGCACCAGGCGTGGCAGCTGTTCGTGGCGATGTCGATCGCGCTGCTGTTCATGGCCGGGTTCTCCTCCATCGGCCCGGCGGTCTACGCGGAGATCTTCCCGACCCGAATCCGCGCGGTGGGCGTCGGCGTGCCGTACTCGATCGCGGTCGCGGCCTTCGGCGGCACGGCGCCGTACCTGCAGACTCTGTTCGCCAAGAACGGACATCCGTCGCTGTTCGTCGTCTACGGGATCGTGCTGATGGTGATCAGCGCGCTGGTCACGTTCACGCTCCCGGAGACCCGCGGCGCGGACCTGCGGGAGAAGACGGAGAAGGCCGACCGGGCGGTCGTCAGTCCATAGTGGACTCAAGGTCCGTGAGGGGAACCCTGGGGGACTCTGAGTCCCTCAGGGTTCCCCTCACGGACCGTTCGAGTCCCCGCTGTCCGTCTGAGTCTCGCCCAGTTGCCACCACAGCGCCGCGCGCAGCTGTTCGATCAGCGCCTCGTCGTCCTCCTCGCTCGGCTCCGCGCCCAGCGGGACCCAGCGCTCCTCCACGAGTTCGCCGTCGTCGTAGCTGCTGATCAGTATCCCCGGATACGACACCGTCAGCTCGTCTTCCGGGCAGCCGGTCGCGCACGGCCGGTCGTCCATCCGGACGTGGCGGCAGTGCATCCGCACCCCGACCCACCGGCCGGGCGGCCGAGGCTGCTGGTCCGTGCCGTCCATCGCCCGCTCCCGCTCGCCCCAGGTCCCCCGGCTGATGGGTCGCGGCCGGGGCGGCCGGAGTTACCGGCCGGTTGTTCCGGTTGGGTAACGGCATCCGGCGCCGTCGCCTCCGCGCCGTGTTGACAACGACCTCGCCCGGCGGCGAGGCTGGCCCGGTGAGCAGCGGAACCCGGCGGCGGCTGGACCCCGCCGAGCGCCGGGCCGAGATCCTCGCCGCGGCCCGGCGGTGCTTCGGCGCGGGCAGCTACTCCTCGGTGTCCACTTCGGACATCGCGGCGGCCGCGGGGGTGGCCCGGCCGCTGATCAACCATTATTTCGGCGGCAAACGCGAGCTGTACCTCGAAGTGGTGCGGCAGATGACGATCGTGCCCGCCCCGGTCGTCGACGCGCTGCCGGAAGGGCCGCCCCGCTTGCGCCTGGAGATCGGCATCGACCGGTGGATCGACGTCGTGGAACGCAACCGCGACGCCTGGCTGACGGTGATCGACGCGGCGCACGACCCGGAGGTCGAGCAGATCATGCGGGAGGCGGACGAGATCGCCGCCGACCGCGTGCTCGCCGCGGCCCTGCTGCCGGAGAACGGACATCCGCAGCTGCGGGCGATGATCCGGGCGTACGGCGGGATGCTGCGCGCGGCGTCCCGGGAATGGCTGGTCCGCGGCACCCTGGAGCGGGCCGAACTGCGCGCGTTCCTGGTGGAATCGCTGGTGCAGCTGCTGGAAACCACCTACCCGGCCGTGCTGGCACAGCAGACCTCCGGAGCGGGCAGCACCGGCTGACCCGTCCGGAACGCGGGCAGGATCGTCACGACCGCGGCCACCGCCGTCGCGGCGCCGAGAACGATCGGCGCGCGCAAGCCGTACGGCTCGATCAAGCCGGCTCCGACCGACGAACCGAGCATGACCCCGAGCGTGATGAACGACGAGTGCACCGTGTTGACCAGCGGACTGGTGTTCCCGGCGCGTTGCACCCGCACCGCCATCGCCGGGTTCATCGTCACGCCGGCCAGCCCGATCGCGAGCAGGAACCCCAACGCCGCCGCGGGCACGTCCGTGAACAGGGCGAAGCCGGTGAGGAAGACCGCGTTGAGAAGGGTGCCCACCGCAAGCGTCGAAACGGTGTGCCGGTCAGCGAGCCTGCCGACGACGCTGTTGCCGATGACCGTCGCCGCGCCGTAGCCGAGAAGCAGCAGCGGGACCGCGCCCGGCGAGAATCCGCTGACCTCGGTCAGGATCGGGGTGAAGAAGCTGAACGCGGAAAACGTCGCGCCGATGATCAGCGTGCTGGAGACGAGCGCGAGAAGCAGCTTCGGACGCCGGAAAACGCGGAAATCCGCGGCTTCCCGGCGCACGGCCCGCCCGGGATCGCGCACCTGGAACTGCGTCAGCAGGGCGGCGAGCACGGTGAGCAGGGTGATCGTCCAGAACGCCGCCCGCCAGCCGTACTGTCCGCCCGCGAACGTCGCCAGCGGGAGCCCGAGCAGGGTGCCGAGCATCAGGCCGTTCATCGCGACGCCGATCGCCCGGCCGCGCACGCGTTCCTCGACCAGTTGCCCGCACAGGGAAATCGCGATGCCGAAGAACGCTTGCGACGCCACGCCGCTGATCACGCGAGCGACCACCAGCACCGAGTATGTCGTCGCGAGCGCAGCGAGCACGTTTCCGGCCAAGAACACGGCGAAGACGACCATCAGCGCGGCTTTCGGCCGGATCCGCAGCAAGGCCAGCGTCAGCACCGGACCGCCGACCGCCATGGCGACCGCGAAGACGGTGATGAGATAGCCGATGCGCGCGACATCGACGCCGAGTCCGGCGGCGAGCTGCGGCATCAGCCCGGCGACCGCGAATTCGCTGGTGACCATGGCGAAGATGCCAGCGGCCAGTACATAGACCGCGGACGGCACTCGAGACATGGGAAACCCTTTCGGTAACGATCGGTTCAAAACCTGGCCGGCGCGAAGCCGGAAGGGACGGGCTTACGGACGAAGCGCCCGGGCGGCCGCCTGGACGATGTCGGCCAGCCGGGCCAGCGGCGCACCGCCTTGAGCGGAGATCCGCAGCCCCGCGACGCTGGCGTTCACATACGCGGCCAGCCCCTCCGCGGGAACCTCAGCGGTGACTTCGCCCGCCGCCTGACCCGCCCGCAACAGGTCGGTCAGCAAACGCAGCCGAGCGTCGGTGTCGCGGGCGACCTGCTCCAGAAACTCCGCGTTCCCGGTGTCGCCCGCCAGTTCCGCGACGGAGTTGACCGCGAGACATCCGCTCGGTGCCCCGGTGCTCGACCGCTCGGCTTCCTCGAGGACCACCTTCGTGAGGTAAGCCTCGATTCGGGACACCGCGTCGCCCTTCTTCGCGATCACCTCGGCGGTGGCCCGCGCCGTCGCGTCGAGATAGCGGGCCAGGCATTCCGAGAACAGCGCGCCTTTGCTGCCGAAGGTGTTGTACAAGCTGCTGCGGCCGAGACCGGTTGCCTGGCACAGTTCCTCGGCACTGGTCGCGTGAAAGCCTCGCCGCCAGAACAACTCAGTGGCGGCGGTGAGCACTTGCTCGCGATCGAAGGTGCGCGGTCGAGCCATGCGGGCAGCCTACGACATTATGTAACGAGGTGTCCATAACGGGGGCGGTCAGCGGTTGCGCCGGGCGTACGCGGCGGGAGTCGTGCCAGTCCAGCGCTTGAACGCGTAGATGAAGCTCGACGCCTCGGCATAGCCCAAGCGCAAAGCGACGTCGTCGACCGACAGCACGCCGGTGTCGAGCATTTCCTCGGCGAGGGTCTGGCGGACCTCGTCGAGCAGCTGGCGGTAGCCGGTGCCCGCTTCGGTCAGCCGCCGTCGGAGGGTTCGCGTGCTGAGCGTGAGCTGGCGGGCGATCTCGTCCATCCCGGCGTCCGCGCCGCCGAGCCGCACCAGCCGTTCCCGCACCAGTTGCGGAACTCCCGATCGCGCGCGGCGGCGAGCGACGAGGGCGTCGCATTGCGCGGCGCACAACGCGACGGTTTGCTCGTTGGCCTGCGGCAACGGGAGGTTCAACAGCTCCGGATCAAGGATGACCTGATGCTCGGCCGCCCCGAAAGCCGGGCTGATCCCGAAGGCGGTCCGGTACGCGTCCACAAAGGACGACGACGGAAACCGGAACTCCAGCCCCGCCAGGGAGATCTCCGGCAGCAGGTCCCGCATGACCGTGCAGATCGCGGACAGGTCGCGCAGCGCGAGGAACCGGGCGACGTCGCCCGGCACCCGGGAATCGTCCAGTACCAGGCGGAGGCCGCTGGCGTCCACTTCGACGTGCGGGATGCAGAAGGTGAAGGACAAATCCAGGTACCGCAACGCGAACACCATCGCGTCGCGCATCGTCGGACTGCTGATGCAGGCGAAACCGAAGATGCCGAACGTCGTCACGCGGTACCGGCAGCCGAGGCTGAGCGCGACGTCGTCGCCCGAGCCGACCGACGACAGCAACGCGCGCACCACAGCCAGCTCCTGCCGCGCGTCGAGCTGGCGGTCCGGCGCGCGCAGGTCCTCGACCGGGCCGCCGGGGAGCGAGACGCCGCGTTCCTCGGCGAACCGGTGCATGAGCAGCACACTCGCCGTCCCGCGCGGGTAGTCCCAGTCGCGGATGGCGGGTGCGGCTAGCTCGGCCATGGCCGGAATTATGGATCAACCGGCCGCCCGCGTGCCGTTCGAGGGCCGAAAATTGTCGGGGTCGCTCGTTAAGCTCCCGCCGTGCGCCTTTCCCACCGCGTCCTCAACCGCGCGACCCTCGACCGGCAACTGCTCTTGAAGCCCGCCAAGATGCCGGTGCTCGACGCCGTCGCCCACCTCGCCGGGCTGCAAGCGCAAGCGCCGTTTCCGCCGTACTACGCGCTGTGGTGCCGCTTGCAAGGGTTCCAGCCGGACCAGCTCTCGAGCCTGCTGCTCGACCGCAGCGTGGTGCGGATGGTGTTGATGCGCGGCACCGTGCACCTCGTCCCGGCCGCCGACGCGCTCGCCTGGCGGCCGGTGGTGCAGGTCGTCATGGACCGCGCCCTGACGGCGGCCAACCAGCACCGGGAGCCGCTGGCCGAACTCGACCACGACGCGGTGGCGAAAACGACCGCCGAACTGCTGCGCGAACGGCCGTATTCGAGCGATCAGCTCGGCAAAGCGCTGGTCGAGCACTATCCGGAGACGCCGGCCGCGTCGCTGATGTTCCTGGTCCGCGCCGTCCTGCCGCTGGTGCAGATCCCGCCGCGCGGCGTGTGGGGCAAGGCCGGGCAGCCGACCTACCAGGTCGCGCACCACTGGCTCGACGGCGTCGCCGCGCCGGAACCGTCCGCCGCCGAGCTGATCCGCCGCTATCTCGCCGCGTTCGGCCCGGCGACGGTGGCCGACATGCAGACCTGGGCCGGCGTCACGAAGCTCGGCGAGGTGGTCGAGGGGATGGAGCTGCGCACGTATCTCGATCCCGAGGGCCGCACGCTCTACGACCTGCCGGACGCCGCGCTGCCCGACGAGGACACGCCCGCGCCGACGAGGCTGCTCGGTCCGTTCGACCAGACGCTGCTGTCCTACGCCGACCGCACGCGGCTGATCAGCGACGAGCACCGCAAACGCGTGATCACGATCAACGGCCTGGTCAAGGGCACCCTGCTGGTCGACGGCCAGGTCCGCGGGAGCTGGGAAACCACGGCCACCCGCGGGTCGGCGACGCTGGTGCTCACGCCGTTCGAACGGATCGCGAAACGCGACACCGCCGCGCTGGAGAGCAGCGCACGGAAGCTGCTCGCCTGGGCCGAGCCCGGCAAAACGCACGAGGTCCAGGTCGTGCCCGGGTAGCCGCGTCCGCTGGCCGGAATTCTCGATCGGGTGGCCGTTCGTGCCCTTCCGCACCGGCGGCCGCCTGCGTAGCTTCGGCCTATGGACGACACCCCGTCGGTGCTGATCGTGGGCACCGGATTCGGCGGCATCGGCGCCGCGATCGAGCTGAAGCGCGCCGGTTTCCCGAACGTCACGATCCTGGAGCGGGCGGCCGAACCGGGCGGCGTGTGGCGCGAGAACACCTACCCCGGCGCGGCCTGCGACATCCCGTCGCCGCTGTACTCGTTCTCCTTCGAGCCCAACCCGGACTGGCCGAAGCGGTACGCGATGCAGCCGGACATCCACGCCTACCTCAAGCGCGTGATCGCGAAGTACGGCATCGAACCGCACATCCGGTACGGCCGCGAAGTCACGTCCGCGACCTACGACAACGGCCGCTGGCGCGTCGAGACCGCGCAGGGCGAAACCTTCGAGGCCGACGTCTTCGTGCCCGCCGTCGGCCAGCTGTCGCGGCCCGCCTTCCCCTCGATCCCCGGCCGCGAGACCTTCGCCGGCGAGGCCTTCCACTCCGCGGAGTGGAACCACGAGATCCCCTTGGCGGGCAAGCGGATCGCGGTGATCGGCACCGGGGCGAGCGCGATCCAGTTCATCCCGGAGATCCGCAAGGAAGCCGCGCACGTCACCGTCTTCCAGCGCACGCCGCCGTACGTCATGGCCAAGAACGACGGCCGCTACAAAGCCTGGCAGAAGCGGCTTTTCCGCCGCCTGCCGAAGACGCAGCTGTTCGGCCGCGCCCGGATCTTCCTGCTCGCCGAGTACGCGACCTACGGCATGACGAAACACCCGGTGCTGACCAAGATCTTCGAGCTGCGCACCGCCCAACTGCGCCGTCGTCACCTCAAGGACCGCACGCTGCGCCGCAAGGTCAAACCAAATTACCCGTTGGGCTGCAAGCGGATCCTGTTCACCAACGACTACCTGCCCGCCCTCGCCCAGCCGAACGTCTCCGTCGAAACGTCCTCGATCAAGGAGATCACCCCGCGAGGCGTGCGCACCGCGGACGGCGTGGAGCACGAGGCGGACGTGCTGATCTACGGCACCGGCTTCAAAGCGACGGAATTCCTCGGCCCGATGAAGGTGTTCGGCCGCGACGGCCGCTCGCTGGCGGAAGCGTGGAGCGGCGGGGCGCGGGCGTACCTCGGCCTGACGGTCCCGGGGTTCCCGAACCTGTTCTGCATCTACGGCCCCAACACCAACCTCGGTGCGGGTTCGATCATCTACATGATCGAGCGGCAAGCCCGCTACCTCCGCCAGGCCGTCGAGCATCTCGCCCGGCCGGACGTCGCGGCGCTGGAAGTGCGGGCCGAGGTCGAGGAGCGCTACGACCGCGAAGTGCAAGCGCGGCTTTCGCACAGCGTCTGGAGCGGCTGCACGAGCTGGTACCGGCAGGAAAACGGCCGGGTGAGCACCAACTGGCCCGGGCTGGTCACCGAATACGACCGCCGGACCAGGGCACTCGACCCGGCCGACTACCTGGTGCGCGCGGTCAGGGCAGGTTCTTCAGGCCCGCGCTGACCGTGTTGGCGAAGGAGTAGCCGTTCGACGCGTCCCAGTTGATGGACCAGGTCATCGCGCCGCGGAACTCCGGGTACGTGGTCGACGGCTTGAACGAAGCGCAGCCGGTGCCCTTGGCCATGCAGTTCATGGCCGACACGACGTTCGACGGCGACTGGTACCCGCCGCCCGCCGCCGAGCCTGAGGCCGGCAGCCCGAACGCGACTTGGTCGGCCCGCAGGCCGCCCTGCAGCTGGATGCACGAGAGCGCGGTGAGGAAGTCGACCGTGCCCTGGGAGTAGACGTTCCCGTTGCAGCCGTTCATCGCGCCCGAGTTGTAGTACTGCATGTTGACGACGGTGAGGATGTCCTTGACGTTGAGCGCCAGCTGAAAGTAGCCGCCCTGGGTGGACTGCATGTCGATCGTCTGCGGCGCCATCGTGATCACCGAGCCTCCGCCGTCGTGGATGCTGCGCAGCGCCTGGCCCATGTAGGTGGCGTTGATGCCGTTCTCCAGGTCGATGTCGACGCCGTCGAAGCCGTACGTGGAGATCAGCTGCTTCACCGAGTTGGCGAAGTTGCTCGCCGAGGAGCTGTCGCCGACGCTGATCGTGCCCTTCTCGCCGCCGACCGAGATGATCACCTTCTGGCCGCGTGCTTGCACGGTCTTGATGTCGGCGCGGAACTGCGCGTCGGTGTAGCCGCCGAGCTTCGACGACAACGCCGGGTCGAGCGTGAAGCTCACCGCGCCGGGCGTCGTGGTGGCGTCGGCGAAGGCGATCGCGATGACGTTGTACGTCGTGGGCACGTCCGCGAGCTTGAGCGTCTTCGCGCCGTTGTCGAAGTTCTGCCAGTAGCCGGTGAGGATGTGCTTCGGCAGGTCGCCGTTGTGCGGCGGCGTGCTCGTGGTCGTGGTCGTGGTGGTCGTCGTCGGCGGCGTGGTCTGGGTCGTCGACGTGGTCGGGGTCGTGGAGGTCGTGGGCGGGGTGCCCGGGCCGTCGAGGTTCACGTCGTCGGCGAGGTAGGCGGGCTGGCCGTACCAGCCGTGCAGGTACACCGTGAGGCTCGTGGACGAGCCGGTGGTGAAGCTCAGGCTGAGCTGCTGCCAGCCGGTCGTGCCGGGCGTCCAGGTGTTCTGCGTGGCGGAACCGGAAACGCCGAGGTAGACGTAGCTGCCCTGGACCCACGCGGAAAGCTTGTACGCGGTGTTGGGCGCCACGGTGACCTGCTGGGAGCACTGCCCGGTGTCGGAGCCGGACGGCGCCGCGCTCAGCGAGTGGCTGCCGTCGTGCGCCTGGGTCGTGACGACCGACGCGGTGCCGGTGCAGGTCCAGCCGGAGAGCGAACCGCTCTCGAAGCCGGGGTTGGCGAGGATGTTCGCGGCCGACGCGCTGCTGGTGCCGAGGGCCAGCGTGACACCGAGCGCGAGAGCGACCGAGGCCAGCAGGGACACCAGGGCAGGCAGCCGCCGGGGGGACGGGTGTGGGGACACGGGCAGACCTCCGCAGGGGCAGTGAGCCAGATCACCTCAAAATGGACTAGACCAATACGGATGTCAAGAAACTTCCGGAGGTGCTTCGGCGGGCCATGCGCGGCGCGCCGGGCGGGCAGCGGCACAATGCAGGCTCGGAGCAACCCGAGACGAAGCAGGAGCCTGGTTTTGAGCGTGCAGTCGGTCGAGCAGCGGATCGCCGAAGAGCTGGGGGTGCGCGAAGGGCAGGTCAAGGCCGCCGTCACCCTCCTCGACGAGGGGTCCACGGTGCCGTTCATCGCCCGGTACCGCAAGGAAGTCACCGGAGAGCTGGACGACGCGCAGCTGCGCACGCTCGAGGAGCGGCTGCGCTACCTGCGCGAGCTGGACGAACGCCGCGCCGCGGTCCTGGAATCCATCCGGAGCCAGGGCAAGCTGGACGAGGCGCTCGAGGCGCAGATCCTCGCCGCGGACACGAAGTCGCGGCTGGAGGACATCTACCTCCCGTACAAGCCGAAGCGGCGGACGAAGGCGCAGATCGCCCGCGAGGCCGGGCTGGAGCCGCTGGCCGACGGCCTGCTGAACGACCCGACGACCGACCCGCAGGCGGCCGCCGCGGTATTCGTCGACGCGGACAAGGGCGTCGCGGACGCGCAGGCCGCCCTCGACGGCGCGCGCGCCATCCTGGTCGAGCGCTTCGCCGAGGACGCCGACCTGATCGGCGAGCTGCGCGAGAAGATGTGGGCCGAGGGCCACCTGTCGTCGAAGGTCCGCCCGGGCAAGGAGACCGACGGGGCCAAGTTCTCCGACTACTTCGACTTCTCCGAGCCCTACACCAAGCTCCCCTCGCACCGGATCCTCGCGATGCTGCGCGGCGAGAAGGAGGAGATCCTCGACCTCACGATGGAGCCTTCCGAGCCGGTCGCCGAGGACGCCCCGGTCCGCGTCGGCCCGACCGAGTACGAGCAGCGCATCGCCGCCCGCTTCGGCATCAGCCAGCAGGACCGTCCGGCCGACAAATGGCTCGGCGACACCGTGCGCTGGGCCTGGCGCACGAAGATCCTCCTGCACCTGGGCATCGACCTGCGGATGCGGCTGCGCCAGTCGGCCGAGGACGACGCCGTGCGCGTGTTCGCGGCCAACCTGCGCGACCTGCTGCTGGCCGCCCCGGCGGGCACCCGCGCCACGATGGGCCTCGACCCGGGCTTCCGCACCGGCGTGAAGGTGGCCGTGGTCGACGCGACCGGCAAGGTCGTCGACACCCACGTGATCTACCCCCACCAGCCGGCGAACAAATGGGACCAGTCGATCGCCGAGCTGGCGGTGCTGGCCAAGAAGCACAACGTCGACCTGATCTCGATCGGCAACGGCACCGCCTCGCGCGAAACCGACAAGCTGGCGATCGAGCTGATCAAGAAGCACCCGGAGCTGAAGCTCACCAAGGCGGTCGTGTCCGAGGCGGGCGCGTCGGTGTACTCGGCGTCGGCGTTCGCTTCGCAGGAACTGCCGGGCATGGACGTCTCGCTGCGCGGCGCGGTCTCGATCGCGCGGCGGCTGCAGGACCCGCTGGCCGAGCTGGTGAAGATCGACCCGAAGTCGATCGGCGTCGGCCAGTACCAGCACGACCTGTCCGAGGTGTCGCTGTCGCGTTCGCTGGACGCGGTGGTCGAGGACTGCGTGAACGCGGTCGGCGTGGACGTGAACACCGCGTCCGCCCCGCTGCTGACGCGGGTTTCGGGCATCACGACGTCGCTCGCGGAGAACATCGTGGCGCACCGCGACTCCAACGGCCCGTTCCGCACCCGGACCGCGCTGAAGGAGGTCGCGCGGCTCGGCCCGAAGGCGTTCGAGCAGTGCGCGGGCTTCCTCCGCATCCCGGACGGCGACGACCCGCTCGACGCGTCCTCGGTGCACCCCGAGGCGTACCCGGTGGTGCGGCGGATCCTCGATCGCACCGGCACCGGCATCCGCGAGCTGATCGGCAACGCCCGGACCCTGCAGTCGCTGAAGCCGGCCGAGTTCGTCGACGAGACCTTCGGGCTCCCGACAGTCACCGACATCCTGGCCGAACTGGAGAAACCGGGCCGCGACCCGCGTCCGGCGTTCAAGACCGCGACCTTCGCCGAGGGCGTCGAGAAGATCGCCGACCTCAAGCCGGGCATGCGCCTGGAGGGCGTGGTGACGAACGTGGCCGCGTTCGGCGCGTTCATCGACGTCGGCGTGCACCAGGACGGCCTCGCGCACGTTTCGGCGCTGTCGAAGAACTTCGTGAAGGACCCGCGCGACGTCGTGAAGCCGGGCGACATCGTGAAGGTGAAGGTGCTGGACGTCGACGTGCCGCGCAAGCGGATCTCGCTGACGCTGCGCCTGGACGACGAGCCCGGCGCGGGCAACAACCGAGGCGGCGGCCGGGACCGGGACCGCGGCGGCCAGGGTGGCGGCGGTCAGCGCCGGAACCAGCCGCAGCAGCGCGGGGGCGGCGGCCGGGACCGTCGCGACTCCGGAGGCGGCGGCGCGATGGCGGACGCGCTGCGGCGCGCCGGATTCGGCAAGTAGCACGCCCCAATGCCACATTGGGTGCATCTGACGCACCCAATGTGGCATTCGGTGCGTTGAGCGCACCCAATGCCACATTGGGGTTGGTTCAGCGGGCGGGCGCTGCCGAGGGCGTCCCCCAGCCGATGGTCGCGGTCCGACGCTGCGAACGTCCGTGAAGGGCTCCTTGAGGGAATCAGATTCCCTCAAGGAGCCCTTCACGGACCTCGGCGAATGCGGGGAGCCGGAGAGGTCTCTAGCAGGCGGCGCGCATCAGGGATTCATCTCGTACGCGCCGGAAAGCTCGCGCACCGTCTCCCACACCCGGCCGAACCGTTCGGCGTCCGGCACCGGCTTCCGCAACCCGGCCAGCGCCAGCTCCTGCTGCTTCTCGGTGGAACTCGGCTTCCCGTGCAGTTCGACCGCCGCGACGCTGAAATCCTGTACCAGCACGGCGAACAGCGAAGTCCAGGTCCCTCTCACGACAGCCGGCCCCGCCCGGCGTGATCGCCTGGGCCGCGGCATGGCCAGCCACGGCCTAGACGGTGTGCAGAGCAGCGAACCCCGGGGATGCATTCGCCGGTGCGTGGGATGCCCTGTTCCCGGCGCGATCAGGCCGGGCCTTCGCGGGTGGACGCAGTGGTCCATCAGGCTCTTCGGCGGGCGGTTCGCTATGCCGATCGCGACAGCGAATCCCTCGGCGCGCCCGGACCGTTCACCGAGGTTCGATGGGGGGCTCCAGATGAATATCAATCGCATCCTCCGGCTCCACATCGGGGTCGGAGGGGTCCTGAGCGACAAGTTCCACCGACTCGAGAGTCGATCCTTCGGGAATGTCGAGATCATGAGCCGAAAACACATCAGTAAGCGAATTGGCACTAGAATTGGTCAGACCGACCGATTGGAGCAATCGCGTTCCGTCCGGCAGATGATAAATAATTTCGAACACGGCAGTCCAGTGCGGAGGAAGTTCGATGCGGAGCTCCCGGGTACCGTTGTTCCAGCTCCACGCGCAGGTGCCCTGCGCGGGGTCCGGGTGGTCCGGGAGTTGCAGTCCCGGCCCGGCAGGCGATCCCGGCCGGCAGACTTGAGGCGGGGTGCCCGCAGAAGCTACCTGCACGTTTACGCCAACGAGGGCAATCGCGGCCACCCCTGCGGCACCCCACCGCTTCCAGGATTTCGAGCGCAGACCGCGACGCGAAGACGCCGTCGCGGCCCAATTCTCGCCCGTCACTTCATCCATTGCTTCTCTCCATTTCCTGTCCGGGAATTCCCTTGTTCGCCTTCGTTGTCCGACAACTGCCCGGAGCGATTCCGGCAGCAACAACTCGGCAATCTGAGTTCACCGCATCACGACCTGCCGCACAAGCCTCGGACGAGTGAACGGCAAAGCCGGCCGCCTAGATGACAATTGTTCGCAGCTAGGTGAAAGATTCATTCGCCGGGCACGCCGATGTTCGCGCAATCCGAGACCCCGGTGATCGGCAGTTTCGCGTCAACTGCCGATTCTGGCAGCCATGTCGTGACTCCGGAGGCAGCGGCGCGATGGTGGACGCCTGCGAAGCGCCGGATTCGGCAAGTAGCCCAGACAGAAAACGGCCTCCGCACTACCGAGCGCGGAGGCCGTTTCCGTGGTTTCCCTTACGGATTCATCTCGTACGCGCCGGAAAGCTCGCGCACCGTCTCCCACACCCGGCCGAACCGTTCGGCGTCCGGCACCGGCTTCCGCAACCCGGCCAGCGCCAGCTCCTGCTGCTTCTCGGTGGAACTCGGCTTCCCGTGCAGTTCGACCGCCGCGACGCTGAAGTCCTGCACCAGCACGGCGAACAGCTGGTCCAGCACATCGTCTGACACGCCGGTCAGCTCAGCCTGCTCCAGGATCAGCTGGCCGTAGACGACGAGCGTGAACAGCTCGGTCAGCGAGAGCCCGAAGTCCAGGTCCTTCTGCTGCGCCTCGTCCGGCGTCGCCTCCGACAGCAGGCGCACGAGCACGTCGGCCTGTTCGGTGAAGCGGGCGACGTTCGGCAGGTGCTTCGCGTTCTCATACGCCGGTTTCCAGTCGTGGAACCGGATCTTCGACAGTCCGCGCGCCGGGCCCTGCCGGAACAGGAAGTCGTCGTCCGAGGCGTCGTCGCGGGTCGGGACCGCCGGGTATTCCTGCGACGCGAACAGGTACGCGGGCATGAACTTCGCGATCAGCGCGAGGTTCACCGCGACCGTGCCCTCCAGTTTGGGCAGGCCGTCGATGTCGTTCTTGGCCATCGCGAGGTAGGTGTCGGCCTCGAAACCCTTGGCCGCCACGACATCCGCGACCAGCCCGATCACCTTCTGCGCCTCGGTGGTGACCTTCATCTTGGTGATCGGGTTGTACAGCAGGTAGCGGCGGTCCTGCTGGTTCGCCGAGCGGAAGTAGTCGATCGCGCGGTCGGAGAACAGCTTCATCCCGGTCAGCCGCACGTAGGCCTCGACGAACTCGCGGCGCACGTGCGGGAAATCGGTGACCGGGTGGCCGTACAGGATCCGGTTCTGCGCGTGCGTGATCGCCTCGTACAGCGAATGCGTCGCCATCCCGATGCCGCCGAAGCACAGGTTGAACTTGCCGATGTTGACCGTGTTCAGCGCGGCGCTGAAGGCTTCGGCTCCGGTGTGCAGGATGTCCTCCGCGCGCACCGGATAGTCCTCGAGCCGGAATTCCGCGACGTACATCTGCGACGGCACGATGTTCTTCACGACGTGGTAGTTCGGGTGCTCGGAATCGGCGTAGAAGAACACGTACTGCTCGGGTCCTTCGACGCCGTCGATCCGCCCGAACACCGAAACCGTGCGCGCGCAGTTTCCGTTGCCGATGTAGTACTTCGACCCGTTCGCGCGGTAGCCGCCCTCGCCGTCCGGGGTGAGCACGAGGTCGGACGAGTAGATGTCCGCGCCGTGTTCCTTTTCGGACAGTCCGAACGCGCCCACCCCGCCCTCGGCCAAGGCTTCCGCGGCGCGCTTGCGAGCGGCCGCGTTCCCGCTCTGCCATACCGGACCGAGGCCGAGAACGGTGACCTGGAAGGGGTACCAGTAGTTGAGGCCATAGAAGCCGAGAATTTCCGCCAGCGCGGCGATCCGGCTGGTGTCCCAGCGTTTGTCCGGATTCCCGGCGGAATCCGCGGCCGGGGTGAGGAACGTGGCGAACAGGCCTTCCTTGCCCGCGAATTCCAGGAAGTCCGCGTAGAACTCGCGGTCGTGATACGCCTGCGCGAGACGGCGTTTGCCGCGCGCTTCGAACCAGTCGATCGTCGCCCGCAGCAGCCGCTGGGTCTCCGGGTCGAACTTCCGGGCGTCGTAGTCGCGCGGGTTCAGCAGCGCTGTCGCCGTTTCGCTCATCGCATCTCCAGGTCAGCCGATATTACTGCCCGGTAACTTTAGCGCGGTGCGGCCGCCGGACTCCACCGCGTCCACCCGCCCGCGGCTGTCGCGCCGGAAACGCGCGCTCGGCCTGCGCGTGTCCGAGGCGCGGGCGAGCACGTCCTCGGCGACGAAGACGACCTCGAACGGCGGCGCGGAGAGGATGTCCGGGTCGTCGGTGTCGAGGATCATCTGCGCCCAGAGCGAGCCGTCGCGTTCGGTGATGTCGAAGATGAGCGAGCCGGTCCGATACCGGCCAAGGCAGTCGCCCGGGTCGATTGCCCATACCGGGAGACTGCCCGGTTTCGGCAGATCAGCCAGGTTCTCCAGGCACCAGTCGACGACCCGGGGGCCGAGTGCGCCGCCGCCCGCGCTGTTGGTGAGCACGGTGACCGCCAAGTTTTCGCTCGGCGCCATCACGAACTCCGACAGCTGCAGGTTGCTGACGTTGCCGCCGTGCCGCACCAGCTGCGCGTCGCCGTGGCGAAGCCGCAGCCAGGACAGTCCGACCTCCTCGAACGGCAGCGCGCCCTTGCGCTGCGCGGCGTGCATCAGCCGACGGGTCCCGTCGCTGAGCACCTCCCCGCCGTCCAGCTGGAACCGGGCCCATTTCAGCTGGTCACGGGCGGTCGACCAGAGACCTCCGGCCGGAGCGTCCGCGCGGGAGAGGCCGACGGTGTGCGCGACCGCCGGGCCGTCCTCGCGCAGCGCGTGCCCGACCGCGTGCCGACGGGTCAGCACCTCCCACGGCTGGAAGTACGAGTCGGTCATGCCGAGCGGTTCGAGCAGCCGGGTGCGGACCAGGTCCTCGTAGGTGCCGCCGGACACCGCCTCGGCAACGCGGCCGGCCAGCAGGAATCCGGCGTTGCAGTAGGAGAACACCTCGCCGACCGGAAAAATCTGCGGCAGCTCGCCGAACCGCTCCACCGCGCGAGCGAGCGCGTCGTCGCCCCAGCCGGTGTCGACCTCGATGTCGCCGAGGAAGCCGGACGAGTGCGTGAGAAGGTGGCGCAGCGTCACGGTTTTGGTCGCGAGCGGATCGGACAGCCGCAGCTCCGGGAGATACTCGACCACCGGCTGGTCCAGTTCGAGCACGCCGTCCTCGACCAGCACGAGCACCGCGGCGGCGGCGAACGTCTTGCTGGTGGAGCCGATCATGAACAGCGTGTCGTCGTCCACCGGCGTTCCGGTGTCCACACTGGACACTCCGGTGGTCAGCAGGGTTTCCTTGCCCTCGTGGAGAATCCCCGCCGAGACGCCGGGCACGCCCGCCTCGCGCGCCCATTCGCCCAGCAGTCCCCGGAGTTCGTCTGTGCTCATGCGGCCAGCCTCGCACCCGTCGGCGCGGCGGCGATGGTGGAAACGGACGAACATCGCGCACCCGCTTCGTCGGTTCGCGCGTGGCGGCCTGCGGGCGATATCACGTAGCCCGGCGGATCTTGGGACGGTATAGTGGAGCGTGCGGTCCGCTCAGTTCTGCCTCGGACCGCGTTTCGATGTTGTCGACGACCACGCGCCGCAGCCAACCGAGGCCGCGCCGGGCAGGACAACCGCGCTACGTACGGAGATACTGGACGCCTTCGCGTCCGCACCAACCATGACGACTTTTACTGAACTCGGCCTGCCCAAGCCCCTGGTCGACGCACTCGCCGCGCAGGGCGTCACCGAGCCGTTCCCGATCCAGGCCGCCACGCTCCCGCACACGCTGGCGGGCCGCGACGTGCTCGGCCGCGGCCGCACCGGCTCCGGCAAGACGTACGGCTTCGTGCTGCCCGTGCTGGCCCGCCTGGCCGCCGGCCCGACGCGGCGCCGCCCCGGCCGTCCGCGGGCGCTGATCCTCGCCCCGACGCGCGAACTGGCCACCCAGA
Source organism: Streptomyces sp. AA4 (assembly GCF_000158875.1). Classification (NCBI taxonomy): domain Bacteria; kingdom Bacillati; phylum Actinomycetota; class Actinomycetes; order Kitasatosporales; family Streptomycetaceae; genus Streptomyces; species Streptomyces sp. AA4. The sequence continues at coordinate 1,279,594 of NZ_GG657746.1, read as the reverse complement.
TCGAGGCCGCGATCGTGCCGCTGGCGCGCCCGCTGGGCCTCAAGGCCACCACGATTTTCGGCGGCGTGAGCGCGAACCCGCAGATCACCCGCCTCCGCGACGGCGTCGACATCGTCGTCGCCTGCCCCGGACGGCTCGCCGACCACATGCGCACCGGCGAGGCGAAGCTGGACAAGATCGAGATCACCGTCCTCGACGAGGCCGACCACATGGCCGACCTCGGCTTCCTGCCCGAGGTCCGCCGCATCATGGCGGCGACCCCGGAACGCGGCCAGCGCCTGCTGTTCTCGGCGACGCTCGACGGCGGCATCGACGTGCTCGCGAAGCGCTTCATGAACGACCCGATGCTGCACAGCGTCGACTCGGCGCAGTCCCCCGTGTCGACGATGACGCACCACGTGCTGCACCTTGAGGAGACCCACCGCCTGCCGGTCCTGGTCGACCTGACCGCCGCGCCGGGCCGCACCCTGGTCTTCACCCGCACGAAGCACCGCGCGAAGGCCCTCACGCGCAAACTCGTCGCGAGCGGCGTCCCCGCGGTCGAACTGCACGGCAACCTCGGTCAGAACGCGCGCACGCGCAACCTGGAAGCCTTCTCGTCGGGCACCGCGAAAACCCTGGTGGCCACGGACATCGCGGCGCGAGGCATCCACGTGGACGACGTCACGCTGGTCATCCACGCCGACCCGCCGGTCGAGCACAAGGCGTACCTGCACCGCTCCGGCCGCACCGCCCGCGCGGGCGCGTCGGGCACCGTGGTGACGCTGATGACCGACGAGCAGGTCGCGGACGTCCGCGCGCTGACCCGGAAGGCCGGGATCTCGCCGACCACCACGCGCATCTCGCCGACGCACCCGCTGCTGGCCGAACTGGCCCCGGGCGACCGGTCGTTCACCGCGTCGCCCCGTCGGCCCGCGGTGGACAACCGCCCCAAGACGGTGACCGCTTCCGGTGCCGCCCCGGGCACCGGCCGACGCCGCGGCGCGCCTTCGGAAAACCGGGGCGGGCTCGGGGCACGGACCGGTTCGCAGTCCCGCCGCTCCGGTGGTGGCCGCGGCGGACCTCGGCAGGGCAGTGAGACTCGGTCTTCGGAACGGCAGCCAGGCCAGGCCCGCCGGGAGGACCAGCGCCGAGGTTCGGGTGCCGGTCGCCGAGGCGCGGAGGGCGCGGGCCGTCCTGCCGCTGGCACCGACCGTCGCGGGTCAGGCCAGCCGTCGCGCAACCGCCGCAACGGTTCCGGCGGGCGTCGGCAGCCGAACTCCTGAGAGCACTCCAGCCGGACGGGGTTCTCCGCCACCGTGGTTTGAGGAATCGGATCGCCGTGCCGAAAATTCGCTGCGCGGCACGGCGATCCTTCCCTGGCCTGGCTCCATGGAGCATCGAGGGAAAGTCGTGCGCTGGGAAGTCGACGAGGGCTGGGGAATTCTCGAATCACCCGCCGTCGACGGCCCGATCTGGGCCCATTTCTCGATGATCGAGGCTGACGGCTTCCGGTCCCTGACGGCCGGGGAAGACGTGCGGTTCGCCGTCGAGCGCGCCGAACAAGACGGCTGTCACTGGCGTGCGATCCGGGTGCGCACCGCCTGAATCAGCTCAGCAGGAACAGCAAAAACGGCCCCACACCCAGAACCAACAACACCGCCGCGTTCGTCTTCCGGTACTCCACCAGCAACGCCACAAACTCCCGCAGAAACGCGCTGGGCACGAAGTACGACGCCGTCCGAGCCCCGATCACGTTGAGCCGCAACCCCAGTTGCCGCGCGAGCACCGCCGTGCGGAAGACATGGTAGTTGTTCGTCACCGCCAGGATCGGCCCGGAAAACCCGCGCTCGGCAAGCAAAGCGACGCTGAACCGCAGGTTCTCGCTGGTCGTCGTAGCCCGATCCTCCAGCACGAGCTGCTCCTCCGGAACCCCGGCCTCGACGAGATACCGCGCCATCGCGGCCGCTTCCGAAGTCAGTTCGTCCGCGCCTTGCCCGCCGGACACCACCAGCACCGCGCCCGGCGACCGTTGCTGCACCTGGACCGCGCGGTCGAGTCGGCTGGCCAGCAGCGGCGGCACCCGGTCGCCCTGCAGCCCGGAGCCCAGGACGACCACCGCCGCGGCGCGGAGGCGGCGGGTGACCCGGCTGTAGAGGATCGAGTACAGCAGCAACGCCGTGAACAAAAAGGCCAGGTAACCGGTCACGAACAGCACCGCCATCGCGGCCACGCGCAGCAACGGCGCATCGTCGATGACCAGCGCACTCACCCCGAGCGCGAACACCGCGAGCAGGCCGAGCCCGGCCAGCAGCGACAGCAGGTTCGCGAGCCGCCGGCCTTCCCTTCGCAGCATCACGACGCCGTTCGCGATCAGCGCCCACGGCAGTGCCAACGCGCCGAGCCCGCAGACGAGCGCCACCAGCGTGACGATCGCGATCTGGGCCCATTCGATGTGCTTGAAGAACGACAGCAGCCACAACCCGGTGAAGCCGAGCGCGACCAGGAACCACACCGCGTTGCCGACCCGCCGCGGTTCGCGCGCGAACCGGACGACGAACACGAGCACGGAAGCCAGCGCGAACAGCCCGGAGGTCATGGTCCAGCATTCTGCTTGGCGTGCCCGTGCGTCGCGCGGGCAGGTACTCAGAGTGACGTCGTCAGGCCCCGCGCGCGCAGCACCGACCGCTCCAGCGGACGGAACACGATCAGCTCGATCGCCACCCCGACGAACAAAATCAGGAAAATCGCCGCGATCACCATCGGCATCGAGTTGTACGAGGACCCGTCGTTCAAATACGTCCCCAGCCCGACGCCGAGGCTCGGCGAGCGCGCGATCAGTTCCGCGGCCATCAGCGAGCGCCACGAAAACGCCCAGCCTTGCTTGAGCCCGGCCAGGAACCCGGGCAGCGCGGCGGGCAGCAGGATGTGCCGGGCCGCGGCGAAGCGGCCGGCGCCCATCACCTTGCCGACGCGCGGCAGGATCGGCGGGATCTGGTCGATGCCGGACACGAGCCCGTTCGCGATCGACGGGACCGAGCCGAGCAGCACGACGAAGTAGATCGCCGCGTCGTTGATGCCGAACCAGATCACCGCGGCCGGCACCCAGGCCACCGACGGCAGGCTCTGCAACCCGCTCAGCAGCGGTCCGATCGCGGCGCGCACCACGCGGACCTTCGCCACCAGGATGCCCAGCGGCGTGCCGAGCACGACCCCGGCGGCGAAGCCGAGCGCGGCGCGGTGCACGGAGGTCCAGATGAAACCGAACACCGAGCCGTTGGTGACGGTGCCCCAGAACTCGGCCCAGACGTCCAGCGGCGCGGGCAGCGTGGTCTCCGGCCAGAACGCGGCGGCCCACAGGAGCTGCCAGATGACCACGAGCAGCACGAGCGCGCCGACCGGCGGCAGGAATCCGCGCACGAACCGGCGGCGCAGCGACGTCGGCCGCGCCCCGGTGGGGGTGTCGAGCCGGTCCAGTCCGGCGCCGACGGCTTCGTCTAGGTCGGGGGCCGCCTGGTCAGGCTGCGGCATGGGTGCTGATCACCTTTCGCAGATCGGCCGTGATCTCCTCGGCCAGCAGTTCGGCGTCGGCGGACGGGACGTCGTGCCATTCGCGCACGACCCGGCCCGGACGCGACGACAGCAGCACCACCCGCTGGCCAAGCCGGACAGCCTCGCGCACGTCGTGCGTCACGAACAGCACCGAAGTACCGGTGCTGCGCCACACCCGCAGCAGTTCGCTCTGCAGCACGTCGCGCGTGATCGCGTCGAGCGCCGCGAACGGTTCGTCCATGAGCAGCAACGCGTTGCCGTCGTCGCCGCCGACGCGGTGGGTCGCGGCCAGCGCGCGGGCCAGCGCGACCCGCTGCCGCATGCCGCCGGACAGCTCGTGCGGACGCTTGCGCGCCGCGTCGCTCAACCGCACCAGATCCAGCAGCTCAGCAGCCTTTTCCCGGCGCTCGGACCGGCCGAAGCCGGCGAGCCGCAGCGGCAGTTCCACGTTCCGGGACGCGGTCAGCCACGGCATCAGCGCGGCCTCCTGGAACATCACCGCGGGCCGCGAGGTGGTGAGCGTGATTTCGCCGGCGGACGGCTGGTCGAGTCCGGCGACGAGGTTCAGCAGCGTGCTCTTGCCGCAGCCGGACGCGCCGAGCAGGCAGACGAACTCGCCCGGTTCGACGGTCAGGTCGACCCCGTCGAGCGCGGTCACCGCGCCGCCGGCGGAGCCGAACACCTTGCCGACGCGGTCGAGATGCACGGCGGCGGTCACTGGTCGCGCCAGGGTGGTGGTCATCGCGGATCGCCTTCCGGTCGGGACGTCACTTGGCCAGTTCGGGCGCGTTGACGGCGGGCAGCTGCTGTGCCTTGAGGACCTCGTTGAGCGGGCCGAAGTCGGCGAACCCCTTGAGGTCCACCACCTTGTCGACCACGCCCGCGGTCACCGAGTCCTTGGCCAGCTGCGGGAACTGCGCGGGCACCGGGTCGGTGGTCAGTTCGATGTTCGCGAACGCGCGGTCGAGCACGGCCGGGCTGAGCGAGCTGCCGGACAGCTCCTTGAGCGCTCCGTTGACCACGGTCTTCGCTTCGGCCGGGTTCTTCTTCGCCCAGTCGATCGCCTGCAGTTCGCCCTTCAGCAGCGCGCGCACGGTGTCCGGGTGCTGCTTGAGGAATTCGCTGCGCACGATCGCGACGGTGGTCGGGAACCGGCCTTCCGGCCACAGCGCCTTCTCGTCCACCAGGACCTGCGCGCCCGCGTCGGTCACCAGCCGCGACGACCACGGCTCGGGCAGCCAGCCGCCGTCGACCTCGCCCTTGCGGAACGCGTCGAGCGTCTTCGGGTTGTCCAGGTTGGTCACGTTCACCTGCCCGGTCAGGTGCTTCTCGGCGAGGAACTTCTTGAGCGCGACGTCCTGGGTGTTGGCCAGCTGCGGCGTCGCGATCGTCTTGCCCTTGAGCTGGTCGACCGACGTGATCCCGGGCTTCACCACCAGCTGCGCGCCGCCGGTGACCGCGCCGGACACCAGCTGGATCGCGCCCTTGGACTTGGTGAAGGCGTTGATCGCCGGCCCGGAGCCGATGAACGCGACGTCGAGCGAACCGCCGAGCAGCGCGTTCACTTCGGACGGACCGGCGTTGAACGTCTGGGTCGTGAGCTTGGTGCCGCCGAGGTTCTGCGCGAAGAAGTTCTTCTTGACCCCGATCAGCGCGGGCGTGTGCGTTACGTTCGGGAAGAAGCCGACGCGCACCTCCCCGGCGGCGCCCTGGTTGGTCGCGGCCTCGGTGCGGTCCGCGCGGGAACACCCGGCGAGCGCCCCGAGCGCCGTCAGCGCGGCGAGTGCGGAAGCGAGCAATCGGGTTCGCGGAAATGTACGCACAAATGGCCCTTTCGCGGTCAGCGGAACGGGGCGAGAATGACACGTTCACCCGCGAGACTGCATATGCATCCGCATCCCGGGAAATTGTGTGGGATTACTTGACAGGCGCGGGCCTCACCTGCTTGTCAGGAGCGAGACGTCGCCGAACTCGTGCCACAGATACTCCCGGCGCACCGCCGCGTCGTAAGCCCGCTGCACCAGCTCCGCACCCACGACGGCTTCGAGAAGCAGCAGGTGGGACGCCTCGGGCGCGTGCAGTCCGGTGATCAGCCCGTCGACCGCGCGGGCGGGCCGGTCCGGGCCGAGCACGAGTTCGGTCCAGCCCGCCGCCGCGGTGACGAGTCCGCCGGGATTAGCGGCCGATTCAATCGCGCGCACCGCGGTCGTCCCGACTGCGATTACGCGTCCACCCTGGTCGCGCACCCAATTGACCAACGCGGCAGTCGTCGCCGGAACGCGAAATCGCTCGCCGTACGGCGGTTCCCCGGCTTCCGGCGACGAGACGCCGGTGTGCAACAAGATCGGCGCGAACAACACGCCCCGCGAGACGAGCTGAGTGACCAACTCCGCGGTAAACGGCCGGGCCGCGCTCGGCATCTCCGCCGAACCCGGATCGAGCGCGAACACAGTCTGGTAATTCGGCAACGGCCACGCGCGCGGGACATAGCCGTAGCGAATCGGCCGACCGACCTTCGCGAGATACTGCGGGAGCTTGCCTTCCACTTCGATCTTCGCGCGCCACAACCGTTGTGCACCAGCGACGTGCGGCTCGCACAACGTGACGACGGCTCCGGCGGGCAGGTTGAGCCGCTCCCCCGCGCGGCCGTCGAGGAGCGGACCGCCGGGGGTGCGGAGTTCCACGACCCAGGTTCCGTCGTCGAGTTCCGTGGAAAAGTGGACGGTGACGACGTGGTCGTCCCGGACCGCATCGACGGCGGCCGGGAGCGTGCCGGAAGTGTTGACTACCAGCAGGTCGCCAGGCTGCAAAAATGCAGCCAGGTCACGAAAAACGGCGTGCTGCACGCCGTTCGGACCGGCCGCGAGCAGCCGCACCTCGTCCCGGGCGAGCCCGCGCGCTTCGGGCGGCGCGGACGCGCTGCGGTCCTCGGCGAGGTCGAACCGGGTGCGTGGAGCGGTCATGACTGCACCTGCAGGTCCGCCGCCTTGAACCGGCCGCTCGGCGGACGTTCCTCCAGCAGCCGCAGGAAAGCCGGTACCGCGGTCTCCGGCAGCGGCCGGTCCGAAATGTCCTCGCCCGGGAAAGCGGCCTGGTGCATGGCCGTGCGCAGATCGCCGGGATCGACGGCGTACACCGCAATGTCCGGATTTTCCACGCCCAGCACCGCGCTCACGTGGTCCAGCGCGGCCTTCGCCGAACCGTAGCCGCCCCAACCCTCGTACGCCTCCACGGCGGCGTCGGAGCTGATGTTGATCAGCACTCCCTTGGCCGCGGCGAGCGCGGGCAACAGCAGCCGGGCGAGCGCGAGCGGCGCGAAAACGTTGGTGCGGAAGACAGTTTCCAGCTCGTCCGGCGGATACTCGGCCAGCGGCGGCAGCGGGCTGACGCCGAGCGTGCTGGCGTTGTTGACGAGCAGGTCGAGCCGGGGTCCGGCGGCTTCGGCCAGCTGGGCGCGGTGCGCGGGGTCGGTGACGTCGCCGGGCACCGGGGTGAACCCGGCGTCGGCCGCGGCGGCGCGCAGCGTGCCCGGGTCGCGTCCGGTGCCCAGCACTGTCCATTCGCGACGGACGAGAGCCGAGGCGAGCGCCCGGCCCAGACCGGCGGAAGCGCCGGTGACAACAGCGACTGGCATGGTCCCTCCAGAAGTAGGCACCTGCCAGCGTGCGACCTCTACCTTACTGGAGGTCAACCGGCCGGCGGCCGCGCAGCACCGTGTACGCCACCAGCGAAACCACGAACCCGGCGTAGTAGGCCAGATCCGCTCCGTGCAGCGCCGCGGCGACCGGTCCCGTGTAGACAGTCGTGTTCATGAACGGCACCGCCGCCGCGAAGCCGACCACGAACGCCACGATCGCGGCCCAGCTGCGCACCGGACGGCGCAGCTCAGCCAACACGTCGACTTCGCGGCCGCGACGCGTGCGGCGCAGCCAATCCGGCACGACGACACCAAGGAACGGCGGGATCCAGTAACTCACCACCAGCAGCACGTTCTGGAACTTCGCAGCCAGGTCGCCGCTGTGCATCCAGAGAATCAACGCGAACGCCAGCACCGTCACGACCACCGCCGACACCGGACGACGCACCCGCACGCCGACAGTCTGCAGCGCGAGCGAACCGCTGTAGTCGTTCATCGCGTTGGACGACACCGCGGCCAGCGCGATCACCAGCAACGCCACCGCACCCAGCACACCACCGCCGAGCAGCGTCGACACTCCGGCGGCGGTCTGGTCGCCCAACGCCGTGCCGAGTGCGAGACCAATGCCCTCGCCGAGCGCGTACGACGCCGTCAGGCCCAGCAGCGTGAACCAGAAGACGCCGCTCGGCCGCGTCGAAGCGGGCAAGTAGCGGCTGAAATCCGAGGCGTAAGGAGCCCACGAAATAGCGAGGCTGAGCGTAATGGTGGAAAACAGCACGACGGCACCGGCGAAATCGCCGCCGGTCGCGGAATCGGCGAAGGTGATCGGGTGGTCAAGCACCACCTTTACCGCGAGCGCGACAAATGCGACAACCAGCACCACGCTCATCACGGCCTGGACCCGGTGGATCACCGCGTAACCGAATACGCCGAGCGTGCACTGCAGCACCAGCACCACGAGCACCGCGGCCCAGAACGGCAGCCCGGTGAGCTGGGCCAGCGCTTCGCCGCCGAACAACCCGACCAGCGCGTCCCACGCGATCGAACCGAGCCATTGCACCAGGCCGGGCAGCACGACGCCGCGGCCGAACGGAAGCCGTGCGAGCGGCAGCTGGCCGGTTCCGGTGCGCGGACCCCAGGTGGACAGCCACGCGACCGGCAGCGAACCGACCACGGTGCCGATCAGCGCGATGACGAACCCGGTGGTGAACCCGAGCCCGAGCGTCGCGCCGAGCGTGCCGGTGAAGACGGCGGTCATGGTGAGGTTCGGCGCGAACCACACCCCCGCCAGCCGCCACGGCCTGCCGAACCGGTTCGCGTGCGGGATCGGGGTGATTCCGTGCGTTTCGATCGCGAAATCCCCTGCTCCGGACGGCATCCGGCCACCGAAGACCTCGGCGTCGATTCCGCTCATGCCCTGCCCTTTCTCCCGGCTGACCCGTGAGTCTGAACCGGAGCGCCCGGCCGCGCCAATACTCTGTGGCGTTCCCGACCCGATCTCGGCAGGATCGCCGCAATGGGGGAAGCACCGTTGCGCCATCGCGCGTTCGCGATTTTCTACGCCGGACGGCTGGTCTCGCTGCTGGGCAGCGCCATGACCCCGGTCGCCCTGGCCTTCGCCGTGCTGGGCAGCAGCCGCGGCCCGACCGACCTCGGCGTCGTGCTCGCCGCCGGGATCGTCCCGCTGCTGGCGTTCCTGCTCGTCGGCGGCGCGGTCGGCGACCGGTTCCCGCGCAACCGCGTGCTGCGGCTGTCGAACCTCGGCGCGGGCGCCGCGCAACTGGTCGCCGCGGCCATCCTGCTCACCGGCAACTACTCGCTGGCCGCCCTCGCGGTCACCGAGTTCCTCGGCGGGATCTGCACCGCGTTCACCACCCCGGCGCTGCGCGGGATCGTGCCGCAGATCGTCCCGCCGGACTCGCTGCGCCAGGCGAACTCGCTGCTGGGCACCAGCAAGAACCTCACGAAGGTGGCCGGTCCCGCCGCCGCCGGCGTGCTGGTCGGCACGGTCGGCGGGGGCTGGGCGATCGCCGTCGACGGCGTGTCGTTCGTGCTCGCCGCCCTGCTGTACCAGCTCGTCACGCTGCCCCCGGCGAAGCACACTGTGCAAGACAGCGTCTTGCACAGTGTGCGAACCGGCTGGCGGCAGTTCTGGAGCATCCCGTGGCTGTGGCGGGTGGCGACGGCGTTCACCGTCTACAACGTCGTCTTCACCGGCGGCTGGCTGGTGCTCGGGCCGGGCATCGCGCGGGACACGATCGGCGCGACCGGATGGGGCGTCGTGTTGAGCGTGCGTGCGGTGGGCGCGCTGCTGGCCGGGCTGGTGATGTACCGCGTCGCGCCGCGCCGCCTGCTGCCAGTGGGCTTGGCGAGCGCGGCGCTGACCGCGCTGCCGCTGTTCGCGCTCGGCCTGCACGCGGGGGTCGTGCTGCTGGCCGGGGCGACGTTCGTCGCCGGGTTTTGCGCGGGCGTGCTGGCCGTCGCCTGGGACACGACGATGCAGGAGAACATCCCGGGCCATTCGCTGTCGAGGATGGCCGCGTTCGACGACTTCGGCTCGTACGCGGGCATTCCGGTCGGCGAATTGCTCGCCGGACCGCTCGGCGCCGCGTTCGGCGCCCCGCAGGTGGTGCTCGTCGGCGGGATCGTCCTCGTTGTCACCGCGCTGTCCCCGCTGCGCTCGGCCGCCGTCCGCGCGCTGCGGCATCCGCCGGTCCGCGTGCCGTGAAGGGCTCCTTGAGGGAATCTGATTCCCTCAAGGAGCCCTTCACGGACCGCCACGCAAGGAAGGGCCTGCCAGGGGATCCCGGCAGGCCCTTCCTTCACCCCTCGGTCACACCAGCAACAGGAACGCCACTCCGTTCGGCGAGCCGAGGCCCGTCACGTCGTCGTAGCCCTTGGTCGTGTGGATCGTCAGGTTCGGGTAGTCGAGCACCCGGGCGGAGGTCTTCAGCCCCGCCGAGGCGTCGACGCCGTTGGCGAAGTCCACGCGCTGCACCGCGCCGTCGACGTGCTGGACGTCGTGGATCGCCGACGTGCGCGACGTCAGCTGGTACAGCACCGGGTTGATGAAGCCGTGGTGGAAGTGGTCGAGGCTGTCGGCCACCGCCATCACGCCCGCGAACACCGGCGACGCGAGGCTCGTGCCGCCGATCCGGTACTGGTCGTAGTAGACGCCGTCCGGGAAGGTCTGCGTCTGGCCGACCAGGAAGCCGGTGTTGGGGTCGGCGACCGCGGAGATGTCCGGGACCACGCGGCCCTTCGCGCCGCCGGTCTGGTTCTTCGTGGACAGCGCGTCCGGCACGATTCCCTTCTGGTAGAAGGGCTGGCCGAACAGCCGGCTCGTGCCGCCGCCCGCGCCGCCGTTGAAGGCGCCGGGGAACGCCGGGGTGTAGACGCCGTTGGTCAGCGTCGACTTGCCGGTCTCCCACCCGGTTTCGAAGATCCGCTTGCCGTCCTTGCCGACCGCCAGCGACGTGCCGCCGACCGCGGTCACCCACGGAGCCGAAGCGGAGAAGTCCGGCGACGGCGTGCCGAGGCGGGCGACCTCGTCCCCGTTGTCGCCGGAGGAGAAGTACACGCCGATGCCCTCGAGCACCGCCTGCATCGAGATGTGGTTGAACACCTTGACCTCGGCGGCCGGGATGTCCTCGCCGGTGTCGCCGTAGGAGTTGGAGATGATGTCGGCCTTGTGCCCCGCGACGACATAGTTCAGCGCGGTGTCCAGCGACAGGTCTTCACAGTCCTGCCCGCCGACGTACAGGATGTCCGCCCCCGGCGCGAGCCCGTGCGCGGCCTCGACATCCAGGGTCTCCTCGCCGTACCAGCCGGAAGCGTCGCACTGGTCCGGCCCTTCGAGCACCGGGTTCGACGGGAAGATGTGCTGCTTGAACTGCTGCTTGGTCAGCGGGTGCGCCGGGTCGTTGCGCTTGGCGTACTCCGAGGCGTCGGCGTAGATCGTCGGCGAAGCGAAGGCGTCCACGATGGCGATCGTGGTGCCGCGACCGTCCGCGCCGAACTGCGCGACCTGGTCCAGGCCGTACGCCGAACGCAACTGCGCGGGCGTGTAACCGCACGGCGCGTACGGAAGCTGCTTGCCGTTGTACGCCGGGTCGGTCGTGTCGGTCTTCTCGCCGTAGTAAGCACTGCACGGCCCGGAATTGCGGAACCCGTTGCTGGGCGGCGCGGTCGACGGGCTGCCCTGCACGCGCGACTGCTTCTTCGCGCTCGGGTCCGCGCCGTCGGTGTGGTCCGGCTTGAACAGGTTCGTCGCCTGGTCGACGCCGATCACGCCGAGCACGTCGTTCGCCAGCGAGGCCGGAACGGACAGGTCCTTGTCCGCCGCGCGCAACGTCTGTCCCTTGACCTGGTACTTGCCCAAGGTCACCGCGAACGCGCGCTGCACCTGATCGGCGGTACCGGTCGCCTCGACGTACGCCCGGTTGGACGGCACCTCGCCGATGCTGAATCCGCTTGCGGACAGCCAGTTCTTGACCGCGGACACGGTCTGGTCGGTAGCCGCGAACTGGTCCCGCACCTGATCCGGCGACAGATAATGCCGGTAATTCCGGCTGTTCGGATCGGACACCGACTGCGCGGCGGCCTCGGCCGCGCCCTGGTCCTTGAGGTTCAAGTAAACCCGAAAGTCCATAGTGGACGACCCAGCGGTGTCGGCCACCTTGGACTGAGGATTGGCCCAGACCGGATGCGATTGCGGAATGTCCGCCCGCCCCTGAGCCGACGCCACGGCAGGCGAAGCGGCTAAACCGCCGACCACCGCAAGCGAAAGAAACATGGTGACGCTTCTACGCACAGCAACTCCCTCGTGTTGCGCGGCTTCGACCCCGCCTGCCGCCGGAAAGAGATTAGGACTGCCCCCGCCCGCCAGGGAAGCGTCCGGCTTTCCCGTGCGGAACCGTTATCTGCTCCCCTCACCGCGACACAAGGGACAACTGCGACCAAAGTCCGTTTCATCCGCACTGTCCACAGCGGAATGTCCAGAAATCGGAAGAACGCCCGTTTTCCCAAACCCCCCTCACAGCACTAGACGCCCCTCAACACCACCTACGAAGGTCGCACAATCCCGATCACCGACACCAGAACCTCACCCATCTGCCACCCCGGCACACACACCCCACCACCCCACCGCACCAATGCACCCGACGATCGAGGCACCCAGCCCCTCCCCCAACCCCGATACGAAGCCTCCCTGCGGTCCGGGGGTGCTTGTCAAGGCATCTTTCCCGCCTTGACAAGCACCCCCAGACCGTCAGCACAATCAAGCTTCGGGGTGCCCCACGCAACCAGGGACGGCAATGTCGCCCGCCAGGGCGACGAGCCGACCCCCAAGCCCCCGCACATGAAAACAATTCACCCCCAACCCCGCCCAAACCCCAAGTGACATCCCGCCCGACACCACCCCTTATGGGGTATTCCTCCCCCACCGGATCTAGCTAACCGCCCCAAACGCTCCTAGCATGCCGACCATGGGGACCTTGCCGCCAAGGCGGGTAAATTGATTTCGCTGACCTTCCGGATCCTGGGGCCGCTGGAGGTCGTCGCCGAGGGCAGGGCCGTACCGCTGGGCGGCCCGAAGCCCAGGCTGCTGCTGGCCGCACTGGCCCTGCAACCCAACATCGTCGTCTCCACCGAGGCCCTGGTCGAAGTCCTCTGGCCGACCACCGCCCCGCGCTCCGCGGCCGCCAACATCCGCACCTACGTCCACTCCCTCCGCAGACGCCTCGCGGAGACCTCCCCCGACCTGGCCGACCGCATCACCAGCCGTGCCTCCGGTTATCTCCTCACGGTCCCGGAAGACGAACTGGACCACCTGGTCTTCACGAAACTCGCCAAAGAAGCCTGGGAATCCCAAGACGACCCGGAAGCCGCCCTGGCCCTGCTGGACCAAGCGCACTCCCTCTGGCGCGGCGAGGTACTGGAAGGCCTCCCGCACGATCCCACCTGGGGCCCGACCGTCGCCCGCCTCGACGAACTGCGCCTGGCAGTACAGGAACAACGCCTGCGCGCCCGCCTGGCCCTGGGCCGCCACAACGAAGTCATCGCCGAACTCCGCGCGCTCGTCACCGAACACCCGCTGCGCGAAGAACTCTGGCACCACCTGATCACGGCGTTGCGCGACGCGGGCCGCACCACCGAAGCCGCGGAAGCGTACGAGCTGGTCGAGCAAACCCTCGCCGACGAACTGTCCGCGAGCCCCGGCGCCGCCCTCCGCGAACTCCGCACGACTCTCGAAGTCCCGTGCGGCAAAGTCCCGCCGATCTGCCAGCTTCCCTTGGACCTGCCGGATTTCACCGGCCGCGGCGAAGTAACCGAGCGTCTGGTCGCGAAACTCCGCCACCACGCCGAAGCGGAACGCCCCGCGGTCGTCGTCCTGTCCGGTCCGCCCGGCATCGGCAAATCCTCCATCGCCGTACGGGTAGCGCACGCGGTCCGCACCGTTTTCCCGGACGGACAGTTGCATGTGGACCTGGCCGGAACGTCGTCGTCCCCGCGCTCGCCGATGAGCGTGCTGGCCGAACTCCTGCGCGCACTGGGCATCCCCGATTCCGGCCTTCCCCGGGACCTGGCCGAACGCGCCGCGCTCCTGCGTTCCCAGCTCACCGGACGCCGCATGTGTGTCGTCCTGGACGACGCGGGCAGCGCCGCCCAAGTACGCCCGCTGCTTCCCGGCGCGGGCGCGTGCGCGGTGCTGGTCACCAGCCGAATCCGGCTGCCCGACCTGGCCGGAGCCGTCCCGGTGGACGTCGACCTCCTGCCCGAACCGGAAGCCGCGCGGCTGCTGGAAGGCATCGTCGGCCACGAACGAGTCGCCGCCGAACCCGAGGACGCCGCGGCGATCCTGCGCCAATGCGGGCATCTGCCGCTGGCGATCCGGGTGGCCGGAGCCAAGCTCACGCACCGGCCGGCCTGGTCGCTGCGCATCCTCGCCGACCGTCTCCACGACGAGCACCGCCGCCTGGACGAACTGCGCGTCGGAGACCTGGCCGTCCGGGCCAGCGTGACCCTGAGCTACGACCTCCTGCCGATGTCCGCCGCCGCGGCCTTCCGCCGTCTCGGTGCGCTGGGACCGGTGCAATTCCCCGCCTGGGCGGTCGCCGCCGTCCTGGGCCGGCAGTCCGCCGACGACGTCCTCGACGTGCTCGTCGACGCGCACCTGGTGGAACTGGTCGCCACCGACGTCGCGGGCCAGCCGCGCTACCGCCTGCACGATCTCCTGCGCGTCTACGCCGCGGAGCTGGCCGAGCCCGACGAAACCCGCGCCGCGCTCGGCCGCGTGCTGGAGGGTTATCTGGCGCTGGCGGTAGAAGCCGCCGAACGCATGCCGATCCACTTCTTCGGCCAGTACCACGACGACACCGACCTCACCCTGCCGCCGGAAGCGGACCGCCTCCTGACCGACCCCGCCGCCTGGTTCGCCGCCGAACGCGCCACCTGCGTCGCCGCCGTCGGGCTCGCCGCCGAACACGGTTTCGACGACCTGACCTGGCGGCTCACCGTCGCTCTCACGCCGTACTTCGACCTGCGCGGCCACCAGGACGACTGGCACGCCACCCACCTGATCGCCCTGGAAGCCGCCCGCCGGGCGGGCGCGATCCGCGGCGAGGCAGTCGTCCAGCGCAACCTCGGCCAAGTCCTGCTGTACCAAGACAACGACGCGGACGCGATGGTCGCCTTCGAAGCCGCCCGCGAGCTGTACCAACAGATCGGCGACCAGCAAGGACTCGGCGAGGCCTACGCCGGTCTCGGCACCGTGCTGCGAATGCAAGGCCAAACCGACCGTGCGCTCGAACCCTGCCACGAAGCGCTCCGGCTGTTCGGAGAAGCGGGCGACCCGCACGGCGAAGCGGTCATCCGGATCGCGATCGGCTCGATCTGGGTCGCGCGCAAGTGCTACGCGACCGCGCGCCGGTGGTACACCGACGCGCTCGAGCTGTCCTGCGAAATCGGTGACCGGCACCGGGAAGCCCATGCGCTGCAACGGCTCGGGCTTCTGCACCAGCGCGAGGGCAACCTCGCCGAGGCCCGCGAACACGTCACGCGCGCCATCGCGGTCTTCACCGATCTCGGCGACGACCACTGCGTCGGCTACGCGAACCAGAACCTGGGCGAATTGTGCCTGTACAGCGGCGATCTCGCGCACGCGCAGCTGCTGCTGGTGAACTCGCTGAGCGTGCACCGCCGCAACGGAGACCGCCGCTCCGAAGCCCACGCCTCCCAGCTCCTCGGCGAACTCCACTCCGCGCTCAGCCAGCCCGAACGGTCCCGCAGCTACGCCGAACGCGCGCGGGCCATCCGCCGCGAGCTGTCCGCCGACGCCCCGGCCGACGAACGGCCGCGCAAAACCGGACCGCACCGGATCGTGTCCGCCTGACGCGCGGGCCCGGTTGCGCGGCCAAACCGGCGCGCCAGGCCACGATGCGCTGATGAACACCAGGAAAGCGGCTGGTCACGTGCTTCTCGCGATGGCAGTTATCGCTTTGTCGACTCCGGCGCCCGCCTCGGCGAAACCGAAGCACGGCAGAAGAGTGCTGGAGAGACCGCTGACCTACCGCCTCTACGCGACCCGCGAAGGGCTCGTCGGCGGCACCACCTCGAGCGGGCACCGGATCACCGAACGAGACCATTTCGTCGCGCTCCCGTCCACGAAAACGGTGTCGTCCAAGGGAAGAGGCACGTTCACCGTCCGGGTCTGCCGCACTGACGGCACGCGCTGCGAGTACGCGCCGGTGTGGGATGTCGGACCGTGGAACGAACACGACGACTACTGGAACCCCGCCGACCGGCGCGCGACGTTCACCTCGCTGCCGCAAGGCGTACCGGAAGCACAAGCGGCGTACCAAGACGGCTTCAACGGCGGCAAGGACGAACACGGCCGCACCGTGCGCAATCCAGCCGGCCTCGACCTGGCCGACGGCACGTTCTGGGACGGCCTCGGCCTCAAAGGCAGCAGCTACGTGGACGTCACTTTCCTGTGGACCGGCGATTCCCCGGCCACCGGCGTGGTGACCGGAGGCGCGCCGCTGGTCGTGCGCACGTCCGCGAACAACGACGCGCCGCCCGCCGGATTGGCCGCCGACTCCGCGCAGGTGCCGATCGAGTGTTCCGTGCAAGGCGATGCAGTGGACGGAACCACGCGCTGGAACCGGATCAGCCCCGGACACTATGTGCCCGAGGCCTATCTCCGCGCCGACACCGCCGTGCCGTCCTGCTGAACCTCAGTGCTGGTGGTGGGCATGCACGACCGCGTGCCCACGACCGCGGCCGATCATCCACTTGTTGACCGGAACCGTCACCACGAAGGCGATCGCGAGCGACAACGCCAGCGACAGCCAGAACAATCCGCTCGACAGGCCCGCGTCCATCGCACCCGGGATCGCCTCGACGACCGTGTTGTCGATGACCTCCATGACCGCGATCGACACCGTGTCCGCGGCGAGCGCGACCTTGAAGGCGGCGCCGAGCGCGAGGCCCGACTTGAGCACGCCGCGCATGGTGAGGGCGTAGCCGAAGACGAACGCCAGCACGATGGACAGCACCACAGTGGCCGCGTTGTGCAGGCCGAACGCGGTGCCGAGAACCATGCCGAGCACTTCGCCGATGGCACAGCCGGTGAGGCAGTGCAGCGTCGCCTGGGCGGCGGTGGACCAAGACGCTCCGTGCTGGTGTTCGTTCATGCTGGCAACTATACCCCCTTAGGGTATCTGGAGGGCAAGATCGCCCGATGTGATGACCGTCGCCCGGCACCGCCGGAGGCCGGAGTGTCCGAATTGGACGACCGAGCTTCCCGGACGAAACGTGCCCAGTGGGCGAGGAGCACGCTGCGCCGTCCGGCGGTCGAACTCTCTTGCGTAACCGTTTGGTCGCGTTCGGTTGACCCCCTGCCGCCACTGGCCCTACCTTCGGCTGCCAGGTGACAAAGCCGGGGAACGGTGGGGGATGCGAGGGCGGACCAAAACGCTCGTGCTGGGTGCGGCGCTCGTGGCGACCGCGGCGGCGGTGGCGGCCAGTTGCTCGCCGGTCCTGTCCGACTCGGCTCCGGAGCCGGCGAAAATCGCCTTCGTGCCGAAAATCGGCGGCATCCCGTACTTCGACGCGATGAACGCCGGCGGCATGCTGGCCTCCCGGCGGCTCGGGGCGAAGTGGTCGCTGCACGCCCCGGCGTCGCTCGACCCGGCCGCGCAGACGGCGATCCTGCGGCAGCTCATCGCCGAACGCGTGGACGTCATCGCGGTCGCCCCGAACGATCCGGCGGAGCTGGCCCCGACGATCGCGGAGGCGCGGGAGAAGGGCATCCACGTGCTCACCACGGACACCGACGCCGCCGATTCGCAGCGCGAGGTCTTCGTCAACCAGACGACGGCCGACGGCATCGGTTCGGCGCTGGTCGACTCGCTGATGAAGAAGACCGACGGCGCCGGCGAGTACGCGATCGTCTCGTGCGGGCGCGCCGCGGCGAACCTGAACTCGTGGATCGAAGCCGAGAAAACGTATGCGGCGCAACGCTATCCGCAAGCGAAGCTGGTCGAGACGGTGTACGCCGGCGAGGACACCACCACCGCCACGAAGCTGGCGAAGGAGATCCTCAACCGGCATCCGAAGCTCACCGGCATGATCGGCCAGTGCACCACGGCGACGCCCGGCATCGCGCGAGCGGTGCGTGATCAGCAGAAGATCGGCCAGGTGTTCACGGTCGGCACCGGGACGCCGCAGACGATGAAGCCGTATCTGGTCGACGGTTCCTGTTCCATGACGGTGCTGTGGAACGTCGAATCCCTCGGCTATCTCACCGCGTGGACCGCCGAGCAGCTCGCGACCGGCACCCCGCTCCGGCCCAAGAACAACGTGAGCCCGGAACTTCCCGCGGTGCACTACGACGCGGCCACCCGGACCGTGCTGCTCGGCGATCCCCTGCTGATCACGCAGAACAACGTGGATCAGTTCAAGTACTGACGGTCGTCAGCGCACGTCGACGGTCACCGTCAGCGTGCGCGTCCGCGCCGGCAGCTTCGCCAGGTCCACCTGCAGGTACTCGCCGTCGTCCGGCCGGCCGTTCGGCTGGGTCTTGGCGTGCAGGGCGTAGGGAGCCGCCGAGTTCGCGACCCCGTCGATGCCGAAGTCGCTGTCGTTGCTGATCACCACGGTGCGGCCGCCGTCGGTCGTCGCGACGCCTTCGACCTTGTCGTGCCCGAAGAAGCCCCCGCTCGGGTCAAGCCCGGTCACCAGGCCGCCGACGTCGAGGAACAGCTTCTTCGCCACTGGCGTCATCCCGACCTTCGCCAACGCGTCCGCAGCCTCCGCGGTGGTGGCCTTGCCGACGTACGCCTCGATGCTCTTGCCGCCGTCCACGAGAAGCCCGCCTTTGGCCGCGTCGTACGTCGCGCCGGGCACCTTCGCCGCCGGTCCGAGGTCGGTCGCCTTGCTCAGGTCGATCTCGAACAGCTTCTTGTACGCGCCGGGTTCGGCCTTGCCGTCGCGCTCGTCCACGAGGAACCGGGTCGACGAGAGCGCGGTGATCTCGGAGACCGCGGTGCCGGTCTCGTCGGGGTTGTCGAGCAGGTAGGCGTACTCGTGCGTGGCGCGGGTCTTCAGGTCGACAGTGACGATCCGCAGCGCGGGTACCTTGCTGGGCTTCTTCGTGAGGTCCGGCTGCTGCAGCGCGGACTGCATGATGCCGACGAGCGTCCGGCCGTCCGGCGTGAGCGCGAGGCCCTCCATGCCCTTGTTCGGCACGCGGTTCTTCAGCTCCTGCGGCAGCGAACCGTCGAACGGCGAGAGCCGCTCGATCGCGCGGCCGTCCGCGCGGAAGTGCGTGATGAACGGGCCGTACTCGTCCGAAACCCAGAACGTCCCGTCGCGTGGGGCGACCAAGCCCTCGGAGTCGTAGCCGTTCGGCGACGCGGGCAGTTTCTTCCCGGCGAGGTCCACGATGGTCTCGCCGGTGTTCGCCAACGTGTTGACCTGGCCGTTGTACGGCGAACCGTCGGCCGCGCGCAGCGGAATGGTCCGCTCCAGCACGGCTTTCCCGCCCTTGAGCCGGAATTTGCCGATGGCGGGCGTGAACGACGGGAGCGGTTCCACTTTGGACCCGTCCGGACCGTCGACGTTCGGGCCGCGGTCGGTGAGCCCGTAGAACTCGTCGCGCTCGCCCGGCACCGGAGTGAGCGCGGACCCGTATCCGCCGCCGGTGATCTTGACGCCGCCGACGGTGCCGAGTGGCGGCAAGTCCGTCGGGTACAGCCGGACGGCGTCGCTCACGGTGTAAGTGAACGTGTCGCGCCCGGTGAACCCGGCGGCGGGCGTGTAGCGGAACGAGCCGTCCGGGCCGATGGTCAGCGCGCCGTGTCCCGGATCGGTGTGCCGCACTACCGCGCCGTCGCGCTGCGCGTCGCCGCGTACCTGCAGCGTTTGCCCGGCCCGCACCCGGTAATGGTCGCCCGGGTGCCCCTTGGCCTCGGCCGGGCCCGCAGCGGCCAGCGGCAGCACCAGCGCCCCGGCGACCAGCCCGATCTTCACGCGTTTCATCGGCTTTCTCCTCCTCTGACGTCTTTTCGACGCCGGAGGGAGTCTCGACGGCCGAGTTGGACAACGTCGGTCATCGAGACGACCGCCGCGTTAACGAGCGCGCCGTGCACGAGCCGCTACTGCACCTCCTCCGACGATCAGCAGGACCGCGGCCACGCCCCAACGTCGCTGCTTCTTGACGTTGTCGTGTGCTTTCGCCGCGCGTTTCTCGGGCGGTTTCTTGATGGCCTTCACCGGGGCGGCGCGCGACGGCGCCGGGGGTTGGGGCCTTGGGATGGGCTGGATGATCGCGTCCGGCGGTTGCGGGGACGGCGTGGGGGTCGGGGTTGCTGGATTCGGCGTCGTCGGGGGCGTCGGCTGAGGTGCCGGGGTTGACGACGGCGTGGGGCTCGCCGAGGTCGACGGCGCGGGAGAAGACGGAGTCGTCGACGAGGTGGTCGGCGGGGTCGAGGACGACGGCGGCGGGGGTGGCGGTGGTGGTGGTGGTGGCGGCGGCGGGGGTTCGGCCAAGCACCCGGCGCCGTCGGACAGCACCAGCGGCGGTCCGGTGCTCACCTCGACCGGAGACCCGCCGTCCAGCCGATACGTGACGCTCCGCCCGTCGATCCAGTTCGCCGTCGCGTAAAGCTTGTGCTCCGGCCCGAACACGACCGAACCGTAAACAGCCTCCGGGAATCGCTCGCCCGGCACCTTCGCGACCTTCCCCGTCACCGGGTTCACCGTGACCACCGCGCCCTCGCCGGTGGACGAAACCCCGTACAGCAGACCGTCTTCCGGGTTGTACGCGAAATCGTCGATCCCCGAGGCGAGCCACCACGGGTGCAGCAACACCGGTCCAGTCGCGGTGAGATAGCCGGAACTGCGCGGATCAACGTCCACTGTGTACAGACTGGTCGCGCGCTTCACGTACCAGGAATTGCCGGACATCGCCCCGGCCGTCGCGCCGGTCACCCAGCTCCACTCGCCGTGGTGGGTGTCGCGGCCGACCGCGCCGAGGTCGGTCAGCTCGCCGTCGGAGTCGATCCGCACCGCGTGCCAGCCGTCGTGAAAGCGTCCGTCGGCGACGCCGTAGGTCACGTCCTGCGCCGCCGAGTACGCGATGGCGTTCAGCGCGAAAGGACTGTGGTGCAACAGATGCCGCGCGCCAGAGGGCAACGTCAACCGCACGATGTCGGACGACCACCCGTCGCGGCTTTCGACCTGCAGCACCCGGCAGGACGGCGCGGCCGCGCGCGGCCGCGCCGGAGCCAGCCAGCCGGACGCGACGAGCAGCCCGGCGACCGCGGCCGCGGCGGCCACCACAGTCAGGTACCGGGAACCTCGCACCGGTCAGCCGAGCCGCGAGATCGCCGTGGTGAACGCGTCCGGATGCACGTTCGCGCCGCCGGCATAAGGGTTCTGCAGCTGATAGATCGCATACAGCAGCAGGACGATCGTGCCGGCCAGCGTCGACACGATCACCAGGTGCGCCGCCATCCGCGTGCCGCCGAAGAGGTTCGGCAGCAGGATCGAGATGACGCTGCCGAGGACGAGCGCGAACCACATGACCGCGCCGACGCCGTCGGTTTCCGCGCCGGTGAGCCGGGTCTGGCGGGCCTGGTAGACCTGCCAGAGCTGGGCGGCGGCGTCCTTCTTCCGGTCGTTCGTCCAGTCGTCGCTGGCCTGCGCGTTGGCGACCACGCGGCGCATCTGGTCGAGCTGGGTCCAGCCGGTGTCGGGGACCGGGCCGTCGTCGACGAGCCGGGGCCACTCCTGCTTGGAGACCGTCGTCGCGTACGCGATGGCCAGGCGCCGCACCTGCTCGCCGGTGTCGCCGGGCAGCGCCTGCGCCGACCAGGTGGCGGCGACCAGGCCCTCGGCCTCGGTGTAGGAACCCTCGCGCGTGGCCGTGACGGCGTCGAAGAGCGAGATCAGCACGAACGCGACCAGCACCGCGTGCAGCCCGCCGACGATGGTGAACACCTGGCCCGCGGCGTCGTTGTTGTCGCGGCGGCCCTCGTCCCAGCCGAAGCGCCGCACGAGATAGCCGATCACCGCGGCGACGATCGCCCCGCCGACGACCCAGAACACCCCGGTCACGTAGACGTTCATCCGGTTCCTAATCGGTAGTAGGGATAGTTCTTCCGGCTCGTGACCGGGTCGGTTGGTGCTGGTCCGCCGGCGGGCGACGCCTGTGGGTTCCCGTCGTTCGACGACTTGTGAAAGAACGGCGCGTCCGCCGGTGGACTGGTGATCGTGGTGGTGGGATGTCGTGGCCCGAGTCCGCCGCAGGAGGTGACCTCTCGATGTGTTCCCGAGCTTCGAGCTCTTCGACAGAACGAGGACCCTGCGGTGTGCTGGAGTCACGAACGGCTACTGAGATGACGGACCGCCGAGTCCCGCGATTAGGGCGCTGCGTGACCCCGCCTGGACCCGTGAGCAGCAGCAACAGGAAAGGAAACGTGACGGTTTGACACTGTTCTGCGGCATCGACTGGGCCGAATCCCACCACGACGTCGCCATCATCGACGACACCGCAACCGTGATCGCCAAAGCCCGCATCGGCGACGACGCCACCGGGTTCGCCCGGCTGCTCGACCTGCTCGCCGAGGCCGGAGACACCGCCGACGCGCAGATCCCGGTCGGCATCGAAACCGACCACGGGCTGCTCGTCGCCGCGCTGCGCTCCACCGGCCGCACCATTTACGCGATCAACCCCCTCTCGGCATCGCGCTACCGGGCCCGGCACCAGGTGTCGGGCGCGAAGTCCGACGCCGCGGACGCCGCGCTGCTGGCCAACATCGTGCGCACCGACGCGGCCGCGCACCGACCGCTGCCGGCCGACACCGAACTGGCCCAAGCGGTGCGGGTGCTGGCACGAGCGCAACAGGACGCGGTCTGGGCCCGCCAGCAGCTGGGCAACCAGCTCCGGTCGCTGCTCAAGGAGTTCTACCCCGCGGCGCTGGAAGCGTTCGCCGGACAGCCCGAGGGCGGCCTGGCCCGCCGCGACGCCCGCACCGTCCTCGCCGCCGCCCCGACACCCGCGCTCGCAGCGACACTGACCCGCGCCCGGCTGCGGACACTGCTGACCAAGGCCGGACGCCGCCGCAACGTCGATGCCGACGTCGACCGCCTCCACGGCGTGTTCCGGTCCGAGCGGCTGCGGCAACCGCCGATCGTGGAGAACGCGATGGGCATCCAGTTTTCGGCTCTGCTGAGCCAATTCGAGGCCGCCTGCGCCGCCTCCGACAGTCTGGCGGAGGCGGCACGGACACATTTTGAACAGCACCCGGACGCCACGATCATCACCAGCTTCCCCGGCCTCGGACTGCTGGCCGGCGCCCGGGTGCTCGCCGAAATCGGAGACGACCGCACCCGCTTCACCGATCCCCGCGGACTGAAGGCCTACGCCGGATCCGCACCGATCACCCGCGCCAGCGGCCGAAAAACCGTGGTCTCGCACCGCCACATCAAAAACCGCCGCCTCGCCGCAGTCGGACCCGTCTGGGCGCTCGCCTCGCTGCGAGCCAGCCCCGGCGCACGACGCCACTTCGACACCCGCCGCGCCGCCGGAGACTGGAACCACCAAGCCCAACGCCACCTGTTCAACAAATTCCTCGGACAACTCCACCACTGCCTGCAGACGGACCGCCTCTACGACGAACACCAAGCCTTCCCACCTCCTCCAGCCCACACGGCTTGACTTCTAACAACCTGAGATGTCTTTCGCGCGGCTAAATACGCTGGCTGACGCTATCCAGCCGATTCCGGAACCGACAACGGCGAAACCCGCGATTCAGCCGGGTGGCCGCCCGCCGCCCGCGCGGTTCGCCGGATCGGAGCAGCGGGACGGGCACGCATTCCCCCGATTGCTCTTGCTCGACAAGGGAAAACGGCGCGGATACCGGTCGCGCGCACTCGACCGGGTTACGGCAGCAGACCCACCGTGACGCACCCCGGGTTGTCAGCCGGACAACAGCACCGGCAATGTCCGAAAAGGAGCTTCGGCAAACAGGTGAATCGGACCCGGCTACCCGATCGAGTGATTGTCGAGAACATCCACCTTGCTATGTTGATGCGCGGCGCCGCTCACGATTCGCATTCCTCTCCGGAAAAACCGCTCGCGCTGTCTTCCGGCGTTTTCGACGTTAGGTGGTTTCGCAGTGATCGTCCCGAGCCCCTCCGCACTGTCCACTGTGGCCGCCGCGCCCCGTCCGGAAGCGGGAGAACGATGACGACCGTGGACGCCCGCACCGGGGCCCGCTCCGTGGCCGAGGTGCTGGACTGGAGCCGGAGCAGGTGGGAACCGGCGATGCGCGCGGCGGTCGACCGGCTGCCAGTATCGATGCGCCGGATCGCCGGCTACCACCTCGGCTGGTGGGACGAAACCGGAACGGCGACGACCACGTCCGGCGGCAAAGCCCTGCGCCCCGCGCTGGTCCTGCTGTGCGCGGAGGCGTGCGGCGGAGACCCGGAAGACGCCGTTCCCGCGGCGGTGGCCGTCGAACTGGCACACAACTTCTCGCTGCTGCACGACGACGTGATGGACGGCGACCGCACCCGGCGGCACCGCCCCACCGCGTGGACCGTGTTCGGCACCGGCCAAGCGGTGCTGGCCGGGGATTCCCTGCTGGCGCTGGCCTTCGACGTCCTGTCCGCGGACGGCCCGGCCGCCGCCCGCCTGCTGAGCACCGCGGTGCTGGACCTGCTGCACGGTCAGCACGAGGACCTGGCGTTCGAGCAACGGACCGACGTCGAAGTGGCGGAATGCGTCCGAATGGCCCAAGGCAAAACAGCGGCCCTGCTGAGCGCGGCGTGCACGCTGGGCGTGCTGGTCGTCGGAGGCCGCGGCGAGCACGTCGAACGTTTCGGCCGCTTCGGCCGCTCGCTGGGCCTGGCCTTCCAGCACGTCGACGACCTCCTCGGCATCTGGGGCGACCCGGCGGTCACCGGCAAGCCGGTCTACTCGGACCTGCGCAGCCGCAAGAAATCCCTCCCCGTCGTCGCGGCGCTCGCCTCCGGCACCTCAGCCGGCCAGGAACTGGCGATGCTGTACCGGCAGCCCCTCGCGGACGACTGCCTCGCCAAGGCCGCGGCGCTGGTCGACGAAGCCGGCGGCCGGTCGTGGAGCCACGCCCAGGCCGACGAACTGCTCACCGACGCGCTGACTGCCCTGACCGCGGCCAACCCCGCCCCGCGCGCGACGGCCGAACTGACCGCGATCGCCGAACTCATCACCCGCCGGGACCACTGACCGTCACCGCCCCGGCCGGCTCAGCCCTTCGTCCCCCGCCCCCTGGGAAAGCACCACCTGATCGGTGTTCGCGAGCGCTTCCTTCCCGCGCTCGCTCGGCGGTGCGGCCGTGAGGTCCCGCAACCGGATCGGCGGCCCGAGGTCGATCAACGTGGGCACGTACTCCGCCTTGTCCACTGTCCATTTCCCGCCGGCCCGGCTGAACCGGAACCGAGCCGCGACGCCCTCCTCGGTGGACCCGCGAGGTTCGTCGTGCCGCGCGACCTCGTTGCCGAGCCCGAACGCCACCCACTTGCCGCCGACCTTCTGGAACGGCTGCACCACATGCGCGTGATGCCCGACGATCAGATCGAGATCCGGCGACGCCGTCAGCTTCTGCGCCAACTGCTTCTGGTCAGCGGTCACGTCGTGCTGGTACTCGACTCCCCAGTGCAGGCTCGCGATCACGACCTCCGCCCCGGCCGCCTTCGCCTCCCGCGCCGCGGAGAGGATCTCGCCGGGGTCGATTTCGTTGGCCAGCCACGGTTTCCCGGCCGGCCGTTTGATCCCGTTGAACCCGAACGAATACGACAGCTGCGCGACCTTGACCCCGTGCACGTCCAGGATCAGCGGTTTCCCCGCCTCCTCGGCCGAACGCGCGGAACCGGTGTGCTTGATCCCGGTCCGGTCGAGTTTGTCGAGCGTCCGCTGCACCCCCGCCGCGCCCTGGTCGAGCGTGTGGTTCGACGCGGTGGAACAGGTGTCGTATCCGGTGTCCTTCAACGCGTCCGCGATTTCCGGCGGCGCGCTGAACGACGGATATCCGCTGTACGGCCCGCCTTCCGGCGCGAGCGGCGTTTCGAGATGGCAGATCCCCAGATCCGCGCCGGACACGAGCGGTTTGACCCCGGCGAACAGCTGCCGGTAGTCGATTTTCCCGCCTCCGTCCGCCTCGGCCTGGTCGGTGAGCCGCGGGTGGATCAGCACGTCCCCGGTCGCCACGACGGTGAACGAATCCGGCGAAGCGGCCGCCGAGGAAGACGACGACGGTCCGGCCGAGGACCGGTGCGGGGCGGCTTCGCTCCCACACGCCGCCAGCATCAGCGCGACCCCGGCGAGGGCGGCGGCGCGGCGCGTGTTCGTCATGATCATCCCCTTTGCCCGACTGCCCGGCACATCCTTCCTTATCACCCTTGTGGGTTAACAACCCGGTCGTGACCTGGCCAAATGCTCAGGCTAGGCAGTCGGAGGGTTCTCCGCGCGTCAACGCCGGATCGGTCTGGTCGAACGTCCGCGCGACGCCGGGACCGGACGTGCGCGTCTCGAACCGCACGGTCACCCGGCCGTGCCCCGCGCCCTGCACCCAGCCCGTGCCGAACTCGGCGTGCACCACGTCGTCGCCTGGCCGCCACCCCGATGACGACACGGGCGCGCTCCCGCCCGGCGACGGCGCCGAAGTGACCACCGGCTCCTCCGTCGCCACAGGCACGGTCAAGCTGAACAACGCGTCCTGATGCGGCACCGAAAGCCCGCTGAACGCCACGCCCGCGAGCCGCACTCCGCCGAACTCCTGCGGGTCGAGCAGGAGCCGTTCCGCGGTAGCCGCAAGCTGTTCGAGGTCATCGGTGGGCGACGCGGTGGTCTCGGAGCGGGTCACCGTGCTCATGTCGGTATGCCGCAGCTTGATCACGACAGTGCGCGCGACGCGACCCGCCTTCACCAGGCGAGCGTGCGCGCCAGCCGCGATTTTCCTTACCTCGGCCCGCAATCGGGCGAGATCGACCACGTCGACGTCAAAGGTCGTCTCCGCACTCACCTGTTTGGCCTCGCCGCGCTCCGCGACCGGACGGTCGTCGAATCCGCTCGCCAGCCGTCGCAAGTCGCGGCCGACCACGCCGCCGAGCGTCGACACCGCGTCCGGCTCGGGCAACGCCGCCAGCTCGCCCAAGGTAAGCACGCCGATCGTGCGCAACTTCGCTTCCGCCACCGGCCCAATCCCCCACAACGCGCGCACCGGCAGCGGGGCCAGAAACTCGCGTTCGGTCCCCGGCGGCACGACGAGCAGACCGTCCGGCTTCGCGCGGTCCGAACCGATTTTCGCGACCTGCTTGCCTGTCCCCGCCCCGATCGACGCGGTCAGCCCGGTCTCTTCCCGGATCCGCGTCCGCAGTTTCTCGGCCCACTCGGTCACCTGCTCGACCGAAGCACCGGCCAGCGCGGGCGGTTCGGCGAACGCCTCGTCGAGGGAAATCCGTTCCAGCACCGGCGCGACCTCGCTGACGACGTCGAAAACCTGCTTGCTCAGCATTTCGTACAACCGGAACCGCGGCGGCAGCACGACGCCACCAGCCGGAAGGAGCCGTCGAGCCTGCGACATCGGCATCGCGGAACGCACGCCGTACTCGCGGGATTCGTAGCTCGCCCCGGCGACGACGCCGCGGTGTCCGGTTCCGCCGACCACGACCGCGCGCCCGCGCAGCGTCGGCCGGGTGAGCTGCTCGGCGGAGGCGTAGAACGCGTCGAGGTCCAGGTGCACGACCCAGCGAGACATCTCAGGTCCCGGCGTCCAGGAGCCGTTGCAACGCCTTGGTGTAAGTCTCGAACGCGGCGCGGCCCTTGCTGGTGAGCCGCACCAGCGTGACCGGCGTGCGGTGTTCGTAAGCCTTGGTGATCTCGACGTACTCGGCGTCCTCGAGCTTGCGCAGATGGGTCGAGAGGTTGCCCGCGGTCATCTCCAGCAGCTGCTGCAGCCGCGGGAACGTGATCTGGTCGGCCGGACGCAGCCCGGCGAGCGCGACCGTGACGCGCAGGCGCGCCTGGGCGTGGATGACGGGGTCGAGTTCCGGCAGCTCAGTCACGGGGCCGCACCACGTAGACCAGCGCCGCGACCGCGAATCCGCCGCCGCCGGCGAGCGAGAGGACGAGGAAGTTGCCGGGCACGCCGACCAGGACGCTCGCCCCGCCGCACACGATGATCCAGCCGCCGAGGAAGTACTGCCGCAGGTCCTGCCACAGCATCCCGCCCGCCAGGTAGAGCGCGCCGGTCAGCAGCAGCGAGGTGCCCGACCACAGCAGCGGCACGAGGTCGGAGCCTTCGGGAAGGAGTTTGGTGACCCGGATGTCGATCAGGCACAGCGCGGCGAACGAGATCCCCCACGACCAGCCGTACATCGCGCCGATCCGCCGGGACGGGCCGCGGATGCCCCGGCTGGGTTTGCTGCCGTGCCAAGCGGAATAGGCGATCGCGCCCGCCATGAGCACCGCGACGACGAGGCCCGCGACCCAGCCGGGCAGCAGCGCCGCCGACCGCTCGTCGGAGAGGTAGACGAGGCCCCAGCCGAAGAGCCAGGTGAACGCCCAGACGCCGAGCAGACGCGCCGGGCTGACTCGCAGCTCCCGGCGCGTCCGCTCGTGCTGAAGGGCGATGAGTTCGAGCGACTCCGCCGCGGACAGCGGCTCGCCCTCGTCCTCGACGGGGTCCCCCGCGTCGTTGTTCACCCCGGACCGCCCTTCCCCCGTACTGACCCCGCATGCAGCACGGAAGCTAACACGTCACGCGACCTTCACCGGGCCCAGCCGGAACCGCCGCACCACCACGAGCGCGGGCACGACCAGCCACGCGGCCAGCACGCCGACCGCGAGACCGAGCCCGCCGGCGTGGTCCACCGGAAGCGTGCCGACGCGGCCGAGCCAGTACGTAGGGAAGAAGCGCGCGAGCGCGGACATCCATTCCGGCAGGAACGCGAGCGGCATCCACAACCCGCCGAACACG
Source organism: Streptomyces sp. AA4 (assembly GCF_000158875.1). Classification (NCBI taxonomy): domain Bacteria; kingdom Bacillati; phylum Actinomycetota; class Actinomycetes; order Kitasatosporales; family Streptomycetaceae; genus Streptomyces; species Streptomyces sp. AA4. Next base: position 1,250,899 of record NZ_GG657746.1, on the reverse strand, counting down.
CCGAGCGGCAGCATCAGCGCCCCGGTCATCGCACCCACCGTGTCGCCCTTGCCGAACAGGCCGAGCAGCAGCCCGAGCACCGCGAACGGGAGCGCGCCGAGCCACAACGAGACCCCGCTGAGCAGCCACTGCGCCGCGGTGAGCTGCACCCCGCGCACCGCGCCGGCCACGAAGATCACCACGACCACCGGCAACGCCATCGCCATCGCGGACGCGATCTTCACCGCGAGATAGCCGGGCCCGCGCATCGGGGTGAGCCGCAATTGCCGCTGCCAGCCGTCCGTCCGCTCGGTCGCGACGCGGGTCCCGGTGAACAACGCACCGCTCATCGCGCCGTACGCGCCCATGTTGATCATCGTGGTGACGCTCGCCTTGATCCCGCCCGGCCCGACCTGATCGCCGAACAACCCGCCGAACAGCAGGAACATGCCGAGCGGGACCGCGATGGTGAACAACGCGAACTGCGGGCTGCGGACGATGCGCAGGATCTCCAAGCGGAGGTAGACGAGGTTCATCGGAGCGCTCCCTGCGGCTCGTCGGAGGTGAGGGCGAGGAACGCTTCCTCCAGCCCCGCGGAGGTGATCTCGATCGAGCTGGCCCGCGGAAACTCCGCGAGCAACGCCCGGATCGCCAGGTCGGAGTCGGTGCAGCCCAGTTCCGCGCGATCGCCCTGCACGCGTGCGCTGGCGACCCCTGCGAGTGCGGCCAGAGATTCCTCACGGGCACCCGGTATCGCTGCCCTGATCACCCGCCCGGACACATTCGCCCGCACCTCGTCGACCGCCCCGTCCGCGACGACCTTCCCGTGCCGCATCAACACGACGCGGTCCGCGTAGTCCTCCGCCTCGGCGAGGTAATGCGTCGCGAAGAGGACAGTGCGCCCTTCCGCGGTGAACTCATGCATCGACGCCCAGAACTCGCGCCGAGCGTCGACGTCCAACGCCGCCGTCGGCTCGTCAAGAACCAGCAACTCCGGGTCGCCCGTGAGCGCGAGCGCGTACCGGACCCGCTGGAGCTGCCCGCCGGACAACTTCCCGCACCGCCGCTTGGCGAACTCCCCGATCCCGGCCCGCGCGTAAACCTCCTTGGCGGGCAAGGGATTCTCGAACATCGACCGATGCAACTCGACCAGCTCGGCCGGCGTGACATCCCGGAGCAAGAACCCGTTCTGCACCATCGCCGCGAGCCGCCCGGAGTCGAGCGCCGCCCGAGGCGCCCCGCCGAACACTTGCACGCTTCCCTCATCCGGCGAGGCAAGCCCGAGCAACATGTCGATAGTGGTCGACTTGCCCGCACCGTTCGGCCCGAGCAACGCGACGACCTCGCCCCGCCGCACCGCCATCGACACGCCGTCCACCGCGCGGACCTGCTTGAACTGCTTCACCAGGCCGGTCAGCCTGAACGCTTCCGTCATCTCGTCCCCCAGTTCGCTGTCTTCAACTTTGTAACACAAAGTGGGTTGTGGTGGAAAGTAGTGGGTGATGCCGAGTCGTTCACCAAGCGGAATCCGGGTCGGCTAATCCGGTTGCTCCTGGCAACCAGCCGCACTACCGTCCCGCTTCATGACGATCTTTGCCCGCTGCCGCCAGTCCTGATCCCGGCACGACTTTCCGGCCCGCCTGCCACCAGGCGGCGCCCGCTCTGCGTGCCGGACCGCGTCTCGTCCGGAAAGGACACTTCCGCTTCATGGGCAAGCACCTCGTCATGGTCGGCTGCTCCGCGCCGAGCCACGTCTACCCCTCGCTGGGGATCATCCGCGAGCTCGTGCGACGCGGGCACCGGGTCAGCTACGTCGTCGGCGAACCGCTCGCCGAACTGGTCGCAGCGACCGGCTCGGACGTCGTCGCGCATCCCACGATCTTCCCGCTCGGTCCCGGCGCGGAATGGCCGGAGGACCCGGCCGAAGCGATGCGCGTTTTCCTCGACGAGGCCGTCGCGATCCACCCGCAGCTGCTCGAAACCTTCGACCAGGACCCGCCCGACCTGCTGCTCTACGACATCGGCGGCCTCGGCGCCCCACTGCTCGGCCTCCGCTACGACGTGCCCGCGGTGCAGCTCTCCCCCACCTACGTCGCCTGGGACGGCTACGAAGAAGAACTCGCCGACGTCCTCAAACCGATCCGCACGTCACCGTCCGGAATGGACTACCAGCGAGCGTTCACTCAGTGGCTGGCCCAAAACGGCGTCACCGAAGACGCCTGGACCTGGCTCGCGCGACCAGTGCCGATCCTGTCGCTGATCCCGCGCGCGATGCAGCCGAACGCGGACCGCGTGCCGGAGGACCGCGTCCAGTTCGTCGGCCCGTGCCTAGACCCGGCGCGCGCCGCCGAGCACTGGACGCCGCCGTCCGACGGGAAACCAGTGCTGCTCGTGTCGTTTGGCACCGCGTACAACGACCAGCTCGACATCTACCGGCACTGCATCACCGAATTCGAGGACTGGCACGTCGTGCTCTCGGTCGGCAAGCACGTCTCGAAGGACGACCTCGGCCCGCTGCCGGAGTCGGTCGAGGTGCACGAAACGGTGCCGCAGCTGGCGATCCTCGACGTCGCGTCCGCCTTCATCACGCACGCCGGGATGGGCGGTTGCACGGAATCCCTGTGGTACGGCGTGCCGACGGTCGCCATTCCTCAGGCCGTCGACCAGTTCGGCAACGCCGCGCAACTGGAGGCGTTAGGGGTCGGCAAACATCTGCCCGCGGAGCAGGTGACCGCCCAGTCCCTCCGCGAAGCCGTCGACGAGGTCAGCAGTTCGCCTGACGTGGCCGCGCGATTGGCCGAGCTGCGTGCGGAACTCCGTGCCAACGGCGGCATCGCCGCGGCTGCGGACGCGGTGGAGAAGTTCCTGGACTGAGCGCCCGCCCCGGCTTGGCCGCAAGCCCGGCGGAGCGGCTACCCAGCCCGGATCTCATTGAGATAGTTGTAAATCGTGTAGCGCGTCACCTCGAGCTGCCCGGCCAGATGGTCGACCGCGTCCTTGATCAGGAAGTACCCGGCCTCGTCCAGCTCGCGCACCACCGCCGATTTGTGCCGCTTCTTCATCAGCTCCACCGGAATCCCGGACTTCCCGATCGCGCGTCCGACGAGGAACCGCTGCAGGCTGTCGACGTCGGGCAGGAACGTCTCCTCCCTCCGTTCCTCGGACGTCTGCGCCGCGGCCGGAAGTTCGCTGTTCACGCACAAACACCCGATCGCGGTACCCTCGGCGTCGCGCAGAAACAGCGTGGACGAACGGATCTCGCGCCCGTCCGGACTGTGCGTGCGGTAGTTGGTCAGATCCTGCGTCGTGCCCCGCCGGACGAGCCCGAGCAGCAGATCCGTCATCGGCCCGCCGACCGAGCGGCCGGTGAGCTTCCCCGCGATCGCGACGATCGAATCCGGCAGCTTCGACAGGTCGTGCAGCAGCACCTCGTTGCCCGGACCGAGCATCGCCGCCAGCCCGTCCACCGCCGGAATCAGCGCGGTGAGCAGCTCATGCGTCGCCGTGCCCGAAGCCGACGCGACCGGCACGACCCGGCGAGGCCGCAGCAGCGTTTCCAACGCATCCCGCACCAGGTCAGCAGCCGCCGCCGGGGTCGACGCGTGCGGCGACAACCGGACGTGTTCCGGACGGACCGTCGCCGCGATCCCCGCCGCCGTCAACGCCGCCCCGACCTGCTCCGCGGGTTTGTCCGGCAACGAGAACGCGAGAATCCCGGCCCGCCGCTCAGTCGCCGACACGATCTCCGCACCGAACGAACGCAGCACTTCTTCGAGTTCGCCGACGCGTTCGCCGATCCGGTTCGCGATCGCCGCGACGCCCGTTTCCTCGACCAGTTCGAGCGCCGCCGCGAAGGCGCCGGACGTGACCGGGCTGAGGTTCGAGATCGACCAGCTGGCCGCGGTCGGGTCGGCCGGGTGGATCTCGTTGTCGAACAAGCCGGGATCGCGCGCGCCGGTCCACCCGGAGAGGATCGGGTCCATTCGCGCGAGCGCCCGGTCGGACAGCACGGCGAATCCGGTGCCCCAGCCCGCGCGCAACCACTTCTGCCCGCCGACCACGAGCACGTCGGCGACTTCCCACGGCGCGTCGATCACCCCGAAGCCCTGGATCCCGTCGACCACCAGCAGCCGGTCGCCGACCACCTCGCGCAGCGCGGCGAGATCGGCCCGGTAGCCAGTGCGGAAATCGACCGCGCTCACCGAAACGACAGCGGTTTCCGGAGTGAGCGCGTCCGCGAGCCGGTCGGCGGTGACGTAACCGCCTTCCAGCCGCCGCATCCGCACCCGCCCGGCCTGTTCGGCACGCGCCCACGGATACGTGTTGGCCGGGAATTCCGCGGCCGACACGAGCACTTCGCCGTGGCTGTTGAACGCGGCCTGGAACAGACCGAGGCTGGTGTGCGGGAGCAGCACGGTGTGGTCGGTGTCGCTGCCGCAGAGCCGCGCGGCCGCCGCTTTCGCGCGGATCTCCTGCCGCATCAGCTCGTCCACAGTGGACGGACCGGCCTTGGTCGTCGCCTCCAGCAGCCGCGCGGTGGTGTCTAAGACAATGTGCGACGGCGGCCCGAACCGCGCGAAGTCCAGGTAGCCCGCGGGCTCGTCGAACTGGAGCAGGTACCGGGGCGGGATCCGGGTCACGAGAGGACCCGCGCGAGGAACTGCCGCGTCCGCTCGTGGTCCGGGGACTTCAGCACGCGTTCGGGCGGCCCCGTTTCGACCACCGCGCCGTCGGCGAGGAAGACCACCTCGTCGGCGGCCTCCGCGGCGAAGGCCATCTCGTGCGTCACGACCACCATCGTCATCCCCTCCCGAGCCAACGTACCCATCACCGCGAGCACCTCCCCGACCAGCTCCGGGTCCAGCGCGGACGTCGGCTCGTCGAACAGCATGAGCTTCGGCTTCATCGCCAGCGACCGCGCGATCGCGACGCGCTGCTGCTGCCCGCCGGACAGCTGCCCCGGGTACGCGCCCGCCCGGTCCGCGAGCCCGACGCGGTCGAGCAGGTCCAGCGCCTCTTTCCGCGCCTTGTCCGGGTCCACGCCGAGCACCCGCACCGGTCCCTCGACCACGTTCTCCAGCGCGGTCCGGTGCCCGAACAGGTTGAAGCGCTGGAAGACCATGCCGATGTCCCGGCGCTGCCGGGCGACGTCCTTCTCCCGCAGCTCGTACAGCTTGCCGCCGCGGAGCTTGAACCCGATCGGCTCGCCGTCCACCCAGACCTGGCCGCCGTCGATCGTCTCGAGATGGTTGAGGCAGCGCAGAAACGTGCTCTTCCCCGCTCCCGACGGTCCGAGCAGGCACACCACCTGTCCTTTGCGGACCTCCAGGTCGATGCCCTTGAGCACCTCGGTGTGCCCGTAGTTCTTGCGGACCCCGACAGCTTTCAGCAACGGTTCAGACACGCGCACCCCTCACCAGCGGCATCCCCTTGAACGCCTTCCCGACCCGCGCGACCGGACTCCGGTCGGCCGCCCCGAACGAACGTTCAAGGTAGTGCTGGCCGATGCCCGCCACCGTCACCACGACCATGTACCAGATCGCCGCCGCGATGAGCGTCTCCATCACCAGCAGGTTGTTGGACGAGATGTTGTTGGCCGCGTGGATCAGCTCGGTCACGCCGATCACCGACGCCATCGACGTGCCCTTGAGCATGTTGATGAAGTCGTTGCCGGTCGGCGGGATGATCACGCGCATCGCCTGCGGAAGAACGACCCGGCGCAACGTCGCGCCCGGCGTCATGCCGATGGACTTCGCCGCCTCGGTCTGCCCTGCGTCGACGCTGGTCAGCCCGGCACGAACGATCTCCGCCATGTACGCGCTCTCGTTCAGCGCCAGCCCGAGCAATGCCGCGGTGAACGCGCTGATCAGCACGTTCGTCGGCTCGTGGACGAGATAGCCGCAGAAGGGCAGCGGGATCGAGACGGTCGGGAAGATCAGCGCCAGGTTGTACCAAATCAGGATCTGCAGCAGCACCGGAAGCCCGCGGAACAGCCAGATGTAGGCCGCCGCGAACCACTTCGCGACCGGGTTGGCGCTCAGCCGCAGCAACGCGATCAGGACGCCGAGCACGATCGCGATCGCCTGCGCGATCACCGCCAGCACGACGGTGTTGAGCAGCCCGAGCGCCATCACGCGGTAGAAGACGAAGTCCGGTACCGAACCCCACTCGATCTGCGCCTGCGCGAGCGCGAAACCCAGCAGCACCAGCAGGGCGACGATCACCGCCGCGCTGACCCAGCGTCCCCAGTGCCGCAGCCGGACGATCGGCAGCGGTTCAGCTTCCGCCATTGACGGCCGCCTCCTTGATCGCGCCCTGCTCGACGCCCCAGGACTGCAGGATCTTGCCGTACGTCCCGTCCGCGACGAGCGACTGCAACGCTTGTTTGACGGCGTCGCGCAGCTTCGAGTTGTTCTTCGCGAAGCCCATCCCGTACGGCCCGCCCTCGATCGGCTGGCCGGGCACGACCTCGAAGAACTTGCCGTCGCCCGCGGTGCGCGAAATGTAGACCGCGCTCGGCAGGTCGTTGAGAATCGCCGCGACGCGACCGGTCCGCAGCTGATTCTGGTTCTGGTTGTCGCTGTCGGTCGCGGTGACCGTGATCGCCGGCTTGCCCGCCTGGGTGCATTTCGCGCTCTGCGCGGTGGCGAACTTCTGGTGGCTGGTGCCCTGCACGACCGCCACGTTCTTGCCGCACAACGTGTCCGGCCCGGTGATGCCGTCCGGGTTGCCCTTGCGGATCATGATCGTGATGCCGGACGAGAAGTAGTCGACGAAGTCGATCTGCTGCTGGCGTTCCTTGGTGTCGTTCATCGCGGCCATGGTCAGGTCGACGCGGCCGGACTGCAGGCTCGTGATCAGCGAACCGAACGCCAGGTCCTGGTAGGCGACGGTCACCCCGAGCTTCGCCCCGACGGCCTTGGCGAGATCGACCTCGTAGCCGATCGGCGTCTTGCCGTCCGCGGCGTAGAAGTTGTTCGGCGCCGACTGGATGTTGGACGCCAGCCGCAATGTCTTGGCCTGCGCCACCGCCGGCGGCAACGCTCCGGCGAGCTGCGGGTCGGCCTTGATCGACCCGAGCAACGCGGTGTTGTCCGGAACAGCGCTCGGCTTCTGCGGCTGCCCGCCGCCGGCCCCGTCGGGACCCCCTCCACAGGCAGTAGCGAACGCGAGCAGACCGCCGAGCACAGCGGCCTGCCAGGCACGGGAACGAAGCGCCGACATGCGGACCCTCCAGGACGTCGTTGGTTCCGCGGGACGCTACAACTGGTTGTTAAAGAGGTCAACAAGCAGTTGAATTTCTGTCTCGTCTAGCGTGCGGACATGACACCCGACGAGAGCCTCCGCCAGTTCTGGACCGAACGACGGCTCGCGTCGCTCACGACGGTCCGGCCCAACGGGACGCCGCACGTGGTCGCGGTGGGCGTGACGGTCGACTTCGAGCAGGGCATCGCCCGCGTGATCGCCTCCGGGACCTCGTACAAGGCGCGCCTTATCCGCGCCGCTGGAGACGCTGGGCTGGCTGCCGCGGTGTGCCAGTTCGAGGGCCGGACTTGGTCCACGATGGAAGGCCGGATCCGTCTCCTCGACGATGCCGCTTCAGTCCGCGACGCCGAGGAGCGTTACGCCCAGCGGTACCGGCAGCCGCGGGAAAACCCGCAGCGAGTGGTCTTGGAACTCACCATCGGACGGGTGCTGGGCAACGCCTGAGGCTCTGCGGGTTGGGCTTTCGCCCCGGTCACACGAACTGCGCCAGCAACCCTTCCGCACTGCGCACCACAACCTGCGCCGCGGCCCGGTCCGCCAACGCGCGGTCCGGCCGCTCCGCCTCGTGCCGCCACCGCATCACCGCGTCGAGCCCGGCTTCGTACATCTCGCGCGGATCCGTACCCTCCGCGAGCCCCAGCCGCTCCTCCGACGCGGTCCCCTCCGCGCCCAGCAACCGCACGGCCTCCTCCGCGGACTCCCCCGCCAACGCCGTCCGCCCGCCGCGAATGTCCGCGATCAACCGCAACTCACGGAAGTCGTGCGCACTGGCCGAAAACCGCTCGACCCGCGCCGCAAGCCGATCACTGTGCGGTCGCGGCTCCGCGTTCAGCACGGTCTCCAACCGAATCAACGCCGTCCGCGCACGCAACGCGTCCGCACGCGCGGCGAAACAACCCGCGATAGTGTCGCGAAGCTCGCCAAGACCGCTACGCCGCACCAGTTCCGCCGACAGCTTCACGCGGTCGTCACAGCCCGTACGGATCAACGTGAGTGCCAGCTTCACTCCGAACAACCCGAAGCGCACTACCAACGACCGTCGCGTCTCGACCGACACTGGTCCCGGAAACGCTGGATCAGTAAAGGTGTCGACCGACAGCAGATACCGCTCCAACTCCTCACGCGGTACAGCCGCGAAGGCCGCGAGAAGTTCGAACTCGTCATCAGTGAACGCGCGCGCCCCGTACGCAAGCTGCGCCGCCACCGCGATCACGCCTTGGAATCCGCTGCACAGCGGGTCTTCGCGCCACGCGCGCCGCGCTATCTGCTTCGCGGTAAGCAGTGCGTCGATTCGCCCAGCGCCGGTCTCGTCCGCGCGCGCCAGCACAAGGATCGTGTCGACGGCCGTCTGTCGCGCGAACGCCGAAGGCGCTGTCGGACGCAACGTCGCCAAGTGGTCGGGTTCAAGGTGACGTAGCAGCTGTACGGAGGCGTCGGTGAGCGTCGACGGGTGCGGCGCGTCGAGAAACTCCAGATCGCGCAACGCCCGCGTCGGCCAGTCCCCCAACGCGGCGGTCAACGTCGATTTCCCCGTGCCCGCAGCCCCTCCGATGCCCACCCGGAGCGGCTCGTCGAGATGGTCAAGCGCTTCCCCCAGCAACGCCGAAGCCCTCGGGCTGTCGCGGTAGTACGCAGAAGCATCCGCCAGAAGCGCCCGAACGTCCTCAACCACGCGCGACACCACTCCTCACTCGACTCGCCCCGAACATCCTCGGCTACCCGGCAATGCGCCGCTCACCGAGTCCCGCCGTTGCCCAGCCGACCTCAGCCGAAACCGCCCTCAACCGCCCAAGAACGACACATTCCCGACCGCCAAGCCCTTCCAGCCCGCAGTGCCGCCTCCCAAACCGGTTCGCCCCCGCCGAAGCAAGCCGCCACCAACCGACGCGGCTGGGCCACGCGGACTCGTCGCAGTGCAACGCATCGAGACCAACTGACGCCCACGATGCGGAAACCCGCTCAAGCTCGCCGCGACCAGGCCGCCCCGCCGGTCACGCAGACAACTCCTTAGGGGCCCGGTTGGCCAGCATCCCCAACTCCCCGGCCCGCTTGTGCAATCCCGCGAGCCGGTCGATCTCCCGCCGCAGCGCCGCGCTGCGCCGCTCCCGCTCGGCCGATCCGGCGATGATCATCTCGCGCTCCCGCGTCAGCTCGTCGGCAAGACCGTCCGCGAGTTCGGTGAAGTGGTCCCGCAACCGTCGCTGCACGTGGCGGATCGCGTCGCGGCATTCCTTGCTGAACCGCAGGAACACGTCGTCGACGTGCCGTTGCGCGGTCATCTTCGCCACCGCCTGCCGGCGTTGCAGCCGCATGCCGCCCTCGTCGCTGATCGTCTTCGCCGCGAACGCGACCCCCGCGCCGATCGACACCGGGTTGATCAACGGCAGCCCCGCCAAGCCGGTCACGAGGCCGAACATCAGCACGCCGCCATACGAACCGCGCAGCCCGGTGAACGCTTTCTGCCCGATCTTGAACCGTTCGATCCGCGGCTGCCGCACCTCGGCGATCCGGTCCGCGCCGGAGTCGGTCAACGCCAGGTCCGGCAGGTCGTACTGCGCGCCGAAGCTCACCGCCACCGCCTGCGCGATCCACTCCGCGCGCTCGGCCGCGAAGGTGTAGGTCGTCTCGACCGCTTCCGCGAGCGTGCTGTCCAGCCACGGCCCGAACTCGTCCCACACCTTCACCGGGTCCCCGCGGTCGAAGGTCTCGTCAATCGTCTCGACGATCTTCCGGGTGCGTTCGCGCAGGTCGTACTCCGCGTCGGACTGGAGGTCAGCGATCTCGTCCGCCAGCAGGTTCTGCCAGCGGCTGTTGCGTCGGCGCAACTCGTCAGCGCGGCGCTGCGAACGTTGCAGCAGCGTCGTCTGATCAACGCCCGCTTCCTGTCCCGCCGCCTCGGCGCGCGCCCGCAACGTCTCGACCAGCTCGGCCGCCGCAGCGCGCACACTCACCGCCGCGAGCAAAGCAGCCGTGCTCTCCGCGGGCCGCGACACCTGCGTCGCGATCCAGGAAAGCAGCTCCGGGAACCCGGACCGCGCGTTGAGGTCTTGGTCACCGCCCTTGGCCGCGGCGAACCGAACCGTCGCCGACACGGGCAGCACCGGCGAATCGATCCCCGCTGCCGACAACGCGGTGCGGTTCTGTTCGGCAACCGTGCGCCATCCGGGGCTGACATCGATCTTGGTCAGTGCGACTACCACGTGCGGGCACCAGGTCCGGATGTGGTGCGCCAACGCCAGTTCGGCCTGATCCAGCGGAGCGGCGGCGTCGGAAACGAGAATGACCGCGTCCGCGTCCGCGAGAACGTCCAGAGCGGCAGCGGTGCGAGGCGATCTCGGGTCGCCGATCGCCGGGGTGTCGATGAGCACCAAGCCCGCGGACAGCAAATCGCGCGGCACCCCGACCTCGACCCGCCGCAGGGACCCGGCCGGCCGGGCGCCGACCTCGCCGGTCAGCTTCTCGATCTCGACCGGGATGCGTTCTTCGGCGCGTCCGACGAGCGTCGCGCCGGGTTCGGCCGCGTACGCGACCTCGATCGGCACCGCGGGGGTCGCCGCGTCGCCGACCGGGCAGACCGGCGCGTTGAGCACCGCGTTGACCAGGTAGCCCTTGCCTTGCTTGGGAAATCCGAGCACCGCGACCCGCGTGCCTCCCGGCGGCCGGTCCTGACGCCGGCGAAGGCGTTGCGCCAGGTCTTCGCGGCCGTGCGTCCGGCAGGCATCCGCGGTCTCGGCGAGCACTTCGAGCCAAGCTGGAGCCGTCACGGCGAACCAGTGTCCCCCGTGTACGGGGAGTATCCGAACCGGGTGGTGGCTCCGCGGTCGCACCCAGACCGCGGAGCCACTCCCGGATTACCTCTGCTCAGAGGGAAAGGTGCAGCTCACCGCCGCCGTGCGAGGTTTCCGCACCGGCGTGCAGGTCAAGGCCGAGGCCCTGGTGCCCGAGGTCGGAAACCGACGAGACGGTGTCGTGCACCATGCCGACGCCCGCGTCGGTCCCGGTGTGCGTCTCGGTCGCGGCGTCGGAACGCTCGGCGTCGCCGTGCGAAACGAGCGAGTGCGCCTGCTGGGTCACGCCGTTCACCGCGTGGTTCAGCCCGTTGGCGCTGAGCGTGTTGCTCAGGCTGCCGACGTTCTCGGTGACGGTCCCCACAGTGTCGCTGACGTGCCCGGCGATCCCGCCGCCAGCCTCAGTCGCGTGGCCAGCGACCTGTCCGGCGGAGTTCGCGACCGGCAGGTCGCCGAGGCTGACCGGCGAAGCCGCGGCGAGCTCGCCGCCGACGTGCTGCACCTGCGAGACCGCACCGTCAGCCGCGGTGGCCGCCTGGCCGCTCGCCTGCGCGACGGCGTTGGAGTCCAGCCCGCTGGCCAGGTCGTTGCCGAGGGAGAGCGCGCTGGTCGGGTTCTGCACCAGCGCGGTGACGGACGCGGCAGCGTTCTGCACGTCGCCGAGCCCCGGCGCCGAGGACAGCCCCGGGACGGCCGGAAGACCCGGCCCCGCCGGAACCGACGGCAGCTCGCCAGCCGCGGGCAGCGCCGGAACGGCACTGGCGACGTCGCCGACGCCGGGCAGCTCGCCGAGACCCGGCAGTTCACCGACACCCGGCAGCGCACCCGCGCCCGGCAGCTCGCCGACGCCCGGCAACGCACCTGCACCCGGCAGCTCACCGACGCCGGGCAGATCGCCGACACCCGGAAGCGCACCGGCACCCGGCAGTTCGCCGAGCCCGGGCAGCTCGCCCACACCCGGCAGCGACGGCAGGTCACCACGGCCCGGAAGCTCGCCAACCGCGGGCAGCGCCGAAGCACCAGCCACGTCGCCGACGCCGGGCAGTTCGCCGATACCAGGCAGGTCGCCGACGCCCGGCAACTCACCCGCGCCCGGCAGCTCGCCGACGCCCGGCAACGCACCGGCACCCGGCAGCTCGCCGAGGCCGGGCAGCTCGCCCACGCCCGGCACCGACGGCAGCTCGCCGAGACCCGGAAGCCCGGGCGTGCCCGCGGACGCCGACGCGCCGCCAGCCGCCCCGCCGCCAGCCGAAACGCCGAGCGAAGCGGTCAGCGCCTGCAGCTGCTCGATCGCGCCCTGCGGGCCGTCGCCGAGCGCAGTGGTCAAGTCGCCCGCCTGGGGCAGCTGGCCGAGCGAGGCCAGGTGGTCCACCGGCACGTAGTCGAGCACCAGCGGGGCGACCTCGTTCACATCGGCGGCGCTGATGTCGCCCAGCCCAGCAGCGGCCAGCGCGGCCTGCGGGTCCTGGCCGAAAGCGGCGAGCGCGGACGGGTCTTGGAGCAAGCTGAGCGTGAAGTCGTGCAGAGTCTGCACCGAATCCATGGGGGGATCTCCACTTGTAGTGATTACGGGGGATGCCCGGCCGTCCCCGGCCGAGCGTGGCGCCCAACGTAGGGACGGGGCACCCGCGCTCACATCGGGGTTTACACCCAGTCGCGCCTCGCTCAGCCGTTAGGGGGTCGATATGAGATCGTTAGGGAGTTAGGGGATCGGACACGCGGAACCCGGTTGGGTTAAATCCCACCCCACTCTTGCCCGTCTGACCCGAACGGGTGAGGATGCGTATCCGTTCAGTGAGTTACGCCCCTTGGCCGAACCCTGACTGCGACGAAGGGAGGAAGCGGCGGTGCCCTACGTGCTCGGCATCGACCTCGGCGCTGCCCGGACCCACGCCGCGCTCCGTCGCCGGCAAGGTGACCGGTGGGACGATCCCGAGCCGTTGTGGCTGGGCGAGAGCACGCCGGCGACCGCGACCGCGCTCTTCCTCGACGACGAGGGCTACCTGCTCACCGGCGACTCGGCCGCGCAAGCCGGCACCGCAGTGCCGTCCCGGCTGATCACGGGTTTCCACCGCCGCATCGGCGACGACGTGCCGGTCTTCCTAGGCACAGAACCCTTCACGCCGGAATCGCTGACGACCGTCTTCGTCGAAGGCATCGCCGACGTCGCGGCCAGCCAGGCCGGCGGACCGGCCCGCCAGCTCGTCGTCACCCACCCCGGTGACTGGGGCGGTTACCGACGCGAACTCCTGCGGCAGTCGCTCGCGGAGTCCGGTTTCACGGCGGTCACTCTCGTGCCCAGCGCGGTCGCCGCCCTCTATGCCCACCTCCCAGAACCCGGCGCGGGCGACCGAACGGCCGCGGTGTGCGAGTTCGGGCCGGACGGCGTCACCGTCACCCTGGCGACCGCCTCGGGAGCCAGCGGCTGGATCGCCCGCAACAGCGCCGAGGGCATAGCACCGAATTCCGCGGTCAAGACAGCCTTTGGCCTCGCGCAGGCGGCCAACGTCGCCCCCGAGTCGCTGGCGGGCATCGTGTTCTGCGGCGAACCCGGCCCAGGCACTCGCCCAGGACGCCTGCCCTGCCCGTTCTTCCTGGGCCCGCAACCTGCGGATACGGCCGCCATCGGGGCCGGGATCCTCGCCAGCCAGCGGACGCGCCCCCTCGCTCGACGGGAAGCCCCCGCCCCCGAAACCACCTTGCTTCCGCGAGTCGACCGCGAACCCGAACTTCCCGAAAGACCCGAGCGGCCGCCGGTGGAGATCACTCCATTCACGCTGCCGGAGCCCGAGGGCGCTGCCAAACTGTTGCGTCGATGGCGACCGCTCGCCGCCGCGGCGGCAGTGCTGGCGGTCAGCTCCTCGATCTTGATCGCGGTCCTCACGTCCCACGAAGCGACCGCCGACAAGGAACCCGTTTCTCCCCGTCCCCCTGTCCTGAGCTCGTGCGCCCACCCAGCCACAGCTCCCTCCGGTGAAGGTCACTGTTGAACGCACTGCTGGCGAAAACCGGCAACGACGCCGTCCACCCCGCAGCCCGCCGCCTCCTTGAAGAACTCGCCGACACCCCCGCGACCCCAGTCCGGCTCGTGGTCGTCGCGCCGGGAGGCTACGGCAAGACTGCCTTGCTGGGCGCCCTCGATCGCAGCTACCGCGAAGCTGGCGTCGAGGCCACCGTCGTCGACGACGCCGACCAGCTCGACGACGATGACCTGACCAGGCTCACCATGCTCGCGGCCGCCAAAGAGGGACCGCTTGTGGTGGCACATCGTCCAAACCCTCGCGCACAAGCGTTGCGGTCCCTCGGCGAAACGCTGCTGCTGCCGCCGCTCACCGTCGACGAAGTCGGCAAACTCGCCAAACAACTCACCGGACGCACCGCGGACGCCTCCGCCCTGCACGCCAGCACCGGAGGCGTCCCTCGTCTCGTGGAACGAGTCGTAACCGCCCGTCTCGCGGACTTCCGCGCCGAGCTGGCTGCACTCGACGACGACGTTCTCCGCTACCTCATCGCCGCCGAGGCCGGTGCCGCCCGCAACCTCGACCTGCTGTGTTCGTTGCTGGAGCGCACACCGGACGAACTGCCCGAAGTAGTCGACGGGGCCCGCGCTACCGGTCTCCTCGACGCCGAAGACAACCTCCTGCCTGCCGCCGCCGAAGCGGTGCGCGCTTACGGGCCGCCCGCCCGTCGCTTAGCGGTGCTGCAACAACTCGTGGAAGCACAGCTGGCGCAAGGCCTGCCCGTACTCGACCTCGCGACGTCCCTGCTCGACGCCGGCAGCTCCGGAGGCTCCGCGGCCACCGCATTCGCGACTGCCGCCAGCGAAGCACTCGCCACCGACCCAAAACACGCCGCGCGGCTCTTTGAAGCCGCAGCGGAGGCCGGTGCCCGCGACGCCGCGACCACCACGGGCTGGGCCCGCGCCGCCGCCCTGTCTGGGGATTTGGACACCGCCCTCCGCCTAGGCGACGGCATGCTGTCCGGCGACGACCCCGAGGCACGAGCCGCCGGCGCCGAGATCGCCGCGACCGTCCTGGCTCACCGCGGCGAACTAGCCCGCACCGCAGAGCTGTACCGCTGGGCCGCCGCCACGGACAGCTGGTCCCGTCAACACGCAGCCACACCGGTATCCACCCCCGGCGGCCACGACTCCACCCGCCCCGACGACGCAAGCCCCAACGCGGCGGCCACCTCCACAAACTCCCAAGATGCCGCACTCCCCCATCACGGGAACACGGCCGAGTCGCGTACAGACCCCGCTTACGCTCCCGGCAATCCCGCGTTCCCGACGTCACCCCAGCCAAACGGCGAAAGCTATCGCTGGGTAGGCCCGGGTGCGGTGGATGCGTTCGCCACGATCGCCCTAGTCGGCACTGGCCAGGCCACGGATGTTCAACCTGTCGCCAACGTCCCGACGCCGGGCGTCGCGCCGACGTTGTTCACCGGTGCCGCAGCGCGAACAGCGAGCGGCATCGTGGAATCGGTGTTGGGCTGCGGAACAGAGGCGTTGCCGACGCTCGTAGGCGCTGCAGCAATGCTCGAACCAGCGGTCGGCGGTGCACCGCTTCCGGACAGTCCAGCCGCACTCGCCGCACTCGCCGGCCTGCACGCAGGTGAATTGGCGCTCGCGGAATCGGTGCTGGAACGAGCACTAGCCAGCAGCGTCGGCGGCGACTTGCTAGCAACCCGGCACCGGCTGCTGCTCGGCTGGGTCGCGATGACCGGCGGCCATCTCGCCGCGGCGACTGAACACCGCGACGCCGTCGCTGGCACCAAACTAGAAGCACGCGACGAACTGTTCTTCGCGACGCTGGAGCTCGGCCTCGCCCGCCGGGCGAGCGATTTGGTCGGGCTGCAACAGTCGTGGGAACGGGCGTATCAGGCGTCCATGCGTCAACAGGTGGACTTGTTCACGCTCTTGCCATTGGGCGAACTGGCAATCGCCGCCGCGCGGACCGGTGCGCACGCCAAACTGTCCCGCCGGCTCGAGCGTGCACACGCCATGCTCGACCGTCTCGGCAATCCTCCTTTGTGGACGGTCTCGCTGTGCTGGCACGAACTGCACGCCGCGATCACCACGGAAGACCGGGCCACCGCCGAAAAGCAACTGGCAGCACTGAACCGCTTCGCCGACTGCGGCCGCTATCCGGCCGCGCTCGCCCGCGCGGCAGGCTGCTGGCTCGCGGTGCTCGGCGGCACGTTCGATCCCGGCGAGATCTCCGCAGCAGCCGCGGAACTTCACGAGCTGGACCTGTGCTGGGACGCTGCCCGCCTGGCTGGCCAAGCCGCGATTCGCACCTCCGACCGCAAGGCGATGGTCCAACTCCTCGAAGCGGCTCGGCAATTCCAAGGCACGACTGGACGTCTCGAGTCCGCCACCCCGGCACCAGGCGCGGCGACCGGTCTGAGCGCACTCAGCGAGCGCGAGCTTGAAGTCGCCCGTCTGGTGGTTGACGGCCTGACCTACAAACAAGCCGGCAGCAAACTCTTCATTTCCGGCAAGACTGTCGAACACCACATGGCCCGCATCCGCGGCAAACTCGGTGCCGCAGACCGTCGCGAACTGCTCGCAACCCTGCGCGAACTCCTCGCCAAACCGACCGCGCACTGAGTCGTGAACGGCCTCAGTCCCGGCTGGGGCCGAAACGTTCAGTCCGGATCGACTGCGGCGAATGTCCCAGCGCGAGCATGATGTCCGCGGCGGTCTCGACGAACCCGGTCGGCCCGCAAATGTACGTGGTGGCACCGAAGTCTGCTGGCCACGCGGCGGTGTTCAACGTGGGAACGTCGATGCGCCGCGGAATACCGGACTGCCCTTCCGGAAGTTCCCGCGTGTAGACGTAAGTGATGTCCAAGCCGGCGTAAGGTCGGCGAAGTTCTGCGGCGTAGTACAGCTCCTCCGGGGTGCGCAGCGAATAGACCAGCCGGAACAGCGCTTTGCTGCCAGCTTCGCGACGAGCCCGGATCATCGCCATCAACGGGACGATGCCCGCGCCACCGGCGACAAGCAGCACGGGTGCCGTATCGGCGGGCCGCCACACGAACCAGCCCCCAATCGGGCCGCGGATTTCGACCGGATCGCCGATCGCGTACGGACCGGTGAGGTGTTCGGACACTTCGCCGTCGGCTACCCGTTGCACGGTCAGCTCGATTCGGTCTCCGTTCGCCGGCGCAGCGAGCGAGTAGCTGCGTTGTGCCGTGTAGCCGTCAGCTGCGGTGAGACGAACGTCGACGTGCTGTCCCGCGAGATGGCCCGGCCACCCTGGAATGTCGAAGACCAGGGTGCGCGCGGTCGGCGTCTCCTGCCTGATCTCGGCGAGCCGGGCGACACGCCACGCTAGTCGCCCTGATACCGCTGTTCCCGCCATGGATCTCCGTAGTCGTGGTAGCCGGCCGCTTCCCAGAAGCCCGGATCGTCCTTCGTCGCGAGTCGCAGCTCGCGCACCCACTTCGCGGACTTCCAGAGGTAGAGGTGCGGCACCAGCAGCCGGGCCGGTCCGCCGTGTTCCGGGGTGAGCGGCTTGCCGCCGTACTCGTAGGCGATCCAGGCCTTCCCGTTGAGCAGGTCCGCGAGCGGAAGGTTGGTGGTGTAACCGCCGTAGGAATGCGCCATCACGTAGTCAGCAGCCGTCTCGAGGTCGCCGACGAGCGCATCCACCGGGACGCCGCGCCAATGGGTGTCCAATTTGGACCATTGGGTGACGCAATGGATGTCGACCGTGATCTTCTCGCTCGGCAGCGCCATCAGTTCCGGCCACGACCATGAGCGACGTTCGCCGCGCTCGGTCACGACCGCGAATTCCCACCGTTCTGCGCTCACCCGAGGGGTGGGTCCGGCGGAGAGAACCGGGAAGTCTTCGGCGAGGTACTGCCCTGGCGGCAGCCGCGGGTTGGCACCGCGGGCGCGTCCGGTGAAGCCTGGTGTGACGACTCCCATCGCGCTCCCTCCAGACATACCCGACAGCTCAGTCCTTCGGACGCGAGACTACCCGCGTACCTGCAGCCCGAGCGACGTGACGAGCACCGCCGCCTGTTCCGGTGACACGATCGCGCCGGTCAGCGACGCCCGGGTCAGGTCGAGGGACGACAGATCGCTTCCCCGAAGCTCAGCACGCGTGAGGTCGATGTCCTGCAGCTCCGCGCCGGAGAGATCCACGTCGGTGAACACAGCGCCCGCACACTTAGCCTTGGTGAGGTCCGCTTCCCGCATCCGGACCCCTTGGAACGTGACTCCACGCAGGTCGGCACCGTTCAAACCGGCGAAAGACCAGTCTCCGCCGGTCACGCGCAACGGCCGCAGGCCGCAATCCTGGAATCGGCTACCGACCAGCTTGCATCCGGTGAACTCGGCATCGAACAGGTTGCACCCTTTGAACGCGCATCCGGTGAACGCCGAGTCGGTGTGCCGGGAGGCGTTGAACTGGACGTTTCCGAACACACAGTCCAGGAAGGAGACACCGCGCGTGATCGCCTCGGTGAGGTCGACCTGGTGGAACTCACAACGCACGAACCGACGCGCCGTGAACTCCTCCGCGTACCAGTCTTCGCGCCGGTAGACGCGGTCTTCGACCGTCTCGAGGTCAGACGGCTCCTGGTCGTGTTCAGACATTCGCCAAGCCTAGTTGGCCGCCGTGCCGATCGGGTTGCGAACGCGACGTCACGCGTTTCGTCGCCACCAGATGCTGGGTGGTGACCAGAAACACCGGGATCGCAGCGCCGACCGGTGTCGCCTGTTGCTCAGCCGGCGTGCGTGGTCGACCTGTTCCGCTCCGTTACGCGGCTCACTGGTGCACCATCCTTGTGTCGGTAGCCGTGAGGTTGCCGATGCACCCGAGGTGCTGCCGGGTTATCGCCCCGCTCGCTTGACGCGTTCGACGTCCAGCATGAGTTCCGCGGGACCCGGCAGTTCCCGGGGCGTGCCGACCGTCGACAGGGCTGTGCGCCACCGAGCGCCGATCAGTGAGCGAAGCGGCAGACACGCCCTGGCACCAGAACAAGGGTGCCTCCCCACTGGGATCAGCAGCGAGGAGGCTGTCATGAAGTCTGCCCCGTCCACTCTGCCCGAGGAACCACCCAACAGCGTGACCAGCGGCATCGACTGGGCTCGCGACGATCACGCCGTCGCGGTTGTCGATGGCCGTGGCCGCCTGGTGGCCCGTGAGACGGTCGAGCACAGCAACACCGGTCTGCGCACTCTGCTCGGCCTGCTCGCCGAGCACGGCGCCGCCGAGGTCGCGATCGAACGTCCCGACGGACCAGCCATCGACGCGCTGCTCGAGGCCGGCCTGACCGTCGTGGTGATCAGCCCGAACCAGGTCAAGAACCTGCGCGGCCGATACGGCTCGGCCGGCAACAAGGACGACCGGTTCGACGCGTTCGTCCTGGCCGACACCCTGCGCACCGACCGCGTCCGGCTGCGGCCGCTGACCCCCGACGACGAGACCACCCTCGCCCTGCGACGCGCCTGCCGCGCCCGCAAGGACCTCGTCGCCCACCGCGTGGGCCTGGCCAACCAGCTGCGTGAACATCTCAAACGCGTATTCCCCGGCGCCGTCGGGCTGTTCGCCGACATCGACAGCCCGATCAGCCTGGCGTTCCTGACCCGCTTCGACTGCCAAGACCGCGCCGACTGGCTCAGTCCCCGCCGCCTGGCCGCCTGGCTGGCCAGCGCCGGCTACTGCGGCCGCGTCGACCCCGCCGTGCTGCACCAGCGCCTGACCGCCGCACCCCGCGGCGCGGCCGGTGACCACGGCACCGCCGAAGCCCGCATCACCCGCGCCCTGCTCGCCGTGCTGACCAGCCTGGTCCAGCAAATCAAAACCATCTCCGCACAAATCGCCGAGCAGCTCGCGCTGCACGCCGACGCGCACATCTTCACCAGCCTGCCCCGCGCCGGCCAGGTCCGCGCAGCCCGCCTGCTCGCCGAGATCGGCGACTGCCGCGCCCGCTTCCCCACCCCCGAATCGCTTGCCTGCCTGGCCGGCGTCGCACCCTCGACCCGACAATCCGGCAAGATCCGCGCCGTCGGTTTCCGCTGGGCCTGCGACAAACAACTCCGCGACGCCGTCACCGATTTCGCCGGCGACTCCCGCCGCGCCAACCCCTGGGCCGCCGACCTCTACAACCGAGCCCGAGCCCGCGGCCACGACCACCCCCACGCCGTCCGCATCCTCGCCCGCGCCTGGCTCTACATCATCTGGCACTGCTGGCAGAACAACACCACCTACAACCCCGCCAACCACAGAGCACTCCAACGCCTGATCAAAGATCAACAACAGGCGCCTTGACACAGGGCTACTCATGCCACAGCGAGAAGCGGTCTGCCCAGGACAGCCATACGATGGCCGAATGAGCGAAGGCCGATGGTTCGATGCCTGGGTGCCCTGGCCCGAACTGTCGGGCCTGGCCGCCGCGGGCCGGGCACTGCTGCCCGCAGTGCCCGCGACCCCGGCCGCGCTCGCCCGAACTGTCACCGAGCAACTGGTGGGCCGTCGGCTTACGACCACGGTGCAAGGTCATGAAGTTGGCCTGACCCTCACCGAACTCGATTACCCGGCGGACTCGCTTCGTCTGGCCACCGGTCGGGTCGGAGACGTCCGCATCGTCGCGGAAGATGTCGACTGGCCCGTTCCGAACAGTTCGGCGGCCCCCGTTGAGCACGGCGCCGGCAACCTTGCCGGCACTGCCCGGTCGTCGCGAACTGGAGCGGCCGCAGCAGCGTCGAACGTGCGTGGCGAAACGAAGGACCCGACCACCGCGGACGCATTTGACAAAGCTGCTGCGACGGGCACTTCGTCTCCCGCCGACGCGACGAGCGAGACGGACGGCCCGCCGGATGCGGCTGATCCTGCGCCTGGCGGCATCGCTCCGTCTTCCGTCGACCGAACTGGCCCACGCCCGTCCGGTCCACGAGAGAACACGGCATCGTCGGATTCGGTTCGAACGCAACGTGATCGCCGAAACGCGGAAGCCACGCCAGGCGCTGCAGCAGGGAGCCGCATCTCGGGACCTGACGCACCAAACGCGAGGCAGTCCGAATCCGAACGACCGACTTCTCGACGAGACTCCGGGCGGGCGTCCACCAGCCGCGAAACCGGCCCGGCAACTCGGCCAGTTCCCGAGACGTCTGCCCGGTCAGACGTCGACCGCATTCCGCTGCGGCGCGTAACCGTGCTCGCCAAAGACGTACGGCTTCGAGGATTGCCTTCGCCAGCGGCGATTCCCGGATCTGTCGAACTCGAGATAGAAGTGAGCGGGACCGTGGTGCGGGATCGGGTCGCCGCGGCGCGTCCGGATCTGATCGCGACGCCGCATCCGGAAGGATTCCAGGTGCGCTGGCGTAAACACCCGCGCTGGGGATATCTGACCCTCGTCGCGGACATCGAAGACGACGCAGTAGTGCTGACCCCGACCGCGCTCTGCCTCGGCCGGTGGACACGGCGTCCGCCGAAACGGATCCAGCCGATCGTGCTTCCCCTCCCGGATCTGCCGAAAGGCTTGCGCCTGACCGGAATTCGGCCGCGCGAAGACGAGCTCGCACTGACGATCGCAGCCGACGAATGGCCTGGGCGGCTCGCCCGGATTCCATTGCCGGACTTGCTGACCTGGCTGACAACAGCGGCAATGACACTGACACTTCCCGGATTCGGATCACGGTCCCTCCCCTGAACCGGCGGCGGCGCCCACCGAGCCCCCTCTGGGCCCGAGCAATGGACGCGATGCCGCCGTGTTCCAGAGTGCTCGAACATCCGTTCCCAAATCATCACTCGATCGGGGAAAGATCGGAAAGCGTTGGCGCACAAGGGAAACGCGAAAACAGGCCGAAATCCTGTCGGTGCGGTCGGCTAGCCTCGGAATCGAGCCGTCAGTTCGCTCCGAGGGGAGATCACCGA
This sequence comes from Streptomyces sp. AA4, assembly GCF_000158875.1. Lineage (NCBI taxonomy): Bacteria > Bacillati > Actinomycetota > Actinomycetes > Kitasatosporales > Streptomycetaceae > Streptomyces > Streptomyces sp. AA4. The sequence goes on along the minus strand of NZ_GG657746.1, from coordinate 1,228,974 downwards.
TGACAACCGCTGCAGCACTGCTCCGAAGAACCCGGGCCCATGCCGGGGCTCCGCGGCCAAACGCGCGTTCAGAGCGACGCTTGTTCCTCCACCGGAAGGCAGACCTCGAACCGCGTGTCGCCCGGTTCCGACGTCACCTTGATGTCGCCGGAGTGCCGTTCCACGACGATCCGCCACGAGATGTCCAGGCCGAGACCGGTTCCTTCGCCCACGCCCTTCGTGGTGAAGAACGGCTCGAAGATGCGCTGCCGCACCTCTTCCGGAATCCCCGGCCCGGTGTCGCCGATCTCGACGCGCACCTGCTTTCCGACCTGCCACGTGCGCAGGGTCAGCGTTCCCTCGCCGCCCATGGCTCCGACGGCGTTGTCGATGATGTTCGTCCAGACCTGGTTCAGTTCGGCGGCGTACGCAGGAACCCGGTCGATCGAACAGTCGTAGTCCTTGACCACGCGGATTCCCTCGCCGAGCTTGCCCGACATCATCACGAGCGTGGAGTTGAGTCCTTCGTGGACGTCGATGAACTGGTGCGGCGCGCGGTCCATTTGCGAGTACTGCTTCGCCGCGCCCACGAGCGTGGAGACCCGGCTGGTCGAGTCTTCGATCTCGCCCATCAGCATCTCGGTTTCGAGGGCGTAGGCGAGCCAGCGGATCGCGCCGTCGAGCAGTCCTTCGCCCACCGACTCCAGCACATGATCGAGGTTCGTCGGCGTGAGTCCGGCGGCGACGAAGATGCTGGCGAGGTCCCAACCCTGGTCGATGCCGTGGTCGTCGAACCAGTCGCCGATCTCGTCCTCGCGGTCGGCCTGCTGCATCGCGGAGAGCTTGGGCGCGTCGCCGACCTGCTTCACCAGGCGTTCCTGCACGTCGAGGAGCAACTCGAGCAGGTCCGGGTCGATGTCTTTCTTCGCCAGGATCGCCAGCTTGTGCCGCATGCCGGCGACTCGCTCCCGCAGCGCGGCAGTCGCTCGTACCGCGGCCGCGGCCGGGTTGTTGAGTTCGTGCATGAGCCCGGCGGACAGCTCGCCGAGCGCGACAAGCCTGCGGCGCGACGACACCAGCGCGTCGGTGTTGCGCCAGCCGAGGTACATCCCCTCCAGCAGGTGCGCTGCCATCGGGAACCACTGCCGGAACTCGACAGCGAACTCCGCGGCGGGAAGCGTGAGGAAAGTCAGGTCGCTGACGGCGTAGATCGTCGCGCCGTAGGTGGCTTCACTGTCCTGGAAGGCCAGGAATTGCGTTGCGCCGCAATAGGAACCGCGCTGATCGGACCGCTTCATTTCGACCTCGGCACCGGCCACCACGCGGGTCATCCGCAGCGCGCCGTTGAGCAGGACGTAGAAGCACGTGGCCGGGTCGCCCTCGCGGATCACCACGGAGTCCGCTTTGAACTCCTCTCGCACCGCGTTCTGCTCGATCCAGTCGAGCTGCGCGTCGGAGAGATGTTCGAACAAGAACAGGCCGCGGAGTTCTTCGCGCGGCAAGGCGGGCTGAGTCACTGTTCCTCCAAGTAACGGTGGACCAGGGTCACGGCCATGGCACCCTCGCCGACGGCGGAGGCCACGCGTTTCACCGACTGCGAGCGCACGTCTCCGGCCACGAACACGCCGGGTACTGACGACTCGAGGTAATGCGGATCGCGGTCCAGGGTCCATCCCGGCGGCCTGCGCCCGTCCTCCACGAGGTCTGGGCCGGTCCGGACGAATCCGTGGGCGTCCCGGAGGACGCTCTTCCCCAGCCACTCCGTGCGCGGAGCGGCCCCGATGAAGATGAAGAGGTGTTCCGTGTCCAGTTTCTCGGTCACGCCGTCTTTGCAGACCGTGATGGCCTCGAGGTGATCGTCCCCATGAGCTTTCACCACCGTGGTGTGCGTGCGGACGTGGACGTTCTCGATGGCCGCGATCTGTTCGATGAGGTAGTGCGACATCGAAGACTCCAGCGACGCGCCGCGAACCAGCAGCGTCACATCGGTGGCGTGCTGGGCGAAGAACACCGCTGCCTGACCCGCCGAATTCGCGCCGCCGACGATGTACACGTGGTCGTTCGAGCACTCAGGTGCTTCCGTCGCCGCGGAGCCGTAGTAGACACCCCGGCCGGTCAGCTCCTCGATTCCCTCGGCTTCCAGCGCTCGGTAATTGACGCCGCTGGAAAGGATCACGGAGTGCGCTGCGATCTCGGACCCGTCGCCGAAGGTCACGACGCGGCTCGACCCGCGCGCTTCCAGGCCCACAACGTCGCGCGCCGTGAGCACTTCGGCACCAAACTTCTGCGCCTGGCGGCGGGCTCGGTCCGTAAGCTGCGCGCCGGACACTCCGTCGGGGAAGCCCAAGTAGTTCTCGATCCGGGAGCTGGTTCCGGCCTGGCCGCCAGTGGCCTTGCGCTCGACAAGCACTGTCCGCAGTCCCTCGGAAGCGCCGTACACCGCGGCACCGAGTCCGGCCGGGCCCCCGCCGATCACCACGAGGTCGTAAAAGTCCTGCGCGGGCTGCGTGGAAAGGCCCACCGCATTGGCGATCTCGCTTCCCGATGGCTGTTTCAGCACCGTGCCGTCCGGCGTCACGACGACCGGAATGTCGGTCTCGCAGGCACCAGCGGCTTGGAGGATGCGGCCGGCTTCTTCGTCGTCGACCGAGTACCAGCGGTACGGGACGGCGTTGCGAGCGAGGAAGTCGCGCATCCGGAACGACGGTGCCGAGTACCGGTGCCCGATCAGCTTCGTCTCTTCCACCGGACGATCGCCGACCGCGAGCCAGGTCTCGACGAGCGAGTCGATGACCGGGTACAGCTTCTCCTCGGGCGGGTCCCAGGGTTTGAGCAGGTAGTGGTCGACGTCGACCACGTTGATCGCCTGGATCGCGGCGTCGGTGTCGGCGTAGGCCGTCAGAAGCGCGCGCCTGGCGTTGGGGAAGAGATCCATCGCCTTCTCGAGGAAGACGATGCCGTCCATGTGCGGCATGCGGTAGTCGGCGAGGATCGCCGCGACGGCGTCGCCGCGCAGCTTGATCTCGCGAAGCGCGTCGAGGGCGTCGGCACCCGAGTCGGCACGGATGACGCGGTAGTCCTTGCCGTAGCGGCGACGCAGGTCGCGCGCCACCGACCGCGAAACGGCGGGGTCGTCGTCGACGGTCATCAGGATCGGCTGGCTCACACGGCACAGCCTACGGTGTCCTGCCGGCTGTCGTGGCAACCAACAGAACCAGGGACCGGTGCCCGTCGCGGCCGCCACCGCGGCGGGCACCGGTTGTCCAGGTGGCGGCTACGGATAGCGCGCCAAGTTCACCGGTTTCGTCCCCGCCGGAGTGGTCGCGCCGACGTCGTTGATCACGTGGGTGATCGTTCCCTGGTGGTTGAGCGAAACCGTCACCATGCCGTGGAACCGCACGTCGGGCGCGGTCGGCGCGGCGAAGGCGCGCGAGCAAGACACTGACGGGTTCGTATTGAAGAAGCAGTAGCTGCCCAAGCCCCACGCTTCGTGACTGGTCACGTCCGGGGCGACTTGGTACGCGGCGTAGCCCGCGCTCCCGCCGTCCGTCCAGGCTGCCTCAGCGGGGACGTCGTAGGGCATCTCGTTCTGGAAGAAGTAGGTGCGCCCGCCGTTTCCGTTCCAGACGACTTGCGTCTTCTGGAAGTGCTCGACGAACAACCCGTAGACGGTCACGTCGTCGCCGTTCACCACCAGTCCGGTGTCGGCCGTGTTGGAGTTCCAGCCGACTTCGCTGTCGTCGGCGCCGTGGTCGGCTCGCCAGAGCCACAGGTGGTCGCCGATCACGTCATTGCTGTTGACGACGAGGCTGGTGCGTGCTTTGCCCGCGACGGCACCGCCGACGCGGAAGAACACGTCGTGCAGCGAGGTCGGGTTCGCCGAATGGTCTGCGGCCGATCCGTGCCCGCCGACCTGCATGAGCATGTCCGACGAGGTCGTCCCGGCGTCAATCAGTAGGCCCGCGATCTTCACGCCGTCCACGTCGTCGACAGCTATCGCGGTGATCCCACCGTCCGGCACCAAGGTCGCGATGCCGAGGCCGAGGACGACAGTGTCCGGGCGAGTCACGTGAAGCGGCTGATCGAGGTGGTAGACGCCTGGGGTGATCAGGAGGTTCTCGCCCGCAGCCAGTGCCGCGTTCATCTGGGCCGCGGTCGCGCCGGGCTTCGCGATGAAGAACTGGTCGATCGGCAGCGAATCGCCTGGCGCGGGGTCGTGTTGCCAGGTGACTCCGGAAGTGTTGCTTCGCAGTGCGGGCACGAAAACCCGGTAGTGCCCGGACTCGTCAACCTGGAGGCACGGCTTCTCGCGGACGACCGGGGTCTGGCCGATCGTCGTGTACGGCGGCTCCGGGAAGGTGCTGGCGGGAGCGCCGTCCACTCCGACGAACACCATGTTCCAGGTGGACCCGGTCCAGTTGCCGAATTGCGAATCGCGCGAGATCCATTGCTGTTGCGACCCGGAACGGACCTGTCCGTCGATCTTCGTGTCCGAGATCCAGCCCCCGCTAGACCAGCCGCCGCCGTGGTCGAGACGGAGGTCGCCGCGGACGTGCATGCGCCGGTAGGGGCTCGCCTGCGAAACGGCCCATTGATCCGTGCCCCCGACGGGGTTCACAGACAGGTTTTCCGCACCGCGCCAGAAGTTCTGCGTCGCGTTGTTCGGGGGGAACCAGTCTGCTTCTACGTGCACCGCACCGTTGATCGTCACGGCGTCGGGCGTGCTGCCCAGTCCGAGGATTTGGGTGTAGAAGCCGACGTTCACGTCGTTGAAGTACGTGCCTGGTTTGAACAGCACCGCGTAGCGCTGACTGCCGAACTGGTTCTTTTCTTGCTCCGCGAAGATGGCGTCCAGCTTGCGCTGGATGCTCGCACTCGGCATCGACGGATCGAAAACGACGACGTTCGGCCCCAGGTCCACTTGTCCCGGCGGCGGAGAAGTAGTGCCACCCACAGAACTCAGTGTGAACGACTGGCCGACGGTGTCCGGACGGCCGTGTTGCGTTGGCTTCTCTCGACCGGCAGCCAGCACGGCTGGGCGCGGTTCGAGGTCACGGCCCGATGCAAGATCGACTACCGCCGCAGCCGGATACGCTGGCCATCCCGGGTCAGGAACGGTCGACGGCAACCGCGGCGGGGCTGTGACGCAGAGGGGTCCAGCGGCGCTCTTGTCCTCCGACGAGGCAAAGCGGGAGGGGCAGGTGGTCGTCTCCGTATCGCTCTCCTGAGTGAGGCGGAAGTGCCAATCGTGCGCGTTTGTTCCGGTGCTGGTGTACGGGCGGGCCAGCGAAACGGGCACAGAAGGCGGACGACTGGCGGCTCGCCGAGAGTTCGCCGCCCCGGTTCGGCCGGGCCACGCTTCAACGTTCGCATCAAAGGGCTGGCAGGCTCGCGGTTCGCTGGCCCGGCCAGGGAGACTGCCGACCGAACTCGGAGAAGGCAGCGCCAGAGCGGCCACGCTACGTGATGCGGGCTTCATCGCCACCTCCTTGCTGAGACGGGACTAGCGGACGACCCCCGGCCGGAGATGCGGTCACCGCGTGGCGGGGTCGGCTCGACGTCGCGACTGCGGAGGAATGTAACCGCGAGCACACCGACACTCAACGCAAACCTGAAGAAAAGTCAGGAAGGGCAGTCGACCTGCACTAAGACGCCAGGAGCGGTCGACGGAGAGGCAAGTTCGACCTGCTTGACCGGCCGTCTCCCCGGGCGCGCGACGGCTAACCGACCCCCTGACGAAGGCCCTGAAGGCGGGGTGTACTGTATGTCCATACGAGATGCGGAGTTCACCTCTGCTTCGGGGCTATGGCGCAGCTGGTAGCGCACCTCACTGGCAGTGAGGGGGTCAGGGGTTCGAGTCCCCTTAGCTCCACAGGTTCGATGAACCCCTTTGATCACGCGGTTGGCGCTGGTCGGAGGGGTTTTCTCATGTTCGCGGGGTGATCTCGCGTGATCGGGTCGAGCTGCTGCGGGGTGTCCCAAGTGGGAAGTCTCTGGGGCGCGCTGCTCCAGAGCACGCGCTTGCGGGCAGCGCCCTTTCCTCTTCCCCGCTGGGCAAGGCGGGAGTTGTCCCTCTTTCCATCGGCAATAAGGGCACGCGAATTCGGCCGCTGCCGGGGGTCCGGGACGGCGGAATGGGAGGCCGAGATTTGGCCGCCGCCTTTTCTGTTGTGCGGGCCGGGCGGACGCGGGCTGCGGACGGCTTTTGTGCCAGCGGCGCTGCAGGTCGGCCAGCAACCGGGTCTCCACTTCGCGCGCCACATGCGAATACGTCTCCACGACCCCGTCCGGCAGATGGTGACCCAGCCGCCGTGCCTGCGCGATCTCCGGAGCCCCGCCCGCGATCAGCCGGGTCTTGCGGCTGTGCCACAACCCGCAGAACGTCAGCCCGGGGCACACCGAGTAGGCCCGGATCCTGGGTTTGCGGCAGCCGTCGATCGCGGGCCGCAGGACACGACGGTCGAACGTGGACCGCCACAGCCAGGTCCCGCGCGAGGTGGTGAACACGAACTCGAACGGATGGGGCGGCGGCGAAGGCCGTGTTCCAGGATCGGCGACGTTGCGCGCCCTCTCGTTCTGGTCGATCCGTGCCTGAACGCCCTGCGGCCGAGGAGGAGGCGGGGCCGGGCGGGCTGCCGCGCTCCGTCTTGCCGGGACGCCAGGGTTGAACTGTGATCGCTCTTGTCCGGCCTGCTCGTGTTGACAGCGGGGAGGCAGACGGGTGCGCAGAGCAATACGCCCGCCATTTGATCGGGCGCAGCCACCCGACCGAGTCGCTGACCTCGCACCCGTGGTCGGCAGGCCGGAATCCTCGACGGCAACGTCTGGCAAGCCACCGCACACCCTGGCACCGGGCCGGGCGCTGGCTGTGCGGTACGCGGCTAAAGCTTCTAGCGGCTGCGCGAATCCGCCTCGGACCGCCGCAGACCGTGCCGAAAGGTGGCGGCTTGTCGGATTTCCTTGCGGCACGGGTGACTTTCGCACCCATCCCGGTAACGCTTCCGGGACCCCGGCGATAGCGGTGTGGACAGATACCGGGTGGAGGTTTGCGGTGGGATGGTTTCGTAGTGCGGTGAGCGCGGGTGCGGTCTCCGTCTTGCTCGCGTGCGGGTTGGCCGGGACGGCGGCCGCCGCGTCAGGGAGTTCGGCGGTCTCGAGCACGCCTAAGGTGAGCGCCGCGGGCAAACCGGCGCATCCGGGGTCGGACTACCTGGGCTCCACGATCGGCAAGGAGCCTGTCGCGACGTCGAAAGTCGCGCCGCGGGCGGCCATGGCGGCGGGGGTGACGACGCCGGGCATGGACGTCTCTCACTACCAGGGCACGGTGGACTGGGGCGCGGCGGCGGGCAACGGCGCGAAGTTCGCGTACATGAAGGCCACCGAGAGCACGACCTATGTGGACCCGCAGTTCGCGGCCAACTACGCCGGTTCCGCGAACGCCGGGATCCTGCGCGGCGCTTACCACTTCGGACTGCCTGACACCTCCTCCGGCGCGGCGCAGGCGCAGTTCTTCCTCAGCCACGGCGGCGGATGGGTCTCCGACGGCAAGACCCTGCCGCCTGTGCTGGACATCGAGTACAACCCCTACAGCACCGCTGACTGGACGGGCTGGTGCTACAACATGAGCCCGGCCCAGATCTCGGCCTGGATCACCGACTTCACCACCACGATCCACGACCGCACCAATCGCTGGCCGGTCATTTACACCACCAACGGCTGGTGGAACCACTGCACTGGCAACAATCCCAGCTTCGGCAACGATCCACTGTGGATCGCCGCCAACCTGACGATTCCGGCCAGCTGGACCGACTACACGTTCAACCAGACCGCGACCTCCGGCACGTTCCCGGGCGACCAGGACGTCTTCAACGGCAGTGTCGCCGACCTGCAGACTCTCGCCGTCGGCAGCGAGCCGGACAAGATCGCTGAGCACTACAACGCACTCGGCGGCGCGGCGTCTTACCTCGGTGCGCCGACCGGCGACCGCTACCCGGCCGCAGGCGGGTGGGCGCAGAACTACCAGTACGGCGTCATCGGCTACAACCCGCCGACCGGCGCTTACGCGGTCCACGGCGCGATCAGCCAGCATTACCTGGAACTCGGCGGACCCAACGGCTTCCTCGGCCTGCCCATCACCGACGAAACCCCGACCCCCGACGCCAGCGGCAGCTACAACCACTTCACCAACTCGGGCTCGATCTACTGGACCTCGACGACCGGGGCACGCTCGATCCACGGCGCGATCCGCGACAAGTGGGCCGCGCTCGGCTGGGAGAAGGGACTGGGCTACCCCACCACCGACGAGGCCGGCACGCCGGACGGGACCGGTCGGTACAACCACTTCAACGGGGCCCAAGGCTCTTCTATTTACTGGACCCCCGCCACTGGCGCACAGTCGATCCACGGGGCCATCCGGCAGAAGTGGGCCGACCTCGGATGGGAGCGCGGGCTCGGCTACCCCACGACCGACGAAACCAGCACGCCCGACGGGACCGGCCGCTACAACCACTTCAACGGCGCCCAAGGCTCTTCTATCTACTGGACCCCCGCCACTGGCGCGCAATCGATCCACGGGGCCATCCGGCAGAAGTGGGCCGACCTTGGCTGGGAAAAGGGTCGCCTCGGCTACCCGACCAGCGACGAATACGGCATCACCGGCGGCCGCCGCAACAACTTCCAGTACGGGACCATCACCTGGTACAGCGGCGACGGGACCACTCAGGTCGCCTACAGCTGATCCTGAACCGGCACGTCCGGCGGCCGCGGAACAGGGCGGCCGCCGGGCGCAGAAGTGCTTTCGAGCACGACGATCTCGTTCAACTGACTTCTCAGCCCAGGATGGGTCTGCCCGAAGGGAATCCGGGCTGTGGTCGGAAGTTACTCGACGTGGACGTCGGGGTGCAGCTGCCGGACAGGCGGCGCGCGAACCCGGCGCGGACGTGAGGGCGAGGCCAGCGCGAGCGGCCCGTATCGAAGGGCAGCGTGGCGCTCGTTCTGAGGCCAAGACTCACACCCTCGCCGGATGACACAGGCGTCGGGGGTCCACCAGTTGCCGGACGGGTGGCGCATGAATCCGGCGCGGACGTGAGGGCGCGGCCAAGGCGAGCGACCGTTCCGAAAGGCAGCGCTGGTTCCGAGGCGGAGATCCGCGCCGTCGCCGGGACGAGGGCGCGTTTCGGATGACAGCCTTTCTCCGTGGACCGAGGCGCGACGCTGAGTTTGGCCTCCGGCAGCGCGATCCGAGCGCGCCTCCGGGCATAATCCGCGCCGCGGGGGGTCCAACGTCGAGCGGGACCAGACTTGTCACCGGGGATTTCCCTTAGCTCGCGCGAAAAACCGTGCTTGGCCGCAGGACTTGCTACGGCCAAGCACGGGAATCTCAGCGCGAAAGTCGGCTCACTGGAACGAGATCGGCACCCCTACGTGCACGGTGACCGGCTGGTCCACCGCGCCGATCAGGCAACCTCCGGGGACCGTTGGGCAGTCGACTGGGCCCCATTGCGTGCCGTCGAGGGTGTAGCCCGTGAAGGACTTTCGGGCGGTGACCGTGGTTGAGGCGCTGCCGGTCGCGTCTGTCGTGATCCTGGCGACTTGGGACTTGTCGCAGACGATCAAACCGGCCGAGGGGATCGCGCATTCGGACACCTGGACGGTTCCCCCTGCGGTGAAGCCGTTGACCGTGGCGGTGACTACGGTGCCGTCAGTCAGGCCGGTCGAGGGGGTTGCGGAGATGCTGGGGGATGGCGAAGCGGCGGCGATTTGGGGGAAGGCCAGTGCCGTCGCGACGGCGGTGGCGCCGCCTAGTACGCACAGTGCACGCACGGAATTCCTCTGCAAGGTTCACTCCCATTGCGGACTTGATGATGGGGTTGACGAGAGAAAAAGAGAAGCCGGTTCTTTCCTTCGGCCCTCTCCCCCAGGATAGCTTGTTTCGTCAACCGGCAACATACTTTGCCGCGTTCGTATTATTCACCGTCCGGCGAAGGAGGTGGTCAGGCGGAGCGACGCGCGGCCGCGGGTCAGCGGGGCGCCGGGGTCGTCCAGCCAGTCGTCTCGGTTGAGAATGGCGACCTGCAATGATTGCAGTTGCCCGCCGGGTTCCATGCCTAACGCTTCCAGGAGCGATTTCCGGAAGGCGTTGTAGACATTGAGCGATTCGACTGTTCTTCCGCTTCGATACAGGGCCAGCATCAGGGAGAAATAGAGGTTTTCCCACAACGGATAGGTGTCGGCGAGACCGTACAGTTCGCGCACCAGGGCAGTGTGCCTGCCCAGGGCGATCTCGAGGTCGAACCGGCGTTCGCAGGCCACTATCCGGCGCTCGTCGATCTGCCTGGCGATACTGGTCAGCAGCGGGACCGGCGGCAGGTTGGCCAGCGTCGGGCCCCGCCACAGCGCCAGGGCCTCGCCCAGCAGCTGCGCCGCGTCTTCCAGCCTCCCCTCGCGTTCGGCCCGCTGCGAGCGTTCCACCAGCGCGTCGAACAGGTCGAGGTCGAGGACCTGCCGGCTCAGGTCGAGCAGATAGCCCGGCGACTTGGTGCGCAGCACGTCGGAGCCGATGCCGCAGTCCAGGAATTGCTTGCGCAATTTCGAGATGTACACCTGGAGCGCGGTGGTCGAGGTGCGCGGAGGCGAGTCTTCCCACAATCCCTTCGACAATTGTTCGGTCGACACCACGCGGTTCGCGTTGAAACACAGCATCGCGAGAATGGACCGCAATTTCGCACTGCGCGGAGTAATGGTTCTGCCTTCCGCGTCCAGCAGCTCGAATGTGCCGAGCACCCGGAAGTTTCCCGGCAAATGCTCGACGACGAGTCCCCAATTGTGACTTTCCAAATCCCCCAGCCCCCAGTTGATCCGCCCAAAACGGACGCCTTGGATATGGCAATCGGCACCCCTGCCCGAAACGCTAGCATCGCACTGGCGGCCGAGCTTGGACCGAATGGGTGATCTTTGCGCATTCACGTACCGGAAAAGATCACCGGATCAGATCGGCAAACCCGCTGTGGAATCGAGCCAATACCGTTTGCGTTCGAACGCGTACGTCGGCAGATCGGGAACAGCAGGACCACCCGTCACAGTGGTCCAGTCCACTTGCAGACCACCTGCGTGCGCGATCGCCAGGGCTTTGAGCAGGGCGCGGACCGCGGTCGTGTTCTTGCCCAGCACCGGAATGAAGGTCATCGACGGGTCGGCGGGGTCGAAATGCTGCCCCAGGTCGAGAACCGCGTGCACATTCCGCTCGCGAAGGGTGGCAACGGCATCCTCCAGTCGGCAGGCGCCGTTGCGGTACTCGGACCAATACTCAGCAGTAGCCAACTCGTCGCCGGTGGCGATTTTGCCGGTCACGGTGGAGATGAGCGGGAAGCGCGGGGCGGCGGGAGCGGATGCGGTCCGAGTGCCGGTGGCGACCAGTTCGCAAGCCTCAGTGAGCGGGACCATTCCGGCGATGTACGCGGCAGTCACCTCGCCGATCCCCTGGCCGAACACGTAATCGGGCCGGACTCCCCATTCCGCGAGCAATCCGAACAAGGCTGTTTCCCGGGCAAATGCCGCGGAACGCGCGTATTCGGCGTAATCCGCCTCGGCGCCTTGGAGCAGGAGATCGCGGAGCGGACGGTCCAGACGGCGGTCGAGGGCGGCGCAGACCCGGTCCAGTTCCGCGGCATATGCCGGGAAAGCGCGGTAGAGCTCGCGAGTGGAAAGACCCGCTGCACCGTCGGAGAAAGCGATCGCGGTCGCGCCGCCGGCGGTTCCCAGGACGACGTTTTCTGTCGACAGTCCATCCGCGAGGTCTCGGGTGGCGCTCAGGAGCTCTTCCCGGTTCCGTCCGAGGAGCACCGCGCGGTGTTTGAACGCCGCCCGGGTCGTGGCCAGTGCGTGCGCGACCTCTGCGGTGCCCGCGTCCCGCGCGTGCTGGTGGAGGAGGCGAGCTTGTCCGCGCAGGGCCTCGGGGGTGCGGGCGGAGATCAGCCACGGCAGGTCGTCGGTCAGGGCATTCGAGTCGGGCGCGGCCGAGGGGCTGGCTTGTTCGATGATCACGTGCGCGTTGGTGCCGCTGACTCCGAAGGACGACACGCCCGCCCGCCGGGGGCGTTCGTCGTCGGGCCAGCGCACCGGTTCGGTGAGCACGGAGACGGCGCCGGACGACCAGTCCACCCGAGGCGTCGGCTGGTCGACGTGCAGGGTCCGGGGCAGCACGCCGTGCTGCATCGCCATGATCATTTTGATCACCCCGGCCACCCCTGCCGCGCTCTGGGTGTGCCCGATGTTGGACTTGACCGAGCCCAGCCAGAGCGGACGGCCCGCGGGACGCTGACCGTAGGTCGCGAGGAGCGCGTTGGCCTCGATCGGGTCGCCGAGGCTGGTCCCGCTGCCGTGCGCTTCGACGGCGTCGACGTCGGCGGGCGACAAGCCCGAACTGGCGAGCGCCTGGCGGATCACGCGTTCTTGCGCCCGGCCGCTCGGTGCGCGGAGGCCGTTGCTGGCGCCGTCCTGGTTTATCGCGCTTCCGCGAATCACGGCCAGCACTGGGTGGCCCTCGCGCCGAGCGTCGGAGAGCCGTTCCAGCAGCAACAGGCCCGCGCCCTCGGCGAAGCCGGTGCCGTCGGCGGAGGCTGCGAACGCCTTGCAGCGGCCGTCGGGCGACAAGCCGCGTTGTCTGCTGAACGCCACGTACGTCGCGGGCGTCGACATCACCGCTACCCCGCCGGCCAGTGCCATCGAGCAGTCGCCCTGCCGAATCGCCTGGCACGCCCAGTGCAGCGCCACGAGCGACGAAGAACAGGCGGTGTCGATGCTGATCGCCGGTCCCTCGAAGCCGAACGTGTAGGCGACTCGGCCGGAGGCGACGCTGCCGGAACTTCCGGTGCTCAGGTAGCCCTCGAGACCGCCCGGATCGGCCATGAGGCGCGCCCCGTAGTCGTTGTACATGACCCCCGCGAAGACGCCGGTGTCGCTGCCGCGCAGCCGCGCCGGGTCGATTCCGGCGCGTTCCAGCGCTTCCCAGGTGAGTTCCAGCAGGAGCCGCTGCTGCGGGTCGGTGGCGAGGGCCTCGATCTCCTTCATCCCGAAGAAATCCGCGTCGAACTGGTCCGCGTCTCGGAGGAAGCCGCCCTCGGCGGTGTACGACGTGCCCGGGCGAGTCCGGTCGGGGTCGTACAGCGAGGCCAGGTCCCAGCCGCGGTCGGTGGGGAAGCCGCTGATCGCGTCCGTCCCTTCGGCGACGATCTGCCACAGGTCCTCTGGCGAGGTCACTCCGCCCGGATACCGGCAGCTCATCGCGACGATCGCGATGTCGTCGCCGCTGGCGGCCGGGGTCGTGGTGAGCGGGACCGCGGCCGGGCCGGTCGCGCCGGTCAGCATGGTGCGGACGTGCCCGGCGAGTGCCTCCGGCGTCGGGTGGTCGAAGACGAGGGTCGTCGGCAACGTGACGTCGGTGGCGGCGGTCAAGCGATTGCGCAGTTCGACGGCCATCAGCGAGTCGAAGCCGAGTTCGCTGAAGGCGCGGCCGGCCTCGATCGCCGACGCGTCGTCGTAGCCGAGCACGGTGGCGGCTTCGGTGCGCACCAGGGCGAGGACCGACCGGTACTGCTCGGTCTCCGGCAGTCCGGCCAGCCTCTTGCCCGGCGAAGACGGCGCGTGGTTCCGCTGGATCCGGTCGCGGACGAGGTCGCGCAGCATCGGCACGACGGAGCCGTTGGCGGTGCGCAGGGCTGCCTGGTCGATCGGCGCGGCCACCAGCGCCGCCGCCTCGTGGCGGACGGCCAGGTCGAACAGGGCCAGACCGGCGTCCTCGCTCAGCGGGGCGATGCCCATCCGCGACAGCCGGGCGCGGTCCGTTTCGCCGAGCCCTCCCGCCATGCCGCTCGCGCCGTCCCACAGGCCCCACGCCACGGAGGTGCCGCTGAGGCCGAGCGAACGCCGGTGCTCGGCCAGTGCGTCCAGGAACGTGTTGGCCGCGGCGTAGTTCGCCTGGCCCGCGGTGCCGACGTATCCGGCGACCGAGGAGAACAGCACGAACATCGACAGGTCCAGGTGTGCGGTGAGCCGGTGCAGGTGCCACGCGGCGTCGACCTTGGGCCGCAGGACGGCGTCCACGCGTTCCGGAGTGAGCGAGGCCAGCACCCCGTCGTCGAGAACTCCCGCGGTGTGGACCACGGCGGTCAGCGGGTTTTCCGGCGGCACGGTCGCGAGCAGGTCGGCGAGCGCGTCCGGGTCCGCCGTGTCGCAGCGGACTATCCGGGCCTCGGCACCGAGAGCCTTGAGCCCGGTCTCCAGCGCGGCCGCTCCCGGTGCCGCGGGGCCTTGCCTGCTGGCCAGGAGGACGTGCCGGGCTCCGTATCGGGTCACGAGGTGGCGGGCGACGAGCGAGCCGAGCGCACCGGTGCCTCCGGTGACGAGCACCGTTCCGTTCGAGTCCGGTTCGCGGACGTCGCCGCGGCCCGGTTCGGCGGTGCGGACCAGCCGGGCCGCGGTCGCGACGCCTTGGCGGATCGCCAGCTGGGGTTCGCCGCCCGCCACCGCGCCGGCGAGGGCTTGCCACGAGCGCACGTCGTCGTCGAGGTCGGCGAGCACGAGCCGTCCCGGATGCTCGGTCTGGGCGCTGCGAACCAGCCCCCACACGGCCGCCTGCGGCAGGTTCGCCAGTTCCTCGTCGGCCTTCGCGCGGACCGCGCCGGACGTGACGACCACCAGCTTCGCGTTGGAGAGTTCCGGATCGGCGAGCCACTCGTTCAGCAGGCCGAGCACGGCGTGCACGGCGGCGCTCGTCGCACCGGGCACGTCTCCGCTGCCTTCGCGGCACGGCACCACGACGAACTCCGGCACCGGGCTGCCGTTCCGGAGGACTTCGCGCAGCGCGGCCAGGTCGAGGTAGGGCTCCGCCGCCAGCCCGTCGGGCTTGTCGCCGAGCACCGCGCCGGTGACCGCCGGGTGGCCCGCCGCGGTTGGCCGCCACGCCATCCGCAACAGCGACCGCGACGCCGGGGCGGTGCGGATCGGCCTGAGCCGCAGTTCGCCGACGGAACCGACCGGCATGCCCTGATCGTCGGCGAGCACCAGTCGCACCGTTTGCTCACCGGACCGCGACAGTGCGACGCGCAGATTCGTCGCGTCGGTGCGGGTCAATGTCGTATCGCGCCAGGAAAACGGCACGACGGGCGCGCTGCCGGAGCGCTCGGACACGAACACGGTGTGCAGCGCGGAGTCCAGCAAAGCCGGGTGCACGGCGAACCCGTCGTCCTCGGCTTGCTTGGGCAGCCGAACTTCCGCGAAGATCTCATCGCCTCGTCGCCACGCGGCGGTGAGGCCGCGGAACAGCTCGCCGTAGTCGTAACCGTTGTCTGCCAACCCGTCGTAAAGCTCGGTGACGTCGACCTCGCTCGCGCCGGGCGGCGGCCAGGCGGACAGGTCTTCGTGCCCGGCGTGCTCTCCCGCGGCGAGGACGCCGGTGGCGTGCCGGGTCCACGGCTCGCCGGAGTCGGCCGATCCGGGCTGGGCGTGGAAACCGATCTCGCGCCTGCCCTCCTCGTCCGCCTCCCCGATCGTCAGCTGGAGCCGGACGTCGCCCTCGGCGGGCAGGACGAGGGGCTCTTCCACAGTCAGTTCCCGCAGCTGCGCGGCACCGGTCAAGCTGCCGGCGCGCAACGCCAGTTCGGCGAAAACGGTGCTGGGCACGAGGGTTTTTCCGCCGACCGTGTGCTGGGCGAGCCAAGGCTGGGCCGATCGGGACAGCCGTCCGGTCAGCACCCGGCCGCCCGCGGCCAGCGGCACGGCTGTCGTGAGCAGCGGGTGGCCGGTCGCGTGCTGGCCTATCGCCGACGGTTCGCCCGAGACCGCGGGCGCGTCGAGCCAGTAAGACCGGCGCTGGAACGGGTAGGTGGGCAAGGACGTGCGGCGGGCGCCGGTGGTCGCGAAGAAGGCTGGCCAGTCGATCGCGATTCCGCGGACGTGCAAGTCGCCGAGCGCGGCAGCCACCGTCTCCGTTTCGGATCGCTTGCCGGTCGAGGTGAACAGGAACGCGGCGTCGGGAGCCGTTTCGCGGCCGAGCGCGGTCAGCACGGGTTCCGGGCCGATCTCGACAAACGTGGTGACACCCGCGCGCTCCAACGTTTTGACGCCGTCGTGGAAGCGCACCCCCTCCCGGACGTGCCGCACCCAGTACGCGGGCGTCGCGATGTCGTCCGTGACCAGCTCGCCGGTCGTGTTGGAAACCACGGGAATCCTGGGCTGGGCATAGGAAAGGCCCTGCGCGACGCGGTGGAAGTCCTCGAGCATGTCTTCCATCAGCGCCGAGTGGAACGCGTGGCTGACGTTCAGCGGCTTGGTCCGCTGGCCGCGCTCCCGGAAGGCCGCGGCGACTTCCGCGACCTCCTGCTTCGCGCCCGAGACGACGATCGCCCGCGGGCCGTTCACCGCCGCGACGGACACGGCGGGCCCCAGCAGCGGCAGGACCTCGGCCTCTTCCGCTTCGATCGCGACCATGGCTCCGTTCGCGGGCAGATTCTGCATGAGCGCGCCGCGCGCCGCGACGAGCGCGGTGGCGTCCTCGACGGTCAGCACCCCGGCGACGTGTGCGGCGACCAGTTCACCGAGCGAATGGCCGATCAGGTGGTCCGGGGCCAGTCCCCAGTGCTCGAACAACCGGTACAGGGAGACCTCGAAGGCGAACAACGCGGGCTGCGCGTAGCCGGTCTGGTCGAGCGCGGCGGGGTCGGAGATCAGCTCGCGCAGCGGACGGTCCAGGTGCGCGTCGAAGTGCGCGCAGAGTTCGTCGAACGCGGCGGCGAAAACCGGGAAGGCCTCGTAGAGCTGCTGTCCCATTCCCGGCCGTTGAGCGCCCTGTCCGGTGAACATGACCGCGGTCCGGCCGTGGGGGCGCGTCGTCGTCTCCGTGTTCGCGAGTACGGTGAGCCGTTTCCGGAGCTGGTCGTGGTCGTTCGCGACGACGACGGCGTGGTACTCGTGGACGTTTCGAGTGGTGGCAAGGGAAAACGCAACGTCGGCCAGGTGGTGGTCCGGGGTCAGGTGGCCGAGGAGGGTTTCGGCCTGTGCTCGTAACGCCGGAGCCGTTCGCGCGCTCAGTACGAACGGCAGCGGATACGCGGGGGCGGGCCTTTCCGGTGCTTCCGGCTCCGTCAGGGCTTGATCGAGAATGAGATGGGCATTGGTGCCGCTGATTCCGAACGACGACACCGCGGCGCGCCTCGGCCCCTCGCTCTCCCAGTCGACCTTCTCGGTCAGGAGCTGCACCGAACCCGTGCTCCAGTCGACGTGCGGGCTCGGCTCGTCCACGTGCAAGGTCTTCGGCAACACGCCGTGTCGCATCGCGAGGACGGCCTTGATCACCCCGCCGACGCCAGCTGCTGCTTGGGTATGCCCGATGTTCGATTTCAGCGAACCCAGCCACAATGGACGGTCCCGCTCTTGCCCGTAGGTCGCGAGGATCGCGTTGGCCTCGATCGGATCGCCCAGCTTCGTGCCCGTGCCGTGCGCTTCCACGACGTCAACGTCCACAGAGGACAAACCAGCCTCCGCAAGGGCCTGCCGGATCACGCGCTCCTGCGACGGACCACTCGGCGCGGTGAGGCCATTGCTCGCCCCGTCGTGGTTGACGGCGCTCCCCCGCACTACGGCCAGCACATCATGGCCGTTGCGGCGCGCGTCGGACAGCCGCTCCAGCACGAGCAACCCGGCGCCTTCGCCGAATGCTGTGCCGTCGGCGGCAGCGGCGAACGACTTGCACCGGCCGTCCGGAGACAGTCCCCGCTGCCGACTGAACTCCACGAACGTGGCGGGCGTGGCCATCACGGTCACGCCGCCCGCCAGCGCAAGCGAACACTCCCCGCGCCGCAATGCCTGCGCCGCAAGGTGAATCGCCACCAGCGACGACGAACACGCCGTGTCCACCGTGAGTGCCGGGCCGTGCCAGCCGAACGTGTAGGAGATCCGGCCGGACGCGACACTCGTGTGACTGCCGTTGCCGAGCTGGCCTTCGAGATCCTCGGGAACCTTCGGCAGCCGCGAGCGGTAGTCGCCGTACATCACCCCGGTGAACACGCCGGTGTCGCTGCCGCGCAAGGACTTCGGTGCGATCCCCGCGCGTTCCAGCGATTCCCAGGCTACTTCGAGCAGGAGCCGCTGCTGTGGGTCCATCGCCAGCGCCTCGCGGGGGCTGATCCCGAAGAACTCCGCGTCGAACTCGTCCGCGTCATACAGGAAACCCCCTTCTCGCGCGTACGACCGGCCTGCGCGGGCGGGATCCGGGTCGAACAAACCGGCCAGGTCCCAGCCGCGGTTCTCGGGGAAACTCCCCACCGCGTCGCGGCCCGCCGCCACCAGGTCCCACAGTTCCTCCGGCGAGGTCACCCCGCCCGGATATCGGCAGCTCATCCCCACGATCGCGATCGCGTCCTCGTCCGCCGGGACACTCGGGGCGACCGCCACGGGCGTGACGTCGCGGTCACCGAGTTCAGCGCGCAGGTGCGCCGCCAATTCGGCCGGAGTCGGATAGTCGAACACCAGGGTGCTCGCGAGCCGAACCCCGGTTGCCGCGACGAGCCGGTTGCGCAGCTCCAGTCCGATCAGGGAGTCGACGCCCAGGTCTTTGAACGTGCGGTCGGGGGCGATCGCGTCGCCGCTCCCGTGTCCGAGCACGGCGGCCGCCTCGGTCATGACGACGGACCGGCAGATCTCGTCTTGTTCCCGTTCGGACCGTCCGGCCAGCAATTCGGCGAGCGCGACCGGGGCCTGGCCCGCCCGCCGCTCCGGGCGGCGGAACAGCTCGCCGAAGACCACCGGCAGCTCGTCCGTGCGTGCCTGCCGACGCAAGGAAGCCGTGTCCAGTGCCGCCGCAACGGCGACCGGTTCGCCGATGCCGAGGATCTCGTCGAACAGGGCGAGACCGTCCTCGGCACGCAACGGCGCGATGCCGCGCCGACCCATCCGCGCGATGTCGAGTTCGGCCATGGCACCGGTCATCCCGCTCGCGTCGGCCCACAGGCCCCAGGCGATCGAAACGGCGGGCAAGCCCTCGCTCGCGCGGCGGACGGCGAGCCCGTCCAGGAAACCGTTGGCCGCGGCGTAGTTCGCCTGCCCCGGGCCGCCGACGGTGGCGACGACCGACGAGAACAGAACGAACGCGGCCAGGTCGTGGTCCCGCGTGAGCTCGTGCAGGTTCCAGGCGGCGGTGGCCTTCGGTCGCAGGACCGTGTCGAGGCGGTGCTCCGACAGGGACAACAGGATTCCGTCGTCCAGGACCCCGGCGGCGTGCACGACCGCGGTGAGCGGATGGGCCGAGGGAACGTCTGCCAGAACCTTCGCCAATGCGTCGCGGTCGGCCGCGTCGCAGGCCTTGATCGTGACGTCCGCGCCGAGTGCGGTCAGCTCGGCCTGCAGTTCGGGGGCGGTGCCCCGGCGGCTGAGCAGCAGGAGGTGGCGGATCCCGTGCCGGGCCACGAGGTGGCGGGCCAGCAATCCGCCGAGCGTGCCGGTGCCGCCGGTGACGAGAACGGTGCCATGGGGATCGAGCTGGCGACTGGTTCCGGCGGCCGGGGCGAGCCGCGGTACGCGGAGTTCCCCGTCGCGCACCGCCAGTTGCGGCTCGCCGGAGGCCAGCGCCCCGGTCAGGTCGGCGGTGCCGGAGTCGCGGTCGAGCAGGACGAATCGGCCGGGGTTTTCGGCTTGCGCGGATCGCACGAGGCCCCAGACCGCCGCACCGGCCAGGTCGACGTCCCGGTCTGCGTCCGAAGTGGACACTGCGCCCTCGGTGACGACGGCCAGCTTGCCGCCGGTCTGGTCTTCGGCCAGGAAGGCCTGCAGCCGTTCGAGAACGCACGTGGTCGCCGCCGCGACGCTTTGCCCACGCTCGCAGACGAATACCGCATCCGGTGCCTCGGCGCGGCGATCCGTGGCGGCCAGCACCGGCCACGTCATCCGCAGCAGCCTCCTGCTGTCTTCCGCGAGCAGGCTGGGCGAAAACGGCCGCAGCGCCAGGGAACCGACTTCGGCCACGAGCTGGCCTTCGTCGTCGGTCATGACCAGGCGAACGGTGCCAGCACCGACAGGAGTGCTGTGCACGCGCAGCTTCGCCGCCGGTACTCCGGTGAAGCGGACATCGCGCCACGCGTAGGGAAGAACTGGCTCGTCCATGCCGAGGACCACCGCGTGCAGGGCCGCGTCGGTGAGCGCCGGGTGTACGCCGGAACCGATGCTGTCGGCCGGGGTCTCCACCTCGGCGAAGATCTCGTCGCCGCGTCGCCAGGCCGCGCGCAGGCCCTGGAAGGCGGGGCCGTAGTCGTATCCGCTGTCGGCGAGGCGGTCGTACACCCCGTCGAGGTTCATCCGCTCCGCCCCGCGCGGCGGCCAGTCCATAGTGGACACTGCGTCGGCACCGCCGCTGGCCAGCGTTCCGACCGCGTGCACCTGCCTGCCGTCGGAGGATTCGGCGTACACCGTCACCGGGCGTCGGCCGCCGTCGACGGCACCGACCAGGACCTGCAGCCGGACGCCGTCCTCGCCGGAAAGCGGCAGCGGCGCGGGCAGGGTCAGCTCGGCAATCCGGTCGCAGCCGACGTGGCGTCCCGCTTCGAGCACCAGGTCCACGAACGCCGTCCCCGGCACCAGGACCGTGCCGAACACCATGTGGTCGGCCACCCACGGGACGGACCGCGTCGACAGCTTCCCGGTGCAGACGACGCCGTCGCCGTCCCCGAGTTCGACCACTGCGCCCAGCATCGGGTGTTCCGCGGGCGAAAGCCCGAGCGAGGAAGGGTCGGCGTCGCGTCCGGCGTCCAGCCAGAACCGCTCGTGTTGGAAGGCGTAGGTCGGCAGGTCGACCCGCTTAGCGGCCGGGTCGAGCGCGGCAGTCCAGTCGACCGGGAGGCCGTGGCCGTAAGCCTGGCCGAGGGACTCGAAGAACCGGTCGAGGCCGCCGTCGTCGCGACGCAGCGAGCCGAGGACCGTCGCGGCCGCGCCCGCCGCCTCGGCGGTTTCGTGCAGCGCCGAGGCCAGCACCGGATGCGGGCCGCATTCGATGAACGTCGTGTGCCCGGTTTCGAGCAACAGCCGTGTCGTGCGTTCGAACTCGACGGTGCCGCGCAGGTTGCGGTACCAGTAATCGGCATCCAGGCTGGTGGTGTCCAGCACGGACGCGGTCGCCGTCGAGTAGAACGGGATCCGCGAGGCGGAGGGCTGCGTGCCGTCGAGCACGGTGGCCAGCTCCGCCTCGATCTCCTCGACCATCGCGGAATGCGAGGCGTAGTCGACCGCGATCCGCCGGGCCTGCACGCCGTCGCGTTCGCAGGCGACGAGGAACTCGTCGACCGCCTCCGCCGGACCGGCCACGACCGTCGACAATGGACCGTTGACGACCGCGACCTGCAGCGCCCCGCCCGCGGCGGCCAGCCGCTCCCGCACGGCGGCCGCGGCCAGCTGGACCGACGCCATGCCGCCCCGTCCGCCGAGCGCGACCAGCGCCCGGCTGCGCAGTGCCACGATCTTGGCGGCGTCGGAAAGACTGAGCGCCCCGGCGATGTACGCGGCGGCGATTTCTCCCTGGGAGTGCCCGACCACGGCCGCGGGATGGACGCCGAACGCGCGCCACAGTTCGGCGAGCGAGACCATCACCGCGAAGAGCGCCGGCTGGATGACGTCGACCCGGTCCAGAGACGGCGCGTCCGCCCGCTGGTGCAGGACGTCGGTCAGCTTCCAGGCCACGAACGGATCGAGCGCCCGCTCGCAGGCCTCGATCGACGCGGCGAACACCGGGGACGCCGACAGGAGTTCCCGCGCCATGCCCGCCCACTGCGTGCCCTGGCCGGGGAACACGAACACGACCTTGCCGCTGGCCGGAACTGCCCCGGCCGCGTTTTCCCCGCGCGCGAGAGCGGTGAGCCGTTCCCGGAGCTGGTCATGGTCCTCCGCGACGAGAACCGCGCGCCGCGGGTGCGAGGTTCGGGTGGTAGCCAGCGAGAAGGCGAGGTCGGCGAGGTTGTCGTCAGGGGTGAGCCGGTCGAGCAACCGCTCGGCCTGCGCCCGCAACGCGGAGTCGGCGCGCGCGCTCAGCACGAACGGCAACGGGTGCGCCGGGGCGGGCGTTTCCGGTGCTTCCGGTTCCGTCGGGGCCTGTTCGAGAACGAGATGCGCGTTGGTGCCGCTGATTCCGAACGACGACACCGCCGCCCGTCGCGGGCCCTCGCTCTCCCACTCCACCGGCTCGGTCAGCAGCTTTACCGAACCCGCGCTCCAGTTCACGTGCGGACTCGGCGCGTCGACATGCAACGTCTTCGGCAGGACCCCGTGCCGCATCGCCAGCACGGACTTGATCACCCCGCCCACGCCCGCGGCCGCCTGCGCGTGCCCGATGTTCGACTTCAGCGAACCAAGCCACAACGGACGGTCCCGTTCCTGGCCGTAGGTCGCCAGAATCGCGTTAGCTTCGATCGGATCGCCCAGCGTCGTGCCGGTGCCGTGCGCCTCCACGACGTCAACGTCCACAAAGGACAATCCGGCATCCGCGAGGGCATCCCGGATGACCCGTTCCTGTGCCCGGCCGCTCGGCGCGGTCAAGCCATTGCTGGCTCCGTCGTGGTTGATCGCGCTCCCCCGCACCACAGCCAACACGTGGTGGCCGTTGCGCCGCGCGTCCGACAGTCGTTCCAGCGCAAGGATTCCCGCGCCCTCCGCCCAGGCCGTCCCGTCCGCGGCCGCGGCAAACGGTTTGCACCGGCCGTCCGGGGCCAGTCCGCGCTGCTTGCTGAACTCCACGAACATCCCCGGCGTGGCCAGCACGGTCACGCCGCCCGCCAGTGCCAGCGAACACTCGCCGCGCCGCAACGCTTGTGTCGCAAGGTGAATCGCCACCAGCGACGACGAGCACGCCGTGTCCACCGTCAGCGCCGGGCCGTGCAGCCCCAGTGCGTAGGCAATGCGGCCGGAGGCGACGCTCGTGGTCCCACCGGTGAGCGCGAATCCGTCCGAACCCGCGGAAAGCCCCGGGCCGTACTCCTGAGCGGTCGCCCCGACGAACACTCCGGTGCGGCTTTCGGCCAGCGAAGCGGGGTCGATCCCGGCGCGTTCCAACGTCTCCCAGGCGACCTCCAACAGCAGCCGCTGCTGCGGATCCATCGCCAGCGCCTCGCGCGGGCTGATCCCGAAGAATTCCGCGTCGAACTCGTCCGCGTCCGGCAGGAAACCCCCTTCCCGCACGTACGACCGGCCCGCCCGGCCCGGGTCCGGATCGAACAATCCGCCCAGATCCCAGCCCCGGTTCACCGGAAAACCGCCTATCGCGTCGCGGCCCTCCGCCACCAGGTCCCACAGCTCCCCCGGCGAGTTCACCCCGCCCGGGAACCGGCAGCCCATCCCGACGATCGCGATCGCGTCGTCGTGCACCGGGACACTCGGGGCGGCTACTACGGGCACTGCCGTGTCCTGACCGCCGCGCAGGTGCCGGGCCAGGGCGTCCGGGGTCGGGTGGTTGTAGAGCACGGTCGCGTCGAGCGGCGAACCGGTCAGCTCGACGAGCCGGTCACGCAATTCCAGCAGGCCGAGGGAGTCGAACCCGAGGTCCTTGAACGCGGCCGCCGGGTCCACCGCGTCCCCAGGCGCCAAGCCCAGGACCGCGCGCACCGCCGTACGGACCACGTCGAGCAGGTCGCGGTCCGGGTTTGCCTGCGGGACAAGCGTTTCGGTGGCAGTTTCGACCGATTCGCCCACCCAGTACCGCTGTCGCTGGAACTGGTAGGTCGGCAGTTCGAGCCGAGAGGTCCCGAGCAGCCGCGTCCAGTCCAGCGCGAGACCGTGCACGTGCAGCCGTGCCAGAGCGAGGCTGACCGCCGTGCTTTCGTCCAGATGCCGGCGCACTGCCGGGACGAACATCGCTTTCCCGTCCGCAGCGGCCCGACCGGCGACGCTGAGCACACTGTCCGGGCCGAGTTCGACGAACGTATTCGTGCCGGAGGCCAGCAGACCGCGAACGCCGTCGTGGAACCGCACCGCGCGTCGCGCGTGCTGCACCCAGTACTCCGGGGAAGTCAGGTCGCTGCCCGCGGCTAGCTCTCCGCTCAGGTTCGACACGACCGGGATGCGCGGCGGCGCGTACTGGACCTCGGCAGCCGCCACCCGGAGGTCGTCCAGGATGGCGTCCATGTGCGGCGAGTGGAAGGCACGGGTCACCCGAAGCCGCTTCGTCCGGTGCCCGCGCTGTTCGAGCGCCGTTGCGAGCGCGGCGACGGCGTCGTCGTCTCCGGCAACAACGGTCGCAGCTGGACCGTTGACCGCAGCGATGTTCATCTCGGCTTCGCGGCCGAGGAGCAACGGCCGCACCTCGTCCACGCTCGCCGAGACCGAGAGCATCGTGCCCCGGGCAGGCAGCGCGTACATCAAATGCCCGCGTGCGGCGACGAGTGCGCAGGCGTCCGTCAGCCCGAACACTCCGGCGACGTGCGCAGCGGCCAGTTCGCCGATCGAGTGCCCCAGCAGCACCGCGGGACGCACGCCCCAGTGCTCGAACAACCGGAACAGCGCGACCTCGAAGGCGAACAGCGCGGCCTGGGCGTAGTGCGTCTCGTCGAGCAGCGCCGCGTCAGGCGTTCCCTCGTCAGCGAACATCAGCGTCCGCAGCCGCCGGTCGAAGTACTGGTCGAAATGCCCGCAGATCTCGTCAAGGGCTTCCGCGAACACCGGATAGGTCTGGGCGAGCCGCTTGCCCATCCCCGGCCGTTGCGAACCCTGGCCGGTGAACAGGAACGCGGGCGCGCCCGGTTCGACGGCGGTGCCGACGACCAGGGAGCCCGGACGCTCGCCCGACTCGAGCGCGGCGAGTCCAGCGCGCAGGTCGTCGCGGCCGGAGCCGACGATCACCGCGCGGTGGGCGAAATGGGTGCGGGTGGTCGCCAGCGCGCGGGCGACCTCGATTTCGTCGGTGTCCTCGGAAATGGCTTCGTTCAGCGCCCGAGCCTGTGCCCGCAGCGCGGCTTCGTCCCGGCCCGACACCAGCCACCACGCCGGTGCCTCGCCGCGTTCCGCTGGTGCTTCGGGAGCCGAGGCTGGTGCTTCGGCGAGCACGACGTGGCAGTTCGTCCCGCCCATTCCGAACGAACTCACCCCGGCGACCAGCCGCCGGTCCGGCCGCGGCCACGGCCCGGTCGCCCGTCGCACGGAGAGGTTGAGCGCGGCCAGCGGGAGGTCCGGGTTCGGCCGCTCGAAGTTCAGGCTCGCGGGCAGCACCCGGTGCCGGATCGCCAGCACGGTCTTGATCAGGCCGACGATCCCGGCGGCGCCTTCGAGGTGCCCGACGTTGGTCTTGGCCGATCCGACCTCGATCGGTTCGTCCCGCCCCTCGCCCAGTGCCGCACCGAGCGCCGCCGCCTCGATCGGATCGCCGCGTCGCGTCCCGGTGCCGTGCAACTCCACGTACTGCACCGCGGCGGGATCGTGGCCCGCTCGCGCGTGCGCCGCGCGGATGACGTCCCGCTGAGCGTCGGCGCTCGGCACGACGAGAGCCTCGGTCTCGCCGTCGTTGTTGACCGCGCTGCCGGAAATCACGGCGTGGATCCGGTCGCCGTCCGCGAGGGCCCGCGCGAGCGGCTTGAGCACCACCAGCCCGCCGCCCTCGCCGCGCACGTAGCCGTTGGCCCGTTCGTCGAAGGTGAAGCACTGGTGATCCGGCGACAGGGCGCCGAACTCGGCCACCGCTGCCGTCGTCTCCGGCGCGAGGTTCAGATTCACGCCGCCGGCGAGCGCGAGCGTGCTCGCCCCGCTGCGGAGGCTTTCGCAGGCGAGGTGCACCGCCACCAGCGACGACGACTGGGCGGTGTCGACGGTCATGCTGATCCCGCGCGCGCCCAGCAGGTACGAAACCCGGTTGGCGAGCATGCCCCGCTGCGTGCCGGCGAGCGTGTGCCGGGTCGTCGCGCGTTCGCCGAGCCCGTGGGTGATCGCGGCGTAGTCGTCGCCGATCGCGCCGACGACGACGCTCAGGTCGGTGCCGTGCAGAGCGCGCGGCACGATCCCCGCGTTCTCCAGCGCTTCCCACGCCAGTTCGAGCACGAGCCGCTGCCGCGGGTCCATCGCCGCCGCCTCGCGCGGCGAGATGCCGAAGAACGCCGGGTCGAAAGTGTCGACGGCGTCGAGGAAGCCGCCCCGGGCCAGCCCCGGCTCCCGGCCGGGCGGCGGATCGGCGATCGCATTCCCGCCGTCGCGCAGCAGCCGCCACAAAGCCGCCGGATCGGGAGCCTGGGGCAGCCGGCACGACATTCCGATCACCGCGACTTCGCCCGCGGCATTTTCCAGGGTCGTCACACGCACTCCGAATCCTCCGGGCAGTCTTCGGAGCCGACCCTAGTAATATCTTCTTAGCACCCGCTAAAACGCGACTAATCGGCTTTGCCTAAAACCTCGCTAAAACCTTGCCTGCGCATTAGCCGAAATGCGGTCATGCCTTCGCCGCCCGGCGCGCGCGCCGCGCTTGCGCTTCCGCCCGGTCCAGTTCTTCGGCCTCCTCGAGAGTCGGCGCCGTCCCGCCGAGGCGCGCGGGCAGGAACCTCGCGTCGTCGCCGGCCAGCTCCGGATACGACTCCTGCACCTCGTGCAGCATCGTGCGCATGACCTCCTTCAGCTGCGCGGACATCTCGGCGACGGTGGCGTCCGGGGCCATCGCCACCGGCGCTCCCGCCCGCACCACGATCGGCGTCCGGCTCCGGCCCAGCCGCTTGGGAAGATCCTTCGCCCACACCCGGTGCGAGCCCCAGACGATCACCGGGACGATCGGCACGCCGGCCTCCCGCGCCATGCGCACCGCACCCGATTTGAACGGCCTGAGCTCGAAACTCCGGGAAATCGTCCCCTCCGGGAAGACCCCGACCAGCTCGCCGTCGCGCAGCGCGGACACCGCCGCTCGGTAGGCCCCGGCACCCGCCGAGCGGTCGACCCGGACGTGCTTCATGGACCGCAGCAGCGGGCCCGCCACCGGGTTGTCGAAGACCTCCTTCTTGGCCAGGAACCGGATCACCCGGCCGCGCTCGAGCGCGGACAGCCCGACGTAGGCATAGTCGAAGAAACTGATGTGGTTCATCGCGAGCACCGCGCCGCCCTCGTCCGGAATGTGCTCCGTCCCGATCTTGGCGAACCGCAATCCCTGCAGCGCGAAGAGGGTGCGCGCGAGCGCGATGACTGGCGAGTAAACCGGCCCGAATCTCATGCCGCCGACCTTACCGGCGAGGAAAGCGCCGCCGCCGCGAGGACGCGTTCCCGATCATTGCGAAATGAATGCTCGACTAACCGGCCGCCGGTCAAGTAATGTGCCCGGGAACAGCTGCGAACGGGGGAGCAGCTCAGCCGCGTCTGGTTTCACACCGCAACCACCGGGGGAAGTTTTGTTCGACAATATCCACGCCATTGCCGCTGACCGGAAATGGCGGCCGATCAAAGACACCGAACACATCCTGACCGCCGCGGGCGCGCACAACGGCCTGAGCGCGCGCCTGGTGGACGAGGCCGGCTTCGACTTCGTCTGGGCGAGCGGCCTCGAGATCTCGGCATCGCTCGGGCTCGCGGACGCCGACATCGTCGGGCGCACCGAGTCCGCGCAAGCGGTGAGCGCGATCCTGCGGGCCACTTCCCTGCCCGTGATCGTCGACTGCGACGCGGGATACGGCAACGCGGTCAAC
This sequence comes from Streptomyces sp. AA4, assembly GCF_000158875.1. NCBI lineage: Bacteria > Bacillati > Actinomycetota > Actinomycetes > Kitasatosporales > Streptomycetaceae > Streptomyces > Streptomyces sp. AA4. Next base: position 1,201,324 of record NZ_GG657746.1, on the reverse strand, counting down.
GCCTGGCACACCGCGCAGCACTACTTCGCGGCGGGCGTCTACGGCCTCTGCCTGGAGGACAAGACGTTCCCGAAGATGAACAGCTTCGTCGAGCACAGCCACGCCCTGATCCCCGCCGCGACCATGGCGGGCAAGGTCGAGGCGATGCTGGACTGCAAGGTCGTCGAGCAGCAGCAGGTCATCGCGCGCACCGAGGCCCTGATCGCGGGCGCGAGCGTCGACGAGGCCCTCGAACGCGGCCTCGCCTACGCCGAAGCGGGCGCCGACGCCGTGCTCGTCCACGACAAGACGAAGCACGCGGAGAAACTCCTCGAGTTCGCCGAACGGTGGACCTCGCCGACGCCGCTCGTCTGCGTGCCGACGACCTACTACGAGTTCACCACCAAGGAACTCGGCGAGGCCGGGTTCTCCCTGGCCATCTACGCCAACCAGGGGATCCGGTCCCAGATCGCGGCCGTCAAGCGCGTGCTGACGCAGATCCGCGCCAACGGGAGCAGCCGCGACGTCGAGGACGAGATCGCCCCGGTGAAGGAAGTCTTCGCCCTGCAACGCCTCGACGAGGTCTCGGCGCTGTTCGAAAGCTACGTCAGGTGACCGTTGACCACCTCGCCGCGGAGTCGTTCCACTCCGCCGTCGAAAAGGCGCTCGGGGCCGTCGATCTCGTGGCGGGCGTCCCGTGCTCGCTGCTGGCCCCGTGGCTGCGGGACCTCGACACCCTGGTGCCGCAGCACATCCTGAGCACCAACGAGGGCGAGGCGGTCGCGGTCGCGGCCGGTGCCCGGCTGACGGGGAAACGGTCCGCCGTGTACCTGCAGAATTCCGGCCTCGGCAACGCCGTCAACCCGCTGACGTCGCTGGCGGCCACCTTCGGGGTGCCGTTGCTGCTCGTCGTCGGTTACCGCGGCCGTCCGGGTACGAGCGACGAACCGCAGCACCGGCTGATGGGCGCGGCGACCGAGGGCGTGCTCGACGCGATCGGCGTGGGCCACACCGTGGTCGAGGACCACGATTCCCTGCTCGCCGCGACCGAGGAAGCCGCCCAGTCTGTCCACAAGGGACAGAGCCATGCCTGGCTCGTCCCGAAGGGCGTCTTCGAGAAGCAGCGCACGGAACCGTCTTCGGGCACCTTGCCGAACCGGCGGGCCTACATCGAACTGCTGGCCCGGCTCCGGCAGGGCCACGACCTCTCGGTCATCGCCACGACCGGCATGTCCGGCCGCGAGCTGGAATCCATCGAGGCCCGGGACGAGGACCTCTACATGGTCGGCTCGATGGGCTGCGTGCCCAGCCTCGCCCTCGGCGTCTCGCTGGGCTCGCCGCGGACCAGGCTGGTGGTGCTGGACGGGGACGGAGCGTTGCTGATGCGCCTGGAAAGCATGGTGGCGCTCGCGCGCTACGCGACCGTCCCGATCACGCATGTCGTCATCGACAACGGCGCCTACGACTCGACGGGTGCGCAACCGAGCCTCAGCGGCGGGGTCGACTTCGAAGGCATCGCGAGGTCGGTCGGCTACCCGTCGACCGGAACCGCCGACAGTCTCGAAAAGGCGGAGGAATTGCTGAACCGCTCCCTTGCGGCCACCGCGCCCGGCCCGCATCTGTGCGTGCTGAAGGCACGCGCGGGCGACGTCGTTCCCGTCGGCAGGCCGCGGCTCGGGCCGCGCGAACAAGGCGCCCGCTTCGCCGCGTCGGCGGTGAACGCCGGATGACGACCGCGCCCTGGCCCCAGCGTCCGCTGTTCAACCCCGGTCCGGTGTCGCTCGCCCCGAGCGTCCGGGAAACCCTTGCCTGGCCCGAAATCGGGCACCGCGACCCCGACTTCCTGTCCCTCCTCGGCACGATCCGCGCCCGGCTTCCCCTGGTGTACGAACCGTTGCTGGGCGCCACCCACGAAGCAGCGGTCTTCGCCGGATCAGGCGCGACCGCAGTGGACGCGATCGTGCTCGACGCCGCCCGGGAGGGTGGCGACACCGCGGTCGTGGTCGGCGGACCGTACGGGTCGCGCATGGCGCAAACCCTTGCCGCGGTGGGCTATCCCGTTTACGAGATCGGCTTCCGACCCGGCGAACCGCTCACCGACGTCGTGCGGTCCGGCCTTCGACCGGGAACGCACCGCCTGGCGATCGTGCACCACGACACGTCCACCGCCACGCTCAACGATCTGTCGGGCACCGCCGCGCTGTGCGCCGCCGAAGGTCTTGACCTCGTCGTGGACGCCGTCAGCAGCTTCGCCGGCGAGGATCTGACCGTGCCGTCCGGCGTCCGGACCTGGTGGGCCACGTGCTCGAACAAGGCGCTCGAAGCGCCGCCGGGGCTGGCGATCTGCCTGCGGCCGCGGGAAATTCCCGAAGCCGCTCCCCCAGTCCGCGCCCCGATCACCCTCGACCTCGGCAAGCACGTCTCCCACCAGACCGCGGGAGATCTCGCGTTCACCCTCCCCACCCAGGTCGCCGCAGGTCTTTCCGCGGCGCTGGACGACCTGCAGGCCGAGGGCGGGTGGCCGAAGCGCAACCTCCGGTACCGCCGCCGCAGCGAACAGCTCCGGGAACGGCTGGCCGCGCTCGGGCTGTGGCCGGTCCTCGACGGCGTCGAACCGGCGAGCGCGCTCACCATGGCGCGGCTGCCGGAGGGACACACCTTCGCTTCGCTTTCCGCACACCTGGCCCAGCGCGGCCTGCGCGCCTATGCGGCACAAGGGGAATACGCCGGATCCTGCTTCCGGATCAGCACCATGGGCGCCATCACGGCCGAGGATCTCGACCGGCTGGCGGACGCGCTCGAAGAGAGCGTCGGATGAGCGGCCCGGCGATCGCGCTCGTCGGCGGCGGGCCGCGGGCGACGTACCTGTTGCAGAGCCTGGTCCAGCTGCTCGACGAGGGCGCGACGCCGTGGTTCGGCGAGGTCGTCGTCTTCAACGCCGTCGGCGAGTTCGGCGCGGGCTGGGTCCACGACCCGGCCCTGCCCGCGTACGCCGTCCTCAACCGCTCGGCCGAAGGGCTTTCCCTCGGCCCCCGCGAGCAGACGCTCTTCGCGTGGCTGGCGGAGAACGGTTCCGGCGGGGAATCGCGGTCGTGGGCGGTGCGCGCGCAGCACGGTTCCGCGCTGATCGGCGCTTTCGAGCGGGCACGGCGCGAACTGACCGAACGGCACGGGATCGCGGTCCGGCTCGTGCGCGCGCTGGTCACCGACATCGAAGCCGAGCAGGGCCGGGCACCGTTCACGATCGTGACGCCCGGCGAAGGAACGTTCGAGGTCGGCGCGGTCGTGCTCCTGGTCGGCCACGAGGCCGGGCACCGGGCGCTGACCGACCGCGTCCCCACTCCTTATCCCTGGCCGGATTCCCCGCTTCCGGGCAGCACCGTCACGATCGAAGGCACCGGGCTCAGCGCGATCGAATTGGCCCTGCATCTCACCGAAGGCCGGGGCGGGCGCTTCGTCCCGCACGCGGGGCGATACCGGTACGAGCCGTCGGGCGCGGAACCGGGACGGATCGCGATGGTCAGCCCCAGCGGGCTGCTTCCGCTGCCGCGCCCGTTCGACGCGGACCGGCCGATGCCGGACTGCGCACCGGTTTTCCTCGACGCGGCGAACCACGGCCTGACCGCCGAGGCGCTGCGCACCAGGATCCTGTCGGAGATCGTCGTCGTGCACGCGGCTGCGTCGCTCTCGGCTGACCTCGCGGAACTGCCGGGGCGGCTGGACGAACTGCGCGACCTGAGCGCGCTCGACGACTGGGCCCGGGTGGCCGAAGCCGTCGACCGGCACTTGCCCCGCGCCCTCCCCCGCGTCACCGAGCATCCGCTGTTCCAGGTCTACGTGCTCGACCGCCGTCCGCGGCCGCCGATCGGCGAGCTGATCGAGAGTTCGGTGCGGACCGCGCGGCGAGGGCTCGCGGGCGACGTCCTGTGCACCGCGCTCGAAGTCGTCCTCCGCCGGTTCCGCCCGGCCATCCAGCGGCTCTGCGACCGGCGGGTGCTCAGCGCGGGCCAGGACCGCGCCGTCCGGAGCCGCCTTTTCCCGATGATCGGCAAATGCGTGAACGGGGCGAGCCTCGAATCCACCCGGCGCGTGCAAGCCCTGGTCGCGAGCGGCGTCGTGGACGTGCTGCCGCAGCAGTTCCCGGGCGCGGCAGCCGAGTCCGGCCACTTCCTCCGCGGCCGCATCGCCGCGTCGAGCGAACTCGCGCCGGGAGCCACGCTGACCTCGCGGCTGCTCGGCAAGGGGCAGCTGAGCACCGGACGCGAACCCGGCTACGAAGGCGTCGTGGTGAACGACCGCTTCCAGGTCGTGACCGCCGACGGAACCGAGGCGCCGGAGTTTTTCGCGCTCGGCGCCCCGCTGGAGGGATTCACCTCGTTCCAGTTCTCGGCCGCCCGGCCGACCGCGGGGCACGAGGTCCTGAACGAAGTACGAGTGGTCGCGGACGCCCTGCTCGGGTTGCCCGGCGCCGGGCACCGGCTCGTGGACGCGACCGCTGGGGGACAGCACCACAAGGGAGGACTATTCCAATGACACACATCGACACGTCCGGAACCGCGGTTCGGGAGCGGATCACCAAGTTCGTCGTCGGGCGCGCTTCCTACTACCTCGACCTCCCGGACTCGGCGGTCGACGTCGACCGGCCCCTCGGCGACTACGGCGTCGACTCGGTCTACCTGCTCAGCATCGTGACCGATCTGGAGGAAGAACTCGACGTCGAACTCGATCCGCAGAAGCTCGCGGAAGTCCGCACGGTGCGCGAGCTGGCGGACAAGGTCGCCCTGGAGCTGCCGGAGTGACGCGAACGATCCCGATCTGCGCGGCGTTCGAAGAGGCGGCGGTCGCCGGCGACCTGCCCGCGCTGGAACGCCTGCTGGCCGACGACGTCGTCCTGCACAGCCCGGTCATGCCCAAGCCCTACCAGGGCCGGGCGGCGGTGATGGGGCTGCTGACGGCGTTGTCGATCGCCCTCGACGAAATCCGGTACCCGTACCCGCCGATGTCGGACGAGAGCGGCGCCGCGCAACGGCACGCGTTGCGGTTCACCGCCTCGGTCGACGGCAAGACGGTGCACGGAATGGACGTGCTCACCGTCCACAATGGACTTGTCCGCGAAATCACCGTCTACGCCCGCCCGATGCCCGCGCTGATGTCCCTGGCGCGGGCCGTCGGCAAGGCGGCGGGAGGTCTCCCATGAGCATCGCCAGCACCGCCCGGCCGTCGATCGACCTCGGCGATTTCTTCGCCGAGGACAATCCGTGCGGGCTGCACGCCCTCAACGACCGGTTCGACCGGCGGGTTTATCCGCGGGAGGTCGAGGAAGCCGCCCTGCGCGCGGGGTTCGGCAAGTACACGGTTCCCGCGGCCCTCGGCGGATACCTGACGGATCCCTGGGACCTCTTCGTCATGGCCCGGCAGGTCTCGCAGCGGTCCATCACGCCGGTGATCAAATACGGCTCCAGCCTGCTGGGCGCGAACCCCGTGTGGCTGTGGGGCAGCGAGGAGCAGCGGGCGCTCGTCGCGTCCCGGCTGCTCGACGGCGGGGTCGCCGGCTTCGCGGTGTCCGAACGCGACACCGGCAGCGACCTCCAGGCGACCCGCACGACCTACCGCGTGCGCGGTCCGGGCGAAGCGGATCTTCGCGGCGAGAAGTGGCCGATCGGCAACGCGGCCAAGGGCAGCGTCTGCACCACCCTCGCCCGTTCGGACCGGGGCAGGCTGTCCGTGCTGCTCGTCGACCGGACCGCCTCCCCCGCGGTCCGCGCCGGCGATCCCGCCACTTCCATCGGGATGTGGGGACACGACCTCGGCGGGATCCGCTTCGAGGGACCCGCGGCGGCCGCGCTGGTCGGGCCGGAGTCCATCGGGGTCGCCCAGGTGCTCAAGACGCTCCAGGTCACCCGCACGCTGATCTCCGGCCTGTCGCTCGGCAGCCTGGACAGCGCGCTGGCGATCGCGGTCAAGTACGCCGACCGGCGCAAGCTGTACGGGCAGGCCATCTCGCGGCTGCCCGAGGTGCGCGAGGAAATCCTGTCGATGGCGCTCGACGCCGCGCTCGGCGAACTCTTCGCGCACATCTCGCTCCGCTCGCTCGTCCTGCGTCCGCAGAGTTTCGCGCTCTGGTCGTCGATCGCCAAGGCCGGGATCCCGTTCCTCGCCGAACGCGGAATCCGTGCCGCGCAACGGGTTCTCGGCGCGCGGAGTTTCCTCGACACGCCGTACGCGTGGCGGCTGCACCAGCTTTCGACCGAACACGACATCGCCGGGATCTTCGAAGGAACGTCGCACGTCAACCTGCGCAACGCCCTCGAACAGGCCGGAACCGCGCTCCAGGAACGCGATCCCGCGGCGCTTGCCCCGCTGGTGTCCGTCGACAGCCCGCCGCTCGCGTGGCAGCCGTCCGGTCGCGACCTGCGGCTGACCAGCCTGGGAGACAACCCGATCCTGCTCGAACTGATCCACGACCTCGACGCCGGCACGCTGCCGATCGAGATGAGCGGGCGGGAAACCGCCGCGCTCCGCGAGCACCTCGACCGCACCCGGAGCGGCGACCGGTCCTCGGCCGCCGGGTACGCGCTCGTCTGGACGCACCTTTTCGGTGCGGTGTGCGGCTTCCTGAAGGTCAACGCGGACGTCCTCACCAGCCACCAAAAGGACATCGCCGAACTGGCCGCGGTGCGCGCGCTGCACCTGCTGGGCATCCGCACGGCGTGTCCGGACGGTCTCGCCGACCGCGTGGTCGAACTCGTGCTCCAGGAGGACCGAGCCGGGTGGCCCGCGATCAGCGTCCTGAACGAGAAGGCGTAGCCCCATGCACGAGATGTTCCTGGACCGGTGGACCGCGAACGTGGCGGGCTCGGCGGGCTCCGTCGCCTTCTGCGACTTCGAGCGGGACGAGATCCTGATCGACCGGAAGTCGTCCGCGGAGGTCGACGACCAAGCCCGCCGCCTCGCCGCGGCGCTGGGCGAAATCACGAGCCCGTGCGTCGTGCTCGCGCTGGAGCACCAGTTCGAATTCGCGTACGCGTTCCTCGCCTGTCTCCTGCGCGAGGTTCCGGCCGTGCCGCTGCCGCCGCCGTCCGGCGGTTCCCGGGCGAAGGAACGCTTCGGCCGGATCGTGAACGAGAGCGACGGCGCGGTCGTCCTCACGTCCCGGACGGCGATCCCGCCGGAGAAGGCGGGCGACTATCCCCGGGCACGGATCCTCTACGTCGAAGACCTGCTGGGCACGGCCGAGCCGTGGCCGGACACACCCGCGGTGTCGCCCGACCGCGTGGCGATGGTGCAATTCACCTCGGGCTCCACGTCGTCGCCCAAGGGCGTGCCGATCACCCACGGCGCGCTCGGCGCGAACCTGGCTTCGCTCGAGGAGCTGACCGGGGTGACGGCGGACGACGTCGGCGTCGGCTGGATCCCCTTCTACCACGACATGGGCCTGATCGGGTCCCTGCTGCTCCCGATGTACCGCGGGTTCGGCGTGTACTTCCTGTCGGCGTCGGCGTTCATCCGCCGTCCCGGCCGCTGGCTCGACCTGATCGGCCAGGTGCGCGCGACGATCAGCGTCGCCCCGGACTTCGGGTACCGGCTCTGCGTCGACCGCGTGCCCGCCGCCTGGTCCGGGGACTTGTCGACGCTCCGGACGCTGCTCAACGGCTCGGAACCGCTCAGCCACGCGACGCTGAAGAGGTTCGAGGACCGGTTCGCCGCCGCGGGATTCGACCCGTCGGCCTGGCTGCCGTGCTACGGGATGGCGGAAGCCACGCTGATGGTGTCCGGACGCCGGCGCGGCACCGGAGCGGTGAGCCGCGCCTTCTCCGCCCGCGACCTCGACCACGCCGGGACCGCCCGGCCGTGTTCGGACGACGGGGCCCGCCGCTTGGTCAGCTCGGGACGGCCGGTGGGCTGCGAGGTCGAAATCCGCAAGGACGGCGAACCGGTTCCGGACGGGACGGTCGGTTCGGTGCTGATCCGCGGGGAGAACGTGTTCACCGGAACGTACTGCCGGTCGATCGGCTCGGTCCCGGCCGTCGCGGACGCCCCGGCCGGGCGCTGGTGGCACGAATCGGGCGACCTCGGGTTCTTCCACGAGGGCGAGCTGTACGTCTGCGGCCGGGAGGCCGATCTGATCAGCCGCAACGGCGTCCAGCACCACGCCGTCGACATCGAGCGGAAGCTCTCCGAGATCGCGCGGCGCGACGTCCCGTCCGCGGCGTTCGGCATCGCGCACTCCACCCATGACGAGGCCATGGTCCTGCTGGAGGTGCCGCGGTCGCTGGTGCGCGGCGAGGACGGACTGGGCGCGGTGCTGGACACGTGGGGCCAGGAACTCGCCGCGGCGCTCGACCTCCCCCGGGTCGGGATCCAGATCGTCCCGGTCGGCTCGCTGCCGCGCACGACGAGCGGCAAGGTCCAGCGCGGCCTCGCCCGGAGCCGGTTCCGCGACCAGCGGTTCGAAGCGTTCGGCACGAGCACGGTGGGCCAGGACATCATCGCGCTGCTGAAGTCGTCAGCGGCGACCGGGAACGAGGTGAGCGCACCATGATGACTCCGCGGCGCGTGTGGCGGCAGCGGGACCTGAGGCCGTCGTTTTTCGCGTTGAAATACGTCTTCCCCGGCCCGCTGCTCAAAGCGATCATCCGGCCGAAGGTGAAGGGACTGGAACGGCTCAGCGCCGAAGGCCCGATCATCCTGGCCCCCAACCACCTTTCCCCGTTCGACCCGTTCCTGCTCTCGCTCGTGTGCCCCCGCCGGATCGTGTTCCTCGCCAAGCGCGAGTACTTCGAGGCCCCCGGAATCCGCGGGCGGCTGATGCGCCTGCTGTTCGAAAGCCAGGGCCAGATCAGCACAATCCGCGGCGGCACGATCGGCGGCCTCAACGCCGTCGACGTCTCCGTGGCCAACTTGGAGGCCGGAAAGGTCTTCGGCGTGTTCCCCGAGGGCACGCGCGGCAGGCCGGGCCTGCTCTACCGCGGCCACACCGGGGTCGCGCAGGCCGCGTTCCGCACCGGGGTGCCGGTGCATCCGGTCGTGATCACCGGAACGGCGGACTTCTCGCTCGGCGCGTTGCTGTCGGGCAAACTGACCCACTGCTCGGTCGAGATCGGCGAACCCATCGCGCCGCCGGAGGGCAACGTGAAGAGCCCGAAGGAACTCCACCGGTTCACGCGGCAGGTCATGGCGGGGATCGCGGAACTCGGCGGGTTGGAAATCCAGGACCGGTTCTCGCCGGGTCGGGCAAGCTGATCCCTCAGCCGCGCCGGGCGCGCTGAGCCCGCAGAGCCGCGGCGGTGGTGATCGCTCCCGTGATCATCACCGCCGTGCTCACCAGCAGCGCGGGCCCGGCGTGCGTGCCCGGCAGGAAACTCCAGAAACCGTCGCCCCGCCGCAGCTGCGTCAGCACCACGGTCATGCTGGCGCCGAGGGCCGCACCGAACTGTCGTCCGAAGTTGTAGAGCCCGGACGCCGCACCGCTCAGCGACGGTTCCACCTCCCGGATCGAAACCGCGCTCAGCGCTCCGAAAACGCAGGTCGACGCGATCCCGCAAACCGCCGACAGGCCGAGCAGCACGACGATCGGCGTGCCGGGGCCGCCGCGCAGCGCGAGGAAACCCATGCACAGCGCGAACAACACGAACCCGGCCAGCACCAGGTACCACTCCCGGTCGCGGGACGTCTGACGCGCAGCCACCGGGGCGAACAGCAAAGCCAGCACCGCCATCGGCGTGAGGATGAGCCCGGACTCGACCTCGCCGAGACCGCGGTCCGCCTGCAGGTACTGCATCACCGCGGCGAGCATCGCGGTTGTGGCGAAACCGAGTTGCACGGCGACGACCGAAGCGTAGGAAAAGTCGCGAACGGCGAACAAGCGCGGCGGGGTGATCACGGTCTGAGCGGGCAGGATGCGTTGCCGCCGCAGGAAAACCAGGAGTACGACCGCCCCGGCGGCGATCAGCAGCAGGCAGACGGTGAGGTTCGCACCGCCGACGAGGAGGCCCACGCAGATCACCAGCGGGAAGACGAAACTCATGACCGCGCTGGGCGAATCGAGCGCGGCAACGCCGGGACGGACCCGCCCGGACGCGGCGGCGATGAGGACCAGCGCGACCAGCCCCAACGGCACCTGGCCGAGGTAGAACAGCCGCCACGACGCGAGCACCGTGCTCACCCCGGCGAAAGCGGGACCACCGAAGAACGCGATCACGACCACCACGCCGTGTGCGGTCATCGCCGCGCCACGCAACCGCGCCGGAACGTGCAGCTTCAGCAGGCTGAGCAGTTGCGGAGTGGCGATCCCGCCGAGCAGTCCCTGGACGACGCGGGTCACCAGGAGAAGCGGGAACGTTCCAGCGAGGCTCGCGCCGAGCGTCGCCAGCAGGAAGCCCGCGGTGCTCCACAGCAGCACCCCGCGGTGGCCGAACCGGTCGCCGAGCCTGCCCGCGACCAGCAGCGGCGCGGCGTAGGCGACGAAATAGCAGGCATACACCAGTCCGGCGCGATCCGCGCCCACGCCGAAATAGCCGCTGACCGCCGAACGCAGGGCGATCGTCCCGGACGCGTCGACCAGAATGAGGAAGAAGACCGTGACGACGCCGACGACGAGCAGCACCGGCCGCGCGGTCTTCTCCGTCTCAACGGTGGCCACGGAGATAATCCTGGTACTCCGGGCCGGTGAACCCGGCCCGCGCGCGGTCTTGGCTCAGCGGAGAGACGTTCCGGGCCAGCGAGGCGAGGTCGCCGCGCACGATGCGCGGCACCAGCTCGCCCTGGATCTCCGCGCACGCCATCGCGGCCCCCTTGCACCGGAAGCCGTTGAGCAGGATGAGACGGTCCACGGCGGGCGGCACCATTCCCAGCAGGAGCCCGTCATCTCGGACCGATTCCTCCACGGCGGCAGGCAGGTGCGGCAAAGCCCATTCGTAACCGGTTGCCGACACGACGACGTCGTAGCGCTCCTCGCTCCCGTCCGCGAAGCAAACCTCCTTCTCGCCCAACGACTCGACCGCCGGGCGCAAGGTCACCAAACCGTGCCGGAGCACGTGCAGGAACAGGTCGGAGACCACGGGCATCGCCCCGGCCGCGGGCTCGGGCAGACCCCAGACGTCCTGTCTGCCGACGAGGAACCGCAGCAAATGCGGGGTGAGCCGGCGTTTGACCGGCGAACCGAGCCGCCGCGCGAGTCCGGACGCGCGCGACACCCGGGCCGGTTTGCCGAGAAGGTACTTCGGGACGATCCAGCTGCTGGACCGGATACTGCAGTCGACCTCGTTCCCCCGGAGCGCGAGATCGCTCGCGATGTCCACTCCGGACTGACCGAGCCCGACCACCAGGCACCGCGCGTCCCGGACGTCCGACAATTCCCGGTACTCCGCGGCGTGCACGTACCGGTAGGCCGTGCCCTCGGCCGGAACCGGCAGTGCACTGGGACGGTTGTTCCGGCCGGTGGCGTTGACGATCCAGTCGAACTTCTCGACGAACTCGCCGTCCGCGTGCACTTCCCAGCCGTCCCCGACCGGGCGGCATTCCCGCACCCGAGCCCCGAAAACGCGCTTCTCGTCGCCGTCCGGTACGGCCCGGGCAAGGTAGTCGGCGTACTCGCGCCAGCGCAGGAACCGGTCCGGATTGCCGAGTTCCGCCCGGTGTTCGGCGAACACCGAGTCTCCCCCGGGCGTGATCATCAGCAGCGACGGATACACCTTGCTGGCCCGGGATTCCTCGCGCCACAACCCGCCGGGAACCGGATCCTCGGACAGCCAGGTCGCCTCGAAACCGGACCGCCGCAGGCCGCGGACGGCCGCGATCCCGAACAGCCCCGAGCCCAGCACGGCGACCGAAGTCACGGGCAACCCTCTTCCTGGCGGTTCATCCGGGCTCAGGCGGCCGGACCGGCCGCGTCCCCGGGCTCCCACCCCGGCGGGCCGAAGAGGTACTTGACCCGTTCCCGCGCGTTCCGCGCCTTGCGGACATCCCGCCACAGGTCCTTGAACTCGAACGTCTGCAGGCCGACGACGTTCTCGGTCGGCACCGGCTTCGTCAGGCCGTACGTAGGCCGCTCCTCCTCTTCCTGGAACGTGCCGAACAGCTTGTCCCAGATGATGAGGATCGAACCGTAGTTCTTGTCGAGGTACTTCGGCTCGACGCCGTGGTGCACGCGGTGGTGCGACGGCGAAACGAAAACCTTCTCGAACCAGCGCGGCATCCGCTCGATCTTGTCCATGTGCGCGAACACGCCGTAGACGAGGTGGTAGGCGTGCATGTAGAAGACGGCTTGCGGCGGGTAGCCCAGCAGCGGAAGCGGCGCCCAGACCAGCTTTTCGAACCACTGCGACCACTTGCGGCGGAACGCGGTCGAGACGTTGACGTAGTCGCTCGAATGGTGCACCTGGTGCCCGGCCCACAGCAGCCGCCGCTCGTGCGCGTTCCGGTGGTAGACGTACACCAGGAAATCGACCGCGATGAACAGGATCAGCCAGTCCCGCGGGCTTTGCAGCTTGCGCTTGCTGGGCGCCACGTGCTCGTACAGGTAGGTGTACGGGATCGTCATCAGGGCGCGCAGCGCGCTCGAGAAGCCCAGTCCGATCAGGCCCTGCGCGACCGAGGTCGCGGTGTCTTTCAAGTAGCGCTTGCGCTCGTCGCCCTTCTGGTCCTGCAGGGCGTCGAGCGCCTCGGCGACGAGAATCAGGGAAATGGCGGGCAGGCCGCGTTTGATCGGGTCTTTGAATTTCACGAGATCTCTCCACGGTATTCCGGAGCGGCGGCGGTCATTTCTTGACCCTGCGCAGCCGCCGGGACATCGGCACTTCGATGTACTTGTGCAGCGCCCAGGCCGCGAGCGTGCAGATGCTGAAGGACAGGAGCAGGTTGAACAGCAGCAGCGGCAGCGGAAGGTCCAGGGACGGGGCCGGGATGAACCCGATTTCCGTGTAGAGCCGCAAAAACACCGGCTGCAACGGCAGGAACGCCAGCACGTGCACGAGGTAGAAGCTGTAGGACCGGTCGCCGAACCAGACGAACGGGCGAGCCCGCAGCCACGACGTCCGCCCGGCCAGATCCGCCCGCGACAGGGTCGCCATGAGCAGCAGCACCACCGGCAGCAGACCGCCGACGCGCTGGATCCGGTTGGGCAGGAACAGGAAGTCGATCACGAACATGACCGCGACGAGGACCAGCGTGACCGGCATGTTCGGCCCGCGCCACGTGCCCCGCCGCAGCAGCATGCCCACCGCCGCGCCGGTGACGAAGTCGATGAGCCGGAACACCGGGAAGATCATGGTGAACCAGAACGTGAATTCGCCGCCCTGCTCCGAATGGTTGAAAAACGAGGAGCCAGACGAATGCGCGAGAGTGAAAGTATCCCCCACCAGGAACGGCAGCCACCACGACAGGACCAGCAGGACGGCCATCGTGATCCACAGCAGCCGGTCGGTCGCCCTGCTCAGCAGCAGGAGCAGCGCCGGGAAAACGAGATAGAAGAACACCTCGACGCTCAGCGACCACGAAACCGGGTTCACGCCGTAGATCACGCCCTGGTCCGGAGCCCAGGCCTGCAGCAGGAACACGTGCGACAGCACGTTTCCGATCGACGTCGGCATGTGCAGCACGAACAACGCGACCGCGGCCAGGATCGTGGTCACGAAATAAATCGGGTACAGCCGCGCGAACCGGCGGCGCCAAAACGCCTGCGCCGTGTCGTCCGGCCGCGCCGCCCACGCCATCACGAAACCGCTCATCGCGAAGAAGACGTTCATCCCGGCGTACTGGACCGGCACCAGGATCGACGCCATTTCCGTGGTGACGAACCGGATGTGCCCGTCCTGCGGCAGCAGATGGAGCGTGGTGAAGTGGCACAGGAACGCGAGCGCGGCGAGCACGCCGCGCAATCCGGTCAGGGAGTGCAGCTGGACGCGGGGAGTCGGTTTGAGCGGAAGCTCGCCGCGAACCTCCCTGGCCAGGCTCATCCCTTCGCCGATCGCCGGGCAGTCCCGCCGGACGCCGTTTCCGCCGCGCGCGTTCTCTCAGCCAAAACGCTCCCCCAAACAATAATCCGAAAATGCCCCAGAAGATCGCTTCTCGCGTACGCAATCGGCGATCCGCGCTGGTATGCTCTCACACAGTTCGCACCACGTCTACCACGAAGGACCTGCCGAAACGAGGCCGGAAGTTCTCTTCCGCGGCCCCGTTCCGGGCAGATTAAGCGGCTTTTTAGCGAGTTTTTAGAATTGCGCTCCCGACGTCCGGGACAGCTATTGTTCGGATAGCCAACCCGTGCGCGGCGGCGCACCGACCCGACGAGGTTCCCGCATGGAAGAACGACTCACCGAAAAGACCGCGATCGTGACGGGCGGCAACAAGGGCCTCGGGTTCGCGATGTCCGAAGCCCTCCTCGCCGAGGGCGCCAGCGTGCTGTGCGCCTCGCGCACCCCGGGACGGACCGGCGAACTCCGCGAACGCTTCGGCGACCGGGTACGGCACTGCGAAACCGACGTCACGGACGCGGAGTCCGTGGCCGCCGCGCTGAAAACGGCCGCGGAGACGTTCGGCGGGGTCGACATCGTCGTGTCGAACGCCGCGGTGCGGCACGACGGGTTCGTCAAGAAGCTCACGCCGGGCGAATGGCGCGAGACCGTCGAAACCTGCCTCACCGCCACGTTTCTGCTGACCAACGCCGCCGTCCCGTACCTGTCCGAGCGCGGCGGGCGGATCGTCAACATCTCGTCCGGAATGGCCCGGCGGCCGATGCCCGGCGCGGCCGCCTACAGCGCGAGCAAGGCGGGCGTCGAGATGCTCACCCGGACCAGCGCCGTCGAACTCGCCCGGTACGGCATCACCGTCAACTGCATCTCCCCCGGCCTGTTCGACGTCGGCATGGGAGCGGATCTCCAGAAGGTGCCCGGGCTGTGGGAGAAGTACCTGGAGAACATCTCGCTCGGCCGCGCCGGGAACAGCGAGGACATCGGCCGCGCCCTCGTCTACTTCTGCACCGAGGCGAGCAGTTACGTCAACGGGCACGTGCTCGAACTCGACGGCGGCTACCTCGGCTGAACGCGGCCCACGAAACCGGGAGGGAATGAATGGCGGTGCGCACGCCTCCGGATCTCAGTCCGGAAATCGGTCCTCTGTTCGCGCGAGAACGCGACGACGCCCTGTACGAGTTCTACCATGCGTTCCGCGAGCAGTCGCCGTTCGCCATTCCGGGCCTCAACATGGTCTGTATCGGCAAATACGATCATGTCGCCTCGGGTTTCCGGCTCCCCGGTCTGGTCAAACAGGATCCCGGCCGGCGGGACGGGAAACATCCGGGCTGGCGCGACCAAGTCGGCCTGGCGCAGTTCTACCAATCGCTGCTGTGGGAGAACGGGTCCCGGCACCGCAGGCTGCGGGGACTGGTCAACAAGGCGTTCACCCCGAAGCGGGTCGCCGCGCTTTCGGACGGCATCGCCCAGGTCGTCACGGATCTCTACCAGGACCTGGAATCGGCCGGGCGTGAGGCTGATCTGGCCAGGGACCTCTGCTCGCGGATCCCCATGCACGTCATCGGGAGCCTGGTGGGCGTGCCGAAAGCCGACCAGTTCGCGCTGCTTCCGCACGTGCTGGACTTCCTGCTGGTCATCGATCCGGTCCACGCGGCGGAAGCGGCCGCACGGGCGGGCGAAGCCAGCGAGGTCCTGCACCGCTACTTCCTCGATCTCGTGGCGGAACGCCGGCGGTCCCCGCGCGACGATCTCGCTTCGGCGCTGATCGGCGTCCGGGACGACACCGAGGAGCTGTCCGAAGCGGAGCTGGTGCAGACGATTTTCCTGCTGTTCGCCGCCGGGTTCGAGACGACGTCGAACATGCTGGGCAACGGCTGCGTCGCGCTGCTCTCCCGTCCGGACGTCGTCGCCCGGATCCGGCGCGACCCGGAAGCGGGGGCCCACGCGGCGACCGAGGAGGTTCTGCGGTACGACCCGCCGCTGCAGTTCGTCAGCCGTATCGCCGAGGAACAGCTGGTCATCGGCGACACCCGGATCGAGGCGGGCACCGAGGTCGTCTTCCTGATCGGCTCGGCGAACCGCGACCCGGACGCTTACGAAAACCCGGACGCCTTCGACCTGGACCGGCCCCGGCCGCCGCTGGCGTCGTTCGCGTTCGGCTCGCATTTCTGCCTCGGCGCCGGCCTGGCCCGGCTGGAGGGCCGGATCGTCTTCGGCTCGCTGTTCGACCGTTTCCCCGGGCTCGCCCTCGCGGGCAAGCCCGTGCGCCGGAAGACGTTCAACATGAACGGCTACGAAACCATTCCGGTGACGCTGTACTGACCCGCTGTCCGTCCACTCAGGACGGACAGCGGCGAGCGGCTTTCAGACGGCTTGCCGACGCGGGGAGCGGGCGAAGGCCGCACAGACCAGCGCGATCATCAAAATCCCGGCCAGCACCAGCAACGTCGGCCGCACCGCGCTGACCACCGACTCCCGCAAGATCTCCCGCGCAGCCGCCTCCCCGGCCGCACCACCAGGGACCGCGCCACCGCTGCCCGTCCCGGCGTACTCCGCCGCCTTGCCGATCGAGGACATCGAATTGCCGACGAAC
This sequence comes from Streptomyces sp. AA4, assembly GCF_000158875.1. Taxonomy (NCBI): domain Bacteria; kingdom Bacillati; phylum Actinomycetota; class Actinomycetes; order Kitasatosporales; family Streptomycetaceae; genus Streptomyces; species Streptomyces sp. AA4. The sequence continues at coordinate 1,184,782 of NZ_GG657746.1, read as the reverse complement.
GCCTCAAACGATGCCCGGTCCGAAGCGGGAAGCTGGCCGACGTGCGAGGCCGTCTCGGTGGTCACCGCGGACGCCAGGAACGCTTGCATCAGCACGGCCATCACCGAACCGCCGATGACCGAACCGAACTGGCGGGCGGTGTGCAGGATGCCCGAGGCCGATCCGGCTAGTTGCTTCGGGACGTTGTGCATGGCCAGCGAATTCAAGGGCGTGAAGGTGCAGCTGAGCCCCATGCCGACGAGCAGGAGGCCGGGGATCAGCAGCAGCCACCACGTGTCGATGTCCGCGACGCCCACGAACCACAGGATGCCGACGCCGAAGAACACCGGCCCGGCGAGGAAGACCCGTTTCCCGCCTATTCGGTCCGCGAGTTTCCCGGCGAGCGGCGCGCAGATCGCGACCGTGACGAAAATCGGGAACATCAGGGCGCCGACCTGGGCGGGGCTGAAGTCGAGCGCGTACTGGCCGAACATCGCCATCGGCAGCATCGTGCCCACGATGACCAGCGACACGGTGGTCGTGGCGGGCACCATCAGCGTGTAGTTGCGATCCCGGAAGAATTGGAACGAGATCAGCGGGGAGTGCCCTTGTTTGCGTCGCTCCACGACGACGAAGGCGGCGAAGAACACCACCGACAGCACGAGGATCAGCGGGATGGAAATCCAGCCGTAAATCGTGCCCCAGTGGTATTTCTCGCCCTCGATGAGGCCGAACGAGACGCCCACGAGCGCGGCGGTGACCAGGGTGGCGCCGAGCCAGTCCAGGCGCTGCCGCTGCCGCGCCCCGGCCGCGGGGAGGACGAAGGCCCCGACGACGACCAGCGCGATGCCGATCGGCAGGTTCAGCACGAAGTTCGCGCGCCAGCTCGCCAGCGACGTCAGCGTGCCGCCGATCAGCGGGCCCAGCACCGAGGCCAGGCTGGACACCGCGCTCCAGATCCCGATGGCCGCGCCGCGTTTGGCGGCCGGGTAGACGGCCACGATGATCGCCATCGCCTGCGGGTACAGCATCGCCGACCCCACGCCCTGCACCGCCCGCGAAATCAGCAGGGCCTCGAGGTTCGGCGCCACTGCGCAGCCCACCGACGCGACGGTGAAGACGGTCGCCCCGGCGAGGAACATCCGCCGGTGCCCGAACATGTCGCCGAGCCGGCCGCAGAGGATCACCAGTGCCGCGTTGGCGATCAGGTAGGCGTTGATCACCCAGGTCATCGCGGCCAGGCTGCTGCCGAATTCCCGCGCCATCACCGGCGTGACGATGTTGATGATCGACATGTCGAGCGACGACATGAACGACCCGAAGCTCACGACCGCGAGGATCAGCTTCGGGCTGCGCGCGAAACCGCCTTCCCTGCTTTCCCCGGCCACCCGGCCCGGACTCGCCGTCACTTGAGCTCGCTGATCACGGGGGCCAGCGCGTCCAGGTACTGCTCGTGGACGGTGAGGTAGCTGACGCCCCACCGGTCCCGGCGTTCCCTGAGGATCTCTGCCATCTGCGCGACGTTGCCGATGAGCCCGGTCGGCGCGTCCAGGCGCTGTTCACCGGACATCTGCGGCGCGATCGCCTTCAACTCCTCGGCGGCGGCCGCCCGGTTTTCCGTGGGGTGCACGTGGTGGATCATCAGGTTCAGCTCGATCGACGGGAAGCGGTCCCCGGCGACTTTCCGGACCTTCTCCACCCGGACGTCGAGTTCCTCCGCGGTGATCGCGCGAAGCTGGGCGGGCTGACCGGGGCCGGCCGGCTCGTCGGTGAGCGTGCTCAGTCCGATGATGTCGGCGTAGCGTGCCGCCAGGCTCAGTGTGCGGTCGCGGCGCCCGGCGACGAGCAGCGGGGGCTTCGGGAGCGTGCCCGGCGACGACTCGTCCGAACGGGCGACCTCCACCGCGCGGCGCAGATTCTCGACGCGGCCGGCGCGGCTGGGAAAGGCGATGCCGGCTTGCTGGTATTCCGCTTCGACGTATCCGGCGCCGAGTCCGAGTTCGAACCGGCCGCCGGTCATCAACTGCGCGGTCGCGATCTCGCGCGCGAGAAGACTGCCGTTCCAGAAACCGCTGTTCAGGACGAACGTGCCGACCTTCGCTTTGTCGCACGTCTCGGCGGCGAGCAGCGCGCCGGGAAACGGCGACGGCATTCCCAGGTGATCGGGCACGACGAGCACGTCGATGCCCAGTTCGGTGGCACGCTTGCACTTCGCGACGAACTCCTCGCGGCTGCAGCGCTTGTGCAGGCTCAGGCCGAACCGGAACGGCCGAGGGGAATCCGGCATTTCAGCACCATCCCTTCGCGCGGGCGCGAATAGCCGGAATGGAAAGGTTCGGAACGCACCACGAAGTTCCCGCGATTCCCGCTGTCAACACTTACCCCCCAGTAAAGAAAAAGGCTGCCCCACAGTCAGCACGCTGTCGGCAGCATACACGATCCTTCGACCGTCGACCGCAGTTTCCGGGGGCGAAGAGAACGCGTTCGGAGCTTTCCGCCGAATGGCCCAATGCGACACTGGACGCTCGCGCGGGCCCCAGCGACCCTCCCGGAGAACAGCACAGGAGACTCCGCCGCATCCCGAGAACCCGTGAGCCCCCGGGTGGCACCAAAATCCACAATGGACAATTGTGGAGCTGATTTGACAGTGCTGCACTCAACAGGAATTTTCCCGGCGCATTCGTCCGATTTGTCATTTTAGCGCCCACTCAGGACAGAACGCTCCGCTGTCGTTCACCACCGCCGGTACCGACGGGACACTGACGCGCGGCTTTCACCACAGCACGACAGCAGTGACCACGTGCACCGCACCTACCACGGAACTGCCGCGATCATGCCGATTTCCCGGCGCGACACCCCGATGCCGACGTCGCCCGCCTGCGCGACCGCTGCCGCGAGCAGGACCACCGCACAGACTGGTCCAGACCAGAGGAACGGCACGACCGCGGCCGCACCCCCCAGCGGCACGGCTCTGACCGCGTACATCCAGCTGTAGAACTTCTCGCCTTTCGTCGGCACTTCGCTGTGGCTCAACGCCGCCGGTCGCACCACCGCCACCACCGCGAAAACGACACTGACCACCGCGAGCACCGCATTGCCCGCCAGCAAGACCGCCATCATTAGCTCACCCCTCAACTATTCACATATTGAACTGTTCACGGATGATAGAGTACCGTCGTGGCGACCAACAGCTCCTTGTCCGAGACCGCGGCCTTCCGGCTCATGGTTCTCGGCACCGACCTGGCGAACGATTTCGCCGAGCACCTGCGCGAAACCGGCCTGACGCCCAAGCACCTCGGGTCACTCGCGATGGTCGAGCAGGGTCTCGCGCGGACGCAGGACGACATCGCCCGGCTCATGCGGGTGAGTCCCAGCCTGGTCGTCCGGCTGGCGGACCAGCTGCAGCAGCGCGACCTGATCGAGCGAGAGCGGGACCCGGCCAACCGGCGCAAGCACATCCTCACCGTCACCGAGAAGGGGCACTCCCTGCTGGCCGAGATGGGTTCGCGCGCAGCGGCCGTCGACGCCGAACTGGACGCCCGGCTCGGCCCGCGGCTCGGCGGCCAGCTGGGCGAGGCGCTCACCCGGTTGATGGGCAGGCTGATGGCGGATCGGCAGCGTCCCGCGCCGCGGTGATCAGCGGGATTCCGCTCGCCCGGCTACCGTCGCAAGCATGCGCGTACTCGTCGCCGGAGCCTCGGGGTTCGTCGGCAGGCGGTTGTGCCCGGCGCTGACCGACGCCGGGCACGACGTGCTCGCCATGACCCGCCGTCCGGAGCACTACCGCGGCGCGGGCGAGGCGGTCCGCGCCGACGTCGCGGACATCGGTTCCCTGCGGGATGCGTTCAAGAACGTCGAAGCCGCCTACTACCTCGTGCATTCCCTGGACAGCACCGATTTCCGGAAGCGCGACGCCGCCGCGGCCCGCGCGTTCGCCCGCGCGGCGGCGGAAGCGGGAGTGCGCCGGATCGTCTACCTCGGCGGGCTCGGGGACGACGCCGACTCGCTGTCCGCGCATCTGGCCAGCCGCCGCGAGGTCGAACGGCTGCTGGCGGAGACCGGGGTGCCGGTGACCGTGCTGCGCGCGGGGATCGTGATCGGGCACGGCGGGACGTCGTGGGAGCTGACCCGCCAGCTCGTCGAGCGGCTGCCCGCGATGATCACGCCGCGCTGGGTCGGCACGCGCACCCAGCCGATCGCGCTCGCCGACGTCGTCCGCTACCTGACCGGCGTGCTGGAGCATCCGGAGACCGAGGGCCGGACGTTCGACATCGGCGGCCCGGAGGTGCTGACCTACCGGGAGATGCTGCAGCGGGTCGCGGCGATCGAGGGCAGGATGCTGGCGATCGTGCCGGTCCCGCTGCTCTCGCCCCGGCTGTCGTCGTACTGGCTTTCGCTGGTCACCGACATCGACGCGACGACCGGGCGCGCGCTGATCGACTCGATGGGCAACGAGGTCGTCGTCCGCGACGACGCGATCCGCCGGATCTTCGACTTCGAACCGATGGGCTACAACGACGCCGTGCTGCAGGCCTTGGGCGAACGAGCGAGACAGCGGTGGACCAGGTGAAGACGTTCCTGAAGGCGGTGACCGCGGCGGGTTCCGGGCTCCTGGGCGCGTCTTTGGCCAGCAAACCGGGTTCGCGCCGGTTTCACGCCTTGACCGCCTCAGTGGCGGCGACGTGGTTCGCCGGAGCACGCGCAGCCGGGCCGGTGTCCCGGGGTCGTCCGGACGTCGTGCAGCCGGCGTTGGTGGGCGCGGGCGCGTTCGGGGTGTTTTACGGCGGTGCGCTGGTCGCCCGCCGAATTCCGTTGCTGCGCCGGGCGATCACCGGCGTGCTCGGCCACGCCCACCACGGTTCGACGCCCACCGTGGTGACGACCGCGCTCGTAACCGGTGCCGCGGAAGAGGTTTTCTTCCGCGGCGCGCTTTACGACGCGTTCGGCGCGCGAGACTCGACCGTGCTGTACGTGGCGTCCACGACGGCGACCCGAAACCCGGCTTTGGTGCTGGCGTCCGCGGCCATGGGAACGCTCTTCACGCTGCAACGCCGTTGGGGCGGCGGAGTGCAGGCACCGATGCTGACGCACGTGACCTGGTCCGCGTTGATGATCGGCTTCCTGCCGCGCCTTTTCCCGCCTCAGGACTCCAGCGACGGCGGAGTAGGCCCGTAGGCATTGGCGCGAGCGGCGCGGGCCCGCGCACCCGGAATACCGGTGAGCAGGCGCAGCAGCCGATACGGCGGAGCGGCGGGACGACCGCGTTCCCTCGCCCGGGCGGCGCGCTGTTCGAGCCGGACCTGCTGCGCCTGCACCTGCCGGATCGCGGGCTCGCGTTCGGCTTGGATCCGCGCGAGCGCGGCATCGGACAAATCCCGCCCGAGGTGATTGGCCGCGGCGACGGCGTCCTGCACCGCCATGAGAATCCCGTTGCCGCCGACCGGCGAGATGACGTGCGCGGCGTCGCCGATGAGCAGCAATCCCGGTCGCCACCAGCGCTCCACGCGGGAGATATCGACCGACAGCAGGGTCGTCTGGCCGAAATCGGTCAGCAGCTCGGCCCGGTCCGCCAGCCACGGCACGTGCTCGGCAAGGAATGTCCTAATCGGACCGACCCCCTGTTCGCGGGCCTCGGCGTAGCCGCCTTTGGGTAGGCTGTATCCCACCTGCCAGCCACTGGTCCCGGCGAGCAGGCCGACGTAGTGGTGCTGCCCGAAGAAGAGGTCCACGTCGGCGTCCGGCGGGTCTTCGGGGCGGTGCGGCAGCCGGAACCACAGCAGGTCGGTGGTGGCGCCGAGCGAGCGGGCCGGAGCGTCCGCGAGGCGGCGGACCCGGGAAAACCGGCCGTCCGCGCCGACCACGAGCGCGGCGGGCTGGTCGTGAGTTCCGGTGTCGTCGCGGTAGCGGACGCCGGTGACGCGCCCGTCGCCGTCGCGGTTCAGGTCGACGACTTTGGCTCCGGTACGCACGTGCGCATCGGGCAACGCAGAGGTTTCGGCCGCGAGGAAATCGAGGAACCGCGCCTGCGGCATCAGGGCGACGTAGTTGTACCGGGTGGAAAGCTTGCCGTAGTCGGCGGTCGTGATCGACCCGGCCGGGGTGTGGAGCCGGAAGTAGCGGGCTTTGTGGTGCGGCAGGGCGAGCAGCCGGTCGGCCAGGCCGAGGCGGTCGAGCAGTTCGAGGGTGTAGGGGTGCAGCGAATCGCCGCGGAAGTCGCGGTCGAAGTCCTGGTGCGCTTCCAGCAGCGTCACCGGGATCCCGGCCCGCCCGAGCAGGTACGCGAGCACCATCCCGCCGGGACCGCCGCCCGCGACGACCACGGGAGCGGATTCGCTAGATTTTCTAGCCATATCCCCCAGCGTAGCCCACCGCTAGAATTTCTAGCTACTATTCGCCCGTGGCGGACCAGCAAGCGGCGCGGGAAATCTCCCTGGCGGTGCGGCGGCTGCTGCAAGCGGGCCGGGGCATGCAGGCGGCGCTGGCGCGCAAGCTGTCACTGCGGGTCACCGACGTGCAGGCCCTCGACCTGGTCGTTTCCAGCGCGGAGCCGCTCGGACCGGGCGAGCTGGGCCACCGGCTCGGCATCACCTCCGCGTCCGCGACCGTGCTGGTCGACCGGCTCGCCGCCGCCGGGCACCTGGCCCGCCACGCCGACCCGGCCGACCGGCGGCGCGTCCACCTCGAGGCCACCGACCACGCCCGCGAGGACGTCCGGACCGCGCTCAGCCCGCTGCTCACCGAGATGGAAGCCATCACCGACCGGCTCGCCCCCGAGCACGTCCCGGTCATCCTGGACTTCCTCGACGACGTCGCGGCCGCGATGCGCGCCTACGACCGGCGCTGAACCGCCTGCTCGCCCCGCCGCCGGGTCAGCAGCGTCCACCCGATCAACCCCCCGAACGCGACGATCATCAACGCCTGCGAACAAGCCGCCGCCGTATCGAACGGCAGCGTGTACACGCCGACGATGCGCAGCACCGAATCGGCGGTCAGCCCAAGTCCCCACACCAGCGAGACCTGGTACCACCGCCGCCGCAACGTCGCGTCCTGCGCGGTGGCCTCGAAGGCGCGCTGCTGCTCGCCGCCGGCCGAGTGCGCGAAGCGCCGTGCCGCGTAGTACGCGAGCGGGCGGTTGAGCACGCAGCTGCCGACCAGAGCGACGCCGGCGCAGAAGGTGGTCACCGATTCCTTCGCCAGCAACAGGCGCGGATCGCCGGTGAGGAAGCTCAACCCGAGGCCCAGGCCGAAAAGCAGCATGAGGAACGACGAGAAGAGGTCCAGCCGCCGCTGCGCGACCGCGACCCAGACCGTCCGCAGTCCCGCGACGATCGTGCCGATCAGCAGTGACACGTAAGCACTCGCGCCGAGCAGGTTGGCGGTGTAGTAGGCGACGACGGACAAACCGACGTCCAGGAACATCGTGGTGATCATCATGCGGGCGGGCGAAGGCATGCCGTACTCCCCGTTTTCGGCTCGGCTGCTGGGATTTCCCGGAAAACGCTACGGTCGCGCCCGCCCGCCGTCTTGCCGCCGGGGGCGTATCCCGGGTGGAGAAATCCAGGCTCGGGTGGAGGGATTTCTCCACCCGCGGATACGCCTCGCACCGCACGACTTCGCCGCCGTTCCTCCGTAGTTTTCTCGGCATCGGAACGCGAATCGAAAGGCAGGAACAACCCATGAGCGGACCCGTGGAGATCGTCCTGATCGCGGCGGCGGTCGGCTACCTGATGGTGCGGCGGATGATCGGCGAACCCGCGCAGGCCAAGCAGATGCTGATCCTGCCCGCGATCCTGTCCGTCGTCGGCCTCAGCACGCTGTCCGGCGACGTGAAAACGGCCGCGTCGCTGATTTTCCTGGTCGGGACGGCGGCGATCAGCATCGTTCTCGGCGTCCTGCGCGGGGCCAGCGTCCGGATTTCCCGGCGCGACGGCATCGCCTTCGTCCGCTACACCCCGGTCACCGTCGCGCTGTGGGTGGCGAACATCGTGGTCAAGGTGGGCGTGAACTTCGCGCTCGACGCGTTCGACCCGCAGGACGCCGGCGGCGTGTCCAACAGCCTGCTGTTCACCCTGGGCGTCGGCATCCTCGCCGAAGGGCTGGTCGTGCTCTACCGCGCGCTGCGCGCCGGGCACCAGGTCATGTGGGCCCAGGGTCGCGACGGCGCGCCCGGGCAGACCTCGCCGCTGCTCGACAACCTCCAGCGCAACCTCGCCGGCCGCCCGGCCGAGTGGAACACTCAGTCCGCGCACGACGCCGGCCAGACGAGGAGGAACCTGGTCCCATGAGCAAGCCGGACCAGCGGCCGCTGTCCCTTCTCGGGCAGTACCGGGACGAGCTGATCCAGCCCGTCCTCGTCCTCACCGCCATCGCCTGCACGGCGGTGCAATGGCCGGGCGCGACCATCGCGTTCCGGCCATTGGCCTTGTCGCTGTTCGTACTCGTTTCGCTCGCCGGGATCGTCTCGCTGCTGCCCTGGGCCCGGATGGCCGAAACCCGGCAGATCGCCGTGATGAGCGCCTACATGCTGTTCGGCGCTCTGCTGCTGCCGCTGGCGCACGGAACCTTCGCGGCGATGTTCCCGTTCGTCGCCGCGTCCGCCTCGGGGATCAAGCTCGCGTCCCGCCGGGCCGCGGTGACCATCGCGGTCGGCGGCTCGGTCGTCGCGGCCGTAGCGACCTGGACGGTCGGACAGCTCTCCCCGGACGTCCCGGTATGGCCGGTGTGGGTGACGCTGACCGTGGGCCTGCCGGTCGCGGTCGGCATCTCGCACCACGACCGCCTCGACGCCGTCCGCAGCGCCCAGCTCGCCGCCGAATCGGCCCAGCGCGCCCGCGAGTCCGAGGCGCGCGAGGCAGCGCTCGTCGAACGCGGCCGGATCGCGCGCGAGATTCACGACGTCCTCGGCCATTCGCTTTCCGGGATCGCGCTGCAGCTGGACCTGGCCGACGCCCTGCGCGACAGCGGCCGCGACGACGAGGCCGCCGCCGCGGTCCGCAAGGCACGCGCCATCGCGGTCGACTCGATCACCGAGACCCGCCGGGCAGTGCACGCGCTGCGCGAAGACACCTTGCCGTTGTCTGAGACGTTGTGCCAGCTCGCCGAACAGGCGTCGGCCGAGTTCTCGGTCGAAGGCGAGGCCGGGACCGTCGGCCCGGAGACGACGCACACCATGGTCCGGGCGGCGCAGGAGGCGATGACCAACGCGGCCAAGTACGCGCCCGGAGCGCCGCGCCGCCTTCGGCTGGCCTTCACCGCTGATCAGGTCAGGCTGACCGTGCACAACGGGCCCGCGACCGAACCCCGCCGCGCCGAGCTGGCCGGTGGTTCCGGCGTCGGGCTCGTCGGGATGCGCGAACGAGCCGCCCTTCTCTGCGGCACCCTGCGAGCAGGCCCGGCCGACGACGGCTGGACCGTGGAACTGGAGCTGCCTCGATGACCGACCGCCCGATCACCCTCGTTGTCGTCGACGACCAGGCGACTGTCCGCGAAGCCCTCGCGGTCATGCTCGACCTCGCCGAGGACGTCAACGTCGTCGCGACCGCGACCAACGGGGAGGAAGCGGTCAAGGCAGTGCGGGAGCACAGCCCGGACGTCGTGCTCATGGACCTCAACATGCCGGTGCTGGACGGGGTCGGCGCGACCGGGAAAATCCGCGAAACCGAACCGGGCACCACCGTTCTCGTGCTCACCACGTTCGACGACGACGAATCGATCCTGGCCGCCCTCCAGGCGGGCGCGAGCGGGTACCTGACCAAAGAGGCCGACCGCACCACGATCCTGCACGCCGTGCGCACCGCCGCGCAGGGCCAGACCGTGCTCTCGCCCGAGGTGCAGCGGCGGCTGCTCGCGCTGGCCGCCAAACCGGCCCCGCCCGCCGAACCGGACCTGTCGCTGACCGCGCGCGAACGGGAAATCCTCGGGCTGATCGGCGACGGCCTGCGCAATCCGGAAATCGCCGCCGCCTTGGTCATCAGCGAGGCCACCGTGAAAACTCACATCAACAACCTTTTCGCCAAAGCCGGATTCCACTCGCGTGCCGACGCGGTCCGCTACGCGCTCAAGTATCAGAACGGCCAACGCAAGCAATAACTGAGACCCGGCAAGGATTCTTCGCGGTTTCGCGATGACGCATCGGTGCCGCATCCGCGACGCCGCGACCGGACAGCATGGTTCGCGAGGCGCACCATCCGAGGTGCCGCCCCGGCGCAAAGGAATATTCACCATGCTTCGATCCACTGGCCCGGATTCCCTTTCCCGAAGAGCGGCCAAGCCGTTCCTCGCCCTCGCCTTGACGATCGCCGCCTTGTTCGCGGGCGCGAGCGTCGCGACCGCGGCCCCGGCCGGCGGCACGCAGGCCGGAACCCTCAGCTCAGCGGGCGCGCTCGCCGCGCCGAACACCACGCCGCCGGTGTTCAACTGCAGCTATTTCTCCCGGATCCCGTTCCACGACGTCGCGGTCAGCTGTTCGGTGCGCGTCGGGGTGATGCGGGTTTATCTCATCTGTTCGAACAATGCCCGGATCAACGGCCCCGTCATGTTCGCGGGCAACACTTACCGTTTCGTTCTTTCGTGCCCCGGCGTCCCTTTGCGCAGCATTAACTGGGAAGCCTTGTCCTAGCCGGGAAAACGTCCGGGGCGGCCATCCGGCGGGCCGCCCCGGACGCGGTTTCCGGTCCGCTCGGCCGAAACTGCTCGGCCGTAGCGCCGCAGATCCGCCGCGGCGGTTGCCCGGGCGGGGCCAGGACCGCTAAACACACCATGTCCTGGTCCGGCGACCGGCTCACGGGTGATCACGATGACGGTGCGGTTCCGCCTGCTCGGCCCAGTCGGCGTGACCGTGGACGGCCGCGCGATCGAACTGGGCCATCCGCAGTTGCGCTGCATGGCCGCGGTGCTGCTGATCGAGGCGAACCAGACGGTCGCGATGGACGAACTCATCGACCGCGTCTGGCCGGAAGGCGCGCTGCCCCGCCAGCCGCGGCGTGCGGTGCAGCACAACATTCCGTTGCTGCGCAGGGTTCTCGCTCCGATTCCCGAGGTCGAGCTCACTCGCGCCGACTGCGGGTACCGGCTTTCCGTGGAACCGGACGCGGTCGATCTGCATCGCTTCCACGCACTGCTGGCCCAAGCCCGCGCCACCCCGCACCACGATCCGGACGAGGCGGACACCCGAGCCGCGACCGCACTGGAACAAGCGTTGTCCTTATGGCAGGGCAAACCTTTCTCCGACCTCGCCGCCGCGGCCGACATCCCGTGGCTGTGCGCGCTGCGGGCCGCGCTCACCGCCCGCCAGCGAACCGCGCGGCTCGATCTGACCGACATCCGGCTGCGGCAAGGCAAACACACCGAACTGCTCGCCGAACTCGCCGCCGACACCGCGAGCCACCCGTTCGACGAACGGCTCGCCGGACAGTACCTGCTGGCTCTCTACCGAAGCCGCCGCCAAGCCGAGGCGCTGCAGCATTACCACCGCCTGCAACGGGTTCTCGCCGACGAACTCGGCACTGATCCCGGCCGTCCGCTGCGCAGGCTGCACGAGCAGATCCTCGCCGCCGACCCCGCGCTGTCCACCCCCGCGCCGGAGCCCGCGACCCGTCCGCCCGTCCCCCGCCAGCTGCCCGGCCCGCCCCGGCTGTTCGCCGGTCGCTGCGCCGAGTTCGTGCATTTGGACCGGCACATGGACCTGGCCGGGACGGTGGCGATCGGCGGCGCCGGCGGAATCGGCAAGACCTGGCTCGCGCTGCACTGGGCACACCAGCGGCTCGACCGGTTCCCCGACGGGCAACTGCACGTCAACCTGCACGGTTTCGATCCCATCGGACAGCCCCGGTCCGCCGCCGAGGCGATCCGCGGCTTCCTGGACGCCCTCGGCGTCGCCCCCTCCGCGATCCCGGTCGACCTGGAAGCCCAGATCGGCTTGTACCGCAGCCTGCTCGCCGGGAAACGCATGCTGCTCCTGCTGGACAACGCCCGCGACATCGACCAGGTCACGCCATTGCTCCCGGGCACGCCCACCTGCACAGTCCTGATCACCAGCCGCCGCCACCTGGTCGGCCTCGCCGCGCTGTACGGCGTGCACCTGCTGGACCTGGACGTCCTCCCCGACCCGGACGCGCGCGAACTGCTCGCCGGGCACCTCGGCCCGGACCGGCTGGCCGCGGAACCGGACACCGTCGCCGACCTGCTCGCGATGTGCGCCGGTTTGCCCCTGGCAGTACGGATCGTGGCCGCGCGGGCCCAGCACCACCCGACGTTTCCGCTGGCCGTCCTCGCCGAGGAACTGCGCGACGCCTCCGCCCGGCTGGACGGCCTGAACGCCGGCGGTCTCAGGGTGAACCTGCGGGCGGTGCTGTCCTGGTCGGTCCGCGCGCTCAGCCCGCAAGCGACGCGGCTGTTCGGCTTGCTCGGCATCGCCCCCGGTCCGGACATCAGCCTCGCCGCCGCCGAAGCGTTGGTGGCGCTCCCGGCCGTCCAGCTGCGCCCGGTGTTGCGCGAACTGGAGCTGGCTTCCCTGGTGCAGCAACACGTTCCGGGCCGGTACCGGATGCACGACCTGATCCGCCTCTACGCCGGCGACACCGCCCAGCACACCCTCGCCGAGGACGCCCGCGACGCCGCACTGCAGCGAATCCTGTACTTCTACACGCACACCGCCCACGCCGCCGACCGGCTCCTCAACCCGCGGCAAGCCTCGGTCCGGCTCGATCCGCCCGCACCGGACGTCCTCCCCCATCCGCTGCCCGACGCGCTGGCCGCGCTGGCGTGGTGCAACACCGAGCACGCCTGTCTCGTCGCCGCCCAGCACACCGCCGCGACGCTCAGCTGGCAACTGGCCTGGGCGCTGGAGACCTTCCACGCCCGGCTGTCGCGCCTCTACGACCGGCTCGCCCGATGGCAGGCCCCGGCGGACCTCGCTACGACTCCTCGCCCAGGTAACGCGTCTGGTCCTGCCGCCGGTTGACGTCCGCCGCCCGGTGCACTACGTCCACAGTGGACGTTGATTGGCCGCGGTAACGGGGATTTCCTTACGCGGGAAGGTCTTCGAGACTGAGTCGATACCAGTCGTGCCGGGTCACGATGTGCAAGTCCGCGCCCCGCCCGAAAACCCGGGCGTCTCGCGGTAGTTCCTGACCATCCGGCAGAACGAGCCGGTACTCGCCGGTCACGCGGTACCGGTCGCCGTCCAGAACCCCGGCCACCAGCCGATCCCGCTCTGGCTCGTACCCGCCGTAGAACGCCAGCCGCGAACCACGCACTGCCAACGCGGTAGCGCTGCGGATTTCGTTGCGCCACCCGGTGACGCGGCCGTCGCGGATCCGGACGACGGGCCATTCGGTGTAGAAGCACGTCCAGGCGGTGTCGCCATCGACGTTGAGGGCGTAGCAGTCCAAAATATGCCCCCAGGACATCCGCGCGGACCAGGGATAACGCCAGTCCTCAGTCAAGTCGGCCGAGAACCGGACCAGCCCGCTCCGGCCGACCGGCGGGGCGGCTCCGTCCTCGCCCCAACCGCGCGAGCCGAGCACGCCTTCGTCGAAGTAGCCGACCCAGATCTCCCCGGCCCGGAGGCCTGCACGTGCAAGATTCCGTCCCCGAAAGTCTGCTCGGCCACCACCTCGCCGTCGGAGTCGAAGACGATCGCATTGCGCTCCAGCCCGGTCGTCCGCCAGTCGCACCGAGGCCCGACCAGCAGCACGCGCCCGTCCGGCAGCGGCTGCACCTCCGGGCTCTCCAGCCGAAGCTCCGGAATTCGCGCCGCGACCGCCATCTCCGGCACGTGCACTGTCACCCGCACCGCGCGGTCCGCTGGAGCCGACCACACCGCCGTCAGCTCGCCGAACGGACCGATCGCCTCCGAAATCCGCACCTCCCCCGGCTCCGGCGGCAAGATCCGCGCATGATGCCAGGTCGGAACGGGCCGCAGCGCCAGGACTTCCGCCCGGCGCGCCAAGATCTTCCGCTTCCGCTCTTTCACCGCGACATCCGACCACGCCGGTGCCCGCTCGCTCCACCCCATTTCTCTCGCGGCCGCATATCGTCCGTGTATCGGAAACCGCATACAGGCTGGCAACATCCCGCCGCCTTGACTGACCCGCATGACCTACCGCGAACCGGCCCGTGCCGCGGGGCTTCGGGTCCGGTCGTCGGTTCCGGCGGCCGGGATCACGATCTACGGCTGCGGTCCCGACGAAGCCGCCCTGGTCCAAGAGGCGGTGCGCCGGTTGGGGATAACAGCGGCGGTCACCGCGGCGGCGCTGTCCGAAGCCACCGTCGAACTCGCCGCCGGGAATCGGCGCGTCAGCGTCAGCCACAAAACCCGCATCACCAACGGCACCTTGCGCGCACTCAGCGAGATCGGCGTCCGGTATCTCTCCACGCGAAGCATCGGCTGCAACCATCTCGACGTCGAATACGCCGAGCAACTCGGGATCACCGTCGAAAACGTCGCGTACTCGCCCGACAGCGTCGCCGACTACACGCTCATGTTGATGCTGATGGCGATCCGCCACGCGAAATCCCTCATCCGCCGAACGGACGCGCACGATTACCGGCTGAACAACGCTCCCGGAAAAGAACTGCGCGACCTCACCGTAGGCATCATCGGAACCGGACGCATCGGTGCCGCGGTCATCGACCGGCTGTGGGGTTTCGGCGGCCAGAAACTCGCTTACGACCTCCGCCCCCGAACGTCGGCCGACTACGTCCCCCTCGACGATTTGCTGCAGCAGAGCGACATCGTCACCCTCCACACCCCGCTCACCCCGGAAACCCGCCATCTCCTGGACCGGCACCGGATCGAGCAGATGAAACCCGGTGCGATCGTCGTCAACACCGGCCGCGGCGGCCTGATCGACACCGAAGCCCTCGTGTCCGCCTTGGAAAACGGCAGACTGGGCGGCGCGGCATTGGACGTCCTCGAAGGCGAAGAAGGCATGTTCTACGCCGACTGCCGCGGCAAACCTATCGAAAACACCAATCTCGCGCGCCTGCAGAAACTGCCGAACGTCCTGATCAGCCCGCACACCGCGTACCACACCGAGCACGCCTTGCGCGACGCGGTGGAAAACAGCCTCCTCAACTGCCTGAATTTCGAAAGCTGGACAAACCATGGCTAAACTCAAGATCGGCGTCATCTTCGGCGGAATCTCCGAGGAACACCCCGTCTCGGTCAAATCCGCGCGAGAAGTGGCGAAGAACCTCGAACCGGAAACCTACGAGCCGTATTGGGTCGGGATCACCAAGGACGGCTCGTGGAAGCTCTGCGACGGCCCCGGCGAAGGGTGGGAGGACCACGGCCGCCCGGCGATGCTGTCACCGGACCGCGGCGTCCACGGACTGCTGGTCGAGGAGCAGGGCAAGTACGAGCCGGTCCGGCTGGACGTGGTGCTGCCGGTGCTGCACGGCAAACTCGGCGAGGACGGCGCGATGCAGGGCCTCCTCGAGCTGTCCGGAATCCCGTACGCGGGCTGCGATGTGCGAAGTTCGGCGCTGTGCATGGACAAATCCCTCGCCTACCTCGTCACCGACAGCGCGGGCATCGCCACGCCGAACTTCTGGGCGGGCTCGGCGAACGAGACCGTCGACGCGGGCAAATTCACCTACCCCGTCTTCGTGAAGCCGGCCCGGTCCGGTTCGTCGTTCGGCGTCACCAAGGTCTCGCGCGAGGAGGACTTGCCGAGCGCGCTCGCGGACGCGGCGCAGTTCGATTCCAAGGTCCTGATCGAGGAAGCGGTCGAAGGCAGCGAAGTCGGTTGCGCGGTCCTGGGCAACGGCGCGGACCTGATCGTCGGCGAACCGGACCAGATCCGGCTGTCGCACGGGTTCTTCAAGATCCACCAAGAGGACAACCCGGAAAGCGGCTCCGAGAATTCGACCATCCTCGTCCCCGCGGCCATCCCGGCGGAGGCGCGCGCCCGCGTCCAGGCGACCGCGCGCACCATCTACCGCGCGCTGGGCTGCCGCGGCCTCGCCCGCGTCGACCTGTTCCTGTTGGAAGACGGCACCGTCATGCTCAACGAGGTCAACACCTTCCCCGGACTGACCTCCTACAGCCGGTACCCGCGGATGATGGCGGCCGCCGGGCTGTCGTTCGCCGAAATGCTCGACCGGATGGTGTCCCTCGCGCTGGCCGGGGCGCGCCGATGAGGCCCGGTTTCGCCTTCCTGGACGAGGTCGCGCCCGGAATCCGCTGGGACGCCAAGTACGCCACCTGGGACAACTTCACCGGCAAACCGGTCGACGGTTACCTGGCGAACCGGATCGTCGGCACCCATGCCCTGTGCGCCGCCTTGCGAAACGCGCAGGACAAAGCCGCGACCCGAGGCTTCGGCCTGCTGATCTGGGACGCCTACCGCCCGCAACGCGCAGTAGACTGCTTCCTGCGCTGGGCGAAACAGCCGGAAGACGGTCGCAAGAAACGTCAGCACTACCCGAACCTCAACCGCGCGGAGATGTTCGAAAACGGTTACGTAGCGATCAAATCCGGTCACACCCGAGGAAGCACCGTGGATTTGACTCTGTACCGCCTGGAGACCGGTGAACTCGTCCCCATGGGCGGCGGCTTCGACCTGATGGATGCCGTCTCGCACCACGGCGCACCGGGAATCACCCCCGCCGAAACGGCGAACCGGCAACACCTTCGGTCCATTATGGAGGATTGCGGTTTCGCCGCGTACGAATCCGAATGGTGGCACTACACGCTGAACGACGAGCCTTACCCAGACACGTACTTCGATTTCCTCATCGCCTAAATGGACCCCAAGCCACCCCGCGTGGTCGTCGCCGGAGGCCACTCCGCCGGACACATCGAACCCGCGATGAATTTCGCCGACGCGTTGCGACGGCTGTCCCCCGAGGCGGAGATCACCGCACTCGGCACCGTCCGCGGCCTGGACACGACGCTGATCCCCGCTCGCGGCTACCCGCTGGAACTCATCCCGCCGGTTCCGTTGCCGCGCAAGGCAACCTGGGCGCTCCTGCACACCCCGTCCCGCTTGCGTGCTTCGATCCGGGCCGCTGGGACAATCCTCGACCAGGTCGGCGCAGACGTCGTAGTGGGCTTCGGCGGTTACGTCGCCGCCCCGGCCTACCTCGCCGCCCGCCAGCGAGGCTTGCCGATCGTCGTCCACGAGGCGAACGTCCGGCCGGGAGCAGCCAACCGGCTAGCCGCCCGGATGACGCCGCACGTGTACACCGCCTCCCCGGCCGTCCGGCTGAAACACGGCACCGCAATCGGAATCCCGCTGCGTCCAGCCATCACCGAACTCGACCGCGCCGCAACCCGCGACGCAGCCCGACGCCGGTTCGGCCTGCCCCAAGACGGCCCAGTCCTGCTGGTCACCGGCGGCTCGCAAGGCGCCAAGACCATCAACGCCGCCACCTCCGGCGCAGCTGCCGCACTGTGCGCGGCCGGGGTGCGGATCCTGCACATCACCGGCCCGCAGCACACCGTCGACGCGGCCGACCCGTCGCACATAGTCCTGCCGTTTGTCGACGAAATGCAGTATGCCTACGCCGCCGCCGACTTCGCGATCTGCCGCTCCGGCGCGCTGACCTGCGCCGAACTGGCCGCGGTCGGCCTCCCCGCGGCGTTCGTCCCCCTGCCCGACCGCGGCGGCGAGCAACGCCTGAACGCCGAGCCGATCGTCACCGCCGGCGGCGCGCTGCTCGTCAACGACGCGGACCTCACCCCGGCCTGGATCGAAGCCGCCCTCCTCCCAGTCCTCACCGACCCAGCCCACCTCGCCGCGATGTCCGCCCGCGCCGCCACGACCGGAGCACCCAATGCCGACACCGCCCTAGCCCGACAGGTGCTGACGATCGCCGAACAACATCGCCTCCCCAGGTAACCGCACCACCACCCGAAGCCCACCCGCAGCACCCGGCGCGAGCGAAAGCGACCCGTCGTGCGCCCGGGCAATGCTCTTCACAATCGCCAGCCCCAACCCCACCCCGGCGTGATCCCCCCGGACCCGCTCAGTACCCCGCTGGAACGGCTCAGTGAACGTCCAAATCCGCTCCGGGCTGACCGCTTCCCCGGTGTTCTCCACCGTGAGCGTGCTCGACGTCGCGGAGGCAGTGGTGCGCAGCTGCACAGTCCCGCCCTCCGGCAGGTTGTGCACGATGGCGTTGTGCAGCAAATTAGTCGTCAGCTGCAGCAGAAGCGCCCGAGACCCGTTCACGGCAGTGAACTCGCCCGAAGTCTCGATGGTCACGCCGTGTTTCTCGGCCAGCGGCAAGAGCGTCTCGGCGGCCTCTTCCGCCACCAGCGACAAGTCGACGGATTCCCGGGTGAACGACCGCTGGTCCACCCGGCTGAGCAGCAGCAAGGCTTCGGTGAGTTCGATCGCCCGCGCGTTCACGACCCGAAGACGTTCGTGAAGCTCGCCGAGATCGCGGTCCGGATCGTCTCGCGCGACTTCGAGGAGGCTCTGCGTGATCGCCAACGGAGTACGCAGTTCGTGGGACGCGTTGGCGGCGAACCTCCGCTGTTCGGCGACGTGCGCGTCGAGGCGGGCGAGCATGGCGTCGAAGCTGTCGGCGAGTTCGCGGAACTCGTCGTCGCGGCCTTCCAGTTCGATCCGATGCGCGAGCGAACCGGTCGAGGCCTGCCGGGTCGCCGCGGTGATCCGGTTCAGCGGGGCGAGCATGCGCCCGGCCAGAATCCAGCCGCCCAGCAGGCCGAACATCAGCAGGAGCAGCATCACGATCGCCGCGTCCGGCGCGAAGTCCTTGATCAGTTCGCGGCCGGACGGAGCCATCACCACCGGCATCACTTCCAGCGCCCGGTCCTGGTAGTTCAGCAGGAACAGGCCCACCGCGCCGAGCAGCAGCGTCCCGGCCAGCATGAGGAATCCGGCGTAGCTGAGGGTCAGTTTGAGCCGGACGCTCATCCCGGGCTCGCGGATCATCCGCGTGCCGACCCGTCGTCGATCCGGTAGCCGACCCCGGGGACGGTCGCGACCAGCCACGGTTCGCCGAGCCGTTTGCGCAGCGCCGAAACCGTGATGCGGACGGCGTTGGTGAACGGGTCCGCGTTCTCGTCCCAGGCCCGCTCGAGAAGTTCCTCGGCGCTGACCACCCCGCCCTCGGCCGCGACGAGCACCTCCAGGACGGCGAACTGCTTCCGGGTCAGCGCGACGTATCGGCCGTTCCGGTAGACCTCGCGGCGGAACGGGTCCAGCTTCAGTCCGGCGATTTCCCGCACCGGCGGCCGGTTGTGCGCGCGCCTGCGGTCGAGCGCGCGCAGCCGGAGCACGAGTTCCCGCATCGCGAACGGTTTGGTCAGGTAGTCGTCGGCGCCGAGTTCGAAACCGGAGACCTTGTCGTCGAGCCGGTCGGCGGCGGTGAGCATCAGGATCGGCATGCCGCTGCCGGACGCGACGACGCGTTTCGCGATCTCGTCGCCCGACGGTCCGGGAATGTCCCGGTCGAGCACCGCCATGTCGTACGCGTTGACGCTCAGCATTTCCAGCGCGGTGTCCCCGTCCCCGGCGAGATCGGCCGCGATCGCTTCCAGGCGCAAACCGTCCCGGATGGCCTCGGCCAGGTAAGGCTCGTCCTCGACGATCAGCACACGCATGCCCTCGATGCTACGAGCAGACGCGTATCGCTGGCATATCCGAAACCGCGTACGCGCCGGCAACACCGTTTCGCCTTGGCTGGACGCCATGACCCGCAGCGAATCCGCACGACGTCCGGCTCTCGCCGTTTTCCGGCGAACCGTCCGCCAGGTGCTTCGCCGTCGTGGCGCACTCAGCGAGGCCGACGGCGCCGTCCCGCCCGGCACCACAGTATTCGCCGAGATTCCGGCCGTGGCCAATCTCGATCCGGAATTCCTGGACGCGCTGCGCCGGGCGGCCAAAGACGCCGCTGACGACGGCGTCGAGTTCCGCGTCAACAGCGGCTGGCGTTCCCCGGCGTATCAGAATCAGCTTCGGCGCAAGGCAATCGCCAAATACGGCTCGGAGCAGGAGGCCGCCCGTTGGGTAGCCACCGCCGACCAGTCCGCGCACGTCTTGGGGAACGCGATCGATCTCGGCCCCTTCGAAGCCACGGCGTGGCTGTCGGAACACGGTGCCGCATATGGACTGTGCCAGATCTACCGGAACGAACCGTGGCACTACGAACTGCGCCCCGAAGCCGTTCTCCAAGGCTGTCCGCCGATGTACGCCGATCCCTCGCAGGATCCGAGGCTGCAACGCTAAGCCAGGCTGGGAAAACCCGGCGACTTCGGTGCTCGTTTTTGGTGACGACCCTGCGCGTCGGCGACGTGTTCCTGAAGGTCGACACCGACCAAGCGCGCGCCGACGCCGAAGTCGCGGCGATGGCGCTCGCCCCGGTCCCGACGCCGGAGATCCGCTGGCGGAAACCGCCCGTGCTCGCGCTCGCCGCCCTGCCCGGACGGGAACTCGGCCGCCCCGGCGCACCGTCGACCGCGTCCCCGGCCGCTTGGGCAGCCGCGGGGGCCGCCGCCCGGACACTGCACGAGGCGCCGCTGCGGCCGTGGCCGCGGGTCTTCACCCACGGAGATCTGCAGGTCGCGCACATTTTCGTTGAGGGCGACGAGGTGACCGGCATCCTCGACTGGTCCGAGGCCCACCAGGAACACCTCCCCGACGTATTGGCCGGTTACGGCGCAGACGTCGACCTCGACGTCCTCCGCGCGTGGTGGTCGCTGCGCAGCCTGCGGATGGCTGGCCGGACACGGGTTCGACCCGGCTCCCGAAGTCGCGGTCTTGAAGGCCCAGCTATTCTAGTACTAGAATAGCTGGCATGCCCGCCCTCACCGACGCCGAACTGACCGTCCTCGGCCTGCTCGTCGAGCAGCCCCGGCACGGCTACGAACTGGAGCGGGTGATCGAGGAGCGCGGCATCCGCGCCTGGACCGCGCTCGGGTTTTCCTCGATCTATTACGTCCTCGACAAACTGGCCAAGCGCGGCCTGATCGAAGCGACCGGCGGCCCGCGCTCCGGCAAATCGCGCGCCACCTTCCAAGCCACGCCGGCCGGCGTCGAACTCTGCGCGGACGCCACCCGCGAAGCACTCAGCGCTCTCACGCCGATCCACGCGCGTGTCCTCATCGCCATGGCCAACAGCCCGGGCCTGCCGGACACCGAAGTGCGTTCCGGCCTGACCACGCGGATCGCCGCGTTGCGCGGACAACTCGCCGAAGTCCGGGCGACGCGCGCCAGCCAAGAATCCCTGCCCGACGCCGCGGCGGCGATTTTCGACTACAGCGAAGCAATGCTCACGGCCGACCTCACCTGGACCGAGAGCGTCCTCACCAAGGAGACCGCGATGGAGAAGTACGACGTCAAGAAGGCCCACCGCGCGCTGTATTCGCCGCCTGCGGACTTCACCGTCGTGGAGGTTCCCGCGCTTCAGTATCTGGCCGCCGACGGCCACGGCGACCCGAACACCGCGCCGGAGTATACGAACGCCGTCGAAGCGCTGTACGGAATCGCTTATGCGGTGAAGTTCGCCAGCAAGAAAAACCTCGGCCGAGACTTCGTCGTCGGACCGCTTGAGGGACTTTGGCGCGCCGACGACTCCAGCGTCTTCCTCACCCGAGACAAGGCGAAGTGGGACTGGACGATGCTGATCAGTCAGCCGGACTGGGTCACCGAGGACATGGTCCGGGAAGCCGCCGAAAGTGTCGCGAAGAAAAAAGACAACCCCGCGCTCGCCGGAGTCCGGCTACGCACGCTGACTGAAGGCATGAGCGTCCAGATCCTGCACGTCGGCTCGTACGACGACGAAACGCCTACGTTGCACCGGCTCCACGACGAATACCTGCCCGAACACGGCCTGACCTTCAACGGCGACCACCACGAGATCTACCTGAGCGACCCGCGCCGCACCGCACCCGAGAAGCTCAAAACGGTGCTGCGGCAACCGGTCAAGCCTCTTGGAACACGATCTGCTCCGGCGGAGTCGTGAGCTTCAACGTCTGCCGCCGGACGGACAGGAGCGTGCTGAGTTCCGTCGCGTGCCCGTCGGGAATGGTGAAAAGCTGGTCGTTGCGAGTGTCGACATAGTCCGCGAATCCGGCGAGCGAGACGCCGCCGGTTTCGTCCAGGCTCAAGTAATCGGCCAGCCGGCGGAACAGTTTCGGCAACAGCACCACGTCGTCGCGCAATTGGGCGCGGCTGGTCAGCCGAAACCCGCTGTTGGTGACGTCGTGCTCCCACACGCCCTTGCCCGCGGTGCGCGCCGCGACCGCCGCGTCGGCCATCGTCTGCCGGAGATCCGGGTACAGCTTGGAGTAGAACGTCGGATACGCGAGCCGGTTTCGAGAAGACGGAAATTCGCCGACGCCTTCAGCGTTTTCGGTTCAAGATGCACGGACCCGCCGTCCGTGGAACGCCCCGCCCGCTGTCCGGGAAACGCGAACGCGACCGCGCGGCCGTACTTGTCGGCGAACCGGGTCAGGATGTGCCCGCTCGTCTCGCCCGGCGTGCTGGCGGAAACGCGTCCGCCTTCGTCGCGCTCGACCTTCGTGAATCCGAGGTGCCGCAACAGTTCCGCGCCGGCGGCGTCAGCCAGTTCCTTCGGCTGATACCACAATTCGGCGCCCGCCACGCGCGGCCGGTAATGTGTCTCGAGCGCGTCGATCCCGTCGAGGCGCAACTGCACCCCACCGCGGGAGTTGGTCCGCACTTTGAGGCGGGCGGCGGAAAACGCGTCAGCTCGGTCCGGGTAGAACCGCACCGAATCCCCGTCCGGCGACGCCCCGGCAACCCGGAACTGACCTTTGATCAATGTCAACGGCACGAGAACGACGGTAACTGCCGGACCGGCCGGCAGTTACCGTGTTTCCCGAGCCGTCACCGACCGGTCATTCGGGTGGTTACCGCGTGTCACGCAACGGATTCCTCCGTGCGTGCGGCGTTACTGGCAGGCTTCGCAGTCCGGGTCGTCGATGCGGCAGGCAGCGCCGTCGACGAGCGGGAAATCGAAGTCGTCCAGAACAGGAACGACCGCGGCGGACTCTTCTGGCGTGGTGGGAGCAGACATATCCGTTGTAGCCGCTCAAGATCGCCGAACATTCCGTGACGCCCGCCACAGTCTCCAGTCGCCCAGTCTCAGGCCACCCAGTCCGGAAGAATCTTGTCCCCGTCCGCCGTCGCACACGCGGGCACCACGCCGGTCCGGTACACCCGCGTGCTCCCCGGCGCACACACGATCGCCACCAGGCCGCTCCGCGCGCCCGCCCGCACCTGCCGCTCCGCGTCGGCTGGCAGCACCACCGTCTCCCCTTCCCGCACGACCTCGACCACCCCGCCCACCGAGATCTCCGCCCCACCCCCGAGCACCGTCCACACCTGCTCGGTGTCGAACGCATGCACCGGCCCGACCGCGCCGGGCATCATGTCCACTCTCCACACCGCCTGCTGGCTGCCGCCCTGCGTCGGCGAGGCCAACGTCGTCATCACCGCGTTGGGCGTCTCCGTCCGACGGCTCTCCCGAATCACTGTCATGCGCTGCTCCCCGTTAAGATAGACAATCAGGTTGTCCATATAGTCAACGAGGTTGTCTACTTATGTCAAGCGATCCGCCCGGATACGAGCTGCCGCTGCGCCTGCTGTTCGGCTTCCGCAGCCTGATCGACGACCTGCACGCCGACCTGGCGAAGCAAGGCCACCCCGACGTGCGCCCGATGCACGGGTTCGTCTTCCAGGCGATCGGCCCGTCCGGCACGACCGCCGTCGAGCTGGGCCGCACTCTCGGCGTCACCAAACAGGCCGCGGGGAAGACGATCGACACCCTGGAACGACTCGGCTACGTCCACCGAGAACGCGACCCCGGCGACGGCCGCCGCCTGCTGGTCCGCCTGACCGACCGGGGCCTCGACTGCCTGGCCAAGTCCGCCCGGATCTTCGAACGACTACGGGCGGAGTGGTCTGAAACCCTGGGCGCCGAGCGGCTGCGGGCCTTGGAGGAGGACCTGCGGAAAGTCGCTTCCCCGGAGTCCGCGCGGCTGGATTTGCCCGGCTGGTTCTCGGGCCACTGACCTGACGCGATCACGCGTCGTGCGTGTCGAGAACCAGCCGCTCCAGTCCCGAAACGAAGATGACGTTCTCCTCGAGATACCCCACCGTCCCCGGCTCCGCGCATCATCGTCGGCAAGTCCAGTTGAAGAACCTGGCCCGTGACCACGGCAAACCCGTTGCGCCCCAGCAGATCCACCATGGAATCGAACGCGTCGCTGACCACTCCGTCCGGAATGACCAGCGCGAACGTCCACACTTCCGTCATCAGCGAAGACTGATCGGCGGAACAGTCGCCCCCCGCAACGTCAGCGCGTCAATCGACACCGGCCGGTACCGCAACTTCTCCAACCGCTCCACCATCGTCTCGAGCGACACTTCCCCGGCCGTACCGAAGAAAAACGCCCACTCGTGCTCCGGCGAGCCAAAGTAGACCGGAGCCGGGAACACTTCCTCGAACCGACGCCAGCACTTCACCAACGTCGAGTTCCGCCACAGCGTCGGGCACCCGCCCTGATACGCCACCACTCCACCCGGCGTCAGCAACGACCGGCACTGCGCCAGGAATTCCTTGCCGTACAACCGATTGTGCTGCGCATCGGCGTCATCCTGCTCATCCGGCAGATCCACCAGCACCACGTCGTACTTCTCCGCGCAAGCCTGGACGTACTCCCACCCATCCGCGTAATGCACCCGGACCGGTCCCTCGCCACGCTCCGCCCGGGCCAGTTCAGCCGGCGTGTACCCATACGGAAGATGCTCCGCGCAAAGCCGAACCGCCTCGGCGTCGATGTCCACGTGGTCGACCAAAGCCCCCGCCTCGGCCGCGATCTGGCACACCACGCCTTCGCTGGACCCGACCACCAGCACGCGGTCCACAGTGGACGCCAGCAGCAGCGCCGGAATCAGCAACGCCTCGTGATACACCAGCTGGCTGAACTCGGTGCTCTGCCGTTCGTCGTCGCAGAACAGCGAAATCCCCTGCGCCGTTTCGCCGATCACCAGATGCTGATACGCAGTACGCGTGTCCACGAGCACGTCCGAAACATGCCACCGCCGCGTCAGCCCCGCGCCGACCGGTTCCTCGATGTTCAACTGTCTTCCTGTCCTCGGTGGATAGTGGTGACCCGCGAAACGCTCGCGCCGAGCAAGTCCCGCAGCAAGTGAACCGCCAGCTCCGGATCCGCCTTGCGCCCGCACGTGAACACGTCCACGAATGCCGACCCGCGCTCCGGATACGTGTGAATCGAAGCGTGCGACTCCGACAGCAACGCCATCGCCGTCACACCGTGCGGCTCGAACTGCTTGTACGTCAGCTCGCACACCGTCGCACCGGCCTTGTCCAGCGCGCGTTCCAAGCTCTCGCACAAGAACGCCGGATCGTCGAGCAACTCCGCGGCCACCCCGGAAAACTCAGCCAGCACATGCCGTCCGGCGAATTCCCCTACGCCAGCGGATTCCCCGCCGATGAAGTACGCCCGCAACGGCGGAAAACCGTTGAACGACACCGAAGAGTAACTTTGCGTGTACGCCCCTGCGTGCGGAATATCGACGTAATCCCCCGCCCGCAACGCCAACGGCAACCGATACGGCGTGCGCTGATAAAGCACGTCGTCCCCGTCGCAGGTCGGCCCCGCAACCACAACGGGCCCGTCCGGACCCCCGTCATGCGCGGTAACCAACCGGTACGCGATCGCCTCGTTCTCCGTCTCGGCAAGCCCGCCGTACCGGCCGATGTCGAGATACACCCAACGCTTCTCGTCCGCCGCGGACTTGCGCGAAACCAGCACGACCTCGCTGCGAATCACCCCCGCCGAGGCCACCACAGCCCGCCCCGGCTCGAACGACAGCTCAGGGGCCACCGCGAAATGCCGCCCCACCGCGTCGCGAATGACCGCCGCGTATTCCTCCAACGACGGCGGCTCAGTCAGATAGCCAACCGGAAATCCGCCGCCGATGTTCAAGCCACGCAAGGAAACCCCGCGCTGCGCCACCGCACGAGTCACCTCGCCCGCAGCAGCGATCCCGGCCTCCCAAGCCCGCGGATCGACATGCTGCGACCCCACGTGAAACGCGATCCCTTCCGGATCCAGCCCCAGCTCGGCAGCCCGAACCAGCAACTCGGCCGCCATCGCGGGATCACACCCGAACTTCCGCCCGAACGGCGTCAACGCCCCAGGACTGTCCACCAGAATCCGGCATGAAACCGTCGCCCCCGGCGCGAACTCGGCGAGCTTCTCCAGATCCTCCCGGCTGTCAAAGGTAAACCGCCGCACCCCGACGCGATGCGCGAATTCGATGTCCCGCGCTTTCTTCACCGGGTTGCCATAAGACAGCGACTCCGGCCGCACCCCTTGCGCGAGACACAATTCGATCTCCTCGCGCCCCGCGACGTCAAACCCCGCCCCGGCTTGCCGAACCACCCGCACGACCTCGGGCGCCGGATTGGCCTTGACCGCGTAGTACATCCGCGCTTCCGGCAGCACCGCGCGGAGCCGCGCGCAGCTTCCGCGCACGACGTCAAGATCCACGACGAGACACGGCGTCGGCGGCTGCCGTTCCTCCAGGAACGCCTGGCAGCGCTCCAACCCTTCAGTCACAACGCCCGAGTATAGGTGCCAGTTTCACCGCAGCAGCTCAGCCAGCCTCCGCCGCGCGAAACCTACGAACGGTACACAGTCCATCACTTGACAGTCCGCGTCGCCGATCTTGCCCCGCCGCACGCCGCCGGTCTCCCCGAATTCCGCTCCGACCTGAGGAAAGAAGCGCCCGTTGTCGTCCCCGACGTCGTCGGTCCGCACCCACACCCGCTCACCGTCCACCAGGTACGGAAACCGCCGGACCTTCCGCCGATGATGCGGGACGAGGGATTCGGCATAGTGCAGGAACGAGTTCCGGTCATGCCCGACCCCGAGCAGCACGATCCGCGCCCCCGCCCGAGACAACCACTCGAACGGCGACCCCCGCCCCACCGCATAACCCAGCGGCTGCCGAGAAGTCACCTCCGCCGCCCGCGCCCCCACCGCCGCGACCGACGCCTGCGGCGTAAACGCAGGCACCACCACCGTCCCCGCGACCCCCAGCACCCCACGCACGACCGCCTCCGCCCCACCCTCCACGCTCCCCAACGCGGACAACGACGAATGCACCATCACCACCCCGCCTGGCGGAACCCCCAACTCCCGAACCCCCGCCTCCACCCCATCCGCATCAACCACACTCACCACCGCCACCTACCCTCGAAACTGACGAAGACGACCACTTCACCCCATCCCCTCGCCCCCGCCGCAGTTAGCACTGGCTCGGAGCTGTCAAGGGGTGGCCGCGCCAGCGGCCATCGCGCAGCGACGCCGAAGGCGCCCTTGATAGCGCCGAGCCAGTGTTAAACAATCAAAAGCGAGGGAGTCAACCGGACCACAACGTCACCAAGCGACCGGCAACTTCACGACCCCATAAATATTCTGCACCTCAGGCCGCACCACAACTTCCCCCGCCACCCGCAGCCGAGGAAACCGCCGCGCCAAAGCAGGCAACGCCACAGTCATCTCCACCCGAGCCAACTGCTGCCCCAAACACTGATGAATCCCGTGCCCGAACCCGACATGCCCGGCCGCATTCCGCCGCACGTCCAGCTCGTCCGGCCGCTCGAACTTCCGCGGATCCCGATTGGCCGCCTGCACCGACAGCACCACAGTCTCCCCAGCCCGGATCACCTGCCCGCCGATTTCGACATCCTCCAGTGCGGCCCGCGCCCCGGTATGCGCGATCGACAAATACCGCATCAACTCCTCGACCACCCCCTCGGCAGCGTCCGGCTCGTCCCGCACCACCGCCCACTGCGACGGATTCCGCAGCAGCGCATACGTCCCCAACGCCAGCATGTTCGCCGTCGTGTCCAACCCCGCCGCCAGCAGGAACGTCCCCAGCCCAGCCAATTCCTCGTCGGTCAGAGCACTGCCGGTCAGGTCGCTGAACAAATCGTCCGTGGGCGCGGCCCGCTTAGCCGGTACCAGCGAAGCCACATACTCCTGCAACTGTCCATAAGCCGTCATCCTCTCCTCTTCGGAAAGACCCACGTCGCTGATCGCGGCCGCGCAGCCGAGAAAAGACGCCCGATCCGAATACGGCACCCCGAGCAATTCGCAAATCAGCACCGCGGGCACCGGATGCGCGTAAGCCTCGAGCAGATCGACCCCCGGCCCGGCCTTTTCCATCGCGTCCAGGTACTCGCCGGAGACCTCCGCGACCCGGTCGCCGAGCAACCGCATCCGCCGCACCGTGAACTTCCCGGTCAGCAGTTTCCGGAACCGCGTGTGCTCCGGCGCGTCGATCCCCGTCATGTCCCCCACCGGGGCCGGAGGCAGTTCCGGACAGATTTCCATCCCGGGAAACGGGTAGTGCCACAATTCGTACCGGCTGCTGAACCGCTGGTCCGCAAGAATCGCCCGGACCTCCGCGTGCCCGGTGGCCAACCAGCCGACGTGCCCGTCCGGGAACGCCATCCGCGTCAGCGGAGCCCGGTCCCGCACCGCGGTCAGCGACGGCGGAGGATCGAACGGGCACCCCTCCGCCCGCCCCATCGGAACCCCTTGCACGATCTCCTCGCCCGTCATCCCCCATGCCCCTTTCAGTGTGCGTATTCGCGATTGAAAAGCTTCTTGGACCAGAGATATCCGCCGACGCCCAGCACCGCGCACCAGCCGAGCGCGAACCACAGGTGGTTGCCGAGCGGCCGGTCGAGCAGCAGCGCGCGCAGGGTCTCGATGATCGGCGTGAAGGGCTGGTATTCGGCGAACCACCGCAGGGCGCCCGGCATCGAATCGGTCGGCACGAACCCGCTGCCGAGGAAAGGCAGCAGCAGCAACGGCATCGGCGTGTTGCTGGCCGATTCGACGCTCTTGCTCACCTGTCCGAGCGCGACGCACAGCCACACCAGAGCGAGCGCCACCACCACGAGGAAGCCGACCGCGGCGAACCACGAACCGACCCCGGCGGCGGGCCGGAACCCGACCAGCAGCGCGACCCCGGTGACCACCACGAGCCCGAACAACGCCTGCAGCACACTGCCGAGCACGTGCCCGGTCAGCACCGAAACCCGGGCGATGTGCATGGTCCGGAACCGGGCGATGACCCCCTCGCTCAGGTCCATCGCGACCGAAATCGCCGTTCCCTGCACGGTCGCGGTGATGGTCATCAGCAGAATCGTCGGCGCGACGAAGTTGGCGTACTCGGCTCTGCCGCCTCCTCCGGCCCCGCCTAATCCGGCGCCTAGCGTGCCGCCGAAAACGTAGACGAACAGCAACAGGAAGACGACCGGCATGCCGACCAGCATGATCGTCAGCGACGGATACCGGAGCATATGCTTGAGGTTCCGGCGCAGCATGGTCAGCGAGTCGCGCACCGGGTGGAAGCGCAGGTCCGGTCCGGCGAGAACGGGGGCAGTCATCGGGAAGTCACCTTTTCTTCGGTCGGGTTGCCAGTCAGGGCAAGGAAAACGTCGTCGAGATCGGGGGTGTGCACGGAAAGTTCGTCGACCTTCACCGACAACGCGTCGAGCCGGTCGATCAGCGCCTTGAGCGACTGCAGGCTGCCGTCGCTGGGCACGCGCAGCACGAGCGCGTCGTTCTGCCGCGACGCCTCGCTCAGCGCCCGCTGGGCGTGTCCGAGGTCGCCCTCTTCCGCGAAGCGCAGCTGGACGTGGCCACCGGGGATCTGGCGCTTCAGTTCTTCCGCGGTGCCCTCGGCGACGATCCGCCCGTGGTCGAGGACGGCGATCCGGTCGGCCAGTTCGTCGGCCTCTTCGAGGTATTGCGTGGTAAGGAAAATCGTGACCCCGCTGGCCACCAGCTTGCGCACGATCTCCCACATCGCCCGGCGGCTGCGCGGGTCGAGGCCGGTGGTCGGCTCGTCGAGGAAGATCACCTGCGGGCTGCCGACCAAGGTCAGCGCCAGGTCGAGCCGGCGCCGCATGCCGCCGGAGTACGTCGACACCGGCTTCTTGGCCGCGTCGACGAGATCGAACTGTTCGAGCAGCTCGGCCGTGCGCTGCCGCCGCGCGGTCCGGTCGAGGTGGTGCAGATCCGCCATCAGCAGCAGGTTTTCCTCGCCGGTCAGCAGATTGTCGACGGCGGAGAACTGCCCGGTGACCCCGATCGAGGCCCGCACGCCGTCCGCTTCCGCGGCCACGTCGTACCCGGCGACCTGCGCCGCGCCGCCGTCGGCATTGATCAAAGTGGACAGAATCTTTACCGTGGTGGTCTTGCCCGCGCCGTTCGCGCCGAGCAGCGAGAAGACCGTGCCGCGGGCGACCGCGAGATCGATGCCGTCGAGCACGACGTGGTCGCCGAAGGATTTGCGCAGTCCGGTCGCGGCGATCGCCGGCCGGGAATGATTGCTGGACATAGGTTTCTCCGAAACTCTGGTCAGGAACGGTGGATGACGATTTCGCCGAACGCGGTGTGCCCGCGGACCTCGACGGTCTCCTTGGACTCCCCGGCGCCGGTCGACGTCTCGAGCTGGTTGCGCACGTGGCCGAAGTTGGTCTTCACGTCGAGCCAGGCCGCGGTGCCCTCGGCGATGCCGATCCGCAGGTCGCCGATCGCGCTCTCGAGCAGGACCGAACCGCGGACGATCTCGCCGAGCCGGATCGCCCCGTTGGACGTCTTCGCGTCGACGCCCGCGCCGGCGTGTCCGACGGTGATGTCGCCGTTGGCCGAGCGCACCCGGACGTCCCCGGACGCGGACTCGATCGTGGTGTCGCCGTTGGAGTTCTTGACCGTCACGGCCCCGTCGACCGGACCGAGCCGGACCTTGCCTGACGAGGTGGAGATTTCCGCCTCGCCGCCGATCCCCTCGACCGTGACGTGACCGACCGAGGTGTCGACGCGCAGCGGACCGGTGCGGTCGAGGCTGACGTTCCCGGCGGCGGTCTTGAACCGCGACTGCCCGAGTTGCCCGGTGCTGTGGAACGCCCCCGCCTGCACCTCGGCGGCGACCCGCGAACCGGCGGGCAGTTCGACCGTCACGTCGACCGAGCGGGTCTTGCGGGAGAAGTCGAACGCCCGCAGTTTCGGGCCGGTGATGTGCAGCGTGCCGTTGCTGTAGTCGACGCGGACCTGCTCCGCGGTCTTGACGTCGGACGAGTCCGTCTCGTCGGTCGGCCGGACGTCGACGACCGTGTCGGCGCGGTCGCCGGCGGCGAATCGCACCTGGCCGACGCCGAGGTCGAGGGTGACGGAAATCGGGTCGGGAGTGTCGAATTTAGGCATGGTTGTCCCCACTTCGGTATTCGGTGTGCCGTCTCCGCAGGTCGGCGACGGAGGAAAAGCGTTAGCGAATTACGGAATTACCGGACCCAGCCGGTGAAACTCTGCTTGGAAAAGGTGCCGCCGGTCGATTCGAACCGCGCTTCGCGTTCGGGCCGCTGCTGCAGTGCCGCGGTGGCCGCCCGGACGAGCCAGGCGTTGACCGAACGGCCCTCCTTGGCGGCGGCCTCCTCGACCGCGGCCTTGAGCTGTTCGGGCAGCCGCACGTTGATCCGCGCGGACGGACCGTCCTCGGAGAACAGCGGTTCGGCCTCCGGAGCCGGTTCGGCCGCGGGCGCGGCGGACGGAGCGGGTTCGGCGGGCGGCACGGTCACGACGAAGTTCGGGTCGCGGCCGCGCAGGCGCAGTTCGACCGACCCGGGCGCGAGGTCCCGGGTGATCTCGTCGACGGCACCGGACAGGGTGTCCAGGAGGGTCATCCGGATCGCCGATTCGAGCGATCCGGTGAGCCGCTCGACCAGCGCGCGTCCCTCTTCGCCCCCGGCCTCGGCCAGCGTCGCGAATTCCCGCCCGAGGTTGCTTACGTACGTGGTCAAGTCCATGGCACCACTATGGCACACGGTTGGCACCACCGCAAGCCACCTTGGCTCAGTTTGGCACCACCATGGCACCCATCACCACAAAACCCCAGGTCAACCCGTGGTGCCACTCTGGAAAATCCGGTGCCACACCCACAGGCCCACATCGCCCCAATGCCACATTGGGTGCGTCAGACGCACCGAACGCCACATTGGGTGCGTCGCATGCACCCAATGCCACATTGGGGTGCTCGGGTCCGGCTACCTGGCCGCCTTCGCGACCGGCAGCTCGATCCCGGCGCGGAAGTGCGGACACTCGTCCAGCGGGCCGTCGTGCTGGCACCGCACGAGGTGCTGCAGGTACGCCTGCGCGTCGAGCAGCCGCGTCACCTGCTCCCGGATCTCCTCGATCCGGGCGGCGACCGTGTCCCGCCAGTCGCTGGACTGGCCGTGCACCCCGAGCAGCACCGCGATGTCGTCGAGACTCAGCCGGCCGGTTTCGCGCCAGGTGCGGATCAGCGCGATCCGGTACAGCTGGTCCTGGTCGTAGACCCGCCAGCCAGACCGGCGACGCGGCTCGATCAGGCCGCAGCTTTCCCAGTAATGCAGCGTCGACACCGGCACGCCGAAGCGCGCCGACACCTCGCCGACCGAGTACAGGTCCATACCTCATTGCACCGCACCTCGACCGTCGCGAGCAAGGTTAGGCTAAGCAAACAACCCGCTGGCATACCAGTCGCCCTGGTCGCGTACGCCAGGCAGCGTGAAGAAATATCCGCCGCCGAACGGCTGCACGTAATCGACCAGCGGCTCGCCGGCCAGCCGCTGCTGCACCGTCTCGAACTGCCGCCGCACGTCCTGCTGATAGCAGACGAACACGTGCCCGGCCTGGAGTTCCCCGTTCGCGTCCACGCCGAGGTCGTAGTTGTAGGAGCGGCGGACCAGGCGCTGGTTGTCGGTGGCGGGCGTGCGCGGATTGGCCTTCCGGATGTGCGCGGTCAGCGGGATCACCGCGCCCTGCGGATCCGCGGCGTAGTTCGGATTGTCGGTTTCGGCGTTGCCGTCGAGCGGGGCGCCCGAATCGCGGCGGCGGCCGAACATCTTCTCCTGTTCGTTGATCGACACCCGGTCCCAGAACTCGACCAGCATCCGGATCAACCGCACCACCTGGTAGCTGCCGCCGTGCGCCCACGCGGGCTCGGCCGGATCGTCGACCCACACCAGCCCGCTCGCCTCGCCGCCGACCGGATTCGCCGTGCCGTCCTTGAACCCCAGCAGGTTCCGGCCCGCACCGGACGGCCGCGGAGGCGGGTTGTAGCCGTGCATTTTCCACCGCATCTGCATGGCGCCGCGGGTGTGCCGGGTGAGGTCGCGCAGTGCGTGGTGCACCGTGTCCGGGTTGTTGGCACACAACTGGATCAGCAGGTCGCCGTGCATCCAGGCGGCTTCCGGCGCGTCGTCGGGGAAAATCTTCATCGGGGTCAGCTTTGTCGGTTTCCGCGCAGCGAGTCCGACGCGGTCGAAGAGGCTCGCGCCGAACGAAACCGTGACGGTGAGGCCGTCGGCGAGCACGGACGGGCCGAGCACCTCGCTGTCCGACGGCGGCCTTCCGACGCCCAGGTTCGGCGGCGTGCCACCGGTGGCGAGGAAGCGGGCCCGGTCAGTGAGCGTGTGCAGGAGCGCAATCAGGTCGGCCTTCGAGTTGCTGAGCAGATCGAAGGCCACGAAGGCCGCGGAAGCCTGTTTTTCGGCCGGCGCCGGGGTGAGCACGCCGGACTGGTTGGCCCCGTGGAACGGGTACTCCGTCGCCGGCGCTGGTGCCGCGCCAGCGGAGCGCTCGTCGGCCTGGGCACCGCCGATCAGCACGCCTCCGGTGAGCGCGGTGCCTGCCGCACCGGCGGCCGCGCCTTTCAGGAAGTTGCGGCGGTTCACGTTCGTCACTTCGGGATTCACCAGCCGATCAGTGGCTCGGGGGAACTTCGAGCAGAGTGGGCACCGCGGACAGCGTCTCGACGACCGCACCGGCCGCGCCGTTGACGGCCTGCCGCTGGGCGAGGGTCGTGGGCGCGTGGTTGACCAGCGCTTCGTGCAGCGTGTCGAGTTGCTTCGCGGCGGTCTGGACCAGGCCGGGGGCGCGCTCGTTGAGCAGCGGAGTCAGCTCAACCAGGACGGTCCGGGTGACGTCGATGTCGGCATCCGTCGCGGCGTACGCGGTTCCGCTGCCTTGATCGTCCATTCCGGACAGATGGTCGCGGATCGCGTCCTCGAGGATTTCGTGCGCGCGGATCGGCAGCTTCGTGGGATCGCCCGCGACGTCGTCGGTGTTGAGTTTTCCGCGCAGGGCCGCGAGATCCTGGGTGAGCTGGTCGGCGACCGGCAGCAGCGACGCCGGAGCCTGGCCGTGCCACAAGCCGTACTCCAAGCGATGCAACCCGGTGAAGCCAGGATCGGCTGTGTTCGCGGGCAATCCGTTCGGCAGGCCGTCGACTGCGGTGCCCGCGTCGCCGAAGCTGTTGTAGGACGCGCCGACGCGCTCCCACGCGAGTTGCGCGGTCAGCCAGTCTTTCTTCGCCGCCTCAGTGTTGTTCGCAGCCAGATCGGCGCGGACCGTGCCCACCCCAGTCGACACGGTGCCGAGTTGCTGGGCGGCGTATGCGAGATATTTCTGATTCGGCCCGGTGAGATCTTCGGTGGTGACCGGTTTGACCGGCGCCGGACCGTCGCTGGTGCCACCGCCGCTGACCTGCACCGGAGCCGACGCGGTCGTGGCCTGACCGGACATCAGGCAGTGGAAGGTGTAGGACCCGTTGGCGAGCGTCGCGGACATCGTGGCGCTCGTGGCCGGACCGATTGTCTCGATCTCCGCGACGATGCCGCCGCTGCTGTCGTCTAGCCGGATCTCGCCCGCCTTGGCCGTTTTGTTGGTCACCGTGATGGTTTGCGTCCCGGCCTGCGCGGACTTCCATTCCGGCGCGCAGTCGTGGTCGGTCACCGAGATCGCGGAACCCGTCGCGGCTTGGGGAAGCGCGGTGAGCACCAAAGCGGCGACCGCGACCGGCACCAGTACCAGCGCGCCCGCGACGACCACGGTGTGCTTGCCCGCCAGCCGTTCCCACTTCCCGGCCGGTTCCGGTTCGCTCGCGGGCTTGCGTTCGACCGGCTGCCGACCGGCCTTGACGAACAGCGGGATCACGACGGCGAGGTAGGCGAGCCAGGCCGTCACCTGCAGCACGGTCATCCGGGGCGTGAGCTCGGTGACGCCGCTGATCAGCGAGACCCACCACGAGTTCGGGTCGAGCGTGCCGGTGAGGTCGAACGCGACCCAGCTCTGGCCGGGCAGCACTCCCCCGTCCTGGAGATCGCCGAGACCGTAGGAGAGGACGCCGGCCGCGATGACGATCAGCACGAAAGCGGTGCGGCTGAAGAAAACGCCGAGGTTGAGTTTTACGGCGCGACGGTAGAGCAGCCAGCACAGCAGGATCGCGAGGCCGAGCCCGAGCGCCGCTCCGGTCAGCGGCGCGACCGTGGTGCCGGACGCTTTCACCGCCGTCCAGAGGAACAGCGTGGTCTCCAGGCCCTCGCGGCCGACCGCCAGGAACGCGGTGAGTGTCAGCGCGCCCGCACCGATCGCGACCGCGCGTTCGACTTCGCCGCGTAATTGCGCGGAAAGCCCCATCGCGGTCCGGCGCATCCAAAACACCATGCCGGTGACGAGAAATACCGCGAGCACGCTCAACGAGCCGCCGACGATCTGTTGGGCGCGCGAAGAAAGGACATCGGTGGAAAAGGTGAGAATCGTGGCGAAACTGCCCGCTACGGTCACCGCGCCCAGCACGCCCAGCCATACCGGGGCCGTGGACACCGGACCTTCCGCGCTTTCGTCCGGCCGGATCTTGCGCAGCGCGGCCAGCAGGATGCTCACCACGAGGCCTGCTTCCAGCCCTTCGCGCAAGCCGATCATCAGGTTCGGAACCGCGTCTGCCCACTGCACGCGGCTTACGATAGGCAAACCTAAATTATCGGTCGAGGGCGGGATGGGAAACGGTTCTTTTTCTCCCGGATAGTCCTTATTCGGCGGCGACGATCCGTTCGACCGCTTCCGTGATCAATTGTTCCCGTTCCGCCTCGGAAAACACGTCCGGCAACGTCAGCTGTTCGACGATCAGCCAGTTCAACGCGAGAATCAGCAGCTTGACCGCCGTGGCGTCGCCGGGCAGCCCGGACGCTTGGTGGTACGCGACATTCGCGTCGACATCGGCCCGGACGCGCTCCGTCAGCACCTTGCGCAACTCCGGCCGCCGGGCGGCCTCGAGCCGCAGCTCCAGCAACGCGAGATACCCCGTGCGGAACCCCGCGACCCGGCTGACCAGCTCCCGCATCAACTGGGCATACGACTCCCGGTCCCCGCGACCGGGCGGGATCGAGTCGTCGTCCGGCTGCAGCCGCTCGTACACCCGGGCGCCAGCCTGCGTGAGCAGCTCGTCCCGATTGGCGAAGTAGTTGGACGCGGTGCCCGCGGGCACGCCCGCCTCGCCGTCGACCGCCCGGAACGTCAGCCCGCGCGCCCCCTCGCGCGCCAGGACCTCGATCGCCGCGTCGACGAGCGCAGCCCGCCGCTGTTCGTTCCTCCGCACCATTTGACACCACTCCAGTTGTAGTTGTACGGTCCAAACCACTTCAACCATAGTACTACAGACGGAGTTATCAGATGCGAAAGCTCGTGTACTACATCGCGGTCACCCTCGACGGCCGCATCGCCGGCCCCGCGGGCGAGTTCGACTTCTTCCCCCAGGGCGACGCCCCGCAGACCGCCGCATATATGGGATTCATGAACTCGCTGTACCCGGAGACCGTCCCCACCGCGTTCCGCGCCGCTTTCGGCCTCGCGGACGCCCCGAACCGCCGGTTCGACACCGTCCTGATGGGCCGCGCGACCCACCAGCTCGATCCGAGCGTCCCCAGCCCATATGCGCACCTGCGGCAGTACGTCGTGTCGAGCACGCTGAAACCGGACCTCGACCCGGCGGTCACCGTCGTCCCCGGCGACCCGGTCGGCCTGGTGAGAGACCTGAAGAAGGAGGAAACGGAAAAGGACATCTGGCTATGCGGCGGCGGCACCCTGGCCGGGGCGCTGCTGCCGGAGATCGACGAGATCGTGCTGAAAAGCTATCCCGTGGTGGCGGGCGCAGGCATCCCGATGGTGGCGGGCGAGTTCGACCCGACGGTGTTTTCGGTGGCGGAACGAACGGCTTTTCCCAACGGGGTCACGGCTACCCGCCTGGTGCGCAACTAGCCGGGGTTTGTTTCGCCTTAGCGGGCGGGGTTCCCGCTCGTGCCGACCCGACGCGAATTGCGAGCGCGTGGCACGGAGGTTCGTGAGGGGAACCCTGACGGACTCTGATTCCCCTAGGGTTCCCCTCACGGACTTCGCACGAGCCCATCTCGGCCACGCGCACACCCGTCGCCCGGCCGGTTCACCAGAGAGGAACCCGCAGCGGCGGCGGGAAGCCGGGTCAGTTGAACTGATCCGGGTCCGGCCCGGTGCGCAGGCCGCGGTCGGAGGCGGCGATCGCGGCGAGGTCGTCGTCGGTCAGCGCGAAGTCGAAGACGTCCAGGTTCTGCCGGATCCGGGCGGGCGTCACGGACTTCGGGATCACGATGTTGCCCAGCTGCAGGTGCCAGCGCAGCACGACCTGCGCGGCCGATTTGCCCGTGCGCTCGGCGATTTCGGTGATCGCCGGGTCGGTCAGGACCGCGCCCTGGGCCAGCGGGCTCCACGCTTCCGTCGCGATGCCGTGCTCGGCGTGGAAGGCGCGCAGTTCCTTCTGCTGAAGACCCGGGTGCAGCTCGATCTGGTTGACCGCGGGCACGAGGT
Organism: Streptomyces sp. AA4; assembly: GCF_000158875.1. Classification (NCBI taxonomy): domain Bacteria; kingdom Bacillati; phylum Actinomycetota; class Actinomycetes; order Kitasatosporales; family Streptomycetaceae; genus Streptomyces; species Streptomyces sp. AA4. The sequence goes on along the minus strand of NZ_GG657746.1, from coordinate 1,147,092 downwards.
CGCTGGTGTCGAGCAGGCGACGCAGGTGCGCGGGCTGGAAGTTGGAGACGCCGGCGGCGCGGATCCGGCCGTCCTTGGCGAGGTGTTCCAGGGCGCGCCAGGTGTCGAGGTAGCGGTCGCGGGCGGGCGTCGGCCAGTGGATCAGGTACAGGTCGACGTAGTCGAGACCGAGTTTCGCGAGGCTGGCGTCGAAGGCGCGCAGGGTGGAGTCGTAACCCTGGTCTTCGTTCCACAGCTTGGTGGTGACGAAGAGTTCCTCGCGGGAGATCCCGGACTCGGCGATGGCGCGGCCGACGCCTGCTTCGTTGCCGTAGATCGCGGCGGTGTCGATGCTGCGGTAGCCCGCTTCGAGCGCGCTGGCCACCGCGGCGGTGGTCTCGTCGTCCGGGACCTGGAAGACGCCGAAGCCGAGCTGCGGAATTTCGACGCCGTTGTTCAGGCGGATCTTCATGGATGTTGCCTTTCTCAGTGCTGGACAAGGGGTTCGGCCACGGCGACGCGCGGCCGCCGCTCGAGCGCGGCCGACAAGACCGCGAGGCCGAGCGCGGAACCGGCGAGCGCGACCCCGACCCAGTTCGGTGCGGTGTAACCGAATCCGGCGGAAATCACGACGCCGCCGAGCCACGCGGACAGCGCGTTGCCGAGGTTGAACGCGCCGATGTTGACGACGGAGGCGAGCGTCGGCGCGCCGTGCGCCTGGTCGAGAACGCGCTTCTGCAGCGGCGGCACAGTGGCGAAGCCGAGCGCGCCGATCAGCAGAATCGTTGCCGCGGCGAGGACTTTGCTGTGCGCGGTGACGGTGAACAGCGCCAGTACGATCGCGAGGCCGCCGAGGCTGACGTAGAGCATCGGCATGAGCTTGCGGTCGGCGAACCGGCCGCCGGTCAGGTTGCCGAGGAACATGCCGACGCCGAACAGCACCAGCAGCCAGGTCACCGCGCCCGCCGAATACCCGGCGATCTCGGTCATCATCGGGGCGATGTAGGTGATCGCGGCGAAGACCCCGCCGAAACCGAGCACCGTCATGGCCATCGCGAGGATCACCTGGACGTTCCGGAACGCGGCCAGCTCCTTGCGCAGATGCGCCCCCTCGGGCCGCGGCAGGTCCGGCACCAGCTTCGCGACGCCGGCGAGCCCGACGACGCCGAGCGCCGCGACGACCCCGAACGTGACCCGCCAGCCGACCGCCTGCCCGACGAACGTCCCGAGCGGCACGCCGACGATGTTGGCGACCGTGAGGCCAGTGAACATGATCGCGATCGCCCCGGCCCGCTTGTCCGGCGCGACGAGCTCCGCCGCGACGACCGAGCCGATCCCGAAGAACGCCCCGTGCGCGAGCGACGCGACAATCCGCCCGGCGAGCATGACCCCGAAAACGGGCGCGACCGCCGAAAGCAGGTTCCCCGCGATGAACAGGCCCATGAGCAGCATGAGCATGGTCTTGCGATTGATCTTCGTCCCGAGAACGGTCATCACCGGGGCGCCCGCGACGACCCCGAGCGCGTAACCCGTCACCAGGAAACCGGCCGAGGGAATGGACACCCCGAAGTCGGCGGCGATCTCGGGGAGAAGACCCATGATCACGAATTCGGTGGTGCCGATCCCGAACGCCCCGATGGCCAGCGCTACCAGTGCTAGTGGCATGAGCCCGCGTCTCCTTGGTCTGCGTGTTGGTGCCTCTTGTCGGCTTCAGCAATAGTTGCATACGCGGCATGTTGTTGGCGCTTGTTGTTGATGGAGGTCACAGTTGCGGCCTGATTCGTCGGATGCCCAGGCGGGAGTGGTCGCGGGACCTCGGAGGAATTCAGCCGCAAGATGAGGTCGGCGGGCGGGGCGAGCACCGCAGCGGCCATCGCACCCCCGAGGGAGCCGACAATCGAGGCGAGCAAAGCCGCACCCTGCGCGAATCCCAGAGCTCCGGCGGGAGGCCGATCAACGGTTCAACCCTGCGTCACGCTCGGCGGCGATGTCGTTCCGGCGATCGGCTCAGTCCGCCAGCCGGTCGAGTGCTTGCTTCAACTGCGGGATCCACGCCTCGTGCTCGGGCTTCATCAGCACCGACCGCAAGATGGTGACCGTCTCGGCGTCGCGTTCGACATTCGGGTGCAGGGCGGCAAAAGCATCCGCGTCGACGCGCAATGTGGACAGATACAGCGGGTTTTCCTTGTCTGCCATGCCGTTCTGAAGAATCAGATTGGCAGCTTCGGTGATCTCGCTCATCCGTGTCCGTCGAGGCCAGTAGGTGACGATGTCCAAAGTGGGCTCCAGATGGAGCGCGAACCGGTCGGACTCCTTGAGCAGTCCGGCGAAATCGTTCGCCGCTCGACGGCAGGCGGACAGCAATCGGCCGAGGCCGCGGTCTCGTTGCAGCGGGAAGGCTTGCAGGGTAAGCCAAAGCGCTCCGGCGGCAGCGCCCGCGCGGGAGCATTCCAGGGAGATCTCCCCGAGGTGCAACTCGTCGGAAGTGAAATAAGTATAGGGAGAATCGTGTTTGTAGAACCGGCCGACTGCCGGGTCGGCGAACAACACCGCGCCGCATCCGTAGGGCTGGAGGCCGTGTTTGTGCGGGTCGACGACGACGGAATCGCACGAGCCGATCGCGCGATAGGCCGCGTATTCGTCCAGCAAGGCATAGAACCCGCCGTATGCGCCGTCGACGTGCAGGCGGACTCCGTACCGTTCCTTCAGCGCGAGGGCCTGCTGAATGTCGTCGACCGCGCCGAGTCCGGTGGTTCCCGGCGTCAGCACCACCGTGCCGACGCCGCCGCTGCGGATTTCAGCTTCGACCGCTGACATATCAACGCGACCGTCGGGAAGTGCTCGCACCGCGCGGGATTCCACGCCGAGCACCTGGCACATGCGGCCGTGCGTGTAGTGCGCGTCCCGCGAGTGGACGACCGCCTTGCCCGGGGCCAGTTCGCGGGCGACCCAGAGGGCTTCGAGGTTCGCGATGGTTCCGCTGGAGGTGAGATGGCCGAGCGACGGTTGCGCGAACCCGAACATCCGCGCCAGGTCCGCGATGACCTCGACCTCCATCGGCGAGGTGGCCTGCGACGCGTCGAGCGCGTGGTTGTTCGGGTTGACCACCATCGCGGCGAGGTAGGCGGCGACCGCGACCGGATGCGGCGGTTTGAGCATCTGGCCTGCGTAGCGGGGGTGGAAAAACGGGAAGGACGCGGCCATCCGGGTGGCGTAGGCGTCGAGCAGCGCGGGCAGGTCGACGTCCGGCTGGCTGGCCGGGGACGGCGGGAACGGACCCCATGTGCGTTCCCAGGCCTCGACGCCGCGGAGAGCCTGGTCGATCAGTTCGCGCCGGTCCATGCGTCACCCCGTCGGTCGCCGGTTCCTGCCTCCCAGGCACCCTACCGACTTGCGCGAAGTGGATTGGGCCTCTCACCTCGGCGCTCTAAGGTGTGACGAGTTTTCTTTCGCGCGGTGAGGAGCTCCCGATGACTGACGGCCCGACGTCCGAACCGGCTCCGCCGAGGGCGGGCGAATCGACCGAGGGAACACCGTCGGACGACGCGCAGGGCACGACGGCCGGTCTGCCGCCTTCCGGGTCCGCGCAGCAGGCTATGCCGCAGGCGTGGCCAACGCACCCAGGGCCACCGGCCGGGCAGCCGCAACCAGGGCCGGGTCAGCCGAACGTCCAGCAATACCCGGGCTACTCCCCCCTGCCCGCTCCGGCGAACGGCGTCTGGCTGGGCGTCGCGGCGCTGGTGCTCGGCATTCTCGGCTGCGTGGTCCCGCTGCTGCCGATCGACCTGAGCGGCGTCCGGGCTTACGTCGCGCTCCCGTTCGGGTTCGCCGGGCTGGCCTGCGGGCTCGTCGGCGTCATCGGACGGCGCACGGCCAAGCCGCTGTCCGGGGTGGGCCTCGGGGCGTCGGCGCTCGCGCTGGTGCTCGGCGTGATCATGCTCGGCAATCAAGTCGCGGGATGACGACCTGGCGTTCTGCCCTGAGCGGAACCGCTGTCGCCGCGGGCCCGGCGGATGCCAGGCTGGGCCTATGGCGGACATCCTTCCTTTCCACCAGCGCCGCGCCCCCGCCCGGGACGACGAGGCGGAACCCCTGTGGCGCGAGGTCCTCGGCCGCAGTCTCCGCTCCGCCCGGGAAAACCAGGGCGAGCGGCTCGTCGACGTTGCCGAGCGGGCCGGGATCTCGCCGCAGTACCTGTCCGAGATCGAGCGCGGCCGGAAGGAACCGTCGAGCGAGATGATCGCCGCGGTGACCGGCGCGCTCGGGGTCAACCTGACCGGCCTGCTGAGCGGAATCGTCGGCGACCTGCGGCGGATCAGCGTCGTCGGACCGAGGCCTGCGCGGCGTCCGGCCGGGCCGGTGCTGATGGCGGCTTGAGCCGAATCGCCAGCGACCGGGGACCGACCCGCGGCCAACGCCCCGCAAAGCCCGAACCGACCCGGGCGGCGGCACGCTCCGCGGGCGAGAACCCGAGCCGCTGACTCTCCAGCGACACCGCACGGCCGAACCGGTACCGGCGGCGGCCCAAGCCACTGCACAAGAACCGCCACCAGCAGGCCATCGACCAACCCATCACCCCGCCCGAACGAGGACCGAGGGGCCCGAACAGCGAAGCCGCGGGCCGGAACCCCGCCCCGGCCCGCGCCCCGCCTCACGGGCGAGCTTCGATCACCTGATCCGCCAGCCCGTACTCCACCGCCCCGGCCGCGTCGAAAACCCGGTCTCGGTCGGTGTCGTGGCGCAGCTCCGCGACGTCGTGGCCGGTGTGCCGGGACGTGATCTCCTCCAGTTGCGTCCGGACCCGGATCACCTCGTCCGCCTGCAGGATCAGGTCCGGGATCGTCCCGCGGCCCTGCGCGGCCGGCTGATGCAGCACCACGCGCGCGTGCGGCAGCACCGAGCGGCGGCCAGCGGCGCCGGCGGCGAGCAGCACCGCGCCTGTCGCCACCGCCTGGCCCACGCAGGTCGTCGCCACCGGGGCCTTGATGAAGCGCATCGTGTCGTACAGCGCCAGCATCGCCGCCGGGTCGCCGCCCTCGGAATTGATGTACAGGTTGATTTCCTGCTCCGGGTTGTCCGACTCCAGGAACAACAACTGTGCGATCAACGCGTTCGCGACGCCCGAGTCGATCGCCGTTCCCAGGTACACGATCCGTTCCGACAGCAAATGCGAGTAGACGTCCATGATCCGCTCGCCGCCGGGACTGCGGGTCACGACGTTCGGGATGGTGTAGGTGCTCATGCGCGTACCCCCAGGCCCATCGCGTGCGTGCGCACCGGCACGACCTGCTCCAGGCGGTCGACGATCTGGTCGATGAAGCCGTAGTCCTTCGCCTCCGCGGCGGTGTACCACCGGTCGTGCAGGGAATCGGCGAAAATGCGGTCGAACGGTTGTCCAGTGTCCTGCGCGGTGAGGCCCAGCACGGTGTCCCGCGTGTACCGCAGGTCGTCGGCCTGCACCTCGACCTCCACGGCCGAGCCGCCGATTCCCGCGGATCCCTGGTGCATCAGGATTCGCGCGTGCGGCAGGGCGAATCGCTTCCCGGGAGTGCCCGCGGACAGCAGGAACTGCCCGGCGCTGCAGGCCAGCCCGAGCGCGAGCGTCGACACGTCGCAGGGCACCAGCCGCATCACGTCGCGGATCGCGAGCATCGACGGGACCGAACCGCCGGGCGAGTGGATCCACAGCGCGATGTCCTTGACCGGGTCCTCGCCGGCCAGCGACAGCATCTGGGTCGCGAGGACCGTCCCGTTGTCGTCGTCGAGCACGCCGTCCAGTACGAGGACCCGCTGGCTCAGGAACCGTTCCCGAAGCCGCTGGTCGAACATCGGCGGAGTCGATTCGTTGGTCATGCCCCGACTGTGCCGCCGCGGGACCCGTCGCCGCCGCTTTCGCTGCCGACGGCAGATCTGCTGTGAGCAGCGCGGGAAGTCAGCCGGTTTTGCGGACCAGGTTCGTGTACCCGGCCAGTGCCAGCGTCGCCAGGCCCCACACCGCGACCTGCACGCCCCAGATCGCCGCCGTGAAAACCTGCCCGGGCACGCTCGCGGTGTCGAGGTCGCAGCGGCTCCGCAGACCGGTCGGCGCGATCGGCAACCCCCGGTCCAGTCCCAGGCCGATCAGCTCCACCGGCGAACACGCCGCTCCCGTCGCGACCCGTTCCGCCGCGTGGTGCCCGGGGCGGGTTTCCGTTGCCCCGGCCCACAATCCGAGCACGCCCGCGGCGACGAGTGCGAGCAGCAACGCCGCCGCCGTACGTCGCGCGCGGTAGCCGTATCCGGCCAGCGCACCCCAAAGCCAGTGGAACAGCCGCGACATCCGCCCGCCGAGCGCTTCCGGCGCGCGGCGGCGCAGGTCGTCCTGCTGTGCGATCAGAATGGCGCGCACGTTGCCGTCGTGGCCCGCGGTCCGTTCGACGGCCGCCAGCTTCTGGTAACCGGTGGCGTCGTAATACTCGGTGTGGCAGCGAAGCAGGTGCAGCCACCGCCGCCAGCCGAAGGCCGGATCGATGGCGGCGTAAGTGAATTCGTCCAGCCACACCAGTTCGGTGTGGGCGCATTCGGGGCTCGAGCTTCCGTCGGGACACACGAGGCCGTCCGGCAGGAACACCGTGGTGGCTTTGGCGTCGGAGAGCCCGAGCAGCCTGCCCTCCGGGGACGTGACGCGCGTGGTCGCGGAGAACTGGAGCTGCCCGCCGATCTGCGCGCCCTGCAAGCGCACCGCGCCGATCTCCCCGTTGCCGCTCAGCTTCGAGTCCCGGATCAGCACGCTGCGCCCGACGGTCAGGTTTTCCGCCTCGACGGCCGGGCCGCGGTCGTTGAAGACCGTGATGCTCTGGCATTCCAGCGGACCGCCGATGCGCGCGGCGTTGAGGCGGATCGCGCCGTCGGCCGAGGAGCCGGTGATCCGGGTTCCCTGGTGCAGGTACAGTCCGTTGCCCAGCTCCGCCGAACTCGCCTCGAGCGCGAACCCGGCCGGATTGGAGATCTCCGCGTCCCGGCACTGCAGATTCCCGCCGATGTGCGCGCCGATCAGCCGGATCGCCCCGTTCGGGCTGTTCCCGGTGATCCGCACGCCGTCGGAAAGGTGCAGGCCTCCCTCGATCCGCACCTGGGACGCGTCCAGACCCGGCAGGCGCCCGCCGATCAGGTACAGGTGCGGCAGCCGCGCCTGGCGCGCGAGCACCGGCTGGTCGAAGACGCAGGTGAACAGCATCAGCCCGGCGGTCGCGGTGGCGCCGTCGAGGTTCAGTTTTCCGGTGACGCGCGCCAGCTTCAGCATGATCCCGCGCGGGTCGAGTTCGCCGTGCCGGCCGAGGAGCAGGTCGCGCAGGACCTCCGCGCGCACGAGGTGGTCCGGGCTTTCGGTTTCGGCCAGCTCCGCGACGTCGATCTGGGCCGCGCCGAGCAGTTCGCCCTCGCGGGCCGACTCGACCAGACGGCGTTCGAAGTCGCTGAGATCGGTCACCCGGGGCGCTGTCACGCCCGAGATCATGCCGGGTCCGGGGCTCAGCCGCGACCGCGTCCGAGCTGGTCGGCGAGGTCCGCGAGGCCGTCGGCCCGCAGGTCGAACCGGTCGGCGGGGGCGGGCGGATCGCCGACCGGACGGCTGACGTACGCGGTCCGGAACCCGGCGTCTTGCGCCCCGCGCAGGTCCCAGGCGTGCGCGGCGACCATCAGCAGTCGCTCCGGCTCGCGGCCGGCGACGTCGACGGCGAGCCGGTAGACGTCCGGAGCCGGCTTGTAGGTGCGGGCGTTTTCGGCGGACAGCACGGTGTGCCAGCGCAGTCCGGCGTTCGCGCACAGGTCGAGCAGGACGGTCCGGCTCGCGTTGGACAGTCCGACCAGCGGGAATCGTTCGGCGAGGCGGGCGAGCCCGTCAATGGTGTCCGGCCACGGCGGCAGCTGCCGAGCCGCGAGCGCCAGCTCCGCGGCATCGCCGGCACCGACAGCGTCGGCGACGGCCTGCGCGGCTTCCCGGTCGATGACGTCACTCGCGACGTACGGCCGTTCCCCGGCGACAATGCGGCCCTGCTCCCGCTCGACGTGCTTCTGCCACACCGAAAGCAGGTCTTCGACCTCCGGGTCAGCGAGCGAGGGCGCGAATTTCCGGATCCCTGCCCGGATTCCGGCCGGTTCGTCGACAAGCGTGCCGAGCACGTCGAACACGAGCACCTCGATGTCCATGATCGCAACCTATCCGGACGCCTCGGACAGGGCAACCAGCGCCGTTCGCAGCCAGCGGCCGTATTCCGCCGCGGCCCAGCCCTTGACGCGCCGCAGATGCACCATCGTGTCCGCGCACAGCAGGGCGTCCGTGGTGCTCGCGAATTGCTCGATGTCCACAGTGGACGAAAGAAGGCCGTCCTGTGCCGCGCGGGACCAGAATTCCTTGCACAGCCGTGCTGTCTCCCGCCGCCCGGACTGCGCTGCCTCAGCGATTTCCGGCTCCGCTCCTTCAGCTTGTACCGCGACCTCCAGCAAAGCTCCGGCACGATCCGCGATTCCGACCGTGACGTCCGCGAGCGCGTTCAGCCGTTCCGCCAAAGTCGCGGCGGTCATCGCGTCCTGGGCTCGCGGCCGGTGCGCGACGTCGATCGGCTCCGCGTCCCCCACGAGCGCTTCGTCGATGACTCGTCGGAACAACGCCGCCTTGGTCCCGAAGCGGACGTACACCGTCCTCGGCGCGACTCCGGCCCGCCGCGCGACCTGCGTCAGCGCGGTGGCCGCGTAGCCGTGTTCCAGAAACAGCTCCCGCGCCGCGGCCACGACGAGCGCCTCGGTCCGCGCGATCCGGGCGGCCCCGAACTCCGCCCGGGCATCGGCCTTGACCTGGTCCTTCATCAGATGCATCCTAGCTGCATTGCAGTCGCACTGCAGCAGTGGAGGTCATCGATGATTCCCACCCTCGACGGAGTGCATCACCTGAAGCTGCCGGTGGCCGACCTCGACCGGTCGGCGGCCTGGTACGCCGACCGGCTCGGCTACGCGGTCGCCCTCGAATTCCGCCAGCACGGCCGCCGGACCGGCGTCACGATGACGCATCCGCGCGGCGGGCCGGACCTCGGACTCGTGCTCGACCCGGACCTCGCCCGCGCCGCGGCCGGATTCGACTACTTCTCCATCGGCGTCCCGGACCGGGCCGGCCTCACCGAACTCGCCGCCGACCTCACCCGCCGCGGTGAGCAGCACGCGGGCGTCCACTTCGCGACCCTCGGCTGGATCCTGCCCGGCCTGCACGATCCGGACGGGCACGAGGTCCGCTTCTACACCACCGAATCGCACACCACACTCGACCCGGAGAAGCCGCTGGTGGTCGACGACGCGATCGCGTCCGCGCGAGCCGCCGAACAGGTCTGGCTGAGCCAGCGTTAGTCCACTGTGGACGCTTTACGCAGCGCGAAGAACGCCGCGACCACCACCGCGAGCCCGATCACGTACGCGAGCACCAGCAATCCGACGCGGCCGCTGAAGTTGCCGCCCACCGGCGGAAGCACAATCGAAAACACGGCGACGAGCGTGATCACCACGGACCGCACGCGCCCAGCGGGCAGCGACGCGGCCAGCGGAACCACTGCCCACAGCAGATACCACGGTTGCACCACAGGCCCGAAAACCACGACCGCGCTCAGCATCAGCCCTAGCGAGCGGACCGCGTCGATCCGCCCGGTCCACTGCCGCTGCAGCACCACGACGATCGCGGCCGCGGTGAGCACGTATCCGATGATCTTGCCGACGCCGATCATCGTCTGCGTGAGGTGCGCGCCGAACAGCGAACCGACGCCGCCGACGAGAAAGCCGAACCAGTTCGTCGGCGCCATCCAGCTGTTGACCTCCCCCGAGGTCGTCAGCGCCGACACCCAGCTGAACCCGATCCCCGACGCGAGCGAAACCGCCGCCGACACTGCCGCGAAAACAACGACCATCGCGGCACCGGCGAGCAGGAATTCGCCGATCCGGCCGCGGCGGCGGGCCATCGCCGTTCCGACCGCGGCCAGCGCGACCAGCGCGGGCACCTTGACTTCCGCGCCGAGCGCGACGAGCAGCACCCCGCCCGCGAGCGGCCACCAGCGGATCCGATCGCCCAGCGCGTTCAGCGCGATCGCCACGCCCGCGACCATCAGGCCGACCATCAGCGAGTCGTTGTGCATCCCCGCGACCACGTGCCACAGAACGAGCGGGTTCAGCACGCCCAGCCACAACGCGACCCGCGGCGACGCTCCCGCCGCGGCGGCCAGCCGCGGCACCGCCCAGACGATCAGCACCAGCCCGGCCACCTCGACCAGCCGGTGCAGCGCGACGCCGACGATCGGGTTCCCGCCGGACACCTGCGCGATGACCCGCTCGACCACACCGAACAACGGCCCGTACGGCGACGGCGTCTCGCGCCAGTAAACGCTGACCCTGCCGACGATGTCGGACGCCGACCCGAGTGCTTGCTGCGGCCCGACGGCGTTGAGGTCAAACCCGTGCGCGGCCACCGCACCCTGCGCGAGATAGCTGAAGACGTCCCCGCTGAACAACGGCGGCACGACGAGCAACGGCCCGCACCACAACGCGAGCGTCCACTTAAGCCAGCGCGCGTCGGGAAGGTCGGAGGCGAGGACGCGTCCGCCGAGCAACGCCCACGCGAGCACTACGAGGCCGACGCCAGCGATCCCGCCCGCGAACGGCAGGACCCCGGACCTCCCGGCGGCCCCGGCGTACACCGCGACGGCCAGCAGCACCACGCCGCCGAAGCCGGTCCAGCGCAGGCTCGCCGCGGACGCGAAGCTGAAAAACCGCACGGGCCGCGAGAGCGTGACCGGCTGACTAGACATGCACCGATCGTAGTAGCCGCCTCCCGCACTGCCTCCGGCTATCCGTCCGTGAGGGGAACCCTGAGGGAATCAGATTCCCTCAGGGTTCCCCTCACAGACCTTCGCCCGCCATGGTCCACAAAGGACTCAGTTCTGGTCCCGGGTGAGCACACCGCAGGCGAACCGGGAACCCGCGTCGCCGGTCGCCTTGGTTTTCGCGTCCGGCACCGGTGCGTTGGGGTCGCCCCGGACGCTGTAGCGGTCGGCGGGAATGTTCGCGAAATTGTCGGACTTCGAGTGCACGATGATCGAGGTCCCGTCAGGACCGAACAACTGGTCCAGGGTGAAGGTGTCCAGCACGAACTTGAGGTACCCACGACCGTTCGACCGCACCTGGACCGGCGGCAGCTGCCCGATCGGCAGCCCGGTGTGCGGGTCCATCGGCATCAGATGCCCGCCCGCCGCGGTGAACGGGTTTTTCGGGTCGCCGACGGTGCAGTTTCCCTTTTCGTGAATGTGCATGCCGTGGAAACCGGGCGTGAAATTCCGTTTGAGGTACACCTCGACCCAAACGGCGTGCGAACGGCTGTCGGCGGTGAACCATGCGGAGCCGACCTCGTCGCCCTTGGCGTCTTTGAGCGTGGCGGAGGCGGAGTCGCCGTCGCGGTAGGCCGCCCCGGCAGGCTGCCGGTCCGTCTCCGGCGACTGCTGGCCGCTTTGGCTGCTGGCCGCCGGAGCCAAGCCCATGACCAGTGCGCAGGCACCCAACGCGCCTGCCACCAACTTCTTACTGCGCACGGTATCTCCCTGAGGGCACTGGTGATCTCTGACCGCTCCAGAATCGGGCCTCGCCTTCCCGGTGGCCAGGGGCCAGATGGAACTAACCGGGTCCTGCGCGCGGCGGAATGTCATCTTGCGCACTCTCTCCGGTCAGGAAGAATATTCGGCGATCAGCCGTTTCACCGTCTCGTACGCCGGTTTCGGAGAATAGTCGTCCCGCAGCAACCCGAACCGATTCTCCCTCGGACCGCTCGACAATCCGTCCCGCAGCCCGAAAATCTCGTACGTGTCCACCCCGGCCTCGGCCGCCAGCCCGAACACAGTGCGCGCCACGGATTCCATCACCTGGACCTGGCGCTCCTCCGAATTCTCCGGTCCGGTCGGCCAGCCGGTCTCGGTGATGTGAATCGGCACGCTCTCCGGAATCCCGATCGCTGAGGCGGATTCGCGATACGACCGCACGACATGAGTCACCGCGCCTGCCAACGCGTCGGCAGGCACTGGGCGGAAAACATCCGGAAAGAAGTCCAGGCCAAGGAAATCGACCCGCGCCAGCACCTCCGGGTCCACCGCCGCGCGCACCGCAGCCCAGAACGGATCGCCCGGCAACGCGACCGCGGCGTTGAACCCGATCGTCACGTCGACCCCGAGCCGCGTCCGCTCGTCCAGCGCCGCCGCGAGCCCGGCCCCGAGTGCTTCGTAGCAACCCGGACTGCCGCCGTCGAGCGGCGCGGCCACGTTGACCTCCTCGCAGACCTGCAGTTTCCCGCCGCCCAGTTCGGCGACCTCGCGCACCGCGGCGCGGACCGCGTCGGCGAACCCGTCCGGATCGGCCTCCGGACTGCCGTAGCCGAGGACGTAGTCGACCACCCGTCCGTCGCCGAGATACGGCACCGGGTCGGGCGGCGTCGGCTCGTGCGGACCCCGGTAGCTGCGATAGCACCGCACATAGAACCGTTCCGTGCCCTTCGCGAGGTCTCGCAACGCTTCCGCGGTCCGCTCGACGTCCTCCGGCGGCGCGTCGATGAAGGTTTCCAGCCGCACCAGATCCGCGCTGACCACGCCAGGCCACACGCCAAAGACGATCACGAGTCATCTCCTCCAGTAGTCGTATACGAGCACCGTACTCGTATACGACTAGCGTGCGCTACCCTGGTCCGGTGCCGACGAACGCCCTGGACAACCCGCTCGTGCTGCCGATGCTGGGCCTGCTCGTGGAAACCCCGCGCCACCAGTACGCGCTCCTGCGCGAACTCCGCACGCGCTATCCGTTCCTGAACCCGAAAACGTCGACCGTGTACACGCTGGTCGGCACGCTGACCCGCAAGGGCCTCGTCGAACCGGACGGCGACGGCGACCCGCAGCCGGTGCGGCTGACCGAAGCGGGCCTCGCCGATTTCCGCGAACGGATCGAACGGCAGCTGCGCGACGCCGACCCGAACCTCGACTCCCGGTTCCTGATCGCGCTGGCCTACCTCGGCGCGCTGCCGCCTTCCCGCGCGGTGACCCTGCTGCGCGACCGGGCAGAGCGGGTCGGCGAGCAGCACCGTGAGCTGGCGAAGACGCTCGACAACGCCGATTTGCCGGAAATGCAGATGATCGAGGTGCATTTCCTGGTTTCGCGACTCCGGCACGACGCCGGATGGCTCGCCCGCACCGCGGACCGGATCGAGAACGGAGACCTCGTCCCGCCCCGGTGAGCACAGCTTTCATCGTGATTTCATCGCCGTCCCTTACCGTGCGCGAGTGCCCGGCGGAAGCCGGCCGGGCAGAGGCGAAGGTGGGGGTATGACCGGCGAATCCGGATCAGTGGTCGACGCCGCGTCGGCCGGGGTGGAAAACCTGGCGGACTCGGCGCTCGCGGGACTCGACAAGGCGGGGCCGGTCGGCGACCTGGCCAAACCAGTGGTGTCCGCGCTGCGCAACGTGTGGGAGGGCTACTTCGGGGCCCCGATCCCGCCCGGCGGCACCAACTGGAACGCCTACACGCACCAGCAGCTGTACCAGATGCTGTGGGAGAAGGCCGACGTCGGCGACGTCAGCACGGTCGCGGCGGAATGGCAGCGGCACGGCTCGGAAATGCGCGCGCACGCCGATTCGCTCAAGGAGCAGCAGGGGACGCTGCACGAGAACTGGCGAGGACACGCCGCCGAACGCGCGTCCGGACGGCTGGGTTCGCTCGGCGAGCGCGCGTCCGGGATCGGCGACCGCGCCGGGACCGTCGGCGGCGCGGCCCAGAACGCGGGCGATTCGCTCGCCGTCGCGCGCAACACCATGCCGAAGCCGCCGGGCGACCCGACTGGGGGCGCAGTCGCCGCGGCGGCGGCCGGAGCGGGTGCGGGCGCGGTCATCGGCGGGATCCTCGGGGCCGGCGCGGGCGGGATCGGCGCCGGCCCGGGTGCGTTGATGGGCGCCGCGATCGGCGCGGTCGCGGGCGGCGGGGCGAGCCTGTTCGCCGCGAATGTCCAGGCGGCCGAACAGAAAGCCGAAGCGGTGCACGTGATGCAGCGCTACGAAGCCAGCTTGCACAAGAGTTCGCGCGCGATCAATCCGCCGCCCGCCGGGGCGACCACCGCGGATTCCTACGGCGCGGACGAGTCGACCAGTGCGTCGAGCTACGTCGGCCCGCTCGGCGGAGCAGGCGCCGGGGTCGGCGCGGGCAGCGGCATGCCGTGGGGCGCGCTGACCACCGCGGCCCCGGTCGAATCCGGGCTGACCGCCGGACTTCGCTCCGCGCTCGGCATGGAGGGCGCGCTGCTCGCCCGCAACGCCGCGATGGCGGAGATGGCCGCCGCCCGCGCGGCCAGCGGCAACGGCATGATGCCCGGCCGCGGCGCGGGCGCGTCGCAGGAGGAGGAAGAGGAGCACAAGAACAAGATGCCGGTGCTCGACCAGCCGCTCCTGCACCCCGAAGACAAGACCATCAGCCCGGTGATCGGGCTGTGACGGACAGGAGCATTCGATGACCGGCCACGAGGTCGTCCCGCACGCACTGGACCGGCAGGTCGCCGCGCTGGGCAAGCTCGGCGAGCAGACCGGGGAACTCGTCGGCTCGGCGGGACGGCTCGCCGACCGGCTCCCGCAGCTCGGCACCGCGCCGCCCGCGCTGCACCTGGCGCAGCGGCTGCGCGAGGCCGCCGGGCACGCCGGGCTCACCGGCGAACTGGGCGCGGCGGACACCGAGCTGACTGGGTTCCACGAGGCGCTGCGCGCCGGGATCCGGCGGTACCAGGAGCACGAATCCGGGGTGCGGGAAGCGTTCCAGCGGCTCGAACGGCAAGCCGAATGACCGCCACGCTGCCGCGGACCGGTGACGAGACCGTCCACATCGGACTCGTCGAGGCCGACCTGCTGGCCGCGCACGCCGGGGCGAGCTGGCCGTTTCCGTTGCGGGTGCCGTCTTACGGCCGGATCGAGGGCGAACGCGAGATCCTCTTCGCCACCGCCGGGCACGCGCTGCGGGCGCGCGGCCTCGCGGATGAATCCGGGCCGGACGGCCTGGCCGCGGAAGCCGTGACCGCGCTGCGCGAACGCCGCGGCGTCGTCGATTTGGTGGTGGCGGACGCCGAGGGGGCGACCGCCGTCACCGCGCTCGTCTACCGGTCCTCGGCGCTGATCTGCCGTCAGCGGTTCGAAGCCGACACGCTGTCGGTGCGCCGGGTGGACGAAACCGCGCTGGTGGATGCCGTGCTCGCGGAGATTCCGCAGGCGGAGGCGGCCCGGACGATGCCGGTCACGCTGCCCGAGCACGCGGTCAAACAGGCGATGGCGCTGACCGACGACGAGGACGACGTCTCCCGGGCGCACCGGCTGCGCGACCTCGTCCGCGCCAGCGGCGGCGACCCGGCCGCGCTGGACAGCCTCGTCGGCCTGGTCGTCCCGCTGACCGGCCGCGGCCAGCTCGGCGCGACCCGCGACGGGCGCACCCGGGAGGGCCGCGAACTGTCCTGGATGGACGGTCCGCGCGGCCGCGTCCGGATCAACCCCGCGCGCGACGGCTGGCTCAGCGTGAACTCGCTGCGCCCGGCCGACCTGCGCTTCGCCCTCGGCGAGCTGGCCACCGCCGCGCGGCGGCCGCGATGACCGCACCGAAAACGACCGGAGGACCTTCCGTGCCGATCCAAGACTCGGCGGCCTGGCTCGCCGACTACCAGAAAAACCTGTCCCGGCTGCGGGCCAACGCCGAGGCCGCCAGCGCGAGCCTGTCCCGCGTCGGCGGCCGGGCCGCGTCCCCGCGCGGCGAGGTCGAAGTGCAGGTGGGCCCGAGCGGGGCGCTGACCGACCTCCGGCTGAGCCCCGCCGCCCGCGCTCTGGAAGCCGACGCGCTCGCCCGGCTCATCCTGGCGACCGTGCACGACGCGCACCGCCAGGCCGGCGCGCGGGTCGTGGACATCATGACCGACTACGTCGGCGACGGTCCGGCACTGCAGCTCGTCCGCGACCACCTGCCGGTCGAGGCCGCTCCCGCCGCGCCGCGCCAGGAGGACGACTACTTCGCGAACCCGGGGATCATCTCGTGACCGCCGGCTTCGAGGTCGACCCCGCGCAACTGCGCCGGCACGCGGCCACCGTCGGCGACCTGGCCGACCGGCTCGGCAATGTCGCCCGCAGCGCCCCGTCCGGACTCGGCGACCAGGCGCTCGGCGTCTTCGTGCAGTTCCTCACCGCGGGCCTGCAGTCGGCGGTCGGCAAGACCAACGACGCCGTCTCGCATGCTTCGTCCACTGTGGACAAAGTGAGCACGAACCTCGCGCGGGCCGCGGAAAGCTACGAGCGCCGAGACCAGGGCAACGCGGCTTCGCTGCCCGGGAAGGACCTGCCGTGACCGATTCCGGCCAGCTGCTGGCGGACCTGAAAACCACCACTCAGGCGGTGGAAAACCACGACTGGGTGTCCGCCGGACTCGGCGGCGCGACCACCGCGCTCGACCTGCTCGGCGCGTCGCAGGACCCGCTCGCCGCGCTGACGTCCGCCGGGTTCGGGATGATCACCGGACTGGTGCGGTTCCTGGAAGAACCGCTGAAACAGTTGCAGGGCAACCCGGATTCGGTGTCGTCGCACTCGCAGGGCATGGAAAGCGGCGGCCAGCAGGTATCGTCCGTCGCGGAGGACTATCGGCAGTCGGCGGGCCCGGAAACGTCGGGGTGGAGCGGTTCTTCGGCTTCCAGCTACCGCGACAACAGCTCGCAGCACGCGGACTGCGTCGAGGCGGTCGGCCAGGCAGGCATCGCGATGGCCAAGGCAGCTACCGGGGCGGGGAAGGTGGTCGCGAAGGCACAGCAGGAGGTCGGCGGGCTCATTTCGGAGGCTGTCGGGCAGATTATCCAGCTGATGACTCAGGCGTTCGCCGCGGCGCAGGCGACTTTCGGCGCCAGCGTCGCGGCGGCGATCCCGCAGGCGGTGGCCATCGCTACTCAGTACGGCGGGCAGATCGCGCAGAAGCTCGGGGTTTTGCTTTCGGATTCGGAGAATCTGCTGCAGCTGATCACCTCGGTGACCCAGGGGTTGGAGGCGGCTACGCAGCTGATGACCAAGCTGAGTGCGGCTTCGAAGGCCAGCTCCGGGGAGTCGAGTTCGGGGGCTGGTGCGGATTCTTCGTATTCGCCGTACGGGAGTTCGGCGGAGTCGCGGTATCCGGCGGATTCGGAGTATGCGGATGACACGGATTCGCGTTACCCGGGCCAGCACCGCCCGCGAACTCCGGTCAGCTCGGCCCAGCAGAGCTGACGAGTTCAACCTCAAAGCCGTCTTCGTTGTGCAAGTACGCGGCATAGTGCTCCGCGCCGCCCGCATGGGGATGTTTCTCCGGAAACATCAGCTGCCACCCGTGCCGGGCGGCGTCGGCGGCCAACCGCTCGACCGTCGCGGCGTCCCGGACATGGAAGGCCAGGTGGTTCAGCCCCGGCCGACAGCGGTCGTGCCGATCCGCGGTCAGCGCCGGGGATTGCTCGACCACGAGATACGTCGGCCCGAGCCGCCAGCTGCGCCCGGCGTCCCGCTCCTGGAACTGCTGATATCCCAGCTCTTCCAGCAGCCATCCCAGCGACGCGACCGCGCGGCCCAGGTCCGGCACCCACAGCTCGACGTGGTGCAGGGTCCCCTGCTCACTCAAGCGGAACCCCCCTCCAAACTCAGCACCACCCGCAGCTCCCGGTCCAACTCCGCCCCCGGCTCCACATCCAGATCCGCCCGCAGCCGCTCCCGCATGCGCCGGTGTACCGCCAACGCGTCCGCCCGGCGGCCGCCGCCATGGAGTGCTCGCATCAGCAACACCGCCAGCGGTTCCCGGTGCGGATGGACCGCCAGCAGTGCCGACAACTCGTGCACCACGTCGTCCGTCCGGCCCAGTTTCAGCTGCAGCACGGCCTTTTCCTGCACCAACGTCAGCCGCCGTTCGGTCAGGCGTACTCGTTCACCCTCGACGAACGGGCCGGGCAAGCCGGCCAGCGGTTCGCCGTGGAACAGGGCCAGCGCGCCGTCGTAAGCGTCGACCGCGGCGGCTGGGTCACCGGTGCGGGTAGCAGTCGTGGCTTCCGCGATCCGGTCGGTCAGCTCGGTGACGTCCAGTCTCGCTCGTTCTCCGGCGAAGCGGTATCCGCCGCGGTCGCTGCCGATGACCGAGTCTTCCGTTCGTTCGCCCGCGCCACGAAGGCATTTCCGTAGCCGGTGCACGTAGACCGGCACCACGCGGCCGCCGGTTCCGGGCGGTTCCAGCCCCCACACGCCGTCGAGCAACTCCCCAGGGCTGACCGTCTCGCCGGGGCGCAGGACCAGCGCCGCCAGAAGCGCCTGCTGCCGCACCGGGCCCAGGTCCAGCAGGTTCGGCCCCCGCCAAGCCTGCAACGGGCCGAGCACGCTGAACCGCAACGAGTCCGGGCCGACCGGGGACGGGGCCGCGCCGGGGGCGACCAGGCCGTGGTCGAAGGCGTAGACGATCGCCGCCGCCCGGTCGCGCAGGCGGAGTTTCGCGCATACCCGCTCGTAGTGCGCCTCGACCGTGGTCGTGGAAATCCCCAGCGTTCCGGCGATTTCCGCGTCCGTCAAACCCCGGGCCACCGCCGTCAGCACGTCCGACTCGCGCGGCGTCAGCACTCCGGCCGGCATCACCGAGCGAGCGGAAGCCGCCTCGCGGTAGGTCGTCAGCACGCGTCCGGTGACCGCCGGGTCGAGCCACGCCTCGCCCATCGCGACCGCTCGCACCGCGCGGATCAGGTCCTCCGCGGGAGAATCCTTCAGCACATACCCGACCGCGCCCGCGCGCAGCACTCCGGCGAGCAGCTCGTCGTCGTCGAACGTGGTCAGCGCGAGCACCGGCGGGCGCGGGCCGGACGCGCGCAGCCGTCGCGTCGCTTCGATGCCGTCGACGCGTTTCATCCGCAGGTCCATCACCACGACGTCGACCTCGCCCGCCGCTTCGAGCGCGGCCGGGACCTCGTCGCCGTCCGAACACTCCCCCACCACCACGAACCCGTCGCGGCGACGCAGGATCAACCGCAGCCCGGACCGCACCAGCTCCTGGTCGTCGACGAGCAATACCCGCGTTTCCCCGGAGGCAGCGGTCACGACGCGGCCCCACGCGCCAACGGCGCCGTCACGTCGACTACCCATTCGCCGCCCTCCGGCCCGGCGGTCAGCCGCGCACCGAGCTGATCCGCCCGCGCCGTCATGCCCGCCAACCCCGAACCGCCCGGGTTGCGCGCCGCACCGTTGCGTCCATTGCGGACAGTCAACCGCGCGTTCGAACCATCGATCTCCAGTCGTACCAAAGCATTCTCCCCCGGGGCATGTTTGACCACGTTCGCCAGCGACTCCTGGACGATCCGGTAGAGCCCCAGCCCCACCGTGGCGTCGACCGCGGTCACGTCGCCCTCCAGCTCGTAGTCCGCGACCAGCCCGGCCGCGCACGTCTCCGTCACCAGGTCCGCGATGTCGCCCGCACCGGGCAACGCCCGCGTCCCCGCGGACTCCTGTGCGAGCAATCCAACCGTGCGGCGGATATCGGCCATCGCCGCCCGCCCGATCCGCTCCGCCTCCGTGAGCGCCGCGACGGCTTCGTCGATGTCGCGATCCGTGCGCAACCCGTGCCGCGCGCCCGTGACGTGCAGCAACGTGATGCTCAGCGAATGCGCGACGACGTCGTGCACCTCGCGCGCGATCCGCTGCCGCTCGCCGAGCCGCGCCTGTTCGCGCACGGCTTCCTGCTTGCCGCGCTCGGCGTCCAGCGCGCGCACGTACCAGCGCAGCATGAACCCGGCGGCCATCCCGACCAGCACCGCGAGCAGGTACACCGGGAAACCGACCAGCCCGACGGTCGCCGCGGCCGCCCCGAGCACCGCGATCGACCCGCCGGTCGACGCGAACGCGACCCGCGGCGACGCGATGGACCCCAGCTCGCCGGCGAGCACGATCAACGGCATCGGCGCGAAGTCCGGCACCACCGGATACGCCAGCAGCAGCCCGACCCCGGCGAGCACCCCGAGCGCCTTCAGCCACGACGGCGCGAGCCGCCCGGTGGTCATCCACAGCAGCGTCGACGACGTGGCCAGCAGAAACCCGGCGATCGCCACCGGCAGCGCGGGCCCGGCCCGCTGCCCGACCGCGACGACCAGGCCGCTCACCGAAAAGGCGGTCGTCCCCAGCGGAACCCACCAGGGCAGCGTCAGGCCGGACCGGGCCAAGCCGTCGGCGAGCCTGCCCCGCAGCCGGTCCTTCGCGGTATCCCACACGAGGTCCAGCCTAGAAAACCGCGTCGGCGGGCGCCTGGGGTATCAGCGATACGATGCCGCGTGCGCTTCGCTCGGCTCTTTCTCCTGCTGGCCCTGCTGCCCCTCGCCGCGTGCTCGACCGGGAAGGACGCGGTCAGCCGGTCGGACACCTTCGAATTCGTCTCGCCGGGCGGGCAGACGACCATCCACTACCCGCTGCCGCAGCGCAAAAAGGTCGCGAACCTCAAGGGCCAGAGCCTGCGCGAGCCCGGCAAGGACCTCGCGCTGGCCGACTACTCCGGCGAAGTCGTCCTGCTCAACCTCTGGGGAGCCTGGTGCGGGCCGTGCCGCGCCGAAGCGCGCACCCTGCAGGCCATCGCCGACTCCGGCCGGGCCCGCGGGATCCGGGTGCTCGGCATCAACGTCCGCGACAACCCGAAGTACGCCGCCGACTTCGTCAAGGACCTCGGGCTCGGCTACGAATCGATCTTCGACCCGTCCGGCCGGGTCGCCCTGCAACTGCGCGGCCTGCCGCTGAGCGCGGTGCCGATCTCGCTGATCGTGGACAAGCAGCAGCGGGTCGCGGCCGTCTACCTCGGCGCGGTGCTGCGGACCGACGTCCAGCCCGCCCTCGACCGCGTGCTCGCCGAGTAGACCGGCCGAGGTCCAGACCGTTCGGGCGGCGAGCGCCTACCATGAGCGGATGACCGCGAGTGGGTACAACCGCCGGGAACGTCCCGCCAAGCCCGCGCTGAGCCGCGAAGGCATCGTCGCGGCCGCTCTCGACGTCGTGCGCCGCGAAGGGGCCGAACGCGTCACCATGCGGCGGCTCGCGAAGGAACTGGACACCGGCCCGGCCTCGCTCTACGTCTACGTCCGCGACACCGACGAACTCCACGCCGCGGTGCTCGACGAACTCCTCGGCGAAGTCCCCACCACCGCGGGCGCCGCCGAAGGAGACTGGCGGAGTCGCTTGTGGACAGTCGTGTCCACCTACCGCGACGTCCTCTACGCCCACCCCGGGCTCGCCCGCGTCGCGCTCGTGACCCCGTTGAACGGGCCGAACTACCTCGCCATCGTCGACACCGTGCTCGGCCTGCTCGCCGAAGCCGAGGTGCCGTCCGGACCGGCCGCGTGGACGGTCGACCTCCTGCTGCTCGTCGCCACCGCCAGCGCGGTCGAGCACAGCACCCGCAAGGACCGCCCGGACGCGGAACGACAGCACGACGTGCTCGCCGAAACTGTCCGCGGCCTTTCGCCCGAAACGCATCCGAACATCGCCGCGGCGAGCGAAAACCTGTTCTCCGGCAACGCGGACACACGTTCCCGATGGGCGATCGACGCGCTGCTCAACGGCGCGCGCACGACCCCGCTGCCCGACTGAGGTTTTCTCCGCGGCGCGTGGCGCGGTTGGCGGGCACCCGCCGCGGAGGGAGTCTGTCCCAGCCAGGCACCGCATCGCCGGGCGGGTTCGCCGCAGAGTGTCCCCCGCGCAACGCGCGCTTCTCTCCGGGAAAAGTCGGCGAAGGCGAAAAACTTCGCTGAATGGTTCAAACCATTGGCCGCGCAACGGTTTCTCCAGTGTCCATCATGGACCACTACGCCGGAATAGCGGCGATAACGGGCGCAATGTCCGCTTGATCGATCAGCTTCAATTCGGCAGTTGATGCGGTCCCTCCTTTCGTAGGTTCCCGGGAAATTTTCGCCGATCTATCTTTGCCGTGGTCGGATCCACCTCCCCCACCCTTTCCGATTTCTTATTCTGCATGTCCAAAGGAGTACGCAGGATGCAGATCAGAAAAACGTCCGCACTCGTTTCCCTGCTCGCCGCCGCCGGAATGGCCGCGGCGCTGGGCGCGACCCCGGCTTCCGCTGCCGCCGCCCAGCACCACCCGCACCACCTCAAGCACGGGCTCGGCCTGAACGTCGCCGGGCTGAAGGCCGCCCAGTCGAGGATGCACGCCCACGCGAACTCCGCGCTCCCCGTGCACCCCCTCGCCACCGCGGAGCTGCCGTCCAGCGGCGACCTCACCCAGTACGCCAACGCCCCCGGCGACCAGGGCCAGGTCGGTTCGTGCGTCACCTGGGCCACCGGCTACACCGGTTACGGCGTGCTGATGAACGAGCAGGGCATCGGCGGCGGCCCGATGGCCCCGATGTTCATTTACTCCCAGATCGCCAAGGGCAACGACCAGGGCACCTGGGCGAGCGTCGCGCTGCCGATGGAACAGCAGCAGGGCATCGACACCAAATCCGACTACTGGCAGGGCGATTTCGACTACACGACCCAGCCGGACGACAACGAAAAAGCGAATGCCGCGCACTACAAGCTGTCCGGCTACACGCAATTGTCCACGAGCGGCGACGCGGCGCGGTCCGACATCGAGAACGCCATTTCCCAGGGCGAGCCGGTCGCGATCGGGTTCAACGCGCACCAGAGCTTCATGAACCTGGACGCCGCGTCCGCGAGCGACTACTCGTACCTGCCCGGCGATTCGAGCAGCGACCCGGTCGTCGGCGGGCACGAGGTGACCATCGTGGCCTACAACGACCAGGGCGTGAAGATCGAGAACAGCTGGGGCTCCGGCTGGGGCGACGGCGGTTTCGTCACCGTGCCGTGGGCGTTCTTCAACACCGGCGACGTCGACGAGGTCAACGCGATGGGCAAGCTCGTCCAGGGCTGACGCCGGAACGCTGACCCCCGAGCACTGACCCCGGAAACGGCGAAGGGCTCCTCGCGGGATTTCCCGCGAGGAGCCCTTTTGCCCGATCAGCCGATCAGCGGATCAGGAACCTCAGACCAGGTCGTACCGGTCGTTGTTCATGACCTTGTGCCACGCGGCGACGAAGTCGCGGACGAACTTCTCCTTGGCGTCGTCGCTGCCGTACACCTCGGCGACGGCGCGCAGTTCGGAGTTCGAACCGAACACCAGGTCGTTGCGGGTGCCGGTCCACTTGACCTCGCCGGTGGCCAGGTCGCGGCCCTCGAAGGACTCCGCGTTCGGGCCCTCGCCGTCGGCCGGCTTCCACTCGGTGCCCATGTCGAGCAGGTTGACGAAGAAGTCGTTCGTCAGCGTGCCCGGCCGGTCGGTGAACACGCCCTGGGACGAGTTCTGGTAGTTCGCGCCCAGCACGCGCAGGCCGCCGACCAGCACGGTCATCTCCGGCGCGCTCAGGTTGAGCAGGTTCGCCTTGTCCACCAGCAGGTACTCCGACGGCAGCGCGTTGGCCTTGCCGCGGTAGTTGCGGAACCCGTCGGCCTTCGGCTCGAGCGGCGCGAACGACTCGACGTCGGTCTGCTCCTGCGAAGCGTCGGTGCGGCCCGGCGTGAACGGAACGGTGAGGTCGACGCCGCCGTCCTTCGCCGCCTTCTCCACGCCCGCCGCGCCGGCCAGCACGATCAGGTCGGCGAGCGAGATCTTCTTGCCGCCGGTCTGCGCGCTGTTGAACGCTTCCTGGACGCCCTCGAGCGTGCGCAGCACCTGAGCCAGCTCGTCCGGCTCGTTGACCTCCCAGCCGCGCTGCGGCTCGAGGCGGATGCGGGCGCCGTTCGCGCCGCCGCGCTTGTCGCTGTGCCGGTAGGTCGAGGCCGACGCCCACGCGGTGGACACCAGCTGCGCGACCGACAGGCCGGACTCGAGGATCTTCGCCTTGAGGGCCGCGACGTCCGCGTCGTCGACCAGCTCGTGGTCGACGGCCGGGACCGGGTCCTGCCAGATCAGCTCTTCCTGCGGCACCAGCGGGCCGAGGTAGCGCTGGATCGGGCCCATGTCGCGGTGGGTGAGCTTGAACCAGGCGCGGGCGAAGGCGTCCGCGAACTGGTCCGGGTTCTCGTAGAACCGGCGCGAGATCGGCTCGTAGATCGGGTCGAAGCGCAGCGCCAGGTCGGTGGTCAGCATGCTCGGCGCCCGGTTGAGGTCACCGGTCTCCGGGTCCGGCACGGTGTTCGCGGCCGCGTTGTTCTTCGGCTTCCACTGGTGCGCGCCCGCCGGGCTCTTGGTCAGCTCCCACTCGTACGTGAAGAGGTTGTGGAAGAACCAGTTGCTCCACTTCGTGGGAGTGGGGGTCCAGGTGACCTCCAGCCCGCTCGTGATCGCGTCGCGGCCCTTGCCGCTGCCGAAGCTGTTCTTCCAGCCGAGGCCCATCTGCTCGATCGAGGCGCCTTCCGGCTCCGGGCCCACGTGCACGTCCGCGTCGGCCGCGCCGTGCGTCTTGCCGAAGGTGTGCCCGCCCGCGATCAGCGCGACGGTCTCCTCGTCGTTCATCGCCATCCGGCCGAACGTCTCGCGGATGTCGCGCGCCGCGGCGATCGGGTCCGGGTTGCCGTTCGGGCCTTCCGGGTTCACGTAGATGAGCCCCATCTGGACCGCGGCCAGCGGGTTCTCCAGCTCGCGGTCGCCCTTGTACCGCTCGTCGCCGAGCCAGGTGCGCTCCGGGCCCCAGTACACGTCCTCGTCCGGCTCCCACACGTCGGCGCGGCCGCCGGCGAAGCCGAAGGTCTTGAAGCCCATCGTCTCGAGCGCGCGGTTGCCGGCGAAGATCATCAGGTCGGCCCACGAGATCTTCTTGCCGTACTTCTTCTTGACCGGCCACAGCAGACGGCGCGCCTTGTCGAGGTTCCCGTTGTCCGGCCAGCTGTTCAGCGGCGCGAACCGCTGCTGCCCGGCACCGGCCCCGCCGCGGCCGTCGTCGATCCGGTAGGTGCCGGCGCTGTGCCAGGCCATCCGGATGAACAGCGGGCCGTAGTTGCCGAAGTCGGCGGGCCACCACTCCTGGGAGTCGGTGAGCACCGCGTCGACGTCGCGGGCCAGCTCGTCGAGGTCGAGGCTCTGGAATTCCTTGGCGTAGTCGAAGCCGTCGTCCATCGGGTCCGCGACGGCGGGATGCTTCCGGAGGATCTTCAGGTTGAGCTGGTTCGGCCACCAGTCACGGCTGCTGCCGCCCTCGGTCGGGTGCGCGAAGCGGCCCGTGTGGACCGGGCACCCGCCAGCGGTCTCCTCATTCATCTCGCCGACTTCGGCGTTCGGGGTGTCAGACACGGGAATCCTTCCGGAACTCAGAATCAGTTTGCTGCCGTCGAACAGGCGGGGCATCGGCCCCAGTAGACGACCTCGGCCTCGTCGATGACGAAACCGTGTGCTTCGGAAGCGGTCAGGCAAGGTGCTTCCCCGACCGCGCAGTCGACGTCCTCGATGGCACCGCACGAGCGGCACACGACGTGGTGGTGGTTGTCCCCTACCCGGGCCTCGTACCGCGCGACCGAACCGGGCGGCTGGATGCGCCGCAGCAGGCCCGCCTCGGTCAGAGCGCGCAGCACGTCGTACACGGCCTGGTGGGACACCTCGCCGAGATCCGCGCGCACCATGCCGATGACGGATTCGGTGTCCGCGTGCGCGTTGGCGTGCACCGCGGAGAGCACGGCCAGCCGAGGGCGCGTGATCCGCAACTGCACTCCGCGCAGCAGCTGCTCGAAGTCCGTGGTCGTCGGCATGCCCCGGAGTCTGCCCCATTTTCTGGAATGAATCAAGAATCTGTCACCCACTCCGGTTGTCCTCCTCCTGGCGGTCGCTTGACAGTCCGGAAGGTCTACGGTGAGTAGACCAACGAGACGTCCGACACATCCCGAGGTGACGCCAGAAATGACCGAGGCCGTCGAATCGCCCAGTTCGCATCCGGTAGGGGTCGACATCACGCGAGCGAGCATTGCCCGGGTGTACGACGCCGCATTGAACGGCACGAACAACTACGAGATCGACCGCAGGGTGCTCGAGCAGGTCCGGACCGTGGCCCCGCAGGTCAACGACCTGGCCTGGGCCAACCGCAACTTCCTCATCCGGGCCTGCCGCTTCCTCGCCACCCAGGGCCGGATCACCCAGTACCTCGACTGCGGCTCCGGCCTGCCCACCGCGGAGAACACGCACCAGGTCGTCCAGCGGATCATCCCGGAAGCCCGCGTGCTGTACGTGGACAACGACCCGGTGGTGCTCGCGCACGGGCGCGCGCTGCTCGAAGAGAACGAAAACACCCGCTTCGTCGAGGCGGACATCTTCAAGCCCCAGCAGATCCTGGAGAACGAGACCGCGCGCGAGTTCCTCGACTGGACCAAGCCGATCGCGTTGCTGCACAACGGAACCCTGCACCACTACCTCGGCGACGACTACGCGGAGATGATGCAGACCTATGTGGACGCGCTGCCGTCCGGGTCGTTCGTGGTGATCGCGCACTTCCTCGACCCGCAGACGCCCGAGCACAGCGAGATCGCGCGGAAGATGGAGGACAAGTTCACGCACAGCCCGATGGGCAGCGGCGTCTTCCGGACGCACGCCGAGATCGCGCGGATGTTCGGCGGCACCGAACTGGTCGAGCCCGGCCTGGTGCTGTGCGACGACTGGTGGCCGGACGGCCCGCGGTACCAGCCGCTGAACCCGGTCCAGGAGTGCATCGCGGGCGGGGTCGGCCGGAAGGCCTGACGCTCGCTCGCCCGGCCTCCCCGCGAGACTTTCGCGGGGAGGTTTTTCTTTGCCCCGGCGCGGTCAGTCGAGGAGGCGGTAGTCCAGATCGGACAGCGGCGAATCCGGGTTGAGTTCGACGCCGACCGTGCGCAGGGTGTCGTCGAGGATCGACCAGACCCAGCGGGCGAGCAGCTGGCGCAGGTCGTCGCGGTCGATGCCGCGCGGCGCGTCGAGCCAGCGCGCGGTGCTGGACTCGACCAGCCCGACGAGCCCGTACGCGATGGTCTCGCCGACTCGCTGGTCCGCGCCGAAGAGGCCGAGGTAGTACTCGAACAACACGGTCAGCTGACGGGCGATCGCGGTTTTCACGTCCGCGACGACGTCGCGCGGCCCGGTCACCGACTGCCGCATCAGGTATTGGTAA
This sequence comes from Streptomyces sp. AA4, assembly GCF_000158875.1. Lineage (NCBI taxonomy): Bacteria > Bacillati > Actinomycetota > Actinomycetes > Kitasatosporales > Streptomycetaceae > Streptomyces > Streptomyces sp. AA4. Next base: position 1,119,953 of record NZ_GG657746.1, on the reverse strand, counting down.
AGCGCGCGGTGTTCGGAAAGCCATTCGATGTGCGCGCCGATCGTCGCGTGCACCATTTCGCGCGGAGTGCCGGACACTCCCCACAGCGGGGAGAATTGCGCGCCGATCATTTCCGCCGCGCGCAACGCGATAGCGCGCTGCAGATCCGCGGTGTCGGCGAAATGCTTGTAAATGCGCGTGCGGGCGACGCCGGCCTCGTCGGCGATCTGCTCGGTGGACACGTCCGGACCGAACCGGGCGATCGCGCGCATTCCGGCTTCCACGAACTCCCGGCGCCGGCGTTCGCGCTGCCCTGCCCACCGGGTGGCCCGCCCGTCGGGCGGAGTACCTGAGGACGTCATCCGCGCGAGTGTATCGCCGGGTCACATATCGGATACGCCGTTGTACCTGTTACTTTGGGTATAGAGGGATGACTGTCCGTGGTCGGGCTTGCCTCGACGTGGCAGCCACGTTCATGCGGCCGTTGCGCCGGTGTGAGCCAGATCATGGACCGGGAATGCGTCATCGGCGCGAGGGGAGCGAGTCGCGCTGATGAAGCGAGCGTCGCCCACAAGGGTGGCGTGCAGGGAGGAACACATGGACGGCGAACAGCACCGGCCGGAACTGTCCACCGGCCACCGGGTCACCTACGTGGTCGGCCAGCGCACCGGCAGGCGCCAGCTCTGCCGGCGCGGGGTGGTCACCGGAGCCCCGGTCACCGACGACGCGACCGCGGTCACCTGGGTCCCGGTCCAGGTCGACGGCCAGGCAAGAGACGCGGATCCGCAGTGGATCGCGGCCGACGCGATCGTCGACGTGGTGAGCGCGTCGTGAGCGCCGACCAGGCCGTGGCCACCCCGATTTTCGACGGCGTGGTCGCCGAGGCCGGGCTGGACTGGTCCGAAGAGGACGTGCCCAAGGGCGCGGCGGACGAGCAGCCCGGCTCGGGCAAGTAGCCCGGCGACCCTTCGCGGCGTTCGCGCGGACGGGTGGGCGACGGCGTCCTCTGGCTCGGCTGCGTCACCTGTTCGTGTGTTCGATAACTGCACACGTCCGGGTGAACTCCGCGGGGCCGAATCGGCGCTGAATGCTGCCCTTTTCACCCCTCGCCGGGTAACTCGGCCTCGCGGTGCCGTTCCCGGCAGATCTTCACCGATGCCCCCAGAAGAAGGTGAGAGATCAACGTCGCGCGTCGTCCGCACTGTCGTCGGGAGCTAACTCGAGTTTCGCGAAAATGCCGCGGATATATTTGCGCACCGCGCCGTCCGTTACGACGAGCCGTTCCCGCCCGAAATCCGCGGGTCCTGGACAACAATTGCGCGGCGGCTTCGACTATCCCGCTCGGCGGACGAATTCCAGGCCGTTCAGTAGTAAATCTGCCCCGGAACGCCGCCGCCGACCGCGATGGCGTCTCCGTTGATCGCCACGCTGCGCGGAGACGCCAGGAACGCCACGACGTCCGCCACCTCAGCCGCCGTCACCAAGCGCCCGATGCTCACGCCCGCGGTGAGGCCTTTTTCCAGCTCCGCCACGGAAATCCCGCGCGCCGCGGCGATCTCGGCGAATTTCTCCGGCGTCCGCTCGGTGACGGTGTAGCCGGGATGCACGACCGTCACGGTGATTCCTTGCGGTCCCAGTTCGTCGGCGAGATTCTTGGTCATCGCCGCGACCGCGACGTTGCGGATCGACCCGAACGTCGAACCGGCCAGCCGCGCGTTCAGCCCGCTGACGTTCACGATCCGGCCCCAGCCGCGCTCCCGCATCCCCGGGGCCAGCGCACGAGCGCACCGCAGGTAGCCGAGCACCTTGGTCTCGATCTCGAGCCGCAGGTCCTCGTCCCGCAGGTCGTCGAGCGGCGTCCGGACCCCGGTCGACGCCGGAGCCGCGCAGTTGACCAGGACGTCCGCCGCCCCGAACTCCGCCTTGACCCGCTCCGCCATCGCCGCGACCGCGGTGTCGTCGGTGGTGTCCGCGGGAACCGCGACGACCTTCGTGCCGTGCCTGCCGACGCTCTCCACCGCGGCGGCGAGCGCCTCGCCGTCCCGGGCGACGAGCGCCAGGTCAGCCCCCTCCGCCGCGAGCACCTCGGCAACCGCCAGCCCGATCCCGCGGTTGGCCCCCGTGACGACCGCGCACTTGCCCCTCAACCCGAGATCCACGGTTTCTCTCCCTCAACGACGCCGGCGAGGCTTCCCGCGCCCGCCAGACTTGGGCACGCTCCGCCGCCGGTCCGGTTCGCGCTGCTGCTTCTTCTTGGCCGGCGCCGCCTTGCCGGTCTTCGCCTGCGTTTCCTGCTGCCCGCGCGTGCTGTTCACCGTGCGCCCGCGAACGATGCCGATGAACTGCTCCACGAGATCGCTGGTCTCGCCCTCCGGCCACGACAACGCGACGCGCGACTGCGGCGCGTCCTCGACTGTCCGATACGTGAGGTCACGCCGATGGTGCAAACGAGCAAGCGACTGCGGCACCATCAGCACCCCGACGCCCGCGGCCACCAGCTCGATCGCGTCGCCGGTCGTCTCCGGCCGCTCCAGCGCAGGCTTGCCCGGCAGCTGGTCCCACCCGAGCGAGTCGTCGAGCGGATGCAGCACAAGCTCGTCCGCGAGGTCCGCAATGGACACCTCGTCGGCCGCCGCGACCAGGTGGTCCTTGGGCACGACGACCACCGTGGCCTCGGTGTAGAGCGGGATCGCGTGCAGTCCGTCGCGGTCGTCGGACAGCCGCAGCAACGCCGCGTCCACCCCGCCCTCGCGCACGACGCCCGCGGCCTCGGCGGCAGTGACCGCGACCAGCTCGAGCGGCACTTCGGGATTGCGTTCGCCCCAGATCCGGACCCACTTCGCGGGGGTCGCACCCGGAACGTAGGCGAGCCGGAACGCCGAGGCCTGGTCGGCTCCTGTCACGTGGCAAGGCTACCGGCGCGGGGTGGCCGGTTAGGCTGGTGGGCATGACGGCGCAGAAGACCCCCCAGACCATGAAGCCGGCGACGGCAGCGAAGAAGCTGGGCGTCTACCTCGAAGCGACCCCCGCAGAATTCCGCGCGGGCGCCGTCTCGCGCGACGAACTGAACGCCCTCCAGACCGACCCGCCGGAATGGCTCCGCGACCTCCGCCGCAACGGCCCGCACCCGCGTCCGGTAGTAGCCGCGAAACTGGGAGTCTCCATCGGCGGCCTGGCCCGAGGCGGCGTCACCGAAGCCCTGACGACGGACCAAATCGAGGCCCTGAAAGCCGAAAACCCCGCCTGGCTGCAACGCGAACGCGACACCCAAGCCGAGGTCCGTCGCGAAGCCGCGCGCCTGAACGCGGAAAAGACCGACTAGCTCGCCAGTCCACTTCGGACCAGTCGTTTTTTCGCCCGTCCGTCAGGGAACCCCGACACACATTGGGTTCTCACACCTGACCGCCGGACCCGGCAGCGGAACGCCCTTCACAGATGTTCCCGGACGAAGCACGCCGCGCGCGAGCCGCCTGCGGCACCCCTGCCAGGCGATGCGGTGCGCACTGACTGAGGTGGGCGCTCCGCGAATTCCGTGAGGGGAACCCTCACGGACTCTGAGTCCCTCAGGGTTCCCCTCACGACACTCCCGCCTCCCGACCGGGATGCGCCCCAATGCCACGTTGGGTGCATCGCATGCACCCAACGCCACATTGGTTGCATCGCATGCACCCAACGCCACATTGGTTGCGTCGCATGCACCCAATGCCACATTGGGGCGCATCCGATGCCACTTTGATGCGCGAGCCCACCCACCCGAGCCGCTCCCCATCCCCGCGCCAAGTGCACTCGTCATTCGCCGCAGCCGGTGCACCCAACGCCACCCTGGGGCGCTAACTACACACGGCGAGCCCCCACGCCCCCACCCACCCGAACCGCCGCCGATGCACCCAACCATCGAGGCACCAACCAAACCACCGCCGACGCACCCAACTCCGGGGACACCCAGCCCTCCCCCAACCCCGATACGAAGCCTCCCTGCGGGCGGTGGGTGCTTGTCAAGGCATCTTTCCCG
>NZ_GG657746.1:1061581-1115862 GCF_000158875.1 Streptomyces sp. AA4 | reverse complement strand
ACCCACCAAAAGCAATGTCGCCCGCCAGGGCGACGAGCCGAACACCCTCACAACCACCCCCTCTCCTCAGCCACCCGAACCGCCCCCATCCGATTCCGGGCCCCAGTCTTCGCAATAGCCCCAGACAAATAATTCCGCACAGTCCCCACCGACAAATACAAACTCCCGGCAATCTCCGCCACCGACCCGCCACCCCGCGCCGCGATCAACACATCCCTCTCCCGAGCAGTCAACGGCGATTCCCCCGCAGCCAAAGTCGCCACCGCCAGCGCCGGATCCACCACCCGCTCCCCCGCCATCACCCGCCGGATAGCGTCCCCCAACGCCTCCGCGGGCGCGTCCTTGACCACAAACCCCAGCGCCCCAGCCTCCATCGCCCGCCGCAAATACCCGGCCCGCCCGAACGTCGTCAAAACCACCACCCGGCACCCCGGCACCTGCTCCGCCAAAACCGCGGCCGCGGCCAACCCGTCCAACCCGGGCATCTCGATATCCAGCAACGCCACATCCGGCCGATGCTCAAGCGCGGCCCCCACCACCTCATCCCCGCGCCCCACCTGCGCGACCACCACGAAATCGTCCTCAAGATCAAGCAGGGTCCCCAACGCCTGCCGCACCAAAACCTGATCATCCGCGAGCAGCAACCGAATAGTCACGCCACAGTCACCCGCAACCGCCACCCCCGAGGCCGAACCGGCCCCGCCTCCATCCGCCCGCCGGCGGCCGCCACCCGATCCCGCAACCCGGACAACCCATTTCCCGGACCCGCGGCGGAACCAATCCCATCGTCCCGAATCTCCACCGAAGCCCCGGAAACAATCACCGAACAAGCAGTAGCCCGAGAATGCCGCACCACGTTAGTCAGCCCCTCCCGAACCACCCAGCCGAACAACTCCTGATGCGGGCCATCCGCCGCGGTAGGCAAATCCGCACTGATCCCGGCCGCCCGCAACAATTCCCGCCCCCTCGCCAGCTCCCCGGCCAGCGTCACTTCCCGATACCCGGAAACCGCCGCCCGCACGTCCGCCAATGCCTGCCGCGACAACTGCTCAACCTGCCCGATCTCCTCGACCACTCGCTCATCCCCCTTGGCCGCGAGCCGCCGGGCGAGATTGCTCTTCACCGTGATCGCGGTGAGCGAATGGCCTAAAAGATCGTGCAAATCCCGCGAAATCCGCGAACGTTCCGCATCGGCGGCCAACCGCTGCACCTCCGCCCGCGCCTGCACCAGCGCCCGGTTCGCCCGCAACGCCTCCGCGAACGCGACGACCACCAGCACGGTGAACACCAGCGCCGCGGCCTGCGCCCACCCCGGGTCCGCCCGCCAGACCGCCCACGGCACCACCACAGTCGCCGCCGCGGCGACCGGCACGATTGCCACCCCCCACCGTGGCAACCGCGGCACCGCGAGCGAAACCACCACCGCGAGCAGGTAAAACGCGTTCGCCTGGGCGATCGGCAGGACGACGGCGAACAGCACCGTCAACGCGCCGGTCAGGATCCAGAAAACACGGCTCCGGTACTCGTAAGCGGCGACGGCCGCCCCGATGTAGCACGCGCAGAACCCCAGCAACGCCACCACCGCCGCCGGCCGGTCCGCTACCTGGACGAGGACGATCAGCGGATACACCAGGAGGCCGGCGTCCAGCACGAGCCTGCGCCAGCCCAGCACCCAGCGCTGCGCGTCGGAATCGGGGCCGCGGTCCACGTCCGGCACGCTACTCGGAGTACAGCGAACGCACGTGCCGTCCGTTGACCAGGACGACCACCGCCAGCAGCAGCGCCCCGCAGACGCCCTGCTCAAGCCGGACCCACAGCGGCAGGAACCCCGGAATCGACACGATGACGATGATGGCGACCGTCATCACCGCCGAGACGATCCGGAGCCGCAGCAGCCCCCGTTTCGAGCCGCGGGCCGCGCTTCTCGCGAACAGGAACGTCAGGAGCGCGCTGGCCGCCACGATCGTGGCCCGGACCCAGACGACGTCGGTGACCATCGACGGGTCGTCGCGGAAGAGGAAAATCGCGCCGAGGGTGAGCACGCTCAGCGCCAGATAAGCCCCGGTGAGAACGCGGACCGCCCGGACGCGGGGAGATGCGGAAACCGTTGCGGTGCGGGAGTTCATGACTGTCCTTTCCGGACCGGTGGATCGGCCCGGAGGATCCGGCGCCGCTTGCCCGTCCATGGTGGTCGGGACGGGCAAGCGAGCCGTAGTGTCACCGCGCATCGGTGCGCGATGACATTTGTCAGAACCCGGTCATCCGCGCCGTCAGCGGGCAGCGGTGAGCTTCGGCCCGATCGCCGCGCCGACGACCACGAGCACGCCGCCGAGGAGGAGCAAATACGCGCCGAGACCGATCTTCGACAGATCCTCGGAGAACATCGCGACGATGCCCGCGATGTGGAAGATCAGCATGAGGGTGGCCCGGCCCGCGAAGACGGTGCGGTACCACCAGAAGTTCGGCGGCGTCAGTTCGCGGCTGCGGATCCCGCTCAGCCAGTAGGCGGACTTCTTGCCGCGCAGCGCGCCGAGCGTCCACGGGAGAGTGGATCCCAGCGTCGCGGCGATCAGGATGAACGCGAGGAACCGCACGTACATCGCGGCGAAGCTGTCCATGCCGGACGTCATCTTGCCGAAGGCGTCGATGAAGGTGACCGAGGCCGTTTGCGAGCCCAAGGTGAACGTGACCCAGGGGATGAAGAGGGCGACGACCTCGAGGATGGCGCCGAGAACCACCGGGATGGCGCCGAGCCCCGGAGTGGTGAGCGGCTGGTTCTGGGGCAGGAAACCAGGGCCGGACTGGGGTGCGGCGTACCCGGCTCCGGGCGGCTGGGCAGGGTAGCCCGGCTGCGGCGCGGGATAGCCCGGCGGTTGTGCGGGATAACCCTGCTGGCCCGGGTAGGCCGCTTGGCCCGGGTACTGGCCCGGCTGGCCCGGCTGCCCCGCGTACTGCCCAGGCTGCCCCGGGTACTGCCCCGGTTGCCCGGCCTGGCCCGGGTACGCGCCCGGCGCGGGCTGGCCCGGATACTGCTGCTGCCCGTACTGCGGAGCCTGCCCGGGCTGTTGCGGATAGCCCGGCTGGTGCCCGGCGCCCGGCGGAGGCGCCTGCCATCCCGGCGGGACCGCGCCCGGTTCCTGCGGCGTGCCCGGCTGCTCCTGTGGACCCCCTGAGGTACTCATGGCCGCCGATGGTAACTGCCGTACCGACGGTGTGAACGGCGAAAGACCGCCTCGGGCATGACGAGTCCGCACAACGGGACCGGCAGGCTCCCCAGACGCCGCACAATCAACCCGCTGACCAGGTCAATGGCCGCGGTCGAGCCCGGAGCGGACGAGCCGCACCGCGTCAAGATCACTGGGCGGCAGCGCGCAGGATCAGCTCCGCGACCGCCTCCGGCTGCGAAACCAGCACCGCGTGCGAAGCGTCCGCCACCTCGACCACCTCCGCCTCCGCGCGTTCCGCCATGAAACGCTGCGCCGCCGGCGGGATGTTCTTGTCCGCGGTCGGGATCAGGCTGTACACCGGCAAGTCCTTCCACGCCGGAGCGGGCGAGGCCTCGTCCAGGGCCGCCGCGGCGATCGGGCGCTGGCCCGCTGCCATCAGGCCGGCCTGCGCGGCCGGGACGTCGGCTGCGAACTGCTGGCGGAACAGGTCCTGCCGGACATAGAGGTCGACGCCGTTCGACAGGGCGACCTGCTCCAACGTCTCCCCCAGCGTCCCGCCGGGGAACTTCCCGGCCAGCTCACCGGCACTTTCGCCCTCGTCCGGAAGGAAACCGGCGATGTACACCAGCGCCCGTACCCCGGGATGGCCCGCCGCGGCGGCCGAGATCACCGAGCCGCCGTAGGAGTGGCCGGCCAGGACGATCGGGCCCTCGATGCTGTCCAGCAAAGACCGCACGTAGGCGGCGTCTTCGGCGACTCCGCGCAGCGGGTTCGCCGCGGCGAGCACCCGGTGCCCGGCCGCCTGAAGCCGCTCGGTCACCCCGTTCCAGCTGGACGAATCCGCGAACGCGCCGTGCACCAGAACGACAGTGGCAGTCATGGGGTCCTCCTCAGAGAAAGTTCCGGACGATGCCAACTGTACAACTGAATTGTGCACAATCAGATTGCGTCCTATGAGATCCGGGTCACTGCTCCCGATAGGACCGCGGCGGGGCGCCGAGCAGGCGGCTGAACATCGTCGTGAAGGCGGCGGGGCTTTCGTATCCGAGGGTGGCGGCGACCTCGGCGACCGGAAGGTCCGAAGCCAGCAGCGGGAGCGCGTGCAGCACACAGGCCCGCTCCCGCCAGCGGGCGAAGCTCAGGCCCGTTTCGGCGCGGAAGAGCCGGTGCAGCGTCCGTTCGCTGACATGCAACTCCTCGGCCCAGCGCGCGGGCGGATCGTGCACATCTGGGGAGTCCGAAAAGGACTGACACAGGGCGCGCAAGCCCTCGTGCCGCGGCCACGGGAGGTCGAGCGGCAAGGGCACGCAGCGGGAGATTTCATGCAGCAGAAGGGAAATCAGCGTCGCATCACGGCCGCGGCGAGGGTATTCGGGCGCGACGTCCACAGCTTCCCGCAGCAGTTCCCGCAGCAGGGGCGAGACGTCGACGGCCTGGCAGCGGCGCGGGAACCACGGCACGGCGGACGGTTCCAGATACAGACTGCGCGTGGTCACGTTCGTCATCACGACGCTGTGGTCGGTCTCCGGCGGAATGAGCACCGCGCGTCGCGTTGGGACGGTCCAGGTTCCGTCTGCCGTCCCGACACGCATGGAACCGGTGGCACCGTAGAGGAATTGCGCGCGGCGATGGCGATGCGGCGGCAGGAAGTGCTCCGGCGGGTAGTCCGTGCTGATCGCGAGCACGGCCCGCGGCAGGGCGTCGACCTCGGACAACGGGACGTTGCGCATGCCTCCAGCGTAGATGTCCGATCCTCGAAAGAACCTGGCGAATCTTCGGATGCGCGCCGCACCTGGCAAGACCTACCTTGAAGCCAGTGTTGACCTCGATCCTGATTCTTCTGCTCTTCGGCTGCCTCAGCGGCGTCACGACCGTGCTGTTCGGGTTCGGCGGCGGATTCGTCACCGTGCCGGTGGTCGCGGCGGTCACGAGCCGCGGCGACGCGATGCATGTCGCCGTCGCGACGTCCACCGCGGTGATGGTGGTGAACGCGGTCAGCGCGACCGTCGTGCAAGCCCGGGCCGGACGGCTCCGTCGCGACTACCTCTGGCCGCTCGCCGCGTTCGTCGCTCTCGGTGCCGTGGCGGGTTCGGTGGCCGCGACCTATGCCGGGGACGGACTGTTGCGCGTCCTGTTCCTCGCTTACCTGGCGGTGACCATTGTGGACAGTCTGGCGCGCGGCGGATTCCTTAAACCGCAAGGAGAACCCAAGCCGTTGAGCATGTTCACGACTACCGCGGGCGGGGTCGGGATCGGTGCGGTGGCGAGCTTTCTCGGGGTAGGCGGCAGCGTTATGACAGTGCCGTTGCTGCGCCGCAAGGGCCTGCCGATGGCGGACGCGGCCGCGATGGCGAATCCGCTCAGCGTGCCCGTCGCGGTCGTCGCGACGGCGGTTTACGCGACGGCGGGCGGCGGACCGTCCGGGTATCTCGATCCCGTCGCGGGCCTGACGCTGCTGGCCGGTTCGCTGCCGACGATCGCGCTCGTCCGGCGGGTCGCCGACCGGTTGCCGGACAAGGTGCACGCCGTCGCGTATGTGGTGCTGCTGGCGGCCGCGCTGATCGCGGTCGCGGTCAGCTGAGCACGGAGCGGACGGTGTCCTCGTCGCGGGCGACGACCGTGGTGCCGTCGTCGGCGGTGATGATCGGGCGCTGGATCAGCTCCGGGTGCTCGGCGAGCGCGGCGATCCACCGTGGACGGTCCTCCGGCGTCCGCGACCAGGATTTCAGCCCGAGTTCACCGGCGATTTTCTCGCCGGTGCGGGTGATGTCCCACGGGTCGAGGCCGAGCCGGTCGAGCACCGCGACGAGTTCCGCCTCGGTCGGCGGGTCCTCCAGGTAGCGGCGCACGGTGTACTCCGCGCCGGCCTCGTCGAGCAGCGACACCGCCGAGCGGCATTTGGAACAACGCGGGTTCACCCAGATCTCCACCGGCGCAGTTTAACGCGCCGCCATATCGGGCGGAGTCCTTGGCGGACAAGAGCCTTCGATGCGTCCTGGATCACCTGCCCGGACCGGGTGGAACGGGCGTACCGTTCGTACATGACCCTGCCGCTGACCACCGAACGTCTCGTGATCCGGGACTGGACGGCTGACGACGCCGAAGCCGCGTTTCAGATCTACGGCTCCGCTGACGTGACGCATTGGCTGACTCCCGCGATGGACCGGGTCGCGGACGTCGCCGCGATGCGGGCCGTGTTGCAGGCCTGGCAGGAGGCGCAGCCCAATTTGATCCCGCCCCGGGGACGGTGGGCGGTGGAGACGCGGGCCGATGGCCGGGTCGTCGGGGGGCTGGGGATTCGGTTGCTGCCTCCTTATCGGGAGGATTTGGAGTTGAGCTGGCAGTTGCGGCCTGAGGAGTGGGGGCACGGGTACGCGACCGAGGCTGGGCGGGCGTTGGTGGAGTGGGCGTTTTCCCAGGACGGGACGGATGAGTTGTTCGCGGTTGCCCGGCCGGGGAATTCCCGGGCTATCGCTACTGCGGAGCGGATTGGGATGCAGTGGGTGGGGGAGACGGTCAAGTATTACGGGTTGAGGCTGCAGGTTTATCGGGTTCGGCGGGGGGATGTGGTTTGAGTTCTTCCGGTGGGGTTTCGGCTCGTCGCCCTGGGGGGCGACATTGCCGTTCCTTGGGTTGCGTGGGGCACCCCGAAGGTTGATTGTGCTGACGGTTCGGGGGTGCTTGTCAAGGCGGGAAAGATGCCTTGACAAGCACCCCCGAACCGCAGAGAGGCTTCGTATCGGGGTTGGGGAAGGTCTGGGTGCCCCCGGTGTTTGGGTGCACTGGCTGCGGTTTTTTGCGCGACTCGGGTGTCAGTGCGTTGAGCGGAGCGGCGTGCGGGTAGCGGGGAGCGCCCCAATGTGGCATTGGGTGCATGCGACGCACCCAATGTGGCGTTCGGTGCGTCAGACGCACCCAATGCCACATTGGGGGATCTCGGCGGGGTCGGCGGGGAGCGGTCCGTGAAGGGCTCCTTGAGGGAATTAGATTCCCTCAAGGAGCCCTTCACGTCCGGCGGGAGGGTCGTGAGGGGAACCCTGAGGGACTCAGAGTCCGTGAGGGTTCCCCTCACGGCAAGGCTGGCGTATCCGGGTGGGTTATGAAGGGATCCTTGAGTTCCTCAAGGGAGCCTTCACATATTGAGGGGTCAGCGGGTGGCGCCGGCGGGGGTCCAGAGGGCGTCGATTTCTCGTTCTGCTGCGGCCAGGCTTTCCGCGGCGTGCGGGCGGAATTCGGACAGGGCGGGGTTGACCTCCGCCATGGTGAATTCCGCGGTGATGAAGCGCGGTTCCAAGCCGGTCAGGGAGAGGCCGTGCGGGAGCCAGCCTTCTGCGTGGTCCCAGCCGTGGCGTGGGGTGCCTTCTCCGTAGCCTCCGCCGCGACTTGCCAGGACCAGGAGTTCTCGGCCGGCCCCCAGCACTGACGGGTCGTCGCCTGCAGAGGCGATCAGGCGGTCTACCCAGGCTTTCACTGAGCTGGGGGCTCCGTAGTTGTAGAGCGGCAGGCCCAGCACCACGGTGTCCGCGGCCAGTACTTCCGCTACCAAGTCTTCGCCGATTCGGGCGGCTTCGCGGTGGGCTTCGGTGTGTTCCGTCGCGGGGGTGATTCGGGCTTCCCAGGCCAGGGGGTCCAGGTGCGGCACTGGGTTCGCGCCCAGATCTCGGTAGGTCACCGTCCCGTCTGGATGGGCGGTTCGCCACGCCTGGGCGGCCCGGGCGCTGAGTTTGCGGCTGACCGAGCGGGGGCCGTTGATGCTGGAGTCGAGGTGCAGCAGGTGTGCCATGTCGATGACCGTCCGTAGATGGTTTGTGTAGGACAAACCATTTATAGCACGGCAGCTACCCCGGCTGTCTCGTAGAATGGACACCATGGCTCCGCTGCCGCTCGTCGCCCAGGCTCCGCGCAGGTCTGGTGCGTTGCTCGAGCACTTCGCGCGCCGCATCCGGCTGCGTGCGGAGAGCGTGCTCGCTCCGTTCGGGCTGCGGCCTCGGCACTTGATCGCGCTGACCGTCCTCCAGACTCGCGGTTCCAGCACCCAGCAGTCCCTCGCGCGGATCCTCGAGATGGACAGCACCAACGTCGTCGGCCTGCTCAACGACCTCGAGGCCGACCAGCTGATCGAGCGGCGGCGTTCGCCGGAGGACCGCAGGCGGCACGTCGTCGTGCTCACCGATCGGGGGGCGAAGGAGCTGGCCCGGGCCGAGGCGGCGCTCGCGGCCGTCGAGGACGAGGTGTTCGCGGCGCTCGATCCCGACCAGCGTGAGCAGCTCTACAACTTGCTGTTGCAAGCGGCTTCCGGAACGGTCGACAGCAGCTCCTGCACGGAGGAGCCACCGACCTGCTGACGGGAGGGGCTAGCTGATGGACGGCGCCGCCGAGAGGCTGGCGAAGTACCGCGCGATGCGCAACTTCGCGAAGACCGACGAGCCGGCCGGCGCGAACGCCCCGCAGGAACCTGGCTACCGGTTCGTCGTCCAGCGGCATCGGGCGCGGCGGAAGCACTACGACTTCCGGCTCGAGCTGGGCGGCGTGCTGGTCAGCTGGGCGGTGCCGAAGGGGCCGACGCTCGACCCGAAGGCGCGGCGGATGGCCGTGCACGTCGAGGACCATCCGCTGGAGTACGCCGATTTCGAGGGGGTGATCCCGCGCGGCGAGTACGGCGGCGGCGACGTGATCGTGTGGGACCGCGGACGCTGGGAGCCGGTCGACACCGACGATCCCGAGCAGGCGCTCGCGGACGGGAACCTGCACTTCGACCTGTACGGCGAGAAGCTGGCCGGGCGCTTCGTGCTGATCCGCCCCAAGAAGGACGACGACGGGAAGCAGTGGTTTCTGCTGCACAAGCAGGACGACCACGCCAGCCCGGGCTGGGACGCCGAGGACCATCCGAAGTCGGTGAAAAGCGGGCTCACCAACGACGAGATCGCGGCCGCTCCCCCGGCGTTGTGGCGCAGCGATCTGCCCGCGACCGAAGCGGAAGTGCCGTTGCACGCGATGTTCGAGCCAGCGTCGGAGGACGAACTCAACGCACTGCACGAGCTGGGCAAGCAGGGCACGTGGACGGTCGCCGGCCGGCAGTTGAAGGTCACCAATCTCGACAAGACGCTGATCCCCGGCCGCGACGGCGAAGCGCCGATCACCAAACGGGAACTGATCGAGTACTACACCCGGATCGCGCCGACGATGCTCCCCTACCTCGCCGGCCGCGCGCTCAACACCAACCGGTTCCCCGGCGGGGTCGGCAAACCCGGGTTCTGGCACAAGGAAGTGCCCGACCACGCGCCGGAATGGCTGCACCGCTGGAATTACGAAGGGGCCGACCCCGGCGACGTGCACCACTATCTCGTGCCGTCGGGCGTCGCGGACCTGGCCTGGCTGGCCAATTTCGCCGCACTGGAACTGCACGCCTGGACGTCGCGCACGTCCGACGTCGAGCATCCGACCTGGCTGCTGTTCGACATCGACCCCGGTTCGGAAACGTCGTTCGACGACGTGCTCGCGCTCGCCCGGCTGCACCGCACCGCGCTCGACCACTTCGGGCTGATCGGGCGGCCGAAGACGACCGGGCAGCGCGGGATCCAGATCTGGGTGCCGATCGAACCGCGGTACACGTACGCCGACACCCGGGCGTGGGCGGAAACCGTGTCGAAGTCGATCGGCAAGATCGTGCCGGACCTGGTGAGCTGGGCGTGGCACAAGGACCGCCGCGGCGGGCTCGCGCGGCTCGACTACACGCAGAACGTGCTGAACAAAACCCTCGTCGCGCCGTACAGCGTGCGGCCGAGGCCGGGGGCGCCGGTGTCCGTCCCGCTGGAGTGGGACGAACTCGACGACCCCGACCTCACTCCGGATCGGTGGACGATCCGGACGGTGCTCGATCGCGTGGCGAAGGCGGGAGATCCGTTCGCGCAGCTGCTCGACGTGCACCAACGCCTGCCGCAGCTGTCGTGAAAATCCCCGCCGCGGCCACGACGGCGAAGCCGATCAGCAGGTAGCGCGCGGAGGTCACCATCGACGGCGCGCCGAGGTTCACCAGCAGACCGGCGATCGAGGCGCCGAACGCGGTCGCCATCGTGAGCACGGTCGCGATCGCGGCCGCTGCTCGCTGACCGCTGGCCATCGCGGCGACCGACAGGTGCGGCATGGCGATACCGATCCCGGTGCCGCCGACGAAAAGGACGACCAGCCACGCCAGTACCGAGGCGTTTTCCTGTTGCAGCAAGGCAAGTACGACGAACGCGCCAGCCAGCAGCGTCGGTCCGGCCAGGCAGAGCACCCGGACGCGACGGGCCGACGAGCTGACGATCTGCCCGGCGGACCAGCCGAAGGACAGCGCGGCGGAGAAGAAACCCGCTGCGGCAGGCGGCAATCCGCCGAGGTGCTGGCCGAACAACGGCAGGAACGACTCGACCGAGACCCCGGCGGCGAGACACATGATGGTCAGGTAGATCCACCGCAGCGGCGAGCCGGATGCGTAGGTTTCCGCGGGCAGCACCCGAACCGCGGCGCGCTTCTCGACCAGCAGAAACGCTGCGATGAAACCGAAACCGAGCACGATGAACGCGGCCATCGCGACGACGTTGGTCAAGATTCCGGCGACGCTCACCGCCCCGACCGCACCCACGACGGCCACCAGCGCGAAGGTCGGCACCGGGGCCGACTCACCGCTCCGTTCACTGCGCGGAAGCGCCCGCGGCACCAGCGCCGCGATCACCACAGCTGCGACGGCCAGCACGACAAAAGCCACCCGCCACGAACCGAATTGCGCGAACAACCCGCCGAGCGCCGGACCGACGAGGTTGCCGACGCCGAACATCGCGGAGATCAACGCGCTCCCCCGCGCCCACAAATGGTGCGGCAGCGCCGAATGAATCACCGCGAACCCGAGTCCGGTCAGCAATCCGGCCCCCAGACCCTGTACTCCGCGACCAGCCAGCAGCACCGGCATCGCCGGGCTAACCGCGCACACCACCGAGCCCGCGGCGAAAACGCCGAACCCGAGGTAGTACGCCGCCGCGTTGCCGAGCCGCGCGAGCGCCCGGCTGACGAACATCGTCGCGACGACCTGCGCGACCAGGAACGCCGTCATGTTCCACGCGTAGAGCCGCTCCCCGCCGATGTCGGCGACCGCGGTCGGCAAAAGGCTGGCCGCCACATAGATGTTGACCGCGCCGACGAGCACGCCGCCGGCCAGCACGACCGCGGTGCTGAAATGCGCTCCCAATTCGCGCCACGAACCCACTTGCTTCTCCTCCCGGATGCTGGTGCGGTCGCATCATGTCCGGGCGGGAGACCCCGGTAATCAGACAATTCCGGCGTGAACTGAGTCACACTTTGGTGAGCACCACCAGATAGCGGCACGGCTGGGTTCCAGGGTTCTCGTAGGCGCAATCGACCGGACGGCCCAGCTGAAGACAGTCGCCCTCGGCAAGTTCGTGCACGACTTCGCCTTCGTGGAACCGCAACTGGCCGGACAGCACCCAGACCTGGTGCTCGGCGAAGGCGTAGGAACTGGCCGGAAACCCGGCTTTCGCACCGGGCGGCAGCTCGACTTCCACCAATTCGGTCGCGCCGTGCCCGGGTGGCGAGACCGCGCGGCGCACGTAGCCGGTGACCGGATCCTGCCAGGTCGGCTGGTCTTCGCGACGCGCGAGACGGCGGTCGTCGCCCTCCGCGCGGGCGATGAGTTCGGACAGCGTCAGCCCGAGCGCGGTGGCGAGCCGGCTCAGCAGGACGGCCGTCGGCTGCGCTTCGCCGCGTTCGATTTTCCCGATCATGGCACGGGAAACTCCGGAACGTTCGGCGAGCACGCCAGCGGACAGCGCACGGTCCTGCCGAGCTTCGCGCACCGCCGCGGCGAGCGAAACGGAGAGGGGATCGGTCACAGTGGTCGACTATAGCAGCGGATTGTGTCTACTATCGTGGACATGTTGATCCGAGCTGCCGAAGAACGGGACGCCGAGGCGTGCGCGGCGATCTACGCGCCGTACGTCCGGGACACCACGATCAGCTTCGAGACCGAACCGCCGACGCCGACGGAAATGGCCGCGCGCATCGCGAAGGCGACGAAGTCGTACGCGTGGCTGGTGCTGGAAATGGACGGCTCAGTGGTCGGATACGCGTACGGCAGCCCGTACAAGGAGCGCGCGGCTTACCGTTGGTCGTGCGAGGTGAGTGTCTACCTGGCGCAGGACCGCCGACGCGCGGGTGGCGGAAAAGCCTTGTACGAAGCCCTTTTCGCCCGGCTCGCCGAACGCGGCTTCCGGATGGCCGTCGCCGGGATGACCCAGCCGAACGAGCCGAGCGTCGGGCTGCACAAGGCAATGGGCTTCGAACTCATCGGGACTTGGCGGCGGATCGGCTGGAAACACGGTGCCTGGCGCGACGTCACCTGGATGCAGCGAGAACTCGTCCCGGCCTCGGACGACACCCCGGAGGAACCGCGTTAGTCCACGCCGAGGTCCAGTTCCTCGATGTCGTGCTCCAGCCGCGCGCGCCAGGACCATTTCGGTTCGGTCCAGTCGGTGTCCGACGGCGGCGGCTCCCCCAGCGGCAGCGCGGGATCGACCACGCCGTGCGTCACCCGGTAGGCCAGCGCGGACGTCGCTGCCCGGATCCACTTGTCCCCTGCCGCACCGGACGGCGGCGCGACTCCGAACGCGTGCGTGAACCACACCGGCAGCAGCGCGCTCGACCCGATCGCGTCGGTGATCCGCTCGCGCAGCCGCGAATGCAGCTCCTCCCAATCCCGTTCGCACTTCTCGATCTGCGGCAGCACCCGGGTCCGCGTCACCTCGTCCGCGGCCAGAACCTGGTGCGCCGCTTCGGCATCCTGCTGCGCGGCGGGCAGCTGACGATCCAGGACACCGCGCCGCCGCGCGACCACCTCGGGCAGTCGCGCCTCCGCGTCGTCCCGTTCCGGCGTGCCGCGTTCGGCTTTCGCCAGCACTTCCAGCACCGCGATGAGCGCTTCTTCGCTCTGCGCCAACGCTTCCCGCGCCTTCGGCAGCCGCGCGACGTCCTCTTCGTACGGTCGGCGCTGGCTCGGCGTGAGCAGCTGCGCGGCGAGGCTGTGCCGCCGCTCCGCCTCCGCGGCGAGCCGCCGTATCTGCGGGCCGACGTCCTCCAGGTCGACCACCGGGACCTTCTCCGACACCCGCACCGCGCGTTCGAGCACCAGCAGCCGCTGCCGGAGCCGTTCGAGCTGGCGGGCCGTGTGGTCCAGCCGGGTTTCGTGCCGGGAGTGCGTTTCGGTGAAGGACTCGACCGTCTCGCGCAGTTCGGAAAGCTCGCGGACAGTGCGGTTTTCCAGATCCTCGACGGTCTCTTGCATACCGCCGACCGTGTCGGTGAGGGCAACGAGTTCCGGATCGGCCTCCGGGACTTCCTCGGCCGGGTAGTACTCGGTGTCGCGGTAGTACTCGGAGTAGGTCACCGCGCCTCCCGCACGAGGAACGCCACGGTCGCCACCGTGGTGAGCGCGGCCAGGATGACCACGATCAGCTGAGCAGTCGGCGCGACCCCGATGAGCGCGACCGCGGTGAAGATCGCGGCGAGCGCCCCGCTGTACGCAGCGCGCTGCCGCCGGTTGACCATCAACGGCGTCGGCCCGAGCGGCCCGAACGCGATCCGCAGACCGGCGCCCAGCAGCGGCAACGCGAGCAGCAACCAGATCACGTTGAGCGCGCCGAACAGCATCATCGCCCCGCTCACCATCCCGACCGCGACCGGCGCGACCGCCAGGTACAACGTCGTCCGCTGCACCTTCCCGCGCTTCGCTTCCAGCCGGGCGAGCCGCACCTGCTCGACGGCGACGTCGACCTCTTTCTCGGTGCGCAGCAGCGCCTCCGCCCGCTCGACCAAGGCGTCGAGCGTCTGCGTGCGTTCGTCGTCCGCCTGGTCCGGCAGCTGCGCCAGACCCGCACGAAGCTCGCGGCGGAGCGCGGACGCGCGCGCCATCACGTGGTCGCGCTGGTCCTCGGCAGGCGTAGTCACCTCGCCACTGTAGGTACGAAGCGGGCCGAACCCGGGGAACGACGCGACTTCGGCCGGTTCCAGTCAGCGGCGCAGCAGGTCTCACTAGCGGTTCTTGCGCCGGATCTTGATCGCCCGCAAGTCGGTCACCGCGTAGTTGAGGTCCCGGTACGGCAGGCCGTGCGCGGCCAGCGCGGCGGTCGCGCCGTCTTTGGCCGCGCGTTCGTCGTCGTCCGGGCCGGCCGGGACCTGGCAGCGGAAGGTGAATGCCGTCGCGTTGACGTCGTGCGTGAAGGTGCCTTCCTCGGTGAAGGCGACGTCGGTCTTGGCGTCCAGCACGCGGCGAGCATCCTCGTCGAGAGCGTCGAATTTGCCGCGGATGAGCACGCGAAACGCGTCCATGTCAGGTGTCCTTCCGGGTCGCATAAGTCAGTACTTGTTCGCTGAGCAGGCCTTCCACCGCGTCGAGGAGCGTCAGCGCCGCCTCCGCGATGTCGTCCGGCTGCTCTCCGGCGACGGTGCGTTTGCCGATCTCGCCGTACAGCAGGCTGTGCACCCAGCCGATCTGCGCGGCGACCAGCCCGGGCACCGGATCCCCCGGCGCCGCACCGGTTTCCGCGGTCAGCAGATCGGCGAGTTCGGCGACCATCTGCTCGCCGAGGTCCCGCAACCGGGCGGCGAGCGTGGGCGCGGCCAGCATCATCGGCAGCACCCGGCCGAATCCCGGGCTGAGCCCGACCGTCCGCGAGCGCTGCCGGATCTCGCCGCGCAGGCGGTCCAGCACCGCGCGGGCCGCGGACACCCCCTGGCCCCGCGCCGCCACGATCTCGGCCAGCCGCCCCGCGGATGCCTCGGCGGGCGGCAGCACCAGGTCTTCCTTGACGCGGAAGTGGTTGTAGACCGTGTTGACCGCGACGTCGGCGGCCTCGGCCACCTCGGCGATCGTCACCGCCTCGAATCCGCGCTCGACGAACATCCGCAGCGCGGTTTCCACGATGCGCCGCACCGTCTCCTGCTTCTTCCGCTCTCGAAGTCCCACGCCGGAAAGTGAAGCAGACTGCAAACTTGGTGTCGACTCCATTTTCTGCCCCGAACCTCCCGGATATCGGGGAGATCCCGGAGGACGGGACGGCCTCCGGCGCGGCATCATCGACCCGTGCGGATCGGCTTGCTGGGCCCGCTGGAGGTCCGGAACGACGACGGTGCCGCAGTCGAGATCGCCGGCGCCCGATTGCGGACGCTGCTGAGCGCCCTCGCGCTGGAACCCGGCCGGGTCGTGCCCGCCGGGCGGCTCGTCGACGCCGTCTGGGGGACGCGTCCGCCGGCCACGGCCAACGCGCTCCAGGCGCTCGTCTCGCGGCTCCGCCGGGTCGGCACCCGGCTCGACTCCACGCCGTCCGGCTACCGGCTGCCCGAGGCGACCGTCGACGCAGCCCGGTTCGAGGAGTTGGTCACCGTGGCCCGGACGGCACCCGACGAGAAGCGCGTCGTACTGCTGCGCGAGGCGCTCAACCTCTGGCGCGGCCCGGCGCTCGGCGACGTCTCCGACGCGCAGTTCTTCCAAGGTCACATCGCGCGGCTGAACGAGCTGCGGCTGTCGGCGACCGAGGAGTACGCCGAAGCCGCCCTCCGGCTGGGGCACGGCGCGGAACTCGCCGAAGAACTGTCGAGGCTGCTCGCCGAACATCCGCTGCGGGAACGGCTGGCCGCGACGTTGATGCTCTCGCTGCAAGCCGCCGGACGACCGGCCGAAGCGCTGCGGGTGTTCGCGCGGATCCGGATGGCGCTGGCGGACGAACTCGGCACCGACCCGGCTCCCGAACTGTCCGCCGCGCACACCAAAATCCTCCGCGAAACGGTGCCGGACGAGGAGGTCGCGCGCACGAACCTGCGGGCCGAGCTGACCAGTTTCGTCGGCCGGAACGCCGAGGTCGCGCGCGTGGCCAAGCTGGTCGGCGAGTACCGGCTCACGACGCTGACCGGGCCCGGCGGGGCCGGAAAGACCCGGCTGGCCACGGAAACCGGACGGCATCTGCTGTCCGAGCGCAGCGGCGTGTGGTTCGCCGAACTCGCCCCGATCGCCAACGGCGCGGACGTCCCGCAGGCCGTGCTCGACGCGTTGGGCCTGCACGAGCAGATGTACCCCGGATCGCGCGCCCACGGCACTCCGCGCGAGCGGGCGGCGGGCGCGTTGCGCGACCGGGACGCGGTGCTGGTGCTCGACAACTGCGAGCACGTCATCGAAGCCGCCGCCGAACTCGCCGAATACCTGCTCGGCGAATGCCCGCGGCTGCGGATTCTCGCGACCAGCCGGGAGCCGTTGGCGCTGACCGGCGAGGCGCTCTGGCCGGTCGAACCGCTGACGCTGCCCGCGGAAGGGGCGACCGCCGTCGAAGCGACGGCGTGTGCTTCGGTTCGGCTGCTGGCCGATCGCGCCGCCGCGGTGCGGCCAGGGTTCACCGTCGACGAGTCCACTGTGGACGACGTGGTGCGGATCTGCCGGGCGCTCGACGGAATGCCGCTCGCGGTCGAACTCGCCGCGGCGCGGTTGCGGTCGATGACCGTGTCGCAGCTGGCCGCCCGGCTCGGCGATCGGTTCCGCGTGCTCACCGCGGGCAGCCGGACCGCGCTCCCCCGGCACCGCACGTTGCGCGCGGTGGTCGACTGGAGCTGGGACCTGCTGGAACCGGACGAGCGGCAACTGCTGCGCCGGTTGTCGATCTTCTCCGGCGGCGCGACCGCGGCGGCCGCGGAAGCGGTCTGCGGCGGCACGGCGGAGCTGCTCAGCGCGTTAGTCGACAAGTCGCTGCTGACCGTCTCCGAGAACGGCGAGCCGCGCTATCGGATGCTCGAGACCATCAAGGCGTACGGGCTGGAACAGCTCACCGCAGTCGACGAACGCGAGGAACTCCGGCAGGCACACGCGGAATGGTTCGCCAGTTTCGCCGAGACCGGCGACAAATACCTGCGCCGGGCCGAGCAGATCGAATGGCTCGCGCGTTTCGCCGCCGAGCACGGCAATCTGATCTCCGCCGTACGCGGTGCCATCGCCGCTGGCGAAGCGACGACGTCGCTGCGGCTGGTGACGTCGTGCGCGTGGTTCTGGATGCTGACCGGGCACAAGACCGAAGCGCAGGAGCTGATCGAGGCGGCGCTGGCGTTGCCCGGCGAGGCGGACCGCGAGCTGCGCGCGATGGGGTACGCGATGGCCGCGTTGCTGCTGACCATCGGGATGACCGCTGAAACCTCCGCGGACGCCTTGGGCCGCAAAGCACTCGAACTCAGCCGCGGCAGCAAGAATTCCTTGCTGCGATCGATCATTCCGGTGTTCACGCAAACCGGGGAACCCAGTGCTCTGGAGTCCACATTGGACGACTTGCTGTCCGATGAGGACCCGTGGCTGCGCGCGCACGCCCGGCTGCACCGGGCGCGCACGCAGCTGAACCTCTGGCACGACTCGGCCGCGCAGGAAGCCGACATCCGCGAGGCTGTCCGGCTGTTCCGGCTGAGCGGGGAACGCTGGGGAAGGTCGTTGGCGCTCAACAGTCTCGCCGAGGTCGTCGGCCGTCGCGGCGAACTGGAGGAAGCCGTTTCGTGCTACGAGGAATCGATCCAGGTCGTCTCGGAACTCGGGTCGGCGGATGACGTTCTGTTCGCCCGCGGCCGGCAAGCACACCTGTTCTGGCAGCTCGGCGACGAGGCGGCCGCAGCGGCCGCGATAGCCGCCGCCGAACGCGACGCGCGGAGCGTGCCGTTCCCCGATTCGCTCGCCTTTCTGGCCCAGACGAAATCGGATCTGGCGCGCTGGCGCGGCGAGCTGGCAGAAGCCCGCCGGGAGCTGAACCGCGCCGAAGCGCTGTTGAGCGAATCCGAACCGCATCCGTTGTTCCGCGCGATGATCCAGCATTCGCACGCCTACCTGGACGCCCAGACCGGCGACCTGCCCGCCGCCCGGGAGCGCCGCCGCGAAGCCCTCGCCTTGGCCGCGGAAGCCGGCGAGGCACTGTATCTGTCGATTGTTCTCGTGGGCGTCGCCGACCAGGCCCTGCGCATCGACCGTCCAGTTGCCGCCGCCGACCTGCTAGCCGCTGCGGACCGCCTCCGCGGCGGCCCCCACTTGGCCCTGCCCGACGCGACGGCCGCGGCAGCCGCCGTCCGGGCCCAGCCGTCAGGCACGGTCGACGACCCGATCGCCCTCGCGCACGACATCCTCAGCTGACGAATCCTTCGGGAGCCACCGCAGCGCAAGGGCTGCTCGCCGTCCCTTCGCGCTAACGGTCGCCGAAACCGGCCCGCCCGGAGCACGTCCTGTGGCATCATCCGCCGGTGACCGGCGAGCGGAGCGACCCGCACTCGATCGAGGAGGAAGACCTCGAGGATTTCGACTCGTGGACCGCGCAGGCCGCGCTGGCCTCCCTGATCGACGAGACGCTCAGCTCCCCCGAGGTCATCCGGCTGCTCGCCCGCGAATCGCTGCGCGCCGAGGTCGTGCGGGAGGAGCTGTTCGCGAACGAGACCCTGCTCGCCAAGATCCGGACGCTGCAGGATCAGGTCATGGCCGAAGGCGACCGGGGATTCCGGCCGCGCAACCGGCCGGTGTCGCCGCGCGAGGTGCTCTGGCTGCTGGTCGCGGTGCTGCTCGGGCTCGCCTACCTCAGCCTGATGACCGCCGCGTGGAACCAGCTCCCGCTGTTCTTCCGGATCTTCGCCGGGATGATGATGCCGTGCGTCCTGTTCGCCACCGGCGCGCTCGCGGTCCGCAAGGTCACCGCGTTGCGCGAGTGGATCAACCCGGACGCCATGCAGTTCCACGAGGAGCAATTCGGCCTCGGGCCCCGGCGTTCGTTCGCCGCGCGCGAGATCGTGCTGCCCGAGGTCCGCGACGTCATTTCCGCGCACCGGCGATTGCACTTCGGCACCACGTTGGTTTTCGAGCAGCAGTACGACCTCGGCGAGGAGGACAGCACCCGGATCGTGCCGACCGCCGCGGCGAAACGGATCCGGCGGGTCCTCGAACGCGCGGGTTCCGGCGCGGTCGCACTCGGCGGGCAACGCGGGTCCGGCAAGACGACCGCCATCCGTTCCATGCAGCGCGGTCTGCTGCACGGCAGCGAAAACCCCGCGCCGCTGGTGGTGGTCGCCTCCGCCCCGGCCACCTACGACGCCCGCGATTTCGTGCTGCACCTGCACAAGCTGCTGTGCCAAGCCGTCCTCGAACGGATCCGGCAGACGCTGGGTCCGGCCATCGGCTGGCGCTGGTGGGCCCGCCGGTTCTGGCGCGGATCAGCCGATCTCGTGCTCTCGGCGGCGCTCGGCTGGGCGATCGGCGGCCTGCTCTGGACCGGGAAATTCGCGCAGTTCCCCGTCGATCTGTGGCACACCGTCCGCAAAGTTCAGTTCCCCGACCTGCTTGGTCCATTGTGGACAGAGCAGCCAGTCGCCAACCGGATCGCCTTGGGCGTGGTCGCCGTCCTCGCGCTCCGCTGGGTCTGGAAACTCCTCGCGACCGCAACCGGTGCCGTGCTGCTCTTCCTGCGGCGCAAGTCGTCCGCCGGAGCACGTGCCCTCGAAGCCGAAGCGCGACGGCAGTTGCTCCGCATCCAGTACCTCCTGACCTACACCACCGGCTGGTCCGGCAAACTCGCCGTCCCGGCGGGCGGCGAACTGGGCCGCACCCGCACCACGCAACGGGCCGAACAGCAGCTGACGCATCCGGAAGTCGTCGACGAGTTCCGCTCGTTCGCCCAGCTGACCGCCGAATCCCTGCGCGCGGAAGGGATCACCGACCGGGTCGTCGTCGCCATCGACGAACTGGACAAGATCGGCGAGCAGGACAAGGCCCAGCAGCTCGTGAACGACATCAAGGGCATCTTCGGCGTGCCCGGCTGCCTGTACTTCGTGGCGGTGTCCGACGACGCGGTGCTCAGCTTCGAGCAACGCGGACTGGCCGTGCGCGACGCCTTCGACAGCGCGTTTTCCGAAGTGGTGCGCCTGGAATCGTTCACGCTCGACGAGAGCAGGCTGTGGATCGCGCAACGGCTGCCCGGCGTTCCGGAGCAGTTCTGCTACCTCGGCCACTGCCTCTCCGGCGGCCTGCCCCGCGACCTGCGCCGCACCACGATCGACATGGTGGACGTGACGATCGAACACTACGAGCCGTCGCTGTCCACGGTCACCGGCATCCTGGTCCGCGCCGACCTGGCCGCCAAGGCGAGCGGCTTCGCCGGACAGGCCCGCGGGCTCGCGCAAACGCCGGAGCTGACCGAACTGTGGCCGAAACTCCTCCGCATCCCCGACACCCGCGAAGCAGCGGAACTCGCCGAACTCGCCGCCGAACTGCACGAAGGCGCGACCTCCGACCTCGCCGACGCGGTCAACCGGCTGCGGTTGCACAGCAGCGCGTTCGTCCTCTTCTGCGCCACCGTCCTGGACATGTTCACCGACGCGCTCACCCAGTCCCGCCTCACGCCGAGCCTGCACGAACTGGCCATCGCCCGGCGACGGCTCGCACTGGATCCGCATCTCGCGTGGGCCACCCTGACCGACTTCCGCAAAGCACACGACCTGCCGCTTCCCGCGCGGGCCTAGCGGACGAGACGGAAGAACCCGCGCACCTGCTCGACCAGCGACTCCGGCTGCTCCAGAGCGGCGAAGTGTCCGCCTCGCGGCAGTTCCTCGAACCAGCGCAGGTCGGTGAACCGCAGCTCGGCCTCCCGCCGCGACGGACGGGTGATGTCGCGCGGGTAGACCGACAGCCCGGACGGCGCGGTGACCTTGTCCCGGAAGTTGGCGAAGCTTTCCCAGTACAGGCGCGCCGACGAGGTGGCGGACGCGGTGAACCAATAGACCGAGATCTCGTCGAGGATCGTCTGCCGCGACACCGCGTCCTCAGGGTGGCCGTTGTGGTCCGTCCAGGCCCAGAATTTCTCGGCGATCCAGGCGGCCTGGCCCGCCGGGGAGTCGGTGAGGCCGTAGCCGAGGGTCTGCGGCCGGGTCGCCTGGAGCGCCGAGTAACCGCGGCCGGTGCGCTGGAACTCCTTCTCCGCCTCGAGATTCGCCAGTTCCGCGGGCGTCGGGTCGGCGAACGTGCCCGCCGCCACGGACCCCAGATTCACGTGGACGCCGGCGACCCGCTCAGGCGCCACCTCGCCCAGCGCGCCGGACACCGCCGAGCCCCAGTCGCCGCCCTGCGCGCCGTACCGGTGGTAGCCCAGCGAGACCATCAACGTGTCCCAGGCGCGTGCGATGCGCGGGACACCCCATCCGGTCGTCGCCGGCTTGTCGCTCCAGCCGTACCCGGGCAACGACGGCGCGACCACGTGGAACGCGTCCGCCGGATCCCCGCCGTGCGCACGCGGATCGGTCAGCGGGCCGAGGACGTCCAGGAACTCCAGCACCGAACCCGGCCACCCGTGCGTGAGCACGAGCGGGAACGCGCCCGGCTCCGGCGAACGGACGTGCAGGAAGTGAATGCCCAGGCCGTCGATCGTGTCGCGGTACTGCGGGAAGACGTTCAGCCGCTCGGCGAACCCGAAGTCGTAGTCCTCGGCCCAGCTGCGGCACAGCTCCTGCGCGTAGGACAGCGGCAGCCCCTGCGACCAGTCGTCCACCGGCTCGGGCTCGGGCCACCGCGTCCGCCGCAACCGATCCCGCAGGTCCGCGATCTCCGCTTCGGTGACGCGGACTTCGAACGGCTCGGCGGACATGGCAAAACTCCTTACGGGTCAAGGCGGTGCCGGAGCAGACGCGGGCGGACCGCCATCGCGGACTCCCCGCGTGGCGGCAGATTCGGGACGACCTAGCTCCCCAGCTCAGGAACCCGCTCCCCTGCCGGCGGCGGACCCGGCGGCGTCCCGTCCCCGAACGGCCTCCCGCCCAGTTCCTCCCGGCCGTGCGGCGTCAGCCACCCCGCCAGGTCCGGCCCCAGCGGCACGATCCCGGTCGGGTTCACGTTCCGGTGCACCACGTAGTAGTGCTCCTTGATCTGCCCGAAATCGATCGTGTCGCCGAAACCGGGCGTCTGGAACAGATCCCGCGCGTACGCCCACAGCACCGGCATCTCCGTGAGTTTCTGCCGGTTGCACTTGAAATGCCCGTGGTACACCGCGTCGAAGCGGACGAGCGTCGTGAACAGCCGGACGTCCGCCTCGGTGATCGTGTCGCCGACGAGGTACCGCTGGCCGGCCAGCCGCTCGGACAGCCAGTCCAGCCGGGAGAACAACGCGCGGTACGCCTCTTCGTACGCCTCCTGCGAGGTGGCGAAACCCGCTTTGTACACGCCGTTGTTCACGTCCCGGAAGACCTTCTCCGCGACGTCCTCGACCTCGTCGCGCAGCCGTTCCGGGTACAGCTCGGGCGCGCCGTCCCGGTGGTAGGCGCCCCATTCCAGCGACAGGTCGATCGTGATCTGCTTGAAGTCGTTGGTCACGATCTGCCCACTCGGGACATCCACAATGGACGGAACGGTGATCCCGCGCGGATAGTCCGGGTACCGCGCGAAAAACGCCTCCTGCAGCCGTTCGATGCCGAGCACCGGGTCGCGGCCGCCGGGATCGAGGTCGAAGGTCCAGCTGCGCTCGTCATGCGTCGGGCCGCACAGGCCCATCGACAGCACGTCTTCGAGGCCGAGCAGCCTGCGCACGATCGACGCGCGGTTCGCCCACGGGCAGGCGCGCGCGATCACCAGGCGGTACCGGCCCGGCTCCACCGGCCAGCCGTCGCGGCCGTCGGCGGTGATCCGGTCGGAGATGTAGTTCGTGTCGCGCTTGAACTCACCCTGGTCGGGCATCGGAAGCCTTTCGTCGGGGGTCGGGTCTAGTCGTCCGGGCAGGCCGAACCGTCCGGCGGCTCCAGCGCGGCGGCCAGCCGGGCGAGGATCGGGCCCGCGGCGCGGACCTCCTCGGGCGAGAGGTGGTCGAACAGGAACGAACGCACCCGTTCGAGATGCCCGGGATACGCGGCGGCTAACTTCGCGCGCCCCGCTTCGGTGAGCGTCGCGTGCGCGGCCCGCCGGTCCTGCGGGCACTTCACCTTCTTGACCAGCCCGCGCCCCACCATCGCCTCCACGACCCGGCTGATCCGGCTCAGCGACAGCGCCGTGGCCTGCGCCAGATCGGTGAGCCGCAGCCTGCCTTCGGGCGCTTCCGCCAGCGACACGAGCACGGTGTAATCCGTCAGCGAGACGCCGTTGTCGTGCGCGAACTGGTCCTCGAGAGCCCGCGGCAGGACTGTGACGAGGCGCATCAGCGGACGCCACACCGCCTCTTCTTCGCTGGTCAGCGGGGTTCTGGTCACCACAAAGGGGGAGTATATCCGACACTTGCTCGCGCAATCAGTTATTGTGGGCTACAGTGCTAGTTGAACACTCAACCAAGGACCCGAAGGAACGGAACTCATGACCAGCGCGACCACCTACGCCCACCTGACCGGCACCTACACGATCGACGGCACGCACAGCCGGATCGGCTTCGTCGCCCGCCACGCCATGGTCACCAAGGTCCGCGGCTCCTTCAACGAGTTCGAAGGCTCGTTCACCCTGGACGGCGAGAACCCGGCCAACTCGAGCGCGAACGTCACCATCCAGACCAAGAGCGTCGACACCCGCAACGCCGACCGCGACGGCCACCTGCGCAACAACGACTTCCTGTCCGTCGACGAGTTCCCGACCATCACCTTCACCTCCACCGGAATCGCGCAGACCGGCGAGGACACCTTCGACGTGACCGGCGACCTGACCGTCAAGGGCATCACCAAGTCGGTCACCATCCCGTTCGAGTTCGGCGGCTCCGCGAAGGACCCGTTCGGCAACGACCGCGTCGGCTTCGAGGGCAAGACCTCGATCAACCGCAGCGACTACGGCGTCACCTTCAACGCCGCCCTCGAGACCGGCGGCGTGCTGGTCTCGGACAAGATCACCCTCGAGTTCGAGATCTCCGCGATCAAGAACGCCTGAACGAACAGCCGGTGAAGGGTTCCGGAATCCGGGGCCCTTCACCGTCGTGTCCGGGCCTCAGACGTCGAGCGCGGTGCCGTAGAGCCGCTCGACCGGGAGCCGGATCACCACTCGCCGCTCGGCCACCTGCTGCTTCAGGAACGCCTCTGCGTCCTCGGGCCGCGCGGCCTCCGGGAGCATCGCGAGCAGTTCCTGCCCCACCGCGTCGCCGGGAACCTCGGTGACCTCGGAAACCTCCGCTCGCCCCTCGGCGACCGCGAACGACCACACGTCGCCGCCTTGGACGTGCAGCGTCGCCCGCGGGTTGCGGCGCAGATGACCGACCTTGCTCCGGTCGGCAGTCGTCGAAAACCGCACCACCCGGGCGTCGGGATCCCAGCTGTACAGCATGGTCGTCAGATGCGGCTGACCGCTGCGTTTGATCGTCGCGAGCGTGCCGAACCGCTGCTGGCTCAGCAGGTCCGAAAGGGCTTCGTCGGACAGCTTCCGGGGTGCGGGTCCTTGACTCATACCCGTGCCCAACTCCCCGCCGGTCCGGCAAATTTCCGCGAGCGGACGATCAGAACGCGGTGCCTCCGTCCGACCACGACGTCTGGCCGAAATCCTCGTCGTCCACCGGCGCGCGGCGCGGTCGGGGACGTTCCGGCTCCGGCGCGACCTCAGGTTCCTCGACTTCCTCGACGGCCGCGGGCGCGGCTTCCGCCTCCGGAGTGCCCTTCGGCCAGACGCACGGCGACGTCGCACCGAGATACAGCTTCCCGAGTTCGTTGGCCTGCAACGACATGTCGAAGCCGTCCCGCTCGTTGCGCGCGAAGACGTACTGGTCGGTGGGCCGCCGGTCGGTCAGCACGGTGAAGCCGTGTCCCTGCCACCACTTCACGACGGCGTCGAACTGGGCGGCGAAGGTGTCCGGTTCGAGCCCGGTCACCTCGTACGTGGCGGAGATCTCGTACCGCCCTGCCGGGCCGTGGTCGGTCGGGTCGGTGCAT
This sequence comes from Streptomyces sp. AA4, assembly GCF_000158875.1. Taxonomy (NCBI): domain Bacteria; kingdom Bacillati; phylum Actinomycetota; class Actinomycetes; order Kitasatosporales; family Streptomycetaceae; genus Streptomyces; species Streptomyces sp. AA4. The sequence goes on along the minus strand of NZ_GG657746.1, from coordinate 1,090,780 downwards.
TCGGAACGGTTGCGGGAGAACAGTTCCCGCCCGGCCGGCGCGGGCAGCGCGGAGAACGCGCCGCGCACGTAGTCCTCGACCCGATCGCGGGCTTCGGTTTCGGTGATCGTGGGGGTCATGGCTCCACCTCCTGGGGAGCAGGCTACGAGGGGAAGGGCGGCGAGGCAGGCCAGCGCGGTGCGGCGCGCCGTCACGCCGGGAGCCCGGCGATGATCCGGCCGAAGCTGCGCAGCGACGGGTTGTTGTCCTCCCAGTATTGGCTGTGCGCGGCCCCGGACAGGCCGCCCTCGTACCACGGGCCCTTGTCGCCCGGAGCGGATTCGAAGACCTGGCCGCCGAAGCCGCCGCCGGCTGGGCTCGGGCCGAGCGGGTCGTGGCCGCCGACGCCGATGTTGGTCATCTTGATCAGGTCGTGTTCCGCGACCGTCGAGTGCACGTGCTGGGCGACCTGGTCCTGTGGGACGCCGTCGAGGTGCAGCTGGTTCGCGTGTTCGACGCCGACGCCGGGGCTGCCGACGAAGATCAGGTCGTCGGCGTTGAGCCCGCCGTCGCGAGCCGCGTGGCCGATCACCGTCGTGCCGTAGCTGTGGCCGAGCACGGTGTTGTGCGACGGCGCGCCTTCGTGCGAAGCCCGCAGGCCGTCCTCGAATTTCGACAACGCCTCCTTGCCGCCGTCGGCGTACTTCTCGCTGGCGGCGTTCACGAGTTCGTCCGGCGCGTCGTAGCCGACCCACGTGATCACCGACGTCGACGGCGAGCCCGCCATCGTCGCCGACTGCCACATCTTGTCCGACCGGCCGAGGTCGCCGCCGATCTTGGCCAGCTCGCTGCCGGTACCGGGCACATAAGTCGCGACATTCGCCGCGGTGTCCGGGTTTCCGGCGGCGACGACCGCGGTGCCGTCGCCGCTGACGTCGAGCGAGATCAGGAACGCGGGCGGTTTGCCGTCGGCCGCGAGCCGGTCGCGGATCGCGGTGAGGCCGCGCAATTGCGCGTCGTCTCCCTTGCGCTTGTCGATTTCCTGTTGCAGCACAACGCGATTGGCCGCGTCCCGATCGACCACCGGAATGCCGTCGAGGTTGCGGATCAGGTCCGGATTGTCGCGCAGGATGGAGGACTGCGCGGAGTCGGACAGGCTGTCCCACCACGCCCGGTTCTCCGCCGGGGTGGCGTTCGGTTTCGGCCGGCTGGTGGTCGCCATCGCCAGCGCGACCATTCCGGTGCCGCCGCTCTCGCCCTTCGCCGCGCGGTCGAGCACGACGGTGAGGTCCGCGTCGATTTCGGTGGCGTCGCGGAGAATCCGGCTCACCCGGTCGGCGACTTCGGCCTGCCGCTCGGGTTCTCCGCTGACTCCGCCGCCGTCGTCGATCCGCATTCCGTTGCGCGAGGCGAAATCGTCGACCTCTTGCACCGCCGAACTGATCCGCTCGACCGCCAGTTGCGCGTCGTGCACCCCGCGCCGGACAGCCGACACGTCCGTGGTCAGCTGCCGCAGTTCCGCGGTCAGCGCGGTGCCTTTGGCGGTCGCCGCGTCCGCCGCGTCGCCTTGCCAGGCGCCGAACTTCGTCATGGCGTCGGCATCGTCGTTCGCCGCGGAGAGCCGGGCGGCCCGGGTGCCGAGCGCGTCGACCGCCGCGGCGAGGTCGGCCGGATTCCAGCGCCGGACGTCTCCCCAGGTGATCATCGGCCCGCCGCCGCGATCTCGCCGGTGGCGTTCTGGTCGGCTCCGCGGTAGCCGGCCGCGGCCTGATCGAGGTTGCCCGCGTATGCCTCGGTGTCGGCGGTCCACTTCGGAACGGCGCGACCCCAGGTGTCGGACAGGCGATCCGCCGCGGCCACGCTCGTGCCGCCGGACAGCCCGACGCCGGCGAGCGCGCCCGCGAGGTCGGCCGTCCGCACGGTCGCCGCGGCCTGGCGCGCCCGTCCGGCCGCGGTCGCGACCTCCCCCGGAGCGACCTCGAAACCCGTTCCCATGCGCATCTCCCCCACCGCGGCGATCGGACGACCCGTACGACGGACGTCCGCGACAGCCGGTTCCCGACAGTTCGGCTTTCGCGGCAACTCCTGGCAAGATCTCCTCCGCAACGCCTTGACCTGCGAAAACGCCCGCCTACCCTGTCCACATATGTGAACGCTAGTCACGTGACTGAATAGTTATCAGCCCGCGTCTTGCCCGCCGGTGACCAGCGTGTGACTGTGTACGGCGAAGTTCGAACCGGAACGGGCGAACCGGCACGCGGCGCGGGAAAGGCGTTGCGCGGCGGCGGATTCAGCCGTTCCGCAGTGCTGGACCAGTCCGGCAGTCCTTGTCCCCTCGACCCCCATTCGTCCGGCCAGGACGGCGCTGACCTCCCGGGCAGCGGACCAGGACCGGCCGGCCATCCCGGAAAGAGACGGCTCGGCAATGACACAGACAGCCGCGGCGCGGCGGCCCATCGGCAGAACGACGCTGTATTTCTTCGGTGCCCTCGGCGGCATCCTGTTCGGCTACGACCTCGGGGTCATTTCCGGGGTGTTGCCGTTCATCGGGAAACTCTGGGGCCTGTCCGGCTGGGACAAAGGCGTCATCACCGCGAGCATTTCCGTCGGCGCGATCGTCGGCGCGAGTTTCTCCTCGCGGCTCAACGAAAGGCTCGGCCGCCGCCGGACGATCATGACGGCCGCCGTGGTCGTCATCATCGGCACGCTCGCGGCCACCTTTTCGCCGACCTTCGCGTTGCTGATCATTTCCCGGCTGGTGATAGGCGTGGGAATCGGATTGTCGTCCTCGACGGTCCCGACGTACCTGTCGGAACTCGCTCCGGCGCGGCTGCGCGGGGCGATGGGCGCGCTGAACCAGATCTTCATCGTGCTCGGCATCCTGATCGCGTTCCTCGTCAGCTACGGGCTCGGCAGTTCGGGCAACTGGCGGCTGATGTTCGCCGGCGCGATCGTGCCGGCGGTGATCCTGCTGGCGGGCCTGGTGTTCCTGCCCGAAACGCCGCGCTGGCTCGTCGCGAACGGCCATGAGGAACAGGCGCGCGCGGTCCTGCTCAGCTCGCACGGCGGCGGCGTGAACGTCGACGAGGAGATCGGCACGATCCGCGAGGTCATCCGGCTCGACTCGGAATCGGCGAAGACCCGGTTCCGCGACCTGCTGACGCCGACCGTGCGGCCGATGCTCGTGGTGGCGCTGCTGCTCGCGATGGGCCAGCAGTTCAGCGGCGTGAACGCGGTGAACGCGTACTTCCCGACGATGCTGATCGGCCTCGGTTTCGCGACCCAGGCGGCGCTGCTGTCCGGCGTGCTGCTGGGCGTGACCAAGTTCTTGTTCACCGCGTGGGTCGTGTTCGTGGTCGACCGGTGGGGCCGCAAACCGCTGCTGCTGATCGGCAACGTGCTGATGGTGCTGACTCTGGTCGCCGCCGGGTTCATCGTGCTGGAAGTCCACGACACCGCGACCAAGGGCATCCTGATGCTGGTCGCGATGGTGCTGTACCTGGTCGGCTACGAACTGGGCTGGGGCGCGGTCGTGTGGGTCATGATGGCCGAGGTGTTCCCGCTGAAGGTCCGCGCCGCGGGAATGGGCGTAAGCAGCGTCGTGCTGTGGGCCGCGACCGGCATCATCAGCGCCGTGTTCCCGATCATCTCCGACCCCGGCGCACTCGGCCTCGGCGGTTCGATGTTCCTGTTCGCGGGAATCAACGTGGCCCTGTTCTTCCTCACGAAATGGCTCGTCCCGGAAACCAAAGGCCGGACGCTGGAGGAAATCGAACTCGACCTGCGCGGGCGGACGCACGCGAAGGCGCGCGCCTGAATTTCTCTTGGGGTGCGGCCGGGCGGCAGGGGATTTCCCTTGCCGCCCGGCCGTTTTTCATCGCTCTGAGGCTCCGTACAGCCTCGACTCCGAGTACACATTCGGACTAGACCGCTTGATTGACGGCGACCAACCGATCGGCTGGATAGCTTTTGCGCTGACCCGGCGCTCAGGGAATCCGAGCCTCGATCTGCGCGAGATGATCAATCCCCGCCGACCTGTCCAAACCTGACCGTGTCAACGCCTCGCCGACCTGGTCACCGCCGACTCCGAGCACCTGGACATCCTCGTCAACAACGCCGGAGCAATGTGGCGCGAACCGCTGGAGACGTTCCCCGCCGAGGCCTGGGACGCGGTGTTAGACCTCAACCTCAAGTCGCCGTTCTGGCTGGTGCAAGCGCTGCTCCCCGCTCTGCGCCGGGCGGGGTCTGCCGATGATCCCGCGCGAATCATCAACATCGGAAGTATCGCCGCCATCCACGTCGCCGAGGCACCCAACTATTCGTACGCCAGCAGCAAAGCCGCGCTCCATCAACTCACCAGGGTGCTGGGCCCACAGCACATCACGGTGAACGCGGTAGCGCCAGGAGTGTTCCCGTCGCACATGATGGTGGCCACGATCGACGCCATCGGCGACAAGATCGCGGCGAAGACCCCACTACGCCGCCTCGGCCGTGACGACGACATGGCAGGCGTCGCGGTGTTCCTGGCCAGCCGGGCGGGTTCCTACCTGACCGGCGCTGTCACCCCAGTCGACGGCAGCACTACCCACCGCACCAGGCCCCAGGGGCCACCGCATTCCTCACCAACCGAGCCGGCCCTCCAAGCGCCGTCACAGTCGACGGCGGCACTGCCACCACCGCAACAAGCACCTCGACGCCATATCTCCTCGCCAGCCGAGCCGCGTCCCACCTGACAAGCGCCGTCGCCCCGGCCGACGGCGGCACCGCGAGCTTTTCCCTCCCGCCGGCGAGGAGTCCGCAGCCGTCGGGGTACTCGCAGTGCCTCCCTCAGACTGCGGCCAGCGGCTACGGTGACAGGGTGGCCACGATCGATCTGCGCACTGAGATCAAGGAATTCCTGAGCTCCCGTCGCGCGCGGATCATGCCCGAACAGGCCGGACTGCCCGCCTACGGCGGCAACCGTCGCGTCAAAGGCCTGCGCCGCGAAGAGGCGGCGCTGCTGGCGGGCATATCGGTCGACTACTACGTGCGCATGGAGCGCGGCAGCCTCTCCGGCACCTCCGACGAGGTCCTCGAAGCAGTGGCCTCCGCCTTGCACCTCGACGAGGCGGAGCGCGACCACCTGTTCCAGCTCGCGCGCCAATCCAGGACGCCCAGGCGTGCCCGCCGCCGACCTGTCGCGACAGTGCGTCCGGCGCTGCACCAGGTGCTCGCCGCCATCACCGACGCTCCGGCCTGGATTTGCAACGGCCGCTACGACGTACTGGCCACGAATCCCCTAGCCCGCGCACTGTATGCACCGATGCTGACCGAACCCCGACGCCCCGCGAACACGGCACGGTTCGTGTACCTGGAACCCGAGGCGGCGAGAGCCTTCTTCGTCGACTACGACCGAATCGCCTCCGACGTAGCCGCGAAGCTGCGCATGGAAGCCGGCCGCAATCCGCACGACGAGGACCTGATCGCCCTGGTCGGCGAACTATCGACCCACAGCGAACTGTTCCGCCAGCGGTGGGCGTCCCAGGACGTGCGGCTCCACCGGTCCGGCCGCAAACGCCTGCACCATCCCGCAGTGGGCCGGCTCGACCTGGACGTCGAATCGATGGACCTGCCCACCGACCCCGGCCTGCTCCTGAACGTCTACACCGCCCCCACCGGCACCCCGACCGCGGACGGCCTGGCCCTGCTGGCGTCCTGGGCCGCCAGCCAGGAGAAGCCAGCAAGCGAGCTTCGTTCACGCAGCTGAGTCGGGTCACCCCGCGCTCGGTGCGCCGCTGGGTCGCCGGGCTCGGTACAGCCCCGGCACGCCGCGCTCGGCGCAACCACGAGCGGCCACGCCCGATGCAGCACCGAGTCGCCACGCCCGACGCAACGCCGAGTCGGTGCGCCCGGTGCGACGCCAGGTCGCCGCGCTCGATGCAGCACCGGATCACCGCGCTCGATGCAGGACCGAGCCGCCACGCCCGACGCAACGCCCAGCCGCCACGCCCGACGCAGCACCGAGCCACCATGCCCAATGCAACGCCGAGTCAATGCGCCCGGTGCGACGCCAGGTCGCCGCGCTTGATGCAGCACCGGATCGCCGCGCTCGGCGCAGCGCCCGGGTCGGCGCGACCACGGGCCTGACGCAGGGCATGATCCGGCAGATCTAGCCCGCGCGGCATTCCCGCGTTCCCGCCTATCCGAGGCAGCGCCGAATAATCAGCGAGAGCGTCGAGCCCACGTCGATCGCGGGGCACGGGCACCGTGACCTTCACCGGATTCCGAACCAGAAGGACGAAACTCGCCGCACCACGCCAGATTCCGGCTGGGTCACACCCTCTCGCACGCGGAGTGTGCAAATCCCGGCGGGCCGAACCTCGCCCATCAGCCAACCCCGCCGGGATTGCCCCTCCCGGCTCGGGTAACAGCCCTCGCGGAGCCACCACACTCGGTCGGCACCAGCATCTCCATCCCTGATGCTGGACAATGACCTGTTGTCCAGAGGCCGGACAATGACCTCCCGCACTTGCGCGCAAGTCGTCCGAACCGCCGCGTAGTGTCCGCGGGACCACCGCATTCGATCAATCCGGCAGCATAGGCATCTCCATTCCCGCCTCGTGGCTCAGCAACGCCGCCCGAGTCAGTGCAGCCGCGCCGAAGCGGTTTCGCAACGCGTCCACCGCCGAATCCAGCGCGGTCGCCTCCGCGGACACCGCGGGGCTGGACGGTTGATCCAGCGGCAGCGCCAACTGCACCGCGCCATGGCTGTCGAGGTTCGAGAACGACAGGCCCAGCAACGTCAAACCCCGGTCGTACACCAGCGGTTGCGCCGCCGCCAGCAGACTGCGGGCCGCGCACAGCAACGTTTCCGTGTGGTCGGTGCTGTCGGCGAGTGTATGCGACCTCGTGGCACGGGTGAAGTCCGCGAAGCGCATTCGCAGCACCACTGTCCGGCAGACTCGCGACGCGCCTCGCAGCCGCCGCGCCAATCTGTCCACAATAGACACCACGATCTCGTCCAGCTCAGCCGGCGACCGGGAGCGGCGGCCCAGAGCGCGTTGCGAGCCGATCGAGCGGCGGCGTTTTCCTGGCTGGACCGCGCGGGGGTCGCGTCCGTGCGCCAGGGCGTGCAGGTGACGTCCCGAACCTGGGCCCAGCATGGAGATCAGCGCGGCCTCGGGCAGTTCGGCGACTTGGCGCACGGTGCGGACGCCGCGTTCCCGCAGCTTCGCCGACGTCACCTTTCCCACTCCCCACAACCGCTCCACCGGCAGCGGATGCAGGAATTCCAGCTCGCGCTCCGGCGGCACCACCAGCAGACCGTCCGGTTTCGCGACCCCGCTCGCCACCTTCGCGAGGAACTTCGTGCGCGCCACTCCGACCGTGATCGGCAGGCCGACCTGCGCCAGCACCTCCGCGCGCAGCCGCACCGCGATCTCCGACGGACGTCCGGCGATCCGCCGCAGACCGCCGACGTCCAAGAAAGCTTCGTCGATCGACACTCCTTCCACCGCCGGCGTCGTCTGCCGGAACACCTCGAACACCGCCTTGCTCGCCGCGCTGTAGACCGACATCCGCGGCGGCACCACCACGGCATGCGGGCACAACCGCCTGGCCTGCGCCCCGCCCATCGCGGTGCGCACGCCCAGCGCCTTGGCCTCGTAGCTCGCGGCCAGCACCACGCCACCGCCCACGATCACCGGCCTGCCGCGCAGCCGGGGATCGTCGCGCTGCTCGACCGAGGCGTAGAACGCGTCGAGGTCGGCGTGGAGGATCGGTCCTTCGCTTGTCACGAACATATGTTCGCATCGAACACCGACAAAAACCGGGATTCGTTCACTCGAACGGAGTAGAAAAACTTCCCGGAGGCCGGACGGAACACGCTAACCTCTCCCCCGTGCGGCTCGTCCTGTTCGACCTCGACACCACGCTCGTCGATCGCGCGGAGGGATTCCGCCGCTGGGCGTGGGAGTTCTGCGCGGAACACCGGCTCGCCGACGCGGAAGCCGAATGGCTCATCGCCGCCGACGACCGAGGGCGCGCCGACCGGGCGGCGTTCTTCAAGGACCTCCGCGAACGCTTCGACCTGCAGGAACCGGACCTCGAAGACGCCTACCGCGAACGCTTTCCCGCGCTCGTCCCCGCCACGCCCGGCGTACTGACCGGCTTGCCCCGGTTGCGCGCGGCGGGCTGGCGGATCGGCGTCCTCGGCGAGGGCGAACCGCAGCTGTCCACGCTGCTGTGCACCGGAATCGCCGGACTCGTGGACGGCTGGGCGCTCGCCGGGCCGGACGGACTGTCCACATCGGACCCAAAGCTGTTCGAGCTGGCCGCCGAACGCTGCGAGACCACCCTGGACGACGCGTGGCTCGTCGGCGCGGACGTCGAACCCGCACGGTCCGCCGGATTGCACACCGTCCGAGTCGGCCCGGACCGTGACACGGCCGGCGCGATCGCGCTGCTGCTGGAGAGCTAGTTCGCGGAGTCGATCCGCCCGCGCTACGACACCGTGCGGCGGCGCCACTCAGCCGTCGCACACCCGTCGCCACCGCACGAGAGCTAGTTCTCGGCGTCGATCGACAGCTGCGGTCGCACCACGACGCCGCGGAGCAGTACACCGCGCACGAGAACTAGCAACGGCATACCCAAGCCGTCTCGCACGAGAACTAGCACTCCGCGCGATCCGTCGAGCGTCGTTGCGCCGCAACACCGTGCGACGGCCTCGCGCCAGCCGTCGCCATCGCGGATGGGAGAGTTCTCCGCCTTAATCCGCCACTCGCCGTCGCATCACCACACCGCGCAGCGGCATACCCCAGCCGCAGCCCCACCACCAGCACGCAACTGCTCGACAGCTGGCGCTCCATCTCCATCCGTCACACGCCGCCGCACCCAAGACCATCGCACGGCGGGCGCCCCTCCGCCGTCGCGCAAGAGAACTAGCTCTCCACCTCGATCTGCCACGCACCATTCCGCTGCGACATCGTGTAGTGGTGAAACTCGGTCGTCGTACCGCCGCTGGCACGGTGGTACGTGATCTTCGCGGTGAGCGTGTTCTCGCCGGTGACCTGTACGTCGTTCGCCGTCACCGAGCTGAACTGGCTCCACCAGGATTTGTACCGTTCGAAGGTCTGGTTCTTCTTGGCGCGGAACCCGTCGCTGAGCATCGCCCAGCCGCTCTCCAGATTGCTCGGCAGGTACGAGAAGTAGGTGCGCAGCGCGGATGCCATCGCGTCCGGCGAGTTCGACGCCGAGCTGGAAGTCGGCAGAGCGCTCGATGAAGGCGTAGTAGACGGCGACGGCTGCGAAGCCGACGAAGGCGCCGGAGCGCTGGAAGCCGCGGAACTCGTGCCAGCTGGCGGCGGGTTCGCGGCCGGGTTTTCCTCCCCGTGGTTACGAGTAAGGAGAACCGTGACGATCACGGCGAGCACGACAAGCAGCGCGCCCGCCCCGGCGAAGATCATCCCGCGGCGTCTTCGGTCCGAGCCCGCGGGCGGAGCGGCGGCGGCCGATCCCGCGGGCGCCACAGCAGCACCCGCGGCAGGAACCGCGACCGTGGTGGGCACGGCCGGCGGTTCGGCGTCCGGCAGCGTCGGCGGTTCCGGGACCGCCGCGACCGGGGTGACGCCGCCGTCCAGTTTGCGCAGTTCCGTGACGACCTCGGCCATCGACGGCCGGTCCTCCGGTTTGAGTTCCAGCAGCTTCAGCAGCAGCGGCTCCAGCTTCCCGGCCTGTTTCGGCGGGTTGATCGAACCGCTGGAAACCCGGTACAGCAAGGCGATCGCGTTGTCCGCGGTGCCGAACGGCGGTTCGCCTTCCACCGCCATGTACAGCGTCGCACCGAGGGCGAACACGTCGGACGCGAACGTCGCCTCCTCGCCGCGGGCGACCTCCGGCGCGAGGAACGCGGGCGTGCCGGAGATTTCGCCGGTCGCGGTGAGCGTGACGTCGCCGACCGCGCGCGAAATGCCGAAGTCGGTCACCTTGACCGTAGTGCCGTCGTCGCCGAGCAGGACGTTGCCCGGTTTGACGTCGCGGTGCACGATCCCCGCCCGGTGCGCGGCGGCGAGCACGCCGGCCAGCTGCACCCCGAACGGGATCGCCTCGTCGACGGTCAGCGGCCCGTCCTCGCGCAGTTTCACCGCGAGGCTGCGCGAGGGCAGGTACTCCATGATCAGCCACGGCCGGTCCTCGTGCTCGACCACGTTGAACACCGAGATGGCGTTCGGATGCTGCAGCCGGGCGGCGATGCGGGCCTCGCGCATGGCGCGGTTGCGGGCTTCCTCGACCTTGTCCTCGCCCTGGTTCACGGGCATGAGGAGTTCCTTGACCGCGACCACGCGGCCGAGGATCTTGTCCTCCCCGCGCCAGACCATCCCCATCGCGCCGCTGCCGATCAGTTCGACGAGCTCGTAGCGACCGGCGACCTGCCGGCTCTCCTCGGTCAACGGAAAACCCTTCGGTGCGACATCATCCACGGACGGCGATCACCCAGTTTTCCACGGACGGCCGGAGCCTGATCCGCGACCCACCCGCGCCCGCCCGGGGTTGCTCCCGGTGGCCGGGTCACGACAGGGTGAGCACATGACCACGACAGCGCCGTCTTTCCGGAGCGTGTTCCGGATGGGCGAATTCCGTGCGCTCTGGCTCGCGCACGTGCTGTCGGTGGCAGGTGACCAACTAGCCCGGGTCGCGCTGACTGTGTTGGTATTCAACCGAACGGCGTCCGCGGGCTGGGCCGCCGGGACGTACGCGCTCACCTATTTGCCGGACCTCCTCGGCGGTGCGCTCGGCGGACTCGCCGACCGGTTCCCGCGCCGCACCGTGCTCGTGGTCGCGGATGTCGTGCGCGCGCTGCTGGTCGCGTTGATGGCGATTCCCGGCATGCCGTGGCCGGTCGCCGCCGGACTGCTCGTAGTCGTGCAACTCGCGGCCGGACCGTTTCAGGCGGCGCGGCAGGCAGTCCTGCCGGACCTGTTGGGCGAGGAGAAACTGGCGACCGGTCAAGCGATTCTCTCCTCGACGTACCAGGCCGCGCTGGTGATCGGCTTCGGCGCGGGTGCCGCGGTGGTCGCCTGGCTCGGCGTTTCAGGCGCGCTGTGGGCGGACGCGGTGACCTTCGCGGTGTCGGCAGCCGCGCTGCGCTGGGGTTTGCGGCTGTACCCGGTGTCCAAGGTGGCCGAACACGCGCCGCAATGGGCTTCGTTGAAGGCGGGCTGCCGGCTGGTCGCCCGGGATCGGAAACTGCGGTCGCTGCTCGCGATCGCGTGCTGCTGCGGGTTCTACGTGGTGCCGGAAGGGCTGGCGGTGCCGGTGGCCGCGCAACTCGGCGGCACCGGCGTACTCGGCTGGCTGCTGGTCGCGAACCCGGTCGGGACTCTGCTCGGCGCGTTGCTGATCAGCCGGTTGCCGCGGGCGCGGCAGGTGCGCTGGCTGGGTCCGCTCGCGGTGGCGAGCAGTCTCGTCCTGCTGCCGACCGGCTGGACGCCCGCATTGCCGGTGGTTGTGGCGGTCTGGACGGTCTCCGGGATGTTTTCCGCGCACGACTTGATCACCCAGGTGCAGTACAGCCTCGCCGCGCCGCCGGAACAGCGCGGCCAGGTGATCGGGGTCGCGATCGCGGCGTTGCGCGCGGCGCAGGGCCTGACGATCGCGGCCGCGGGCGCGCTGGCGCTGGCCTTCGCGCCGACGACGGTGGTCGCGATCGCCGCCGTCGCCGGGGCCGGCTGCGCGGCGGCGGCCGGAATCGCGTGGACGCGGGCGGTCCGAGCGGACCGCGCGGTGCGGCCCCGCCGATCTCCCCTCGACGAGGCCACCCCACCTCCCGCGCCGTAATCCGCGGGACGGGTGCGCCGCGGAACCGGTTTCGGTCACGTCCAGTTGTTGTCACGCATGCCCTCTCACCTCCTCGTGGGGCGGGCTGGGGGTCGGGTCAGCGGGTCCAGTTGTTGTCGCGCATGGCGGCGGCTCCTTTCGCGGCTCGGTGGTTGGCGGACGGCGGGGTTCAGCTGGTCCAGTTGTTGTCACGCACGGCGTGGCTCCTTTCCCGAGTTGATGGACGGTGGTCGGGCGGCTCATCGGGTCCAGTTGTTGTCACGCATGGCGGCGGCTCCTCTCGCGAGTTGATGGACGGTGGTCGGGCGGCTCATCGGGTCCAGTTGTTGTCACGCACGCGGCGGTTCCTTTCGGCTCGGTGGTTGGTGGGCGACCGGGTTCAGCGGGTCCAGTTGTTGTCACGCACGGCGCGACTCCTCTCGCGAGTTGATGGGACAGTGGTCGGCTGGCTCAGCGGATCCAGTTGTTGTCGCGCACAGCGGCGTTCCTTTCGTGGCTCGACGGTGAGTGGTTGCAGCGGCTCAGCGGGTCCAGTTGTTGTCGCGCATCGCGGCAGCTCCCTTCGCGGCATTGACGGGCGATGGTCGGCGGGACTCAGCGAGCCCAGTTGTTGTCACGCACGGCGCGGCTCCTTTCGCGAGGTCGGTGATCAGTGCCCCGGAGATTCAGCGAATCCAGTTGTTGTCCCGCATCGCGGCGACTCCTTTCGCACCTCGACGGTCAGTAATCAGCGGACTTCAGCGAGTCCAGTTGTTGTCACGTACAGCGCTCCCCTTTCTCCTCGGTGATCAGCAGCCAACGGGCTTCAGCGGGTCCAGTTGTTGTCGCGCATGGCAGTCGTTCACCTCCTCCTCTCGCATTTCGTGCAGTGGTTTCAGCCGGCTCAGCGAGCCCAGTTGTTGTCGCGCATCTCGACGCCTCCTTTCCGCATCCCGGATTCCCGGTCGAGCCGTATTCACCAGTTGTTGTCCCGCACTGTGGGCACCTCCTCTCAGCCGCGAAGACCGAAGTCTCGACTCGAGGTCGAGACCGCGAGGGAGACCGAGGTCACCGAAGAGCCGTCCAGTTGTTGTCGCGCACTGTCGTCACCTCCGTTTCAGAGTCGCGCCTTCGGCGGTTTTCGCACGTCATCGCCGGTAGGCCGGTCACCGAAAGTGGCCAGGGGAGGCCAAAAGAGACCCTCGTGGATCCCCTGGTCCGGCCCGGATTCGGAGCAGCTGGCCACTACTCACAGTGGCCACCTCCCCTCGCCGGCCGTCTGGCGCTGGGCTGTCCGGGCGAAATCGCCCCGGGGCTTCCCAGAGTCCGGACGACAGGCAGCACACAACGCGCCTCGTCGTTTACCGTAGAAGCCAATCGGGTGAGGTGAAGAGTGCGCGGACGAGTTGCCGGGTGGTTCACAGGCTGGCGCCTATGGCGGTTGCCCTCTCACGTCCGCATGTACGTGCTGCTGGTGAACGTCGTGGCCGTGGGCACCACCGTCGCCACCGCGTGGCTCGCCCCGGTGCACCAGATCGACCTGATCCGCTTCGGCGTGCTCGCCGTGTGCGCGGCGCTCGCGATCGAGGCGACCCGGCACATCGAACGGCAGCGCGAGTACAGCCGAGCGCCCACCGTCGCGTACGTCGACACCAAGGCCGTGTGGAGCATCGCCGCCGTGGTGGCGCTGCCGGCGATCCTCGCGTCGGCGATGGTCGTGCTCACCTACGCCGTCGCGTGGTGGCGGATCTGGCCGCGCGAACGGCCCGTCCTGCCGCACCGCTGGATTTTCTCCTGCGCGACCGTCCTGTGCGGGACGCAAGCCGCGGTCGCCGTGCTCGCGCTCGGCATGCACGAATACCCCGGGGGGCTCGCCGGCGGCTTCGGTCCGGGCCTGCTCGACCTGGTCGTTTTCGTGCTCGCCGCCGGACTGCGCTGGGCGATCAACACCGCGCTCGTCATGGTCGCGATCGCGCTGTCGAGCCCGCCGCGGTCGTTCGCCGACCTGTTCTCCGGCTTCGGCGACCAGCTCCTCGAAGCCGGCGCGATCGGGCTCGGCCTGGTCACCGCGGCCCTCCTGCTGCTGGCCAACCCGCTGATCCTGGCGGGCGTCGTGATCGCGCTCGTGGCCTTGCACCGCGGGCTGCTGCTCACCCAGTTCCAGCGCGACGCGCGCACCGACGTCACCACTGGGCTGGCCACCAAACGCTGGTGGCGCACGGTCACCGAGCGCTACCTCGAACGCGCGCGGGCGAACCAGGACAGCGTCGGCGTGCTGCTGCTCGACCTCGACCACTTCAAGGCGATCAACGACACCTACGGCCACCCCACCGGCGACCTGGTGCTGCGCGAGATCGCGCTGTCCCTGCGCGACGAGGTCCGCGAGCAGGACGTGTGCGGCCGCTGGGGCGGCGAGGAGTTCGCGATCGCGCTGCCGGACATCCCGAGCGCCGAGCACCTCGGCCACATCGCCGACCGCATCCGGCGGCGGATCCCGCAGGTGGTCGTCGCGCTGCCGGACCAGGACTCGGTGATCAGCGACCTGACCGTCTCGATCGGCTGCGCGCTGTACCCGGCCGAGCACCTCGCGAGCGTCGACGACGTGCTCGTGGCCGCCGACGCCGCGCTGTACCGGGCCAAGCAGGCGGGCCGGAACCGGGTGGAGCTGGCGAGCGCTTGACCGCCTGCTCGCGCCGCCGCTAGAACTCGTCCCATGGACTGGACTCTCGAGGTCGTCGTCGTCCCGGTAACCGACGTGGACCGGGCCAAAGCGTTCTACGTCGACCAAGTCGGCTTCCGCCTCGACCACGACATCAGCCCTGGTCCGGGCCTGCGCCTGGTGCAGCTGACGCCGCCGGGATCGGGCTGCTCGATCGTGCTCGGGAAGGGCATGGTGCCGGACATGCCGCCGGGGTCGCTGAAGGGTCTGCAGCTGGTCGTCGCCGACGTCCGGAAAGCCCGCGAGGAACTAGTGGAGCGCGGGGTCGAGGTCGGAGAGGTGCAGCTCTACGGCCCGGATCCGGGCACTGGGGCGCTCGAAGATCTCGACAACATCGGGTTCATCCACTTCTCGGATCCTGACGGCAACAGCTGGTCGGTGCAGCAGATTTCCGCTCGCGCGAAGGGCTGACCCTGCGGCAGCGGTTCCGCCCCGACACCGGACTCACGGCCCCTCCAGACAGCTTCAACTCGCAGCAAGCGGTGTCCTGGCGAAAGGCCTAATCCACCAGCGCACCGCAACTGACGTTCACCGTCGCCGCGGTCATCGTGCGGGCTCGGTCGGACGCGACAAACGCCGCTACCGCACCGACGTCGGCCAGGGTTGCCGTGCGGCCCAGCATGGTGGGTTCGGCTAGTTCCGCGGCCAGGGCCTCGGCTCCGGGGAAGTCCGCGGGAATGGTCTCCGGGACGCCGCCGGTCCGCAGGGTCACGGTGCGCACGCCGTAGCGGCCGAGTTCGGCGGCGAGTTGGCGGCGCATCGCTTCCAGCGCCGAGAACCCCACTTGCAGGCCGCCGACCGCGTGGTTGCGCACGGGGTCTCCGTCGCCGCCGAAGAGGAGGACGACGCCGTTGCCTTGGCGTTTCATGTGGCGGCCGGCGGCGCGCATGGTGAGGAACGTCGTGCGCACGCCGTTGACCACCGGCTGTTCGTAATCCGCCAGCGACATCTCGATCATGGGTGTTCCCTGGACATCGCCGTGGCTGATCACGTTCACCGAGATGTCGAGGCTGCCCGCGGTTTCGACTACTGCGTCGGCATGGGCGTCGACGGACTTCTCGTCGAGGGCGTCGACTACCGCGACGTCGGCGGTGCCGCCAGCGGCGCGGATCTCGTCGGCCACTCGGTCCAGCTTTTCGCGGGTGCGTCCGGCCAGGAAGACTCGCGCGCCTTCCTCGGCGAACGCTCGCGCGAACGCGCCGCCGATTCCTCCGCCAGCGCCGTACACGACCGCGTTTTTGCCTTCCAGCAGCATCTCCCGGGCTCCCTTCTCGTGCCTGTCACCAGTGCGTCGAGCGGGGAACCGGGGAATCGACACCAGGGCGGGCTACGCCCTCACCTGCGGCTCAGCGGCAAGCGGGAACCAGGCAATCGACCTCAAGGACGGCCCACGCCCATCGGATTGGGGACGGGAACACCTCCGCTGTCGATAATCCGTCGGCTCAACGGGACCGCCAGCTCCAACACCCGGTCGACCCCGGACGGACCCAGCGCTTCGAGCGGGGCGGCCGCCAGCCGGTCGGTGGTTTCTTCGATCGTTCGACGGACTTCCGCGCCGGCGGGGGTCAGGCCTTCGGCGTCGAGCAGGCCGCGATCGATCAGGGTGGCGGTTGCCTCGGCCCATTCCTCGTCGGTCCAGCCTCGGGCGCGCTGGACTTGCTCGCGGGCAGTCGCGCCGGTGGCGATGTGCGTGAGGGTGGTTTCCAGACCGGTGAGACCGGAGGCGACCGCGGCCAGGACGTGGCCGTCTCCTCGATGTTCGCGCAGGACAGCGGTCGCCAGCCACAACCGGGCCAGCGGACGGTCTGGGCGCGGCACCGCGGACCAGGCGGCGGCGAGTGGGCGCGCGTCGAACGAGCAGGCGGCGGCCGCTTGTTCCAGCAGCGCGGCCAGTTCGTCCACAGTGTCCGGCCCGAGCAACCGCGCCAACGCCGCTTCGACCGCTTCCACTCGGGTGCGCAGCACGTCGGCGGGAGAGGCGAACGTCCACGCGTCCGGCAGCGCTCGCTCGACCATCCGCGGCGCGAAGCCGAAGAACATCGACGTGACCGGTTCCGGTCCGATCGGGCCGAGCGGTGCGGCTCGGCCCGCGAAGTAGCCCATCCACCAGCCGCGCAAGCCGACGTCCTTCGCCGCCGCGGCGGGTTCCGGGGCGAAGTAGACGACTGCGTGGATCGGTTCGATGGTGTTCCAGAGGGTGCGGGCCGGGCTCGGCTTCATGCGGGCAACTTTAAGCCCGGGGTACGACAAAATCGGAAAAAAGCCCGCCGCCCCGGAAGAGGGACGGCGGGCTGGAGAACTGAAAACCTCAGGCGAGCTCGAGGCCGTAGGACTGCAGTTCCAGAGTCAGCGGGTAGAAGTAGCTGGTCTGAGTGTCGCCGCCGGAGAGGGTGCCGAGGCCCTTGTCGCCGTCGTACGCCGGGCCGCCCGAGTCGCCGTGGTCGGTGTGGGCGGTGGTGCCGAACTCGTGGTTCAGGACGCCGACGTCGAAGTTGACCGACTCGTCCACCGAGGTGACCTCGCCGCTGCCGCCGCCGGTCGTCTGGCCCATCTTCTGGATCTGCTCGCCGACGGTCGGGCTGGCGGCGCTGGTGATCTGCTGGCCGGTGTTGATCGCGCCCGGACCGGTGCCGTTCGGGCGGGTCAGCAGGCCGGAGTCGGCACCGGGGCAGTCGCTTTCGACGACCTGCGCGCCCGAGACGTCGCCGCCGGACCAGGTGCCGCCCTCGTTGGTGCAGTGGCCCGCGGTCAGCATGTACGGCTGGCCGCCCCTGGTCACGTTGAAGCCGAGCGAACAGGTGAACTGGCCGTTGTTGATCGAGTCGCCGTCCGCGATGTAGGTGGCGAGCTTGCCCGAACGGTGCTCGACGCGCGCCGCGTCGCCTAGCTTCGCCGCGGCCGCGGCGACCTTGTCCTTCGTGGCCTGGGACGCGGAGTCGTAGATCTTCACCACGACCTGGTTGGTCTTGGTGTCGATGCCCCACGACGTCTGCGGCACGTTCTTGACCGTGTCCATCTGGTTCTTCGCGCCGGTAAGTGCGGTGAAGCTGTGCTTCACGAGCTTCGTCGCGAAGCCGGCTGCCTTGGCCTTCTCCTGCGCCGCGGCGTCGGTGACGTTCAGGACCGCCTTGCCGCGTTCGAGGTAGATGCCGCCGTTTCCGGCGCCGAGCGTGTCGGCGATCTGTGTCGCCTGGGTGATCGCCTTCGCCTGCATTTGGGCGAACGCCATCGGGCTGGCCGAGGCTGCGTTCACGCACATGCCGGCGGTCAAGGCCGCGGCCGACAGTGCGGTGCATCCGGCGACGAGCGTCTTCCGGGAAGTCATGGATCTTCCTCCAGGTGGGCTGAAACCGACCGGTGGGACGACCCTCACTGTTGTTGCCCGGCAACCAACGCGGAACCGACGAAGGTTGGTTAATAACCAAAAAATGCGGACGAACCGGACACCACTACCCCGTTCGGCCCACGTGGGCTAACCCGAACGACGTCGCTGACCTGCGTCAGTGCTGTCCGGGCCACCGGACGTGCTCGGCGTAGCCCTCGTTCTTGCGCAGGTACCCGGCGATGAACGGGCACACCGGAACGATCACGCCGCCGCGCGCGACGACGTCGTCCAGCGCGGCCTTCGCGAGCACCTTGCCGAGCCCGCGGCCGCCGAACTCGTCGCCGATCTCGGTGTGGGTGAAGACGGTTTCGGTGCCCTTCAGGGTGTATTCGGCGAAGCCGGCGAGCTTGCCGTCCGCATACACTTCGTAGCGGTTTTCGCTGTCATTGCGGGAGACGCGGGGTTCTTCTTCGCTCATTCCCGCATCCTCACACACTGTCGGCAGTCCGGCTTCCCGCTCCGGTGCTCTCCCGCGCGAGCAGCTTGTGCGGCGCGACGAACTCCTCGGCGGGCAGCTCCGGATTCTCGATGCGGGCAGCGAGCCGGGACACCGCGGTCCGCGCGATGAACGGCGTGTCCAGCGAGACGGTGCTCAAGGAGGGCCGGGAGTAGCGGCCTTCCTCGATGTCGTCGATGCCGATGATCGCCACGTCCTCCGGGACGCGCAGGCCGGCGTCGAACACCGCGCGGATCGCGCCCATCGCTAGCAGGTCGGAATAGCAGAAAATGGCGTCCGGGCGCGGAGATTCGCGAAGCAGCGACGCGGTGGCCGCGTATCCGTCCGCCCGGCCGTAGTGAGCAGCCGTGGCCTGCAGCGCGTTCACCGGTTCCAGACCGTGCTCGTCGAGCGCTTTGCGGAATCCCTCGGTGCGCTGCAACGGCGTCGAGTACATCTCCTTCGGCTGCGCGCCGAGGGCCGCGATCCGAGTGCGGCCGCGTTCGAGCAGATGCGTCGTCGCGTCGTGGGCCGCGACGACGTTGTCGATCGCCACGTGGTCGAAGCGGTGGTCGAAGACGTGCTCGCCGAGAAGGATCAACGGCGACGAGCGCGCCGGGTCCACGTCGCGCAGTTCGTCGCCCGTCGCGAGCGGCGCGAACAGCATGCCGTCGAACAGATTGCGCCTGCCCCCGCCGCGCAGCAGCTGGCGTTCCCGCTCGTGGTCGTGCCCGGTCTGGTCGATCATCACCTGGAAGCCGAGGTCCGCGGCGGCGTCGATGACCTCGCGGGCGAGCTGGCTGAAGTAGGGCACGTCGATCTCCGGCACCACCAGCGAGAGCAGCCCCGTCTTGCCGGTGCGCAGCGTGCGCGCGACCGGGTTCGGGATGTAGCCGAGTTCCTCGATGGCCCGCAGCACGCGCTGGCGCATCTTCTCGCTGACGTGCTCGTATCCGCTGACGACGTTCGACACCGTGCGCACCGAAACCTGCGCCCGATCCGCCACGTCCCGCAACGTCGCCGCCATGGAGCCCCCTTCGCCGGAAGTCATCCTACCTTTTGCAACGTGTGCAAGCATGTCGTACAGTTTGCCTACGTTGGCAAATCCACGGCGGGCACCTCTCCGCACGCCGCGTTGCCGCCGTCCCGCACAAAGGAGTGCCATGAATCCCACTCTCCGACGGAGCGGACGGACAGCCCGCCTCCGCGTCCGCCGCGGCGGCGTCGCCGCCGCCGCGACCCTGCTCGTCGCCGGGCTGAGCGGCTGCGGTCCGGACATCAGCTCCGACGGCCCGGCCGCGGACAACGCCGTGCTGCAGGCCCCGTCCGAGGACTCGCCGAAGGGCGAGATCACCGTCTGGGACCGCTCCGGCGACCTGTACAAGGTCTTCGATTCCGCGATCAAGAAGTTCACCGCGAAGTACCCCGGCGTCACGGTCAAGCACGAGGCCGTCGACATCGACTCCAAACTGCAGAACACGCTGATCACCGGCACCGACGTGCCCGACGGCGTCTTCCTCGACGACGCCAAGGTCGGCCGGTACGTCAGCCATCTGTGGAATCTCAAGGACGTCCTCGCGCCCTACACCAAGGACATCGCGAAGCAGAAGGTCGACGTCAACACCGTGGGCGGCGGCATCTACGGCGTGCCCTTCGACCTCGACCCCGGCCTGCTGTTCTACAACGCGAAGGCGCTCAGCGCGGCCGGGATCGACCCGAACGGCATCAAGACCTACGACGATTTGCTCGCCGCGGCGAAGAAGTACCAGCAGTTCAAGCCCGGCGCGAAACCGATCCACCTGGAGCAGGACGCCTTCAACAGCCAGCTCCAGCTCGAGATGTTCGCCAGCCAGCTGGGCACCGGCCTCGCCGGTCCGG
Source organism: Streptomyces sp. AA4 (assembly GCF_000158875.1). Taxonomy (NCBI): domain Bacteria; kingdom Bacillati; phylum Actinomycetota; class Actinomycetes; order Kitasatosporales; family Streptomycetaceae; genus Streptomyces; species Streptomyces sp. AA4. The sequence continues at coordinate 1,070,590 of NZ_GG657746.1, read as the reverse complement.
ACGGCAAGCTGCGGCTGAATTCCCCGCAGTACCACCAGATCCTGACCTGGCTGGACACCGTCCGCAAGGAAGGACTCGGCACCCGCGCCGAGTACCTCAAGCCCAGCGACGTCGGCGCGCTGGACTCGGCCGACGAGGTCTTCTACCCGTGGGCGATCTGGTTCGACTTCGCGCCGCAGCAGCAGCTGACTGCGTCCAAGGGCGACTGGCGGGCGATGCCGCTGCCGGCGTGGACCGCGGGCGGCGCTCGCAGCGGCGCGATGGGCGGCTCGTCGTTCGTCATCCCCAAGGACGCCAAGAACCCGAAGCTGGCCTGGCTGCTCTACCGCTTCCTGATGTTCGACCAGGCGGGCTACACCGCCGTTTACGGCCCCAACGCGGTCTACCCGGGCGGCCTCAACACCTCCGTCCCGGCCTATCTTCCCGCCGCCGATCCGGCGAAACCGCTGTTCCGGCCCATCGACGCGATGGGCGGGCAGGACGTCTGGAAGACCGCCGTCGAAGCGGGCCGGGAAATCCCCGGCGGGGCCCCAATCCCGGCCTGGTGGTCCGGCGCGGTCGACTACCTCGGCACTGACCTGCAGAAAATGCTGGACGGCACGCTCACCCCGCAACAGGTGATCGACAAGGCGGGCCAGGACATCCAGACCAACCTGATCGACCGCAAATGACCACTCGTTCCGCCTCCCCCGCGGCGAAGGTGTACCGGGAACCGGCCGTCGAGCCGCGCTCCCGGGCACCTCGCCGTCGGCGGCACACTCTCCCCTGGCGCCGCCTGCTCGCGCCGTACGTGTTCGTGCTGCCGTTCGTGCTGGTGTTCTTGGCTTTCAGCGTGTATCCGCTGTTCTTCACGCTGCGGCTGAGCTTCACCGACTGGCACGGATCCGGTGCCGCGCACTGGATCGGCTTCGACAACTACCGCTATCTGCTGACCAGCAACGGATTCTGGGCGTCGCTCGGCAACTCCGGCGTGCTGTGGCTCTTGATCGTCCCGGCGCAGCTGGTGCTCGCGGTGCTCGTGGCGGTGCTGCTCAACGCGATCAAGCGGCTGCGCGGGTTCTACCGGGTCGCGTTCGTCGTGCCGTTCGTGACGCCGCTGGTCGCGGTCGCGCAGATCTGGATCGTGCTGTTCGACCAGGACAACGGCGCGGTGAACGCGATGCTCGGCGCGGTCGGCCTCCCGCCGGTCGGCTGGCTCGTCACGAGCGGATGGGCGAAACCGACCCTCGCGCTGCTGTTTCTCTGGAAGACCACCGGATTCGTGGTGCTGATCGTCCTTTCCGGACTCCAGCAGATCGACCGCGGCCTGTACGAGGCCGCCGCGCTCGACGGCGCGGGCCGGACGCGCCAGCTGTGGTCGATCACCGTTCCGCTGCTGCGCCGTTCGCTGATGTTCAGCCTCGTCCTGCAGACGCTGGCGGTGTTCCAGATGTTCGCCGAACCGTACGTGGTGACGAAAGGCGGCCCGTACACCTCGACCACCACGGCCGGGCTCTATCTCTACAACCACATCACCCGCGCGGATCTCGGCACCGGGGCGGCGAACTCGTTCCTGCTGGTGATCGTCGTGATGGCGGTGTCGCTGCTTTTCGTCCGGCTGCTCCGAGCGGAGGACTGACATGACCACCCTCGGCGTCCGTCCACGACGGACCAGGCCGCTGCTCGGCTCGCACGCGTTCCTCCTGGTGCTCACCGTCGCGCTGCTCGCGCCGGTGGTCTGGGCGATCCTGTCGTCGTTCAAACCGGCGGGCGAGATCATCCGCGATCCGCTCGGGTTCGATCCGGCGACGCTCACCCTCGCCAATTTCCGCGGGATGTTCCAGGACGTCCCGATCGGCAGCGGGTTCATCAACACCGGCCTCGTGCTCGTGGCGAAGGGCGCGATCACGATGTTCTGCGCGCCGCTGGCGGCCTACGCGTTCGCGAAGTACCGGTTCGCCGGCCGGAACCTGATCTTCGGCGCGGTGCTGCTCACCCTGATGCTGCCGACGATCGTGCTGGTCATCCCGCTGCTGCTGGAGATGAAGGAACTCGGCTGGGTCAACACCTACCAGGCGCTGATCCTGCCCGGTTCGGTCGACGCGTTCGCGATCTTCTGGATGCGCCAGGTGATCGCGGCGGTGCCGGACGAACTGCTCGACGCCGCCCGCGTCGACGGCTGCGGCGAGTTCGGCATCTTCTGGCGCGTGGTGGTCCCGGCGATCCGGCCGGGTCTCGCCGGGCTCGGCGTGCTGACGATCATGAACATCTACAACGATTTCGTCTGGCCGGTCGTCGCGGCCAGCTCCAGCCGGATGGCCACCCTCCAGGTGGTCCTCTCGACGCTCGCCCAGAACATCTCGGGCAACCGGGTGGGAGCCGATTACGCGACCGTGACCGGCGAACTGCTCGCCGCCGCGTCGGTCGCGCTCGTCCCGCTCCTGATCCTGTTCATCGTGCTGCAGAAGCATTTCATCAACGGCATCCTCGCCGGAAGCGTAAAGGGCTGACACACCATGACGATTGCCGAGAACGCCGCCGAGCCGACCGCCGCGGAGGCGGTCCCCCGGCCCGGCTATCCGCGTCCCGACCGGGACCGGTCCGCGCGGTGGCTGAGCCTCAACGGCCGCTGGCAGTTCGCCGCGGACGACGGGGCGCCCGATTCGATCACCGTCCCGTTCGCTTGGGAGACACCGGCTTCCGGAGTGCACCGGACCTGGCTGGAGCACGCGGTCTACACGCGCACGATCACGGTTCCTTCGGAGTGGGCGGGACATCGGGTGGCACTGTGCTTCGGCGCGGTGCATCACCGAGCGGTCGTCTCGATCGACGGAGCGGTCCTCGGTTCGCACGTCGGCGGGCACAGTTCGTTCGAGTTCGACGTCACCGACGTGCTGGAGCCGGGCCGGGCCGCCGAGCTGACCGTCGAGGTCGACGCGCCTGCGGACAAACGCGAAATCCCGCACGGCAAACAACGTTCGATCCCGCGGGACGACTACGACGGCGTCTCGTTCACGCCGACGTCCGGGATCTGGCAGAGCGTCTGGCTCGAAGCTCGCGGACGCACTTACGCCGCTGAAGTTTCCGTACGCGGGGATTCGCTGACCGGCTTTGACATCGTTGGCGAACTCGCCGGGGACGCCCCAGAAAGCGCGTCCGTGGTCGCACTCCTGGAAGGCCGCGAGACTGTTCTTTCGGTGCGGGACGGGCGTTTCTCCGGTCGCTTGGAGGTTCCTTCCCCGCAATTGTGGAGCCCGCAATCACCGCATCTGTACTCCATCGCGCTCACCGTCGGCGAAGGCGACTACGCCGACCGGCTGACCGTGACCGGCGGCCTCCGCAGGATCGAAACGCGCGGTGAGGCGTTGTACCTCAACGAGGAACGGCTGTACGTGCGAGGCGTGCTCGACCAGGGCTACTGGCCGGAATCCGGGCTCACCGCACCGGACGACGAAGCTCTGGTTCGCGACCTCGACCTGGCGCGCGAACTCGGTTTTTCGCTGGTGCGCAAGCATTTGAAGTTCGAGGAACCGCGGTGGCTCGACCACGCCGACCGGACCGGGATGCTGATCTGGGCCGAACCGCCCGCTCCGAGCCGGTTCAGCCCGGCCGCCGCGGCGGCGTTCGAGGCGCAACTGCCGGATCTCGTGCGCCGCGACGGCAACCATCCGTCGATCGTGATCTGGGGGCTGTACAACGAAGAATGGGGCCTGGACTGGGACATCCCGGGCAGCCCGGAGCGCGCCGCCGCGGCCGTGCGGGCCTACGACCTCATGCGCTCGCTCGACGACACGCGGCCGATCGTGGAGAACTCCGGCTGGGCGCACGTCAAGACGGATTTGGTCGACTGGCATTACTACGACGAAAACCCGCGCAACTGGGCGGAAAACCTCGCCGCGCTCGCGTCCGGCGAGAGGGAGTCGTTCGAGGTCAAGCTGCGGCCGGATTTCCTGGTCGACAAATCGTTCTACGGTTCGGCCGACTTTCCACGCTCCGGCGTGCCGGTGCTGAACAGCGAGTACGGGGCCGGGTTCACCAGCCTGGAACGGGCCTGGCACGTGCGCTGGCAGACCCAGGAAATCCGCAGGCACGACCGGTTTTCCGGGTATATCTACACCGAACTGACCGACGTGGAACACGAGATGGCGGGCCTGCTGGACGCGCACCGGCGGCCGAAGGACTGGGGCGGACTGAACCCGGCCGACGCCTTCGCGGCGACGACCCTGGTGGTCGACCTCGTGCCCGCACACGCCGGTGCCGACCTGCCGGTCCCGAACGAACCGCTGACCCTTGACGTGCACGTCTCGCACACCGGCCAGGAACCGATCGCGGGAACACTGCACGCGGGCTGGGGTGCGTCGGGTTCCCGAAACCTGCCTGCTGCATCCGCTTCGCTTGCCGCGCAAGCTAAACCGTTCCGTCTCAGCGACACTTTCCCGCTGACCGTTCCCGCACCGGGCGGCCCGGCGCGGCTGCACCTGTGGCTGGAAACGGACGGCAAGGTGACGGCGCGGACGTTCGTGGACGCGGCGGTCGTGGAGGAACTGAACCGGCGCGGCGCGCGGGACTGATCCTTAACGGGGAAGGGGCGGCCAGCCTGAGCTGGCCGCCCCTTTTTTGCTCAGGCTGGAACGTGCCAAACCTGGGTGAACAAGCCGTTGCAGTCATAGATCTGCAACTGTGTGCCATCCGCCGTCTGCGCCTGCGGATCGTCCAGGCAACGCCCCGACTGCGGGTTGTAAATCGAACCGTCCGCGCGCGCCTGCCACTGCTGCGCGCCCGTGCCTAGGCAATCGCGAAGCTCCACTTTGGACGAATTCGCCGTGCCGCCGCCGACGATGTTCAGGCATTTGTCGAAGGCGCGGATCGTGCCGTCGGTTTCCAGCGACCACTGCTGTCCGGTCGCGATCCCGCAGGTGTACAGCTGCACCGCGTTGCCGTTGACCGACGTGTTGGTGTTCACGTCGACGCATTTGCCGGTGGTGCCGGGGCCGGTGATCCGACCCTGCGCGTTCGGCAGCGTCGCCGTGCCGAAGTCGGTTTCGCATTTGCCGGTGGACAAATGCGTGCCCGCGAGCATCAGGAACGTGTTGCCCGAGGGCGCGCCGAGCAGCGGCGAACTGTACCCGGCGCAGGCCGTCTCGCCCGCGTCGTAGCCGCCGGTCGGCGCGGTGGTCACCGGCGTCGTGATCTCTTGCCACGGACCGGATCCGAGGTTCCGGTTCACGAACAGCACGTGCCCGTCCTCCGGCTGGATCGCCAGCGAACCGTCCGTGCCCGCGACGACCCGCTGGCCGGACGCGATGAGCGTGCCGTTCGCGCCGCCCGCCGGGGACCACGTCAGGTACGGCGTGTGCAGCAGGAACCGGTGGTCGGCGGTCTCGATCCGGGTGCCGAGGCTGCCGGGGTTCCACGCTTCGGCGTCCGGCGACGTCTTGAAGTAGACGTCGCAGGCCTGGTCCGGGTCGGCACCGGCTTTGCAGTCCTCATAAGTCATCGCGTACGTGCCGTTGGGCAAGGGGACGACGGTGGCCATCCCGGGCCGGTCGACGCCGTTCTGCAGGGCGACGTCGTAGACCTCGTTGCCCCACGTGAGGCCGCCGTCGGTGGAGACCGCGTGCGCGAGCACCTGGGCGTAGTTGTTCACCGACGAGCGTTCGTCGGAAAAATAGCAGATGAGCCCGTGGTCGGTGGTGGCGAACTCCGGCTCCCAGATGCCGTGGCCGATCGTGTTCGCCATGCCGGACTCGGCCGCGCACGAGCTGCGGTAGGTCCAGCTCGCGCCCTGATTGGTGGACACGAAAACCTCGACCGCCTGCTGCGTGTAGTCGCCGTGGTTCCAGGCAGTGCCCGCGGCGAGCAGCGTGCCGGCGGGCAACGATCCTTCGGCGCGCGGCAGTTCGTAGAGCGTCGGGCCGTCGAGATCCCAGCCGTGCTGGGTGTCGGTGACCGTGCTGATCGGCGAGGACGTCCAGGTGACGCCGTTGTCGGTCGAGCGGTAGATCGGGAAGTTCGCCTTCCCGACGCCGGTGCCGGAATGGGAGAACGTGGCCAGCAGGGTGCCGTTCGCGCTGCCGTTGTGCGCGAGGCGGATGACGCGCGGATAGCTCGCGTCCTCAGTGGATCCGCTGGCGGTGCTGGGCCGGTAAAGCACCCCGCCGGACGTGGTGGCCGCGACGGCGGTACTCACCGGAAGCGTGCCCGCGGCGCCGAGCACGACAGCGGCGACCAGCGCGCCGCGCCGTCTCCGACGAGATCGGGAGGTGTGGGGACCAGGCGACATAAGCGTCACTCCTAGGACGGGACGGCGCCGCCGCCTCCCCCGCCCACCACGCCCGCTGGGTTTCTCGAAGAGGTGACCGACAGGGGATCTGGCCGCTTTGCCATCGTGTGAAAATCTGAGGATACTCCAGTTTGCACACGTTGCAAGAAACTGTCCGGCGGACAATGACCGCCACCGCCCAGCCCCCGGATGTCGGCCCGCCGTCCACCGTCGAGCGACGCGGCAGCACGCAACGGCACCCTCTCCGCGGGCCGCGCTGGTCCGCACGGGCGATCCCCCGGATCGGCCGAGTGGCAGGGCTTCCGCCGCGCCGGGGCGGTCTGTTTGCCTCGTGGAGTCGGTACCCGCGACGGCGAGGGAGCACGCGTGCAGCCGTTCGTCCTGCCCGAGTTCTATCTGTCCTACCCGGCCCGGCTGAACCCGCACCTGGACGGCGCGCGGAAGCACAGCAAGGCGTGGGCGTACTCGATGGACATGATCGACGTGCCCCAGCACGGCACCGTCATCTGGAACGAGCACGACCTCGACTCCCACGATTACGCGCTGCTGTGCTCCTACACCCATCCCGACGCCGCCCCGCGGGAACTCGACCTCGTCACGGACTGGTACGTCTGGGTATTCTATTTTGACGACCATTTCCTGGAACTCTTCAAACGCACCGGCGACATCGAACACGCCCGCGCTTACCTCGACCGGATCGCGCGTTTCATGCCCGCCGAAGGCGAAATCACCGAAACCCCGGAAAACCCCGTCGAACGCGGCCTGACCGACCTGTGGAACCGCACCGTCCCGCATCGGTCAGCAGGCTGGCGGCACCGCTTCCGCGAAAGCACCCGCAACCTTCTCGACGAATCCCTCTGGGAACTGGCCAACATCAACGAAAGCCGGATCGCGAACCCCATCGAGTACGTCGCCATGCGCCGCAAAGTCGGCGGCGCCCCCTGGTCCGCGAACCTGATCGAACACTCGCTGAACGCCGAGGTTCCCGACGAAATCGCCGCGAAACGCCCGATGGAAGTCCTGCGCGATTGCTTCGCCGACGCCGTGCACCTCCGCAACGACCTCTTCTCCTACCAGCGGGAAGTCGAGGACGAGGGCGAACTTTCCAACAGTGTCCTGGTCTTCGAAAAGTTCCTCGGCTGCTCCACCCAAGAGGCCGCGGACGCGGTAAACAATCTGCTCACCTCGCGCCTGCACCAGTTCGAACACACCGCCGTCACCGAAGTCCCAGCGCTCTTCGACGAACACGACGTACAACCAGCCGGACGAGCCGAAACCCTCGCGTACGTCAAAGGCCTGCAAGACTGGCAATCCGGCGGGCACGAATGGCACCTGCGCTCAAGCCGCTACATGAACAAAGGCGCCCTGGACACCCTCAGCGGCCCGGAAATACTCGGCGGCCCAACCGGACTAGGCACCTCCGCCGCCCGAATCTTCCGCTCCGTCACCGCCACCGCCCCTCAACGCACCCGAGCCTTCACCCACCAACCCCACGAACAACTGGGCCCCGTCGCCCTTCCCTCACTCCCTTTGCCCTTCCGCCTGCAACTGAGCCCGCACCTAGCCGCGGAACGCAAGAAAATCACCGATTGGCCGCGACGCATGGGCTTCCTCTCGGAGGGAGTCTGGGACGCCACCCGCTTGCACAAGATCGATATACCGGTGGCCTCCGCAGGCCTCTGCCCCGCCGCGCCCCCGGAGCAACTGTCCCTCACCACCGACTGGCTCACCTGGGGCACCTACGCCGACGACTACTACACGGAGGCCCTCTCCCACGACCTTTCCGCCGCCAGACTGACCACCGAACGCCTCAAACTCTTCATGCCCACCGACGGCAAACCCCCGCCCACCCCGCAAACGGCGCTGGAAACCGGCCTGGCCAACCTGTGGCAACGCACCACCGGCCCACTGAGCCCCGCCGAACGCGAAGCCTTCCGCGCCACCGTCGAGTCCATGATCGACTCCTGGGTGTGGGAAGTGGCCAACCAGGCCCAAAACCGCATCCCGGACCCGATCGACTACGTCGAAATGCGCCGCCGCACCTTCGGTTCCGAACTGGTGACCAGCATCAGCCGCTTGACCAACAGCCGCACGGTACCGCCGGAAATCCACCGGAACCGGGTCATCGAAGCACTGGAGGATTCGGCCGCCGACTACGCCTGGCTGATCAACGATTTGTTCTCCTACCGCAAAGAAATAGAATACGAAGGCGCCCTGCACAACGCGGTGCTGGTAGTCAGGTCCTTCCTGGACGTAGACCAAGACCGAGCCATCCAAATCGTCGCCGACCTGGCAGAAGCAAGGCTGACCGAATTCCGCCACGCAGTAGAGGTAGGCCTGCCCGGCCTCTTCGCCGACTACGGCCTGGACGAGGAAGCACGAAACACCCTCACCGACTACGCAGACCTGCTGAAAAACCTGATGACCGGCATCGCGAACTGGCACCAGAAATCCGCCCGATACACCGACGAAGAACTGGACCGAGTCCGAAACACCCAACTCCACACCGCAGCAGCAGCCCCCATCGACACCGCGAAAGCCCTCCAACACCCAGGCTGCACCGGCACCCCACGGGGCCCCAAGCCCCTACTCACCTCGCACAGCCAGTAAGAACAACAAACACCGCCGCCAATACACCCAAACAGCGTGGCACCCAGCCCCTCCCCCAACCCCGATACGAAGCTCCCTGCGGGCGGTGGGTGCTTGTCAAGGCATCTTTCCCGCCTTGACAAGCACCCGCTGCCCGT
>NZ_GG657746.1:1030052-1061410 GCF_000158875.1 Streptomyces sp. AA4 | reverse complement strand
CTAGCCGGACAGGTCGCCCTGACCGACCCAGTCCTCACCCGCTGGATCGGCCCCCTCACCCGGGTAGTCCCGAAACCCGACGTAGCCGCCTGGACCGGAGTGGACCTCGTCCTCATCTCCCACCTCCACGGCGACCACCTCCACCTCCCCTCCCTGAAACTCCTGGGCAAAACCACGAGAATCGTCGTCCCCCGAGGCGCAGGCTCCTGGCTCGCCAAACAGGGCTTCACCGAGGTAGAAGAACTCTCCCCAGGCCAAACCATCACCTCCGGCAACCTGCACATCACCGCCACCACGGCCGTCCACTCCGGCCACCGCTGGGGCCCGCGCCTCACCCACGGCCCGCAAAGCCCCGCCCTGGGCCACCTCCTCGAGGGCGACAACCACCGGATCTACTCCGCAGGCGACACCGACCTCTTCCCCGGCATGGCCGACCTGGGTCCAGTCGACGTGGCCCTCCTCCCGGTCTGGGGCTGGGGCCCGAACCTCGGCCCCGGCCACCTCACCCCGGAACGAGCCGCCGAAGCCGCCGCGCTCCTGCAGGCCCGCGCGGCGGTCCCGGTCCACTGGGGCACCCTCGCCGTCCCCGGCATCCACCGGACCGCGAAAATGCGCCACCTCCTCGTGGAACCCCCGCGCACCTTCGCGCACCACGTCCGCTGCAAAGGCCTGGACACCGAGGTCCTGCACACGCGCCCCGGTTCCGACGTCCTGCTCCCGACCCGCGAGGAGCGCGGGTGAATTGGACTGACCCGTCAGCGATCGGCTACCCGGCGCTGTTCGGCGGAGTACTGCTCGGCTCCGTGATCCCGATCGTCCCGACCGGCGCGGTCGTCGGCGCGGCAGCCGCCGTCGCGATGACCACCGACCACCTCTCGCTCCCCCTGGTCATCCTGCTGGCGGTAGCGGGCGCGTACCTGGGCGACGTGATCACCTTCGCCGTTCCCAGGTTCGGCAGTGAACCCCTCCTGCGCTTTGTCGAACGACGCCAGCAAGCTGAACGCCTCGCGAAGGGCCGCGAACAGTTCGCGCGACGCGGGTGGCAACTCGTGGTGATCGGCCGCCTGGTACCCGCCGGACGCATTCCGGTGCTGCTCGCCGCGGGCACGCTCGGCTATCCGTGGCGCAAATTCCTGCCGTCCGGTCTGCTGGCCTGCGTGCTGTGGGCGGTGGCGTACTCGCTGCTCGGCATCCTCAGCGGCGGCATCTTCGACTCACCGCTCATCGCCACGCTGCTCGCCACCGTCCTGGTGCTGCTCGTGACCGTCGTGACCACGCTGATCTCCAAGAAACGGGCGGCTCACCAGACGGAAGGACACCGATGACGACCCCTGCTCCGGCGAAGGGCCGGTTGTTGCGCGGCGGCCGGGTCGTCGCGCGCGTGCTGCTGGTCTGGGTGGCGGTCACCGGCGCGTTGCGGCTGCTCGACGCGTGGCTCGACGGGTTCTCCATGCAGTCGTGGTGGCAGCCGACGGTGTGCGCGCTGATCCTCGGCCTGCTCGTCTCGGTGGTGTGGCCGCTCGTGGTGCGGGTGGCGTGGCCGATCGCGTACTTCACCCTCGGCGTCGGCACGTACATCCTGCTCAGCGCCGCGGCGTTGGCGATCCTGCAGGCCGTACCCGGCGTTGAGCTGCACGGCTTCTCCACGGCGGTCGTCATCACCGTCGCGATGTCCGCCGTGGGCGCGGTGATCTCCAGCGTGCTGGCCGTCGACGAGGACGAAATCTTCTTCCGCCGCGCCGCTCGCCGCCGGCGGAAAGCGAAGCACCGCACCGATTTCGCCGACCAGCCGCCCGGCGTGGTCTTCCTGCAGATCGACGGTCTCGGCTACGACACCGTCCGCCGCGCCGTCCGGGACGGCGACATGCCGACCTTCGCCAAATGGCTGTCCGAGGGCACGCATTCGCTCACCCGCTGGCACACCGACTGGAGTTCGCAGACCGGCGCGAGCGTCTGCGGGATCCTGCACGGTTCGAACCACGACATCCTCGGTTTCCGCTGGTACGAAAAGGATCGCGACCACGTCATGGCGTGCGCGCATCCGGCCGACGCGGCCGAGATCGAGCGGCGGCACAGCGACGGGCGCGGCCTGCTGTCGATCGGGGGCGCGAGCCACGGCAACCTGTTCTCCGGCGACGCCCCGCACGTCAGCCTGACCATGAGTTCGGTGCCGGTGCTCACGCCGCGCAAGCGTCGCCGGGACCGCGTCGGAGCTGGATATCGCGCCTACTTCGCCAACCCGGTCAACGTGTTGCGCACCTTCGGGGTCGCACTCGCCGACGTCGTTCGCGAACTGTCCGCGGCGGCCAAGCAGCGACGCGCCGGCGTGCTGCCCCGGATCCCGCGCGGTGGCCTCTACCCGCTCGCCCGGCCGGGCACGACGGTGATCGCACGCGACGTCGTGGTGTCCGCGATCATCGGCGACCTGCTCGCCGGGCGACCGGTGGTGTACGCCGATTTCCTCGGCTACGACGAGGTCGCGCACCACTCCGGCATCGAACGGTTCGACACGTTGGAAGTGCTGCGGTCGATCGACCAGCAGTTCGCGCGGCTGCTGCGCGCCGCTCGACTCTCGCCGCGGAAGTACCACATCGTCGGGCTGTCCGATCACGGGCAAACGCAGGGCCAGGCGTTCGTCGACCGGTTCGGCGAGACCATCGAAGCGCTCGTCGGACGGCTCTGCGGCGGTGCTCCCGTGGCCGAGCAAGGAAAGCGTCGGCAGGCGGAAAGCTGGCAGGTCAACGCCGCGCTGGCCGAGGCGAGCGCGAGCGGCGGCCTGATCGCCCGGCGGCTGCGTGCTCGGGTCGAAGGCGCGGAAGGAGCCGAGAACCGGCCGCGCACCGCGACTGGCTCGCCAGGGCAGGTCACGCGGGTGGCGCCCGGAGTGGTCGCCGTCGTGTCCGGGCATCTGGCGATGGTGTCGTTCACCGAGCACGAGGGCCGGGTCGAGCTGGAAACGATCGAACGCGAGTACCCGGACCTGCTGCCGACGCTGGTCGACCACGACGGCGTCGGGTTCCTGCTGGTCCGCAGCCGCGAGTTCGGCCCGGTGGTGCTGGGCCGCGACGGGCTGAAGCGGCTGGCCACCGGCGTCGTGATCGGCGAAGACCCGCTGGCCGACTACGGGCCGTACGCTGCCGAACTGGTCCAGCGCGTCGACAGCTTCCCGCATTGCGCGGACATCATGATCAACAGCCGGTACGACCCGGACTCCGACCAGTCCTCGCCGTTCGAACGGCACGTCGGCTCGCACGGCGGCCTCGGCGGACCGCAGCAGCGCGGCTTCCTGCTGTATCCGCGAGAATTCCCGACGCCCGGCGAACCCGTCGGCGCGGAAGCCGTGCACCGCGTGTTCCGCGACTGGCTCACCTTCCTCGGCCACCCGCGACCCGGTGCGGCCGAAGACAAAACCGCTATCGTCACCTCGGAGGCAGTGTCATGAGCAACCCGATCGTCTACGGCGCGAGCTGGTGCCCGGACGTCAAACGCAGCCGTGCGCTGCTCGACGCGAAGGGCGTCGAGTACGACTACGTGGACGTCGAGGCCGACCCCGCCGCCGAAGCCCGCGTACGCCAGCTGCAGGACGGCGCCCGCCGCATCCCGACCATCGTCTTCGCGGACGGCAGCCACCTCGTGGAGCCGAGCGACGACGAACTGAACGCGCACCTCGCGCGGTGACCCCGCTGACCGAACTCCCGCTGGGCACGCGGGTCGTCGTGCGGTACCGGATCGAGGGCGGGTTCACCGACGCCCTGGGTCCCTTGCGCGCCTGCGACGCCGAGACCTGCACCGTGGAAACCAAGCGCGGTCTGGTGGTCGTCCCGCTGGCCGCGGTGGTCGCGGCCAAACCGGTGCCGCCCGCGCCGCAGCGGAAATCGAGTGGCCCGCCCGCGGTTGATTTGTGACGATCGCCTGATGCGCACCTTCGACGAACTGGTGGACGAGGCCGCGTCGGCGTCCGTGGACGGCTGGGATTTCTCCTGGCTCGACGGCCGGGCCAGCGAACAGCGGCCGTCCTGGGGGTATCAGCGGCTGCTCGGCGAACGGCTGCGGCACGTCCAGTCCGTTGTGGACATCCAGACCGGCGGCGGCGAAGTGCTGGCCGGGGTGCCGGTCCTGCCGCCGCTGACGGTCGCCACCGAATCGTGGCCGCCGAATATCACGAAGGCTGCCGCGTTGCTGGAACCGCGGGGTGCGACCGTCATAGCGGACACGGACGAGCCGCCGCTTCCGTTTCGGGACAACACCTTCGAGATGGTGGTCAGCAGGCATCCGGTCACCGTCTGGTGGGACGAGATCGCCCGCGTCCTCCAGCCGGGCGGCAGTTATCTGTCGCAGCAGGTCGGGCCGTGGAGTGTGTTCGAGCTGGTCGAGTATTTCCTCGGACCGCAGCCGCCGGAAGTGCGCAATGGCCGGCACCCGGACCGCGCGAAGGCCGAGGCGGAGAAGGCCGGGCTGGAGGTGGTGGATCTACGCTTCGAGGAGCTGCGCACTGAATTCCACGACATCGGTGCGGTGATTTACTTCCTGCGCAAGGTGATCTGGATGGTCCCGGGCTTCACCGTGGACGAGTACCTGCCGCGGCTGCGCGAATTGCACGAGGAGCTGCGGCAGGGCCCGTTCGTCGCGACGACTACTCGGTACCTGATCGAGGCGCGCAAGCGATAGCCGCCTCGATCCCGTCCGCCAGCACCGCCACTCCGGCTTCGAAACTCAGCCGCGCTTCGTGCTCCAAATAGGACACCCCGGCGGGCGGTGGCGGCGAGCTGTCCTCGCCGAGCCGCGCGACATGCGGGTATCGCTCGGCCAGATCCGGGGCCAGCTCGCCGAGCGCCGACGTACGCGCCCGCCACCAGTCCTCATCGGACAGTCCGGTTTCCTTCGACGCCAACCGCGATTCGGCGGCGATCTGCACCGCGCCGCGCACGACGTTGAGCAGCGTGCCCACCAGCCGCCGCACCTGACCGGCGGGCAGGCCGGTCGCGAACAGCACCCGCAGCACCGTTTCCTGCATCCGGAACTCGCCCGGACCCAGCACCGGCCGCGCGTAGGAAACCTGCAGCAGCCACGGGTGCCGCAGGTGGAATTCCCACAGGTCGCCGACCAGCTCGAACAACGCGGGACGCCATCCGCCGGACAGGTCGTGGTCGGCGCGCAGATCGCCGAACACCTGGTCGCACATCAAGTCGATCAGCTCGGTCTTGCTCGGCACGTACGTGTACAGCGCCATCGCCGTGCGCCCGAGCCGCTCGCCGACCGCGCGCATCGACAACGCCGACATGCCCTCGGCGTCCGCGAGTTCGATCGCCGCGCGCACGATGAGGTCCACGCTCAACGCGGGCTTCGGCCCCGGCGCGCTGCGCGGTTCGCCGCCCGCGCGCCACAGCAGTTCCATCGAACGGCGGGCGTCGCCCTGCCCCGCGAACACGACCACCGGCGACCCCTTTCCCCTTACAGGATAAAGGACCGCCGGGGCCGCGTGCTCAGCCGTCCACCTCGATCGCGAGCGCCGGGCAGAGCTGCGCCGCCTCCTTGGCCTGCGCGTGCAGTTCCGCGGCCGGGTTTTCCTGCAGCAGCACCACGATCCCGTCGTCGTCGCGCTGGTCGAACACCTCGGGCGCGACGAGCACGCACTGCCCGGCCCCGACGCAGCGGGACTGGTCGACGACCACCTTCATCTCGCGGCTCCTAATCGGTAGTAGGGATAGTTCTTCCGGCTCGTGACCGGGTCGGTTGGTGCTGGTCCGCCGGCGGGCGACGCCTGTGGGTTCCCGTCGTTCGACGACTTGTGAAAGAACGGCGCGTCCGCCGGTGGACTGGTGATCGTGGTGGTGGGATGTCGTAGCCCGAGTCCGCCGCAGGAGGTGACCTCTCGATGTGTTCCCGAGCTTCGAGCTCTTCGACAGAACGAGGACCCTGCGGTGTGCTGGAGTCACGAACGGCTACTGAGATGACGGACCGCCGAGTCCCGCGATTAGGGCGCTGCGTGACCCCGCCTGGACCCGTGAGCAGCAGCAACAGGAAAGGAAACGTGACGGTTTGACACTGTTCTGCGGCATCGACTGGGCCGAATCCCACCACGACGTCGCCATCATCGACGACACCGCAACCGTGATCGCCAAAGCCCGCATCGGCGACGACGCCACCGGGTTCGCCCGGCTGCTCGACCTGCTCGCCGAGGCCGGA
Source organism: Streptomyces sp. AA4 (assembly GCF_000158875.1). NCBI lineage: Bacteria > Bacillati > Actinomycetota > Actinomycetes > Kitasatosporales > Streptomycetaceae > Streptomyces > Streptomyces sp. AA4. The sequence continues at coordinate 1,055,224 of NZ_GG657746.1, read as the reverse complement.
GACACCGCCGACGCGCAGATCCCGGTCGGCATCGAAACCGACCACGGGCTGCTCGTCGCCGCGCTGCGCTCCACCGGCCGCACCATTTACGCGATCAACCCCCTCTCGGCATCGCGCTACCGGGCCCGGCACCAGGTGTCGGGCGCGAAGTCCGACGCCGCGGACGCCGCGCTGCTGGCCAACATCGTGCGCACCGACGCGGCCGCGCACCGACCGCTGCCGGCCGACACCGAACTGGCCCAAGCGGTGCGGGTGCTGGCACGAGCGCAACAGGACGCGGTCTGGGCCCGCCAGCAGCTGGGCAACCAGCTCCGGTCGCTGCTCAAGGAGTTCTACCCCGCGGCGCTGGAAGCGTTCGCCGGACAGCCCGAGGGCGGCCTGGCCCGCCGCGACGCCCGCACCGTCCTCGCCGCCGCCCCGACACCCGCGCTCGCAGCGACACTGACCCGCGCCCGGCTGCGGACACTGCTGACCAAGGCCGGACGCCGCCGCAACGTCGATGCCGACGTCGACCGCCTCCACGGCGTGTTCCGGTCCGAGCGGCTGCGGCAACCGCCGATCGTGGAGAACGCGATGGGCATCCAGTTTTCGGCTCTGCTGAGCCAATTCGAGGCCGCCTGCGCCGCCTCCGACAGTCTGGCGGAGGCGGCACGGACACATTTTGAACAGCACCCGGACGCCACGATCATCACCAGCTTCCCCGGCCTCGGACTGCTGGCCGGCGCCCGGGTGCTCGCCGAAATCGGAGACGACCGCACCCGCTTCACCGATCCCCGCGGACTGAAGGCCTACGCCGGATCCGCACCGATCACCCGCGCCAGCGGCCGAAAAACCGTGGTCTCGCACCGCCACATCAAAAACCGCCGCCTCGCCGCAGTCGGACCCGTCTGGGCGCTCGCCTCGCTGCGAGCCAGCCCCGGCGCACGACGCCACTTCGACACCCGCCGCGCCGCCGGAGACTGGAACCACCAAGCCCAACGCCACCTGTTCAACAAATTCCTCGGACAACTCCACCACTGCCTGCAGACGGACCGCCTCTACGACGAACACCAAGCCTTCCCACCTCCTCCAGCCCACACGGCTTGACTTCTAACAACCTGAGATGTCTTTCACCAGGTCACGGGGAGTTCGTGCACCCCGTAGACGACCATGTCGTGCTTGAACTTCAGCTCTTCGAGCGGCGCGGCCAGCCGGAGCGTCGGGATCCGCCGGTAGAGCGTCCGGTAGACCACCTGCAGTTCGACCCGGGCGAGCGGCTGGCCGAGGCACTGGTGCACGCCGTAGCCGAACGCGACGTGGTGGCGCGCCTTGCGGGTGACGTCGAGCTTGTCCGGTTCGGGGAACTGCGACTCGTCGCGGTTGGCGATGTCCGTCGCCGCGACCAGGCCCTCCCCTTTGCGGATCGTCTGCCCGCCGATCTCCAGGTCTTCGAGCGCGACGCGGCGGCGTCCGGAGTGGACGATCGTCAGGTAACGCAGCAGTTCCTCGACCGCGTTGGCCAGCAAGGCGTCGTCGCCGTCGCGAACCGCGGCGAGCTGCTCCGGATTCTCCAGCAACGCGACCGTGCCGAGCGCGATCATGTTCGCCGTGGTCTCGTGCCCGGCCACGAGCAGCAGCTGGCCCATCGACGCCACTTCCTCGACGGTCATCGCGCCGGTGGCGACCTGACCGGTCGCGAGACGGCTGAGCACGTCGTCGGCCGGGTCGTCGATCTTCCTCTTCACCAGCCGTCCGAGATAGCCTTGCAGGTCCTCGGCCGCGGCGAGCGACTGTTCGGCGGTCGCCTCCCGCGAGACCAGGATCTTGCTGCAGCGATGGAAGAACTCGCGGTCGTCGTACGGCACGCCGAGCAGTTCGCAGATCACCAGCGACGGCACCGGCAGCGCGAACGCCTGCACGAGGTCGGCGGGTTTCGGCCCGGCCAGCAGCCCGTCGAGCAGCTCGTCGACGATCTGCTGGATCCGCGGCCGCATCCGCTGGACCTTCTTCACCATGAAATCGCCGGTGAGCAGCCTGCGCTGGGCGGCGTGCTCCGGGTCGTCCATGCCGATGAACGACTTGAACCGGCTGCGCCGCGCCTTGATCCCGGGCGTCTGCGGCGGATAGCCGGCGCGGTCGGGATCGGCGCTCACGCGCGGGTCGGCGAGCATCGCACGGACGTCTTCGTAGCGGGTGAGCAGCCACGGTTCGCTGCCGTCCCAGATCCGCACGCGCGACACCGGCTCGTCGCGCAGCTTGCGGCCGAGGCCGGGCGGCGGGTCGAACGGGCAGCGCCCGCGCGCCATCGGGAACTGCTCTACGGGCCGGGCGTCGGCCATCACAGCCTCCAGGGGGAAGTCGCCAAACGATCGTTCGGATACTTACCGAACACATGTTAGGAGAATCGGTGAACGACTGGCCAGACGCGCGGGTCAAGATCACCGGGATGGCCGTGGACGAGGGTGGCGAACGGGAGAAAACGCCCGTGGTTCAAGCGAAAATGAGCGACAGCAGCTCGTCGGCGAAGCTCACCACGGCGTCCTCGCTCGGCTGTTTGCCGGACGAATGGAACAGCGCGACGCGGCCGTGCGCGCCGACGAACGCGATCACTCCGGCCCGGTCGGCGGGCACGCGGAGCGCGGCCCCGGACTCGGCGCAGCGGGCGAACGCCGCGGTGATCCGGTCGATCAGATCGATCGTCGGACCGTGCGGCCGGACCTCCGGCGACGTGCGGCTGGCCCCGTTGGCGGTCATCAGCCGGTAGTGGCCGGGGTGGTCCATCGCGAACCGGCAGTACGCGTGCAGCAGCGCTCGCACCCGGCCCACCGCGTCGTCGGCGGGCACCCGGGATTCGGCCGCTTCCATCGCGAGCCGCAGCCGGCCGAACTCGTGCTCGACGAGGCCGGCGACCAGCGCGGCCCGGTCGCTGAAATGCTGGTAGATGCTGGCCGGGGCGATGCCGACGGCGCGGGCGACGCCGCGGATGGTGAGCGCGTCCTCGCCGCCGAGTTCCGACAGCAGCCTGCTGGCCGCGGCGAGGATTTCCCCGCGCAGCCGTTCGCCCTCGCCCCAGCGGTTGCGCGTGCGGGCCTGGACTTCTTCGGACACCTGCCCATTGTTACCGCTCGCGTTGCCCGGTCCCGCTCCGGCCCGCCGCGGATGTCGGTCGTTTCGTAGCCCGTCAGCCATCCGAGGTTCACCGGCTGGGCGAGGGCGGCCGATAGCGTTCGCCGGTGGACGATCAGGGGTGGCTGGACGACTTCCAGCGGCGGATTGACGAGATGCAGGCGAAAAGCGTTGCCCTGCAGGAGACCTTGAGCACCGCGGAGGGCCGCGCGCAATCGGGCGACGGACTGGTTTCGGTTTCGGTGACCCCGAACGGCGCGCTGAAGAACCTCGAAATCGACGACCGCGCCCTGCGGCACGGCAGCGCCCGGCTGACCGCCGCCATCATGGACGCCTACGGGAAAGCCCAGCGCCAGGTGTCGCGCGACGTCATCAACGCGTTCGAGCCGATCGCCGGCGACAGCGAGATGATGAACGTGGTCAAGTCGTATCTGCCGGAACCCGAGGACGAACCGGAACCCCCGGCCGAGCCGCCGCGGTCCGAACCGCCTGCCCGGCACGCGGGACCTCCGCCGGGCACCACCACTCCGCCGGGCAGCGCGGCCTACGGACGCCCGATGCCGCCGCCGGGCGGCGCGACGCACAGCCGTCCGCCGATGCCGCCGCCCGGAAACACCCCGCCGCCTCCCCCGGCCGTGCCCGAACCGCCCCGGCCGACGTCCGGTCCGCACCGCAGGCGCGCCGCGGGCGAGGACGACGACGAGATGCAGCCGTGGTGACCGCGGTGTCAACCCGTCGTTAGCACTGGGAAATCACCAGTTGCCGGACCGTACGAATGGGGGGTCACAATCCGGGAGCTTCTGCCTACTTTGGGTTGAGCGCGCGCAAACCCGGCAAACTCCCCGATCCCCCCAGGAGCTTTCTTATGTCCAGGAAGTTCGTGCTGTCCGGCGCGGTCGCACTCGCGCTGGCCGCCGCCCCGCTCTCGGGCGCCGTAGCGGTCGCCGCTCCGGCTCCTTCCGCCGTCGCGGCGGCCACGGTCTACTACTCGACGTCCGGCGCACCGTCGTTCCGAGCCGCGATCAACGCGGGCGCGGCGAACTGGAACCGCGCGGTCACCAACGTGAAGCTGGTCGAGCGTTCGTCCGGGGCCACGCTGCGGTACGTCGAGGGCAACGACCCCCGCGGGTCGTACGCGCAGACCGACGGGCACGGCCACGGCACCATCTTCATCGACTACACCCAGGCCCGCCAATACGACAACACGCGGATCACCGCGCACGAGACCGGCCACGCGCTCGGTCTGCCGGACCACTACTCCGGCCCGTGCTCGGAACTGATGTCGGGCGGCGGCCCCGGCCCGTCCTGCCACAACGCCAACCCGAACTCGCAGGAAGCGTCCCGGGTGCAGCGGCTGTGGGCCAACGGCCTCAGCGCGGTCTCCGGTCCGCAGCAGCGGATTTACGACCACGCCGGCTGAGCCGGACCGAGCGAGCGGCGGCCGGGCGCGTCCCGGCCGCCGCTTTCTCCGGTGTCGGATCGCGCCGTTCGGGCCTCGGTTGAGGCCGGAATCCGCCGTATTCCGGTGAGACAGGGAATCCCGCGGGACCGCCGGTGGTTGGCTTGCCTTCAGACGAAGGGAAGGCATTTCATGGCGGAAATCGTTCTGGTTCACGGTTCCTGGGCCGACGGGTCGGTCTGGCTGGACGTGCTCGAGGCACTGCACCGGCAGGGGCATCAGGCTCGGGCGGTGCACCTGCCGATGACCTCGCTCGCCGACGACATCGCCGAGGTTCGGCGGGAGATCGCTGCCTTCAGCGGCCCGGTCGTGCTGGCCGCCCATTCCTACGGCGGCGCGGTGATTTCCGGTGCGGCGAAGGATAATCCGCGGGTCAACGCGCTGGCTTACTTCGCGGCGTATGTCCCGGACGAAGGCGAGACCGTGCCCTCGCTGAACGAGCGCTTCCCGGATTCCCCCGGTGACGACGCGATGGTGTTCCACGAGGACGGCTGGTCGTCGCTTGCCCCGGACCGTTTCCACTACGCGCTCGCCGCAGATCTGACTCCCGAACGTGCCGCCGCGCTCGCCGCGGTGCAACGGCGTGCCCGCGCCGAGTGCTTTCTCGCACCGGCGGGCCCTGGTGCTTGGCGTGACCTGCCGACCGCTTACGCGGTGTCCACAGAGGACCGGATCCTCAACCCGGACTTGCAGCGCTGGTTCGCTGAGCGAGCGGGGGCGGACTGTGTCGAGTTGGCGGCCAGTCATTATTCGCTGCTCTCGCAACCGGAGGCGGTGGCCACGGTGATCGACAAGGTGGCGGCGCGCGCATAGCCGGAAATTCGGTTGCCCATCCCCTGCCGGACAACCGAGTATTCCGGCCATGACCACCGAACCCGCCCGCCGTTGTCCGTCCCGCTGCCTGTCCGTGCACGGCAAGCAGCAGACGACGCGGGAAGGGACCAGCCAGGCCGCGCGATGAGCGCCGCGCTCGTCGCGGGGCTTGTCGCCGGGTACGGGATCGCCATGCCGGTCGGCGCGATCGGCGTTTACCTGGTCGAGCTCACCGCGCGCACGTCGTGGCGGGTCGGGGCGGCCGCGGCGATGGGTGTGGCCACCGCGGACGGCATCTATGCCGTGCTCGCCACCACCGGCGGGGCCGCGCTGGCCCCGGTGCTCGCCCCGATCACCACTCCCCTGCGCCTGATCTCCGCCGCCGCGCTCTTCGTCCTCGCCGCGTGGACCGCAGTCCGGGCCATCCGGCGTTATCGATCCCCGCAAACGCCTTTGCTGGCAATGGAACCACACCCGCTCCGCGCGTACGCGACCCTGCTCGGCCTCACCCTGCTCAACCCGTCCACCATCATCTACTTCACCGCGCTCGTCCTCGGCGACCGACCGGCCGACGGCACCGTGTTCGCCGCCGCCGCGTTCGCCGCTTCGGCCAGCTGGCAACTGCTGCTGGCCATCGGCGGAGCGTTGCTCGGACGCGGCCTCACCGGTCCCCGCGGACGGCTCGGCACCGCCCTGCTGTCCAGCGCGGTCATCCTCGTGCTGGCGGTGCGCCTGCTCTAGGAACCGACCGTGCTTTCCCTTACCTCCAGGGAAAACGGCGGCTGCACCGAGCGCGGCGCAGCACTCTCGGTACCGGCGAGGCGGCGGTGGATGAGGTCGATCGCGGCCTCGGCGATGGCCGCCTTGTCCGGGGAGATTGTGGTGAGCGCGGGAAGACTGAACGCGCTCTCCTCGGTGTTGTCGAAGCCGACGATCGCGATGTCGTCGGGCACCCGAAGCCCGTGCTCGGCCGCCGAGCGCAACGCGCCGACGGCCAGCAGGTCGTTGAAGCAGAACACCGCGTCCGGCGGTTCTTCCTGTGCCAGCAAGCGTTTCATCGCCGCTGCCCCCTCGGCGCGGTGGTATTTCGCGACCGGTTCCACCAACGAATCCGCCGACGGCAACCCAGCATCCGCCAACGCGGCCCGGTAACCCGCGAGCCGCAGCGACGACGTCCCGCGCTTGGGGTTCGCCCCAATCGCCGCGATCCGCCGGCGCCCGAGCGACACCAGATGCGACACCGCGACGTGCGCGGCCTGCACGTTATCGATCGCTACCCGGTCGAGCGCGACGTCCACCGCGTGCTCGCCCAGCAGCACCAACGGGATTTGCCCGTCGGCATCAGGGAAATCGTCCGCTTCGAGCGCTTCGGGATGCACCAGCGCGCCGTCGACCAGATGTGGGCCCAGGGAGTCCACAGTGGCCCGTTCCCGGTCGCGAGTCCCTTGCGTCTGCTCGATCAGCACACTCCATCCGCGGCGCTGCGCGGCGGTGATCACCAGCCCGGCCATTTCGCCGAAGTACGGAATGCTCAGCTCCGGCACCATCAACGCCAGGAACCCGGTCCGCCCGCGCCGCAGGTTGCGCGCGCCGACGTTCGGCCGGTATCCGGTCGCGGCCAGCGCCTCTTCGACGCGCCGCCGGTTCTCGGGCTTCACGAACGCGTAGCCGTTCACCACGTTCGACACGGTTTTCACCGAAACGCCCGCCAGCGTCGCGACGTCCTTCAGGGTCACGGCCACGCCGACTCCTCATCTCGTCCGCCCAGAGCCCATCACGAGCCCGCGAGGCTCTCGGCACCAGCCCCGACGACCACGTAGTGTAGCGACGTTTTGCCTGTTTACAACGTTGTTCCAACGATGTAAAAATAGCCGGAGCTCAGCGGGGTGACGGGCGTCACTCCGCCGAGCGGGTTGCCCCAGTCGTCGGCTGCGAGGAGTCCGCCGTGTCCCCGTCCGTCCCTGCCCGCTTCGCTCTGGTCGCCGGCGCCGCCACGGCACTCGTGCTCGCCGGGTGCACCAGCCGCGAGGAAACCCCGGCCGCGCAAAGCAACGGCTCCGGTCCGGCCGCCTCGGCCGCGTCCGCCGCGCCGACCGCCGACGGCTGCACCATCGACAAGACCGGCTACCCGAAGCTCGACCCGAAGACCGCCATCGTCGGCTTCTCCCAGTCGGAGAAGGAGGCGAACCCGTTCCGGATCGCCGAGACGCAGTCCATCCGCGGCGAGGCGGGCAAGCTCGGCATCCCGGCCGACCACCTGCTCACCACGAACGCGCAGAGTGACCTCAACAAGCAGATCTCGGACATCAAATCGCTGCTGGACCGGGGCGCGCAGCTGCTCATCGTGGCCCCGCTGAACTCCGACGGCCTGCAGCCCGCGCTCGACGCGGCGAAGGCGAAGAAGGTCCCGGTCGTCACCATCGACCGGCAGGTCACGTCGAAGCCGTGCACCGACTACCTCACCTTCATCGGCTCCAACTTCATCGAACAGGGCCACCGCGCGGCCGCCGCGCTGGCGAAGTCCACCGGCGGCAACGGCAAGGTCGCGATCCTGCTCGGCTCCTCGGGCAACAACGTGACCACCGACCGCACGAAGGGCTTCAAGGACGAACTGGCGAAGACGCCCGGTCTCACCGTGGTCGCCGAGCAGACCGGCGAGTTCGACCGGTCCAAGGGCCAGTCGGTGATGGAGCAGCTCATCCAGAGCCACCCGGACCTCACCGCGGTGTACGCGGAGAACGACGAGATGGGCATCGGCGCGGTGAACGCGCTCAAGACCGCGGGCAAGAACCCCGGCAAGGACGTCAAGGTCGTGTCCGTCGACGGCACCCGCAACGCGGTGCAGCTGATCGTCGACGGCAGCTACAACGCGGTCATCGAGTCCAACCCGCGGTTCGGGCAGCTGGCGTTCCAGACGCTGCAGCAGTTCGAGGACGGGAAGCCGATCCCGCCGAGCATCGTCATCACCGACGACTCGTACGACGAATCGAACGCGGCCCAGAAGGTCGGGAACGCGTACTGATGACGAGCACGGCCGACACCCAGGTGGCGACCATGACCGCACCGGTGCTCGAGGTGTCCGGGGTGACCAAACGGTTCCCCGGCACCGTGGCCCTCGACAACGTCTCCTTCCGCCTGCGCCGCGGCGAAGTCCACGCGCTGGTAGGGGAAAACGGCGCGGGCAAGTCCACTTTGATCAAAGTCCTCACCGGCGTGTACCGGCCGGACGAGGGCGAGGTGCGCCACCTCGGCGAGCCGGTCGAGTTCCGCAGGCCGATCGACGCGCAGCGCGCCGGGATCTCCACCATCTACCAGGAGGTGAACCTCGTCCCGCTGATGAGCGTGGCGAGCAACGTCTTCCTCGGCCGGGAACCGCGCACCCGCACCGGATTGATCGACTGGTCCGCGATGAACGAGCAGGCGCGCGAACTGCTCAGCGGGTACGGAATCGACACTGACGTGCGGCGTCCGCTGCACACGCTCGCGGTCGGCGCCCAGCAGATGGTCGCGCTGGCTCGCGCGGTGTCCACAAAGGCCGGTGTGGTCGTGATGGACGAGCCGACGTCGTCGCTCGAACCGCGTGAAGTGGACACCCTGTTCGAGGTGCTGGCCCGGCTGCACGCCGAGGACATCTCGGTGCTGTACGTGAGCCACCGGATGGACGAGCTGTACCGGGTGTGCGACAGCGTCACGGTGCTGCGGGACGGTCGCGTGGTCCACAGTGGACCGCTGAAGCCGTTGCCGCGCATCGAACTGGTGTCGATGATGCTCGGCCGGGAGATCCGGCAGATCCGCGCTGAGGGCGTCACCGCGTTCGGCGAGGAGCATCATGCGGAGAAGGAACCGTTGCTGCAGGCCTCTCATTTGTCTGGAGGGAACAAACTGCACGACGTTTCGGTGAGCGTGCGGCCGGGCGAGGTCGTCGGACTGGCCGGGCTGCTCGGGTCCGGCCGGAGCGAGACCGCGCGGGCAGTGGTCGGGGCTTTCCCGCTCGACGGCGGTACCGTGCTGGTCGCCGGAAAGCCGTTGAAGCGCGGGAAGATCTCCGCGGCGATGCGGGCCGGGATCGCGCTCCTGGCCGAGGACCGCAAGGCGGACGGGATCATTCCGAACCTGTCCGTGCGCGAGAACATCGTGCTCGCCGCGCTGCCGCGATTGTCCACTTTCGGCTTCGTCAGCCGGTCCAAACAGGACCGCGTGGTGAAGACGTTCATGGAACGGTTGCGGATCAAGGCGTCCAGTCCGGAGCAGAAGGTGTCCGAGCTGTCCGGCGGCAACCAGCAGAAGGTCCTGCTGGCCCGCTGGCTCGCCACCGGACCGAAAGTGCTGCTGCTCGACGAGCCGACCCGCGGCATCGACGTCGGGGCAAAGGCCGAGGTGCAGGCGCTCATCGACGAACTGGCGCAGGACGGGCTCGGCGTGCTGCTGATTTCGTCGGAACTGGAAGAGATTCTCGACGGCGCGGACCGGGTGGTCGTGCTGCGCGACGGCAGCGTCGCCACCGAATTGGCCGGCGACGCGGTCACCGAGGACAACGTGCTGGCGGCGATAGCTGCAGGGGGTGACAACGATGTCGACCGCGACACTGACGAGACCTGACCGCGCCCGCGTCACGAGCTGGCTGCAGAACTACGGCGTGTATCTGGCCGTGGTCGTGCTGCTGTTGTTCAACATCGCGTTCACGAAGAACTTCCTCTCCGCGGCCAACTTCCGCACGCAATTGGTGCAGGCCGCGCCGGTGTGCATCGTGGCGCTCGGCATGGCCCTGGTGATCGGCACCGAGGGCATCGACCTGTCGGTGGGCTCGGTGATGTCGGTCGCCGCGGCGCTCGTCCCGCTGTATCTCGGGGCCGGGCCGGTGATGGTGATCGTGGTGGCGCTGATCGCCGGGGTCGCGTCCGGGCTGTTCAGCGGGTTTCTGGTGGCGCAGCTCGGTATTCAGCCGATCATCGCCACCCTGGCGTTACTCGTCGGCGGTCGCGGACTAGCACTCGTGATCGCGCACGGACAGCTGGTGCAGCTGCACAATCCGGACTTCCTCGCGCTCGGCACCGGAGACGTACTCGGCGTGCCGATCATGGTCCTGGTCGCTGCCGTTCTCTCGGTGCTGGCCGGATTGCTGGTACGGCGCACCACCTTCGGCCGCCACCTGGTCGCGGTCGGCGGCAACCGTCCCGCGGCGACCCTCGCCGGGCTGCCGGTGAAACGCGTCCTGATCGGCGTGTACGCCATGTCCGGCGCGCTGGCGGCCATCGCTGGCGTGCTGTCCACAGCGCGGCTCGCCGCGAGCGACCCCAACGACCTCGGCCTGCTGATGGAACTGTCCGCGATCACCGCCGTGGTCGTCGGCGGCACTCCGCTCACCGGCGGCCGCGTGCGCGTGCTCGGCACGGTGTTCGGCGCGCTGCTCATGCAACTGGTGCACGCCACGCTGATCAAGCACAACCTGCCCGATTCCGCCGCGCAGATGGTGCAGGCCGCCATCATCGTCGCCGCGGTGTACGTCGCCCGGGAACGGAGCACGCGATGATCGCGACCACCGCCGCCCCGCCGTCGGAACGCGGCGCGGCGTTCGCCGCGGTGCTGCAACGCCAAGGCGCGGCCGTAGTCCTCGTACTCGGCGTGGCCGCCGCGTGGTTTGCCTTCCCGCGCTTCGGCTCCGCGGACAACCTGCGCGACCTCGCGTTGCAAAGTTCCTTCCTGGCAGTGATCGCGCTGGGCATGACGTTCGTGATCATTTCCGGCGGGATCGACCTGTCCGTCGGCTCGGTGTACGCGCTCGGCGGCGTGCTGGCCGCGTACGGCTCCCGCTACGGCCTGGTGGTCGCGATCCTGTTGCCGCTAGTCGTTTGCGGGCTGATCGGCCTGATCAACGGGCTCCTCATCGCCCGCACGAAAATGGCCCCGTTCATCGTCACGCTCGCCTCGCTGTTGTTCGCTCGCGGGCTCTTGCTGGCCTTGACCAACGAGGGCGCGACGACGTACAAAGTGGGTCCGGGTTCGGCGTTGCTCTGGCTGGGCCAAGGCAAGATCTTCGGCATCGGCGTACCGGTGTATCTCGCTTTGGTCCTTTTCGGACTCGGCGGGCTTCTCCTGCGCCGGACCCGGTTCGGCCAGTCGGTGTTCGCCCTCGGCGGTTCGGAACAGTCCGCGTTGCTGATGGGGCTTCCGGTGGCCCGCACCAAAATCACCCTCTACACGCTGAGCGGCACGCTCGCCGGATTCGCCGGCGTGCTCACCGCGGCGTACCTGCAATCGGGCGTCACCGTGCTCGGCGTCGGCACGGAACTGGACGCGATTTCCGTCGTGGTCATCGGCGGGACCCTGCTCACCGGCGGCGCGGGAACCGTCGTCGGCACGCTCGTCGGCGTGCTGCTGAAGACGCTGATCCAGAACGTGATCAACCAGGTCGGCACTCTCGATTCCAACTACCAGACGGTGGTCAGCGGCGCGTTCCTGCTGGTCGTCGTCGTGATCCAGCGCCTGCTGGCCCGCTCCCGCCGATCCTGACCCCCGTGCAGTTCCATCCGCGCTGATCCACCTGTCACTAGGAGGTTCGACGATGGTCCGTCCTGCCCGCAGACCCGGCCGTCTGGCCACGGCGGCCGCCGCGCTCGCCGTGGCCGTGTCCGGGTTGTCGAGTGTCCCCGCCGCCGCGGCCGATCCGCCGCAATGGCACCGTCTCACCCCGCCGCTGACCACCCCGTGGACCAACCAGGTTTCGCCGGACAACGCCCTTCCCGAGTACCCGCGGCCGCAAATGACCCGCGACAACTGGCAAAACCTCAACGGCGTCTGGGAATTCTCCGCCGCCAAGCCCGGTGATTCCCCGCCGATCAAACGCAGTCTCGACGAACGCATTCTCGTACCGTATCCGGTCGAATCGGCGCTGTCCGGGATCATGCGGCACGAAACGTCGATGTGGTACCGGCGGACGTTCGAGGTGCCGAAGAACTGGCACGTCGGCGGCCGCGACCAGCGGCTGATCCTGCACTTCCAGGCGGTGGACTACGACACCACGGTGTGGGTCAACGGCCATCAGGTCGCCCGCCACACCGGCGGTTACGACGCGTTTTCCGCGGACGTCACCAATGCGCTGACCACCGGGAAAGACCAGGAAGTCGTCGTCGGCGTCACGGATCCGAACGACGCGGGCGGGCAACCGCTCGGCAAACAACGCAAACCCGGCGACGGAATCTTCTACACCCCGACGTCCGGCATCTGGCAGACCGTCTGGATGGAACCGGTGACCCCGGCCTACATCTCCCGGGTGGACACCACGCCGGACGCCGCCAGCGGTTCGGTCACCGTGAACGCCGTGGTGGGCGGGCCGGTGAACCAACGCGTGCAAGCCGTCGCCTACGACCACGGCCGCGTCGTCGGCTTCGCGACCGGACCGGCGAACACTCCGTTGAAGCTCAAGGTGAACAAGCCGCACCTGTGGACGCCGGACGATCCGTTCCTGTACGACCTGCGCGTCTCACTGTCCTCCGGGGACAGTGTCGGCTCGTACTTCGGCCTGCGGTCGGTTTCGATCGGCAAGACCGCCGACGGCAAGCAGCGGATGATGCTGAACGGCAAGTTCGTGATGCAACTCGGCCCGCTGGACCAGGGTTTCTGGCCGGACGGCATCTACACCGCGCCGACCGACGCGGCGCTGAAGTTCGACCTGGAGCAGGAGAAGGCGCTCGGGTTCAACATGGTGCGCAAGCACATCAAGGTCGAACCGGGCCGCTGGTACTACTACGCGGACAAGCTCGGGCTCCTGGTGTGGCAGGACATGCCCGCGATGAAGGACGACGTCGAGGCGACCCCCGCGGCGCAGGCCAACTTCGAATCCGAACTGCACCGGATGATCGACCAGCACCGCAGTTTCCCGTCGATCGTCACGTGGGTGCCGTTCAACGAAGGCTGGGGCGACTACGCCGTCGGCCGGATCGCCGACCAGGTCAAGGCCTGGGACCCGACGCGGCTCGTGGACGCGGAGTCGGGCGTCAACTGCTGCCGGTCCGAACCGGACAGCGGCCGCGGTGACATCTACGACGACCACACCTACACCGGCCCCGGAACCCCGGTGCCGGACGCGACGCGCGCCGCCGTCGACGGCGAATACGGCGGCTTGGGCCTGAAGGTCGACGGGCACCAGTTCGACCCGGCTGGCAGTTTCGCCTACGAGATGGAGCCGGACAGTGCCACGCTCACCCGCCGCTACGCCGAACTCCAGCAACGCCTGCTGCTAGCCGGACGGCAATGCGGCGTGTCGGCCGGGGTGTACACGCAGACCACTGACGTGGAGAAGGAGGTCAACGGCTTTTACACCTACGACCGTCAGGTGAAGAAGATGGACTTCGCCGCCGTCCGGGCCGCGAACCTGTCGGTGATCAACGGCGTCGACGGCTCGCCGCAACAGGGTCCGGTGATCCCGCCCGGCACGCCAGGCATCGACGGAATCGCCGCGTACCCGTTCGACGAGAACAGCGGCACCACGGCAGCGGACACCGTGGGCCACCACGACGCCACCCTCGTCGGCGGCGCTTCGTGGACCGCCGGCCACAGCGGTTCGGCCCTGGCGGTGAACGGCTCCGGCCAGTACGCGGACACCGGCGCCCCGCTGGTGAAGACCGACCTGAGCTACAGCGTCGCCGCGTGGGTGAAGTTCAACGCGGTCGGCGACGGTTTCCAGACCGTGGTGAGCCAGGACGGGAACGACCACAGCGCGTTCTTCCTGCAGTATTCCGGCGCGGACCACAAGCTGGCGTTCAGCTTCGTCGGAACGCGGGCGCTCGCGCCGATCACCCCGGAAGCCGGCCGCTGGTACCACCTGGTCGGGGTGCGGGATGCCGCGACCGGACAGCTGGCGCTGTACGTGGACGGCCAGCTGGCGGCTTCGCGCAGCGTCTGCCTGGGCGAGGCGTCCACCGGAAACACCGTGATCGGCCGCGGGAAGTACGGCGGCAACCCGGTCGACTTCCTCAACGGGGCGGTTGACCAGGTGCATCTGTACGACCGGGCGCTGTCGGCTGCGGAGGTGGCTAAGCTCTACGCCTCTTGAGGTTGGTGCCTGGACCTGCGAGTTCGCAGGTCCAGGCACTTTTATTGCCGGGCCCCGATACCATTCCCCAGCGCCGGAACGATCAACCCCGAGGAGCCCAGCCGTGCCATCCGCCCCGCCGGACGAACTGGCTCCCCGCAACCTCCTCGCGCGGACCGCGACGGAAGTCCTCGCTCCGTGGGTGTGGGTGCTGGGCCTTCCGCTCGTGGTGGCCTGGCAGGTCACCGGTCACCACCTCGGCGAGGCTGTGCTGTGGGGCCTGATCGTGGGCGTCACCGGTTCGCTGATCCCGATGGCGGTCATCGTGCGCGGTGCGAAACGCGGGAAGTGGGACAGCCACCACGTCACCGACCGCGCCGGTCGGCTCGTGCCGTTCGCCGCCTGCATCGGCTCCCTCGCGCTGGGATTCGCGGTGCTGCTCGTCGGAGGTGCGCCGCACGAGATGATCGCGCTGGCCGCCGCCGAACTGGCTTGCCTTGTCGTCGCGCTGGCGGTGACCTTCGGCCTGAAGTTCAAGATCTCGATGCACGCCATGGTCGCCGCGGGGGCGACGGTGATGCTGATGAAGGTCTACAGTTCCTGGCTTGCCGTGCTTTTCCTTGCCGTGGCGTGGGTTTGCTGGTCGCGCGTCGAGCTGAAAGACCACAGTTCGGCCCAGGTGGCGGTCGGCGCGGTGGCGGGCGTCGTGATCGGCGGAGGCGGCTACCTATGCCTCGTCGCCGCGCTCGCCTGAGACTCGCGCTTCGCCCGCACCCGTCGGTAGCTCCAGATCAGCAACGCGAAGAGAATCAAGCTGGACAGAATCAGGCTGGTCCCGGTACTCCACCCGCTCAGCGGCAGCGACCGCACCGTCCCCCACACGATCCCCGCGGCCAGCAGGGCCAGTCCGGCCACCACCGAGCCCGCGATGCGCAGCGGCGAGGACACGCTCTCCTCCGCGGCCCGCATCGCCCGCGTCCGCACCGGGTCGACAAATCGCTGCAGCGCTGGGAACTCCGACGCGAGCACCAGCAATCCGGCGAGCACCAGCAGCAACCCCGGCCCCGGCAGCACGAGCAGCACGACCCCGACGATCACCAGCACCCCGCCGACGACCGAGAGCAGCACCCGGCGCACTGGCTTGCCCAATCCCATCGGCCCAGTGTGCCGCCGGGCTCGCGGTACTGCCAGCTGGACTGTCCATACTGGACTCCGGCCGTTTTTGTCGGTGCCCCGTGCTTAGCTGCTCAGCGTGGTCGAATCACTGCCCGACCTCATCCGCCGCTGGCAGGCGGGATGGGGTGTCTCCCGAGGATTCCGTCCCGCCGAAGAAACCCGCGGCGGGCTGCACGTCCTGCTCGGACAACCGGATCGGCATCGCGAGGTCATCGCGTTGTCCCCCGAGCGTGCCGTCCTGCGCGGCCTCGCTTCAGAGGTGGCCGCAGCAGAACGACCGACCTGGCTGACCGTGCCAACAAACCGGCCGGAGGAAGCCGAGGCGATCGTGCGCGAGGCTGGGCTCAAGCTGCGGGACGCACGCGAAGCGCTCATGACGATTCCCCTACGCCGACATCCGCCGCGTCCATCCCCGCCGCCCTACACGGGTACCTCCACCATGAACGGGACGGTGTGCGAAACCGTGTTGCGACATCCCGATTCGGGAGTCGCAGCACGAGGAACCATGGCCGTGGTCGGCACCGACGCGATCGCGGACCGGATCGAAACCGTCCCGGAGCATCGTCGCCGCGGCCTCGGCAGTGTGGTGATGAGTTCCCTGGTGGAAAACGCCATGGCCCACGGCGCGACCACCGGGATTCTCGTCGCCACCGCGGATGGGCAACAGCTGTATTCCGCGCTGGGCTGGACCACGCGCGCCACCGTTCTCATCGCCCAGACCCCGGCAGGCTGACGTGGATTGGCTCACCGACACCAGAACGTCGTACGACACCGTGGCGGAGGACTACGCCACGTTCGTTCGCGACGCGCTCGGCAAACAGCCGTATCTGCTTGCCGCACTGCGGCTATTCGCCGACCAAGTCGACGACGGCCCAGTCGCCGACCTCGGCTGCGGGCCTGGGCAGGTAACCGCCCACCTCAACGCACTCGGCGTAGCCGCCTACGGCGTCGACCTCTCCCCCGGCATGATCGAGGTCGCCCGGCGCGACTACCCGACCCTGCGCTTCGAGGTCGGCTCGATGACCGACCCTCTGCCCGCCACGTCGCTGGCCGGAATCGTGGCGTGGCAGTCGGTCATCCCCCTGCCGGACGACCTGCTCCCGGCCGTCCTCGCGAACTTCCGCCAAGCACTGCACCCCGGCGGATTGCTCCAGCTGCTCTACCACGTCGGCGACGAAACCCGGCTCAAAACGCACGGCTACGGCGGCCACCCGATGAAGGTCCAGGTGCACCGCCGCCCCCGGGAACGCATGTCAACGTGGCTACGCGACGCCGGGTTCGCCGTCGAGGCAGAACTTCTCCTTAACCCGGAAACCCCGGCGCCGCAAGCGCTCTTGACCGCGAGGAGCGGCCGTCAATGACCAGCCAGCAACTGCTCAAACGACACCGACGCATACTCGTCACCCGGCTTCGCCTCAGGCGCCGCCGCCACCAACCGAGCCAACTCGCGACCAGCCCGCTCCACTCGCTGCTGCAACGCACCCGTCGCCTCGACGCTGCCCCAGTCCGACGACGCCGCGTACACGCCCGTCGGAACCACAGTCGCGCGAAGGTAGGCGAAGAGAGGTCGCAGCGCGAAGTCGAGGGCGAGCGAATGCCGTTCCGTACCGCCCGTCGCGGCGAGCAGTACCGGTTTGCCGTCGAGCGCTTCCTTGTCCAGCACGTCGAAGAACGATTTGAACAGCCCGCTGTAGGAAGCGGTGAACACCGGCGTCACGGCGATCAAGCCGTCCGCGCGCGTCACGGTGTCGATCACTTCCCGCAGCTGCGGGCTGGGGAACCCGGTGAGCATGTTGTTGGTGACGTCCACCGCGATGTCGCGGAGTTCGAAGACCTTCACCGTCACGTCGTCGTCGACCAGGGCGGCGCGGGTGGCCTCGGCCAGCCGGTCGGCCAGCAGCCGCGTCGACGACGGCTGGCTCAAGCCCGCGGTGACCACGGCGATAGTGCGTGCAGTCATGACCTCTCCACTCAGTCCGGAGGTATCCGGGTCAGGCGTTGACCGCCTGAGCCGCCTTGAGCGATTCGTGCGTGGGCGCGTCCGGCACGTGCGCCGGGCGCTTCGCTTCCAGTTCCTTGCGCAGCACCGGCACGACCTCTTCGCCGAGCAGGTCGAGCTGCTCCAGCACGGTCTTCAGCGGCAGGCCGGCGTGGTCCATCAGGAAGAGCTGGCGCTGGTAGTCGCCGAAGTGCTCGCGGAAGGTCAGCGTCTTGTCGATGACCTCCTGCGGGCTGCCGACGGTCAGCGGCGTCTGCTCGGTGAAGTCCTCCAGCGACGGCCCGTGCCCGTAGACCGGCGCGTTGTCGAAGTACGGCCGGAACTCGGTCCACGCGTCCTGCGACTTCGGCCGGATGAACGCCTGCCCGCCGAGCCCGACGATGGCCTGGTCGGCCTTGCCGTGCCCGTAGTGCTCGAAGCGCTGCCGGTAGAACGCGATCAGCTGCTGGAAGTGCGAGGTCGGCCAGAAGATGTGGTTCGCGAAGAACCCGTCGCCGTAGTACGCGGCCTGTTCGGCGATCTCCGGGCTGCGGATCGAACCGTGCCACACGAACGGCGGCACGCCGTCGAGCGGGCGCGGCGTCGAGGTGAAGCCCTGCAGCGGGGTGCGGAACTTGCCCTGCCAGTCGACGACCTCCTCGCGCCAGAGCTGGTGCAGCAGCGCGTAGTTCTCGACGGCCAGCGGGATGCCCTCGCGGATGTCCTTGCCGAACCACGGGTAGACCGGGCCGGTGTTGCCGCGGCCCATCATCAGGTCGAGCCGCCCGTCGGCCAGGTGCTGCAGCATGGCGTAGTCCTCGGCGATGCGCACCGGGTCGTTCGTGGTGATGAGGGTGGTCGACGTCGAAAGGACGATCTTCTCCGTCCGCGCCGCGATGTTCGAGAGCAGGACCGTGGGGTTCGCCGGCGCGGCGAACGGCGGGTTGTGGTGCTCTCCGACGGCGAAGACGTCGAGACCGACCTCTTCGGCCTTGAGCGCGATCTTGACCATCGCCTTGATGCGCTCGTGCTCCGTGGGCGTGACGCCCGTGGTGGGGTCGGTCGTGACGTCGCCCACCGAGAAGATTCCGAACTGCATGACCGCTCCCTAGCCGGTTGCTTCGTACCTTGCTTGTCGGCACAACTACTCGCGTGGAAGATGTATTCCTTCAGGACTATACCGGTGACCTGGGACACGCTGCCGGACGCCGCCGGGGGCGCAGCGGCCAGTTCCTGTCGGGGGGTGCGGATATCCTGCAGTACGGTGACGGCCCGGGGCCCCTGCTCCGGCCGCCTGTTTGCCCACCGAACAGCTCGCCTCGATCCGGGAGAACGACCTCGTGACTGCTGAGACTCTGTACGGGGCCGACGACCTGACCCACCTCGAAGGACTCGAGGCGGTCCGCAAGCGCCCCGGGATGTACATCGGCTCCACCGACAGCCGTGGCATCAACCACCTGTTCTCCGAGGTCGTCGACAACTCCACCGACGAGGGCGTGGCCGGCCACGCCACGCGCATCGTCGTCACGCTGCACGCCGACGGCAGCGTCCAGGTGGACGACGACGGCCGCGGCATCCCCACCGGTGTGCACGCCAAATCCGGCCTTTCCGGCGTCGAACTGGTGCTGACCCGGCTGCACGCCGGCGGCAAGTTCGGCGGCTCCGGATACAAGACGTCCGGCGGTCTGCACGGCGTCGGCGCCTCGGCGGTGAACGCGCTGTCGCACCGCTTCGACGTCACGGTGAAGCAGAACGGCAAGGTCCACCAGATGTCGTTCGCGCACGGCGTGCCCGGCGTGTTCGACGGACCCGGCCCGAAGGCGAAGTTCACCCGCCGCTCCGGGCTCAACCTCGTCGGCAAGATGAAGCGCGGCGAGCGGAGCGGCACGTCGATCCGCTACTGGTACGACGCGCGGTACTTCGAAACCGGCGCCGCGCTCGACGTCGAAGGCGTGCGCACGAAGCTGCGCAACACCGCGTTCCTCGTGCCCGGCGTCACGTACGTGCTGCGCACCACGTTCGAGGACACCATCAACGAGGAGACCTTCCACTTCCCGAACGGGCTGGCGGACATGGTCGACTTCCTCGCCCCGGACAGCGAAAAACCCGTCTGCGGCACGCTGATGATCACCGGCGAGGGCACGTACAAGGAGAACGCGGCGGACGCCAACGGCGTCATGCAGTCCAATGTGGAGCGACACGCGGAGGTCGAGGTCGCGCTGCGCTGGGGCACCGGCTATGAGCGCACCGTGGAGTGCTTCACCAACACGATCCGCAACGTGCACGGCGGCACGCACCGGCGCGGGTTCGACCGCGCGGTCACCCGCGCGCTGCAGGACGCGATCGGCAAAACCCGCGGGCTGCTCAAGGCGAAGGAGGACCCGCCGACCACCGAGGACGTGCTGGAGGGCATGACCGCGGTGATCCACGTCCGGCTGCCGGAGCCGCAGTTCACGTCGCAGACCAAGGACGAACTGTCGACGGCGGGCATCACGCGCGTACTGCAGGGCATCGTCGACAAGCAGGTGCGCGCCTGGACCGAGGACCGGAAAACCAAGTCCGAGGCCAAAATCGTGCTGCAGAAGGTGGTCGACGCGGCGCGCGTGCGGCTCACCCAGAAACAGCAGAAGGACGCCGCCCGGCGCAAGACCGCGCTCGAGGGCGCGGCGATGCCGCCGAAGCTGGTCGACTGCCGCACCACCGGCGTCTCGCGCAGCGAGCTGTTCCTGGTCGAGGGCGACAGCGCGCTCGGTTCGGCGCGGATGGCGCGAGTGTCGGAGTACCAGGCGCTGCTGCCGTTGCGCGGCAAGATCCTCAACGTGCAGAAGGCGTCGCTGGGCGACACGCTGAAGAACGCCGAGATCGCGTCGATCGTGCAGGTGCTCGGCGCGGGCACCGGCCGCACGTTCGACCTCTCGACGATGCGCTACGGCCGGGTCATCCTGATGGCGGACGCGGACGTCGACGGTTCGCACATCCGCACGCTGCTGATCACGCTGTTCGCGAAGTACATGCGCCCGGTGATCGAGGACGGCAGGCTGTACGCGGCCATGCCGCCGCTGCACAAGATCACCACGAAGGGCCGCGGCTCGGAGACCATCTTCACCTTCACCCAGCGCGAGATGGAGCAGAAGGTCGCCGAGCTCGAGGCGGCGGGCAAGCAGGTCGTCACGCCGGTGCCGCGGTTCAAGGGCCTCGGCGAGATGGACGCCGACGAACTGTGGGAAACCACGATGAACCCGGCGACGCGCTCGGTCCGGCGGATCACGCTCGAGGACGTCGAGGCCGCGGAGCTGGCGCTGGAACTGCTGATGGGCGAGAAGGTCGAGCCGCGGCGCAACTGGCTGGTCGAATCGTCCGACCGCGTCGACCGCGACGCCATCGACGTCTGAGTTTTCCGTTCGTTCCCAAGGAGTTGTGAGCCATGGCTCGCCGTAGCAAGACCCCGGTGACCCGGGTGGACCCGAGCGCGTTCGACTCGCCGGGCGCGCAGGTCTTCGACAACCCGCTGAAGACGGAGATCGAAGACTCGTACCTGGAGTACGCGTACTCGGTGATCCATTCGCGCGCCCTCCCGGACGCGCGGGACGGCCTGAAGCCGGTGCACCGCCGGATCCTGTTCTCGATGAACGAGAACGGCTACCGCCCGACGCACGCGTACGTGAAGTCGTCGCGCGTGGTCGGCGACTGTTTCGTGCGCGGCGCGCTGGTGTCGACGCCGGACGGGCTCCGGCCGATCGAATCCATCGCGGTCGGCGACCAGGTCCTGGACAGCCGCGGCAAGGCCGTGCCCGTCGCCGAGGTCTACGAGAACCCGCCGGACGAACTCGTCCGCATCACGTGGTCGAACGGGCACACCATGCTCGTCACCCCCGGACAGCGGTTCCGGACTGTGGCGGCAGATTCGACCCTGGACTGGACGGCCGCCCGCGACCTGACCGGACGGCTGACCCTCGCCTACGGCAGCGGCCGCCGGGAAAGCCTGCCGCAAGGCGGGGGCCGGTACGCCTATTTGCTCGGCTTGATCACGGCGGAAGGGTTCGCCGTCGACCGGAATCGCCCTGCGGACGGGCGCGTCCGGATCCACATGTGCGACATCGAACCCCTCGACGCCGTGCACGAGTGGGCGACGGCCAGCGGGGTGAGCGTGTCTCGAGGGACTCGCGTCGCGGCCAAACCGGAATGGCGCGACCAGCACATCCTCACCTTCGCCCGGCACGACGGCCTGCTCGCGGCAGGCGGGCCGCGCAGCGACGCGAAGCTCGTGCCCGAGGAGGTCCTCTCGGACCGGGCCACCTGGGCTCCGTACCTCGCCGGTCTCTTCGACGGCGACGGCTACATCCGGAAGAACCACCGCGAGCTCGTCTATGTCAGCACGAGCGAAAAGCTCGTCCGGCAGGTCTACTCGATGCTCGCGGACCTCGGCGTCCACGGTCATCACTGGAGCAACTCCAGGCAAGCCGGGCACAAGACGCTGCTGGGCTTGTCCGTCAGCGGATCCGACGCGGCGGTACTGGCCCGCGTCATGCTGCCGTGGATCACCATCGGCTACAAAAAGAGCAGCCTCGAGAAGCTCACTGAGATCGCCTACGAGTACGGCGGGAAACAGGGGAACGACCGGCTGCCCAACAAGGGGGTCATGGCCGAGTTCTCCGCCGCGCACCGAGGCGGGGGATGGTTCCGCGACACTGGCGGAACCGCGTTCCGGGCGTCGTTGTCGATGGGGACCGGCACCGCGGTCCGCTACGGGAAGGACCGGCACGGCACCGCGCTGGAGGACCGCTCGTTCCGGCTTTCCAGGGCGCACCAGGACGGCTGGATCGAGAAACTGCGCCGGATCGGCTCCCCGCTCGCGGACCGGCTCGACGCGCTGAACGGTTTCTCGTTCCTCGAAGTGGTTTCCGTCGAACGGGTCGAACCCGAGGTCACTTACGATATTCAGGTCGGCGCGGAAGACCACGAATTCGCGACCGAGGGTTTCGTCGTCCACAACTGCATGGGCAAGTACCACCCGCATGGGGACGTGGCGATCTACGACGCCATGGTGCGGCTCGCACAAGACTTCTCTTTGAACGTCCCTCTGATCGACGGGCACGGAAACTTCGGGAGCCCAGACGACGGACCGGCCGCTTCGCGTTATACGGAAGCCCGGATGTCGAACGAGGCGATGCTGCTCGTCGGCGAACTCGGCGAGGACACCGTCGACTTCCGGCCGAACTACGACGGTTCGCTCGAAGAGCCCTCGGTGCTGCCCGCCGCGTATCCGAACCTGCTGGTCAACGGCACGTCCGGGATCGCGGTCGGCATGGCGACCAACATGATCCCGCACAACCTCGGCGAGGTGATCGGCGCCGCGCGGTGGCTGATCAACCATCCGAACGCCACGCTCGACAAGCTGATGGAGTACGTCCCCGGCCCGGACCTGCCCACCGGCGGCAGCCTGCTGGGCCTGGACGAGGTCCGCAAGGCCTACGAAACCGGCCGCGGCGTGGTCCGCATGCGCGCGAACGTCGAGACCGGCCCGCTGGAAGGCAGCCGCGGCCGGCAGGCCATCACGGTGACCGAGCTGCCGTACGGTGTCGGCCCGGAGAAGGTGATCGAGAAGATCACCGACGAGGTCAACAAGTCCAAGCGGCTCACCGGAATCGCGGACGTCAAGGACCTCACCGACCGCGAGAACGGCACGCGGCTCGTCATCGAGTGCAAGGTGGGC
Source organism: Streptomyces sp. AA4 (assembly GCF_000158875.1). Lineage (NCBI taxonomy): Bacteria > Bacillati > Actinomycetota > Actinomycetes > Kitasatosporales > Streptomycetaceae > Streptomyces > Streptomyces sp. AA4. Next base: position 1,031,949 of record NZ_GG657746.1, on the reverse strand, counting down.
GTCAACCCGCAAGCGCTGCTGGCGGATCTGTACCGGCTCACGCCGCTGGAGCAGTCGTTCGGCATCAACAACCTGGTGCTCGTCGATGGCCAGCCGCAGACGCTCGGCCTGAAGGCGCTGCTGGAAGTCTTCCTGAAGCACCGCTACGAGGTCGTCACGCGGCGCACGCGTTATCGCCGGCGCAAGCGCGAAGAGCGCCTGCATCTGGTCGACGGTCTGCTGATCGCGCTGCTGAACATCGACAAGGTCATCCGGCTGATCCGCGAAAGCGAAAACGCGGCCGCCGCGAAGGACGGCCTGATGACGAAGTTCAAGCTGTCCGAGATCCAGGCGACCTACATCCTGGACACCCCGCTGCGCCGCCTCACGAAGTACGACCGGCTGGAGCTGGAAAACGAGCAGGACAAGCTGCGCGCGGAAATCGCCGAGCTGACCACGATCCTCGAGGACGAGTCGGTCTTGAAGAAGCTCGTGTCGACGGAACTGGCGAAGATCGCGAAGGACTTCCCGACCGAGCGCCGCACCCGCCTGATCGACGGGGACCTGAAGGAAGTCCTGGCCGCGTCGAAGCCGTCCGGCCCGCTGGAAGTAGCGGACGACCCGTGCCAGGTGATCCTGTCGGCGACCGGCCTGGTGGCCCGCACGGCAGCGGAATCCGAAGAGGCGTCGGAAGTCCGCCGCAGAAACGGCCGCGTCAAACACGATGCTGTATCGGCCGTCGTGCACACCACCGCACGCGGCCAGGTGCTGCTGGTGACCAGCCGAGGCCGCGCGTTCAAGACGGACGTGCTGCCCCTGCCCGTGCTCCCGGAACAAGCAGGCACGGTGTCGCTGCGCGGCGGCATGGCGGCAAAAGAACTGGTACCGCTGGAAAAGGGCGAGCGAGTCGTAGGCATCGCCCCGCTGGGCGAACAAGCAGGCGACTCGCCGGGCTTGGCGATTGGCACGCGCGGTGGCGTAGTGAAGGTGTGCGCCCCGGACTGGCCAGTGCGCTCGGACGAATTCGAGGTCATCAGCCTCAAACCCGGCGACGAAATCGTCGGCGCGACCTGGCTGACCGACGGAAACGAAACCCTGGCCTTCATCTCGTCGGACTCGTCGCTGCTGCGCTTCGCCGCGAGCCTGATCCGCCCGCAAGGAACCAAGAGCGGAGGCATGGCAGGCATGAAACTGGCCGCGAACGCCACCGCGATCTTCTTCGGAGCCATCCGCACCGACGACGAAGAACACGGCGAACCGATGGTCGTGACCGCGACGGGCCAGAGCGTGAAGGTCACGCCCTTCAGCGAATACCCCGCAAAGGGCCGAGCCACCGGCGGCGTGCGAGCCCACCGCTTCCTCAAGGGAGAAACCGAGGTGCAAGTCGCCTGGGTAGGCCCGCGCCCAGCAGGCGCAAGCCGCACCGGCGACCCAGTAGAACTCCCGGAAACAGACCTCCGCCGAGACGGCTCAGGCCACGCCCACCCCGGCCCGGAGGTAGTAGGCCACCTCATCGAACGCGGCTAGCAAGGGGGGTGCCCATCCGCACGAGCGCGTGCGCACCCCCTCTCCGGCGCCCGTCCGTCGGGCCCTGCTCCCCGCAGGGTTCGACGGACGCAGGCGGTGGCCGCAGCGCCTGGTTTTTGTGGCGCGAGTGGTTCCGGCCCGACTGCGCTGAACAGGCCGGGTTCCTCCCGCACGGACTCCGCTACCTGCAGGGTCCAACGGACACAAGCGGTGGTCGCAACGCCCATTGATTGGCGATGCGAGAGCATCCGACCGGACTGCACTGAACGGCCGGATTCGCGCCCTTCTCCGCCGCCTCCCATAGGTTCCGCCGAACACAAGCGGTGGTCACAACTCCCGTTGATTGGTGATGCGAGAGCATCCGACCCGGACTGCACTGAAACAGGTCGAC
>NZ_GG657746.1:914881-1029839 GCF_000158875.1 Streptomyces sp. AA4 | reverse complement strand
AGCACCCCAGCGCCGTAGTCAAAAAAAAAATCGGGGTGCCCAACCAACCACGAAAAACGGCAATGTCGCCCGCCAGGGCGACGAGCCGCCCAAGAACTCACCGATCCGACCGCAAAGAAGCCGGATCAAACGTTTCCCACTCCTCCACACCAGCCGAAGCCGAAGCAGGAGCAGAAGCACCCCGCCTCTCCGCCCGCAACCGCTGAAACTCCTCCACAGTCATCCCAGGATCATCCTCAGCCGAACGAGCCGGAGCCGCCTTCCCAGACAACGCCTCCACCAGCAACCCAGTCTCCTCCCCCAACAACAACCCCACCCGGTTGTAGCAATCCTGCTCAGCCTCAGCCATAGCCACCCGAACCACCTCAAGCACCAAAGCCGAAACCCGCGAAGGATCCCAACCCATCAGGGACGGAGCAAGCCACGACCGCTTCAACGCCCCCAACGCATCCACGGTCACCTCAACCGACCCATCGACCGCATGAGCCGACCCCCGAGCCTCCCCCATCACCGCGGCCACCTGCCCCAACGCCGCCTCGCGCGACCGAGCCAGCTCGATCAGCTCCGAAGTCCTCACCACGTCACCGGCTCTTCGTCATAGAAATCCGGATCATCCTCAGCCAACGGCTCATACCCCAACGCGGCCACCGCCTCCGCCCCCAGCACCGGCGCCAACACCTGATGCATCCGATCCCCAGCCCGCCGCTCAGCCCGCCGCGACAGCTCCACAATCTGCGAAGCCACCGCGTCCGACCCACCACGCAACGCGGCCCGCGTCAACGTCAGCCCGGTCAGCAACCCACCCGGCGCGACCTCCACGGACACCCCGCCAGCAGCAGCCTTCCCCACCACCGGCCCAGCCCGCTCGAACCGCGCAGCAGCCGCCTCCCCGGTCCGGGAAGCCTCCTCCATCACCCGCGCCACCGCGTGATCCATGTCGAACTCAGCCACCACTCACCCCGTCGGCCGGTAGAACCCGATGAACTGCTGCCCGGCGTTGGTCGTCCGGATCTTGCTGATCTGCACCGGATCCCCGGCCTCGACCATCTGCCCGTCGCCGATCACCATCGCGACGTGCCCGGACCACACCACCAAATCCCCGGGCAGCAACTGGTCGATCGAAGGCACCTCAGCCCCGACCGTCTGCTGCTTCGCCGTCCGCGGCAACTGCAACCCAGCGTCCTGATAGGACGTCATGGTCAACCCGCTGCAGTCGAGCCCCTGCCCGCGCGCGGTCCCGCCCCACACATACGGCACGCCCAGCTGAGACAACGCCGCCCGAACCGCCTTGGCCGCGGTTTCGTTCGGTGCCATCACGGTTTTCCCGCCCGGCAGGTTGATCCCGACGCCACTGCCCGGCTGCGGCGGAACAGCGACCGGCAGCCGAGGCTTCCCGGCATACCCGCCGCCACCTCCGCCACCGCCGCCGCTGTCGCCGCCGCCACCGCCGTGGCTGACGTGCGCGCCGTTGTTGTTGAACGCCTGCGGCACCGAAGTCGTGGCACTGCTCGCGGACGTCGATTCCGACCCGCCGAGCCGCTGCCCCAACCCGGTCAGCTTCCCGAGCGTCTCCTCGGTGAACGTGGCCGCCTGCCCGGTCAACTGCCCGATCTTCGTCTGCAGCTGCAAAAGAATCTGCCGCGCCGCGGCCGCTCGGCTCTCCGGCGGCTGGATCCCGTTGACCGCCGCCAGCGCCTTCATCGAGGACGCGATCTCCCGCAGGATCTCGTCCCGCACCTGGTCGTGGCGGATCTCGCCGACGTGCAGCGTCTCCGCGGCTTCCGCGACCGCCCGCTCGATTTCCGCGCTCTCGTCGAGAAGGTCCTGGACCTCCTTCTCCAGATCCTTCGACGTCTGGACCGCCCGCTCCGAGGTCGCCCCGGAACTGGCCTGGGCCAGATTCACCCGCTGCGCGCCCGCGTGCTGATTGGCCTGGCCGACGGACGTCTGCAGCGCGACATGTCCGTCGCGCGCGCCGTTGATCGCCGCCGGATCGTGCTTCAGCTTCGCGGCGAACTGATTGGTGGTGTCCAGTCCGTTGCGGACCAGATGATCGACTGGAGCGTTCACGAAAGCCTGCGCATCGCGTCGCCGTGTTCCTGCTCGACCGCGGCGTAATTGCCCTGCGTGCGCCGAGCGGCCTCGCCGACGTCGCGCCAGCCGCCGCCGAGGGCGTGCATCCGTTCCTGCAACGCCCGCATCCGCGCGCCGTACGCGCCGGCGAAGCCGGATTCGTCGCCGATCGCGGAGAACCCGTCGCCGGACAGCGTCACGTGCGGGCCGATGTGCGCCTTCGCCGCGGAACGCACCTCGTCGCCGAGTGGGTCGACCTGCTTCGCGTAGTTCTCGTACGCGCCGTCGTCGACATGAAAACCGGACACAACCCGCCCCTCCCCTGAGCCCTGCGGCCCAGGTTAGCGGACGAGTTGTGCCCGGACAGGCGAAATGACCGGATCAGGTCAGCCGTTGAGGATCTTCGACAGCCAGTCGCCCTGCGCCGGAACGGCCTTGCCGTCGACCGCGACCGTCGGCGTGCCGAAGCCGATCTGGCCGTTGCCGAAGTCCTGCTGCAGCTTCGGGTCGTTCTGGATCTGCTGGAACGCGGCCTGCAGCTGCTGATCGTAGGCGCCGCTGTTGACCGCCTGCGCGAACTTCGGGTCGCTGATCCCGAGGTCCTGGCCGAGCTTGATCAGCTGGGCCTTGTCGTACCCGCGGCCGCCCTCCGGCGGCTGGTTCTTGAACAGCGCGTCGTGGAACGCGGTGAACTTCTGCTGGTCGGCGGCGGCGAGCGCGGCGTTGGCCGAGTCGAGCGAGTAGCCCGGCGGGTCCGAGTTCTTGTTGAGCAGGATGACCATGTGGTAGCGCACGGAGAGCTGGCCGTCGTTGATCGCCTTCTCCATCCGCGCCCCGAAGTCCTGCTGCAGCTTCGCGCAGTACGGGCACAGGAAGTCCGCGTACAGGTCCATGGTCTTCGGCGCGCCCGGCTTGCCGACCGTCACCACGGCCCCGTCGCGCTTCTCGACCACGCCCGGCCCGAGCGCCGAGGTCGTGCTCGGCTGGATCGCGCTGTCCTGCGTGGCGTTCTTGCTCGAGTTGATCCAGAGCACGCCGCCGATCACGAGCGCGGCGACCACCACGACGGCGACCACGACCGCGATGATCTTGTTCCGGTCGCTGTTCGAGCCCCGCGCCTGGGCGACCGACCTCGCGGCCGCCGCCTGCTGACGGCTTTTCCGCGCGTTGCGCGCAGCTCCACCCACTGTTCCTAATTCCCTTCCGCGATGCCCTTGGGGTAGTCGTCCGAGGCCCCGCCCGAGTTCCCGGCGTTCCTGCCCTTGCCCCAGCCGAGCCAGCCGTCGACCGAAAGCCACGTGCGCGGCCGGACGAGCAACCACACCGCGAGCAGGGCGAAACCGGTGTCGCGCAGGATCTCCTGCGGGTACTCGGTCTTCCCGGCGTCCACGCGCCCGCCGCCGCCGAAGCAGCCGCAGTCGATGCTCAGCCCGCGCGCCCACGACTGCGCGATGCCCGCGACGAGCACTGCCAGCAGCAGGAGCGAAGCAGCCGCGACCCAGCGCGTGGCCAGCCCGGCTAGCAGCAGCAGCCCGAGCACCAGCTCCAGCAGCGGCAGCCCGGTGGCGACCGGGCGCACCAGCGCGTGCGGGAGCACGTCGTAAGCCTGCACGGCGATGTACGTCTGCCCCGGATCGGCGATCTTCAGGCCGCCGGACACGAGCCACACGGCAGCCAGCCCGAGCCGGGCGAGCGTGCCGATGGTGTCGAGTACAGGTTGGGGCAGTCGGCGCACGCGCTTAGGCTAGCCGTCTGACCTGAGAACCATGTGAGCAGCCAACCGGCGAAGCGGAGGCACCGATGCGGATTCGCGCACTGGTTGCCGCACTGTTTCTGCTGGTCAGCTGCGTCTCCTGCGGTTCGTCGACGGTATCCAAGGACGATCCGCTTCCCACCCGGGCGCGTGACGGCAACCACCTGACGATCGGAATCCGGTTCGACGCGCCCGGCCTTTCGCAGCGAACCGTCGACGGCAGGCTCGCCGGTTTCGACGTCGACGTCGCCACTTTCGTCGCGCGCGAACTGGGGGTCGAACCGGACCGCATCACCTGGCACGAGACCACCCCGGCCCGCCGCGAAACGGACCTCACCTCGGGCGCGGTCGACCTGGTCGTGGCCACCTATTCGATCACCGACAAGCGGAAGCAGCGGGTGAGCTTCGCCGGACCGTACTTCGTCACCGGCCAGGACCTGCTGGTGCGGCTCACCTCGCCGGACATCACCGGTCCGGAAAGCCTCAACGGCAAACGGCTCTGCTCGGTCACCGGCTCGACGCCCGCGCAGATGGTGAAGGACAAGTTCGCGCAGATGGTGAAGCTGGTCGAGTACCCGCGGTACCCCGACTGCGTCACCGCGCTGCTGGCCAACCAGGTCGACGCGGTGACCACGGACGCGGTGATCCTCGCCGGGTACGCCGCGCAGAACCCGGAGCTGCTGAAGGTGGTCGGCCGCCCGTTCTCCGCCGAGCGGTACGGCATCGGCCTGCGCAAGGGCGACACCGAGGGCCAGCACGCGGTGGACGACGCGATCCGGAAGATGGTGTCGACCGGGGCCTGGCGGAAGTCGCTGGAGGCGAACATCGGGCCGTCGAACTACCCGTTGCCGAATCCACCGGAGATCACCGAGCAGTGACCGACTTAGCCTCGCTGCCGGACCTGCCCGTCCGCGCGGTGCTGCCGTCCGTGCTGAGCGCGCTCGACGACCACGGCGCCGCGGTGCTCGTCGCCCCGCCCGGCACCGGCAAGACGACGCTCGTGCCGCTCGCGCTGAACCGCGGCGAGGGACGCGTCGTGGTCGCCGAACCGCGCCGGCTCGCTGCCCGGGCCGCCGCCGGGCGGATGGCCGCGCTGCTGGGCGAACCGGTCGGCGAGACGGTCGGGTACGCCGTGCGCGGCGACCGGAAGGTCTCGTCGCGCACGCGGATCGAGGTGGTCACGTCGGGGCTGCTGGTGCGCCGCGTGCAGCACGATCCCGAACTGGCCGGGGTGTCGACGGTCCTGCTGGACGAATGCCATGAACGCCATCTCGACGCTGATCTGCTGCTCGCCTTGCTCCTCGACGTCCGCGCCGGATTGCGCGACGACCTGCGGCTGCTCGCGACCTCGGCGACAGTCGCGTCCGGACGGCTGGCCGCACTGCTCGGCGACGCTCCGGTGATCACCGCGCACGCCCGCACGTACCCGGTCGAGCTGAGTTATCGCGCTCCGGTGCGCGGGGAACGTCCGGAAGCCGCGGTCGCCTCGGCAGTCCGGAAAGCGCTGTCCGAAGGAGATGGTGATGTGCTCGCGTTCCTCCCGGGCGCCGGGGAGATCGCGCGTACGTCGGCGTTGCTGAGTTCGCTGGACGCGGACGTACTCCCGCTGCACGGACGGCTTTCCGCTGCCCGGCAGGACGAAGCCTTGCGGCCCCGCGACCGGCGCCGGGTAGTTCTGGCGACCGCCGTCGCCGAGTCGAGCCTGACTGTGCCCGGCGTCCGCGCGGTCGTGGACTCGGGTCTCGCGCGCGTCCCGCGGGTGGACCATCGACGCGGTCTCGCCGGGCTCGCCACGGTGCGGGTTTCGGCCGCGGTGGCGGAACAACGCGCTGGTCGCGCGGGCCGGGAAGCGCCGGGCCGCGCGTACCGGTGCTGGCCGGAGCACGAGCAAGCGACGCTGCCCGCGTATCCGGAGCCGGAAATCCGCACCGCCGAACTGGCGCGGTTCGCACTGGAACTCGCCTGCTGGTCGACGCCGGACGGGACCGGCCTCGCCTGGTGGGATCCGCCCGGCGAAGGCGCGCTGGCCGCCGCGCGAAGCCTGCTCGTCACGCTCGGCGCGACCACCGCCGACGGTGCGGTCACGCCGCGCGGACAAAAGATGGCCGACCTCGGTCTGCATCCCCGGCTGGCGCGCGCGTTGCTGGACGGGGCTGAGGCCGTCGGTGCCCGAGCCGCCGCAGAAGTCGTTGCGCTGCTTGACACCGGAGCGACGCTGACCGACGTCGAAGCCGAACTGCGCCGGCTCCGTTCCGCGCACGACGACGCCGCCCGTCGCTGGCAGCGGGACGCGAAACGGCTGGCCGCTCTGGTTAATTCGCCAGCGAAAGCAGACCCGGACCCCGCGCTCGTCGTCGCTCTCGCGCACCCGGAACGTCTGGCGCGGCGGCGCGCGGGATCGGCCCCGGTGTACCTGATGGCCAGCGGCACCGCAGCCGAACTGCCGAGCGGCAGCGGGTTGGGCGACGCCGAATGGCTGGCCGTCGCCGAAGCCACCCGCGACCCGGGCCGGGTGCACGGGACCATCCGCCTCGCCGCGACCGCCGACGAAACACTGGCCGTCCGAGCCGCGCCGACCCTGGTGTCCGAAGTGGACGAAGTGCGTTGGGACGGCGAGGTCGTCGCCCGACACGTCCGCCGCCTGGGCGCGATCGTGCTGTCGGAAAAGCCGCTGCGCAATCCAGACCCGCAACTGGTCCACGACGCGGTGGTCGCCGGGCTCCGCGCCGAAGGCCTCGGTTTGCTGCGCTGGAGCCAAGACGGCACCCGCCTCCGCGAACGCCTGGCGTTTCTGCATCGCGTCCTGGGCGAACCGTGGCCGTCCGTGGCCGACGAATCACTGCTGTCCGATGTGGACAGCTGGCTGGACCTCTCGAGGGTCCGCCGCCGAGCCGATCTGGCGAACGTCGACGCCGGATCCGCCCTGCGCGGCTTGCTCCCCTGGCCCGAAGCCGCGCGGCTCGACGAACTCGCGCCGGACCGGCTCGAAGTCCCGTCCGGTTCGCACTACCGCGTGGACTACCAGGGGGACCAGCCGGTGCTCGCGGTGAAATTGCAGGAGACGTTCGGCTGGACCGAGACGCCGTCGCTCGCCGACGGCCGCGTGCCGGTGGTACTGCACCTGCTCTCGCCCGCCGGCCGCCCGGCCGCGGTCACCGCCGATCTCGAATCGTTCTGGCGCACCGGATACGCCGCCGTCCGCGCCGACCTGCGGGGACGCTATCCGAAACACCCGTGGCCGGAGGACCCGGCGACCGCCAAACCGACCCGGCACACCACCCGCCGGTCGCGCTGACCCCTGCCGAAAGTCGGGGTCGGCCCGGGACGGTCGGCTGATGTCCGCGCACCCCGCCCGGGCGCAGACTTCGCTCTATGATCACGTTTCGCGGATTGACGAAGCGCTACGGCCAGAAAACCGTGGTCAACGGCCTCACCTCGGTCCTCGAGCCGGGCACGGTGACCGGGTTCCTCGGCCCGAACGGCGCGGGCAAGTCCACCACCATGCGGATGACCGTCGGACTCGACCGGCCGGACTCCGGCGACGCGCTGATCCGCGGCAAACCGTATGCGGAACTGCGATTTCCGCTGCGGGAAGTCGGCGCGCTGCTGGATGCGAAAGCCGTGCATCCCGGCCGCAGCGCGGGCAAGCATCTGCTCGCGATGGCGCGCAGCAACGGAATCGCCGCGAGCCGCGTCGAGGAGGTGCTCGCGACGGTCGGGCTGAGCGACGTCGCGGGCAAGCGCACCGGGACGTTCTCGCTCGGCATGAGCCAGCGGCTCGGCATCGCCGGCGCGCTGCTCGGCGACCCGGGCGTGCTGATGTTCGACGAGCCGGTCAACGGCCTCGACCCGGACGGCGTCCGCTGGGTGCGGCAGCTGATGCGTTCGCTCGCTTCCGAAGGACGCACGGTGTTCGTGTCCAGCCACCTGATGAGCGAGATGCAGCTGACCGCGGACCGGCTGCTGGTCATCGGCAAGGGAGCGATCCTCGCCGACGCGGCGATCGGCGACTTCATCGCGGGCAACTCGAGCCGGTCGGTCGCGGTGCGCGTCCCGGATCCGGCTGAGCGCGCGAAACTCGCGGACTGGCTTCGGGCGAACGGCCGGTCGGTGCTGCCCGGCGAGGACCGCGAACTGCTCGTGGACGAGGCGAGCGCGGCCGAGATCGGGGACCTGGCTTACGAACTGGGCGTCCGGCTGCACGGGCTTGCCGAGCGGACCGCTTCGCTGGAGCAGGCGTACATGGAACTGACGGCCGGATCGGTGGAATACGGGGTTACGGCATGACGAAGCTGGCGATCGCGGCGGAGTGGACGAAGTTCTGGTCGGTGCGGGCGACGTGGCTCTCGTTGTCCGGCGGGATACTGCTGATGGCGTTCTACTCGGTCGTTTCGGGGATTTCCCAGCACGCGGGCAGCGAACGGCAGCAGACCGCGCACGGCATCGTCAACTCCGGCGCGATCTATCTGGTCGAGTTCTGCGTGCTCGCGGTCGCGACGCTGTTCGTGACCAGCGAGTACACCAGCGGGTCGATTCGCTCGACGCTGCAATGGGTCCCGGTGCGGGCCCGGCTCGCCGCCGCCAAGGCCGCGGTACTGGTGCCGGTGCTGTTCGGGTACGGCGTGCTGGTCGCCGCGCTGGGCATGGGGGTCGCTTCGGTGCTGATGCGTGGGGCTGGGGGTCCCACGTCACTGGCGCAGGGAGCGAGCACCGCGGTCGGCATGGGAGCGTATTTCGCCCTGCTCGGCGTGCTGTGCCTGGGGATTTCGTTCGTGCTGCGCAGTGCGGCGGGCACGTTGGTGGTGGTGATCGTGCTGCTGCTGCCGTTGCCGATGCTGATGTCGTCGTACGTGTTTCCCGGCGCGATGGACTATTTCCCGGCCTTCGCGGGGATGAACGCGATGGTGCCGCCGGGCGACGTGAACCCGCTGCTCGGCGGCCTGCCGCCCTACGGACCGTGGATCGGCGTGCTGGTCTGCCTCGTCTGGGCGGTCGTGGGAATCGGCGCCGGGACCGCGCTGCTGAACCGCCGCGACGCCTGATCAGGCGTCCGGCAGGCCCAATCCGGCGAGCACGGCACGGGCTCCGGCCACCAGTTCGGCTTCGGTCGGCGGGTGGACGGAGCCCGTGCCCGCCAGCGCGTCGAAGATCGACCCGTCGAGCCACCCGATGAGCACCCGGGTGTGCTCCTCCGGAGTCGGAGAGCCAGCCGCGGCAAGCACTTCCGCGCACCGGCGGCGCAATTCCAGCCCGCCCGCGTCGTATCGAGGGCGCAACTCCGGCCGTCGGACCGACTCGAGGGCGAATTCGTAGCGCGCGAGCATCCTGGTCCGGCCGGCGGTGATCGAGCGGTGCACCACCGCGCCCAGGAACTCCGCGAGTTTCCCTTCCGGCGGCTCGACCTCGGCCTCGTCCAGCGCGACCATCCGGTCCGCGGCCAGCTCCAGCAACGCGAGGCGGGTCCGCGCGTAGTACGACGTCGAGCCCGCGGGCAGCCCGGCGGCCCGGTCGACGGCGCGGTGAGTCAGCCCGCGCATGCCTTCGGCCGCGATCACCTCGATGGCCGCGTCGCCGAGCACAGCTCTCCGTTCCACCCCCGGAACACTACAGGTGTAGAGTCCTCTACAAACGTAGAGGAGGTCGGCATGGCTACGCGAAGCGCGGTCGTGGTCGGGGGCGGCATCGGAGGACTGGCTGCGGCGATCGGGTTGCATCGGGTCGGCTGGGAGGTCACGGTGCTCGAACGGGCCCCGGAGTTGACCGCCATCGGCGCGGGGATCTCGTTGTGGCCCAACGCGCAGCGAGCGCTGGCCGAACTGGGCGTCGAGCCGCGGCTCTCGGCCCAGCGCGGCGGCGGCCTGGTCGACCGGCGCGGGCACCGGCTGGCCAACTGGGACGCGGACCTCTTCGTGCGCAACCACGGCTTGCCGCTGGGCGCGATCCACCGGGCGAACTTGATCGAAGCTCTGCGGTCAGCGTTGCCGGACGGATGCCTGAAGACCGGGGTCGAGGTGACCAGCGTCGAGCAGAACGGCGTGGTACACCACGGTTCCGGTTCGATCGAGGCGGACTTGATCGTGGCAGCCGACGGAATCAACAGCCCGATCCGGCAGACGCTTTTCCCGGCCGCGCGCGTGGAGTACAGCGGCGGTGCGGCCTTCCGCGGGATCGCCAAACTGCCGCTGAAGCCTGCTTTGAGCACGACGTGGGCAGCGGGGATCGAAGTCGGCCTCCTGCCGCTGCTGGACGACGAGGTGTACTGGTGGGTCTCCGAAGCCCGCCCGGCCGGGATCCGGCACGACGACGTCCGCGCTTACCTGCGCGAGAAATACGGACGCTGGCGCGAACCGATTCCGCAGCTGATCGACGCCACGCCGGAAATCCTGCTGCACGACACGTATCACCTGGCCACGCCGCTGCCCACCTACGTCCGCGGCCGCATCGCGCTTCTCGGGGACTCCGCGCACGCGATGCCGCCGTTCCTCGGACAAGGCGGTTGCCAGGCACTGGAGGACGCGGTGGTGCTGGCCTCGCGCCTCCAGAAGTCCACAGTGGACGAAGCACTCCGCCGTTACGACGCGGAACGCCGCCCGCGCACGCAGAAAGTCGCGAAGTCGTCGATCCAAGCCGGTGCCAGCGGCCCGCTTCTCCGCAATCCGGCGTTGGTCGCGCTGCGGGCAGCTTTCACGCGGCTGCTGCCCGCGGCAGTCACCACTCGCGTCGGAGCGAACATCAGCCGCTGGCAACCGCCGAGGCTCACACCAGTCCCGCTTCAAAAGCCGTGATCGCGGCCTGCACCCGGTTCCGCACGTCCAACCGGGTCAGGATCGTGCTCACGTGCGCCTTCACCGTGCCCTCCACCACGAACATCCGCGCCGCGATGTCCGCATTGGACAGTCCTTCGGCCAGCAGCACCAGCACTTCCCGTTCGCGGTTCGTCAAGACACTCACCCGCTCGCGGGCGGTCGCGGCCCGGCTGAACCGGTTGCCGGACAAGCGCGTGATCACCCGGTGCGCGACCTTCGGCGACAGGAACGCCGCGCCGTCGGCGACCGCGTGCACCCCGGCGAGCAGTTCGCGCGGATCTCCCGCCTTGAGCAGGAATCCGCTCGCGCCGAGGCCGAGCGCGCGTTCGATGTACTCGTCCTCCCCGAACGTCGTCAGCATGAGCACACCGGTGTCCGGCACCAGCTTGCGGATCTCCTCCGCCGCGGCGAGGCCGTCCAGACCGGGCATGCGGATGTCGAGCAGCGCGACGTCCGGCCGGTTCGCCCGGGCCAGTTCGACCGCCTCGCGTCCGTCCGCGGCCTCGGCCACCACCTCGATGTCCTTGTCCGAGGCCAGGATCGCGGCCACGCCCGCGCGGATCATCGCTTCGTCATCGGCCAGCAGCACGCGGATCACGGTTCGTCCTCACTGTACAGATCCTTGCTCGCCACTCGACCGTCCACAAAGCACAGTCGATAGACGGCATAGTTGAAGTTGAGCCAGCTCCGGCCTGCCCCGTAGTACTCGCAGGTGCTCCCGGAAGGCTGCGGCGGCACGTTGATCGCGGGCAACGTCGTGCGCTGGCGAGCGGGCAGCAGCGGTTCGACCGCCGAACGCGGCGTGCCGAGCTGGATCCGCTCGTACGAGTCCGGCGGCAGCTCCGACGACGACCACTGCACCAGGAACGTCACCCCGGCCCCGCCGAGCACCACCCCGAACAACGCCAGCGGCACCACGATCGCCTGCACCAGACTCGACCGGACGGCGCGCCGGGCGCGTTCCAGCTCGCGCGCGGCCTGCCCGATCCCGTCGTCGTCCGGCTCGGGCACGGGAGCCGAATCGTGCGGCAAGCACGCCGCCACCTCGAACCCGCCGTTCGCCGGGCCCGCGGTCAGGCTCCCGCCGACCAGCCGCACCCGCTCGTGCAGGCCGATCAACCCCCGTTTGCCGGACCGGCCGGGCAGCGGTCCGGCGGGCGGCGGCGCGTTCTGGACCCGGACGGCCGTCGCCTCTCCGCTGCTGGTCACGACCACTGTGACCGCCGCGCCGGGCGCGTACTTCGCCGCGTTCGTGAGCCCTTCCTGCACTACGCGGTAGACCGCCCGGGCGACCATCGGCGGCGCGCCGTCCAGGTTGTCGATCCGCGCGCCGATCTCGATCCCGGACGCCCGCGCGCGATCGATCAGCTCGCCCAGGTCGCCCTGCACCGGTTCGACCGGCGCGGCGTCCTCGCGCAGCACCCCGATGATCTCGCGCAGCCGTTCCGTCGCCGTCGCCGCGCCCGCCCGGAGCTGTCCGGCGGCCTCGCGTTGCTTGTCGCCAAGCTCGCGGTCGACTTCCAACGCCGCCGCGCGCACCGCGATCAGGCTCAGTTCGTGGCCGAGCGAATCGTGCATGTCGCTGGCGATCCGGGCCCGCTCCCGCAGCCGCGCTTCCTGCGCGACCAGCCGGTGCCTGCTCTCCATCTCTTCCGCGCGCCGCCACCCGTCCTGCGCGAGTTCGCGCCGCAGCCGCACGTGCCGCCCGAGCAGGCACGGCGCGACCCCGGCGAACGCCAGCGTGCCGAGCACCGCGCCCCACGCGTCGAAGCTCGACGTCGGCAGCATGGCCAGCGGAATCCCGGCCACCGCGATGGCGAAAAAGCAGATCATCGCGGCCCGGGCCCTGGCCAGCCGCAGCCCGGCCAGGTAGGAGATCACGACGATCAGGAAGAACTCCCACACCGCCACCCGGCCGCCCCAGCCGAACGCGATGACGAGCGCCGTCGCCATCGCCACCGCCAGGGCGAACGCCGGATACACGCGGGTCGTCGCCATCGCCACGGTGACCGACGCCAGTCCGTAGGCGAGTTCCCAGCCGTGCGCGCTGTTCGACGCGTCGAGCACGACGAACCCGCACAACGCGGCCCAGAGCAGCACGTCGAACGCCACCCGCCAGCGGATGCGCGTCGCCTCCTTCATTCCACTGACGCTACAAGGGCCGCCCGATTCGTCACCACTGCCGAAAGTCAAGGGCGGGATCGTGCGGCATGATGGGTCACCATGGCTGAACGCACCCTGGCCGAACAGCTCGGCGCACCCCTGCCGGACGGCATCGAATCCCTGCCTGAGCAGCACAAACAGGATTTGGCGGCGGCGTTGCGGGACGCCCGGCACCGGCAAGCCCAGGCGCTCGCCCGCGCGGGTGAGGAAAGCCTGAAGTACGTGCCGGCGCTGCTGCGCGGCGCGGTGCGGAAAGCGGTCGGCCTGTGAACCCGGAAATCCTCAAGCTCGCCCGGGTGCTGGACGTCGACCCGGCCCGCCTCGACTACCTCGCCGACGTCGACCAGGGCGAGGTGCGGCTGCTGCGCGAGCAGATGACGACCACGTTGTTCGACGCGAACCTCGTCGTGCTGGAGCGGATGGCGCTGGCGAGCAGACTGCTGCCGGCCGGGGTGACCGCGAAGATCGCGGAGAAGGTGTTCGGCCCGCTGCTGTGCGCGCGGATCGCCGGGCTGGTCGATGTATCGCGCGGGGTCGACGTCGCGAAACGGCTGTCGCCGAAATTCCTCGCCTCGGTCGCCGCGGAACTGGACCCGCGACGCGCCACCTCGATCATCACGCGCATTCCGGTGCAGACGGTCGTCGCGGTCGCCGAGGACCTGACCCGCCGCGAGGACTGGATCACGCTGGGCCGGTTCGTCGGCCACCTGCCGGACGACACGGTCCGCCGCTGCGTCGGCCTGCTGGACGACGCCGGTCTGCTGCGCACCGCGTACGTGCTGGACGACCGCAGCCGAATCGACCACATGCTCAGCCTGCTCGGCGACGACCGCCTGCCGGCGCTGGTCCGCACGGCCGCGGCGGACGAATCGCTGTGGGCGCCGGCGTTGGACGTGCTTGCCCACCTGAACGAAGCCCGCCGAGCGACGGTGCGACCGCTGCTCGACGAGCTTCCGGAGGAACTGCGAACCCGCGCGGAGGCGGCGCTCGGCTAGGCCACGATCAGGTAGATCCCGTAGCCGATCACCGCAGCGCAGACCGCGAAGCACACCACTGCGCCGGTCAGCTGCACCGTGCCGCTGCCGCCGTTCGCGCGGGCCGTCACGCGCTCCGACAGCCCGCGCACCCCGTATGCGAACAGCCCGGTCAGCACGACTGCCGCGGCCAGCGCTACCACGAACACGATGCCGAGAGCACCCCAGTTGATCGCCATGTCGTGCTCCCTCAGGCCGCGGCCGGGGCGGCCTCGGCGGCCTCCGGCTCGTTGTTGACGGTGGCCGGCGTGACCGGGTTGCGCCGCGACGCGAGCCAGATGCCCAGCGCGAGCAGCACTCCGACGCCGCCGACGAGGACGGTGCCCCAGCTTCCGCGCGTGGAGACCGCGGCGGCGACGGCCCCGACGATCGCCGCGGCGGGCAGCGTCAGCGCCCAGGCGATGACCATCTTGCCCGCGACGCCCCAGCGGACCTCGGCGAGTTTGCGGCCGAGCCCGGAGCCGATGATGCCGCCCGAGGTGACGTGCGTGGTCGACAGCGCGAAGCCGAGGTGCGACGAGGCCAGGATGACCGCCGCGGAACTCGTCTCGGCGGCGAACCCTTGCGGCGTCTGGATTTCGGTGAGCTTCTTGCCCATCGTCTGGATGATCCGCCAGCCGCCGAAGTAGGTGCCGAGCGCGATCGCCAGTCCGGAGGCGAGGATGACCCAGACCGGCGGGCTCGACCCCGGCGCGAGCGAACCGCCCGCGATCAGCGCGAGCGTGATGACGCCCATCGTCTTCTGCGCGTCGTTGGTGCCGTGCGCGAGCGAGACCAGGCTCGCCGACAGCACCTGGCCGGTCTTGAACCCCTTGCCGACCACGTCCTGCCGGGACTTGGCCGTGATCCGGTAGACGAGGAACGTGCCGACGATCGCGACGACGCCCGCCACCACCGGCGACGCGATCGCCGGGATCAGCACCTTTTCGACGACCTTCGCGAAGTGCACCGCGTCCGCGCCGGACGCGATCCAGGTCGCCCCGATCAGCCCGCCGAACAACGCGTGCGACGAACTCGACGGCAACCCGACCAGCCACGTCACGAGATTCCAGACGATGGCCCCGACCAATCCGGCGAAAATCACCACCGGCGTGACCTTGGTGTCGTCGACGATCCCGCCGGAAATGGTTTTCGCGACCTCGATCGAAAGAAAAGCGCCGACGAGATTCAGCACCGCGGAGATCGCGACCGCGACGCGGGGCTTCAGCGCACCGGTGGCGATGGAAGTGGCCATCGCGTTGGCCGTGTCGTGGAACCCGTTGGTGAAGTCGAAGGCCAGCGCCGCGACGATCACCACCAGGACGATGAGAGAAAAGTCCATGCCCGCTCTCCAGTCCGGAGTGTCCTGCGGGAGTGACGGTACCGACGCCGGCGGGGTCTCCAGATCCCTCAGCGAGTGGCCAGTAGTTGAACTCTGAATGAACTGAAGCTGGCCGGTGCCCCAGGTTTTCCGCCGTTCACCTGCTGGTCCTCTTTTATCGTTGCCCGCGCGCTCGCCGACCGCGCGCGGGACCGGACGCGGGGGCACGAACTCTGCCCCCGCGCACTTCCCGCGCCTTTATAGAACGGACATTTCCGGCAATGGGTTCTGCCCCAGGTGCCGCACCCCATTCGCAGCGGACTCGCGTACCGCGTCGAATCCGTACCGGCGCATTTCCGCCTCGTATTCCCCGATCGCGTCCAGTTCGCCGCCGCTGCGCAACGCGGCGGCGAGTGCGGCGCCGTCGCGCATCGCGGTGTTCGCTCCCGCTCCGGCGGCCGGGCTCATCGCGTGGATCGCGTCACCCACCAGCACCACCCGCGAAGGCGCCCACGGCCCGATCGGCACGCTGGTCCGGATCGATACGAGGAACGGCGAGTCCGGGAGCCAGCTTTCGACCATCCGGCGCACGCGCGGATGCCAGTCCGCGACCCGGTCGAGCACGAGTTTCTGCATGTCGTCGGCGGACAACGCGCGGAGTTCGTCGTCCGTCCGCCCGAAGATTTCCTGACGGGCACCGTAAGCGCAGGTCATGTACGGCTCGTCGGGGCTGAGCCGGACCTGCGGCGCGAGCCGCGCGCAGGCGGCGGTGATCTGCTCCGGGTAGTCGACCGGCGCGAAGCCGATCATCTGTTTCTCCGGCCCGGAAACGATGCTGAACACGGCGAACATCGCCGGATCGAACAGTTCCCGGGTCGCCGCGGTGAGCGGGATTTTCGCGTACAGCTGGCGCAATCCGGTGTCGACGACCTGAGCGTGCGGGAGATATTGGCGACGCACCGGCGAATTCACGCCGTCCGCGCCGACGAGAACCGCGCCGTGCGCCTGCGTGCCATCGGCGAAGTGCGCGACCACGCCGTTCTCGTGCTTTTCGTACCGCACGAACTCTTTGCCGAAGTGGACGTTGTCGAGGCCCTGGAACAGAATCTGCCGCAGCGTGAACCGGTTGACGTTGCGCTGGACCTCGCCGTCGTCCAGCACGAACTCGGTGCGCGGAGTCAGCTGGCTGTCGTAGATCGTAGTGGCGTTGCGCGGCCGTCCCGAGGTGGCCAGGAACAGCTCGTGCAGCCGCGGCGGGAGGACTTCCCGCAACGCCTGGTCGCCGCGGGAATCGATGTGCAGCCGGTAGCCCTGCCGGCGCGCGTCGAGCGCGGAATCTCGTTCGTAGACCTCGCACGGGATCCCGGCTTTGCGCAGCCCCTGCGCGAGACACAGCCCGCCGAGCCCGGCGCCGATCACGAGCACAGTATCGTTCGAGTTATTCGCCATCCGCGAAGTCCCTTCCGTACCAACGTTCTGGTTCGAGAGGGACGCACTGGGCTCGGCCCGCCTAAGCCGGGCGCTCGGAAACAGAGCGAATGGTTCGTCCGGCCTAACCCATACCGGACAATGGTCTTTCGCGCGTCCTGTTCCCTTTTACGGTAGCGCAGCCGCGGACTCGCTCGCCACCGATTAACGAAGCTTCGCTCCTTTCCGCCACACCGCGTGGGTCAACGGGACCCCGGGCCGATAAGCGAGATGCGTGGTGGACGGCGCGTCGAGCACGTGGACATCCGCGCGCGCACCCGGCCGCAGATACCCGACGTCCTCGCGCCGAAGCGCCCGCGCGCCACCGGCAGTCGCCGACCACACGGCTTCGTCCACCGTCATCCGCATTTGCAGCACGGCAGTCGTCACGCAGAACGCCATCGACGTGGTGTACGAACTGCCCGGGTTCGCGTTGCTCGCCAAGGCGACCGTCGCGCCAGCGTCGAGCAACCTCCGTACCGGAGCGAGCGATTGCCGCGTGGACAAATCGCACGCAGGCAACACCGTCGCGACCGTGTTGGACGACGCGAGCGCCTCGACATCGGCATCGCTCAGGTACGTGCAGTGGTCCACGCTCGCCGCGTCAAGTTCCACGGCCAGCCGCACGCCCGGACCCTCGCCGAGCTGATTGCCGTGCACCCGCAGCCCTAGCCCGCGCTCCGCCGCCGCCTTGAGCACCCGCGCCGACTGCGCCTCGTCGAACGCTCCGGTCTCGCAGAACACATCGGCCCACCGCACGTGCGGCGCGACCGCGTCGAGCATCTCGCCGCAGACCAAGTCCACATAGGACTCCGCATCCGCACCCGGCGGCACGAGGTGCGCCCCGAGGAAGGTCACCTCGTCCGCGACCTCGCCGGCAATCCGCGCCGACCTCGCTTCATCGGCGACAGTGAGGCCGTACCCAGTCTTCGTCTCCAGGCACGTGGTGCCCTGCGCAGCCGCTTCCTCGACATGTCGACGCAGATTCGCCGCCAGCTGCTCGTCCGAAGCCGCCCGCGTGGCGTCGACGGTGACCGCGATCCCGCCTGCCGCGTAAGCCTGTCCGGCCATCCGCGCTTCGAACTCGGCGGTGCGGTCGCCCGCGAAGACGAGGTGGGTGTGGCTGTCCACCCACCCGGGCAGCACCGCGCGGCCCTCGACGTCCACCCGCTCGTCGGCGTCTGGCGCCTGCGCGGCCGGTCCGGCCCACGCGACGGTCTCGCCGTCGAGCACCAGCGCGGCGTCGCGGAGCTTGCCCAGCTCCGGGTCGTTCGTGGTGAGCTCGCCGATTCCGGTGATCAGAACTGCCACAGCGCCTCGATCTCCTTGGCCAATACGGTTTCCGGTCGTTCGATCAGCACGTGCGCGCCGTCGCGCACCACTTCCCGTCCGGCCACCACCACGGTACGGACGTCCGCGGCCGCCGCGGCGAACAGCACGCCGGACGGTTCGATCCCGGCCGTGCGCACCGTGTCCGTCGCGACCGTGACCAGGTCCGCCCCCGCGCCAGCGGCGATAGTGCCGGTCTCCGGCCAGCCCGCGGAGATGTGCTCGGTCCCCGCGGCGAGCAGCTCTTCCGCGGTGAACCGGCCCCGTTCCTCGCTGGCGAGCCGGTCGTCCAGCTCCAGCGCCCGGGTCTCCTCGAACGCGTCGACCACCGCGTTGCTGTCGCTCCCGATGCCGAGCCGCACGCCCGCGTCGAGCAGGCTCCGGGCCGGGCCGATGCCGTCGCCGAGATCCCGTTCGGTGGTCGGGCAGAAGCACGCGCCGCTTCGGGATTCGCCCAGCCACTTGACGTCCTGCTCGGTCAGGTGCGTCGCGTGCACGGCGGTGAGCCGCTCGCCGAGCACGCCGTAATCCCAGAGCAGCCCGGTCGGTGTCCAGCGGTACGCGGCCTCGCACTGCTCGTTCTCCGCGCGTTGCTCGGAGAGGTGGATGTGCAGCGGCCGGTCTTTCGGCACCGCGTGGTCCACCTTCGGCAGCTCGTACTCCGGCACCGCACGCACCGAGTGGATCGCCCCGCCGATGCGGAACAAGTCGTCTTCCTTCAGCAGCGCCACGCGTTCCGCCCAGTTTTCGGCAGAACCGTCCGAGAACCGCTGCTGCACCTCGTCCGGCGGCACGCCGATGCCGCCCGCGAGATAGCAGGTGTCGAGCAGCGTCATCCGGATCCCGGCGTCCCGTGCGGCCTGCCGCAACGCGTCGCCCATCGCGTTCGGCGACGCGTACGGTGTGCCGCCCGGACCGTGGTGCAGGTAGTGGAACTCCGCGACGCTCGTGTACCCCGCCAGCACCATCTCCGCGTAGACGCCGCGCGCGAGCCGGTAGTACGAATCCGGATCGAGCCGGGCGGCGAGCGAGTACATCCGCTCGCGCCACGTCCAGAACGTGCCCCGCTCGTGGTGCGTCCGGCCCCGCAGCGCGCGGTGGAACGCGTGCGAGTGCCCGTTGGCGAACCCGGGCAGCGTCAGTCCATTGAGGATAGTCCCGGTCTTCTCCGCGTCGGCGGTCACCGAAACGATCCGGCCGTCGGCGATCTCGATCCGGACCGCCTCCGCGATCCCGTCGGGCAGCCAGGCCCGTTCGCACCAGTACGTGGTCATCTCGCGAGCCGCTCCAGCACCTCGGCCAGCGCCCGCGCCCCGGCCTCGACGTCGTCCGCCTCGGCGAATTCCTCCGGCGCGTGGCTGATCCCCGTCGGATTGCGGACGTACAGCATTCCGGACGGCACGAATCCCGCCAGGATCGCCGCGTCGTGCCCGGCACCGGTGGGCAGCTCGGGCGGATTGCCCAGCCATTCCCCCAGCGACCGCCGCAGCTCCTCGTCGAACACCACGTCGTCGGAGTACGACTCGCGCGTGACCGCCAGCTCGCACCCTTCTTCCTTGGCAGCCGCTTGCGCCGCCTGAGCGATCTCCTCGACCAGCTCCGGCGTCGAAGTGCCCGGCACCCGCGCGTCCAGCCACAGGTCCACAGTGGACGCGATCACGTTCGTGCCGCCCGGCGTGGGCACCAGCCGTCCGACAGTCGCCCGCGCGTCTGACCTCTCCCGCGCCAGCCGCCGCACCGCGACGACGGTCTCGGCGGCGGGCACCATCGGATCCACCCGGTCCGCGAGCAACGTCGCACCGGCGTGATTGCCTTGTCCGGCAAAGGAGAACCGCCACCGGCCGTGCGCGATCACCGTGTTCCCGACCGCCACTGGCGACCCGAGGTCGATCAGCCCCCTGCCCTGTTCGACGTGCAGTTCCAGGAACTGCCCGATCAGCCCGAGCCGCTCCGGGTCCGCGCCGACCCGGTCCACGTCCAGCCCGGACTTCGCCGCGGCCTCGGCGAACGTGACGCCGGACGGATCCCGCAGCGCCCGCGCCCGGTCCGCGTCGATCGTCCCGGTGAGCAGCCGCGAACCGAGACACGGCACGCCGAAGCGCCCGCCCTCCTCCTCGGCGAAGACCACCACCGCGAACGGCTTGTTCGGACGGAACCCCTTGGCTTGCAACGCTTCCACCGCCGCGAGCGCACTCACCACGCCGAGCGGCCCGTCGAACGCGCCGCCGCCCGGCACCGAGTCGAGATGGCTGCCGGTGACGACCGCGTCCGCGCCGGGAGCGCCCCACCACGCCCACAGGTTGCCGTTGCGGTCGGTCTCGACGTCGAGGCCCAGCTGCTGCGCCCGTTCGACGAACCAGGTGCGCAGGTCGTGCTCCGGCGCGTCGAACGCGTGCCGCGAGTAACCGCCGCGCCGGGCGTCGCGCCCGACGTCGGCGATCTCGCCGAGCAGTCCGGACGCGGTCACGCCTGCTCCCGCATCGGCACCCGCACGCCGCGCTCGTCGGCGACCTCGGCCGCGCGGTCGTACCCGGCGTCGACGTGCCGGATGACGCCCATGCCCGGGTCGTTCGTGAGCACCCGCTCCAGCTTCTGCGCGGCCAGCGGCGTGCCGTCCGCGACGCTCACCTGCCCGGCGTGGATGGACCGGCCCATGCCGACCCCGCCGCCGTGGTGGATGGACACCCAGCTCGCCCCGGACGAGGTGTTGACCAGCGCGTTGAGCAGCGGCCAGTCGGCGATCGCGTCGGAGCCGTCGGCCATGCCCTCGGTCTCGCGGTACGGCGAGGCGACGCTGCCCGAGTCGAGGTGGTCGCGGCCGATCACGACCGGGGCCTTCAGCTCGCCGCTGGCCACCATCTCGTTGAAGCGCAGGCCGGCCAGGTGCCGTTCGCCGTAGCCGAGCCAGCAGATCCGGGCGGGCAGGCCCTGGAACGCGACCCGCTCGCCGGCCATCTTGATCCAGCGGGCCAGCGATTCGTTCTCCGGGAACAGCTCGAGCATCGCGCGGTCGGTCGCGGCGATGTCCTCCGGGTCGCCGGACAGCGCGGCCCAGCGGAACGGCCCGTTGCCCTCGCAGAACAGCGGCCGGATGTAGGCGGGCACGAAGCCGGGGAAGTCGAACGCGCGCTCGCAGCCACCGAGTTTCGCCTCGCCGCGCAGGGAGTTGCCGTAGTCGAACACCTCGGCGCCGCGGTCGAGGAACCCGAGCATCGCGTCCACGTGGTCGGCCATCGACTCGCGAGCCCGGTCGGTGAACTCGTCCGGCTTCTTGGCCGCGTAGTCCTGCCAGTCGTCCACGCTGATGCCCTTGGGCAGGTAGGACAGCGGGTCGTGCGCCGACGTCTGGTCGGTGACGATGTCCACCTCGACGTCGCGGCGCAGCAGCTCCGGCAGCACCTCGGCGGCGTTGCCCACCACGCCGACCGACAGCGGCCGCCGCTCCTTCTTCGCCGCGGTGACCCGGCGGATCGCGTCGTCCAGGTCGTCGGCCACCTCGTCGAGGTACCGGTGCTCGACGCGGCGGTGCGCGCGCTGGGCGTCGACCTCGATGCACAGCGCCACGCCGTCGTTCATCGTGACCGCGAGCGGCTGCGCGCCGCCCATGCCGCCGAGCCCGGCGGTGACGGTGAGCGTGCCGCGCAGCGTTCCGCCGAACCGCTTCTTCGCCACCGCGGCGAACGTCTCGTAGGTGCCCTGCAGAATGCCTTGCGTGCCAATGTAAATCCACGAACCGGCGGTCATCTGGCCGTACATGGTGAGGCCCTGCTGCTCGAGCCGGCGGAACTCCGGCCACGTCGCCCAGTCGCCCACCAGGTTCGAGTTCGCGATCAGCACCCGCGGCGCCCATTCGTGCGTGCGGAACACGCCGACCGGCTTGCCGGACTGGACCAGCAGCGTCTCGTCCTGCTCCAGCGCGGTCAGCTCGCGGGTGATCGCGTCGAAGCTCGCCCAGTTGCGCGCGGCGCGGCCAGTGCCGCCGTAGACGACCAGGTCCTCCGGCCGCTCGGCGACCTCCGGGTCGAGGTTGTTGTGGAACATCCGCAGCGCGGCCTCGGTCTGCCAGTTCTTCGCGGTCAGCGAGGTGCCGCGGGCGGCGCGGACGGTACGGGCGGTGCTAGTCATTGCTCAGGCCTCCAGTTCGGCCGCGGCCAGGACAGCGCCCGACCGCACGAGTTCTTCGGCGGCCGCGATCTCGGGCGCCAGGTGACGGTCGGGGCCGGGACCCTCGACCTTGGTGCGCAGCAGGTCCCGGACGCGTCCGGTGACCGGCGAGGGCTGCAGCGGCGCGCGGAAATCGAGCGCGCGGGCCGCGGTGAGCAGTTCGACGGCAAGCACGGTGGTCAGGCCGTCGACCGCCTTGCGCAGCTTGCGCGCGGCGGACCAGCCCATGGAGACGTGGTCCTCCTGCATCGCGCTGCTCGGGATCGAATCGACCGAGGCGGGCACCGCGAGCCGCTTCAGCTCGCTGACCACGGCGGCCTGCGTGTACTGCGCGATCATGTGCCCGGAGTCGACGCCGGGGTCGTGCGCGAGGAACGGCGGCAGCCCGTGCGACCGCGCCTGGTCCAGCATCCGGTCGGTGCGGCGTTCGGCGATGCTCGCCACGTCCGCCACCGGCACCGCGAGGAAGTCGAGCACGTACGCGACCGGCGCGCCGTGGAAGTTGCCGTTCGACTCGACCCGGCCGTCGGCCAGCACCACCGGGTTGTCCACCGCGGACTGCAGTTCCCGGTCCGCGACCAGTTCCGCGTGCGTCAGCGTGTCCCGCGCGGCGCCGTGCACCTGCGGCGCGCACCGCAGCGAGTACGCGTCCTGCACGCGGTTGCAGTCCGGACCGCGGTGGCTTTCCACGATCTTCGACCCCTGCAGCGCCGCGAACATCCGCGCCGCGCTGGTCGCCTGCCCGGGATGCGGGCGCAGCGCCTGCAGGTCGGCGGCGAACGCGCGGTCGGTGCCCAGCAGCGCCTCGACGCTCATCGCCGCGGTGAGGTCCGCGACGTCCAGCAGCCGATGCAGGTCGGCGGCGGCGAGCAGCAGCATGCCGAGCATGCCGTCGGTGCCGTTGGTGAGCGCGAGGCCTTCCTTCTCGGCCAGCACGACCGGGGTGATCCCGGCCGCTCGCAACGCGTCCGCGGCGGGCTTCCGCTCGCCCGCGTGGAACACCTCGCCCTCGCCCATCAACGCCAGCGCGACCGCGGCCAGCGGCGCGAGGTCGCCGGAGCAGCCGAGCGAGCCGTACTCGTGCACGACCGGCGTGATGTCCGCGTTGAGCAGCGCCGCAAGCGTTTGCGCCGTCTGCGGGCGGACGCCGGTGTAGCCGCTGGCCAGCGTGCGCAGGCGCAGCAGCATCAGCGCGCGCACCACCTCCGGCTCCACCGCGGGCCCGGCGCCCGCGGCGTGCGAGCGGATCAGGCTGCGCTGCAGCGCGGTGCGGCTCTCGACCGGGATGTGGCGCGTGGCGAGCGCGCCGAACCCGGTCGAGACCCCGTAAGTCGGCGACGTGGCGTCGGCGAGGTCTTCGATGTGCTGGCGAGTGGCGGCGAGGTTCTTCTCGACCGTCTCGGCGAGCCCGACGTGCGCGTGCCCGCGGACGATGTCGACGACCTGCGCCGCGGTCATCGGCTTCGAGCTCAGGAGGACTGGTTCCGGCATGCCGCCATTGCACCTCCCGGCGGGCCCCGGCGACAGGGCGGAGTTCGCGGTAGTGTCTGGTATCCAAGACAACACGTGGCGAGGGCCTCGACCACCGGTGCGAACGGACCCCTCATACTCCGTTGGGGCGGTGCGAGCGGTCCCCTCGCACCCGTTCCGGAGGAGGCGGAGGAGTCACCCGTGAGCAGTTCCGACGTTCCCGCCCTGCGCAACGGCCTCTCCGTGCTGCGCCTGCTCGCCGGCCACGCCGGCCCGGTCTCGGCCGCGGCCATCGCCCGCGACCTGGACCTGCCTCGGTCGACGACGTACCACCTGCTCAACGAGCTGACCTCGGCCGGTTTCGTCACCCATCTGCCCGCCGAACGCCGCTACGGCCTCGGCATCGCCGCCTTCGAACTCGGCTCGGCCTACCTGCGCCACGACCCGCTGGAGCGGCTCGCCGGGCCGCTGCTGCGCAAGCTGGTCGACCGCATCGGCCACACCGCGCACCTGGGCGTCCTGCACGGCAACGAATCGCTGTACCTGATCAAGGAACGCCCAGCCCGCCCGGAAACGCTGGTCACCGACGTCGGCGTCCGCCTGCCCGCGCACCTGACCGCGTCCGGCCGCGCGATGCTGCAGCACCTGCCGGCCGCGCACGTCCGCGCGCTGTTCCCCGCCGCCACGTCGTTCGTCCTGCGCACGCCGCGCGGCCCCAATTCGCTGGCCGCGCTACGCCGCACCCTGGCCGCCGAACGCCGCCTGGGCTGGTCGGTCGAAGACGGTCACGTGACAGCGGGCTTCGCCTCTGTCGCCGCCCCAGTCTTCGACCACGGTTCCCGTCCCATGGCGGCAATCAGCGTGACGCTGCGCCACCTCTGCCCGGACGACGGCCCCTGTACAGAAACCTTCCCCGACTTGGCCGAAGCAGTCGCCACGACAGCGGCCACGCTCACCACGCACATCGGCGGCACTCGCCCGGCGTGACAATTCCCCCATAAATAAAATGCTAGCCCCCAAGACGTTCGCGCGAACCAGCTTACCTTAACCGAAGCGTTCGAATGCGCAACCACTTCTTTAGTCAAGACAAAACCGGCACAACGACGCTTCGATGTCACCGCGCGGTATCCCCCACTTGTCGCAATAGCCGCGGCGGCCACCTCCAACGGACGATTGACAGTCACTATCCGCCCCGGTATAGCTCTAATGGGGCTTAAAGCGAAACTCAAAACATCAGGGGGCTTGAGTGGATTCGCTTCAGTACGTTTCTGCTTGTTCGCTTACCGGCCACCGGTAGGCCATCTTCCCTGATCCGGGCGTCGCGGGGGCGAGGCCCGGATCAGCTTTGCTCTGCGTTCCACCATTCCCACACCGCGATTCGAGCGTAATTCGACTCGCGGCGACCACCCTTGCCCGCATTCGGGCGAGGGCGGCAACCGGCCTCGTGCTGCCCGCGCAGCACCGCATAGGAGCACTTCAGCCATGAAACCGAACTGGGCCTTCAGCCTGGGCGAACTGTTCGACCACCGAGCCAGTTCCGGCAAGCCCATGACCTTCCACCTGTCCCGGCCGCTGGACATCGACCGGGAAACCCGCTCGACGCTCGACCTCCCCGCGCTCGCGGCCTTGGTCCGCGATTCCGCCGGCGTCCTGAGCAAAGCGGGCGTGAAACCCGGCGACCGGGTGGTCGTCTGCAAAGCCAATCATTTCGACTGCATTCTGCTGGCCGCCGCGATCTCCCGGATCGGCGCGGTCGCCGTGATGCTGTCCGGCCTGCTGGGAAAGGACGCCGTACAAAGCCTGATCCGCCGGGTGGAACCGGCGGCGATCGTCACCGACGTCGAACGCATCGAACGCGCGGAAATCACGCCCGCGGCGTTCCCCGGGCTCGCCGGAAAGATCTTCAGCGTCAACGGCGACTCCCCGCACGCGCAGACGTACGCGGATCTCAAAGCGGAACCGCATCTGCACCCCGTCCCCCGCCGGGACGACGAACTCCTGATGCTCACCCACACCTCCGGCACCACCGGCATCCCCAAACTGATCATTTTCCCGCCGGCCACCATCCAAAAACAAATGGCCCGGCTGGAATGCCGCCATTTCCCGCCCCTGACGTTCCGCCGAAACGACGTGGTGGCCATGTTCACGCCCTACGTGCACGCGAGGGCGTTCACCTGGATCTATTCGGTGCTGACCCTTTCCCCGGCCACCGTGCTGGCCATGGACGACAACTCCCCGGACGTCGTCGACCGGGTTTTCCGCCAGTACCCACCGACTTTCATGGAAGCTCTGCCCGTCGACTACTCGGCGATGGCCCCGCTGATCCGCACCGGCGCGAACAACCCGTTCGCCCGCATCCGCCTGTTCGCCGGCAACTTCGACGCGATCCGCTGGCCGGTGATCCGCCGCTTCCTGAACGCGTCCCGGCACCCGTTCCCGCTCTGGCGGGACGGTTACGGCCAGTCGGAAACCGGCGGCATGGGCATGACCGTGCTCTCGCGCCGCGCCGCGAACCGCCCGCGCGACCACAAACCCGGCCCGCGCGTCGTCGGCCGCCCGATGCCCGGATTCGTCACCCTGAAAATCGTCGATCCCGAGACGTTCGAACCGCTGGAACGCGGCCGCCCCGGCCTGGTTCTGGCCAAAACGAAGGCCCGCTGCACCGGGTATTACGGCGAACCGGAACGCTGGAAGGAAAAACTGGTGGGCGACTGGTGGAACACCGGCGACATCGGCATCCTCACCCCGACCGGAGCGCTGAAAATCGTCGACCGCGAGGTCAACTTCGCGTCCGGGATCGGCTACCTGGAATTCGAGGACACCCTGGTAGACCGCCTGCAGGAAGGGTCGGACGTCGCCATCCTGCCGCGAGAAAACGACCTGCCGCTGCCCGTCGTCGCCACCCGAGACGGCCGCCTGGACGACACCGACTGGTCCCGGGCCCGCACCGGCCTCCCCGCCCTGGCCGACCCGGTCGTCATCACCGCGACGGACATGCCCCGCACCGCGACCGGAAAGATCGTCCGCGAAGAATTGCGCCGCACCTACCTGGACACAGTGGCCACCCCCGGCACCGGACGCTGGACATGATCAGCAACGGCTTCCGCGTAGAACCCCTGACCGCCGCTTGCCAAGAAGTCTGGGAATCCCGCCGCCACGCGGTTTTCGGCGTAAGCCCCGGCAACAGCTACTTCAACGTCGACCGCCTGCGCTCCACTTTGGACTGGCTGCAAACGGAATTCAAGCAAATCGACGTCATCATCCCCGACAGCGCCCTGAAACACACCTTCATCGCACTGGGCTACGACGAGCCGAAAGCCGCGAAGAAAGCCAGGTCGGAAACCAACGTCCTGCGCAACCGAGTCCTCCGAGCCTGGACGGCCCTAGCCGGCCCAAGACCGACCGACGGCCTGCACCGCATGTCCGAACTCCAGGCAGACCCCGTCTACACCGAAGTCTTGGCACACTGCGCGCAACTGACCGCCACCGATCCCGCCCTCGCCGCCGCCAGCACAGAAATGACCCAAGAAGTCCTAGCCGCCAAAGGCTTAACCGGCGAGGCCACCCCGGCCCAACTCGCCGAAGCGAAGAAATACCTCATCGCCGAACTGCCGTTCTTCGTGTCTTCGTGCCGAATCTTCGACGTAGACGCCTCGCTGAACTTCTACCACCAGCCACTCCCCTTGGCGAACGTAATCTTCTCCGGCGCCTCAGCCCTGAAACCCGACCCCGGCCAGGGCTACGCCACCATCCGCCCAGCCTGACCACGGAGATTCTCGATGACGAACCCCGCCGACCAGTACGACCAGGTAGCCACCGCTTTCGCCGACGTGGAAGCGATAATCAGCTTCGTCCGGGAAAACCTGGAATGGCCCTCGTTCAAGAATGCCCTAGGCGACCTGCGAGGTGCGCGAGTACTGGACGTAGGCTGCGGCGAAGGCAGCTTCACCCGCCGAATCAAACAATTAGGCGCCGCGCAAGTAGTAGGCACCGATCTCTCCCCCGGAATGATCGCCTTGGCCCGCCAGGCGGAAGCGCGAAACCCGCTGGGCATCACCCACGAAGTCCAAGACCTGGCAGCCATGCCCCTCCAAGGCGAGTTCGACGTAGTGACGGCCATCCACGTCCTGCACTACGCAGACACTCGGGAAACCATGCAAACCATGGCGAAAACCATGCACGCCAACCTAAAACCGGGTGGCCGACTGGCAGTTCTGAGCGCAAACGCCGACTCCAGCGAAGAATCCGAAACCGCAGCCGGCTTCCGCACGTACCGCCCGGCCAATCCGCAGGAGGGAGACAAGTTCAAGGTCGCCGTCCTGACGACGCCGCCCACGGAAATCGAAGTACACCACTGGCCCACGGAGACGATCGTGGAGATCCTGGAAACCGCAGGCTTCACGAACGTCTCATGGTCGTTGGTGAGGCCCTCCGAGACGGTCGCCCCAGCTGATCGGGACCGAGCTGCGCGCTGCGCGAAAAACCCGACGAGTTTGACTCTTACCGCGACAAAGCCGTAGCTTCGGGCGGAAACCCGGCTCGCGCTCGACTCAAGCGCGAGCTGTGCCCTTCCAGGTTCGGGTAGCGAACCCACGGCCTACTCCCATGACACGCAAACACAGCCCGGCCTGCGCTGGACTGGCACTGGCCTTGCTGGTGCTCGCCGCCCCGACATCGACCAGGCCACCACGCGCTACGAACAGATGTAGGGCCGCATCCGCGGTGCCATCACCACGGCAGCCCCCGTCCTGAAGCCGGGGCAGATTACGAATCAAGCGGGAGGGTCGGCGTGCGGCAACGAGTTCGCCGCCGTCAACGCCGACTTGCGCACCGACGACGCAGTAGTCAAGGGCCTGCCGAACTGGACGGCCGAAGGCAACATTCCCGACGACAAGTGGCCGCACACGGTAGAGACAGTCCGCTCGGTCGCCGCCGAGTACGGCTTCGACACCGGCCAAGTCACGGTCGACCGGCCCGGCGATCACGAGGTCGTCTTCCATGACAAATTCCGGGCCGAACTCAACGTCGGCACCGCAGCGAACACCACCGTCCTGCTGCGCACCGGCTGTCATCTCACCGCTGCTGCGAAGAAACGCGGCGCGCCGGCGCCGAGGCCGACGTACTAGTCGCTGAACACAAGAGCTTTTGCCCGCCGCGCCGCGATGGCGCGCACGCGTTCTGCTCCGGACAGTGCGCCATCACCGCGGCAGGGGACAACGTTGCCGCTGCCCGGAAGCTCGGGCACCTGTTCAGGGAACGCGCCACGGGCCAGCCGAGCACGGCGGCCCGGTTCCGCACCTCGACGACCCCTTTGCCGTAACTGGCTCAGCGTAGGGCGCGCAGAGGTCACCGCATAGCAGCTTGCCGACACCGCATCGACCTAGCTGCGATCTTGGAACGGAAGACGGAATCGAGTGAGACCCAAATACAACTGGTCCCCGGAGAGTCAGGTGACTCTCCGGGGACCAGTCGAGTGGAGGTGCCGGGAATTGAACCCGGGTCCTCTAGCGCCTCCTCAAGGCTTCTCCGTGCGCAGTCCGCTATGTCTCTGCTTGGCCCCTTCAGTCACGCGAACAAGCTGAAGTGACGAGCCCAGCCACTGTTTGCTTCCCTGCCAGGCCCCGTGGCCGGGACTGGAGGTAAGCCTCCTAGCTGATGCCGGCGACCGGGTCGGAGGCGACCCCGGGCCGACAGACTTGCTCTACTGCGATCAGGCAGCGAGAGCGAAGTCGCGCTGGCTATTGGCCTTGGCGCTTATTAGGTTGCGATGACGCTTGCGGTGGTCTCTCGCCTGCACCGGCACGCTTCCCTTGATTCAACGTCCAGAGTCGAAACCGTTCACCCCCTTGCAGGTGTTCTTAACTCACCCATCATAACGCCCCCGGCAACCCGATAATTCCGGCATCCGCCCGCGCACCGGCCAGCGCACCGGGCCGCCCGGCGGCCGGCCAGGGAGGTAGGGCTGTCCCCACCCCGAAGATGCCCGCTCGCCCCCTGGTTGCCCGGCGCCCTCCCGGCCATGCTGAGCAGGTCAGTTTCCGCAGTGAGGGAGCCCCGCCATGGTCACCGTGCCCGCCGGTCGCAGTTTTGGGCGCCGTACTCCGCCGTTGGGCGGGGCGTTGGCGTATCTCCTGCTCAACCTGCCCTTCGGGATCCTCTCGTTCGCCTTCATCGTGACGCTGGGGTCGGCCGGGCTGGGGACGCTCATCGTGTGGCTCGGGGTGCCGCTGCTCGCGCTGCTCGTGCTGTTCGCGCGGACCGCGGGGAGGGTCGAGCGGGGGCGGGTGTTCGCGCTGCTCGACGTGTACATCGACGATCCGTATCTGCCGTTGCCGCCCTCAGGGCAGAAGCAGCGCTGGCTGGCCCGGCTGAAGGACCCGGCCACCTGGCGCGACCTGTCGTACCTCTTCCTGCTCTTCCCGCTCGGCTTGGCGGAGTTTGTGCTGGTCGTGACGGTATGGGCGGTCAGCTTGGGCCTGGTCGCGCTGCCCATCTACTACCGCTTCCTCCCGGACGGCGTCTACTCCTTCCCGAGCTACGATGTGCAGTGGTTCGTCGTCGACTCGACGGTGACCGCGCTGCCGTGGGCGGCGCTGGGGGTGCTGTTCGCCGCGATCGCCGTGGCCCTGACCAAGGGGCTGGCGGCCCTGCACGCGGCTTTCGCGGCCGCGTTCCTGCGGCCGACGGTCGCCCAGCGGCGGCGCATGGAGCGCTCCTGGAACGAGATCGACGGGATCACGGTGGCCGGATGACTGCGCAAGACCCGCCTCCGGAGCATCCTCGTCCGCATCCGGCTCGCACGATCGGGTACATGATCCCGTCGTTCGTGCTGCGCCTGCTGCAGTTCGTCCTGATCGTGGCCGGCGGGACCGTCGGCACGGCGACGCTCATCATCTGGATCGGCTTCCCGATCCTGCTGGCAGTCACCGGCTTCATCCGCTGGTCGGGCGACCTCGAACGGCGCTGGGCCCGCCGGATGCTCGGCACCCCGCTCGGGCCGATCGAGCGGCTGCCGCTGGCCGGGCAGCCGATGACCCGCCGCTGGCTGACCCGGCTGTCCGACCCGACGACCTGGCGGGACCTGGCGTACCTGATGGTCGCGTTCCCGCTGGCGATCGTCGAGCTGCCGATCGCGCTCGCGTCCATCGTGCTGCTGCCGATGGCGATCTGGGTCACGCCGTGGCTGGGCTGGCTGCACGGCAACCTGGCGCTGTCGCTGCTCGGCCCGAACCGCACGAAGAAGCTCGAAAAGAAAGCGGAACACCTGCAGGCGTCGCGGGCTCGTGGCGTCGACGCCGCCGAGGCCGAGCGTCGCCGGATCGAACGTGACCTGCACGACGGCGCTCAGCAGCGGCTCGTGGCGGTCGCGATGAGCCTCGGCCGGGCGAAGTCGAAGTTCGACAACGACCCGAACGCGGTGCGCGAGCTGATCGACGAGGCGCATTCGGACGCCAAGCTCGCCGTTTCCGAGCTGCGCGACCTCGCCCGCGGCATCTACCCCGCCGTACTGGGCGACCGCGGTCTCGACGCGGCCCTGTCCGCGCAGGCCGCGAAGTCGCCGATCCCGGTGGACGTGCACGTCGACGTCGAGCCCCGTCCGCCGGCCGCGGTCGAGACCACCGCGTACTTCATCGTCGGCGAGACCCTCACCAACATCGCCAAGCACTCCGGCGCGACCGAGGCGACGGTGAAGGTGTGGCGTTCGGACACGCACGTCATCACCGAAATCACCGACAACGGCCACGGCGGCGCCGAGGTTCGCCCCGGCGGCGGGCTCGCCGGGCTGGCCGACCGAGCGGCGACCATCGACGGCGTCATCACCGTCGTGAGCCCGGTCGGCGGGCCGACGGTCATCAGAGCGGACCTGCCGTGTCAATGGTGACCCGGCCGTGAGTGAATAGCCCCCGGGAGCTTTTCACTCACGGACCTGGGGGCTTTGATGCGAGTAGTGATCGCCGAAGACGCCGTGTTGCTTCGGGCGGGGGTCACCCGGTTGCTCGCCGACGAGGGCATCGAGACGGTCGCCGCGGTCGACAACGGCGACGATCTGCTCGGCGCGATCACCGAACACCGTCCTGACCTGGCGATTGTCGACGTCCGGATGCCGCCGACCTTCACCGACGAGGGCCTGCGCGCGGCGCTGGCGGCCCGCAAGGAGATCGCTGGCCTGCCGGTGCTCGTCCTGTCCCAGTACGTCGAGGAGAGCTACGCCGTCGAACTGCTGTCCGGCGGTGCCGGCGGCGTCGGCTACCTGCTGAAAGAGCGCGTCGCCGACGTGGACGAGTTCCTGGACGCGGTCCGGCGCGTCGCGGACGGCGGCACCGCCATCGACCCGGACGTCATCGCCCAGCTGATGGCCCGCGGCCGCCGCAACCCGCTGGATTCGCTCACCGCGCGCGAATCCGAGGTGCTCGGCCTGATGGCGCAGGGACTGTCCAACAACGCCATCGCGAACTCGCTGGTGGTGTCGCACGGAGCGGTCGAAAAGCACATCGGCAACATCTTCTCGAAGCTCGGTCTCGAGGCCAGTTCCGAAGAACATCGCCGGGTTCGCGCGGTGCTGACCTACCTGGGCCGTTAAAAACCCTCACTCGAACTGACGGCAGCCCCGCGCCGGGTCCCTCGCCTACCATGGACGGATGCCGCCCGAACCGAGCGAGGAGAATCCGATGTCCGACCGCAGCGTCCGCTTCTTCGGCGGACCGCTCGACGGCCGGGTGCAGGAACTCGCCGACGAGGAACCGGTGCCGGGCACCGTCGTGCGCCACATTCACCTGCACGGCGGCCCGAAAATCGAGACGCGGTACGAACTCGGCCTCACCGAGAACGGCTGGGCCTACCGGGTGCAGGCGCACGAGTCCGAACCGGAGCCGGACACGCTCTCGTGAGCGTTTACGCCGGTGAGAACCGGCATAGCCACTGACGACAACCCGCGGTAGGGCAAACCCCACCTTCCGCCTCCTGCTGACCCGACCCCCTTTTCGGTGGTCTACACCGCTGTCTGCGGCCCCGGAACCCGACAGGCTCTTCAGCATGACGACGAGCCAGCTGCAGACACGCGGCACCAGGGCGACCCGGGACACCTTTCTCGACGTAGTACGTGCCGGAGCGATCCTCGCGGTGGTCGCGCAGCACTGGACGATGCCGGTGCTTTCCTTCTCCGGCAACACTCTCGCCACCGGCAACGCCCTCGCGACGCCCGGCTGGTGGCTTTTCACGTGGGCCTCGCAGGTCATGCCGTTGATCTTTTTCGCTGGCGGCGCGGCAAACCTGATCTCCCTGCGCCGCGCCGAATCCACCCGCGCGTGGTTCGCCGGACGCGTCCGCCGGCTGCTCGTCCCCGTGCTGCCGCTGATGGCGGTCTGGCTCGTGGTGCCGAACCTATTGCAGGGCATGGGAATTCCCCCGCAGCCAGTTCAGGTGGCCAGCGCGATCGCCGCGCAACTGCTGTGGTTCCTCTCGGTTTACCTGCTCACCGTGCTGCTCACGCCGCTGATGGTCGCCGCCCACCGACGCTGGGGTCTCGCGGTGCCGGCGGTGCTGGCCGGACTCGGCGTTCTCGTTGACGTAGCAAGGTTTTCCGACCTCGGCCTGATCGGATACGCCAACGCCGTCATCGTCTGGGTCGCCGTGCACCAGCTCGGTTTCCACTACGTCGAAGGCCGTCTCGGCTCGCTCACCCGCCGCGCCGCGCTCGCGGTGTCCGCCGCCGGTTTCGGGGTGACCGCGCTGCTGGTCGCGTTCGGCCCGTACCCGGCGAGCATGATCGGCATGCCGGGAGCGCCGGTGTCCAACATGAGCCCGCCCACCGTCCTGCTGCTGTTCCTGGCGCTCGGGCAGATCGGTTTCCTGCTGGCCTTCCGCGAGAAGCTCGTCTCGCTCCCCCGCGTCACCGCCGCGCTCAGCTGGCTCAGCCCGCGGTTCATGTCGATCTACCTCTGGCACATGCCGGCGCTGGTCGTGGTTTCCGGCGTGACCGTCCTCGGCCTCGGCTACTCGACGCCGGCCCCGGGTTCGTCGATGTGGTTCCTGATGGTGCCTGCCTGGATCGCCGTGTGCGGTGCGGTCCTGCTCGGCCTGCTGCGGCTGTTCGAGCGCTTCGAAACGCAGCCGGACGGCCTGGTCGTGACCGCCCGGACGCCGCAGTTGGTGCTGGCGGGCCTGCTCGCCTCCGGCGGGCTGCTCGGCCTGGCCGCGCACGGCTTCGCGCCGCTGAACGACAACCTGCTGACCGGTCCGCTGCCCTGGGTGGCACTGGTCGCGGCCGGATACGCGCTGGCCGGACGCCAGGTGGCGCCGAGCCGGGCCCTCGTGCCGGTCAAACGCTGAGCAGCTTCGCGGGCGTGTCGTGCAGCACCGCCCGCAGGAACGGCTCGCCGAGGCGATCGTCGGCTGCCCAGCCGGCGATCGCCTGCAGCTGTGTCGCGTAGGAGTAGGGGATGTTGGGGAAATCGGTGCCCAGCACCACGCGGTCGGCCACCTCCGCCAACCGGACCGTCCAGTCCGGCGGCAGCGGCGACATCGCCTCCGCGAACGGCACGCCGACCATGGTGGTGTCGAGATGCACGCGCGGGTAGCGGGCCATCAGCTCGAAGGCGGTGGTGAACTGGGGCATCGCGGCGTGCGCGAGGACGGCGGTGAGCCGCGGATGCCGCCGCAGGACTTCCTCGAACACCTCGAGCCCGGTGAAGTCGCCGCGCAACGGGCCGTGTCCACAGTGGATCACCACCGGCGCGCCCGCCTCGGCCAGCGAACCCCAGACCGCGTCGAGCAGCTCGTCCCGCGGGTCGTACGCCCCGACCTGCACGTGCGCTTTGAAACACCGGGCTCCCGCGCGCAACGCACTGTCCACTGAGGACGCCGCACCCGGCTCGGGATAGAACGTGCCGGTGGGCACCGCTTCCGGCACCTGCTCGGCGAAGTCCAGCACCCACGACGTGAGCCATTCCGCCATGCCCGGCTTGTGCGGGTACACCAGCGGCGCGAAGGTTTTCACGCCCAGCGCGCGCAGCGTTTCGATCCGCTCCGCCTCCGGCGTGCGGTAGTGGATCGGCCACGGCGTGCCGTAGTGCTTCTCGGCATGATCGAAGTAGGCCCACACCTTGTCCAGCACGGATTTCGGCAGGAAGTGGACGTGCAGGTCGACGATCCCGTCGAGGCCGAGCCCGGCGATCCAGCCCGGGACGTCGGCGTCGGTGGCCGGACCCGCCGTCACTCCGTGAACCGGCCTTTCAGCGCCCGCCCCATCGCGCGGCTGATGTCCTTCTGCGCGTCGCGTTTGGCCAGCGTCTGCCGCTTGTCGTAGGCCTTCTTGCCCTTGGCCAGCGCGATCTCGACCTTGACCTTGCCGTCCTTGAAGTACATCGACAGCGGCACCAGCGACAGACCGCTTTCCTTGGTCTTGCCGATGAGCCGTTCGATCTCGCGCCGGTGCAGCAGCAGCTTCCGCGTGCGCCGCGGCATGTGGTTGGTCCAGGTGCCCTGGGTGTACTCGGGGATGTGGACGTTGCGCAGCCACACCTCGCCGTCGTCCACCGTCGCGAACGCGTCCACAAGGGAGGCCTTGCCTGCCCGGAGGCTCTTGACCTCCGTGCCCTGCAGCACCATCCCGGCCTCATAGGTGTCCAGGATGGAGTAGTCGTGCCGAGCCTTGCGGTTCGACGCGATGACCTTCTGTCCACGTTCCTTGGGCA
This sequence comes from Streptomyces sp. AA4, assembly GCF_000158875.1. Taxonomy (NCBI): domain Bacteria; kingdom Bacillati; phylum Actinomycetota; class Actinomycetes; order Kitasatosporales; family Streptomycetaceae; genus Streptomyces; species Streptomyces sp. AA4. The sequence continues at coordinate 994,587 of NZ_GG657746.1, read as the reverse complement.
TACCGACCACTTTACGTGATGTGTCCGACGGCGAGCAGCGGATTTCTCTCCGCTAGTGCCGCACGTACAGGCGCAGCGTGACGTACCCGGTGATCGCCGAGATCACGATCGACACCGCCAGCAGGATCGGCGCGACCGGGAACAGCACCTCGAGCGTCGTGATCTGCGGGAACACTTCGCCGGTGAAGACCGTGTCGAGGAAGGACAGCTTCGTCAGAAGCAGGAACACCACCCCGAGCACGGCGCCGACCGTGCCGGCGACCACCGCCTCCAGGAGGAACGGCAGCTGGGTATACCAGCGCGTCGCGCCCACCAGGCGCATGATGCCGACTTCCGTCCGCCTCGTGAACGCCGAGACCTGAATGGTGTTCGCGATCAGCAGGAGCGCGGCGACGGCCATGATGAGCGCCATCACGAACGCGATGTTCCGGACCCCGTTGAAGACGTTGAACACGCGGTCGAGGAACTTCTTCTGGTCGTCGACCTTCTTGACGCCGGGCTGGCCGGTGTACTGCTTGATGATCGCGTCGGACCGGTCCGGGTCCTTCAGCTTCACCTGCAGCGACGCGGGCAGCGCCTCGGGGCCGGTCAGCTCGAGCAGTTCGGGCTGGCTCGCGAAGATCTTCTTGAACCGGTCGTAGGCCTGGTCGCGGTTCTCGTACACGACCGATTCGACGCCGGGGTTGTTCTGCAGCGACTGGCGGAGCCCGTTGCAGAGCGCCTGCGTGCAGTTCTTGTCGTTCGCGCTCACGTCGTCGACCAGCGCGACCGAAACTTCGACTTCGGCGAGGAAGTTCGCCTTCATCTTGTCGATCGTGCGCACGGCGAGCAGACCGCCGCCGAGCATGGCGAGCGAGACCGCGGTGGTGAGGATCATCGCGATGGTCATCGTGACGTTCCGGCGCAAACCGGTGACGACCTCGCTGAAGACGAAACTGGCACGCATCGCTCTCGTGTTTCCTTGGTTCGGGGCGGGAAAGGGCGGGGGCGGTGGGCGTCAGCGGCCGATGCCGTAGACGCCCCGGGCGTCGTCGCGGATCACGCGACCGAGCTGCAGCTCGACGACCCGCCGCCGCATCGAGTCCACGATGGAATGGTCGTGCGTGGCCATCAGCACGGTGGTTCCGGTGCGGTTGATCCGCTCCAGCAGCAGCATGATGTCCTGGCTCGTGTCCGGGTCGAGGTTCCCGGTGGGCTCGTCGGCCAGCAGCACGAGCGGGCGGTTCACGAACGCGCGGGCGATCGCGACGCGCTGCTGCTCGCCGCCGGACAGCTCGTTGGGCAGCCGGTCGGCCTTGCCGTCGAGGCCGACGAGTTCGAGCACCTCGGGCACGACCTTGCGGATCGTGGGCCGCGGTTTCCCGATGACCTCGAGGGCGAACGCGACGTTTTCCGCGACGGTTTTGTTGGCCAGCAGCCGGAAGTCCTGGAACACGCAGCCGATGGTCTGGCGCAGGCGGGGGACCCTGCGCCGGGCGAGTTTGGCGACGTCGAAGTTCGACACCATGACCCGTCCCTTGGAGGGCACCTCTTCCCGCAGCAGCAGCCGCAGGAAGGTCGACTTCCCGGAACCGGACGGGCCGATGAGGAAGACGAACTCACCCTTGTCGATCTCGACCGACACCCTTTCGAGGGCGGGACGGGTCGAGGTCTTGTAGACCTTGGAAACCTCTTCGAGCCGGATCACGGTTCGGCATACTACCCATGGGCCCCGTTAAGCCCGGGTTGCCGGTGCCTTGGGTGACGCGCGCCTCGTCGCCGCGCTGCTCGACGGGGTCAGGCCGCGTTGGCCTGCTTGCGCCAGCGGATCCCGGCCTCGAGGAAGCCGTCGATGTCGCCGTCGAGGACCGCGGTGGGGTTGCCGACCTCGAATTCGGTGCGCAGGTCCTTCACCATCTGGTACGGGTGCAGCACGTAGGAGCGCATCTGGTTGCCCCAGCTGGAGCCGCCGTCCTTGAGCGCGTCCATTTCGGCCCGTTCCTCCTCCTTTTTGCGCTGCAGGAGCCGCGCCTGGAGGACCTTCATCGCGGCCGCCTTGTTCTGCAGCTGCGATTTCTCGTTCTGGCAGGAGACGACGATGCCGGTCGGGATGTGGGTGAGGCGGACCGCGGAGTCGGTCGTGTTGACGCTCTGCCCGCCGGGGCCGGACGAGCGGTACACGTCGACGCGGATGTCCTTTTCCGGGATGTCGACGTGGTCGACTTCCTCGACCTCGGGCAGGACCTCGACGTGCGCGAAGGACGTCTGCCTGCGGCTCTGGTTGTCGAACGGCGAGATCCGCACGAGGCGGTGGGTGCCCTGTTCGACCGAAAGGGTGCCGTACACGTACGGGGCGGTCACCTTGAAGGTGGCGGACTTGATGCCCGCTTCTTCCGCGTAGGAGATGTCGAAGACGTCCGTCGGGTAGCCGTGGCGCTCGGCCCAGCGCAGGTACATGCGGAGCAGCATCTCGGCGAAGTCGGCCGCGTCGACGCCGCCCGCTTCGGAGCGGATGTTGACGACGGCGTTGCGGTCGTCGTATTCGCCGGAGAGCAGGGTGCGGACTTCGAGCGCGTCGATGTCCTTGGCGAGGTCGGCGAGGTCGCCTTCGGCCTCGGTCATGCTGCCGCTGTCGCCCTCGTCGGCGGCGAGCTCGTAGAGGACGCCGAGGTCGTCGAGGCGCTGGCGCAGTTCGGAGACACGGCGCAGCTCGGCCTGCCGGTGGGACAGCTGGCTGGTGACCTTCTGGGCTTCCTCGACGTTGTCCCAGAGGGTCGGGCTGGACGCCTGCTCCTCGAGCTCGGCGACCTGCGCGCGCAGCGCTTCGAGGTCCATCACCGACTCGATCTGCGTCAGCTTGCCGGTCAGGTCCTTCAGTGCCGCATCGAACTCATCGCTCACGTCGGACAAGGTTACGGCAAAACCCACGACCGGTCGCGAACCGGTCGTGGGGCCGGGGCGGCGCTCAGGCCTGCGGGATCGAGTCGAGCAGCTTCAGGGCGGCCTTGGCCTGCGCCTGGGCGAACTCGGCGACTGCCTTGGCGTAGGGGCCGTCGGCGGTCTTGGCGGCGTTCTTTGCCTCTTCGAGCTGCGCCTGATAGGTGGTGCGGGCGCTGTCGAGCAGGGCACTGCGCTGTTTGGCCGTCAGGGAGCCGGCGTGCACGAGCCGCAGGATGAGCGGGCTGCGGAGGTGGTCGGGTCCGGCCTCGGACGTGAGCCACGTCTTGAAGGCCTTCTTGCCTGCCGCGGTGAGCACGTACTGCTGGCTCGAACGGGGTCCTTGCTTGCCGAGCCGGACGAGACCCTCTTTCGAGAGCGCCGGGAGCTCGCGGTAGACCTGGCTGCGGGTGACACTGAAGAAGGCGCCGAAGCGCTCGTCGGCGCCCGAGACGAGCTGCCCGCCGGTGGCGGGGCCGTCGTGGAGCAGACCGAGCAGGGCGGCGGCGGTTGCATTCAATTCGGACACCCCTCTACGGTCCCACTTATCCGCCGCTGTGTCCACAGTGGTCACGAATCAGTCCATTGTGGCCAGCGGCAACCCCTCTAACAGCCCAGTCCGCAGGTATGTCCACAATAGACTCTGCCACGCTCCGCAACCACCGCCGAAACGATCACCGCGCCGCAACCACCACCCGAGCGACGGCCAAATGGCGCACGAAAAAGGCCGGGGCCCGTGCATCCGCACGAGCCCCGGCCTTTTCTTCGAGTAGCGGGGACAGGATTTGAACCTGCGACCTCTGGGTTATGAGCCCAGCGAGCTACCGAGCTGCTCCACCCCGCGTCGTTGTAAACACAACCCTACACCCCCCAATTCCCCTCCCCACACCACCCCCACAAAACCCCGTCACCAGCAAAAACACCCCCGCCCCCCCGGACCATGACGCCCGTCAGAAGAAGCAGCCCCCAGCTCCCGCACACCGAACCCCGCCCAGAGGGCAAAAGCCCTTCGAACGCGAGCCTCGACAGGTTTAGACCTCTCCGACCGTCTCGTGTAGAGAGTCAGAAATCCTTGGGAGCACTGGAATATTCCACCCAAGGCGACGACGAAACTCGTGGTACTTCTTCCGGCAACCGTTGGCTTTTCCCAGGATCCGCCCCGGCAAACGAACGCGACCTCACCCGCCAACGCGACCCCACGCGGGGGTCCAGGGGGCTGGCCCCCTGGCGGGGGTCTGGGGGTTCGACCCCCAGGGCAACAACGAAAGAGACCCACCCTCGCGCTTTGTGCGAGGATGGGTCTCCCATCTCTGTAGCGGGGACAGGATTTGAACCTGCGACCTCTGGGTTATGAGCCCAGCGAGCTACCGAGCTGCTCCACCCCGCGTCGTAGGACCTACCTTACGCCTGGGTTTCCCGGAGGCGCAAAGCAGGTGCCTATTACGTAACCGACGTCACCCGCCGGGCTGGGACGTCGGGCCGTTGGTCGGCGGCGGCGTCGTGGGTTTGGCGGCGTTGTACTCCTTTGTCGCCGCGTCGAGCGCGGAGAGCGCCGCGCCTTGGTCGGCGAAGTTGCCGGCTTGCTGTGCCGCCTTGAGCTTGGCGAGCGCGGCTTGGATGTCGGCGACCGCCTTGTCCATGGCCGGGTTGCTGCCGCCGGTGCTGGGCGGCGGCGCGGCGGTGCTGGAGGTCGGCGGGGTGGTCGTCGTGGTGCCGGGGTCGCCTTCCTTCGGGGTGGTGGCGGCCGCGCCGGTGCCCTTGCCGAAGACTTGGTCGAGCGCTTCGTTGAGGGTGGACGCGAAGCCGATCTTGGCTCCGTAGGAGACGAGCACGCGCGCCAGCTGCGGGTAGCTCAGCTGGTTTCGCTGGCGGATGTAGACGGGTTCGACGTAGAGGAATCCGTCCGCGACCGGCAGCGTGATCAGGTTGCCGTAGATGGGGATGACGTTGGGGTTGTTGAGCAGGGTCCGGTCTTGGGCGACGCGGGGGTCGCTCTGGAACCGGTTTTGCACCTGCACGGGTCCGTCGACCTGGTTGGCTCCGCTGGCCGGTGGCAGGCGCAGGACGCGGATGGTCCCGTAGTCCTCCGGATCGGACGAGATGGACATCCAGGCGGAAAGGTATTGCCGTTGCAGACCGGTGAGCGCACTGGTCAGCTGGAACGTCGGCCTGCCTTCGCCGGCCGCGTTGGCGAGGACGTAGTACCCGGGCTGGTTGGCGACGTTCGAGCCGGCGGTGGTGGAGCTGCCGTCCTCGGTCGGGTCCTGCGGAACGCTCCAGAACGCCTGCTGCGCGTAGAACTCCTGCGGGCTCTCCACGTGGTAGCGGGCGAGCAGTTCGCGCTGGATCTTGAACAGGTCCTCGGGGTAGCGGAAGTGCGAGCGCAGTTCCGGCGAAATCTCCGAGCTGGGCTTCACGATGCCCGGGAAGACGTTCTCCCACGCCTTGAGGACGGGTTCGTTGTCGTCGATCGAGTACAGGTTGACGGTGCCGTCGAACGCGTCGACGGTCGCCTTCACCGAGTTGCGGATGTAGTTGATCGAGTTGTTCGCCTGTTTGGTGACGCCGTTGAGCGAGTCGTTGGTCGCTTCGCCGAGCTGCGTCTGCTGGGCGTACGGGTAGTTGTCGAGCGTGGTGTAGCCGTCGACGATCCACTGGATGCGGCCGTGGACCACCGCGGGGTACGGGTCGCCGTCGAGGGTGAGCCACGGGGCGACCTTCGCGACGCGGTCGCGCGGTTCGCGGTTGTACATGATCTTCGAGCCGTCGCCGATGGCGTCGGAGAAGAGGATCTTCGGTTCGCGGTATTCGGCGGCGAACATCAGGCGGTTGAACCAGTTGTCGAGCGAGACGCCGCCCTTGCCCTGGTAGAGATAGCCGCGCTGGGTGTCGGTGTCGTACTCGCCGGGGGCCTTGCCCGGCGTGCCGCCGACGATCGCGTAGTCGGACTGGTTGGTCAGCTCGCCGTAGTAGATCCGCGGCTGGTCGACCTTGATCCCCGGCTGGCCGTTGACCGAGCCCGCGCCGGCGGGCGTGGTGGTGTCGCTCGTGGTGGCGATCGGGTAGCCGCCGTCGGAGTTGGAGTCCTTCACCGCACGGTCGATCGTGTTCGCCGGCGCGGCCACGAAGCCGTTGCCGTGCGTGTAGACCATGTGCTTGTTGATCCAGTTGTTCTGGTTCCCGGTGAGCCCGTCGGTCTTCATTTCCTTGGCGGCCACGATGTAGTCCTGCGTGGTGCCGCCGATGGTGTACCGGTCGATGTCCAGCTTGGTCGGGAAGCCGTAGAAGTTCTCGCGGCCGACGCGCTGGGTGAAGGTGTCGCTGAGGATGTTCGGGTCGAGCAGCCGGATGTTGGACACCGTGCCGGTGTCGGCCTTCACCGCGTCCGCCGTCGTTTCGGTTTTGCCCGGGTACTGCTCGTATTTCACGTTGGTGAGGCCGTACGCCGCGCGCGTCGCGTCCATGTTGCGCTGGATCGACGTCGCTTCCTTCTCGTTGGCGTTCGGCTTGACCGAGAACTGGTCGAGGATCGCCGGCCAGGCGACGCCGACCAGCACGCCGGAGAGGATCAGCAGGACGAGCGAGATCGCCGGCAGCTGCAGATTCCGCAGGAACGCGCCGGCGAAGAAGGCGATCGCGCAGATCACCGAAATGCACAGCAGGATCAGCTTCGCCGGGAGCACCGCGTTGAGGTCGGTGTAGGTGGCGCCGTTGAACAGCGGCATGTTCCGGTCGGACAGCAGCAGGTTGTACCGGTCGAAGAAGTACTCGACCGCCTTCAGCAGCACGAAGATCCCGACGGTGATCGCGAGCTGCGCGCGCGTCGGGCCGGCCAGCTGGCCGCCGCGGCCGGCGAGCCGGATGCCGCCGAAGACGTAGTGCGCGATCAGCGCGCCGAAGAACGAGACGACGACGGTGACGAACAGCCAGCCGAGCAGCCAGTTCACGAACGGCAGGGAGAACGCGTAGAAGCCGAGGTCGATGCCGAACTCGGGATCCTTCTGCCCGAATGAGGTGCCGTTGAGGAAGAGCTGGATCGTCTGCCAGTCCCCGCTCGCCGAGGCTCCGGCGATGACGCCGGTGAGCACCGGAATGCCGATGCCGAACAGCCGGATCCGGCTGACGATCACCGAGCGGTAGCGCGACAGCGGATCGTCGCGGCCGGACACCGGCACGAACACCGGGCGCGTGCGGTAGGCGATCAGCAGGCTGACCGCGAGCGCGCCGCCGACCAGCAGCCCGACCGCGAAGAAGAGCACGATCCGGGTGACCAGCTGCGTGGTGAACACCGAACGCGCCTGCAGTTCGCCGAACCACAGCCAGTCCACGTAGGTGTCGAGCAACCGGACGCCGGCCAGCAGGGCCAGCACGATCACCGCGGCGATGATGAGAAGGATCCGGCTGCGCCGGGACAGCTTCAGGCTCACCGGGGGCCGAGTCGCCACGGCAATGCTCCTGTCTTCGTGAACACGTTCGCCGGGGACAGCTGTGTCCCCGTGACCTCTAACTCTACGGATGGTGCCGCGAGTTCCCGGGACCGCCCAAACCGGGCGCGCGCGGCGCGGCGCGGGGACGCCTGACACGATGGTCGCCATGCCACCGAGTGAGCCGTCTGCCGCCCACCCTGTCGCCGGGCTGGCCCGGGAAGTCGAAGAGTTCGTCGCCGCCGCGGGCTGGAACCAGCCGCCGCAGTTGTTCGCGCTGGTGCCGACCGCGGCGCTGCTGGACGAGCAGCCCGAACTGGCCGGTCAGCTGGACCGGGCGAACCCGCTGACGCCGGTGGCCCAGGAGGCGCTGCCGGACGGCGATCTCGCCGAATCGCTCGGCCGGATCGCGTGGCCGGAAATCGTGGTCGGCTGCGCGCTGGCGCAGGAGATCATCGTGCTGCCCCCGGACGTGGAGGCGGAACTCGAAGGAATCGCCGAGGCGGACGCCGAAAGCCTGCGCCGCGCCGCCGCGGACCACCCGCGCCGCACCGAGGCCCGCCTGGTGGCCGCCGTCCTGCGCCAGGGCGACGCGGCCTGCGTGATGCGGCTGCGCGGCGTCCAGCCGGGCGACGAGGACGAGACCGCGGTCGACGAACTGGTGGAAAGCCCGGATCTCGCGCCGAATCTGGTGGAAGCGCTGAAGACGACCCTGCAGCCCTGACGCATCAGCTGCCGCGTTACGTCCGTTACGTCCGTGAAGGGCTCCTTGAGGGAATCTGATTCCCTCAAGGAGCCCTTCACGGACTTTCTTTGAGCGCTGGTCAGCAGTGCGCCGTCGGGCGACCGGCCTTCAGGTTGTCCAGCTGCTTGAGCGCGTCGTCCAGGTTGGAGACCTTGATCAGGTTGAGCCCTTCCGGCGCGGCCGATTTGGCCTCGGCGCAGTTGTGCTCCGGGACGAGGAAGTCGGTCGCGCCCGCTTCCTTCGCGCCGACGACCTTGAACGAGATCCCGCCGATCGGCCCGACCTGGCCGGTCTCGCTGATCTCGCCGGTGCCCGCGATGTGCCTGCCGCCCGCGAGGTCGCTGCCCGGTTTCCCGGGCGGGGTGAGCCGGTCGATGATCGCGAGGGTGAACATCAGCCCGGCCGACGGGCCGCCGACGTCCTGCAGCGAGATGTCGACGGAGAACGGCGCGACCGCGCGGTCGACCGCGGTCAGGCCGAGGAAGCCCTGGGTGCGGTCGTCGCGCTGGGCGAGCGTGACCGGCACGGTGCGTTCCGGCTGGCCGAGGTGCTGGAAGGTGACCTGGACGGTGTCGCCCGGCTTGGTGTTGGCGATCGAGGCGGCCACCTCGCCCGCCTCGCGCACCTGCTTGCCGTTGACCGAGATGAGCTTGTCGCCGGGCGCGAGGATGTGGTCGGCCGGGCTGCCGGACACGATCTGCTTCGCGACGACCTGCACCGGGTAGCCGAGGTGGCGCAGCGCGGCGACCTGGGCGTTGCTCTGCGAGTTCTGCAGCTGCTGGATGTTCTCCTGCTTGACCTGCTCGTTCGTCTCGCCGGGCTTGTAGTACTCCTCGCGCGGCGCGAGCGCGTAGCGGCCGCTGGCCCAGAGCCCGAGCGCGGTGAAGAGGTTGATGCCGTCGTTGAGCGAGACGGTGGTCATCCGCAGTTCGCCGCTGGTGCCGTAGGTCTGCTGGCCCTTGACCTGGATCACCGGGTTGCCCGCGGCGTCGCGGCCGAGGGTGTCGTAGGTGGGCCCGGGGCTGATCGCGACGTACGGGACCTGGACCAGGAACCCGGCCACGACGAACACCAGGAACAGCACGCCGCTGACCAGCATCGTCCATCCGCGGCGGGTGAGCCGCCGGTCGCTGCGGGCCGGCGCGCGCGACGGCTCGGCGCGGCGGGACTGGTTCGCGGTGTCCTCGTCCGGTTTTGTCACGAGCGACAGCGTACGGTGACTGTGTTCGCTTCCCGGTGAAGGCCACGGTTGACGCGCTGAGCCGGGTCGTACCCGCGTACGGTGGAGCTATGAGCAATCCCCCGTTCGGCTTCGGACCGCCCGATCCCGACAAGCGAGGCGACAACGACCCCTCGAACCCGGGCCAGCCCGGCGGAGCCGAGGCGTTCAACCAGCTCGGGCAGATGCTGAGCCAGCTGGGCCAGATGCTCAGCCAGGCGGGCTCGTCGAGCGGGCCGGTCAACTACGACCTGGCGAAGCAGATCGCACTCCAGAACCTGAGCGGGCGGGACGACGCCAAGATCGGCTTCACGTCGGACAGCGGCGGCGACTCCGCGACCGCGGTCCGCGACGCCGCGCACCTGGCGGAACTGTGGCTCGACGCGGCGACGATCCTCCCCGCGGGCGCGACCTCGACGGTGTCCTGGTCGGCGCGCACCTGGGTCGAGAAGACGCTGCCGACCTGGCAGCGGCTGTGCGATCCGGTGGCGCAGCAGGTGTCCGGCGCGTGGATGCAGGCGCTGCCCGAGGAAGCCAAGCAGGCGGCGGGCCCGTTGCTGTCGATGATGGGCCAGATGGGCGGAATGGCGTTCGGCTCCCAGCTCGGCAACGCGCTGGCGCAGCTCGCGCAGGAGGTGCTCACCTCGACCGAGGTCGGCCTGCCGCTCGGCCCGGCCACGACGTCGGCGCTGCTGCCGGCGAACATCGAGAAGTTCACCGAGGGCCTGGAGCTGCCGGCCAGCGAGGTGCTGGTGTTCCTGGCCGCGCGCGAGGCCGCGCACCAGCGGCTGTTCGCACACGTGCCGTGGCTGCGGCAGCGCCTGCTGGCGACGGTCGAGGAGTTCGCCCGCGGGATCACGGTGGATACGTCCGCGCTGGAGTCCCTGGCCGGAAGCATCGACCCGGCGAACCCGGCGAGCATCGAGGAAGCGATGTCGTCCGGCCTGCTGGAACCGCAGACCACGCCCGAGCAGCAGGCGGCCCTGAAGCGCCTGGAAACCCTGCTGGCGCTGGTGGAAGGCTGGGTGGACGTAGTGGTGGCCGAGGCGATCGGCGACCGTCTCCCCGGTGCCGACGCCCTGCGCGAAACGCTCCGCCGCCGCCGCGCGACCGGCGGCCCGGCCGAGCAAACGTTCGCGACCCTGGTCGGCTTGGAACTGCGCCCGCGCCGGATGCGCGCCGCGTCGTCGCTGTGGAAACTCGTCGGAGACCGCCACGGCCTCGAAAAGCGCGACGGCCTCTGGTCACACCCCGACCTCATGCCGACGGCCGAGGACCTGGACGAACCCCTGGACTTCGCCGACCGCCTGGCGGAACCGACGGCTCTCGACGCGGACCTGGACCCGATGGCGGAACTGGAACGCACGGAGAAGGCCGAGCGGGAGGCCCGCGAGGCCCAGGACGCCGACGACAAGAGCGGCGAGACCCCGAAGGACGAGGGGAAGAAGGACGACGGGGGCGACTCGCCTTCCTGACGCCGCTGGTCGGCTGGGTCGCCTTAGGCCCTGGCTGCGCTACCGCTTGACACCCGCCGCGCGGACCGCCTCACCTGGTTGAGACGGTCCGCGCGGCGTTTTCAGCTCGCACTCCCGCCCACGGACACGGCTCCGCAGGTAGTCCCCACCTCTCATCTCGGTACCGCTGAGCACCCCAGCCTCACGAGACCACTCCGCTCCGCTAGAAATCCCCACCTCTCTCATCGCTGCTACCGCCGCCGGGCGCACCAGCCTTAAGCACAGCCGGGAAATCCGCCGCGCCGAGCCTTCCCGCGCGACCGCTCCACCGCCGTTCGAGCCGCTGGCTTCGCCCCGCCAGCCAACCCGGTCAGACACCCCAGTCACCCACCATCGCCAACCGACCGCGAGCCATCACGCCAGGTTGAGCTGAGCAGCAGCTTGCGCGCGGGATTCGCACCGCAGCACACCCAGTCACCCCGCGCTCCTCCGAGATCCGCCGCTCGCCAGCCCTCCTCCGCCCCCTCCACAGCCGCAGCACAGCCATCCGCCGACCCACCCAGGCCCAGCCACCGACTCAGTCCTCCTCCGAAATCCCCCACCCCGCAGCCGCCGAAAGCCCCTCCAGATACCCCATCGCGCGTTCCGTCTTCGGATACCGGTTCACCAACGCCCAGAACGCCGCGTCGTGCCCCGGCTCCCTCAGGTGCGCCAGTTCGTGGACCAGCACGTAGTCCAGCACCCATTGCGGCACCCGCTGAAGCCGCTCGCTGACCCGGATGGTCGCGTCCACCGGCGTGCAGGACGCCCACCTGGTCCGCATCGGCGGCACCCACCGCACGCTGGACGGCAGCGCCTTGCCCTCCAGGTATTTCGCCCCGAGCAGGGCGCAGCGCGCCAGCAACGCCGCGTCCGACGCCCTCGGCGGCGCCGTCTTCCGTCCTCCCGGGCGCAGCAGCCTGCGCTCCATCTCCGCGACCCAGTGTTTCTCTTCCTCGCGCGTCATCCGTGCCGGGATCTGGACGACCAAGGTGTCGTCGTTCCAGTACGCGGTGACCGTCCGGTGCCTGCGCTGGCTGCGCCGCACCTCGACCTTGTGTTGAGAAGTGTCCGACGGGGCTTTCTCGCCCCTGCCTCTCAGGGAGGGCATCCGTGCTTCGACCACTCGACAACGGTAAGGCTCAGCACCGACAACTTGGAGCGCCGAAAGGTCACAGCCCTGACTTGTCCACAACAAGATTTCCCTGTGGACAACTCGGCTTCTCACCCGCGAGTGGCATTGCGGAGCTGCCAAGCTGACCGCATGACCCTGTCCAGTGTTCCGCCGCCGGACGTGCTCCTCCCGGCGTATCCGACGTTGCTTCCGGGCATCCACGTGCTCGAACGCGACGGCGACGAGATCCAGTTCGGCCTCGACCCCCGTCACGGCATCATCGCCAACGGCTTGCCCCCGGCGATCGTCGACAGCGTGCGCAGGCTCGACGGACGGCGCGCGCTCGAGGACGTCCTGCTCGCTGTAGGCGAACACCGGGACCAGTTCCATCTGCTGCTGAAACAACTCTCCGCGCTCGGCCTGGTCACCGAAGCGGCGAAGAAGAACGCGAAACGGGTCGAGACCGGCCTGTGGTCACTGCGGGCTCGGCACTACCAGCCGGCGCTCACAGACCGTCGCGGGCAGAGCCTGATCGCGGTCCACGGCAGCGGACGGATCGCCGTGGCAGTCGCCGCGCTGCTCGCGACGTCCGGAGTCGGGCACCTCGACGTCCGAGCGTCCGGCCGGGTCACCGAAGCCGACCTCGGTTCCGGCTTCACCCCCGCTGAGCTGGGGCAACCCCGGCAGCGGGCGATCCGGTCCGTCGTCGCCCGAGTCGCACCGGACGTCATCACCGCCCGCAACCAGCGCCGCCTCCCGGACCTCGTGCTGCTCACCGACACGCTCGTCCCGCCGCCGGAAGAGGTGGCTGAACTCGTCGATTCGGCCACCTCGCACCTGCCGGTCCGGGTGTGCGAGGGCACGGGCATCGTCGGGCCGCTCGTGGTGCCTGGCCGCAGCGCCTGCCTCCGGTGCTGTGACCTCCACCGGACCGACGCGGATCTGTCCTGGCCGAGGATCGCGACTCAGCTGGTAGGCCGGATTCCGCGGGCCGATCTCGGGGCGGTGCACGCGTGCGCCTCGCTCGCCGTCGCGCAGGCGATGCGGCTGCTCTCGCCGAGCGAAACCCCGCCGCCGACCTGGAACGCCGCGCTCGAGATCGACAACTTCGACGGAAAGGTGCACCGCCGGCGCTGGGAGCCGCACCCGGACTGCGGCTGCGGAGCGCCAGTGCCCGTCGAAGAAGCTCCGGACGAGGCACCCAAGGAGGTACTGCAAGAGACGTAGGACACACCTGGGTGCCGTCAGCGGGCTGCGGGCGTCGTGCTCGCCAAGGCAGAATCGCAGAGTGACCGACTTTCGCGACCGCACCGGAGACCGCGATTCCGCCATGCCGCGCCGCGGCGCTGCCCGTACGGCGAAGCTGGCGAGCCTTCCGCTCGGCATCGCCGGACGAGCCGTGGGCGGCTGGGGCAAGCGGCTGGCCGGGCAGAGCGCTGAGCAGGTGAGCGCGACGCTCTCGGCCAAGGCCGCTGAGCAGCTGTTCGAGGTGCTGGGCACGCTCAAGGGCGGCGCGATGAAGTTCGGCCAGGCGCTGAGCGTGTTCGAGGCCGCGGTGCCGGACGACATGGCGCAGCCGTACCGGGAGGCGCTCACGAAGCTGCAGTCGGCCGCGCCGCCGATGCCTGCCCGCCAGACCCATCGCGTGCTCGCCGAGCAGCTGGGCAGGTCGTGGGTCGGCCGGTTCGCGCACTTCGACGACGAGCCCGCCGCCGCGGCGAGCATCGGCCAGGTGCACCGCGCGACCTGGCACGACGGTCGCGAGGTCGCGGTCAAGGTCCAGTACCCGGGCGCGGACGAGGCACTGCGCAGCGACCTGCGCCAGTTGCAGCGCTTCAGCAGGCTGTTCCAGGCATTCATCCCCGGCACCGACGTGAAGCCGCTGCTCACGGAGTTGGCCGAGCGGATGGACGAGGAACTCGACTACCTCGCCGAAGCGGACAACCAGCGCGCGTTCGCGAAGGCGTTCGAGGGCGACCCCGAGTTCCTGATCCCGCGCGTCGTGGCGAGCGCGCCCAAGGTCGTGGTCAGCGAATGGGCCACCGGAACCCCGCTGGCCAAGATCATCTCGGACGGCGACCCGGCTACCCGCAACCTGTCCGGGCGGCTGCTCGCGGAGTTCCATTACTCGTCGCCGGCGCGGGCGCACCTGCTGCACTCCGACCCGCACCCCGGCAACTTCATGCTCACCAGCGACGGCAGGCTGTGCGTGATCGATTTCGGCGGCGTCGCGAAGCTTCCGCACGGAATTCCGCGGCACCTGGGCGAAATCACGCGGCTCGCCCTCGACGGCCACTCCGACGAGCTGATGCGGCTGTTGCGCGAAAACCGTTTCGTGCGGGCAGATTCGTCGCTGGAAGCGGACGAGGTGCTCGCCTATCTCGCGCCGTTCACCGAACCGCTGGCCGAGCCGACGTTCCACTTCACGCGCCGCTGGATGCAACGGCAGGCGGGACGCGTCGGCGACTCGCGCAGCAACGACTTCCACGTCGGCCGCTCGCTGAACCTGCCGCCGGAGTACCTGATGATCCACCGGGTCACGGCGGGCTCGACGGGCATCCTGTGCCAGCTCGACGCCGAGATCCCGGCTCGCGGCATCGTGGAACGCTGGCAGCCCGGGTTCGCCGCCTGAGTTATCCACAAGGCGGGGCGGCAACGCCGAGTTGTCCACAGATTGCGCGGAGTGGTTTCGCGCAGTTGATCAAGGCGGCATTCTCGATGCATGACGACTACTACAAGCACTGATTCCCTCGCTTTCGGTGATCTCGTTTCCCACGGCGTGCTCCACCGACGGCACCTGCGCGTCGCAGGAATTTCCGACCGAAGAGCCGCACAGCTCTCCGGCCCGGGCGGGCCGTGGCGACAGGTGTATTCCGGCGTGTATCTCGTGCACGACAAACCTCCGAGCCGCGAAGAACTCCTGCACGCCGCGGTGGCGCGGTTCGGTCCCGGAACCATCATCACGGGCACGGATGCGTTGTGCGCACACGGAATCAGCCATCCGCGGACTCCGGAAATCCACCTTTTGGTGCCCCACAACCGAAGGCCGTCCAACGAACCGAGCATCATCACCTACCGCACCGCCCGGATGCCCAAAGCGATCCTCATCGACGGCCTGCCCTACGCCAGCGCCGCCCGAGCCGCCCTGGATCTTGCCCGGCGGGAACACGATCCGGACGAGATCGCGAGGCTGGTCTCGCTGCCGCTGTATTGGGGCCTGGCCGATCGCGCCGAGCTGACGACCGTACTGAACACCGGAAACCAGCGCGGCACGGCAGCCGTCCGCACCGTCCTGCGCAACCTGGACGACCAAGAAACCTTCGCGCACGGGCAAGCACTCCGGGTCCTCCAGCGCACTCCACTGCCTACCCCGCAATGGAACGTTGCAGTCTGCGACCGCCGCGGCCGCCGGCTCGGCACCGCAGACGCGTGGTGGGACGAAATCGGCCTGGCATGGCGCTATCGCACCGCGGCTGGCCCGGAGGACTTCAGCCACCTCGCCCTCGCCGCGACCGGCACCGTGCTGTTTCGGTGCACGCCACTTCAACTCCGGGAATCTCCGGAGGAGATGAGCGCAGAACTCCTGAACGCCTACCGCCACGCGGCGCGCACGCCCCGGCCGAAAGTGCTCGCCGTCTACAAGACAGGGAACGCCGCATGAGCCGAACTTGATAGAGATGCTCCTCGGCGCAGAGCCCCGACAGCGCTCACCTGCTCCCCCGCGACGACTCCGCCAAGGCGCTCCCGCCTGAAATTCAACGGCTGCCCTCGGCTGCGACCACGTCGAGGACCGCGCAACGGGATCCGGCCGCCACCAGCGCTCAACGTGTCTTCAACGCGTGCGGACGTCGTTATGCGTGGTCGCAAATGGGCACTGACCGTGGTTTGCGAGCAGGACTCGGTTGGCGGACCGCGGTGGGTTGAGTCGACGTAACCCACTGCAACTTCCGTCTCCCGCAAGCCATCGCGTCATCTCGCTCGGCTGTTCGCGGAAACTCGCGGACGTTGCGGTGGGAGGGGTCAGTCGCTGGCGTGGGCGGTGTTGTCCAGCCAGTGCTGGGCGAGGGTGGTGTCGCCTTCGACGCTGATGCCGGTGCTGTCGCGGTCGGTTAGCGGGAGCCGTCGGGTCAAGAGGAACAACAGCGATTGAGCCGGTCCGGTCATCGTCACGTCGGCCGCGCGGTTTCCGGCTTGCCACGACGCACCCTCCGGACGCCGTTCGACGAACCACGCGCCGTCGGCGATATCGGTGGCCAGCCACTGCAGGGTCTGCCCGGTGCCCCGGATGGCGTGCGCGGATACAGGACGCTGCATTTCCCAGGTGGGCGAGGTGAGCATGGTGAGGTGGTTGGTGATGAGCGCGGCTGCGACGTCGGCGTCGACGTCGACTGGTCGGTCCGCGGCTTTGGCGGCGTCGAAACCGTGGACAACCGCTTCGTTGAGCATGCTGGACATCCAAAACTGTGTCCCCGACCGTGCGTCACCCGAGGCGTTGAAGACCGGCGCGTCGAGCGCGTCGTCCGAGCACGCGCTGGCGACCCGCAGTGCGGACTCCGACAGCCAGTCCTGCCATTCGCGGGAGTCGGCGGGCGGCGTGGCCATCTCGGTGGGCAGCTGGGCCGGGTCGGTGATGCGCCGCTCGATGATCTCCGCGACCCAGTGCTGGGTCTGGCCCACGTGCGCGACCAGGTCAGCGACAGCCCACTTCGGGGCGGTCGGCACCGCGGCCTCGGGTCCGGCGGCGACGGCTGCTTCCGCCAGGCGCCGGGTGTGGTCGACGATCGCGCGCCGGGTGCGTTCGGGGTTCAGTTCAGTCATGGGAGGTCCTTAATGAGCAGGTAGCCAGTGATCGTGTGGTGTCTTCGACTACGCGTCGAACTACCGCAGCGGCGATCGACAGACCTCCCCGAAGTTTCTTGACCATGTCTCGTGGCGTTCCGACGTCCTCGAAAGCGAGGTTCGGGTGGTCTGATCACCAGTACTCGTCGGGCAGCTTGCCTTCGATGTCCCGGACGTGGTTGCGCGCGCAGTCCGGGCAGAGCCAGCGCTGCTCGCCGTTTTCCTTGGTGCTCACCCAGGCCAGGGTCGCGAGCGGGTCGGTTTCGGCGGCGCGGGCTCGGCCGCACCACGAGCAGGTGGGGTCGGGCGCGGTCATGGCCGGCGTCCGTGGTGGACGGTGCGTACGCCGAGCAGGAAGAGGTCTCGGCGGTTGCCGAGGTAGTGGGAGCTGTCCGGATCGAGAAGGGAAGCCAATGTCGCGCGGTCGTCATCCGAGAGGTGGTCGGCACCGTGGGTCGCGAGACGGGAAAGGTGGTGGTGTACGTAGTCAGTGAGACCGTCGGGTCCCGGTGCGGGGTGATCCACCAGTGCGCTGAACGAGCCGACGTCAGCGAGTCCGGCGCGTTCGAGCGCGACTGGCCAGCCGTACGGCATCGGCACGGCACCGTCGATGCCCTCGCGCATTCCGACGAACCATTCCGCCTGCGCGGCCTGCAAGCGAGCTTCGAGACCAGGCCGTCCGAGTCCTAGATCCCAAGGGAGGCAAGAGAAAGGCAATCCACCCTCAGCGAGCGCGACCACGCCACCACTTCGCGCGATCGCGGTAACCGTGCCGATCGCGGCCTGCTGGTCCGGAAGGTGATGCACGACGCGCGACGCCCATACGAGATCCGCGGTGGGCAGCAAATCGGGCAGGGCGCTGTCAGCGAGATCGGCAACGACTGCGCGAACCTCAACTGCCGATGCGGCGCCCTCGGCGGCCGACGCGGTTCCACCGGCTGCCGGTGCGGGGCCGTCGGCTGCCGCTGCAGTACCTTCGGCGGCCGACGCGGTTCCACCGGCTGCTGGCGCGGGGCCTTTGGCTGCCGGTGCGGGGCCGTCGGCTGCCGGTGCGGCACCCCCGGTGGTCGATGCGGTGCCACCGGCTGCTGGTGCGGGGCATTCGGCAGTCGATGCGGCGCCACCGACTGCCGATACGAGGCCCTTGGCTGCCAGTGCGGTGCCGTCGGCTGCGGCGAGATGGCCGTCCGATGGGGCAGCGCTTCCGTCGGGCGCACCGTCGTTGCCCGGGTGCGTTGAGCGTGCCTGGCTGTCCTGCGCGGCGGCGCGTACGGCGCGTTCGGCCTCGTGGAGTAGTTCGGGCGTCGCGTCGACCAGGACGATGGTGCCGCCGTTCCGGGCGGCCAGGGCTCGGGCGAAGTGGGTGCTCATGCCACCGGCTCCGCAGCCCAGGTCGAGCACCGTCGGGTTGGCGGGGAGTTTCGCGGCCAGGCGGGCGGCGATGGCGGCGTGGGCGGGAGCGTCGAGGGCGTCGGCTGCGCGGAGGAGGGCCAGCCGGTCAGCCCAGTCGATGTGGTCGTGCGTATGTCCGGACACGGGCTCATTGAACACCGGTTCGCGGTTCCCGGCCGGGAACAAGCCTGGACTGTCCCCCCGACGGACCTTCCAGGCTCGTTCCCGGCGAAGATCGCGCAGGAACGGTCGGACGCTGGCCCTCCCCGTGGGCCACGCGTTCGCAGTTGAGCGACGCAACGAGACCGACGCCTGTCACCCAGCTCGCAACTGGGTGACAGGCGAACAAAACCCGATCCGCGCATGATCGCCGCGCCGCGGCAATGAGGCTGCGCGGAATCGAGTCAGGACGAGGAATCGGCGAAAAGCAACGTCCGGGCAGCCGACACCGCTACGGGATCGGAGGCGATCCCGGGCGGGGCTGGTGCCGGGCTCCCGGACACAGCGAGCCGGTCAGGCAAGCAACCGGGAGGAAACCCGGGCCTGCCTGACCTGGCCGTGCCGTGATTAGTTCGGTGGTTGGTGCCGCTCCGCTCGGCTGGCTGCCCAGCGGGCTACCCGCGACCAGCGGCGCGCTGCTCGCGCTTGGCGCCACGGGCGTTGGGCTTCGTGTTCGGCTATCAGGTCGCGTATTCGCGCTCGGGACAGTTCTTCGTGAAGCAACATCTTCGTGGTCTCCTGAGACTTGTTCTGCTTGGGTTTCGGCTGGACGCGCACCGGTTTCGCCGTGCGGGCCTCGAAATCGCGCGTGGTGATGACGTTGACGGTCATGCGGCTGCGCTCCGGGCTGCTGCGGCGGGTTCGAGGGCGGCGTTCTTGCGCGGACGGCCACGGGGCCGCTTGCGGGCGATCACCGCGCCGCGCTCGAAGATTTCGCCTCCCCAGACACCCCACGGCTCACGCCGGGCGAGTGCGCCCGCGAGGCAGGCCTCGCGGACCGGGCAGCTGGCGCAGAACGCCTTGGCCCGCTCGAGTTCCGCGGGCGATTCGGCGAACCAGAGGTCCGCGTCGCGCGAGCGGCAGGGCAGTTCGGGTTCCGCGACCCCGTCGAGCAGGTCGCCGATGTCGAACCCTTCGGCTAAGGGGCCCTCGGCTAGGGCGATGGCGGATGACATTTCCGTGCTCCTTTGCGGTGCGGTGGTGGTGTGACGGTGGGCGATCGAACTGGACAACTTGTTCCTTTGTGTTGTGCAGCCAAAAAACACGAAGGCCGCGGATCCGGTTACCGGTTCCGCGGCCTTCGTGAGCCTCATGTCCTGACGCAGGTCAGGAACTTCGCTCCCGTAGTGACAACGGAACACGGAACTGCTTGATGGTCGGCAGATCGACATCAACCTGCGGGTACGCGGCAACAACGGCGGCGCTCGCGTGAGTGATGCCGGCCGGGGCCCCGTTGCGCTCGATGCGACGCAATCCGTCGAGGTGACGACGCATTCCGTCGATGTGCGCGAACGTGGACACACCGGTGCCCTGGCGCGGGGCGTCAGCGGTCATGCAGAGGGACAGACCGGTGCCAGGGTTAGCGAGTTTCAGATTGCTGATCATTTCACCGGCACCGCCTTTCTCTGTCGGACTGCGCCGCTCGAGGCGGCAACCGTCGTGTTCTTCCCCAGACCGGGCTCTCGCCCGGGTGCCTACGCAGGTTATGCGCCCCGGCGCAACCGGGGCAACTTATTTTCCCAAATCTCTGCCGAAAAGCTGAAGATTGCCTCCGAGCTGCAGGTTCGCCGCATCGATCACCGCGAAGACGCGGTCAAGATCGCATGGACGACCGGACCACGTCGAGCACCTCGGCGCCGAACCGTTCCAGCTTCGTCGCGCCGATGCCGGAGATCGACACCAGCGCGCCGTCGTCGGTCGGCCGTTGTTCGGCGATCGCCATCAGCGTCGCGTCGGTGAACACGACGAACGCGGGCACCTTCAACTCCCGCGAACGCTCCCCGCGCCACGTCTTCAGCTTCTCCAGCAGTTCCTCATCCACTGTGGACGGGCACTTCCCGCAGCGGCCGAGCTTGACCTCCATGGTCTGCACCAGCGGACCCCCGCACAGCCGGCAGCGGGCGACCTTCGACCCGGGCTTCGCCGTCTGCTGCGAACGGGCGACGCGCGCCGCCGGGTGGTCCTCCGGGATCAGCCCGTACAGGAAGCGCGAACGGCGCCGGTTGCGTCCCCGGCCCGGCCCGCGCGAGAGCGACCACGACAGCGACAGGTGCTCCCGGGCCCGCGTGACGCCGACGTAGAACAACCGCCGTTCCTCTTCGATCGCGGCGTCGTCGCCGTCCGCGTGCAGGATCGGCATCGTGCCCTCGGACAGCCCGACGAGGAACACCGCGTCCCACTCGAGGCCCTTCGCCGCGTGCAGCGACGCGAGCGTCACTCCCTCGACGGTCGGCGGATGCTGCGCTGCCGCGCGCTGTTCGAGTTCCGCGACGAACCGCGGCAGGTCCGCGTCCTCGACCGTCGCCGCCAGCTCCTCGGCCAGTTCCACCAGCGCGAGCAGCGCGTCCCACCGCTCCTTCGCCGCTCCGCCCGACGGCGGCTGCTCGGTGAGCCCGACCCGCGCGAGCACCGAGCGCACCGCGGTGACCAGCTCCAGCGAAGTGGGCTCCATCGACGCCGTGCGCAGCGCCGCCATCGCCTGCCGCACCTCGGTGCGCTGGAAGAACCGCTCGCCGCCGCGGACCAGGTACGGGATCCCGGCTTCGGTGAGCGCCTGCTCGTACGCCTCCGACTGCGCGTTCACTCGGAACAGCACCGCGATCTCGCTCGCCGGCACGTCCGCGTCGAGCAGTTCGCGGACCCGCCGCGCGACCGCGCTGGCCTCGGCGGCCTCGTCCTCGTATTCCGCGAACCGCGGCTCCGGGCCGTCCGGCCGCTGCCCGATGAGCTTCAGCCGCGACCCGGCGGGACGGCCGCGCGCGGCCCCGATCACGCGGTTCGCGAGCGCGACGACCTGCGGGGTGGACCGGTAATCGCGTTCGAGGCGCACGACGGTCGCCTCCGGGAACCGCCGCGTGAACTCCAGCAGCGACTTCGGCGAGGCGCCGCCGAACGAGTAGATGGTCTGGTTGGCGTCGCCGACGACGGTGAGGTCGTCGCGGCCGCCGAGCCACGCGTCGAGCAGGCGCTGCTGCAATGGCGTGACGTCCTGGTACTCGTCGACCACGAAGCAGCGGTACCGGTCGCGGAACTCGGCGGCGACCGCGTCGTGCTTCTCCAGCACCGCGGTGGTCTGCAGGAGCAGGTCGTCGAAGTCGAGGACCTGCGCGTTCGTCTTCAGCTCCTCGTACCAGCGGTAGACCTCGGCGACCTGCGCGACCGGCGCGGGAGTGTCGCGCTGCATCCGCGCGGCGACCGACGGGTAGTCGTCCGGCGAGACCAGCGACGCCTTGCTCCACTCGATCTCGCTCGCCAGGTCGCGCAGCACCTCGGTCTCGGTGCTCAGCCGGACGCGCTGGGCGGCCTGGGCGACGAGCCGGAACTTGTTGTCGATCAGGTCCCACGGCCGGTCGCCGACGACCCGCGGCCAGAAGTAGCGGAGCTGACGGCGGGCGGCGGCGTGGAAGGTCAGCGCCTGCGCCGCGTCGACCCCGAGGCCGCGCAGCCGGGTGCGCATCTCCCCCGCCGCGCGCGTGGTGAAGGTGACGGCCAGCACCTGCCCGGCCGCGACGTGGCCCGAACGGACCAGGTGGGCGATGCGGTGCGTGATCGTCCGGGTCTTTCCGGTGCCCGCGCCGGCGAGGACGCACACCGGGCCGCGCGGGGCCGCCGCGGCGGCGCGCTGTTCGGGATCAAGCCCGTCGAGCAGGCTCGCGCGGCTCTGCCGGCTCTGGGGAGACGATGCGATGGCCACCCCGCGATCCTCGCAGAGGGGGCCGACGGATTCCCGGCCGGGCACGCGGCCGTATCCTGGTCATATGGCGGGCAAGCAGGACAAGGAAGCGGCCAAGCAGGCCAAGCGGGAAAAGCGCGCGGCGAGCAAGGCCCGGCGCGGGCAGCTGTTCGAGGCGTTCAAGATGCAGCGCCGCGAAGACCCGATGCTCATCCCCTGGATGGTCGGTTCGATCGTGGTGGTCGCCGGTGTGCTGTTCTGCATCGGCCTCATTTTCGGCATCCAGTGGACGCTGCTGCCGCTGGGCGTCGTGCTCGGCATCCTGCTCGCCGTGATCATCTTCGGCAGGCGCGTGCAGCGCACCGTCTACGGGAAGGCCGACGGCCAGCCCGGCGCGGGGGCCTGGGCGCTGGAGAACATGCGCGGCAAGTGGAAGGTCACCCCGACCGTCGCCGCGACGACCCAGCTCGACGCCGTCCACCGCGTGCTCGGCCACCCCGGCGTGATCCTCGTGGCCGAAGGCGCGCCGCACCGCGTGAAGGGCCTGCTCGCGCAGGAGAAGAAGCGCGTGTCGCGGCTGGTCGGCGACACCCCGATCTACGACGTGACGATCGGCCACGAGGACAAGCAGGTCCCGCTCAAGAAGCTGCAGTCGCATCTGACGAAGCTGCCGCGCAACCTCAAGCCGGCCCAGATCGACGCCCTCGAGGCGAAGCTGGCCGCGCTCGGTTCGCGCGGCGCGGCGATGCCGAAGGGCCCGATGCCCGCGGGCGCGAAGATGCGGAACGTGCAGCGCACTATCCGCCGTCGCTGACGCTTGTTTCCAGAGAACCCCCGGCCTGCCGCGGCCGGGGGTTTTTCGCGTCCGGGGTCAGCGCATCCGGATGACGACGGTGTTGGTGGCGCGGTCGAGCCAGTTGCGGCCGTCGGCGTTGCGGACCAGCGGCGGGAGCAGCAGCGCGGTCAGCACCATCCGCACGAGCGCGCGCCAGGGGCCGACCATGGCCGCCCCGTCCAGACGGGCCACCCGGATGCCGAGCGCCGCCATGCCGGGGGTGAAGCCGAAGAACGTGACCGGAATGACCGTGATGACCGCCCAGACCGCACCCGCCCAGAGGTTGAACGTCTGCATCGCGGCGGCGTTCTGCAGGTCGTAGCGCACGAACAGGGCCGTGATCAGGGAAGCGAGCACGAGGTCGAGGACGAGCGCGAGGAAACGCGGACCGCCGCCCGCCACCGCGCCCACCCCGGATTCGGGCAGGCCCATCGACTCGCCGCGCCACTTAGGGGCCTCGCGCGGACCCGCCGCGGTGGAGCCGTCGCCCGTGCCCGGGAGCCATTCACCCGTCCATCTCGCCACCCGTCCAGGGTATGCCGGTGGCGCGGACCACATCCGGCCTGGTCGACTGGGCAGTGACGGCGGCCCGTTAACACCCGCGAAACATTCGGGTGACGGTCGGGCAACACCGCCCTCTTAGCGTGAGCCGAAGAGAGTACAGCCGCCGGTAACGAACGAGAAGGAGTCACCGAGGGTGCCCACTACTCCAGACGACATTCAGCGCCTCATCGCCGATGAGAAGGTGGAGTCCATCGACGTCAGGTTCTGCGACCTGCCGGGCGTCATGCAGCACTTCACGGTGCCCGCGAAGGCGTTCGACCTGGAGGCGTACGAAGAGGGTCTCGCCTTCGACGGCTCCTCGGTGCGCGGCTTCCAGTCGATCCACGAGTCCGACATGCTGCTGCTGCCGGACCCCGAGACGGCGCGGATCGACCCGTTCCGCAAGGCGAAGACGCTCTCGCTGAACTTCTTCGTGCACGACCCGTTCACCCGGGAGGCTTACAGCCGCGACCCGCGCAACATCGCGCGCAAGGCCGAGCAGTACATCTCGGAGTACGGCGTCGCCGACAACGTGTACTTCGGCCCGGAGGCGGAGTTCTACATCTTCGACTCGGTCCGCTTCGAGGACGCCGAGCACCTGTCGTTCCACGAGATCGACTCGATCGAGGGCTGGTGGAACACCGGCGCCGACACCGAGGGCGGGAACCAGGGCTACAAGACCCGGTTCAAGGGCGGCTACTTCCCCGTCCCGCCGGTCGATCACTTCGCCGACCTGCGCGACGACATCGTCCGCCAGCTGACGAACTCCGGCTTCGAGATCGAGCGCGCGCACCACGAGGTGGGCACCGCCGGCCAGACGGAGATCAACTACAAGTTCAACACGCTGCTGCACGCTGCCGACGACCTGCAGCTGTTCAAGTACATCGTGAAGAACACCGTGTTCGCCGCGGGCAAGACCGCGACGTTCATGCCGAAGCCGCTCGCCGGCGACAACGGCTCGGGCATGCACTGCCACCAGTCGCTGTGGAAGGACGGCCAGCCGCTGTTCCACGACGAGTCCGGCTACGCGGGCCTGTCCGACACGGCGCGGCACTACATCGGCGGCCTGCTCAAGCACGCCCCGAGCCTGCTGGCGTTCACCAACCCGACGGTGAACTCCTACCACCGCCTGGTGCCGGGCTTCGAGGCCCCGGTTTCGCTGGTGTACTCGCAGCGCAACCGCTCCGCCTGCGTCCGCATCCCGATCACCGGCAACAACGCGAAGGCCAAGCGCGCCGAGTTCCGCTGCCCGGACTCGTCGGGCAACCCGTACCTGGCGTTCTCCGCGATGATGATGGCCGGGCTCGACGGCATCAAGAACAAGATCGAGCCGCCGGAGCCGATCGACAAGGACCTCTACGAGCTGCCGCCCGAGGAGGCCAAGAACGTCAAGCTGGTCCCGGGCGACCTCGGCACCGTGCTGGACACCCTGGAGCAGGACCACGACTACCTGCTCGAGGGCGGCGTCTTCACGCCCGACGTGATCGAGACGTGGATCCAGTACAAGCGCGAAAACGAAATCGACCCGCTGCGGCTTCGCCCGCACCCGTACGAGTTCTCGCTGTACTACGACGTGTGATCGGTAAGGTCGGATAGACCCGGGACGGCGGTCGAGGGATTCCTCGGCCGCCGTCCCGTTTTCAGGCCGGTTTGTCGGCGCGGATGATCGCCGAGGCGATCAGGTGCGGGATCTGGACGCGCGTCGGGTCCGCGAGCGCCCGAAATCAACCGGCGCAGGTCTCCGCGGCGGCACGGTCCGGCACGTCAGCCTCCTTCAGCTGACCAGCTCGGCGAGCAAAGCCCGGACCCGCCGGTCGATCTCGTCGCGGATCGGGCGGACCTGGTCGGCCGGGAGGCCTGCCGGATCGTCCAGCTTCCAGTCGAGATAGCGCTTGCCGGGGTACCCCGGACAGGCGTCTCCGCAGCCCATGGTGATGACTACATCCGCCGATTGGACGCCCTCGGCGGTCAACGGCTTCGGGAGTTCGCGGGACAGGTCGATGCCGAGTTCGGCCATGACCGCGACCACGGCGGGGTTGATCGTGTCGGCCGGCGCGGATCCGGCGGAGCGGACGAGGACCCGGCCGCGGGCGTGATGGTGCAGCAACCCGGCCGCCATTTGCGAGCGTCCGGCGTTGTGGACGCAGACGAAGAGAACTTCGGGGACGGTCATGGAGAAACCTCCGCGGGCACGGGCGCGAAGCGCCGCCGAAGGGCGAGAGACACGTAGACCAGCGCCACCAGTACCGGGACTTCGATGAGCGGCCCGACGACCCCGGCGAGCGCTTGTCCGCTGGTCGCACCGAAAGTGGCGATCGCGACCGCGATGGCGAGTTCGAAGTTGTTGCCCGCAGCGGTAAACGCCAGCGTCGTGGTTCGTTCGTACGACAGGCCGACCGCCTTGCCGAGCGCGTAGGAACCGGCCCACATGAGTCCGAAGTAGACCAGCAACGGCAACGCGATCCGGGCGGCGTCGAGCGGGCGGCTGGTGATCTGGTCCCCCTGCAAGGCGAACAGGATCACGATGGTGAACAGCAGCCCGTACAGCGCGAGCGGGCCGACCTTCGGCAGGAACCGGGATTCGTACCAGGTGCGGCCCTTCGCGCGTTCGCCCAGCCGTCGGGACAAGTAGCCAGCGAGCAGCGGGATGCCGAGGAACACCAGCACGCTCTTGGCGATCTGCCACGCGGAAACGGCCAGATCCGCTTGCGGAAGGCCGAGCCAGCCGGGCAGGACGGCGAGGTAGAACCAGCCGAGGACGCCGAACATGACCACCTGGAACACCGAATTCAGCGCGACCAGAACGGCGGCCGCTTCCCGGTCTCCGCAGGCCAGGTCGTTCCAGATGATCACCATCGCGATGCAGCGAGCGAGGCCCACGATGATCAGCCCGGTCCGGTACTCCGGCAGATCCGGCAGCAGAAGCCAGGCGAGCGCGAACATCAGCGCCGGGCCGATCAGCCAGTTCAGCACCAGCGACGGCCACAGCAGCCGCCGGTCGGCCGTCACCGTGCCGAGCCGGTCGTAGCGGACCTTCGCCAGCACCGGGTACATCATCACCAGCAGCCCGAGCGCGATGGGCAGCGAAATCCCGTCGACCCGCACCGCGGACAACGCGGTGTTCAGCCCCGGAATCCACCGGCCGGCCAGCAGCCCGGCGACCATCGCGGCCGCGATCCACCCGGGCAGGTAACGGTCCAAAGTGGACAGTTTGCCGACGACCCCGGGGTGCGTGCCGGTCATGCCGGGACCGGAGTGTCGCCGGGGACGAGCACGGCCGACAACCGGGCCAGCACCTCCGGATGCACGCGGTAGTACACCCAGGTCCCCCGCCGTTCGCCGGTGATCAGGCCGGACTCGCGCAACACCTTGAGGTGATGGGAGATGGTCGGGCCGGTCAGGTCGAACGCGTCGGTCAGGTCGCACACGCACGCTTCGCCGCCCGCGTGGGAGGCGATCAGCGACAGCAGCCGCAACCGGACCGGGTCGGCCATCGCCTTGAACAGCTTGGACAGCTCGACGGCTTGGTCCTCGCCCAGCGGTTCGCGAGCCAGCGGGGAACAGCAGTCGTCCAGCGCGACGACCGGCAACTGTTTCGGCATGCGTCTATCTTGACAGGCTTCTAAGTAGAGGACAATCTAAGCCGCGGCACTGTTTTGATGAACGTCTATCCAAGGAGGACGGGATGTCACGGGTACAGCTCGCGCTGCGCGTCGGGGACCTCGAAGGCTCGATCGGCTTCTACTCGAAGCTGTTCGGCGCCGAACCGGCCAAACTCCGGCCTGGGTATGCCAACTTCGCCGTCGCCGAACCCGCGCTCAAGCTCGTGCTTCTGGAGGGAGAGCCGGGGCAGGCGACGGTCCTGGACCACCTTGGCATCGAGGTGGAGTCGACCGACCAGGTGAGCGAAGCCAGCAAACGCCTCACCGGCGAGGGCCTGGAGACGCTGACCGAGGATGACACGACCTGCTGCTACGCGATCCAGGACAAGGTGTGGGTGCACGGCCCCGGCCAGGAACCCTGGGAGGTCTATACGGTCAAGGCCGACTCGCAGACCTTCGGTGCCTCCGCGCTGACGTGCTGCACCCCGGATGCGGACACCGGCCAGGTCTGCTGTTCCTGACCCGCGTGCGGAACGGCCGCTTGTCGTTCTTCGGGTTCAGGGCAGGCCGGGCACCTGACATCGTCTGGGCGCCGTTTCCCCCCTAGGGTGCTTCCATGCCATTCCGCGAGGAAGGACGAGGGCCGGTTTTCTCTCCCGAGGAGCTAGCGTCGGCGGCACGGAGCTGTCCGGCGCTCGCCGAGGCGGCGAAGCTGGCCGAATGGGTCGGGCCTGGTCGGCCGCTGACCGCTCGCGGAGTGCTCAAGCCCGCTGCCGCGGTCGAGGCTTGCGACCTGCTCGGGATCGAACTTCCTACCCGCAAGCCGCGCAGTGCGCTGGACATCGACCAACTGGTGGCAGCGTGGTTCGCCGCGACGGCGGCCGGGTTCGTCGAGGTGGAACGGGGCCGGGCCACGGCGGGCTCCGCGCTCGCGGCCTGGGCCGAGGGCGCCGCGGACGAGGTACTGGCGGCCTGGACCCGGTGCACGCTGGAGTGTTTCGGGCTGGCCGGGGAGGTCGGCGAGCCCGATCCGGAGCTTCTGGACGGCTTGGCCGCGCTGTACGAGCGGGGCGGCCTGCTCTCGATGGACGAGCTCGGCGAGGAGATCGCGGGGCCTCTCGCCGACGGCACCGTGGGCTGCACTTGTCCGTCCGGCATCGGCCTTCTTGAGGATCTGGCGGCCACGACGGACGAGATCGTCGAAGCCCTCGCCGCGTTCGGTGTCGCCGAGCGGCACGGCGACACCGCCGAGCTGACTCCGCTGGGGCAGTGGCTCACCGATTTCTTGTTCCGCCAGAGCGCCCCGGCGCCCGGATCCGATGCGGCCACGCTGGTGGACGTGGTGGCGGCGCTGCCCGACCGGATCGCCGCGCTGATGGCCCGGCCCTGGCTGGCCGCCCTCGCGCCGGCCGAGGCAGCGGCCGAGCTGCTCGCCGTCGGCGAATCCGCCTCGGGGCAGCAGCGGCTCGCCGCGCTGGCGCTGGCTCACGAATGCGGCCCGGACGCGGCCCCGGCTTGGCGAGAATGGGCGGGCCGCGAAGGGTTCGGCGCCTACGCGCGGATCTGGCTGGCCGAACAGGACGGGACGGAGCCTTCCGAGGACGACCTGGCGTGGACCGCCGCGGACGCGCTCGGCGCTCTGCGGGATGCGCTGGCGCCCGAGCTGTCCGGGCTGCTCCCCGACCAGGCGGGTGCCCAACTGACGGAAATCCTGCCGCGGATGGCCGGCGCCGGCCATCCGGCAGTCGACCGGCTGGCCAAGCTCCTGCCGGTCCAGGCGCCGGCCGGGAGGCTGCCGGACGCGCCCGGCCGGACGAGCGCGCGGCCACCGGTCGCGGCAGTGCGCCCGGACGCCCGATACCAGCTCAAACTCACCCTGCTCGAGGTGACGAACCCGCCGGTGTGGCGACGCCTCGAGGTCCCGGCCGATCTCGACCTCGGCCAGCTGCACCACGTGATCCAGAGCGCGCTGGGCTGGGAGGACTGCCATCTGCACGTGTTCTCCGCGGGCGGCGCCGAATACGGATTGCCCGACCCGGACCTCGGGCACGCCGACGAGCGGGCGGTGCGGCTGTCCCAGCTGCTGACCGAGGTCGGCGACCGGCTGCGCTACGGCTACGACTTCGGCGACGGCTGGGAGCACGAGCTCACGCTGGAGGAAATCCGGCCCGCCGACGCCGGAACGACCGGAGCGATCTGCACTGCCGGCCGAGGCGCGTGTCCGCCGGAGGACTGCGGCGGCCCTTACGGCTACGAGGAACTGAAGGCGATCCTGGCCGATCCGGACGACGACGAGCACGAGGGCATGCTCGACTGGCTCGGCTTGGCTTCGCCCGGCGAGTTCGACCCGCACGCGTTTTCCGTCGAGGACGCCAATCGCCGGCTCGGCCGATCCGGCGGACGGCATCTGCGCGTCGTGCGCTGAGTCCGCACTGCTCGACCGAATCCGCTCCGTTTCGCTGGATACCGAGTTCGGGCACGTCGGCTGATCCGGAGCGGCGACACCTCTTGCCACCAGCGTTCCGGCGCCGTTATGTTAATGAGAAATCACTTCTTCCGAGACTGTCGACAGGGGGCGCGAGCAGCCCCTGGCCGGTGATGGGATGGCAACGACGCCTACCAGAGAGGCAGACAAGTACATGGAGAATCTCAGCAGAAGGAAGGTGCTGACCCTCGGCGCGGCGTTGGGCATCGCGGGCATGGCGGGCACCTCCGGCACCGCGTGGGCGTGGTCGGGCACGGGGTCGATCGCCGGGAGCGGCAGCGGGGCCGATCCGTTCCAGGTGTGGGACGACACCGCGGACGCGGTCGCCTCGGCGTTGCTCAAAGAGGGCAAGGTGGCGGCGGTCAATACGGCTTGGCAGGGCTGGATCGACAACAACGCGCCGTTGCCGCCTGGCATGCCGGATTATCTGGTGGCGTATCTGCAGCAGGTCAATAAATTGCCGTCGTGGGCGGATCCGGCCAAGCTTGCCGCTTCGGAGAAGCTTTACACCCGGTTGAGCAGTTATCTGTTCGTCTCGGAGACGCTCGGCAGCGGGATCATGAGCACCGTCATTCCGCGGGAGGCGCGGGCGGTCTACTGGTCGGCCGGCGGCGCGGACATGAAGCAGCGGGCGGCCAAGACGTTCACCTTCGGCTACGACCTGCATAACTCCAAAGCTTGGGCGCCGGACGGGCATTTCGTCGTGACCGCCAACAAGACGCGGCTGGTGCATGCGATGGTGCGGAATTTGCTGCCGACGTCGGCGAAATACCAAGCGGGCGCTGATCAGCCCAAGCCGATCAGCAACGGGGACATTCTGCGGACGTTCCATTCGGTGGCGACGTTCGCGCGCAGCAACATGCTCAAGTGGAATATCTCGTTGTCGGCGGCGGAGCAGGACGCGGATCTGCACGCCTGGCAGGTCGCGTTGCATCTGCTCGGCGTGCAGGAGCAGTTCATTCCGCGGACGTGGGCGGACGCGGAAGCGCAGGCGCAGCAGATGTTGTGGCCGGTGCTCGGGCCGACCGAAGAAGGGGTCAGCCTGGCGAAAACGCTGCTCGGTTATATCGAGAAGCCGACGCTCGGGCTCGATTCCGGGTTCGTCAACGAACTGGTGCGGTATCTGCTCAACGACCAGATGGGCGATTGGCTCGGACTCCCCCGCGACTACGCGCAGGCGGCGTTGATCCGGATCGAATGGCCTGCCTACGTCGCGTTCCGGGAAGGCGCGACCAAGATCATGCCGGGCAGTTTCTATCTCTTCGATCAGTTCGTCCGCGGGATTTCGATGCTGTACCTCAACAACGGGACCTCGCCGACGCAGACTCCGATCACGCTCCCGACGGCGAATCGGCCGGGGGCTTAAAGTCCCAGTGCGCTCAGCAAAAATGCGGTAGCGGCGGCGCGGTGGCCGGGAGTGTCCTCCCACCGCAGCCGTCGGCCTGTTTCGACGACCGCGCCGAAGCCCGCGTGCACCAGTACGCGGGCTTGGTGCGCGTCCAGATCCGGACGGGCCAGGCGGAGTTGTTGCTCCCAGACGGCGATGTGCTCGCGTTGGGCGAGGATCAGCGGGCGCTGCAACGCGGCGGGCAGGCCGCCCAGTTCGGCGGCGGCGACGTTGGTCAGTGCGGTGTGTTCGAAGCTGTACGCCACGTAGGTCGCGGCCAGCACGGGCAAGGCTTCCGCACCGGTGGTGCCGTGGAGGTTTTGTTCCACGGCTTGCGACAGGAGGCCTGCGGCCTGTAGGCAGGCAGCCGCCAGGATTTCGGCCTTGTTCGGGAAATGGCGGTAGAGCGCCGACGGCACCAGGCCCACCGCTTCGGCGATTCGCGCGTTCGTGACGGTGGCGAATCCGTCGCGTTCGAACAACGGCACGGCGGCGGCGAGGATTTGCGCGCGGCGGGTTCGCGGAACGGGTTGGGCGGGCAGCTCCACCGCGGGCGCGGCCGGGGTGGTCGTCGCGGCGGCGAGACGCAGGGCGGATTCGGTCAGCAGGTTCTCGGCGCGGAGGTGGGCGATCGACGTGCGGTGCATGGTGATCGAGCCGATCGCGCCGAGCGCGGCGACGGCGCGAAGCTCCGCGTCCGGCGACGGCCGCACCACGTCTGTCACGCGGGCGACGACTTGGGCGAATTTCGCGCTCAGCGCGCGCCGGTCCGTTCGGTCGAGGTAGCGGGCTTCCCAGCGGTACAGGCCGCCGGACTCGCGGTGGGCGACCGTGACCTGGGCCAGCGGGCGGAGAACGGCCTCGGCTGGCGCGTCCGGGGGCACCGCGTCGAGGGCGGCGACCAGGCGGTCGGCCATCACGTTGGCGCATTCGGTGAAGAGGGCGTACTTGTTCGGGAAATGCCGGTACAGCGCCGCCGCGGTGATCCCGACGGCGGCGGCGATCTCCTCCATGGACGCCGCGTGGTAGCCGCGTTCGCTGAAGGCGCGGCCCGCCGCTTCGACGATGAGCTGCTTGCGGTTGCGCGGACGGGTGGCCGCGGCCGGTTCGGAGGTCACTGCGGACCCCGAGCATCCGGATGCGGAAGTACGGCCATGCCGGCCAGTCAATCACGAGACGGGCAGGTCTTCACGCGGGCGGGACGCGTGGTTTCCGCCACCGCCGGAGCCAGGCCAGGAGGTCCGCGTCGCGCAGGGAGGGAACCACGAGATCGGCGGGAAATTCGGTACCGGGCAACGTCGGGACGCCTACCACGGGCACACCGGCGGCGCGGGCGGACCGCAGGCCGGTCATCGAGTCCTCGAACGCGAGGGCCGACGCCGGAGCCACGCCTAGGCGGGCGCAGGACGTCAGATAGATCTCCGGAGCTGGCTTCGGCGAGGCGACCTCGTCGGCGGCCACGCTGATCCGGAATTCGAAGCCGCCTCGCTTCAACGCGGCTTCCAGCAGCGCGCGGGGCGAGTTGCTGGCCACCGCGACCGGCACCGCGGCGGCGGCCAATTCGACCAGTTCGTGCGCGCCGGGCATCGCTTCGGCTTTGGCGGACACCACTTCGGTCACCATGGCCAGCAGCTCGTCCGCGATCGCGGGACCGTTGCCCGGTTCGCCGAACACCCCGGCCATGGTTTCGGCGGCCGCGGCGACTGATTTGCCGATGACCAGCGCCTTCTGCTCCGGCCCGAACGGGAGGCCGCGGCGCGCGAAAAGCTCCGTTTCGGCGACGGACCAGCAGGGCTCGGTGTCCATCAGCAGGCCGTCGCAGTCGAAGACGACCGCCTGTGGCGTCCAGTCGAGAAGCATCAGGTCCCCCTCCAGGAACGGACCTTCAGTCTGTCATCGAGGGGCTCCTTGTTCTCTGCGCGGGACCGCCCAGCGGGACCTGGCAAGGTCGGTGACCTGCGCCGGAGCGGCGTTTGACGATAATGATCGGGTGACCGTGACGAGGATCCGCGAGTTCCGCACCCTGCGCGGGCTGACCGTGCGCCAGCTCGCGGACCAGGCGGGGGTGTCGACCGGGCTGATCAGCCAGGTCGAGCGGGGAGTCACCGACCCCAGCCTGGAAACCATGCGGCGGATCGCCGAGGTGCTCGACATCCCGCTGTTCAGCCTGTTCCAGGAGCCGGACGAGGAAACCGTCGCGGTGATCCGGCACGACGACCGGTACCGGATCTCGTCGCCGCACCACGCGATCACCTACACCCGCGCGTCGCCGGGCGGCGCGAAGCTCGAGGTGCTCGAAGGCGTGCTCGAACCGGGCGGCGTGTCGTCCGACGAACTGCGCTCGCATCCGTCCGAGGAATGCGTCGTGGTGATCGCCGGGCGGCTGACCGTCCAGGTCGGCGAGCAGACGCACGTGCTCAAGACCGGCGACAGCTGCCATTTCGATTCGACCGTCCCGCATCGCTTCCGCAACGACGGCCGGACGACCGCTCGGTTCCTCGTCAGCGTCACTCCGCCCAGTTACTGATCCGGCCAAAAGCAGGCCGCCCCTGAAGCGGCACGCAACCGTCGCGGCGAAGTCATAGGCCGTGACTGTGGTCGGGTCAGTAACCATCCGGCACAGCACTGATACTTCCGTCGGAGGTGCGAGCGAAGAAATTGGTCTAGACTTTTCGTTCCGAACCCGGCGAAAAGGACGGACTGATGCGTGGGACGACGGTGCCCCCGGGAATGTGCTGCCGACCGGTCAAAACCGGGGAACTACCGCTGCACCGGCTCGAGGTGCCCGCACCCGACGCGGTGCCGTTCGCGGTCGGGTCCTTCGACGCGGTCGGGCCCCTGTCGCGGGCGGAATTCCCGCACCGGCACACGTTTTACGAGATCGTGCTCGTCACCGGAGGGACCGGCGCGCACGTCGTCGACCTGACGCGGTGGGAACTGAGCCCGCCGCACCTCGGCGTCGTCACGCCGGGGCAGGTGCACCACTGGGAGGCGCGCGAACTCGCCGGATCGGTTGTGCTGTTCACCGACGATTTCCTCTTCGACCATCCGGCCGACCGGGAAACCCTGCGCAGGCTGCGCGAACGGCCGTGGCTGCAGCTGGACCGGGCAGAACACGACCGCACCGCGCGGCTGATCGCCGAACTCGAGGAAGAATTCCGCCGCGGCGGCGAGGACGGCGAATCCGTGTTGCGCGCCCTGCTGCACGTGCTGATCGTGCGCGCCGGGCGGCTTCCCGGGATCCCGCCCGCTCCGGCGCCCGCGCGCGCCCGCGCGGTAGCGGCGGAATTCGCGCAGCAGGCCGAAAAATCGGAGCTGGGCCTGTGGTCGGTGCGCGCGCACGCGGAACGGCTCGGCGTCACGCCCGGCTACCTCACCGAGGCCGTCAAGGCGGCGACCGGGCGCACCGCGGCGGAATTGGTGCGCGAGGCGCGGACCCAGGAGGCGAAGCGGTTCCTGCTGCGGACGAATCTGTCCGTGCGGCAGGTGGCGAGCCGCGTCGGATTCGCCGATCCGGCCTACTTTTGTCGGTTCTTTCGGCGCGAAACCGGGTTGAGCCCCGGCGGATTCCGCCGCACCGGCGACACCGCCCCGAAGATTCACCACGACTGCAGGACTCCGTCCATCGCTGCGGGCTGATGATCTCCCTACCGTCGAAGGGAATCCCGAGCCCCCACCGAGGAGCAGGCATGGACGAAGACAGGAAGTTCAGCCGCAAGGCAGTGCTGAAGGCGGCGCTGGCCGCCGGAGTCGCCGCGCCGGTCGCACTCGTCGGCGGTCCCGCGCTGGCCCGCACGAATTTCGCCGGCGGGCAGAAGGTCGAGCCGACCCCGTACTGCCACGACGGCGACGAGCCGACGATCGACCAGACCGAGGGACCGTACTTCAAGCCGGACTCCCCCGAGCGCAGCGTGCTCGTCGACCAGAACACCCCGGGCCAGCGGCTCACCGTGAGCGGGTACGTGTTCGGCCTGTCCTGCCAGCCGATCGGCCGCGCGCTGCTGGACTTCTGGCAGGCGGACGTGAACGGCGCGTACGACAACGACGGCTTCAACTTCCGCGGCCACCAGTACACGAACGATCTCGGCGAGTTCAAGCTGACCACGATCGTGCCCGGCCTGTACCCCGGCCGCACGCGGCACATCCACGTCAAGGTGCAGGCCCCCGGGGAGCCGATCCTGACGACCCAGCTGTACTTCCCGGGCGAACCGCGGAACAACACCGACACGATCTTCGACTCGCGGCTGCTCATGACGGTGCGCGACGCCCCGAACAACGCCAAGGAGGCCGCGTTCGACTTCGTGCTCAACGTCCAGCAGACACCGACCGGCGGGCCCTCGACGGGTCCGACGTCGCCGACCGGCCAGCCGGGCGGGACGACCTGGACCGCGGGCAAGTCGTACCCCGCCGGCACGCGCGTCACCTTCAACGGGGTCAGCTACGTGTGCCTGCAGGGCCACACCGCCCAGCGGGGCTGGGAACCGCCCAACGCGCCCGCGTTGTGGCAGAAGGGCTGATCCCCTCCTGACGGAGAACGGCGGGCTCCCCCGGGCCCGCCGTTCTCCGTTTTCCGGGAATTTCCGAGAAGCCCGGTCCGCGCTGTCGAGTTACGGTCGAGGCGTTCGTCTTCCACTACGACAACGCCGGACCGGCACTCGGAGGACACATGCGGTACCTGCTGGTGATCTACAACTGCGACCGTCCCGAACCCGGCGATCCAGCCTTCCCGGACGCGCTGGCCAGGGTGAACGCGTTCGCCGACGAATGCCGCCGGCGCGGGGCGTTCGTGTCCGAGCATCCGCTGCAGGGCGAGCACACCGCGACCACGGTCAGCGTCCGCGACGGCAAGACGCTGATCACCGACGGGCCGTTCCTGGAGACCCACGAGCACCTCGGCGGCGTTTACGTCCTCGACTGCCGCGATCTCGACGAAGCCCTGGAACTCGCCGCGCTGTGCCCGATGGCCGCGGTCGGCACCGTCGAGGTGCGCCCGGTCGCCACCGTGCCCGGGCTGTCTCCCCAGGCATGACCTCGGCGTTGCTGCGGGAGGCCTACCGCGAGCACCGGGCTCGGATGCTCGCGGCGCTGGTCCGCGTCCTCGGCGACTTCGAACTCGCCGAGGACGCGCTGCAGGACGCGTGCGCGCTCGCCCTGCGCGCCTGGGGGGACGAGCCGCCCGACGATCCGGTGGCGTGGCTGCTGACCGCCGCCCGCAACAGCGCGATCGACCGGCTCCGGCGGGCCCGCCGCGGTCTGGAGAAGCTCGCTCAGCTCGGGGAACAGCCGGAGGTCGCGGTGGATCCGTCCGAGGACAGCCTGCTCGCGATCGGCGACGAACGGCTCAGTCTCATCTTCACCTGCTGCCATCCCGCGCTCGCCGAGGAGGCGCGCGTCGCGTTGACCCTGCAGGCGGTGGCCGGGCTGACCGCGGGGCAGATCGCGCGGACGTTCCTGGTCAGCGAGGCGACGCTGGCGCAGCGGCTGGTGCGGGCCAAACGCAAAATCCGCGACGCCGGGATCAGCCTCGCCGTCCCGGCCGACCATCTGCTGTCCGAGCGGCTGTCCGGGGTCTTGGCGGTGCTGTACTTGATCTTCACCCAAGGCTACACCGCCCCGGAACACCGTGAGCTGCAACAGGAAGCGATCCGGCTGGCCAAGCTGGTCGCGACACTCATGCCGGACGAGCCGGAAGCGCTCGGCCTGGTTTCGCTGCTGCTCGTGCACGATTCGCGCACCGCGGCTCGATACACGGCCGACGGCGACGTCGTGTTGCTCGAAGACCAGGACCGAAGCCGGTGGGACCGCGGGGAAATCGCCGAAGCGATCGGCCTGCTGGACCGAGCTCTGCGGTTCGAGAATCCTGGCCCGTATCAGCTGCAGGCCGCCATTGCCGTCCAGCACGCGCAGGCTCGTTCCGCGGCGGACACCGACTGGGCGGCGATCGCCGGGCTGTATCAGCGGTTGCACGAAATGCAGCCGTCGCCGGTGATCGCGTTGAACCACGCGGTCGCGGTCGCGATGGCCACCGGCCCGGAGGAGGGGCTGGCGCTCATCGACGGCATCGACGGCCTTGACCGGTACCACCTGCGGCACGCCGCGCGCGCCGACCTGTTGCGCCGGCTCGGCCGTACCGCCGAGGCGATGGCCGCGTACCGGCGTGCCCACGAACTCGCGGTCAACCCAGCCGACCGGCGCTTCCTCGCCGGCCGCTTAGCCACCTTGGAGTCCTGATGAGACTGTCCATTCTCGACAACGGACATCGCCTGCGGGCCAAGCTGTTTCTGTCGGTCACGGGGAAACAGCCGCCGGACATCGTGAAGATGCTGCTGTACCGTCCCGGCTTTCTCACCCGGCCGCTGCTGGACCTCACCGCCCCGGCGATGCGCGGCCCGTCGTACTGGACGGCCGGCGAACGCGAGTTCCTCGCCATGTCTACGGCGTTGCTGCACGACTGCCCGTTCTGCATCGACTCGCACGCGGAGCTGACCCGGATCGCCGGGCAGGGCGAGATCGATCCGTCACGACCGGACGCGGCGCGGCCCGAGGTGCGGACGATTCGGGCGTTCCTGGAGACCGTCACGCTGAACCCGGACCAGATCGTGCTGCCGGATCTTCCGCCGGCGGCGATTCGCGAAGCGCTGCGGGTGAATCTGGTGTGGAACATCGTGAACCGGCTGGCGAACGCGTTCGGGTTCGTGCTTCGCGAAGGCCAGCTGGAGAGCGGCACACGGGCCCTGCACCGGTTCGGGTACCGCTTCCCGGGCTTCCTGCTCGCGGGCGGTCCAGCCGGAACGCATGAGGATCCGGTGGAGAACATGCGGTACTCCGTGTTCGTCGCCCCCGCGGTGACCGACCCGGCACTACGCAAAGCGGCCGCCACTGGGGACGGCTTGCCCGCGCCGTTGCAGCCGTTCGCGGCGAAGGTCCGCGACGCGTCGTACCGGCTCACGGGCGCAGATTTCACCGAGCTGACCACGAAATACCAGGAAGACGAGGTCTACGAGATCACCGTCGCCGCGGCCGTCGGTGCCGCGTTGCGCAGTTTCGATGCGGGGCAACGGAAACTCGCCGCCTAACGCGAACCGGCGGCCAGGAGGCCCCGGCCGCCGGTCGCGTCAGTTCTCCGCTCAGGGGCGGTACAGCTCCTTGACGACGTCGATGTTGTCGTTCTTGTCGACGTGGATCTCGGCGTGCAACGGCTTCGCGCCGGTCAGCGCCTCCATCAGGGCCTGTTCGGTGCACGGGTTCGTGCCGCGGCCCTGCGAGTCGAGGGCGACGTCGCCGCCCGGGCACAGTTCGGCCGCGCCGAAGACCTGCGCGGTCTTGCTCAGCGGGAGCCGGTAGGTCTTCGCGTCGGCGGGCGCGAACTGGCCGTCGTCCGGGCCGCCTTTCTTCCAGGTGATCAGCTGGAACTGGGCCATGGCGACCGAACGGTCGAAGCCGGTGAACTGCACGGTCTGCGTCGTGTTCGGGAAGCGGCGCGTCGGGGCGGCGGGCTGCTGGCCGCCCGCGCCGCCGGCCGGCGCGGTCTTGATCATGAACCGGGTGCCGCCGTCCTTGCCGCAGTTCACCACGCCCTGGGCGAATTCTTCTTCCGCGCCCAGCGCGCAGTCCCAGTGCCCTTCGATGCCGAGAACCCGGTGGCCGGGACCTTCGCCCTGCGCCGGCGCCAATTCGTAGTACTTCTGCATGACATTGAATGCCTCGACACAGCCCGAAATCGAGCCATCCGCGCTTTCCACGGCGATCAGATCCATTTGCTTGCCGCCCGCCGGACCGACCTGGCCGCCGAGCTTGCTGCAGTTCACGTCGCCGTCCGAGGTGGCCGCAGTACCCGCCGCACCGCCCGAACCGCCCTGCGGGTTCTGCTTGACCGCGGCCGCGTCGGAAATGCTCTTCGCCGCGGCGCCGTTTCCGTCGACATTGTTTCCGCTGCAGGCGGAAAGCAAAGCGGTCGCCGCGACCGCCCCGCCGACCAGAACCAGCTTCATCGACTTCCGCGCGGTGAATCCCATTTCGTGCTCCCCGTATCTATTGGCGAATCTCTAACCCCCAAGACGCGAGGAACCGAATGACGTTGCCCGGAATTGACGCGGAGAGCCATTGTTGCCCCAATGTCGCCCCCGCCGGGTCCGCACGGGCACGACCGCGGCCGGTCTCGCAACCCCGGCAGCGTGGGCTAGGCCGGGAGTCCGAGAGCCGCCAGCCACACCCGGGTCAGCGTCGCCGCCGCGTCGTCCAGCGAACTTTCCGCGACAAACGCCTGGTAGAAGACCCGCTCGGTCATCCAGACCAGCGCCGAGGCGATCTCCGCCGCCGCTTCGGACGACAGCCCGGCGCGCTCGGCGACCCCGCTCATGGTGTCGGCGAGCGCGACCACCGCGGAGCGCCACGCCTGGTCGATCGACGGGACCGACGGCGACAGTTCGACCGCCGTGCGCATTACCGTGCCGTGCTCGCGCCACATCCGGGCGGTCTGCTCGATCCCCTGCCGGACCGCGTCGCCGGGATCAGCGGCGCCCGCGTCCACCGCGTCGACCTCGGCGCGCAGCCGGGTCACCGTGCGCTCGACCAGCGCGGCGAGCACCTCGTTCTTGGACCCGAAGTAGAAGTAGAGCGCGCCCCGGGTGATCCCGGCTTCCTGGGCGATCGTCGCGACGGTCAGGCCCGCCCCGCCGGTCGAGTTCAGCTGCTGCTCCGCCGCGTCGAGGATCGCGCGTTCACGCAGGTCTCCCTTGGTCGGAGCAGTCCGGCGGCGGGGGCGGGCGTCTCGCTCTTCCACCTGCACGTTCTATCACGCCGACTATTTTTGACACTGTGCAGATTTTTCTCGACACGGTGTAGAGTCCGCGGCATGACCAAGCTCTTCCTGATCACCGGCGCCAGCTCCGGCCTCGGCCGGGCGTTCGCCGAGGCGGCACTCGAAGCTGGCCACACCGTCGTCGGCACCGTCCGCAAGCAGGCCGACGCCGCGGAGTTCGAGCGGCTCCGGCCGGGCAAAGCGCTCGCGCGCATCCTCGACGTCACCGACGACGACGCGGTGTTCCGGACCGTTGCCGAGATCGAGGCCGAGGTTGGCCCGATCGACGTCGTCATCGCCAACGCCGGGTACGGCCACGAGGGCGTTTTCGAAGAATCGACGATGGCCGAGCTGCGGGCGCAGTTCGAGGTGAACGTGTTCGGGGTCGTCGCGACGGTGCAGGCCGTGCTGCCGTATCTGCGGCAGCGGCGACGCGGGCACATCCTCGGTGTCACGTCGATGGCCGGGCTGATCACCGTGCCGGGCACGTCCTTCTACCAAGGCAGCAAGTACGCCGTAGAAGGCATACTCGAGACCGTCGGCAAGGAGGTCGCCCCGTTCGGCGTGCACGTCACCGCGATCGCGCCGGGATCGTTCCGCACCGACTGGGCGGGCCGGTCGATGGTCCGCACCGAACGGTCCATCCCGGACTACGACGAGGTGATGGACCCGATCCGCGAACATCGGCTCGCGGCCAGCGGCAAACAGCTCGGCAATCCGCGCAAGGCCGCGGAGGCCGTGCTGCACATCCTCGACGTCCCGAATCCGCCCGCGCACCTGCTCCTCGGCTCCGACGCACTTCGCCTCGTCGCGAACGGCCGCGCGGCGGTCGACAAGGAGATCGAGGAATGGGCGGAGCTGAGCCGGTCCACCGACTTCCCGGACGGTGCTCAGCTGCCCGGCTGACCGCTCAGCCGATGTACGCGGTGAAGGAATGCTGTGCCTGGTACCAGATCGAGACGCCGACGGCGCCGGCCGCGGCCGCGCTGCGCAGGTCCAGCGGGCCGGGCCGGTCGGACAGGAACGTGAAGTTCCGGATCTGCGCGCCGGGCACGAAATCGCCCTGGTCGCCTTCCTTGCTCGCGCGCACGAAGTCCATCTGCTTGATCTCGATGGTGTCCCCGTATCCGCAGAACAGGTACAGGTACGGCGGACGGCCGGCGAGCGGAAGATAGAAATGGTCGCCGTTCGGGGCTGCGGGTATCAGCATCAGAGTCTCCTCGTCGTTGCCGGGGGCGGGCCCGGTGCCGCCGCCGGGAAGCTCGATGTACTGCTCGTCGATGTCGCACGTGATCTGGTCGACGTCGACCGTGCCGTCGTTGCGCTGCCACAGATGGGTCCAGGCCCGCTCGGCGGCCGTCGGTTGCGAACCGCAGCGCCAGTACCACGACACGACCCCGGCGTCGTGCACCGCGCGCAGCGTCTCGGAAAACCCGTAGAAGCCCGCCCGGCCCCGGCCGACCACGCTGGCGAACCCGCTCGCGAACCGCACGACGTCGTCGAGCTGGTACGCCGCGGCGTGGCTGTCGGCGGCGCAGGCCATCATCACCGAGTCCGGGATGCCCATCGCCCGCGCGTCGGCGAGACCGGCCTGTCCGAACGCGACCCCACGGGCGAAGTCGTCGTCGTTGCGGCTGCCCCACGCGTCGTCGGTGCCCAGCTCGACGACGAGAGCGACGGTGAGCCCGCCGCGGACGAGGGTCCGGTACTCGGGGCCGGTGAGCCGTTTCCTGCCGCGGCCCAGCCCGGCGTAGCGGATCACCCCGTCGAACCCGGCCGCCTTCAGCCCGGACGGGCTCGGCTGGCCGCCGGAATAGTCAGCCCAGCGCATGGTCCGCCTCGGTTCCGGCGTAGCTCGGCGGCCGGTTCGACCCGAGCAGGACCCGGGTGAGCCACGGCGGCATCCGCGATTCGAGCTGCCGCAGCAACGCGTACACGACGGCCAGCACGACCGGCACGATGACCTGGTTGCCGAGTCCGGCCACCGCGTCGGTCACCGACGAGGGCAGGCCGAGCGAGACGAGCCACGCGACGAGCGCCGACCACAGGCCGGGGACGACGGTGCGCAGCCAGGAGGTGAGGTTGTCGCCGAGTTTCGTGGTCGGTCGCGTCATGGCTGGTTTCTCCGGCTTGGTCGGTG
This sequence comes from Streptomyces sp. AA4, assembly GCF_000158875.1. Taxonomy (NCBI): domain Bacteria; kingdom Bacillati; phylum Actinomycetota; class Actinomycetes; order Kitasatosporales; family Streptomycetaceae; genus Streptomyces; species Streptomyces sp. AA4. The sequence goes on along the minus strand of NZ_GG657746.1, from coordinate 952,761 downwards.
CCTCTTCGGTGATCGGCGCGGGGACGGTGGTGGTCGGGATCTCCGCAGCCGTGGCTGCTGAGGCAGGCGGCGGGGTGCTCGGGTCGGCGGTTTCGACTGGCGGCGGCAGCGTCGCTGAGTGTGCGCTCGCCCCGTTGCCTCCCGCACCCGCGGAACCCGTCGCGGCTTTCGGCTTCGGCGCCGCCGAGCCCGCCCCGGCGGACTTCTCCGCCTCGAACACCACCGAATCGGTCGGATGCGCGACTGGCGGCGCATCGACCACGGTCGTCTTCTTCGGGGTCTCCGCAGGAGGCTCGGGGGCGACGGGCTTCGGCCCTGGCCGGAAAAGCGGTTCGAAGGTGCCCGGCGAATGGGTCACCGCGCCGTTCTCGTCGAGCACGCCCAGCACCGCGTAGTGGTACTCGACCCCGTGCGGCGGAACGGGACGCGGGCCGTCGTCGTCGCGGGGCCATTCGACGTCCCCGGTCACCGTGCGGGCCGGGATCTGCCAGTAGTCGCCGCGGCGATAGGTGCCGCCCTGTCCGGCCGCCACGTCCGCCGACCTCCTCGGCGGGGCCTCGAAGCGCACTTGGACGCCGTCCTCCAGGTCGATCCAGGTGTTCTCGACCAGCGGCACCGCGCCGTCCTCGCTGTCCGCCGGGGCGAGGTGGTCCCAGCGGCGCAGGAACGGATGCAGGTCCGGGTCGGAGCCGGGGCCGCAGTGCTCGTCGAGTTCGTCGTCCAGCGTGACGATCCGGTCCGCCGGGTCGACCGCGACGACTTTCCGCAGCGCCGGGGCCGGCTCCGGCCGGTCCTCCGCGGGGAGATCGTCCGCGACACGGGTGACGGCCGCGTCGTCGAGCAGTTCGACCCAGTCGCCGACGTCCAGGTCCAGTTTGCTGTCCCGGCCCAGCGCGCCGAGCGTCACCGTCGCTCCGGACACCGAGAGGATCGGGAACACGACCGACGCGTTCTCCCGCGACCATTTGAAGGTCGCGCCGCGCAGCGTCCGCCGGAAGCCCTTGTTCGGCAAGGAATCCGTCCACGCCCGGCCGCCGGTGTGCACCTCGACGCGATACAGCTGGTTCTCCTGGCCGCGGAACCGCGCCTCCGGGGGCAGGTGGCAGGCGTCCGTGGCTTCCGGGTGTTTCGCTTGCGCGGCAAGGAGACCGGGTTCCGGGTTCAGGGAGTTGCGGAAGTCGGCGAAATCCTCGACGCTCTTTCCCGCGCACCAGGCCACCTGCCAGACGACCTTGGCCCGCGCCGCGGTGTCCGGGCCGGGGTCGCCGAGCGCGATCTCGCGGATCGCCGGGTCCTGCAGCGCGGTGATCAGCCGTTCCCACACCCGCAGGTACACCACGAACGGACCGGTTTCGGGCAGCGTGTCCTTCTCCTGGTCGAGGTAGCCCTCGGGTTGGGTCCAATAGCTCGTGGCCCGGTCGTTCTCGACGAGCAGCCCGTCGACGTACAGCCGCCCGGCCGAGATCCCCACGTCGGCGATCTTCGAACGGTCCGGGCCGGGGTCGATCCGGAATCCGTCCGCGGCGGCGGGCGCGGCGGACTGGCCGAGCAGGTCGGCGACCGTGGTACGCAGCTGGTACAGCAGGATCGCGGCCTGCTCGTTCGCGTCCGCGTCGAGCTGGACCCGGCCCTGTTGCGCCAGCACCGCGGAGAAGTGCTTCAGCGAGTCGAACGTGCGGCGCGAGAAGTCGGCTTGCATGGCGGTCTCCTAAGAGGCGAACAGGATGCCGGCGTCCGTGCCGGCCGGGGTGTACTCGGCGAGCCGCAGCCGGAGACTGTCCTCGCGTTGCGGGTGGAACAGGTCGTGGAAGGCCCCCATTTCCGCACCGTCCTCCGCACCCCGGCCGATTTCCTCCGGCCCGGATCGCGCGAGCTGCGCGTAGCCCGGAGTGCCGTAGCGGGTGGAGGTGAACTGGGGAACGACGCGGGCCGGATCGCCGGAATGCTCCGGCTCGCAATGGAATCGGGGCGGGGTGCGCGAACTCTCCGGCAGCCAGCAGAACCGGACGCACCCGTCCTGCCGCCGGGCGATGCGCACACGACCGTCCAAAATGGAGTTTTCGAGCAGCCCGGCGGCATGGGCGAAAACGGAGCCGAACACCGTGCACCGGCTTGCGCTCACCACCGCGTGCGCGCATCCGTCGTCTGGCCCGCTCAGCGCGGCGACGCCGGGTCCGGCGGCATCGAGGATGCTGTCGGCGAGCCGGATCTGGTTGGGTTCGCGGTGCACTTCGTCGGCGGTGACGAGGATCGTGCCGAGGATGCTGCGTTCCACACAGAGGCGAGCCGGAGTGTCGGCGAGTTCGACGCTGGCCTCTTCCTCATGTTCCGGACAGCATTGCGCGTCGAGCGACCAGCCGGGCACCAAAGTGCAGTGCCGCAACGCGAACTGGCCGACCGGGCCGTGCACCTGAACGCTGCGCCCGGTGATCAGCAGTCCGTCGAAGACGACCGTGGGCAGCGGATCGTCTTTCGCACCGCGGTCGGTCCCGATGATCCGCAACGCGTCCGGACGGTTGCTGTTCCAGTCGAGCAGGCGCAGAACCGGACGTTTTCCGCTCGCTGCCCGCAGCGTGAGGCAATCTCCGCGGTCGACCGTCAGCTCGATTTGTTCCTGATACGCTCCGCTGTCGGTGAATTCGATGACCGCCTCGCGCGCGGACGAATCGGTTTCCTTGTCCCGCTGCCATTCCTCGACGGCTTCCCGGACGAGTTCGTGATACCCGGGACCGACGCGATAGACGTGTTTCGCCGCTTCCGTCGCACGCGGATACTCGCCGGCGCCGAGGTCGTCGGAAAACCCGTAGTGATAGTCGGCCCACACGCCGGACTCCGGGGCCTGCCGGGCTGGGAAGGCAATCCGGCCGAGCACCGGGTCGAGCGCGACCTTCCCGTGCGCGGGCCGGTACCGCCAGCCGGACAGATCCGCGGGCACGATGTCGCGAAGCGGCACCGGATTCCCGTCTCCGAGGTACACGCAGAGACTCTTGCCGGGTCCATAGTAGACAGCCAGTCGTTCGGCAAACGCTTGCCGCCTGATGAACACCGGCACGTTCGTCTCGTCGGCGATGTGATTCGGGGACGGCTCCCGCACCGGGGAGACGATGAGCGGAGTGTCGGTGCCCAGGATGCTGAACGTGAACCGGGTCCGCGCCCGGTCCTCGCAATACGCTGGGCCGCACGTGATCGAATACGGCTTGAGCCGCCACACGTACAGGCCGATCTCCGGAATCCCGTACCGGCCGGTCCCGCGATGCGACGTGATCCGCCGGACGTCGATCGCATGCGCCAGTTCGTCGAACGGTCCGTCGAGCCGGTCGAGCGCGTCGGCTCCGTGGAGGTCGGTCAGCTGTCCCCGGGTCAGCCGCCGACGGTCCGCTCGCGGGTCTCGGCCGTGCAGCCGGACCGCCTGCGAAACCGCCAGCAGCTGCCGGAATTCGACCGCCCGCGCGGGCCATTCCGCGACATCCGCGGCGAGTTGTTCCAGCAACGCCAAGGTGCCCTTGCGCCGCCGGTTGCCGACGGTGTGCGCGACGTCGCGGCGAGGTGCGAGAGCGGACAGCAGCCGCCGCGCCGCCGCCGATCCGGTCGCGAGCGTTTCGTCGGCGCCCGGCAGGATCTGGTACCCGACGAGGTCGCCAAGATAGGGCGCGACCCAGTCCTGGCAGGTTTCGATGAACCAGTCCGCGTACTGCGCGTCCAGGTCGGCCCCGATCAGGTCGGCCTGTTCGGTGAGCACGCCGAGCAACGCCTTCAGCGGCCCTGCGTTCTCCTCGTCGCGCCGCCGGTAGACCGACGGCATGAGGTCGTAGAGCCGGTCCGGATCGCCGGTCATGGGATCCTCACCAGCAGCAAGGCCTCCGGCACTCCGGCCGGGAGCACGGCGAGCCGGGCGGGCCGGATTCCGCGGTACACGGTCACTTTCTCCCCCTTCGCAAGTTCCGTTGAATCGAGACCCGGGTTCAGGCGGACCAGTTCGTTCACCGTCAGCCCGTGCCGCAGCGCGATCGTGGTCAAGGTGTCCGTGTCGAAGCCGTCCACGTAGCCCACCTCGTCGAACACCTCCTCGAACCGCGCCCCGGACGCGCCGACGCACGGCTTCGCCTCGGTGAGCCGGTCCGCGACCGTGGCCAGCTCGATCGGCGTGACGTCGCCGCCGATGCCGTCGAACACGGTGATCGCGGCGTAATCGACCCCCGGCACGGCCTGGATCGCGGCGTACGCCTCGCTGAGGAACGCGGGTTCGCCGAGTTCCCGGCGAGCGAAGGAAAACTCGTCCAGCAACGCGGCGCGCACGGCGGGTTCCACCAGCTCCCACGAGTAGTCCGGCAGCACCTTGATCCCGGCGTGCAGGACGAGCAACACCCGTTCCCGCACCGCGACCCGCACCTGGACGCCTCGGTCGCCGAAGGCCGCCAACGCCTCCTCCAGCGCGACCACGGAGCCGGACGACGAGTCGATCCGCGCGTCCCCGGTCGCCGCGACCGTCACGTGCACCACGCGCCGCCCGCCGTCGGAGAGCTTGACCGCCTTGGCTTTCCCGATCCCGGCCCGGGCGCGGGTGAAGTCCTCGTAGTCGCGGACCGACACCAGCCGGTCGAGCGCGAGCATCCGCAGCGGGATCGACGCCCGGACGTCCGCCGGTCCGTCGCCGTCCGCTCCCCCGCCGGACGCCAGCGGGTTGGTCACCGCCCGCACTCCCGGCGGACGGCCGGTGGCCTGGTTGATCTGCCCGGCGGCGACGTTCCCGGCGGGCCCCGCGCCGATCCGGTAAACCGCGGTCACGTTCTCCACGCCCGCGGGGACGCGCGCGCCGTGGACGCCGTCGCCGAACCGAAGCGTCCGGGTGCCCGCCGCGGCCGACACCTCGTAGTCGTGGTCCGTCGGCCCGGACCAGACCAGCCCCTCGGTTTCGTGCCAGCGCACGCCGGACACGCGGGCGACGAGCGTGCTTTCCGCGCCGGAAGCGTTGGCGGACGGCCGGAACGTGAGCGGGTTGTCCGCATTGGCCTGGCGGAGCGGGAAAACCTGGTTCGCCACGCCCGGATCGCCGCTGCCGAGCACCTCGGTGCGGGTCTCGCCCTGGTCCGCCTCGACGACGTTGCCGTAGACGGTCACGGTGTCCCGGCGGTACCGGTAGGACAGTTCGGGGGCCAGCGACAGGAACGTGCGGACCCGGCTGCCGTAGCGGTCCGGTTCGACCCGTTGCCGGATGCCCGCGACCATTGTCACCTCCGCCGCCTGGACCCCGCTGGTGTGCGGCACGTCGGTGCGTTCGCCGGACACCACCAGCCACCGGCCCGGCCGGAGTCCGTCGTAGACCCGGGCCAGTTCGATCTCGGCCCCTTGCACGTCCGTGGCGATCGGGTCGCCGACCGCGGTGAGCGCTTCGCCGCGCGCCCACACGACCGTGCCCTCGCCGGGCACCGGGGACACGACCTTGTTCACCGTGATCTTGGTGACCTGCTTGTGCCCCACCGCTTCGGACTTGCCCGGAACGTGGACGTCGACGGTGTCCAGCTGCACCCGCGTCACCTGCGCGGCGGACTGCTGGCCGTCCGGCGACTCCACTACGACCCAGCTGTCCCCGGCGATGCCGTCGTACACCGCGTCCAGCCAGATCGTCGTGGTGCCCGCCGGGTCCGTCGGCGCACCGGGCGGACGGACCCCAGCGACCGCCCGGATCCGCAGCACCTGCAGACCGGACAGCTGGGGCGGCGGCGCGATTTGTTCGTTCGCCCAGGCGTGGTGCAGGTTCGCGCCCAGCCGGGGATCGGCCTCGATGAGCAGCTTCGGGTGCACGTCGGAACTGGGGTGGAACAGTTCGTCCACTGTGGACGGCAAGTCGATTGCCTTGCGCGGCGGCCGGGACGGCTCTCGCCGCAGCCACGGCAGCACCGGAGTGAGCCCGACCAGCGCTGCCGCCCGGTCGCAGTCGGTGCCGTATTTGGTTCCGCAACCTCCGCGGCTTTCGAAGCGGTACTCCGGCGTGGTGCAGAACAATCCGCTGGCGAACGCGGTCAGGTAGCGCAGTTCCGGATCGCTTTCGCGCAACGCCGCGGTGCAGAGCTTCAGCAGGGCGTCAGCCTTGTCCGAAACCGGCCCGACGAAATTACGGAACCAATCCTGGATCGCGCAGCTCGCGTGCGCCCGGGCGAGCGCGGCCTGTTCCGACAGCTCGGTGCCGAATTCGGAGACCGCGCGAGCCAGGACCAGGCTCGCTGTGGTCGCGGTGCCGAGACTGTCCAAATAGGTCTTGGTGGTCTTCAGCGCCGTCACCGTGTCGTCGATCCAGGGCGACGGCGCGGGCTTGAGGCTCACCGCGGTGCCGATCGCCTCGACGAGGTCGGCGATCGCCTGGTTCAGATCGTCGAGGCCCGCCGTGACCAGCTTCACCGTCGTCCGGTTGGCCGGGAAGTCCGCCGTCGCCTCGGCGACCACCCGGATCTTCGGCGGGAACGTGCCGAACAGCAGCAGCAACCGGTCCCCTGGTTTGAGCGCCGCTGTGGTGCCCTCGATCCCGAGCCGGGCGATCTTCTCGTCAGGGTCGTCGGTGATGTCGACCGGGGCGGTGGTCGCGACCTGCAGCGCGTTCCACTCCTCGCGGGCCTGGAGTTCCGCCGTGGTCTCGAACGTCTGCGGCAGCTGGCCCTGCGCGGGCACGCTCTTCGCAGGGGTTCCTGCCGGAATCACCGTCCGCGCACCGGGATCCAGCGTGTACGCGAGGTAGGTGGTCGCCGCCAGCGCGGGCCGCGGCGTGTAGCCGACGAGCGCGCCCAGGTGGTTGAGCGATTCGGGTTCGGTGGCGGTCCGCAGGTAGCCCTCGTTGGCGATCCGTTCCTGGTAGAAGGTCAGCACGTCGCCGACGACCGCCCAGCAGTCCAGCAACGCGATCGCCGGGTCGTCCGGATCCCGCGTGGTGAGCGGGGCGAGCGCGCCCCGGCTCGCCAGCCGGGCCAGCATCGACTGGCGGAACCGCGCGTACGTGCCGATCCGCCGCGAGAGCGCGGGCAGGCCGGGGCGCTGGTAGGTCGTCGCCGGGGTGGTCGGGCTTTGTCCCGTGCCGCAGTTCATCGTCCGCCTGCCAGGTCGAGGGTGAGCCGCCCGTTCTCGGGCCGGCTCGGGTCGTCGTCCAGTTGCGCCACCTCGAGCGGCCCGATCGGGAGGACGCCGATGGCGAGCGCGGTGCCGGGCGGGCCGAACAGCCGCTCCAGCCGGGTCACCTCGGCGTGCCGGACCCCGGGGACCGCCGCGACGGTCGCGACGAGCTGCCCGACCCGGATCGGCGTGCCGAACGTGAGGCGATCCGGCTGGAAGAACGCGCCGAGCGCGCGCCGCAGCGCCGTGCCGACGTGACCGGCGATGTGGTCGGGCAGCACCTCGACGTGCACCGCCAGGTCGAGCGGCACGAGAGTCGCGGTGAAGACCGAAAGATCGTGGCCGATCCGGCGGTAGCGATACAGCGCGGCGCGGGTTTCGTCGAGCAGCCAGCTCGGCGCGACCTCCATGCCGAGCGGATCGATCGCGACCTGCGCCTCGTACCAGCTGCCGGTCCACCGCAAGTCGCCCGCCGCCCGCTGCACGCTCGGCGAGGCACCGGCCAGCGTCGCGTAGTCGTCCGCGGTAATGGCCCGCAGCAGCCGACGGCGCACTTCCTGCGGGGCGCGCAGCCGGACGTCCGACACCGGCTCGGGATCGACCCCGCCCGTCGCAGGCAACGGATTGCGCACGCTTCGGATGCCGGGCACGTCGACGTGGTCGAAGACGATGCTGCTGATCGCTTCCCGGCCGACGTTCCCTGCCAGGCCGGTCCCCACGCGCAGCGCCGCGTTAAGCTCGTCGCCCAACGGGAACTGCGCGCCATTGCGGCCGTCGCCGAACCTCAGCACGGTCGCGCCGGTGTCGGTGACCTCGCCGACGAAATGCCGGTCGGCCGGACCGCTGTCGAGCAGGTCCCGCTGAGGCAGCCAGACTTCGTGGTTTCGATCGGTGACGACGACCGCGGGCAGCGCGGCTCGCGGATCCGGCCGCGTGGCGAGACTGGCCGGACCACGGAACGCCGGACGCTGCTCGTCGAGTTTCGCGCCTTCGTCCGCACCCCAGCTCTGGCCGATCTCCCAGCCCTCGTTCTTCGCGGTGAGCACGTATCCCGCGCGAGCCTGGCGAATGAGGTCCTTCAGCCGCTCCAGTTTGGCTTCCAGCAGATCGTCGAAGCACGCCAGCAGGTATCGCAGCGCGCGTCGCGGATGCTCGCGAAGGCCCAGCTTCTTCACGAGTTTGGCCCCGAAAAGCACGGTGACGAACTCAATGTCCTCTTCGGACAGTTCACTCCGCCACAGCTTGGTCAGCCGGGCGCGAATCCGGCCGGGAAGCCCCACCAGCCACTGCGCCTGCGCGGCCGCGATGTCGGCAGGATCCGGGAACAGGACGCTCTGCGTGACCGGTTGATGCCGTAGCTGCGGCTGAACAATCACCGGCAGCGGCGGGTACGCGGGCTGGGGTTCGGTCTCGCCGCATCCGCAGCCGCAATCGCGCGGACACTGCGGTTCCTCCGGCGCGGGATCGGGAACGACGTGGCACTCCGGCCTGATCCGCTGGCCGTGCTCGACCAGCACCACGTTTGCCCGGGCGATCCCGACTTCGAGGTCGGCGCAGTCCGGTCCGCCGCGCGCGTTGACGCACAACGCAAAAGTAAGCGCGTCCTCGCGGGCCCACGTCACTTCCAGCAGCTTTTGCTGGTACAGCTCATCTTCCGTCTCGGTCACCGACGTCAGCCGGACCGCCTGCCGATGCGTGTGGTCAGCGTCGGCGGGGAGGCCGGACGTCGCGCCGACCAGTTCCTCGAAGAGCAGCACGTCGCCCGGCCCGAGACGCAACGCCCGGTCGCTGTCCACGAGAGTGGCCGAGGTCGCCTCGGCGGGCAGGCAGCATTCGTGGTCGCCCCAGGTCCACAGGCTGATCCGGTTGCGTGCGGGGATCAGCGGGACTGGCTCGTCGTGGACCGGCTCGAACACCTCCGCCGCACCGAGGGCGCCGCTGTCCACCGTGCTGAACCGGAAAGTCCCTTGCGGGAGCGTGACCTCTTCGGCCGCTTCGATGCACACCCAAGCCCGCGCGGAACATCCGTCGTGCATCGGATAATCGACCAGCCGGGCGTGCCGCCGCACGGAGACCCGCAGCCGCGCGGTGTCCAGATACGCCTCGGTTGCCACCGCGTCTTGCTGATAGCTCAGCCGGTCGCCCTCGTAGGCGAGCAGTTCCGCGAGCATGATGCCGACGTCGGGGACGTGCCGTTCCGTCCACGACGGCATCGTCAGCTTCAACCGGTCCAGCAGCAGTTGCCGGAAGCTGGCGTAATCCTTGCTGAGGTATTCGATTTCAACCGCGGCGTCTGCCGGCGGCGGGCTTTCCTCGACCGGTGCGCAGTCGACGTCGCCACAGCTCGCGAACGTGAAGTCCACAAAGGAATACCGCGGATCGAAACCCGGATACGGCCTCGTTCCGGGCTTGCCGAGCGGACCGGCCTCGACCACCGACAGTCGGTAAGTCGACAAATCTCCGGCACGATCGACCGACAGCCGCACTGCGTCCGCGAGGTCAGGATCGTCGCTCGCCCACAATTCGACCGCCACGACGACGATCCCGGTCACGCGCCGTCCGCCGTCGATCCGGAAGTTCGCTGGCACCAAGTCTTCCGGTGCCTTGCCGAAGAACCCCACGGTGAGCGAACGGCCGTCGTCGCTCACGCTGACCGAGTCGATCCCATTGCGGCCCGCGACGCGTACGTCCGCCCGGCGGCGTTCGTCCGCACAGCCAATCATGCCGCCCTCCCGGTGATGACGTCCTCGCGCCGTTCGCCGGTCGCGAGGAGGACGTAGCCGATTTCGATCCGCAAGGTGCTTTCCTCGGCGATGACGTCCAGGTGCTGCACCGTGATCAGGTCGCCGAGCCAGCGGTGCAACGCTCCCTCCGCCGACGCCTGCACTGCGGCCGCCAGCTCCGGACTGTTCGGCTCGAACACTAGGTCCAGCAACCCGCAACCGAAATCCGGTCGCATCACGCGCTCCCCTGGCGTCGTGAAGAGCAGTTGCTCGATCAGGTCGAGCACGTGGTTCGCGTAGCCGGTTTCCGCGACGCGTCCGCGTTCGTCGAAATGGAACGGGAAGTCAATGTCCACAGTGGTCACCTCCCCGTGACGAACTGTTGCATGACAACCACGACCGGCGGCCCGGGCGAAAGAGAGCCGACGCAGGTCCCGCCGCCCTGACCGGCCGGAGGCAGCTGCGTCAGCACCAGGGCCCCGCCCGCCAGCAGGGACGAAAGGTTCGTCCACTGCACCGTCGCGCACGGCGGAACCAACGAGCATCCGGTGACGATCAGCTGGTCTTTGGAGGTGAGCACCGGCATTCCGTTCACCAGCGCCGCGGGCGGTCCGGACGGGATCGCGGTCACCGCGCCGCCGTGCGGACAGGTCATCGTCATTCCGCTGTGGAGCAAGAATCCCGGCATGTCCGCACCTCCTAGTTCGGAACGACGAGCGTGCCGTTGTTGACGATCACCGAGGTACCGGCGAGCCGGATCGAGGCGAGACCGGGGCCGCAGGACAGTTCGATCCCGGTCTCGTTGAGCTTGATGTACGGCCCGGACGGACCCAAGATCTGCAGCTGGATGCCGCCGGTGGGCCCGGGCTGCTGGGTGATCAGCAGGTAGTTCTGCGGCGGCTGGCCGAACGGCGTCAGCGGCGTGCCGATGACCACCTGCGGCACGCCCGGCAGGATGCTGGACGCGATCGGCGGCCCCTCCTCGCGCACGGCGCGCCGGAAGCCGGTCCACACCGCGCGGCCGAGATCGCCGCCCTGGAACTCGATCCACACCCCGGACCCGATCAGCGGCACCACGTTCATGCCCGGCGCCGCGGTGCTCGCCGCCGCCCAGATGGCGTTGTCGCCCAGTACGTCCACGACCCGCACCAGCAGCCGGTCCAGGCCGAGCGGGTCTACATTGGACACCACCTCGCCCTGGTAGGTGCCGTCGAACCGCGTTTCGTCGGTCATGCGCTCACCTGCTGGGAGAAGGGGACGAAACCGTCCCTGGTCAGTCCGAAACTCTGCTTGTACTCGCCGCGTTTGATCTCGTGCGTGACGCGGTTGACGTAATAGAGGCCGTCGTACGCGAGCCCCGCGCCGCGCACGCCGACCAGCGCGCGCGACTTGAGCACGTGGCCGTACCGGAGCACGTCGAGCTTTCCCTGTCCGGTCACCGCGTCGGTGCTCTTCGCAGTTTGGCTCAGTGCACGCAGCAACACCTCGGGTGTCGGCCGTCCGGCCAGGTCCAGCAACGGCTCCTCTTTCAAAGCCACCGCGGGACGCGCCGCCAGCGGTGGCCGCAGCAACGAAACGCTCGGCACGGGAATGGAAAACCCGATCTTGGTGTGCGGTTCGGTGAGCCGGATCGTGTACTGTTTCCGGGACATGCCGTCGAAACTGAACGACAGGGATTCCACATTGGACGCCATCCCGGAATCGACGGTGAGCGCGGGTTGCACGACCCCGCCCCGGATTTCCGGACCCCAGTACCCGATGCTCGCGCCCGGCACCGGCCCGGGGATCAGGTAGAAGGCGTACCCGGCGTCCGTGGCCAGCCCCCGGAGGTAGCCGAGATCGGTGTCGGACTGGCCGTCCACTCTCTCCTGCGGCAGTTGCGGTTCCCCGAACAGCACCGGCACCGGGGCGGGCACGATGCCGTACCTCGCGTACTTGGCCAGGATTTTGAGCACCCGCACGTGCAGCGGCATCCCGGGAAAGACGTCCTGCTCGTACCGGAGTTCCATCAGCGCGGTGAGGTCCTCGCCGGTCACCGTGAGCCGGGATTCGCCCGGACCCGCGCCCGGGCTCATCTCGTGCCGGGTGATCACCCCGTCCATCAGCACGTCCGCCGAGCCGCCGACGATCACCGACAGCACGACCCGCGCCGGAGGGTCGAGCAGCCCGGACGGCAGCAACGCCCGGGTGAGCACCGAGTTCCGGCTCACCGCGAAGGTCAGCTGGAACCCGCTGCGCTCGCCCGCGGACGACGTGACCTGCACGGACTGCAACGCGTCGATCAGCTCGTGCGGCACCGGCGCGGCGAGCACCTGGCCGATCATCAGCTGCAGCTGGAAGCTCTTACCCACCGGTCCCTCCCGCCGGAATCCCGGGCGGCAGCGTGATCCGCAACCGGCGGCCCGGCGTCGCGGTCAGCTCGTCCGGATCCATCGCCCGGTTCGCGTCGGCGATCCGCCAGTACTGCTCGGCGTCGCCGAACACCTCGCCGGCGATGCGGTCGAGCCGGTCGCGCGGTTTCACCACGCGCTCGCCGATCTGGGCGAGCTGTTCGGGCTGCGGCAGCAACCGCCGCCGGACGAAGCGGACCGAGCGACCGTCCGGGAGGTCGCGGACCGCGGTGGGCAGGCCGTAGTAACGACTGGTCGCGGAGAACATCGAGCACCTCCTAGACGGTCGGCACGCCGACGTCGGTCACCGGATTGGTGACGCGAGCGGCGAATTGTTCTTTCTGCCGGAGATAAGTCAGGTACAGCGTTCCGCCCTTCGCGCGCGCCCCCGTATCGCCGGGATGCGGATAGCCGAGATCGTCCACAGTGAGCACCCGGACCGTGATGCTCGCCTTCGCGCGAATCGGATTGAGCGCGGCGTCGAACGCTTCCTCGGTGACGCTGAAGTCGGTGATCCGCACCGGCAGCACGCGTTTCGGCCCGAGGACGAGCACGGTCAGCGGTGCCTCCACCGGCACGATTTCCAGCTGTCCTTGCCCGGCCAGCTGGTCTTCGTTCAGCAGTTGGGCGGACGTCGGCGACAGGCTTTTCTCGAGCGCGCAGAGCACCGGAAACAAGCCGTCAGGGAATTTCCCGGGTGCCGCCGTGGCGTCGAATTCGGCCTCGAACCGGTATGACTCGTGCGAAGGACCCTTGAGCCGCAACGCTTCCAGCCGGTCGCCCGGTTCCCCGCCGATGCCCTGCACCTGCAGGGTGCGGGTGAGCGTGTCCGGGTTGTACTGGAACGGAATCGTCGTCGCCGCCCGCCCGCTGTCCGGATCCACCAGCACGAACCCGCCCCGGACGGGATTCAGGCTCTGCGGAAAGGTGGTCATCGTCGTAGTCCTCCCCAGCGAACGGCGGAACGCCTTGCCCCCAAGGGTGCCGCGACCGCGTCACCGAGCCGTCACCGCTCAGCCGGCCACCTCGCGAATGCCGCGGTGGATCGAACGCGCGATGGCTTCCGCGAGCGGACCCGCGGAAAGTTCCGGCACCGCGACCCTCCTTCGCCGCGCCGCCCGCCACCCCCGAGGCGGCGCGTCCGCCAGCTGCCGGGCCAGTTCCGCCTGCACGGCATCGCGAAGCTGACTCGGCTCCCCGGCCAACCCGGTCAGCACCAAACGCTCGATCCGGATCGAGATCACCGCTGGAAATCGCGTTCCGGCACGGGAAGTTCCAGTTTCCGGAACTCAGTGCGCGCCGCCGCCAGCACCGTCTCCATCGTGATCGGCTCCCCCGCCGCCGCGGCGAGGAAAGCCGCGTTGAGCGCGATGTTGCGGATCATCGCACCGCTCGTCTGCAGCTGCGCCAGCCGGTCGCAATCAAGATCGGCGCACGGTGCCCGGGTCGGGAACGCCTTCTCCCACATGAGCTTCCGCTCGGCCAAGCCGGGGAAGGCGAACTCCACGACGAACCTCAGCCGCCGAAGGAACGCGGTGTCCAGCGTCGAACGCATGTTGGTCGCCAGGATCGCCAGCCCGCGGTGGGCTTCCATCCGCTGCAGCAAGTAGTCGACCTCGATGGTGGCGTACCGGTCGTGCGCGTCGCGGACCTCGCCGCGTTTGCCGAACAGCGACTCCGCCTCGTCGAAGAACAGGATCGCGCCCTCGGCCGCGTCGAACAGATTCCGCAGGTTCTTCTCGGTCTCCCCGATGTACTTGCTGACCACTGTGGACAGATCGATCCGGTACAGGTCCAGCGCCAGCCGGTTCGCCAGCACCGCGGCCGCCATCGTTTTGCCGGTTCCGCTCGGCCCGGTGAACAACACGCTCAAGCCGCGTCCGCGATCGCCGAAACCCCACGTTTCGTGCACGGTTGTGCGTTGGCCCACCTGGTCGGCGATCTCTCCGAGCAACCGACGGGACTGCTCCGGCAGCACGAGATCGTCCCAGCTCGCCGTCGATTCGAGCCGCTGCGCGCGTCCGTCCAGCCGCGGCCGGGTGCGGACGCGGCACTCCTGCCACACCTTCTCCGGATCGGCGCCCGCGACCGCCGCCACCGCCGCGATGCTCGGCAGGTCGAGCGCGAACTGCGCGGCCAGCACCTCGACCGCCGCCGGCTCGCTCCCGAGCGCTTCCCGCCACGCCAGCGCCCGTTCCGCCGGGGTCGGCGGGCTGACCTCGATCGACCGGCGACCCGGTTTGCCTTCCCGGACCGCCAGTACCGCCGGTCCGGCGATCCGGTCGAGAAACTCGCTGGCTCCGTCCGTCTCGTCGGCTTCGAGGTACAACGCCAGCGGCAGCAACGCGGCCTCAAGCTGCCAAACCCGAGCCAGGAGGTCCGCCTCCACCGGCTGTGCGGGCAACGCGGCCGCCGGGAGCCGGTACGCGACGAGCCCAGCCAGCTCGGCAGCATGCGCGGTGACCTGTCGTTTAGCGGCTTCGTCGGCACCAGTGAGCTGCACCGGACCGGCGAGCGCCCACTGGCTCGCGACTTCCTCGGCAACTCGCTGCTGCGAAGCCGACAGCTCAACCAGCGGCAGCGGGGTGACCAGCGGGGCCAGCCGGTCGTCAAGACTGTTGAGCCCCTTCAGGTAGTTCACCGCACGCTCGGCGGCCCGCAGCGGCGCGGACACGACGCCCTGTCCGGAAAGTCCCTCGATGAGCTGCCAATACCGCAGGCCGCCTTGCGGGGACACGGCTTCCCACGCCGGATCGGGCAGCACGCGAAGGGCCAACCCGAACGTCGGATACGGCATGTGCGCGTTGCCGTGCGCCTCGGCGCAAAGCCCGGCAATCGACGGGTCCAACTCGGCCGCCGCGCACAGCAGCAAGGTGTCCTGCTCGAACCGGGACAGCCCGAGCCGCCTGGCCAGCACCGTCAGCGCGGGCGGCGGGTTCATCGCCTCGGCTTCCTCGACCGCGTCCGCCGGAACCGCTTCGCCGGGGTTGCGCAGCACCTCCCGCAGCCACTCCAGCGAAGCGGCGAGGAAGCGTCCGTTGGCCGTCTCCCAGGTCATGAGATCGTCACCGTCTGCGTGGCGTCGAACACCGGCTTCGGCCCGGTGCGGTCGACCAGCAGGCTGTCCACGCCGCCGATCCGGAGCCGCGCGAGATGGGTGCCCACCGGCGCGTCCGGGACGTCGAAGGTCAGGTCCGCGCCGGTCACCGGATCCTCCGGCAGCGCCGCGACCGCGCGCCGTTCCAGCACCGACCGGGACCCGAGCACCAGCAGCACCGGCTGCCCGGCCCGGACCGGCGGACGGCAGACGAGCCGGACCACCGCGCCGGTGCCGTGGCGGTGCACGGTCATCGGCATCCGGCTGGTGATCTCCGGCGCGACCGCCAGCGAAACCTCGTTCGTCGCCGTCGTCCCGGACACCAGCGCCACCGACCACAGGCCAGCCGGGAACGCGTGCGGCGGCGCCGTCAGCTCGAACCGGACCTCGGCCGCGCTGCCCGGCACGACCGGGAGCGACACCGGCGCGACCAGCAGCGGATGCGCCAACCGGACCTCGGTCGCCTGATCGAGATGCGCACCGCGCAGCACGACGCGTCCGCCAAGCTTGACCGACGCCTGTTCGTGCTCGCGCCCGTCGGCGCCGACCGCGACCGGTACTGCCGCGGTGAGCTGCGGAAACGGCGATTCGACACTGGCCGGCGCTTCCGGGCCCCGGTCCTGCGCGCCCCGGCGCAATACTGGCACCGGTGTACGCGGCGGACGGCGGCTGTCGATGAGCACCGGTCCGGCCTCGAAGGCGACGGTGAGCCGGTAGCTGGTCTGGAACGCCGACCACAGCGAGTAAATGTCCTTCTCCGCGAAGGACTGCCAGGTCAGCCGGATCAGCTCGGACTGCTCCGAGACATCGCTGTGCGACTGCACCAGCCGCAGCCGCTCACGGCTGAGGTGCGGGTGCTCGTGCAGCGTCCGCAGCGCGCCGCCGAGCATCCGGTGCGCGATCGTGTCCGCCCCGCCCGGCACGTACGCGGTGAGCAGGTAGTGCAGGACGAGCGGCAGCTGCGGATCGCCGTGCTCCCCGGGTCGCAGTCCCACGGGATCCTCGTTGCGCAGCGCTTCGTCGATGCCGATTTGGTAGAGGAACAGGTTCAGCTGCGGATCGCCGCTCGGTCCCGGCGTCTCGTGCGGCGGCCGCGCCTCGACCTTCGCGCCGCTCTCGACCTCGCGCGCGCCTTCGAGGACCAGCTGGACCAGCGCCTCGGTCACCGCCTCGATCGCGTTGGCGTCGCTCATCCCCGCTCCCGGAGGTAGTCGTCCAGGCTCAGCAACGGTTTCCGCTCCTGCCGCGGCTTCGGCGCCGGCCCCGGTGCCGGACGGGCGGTGACCTCGACCCGGCCGATGCTGATGTGCACGTCCGGTTCGGCCGGTGCGTTGTGCCGCCGGATCGGCAACGGCGGTGGTTGCGACGGCGGTATTCGTTCCGGCTGAGGACGCGCGACTGGGTGCGCGCGGACCGTTTCGACCACGCGTTCCAGCGCGGCCCGGGATGATTCCGGAGGCTCTGGGAAGGATTCCGGTTCTGCGGCGGGGACTGGCTGCGACACCGTCTCTCGCTCCGAATGTTCGGTGCGTACTTCGCGCTCCAGCAACGATTCCGTGCTCCGCTCCGAGTTGAAGACGGTCTCGCGGTCGGTATGCGTGCGAGACTCGACAACCGGCATCGGGACTTCGCGGACGCGTTCCACCGATTCCGTTCGCAGCACCGGAGATTCCTGAATCCGCTCGACTCGCTCCGGCAGTGACACTTCGCGGACGTGCTCGGTTTCCTTGGCCGCGCCCGGCTTCGGCGCCGTTTCGGTGAACGTGCCCATCGGCAGCTCAGGTTCCGCCCCCACCGGACTCGAGGGTTCGAACAATGTCGGCACGAGCGGCCGGATCGGCGGCGCGTCGATCCGGCCCAGCAACCGGTCCACGAAATCGTTCATGCCACAGTCCCCGCCAGCTCCAGATAACGTCGGCGCCGTCCCGGGCTCACCGCCAGCACTTCCGCCTCCGACCAGCCGTACGCGAGCGCCAACGCGTGCACGTCATACAGCAGCCGCCGTGCGCAGGCTTCCAGCTCCGTCCACAGGTAGGCCGCGATGTCGAACGGCGAAGCCCAGCGATGCCCGCACACCGCACAGTCCAGCTCGATCCGAACGTCGGCCTGCGGATCAGCCGCGGCGAGCGCGTCCGGCAACGCGGCGAGCGCTGCCTCCGACAGCTCGCCAGCCACACACCGTTCGAGCAACTCCTGTCTACTGTGGACTTCCAGCAGATCCCGGCTCGTCACCGCGCGGAACTCGCACCCGGCAACCACCGTCGGAGCGTCCACTCGCGACGGACGCAGCTCCCGGCTCGACAGTTCCAGCTCAAGCTCCTCGCCGCACGAAGGACAATTCACCAGGCACGGAAACGCGGTCCCGAAGCACCGTTCCCGCAGGGCCAGCAGGAACTCGTCCCGCCGGCCCACCGCGAGATCGCCGACCTCGGCCGGTTCCGCGCCGCCGGCGACGGCCAGCGCGAGCGCCCGCCGCACCGCGCTCAGCCCGGCCGCCGCCTCCCAGACGTCCAGGAGGCTCGCTTCGGTGAACGCGGCCATCACGCCGGATCTTCGAACGACGTCTCCTGCGGCTCCGCGACCTCCTCGGCGACCCACCCCTCGTTCTCGACCTTGATGTGCTGCACGGCGACCGCGTTGGCGTTGGCGTCCAAATCGGACACCGGCTGCCATTCCGAGACCCAGCAGTTGAAGACCTGATAGGACAGCACTTTCTGGCCGCCCTCGTCGAACACGTCGACGATGAGGTCGCGGCGGAAGTCCTTGAGCGAGGTCTCCAGCCCCTGCCCGGAGTTGGCGAAACTCCACACGCGGTTCGCCCACTGCGCGAACACCTTGTCCGCGGTCACGCCGCGTTCGAGGGTGATCGCGTCGTATTCGGTGCGCCCGGGCAGTTTCGCGCTGGTCGCCGGATCGCCGCCGGACCGGTGCTTGATCACCTCGGTGCTGCGCTTGAACCCGGTGATCTTGCTGACCCCGAGCAGGTAGTCGCCGCCGCTGAACTTCACCCGGAACCGGAAGTTCTTGTACGGGTCGCGCCGCTTCGTCTTGCTGTCGGACATGGCGTCTGCCTCCTGCTACACCTGGATCTGACCGGCGAGCTGCTGGATGTGGACGAGCACGAACTCGGCGGGCTTGAGCGGGGCGAACCCGACCAGGATGTTGACGATGCCCCGGTCGATGTCGTTCTGCGGATTGTTCGTCGCGTCGCATTTCACGAGATACGCGTCCTTCGGCGTGCGGCCTTGGAACGCGCCCTGCCGGAACAGCGTGTTCATGAACGCGCCGACGTTCAGCCGGATCGACGACCACAGCGGCTCGTCGTTCGGCTCGAAGACCACCCATTGCGTACCGCGGAAGAGGCTTTCCTCGATGAACAGCGCCAACCGCCGCACCGGCAGGTACTTCCATTGATTCGCGAGCACGTCCGCGCCGCGTTGAGTGCGTGCGCCCCAGATGACGTTCCCGGCCGAAGGCAGGCCGCGCAGGCAGTTGACGCCGAGCGGGTTGAGGACGCCGTTCTGCAGATCAGTCAACGGGACCGTGAGGGCGCTGATCCCGCTCAGCGTCGCCTCGGTGCCCGCCGGCGCCTTCCAGACGCCCCGCTGGACGTCCGTGCGCGCCCAGGTCCCGGCAATCATCCCGCACGGCGGGAACTCGCGAACGAAGTTCTCCTGCTGCGGATCGGGCAGTTTCACCCGCGGGAAGTACAGTGCCGCGTTACTGCCCTTTTCGTTGTTCAGCACGAAATCGGGGTCCTTCACCGCCGTGGTGACCGCGTTCGTCGTCGTCCAGCCCGGATCCGCGTCCACGATCAGCATCGCCCGGCGGCTGATGCACAGGTCGAGGGCCGGGCCGAGGATCTGCGCGGGCCCGCCGATCAGCCCCGGAGGACCAGGCAGGCACAGCATGTTGAAGATGTCGGTCTTGAGCAAGGCGTAGATGCCGCTCTGCTGGCCGGGGTCGCCGAGGAAGTCCTGGGATCTCGGCGTCGGTCCGTCGTCGCCCTTGTCCGCCGCCGTGTACCAGACGTCTTTCTTGGTGGTGTCCAGGAACGGATCCGCGCCTTCCCCGAGGCCAGTGGAATCGTGCGCGGTCGGCCGCTTCTCGGTGCTGTCGGCCGAGCCGATCAACGACGAGGACGCGATGACGTTCTTCAGCGCGCGCGGGGAATTCTGATCGATGCTGACGTTGAGGTACTGCTCGGTGACCCTGCTGCCTTGATCGCGGACAGTCAGGTTGTACAGCTGTTCGGCGTCGTCCTTGGCCGTGTGGTAGTCGACCCGCGCCAGCAGCGTTCCGTTGGCCCACTTGCCTTCTCCGCGCGCGTGCAGAATCGGCCCGTCCGGCAACGCGATCGTCGCGGCGAGCGCCTTCTCCGGCGGTTTGGATTCGTCGCCCTCCGGCTGGGCGCCCGACGTCTTCGACGGCGGCGCGGTGCCGGTCACCCGCACGATTTCGGCTTCGCTGCCGCCGTTCTGGTAGAACTGCCAGACCGCGTAACCGAGGTCGCTCGCCGGGTCGAGACCGCCGAATTGCTGTTCGTAATCCTCCC
The DNA here is from genome assembly GCF_000158875.1 of Streptomyces sp. AA4. Lineage (NCBI taxonomy): Bacteria > Bacillati > Actinomycetota > Actinomycetes > Kitasatosporales > Streptomycetaceae > Streptomyces > Streptomyces sp. AA4. The sequence goes on along the minus strand of NZ_GG657746.1, from coordinate 932,898 downwards.
AGCTCGTGATGTGCACCGCCACGTTCGTCACGCCGCGCGGTGCGGTGCCGACAAAAGCCGCGACCGAGGTGGGCACCCCGGTGATGGTCCGAACCGCACTGGGCAGCTCGTCGATGTAAACACCCGGAAAGGTGGGCGTGATGGGCATGGCCGTCTCCCTCCGCGGCTTTCTCGGCCGTGGTCGTGAGCGTGCACTGGTTCCGTCACCGCGGCGTCACGTCGCTGTCCGGCGCACCGATCCGGCTCAGCCAGCGGTCCACCGACGCGAGAACCTGCTCGCGGGTCGTGAGCACCTCCGACGTCGTCGCGTCGGTGCGCACGTCCGCGGTCGTCGTGATGCGGACCCGCAGCTGTCCTTCGGACGTGCACCACGCCCGAAGGACGTGCAGCGCGATTCGCTCCGGGTCCGCACCTGCCATGCGGTGCAGTACAACGGTTCCCCGTCACCGCACCGTCACCTGGCTCAGGCGAGCAAAGCCCGTACTCCCGGGCTGGGCCGCACGCCGAGTTCGTCGTGCAGCAGTTCCGCCAAAGCGCGATAAGCCCGCACCGCTTCGCCGCGATTCCCTTCGAGAAGGTGCACGCGGATCAGGCAGCGGTGCGCGCTTTCGCGCAGCGGTTCGGCATCGACCGCGGTCAGCGCGGCGTCGATCGCCTCGGAGAACCGGCCCGCCTCGCCGAGCCGTTCGGCCAGGCATTCCAGCGCGTGCAAGCGAAGCTGCCGCCACCGCTCGCGGAAAACGAAAAGCCAGTCGTCGTACCAATCCGGCAGCAGATCGGTCGACAGCAAACCGATCACCGCTTCGCTGTCGCCGGGAAGCTCCCCGCCGGCGGACGCGAGCGAACGCGCCAGACTTGACGCGGCCTGCACGTCGACGGCCGCGGTATCCGACAGCGACAACCGCTCAGCCGTCGCCCGCACCAAATCCCGGTGCACCCGGCCGATCCGCCACAGCGTGGTGCGAAGACTCGCCGCCCCGTGTTCCTCCGACGAGTCCGCCCACAACGCGTGCGCGACTTCGGCCCGCCGCACGGGCCGGTCGCGCAACGCCAGATAAGTCACCAACCGTTGCGCCGCACGGGAAAGCGGCCGCGCGTCGGCCGCGCCGTCCACCGCGAAAGCCGGCAGCGTCTGCACGACAAGCACCGACGCCGTTCCCGTTACCTCTCCCGATTCGTACGTTTCAGTCCGCGAACCGACCATCGAACCGACACCCCCCTCGATCCTCGCCCTCCGATGATCGTGACCAGCCCTCCGCCGCGCCATCCGTGCTACCACGTAACTTCGCTCACGGACGCTGCCCTGCCGGTGCGAACGACCCTTCCGGACCGGCCCCGGCCAGCAGCCGCTGATCCCGCATGAAGGCAAGGAACTGGAGATACGTGCGCTCGGTGAACGCGTTCGCCGGCCAGATCTCGTCACCCGGCCGCAGCGGGCCGCCAGCCATTCGGCGGTACCGCGCGTTGATGGCCTCGGAAACCCGAATGAAGACTCCGACGTCCCCGATCGACGCGATCCGCCGCGACACCGGCACTCCCTGAGCTTCCCCGGCGAGAAAGCGGTCGAGGGTCGTGCTGGTGATGACCCGCGCCAGATACCCGCCGAACTCGCGCCACGCCTGTTGTTCCGCCGGCGTGTACCCGGTGAGATTCCAGTTGGCCGGGTCGAGAATGCCGAGCACGCTGCCGAACATCTGCGCCACCACGCTGGTGATGCCCTGTCCGATCAGGCTCGCGGTCTGTGCGCCGGACGCCAGCCCAGTCGCGACCCGTTGCGTCCACGCTGCGATCGCGGGCGCGACAGTGTCCGCCACGCTCACGCCGTAACTGCCCGACGCTCGCGCACCCGCCTCGGCCCCGAGGCTGAACGCCGCGGCCACCCAGCCTTCCTCCCCCGAGAAAAGCCCGGTGCTGACCGAAAAGCCGACTCCGGCGAGCAGTTTCACCGCGACGTTGACGCTCCCGCCCGCGTACGCCCCGGACACATTCCCCGCCTGGCCGGCCGGACCGAGCCGGAGCGCCACGACGATCGCTTCGCTGCCGCCCGCGGTCACACCGACCCCGAGTTCGCCGTAGCCGATGACGTCAGTGGTCGCCTCGCCGGACTCGAGATTGACGAACACCATCGTGTCCTGCCCGGCACCCGCCCCGACCACCGCGCCGGCATTGCCGGACGCCCGCATCCCGATCGCGGCCCCGGTGATCGCCCAGCCCAGCAACCTCAGCGGGGCCGACAACACCGAGACGGCGGCTCGCGCGGCTCCGAACACCCGGTTGCCGCGGAGATTCGCGAGCACCACCCGGCTGTCCGGCTCGGCCTGCCGGGCGAGACCGGGCGCGCTGGCCCCGGACACCTGGACCGGCCCGCCGCCGACGACCGCGTCCGCCGCCAGATCCGCCGACCGTTCCAGCGCATGCCCCGCCGCCGGTCCACCACCCCGCCGCTGCTGGACGACGTGCGCCAGCTCGTGCGCGAGAGACCGCCTGCCCGAGGCCGTCTCCGGCCGGTATTCCCCGATGCCGAAGACGACGCGCTCGCCCACCGTGTACGCCTTCGCGCCCAGCCAGGCCGCCGATTCGGCCGCCGTCCGGTCCGAATACACCCGTACCTGGCTGAAGTCCTGGCCGAAACGCTGCTCCATGAAGTGCCGGATGTCCGGTTCGAGAGGTTTCCCGCCTGCCGCCGCAGGTTCGGCCTGCACTGGCGCGGGGACCCGGACGTGCTGCCCCATCGAGGACCCCTCCCGATCACTGGACCACCAGGGCAGTGTGATCGGATTCCGTCACCACGACGTCACCGCGTCGGCTTCTCGCCGCACGCACGGGCCGATTCGGCATATTCCACTTGGGGCTACTGCCCGCGATCTCGCACCCACTGTGCCAGCCGGACCCGGGATTTGAGCCCGAGCTTGCGATAGACGTTGCGCAGATGCGTCTCGACCGTCCGCTCGCTGAGGAACAGCGCCGACGCGATGTCCGCGTTCGACAGCCCCTCCCCGACGAGCACGGCGATCTCCGACTCCCGCCGGGTGAGCGGTCCGGACCGCTGCGTCGGCACCGAATGCTCCTGCTTCACGATCCGCTCCGGCCACGGCGTGCTCCCCGCCGCGGTGAACGCCGCTGCCGCCGAGGACGTCACCACGTCCGCCTCCGGCGGGTCCAGCAGTTCCGCCAGCTCCAGTTCCGCTTGCGCGGCAAGAAGATTCATCCCGAACCCGCGCAGTACGGTCGCCGAACCACGCAGCCGCTCGACCGCCTCCGTCGCCTTCCCCCGGGCAGCGTCGGCGAAGCCCTGCTGCCGGTCGGCGAGCGCGTGCAGCACCGGCGCGTTGGTGCCCGCCTCGCGGAGCAGGCCAGCCACCCGATCGGCTTCGGTCAGATCTCCTCGCTGCACCGCGGCGTATCCGGCGAAGGAGACTCGAAGACAGTTCAGCTGCGTGTCGCCGAACGGCAGCGTGTCGGTCAGCGGCGGAGCCTGCGCCGCTACCCCGCGCCGCACCGCCAACGCCGTCGCCGCGAGATCGAACGCGTCGAGCATGTCGATCTGCGAGGGGTCGTAATGCCGCCGCGCGTCGGCCAGATCGGCTGCCGCCTCGTCGAGGTGACCGCGTTCGGCGCGGACGAACGCCCGTCCGGCGAGGGTGCGCCCCACGAGCCGGTCCTGCCCGACCCGGCGCGCCTCGGCGACCGCACTGTCCATTTCAGACAGTGCGGTGCGCAGGTCGCCGGCGAAGTACCGCGTGGTGGCGAGCATCGTCTGCAGGTAGCACGTGGCGGACGGAAGCCACTGCCGGACCGCGGGGGTCGTGCTGACATCGGCGACCCGGATCGCCGTGACGAGGTCACCGCGAAGCGTCGACAGCCCGTTGAGCATCATCCGCGGCGCGAACGCGAGCCGCGGCCCCTCGTCGCCGCAACGCAACGCGAGCTCCAGCGCACTGCGCAATTCCACGACCGCCGTTTCGACGTCGCCCTTGAGCGCCGCCAGCGCACCGGCCCCGAGATGCGCTACCGAATGCGCGCCCGGAGTGTCGCTTGTGGACGGAAGCGCGACGAGTTCCTGGGAAATCACCGCCAGTTCCGGAAAATCGCCGTGCCGCAACGCGATGATCCAATGGACCAGCAACCGGGTCGGCGGATCGGTGTCCGGACGGCGCCCGCTGGCCCTGGCCAGCCCGACCGCCGCCGGAAGGTTCCCTCGCTCGACTTCGAGCAGCGCCTGCAAATGCCGCCACGCCCGCCGACGCTCGGTGTCCTGCCCCCGCCGCTCGCTGAGCGCGACCGCGTCCTGCAACAGTTCAGCGGCCTCGTCCAACCGGCCCCGTCCCTGCTGCAACCGCGCCAGGTCAACGAGCAGCGCCGGTACCGCGTCCGGCCGCTCCTCCCGCGCGCGCCGCAGCGCAGCGGAGAGATACTCGGCAGCCTCGTCCAGATCCCCGACAGTCAGTGCTCGGGCCCCCGCCGCGCTGAACGCCTCGATCGCGCGGTCCACCGGAACGCTGTCGCCACCGGCCGCGTAGTGCGGCGCGGCCGCGACCGTACGGTCCGCGCGGTGCAGCGCCGCCCCGATCGCCGCGTGCAGCGCCCGTCGCTCGGCGAGCAGGAGTTCGTGATAAACCGCCTCGGCGTAAAGAGGATGCGCCACCTGGTAGTGCGGCTCGACCTCCGACTGCTGCTCGACGACCAGCCGGCGGCCGACCAGGCGGCGCAACGTCGCGTGCAGTTCGGGCAGGTCCATCCCGGAAACGTCGGCGAGCACCTCCGGACGCCCGTGCGTCCCGGCGACCGCGACCACCTCCAGCAGCCGCCGGTCCACCTCGCCGAGCCGGCCGATCTGCTCCCGCACGACGTCCCGGATCACCTCGGGCAACGGCCCGCACATCCGGCTCGCGGCGAGATGCCGGGTCAACGCGACGACGAACAACGCGACCCCGGAAGCCCGGGACGTCACCGCACGCAGCAACGCGAGCGGCGGCGGGGTGCCCAGGACGTGCCGCACGAGATCGCGCACCGCCTGGTCGGTCAGCGGGGCGAGTTCGAGCAGCCGCCCCGCCGGATGCCGCCGGGCCGCCTCCGCCATCGCGTCGAGCGCCTCGTTGTCCACGCCGGAACGGAAACACCCGATCACGAGCAGCGGCAGTTCCTCCGCGTTGCGCCCCAGATAGTGCAGCAGTTCGATGGTCCCCCGGTCAGCACAATGGAGCTCGTCGACCACGAGCAGCACCGGACCGCGGACCGTGAGCTGACGGGTCGCCGCGAGCACCGCTTCGCACATCCGGGTGCGCTGCAGTCCCGGATCCCCGGCTTCCGGCGAAACCGGACGCAGATCGGGGAACAATGCGCCGAGATTACCGGGCTCCGGAGAAAATCCGGCGGATTCACTCAGATGGCCGCGGAAAGCCTGGACGATCGGCGCGTACGAAAGGCCGGACAACAACGGGTCCGCCCGCCCCTCCACAATCGCGAACCCCTTGGCCCGAGCCGCCCCGATCGCCTCGGCGGCCAGCCGGGACTTGCCGATCCCCGGCTGCCCGCGCACGAGAACGGCGCCCCCGCGCCCGGCCCCCGCGGCGGCGATCGCCCCTGCCAGCACAGCGAATTCGGCGTCCCGGCCGATCAGCGGAACGCCCGGTTCGGATCCCCGATACGAGCCGACCCGGCCTCTTCCAGGCGGGTCCGCACTCCCGGCCGGTGCTGCGTCCATTCGCCAGCCTCCCCGAACAAGTGCCCACGAAACCATACCGCCCGTGCGCGAGGACACGAGCGAATTTCTCGCAGGGGGAAAATGGCGAGCAGAATCCGGCCGCTGACCTGCGGGCGACGCATCCGCCCCGCCCGCGCCAGACCTGCGCGGCACAGCTGAGGACAATTTTCCGGAGGTGAACAAAGGGGCGAATGGGGCTGGGGAGCAGTTTCGCGCGCCGAGCCACAACTGCGTCCGGTTCGCAGTGGCGGCGTGCTGAGCCGGGACGGATCGACGACTCGTACGCTGGCCGGTCGCCCCTCCTCGTGCACTTCGGCGGTGTTCACTGCGCGGTGGATCGATTGACGCATATTCCAGAATTCCGGCGCTCGCCGACCACGCAGCCGGGTGACGAACCTATCCGCGTGCGCACCAACCCGGCCCGCCGCAGACCACACTCCGGCGCACACCAACTTGCCGCGGCACTACAGCGCACGCCCCGGCGCACCACAGTTCGCCGCCACATCGCCGACAGCCGCACACCGCACCTCGGTACGCGCCGCCCCACCGCAGCCCGCCAACGCTCGTCCCGGCACACCCAGCGCGCACCAACCGGCCACCACGCCGAGCCAGCCACACACCGCACCCCGGCACGCGCGGACCCGCTGACGCACCGCTCACTCCGGCGCACCCAACGCACGCTAACGGGGCCCCGCGTCCGGGCGCACGTCCCGCCAAGCCGCAAGCCCGCCCCGCGCCGCGAGGCCACCGCCAGCAGCACTCCCGAGCAACCCGGGCAAGGAGGCGTCCGCACCCGGACGCCCCCCTCCCGGTCACTTCCGGTCACTCCACCAGCAGATCCTCGATCATGATCGGAATGCTCCGCACCCGGATCCCGGTCGCGTTGCACACCGCGTTCGCCACCGCGGCCGCCATGCCCACCGCGCCGATCTCGCCGACTCCGCGGGCGCCGACCGCGTTGTGCAGGGTGTCCGGGTACTCGACGAACTGGACGTCGATCTCCGGGATGTCCGCGTTGACCGGCAGCAGGTAGCTCGCGAAGTCCGCGTTCGCGGGGCGTCCGCTCGGCTCCACTTCCAGACCCTCGTGCAGGGCCGCGGACACGCCCCAGATCATGCCGCCGGACAGCTGGCTCCGCGCCTGCGTCGGGTTGATGATCCGGCCGCCGTCGAAGACCCCCAGCATCCTCGACACCCGCACCTCGCGGGTCAGCCGGTGCACCCGGACCTCGCAGAACTGCGCGCCGAACGAGCTGAACGAATGCTTCGTCATCTCCTCGCCCGGCGCCGAGGATCCCTTGGCGGACAAGGATTCCCGGCCGATCGCGCGCAGCAGTTCGCCGAACGGCATGGTGCCGCGGTTGCCGTGCAGCAGCCCTTCCGCGTACGTGACGACCTCGCCCTCGAACGGCGCGCCCGGCTCGGCGGCGAGCGCCACCAGTTCGTCGAGCAATTCGGTGGCCGCGAGCATGATCGCGGTGCCGGTGCTCGCCGTCGCGGTCGAACCGCCGGACATGCCGCCCGGCGCGAACCGGGAGTCGCCCAGGTGCGGGGTGACGCGTTCCGGGTCGATGTCGAGGGATTCGGCCCCGATCGTGGCCAGCACGGTGAGCAGCCCGGTGCCCGGGTCCGCGCCGCCGGTGGACACGTCCGCGGTCCCGTCCGCGTTGAGCTTGATCTCGACCGTCGCCGGGAAACGCAGCCCCGGGAACATCGCGGTCGCCGTGCCCATGCCGACGAGCCAGTCGCCGTCGACGTGCCCGCGCGGCGACCGGTTCGCCCAGCCGAACCGCTGCGCGCCGACCTCGTAGCACTCGTCGAGGTGCTTGCTCGACCACTGCAGGTCGACGCCGGGAGGCGCGAGCGAACTGTTGCGCTTCCGCAGTTCGATCGGATCCATGTCCAAAGCGATCGCGAGTTCGTCGATGGCGCTCTCGAGCGCGAACGACCCCGATGCCTCCCCCGGCGCGCGCATGAACGTGCCCGGCGGGATGTGCAGCGGCACCATTTTCTGGCTGATCGACAAGTTCTGCGTCGCATACCACTCGCGCGAGGTGCCGTGCGACGTCGGCTCCACAAAGGACCGGCTCATCGACGTGGCCGACCAGGAGTCGTGCTGCACCGCGATCAGCGTGCCGTCGCGGTCCGCGCCCAGCGCGATCTTCTGCACGGTGGCCGGCCGGTTCGCCGTCGCCGTGAACACCTGCTCGCGGGTGAGCGCGCACTTCACCGGACGGTCGAGGGCCTTGGCGGCGGCCGCGGCCAGCATCGCCGGAGCCGAGGTGCCCGCCTTGCCGCCGAACGCCCCGCCCACATACGGGTTCACCGCGTGCACGGCCGACGGCTCGACACCCAGCACCCCGGCCATTTCCATGGCCTGCAGGTAACTGGCCTGGTTTCCGCTGTACAGCGTGAGTTCGCCGCCGTCCCACTTCGCGACCGCGGAGTGCGGTTCCATCGCCGCGTGGTTCTGCGTCGCGGTGCGGTAGGTCTCCGAAACGACGACGGGACTCTGCGCCAACGCGTCCGCAATGGACTCGACGCCGTCCGCGAGCACCTCGATCGACGGCGCGCTGCCCCGGCTTTCCGGCGCGTCCTCCGCCGTCGCGAGTCCGTCCTCCATCGACGTCAGCGCGGGCTTTTCCTGGTAGGACACCTGGATCAGTCCCGCCGCGTCCCGCGCCTGTTCGAACGTCTCCGCGACGACCAGCCCGATCGGCTGCCCGTAGAACACCACGTCCCGGTCGTGCAGCGGCAGCCACACGTCGCCCATCAGCTGGGACTTGAACGGGTGCAGTTCGAGCGGGTCGAACGGGCTGTAGACGTGCACGACCCCGGGCGCGCTCTTCGCCGCGGTCACGTCCATCGCGGTGATCTCGCCGTGCGCGATCGTGCTGAGCAGAATGTACCCGTACAGCATGCCGGGGAACGTGCGGTCCAGCGCGTAATCGGCCTGGCCGGTCACTTTCCGCGGAGCGTCCAGCCGCGCGTTCATGCCCGGCTCCCTTCGGTCAGTTCAAGCAGCGCGCGGACGATCGTCCGCTTCAGCAGCGAAGGTTTGAACACGTTGCCGGACAACGGCTTCGCGCCCTCGACGGCCACCGCGGCGGCAGCGGCGAAGGCCTCTTCGGTCAGCTCCGCGCCGCGCAGCGCCTCCTCCACGGCGGGCAGCCGCCACGGCACCGTCCCGACTCCGCCCGCCGCCACGCGAGCGTCGGCGATCTTCCCGTCGCGCACGTCGAGCGCGACCGCCGCCGAGCACAGCGCGAACTCGTACGACTGCCGGTCGCGGACCTTGACGTACGTCGAGTTCTCCGCCCAGTCGAGCCGCGGCACGCGCACCTCGGTGATCAGCTCGCCGGGACGCAGGTCGTGCTCGATTTCCGGGGTGTCGCCCGGCAGCCGGTAGAAGTCCCTCAGCGCGACCGTGCGGGTGCCCTCGGCTCCGGCCAGGACGACCTCCGCGTCGAGCGCGACCAGCGCGACCGCGACGTCGCTGGCGTGCGTGGCCACGCAGGAATCGCTGGTGCCGAGGATCGCGTGCATCCGGTTGACGCCGGAAATCGCCGAACATCCGCTGCCCGGCGAACGCCGGTTGCACGGCATCGCGACGTCGCGGAAGTACGAGCAACGCGTGCGCTGCATGAGATTTCCGCCGATGCTGGCCATGTTCCGCAGCTGCTGCGACGCGCTGAGCAGCAACGCGCGCGAGATCGCCGGGTACACGCCGGGATGCGCGGCGATGTCCCCCATCCGCTCCAGCGCGCCGAAGCGCAGCCCGTCCGCGGTGTCGATGCCCCGCAGCGGCAGGTCGTTGATGTCCAGCACGTGCTGCGGCGTGAGGACGTCGAGCTTCATCAGGTCGACGAGGGTGGTGCCGCCGGCGAGGTAGGTGCCCGCGCTGCCCAGCGCGTCCTCGACCGTGGCGGGCGCGGTCAGCTCAAACGGTCGCATCGGCCTGCCTCGCCTGCTCCACGGCGCGCACGATGTTCGGGTACGCCGAACACCGGCACAGATTGCCGGACATGAACTCGCGGACGTCGGACACGTCGTCGCGCACCGCGGCGACCGCCGACATCACCTGGCCGGACGTGCAGAACCCGCACTGCAGCGCGTCCTGGTCCACGAACGCCTGCTGCACCGGGTGCAGTTCGTCCTCAGTGGACAGTCCTTCGACGGTGGTGACGGGACCGCGCACGGCGGCCGCGAGCGTGAGGCACGACAGCACCGGCTTGCCGTCGACGTGCACGGTGCAGGCACCGCACTGACCGCGGTCGCAGCCCTTCTTCGGGCCGGTGATGCCGAGCCGCTCGCGCAGCGCGTCCAGGAGGGTCACTCCCGGTTCGACGCCGAGCTGCTCGGTTCTTCCATTGACTTCAAGGGAAATGTCCACAGTAGGGTTCGCTTTCCCGCAGCCCGTCCGCGGCGGACGTCCTGCGGCGTGATGGTGGTGGTGACGGCCCTTCGGGAACACGAGCCGCCGGGGTAAACCGGATATTCATCCGCTTGGCTCGCTTTGAACGAGGCTAGCGGATTAGAATCCGGTACGCAACGAAGTGGAGCTACTCCAGGTGGTGCTGGAGTAGCTCCAGGCCAGGCAGGCGAAGCAACGCGGGAGGCGCGATGCCGGTGAGCCCGCGGCGGGCGGACACCCGGCGCAACCACGAACGGATCCTGGCGGTCGCGGCGGAAACCGTGAGCCGCGCGGGAGAAGTGTCGTTCAACGCGGTCGCCAAGGAAGCGGGCGTCGGCGTCGGCACGGTGTACCGGCATTTCCCCACGCCGGAGTCGCTGGTGCTGGCCGTCTACGAGCGCGAGGTGAACCAGCTCGTCGAAATCGTGCCCGAATTGCTCGCCCAGCATTCCCCCGATCAGGCGTTGCGTGTCTGGATCGTGGACCACCTGGCGCACTACATGATGACGAAACGCGGGCTGGCCAACGCGTTGCGCGCGTCGCAGAGCGAACTGCCGACGCAGGCGTACGCGCGGATGCTCGCCGCGCTGGACACCCTGCGCAAGGCGAACGCGGAAGCGGGCACGATCCGCCCGGACCTGAAAACGGAAACGCTGATGCGCGGCCTGGGCGGGCTGTTTTTCCTTACCCCGGAAGGGGATTGGAAGGCGGAGACGGAGGGAGTGGTGGACCTGGTGTGGCACGGGATGCGGCTGGAGTGACCGGTTTTCCCGCTGCGGCAAGGGGTTTCGACGATGGTCCGCGCGCTGGCATTCGGATAGGCCGCGTGCCGGAACTCTTGCTCGCCGCCACGCCGACGGAGAGCGTCGAGCCGACCGGAACGCCGCTGACTCCGAGCGCGCTCGAATCCGGCCAGCACGACGCCGGGACCGCGGCGACAGCGGCTCCGCGAACGCGCAGTCACTCCGAAGTGGACAGCACCTTCAGATCGATCCCCGCCCGCTCGAAATGCCCCCTCGGATCCGGCACCAGCTTGCGCTTCTCCAGATCCATCAGCCCCAGCGTGCACTTGATCTCGGCGGACAGCGTTCCGTCCAGCTTGAGGATGCGCGAAGTCATCCAGAACACCTTGCCGTCGCCGAACGAGGCGTCGCAGGTCACGTCCACCACATCGCCGGCGCGCAGCTCTCGCCGGTAGACGATGTTCGACTCCAGCAGCACCGGCGCGAGGCGCGCTTCGTGCAGGGAGTTGCCGCCGGCTGCTTCGAAGACTTCCAGCCGCGAAACCTCGCCGTACGAGTGGTACACGGCGTGGTTCAGGTGGCCCAGCGTGTCGAGTTCGTAGTGGCGCACCTTGATCCGGGTGCGGAACGGTTCGCGGTCGGTCACGACGTCCAGGCTAGTTGTCGTAGAAGAGTTCCTCGACCACGGCGTGCGCGTGCCTCGTCACACGGCGATAGGCGTCGAGGAACTCGCCGGGGTCGTCGTCCACCGAGTAGCCGAACACGCGCGCCACCGCGGCCAGGTCGCGGCCGGAGCCAGGGACCTCGTCCGCTGCTTTGCCGCGCACCAGCATCGTCGCGTTCCGCACGCGCGTGGCCAGCAGCCAGGCCTCGCGCAACGAGTCCACCGATTCGGCCGGGGCCAGGCCCGCGTCGGCCAAGGCGGTCAGCGCGTCGAGGGTCGACGTCGTCCGCAGGCCGGGCACCTCGTGCGCGTGCTGGAGCTGCAGGAGCTGGACGGTCCACTCGACGTCGGCGAGACCGCCGCGGCCGAGTTTCGTGTGCCGGGTCGGGTCGGCTCCGCGCGGGAGCCGTTCGGTCTCGACCCGGGCCTTGATCCGCCGGATCTCGCGCGCGTCCGTCGGGTCGAGCCCGCCCTCCGGGTAGCGCAGCGGGTCGATCATCTCGATGAACCGCTGGCCGAGCTCGTCGTCCCCGGCGACGAACCGGGCCCGCAGCAACGCCTGCGATTCCCACACCTCGCCCCAGCGCTGGTAGTACGCCCGGTACGACTCCAGCGTCCGCACGAGCGGCCCGCTGCGTCCTTCCGGCCGGAGATCGGCGTCGACGATCAGCGCCGGGTCGGCGCTCGGCGCGCCGAGGATCTTCCGCACGGTCTCCGCGACCGACGACGCGAACCGCAGCGCTTCGGCGTCCGGAACCCCTTCGGCCGGTTCGCAGACGAATAGCACGTCGGCGTCCGAGCCGTAGCCCAGTTCCGCCCCGCCGAGCCGGCCCATGCCGATGACCGCGATCGTCGCCGGGGTGCGCCCCAGCTCGGCCTGCCGTTGCCGGTACGCCGCTGACAGCGCGCCCTGCAACACTGCCACCCACACGCTCGACAGCGCTTCGCAGACCGACGGAACATCCAGCAGTCCCAACAAATCCGCACACGCGACGCGAAGCAGCTCATGCCGACGCAGCGACCGCGCAGCAGTGACGGCAGCGCTCAACCCCGGCTGACGACGTACGGCGGCCCGAAGCGACGTCGCCACTTCGGCCGGCGTACGTCCGGTGAGCCGAGCTGGATCTCCCAGCAGTTGAAGCACTTCCGGCGCACGGACAAGCAGGTCCGGAACCAGGTTCGACGTGCCGAGCAGGAACGCGAGCCGTTCGACCACAGTGCCCTCGTCACGCAGCACCCGCAGATACCACGGCGTGTCCTGAAGCGCCTCGGACACCTTGCGATACGAGAGCAGCCCGCCGTCCGGATCCGGCGTATCGGCCAGGCAATCGAGCAACACCGGAAGCAGCGCCTGCTGAATCGCCGCGCGCCGCGATACCCCGGCGGTCAGTGCCTTGATGTGCTGCAGCGCCCCCTCCGGCGCGGCGTACCCGAGCGCGGCGAGCCGGCTGGCGGCCTGCTTCGTGGTGAGCCGCAAGGCTTCCGTCGGGACATTCGCCACCGACTGCAGCAGCGGACGGTAGAAGACCTTCTCGTGCAGCCGCCGGATCCCCTGCGCGTGGCGGCGAAACTCGGCGAGTAGCGCCTCGCCCTGGCTGCGCCCGCGAACCGCGCGAATTCCGCAGGCGCGGGCGAGAATCCGCAGCTCATCGGTGTCCGACGCGGCGGGGAACAGGTGCGTCCGCCGCAACCGGCGCAACTGCAGCCGGTGCTCGACAGTGCGCAGGAACTCGTACGACGAACTCATCTCCGCCGCGTCCGCGCGGCCGACGTACCCGCCGTCGCCGAGCGCGGCCAAAGCCTCCAAAGTGGACGGCGAACGCAGCGCGGGATCCACCCGGCCGTGCACGAGTTGCAGCAGCTGCACGGCGAACTCGACGTCCCGCAGCCCGCCCCGGCCCAGCTTCAGCTCGCGTTCGAGATGCTCCGACGCGACGTGTTCCTCCACCCGCCGGCGCATCTGCTGGACCTCGGTCACGAAGTTCTCGCGGTCCGCGGCCGACCACACCATCGGCGCGACCATCTCGGCGTACTGGCGACCCAACTCGGCGTCGCCCGCCACCGGACGCGCCTTCAGCAACGCCTGGAACTCCCAGGTCTTCGCCCACTTCTGGTAGTAGGCGGTGTGTCCTTCGAGCGTCCGCACCAGCGCGCCGCTCTTGCCTTCCGGCCGCAGCGCCGCGTCGACCTCGAAGCACGCGTTGCCGACCAGCCGCATCATCGTGCTGGCCAGCCGGGTCGCGACGCCGAGGTCGCCGGCCCCGACGAAGATGACGTCGACGTCGCTCACGTAGTTCAGCTCGCGGCCGCCGGTCTTGCCCATCGCGATCACCGCGAGGGTGCCTTCGGCGGACGCGCCGACCTCCTGCTCCGCGACCACGAGCCCGGCCTGCAGCGCGGCCTCGGCGAGCGTCGTCAGTTCGCTGGCCACATCCCGGAACTGCGGGTGCTCCAACCCGGGCTCGACGAGGTGGCCGAGGTCCGCGGCGGCGATCCCGAGCAGCAGCCCGCGGTAGCCGGCCCGCAGCGCCTGTTCGGCAGCGGTCCCGGTGAGGTACGTCCCGTCGTCCTGCCGGACGCGCTCGAGCAGGCGTTCCGCGAACTTCGCCGGGTCCGTGCAGCGGTTGTCCGCGAGACAGCGCCACTCGCCTGGATTCGCGACGAGGAAGTCCGCCAACGCGGTGGAGGTGCCGAGCACGCCCAGGAGCCGACCGCGGAAGGTGCGGTTCTCGCGAAGCGTGCTGTCCAGGTCTGGCCAACCGGGTTCGTCGGCTTCGCGGATGCGGTCGAGCCCGGCCAGCGCGAGATCCGGATCCGCGGCACGGGAGAGAGCGAGGAGGACGTCCGTGGCGCCTTCGGCTGGTCCGCCTTCGGTCCACCAGCCCGCCGCGCGCAGTTGACCGTCGGCCCGGGTGTCGGTGAAGCCGTACCTGGCCGCCGAAGCTGTGGTCCGCGCGCGCTCTGCCATCGCTCACACCGTAGCCGGACCCGGGCCGGTTCAGGCAGCCAGGCGGTCCGGTTCGGTGTCGGCGGCGGAGGGTTCGGGGACCTGGAAGCTGTGCGCGGTGACGGGCTTGCGGCGGGAAAGGAGGTAGATCCCGGCCGCGAAGAGAAGACCGGCGACGCCGACCGCGATGGTTCCGGCCTCGCCGAGCGAGGCGATCTTGCCCGCCGCCGCGCCGACGATCGCCGCCGCGGGCAGCGTGAACAGCCACGCGAGCACCATCCGGCCTGCCATCCGCCAGCGCACCGGGGCCTCGCGGCGGCCGACGCCGGAGCCGATGATGCCGCCCGAGCAGACGTGCGTGGTCGACAGCGGGAAACCGAGGTGCGAGGACAGCAGGATCACGACCGCGCTGCTGGTCTGCGCGGAAAAGCCCTGCGGGCCTTCGATGTCGGTAAGGCCCTTGCCGAGGGTGTGGGTGATCCGCCAGCCGCCGAGGTACGTGCCGAGCGCGAGCGCGGACGCGGCGCTGACGATCACCCAGACCGGCGGCGCGGACCCGGCGGGGAGGCTGCCGGCCGCGACGAGCGTCAGGGTGATGACGCCCATGGTCTTCTGCGCGTCGTTGGTGCCGTGCGCGAGCGAGACCAGCGACGCGGAAACGATCTGTCCGACCCGGAATCCGCGGCCGCCGCGCTTGCGCACCAGGAACCGGTAGACGAGGTAGGTGACCGCGGCCGCCGCCACTCCCGCGATCACCGGCGACGCGGCGGCCGGAATGAGCACCTTGTCCACGATCTTGCCGAAGTGGACGGAGTCCGCTCCTGCCGACACCCAGGTCGCGCCGATCAGGCCGCCGAACAGCGCGTGCGACGAACTCGACGGCAGGCCGACGTACCAGGTGAAGAGGTTCCAGACGATCGCCCCGATGAGCCCGCCGAACACGATGGCGGGCCCGATCCTCGTCTCGTCGACGAGACCGCTGGAAATCGTTTTCGCGACCTCGACCGACAGGAACGCGCCGGCCAGGTTGAGCACCGCGGAGATCGCGACGGCGACGCGGGGCCGGAGTGCTCCGGTGGCGATCGAAGTCGCCATCGCGTTCGCCGTGTCGTGGAAGCCGTTGGTGAAATCGAAAACCAGCGCCGTGCAGATCACGACGACAACGAGCAGCGAGGGGTCCACCCCGACCTCCGAACCCTACGGAAATACCTCTCGCAAGGTACCTGACCGTTTGGGTGAACCGTTAACTCGCCGTAAGTGATTCCGACATCAGCCGTTAAGCCAGCGGCAACTGGCGTTGACTTTCCGGAGCCGCCTCCAGCTGACCGGCGGCCAACTGGACGAACCGGCGCGCGAACGGACGCCACGTCTCGGCGATTTCCGCGTGCGCAGTGATCAGCGACTCCTCCTCCAGCGCGCCCGGACGGGTGAGTTCCGCCATTTCCGGGTCCGCCTCGGCCCAGGCGCGGACAGCGTCCGGAGTGGTCTCGATGTGGAACTGGACACCGTAGACACAGCGGTTCATCCGAAACGCCTGGTGCGGGTACTTCGGAGTGGACGCGAGCAGCTCGGCGCTCTGCGGCAGGACGGTGATGACGTCACGGTGGAACTGCAGGACGTCCGGGAGGAAGGGCATGTCCGCGAAGAGCGGATCGACCCACGCGGCGTCCTTCTTGGACACGAGCCCCGGCCCGACCTCGGGCCCGGACTCGCCCTCCGCGACCTGCCCGCCGGTCGCGACGGCGAGCAGCTGCGAACCGAGACAGATCGCGAGCGTCGGCACGGCCTTCCCCGCCGCGGCGGCGAGGAGCTTCCGGACGTCCGCGAGCCAGGGGTGCTCGGCGTCGTCGAGCGCGCCCATGCCGCCGCCGAGACAGATCAACCCGTCGTACCCGTCGAGGCTCGACGGCAGCTCCTGCTCCGGCGGCAGCCGCACGTCGAGTTCCGCGCCGGCCTCGGTGAGCCACTCCCCGAGCGGACCGATCGGGTCGCTGGCATCGGGCTGGATGATGAGCAGACGAGTCACGGCGTCCAGGGTACGGGCTCCCCGGCCTCCGTCGGATAGCCGTGGGCGAGCCAGGTCGTGATGCCGCCGGAGAGCCGTTTCACGGTGAAGCCGAGCCGCGCGAGCCGGTACGCGCCCTGGGTGGCGGCGTTGCAGTGGATGCTCTCGCAGTAGCAGACGTAGACGAGGTTCCGGTCGAGGTCGCGGGTGCTTTCCTCGGTCATTTCCCGGTACGGCAAGCAGATCGCGCCCGGCAGGTGAGCTTCGGCGTAGGCCCCCGGACTGCGGGTCTCGACCAGCACGTAACCGTCGGTGCGTCCGTCGGCGAGGTCCTGGGCGAGGTCGACCGGATCGACTTCGAAGGCGAGTTCGCGCCCGAAGTACTCGACGGCGTCGGAGGGTTCGGTGGGTTCGTGGAGAAGGGAGAGGATGCGAGGTTTCACGGTGTTGATCCTCTCCTTCCGATCCTGGTGTGAGACAGGGGAAGATCCAGGTGTTCCGCCGTCTTCACCAGGGTTTTCTGGGTCTGGACGGCAGTTGACCTGGAGTTTTTGAGAGGGTTGCCGCGATGGACCTGGACGATGTTGACCGGCACCTGCTGGAGCTGCTCCAGTGCGATGGCCGCCTGACGTTCTCGGAACTCGGCCGCCGGGTCTCCCTGTCCGCGCCGGCCGTGACGGAACGGGTGCGCCGCCTGGAGCAGCGCGGGGTGATCACCGGCTACGCGGCGCGGGTCGATCTGGAGAAGCTGGGCCGCCCGATCCAGGCGATCGTCCGGGTCCGGGTGCGAAGCCTGGACGGCCCGCGGTTCCGCGAGACGATTCTCCCGCTGCCGGAGATCACCGACGCCGATCACGTCACTGGTGACGAGTGCTGGCTCCTCCGAGTGCACTGCCGCACGACGGCGGACCTGGAGAGGTTTGTGGAACAGGCCCAGCGCTACGGCGAGACGACGACCTCCCTGGTGTTCTCGTCTCCGGTGCGGGGCCGCGGGCTGCCGTTGTGACCTGGGCATGACGAAGGCCCGAACCCATTGACCGGGTCCGGGCCTTGATTTTGGTCCATGAAATGAGGCTGGGCCCCGGGAAAACCTTCTCAGGTTCTCGACCGGGGCCCAGACTATTTGGTTAAGTTCGGCGGTGTCCTACTCTCCCACAACCCTTCGGTTGCAGTACCATCGGCGCAATCAGGCTTAGCTTCCGGGTTCGGAATGGGACCGGGCGTTTCCCTGACGCTAAAACCACCGAAACACTCCGAAACAACACACCCGCCACCCCTGGGATGGCACCGGTGTGGTGTTTCAGAACCGTAGAGTGGATGCGAGCGATCTTTGTGGGCAAGTCCTCGGCCTATTAGTACCAGTCAACTCGACAACACATTACTGTGCTTCCATTTCTGGCCTATCAACCCAATCGTCTCTTGGGGGCCTTAACCCACATAGGGTGGGATACCTCATCTTGGAACAGGCTTCCCGCTTAGATGCCTTCAGCGGTTATCCCTTCCGAACATAGCCAACCAGCCATGCCACTGGCGTGACAACT
>NZ_GG657746.1:911563-913856 GCF_000158875.1 Streptomyces sp. AA4 | reverse complement strand
TATTCTCTACCTGACCACCTGTGTTGGTTTGGGGTACGGGCCGTGCATGCACTCACTAGAGGCTTTTCTCGACAGCATAGGATCACCCACTTCGCCTCAAACGGCTACGCATCACGTCTCAGCCTGTTGCCATGCGGATTTGCCTACATGACGGCCTACACGCTTACACCAGGACAACCATCGCCTGGCGGAGCTACCTTCCTGCGTCACCCCATCGCTTGACTACTACGGAATCAGGTCCCACGCTCCACACACCCGATCCGCCCGAAGGCTTCACGAGTGGCTTCGGGTGGTTAGTGTCAACCGCCTCGCCATGGGCGCACATGCTCGGGTACGGGAATATCAACCCGTTGTCCATCGACTACGCCTGTCGGCCTCGCCTTAGGTCCCGACTTACCCTGGGCGGATTAGCCTGGCCCAGGAACCCTTGGTCATCCGGCGGCAGAGTTTCTCACTCTGCATTCGCTACTCATGCCTGCATTCTCACTCCCGCACCCTCCACCGCTAGCTTCCGCCGCGGCTTCCCTGGATGCAGGACGCTCCCCTACCCATCCACACCACTGCACAAGAACCCGAAAGCTCTTGCGGATGTATTGTGTGAATGACACAGCTTCGGCGGTGTGCTTAAGCCCCGCTACATTGTCGGCGCAGGACCACTTGACCAGTGAGCTATTACGCACTCTTTCAAGGGTGGCTGCTTCTAAGCCAACCTCCTGGTTGTCTGGGCAATCCCACATCCTTTCCCACTGAGCACACACTTAGGGGCCTTAGCTGGTGTTCTGGGCTGTTTCCCTCTCGACGACGAAGCTTATCCCCCGCCGTCTCACTGCCGCGCTCTCACTAACCGGTATTCGGAGTTTGGTTGATTTCGGTAACCCGGTAAGGCCCCTAGACCATCCAGTAGCTCTACCCCCGGCAAGAAACACGCGACGCTGCACCTAAATGCATTTCGGGGAGAACCAGCTATCACGGAGTTTGATTGGCCTTTCACCCCTACCCACAGCTCATCCCCTCAGTTTTCAACCTAAGTGGGTTCGGGCCTCCACGACGTCTTACCGTCGCTTCACCCTGGCCATGGGTAGATCACTCCGCTTCGGGTCTAGACCACGCGACTCAATCGCCCTATTCAGACTCGCTTTCGCTACGGCTACCCCACCCGGGTTAACCTCGCCACGCAGCACTAACTCGCAGGCTCATTCTTCAAAAGGCACGCCATCACGTCGAAACGCTCTGACGGCTTGTAGGCACACGGTTTCAGGTACTCTTTCACTCCCCTCCCGGGGTACTTTTCATCTTTCCCTCACGGTACTCGTCCGCTATCGGTCTCCAGGAAGTATTTAGGCTTACCGGGTGGTCCCGGCAGATTCACAGCAAATTCCACGAGCTCGCTGCTACTCGGGAACACCAGACAAACACACGCAACATGTTTTCGCGTACGGGACTCTCACCCACTCCGGTCCGCCATCCCAAGCGGTTCCACTAACACGCGCGCACATTCCGAGGACTGTCAGATCCTCGACGCTGGGTCCCACAACACCGCCTGCACAACGCCTGACAGCTTGACATGCAAACGGTTTAGCCTCTTCCGCTTTCGCTCGCCACTACTCACGGAATCACTTTTGTTTTCTCTTCCTGCGGGTACTGAGATGTTTCACTTCCCCGCGTTCCCTCCACACCGGCTATATATTCACCGGCGGGTAACACCACATCACTGGTGCTGGGTTTCCCCATTCGGAAATCCTCGGATCACAGCTCGGTTGACAGCTCCCCGAGGCATATCGCAGCCTCCCACGTCCTTCATCGGCTCCTGAAGCCAAGACATCCACCATGTGCCCTTAACAACTTGACCACAAAGATGCTCGCATCCACTCTACAGTTCTCAAACACCACACCAGAAACAACGTGTGTTGCCTCAGGACCCAACAGCGTGCCAGCAAACAATCGCTCCCCCAGACTCCGCCTCGCCGTTCCGCAGCCCCGAAGGACCTGTACTAGACAAGGCATCGCCTGCCAGAAGCGACCATAACCAGTAGTTCCACAATTCCTTGAGCAAGCCCGGCAACACCGCGTGCGGGTGTTAAACCGTGCCCACCCCATGCCCTGGTTCCGGGTATCCCGGGAGCATGGATGTGTTGTGCTCCTTAGAAAGGAGGTGATCCAGCCGCACCTTCCGGTACGGCTACCTTGTTACGACTTCGTCCCAATCGCCAGTCCCACCTTCGACCACTCCCTCCCTTGCGGGTTGGGCCATGGGCTTCGGGAAATACCGACTTTCATGACGTGACGGGCGGTG
>NZ_GG657746.1:865306-910574 GCF_000158875.1 Streptomyces sp. AA4 | reverse complement strand
CTCCCGTAGGAGTCTGGGCCGTGTCTCAGTCCCAGTGTGGCCGGTCACCCTCTCAGGCCGGCTACCCGTCGTCGCCTTGGTAGGCCATTACCCCACCAACAAGCTGATAGGCCGCGGGTTCATCCCATACCGCCGGAACTTTCCACACCCCAAGATGCCTTGAAGTGTCATATCCGGTATTAGACCCAGTTTCCCAGGCTTATCCCAGAGTACAGGGCAGATTACCCACGTGTTACTCACCCGTTCGCCACTCATCCCCGGCCGAAACCGGTTCAGCGTTCGACTTGCATGTGTTAAGCACGCCGCCAGCGTTCGTCCTGAGCCAGGATCAAACTCTCCAACAATGTCTTCAAGTTCGATCGAGACTACTCTCAATCAATCATTCTCAAAGGAAACCCCGACGAGGGGGTTTCATATAAGCTCTACTGGCTTAGTTCACTAGCACACTGTTGAGTTCTCAAGCAACACACCCCGAACCAGCCCCGGAATCAACCAGGCCAAGCTCGATGCGTTATTTCAAGCTTTTGGTCGAGCATGCCGGTACCTACAAGGCTAGTCGTAGGGAGTCGGCGGCCGCTCGTGGGCCGACGCTGAACATTACCTGGTCCGTTTCGCGGTGTCAACCCGCTCGACCCTGGCTCCTGGTCGGTGAGGCTTTCGGCCCCGCCGGCCCGGTGTTCCTGGCGACGAAGAGAAGATTACATGCCTTCCAACCACCCGAAAACAGGGGGGTCACTTAACGGCATCGACCCTGGTCAGAGGGTTGCCAGCGCGCTGATTCCACCACTCCGCCAGCACCGGACCCCGCCCGGAAGGCCCTCGGAGAGGCCTCACGTGACCCAGGTCTCCCCTATCGAGCGACTCTCCCCGGCCACAGACCCCAGCATCTGACCCAATTCAGCAGGTCAGCCCGCACGGCGCAACCCCGAACCCGCCCAAAACGAAGGCCGTCGGTCAGCACGAGGCACTGACCGGCGGCCGCCACAAACCTTCACCCGCTCTGGGCAACCCCGAACGGCTTACCCGGGCAGCTTCGGCAGATACCGGGGCGGAATCCGCACCGGCGCGACCCGCATGTAGTCCGCGGCCAGCGCGAGCATCTTCCCGTCCGTCCACTGCCCGCCCATGAACGAAATCCCCACCGGCAGCGGTCCGACCGAACCGGCCGGGACGGTGACGTCCGGGTAGCCCGCGACCGCGGCCGGCGTCGACGACGGGATCACGTCGTTGTCCCCGACCTTGCAGTCCGTCTTCCAAGCCGGCGGGTTCGTCGGCGACGCGATGGCGTCCAGGTCGTACTTCGCGAGGGTCTCGTCCAGCGACCGGCGCGCGAGGTCGGTCAGTTCCGCCCGGTTCTTCAGGTAGGTCGGGTCCTGCGGTCCGGGGGCGGCAAGTGCCTGCTCGAACAGCTCCTGACCAGCGAAGCAAGTGCGCTCCAGCGGGTCGGCGCGGTTGTACGCGATGAGGTCCGCCAGGTTCCGCGGCCCGGTCGGGCGCGTGGCGAGGTAGGCGTCGATGTCGCGGTGGAACTCGGTCAGCAGCGCCGGGAACTCCAGCTCCGACAGCCGATCCTGATACGGCAGGTTCACCTCGACGACCGTCGCGCCGGCGCGTTCCAGCGAAGCCTTCGTCTTGCTGACCACGGCATCCGTGTCCGGGCCGAGCACTGGCAGCCGCCACAGTCCGATCCGGGCGCCGCGCAGGACGCCGGGCCGAAGGAGCTTCGCGTAGTCCGTCGGCTGGGTGGACGGATAACGCAGGGTGGCCGGGTCGGACGGGTCGCGGCCCTGCAGCACCGAGAGCGTGATCGCGGTATCGACGACATTGCGCGCGATGGGTCCCGCCGTGTCCTGTTCCGCGGAGATCGGGACGACGCCGGTCCGGCTGACCAGCCCGAGGCTCGGCTTGTGGCCGACGGTCGCGGTCATCCCGGCCGGGCACACGATCGACCCGTCGGTCTCGCTGCCGATCGCGACCTGCGCGAGCGACGCGGCGACGCCGGCCGCGGATCCGGCGGACGAACCGCACGGGTTGTGGTCCAGCACGTACGGGTTGTTGGTCTGCCCGCCGACGCCGGACCAGCCGGAAGTCGGCTTCGCGGCGCGGAAGTTGGCCCATTCCGACAGGTTCGCCTTGCCGAGGAGCACCGCGCCGGCGTCGCGCAGCCGGGTGATCAGCGTGGCGTCCTTGGCCGGACGGCTCCGCAGCGCGCGCGAACCGGCGGTGGTCTGCTGGTCGTGGGTGTCGACGTTGTCCTTGACCAGCACCGGGATCCCGTCGAGCGGACCGCGGGTGCGGCCGGTCCGGTGCCGGACGTCGCTGGCCGCGGCCTGTGCGAGCGCGGCCGGGTTGAGCGCGAGGACGGCGTTGACCTTCGGGTCCAGCACCCGGATCCGCGCGAGGTACGCGCTGGTCAGGCGGGTCGCGGTGAGCTGCCCGGTCGCCATCCGGTGCTGCAGCGACGGGATGTCGGCGCGGTCGAGGTCGAAGTGCAGCCCGGCCGCGTCGATCTGGGGGTCAGCCGCCATCGCGACCGCCGGCGGCGCGGTGGCCAAGCCCGCCGCCGCGACCAGTGCGGCGAGTACGGCGGGCAGTCTTTTTCCCATGTTCCGATGCCTCCCCAACGTCGGAGCACGGCCCGGGGCCCGGTTCAGAGCATCGGCAACAGAGTCCGGAGCTCGTACGGGGTGACCGCGCTCCGGTAGTTGTCCCACTCGACCCGCTTGTTGCGCAAGAAGAAGTCGTAAACGTGCTCGCCGAGCGCTTCCGGCAGCAGCTCCGACTTCTCCATCTCGGCGAGCGCCTCGCCGAGGTTCTGCGGCAACTGCGAGTAGCCGGCGGCGCGGCGTTCGGAGTCCGACAGCTGCCAGATGTTGTCCTCGGCAGGCGGCGGCAGCTCGTAGCCCTTTTCGATGCCCTTCAGCCCCGCGGCCAGTATCACCGAGTAGGCCAGATACGGGTTGCACGCCGAATCGAGCGTCCGGATCTCGACGCGCCGCGACGACGCCTTGCCCGGCGAGTACATCGGCACGCGCACGAGCGCCGAGCGGTTCGCCCTCCCCCACGACACCGTGGTGGGCGCCTCGCTGCCGCTGATCAGCCGTTTGTAGGAGTTGACCCACTGATTGGTGACGGCGGAGATTTCCTTCGCGTGGTGCAGGACGCCGGCGACGAACGCCTTGCCGGTCTCGGAAAGCTCGTGCGGATCCTCGGCGTCGTAGAACGCGTTGCGGTCGCCTTCGAACAGGCTGACGTGGGTGTGCATGCCGGAGCCGGGCTGGTCGGTGAACGGCTTCGGCATGAAGGTCGCGCGCACGCCCTGGGTCAGCGCGACCTCCTTGACGACGTAACGGAACGTCATCACGTTGTCGGCCATGGTGAGGGCGTCGGCGTAGCGAAGGTCGATTTCCTGCTGCCCCGGCGCGCCCTCGTGGTGGCTGAACTCGACCGAGATGCCCATCGCCTCGAGCGTCTCGATCGCGTGCCGGCGGAAGTGCGTCGCGGTGGCGTGGCTGGCCTGGTCGAAGTAGCCGCCGTTGTCGGCGGGCTCGGGCTCGCTGCCGTCGTCGGGGAGATTGGCGAGCAGGAAGAACTCGATCTCCGGGTGCACGTAGCAGGTGAACCCGGCTTCGCTGGCCTTCGACAGCTGGCGGCGCAGCACGTGCCGCGGGTCGGCCCACGACGGCGACCCGTCGGGCATCGCGATGTCGCAGAACATCCGCGCGGAGTACGGCCCGCCCTCCGGGGTCTCCCACGGCAGCACCTGGAACGTGGACGGGTCGGGCTTGGCGACCATGTCCGATTCGTAGACGCGCGCGAAGCCCTCGATGGCCGAGCCGTCGAACCCGATGCCCTCGCTGAACGCGCCCTCCAGTTCGGCGGGCGCGACCGCGACGGATTTCAGGAATCCCAGCACGTCGGTGAACCACAGGCGAACGAAACGGATGTCGCGCTCTTCCAAAGTGCGGAGCACGAATTCCTGCTGGCGATCCATGGCCGAACCCTAACCAGCACGTGTTAACGCCATGTTTCACGGGTCACCCACAACGGAGGCGGGTTCACGCCACCTGCGCGACCTGCGATTCCTGGATTTTCCTTGATCGGGTGATCGACAGCGACGCGACCGAGGCGATCACCGCGAGCCCGGCGGCGACGTACCAGGCGACCGCGTAGTCGCCGAGCTGGTCGCGCACCGCGCCGGCGGCGGAGGCGGCGAACGCCGCGCCCAGCTGGTGGCAGGCGAAGACCCAGCCGAACACGATCGGACCGGCTTCGCCGAAGGAGCGGATGCAGAGCGCGACGGTCGGCGGCACGGTCGCCACCCAGTCGAGACCGTAGAAGAGGATGAACGCCCACATGCTCGGCTGGACCGAATCCGTGAACAGCTGCGGCAACAGGGCGAGCGAAACTCCCCGCAAGGCGTAGTAGATGCCGAGCAGGATCCGCGGGTCGACGCGGTCGGTGAGCCATCCCGACGCGATCGTTCCCACCACGTCGAAGATGCCGACCAGCGCGAGCAGGCTCGCCGCGGTCGTCTGCGGCATGCCGTGGTCGTGCGCGGCCGGGACGAAGTGCGTGCTGACCAACCCGTTCGTGGTGGCCCCGCAGATGGCGAAGCCGACCGCGAGCAACCAGAACGTCCGGGTGCGCGCGGCCTGGAACAGCACGGACAGTCCTCGGCGGACAGTGCCGACCTTCGGCGCGGGGCGCTCGACTTCGGTGCCTTCGGGCGCTCCGAACGCGACAGTGCCGACATCGGCGGGGTGGTCGCGTACGGCCAGCAGCACGACCGGGACCACCGCGAGAGCCGCGATGGCGATGACCATCGACGCGGTCCGCCAGCCGTCGTCCACCGCGAGCGACGCGATCAACGGCAGGAAGATCAGCTGTCCGGTCGCTCCAGCAGCGGTCAACACGCCGGTCACGACGCCGCGATGGCGGACGAACCAGCGCGTCGCGACCATCGCCGCGAAGCTCATCGCCATCGAGCCGGTGCCGAGGCCGACGAGGACGCCCCAGCAAAGGATCAGCTGCCAGCTGGCGCTCATGAAGACGGTGCCGCCCGCGCCGAGCGCGACGACGCACAGCGCGGTCGCCGCGACCCGGCGGATGCCGAACCGCTCCATCAGCGCGGCGGCGAAGGGTGCGAAGAGGCCGTACAGCACGAGGTTCACCGAGACGGCGGACCCGATCGTGGCGCGGGACCACCCGAATTCTTCGTGCAACGGATCGATCAGAACGCCCGGCGCGGCGCGGAAGCCGGCGGCGGCGAGGAGGGCGACGAACGCGGCCGCCGCGACGAACCAGGCGCGGTGCAGGCGGCGGGCAGGACGAGTCTCAACGGTCACGAGCAGTCAGTCTGGTGGGCCGGAGGCGTCGTCGACAGTGGCCGGAAGGACACTATCCGAAAGAATCGGGCCAGCCGAGTAGGCTCTCGGCCATGCTCAGCCGACGTGTCCTGCCGGCCCTGCTGCTCCTCGGGCTGGTCGGCGGTTGCACCGCGGCCCCCTCCTTGCCCGCGGCGGACGGGTTGCTCGCCGCCGCCAGGACGAACTTCGCCAAGGTCACCAGCCTGCACTTCTCGGTCGGCGTCAACGGCGTGCTGCCCGGTCTCCCGATGACCAAGCTCGTCGGCAACGCGAACCTCAAGAGCGGCGGACAGGCGAGCGGCAGCGCGGAATTCACCGATCGGTCGTTCTCGTTCACCGTTTCCGGGCATACCGCGACCACAAAGGACACGAAGGGTCGCGAAACGGACGGCCCCACGTCCTTCCCGGTCGACCGGTTCCTCGGCCCGCACGGCGGTCTGGTCCGTCTTCTCGACTCGCTTCAGCAGCCGAAAACCGAAATCCGCGAGACGATCCAGCACATCGACGGCTACCGCGTCGGCGGAACGGTGCCCCAGGCGGTCGCGGCGAAGCTGGTGCCGCAGATCCACGCGGACGTCAACGTGAAGATCTGGGTGACGGTCGCGGAACCGCGCCGCTTCGCGCGGATGTGGCTGCAGGTCCCGCCAGCGACGGAGCGGGACAGCCCGGTGATGTACGAGGTGCTGCTGACGGATCAGCAGCCTTAGCAGTTGCCGCTTCGCGCACCACTGCGCGAAGCGGGTGAAGGCGTCCTGAAACCCGGCAGTCTGGGCGATCAGCGTCTGCGGCAAGTCCTGCGCGGGTTCGCGTAGTCGAGCGGCACCGTCAGCCAGGCACAGTCGACCGACTCATCCGCGTACAGACCCTTCTCGAAAGCGGTCTGCGCTTACGGCACACACGGTCCCCCTCGAGCGCTGCCCGCTGGCTCGCTCAGGCCGTGGCAGCGAGCATCGTCGCCACAACCTTCGCGAGCCAGCGCAACCTCAGTTGGCCTTGCAGCGAGCGCCGTCCGGAGGCGTCGTCCCGTCGATCAGGTAGGCGGTCCCCACCTTGTCGACGCACGCGTTGCCCTGCAGGAACACAGTGTGCTGCGTCCCCTCAAAGGTGAGCAGCGAGCCCTTCAGCGCCTTCGCGAGGTTCACGCCCGCCTGATACGGCGTCGCGGGGTCGTTCGTTGTCGAAATCGTCAACGTCTTCGGCAGGCCTTCGACGTTCGGCTCGTGCGGCTTCGACGTGTTCGGCACCGGCCAGAACGCGCAGGCGTCGCGGGCGGAGCTGGCTTGGCGGCCGTCGTCGAGGAAGGGCGCGGCCTTTACGTATTTCTCCTGGCCTTCGAGGATCTGCTTCGGATCGGTGATGCGCGGATCGTCAACGCAGCGAATCGCGGTGAAGGCGTCCTGCGTCGTGCCGTAGCTGCCGTCCGGATTGCGCTCGTTGTAGATGTCGGCCAGCTTCTCCAGCGTGCTGCCGCGCTGCAGCTTCAGCTCGTTCAGCCCGGTGTTCAGGTACTCCCAGAGACTCTGCTGGTAGAGAGCCTGGATGGCCCCCGTGGTGGCGTCTTCGTAGGACAGCTTGCGGCCGTCGCCGACCGGCACCGGGAAGTCGATCAGCCGGCGCGTGAGGTCTTGGAACTGCTTCGTCGCGTCAGCCGGGTTCTTGCCGAGCGCGCAGTCCTGACGCGCCGCGCACCACTTCGCGAACTCGTTGAACGCGACGCCGAAGCCCTGGCCCTGCGCGACGAGCGAGTCTTCCGGGCTCTGCGTCGGGTCGACAGCGCCGTCGAGGACGAGCGCGCGCACGTTCTTCGGGAAGGTCTCCGCGTACGTGGACCCGATGCGCGTGCCGTACGAGTAACCGAGGTACGTCAGCTTCTCGTCGCCGAGGACGCTTCGCAACACGTCCATGTCCTTCACGACGTCGCGCGTACCGATGTGCGCGAGCATGTCGTCGCCGTACTTCGTCCGCTGTGTGCACTTCGCGGCGAAGTCCTTCTGTTCGGCTTCCTGCTTCGCGACGCCCGCGGGCGAACCGTCGGTCTCGCTGTCGTCGGCGCGGTCAGCGTCGCGCTCGGCTCCGGTCAGGCATTTGATCTGCGGTTCGCTGGCCCCGATGCCCCGCGGGTCGAAGCCGACGAGGTCGAACCGGTCGCCGAGATCCGATTTCGACACCTGGTCGAGCAGGCCCGCCGCGGCGACCATGCCCGAAGCGCCCGGTCCGCCCGGGTTCACCACGAGCGAACCGATTTTCTTGCCCTGGTCGCTGGCGCGGTGCCGCAGCACGCCGATGGTGATCGTCTGCCCGTCCGGTTTGTCGTAGTTCAACGGCACCGTCAGGCGCCCGCACTCGATTCCCTGCGCCTTGAAGGCCGACTGCGCGTCGGCCGAGGTCGCGTAGGGTGCACACGCGGACCAGCTCATGCTCTGCCCGTAGAACCGGGCCAGTCCGGCGGGCACCGGGCCCACCGGGGCGTGCGATTCGACCGTCGGAGCGGGCGCGGCCTGACCGGACTTTGACGTGCAGGCCGCGAGCGTGGTCGCGAGCAGGCCGGCAGCCGCGAACACGACTAACGGATGGACTTTCGGGCTGGCGCTGGGATGACGGGACACGGTTTGATCGTGCCATCCGGGCGCGGAACTCGAACGCACCGTCGGCACGTTGGGCAGTGCGGGTGCGACCGGAGACACATCGACACGAGGAGACCAGGGGTGGCACTGATCAGCCGAGTGGGCAAGCGGCTCCGCCGGATCATCCAGCGGCCGGGCAGCGTCGAGCTGACCCGCTACGAAGCGCTGCTGCCCGCCGTCGAGAAGCTCGAACCGGAGCTGGAGAAGCTCGACGACGCCGAACTCACCGAGCGCGCGGGCAAGCTGCGGGACTCCATCGGCGGGGCCGCCTCGTTCACCGACAGCCAGCTGATCGAGATCTGCGCGCTCGGCCGCGAGGCCGCCCGGCGCAAGCTCGGCGAGCGGGCCTTCGACGTGCAGCTGCTCGGCACCATGGGCCTGCTCACCGGCCACGTCGTGCAGATGGAGACCGGTGAGGGCAAGACGCTCGCCGGCGCGCTGGCCGCCGCCGGGTACGCGCTGCGCGGCCGCCGCGTGCACGTGGTCACGGTCAACGACTACCTCGCCCGCCGCGACGCGGAGTGGATGGGCCCGGTGTACGACCTGCTCGGCGTCACCGTCGGCTGGGTCGAACCGGCGCATTCGAAGGAGGAGCGCAAGGAGGCCTACGGCAAGGAGGTCACCTACGGCGCGGTCGCCGAAATCGGCTTCGACGTGCTGCGCGACCGCCTGGTCACCCACCCCGACGACCTCGTGCAGAAGGCCCCCGAGGTGGCGATCGTCGACGAGGCCGACTCGGTGCTGGTCGACGAGGCGCGCGTGCCGCTCGTGATGGCCGGTTCGATCGACCACAACGACGCCGACGAGGAGGTCGCCAAGATCGTCCGGCGGCTGCGGCTCGGCCTGCACTACGAGACCGACTCCGAGGGCCGCAACGCGTGGCTGACCAGCGCCGGCGCGTCGGTCGTGGAGAAGTCGCTCGGCGGCGTCGACCTGTACGACGAGTCCGGTTCCGACCGGCTCGCCGCGGTGAACGTCGCGCTGCACGCGCACGCGCTGCTCACCCGCGACGTCGACTACCTGGTCCGCGACGGCAAGGTGCAGCTGATCAACGCCGCCCGCGGCCGCGTCGCCGAACTGCAGCGCTGGCCGGACGGCCTGCAGGCCGCGGTCGAGGCGAAGGAGCAGGTCACGGCCACCGACCGGGGCGAAATCCTCGACTCGATCACCGTGCAGGCGCTGCTCGCGCGCTACCCCGAGGTCGCGGGCATGACCGGTACCGCGGTGGCGGTCGCCGAGCAGCTGCGCGAGTTCTA
Source organism: Streptomyces sp. AA4 (assembly GCF_000158875.1). Taxonomy (NCBI): domain Bacteria; kingdom Bacillati; phylum Actinomycetota; class Actinomycetes; order Kitasatosporales; family Streptomycetaceae; genus Streptomyces; species Streptomyces sp. AA4. The sequence continues at coordinate 901,325 of NZ_GG657746.1, read as the reverse complement.
CAAGCTCGAGGTCGCCGTCATCCCGCCGAACACCCCGAACGTCCGCGAGGACCTGCCGGACCGCGTCTTCGCGTCGCCGTCGCAGAAGCTGCGCGCGATCGAGGAGGAGATCCGGACGGTGCACGAGACCGGGCGGCCGATTCTCGTCGGCACCCAGGACGTCGCCGAGTCCGAGGAACTGGCGGAGAAGCTGGCGAAGGCCGACCTGCCGTGCGTCGTGCTGAACGCGCGCAACGACGCCGAAGAGGCCGCGATCATCGCCGAGGCGGGCAAGAAGGGCGCGGTCACCGTGTCCACGCAGATGGCCGGCCGCGGTACCGACATCCGGCTCGGCGGCAGCGACGGCTCGAGCCGCGAGGAGGTCGCCGAACTGGGCGGCCTGCACGTGATCGGCACCGCGCGGTACCCGTCGAGCCGCCTCGACGGGCAGCTGCGCGGCCGGTCCGGCCGGCAGGGCGACCCGGGCAGCGCGATCTTCTTCGCGAGCCTCAACGACGACCTGGTGCTGTCGAACGCGCCGGACCTGCCGGACGGCATCGACGCGGACACCGAGACCGGCGAGATCACCGACCCGGCCGCGCACCGGCAGCTCAACCACGCCCAGCGCGTCGCCGAGGGCGTCGACCTGGAGATCCACCGCAACACCTGGCGCTACACCCGGCTGATCGAGCGGCAGCGCGCTGAGCTGCTGGAACACCGCGACAAGGTGCTGCACACCGGGCTCGCGGCCGAGGAGCTGGAGAAGGCGCAGCCGGAGAAGTTCGCCGAGCTGAAGGAAAAGCTGGACGACGCCGACCGACTCGAGCAGGTGTGCCGCGAGGTCCGGCTGTTCCACCTCGACCAGCTGTGGTCGGACCACCTGGCGTACCTCACCGACGTGCGCGAGAGCATCCACCTGCGCGCGCTGGCCCGCGAGACGCCGCTGGACGAGTTCCACCGCGCGGCGATCCCGGAGTTCCACAAGATCATCGCCGAATCGGCCTCGCGGGCGGCGAAGACGCTCGAGGAAGCGGAGATCACCGACAACGGCCTCGATCTCGAGGAGGTCGGCGTGCGGCGGGCGAACACGACGTGGACGTACCTGGTGCACGACAACCCGTTCGACTCGGACTTCGAGCAGACGGTCAAGAAGGTGCGCAGCATGATGCGGATGAAGAAGTCCTGATTCCTGCTTTCCAGTTTCGGAGGGCCTCTCGCCGCGGGCGAGGGGCCCTTCGCCGTTCTCTGGCTCACCTCCGCGTAGTTTCTGTCGGTGCGGTGGGACAGAATGGCGGCATGCCGCAACTGCGCATCGCACTGGCCCAGGTCAACACCACCGTCGGCGACATCGACGGGAACACCGCGCTCACCGTCGAGTGGACCCGCAAGGCCGCCGAGGCGGGCGCGCACGTCGTCGTGTTCCCGGAGATGTCCCAGACCGGTTATCCGGTCGAGGACCTGACGCTCCGGCGCACGTTCGCCGACGCGTCCCGGCGCTCGGTGACCGAACTGGCGCGCCGGCTCGACGAGGCGGGCTGCGGCGAGGTGCTCGCGTACGTCGGCTACCTCGACCACGACGAGGTCGGCCCGCGCGACGCCGCGGCGGCGTTGTATCGCGGCGAGGTCGTGGCCCGGCAGTTCAAGCACCACCTGCCGAACTACGGCGTGTTCGACGAGCACCGGTACTTCAAACCGGGCACCGAACTCGAGGTGCTGCGGCTGCACGGCGTCGACATCGGCATGGTGATCTGCGAGGACATCTGGCAGGACGGCGGCCCGATCTCCGCGCTGGGCAAGGCCGGGGTCGATCTGGTGGTCGCGCCGAACGCGTCGCCGTACGAACGGTCGAAGGACGAACAGCGCCTGCCGCTGATCGCCCGCCGCGCGGCTGAGGCGGGCGCGCCGCTGGTGTACACGAACCAGGTCGGCGGCCAGGACGATCTGGTCTTCGACGGCGACTCGCTGGTGGTCGGCGCGGACGGGACGCTGCTCGCGCGGGCGCCGCAGTTCGTGGAGCACCTGCTGGTGCTGGACCTGGACGTGCCCGCGTCGGGGGCGGCTGCCACGGGCTCGTTCGAGGGCTTGGAAGTGCACCGGCGGGTTTTGACTGACTCGCCGCTGGCTGAGTACTCGCCGCTGGCCGCTCCGACGATCAGCGAACCGCTGTCGGACGAGGCCGAGGTGTGGTCGGCGCTGGTCGTCGGGTTGCGCGATTACGTGCACAAGAACGGCTTCTCGACGGTTACGTTCGGCTTCTCCGGCGGAATCGACTCGGCAGTCTGCGCGGCGCTCGCGGCGGACGCTCTCGGCGGGGACAACGTGTACGGCGTTTCGATGCCGTCGAAGTACTCGTCCTCGCACTCGCGGGACGACGCTTCGGACTTGGCGGAGCGGATCGGTGCGCACTACCGGGTCGAGCCGATCGGCGACATGGTTGATGTGTACGTCAACCAGCTGCAGCTGACCGGGCTCGCCGAGGAGAACATCCAGGCGCGGGTGCGCGGGATGCTGCTGATGGCTCTGTCCAATCTGGACGGACACCTGGTATTGGCGACCGGCAACAAAACCGAACTGGCCGTCGGCTACTCGACCATTTACGGTGACGCGGTCGGAGCGTTCGCGCCGATCAAGGACCTGTTCAAGACGCACGTGTGGCAGCTGGCGCGGTGGCGGAACGAGGAAGCGGCCAAGCGGGGAGAAACGCCGCCGATCCCGGAAAACTCGATCACGAAGCCCCCGTCGGCGGAACTGCGGCCGGACCAGAAGGATTCGGATTCGCTGCCGGATTACGAACTGCTGGACGACGTCCTGGACGATTACGTCGAGAACGACCGCGGGTACGCCGATCTGATCGAGGCGGGGTTCGACCCGGAGACGATCGACCGGGTGGTGCGGATGGTCGACCGGGCGGAGTACAAGCGACGGCAGTATCCGCCGGGCACGAAGATCACGTTCAAGGCCTTCGGCCGGGATCGGCGGCTTCCGATGACTAACGGGTGGCGGGAACGGAAGTCCTGATCCGGGTTTCGGCTGGGCCGGGGTTGAGTCGGCTGGATTTGGCTCGGCCAGGTTGGCTCGGCCGGAGTCGAGTCGGCCGGGGTTGGCTCGGCCAGGTTGGCTCGGCCGGAGTCGAGTCGGCCGGGGTTGGCTCGGCCAGGTTGGCTCGGCCGGAGTCGAGTCGGCCGGGGTTGGCTCGGCCAGGTTGGCTCGGCCGGAGTCGAGTCGGCCGGGGTTGGCTCGGCCGGAGTCGAGTCGGCCGGAGTTGGCTCGGCCAGGTTGGCTCGGCCGGAGTCGAGTCGGCCGGGGTTGGCTCGGCCGGAGTCGAGTCGGCCGGAGTTGGCTGCTGGGTGGCTCGCAAGGTTGCCCGGGTGAGCTGCTGGATTCTGGCGCGTTCGCCGGGTTCTCAGCTCTGGAGGGATTTCCGGGGCAGTCGGTGCGAGCGCAGGGTGGTGTCGTTTTCTCGCCAGTTTCTGTCGGTGCCGGGTCGTACGCTGGCGGTATGACGGTTGGGTACGCGGTGTTCGACACCCCGATCGGGGCGTGCGGCCTCGCCTGGCGGGACGGTGCGGTGATCGGCACCGCGCTGCCGGGGAGCACGGCCGAGCGGACGCGTGCACACCTCGCGAAGCGCTTCCCGGAGGCGGTGGAATCGCCGGTGCCGGAGGAGTTGCGCGTGGTGGTGGAGGATGTCGTCGCGCTGCTCTCGGGTGAGGCGCGCGATTTGCGTGCGGTGCCGTTGGACTACCGAGAGGTGCCCGAGTTCAACCGGCGGGCGTACGACGTCGCGCGGGCTATTCCGCCGGGGAAAGTGTTGACGTACGGGGATATCGCGCATCAGCTGGGCGCGCCGGGCTCCGCGCAGGCTGTCGGGCAGGCGATGGGGAGCAATCCGTTTCCGATCATCGTGCCGTGCCATCGGGTTTTGGGCGCGGGCAAGAACACCGGCGGCTTTTCGGCACCGGGCGGAGTCGAGACCAAACGGCGGATGCTGGTGATCGAAGGGGCGTTTCCGGAGGAGCCGACTTTGTTCTGACGCATCGGCTGTCAGCTCGTGCGGAACGTCTTGGGCTGGCTGGTGTTGCGGGACGCTCGGTCGGATTCCAGCCGCACCCCCAGTGCCGCTGGATGCCGACCGAGCCCACCCCCTTTGTTGAGCGAAAGACATCGAGGCTGCCCAGCACCGCTGAACCACGCTCGTTGGCTCGAGGCCTCACCGTCCGAGCGGGATGACGGGCCGCCCCTCAACCGGCCAAATCCAACCCGCTCGCCAACCGGCCCCTCGTCCAGGGCCGCCGCCGGACCTTGTCCAGCGCCTCGTGCACCTGCCCCTCTGCGACCTGCCGCCGCACACCGTCCGGACCGGCGAGGCGGCGACCTCGGCCACGAGTCGGCTGGCTCCGCGGTACCAGGCCCGGCAGCAACACGGCGAAAGGCGGTGGCGACCTTGGCCGCGAGCCAGCCAAATCAGCAATCGCTCCTCCGGCAGCAACCCCACAACACGGCCGCGGCTTGGGCCGCGAGCCAGCCAAACCAGCAATCGCTCGCCCGGCAGCAACCGACCACGCGGGCCGCGGCTTTGGCCGCGGGCCAGCCGAATCAGCAGTCGCTCCTCCGGCAGCAACCGACCACGCGGCTGCGACCTTGATCGCGAGTCAGCTAGCTTCGCGGCACCAGGCCCGGCAGCAACACGGCCGCGGCTTCGGCCGCGAATCGGCTAAATCGACGGTCCCTAGTCCGACAGCAATCACCCACGCAGTGGCGGCCTCGGCCGCGAGTCGGGCAGCTCGGCGGTCCCGCTCCGACAGCAACCGGCAATCGAAGCCGACCCCATAGCCCGCCCAGGGCCCAACCCAGGCAAGCAACACCAGCCGAAATAGCGCGGCGGCGCGAACGACATGCGCCAGCCACGGCAAACGGGCCGAAGGCGCGGCTCGGGAAGTCCTGCAGCGACACCAACAAGCCCGTCTGCCTACCACCGCCGACTCAGGCCGTTGCAAGTCCGGCCCGTTCGGTGGCCAGCGCGCCAAAGTCAGCCCGGGGGCACCCGCGGTTGGCGCAGGTGCGGCCAACGGAACGAATCAGCGCGCGAGAGTCAGGCTCATTCCGCCGGTTTCCACGGTTTCAGCCAGTCCGTCTCCGGCCAGCCTTCCGCCGCGGCTTGCAGGGGCATGGCGGTGGCTCCGTCCAGGGATTCGCGGACGATGTCGGCGTGGCCGGCGTGCCGGGCGGTTTCCTCGATCAGGTGCAGCAGCACCCAGCGGACGGACCACGCCGAGGCGTCCTTCGGGAACCAGGGCACGCCCTTCGGGATCGGGACTTCCTGGTTCAGGTCCGGGACTCCGGCGATGACCTCCTCGGTGCGGGCGGCCACGCGGTCGTAGGCGGCGAGAACCGATTCCAGCGTTTCGTCCTGGCCCAGGCGGTAGTTCTCCTGATAGGCCGCCATGCTTTCGGCGAAGGGCTTCGGCTCGATTTTCAGGACCAGGTCGATCCAGCCGCTTTCGGTGGACGACACGTGTTTCAGCAATCCGCCGACGCTCAGGGCACTCGCGCTGGGCACGGCGCGCGCCTGGTCGTCGGTCAGGCCGTACGCGGCGACCTTCATCGCCTGACGCTGTTGTGCCAGGAAACCGAGCAGACCGCCGCGTTCGTCGGGGGTCAGGGAGACATTGCCAGCCATGGTGGCCTCACTTCCGCTGTCTGTTGCTCCGCAGCATCGCATCCGCCACCGACAATTTCCGGCCGCTGACCGGAACCGGGGTCTGCAAGCCGTACGCGCCGCCGACCACGACCTGCACCGCGTGCACCACCAACTGCACTCGCGTGAAGACGCCTTCGAGGTGTCCGGTAAGCGTCGACGCCACCACCAGCGCCCACGCGATCAGCACGACTACCAGGCACCCCACCGCACAGGCTCGCCAGCCCGACGGCCACCAAAAGACCAGGCTCAGCGCCCCGACGGCCACGGCCGCGCTCAGCAGATTCGGAGTCACCACGGTCTCCGGGACCCCGGCGTACACCATCAGCACGATCCCGAACGCGGACACCGAAACCGACGTCAGCCGCCCGCTCCAGTGCGTCGGCGCGAGCCGCATGAGGGCGGGGCCGGTGAGGAGGAAGGCCAGACCGCCGATCCCCGTCGCGACCGCGAAGACCGGCTGCGCATAGAACAAATCCCAGACCGGCTGTTCGGTCGGCGACACCCCGGTCTGCATGAAGAACTCCAGCAGCCACGCGGAATATCCCGCCAAACCCAGTCCGAGCAGGACTAACGAAGCCACCCGCGCAGCATGCACTTGCCCACCCTAAGCGAATCTCTGCGACGAAGTGCCGGATGGTGTCACACCCGTGACTTACCGGAGGTTCCGGACACCATCCGCTACCACGAACTCACGCACCGAATCCCTGGTGGAGGTTACCGGATCATGGTTGGCGGACTGCCAATACCTGCCCCGGCGGGGACCTCGGGTTGACGGGGAGAGCTGGGAGGAGAGGCGGCGGGATGGTCACCGATCGCTGTGAGCAGGTCCCGGCGACGGTCGGTGCGGCCGCCGCAGGACATGCTCGGGCCTGCTCGCGGCGAAGGACGGCCGGGGCAGATGGCGATCGGCCGCGGCGGCCCGCATGCGATTGCGGACCTCGCGGGGGTGCGGAGAGCTGCGGATTCTTGCGGTTGCGGCTTCGCGAATAGTGGGCGTGCATGTCTGCGGACGCCGACATGCACGGGTCGGCGGGGCCGCGGGCTCCGGCGGTTGCGGCTTCGCGAGCAGTGGGCACGGTGTCTGCAGCGGCAGACATTCATGGGTCAGCCGGTGCCGCGGACTCCCGCGGTTACGGCTTCGCGGGGCAGCGGGCGCGATGTCTGCAGCGGCAGACATCCACGGGGCAGCGGGAGCCGCGGACTCCTACGGCTGCGGCTACGCGAGCAGCGGGCACGGTGCCTGCAGCGCCAGACATCCACGGGGCAGCCGGTGCCGCGGACTCCGGCGGTTACGGCTTTGCACACTGTGCCTGCAGACGCCGACACCCGCGACTCAGCGGGAGCCGCGGACTCCCGCGGTCGCGGCTTCGCGGAGCAGCGGGCACGGTGCCTGCGGCGCCAGACATCACGGGGCCAGCCGGTGCCGCGGGCTCTTGCGGTTCCGTGAGAAGCAGCCCTGCATCTGCAGTTGCAGACACCAGGCGGAGCCAGCCACAGCCACCGGCTCCTGCGGTCGCAACTCCGCGAGAATTCGGCACCGAGTGTGCAGACGCCGACATCCGCAGGCAGCAGACTCTCGCGATCGCGGTTCCGAGGAGAAATAGGCGCGGGTCCGCACGACAGACCGGCAGGGAGCGGCGGACTCCTGCCGTCGTGATTTCGCCAGAAATCCGCGCGACGTCTGCTGTCGCTGACATCCGCCAGGGCAGCCCAGAGCTGTGGAATCCAGCGGTTCCGCAAGGAGCAGGCGCGGCTGACGGGAAGCACCCGTACGTGCAGCCGCACTAGTCCAGCCGACGAGAAGCCTCCCTCACCCCTGCGGGCGGACGAACGGGAAGAGCACCGTCTGCCGGATCGAGGTTCCGCTCAGCATCATCAGCAGCCGGTCCACCCCGAGACCAAGACCGCCGGTCGGGGGCATTCCGTGTTCCAGCGCCAGCAGGAAGTCCTCGTCCAGTTCCATTGCCTCGACATCTCCGCTCGCGGCGCGCAGCGACTGTGCTTCCAAGCGGCGGCGCTGCTCCAACGGGTCGGTCAGTTCCGTGTACGCCGTCCCGACTTCCGAGCCGAACGCGATCAGGTCCCAGCGTTCTGCCAGGAGCGGGTCCGTGCGGTGCTGGCGGGTCAGCGGGGAGACCTCGGTCGGGTAGTCGGTGTAGAAGGTCGGCAGCACCGTCGAGCCCTCGACCAGGTGCTCGTGTGCCTTCAGGACCAAGTCGCCTGCGCTGGCGTCCTCGGGAACCGGAACTCCGGCGGCGGCGCACAGTTTCCGCAAGGTGGCGATCGGGGTGTGCGAGTCGATTTCCTCGCCTAGAGCGTCCGACACGGCCTTGTGCACCGGAATGACAGGCCAGTCGCCGGAGATGTCGTGTTCGACGATGCGACCGTCGGCGTCGGGGCGTCGCACGATCTGTGCGCCGTACGCGGCTTCGGCGGCGTACTGGATCAGGTCGCGCATCAGGTGCCGCATGGCGTTGTAGTCCGCGTACGCCTGGTACGCCTCCAACATCGTGAATTCCGGGTTGTGGGTCGCGTCCACGCCCTCGTTGCGGAAGTTCCGGTTCAGCTCGAAAACCCGCTCGACCCCGGCCACGCACAGCCGCTTCAGGTACAGCTCCGGGGCGATCCGCAGGTACATCCGCATGTCGTACGCGTTGATGTGCGTGACGAACGGCCGCGCGTTGGCGCCGCCGTGGATGGTTTGCAGCATCGGGGTTTCGACTTCGAGGAAGTCGTCCTTGTGCAGGCGTTCGCGGACGGCGCGGACGACCGTCGAGCGGAGGCGGAGCATGTTCGCGGAGTCGGGGTTCACCGCCAGGTCCAGGTAGCGCTGCCGGACGCGCGTCTCCGGATCGGTGAGGCCCTTTCGCTTGTCCGGCAACGGGTGCAGACACTTCGCGGTGATGGTCCATTCGTCCACGAGCACCGACAGCTCGCCGCGGCGGGTCGTGATGACCTCGCCGCTCACGCCGACGTGGTCGCCGAGGTCGACGCCGCTGCGCCAGCCGGTCAGGTCGAGGACCTTCGCGTCGAGCATCAGCTGCAATTCGCCGGAGAAGTCCTTGATCCGCGCGAAGCACAGTCCGCCGAGGGTGCGCAGGGCCAGTACCCGGCCGGCTACCCGGACGCGTTTTCCGGTGTGGGAATCCGGTTCCAGCGCGGAAAACGCGCGCACGATGTCGCCGAGCTGGTCCTCGCGGGAGAAGCCGACGGGATACGGGTCCACCCCGAGTTCCCGCAGTTTGTCCACTTTGGCCACTCGCACGCGGACCTGCTCCGGGCGGCGCTTGGCGCGCGGTGCGACCTGCGCCGTTTCCTCGTCGATCCGCCGGACCTGCGCGACGAAGTCCTCCCCCACGTTCTCCAGCCGCAACGACCGCGCGCGTCCGGTGGGCACGAAGCCCTCCAGCGCGCCCGCGACGATGCCGACCCTCGGGAGCCGTCGCGCGGAGGAGTAGCAGAGGAACCGCGGTTCCCATTCCGGGCCGTACTTGGCGTTCGACCGGTACAGCGATTCCAGCTGGAAGAACCGCGACGCGACGCCGAGCACCGCCCGCCACGCGCGCAGCACCGGGCCGGCGCCGATGCGCTCGCCTTCGGAGAACACCGCGCGGAACATCGCGAAGTTCAGCGAGATCCGCTGGGTGCCGATGTGCTGGGCGGCCGCGACGACCTCGGCGACCATGAACTCGTTGAGCCCGTTTTCGGCGTCCCGATCACGGCGCATCAGGTCGAGCGAAAGGCCCCGGCGGCCCCACGGCACGAACGACAGCAGGCCGCGCAGTTCGCCGCGCGCGTCGTACGCCTCGACCATCACGCTGCGGCCGTCGCTCGGGTCGCCGAGACGGCCGAGTGCCATCGAGAAGCCGCGCTCGGTCTCGTCGACGCGCCACTGCTGCGCGCGGGCGAGCAACTGCGCCATCTCGTCTTCGGGGATTTCACTGTGCCGCCGGACCTGCGCGGTGTACCCGGCGCGCTGGATCCGTTTCACCGCCTGCCGCACAGATTTCCGCTCGGGGCCGGTGAGGGAGAACTCGCGGACGTCGAGGACCGCTTCGTCGCCGATCTGCAGCGCGCGCAGCCCCGCCGCGGCGTACACCTTCGCGCCCTTCTCGCTCGCGCCGAGCACGCCTGGCGTCCAGCCGTACGTACGCGCTTCGTGGAGCCACGCCTGCACCGCTTCCGGCCACGCGTCTGGGTCGCCGATCGGGTCCGCGCTCGCCACCGTGGTGCCGGCGAGCACGCGGTACGTCACCGCGGCGCGGCCGTTGGGCGCGAACATGACGCTCTTGTCGCGGCGCGTCGCGAAGTAGCCGAGAGAATCGTCCTCGCCGAACTCCCCCAGCAAACGGCGCAACCGCAGCTCTTCCTCGTCTGTCCGAATGCGACGGCTGCGTACGCCGCGGAAGAGCGTGTACAGCGCGGCGGTGGACACGAAGGTCGCGCCGAGGTCGAGGACCACGTCGATCCACGCGGGGCCTTCGCCGACGCCGATCCGGCGCAGCTGCAGGTTCTCGCCCGTGGCGTGGTTGACCACCCAGGCGAACCTCTCCCAAGCATCGCCGAGGCTTCCCGGGAAGACCTCGGTGAGCGCCCAGCCGAGCACGATCACCCCGAGGAACCCGACGAACAGCACCGTGAGGCCGTTCCACCAGGCGCCGGGCGCGAGCCGCGCGGGGAACGCGGGCCGCAGCGCCAGCAGGAACACGATCAGCAGGATCGAGATCACGTCGGCGACGGCGAGCGCGCCCACCCGGGTCGGGATGTGGCGCATCTGGCGAGCGGTGAGAGTCAGCAGGTCGGGAGCCCACAGCAGCAGCGCCTGCAGGACCAGCGTGGTCACCAGTCCGGCGATCTGGAACAGCACGAGCACGTACAGCGCGGCCTTCTTGCGCCGGCGCAGCGCCGCGCCGAGCACGACGAGCAGCAGCACGATCACCAGGCTCGAACTGGTCGGCACGCTCACCACGCCGAAGGCCATGTCGATGCCGTTCAGCAGGTGCCCGTGCCGCCCGCCGGCGAGCAGCAGCACGATCGAAAAGATCGCCGCGAGCTGCACGACAGTGGCCACGAGACCGCCGGCGCGGGCCTTCCAGCCGAGGCTGCGCGGGCGGGCGCTCACTGGGGTTCCCATCGGTACCTTTCTTGCGGCGCGACCGTCGGGGGCGCGCCGGACCTTCTCACCATCGGGCGCATATCGGCCCGATGCCCATCAAGACGTCACAGGAGGCAAAACGGTTGTCGCTCCCCGGCCGTGTGAAGCTGGTCGCACGACCTTGGGGCCCTCCCGCGCGCGTGTCACGCTGTGTCCGGTACTGACTCCACGACCCGGGGACCTCAGCGAGGCCTCGAGGGAAGGACGGTCGACGACGATGTCTGCCCAGTCTGCCCAACCCGACGGCGCCTCCGGCGAGGTGGCCGCCCCTTACGGAAACGGGCCCGCGAACGCCGCCGGTCCCAAGCCGCGAAAAGTCCGGATCCATCATCTGCGCGAGCTGAAGGACCGCGGCGAACCGTGGCCGATGCTCACCGCTTACGACATGTATACCGCCGAGCTTTTCGACGAAGCAGGCATCCCCGTGCTGCTGGTCGGCGACTCCGCGGCGAACAACGTGTTCGGTTACGACACGTCGCTGCCGGTCACGGTCGACGAACTGCTCCCGCTGGTCCGCTCGGTCACCCGGGCGGCGAAACGCGCCCTCGTGGTGGCCGATCTTCCGTTCGGCTCCTACCAGCTTTCCCCGGAGCAGGCGCTGGCCACGGCCGTCCGGTTCATGAAGGAGGGCCGCGCGCACGCGGTCAAGCTCGAGGGCGGGCACCGGTTCGCGGCGCACGTCGAGGCGCTCACCTCGGCCGGGATCCCGGTCATGGGCCACATCGGCTTCACCCCGCAGAGCGAGCACAACCTCGGCGGCTACCGGGTGCAGGGGCGCGGCGAAGCGGCGGAGAAGCTGCTCGCCGACGCGCTGGCCCTGCAGGAAGCCGGCGCGTTCGCGGTCGTGATGGAGATGGTGCCCGCCGAGGCGGCCAAGCGCGTCACGCACGAGCTGAAGATCCCGACGGTCGGCATCGGAGCCGGTCCGGACTGCGACGCCCAGGTGCTGGTCTGGCAGGACATGGCCGGGCTGCGCCGCGGCAAGGCCCCGCGGTTCGTGAAGCGGTACGCCGACGTCGCCGGGGTGCTGCGGAGTGCCGCGACGGCGTTCGCCGAGGACGTCCGGCGCGGCGAGTTCCCGGCGCCGGAGCACGCGTTCCACTGAGCTGCCTCGTGAGTGCCGGTGCGAGCCGGCACTCACGAGCGGCGGAACCGTTCGGCGAGTTCGGGATCGTTCTCCCACCACAGTCCCTTCGCCGGCGCCTCGCCTGCCGCTGCCTCCTCGTCGAGTTTCCGGTCGAGCCGTTTGGCCCGTTTCTCGTCGTCGCGCGCCCACCGGATGAAGAGCGCGCCGACGAACGGCAGCCCGGCGACGTCTCCGCCGATCCACAGCACGCCCGCGCCGATGATCTGGTCCGTCCGCCGGTCCGGACCCCAGTCGCGGTGGACCGCGTCGTAGTGCGCGGGCGCGAGCAACGGCCCGAGCCACAGCACCAGGCCGAGTGCGCCGTCGAACACCACTTCGGTGAACGAGATCCACACCGACACCAGATGCGAGCCGTCGCGCGGCGTCGGATCGAGCTGCACGCGGCTGTAGAAGTACAGGAAGCCAGCCAGTACGAGCACTACGCGTACGAGGCCGCCTACGACCGCCGAGTCGAGCGAAAGCTCGTACAGCGGCGTCAGGTAGATGAGCAGGAACGGTGCGATCAGCACCACGGTGACGCACAGCGGGAACGTGATGAACTGTGCGAAGCGACCACGGCCGTGCGTACGCAGCCATGTAGCGAGCTTAGGCGGCGCGGTGCGCATAAGCAGCGTCACCGGCGCGCCGAGCGCGAGGAGCAGCGGCGTGACCATCAGCAGCACGGTGTTCTGCGTGGCGCGGACCCAGAACAGCGTCGTGTCGTACACGCCGAGGAACGAGCACGTGACGAGGACGAGCGTGGCCAGCCCGGAGAGGAACGCTGTGGTGCGTCCGGCCGACCACTCCTGACGGCGGGCCGCCACGACGTAGCCGGTGCCGAGCGCGAGCGCGACTAGCACGGCCGGGACGTCGACGGTCCAGGCCGTGAAGAGCGTCGATCCGCTCAGCGGCGGCAGGTCAGGCACGATTTCGATGCGTTCAGTGTGCACCCGGCGAAATTGCGCCCTACGCCGCCCCTGACACCGCGAAGAAGATCAGGCTGCCGATTCCGGCGACCGCGCAGTAGATGGCGAAGGGGGTCAAGGTGCGCGTTTCAAAGTATTTCGTCAGAAAACGGACAGAAATGTAGGACGCCACGAACGCCACCACGCTGCCGACCAGCGCCGGGCCGAGCGACGGCTTGTTCTCCGGCGTGAACAGCGAGGGCATCTTCAGCGCGCCCGCGGCAAGGATCACCGGGGTCGCCAGCAGCCAGGCGAACCGGGCGGCGTCCTCGTGGTCGAGCCCGCGGCGCAGACCGGCCACCATGGTGATGCCGGAGCGGCTGATTCCGGGCAGCAGAGCCAAAATCTGCGCCGAACCGATCAGCACGGCTTCCTTCACGCTCAGCTTCGACAGCCGGACGTCGGTGGCCTCTTCGACGGTCACCGCGCGCATCACCATCGTGTCCTCGGCGCTGAAGTCGATGGTCTCCTCCTCGCGCGAGACCTGCGCCACTCCCGGCTTGGGCTTCCGGGAGAACTTCTCCGCCGCGTAGAGCACCCCGCCGTTGAGCGCGAGGAAGATCGCCGAGGGGACGGGTTTGCCTAGTACGTCGCGCAGCAGGCTTTCCAGCAGCAGCCCGGCGATCCCGACCGGGATCGTGGCCAGGATGAGCAGCCACGCGAGCCGCTGGTCGGCCGTGCGGACCTCGCGGCGGCGGATCGACGTCCACAGGCCGGTGACGATGCGCACCCAGTCGCGCCGGAAGAAGAGGACCAGCGCGATCGCGGTGGCGACGTGCATCGCCACCAGCACGGCGAGATACGGCGAATCCTTCCCGATGCTCAGGTCGCGTCCCCAGCTTCCGCCGACGAGCGCGGGCAACAGGACGCTGTGCCCGAGACTGGACACCGGAAACAATTCCGACACGCCTTGCAAAGCGCCGACGACAATGGACTCGAGGTAGCTGACCGCGGACATTCACGAAGCCTTTCTCGCCGCAGTTCGGGCATTCCGCGGAAAAGCTACCGAGGACCGGGTTAACTCCGAGCAAGCCGGGCGGGAACAGTCGCAGGCGACACTTTCCGGCCACCCGTTGTTCATCCTGTTCACATCCATGAACATCAATCATGTACTTGACCAGTGTTCTCTCGATGTCTTAGCGTGAGCGCACGCCGCATCCGAAGTCATCGAGCCTCGACGAGGAGGGTTGGAATGCGCGTCCGCGATCGAGTTCTGGCAGCAACCGCCGGAGCCGCAGCATTGCTCGCACTCGCCACACCCGCGGCGTCCGCCGGGACGGTCCAGGTCAAGAACTCCGCCGAGCTGAAGACCGCGCTGGCCTCGGCCAAGCCGGGCACCACGATCCAGCTCGCCGCGAACACCACCTACACCGGCAACTTCAAGGCCGCCGTCAACGGCACCGCGAACGGGCGCATCACGCTCACCGGCCCGCGCAGCGCGGTCGTGCAGGCGTCCGGCGGCCGCACCATCGAGCTGACCGGCAGCTACTGGACGCTGTCCGGCTTCACCGTCACCGGCGGCCAGAAGGGCGTGATGGCGCTGGGCGTCAACCACACGCTGGTCGACGGGCTCAAGGTGACCGGCATCGGCAACGAGGGCATCCACTTCCAGCACGGCAGCAGCGACAACGTCGTGCAGAACTCCGAAATCTCCGACACCGGCAAGGAAAACGGCGGGTTCGGCGAGGGCATCTACTTCGGTTCGGCCAACAGCAACTGGCCCGGCGGGCAGCCCGACCACAGCGACCGCAACAAGGCCATCGGCAACAAGATCGGGCCGAACGTGCGCGCGGAATCGATCGACGTCAAGGAAGGCACCACCGGCGGCGAACTGCGCGGCAACACCTTCGACGGCACCGGCCAGAGCGGCGAGAACTACGCCGACAGCTGGGTCGACGTGAAGGGCAACGGATATCTGGTCACCGGCAACAAGGGCAGCAAGGTCTTCGTGCACGACGCGACCTACGGGTCGTTCGAGGTCCACGTGCAGGTCGACGGCTGGGGCCGGGACAACACCTTCTCGGACAACACCGCGGACGTGCAGGCGCCCTCGGCCTACGGTTTCTACGTGGTCAAAGCGGCCACCGGGAACAAGGTCTGCGCCAGCAACAAGGTGACGAACGCCGGGAAGGGCTTCGCGAACGTAGCCGCGACACTAGGCTGCTGACCGCGATCACAGACGGGGGCCCGCTCAGCCCGGCGGCGGGGGCGGGCCCCCACCCTCCCTTCCCGGCCCGGAGAGCCGTCGGGAAGAGTGTCCGGTATGGACGAGCTTTACCCGCCGATCCCGGTGCGCGCCGACGGAATGCTGGACGTCGGCGACGGGCACCGGATCTACTGCCAGGAAGCCGGGAACCCGCAGGGGAAACCGGTGGTGGTGCTGCACGGCGGGCCGGGGAGCGGCGTCTCCCCGATGACCCGGAGGCATTTCGACCCCGAGGCGTACCGGATCATCCTGTTCGACCAGCGCGGCGCCGGACGCAGCACCCCTAACGCGGGCGAAGATCTGTCGGCGAACACGTTGTGGCACTTGGTGTCCGACATGGAGCTGCTGCGCGAACGGCTGAACATCGAGCGCTGGCAGCTTTTCGGGGGCTCGTGGGGTTCGACGCTTGCCCTGGCGTACGCGGAAACCCACCCGTCGCGAGTGTCGGAAATGGTGCTGCGCGGGATTTTCACTGTGCGGAAGCGGGAGCTTGACTGGCTCTACCGCGGCGGTGCGGCGAATCTCTTCCCCGCGGAATGGGACGCCTTCCTGGAGCCGTTGGACGAGCGGCAGCGGGAGGATCCGCTCGCCGGGTACGCCGAACTGCTCCACTCCCCCGATCGCGCGGTGCGCGAACGGGCGGCGATCGCCTGGAGCGTCTGGGAAGGCGCGACGGTCGCGTTGCTGCCGCAACAGTCCTTTGTGGACCGATACGCGAATCCGCAGTTCGCGTTGACGTTCGCTCGTCTTGCGGTGCACTACTTCCAGCACGGCGCGTGGTTGGAAGAAGGCCAGCTGATCCGGGACGCGGGGAAGCTCGCCGGGATCCCGGGCGTACTGGTGCAGGGGCGTTACGACGCGGTGTGCCCGCCGATCACCGCGTACCAGCTGCATCGAGCGTGGCCCGGTTCGACGTTGAAGCTCACCGAATCCGCGGGGCACGCCGTGACCGACCCGGGAATCCTCGCCGCTCTCCGCGAGGCGACCGACGGGTTCCGCTAAAAGCCGTGAAGGGCTCCCTGAAGGAATCTGATTCCCTCAAGGAGCCCTTCACGGACCTTCGGAGCTAGATCCGGCCGCCGCTGGAGCTGTCGCCGCCGGAAAGCCGCTGTGCCAGGTAAACCGGCACCGTCGAGACGACGATCAGCACCGCCGCGACCACGTTGACCACCGGGGCCTGATTCGGCCGGAACAGGTTGTTGTAGATCCAGATCGGCAGCGTTTCCATGCCGGTGCCGAGGGTGAACGTCGTCACGATGATCTCGTCGAACGACAGTGCGAACGCGAGCAAACCGCCTGCCAGCAAAGCGGAACGCAGCATCGGGAACGTCACCAGGCGAAACGTCGTCATGCCGTCCGCGCCGAGGTCCATCGACGCTTCTTCCAGGTTTCCGCCCATCCGGCGCAACCGGGCGACCACGTTGTTGAACACCACCACGATGCAGAAGGTGGCGTGCGCGACGATCGCCGTCATCAGGCCGAGGTCGAGCCCGAAGATCGTCCGGAACGCGTTGTTCAGCGCGATGCCGGTGACGATGCCGGGCAGCGCGATCGGCAGGATCACCAGCAGCGACAACGAGTTCCGGCCGAAGAACCGGTACTTCTGCAGCGCGAACGCGGCCATCGTGCCGAGCACCAAGGCGATCGCGGTGGCCGACAGGCCGGCGATGACGCTGGTCCACAAGGCGTGCAGGGCGCCCTCGTTGGTGATCGCCCGGCCCCACCATTCGAGCGTGAAGCTCTTGGGCGGCCATCCGAACGTGGTGTCCGCGTTCACCGAGTTCAGCAGGACCACCAGCAGCGGGAAATAGATCACCGCGAATCCGGCGCCGAGCGCGGTCCACAACAGCACCCGGGCGGGTTTCGACATCCGCACGGCGGTCTCCTAGAGGTTGTCCAGCGCACCGGTGCGACGCACCGCGGCCAGGTAGACGAGCATGATCACGACCGGGACCGTCGCGACGGTCGCGGCGAACGGCAGGTTATTGGCCGCGCCGATGTTGTCGTACACGACGTTGCCGAGCATCTGCGACGTGCCGCCGACGATCTTCACCGCGATGTAGTCGCCGAGCGAAAGCGAGAAGGTGAAGATCGAGCCCGCGACGATCGCCGGGAAGGTCAGCGGCAGGATCACCGAACGGAACGTGCGGAACGATTTCGCGCCGAGGTCGCCGGAAGCGTCCACCAGGGACACCGGAAGCCGTTCGAGGCCCGCGTAGATCGGGAGAATCATGTACGGGAGCCAGAGGTAGGACAGCGTGATCACGGTGGCGGTGACGCCGTATCCCGGCGCGGAAAGGCCGAGCGGGTCCAGCAGCCAGTTCAGCACTCCGTTGCCGGACAACAGGGTCCGCCACGCGTAAGCCTTCACCAGGTAGCTCGCCCACAGCGGCGTCATCACCATGATCACCAGCACGCGCTGCGCCTTGGGCGACGCGAGTTTGGCCATGGCGAAGGCCATCGGGAACGCGATCACCGCGTCGATCACGGTCACCAGCAGCGCGATGCCGACGGTGCGGAACGTGATCGTGCGATAAACAGAATCACTGAAAAGAGTGACGAAGTTGTCGAAGGACCAGTCGGTGACCACCTTGCCGGTGAAGACGTCGGTGGACCAGAAGGCCGTGATGAAGAGGGCGGCGAGCGCGCCGAGGTAGGCCAGGCCGAGCCAGAGCATCGGCGCGGTGAGCAAAAGGCCGAGGCGCAGCTGGGGTTTGCGGTGGAAGAAAGCCGAGATGCGGTGACTCGGCGAGCTCACGGCGGTCATGTCGTAGCACTTTCCGGTGGAGACGGGAGAAGAGCCGAGGGCTGCGGGAACATTGGGGAGGGCCCGCAGCCCCCGGCGGACTCGCGGATGCCGGCGCGGTGGGTACCGGCATCCGCGAGAGTCGATCAGCCCTTGATCTCGGTCCAGGCCCGGGTCCAGTCGCCGTAGTCCTTGCACTTGACGTCCGTGCGGCCGTCAAGGCACTGCGGGATCGGCGTGGTCCAGTACTGGATCTTCGCGGCGTACGCGGCGTCGTTGGCGTGGTAGGTGTCGCACAGCGACTTGTCCTTGAACTCCGCACAGGCCTTGGAGTTCGCCGGGGCCTCGCCGAAGTACTCGGCGACCTGGGCGTTCACCTTCGGGCTCGTGATGTAGTCCATCCACTTGTACGCACACGTCTTGTGCTGCGACTTCGCGGACACCATCCAGGTGTCCGACCAGCCGGTCGCACCCTCGCTCGGCACCGTGGCCGCGACCGGCGCGCCCTCGCTCTTCGCGAGGTTCACCGTCACCTGCCAGGCCGTGCCGATCACGCCGTCGCCGCTCTTGAGCGACTGCGTTTCCTTGAGGTAGTCCGACCAGTACTCCTCGACCAGCGGGCGCTGCTTCTTCAGCAGGTCCGTGGCCGCCTTGAACTGCTTGTCGTCCAAGGCGTACGGGTTCTTGATGCCGAGATCCGGCTGGTGCGCCATCAGGTACAGCGCGGCGTCGGCGATGTAGATCGGCGAGTCGTACGCGATGACCTTGCCCTTGAACTGCGACTTCTCGTCGAACATCGGCGACCACGACGTCGGCTCCGGCTGCACCTTGTCGGTGCGGTAGGCCAGGACGTTCGCGCCCCAGCCGTGCGGGATGCCGTAGGCGACGTTGTTGACGCTGTTCCACGACTTGTTCTTGAGGAACGGGTAGATGTCGTTGTAGTTCGGGACCAGCGCGGTGTTGACCGGCTCGACGTCGCCCGAGGCGACCAGCCGCAGCGAGGCGTCGCCGGACGCGGAAACCACGTCGTACTGCCCGGTCTTCATCAGCGTCACGGCCTCGTCCGAGGTGCCGAACGGCTTGACGTTGACCTTGCAGCCGGTCTGCTGCTCGAACGGCGTGACCCAGTTGACCTTCGCGTCGTTCTGGCCGTTTTCCGCGTATCCGGGCCACGCCAGCACGTTCAGCTGGCCTTCCGGCTGTCCGAGCTGCGTCAGCGCGTTCAGCTTCGGCGGCGTGAAGCCCTGCGCGCCCGGCGCCGACCCCGCCTTGGAGTCGGAGCCCGAGGTGCCGCAGGCGGCGAGCAGGAGGCTCACGCCGCACAGCCCTGCGAGCAGCGTCTTCCTGTTCTTCATAGCGAGAGAAACCTTCCCGTGAGGAACTAGCCGGCTTCGGGGACCCGGAAACTGTGTTCGCGGCGCCAGCGCAGGCGAACGCGACCGTCTGCGAATTCGGTCGGTTCGCTGGTGTTCTGGCGGACAACGGACAATTGGCCCCCGGCATCGAGCGCGACAGCGTAGCGCACCGTCGAACCGGCATAAACGACATCCGTGATGGAACCGGTCGCAGAAGTCTCTCCGGGACCGGCCGGGGACGCAAGGTCTCCGTCGATGCGAATCTTCTCCGGCCGGATGCTGTACACGCCCGGCTTGCCGATCACCGCCTCCGCGCTCCGCCCGCTGAGCAGGTTCGACGTGCCGACAAACCCTGCCACGAAAGCACTTGCCGGGCGTTCGTACACCTCGACCGGAGTGCCGACCTGTTCGATGCGGCCCGCGTTGAACACGGCGATCCGGTCGCTCATCGTGAGCGCCTCGTCCTGGTCGTGGGTGACGAAGACGAAGGTGATGCCGACCTCGCGCTGGATCTGCTTGAGCTCGACCTGCATGGTCTGGCGCAGCTTGAGGTCAAGCGCGCCAAGGGGTTCGTCCAAAAGCAACACTTTCGGGCGATTCACCAGAGCGCGCGCGAGTGCTACGCGCTGCCGCTGGCCACCGGACATCTGCGACGGTTTGCGGTCGCCGTAATCCTCCAGCCGCACCGTGCGCAGCGCTTCTTTCGCGCGCTCGCGGCGTTCGGCTTTCGCGACCCGCTTGACTTTCAGGCCGTACTCCACGTTCTGCTGCACTGTCATGTGCGGGAAGAGCGCGTAGTCCTGGAAAACCGTGTTGACGTCGCGGTCGAACGGGGCGAGCTGGCTGACGTCCTTGCCTTCGAGTTCGATCGTGCCCGCGGTGGGCAGTTCGAAGCCGGCGATCACCCGCAGCACGGTGGTCTTGCCGGAACCGGACGGGCCGAGCATCGAGAAGAACTCGCCGGGCGGGATGTCGAGGTCGACCCCGTCCACGGCACGCACCTTGTCGAAGTGCTTTTCCAGTCCGGTGAGCCGGATCGCCGGCTGCGCGGACTGCGGACGCCTTCCCGGCGGCCGGGTCTCGGCGGGGGCTTGATGGGGCATGACAGGCCTTCCGATGGATCTGGTCACGACGGCTACAGCGCACTCATCACGTGCTTGACGCGGGTGTAGTCCTCGAGGCCGTACAGCGAGAGGTCCTTGCCGTAGCCGGACCGCTTGAACCCGCCGTGCGGCATCTCGGCCACGAGCGGAATGTGCGTGTTGATCCACACGCAGCCGAAGTCGAGTTTCGCCGATAACTTCATGGCGCGCTGGTGGTCCTTGGTCCACACCGAGGAAGCGAGGCCGTAGGGAACCCCGTTGGCGTGCTTGAGCGCTTCGTCGTCGTCGGTGAACCGCTGCACCGTGATGACCGGGCCGAAGACCTCGTTCTGGATGATCTCGTCGTCCTGCCGGACGCCGGAAACCACGGTGGCCTCGTAGAAGTAGCCCTCGTCGCCGGACCGCCGTCCTCCACAGTGGACAGTCGCGTGCTCCGGCAGCCGGTCGATGAAGCCGGAAACCTTGTCCAGCTGCGCGGCGTTGTTGAGCGGGCCGAACGCGACGTCGTCGCCGGTGCCGGTCTTGTTCGCCTCGGCCTGGCGGGTGAGCGCGTTGACGAAGGTGTCGTGCACGTCGTCGTGCACCAGCACGCGAGTGGCGGCCGTGCAGTCCTGGCCCGCGTTGAAATACCCCGCCGCGGCAATGGCTTCGGCGGCCGCTTCGAGATCGGCGTCCGGGAACACGATCACCGGGGCCTTGCCGCCCAGTTCGAGGTGCACGCGCTTGACGTCGTGCGCCGCCGAACCGGCGACCTCGATGCCCGCCCGCACCGAGCCGGTGATCGACACCATGGCCGGAATGTCGTGCTCTACCAACGCGCGCCCGGTGTCGCGGTCGCCGCAGATCACGTTGAACACGCCCGCGGGCAGGTGCTCGCCGCAGATCTCGGCGAGCAGCAGCGTGGAGGCGGGCGTGGTGTCGGACGGCTTGAGCACGATGGTGTTGCCCGCGGCGAGCGCCGGCGCGATCTTCCAGATCGCCATCATCAGCGGGTAGTTCCAGGGCGTCACCTGCGCGCAGACGCCGACCGGCTCGCGGCGGATGAACGACGTGTGGCCTTCCATGTACTCGCCGGCCGAACGGCCTTCGAGCACGCGCGCGGCGCCGGCGAAGAAGCGCACCTGGTCGATGACCGCGGGCAGCTCCTCTTCCATGGTCAGCGCGAACGGCTTGCCGGTGTCCTGCGCTTCGACGCGGATGATCTCCTCGCCGCGCGCCTCGAGCGCGTCGGCGATCTTGAGCAGTGCGAGCTGCCGCTGCGCCGGGGTGGTCTCGCGCCAGCTTTCGAACGCTTCCGCGGCGACCTTCAGCGCGCGGTCCACGTCCTCGGCGCCGGCCACCGGCGCGGTGCAGTACGCACGGCCGGTAACCGGGTCGACGATTTCCGCGACCTTTCCGGACAGCGAGTCGACGTAGGTCCCGCCGACATAGTGCTTCAACTCCTGCACGCGTGCGCCTCCTGACTCTCCGTGGCAGGATGAAACATATAACTCCATATTTCAAATGACAAGGCCCTGGGGCAGGATTGGCTCCAACGGATGCCGAGACGGGTGGACCAACGATGCGCAAGGAGATGTCGAACAGCGCACGACTGGCGATGTTCGCCCCGCTGGAACAGGTGGGGCGCGCGGAGGCGGTCGCGGCGCGGCTCTTCGACGCCATCACGCTCGGTCTCCTCGACGACGCCGAGCAGTTGCCGAGCGAGGCCGAACTCGCCGCGCAGTTCCGCGTCTCCACGGTCACCGTGCGCGAGGCGCTCGCGGTGCTGCGGCAGCAGGGCCTCGTCGAAACGCGGCGCGGGCGCGGCGGCGGCAGCTTCGTGCGCACGCCGGACTGGCCCGCGCAGAGCTCGTGGGCCGAACGCCTGCGCTTGGTCTCCATGGCCGACCTTCGCGACTTCGGCGACCACTACCTCGCCGTCGCGGGTTCGGCGGCGAAACTCGCCGCCGAACGCAGCACCCCCGAAGACCTCGAACGGCTGCGGCTCACCGCGGAAGACCTCCTCGGCGCGAGCGGCCCCGACGCGACCCGCGCGGAAAGGCATTTCCACCTCGAAGTCGCCGCCGCCGCGCAGTCCCCGCGGCTCACCAACCAGGAAGTTCAGCTGCAGAGCGAACACGGCGTATTGCTCTGGGCGCCCCTCGGCGACAAGGAAACCTGCCGGGGGTCCTACGCTGAGCACCAGGCGATCGTCTCCGCGATCGCCTCGGCCGACGGCGATCGGGCGCGCGCTTTGACCGAAGACCACCTCCTCGGAGCGCTCGATCGGCTCGCGGATCTGCACCTGACCCTCGAAACGCCGTAAGCTCCGATGACCCGCATCACGAGGTGAGCATCGTGACCGACACCCGCACGCTGACCGGCGAAGAGGTAGTGACCCAGGTTTCCTCCCTCGTCGAGGAGATTTTCGCGCGCCTGAAACCAGTTCTGGCCGCCGCCGAGACGCTGCTCGCCGAATCCGGCGACCTGTCCGCCGAGTCGCTGCACGCGATCCGGCCGCAGGTCATCGAGGCGCTCGGCGGCCTCGTGGTCGGCGCGGGCTTCGTGAGCGCGCCGAATGTCCTTGCCGATCAGGAACTCGGCTTCGAATGGTGGACTTCGTGCCGCACCGACGACGGCGCGCCGGAACAGCTGTTCATCAGCCTCGATCCGGAGAGCCCCAATTTCCTGGACTACACGCGGCAATCCTGGTTCACCGTCCCGCGCGACAGCGGGCAACGGCATGTCAATGGGCCGTACGTGGACTATCTCTGCACCGACGAGTACACGCTGACCTTCACCGTTCCGGTCACTCGCGGTGAGGAATTCGCCGGGGTCGTTGGTGCGGACGTGTATGTGCGCGAGTTCGAGCGCACGGTGAGTCGCCGGCTTCGCGCGCTCGGCCGGACCGCCGCGCTGCTCAACGCGCAGGGCCGGGTGATCGTGTCGAACAGCGTGCGGAAGGCGACCGGGTCGCTGGTGCGCGAGATCGACGTGCCTGCCTGGTGGGCCTCCGGCGCGGAGCCGTATACGGCGCCGGGCGGGACGACGTTGCGGCGGTGCGGGGATTCGCCGATCACGCTGCTGGTCACGACCTGATCTGGAGAGCGAACCACAGTTCCGCGCGGACGCCGGGCGCGTCGAGGTCCCGGCCCAGCAGCTCGGCCGCTTTGGCGACCCGGTTGCGCAAGGTGTGCCGGTGCACGCCGAGTTTCGTCGCGGCGAGGTCCCAGTGGCCGTGGTGTTCGAGCCAGCAGCGCAGCGACAGTTCCAGGTCGCCGCGGCCGCCGGTCCGGTCGAACTTCCTTACCGGCGCGAGGAGCTGGTCGGAAAACGCTTGCGCGGCTTGCTGATCGAGCAAGCCGAGCAATCCGGCCCCGGCATGGTCGGCGTAGCGCAGGAGCGGCACGCGCTGGGTCCGCGCCGCCTCGGCCGCCTCCTCCGCCTGCCTCAACGCGGTCGGGAACTCCCCGGTGGACAGTCCACTGTGGAACTCCCCGGTTTCCGCGACGATCGCGCTCACCTCGTCGTTCTCCGCCAGCACGATCAGCTTGTCTCCACGGTGTGCGGCGAATACTTGTCCGGCAAGGGTTTCCAGCCGTTCGTACAGCGTGTTCCGCGCCGACTTGCTCCCGGCCACCGCGAGCACCGTCCACGGCTCGGGCGGAAGATCGGGTACCACGTCGCGGGCCAGCTCGTCATGTCCGGCGGCGAGCAGCTCCAGCACGCCGGTATGCAGCTGGGACAGCGAGAGTCGTTGTGCCCGATCCTGTTCCAGCGCAAGGGAAAGCAGGGATACAGCCGTGTTGACGATGTAGCGTCCGGTGCTGTCCAACGGTTCGGCAGTACCGACCGCCAAGGCACCCCGCGTATGCAGAGTCTGGATGACCACTTCGTCGTCGCCATGGGACACCACTCGGGTGCCCGCCCGAAGCCCGGTGATGTCCAGCTTGACACTGCGCGCTTTGGCCGACGACGCCTCTCGCATGCGTCCGGCGGAGTCGTACAGCACGACCCAGCCGTCGATGAGCCGCGCAAGCCGCCGCACCACTCCCCCGGCACCGCCGCGCCCGACCGCGGTCCGGGTCAGCTCCTGCTGGGCGCGGCCGATCCGCACCGTCGCGGCGTACTCGTCGGCCGCGACTGACCGGGACACCGCACGCGTGATCGCGATGAACGGCGTCTTCCGCGGCACCTCCAGCACCGGCAACCCGACTTCGTCGGCGACCGCCACCAACGCGTCCGGCACCTTCGCGTGGCTCAGCCCGACGCCGAAGCCGAGCCCGGCGACGTCCGCGTCGACCAGCCGCCGGACGTACGCGGCGTACGTCGCGCTGTAGAGCGTCAGACCGGTCGTGAGCAGCAGTTCCCCGCCTTCGAGGAAGCTCTGCGGGTCGGTCAGCTCGGTCGGGTGCACCCAGCCGATCGGGCGGTCCAGCCCGGCCTCGCCCGCGACCACGCGCAGGCCGAGCGCGGGTTCGGCGGCCAGCGCCCGCAGGGTGAGTGCCATAACGGCTAATTGTAGTCACCAAGTTGGACAGAACGGCCAGCTGACGGCGGACGGTGCAGGCCCCATCCTGAGGGCGACCCACTCACGCGTACAGGAGCGATCCGTGACCACGAGCACCGCCGCCGAGCCGCAGGCTCCGGCACCCCGGCAGCGCAGGCTGCAGACCGAGATCCCCGGGCCCGTTTCCCGCGCGCTGCAGGAGCGCCGCGCGAACGCGGTCGCCGCCGGGGTCGCGTCGACGCTGCCCGCCTACATCACCTCCGCCAGCGGCGGCCTGCTCACCGACGCCGACGGCAACGTGCTGATCGACTTCGGTTCCGGGATCGCGGTGACGAGCGTCGGGCACTCCGCGCCCGAGGTGGTCGACCGGGTGCGCGAGCAGGCGGCGCGGTTCACCCACACCTGTTTCATGGTGACCCCGTACGAGGGGTACGTGGAGGTGTGCGAGGCGCTGGCCGAGCTGACGCCGGGCGACCACGCGAAGAAGTCGGTGCTGTTCAACTCCGGCGCGGAAGCGGTCGAGAACGCGGTGAAGATCGCCCGTACCGCCACCGGCCGCCAGGCCGTCGTGGTGTTCGACCACGCCTACCACGGCCGCACCAACCTGACCATGGGCATGACCGCGAAATCGGTGCCCTACAAGCACGGTTTCGGCCCGTTCGCGCCCGAGGTGTACCGCGTGCCGGGCTCGTACCCGTACCGCGACGGGCTGGCCGGCCCGGAGGCCGCGCGGCAGGCGATCGACCGGATCGAGAAGCAGATCGGCGGCGACCAGGTCGCGGCCGTCGTGCTCGAACCGATCCAGGGCGAGGGCGGGTTCATCGAGCCCGCTCCCGGCTTCCTGCCCGCGATTTCCGCGTGGTGCAAGGCGAACGGCGTGGTGTTCGTCGCCGACGAGGTGCAGACCGGCTTCTGCCGCACCGGCAACTGGTTCGCCTCGCAGCACGAGGACGTCGTCCCGGACCTGGTCTGCACGGCCAAGGGCATCGCGGGCGGGCTGCCGCTCGCCGCGGTGACCGGGCGCGCGGAGCTGCTCGACGCGGTCGGCCCGGGCGGGCTCGGCGGCACCTACGGCGGCAACCCGATCGCGTGCGCCGCGGCGCTGGGCGCGATCGAGACCATGCGCAACGACGGCCTGACCGGTTCCGCGAAGCGCATCGAGGAACTGGTGCTGCCGCGGCTTCGGGCGCTGGCCACGGAAACCGGCGTGATCGGCGACGTGCGCGGACGCGGCGCGATGCTGGCCGCCGAGTTCGTCAAGCCGGGCACGAACGAGCCGGACGCCGACCTCACCAAGCGCATCGCCGCCGCCTGCCACGCACAGGGTGTCGTGGTGCTGACCTGCGGCACGTACGGCAATGTCGTCCGGCTGCTTCCCCCGCTGTCCCTGTCCAACGAGTTGCTCGACGAAGGCCTCGCCGTTCTCGAGTACGCGATCCGCACGGAGGCCCGCAAGTGACTTACCCGTTCTGGGTGGCCGGAAAGCCGGTAACCAGCAGCGAAACGACCGTCGTCCGGCATTCGTTCGACGGTTCCGAAGCCGGTGCGCACTACGTTCCCGGGCAGTCCGAGGTGGAGGCCGCGGTTCAGGCCGCGGCCGACGTCGCCGACGAGTACGCGACGCTGCCCGCACACGTCCGCGCGGGCGCGCTCGACCACATCTCGCGCCGGCTTTCCGAGCGCACCGAGGAAATCGCGCAGCTGATCACCGCCGAATCGGGCAAGCCGCTGAAGTGGTCGCGCGGCGAGGTCGGCCGTGCGGTGTCGACGTTCCGCTGGGCGTCCGAGGAAGCCCGCCGGTTCTCCGGCGACCTGCAGCGCCTCGACACCGATCCGGGCGGCACCGGACGACTCGCGCTCGTCCGGCGTGTGCCGCGCGGTCCGGTGCTGGGCATCACGCCGTTCAACTTCCCGCTGAACCTGGTGGCGCACAAGGTCGCCCCGGCGATCGCGGTCGGCGCGCCGATCGTGCTCAAGCCCGCCCCGGCGACGCCGCTGACCGCGCTGCTGCTCGGCGAGATCCTCGCCGAGACCGACCTTCCGGCGGGCAGCTGGTCGATCCTGCCGCTGGGCAACGAGGCCACCGCCGAACTGGTCAAGGACCCGCGGCTGCCGGTCGTGTCGTTCACCGGTTCGGTTCCGGTCGGCTGGGCGATCCGCGACAGCGTGCCGCGCAAGCACGTCGCGCTGGAACTCGGCGGCAACGGCGCGGTTCTCGTCTGTCCGGATTGGACTGACCTGGACTTCGCCGCGCAGCGGATCGCGACGTTCGCCATGTACCAGGCGGGACAGTCGTGCATTTCGGTGCAGCGGGTGTACGCGCACACCGACGTCTACGACGAGCTGCAGCAGAAGGTGCTGGAGCAGGTCGCCGCGCTGCGCACCGGAAACCCGCGCGAGGACGGCGTCGACGTGGGCCCGCTGGTCAACGAGGCGGCTGCTACGCGGGTCGAATCCTGGGTCACCGACGCGGTGGTCGCCGGGGCGAAGCTGCTGGCCGGCGGCGGCCGTTCGGGCGCGACGGTGGAGCCGACCGTGCTCTCCGAGGTTCCCGAGGACGTTTCCGTGATGGCGGACGAGGTGTTCGGCCCAGTGGTCTCGCTGGTCCGGGTGTCCTCTGTGGACGACGGCGTCGAGCGGATCAACGCGTCCCGCTTCGGTTTGCAGACCGGCGTGTTCACGCGCGACCTGCCGACCGCGTTCGACGTGTCGGCGCGGCTCAAGGTGGGCGGTGTGCTGGTCGGCGACGTGCCGAGCTTCCGCGCCGACCAGATGCCGTACGGCGGCGTGAAGGACTCCGGCGTCGGCCGCGAAGGCCCGGCGGCGGCGATGGCGGACTTCACCGAGGAGCGCGTGACTGTCCTTACCGGACTGACTCTCTGAGCGCCGCGTAGGCGTCCACCAGAGACGGTCCGTACCACGTGAGGTAGCGCCCGGAGAGCAGCACCGGGCGCATCTCCGGGAAGAAGCCGGGGCCGTCGTCCTGGGTGAACTCGTACGGCTCGTCGGGCAGTACGACCAGGTCGGCCCCGGTCTTCTGGAGTTCTTCCAGCGACGGCCGGGGATACCGTTCGGAGTGTCCGGAGTAGACGTTCTCGACCCCGATCCGGCGCAGCACGTCTCCGGCGAAGGTGTCACGGCCCAGCACGATCCACGGCTTGCGCCACACCGGAATCACCGCCCGGTAGCGCACCGGTTGCACCTCGCGCCACAGTTCGTCCGCGGTGTCGAGCCATTCCGGTTCGTCGATGCCGTACACCTGGCCGAAAATCCGCCGCAGTGAACCCAGCGCGGCGGGCACCGACTCCGCCGCGGCCATGACGAACACCGGAATCCCGTTGGCGCGCAGGGTTTCCACGTCCTCCGGCCGGTTCTCCTCGGAGTTCGCCAGCACCAGATCCGGTTCGAGCGCCAGCACCCGGTCCAGCTTCGGGTACTTCGACCCGCCCACCCGTTCCACGTCCAGATCAGCCGGATGCGTGCAGTAGTCCGTCGCCCCGACCAGCCGCCCGGGCGCGCTCGCCTCGACCGCCTCGGTCAGCGACGGCACCAACGACACGACCCGCCGCGGCGAGCCCTCGATCGGCACCGGCTCGCCGAGATCATCGACCAGTTCCGCGTTCCTCATACCCGTTCGAACGACACCTTCCGCTGCTCGACGTCCACTTCGGTCAGCCGCACCGCGATCCGCTCGCCCTCCGGGAACTTCTCGCCGGAACACTTCGCCATCACCGGCGGATCCTCGACCAGGATCTCCGCCCGCGCCTCGTCCGCACGCAACACCACCGCGGTGAACTCGCGACCCACATGCTCAGCGAGTACCCACGCCTCGACCTGATCTATGCACGCGCGTTCGACCCGCGCGGCCAGACTGTCCGAAGCGGACATGTACGCCGGCACTTCGGACAACGCCTCGCGCACCCAATCCGGCACCTCGCGGCCAGCCGTCACCGCCAGGCACACCTCGGTGCCGAATCGGTCGACGAGCCGCCGAATCGGCGCCGTGACGTGCGCGTACGCTCCGCCGATTCCCGCGTGCGTGGTAACCGCGGGCAATTCCCCGGCAAAAGCCGTGTAGCCCGCGCCCCGCAACAGCCGGGTGGTGTCCGCGTACAGCGCCATCGACGCGGGCTGTCCTGGGTCCAAAGTAGACAGAAACTCGGACACCGTCAGCTCGACCGGCCACGCCAGCCCGACCGCCGCCGCGGACCGGCGCAGCCACTCCACCGCGTCCGGTTCCGGGGACGGCAGCGTCCGCAGCACCCCGATCCCGGCGTCGATCATGATCCGCGCCGCGGCCATCCCGGTGAGCAAAGAGATTTCGGCGTTCCACGCGTCGACGACCGTCCGCGGCCGGCGAGCGAGAATCCAGCCGCCGTCGACGTCGCCGCTGATCTCCTGCTCCGGCAGTTGCAACTCGACCGCGCCGCGCTGCACCGCGAGGCTGCGCCGCAACCGGCCCAGCTCCGGCAACGCGGCCACCGACGGATGCGGCCGCCCGGCGTCCAGCGACGCCTGGACCCCTTCGTAGTCGAGCTGCTCCGTCGAGCGCACCAGCGCCCGCCGGACCCGGGTGGCGACAATTTCCCCGGCCTCGTCGACGTCGATGGTCCACAGCACCGCCGGGCGCACTTCGCCCGGCAGCAGGCTGGCCGCGCCCTCGGACAGCACCGGCGGATGCAGCGGGACGTTGCCGTCCGGGAGATAGAGCGTCTGCCCGCGCCGCCGCGCCTCGTGGTCGAGCGCGCCGCCCGGCGGGACGAACGCCGCCAGGTCCGCGATCGCGTACTGCACCCGGAACCCGCTGCCGAGTCGTTCGATCACCATCGCCTGGTCGAGGTCCTTGGACCCGGGCGGATCGATCGTGACGAACGGCAGGTCGGTGGCGTCCTCGCGGCCGCCCGCCGAGGAGAGCGGATCGAGCACCGCCGTTTCGGCCTCCGCGAGCACCGCGGGCCCGAACGACTCCGGCAGCGCGAACTCCGCCCGGAGACGACCGAAGTCCCCTCCCGACGCTGGTGTCCTCAGCACGAGCGGCGGCACGCTCCAACACTATCCCGCCGAACCGCCGGTGATCGCCCGTTCGGGCGCGGGCCGGTCGGGTGTAGCCTGCCTGACATTGACAATCGTCTTCATTTTCAGAAGGGGCCGGATCGGTGAAGATCGCGTTCGTCGGCAAGGGCGGCAGCGGGAAAACCACGCTCTCGTCGCTGTTCGTCTCGTATGTGGCCGCCGCGGGCAAACCGGTGCTGGCGATCGACGCCGACATCAACCAGCACCTGGCGGCGGCCCTCGGCGCGACCGAGGAGCAGGCGCTGGCGTGGCCGACCCTCGGCGACCATATGCCGCTGATCAAGGAGTACCTGCGCGGCGACAACCCGCGAATCCCGTCCGCCGACGCGATGATCAAAACCACGCCGCCCGGCCGCGGCTCCCGTCTCGTCCGCCCCTTCGAAGACAACCCGATCTTCGACGCCTGCTTCCGCCCGCTGGGCGCCGTCCGGCTGGGCGTCACCGGCCAGTTCGACGAGGACGACCTGGGCGTGGCCTGCTACCACTCGAAGGTCGGCGCGGCCGAGTTGCTGCTGAACCACCTGGTGGACGGCACGGGCGAGTACGTAGTGATGGACATGACCGCCGGCGCCGACGCGTTCGCCTCGGGCCTGTTCACGCGCTTCGACGTGACCTTCTTGGTCTGCGAACCGACCCTGCGCAGCGTCGGTGTTTACCGTCAGTACGCGGACCACGCCCGGGACTTCGGCGTTCACCTGGTAGCGGTAGGCAACAAGGTCACCGACAGCGACGACGTCGACTTCCTGACCGAACAGCTGGGTTCGGCACTGCTGGGGTGGATGACGACGTCCGGCCACGTCCGAGCCGCCGAACGCGGCACGACCCGGCCGATCGGCGAACTGGAACCGCGCAACCTGGCGACGCTGGCCGCGATGCAGGACCTGGTGGACGCAACTCCGCGGGACTGGGCCCGGTACCAGCGGCAAGGGGTGGAATTCCACCTGCGCAACGCGCGGGCCTGGGGGAACGGCCGGATGGGGGCGGATCTGGAGGAACAGGTTGATCCGGACTTCGTACTGGATCCGGCCTTGGTGGCCGGGTAGTTGAAGGTGTTCTTGCCGCCGACCGGACGCTTTGTCCGGTCGGCGGTTTCGCGTTGCTCTGGATTTTGGGCTTCGGGCGGGGAGGTTTCGTGTTTCCGGGCAGCCCGCCGCGGTCTCAGGTCAGGTCGGCGGTTTGGCACCGCCCTGATTTCCCGTCCTCGCCCCGACAGGTTTCCTGCTCCGGGCGGCCCGCCGTCGTCCCGCGCCAGGTCGACGGTTTCGCACTGCCCCAACTTCCCAGCCTCGCCCGGGCTGATTCCTGCTCCAAACCACCCCAGGTCAGGTCGGCTTTTGTACTGCCCCAGCCCCCTGGCCTTGCCCGGGCAGGTGTCCCGCTGCGAGCAGCCAGCCGCCATCCCACACCAGAGCAACGGCGTAGCACTACCTCGGCTTCCCAGCCTCGATCGAGCAGGTTTACTGCTCCGAGCAGTCGCCATCCACGCCCCGTCCGCGGCTCAGCGCTGCCCCAACATCCCAGCCTCGCCCGGCCTGATTCCAGTTCCGGGCCAGCCCGCCGCCCCACACCAGGTCGGCAGTTAGCTGCTGCCTCAGCGTCCGAGCCTCGCCCGGGTTGGTTCCGTCACGCCGTCAGTCGCCGTCCCAGTCGCGGTCGGCGGCGTCGGCTTGGCGGGTGCGTTCGCGGGCGATGTCGAGCGCGCGGCGGGCCGTGGCCTCGTCCGGGTACGGGCCGAGGAGGTCGGCGCCTCGGCTGCGTTCCAGGTGCTCGACTTCGTGGGTGCGGGTGTTGTAGTACCAGCCCTGGTCCGGGTTCGGGTCGTCAGACATGGGTTCAGCCTGACATCCGCCCGCTCATTTGCGCCAGCGGAACGGAACCTCCGTGGGCTGCCCGGTGGGCCCGAAGTCGGCCGGGCCGTCGTCCTCGTGGTCGGGGTGCTCGTCGAACCACCCGCGAGCGTCCCCCATGGGAATGCCGCGGGGCGGGGTCGCCGCGTCGTCCGCCGGGGAGGACGCACCGTAATCCGGCACCGGCGGCACGGCCGAATTCTTGCCCGGGAAAACCGGCGGCTCCTCCCGATACACCCGCGACGGCGGCGGCCCGGGCGGACCGCTCTCCTGCCCAGGGAAGACCGGCAAGGGCCGCCCGTCCGGCCCGGTTTCGGCAGGCCGCCGGCGACCGCTGGGCTGCGGCAGCTGGAACGGTGGAGTGGGCTGCGCGCTGGGTGCGGGCGGAGGCTGGTGCTGTGCTGCTGGCGCAGGCCGGATCGCCGACTCCGCGCTGGGCGCGGGCGCAGGCTGGTGCTGCGCTGCTGGCGCAGGCGGGATCGCCGACTCCGCGCTGGGCGCGGGCGAAGGCTGGTGTTGCGCTGCAGGCGGAATCGGCTGCGGCGCAGCAGACGCGGACGGACTCGTCGACTCCGGGCTAGGCGCGGACGGAACCTGATGTTGCGCTGCAGGCGGAATCGGCTGCGCCACCGGCGGGCTCGTCGACTCGGGGCCAGGCGCGGAGGGAGCCGTTGGCGGCTGAGAAGTCTTGGGCGCTGGATGCGCTACGTCAGTTGCGGGCGGGTTTGCCCACTCCGCACTTGACGCGGGCGGGACTGGTCGTGGGAAGCCGGAAGCAGGCGAGTCAGGCGACGCTGCAGCGGGAGCGGTCGGTGGTGGCTGCTGCGGAGCGGGGGCACCCGCGGGCGGAAGTGACTGCGGTGCACCAGATGCGGGAGGGTTCGCCGACTCCGCACTGGGCGCGGACGGAACCGTCGGCGGCGGCGACGCCGGAGCGTCTGCTGGTGGAAGTGGCGGCGTCGCCGACTCCGCGCCGGACGCGGAAGGTGCCGTCGGCGGTTGCTGCGGTGAAGGAGCATTCGCGGGCACCGCAGGAGGTGCGGGCGGGGTCTCCGACTCCGCGCTGGGCGTGAAAGGAGCCGTCTGCGGCTGCGACACCGAAGGATTCGTGGGCACCGCAGCAGGTGCGGGCGGGGTCGCTGACTCCGCGCTGGGCGCGGACGGAGCCGCCGATGGCTGGTGCTGTGCCGGAGGATTCGCAGGCGGGGACGGCTGGGATGCGCCGACCGTCGGCGGACTTATCGGCTCCGGCGGAGCGACTGGCTGTGCCGGAGATGGCGGCACCGGCGAGGTCTGCGGGGCAGAAGCCGCAGGCGGTTGCTGCGGCGAGGGCGGTTGGGCAGCAGGCATCGCCGGTTGAGAAGGCGGAGAACCCGGACCGTACTGCGGTGCCCCAGCCGGAGGAGCCGGATGCCACCCGGGGGGCGCCTCATGCCGACCATGTGACGGAACGGCCGGATTCCCCTGCTGCGGCAACGCTTCCGCCGGACGTACAGGCTGGCGCGGCTCATGCACGTACGGCTTCGGCTGCCACGACTGCCTCGCGCGCAGCTGCGGATCAACCGGCGTTGGCGTGGCGGGAGGCACCGGGGCCGTCGCGCTGGGTTCGGGCGCGGCGGAGTCCGGAATGGCCGGTGCGTCTTCCTTCACCGGAGCGGCAGCCTCGGCCGGAGCCGGGGTCGGCTGGGGTGGCTCCTCAGCAACAACCGGAGCCGGTTCGACCGGTTGGGAGACCGGTTCACTGGTCTGGCCGCTGTCCGCAGTGGCCCGCCCGACGTCTTCCGGCGGACGGGCCGCCGCACCAGCCTCCCCGGCCGAGCGCCAAACCGGGGCAGGTCCGATGTTCATCGGGACCGCCGCGGCCAACGGGCCCATCGGCGGTGCCTCCCCCGAAGGGACCGGACCAGCGGCGGCCGGGCGGGGAATCGGGTCCAGGCAGGAGACCAGCACCGTCGTACGGTCCGGGTCCTGGACCTTGCGGCCGCTCCGTTCCCGGTAGACCATCTCGCCTTCGGCGTCCATCTCCACCAGGTAGCCCGCCTCCGCGAGCTGTTCCTCGTCGAGATCCACCAGGCGCTCGTAGCGGGACGGGACCACGCGGTACACCGGCCACGACAGCCGGGCGTGCTCGGCGTGGAACTGGGCCAGCAGAGCCGCCAGCTGCTGTTGCCACGGAAGCGACATGCCCTCCGCCAGGGAGCGCGGCAGGACGACGTACCCGCCGTCGACGCCGGGCATTCCCTGGTTCAGCAAATCCGCCAGCGGGGTGCTGGACGCGGGGTGCGCGGACTGGCGCGGCGGCTGCGGTGCGCCGAACAGCGCCGCCGGGTCCTGGGGCTCGCTCTGGCCTGCTTTGCCTCGCTTGCCGAATTTCCGTGCCACGTGTGCCATCCTCTGCCAGCGCGCGGCCACGTGCTCGTGGACAGGCCGCGACTTCGGGGTGAATCCGGACCCGCGGCAACTGGGCATCCGCGGGTCAAGAGCCGGTGCCTCCCGCACCCATGCTAGACGCCGGGGCGCACCGCCTGCGGGACGACTTCGTGCTCGTCGAACGAGAACGGCCGCACGTGCACCGGCACGCCGGTCTGCTGGGCCTCGACGATCTTGCCGTCGCCCAGGTACATCGCGACGTGGTGGATGGTCGTCGGGTCGGCCGGGTCGGTGGCGAGGAAGATCAAGTCACCGGGCTGGGCTTCCCGCACCGGCAGCATCGCGCCCGCCTTGTACTGGTCCTTCGACACGCGCGGCAGGATCACGCCCGCCGACTCGTAGGCGCGCAGCATCAGGCCGGAACAGTCGTACGAATCCGGGCCGGTCGCGCCCCAGACGTAGGGCTTGCCCTGCTCGCCGAGCGCGAACTTGATCGCCTGCGCCGCGGCCTGGCTCGGCGGCAGCGCGGCTCCCATGCCCTGCCCGCAGCCGACCACGTCGGCGACCTGGCCCATGTTCTGCACCAGCGTGGCCGCCATGGCCTCCCACCGGTGGTAGCGGTCCGGGAAACCGGACCGCTCGACGCGCTGCGCCGCGTCGCCGGGACGCAAATTCTCCCAGTCCGGGACGCCGAGCAGCACGTCGAAGAATTTGTTGATCGCGTAGTTCGGGTCGGTGACCTGGGCCGGGGTGCCCCAGTTCATCGACGGGCGCATCTGGAAGATGCCGAGCGAATCGCGGTCGCCGTAGTTCACGTTGTGCAGCCGCGATTCGGTCATCCCGGCCTGGATCGCGACCTGCCACGCGCGCGGCGAGAGGCTGCGCTGCTTGCCGATCGCGATGATCAGCGACACCGTGCCGCGCGACTCCTGGTCGAGTTCGGCGGCGTCCGCCCCGCCCTGCTCCGGCTGCCCGGGCTGGGTGGGGCCGATCGCGGCGTCGCACGAGGTCAGCGCGACCCCGCCGGCCGCCGCCTGCTGCTGGTCGGTCACCGCCTTCTGCACGACGTTGGTGGTGAGCACCGTGGCGAAAACGGCGGCGATCACCACCGAGACGAGAATGGCCAGCTTCACGGTCAGCTCGCCTGGTCATAGTCCGACACTCGCCACCCCGCGCTGGTGAGCACCACGGTGATGCTGAGTTTCGGACCGTCGGTGGGGACCACGACCTTGACCGAACTGGAGTAGGACTGCGTGACGGTCGGCTCGCCGGTGACCTTGGTGGCCGGGATGTTCGCCGGGTCCACTGTGGACATGACCGGCAGGTACTCGTCGGTGGTGAGCCCGCGCATCCCGTTGAGCCAGTTGGCGTTCGAGATGCCCGCCGGATGACGCACCCAGGCCGTCGCCCACTGCTTGGCGACGTTCAGCGCCTCCGGGCTCGGCGCCGCCGACGTCGGCGTGACCAGCGGCTGCGACAGCCGGGTCGGCAGGGTTTGCGTGCTCGGCACCGGGGCCGCGACGCCGGTGCGCGGACCAGCTGACGAACTCGGAGCCGCGCCCGGATGCGCGGACGCGGGTTTGCCCAGGACCTTGGGCAGGCCGACACCCAGCGCGGTGATCACCACGGCGAGGAACACCAGCGTGCCCACGAGGTGCCGGGGCGAGCGGAGCGGGAACCCCCACAGGCGGCGGTAGACCGCGGTCCGGCCGCGGTTGGTGCGGATCGGCATCGGTCACCGCCCCATGACCTGGTCGGTGTCGCGGACCTCGATGCCGCGCGACGGGCGGTACAGCACGAACACCGGTTTCCCGGCCACGACCTCGGGATCCACCCGGCGCGGCTGGGCCCGGATGCCCTGCGTGGGCACGGTGAACCCGGGCTGGTCCGGGGCCGGGGCCGAG
>NZ_GG657746.1:794896-865040 GCF_000158875.1 Streptomyces sp. AA4 | reverse complement strand
GCGGGACGGGCCGCGCGCGAGAGAGTCGAGCCGCTGCGAGCTGGCGAACACCGCCGCCTCGGGCCGGTAGCGGCCGCCGCCGACGGTCGCGCCGATCGGGCCGCGCTGGTCGCCGTCCACGACGTCGTCGGTGTCGCGGACGTTCTGCCAGAACTGGTCCTGCGGCGTCGGCTCGTTCTTGCGACGGAACCGGGAGAACAGGCCGCCGCCGGGCGTCGGCACCGCGCCGCCGACCATGCTGTCTTTTTATCTCGACCATCTGCCACAGCCGCCGCACCGGCCGTCCGACCAGGAACAGCAGCACGGTGATGAGCCCGGCGAGGACCATCTTGGTGAGCAGGTTGAGCCCGTCGCCCGCGGCGAAGATCGCCTGCAGCAGCAGCGCGTGCACGCCGGCCAGCACCGACAGCACGACCAGGTTGAACGCGATGCCGCCGGCGACCTTGAGCACGCGGCGCAGGATCTCCGGGTTCAGCAGCGCGACCAGGCCGATGAGCGGCGCGGTGAGCGCGAACAGGCGGATCAGCACCTGCGCGAGCAGCACGGACGCCTTGGCCAGCAGCTGGAAGAGCGAATAGACGAGGCTCTGGCCCAGCGCGAGGAACCCGGCGCCGGTGCGGCCGCCCGCCTCGCCGGTGAAGTAGCCGGTGGCCGGGCCGAGTTTGGTGGAGATGTCTTTGAAGGCGGCCTTTTTCGCGTCGACGACGTTCTGCTTCCCGTCGTCGCCGTTCACCAGCTGGTCGCGGGTGAACGCCTGCGCGTCCAGGAGCGGCCTGCCGTATTGCTGGGCTTGCGGAGCGGTGGGCGAGCCGAACTCGCCGCGCAGCCAGTTGTCGTAGACGACCTGGTTGTGCAGGTCCGTGGGCAGGATGTCACGCACGATCCGGTCCTGCGACGAATCGACGAAGCCCGCCTGGATGTTGGTGGTCGTCTGGACGATCGCTTTGTCGATCGGATCGAAATACCGCAGCATCGCCAGCGACGAGGCCGCCAGCCAGACCCCCGCCATCGCGTAAAGCGCCCGCTTGCTGACCCCGGCGAGGTCACCGCGCCAGATGTTGCGGAACAGCATGA
Source organism: Streptomyces sp. AA4 (assembly GCF_000158875.1). Classification (NCBI taxonomy): domain Bacteria; kingdom Bacillati; phylum Actinomycetota; class Actinomycetes; order Kitasatosporales; family Streptomycetaceae; genus Streptomyces; species Streptomyces sp. AA4. The sequence goes on along the minus strand of NZ_GG657746.1, from coordinate 863,966 downwards.
TCGACAAGATCAGCGCGACCAGGCCGAACAGCTGCGCGTAGATGTTGTTGTACACCTTCTCCGCGCCCGACTTGACCGCGTTGTAGATCGGGTTCAGCAGCCCGCCCTCGAGGACGGTGTAGTGCAGCGAGTTCGTGGCGCCGACGATGTTCTTGCCGACGTTGAACAGCTGGTTCCCGGCCCAGGTGTCGATGGTCGAGCTGGGGGACGCGATGGCGGAGAGCGCGGTGCAGTTGGTCTGGTAGGTGTTCCAGACCATGCCCGCGTAGCTGTAGTCGATGTAGGCGCTTTGGGGTTCGCCGTGGCCCTCCGGCGGATCGAGGGCGCCGACCATGCCCGCCCCCGGCCGTTCCGGGTTCGGCGATTCCCCGCAGGCCGCCGCGTTCGCCGAGGGGGCGAACAGCACCGTCTGCAGCCCGATCACCGCCACCACGGCCAGCAGCGACGCGCGCCTGCTCGGGCGGCGGCCGCCCGGCTTGGGGCCCTCCTTGACGCGTTTGCGCAGCGCGTGCCAGCCGGCGGCGAACGCGAGGACGAACGCCAGCGTGAAGACGGTGTTCACGCAGGCCTCCTCACGGCCGGCGCGGGCCGGCCCGGATCACCGGGGGTCATGCGGCATCCCTGCCGGTGCCGCCGCCCTTGCCGCCGGCGCGGGCGTGCCGGTCCTCCTGCCGTCCGTTGCGCACTGCACCCTCCACCTCGCCGGTTTCGGACGCGAGCGGGTCCGGCGAGCCCAGCAGCTGCTCGTCGGCGAGACCGACCTCGAGTTCCGCCTGGAGTTCGAAATCGTGTTCCAGCTCGTCGTCCTCCGGTGGGGCGGGGACGTGCGGCTTCGGCTCGTCCTCGCGGGGTGCCACGAGTTCCTTGCCGGCTTTGCCGCGCGCGTCGGGCGAGCCCGGGGTGGTGTCCATGGCCGCGCGCAGCGAGTCGAGATGCGGTCCGGAGAAGTCGACACGGATGCGTTCCACGCCGCCTGCCCCGTCGCCGAAGATGAACTGCCGGGGCTCCATGTCGCGTTCCAGCCCGCGCTGGGCGCCGGGGCGGCGGCCGAGCGCGGCGACGACCTGCTCGTAACCCACGCCGACCGGCACCTTCAGCAGCCGCAGCGCGTCGGCCTGGGCGTCGTCGTCGTCCAGCCGGCCGACGAACACCGAGTCCAGCAGCGCCACGAAACCCTGGATCTTCAGGAAGTCCGCCGGGATCTGCGAGGACAGCAGCACCCGGACGTTCCACTTCCGCGAGTCGCGGGCGAACCGGTTCATCAGCACGCGCCCGGTCGGCACCTCGGACAGGAAGAACGCCTCGTCGATCCAGACGCCCTTGCGCAGTTCCTTCGGCTTCTCGTACACCGACCGCTGGGTCAGCCACGCCGCGAGGTTCAGCATTTCCACGCCGAGCGATTCCGCGTCGGTCCAGTACTCGCGCGGCACGCCGTCCTTCGGCAGCGTCAGCCCCGCCATGGTCAGCACGGTCATCCGGTCGTCGCGGGTCTCCGCGTACGGGTCCGCGTCGGTTTCCGGGATCAGCAGCGCCATCCGCTCGCGCATTTCGTCGAGGAAGTCCGCGACCACGACCGCGTGCTCGTGGTGCTCGCTCGAATCCCGCCGCAGCGCGTCGATGACCTGGCCCGGGTCGGCGTCGAACCGGCCGCCGACCGCGCGCACCGCGCGCAGCAGCACGATCCGGGTCTGCGCCATCCGCGACACCTCGTACGGCAGCACGCCGGTGAGCACGTCGAGGACGAGGCGGCGCCGGGTCGCCCCGGCCAGCGCTTTTTCGCGCCGCCACGAGCGTTCCGGATCGTCCTCGTCCATGAAGTGCTCGATCAGCGGATCGGCGACCACGCGGTACGGGTTGAGGATGCCCGGCTGGGCGTTGAGCAGGTTGATCGGCCGCGCGTACGGCCGGATCTCCGGCAGCTCGCACAGCCGCGAGAGCGGGCCGGACGGGTCGAGGATCGTCCAGTGCGCCCCGGCCCGCAGCGTCTTGTAGACGATGCCGCCGCCGAGGAACGACTTGCCGCCGCCGAGGCCGGCGACCATCGCGGTGAGGCCCGATCCGTCGCGGATTTCCTGTGCCATCCACGGGTCCCAGGCCACCGGCCGCCGCGTCGCGGTGACGGTTTCGCCGAGCAGGATGCCGCGCCGGTCGCCGACCTCCGCGGTCGCGGTGGGCACCGCGGAAGCCGTCCACACCACCGAACCGCGGCGCATGTACGCGCCCGAGGCCAGCGGTTCGCCCGGGATGAACTCCCGGGCCATCGCGTACTGCGCCTCCGGATGCTCGATGGCGATCTTCGGCTTGTACAGGTCCAGCAGCTGCTGGGCCAGCCGCAGCGCGTCGCGCTCGGTCGGGCCGGACACCGCCAGGCGCCACCACGACCGCACGCGCGTGGCCAGCGCGGTGAAGCCCGACGTCATCTCGTCGTCGATCTCCAGCACCCGGCCGGCCTGGCGGGCCAGCGACTGCGGCGGTTCCAGCTCGTGCTCGTCGGTGTAGTGCTTGACCTGCGAGCGGACCTTGTTCATCTGCCGCTGCAGTTCGCCGGACACCTCTTCCGGACGCCGCACGTAGATCCGCGCGGACACCTCGACCGCCGCCGGCAGCCGGTCCGCGTGCTGGATCCACGGGTCGTCGACCTCGGGGATCTGCAGACCGTGCATCTGGCCGACGGTGAGCACCGCGAGATGCCGCGACACCCCGGCGTTCGACCCGGTGCGGCCGCGCACGGTGACCGTGGGCGCGTACGGGTCGGCGTGGAAATCAGCCGCGTCGGTGAAGCTGGCGAGGTCCTCGGGCTCCCACGCCGCTCCCGGCACCGCGGGCATGTTGCGCGGCGCGGGCAGGCCCAGCGAGCACGAACGGTGCATCAGCCAGGACATCTCCTCGGCGTGCACCGGACGGCCTTCCAGCCCGGCGCTGCCGATGACCTGGTCGAGGTGCTCGATCTCGGAGTCGAGCGCGGCCAGTTCGGCGTCGACCGCCTCGGGCAGGATCCGGCGCAGCACCGGCGCGGCGCGTTCGACCGCGCGGTCCACCATGCGCCGGGTCTGCACCTGGACGCCGAGGTAGACCTCTTTCTCCGCCATCGAGCGGCCCATCAGCTGCTGCTGCTCGCCGATCAGGTAGTCGTCGAACGACAGCGCGCCCGGCACGTCGTTCGGCCTGCCGACCGCGTTGTGCACGTGCGCCTCGGCCCACATCCGGATCGGGTACGGCCGGTTGGTGACGCGCAGGTGCAGCCAGCGGCCCTGCAGTTCGGCGTACTGGCCCGCGATGGCCGCGATCAGGTCGCGGCGCTGCGAATCGGAACGGAACGACCAGCGCTGCGGCGCGAGCCGGTACCAGGCGTACACCTCGTACCCGGTCCGCAGCAGATGCCCGTCGATGCTGCGCGCGGCGATCGACGGCGTGTACGCCGGTATCGCCTGCTCGCCGGGCAGCCTGCGGCCCTTGCCGCCGGACTTCGTGCCGCCGGACGGCGGACGGCCCTGCGAAGGCGCGTTCCACGCGCCGGCAGGAACGTCTTGCTCCCGCTTCCCTCGGCTTCCGCCGCGACCGAACAACGACTACCTCCCGGCCCGAGCCGCGGGGCGGCTCCGGCGCGCTCGTGGTGCTCCCTGTTTCCCGGCACTCGCGCCAGCACCGCGACGGGGGTCGCGGTGCTGGTACTGCCGCCTTCTCTTGTGCTTCGGCAGCGGGCGCTCCGCCCGCACCCGGACCCGGCTGGCGCTCACCGCGCCGCCCTCGCCCGAGGTCCGCTCCCTCGGCGTCCGCAGTTCCTGGCCCATCATCGCGATCACCGCGCCCAGCGGACGCTCGTGGCTGATCTTGGCGGTGATCAGCCGGGTGATCACGATCGTGGCCACGAACGCCCACGCCGTGGAGAAAAACCCGAAACTCCAGCCGACCCACCGCTCCACGGTGAGCACGACCAGGAAGACCGGAATGCCGACGAGCCAGGCCACGTAGCGGGCTCGCCAGGGAAAAGTCGCCTTCGGCGGGCCGAGCCACACGGCATCGACCCGGTACACCTCGTCATCGGTCCTGATCCGCACGCCAGCCCCGCCTCAGCCGGTGAACAGGCCGGCGATCCACTGGCCCACGTTCACGCCCGCGCCGCTGACCGCGAGACCGATGATCGCGAGCGCGATGACCACGCCGGCGAGCCGCCGCATGACGCCCGCGTTGTCGCCCTTGCCGCCGCCGAGCCACAGCAGGAGCAGAGCCACCGCGAGCAGCACGAGCGGGATGATGTTGTCGAGCAGCCAGGTCCGGACGTTGCCGGTGCTGATCCCTTCGGCCACAAAAGTCTCGAGGGCGGTCATGCTGGTCATCGCGATACTCCCGGTGCACGGCGGACGCCGCGCTGTTCTGGCTTCGGCGAAGCTACGAACACCATCATGGCGTTACAAGGGGTAATGGTCAAAGCGCGCTGCGTAGATATTCGGTAGATGTCGACTTGTGGTCAATGGGCGGGTACTGCGGTCCGATGGTCAGGATTCCTCGCCCTCCATCATCGTGGCAAGGGTGCTCCGGAATAACCCAAGCCACCCGGATTGCGCAGTGTTCCGGCGGTGCGGCTCCGCAAAACGCGCGACGCTCACTCTCGGTGCGCTCCGGACCGGCGTGTCGGGCAGGCACCAGTGTGGCATGCCCCGATCGGCGTTCCGCCGCGAGTCCGGTGAGTGACAACCGGACTGGAAAACAATCCGGAATTGATCACTCTCTGATGCGATTACGGTCACCATCACGTCCGATGTGCGCAATTGTTCACTACAAAGCGTGATCCCGGGCAGTTCCCGATCGTTTCGCGGATCAGGCCCGGAAGGCCGCGCTCGGGATCGCGCCCGCCTCGATCACCCGGCGGCTGAGCGGAGCGCACAGCTGCTCCAGCCGGGCCGTCTTCTCCTCGCCGAGGTGCTGCCACGGGCCCCGCGCCGCCGCGTTCGTCGCCGTCTCGACGCGTTCGCGCAGTTCCTGGCCGCGCTCGGTGAGCGCGCCGTCCGCGTCGAGGATTCCGTCGACGGTCAGCCGGGTCGCGGCCTCGTCCCACTCCTCGTCGCTCCAGCCGCGGGTGCGCTTGGCGGCGTCCGGCGGGGTGCCGTTCGCCGTCGCGCTGTGCGTGACCAGCGCTTCGAGGCCGGGCAGGCCGTTCGTGGTCAGCGCCGCGACGTGTCCGTCCCCGCGGTGCTCGCGCAGCAGGGTGATCGCGTGCCACAGCGCGAGGTGCGGCTGTTCCGGCCAAGCGAGGTCCGCGTGGGCGGCGTAGAGCGGGCGTCCCTCCGGGCGGCAGCCCTCGGTGGCTTCGCGCGCGAGCGCGGCCGCTTCGGCGACCTCGGCGGACGCGAGCGTCTCGTCGCCGAACAGCCTGCGGTAGATCTCGTCGACCGCGGCGAGCCGGGCCTCCAGCACGGCCTCCGGCGTGGCGAGCGTCCAGACGCGCGGGACGAAATGGGCGATCAGGCTGGGGCTGAAGCTGTAGAAGGTCGCGGTGACTGCCCCCGCTCCGACCTGGCCCATCGCCGCGGCGCGGCTGGCGAAGTAGGTCATCGACCCCGGTTTGAGCCCGGCGGCGGCGAGCCGCTGCTGGGTCTCTGGCGCGAAGTAGACGGGGGCGTGCAGAGCGTCGAAGGTGGTCCGGAAGGCGACGGCGGCGGCGACGGCTTGACCCATGCGCCCGATCGTAGCGATCGGGCGGACGAGCTGGCATGTAAGCCGGATCCTGTTCCCGGGCCGCCTCGCGGCGGACCGGGCGACGGTCATCCATCTCGGCCTGCCGTCGCCGGCAGGCTCCAGCGGCCTACCCGCAGGCATCGGGCGGGCCGCCCTCGATCGCCTGCGCAGGAGCGCTGCTCCCTCTTGGCCTTGCTCCGGGTGGGGTTTACCGAGCCATCCCGGTCACCCGGGATGCTGGTGGTCTCTTACACCACCGTTTCACCCTTACCCCCGTCGCGAGACGGGGGCGGTCTGTTTTCTGTGGCACTGTCCCGCGGGTCGCCCCGGGTTGCCGTTAGCAACCACCCTGCCCTGCGGAGTCCGGACTTTCCTCGGACCGGGAGAACCCGGGCCGCGACCGTCCTGCCAGCTCGTCCGCCGAAACAGCGTACCCGGCAGACCGCGCGGCCCCGGGCACCGGCTGGCACATTCCACCGCGTGGACGCGCGTTGACCCCCTTCCGGCCCGCTGTTTCACTCCCCGCCATGACCGCATCGCACCCGCACGAACCCCTGAAATTCGCTTACTGGGTCCCGAATGTGAGCGGCGGCCTGGTCACCAGCGACATCGAGCAGCGCACCGATTGGGGCTACGAGTACAACCGCGAACTGGCCGTGCTCGCCGAGAACAACGGCTTCGAATACGCGCTCACCCAGGTCCGCTACACCGCCAGCTACGGGGCCGCCTACCAGCACGAATCCACCGGTTTCAGCCTGGCGCTGCTGCTCGCGACGCAGCGGCTGAAGGTCATCGCGGCCGTCCACCCTGGACTGTGGCAGCCCGGCGTGCTCGCGAAATTCGTCGCCAGCGCGGACGTCATCTCCGGCGGCCGGGCCGCGGTGAACGTCGTCAGCGGCTGGTTCAAGGACGAGTTCACCGGACTCGGCGAACCGTGGCTCGAACACGACGAGCGCTACCGCCGTTCCGAGGAATTCATCCGCGTGCTCAAGGAATTGTGGACCGACGACCACGCCGAGTTCCGCGGCGATTTCTACCGGATCCACGATTTCGACATCAAACCCAAACCGGTCGCCGGCCCCGGACGGCCGCATCCGGAAGTTTTCCAGGGCGGCAACTCCACCGCGGCGCGCAAGCTGGCCGGTCGCGTTTCGGACTGGTATTTCAGCAATGGCAAGGATTTCGCCGGTTTCCGCGAGCAGGTCGACGAGGTGCGCGGGTACGCCGCGGAGAACGACCACGAGGTGCGCTTCGGGCTCAACGGGTTCGTGATCGCCCGCGAGACCGAAGCCGAGGCGCGCGAGGTGCTGCGGGAGATCGTGGCGAAGGCGAACGTGCCCGCCGTCGAAGGATTCCGCTCCGCGGTCAAGCAGGCCGGGAAGTCCACTTCGGACACCAAGGGCATGTGGGCGGATTCGGAGTTCGCGGACCTGGTGCAGTACAACGACGGCTTCCGGACCGGGTTGATCGGGACGCCGGAGCAGATCGCGGACCGGGCGATCGAGTACAAAAAGCGCGGCGCGAACCTGCTGCTGCTCGGGTTTTTGCACTATCTGGAAGACGTCGAGCATTTCGGCCGGGAGGTGCTGCCGGTGATCCGGGAGAAGGAGCGGGTGCTGGACCGCGGAGCGGGAGTGCCGGAACCGGCGGGGATCTGAGATCTCGCGGCGGCTAGCGTTCGGGGGTGAACGGTCCCCTGTCGCTGCTGCTTCTGGCCGGCACGCTCTGGTTCGCCATGGCGCGGCCGCGCGGCCTCCCGGAAGCTGTCTTCGCGGTCCCCGCCGCCGGTGTCGTCCTCGCGCTGGGCCTGACCTCGCCGCACGAAGCGGGCGTGCGGGTCGTCCAGATGCTGCCGACGATGGGTTTTCTCGCGGCGATCCTGCTGGTCAGCCACCTCGCCGCGGCGGAAGGCGTCTTCACCTGGCTAGGCGCCGAACTCGCCGAAATCTGCCGCGGGCGGCAACCCAGGCTCCTGCTGCTCACCTTCGCCGCGGCCGCGATCGTCACCGCCGTCCTCAGCCTCGACGCGACCGTCGTCCTGCTGACCCCGGTCGTCCTCGCCACCGCAGCAGAACTGAAACTCACCGCGCGCCCGCACGTCTACGCGTGCGCACACCTGGCCAACTCAGCGTCCACGCTCTTCCCCGTATCGAACCTGACGAACCTGCTCGCGTTCACCGCTTCCGGCCTCACCTTCGCCGGTTTCACCGCATTGATGGCGTTGCCCTGGCTGGTCACGCTCGCCGTCGAACTCGCCGCGTTCGCCTGGTTCTTCCGCAAGGACCTCCGCGAACCGGTCAGCACGCGCCAGCCCGAACACCGCCGCGCGCCGGTCTTCACCCTCGTGGTGCTGGCGGTCATGCTGGTCGGCTTCGCGACCGGCCAGCTGGTGCACGTCGAGCCGGTGTGGATCGCCGCGCTGACCGCGCTCGTCCTGGCCGCGAAGGCGTTGGCGGAGCGGAAGATCCGGCCTTGGCAGGTGGTCACCGAGGCGTCCCCGCTGCTGGTCCTCTTCGTGCTCGCCCTGGCAGTGGTGGTCGAGGCGGTGGACGAACACGTCCTCGGCGGCCTGCTCCGCACGATCCTGCCGACGACGGCTGGGCTGCCGGAACTGCTGCTCGCCGCCGCCGTCGCCGCGGTCTTGGCGAACGTCGTCAACAATCTGCCCGCGACGCTGATCCTGCTGTCCGTCCTGGGCCCGCACCCGAACCAGGGCGTGCTGATGGCCGTGCTGCTGGGCGTGAACATCGGCCCGAACGCGACCTACCTCGGCTCCCTGGCGACGCTCCTGTGGCGCCGCGTCGTCGTCCGGCACGGACAGCATCCGCCAGTGGGCGAGTTCCTGAAGCTCGGGGCGCTCACGACGCCGCTGTCCTTGGCAGCGGCGACGTGCGCACTATGGCTGGCGCTCTAACCCCGCGGAGCGATCGTGCTCCCCCGCGACAACGTCGGGCCGCAGTCGTCCAGACCGTCCCCGAATCGCTGCGCTTCGACGTCCATCATCGTCACCTGCGCGTAGTGCTGAACCGCCGCGAGCTTCGCCGGGTCGGTCACCGCGTCCTTGCGGACGAAGTCGCCCTGCCGTTTGCCCGGGCCGGGGTACACGAGGATCGGCACGTAGTCCCGGTCGATGCGCGGGTCGATGCTGATCTCGTTGCCGTCCGCCCACGGGCCCCACGAGTGGATGAACGTCGGCTTCACCGTGTCGAACACGTAGTCGCGCAGGCCGGCGATGTCGCCCTTGTGCGTCAGGTCCGCGATCGGCGCGTTGACCAGGCCCGCCATGTCGACCAGTTCGAGCCGGCTGGTCATCGACGAGCCGCCGAGGTCCGGCAGGAGCAGCGACGCGTGCTGCAGGCCGAGCATGTCCGCGTACGTGTTGAAACCGCGGCCGAAGCGGTCGGCGATCAGGCAGGCCGGGACGGTCGGGCTCTTCACGAATTCCTCGTCGTGATGCACGAAGCCGATCGCCGACGGGACCGAAGCGGCCACGAGCACCAGCGCCGCGACCGCGCGCCACTGCACCTTCGGCAGCGCGCGCAGCAGTTCGGCGAAAGCCATGACGCCGCACAGCATGCCGAGCACCCACACCGGCGTCGCGAAGCGGTACTGCGCCATCCAGTCCGGCACCATCACGCCGTACGCGATCACGCCCAGCGCGAGCGGCGTCACCAGACCGATGAGCGGACGCCGCCACGGCACCTTGACCAGGGCCCAGACGACCACGGCGAGCAGCACGAGCGTCAGCGCGATTCCGGCGTACTCCACCAGTTGGTACGGCCGGACGATCGAGCCGAACGTCGGCAGGCCCTGCTTCTTGGCGACCGAAGGGTTGGCCAGCAGCCGGTGGAACTCCGTGTAGCGCCAGACGACGTAACCGCCGAACAGCACGGCGAAAGCCGCGATCGACACCAGCGCGGACCGGAAGCTGGGCCAGAAACCCTCGCGCTTCACGCCGAACAGCAGGACGATCGGGTACGCGCTGGCGTAGATCAGGCCTTCCGGCCGGGTCAGCGCGGCCGCGGCGACGAGCACGCCCGCGCCGATCGCGACCTTGAACGACAGCGAGTTTTCCTTGCGCAGCGCGGTGAACAGCAGCGCGGCCAGCGCGGTGGTGAAGAACGCGAACAGCGAGTTCTCGAGGCCGGAGACCACCCAGATCACGAACGACGGGATCGCCGCCAGCCCGAGGCCGGTGAACAGCGTGATCGCCCACGCGTGCCGGCGGAACACCTGCCGGGCCACCAGGTGGCACAGCACCAGGATGCCCGCGGTGAAGAACAGGCCGAGCAGCTTGGGGAACAGCACGTAGTCCGGGATGCCGAACAGCAGGCCCTTGTCGAACAGGCCGACGACCTTGCCCAGCGCGAGCAGGATCATCCAGGTCGGGTCCGAGAAGCCCTCCACCGGCGGCTGGCCGGGGGCCAGCACCGGGCCGAGCCCCTCGGCGACGCTGCGCGAGTAGGAGAACGTGATGGCCGCGTCGTCGACGATCCAGTGCCCGTAGCGGGTGGCGTGCCAGGCGACCGCGGCCACGCCGGCCAGCACCGCCAGCGTCGACGCCAGCCAGCTGAGCTTGAACCGCGCGGGCGGGCCGGTCGTCGCCTCCCCCGGCAGGTCGGGCTCGGATACTGCGGTGAGTGCGCTAGCCGTCATGTCCTCGTCACTGTTTCCACTTGCGGATGCTGCCGAAGAAACGCACGAGCCTGCGCCCCCCTTGAAGTCCCGGCCGGGACCTGCGCCGCGGCGCCGCGGTCGACACCGCACTCTAGCCAATACCTCATCCGGGCCGTTTCACACGTCGTCCCCGACCGTGATCCACCTCACAAATCTCCGGTTCAGGACAGATGCGAGATGTCGTTGACCAACCGGACCGAGGCGTTGCCGTCCGGATAGAACTCGACGATCGACAGCGACGCCAGGTCCAGGTGCAGCCGGAACAGCAGCGACGGCCCGGCGTCGAGACCCATCCGCAGCAGGGTCTTGATCGGCGTCACGTGGCTGACCACGACCACGGTGCGCCCGTCGTACCGCTCGATCAGGTCGCGCCGGGCCGTGCCGACCCGCTCGTGGACCGCGTCGAAGCTCTCGCCGCCGGGCGGCGGGCACGACGAATCGCTCAGCCAGCAGCGGTGCAGTTCCGGGTCCCGCTGGGCAGCCTCGGAGAAGGTGAGGCCCTCCCATTCGCCGAAGTCGGTCTCGATGAGCCCGGGATGCGTCTCGACCCGGCCGCCGAGCGCGTCGGCGACCGCCTGCGCGGTCTGCTTCGTGCGGATCAGCGGCGACGAGACGATCGGAGCCGGTTCGCCGTCCTCGCCGATCAGCCCGGACATCGCGGCCAGCCGTTTGGCGGCCGCGGCGGCTTGGCCCCGGCCGTGCTCGGTGAGCGGGACGTCGCCGCGTCCGGAGTAGCGGCGGTCGACCGACATCTCGGTCTGGCCATGGCGCAGCAGGAGCAGTTTGGTCGGCGTGCCGCGGGCTCCGGTCCAGCCCGCCGGGGACACCCGGTCCGGCTCGGCGGCCTTGGCCTTCGGCCGCGCCTCGGAGACCGGGGCCGACGAGGTTGCCCCGGACCCGGCGCGGTCCATCGCGACGTTCGCGAGCCGGTCGGCGTGCGAGTTCTCCGCGCGCGGGATCCAGGTGTAGCTGACGCGTTCGAAGCCCGCCGCGATCTCCCGCGCCTGCGCGGCGAGCGGCTGCAGCGCGGCGTGCTTGATCTTCCAGCGCCCGGACATCTGCTCCACCACGAGCTTCGAATCCATCCGGACGTCCACAATGGACACTCCGAGTTCGGCGGCCGCGGCGAGCCCGGCGACGAGCCCGGAGTACTCCGCGACGTTGTTCGTGGCCACGCCGAGGTACTCGTGGCGTTCGGCGAGCACCTCGCCGGTGCTCGCGTCCTTCACGACCGCGCCGTAGCCCGCCGGGCCGGGGTTGCCCCGCGAGCCTCCGTCAGCCTCGACGATCGCCCGTTCGGTCACAGGCCCGACTCCAGCGTGCGGACCAGGATCGCGCCGCAGTTGTCGCACTGCACGACGCTGTCCTCGGCCGCCGCCTTGATCTCGGAGATGGTGTTGCGGTCGAGTTCGAGCTGGCAGGCGCCGCACCGGCGGGCGCGCAGCAGCGCCGCGCCGATGCCCTTGTGCTCGTAGACGCGGGTGTACAGCTTCAGCAGCGGCTCCGGGAACCGCGGCACCAGCTTCGCGCGGTCCTCCTTGCGGCGGGCCTCGGTGGTGTCGAGGTCCTTGAACGCCTCGTCGCGGCGGGCCTGCGCGGCCTGCACTTCCTGCACCGCCTTGTCGACCTCGGCGCTGGTGCGCTGCGCGTCCAGACCCAGTGCCTCGCGCTGCTCCATCAGCTCCAGCAGGTCGTCCTCCAGCGCGCCCTTGCGGCGGCCGAGCGTCTGCAGTTCGTGCTCGATGTCGGTCATCTGCTTGGCGCCGACCGACCCGGATTCCATCAGCTTGCGGTCGCGGTCCTCGCGCGCCCGCACCGATTCGACCTCTTTCTCCTGCCGGGCGATCTCCCGGTCGAGGTCCGACGTCGCGGTCTCGACGGACACCAGTGCGTCGCGTTTCTCGCGGACGGTCTTCTCCCCGGCCTCGATCTCGGCGAGCTCGGGCAGAGTGCGGCGGCGGTGCGCGACGCGCGAAAGCTCGGCGTCCACCTTCGCGAGTTCGAGCAGCTGACGCTGGACGGCGGGGTCGGCCTTCACTGTGCTCCCTGATTTAGTTACTGGGCGGTAGCGCGGATGGTCCACGGGTCGGTGCACCGCGTGGAGACGTGAGCTTCGACGGTACCCGCAAAGGCCGCGCCGACAAGGGCCGAGGCCTGTCCGCACCACGGCCACTCGCTGGCCCAGTGCGTCAGGCCGACCAGCGCGGGCACGGTGGCCGCCGAGGCGAGGTGTTCGCCGGCGGGATGGTGGCGCAGATCCGCGGTCACGTACGCGTCGACGCCCTCGGCAGTCGCCTTCGCGAGATACGAGTCCCCCGCTCCGCCGGAAACCGCGACGGTGCGGATCAGCCGGGCCGAGTCGCCGGCGCCGAGCACGCCGGGCACGGTGGCGGGCAACGCGTTGGCAACCCGCTGCACGAACTGGGCGAACGGCTCGGCCTCGGGCAAGTGCCCAATGCGGCCGATGCCGGTGGCGCCGCCTGGTTCGTGCGGATCGAGCGGCCGGTCGACCTCCAGGCCGATGGCCTGCGCGAGCGCGTCGGACACGCCGGGGTCGGCCGAGTCGGCGTTGGTGTGCGCGCAGTAGAGCGCGATGCCGCCGCGGATCATGCGGTGCACGAGCGAGCCCTTGGCGGTGTCCGCCGGAACGCCGTGCACGCCGCGCAGCAGCAGCGGATGGTGCGCGACGATCAGCTGCGCGCCGATTTCCTCGGCCTCGGCGAGCGTCTCCTCGACCGGGTCGACACAGAACAGCACGCGCTGGACGTCCTCGGCCGGGTCTCCGCAGACGAGCCCGACGGCGTCCCAGCTTTCCGCCAGCCGGGGCGGGTAACTGCGTTCGAGGACGGCGATGATCTCGGCTAATGCAGGCACCTGGGGATCCTCGCACGGTCGCTCTGGAAGACTGCGAACCATGCCGTCCCTGGTGTTCGTGTGCTCCGGAAACATCTGCCGCTCCCCGATGGCGGAGCTGGTCTTCCGCAAGAAGCTCGCCGACGCGGGACTCGCCGGCGCCGTGCGGGTGTCGAGCGCGGGCACCGGACCGTGGCACGTCGGCGAGGCGGCCGACCGGCGGGCGCGGGCCACGTTGAAGGCGCACGGCTACCCCACCGAGCACATCGCGGCCGAGGTCAGCGACGAAGACCTCGAAGCCGACCTGCTGCTCGCCGCCGACGAGAGTCACCTCAGCTTTCTGCAGTCGCGTGTCGGAGACCCTTCGCGGGTGCGGCTGCTGCGTTCGTTCGACCCGTCCGCTCCGGAGGGCGCCGAGGTGCCGGACCCGTATTACGGCGGCGACGACGGCTTCGAGGACGTGCTCGGGATGATCGAACGGAGCGTGCCGGGACTGCTGGACTGGGTCCGCGAGCAGGCGTGACGTCCGGTCCGGGTGCGCGCACGGAACGCGACGGCCTACCGTAGAGGGGTGCGGTTGCGGTTTCTGCTCCGGCCGGGATGGCTGGCGTTGACAGTGGTGGTGTTCACCTTCGCCATCTGCTGTTACACGCTGCTGGCCCCGTGGCAGTTCCGCCGCGACGGCGAGCAGGTCACCCAGAACAACGCGCTGACCACGTCGTTCACCGCGAAACCCGTGCCCGCGGCGCAGCTGCTGCCGCCCGGGACGAAGCCGGACAAGAACACCGAGTGGCACCTCGTGTCCGTCACCGGCACGTACCTGCCTTCGGCCGAGGTTGTCGCACGGCTGCGCACTGTGCAGGGCCAAGGCGCGTACGAAGTCCTCACGCCGCTTCGCGCTACTGACGGCACTGTGTACCTGATCGACCGCGGCTACGTCGGGCTCAGCAGCGACTCCGGGGTGCTCCCGTACGCGGCAGCGCCAGGCGGGCAGGTGACTGTCGTCGCGCGCGTGCGAAGCGACGAGACAGACCCGAAGAACCGCGAAGCGTTCGCCGACGCGTCGACCAACGGGAAGCTGCAGAGCTACACCGTCGACTCGCGCGTGGTCGCGAAGTCCTCTGGCCTCACCATCCGGCCCGGGTACTTCCAGCTCGACCAGAATCAGCCCGGCGTGCTCAGCCCGCTGCCGCTGCCGCAACTGGAGTCCGGCCCGTACTTCTCGTACGCGCTGCAGTGGCTGGCGTTCGGCACGATGGCCTTGCTGGGCTGGCTCTACTTCACGATCCGCGAACTGCGCCCGGGCGGCGCGCTGACCACCGAACGTCCGCAGCGCGGGCGGCGCAAGTCCGTCGCGGAGATGCTCGCCGAAGACGAGGACGAGTACTCGCCGACCGCCTGAGTGGCCTGGTCGTTTTACCGGAAAATGGCCCTTTGTCCGGGCCACTTGCCGCACGGATACTGACGGCATGCTGATCCACCCCTGGGACGCCGCGGACGAGAACGAATGGCGGGAATGGCTCGCCGGACACGATTTCGGCGAACTGGTCGCCGGCGGCCGCGGCCGCGACCTCCCGGTGGTGGTGCCGACGCACTTCGTCTTCGACGGCGACGCGACCGTCCGGCTGCACCTCGCCCGGCCGAACCCGGTGTGGCCGCTGCTGGAGGAACACCCGCGCGCCCTGCTGACGGTGACCGGCGACTACACGTACATCCGCTCGGACTGGAACACCGCCGACGATCCCGCGCTCGGCGTGCCCACGTCGTACTACGCGAGCGTGCAGCTGGCCTGCGACGTCCGGCTCATCGACGATCCCGAAGAGAAGGCCGCGCTGCTGAACCACCAGCTGGCGCATTTCGAACCGGACGGCAAGCGCACCCCGGTGTCCGCTGTGGACACTCCGGACCGGCGGCTGCTGCCCGGGATTCGCGGGGTCGAGCTGACGGTGACCGACGTGCGGGCGAAGTTCAAGTACGGCGGGAACAAGAAGTCCGAGGACCGGCAGCGGATCGGCGCGCTACTGTCCGAACGGGACGGCTTCCATGACGCGGAAGCGATCGCGCACCTGAAACCCTGAGGGCTCAACGGTTCCGGCGACGCAACCCGGCGAGCACGGCCACGATCACCGACGTCCCCGCGGCCAGCCAACCGACCACTCGGGACAGTTCCACCGCACGCGTCACGTGTCCGGCATCCGGATTCCGGCCGACCCCGAGCACCGGCAATTCCACGACCCCGTGCGGGTACTCGGTCCGCCCGCCGACGCGAATCTCCAACGCACCGGCGAAAGCCGCCTCGACGCGACCGGCGTTCGGGCTCGGATGCGCGATCGTGTCCCGGCGCCAAGCCCGCCACGCGCCACCCGCCGAACCGCCCACCACCGGCGCGCCCGCGACGGTCAGCGCGGCCGCCACCCGGGTCGGCAGAAGGTGCACCAGTTCGTGAAACCGGTCAATGGCCCAGTGCCCGGGAAGCAGCCGGCGCAGCAAGCCGATGATCCGCGCCGCGAGCAACCCGGGCACGCCCGCGACCGCACCCCACAACAACGGGGTGACGACCACTTCGGACGTGTTCTCGGCCAGAGTTTCCACGGACGCACGGGAAAGCCCGATCGTGCTCAGCCCGTCCGTCACGCGCGGGTCCAGTTCGGACAGTGTGTCGCGCGCCGGTTCGAGACGGCCTTCCTCCAGATCGCGCGCCAGTTCCGTGCCCTGCGTGGCCAGCCCGGCCGCGCCGAGGACCGCCCAGGTCGCCACCGCCGTCGTCGTCGCCTGCAGGACCGGGCGGCGGCTGCCGGTGCGCTCGATCACTACGCCAGCCGCGACTGCCGCGCCCGCGATTCCGAGCCCGGCCGCGCGCCGCGAACCAGCGGCGGCGACCGCTTCGCGGAACGCGGTGACCGGCGGACGTCGCCGCGGATCGCCGAGTGCCCCGTCTGCGGCCAAACCGAGAATCAAGCCGATCGCGCGCGCCGCGCTCACCTGTAGCCCCCCGAACGTGGACGATTCAGCCGCCGAGATTACTCGACACCGCGGCGGCGATTTCCTCGCGTGCCTGCTCCACGATGTCGCGCATCGCGCGTTCGGCCCGCTCCGGTTCGGCCAGGTCGATCGCCTCGGCGACCTCGACGTGCAGCGCCACCGCCTCGGGCTGCGGTTCCTCCGGCATCAGGCCGTGCCCGGTGCGGCCGGCCAGCACTTCGGCGACCACGGAGGACAGCTGCGCGAACATCGGATTCCGCGACGCGGTCAGGAGCAGATCGTGGAATGCGACGTCGTGGCCGAGGAAGGTGTCGAGATCCCGGGCCCGCGCCGTCCGCTGGAGGTGCACCGCCAGCGCGCGCAGCCGCCCGCGTTCCTCCGGGGTCGCCCGGATCGCGGCGAACCGGGCCGCGCACGGTTCGACGGCCGAGCGCAGTTCGGTCAGCGTGCGCAGCGCGGTCGGCCGGTCCGCGCCGTCGAGCTGCCAGCGGATCAGCCTCGGGTCATAGTGGTTCCACTCGGCCGGCTCGCGGACGGTGACCCCGACGCGGCGGCGGCTGCTGGTCAGCCCCATCGTCTCGAGGACCCGCACGACCTCGCGGGCCACCGTCCGCGAAGTCCCGTACCGCTCCTGCAGCTCCTCCGAGCGCAGCACCGCGCCCGGAGCCAGCTCGCCGCTCGCGATGGCCGCGCCGAGCTCGTCGAGCATGTCCTCGTGCCGATCAGTCCCCACGGCCTCAACCTAGCGCTCTGATTCGATTAAGTACTACTTCTTCTTGATTAAGTAGTACTTTTGAGTTTGACTCTCCAAGGCACAAAGACGTGGGAGGTGCGGATGACGGTCATCGTGGTGATGGGCGTATCGGGCTCGGGCAAGACGACGGTCGGCACAGCGATCGCGGAACGGCTCGGGACCGTGTACGCCGAGGCAGACACCTTCCACCCCCGGGCGAACATCGAGAAGATGACCGCCGGGCATCCGCTGAACGACGAGGACCGCGCCCCGTGGCTGGCCGCGATCGCGGAATGGATCGGGAAGCACCATGAAAACGGCGCGGTGGTCAGCTCGTCCGCGCTGAAGCGGCGCTACCGCGACGTGCTGCGCGGCGGCGGGGACGTCTGGTTCCTGCACCTGCACGGGTCCCGCGAACTGCTCGCCGAGCGGATGAAGACCCGGACCGGCCACTTCATGCCGGTCTCGCTGCTCGATTCCCAGCTCGCCGACCTCGAACCGCTGGAAGCGGACGAGCCGGGAGCGACCTTCGACATCAGCCGTCCCCCCGCCGAACTCGTCGAGTCGGCGCTCAAAGCGTTCCAGGAGCGCGCATGACCACCCTCGCCGCCGGCTGGACCGGCCACGACACCCGCCTGATCCTCGCCACGGTGCTCGCCATCGCCGTGATCGTGGTGCTGATCAGCAAGGTCAAACTGCACCCGCTGCTCTCGCTCACGCTGGGCTCCGGCGTGCTCGGCCTGACCGCCGGGACGCCGATCGACAAACTGCTCAAGAGCTTCACCACCGGCGTCGGCAGCACCGTCGCGTCCGTCGGCGTGCTGATCGCGTTCGGCGCGATGCTGGGCAAACTGCTCGCCGACTCCGGCGGCGCGGACCGGATCGTGGACACGGTGCTCGGCCGGGTCCGCGGGCCCGGGCTGCCGTGGGCGATGGCGCTGGTCGCCGCGCTGATCGGGCTGCCGATGTTCTTCGAGATCGGCCTCGTGATGCTGATCCCGGTCGTGCTGCTGGTCGCCAAGCGCAGCGGGAAACCGGTGCTGCTGCTGGGAATTCCGGCGCTGGCCGGGCTGTCGGTGCTGCACGGCCTGATCCCGCCGCACCCCGGTCCGCTCGCCGCCGCCGGTTCGCTGAACGCCAACGTCGGCCTCACCCTCGGACTGGGCCTGCTGGTCGGCCTTCCCACCGTGATCATCGCCGGTCCGTTGTTCGGCCGTCTCGCCGCCAAGATGGTGCCCGACGCCGCGCCGCCCGCCCGGCTGGTCCCGGAATCCGAGGGGACCGACGAAAAGCACCGCCCGAGCTTCTTCGCGACGCTGGCCACGGTGCTCCTGCCGGTGGTCCTGATGCTGGCCAAGGCACTCGCGGACATCCTGGCGGGGAAGGGGAACCCGGCGCGCCGCGTCCTGGACTTCATCGGCGACCCGCTCGTCGCGCTGCTGCTGGCGGTCCTCGTCGGCATGGTCGTGCTGGGCCGCCCGGCCCGGCTGAACCGGGAACGGCTGTCGTCGATCATCGGCGATTCCCTCGGCCCGATCGCCGGGATCGTGCTGATCGTGGCCGCGGGCGGCGGGTTCAAGCAGACCCTCGTGGACGCCGGGGTCGGCGACGTGATCACCAGCCTCGCCAAGGGCGCTAACCTGTCCCCGCTGCTGCTCGGCTGGCTGGTCGCGGTGGCGATCCGCCTGGCGACCGGTTCGGCGACGGTCGCGACGGTCTCCGCGGCGGGCATCGTGGCCCCGCTGGCCGCGACGCTGGACCCGACGCACAACGCCCTGCTCGTGCTGGCCATCGGTGCCGGTTCGCTCTTCTTCTCGCACCTGAACGACGCCGGGTTCTGGCTGGTCAAGGAGTACTTCGGCATGTCGGTCGGCCAGACCTTGAAGAGCTGGTCGGTGATGGAAACGGTGATCTCCGTGGTGGCGATCGCGCTGATCCTGCCGCTGGGCGCCCTGCTTTAGCGCTCCCCCTCCGGCCGCTGGTCTCCGCACGCGGGGAGACCAGCGGCCGTTCTTCTGGTTGACATGTGACCTTCTGGTCACCTATTCTCGGTGCGTGCCCGACGAGGACCTGGTTTTCAAGGCTCTGGCGGACCCGACCCGCCGGTTCCTGCTCGACCTGCTCTACGAGCGCGACGGCCGCACGCTCACCGAGCTGGAGTCCGAAGTGGACATGAGCCGGTTCGGGGTGATGAAGCACCTCAAGCTCCTCGAGGAGGCCGATCTGGTCACCTCGCGCAAGGAGGGGCGGGAGAAGCGGCATTTCCTGAACCCGGTCCCGATCCGCCGGATCCACGACCGCTGGATCGACAAGTACACCGCACACCGCGCCTCGGCGCTGCTGGACCTCAAAGCTCAGCTGGAAGCCGAAGAAACCTTCAAGGAGCCCGGAAAATGAGCGACACCACGACCGTTCAGGTCAACCGCGTCTACATCAAGGCCACTCCGCAGGCGGTGTGGGACGCCCTCACCAAGCCGGAATGGACGCAGAAGTACGGCTACACCGGCCTCGCCGACTTCGACCTCAAGCGCGGCGGCAAGCACCGCACCAAGCCGACCCAGGAGTTCATCGATTCGGGCTTCACCAGCGATCTCCTCGACGGCGAAGTACTCGAGGTCGATCCGCCGCGCAGGCTGGTGATCACGTGGAAACTGCAGATGGACCCGAGCCTCGTCGCCGAGCCGTACACCACAGTGACCTATGACATCGAGGAAACGCAGACCGCGGGCACCCGGCTCACCGTCACCCACGACGTCGCCGGCGCGCCGAACCACGCGGCTCTTGTGTCCGGCGTGCACGAGGACATCAACGCCGGCCCGGGCGAAAACGCGGGCGGCGGCTGGGCGTGGGTCCTGTCCGACCTGAAGTCGGTGCTGGAGACGGGCAAGAACCTCACGGCCTGACGCGAGAGTGGGGTGGCTGCCTTGTCCCGGCAGCCACCCCACATCTCACGCGCGTTGCGTCGCCGCCTTCAGCGCCGCTTTCGCAGATTCCGCGGCCCCGATCTTGTCCAAACCGAACAGTGCGGCTCCGACGACCGGGTTTACCTCCACCACGCGCACCTGCGCTCGCGGGGCCACCTTCAGGCAGCGCCGTTCGATGTCCGCGATCACGGACGCATCGACGCCGGTCAGCACGCCGCCGCCGAGGATGACCTCGGGGGCGGACGTCGTGAGGTCCAGGCGGCGCATGATCGCGGCCACCAACAGGCTCACTTCCTCGGCGAACCGCGTCACCACGTCCTGCGCGACCTCGTCTCCGGCCGCGGCCACCTCGAATAACAGCGGGCAGAGGCCGTGGATCTTCGCGGCGTCGATCTCCTCGAAGTGCAAGCCCTGCACCACATCCAGCAGCTTCGAAGCACCGAAGTACTTCGCGACCGCTGATTCCAGCGCAGTTCGCGGACCGCGTCCGTCCTCGGCGCGGACGGCCCACCAGAGGGCTTCCTCGCCCAGCCGGTAGCCGCCGCCCCAGTCGCCGGACACCTTGCCCAGCGCGGGAAAGCGGTACGACCGGCCGTCCGGGGCGAAGCCGGCGCCGTTGATGCCCGCGCCGCACACCACCGCTACCCCGGTGCCGTCGGAACTTCCGGCCCGCAGCAAAGCGAGCACGTCGTTGCCGACGTCCAAAGTGGAACTCCAGCCGCGCGCCGACAAAGCCTTGTGCAGGGCCTCTTCCTCGCGCGGGAAATCGAGGCCGGCCAGGTACGCCGAGGTGTGCACGGCGAACGGCGGCTCAGTCGGCAGACCGCCGGAGCGGAGCGCTTCCTGGACGAAATCTTCCAACGCGGCAACGCATCCGTCGACTCCGACCCGCTGGGGGGAAACGCCGGGGCCGCGGGAGGCGCCGAGCACGACGCCGTCCCGCGAAACCACCAGCACCTCGGTCTTGCTGTTCCCCCCGTCGATCGCGACGACGGTGTCGCTCATGCCCGCGCCCAGGGCAGGAAATCCCGGTTGCGTGCGACGAGTTCGTCCGCGAGCTGGTCCGCCTTGGCGTACTGGCCGACCAGCGGATGCGCGAGCAGCGCGTCCGCGACCCGGTCCCGGCCGCCCTTGATCGCGGCGTCCAGTGCCAGGTACTCGTACGCCGTGACCCCGGCGATCAGCCCGGCGAACCGCGGGTCCACCGGGGACTGCGGGATCGGGGTCGCGCCTGCGGAATCCACAGTGGACGAAACCTCGATCACCGCGTCGTCCGGGAGGAAATCGAACGTCCCGTTGTTGCGGACGTTCACCACGTGCTCCTCGGCCGCACCGCCGGAGGTCAGCGCGTGCACGAGCTGCACCGCCGCCTCCGAGTAGTACGCGCCGCCGCGCTTCTCCAGCGATTCCGGCTTCGTGACCTGCTCCGGGTCGAGGTAGATCTTCAGCAGCTCTTCCTCGACGTCGCTGACCGCCTCGGCGCGCGGCCGCTCGGTCTGCTGCTTCGCGACCTGCGCGTCGTGCGAGTAGTAGTACTTGAGGTAGTACGACGGAACGGCCTGCATCCGCTGCATCCACTCGACCGGCGCGCTGACCTCTTCGCCGAGGTATTCCGCGTGCTGGGCAAGGAGTTCCGGCAGCCGGTCGACCCCGTCGACCAGGACGCCGCGCTCCCAGCTCAGGTGATTCAGTCCAGTGTGGACCAGCTTGACGTCGCCGGTCGACGCGCCGAGCAGCTTCGCGAACTTGCGCTGCAGGTTGATCGCGACGTTGCACAGGCCGACCGCGCGGTGGCCCTCCTGCAGCAGCGCGCGGGTGACGATGCCGACCGGGTTGGTGAAGTTGACGATCCAGGTGTCGTCGCCGGCGACCTTGCGCACGCGTTCGGCGATGTCGAGCACCACCGGCACCGTGCGCAACGCCTTCGCCAGCCCGCCCGCGCCGGTCGTCTCCTGGCCGACACAACCGCACAGGTGCGGGAAAGTCTCGTCCGACGCGCGCGCCTTCTGGCCGCCGACGCGCAGCTGGATGAGGACCGCCGACGCGCCGTCGACGCCTTCCTCCAGGTTCGCCGTCGTGCGCACGCGGGCCGAATGCCCCGCGTGGTTCAGCAGCCGCTGGCTGAACTCGCCGACGGCTTCGACCCGGTAGGCGTCCGGGTCGATCAGCACGATCTCGTCGACGTCGAGCGAGGCCCGCCGTCCGGCGATGCCGTCGATCAGCTCCGGCGTGTAGGTGGACCCACCGCCGACCACTGCCAGTTTCATCCCTTGACTCCCGTGAACGTGATGCCCTTGACGAACGACTTCTGCGCGAACACGAACAGCACGATCACCGGCAGCATGATCAGCGCGGTCGCGGCCATCGTGAGGTTCCATTCGACGTGGTGCATGCCTCGGAAGGACGCGATCGCCAGTGAAAGCGGCCAGTTGTCTTTGTTCTCGCCCGTGTAGAGCAGCGGGCCGAAATAGTCGTTCCAGGTGAACAGGAAGCAGAACATCGCGGTGGCCGCGATCCCCGGCTTCGCCATCGGGATCAGCACCCGCGTGAGCACCCGGAATTCGTTGCAGCCGTCGATCTTCGCCGCTTCGAGGTAGTCCTTCGGAATGGTGAGGAAGAACTGCCGCAGCAGGAAGATCGAGAAGGCGTCGAAGAAGAAGTACGGCACGATGAGCGGCACCAAGGTGCCGGTGAAGCCCAGCCGCACCCACAGGTCGTACAGCGGAACGACGGTGACCTGCGGCGGCAGCATCATCGCGACGACGACGAGCATGAAGCACAGGTTCTGCCCGCGCCACCGCAGTTTCGCCAGCCCGTACGCCGCCGGGATCGCCGAGACCAGCGCCCCGATCGTCGCCAGCGCCGAGTACAGCAGGCTGTTGCCGAAGTACTCCAGCAGCGGGGCCTTCTTGAACACCTCGACGAAGTTCTCGAAATGCCATTCGGCCGGCCACAGGCTGGACGTCATCGCCTGGTCGCTCTTCATCACCGAGGTGAGGAGAACGAACAGCAGCGGCAGCATGAAGATCACGCCGAGCGCGATGCCGACCGCGTGGGTGGCCACAAAGGACAGTTTCTTGTCCCAGCGCCGCTTGAACTTCTCCCGCGGATGCACCGGAGGAGCCGGACGCGGCGGTGCCGAAAGCGTCGTCATGCTCCGTCCTCCTGATGTTGCGTCTTACGCATCTGCCTGACCAATAGCCACGTGAACCCGGCGGAGACCAGGAACAGCAGCACCGCCATCGCGGCCGCGTAACCCATGTTGAAATACCGGAAACCTTGGACGTACAACCAGATCGGATACGTCAGCGTCGAGTTTTCCGGCGCACCGATCAGTTTCGAGTTGCCCGCCACGTCCGCCGTCCCCGCGGAAGCGGACGCGGCGACGATCGCCTGGGTGAAGAACTGCAGCGCGTAGATCATCGAGTTGACTACGCCGAACAGCAACACCGGCGAGATCGACGGCAGCGTCACGTGCCAGAACCGGCGCACCGGCCCGGCCCCGTCGAGTTCCGCGGCCTCGTACTGCTCCTGCGGAACGTCCAGCAACGCCGCCAGGATGATGATCATCAGCTCGCCCGAACCCCACAGCGCGAGCAGGGTGAGCGCGGGCTTCGACATTTCCGGGCTGTTGAACCACAGTCCGCCGTCGATGCCCACCAGGCGCAGGAACCGGTTCACCGGACCGAATTCCGGGTTGAACACGAAGACGAACGCGAGCGTCGCGGCCGCCGGCGGGGCGAGCGCGGGCAGGTAGCAGAGCGTGCGGACGATGCCGACGCCCGACTTCAGCCGCGAAATCACCGACGCTACGCCGAGCGAGAACAGCACCCGGCAGATCGTCAGGATGATCACGAGCCACAACGTGTTGTACGCGGCGGTTTTCACCAGCGGCTCGCTGGTGAACATGCGCACGTAGTTGTCGAACCCGATCCACTGTGGAGGGTTGATCAGGTCGTAGCGGGTGAACGAGTAGAACAGCGTCGCGCCGAGGGGGTAGGCGAAGAAGATGAGGAACCCGAGGGTGGCCGGCGCCATGAACCAGAACACCGTGCGCCGGCGCTTGGCCCGGGGAGACCCCCGCCGCGCCTGGTTCGACGCGGCAGGGGTTCCGGTTTCCGCTGCGGTCAGCGTGGTCATCCGCCGGCGCCCTTCTGCGCCAGTTCGTCGTTGATCTGCGCGTCGACCTTCTTGAGGCCCGCGTCCAGATCGGGCACCGACCCGGCCTGCCACTTCTCGGCGAAGTCGTTGACCGCCTTGAGGAACGCGTCGCCGATCGGCGTGGTCGGGTTGGCGACCAGCTTGCCGCTGTTGTAGATGTCGGTGAAGGTCTTGAACTGCGGCGGCATCTTCAGGTTCGGCGAGTTCAGCGAATCCTTGGTGCTGGGCACGTTGTTCAGGCCGTTGGCCATCTCGACGAGGGTGTCGGTGTCGAGCGAGGCCTGCTTGATCAGCTCCCACGCCGCGCCGGGGTTCTTCGCGCCCTTCGGGATCGCGATGATCGTGCCGGTGCCGAATCCGCCGCCGTACTGGCCGGCCAGGCTGTCGAGCACCGGCGCGGGCGCGGTGCCGTAGTCGAGCGAGGGCACCTGGTCCTTGATGAACGCGGTGCGGAACTCGCCGTCGTAGATCATCGAAAGCTTGCCGGTCTGGAAACCGTTGTCCTTCGAGTACTCGTCACCGAGACCGGCCTTGAACTTCTCGACCTTCTCGTGCCCGCCGTAGAAGTCGATGAGCTTCTTCTGGAACTCGAACATCTCCTTCCAGCCGGGGCTGGAGGCGAGCGACGACTTCCCGTCCGGGCCCATGAACTTGGCCCCGAAGTTCGGCGCCCAGTACTGCGCCTGGTTGGCGTAGAACGGCATCGACGGCAGGAAGCCCGCGGTCTTGATCGAACCGTCCGGGTTGAACTCGGTGAGCTTCTTGACGTCCTCGAACAGTTCCGTGGTGTTCTTCGGCGGGCCGGCGATGCCCTTGGCCGCGAACTGCGTCTTGTTGTAGAAGAACCCGTACACGTCGGCGAGCATCGGCATCGCGCACCGCTTGCCCTGGTACGACGTGTAGTCGCGGACCGCCTGCGGGATCTGCTCGAGATCGATCTTGTCGCGCTCGATGTAGGGCTTCAGGTCCTGGAAGCTGCCGGTCGAGCACCACGCGCCGAGGTTGTCGGTGTAGAACGAGATCGCCACGTCCGGCGGGTTGCCGCCGCGGATCGACTGGGTGAGCTTGTCGTCGTCCTGGTTCCCCTCGTGCTTGATGGTGATGTTGGGGAACTTGGCCTTCAGCTTGTCCAGCGCCTTCGTGACCACGCCGTACTCGCGGTCGGTGAACTTGCTGTACACGGTGATGGTGAGCTTGTCGTCCTTGTTCGGCGGAGCCGCGGCGTCGCCGCCTCCAGCGGGCGCGGCGGCACCGCACGCGGCGGTCGCCAGCAGCGTGCTCGCCGCGACGGCGCTGAGCAGCAGAGAGCCGCGCTTGCGCGCGATTCTCCGGGTGCGGGTGGGAGCGGACATGAACCCTCCTGTCCTTCGGGTGGGTCTACTCGGTCGGGGACGGGGCTTGCTCTCCGGCGGACCGACGCGGCCCGAGGAGTGTGGGGGTGACGACGCCGAAGACGTCCTCACGGGCGGTGGCGAGCGCGGACTGCAGCGCACCGGCGCGCACCGCGTTGCCCTGCACCGAAGCGACGCCGACGGGCGTGCGCGGCAGGACCAGTTCGTGCAGCTTTTCCGCGACGATCCCGGCGAACTCGTCGCCGCCGGCGCGGCTGGTCTCGCCGCACAGCAGGATGAGCTGCGGGTCGGCGACCGCGACGAGGCTGGCGACCCCGCTGGCGACGCGCCGCGCGAAATCGTCCAGAAACCCGAGGTGCGCCGTACGACGAGCCTGCGTGACGGCGTCCCATCCGCTGTCCGCGGTGATGCCGTGTGCCTTGGCGAGCCGGACGATCGCGGACGAGTCGACCAGGTTGCCGTACCGGGCTCCGGCCGACGGCCAGCTGTCGCCAGTGTCCACAGTGGCCGGATCGGGGACGCGCATCCAGTCGATCTCGCCGCCGCCGCCGGTCGCGCCGCGCAGCAGCCGCCGTCCGATGACGACCGCGCCGCCGACGCCCTCGGACAGCCACACCAGCACGAAGTCGTCGACGTCCTGCGCGTTGCCGACGGTCATTTCTTCGACCGCGACCAGGTTTACGTCGTTCTCGATCTTGACCGTCACGCCGAGTTCGTCGCTCAGCCGCTTCGGCACGTCGAACCCGAGCCAGCCCGGGATGTGCGGGGCCGACGACAGCAATCCGGTGCGCGGGTCGAACGCGCCCTGCGCGCCGATGACCACATTGGCCAGATCGTCGAGCTGCAGGCCCGCGGCCTTGGCGACCCGGCGCAGCGCTTGCCCGAACGACCCGACGACGTCCGCGTCCTCGGCCACCGGAAGCTGCACGCGGTACTCGGCCAGCACGGCCCCGGCGACGTCAGCGACCACGAAGTCCGCGACCCGCGGGGTGAGGTCGACGGCCGCGACGTGCGCGAGCGCGCCGTTGACCGCCCACAGCTGAGCGCGCGGCCCGCGTCCGCCACCGGCGCGCTCCCCCGCCTTGCCGACGAGATTTTCCTGCTCGAGGCGGGTGAGCAGCTGCGCGGTGGCCGGTTTGGACAGTCCGATGGCGGCCTCGAGCTCGCCCCGGGTCATCGGCCCGTTCCGCAGCAACGCCTCGATCGCCGCGCGGTCGTTCATCTCGCGCAACGTTCGCGGACTGCCGGCTCGCACCTGGCTGCTCCTTTATTAGGAAACTTTACAGACGGTTTTCCGGGACTGTAGTGAGCGCGGCCACACGGCGTCAATGGGCTCGGGAAACAGCGGGGTAACGGCTTGATACCGCGGGATGTCGGCGACCGGCACAGGGTGACCGGGCGAGCGCGGACCGTACGCGGTCCAGACCAGCGGACCGGGGTGGTCCGGGAAACGCGGTGGCTCGCGACGGAGCCAGCTACGCGTTCAGGCTGCGCGGCGAAAGCCGCCCTTCACGGCTTCCCGACCCCCAGAAAGCCGTGAAGGGCTCCTTGAGGGAATCAGATTCCCTCAAGGAGCCCTTCACGGACCGGCCCGGGATCACTCCTCGGCTTCGGCCCAAGCCTTCAACATCACGCGGGCGATCGACGAGTTCCCCGGCAGCAGGAGATTCGACGCGCCACCGGCGATCGGCGTCGGCACTCCGGTCCCGGCATTGCGGAACGCCGTCCGGACGTCCTCTCGGGACACCCACAGCGCTTCCTCGATCTCGCCGTCGGCCGGGACCAGCGGCGCGTTGCGGTCCGCGCGGGCGGTGAAGCCCAGCATGATCGAGCGCGGGAACGGCCACGGCTGACTGCCGAGGTAGCGCACGTCCCGCACCTCGATCCCGGCCTCCTCGCGGATTTCGCGGACGACGCAGCCCTCCAGGGACTCCCCCGCCTCGACGAATCCGGCGAGCACCGAGTACCGGTCCGGCGGCCAGATCGGCTGGCGCGCGAGCAGCACGTG
Organism: Streptomyces sp. AA4; assembly: GCF_000158875.1. Classification (NCBI taxonomy): domain Bacteria; kingdom Bacillati; phylum Actinomycetota; class Actinomycetes; order Kitasatosporales; family Streptomycetaceae; genus Streptomyces; species Streptomyces sp. AA4. Next base: position 836,600 of record NZ_GG657746.1, on the reverse strand, counting down.
CGAACCGTTGACGCCGTCGAGGTCGTGCACCAGGCAGATGACCGCCGGGTCGGTGCGCGGGTATTCCTCGTGGCCCTTGGCTTCGCAGCGGCTCGCCCAGCCGAACTGGATCAGCTGCGTCGGCGAGCCGTCGCGGGTGCAAAACCGCGACTGCCGCCGCCAGTGCCGCAATGCTTGCGCGGTGGTGAACAGCCCGGCCGACGTGTCGTCCAGCTGCTCGCCGTACCCGCGCAGCTCGACCCACAGCTCGCCGTTGGCTCGCGGGACCTCTTCGATCACGCCCCAGCTGCCCGCCAGCCGCACACTGTCGACGTCGCCTTCGATGCTGCCGGGCAGCGACCAGTAATCGATGTCTTCCCACTCGCCGAGGAACACCGCGTCGGCGGGCGGTTCGGTGCCGAAGTCCATCGCCTTGCGGGTGGACAGCGCGGAGCCGCCCTCGACGACCGGCGTGCGGCCGGTGTCGTCGAGCAGCACCACGCGGGCTTCGGACCACTTCGCGGCGAGCCGCTCCGGGTTGGTGCGCAAGGTTTCCTGACGGTCCACTGTGGAACGGGACAGCGTCGGCAGGGCCCCTAGTTCGAACGGAACGCTCATCAGTCCTTCTCGCTCGTGGAAACTCCCAGCGCGGCCAGCTTCGGCGCGAGCAGCTCCGCGTCGCCGACCACGACGCCGGTGAACCGGCCAGGGGCGAAGAACTCCGCCGCGGCTTCGGCGACCTGGTCCGCGGTGACGGCCGCGAGCCGCTCCGGGTGGCTCTGCAGCCACTCGATGCCGAGACCGTTCGACGCCAGCGCCATCAGCTGTCCGGCGAGCCCGCTCTGCGACGACGTGCCGGTGACGAGCGAGCCCATCGCGTACTGGCGCACCGATTCGACCTCTTCGGCCGTCGGCGGCACGGTGCCGAGCCGGAACAGCTCGTACCGGGTTTCCAGGTACGCCGCCGCGGTGACCTCGTTGGCGGTGTCCGCGTCCACATTGACCACTGCGGTGTCGCCGGTGAACTCGAAACCCGAGTGCGCGCCGTAGGTGTAACCCTTGTCCTCGCGGATGTTTTCCACCAGCCGCGAGGAGAAGTACCCGCCGAACGCCAGGTTCGCCAGCTGCAGCGCCGGGTACCTCGGGTCGACGCGCGGCACCGTCTGCGCGGACAGCCGGATCTGCGACTGCACCGCGCCGGCGCGCGGAACCAGCAGGACGTTGCCGCCGGTCAGCGTGGGCAGCGGCGGCAGCACGACGGCCGACCGGTCCGACTTCCAGCCGCCGAGCGCACGCTCCAGCTCGGCCGGAACCTCTTGCGGGTCAAGGTCTCCGACCAGCACGAGCACCGCTCCGCGCGGCAGCACCGAGGCGTTGTGCAGCGCGCGCACCTGCTCGGAGGTCACCTCGGCGACGTCCTCGGCCTGCGGGACCTCGCGGGTCACCGGATGGTCGCCGTACCGGTGCTTCTGCAGTGCTTCGCGCGCGATGGTGCGCGGCTGCGTGCGCGAGACCGCGATGCGCTCGATCAGCCGCTCCCGCTCGCGCGCGACCTCCGCGTCGCCGTACGTGGCGCCGGTGAGCACGTCGCCGAGCACGTCCAGCAGCGTCGGGAGGCCGTCGGACAGCGCGGTGCCGCCGAGGTACAGCCGCTCCGGGTCGACGCCCGCGTTGAGGTCGCCGCCGATCAGCGCGACCTCGGCGTCGATTTCCACCCGGTCGCGCCGCGCGGTGCCGGTGAGCACGGTTTCCGCGAGCACCTCCGCGGTGGCCGCGTGCATCGCGTCCTCGCCCGCGAACGGGATCCACAGCCGCAGTTCGACCATCGGGACGCTCGCCTTGCGCACCGCGAGCACGCGCAGCCCGTTGGAGAGCACAGTGTCCACATGGGACAGATCGGCGGCGGCGCGCTGGTGCCCGAGCGAGGGCAGCGGACGCGGTCCGGCGGCGGTGCGGCCGATCTCCTCGGCGCTGCGGTGTGCGGCTTTGACCTGTTCAGCCGAGGTCACTGTTCCGTCCCTTCGGTGCTTGCGGGCTTCACGACGAGCACGGCGCGCGCATCCGGACGCAGCGCCTTCGCCGCCGCCGACACGGCCTCGCCGGAGACCGCGGACAGGCGGTCGGCGAGCTGGTAGACGAGCGACGCGTCGCCGTAGAGCAGTTCGAACGCGCCGAGCGCCAGCGTGCGCGACACGAGCCGGTCGTGCTCCGCGTGCAGGCTCGCCGCCCAGCGCGCGGTGACCTTCTTCAGTTCCTGGTCGTCCGGCGGCGTGGACGCGAGCTTCTCCAGCTCCTCGTCCAGCGCGGCCAGCACGCGCTCGCGCGGCACGTCCGGCGGGTGGATCGCGGTGATGGTGAACGTGTCCGGATCGCGCGCCTCGAACGGGCCGAACAGCCCGGCTCCCGCGCCGACGTCGACCACCAGCGGTTCGACGTGCACCAGCCGCTGCTGCAGCCGCGAACCGTCACCGTCGGTGAGGACGCCGGCGAGCACCAGGTAGGCGAGGTAGCCGTCGAGGTCGTTGATCGGGTCCGGCATCCGGTAGCCGATGGCCAGCGCGGGCAGCGGCGCGTGCGGGTCGGTGTGCTCGCCGTTCAGCTGCGCGGTGGGCAGCGGTTCGGAGAACGACGGACGGACCGGAGCCGGCCGGTGCGGGACGTCGCCGAAATGCTTCTCGACGAGCGCCTTCGCCTCCTCGACCTCGAAGTCGCCCGCGACGGTCAGCACCGCGTTGGCCGGCGAGTAGAAGGTGTCGAAGAAGGCGGCGCAGTCGTCCAGCGTCGCGCCCTCCAGGTCCTCGAAGGCGCCGTAGCCGTCGTGCGCGTTGGCGAAGGTGGAGTACAGCACCGGCGGCAGCAGGATCCACGGGAATCCGCCGTACGGCCGGTTGCGCACGTTCAGCCGGATTTCCTCCTTGACGACCTCGATCTGGTTCGCCAGGTTCTCCGCGGTCAGCTTCGGCGCGCGCATCCGGTCGGCCTCGAGGAACAGCGCGCGTTCCAGCGCCGCGGCGGGCAGCACCTCGTAGTAGTCGGTGTAGTCCGGGTGCGTGGAACCGTTGAAGGTGCCGCCGCTGGACTGCACGTGCCGGAAGTGCGCGAGTTTCTCCAGGCTTTCGCTGCCCTGGAACATCAGGTGCTCGAAGAGGTGCGCGAAACCGGTCAACCCCTCCGGCTCGGAGCGGAAGCCCACGTCGTAGTGCACGCTGACCCCGACCACCGGCGCGGTCGGGTCAGGAGCGAGCACCACGCGCAGACCGTTGTCGATCGTGAAACGGAAGAGCTCGGGATCGGCCATGCCTCCACCCTACGCAGGCGCGGGAGTCTTCGGCTCGTCCGGTCGGAGGTGCCTCGCGCCCTCGAACGCGACGGTCAGTGCGGCCACGAATCCGCTGGTCCGCGCCAATGGCACGACGTCCTCGCCGGAGGCCCCGTACCAGTACGCCGACAGCGAACAAGCGTTAACTAGCCAAGCGTCCGCTTCGCCCAGCGCGTACGCGTACGGGAGCGCGCGAGAGACGAGCAGTTCATCGTCCGGTGCCTCCATCGTGCGCAGCTGCGCGTTGAGCCCAAGAAGGCGGTCTCGGAGGTCTAGGCCTGCCTTCGTTCGCTCCGGCAGAAGGCGAGCGGCTGCCGTCACAGCGATGCCGGTGGCGAGAAGCACCAACCCGAGTTGTGCGTAACCGACGGTGAAGGCCAGCAGGACGGTGAGGAAGACGCCGTACCCACATAGCCGCGGGCCGACCTTCGACAGTCGCTTCGGGGATCGCCAACCGCGACGGACCGTGTCGGCGACTAGCTCGGGTACGCCTGCTTCGCGTACTTCCGCGAGCGTCGCGGCTTCGCCGGGCACAGCGGCTGCGTACACCGCGCGCTCGAAGGCGGTTAGGTGTTCGTCGGGCGGGTTGCGGCGTACGAGGACCCAGTTGCGTGGGCCGTCTTCGCTGACCCATAGATAGTTACGGACGCATAGGTCGAGCACTGTCGCGGCTAGGTCGACGGAGCTGACGCGTCCGGTGAGAAGCGGTCCTACGTGTCCGGGGAGCACGCCTTCCGGCGAAGAGAAGCGGCCGTTGTCGAGGAGCGGTACGGGGATGGCGTGCCCAGGCTGTCGGTCGCGTCGACGGAGTACGAACACGGCGACGGCACCAGCGAGCGACAGCACGGCGAAGGCCAGCCATGCCCACCACACCGGCGCAGTCGCGGCGAAGGGACCGGAGGGAAGGAGCTTCTCGGTCGCGGCGACTGTGCCGCCGGGCAGTTCGGCAGTCAGTTGGACGCGAGAGCCGGGCTGAAGTTTCGGCACCGAGACGCGGGTCAGGCCGGAGTGGTCGATCTGCGCGGCACCGCAGCGGGTCGTCGAGCCGGGCGGACCAGCGAGGCAGCTGAGCGCGTCCGGGACGGCGGGCGCGGCGAAGGTCGCCCGGACCAGTTCGAGGCGAGTGTCCCAGCCACTGGCGACGTCCCAGGTCACGTGCTCGACGCCGAGGCTGGTGCCGACCGTACCGTCCACTGTGTACCGAAGCACGGACGTTCCGCCGCGCAGGTAGAAGGTCACCTGGTCGTTGCCGGTCTCGGCATTGCCCGCGCCTTCGATGCTGATGTCGCGGATCCCGAGGACGCGGTCGTTGGCGCGCAACGGGATGGTGCGGGTCATCGACGTGTCGCGCGGGACCGAGACTGCTTCGGTGACGGACAGGCTGCCGTCCCGTTGGACCTTCAAGGCGACTTCGACGCTCTGCGGCAGGCCCGGCAGCGACGGCTGGTCCTGCGCCGCGGCGGGGGTCGCCGAGAGGAACGGGATCAGCAGCAGAGCGGCGAGTTTCATTGCGCGGACACCGCCGAGCGTCGTTCGGCCATTGCCTGGATCGCGTCGATCTCCACCGCCAGCGGAGATTCGGCCCGCCTCGCCGGACTCCCCAACGCGCGGCCACGCCGGGGGTGCACCAGCGGAGCGGCTAGGAAAGTGGCGATTCCAGCGATCAGGAGCGCGACGCCGATCAGCGCCTCGCCGACGGTGAGGGCGAGGACGACGGTCGTCACGATGCCCGCAGCGGCCAGGATGAGCCCGGCTCGGCGGACGTGCGGTTGCCTCGCGGACAGCCAGCCATGGCGATGCGTTTCGGCGTCGAGAAGGGCGCATAGTTCTGCCTGATCCGGCCGTGCGGCAGCGAGCGGACCCGGCGGGAAGGCGCTCTTGACCGCTTGTTCGAACGGCGTGAGCGGATCGGCTTCGCCATGACTGACCTGACCGTCGGCGATGCGCAGATGCCCGCGGGCGACGAGATCGAGGACCGTGGCGGCGAGGTCGAGTTCACCACGCTGCCTGATGCGGAGACGCAACACGCTGGCACCGATGAGCAGGTAGAGCACCAACGCAAGACCGCTGAGGACAGAAGGAAACCCCGGCGCGAAGACGGCCAACGGTCCAGTCGGGACAAACTGGGCGTTCTCCGGCAATGGTCCGGTTTGGACGGCCAAGTCGATCCGATCCCCTTGGCGCAGGCCGTTTTGCTCGGCATGCGCTCCCCCGCTCCGGAGTTCGGAGAAAGTGCACTGCCGAGACGATCCGGGCTGACCGGCGTAGCAATCCGCGGCGGACACTCCCGGCCCGCTGAAGGCGGCGGTGACCCGGTCGACCGCACGATCCCAGCCCCCGGTGAGCTGAAACCGCACCTGCCCGCCAGCGGCGACCGCACCGTCCACTGTGTACGTCACGGTCGCCGGCCCGGTGACCGTGACCGTCGTTCCGTCGGCGGTCGCGGCGCCGGAGAGATGCAGGTCAGTGATCGAGTAGAGCCGGTCCTCGTCGTCGGTGACGGGGACGCGCTCGGCGATGCGGTGGCTAGCTGGGGCGTCGGTGACGATGCGCTCGATGACCGTGAGCTGACCGTCCTGGGCAGTGGTGACGGTGACGTCGTCGGCGAGCATGACCTCAGCTCGGCGGGGTGAAGGGGTTGTCGGACTTCGGCGGGGCCGGAGCCGGAGGCGGAACCGGCGGAGGCGCGTAGGGACTGTACTGCGGCGGCGCGATCCGGGCGTGGTCGCGGTTGCGGCGTTCGGCGAGCACCGCGGTGAGGAAGACCCACGGCGGCATCCCGTACGGCAGCGGCACCTCGATCGCCGCCGAAACCTGCTGCGCCAGGCCGAAGCCGAGCGACGCGGCCGCCTCCGGGCGCAGGTCGTGGTAGCGGCCGAGGTACTGCCGGGAGGCCATGGCGAGGTCGTCGGTGAGGCCGCTGAGGTCGAAGTGCGCGGCCCACGCTTCCAGCCCGGGCGGCATCGTGAGGATCGCCTGCGCCGACTGCGGCACGCGTTCGCGGATCACCAGGGTGCCCGCGAGGTAATCGCCGACGCGGCGGCCGTTCGACGACGTCAGCGACACGATGACGGCCACCGCGCCGAGGAAGCCCAGCGCCCAGAAGTCGACGAAGAACCCGGCGAGCCCGCGAGTCAGCGCGTGCCGGAAGCTGATCGGGCCGCCGTCGAGGCGCACCACGCGCAGGCCGAGCGCGAGCTTGCCGAGCGAACGGCCGCGGCTGAGCGTTTCGAACAGCACCGGGTAGCCGATCACGACCAGCACGAACATGGTCAGCATCAGCGCGACGGTGAGCGCCGAGTCGAACGACCCCGCGGTCAGCATCAGCGCGACGAACACGAGCAGCAGCAACGCGGCCTGGACGAGGACGTCGAGCAGCATCGCGACCGCACGGCTGGCGAGCTTCGCCACCCGCAGGTCGAGGACGACGGCCTCACCGGTGACGAGATCGGACTCTTCCTGCACGAGGCCAGCGTAGAGCGCCTGCCTCTATCCTGGGGCGGAGGAGGTGGCCGGTGGACGTCGACGTGTTCGTCGCGGCGCACAGCGCGGAATGGAACCGGCTCGGCGAACTCGCCGGACGGCGCAGGTTGACCGGCCCGGAGGCGGACGAGCTGGTCACGCTTTACCAACGCACGGCGACGCATCTGTCGATGATCCGCTCGACCGCGCCCGACCCGGCCCTGCTGGCCAGGCTGTCGGCGCTGGTCGCGCGCGGCCGTTCGGCGGTCGCCGGCTCGCACAGCCCGGCCTGGCGCGAGGTCGGCCTGTTCTTCACCCGCCGCTTCCCGGCCGCGGTGTACCTGAGCCGCCGCTGGTGGATCCCGGCGGCGCTGGTGTCGGTCGCGGTGATGGCGGTGCTGGGCGTGTGGATCGCGGGCGACCCGCAGGTGCGCGCGTCGCTGGTCTCGCCGGACGAGGTGAAGGCGATGACCGCGCCGGGCGGCCAATACGAGACGTACTACTCGAACGGCCCAGCGGCGTCGTTCGCGGCGAAAGTGTGGACGAACAACGCCTGGGTGGCGGCGACGTGCCTGTTCCTCGGCGTCGCGCTCGGCCTGCCGGTGATCGGCGCGCTGTGGATGAACTCGCTGAACGCCGGGGTCGCGATCGGCCTGATGTCCTCGGCAGGCCGCGGCGATGTCCTGCTGGGCCTGCTCCTGCCGCACGGTTTGCTGGAACTGACGGCGGTGTTCATCGCGGCGGGCACCGGTCTGAAACTGGGCTGGACTGTCGTGGACCCGGGCCGCCGCTCACGCAGCGCGGCACTGGCCGAACAGGGCCGTTCGGTGGTGGTGATGGCGCTGGGACTGGCTTGTGTGCTGCTGGTGTCGGGCGTGATCGAGGCGTTCGTGACGCCGTCGGGCTGGCCGACGTGGCTGCGGATCGGGATCGGGGTGGTGGTGGAGCTGCTGTTCCTGACGTACGTGTTCACCCTGGGCCGCCGCGCCGCCCGGGACGGCGAAACGGGAGACGTGGACCGCCGAGCCGCTGGGGACGCTCTTCCGGAGGCTGGCTAAAAGTCCGTGAAGGGCTCCTTGAGGGAATCTGATTCCTTCAAGGAGCCCTTCACGGACCTACAACCGGCCTGCGGCTTTCAGGGCCAGGTAGCGGTCGGCGAGCGCGGGCGGAAGTTCCTCCGGCACCGCGTCCACCACCCCGACCCCGTGCCGGGTCAGCCAAGCCACCGAAGACTCCCGGTCCGCCAGCGCCCGCTCGGCCGCGGCAGCGTCGTACACCGCCTCCGCCGACCCCCGCGAAGCCGCCATCTCCGCTACCCGCGGGTCCGCGACCGAAGCCACCAGCACCTCGTGCCGCGCGGTCAGCGACCCGAGCACCGGGAACAACCCCTCCTGCAGCGGGGCCGATTCCAGCCCGGTCAACAAAACCACCAAAGCCCGCCGACGGGTGCGGCGCAGGACTTCCGCCACCATCCCCCGCGCGTCGGTCTCGACCAAGGACGGCTCGATCGTCGCCAAGGCGTTCACCAAAGACGGCGTCGAAGCGTTCGGCACCGAAGCCCGCACCCGGCGGTCGTAAGCCACCAGATCGACCCGGTCCCCCGCCCGGGAAGCCAGTGCGGCCAGCAAAAGCGCCGCGTCCATCGCCGCGTCCAACCGGGGTGCGTCGCCGACTCGGCCCGCCGAGACGCGGCCGGTGTCCAGCACCAAAACCACCTGGCGGTCGCGTTCCGGACGCCACGTCCGCACCATCACGTCCGACGCGCGGGCCGTCGCGCGCCAGTCGATCGACCGGACGTCGTCGCCGATGACGTACTCGCGCAGGGAGTCGAATTCCGTTCCCTGGCCCCGGATCAGCACCGCGTTGCGGCCGTCCAGCTGTTGCAGCCGGGCCAGCCGCGACGGCAGATGCTTGCGGCTGTGGAACGGCGGCAGCACCCGGACCGTCCACGGCACCTCGTGCGAACCCTGCCGCGCGGCCAAACCCAGCGGGCCCACCGCGCGCACGGTCACCCGCGCCGCGACCCGGTCGCCGCGGCGGGTCGGGAGCAGCGCGGTCGTCAAGGCACGCCGTTCGCCGGACGGAACCGCCAGCGCGTGCCGGTCGGCGGCACCGGCGCTCGGCGGCCAGGCATCCCGCAGCGAGCCGCGGACGGTGCGGCCGCCGGGGTTCGTGACGGTCAGCGTGACCTCGGCGGGCTCCCCCAACCGGACGGACGTAGTGCCGCTGCGCGAAAACCGCAGCGCCCGCACGCTTCCGGCCAGCACGAGGTCCACGACAACCAGCACCAGCAGCACCGCGACCACGATCGCGACGCCGGTGCCGGACGGGAACAGCAGCCCGACCACCAGCGCACCGAGGAGCGCCAGCAGCCCGAGCCGCCCGGTGACTGCCATTTAGCGCGGCACCGGCACGGAGGCCAGCACCCGGTCGAGGACGCCGTCCGCGGTCACGCCTTCGAGTTCGGCTTCCGGCCGCACGTCGAGACGGTGCCGGAGCGCCGGACGCGCGAGCGCCTTGACGTCGTCCGGCGTCGCGTAATCCCGGCCGGACAGCCACGCCCACGCGCGCGTCACGGTGAGCAAAGCCGTTGCGCCACGCGGAGAAACCCCGATGCGCACTGCCGGGAGTTCCCGCGTCGCACGGCAGAGGTCGACGACGTAGCCGATCACTTCCGGACCGACAGTCACCTTCGCGACCGCCTCCCGCGCGGCAGCGAGATCCGCCGCACCCGCGACCGGACGCACGCCCGCCGCGGCGAGGTCCCGCGGGTCGAAACCCTGTGCGTGCCGCCAAAGAATGCCGATCTCGTCTTCGCGCGACGGAGCCGGCATGGTCAGCTTCAGCAGGAACCGGTCCAGTTGCGCCTCGGGCAACGGGTAGGTGCCCTCGTACTCGACCGGGTTCTGCGTCGCGACCACGACGAACGGATCCGGCAGCGGACGCGAGACGCCGTCGATCGACACCTGCCGCTCCTCCATCGCCTCCAGCAGCGACGACTGCGTCTTCGGCGGCGTCCGGTTGATTTCGTCGGCCAGCAGCAGATTCGTGAAGACCGGGCCCTCCCGGAAGGAGAACTCACCGCTGTGCGCGTCGTACACAATGGACCCGGTGACGTCGCCCGGCATCAGGTCCGGGGTGAACTGCACGCGCGTCGTCTTCAGGTCCAGCGACGCCGCCAACGCCCGCACCAGCAACGTCTTCGCGACGCCGGGCACGCCTTCCAGCAGCACGTGCCCCCGGCAGAGCAACGCGAGGATGAGTCCGGTGACAGCCGCGTCGTTGCCGACCACAGCCTTCCCGACCTCGGTGCGCAACGCGATCAGGGCCGCCCGCGCGTCCTGCATCTGTTCGGTACTCAAGAACGCTCCACCTCTCGTTCCACCGCGTCCAGTTCGTCCGCCAGCCGCACCAGCGCCGCCTCGTCGGACGGCGACGGGCCGTACAGCACCGCCCCGACCTCGTTCGGCGCCCGGCCGGTCCGCGCGCTGACGGTCTCCACCACCGCGGGCGGGCCGGCGTCGCGCGGCAATCCCAGTCTCTTCCGCAGCCGCGTCCGGGCCGCCTCGCGCAAGGTTTCCGCCGCGTGCCCGGCCGCGCCGCCCCGCCGGTACAGCCGGGCCCGGCCCTCCGCCGTTTCCGCCGACCGCACGACCACCGGCAGCGGTTCCCGCACCACCGGACCGAGCCGCCGCGCGCGCCACAGCGCGAAAAGGACGACCGCGATTCCCGCGGTCAGCGCGCCGTACCGCCAGCCGGGCGGAATCAGGTCGACGAACGGCTTCTTCTCGTTGTCCAGCGCGGGGTCCGAGGTGGACGGCACGTACCAGACCAGCTTCCGGTGATCGCCCAGCAACCGCATGCCGAACGCGGCGTTGCCTTCCTTGGCGATCTGGTCGTTGGTGAACGCTTCCGCCGAGCCGAGCACGCTCACCGTGCCGGTCCGGTCCGCCAGCTGCACGAAAGTCGGCTCGCCGCCGTCGCGGTAGCAAGCCCGCGCCGTCTCGTCGTCCGTGCGGTAATGGCGTCCGCCGAGCGTGACCGAGCCCGCGCTGACCGCCGCGCCGACCGTGCATTCCGGTTGCAGCGTACGGACCTCTCCCGCACCCACCGCGGAAACAGTCGGCGCGGTCATGCCCAACGCCGTCGATCCGGGCGCGACGAGCACGAGGTGCGCGACCCGGCGACGCAGATCGGCCAACCCGTCCTTCGGCACCAGCTGCGGATCGGTGATCAGCAGAGTTCCGCTGTCGGCGGCCTCGCGCGCCTCGGCGAGCGAATGTACGGCGCGAATCTGCACGCCCTCCTGTTCCAGCAAATGCGCGAGAGCGTGGCTGCCGCGCGGTTCGTAGGAACCGGGGTCGAACTCGCCGCTGGTCTGCTTGCCGTAGCTGAGCACGATGGCCAGCGCGATGAGCACGATCAGCAGGAGCAGCGCCAGCGGAACCCGGGCGCCCCGCCAGATCCGGCGCAGGTCCGGCGAAACAGCGGTACTCATGTGTCCGCCAAAGCCGGTCGCGCGCGCTGAACGCGTCCGTCCAATTCGGACAATGTGCGGTACCCGGCTTCGGTACCCGGCCGTCCGCCGTAGTGCACGTCGTCGAACTGCCGCGCGGCTGCGGTGAGTTCGGCCGCCAGATCCGGCAGGAACCTTCCGGCTTCGGCGACGGCTTCGTCCGCGGTCCGCCCGGAGCGGACGTCGAGCAGCGCGCGCTCTTCCATCCCCCGCACGAGCGCGCGGAACCGGTCCCGCACCGCGTCCGCGAAATCGCCGCGCGCCGCGGCTTCCTCGGCGGCCTTCCGGTATTCGTCCGCGGTGCGGCGCCGTCCGCTGAACACCTCGCCGGACGTTTTCGCCGACCGGCCGACCTTGCCCACCCGCAGCCGCACGACCACGATCAGCACGATCAGCAAGGCCAGCACCAGCAGCAGGCCCAACGGGCCGCCGGGCACGTCGGACAACGCGTTGAACAGCTCGGAAACGAGCCGACCGAGCCATCGCCAGAATCGTTCGAGAAGACCCGGCTGCGCGGCCGCGTAATTCGGGTCGGTCAGTTCCTGGACCGCCCGCAGGCGGGCGGGGTCCCGGTCGATGTCGACCGGGACGTCGGCGAGAAAACCGATCACCACGCCTGCTGCGGCGGCTGCGGCGGCTGGATGCCCGCCGCCCTGGCCAGTTCGATGTCCATGCCCTCGCGGCGCATCCGCTGGTCGATGTAGAGCACCACGGTGACCAGCGCGGTGAACGGCATGACGATCGTCTCCGCGATCACCTTGCCCACCGACTGCAGCACGAGATCGCCGGTCGTCACCTTCGGCAGCGTCGCCTGCGGGTTGAAGAGGCCGCTGAACGCGCCCGAGCCGATGCTGAACGGGACGCTGATGATCGCCGAGATGATCCAGCCGATCACGCCCGCGAGCAGCAGCACCCCGAACACCCGCCAGAACATGCCCGACACGAGCTGCCGCGACCGCGTGAACGCCTGCCCGATGGTCCCGCGTTCCAGCACCAGCGCGGGGCCGGTGAGCGACCAGAACACATACGGCAGCACGGCGGGAAGCAGACAGAACGCCGCGGCGACGATCGTGGCCAGCGCGTAAAGAACGGTGACCGCCAGCAGCGGCAGCAGACGCGGCGCGGCTTCGCGCATCGCCGAACCGAAGTCGACCGGACGGCCGAGCACCGCCTTGCCCATCACCACGGTCAGGAAGCCGGTGAGGAAAGTCTGCGCCAGCATGGAGATCACGAGCGTCGGCAGCAGCGCGGTGAGCGCGGAGCCCAGCAGGCTGTACGCCGCGTCGAGCTGCTGTTGCTGGGTCGCGGCCGGGCCGAGCTGAGCGACCCGGTTGAAATCGGGCACCAGCCACAGCGACACGGCGAGGTTCAGCCCCGCCGAGACCACCGCGACGACCGCGGCCACCCCGAGGATCAGCAGCGGATACCGGCGGATCGCGGTGATCGCGCCGTCGAGGATGTCGCCGACGTTCAACGGGCGCAACGCGATCACGCCCGGTTTGCCCAGTCCGTTCGGGTTCCAGCCCGGGCCGGGACGGCCGCCGCCGGGGTACTGCGGAAGCGGCTGCTGGCCCGGGGATTGCCACTGGCCGCCCGGAGGAGGCGCCCCGCCGGGCGGCGAGAACGAACCGGGCGGCGGCGCGCCAGCGGGGTTTTCGCTGGCAGGCGACGGATTCGCGCCGGTCGAGCCCGTCCCGGCAGGCGGATTCGACCCGGCCGAAGCGGAGTTTTCCCCTGCGGAAGACGAAATTCCGGAGCTGGCGCCGGACGTGTCCGTTTCGCGGTTCTCCGGCGGGGTGGCAGGGGACGCGTCCGAATCGGGGCTGGCGAAGCCCCGGCTCGGCGTAGGCGTGTCGTCCCCCGGCCCGGACGCACCGGGTGAGTTTGTCATCGGAGCCCCTCGTCTGCACGGCCCTGCGGTTGCTGCCGTCACTCTTCCAGAGCCGTCCGCACCCGGCCAGACCTGGGGGGACGTCCGGGCGGGGCGGCAGTCCGGCGAAGTGGTGCGGCGGGCCGGGCGTCCCCCGATATGCTGAACGGCAAGCCGGGGAACGCCCGGCCCGCGCCGAGACCCACCGGGACTGCCCTGATGACGCAACCGCCCTACGGCCAGGTGCCGCCACGCGGGACCGTTCAACCGCCGCCGGTGCCGGGCCAAGGACCGGTGCCGCCCGGCCAGTACCCGGGGCAAGGCTCCTACCAGGCCCAGCAGGGACAGGCGCCGTACCAGGGGCAGCAGCCGCCGTTTCAGGGTCCGCCGCCGCAGGGTCCGCCGTGGCAGCAGCCGTCCTATCCCGTGCCGCCGCGCAAGCCGACCGGGCTGATCGTCGGGCTGTGCCTCGGCGCGGTCGCGGTGCTGGCGCTGGGCGTCGTGGCGATCGTGTCGCTGAACCGCGGGTCCGGGCCGAGCAACGCCGGTTACCAGGCCGCGCCGCCCTCGCCGTCGTCCGCCTACGAACTGCCGCCCACCAGCGGTTCCTCACCCTCTTCGAGCGCGCCGACGAGTCCGTCGGAAAGCCCGAGCACCTCCACCAGCGCGGGCCCGCACAAGATCCTCAAGCTGGCCGACCACCCGATCCTGCAGGACCCCAACGCCGGCCTGCAGAACCTCGTCTGCAACCTGCCGCCGTGGACCAGCACGCAGGACGGCGCGGAAGCGTTCTTCACCGCCGCGAGCAAATGCCTCGACGCGGCGTGGGGCCCGTTCCTCGAGTCGTACCACCTGCCGTTCACGCCGCCCGCGCTGCACTTCCCGACCGGGCCGAGCTTCGACACCGAATGCGGCACCATCCAGGTCGGCATCGCGACCGCGGCGTACTACTGCGAGAACAACCTGTACGTGCCGTTCAAGGGCCTGCAGACCGACCAGTACGGCAACAACCCCGGCGTCTACCTGGCGCTGTTCGCCCACGAGTACGGCCACCACGTGCAGGAAGTCGCGGGGATCATGGACGCCGCGTGGCAGAAGATCTACGCGGCCGGGCAGAACAGCCCCGAGGGCCTCGAGATGTCGCGCCGCAAAGAACTACAGGCGCAGTGCTTCTCCGGAATGTTCCTGGGCGCGCACGTCGACCGCGGCGGCACGATCACCCGCGACATGTACAACAAGGCCTGGAACGACCAGGAAACCCGGGGGGACAACACTTCCCGCAGCCACGACCACGGCACCAACGCGCATTACGCGCAGTGGTGGCGGGCCGGGGCGAAGGACAACCGGATCGCGGACTGCAACACCTTCGCCGCCTCCGCGGCGGACGTCAGCTGACCCGGTTTGCCCAGCTGGTTCGTGCGGTTTCGGTGCTTCAGCTGAGCAGCGCGAGCTTGCCCGGCCCGCGGATGACCAGGTAGGCGTACATCCCGCCGCAGAAGCAGGCGAACACCAGCAGCGCCAGCGCGACCGGCGCACGCAGGTCCTGCGCGCCCGTCGTGGTGTCCGGCATGGTGACCGAGACGAGGCCGTCCGCCGGGGCGTCGTCCGGGACCAGCACCTGGAGATGCTCGTCCTTGCCGTGCCCGCAGCTGTCGAGGGTGCCCTGGCGCGGTTTGCCGCCGAGCTGGAACGAGACCGATTCGGCCGCGCCGGGAACGGAGCAGTCGACGGCCTTGGTGATCTGAGCGTCCACCGGCGCGCCCGGCGACTTCGGCTGGATGCCGAGCAGCCCCGGACCGGCGAGCCACGCCAAGACCACGACGAGCACCCCGGCCGCGACCGGGATGCCCACCTGAAGCCACCGCTTGACGAGGCTCTTATGCGGGGGGTCGGAAACCTGCACGACGCCATGCTTCCAGATGCCGGGGGCAAAACCCAGTGAGGCGCCCGCGCACGGGGGACCCCCGGCTGGACGGGGTCCGCAGCCGCTCCCGCCGCCGCCCGCTGACCCCTCCGCTCCACCCCGCCGCTCCGCACCCCAGGCACCGCCCCAATGCCACTTTGGGTGCATCTCGCGCACCCAAAGTGGCATTGGGTGCGTCGCATGCACCCAATGTGGCATTGGTTGCATCCCACGCACCCAAAGCGGCGTTCGGTGCGCCAGATGCACCCAATGTGGCATTGGGGCTTTCCCGGCACCGCGACCGCCCGCGAGCCATCGCACCCCTGCCGACGCGACGGCCCGCATTGGGCATCCCGGGGCCGGGAGCGCAGCCGCTCCCACAGCCGCCCGCCGACCCCTCGGTTTCGCCCGCCGCCGCACACCCCAGCACTGCCCCAATGTGGCATTGGGTGCGTCCCATGCACCCAAAGTGGCGTTCGGTGCATCCCATGCACCCAAAGTGGCGTTCGGTGCATCCCATGCACCCAAAGTGGCGTTCGGTGCATCCCATGCACCCAAAGTGGCGTTCGGTGCGTCAGATGCACCCAATGTGGCATTGGGGCTTTCTCGGCACCGCGACCGCCCGCGAGCCATCGCACCTTGCCAGCGCGACGGCGTGACGGCGTGACGGCGTGAACCTCAGCGTTCGATGTGGTCGACCTGAGTGACCTTCTTGACGTACAGCAGCCGGTCCCCCGGTTCCAGCGCGTCCGCCTGCGGGGCGTCCACCCGGTAGAGCACCCCGTCGCGCACCACGCCGAGCACGATGTCCGGCAGGTGCCGCGGCGATCCGCCTTCCTCGCTCGGCTCGATGCTGCGCTCGGCGATCGCCAGGCCCGATTCCGGGGTCAGCAGGTCCTCGACCATGTCCACCACGAGGGGGCTGGACGTCGCCATCCCGAGCAGCCGCCCGGCGGTCTCGCTCGACACCACGACCTGGTTGGCCCCGGACTGCTTCAGCAGGTGCACGTTCTCCGCCTCGCGCACCGACGCCACGATGTGCGCCTTCGGAGCAAGCTCGCGCGCGGTGAGGGTGACCAGCACGGCGGTGTCGTCGCGGTTCGGCGCGACCACTACGGCCCGCGCGTGCTGCACGCCCGCGACCCGCAGGACGTCCGCCCTGGTCGCCGATCCGTGCACGGTGACGAGGCCGAGCGCGCTCGCCGCGTCCAGCGCCTGCTGGTCGGTGTCGACGACCACGACGCGGTTGGCCTGCACCTCCTCGTCGCCGAGCAGCGCGTTGACCGCCGAGCGGCCCTTCGTGCCGAAACCGACGACGACGGTGTGGTCACGCACCTTCGTCCTCCACTTCTGGATTTTGAACGCCTGCCGGGAGCGCTCGGTGAGCACTTCCAGGGTGGTCCCGACGAGGACGATGAGGAAGAGCACCCGCAGCGGCGTGATCACGATGACGTTCACCAGCCGCGCGGACGCGGTCGCCGGCGCGATGTCGCCGTAGCCGGTGGTCGAGAGGGAAACTGTCGCGTAGTAAAGCGAGTCGAGGAGCGAGAGGCCGTCGCCGTTGGCGTCGCGGTAGCCGTCCCGGTCGAGGTAGACGATCAGCACCGTGGCCAGCAGGGCCAGCAGCGCGCCGATGATCCGCTTGACGATCGACCGCATCGGGCTGACCGTCAGCTCCGGCATCCGGATCACGCCGACGAGCTCGTGGTCGGGCCGGTCGTTCAACCGGACGTTCAGGGGCAGCCGTTTCAAGGCCTTCATGCACCGGCTCCCCGCGGGCGTTCGGCGTCACTCACAGCCGGGAGGATAACCCAATCGGAGCACCCGCACACCCGTCGCGGCGATCATGCTGTGGCAGGCTTGCCGCATGTCCGAGCCTCGCGCGTCGCAACGTCCGGCGCATTTTCTCGCTGCTCTGCTGGCCGGGGCGGGCGTCCTGCACTTCGCCCGGCCGAAGCAGTTCGACGCGCTGGTCCCGAAGGAATTGCCCGGTGACCGGCGCACCTGGACGTACGCCTCCGGCGTCGCCGAGCTGACCGTCGCGGCCGGGATCGCGCTGCCGCGCACTCGTCGGCTGGGCGGATTGGCGGCGGCGTTGCTGTTCGTCGGGGTGTTTCCGGGCAACGTGAAAATGGCCTTGGACTACCAGCGACGCGGCCGTCCGGCTCGCGAGCGCGCGGTGGCGTGGCTGCGCTTGCCGCTGCAGTGGCCGTTGGTGAGCTGGGCGCTGACCGTGCGCGATCGGGCCTAGCTCACTCCTGCGGAACGTTGCGCAGCAAGGAACGCAGGCCTTCCGCGTCCAGCAGATCGGCCGGGCGCAGCGTGTGTCCATGTCGGACATAGTGGAAGGCCGCGCGCACCCGCTCCACCGGAACCTTCTTCAGCGCCGCCCACGCCAATCGGTACGCGCCGAGCTGAATCGCCAACGCTGGCAACCGTTCCTCGGACGGCACGGAGCCGGTTTTCCAGTCGACAACAGTCCAACCGCCGTCGGGATCCGCGTACACGGCGTCCATCCGGCCGCGCAGAGTGATGCCTTCGATGTCCGCGGAGAACGGCACCTCCACCGCGAGCGGGACCCGGTCGGCCCATTCGCTGTTCTCGAAAGCTTCTTGCAGGGCTTCGAAATCGGTGTCCGGTGCTTCGCCGACGTCGGCCGCGCCGGGCAGGTCGTCGATCTCCAGCAGCCGGTCGCCGGAAAACCGTTGCTCCAGCCAGCTGTGGAATGCGGTACCGCGGCGAGCGAAGGTGTTGGGCGGCAACGGAAGCGGACGACGCAGCCGTTGCGCGAGAGCGTCCGCATCGGACGCCAGGTCGACCAGCTGGCTCACGCTCAGCTGCGCGGGCAGCGCGACACGATCCACTGTGGACTGCGAGCGGGCGCGTTCGGCGAGGAGAACGTCGGTGTCGGCAGCCCAGCCGTCCGGGTCTTCCGGATCGATGACGTCCTCGTCGTCTTCGAAGTATTCGTCGTCTGGCGGGTAGTCGTCTTCCGGTTCCGGCGGCAGCGGGATTTCGTCGTCGTCGGCCGCCGGAAGCGGCTCGGCTTCCGGTTCGGGCTCGGGTTCCTCTTCCAGCGCGGCCATTTCCGCCAGCAGCAGCTCCACGCCGGTCGCCACGCCGGACCGCCGGTCACCGAGCGGGTCCACCGGCCACTGCGCCGTCCGGGAGTCCGCGACCAGCGGGTTCTCGTCGCCCTCCTCCGGTTCCTCGGCCCAGACGTCCACGACGCCCAGCGGCGGATCGGCCTCGTTCATCACTTCGGCGATCTCGGTCAGGAAGATCGACGGTCCCTTAGCCCGTGTGCTGCTTTCGTTCCACCAATGTCCGGAAACGAGCAGCGCACGCTCGGAACGGGTCAAGGCGACGTAACACAACCGTCGTTCCTCGTCGGCTTCGCGCGCGACGAACCCTTCCTCGTGCAGCTCCAGCGCTTCCTGCACTTCCTTGCGGTCATAGCCTTCCGAGATCTGCAGCTTCGGCAGATCCGCCGCGTCGCCCCGCAAATGCGCGGGCAACGCAGTGGACGTGCGCAACCACGAAGACGAACGACGCTTGCCCGGGAACACCTCAGCGACCAGATGCGGGACCGCCACCACTTCCCACTCCAGCCCCTTGGCGGAGTGCACGGTGAGCACCTGCACGCGATCCGGAACCACCTGCACCTCGCCAGGCGTGAGGCCGTCTTCCGCGTGCGCCGCGGTGTTCAGGTAGTCCACAAAGGACAAAAGAGTCGCCGTCGGCGCGGTCTCCGCGTAATCGGTAACGACTTCCGCGAACGCGTCCAAATGCGCGCGCCCGGCCGATCCAGGACGGGCAAGCGATTCGACGTCAAGCAGCATCGTGCGTTCGACGTCCGCCACCAATTCCGGCAGCGACTGATCCAGCCGCCGTCGCAGCGCGGTCAATTCCGCGCCCAGGCGGCGAATTCGCCGATACCCTTCCGGGGAATAACGCTCTGGCGCACCGGGTTCGTCGACGGCGTCGATCAGCCCGGCTTGTTCCGCGCGTTCGGCGACCAGTTCCGGCTCTTCGCCCTCCTTCGCCCGCGGCTCGGGCGAGGTGAGTTCGTTGGCCCGCCGCCACAACGCCGCGACGTCCGCCGCCGCGATCCGCCACCGCGCGCCGGTCAGCAGCCGAGCCGCCGCGCTGCCCGCCAGCGGATCGGCGAGCACCCGCAGGGTGGAGACCAGGTCGGCGACCTCCGGTTCGTCCAGCAATCCGCCGAGGCCCACGACCTCCACCGGCAGCCCGCGCATCCGCATTTCCGCCGCGATCGGCGCCATGTCCGCCCGGCGGCGCACCAGCACCGCCGCGGTCGGCGGCTTGCCGGAGGCTTCTTTCTCCGCATGCCACCGCTGTGCCATCGCGTCCGCGACCCACTCGCGTTCCGCGCGCACGTCCGGCAGCAGCGCGACCGCGATGTCCGCCGGGCCGGCCCCGTCTCGCGCCCGCAGCCGTTCGACGCCAAGTCCGCGCTGCCGCAACGGTTCCGAGATCGCGTTGGCCAGTTCCAGGATTTCGGGCGGATTGCGGAAACTGGTGAGCAGCCCGAATTCGTGGGCGGTTTCCAGCCGTTCCTCGCCCCGACGCGGGAAGTCGGTGGTGAATCGGGGCAGGTTCGCCGCACTCGCGCCGCGCCAGCCGTAAATCGCCTGTGCCGGGTCGCCGACCGCGGTCACCGGCATCGGCGGATGATCCACGCCGCCGAACAACGACCGCAGCAGCACTCGTTGCGCGTGCCCGGTGTCCTGGTATTCGTCCAGCAGCACCGCCCCGTACCGCTCGCGCTCCCCCGCGACCACCGCCGGATACCCGTCGGCGAGCTGCGCGGCCAGCGACATCTGATCCGCGAAGTCGAGCGCGCCTTCCGCCCGTTTGCGCCGATGATAATCCTCGACCAATGGCAGCAAGGCCAATCGAAACCGTTGTGCTGCCAGAACTTCCTGCAGTTTCACCGGCAGCGACGCACGCTGGCCCTTAGCGCGCGGAGCGTTCTCGATGATCTCGCACAGCCACTCCGTGTACTGCCCGAGCTGCTCCGTCGAAATCAGATGCTCGCCAAGTTCACCGGCCAGCGCGAGCAGCTGCGCGGTGACCGTCGGCGGCACCCGGTCGGTGTCCAGGTCATTGTCCCAAGTGGACACCACGCGATGTGCCAGCTGCCACGAAGAAGTCTCCGACAGCAATCGGACGCCAGGCTGCACCGGAAGCCGCAACCCATGCTCCGACAACAACCGTCCGGCATACGCGTGATACGTCAGCACCGTCGGTTCACCCGCGACCACAGTGGCCCGCAACGCGCCCGACGGATCGATCCGTTCCAACAGCCCCGAACCAGCGAGCCGCCGCAACCGAGCCCGCACCCGTTCGCCAAGCTGACGCGCGGCTTTCCGGGTGAAGGTCAGGCCGAGTACCCGCTCCGGGCTCACGATTCCGTTGGCCACCAGCCAGACCACGCGCGCGGCCATGGTTTCGGTCTTTCCCGCGCCCGCGCCCGCGACGACCAGCGACGGCTCGACCGGCGACGCGATCACGGTCGCCTGCTCGGGCGTCGGACGGTGCAACCCCAGTGCGTCCGCGATTTCCGCGGGTCCGACCGGGTTGGCAACGACCACCGGGCTCACGGTCCGGTCACCTGACGGCCTTCCGGACGCAACGGGCAGCATCCGCGCGCCGGGCACCGGTCGCAGTCAGCGTTCTCGTGCGCCTGATAGTCCGGGCCGACCGCGGCAGCCGCGGCCGAGCGCACGAGTTCCAGCCACTCACGCCCGTTGTCCTCATCCATCGGCGGCTGATCCCGTTGCGTGGCACCGGTTTTGTTGTTCCCCTTCGCGACATACACGAGCTTCGCGCCGCCGGGCGTATTTTTGCCCTCGACCGCGCCCAGCAGCACGGCCAGCTGGTACGCCGCGAGCTGCGGGTGCTTCTCCGCGTCCGCACCGGACACCGGGACCTTGCCGGTCTTGATGTCCACGATCACCGGACGCCCGTCCTTGTCCATCTCGACCCGGTCGACGCGCCCGCGCAGCAGCACCCGCACCTCTTCGTCGCCCATCGGCAACTCGACCTCGATGTCCTGTTCGACCCCGGCCTCGATCAGTTCCTGCCTCGACTTTTCCAGCCACGACACGAAGTTGCGCAGCATCTGCTCCACTCGGGACCGTTCCCGGCGCGAGAACCACGGCGCGCCGGCGTCCACCCGGACCCACGCCTCGTCCAGCGCGGCCTGGATCTGTTCCTCGGTGCTGCCGCCCGCGATCGCCTGCGCCAGGCCGTGCACGAGAGTTCCGGTAACCGCCGCGAGCTGCGCCGGATCACTGCCGCCGTGCCGTTCGATCAGCCAGCGCAGCGGACACTTCACCAGGATTTCCACCGTGGACGGCGAGATCCGCATCAGGTCGCCCGGACCGTGCACCGGGTCCTCTGTGGACGCTTCCGGCAACCCGTACCAGGTGTCCGGATGCGCGCCCGGAACGCCCGCCGCGGCCAACCGGGCGAGCTGTTTCGCCGCCCGCTTCCGCCGCTCGGGATCGGCCTTGTCGTCGCACACGACCTCACGCAACTCGCCGACCAATTCGGCCAGCACGAGCGACCGGCCCGGCGGCTTCATCCGGGAGTCGAGCATGCCGTCGTCCGCGCCGTTCTCCTCGAGGTCGTCGAGGAACCGGGACGGCTGCTCGTCTTCCCCGGCGACCGCGGTGACCAGCAGCGTCCGGCGCGCCCGGCTCGCCGCGAGGTAGAACAGCCGCCGCTCTTCGGCGAGGATCGGCGCGATAGCGGACACCTTGTCGTGTTCGTCCACTCCGGACAGCAGGTCGACCAGCCGCTCGACGCCCAGCAGCGAACCGCGCAGCCGCAGGTCCGGCCACGCGCCCTCCTGCACTCCGGCGACCGCGACCACTGTCCACTCGCGACCCGCCGACGCGTGCGCGGTGAGCAGCGAAACCCCTTCGCCCGGAATGGCCGCCGGAGCGAGCGTGTCTCCCGCGATGTTCTGTGACGACAGGTAATCCGCGAACGCCGCGACGCTCGCCTTGGGCAGCCGATCGGCATACCGGCCCGCCGAATCGAACAACGCGACCACCGCGTCCAGGTCGCGGTCCGCCTGTGCACCGAGCGAGCCACCACGATCCACCAAGCGCAGCAACCGTTCCTGCAGTCCGCTCGCCTGCCACAGCTCCCACAGCACCTGCTCGACGCCTTCGCCGCGACTCACCGCCTGGTGCGTGATGCTCAACAGGTTGCCGACCCGTCGAACCGGCAGCGCCTCGTTGTCCGCGAGACCGACGAGAATGTCGCCGCCCCGCAACGCTTCCACGAGCAGTTCGTCACTCGACCGCTGTCCGCCGCCAGCCAACTCCAGCCGACGCAGACCACGGCGCAACCGCCGCAACGCCAACGGATCCGCCCCGCCGAGCGACGAGGACAGCAGCATCTCCGCGATATCGACGTCGAGCAGTTCCGGCTCCGCGGCGATCCGCAACACCGCCAGCAACGGCCGCACCGCGGAATGTTTCGCCAGCGGCAATTCCTCGGTAGCCGAACCGATCGGCACCCCCGCTGCCCGCAAAGCACGTTGCAACACCAGGAAAGTCCGCGCCGGAGAACGCACCAGCACCGCCATCTCCGACCACGGCACTCCGTCGACGAGGTGGGCCCGACGCAGCTGGTCAGCGATCCAACTGGCCTCCGCTGCCGGGGTCGGCATCAGCCGCACCCGCACCTTGCCGCCGCGCTTTCCCGGCGGCGTAACCAATTTCCGGTGCGGCGAGGCACCCGGCAACGTCGCACCGAGCTTAGCGACCGCCGCCCGGACCGTCGGAGCGAGCCGGTGCGAGGTGGTCAGCATGACTGTCCGGTCGCCGTCGTTGTCGGAATCGGCGAACAGCTTCGGGTCCGCACCGCGGAAGGAAAACACCGACTGATCCGGATCACCGGCCACCACGAATTCTTCCGCGGTGTGCCCGATCGTGCGGATCAGCTGAACCTGCAATGGATCGAGGTGGTGCGCGTCGTCCACGAACAAATGCCGGACCCGACCGCGCTCGCGTTCGCGCAGCTCCTCGTCGTCCTCCAGCGCGAGCAAGGCCGAGGTCACCAGCTCAGCGGCGTCGAGCGCGGGCGCGGCGGGCAGGCCGAGCGCGTTGCCGCCCGCTCCCTGCAGCTGGGTGACCTCCTCGTACTGCGCCCAGAACTGCCCGGCGGCGACCCATTCCTCGCGGTCCTGGCGATGCCCGAGTTCGGTCAGATCCTCCGGCCCGAGGCCGCGTTCGGCCGCCCGCATCAGCAGGTCGCGCAGCTCCTCGGCGAACCCGGGCACGGTCAGCGCCGGACGCAACTGCTCGGGCCAGCTGGTCGCGCCCTCCTCCAGGTCGCCCTCCAGCAGCTCGCGCACGACGACGTCCTGCTCCGCCCCGGCGAGCAATCGCGGCGGCGGCAGCTCCTCGGCGCGAGCTTCCAGGCGCAGCAACGAAAACGCGTACGAATGCACGGTGCGCACGAGCGGTTCACTCACCGTGCGGGGCAGCGGAGACTCCTGATCCGGGTCCGACGTGAGCCGCCGCGTGAGGTCGGCCCGCAACGCGTCCGCCGCCCGGCGGGACGTCGTGAGCAGCAGCACGCTCTCCGGATCCGCCCCCTCCGCGATCCGGCGTGCGGCGGCGGTGGCGAGCAACGCCGTCTTGCCGGTGCCCGGCCCGCCGAGCACGCGACGGAATCCGGCGGGAGCCGACAGCAGCCGGCGCGCGTCGTCGTCCCAGGTGAACGTGGGTGCGACGGGGACCGGCGGGCGCACCAGCCGCGCCTGCCCGTTCCCTGCTCTCCGCACGTGCACATCAGCGATGGAACCATGCCCGCTCACCCGGGTGGCGCACCGGCACACCCCTCGGCGGGACTATCATTCCCCGGGTCATGAACGACGAACTGCACGAGCGGATACGCGCAGTCATCGCCGACGTACCCGCGGGGACAGTCGCGACGTACGGCGACGTCGCAGCGCTCTCCGGCGCTCCCTCTCCGCGCATGGTCGGCCGCGCCCTCGCCGAGGACGGCCACGACCTGCCCTGGCACCGCATCCTCCGCGCGAACGGGACCCCCGCGCCGCATCTGCTGCACGAACAGCTCGAGCGCCTGCGCGCGGAAGGCGTGCTGGCGGACGGCGACAAGGTGGACCTGCGGAAGTACCGCTGGCGCCCGGACGGGGACGAGCCCGGCGAGGACGAACCGCCCGGCTTGTTCTAGAACCGGCACCGCGGCTCGGCAGAGGTCCGTGAGGGGAACCCTCACGCACTCAGAGTCCCTGTGAACTGCGCCCCGGAAGTTGGACTGGGAATCCAGTTCCAGCTGTCCGGGGAGTGGTTCGTTGCATCCACGCAGTTCGTTGTCTGAGTGGCAGCGGGCGTCCGCTGTTGCGTTGTTCGAGGACGGGTATGGCGCGAAGGCCGTGGCGTCCCGGTTGGGGGTGTCGGCGGGTGCCGTGCGACGCTTGCGTGATCGTTGGAGGCTGCGGAGCGCGGGAGCGCTGATGGACAAGCCAGGCAGGCGGTCGTTCGCGTTCGAGTTCAAGCTGGAGGTCGTGCGCCGGTATGTCGGCGGCGAGGCGACCGCGGCCGAGCTGGCGCGCGAGCACGGGCTGTCCTCGCCCAAACTCGTGGAGAACTGGGCGCGGGCGTATCGGCGCGAGGGAGAGGACGCGTTGCGGCCCAAGCCGAAAGGCCGTCCGCCCGGTGTCGCGGACTCGCCGGGTCCCGGCGAGCTGGAGCGGTTGCGGGCGGAGAACCTGCGGCTGTCGGCGGAGAACGCCTACCTAAAAAAATTGCGGGCCTTGAGGGAGCAGGGGCGAGGGTGAAAACCCAGGCCGTCGCCGCCCTCAAGGCCGACTATCCGCTGCCGGTGCTGCTGGCGGTCGCGGGCCTGGCCCGGTCGACGTTCTTCTACCACCAGGCCCGGCCCGACCGGCCCGACCCGCACGCCGGGCTCAAGGCCGCGATCGCCGAGGCGTTCGAGGCCGCCCGCGGCCGCTACGGGCACCGGCGGATCCACACGGTCCTGGCCCGCGCCGGCTGGCGGGTGGCGAAGAAAACCGTGCTCGCGCTGATGAACGCCCTCGGCCTGGTCTGCCAGGTCCGGCGGCCGCGCCGGCGCCGGTCCTGGCCCGGCCGGCCCGGCACGGCCGCCGAGAACCTGCTCAACCGCGAGTTCGGCGCCGAGGCCCCGGACACCAAATGGGTCACCGACGTGACCGAGTTCCGCATCGGCGACCGCAAGGTCTACCTCTCGCCCGTGATCGACCTGTTCGACCGGTCCGTGATCGCCTACGCCTGCGGGCCGTCCCCGACGCTGGAGCTGACGAACTCCTCGCTGCGCGCCGCGATCGCGACCCTGCCCGCCGGAGCCCGCCCGCTGGTGCACTCCGACCAGGGCTTCCAGTACCGGCACGCCTCCTGGCGCTCCCTGCTCGCCGACGCCGGCCTGACCCAGTCGATGTCCCGGCGAGCCACCTGCCTGGACAACGCCGTCGCCGAGAACTTCTTCGGCCACCTCAAAGAAGAACTCTTCCACCACACCAAGTTCGACACCGTCGACACGTTCATCACGGCACTGCACGACTACATCGACTGGTACAACACCACCCGCATCTCCACCACGCTCCAAGGCCTGAGCCCGGCCGAATACCGGGCCCAGACCCTCGCCGCCTAACCTCTACATAACCAGTCCAACTTCCGGGGCCCAGTTCACTCAGGGTTCCCCTCACGGACCTCCGACCGCGCCTCCCGAGCCGGAAAGCGTGGCCTCCGCCATCCTCCCCAGCCATAGCCCGCCGTGTCCGTTTTAGGTTAGCCTCACCTCATGAGCGTGCTGACTTACCACCCCGGCAGGGTCACCGCGGTCCGGCGGGTCACCCCGCACATGGCGCGGGTCACCTTCGACTGCCCGGGGCTCGCGGCGGCGGGCCCGGCGGCGCCGGACGCGTACGTAAAGGTGTTCTTCCCGCTGCCCGGCGACGAGGAGCCGCATCTGCCGCCCGCCGCGATGGGGGACGACGACGCCCTGTCGTGGTATCGCCGGTACCTCGCGATGCCCGATGACGTGCGGCCGCCGATGCGGACCTACACGGTGCGCGCGGCGCGTCCGGAGACCGGCGAGGTGGACGTCGACTTCGTGCTGCACGAGGAGAGCGGCGGACCGGCGTCGACGTGGGCGGGGCAGGCGGAGGTCGGCGGCCGGGTGGCGTTCCTCGGGCCGCACGGCCTGTACGACGTGCCGGACGGGACGACGTGGCAGCTGCTGGTCGGCGACGAAACCGCGTTGCCGGCGATCGGCGGGATTCTCGAGAGGCTGCCGCAGTCGGCGCGCGCGTCGGTGTACATCGAGATTCCGGACCGTGCGGAGCGACAGACCTTCGAGACCAACGGTGCGGTCGAGGTGCACTGGGTGGTCCGCGGTGCGCGTACGCACGGCGAAGCGCTCGTAGACGCCGTACGCGCGGCAGAGCTGCCCAGCGGCACGCCTTACGCGTGGGTTTCCGGCGAAGCAGGCGTCGTGAAGCTGGTTCGACGGCACCTGGTCCGCGAGCGCGGCTTCGACAAGACAGCCATCTGCTTCACCGGCTACTGGCG
Organism: Streptomyces sp. AA4; assembly: GCF_000158875.1. NCBI lineage: Bacteria > Bacillati > Actinomycetota > Actinomycetes > Kitasatosporales > Streptomycetaceae > Streptomyces > Streptomyces sp. AA4. The sequence goes on along the minus strand of NZ_GG657746.1, from coordinate 809,930 downwards.
GCAAGGCCTCAGCGAAGAAGCTGCGGGACGACAGCAGGCCGAAGCGTCCTAAGCCAGCTTCGCGACCACCAGCTTCACTAACGCGCCCAACCGCTGACGCTCCGGCTGTAGCGTGCTGATTCCGGCTGCCTCCAACGGCACCGCGGTCACCGGACCGACGCACGCGCAGACGACCGTGCCACCGCGCAGGATCTCGCGCAGCTCCGCGCCGCGGCCGGATTCATCGGCGAGTGCCAGAAAATTCGTCGCGGCCGGGGCGCTGGTGAACACCAACGCGGCCAGTTCGCCGGACAGCACCTCGCGGATCAACGAGAACACCGGTTCCGGATCCGGCGGCGTGTGCCACCGGTAGGGCTGCACGGCGAGCACCGACGCCCCGGCCGCCGCGAGCGGATCGGTGAACTCCGGCAGCGGTGCGCCGTGCAGTTGCACCGCCACGCGCGCGCCGTCGACACCGGCTTCGGTGAGCGCGCCGAACAACTCGTCGTTGGTCTCGCCGGGCGCGGAGTACTCCTCGCGCAGGCCGACGCCCCGCACCGCGCCGACCGCTTTGGGCCCGCGCGCGAAAATGCGCGACCCGGACAGCGCGTCCAGCAGCGCCGCGCGGAGTCCCCAGCCTTCGGCCGCGTCGAGCCAGCCGCGGAACCCGGCCCCGGTGGTGACCGCGGTGAGGCCGACCGGCGCGGCGAGCACGGCCTCGGTGCCGCGGCGCAGTTCAGGGTCGTCGGCCAGCGGGACGATCGTGATCGTCGGCGCGTGCCGCACTTCCGCGCCGTGCCGGAGCAGCGCGCCGATCAGGTCGTCCGCGCGCCGCTCGGCCGTGACGCCGATTCGTACGCCGTCCAGCTCAGCCATCCGACAGCTCCATCCCTTGCGAAGGCCCGCGCCGTGCTCAGCGCACCCGTCCGCTCGACTCGTATCCGGCGAAAACCTGCCAGGAAGCCAACAGCATCCCGCCCAGGCAGCCTCCGCACCACACCTCGGCGGCACGTCTCACTCGCACCCTCCGCGAAGACGCGCCGGCAAGCCGCCGGAACCCTCACTCGTACGCCTGCCCCATCTCCCGGATCGCCGCCGCCAGCTCCGTACGCAGGCCGCTGGGCGCGAGCACCTCCAGATGCGGCCCGAACCGCAGCAGTTCGCCGATCGCCGCTTCTCCCGGTTCGACCGGCAGGTCGATCGTCAACCATCCGTCGCCGTCCGGTTCCGCTCCGGCGGCGACTGCCTCGCGAAGCGCCCGCGCTCCGACGCTGCCCGCGTAGAACGGTACGAGAGCTTGGGCGCGCGGCGAGAGGCGGACTGTCGCCTTCCGGGGGTACATCCGGCGTTCGAACTGCTCGGACCACTCCTGCCAGTAACGAGCGAGGTCGAATTCCGCCGGTCGCTCGAACTCCTCGCCGAGGTCGGTCAGCTCGAGAATGCGCGAAATCCGGTAGGTGCGATCGGTCCCCTCGCACCGGGCGGCGAGGTACCAGTTGCCCGCTTTGAGGATCAGCCCGAGCGGTTCCAGCACCCGCTCGACCTCGCGCTGTCCCCACCTCTCGTACCGGACGCGGACCCGGCGCCCGGCCCACACCGCGTCGGCGACCGCGGACAGGGTCGGCAGGCTTTCGATGCCGCGATGCCAGCCGGGAACGTCGAGGTAGAAGCGTTCGGCGACGCGGCCGGCGCGGCTGCGCAGCTCCTGCGGCAACGCCGCGTACAGCTTCAGCTGCGCCGCCGCCAGCACGGTGCCGAGCCCCAGCTCCGCAGCCGCCACCGGAATCCCGGCCAGCGCCAGCGACTGGGCTTCGTCCTCGTTGAGGCCGGTCAGCCGGGTCCGGTAGCCGTCCACGAGCTGATAGCCGCCGCTGCGGCCGCGATCGGCGTACACCGGCACCCCCGAGGCCGACAGCGCCTCGATGTCCCGGTACACCGTCCGGACCGAAACCTCCAGCTCAGCGGCCAGTTCCTCGGCGGTCATCCGGCCGCGGTTCTGCAACAGGAGAAGCACGGTGAGCAAACGTCCGGCACGCATGCGCCAAGTATCGCTGAAATACCTGACACAAGATGGCAGGTATGCGTGGTTGAGTATGCGGCATGAACACGTTTGGCATGACGAAGTGGGAAGAGCACGTGGCGAGCGGCGAGGAGGGCGGCCCGCGCGTCGCCTACGTGCACGCCGCGATGGAGTACTCGGGCGTGATCCAGGGTGCGGCCACGGGCGACTACCTGCTGTACTACCCGGGCGAGGGCTACGACGGCGGCGCGACCACGTCGCCGGGCTACGACCGGTTCGAGGGCACTGTCGACGGCCGCGGCGGCACGTTCATCGTGCGCCAGGAGTGGGGTTTCGACCCGAAGAGCATCCGCTCGGAATTCGAGGTCGTGCCGGGCTCCGGGACCGGTGAGCTGGCGGGCATCAGCGGCCGCGGCACCGTGCACGGCGTGCTGGGCGAGCCGACCGTGTCGTACACCTTCGACTACACGCTCTGAAGGAGGCCGGGATGCTGGAGGTGTCGCGCGCACAGGCGCTGGCGTACCGGATCGCCGAGCAGGGGCTGCACCGCTCCGTCGCCGATCCGTACGACCTGCCGCTGCTGGACCTCGGTCTGCAGGACAGCATGCGCGACACCGCCCTGCTCTCGCTGGCGGCCCGGATGCCGGGTCCGGTCACGCCGGAGTCTCTTGTGGACGATCAGCGGCTCGCCCTGGTGTGGTCGCACCGGGGCGCGCCGCATTTCCACCGGCGCGCGGATCTGCCGGAGCTGGCGGCCGCCTTGGTGCCGCTGGGCGACGCGGACGCGCTGGCCCGGATGCTGTGGCAGAAAAAGGACATCCAGGCCGCCGACGAGTCCCCGGTGGACATTGTCTTCACCACCGCGCGAGCGATCCGCAAGGTGGTCACCAAGCCGATGACCAAGGGCGTGGTGAGCGGGGAGATCACGAAGCTGCTCCCGCCTTCGTTCAGCCGGTGGTGCCGTCCCTGCAATACGACCCACGTGCACGAACAGCTCATGCGCGTCGCTGCCCTCCACGGCGGTACGCGGCTCGAAGCCGGGCAAAGTCCGGCGACGCTCGCGCCGCTGGAAGATCGCGGACGAATGTCCACCCGTCCGGTTCCTGCGGCGGTTTCGCGAGTGATTGAGCAGTATCTGCGTTTCAACGGACCCGCGACGCCAGGCGATGCGGCCGGTTTCGTCGGCACTGCGAAGACTTGCCTCAGCGAGACGTGGCCTTCCGCGGTCACCGAGGTCAAAGTGGACGGTCGGCGCGCCTTTGTCCCGAATGATCGGCTGGCCGCGTTGGAGAACCCGCCCTCCCCTGCCGGAGTGCGCCTGCTGCCCCCGCTCGATCCGTACACGCAGGGTCGCGACAAAGCCGTCCTCGTTCCGGACAAAGCGCGAGCGAAAGAAGTGTGGAAAATTCTCGGCAGCCCGGGTGCGTTATTAGTCGAAGGAGAGATTCTGGGCGTCTGGCGCACGAAAGCGTCCGGCAAGCGGCTGGCCTTCACGCTGACCGAATTCGATCCGCTCCGCCGTTCCGACCGCGCGGCCGCCGAGGACGAGGCGGCCCGGGCCGCGTCCGCACGGGGCTACCAGGACTTTTCCGTGACCTGGGCTTGACCGGCGGGCTAGAGTCTTGACATGCTGAAATGGCTGCTCGACTCGGACCCGACGCTGCGCTGGCAGGTCGAACGGGACTTGGCGGGCGCTCCGCCCGAAGTCTGGACGGCCACCCGGCACAAGATCGCGACCGAAGGCTTCGGCGCGCAGCTCCTCGCCCGGCAGGCCCCGGACGGGCAGTGGGCGGGCGGTGCGTTCTTCCCGGCGCGATTCCAGCCAGGCCCGGATACCGGACAACCGTGGACGGCCACCACGTGGTCGCTCACTATGCTCCGCGAATGGGGCATGGATCCGGCGGTGCTGCGCGCCAACCGCACCGCGGAATTGATCGCCGAGAATTCTCGGTGGGAATACCACGATTTGCCGTACTGGGACGGTGAGGTCGACGTCTGCATCAATGCCTGGACACTCGCGAACGGCGGCTGGCTCGGCGTCGACGTCTCCCGGCTCGCCCACTGGTTCCCCGAACACCAGATGGACGACGGCGGCTGGAACTGCGAATGGGTCGACGGATCGAAACGCTCGTCGTTCCACTCGACGCTGAACGCGGTGAAAGGCCTGCTCGCCTACGACATCGCGACCGGCGGCACCGACGAGACGCACGCCGCCCGTCGAGCCGGTGAGGAGTACCTGCTGGAGCGCCGTTTGCTGTACCGGCTTTCGACCGGCGAGCAGGTGGCGTCCTGGGTCGACCATTTCGCCTATCCCGTGCGGTGGCACTACAGCGCGATCAACGCGCTCGAGTACTTCCGCGAGGCCGCCATCGTGGACGAAATTCCGCCCGACCCGCGTCTCGCCGACGCGGTCGAGCGGGTTCGCGCCGCCCGGCAGCCGGACGGAACCTGGCTGCAGGACGGCCGCCTGCCCGGCGAGATGTGGTTCGAGGTCGACGTCCCGGCCGGGGAACCGTCGAAGTGGCTGACCCTGTACGGCACCCGGATCCTGTCCTGGTGGGACGCCGCGCAGTCCTAAGTGGACCGCGCAACACGAAAGCCGACGTCGTCCACCCGGAACGTCGGATGGCTCCGGCGGCGCACCGACACGCGGACGCTCCAGTGCTCGTCCGCCCAGCCGCCGCCTTTGAGCACCCGATACTCGCCGTAGACCGCCGGATCGTAGAGATCCCAGCACCAGTCCCAGGTGTTGCCGAGCAGGTCGTAAGCGCCCCAGGCGTTCGGCCGCTTCTCCCCCGGCGGATGCAGCTGACCGCCGGAGTTTCCTTCGTACCAGGCGATCTCGTCCAGTTCGCCGTACCTCGGACCTTCGGTGCCCGCGCGGCAGGCGTGTTCCCATTCGGCTTCAGTAGGCAGCCGATAGCCGGACGCAGACCGGTCCCACTCCACTTCGCTGCCTTCAACCAGGTACGCGAGTGGCAGTCCGTCCCGTTCGGACAGTGTGTTGCAGAACCGCACCGCGTCCAACCAGGACACTTCGACGACAGGCAGACCACCGCCGCCGTGGTATTGCTCCTGGGTGACCGGGAACGCGCCCAGCTCGAAGGCGGCCACGTCGACTGTCCAGCTGCGTTCTGTCCGCCGGTCGGTGAGCTTCACCGTTCCCGGCGGAACGGGGATCATCCGCACCGCGCCGAGGTTAGCCGATCGGAGCTGGGGTGTCGCCGGGATTCACCGCCAGCCGATAGCCGCGCTTGACCACGGTCTGCACCACCCCGTTGCCACCGAGCGACGTGCGCAACCGCCCGATCGCCGTCTCCACCGCGTGTGCCTCGCCGCCGGAGGGAAGCTCGGCGGACAACTCCCGGCGCGCGACCACTCGTCCCGGCTGCCGCGCGAGGGCGCGCAGGAGCGCCATCGGGGCCGGCGCGATCTCCCGCCACTCACCGTCCACCAGCGCGCCAGTGCCGCGGATCTGCAACACATGACCGGCTGCGTACAACGTCGGCGAGGCCGCGACCAAAGCCTCGGCGACGGTTCTCGCCAGCGCACCGATCCGCGACCGTCTCGGCTGGACAGTCGGCACGCCAAGCGAAGCCAGCGGCCCGGCCGCGATCGGGCCGACGCACGCCACGATCACCCGGTTGCTCAACGCCTCGATCAGCGCACCGAGCCGACCGGTCCGCCGCGCCATCGCCACCGTGGACGCGGCAGCGGGCGCGCTGGTGAACGGCAAGGCGTCGATCGTGCCTTCCAGAACCGCGTCCAACAGCCGGTCGAGCGGGCCCGGATCGGCCGGAGCCACCCACCGGTACACCGGGATCTCGATCACCTCCGCGCCCGCCTGGCGAAGGGTCTCCGCGAAGTAGGGCAACGGCTCGCCGTGCAGCTGAAGCGCGATCCGCCGTCCGTCCACACCGGACTCGCTCAGGTACTGCAACAGCTCCGCGCTGCTCTCCGACGCGGGCGAATAGTCCTCCGCCAGCCCCGCCGTCCGCACCGCCCCGGCCGCCTTCGGACCGCGAGCCAGCAATGAAGCGTTCGACAGGTGGTCGAGCACCTTTTCACCGAGACCCCAGCCATCCGCGGCCTCGATCCACCCGCGGAAGCCGATGCCGGTGGTCGCCACCACGATGTCCACCGGCGACTCCAGCAACCGCATCGTCGCCGCGTGCAGTTCGGTGTCGTCGGCCAGCGGCACGATCCGGATCGCCGGTCCGTAGCGGACCGCCGCACCCTGGCGCACGAGCAGCGCGCCCAGCTCTTCAGCTCGGCGCGCTGCGGTGATTCCTACCGTGAACCCGGCCAGTGGCGGGACATCGATCACGGCGAGCCCACCTCGATCACCCCGTCCCGTACCCGAACCGGATACACCGGCACCGAAACCCCTTCCGCGTCGAGACACGCACCGGTGCGGAGCGAGAACCGTTCTTTGTAGACCGGAGACGCCACCACCGGCTCTCCCCCGGCGTCGCCGACGATCCCGCGGGACAGCACGGCCGCGCCGCTGCACGGGTCCCAATTGGACAGTGCGTACCAGCCGTCGCCGGCGTGGAACACCGCGACCTGCCGGCCGTCGATCAGTGCCGCGGCTCCGGAGAACTCCGGAATGTTCGCGGCCGCGCACACCGCGGTCCAAGATGAGGTCATGGTCATCGCCGCACCTCCGGAATTCCCAGCAGCACCGGGATCTTCTGCTCCCGCTCCGCACGGAACGAGATCGACGGGTCGGGTGTCCCCGGCGCGTTCACGAACGAGCTGAACCGCGCCAGCTTCTCCGGGTCTTCCAGCACCCCTCGCCATTCGTCGGAGTAGCCCTCGATGTGCTTCGCCATCGCCGCGTCCAAGTCCTCGCAGATGCCGAGGCTGTCGTCCACGATCACCGCGCGCAGGTGGTCGAGCCCGCCGTCCAGCTCCTCGATCCACGGCGCCGTACGCTGCAACCGGTCCGCGGTGCGCACGTAGAACATCAGGAACCGGTCGATCGTGCGCACCAGCGTTTCGGTGTCCACATCGGACACGAGCAGTTCCGCGTGCCGCGGCGTCGCTCCGCCGTTGCCGCCGACGTAGAGGTTCCATCCGTGTTCGGTGGCGATCACGCCGAAGTCCTTGCCGCGCGCCTCCGCACATTCCCGCGCGCAGCCGGACACCCCGGCCTTGATCTTGTGCGGCGACCGCAGACCGCGATACCGCAGTTCCAGATCGATCGCCAGCCCGACGCTGTCCTGCACGCCGTAGCGGCACCACGTCGAGCCGACACAGGATTTGACCGTCCGCAGCGATTTGCCGTACGCGTGCCCCGATTCGAAGCCCGCGTCGACCAGTCGTCGCCAGATGTCCGGCAGCTGGTCCACAGTGGCCCCGAACAGGTCGATCCGCTGTCCGCCGGTGATCTTCGTGTACAGCCCGAAATCCTGCGCGACCTGAGCGATCACCATCAGTTTTTCCGGCGTGATCTCGCCGCCGGGAATGCGCGGCACCACCGAATAGCTGCCGTTGCGCTGCATGTTCGCGAGGAACCGGTCGTTCGTGTCCTGCAGGGACGCCTGCTCGCCGCCGAGGATGTGCCCGTTGCCCAGCGTCGCCAGAATCGACGCCACCGCGGGCTTGCACACCGCGCACCCGGTCCCGGTGCCGTACCGGCTCACGATCTCGCTGAACGTCGTCATCCGCGTCGCCTGGATGATCTCGAACAGTTCCGCACGCGACTGCGTGAAGTGTTCGCACAGCGCCTTCGACTGCTCGACCCCGCACGCGTTCAGCAGCTTGGCCAACATCGGTACACACGAGCCGCACGACGTTCCGGCCCGCGTGCACGCCTTCAGCTTGCCGACCGAATCGCATCCGTCCTCGTTGATCGCCCGCGTCAACGCGCCCTTGGAAACGCCGTTGCACGAACAGACCTGCGCCTCGTCCGGCAACGCGTCCACACCGACCGCCGCGCCGCCGCCGGCCGGGGCGAGCAACGCGCCCGGGTCGGCGGGCAGCGGACGACCGACCAGCGCTCGGAGCGTGTTGTACTCCGCCGCGTCGCCGACCAGGACCCCGCCGAGCAGCGTCTTGCCGTCGTCGGTGACCACGAGCTTCTTGTACGTCCCGGCCACGGCGTCGTTCACCGCGACTTCCAGCGCGCCTTCGGTAGCCGCGTGCGCGTCGCCGAAGCTGGCGACGTCCACGCCCATCAGCTTCAGCTTCGTGGCGGTGTCCGGTTCGGGGAAGCTCGCCGTCGTGCCGGTGAGCTGCGCCGCGACCACCTCCGCCATCGCGTATCCCGGCGCGACGATGCCGTACACCCGGCCCTCGACCGCCGCGCACTCGCCGATCGCGTAGATCGCCGAGTCGCTGGTCCGGCACGTCGCGTCGACCAGCACGCCGCCGCGTTCGCCGACGTCCAAACCGGACTCCCGCGCGAGGTCGTCCCTCGGGCGGACACCGGCGGAGAAGACCACCAGGTCGACGTCCAGCTCCGTGCCGTTGCCCAGCCGGGCCAGGAGCCGCGATCCGTCGGCCTCGATCGCGTTCGTCGAGGTTCCGATGTGGACAGTCACGTCCAGGTTCGTGATCAGCCGGCGCAGCAGACCGCCGCCGCCGTCATCGACCTGCAACGGCATCAGCCGCGGGGCCATCTCCACCACGTGCGGCGACAAACCCATGTCCCGCAACGCCTTCGCCGCTTCGAGCCCGAGCAGGCCGCCGCCGATCACCATCGCCGCGCGCCGGCCGCGTCCCCGTCGTTCGGCCGCGGCACGAATCGCGTCGAGGTCTTCGATCGTCCGGTACACGAACACGCCCGGCAGATCCCGCCCCGGCACCGGCGGGACGACCGGACGGGAACCGGTCGCCAGCACCAGCTGGTCGTACGGCTCGACGTGTCCAGACGCCGTCGTCACCGTCTTGGCTTCGCGATCCACCGACACGACGAGTTCGCCGAGGCGAAGGTCGACCGCGTCGTCGTCCGCGTAATCCGAGCCCGGCAACGCCAGCGCGGCCGGATCCCAGCTGTCCACATAGGAAGTCAGCGCGACTCGGTCGTAAGCGGGACGGTTCTCCTCGCCGAAGACGACGACCCGCCATTCGCCCGCCGAATCGGCCGCGCGAAGTGCCTCCACGAACCGGTGCGCGACCATGCCGTGCCCGGCGACCACCACTGTAGGCATTTCAGACCTCCGCTCCTGCCAACGCCACCTGCGCGCGCACCGCCGGCTTGCGCAGATAGCCGAACCACGTCACACCCACGCACACCGCGTAGAAGACCAGGAATCCGACGAACGCCGGAACCCCGCTGTGCGTGCTGGCGAACGACTGCCGGAACGCGAGGTTGATGAACAACCCGCCCAGCGCGCCGATCGCCCCGGCCAGCCCGATCAACGCTCCGGACAGCCGGCGCGCGTTGCGCAATTCCGTCGCCTCGTCCGCACCGGCCTGAATCGCCGCGCGCGCCTTCACCTGGAAGATCGCCGGGATCATCTTGTACGTCGAGCCGTTGCCGATTCCGGTGAGCACGAACAAGACGATGAACGCGGCGGTGAAGGTCGCCAGCGAATCCGCCGAGGAAGCCAGCACCAGCACCACGGTCGCCAGCGCCATCGCGCCGAACGTCACGAAGGTGACCCGGCCGCCGCCGATGCGGTCGGACAGCCATCCGCCGATCGGCCGCGACAGCGAACCCAGCAGCGGTCCGAGGAACGTCACCGCGGCCGCCTGCAACGGCGTCCGGCCGAACTGGTTCTGCAGCACCAAACCGAAGGCGAAGCTGTAGCCGATGAAGGAACCGAACGTGCCGACGTACAGCAGCGACATCACCCAGGTGTGTCCATAACGGACTACCTCGCGCATGGCCTTGGTGTCACCGCGAACGCTGGACAAGTTGTCCATGAACAACGCGGCACAGGTTGCGGCGATGACGATCAACGGAAGGTAGATGTAAAGCACCAAGCGCGGCGCCGTCGCACCAGCGGTGCCGATGACGAGAAGTCCGACGAGCTGAATCACCGCCACACCAAGGTTTCCGCCACCGGCGTTCAACCCGAGCGCCCAGCCCTTGTGCCGTTCCGGATAGAAGGTGTTGATATTCGCCATCGAGGACGCGAAGTTTCCGCCACCGACTCCGCCGAGCGCGGCCATCAACACAAAAGTGCCCAGCGAGGTGCCCGGGTGCAGCACGATGGCAGTCAGCACCGTCGGAATGAGCAGCAGCGCGGCACTGATGACTGTCCAATTGCGACCGCCGAAGCGCGCGACCGCGAAGGTGTACGGGATCCGCATGATCGCCCCGACCACCGTCGGAGTCGAGACGAGCAGGAATTTGTCCGCCGCGCTGAACCCGTAGGCCGGGCCCATGAACAGCACCACGACCGACCACAGGGTCCAGATCGAAAAGCCGATGTGTTCGGAGAACACGGAAAACCACAGATTGCGCCGGGCGACTCGCTTGCCGGTCGTTTCCCAGAACTCGTCGTCCTCGGGATCCCAGTGCTCGATCCAACGGCGGGTCATGGCGTCCTCCTCGTTACCGGGGGCGGTCATTGCGCGGCCAGCCAGTCCGCGACCGCGCCGACGGTGTCGCGGCAGCTGCCGCATCCCGTCGTGGCGCGGGTGGTGCGGGCGAGTGCGGCAGCGTCGGTGGCGCCACCTCGCCAGGCGTCGATCAGCCGGCCTTTGGTCACCGCGTTGCAGCGGCAGATCACTGTCGACGAAGGAAGATCCGCTGGGCTCGCCGCCGTCGGCGCGCCCGCGGGCAACGCACGGCCGAGCAGCACCGCGAGCCGGTCTTCGGGGACCGGGGTGCCTCGGTCGTGCAGCTGCGTCACGGTCGCCGCCGCGTCCGGCAGGCCGAGCAGGATCGCGCCGGTCACGCGGTCGCCGCGGACGACGAGCTTGCCGTACCGCCCGCCGGACGGATCGTCGAAGGTCACGACCTCGGCGGCGGCGTCCTCGCTGGTCACCTGCGTTTCGCCGAGCGCGGCGAGATCGATGTCGCGGGCCTTGAGCCGGGTTACCGTGCGCGTGCCGCGGTAACGCGCCGTGGCGTCCGTGCCGGTGAGCAGGTCCGCGAGCACCGCGGCCTGTTCCCACGCGGGCTGCACCAGTCCCGCCGGCGCACCAGGATGCCGCGCGCAGTCGCCCAGTGCGTGGATCCGGCCGTCGCTGGTCCGGAGCAGGTCGTCCACCAGGACTCCGCGGTCCACCGCGAGCCCGGCGGCCTCGGCGAGCGCCGTTTCCGGTCGTACCCCGGCCGCGACGACCACGAGGTCCGCCGGAACGAAGCTGCCGTCGTCAAGTTTCAGGCCGTCTCCGGGCAGGTGCCGAGCGGCCGTCACCTCGAACCGGAACGTCACGCCCAGCTCCGCCAACCGGCGCGCCAACACGCGGCCAGCACCGGAATCCAGTTGCCGTTCCAGGACGTGCGGCTGCGGATGCACCACCGTCACGTTCGCGCCGCGCCCGGCCAACCCTCGGGCGGCCTCCAAACCGAGCAGCCCACCGCCGAGTACCGCGACCGGAGCGCCCGGACGGGCGGCGTCCACGATGCGTGCGCAGTCGTCCAGTGTTCGGAACGCCACGACCTCCGGCCCGAGTTCGAGCCCTTCGACCGGCGGCAACCACGGCGCGGCTCCGGTCGCGAAGACCACTGCGTCGTAAGGGAAATCCTCGTCTTCCGTGCAGACGACGCGGCGCGCCGGATCGATCCGCGTCACCCGCGTGCCGAGCCGCAAGTCGACTCGCGTCTGCGCGGCCCACCCGGAATCGTGCAGCCGCACCGTGTCCGGGCTCATCCCGCCCGCGACCACAGTGGACAGCAGCACCCGGTTGTAGGCCGGATGCGGTTCCTCGCCGAGCACGGTCAGCCGCACCCGGTCGCCTTCGGGATCACGCCGCCGGATTTCGTCCGCGAGGCGTGCCCCGGCCATTCCGTATCCGATGATAACGACGTTCCGCGCGCTCATGCTTCCGCCCTCGCCAACGACACCGCGCACACCTTGAACTCCGGCATCCGGCTCACTGGGTCCAGCGCCGGGTTGGTCAGCAGATTCGCCCGCGCCGCACCGGGAAAGTGGAACGGCAGGAAGACGAGGTCGACCCGCATCGACGGGACGCACCGCACCTGCGCGACGGTCTCGCCGCGCCGCGACCGCACCACCGCGCGGTCGCCGTCGGCCAGTCCGGACCGCGCCGCGGTATCCGGATGCACCTCGACGAACACCTCCGGGACGACCGCCGTCAGCTCCGCGATCCGGCGGGTCTGCGCACCGGATTGGTAGTGCTGCAGCACCCGGCCGGTCGTCGCCTGCAACGGGAACGCTTCGTCCGGCAGCTCGGCGGGTCCGCTGTGGTCGACGCCCGCGAACCGCGCCCGGCCGTCCGGATGCGCGAATCCGTCGAGGAACATGCGCGGCGTGCCCGGGTGGGTCTCGCCGGGAACCGGCCAGTGCAGTGCTTCTCCGGACCGCAGCCGGTCGTAAGTCACCCCGGAGTAGTCCGCGGCTCCGCCCTTCGACGCGGCACGCAATTCCTCGAAAACCTCCGCCGCGTCATCCGGGAACCTCTCCGCGGGCTGTCCAATTCGGACCGCGAGCTCCCGCAACAGCGACAGATCGCTGCGCACTCCGTCCGGCGGGTCGATCGACCGTTGCCGCAAAAGGACCCGGCCTTCGAGGTTGGTCAACGTGCCTTCCTCCTCGGCCCATTGCGGCACCGGGAAAACCACGTCGGCCAGCTCGGCGGTCTCCGACAAGACGAAGTCCGCGACCACGAGAAGATCCAGTCCGGCCAACCGTTCCTGCACTCGGGACGAGCGTGGGGCCGACACGACCGGGTTGCTCCCGAATACCAGCAACGCCTTGATCGACTCGCCCAGCGCGTCGAGCAACTCGACCGCCGAGCGACCAGGTCCTGGCAGGCTTTCCGGTTCCACGCCCCAAACCTGGGCGACCTGCGCCCGCGCCGCCGGGTCGTCGATCTTGCGATAGCCCGGCAGCTGATCCGCCTTCTGGCCGTGCTCGCGTCCGCCCTGGCCGTTGCCCTGCCCGGTCAGACAGCCGAAACCGGACCCGGCGCGCCCGGGCAATCCCAGTGCGAGGGCGAGGTTGATCCACCCGCCGACCGTCGCGGTGCCGGACGCGTGCTGTTCCGTCCCGCGCGCGGTAAGCACATACGCGTTGCCCGCCCGGGCCAGCATTTCCGCGGCCCGCCGCTGATCCGCGGCCGAGACCCCGGTCACCCGCTCGGCTCGTTCCGGCCACCACGTCGCGGCGATGCGCCACATCTCGTCGAATCCGGTCGTCCGAAGATCCACATAGGACTTGTCGAGGTGCCCCTCGGCGACGACCGCGTGCAGAATTCCCAACGCCAGCGCGAGATCCGTTCCCGGAGCCGGCGCGAGGTGCAACGTCGCCCGTTCGGCGGTCGGCGTGCGGCGCGGGTCGACCACGATCAGTTCCGCGTTGTCCAGATGCTGCATGAACGGCGGCATCGTCTCGGCCGGATTCGCTCCGGCGAGCAGGACGACGTCCGCGTTCGCGAGATCGGTGACCGGGAATGGAAGTCCGCGGTCCACGCCGAACGCGCGCATCCCGGCCGCCGCGGCGGAGGACATGCAGAACCGGCCGTTGTAGTCGATTTGCGACGTCCCGAGCGCGACCCGTGCGAATTTCCCGAGCAGGTAAGCCTTTTCGTTCGTGAGTCCGCCGCCGCCGAACACGGCGACCGAGTCCGCGCCGTGCTCCCGGCGCGAGGCGAGCAGCCGGTCCGCGACGAAATCCAGTGCCTCGTCCCAGGAAACCGGCTGCAGTTCCCCGTCCCGGCGGAGCAGTGGCGAGGTCAGCCGGGCAGCGGATTCCAGCAGCGCGCCGGACGTCCAGCCTTTCTGGCACAGACCGCCCGCGTTGACCGGGAAATCCCTTGGTGTGACCCGGGTCTCGTCCAGGCGCATCCCGCACTGCAGAGCGCAGTACGGGCAATGTGTGTCGACGTGCGGCACAGGCGCTCCTCGAGTCGGCGATGACCCGACGGTAAGGACGCCGTGTTACCTAGAAGTGCCGGAATGTTTCAGGCAGTTGACATTGCCCGCCGTCACACCGGGGGCGCGCGGTGAGTCAGAGGATCGCGCTGACCTCGCGGGCGGCGGCGCGCAGGCCGTCCAGCGCGGCGTTCGTGGACTTGGGGTCCAGTGCGTGTTCGGCGAGACGGAAGAGAATGGCACGCAGCAGGAGCTGGGGCCACTCGGGGAGGTGCGCCCAGCGTTCCAGCAGCGCTCCGGTGGCTCCGCCCCAGATCAGGGAGTCGACCGCGGCGATCGCCGCACCCCATTCGCCGGGGCGGTAGTACGGGACGAAATCGACCACGCCGGGAGCGGCGTCGCCGTCGAAGAGCAGGCCCGCGAGGAGTTCGCCGTGGGCGACTTGGTGCGGGAGTTTGATCGGGCGGCGGCTGGGGGCGAGGATTTCGAACCAGCGGCCGCCTTTTTCCTCGGGAAGGGGGCGGTCTAGTTCTTCCCAGGCGATGCGGTCGGCTATCGCGTCTCGGTCGTCCCGGGCGGAGAGGAAGTCCGGGCGGGGCAGGTCCGCGGTGGCCCGGTGCAGGCGGACCGCGGCCAGGACGGATTCGTCGCAGCGGTGTTCGGTGGTGCCGGGGAGGTAGCGCCAGGCGGACCAGTCTCCGACGATCCAGCGGCCGTCTCGGGAACGGATCGGTTTGGAGATGCGGAGGCCGGGGTCTTCGGCGAAGTCCAGGGCCCGGGCGGTCCAGAGGGCTTGGGAGCGGTCGGTTACGCGTTTGAAGACCACTTCTCCGGCGTGCCAGGTTTCGGAGTCCGGGAGAAGGGTGATGGCGTCGGCGTCGCTGCCGAACGCGGAGCAGACGCGGTTGGGGGGACGTTCCAGGATTGACCGCACAAAGGGGGAGGTTACCCCGGTGGGGGTGGGGTTATTGGGGAGACTCGCTGGTCAATGGGTGGGGGTTCGGCTCGTCGCCCTGGCGGGCGACATTGCGCCGCCCCTGGTTGCGTGGGGCACCCCGAAGGTTGATTGTGCTGAC
>NZ_GG657746.1:727966-794796 GCF_000158875.1 Streptomyces sp. AA4 | reverse complement strand
CCGCAGGGCGGCTTCGTATCGGGGTTGGGGGAGGGGTGGGTGCCCCCGGTATTTGGGTGCAGCGGCGGCGGTTTTTGCGCGGCTTGGGTGCGTGGTTGCTTTGAGTGGAGCGGCGGCCGGGGAGCGCCCCAATGTGGCATTGGGTGCATGCGACGCACCCAATGTGGCGTTCGGTGCGTCTGGCGCACCCAATGTGGCGTTCGTTGCGTGGGACGCACCCAATGTGGCATTGGGGCGCATCCCGGGGCGGGGGGCGGCGGGGCAGCGGGAGTGTCGTGAGGGGAACCCTGAGGGACTCAGAGTCCGTGAAGGTGGCCCTCACGGACCTGGAAAGCCGTGAAGGGCTCCTTGAGGGAATCAGATTCCCTCAAGGAGCCCTTCACGGGCTTTGCCGGTGCTCAGTAAGTCGGCAGGCTTGGGTCGATTTGGCGGGCCCAGGCCAGGACTCCGCCGCCCAAGTGGGTGGCGTCCTTGAAACCGGCTGCGTGCAGGGCCGCCAGTGCTTCCGCCGAGCGGGCGCCGGACTTGCAGTGCAGGACGATGGGCTTGTCCTGCGGCAGCTCCGCCAGTGCCTCGCCGGACAGGATGCGGTCCTTCGGGATCAGCGTAGCGCCCTTGATGTTGACGATCTCGTACTCGTGCGGTTCGCGGACGTCGATCAGGGCGAAGTCCTCGCCCGCGTCGAACTTGGCCTTCAGTTCCGCCGGGGTCAGAGTGCTCCCGGAGGCGGCCGAGGCGGCTTCGTCCGACACGACGCCGCAGAAGGCTTCGTAGTCGATCAGTTCCGTGATCTTCGGGGTCTCCGGGTCCTTGCGGATCTTGACCTCGCGGTACTTCATCTCCAGCGCATCGTAGGAGATCAACCGGCCCAGCAGGGGCTCTCCGATGCCGGTGATGAGCTTGATCGCCTCGGTAACCATGATCGAGCCGATCGACGCGCAGAGCACGCCAAGCACTCCGCCTTCCGCACAGGACGGGACCATGCCGGGAGGCGGCGGCTCGGGGTACAGATCCCGGTAGTTGAGACCCTTGCCGTTCGGAGCGTCTTCCCAGAAGACGCTCACCTGGCCTTCGAACCGGAAGATCGAACCCCACACGTACGGCTTGCCGAGCAGCACCGCCGCGTCGTTGACCAGGTAGCGGGTCGCGAAGTTGTCGGTGCCGTCGAGGATCAGGTCGTACTGGGCGAAGATCTCCAGCGCGTTCGCCGACTCCAGGCGCTCCGTGTGCAGGTGCACCTTGACCAGCGGGTTGATCTCGGCGATCGACTCCTGCGCCGACGCGGCCTTGAGCTTGCCGACGTCGGACTGGCCGTGGATCACCTGGCGCTGCAGGTTGGATTCGTCGACGACGTCGAAGTCGATGATGCCGAGCGTGCCCACGCCGGCCGCCGCCAGGTACAGCAGCGCCGGGCTTCCGAGGCCGCCCGCACCGATGACCAGGACCTTCGCGTTCTTCAACCGCTTCTGCCCGACCACCCCGACGTCCGGGATGATCAGGTGACGGCTGTACCGGGCCACCTCTTCCTTGGTGAGCTCGGCTGCCGGCTCGACGAGCGGCGGCAGTGCCGTGTCTGACATCGGGTCCTCCATACTCGCACGGGTCGCGTAGTCGATCCCAGTATGTTCAACGCCCGCCCGCAAGGGACACTTCCCTGCTCTCAGATCGTGGGACGTTGTTACTGGCCCGGCGGGGTCGGGTTCGGCCACGCGTTCGGCTTGCACACGCGGTGGTCCGCGGCGACCTTGCCCTTGTCGCCGCCGGGGATGTTGTTGAGCATCGCCACGTAGTCGTCGGCCACGCCGAACGACTGCTGCATCATCACCGGAGCCGGCTGGTCGTTTCCTGGGCAGCCCACGTGATTGTTGCCCAGCGCGTGCCCGACCTCGTGGTTGATCGCGTACTGCCGGTACCCGGTCATGTCCGAGCCGTAGACCTTCGCGCCGCGCACCCAGCGCGACAAGTTGATCAGCACCCGGCCCATGCTGCGCCGGTAGCACGACGCCTCGAATTTGATCTGGAACCCGCACGCGTCCGGCCGGTGCGTGGTGTCCGGCGTGGTGAGGCTCACCCGGAAACTCGGGTTCGGATAGCTCGCGTCGACCCGCTGCAACCGGATCTCGCCGTTCCACGTCCAGCTGCGCGGATCGGACAAAATGCCCTGCACGGCGGTCCCGAAGCTGTCGTCGCCGGCGTAGCTCGCCGGATCGATGCCGTCCTCGACCTCGACGGTGTAGGTGTAGAGCTTCCCGGCCTTGCCCACGACGTCGCCGGACCCGGGCACGACGTGCCAGGTGCCCTTGCCGGTCTGCGTGAACGGGCCGCCGCTGGGCAGGTCGGCGGTGGGCACGTTGAGGTTCACCGGCTGCGCGGGGTTCTCCGGGATCCCGCCGCCGCCGTCGATCGCGCCCGAGGACGAATCGCCGGACGCGACCTCTCCCCCGCTGCCGGCCAGGCCCGCGTCGGACGGGCCGGAGGCGGTGTTGACCGCGACCAGCACGGTGATCACGGCCAGGATCGGCAGCGCGTACACGCGCCAGCCGTACGTCTTGACGAACCGGGCGAACGGCGACTGCTTCTTCTTCGGCGCCGGACGCTTCTCGGAGTCGGCGTCCTTGGGTTTCCAGGCGGCGGCCAGCGGCTCGGCGCTGGTGCGCCTGCTGCCCGGCCGGTACCGGTCGTCGCCGACGCGCTGTGCCGGTTTCCGCGCGGGCCGGTACTGGCCGACGCGCGGAGAGTCGGACTCCGGATCGGCGGACCCGGAGGACGCCGAACGCCGGGCCGACCCGGTGGTCGGGCCCCGCCGGTCCTTCGCTCGCGCGTCCTGCTTCAGCCGGTCCACCGACCCAGGGTGCCACACCGCGGCGACCTTCCCGGCAGCGACTGGCGGGCTCCCCGGCGATCCGCGGTCCCCCGTTCGGGCTACCAGGAGCCCTTGTCCGCGCCCTCCCACAGCCCGAGCACCGCGCGGGCGACGACCTGCGGACGCTCCATCTGCGCGACGTGTCCGGTGCGCGGCAGGACCAGCATCCGGGCGTGCGGAATCGTCTGCGCCGTCCGCGGCGCACGCTTGACCGAGATCACCCGGTCGTGGAGTCCCCAGACGACCAGCGTCGGGGCCTGGACCTGTTTGGCGACCGACCACAGCGACGCGGCGCCGAGCGCGGTCCACCGCCGGAAGATGCCGAACGTGCTCCGTTCCATCGCGGCCAGCGCCCACGGGAACCCGGCGCGCGCGGCGTGCTCCTCGACCAGTTCGTCGAGCCGGGCGTCGGGGAACCGCGACGGATCGTGGAAGCACAGCTTGATCACCTGCGCGGCGCGTTCGCGGGCGGTCATCCCGGCCATCCGGCGGCGCACCCGCGCCCCGACCACCGGGAGGTACGCCAGCGCCATCAGCGGATCGGACAGCCGGCGCGGGTCCGGGCGGCGGTCCGGCATCGCCGGGGAAATCAGGGTGAGAGTTCTCACCAGCTCCGGCCGCCGCGCCGCGACGAGCAGCGAGATCGCGCCGCCCATCGAGTTGCCGAGCAGGTGCACCGGTTTCCCGAGCCGCTCCAGCCTGCCCGCGATGACGTCGGCGTGGTCGTCGAGGCTGTACGCGAACCCTTCCGCAGGCTCCGAATAACCGAATCCGGGCAGGTCAACGGCCTGTCCGGCGGCGGTCGGGGCGAGCAGCGCGGCGAGGTCGGTCCAGTTCGTGGACGAACCGCCGAGCCCGTGCACGTACACCGCGGGCGTGCCGTCCGGGCCGGGCGTGTGCCGGATGTGCAGGCCGTCTTCGACCGTTCCCGGCCAAGCCGGCAGCGCCCCGTCGAGCGGCGGAAGGGGCGTAGTCGACAATGGCACCTGGGTCACCGGAGGGCGGACCGCCGCCGCGGCGGCTGGGCGGGAGGTCGTGGTCGTCACCAGTCCAGGATGCCTGACCCTTGGCATTTCGGGCGTACCCACGAGTAATGTCAGATTCACTTCACGCGGTGGTGAACCCGCCCGGCGAAGGCTGCGGACGGAGGAAGAATGACGGAGATGGCGCGACTGCAACGAGGCGTCCGGTTGCCCCGGACCGAGCGCCGGGCCCAGTTGCTGACGGCCGCGCAGCGCGTCTTCGCCGAGCACGGCTACCACGCGGCGGCGATGGACGAGATCGCCGAAGAGGCCGGCGTCAGCAAGCCGGTGCTCTACCAGCACTTCCCCGGCAAGCTCGACCTGTACATCGCGCTGCTGGAAAGCCACGTCGACGACCTGGTCGGCCGGGTGCAGGGCGCGCTGAACTCCACCACGGACAACCGCCAGCGCGTCCCGGCCACGGTCGGGGCGTTCTTCGACTTCGTGAACAACGACGCGGGCGCGTTCCGCATGGTCTTCGAGTCCGACCTCCGCGGCGAGCCCGCCGTGCAGGAGGCGGTCGACCGCGCGACCTCGGCCAGCGTCGAGGCCATCACCGAGACGATCACCTCCGACGCCGGTCTGGACGAGGAGAAGGCGCGGCTGCTGGCGGTCGGCCTGGTCGGGATGAGCCAGGTCAGCGCGCGCTACTGGCTGCAGCACAACCAGTCGATGAGCCGCGAGGACGCGGTGGCGCTCACCGCGAACCTCGCGTGGCGCGGCATCGGCGGCGGTTTCCCGCTGAAGGACAACTGACCCAGTGATCGCGGTGCCGGGCACGCTCTGCAGCCCGCGGCTCTACGCACCGCTCGCCGCCGCGCTGCCGGACGGACTGGACGCGGTCGACTGGATGACCGCGCCAGGCCCGTGGCGGATCGAGGACGTCGCGGCACGAGTCGCGGACCGGATCGAGCAGCTCGACGGTCCGGTCACCTTGATCGGACACTCCACCGGCGGCTGCGTCGCGGCGATGGTCGCGGCGACGCGGCCGGAGCTGGTGTCCGGGCTGCTGCTCGCGAACACCGGCGCGCACATGCGCGGCCACGGCGACGTCGACCGGATCCTCGCCACGATCGCCACCGACTGGGGTCCCGACCTGCACGCGGCGATCCTCGACCGATCCTTCGCGCATCCGCTGCCGCCGGACCTGCGCGCTGAACTGCTCGGCTACGCCGCCCGCGTCCCGGCCGAAGCCGCGCTCGAAGTCCTGACGAGCCAACGGGATCTCGACCTCACGCCGCGGCTGGCCTCGATCCGCTGCCCGGTCACCGTGCTGCACGGAATCCACGATCGCGCCCGCACGCTCGCGGACGCTCAGCACCTGGTCGACCATCTTCCGGACGCCGAACTCGTCACCGTCGAGACCGGGCACTCGCCGATCTGGGAGGACGTCCCGGCCACCGTCGCCGCCCTCGACCGGCTCCGCTAGTTCATTCGCGCGGTTTTCGCTGGCGGGGCACCGACCTCGCCGCGCCGGGAAGTTCGACCAGCAGCTGCTCGAGATGGTCCGGCAGCGCGCCGCTCGGATCGGTCAGCCAGGCGTCGGATTTGCTGCTCCGATACGGTTGTTCGCCCTCCGGCAGCAAGGCGGCGTAACAGCCGTAGTCGATGGCGAACCCGTCGTAGAGCGTTCCCGGCCGCTTCCGGTTGACGATGCCGCGCCGCACCAGGTGAATCAGCCGCGCGTCGTACAGATCGCGGATGGTCTCGTCGTGCGCGCCGCTCGCGTGGTCCAGCAGAAAGGTGCGGGAGCGCCGGCGGCCTACGACCTCGTCCACCAGCCACCGAAGCGTCGTCAGGGCCGGTTCGTTCCCGTCGAGGGCGGCGTACTTGTCCCGCAGATACCAATCCTGTGCGGCCTGCCGGACGTGCCGGATCCCGATCGTCGCCGTGTTCGCGTGCTGCGCGGCCAACGCGGCGATGTTGATCGCGTCGCGGGGCACGCCTTCGGCCGCGCGCACGAGTTCGGGAAACGCGGTACGGCTGAACGCGGTCGCCACGAATTCCGCGGCGTCGTCGGTCACCGGCATCCGCGGTCGTACGTGATTGAGGAACAGTTCGGCGAAAAACTGCCTCGACTGGGTTCGGCCGTGGTCGAAGAGGAGCACGTCGTCGAAGCTGACCGCGGAGGCCGCGTCCGCGCCGACCTCGATGCCGACGTAATCCCCTTCGCAGCCTGGTTCGCGGAACCGGGACCGGCGTTCGATCGCTGCGATCTTGACCGTCGTGCCACGCGTCGGGAGCACGCTGCGGCGCAGCAGATCCGCCAGCAACGGTTGCAGCTCAAGGGGAATCGAACTCCACTCGTCCAGCAGCAACCACAGCCGAGCCGGGGCCAACGCGGCGGTGATCCGCGCCAGCGCCCGGCTGAGCGGCCCGAAAATGACCTGGTGATGCTCGGTTCCGGTGCGCCGCAAGCGATCCGAAGCGGTCACCGAATGTCGGCTGCTGCCCGACATCGATACCCGGCCGCGCGGACCGCCCGGTCCCCAGGACGCCGACGCACCCGCGCTCGTCGCTTGCTCGGCAGAACCGCCGACAGTCGTCTCCCGCTCGACATTGCCGACGACCTCGACCGTCGTCGCCGCCTCGGTCAGCTCGTCCAGGCCCTGCAACAAGCCTTCCTGGTCGGAAACCCGCGTCTCGATCGCCGTGGTCAGCAGCTGTTCGTGCACCGCTTCCAACGTGTCGACCAGCAGCTGAGTCCCCCGCAGCGGCACCGGCAGCTGCTGATTCGCGTACCGGCCGCTGGTGGACCCGATCGTGCGCAAATCCAGGTACACCGCGACGTCGTGGGTTTCCTCGACCAGATCGGCCAGGTACAGCAAGGCGTGCGTTTTGCCGGTGCCGCGGCGGCCGTACAGGATCTGGTGGTCGGCGGAATGCAGCATCGCCGAGAACGACCCGGCCACCACGAAGGTTTTCGCCAGCGTGTGCCGGTCCACGCTTTCCGCCCGCCGGGAAATCGCCATCAGGCTCCGGTTGACGTGCGCGCTCAGTGGCTGCCCCATGCCCGTCCTGCCTGTCGGCGATGTCCCAGCCACCCAGCGTGACAGCGCCGGGCGGCCGGGAACAGCCGACAGTCAGGTACGAGCGCGAACGCGAAGGGTCACGAAACCCGCAGCAAAGCACCGATCCGGGTCGCTACCTCGCCCGCCCGTTCCTGCGGCAGCATGTGCCCGGCTCCGGGAAAACGGACGAACTCCGCGTCCGGCAGCTCGTCCGCGATCACTTTCGCGTGCGGCAGCGGGCAAAGCCGGTCCTTCTCCCCCGCCAGCACCACGGACGGGGTACCGCGCAGGGTCGCCAGCGCGACGCGGCGGTCGTGCGTCGAAATCGCGTCCTGGAACGCGCCGAGGCTCGCCGGATGCGCGCACAACAGCTGATCCGCCACCAGACGGAGGTCCGCCCGGCGCGGGTGGTCGCCGAAAACGAGGAACCGCGCGCCCGAACGCACCATCGCCGGGCTCAGCGGCAGCCGCTCGCCCTTGCGGTGCGACAACGCCTTCGCCAGCCGGCGCTCGAACCGCGCGGAGAACTGGCCGGCCATTCCGGGCAGCCCCAACGTGATCCGGTCCATCTGCCCCGACGACGTCGCCACGAACGCCGCGCCGACCACCCGGTCCCGGACCAGTTCCGGATGCCGTTCGGCCAGCGCCATCATGGTCATGCCGCCCATCGAATGCCCGGCGAGCACCAGCGGACCCGACGGCACGCGCGCGGCGATCAGCTCGGCCAGATCGTCGGCCAGCCGCGGAATCGTCCCGGTTTCCTTGGTCGCGGGCGCGGAACCGCCGTGCCCGCGCAGGTCGTAGCGCAGCGTCCGGACGCCGGGGCCGAGGTGCTCCATGACGCCGTCCCACGTGCGGTGGTCCTGCGTCCAGCCGTGCACCAGCACCAGCGTCACCGCGGCGTCGGCCGGACCGCTCAGCTCGACGTGCAGCGCACAGCCGTCGCTGGTCACGAACCGATGCTCCCGAGCCGGATTGCGCAGCCGCTCGACGGTAGTCATTTGCCCTCCGCCAACAGGAAAGACTTGCGCCAGAAGGGCTTCCCCGGCAACCCGACCAGCCCGGACTCCTGCAGGAACGGCATGATCTTCTCCCCGGCCCACGCGATCGTCGCGCGCCAGTGCGGGTTGTTCAGCGCCGTCTCGACGCCCTCGCGCGGCCGGATCCCGACCGCCTTGTAGACGTTCGGGTTGATGAACGCCCGCGTCACGAAGTACGAGATCAGCGCGATGCTGAACTGCTGGTAGGCGACCTCCGCGCGGCCGAGCTTCGCCATGCCGCGGGTGACTTCCTCGCGGGCGAAGGTGACGTGCCGCGCCTCCTCCAGCACGTGGATCCGGTTGACCATCCGGACCAGCGGCTGGATCTGGTCGTCGTTCATCTGCTCGCGCTGCAGCCGGTCGAGCACCTCCTCGGCGACCAGGATCGCGCCGTAGCGCGCCGGGCCGTAGGAAATGGTCGGCATCAGCTTCGCGAACTGCCGCAGCACCGGCACCGGACCATAGGTCGGGCAGCCGATCCGCGCCGACATCCGCGCGAACATCGTGGAGTGCCGGCATTCGTCGGCGATCTCGGTGAGCGCGAACTGCGCGTGCGCCGTCGTCGGGTCCTGCTCGTAGACCTCCTTGAGCAGCATCTGCATCAGGAGGATCTCGAACCACAGCCCGGTGGTCGCGATGCTGGCCATCTCGTGTTTGCCCAGCTCGATCCGCTGTTCCGGGCTCAGCCGGTCCCACAGCGGAGTGCCGTAGAGCGACGAGCGCTCCGGCAGGATGTACCGCTTGCCCTCGACGAGCGGCGCGTCCCAGTCGATGTCGACATCCGGGTCGTAGAACTTGTTCGCCGCCGACTTCAGCAACCGCTGTGCCGTCGCCTCCCGGTCGGTCACCTTGAGCGTCCGCGTCATCATCAGCCCCTTTCCAGCGCCTGACTCGCCGTTGAATCGAGAAGCCGCGTCCCGCCTGCCGCCACGGGAATGTGCTCCAGAACATGTAACCCGTGGTAACAGTTACCTCTGGTAGCATGACCGCCGTGATCGAACGTGTCAAGCGCTCCAGCAAGCAGTCCGGCAAGCAGGCAGCCGACACCGAGACGGGCTCCGGCGGCACCGGGGACGCCCGCCGCGATCGCTGGCGCAAGCACCGCATCGCCCGCCGCGCGGAGTTCGTCGAAGCGGCTCTGCGCGCGCTCGACGCGCACGGCCCCGACCTCGGCATGGAGGACGTCGCCGCGGAAGCGGGCGTCACGAAACCCGTGCTGTACCGGCATTTCGAGGACAAGGCCGACCTGTACGTCGCGCTCGGCCAGCGCGGCACGGAGATCCTTTTCGAACGCCTGATCCCGGCGATCAACGCGGAACTCGCGCCGGTCCCGCGGATCCGGATGGCGCTCGACGCGTTCTTCGGCGTCATCGAGGAACATCCGAACCTGTACCGGCTGCTGGCCCACGGCGGACTGCCGGGCAAAAACGCCGATTCGGACGTCGTCGCGGAGGACAAGGAGGTCATCGCCACCGCGCTGACCGCCCTGCTCGGCGACTACATGCGGATGTTCAACATGGACTCCGGCGCGGCCGAACCGTGGGCGCACGGGATCGTCGGCATGGTCCAGAGCACCGGGGAATGGTGGCTGGACCGGCGCTCGATGGGCCGCGATTCGGTGGTCGAGTACCTCACCCAGATCATCTGGGCGGCGATCGACGGGCTCACCCGTCAGCAAGGCGTGGTGATCGACCCGAACCTGCCGCTCGAGGAGAACAAGGTCGTCCAGCTCGGACGCACCGAGAACGACACCGCCGCCGGCAACGAGGCCGGCTGACGAGAGGACCCCGGATGAGCGACGAAGACGGCTACACGGGCACCGCGACGCTGGTCGTCGACGGCGAGCAGCTGCCCGCCGAGGTCGATCTGCGCGGCTATTTCCAGCCGATCGACGGGTATTACCACTGGTACGGCCGCGTCGCCGCGAACCCGAAGCTGGCCGAGGCGGTCGGCGGGCGCAAGAAGGCGTGCGAGGTGCGGATCGGCGAGCACACGGCCGAGGGCGAACTGTCCGATCCGGACCCGTGGGGCCGCTACCGGCTCACCGGCACGTCCACGCCCCCGTTCGCGGTCCCGAAGTCCCTCGCCGAAGTCGAGGAAGCCACCGCCTGACCGGTCCCCGAAAAGCCGTGAAGGGCTCCTTGAGGGAATCAGATTCCCTCAAGGAGCCCTTCACGGACTTTGAAGCTGGGTCAGTCGCCGACGCCGAACCCGACCTTGCGGACGTCGGACGGGGCGATCTCGACGTACGCGATGCGGTCGGACGGGACCAGGTACTTGCGGCCCTTCTCGTCGTTGAGGCGGAAGAGCCCGTCACCGGCCGTCAGCGCCTCGGCGACCAGCTTCTCCACCTCTTCGGGAGTCTGGCCACTGGACACCACCAGCTCGCGCGGCGTGTCCTTGATGCCGATCTTGACCTCCACGTGGGACCTCCGCTGGAAACTCGTTGTGACTAAGCCCGGCAAGGCTAACCGAAGCGGGCCGCCGCGGTGGCGCGCGACCAGAAGGTGACTCGCGACCACTCGCTCAGCCCAGCCCCAGCGCCTGCATGCGCTTGGTGTGCCCTTGCTGCAACCGGCGGAACAACGCGCCGATTCCCGCAAGATCGCCCGAGCCGGCGACGATCAGTTCGGCCAGGCCGTCGCGTTCGGCCACCACGTACTGCGCCTGGGTGAGCGCCTCGCCGAGCAGCCGGCGGCCCCACAGCGCGAGCTTGTCGCGGGCCTTCGGATCGGCCTTGATCCCGGCCGCGACTTCGCGTTCGGCGAACGCCGAGTGCCCGGTGTCGGCGAGCACGGTCAGCACCAGGTCCTTGGTCTCGGGGTCGAGCCAGCTGGCGACCTCGCGGTAGAGATCGGCCGCGAGCCCGTCGCCGACATACGCCTTGACCAGCGATTCCAGCCACGATTTGGGCCGGGTGGAGGCGTGCCAGGCGTCCACTTGGGACACGAACGGGGCCATCGCGTCCTCGACCGCGACGCCGTTCGCGGCCAGATGCTTCGAGAGCAGATCGAGGTGCCCGATCTCGGCGGCCGCCATCGAGGCGAGCGCCGCGCGGCCGGCCAGCGTCGGCGCGCTGCGGGCGTCCTCGGCCATCCGGTCGAACGCGGACAGCTCCAGGTAGGCGATCACGCCGAGCAGGTCGACGACGCCTTCGCTGATCGTGGGCGGGGAGACGGCGGGCGCGGACGGCGCTTCGGGCGCGGCTTCGGCGGGGTCGGTCACGGCGACGAGGGTATCGCCGAACCGCAGGCCCGTGCCGCTAAGAGACCGATCCCACGCCGCGCCGCCGCTCCCGGTATTCCCCGGAAAACACCTGACCAGGTACAGTGGGGACGGATAAACAGAGCTTCGCCGCGCCGGACGTCCTTTTCCGAGAGGTCCCAGGAGCGGCGGGAACCAGGCGAACGGCCGGTGCCACCAGGGCGGCCGGGGTTCGCCGCAAGTGTGCGTGCACGCCTCCCAGCGGCATTCCCGGGAGGGCGGCTCCGGCACCACCGGCCTCCACAGCAGAGGCCGCGGTGCGAGTCAGGCCCCCGGTCGAGTGTCGAGTGACAACCCGGCCTGTGCGCGCTGGTCACGAGAGAGGCGATCACCCTGACCGCAGAACAGTCCACAACCGAACAGACCGAACCCGCGCAGGCCACCGCCGCTGTCGCCCTCGAGCACAGCGAGAACGGTCCGGCCGCGCTGGACACGTCGCACCCGCTGCAGGCCGGTGCCCCGGTGACCGAAGAGGCACCGACGTTCGAGTCGTTCGGAGTGAAGCCCGAAATCGTCAAAGCGCTCGCCGAAGCGGGCATCGAGCACACGTTCGCCATCCAGGCGCTGACCCTGCCGCTCGCCATGGCCGGCGACGACCTCATCGGCCAGGCCCGCACCGGCATGGGCAAGACGCTCGGCTTCGGCGTCCCGCTGCTGCACCGCGTGCAGGTGCCCGGCGACGGCACCCCGCAGGTGCTGGTCGTGGTGCCCACGCGCGAGCTGTGCATCCAGGTCGCGAACGACCTGAAGGGCGCCGGGAAGCACCTCGGCATCCGCACGCTGGCCATTTACGGCGGGCGGCCGTACGAGCCGCAGATCGAGGCGCTGCGCAAGGGCGTCGACGTCGTCATCGGCACGCCGGGCCGGCTCCTCGACCTCGCCGAGCAGCAGCACCTGGTGCTCGGCAAGATCCGCGGCCTCGTCCTGGACGAGGCCGACGAGATGCTGGACCTCGGCTTCCTGCCGGACATCGAGCGGATCCTCCGGATGGTGCCGGACGAGCGGCAGACGATGCTGTTCTCCGCCACGATGCCGGGCCCGATCATCACGCTCGCGCGGACGTTCCTGAACCAGCCCACGCACATCCGGGCCGAGGAGAACGACGCGGGCGCGATCCACGAGCGCACGGCGCAGTTCGTCTACCGGGCGCACTCGATGGACAAGACGGAGTTGATCGCGCGGGCGCTGCAGGCCGAGGGCCGCGGGCTCACGATGATCTTCAGCCGCACCAAGCGCACCGCCCAGAAGATCGCCGACGACCTGGTGGAACGCGGTTTCGCGGCCGCCGCGGTGCACGGCGACCTCGGACAGGGCGCGCGCGAGCAGGCGCTGCGCGCGTTCCGCTCGGGCAAGGTCGACGTACTGGTGGCGACCGACGTCGCGGCGCGCGGCATCGACATCGACGACGTCACGCACGTGATCAACTACCAGTGCCCGGAGGACGAGAAGACCTACGTGCACCGCATCGGCCGCACCGGCCGCGCGGGCCGCACCGGCGTCGCGATCACTCTGGTCGACTGGGACGAGGAAGCGCGCTGGAAGCTGATTTCCGACACGCTGAACCTCGACCTGGCGGAGCCGGTGGAGACGTACTCGTCGTCGCCGCACCTGTTCAGCGACCTGGGCATTCCGGAGGGCACGAAGGGCCGCCTGCCGCTGTCGAAGCGCACGCGAGCCGGCCTGTCCGCCGAGAAGGAAGAGGACCTGGGCGGCAAACGCCGAGGCCGTCGCGGCTCTGCTGCTTCCGGGCCGTCGGCTTCGGACGAGGAAGCCCCGCGCAAGCGGAACCGCGCCCCGCGCAAGCGCACCCGCGGCGGTGCCCGCTCGGCCGCCGCAGTCGAAGCCGCGGACGCCGCCGCTGCCTCGTCCGCTTCGGACCAGCAAGAGGACCGCCCCCGCACGCGCCGCCGCACCCGCTCGGGAGCCGACGCGACGGGCCCGGCGACCTCCGCGGGCAACGCCACTCCCGCGACGACGTCCGACTCCGGAGAGACCGGAGACCGCCCGGCACGCCGCCGCCGTCGCCGCCGTCCCTCCGCATCTGATACACCTGCGTCGGCAGACTGAGCGACACACCGGGAGTCAGTTACGTGAACGACCACGGGAACGGCACCGACGAAACGCCCCCCGAACCCGGATCGAACGTAGCGGGCACTCCCGACGAACGCCCCCGGCCGGATATTCCGGCTGGGGCACCGACCTCGGGCGAGCCGGCTTCCGCTGACCGGGACAGGGCTTTGCCGTCTTCGGATGTCGAGCCGACCTCCGGTGGTTCAGTGGCTTTCAGTGGTTCTGCGGCTTCCGGTGGAGCGGATGGGCCTGCTGCGGGTGCTTCCGCGGCAGGCTCGGACTCCGTTGGAAGCACTCCCGCCGCGTCGGCGATCCCGGGTCGGCATACTGCTGAACCGCACAAAACCTCTGCTGACGCCTCCGCGGCTTCCTCTGGCTCTGCCGGAAGTTCAGCTGCAAGTCCGCAGAGCGCTGGGCCCGGCATGCCACCTGCCGACTCTCCTGCTTCCGCCCTGGGCGCTGCCGAAAGCACGTCGGCGATCCCGGGTCACCATGCCGCCGGGACGCACGGACGCTCCGCAGACCCCGCCCCCGGCTCGGCCGGAAAATCGGCCGATACTGGCCCGCAGCCCGCCAGGCCGCGCACGCCAACTGGCGAGTCTTCCGTGCCCACCCCAGGCTCCGCTGGAAGCACGTCGGCAAACCCAGGCGCGCTGACCGCCGAATCCGGCGATGCAGGCAGTTCGTCCGCGCCGACCGCTTCCGATCCGATCGCGCCAACCGGCACGACTTCTGCCGATTCTTCCGGTCTTCCCGCGACAGCCGCCGAAAGGTCCGAGGGACCAGGCGTTCCCGCCACCGGTTCCGTCGCGGCGGGCAGCAGTTCCGCGATCCCACCGGTCACCCCCGAAGAACAAACCGGCCCGATCGCGCGCGTCACCGACGAACCCGCCGGGGTCAGCAGTGCCGTGGCCTACGGGTCCGAAACCCTCCTCCCCCGCACCGCCTCCGCGGCGAATCCCGTTGCGCCGCCAGGAAAAGCCCGTCGCTCGCCGTGGAACCGGGGGCGGGACCGGGTGATCGCGGGGGCGATCGTCGTGGTGGTCGCGGTGGTCGCCGCGATCGTCGCCGCCACCAGCGACAACCTGCACACCAGCCGCGCACTGGCCGACCCGCCGCACGCGCTCCCCGCGCCGCCGACCTCCGTTCCCGGGTCGATGACACAGCTGTGGCAGGCCCCGAGCGCCGCGACGCCGATCCCGATCGGACAGTCCGACACCGTCACCACCGCCGACGGCAGCGAGGTCGCCGGTCGCGATCCGCTCACCGGGCAGATCCGCTGGCACTACACCCGCGAAAACCTGCAACTGTGCACAGTGGACGCCGCGTGGGGCCGGGTGAACGCGGTGTACCACAAGAGCATGGGCTGCAGCGAGGTCACGCAGCTCGACCCGGCCACGGGCCGCATCACCGCCCAGCGCAACGGCGACGCCGAACTCGGCACCCGCCTGGTCAGCGACGGCAGTCACGTCACGACCACCGGCAAACATCTCCTCGACACGTGGCGCGACGATCTCGTGAAGAGCATGGAGTACGGCAAAGTCCCGTTCCTGCAAAACGCGAACAAACAACCGCGCCCCAACTGCACTTACGGAACCGTAGCAGCCGCCGCCGACAAAATCGGCGTGATCGAACGCTGCCCCGGCGACCGCACGGACCGCTTGACCGTCTACAAAGCGACCGCCGAACACGAGGACGAGCCGAAGGTCACCTACACCGCCCTGCTGGCCGGCAAGCGGGCCCGGGTCGTCGCGATGTCGGGCGACCTGACCGGGGTGCTGCTGCCGGATCAGAAGCTGTACGTCGTCTACGGCGCGGACGGTTCGCAAAAAGCGGCCTACCCCATGGATCTCCCCGCCGCGGACACCGCGAACGACCCAGTCGGCGGCACCGAAGCGACGACCCGCACCGCCGCCGGGATGTACTGGTTCACCGGCTCGAAAACCGTTGCGCTGTCCCGAGACGACCTGTCCCCACGCTGGACCCTGGACGGCACGCTCGGCCCCGGAATCACCTTCGCGACCCAGCTGGTAGTCCCCATCCGCGGCGGCCTGGCCGTACTGAACGAAACGAACGGCGCGACGCTGCGCACAGTCGGCATCGACCGAGGTGCCTATGCGGGCCCGGTCCGCCTCACCGCGCTGGGCCCAGTCCTGCTGGAACAACGCGGCCAGAACGTCGCCGCCCTGCGCTGATCCTGGTCAGAACCACCACAACAGACTGAACGCCACCCCCGCGACGACCAGCACGCCAACCCCCGCCGCCACCGCCGCCTTTCCAGCGCGACGGTCGGCAATCCGTTGCAGCGCAAGCATAATCACCGCCGCGACCGGATGCCCGACTAGCTTGAGCACGCCAGGCCCTGGTGCGCCGTTCACGAGACACAACACGCCCACGATCAGCACCCCTACGGCAAGGACGGCCATCCCCGCAGCGACCGAGCCGGTGAACCCATGCCACCACCTTCCCCGGGGCTTGCGCCCCGCGGATGACTCATGACGTTCGGGGGTTGCCTTGGCTGCCGCTTCGTCGCCTGCGGTCGCGTTGTCGCGGGTGGGGGTTTCATGGATAACCGCAGTTGCGCCGTTGGTTTCCGCACCGTTGGGCGATGCCGTGTCATGCATAACCACAGTCTCACGATCAGTTCCCGCGCCGTTGGCCGACGCCGAGCCATGGATAACCGCAGCATCGGATGCCGAGACAGACCGAGCCTCTCCCGCATTGCTCACGGTACGACCGTTTGCCCCTGAGTCATGGATAACTGCGGCCGTGCGCCTCGTTGCCGCGCGGTCATTCGCGGCTTCCCGAAGCGAGGCATCACGACCAATAGCCGCGCGATCCTCCACATCACCGGTCGCGCCTGCCAAGTCAGCGACACCCGACGTGCCGTCGACAGCCGCGTAATCCTCCGCCGCACCGTTCGACTCGCCGCTGTTCACTGCAGCACTGCCGTTTCTGCCCGCGTCACCATCGCGGGCCCCACCCACAGAACGTCCATCCCCGACCCGGCTACTCCTCACCGCGGCAATGTCCTTCCCCACGGCACCGCGGACACTCCGCTCCTGAGCCACCGTCCCGCGCGCGCCGCGTTCCTCGGCCGCTGCGTCATGATCTTCAACCACAGCACCACGAACCGATCCATCACCCACAGCACTCCGGCCCGCCGCAGACCCCCGCGCACTGGCAACCCCGCCACGGGCCGTTTCCTCAATGTCCGGTGACGCCACGATCCTCGGGTCCAATCCACATCTCGGGAAACCCCTACGGCGCAAGCAAATCCCACGGTTGCGCGGCAGGGGCGGTCTGCTGTCCCGCCACGCAGCTCGGGCGGAAGTCGCACCATGCGCAGCGGCGGTCGGGGCGGGCGGGGAACAACACGTCTCCGTCGCCGCCTGCGTCCAGGGTATCTGCTGCCACCCGCAAATCCCCGGCGGTCTCCTCGGCGCGTTCCAGGTGCCGCTTCAAGGTTTCCGGCGTGTGGTCCGCGGCGGCGATCGTGCCGGACGGCAAATGGTGCAACTCGACCTTCGTGCACGGCATGCGCAAAGTGCGCGACGCGGCGACGGCGTACATCGCCAACGCCTGCGAAGCCCGGGCCTCGTGTTCGTCGGGAGCTCGGCGGCCGGTTTTGTAGTCCACGATCACCAGTTCGCCGCCGCGCTGGTCGATCCGGTCGGCGCGGCCTTCGATGATCATCGTCGGGCGGCCGCCGGTGGTGCTGACCGGGGCGGAAACCCAGCGTTCCAATCCCACCGGATCGTCGCTGACGTCGTTGTCCTCCACGTACTCCGCGACCCAGCCCTTCGCGCGCGCACGGTAGCGCGCGGCCTGGTCGTCGTCCGCGAAACCGGCGTCCTTCCAGTGCTCGGCCACCAGCGCGATCGCCCGCTGCGGCGTCCGTTTCGCCACCGGCAGGTCGAAAAGCGCACGCAACGCGTTGTGCACCACCGCGCCCAGCGTGCTGTGCGCCCACGGCCCGGTGCGCTGCGGCGTCGGCCGATCCAGATACGCCAGCCGGTACCGGCGCGGACAATCGTCAAAGGTGCTCAGCCGCGCCGGCGACACCTTGGTGAGCCGCTGCGGTTGCTCGACGCCGAAGTCGAACCCCAGCTGTTCTTTCACGCCGCCCCCTTCCATCGCCGCCCACGCTACGCACCCCCACCGACACTTTCCGGCGCGGGCCGCCGGGCTAGCCGCCCGCGATGAAGCCCTGCACCGAATTCGCGACCAGCTCGACGGCGATCGCGGCGAGCAGCAGACCGGCGATCTTCGCCAGCAGCGTGATGCCGCTTTCCTTGATCAGCCGGATGACCACGCCGGAGAAGCGCATGCACGTGTACAGCACGAAATGCACGGTCACGATCGCGAGCGCCAGCGCGATGTAGGCGCCGAGATGCCCGTCGGCCTGCCGGACGAACACGATGGTCGCCGCGATCGCACCGGGACCGGCCAGCAGGGGCGTGCCGAGCGGGACGAGAGCGACGTTGACGTCCTCGGCCGCCTCGGGCTCATTGCTGCCCGCGTTGCTGGTGAGCAGTTGCAGCGCGATCAGCAACAGCAGCAGACCGCCCGCGCCTTGCAACGCCGGGATGCCGATGCCCAGATACGCCAGGATCGCCTGCCCGGCCACCGCGAACAGCGAGATGACCAGCAGCGACACCAGCACCGCCTGCCGGGCCGCTTTCACGCGCGTGGCCATCGGCTTGCGGCCGACCAGGCTCAGGAACACCGGCACCGTGCCCGGCGGGTCCATGATCACGACGAGGGTGATCGTCGCGCTCATGAAGAGCTTCGCGTCGAAGAAATCCGAGACGGCCATCTCAGCCCTTCACCACTTGGAAGCCGGTCGCCCGCCCCACCAATTCCTCCAGCTGGTCCGGTTCGGTCGTCTCCTGACCGAGCCCGATCGTCTTGTTCGTGCCGTGGTAGTCGCTCGACCCGGTGCGGACCAGGCCCAGCTCGTCGGCCAGCTCGCGGGTGCGCGCCCGGGTGGCCGGATCGTGGTTGGGATGGTCGACCTCGACGCCGGTCAGCCCGCGGGCGGCCAGGTCGCGCAGGGTGTCCTCGCTGATCGTCGCGCCGCGGCTGAACGCGAACGGATGCGCCATCACGGTGACCCCGCCGGCCGCGGTGACCATGTCGATCGCTTCCTCGACCGGCGTGTCGCGGCGCGCGACGTAGTAGCCGCGGCGGCTGTGCAGGTAGTCGCTGAACGCTTCGTCGACGGAGCTGACCAGCCCGGCGCGGACGAGCGCCTGCGCGAGGTGCGGCCGTCCGGCGGGCGAGTCCTCCGGGAGCAGGCCCAGGATCTCGTCCGCGTCGACCGGGAGGCCGTCGGCGGCCATCCGCTCGGCCATCCGCCGCAACCGGGTGCGCCGTTCGACGCGCAGCCGCGTCTGTTCCGCGACGATCGCGGGCGCGGCCGGGTCGAAGAGGTACGCGAGCAGGTGCACGCTGATCTCGTAACCGGTGTCCGGGTCGACCGAGACCGTCGACAGTTCCGCGCCCGGCACCAGCGTCAGCCCGGCGGGCAGGGCCGCGGCGGCCGGTTCCCAGCCCGCGGTGGTGTCGTGGTCGGTGATCGCGACGACGTCGAGACCGGCACGCGCGGCAGCGCCGACGAGCTCAGCAGGGCTGTCGGTACCGTCGGAGGCCGTGGAGTGGGCGTGCAGGTCGATGCGCATCGGACCCATTCTCGACGATGCGCTGCGTCACCTCGGCGCCGGGACCAGTGCCGACGCGCTCCGGCGTCAGCCGACCGGCTTCTTGCCCCGCGCCGCGCGCTGCGCCTTGATCATCGAGAACCGTTCGGCCTGCTTCTGCTTGTCGCCGAACACGAGCTCGGAGATCGTGTCGTAGAACTCCTCGGGCCGCGGCAGGTAGTCGATCCGGTTCAGCGCCTGGATCTGCCCGGCCGATTCGACGACCATCGTGCCGTAGCCCAGCATCCGGCCCCAGGCCGAACGCTGGTAGGTGAGGTCGGTGACCTTGCTGATCGGCATCATCAGCACCTTGGTGGTGAAGACGCCGGTGGTCATCACGAACCGTTTGTCGGTGACGACCAGCCGTTCGACCCACCATTCGATGATCACGTAGGCGAACCGCAGCACCACCGCCAGCGCGACGTACCAGAGGATGTTCTGCACCACCCACATCGAGGGCGGCAGCAGATACGACACCAGCACGCACACGATCAGCAGCGCGGCTGCCTCGAACGTGTCCCAGAGGAGCACCGCCCAATGGCGGCGGATCCGGATGACCCGCCGCTCCGTGTCGAGGAGGTACTCGTCAGGGTCGCGTGGCGCGAACATGGTCCGAGGGTATCCCCTGTCGTCAGTGGAAGACGTTGCTGACGAACGTGATCACCGATTCGGCCGAGCTGCGCAGGAACTCCACAATATTGCTGACAAGTCCCGCGGCATGTCCCGGCTGGGCGATCACGAAGAACAGCACCAACGCGATACCCACGAGTCCCGCAAGCTTCTTCGCGTTCACAGCGATCAATCCCGTCTCTTCCATGACACCCGGAAAACTGACTTTCTACGTTGTACCGCACTGACCACCCACGCGGGAGGAAAGTCCCGCGCATGGGTCAGCCAGCCGCTCGAAGTGTACCGTACGGCTACTCTCCGTGTACAGGTTCCCGAACGCTAGGGGGCGCGGCCGGGGTCGGCTACCGTCGCGGCATGGACGGCCTCGTGCGCTGCGTCGGCGGCATTGTGTTCGACGACCAGGGCAGACTCCTGCTCATCCGGCGCGCGAACGATCCCGGCAAAGGCCAGTGGTCGCTGCCCGGCGGCCGGGTGGAACCGGGCGAAACGGACCACGAGGCCGTGGTCCGGGAGCTTCGCGAGGAGACCGGGCTGGACGTGAGACCGCACACACTGGCCGGTTCGGTCGTGCGCGGCCGGTACGAAATCCACGACTACGAATGCACCTGGACCGGCGGAATCCTCACCGCGGGCGACGACGCCTCCGACGCACGGTGGGTCAACTCGGCCGAACTGGTCAATTTAGACGAAGCGGGCCACCTGGTGGACCAGCTCCTGGTGACTCTGCGTGACTGGAATGAGTTGCCCGCCGCGTAACCCGGAGCGGTTATTTCCGCATTGCCGCATACCGTGTCCGGGATTCGGAACGGATTGCGGAGTTGTCGGAAAGTTTCCCCGTCGTTCAGCTATCCGCGATGAGCACGGAAAATGCGCGGAACGCGTATTCGATATCGCGGAACGCGCATCGGTCCGGCCGTCTCGGCGCGGGCGGGCCGATGTGACTGATGGGGTGAATGTGACACAGGTTACTCAGGGCGCCGACGAGCGCAGGGCGCGGCCGAGCCGGGGATCACCGGCCCGGCCACGCCCGGGACAGCTCAGGGCAGCCAGGTCATCCGCTGCCCGTGCGGCGCCGTCCGGGCCAGCGCGCGGGCCTCGGGTTTCCCGTCTATCCAGCTCGTCAGGCCCAGCACCGCCATCGCGGGCTCGTCCGGAGCCGAGCCGTCCGAGGACAGGTCGTCCCGGCCGGGCAGCACGATCTCCAGCGCGCCCCGGTAGAACTCCTGGCTCACCCACCACACCGGCCGGGCCGAGGACAGCCGCGCCAGCTCGGCCACGAAATCCGCCCGCCGGTCCCCGAGATACGCCAGCGCGTGGCTCGTCAGCACCACCAACGGCAGTTCCGACGGCAACTGCGACGCCGCCGAGGCCAGGTCGTCCACCGCGTCCCCGGTGATCAGCTCCGGCACGTGCTTCCGCTGTTCCGCGGCAGCGGTGCGCAGCAGCCGGATCCGGTCGACCTGGTCGGCCCAGACGCACGCCTCCAGCCACGCCAGCTCGTCCTCGTCCGAGAGGTCCACCGGCGCCCGGTCCAGTCCCGCTCGGGCCGCCACCGCGACCTTCTTCGGCAGCTTCGGCAACCGAGCGCCCGACGCGACGTCGATCGAGCAGTGCAGCCCGACCGCCGCCTTCGCCGGACCGGCCGTGAGCTGCTCCCCGCCGTCGCACTGGTAGCGGTAGCCGAACCGGTCGAGCCCCAGCAGCAATCCCGCGCTGCAGCCGACCTCGAGCAGCGCGATCTTGCCGCCCGCTTCCTTCGCCGCCGCCGCGACCGCCGGGTACAGCAGCGCGGCGCGGCGCACCTCGTTCGTCTGCGTGTAGCGGGTCGAGATGAGCTCGCGGGCCTGGTCCGCGCGCTCCAGCAGGAACGAGCGGAACAACGGCCAGGTCTCGCTGTCGACGCCGTCGAACCCGCCGACCGACGGGTAGTACCGCGACAGCGGGTGGATCGGATCCGCCTGCACCAGCCGGTGCGCGGCGGCGAACAGCAACGTCCCGCGCGCTTCGCCGCCGCGAGCGTCGGCCAGCAGCGCGGCGACGTCGTCGTCCTCGGCCGCGTGCGTCGCGAGGTGGTCATACAGCGGCGAAACCCCGCGCGCCTCCACCTCGGCGAACCTGCGCAACGTCTGCTTGATCTTCTCCAGGGCGATGGCCACCCGTGCTCCTCTTCGCGGCGGATCGATCACTCGTGCGGCGTCGGGCGGCCGGGCTGCTCCCCGCCGCGGGTGTCTCCGTAGGACCGCTTCGGCACCATCACTTTGCGCCGGAACACGCACACGATGGTGCCGTCCTGTTTGTAGCCTCGCGTCTCGACGTACACGACTCCCCGGTCGTCCTTGGACTTCGACGGGGTCTTGTCGAGCACCTCGGTCTCGCCGTAGATCGTATCGCCGTGGAAGGTCGGCTTCACGTGCTTGAGCGATTCGACCTCGAGGTTCGCGATGGCCTTCCCGGACACGTCGGGCACCGACATGCCGAGCAGCAGCGAGTAGATGTAGTTGCCGACCACGACGTTCTTGCCGAAATCCGTCGTCTCGCCCGCGTAGTGCGCGTCGAGGTGCAGCGGATGGTGGTTCATCGTGAGCAGGCAGAACAGATGGTCGTCGTATTCGGTGACGGTCTTGCCGGGCCAGTGCTTGTAGACCGCGCCGACCTCGAACTCCTCGTAATACCGGCCGAATTGCACGCTTGCGCCTCCTGTCCGGGTAACACCTGCCGAACCAGGTGCGACACGTATTCGTGGTGAGGAGTACCCTCAACCATCGGTGATCGCGCGTCAACGCGACCCCTGCCACTTCGCACGCCCTCGCGTGCGCCGGCCGAAAGGAGGTGAGGGACCGCTCATGAGCAGTGGTGATAGTCCGCTCCCTAGTAGTACGTGCGTTCCCGCCTCGCCGGCCGGCCTTTTCCGCTCCTGGTAGGCCCGCGTCCGGGAACTCACGGTGCCGCCGGACGGACGCCGCAGTCCGCCTGGCCGTCGTCTTCGTGCTTCACGACGCCCGCCCAGGAGAACCCATGCCTGCCATTCCCTCGCTAGGCGGCCTTCGCGGCCGCGGCAACAACCGGGCCAAGGCCAATCTCGACCGGCCGATCCCGGTGCCGCTGTCCGCTTATGTCGTCGACTGCGCGGTGTATGTCGACGGCAAGCGGCTTCCCGGACGCTGGACGCACGCCGAGGCGATCCGCGAGGTGCGCAAGCGGCACGCGGGTTTCGTCTGGATCGGCTTGCACGAGCCCGATTCCGACCAGATCCAGGGCATCGCGGACACCTTCGGCCTGCACGAACTGGCGGTCGAGGACGCGCTGGAAGCGCACCAGCGGCCGAAGCTGGAGCGCTACGACGACACGCTGTTCCTGGTGCTGAAGACAGTCCGGTACGTCGAGCACCAGTCGCCGACCACGGCGAACGAGATCGTGGAAACCGGCGAGCTGATGGTGTTCCTCGGCCGCGATTTCGTGATCACCGTCCGGCACGGCAACCACTCCGGACTCGCCCGGCTGCGCCGCGACCTCGACGAGGACCCGGAGCGGCTCGCCCTCGGCGCGGCGGCGGTCGTGCACGCGATCGCCGACCACGTGGTCGACCACTACCTGGAGGTCACCAGCCGGATCGAGGCGGACATCGACGAGATCGAGGCGCAGGTCTTCGCGCCGCGGTCGTCGGTGAGCGCCGAGCAGATCTACCTGATGAAGCGGGAAGTGCTCGAACTGCGGCGCGCGGTGGTCCCGCTCGCCACGCCGGTGTCGCGGCTCGCCGAGGGCTACACGCGGCTGGTGCCGGACGAGGTCCGCTCGTATTTCCGCGACGTCGCCGACCACCTCGCCACCGTCTCCGAACGCGTGGCGGCGTTCGACGAACTGCTCAGCACCCTGGTCGACGCGACGGTCGCGAAGATCTCGCTGCAGCAGAACACCGACATGCGCAAGATCACCGCGTGGGCGGCGATCATCACGGTGCCCACGATGATCGCGGGCATCTACGGCATGAACTTCGACTACATGCCCGAACTGCACTGGCAGTTCGGCTATCCGATCGTGGTCACGGTCATTCTCGCGATCTGTCTGCTGCTGTACCGAATATTCCGGAAGAACGGCTGGCTGTAGCCGCCCTCGCGGTCCCCCTTTTCTTCCCCCGGTCGCAGGAGGTTTGTCTCGTCATGTCCCGGTTGCTGTCCAACCTCAAGTTCTGGGCCCTGGCCCTCTGCCTCGTCTGGATCGTCGGCATCGTCGCGATGATCGCGCTCAACCCCGGGTTCGCGCACGGCATGAAGTGACGCCGCGTGCGCCGTAACCTGGGCGCATGCCGAAAGCGCTGGTGGTGGCCGACGAGGCCGACGAGCGGCTGTGGACCCCG
This sequence comes from Streptomyces sp. AA4, assembly GCF_000158875.1. Lineage (NCBI taxonomy): Bacteria > Bacillati > Actinomycetota > Actinomycetes > Kitasatosporales > Streptomycetaceae > Streptomyces > Streptomyces sp. AA4. The sequence continues at coordinate 770,840 of NZ_GG657746.1, read as the reverse complement.
GCGGTCCGCTCGCTGCGGGTCGACCTCGTCGTCGCCGCCGGCGATCTGCCGTTCGCGTATCTCGAGCACCTCGCCGGCATGCTCGACGTGCCGTGCGTGTTCGTCCCGGGCAACCACGACCCGGACCTGAGCGGCTTCACCCGTTACGGCGGACTGTCCATGAAGGACGGTTTCCCGACCGAATGGCCCGGCCCGGCCGGCGGGATCAACGCCGACGGCCGGATCGTCGACGTCGCCGGGCTGCGGATCGCCGGGCTCGGCGGTTCGATCCGCTACCGCGACGGCCCGAATCAGTGGACGCAGCGGCAGCAGGCGCGCCGCGCCCGGCGGCTGGAGCGGCGGTTCCGGTGGCGGAAATGGCGCGACGGCAACGGAATCGACATCCTGCTGACGCATTCGCCGCCGCGGCATCTCGGCGACCGCGAAGACCCGCCGCACCAAGGTTTCACCTGTCTGCACCGCACCATCGACACCCTGCGGCCGCGTTGGCTGCTGCACGGACACATCCACCCGCACGGCGAACCGGTGCCCGACCGCGTGGCCGGCCCCACCCGGATCCGCAACGTGGTGGGCTATCAGGTGATGGAGTTCCCGCGATGACCCGACCGACCGGTTTCCCGCGCGCCGACGCCGAAAACGACTTCCTGCGAGCCCGCCGCCGCCAGGTGCTCTCGCGGCTTTCCACGTGGCTGCGCCGGGAACCCGATGACGTCAACATCATGCTGCCGTTCCACGAGGTGGTGCAGGCGCTCGGTTACGTCAGCGAGGCGCGGATCGGGACGCGAGTGATCACTTTGGACTCGATCGTCGGCACCGTGGACCGGAGCCGCGATTTCGACCGCCGCTTCCGCCCGACCTCCGCTCGCGTCCGGCAACGCTGGGAACGCCTCGCGCTGGCCGCCCGCCGCGGTGAAGCGATCCCGCCGATCGAGGTGTACCGGATCGGCGAATTGCACTTCATCATCGACGGCCACCACCGAGTTTCGGTCGCGCTGGCGCAGGGACTGTCCACAATAGAAGCTTCGGTGACGGTCGTGCGCACCAAGCTGAACCCGAGCGGCATCCGGTATCGCGGCGACCTGATCGTGAAGGACTACCGGCGGCTGTTCCTGGAACGAGTCCCGCTGTCCGGGCACGCTCGTGCGTCGGTGCTGGTGACGGATCCGTGGAACTACGCCCAGCTCGGCGAGCACGTCGAAGCGTGGGGTTTCCGGCTCATGCAGGACGAGGGCCGCTTCACCGACCGCGCGACTATTGCGCAGCGCTGGTTCGACGAGGAATTCACGCCGGTGGTGGCGATGCTCCGGCAAGCGGATCTGATCGGCGACCGCACCGAGGCCGAGGCGTACCTGTGGGTCGCGTGCGAGCGGTACCGGCTGATCCGGACGCATCGCTGGGACGAGGAGGTCATCGAAGCGCTGCGTTCCCAGCAGTGACTTGTCAGGCCGGTCCTGACGTGTCAGGCTAGTCCTGACACTGGGAGGTCATGATGACTTCGTACTGCTCGTTCTGCCTCAAACCGGCCGACGAGGTGGCCAAACTGATCGCCGGCTCGGGGGTCTACATCTGCGACGGCTGCGTCGGACTGTGCGAACAGATCCTGGCCGGGGAACACGAGCCGGGGACGCCCGAGGTGACGCTGTGGGAGCGGAAATCGGACGAGGAAATCCTGGAGAGCATCCCGCGGATGGCGAAGGTCAGCGCGCAGACGGACGCGCGGATCCAGGAGCAGGTGGACCTGCTGCGAGCGCGCGGCGTGGCGTGGGCGCGGATCGGCGAAGCGCTCGGCGTGACGCGGCAATCGGCCTGGGAGCGGTTTTCCGCCGAGCGGAAATAAGAAGGACCCCCTCCCGTTTGGTGGCGGGAGAGGGCCGATCGAGCACAGTGGTCTGGTGGTCGCTCAGTCGCTCGGGATGATGGCCCAGAGGATCAGGTACGCGACGAACTGCGGCCCCGGCAGCAGGCAGGACAGGAGCGCGAGCACCCGGACCTTGCCCGGCGTGGTCCCGAAACGACGGGCGAGCCCGGCGCAGACTCCGCCGATCATGCGCCCCTCCCGCGGCCGGCTCAGCCGGTGAGTGACAGGTGCGGTCATCGTGTTCCCCTCCCGTTTGGGTTCGTGCCTCCATGTCACCACGTCCGGCGGCCGGGCACATCGCTCCTCGGGATGGTCCGGACCCCTAAGGGGTTGGGGTCCGGCATTGGGGAGGAATCGGGGTCGGGGCGGGAACTCGCAGGTCAGAGTCCGGCCGCTAGCCATTCCTCGCTGACGCAGCCCTCCTCGTAAGCCCACGAACCGTCTGCCCGGCCCGCGTCGAGCGCGCGCTTGGCCTCGGCGAGGTTCGCGACTGGCGGGACCGTGAACCCCACCATGCCGAACTGGCCGAGCTGTTCGCCCTCGAAGCCGAACGGGGCGAAATGGTCGATCACCCGGCCAAGGTCGCCGCCGAACGGGCCCTGCGCCCAGACGATCATCCGGATGGTGCAGTTCCCGGACGATTCCACCCGTTCGACCGGCCGGAGCACTCCCTCCTCGTCCCGCTCTACGCGGAAGACGTCGCCTTCGGCCGCGTTCCGGACGAACCACGGAACGTTGGCCAGCCGTACGTGGTCCGGCCGGTCGAGCGGGACCGCCCACAGCCCTTCGCGGCTCACCGGCGGCCAATCGTCGTCCTCGGCAGGGAGGTCGAATACGACCTTGACGTGGGTCGGCCGATCGAGGTCGCTGGGTTGTTCGCGCACCGCCATAGCTTGCCAGCGCCTTCGTGCGGCGTAACGCGGTCCGGCTTTCGGACGCCCCGCTTCCCGTTCGAACCTCTTCGACCAGCGGTGATGACTCAGCGAAGTGTGGGATTTCCCGACGAGGGCTGGATTTTTCGCCACCCACGGTGATACTGCACCCCGTGCGTAACCCACTCGGAGTCCTCGCCGTCGGCTTTTCGGTGCTTCTCGCCGCGACAGCCGGTTGTTCCGCGGAGTCTGCCCCGACTGAGCAGGCGCAGTCCACGCCGGTGCCCTTGACCGCGATCTCGGCGCTCGGGGACTTCGCCACGCTCGACTACTGCAGCCTTCTCGACCCGAAGCGGCTCAAGAACTCCACCGCCGACACGCCTGATTCCTCGTTCACCGCCTGCCAAGCGGACTTCGTGCAGGCCGGACACCCCCGGACGGTCACGATCGGGCCGCTCGCGGCTGAGCGCGATCCCAACGTGCAGGCTTACGCGTACCCGGGCAAGGTGCCGGACGGGGTTTCCGTTCAGCAGGCCGGTTTCGTGCCCGAGCGGACGTGCGGGCGGGCCATCACGTTCGCCGACGGGGTCCGGCTGGCCGTTTCCATCACCGACGGGGACGACCGCGGCAGTGCGGAGGATCGGTGCGCCGCGGCGGACGACGTGGTCGGCGGCGTGCTCGACGCGGTGACCGGCAATCGGGTGCGGCATCCGCAACTGCCCGACCGGTCGTGGGGGCGGGTGGATTCCTGCGCGATTCTCAGCGGATCGGGCGCGCAGGGCGGCGACGCGACGGCCGGACTCGCCGGGCATTCGTGCATTCTCGACAAGGTCAGCCTGGAGTTCGCGGTGGTGCGGCAGGCACCGGCCGGACCGGCGGAAACGCTCGGCAACCGGACCGCTCGGGTCGCCGCCGACGGGGCGTTCTGCCGGGTCCGGACGGTGCAGCCCTCCCCCGCCACGCCGGGGCGAGCGGAGCAGGCGACGGTGAGCGTGGTCGACACCAGCGGTGCGGGCGGCGAGGCGGCTTGCCCGGCCGCCCGCACCGCTGCGGCGACGGTCTTCTCACGGATCCCCTGAACGTCCGTGAAGGGCTCCTTGAGGGAATCTGATTCCCTCAAGGAGCCCTTCACGGACCATCAGCTCAGTCGGAGTAGGTGACGTTCCGCCCGTCGGACGGGTCGAAGAGCTTCACCTTGTCCGCGTCGAACCAGAGCTGCACGTCCTGGTTCTCCGCGGCCGCCGATTCGGCCGACAGCCGGGCCACGATCAGCGATTCCGCGCCGGGGACGTCGGCCGAACCGCTGTCCGCGGCCAGTTCCGCCAGTTCGGCCGAGGTGGCCGCCTCGCCGTCCACGGTGAAGTGCGCGAACTTCTCCGAACCCATCGACTCCAGCACGTCGACGTGCGCGGTGAACGTCGCGCCCTCGCGGCCCGATTCGACCAGGGCGGCGTCCTCGAAGTGCTCCGGGCGGATGCCCATGATCACCTCGCGCGGGGCGTTCGCCGCTTCGGCCAGCCTGCGGATCCGGTCGGTCAGCGGGGTCGTGCCGAGCGAACTGCGCAGCTGCCCGTCTTCGAGCGTGGCCGGGACGAAGTTCATCGACGGCGAGCCGATGAACCCGGCCACGAACAGGTTCGCCGGGTTGTCGTAGAGGAACTGCGGCGAACCGATCTGCTGCACGTACCCGGCCCGCAGCACCACGACCCGGTCGCCGAGGGTCATCGCCTCGGTCTGGTCGTGCGTGACGTACAGCGTGGTCGTGCCGAGCTGCTTCTGGATCTTCGACACCGACGTCCGCATCTGGCCGCGCAGTTTGGCGTCCAGGTTGGACAGCGGCTCGTCCATCAGGAACGCCTTGGGGTTGCGGACGATCGCGCGACCCATCGCCACCCGCTGCCGCTGCCCGCCGGACAGGTTGGCCGGTTTGCGGTCGAGATGCTGGGTCAGGTCGAGGATCTGCGCCGCTTCCTCCACTTTGGACCGGACGATCTTGTCGTCCACTTTGGCCAGCCGCAGCGGGAACGCCATGTTCTCGCGCACGCTCATGTGCGGGTACAGCGCGTACGACTGGAACACCATCGCGATGTCCCGGTCCTTCGGCGCCTTCTCGTTGACCCGCTTGCCGTCGATGCGCAGTTCGCCCGAGGAGATGTCCTCCAGCCCGGCGACCATGTTGAGCGTGGTCGACTTCCCGCAGCCGGAAGGGCCGACCAGGATGATGAACTCCCCGTCGGCGATCGTGATGTCCACTTCGGACACCGCGAGCGCGCCGTCGGGATAGCGCTTGGAAACCTTGTCGAGAACGATTTCAGCCATGGGTCAGCCCTTCACCGCACCGGACGTCAGCCCCGCCACGATGCGACGCTGGAAGAACAACACGAACAGGATGATCGGCACTGTGATCACGACCGCGGCCGCGCACACCTGGCCGGTCGGGTCCTCGAACTGCGAGGACCCGGTGAAGAACGACAACGCGGCCGGCACCGTGCGCGACGACTCGGTGGACGTCAGCGAGATGGCGAACAGGAAGTCGTTCCAGCAGAGGATGAACACGAGGATCGCCGTGGTGAACACGCCCGGCGCGGCCAGCGGCGCGATCACCTTCCGGAACGCCTGGGCCGGCGTCGCGCCGTCCATTTTCGCCGCCTTTTCCAGTTCCCACGGGATTTCCCGGAAGAACGCGGACAGCGTGTAGATCGACAGCGGCAGCGCGAACGTGATGTAGGGCAGGATCAGCCCCGGCCAGGTGTCGAAAAGGCCGAGCCCGCGTTCGATGTTGAACAGCGGCGTGACGAGCGAGACCTGCGGGAACATCGCGATCAGCAGGGAAAGCCCCACCAGCACCTGCTTGCCGGGGAAATCCAGCCGGGCGATCGCGTACGCGGCCATCGTGCCCAGCACCACCGCGATGAGCGTGGAGATCACCGCGATGCCGATCGAGTTCACCAGCGCGTGCAGGAACTCGGTGGTCTGGAAAATGTCCGCGTAGTTCTTGAGCGTCCATTCGGTCGGGATGAAATTGCCGTCGGTGAGCGTCGCTTTCGTCTTGAACGACAGCGAAAGCACCCACAGCACCGGGACGATCGCGAACACCAGCACCAGGATGTCGAGCAGGCCCCAGCCGACCTTGCGGCCGGTGGTGGCCGCGCCTCCGATAGCCATCAGCGCTTCCCCCCGTCGTCCGTGCCGGGCGCGGCGGTGCCGAACACCTTGATGAAGAGGAACGCGATGATCGCCACCGTGATGAAGATCAGCACCGCCATCGTGGAGCCGATCCCGAGGTTGAGCCCCTTGACCAGGTTGTCGTAGGTCTGCATGGACACCGACCCGGTGTCCTGCGCGCCGCCGGTGAGCACGTAGATGTTGTCGAAAATGCGGAACGCGTCGAGCGTGCGGAACAGCAGCGCGACGAGGATCGCCGGTTTCATCACCGGCAGCATCACCTTGGTGAACCGCTGCCACGCGGTCGCGCCGTCCATCGCCGCGGCCTTCAGCAGGTCGTCCGGCACCAGCGCCAGCCCGGCCATCAGCAGCAGCGCCATGAACGGCGTCGTCTTCCACACCTCGGCGAGAATGATGATGAACAGCGACGGCCACTGGTCGGTGAGCGGCGCGACCCCTTCGCCCAGCGCGCTCGCCAGGTACCCGGTTTTGGGCGTCCACGCGAAATACCACGAGAACGCGGCCACCACGGTCACGATGCCGTACGGGATCAGCGCGACGGTGCGCACCAATCCGCGGCCGACGAGCGTGCGGTGCATGATCAGCGCGAGGCCCATGCCGAGCACGAATTCGATCGCCACCGACACGACGGTGAGGAACATCGTCGTGCCGAACGCGGTCCACCAGTAGGAGTTCGTGAGCACCGCGGCGTAGTTGTCGAAGCCGATGAACTCGTGCTTCGCCGGGAACCGCAGGTCGTAGCGCTGCAGCGAAAGCCACACCGAGTAGATGATCGGGTATCCGGTCACCGCGATCATCACGACGAACGCGGGCGCGCACAGCCACAGCCCGAGCCGCCGTTCCGCCTTCTTGCCTTCGGAAAGCGCGGGCTTTCCCTTGCGGTGCGCCGCTTCGTGCGTGGTCGCGGCGGGATCCTGGACGGTCACGGGATCACTCCCTTCGACTGGAGCGCGTCATCGAGCTGTTCCCGCATTTTCTGCGCGGTCGTCCGCGGATCGATCGCCGCCGGCGGGGAGAGGATCTTCGACATCACCGTGGACAGGTTCTGGTACACCGGCGTGAGCGGGCGGATCGCGGCCGTTTTCAGCGCGGACAGAATGGCGTCGCGCATCGGGTACTTCTGGGCCATGTTCGGGTTGTCCGCCGACACCGGTTTCGCCGGGTCCACCGGGACGTCGTCGTGGTACACCGACTCGATCGTCGGCGGCACGCCGTCGTTGATCGCCGAGAACTTCTGGTTTTCCTTGCTGCGCAGGCACAACGCCGCTTCATACGCCTCGGGCTTGTGCTGCGAGTAGGCGCTCACCGCCAGGTCGAACCCGCCGATGGTGCTCTTCGACGGAATGCCGGGCTTCGCCTGCGGGTACACCGTCCACTTGAAATGCGACAGGTCCTGCGGCTTTTCCTCGGCGTAGGAGGCGTACACGAACGGCCAGTTCAGCTCGAACGCGGCGTCTCCGCGCTGGAACGTCCGCCGGACGTCGTCCTCCTTCTGGTTCGTCAGCGACGGGTCGGTGATGCCCGACGACGTGATCTTCTTCAGCAGCTCCAGCGCCTGCACCGCGCCCTCGTCCATCACGACGGATTTCCCGTCGTCGGACAGGATGTGCCCGCCGAGCGAGTCGACCAGCGTGTTGAAGATGACGACCAGGCCCTCGTACTGCGCGCCGGTGAACACGATCGAATACGGTTTGCGCTCGCCCTTGAGCCGCTGCGACATCTGCATCATCTCGTCCCACGTCTTCGGCGGGGCCGGGGTGAGCCGGTCGTCGTACCAGAGCAACTGCACGTTGGTGTTCTTCGGCGCGGCGTAGAGCTTTCCTTGATACGTCGCGGTTTCCAGCGGGCCCTTCAGCACGCCCTCGGACGCGGCGGCCTTGTTCTGGCCGGTCCACTCGTCGACCCAGCCCGCCTCGGCGAACTCCGAGACCCAGGTGACGTCGAGGCCGAGCACGTCCATCGACGTGTCGCCGGCGGCGAGCCGGCGAGCCATCTGGATCCGCTGGTCGTCCGAACCGCGCTGCAGCTTGTTGTAGACGATCCGGTACCGCCCGGCGGCGGTCTTGTTGCAGTTGTCGACGACCGTCTGGAAATGGTCCTCCGGGGAGTAGTAGACGTTGATCGTCGTCCCGGACGCCGTTCCGCAGCCGGCCACCAGGCCGCTGCCGACCAGACCCGCCGCGAGCAGCGCCGCCGCGCGGGTAGGTCCCCGTTTCTTTCCGCTGGGCCGTATCTTCCCCATCCAAGCCTCCTCGCCCATGTGCACACGGCGCCTTCCGGCGCCGCCCCCAGAAAGCACGCCGCGGCGAGGCGGACCCGAGCCAGCACCCCGACGTGCCAGTTGCCGGCAGGCCGCGCTGGAGGACACGACCGGCCAACCGGTGTCGGACAACCTATGCCCGGCGATCACCGGCCGCAAGCAGGGTCGGTAACGATTCAGCCAGGTGCGCGCGAACCATCGGGAAGACGGGTGAAATTCTCCCGTGGACGGGTGAGGTCAGGCGGTGGCGGGCGGCGGGCGGAGCGCCAGTTTGGCGAGCAGCTCGCGTCCCTGCTCGGCGCTGCGCGGCTGGCACAGCACGTCGTACCGGCCGGCGACGAGCTGGCTCGCCGACGAGAAATCACGACGGCCGCGCGAGGTCCGGTAGCCGATCGCGGAGAACGCCAGCCCGGACAGGACGCCCAGCACCAGCCCGGTCAGCAACTGCAGCGCGAATCCGCCCTGGTTGACGAACATCCCCAGCAGCAGCCCGGCGAACAGGCCGAACCACGCGCCCGACATCGCGCCCGCGGCCAGCACGCGGCCCCACGACAGCCGTCCGATGACGCGTTCGACCAGCATCAGGTCGACGCCGACGATCGTCACGTCGGTGACCGCGAACTCGCTTTCGGCCAGGAAATCGACGGCCTGCTGCGCCTCGCCGTAGGTCGAGTACGACCCGATCGGCCAGCCGGTGGGCGGCGTCGGGAGCCTCGGCAGCCCGGCCGGGCCCTGACCGCCGCCAAAGGGACTGCTCACCATCATCACCTGCGCTCGTCCGGTCGGAGGATTCCATCTTGTCAAGAACCGGCGAAGCGCGCGAACTCCGGCGAAGCGGGGTCAGGCTTTGTACTCCCGCAGCAGGCCGCGGCTGATGATGGTTTTCTGGATTTCGCTGGTGCCCTCGCCGATCAGCAGGAACGGGGCCTCGCGCATGAGCCGCTCGATCTCGTATTCCTTGGAGTAGCCGTAGCCGCCGTGGATCCGGAACGCTTCCTGGGTGACCTCGGCGCAGTACTCGCTGGCGATCAGCTTCGCCATCCCGGCCTCGACGTCGTTGCGCGCGCCGGAATCCTTGAGCCGCGCCGCGTTCACCATCATCAGGTGCGCGGCCTCGACCTTGGTCGCCATTTCCGCGAGCTTGAACGCGATCGCCTGGTGCTGCGCGATCGGCTTGCCGAACGTCGAACGCTGCTGCGCGTACGCGATCGCCAGCTCGAAGGACCGGATCGCGATCCCGCACGCCCGCGCGGCCACGTTCACCCGGCCGACTTCGACGCCGTCCATCATGTACGAGAAGCCCTTGCCCGGAGCCTCGCCCAGCACCTTGCCCGCGCCGATCTTGAAGCCGTCGAACACCGCTTCCGTGGTGTCCACGCCCTTGTAGCCCATTTTGTCGATCTTGCCCGGGATCGTCAGCCCCGGAAGCACCTCGCCGAACCCGGACGGCTTCTCCACCAGGAACGTCGTCAGGTTCTGGTGCGCCTTCTCCGCGCCCTCGTCCGTCTTCACCAGCAGCGCGATCAGGTTCGAGGAACCGCCGTTGGTCAGCCACATCTTCGCGCCGTCGATCACGTAGTCGTCGCCGTCGCGGCGGGCGCGGGTCTTGATCGCGGCGACGTCCGAACCGAGGTCGGGCTCGGACATCGAGAAGCTGCCGCGGACCTCGCCGGTCGCCATCCGGGGCAGGAAATGCTGCTTCTGCTCCGCCGTGCCGTGACGGGTGATCATGTGCGCCACGATGAAGTGCGTGTTGATCACGCCGGACACGCTCATCCAGCCGCGCGCGATCTCCTCGACCACCAGCGCGTAGGTGAGCAGCGATTCGCCGAGACCGCCGTACTCCTCCGGGATGGTGAGTCCGAACAGGCCCATTTCCTTCATGCCCTCGACGATCTCCGCCGGGTACTCGTCGGCGTGCTCCAGCGCCTGCGCGTGCGGGATGATCTCCTTGTCCACGAACGACCGCACCGTGGACAGAATCTCCTGCTGCACGTCAGTCAGGCCGGCGGTCCGGGCAAGACGGGCCATCACTGGGCTCCCTTCGGCGGCGACGCCGGCTCCCGGCGCTGGGTTACCGGGGAGTATGACTGGTTCGCGCCCGAGCGGCTATGAGGGTGCTCACGCCCGGCCCCGGTTTCCCCCGTTAAGGTGCGGATAAGGTGCTGATCCACCCGAAACCGCGAAAAGGATCCCGATGAGCGAGGCCAGCGAGGACCGGGACGAGCCCTCCGGCCGCGACGGCTACCTGCACCCGTCCTACGAGCACCAGCCCTATCCGCCGCGGGGCCCGGCTCCCGGTGCGGGGCTCGCGCTCGGGTCGCTGATCTGCTCGATCGCCGGGTTCGTGCTGTGCGCGCCGATGGCCGTCGCGGGGATCGTGATGGGGCACGTCGCGTTCCACCGGGCCCGGCGCGGCCGCGGCACCGGCGGCGCGCTGGCGCTCGCCGGGTTCGTGATCGGCTACGCCGCGCTGATCGTCTGGAGCATCGTCACCCCGCTGATCGTGCGCGCACTGGTCCAGTCCGGGATTTTCGGCTGATGCCGTCCGGAAACCCGGTAGCGTCGGCCGTCGAACCCGGCACCTCGAGGGAGCCCCGATGACCACTCCGTCCGACCGCGATCCGGCGCCGTACGAACCGCCGCCGACCGCGGACCCCGCTCCGTACGAGCCGCCGGCCGCCGCCGAGCCCGCGTCGTACGAGGCCCCGGCGGACGCTCTCTCGTCCCCCGCGGAGACCGGCCCGCCCGTTCCGCCGCCGGGCTGGACCGCGCCCGATCCCGGCCCGGTCGCGGTGCTTCCCGGCGAGCCGCCGGCTCCCGCCGCACCGCCGCCCGCGACGCCGTATCCCGTTGCGGCGCAACCGGATCCGTTTGCGCCGCCACCCGGGTACCCGGGCTTCCGGGCCCCGCCGCCGTACGGCGCGCCCTACCAGCCGTACCCGAACACCAGCGACAGCGGGCTCGCCACCGGCGCGCTCGTGTGCTCGCTGCTCGGCCTGGCGACCTTCGTGCTCGCGGTCCCCGGCCTCGCGATGGGGCACGTCGCGCTGTCCAAGGCCAGCCGCAACGAAGCAGGCGGGCGCACCATGGCGCTGTCGGCCGTCGTGCTCGGCTACGTGGCGATCGCGCTGTGGGTCGGGTTCTTCGGGACGCTGCTGGTCCTCGGCCTGAACGGCTACCTCGACCGCTGATCCGGCACGTCGCTCGCCTCGCTTTCGGGCGGGGCGACCTGTCCGTTGCCGGCCTTGTCCGGGGACACTTCCGCCGACGTGCGCGGCTCCGGCGGCTTCGCGGCCGGTTTCGCCGCCGGGTCGGTCCGCGCGTCCAGGAACCGCAGCAACTCCACCGGGAACGGCAGCACCAGCGTCGAGTTCTTCTCCGCCGACACCTGCACCACCGTCTCCAGCAGCCGCAACTGCAGCGCCGCCGGGGTGTCCGCCATCGTCGCGGCGGCCTGGGCGAGCTTGTGCGACGCCTGCAGTTCGCCGTCCGCGGAGATCACGCGCGCCCGGCGTTCGCGTTCGGCCTCGGCCTGGCGCGACATCGAGCGTTTCATCGACTCCGGCAGCGCGACGTCCTTGATCTCCACCCGGTCGATGTGGATGCCCCAGTCCAGCGCCGGGCTGTCGATCATCAGCTCGAGGCCCTCGTTGAGCCGTTCGCGGTTCGACAGCAGGTCGTCGAGGTCGCTCTTGCCGATGATGGACCGCAGCGACGTCTGCGCGACCTGGCCGATCGCCGACCGGTAGTCCTGCACGTGGACCGCGGCCAGCACCGGGTCGACCACCTTGAAGTACACGACCGCGTCCACCCGCACGGTGACGTTGTCGCGGGTGATGCCGTCCTGCGCGGGCACCGGCAGTGTCACGACCTGCATGTTCACTTTTTGCATGCGGTCAGCGATGGGCAGCAGCAGCGCGAGCCCCGGATCGCGGACCTGCGCGCGCACCCGGCCGAACCGGAACACCAGCCCGCGTTCGTACTGTTTGACCACGCGCACCGCGGAGGCGAGCCACACCCCGCCCGCGACGACCACCGCGCTGACAATCTCGACGATCATGGCAGCTCCCGGGTTCGCCAAAACCCTGATCCACTCACTGTACGCGCGTACGGCAGCCCCGGAAACGGTTTGCGCGGCCGACCAGGATGGGCGTTGTGACCGTTTTGGAAATCCCGCCCGCCTTCGCCGAACGCGCCCCCAAGGTGCTGGGTCCGGAAGCCGTCCCGTGGCTCGCGTCGCTGCCCTCGCTCGCGCAGCGGTACGCCCGGAAGTGGGAGCTGGAATTCGAGGACACCGCCCGGCACGGCTACGTCGGCGTCGTGCAGCCCGCCCGGCGCGCGGACGGCTCCCGCGTCGTGCTGAAACTCGGCTGGGTGGAAGAGGAATCGCGCGACGAACCGCTCGCACTGTCCACATGGGCCGGTCGAGGATCGGTGCTGCTGCACGAATCCGCACCCGAGGACGGCGCGATGCTGCTGGAGCGGCTCGACGACAGCCGGACGCTGGACGGCGAACCGCTGCTGCCCGCCGTCGAGATCATGAGCGAACTCGCCCGTCGGCTCGCCGTGCCCGCGCCCGCCGGGCTCACCCGCACCCTGTCCGGGGTCGCGGAAGAACTGCTCGAAGAGCTGCCCAAGTCCTGGCACGAGCTGGGCGAACCGCTCCCCCGCCGCGAGCTGGACGCGGCGCTTGAGGTGTGCCGCGATCTCGGCCCGGAAGCGGGTAACGCGCTGGTGAACGAGGACCTGCACTACGAGAACGTGCTGTCCGGCACCCGCGAGCCGTGGCTGGTGATCGACCCGAAGCCGCTGGCGGGCGACCTCGAATACGGCGCGCTTTCGTTGCTGTGGAACCGGTTCCGCGAATCCACACTGGACTCGAAACTCGCCGCGAGCGGTCTGGACCGCGACCGCGCGAAGGCTTGGACGCTCGTCCGGGCGGTGCAGAACCGGCTGTGGCACGCCCAGGATCTGGTCGATTTCGGCGGATTGCCCGAGGACGACGACGGCCCGTCCGCCGACGCGCTGCCCGCGCTGACCCGATGGTCCCTGGCTAGCTGAGAATTCGCCGAGTCGCGGCGCGAGCGCGCGGGGGCGTCAGCCGATAGTGTCGGCGCCATGGCAGGCACAAACCGGGTCTACGCGGCACAGCTCGCGGGTCTGCCGGTATTCGGGCCCGACGGGGAGTCGATCGGCAAGGTCCGCGACGTCGTCGCCGGGCTGCGGCTGGACCAGCAGCCGCCGCGGATCCTCGGCATGGTCGTGGAGCTGGCGACCCGGCGGCGGGTGTTCGTGCCCATGCTGCGGGTCACGTCGATCGAACCGAACGCCGTGACGCTGGCCACCGGTTCGGTCAACATGCGGCATTTCCACCAGCGGCCCAACGAGGTCCTGGTGTGCGGTCAACTCCTCGACGCGCACGCGACACTGACTGGCGCGGAGACCCGGGTGACCGTGGTCGACGCGGCGATGGAGCCGACCCGCACGCGGGACTGGGTGCTGGCGAAGCTCGCCGTCCGCGAGCGGTCGACGAGGCTGGCGCTCGGCAGGCGGCGCACCGCGATGCAGGTGCTGCCGTGGAACGAGGTCGCCGGGCTCGGGCTCACCGACCTCGCCGGACAGCCGCAAGGCGCGGGCCAGCTGCTGATGCTCTTCGACACGATGCGCGCGGTCGACGTCGCCGCGACCCTGCGCGACCTGCCGATCAAGCGCAGGCACGAGGTCGCCGACGCGATGGACGACGAACGGCTCGCGGACGTCATCGAGGAGCTTCCCGAGGACGACCAGAAGGAACTGCTCTCCTATCTCGCCGAGGAACGCGCCGCGGACATCCTCGAGGCAATGAACCCGGACGACGCGGCCGACCTGCTCGCCGAACTCGCCCCGGCCGAGCAGAGCAGGCTGCTGGAACTGATGGAGCCCGAGGAATCCGCGCCGGTCAAACGGCTGCTGGCGTATTCGTCGGACACCGCGGGCGGCCTGATGACGCCGGAACCGGTGGTGCTGACGCCGGACGCGACGATCGCCGAGGCGCTGGCGCACATCCGCAACGCCGAACTCCCCGCCGCGCTCGCGAGCATGGTGTTCGTGTGCCGACCGCCCACCGAAACGCCGACCGGCCGGTTCGTCGGCGTCGTGCACTTCCAGCGGCTGCTGCGCGAACCGCCCGCCGAACTGGTGGCCAGCGCGGTGGACACCGACCTGACCGCGCTGCGCCCGGAGGCGACGCTGTCCGAGGTCACCCGGTATTTCGCGGCGTACAACCTGGCCTGCGGCCCGGTCGTCGACCCCGAGGACCACCTGCTCGGCGCCGTCACCGTCGACGACGTGCTCGACCATCTGCTGCCCGACGACTGGCGGGAAACCGGCTTGCACGACGTCACCGACGGGGCCGACAGCGCTGACCTGGAGGAGGCGGACCGTGCCTGATCTCGGCACCGGGCGCAGGCTCGACCAACCGCGCAGCCAGGCCCGCCTGCGGCTGAACATCGACCCGGACACCTTCGGCCGGTTCACCGAGCGGATCGCGCGGTTCCTCGGCACCGGGAAGTACCTGTTCTGGCAGACGCTGATCGTGGTCGTCTGGATCACGCTGAACCTGGCCGCGCTGTCGCTGCAGTGGGACCCGTACCCGTTCATCCTGCTCAACCTGGCCTTCTCGACGCAGGCCGCGTACGCCGCGCCGCTGATCCTGCTCGCGCAGAACCGCCAGGACGACCGGGACCGGGTGTCGCTGGAAGAGGACCGCACGCGCGCCGCGCAGACCAAGGCGGACACCGAGTACCTCGCCCGCGAACTGGCGGCGCTGCGGCTGGCGGTCGGGGAGGTCGCGACGCGCGATTACCTGCGCAGCGAGCTCGACCGGCTGCGCGATGATCTCGACGTGGACTCCAAGCCGCGCAAGGCGAAACAAAGCTGAACTGGGCAGTACGTACGATGGAAGGGTGACTGGTACACAGCAGCTCCCCAGCGTCGACGACGTCCGCAGCGCGCTGAAGGACGTGTACGACCCGGAAATCAAAAAACCGATCACCGACCTCGGCATGGTCAAGGACGTGGCGGTCGGCGACGACGGGCTGGTCACCGTCGGGATTTACCTCACTGTCGCGGGCTGTCCGCTAAAGGCGACGCTGACCGAGGACACCAAGAAGGCCGTCTCGAAGCTCCCCGGCGTCGCCGACGTGCGGGTCGAGCTGGACGTGATGAGCGACGAGCAGCGCACTGAGCTGCGCAAATCGCTGCGCGGCGACGCGGCGGAGCCGGTCATTCCGTTCGCGCAGCCGGGTTCGATGACGCGGGTGTACTGCGTGGCGTCCGGCAAGGGCGGCGTCGGCAAATCGTCGGTGACGGTGAACCTGGCCGTCGCGATGGCCGAGCGCGGGCTGTCGGTCGGCGTGGTGGACGCGGACATCTACGGCCACTCGGTGCCGCGCATGCTGGGCGCGCGCGAGAAGCCGACCAAGGTCGACACGATGATCATGCCGCCGCAGGCGCACGGCGTGAAGGTCATCTCGATCGGCATGTTCACGCCGGGCAACACCCCGGTCGTGTGGCGCGGCCCGATGCTGCACCGGGCGCTGCAGCAGTTCCTCGCCGACGTGTTCTGGGGCGACCTGGACATCCTGCTGCTGGACCTGCCGCCGGGCACCGGCGACATCGCGATTTCGGTGGCGCAGCTGATCCCGAACGCGGAAATCCTCGTGGTGACCACGCCGCAGCAGGCCGCCGCCGAGGTGGCCGAGCGCGCGGGCGCGATCGCGATGCAGACCCGGCAGCGCGTCGCGGGCGTGATCGAGAACATGTCGTGGCTGGAGACCCCGACCGGCGAGCGCATCGAGGTCTTCGGCGCGGGCGGCGGCCAGACGGTGGCGGATTCGCTGTCGAAGTCGGTGGGCTCCACGGTGCCGCTGCTGGGCCAGGTCCCGCTGGACCCGCGCCTGCGCGAGCAGGGCGACGAGGGCACGCCGATCGTGCTGGCCGAACCGGACGCCCCGGCGTCGCTGGTGCTGAAGGACGCGGCGAAGCAGCTGTCGGTCCGGGCGCGCGGGCTGGCCGGGATGATGCTGAACGTCAGCCCCGCCGGTCGCTGATCCTTACGCAGCAAAAGAGGCGTGCCCCCTTCGCGGGGGCACGCCTCTTTTCGTTTGGCCTCAGGAGGCGTGCACAGTCACCAGGAGCGCGCCGGATTCGCGGAGCGTCACCTTGGTGTCGCCCGGCTTCGTCACGGTCCAGTCGATGTCCTCGGGCTTCTTCGCGGACACGTCGGCGGACTTGTCGGGCATGCCCTCGACGTCGACGTTCTGCGGCTGGTCGGACGTCACGGTGATCTTCACCTTGTTGCCGACCTTGACGTCGACGACCCCGGCCGGCGGCGTGACCTTCCCGCCCTGGTAGGCGATGGTGACCAGCACGTCCACGCCTGCCTCGCCGGTCTGCGCGCCGCGCTTGACGTTCGGCTGCTCGCCGGTGGCGCCGCCGTTCCCCGGAGCGCTCGACGGAGCGTTCGACGGGGCCGAAGAGGACGGCATCGCCGGGGCGGGCACCGAAGTGTAGGTCGCGGGCGCCTTGGTGCTGGGCTCGTCGTCGGCACTGCACCCGGCGACGGCGAAGGCGGCCGCAGCGATCGTTCCGGCCAGCGCAGCCGCACGGCGTGACATATCGGGAACCTCCAGGGTCGTTGAGCTGATGCCCTGAGGCTACCCAGCCTGATCAGCGCGTCGCGCGTCGGCTTCGCCCACCTTGACCGGCGCTTCCCGCCGCCCCCGGGATCAGGTCGCGTCCGGGTCGATCGGCGGACGCTCGCCCGGCTTCAACGGCTCCGGCTGCGGCACCGCGGTCTGCGGTTTGATCGTCGGCGCCCCGTTCGAACCATTGGACCCGTTCGAACCGTTGAACTCGTTCCGGAACCCGTTCAGCCCCAGCGGATCCGAATCCCCGTCGAACAAATGCTGCGTGACGACCCGCTTCGGGTCCAGATTGCGCAGGCCGCGCAGGTCTTCGAGGGGTTTGCGCAGCTGGTCGAACTCGGGACCCATCTCCTCGCGCAGCTGCTCGCGCGCGCCGGTCGCGAAGTCGCGGGCCTTGCGGACGCTCCGCGCCATCCAGGCCGCCGCTTCGGGCAGCCGCTCGGGTCCGAGAATGAAAAGCCCCGCGATGATGAGCACGAGGATCTCGCCCCAGCCGACACTGTCGAACACCCGTGAAACCTCCGCTCGGTGCTGCCCCGTCCAAGACTACCCGGGCCGTTTCGCGTCCAGGCAGGCCCAAACGTCGCACGGGAGCTACTGTGCCATCGTTGCCAACCCGGCCACAGCCACGGCCGAATGACTTCGTAGCAACGGTCGCGTGCCGCGCGGGGGTCGGCCTGCTTGAGGCCGGATTGGCAAGAACCGGGTGTCAGTCCGAGCCGAGCGTGACGTCCACCACCAGCAGCGCGCCGTCGCGGGCCAGCTGCACCGGGACGACCTGGCCGGGGTCGTGGCTGCGCACCGCGACGGTCAGTTCGGCGGAGTCGCGCACGACGTGGTCGCCGACCTTGGTGATCACGTCGCCTTCCTTGATCCCCGCGGCCGCCGCCGGTCCGCCCGGCGCGACGTTGCGCACCTGCGCGCCCATCGTGGACGAGCCGGCGACCGTCGAGGCCGAGTTGATGCCGATGTCGGCGTGCTTGACCTTGCCGTCCTTGATCAGCGCCTTGGCGATCTTGATGGCGTAGTCGCTGGGGATGGCGAATCCGATGCCGATGCTGCCGCCGTCGGAGCTGGAGGAGCGGATCGCGGAGTTGATCCCGACGAGCGCGCCGGTCGAGTCGACGAGCGCGCCGCCGGAGTTGCCGTGGTTGATCGCGGCGTCGGTCTGGATGGCCGAATAGGTGACCGGAGCCGCCCCGTTGTCGCCGCCCGCGGTGACCGGCCGGTCGAGCGCGCTGACGATGCCGGAGGTGATCGAGTTCTGCAGCGCGAGCGGCGAACCGACCGCGATCACCGCGTCCCCGACCTGCAGATCGGACGATTTCCCGATCTGCATCACGACCGGGTTGGTCACGTTGACCTTCACCACGGCGAGGTCGGTCTTCTGATCGGCGCCGACGATCTTGGCCTCGGTCCGCGTCCCGTCGTTGAACACCGCGGTGATCTTCGTTGCCGCGTCCCCGACCGCGCTCGCGACCACGTGCTCGTTGGTGAGCACGTACCCCTGCGGGTCGATCACCACGCCGGAGCCCTGCTCACCGCTGTCCGCGCCCGGCTTGACCACCTCGAGCGAAACCACCGCGGGCGACACCCGCCGCGCGATGTCCGCGAGCGATCCCGGGGGCCGCTCCTTGGCCGCCTCCGCCTCGGAAATCGTGGCGCTGCCGGTCAACGCGGAGCCGGTGTCCGCGACCCACCAGCCGACCAGCCCGCCCACCGCGCCGATCAGCAACGCGACGACGCCCAGCATGGCCAACGCCTTCGGCTGCACCCGCCGCCCGAACAACACCTCAGGCAAGCTCAACTGCGCGCCGCTCGGCAGCTTCGGCTTCTCAGTCTCGTCGTCCTCGGGCGCGACCGCGGGCCCCGCCAGCACCGCCCCGGCAGCCGGATCGCGCCACGGATCGCTGGTGTCCGTCCACAACGGATCCTCGGAAGCGCCGCCGCTCTCCCCGGAAGCTTCGAGCGGCCGCTGCAGCCGCACCCCCTCCGCCCCCGGAGGACGGCTGAACGCCTCCGCGAGCGACTCCGGCGTGGGCGGCGCGAGATTGAGCTTCGCCCCGTTCCCGTTGGTCACCGGGGTGTACAGCTTGTCGAACGCCCCCTCGACCCCGTGCGGACGCCCGAAGACAGCCGCCTGCTGCTGGTCGACCACCGGCCGCTCAAGCGGCCGAGGCCCCAACCGGTCCGTTCCGACGGCACCGGACTGATCAGAATTAGCGTTCGGCTGGTCGGTCATCATTCCCCGGGATGCGGTTCAGGTCGGCTAGGAGTCGACGATACCCAAGCCAAGGAAGAGTCTGCCCAGACAGCAGTGAAATGCCTGTTGCCCCCCACCCTCCCACGCTCCCCCTGCCCCTCCCCTGGCAATGCACCGAACGCCACATTGGGTGCATCCCACGCACCGAACGCCACATTGGGTGCATCCCACGCACCCAATGCCACATTGGGGCGCAAGCCCCCGCCCACACACACCGCAGCCGATGCACCCAACGCGGGGCACCCACACCTCCCCCGCCCCCGATACGAAGCCAAAAACACGGCGCTGGGGTGCTTGTCAAGGCATCTTTCCCGCCTTGACAAGCACCCCAGCGCCGTAGTCACACTAAAAAATCGGGGTGCCCGCCTCCACACCGAGGCGCAATGTCGCCGCCAGGCGACGAGCCGCCCCCAGGAGACTCACCGAGCCGCGAACGCAGCCCCAGCCCGCAAAACCTCAGGCCCCTCAGACTCCGGCCCAGGCCCCTCCGGCTCAGCACCCTTAGGCACATTCATCTGCGCCGGAAGCAAATTCGCATTAGGCGTCCGAACCGGTCCGGTCCCAGTAGCCCCTTCCCCGCTATCCGCCGCCGTCCCGACGAGCGCGAGCGCGCTCAGCACGAGCCCCGACACCACGACCCCGGCCCCTTGCGCCGCGCGCTTCCGGCTGAAAGCGAACCGACCGCCGCCGAGCACGTTCGCCGACTGCCCGAGCGGCGCGGTTGTTCCCAACGGCGCCGCACCCCCGAGCACCCCCGCGTCCCGCAGCCCGGCCACCCGGTCCGGCCGTTGAATAGCCACCAGCTGACCGTCAGCGGTCACCGCGAGATTGTCCGGCGTACCCGGCAGCTCGGTGTGCTCCGGAATGGAGCGAAGACTGGCCAGGAACCCGGCCGACATCGACGGCGCACCGGCCTCCCGCACCGCCGCGACGGCCTGCCGCTGCGAGGCCACCTCGGCCGCGCAGCCCGGGCAGCGCGCGACGTGCGCGAGCGCGCGGTCGTGGGCGACCGGCGTCAGCTCGCCGTCGACCAGTGCGACTACCGCGTCGGGCATGAGATGGGATTCGGCGAAACGCCAGCCGGTCATACGGACACCTTCGCAGATTCCTCCCGGGTCGCGCGACGGCGCTCGAGCGACGCGCGCAGCGCCGAGCGGCCGCGGTGGATGCGGCTGCGCACGGTGCCGAGCTTGACGCCCAGCGTCGCGCCGATCTCCTCGTACGACAGTCCTTCCACGTCGCACAGCACGACCGCGGCCCGGAACTCCGGGGGCAGCTCGTCGAGCGCCTCCTGCAGGTCGGGGTCGAGGTGGGTGTCGCTGTAGTGCTGCTCCGGGCTCGGGTCGTCGCCGACGATCCGGTCGGTGTCCTCGGGCAGCCCCTCCATGCGCACGCGCGAGCGGCGGCGCGCCATGTCGAGGAACAGGTTCGTGGTGATCCGGTGCAGCCAGCCCTCGAAGGTGCCGGGCTTGTAGGACGCGAGCGACCGGAAGACGCGGATGAACGTCTCCTGGGTCAGGTCCTCGGCGTCGTGCGTGTTGCCGGTGAGGCGGTAGGCGAGCCGGTACACGCGGTCGGCGTGTTCGCGCACGACCTCGTCCCACGAGGGCGGCGTCCAGGCCGCCTCGGCTGCGTCCACGGTCACCGGAGCGGCTTCCGGCAGTTCGGCGTTCTGCATCAGGGGAGCAGGCACCTCCATCTGGGTCAACTCCTCTTCACCTCTGCCAACGCGGGCCGGGCACACGGTGTTCCCGTGCGGTTGAGACTCAGTCTGTCGGTCTTCCTTATGGAACTCATGAGACCGATCTGAGAGCAGCCTGAGAAGTTGGCCTTTACCCGGTTTTCGGGGGGCTTAACCGGGGCCGGAAGGCGCATACCAGGGAGCCTTCGCTGATTTATCGACAACCAGCGCTAACCTTCGCGCGTGAGTTCGGGGACAGAGGCGGCGGCCGAGACCGGGGCGGTCGGCGCCGAGCAGGTCGACGGGTACCTGCCCGACGACGACGTGCTGGCCGCGGCACGGCTGCGCGCGGTCGACCTCGGGTGCGCCCCGCTGGCCCCCGGAGCAGGCACGACGCTGCGGTTTCTCGCCGCGACGGTCGCCGCGCGGGCGGTCGTGGAGGTCGGCACCGGCTCCGGCGTGAGCGGGCTGTACCTGCTGCGCGGGATGGCCCCCGACGGCGTGCTGACCTCGATCGACGTCGAACCGGAGTACCAGCGCGCGGCGCGCAAGACCTTCCTCGAAGCGGGCTATCCGCCGGGCCGGATGCGGCTCATCGTCGGCCGCGCGCTGGACGTGCTGCCGCGGCTCACGCCCGGCGGCTACGACCTGGTGTTCGTCGACGCCGCGCGGATCGAGTACCCCGGTTACTACGAGCAGGGCGTGGCCCTGCTGCGCCGCGGCGGCGTGATCGTGTTCCACCAGGTCCTGGCCGGCGGCCGGCTCACCGACCCGGCGCGGCGGGACCCGGAGACGATGGCGTTGCGCGAGGTCGCCCGGGCGGTCCGAGAGGACGACCGGCTGATCCCGGCGCTGCTGCCGGTCGGCGGCGGGCTGCTGGTGGCCACGGCCTGCTCGTGAGTGTTCAAGCCGGTTAGAACCCGGCCTAGCCGCTCACGACCCCACCAGCACGCGCCGCTCGCTGCGCACCCGCGTGCCCACCCGCACCGCCACCACGGCCAGTCCCAGCCACACCACGACGGCCACGATCAGCCAGTTCCACCCGGCCCTCCCGTAGACGACGCTGCCGACCCCGCCGCCGACGCTGCTGCCCAGGTAGTACATGAGCATGTACAGGCCGCCGACCTGGCCGCGCGCGTTCTCCGGGGCGTCGGCCGCGGCCCAGCTGTTCGCGATCGAGTGCGCGGCGAAGAACGCCGTCGTCAGCACGAGGAAGCCGAGGACGATCAGCGGCAGCGAGTCCGGAATCGTCAGCAGAGCGCCGACCGCGGTCAGCACCAGCACGCCGACCAGCGCCTGCCGACGGCCGATTCGCGCGGACAGCCGGTTGGCCGTTGCCGACGAAACCGAGCCCAGCGCGTACGACACGAACACCAGCGACGCGATCGCCGGCGACAGGTTCAGCGGCTCGCCGGTCAACCGGAACCCCGCCGCGTTGTACAGCGCGACGAACGCGCCCATGGCCAGCAGCGCGACGGCGTACTGCGCTAGCAAAACCGGCCGCCGCACCGCGGAAAGCAGGCCGACGCCGATGTCGCGCAGGCCTTGCCGCTCCCCTGTCTTGACCGGCGAAGGCGGCAGCATCACCACCGTCACGACCGCGCAGACCAGGGAAAGCCCCGCCACCACATACAACGCGCCGCGCCAGCCGAACGGACCGGCGGTGAACCCGGTGGCCAGCCGCCCGGTCATGCCGCCGACAGTGTTGCCCGCGATCATCGCCCCGACCGCGGCCGCGACGCCGGTCTTGCCGAGCCGTTCCACGAGATAAGCCGTGGCCACGCCCGGGAACCCGGCGATCGCGACGCCCTGGACCGCGCGCAACACCAGCAGCAGCGGGTAATTCGGCATGAGCGGCAGCAGAAGCCCGAGCACCGAGGAAAGCACGACGGACGCGATGATCACCGGCCGCCGCCCGATCGCCTCGGACAGCGCGGCGATCGGCAGCACCGAAATCGCCAGCGCGCCGGTCGCCACGCTCACCGCGAGCGCCGCGCCGCCCGGATCGAGGTGGTACTGCCCGGCGAGCTGCGGCAGAACCGCTTGCGGGGCGTAGAGCAGGGCGAACGACGTGAAACCCGCGGCGGCGACCGCGACCTTCACCCGGCGGGCGGCGGTAAGCATGCCCCTGAAAGTAAGCTTCGCTAATCAATACGTCTAATACGTAGATCTGCCATCATTCATACCGTGCCGAATGAGAGCCTGACCGCGCAGCTCGTCCCGCACCTATGTCTGCTGGCCACGCTGCGAAGCACCGGAAACGTCACTCGCACGGCCGAGCTCCTCGGAGTGCCGCAACCCACAGTCAGCAGGCGGCTGGCGGCGCTTGGACAGGCCCTCGGCGCGCCGCTGACCGTGCCCGACGGCCGAGGCGTCCGGCTCACCCGCGCTGCCGAGTTGCTGGCCGACGCGGCGGAACGCGCGCTGCCCGTGGTCGACGCCGGGGTCCGTCTCGCCCGCGAGGAGATCGAACCGGCGAGCGGCCGCGTCGTGCTGGGATTTCTGCACCTGCTCGGCCGGTCGCTGGTGCCGGAGTTGCTGCGTACGTACCGGAATCAGGCCCGGTTCTCCCTCGTGCAGGGTTCGCTGCAGGACATGGTCAACCGGCTCGTGTCCGGGGAACTCGATCTCGCCCTGCTCGCCCCGGTCGTCGAGGACGAACGACTGGAGACCGTCGTGCTCGACCGGCAGCCGATCCACCTGTCGGTCCCGGCCGGGCATCGGCTGGCCGGCCGGCGCGGCGTGCGCGTGGCCGAGCTGGCCGACGAGCCGTTCGTGCTCCTGGAACCCGGCTACGGCCTGCGCCGGATCACCGACGACCTCTGCGCCGCCGCCGGTTTCACGCCGAAGGTCGCCTTCGAAGGCCAGGAATCCGACACCGTCCGCGGACTCGTCGGCGCCGGGTTGGGGGTCGCGCTCCTGCCGCGCTTCGAACCCGGCTCCCCGGCCGGGGTCGCGGAGGTGCCGCTGCACCCGCCGGTCCACCGGACGATCGGGCTCGCCTGGCGCGCCGGCGAACCGCTTTCGCCCGCCGTGCAAGCGTTCCGGGACCACGTCCTCGGCAGGGCGGGCTAGCCGCCAGGGTGGTATTTGTATCCCGGTGCCGTGCTACCGTTTCCGGTATAGAAATACCGGAACCTGAAGACGCGAGGTAGTCGTGATCGAGCTGAAGACGCCTGCGGAGATCGACCGCATGCACGTGACCGGGCGGTTCGTCGCCGAGGTGCTGACCGAGGTCGGCAAGCTCGCCGACGTCGGCGTCAACCTGATGGACCTCGAACACCACGTGCGCGGCATGATCAAGCGGCGCGGGGCCGTCTCGTGCTACTGGGACTACGCGCCGTCGTTCGGCGAGGGCCCGTTCCGCAACGTCATCTGCCTGTCGGTCAACGACGCCGTCCTGCACGGCCTGCCGCACGACTACACCCTGCGCGACGGCGACGTCCTCACCGCGGACATCGCGGTGACCATCGACGGCTGGGCGGCCGACTCGGCGCGCACGGTCATCGTCGGCACGCCCGCCGAGGAGGACCAGCGGATCATCCGGGCCACCGAGGAAGCGCTGGAAGCCGCCATCGAGGCGTCCCGCGCGGGCAACCGGCTCGGCGACATCTCGGCCGCGATCGAAGCGGTCGCGACCGGCTACGGCTACCCGGTCAACACCGAGTTCGGCGGCCACGGCATCGGCCGCACCATGCACGGCGAACCGCACGTGTCGAACCGCGGCAAGGCAGGCCGAGGCATGAAACTCCGGCCCGGCCTGACGCTCGCGCTCGAACCCTGGCTGGCCCGCACGACGGACAAGATCGTCTACGACCCGGACGGCTGGACCATCCGCTCCGCGGACGGCTCGCGCACCGCGCATTCGGAGCACACGGTGGCGATCACCGAGGGGGAGCCGATCGTGCTGACTCGTCGAGAGGACGAGGCGGCGGGGAAGAACTAGCGTCCGCGCCGCGACGCTCCCCCGCGCGGGCGCCCTCCTCAACCACCCGGGCGGCGAGGTCGTCATCGGTCGCTGGCAGGCAAGAACGAGCCCGCGCCGGTCTGCCGCGGCGGCACCACCCGCTGCGGCAGGGCCGTCAGCTCTCGTAGGAAGCGACGAACTCCACCAACGTCCGCGCCGCGAACCCGGACGCGCCCGGCACCACGTCGTCGTACGTTTTGTCCGCGCGGGCCGGACCCGCGATGTCCAGGTGCGCCCACGGCAGCCCCGCCGTGAACTCGCGCAGGAACAGCGCCGCCATGATCCCGCCCGGACCGCCGGGGGCCTGCCGGACGTCGCCGAGTTCGCCCTCGACACCCGTCGCGTAGTCCTCGACCAGCGGCATCCGCCACCACGCCTCCCCCGCGCGGGCCCCGGCCTCCAGCACCCGGGCAGCGAGGTCGTCGTCGGTCGCGAAGAAGCCGCCGGTGCGCAGCCCGAGCGACACCTTCATCGCGCCGGTCAGCGTGGCTGCGTCGACGATCAGGTCCGGCTTGAACTGGGCGATTCCGTAGGCGAGCGCGTCGGCCATCACCATCCGGCCCTCGGCGTCGGTGTTGCCGACCTCGGTGGTCTGGCCGCCGTAGTGCCGCACTATGTCGCCCGGCCGGTACGAGCCGCCGGAGACGTGGTTTTCCGCCGCGGGCACGAGCGCGGTGACGCGCACCGGCAGGTTCAGCTCCCCGATCGCGCGCATCGCGGCGATCACGGCCGCGCCGCCCGCCATGTCGGTGCGCATCAGGTGCATGCCGTCGGCCGGTTTCAGCGAAAGGCCGCCGGTGTCGAAGGTGATCCCCTTGCCCACGAACAGCAGGTGCTTCTTCGCGCCGCGCGGAGTGTGCGTCATTTCGATCAGGCGCGGCGGCGAAACCGAACCGCCGCCGACCGCCAGAACTCCGCCGAACCCCTTGTCAGCGAGCCATTTCTCGTCTCGCACGGTCACCTCGACCGTGCCGCCCAGCACCTTCGCCGCGGTGTTCGCCAGCCACGCCGGGTTCTTGATGTTCGACGGCGTGTTCGCGAGGTCGCGCGTAAAGGCAGCAGCCGCCGCGAGAACGCGTACGCGAGCGACAGCCTCCGCGTACGCGGGCACAGCGCGCTCGTGCGCGACAACGAGACGTACGGCGGGTACAGGCGGCTTCGGCTCTGTCGTGGTGACCACGAATCGGTAGCCGCCCAGCGACAGTCCAACCGCTAGCTCGGCCGCGTGCTCCGCTGTCGCGTCCTCGGGCAGTACGACCTGGACTGTCCGGATCGGACGGTTCTCCGCCGCTTCGCGAAACGCGCGCGCCAACGCGGCGCCAGTCCGTCGAAAGTCCTTCGGCGCGCCTTCGCCGATACCGGCGAGCCAGCGTGGACCATCGCCGTCTTCGGGCACTTCGCGTACTTCGGCAGTGCGGCCGCTCGCCCCGCTGTCCTCCGCCTCGGCCGGCGCGACCAGCACTGCTCGCGGGACTCCGCGGCGCGTCGCGGCGACGACCTCGATTTCGGGCAGCTTCGTGGGAACGGGTGGTAGCGAGTTACGCACAGCGAGCAACCTTAGGGCGCAGACGAACCGACCCCGGCCTCCAAAAGGAGACCGGGGTGCACAGTGGACAGAGCGGGGAGAGCGCAGGTCAGCCAGTGACCTCCTGCAATGCGGCGCCGAGGTCCTTCGCTTCCTCCGCGGAGAGCTCGACGACCAGCCGGCCGCCACCCTCCAGTGGCACCCGCATGACGAGGCCCCGCCCCTCCTTGGTCACTTCGAGGGGACCATCTCCGGTCCGGGGCTTCATGGCCGCCATAGCGTGCTCCCTCCGTCTCAACCGGCGCGCCCGGGTCGCGCACTCCCATGCCAGCCGGGTCTCGTCCCCCATTGTCCCTCATCAGCGCCCGGGCGCGAACGCGGACCGATCATTTGCCGCCGCATCGGTGCTGGTATGCCGCCCGCCGAGGGTGCGAGACTCAGTACCGAGAACCCGAGCCGCAGCTTCAGAGGAGCATTTCGTGACCACATCCGACGTCCTGTTGACCGCCGACGCCGACGGCGTGCGCACCCTGACCCTGAACCGGCCGGAGGCGTACAACTCGCTGACCGTCGAGCTCAAGGAGCGCCTGATCGCCGAGCTGCGCGCGGCCGCCGAGGACCCGGACGTCCGCGCGGTGGTGCTCACCGGCACCGGCAAGGCGTTCTGCGCCGGACAGGACCTCAAGGAGCACGTCGGCCTGCTGCAGGCGAACGACCCGGCCCCGCTGCACACGGTGAGCGACCACTACAACCCGATCGTCAAGGCGATCACCGGGATGCCCAAGCCGGTCATCGCTGCGGTCAACGGGACCGCGGCGGGGGCGGGGGCGGCCTTCGCGTATGCGAGTGACCTGCGGATCGCGGCTGAGTCGTCGTCGTTTCTGATGGCGTTCGCGAATGTCGGGCTGGGGCCGGATTCGGGGGCGTCCTGGACCTTGCAGCGGCTGATCGGGTACGGGCGGGCCGCGGAGCTGATGTTGATGGCTCGGACGGTGGACTCCGCGGAGGCGTTGCGGATCGGGCTGGTCGGGGAGGTCGTGCCGGACGAGGAGCTGGCGGCTCGGGCGCAGAAGGTGGCCGCCAAGCTCGCGGCTGGGCCGACGGTGGCTTACGCGAAGATCAAGGAGGTGCTGGCGGTGGCTGCGGAGTCTTCGCTGGAGGAGGCGCTGGCTGCGGAGGATGCGGCGCAGACTGCTCTTGGGGCTACTGCTGATCATTCGGAGGCGGTGGAGGCGTTTGTGGGGAAGCGTCGGCCTCATTTTCAGGGGAAGTGAAGGGTTTAAAGAGGAGCGGCTTCGCCGCTGAAAAGAGGGGTTGCGTGGGGCACCCCGAAGTTTGATTGTGCTGACGGTTCGGGGGTGCTTGTCAAGGCGGGAAAGATGCCTTGACAAGCACCCCCGAACCGCAGGGCGGCTTCGTATCGGGGTTGGGGGGAGGGAGTGGGTGCCTCGATTGTTGGGTGCATCTGCTGCGGGTTCGTAGAAAGCCGCGAGGACTTCACGCTGCGCGGAAGCAACCTTTTACGTGGTCGTCTACCATGCCGGTCGCTTGCATCAGGGCGTAGCAGGTGGTGGGGCCCAGGAAGGCGAAGCCGCGCTTCTTCAGGTCTTTCGCCATTGCTTTTGACTCGTCGGTGATCGCTGGGACGTCTGCCATGGTGCGGGGGCGGCGGTGCTTTGCCGGGGCGAAGGACCACAGCAGCTTGTCCAGCGGGATGTCCAGGTTCGCTACTGCGCGCGCGTTTTTCACCGCTGCCTCGATTTTCGCGCGGTTGCGGACGATTCCGGCGTCTTGCATCAAGCGCTCGACGTCCTTCTCGCCGAAGCGGGCGACCTTCTCCGGGACGAAGCCCCGGAAGGCTTTTCGGAAGTTCTCGCGTTTGCGCAGGATCGTGATCCAGGACAGGCCGGACTGGAAGGACTCTAAGCAGAGGCGTTCGTACAACTCGGCCTCGCCGTGGAGCGGGACGCCCCACTCCTCGTCGTGGTACGCCGCGTAATCGGGGGCCGAGTTGCCCCAGCTGCAGCGGGCGATGCCGTCCTCGCCCAGTAGTTCCGTCATTGTTCCCCCATGGAATAGTTTTCCGCGAACCTCGCGAACTGCCGCAGCGAATGGCGGACTCCCAGTGCGAACGCGGGGCGCGCCAGGGGCCAGCCTGCGCGGCCCAGCAGGCCGAAGGGCAGTTTGAGGTGTTCGGCCCAGACGAAGGTGCACTGGCCGGCTCCCTTGGCCAGTACCTGGAACACCCCGGTTCCCTGCACCAGGCTGCCCAGGTGGCGGACCGTGCAGCGCAGGGGCGGTTCCCAGGTCGTGATCTCCATCGTGTCGGTGAAGCCGATGCCGCCGAAGCCGGTGAAGGCCGACAGCTTCGAGCCGACGCTGCGGCCGTTGCCTTCGATGACCCGCACTGACGTGCCGAGCATCCACTCGCCTTGGCGGGCCCAGTCGGTGAGCGCGAGCCAGGTCGTGCCAGCCGGTGCCGCGACGTCGACCGACAGCACCAGGTCACTCACCTGTCGGCCTCCGGTGCGCCGCGTCGCGCGGCTGCTGCGCGGCCTCCAGCCGGGCGACCCGTTCGCGCAGTTCGTCCAGTTCCACGCCGGTCCTGCGCAGCACCCAGTCCACTTCGGACATCTTGTAGCCGCGGAACACGAGCTGGAAGCGCACCTGCCGGACGTCCTCGCCGGTGATGTCCTCGGCGGGCAGACGAGTGGGCGAGCTGCCCGGCGGCAGCGGCGCCAGTTCCTCGCCCCGGCCGAACACCACAGCGGCCAGGAGGAACACCACGGCGGCCACCAGCAGCATGACTACGAGGTAGATCAGCGCGGTCGTCACGCGACGATCGTGGCACACCGCCGCCAGGAACGTCGCGCTAGCACGACAAGTCGGAACGACAGGACCACCCACGCGACCATCAGCAGGCCGCACGGACCGCTGAGGAACAGCCTCGCCGCGTCGACCACCCCGGTCGCTCCGACCAGCAGCAGCACGGAGAACAGGTTGAGGCCCACCGCGATCGCGCCCAGCGTCCGGCAGACCCGGGCCGTGCGCACGCCGTCGAACCGGCGGCTGAGCAACCGCGTGGCCAGCAGCGCGAGGAGGCCGAGCACCGGCACGGCGTAGATCGCGGCGTGGGTGAACTGCGTGACGTACGGGTACCAGCCGGGGTTCGGCGTGGTCAGCCGCGACCAGGGGCCGTAGGTGAAGATGCGCGCCAGTTCCCACGACGTCTGCATCGCGGGCACGCCGAGCACGAGCAGCCACAGCGTACGTACGCCGTTGTGCATGCTCAGTTCCGCTTGGTAGTCACCGACGATCTCGCGGACCTGACCGAAATCCGCTACCGCGCGGCGTTGTGCTTCGGTCTCGCTCCAGCCGCCTTCGCGGTACGCCTCGGCCGCGTCGTGCAGACCGTCGCGTGCTTCGGCGAGCAGATCCGCCTTCGTGCCGCGGCGGCCGATCAGCGTGCGGTCCAGTTCGGCCAGGTAGGCCTCGATGGGGCTGAGCACGGTCGGGCTTGTCGTCGTCATGGTTCCAGTACTCCGCCGATCACCGTGGTGAACTCCCGCCACTGCGTCCGCTCCGCCGCCAGCGCCTGCTGCCCGGCGCGGGTGAGCCGGTAGGTGCGCCGTTTGCGGCCGGACACCACGTCCCACTCGCTGGCCAGCCAGCCGGCGCGCTCGAGCCGCCGCAACGCCGGGTACACCGTGCCGGTGGGCAGGTCGAGCGCTCCGTCGCTGCGCAGCGCCAAAGCCTCGATGATCGCGTAGCCGTGCAGCTTGCGGCCGTCGAGGACGGCGAGCAGCAACGCGTCGAGGTGTCCGCGCAACGTGTCCGCTTTCATAGGTCGCCAGTCTACTCATCTTGTCCTGAGCAGGCTAATCTCCGCCGCCCGCATGGCCGTCCGGGAAAAACCCGGAGATCACCCCGATCTCATAGATTTGCCCGCTACATGTAGCCGCGCTACGTATAGGCTGCCTCGCCATGGACCCACTGCCGATAGCGCGACTCCAGTTCGCGACCACTACCTCGTTCCACTTCCTGTTCGTGCTGCTCACCCTGGGTTTGGTGACCATGGTGGCGATCCTGCAGACCCGGGCGACGCTCCGCGGCGGCGAGCAGCTGCACCGGATGACTGAGTTCTGGGGACGCCTGTACGTGGTCAACTACGCACTCGGAATCGTCACCGGAATCGTCATGGAATTCCAGTTCGGGATGACCTGGACCGGACTGTCCGCGTTCGCCGGGGACGTTTTCGGCGCGCCGCTCGCGATCGAGACGCTGGTGGCGTTCTTCCTGGAATCGACGTTCCTCGGAGTGTGGATCTTCGGCCGCGGCCGGATGAACAAGTGGCTGCACCTGGCGGTGCTGTGGCTGGTCACGCTGACCGCGTACGCCTCCGCGCTGTTCATCATGGTCGCCAACTCGTTCCTGCAGAACCCGGTGGGCTCGCGGATGGAGAACGGCGTGCTGCGCCTGGAAGACTTCGGCGCGCTGTTCGCCAATCCGGCGCTGGTCGCGTCCCTGCCGCACGTCCTCGGAGCCGCGCTGCTGACCGGCGGGTTCTTCGTGACCGGCGTCAGCGCGTACCACTTTCTCAAGCGCACCGGCGAGATCGACTTCTTCCGCCGGTCGCTGCGCATCGGGGTCGTGACTTCGCTGCTCGGCAGCGTGCTCGTGGTCCAGGCCGGGTTCGCGCAGTTCGCCGAGGTCGCCGGATACCAGCCGGACAAGTTCAAGGGTTCGGCCGGCGTCGGGCTGCCGCTCGGAATGATGATCATGGTCGGCTTTTTCGCCTTCTTCGCCTCGCTGATCGGCACGCTCCTGCTGTTCCGCGACTTGCTGCTGCGGGCGCGGCCGGTGCTCTTCCTGATGGTGCCGGGGATCGCCGTTCCGTTCGTCGCCGCGATCCTGGGCTGGCTGGTCCGCGAGATCGGCCGCCAGCCTTGGCTGGTGTGGGGCAAGTTGCGCACCGCGGACGCCGTCGCCGACGTCAGCGGCGGGCAGCTCCTGTTCTCCTTCATCGCTTTCACGCTGCTGTTCGTCGTGCTGGCCATCGCCGACTGGGTGCTGCTCGCCCGGATCGCCAAACGCGGTCCGGCCGTCGCGTCGGCGGAAACCGAACTTCCTGTCCTGAGTGGAGTGTGAACCGTGGTGACGATCTGGTGGGGTGTGCTCGGCTTGCTGCTGGGCGGCTACTTCGCGCTGGCCGGCTACGACTACGGCGTCGGGATGCTGCTGCCCGCGCTCGCCCGCTCCCGCGACGAGGCCGGGCAACGGCGGGTGCTCGGCGCGGTCGGCCCGTTCTTCCTGGCCAACGAGGTGTGGCTGGTCGCGGCGGTCGGGGTGCTGTTCGGCGCGTTCCCGCATCTGGAAGGGCGGGTGTTCGCCGGGGCTTACGTGCTGGTCGTGCTGTTGCTGCTGGGCTTGGTCACGTTCACCGCGGCGGTGCAGTTGCGGAGCCGCCATCCGGAGGGCAGCCGGCGCGGGTGGACGTTCGCCATTACCGCGGGCGCGCTGGTCACGGCGGTCTCGTGGGGATTGTTCCTCGGCAACCTCGTGCGGGGGCTTCCGCTCGACGCGCACGGACGTCCGATCGACGACGTGCTGGCATTGTTCAACCCGTACGCGGTGTTGTGGGGACTCGGCTTTGTCGCGTTGTTCTGCCTGCAGGGCCTGGTTTTCCTCGCGGTGCGCGGTCCGGCGGAGCTGACCGGACGGGTGCGGCGGCTGACCCGGTCGCTCCTGCCTCCCGTCGGGGTTTTCCTGGCGATAGCGACGGTTTGGGGCGCTTTCTCGGTTACCGACGGTTCCTGGGCTGCCTTAGCGGTGGTCGCTGTCGCCTTCGCGGCTTACCTCCTGGTCCTTTTTGGACTCCGCAAGCCGCGGTTGGCTCTGCCCGCCGTCATGCTCCTGAGCGCCTGCCCGGCGTTGCTGGTCGGCGTGCTGCGGTTCCCGGTCGTCTTGTCGTCCAGCGCGGGCTACCAGCTGACCGTCGAGCAGGCGGCCACCACGCCGGACATGACGGCAGTGCTCGGCTGGTTCGCCGCGCCCGCACTTCTCGTGCTGCTTGCCGCGCAGTGGCTGACCTGGCGCGCACACCGCCGTCCAGTCGACGAGAACTCGTTGCTGCACTTCTGAAGGAGTCTCGCCATGCCTGTTCTCCCTGGTCTCCGCGGCTATCTCGTGGCGCTCGCCGTGCTGGGCGCCGGCACCGCCGGCACCGTGCTCGTCCAGGCGGACGGGCTGTCGACGCTGCTCACCGGCGGCGGCGTGTCGGCCGCATTGTTCGTCGCCGTCGGGGCGCGGCTTCTGCTCGTCGTCGCGCAGGGCCTGCTCACCAGTCGCTTCGCCGCATCGGCACAAGCGGGTTTGCGTCGCCGCTTGCTCGACTCGACCGGCGACCCCGGCGTGACCGCCACCCAGATCACCAAAGGCGTCGATGCCACCGCCACCTACCTCACCGGTTATCTACCCGCGATGGTGCTTTCGGTGCTGGTGCCGATCGCCGTGCTGGCAAGGCTTTTCACCGCCGACCTGACCTCCGCCTTGATCGTCACCGCGACCGTTCCGTTGATCCCGCTCTTTGGTGCGTTGATCGGCGCCCACACGAAAGCGCGTACACAGTGGACACTCCTAACGCGACTCGGCGGACACTTCCTCGACGTTGTCCGCGGTTTGCCGACGCTCAAGCTGTTCGGCCGCGCGCAAGCCCAGACCCGCATCGTGCGCGAAATGGCGGATGCGCACGCCGACGCGACCATCCGGACGTTGAAGGTCGCCTTCCTGTCCGCGCTCGTACTGGAACTCGTTGCCACCCTGTCGATCGCGCTCGTCGCGGTGCCGATCGGGTTCCGGCTGCTGTCCGGTTCGATGACCGCGCACACCGCGATGCTGGTCCTGGTGCTCGCCCCCGAGGCTTACCTGCCGTTGCGCGCCGCCGGAGCGAAGTTCCACGCCGCCACCGAAGGACTCACCGCGTTGAAAGAGATCCTCAGCGTGCCCACCGCAGTCCGCCGATCCGGCACCCAAACCCGTCGTCTCGGTCCGCCGGAAGTGGTTTTCGATCGCGTCTCCGTCCACTATGGCGACACCTGCGCACTGTCCGAAGTAGACTTGACGATCCGCCCCGGCGAACACCTGGCCTTGGCCGGGCCGAGCGGTTCCGGCAAATCCACCCTGCTCGCCGTGCTGCTGGGATTCGTCGAGCCGACGTCCGGACGGGTGCTGATCGACGGCACCGACCTGCGCGCCCTCGACCACTCGTTCTGGTTGCGCGACACCGCGTGGCTGCCCCAGCGTCCGACCCTTTTTCGCGGCTCTCTCCAGGAGAACACCGGCGGACGCCGCGTCGATGACATCGTCACCGACCTCCCCGACGGCTACGCCACCCAGCTCGGCGAACTAGGCACCGGGTTGTCCGCCGGGCAACGGCAACGCGTCGGCCTGGCCCGAGCCCTGTCCCGCACGGAAGCCGGACTCGTCCTGCTGGACGAACCCACCGCCCGGCTCGACGCCCGCACGGAAGCGACCGTGCTGGCCGGAGCCAAGGAACTGCTGCCCGGCCGCACCGCCGTCCTCGTCGCGCACCGACCGGCGCTGGCCGCGCTCGCGTCGCGGACCGTCGAACTCCACCACGGGGTGACCGCATGAAACTCCTCCGCGCGACCCTGCTCGCCGTCGGCGCCGAGCTCGCCGGGCTCGGCCTGACCGGCACCGCGGCGTGGCTGCTCCTGCGCGCCGCCGAACAACCTCCGCTCGCCGCGCTCACCCTCGCGATCGTCGCCGTGCGCGTTTTCGCGCTGGCCCGAGGCGGACTCCGGTACGCCGAACGCCTTGCCGGACACGACGTGGTCCTGCGCTACCTCGGTTCCCTCCGGACCCGGGTGTACCAAGCGCTTCTCCCCCGCCGCGTCGCCGAACATTCCGGCGCGGACCTGGTCACCCGCCTGGTGTCCGATGTGGACGCCGTACAGGACGCCATTCTCCGGCTCGCGCTGCCGGCCGCCGTGGCGGGAACCGTCGGTCTCGCGGTGGTGATTTTCGCTGGCCTGGTCAGCCTTCCGCTCGCCGGTATCGTCCTCATTGGACTAGTCGCAACGGCATTTCTGTTCCTCCCGAGAGGCGACGCACCCGGCAGGCAGCAGGAACTCGCCGAACGCACCGTAGAACTCGTCCTCGGCCACGACGAACTCATCGCCTACGGCTGGGAGGAACGAGAAAAAGCCCGCGCCGCCGCGATCATCCACCACCTGGCCGCGGGCACCCGCCGCACCGGCCGACGGCTTGCCCTCGCCGCCGCGGCCGGAGTGGCCGTCCAATTCACGACCACCGCCGCGGTCGCGCTGTTCAGCCCAGCGAGCATCCCGGTCACCGCCGCCCTGACCCTGACCACGATGGCGCTGTTCGAACTGGTCCTGCCGCTGCTGCCGGCCGCCGAGCGAATCCCCGAAATCCGGGCGTCGCTGAGGCGGGTGCGCGCGGTCCTGTCCGCACCGGAGCCCGCCCCGGAACCGATCCCCGGCCCGGGACATTTCCGGCTGACGAACGTCGGCGTCCAGCATCCCGGCCGACGAGCCGCGCTCGAGGGCATCGATCTCGATCTGCCGCCCGGCACCCGGCTAGGCATCCTCGGTCCGTCCGGCGCCGGCAAGACGACCCTGCTGCACGTCCTGCTCGGCTTCGTCTCCCCTACGTCCGGCTCGGTCACCGCCGACGGCCGTCCGGTGGCCGGACCGCACCCCGCCGTGATCTCCGGAGCCCTCGCCGACGCGCACGTCTTCGCCACGACCGTCCGCGAAAACCTGCTGCTCGCGCGGCCGGAAGCCACGGACGACGACCTGCGCGCCGCCTGCGCAACGGCAGGCTTCGACCTCCCGCTCGACCGAGACACCGGCCAAGACGGCGACGCCCTCTCCGGCGGGCAACGGCAGCGGCTGATCCTCGCCCGCGCGGTACTCGCCGCACCGCCGGTCCTCGTCCTCGACGAACCGGTGGAGGGCCTCGACCCGGCACACGGCGACGAGATCCTGGCGCGGGTTCTCGCCCAGGCGAAGGGAACCGTCGTGCTGGTGACGCATCGGCCGGAGCAGGTCATGGGGTTCGACCAGGTGCTCACCCTGGAAGACGGACGAGTGGCGGTTCAGCCCGCCGCGCTCACCGCTCGCGGATGAGCTGGATCGGCGCGTCGAGCGGATCGAGGTGGAACAGGTCGTTCGCGTCGACGTGCGGATGCGGGTCCGGCGAACCGCGGAACAGCGCGACGACGACGTTGGTGAGCCGGACCCGTCCGCCGCCGAGATGCGTGATCCCCTTCGGCTCGTCGAGACCGGCCAGCCATTCGGCCTGCGCCGGGTCCATCACGGCGGTGTAGGTCCCGGTCCGGCCGGAGCGGATCTCGCGGTCCGCCAGTACATCGCCCCAGCGGGCGAGCGTGAGGATCTCGTCGATCGCCAACCGGATCTCGTCGCTTCCCCCGTACTCCATCGGCTGGTACCCGGCCCGGCGGGCGATTCCGCCCCGCCAGTAGCTGGAGTCGTCGCCGGGAACGCTGCGGTACACCGTGTGCCACGCTGGCCGCCCGTGCGAAGGAGCCAGCTCGGCCCAGCCGATCGGGAACCCCTCCCGGCTGCCGTCGTCGGCGCAGACCCGCACGGTCTTCCGGTCCGGCTGCCGAACGAGCAGATTGCGCATCTGAAGCCGGTGCGCACTGCTCGGATCCAGCTGGTTCTTGGCCACGTCCATCGCCCCCGCACGTCGAATCGGATCGGGTTCCGGAACGTAGCGGGCGCCGATGACATCTCGATGAAACTCCGCTGATGTCCTATGTGGACACTACGGCTGCCGCGCGGCCAGCACCTCGCGCATCGGGGGCCGGTCGACCACCGGCACCTCCGTCACGTCCGGCACCCACTCCCCGGACACCTGGACGAACTGGGTGAACCGCGCCGCCTCCGCGCTCGGCGTCCCGCAGCGGGCCAGCGCGGTGCCGAGGATCTGCCGGGCCATCACGCCGAGCTGCAGCAGCGACCGGTTGCGGTGTTTGCGCACGCCGAGGTTGACCTGCGCCAATCCGTCCAGCCCGTAGCGTTCCTCGGCGTCGAGCAGCAGTCCGATCTCCACGCCGTACCCGCCGGCGAACGGCACCGACTCCAGGAACTCGCGCGTGCCCGCGTACTCGCCGCCCAGCGGCTGCACCAGCTCGCCGAGCGCCGGGCGCAGCGCGGACAGCACCGGGCGCGCCAGCAGCTCGGTCACCCGGCCGCCGCCGGTGCTCTCCAGCCGCAGCGGACGGCGGTAGAAGCCCTTGACCAGGTGCACCCCGTCCTCGGTGAGCAGCGGGCCGAGCAGCGACGGCACGAACGCCGGGTCCGGGTCGACCAGGTCGGAGTCGAGGAAGACCACCACGTCGCCGGTCGTCGCGGCGAGCGAACGCCACAGCACCTCGCCCTTGCCCGGACGCGGCGGCAGCTCCGGCAGGACGTCCTCGCGGCGCACCACGCGGGCCCCGGCCGCCGCGGCGACCTCGACCGTCGCGTCCGCGGAGCCGGAATCGACGACCACCAGCTCGTCGACCACCCCGCCGAGCAGCGGGCGCACCGACGCGACCACCGCGGCGACCGTTTCCTCCTCGTCCAGCGCCGGCAGCACGACGGACACGGTCCGGCCGCGTTTGGCGGCGAGGATGTCCGCGGCGCTCCACCCGGGCTCCTGCCAGGTGCGACGGTGAAACCAGCTCATGGAGGCGATCGTGCCATGCTAGGACCGGTGCCCGATCCTCCGGAGGGAGAACCCTTGCTGCCGCTGCTCGTCCGTTTCGTGCTCGGTCCGCTGGTCCGCGCGCTCTACCGGCCTCAGGTGGAGGGCGTGGAGAACATCCCAGAGGACGGTCCGGTGCTGCTCGCCGCCAACCACCGGGCGGCACTGGACACCGGTGTGATCACGTTCACCACGCCGCGGCAGGTCCGGTTCCTCGGCAAGGCCGAGTACTTCACCGGCAAGGGCCTCAAGGGCCGGTTCATCGCGAAATCGCTCGATGCGCTCGGCTACGTCCCGGTCGAACGCGGCAACGCACAGGCCGGGCTCGCCGCGCTCGAAGCGGGCCGCAAGGTGCTCACCGACGGCGGCGTGTTCGCGATCTACCCCGAGGGCACCCGCTCGCTCGACGGACGGCTGCACCGCGGGCACACCGGCGTCGCCGCGCTCGCGCTGTCCACCGGGGCCAAGGTCGTCCCGGTCGCGTTGTTCGGCACCGAGGGCATCCAGCCGAACGGCGCGAAGATCCCGCGGCTCGCCAAGATCAAGGTCCGGTTCGGCGAGCCGCTGGACTTCTCGCGGTACGAGGGACAGGACTCGTCCTCGGCGATCCGCCGGTCGGTGACCGACGAGATCATGTACGCGATCCTGGAGCTGTCCGGGCAGGAATACGTCGACACCTACCACAAGCGGCCGGACGAAAAAGCGTCGTAAGGCGCGTTATCCGGCGGAACGGCTCAGGATGTCGACCAGCTTGTCGGCGTCGGAGGCGACGCTGATCAGTTCACGGGTTTCCGGGCGCAGGAACCCTTTCTCCAGCATCTGATCGGCGAACGCGACCAGCGGCGAGTAATACCCGGCCACGTCGAGCAATCCGATCGGCTTGCGGTGAATGCCGAGCTGCGCCCAGGTCCACACCTCGAACAATTCCTCGAGGGTGCCGACGCCGCCGGGCAACGCGACGAACGCGTCCGACAGCGCGGCCATTTTCGCTTTGCGCTGGTGCATGTCGGCGACCACGTGCAATTCGGTGAGCCCGCCGTGCGCGATTTCCACGTTCGACAGCACTTCCGGGATCACGCCGATC
Organism: Streptomyces sp. AA4; assembly: GCF_000158875.1. Taxonomy (NCBI): domain Bacteria; kingdom Bacillati; phylum Actinomycetota; class Actinomycetes; order Kitasatosporales; family Streptomycetaceae; genus Streptomyces; species Streptomyces sp. AA4. Next base: position 732,696 of record NZ_GG657746.1, on the reverse strand, counting down.
ACTTCGCCGCCCGCGGCGAGCGCGGCGTTGGCCACCACGCCCATGGTGCCGACGCTCGCGCCGCCGTAGACGAGGCCGATTCCCCGCTGCGCCAGCAGTTTCCCGACGCCGGCCGCCGCCTCGGCGTACTCCGGCGAAAAGCCCTGCGCTGAACCGCAGAACACACAGATCCGCATCAGTGCGTGTCCTCCCAAGCCTGATAAGACTCCTGCACGACGCGCACCGCGTCGTCGATGTCGTCGGTCAAGTGCAGCAGGTCGAGGTCCTTTTCGCCGATTTTCCCGCCGCCCAGCACGGATTTCGCGATCCAGTCGTACAGCCCGCCCCAGTATTCGGTGCCGAACAGCACCACCGGGAACTTCGTGACCTTCTTGGTCTGGACCAGCGTGAGCGCCTCGAACAGTTCGTCGAGCGTCCCGAATCCGCCGGGAAGGCAGATGAACGCCTGCGAGTACTTGACGAACATGGTCTTGCGCGCGAAGAAATAGCGGAAGTTCACGCCGAGGTCGACCCACGGGTTCAGGCCCTGTTCGAACGGCAGCTCGATGCCCAGCCCGACGGAGAACCCGCCCGCCTCGTTCGCGCCGCGGTTCACCGCTTCCATCGCGCCCGGGCCGCCGCCGGTCATCACCGCGAACCCGGCGTCGGCGAGCGCGGCTCCGATCTTGCGGCCCAGTTCGTACTCCGGGTGGTCGCGTTTGGTGCGCGCCGAACCGAACACGGTCACCGCGCGCGGAACCTCGGCCAGCGCGCCGAACCCCTCGACGAACTCGGCCTGGATCCGCAGCACGCGCCACGGGTCGGTGTGCACCCAGTCGCTCGGCCCCCGCGAGTCGAGCAGCCGCTGGTCGGTGGTGCTGCCCTGGTCGCGCCGATCGCGCCGGAGCACCACCGGGCCCTTGTGCCGCTCCACCGGACGTTCGGGGTACTGGCCGTCGGGAAACTCAGACTGTTCGCTCACCAGCCAAGCCTACGGGCCGGGCGGCCGCGGCGGGCGCCCGAGTCGGCACCGGAGCGTGACGGATCGGTTGCCCGCGGCTGAACGCGGGAAAGCGGACCACCAGCGGGTTCCGGTCCTGCTACCAACGGCCGGTTGTCGGCAACTACCTACGAAAGTCGCCCGGCCCGTCCCAAACCTGCGTTTTCCCTGCTACGGGGGCACTTGCGGGGAATAGTCCCGATCGCGCCCGGGGTCCCGCTGGTCCGTTCAGCGCATTGACCGCCCCCGTGAGCGCTTTTTTACTCACGGTGTCCGCGGCCTGATCAGCCCAGCTCAACGCGTTGCGCTTTTCCCCATCGTGTACCCCGAAAGGACTGTCGATGACGTCCAGAAGAGGGCTCGCCACCGGCATCGCCAGTGTCGCCGGTCTCGCCCTTTCCCTGCTCGCGCTGCCGGTGACCCCGGCATCCGCGGCCCCCGCCCAACCCTCCGCAGACCCGCAGGCCACCGCGATCGCGGCCGCCGACCGGGCCGCCGCCGCCGGCGCGGTCGGGCTCCGCAAGAGCTCGGCCGAGAGCCTGCACCGCGTCAGCACCACCCTGGGCGACGCCGGGCTGTATTACAACTCCTACGAGCGCACCTACGACGGCCTCCGGGTCGTCGGCGGGGATGCGGTGATCGTCGCCGACGGAACGGGCCGCGTGCGCGGCACCGACTCCGCCGAGAGCGCGGCCATCACCGTGGGCACCACGCCCGCGGTCGACGCGGCGCGCGCGGCTTCGGTCGCCCGCGGCCAGTTGCCGACCGTGAGCGCGGTGAGCAAGCCTGATCTGGTCGTTCTCGGCGGCGCACAGCCGAAACTGGCCTACGAGGTCGTCGTCAAGGGCCGCACCGCGAAGGCCCCGAGCAACCTGCACGTCTTCGTCGACGCCGCCACCGGCAAGGTCCTCGACCAGCGCGACGACGTGAAGGCCGAAAGCCCGGCGAAGGCCGCTTCGAACGCCGCGGCCCCGCGCGTGGCGGGCAACGGCAACAGCTATTACGCCGGCCAGGTCAGCATCGACACCAGCGGCTCCGGCAGCTCGTACTCGATGCGCGACCCGAACCGGCCCGGCATCAGCTGCGGCCGCGAGGGCGGCTCGGTGTTCACGAAGTCCAGCAACAACTGGGGCAACGGGCAGGGCACCGACCTCGAAACCGGTTGCGTGGACGTGCTCTACACGGTGCAGACCGAGTGGAACATGCTCAAGGACTGGCTGGGCCGCAGCGGAATCGACGGCAACGGCAACGGTTTCCCGGCGTCGGTCGGCCTGAACGACGTCAACGCCTACTGGGACGGTTCGTCCACCCACTTCGGGCATTCGCAGGACAACCAGCGCCAGGCGACCTCGATGGACGTGGCCGGCCACGAGTTCGGCCACGGCATCTTCCAGAACACGCCGGGCGGCGCGGGCTCGGGCAACGAGAACGGCGGCCTCAACGAGTCCACCGGCGACATTTTCGGCGCGCTGACCGAGTTCTACGCGAACAACCCGGTCGACACCCCGGACTTCACCGTCGGCGAGGGCGTGAACCTGGTCGGCAACGGCCCGATCCGCTACATGTACGACCCGAGCCGCGAGGGCGACCCGAACTGTTACTCGTCGTCGATCCCGAACACCGAGGTGCACGCGGCGGCGGGCCCGCAGAACCACTGGTTCTACCTGCTGTCCGAGGGCAACGCGCCGACCGACGGCCAGCCCGCCAGCCCGACCTGCAACAACAGCAGCATCACCGGCATCGGCATCCAGAAGGCAGGCAAGATCTTCTACAACGGCCTGCTGCACAAGACCTCGTCCTGGAACCACAAGGCGGCCCGCAAGGCCACCCTGCAGGCGGCCGTCGACCTGTTCCCGGGCAGCTGCACCGAGTTCAACGCCACCAAGGCGGCCTGGGACGCGGTGTCGGTCGGCGCGGTCTCCGGCGAGGCCACCTGCACCGGCAACCCGCCCGCGGGCAACGACTTCTCGGTCAGCCTGTCGCCCTCGTCCGCGACTGTCCAGCCTGGACAGTCGGCCACGTCGACGGTGACCACCAAGATCACCAACGGCAACGCGCAGTCGGTGAAGCTGACCGCGAGCGGCCTGCCCTCGGGCGCGACCGCGACGTTCAACCCGGCGACCGTCCAGTCCGGCGGCACCGCGACCGTCACGATCGCCACGACAGCCAGCACGCCGAACGGCACCAGCAAGGTCACGATCACCGCGACCGGCGCGAACGCCACCCACACCGCGGACTTCACGCTCACCGTGGGCAGCGGCAACCCCGGCGGCTGCGGCGGCGTGACGGCGTGGGACGCGAACAAGTTCTACGGTCCGGGCGACGTGGTCTCGTACAAGAGCCACAAGTGGACCTCGTCCTGGTACTCCGTCGGCGCTGAGCCGGGTGCGCCCGGTTCCTGGGCCGTCTGGACCGACAGCGGGGCCTGCTGACGCAGCAACCCGTTCGCAGATACCTCTGAACCAGCCGGGCACGGCGCCTTGTGCCCGGCTGGTTCGCGTTTCGGGCGCTTGTCCAGACCACTCGGCCTGAATTTGTCTAGACCATACGATCGGGGGTAGGCATCCCCCGGCCCGCCGCTTACCGTTTGCGGCACCACCGTTACCGGGGACGGGAGCCGTTGATGAACGGACGGAAGTCACGCTGGTTCGGGACCGCGCTGGCGGCCCTGCTCGCCCTGCCGCTCGCCGGGGTCGCCCCCGCTTCCGCGGCCGCTCCGCAATCGGACACCTGCGCGGTGAAGCCGAGACCCTCCGGCCCGGTCCTGCAGGGCTACTGGGAAAACTGGGACGGCGCGTCGAACGGCGTCCACCCCGGCATGGGCTGGGTGCCGATCAACGACCCCAGCATCGCCGCACACGGGTACAACGTCATCAACGCGGCCTTCCCGGTGATCCTCTCCGACGGCACCGTGCAGTGGGAAGACGGCATGGACTCGACGGTGAAGGTCTCCACCCCCGCCGAGATGTGCGCGGCCAAAGACGTAGGCGCCACGATCCTGATGTCCATCGGCGGCGCCGCGGCAGGCATCGACCTGTCCTCCAGCTCGGTCGCCGACAAGTTCGTCAGCACCATCGTGCCGATCCTGAAGAAGTACAACTTCGACGGAATCGACATCGACATCGAGACGGGTTTGTCAAGCAGCGGCGACATCAACTCGCTGTCCGCCTCGCAAGCAAACCTGGAACGCATCATCGACGGCGTACTGTCGCAAATGCCCTCCGGCTTCGGCCTGACCATGGCCCCGGAAACGGCATACGTAACCGGCGGCTCGGTCACCTACGGCTCGATCTGGGGCGCGTACCTGCCGATCATCAAGAAGTACGCGGACAACGGCCAGCTGTGGTGGCTGAACATGCAGTACTACAACGGCTCCATGTACGGCTGCTCCGGAGACAGCTACGAAGCCGGCACCGTGCAAGGCTTCACCGTGCAGACGCAGTGCCTGGACAAGGGCCTCACCGTACAAGGCACCACCATCCGCGTCCCGGTCGACAAACAGGTCCCCGGACTCCCCGCCCAACCAGGCGCAGGCGGCGGCTACATGGACCCCGGCTCAGTTTCCCAGGCCTACCAAAGCGTCCCCGGCCTCAAGGGTTTGATGGACTGGTCAATCAACTGGGACGGCTCCCGAGGCTGGACCTTCGGCGACAACGTCAAATCGCTGCAAGGCCGCTAAAAGCTGCTGTGGGCCGGGGTGCTGCGTACGTCGCCGCCCCGGCCTCAGCCCACCCACAGCCCGCCGGGAACC
>NZ_GG657746.1:324037-727688 GCF_000158875.1 Streptomyces sp. AA4 | reverse complement strand
CCCCGAACCGTCAGCACAATCGGCTTTCGGGGTGCCCCACCGCAACCGGGGACTGCAATGTCGCCCGCCAGGGCGACGAGAAGTCACCCCAAAAACGCCCTCAACACCTCAGCAACCCCCCGAATCTCCCCCACCCGAACATTCTCCTGCTGCGTATGCGCCAAAGTAGGATCCCCCGGCCCGAAATTCACCGCAGGCATCCCCAACGCAGCGAACCGAGCCACATCCGTCCACCCCAACTTAGCCGCCACCTTCCCCCCAGCCGCAGCCACAAGTTCCGAAGCCGCAGGCGAGGACAACCCAGGCAACGCCCCAGGCGACATATCCACCAACGTCACCTCAAACCCCTCAAACACCCCCCGAACATGCGCCTCAGCCTCTTCAGCGCTCCGGTCCGGCGCAAACCGATGATTAACCGTCAACACAGCCGCATCCGGAACGACATTCCCAGCCACCCCACCGGAAATCCCAGTAGCCTGCAGCCCTTCCCGATAAGTCAGCCCGTCAATATCGACCACCCGAGCCGAATAACGGGCCAACCGAGCCAACGGCTCCGCAAGAGCATGAATAGCGTTGTCACCCATCCAAGCCCGAGCAGTATGCGCCCGAGCCCCAGCCGTCCGAACCTCCACCCGCAAGGTCCCCTGACACCCAGCCTCAATCACCCCGTTGGACGGCTCCCCCACCACCGCGAGATCCCCGACCAGCCACTCAGGCAACTCCCGCTCAATCCGCCCGAGCCCGTTCCGAACAGCCTCAACCTCTTCATTGTCATAAAAAACAAACGTCACATCATGCCGAGGCTCCGGCAAAGTAGCGGCGAGATGCAAAAAGACCGCATCCCCGCCCTTCATATCCACCGACCCCAACCCATGCAACACAGCATCGTCCCCGGTACCGGTAAGCCGAGACGGCAGATTGGCATTCTCCGGCACCGTATCCAAATGCCCGGCAAGAATCACCCGGGAAGGTCGCCCCAAATTAGTCCGGGCCAGAACCGCGTCCCCATTGCGCACCACCTCCAGATGCGGCGCCTGTTCCACCAACGCTGCCTGCACCAGGTCGGCAAGCTTCCCCTCCTCCCCAGAGACGCTGAACACATCCACGAGGGCAGCAGTGAGCTCGGCCGGGTCGGCGCGCAGGTCAAGGGAGGTCATACCGGCACCGTACCCAGCCGGCGCGGGGGCTACCGTGAGGACGTGCGCACGCGAAGCTCCCTGGTCGCTCTCGGCGTCCTCGCCCTCGTCCTCACCGGCTGCGGCAACGAGGCCGGGCCGAAAGCCCGCCCTGGCGCCGGCGATCCGGGTCCGGACGCCCTGCCGACCAAGCTCGACGCGCTGTCGGCCGACGCCTGCTTCACCGGACCGCAGACGCAGCTGCCCAAGGGCTGTGAGAAATACGTCACCGAGGTCGGCAACACCGCCGGTTCGGTGCACAAGCTGGCGAAAGCGGGCAAGACGGTCAACCAGCCGCTGGACCGCGACGCGACCGCGATCGACCAGGCGGTCGGCGCGTTCCGCCAGGCGGGCTGCACGACCGTGCCGACCCCGGGCGGGGCGTGCACGCAGGCGCTCGTGTCGATCTCGGCCGCGCTGACCGAGGTCAAGCAGAAGGTGAACCAGCTGGCCACCACAGGTTGATCCGGCCCGCTTCGGCTACCGTGACCGGCGTGAGCGAGCAGACCCCTGACCCCGAAACGACCGGCGCCGTCGGCGTCGGGCTGGCCACCGTCACGTCCGACGGAACCGTGCTGGACACCTGGTACCCGCACCCCAAGCTGGTCGACGCAGGCGCCAGCCGCACCGAGCGGCTGACCGCGGAGCAGACCACCGAGCTGCTCGGCGAGTCCGCGGCCGCGCTGCTCGGCCCGGACACCGACCGCGGTGTCGAGGTCGTCGCGGTGCGCGTCACGATCGGCAGCCTGGCCACCGCGCCGGCCGACGCCCACGACGTCTACCTGCGCCTGCACCTGCTTTCGCACCGGCTGGTCCAGCCGCGCGGGCAAAGCCTCGACGGCATCTTCGGCCTGCTGGCCAACGTCGTGTGGACGAGCCACGGCCCGTGCCCGGTCGAGGGCTTCGAGCAGACCCGGCTGCGGCTGCGGTCGCGCGGCGCGGTCGCCGTGTACGGCGTGGACAAGTTCCCCCGGATGGTCGACTACGTGCTGCCGACCGGCGTCCGCATCGCCGACGCCGACCGCGTGCGGCTCGGCGCGCACCTCGCCTCCGGCACCACCGTGATGCACGAGGGCTTCGTGAACTACAACGCGGGCACGCTCGGCGCGTCGATGGTCGAGGGCCGCATCTCGGCGGGCGTGGTGGTCGGCGACGGCAGCGACGTCGGCGGCGGCGCGTCGATCATGGGCACCCTGTCCGGCGGCGGCACCGAGGTGATCTCGATCGGCGAACGCTGCCTGATCGGCGCGAACGGCGGCGCGGGCATCTCCCTCGGCGACGATTCGGTGATCGAGGCCGGGCTGTACGTCACCGCGGGCACCAAGGTCGAGGTCGACGGCAAGACGGTCAAGGCCCGCGAGCTGTCCGGCATCTCCGGCGCGGTCTTCCGGCGCAACTCGGCGACCGGCGCGGTCGAGGTCGTGCCGCGCGGCGGCGTCGGCATCCAGCTGAACGAGGCACTGCACGCCAACTGATCCAGCTGTTCGAGAGGGTGCGCTTCCCGCCGCGGAAGCGCACCCTCTCGCTGTTTCGGCGGGCTCCGCCGCGAACGTCGTTCACCTACCATTGACCAGGTGACTTCCGAAGCGACCAGCCGCCGCCGAACGCCGGAACCGACGACGCCGGCCGCTCTCGGGCTCCCCGCCGAACCGGCGAAAGCGGGGCCCGAGGCCCCGGCCGCCGCGCACGTCCGCGCCAAACTCGACCACGAACTGCGCGAGCTGCTGTCCCGCGAACCAGGCACCCGGGCCGGGACAGATCCGGAAGATCTGCACCAGATGCGCGTGGCGCAGCGGCGGATGCGGAGCGTGCTGAAATCGACCGGCGCGCTGATCGGGCCCACCGCCGAACCGGTGCGCGCCGACCTCGGCTGGCTGGGCCAGGTCCTCGGCGAGGTCCGCGACTACGACGTGCTGATCGGTCACCTGCGCGAGGTGATCGCCGAGTTCGACGTCCGGGACCAGCCCGCCGGACGACGCCTGGTGTCCCGTTTCGTCTCCGAACGCACCACCGCCCGCCGCCGGTTGAACCGCGCGCTGTCGAGCCCTCGGTACGCGACCCTGCTGCAGAGCATCGCCCAGCTGTCCCGCGCCGCCGAGCACGAGATCGACGAAACGCCGTCCGAGAAGCCCGGGCTGGCCGCCGACGTGCGAAAGCCGTACCGGAAACTCGCCCGCGCGGTCGCCGCTCTCCCCCCGAATCCTCCGGACGACGACCTGCACGCCTTGCGCATCCACGGCAAGAAACTCCGCTACACCGCCGAATTGGCGCGGTCCGCAGCTAAGAAGAAGCAGGCCGGGAAGCTGTCCGAACTGATCAAGGCGACCCGCAAATTCCAGACCGTGCTGGGCGATCACCAGGACGCGGTCTTCGCCGCGGAGAAGGTGCGCGGCGTGCTGACCGACGCGGATGCGGAGGTCGGTTTCGTAGCGGGCCGGATTGTCGAACACGAACTGGCCAAACGCGCCCGCGCCCGCGACACCTGGCTCGACGTCTGGCACCGCATCGAAGCCGCCGAGCACGCGGTCAGCTGACCGACCACACGTACCCGTCCGGCCGCACCAGAACCCGCTTCCCCGGCGCACCCTCATACGCCGCGTACGCGTGGCCGCCCGCGTCCACGAACTCACCCGCGGCCCCCTTCGGCAGGATCCGGTACGCCGGATGCTCCGTCCCGAGCGGCCCGTCGCCGAAGACCAGTTCTGTCGCATGTGGACCCTGGAACAGTTCGAACAGCCGCACGCTCTTGCCGTTCGCGTCCACGAGCGGCGCGTCCGGCGCCCGGTCCCCCGGCTGCAACGCCCCCGTGCCGGCCGGGGACAGCGGCCCGCCCCGGTAGGTCAGGTCGAGCTGCTGCGTCTCCGGGCCGCGTTCGTGCGCATCCTCGGCACCCTCCTTGTACTTCTCCAGCAACGCGGTGCTGACCCCCAACACCCGCGCCGCGACCGCGCGTCGTTCCGCCTCGTAGCTGTCCAGCAGCTCGGGCGAGCCGTCGGCTAGCTTCCAGCCGAGGTTGTACGCGTCCTGCACGCCGGTGTTCAGCCCCTGTCCGCCGGTCGGCGGGTGTACGTGCGCGGCGTCCCCGGCGAGGAACACCCGGCCCTTCCGGAACGCCGCGGCCAGCCGAATGTTCGGCCGCCACACCGTGGACCACGCCAGGTCGAGCAGCCGGATCCCGCCGCCGGACACCGCGTCGAGGTGCTCCTGCAACGCGCTCAGCGAGGTGCCCGCGTCGCCGTCGCCGAGCGGGGAGGCGAACTGGAAGTAGGGCGTGCCGGCAAGCGGCGTGAACGCGACGCCGGACATCGGCTCGTCCGCCTTCGCGAACCAGTACGCCGAGCCGTGGTCGAGCCCCTCCGCCGAGACGTCGCCCAGCAGCATCCGGATCGACTCGTCAGTGGTCCCCTCGAACGCGATCCCCAGCGCCTTGCGCACGAAGCTCTTCCCGCCGTCCGCGCCGACCAGGTAGTCCACGCGCAGTGTCTCGCCGGTCGACAGCTCCGCCGTGACGCCCTCCGCGTCCTGCGTGAAGCCGGTCAGCGCGGTGTTCAGCTCCACCCGCACGCCGAACTCGGCCAGCCGGTCCCGGAGGATGCCCTCGGTCTGCGACTGGCCGAGGAACCAGGCATTCGGATACGGCACCGCCGGCGTCGGCTCGACCGGCTCGGCCATCCGCCGCACCATCGTGAACTCCCCGTCGAGATACACCCGCATCTCGTGCGGCGGCGCACCCGCGGCGAGCACCGCGTCCAGCACGCCGAGGTCCTCGAAAACCTCCATCGTGCGCGGCTGCAGCCCGTCGCCGCGCGAGCCGACGAAGTACTCCGCCGCCTTGTCCACCACCCGCACGCCGACCCCGCACCGCGCCAGCTCGATCGCCAGCGTGAGCCCGGTCGGGCCCGCTCCCGCCACCAGCACCGTCATGTCCCTCGCCCTTTCGGTGAATTAGAATTCAGTGAATCTGAATTCAGAGTGCCCGCTGATAGCGTTCGCGTCAAGGGAGGTGCCGGATGACAGCGACGAGCCGCCGGGACAAAGCCGCCGAAACGGAAACGGCGTTGAAGGAAGCGGCCAAGCGCGTGTTCGCGGCCAAGGGCTACCTGAACACGAAGATCACCGACATCACCAAGGAAGCCGGCCGCGCCGCGGGGTCGTTCTACAACCACTTCGCGAGCAAGGAGGAACTGCTGGTCGCGCTGCTGGCCGACCTGGCGGCGGACAGCGACCAGCAGGCGGCGGGCGAGGGCCATCTGTCCGATTTCAGCGATCCCGCCGCGGTCCGCTGGCACGTGCGGCAGTACTGGGACTTCTACCGCGCCAACGCGCCCACGATGCTCGCGCTGCGCCAGGCGGCGATGGTGAACGAGGACTTCGCCGCGACGTACGCGAACTTCGGCGCCACCCAGGCCTCGGACGTCGAGGACCACCTCGAACACGTCACCGCGGCCGGCCTGCGGCTTCCGGCGAACACGCAGCTCACCATCGCGATGATGTACCAGCTGATCGACAACTTCGCCCAGATGTGGCTGCTGACCCCTCCGCCGGCGGGCTGGAACCAGCCGTCGGACGAGGAAGCGATCGAGGCGTTGACGCGGTTCGTCTACCGCGGTTTCACCGGCCGCGACTACTGAACCCACAAGCCCGGCAGTACCCGGCGCGGAGGTGCTGAACCGGCCGCACGGTGCCGCTGAGAAAACCCCAATGTGGCATTGGGTGCATGCGACGCACCCAATGTGGCGTTCGGTGCGTCAGATGCACCCAATGCCACATTGGGGCGCTTTGGACTGGACGGCGGATCAAGCGGGAGCGAGGCGCGGCTAGCCCTGAGCGAGCCGCTCCGCGGCTGCCTCGATGCGCTCGTCCGTGGACGTCAGCGCGACCCGCACGTGTTCCTTGCCCGCGGGCCCGTAGAACGTGCCCGGAGCGACCAGGATCCCGCGTTCGGCGAGCCACTCCACGGTCGCCTGCGCGGATTCCCCGCGCGTGGCCCAGAGATAGAGCCCGGCCTCGGAGTACGTGATCTCGAACCCGCTGTCCTGCAACGCCTTCCGCAGCACGACGCGCCGCGCGCGATAGCGTTCGCGTTGCGCGGCAAGGGCTTCGTCGTCGGTCAACGCGGCCACCATCGCCTGCTGCACCGGGCGCGGCACGATCATGCCGGCGTGCTTGCGCACCTCCAGCAACTGTGCGACCAGCTTGGCGTCTCCGGTCACGAATCCGGCGCGGTAGCTCGCGAGGTTCGCCGACTTGGACAGCGAATGCACCGCGAGCAGCCCGTCCGTCTGTCCACCGTGGACGGACGGATGCAGCACCGACAGCGGTTCCGCCTCCCAGCCGAGCGAGAGGTAGCACTCGTCGGACACCACGACGGTGCCGCGCTCGCGCGCCCATTCGACCACCTTGCGCAGGTGGTCGACGCCGAGCACGCGGCCGGTCGGGTTCGACGGCGAGTTCAGCCAGATCATCGCCGGGCGGCGCGGGCCGAGCTGGGTCAGCCCGTCCGCGCGCACCACCTCGGCACCCGCGAGCAGCGCGCCGACCTCGTACGTCGGGTACGCCAGCTCCGGGATGACCACCACGTCGCCCGGCCCGAAGCCGAGCAGCCGCGGCAGCCAGGCCACCGCCTCTTTCGAACCGATCGTCGGCAGCACGGCGTCCGATTCGACGCCGGTGATCCCGTATCGCCGCTGCAGCGCCGCGACCGCCGCTTCGCGCAGCTCAGGCGTGCCGTGCGTAGCCGGGTATCCGGGGATCTCCGACACCGACGCGAGCGCGGCGCGGATCGAGTCCGGCACCGGGTCGACGGGCGTGCCGACGGAAAGGTCGACGATGCCCCCGGGATGCGCCTGCGCGCGGGCCTTGACCTCGGCGAGCGAATCCCAGGGGAAGTCGGGCAGCCGGGTCATTCGCCCTGCGGGGGCAGAGCCTTGATGAACCCCGGGTCGTGCGCGGTCTTGCCGACCTTGGACGCGCCGCCGGGCGAGCCCAGCTCGTTGAAGAAGTCGACGTTCGCCTTGGTGTAGTCGGACCAGTTGTCCGGGACGTCGTCCTCGTAGTAGATGGCCTCGACCGGGCAGACCGGCTCGCAGGCGCCGCAGTCGACGCACTCGTCCGGGTGGATGTACAACATCCGCTCGCCCTCGTAGATGCAGTCCACGGGGCACTCGTCGATACACGCCTTGTCGAGCACGTCGACGCAGGGCTCGGCGATCACGTAGGTCACTGCGTACTCCTGGCTTCTCCTGCTGGGCCGGTCGGTGCGGACATTACGCGCTTCCCTGGCCCCCGGTGGTGGTTAGGCGACCCTTATCCCACCCCTGGAAACGGGGCGGATCCGCGCCGCTCAGCGCTCCCGGCGACGCGGTTTCGGCGCGTTCCGGGCATCGCCGGTAATCGTGAACGCGGGTCCGGCGGGCTTGCCGTCCTCGCGTTTCTCTTCGAGAGTCCGCTTGAACCCGTCGGCGATCTCGTCGACAAGCTCGTCGTTGTGCCGGTCGTCCTTGCGCGCGTAGCTCATGGGTTCTCCTGCGGAACGGGACAGCTCTCTCCGTCACAATCTAACCGTGAACTCCCGGGAAAAGCTCGAAATCGTGTGCGCGAAAGCGTGGCCGGCGGTGGTCGAGGAGCCGCTCGGAGAATGGACTTTGCGCTGGGCGGACGGCTTCACCGGGCGCGCGAACAGCGCACTCGCGGTCGGCGACCCCGGCCGTCCGGTCCCGGACGCGCTCGCCGCCGTATGTGACTTCGCCCACGCCCGCGGCATTCCGCCCGCGGTTCAGGTGCTGGAAGACAGCGAACTGGAGCGCGAAGTGGCCGCCGCGGGCTGGCGCGAGCAGGTCGAGCACGCCGCCGGGCACCGGGTGTCGGTGCTGACCGGTCCGCTGCCGTCCGGGCCTTCGCCGGACGCCGAGGTGCTCGACCAGGCGACGCCGGAATGGTGGGAATTGGCCGTGGACACTTCCGCGCCGAGTTCCGCCCAGCGGCACGTCGTGACCACCGGAAAGGTCGGCTACGGCGTCGTGCTGGCCGACGGGACGACCGCGGGGGCGGTGCGCGGCGCGGTCGTGGACGACTGGCTGCACGTCGCCCGGCTCGCGGTCGCGCCGGAGTTTCGCCGCCGCGGCCTGGCCACCACGGTGCTGCGCGCGCTCGCCGATTGGGGCCGCGCGCACGGCGCCGGCAAGTGGGTCCTGCAGGTGGCGGTGGGCAACGCCGGCGCGCTCGCGTTGTATTCCGCGCTGGGCTGTTCGGAGCACCACAGGTACCGGTACTGGGGCCCGGCACCGCGGACGTGCGAGGATCGCCAGTCGTGAAGATCGTCGTACTGGTTGGCGGGGTGGGCGGCGCCCGCTTCCTGCTCGGGGTCAAGACCGCACTCGGACTTCCCGCGATCGGCGCGGGAGAGTCCCCGCACGAAATCACCGCGCTGGTGAACACCGGCGACGACGTGTGGATGCACGGCCTGCGCATCTGCCCGGATCTCGACACCTGCATGTACACCCTCGGCGGCGGGATCGACACCGAACGCGGCTGGGGCCACGCGGGCGAGACCTGGACGGTCAAGGAGGAACTCGCCGCCTACGGCGCGGAGCCGACCTGGTTCGGGCTCGGCGACAAGGACATCGCGACGCACCTGATCCGGTCGCGGATGCTGCGCGCGGGCTATCCGCTGTCCCAGGTCACCGAGGCGCTGTGCGACCGCTGGCAGCCCGGCGTCCGGCTGCTGCCGATGTCGGACGACCGGGTCGAAACGCACGTCGTGATCGACGATCCGGAGAACCCGGAACAGCAGAAGGCCGTGCACTTCCAGGAGTGGTGGGTGCGGTACCGGGCCGGCGTGCCCGCGCATTCGATCGTCGCGGTCGGCAACGACGAGGCCAAACCCGGTCCGGGCGTGCTCGAAGCGCTGGCCGCGGCGGACGTCGTCCTGTTCGCGCCGTCGAACCCGGTCGTGTCGGTCGGCACGACGCTCGGGGTGCCCGGCGTGCGCGACGCGCTGCGGAAGTCTCGCGCGAAGGTCGTCGGGGTGTCGCCGATCATCGGCGGGAAAGCGTTGCGCGGCATGGCCGACGCGTGTCTCACCGCGATCGGCGTGGAGACCTCCGCGGAGGCGGTCGGCCGCCACTACGGCGCGCGTTCGGAAGGCGGCGTGCTCGACGGCTGGCTCGTCGCGCCGGAGGATCACGAGGTCACGGTGCCCGGCGTGGACGTGCGCGCGGTGCCGCTGCTGATGTCCGATGTGGACGCGACGGCGGACATGGTCCGCGCGGCGCTCGACGTGGCGGGGGTTTCCAGTGTCTGATCACGCTTCCCAGAAAATCGAGATCCTGCCGGTCCCCGGGCTTCCGGAGTTCCGTCCCGGCGACGACCTGACCGGCGCGATCGTGTCCGCCGCGCCGTGGCTGCGCTCTGGTGACGTCGTCGTGGTGACCAGCAAGGCGTTTTCGAAAATCGAGGGCAGGCTCGTGCGCGTGCCGAGCGACCCCGAGGAGCGCGACGCGGCCCGGCGCAAGCTGATCGAGGAAGAATCGGTGCGGGTGGTCGCCCGGATCGCGCGCACGATGATCACCGAGAACCAGCTGGGCATCGTCCAAGCCGCGGCCGGGATCGACGCGTCGAACGTGCGCGGCGACGAGGTAGCGCTGCTGCCCGCCGACCCGGACGCGTCGGCTTTGGCTCTGCGCAACGGTTTGCGGGAGCGGCTGGGCGTCGAGGTGGCCGTGGTCGTCACCGACACGATGGGCCGGGCCTGGCGGGTCGGCCAGACGGACGCCGCGATCGGCGCGTCCGGCCTGCGCGTGCTGCACGGGTACGCCGGACAGGTCGATTCGCAGGGAAACGAGCTGGCGGTCACGGAAATCGCGATCGCGGACGAGATCGCCGCCGCGGCGGATCTGGTGAAGGGCAAGCTCGGCGGGCTGCCGGTCGCGGTCGTGCGCGGCCTGGAGATCCACGACGACGGCTCCACCGCGCGGGATCTGATCCGCCCGATCGAAACCGACCTGTTTCGCTTGGGCACCAACGAATCCATCGCGCAGGGCCGCCGGGAAGCCGTGCCGCACCGGCGTTCCGTCCGGCAGTTCAGCGACGAGCCCGTCGACCCCGAGGCCCTGCGCCGCGCGGTCGCGTCCGCGCTCACCGCGCCCGCGCCGCACCACACGCACCCCGTGCGGTTCATCTGGCTGCGCGACGAAGGCCTGCGCCGCAAACTCCTCGACGCGATGCGCGCGTCCTGGGAAGCCGATCTGACCAGCGACGGCTTCACCCCCGAGCAGATCGCGAAACGCCTTTCCCGCGGCGACATTCTTTATCGGGCACCGGAACTGGTCATCCCGTTCCTGCTGCCCGAAGGCGCGCACATCTACCGCGACGACCGGCGAAACCGGCACGAGCGCACCATGTTCACCGTCGCCGCCGGCGCGGCCGTGCAGGGCCTGCTGGTCGCGCTGGCCGCCGAAGACCTGGGTTCGTGCTGGATCGGCTCGACCATCTTCGCCGCCGACCTGGTCCGGTCCACTTTGGATCTGGACGAGCAGTGGCATCCGCTCGGCGCGGTCGCGATCGGGCACCCGGCCGAGCCCGCTCCCCCGCGCGGACCGCTTTCCACCGGCGATTGGCTGATCGAACGATGACCCTGCACGAGTCCGCCGTCGCCGCGCTGACCGAGTGGAAACCGGAGTCCGCGGCGCAAGAGTCGCTGCGGCAAGCGTTTCTCGGCTTCCTGGCGGCGCGGCCGGACACCTGCCAGCGCTCCTGCGAGGCCGGGCACCTGACCGCGTCCGCGGTGGTCCTCGATTCGACCGGCACGCAGGTCCTGCTGACCCTGCACCCGCGCGTCGGCCGGTGGCTGCAACTCGGCGGGCACTGCGAACCGTCCGACGCGTCGCTGTCCGAAGCCGCGCTGCGCGAGGCGACCGAGGAGTCCGGCATGAGCGG
Organism: Streptomyces sp. AA4; assembly: GCF_000158875.1. Taxonomy (NCBI): domain Bacteria; kingdom Bacillati; phylum Actinomycetota; class Actinomycetes; order Kitasatosporales; family Streptomycetaceae; genus Streptomyces; species Streptomyces sp. AA4. The sequence continues at coordinate 716,577 of NZ_GG657746.1, read as the reverse complement.
CCTGGTGATCGGCGAAACGCCCGTGCACCTGGACGTCCACCCGATCACCTGCTCGCTCGGCGTCCCGACCCGGCATTTCGACGTCCGGTACGTGGTCCACGCGCCGCCCGGCGCGGAACCCGTGCGCAGCGAGGAATCCGACGACCTGCGCTGGTGGCCGGTCGACGCGCTGCCCGCGGGATCGGAAGATCTGGCCGAACTGATCGCGGCGGCCCGTTAACCTGGTCGCATGGACCTGGCGCGACCGCACCTGCACCCGGGCGACACCGGCGCGGCCATCAGCGGATGGGTGGTGCTGATCGGCTTCGCGGTGGCGTTCGCGCTGCTGGCGCTGGGCATTGTGGTGAGCGTTCGAAAGAAACGGCGGCAACGATGAGCATCACCTACGACCCGGCTTCCTCCGTTCCGCCGTTCGAACAGGTCCGGACGTCGCTGGCGAACCAGATCAACGACGGCACCCTGGCCGTCGGCACCAAACTCCCGACGGTGCGCGGACTGGCCGCGCAACTGGGCATCGCACCGAACACGGTCGCGCGTGCTTATCGAGAACTCGAGGAAGCCGGTCTGCTGGAAACCCGAGGCAGAGCAGGCACTTTCGTCGGCGCGACCGGCGACGAAACGCTGTCCCGAGCCCAAGCCGCCGCGGCGACGTACGCCGAGGTGATCCGGGGTCTGGGCCTGTCGCCCGAACAAGGCGTGGCGATCGCGGAGGCTGCCCTGCGCTGAAGGCGGCGAGGAATTAGCATCTGGTTTCGTCCGTGCCCGACCCGAGGGGAACCTCATGCTGAAATTCGTCCTGCCGGGCGCGCTGATCCTGCTGCTGGTGGTCATCCTGGTCCTGAAATTCACGATGGGACGGCCGAAGCAGCCGCCACAGGCCGGTCCGGGGCAGCATCCGGGGCAGCCTCCCTACGGCCAGCCTCCGTACGGGCAGCAGCCGCAGGGCCAGTACCCGCCGCAGCAGTTCCCGCCGCAAGGCCAGTACCCGCCGCAGGGGCAGTACCCGCCGCAGCCGGGCCAGCAGCAGTATCCGCCGCAGCCCGGGCAGCAGTACCCGCCGCAGCAGCCCCCGCAAGGCTGACGCGTTTCACCGCGCCTCCCCGCCTGCGCGGACTACGATGAGGTCTCGTTCAGGGGGAGGGTTTCACTGTGGCGTTGCAGCCTTGGCATCTCATGGTTCTGCTGCTGGCAGCGGGCCTGGTGGTCGCGATCGTCGTCGCCGTGCGGGCTTCGGCCAAGCGGAAACAGGGACCGCCGCCGGGTTATTTCCCGCCGCAGCCGGGCCAGCAGCAGTACCCGCCGCGGCACCCGCAGAACCCGTACCCGCCGCGCTGATTCACATCGCCCGGTAATCCCGCAGCTCGATCCGCGGCCCGAACCGGGGCCGTCGAGCCCCGGCCGCTCCGAGGTACCGGATCGCCCGCTGCCGTTGTGGCGCGTACGGCGCGAGCACCTCCGCCATCTCCTCGTCGTCGATCTTCCGCCCGAGCAGCGTGTGCCCGACCACCGCCGGGATGTTGTAGTCGCCGAAGCTGACCGCGTCCGGGTCGCCCCACGCGCGCTGGGCGATCTCCGCCGCCGTCCACACGCCGATGCCGCGCACCTTCCGCAGCCACGCGCGTCCCTCGACCCCGCGCAGTCGCACCGCTTCTTCCAGCCGCGGGGCCACGCGAGCCGCCTCGATCAAGGCCGCGCGGCGCTTCACGTCCACGCCGATCCGGTGCCAGTTCCAGTCCACAATGGACCGAATGGCGACCGGATCCGGCGGCACGCGCAGGAAGTCCGGGCCCGGGCCGGGGGCGCGCGTGCCGAACCACCGGCACAGCTCCGCCCACGACCGGATCGCTTCCTTGCCGCTCACCTTCTGTTCGAGGATCGCCAGCACCAGCGCGTCCCACACCCGCCCGGTCGACCCGAGCCGCAGCCCGGGAGTGTCTCGGCGGGCCGCGGCGATCACGTCGTGGTGCGCGACGAATCCGGTGTCGTCATCGTCCGCGCCGAGCAGCGCGGGCACGCCGTCGAGCAGGAAATCCGCGCCCTCGCCCCAGGCCTCGGCCTCGACGACCCCGTCCGGCCGGTGCAGCAGCGCCAGCGTCCCCTTGCCGCCGGGCGTGTTCGCGGCCAGCCACCAGACGCCCCGGTCGCGCCGGAAGTTCAGGGACCCGCGCCCACGGCTCAGCGGACCCAGCACCTCAGCCAGGTCCACCGGAAACCCCGGACGCCACTCCATCACGCGTCGCTCGAAAACCGGATGCCGCCGTCCGGCACCTCGACGCCGGGCCAGATCCGCACGCCGTCGAGCAGTTCGCAGCGAGCCCCCACCGACGCGCCGTCGCCGAGCACCACGCCGCGCAGCACCGCGCCCTCGCCGACCCGCGCGCCGCGGCCCAGCACCGAATTCTCCACAATCGCGTCCGCGCCGATCACCGCGTCGTCGAACACGACCGAACCGGACACCGTCGCGTCCTTCCCGACGACGGCTCGCGCACCGATCGTCGTCCCGCCGGCGAGTTTCGCTCCGGGGAAAACGGAAGCTCCGTCCAGCGCGAGAAACTCGCCGGTCGGCCCGGCCAGCGCGGACGTCGGCGCGACCCCGCGAACCAGATCCGCGCTGCCGCGGACGAACGCCTCCGGGGTGCCGACGTCGAGCCAGTAGGAAGAATCGACAAATCCGTGCAGATGCGCGCCGTTTTCGAGAAGACCGGGGAACGTCTCGCGTTCCACCGACACGCGGCGCCCGGCCGGGATGGTCTCGATCACCGGACGGCGGAAGACGTAGCAGCCGGCGTTGATCTGGTCCGTCGGCGGGTTCGGCGTCTTCTCCAGGAAAGCGGTGACGCGCCCGGCGGAGTCGGTCGGCACCGAACCGAACCGGCTCGGGTCGGCGACGCGCTGAAGGTGCAGCGTCACGTCCGCGCCGGAGTCGAGGTGGGTGCGCAACTGGGCGTGCAGGTCGGCCCCGGAGAGGATGTCGCCGTTGAAGACGATCGCGTGGTCGGCGCGCAGCCGGTCGTAGACGTTGCGGATGGCGCCGCCGGTGTCGAGCGGCTCCTCCTCCACGACGTACTCGATCTCGAGGCCGTGCGCGGACCCGTCGCCGAAGTACTCCTCGAACACCTCGGCCCGGTACGACGTGCCGAGCACCACATGCCGGATCCCGGCCGCGCGGATGCGGGAGAACAGGTGGCTCAGGTAGGGCGTTCCCGCCGTCGGCAGCATCGGCTTCGGCGCGGACAGCGTGAGCGGGCGCAGCCGCGTGCCCTGGCCGCCGACCAGTACGACGGCGTCGACCTCGACCTCGGACGTCACAGAAATCTCCTTTGTATCACGCACCGCTGAGCGACAAGCCGCGGGAAACGTGGGCGGCGCGGGCCCCGAGGGCCTACCCTAGACAGGAAACAGGCGGGCCTTTCCCTAGAGGCCCCGGGTCAGTCGGGAGGCCGAGGGGAATGGACCCCCGCGATCGCGCGGACGCTCTGCTCGCACGCGCACGATCCCGCGGCGCCTTCGTGGTGACGCCGGACAACATGACGTCTCCGATGGATTCCTCCAGCACTCAGCAGATCTCCGCCTCGGTGGTCTCCGGGCTGGACCCCGACACGACGACGCAGCTGCCCGCGTCGCTGATCGAAGAGAACGACCATCCGCTGGCGGCCGGCACGCGCACCCAGCCGTCGCCGCATCCGCTGGCCCAGCCGACGCCGACGCGGCCGCTCGAACTCCCCGGCGCGCAGAACACCCTGCCGCAGCCGACGGTGCCGAACCCGGCCGGTCCGCAGAAGACGACGCCGCTGGTCCCGCGCCCGCAGGCAAAGCCGGTGGCGAGCCCGCTGAAGGACCCGGCCGAGGAGGAAATGACCGGCCTGGTCCCGACGGTCAAGCAGAACAGCGGACGGTCCAATCTGTCCCGGCGGCTCGACGGGCTGTGATCCGCGCGGGATCTTGACGACCGCACAGTGCTGCGGCCGTTGCGCATCCGGACGCCTCGCGGAGGCAGCCCGGACGTCCTTTGCGGACTCCTCAGCCCTTGCGGGTCTCCAGCTTCACCCGCACCGCCAGCCCGAGCTTCACCGCCGCCAGCACCGGCTTCCACAGCAGACCCTGGTGCCGGTCGGCGAGGTAGCGGTAGGCGCTCGCGTGATGGGCGCGCAGCATCTTCGCCGACGCGCGCGACGTCGAGTGGCCACCGATGTGCATCACGCTCGACGACGGGGCGTAGACGTTCTGCCAGCCCGCCTTCGCCAGCCGGTCGCCGAGGTCGACGTCCTCGAAGTACATGAAGTAGCGGGTGTCGAAGCCGCCGACGGAGTCGAACGCCTCGCGCCGGAAGAGCTGGCAGGAGCCGGAGAGCCAGCCGGACGTGCGCTCGGCCGGCGCGGCGTTCTCCTGGCGGTATTCGCGGGTCCACGGGTTGCCCGGCCAGATCTTGCCGAACACCGCGTGCCCGATCCCGCGCCCGAACGACGGCAGCAGCCGCGCGGACGGGTAGACGGTCCCGTCGAGGTCGTGGATCAGCGGACCGAACGCGGCCCCGCGCGGCCAGCGCTGGGCGACCTCGAGCAGCGCGTCGAGCGAGCCCGGCTCCCATTCGAGGTCCGGGTTGACCACGACGACCCAGCCGTAGCTGTCGTCGAGCGCCGCGACGCCGCGGTTGGCGGCCGTCCCGTAGCCGACGTTCTCGCCGATGCTGACGAGCGTCACGTTCTCGCGTTCGGCGGCCTTCTCCGGAGCGCCGTCGGTGGACGCGTTGTCGGCGACGACGACGTGCACCTCGCGGTCAGTCGCCTTGTCGAGCGTGTCGAGGAACTTCTCGAGCGTTTCGCCGGGGAAGTAGGTCACGGTCACGACGCCGACGCGGTCACCATACGTGCGCTGCTCAGTCACCGCGCCATTGTCCACTGCTCACGGACGGCTACGTCAGCCCACCGGGCCGGTCACCCGCAGTGAACCTCGGTCACGCCTGCAGTTCCGCCAGTTCGTCGTCGATCAGCAGGCCCGGGTCGAACTTCATCCCGGTGAAATGCCCGGCCAGCTCGAGCGAAAGCACCCCGTGCAGCCGGGTCCAGAAGGACAGCGCGCGCCGCACCGCGCCGGTCCCGGCAGTGTCGCTCTCCACCCACTCGCGATGGGTTTCCAGGTGCACGTGGAAGGTGGTGGCCGACTTGGGTTCGCCCAGCGCCGAGTTCGCCTCGATCAGGACTTCCATGACCTCGTTGGAGATCGCCGTCGTGTCCGGCGGCGCGTGGTAGCCGGGCACTGGCGTGCCGTAGATGAGGAAGTAGCGCTGCGGATCGGTCTTGGCCCAGTCCCGGATGACGTGCGCGAGGGTCAGCAGGTCCGCGCCGGAATCCGCCGCCGCGCGGACGGTGTCGGCGAGGCTCCGGAAGGCGTCCCGGATCAGCGCGGTGATCAGCTCGTCCCGGCCGCGGTAGTACCGGTACAGCGCGGGCACGGTCATGCTCATTTGCTTGGCGATCGCGGTGAGCGACAGCGCGGGCAGCCCCGCTTCGGCGATCTGCTGCCGGGCGTGCTGCTTGATCTCCTCGCGCACCTGCGCGCGGTAGCGCTCCCGGGGTGCCTGTTCGGCCATCGGCTGGTTCCCTTCGTTCCTCTCCGGGCAGTGTAGTTAAGCCCCTTCACTCCCGCTATTGACGTTCACGTTCGCGGGCCGGTACGGTCGCCCTTGAAGTTAATACTATTAACTACAACTAATGGGGCTCACTTATGCCGAACCTGCGCGCTGCACTGTTGGCCGTTCCGCTCGCCGCCGGGCTGCTCGGTGCCGCACCCGCCCAAGCCGACACCGCGAATTCCCTTGCCTGCCAAGGAAAAGGCATTGACCCGACAGCTCAGCTGCACCACCGCGCGGAAACCTTCGTCAAGGCCCCGCTGAGCACTGTGTGGCGACTGCACACCCGCGTCGAAGGCTGGCCGCACTGGCAGAAGCCGGTGACGAGCATGAAGCGCCTCGACCCGGGTCAGTTGCGTCCCGGTTCGCGATTCCGCTGGACCACGCCCGCTCCGGCCACGCCGTCGACCCCGGCTACCACGCTGGTCATCACGTCGACCGTGCACCAGATCGAGCCCGGCCAGTGCGTCCGATGGTCCGGTCCGGCGATCGGGCAGGGCCTGCGGATCGACCGGGGAACCCACGTGTGGAACTTCGTCCCGGTGCGCGGCGGGGTCGTCGTCCGCACCGAGGAAAGCTGGACCGGCCAGCAGATCGAGGCCGACCCGGCCACCACGCTCAAGTACCTGGCCCCGGGGCTGGACCTCTGGCTCGCCGATCTCAAGACCGCCGCCGAAGCCCGCTGTCAGCACTGAATCCCTGGAGAATCGTCATGTCCGCTTCTCTCGCCGCACGGTAACCGCATTCTTCGTCGCGAGCGGAGTCGCGGTCGCAATAGCCCACCAGGTACGCGTAATCTCGAAAGCACAGCCGTAAAAGGGGGCCGATGAAAACCGTCGCCATCGAAGAGCACTGGACCACTCCCGGCATCGACCGGATGCTGCGCACCGAATCCGGCGACCCGAGCATCGCGCACAACGACCGGGGCGATCTCTCCGAGCGGCTGCTCGACATCGGCGACCAGCGCGTCGCGTGGATGGACGAGGCGGGCATCGATGTCCAAATCCTTTCGATCGCGCCGCCGGGAACGCACGGATGCCCGGCCCCGCAAGGCATCGAGCTGAGCCGCGAGGCGAACGACCTCGTCAGCGAGGCCGTCGCGAAGCACCCCGAGCGGTTCCGGGCCATGACGACGTTGCCGATGTCCGATCCGGACGCGGCGGTCGCCGAACTGCACCGGACCGCGAAGGATCCAGCGCACGTCGGGATCATGTCGTACGGGCGCAGCGGCGATCGCCTCCTCGACGATCCGGCGTACGACGAGTTGCTCGGCGCGGCCGCGGCGCTCGGCCGGCCGGTTTTCGTCCACCCGCAGATCCCGGTGGAGTCAGTCCGCCAGGCCTCTTACCGCGGCTTCAGCCCGGAGCTTGACCTCGGACTCGCCACGTACGGCCTTGGCTGGCATTACGAGGCCGGGCTCGCGGTCATCCGGCTGATCCTGCGCGGCGCCTTCGACCGCCACCCGGACCTGCAGGTCGTGCTCGGCCACTGGGGCGAGGTCGTCCTGTTCGCGCTGGACCGCATCGACAGCCTCTCGCATACGGCCACGCATCTCGAACGTCGCGTCTCCGAGTATTTCCGCACCAATATCCACCTGGCGACCAGCGGAATGCTCGTCCCGCGAATGCTGCGCAACGCACTCGAATACACCACCGCCGATCGGATCCTGCTGTCCGGCGATTATCCATTCCACCGGGTCCAGGCCGCGGCAATCGCGGAATTCCTGGAGCAATTGCCGGACGAAGAAGACCGGGAAAAGATCGCGCACGCCAACGCGGAAGCCCTTTACGGTCTCCGTTAACGGTTGCGCAACTGCTGGTACCAGGCTTTTCCGTAAGCCTCGCGATGCCGGTCCGCCGTGGTCGTCCACGAGAATTCCTTGGCGCGCCGCTGCGCCGCGGAAGCGAGCACTGAACGACGCGACGGATCGGCCAGCAGCTCCGTCAACGCCGCGGCGACATCGCCCGCCCCGACGCCGCAGTACGCGACCGCGTCGCCGCCGACCTCCGGCAGCGAAAGGCGGCGCGTGGTCAGTACCGCGGCACCGCAGGCCATCGCCTCGAGAACCGGCAGCCCGAAGCCTTCTCCGAGGCTCGGGTACGCCACGAGTTCCGCGCCGCCGAGGAAGCCGGCGAGCTTCCCGAACGGCAGATAACCCGCGCGAATCACCCGAAGCCGGTGCGGCACCGCATCCAGCGCACGCTCGACCTGCGTGTCCCAGCCAGGCTGACCGGCGAGCACGAGCGCCGGCGCGTCCCGCTGCCCGGCGACCGCGCGCGCGTAACCGCGGATCAGCGCGGGCACGTTCTTGCGAGGTTCGAGCGCCCCGAGGAACGCGATGTACGGCGTCGCCCCGAGCCCGACCGCCTTCCGCGCCGCCGCGATCTCCTCCGGCGACGGCGGATGGAATCGTTCGCTGTCGACGCCATGGTGGATGATCTCCAACTCCGCGTGCCGCACCGGGCTCACGCGCGCCAGCTCTACCGCTGTCGCGTGACTGGGGACTACGCAGAGTGTGGCCCGGCGCAGCGCGGTGGCGGTCCACGCGCGGAAGAACCGGGCCTTGACCGACGAGTGCAGGACCGCGTCGGTGAAGAACGTCGCGTCGTGCAGCGTGACCACCGAAGCGGCCGGGCTGGCGAGCGGCATCGTGTAGTGCGGCGAGTGCACGACGTCGGCGGCGAGCCGGCGCACGAGCCGCGGCAGAGTGGCTTGTTCCCAGGTCAGCCGGGCGGTGCGCGTCGAGGTCGCGGGCGACGCGGCGACGATCCGGGAACTGGGCGCGAGCTGGTCGTACAACGGCAGGTCGCGCGGCTGGCAGACCACCGTCAGCCGAGCCCCGTCCTGGTCGAGCGCGCCGACGAGCGAATCCACGTACCGGCCGACCCCGCCCCGATCCGCGGGCACCGCGGTCGCGTCGATCAGCACACGGGGATCACCGGTCACGAGTGCAGCGTACGGCGATCACCCACCGCACAGGTCACGAACCGGCAAACTGCCGCCGACTCCCGGCGCCAGCACCCTCGCCCACCTGCGCTCACCCGTCTGGGTTCACCCGTCCGTGTTACCGCAGTCGCACCATGAACCCGGCGCTCGGTGCCCGACGCGTCAGCGTCAGCTTGCCACAAGAACGTCCGCGGCCGCTCGTGCTCGCCGCCTCGTCCCTCCCCCATCGTCGCCCGGGACCGCCAGCCCGACCGACGCTGAGGCCTCGCCCAAACCGGCACGCCCCGAGCCTCGGCCGACCCCGCCGCCAAAGCCCCTGCCGCCTCCTCCGGACCCAGACCACCGCCAGCCCGCCCGCGGATGCGCCTCGCGGCTGCCAGGTGCACGCCGCTCCTGGCCCAGCCCCCGACAGTTCCGCCGCCTCGCCCGGCCCCCCGCACCACGCCGGACCGCCGACCAGCCGTCAGCTCACCCGCCGATGCGCCGCCCACACCGCCTCCGCGGCCGCCAGGTGCACGCCGCTCCCGACCCAGCCCCGACAATTCCGCCGCCGCACCCGGCCCCCCGCACCACACCGGACCGCCGACCAGCCGTCAGCTCACCCGCCGATGCGCCGCCCACACCGCCTCCGCGGCCGCCAGGTGCACGCCGCTCCCGGCCCAGCCCCGACAATTCCGCCGCCGCACCCGGCCCCCGCACCACGCCGGACCGCCGACCAGCCGTCAGCTCACCCGCCGATGCGCCGCCCACACCGCCTCCGCGGCCGCCCGCCACGTGAACGTCCGCGCCCGCTCGCGCCCCAGCTTCGACAGTTCCGCCGCCTTGTCCGGCGACAGCAGCACCTCTTTCAACGCCCGCGCCAGCGCGTCCACGTCCCCGCGCGGCGCCACCAGTCCCGCGCCGCCGGCGACCTCCACCAGGGCCGGGACGTCCGTGTGCACCACCGGCACCCCGATCGCCATCGCTTCCAGCAGCGGCAGCCCGAAGCCCTCGGCAAGGCTCGGCATCGCCAGCACGCTCGCGCCGCGCATCGCCGTCGCCAGTTGTGCGTCGGTCACTTTTCCCAGCACCCGCACCGATTTCAGGCCGCGGTCGGCCGCGAGCCGCACCGGGTCGATGCCGCCCCAGCCGGGCTGGCCCGCCAGCACCAGGCCGACGTCGCCGACCTCGTCCGTGCCGTCGAGCTGCGCCACCGCGTCGACCAGCACGTCCATGCCCTTGCGCGGTTCGATCGTCCCGACCGCCAGCACGTACCGCGACGGCAGGTCCAGCTGAGCGGACCCCTCCGGCACGGTCACCCCGTGCGGCACGACCCGCACCGGAACGTCCACGTCCAGCAGCACCGCCAGCTCGTCGGCGACCGCCCGCGTCGGCACGATCAGCCCGGACGACCGCCGCGCCGCCCGCGCGATCATCGACCGGTGCCAGCTGACGCCGCGCGCGGTCAGGGTCTCCGGATGCGTCCACGGCACCGTGTCATGCACCGTGACGGTCAGCGTTCGCCCAGCCGGGGCACGGGGCGGTGCGAACGGGGTCGGCGCGTGCACCGCGTCACCGCCCGGCCACCAGCGCAGGCCGAGCTGCCACAGCGCGACCAGCGCTCTCGGCGGCAGCGGCAGCACCCGCGGGCCCTCGACCCCTTCGATCTGGGCCGCGGACACGTCCGCGTGCCGCGCGACCACGCTGGACACGGTCCAGCCGGGCGGCGCGGTGCGGGCGAGCGCGGGCAGCAGTTCGGCGGTGTACCGGCCGGTGCCACCCGGAACGGGGGCGAGCAGTTGCTCGGCGATCACGACCAGTTCGGGCACGCCGCTATTCTCTCCCAGGTGACCAGCGCGGAATCCGGCACCACCGTCGTCGTGGTGACCTGGCGGGGGGCAGCCCACCTCGCCGCGTGCCTCGACGCGCTCGCCGCCCAGGACCGTCCACATCGGACACTCGTGGTCGACAACGCCTCAACCGACGGCACCGCAACGGTTCTCGCCGCGCACCCCAGCCGTCCGGAGGTCCTCCGGCTGCGCCGCAACACCGGTTACGCCGGTGCGATGGCGCACGCACTTTCCCGGATCGAGACCGCGCGTGTCGCGTGGCTCAACGACGACGCCGCCCCCGAACCGGACTGGCTCGCCGTCCTCGAAGACACCCTCGAGGACCAGCCGCTCGCCGCCGCCGTCACGTCGCGGCTCGAACTGCCCGACGGCAGCACCCAGTCCACCGGCGTCCGGCTCACCGCCGACGGCCACGGTGCCGACCTCACCGAGCCCAGCGACGAGGTCTTCGGCTTCTGCGGCGGCGCCGCGCTGCTGCGCACCGAGGCCGTGCGCGCGGTCGGCGGGGTCCCGGCGAGCTTCTTCTGTTACTACGAAGACACCGACACCGCGTGGCGGCTGCGGCTCGCCGGATGGCACGTCGTCTCCGCGCCGAAAGCCCGCGTCCAGCACCTGCACGGAGCCAGCACGCACCCCGGTTCACCGCAATTTCACCGCTGGAACGAACGCAACCGTTTGCTCATGCTGCTGCGCTGCGCACCCGCGGCGATCGCAGTCCGCGAAATGGCCCGTTTCGCCGCGATCACCGTTTTGCTTCCGCTGCGCCGGCACCGTCCGGACGCGGCGAATTTCGACCCCGCGCTGCGGCTGCGGGTGCTGGCGGAGGTCGTCCTCCGGCTCCCGCGCACGCTGCGGGAACGGGGTCGCGTAACGCGGATCTCGGCGCTGGGCCGAGGCGCGATCTGGGATGCCTGGGCTGGCCTTTAAGCTGGGCGGAAATTCGACGGAGGAGCTCGTCTTGGCAGTGGGGGACCCGCAACCGCTCGTCTCGGTGATCGTGGTGAATTACCGCGGCGCCGACGACACCATCACCTGCCTGCGGGCGCTGCGGACCGACCTGGACTACGCGAATGTCGAGCTGATCTGCGTCGACAACGCGTCCGGCGGCGACGACGCGGCCCGCATCCGCGCCGCGGTACCCGACGTGCGGCTCATCGAATCGCCGGTCAACACCGGGTTCGCCGGCGGCTGCAACCTCGGCGCCCAGCACGCGAACGGCACCGTCCTCGGCTTCCTCAACAACGACGCGCGCCCGGCTCCGGCGTGGGTCTCCGCGGCCGTCGCCGAACTGCGCGCGCAGCCGACCGTCGCCGCGGTGGCGAGCAAGGTCCTCGACTGGGACGGCACCGGCACCGATTTCGTGGACGCGGGTCTGACCTGGTTCGGCATGGGCTACAAACGCCACGCGGGCAGCCCGCTCGCGGACGTGCCCGCGGCCGAGCACGACGTCGCCAAGGACGTCCTCTTCGGCACCGGCTCGGCGCTGTTCGTGCGCGCGTCGGTGTTCGCCGAACTCGGCGGTTTCGACGAACGCTTCTTCATGTTCTACGAGGACGTCGACCTCGGCTGGCGGCTCAACCTGCGCGGCTGGCGCGTCCGCTACGTGCCGGAATCGCTCACCTACCACCGCCACCACGGCACCATGGCCGCGGTCGACGCGCCGGACACCGGTCGCGAAACCTTCCTTTTAGAACGCAACGCACTGGCGGCGCTCTACAAAAACCTCTCCGACGAATCCCTGGCCCGCGCACTTCCGGCGGCACTCGCGCTGGCCGTCCGCCGCGCGACCGCCCGCGGCAACCTCAATCCGGACCAGCTGGACCTCGAAAAGGGCGTCGGCCCGGTCGACACCTCGGACATCCCGGTCCCGCGCACCACGCTCGCCGGAGTGCTGGCGGTCGACCGATTCGTCGAGATGATGCCCTCGCTGGCCGAATCCCGCGCAGTCGAGCAAGCCGCCCGCGTACGCACCGACGCCGACCTGCTTCCGTTGCTGCGCAAGGCACTTGAGCCCGCGTACCCGCTGCCGGACTACCTTCGCGCACACGAAATCCTCGTCGAAGCGTTCGGCATCAAGGACGTCTTCGGCCAGCGCCGCAAGATCCTCGTGCTGACCGGCGATTCGATCACCGAGCGGATGGCCGGCCCGGCGATCCGGGCGTGGAACATCGCCTCGACGCTGTCCGCCGAGCACGACGTGCACCTCATGACCACCAACCCGCTGGTCTCGCCCCCGCCCGCGGCCTTCCGGGTCAGCTCGGGCAAGCACCGCGACCTCGACGGCCCGATCGAATGGGCGGACGTCGTGATCCTGCAGGGGCATGTGCTGGAGCTGGCGCCGTCGCTGAAGAAGCAGCACGAGCACAAGATCGTGGTCGCCGACGTCTACGACCCGATGCACCTGGAGCTGCTGGAACAGGGCAAGGACGCCCCCGACGACCAGCGCGCGCTCGACCTGGCCGGCGTCACCCGGGTCCTGGACGCCCAGCTCGAACGCGCCGACTTCTTCCTCTGCGCCTCCGAACGCCAGCGCCACTTCTGGCTGGGCCACCTCGCCGCGCTCGGCCGCCTGTCCCCGCGGCTCTACGACGCCGACCCGACCACCCAGTCGCTCCTCGCGGTCGTCCCGTTCGGCCTCTCCCCGCAGGCCCCGACCCGCACCGGCCCCGGCCTGCGGTCCGCGCTGGGCATCGGCGAATCGGACCGCGTCGTCCTGTGGGCGGGCGGCGTCTACAGCTGGTTCGACCCGCTGACCCTGATCCGCGCCTTCGACCTGCTTCGCCACCGCCGCGACGACGCCCGTCTCGTGTTCCTCGGCATGAAGCACCCGAACCCCGAGGTCGCCGAAATGGACATCGGCGCCCGGACGATCCGGCTCGCGGATTCGCTGGGCCTCACCGACAAGCACGTCTTCTTCAACGAACAGTGGGTCCCGTATTCGGACCGGCAGAACTGGCTGCTCGACGCCGACTGCGGGGTCACCACGCACTACGAACACGTCGAGACCACTTTCGCTTTCCGCACCCGGGTCCTCGACTACCTGTGGGCCGGTTTGCCGATCGTGACCACGGACGGGGATGCGTTCGCCGACCTCGTCCGCGCGGAAGGCCTCGGCGTCGTGGTTCCCGCCGAAGACGCGGGCGCGCTGGCGGACGCGCTGGAAAAGTCCTTGTACGACAGGGAATTCGCCGACGCCTGCGTCGAACGGATCCGAGTAGTCGCGCAGCGGTACGCCTGGCCGGAAGCGCTGAAACCGCTGGTGGAGTTCTGTCGCAATCCGCGTCCCGCGGCCGACCGGCTGCCCGGCGGCGCGGACCTGACCGTCAGCGACCCAGTACGCGGCACCGCGCTGGTACGGCGCGATTTGGCTCTGGTACGGGAATATCTCGCCGCCGGCGGCCCGGGCGAGCTGGCACGGCGAGCTGCGGGACGGGTCACGAAGGTGGCGCGGGAGCGGTTGCGCCGTGGCTGACCGTCCGCTCCGCGTCCTGTTGGACGGCACTCCCCTGCTCGGTTCCCGGACTGGCATCGGCCGGTATACCGCCGCGTTGAGCGAAGAGCTGGCTTCACTGTCCGAAGTGGACCTTCGCGCGGTAGCGTTCACTTTGCGCGGCTGGCGAAAGCTTCGGCATGTCCTGCCACACGGAGTACAAGCGCGGGGAATGCCAGTCTCGGCAAGGCTTTTGCGCGCGACCTGGCTGCATACCCAGCTGCCGCCGGTCGAATTGTTCGCCGGGCCGACCGATGTAGTGCACGGCACGAACTTCGTCCTCCCCGGCCGCCTCCGCGCCGCCGGAGTCCTGACGATCCACGACCTGGCTTTCATCGACGCCCCGCAGGAACTGGCCCACTCCGACCGAACCCTTCCGGAACTGGTCCGCCGCGGCGCGCACCGAGCGAACGTCATCTGCACCCCGACCGAGGCGGTCGCGGATTCGGTCGCGGAAAAGCTGGATGTCGACCGGTCGAAAATCATCGCCACCCCGCTCGGGGTGAATCCCGCGTGGTTCACCGCCCGCCCGCCCGACGACGGGGTGCGGGCGAAACTGCGGCTGCCGGAGAAATACCTGCTGTTCGCCGGTGCCGCCGGACCGCGCAAGGGCTTGGACTGGCTGGCCGCCGCCCATGCGGCCGCCCCGGACCTGCCCCCGCTGGTCTTCGCGGGCCCTGGCCCGTTCCCGAGGCTGCCCCGGTCCGGACAGACCGGCTATCTGTCCGATGTGGACCTTCGCACGGTCGTAGCCGGAGCCGCCGCCCTGGTGCTCCCTTCCCGGGACGAAGGCTTCGGCCTGCCTGTCCTGGAAGCCATGGCGTCGGACGTCCCCGTCGTCTGCACCGATATCCCGGCCCTGCGCGAAGTAGCGGGAGACTGCGCCACGCTGGTCCCCTACGACGACGTAGACGGCCTCGCCGAAGCCCTGCGTCAAGCCGTCACCGACCCGCACGGCCTGGCGACGTCCACCGCCCGCAGAACCCACGCGGCGAGCTTCACCTGGCACAACACGGCGTTGCGCACGCTGGACGCCTACCGGCAGGCAACCGAGTCTTAGAGCCTGCGGGTAAGGGGTTCGGGCGGTTAGTTGCTGTGGCGGGCGAGTCACCGAGCAGAAACCACGTCGAAAACCGAACCCGAAGCCGATCAGGCCAGCACGTCACGCCCGCGAAAGATCCGGGCTAATATGCGCCTCATGCTGACCCGGTGGCTTGGCCACGTGCGCAGGCACCCCCTGGCTGGCGCCGTCGAGGTGGCGTTGTCCTGGGAGTTCGCGATAGTCGGCTCCGCTAAGCTGTTGCCTGTCTTGGATACAGCCTGGTTCCCCGGGCTGGGAAGCGTCGCGGTCAATCTGATCGCCACCGGCGTCATGCTGGTGATCCTGCGGTCCTGGGGCTGGCTGCGGCCCGCAGGGGTGACCGCTTGGGGACGATTCGCCCGTTGGCCGGTTGTGCTGCCGCTGTTCTTTGTCGCCGCGCTGTCGGCGCTGCCGGGCATCGAGGGCAGCGCAACGCAGCTCGTCACGGGCGCGGCGGTCATGCTTTGTGTCGGGATCAGCGAAGAGATTTCCAGCCGGGCACTGGTACTGGAGGTCGCCCGTCCGCTGGGCTTGCTGCGTGCGTCCGCGCTGACGGCGGTTCTGTTTGGTGCTGGGCATCTCAAGAACTACCTGTTTTTCGGAGCATCGCTGAACAACACGCTGTGGCAGATGCTATCGGCGGGACTGTTCGGGTTCTGCCTGTGCGCGGCTCGGCTGGCGATCGGCACGGTGTGGCCGCTGGTGCTGCTGCACGCCTTGTCGGACTACCTCCAGATCTATTCTCCGGGCAAAGACCCGGACTGGCTGTGGACCCTGAACGCCATTGTCAACCTCGGGCTCGGGGCAGCACTGCTGCGCTGGGCGCGGAACGCGCCGGCTGCCGAATCTGCGAGCACGGCAGCCGCGAACTGAAGATCGGCAGCCCTCGCAAGCTCCGGCAAGGGATCGCTCCGCACATCGGCACCCCCTTTACCAACAAGAATGCCGCTGGGGCATTCTCCGGTCAGCCGTGGAGATACGAGTTCAAGGCCGTCCGCCAATCCCGCAACGGAGTCAGTCCCGCCTCCCGCCAAGAAGCGTTGGAAAGCAACGAGTAAGCAGGACGAGCGGCCGGACGCGGGAATTCCTCAGTGGTGCACGGCTTGACCCGGTCCGGATCCGCGCCGATCTCCTCGAAAATGGCCCGGGCGAATCCGTACCACGAAGTCTCGCCGCCGCCGGTGCAGTGCAAAACCTTCCCCGCGGGCCCCTGCCCAGCGGCAATCGCCCCGGCAAGCTCCCAGAGCCCCCGAGCCAGATCAGCCGACCAGGTAGGCGCCCCGATCTGATCGTCCACCACGGAAAGCTGATCCCGCTCCGACTCCAGCCGCCGCATGGTCTCGACGAAATTGGCCCCGGTTTTCCCGTAAACCCAGCTGGTCCGCACCACCCAGGCCGACGCGCCCGACCCGAGTACCGCATCCTCCCCCGCGGCCTTGGTCCGCCCGTAAGCATTCTTCGGCCCCAGCGCGTCGTCCACTTCGTACGGCCGATCCCCGTCCCCCGGAAAAACATAATCCGTGGAGACATGAATCAACGGCACCCGCCGCGAAGTACAAGCCGCCGCCAACACGCGCGGCCCGTCGACATTCACCGCGAACGCCCGCGCCTCGTCCGTTTCCGCGGCATCAACCGCCGTATAAGCCGCGGCATTGATCACCACCGGCACCGCCCCAGCAGCCGCGGCCCGCTCCGCCAGCTCCCCGACCGCGGCGATCACCTGGCCCGCGGCCGTGATGTCCAGCTCCGCCGACGAAGGCGCGAGCACCTCCGTTTCCGGGCCCGCGGTATTCACCAGGTCCCGGCCGAGCTGACCGGAACCGCCGGGCACGAGCACTGCCAGCCGCACCGGCGTACCTCCTACTGCGAAAGGGTTTTCAGGACGTGCCGAGCGCGGCGCGGGCCTTCAGCGGCTCCCACCACGCGCGGTTGTCGGCATACCAGCGCACGGTCTCCGCCAACCCGTCCTCGAACGACACCCGCGGAGCGTAACCGAGTTCGCCGCTGATCTTCGCGATGTCGACCGAGTACCGCCGGTCGTGGCCCTTGCGGTCGGCCACCGGTTCGACCATTTCCCAGCCGACGCCGACCGCGGCGAGCAGGCGTTCGGTCAGTTCGCGGTTGGTCAGTTCGGTGCCGCCGCCGATGTTGTAGATCTCGCCCGGGCGACCGCCGTCGGCGACCAGCTGGATTCCGTGGCAGTGGTCGTCCACGTGCAGCCAGTCCCGGACGTTCAGGCCGTCGCCGTAGAGCGGAACCTTCTTGCCGTCCAGCAGGTTCGTCGCGAAGAGCGGGATGACCTTTTCGGGGAACTGGTACGGCCCGTAGTTGTTCGAGCACCGCGTGACGCACACCGGCAGCCCGTGCGTCCGGAAGTACGAGCGGGCGATCAAATCCGACGACGCTTTCGAGGCCGAGTACGGCGAATTCGGCTCCAGTACGTGGTCTTCCGACCACGAACCGTCCTGGATGGACCCGTACACCTCGTCCGTCGAGACGTGCACGAACTTCCCGACCCGCGCCTCCAGCGCGGCTTGCAGCAACGTCTGCGTGCCGAGCACGTTGGTGAGCACGAAGTCCGCCGAACCGAGGATCGAGCGGTCCACATGGGACTCCGCGGCGAAGTGGACGACCAGATCGACGCCGTTCATCAGCTCGGTCACCTGCGCGGTGTCGCAGATGTCGCCGCGCACGAAGCGCAGCCGCGGGCTGTCGGCGACCGGGGCGAGGTTCGCCTCGTTGCCCGCGTAGGTGAGCTTGTCGAGCACCACGACCTCGGCGTCGGCCAGGGTCGGATACGCCCCCGACAACACCTGCCGCACGTAGTGCGAACCGATGAACCCGGCACCGCCCGTGACCAGGACCCGCATCCTCATCCACCCCTTCCGCCCGACCGGGCACTCTCGCCCCCAGCCTACGGGTGGCTTACCTCAGGCTCGGTAGAGTTCGGCAAAGCGCGAAACGCGCGGGGCATCCTGGGGAGGAACAGTGGCCGAATGGCCGGGTACGCCGCTGCCGGTGCACCGCGGTCGCGGCGTGGTCGTCGTGCTGCGGCGCGGCGGGAAAATCCTGCTGTCCGTCGTGTCCGTGGTCGTGCTGGCGCTGACCTGGTACGGCTGGCAGTTCATCGGCGACCCGCGGGCAGGCTTCTCCACCACGGCGATCTTCGGCGAGCAGGACGCGCACGCGAAACCGCTCGACGGAGCGATCGACATCCTCCTGGTCGGCCAGGACAGCCGCACCGACGCGCAGGGCAATCCGCTGCCCCGCGAGGTGCTCGACATGCTGCACGCCGGCGAAGCGGACGGCGAAAAACAGACCGACACGATGATTCTCGTGCACATCCCGCAGAACGGGGAGCACGCGATCGCCATCTCCTTCCCGCGCGACTCCTACGTCGAGATCACCGGCGGCTTCGGCAAGCACAAGCTGAACAGCGCGTACGTCTACGCCTACAACGACACCGCCAAGACCCTGCAGGCCAAGGGCAACACCGACCTCAAGGACGTCGACGAGAAAGCCAAGCTCGCCGGACGCAAGAACCTCGTCGCGACGCTCGAGAAGTTCATCGGCAAGCCGGGCATGATCGACCGCTACGCCGAGGTCAACCTGGCCAGCTTCTACGAGGTCACGAAGGCCATCGGCGGCGTCCAGGTGTGCCTCAAGAACCCGGTCAAGGAAAAGAAGTCGGGCGTCGACCTGCCCGCCGGGAAGCAGACCATCGAGGGCGTGCAGGCGCTCGCGTTCGTCCGCCAGCGCTACGGCCTGCAGAACGGCGACCTCGACCGGATCGCGCGCCAGCAGGCGTTCCTGTCCGGGCTGGCGAGCAAGGTGCTCTCGTCCGAAGTGCTGGCCAACCCGGTGCGGATCGCGCAGCTCATCGAGGCGGTGAAGAAGTCCGTGGTGCTGTCCGCGGGATGGGACCTGTCCGAGTTCGTCGAGCAGATGCGCGGGCTGACCGGCGGAAACGTCGAGTTCCACACGATCCCCACCGAGGGCAACGCGGTCATGGGCGGCGCGGACGTGCTCCGCGTCGACCCGGCGAAGGTCCGCGCCGAAGTCAACCGGCTGACCTCCGACGGCAGCGCCCCGACGCCCAGCAACGCGCCGTTGCCCGGAGCCGGGCAGATCACCGTCGAACTGTTCGACGGCTCCGGCACGGGCGCCGCCGACCAAATGCGGGGTCTGTTGCAGGAGAAGGGTTTCCAGCTCGGCACGAGCACGAAACTGTCCACCCGCGCGACGACCGTGCTGCGCTACCACCCATCCGACGAGGCCGCCGCCGACCTGGTCCGCCAGGCCCTCGGCAGCAATGCGCAGGCCGAACCGGACGCGGACGTCGCCGCCGGGCACGTCCGGGTGATCCTCGGCAAGGACGCGCGCGACGCCGCGCAAGCGCCGGCCACCACGTCCTCGGCTCCCCCTGCGGCCCCGCCCGCGTCGTCGCCGTCCGGGCCGCCTCCGTCGAGCTCCTCGACCTCACCCGCACCGGTCATCACGGCGGGCGATGTCCCCTGCGTCAACTAGAGTCGAGCACCCAGCGTCGCGGCGCGCCGCAGGCCGTACGCTGGTGAGCGGGGAGGTAACCGGGGTGAGCGAAAACCAGGACAAACCGGACCGGACGGCGGATTCCGCCGACAGTCCGGCGGTTTCCGACGCCTCGGACCGGAAATCCGACGAAACGCCGAAGCACGCCGCTGCCGAGGAAACCGCTGCGGAGGAGACTGAACCGGGTACCGAGGACACCGTCGCCGAGGAAGCCGCGCCCGTCGCCGACGGTGCCGGCACCGAGGATGGCGCGGCCGACGAGGAGGCCTCTGCCGACTGGAAGCCCTCGCCGCACCCGCGCGTCGACCTCCCCCAGCCGTCGAACCCGGCGCCGCCTGAACCGGAGGGCCGCACGGGCCGGGTCACCCGGATCACCCGCCGCGTGGCGATCGGCCTGGTCTCCCTGCTCGCGCTGAGCGGGACCGGCTACGCGTACGTCACCAAGGACAAGCTGCAGGACAATGTCGCGACTGCCGACATCCTCACGCCGCGCGAGGGCGAGCCCCCGGCCCCGCCCGCCGACGACGGCGGCACCGACATCCTGCTCGTCGGCAGCGACGCGCGCACCGACCAACAGGGCAACCCGCTCCCGCTGAGCATGCTGAAATCGCTGCGCACCGAGGACAAAGGCGGGATCAACACCGACACCATCATCCTGCTGCGGATCCCGAAGAACGGCGGCAAGGCGTCCGCGGTGTCGATCCCGCGCGACAGCTGGGTCGACGTGCCGGGCCGCGGCAAGGCGAAGATCAACTCCGCGTACGGCGTCGCCAAGGCGCGCGCCGAGCAGGAGGAACGGGCGCAGGGCGAGCACGACCAGGCGAAGATCTCGCGCGATTCGGACGCCGCCGGACGCCGCGCGCTGGTCCAGACGGTGCAGGACCTCACCCAGGCGCGCATCGACCACTACGCCGAGGTCAACCTGCTCGGGTTCTACCTGATCACCGAGGCGGTCGGCGGCGTGCCGGTGTGCCTCAACCACGCGACGTCGGACAAGGACTCCGGGGCGAACTTCCGCCGCGGCGTGCAGACGGTGAGCGGCGGCGAGGCGCTGTCCTTCGTGCGCCAGCGCAAGAACCTGCCGAACGGCGACCTCGACCGGATCAAGCGGCAGCAGGCGTTCCTGTCCTCGGCGATGCGCAAGGTGCTGTCCGCGGGCACGCTGACCAATCCGAGCACGCTGAACAGCCTGATGGACGCGGTGCACCGGTCGTTCGTTCTCGACGACAGCCTCGACGTGCTCGAATTCGCCCAGCAGGTCAAGGGCGTCGCGTCCGGCGACCTGACCTTCGCGACGATCCCGGTGATCACCACGAACGGCCGCAGCGAGGACGGGCAGAGCATCGTCGAGGTCGACCCGGCCGCGGTCCAGAAGTTCGTCGCGGGGCTGGCCGGACGCGCCGCTCCCGCGGTTACCGGGGGCGGCGGCGCGGCGGCCGGAGCGGTCCCGCAGGGCCTGGATTCCGGAATCCCGGGCGTGCCCTGCGTCGACTGACGCCGCGACTAGCCTGGGGGCATGAGCCTCACCGAGCAGCTGCTGCGCCCGCTTCTGGCCTCGCCGGCGAAACCGCTGATCACGCACTACGACGACCGGCTCGGCAGCCGCGTCGAACTGTCCGTGGCGACGACGCAGAACTGGGCCGCGAAAACGGCGAACTGGCTGGTCGACGAGTTCGACGTGGAGCCGGGCGACGCCGTCGCGGTGCGGCTGCCCGCGCACTGGCAGACCGTCGGCGTGCTGCTCGGCGCGTGGTGGTGCGGCGCCCGCGTGGTCGCGGAGCCGGACGGCGCGCGGGTGGTGTTCACCAGCCCGGACGAGGAGATCGACGCCCCGGCCGTCGCGGTGGTCTCGCTCGACCCGATGGGCCGCGGCCTGTCGGCCCCGCCGTCCGGCGGAGCGCTCGACTACCTCACCGAGGCGCGAATGTCCGGCGACCAGTTCGTCCCGATGCAGCCGACTCCTGGCGACACCCCCGCACTCGGCTCCTCCACTGTGGACGAAGTGTGGGCGGAAGCCACTGCGCGCGCGGCAAAACTCGGCCTGACCGCAGCAGACCGAGTTTTGTCCACGGTGGACTGGACGGTGCCGGACGGCGTACTCGACGGCCTGCTCGTCCCGCTCGCCGCCGGCGCGCACCTGGTCCAGGTGACGAACGCCGACCCGGCGAAACTGTCCGCCCGCCGCGAGGCCGAGCGCACCACCGCCGATCTGACCGCGTGAGTGCTGGCGCCGTCGGCAGCACTCCTCGCGGGTTTCAGGCGTTCTGCAGTTCGGCCGTGCCCTGGCGGCGACGCCAGAACAA
This sequence comes from Streptomyces sp. AA4, assembly GCF_000158875.1. Lineage (NCBI taxonomy): Bacteria > Bacillati > Actinomycetota > Actinomycetes > Kitasatosporales > Streptomycetaceae > Streptomyces > Streptomyces sp. AA4. Next base: position 694,751 of record NZ_GG657746.1, on the reverse strand, counting down.
CACGTGGTCCAGGGACAGCCGGCCGCCGTTGAAGCCCAGCGCCAGCGCGGTGAGGCCGAGCACCAGCACCAGTTCGTAGCCGCCTTCGCCGGTGAGCCCGTGCGCCGCGTGGACCGAGATCAGCGCGCCGGCCATGTCGATCGCGTAGCCGATGGCGACCACCGGCAGCAGGAAACCGACGACGAACGCGATCGACCCGAGCAGTTCGAGCACGATCACGAGGAACGCGGACACGGTCGGCAGCGGGATGCCGATCTGGCCGAACATGTCGGCGGTCGCCCCCACCCCGCTGTTCCATTTCTGCAGGCCGTGGGCGAAGAACACCACCGCGACGCCGATCCGGCCGAGCAGCAGCGCGACGTCCTTGACTCGAGTCAACATGGAGACAGCTCCCCGATAGGTGAAAGTTCAACTGACCCGACCCACGGTAGGGCAGCGGACACCGCCGCGGGGGTGTCAGCCAGTGATCGACAGGAAACCGACAGGCACCGAAAACTCGCTGTACAGCGCGCCCGGCGCGGCGCTACCGTGCCGACAACCGCGGGTGAGTGCTGCTCGCGGCCGTGTTTTCCGCCTGGTTCGCCACCTGCGAGGAGCCCCGATGCGCCGACAGTCCGATCGACCCCAGTTCGGCCTGTCCCCCGCATCTGAGGATCTCCGCTCGCATGAAAGCACTGACCATCGGCATCCTGGCGCACATCGACGCAGGTAAAACCAGCCTCACCGAACGTCTGCTGTTCGAGACCGGCGTGCTCGACCACGCCGGCCGGGTCGACGACGGCGACACCCAGACCGATTCGCTCGACCTCGAACGCCGGCGCGGCATCACGATCAAGTCCGCCGTCGTGGCGGTCAGCACGCCCGGCCACCGGCTCAACCTCGTGGACACCCCCGGCCACCCCGATTTCATCGCGGAGGTCGAACGCGCCGTCGGCGTCCTCGACGGCGCGGTGCTCGTGGTGTCCGCGGTGGAAGGGGTGCAAGCCCAGACCCGCGTGCTGATGCGCACGCTCGTCCGGCTCGGCATTCCGGTGCTGGTGTTCGCGAACAAGATCGACCGCACCGGGGCGCGCGAGGCTTCCTTGCTGGAATCCTTGCGCACCAAGCTTTCCCCGCAATGTGTCGCGATGAGCACGGTGGCGGACATCGGCACCCCTGCCGCACGCCCGGTGCCGCTGCCGTTCGACGAACGACTTGCCGACGCACTGGCCGGGGATGACGCTTTTCTTGAGTCCTATGTAGCCGGAGTGGCGTCCACAATGGATTACCGGGCGGCGTTGGCGCGTCAGGTCGCTACCGCCTCGGTGTATCCGGTCTTCTTCGGCTCCGCCGTCACCGGCGCTGGCGTCTCTGATCTCATCGCCGGGATTTACGAGCTGTTGCCGTCCCGCGAACGCCGAGGGGACGGACCACTCGACGCCACCGTCTTCAAAATCGAACGCGGCCCTTCCGGCGAGAAAATCGCTTACGTGCGCATGTTTTCCGGCTCCCTTGCCGCCCGGCGACCAGTACCTTTCCGCCGATTGGGCGCGGAAGGCGTCGGCCGCCCGTCCGCGGTGCGAGTGTTCGAGCACGGCGCGACCCCGGTGTCCGGCGAGGCGCTAGCCGGGGATGTCGCCCGTGTCTGGGGTCTGCCAGACCTCCGCATCGGAGACCGGCTAGGCGAAAGCGCTGACCTGTCGCAGGACCGATTCTTCGCGCCGCCCAGCCTGGAAACGCTGGTGTACCCGGTCGATCCCGACCAGACCAGCGCGTTGTACACCGCGCTGACCCGACTGTCCGAACAGGACCCGTTGATCAGCATCCGCCGACAAGACCAGGAAATCACCGTGCGCTTGTACGGCGAAGTACAGAAAGAAGTAATCCGGACCACCCTCGCCGAAGAGTTCGGCATTGCCGCCGAATTCGAGGAATCGCGCCCGCTGCTGGTCGACCGTCTACATGGGACTGGGCACCGCGTGCGCCACCCCGCTCCGGACGAGCGCGTGTTCTTCTGGGCCACCGTCGGACTGCGCGTCGAACCGGGTCCACCGGGTTCCGGCCCCGACTACCGGCTGGAAGTCGAACTCGGCTCGCTGCCGCTTTCGTTCCACAAAGCCGTTGAAGACACTGTGCACGAGGTCCTGCACGAAGGCCTGCACGGCCGGGAAATCATCGACTGCGTAGTCACCCTCACCGACACCGCGTTCTACCCGCCAGCCAGCACTGCCGGTGATTTCCGCGGTATGACCCGCTTAGTGCTGCAGGAAGCCCTGCGACAGGCCGGAACCCGCGTGCATGAACCGGTCCACGCGTTCGAACTCGAAGCCCCGGCTTCCGCGATCAGCGCGGTATTGCGCAAGCTAGTCGAACTGCGCGCGGTGCCCGGGGAGCCAGTGATCACCGGCGACCGATGCACTGTGGACGGTCAGCTCCCGGCCGCCTCTGCACACGAACTGGAACAGGCGCTGCCCGCGCTCACGCAAGGCGAGGGCACGCTGGTCACCCATTTCGCGGAGTACCGGCTCAAGCCGGGTGGCGGCGGGCCAGGTCGAGTTCCGTCCAGCCGCCGTGGGCGGACAACAGCGTGAGCACGCGCTCCGCGAGGGCCGAAAACCGGCGCAGGTCCTCGTGGAGCGCCTTCGCGCGGGTCGCATCGAGGGGCGCGTGGTCGTCCCACCAAAGGCAGAGCACCGCGCTCGCGCACAGCACCAGCGGCTGCACGAGTTCCGTGAATTCCGCCGACGGTTCGGCCGTTTCCCGGCACGTGCTCTCGATTTCGTCGCACGCGTCGAGCAGCTCGCGCAACGGACCCACCGCGCCGGACGGGGTGCCGTCCCACGACGCGGTGGGCCACGCGCGGTCGCTCAGCTCGAGCCAGAGCCGCCATCCGGCGACCAGCTCGGCCTCGTCGTGCGGCGTCCAGGTGTCGGGGAGCAGCCAGAACATGTCACCGACTGTGACAGCGCGGCCGGACCCCGCACAACCGAGGAGAGGAAAATGTTCGCGTTTATACCCCGAGGCGGGGGTATCTCAGCTGATCACCGGGGGCACGAAGAAGCAGTTGGGCTTCTTCGCGTGCTGCGGGTCGAGGGCGTTGAGCACCTCGCGCTGCGCGATCGGGTCGTAGGTGATGCCGAGGTGATCGGTGTAGTCGAGCCCGCAGACGTCCTGGAGGACGAGGTTTTTCACGTTGGGCGCGCGCTTGAGGAAGGCGTTGGTGTACGGCGTGACAACGTCGTCATACCTGGTCTGGATGACCGTGTAGTCGACGCCCGGAACCGTGTCGCCGCCGGCGTTGAGGTCCTTGAGGAACGCGGACCCGGTGGACTGCTCGTTGCAGGCCGGACAGGGAACACCGAGGAGGTCGCGGGCGGGCGGAATCGCCTGGATGGCGGTCAGCAGCCCGAACAGGCTGGTGCCGTAATTGGACGGGGACAGTCCGATCAGCTTGCCGATCTTGCTCGCGCCGCCGAGGTACTTGATCCAGTAGCGCGGGTTCATGCCGCCCTGCGAATGCCCGACCACGTCGAGCTTCGCGGCCCCGGTCGCCTTGAGGATCTTGTCCCCGAAGGTCGCGAGCTGGCCCGCCGTCCCGGCCACCGGCCCGACCGTCTGCAGGAACGCCCCCGGCGACCCGCCGAAGTTGCCCGCGAACACGCAGTACCCCTCGTCGGCGAGCCGCTGGGAGAGATTCGCCCAGTTCTCATACGCGTTGGCCGTGGTGCCGTTGGACAGCAGCACCGGGTTCGGATGCTCCGCGGAGGGTTTGCAATTCCAGTCGTTGGCCCCCGGCGGCGCGATCGTCGGCTGCCCGGCCGCGTAAATCGCCGCGGCGATGATGTTCGGCTGCACCGGACCGGTCGGTTCTTTCCCGGTTGCCCCCGAGGCCACCGCAGTGCCGCCGCCGAGCGCGACCACCGTCGCCGCCAGGAGGACCATGCCCCGTCCGAAAGCGCGTACGCTCATTCCGTTTCACCTCTCTGTGAACCCGACGCAGTGGTTAACGCGGAACACGAGAAAGGGAAACGCGGTTACTAGTTTTTATCGCAAACCTACGAGTCTTCGGTTCACCGCATCGATCAAGGAGGCCCGGTTTCCCGGGTAGACACTGATCTGGGCCTCGCCGCCCCTGGTCGTCTGGAAGCTCAGCACCCGCCCGCGCCCACTGAGGTCGAGCACCGACAGCGGCGGGCTGTATCTCCGCTCGCCCCGCCCGTCCCGAACCGCGGCATGCAACTGATGCACCGCGTCGCGCGGCGCCCGCATCAGATACCGCAACTCGTCCGCGTCACCACCCTCCTCCGCGAGCGGGTCCGTGCTGGCACCCCCGTCGTAGTACTCCCGGCTGACGTGCATCACCCGAACCGCCGCCGGACGGCATTCCGGCATCGCCATGACCAAACAGGCCGCCAACTCGTCCGGCGACACCGGATCCAGCTGAACGAATTCCGAATCGGTGATCAACCGAACGGCTTCCGGTTTGGTCGCCGCGACGAGAATCGCGCCGTTGTCCTCCTGATGGGTGCCGAAGTCAGTCCACCCGTACACCTCATGCCGCGCGGTCGCGAGCAGCTTCAACGTGCTCCGCAACGCAGTTGCCGCCGTTTCCCCCAGCTGCGCAAGGAGATCCCGCGTCCGCTTCGCCCGCTCAGCCGCGCCTTCGTCGGTGAGGTACATCGGGGTGTCCTCGACCACCACCGGTGCTTTCCCGAGGTTTTCCTCGTGCCAAAGCGCCAAAAACACCGACCGCGGCATCCGCAGCGGTCTGTCGATGATCGTCATCGAGCCCCTCAACCACCAATCGTCGGGGGTGTCGGCGGCAATCCCGTGCGCGGATCGAGCGCCCGCTCGCCGTTCTCGTCGACGAGCGAGAACGCGGAGTCGTCTTCGATTCCGTACTTGCGCTGGTGTTCTTTGTCTTCCTCGCCCTTGCCTTTTCCGCCCGGGGCCATCCCGCCCATCCCCGGACTTCCCTTGGCTCCGGCAGTACCTTTTCCCGCGCTTCCCCGGGTGGCCGCTTCCTCAGCCGCGCCCGCTCCGGCTCCGGCTCCAGCCCCGACACCGGTGCCGCCGCCCAGCCGCGCCGCTATGCCACCGGTGCGGCCACCGGCTTCGGCCCCGCCCCCAACGCCGCCACCACCGCCGAGCGGCCCAAACCCGCCGCCCGACGACCAGTCGCTGTTGCCACTCCCGCCCCCGAAAGACGTCGGCACGGGCGGGGTCCAGTTCGCCCCGCCAACCCGATCTACCGACGGCGGAGTCCACCCGGCTGTCGAAGTCTCGTCCCCCGGCCGATACCCCGGAGACACCCCACCCCCCGGCGGCACCGCGACACCTCCCGGCGGGAACGAGCCCACTCCAGTACCCCCGTGGCCTCCCGGCCCGCTCACTCCCGGCCCGCTCACTCCCGGTCCGTTCGCCCCAGGCCCGGTAGCTCCAGGTCCGTTAGCTCCAGGCCAACTCCCGAGCCCGCCACTGGCCCCCGGCCCGCTGTCCGGCCCGCCAGAATCCCGCCCAGGCCCCCGATAAGCCCACTCGTGGATTCCGGCCTTGCTCGGGGCGTGATCGCCACCGGAGTCAATCTTGAGATTCTGCCCGTCGAACGCGGACACCTGCCCGTAATTGCTGTTAAGCCCTTGGCCGTTGGCCTTGGCCTGATCAGCGTACTTCTGATACCGCTCAACATTGTGATTGGCCGCGGCGTTGTACGCGTTGATCTGCTTCTCGGTATCGGTGTCCCAAGGAGTCCCCTGGTCCCAAAGATTCTTGTGCGGAGGCGTCGGAGGCATCGCCTGCAACGCGATCTTCATGTCGTTATAGCCGTGCGTGGTGTCGACCAGCTTCTGCCCGTTGACCACATAAGCCTGCGCGGAAGTGGACGAGGCGTCGGACAATGGCCTGAGCCGCGCCCGAGCCGCATCCGCCCCGTCTCCGGTCCAGACAGATTCCAGCATGGTGGTGATCTGCTGCGCGTCGTCGCTGTTCTGGTTGTGCTCCTGGATCATCTTCTGAACCGTGGAACTCCCGCTGTCCCACGACGAAGTCCCGGGCCCCTGCTGAACCTGCTGCACAATCGCCGGGGCCGGAAGGGCTTGATCACCGAGGTTCCCGTGGTACAAATCGGAAAACCAGTTGCCCGCATCCTTGAGCCGATCGTTGACCCAGTCATCCGCGTCGCCGATCCGGTCGCCGATCCACTTGGCTCCCTCTCCGAGGAATTCGAAGAATCCCACGGGTCACTCACCGGCCTTCTGCTTCAGGTTGGTGACCACCATGTCCGCAACGGTGGCCGCCGCGCCACACGGATCCTTCTTGCCGGTCTGCGAATCGCCGAGCGAGACTGATGCATCGACTGTTGTCTGATCGCTGACCCCAACGCTGACCTGGCAGAATGACTTCACGACTGATTCTTGCTTGAAGGTCGAGTGGGCTACGGCCGGAAACCCTCGCACAGGAGGCAGTTCTCGCCACAAAGTTGCCTGCGGTTTGCTATTCGCGTATACCGCGCTAAGTCCATCGGAAAGCTTTGTCGCGTACAAGACCGTTGCCAATGCCCCAGTCTCGTCGTTCGACCACTGGCACTCCGCACCGAGCGAGGGGTCATCTTTGTGCATCCCTTGCCGCGCACGCCCCAGGAGGCTCGCCACTTGGTCTGGCGTAAGCGCGCTATCGCACGGATGCGTCGACAACACCGATGCGGGCAATGGCCGTTCCACCTTCGGTGCACCTCCGTACGGCAATGTCTTCTCTGGCGCGGACGACTGCGCCGAGGAAGGGCCGGAACCAGCTGGCGGCGCAGGCGTCGAGCCTCCAGAACATCCTGCCGCGAACATGGCCACCGCCATGCCCGCAACCGATATCGAGAACCGCGCCTTCATCCGAGAAGCCCCTTACCCTGGTCGCTGTTGCCTGCGGTCTTCACATCCGCAGCTGCTTGGCTGTCCGATTCGCTGACAATGCCCAACGCTTTCTCAAGGCGGTCGACCAGCTCCGTCATGTACTGATACATCGCTTCCAGCGAATCCTTGCCGTTCGCGAAGGTCTTTACCGCTTGCTGGTTGAATCCTGTGCTGCCCGGGTCCGAAGCTGGCGGAGTAAGTCGCGTCAACACTTCCGCGTTCGGTATCATCCCCCGCGCATTGCGCTGGAGCCGCTTTGCCCGTTCGAGCAGCGACTGCGCCTCGTCGCGGCTCAGAGTGAACCCCGCCCCCGCCTTCGTGGCGGATGCCACGGCAGCAGCGTCCGACATCCCTTGGGCCACGTTCATCGCCGTCCCCACCACGGCGATCGGCAGCCCCGTCAGCCACCCTGTCGTTTCGATGTCCTGCCCTGGACCGCTCTCAACCATGCCCGCCCCTCCCCTGCACCGCACACTGCATCTCGACCAGGCAATCAGCCCCGAGACCCCTCCGGCTCTTACTGTAGCCAACCGCTCACAGCGGGGTGACCGAAACAGGCAAACTCACCCCACTGTGCATTGCGTCGAGCAGGGCCAACTTCCCCTTCGGGTCGGCACTGGCCGCACCCGCGCCACCTTGCCGACCTTCGCCTGGCCGAGGGTTATCGACACGTCGACCGTGTGGTTGTCGCTGACGCCAACACTTACCTGGCAGAAAGACTTGGGCCTTTCAGGACTGTAGGTCAAGTGAGCGACAGCAGGCAACGACCGCACCGGAGGAAGCGGTTGCCATGCCGCAGACTTCGGCTTTGTATTCTCATAGACCGCGCTCAGGCCATCAGAGGTCGTGCCGCCAGTACCGACTCCGGCAGTGGAGTCTCCACCTTCGGCGCGCCCGCGTACGGCATCATCTTTCCCGTAGCCGACAGCGAAGGGCTCGTCAGGCCAGCATCTTGGCTCGGCGTAGAGCCCCGCCACGAATGTGGTTGCAGCCGCGACGGCAGCAAGCTAACGACACACGCCCTCATCCCCCGGCGACTTCACGGTCTCCCAGCCACAACAGTAGTCAGTCGTGAGCCTGTGGGTGGCCGGTTCGGGAGCAAAAAGCGCCCCACCACCCGATCTGGGTAGTGGGGCGCTTTGGTGAGACCGCCGGGGAAGGTCAGCCCTTCAGCAGGGCTCGGGCCATGACGACCTTCTGGATTTGGTTCGTGCCTTCATAGATCTGCGTGATCTTCGCGTCGCGCATCATGCGTTCTACTGGGAAGTCCCGCGTGTAGCCTGCGCCGCCGAACAGCTGCACTGCGTCCGTGGTTACCGACATGGCTACGTCGGACGCGTAGGCCTTCGCGGCCGAGGCGGTGAAGCTGGCTCGCTTGTCGCCTCGTTCGGAGGCTGCCGCAGACGCGTACACCAGGTGGCGGGCGGCTTCGATTTTCGTTCCCATGTCGGCGAGCATGAACTGGATTCCCTGGAAATCCGCGATTGCTTTGCCGAACTGCTTGCGTTCCTTGACGTACGCGACGGCGGCGTCCAGAGCGCCTTGGGCGATTCCCAACGCTTGCGCGCCGATCGTCGGGCGGGTGTGGTCCAGGGTGCGCAGGGCGGTTTTCAGGCCGGTGCCCGGTTCGCCGATGATGCGGTCCGCGGGAATGGTGCAGTTTTCGAAGTAGATCTCGCGGGTCGGCGAGCCCTTGATGCCCAGTTTCTTTTCCTTCGGGCCCACCGAGAAGCCCGGGTCGTCCTTGTGCACGACGAAAGCCGAAATGCCGTTGGCTTTCTTTTCCGCGTTCGGGTCGGTTACGGCCATGACCGTGTACCACGACGATTCGCCTGCGTTGGTGATCCAGCACTTGGTTCCGTTGAGGACCCAGTGGTCACCGTCGAGGCGGGCGCGGGTGCGCATGGACGCGGTGTCCGAACCGGCCTCTCGTTCGGACAGTGCGTACGACGCCGAGGCTTCGCCCGCGGCGATCGACGGCAGGACCAGTTTCTTCAGGTCCTCCGAACCGGACAGGATGATCGGCTGCGTGCCCAGTTTGTTGACCGCCGGGATGAGGGATGCGGACGCGTCGACGCGCGCGACCTCCTCGATCACGATGCACGCGCCGATCGCGTCGGCGCCCTGGCCGTCGTACTCCTCGCCGATGTGGACGGCGTTGAAGCCTGCCTTGACGAGCGCTTGGTTGGCTTCGACCGGGTAGCGCTCCTGCTCGTCGACCTCCGCCGCGTAGGGCGCGATCTCCTTTTCGGCTAGAGCCCGGACCGCGGCGCGCAGTTCCTCGTGCTCTTCGGCCAGCTGATACAGGCCCTCGGCCACCTTCAGTCACCTCTTCTGCAGCGAAACGGGAGAAAGTCCCCCGATGTTAGCCCGCGTTCACTCCGAACGCGGCGGCTCGCTGCTTGTGTCCTCGGCCTCACCGTTCGTATGGTCAAGTGATGGCTGCCACTGCGTCGACCCCGCCGCCCGGATTGCCCGCTTCTCTTGACTACCCCGAAGTGCCGATCGGTTCGGTGCTCGCCGGAGCCGCGACGCGGTACGGCGACCGGGTCGCGTTCGCCATGGGCGACGACCAGCTCACGTTCACGCAGACCTGGCAGGCCGCTTGCCGCTTCGCCCATGCGCTGCTGGCGCGGGGCATCGGCCGGGGCGACGTGGTCGCGGTGCATCTGCCGAACTGTCTCGCGTATCCGATCGCCTATCACGGCATCCTGCTCGCGGGCGCGACGTTCAGTCCGACGAATCCGCTGCTTCCGCCGGACGACCTCGCCTTCCAGCTCACTGACTGCGGGGCGGCCGCAGTGGTGACCTTCGGGCCGGTCGCGGGAACGCTCGCCGCGGTGGCCGACCGGATTCCGGCGCGGCTGACCATCGTCGTTTCGCCTGCCGGCGAGCTTGGCGAGGGAAGCGTCGAGTTCCGCGAGTTCTTCGCCGGCCAGCCCGCGACCAGGCCCGACGTGTCGATCGACGTGGACCGCGACCTTGCTCATCTCGCCTACACGGGCGGCACGACCGGGCGGTCCAAGGGCGTCGAACTCACGCATCGCAACGTCGTCACCAACACCCTGCAGCACACCTGCTGGTCGACCGGGTCGGTGCCGGCGCTCGACGCGAACGGCGACGTGACGATCGACCAGATCGGCAGCCCGGACGAATGGCCGACCCGGCTCGGCACCGGCATCTCGATCAACCTGACGCCGTGGTTCCACGCGATGGGCGTGATCGCCGGCCTGAACGGTCCGTTGCTGGGCGGCGGAACGATCGTGCTGCACTCCCGGTTCGATCCGGCGGCGTACGTCGCGGACGCGGAACGGCTGCAGGTCACGACCATCGGCGGCGCGCCCGCGCTGTTCGCGGCGTTGCTGGCGACGCCCGCGTTCCATACCGCCGACCTAGCGTCGGTGCGCAACATCGGCTCCGGCGCCGCGCCGATGAGTCACGAGATGATCCGCGCGCTGCACGAGCGGTTCCCCGGCGTCGTGATCACCGAGGGATACGGGCTCACCGAGGTGACGATGGGCGCGGTGATCTCGCCGACGCACCGGTCCGGCGTGCGCAAGGTCGGCTCGGTCGGCAGGCCGATCTTCGACACCGAGGTCAAGCTCGTCGCGGACGGCAGCGAGGAGCCGTTGCCGCCCGGGCAGGAGGGCGAGGTGTGCTTGCGCGGGCCGCAGGTGATGCGCGGGTACCGGAACCGTCCGGAGGAGACCGCCGCCGCGCTGGTCGGCGGATGGCTGCACACCGGCGACATCGGCGTTCTCGACGAGGACGGCTATCTGTCCATTGTGGACCGAAAGAAGGACATGCTGCTGTACAAGGGATACAACGTCTTCCCGCGCGAACTCGAGGAGCTGCTGAGCGCGTCGCCGGGCGTGCTGTCCGCGGCGGTGGTCGGACGGCCGAGTCCCGAGGTCGGCGAGCTGCCGGTGGCGTTCGTGGTGCGGAAGCCGGACTCCTCAGTGGACGCCGAGCAGCTGATGGCGGCGGTGAACGAGAAGGTGCTGCCGTACAAACGCCTGCGGGAACTGCATTTCGTCGCGGAGATCCCAGTGTCGGCGGCGGGCAAGGTGCTCAAGCGCGAACTGCGGAAGCAACTGCCCGACCCGGCGTGAGCCGGCGGTGTGCGCGGATGCCGGTTCCGGAACCGGCATCCGCGCGCCCGGCCTACTTGCCCGCTTTTTCGCGGAGCTTGGCGTCCTTCTCCAAGACGAGCTGCTCCAGGTCCTCCTGGAACTGCGTCAGTTTCGCCTGCAGCTGCAGGTCGGCGGCGGCGAGGATGCGGACCGCGAGCAGACCGGCGTTGCGCGCCCCGCCGACCGACACGGTCGCGACCGGGATGCCGGCGGGCATCTGCACGATCGACAGCAGCGAGTCCATGCCGTCCAGGTACTTCAGCGGAACCGGCACGCCGATCACCGGCAGCACCGTCGCCGACGCGACCATGCCCGGCAGGTGCGCGGCACCGCCCGCGCCCGCGATGATCGTGCGGATCCCCCGGTCGGCCGCGGACTTCGCGTAGTCCAGCATCCGCTGCGGGGTGCGGTGCGCCGAGTAGACGCCGACCTCGTACTCGACGCCGAACTCGTCCAGCGCTTGACCCGCGGCCTCCATCACCGGCCAGTCGGAATCGCTGCCCATGATCACGCCCACCTGCGGCGCCATTGTGTTCCCCTTCAGTGGATCTCGTAGCCGTCGAGCCAGACGGCGTGGGACAGCCAGTGCGCGGACAGCAGCGCGCGGTTGCGCAGGTCCTCCATGCGGTCGCCGATGAAGTTGACGTGCCCGAGCTTGCGGCCGGGCCGGTCCTGCTTGCCGTAGAGGTGGATCTTCACCTCGGGGAACCGCGCGAACAGGTGGTGCACGCGCTCGTCCGGGCTCATCTGCGGCGAGACGTCCGCGCCGAGCACGTTCGCCATCACGCACGCCGGCGCGATCAGGTCGGTGCGGCCGAGCGGGTAGTCCAGAACGCCGCGCAGGTGCTGCTCGAACTGCGACGTGCGCGAACCGTCCATGGTCCAGTGGCCGGAGTTGTGCGGGCGCATCGCCAGTTCGTTGACCAGCAGGCCGTTCTCGGTCTCGAACAGCTCGACCGCGAGCAGGCCGGTGACGTCGAGCGTCGACGCGATGCGCAGGGCCAGCTCCTGCGCCTCGTGCACGCGCGACTCCGGCAGCTCCGGCGCCGGGGCGAGGACCTCGGTGTTGATGCCGTTCGACTGCACGGTCTCGACGACCGGGTACGCCGCGCCCTGTCCGAACGGGGAGCGCGCGACCAGCGCGGACAGCTCGCGCTTCATCGCGACCTTCTCCTCGACCAGCAGCTCGGTGCCTGCTTCGAGGAGTTCGGGAACGGTCTCGCGGGCCTGCTGTGCGGTGTCGAGCATCCAGACACCCCGGCCGTCGTACCCGCCGCGCGACGCCTTCAGCACCACCGGCCAGCCGTGCTCGCCGCCGAACGCCACCACGTCGTCCACAGTGGACACTTCGGCGAAGGCGGGGCCGGGCACGCCGAGACCGGCCATCATCTCGCGCATCACGAGCTTGTTCTGCGCGAACCCGAGCGCGGTGGGCGCGGGCCGGACGACGAAGCCCTCGGTGGCGAGGGTGAGCAGATGCTCGCCGGGCACGTGCTCGTGGTCGAAGGTGACGACGTCGACCTGACGGGCGAAGTCGATCAGCGCGTCGAGGTCGGTGTGGTGGCCGATGACGACGTCGCTCGCCACGAGGGCCGCCGCGTCGCCCTCGTCGGCCGCCAGCACCTTCAGCGACTGGCCGAGGGAAATCGCCGCCTGCTGCGTCATGCGGGCGAGCTGCCCGCCGCCCACCATGCCGACGATGGGAAGACCGGTTCGTTTGTCCATAGCGCCGCCCAGGTTACTGGGCGAGAACTGGCGGACCACCGGCGACCTGCGGCGAAGGCGGCCGGTGGGCCAGGTCGCGGGCGGGCTGGGCGGCGAGAGCCGGTCGAGACGGAGCGCACGCCCAGGACACCGGCCAGCCGACGCTCGAGTGGGCCGCGTTTCCACCGGAGCCGGTCGGCAGAAGCGCGGTGAAGCTGGCCGGTTGACCTGGCACGAGTCCAGAGCGGCTGGCTCAGCCGGACGGGACAGCTGAAAGCGCACCGCAGACTGGATCGCAAGTCCCCGGGCGGAGACGTCGCGAGGTCAGCCGGTGGGCATGGCACCGGCAGGTCAGGCGAGGCGATTGACCCCAGCTGCGCTTGCCCGACGGGAGCGGCGACCCCGAGCACGGCAGCACCGAGGCCCGGTGCGGCCACCAGCCACACACCCCGGCACCGTGCGACCTCCAGCCACGCAGCCCGGCGCGGTGCGGCGACCAGCCACGCAGCCCGGCGCGGTGCGGCGACCAGCCACCCAGCCCAGCACCGCGCGGCCACCAGCCACCCAGCCCAGCACCGTGCGACCTCCAGTCACACGGCCTTGCTCAGTACGACCTTCAGCCACAACTGCCCCTGCTGAACCCACCTGCCGAAACGCACCTCAGCAGCACCCACGCGACCTCAAGCAAGCAACACCCGCGCACCAAACCCCACCCCAGACCGTCCCGCTGCAGCAGGATGGCCGGATGGACTCTGTCACGCTCCCGCGGCCCGTTCTCCACGCTCTCCGCCAAGCGAGCCTCCCCGGAGTGGCCACCGGGATGCTCACCGGCGCACCCCGGCCGCTGGCCTTTCCGGCGGGTTTCGGCGACGTGCTCGCCTGGCTCTGGACCACCGACTCCAACGCGGCCGTGCTCTACCTCGCCGAACTGATGAAGCAGCTCCGCGAACGACACCCGCTCGCCAAGACCGTCACGCCGCCGTACCGGTTCGACGAGTTGCTCGCTGCCGCCCGCGCATGTCTTCCGGACGACTTCGCGCACGCCGAGCTGCTGATCCAGTACACCCGCACCGCGCTGGGCGATTTCTACGGCGGTTCGGCGGACTGACAAAGCTCACTATTCGGTTGATCTGCCCGCACCAGCTCCGGATCAGAACGAGGGCCGTGCCCGCCCGCGAGCCAAGGCTCCGGACGGCCGCGTAACCACCGCGCTCCAGACAGTAACCACCACCACCGACAAAAACCGTCGGCAAGCCCCTGACCAGCGCAAAGAAGCTAGGAAGACTCGACCGACTCCGCCCGGTGGCGAGCCCGCCGCTGCAGGCCCCACCGCGCCGCCAGCGCGACGGCCAGCACCACCGGCGTCAGGATGTACGCGTCGCCGAGAATGTTCTGCCACACCTTCCAATGCAGTTCGACATTCCGGCCGTTCGGCAAGATCAGCAGCACGCAGCTGACGAACACGAACGCGACCAGGAACGTCCCGACCCACCGTTTCCACGCCGTCGCCGGGGTGGTTTTCGGCAACCGGGAAACCAGGAGCACGACCAGCGGCGCGACCCAAACCCAGTGGTGCGACCAGGAAATCGGCGAGATCAGCAGGATCCAGAACGCGGTGACGAGCAGCGCGGCCAGCGCCTGTCCGCGCCGGTGGAAGCGGAACATCAGCCACAGCGCCGGAATGGCGAGCACCAGGCCGATCGCGGTCGCCGCGGTGGAGGACCACGGGGCCAGGTCCGTCGCGCGGTTCATCAGCGCGTTCAGCGACTGGTTGCCCGCCCAGTGCACCGGGCCGATCCGGCCGGTGTCGGGGAGCGTTTTGGTCCAGTATTTCCACGCGTCGTGCGGGTTGATCAGGAACAACAGCGCCTGCATGCCGACGAAGGTCGCCAAGCCGCGCAGGGCGTCTTTCCAGCGGCCGGTGACCAGCAGATGGCCGAGGAACACGATGGGGGTCAGCTTGATCGCCGCGGCGAGGCCCACCAGCACGCCGCCCCAGCGGCTGCCGCGCGCGCCGATGACCAGCATGTCCAGCAGGACCATCGCCATCAGGATCAGGTTGATCTGGCCGAGGAAGATCGTCCGCCACACCGGTTCGAAACCGAGGAACACCAGGAAGAACACGATGGTCGACCGGGCGGGCGAGGCCCACCAGCGGGGACCGTCGGCGGCCGGGCGGGGCAGCGCGCCGATCGCGATCCGGATCGACAGGGCGAGCGCGGCCAGCGAGACCACGGTCAGGAAACCCCAGGCCACCTGCACCGGAACGAGGGCGAGCGGGGCGAACAGGAGCGCCGCGGTCGGCGGGTAGGTGAACGGGAGCAGCGCCCAGCCCGGTTCGGTGGGCAGCGTGTTCGCGTCGTAGAGATTGTCCCCGCGCAGCAATTGCAGCGCGCCCGCCCGGTAGACCGCGCTGTCCACGCCGAGGTTCCAGTCGTGTGCCCAGCCCCAGAACCCGATCGCGATCGCCAGCAGCGGAAACACGGCGAAAATGAGCATCGACCGGGGGCGCACGGACAGCCGTGCCAGAGATCGGCGCAAAGCCAGCCGGGGCTGCCCGGATCGATTCACCGGAGCTTCGCCGTCGGCAGCGGAGGGTACGGTCCTGGTCACCACACCAGGAAAGCACAGTGCGGGAATGCTGGTCAGGAAGGGTGACCGGGGCTCAGCTGTGCGCCAATTCCGTCAGCAGCTCGCACGCCCGGTCGTGGGTCCCCGGCAGTCGGACGGCCGACACGAGCGGACGGGCGACGTCGCGCAGCTGCGGATCCACGGAAAGACGTTCGTTGAGCGCCCTGCGCAGCGCGACCCCGCGCGTGGCCAGGCGTTCGTTGCGTTCGGCCAGCACCGCGACCGCGGACGGGCCGATCGTCGCGTAGCACTCGCCGGTGTCGAAGACAGCTCGGACGGCGTCCGCGGCGAGGATCATCGCGGTCAGCCGAGGCCAGCCGGACACCGATGTCAGGTCCAGCGACACGGTGAGCAGCACGTTCGCTTCGCTGGCGCCGCCGCGGTAGATCTCGCCGAGCCGGGTCCGCAGGTACGCCGCGGACGGCAGGCCGGTGAGCGGGTCGGTGACCTCGGTGTGCACGAGCTGGTCGGTGGCGACGTCCGCCCAGGCCAGAGCGGTCACGCGGAGCAAGCGGGCCGGAGTGGCGTCGACATCTGGCGCGACGAATCCGTCGACCGCGTCCGGGTCGGCGAGCACCGCGTGCAAAGCGGCCAGGTCGGACAGCGTTTCCGAAAGCCCCGCGCCCGCCGCGGCCCGCGCCCTGCCCAGTCCGGCCAGCGCGTTTTCCGCGCCCGTCGAACCGTGCCGGACCACTGCCGCGCACACCGCGTCGACTTCGGGCAGTGCCCAATCGCTCGGGAAACGCCAGCCGGCCGCGAGACTGGCTGTTCGCCAGCGAGCTCGCAATGCCCGCAAATGGCGGTCCCGCTCGAACCGCGCACGCGTCTCGTCCCCCGACGAGTCGCCTGCGGAGCCGAACCGCGCCCCGGTCGCCGGTACGTCCACCGAACCCCCAGCTCCTTCCGGTTCCTGTCGATCTTGTCCCCAATCACGGAGGGGACGCCGCGGGACTCCCCTCGTGACGCGTTTTCCCCGATCTTTTTCGCGTAATCACCAGACGAGGAGGTGAACTTGCTGCGCCTACTGAGGCATCTGGCGGACCACGGCGTGACGAGTGTCGCCGCATCCGTCACACTTGGTGTGCGTTGTAGGGAGTAAAGCGCGTGGAGTCCGCCGCGCGCGCAGCAGTAAAAAGGAGCCCCGTGTCCACCGTTCCCGCCGATCTCTCCGGTAAGAGCGACGCCGAGCTGATCGCAGAGGTGCGCGCGGGAAAGATCGCGTCCTACGGTCCGCTTTACGAGCGGCACAGCGGTGCCGCGCACAACCTCGCCCGCCAGCTCGCGCGGTCCAGCTCCGAGGCCGACGACCTCGTGTCGGAGGCTTTCTCGAAGGTTCTGGACACGCTGCGTGGCGGGAAGGGACCGGACACCGCCTTTCGGGCGTACCTGCTTACCGCGCTTCGTCACACCGCGTATGACAAGACGCGCCGCGACCGCCGGATCGACCTCAACGAGGACATGAGCGACGTCGGCGGGGCCGCTGGCGAAGCACTCACCGTGCCGTTCTCCGACACCGCCGTCGCGGGACTCGAGCGCACGATGGCCGCGAAAGCGTTCGCGCGACTCCCGGAACGCTGGCAGGCAGTGCTGTGGCACACCGAAATCGAGCAGCAGAGCCCGGCTGAAGTCGCGCCGCTGCTCGGGTTGACCGCGAACGGCGTGTCCGCGCTCGCGTACCGCGCCCGGGAGGGGCTCCGGCAGGCGTATCTGCAGGTCCACCTGCAGGAAACCGGTGCGGACCGCTGCCGGGCGACGGCCGATCGGCTCGGGGCCTGGACGCGCGACGGGCTGTCCAAGCGCGAGCGTTCGCAAGTGGAGAACCACCTCGACGAATGCGAGAAGTGCCGGGTGCTGGCGGCCGAACTGGCCGACGTCAACGGCAGCCTGCGCGCGATCATCGCCCCGATCGTCCTGGGCGGCGCGGCTCTCGGTTACCTGGCCACGATCGGCGCGGCCAAGGCGAGCGCGGCGACCGCCGGGGCCGCTGTCGGCGCTGGCGCCGCCGCGGCAGGCGGGGCCAAGGCGGGTGCGGCGGCAGCTGCGTCCGCACCGCGGCAGTTCGCCGGGGTCGCCATGTCGGGGGCCGCGATGGTGGCCGCCGTGGCGGTCGCGCTGGCCGCCGGCGGTGGGACTCAGACCATTCCGGCTGCTCAGCAGGCCCCCGCACCTCCGCCGGCCGCCGCACCGGCACCCGCGCCGAAGCCTGCGCCTCCGGCTCCTCCGGCCGCGCCTCCCGCTCCCCCGGCGCCGCCGCCCGCGCAGCCCGCGCCTCCGGCTGCCCCGCCGCCCGCGGCTCCTCCGGCTGCTCCCCCGGCTGCTCCGCCGGCACAGCCGCCCGCCCAGAACCCACCTGTCAACGCGCCGCAGTTGTCCGCGTCTCTGCCCCCGAACGGGGTCGAACTCCAGCCGGGCGGCGGACCGGTCGCGCTGCCGATCACCGTGCGCAACAACGGCAACTCGGTGTCCGACCCGGTCCAGGCGACGCTGAACCTGCCGCCGGGAGTGCGAGCCGTGCAGGCGAACGGTGGTGGCGCGGTCGGCGCGTACTCCAGTGAAGCCGCTGCGCAGTCCGGTCCGACGCAGGTCGCGTGCCCGGGCGGCACGGGCACGGTCACGTGCAAGACCGGCAGCGGGTTGCAGCCTGGCCAGTCGGCGGTGCTGATGTTCCGCTTGCAGGCGGACGCGGACGCGAAGGGCGGCGAGGTCAAGGGTTCGGTTACTGCGGGTACTTCGTTGAAGGTCGACGTCGTTGTCCGGGTGAAGGTCAATCCTCCGAAGGATGCCCTGACGCTGGCTGCGAAAGCACACGGAGCGATGTGGAAATTGCAGCCGCTCGTCGAGGCTGACGTGCAGAACACCGGGCAGACCACGAAACCTGTCACGATCACCTTCGATCACCGGGCGACCGGACAGGTCAGCTTCAAGCAGTTCAAGTGCACGTCGACCGATTCGAGCATGAGCTGCACCAGCGCCAAACCGCTGGCACCCGGCGAATTGGCGTCGCTGTGGGTGCTGGTGGACCGCAAGCCGTTCGACGGCCCACTCACTGTCACCGTCAACGCGTCGCTCGGCGCTGCCTCGGCGCAGCCGGTCGCGGTCCCGCTCGGCTGCTGGTGGAACATGTGCCACGACCCGACGATCGGCCCGCTCTCCACCACGTCCGTGCCGCTGCCGACCACGACGTCAACCTCGAAGAGCCACACTCCGAGTTCGACGAAGCACCCGAAGCCGAGCGTCACCCTGCCGACCTCGACGTCGCCGGACGACGACACTCCGGACCCGACGTCGAGCAGCCCGGCCGCCACCACGAGCGCGCCGCCGGACCCCGGTTCGGACGGCAAGCCCGGCAAACCCGATAACCACGGCAAACGTCCGCCGGCGGTGGAACCCCGCGGGTTCTTCGGCTGGTTCACGGAGTAGCGTCCGCGAGGTGCGCGAACTCCTGGCGAAGCACCGCGAGCTGGTCCGTTTCGCCCTGGTCGGCGGCACGAGCTTCGTCATCACGCTGACGATCACCTACGTCCTCAAGTTCACCGTGCTGCGGACGCATCCGGTCACGGCGCTGATCGTCGGCGTGCTGATCGCCACGATCTTCTCCTACGTCGCGAACCGCGAATGGGCGTTCCGCACTCGCGGCGGCCGGGAGCGTGCGCACGAGGCCGCGCTGTTCTTCCTGATCAGCGGGGTCGCGCTGGGGCTGAACGCGTTGCCGCAGTGGGTTTCGCGGTACGTGCTGCAGCTGCAGGTGCCGCACGTGAGCCTGGTCGGCCAGGAAGTCGCGGATTTCGTCAGCGGAATGGTCATCGGCACTCTGCTCGGGACGCTGTTCCGCTGGTGGGCGTTCAAAAAGTGGGTGTTCCCCACGGAGGGCGCCCGGCCGGAATCAGCCCGGTATGACAATCCGGATATTCCGGACCGTAAGGCCGCCTGAGACCGGCCGTGACCTCGGATTCTCTAGACTGCGATACGTGACCGTCGTCGAAACCGTGCTCGCCCGGACGCCCGAGCCGTTGCGCTCCGTGCTCGTGAAGCACCGGGAGCTGCTGAAGTTCGCGATCGTGGGCGGCACGACCTTCCTGGTCGACAACGGCGTCTGGTACCTGCTGAAGCTCAGCGTGCTGGAGTCGAAACCGACCACGGCGAAGGCGATCGCGATCATCGTCGCGACGATCGTGTCGTACGTGCTCAACCGCGAATGGTCGTTCCGCACCCGGGGCGGCCGCGAACGCGCCCACGAGGCGACGCTGTTCTTCCTGATCAGCGGGGTCGCGGTGGTGGTGAACCTGATTCCGCTGCTGATCTCGCGCTATGGGCTGCACCTGGAAGTGCCGCACGTGTCGCGGCTGGTGCAGGAAATCGCGGACTTCGCGAGCGGGTCGATCATCGGCATGCTGCTGGCGATGGTGTTCCGGTTCTGGGGATTCAAGAAGTGGGTGTTCCCGGACGAACTGGGGGAACGGCGGAAGGACGGGGTCACCCGGCTTCCCCGGTGACCCGGCTGGCGCTGTTCGACCTCGACGACACGCTGACCGACCTCAGCGGCGCGTTTTCCCGCTGGGCGGCGGAATTCGCCGTACGGTACCGGCTTCCTGACGACGCGGCCGCCTGGCTGATCGCGGCGCGGCGCGGCGGTCCGATGGCCGGATTCTTCGCCAAAGTCCGGCAGAAGTTCGACCTGGCTGAGCCAGCTGAACAGTTGTGGGCGAGTTACCGCGCGAGAATTCCGCAACTGGTTCGGCTCTATCCGAACGCACTCGAAGATCTCGGCATCTTGCGGACCACCGGATGGCGAATCGGCATTGTCACCAATGGAATGCAGGACAATCAGCTGGCAAAGCTCCGTCGCACGGGTCTCGACAAAGCAGTCGACGGTTACTGCATTTCCGCCGCGGTCGGCCTTCGCAAACCCGATCCGCGCATCTTTCGTCTCGCCGCGCAGAACTGCGGGACCACACTGAGCCCCGACGATTGGGTCATCGGCGACAGCCCTGATCTCGACATCGCGGGCGGGCACAACGCCGGGCTGCGCACGCTTTGGATCAGCCACCACCGTGCGTGGCCACAAGGTCAGCCACCACACCGCGTCGCAACGGACCTGCGGGAAGCAGTCCAGATCCTCAGCGAGGAACCGGCTCCGCGGGCCACCGCAATTCGCCCACCTCGTCCGGTCTCGGAACCTTCAAGAACAGACTGAAAATCGCCGGACGCTTATTCGACAGTTCCAGCCGTCCGCCGTCCGCCTCGACGAGAGCACGCGCCAGAGCCAACCCCACACCCGTCGATCCCCCGCCGGAAAAACCGCGTTCGAAAATGTGCGGCGCGATTTCATCCGGCACCCCGGACCCGGTGTCCGCGACCTCGATCACCACTGTCCCCTCCGCATCGCCGCGGCGGGCGGACAGCGTGACCGTTCCCGCGCCATGACGGAGGGCGTTGTCCAGCAGCACTCCGATCACCTCGCGCAAACGCGCCGGAGTCACGCGCACCATCAAGCCGTCCGCGACCTTCAGGCGCAGGTTCCGGCCTTCGACCCGCAGCAGCTGACGCCATTCCTCCGCGACCGCGGGCAGCGCCACCGGCAGATCGACCGGCTCCGCGTCTACCTCGCGCGCGGCTCGGGCGGCGGCCAGCAGTTCGTCCAGGGCTTGGGCCAGGCGGTCCGCTTGCTCCTGCGCGGCCCGGGATTCCTCGACGACATCCGGATCCTCGTGTCCGGTCAGCGGTTCCAACCGGAGCTGCAGCGCGGTCAACCGGCTGCGCAGCTGGTGCGAGACGTCGCCGACCAGCTGCCGTTCCCGCTGCACGAGCTGCGCCAGGGCTGACCCCGACGTGTCCAGGGCCTCCGCGACCATGTCCAGCTCGGCCACGCGGTAGCGGCTCGGGTCGGGGCGGAAATCGCCGCCGCCCAGGCGGGAGGCGCGGTCGGCGACGTGCCGGAGGGGTTTGGCCAGGCGGCGCGCGGTCACCGTCGCCACCACCGTGCCGGTGCCGA
The DNA here is from genome assembly GCF_000158875.1 of Streptomyces sp. AA4. Lineage (NCBI taxonomy): Bacteria > Bacillati > Actinomycetota > Actinomycetes > Kitasatosporales > Streptomycetaceae > Streptomyces > Streptomyces sp. AA4. The sequence goes on along the minus strand of NZ_GG657746.1, from coordinate 673,410 downwards.
CCGACAGGACCACCAGCAGCACGACCAGCAGCGTCACCTGCGTCTGCTTCGTGCGCACCGGACCGCTCGGGATCGCCAGCAGGACCGTGCCGCTGCGCGCGGTCGGGACCGATTCGACCACCGGATCGGGGCCGGGGTTCGCGCCGAGATGTTTTTCGCTGAAGCCCTCCGCGCGCACGATCAGCATGCCGCCCTCGGGAACACCGACCCGGAATTGCTCCAGGTCGATTTCCTGGCCGTTCGCGACCTGCGTGTCCACCGTCGCGGCGATGTTGCGCGCGCGTTCGGCCAGGCTTTCCCGGTTGAGGTTCTCCACCAGCCGCCACGCGGTGACGCCGAGCGGGATGCCCAGCACGGCCGCGGTGACCAGCACGGCGAGGAGGATCGCCAGCAGGATCCGGCGGCGCATGCTCATCGGCGGCTACTCGACATTGAACCGGAACCCGACGCCGCGCACGGTCGCGATGCGCCGTTCGGCGTCGGAGTGCGCCGGTTTCGCCTGCCTGCCCGCTGCCTCGTCGGCGGCGACCGCGAGTTTGCGGCGCAGCCAGGACATGTGCATGTCGAGCGTTTTCGACGTCTTGGACTCGAGGTCGTTCCACACCTCGGCGAGGATCTCGTCGCGGCTGACGACCTGGCCGGCGCGGCTCATCAGCACGCGCAGCAGCTCGAACTCCTTGTTCGCCAGCTGCACCTCGTGCGAGTCCACTGTGACCAGTCGCGCGCCGAGGTCCATCCGCACGCCGCCGGCTTCCAGCACCTCCGGCACCCGGCGGCGCAGCAGCGCGCGGATCCGCGCGAGCAGTTCGGCGAGCCGGAACGGCTTGGCCACGTAATCGTCCGCGCCCGCGTCGAGGCCGACGACGAAGTCCACCTCGTCGGTGCGCGCGGTGAGCATCAGCACCGGCAGTTCGGTGCCGCTCGCGCGGAGTCTGCGGCACACCTCCAGCCCGTCCATCCCGGGCAGCCCGAGGTCGAGCACGAGCAGGTCGACCCGGTGCGCGGCGGTCGCGGCCAGCACCGCCGGGCCGTCGGTGACGACCTCGATCTCGTACCCCTCCCGGTGCAGCGCGCGGGACAGCGGCTCGGCGATGGCCGGATCGTCTTCGGCAAGTAGGACCATGCTCACCTGGCCAACCTTACGGCGAACGGGCGTGAAACCATCGTGACCGTGCCTGCCTACTCGGATGACCTCGCTCTCGCCACCCGGCTGGCGGACGCCGCCGACGCGCTGACCACTGCCCGCTTCCGCGCGCTCGACCTCGCGGTGTCCGCGAAACCGGACCGCACGCCGGTGACCGACGCCGACACCGCCGTGGAGGACGCGATCCGCGAAATCCTCGCGGCGGAACGGCCCGGCGACACGGTCGCGGGCGAGGAACGCGGCGGCTCGGCGGGCAGCGAGGGCCGCGCGTGGGTGATCGACCCGATCGACGGGACCAAGAACTTCCTGCGCGGCGTCCCGGTGTGGGCGACGCTGATCGCGCTCGTCGAGTACGGCACGCCGGTGGTCGGCATGATCAGCGCGCCGTTGCTGGGCCGGCGCTGGTGGGCGGCCCGCGGCGAGGGCGCGCACCTGCGCGACGCGGCGGGCGAACGGCGCATCTCCGTGTCGAAGGTGGCGACGCTCGGCGACGCCTATCTGTCCACGACGGACTTGAACAGCTGGACCGAGTACCACTCCCGCGAGAAATACCTCGCGCTCACCGAGGCGTGCTGGGAGTCCCGCGCGTTCGGCGATTTCTGGAGCCACTGCCTCGTCGCCGAGGGCGCGATGGACGTCGCGGCCGAGTGCATCGTGAACCCGTGGGACGTCGCCGCCGCGCAGGTGATCGTCACCGAGGCGGGCGGCCGGTTCACCGATCTTTCCGGCGCGGAGACCTACGAGGGCGGCTCAGCGCTGTCCACGAACGGCCTCCTGCACGACGAAGCGCTGGCCGTGCTGCGCCGTCAGTGAGCGCCGGGCAGCACGCCGACCGCGCCGCGCGCCACCTGTGACCAGGTCAGCCTGCCGAAGAGGTAGTGGCAGGCGACCCGTTCGGAGGTGAACGCGGCCCAGTCGTAGCGGTTGCCCTGCTCGCGCCAGAACACTTCCCAGCCGCCGTCGGAGGTCGGCAGCAGGCACCACGTGTTGTCGGCTTCCCGCCCGATCGATACCACTTCCGCGGGCACCCCGATGACGTCCAGCCATTTGCGGATCGACTGGGTGTTCATCGTGCCTCCCGCGTGACGTCGACCAGGAATCCCAGCGTGACCAGTTCGTCCGCGGAGAGCACCGCACGGTAGCGGATTCCGCCGCCCGGTCCGTCGAACCACTCCGCCGACGTGGCCTGCCACACCGGCATCGGCTTCAGCACGCGGTACCGGCGGTAGCCGGAACGCAGCGCGGCGGGCGGCAGGGCGCGCTGCGCGAACGGCGTGCCGTCCGGCGCGAACACCCGGCCGTGGTCGCTGCCGAAACGATCCAGCAGCGTGTTTTCCGGCAGTACCACCGGGTTCGGCTCTTCGACGCCGCCCTCCGCGGGCGGCCACACGTACTCGGCGCCGGCCACGAACCGGCGCTCCCATTCGGGACCCTCCGGCGGCGCATAGCCTTCGACGACCGCCTCGGGCGGCTCCGGATCCACCGGCGGCGCGGGCGACCGGCGGAAGCCCTGCTTGACGTAGCCGAGCACCGCGGTGTCGTCCAGCAACGCCGATTCCGGATGGTCGAACAGCGGACGCCGGGCGATCCCGTCCGAGGGCAGCGGCAACTGCCGGTCCGGACGGTCCGCCGCCACCGGCAAATGCCCGAGCGGGAACATGTGCACCGCGAACAGAGCCAGCACGCTTTCCCGGTCGGTGCGCGGAGAACCGAGCGGCGGACGGCTTTGCGCGGGCAGCACGCCGGTGCCCGACGGCGGGGTCGGCACCTCGTCGAAGCCGCGTTCGAGCAGCCCGCCGTACTGGGCGGGCACGCGCACCGGGCCGGTGGCGACGTCGGTGTCTGCCGGTTCGGGCTGGTCGGACACTGGCACCCTCTTCTCGGTCGTGCCGGCACCGGATCGGACGCTCGCTCGCGCCGGAAGGTTCCGGGCGAGCGGGAAACCCACCTTATCGGGCTACGGGGAGGCGCCGTCGCACCAACGCGCGGGCCAGGCCGCGCTTCTCGACCACCTCGAACCCCGCGTCGGCGAACATGCCGGTGGTGCCGTGGTAGAGGTCCGAGGAGGCGGACCGCGGCCCGGGTTCCACCGGATACCCCTCGACGGTTTCCGCGCCCTGCTCGGCGGCGTAGTCCACGGCAGCCCGCAGCAGCGCCGTCGCCAGCCCGCGCCGACGGCCGCGGCGGTGGAGGTAGAAGCACGTCACCGACCAGACCGCGCCCGGTTCGTCCGACGCCAGCACGCGCGACCGGGCCAGCCGCGGATTGTCCTTCCGCGGCGACACGGCCACCCAGCCGAGCGGTTCGCCGTCGACAATGCCCAAGAGCCCCAACGGTTTCCCGTCCTGAGCCTCGCCTCGGACGTGCTCTTTGCGGCCCTCGCGGCCAGCGGCCTTGAAGTCCGGGCCGCTGAGCCGGAAGAACGAACACCAGCAGCCGCCCTGCACCCCGCCGGGGCCGAAGAGCTGCTCGAACAACGGCCACGTCTCCGCGCTGAGCGGGACGAACTCGGGAGCGCTATCCGGCAAGCGCGTTCACTACCCGCGACGGCGACGGACGGCCCAGCTGCCCGGCCATCCACACGCTGGTCTCCACCAGCTTGCCGAGATCGACGCCGTGCTCCACGCCGAGGCCTTCCAGCAGCCAGACCAGGTCCTCGGTCGCCAGGTTGCCGGTCGCCGACTCGGCGTACGGGCAGCCGCCGAGCCCGCCCGCCGACGAGTCCACAGTGGACACCCCGGCGCGCAGCGCGGCCTCGGTGTTGGCCAGCGCCTGGCCGTAGGTGTCATGGAAGTGCACAGCCAGCTTGGAGACGTCGGCGGTGTCGCCGAACGCCTCGATCAGCCGGGTGACCTGGTTCGTGGTCGCGACGCCGATGGTGTCGCCGAGCGAGAGCTGCGAGCAGCCGAAGTCGAGCAGCCGCTTGCCCGCCCGCACGACCTGCTCCACGTCGACCACGCCTTCCCACGGGTCGCCGAAGCACATCGACAGGTAGCCGCGGACCTCGAGGCCCTCCTTGCGGGCCCGCGTGACCACCGGTTCGAACATGCCGAACTGGTCGTCGAAGGTCGAGTTCAGGTTGCGCTGGGCGAAGGTCTCGGTGGCGCTGGCGAAGATCGCGATGTGGTCTACGCCCGCGTCGAGCGCGCGGTTGAGACCGCGGTCGTTCGGGACCAGCACCGGGTAGCGGACGCCGTCGCGGCGGTCCAGCCCGGCGAGCAGCTGTTCGGCGTCGGCGAGCTGCGGCACCCACTTCGGGTGCACGAAGCTGGTCGCCTCGAGGGTGGTCAGCCCGGCGCCGGCGAGCCGGTCCAGGAATTCGAGCTTGACCTCGACCGGCACGACCGAGCTCTCGTTCTGCAGCCCGTCGCGCGCCCCGACCTCCCAGATCTCGACCCGCGGCGGCAACCCGCCCGCGGGGACCCGTTCCGGCAGGCCGACCTCTCGAGCACCCACGTCAGCGTCTCCTTCCGCGCGGTTCCCGGCCGCGCGGGGGCAGAGGTTCGGTGTCCTGCGGGCCGGGCGCGCCGTGGTAGTCGTCGTAGGGATTGTCGTTGACTTCGCGGTAAATGACCGTATGCACGTGCTCGACGTGGGGAATGTCATCGAAGCGCAGCGGTTCGTCCGAGGCCGACTCGATGATGAGCGTGCCGCACCCGAAGATCCGGTCGAGCAGGCCGTGCTCGAACTGCACGCTGTTGATCCGCGACAGCGGGATGTCGATGCCGGTGCGCTTGAGCACGCCCTCGCGCGCGATCAGCCGGTCGGTGGTCACGATGAAGTGCGTCGTGCGCCAGCGGACCAGCGGCGCGAGGAACAGCCACACCACGAAGATCAGCGCGACCGCGGCGACCGCGATCATCGTGATGTTGTTCCACGGCGCGGCGAAGTCCTTGGCGACCACGAGCAGCCACACCGCCGCTCCGACGGTGATCACGAACGCCAGGAACGGGAAGATCAGCATCTTGAAATGCGGGTGGCTGTGCACCACCACGCGTTCGTTCTGGCTGAGCAAATCGTCCGGATAGGCCACGGCGGGCGCTCCCCTGCGAATGTGTGCCGGTGTGGTGGATCCACCGTACCGGCGCGAGCCCCGCGCGGGCGCGCCCGTTCCGGTCAAGCAGGACGGACGTGCACCACATCGCCGGCGAAGACCGTCAGCCGCCTGCCGTCCGGGACGTCGACCTGCAACTGGCCGGACGCGTCCAGGTCCGCGGCGCGGCCGGTGAGCGTCGACCCGTCCGGAAGCTGCACCTGGACGTCCTGGCCGAGCGTCGCGCAGCGGGCGCGGTAGTCGCCGAGCAGCCCGGCCTCGGTGAGGTCCCCGCCCGCCGTGCGCCAGCGGCGTTCGAGGTCGTCGAACCTGGTCAGCAGGCCGAGCGCGACCTCGGTGCGGTCGGTGGTCGTCGCGCCCTGCTCGGCGAGCGAGGTCGCGGGCAGGCCTCCCGGACCGGCCGGGACGTCGTCGCCCAGCGGCAGGACGTTCAGTCCGATGCCCAGCACCACGGCCGGGTCACCGGTGCCGACGGCCTCGGCGAGGATGCCCGCGCACTTGGCCCGCTCGGGTCCGGCGAGCACGTCGTTAGGCCATTTGAGGGCGACGTCGACCCCCAGATCGGTGGCGAGCGCGTGCACCGCGAGACCGGCCACCACGGAAAGTGAACCGAGCGCGGAGAACGGCACGCCCACCGGGCGCAGCGCGATGCTCAAGTACAGCCCAGCACCCTTCGGCGAACTCCACGAGCGAGCCCGCCGTCCGACCCCGGCCGTCTGGTGTTCGGCCAGCAGAACCGTCCGGTCCTCGGCTCCCGCAAGGAGGGCTTCCCGCAGGTCAGCGTTGGTGGAACCGGTCGTCTCCACGACGTCGAGGCGGGCGTAGCAGCCGCCGAGTCCGTCCCGCAGCCGCGCCGCGTCGAGTTCAGCCATGTGCCCACAATATGAGAGTCCCCCTAACGTGCAAGCCGTTCGCTCGTTACCCAGAGGTGCGCTCTTCTAGATTGGACGCCGTGCCGCCGGAGACCCCCACCACGGACGCGCCGCCGAAGCCCCCCTGGGCCCGTGGCGCGCTGTATCGCGGGCTCGTGGCGTTGCCACTGGTCGCCGGCCTCGCCACCGCGGGCTGGCTGGTCGCCGGACGCGATCAGCCCGCGCCCGTTCCGACGCAGGCCGCGCTGACCGCGCCGGTGCCCACGCAGACGCCGGTCAGCGGTCCGTCCGTGCTGCAGGCGAGCGCTCCGGTGCAAGCGCAGGAACCGGCACAGGGCGCGGCCGGCGGAGGCGGCGGCCCGGCCCCGCTGCAGAAGTGGGCGGATTCGCTCGCCGGACCGTTGGACATTCCGGCCCCGGTGTTGCTCGGGTACGCCAACGGCGAGCTGACGATGCGCAAGGAGCGCCCGGACTGCCACCTGTCGTGGGTCACGCTGGCGGGCCTCGGCGTCGCCGGTAACAACCACGGCCGCGGCGCCGGCGAGCCGATGGGGCTTTCGACGCAGCAGTGGAAGAAGTACGGCGCGCAGATCCCGGGCATCGCGAACCCGGCGCTGTCCGACCCGTCGGCCGCGTCTGTCGCCGCCGGACGCGCACTGTGCGCGAGCGGCGTCGACCTGTCCGCGGGCAACGGCTGGTGGAAGGCCGTGGCCGGGTACCAGAACGGCAGCGGCATGGAACTGTTCCGGCAGCGAGTGCTCGGTTACGCCCAGCTGTACGCGACGCTTTCCCTGGACCCGGCGAAGGCGAACGCGCCGTCCGTGCACGCCGCGCGGTTCGCGCTCGGCCAGCTCGGCCTGCCGTACGTGTGGGGCGGCAACGGCCCCGAAGCGGGCGCGGCCGGGTTCGACTGCTCGGGTCTCACCAAGGCGTCGTACGACAGCGCCGGGGTTTCCTTGCCGCGCACGGCGGACAGCCAGTACCGGTCGGTGGCGCCGGTTCCGGGCGGGCAGGAACCACAGCTCGGCGACCTCGTCTTCTACGGCAGCCCGGCGTTCATCCACCACGTGGGGCTGTACCTCGGGAACGGCCTGATGATCAACGCGCCGACCGAGGGGCAGGCGATCCAGATCCACACGTTCCACCGGCCCGGGGACGACTACGCCGGGGCGGGGCGTCCGGCGAACTGACCGCCGGGTTCGGTGCAGAGCCGTCGCCAAGATTCCCGTTTCCGCACGCCACGCCCGTCTGTCGCTTATGCTCCGGAGCATTCTTCCTGACGGGAAAGGCACGCCATGTCCGCTCGCATCCTCTCCTTTTTCGCCGTGGGCGCTGCGCTCCTGATCACCAGCTGCTCCGGCGAAAGCGGCGGCACCGCCTCTCCCTCGCCCTCGAGCGCACCCGCGTCGTCGGCGGCGGCGGCGGTGCAGCCCTCGTCCGCACCGCCGTCCAGTTCGGCGGCACCGACGTCGTCCGCGGTGGCGGAGTCGACCGGCGGGGACGCGGTCGAGCGGTACGAGGCCTTCATGCACGCGGCGGGCCGGGAGGACCTCGCGACGGTGTGCGAGATCGCCGGTCCGGCCGCGAAGAAGGCGGAGGCCCAGGGCATGGGACCGTGCGAGAAGACGATGCCGATGGCGTTCCAGCTGATCTCCCCGGCGCAGAAGAAGGCCCTCCAGACCGCCACCGTCGACCGGTCCAAGATCAAGGAGGGGGCCAAGAAGGTCGAGATCCCGGCGCGGGCGGTGAAGGCTTCCGTCAAGTTCACCGACAGCGACCTCGGCGACGCGGTCATGGAGAATCGCGGCGGCAAATGGTACGTAGTCGACTGACCCAGTGTTCGGCGCCGGCGCGGCGGGCCACTTCGGCGGCCTTGCGGTAGTGCTCGTCGGGCGGCAACCCCAGCCGGACGGCCAATTCGCCCAGGTAATAGGCGACTGGACCCAGCGTCATGACGCCGGAACCGGCACCGGCCAGTTCGTTCTCCGCGGGGGCGAGCCGGGCGTAAAGCTCGCGCGCGTCGCCGGACGAGACGGTGAGGCAAGCGCGTAGTTCGAGGAACAGGTCCGGGCGATCCGGCGGCAGCGTGAAGTCCACTGTGGACTTAAGGCCGTGCTGGACATAGAGGCAATGCCGGGCCAGCGGCAGCAGGCCACGGTCTACTCCGGACATTCCGCTGCCGGACAACCGGGCCGCGGCACTGCGATAGGCGGCTTCCGCGGCGGCGACCGGGCCGGTGACGGCCAGGCGGAGCGCGCGATACCAGTCGGTGAACACGCTGACCAGCGGGAGGTCGTACTGCTCCCCCAGCCGGTCCGCCGCAGCCGCGTGGGCGTCCGCGGCGGCGAAGTCGGCGAGTGCTGAGCGGGCCTGCATCAGCACCAGGTGACCGAGGACTTCGAACGTCACCAACCGGTGCCGGGCGGCCAGTTCGACCAGTTCCTCCCCGATCCGGGCGCGCTCGGGAGCCAGTCCGGCGCGGGTGAAGGTCTGTGTCCAGCGAGCGTTCAACGCCAACGCCAGCAGCGCCGGATCCTCGGCGGCGCGCGCCAGTTTCTCCGCTTCGACAGCGGCGTCGTGGGCGCGTTGCCCGCCTTCGTTGCGCAGTTCCAACGCGATGGTGGCCAGCAGCCGGGCGCGCACGAGCGGGTCGGTCGCGGGCACGCGATCGGCGGCGTCGGCGATGCGACGGGCCAGCGCGGGGTCGTCGTTCTCGGTCCAGATTCCCGGTACGTCGAAAGCGGTCAACACTCGGATGGTCAACGCGGAATCGTCGGCAGCTAAGTCCAAGGCTTCAGCACGGTAGCGGCGCGCGGCGGCCAAGGAACCGGTGACCGCGGACGTCCGGGCGAGGCCCATCAGCAATTCCACGGTACGCGGGCCTTGCGCCAAAGCAGCCTGCCAGAGCCGAAGTGCTTCGTGGGGCGCGAAATCGCGTTCGGCACGTTCTGCGGCCGCCTGCGCGTAGGCAGTTCCGCGGTCGTCTCCGGCGAGCAGGAAATGGTGGGCCAGCAAGGAAATCTCGGACGGTCGGCGGCTCGCCAAAGCCTCGCCGACTTCTCGGTGCAGCTGTGCCCGCTGAGCGAGCGAAAGGTCGTCGTAGACCGCGTCGCGAACCAGCGCGTGCGCGAACCGGAACGCTCGTGGTCCGCTTTCGACCAGAAACCCTGCCTGCACAGCGGTTTCCAGCTCATCGAGAACGTCACCGAGCAGACCGAGGTCGACGTCCGCGCCGATCACCGCGGCCTTCCCGAGGACCGCGCGCACGTGATCGGGCAATGCGGAGATGCGGTTGCGGACGACGTCGCGTACGCCGTCCGGCAGGTCGCCTTCGGCATCCAGCGCGCGGGCGAGTTCCTTGACGAAGAACGGGTTTCCGCCGGACCGCCGGTGGATCACGGCGGCGGATTCCGGACCGACCAACTCGGCCACTGCCTCGACCGAAAGCCCGCCCAGGTACAGCCGGATCGGGTCGACGCGCGCGAGTCTGCCCAGTGCCGCAGTCAGTTCCGCGGAAACCTCGGTGGTCCGATACGTCGCGAGCAACAACACTGGAGCCGCGGTCATCGACGTCAGCAGCGCCAGGGTTTCCTCGCCCGCCCACTGTAAATCGTCCAGCACGAGCAGCAGCGGACCTCGGCGCGCCACGTCAGCGATCCGCGCGGTCATCGCCTGATGCCATTCGAAGCGCGCCACCGCCGGGTCGCCACCGGACGGCCGCGGCGGAACCGGTTCGCCCAGCGCAGCCAGGATCCGCGTCCACGGCCAGGCGGGCGGCACCCCAGCACCGTCCGGATTCACGCCCCAAGCCGTGGTCCAGCCCAGCCGTGCGGCGAATTCCTCGACCAGCGCCGTCTTGCCCGCACCTGCCTCGCCGGAGACCAGCACGAGCCGGAATCGCTTGCGGTCCGCCACTTCCGCCGCTACCTCGGCGAGCCGGGCCAGCTCCGCATCGCGGCCGGCCAACCGCCGGTTGACGGCAGGGGCCAGCTGCGGAGCCTGCGCGAGGATGTCCTGCTCCACCTGCCGCAACGCCGGACCAGGGTCGACCCCCAACTCCGCCGCCAACCCGGCACGCGCCCGGCGCAAGGCGGCAAGTGCGTCGCCCTGACGTCCCGCGCGGTACAACGCGAGCGCCAGCAACCGCCACGCTTCCTCGCGCAGCGGATGAGCGTCCACAAGGGACTCCAGATCCGGCACGGCTTCGGCGGCCCGGCCGAGATCCAGCAGGCCAGCCGCCCGCCGCTCCAGCGCGAGCAACCGCAGTTCGTCGAGCCGAGCCCGCTCGCTGCGCGCCCACGGTTCGTCGGCGAACTCCGCGTACGGCTCGCCGCGCCACCAGCCGAGCGCCTCATCGAGCTGCGCGACCGACGGCGTCCCCCGCAGCAACGCCTCGAAGCGCCATGCGTCGACTTGCTCCGGTTCCGCCCGCAGCGCATACCCTGGACCGGCCGTGACCAGCAGTTTCGCGGGTGTCCGCGGCGGCCGGTCCGGTTCGAGCGCCCGCCGCAACGCACCGACGAAGGTCTGCACCGCACCGACCGCCCCCGCCCGGTGCTCGGCCCACAACGCGTCGACCAGCGCGTCCGTCGACACCACCTGCCCGCGAGCGACGAGCAGGCGCGCGAGCACCGCACGATGCCGCGGTCCGGGCAACGCCACCGGCCCGCGCGCGTCGCAGGCCGCCAAGGGGCCCAGCACCGAGAACGAGATGGTCATCAGTCCCGTACTGTAATCAGCTCGCTCGTTGCTGATCGGTTGCTGATCGGCCCGGCGCACGCTGGGTCGCATGAACTTCGACTACCAGCGAGTGCCCGTCGCCGACGGCGTGTCCCTCAACGTGGCGGTCGCGGGCTCCGGCTCGCCCGTCGTCCTGCTGCACGGCTTCCCGCAGACCCACCTGATGTGGCGGCACGTCGCCGCCGACCTCGCCGCCGACCACACCGTCCTGTGTCCTGACCTGCGCGGATACGGCGACAGCGACAAGCCCGCCGACGACGGCGAGACCTACTCGAAGCGCACCATGGCCGCCGACGTCGTCGCCCTCGCCCGCGCGTTCGGCCACGAAAAGTTCGCGCTCGCCGGGCACGACCGCGGCGCGCTCGTCGCGATCCGCGCCGGCCTCGACCACCCGGACCACGTGTCCCACCTGGCCATCCTCGACGTGCTGCCGACGCTGGACATGTGGGACGTGCTGCACGGCGTCAGCGCGTCCGTCGCCTTTCACCTCTACCTGATGGCGCAGCCGCCCGGCCTGCCCGAGCAGCTGATCAGCGGCGCACCGGACGCGTTCTTCAGCTACTTCCTCGACCAGTGGGGCGCCGACCCCGAGGCCATCCCGGCCGACATCCGCGCCCGGTACCTCGAAGCGAGCCGGAACGCGGTCCCGTCGATCGTCGCCGACTACCGCGCCTCCGCGGGCATCGACGTCGAACACGACCGCGCCGACCGCGCCGCGGGCAATCGGCTGAAGATGCCGACCACGGTGGTGCAGCAGGATTGGGGTGTCGCGCTGGGCTACGACGCGGTCGCGCTCTGGCGGGCGTGGGCACCGGACCTTGTGCACGAAACCGTGCACAGTGGACATTTCATGGCCGAGACTTCCCCTGCCAGCGTTACGAAATCCCTGCGGGACCTGCTCGCGCGCTGACCCGCCGAAAGTCGTGCCCCGGACGAGTGGTCGCCAGTTATTCACCCACCGACCGCTCTCCGGGACACCTCCGCCGTGGCACGGTCGATGCCGCTCCCACCTGAGCGCATTTCCCGACCGATCTTGGAGGACCTGTGTTCCGCAAGCGGATCGTGGCCGCCGTCGCGACGGCGATTCTCGGTGCGGCGACCGCCGCCCAGCCCGCCTCAGCAGCGGCGTCCGTGCCCACCTTCGACCACATCGTGCTCGTGATGTTCGAGAACGAATCGGCGACGTCGATCGACTCGACCACCGCGCCCTACTTCGCCTCGCTCGCCGCGCAGGGCGCGAACTTCACCGACTCCCACGCGATCACGCACCCGAGCCAGCCGAACTACGTCGCGCTCTTCTCCGGCGACACCCAAGGCGTCACCGACGACACCTGCCCGCAAAACCTCGGTGCCGTGGACAACCTCGGTTCGCAGCTCGCCGGCGCGGGGAAGACCTTCACCGGCTACTCGGAGTCCATGCCGTCGGACGGCTACACCGGCTGCTCGTCCGGCGAGTACCGGCGCAAGCACAACAGCTGGGTCGACTTCTCGAACGTGCCCGCGTCGAGCAACCTGCGCTACTCCCGGTTCCCGACGGACTACTCGCAGCTGCCCAGCGTCGCGTTCGTGACCCCGAACATGTGCAACGACATGCACGACTGCTCGGTGGCCACCGGCGACACCTGGCTGAAGAACAACCTCGACGGCTACGCGCAGTGGGCGAAGACCCACAACAGCCTGCTGATCGTGACGTTCGACGAGGACGAAGGCACCTCGACGAACCAGATCTACACGTCGTTCACCGGCGAGCACGTGAAGCAGGGGGACTACTCGGAGACCATCAACCACTACACCGTGCTGCGCACCCTGGAGGCCGCCAACGGTCTCCCCGGCCTCGGCAACGCGACGAGCGAGTCGCCGATCACCGACGCCTGGCAGTGACGTGTCTCGGCCGCGGCCGCTTCGCCGGGGCCGCGGCCGGGGTGCGCCCAGCTGTGCCGAACTGGAATGTCAGACTTGTCCGACCAGCGGATCTGACAACCAGGGAGAGCGATGGGCGACGGGCAATCTGCCGCCGAGGTGCTCTCCGCGGAACTGGCCGCGCTGCGCGCGCGGGCCGGGAATCCGTCGTTCCGCAAGATGGCCGACCGCTCCGGCCGGATCTCGCACACCACCCTGCACGAGGCGGTCCGCGGCACCCGGTTCCCGTCGTGGGACACCACGCGCGAGTTCGTCCGGGCGTGCGACGCGGACGAACAGCAGTGGCGGCGACGCTGGGAAGAGCTGAAGGGCGTCCCGCCCGAGCCCGCGGTTCCGGTCGAGGTCGCTGTTGTCAACACAGCGGCGGAACCGGTGCTGATCACCGCGGAACCGGCCGCCCCGGAGAAGCCCCGCCGCCGCCGTAAATACGCGCTGGCCGCGGTCGCGTTCGTCGTCGTGCTTCTCGCCGTCGTCGCCGCGATCGTGGTGCCGAAGCTGAAGAGCGGTGCCCTGGTCGACGTCGGCGCGCGCATCCCCGGGGACAACTCCAAGTTCGTCGGCGACGTGACCGTGCCGGACGGCACCGTCATTCACGTCGGCGAGACCGTCCAGAAGGTGTGGGAGCTGCAGAACACCGGTTCGGTCGTCTGGCACCAGCGGTACCTGCAGCGGATGGACCTGCCCGCGAGCCCGGGCTCGTGCCGCACCCCGGACCGGGTGCTGATCGGCGACACCCCGCCCGGCGACCACGTGATGGTGAGCGTCCCGCTGACCGCTTCGCCCGCGCCGGGGCGCTGCTGGATCGGCTGGAAGATGGTCGACGCGGCCGGCGCGGAGCTCTTCTCGACCCGGCGTCCGGTGTATGTGCTGGTGACGGTCGTCTCCTGACGCGTGTCAGATTCTGTAAGACCTGGTCACCGGGGTACCGAACACCCCGCTTCGCTCGCCAGGATGAAGGCCGCTGGGGGTCGGTCCGTGGCAGTCGCGCACCGCGCTGCCACGGACCGCCGCGTTCAGGCCGGACGCCGGAAGGTGGTCCGGTAGGCGCTCGGCGACACCCCGAGCGCGGCCTGCAGGTGCTGGCGCAGCGACGCCGCCGTCCCGAAGCCGCACGCCGCGGCGACCCGGTCGACCGGCAGCTCCGATTCCTCCAGCAACTGCCGCGCGCGCTCCACTCGCTGCTGGGTCAGCCACTGCAGCGCGGACATCCCGACCTCGTCCCGGAACCTTCGCGTGAACGTCCGCGTGCTCATCGACTCGCGCATCGCCAGGTCACGCAGCGTGATCGGCTGGTCGAGATGCTCCAGCGCCCACGCCCGCGCGGCGGAGGTGGACGACGACCGCGGCTCCGGCACCGGACGGCGGATGAACTGGGCCTGTCCGCCCTCGCGATGCGGCGAGACGACCGTGCCGCGCGCGACCTCGTTGGCGACCGCCGCGCCGAAGTCCCGGCGGATCATGTGCAGGCAGAGGTCGATGCCGGAAGCGACGCCCGCCGAGGTCAGGACGTTGCCGTCCTCGGTGTAGAGCACGTCCGCGTCCAGGCGCACCCGCGGATACTCCAGCTGGAATTCGCAGGCCGAACGCCAGTGCGTGGTCGCGCGGCGGCCGTCGAGCAGCCCCATCGCGGCGAGCACGTACGCGCCGGTGCAGATCGAGGCGATCCGGCTGTCCGGGCGCACCAGGTTCATCGCGTGCTTGAGCTGCTCGGTCAGCTGGTGTCCGGCGGGCTCGTACTCGAGCGACGACGCGGGGACGATCACCGTGTCGGCCTCGGCCACTGCCTCCGGGCCCTGCTCGACCGGGATGGTGATGTCCGCGTCGGTGCGGATGTCGCCGGGCTCCGGCGTGCAGGTGACCACCTCGTACAACCGCTCGCCGGAAGCGGATTTGGCCTGGCCGAACAGCCGGTGGACGATGCCGAGCTCCATCACGAGCATGCCGTGCCGCACCAGCACCGCGACCTTGTGCCGCTCCGGATGACGGAAAACACCCATGGCCCGATTCTTGCACAAGGTGGCCATCGGGCCACTGGTTTGGCCGTTTCGCCGGTTGCACCCTGGCGTCATGAACGTCTTGTGGATCTACGCCCATCCGGACCCTGCCTCGCTCAACGGCGCGCTTCGCGACGAGGGCGTCGCGACCCTTCGCGATCTCGGCCATGACGTGCGCGAATCCGACCTCTACGCGATGCGCTGGAACCCGGTCGTCGACGAGATCGCGACCGTGCCCGAGGACGTCCGGATCGAGCACGAAAAACTCGACTGGGCGGACACCGTCGTCGTCCAATTCCCGCTCTGGTGGGCGGACACCCCGGCCATCCTGAAGGGCTGGTTCGACCGCGTTTTCGTGCAGGGATACGGCTACGACTACCGCGACGAAACCGGCCACACCCTGCGCTACGGCAACGGCGTCCTGGCCGGGAAACGCGCGATGGTCATCGTCACCGCCGGGGCGCACGAAGAAAGTCTCGGCCCGCGCGGCGCGCACGGTTCGCTGGACGACCTGCTGTTCAACGTCCAGCACGCGACGCTCTTCTACACCGGCATGACCGTCCTGCCGCCGCTCAAGGTGACCGGCACGAACCGGATGACGCCGGAGAAGTTCGAGTGCGTCGTCGAGCAGCTGCGCAAACGTTTGCACTCCCTGGAAACCACCGATCCGCTGCCGTACCGGACCCAGGACGGCGGCGACTACGACCGGCGGCTCGTCCTGCTTCCCGAGGTCGCCCCAGGTCAGACCGGGTACGCGGCGCACCTGACGGCTTGACCCGTATATACCTCCGTGGTTATATACGGGCATGGCGATCCTGCGAACCACCTCTGGCGGACGACCGAGCGTCAAACTCGAACGGACCCTGGCCCATCCGCCGGAGAAGGTGTGGCGCGCGGTCACCTCGCCGGACGAGCTGGCGCACTGGTTCCCGGCCGCGGTCGCGCTGCCGGAATCCCCGGCGCCGGGCGGGAAGATCACGTTCACCTTCACCGAAACCGGGGACGTCAGCGAGGGCGAGATCATCGGCTACCGGCCGCCGGAGGTCTTCGAGTTCACCTGGAACTCGGACCTGATCCGGATCGAGGTGTCCGCGGCGGGCGCGGGCAGCAAGCTCGCCTTCACCCACGTGTTCAACCGCGGCGAGCCGGACATCGCCCTGCTCGGCGCGGGACGGCACGTCACCGGCTGGGTCGCCTGCCTCGACTCCCTCGAAGCCGCGCTGGACGGCCGGGAGCCGGAGATGCCGACCGACTGGCACGCGCGGATGGTGCACTACATCGAGGAATTCGGCCTGGAAGACGGCGAAGTCCTGGACGACGGCACCATCCGCTTCCGCCGGGACCTGGTCTGGCCGCCCGCCGAGGACGTCTGGAAGCGGCTGCCCCAGCCGGAAGCCGGGGCGGAGGTGCTGGAGTCCCGGCCGCCGGAGGTGCTGGCCTACACCTGGCTGCACGACGGGAAACCGGCTGGTCGCGTCCGGTGGGAAGTGACGGCGGACCCGCTGGACGGGGTGCGGGTGGAGCTGACCCAGACCGTTCCGGAGGAGCTGGCCGAGCAGCGGCCGGACCTGCTGACGGCCCGGCATGAGCAGCTGAACGCGTTGTTCGCCGGGACGTTCAAGGTCGAGCTGGAGCCCTGGTCGGAGGAGCGGCGCGCCGAGGTCCGGAAGCGGTACAGCTCGTGAGTGTTCGCGCCGGTTCTAACCGGCCCAAACACTCACGAGCACGCTAGCCGAGAGCGGTGTTGTACGGCGAAAACCGCCTCTCGGCCGGGCCCGGCAACGCTTTCCCGTGGAGCACCAGCCGCGGGGCGGGAGCATGGACCCCGAGCCCGCGGGCCTCGCACCACGCCGACAACTCCGGGAACCGATGGTCGACCGCCAGCCGAAGATCGCCGGAGGTGGTGCGGGCGATGCCGCGGATCAGCGCGCGGGCCTGGTCCTCGTCCGCGGCCACCACCGGACCGATCACCAGCACCCCGGCCTGCGCGGTGCCGAGCGCGTAACCGTCGTCCGTCACGTGGACGTGCTCGGCCTCGAACAGCATGCGGTGCAACAACTCCCGGCGCGCGAAGCCCTGGGACGCACTGTCCAATTCGTACACTCGCGCCACGTCCGGCGGACCGATCGGGCGCGACGCCGGACCACCGTCGTCGACGAACCGGCCGCGATGGTCGTTGCAGCCGCCGTCGAACTCGAAGCCCATCGATTCGTACAGCGGACGCGCGTTTTCCGTGGTGTGCAAGGACACGACCGCGTCCCCAGCCTCTTCGAGCGCCTGTGCCGTGACGCGCCGGCCGAGCCCCTGCCGAGCGAACCGTTCCGCCACGACGACCATCGACACGCTCGCGGTCGGCCCGGTCCGGGTGAGCACCGCCGTCGCGGCGAGACCGCCGTCCGGGGCGTCGATGCCGAATCCGCGGCCGACGTCCAGCAGCATCGCCCATTTCCGTTCTTCGCGCGGCCACCCGCGATCGGTTCCGAGGTCGAGGCAAGCGGACAGGTCGGCGGGCCCGAGCGAGCGGACCGAGGCGTCGGCGAGCAGCACGTTCCCCACCCTAGGCCGGGGAACGGCCGCTTTGGCCAGCTCGACGCCGAAAATTCAACTGACGCCCGGCATAGGCTTCGCTGGTGACCGACTCCGAAGTGCTGACCGTCCAGCAGATTCTCGGCGACGGCCGGTTCGCCGAAGTCGGCGCGGTGCGGCTGACCGAGGCCGATTCCCGAACGGGCTATGTGGCCGTCGGGGGTTCGCTCGGGCGACCGGTGTGGGCCGGGAACAGCGTGGAGAGTTCGTCCGAGCCGACCGCGTGGAACAGCGTCGGCGTCTACCGCGCTGACCCGCTCGAATGCGTTCACCTCGTGCGCCTGCATTGGCCGGTCAATGCGTTGGCGTTCCATCCGGAGCTGCCGATCCTGGCCATCGGCTCCGGGTCATACGACGGCGGCTATTGCTACGAAGGCGAGCTGACCGTCCTCGACCTCGAATCCGGCCGTGCGACGTCTTTGCTGAAGGACCGCCGTGAGGTCACCGAACTTCGCTGGCGCGACCACCGGATTCTCGACGCGAAGGTCTCCGTGCTCGACGAGTACGAGGAAGAACAGTGCGGCTTCTCCACGATGGCCGTTGCCATCGACCTGCCGGACTGGCGAGCGGCGAAAGCCCGTTCGCTGCAGGTCGACGGCCCGGCTGCCGAACCGGCCGAACCACTCGCCGCGGTTGCCGACGGAAATCACCGGCGGCAAGTGTGGGCGGTCGCCGCGCTGGCCGACGGACGGATTCTCGCCAGCCTTGAACACGTCGCCGCGGAGTGCTGGTCGGCCACCGGCGAACGCCAATGGTCCGTGCCTACCTCGGGCGTCGGCTGCCAGCTCTACGTCGACCCTGCCGAGAACAGCGCCGCCTTCACCAACTCGTGGGGTGGCTGGACCCGTTCCGGCACGACGGTCGAACGCGTCGAACTGGCCGACGGATACTCCGAAGCGCTCCGAACCTTCGATCGCCCCGCCGTGGTCGTCACCGACGAAACCGGGCGGCTCGCGATCCGCCCGCAATCCGGGCCGACCGAGGTGCTGCCCTCGGAAAGCCGCGTCGACCTCGGCGGCTACGACCTGATCAACCACTTCTTCGACATCCGCCGGGCTCCCGCCCTCCTGTTCCTGCAAGGCCTGGGACACAAAGCGCACCAGGACAAATGGGTCGTCGCCTTCGATCCCGCACGGCGGCAAACCGAGCGCTTGTTTCCTCTCGAATGGGACCCGGCCCGGAACCGGCACCTCTTCGGCGGCCCCGGCGTGTTCGTCGACGGCTCGCTCGTCCACGCCACCGCGATCCACAACGGAGCCGGGCTCCTCCCCGGCAACTGCTGCGTCGTCCGGCGCTCCTATCCCGACGGAAAGGCCCAGTGGGTCTTCACCGCCGACCACCAGGTCACCGCGATGGACACCATCGGGTGCACCGTCTACGCCGCGTTCAACTCCGGCGAGATCGTCGCGCTCGACGCGACCGACGGACGCGTGCTCGGACGACAACATCTGCAGGTCAACGGCCATCCCGCCGTCCCGCTCTCGCTGAGCGCGCGAGCCCCGGGCCGGCTCGTCGTCGGCACGCTCGACGGTCGCGTGCTCGTTTGCGAGACGACGCCGAGAGAGTCCTACGCCACACGCGCGGCAACCGCGCAGTAGCTAAGCTCCGCCACATGAGCAGTGCGACGCAGCCGCTCGGGACGCCGCCCGAGGGAGAACCGGACATCCACACGACGGCCGGCAAGCTCGCGGATCTCTATCGCCGCTACGACGAGGCCGTGCACGCCGGTTCGGCGCGCGCGATCGAGAAACAGCACGCCAAGGGCAAGAAAACCGCCCGCGAGCGGATCGATCTGCTGCTCGACGAGGGCTCGTTCGTCGAACTGGACGAGCTGGCGCGGCACCGCTCCACGAACTTCGGGCTGGAGAAGAACCGTCCGTACGGCGACGGCGTCGTCACCGGCTACGGCACCGTCGACGGACGTCCGGTGTGCGTGTTCAGCCAGGACGTCACCGTGTTCGGCGGCGCGCTCGGCGAGGTCTACGGCGAGAAGATCGTCAAGGTGATGGACCTGGCGATCAAGACCGGCCGCCCGATCATCGGCATCAACGAGGGCGGCGGCGCGCGCATCCAGGAGGGCGTCGTCTCGCTCGGCCTGTACGGCGAGATCTTCCGCCGCAACACGATGGCGTCGGGCGTGATCCCGCAGATCTCGCTGATCATGGGCGCGAACGCGGGCGGGCACGTCTACTCCCCCGCGCTCACCGACTTCGTCGTGATGGTGGACGAGACGTCGCAGATGTTCATCACCGGACCGGACGTCGTGAAGACGGTGACCGGCGAGGACGTCACCTTCGAGGAACTCGGCGGCGGGCGCACGCACAACACCAAATCGGGCGTCGCGCACTACCTCGGCTCCGACGACGAGGACGCCATCGCCTACGTCAAGGAACTGCTCTCCTACCTGCCGCAGAACAACCTGTCCGAGCCGCCGGAGTTCGACGCGAACCAGCCGCCCGCCGGGTTCTTCGAGAACGTCACCGACACCGACCGCGAGCTGGACACCCTCATCCCGGACTCGCCGAACACGCCGTACGACATGCACGAGGTCGTCACCCGCGTGCTCGACGACGGCGAATTCCTCGAGGTGCACGAGCTGTTCGCGCCCAACATCCTGGTCGGGTTCGGCCGGGTCGACGGGCAGAGCGTCGGCGTCGTCGCGAACCAGCCGACGCAGTTCGCCGGCTGCCTCGACATCGACGCGTCCGAGAAGGCCGCCCGGTTCGTGCGCACCTGCGACGCGTTCAACATCCCGGTGCTGACCTTTGTGGACGTTCCCGGCTTCCTTCCCGGCACCGACCAGGAATGGAACGGCATCATCCGCCGCGGCGCGAAGCTGATCTACGCGTACGCGGAGGCGACCGTCCCGCTGATCACGGTGATCACGCGCAAGGCGTACGGCGGCGCGTACGACGTGATGGGTTCCAAGCACCTCGGCGCGGACGTCAACCTGGCCTGGCCCACCGCGCAGGTCGCGGTGATGGGCGCGCAGGGCGCGGCGAACATCGTGCACCGGAAGACGCTCGCGAACGCGGCGGCGGAAGGTCGCGACGTGGACGCGTTGCGCGCCGAGCTGATCCAGGAGTACGAGGACACGCTGCTGAACCCGTACGCGGCCGCCGAACGCGGCTACGTCGATTCGGTGATCGTGCCCGCGCACACCCGCGGCCACATCGCCAAGGCGCTGAGCCTGCTGCGCACCAAGCGCGAATCGCTGCCGCCCAAGAAGCACGGCAACATCCCCCTGTGAGGCCGCGATGACGGACACTCCCCTGCTCCGCGTAGTCCGCGGCAACCCGGACGACGCCGAACTCGCCGCACTCACCGCGCTGGTGGCCGCTGCCGCGTCGGCGCCCGGGCCCGCCCCCGCACGACGGCGCACGTCGTGGTGGGGCGACCGGGCAGCCGCGGTACACGCACCGGTGGCGGCGGGTGACGGGGCTTGGCGGGCCTCGTCGTTGCCTCGCTGAGGTTTTCGTGAATGGTGGCACCGGTTCTCATCGGTGCCACCACGCACCACCGGGGCCTCACCGCCCCCGCTGAGCCCACTCCGGCGCGTCCGCACCCGCGTGCGCCAGCAACTCCTCCCGGGTGATCGAACCCAGCGGTCCGACCCCGCGCAGCAGCAAGTAATCACCCGCGTCGGCCTGATCGTGCTCGATCTCGACGTCCTCGGCGTGGTAGTTGTCCGTCCAGACGATCCGGACCTGGCAGCCGCCGTTCTGGGTAAGGGCGTGCACCTGCTCGACGGTCGCGAGCCGCGCCATCGGTTCCGATTCCCAGCGCTGCTGCAGGAATCGCCAGCGCGAGGCCTGTTCGGCGGCGCGCAGCCGTTGGTCGAGCCCGCCTGCCCGGTCCCGGAAAACCCAGATCAACCCGGCCGCGACCGCGGCGGCGACAGCCAGCCCGACCAGCCACAAGACCGTTCCCATGTTTCCGGAAGCCTACTCGGGCCGATGCTCCCGGAGGAATCGCTCGACCAGGCCATTTGTGAACTCCGGCGGCACCGGCGCGCCGGTGACCAGCACGCGGTAGTGGATCGGCCCGACGAGCTGCTCGACCGCGCCGTCCAGGTCGAGATCCGACGGCAGTTCGCCGCGTTTCACGGCGCGTTCCAGCGGCAACCGATCGCGTCCGTGCTGGGCGCGGAGGTGTTCCTCGCGCAACTGGCGTGCCAGGTCCGGATCGTGCTGGGCCTGGCCGAGCAGCGCGCGCAACACCGCACCGGCGTCGGCGGTGGTCAGGAAGGACGCGATCGCGGCGAGGTGCGTACGGAGGTCCTCGCGCAGCTCGCCGGAGTCGGGCGGGGAGAGTTCCTCGACGAGGTCGTCGCCGAGGGCTTCGAGCAGAATGTCCACTTTGGACGGCCACCAGCGGTAGACGGTCTGCTTCCCGACCCCCGCCCTGGCCGCGATGCCCTCCATCGTGAGCCGGGCGAAACCGACCTCGACCAGCAGATCGTCGACCGCGTGCAGAACCGCGCGGCGCGCGTTCTCGCTGCGGCCGTAGCGGTTCCCGTGATGCCGGCGTCCGCCGGGCTCAGTGACGTCGACCACGTGCGGAAGTCTAGCCAAGACGCAACGTCTCGTCTAGCGTTACGAGCACCAGCTCACTAGGGGGTTCTCAGTCATGTGTTCCGCGTGCGGGGTGCCGGCGCACCAGCCCGAAGCCAAGGTTGCCGCGGCAGCCCCGCGCAAATTCGCGGCGCTGTACAACAAGGATTGCCGTCCGTATCTGATCGGCACCGGCCTGGCCATGATGGCCGACAATATCGAACACGTCATCACCTACTGGGTGCTGTGGGAGAAATTCCAGTCGCCCGCGCTGACCGGGTTCGAGGTGATCAGCCACTGGGTGCCGTTCCTGCTGTTCTCGGTGTATTTCGGCGGACTCGCCGACCGACACGACTGCCGCCGGATCATCCAGGCCGCGCAGGCGCTGTTCATGGCGGTGTCCGTGGCGTGGGGCGTCCTGATCGTCACCGACACGCTCGAAGTGTGGAACGCGTGCGTACTGCTGATTTTGCACGGCTGCGCGGGAGCGATCTGGGGACCCGGCGAACAGCTGATGCTGCACGATTTCGTCGGCCCGGCGGAATTGCCGAGCGCGGTCCGGCTCAACGCGACCTTCCGCAGCCTCGGCATTCTCTTCGGCCCGGTCGTCGGTTCAGCCCTGCTGCTCGGGCTGGGGCCGGTGGCGGGGATTTTCGTGAACGTCGCGTTCTACCTGCCGCTGACCATTTTCCTGTTCCGCACCAAGTTCACCGGACACACCCGAGACGGCGGAATCGTCCGCCGACCGCGCGTCGGACTGCGGGATTCGGTGCGGATCCTCAAGGAAATCAGCGGGAACCCGACGATGGTCGGGATGATCATCCTCGCCGGGCTCGGCGCGTTCTTCGTCGGCGCTTCGATGCAGAGTTCGATGCCGATCTTCGCCCAGGACCTCGGCGCGGGCAGCGCCGGAACCGCGTACGGCGTGCTGCTGTTCGCCAACGGCGCGGGCGGCGTGATCGGCGGAATCCTGCTGGAAGCGACCGGAAAGATCAAACCGAGCGTGTCCGCCGCGGTGTTCAGCACGGCGATTTACGGGATCTCGAGCCTGTTCTTCGCGATGACCGCCAGCTACCCGATCGCGGTGGCCCTGCTGGTGATCGGCGGGGTGGCGAACCTGGCGTCGATGTCGATCGGCCAGACCGTCGTGCAGTTGCTGGCGAAACCGGAGGAACGCGGCCGCGTGATCGGCGTGTACAGCGTGTCCGCCAACGGTCTTCGCGCGGGAAGCGGATTCACCGTGGGCCTGCTCGGGTCCGCGGTCGGGGTGCACTGGTCGCTGGGCCTCAGCGCGGCCGCGCTCACTGTCGGGACGGGGATCGCTGGTTGGTATTCGCTGGGCAGCCGCCGGGCTCGGCAGCTGCACCAGGTCACTGACTGAGCCTGCTCCGAAGACGATCTACCTCGCGGGTCGAGACTAAGAGGGCGTCTGAGAACTGATTTCACTGGTCTGTGTTGCGGGCGAGTCGTCGGGACATGGTCATGATCATGGCGATGTAGACCATGGTTTCGTGGTGTTCGGGGAGTGTCTCGTAGTCGCGGACGCAGCGGCGGTGTTTGGTGATCCATCCGAAGGTTCGCTCGACGACCCATCTGCGGGGCAGTACGACGAATCCGGTGGTGTCGTCGGTGCGTTTGACGATCTCGACGGTGAGGGAAAGGACCTGCTTGGCCCAGGCGACCAGGCGTCCGCTGTAGCCGCCGTCGGCCCAGACGTGGGCGATGGCGCCGAAGCGGGCGCGCAGTGCCGCCAGCAGCAGGTGGGCGCCGTCGCGGTCTTGGGTCGAGGCGGCTGTCACCACGACGGCGAGGAGCAAGCCGAGGGTGTCGGTGGCGATGTGTCGTTTGCGGCCTTTGGTTTTCTTCCCGGCGTCGTAGCCCGCGCTGGCGGCGGGCACGGTGTCGGCCCCGCGTACGGTCTGGGCGTCGATGATCGCGGCGGTGGGCAGCGGACGGCGACCGGCCCGCACTCGGACCTGATCGCGCAGTGCGTCATGAACCCGTTGCCACACACCGGTTTTGGTCCAGCGGCGGAAGATGTCGTACACCGTCATCGCGGGCGGGAAATCGCCGGGCATCTGCCGCCAGGCGATCCCGCCGCGGGCCAGGTAGAAGATCGCGTCCAGGACGAGACGCCGTGGATGTTTCTCGGGTCGGCCGCCCTTGTCGGTGATGTTGCCCGGCGGTGGCAGGAGGGGCTCGACGAGCGCCCACTGGGCGTCGGTCATCGACGAGGTCGGGTAAAACGGACACGGCGGCGATGGCGTGGCGCCCCGGTCGCCGTGGGCCGGGCACGACAAGCACGGGCACGTAAGCGACACTGACACACGAGCTCCTGGTAGGAACGGTTGGCGTAGGAACCACCAGTCCTACCGGGAGCTCACCCAACCTCAGGGCATCACCACGCCAACCGCCCTATCCAGTTCTCAGACGCCCTCTAAGACGGCTTCGCGGATGGCGGGTTGACGGCGGGCCAAAGCTGATTCGAGCAGCTCGGCTTGCTCTTCGACGCCCAGTGCTCGATACAGCGGAGGGACGGCTTCGGCCGAGAGGGCGCAGACGGCGGCGATGGTTCCGGGTCGACATCGGCCGTCGAACAGGCGATCGCCGGTTTTTGTCGGTGGTCGTGGTTACGCTCTCCCCATCTCGCAGCACCCATCACCGTCAGCGACAAGCTGCTCACCAGCATGGATTACCCTGGACCGCAGCTTGTTCCACACCGTATAGTCCACGTGGAATAACCCACGTGGGATCACCCGATTGGATCTTCTGGAGGACAGCGTCATGGTCGCGGCCAAGCTCACGGCACTGGGCGTCGCCGTGCTCGAGCTGCTGCACGAGCGGCCGATGCACCCGTACGAAATGGCTCAGCTCATGCGGGAACGGCACGTCGAAGCCCGCGTGAAGCTCAAGGCGGGGTCGCTCTACCACACAGTGGACCGGTTGCAGCGCAACGGTTTCGTCGACGTGGTGGAAACCCAGCGAGACGGCAAACGGCCGGAGCGCACGGTGTACGCCATGACGGCCGCGGGCAAAGACGCCTTCCAGGAACGAGCCCGGCAAATGCTGGGCGACGTGGTGCCGGACTACGGCGACATCCTCAGCGGGCTCGCCGTGATCGACGACCTCGGGCGCGACGTGGCGCTGCTCGAACTGGAGCACCGGATCACCCGGCTGCGCGCGGGCGTGGCCGCCGACGCGGTGCTCATCGAGCGGCTGGAATCCGACGGCACCCCCGAAATCTACTGGCTCGATTTCCGCTACAGCGCGGCGCAGCGGAAGTTCGAGCTCGCGTGGATCGAGCAGCTGTTCGCGGACCTCGACAGCGGCCGGATCCCTTTCCAGGACAACAAACTCAAGCTCAAGGAAGACGATGAACGCAAGACCGGTTAACCCGTGGGCCGCGCTCAGCGCGCTCTGCATCGGGTTCTTCATGATTCTGCTGGACACCACGATCGTGTCCATCGCGGTGCCCGCCATGCTGCAGCATCTCGGCGCCGGGCTGAACTCGGTGGTGTGGGTGATCAGCGTCTACCTGCTCACCTACGCCGTGCCGATGCTGTTCACCAGCCGCCTCGGCGACCGCTTCGGGCCGAAGCGCGTGTTCGTCGCCGGGCTCGTGGTGTTCACCGCGTCGTCGCTGTGGTGCGGCCTGTCCGGCAACGTCGAGATGCTGATCGCGGCCCGTGCCGTGCAAGGCCTCGGCGCCGCGCTGATGACGCCGCAGACGCTGGCATTCATCAGCCACCTGTTCCCGCCCGCGAAACGCGGCGCGGCGATGGGCGCGTGGGGCGGCGTGGCCGGCCTGGCCACGATCACCGGCCCGCTGCTGGGCGGCGTGCTGGTCCAGCACCTCGGCTGGGAGTGGATCTTCTACGTCAACGTCCCGATCGGTGTCATCGCCATCGCGCTGACGCTGTGGCTGGTGCCGGATTGGCAACCGAAGCACTCGCATTCGTTCGACCTGCTCGGCATCCTGCTGTCCGCGGCCGGGCTGTTCTGCGTCGTTTTCGGTGTCCAAAATGGACAGCAGTACGACTGGGGCACGGTCTTCGGCGGCATCACGGTCTTCGAAATCATCGGGGCCGGTGTGGTGCTGCTGATCGCCTTCGTGCTGTGGCAGCGCCGCAACCGCCGGGAACCGCTGGTGCCGCTGGCAGTGTTCGCGAACCGCAACTTCTCCGCGGGCACGCTCACCGCGACCACGGTCGGCTTCACGATGACCGGCATGTTCCTGCCGCTGATCATCTACATCCAGACGGTGCTCGGCCTCTCCCCCACCATGGCCGGTCTGCTCACCGCGCCGATGTCGCTGCTGTCCGGCGTGATCGCGCCCTTCGTCGGCCGGGCGTCGGACAAGATCAACGGCAAGTACCTGGTGATGGGCGGCCTGGCGCTGCTGGCCGCGGGCGTCGGCATCATCGCGCTGCAAGCGCGGCCGGACACGAGCCCGTGGGCGCTGATCCCGGCCCTGCTGGTGTGCGGCCTGGGCGTCGGCTGCATCTTCTCGCCGATGAGCAATCTGACGATGGCGTCGGTCGAACCGCGGCTCACCGGTACCGCGTCGGGCATCTTCAACACCGCCCGCCAGGTAGGCGGGGTCCTGGGCAGCGCCGCGATCGGCGTGCTCCTGCAGGCGAGGATCAGCGCGTCGATCACGAGCGAAGCCGCCACCGCCGCTGCGCGACTGCCCGAGCAGTACCGAGCGCCGTTCACCGAAGGCATCGCCCACGCCGCCGCCTCCACCGGCGAATTCGGCTCCTCCAGCGGCCCGGCTCCCATGCCCGGCCTTCCGGCGGACCTCGCCGAGCAAGCGGGCCGGCTCGCCAGCGAGGTCGTCCACAATGGACTCACCGACGCCGCCCGCGCCACGCTGATCCTGCCGATCGCGGTGCTGGTGCTGGGAGTCCTGTCGGCAGCGGCATTGCGCCGGGTGACCCCGCGGCCGCGCACGGCCGCGCCGCCCGCCCCGACTCCGGAACCGGCCCGATGACTGGCTGACCGGGAAGGCCGGAGAGCAGCAACGCGAACGGAGAGGGAGGGAGCGGGCGAACCCGGCGGAATCGGCGGCGTAGCACGCAATTCCGCCGGGTGGGCCGAGCGGGCAAGGACCGTGGCGAGACCTGAATTGGCCACGAGTGACAGGCATCGCCCGACGCGTCGATCGGCCGCTACCGGCTGTTCGGCGCGCTCTGGTCCGGCGGGCTCGATCGGGTCATGTCTCGGCAACGAAGCCGCGAGGTGATTCACTGCGTTGCCATCCGCGTACGGCCGGACGAGGGGGTCGAAGGCACCGGGGACCAGGAGAGCGGTCCGCGACGGCACGACCCGATCTGTGCCCAGCGAACGAGCGCGCCTCCCGTCGCCTGGCAGCCAGTGCGGATCCGCGCGTGGGGCCTCCCGATGCCCAGAAGCCCCCAGCGCTCCCCGGGTCCCGCCCGACCGAGGTAGCGTTCGACCGTGCGTCTAGTCCTCGCCTCCCAGTCCCCCGCCCGCCTCGCTGTGCTGCGCAGTGCCGGTCTCGATCCGGCCGTCGTCGTGTCCGGTGTCGACGAGGACGCCGTCGCGGCCGCGCTCACCGATCCCGAACCCGCCGAACTCGTCTTGGCGCTCGCGAAGGCCAAGGCCAACGCCGTGGTCGAGATGGTCTCCGAGCCGGACGCCGTGATCGTCGCGTGCGATTCCATGCTGTCCATCGGCGGCGAGATGGTCGGCAAGCCCGCCACCGCGGAGGTCGCGAAGGAGCGCTGGAGCCGGATGGCCGGTGGCTCCGGCGTCCTGCTCACCGGGCACGCCGTGGTCCGGCTCGACGGCGGGCAGCGCACCAAGGAAGCCTCCGGCACCCGGTCCACCACCGTGCACTTCGCCAACCCCAGCCAGGCCGAGATCGACGCGTACGTCGCCACCGGCGAACCGCTGCACGTCGCGGGGGCCTTCACGCTCGACGCGCTCGGCGGGTGGTTCGTCGAGGGCGTCGAAGGGGACCCGTCGAGTGTGATCGGGATCAGTCTTCCGCTGCTGCGCCAGCTCCTCGCCGAGGTGGGCGTCAGCGTCACCGAAATGTGGAAGTAGTTCACATATTGGGACGATGTGTCACTCGGACGAGTGATCGGGGAAAGTCGACTCCGGCCCGCACCCGGGTCAGCGGAAACTCTCGACCTCTCTGGGGTGGCACATGTCCTTCGTCAGGACGTACACCAAACCGCGCGTGTTCGCCGCGGCTGTCCTCGGCTCGCTTGTCGTGGGCGCCGGCCTCGGCGTGCTCGCGCGGACGACGGAAGCCGGCTGGCTGACCGACACCCTCGACCACATCGGCACGATCTTCACGACCCTGCTGCAGATCGCGGTGATCCCGCTGGTCTTCACGGCGATCGTGGTCGGCATCAACAGCCTCCGCGGCCTCGGCGGCGGCCGCACGGCCGCGCGGCTCGGCGGCAAGACCGTGCTGTGGTTCGCGATCACGTCGTTCATCGCCTCGCTGATCGGGATCGCGATCGGCAAGCTGTTCAACCCCGGCTCCGGCGGGCTCGGCGAGGGCGTCGCGGCCACCGCGAAGAACGCCGACAAGGCCGCGAAGAGCATGAGCCACTGGGGTTCCTGGGACGCCTTCATCAAGGGCCTGCTGCCGGAGAACTTCTTCTCCGCCTTCGCCGAGGGCAGCACGCTCCAGGTGCTCTTCCTCGCCGTCGTGATCGGCGCCGCCGCCTACAGCCTCGGCGAGAAAGCCAAGCCGTTCGTCGACTTCACCACCAGCGTCTTCGAAATCGTGCAGCGCTACCTCGGCTGGATCGTGCGTCTCGCGCCCATCGGCATCATCGGCCTGATCGGCGCCGCGGTCTCCAACTACGGCGACGCGCTGTTCCGCCCGCTGCTGTCGACCACGCTCGCGGTGTACGTCGGCTGCCTGCTGGTCCTGTTCGTCGTCTACCCGATCCTGCTGCAGTTCGTCGCGAAGGTGAGCCCGCTGACGTTCTTCGCCAAGGCGGGCACCGCGATCCAGTTCGCGTTCGCGTCGCAGTCGAGTTCGGCCACGCTGCCGCTGACCCGGCAGTCCGCGGTGAACCTCGGCGTCGACCCCGGATACGCCGCCTTCGCCACGCCGCTCGCCAGCGCGACCAAAATGGACGGTTGCGCCGCGGTGTTCCCGGCGATCGGCGCGATCTTCATCGCCAACCTCGCCGGGGTGCCGCTGAGCTTCGGGCAGTACGTCGGCATCGTGGTCGTCGCCGTCGTCGGCGCGCTGGCCACCGCGGGCACCACCGGCTGGCTGACCGCGCTCACCCTGACCACCGCGTTCATCGGCCTCGACGCCAAGCAGGTCGCGCTCGGCATCGCGCTGATCTACTCGGTGAACCCGATCATGGACATGATGCGCACCGCCACGAATGTCGCGGGCCAGATCGTGGTCCCGACGATCGTCGCGCGCAGCGAGGGCCTGCTCGACGACGAAATCCTCAGCACTCAGACCGCTCGGCCGAACCACCGCGACGAGGGCGGCGCCGCGCGGCCCGCCACCGCCTGACCGCTCAGGAGTTGCCGGAACACCGGCGCAGCTGGGATTTCTTCAGCTCGACGTCCGGCCAGCCGCGGAAATTCGACGGCGAGGTGACGGTGCTCGTGCAGCCCATCACCTCGCCGTCGAGTTCGTAGACCTCCGCCACCACCGGCGCCGCCTGGCAGCGCGGCGTGCCGGACACCGCCTGCGGGCATTCGTGCCGCACGACGATCACGTCCGGACGGCCGTCCTGGCTCACGTCATACAGCGACAACGAACCCGCGTCGGAGAAATACGGTTTCCCGTAGTCGCGCCACACCCCGCCGGACTCGGTGAGCAGTTCGCCGTACGAACCGCCGCCCGCGTCGCCGCGGATCAGGCACGCGGCGGTCGACCCGTCGAGGCAGCGCAAGGAAGTCGCCGTCAGCTTCGCGCCGAGGTTCGTGATCGCCAGTTCGAACGGCTGCTGCCCGACCTGGACCCGGCCCGATCCGCCCGCGGCATCCGCCAGCAACACGACCGGGGTACCGCCGACGCTCACCGCGGCCAACTGCCGGCACGGACCGTTTCCGCAGGTCGAAGACGGTCCCTCGACCGGAGCCGCCGCCGGCTCGCGCGGCGCCATGGTCACCGCGCCGTCCGGCTTCGGGCGCAGCACGACGACCACGACCAGCGCCGCCGCGGTGACCACCGCCGCGAGAACGGCGGTGAGCAGCGCGGATCGCGGGACGCGCTTCGGCCAAGTCCGCATAACCGAGACTGTAAGCGACCTTGCGCACCGTGGCCGTCTATGTTGTCGGAGTGACGAACCCCAACCTGCCCCCGGCCCTTTACCTGCCGACCGGGCCCGCCGGACCGACCACCGACGGCCAGACCGGAGCCAACGTCGAACTGCGCCGCACCCCGGACGGCCGCACCGCGCTGGTCGCGTTCACCGCGCTCGACCGGCTCGTCGACTGCTGCGGCGAACACCAGCCGTGGATCCTGGTCAACACCGAGAACCTGGCGCTGGTGCACCAGGTCAACCCCTACGACGTGATCGTGCTCGACTCCGAACTACCGGCCGAACTGCGGCATCAGGCCCCGGCCGGCCGGGTATAAACAGGACCGAACTGGGTGGTCCACCTCTCAATCCAGGCCCTGTCCTGGTCCGTAGACTCCCGGTTGACCAGCAGCGCCGCGACGGGCACGGGAGGTATGTGGTGAGCGAGCAGGACACCGCGAGCACAGGCGGTCCGGTGACCAAGGTCCTGATCGCGAACCGGGGCGAGATCGCGGTTCGCGTGATCCGGGCCGCGAAGGACGCGGGCCTGCAGAGCGTGGCCGTGTACGCGGACCCGGACCGCGACGCTCCGCACGTGCGCCTCGCCGACGAGGCGTTCGCCCTCGGCGGGAACACCGCGGCCGAGAGCTACCTCGCGATCGACAAGATCCTCGACGCGGCCAAGGGGTCCGGCGCCGATTCGGTCCACCCCGGGTACTGCTTCCTCTCCGAGAACGCCGACTTCGCCCAGGCCGTCCTCGACGCGGGCCTGACCTGGATCGGGCCGAGCCCGCAGTCGATCCGCGACCTCGGCGACAAGGTGACCGCGCGGCACATCGCGATGCGCGCGGGCGCGCCGCTGGTGCCCGGCACCAAGGAACCGGTGAAGGACGCCGACGAGATCATCGCGTTCGCCGACGAGCACGGCCTGCCGGTCGCGATCAAGGCGGCGTTCGGCGGTGGCGGCCGCGGCCTGAAGGTCGCCCGCACCCGCGAAGAAATCCCCGAGCTGTTCGAATCCGCGACGCGCGAGGCGGTGGCCGCGTTCGGCCGCGGCGAATGCTTCGTGGAGCGCTACCTGGACAAGCCGCGGCACGTCGAGGCGCAGGTGCTGGCCGACCAGCACGGCAACGCGATCGTCGTCGGCACCCGCGACTGCTCGCTGCAGCGCCGCCACCAGAAGCTGGTGGAAGAGGCCCCCGCGCCGTACCTGTCCGACGACCAGCGCGCCCGGATCCACGAGTCCGCCAAGGCCATCTGCAAGGAGGCCGGCTACTACGGCGCGGGCACCGTCGAGTACCTCGTCGCGGTCGACGGCACCATTTCCTTCCTCGAGGTGAACACCCGGCTGCAGGTCGAGCACCCGGTTTCGGAGGAGACCACCGGCATCGACCTCGTCCGCGAGATGTTCCGCATCGCGCGCGGCGAGAAGCTCCGGATCACCGAGGACCCGACGCCGCGCGGCCACTCGATCGAATTCCGCATCAACGGCGAGGACGCCGGCCGCGGCTTCCTGCCCGCGCCGGGCACGGTCACCAAGTTCGTCGCCCCGTCCGGTCCGGGCGTGCGCGTCGACTCCGGGGTCGAATCCGGCAGCGTGATCGGCGGGCAGTTCGACTCGATGCTGGCCAAGCTGATCGTCACCGGTTCGGACCGGCAGAACGCGCTCGAGCGCAGCCGCCGCGCGCTGGCCGAGTTCGAGGTCGAGGGCATGGCGACGGTGCTGCCGTTCGACCGCGCGATCGTGAACGACCCCGCGTTCGTCGGCGACGAAAACGGCTTCAGCGTGCACACCCGCTGGATCGAGACGGAGTTCGACAACCAGATCGAGCCGTTCACCGCGCCGGACGTCGAGGCCGAGGAAGAGGCGCCGCGGCAGAACGTCGTGGTCGAGGTCGGCGGACGCCGGCTCGAAGTGTCGCTGCCGGGCGGGTTCGCCCTCGAAGGCGGCGGCGCGCCCGCGGCGACGAAAGCCAAGCCGCGCAAGCGGGCCGGCGGCGCGAAGGCAGCGGTGAGCGGCGACGCGGTCACCGCGCCGATGCAGGGCACCATCGTGAAGATCGCGGTCGAGGAAGGCCAGCACGTCGAGGCGGGCGAGCTGATCGTGGTGCTCGAAGCGATGAAGATGGAGAACCCGGTCACCGCGCACAAAGCGGGCACCGTCACCGGGCTTTCGGTCGAGATCGGCTCCGCGGTCACGCAGGGAACGCAACTCTTGGAGCTCAAGGACTGAAGTTGTGCTGAATGTCGTGGGTGCCGCGCGCTCGCGCGGCCTACCATCGACTACGTGACTGAGGTTCCGTCTCCGCAGCTGCGGATCAGCGACCAGGAGCGCGAGTCCGCGCTGCACGCGCTCGGCGAGCACATGAGCGCGGGGCGGATCGACATCGACGAGTTCGGCGAGCGTTCCGCCCGGATCACCGCGGCCAAAACCCGGGGCGAGCTGGGCGAGTTGTTCACCGACCTCCCGGTGCCGCATCCGGTGTTCGGCGCGGGTGCGACCGCCGCGCCCGAACCGGCGGCACCGCCGGCACCCGTGCCGCGCGCTGCGTCCGGCGAGGTGGCCGCGCAGCAGCCGGAGTGGTCGGCAGGACAACGTGCCGTCGCCGCCTTGATCCCGCTGGTGTGGATCGCCGCGATCGCCCTGATCGCTACCGGCACCGCGGGATGGCCGGTGATCTTCGCGCCGATCGCGCTCACCGCGGTCGGCCGCGCGCTCTGGGGCAAGGGTTTCGAGCACCATGACCACCATCGCCACGACCGGCACCGCGAACGCCGCGAGGAGTTCCGGGCGATGCGCGACGAGCACCGGCGCCAGCGCCGGCTGGACCGCTGAGGCGGACCATGGCTGACCTGCGGCTGAGCGACGCCGAACGACAGGACGCGCTCGACGTCCTGTCCGAGCACGTCCGCACCGGACGCCTCGACATCGACGAGTACGGCAGCCGCTCGGCGAAGGTCACGTCAGCCAAACTGGTCAGCGAGCTGGTGCCGCTCTTCGACGACCTGCCGTCGCCGCGGCCGAGCGCGCTGCTGGCCACGGCCCGGCCGGAACCGGTCGTCCCGTCGGGCGGCAACGGCAAGCTGAGCGCGTTCGTGTGGCGGTATTCGGTGCCGCTTTCGATCGCGTTGGCGGTTCTCGTGCTCATCGTGACTCGCGGACGGTTGCTGATCGTGTTCGCGCTGCCGCTGCTGCTGATCCTGTTCAGCGGATGGCGGCGGCGCTGAGCGCGCCAGAACGCGCGTCGCGGCCGAGCCTGATGATGGGGCTGCGGCCGGGTTCGGTCGACCCGACGGCCGAGCGATGGGCGGGCCCGGTGTTCGCCGGGGTCGGGATTCTGGCGCTCGCGGTGTGCACGATCATCGCCGCCGGTCAGCCGCACGGCGACCCCGCGCAGTGGCGCACCACCCTGCTTCTCGCCGCGGCGAGCGGACTGTGGCTGCTGGTGCTGATTCCGGTTTTCCCGCGACGCACGCGCAAACCGTGGCTGGCCATCGGCTTCTTCCTCGTATTGCTGGCTGGCGCGACCGTGCTCACCTCGCGGCTGGACCCGTTCACCGCATTCGCTTCGGTCGGCTACCCGATCGCGTTCGTGTTGTTCCCGACGCGCTGGAGCATCTTCGCCGCGGCCGCGACGGCGGTAGTTCCGTTGCTGGCCAAGGGACTCTGGCAACCGTCACCACCCTGGATCACTGCGGTGTCGATCGTCGGGCCGATTCTGTACGTGGCGTGGTTCGTCGGCGCGGAGAATGAGCAACGCCGTCGTACCAACGAGAAACTCGCGCAAACGAACGCGCGCCTGGAAACGGCCTTAACGGAAAACGCCGCGCTGCACGCACAATTGCTCACCCAAGCCCGCCAGGCCGGAGTGCTTGACGAACGACAGCGGATGGCCCGCGAAATTCACGACACTGTCGCGCAGGGATTGACCGGCATTGTCACCCAGCTGCAGGCCGCCGACCGGGCCACCGAAGCCGCAGATCGGCAACGGCATCTCGCCCATGTGCACACGCTGGCGAAGGACAGTCTCACCGAAGCGCGCCGAGCGGTGCAGGCGTTACGACCGGAACCATTGGCGGACTCGCACCTGCCGGAAGCGTTGGCAGGCTTGGCAAATCGAGTGTCCGACACCTCTGGGACCAAGGTGACCGCTGATGTCGAAGGCGACGCGCGGCCGTTGCTGCCGGAGCTGGAAGTGACGCTGTACCGGGTGGCGCAGGAAGCCCTGGCCAACGCGGAAAAACACGCGCGCGCCAACCGGATCGGCATCACGCTGACCTACACCAGCGATCTGATCATGCTCGACATCCGGGACGACGGCCGGGGTTTCGCGCCTGGCGACCGCGGCGACGGCACCGGGTTCGGCCTGGAGGCGATGCGGCAACGCGTGCAACGAGTCGCGGGGTCGCTGACCATCGAGTCCGCGCGCGGGGAAGGGACCGTGGTGCACGCGGAGTGCCCGGCGATCCCTCCGCCCGCTTAGCCCAACCGCCACGCAGCGTCCCGGCGTGCTCGACGGCGAACTGGGTCAGCTTGTCCGGCGTTCCCGCAACGCGGCCAGGACGATCATCGCGGCTCGAAGCGGGCACGGATTTTTCACCCGGCCTCCGCCCCGGTCGTGACGCGGCACGCAGCCGTTTCGCGCCCGGAGACGGTTAGGCTCGAGGATGTGGAACCCGTGGAAATCAACGCGGGCGCGTACTACCTGCGTCAGCTGCGCGCGGACCGGAAGCTCGACGACCGGCCCGCGCTGATGGAGGCGTTCGCCGACCCGCAGCATCGGCGGTACGTGCTGAACTACCGGCTGCGCACCCCCGACGAAGCCACCGAATACGTGACCTTGCGCGCCGCGCAGTGGGCGTGCGACGAGCGCTGCTCGTGGGCGGTGGCCGAACCGGCGACCGGCCGCCTGCTCGGCGAGGTTGGGCTGCGCGACCTGGACCTCGCGTTCGGCACCGCCGAGGCGTCGGTGTGGACGCATCCGGCCGAACGGGGCAAAGGCATTGCGGCAGTAGCGCTTTCGGCCGCGATCCAGTTCGGCTTCGCCCGGCTGGGGCTCCAGGAAATCGCTTATCGGCACGACGAAAGCAACACCGCGTCCGCGGTGGTGGCGCGACGGGCCGGGTTCAGCCGCGTCGGGCCCGAGGAGCGGCCCTCGCCGACCGGGGAAACGCTCATCCGCTGGGTGCTCAAGCCCTCGTGAGTGCCTGCCCCGGTCAACCGCGACAGGCACTCCCGAGCAACCCTCAGCTGACCGGCTCGATCAAGCCCGCCCGGGCCTCCGGAGCCGCCGCCCGCAGCGCGTCCGCCGATTCGTCGGTCGGCTGCAGTTGCGAATCCCGCTCCGCCTCGACCCGCGCCCGGTAGACCTCGACCTCGCGCTTGGTCGTGTCCTCCGACCAGCCCAGCACGCCGGCCACCAGCTGTGCGACCTGCTCCGCGCAGTCGATGCCGCGGTGGGCGTACTCGATGGAGATCCGCGTGCGCCGCGCGAGGACGTCCTCCAGGTGCAGCGCGCCCTCGTGGCTGGCCGCGTACACGACCTCGACGCCGAGGTAGTCCGGGGCCGATTCGATCGGCTTGAGCAGCTCCGGCCGGTCCGCCGCGAGCGCCAGCACCTCGTGCACCAGCGAGCCGTAGCGGTCGAGCAGGTGCCGCACGCGGTACGGGTGCAGCCCGTGCTCGGCGGCCAGGTGATCGGCCTGGTTGACCAGCGCGTGGTAGCCGTCCGCGCCGAGCAGCGGGACCTTGTCCGTGATCGACGACGGCGGACGGCCGGGCAGGTCGACCACCGCGGCGTCGACGGCGTCGGCCGCCATCACCCGGTACGTCGTGTACTTGCCTCCCGCGATCGCGACCAGACCCGGCGCGACCCGCGCGACCGCGTGCTCGCGCGACAGCTTCGACGTCTCTTCGCTTTCTCCGGCCAGCAGCGGCCGCAGACCCGCGTACACGCCTTCGATGTCGTCGTGCGTCAGCGGCGTCGCGAGCACCGAGTTCACGTGTTCGAGCAGGTAGTCGATGTCGTGCTTGGTGGCTGCCGGGTGGGCGAGGTCGAGGTTCCAGTCGGTGTCGGTGGTGCCGACGATCCAGTGGTTGCGCCACGGGATCACGAACAGCACCGATTTCTCGGTGCGCAGGATCATCCCGGACTCCGACACGATCCGGTCGCGCGGAACCACGATGTGCACGCCCTTGCTCGCGCGCACGCGGAACCGGCCGCGTCCGCCGGAGAGCCGCTGCAGTTCGTCGGTCCACACGCCGGTGCAGTTGACCACGGCGCCGGCGTGGATCTCGGTCTCGCGGCCGTCCTCGACGTCGCGCACGCGCACGCCGGAAATCCGGTCCGCCTCGCGCAGGAAGCCGACGACCTGGGTGGAGGTCCGGACCACCGCGCCGTAATGCGCGGCGGTGCGCGCGACGGTCATCGTGTGCCGGGCGTCGTCCGCCTGCGCGTCGTAGTACCGGATGCCGCCGATCAGCGCGGACCGCTTGAGCGCGGGGACCATTCGGAGGGCACCCGCGCGGGTGAGATGTTTCTGGCCCGGCACTGACCGGGCGCCGCCCATCGTGTCGTACATCAGCAGCCCGGCGGCGGTGTACGGACGCTCCCAGATCCGGTGCGTCAGCGGGTACAGGAAGCTCACCGGCTTCACCAGGTGCGGCGCGATTTTCGTCAGCATCAGCTCGCGCTCGTGCAGGGCCTCGCGCACCAGGCCGAATTCGAGCTGCTCGAGATACCGCAGCCCGCCGTGGAAGAGCTTGCTCGACCGGCTCGACGTGCCGGACGCCAGGTCGCGGGCCTCGACGAGGGCCACCCGCAGGCCGCGGGTCGCCGCGTCCAGCGCGGTGCCCGCGCCGACGACGCCGCCGCCGATCACGACCAGGTCGAAGGTCTCGTCGCCGAAGCGCCGCCAGGATTCCTCCCGGCCTGCCGGACCCAGCCGGGCCGGGTCGCTGCCGTTCTGCGGGTTCGTCACCACTCGTTCCTCCTCGTGCTCCACCTTCCCCAGCATCGCACGCTTGCGTGATCGTCTGCTGACCCCGAGGTGACACGTGTGGCGGAACCCATGACGATCATGGTCACATTGGTTCGCCCGGCTTATGGATTGCGCGCGTACGCGGCGGTAACGTGCCGCGGACTGGGGTCGGCGACGGGGCTGTGGCCGGACGTGCTCGGCCCTGCACAGTCTGTCCAGTGTGGAGGTGCGGAGAGCGTGAGTCTGAGTCCGATAGCGATCATCGTCTGGGAGACGCTGGGGACAGCAGTGCTCCTGTTGCTGGGCAACGGCGTCGTGGCCAACGTCGTGCTGCGCAAGAACAACGGCCATCAAGCGGGAACTCTGTTCATCACCTTCGGGTGGGCTTTCGGCGTGTTCGCCGGGGCCAGCCTCGCCGCGCCGACCGGCGCGCACCTCAACCCCGCGGTCACGCTCGGCCTGGCCATTTCGGGCAAGGTTTCGTGGGCGGACGTGCCGTTCTACCTGATCGGCGAAATGCTCGGCGCGATTATCGGCGCGGTGCTGTGCTGGCTGACCTACAAACTGCAGTTCGACGACCATCCGAATCCGGAGGAAACGCTGGGCATTTTCTCCACCGCCCCGCAGATCCGGAACAAGGCGTGGAACCTGGTGACCGAGATCATCGGCACCTTCGTGCTGGTCGGCTGGATCCTGCTGACGCCGGCGTTCAAGACCGCCGCCGACGGGACGCCGACCTTCGGTAACACCGCGCTCGGCTACGCCGGGGTGTCGTTCGTCGTGCTGGTGATCGGCATTTCGCTCGGCGGGCCGACCGGCTACGCCATCAACCCGGCCCGCGACCTCGGCCCGCGCCTCGCGTACGCGTTCCTGTTGCCGATCAAGGGCAAGCGCGACCCCGACTGGAACTACTCGTGGGTGCCGGTTCTCGGGCCGCTCGTCGGCGCGGCGCTGGCGGCACTGGTGTACCTGGCCGTGCACAACCTGACCTGATCCAGCTTTCCGGAGGAAATCCATGACTTCGTATGTCGCCGCGATCGACCAGGGCACCACGTCGACGCGTTGCATGATCTTCGACCACTCCGGCCGTGTCGTCGCGGTCGACCAGCGCGAGCACGAGCAGATCTTCCCGCAGGCGGGCTGGGTCGAGCACAATGCCGAGGAGATCTGGGAAAACACCCGCGCGGTCGCGGCGGGCGCGCTCGCCAAGGCCGACCTGCGGCCGACCGACATCGCCGCGGTGGGCATCACCAACCAGCGCGAAACGGCGCTCGTGTGGGACCGCAAGACCGGGAAGCCGGTGTACAACGCGATTGTCTGGCAGGACACCCGCACCGACAAGATCGCCACTGAGCTGGGTGCGCTCGGCGGCGGCCAGGAGCGCTACCGCGCGAAGACCGGTCTCCCGCTCGCGACGTATTTCTCCGGCCCGAAGATCAAGTGGATCCTCGACAACGTCGAGGGCGCGCGGGCCAGGGCCGAGGCGGGCGACCTGGTGTTCGGGAACATGGACACCTGGGTGCTGTGGAACATGACCGGCGGCACCGACGGCGGCGTGCACGTGACGGACCCGACGAACGCGTCGCGCACGCTGCTGATGGACCTCGACACCTTGAAGTGGGACGAGGACATCGCGGCGGAGATGGGGATTCCGCTGTCGATGCTGCCGGAGATCCGGTCGTCGTCGGAGGTGTACGGCAAGGTCCGTCCGCGCGGAGCCCTGGCGGAGGTGCCGATCGCGGGCATCCTGGGCGACCAGCAGGCGGCGACGTTCGGCCAGGCGTGCCTTTCGCCGGGCGAGGCCAAGAACACTTACGGCACCGGCAACTTCGTGCTGCTGAACACCGGCACGGAGAAGGTCCTGTCGGAGAACGGCCTGCTGACGACGGTCTGCTACAAGATCGGCTCGAACGACACGGTGTACGCCCTGGAGGGTTCGGTCGCGGTCACCGGTTCGCTGGTGCAGTGGCTGCGAGACAACCTGGGGTTGATTTCGTCGGCGGCCCAGATCGAGGAATTCGCCCGAACGGTCGACGACAACGGCGGCGCGTACTTCGTACCGGCGTTCTCGGGCCTGTTCGCGCCGTACTGGCGCTCGGATGCGCGAGGAGCGATCGTCGGCCTGACGCGGTTCGTGAACAAGGGCCACATCTCGCGGGCCGTGCTGGAGGCGACGGCGTTCCAGTCGCGAGAGGTGATCGACGCGATGAACGCCGACTCGGGTGTCCCGCTGAAGTCCCTGAAGGTCGACGGCGGGATGGTCGTGAACGAGCTGCTGATGCAGTTCCAGGCGGACATCCTGGGAGTGCCGGTGATCCGCCCGGTGGTGAACGAAACGACCGCCCTGGGCGCGGCATACGCGGCCGGGCTGGCGGTCGGGTTCTGGGAGTCGGAGGACGACATCCGGACCAACTGGGCGAAGGACAAGCAGTGGGACCCGTCGATGGACGAGTCCCGGCGGGAGAAGGAATACCGCAACTGGAAGAAGGCGGTGACGAAGACCTTCGACTGGGTGGAGGACTGATCCTCGGGTTAGTGCTGTCGAGCCTGGTGAGGGGAACTTCGAGGGACGGATTCTCTCGGGGTTCCCCTCACGGCTGTTCGGGTCGCGCTGACTTCGCCGCCGGTTCCGGGACGAAGGGGCATCGCGCAGCGCTGGGGCACCACCTCGGTTCGGCGGATACTGGTTTGGTCCGCTCTGCTCAACGGCGTGAACCAGCACGCATCGGCACTCACTGGGCCCTCCCTGCAGGACGGCACGACGCAACACCGGCTCGGCTTCGCGGGCCCGCTGCAACATCGGCGCACTCAGCTCACTACCGCACAGCACCACCGAGCACGGGCTCGACTAACCCCATCGTCACGCCCGACCGAGAACGGTCCGCTCAGCGCAACACGGCGCGAACCAGCACGAAGCGGCACTCGCGCGGCCCACCCGCTGCAGGGCGCGACGCAACACCAGCCCGGCTCGGCCTAACGGCACCGCTGCAAGTCGGCGTGCACAGCTCACCGCCGCACCGCACCGCCAGGCACGGGCTCGATCAAGCCCATCACCCGCCCGGCAACGCACGGCCCGACGCCGCCAGCCCGACCGAGATCAGCCTGCACAGCTCAGCCTGAAGCCATGCCCGGCGACCTACAGCCCGGCCAAGATCAGCCTGCGCAGCTCAGCACCGCACGGCCATGTGGTCCAGCTCGGCTCGGCAGCACGTCCGGCCCGCCACCTCACCGCTCAACGCTCAGCACGCTCAGCGCTCGGCACGGCAACACCTCCGGCCTGCCACAGCACCGATCAGCCAGCTCCCCCGGCCAATCCCGCGAAGCTCGAATCATCCCCTCCCCAGCCTCACCCCCACCCGTCCTGGGTGCCGGACTGTGCATTCGGCGCCATCAGCGAGAACCCCGCCCCCTGGTCGTCCACCGCGACCACCATGCGGCCGTGTGGGGTGTCCACCGGCGGGCTCACCACTGTCCCGCCCAGTTGTCCGATTCGGGCGGCTGACTCGTCCGCGTCCGCGGTCCAGAAGTACGTCACCCAGCCGGGCGAGGCGGAGCTGTCCGCGGACAACTCGCCGAGGCCGCCGACCGGGCGGCCGTCGACGTCCAAGGTCGCGTAGGTGAAGCCTGGCCCGGACATGTCCCCGAAGCCGTATCCGAACACATCGCCGTAGAACTGCTTGGCCGCGCCGAAATCCCGGGTCATGCATTCGTTCCACGCGGGTGCCCCGGGCGTCAGGGTGGCCTGCGTGCCGGAGTGTCGTCCCGGTTGCCACAGGCCGAACGTGGCTCCGGTCGGGTCCGTCGCGATGGCCATCCGGCCTTCGGTCAGGACGTCCATCGGCGGCGCGACGACCTGGCCGCCCGCCTCGGCGATCGCGGCTACGGCTTTGTCCACATCGGACACTGACAGGTACGTCGTCCACATCGGCGGCATGCCCGCCTGCTCCGGCGGGATCTGGCCGATGCCCGCCACCGGTTTGCCCGCGATCTGCGCCATTCCGTAATAGCCGGTCTCCGGGCCGCCGGATTCGACCGTCCAGCCGAGCAGCGACTCGTAGAACGTGACCGCCTTGTCGCGGTCAGGCACCATCAAGTCGCCCCAGCACGGTGTGCCCTCGGGCCACGGTTCTGTCCTGGTGATCATGCGTGCCTCCCAGAATTGTGCCAACCGCCACAGTGTCGCACCGGGGACCGACAAAAACGGGGCGTCTTGTTCAACCGCGAGGTCAGCGCGCGCCGTTCACCAGATGGGCGTACACGATGATGTTGTCCACATAGCTGTGCTCGGACCGGTCGAAGGCACCGCCGCAGGTGATCAAGCGCAGTTCCGGGTCCGAAGTGTCCCCGTAGACCGCGTCGGTCGGGAAGGCGTCCTTGGGCACCTGGTCCACTTTGGTCACCTGGAAGTGCGCGGTGGTGCCGTCGCGGCGGGCGATGTCGACGTCGTCTCCCGGTTTCATTTCCTTGAGCCGGTAGAAGATCCCTTTTTGCTTGTTTCCGTCCACGTGCCCGAGCACGACCGCGGGGCCGATCTCCCCGGGGGTCGGGCCGTTTTCGTACCACCCGGCCTGCAATGGCTTGCTGACCGGCGGAACCTGCACCGAATTGTCGGGATTGAGGCCGAGCGGCACCAAAGTGGAATGCGCGTCGATGCGCGGGATGTCCAGCGACACCGGCTCCGATTTCGGCAGGGCGGCCGACGAAGCGGACGCAGCGCCGGCAACAGGCGCCGCGGTCGTCGAACCGGCCGAACATCCGGCCGCCAGCACGGCGAGCGCGACGGACGCCGCCGCGAGTGTCTTCCTGATCATCTTTCCCCCGATCCGCCTGGGTCTGGCCGCCCGAACCCGGCCAGGCCCAGGAGACTAGTCAGCCGCGCCGACGACGCGCCGCCACGAGCCCGGTGCCGCCGAGGGCGAGCACGCCCATCGCGCCGGCCGCGATCGGCAGGCCGAGGTTCGACTGGTCGTCCGCGACCGGGCCGTCCGTGCCGCCGGTCTGCGGCGCGCCGGACGGGACCTTGCTGACCTGCTTGGGCGCAGGCGCAGGCGTCGGCTTCGGGGCGGGCTTCGCGCCCAGCACGGTGAACTTCGTGGCGAGGTCAGCGCTGCCGCAGGAGAACGAAACCGGATACGCCCCGGGCTTCACCCCGCTGCGCACAGTCGCGGCGCCCTGCGAGATCGGGGCCTTCGACGGGTCGTTCTGCGCGCCGACCGGGTGCAGCTTGCCGAACTGCAACGCCGCCGACTTGAGGTTCTTGATCTCCGAGGCCTCACAGCCGATGCGCACCGTGACGCGGTCCCCCGCGTGGCCCGAGGACGGCAGCACCCGGATGAACGCCTTGGGCACGCCGGCGTTGTCGTCCGAATCCGGCCCAGCGGGCGAGGAGGACGGGGCGGCAGTGCTCGGCGCGCTGGGCGACTCGGCGGCGAAAGCCGGTGCGGCCGAAAGCATTCCGGCGGCGACCAGGGCGGAGAAAACAACGGTACGCTTCATGACGCTCCCCTTGCTGAAAATGCGATTCCCGCCGCAGGAAAACAGCGGCGAATCCGCGCCCAGCCGACAGTTCCCCCTGCGGCCCGGGCGTTTTCGTTCCGACACCCACCAAGACGTCTCCGCCCGCCGCGGGGTTGCCCGGGGAACGAAAAAACCGCCGGAAACGATTTTCCGGCGGTTTTCGAAGCGGGGGCGATCAGCTGGCGAGGCTCCCGTCGCCCGCTTTCGCCGCGCCCTGGGGCACCCGCGAAACCTGCGCGGCGGGCACGGTGAACGTCGCGTCGTATTGCTTCCCGCCACAGGTGACGGTGAGCGGATAGCTGCCGGGTTTCGTGCCCGGCACCAGGTTCGCGTGCGCGCTCATCGTGGCCTTCACGCCGACCATCTCGCCGTAGAAATACTGCGAGAACTGCAGCGCGGGCGAACTGAACGCCGCCGTGCCCGCCTTGGCTCCCGGGCAGTAAGCGAACGCCACGTTCGGGTCCGAGCCGCGCTGGTAGGCGTTCACCTGGCCGTGCAGCACCGCGGTGTCCTGGTTCAGCTGCACCGTCACCGGATCGGCGGCCGGACCGTCCGCCGCCATCGCCGGGACCGCGGTCCCGCCCAGTCCGATCGCCGCCGCCACCGCGAAAATCGCGCTCTTGCGCACCCTCGTTCCTTCCCCGTGCTACCCGTCTTCACCCCGCAAGACGCGGGGTGCCGCACGGGGTTGCCCGGACGCGGGAAATCAGTCCAGATCGTCGTGCCGCA
Source organism: Streptomyces sp. AA4 (assembly GCF_000158875.1). Classification (NCBI taxonomy): domain Bacteria; kingdom Bacillati; phylum Actinomycetota; class Actinomycetes; order Kitasatosporales; family Streptomycetaceae; genus Streptomyces; species Streptomyces sp. AA4. Next base: position 630,062 of record NZ_GG657746.1, on the reverse strand, counting down.
TGAGCTGACGGCCCGCTTCGGTGATCGATCCGGACAGCGACGGGTACACAGAGAACGTCAGCGCCAGGTGGTCCACCGTCAGCTGGTTCTGCACGGCCAGCGCGATCGGCAGGATCAGCTCGCTCGCCGACGGCGCGACCACCACGCCGCCGACCACCACGCCGGTGGCGGGGCGGCAGAACAGCTTCACGAAACCGCGGCGCAGGCCTTCCATCTTCGCGCGCGCGTTGGTGGCCAGCGGCAGCATGATCGTGCGCGCGGGCACCTCGCCGGAATCGATCGCCTGCTGGCTGATCCCGACGGTCGCGATTTCCGGGTGGGTGAACACGTTCGCCGCGACGGTCTTGAGCTTGATCGGCGCGACCCCCTCGCCCAGCGCGTGCCACATCGCGATGCGGCCCTGCATGCTCGCCACGGACGCGAGCATCAGCACGCCCGTGCAGTCGCCCGCCGCGTACACGCCGGGAACGCTCGTGCGCGACACCCGGTCCACCGCGATGAAACCGCCGGGGCCGGGCTCGATGCCGACGCGGTCGAGGCCGATGTCGGCGGTGTTCGGGATGGACCCGACGGTCATCAGCGCGTGGCTTGCCTCGATCACGCGACCGTCGGCCAGGTGAACTTCGACGCCCTTCTCGGTGCGCTCGACGCGTTCCGCACGGGCCTGCTTGGCCACCGTGGTGCCGCGCTGGGTGAAGACCTCTTCGAGCACCGCGGCCGCGTCCGCGTCCTCGTGCGGCAGCACGCGGTCGCGGCTCGACACGACGGTGACCTTCACGCCCATCTCGGTGTACGCGGAGGCGAACTCGGCGCCGGTGACGCCCGATCCGATCACCGCGAGGTGCTCGGGCAGTTCGGTGAGGTCGTACAGCTGCCGCCAGTCCAGGATCCGCTCGCCGTCCGGGACCGCGCCGGGCAGCACGCGCGGGGTGGCTCCGGTGGCGATCAGCACGACGTCCGCGGACAGCGATTCCACTTTCCCGTCCGAGTGCGTGACTTCCACCGTGTGGGTGGCCAGACCGGGCTCGTCGTCGGCGAACCGGGCTTCGGCGGTGATCACGCGCACGCCCTCGCGCTGCACGCGGGCGCGGATGTCGGCCGACTGCGCGAGCGCGAGGCCTTTCACCCGCCCGTGGACAGTCGGCAGGTCGACGGTGGTGTCCGCGAGATCGGTGTTGATGCCCAGCTCGCCGAGGTCGTGCATCTTCGCGAGCGCGCCGGACGAGGCGATGAACGTCTTCGAGGGCACGCAGTCGTAGAGGACACAGGCGCCGCCCAGGCCGTCCCGCTCGACGATCGTCACGTCGGCGCCGTGCTGCGCCGCGACCAAGGCGGCTTCGTAGCCCGCCGGGCCGCCACCCATGATCACGATCCTGGTCACCTGGGTCCTCCTATGTCACACGTGCTTGGCGGTGGCTCTGACCCTACGCGGCGAACCTGACCGGCAAGCGAAGTGCCCGGACACGGCATGTGCATCCCGGCGCGGCGGAGAGAGGTCGCTAGGCTGTGCCGCGTGCCGTTGTATGCCGCTTACGGATCCAACATGGAGCCCGCCCAGATGCTGGAGCGCGCCCCGCACTCGCCCATGGCGGGCACCGGCTGGCTGGAAGGCTGGCGGCTGACCTTCGGCGGCGAGGACATCGGGTGGGAAGGCGCGCTGGCCACCATCGTCGAGGACCCGTCGTCGCGGGTGTTCGTGGTGCTGTACGACGTGACCGCGCTCGACGAGGAACGGCTCGACCGCTGGGAAGGCGGCGAGCTGGGGATGCACACGAAGATCCGGCTGCGGGTCCAGACGATGGACGGCTCGGTGCTGGCCTGGCTGTACGTCCTGGACGCCTACGAGGGCGGCCTGCCCTCGGCGCGGTATCTCGGGGTGCTGGCGGACGCCGCGGAGGCGGCCGGGGCCCCGGCGGACTACGTGGACGATCTGCGCACCCGGCCGTGCACCGGGATCAGCGGCTGACGCTCACTGTCTTAACTGTCCGTGAAGGGCTCCTTGCGGGAATCTGATTCCCTCAAGGAGCCCTTCACGGACTTTCAGCCATTCGCTGGACGAACGACCGCGGCCGCTTCGACCTCGCCGCGGGCTGTCCGGAACGCTCTTTTCCGGAGTCATCCACACCCGCGGTAGCAGAGGGCCGAAAGTTGTCCCCAACGGTGTCGCCCTGTGGATAACTCCGTGCGACCGGGCCGTCCGCGGCCTCGCAGCACAGCCGCCCAATACCACACGGCAGAGGCTCACTCACACGGGCATCCGCCACCGCAGAGCGCAGGAAAAATAGCAGTCCGTCACCAAATATGACGGCAGAAATCAGGTCAGCGCAGCACCGCGAGCAGCCTCGGATTCCGCCAAAGCCGTTGCCGCACAACACGAAATCCACCGAAGGCAACCGACGGACCACCGGCCCACCCGGGTAGTGCAAAAGTCCGAAATTACTCTCGGTGAACGGGCCAGAGCAGTGGCTTTGGCGGTCTAGACCACAGTGGGTAATTCCCCGCTGACACCCCCGCACGAGGGGTACCTCTCACCCGCCTGAGTTATCCACATAGGCGCGATCCCTGTGGATAACTCAGGCCAGCGAGGCCAGTGCGGTGTGCACCAAAGTGCGGACTCCGACGAGCAGCGCACGCTCGTCGAGGACGAACGTCGGACGGTGGATGTCGGCCTGCGGAGCGGGCGGACCGGACCACACGCCGAGCCGGGCGAAGGCCCCGCCGACGTGCTCCAGATACCAGCCGAAGTCCTCGCCGCCGGACGACTGTTCCGTCCCGGCGAGCCCCGCTTCGCCGACCGCCGCCTCGACCCCGGCGCGCATCAGCGCGGTCGACTCCGCGTCGGAGACGACGGGCGGCACCCCGCGCCGGTAGTCCAGCGAGAAGCCGACGCCGGTCGGGGCCAGCAGCGATTCCACCGACGACGCGACGAGCGGCTCCAGCGCCTTCCACACCTCGTGGTCGGCCGTCCGCAGCGTGCCGCGCAGGACGCCGTCCTGCGGGACCGCGTTCGCGGCCTGTCCGGCGTGCACCGCGCCCCACACCAGCACCGTGCCGGAGCGCGGGTCGACGCGCCGGGACAGCACCGACGGCAGCGACGTAATGACCGTGCCGAGCGCGTACACCAGGTCCGCGGTGAGATGCGGCCGCGAGGTGTGCCCGCCGGGCGAGGTGAGGCGCAGTTCGATCAGGTCGGCGGCGGACGTCAGCGCGCCGACCCGGGTGCCGACCTTGCCCGCTTCGAGCCGCGGGTCGCAGTGCAGGCCGTAGATCCGCTCGACGCCCTCCAGCGCTCCCGCGGCGATCATGTCCAGCGCGCCGCCGGGCATGACCTCCTCCGCGGGCTGGAAGATCAGCCGCACGCGGCCGGGCAGCTCGGGCGCGCCGGCGAGCGCGCGGCCGGCGCCGAGCAGGATCGCGGTGTGCGCGTCGTGGCCGCACATGTGCGCCGCGCCCTCGGTGGTGGAGGAGTACGGCAGGCCGGTGTCCTCGGTCAGCGGCAGCGCGTCGATGTCCGCGCGCAGCGCCACGCAGCGCTCGCCCTTGCCGATGTCGCACACCACGCCGGTGCCGCCGGGCAGCACCCACGGCTTGAGCCCGACCCGGCGCAGCAGCGAGACGATCAGCTCGGTCGTCGCGAACTCGTCGCGCGACAGCTCGGGGTGGGCATGGATGTGCCGCCGCCACGCGAGCACGTCGGTCGCGTTCGCGCGCAGCCAGTCGTCCAGCCAGAACGGGCCGCGGCCCGCGCCAAGGTCTTCCACCGGAGCCATGCTGACGCCGACGTCCGTCAGCAGCGCGCCGGGCGCCGCGATCGGGTTGTGGTCACCTGGAACGTCCGGCCGTGAATCCAGCACCGTCACGCCGCACCTCCTCCTGCAACACGAGCGCAGGGGAACACGCAACGTGCCGATCGATCTGTCTTACGCATTGCAGTCGATCGTGCACCATGCAGGTGGCAAGCGGCGGTGCGCTGCGCTTCGACCAAGACGGCCGGTAGAAGATCTGCGGCGAACGGCTGATGAAGTTCGGCGTGGGTGAACGCCGGAAAGCTCAGCCGCCTTGGGCCTTGCGGCGCTTGATGCGGTGACGGCGGCCGAAGTACACGATGGCGAGCAGCACCACCGCGGCCCCGCCGGCGACGAGGTTCTTCTTCGTCTTGTCGGCGTTGGCCTTGTCGGTCTGCGACGGGTCCAGCACCGGTCCCGGCTGGACCTGGCGGTGCGCGTTCACCTGCGTGATCGCCGTCTCAGCCGACGCGGAGACCGAGGCCGGAGCCGGGGTCGCCGCGGAAGCCGCCGCCGGCAGCACCCCGGTGAGCAGCACGCCGAGCAGACCGGCCAGCAGCAGTCCCCGCACCTTCGCCATGACTTCCCTTCTACGCCGTCCCCGTGCATTGTGCCCGCCGAAGCGCGGACGCGTCAGCCGCCACGCGGTGGAGCCGGGTCCGCTCGCCTCGTGCTGACGACCGCCGGGCGCAGCAAGCCCCGGATACGGTCAAAAGGCACTTGCGCGCACGGCGGTTTTTCTTCTTGGACGACGTTCAAGAAGAGGGTTCCGCGAACGCGTCCAAGATCCGCTGCGCGGCCAGCGTGGCGGTGAGTTCCCCGTCGCGCACCGCCCGTTCCACGTCGGCGACCTGCGCGCGGACGGCCGGATGCGCGGTGAGCCGGTCGAGCAGCTGCTCGCGGACCATCGACCACGTCCAGTCGACCTGCTGCCGTTTGCGCCGCTCGCCAAGATCACCCGATTCGGTGAGCACCTCGCGGTGCCTCCCGATCGCCGCCCACACCTCGTCGAGTCCGCTGCCTTCGAGTCCGCTGCACGTGAGCACCGGCGGCGTCCACAGCGCGTCCTTGCCGTAGATCATCCGCAGCGCGCCCTGCAGCTCGCGCGCGGCACGTTTGGCGTCGCGTTCGTGCGGACCGTCGGCCTTGTTCACGGCGATCACGTCGGCGAGTTCCAGCACGCCCTTTTTGATGCCCTGCAACTGGTCGCCGGTGCGCGCGAGGGTCAGGAAGAGGAAGCAGTCGACCATGTTCGCCACGGTCACCTCGGACTGTCCGACCCCGACCGTCTCCACCAGCACGACGTCGAAGCCGGCCGCTTCCATCAGCACGATCGTCTCGCGCGTCGCGCGGGCGACGCCGCCGAGCGTGCCGGACGTCGGCGACGGCCGGATGAACGCCTTCGGGTCGACCGCCAGCCGCGCCATCCGGGTCTTGTCGCCGAGGATCGAACCGCCGGTGCGGGTCGACGACGGGTCGACGGCCAGCACCGCGACCCGGTGCCCGGCCGAGGTGAGGTCGGTGCCGAGCTGATCGATAAATGTCGACTTGCCGACTCCGGGCACGCCGGTGATGCCGACGCGTTTCGCCCCGCCCGCGTGCGGGAGCAGTTCGACCAGCAGCTCCTGCGCTTGCCGCCGGTGGTCCTCGCGATGCGATTCGACCAGCGTGATGGCCTTGGACAGGGTTCCCCGGTCGCCCGCGAGCACGCCCTTGGCGTATTCGCCGACGTCGATCCGCCGCGGCAAGGTTCAGGACTCCTGCGCGGCCAGCTGCTGGAGCAGGTCGATCGCGGCGTCCGCGAGCACCGTGCCCGGGCCGAAGATCGCCGCCGCACCCGCTTCGCGCAGTTCGGGGTAGTCCTGCGGCGGGATCACGCCGCCGACCACGACCATGATGTCCTCGCGGCCCAGCTCGGCCAGTTCGTGGCGCAGCGCGGGCACCAGCGACAGGTGCCCGGCGGCCAGCGAGGACACGCCGATCACGTGCACGTCGGCTTCCGACGCCTGGCGCGCGACCTCGGCCGGGGTAGAGAACAGCGGGCCGACGTCGACGTCGAAGCCGAGGTCGGCGAAGCCGGTGGCGATCACCTTCTGGCCGCGGTCGTGGCCGTCCTGGCCCATCTTCGCGACGAGGATCCGCGGGCGGCGGCCTTCCTCCTCGGCGAATTTATCGACCAGCTCGCGTGCCTTCTCGACGTTGTCCGACTTCCCCACCTCTTCCCGGTACACGCCGGAGATCGTGCGGATCTGGCCGGAGTGGCGGCCCCAGTTCTTTTCCAGGGCGTCGGAGATCTCGCCGACGGTGGCCTTCGCGCGCGCGGCGTTGATGGCCAGCTCGAGCAGGTTGCCGTTGTTCTGCGCGCCTTCGGTGAGGCGGCGCAGTGCGTCCTCGGTGGCCTGCGGGTCGCGTTCTTCGCGCAGCCGACGCAGCTTCTCCAGCTGCTGTGCGCGTACGCCCGCGTTGTCGACCTTCAGCACGTCGATCTGTTCGTCGTCGGTGACCTGGTACTTGTTCACGCCGATGACCGGCTGTCGTCCCGAGTCGATGCGCGCCTGCGTACGCGCAGCTGCCTCTTCGATGCGCAGCTTCGGGATGCCTTCATCGATCGCGCGCGCCATGCCGCCCGCGCCCTCGACTTCGGTGATGTGGCCCCACGCCTTGCGCGCGAGGTCGTAGGTGAGCTTCTCGACAAACGCGCTGCCGCCCCACGGGTCGATGACGCGCGTGGTGCCGGATTCCTGCTGCAGCAACAGCTGTGTGTTGCGCGCGATCCGTGCGGAGAAGTCGGTGGGCAGTGCGAGCGCTTCGTCGAGAGCGTTGGTGTGCAACGACTGCGTGTGCCCCTGGGTGGCTGCCATCGCCTCGACGCACGTACGCGTGACGTTGTTGAAGACGTCCTGCGCGGTGAGAGACCAGCCGGACGTCTGAGAGTGCGTACGCAGCGACAGCGACTTCTGCGACTTCGGGTCGAACTGCTTCACCAGCTTCGCCCACAGGAGGCGCGCCGCGCGGAGCTTCGCCACCTCCATGAAGAAGTTCATGCCGATGGCCCAGAAGAACGACAGCCGCGGCGCGAACTTGTCGACGTCCAGCCCGGCCTCGACGCCCGCGCGGATGTACTCGACGCCGTCCGCGAGCGTGTACGCCAGCTCCAGGTCGGCAGTCGCTCCGGCCTCCTGCATGTGGTAGCCGGAGATGGAGATCGAGTTGTACTTCGGCATGTGCTGCGAGGTGTAGGCGAAGATGTCGGAGATGATCCGCATCGACGGCTGCGGCGGGTAGATGTAGGTGTTGCGGACCATGAACTCCTTGAGGATGTCGTTCTGGATGGTCCCCGCGAGCTGCTCCGGCTTCACCCCCTGCTCCTCGGCCGCGACGACGTACAGCGCGAGCACCGGCAGCACCGCGCCGTTCATCGTCATCGAGACGGACATCTTGTCGAGCGGGATGCCGTCGAACAGCTGGCGCATGTCGTAGATCGAGTCGATCGCCACGCCGGCCATGCCGACGTCGCCGGACACACGCGGGTGGTCGGAGTCGTAGCCGCGGTGCGTGGCGAGGTCGAACGCGACCGACAGGCCCTTCTGCCCGGCCGCGAGGTTGCGGCGGTAGAAGGCGTTCGACTCCTGCGCGGTGGAGAACCCGGCGTACTGGCGGATCGTCCACGGCTGGTTGACGTACATCGTCGGGTACGGCCCGCGCAGGTACGGCGCGATGCCCGGGTACGTGCCGAGGAAGTCCACATCGGACAGATCGGCGGCGGTGTAGACCGGCTTCACGCCGATGCCCTCGGGCGTTTCCCAGGCCAGCGCGTCCGGACCCTTGCCAGTGGCGTCCTGCACGGCCTGTGCCCACGCCGCGCGGTCGCCCGGTTCCGGCGTGCCGAGCGGGATGTCGGCGAAATTCGGGATGCTCATGCGGAGACTCCCAGCTGTGCGTGGAGGCTGGTCAGGATTTCGAGCGCGTCGCACCCGGCGTACAGATTGCCGCTGATTCCGTCGTAGGTTCCCTTGCCCGCCAACAGCACGCTGTCCGCGCCGAGCGAAGCCGCGACGGATGCGGCCTGTTCCTCGTACGCGGCGTCAGTGCCGCAGACGCAGGCGATCTTCGCGCCGCTCTCGCGGAACGCGCCGGGCAGGTCGTCGGTCGCGCCGGGGTTCACCGCCTCGATGCCGCCCGCCTGCAGCAGGTTCGTCGCGAAGGACGCGCGAGCGGTGTGCGCGGCGACCGGCCCCAGCGTGGCCAGGAAAACCTTCGGCCGCTCGCCGTGCTCGGCGAGGTAGGCGTCGGACGCGTCGCGCAGCTTCTCGTACTCCTCGGCGTACCGGTGCCGCGGCAGGCCGCCGTCCACAGTGGACGGAAGCGGGTCGCGCACGACCGGCTTTTCCTCCAGGTTCGGGAACTCGCTGACGCCGGTGAGCGGGTCGCGCCGGGTGGCGAGGCGGCTCGCGCGCTTCTCCCAGGTCCGCGCCAGCCGTCCGGCCAGCGCGCCGGAGGCCAGTTCGGCCTCGATGCCGCCCGCCGCCTCGATCGCGGTGAACTCGCGCCACGCGGCTTCGGCGAGTTCGCCGGTGAGCTTCTCGACGTACCAGGAGCCGCCCGCCGGGTCGATCACGCTGCCCAGCTTCGACTCTTCGATGAGGATCGCGTTGGTGTTGCGGGCGATCCGCGAGGAAAACGCGTCCGGCAGGCCGATCGCCGCGTCGAACGGCAGCACGGTGACCGCGTCCGCGCCGCCGACCCCGGCCGCGAAGCAGGCGACGGTGGTGCGCAGCATGTTCACCCACGGGTCGCGCTGGGTGAACATCGACGGCGACGTGACCGCGTGCTGGTGCATCCCGCGCGCTTCCGCGGCCACCCCGGAGACCTCGAGGACGCGGTCCCACAGCCGGCGCGCGGCACGGAATTTGGCGATGGTCAGGAACTGGTCCGCGGTCGCGGCGAGCCGGAACTCGATCTGCGCGGCCGCCGCGGCGACGTCCAGGCCCGCCTCGGTGAGCGCACGCAGATAAGCGACGCCCGCCGCGATCGTCGCGCCGAGTTCCTGTGCGTCCGAGCCGCCTGCCTCGTGAAACGGCAGCCCGTCGGCGACGATCGTGCGGACCTTGGGGTACTTGGGGGCAACCTTCGCGGCCAATGCGGCGGCCGGACCGAGCGGCAGCGCCTGTCCGGTGCGCGCCGAGGCGCCGAGCGGATCCGCGCCGAGCGTGCCGACGGCTTCGCTGGCCGGGACCTCGCGTTCGGCGAAGAGGTCGAGAAGCGCCTGAGCAGCGGTTTCGTACTCCGCGCCGGCGTCGAGGACGATCGGCGCGAGGCCGACGTACACCTCGTTCAGCGCGTCCGCGAGCGCGGAGATCGGGAGCGAACCCTCGCCGAGCCGCAGCCAGACCGAGGACGCGCCGCCTTCGAGGTCGGCGAGGATCGCCGCGTTCGCCGCGCGGGCGTCTTCGCGCTGGTGCCGGACCCGGATGTCCCACCCGGTGCCGACGACGCCTTCCGGCCGGGAGCCGCGCACGAACGGCGGGAGCCCCGGGAAGCCGAGGTCGCCGCCCGCGTCGTCGGCGGTGTACAGCGGCTGGATCTCGATGCCGTCGTAGGTGCGGGAGACGAGCTTGCTCTCCGGCGCACCCGCGAAATCCTCGGGCAGTCTGCCGCTCTTGCGCAGCACTCCCGCCACCAGCTCCTGCCACTGGGCGCGGTCCGCGGTGGGGAACTCCGCCGCGAGCGCGAGCCGGGGCTCGGAGGTCGGCGCCGACTCCGGACCAGCCACGTTCGTCATAACCTGTGATGGTAGAGGCAGGCCACCACCCGCACCTGTGACTCTGCTCGCCCCCCGTACGGGTGAACTCAGGGGTAGCGGTGCTGGGTCGAAGACTGACGGCGGGGTGGGCCACAATCATGGGGTGCCCTCGGAGAGCAGCGACCTGGACCAGCCCGGCAACACCGACAGCACCGGCTCCGCGAACGCCGAGCCGTCGACCGGCGGCGACCAGCCGCGGGTAGTCGCCGGACGCTACCGGCTGCGGTCGGTTCTGGGGTCGGGGTCGATGGGCACGGTCTGGTCGGCCTACGACGAGTTCCTGCACCGCCCGGTCGCGGTCAAGGAGATGAAGGTGCCGCCGGGCATTCCCGCGGAGCAGGCGGACGAACTCCGCGAGCGCACGCTCCGCGAGGCCCGCGCGATCGCCGTCCTGTCGCACCCGAACGTCATCACGCTGCACGACGTCGCCCGCGAAAACGACGCCCCGTTCGTCGTGATGGAGCTGCTGCCGTCGCGAAGCCTCGCGCACCTGCTGCGCGACCACGGCCCGCTGACTGTCGAGCAGGCCGCCGCGGTCGGCATCGCGGTCGCCGCCGCCCTCGAAGCAGCCCACGACGCAGGCATCACGCACCGCGACGTCAAACCGGGCAATGTCCTGGTCGCAAGTGACGGCCGGATCAAGCTGACCGACTTCGGCATCGCCCGCAACGTCTCCGAAGCCACCATGACAAGAACCGGCATCATGCTCGGTTCGCCCGCGTACATCTCGCCGGAGGTCGCGTCCGGCGGTGCGGTCACCCCGAGCGCCGACCTGTGGGGCCTCGGCGCGACGCTCTTCGCGGCGGTGGAAGGCGCACCCCCGTACGACGCGGACGGCGACCCGCTGGAAACCGTCGGCAAGGTCGTGAACGGCAAGGTCCCGCGCCCGAAGCCGGGCCCGCTGGCCGACGTCATCACCGCGCTGATGAAGAAGGAGCCGGAAAAGCGGATCTCCCTGCGCGAGGTCCGCCACCGGTTGTATCCGAAGCAGACCAAGGCCACCGTGGACCTGTTCGGCCCAGAACTGTTCCGCACGCCAGACGGCAAGAAAACGGCCGCCCACCTGGACGCCACCGACACCCAGGTGATCAAGACGGTCGCCCCGAAGCCGGACTCGCCGGAGCAACCCGCCGCCCTCGCCGCGGACCCCGGCCCGCTGCCGTTCATGCGCTCGGGAAACACCGGCTCCTACCGCCCCGCTCCCGCCCTGCCGCCTCCGCCGCCGCTGCCTGCCCCGCTGCCGCCGCCACCCCCACGCCGCAGCACCAAAGCGACGGCCCTGCTGGCAGTGGCCTCCATGGTCCTGTTCGCCCTGGCCTGCGGCGGCGGTTTCGCACTGGCCCGGGTAGTGAGCGGCCAGAACCTGCTGCCGCCGCAAGCCCCGGAATCCGGAGTACTGGCCACCGTCGGCACAGTCGGCGGCTCGTCGCAGCCCCTGAAACTGGTCCCGCAACACGCGAACGCAAGCTCAACGGCAAACGTCACGCGCGACAGCGAATACACCCTCTCGGTGCCAGAAGGATGGCAACGCTTCATCGCCTCGAGGAAATCCACGTACGGCACCTCAACGGTAGTCCAGTACATCTCCCCGGACGGCCGCCAATCCCTGCGCCTGGAACGAATCCCGAACTTCTACGAAAAGTATTCCCTGGGCGACGCACTGAGCGCACTGCGCTCCTCAGGTTCCCAGGATTCATTCACCTTCGCCCGCGGCCCCGCACAAACCCCCAACGGCACCGAAGTCATGTTCCGCGCAGTAGAACGAGCGCAAAGCAACGCCAGCGCAATAACCCGAGCAACCTTCGCGCTGCTCAAGCAATCAGACAACACCTTGTGGCTACTGTCCCTGACAGCCCCCGCAGAACAAGAAGACACCGCATCAACAACCTTCAGCCAAATAGCACCAACTCTGTCTTTTCCAGCAACTTCATAAAAACCGCCACCGACGCACCCAAACAGCGAGGCACCCAGCCCCTCCCCCACCCCCGATACGAAGCCTCCCTGCGGTCTGGGGGTGCTTGTCAAGGCATCTTTCCCGCCTTGACAAGCACCCCCAGACCGTCAGCACAATAAAAATTCGGGGTGCCCCGCGCAACCCCAGACTGCAATGTCGCCCGCCAGGGCGACGAGCAGCCCACGAACTCACCCCACCGAATACCGCCGCGCAGTCTCCGCAGCCTGAGCCAACCTCCGCAACCCCTCAAACAACCGATCCCCCAATACAGTCCCCACCACCGCCGCCTCGACAATCCGATCCATAGACCCCACGGCGTCCAAAGTATCCAAATCAGCCCCAGCAATCCGATCAGCCAATTCCGCATACCGCTCCAGCTGATCCAGCAATGCCTGATGCCCCAACCCCCGAATCGCGCAAACCGTCCCCACCAGCGATTCCACCGCCGGATCACCCGCCCCGAACTTCCAGCCGCGCTCCCGGGCAATGGGCCCCAGCAACCCCACGGCCCACTCCCGGTCCTCGCCGGAAACCTCCACCGCGACCCCGGTCAACGCCCTCTGCATCACCCCCAGAACGTCGTAAGCGACCTGATCGGAATCCACCGCCGCGACCACCTCCCGCACGGTGGCCACCGAGAGCCCGCCGACGTCCACCAACGCCCGGATCAGCCGCAACCGCCGCACGTGCTCCTCGCCGTAGCGGGCCTGATTGGGACTGGTCCGCTCCCCGGCCGGAAGCAACCCCTCCCGCAGGTAGTACTTGATCGTCGCCACCGGAATCCCGGACTCGGCGCTCAGTTCAGCCATCCGCACCCGCACGACCCTACTTCCGGACTTCCGGGAAAAACCCTGAGGACCTCTCAGGATGGATAGTTTAACTTTCCAAAGTGGAGAGCAGCACTATCCATCCTGGGAGGACCTCATGACCAGCACCGTCGACCCACCCGCGACGACGTTGCCCACCGCACGGATGCGCACCTGGCACCGTCCGTCGCTGTGGTTCGCCGCCGCGATGGCCGTCGCGACCGTGCTGACCGTCGCGGCGATGCTGATCGACCAGCGGACCCTGCTCGGCGCTCCGGTGTGGGCGAAACCGTTCAAGTTCGCCGTGTCCGGCGCGCTGTACTACTTCACCTGGAGCTGGCTCGTCTCGCTGCTGCGCGGACGGTTGCGCAAGGTCGCGAGCGTCGCCACGACCGTCTCCGTCGTGCTGTTCGCCGGCGAATACGCGGCGATCGTGTTCCAAGCGGCCCGCGCCCGGCCGAGCCACTTCGCGAACACGTCGCCGTTCGACTCCGCCCTGTTCCAGGCCATGGGCATGATGGTGGCCGGAATCTGGCTCGCCACCCTCGTGGGCACCGTGGTGCTCATGTTCACCCGGATCGAGGACCGCCCGGTGTACTGGGCGGTGCGCACCAGCGCGGTCGTCGCGCTGATCGGCGCCGGGCTCGGCGCGACCATGACCCGGCCGACCCCGATCGAACGGGCCGCGATCGAGGCCACCGGCCATTCCGACCTCATCGGCGCGCACAGCGTCGGCGTCGCGGACGGCGGCCCCGGTCTGCCGCTGCTCGGCTGGAGCACCACCGGCGGCGACCTGCGCATCGCGCACTTCGTCGGCCTGCACGCCCTGCAGGCGTTGCCGCTCTTGGCGTTCGGGCTGGCGGTGCTCGCGACGCGGCTGCCCCGGCTGCGCGAGAGCGCGGTGCGCGTGCGGCTGGTGTGGACGGGTTCGGTCGGCTATGCGGGTCTCGTCGGCCTGCTCCTGTGGCAGGCCGAACGCGGCGAACCGCTCATCCACCCGAGCGGCACGACGCTGGCCGCCGCCGGACTGCTCGTCGGCGTCCTCGCGGCGGCCGCCGCGGCGTCGGTGCTGGTGCCGGTCCGGAAGGCGGTCCGGTGAGCGACCTCACCGTCTTCGCCTGGACGTTCCCGGTCGCGGTTCCGTTCTGGGCGCTGATGATCTTCCTGCCCGGCTGGCGCGGCACCCGCCGGATCCTGGCCTCGCCGTGGGTGCCGCTGCTGCCGCTGGTCTGGTACTTCGTGCTGGCGATCCCGCATTTCGGCGAACTGTGGCACGCCATGCAACGGCCGGATCTCGGGGTGCTGCAAGGGTTTCTGAGCAGTTCGTACGGGGCGGCGCTGGTCTGGGCGCACCTGATCGCGTTCGACCTGTTCATCGCGCGCTGGATGTTCTTCGAGGCGCGCACGCACCGGATCCCGTGGTGGGTGCTCAGCCCGCTGCTCCTGCTGACGATCTTCCTGTCGCCGTTCGGCCTGGTCGCGTTCCTCGTCGTGCGCAGCGCCCGGATACGCTCGGCGGCATGAGCAACCTGGAGGAGGCGGCCGCGGCCGTCATCGCCGAGCGCACCGGCGTCGAGAAGCACGACATCGCCGTGGTGCTGGGTTCGGGCTGGCGTCCGGCCGCGGACGTGATCGGAACCGCCGACGCGGAGATCCCGTTCGGCGAGCTGCCGGGCTTCACCCCGCCCGGAGCCGTCGGCCACGGCGGCACGGTGCGGTCGTTGCGGGTCGGCGACAAGCGCGCGCTGGTCCTGCTCGGCCGTACGCATTTCTACGAGGGCAAGGGCATCGAGCCGGTCGTGCAGAACGTGCGCACGGCCGCGGCGGCGGGCGCACGGACGGTGCTGCTCACCAACGCGGCGGGCGGGCTGCGCGCGGGCATGAACGTGGGGCAGCCGGTGCTGATCGCCGACCACCTCAACCTGACCGCGCGCTCCCCGATCGTCGGCGCGAACTTCGTCGACCTGACCGACCTCTACGCGAAGCGGCTGCGCGACCTGGCGCGGGAGATCGACGATTCGCTGGAGGAGGGCGTGTACGCGGGCCTGCCCGGGCCGCACTTCGAGACGCCCGCCGAGATCCGGATGCTGCGCAACATGGGCGCGGACCTGGTCGGGATGTCGACCGTGCTGGAGGCGATCGCCGCCCGCGCGGCCGGGCTCGAGGTGTTCGGGCTCTCGCTGGTCACCAACCTGGCCGCGGGCATGACCGGCCAGCCGCTCAACCACGAGGAAGTCCTCGAAGCCGGACGGCAGTCGGCGACGCGGATGGGCTCGCTGCTGAAGGAACTCGTCGCCCGCGCGTGAGTTTCGGCTAGCGCCCCAATGCCACATTGGGTGCATCCCACGCACCCAATGTGGCGTTCGGTGCGTTGAGCGCACCCAATGCCACATTGGGGCGCAAGCGGCTCAGGTGTACTGCGGCAGCTGCGCGGCCACTTCCTCCGGCGAGGGCATCCCCGAGACCTCCTCGGCCAGCCGACGCACCGCCTCCGCCACCGTGTGGTCGGCCAGCAATCGTCCGGCTGACTCGCGGACCGCGTCCGTCGTCAGTTCGTCGCCGACCAGTTTCGCGCCCGCACCGGCTTCGACCACCGCGTCCGCGTTGGTGAACTGGTCCGCGCCCTGCGGCAGCACCAGCTGCGGCACCCCCGCGCTGAATGCGCCGAGCGTCGTCCCGCTGCCGCCGTGATGCACCACCAGATCGACGTGCGGCAGCAGTTCCGACTGCGGCACCCACGCCTCCAGCCGCACATTCGACGGCACCTCGCCGAGCGCCGCGACGTCAACGGCCGGGCCGGTGGCCACCAGCACGTCCACGTCGAGTGCGGCCAGTCCCTGCAACGCCGAGGTCAGCAGGTGTGCCTGGCTGGCTCCGGTGGTGCCGAGCGTCAGGTACGCGAGCGGGCGGCTCCGGTCGCGGCCTTCGATGCCGGACGGCAGCTCGCCCGGTTCGCTCCAGCCGACCGGGCGCAGCGGCACGCGCCGGGCCTCGGCGAGGAACTCCGGTGCCTGCACCGACGGCGGGCAGATGTCCACGAACGGGTGGCCCCAGAACGACTTGTTGCTGCCGTCGAGGCCGACCTCGGCGGCGAACGCGTCGATCCGCTCGATGATGTGGCCCATCGGGCCGTCGGAGGAAACCCGGCCGAATCCGTGTGCGACCGCGGGAATCCCGGCCTGATGCGCGGCGAAAGCCCCGCCCGGGTTGCCCATTTCGTACACCACCAGGTCCGGTTTCCACTCCGCGAGAACCGGGGCGAGGTCGGTCATGAACCGGGTGGGCAGCAGGTGTCCGAAGGCTTTGCCGATCGCCTCGTTCAGCTCCTCCTGCGGGACCTCGTAGCGGCTGCGGGTGTCTCCGGCGAAGACCTGGCCGAACGCCTCCTGCAGCGTCAGCCCGGCGGCGGCGGGTTCGAGCCCGGCCTTCTCGAGAGTCGGGTGAAAATCGGACGCGGTCGCGAAAACCACCTCGTGTCCCGCGTCGCGCGCGGCGGAGGCGAGCGGCAGCAACGGATAGACGTGTCCGTAAGACGCGAGGGAAGTGAAAAGTATGCGCACCACCCGAGCGTATCGTCAGCCACCACCGGGTTTCCGGATCCGCGTAAGCTGGCCCGGGTGTCCGACAGCCTCGATTCCCGCCTCCGCGATTCCGTCTACCGCTGGATCACCGACGACCCGGATCCCGCGTCGCGCGAGGAACTGACCGCCGCCCTCGCCCGCGCGATGGGCAAGGAGCCCGGCGCGCTCGAGGAGATCGCCGACCGGATGGCCGGGCCGCTGGAGTTCGGGACCGCGGGTCTGCGCGGGCCGGTGCGCGCGGGGCCGAACGGGATGAACGTCGCGGTCGTCACGCGCACCACCGCGGGCGTCGCCGCGTGGCTCGCCGCGCAGGGGCACGCGGGCGGCGTGGTCGTGATCGGCCGCGACGCGCGGCACGGTTCGGAAGCGTTCGCCACCGCGGCGGCTGAGGTGCTGACCGCTGCCGGGTTCGCGGTGAAGGTGCTGCCGCAGCCGTTGCCGACGCCGTTGCTGGCCTTCTCGGTGCTGCACTACAGCGCGGTCGCCGGAATCCAGATCACCGCGTCGCACAACCCGCCCGCGGACAACGGGTACAAGCTGTACGACGCCACCGGCGGACAGATCGTGCCGCCGTCAGACGGCGAAATCGAGCGCGCGATCCAGTCGGCCCCGGCCGCCCGGAGCATTCCGCGGACGCCCGGAGCCGAGGTCGTCGACCCGCGCGAGGCGTACCTGTCCGCGGTCGGCGCGCTGCCGCGAGGCACGACGCGCGAGCTGCGGATCGCCGCGACGGCGCTGCACGGCGTCGGCGCGGAGACGTTGCAGGCCGCGCTGGCCCGCGCCGGATTCACTGACGTGCACCTGGTTTCCGCCCAGTCCGAACCAGACGCCGACTTCCCCACCGTCTCGTTCCCGAACCCCGAGGAACCCGGCGCGACCGACCTCCTGCTGGCGCTGGCGTCCGAAGTGGACGCTGACCTCGCGGTGGCGCTCGACCCCGACGCCGACCGGTGCGCGCTCGGCGTCCGCGGCCCGGACGGCTGGCGGATGCTGCGCGGCGACGAAACCGGCGTCCTGCTCGGCTCGCATCTTCTGTCCACAACGGACAATCCGGATCCGTTGGTGGCCACCACGATCGTGTCCTCGTCGCTGCTCGGCGAAGTGGCGAAGGAAAAGGGCGCGCGCTACGCGGAAACGCTCACCGGGTTCAAATGGCTGGTTCGCGCGGGCGAGGGCTTGGTGTTCGCGTACGAGGAGGCGCTCGGCCTCTGCGTGAACCCGAGCTTTGTCCGCGACAAGGACGGCATCGCCGCCGCGGTCGCGGGCGCGGACCTGGCCGCCACGCTCAAGGCCGAAGGCCGCACGCTGCTGGACGTCCTCGACGACATCGCGACCCGGCACGGCGTGCACCTGACCGATCAAGTGTCGTTGCGGGTCACCGACCTTTCCGTGCGCGGACGGCTCATGGCCGCGTTGCGCTCGGACCCGCCCGCCACGCTCGGCGGGGTGCCGGTAACGCTCGAAGACCTCCTGCCGGATGCCGACGTGCTCCGGCTGAGCGGCGACGGCGTGCGGGTCGTGGTGCGGCCGTCCGGCACGGAGCCGAAACTGAAGGCGTATCTGCAAGTGGTGGCTCCGGTGACCGGCGAACTCGCCGACGCGCGCCGCGACGCGACGGAAGTGCTCGACGCGGTTCGCGAGGAGATCACCGCGCTGCTGCGCTGACGGGAGAACCATGCCAACGTTGCTCATCGTGCACCACACGCCGTCGCCGTCGATGCAGGCGATGTTCGAGGCCGCGCTCGCCGGCGCGAAACATCCGGACATCGAAGGCGTCGACGTCGTCCGCCGTCCCGCGCTCGGCGCGACGGTGGCCGACGTGCTCGCCGCGGACGGCTATCTCCTGGGCACGCCGGCGAACCTCGGCAGCATGAGCGGTGCGTTGAAGCACTTCTTCGACACCGTGTACTACCCGTGCCTGGACGCGACGAAAGGCCGCCCGTTCGGGGCGTACGTGCACGGCAACAACGACACGTCCGGGACCGTGCGGCAACTCGACGCGATCACGACCGGGCTCGGCTGGACCCGGGTGGCCGAGCCCGTGCTCGTGACGGGCGAGCCGGACAAGGCGGCGTTGGAAGCGGTGACCGAACTCGGCGGGACGCTCGCCGCGACGCTCATGTGAGCAGCGCCCTCGAGAGAACGCGAAAGCCTTTCCAGGAAAAGTAAAGAGGCCTGTCACCGGAAGCCCTGGGGGTCGACCTCCGGCAACAGGCCAGATCGAGGGTTCGCAACGAAGGCGATCAACCTCGACTACGCAAGGGTACTACAAAGAACGGATCATGACGACCCCGCAATGACAACCAAGCGTGCTCGGTTCAACCCCGAGGGCGCCGACCAGGCCCGGGAAACCCGGGAAACCTGGATTCCGCACCGTTCGCGTCCCAGTCAGCGGATCACTCGCGCCCCGTCCGGACCAACGTGCCGCCCCACTACTGTCCACTGTGGACCGACAGGTGCGACGGCCGATTCACCGGCGGCCCACTGCGGTGGGTGACGAAACCGCACTTTGTTCGCCACTCGGCGAATAAAGAAGGCGGGCGCCGGTCCGGAGACCGACGCCCGCCTCGGGAAAATCAGGCAGGCGAGACCATCGCCCGCACCGCGGCCGGAACGTCGGCCACCACGACCTGCTGCTGTTCGCGGGTAGCCAGGCTCCGGACCGTCACCCGGCCGGCCGCCCAGTCCTCCTCGCCCACGATGACGACCGCGATCGCCCCCGCCTTGTCCGCGCGAGTGAGCTCCTTGCCCAGTTTGCGCAGTTCCAGCGGGGTCGACGTGCGCAGCCCCGCCTTCCGCAGCGCTGTCGCGACATCACGGGCCGGGTCGGCCAGCTCCTCGGTGACCGGGATGACCGTGACGTCGACCTCGCTGCGCGGCTGCGGCGTGAGGCCGTGCGTGTCGAGGAAGTCCATCAGCGTCACGTCGCCCATGCCGAACCCGATGCCGGAGATCTGCTCCTTCGTGAACATCGAGGCGAGGTTGCTGTACCGGCCGCCGCCGAACAGCGCCCGGCGGTTCTGCGGCGAGGTGTCGAAGACCTCGAACACGGTCGACGTGTAGTACGCCAGCCCGCGCACGATCAGCGGCTCGTACCGGACCAGGCTCGCCGCGCTGCTGGACAGCACCTTGACCAGGTTCGATTCGGCCTTGACCGCCTCGGGCAGCTCGTCGAGCAGCGCCGGGCCGGCGCCGAGGGCCTCGGCGAGCTTCTCGTACTGCTTGTCGGACAACCCGATCTCGGCGGCACTCGCCGCGTGCTCCTCGGCCGACGTCTTCTCCCACCGGTCGACGAGCGCGAACACCTGCGGCAGGTGGTCCGGCGAGATGCCGACGACGTCGGTCAGCGCCGACGACAGCAGGTTCCGGTCGTTGACGCGCACCGCGAACATGTCGGGAGTCGCGCCGACCGCGCCCATCAGGTCGTGGATCAGCTCGAACATCTCGATCTCGCAGTTCGCGCTTTCCGAACCGAAGATGTCGGCGTTGATCTGCCAGTGCTCGCGCACGCGGCCGCGCTGCGGACGCTCGTAACGGTGGCAGTTCGGGTGGCTGTACCAGCGCACCGGGAACGACAGCGATTTCGCGTGGCCGGCGATCATCCGGGCCACCGACGGCGTCATCTCCGGGCGCAGGGCGAGCCGCTCGCCGCCGCGCGTGGTGAGCGTGTACAGCTGCTGGTCGGCGATCTCCTGGCCGGACTTCCGCTCGTAGACCTCCGCCTGCTCCAGGATCGGGCCGTCGTAGCGGAGGTAGCCGTAGCGCTCCAGCACGTCGTAGAGATGGCCGAACACCTGCACGCGGACGGACATTTCGGCGGGGAGGAAGTCTCGGGTCCCCTTGACAGGCGCAGTCGACAGGTATTCAGGCACGTCATTCAGCTTAACGACCCGGCGCCAGCCGTTTTGTCAGGGGAACGCGATGCCGTACGCGGTGAGCAGCATCGCCGCGCCGAGCAGCACCGCGCCGCCGGTCGTGACACTCATGCCGACGCGGGTGCGCAGCATCGCGAGGAAGAACCCGCCGGACTGCGCGAGCACGCCGAACAGCAGCAGGAAGCAGACGATCCAGCGCGCGGTGTCGCCGAGACCGCCGTGCTCGACCAGCTGCAGCGCGGCGAGCGTGAGGACGAGCAGCACGCCGGCGTGCGCGTGTCCGGCGCGGAAGAACCCGCGCTGCTTCTCGGTGAGGTCGCCGCGGCGCAGGACGCCGCTCAGCGCGTAACCGCCGTACATGACGGTGGGCAGCGATACGAGCGCTATGACGGTGAACAACTGGACTGGGCCGTGCAGCATGGTCGCCTCCTTGGGGTGCGAAGCGATCATAACACTGTTTTAAAACACTGTCACGAAACTGGTGGGTCCCTCATGCCGGTGGCTGTCACCCGACGGTCGAGGGATTCGAGCGGCGGAGCGGGCAGCGATGCACTGCGCTGGAGTTCATGACTACGACCTCGATGCGGCGCCGCGCCCGATGGGCCGGTCTCGCCTTGTCCCTCGCCCTTGGCGGCCTCTGCGCGACTGCCCTGCCCGCTCAGGCCGCCCCGGACGCTCCGGCCGCGCACCAGGCGGCGAAGAAGAAACCAGTGCACCTCAAGGCCGGACCGGCGAAGGACAAGGTGCACAAGGGCGACCTGGTCCGGATCCACGGGCATTTCGCGACCGGCCCGGCGGGTCGAGGCGACGACGACGGGCTCCTGTACCTCCAGCAGCAAACCCAGGCCGGGGTCTGGGTGAACCTCGCCTCTACCTCGTGCTCGCCGGACAACGACTTCGACCTCGGCGTGCGGCTGACCGTGTCCGGGACCCTGACGCTGCGGGTCTTCCACCCCGAATCCACCCTGTTCACCGCCGCCGCCTCCGCGGTGTTCACGGTCGTCGTGTCCTAAAAACCGATCCAGTGGATGTCCGCGGCGGAGACCGGGCATCATGTCGGGCGTGAGCCAGCCCGGAGATCCCGCTTCGCCGCAGTTGGCTTATGCCGACCACCTCCGCCAGCAATCGGCGACCTGCCGGTTGCTGGCGGAGAAGCAGCGGGAGAACACCGCTGTGTTCGAAGGCTTCGCCGAACGCGGCCTTCCTGGGTCTGCCGAGATGGCAGTCCGGTCCGAACGTTCGGCGCGGTTTCTCGTGCTGCTCGCTTCAGTGATCGCGGAGCAGGCGATCGCGCACGACGAACTGATGGCCGCGGGCGGGCCGGAGAATTCCCGTGCGTACGTCGAGTATGAGGCGACCACCCGGCGGCTGCGGGCGTTGTTGCCGACGGACACTCTCACCGACTGAGCGTTACGGCCGCGGCGTTTGCGTGTTGGTCAACGCGCCCACGATGTCCTCCGCCAGCAGAAGACTCGCCAACCCGTGGCCGTGTTTTTCCCGGCGTACCAACGAAACCACGTTGTTGCTGAACGCGTCGCGCACCGGGCGGAAGACGAGCCGCCCGTCGCGGATTTCCTCGGCGATGTCGAATTCGCTGAGGAACGCGATGGCGTCCCCGGAGGCGGCGAGCCGTTTCATCGTCTCGATCGAGTTGGTGTGGAACGCCGGTTCGATCTCGAGGCCGGCTTTGGCGAAGGCCTCCGCGACGATGCCATGGATGACCATGGACCGGTCGGCGAAGATCAGCGGATAAGGCGGGCACTGGGCGAGCGGGATCGGCTCCGGCCCGGCGAGCGGGTGGTGCGGCGCGACGACGACGCCGAGCCGGGTGTTCATCTGCCAGCAGACCTCAAGCTGCGCGGACGGCGGGACGTTGAAGCCGAGTCCGAGATCGGCCTCGCTGGCCTCGACCGCGCGCAGGATTTCCTGCGTCGTCATCGTGCGGATGGAGATCCGGACTCGCGGATGCCTGCCCCGGAACGCCGCCGCGGCGGTCGCGACGACGCTGCTGGCCAGGCCGGTCATCGTGGCGATGACGACCTCGCCGCTGCCGAGCGCGTGCAGGTCGCGGATGTCGGCGACGGTCTCGCGGTACTGCTGGAGCGTGCGCCGGACGTGCGCGAGAAGCGCTTCCCCGGCCGGTGTCGGACGCATCCCGCGCGGCAGGCGGTCGAACAGCGGCTGGCCGAGTTCCGCTTCCAGCAGCAGGATCTGCCGGTTGATCGCCGACGGCGCGACGTGCAGTCGCGCGCCGGCCGCGCGGATGGACCCCAGGCGCGCCACCTCGTCGATGTACTGCAGCAACCGGGAGTGGAGCACGGGCAGACCTCCTCAGCGTACGAAAAAAGAGTACACGTCGTACGAAAATGAATGCTTGTCAGCAACGGTGGGCGCCGGGTTCTATCAGTGCACCAACGACAGCGAAGTGAGGAACACCGTGCTGGAATCGCCGACCTATCCCCCGCTCGCGGCGGAAGACGTTGCCGCGCAAGAAGATCACGTGCGGACGATCTTCGACATTCTCGCCGGCGAGCAGGAAGCGGACCTGCTGCTGCGCAATCTCCACATTGTCGACGTGCACACGGAAAGTGTCTATCCCGGCTCGCTTCTCGTTTACCGCCAGCGGATCATCGCGCTGAACCCCGACGAGTCGATCGTGCGCGTGCGCGAGGTTTTCGACGGCGAAGGCCTTTACGCGATCCCCGGGCTGATCGACGCGCATCTGCATTTCGAGTCGCAGCTCGCGCATCCGGCGGCGTTCGGCGAGGCGATCGTCCCGAGTGGAACGACCACGGTCTTCGGGGAGACCCTGGACTTCGCGAGCGCGGCCGGGGACGAGGCCGTGGAAGCAGTCCAGACCTTGTTCGCTGACCACGAAAAGCTGCCGTATCGGCTGTACGCCTTCGCGCCGGGGAAGAAGACCTCGACGGACGTCACCGAAGCCATGCTGAAGATGGATCCGGTGATCGGACTGGGCGAACTGGCGCACCTGTCGTACATGACCGGCGACGCCGACGATTTCCGCAAATCCGCGCTGGGCCGGGCGAATTCCGGGTTCGTGAACTGCCACTGGGGTGTCACGGCGCTGTCGGACATGCTGCTGAACTACATGCCCGCGATCGGCGTCGACAACAATCACGACGTCTGGAACGAGGACGACATCGAAAAGAGCGTCCGCTACGGTCTCAACACGCAGATCAAGTTCGGTGTCGGAAGTCCCGAGGTCATCCGGACCATGTTGCGCGCCATCGTGAAACGGCGCTGGCCCGCCGAGAACTTCCAGCTCTGCGCCGACAACATCTCGGTGGACCGGGTGTTGCGGCAGGGCCACATCGACTGGGTGATCTCGCTGGCGATCGAAATGGGGATGCCGCCGATCAAGGCGATCAAGATGGGCACGCTGTACGCCGCCCGTTCGTTCCGCAAGGACCGGGACCTCGGTTCGCTCAGCCCGGGCCGCTTCGCGGACATCGTCCTCACCGACAGTCTCGCGAAAATCAACCCGCGCTACGTGTTCAAGGGCGGCGAACTCGTGGCCCGCGATCGCAAGCTGCTCAATCGCGTCGGCATCGATTACTCCAGCCTCGCCAAGAAACCTCAGCCGGGCCTCGCCGACCTGACCGCCGAGCAACTCGACCTGACGCCGATCGAAATCTCTGCCGCGGGCGACCAGGCGAAGGTGCTGCTCTTCGATGTCTACGGACGCGGGCACCTCAAGTTCGCCCAAGAGATTTGGGTGCCCTACCGCGACGGCGTGGTCGTGCCCGAGCACGAAGGCGAACAGCTCAACCGGATTGCGGTCGTGCAGCGATACGCCGACGGGGAGCGGCACATTGTCACCGGGTTGTTCAAGGGCGTGTCGATCGACCGCGGCGCGGTATCGACGTTCTGGCCCGCGCCGTCGGCGTACTTCGTGAGCGTCGGCAGTGACAGCGCGGAAATGTGCGCCAATCTGAAGCAGTTGGACACGCTGGTCGGCGGCTGCCTCGTGACCGAGGACGGCGAGACGAAAGCCTGTCTGCCGCTGGAGTTCTACGGCGTGATGGCCGACATGAACCTCGCCGAACTCGTCGACGCGACCCGTTCGGTCGACGCCGCGCTCGAGAAACTGGGCAACCACAACGAGGGCGAGCCCGTCGTCAACAAACTCCTGACCCTGTTCATCTCGCTCGACCGTTTCGGATTCATGAAGTAACCCTCAACGAGGAGGTCGCGGTCGTGCCTTACGACAAAGACGCGGGAGTAATCGACACCGGAAACGTGGTGCGGCGGTGGATCACCTACATCGCGGGCATCTACCTGCTGACGCTCGGTCTCGGCCTGGCCATCCGGGCCGGGATCGGCATCTCCCCGCAAAGCAGCCTGACCCGCACGATGACGCTCGTGCTCCCGCCGCTCAGCCAGGGCACGTTCAATCTCATGCTCGAAGTGCTCATGCTCGGGCTGACTTTTCTTGTGCTGCCCCGGGCATTCAAACTCAAGAACCTCTTCTCGCTGGTTCCGGCGCTGATTCTCGCCGCGCTGCTCGACTTCAACCTGATGGCGACGAAGTGGATCTCGCTAACGCCCTACGCGGCCAATCTCGCGTTGCTGTTCCTCGCCGACGCGATGCTGGCGTTCGGG
This sequence comes from Streptomyces sp. AA4, assembly GCF_000158875.1. NCBI lineage: Bacteria > Bacillati > Actinomycetota > Actinomycetes > Kitasatosporales > Streptomycetaceae > Streptomyces > Streptomyces sp. AA4. The sequence goes on along the minus strand of NZ_GG657746.1, from coordinate 605,635 downwards.
CTCTTCCTGATGATCCGCGCCAATCTGGTGCTGATGCCGATCGACCTGTTCGTCAACACCTTGCAGAAGAAGACCGGGCGCAAATGGGGAAATATCAAGACGGTCTTCGACTGCACGCTGCTGGCCATCTCGGCGGGCATCGGGCTGATCTTCCTCGGCGGACCGCATTTCATCCGCGAGGGCACGATCGTCAACGCCGTCCTGGTCGGCCAGTACATCAAGCTCTATTTCTTCCTGTACAAGAAGTTCCAGGCGCGCAAGCTCAAGCCCGTTGAAAGCGCAACGTGAACGTCGCGCCGGCCCCGGGCTTCCCGAAGGCGGCGATCGTCCCGCCGTGGCCGGCGACGACCTCCTGCACCAACGCCAGCCCCAGCCCGAACCGCCGTCCCTCGCCGTTCGACCCGTGCGCGAACCGTTCGAAAAGCCGTTCCGCCTCGTGCTGCGGGAAGCCCGTCCCGGTGTCGCACACCCGCAGTTCGACGTGCCGGGCGTCCGGATTGGCGAGAATCACCTCGATCGACCCGCCGGGCGGCGTGTGCCCGATCGCGTTGTCCAGCAACGCGGAAAGCACGCGCCGCAACGCGGTCGGCACGCCCGGCACGACGTCCTCCAGCCCCGGCGAACGGCGCAGCCGGAGGTCCACCTGCCGGTCGTTCGCGCGGACCGACTCCGCCGCCACGGCCTGTTCCGCCAGCACCGCCAGCTGCACCGGCTCCAGCTGCGGCCGCGCGGCACAGGCCTGGGCGGACAACAGCAAATCGTCGACCACCGCGCCGAGTTCGCGGGTGCCGGAGACCAGGGTTTCCAGGTCGGCCGGTCCCGCGCCGCCGCGGCGGGCCAGGAGCTGCGTGCGGGTGTGCAAGCGGGTCAACGGCGCACGCAGCTCGTGGGACGCGTCGGCGACGAACGTCCGTTGCCGCCGCAACGCCTCGCCCAACGGCCGGATCGCCCGCCCGGCCAGCAGATACCCGCTGAGCACCGACGCGAGCAGCACGACCAGCTCGGCCACCCCGAGCCCGAACAACAGGTGTTCACGGTCAGATATCAGGTAGTGCTCGTTGAAGTACGCCTGCCAGATCTCGCCGCCGCGGTTGACCGTGCGGATGGTGTACGTCGCGCCGTCCAGCACGCGCTCTTCGGTCACCACGTCGCCGTTGTTCGGCACCCGCGGCACCGGCGGGAGCGTGAACGGCAGCCGCCCGGCAGGCGCGTGTCCCTGGGGCGTCACCAGGTAGGTGCAGCCGGGCGGGGTGGCGGAAAGACCGTGTCCCAGCGCGAATTCCAGCTGCCGTTCGGTCTCCGCGACCTGCCCGCGCAGCAGCACCCAGTACGCGATCACCCCCGCGGCGAGCACGACCATCGTGATCACCACGGCGATCTGGCCCGCGATGGTCCGCCGCGCGCGCCGCAGCGCCCGCGCCTCGGGGGCGACGAGGGTGGTCACACCGCCCCGATCTGGTAGCCGAGGCCGTGCACCGTCTTCACCACGCCGCGCCCCAGCTTCCGCCGCAGGTAGTACACATAGGTGTCCACAATGGACTCCGCGGCGGACTCGGTGAACACTCCCGCGCGCAGCGACGCGCGCGGGTGGATTGCCTTGGGCCGCTGGGCAAGCGTGCGCAACAGCTCGAACTCGCGTCCGGACAGCGTTACCCGTTCGCCGCGCGGCAGCACGACCTCGTGCCGCTGCAGGTCGAGCGCCGCCGCGCCGAGCGGGAGGGATTCAGCGTGCTCGGAGTCGCGGCGGCACAACGCGCGCACCCGGGCGAGCAGTTCGTCGGTCTCGAACGGTTTCACCAGGTAGTCGTCGGCCCCGGTGTCGAGGCCGTGCACCCGGTCGGCCAGCTCGCCCAGTGCCGACAGCACCAGCACCCGCGCGGGCACCGCCCGGCGGCGCAGCTGGGCCAGCACCGAAAGGCCGTCGACCACCGGCAGCCGCCGGTCGAGAATCACCACCGCGTGCCTTCCGGTGAGCCCGAGGTGCAGGCCGCGCTGTCCGTCGTGGGCCACTTCGGTCTCGTAACCTTCTCCGGCGAGCAATTCGACGAGCATCCCGGCGAGATCGCGATCGTCCTCGACCAGGAGCACCCGGGAAGCCGCCGGGGTCTCTGCCTCATCGTGCACAGGTCCATACTCGCAGTGATCCGGCCATCCGACCCTCGACTTTCGTAGGCAATCGTTCAGCTTCGCCCGGTCAGGAGAAATTCGGGCATTTCCCCGTCCGCGTACCGGCGGGCGTCGCGTTTGTCCAGCCAGCCGAGCACCGGCGAGGTCATGATCGTGGTGACGAGCGCGACGAGCACCAGCACAGTGAACAGAGCGGGCGAAACGATTCCGGCGGACAGCCCAACGTTCAATGCCACCAATTGCATCAATCCACGCGCGTTCACCAGCACGCCGATCCGCAACGCGACCGGTTGCGGTTCGCCGGTCATTCGCGCCGCGCCCCACGAGGCACCGAGTTTGCCGACCACCGCGACCGCGATGCAAACCAGCGCGAACAGCAGCAGCTTCGGGTCGGCGAGGAGTGCGAATCGCGTGTTGAGGCCGGAATAGGTGAAGAACAGCGGCAGGAACACGACCCGGCCGACCGGCATGATCCGCGCGAGCACCGCGTCGGCCGCCTCGCCGCGCGGGAAAACCAACCCGAGCATGAACGCGCCGAACACCGCGTACAGGCCGATGACGTCGGTGAACCACGCGGCGCCGAACAGGAACATGGCGGTGACGAGCATCCGCTGATCCACCGGCACCCGCGGGTTGGCCATCACCCGCGCCACGATCCGGCGGACCACCAGCCACACCAGCAGCACGAACAGCACCCCGCCGCCGATGGCCGTCGCGACCGGACCGGCGGTGCCGGCGTGCATGCCGAGTACGACGGCGAGCAGGATCCAGGCGAGCACGTCGTCGAGCGCGCCGCAAGCGAGCGCGAGCGAGCCGAACCTGGTGCTGCCCAAGCCTCGTTCGGTGATTATCCGGGCCATCATCGGGAACGCCGTGATCGCGAGCGCCACCGCGACGAACGCCGCCGAAACCACCGGCGATACCCCGGGTTTCAGGATTCCGGCCCAGTTCGCGCCGAGCACGCTCACCCCCACGCCGAGCGCGAGCGGCACGACTGTGCCCGCGGCGGAGACCGCCGCGACGGTTTTCCTCCCTTCTTTGAGTGCACTCAGCCGGAATTCGTAACCCGCGCCGAACATGTAGATGACCAGCCCGATCTGGCCGCCGAGATACAGCAGCGTCCGCACCGAATCCGGGAACAGCCATTCCTGCCCGCCGGGAGCCACGAGCCCGAGCAGCGACGGGCCGAGCAGCACGCCGGTCACCATCTCGCCCACCACCGGCGGCTGCCCGAGCCGCACCGCGAGCGCGTTCACCGCCCGGCAGGCCACCAGGATCACGACCGCCGCCAGGAAAAACGCGGGTGCGGCTTCGACGGCACTCATCGGGTTCCTCCTTGGAAGTGTCTGGTGCACAACTTCAGCCGGCGCGCGTCGAGCACCATGTAGGTGCCGAACACCAGCTGCGCGAGGCTGCGCCACACGTCTTCCCAGCGATCGCGCACCGCCAGATAGGCCAATGCGGTGCGGGGATTTCTCCGCGATCCGCGCGGGGTGGCGAAAACCGGCCCGCGATTGGGAATCGACCGGGTGTGCGCGGCGCTCGTGGCGAGGGCGAACCGCCGCAGGAATTCCCTGGTGACCACGCGCATGGTCACCGGGGCGAGGCCGCGCGCCGGGCACGGCCGGTTCTGCGCGACGCCGAACGGCAAGAAATTTCTCTGCTGGTGCGCGGGGCAACCGGCCCAACGCTCCGGGTCGAACTCCTCCGGACGGTCCACTCCGGCGTGGTGGAACTCCGGATAGCTGAACAGCAGCACGGTACCCGCGTCGATAGTCCGGTCCGCGAGCTGGATGTCGCCGGTGGTGATGCGGTGTGCGATGCCGAAGAGCGGGTACGTGCGCAGGCATTCGTCCAGCACACGGTCGAAATACTCGTCGTCGTCCGGGTTTTCCGCGAGCCGCCGCTGCACTTGCGGGTGTTCGGCGAGCACCATCAGCAGGTGCGCCATCGCTTCGGACATCTGCACGACCGCGGTGTTGAAGAACGTCCCTTGCAGATAGAAGACCTGCTCCTCGCGGGTGAGCCGGGACGGCAGCGGATGCGGTACGTCGTCGAGGCGGCGGCGCAGGTACTCGGTGAGCCGGGCTCGACGGCGCATGTTGCGCGGGCGTACGCACTTCAGTGCGGACACGACGTCGTCAGCATGCCCGACGATCAGGTCCCGGGCCTCTGGCGGGCATTCTTCCTCGAACACCAGCTCGTAGTACAGCTCGGCCCAGACCGGCATCATCTCGTCGCGCAGCCGAAGCAGCCGTCCCGGCCCGGTTTCGATCCGGTCGAGTACGCGCGCGGCGACCCGTTCGGTCAGCGCCTGCGATTCGGCCTTCGACTTGACCAGGATGGCCCGGGTGGTTTTCGCGACCTCGTCGTAGCGCGGGCCCGGCTCCAGATGTTCCTGGTGCACCTGGGGTCCGGGTGCGAGCCAGTACCAGAACAGGTCGGACAGCGCGGCGCCCTCGCTGCGTCCGTCGGCCGCCGGATCGGCGTACACGCGGCGGAAGTCCTCGACCGGCACCTGGTAGCCCTCGTCTCCGTTGACCAGCGCGAAAATCCGGTTCCGCAGCGCGACGACCCGGCCGGGCAGCCACTTCGGGCTCGTGGCGACCAGCCCGGCCGCCGCGGCGAGCACGAGCCGTTTCATCGGACCAGGTCCGCGGTCAGCTCGCCGGGCGTACGCGCGCCGCACAGCCCGAGTGCGGTGTCGGTTTCCTCGCGCAGCCGTTCCAGCACCTCGGCGACTCCCTCCTGCCCCGCCGCGGCGAGCCCCCACAGCACCGGCCTGCCGACGCCGACCGCGTCCGCGCCGAGGGCGAGCGCCTTGACGACGTCCGCTCCGCTTCGCACGCCACCGTCGAGAAGCACCGGAATTTGACCGTCCACAACGGACACGATTTCGGGGAGTGCGGCCATGCTCGAAATTGCGCCGTCGAGCTGTCGGCCGCCGTGGTTGGACACGACGAGCCCGTCGATTCCCACTGCCACCGCGCGTCGGGCGTCTTCCGGATGCAGTACGCCCTTGAGCAGCACCGGCATTTTCGTGGCTTTACGCAACCAGGCGAGATCGTCCCAGGTCAGGTCGGCGGGCATCTCGATGTCGCGCACGCGGCCGGTGTTGTCGCGCATGTTCTCGGCGGCCAGCCCTGGCGGAAGGTCATGGAAACCGTGGCGGTATTCGCGTTCCCTCCGTCCGCGCACTGCGGAATCGACTGTCACCACCAAGGCTCGCGCGCCAGCGTTCTCCGCTCGGCTAATGACTGATTCGGTGAACTCCCGGTCCGACTGCGGATACAGCTGGAACCAGAACACGTCGGCGACCTTGGCGACATCCTCCACCGCCGTCGTCGAAGCCATGCTGCATACGAAGACTGTGCTCGCTTCCGCAGTGGCTTGTGCGGTCGCGAGTTCTCCGTCCGGATGCGCGAGGCGATGGAATGCTGTCGGGCAAACCAAAATCGGCATCGACAACGGCGACCCGGCGATTTCCACCCTCAGGTCGCGTTTGCCGACTCCGCGCAGTGCTCGCGGCACGAGCACCCGGCGGCGGAATTCTTCTTCGTTGGCGCGCAAGGTGGCTTCTTCGCCCGCGCCACCAGCGTAATAGTCGTAGTGCGCTGACTCCATCCGTTCGCGCGCGATGGCTTCCAGCTCCGCGATCGTGCGCATGTCAGAGCTGCTTGGTGAAGAAGGCCGTCAACGCGTCCACGTGCACCGGGCGGTTCCACTCGTTTTCGAGGTTCTCGGCGACATGGTGGGTCGCGACCAACTCACCGCCCTGGTAATGCCGGACGATCGGATGCAGGTAATGCCCCTCGCCGGAATCGTTCGCGACGTCCTGGCTCGCGCGCGTGACGGTGAAGTCGAACGGGTCGATCTTGTCGTGGTCCGGGCCGTAGTCGAGAGTGATCACGAACGCGTTGGCGCTCTGGCCCAGTTCCGTGTCCTTGAATCGGTCGACCGGGACTTCCTCGTAGTATCGGGCCTGGTCGCCGTCGACCACGAGAACGTCGGCGAGGAACCCGAACTGCTGGTACAGCGCGGAAGTGCGGTTGATCCGCTGAATGACCGCGTCGACCAGTTCGCTGGTCTTGTTGGCCACCACCGTGTTCGGCCATTCAGTGTCGTGGTAACGCTCGTCGAGCACCTTGGAAAGCGCGCGCACGCCGTAGCGGTAGCCGTGGATGAACGCGCTGGTCGCCTTCTTGAAATCGCGAGCCTGAGTGATCGTCCCGGCGAAGTAGAGCCCGGGCACGTTCACGGATTCCCACGACGAGGTCTGCGCCGGGAACCGGTCGTTGATCGTCATCTCCGGACGGCAGTCCTCGTCGAACATTGACGCATCGAACCGGAATCCGGTCGCGGCGATCACCCGGTCGTAGCGAATTTCCTTGACCAGCTCATTGGCGCGAGCGAAGGCGAATTTGACGTGGTAGCCGTCGTCGTCCTTGGTGATCTCGCGGACGTCGCCGTCGAGAATCGCGTGCTGCAGCTTGAGTTGGTACATGTCGAGCACCCCGGCGTTGAACGCGCGGAGGTGTCCGACGAAGTGCGTCCGCCAAGCAAGTTTGACCGGCCGCGGCCCTGCGACATGCAGCACCGCGGCGTAAGCGTTGATGCTGTCAGCGGTCTCGAAGGCGGAGTTTCCCTTGCCCAGCACGAGAACGCGCTGATTGATGAACTGCTCGGGATCCGTGTCGTAATCGGAGTACTGGTCGACCAGGTCCATCCCCGGCACGTCCGGGACGTACGGTTTGGTCACGCCGGTCGCCATGACCAGCCGCCGGGCGCGGAACGTTTCCCCGTCCGCGGCGGTGACCGTGAAGACGTCGTCCGCGCGCGAAATTCGCGTAACCTCGGTGTCGTACCGGATTTTGACGTCGTGTTTCGCCGCGTAATCGGCGGTGTAGCGGAGAAACGCCTCCGCGGGCGGGAACATCTCGGCGCTGTAGTCGGTGAACACGAGCGGGTCGGGCCCGTCGTCGAGCAACGAGTTCCAGTCGACCCGGAGGTTCAGCTCGGGGTCGGTCCAGCCGGTGTACTTTTTGTTGACCGAGATGAGCGTGCGATGCCGGGGAAAGCGCGTGAAGAACGCGGCGGGCACGGACCCGCGCTCCAGGACCAGGTAGCTGCGCCCGGCCCCGCCCAGCTGCCGCCCGAGCTGCAATCCCGCCGGCCCGGCTCCGACCACCAGGTAGTCCAGCACGTCCGCCATGACACCGACCTCCCGCTCGCCTTGATCTGACGGCGATCAGAGTGGTCGGAAGATCTCAGAAATCCCTCAGAACGTACCCGGTCTTCGGGACACCCGGTGCCCCGCGACGGAAGCGGGGCACCGGGTTCAGCCGCTACTTGCCGGTGACGCGCGCGAGCGCCTCCGGGTACCGCTCGCCCGCGACCGCTTCGGCCGGAGCGGCCTTCTCGATGGCCGCGATGTCCTCTTCGGACAGTTCCAGCTCGGCCGCGCCGACGTTCTCTTCCAGGTACTTCCGCCGCTTCGTCCCCGGGATCGGCACGACGTCGGCCCCCTGGGACTGCACCCAGGCGAGCGCGAGCTGCCCCGCCGTGACGCCCTTGTCGGCGGCCAGCGCGCGCAGCGCCTCGACGATCGCCATGTTGCGCGCGAAGTTGTCCTCGGCGAACCGCGGCAGGGTCCGGCGCATGTCCCCCTCGGGCAGCTCCTGCACCGAGGTGACCGCGCCGGTCAGGAATCCGCGGCCGAGCGGCGAGAACGGCACGATTCCGACTCCCAGTTCGCGGCAGGTGCCGAGGATCTCGTCCTCGATGCCGCGCGTCCACAGCGACCATTCGCTCTGCAGCGCGGTGACCGGATGCACCGCGTGCGCCCGGCGGATGGTGTCGGCGCCCGCCTCGGAAATCCCGGCGAAGCGGATCTTTCCGGCCTGGACCAGCTCGGCCAGCGCGCCCCAGGTCTCCTCGATCGGGACGTTCGGGTCGACGCGGTGCTGGTAGTAGAGGTCGATGTGGTCGATCCCGAGCCGCTGCAGCGATTCGTCGCAGCACTGCTTCACATACGCGGCGTCCCCGCGCGCGGTCATGCCCTCGGCGGTGTGCACGATGCCGAACTTCGTCGCGAGAACCACCTGGTCGCGACGGTCGGCGATGGCCTTGCCGACGAGCTTCTCGTTCTCCCCCGCGCCGTACACGTTGGCCGTGTCGAGCAGGGTCACCCCCAGCTCCAGCGCCCGGTGGATGGTGGCGATGGACTCGCTGTCGTTGTCGCGCACGCCGTAGGCCGCGCTCATCCCCATGCAGCCGAGCCCCTGTGCCCCGACCTCCAGTGCGCCGAGCTTCCTCGTACCGATCACGCGGAAATTCCCTCCATTTCGGGCGCTACGCCAAAGGCCTTGCGCTCGATCTGCTCGTAGTTGGCGATCTTGTAGTCCAGAATGTCGAGACAACCCTGCAGCTCGGCGATGCGGTCGGCGACCGATTGCCGTTGCTCCACCAGGATCGCCTTGCGCCGTCCCGCGCTGGCCACCCCGTGCCTGCGCAGCGAGGCGTACTCGCGCATGCTCTTGATCGGCATGCCGGTGAGCCGCAGCTTCGTGAGGAAGCCGAGCCAGTTCAGGTCCTCGTCGGAGTAGGCGCGCCGCCCCGCCGAATCGCGAGCGGGCGGTTCGAGAAGCTTGATCCGTTCGTAGTACCTGAGGGTGTCGATCGACAGGCCGCTACGTCGTGCGGCTTCCGCTATCGAGTAGCTCATGCGCTCGACAGTACGACCTGGAGTGCACTCCAGGTCAAATCTGAAACCGCCGGTCGCGGTCGCGTTTTATAACGTTGTTGCGTTACGCTGGGTACATGCCTCGCCCCCGTACGCACGACGAAACCCTCCGGCTGAAGCTCCTGGATCGGGCAGGCGAACTGATCTCCGCCGACGGCCCCAAGGCCCTGTCGCTGCGCAAACTGGCCGCCGACTCCGGCACGTCGACCACCGCGGTGTACTCGCTGTTCGGGAGCAAACCGGACCTGGTGAACGCCCTGTACGTGGAAGGCTTCCGCCGCTTCGGCGCCCGGCTGGCGAGGGTCCCCCTGTCCGGCGAGCCGGTACCCGACCTCGTGCGCCTGGGCGTCGCCTACCGCGAAAGCGCACTGGCCGACCCGCACCTGTACGCGATCATGTTCAGCCGCTCCGTGCCCGGCTTCGAACCGAACGCCGAGGCCGACGAGGTCGCCCAGGCCACCCTCGCCCCGCTGATGGGGGTAGTCCGCGCCGCCGTGACGTCCGGCCAGTTCCAGGACGTCGCACCGGAACTGATCACGGTGAGCCTGTGGGGTTTCGTGCACGGCCTGGTGTCCCTGGAACTCTCCGGCCGCTTGCCGGACGGCTTCAGCGTTTCCGACGCGTACGAGAAAGCCTTGCACGCCAACGCTTCCGGCTGGCTTACCTAGCGCCGTACTGCCGGTCTCCCGCGTCGCCGAGCCCCGGCACGATGAATCCGGAGTCGTTGAGCCGCTCGTCGATGCTCGACGTGACCACCCGAAGCGGCAGCCCAGTCTGCTCCAGATGCGCCAGCCCCTCCGGCGCGGCGAGCGCACAGATAGCGGTGACATCCGTAGCGCCCCGGTCGATGAGCAGACGAATCGTGTACTCCATCGAACCGCCAGTCGCGAGCATCGGATCGAGCACCAGCACCGGCCGGTCCGCAAGCGATTCGGGCAGCGATTCGAGGTACGGCGTCGGCTTGAGCGTCTCCTCGTCGCGAGCGAGACCGACGAACCCCATTTGCGCGTCCGGGATCAGCTTGTGCGCCTGGTCAGCCATCCCCAGCCCAGCCCGCAAAACAGGCACGAGCAACGGCGGACTGGCAAGCCGATAAGCATCAGTGCGCGCAACCGGAGTATGAATGCGCTCGGTCCGCACCGGAGCGTCCCGCGTGGCTTCGTAGACGAGCATGACAGTCAACTCATGCAACGCAGCCCGAAACGCAGCACTGTCCGTCCGAGCATCCCGCATAGTCGAAAGACGAGCCTTGGCCAGCGGGTGATCGACTACCTGCACATCCATGCCGACAACTTAGCTGCCAACGAGAAGCACGCCACCCTTTCCCCCTCACCTTCGTGGGCCCCATTACCCACCCACACCACCGCACCGATGCACCCAACTATCGAGGCACCCAGCCCCTCCCCCGCACCCCGATACGAAGCCGCCCTGCGGTCTGGGGGTGCTTGTCAAGGCATCTTTCCCGCCTTGACAAGCACCCCCAGACCGTCAGCACAATCAAGCTTCGGGGTGCCCCACGCAACCAGGGACGGCAATGTCGCCCGCCAGGGCGACGAGCCGAGACAGCCCCCCTACAAAGACTCCGCAAACCACCGAACCCACCGCCGCTGCCAAGGAGTCTCCACCGCCCGCGGATGATGCTCCCTCCGCACCCAAGCGACAGCCTCCCCCGGCCCCACCCCACCGACCGTCACCAAACAAGCCAGCACAGTCCCACTACGCCCGACCCCGCCAAGACAAGCCACCTCCACGGCCTCCCCAGCAACCGCCCGCTCGTGCAACCCCAAAATCTGCGACCGGGCGTCCTCCCGATCCCGCGGCAGCAAGAAGTCCGGCCAAAGCACCCACCGCCGCTCCCACCCCAGCAACGGGTCGTACCGTGCCCGCATCCGCCGCGACCCCAGATACAACCCGAACTCCGGCTCCGGCCCCTCCGGCCTCGGCTTCCCCAGCCCACGGGCCCGCACCCGAGCCCCGTCCGGAAGCACGAGAGTCCCCGCCAACGCAGCATCCATCACGCCATGATCCCCCTATCCACCGTTCGACGGACCCGAGCCGGACCCGACAGGGCTAGGCTGCCCCAGGTGAGTGAAGACCCAGCCACGCCGGGCCCGGACCAGATGCGCGTGTCGGACGCTGACCGGGAGCAGGTCGCGCAGGTACTGCACCAGGCGCTGTCCGAAGGCCGCATCACGATCGACGAGCTGGAGGAGCGGCTTTCCAGCGTCTACTCGGCGAAAACGTTCGCCGACCTGAAACCGGTGACCGCCGATCTGCCCGGCAGCGCCGCGCTCGCCGCCACCGCGTCGGCCTCGCTGCAACCCGCCCCCTCGCGCGCGCTCGGGCTGCCCGACAACCGCATCGGCGGGCATCCCGGTTCCGCGATGTCGATCGGCGTGATGTCCGGGGCGGTGCGCAAGGGCAGCTGGGTCCTGCCGCAGCAGCACACGACTTTCGCGTTCTGGGGCGGAGCCGAAATCGACCTGCGCAGCGCCCGGTTCGCCGAGAAATCGAGCACGATCACCGCCATCGCGATCATGGGCGGGATCGAGATCACCGTCCCCGACGACATCAACGTGAACGTCACCGGCATCGGCTTCATGGGCGCGTTCATGCTGGAGGACAAGTCCGGCGCGCCGCCCGCGCCGCCGACCGCCCCGACGGTGACGATCAACGGCCTCGGTTTCTGGGGCGGCGTCGTCGTGTACCGCAAGCCGGCCAAGGACCTGAACGCGCCGCAGATCGAGTCCTGAACCCGACTGCACACGGCACCGACAAAAACCGCCGCTCGCGCCGCGCGGCTGTGGACAACTCCGCGGCCGTGACCAGCTGTCCACAGATTCCGGTGAGCGCTCCGGCGCCTGCTGTCGCGCACCTACACTCAGCGGTATGACAGCTACCACCAGCCCGTCAGCGGCGCCGGAAACCCCGTCGCCGCTGACGGACGTCACTCGCGACGAAGCGAGCCTGCGGCGGTTCCTGCACGGGCTGCCCGGTGTCGACCAGGTCGGCGTCGAGCAGCGCGCGGCGGGACTCGCGACCCGGAGCATCAAAAAGGAAGCCAAGCGCTGGGCGATCGACACCGCGGTGTCGATGGTCGACCTGACCACGCTCGAGGGAGCCGACACCCGCGGCAAGGTCCGCGGGCTCGCCGCCAAAGCGATGCGGCCGGACCCCGAGCGGCAGGACTGCCCGCGCGTCGCGGCCGTGTGCGTGTACCCGGACCTGGTGGAGACGGCCGTCGAAGCGCTCGCGGGCAGCGGGGTGCGGGTGGCGAGCGTCGCCACCGGCTTCCCGGCGGGCCGCACGAGCCGCGAGGTGAAGCTCGCCGACACACGGCTGGCCGTCGAGGCGGGCGCGGACGAGGTCGACATGGTGATCGACCGCGGCGCGTTCCTCGAAGGCCGCTACCTGGAGGTGTTCGACGAGATCCGCGCGGTGAAGGCGGCCTGCGGCTCGGCGCACCTGAAGGTGATCCTCGAAACGGGCGAGCTGGCGACGTACGACAACGTCCGCCGCGCGTCCTGGCTCGCCCTGCTGGCCGGCGGGGACTTCATCAAGACGTCCACCGGCAAGGTGTCGCCCGCCGCGACGCTGCCGGTCACGCACGTGATGCTGCAGGCGGTGCACGACTGGCACGAGCGCACCGGCGAACTGCGCGGCGTCAAACCCGCGGGCGGGATCCGCACGACGAAGGACGCGATCAAGTACCTCGTCGCCGTGCACGAGGTCGCGGGCGAGCAGTGGCTCACGCCGGACCTGTTCCGGTTCGGCGCGTCGAGCCTGCTCAACGACCTGCTGCTGCAGCGGCGCACCCAGGTGGACGGCCACTACAGCGGCCCTGATTACGTGACGGTGGACTGACATGGGCATCTTCGAATACGCGCCCGCGCCGGAATCGCGCGCGCTGGCCAATCTGAAAGAGCATTACAAGCCCTTCGTCAACGGCGAGTTCGTCGACGGGTCCGGCGAGCCGCTCAAAACGATCAACCCGGCCACCGAGGAGATCCTCGCCGAGGTCGGCACGGCGTCTGTGTCCGATGTGGACACCGCGGTGAAGGCCGCGCGCAAGGCGTACACGTCGGTCTGGTCGAAAATGCCGGGCACGGAGCGGGCGAAGTACCTGTTCCGCATCGCGCGGCTGATCCAGGAACGCTCGCGCGAGCTGGCGGTGCTGGAAACGCTGGACAACGGGAAGCCGATCAAGGAGTCGCGCGATTCCGACGTGCCGACCGCGGCCGCGCATTTCTTCTACCACGCAGGCTGGGCGGACAAGCTCGGCTACGCGGGCTACGGGCCGGACCCGAAGCCGCTCGGCGTCGCCGGCCAGGTGATCCCGTGGAACTTCCCGCTGCTGATGCTGGCGTGGAAGATCGCACCGGCGCTGGCCACCGGTAACACCGTGGTGCTGAAGCCCGCCGAGACCACGCCGCTGAGCGCGCTGGTGTTCGCCGAGATCTGCCAGCAGGCGGAACTGCCGCCGGGCGTCGTGAACATCCTGCCCGGCGCCGGTGACATCGGTGCGTCCATTGTGGAGCATCCGGACGTCGACAAGATCGCGTTCACCGGTTCCACCGAGGTCGGCAAGCTGATCCAGCGCACCGTCGCGGGCACCCGCAAGAAGCTGACCCTGGAACTCGGCGGCAAGGCGGCGAACGTGGTGTTCGACGACGCTCCGCTGGACCAAGCGGTCGAGGGGATCGTCAACGGGATCTTCTTCAACCAGGGCCACGTCTGCTGCGCGGGCTCGCGGCTGCTGGTGCAGGAATCGGTGGCCGAGGAGGTGCTGGAGAAGCTGCGGTACCGGGTGTCGACGCTGCGGCTGGGCGACCCGCTGGACAAGAACACCGACGTCGGCGCGATCAACTCGGCCGAGCAGCTGGCGAAGATCCGCGGCCTGGTCGAATCCGGCGACGCGGAAGGCGCGCAACGCTGGACCAGCCCGTGCCCGGTGCCGGACCGCGGGTTCTTCTTCGCGCCGACGGTGTTCTCCGAAGTCCACCAGTCGATGCGGATCGCGCGCGAGGAGATCTTCGGCCCGGTGCTGTCGGTCCTCACCTTCCGCACGCCGGAAGAGGCCGTGGCGAAGGCGAACAACACGCCGTACGGACTGTCCGCGGGCATCTGGACCGAGAAGGGCTCGCGCATCCTGTGGATGGCGAACCAGCTCCGGGCCGGCGTGGTCTGGGCCAACACGTTCAACCGTTTCGACCCCGCCGCCCCGTTCGGGGGCTACCAGGAGTCCGGTTTCGGCCGCGAAGGCGGACGCACCGGTTTGGAGGCCTACCTCAATGTCTGACCGGATTTCCGTCGCCAAAACCTACAAGCTGTATGTCGGCGGCAAATTCCCGCGCTCGGAATCGGGCCGCGTCTACCCCGTCACCGATTCCAAGGGCGCTTTCCTGGCGAACGCGGCCCACGCCTCGCGCAAAGACCTGCGCGACGCGGTGTCCGCCGCCCGCAAGGCGTTCCCGGGTTGGTCGTCGGCAACCGCATACAACCGCGGCCAGGTGCTCTACCGCGTCGCCGAGGTGATGGAAGGCCGCCGCGCCCAGTTCGCCGCCGAGGTGGCCGCCTGCGAGGGCGTCGCCGCGAAGAAGGCCGAGTCCCTTGTGGACGCTGCCATCGACCGCTGGGTCTGGTACGCGGGCTGGACCGACAAGATCGCCTCGGTCCTCGGTGCCGCCAACCCGGTCGCCGGGCCGTATTTCTCCTTCACCACGCCCGAGCCCACCGGAGTCGTCGGCGTTCTCGCGCCGCAAGAGTCCTCCCTGCTCGGCCTGGTGACGGTGCTGGCCCCAGTGCTGGCCACCGGCTCGACGGCAGTCCTGGTCTCCAGCGCGGACCGCCCCCTGCCCGCCATCACGCTGTCCGAGGTGCTGGCCACCTCCGATGTCCCCGGCGGGGTCGCCAACATCCTCACCGGCCGCGCCGCGGAACTGGGCCCATGGCTGGCCTCCCACGGCGACGTCAACGCCCTGGACCCGACCGGCGCGACCCCCGAGGACCGCGTCACCCTGGCCCAGGAAGCCGCCGGAACGGTGAAACGAGTCCTGTCCGTCCCGGACGTCGAACCGGACTGGACGGCCGAACCAGACCTGTCCCGGCTCCGGCGATACCTGGAAGCGAAAACGGTCTGGCACCCCATCGGCGTCTGACCTTCGAGTCCATCGAGACCGCCGTTCCGGTTACCCCGGAACGGCGGTTTTGTTTGCCCGCAACCGAAACAGTGCGCGGTGGGCACACTTAGCACCGAAGACGACGAAGTGCGGCATCCGTAACGCGGCACACCTGATGCCGTGTGAGAGCCGGACGCACAGCCCTCCGCCGTTCGCGATCGACCTCCCCGGCCGCGGGCTCAGTTTCGGCAGCCCGGACAACAGCGGCGGACCGCAGCTCGACGCCTGCTCCCATCTCGTCGACGCACCGACGCTCACCCGCGCCGAAGTCGCCTGAGCGAGGACCACCGGACACCAACATTTCGCGCCACAGCCCTATCCTTTCGCGAAATTCTCTGCCAACATGAGCCATTGGGGAAATTTCGACAACCCCGTGTCCGGTACAGGCGCCGCCAGCACGTCAGGAGGACTTCGCATGACCCCGCAGCCCGCCCAGTCCGAAGAAGCACTCGCCCTCGAGTTCCTCGGCACCACCAGCGCCGGCGGCAACTGCCCCAACGCTTATCGCACCAACCGCGGCACGTTTGTCGTCCAGGGATACCGGGTCACCGACGAGCAGGCGCTGCGGCAGCTGCACGAACGCGGCATGCCGGACACCGAGACGGCCGTCGAAATCCCCGCCGGCCTGCTCAAGTTCTTCCCGCAGGAAGCCTGAGCACGACGACCGGCGCAGGCGAGGCAAGGGCAGCGCGGCGATTCAGACGCACTAGGCCCCCAGGATTTCTCGAAACTCGACCCCAGGTGTGGGAAGATGCCATCGGGTTCGAGGAATTCCGCATGCGATAGCGAGGGCGAGTGCCTACCAGTTTCGAGAAACGCCGGGCAGAGCTTGGCGACCGCCTGCGCCGGCTCCGGGTCGACGCGGGATACGAGACCGGAAAGGACTTCGCCAAGGCCATCGGCTGGAACGCGCCCAAGGTCAGCAAGATAGAAAACGGCAGGCAGACCGTCGGCGACGACGATCTCGACGCCTGGGTCGCCGCGGTCGGCGGGCCTCCGGAACTGGCCGCGGAACTGCGCGAGCAACTCGTCGAGGTCCGCGACGCGCACGCCAGCTGGAAAGACAAAGTCCGCGACGGACACCGGGCCAGACAAGAGGAATCCATAGCCCGCGAGGCCAGAGCGCTACGAATTCGTGCAGTAGATCTCCGAATTGTCTCCGGATTACTGCAAACCCCGGAGTACGCGCGGCATACGCTGCTCGCCCACGCCCGGATCCACGGCGGCGGACAGGACATCACCGAGGCCGTCCGGGCGCGGATGCAGCGCCAGCAGATCCTCTACGAACCCGGCCGCACCATCGAACTGCTCACCTCCGAGGCCGCGCTGCGCTATCCGAACGCGCCGCGGGAGGTGATGATCGCGCAGGTGCACAAGCTGCTCGCGCTGCTCGGCACCCCCAACATCCGCTTCGGCATCATCCCCGCGGACGTCGTCGTGCCCTACCCGATCACCGCGGACTTCTGGGTCGTCGACGACGTCGCGATGGTCGAGACCCCCGAGGGCGAGCACATCGCGAGCGACGTCGACCCGTACCACGAGGTCGCGGATCTACTGTGGACAGTCGCGGCCGAGGGCGACGCCGCCCGGGCGGTGCTGCTGCGGGTGCTCGATTCGCTGACCCGCGCAGCCCCGCCCGACTGAGCCGGAATCCGTTACGCCGCAGGCGCTTCGCCTGCCGTCAGCGTGCCGACGTCGAGGTTGTGGCTGTCCGCGCCGGCGTCTACCGCGCCGAAGGTCCAGTCCACCGTCACGTTCGGGTCGATCGGGTCCCCGTGCGGGTTCGAGTCGGCCGGAGCGGTCACGGTCAGCGCGTTCGGCGTCTGCTGCTCGTCGTCGGACCCGATCGCCGTCCAGTGCAGCGGCACGTATGCCGACGAACCGTTCGCGATCAGCACCGGCGGCGCGTCGGCCGGTGCCTCGTTGTTGACCAGGACGTTGTGCGCGCCGACCAGATTGACGTCGGCCCGGCCGGACAAGACGCACCGCTCGCCCTCGTTCGCGGTGAACTGCAGCGCGGCGTTGCGCTGGCCCGCGCCGGCCCCGCCGTAGACGAGCTTGGTGCTGAACTGGTTCGCCGTGCACGGAAGCGCCGACGAGTCCGCGGTCGCGGCACCAGCCGTCCCGGCGAAGACCGCGGTCGCGCCTCCGGCAACAGCGACCGCGATGGCGATTCGGCGGATGTTCTTCATGATTCGTCCCCTCTCGCGATTTCCGGCGGCTCCGCACCGGCTTCACGAGATAAGACGTCCCCGCCCGGAACGCGATGGCCCGTTGTGAGATCACCCCCGCCTGAGCAACCCCGCAGCGCCCGTCACGTCCAAAGAAGCAGTCAGAGCAAGTCTTCCTTGCCGATCGGCCGCCCCGGCAACGTGGTCGCCGGACCAGCGCGCAGGCCGTCGATCATGATGGCGATGTTGCGGGCCGTGGCCATCTCCGGCGATTTCAACCGGTGCGCGGGCAGCTGGCGGATCAGCCGGGCGAACAGCACCGCGACGTCTCCCGCGCCCACGTCCTTGCGCAGCGTCCCCTCGGCCTGCGCGCGGTCGACCAGCCCTTCGACCTCGAGCAGCACCGCTTCGCGCAGCTGAGCCACCTCGGGGTCGTCCTTGAGAATTTCGTGCGCCCGCTGCGACAACATGGCCAGCTGCATCGACAACTGCAGTTCCGCGCCGTGATACAGCAGCTGCACCAACGCTTCCCACGCCGTCGGCGCTTCCACCGACAGCCGCCGCGCGTGGTCCAGCACGCCCGCGAAGTTGTCCACCGCCACCGCGCGGATCAGCGCGTCGCGGTCCGGGAAGCGCCGGTAGAGCGTGCCCACGCCGACGCCCGCCGCGCGCGCGATCTCCTCCATCGGGACCTCGGGACCGTGGCTGGCGAAGATGACGCGAGCCGCGGCGATGATCTGGTCGCGGTTGCGTTGCGCGTCCGCCCGCAGCGGCGTCTCGGGGTCTGCACTCATGCCCGGCCTTCCCTCTTCCCGGTTGGCGCGCATTCTCGCACGCCGGGCCAGCAGCGCAAACGTGCCAGTGATCGGGAGCGGACAGCAATTGTCACCCCGTTGCTAGTGGACGGCGATCTTCCACTTCGGTACCTTGGGCACTGAACCGGAATGTAATCCTCCACATTCATTCCGTAACGGGGCAAACCCACCACAGGGGGTTCAGATGACCGAAGTCGCCCAGCCCAGCCGCACCCAGCCGGAGCAGGCCGCGTTCCCGATGAAGCGGACGTGCCCCTTCGCGCCGCCGCCGGAATACGACCGGTTCCGCGACGCTCGCGCGCACTACGTCGAGCTCGAACGCAGCGGTCAGCGCGCCTGGGTCCTGCATCGGCACGAGGACCTGCGAGCGATGCTGAACGACCCGCGGTTCAGTTCGGACCGCTTCAACCCCGGCTTCCCGGTCCTGTTCAAAGACGGTCTGCAGCGCCGCCCGAAGCTGCGTCCGTCGCTGATCGGGATGGACGCACCGGAGCACGGCCCGGCCCGGCGCGGGGTCGTCGGCGAGTTCACCGTCAAGCGGATGAAGGCTCTGCAGCCGCGCATCCAGGAAATCGTGGACGAACACCTCGACGCGATGCTGGCCGGCGACCAGACCGCCGACCTGGTGTCCGCGCTGTCGCTTCCGGTGCCGTCGCTGGTGATCTGCGAGCAGCTCGGCGTTCCGTACGCCGACCACGATTTCTTCCAGAAGCACAGCTCGCGGCTCCTCAACCGCGAGATCTCCGCCGACGAGCGCGGCGCCTCGGTCGAAGCGATGCAGAAATACCTGTCCGACCTGGTGTCCGCGAAGGAAACCGCACCGGCGGACGATCTGCTCAGCCGCCAGATCGAGAAGAAGCGCGAGGAAGGCTCCTACGACCACGACGACCTCGTGTCGCTGGCCTTCCTGCTGCTCATCGCCGGGCACGAGACCACCGCGAACATGATTTCGCTCGGCACCGTCGCGTTGCTCGAGAACCCGGACGCGCTCGCCGCGATCAAGGAAGACCCGGGCAAAACCCTCGACGCCGTCGAGGAATTGCTGCGCTATTTCACCATCGCGGAATTCGCCACCACCCGCGTCGCGCTCGAGGACGTGGACATCGCGGGCGTCACCATCAAAGCCGGCGAGGGCGTGCTCGGCCTGAGCTACGCGGCGAACTTCGACCCCGAGGTCTTCCCCGAGCCCGAACAGTTCGACATCTCCCGCGGCGGCCGCCACCACGTCGCGTTCGGCTTCGGCGCGCACCAGTGCCTCGGCCAGAACCTCGCGCGAATGGAACTGCAGATCGTCTTCGACACGCTCTTCCGCCGCATTCCGACGCTGCGTCTCGCCGCGCCGGTCGAGGCGTTGCCGTTCAAACACGACTCCGGCGTCTTCGGGCTGTACTGCCTCCCGGTGGCGTGGTGAAGGGGGAAACGATGACTGCCACTGAAGAACTCCGCATGCCGGTCGCCCGCACCTGCCCGTTCTCGCAGCCGGAGCAGTACGTCCGGATGCGCGAGGCGAGTGCGCTCACCCGCGTGCAGATCCCCGGGGGCAAAGAGGCCTGGGTGGCGTCGCGGCACGAGGAAGCGCGGCAGATCCTCGGCGACCGCCGGTTTTCCTCGGACCGGTTCCTGCCCAATTTCCCGTTCCTGGCCGAGGGCGGGGCCGCGATCCTGACCAACGCCAAGCAGAAGGCCATGATCGGGATGGACGCGCCCGAGCACGGCGAGGCCCGCCGGGAGGTGCTCGGCGAGTTCACCGTGAAGCGGGTCGAGGCGATGCGCCCGCGGATCCAGGAGATCGTCGACGGATTGATCGACGAACTGCTCGCCGGGCCGAAACCGGCGGACCTGGTGGAAAAGCTGTCGCTGCCGGTGCCGTCGCTGGTGATCTGCGAACTGCTCGGCGTCCCGTACGCCGACCACGACTACTTCCAGCAGCGCACGATGGCGCTCATCCGGCGCAGCACCACTGTCGAGGACCGCAAGAAGGCGTCCGAGGAACTGCGCGAGTACCTCAGCGGCCTGGTCTCGGCGAAGGAGAAGGACCCGACCGACGACCTGCTCGGCAGGCAGATCGTCAAACGCCGCGACCAAGGCAACTACGACCACGACGCGATGATCGGGCTGGCGTTCCTGTTGCTGGTCGCCGGGCACGAGACCACGGCGAACATGATTTCGCTCGGCACCATCGGGCTGCTGGAGAACCCCGGACAGCGCGCGACGATCGAGGCCGACCCGGGCAAAACGCTCCTCGCGGTCGAGGAACTGTTGCGCTACTTCACGATCGTCGAAGGCGCGACCGCGCGGGTCGCGACCGAGGACGTCGAGATCGGCGGCGTCACGATCAAAGCCGGCGAGGGCGTGCTCGTGCTGGGCTACGCCGCGAACTGGGATCCGGACGTGTTCGAGAGCCCGGAAAAGCTCGACCTCGAACGCGGCGCGCGCCACCACGTCGCGTTCGGCTTCGGTCCGCACCAGTGCCTCGGCCAGAACCTGGCGCGGATGGAGCTGCAGATCGTGTTCGACACGCTGTTCCGCCGCGTTCCGACGCTGAAGAGCGTGCTGCCGGTCGACGAGATCCCGGTGAAGGAAGACGCCACGATCTTCGGCCTGTACCAGTTGCCGGTGACCTGGTAGAGATCAGAGTGCTCCCACCACAAGCCAGGAAGAGGCCATCATGAAGATCATCGCGGACACCGGCAAGTGCGTCGGCGCGGGCCAGTGCGTGCTCACCGAGCCCGCGCTGTTCGACCAGAGCGAGGAAGACGGCACGGTCATCGTCCTCAACGACACCCCGGACGGCGAGCTGGTCGAGAAGGCGCGCGAGGCCGTGAACATCTGCCCGAGCCAAGCGCTTTCGCTGGAGGAGTGACCCCCTCGTGAGTGTTTATGCCGGTTCTCACCGGCATAAACACTCACGACATCCCTACCACCGCGGCACGCAAGCTGGCGGATGTGCGGGCTGGCGCGCGGGGTGCGGGCTGAGACGGCCCGTCATGCGCCGTCGGGTAGGGGCCTCGTGAGTGGCGATGCCGGTTCTAACCGGCATAAACACTCACGACGGAAGTCGGACGGCGGTCACCGCGGCGGTCGAGTAATTCGTCGTCAGGTGGCCGCCGCGCGCGTCGATCGCGGCGCCGACCTCGGCCAGAATCTGGTCGCGCTGCTCCGGCGTCGCCACGGTGACGCCGCCTTGGGTGGCGAGCAGGTCCAACCACTCGTCGCGGCGGTAATTCTGGGTCCAGTCGTAACGCCAGTTCTCGGCTTTGCCGAACGCGCCGGTCCCGGCCAACCCGACTGCGGCTTTGTCGAGCATCGGCTGATAGGCGTCGGCACTGGGGCTCTTCAGATAGTTGCCGCTGAACGGCGAGTCCGGCATCGCCCGGCGCAACGCGTCCGCCAGCGCGTGCGAAATTTCTTCCGGCGGCAGGAACACGTGCCAGAACGCGACGAACCGGCCGCCCGGACGCAGCACCTGCGCGGCTTTCGCGGCTCCCGCCGCCGGATCGACCCAGTGCCAGGCTTGCCCGGACACGAGCGCGTCGAAGGTTCGTCCGGCCGGGTCCCAATCCTCGAATTTCGCGACCTCGACCGGGAAATCGCGGCGGGCGAACTCCGCCATCCGCACGTCCGGCTCCACGCCGAGCACGACCGCGCCGCGGGCGTGGAATTGCCGCCCTTCGATGCCGGTCCCGCAGCCGACGTTGAGCAGTTCGTTCCCCGGGCTGGCCTCGAGAACGGCGGTCACCAGTTCGTCCGGGTAACGCGGGCGCGCCCGGTCGTAGCGCTCGGGATCGACGCCGAACGACTCCGCCATGGTCCGGTGCTGATGCGGTTCGGGACGGGGTAAAGTGGGCATGCGCCCACCATAGTGGGCAAGCGCCCACTATGGCCAGGAAGGACCGTTAAGTTGCCCACCGGGATCCATCTCCGCGACGTGCGCGCCCAGCTTTTCGACGCCGCGGAGCGGGTTTTGCTGCGCGACGGACCGAGCGGCCTCACCAGTCGCGCTGTCACCACCGAGGCGGATTGCGCGAAGGGCGTGCTGCACCGGCATTTCGAGGATTTCGACGCGTTTCTCGCCGCATTGGTGCTCGACCGGATCCAGCGCCTGGAAGCCCGGGCGGACGACCTGCACGCCGGGACCGGCGACCTGGTCGAGACGGTGGCCGAGGTGCTCACCGAAGTCTTCTCGTCGGTCGCGGTGTCGATCGTCGCCCTGATCACCTTCCGCGACGAACTCCGGCACCGGCTCCGTGCCGCACGGCCGGGTCCGGGGATTCCGCTGGCGACCGACGCGGCACACGTGCTCGCGGATTACCTTGCCGCGGAAAAGGAACTCGGCCGGCTGGCTCCGGATGCGGACGTGCAGACACTCGCCCCGACCCTCATCGGGGCCGGTCACCTGCTCTTCGCCGACCGCACCGGCGAGCCGCCCAGCGAGGAAGCCGTGCGCCAGATGGCGGCCACCGTCCTCGCCGGAGCCCTCCGCTGACTCACCCAATGCCCGTCGCGACCGCGGCCACCGACAGCGCCAACGCACCGAGTGCGCCGACCACTCCGTAACGCGTCAATGTGCGCCGGTCCGCGCAATGCCGGACGTACTGCGCGACGGCCCCGGCGAACGCGAGACCGCCTGCGAGGAACCACGGTCCCCAGAGGTAGAGATACCAGTTGATCAGCTCAGTTGGTTCAACGGCGAAGGCTCCGGTCTTGACCAGCACGCCCTGCACGACGAACAGCCCGCCGTGCCAGGTCAGCAGGATCGCGGCCCCACCGCCGCAGAACACCATCGCCCGGCTGAGCCACTGGCCGCGCGGACGCGTCAGGCCGACTCCGATCACCGCACCGAAAACCTTCAGCAGCCCGGTGATCACCAGGACGGCGACAAACCATGGCACCCGGTCCTGTGCGAGTTTCACCAGGGGCGGCGACACCGTGGACTGCGCACCGAAGGTGCTGCCGGTCGCCCAGACGAAGCTGGGGATCGCGAACACCACTCCCCAGATCGCGGCGGTGTAACCCGGCCACTTGCGCAATTCGGCTTGCTTCAACGACATGCGTCAAGCGTCGTCCGAACCGTGCGAGAAAGGATCGGACGCCAGGGGGAAGCGCCTCCCCCGTGAGAGCTAGGTGTCGGTGCCGGAGACCCGGCACCGACACTCCCGCTCAGCCCAACCGCAGCGTCGTCTTCGGATCGAACGCGTGCGTCTCGCCTTCGCCGCGCAGCGCCACCCGGACGTTGTCGCCGATCCGCGGCGGCGTCCGTCCGTCGACCCGGACCACGAACCGGTCGTCGCCGACCTTGCCGTGCAGGTACGCGTCCGCGCCCAGTTCCTCGACCAGCTCCACGACGAGTTCGAAGCCTTCCTCGGCCTCGCCGACCAGGCGCAGCGACTCCGGCCGGATGCCGAAGACGATCTCCGACAGCCCAGCCGCCGCCGTCCGCACCTCGGTCGGCAGCGGCACGACGAGGTCACCCAGTTGCACGCCACCGTCGGACAGCGGCAGCGTCGCCAGGTTCATCGCCGGCGACCCGATGAACCCGGCCACGAACGAGTTCGCCGGCTTCTCGTACAGCGACCGCGGCGCGTCACATTGCTGCAGCACCCCGTCCTTCAGCACGGCCACCCGGTCGCCCATCGTCATGGCCTCGACCTGGTCGTGGGTCACGTAGATGGTCGTCGTGCCGAGCCGTTGCTGGAGTTTCGCGATGTTGGCCCGGGTTTCGACGCGCAATTTCGCGTCCAGATTGGACAGCGGCTCGTCCATCAGGAACACGCTCGGCTCGCGCACGATCGCCCGGCCCATCGCGACCCGCTGCCGCTGCCCGCCGGACAACGCCTTCGGCTTGCGGTCGAGGAACTTCGACAGATCCAGCATCGCGGCCGCCTCGTCGACCCGCTTCTTGATGTCGGCCGACGAGAAACCGCGCAATTTCAACGCGAAACCCATGTTGTCGGCGACCGTCATGTGCGGGTACAGCGCGTAGGACTGGAACACCATCGCGATGTCCCGGTCCTTCGGCGGCAGGTCGGTGACGTCGCGGTCGCCGATCCGGATCGAGCCTTCGTTGACGTCCTCCAGCCCGGCGAGCATCCGCAGCGCGGTGGACTTGCCCGAGCCGGACGGGCCGACGAGCACGAGAAACTCGCCGTCCGGCACTTCGAGGCTCAACTGGTCGACCGCGCGGACGCCCGGGTTGCCGGGGTAGACACGCGACGCCTGGTCGTAAATCACTTCAGCGGACATCTGCGTTCTCCCTTACTTCACAGCGCCCATGGACAGGCCGCGCACCAGGTGGTTCTGCGCGATCCAGCCCACGATCATCACCGGCAGCGAGGCCAGCAGCGCGGCGGCGGACAGCTGGGCCCAGTACAGGCCCTCGCTGGTGATGAAGCCGACCAGGAACACCGGCACCGTGCCGGCCCGGGCGGCGGTGAGGTTGACCGCGTAGAAGAACTCCGTCCAGGAGAAGATCACGCAGATCAGCGCGGTCGCGGCGATTCCAGGCGCGACCACCGGCATGATGATCTTGCGCAGCAACGTCGGCAGGTTCGCCCCGTCGATCCGCGCCGCCTCGATCATTTCGCCGGGCACTTCCAGGAAGAAGGACCGCATCATCCAGATCGCGAGCGGCAGGTTCATCGCGGTGTACAGGATGATCAGCGCCCACACCGTGTCCAGCAGGTTGGTGTTCTGCGAGATCACGTACAGCGGGATGATCGCCGCGACGATCGGCAGCATTTTGGTCGACAGGAAGAAGCCCAGCGCGTTCTTCGTGCCCTTGACCGGGGCCAGCGACAGCGCGTACGCGGCCGGGATTCCCAGCAGCAGCACGAGCAGCGTCGAAATCACCGTGACGAACGCCGAATTTCCCAGATACGGCAGGAAACCGCTGTTGAGGACGTTCGAGATCTGGTCGAACGTCGGCGTGAAGAACAGCTTCGGCGGATCGGTGTACGCGTCGTTTTCCTGTTTGAACGCGGTGAGAATCATCCACAGCAACGGGAAAACGAACAGGATCGCGATGATCCAGGTCGCGACGGTCAGCGTGCCCGGACCGTAGCGGCGTTTGGTCCGGCGCGGCGGAGGCGGCGCGGTGCCGGTCGCGGCGGTCGAGGCGGTGGCGGTTGCGGTCACTTGACTCCTCCGTCCACGGAAAACGCGCGGAACATCAGCCGCAGCGCGAACGTCGCGACGATCATCGTCAGGATGACCACGACGACGCCCATCGCGGACGACTGTCCGATGTCGAAGCCCTCGAACGCGCGCTGGTAGATGTAGAACGGCAGGTTCGTGCTGGCCGTGCCCGGACCGCCTTGCGTCATCAGGAAAATCGCGTCGAAGCTGTTCACGATGTAGATCGCGCCGAGCAGCGTGGCCAGCTGCAGGAACCGCGACAGGTGCGGCAGAGTGATCGACCCGAAGGTGCGCCAGCGGCTCGCGCCGTCCACCGACGCCGCCTCCAGCACCTCCTTCGACTGGCTCTGCAGCCCGGCGAGGATCAGCAGCGTCATGAACGGCGTCCACTGCCAGATGATCTGCGCCATCACCGCGGCCAGCGGGAATTGCGAAAGCCAGTCGGTGTCGGTGCCGAACACGAAGTGCAGCAGACCGTACGTCGGGTCGAACACCGTGGTCTTCCACAGCAGCGCACCGGCCGCTGGGAGGATCAGGAACGGCGTGATCAGCAGCGTCCGGACGAACCCGCGGCCGAGGAACTTGCGGTCCAGCAGCACCGCGAGCCCGAGTCCGAGCAGCAGCGAAAGGAACACGCAAACCACGGTGAGCACGACGGTGTTCAGCAGTGCGCCGAGGAACGTCGTGTCGGTGAAGACGTCGACGTAGTTGCGGAAGCCGACGAAATGCCGCGAGCCCGGACGCACCAGGTTCCACGACTGGAACGAGTAGAACACGGTGAGCAGGAACGGAATCTGTGTCACCGCGATCACGAAGATCAGCGCGGGAAGCAGCGGCAGCCGCCGCTTCCCGGCCGAACCGGTCACCTTCTTCGCGGCGGGCTTCACGGTCGCCGGCGCGGTTCCGGCGGGGACGGAGAGGGTGCTCATCGCTGCACCTCCTGATACGACTTTCCGACGGATTCCGCGTATTTCTGCGATTGCGCGAGCGCGTCGGCGACGGAGGTCTGACCGGCGATCGCGGCGGACAGCTGCTGGCTGACCCGGGTGCCGAGGTCCTGGAACTCCGGGATCCCGACGAACTGGATGCCCGGGTACGGCACCGGGTTCGCCATCGTCGTCTGCTGGTTGGCCGCCGCGATGCCGTCCAGCGTGGGCTGGGCGTAGGCCTTCGCGGCTTCCTTGTACTGCGGGATCTCGTAGGTCGACTTGCGCGTGCCCGGCGGCACCCGGTTCCAGCCGTAGGTCTCGCCGACCTTCTTCGCGTACTCCTTGTTCGTCATCCACGCCATGAACTTCCAGGCGTCGTCCTTGTTCTTGCCGACCTTCGGGATGCCCAGCGCCCAGGTGTAGAGCCAGCCGCTCGCCTGCGTTTTGTCGACCGGCGCGGCGACGTAACCGTTCTTGCCGCCGACGTGGCTGCTCTTCGGGTCCTCGGTGGTGCCGGTCATCGACGTGGCGTCGTACCACATCGCGGCGTTGCCCTGGGCGTACTTCGTGCCGCATTCGGTGAACCCGGCGCTCGAAGCGCCGACCTCGCCGTGCTCGCGCAGCAGGTTCACGTAGAAGTTCGCCGCCTTGGTGAACTCCGGGCTGGTCAGCTTCGCGTTCCAGTTCTTGTCGAACCATTGCGCGCCGAAGGTGTTCGCGACCGTGGTGAACGGCGCGAGGCTTTCGCCCCAGCCCGGCTTGCCGCGCAGGCAGATTCCGGAAATACCGGCCTGCTTGTCGTCGAGTTTCGCGGCGAAATCGGCGATCTGCTGCCACGTCGGATGAGCCGGCATGGTCAGCCCGGCCTTCTGGAACAGGTCCTTGCGATAGACCACAAAGGACGATTCGCCGTAGAACGGCACCGCGTACATCTGGTTCTCGTACGACAGCGACTGCCGGATGCTCGGGATGAAGTCGGCCTCGTCGTAACCCGGCGTCGCCTTCATGTGCGGTTCGAGGTTCTCCAGCCAGCCGTTGGCCGCCCATTGCGGAGCCTCGTAATTGCTGATCATCACCACGTCGAACTCGCCGCCCTGGGTGGCGGTGGACGCGGTGATCTTCGCCCTGGCCTCGTTTTCCGGCAGGGAAACGAACTTGAGCTTGATCCCGGGGTTGGCCTGCTCGAACTCGCCCTTGAGCGAGATGGCGTCCTTCATCTGCGGATTGGACACGATCGCGACGACCAGTGTCCGCCCGCCGGTGCCGAGCGCCCCGGCTCCGGCGCATCCCGTCACTAACAACGCTGTCGCGGCAAGGAGGCACAGGAGTTTACGCACGGCCGCCACCTCCGGGCAGCACCTGGATCTTGAGGCCGGACCCGCTGCGCATTTTCGCCAGTGCCTCGGGGTACTGCTCGAGCGGCAGGGTGTCGGTGATCAGCGCTTCGGTGTCGATGTAGCCGTTCGCGACCAGGTCGAGCGCGTTGCCGTAGCTGTTCAGCACCGCCATCGAACCGACGATGGTGATCTCGTCGTTGTAGATGCGGAACGGCGAAAGCGCGACGCGTGCTTCGGCCGGAGCGACGCCGAACACGAGCAACCGGCCACCGCGGTGCAGCGCGTTGAAGGCGGCCTCGATGGCGGGTGCCGCACCGGTGCAGTCCACGGCTGCGTCGAAGCGTTCATCGTCCAATTCGGACACATCGGAAGCCACCGCGGCCGCGCCGAGGTCAGTCGCGCGAGGCAGCCGGTCGGCGTTGCGGTCGACCATCGTCACGTGCGCGCCCGCCCGGAGCAGGAGCTGCTGCATGATCAGGCCCATCGTGCCCGCGCCGACCACGAGGAAGCGTTCGCCCGCCTCCACGCCGATCCGGCGCACGCCGTGCACCGCGCAGGAAACGGGTTCGACCAGCGCGCCTTGTTCCCAGGTCATCGCGTCGGGTATCCGGTAGCAGGTGTCCGCGGGCACCGCCACGTACTCGGCGAACGCGCCGTTGACCGTGTCGCCGGTCGCGTTCCAGTTCGCGCAGAGGTTGCCGTGCCCGGACCGGCACGGCGTGCAGTATCCGCAGTAGATCGACGGGTCGACCGCGACCCGGTCGCCGACCTTCCATTCGGCGGGCACGTCCGCGCCCAGTTCGACGATCTCCCCGGAGAACTCGTGCCCGGGGACGATGGGATACGGGGTCGGGGGGAAATGCCCGTCGGCGATGTGCAGGTCCGTGCCGCAGATCCCGCAGGCACCCACCTTCACGACGACCTGGCGCTCCCCGGGCTTCGGATCGGGAACCTCGCCGACCCGGATCTCCCCGGGCCGGTCCACGATCGCGGCGCGCATGCCTCATCACCTTCCAAGATGCTCATTTGAGCGATATTGACTTATGCCGTAGGTAACATGCGTAGGCATTACAGGCCCCTGCCTGCGGATCCGTCAACCAGCAAAGCTCATTTTTGCGCTATCCTGCTCATGTGAGCAGGAAAAAGGGGCCACTGCCGCTGACCGAGACGCTGCTGCTGGCCACCATGGCCAGGCGGTTCTACGTGCAGGGCGCGTCGAAACTGGAGATCGCCGACGAGTTCGGCATGAGCCGGTTCAAGGTCGCGCGGATGCTGGACACGGCACTCGAGTCCGGGCTGGTGCGGATCGAGTTCGACCTGCCCGCTCCGATCGACGTGCAGCTGTCCGACGACCTCCGCCGCGCCTACCGGCTGGACCGCGTGCTCGTGCTCGAACGAGCATCCGAAAAGGAGCCGAGGGAGGTCGTCCGCAAGCAGGTCGGCGCGCTGGCCGCCCGGCTGCTGGAGGAGATCGCGACCCCGGACGACGTCATCGGGCTGGCCTGGGCGCGGTCGGTCAACGCGATGACCGAGGCGATCCGGACCCTGCCGCGCTGCCCGATCGTGCAGTTGTGCGGGGTGCAGGCCGGGATGGACATGCGCGGCCGTTCGGTGGAGACGGTCAGCCGCGTGACGTCGGTGTCCGGCGGCGATTCGTACCCGATCTTCGGCCCGCTCGTCCTGCCCGACCGGCGGACCACCGAGATCCTGCGCCACCAGCCGGGCATCGCGGAAACGTTCGCGCAGTTCGGAAAACTCACCAAGGCCGTGGTGAGCATCGGTTCCTGGGAGGCCGGGGAATCCACCGTGTACGACGCGCTGGACGAGGCCGAACGCGCCGCCATCGCGGCCCGGGGCGCGACCGCCGAGGTCGCCGCGCGGCTGTTCGACGCGGACGGCAACTCGCTCGGCACCGGGCTGGCGCACCACGTGCTCGCGATCAGCCACGAGGAGCTGATGGCGGTCCCCGAGGTGATCGCGATCGGTTACAGCCAGCCGAAAGCCGAGGCGGTGGACGCGGTGCTGCGGTCCGGGCTGGTTTCGACGCTGGTCACCGACGCCGCGGCGGCCGTGCCGCTGCTGGAGCTGGCGCGAGCCAGGCCGTTGCCCTCGTGAGCGAGCTGCGCTTCGAGCACCTGGTCGCCGTACTCCGCCGCCCAGCGCCCGAATCCCTCGATCGGACCGAGAAAACTCACGCCTAGCTCGGTGAGCTGATACGCCCCGTCCGCGCGTTCGACGAGCCCGTCGCGTTCCAGCTTGCGCACTGCTTCGGTGAGCACCTTCGCACTGATCCCGCCGATGCGCGTGCGCAGTTCACCGTGCCGCAGCGGGCCGTTCTTCAACGTCCACAGCACGACCGGATGCCAGGTGTTCGCCACCAGGTCGAACGCGAGCCGGGTACGGCAGTCGGCGATGAACTCCATGGTTACCTTTCGGTTCCTGCCCTGGTCCATAACGTCGCTTCCGTACAACCACGCGACGACAGGAGACCTTCCCATGCGCATCGCCCTCTTCGGCACCGGCGGCATGGCTTCCGCCCTCGGCGGCCAATGGACCCGGCACGACCTGACCGTTTCCGGCCGCTCCCCCGAGGGTGCGGCCGCCTTGGCCGCCGAACTCGGCGCCGAGGTCCTGGACTGGGCCGACGCCGCCGCCCGAGCGGACGCCATCCTGCTCGCCGTCCCCTCCACCGCCCTCGAAGCCCTGCTCACCCCGCTCGACCTCACCGGCAAAGTCCTCCTCGACTGCACCAACACCCCCGGCGCGACCGGTGAACCGGTGGCCGCGCGGATCGCCGAATACGCTCCCGGCGCTTCGGTGGTGAAGGCGTTCAACCTCGCCCATGTGGACGTCTGGCGGATGACTCCGCCGCTATTCGAAGGCCGTCCGCTCGGGGTCCCGCTGTGCGGTGCTCCCGAGGCGGTCGCCGTGGCAACGGAGCTGGTCCAGGATCTGGGCTGCACTCCCCTGCCCGCGGGCGGCCTGGAGCGGGCCGCCCTGTTGGAAGCCGCCGCGGGGCTGGCGATCGGTCTGTGGTTCGACGGGTTGGACGCGCGTTCCATGCTCATGGCGAGCTGATCGGCCTGCCCCGGACCAGATTTCCCTTGCTGTCAAAGGTGTTCGAGGCCGTGCGGGAGCGCTGGCTCAGGGTTCCCGCCCGGACCGCCCGAATCCCGGCCAAGCGTCCTCAGAACTGATTCACGTCCACGATCCGCACCACCGCACTGCCCACCTCGTCCGAGGCGCGCAGATCGACCTCCGCGCTGATCCCCCAGTCATGATCTCCGGCGGGATCGTCGAAGATCTGCCGCACCCGCCACACATCCGGTTCCTGCTCGATCAGCAGCAAAGCCGGACCACGCGCGTCCGGCCCAATACCGAGCGAATCGTGTTCGTCGAAATAGTCCTCGATCGCGTCTTCCCAGGCGTCGGCGTCCCAGCCGGATGCGGCGTCCAGCGCGCCCAGCTCGTCGTACGCCCGGCGCGAGGCCAGCTCCACCCGGCGGAACAGTTCGTTGCGCACCAGCACGCGGAACGCCCGCTCGTTGCGCGTGACCGCGGGCGGCTCGGGCGGCGGCCGGTGCGACACCGGGCCTTCCTCGTCCGGATGCCGCAGCGCTTCCCATTCGTCCAGCAGGCTCGAGTCGACCTGGCGCACCAATTCGCCGAGCCATTCGATGAGATCCTGCAGCGATTCGGTTTTCGCCTCGTCCGGCACGGTGTGCCGCAACGCGTCGTAGGTGTCGGCGAGGTAGCGCAGCACCAACCCCTCGGAACGCGCGAGCTGATAGAAGCCCACGTATTCCACGAAGTTCATCGCGCGCTCGTACATGTCGCGCACCACCGATTTCGGCGACAGCTCGTAATCCGCCACCCACGGATGTCCGGCGCGATACGACTGGTAGGCCGCGTTGAGCAGCTCCTCCAACGGTTTCGGATACGTGACGGACTCGAGCAGCTCCATCCGCTCGTCGTACTCGATGCCGTCGGCCTTCATCGCCTGCACGGCCTCGCCGCGCGCCTTGAACTGCTGCTGCGACAGCACCGGCCGCGGGTTGTCCACTGTGGATTCCACAATGGACACCACGTCCAGGGCGTACGACGGCGACTCCATGTCCAGCAGTTCGATGGCAGCCAAGGCGAACGGCGAAAGCGGCTGGTTCAACGCGAAATCGAACTGCAGGTCCACCGTCAAGCGGACAATGCGGCCTTCGGCGTCCGGTTCGGGCAGTTTTTCCACGACCCCGGCGGCGAGCAGCGAACGATAGATCTCGATCGCCCGCAGGATCAGCTTCCGCTGCGTCGGACGGTCCGAATGGTTGTCCTCCAGCAGGTGCCGCATCGCGTCGAACGCGTTGCCCGGCCGCGAAATCACGTTCAGCAGCATCGAGTGGCTGACCTGGAAGCTGGACGTGAGCGGTTCCGGCTCGGCCGCGATCAGCCGGTCGAACGTGCTCTCGGTCCAGTTGACGAAACCCTCCGGCGCTTTCTTCCGGACGATCTTCTTTTTCTTCTTCGGGTCGTCGCCCGCCTTCTCCAGCGCCTTCGCGTTCTCCACCACGTGATCCGGCGCCTGCACGACGACGTACCCGTCGGTGTCGTACCCGGCGCGGCCCGCGCGTCCGGCGATCTGGTGGAACTCGCGCGCCTTCAAATGCCGCTGCCGCACGCCGTCGTACTTCGTCAGCGCCGAGAACACCACGGTCCGGATCGGCACGTTGATGCCGACGCCGAGAGTGTCCGTCCCGCAGATCACCTTCAGCAGCCCGGACTGCGCGAGCGTTTCGACCAGCCGCCGGTACTTCGGCAGCATGCCCGCGTGGTGCACGCCGATGCCGTGCCGCACGAGCCGCGAGAGCGTCTTGCCGAACCCGGCGGAGAACCGGAAGTCGCCGAGCAGGTCGGCGATCGCCTCCTTCTCCGCCTTGGTGGTGACGTTGATGCTCATCAGCGTCTGCGCCCGCTCGATGGCCGCGGCCTGCGAGAAATGCACGACATACACCGGCGCCTGACCGCCGTTGAGCAGCTCGGACATCGTCTCGTGCAGCGGCGTGAGCGCGTACCGGAAGGTCAGCGGCACCGGCCGCTGCGCCGAAGTGACCACCGCGGTCGGCCGTCCGGTCCGCCGGGTCAGGTCCTTTTCGAAGAACGAAACGTCGCCGAGCGTGGCCGACATGAGCACGAACTGCGCGTTCGGCAGCTCGATCAGCGGGACCTGCCACGCCCAGCCGCGGTCCGGTTCCGAATAGAAGTGGAACTCGTCCGCGACGACCTGGCCGACCGGGGCGCCGGCGCCGTCGCGCAACGCGATGTTCGCCAAGATTTCCGCCGTGCAGCAGATGATCGGGGCGTCGGCGTTGACGCTCGAATCACCGGTCATCATGCCGACCTGATCAGCCCCGAAGATCTCGATGAGCTGGAAGAACTTCTCCGAGACCAGCGCCTTGATCGGCGCGGTGTAAAAACTGCGTTTGCCGTGGGCGAGCGCGGTGAAGTGGGCGCCGACCGCGACGAGGCTTTTGCCGGAACCGGTCGGGGTCGACAGGATGACGTTGGCCCCGGAGACGACCTCGATCACCGCCTCCTCCTGCGCCGGATACAGCTCGATCCCCCGTTCGGCCGTCCACGTCGTGAAGGCTTCGAACAGGGCATCTGCGTCGGGATCCGCTGGCAGGAGGTCGGTGAGAGTCATCGCGGGGCCTATCGTGCCATCCCGGGCCCGGCCGCAGGTGCAGGGGAGATCGCGGGCACTTGCCCCAACCCGTAGGCTTCCGGTACCGCGCGTCGCCGGAGGGGCCACAGGCAGGCGGGCGCGCACACGGGCGGTACTCGCGGAGGATTCGGCAATGGCACAGGACATCATCCCGATCGAGCTCGGGCTGCCGCAGGGCGACGTGGTCACCCTCTGGGCCCCGCGGTGGCGGGAGGACGGCGAGGAGTGGGAAGCGTTCCTCGGCGACGAGGACGACCTGTACGCCTTCCCGGACGCCGCCCACCTGGCCGCCTTCGTGCGCACGGCCGAGCAGCACGACCTGCTCGACCACCCGGCGTGGGACGCGGTGCCGGCGCTGAACGTGCCCGAGCTGATCCCGGACGACGACCACTCCTACGACCTCGTCGGCGTGCCCGAGCTGGTCGCCGAGGAGCCGGACTCGTGGACGATCGGCGAGCTGGCCGAGATCGTCGGCATCGTCCGTTCGCTCGCCGACGTGTGCGAGCTGGACGAGGTGCACGAGGTGCTCGACGCGTACGAGGGCTTCTCGCTGCTGGAGCAGGGCCGGCTGCCGTTCACCGGGCGCGAGGGCGAAGCGCTGTGGAACGACCTGTCGAAGGCCGTCTCCGAGAAGTGGGACACGGTGCTCGACGCGATCGACAACCTGGTGACCGTGCCGGACGTCGACGCCGCGGTGCTGGAGCAGACCGCCGAGGAGCTGGCCGCCTTCCACGAGGAATCCGCCGAGGCGGAGGCCGGGGAAGAGGACGGCGGACCGGAGGACCTCGAAGCGGTCGACGCCGACGACGAGGACGCCGAGGACGAGCCGGTCGGCTTCTGGGGCGAGGTCGGCATCGACCCGATCAAGATCGTCACGTCCGGCGCGGAGTACTACACGCTGCGCTGCTACCTCGACGACAAGCCGGTGTTCCTCGGCAGCGAGGGCGAGATCGACGTGTTCGGCTCGCCGAAGGCGCTGCTCAAGGCGATCAAGGCGGGCGACGAGCTGGCCGACACCGACCTCGCCGGCGTGTCCACTTGGGACGAGGTGCGCGAGAAGGCGGCGGCCGACGAACTGGAGATCGAGGTCGACCCGGACAACACCTACGTGTTCCCCGGCCTCGACGAGGACATCGCCGAGGGCCCGGAGTCGATCGACCCGACCCAGCTGGAACTGGCCGTCGAGCTGATCACCGACGCCGCCGAATGGGCGGGCGACGACACCGTCGAAACCGCGCTGGCGGCCAACGAAAGCCTCGGCTGGCTCGTGTCGTTCGTGCTCCGGCCGGACCCGAGCCGGCTCGAGCCGAGCGCGCCGTTCGACACCGAGCAGAGCGCCTGGCGCAAGCTGGTGGAGGACTTCGAGAACCGCCTCACGGTGGTCTGAACCTGCTAGAGGGCGTCGAACACGCTCTCGGCCGGGTCCCCGGCGGAGAACATCTTCCAGGCGACGCCGGCGATCGCATCCGGATTCAGGGTGTGACCGCCAGCGTCGCCGTATTTTTCCCGCTGCGACACGACCATCCGGTGGATGTCGCCGCGTTCGACCAGTCCGCCGATGATGAGGCTGCCCGCGTACACGCCGGTCCCGGCCAGCCTCTCGTGCAGCGTCCGCGCGTAGTTCCGCAGCGCCGCTGACGACACCGCGAGCGCGCCGAGCGCGGGCATCGGCCGCACCGCGCTGAGCCCGCCGGCGAACAGGAATCCGCCGCGGCCGCGCTCCAGCATGCCCGGCAGCAGGGTGCCGACCACCTCGACCGCCGGATACACCCAGCTCATCGCCTTCTCGACGGCATCGACGGTCGCGTCGGTGATGTCCGTGGGCATGCTGTCCGGTTCGATCGCGGCCGGGCCGTAGTAGGCGACGTCGATGCGGCCGAACCGTTCGGCGATCTGGTCGAGCGTCGCTCCGATTCCATTCCGGACGTCGCCGACGAACGCTTCCGCGTTGTCGAGTTCGGCCAGGTAGGCGGGATGCCGCTCAGCGGAACGCGAAACGAGCGCGATTTGGTACCCCTCGTCGGCGAACCGGCGGGCCATCGACATCCCGAGGCCGGGTCCGATTCCGAGCACGACAGCGGTCGGTCGGGTGGTCATGGCGTGGTTCCTTCCCCAGAGATAAACCGAGGGTGCCCTCGACTTCGTTCGCCAAGCTACCACAAAAACTGAGGACACCCTCGACTTTGTACGATGGGACCCATGGCCACCGGATCGAAGCCGTTGCGCGCGGACGCCGCCCGCAACCGCGACAAGCTGCTGGCCGCCGCGACGCGCGCGTTCGGCGAGCACGGCCTCGACGCGCCGCTGGAGCAGATCGCCCGCAGCGCCGGGGTCAGCATCGGCACGCTGTACGCGCACTTCCCGACCCGCGAAGCCTTCGTCGACGCGATCCTGCCCGCACAGCTCGCCGCGTTGGACGAGCTGGCGACGCAGGCGCTGGCGGAACCGGACCCGTGGCAGGGCTTCACCGGATTCCTCGACGGGCTGTTCGCGTTGCAGGCCAAGGACCACGGCCTCAGCGACGCGCTTGCCCGGCGGTTGCCGCTGAGCCCCACCGTGCTGGAGGCGTGCCGCGCCGGTTTCGAGCACGCCGCGCGAATCATCGACCGGGCAAAGGAATCCGGTCAGCTGCGCGCCGATTTCGAACCCGCGGACCTCGCCCCGCTGGTCTCCGCGATGTCGGCCTTGATCCGCGAATCACCCGAAACCTGGCGACGGCACCTGGCGTTCTTTCTCGACGGCGTGCGCGCTTAGTCCTTTTCGGACTCCGCGCGAACCGGAACCAAACCGATTGCCAGCAGCGGGAAAATCGCCGCCACGCAGTACGCCAGCGCGTACCGGCTGTCCCCGATCACCAAGCCCAGCAACGGCGGCGTCGCCGACGCGGCGATGTTCTGCGCGGTGTTCTGCGTCCCCATCGCGCGGCCGGACCACGCGACCCCGGCGAGCTCGGCCGACGCCGTGAAGCCGAGGCCGTTGTCCGCCACCGTGATCACCGCCGCCAGCACCAGCGCGGCCAGCACCAGCCACAGCCAAGTCGCGTCGCCGAGCGCGACCAGCAGCATCACGACGACACTGGCGACCGCGAGCTGCCGCATCGGCCGCAACCGGCTGCCGACCCGGTCCGACCAGTATCCGGACGCCAGCCGTCCGAGCGCGCCGAGCACCTGAGCCACCGCGACGAACACCCCGGCCTGCGCGGCGGTCCACTGATGCTGCGACACCAGATACACCGGCGCGAACGCGGACACGGCGAACTGCGGCACCACCAACAGCGCGCTCGCGCCGTGCACTCGCCACAGCCACGGCTTGCGATACGGCGACGGCGGCCGCTCCCCCTTCGCCGCGCGCGGCGGCCGCGGCGGGTCGATGACGAACACCGCCACCAGCAGCGCCACGCCGACCGCGAGCGCGGCCGGAAGCAGCATCGCCGCCTGGAACCCCCACTGCGCGGCCAGCGGCGGCAGCCCGAGCGCGGCCACTCCGACGCCCAGCGGCTGCGCCGTCTGCCGGATGCCCATCGCGACGCCGCGCTCGGATTTCGCGAACCAGCCCATCACGACCCGGCCGCTCGCCGCGTTCACCGAAGCTGTGCACGCACCGGCTACCAGAAACACTCCAAAGAGAAGTCCAACCGGGTGGTGCCACAGGGCGGCGTACACGAGGAGTAACCCCGAAACACCCAGGCCCAGCGCCATGATCAGGCGCTCTCCGTAACGGTCCGCAGCCGCGCCCCAGGCGATGAGCGTCAGCAGCAGGCCGATGCTCGGGGCCGCGACGACCGTGCCCGCCTGCGCCAGCGTCAGGCGGTCGGCCTCGCGCATGGCGGGCACGAGAAACGGCAGCCCGTAAAGGAAAGAGCAGCTGGCGGTCTGCGCGGCGAGGCCGAGCGCGAGGATCAGCCACCGTCGTGAGCTGCCTTTTTGCCGCACCTGCTCCCCGGTCTCGACCTGCGCCATTCCGTTCACCGTCTCACTATTTGAGAAATATGTCTTACATAGTGAACGATAGTTGGCATGGCTAACGAACGCAACCGCCTTTCCGGGCGGCCGCGGGCGGGAGCCGGGAATCAGCCGAGCGCCGCGTACCCGGGTTTGACGACCTTCTCGATCAGCTCGAGCCGCTCGTCGAAATCGAGGAACGCGGATTTCATGGCGTTGATCGTGAACCAGCGGAAGTCGTCGAGGCCGGAGCCGAACGTCTCGGCCAGCGCGGCGAATTCACTGGTCATCGTGCAGCCGCTCATCAGCCGGTTGTCGGTGTTGACGGTGACGCGGAAGCGCAGCCGGGCGAGCAGTCCGATGGGGTGCTCGGCCAGCGACGGCACGGTTCCCGTCTGGACATTCGACGAGGGGCAGATTTCCAGCGGGATCCGCCGGTCCCGGACGTAGGAGGCCAACCGTCCAAGGTGGACATTTCCGTCGGCGTCGGTGGCGATGTCGTCGATGATCCGCACGCCGTGCCCGAGCCGTTCCGCACCGCAGTACTGGATTGCCTCGCCGATCGACGGAAGGCCGAACGCTTCGCCGGCATGAATAGTGAAGTGCGCATTGTTCCGGCGCAAATAGTCGAATGCGTCCAGATTGCGAGTGGGCGGGAATCCGTCTTCCGGTCCGGCGATGTCGAATCCGGCCACCCCGGCGTCGCGGTAGCGCACCGCCAGTTCGGCGATCTCGAGCGCGCGGGCGTGCTGGCGCATCCCGCACAACAGGGTCCGCACCCGGATCCGGCCGCCGCCCGCGGCTACCCTCCGCATCCCCTCGGCGAAACCCTCCTGGACAGCCTCAACCACTGCATCGAGTGACAGCCCGCGTTCCACGAACAGCTCCGGCGCGTACCGCAGCTCGGCGTAGGCCACGCCGTCCGCGGCCAGGTCCTCGACCGCTTCCGCGGCAACCCTGACCAGCGCTTCCTCGGTCTGCATCACGCCACACGTATGGGCGAACGTTTCGAGGTACGACACGAGGGAACCGGAGTCCGCCGCGGCGCGGAACCAGCGGCCCAGCTCGTCCGGATCCGTCGCGGGAAGGTCCCGGTAGCCGAGATCCTCGGCGAGTTCGGCGACCGTGGCGGGCCGCAAGCCGCCGTCGAGATGGTCGTGGAGCAGGACCTTGGGCGCGCGGCGCAGGATCTCCGCGCTCAGCGGGGTTACGTCCGACATGCTCCAACGGTAGCCTCGCTGTCATTCCCCTACCTGGCCGTAACCGAGAGCACCGGAACAACCCTCTGCTCAGCACTGTGCGCAAGGAATCGGCCATCCGGGTGGCACGGTCGTTATCCGCGTTCCCCGGGGGCCATACGCACAGCAATTTTCTTCATCGATAAGCTCGGGTCAGTCCCTTCCATTTTCCCCGCCGACGAAGGACACCGCAGTGACCACTGACAACCACATTGCCGCTCCGTCGTTCGACCGGATGCGCAACATGCTGGTGCGCGCGGCCGAGGTTCGTGAGAGCGAGCAGCAGCAGATCTTCGACGCGCTCGACGACATCTACGCCCGGCTCGCGCCGGTGGACTCCCTGGGCGCGGTGCGCAAGCGGCTGTCGGAACTGCCGGACCGGACCGAGGTCGGGGTGCTGGCGGAACGCCTCGACGAGGCGATGACGCGGCTGGAGTCGCAGGACAACGCGATCGCCGCGCTCACGCACGCGGTGGAGAGCATCGTCGACAAGCTGGCGAAGCCCTTCGCCCAGCTCGACGGACGCCTCGACGGCGTGGCGGCGCGGTTCGAGGGCGTCGCGGGCCGGATGGACGGGCTCGAGGACAAGCTGCAGAACATCCACCGCCGGCTCGACGAGCTGGGCGGGCACCTGGACAAGCAGGACGCGAAGCTGGAGTCGCTGCCGCAGGCCACGCAGGGCCCGATCCGCGACCGGATCGAGATGGCCGAGACGTCGCTGCGCGAGCGGATCGAGACGACGGACCAGGAACTGCGCTCGCGCGTCGACGAACTCGACCGCGCGACGAAGGAACGCATCGCCACCGCGACCGACGCGCTGAAGAGCGCGGTCTCCGACACCGGGGAGATGATCGACCCGGCCGCCCGGCTCGACGCGGTGGGCACGAAGCTCGAAACGATCACCCAGCGTCTCGACGACCTGTCCAGCCGCATCGACAAGGTCGAAGACGACGTCACCGGACGCATCGGCGACCTGGACGGCTCGGTCCGCAGCGGTTTGTCGAAGGTCGAAGGCACGCTGTCGAAGCAGCCGGACACCGACGCGGTGGACTCGCTGGTGCGCCGCAGCAACGACGAGTCGGTGCGCCGCATCGGCGGACAGCTGGACGAAGCGATGGCGACCTTCGCGGAGCTGATGCTCGGCGGCGGGCCGGCGGTGCAGCAGATCGCCCCGCCGCCGCCCGCCCCGCGCCAGCCGCGCCGCGCCAGCTCGCGCAACGGCCGGTCGCCCAAGGCCGCGGACGCGAAGGCCAAGGCCGGTGGCGACTCGGACGAGTCGACCGACTGAGAGCGTTGAACGATGAAGCCCCCGTCCGGGACCCGGATGGGGGCTTCGTCGTCTCACCGCCGCCAGCCGCACGGCGTCACCGACTCGCACTTCCCCACCGTGGCCAGAGAATGCGACACCCGCTACGACCTGAAGACCATGCGCCTCGGCCAAACCTGAGCCGAAGCCCGCCCCCGAGACCCGGACCGAAGCCCGCTCCTCCGAAACCCGGACCGAAGCCCACCCCCGCCCTCCTCTGGGGGGCTGCCCATGCCCATTCTACCGGCGCTACCCGACGAACCCGGCGAGGAGAGCGCGCCGAGGCCGATTGCTCCACAACCCGGGACAGGTGTGGACAACCAGGCGTGAGAAGCAAGAACGAAGCCCCCGCCCAAACTCTGGGCAGGGGCTTCGTCGCTTCGAACCGGGTCAGGGCCGAACTGTCTCCAGCACGATCCCCCGCGCAACGGGAGCCTCCGCGCCCACCGAGAACCCGCCCTCCAAAGCAGCGAGAGCAGCGGGCACCGCGTCCGGAGTGTCCGTGTGCAGTTCCAGCAACGGCTCCCCCGCCACCACCGCATCCCCCGGCTTCGCGTGGCACAAGATCCCCGCCGCGGCCTGCACCGGGTCTTCCTTCCGCGCCCGGCCGGCCCCGAGTCGCCAAGCCGCGACGCCGACCGCGTAGGCGTCCAGCGAAGTCAGCACCCCCGAAGCAGGCGCCTCGACCACATGCACATGAGCAGGACGCGGCAAGGCGGCCGCAGGATCCCCACCCTGGGCGGTGATCATCCGAGCCCACACTTCGTAAGCCTCGCCAGACGCGAGCACCTCGGCCGGATCCACCGAAATCCCTGCCAAAGCAAGCATTTCCCGCGCCAACGCCACCGTCAACGAGACCACGTCCGAAGGACCACCACCGCGGAGAACCTCAACCGCCTCGGCGACCTCGACCGCATTCCCGACCGCCCGTCCGAGCGGCGTGCTCATGTCGGTGATCAACGCCGTGCAAGCCACGCCGTGCGCAGTGCCGATGTCCACGAGCGTCCGCGCCAGCAGCTGCGCCTCCGGCACGGTCTTCATGAACGCCCCGGAGCCAGCCTTCACATCCAGCACGAGGCCCGAAGCACCTTCGGCGATCTTCTTGCTCATGATCGAGCTGGCGATCAACGGCACCGACTCGACCGTCGACGTGACGTCCCGCAGCGCGTACAGCTTCTTGTCCGCCGGAGCCAGCCCCTCAGTCGCCGCGCAGACCACCGCGCCGACCGAGTTGAGCTGCGCTGCGATTTCGTCCAGAGACAGGGCCGCACGCCACCCGGGGATCGACTCGAGTTTGTCCAGCGTCCCACCGGTGTGGCCGAGTCCGCGACCGGACAGCTGCGGCACCGCGGCACCGCACGCGGCGACGAGCGGAGCCAGCGGCAAGGTGATCTTGTCGCCGACCCCGCCGGTCGAGTGCTTGTCCACGGTCGGGCGCGCGACGTCCAGCGACAGCCGCGAGCCCGAGTCGATCATCGCGCCCGTCCAGCGCGCGATCTCGCCCTCGTCCATGCCACGCAGGAAAATCGCCATGGCCAGCGCGGCCATCTGTTCTTCGGCGACCACTCCGTGGGTGTAGGCGTCGACGACCCAGTCGATCTGTTCGTCACTCAGCCGTCCGCCGTCGCGTTTGGTCCGAATGACGTCTACCGCAGTGAAAGTCACGGCAGATCCTCCGGCCCGAACGCGTCCGGAAGCACCTCCGACATCGGCAGCACCCCGCGCGGAGTGTCGACCAGGCAAGAAGAACCGCCGAGTTCGAACAGAATCTGGCGGCACCGTCCACATGGCATCAACAGCTCACCCGCGCCACTACGGCAAGCCACCGCGACCAAACGGCCACCGCCGGACAGTCGCAATTGTCCGGCCATTGTGCACTCAGCGCACAAACCCAAGCCGTACGAAGCGTTTTCGACGTTGCACCCGGTCACCTGCCGGCCATCGTCCACAATAGCCGCGACGCCGACGTGCAGTCCCGAGTAAGGCGCGTAAGCGTGCGAAGCAGCCGAAACCGCGGCCGCGCGCAAAGCTTCCCAGTCCACTTCGGACATCAGTCGCCCTCCCCTCGACGGTACTGCGCACCGTCCGCCTTGGGCGGCCGAAGTCGTTGCGACGCAACGGCTAGCACGATCAGCGTCACGAAATGCGCGGTGTACGGGATCAAGTCGCTCGGCAGCGTGTCGTTG
Source organism: Streptomyces sp. AA4 (assembly GCF_000158875.1). Classification (NCBI taxonomy): domain Bacteria; kingdom Bacillati; phylum Actinomycetota; class Actinomycetes; order Kitasatosporales; family Streptomycetaceae; genus Streptomyces; species Streptomyces sp. AA4. The sequence goes on along the minus strand of NZ_GG657746.1, from coordinate 563,817 downwards.
GTCCAGTAGATCGCGTACAGAATCCCCGCGCCGACGACGCCCAGCGCGGCCGCGAGCCAGCGCTTCCGGATCAGCTGCACGATCACGATGATCGCCAGCAGGATCACCGCGCCGTACAGCAGCGCCAGCACCGCGTCGCCGCCGCCGGCGAGCTGCAGACCGTCGGAGTACCCGAACAGCGCGGCGCCGCCGAGCAGCCCGCCCGGCCGCCAGTTGCCGAAGATCATCGCGGCCAGACCGATGTACCCTCGGCCGTTGGTCTGGTTCTCCAGGTAGTCCGCGCCGCCCTTGAGCAGCACCAGCGACGCGCCGCCCATGCCGGCGAAACCGCCGGAGATCAGCACGCCGACGTACTTGTACCGGTACACGTTCACGCCGAGCGACTCCGCCGCGACCGGGTTCTCGCCGCACGAACGCAGCCGCAGGCCGAACCGCGTGCGCCAGAGAATCCAGTAGCTGACCGGGATCAGCACGATCGCGATCATGGTCAGCGGCGCGACCCCGGTCACCAGCCCGCGCAGAATGCCCGCGACGTCAGACAATCCGACACGCTGCTGGTTTTCCAGCGAGCCCAGCCAGTCCGACAATCCGGCCGCCGAATAGGTGTCGAACTTCGGCACCGGCGGCGACTGGCGAGGGTTTCCCGACAGCGGCTCGAAAATCAGGTTCGCCAGATACTTCGCGACGCCGAGCCCGAGCAGGTTGATCGCGACGCCGGAGACGATGTGGTTGACGTTGAACGTCACCGTCGCCACCGCGTGCAGCAGCCCGCCGAGCGCGCCGAAACCGATCGCGGCCAGCAGGCCGACCCACGCGCCGCCGTAATACGCACCCCAGGCCGCGCCCCAGGTGCCGAGGATCATCATGCCTTCGAGGCCGATGTTGATCACGCCCACGCGCTCGGCCCACAGCCCGCCCAGCGCGCACAGCAGGATCGGCAGCGCCAGCCGCAGCGCGGTCGACGCGGTGTTGCTGGACGTCAGCGCCGAAACACCGGTCGCGTACGACGCGGTCGACATGACCGCGATCGCGACCACGGCCCAGATCACGCCGCGCAGCCAGCCGGGGACCCGCGGCCGCTTGCGCTTGACCGGCATCGGCGTCCCGGACTCCGGCCCCGGCCGGGAGAACTCCGTCGTGGTGGTCACACCGCACCGCCTTCCGCGACCGAGGCGCCCTTGCGGCCGTTGCCGGCGAGCGCCCTGCCCACCCTGCGCTGTTCCGCGGCGAGGTCGGCCCGGCGCACGATCTCGTACGCCACGACGACCGAGAGCACGATGATGCCCTGCATGATCGTCGCGATCTCCTTGGACACGTTGATCTGCTCCAGCGACACCGCGGAGGTGTCCAGGAACGCCCACAGCAGCGCGCCGAACGCGATGCCGCCGGGGTGGTTGCGGCCGAGCAGCGCGACCGCGATGCCGGTGAAGCCGTACATCTGGGTCGCGGTGATGCCGTAGCTGTAGTCGCGGCCGAGCAGTTCCGGCATGGCGACCAGACCGGCCACCGCACCGGAGAGCAGCATCGCGATGAGCGTCATCTTCTTCGCGCTCACACCGCCGGCCGCGGCGGCCGTCGCGGACTCGCCGCTCGCCTTCAGCTCGAAGCCGAACCGGGTGCGGTTCAGCATGAACCAGTACGCGCCGCCGATCACGATCGCGATGAACACGAACCCGAACAGCGTGCCCGACCCGACCGGGATGCCCGGGATCCGGCCGGACGGCGCGATCACCCTGGTCCCGATGTTGTTGCCGGTCTGCACGCCGAACTGGTCGGCGTTGATGAGGAACGCGATGATGCCGGCGACGATCGAGTTCAGCATGATCGTCGAGATGACCTCGCTGACGCCGCGGGTCACCTTCAGCACGGCCGGGATCGTCGCGTACAGCGCGCCGGAAACGATGGCCACCAGCAGGATCACGATGGTGTGGATGACCGGCGGCAGCTGCAGCGCCCCGCCGATGATCGCGGCGACCACCGCGGCGAACCGGTACTGACCCTCGACGCCGATGTTGAACAGGTTCATCTGGAACCCGATCGCCACGGCGAGACCGGACAGGTAGTACACCGTCGCGAGGTTCACCGTGTCGACCGCGGTCGAGCCCTTGAACAGCTGGCCGATCATCGTCCCGTACGCCTGCAACGGGTCGGCGCCGGAGATGACGAGCGCGATCGCGGACAGGAGCACCGCGAACGCGATCGCGAGCAGAGGCGGCAGCAGCCGCGTGTGCCACGAACTCATGAGTCTTCACCTTCTTCGGCGCCGGTCATGGCGGAACCGAGTTCCTGCGGGGTGACGGTGGCCGGGTTCGCCTCGCTCACGAGCCGACCGCGCAGCATCACGCGAATGGTGTCGGACAACCCGATCAGCTCGTCGAGGTCCGCGGAGATCAGCAGCACGGCGAGACCGTCGGCACGCGCCTGGCGGATCTGTTCCCAGATCAGCGCCTGGGCGCCGACGTCGACGCCGCGCGTCGGGTGCGAAGCGATCAGCAGCACCGGATTGCCGGACAGCTCGCGGCCGACGATCAGCTTCTGCTGGTTCCCGCCGGACAGCGCGGCGGCCGGAACGTCGATGCCGGGCGTGCGGACGTCGTACTCGCGCACGATCCGCTCGGTGTCCTCGCGCGCGCCCGCGATGTTGAGCAGTTGCCCGCCGGACACCGGTTCCCGCGTCTGGTACCCGAGAATCCGGTTGACCCACAACGGTTGCGTGAGCAGGAGGCTGTGCCGCGTGCGGTCCTCGGCGATGTAGCCGATGCCCGCCTCGCGCCGGGCGAGCGTGCCCAGCTTGACCAGGTCGCGCGTCTCGCCGTCCGGCGGCGTCAGCTCGATGTGGCCGCCGCTCGCCTTGCGCATCCCCATGATCGTTTCGACCAGTTCGGTCTGGCCGTTGCCCTCGACGCCCGCGATGCCGAGCACCTCGCCCGCGTGCACGGTGAAGGAGATGTGGTCCAGCACGTTGCGCTCGGAGCCCTCGGCGGACAGCCGCAGTTCGCGTACCTGCAGGACCTCGCGGTCGGTCACCGTCGACTCGCGCGTCTCCGGGCTCGGCAGCTCCGAACCGACCATCATCTCGGCCAGTTCGCGGCTGGTGATCTTCTTCGGGTCCGCGGTGCCGACCGTGGTGCCGCGCCGGATCACGGTGACCGTGTCGGCGATCGCGCGCACCTCGTCCAGCTTGTGCGAGATGAAGAGGAACGTGTACCCGTCGGCCTGCATCTCGCGGACGGTCGCGAAGAGCGCGTCCACTTCCTGCGGCACGAGCACGGCGGTCGGCTCGTCCAGAATGATGATTTTCGCGCCGCGGTAAAGGACTTTGACGATCTCGACGCGCTGGCGGTCGGCGACGCCGAGTTCCTCCAGCAGCGCGTCCGGCTTCGCGTGCAGCCCGGTCCGCTTCGCCAGTTCCTGCAGCCGCGTCCGCGCCGCGCGGCCGATGCCGTGCAGCGATTCCGCGCCGAGGAACACGTTTTCCGCGACGGTCAGGTTGTCGGCGAGCATGAAGTGCTGGTGCACCATGCCGATCCCGGCGCGGATGGCGTCCTGCGGGTTGCGCAGTCTCACCTCGGCGCCGTTGATCGCGATGCTGCCCTCGTCGGGCTGCTGCATCCCGTACAGGATCTTCATCAGGGTCGACTTGCCCGCGCCGTTCTCGCCGCACAGCGCGTGCACCTCGCCCGCCGCGACGGTGAGGTTGACGTCGGAGTTCGCGACGACACCGGGGAACCGCTTGGTGATCCCGGTCAGCTGGACGGCCGGCACGCCCCGGTCGGGGACGGCTTCGGCCTCGATCTCGGTCATCGGAGGGGACATCCCGTTCTGTCGGAAACGCGTGAGGGCTCGGAAGGAAGATCCTTCCGAGCCCTGCCGCGTCGTGAGCGTTACTTGGCCGGCTTGTCCGAGACCTTGATGGCGCCGGAGACGATCTGGGCCTTGTACCCGTCCAGCACGTCCTTGATGTCGTCGACCTTGCCGCCCGAAGTGGAGTAGCCGACACCGTCGGACTTCAGGTCGAAACGCTTCGGCACCGTGCTCAGGTCGCCCTTCGCGACGGCCTGCAGGTACTCGAAGACCGCGACGTCGACGCGCTTGATCATCGAGGTGATGATGATGTCCTTGTCGGCGGCGACAGTCTTCTGGTTGTACTGGTCGGAGTCGACGCCGATGGCCAGCGCGTTGTTCTGCTTGGCCGCGTCGAACACGCCCTTGCCGGAGGCGCCGGCGGCGTGGTAGACGACGTCCGCGCCGCGCGAGATCTCCGCGGCCGCCTTCGCGTTGCCCTTCGGCGGGTCCTGGAAGCCGGAGAAGTCGCCGGCCGGCGTCAGGTACTCGTCCTCGATCTTGATCTTGCTCGAAACGGCCTTCGCGCCCTGCAGGAAGCCCGCCTCGAACTTCTGGATCAGCGGGGTGTTCACGCCGCCGACGAAGCCGACGTGGCACTTCTTGCTCTTGTACGCGGCGGCGACGCCGGCCAGGAACGAGCCCTGCTCCTCGGCGAACACCAGCGGCGTGACGTTCGGCAGGGTGATCGAGTCGTCGTCGACGATCGCGAACTTGGTGTTCGGGTACTTGGCGGCGACGGCCTTGACCGACTGCGCGTAGGCGAATCCGACCGCGACGATCGGGTTCAGGCCCTGCTGCGCCATCTGCTCGAGCCGCTGCTGCTTGGCGGCTTCGCTTTCGCTCGCGCTCGCGGTGCTCTCGTTGACGGTCGGGACGCCCAATTCGGACTTCGCCCGGTCGGTGCCCGCGGCGGCCGCGTCGTTGAAGGAAGCGTCACCGCGACCGCCGACGTCGAAGGCCAGGCCGACCTTGAGCTTGCTGCCGTCGACCTTGCCCGAGGCGGCGCTGCTGCTCGTGGCGGCGGCAGGCGCGGCGGGCGGCTTCGGGGCGGTGATGCAGTTCGAGCCCGCATTGCCGTCCGAACCGGACGCGTTGTTGTTGCTTCCCCCGGTGTCCTTCGCGCACCCGGCCAGTGCAAGCACCCCAGCCATGGTCGCGGCGGCCAGCGCGGTTCCACGCATGCGACGCAACGTGTGTCTCCCTCCCCGCTGATCCAGCGGACGATCCAGGAACGGCCCGGTCACGGTCGCCGGGCTCAACTGGCAGACCGTACCCAACCGCCGGGTAACCGCCATAGGAAAGGCACGCTACGTAACACAAACGTTTACTCGGAGGTCTGATCCGCGACCATTCCGGCGCCGACCGTGATCAACACCCTCCGCCCCGCCCGCCGCCGTCACGCACCGTGGCGCCCTTTTCGTCCGAGGAAGGTCCGTGAAGGACTCCTCGAGGGAATCTGATTCCCGGAAGGAGTCCTTCACGGCCAGCTCAGACGTGCGCCAGACCACACGACCGAGTGGTCTGGCGTGGTCACCGGTGTCTGGTCTGTCACAGAGAGGAACCCGGAGGTGAGCCGGGCGTATGGGTCGGGTCTAGCATCCATGCATCCACGCTCGATGGCCCCTGATCTCGGCACCGTCGCCGGAGTTGTCCCCAGTGGACCGACCCCGGCCGCGGGTGCGGACCTCACCGGTCACCCGGGCACGACAGTCATGACGTTGGAGGCCGTTCACCGATGTCCACCACGGCGAGCACTGCCACCGAAAGCGGGGCAGGAGCTAGCGATCGGGCGGGTGCCTCACGCCGGCAGGGAACCTTCTACCGGGGCGACCCCGGCATGTGGTCCTGGGTGCTTCACCGCATCACCGGCGTGCTGACCTTTTTCTTCCTGTTCGTGCACGTGCTCGACACCGCGCTCGTGCGCGTGTCGCCGAACACCTACGACCAGGTCATCGAGACGTACAAGACGCCGATCGTGAACCTGCTCGAGGTCGGTCTTGTCGGCGCGGTGCTGTACCACGCGCTCAACGGGCTGCGCGTCCTGCTGGTCGACTTCTGGGCCAAGGGCCCGAAGTACCAGAAGACGATGCTCTGGGTCATCGGCGTCGTGTGGGTGGTCGTGATGGTTCCGGGTGCGTTCTTCATGCTGAAGCGCACCGTCGAGACGCTTTTCGGGGGTGCCTGATCCCATGGCCGACGCTCTGATCCTCGACAAGCCGCGCTCGCCGCGGCGCCCGTCCGCCCGGCGCAGCAACTTCGAGCTCTACAGCTGGCTGTTCATGCGCATCTCCGGGCTCGCGCTGATCATCCTGGTGCTGGGCCACCTGTTCATCATGAACATCCTCGACGGCGGCGTGCACCGCATCAACTGGGGCTTCGTCGCCGGCCGCTGGGCCTCGCCGTTCTGGCAGTTCTGGGACCTGGCGATGCTGTGGCTCGCCGAGATCCACGGCGGCAACGGGCTGCGCACGATCATCGACGACTACGCGCGCAAGGACTCCACCCGGTTCTGGCTGAAGATCCTGCTCTACGTCTCGATGGCGCTCATCCTGGCCGTCGGCACGATGGTGATCTTCACGTTCGACCCCGAGATGCCCGCCTCCTAAGGGCGCACCCACCACTAGCTAGCGGAGTCTTTCCCTATGCAGTTCCACAAGTACGACGTGGTGATCGTCGGCGCGGGCGGCGCCGGCATGCGCGCGGCCATCGAGTCCGGTCAGCGCGCCCGCACCGCGGTCCTCACCAAGCTCTACCCGACCCGGTCCCACACCGGCGCGGCACAGGGCGGCATGTGCGCCGCGCTGGCGAACGTCGAAGAGGACAACTGGGAATGGCACACCTTCGACACCGTCAAGGGCGGTGACTACCTGGTCGACCAGGACGCCGCGGAGATCATGGCCAAGGAGGCCATCGACGCCGTCCTCGACCTGGAGAAGATGGGCCTCCCGTTCAACCGGACGCCCGAGGGCAAGATCGACCAGCGCCGGTTCGGCGGCCACACCCGCGACCACGGCAAGGCCGCGGTGCGCCGCGCCTGCTACGCCGCGGACCGCACCGGCCACATGATTCTCCAGACGCTGTACCAGAACTGCGTCAAGCACGGCACGGAGTTCTTCAACGAGTTCTACGTGCTCGACCTGATCCTGTCCGAGGGCGAGGACGGCACCCCGATCGCCTCCGGCGTGGTCGCCTACGAGCTGGCCACCGGCGAGCTGCACGTGTTCCAGGCGAAGTCGATCGTGTTCGCCACCGGCGGCGCGGGCAAGATCTTCAAGACCACCTCGAACGCGCACACCCTGACCGGCGACGGCCTCGGCATCATCTTCCGCAAGGGCCTTCCGCTGGAGGACATGGAGTTCTTCCAGTTCCACCCGACCGGCCTGGCCGGCCTCGGCATCCTGATCTCCGAGGCGGTGCGCGGCGAGGGCGGCATCCTCCGCAACGCCGACGGCGAGCGGTTCATGGAGCGCTACGCCCCCACCATCAAGGACCTCGCGCCGCGCGACATCGTCGCCCGGTCGATGGTCCAGGAGGTGCTGCAGGGCCGCGGCTGCGGGCCGAACAAGGACTACGTCGTCCTCGACGTGACCCACCTCCCGGTCGAGGTCCTCGAGACCAAGCTGCCGGACATCACCGAGTTCTCCCGCACCTACCTGGGCGTCGACCCGGTCAAGGAGCCGGTGCCGGTGTTCCCGACGTGCCACTACGTCATGGGCGGCATCCCGACGAACGTCCACGGCGAGGCGCTGCGCGACAACGAGCACGTCATCCCGGGCCTGTACGCCGCGGGCGAGGTCGCCTGCGTGTCGGTGCACGGGTCGAACCGGCTGGGCACGAACTCGCTGCTGGACATCAACGTGTTCGGCCGCCGCGCGGGCATCGCCGCCGCGGAGTACGCGCTGTCGCACGACCACGTCGAGCTGCCGGAGAACCCGACCGCACTGGTCGAGGACCAGCTGAAGCTGCTGCTGTCGGAGCACGGCGACGAGCGCGTCGCCGACATCCGCAAGGAAATGCAGCAGACAATGGACTCGCACGCTTCGGTGTACCGCACCGAGGACACGCTGAAGCAGGCGCTGACCGACATCCAGGCGCTCAAGGAGCGCTACCAGCGGATCACCGTGGCGGACAAGGGCAAGCGGTACAACACCGACCTGCTCGAGGCCGTCGAGCTCGGCTTCCTGCTGGAGCTGGCCGAGGTACTGGTCGTCGGCGCGATCGCGCGCAAGGAGTCCCGCGGCGGCCACGCCCGCGAGGACTACCCGAACCGCGACGACACGAACTTCATGCGGCACACCATGGCCTACAAGCAGGGCGAGGGGCTGTCGGCCGACATCCGGCTCGACTACAAGCCGGTCACCTTCACCCGCTACGAACCGATGGAGCGGAAGTACTGATGACGACGGCCACCCCAGAGGCGCCCTCCTCCAAGGCGTCCGACGAGCACACGCCGATCCAGGTCACGCTGAAGATCCTGCGGTTCAACCCCGAGGTCGACTCCGAACCGCACTGGGAGTCCTACGACGTCCCGGCGCAGCCGACCGACCGCGTGCTGAACCTGCTGTTCTACGTCAAGGACTACATCGACGGCACGTTCTCCTTCCGCCGCTCGTGCGCGCACGGCGTGTGCGGTTCGGACGCGATGCAGATCAACGGGATCAACCGGCTGGCCTGCAAGGTGCTGCTGAAGGACCTGCTGGAGAAGAACGGCAAGAAAACCGAGATCACCATCGCCCCGATCAAGGGCCTGACGACGTTGAAGGACCTCTACGTCGACATGGACCCGTTCTTCGAGGCGTACCGGGCGATCAAGCCGTACCTGATCACCTACGGCAACGAGCCGACCCGCGAGCGGATCCAGTCCCAGGCCGACCGCAACCGGTTCGACGACACCACCAAGTGCATCCTGTGCGCCTGCTGCACGTCGTCCTGCCCGGTCTACTGGAACGACGGCTCGTACTTCGGCCCGGCGGCGATCGTGAACGCCCACCGCTTCATCTTCGACTCCCGCGACGAGGGCGCCGAGGAGCGGCTGGACATCCTGAACGACGGCGAAGGCGTGTGGCGCTGCCGCACGACGTTCAACTGCACCGACGCCTGCCCGCGCGGCATCCAGGTGACGAAGGCGATCCAGGAAGTAAAACGCGCCCTCCTCTTCAAGCGCGTCTGATTCTTCTGGCGGTCCGTGAAGGGCTCCTTGAGGGAATTAGATTCCCTCAAGGAGCCCTTCACGTCTTTTAGCCCAGGTATCCACAAGTCTTGGGGTTGTTCACAGGTCGGCGCTGGACAGCCTTCCAACGCTGGCAACTGCGGCAGCATTGGTGAGATGCAGAGACAAGGCCGCTGGGCGAAGGGACCCGACGTACTCTCCCGGCACAGCACTAACCAAGTGATCCGAGCGATGACGCTGGAATCACTGGACATGAACAGCAAGGTCATCTATCGAAGATGCTTGCCTGGAGGCCCGTGGCGACGGCTGTTGCCCGGGATCATCCTCCTGCACAACAACGATCCGACACCGGACCAACTCGTGCACGCCGCCCTGCTTTACGCAGGTACTGCCGCGGTCGTCACGGGCGAAGAAGCATGCCGCCGATACGGGCTGCGCCTAGCCGTTTCCGCCGCGAGCGAGCAGCGGATTCACGTGCTGATCCCTCATCATCTCAAGAGGACCAGCTCCGACTTTGTCATCATCGAACGCACAAAACGTCTGCCTCGACCTTGGTTGCGCGCGGGTGTACCGCTTGCTCCGCTGGTCAGGGCGACAACGGATTTCGTTCGCCGAAATCGGACAGCCAACATCATCGGGCAAGCGCTGATCGAAGCAGTCCAACGAGGAGGATGCACCCCGCAGGCGCTCGCGGAAGAACTGGACCGCGGTACCAAACGCGGCACAGCACTTCCTCGCCGACTCCTCGCCGAATGGGCAAACGCCAGGTCTGTCGCCGAAGCCGAAGCGCAGAAACTGACTAGGACCCTCCCACACCCGCCGACTCACCAGAATGAAGCGCTGTACGACAGTGCCGGCAGCTATGCCGGCCGTCCGGACTTCTGGTGGGATGACGTGGGACTGGCCTGGGAAATCGATTCTCTGGATTTCCACTTCCGTTCAGCCGACTACGCGCAAACGTTGCGACGGAATACTCGCTACGCCTCGCTCGGGGTCGCAGTCGTCCAAACACTGCCGTCCAGGCTTCGCACCGAGCCGAATGCCGTCCTGGATGAACTGCGCGCCGCCTACGCTGCCGCACGTACTCGCCCTCGCCCACCAGTCTCCCTAGGCAAACCACCTGCGATGCCCGCCTAGCTTTGAAGTCCGTGAAGGGCTCCTTGAGGGAATTAGATTCCCTCAAGGAGCCCTTCACGGACGTAGGGCTGGGTCAGTGAACCGCGTCCAGAGCGTTGACTAGGCCACGCCCGTAGTACGAGTTGTTCTGCTTCGGCCCTTCACACGCCGACGCATCGCAAGCCACCGGATCCGCTTCCGCGGTAAGCAAAGCCGTCAAAGCCCGCGGCGGTGCGTTCCGATGCGTAGAAGCCAGCAAGGCCGCGACCCCGGCCGCGTGCGGCGAAGCCATCGAAGTACCGCACTTAGTGCCGTAAGCGCCGTTGAAAATCGTCGACAGCGGGCATCCCGCGCCTTGTCCGGCAGGCGGCTTCTGCCCCGAATCCCCACCCGGCGCGGTGACCGTGACTGAGCCGTAGTTGGAGTAGTAAGCCTTCGTACCCGCGTAACCAACCGCGGACACCGTCACGACCCCGTCGATCGCCTTCGGCAGGATGCCGCACGAAGAGTCGATCTTGTGTGGACGGTTCGGATCCACGGTCTGCGTACGAACGTCGAAGCCCGAGTTGCCCGCCGCAGCGATGTTGAGAGTTCCGCGCTGCGTCGAGTAAGTCACGGCCCGCCGTACGGCCTCGTACGCGGCAGCGTCGCCCGCTTCGTTGCGGCAGTAGAACATACCGGGGTCGATGTAGTAGCTGTTGTTCGTCACCTGGAAACCGTGCTGTGCGGCCCAGACAAAGCCACAGACCGCCGCCTCCGGGAAGATGTAACCGTCGTCGTTCACGACCTTCACCGAAGCCAACCGCACGCCCGGCGCGATGCCGGTGAAGCCGCGCGCCGGATCCTTGCCCGCGATGGTGCCGGCGACGTGCGTGCCGTGGTCGGAGTTCGTCGGGGTCCACGCGGAGGCGTCCGGCGCGCCGGTGACGCAGCCGGTGGAAGACTGCGCGTCCACCGCGTGCGCGAGCGCGGGGTGTTTGGCGTCGATGCCGGAATCCAGCACGCCGACGGTGACCGACCGCGAGCCAGGGTTGATCTTGTTCGCTTCCGGAGCGTGGATGGCGCGCATGTCCCACTGCTGAGTCGACAAATCGTCACCGACGGCGACGCTCTCCGTCTGCTCCAGCATGCCGATCGCCGAGCGCAGTCCGGCGCGGGCGGCGGCCTTCGCGGCGACGTCCTTGCCGCCCGAGTACGCCCGCTTCACGCCGAGCCGGTCGGCGAAGTCCGCGTTGCGCGAACTGGCGACCGCGACTCCGATCTCCGGGTAGTACGCGATCCGCTTGCCGCACTTGGCGGTCAGCTCCGCGTCGACCGAACGCTGGTTCTCGCCCGGTTGGTACAGCACGACGTAGCTGTACTGCTTGCTGGTGGTGTCACACGACGGCGCGGGCGCGGCGGACGCCGGCACGGCCACCGCACCGGCAGCGACCCCGGCTGCCGCGAGCGGGACGAGCAAACGACGTAAACGGGACATTTAGCCTCCATGGTCGGTCGCCCGAAACTAAGCCAGCCCGGACGCGCCGCGCCACCGACCAAAGGACTCATCCCCGCATCAGGTGTTCGCGCGGTCCCGGGAAGCCCCCGACGTCGCCCGGATGCCGCGCCAGCCGAGCACCCCGATGGCGGTACCGAGCACGAACGAGACCACCGTCAGGATCGCGTGCACGATGAAGTACCCCGTCGGGGAACCGTCGGCCGCCCACGACTGGTTGCTGGCCCACAGATTCTTCGCGAACGTGATCCAGATGATCCAGGACCAGATGCCGAAAGCGAACAAGGCCATCGCTGTACCTCGTGAAATGCGCATGTCTCGAGTATGCCGCCGGGCCATCGGCGCTAGATTGCGTGGGTGCACCCCGCTTTCGCCCGGTCGCTGCGAGCATTCGCCGCGACACTCGCCGCAGCCCTCGTAGCCCTTGCCGCGCCCGTCGCCCTCGCCGCGCCGGCGCTGGCGGAGCAATGCACCGACCACGCCGCGCCGCCGCCCCCGGTGGACACCTCGGAGAAGCCGAAGCCGGGCCAGTTCGTCCCGCCGCCGCTTCCGGTGCCCGCGCAGCCGGTCGGCGGCGACCGGCTGGGCGCCTGCGGCCCGATCCTCCCGCCCGGCGCGCCCCCGTTGCCCGCGGGCGACACCTCGGCGTCGTGGGTGCTGCAGGATCTCGACACCGGCGCGGTCGTCGCGGCGAAGGACCCGCACGCGCGGGAGCGGCCGGCGTCGCTGATCAAGACGCTGCTGGCGCTGGTGGTGGTCACCGAGCTGAAGCCGGAGCAGGTGATCGTCCCGACGAAGGAGGACGCCGAGCAGGAGTGCACCTGCGTCGGCATCACCGCGGGCGGGCACTACACGGTGGACCAGCTGCTGCACGGCCTGCTGATGCACTCGGGCAACGACGTGGCGCACGCCTTCGCGACCGCGCTGGGCGGCGTCGACGCGGCGGTCGTCAAGATGAACGCGCTCGCCGCCCGCATCGGCGCGACGGACACCCGCGCGGCGACCCCCTCCGGCCTCGACGGACCGGGCATGTCCACCTCGGCGTACGACCTGAGCCTGGTCTTCCACTACGCGATGAAGCAGCCGGAGTTCGCCAAGGTGGTGGCGACGAAGAATTTCACGATCCCGGCCGTCGACGGGAAGCCGCCGATCCCGGTGTTCAACGACAACAAGCTGCTCGGCGTGTATCCCGGTTTCCTCGGCGGGAAAACGGGCTTCACGGACGACGCGCGGCACACGTACGTCGGCGGCGCGGAACGCGACGGCCACCGCCTCGCGATCGTGATGATGCGGGCCGAACAGCGCCCGACGAAGGTGGTCGACCAGGCGGCGAAACTGCTCGACTACGGCTTCGCGCTGGAGAAGAGCGGCGCGCAGCCGGTCGGTCAGATCGCGTATCAGCCGCTGTCCGCCGACGCCGCCCCGATGTCCGACAAGGGCGTCACTCCCGCGGGAGCGACGACCGCGGCGGCGGAAAAGCCGGACCCGTTCGGAACGACCGGCTGGATCCTGACGGTCGTGGTGCTGCTCGTCATCGTGGCCGGATTCGTCCTCAGCCATCAGCGGAAGCGCAACGTCCGCGCGTAGCTCCCCACGAAAAAGGGCCTCCTCGATCCGCTCGAGGAGGCCCTTTTTTCGGGTGGTCAGCCCTTTCGCCTGCCTAGCCAGGCCAGCAACGCGCCAGCGCTGAACGCGCCCGCCACCGAGCCGATCCCGAGCCCGTGCTGCACCGTCACCCGCGGCTCCAGCACCACCGGAGCGGGCGGCTGCACGACGCGGCGCTGGTTCTCCCGCGCGGTCGCCGTCCAGGCCGTCACCAGCAGCAGGAACCGCGACACCAGGTTCGCGAACACCAGCAACCCGATCACCGGCCCGAAGATCGCCGCCGACGGCGACTTCGTGACGCTCGCCAGGTAAACCGTCGCGACCTGCTGCAAGACCACGAATCCGACCGCGGCGATGAGCGCGCCCTTGACCGCGCTCCGCAGCGCGACGTGCTCCCGCGGCAGCCGGGCGATCACCCACAGGAAGACCAGCGCGTTGGCGATCAGGCTGAGCACGATCGTCGCGACGTGCAGCAGGAACTTCGCCCAGCCCTGGCCTTCCAGCCCGACGAGCTTCAGCAGCAGTTCGCCGAGCCCGCTGCCCGCCGCGGTGATCGCGAACGACACGACCAGCGCCAGCCCGAGCCCGAGCAGCGACAGCAGGTCCTTGATCGTCCTGCTGACGAACGGTTCGGTCTTCTTCTCCTGGCCCCACTGCGCGGTGAGCGCGTCGCGGAGGTTGGCCATCCAGCCGACGCCGGAGTAGGCCGCCAGCAGCAGCCCGAAGATCCCGATGCCGCTGCCGGACTTCAGCGCGGCGTCGGTGATCTGCTTGACCAGGCCGCGCAGCCCCTCCGGCACCGAACTGTCGATCCCGTGCGTGAGCTGATCGATCACCGCGGCGTTGTGCCCGAGCACCATGCCGACGATCGCGAACGCCACCATGAAGATCGGGAACACCGACAGCACGCTGAAGTAGGTGATCGCCGCCGCGTAATGGTTGCCGTAGTTTTCGTTGAAGGAATCGTTGGCGCGGATCAGGTGATCCAGCCACGGGTACTTCCGCCGCAGCCGGGGCAGCAGCTTTTCCTTGTCACCGGTCTCTTTCGCCACCGGAAAACGCTAACCACGCCAACCGGGCCCCGCAACGCGAGCGTGCCCGCGCCGTTACTGCTCGTGGAAGGCGGAGACCATTTTCTGCGCGGCGGGCACCAGCAGCCGGGTCGCGTCCGCGCCGCTGATGCCCTCCGGCGCGGCGTTGTGGTCGGCGAGGTAGAGCTTGAACACGAAGCGGCCCTTGCGGAACAGCACCTCGCCGTGAGTCTGGCCCTTGCTGCGCACCTGTCCCTCGTCCGCGACCTGGGCGGGCGCGGACTGCCCGTCGTTCGGCGCGGATCCGAGATAGCCCTTCGCCGCGTCCTCGCTGAGGAAGCTGATCGCGGCGAGGTGCAGTGCGCGCCGGTCGATGCCGTTGTCGTGGCCGGTGCCGCGCTCGCAGTCGATCTGCACGTAGTTGTGCTTGGTGCTGCTGGTCATGATCATGTCGCCGACCGCGGTGGCAGGGGTTTCGGCGACCATCGGCGAGGCGTCGGTGCCGATCGCCGGGGCCACCGCGTCGGGCGTGAGCATCGGACAGGGCTGCGCGACCGATTTCGGGAAGGCCGCGCTGTCGTACCCGATGACGTTCGCCCCGGCCGGCGCGCTCATCTGCTTCGCGAAGTTCTCCGCGAACTTCTTGCCGAGGTCCTGCAGCTTGCTCGCGTTTTTGTCCGCTTTCAGGTCGAAGTCGAAGTCGACCAGCGCGTCTCCCAGGACCAGCACGGCGTCGCCGGAAGCGTCCGACGGGCTCTCCGTCTTGCGGCGCTTCGAAAAGATCTTCACCGGATGACCGGCTTGCCGCCGATCTGCACCGCTTGCGGGTTCGCCTTTTCCTTGATCGGAGCGGGGTCCGGATACTGCGAGTTCGCATAACCCGGCCGCTGCACGGTCTCGCCGTCGCCGTTCGGGTCTTTCGCCTTCTCGTTGTCCGAGCCGGACATCCCGCCGCACGACGCGACCAGCACCAGCGTCGCGACACCGAGCGGCCACAACCCAGTTTTGAACTTCACGTTATTCCATCCCCCCGGACTGGAATGCCGCTGAAGACACCCGCTCAGCTGGCGGGCAGGAACCCGACCCGCTCGTACACCGACGCGAGCGTCGCCGACGCGACCTCGCGCGCCCGCTGTGCCCCCGCGGCGAGGATCCGGTCCAGCTCGGCCACATCGTCCAAATAGGACTGGACGCTCTCCTGCAGCGGCGTGACCCAGTCGACCAGCACCTCGGCGAGGTCCTTCTTGAGATCGCCGTAACCCTTGCCCTCGTACGCGGTCTCGAGGTCGGCGATCGTGCGGTCGGTCAGCGCGGAGTAGATCGTGAGCAGGTTGGAGACGCCGGCCTTCTCCTCGCGGTCGAACCGGACCTCGCGGCCGGTGTCGGTGACCGCGGAGCGGATCTTCTTCGCCGAGCGCTTCGGGTCTTCCAGCAGTTCGATGAGCCCGTTGCCGGTCGACGCCGACTTGCTCATTTTCGCCGTCGGTTCCTGCAGGTCGTAGATCTTCGCGGTGTCCTTGACGATGAACGGCTCCGGCATGACGAACGTCTTGCCGAACCGGCTGTTGAACCGCTGCGCGAGGTTGCGGGTCAGCTCGAGGTGCTGCCGCTGGTCCTCGCCGACCGGCACCGCGTTCGTCTGGTACAGCAGGATGTCCGCGGCCATCAGCACCGGGTAGGTGAACAGGCCGACGCTCGCGTGGTCGCTGCCCTGTTTGGCGGCCTTGTCCTTGAACTGGGTCATCCGGCCGGCCTCGCCGAAGCCGGTCTGGCATTCGAGCACCCAGCTCAGCTGCGCGTGCTCGGGCACGTGGCTCTGCACGAACAGCGCGCTGCGCGCCGGGTCGACCCCGATGGCGAGCAGCTGCGCGGCCGAACGCCGCGTCCGCTCCAGCAACACCTTGGGGTCCTGCTCGACGGTGATCGCGTGCAGATCGACGACGCAGTAGAAGGTCTCGTGGGTGTCCTGCAGCCGCACCCACTGGCGCAGGGCGCCGAGGTAGTTGCCGAGGTGGAAGGAGTCGGCAGTGGGCTGAATCCCGGAAAGCACCCGCAGGCGACCGTTCTGTTCGTCAGACACGCCCGGGATTCTTTCAGGCTGCGGAGGAGGCGCTGCCGCGGCCCCGGCGGTTCGCGGAACGGAGACGTTTCGGCGGCCTTCGACCGGGTATCTGCTTCCGGAGCGGAGCTGCCGACGAAGCGTTGCCGGAGGTATTCAGGGGTGGAAACGGCCGGTCAGACAGCCGGGGTGCTGCGGGCCTTCGGCACCGAAGCCGGGCTCGCCTGGCGTTCCGGAGCCGCGCAAGTTCCCGGAGAACCGTTGCCGGAGGCATCCGAGGGGTGGAAACGGCCTTTCGGACACCGGGGCCAGGCGTTGCGGACGATTCCCGGTGCCGGATGACTAGGACTGTCGCAGGTTCAGCGCGGCCGGGGCCGGTTCGAGCGGCCGGGTCGGCTCCTCTTCGAGAACCCCGGCGGCCGCCACCGCGTCGAGCGTCTTCGCGCGGGCCTTGCGCCGCTGCCGGACGACGCCCAGCGCCATCCCGATGACGCCGAAGCCCACCGCGACCAGCCCGACCGGTCCGAGCATTCCGAACCCGGTGGACGTCGTTTCCGCCCGGACGACGCTGTCGTCCGCGAACGCCGTCGCACCCGTCCCGACCGCCGTGAGCAGGACCGTCGCCAGCACTGCCAGGATCCGCCCGCCCGCCAGCGCCAGGGAACGGCTTCCATTCCGCGCCGCGTCGCGAACCGGAGCCGGCTCGGCCGCCCTCGTCCCGGACGTCCCCGATGGGGTGACGGACGAGCGAAGCGCTGGACGGCCAAGAGCCAGCGTGGACCGTGTCACGAACCGGCCTGCGTTGCGCACCGGAGTGCCTCCCGCGAGGTGACTGTTCTGCGTGAGCGTCTCACCCGTACGGATGAGTTCTCGACGTGCTACTGGTCAGAAAACTACCGAGCGTGTCAAGTCCTGTCGGATCTGATCAACTCGGCTGCCGAGGCTAGCGCCCACTCGGGGAGTAACCGAGGCCACCCCTGCCGTCTCGGTGTCGTCGGTGGTCAGCGCCGTGCGCCGCTCGCGGAACCACGCACAGTGTCCTCGGCCCACGCCGAACCGGACAGAATCCCCCTGCGGAACAAACCCGAACTACCCTCAGCAGATTTTCATCTGCCAGTCACCAGCGGGACAACCCGGCTCAGCCCGGGAACGGCACGTCGTACGTCGCGGTGACCGGCGCGTGGTCCGACCAGCGCTGGTCGTAGGACTCGGCCCGTTCGACCACCACCGACTTCACCTTCTCCGCCAGGCCGGGCGTCGCCAGCTGGCAGTCGATGCGCCAGCCCGAGTCGTTGTCGAACGCCTTGCCCCGGTACGACCACCACGTGTACGGGCCCGGACCTTCCGGGTCGAGCCGACGCTGGACGTCGGTGTAGCCCGCCTCGTAGACGCGGCCCATCCACTCGCGTTCCTCGGGCAGGAAGCCGGAGTTCTTCTGGTTGCCGCGCCAGTTCTTGAGGTCGACGGTGTCGTAGGCGATGTTCCAGTCGCCCACCACGACGACCTCGCGACCCTCCGCGGCCGACTTCGCGCGCAGCTCGACCAGGTACGGCAGGAACGCGTCCATGAAGCGCTCCTTCTCGTCCTGCCGCTCGGTGCCGACGTCGCCGCTCGGCAGGTACAGGCTCGCCACCACCACACCGGGCAGGTGCATTTCCAGGTACCGCCCGCTGTCCTCGAACTCGGGCTCGCCGAACCCGGTGCGCACCTCGTCCGGCTCGACGCGGCTGTACAGCGAGACGCCGTTGCGCCCCTTCACGACCGAAGGCGCGTGCGCGGCGAACCACCCCTCCGGCGCGACGACGGACGCGGGCAGCTGCGCGGCCTCGGCCCGCACTTCCTGACACGCGACGACATCCGCCTCAGTGGCGGCCAGCCACTCGACGAAGCCCTTCTTGACGGCGGCCCGGAGGCCATTGACGTTGACAGTGGAGACGATTAGCACCCCGCGCACGCTACCCGCCGGGTCCGACAATTTTCCGCGCACCGCAGGTCCGGCGCGGTCCAGAATGACCGCCATGCCTCGCTTGACTGTTCTCGGCAGCTGCGGCGCCTGGCCGGAGGCCGGCCGCGCCTGCGCCGGATTCCTGCTGTCCCACCAGGATTTCCACGTCGTACTCGACCTCGGCTACGGTGCCGCGCCGCAGCTCTTCCGGCACGTCCCCGCCGACCGCCTCGACGCGGTCGTCGTGACCCACGAGCACCCCGACCACCTCGCGGACGTCAGCGCACTCGGCCGCGCCCGCCACTACACGACCGACCGCAAGCTCCCGATGTACTGCACTCCCGGCACCGTGGACCGCCTCGCGGCGATGGAGCCCAGTCCGGCCCCTGAGGAAATTTTCGACCTCCACGACCTCGACCCGGAGACCGACCTCGGCCCGTTCCGCCTCACCACCGCGCTCCTGCCGCACCACGTGCCGAATTACGGAGTCCGGCTCACCACATCCGGTTACACCCTCGCCTACACCGGCGACACCGAACCCGCTCCGCACCTGACGGACCTGGCCCGCGACGCCGACGTCCTTCTCTGCGAAGCGACCTGGCAAGGTGCGCCACCGGACGGTCCGCGCTACCTGATGACCGCCGCGGAAGCAGGTCGACTCGCCGCCGCGGCGAACGTCCGGACGCTGGTGCTCACACATTTCTGGCCGGGTTCCGACCGAGCGGTTTCGGTGGCCGAAGCCCGCGCCGAGTTCGCCGGGGAAGTGCTGGCCGCGGAAGAAGGACTCATGCTGAATCACGCATAATCGCGAGTTCCGCACAGCAAACGCGATCAACGTTCACACTGAACGCATTCACCCCGGCACTATCCGGCACAAAAGAGCAAACCGAACCGGCGCAACTGTCGCAAGGGCATCCGGCAATCGCGAACGCACCGAGCCGAAAAACGTCCGCTTGACGACCGACACCTGCGTAGCGCTCGCGGAGGTGCCCGAGCAGCGTGACGTGCGGCCATTCACAGCCGGACGGACGCATCGACTCAACCAACCGGCGGCATTCCCGGTTGGACAACTGAACTCCGTCCCACCACTCGGGACAACCGCGAACAATCACCGAAGCCGTCCGCCCCCGGCACAGCACGAGCCAGGCAAACCACACGTCGCAGCAAACTCGGCAAGCCAGCGAACCCGAACGCGGCAACAGACTCCGCACGACCGCACCGGCCGCTCAGCACCTCAGCCAAACACCAGCGAACCAGGCTCAGCACGAGCCCAAGCGAACCAGACGTCACAGCAAACCCAGCACCCACGCGAACCCAAGCGCGGCAACAGACTCCGCGCAACCGCACCGCCCGCTCAGCACCTCAACCAAGCACCACCACGAACCAGGCCCAGCACGAGCCCAAGCGAACCAGACGTCACAGCAAACCCAGCACCCACGCGAACCCAAGCGCGGCAACAGACTCCGCTCGACCGCACCGCCCGCTCAGCACCTCAGCCAAGCACCAGCACGAACCAGGCTCAGCACTTCGACCCGGCAACCGGCGTCACGAAGCTGTCCGCGACCCACTTCCCGTCGGCAATCTTCCGGAACCCGTTCTGCACCACGGGTTGCGCGTCGAATTCCGCGCCGCGCAAGTACTTCCCGACGACTTTCCCGTTTCCCGCGGCGGTTTCCCGCGCGTTGAGCACGTCGGCGGTCACCGAGACCTTGCAGCCGGTCGGGGACCCCTGCGCGTCGGCCTGGCCTTTCTGGCCGAACGCGTAGATGACCACGACCGCGGCGACGACTCCGATAATCATCAGTGTCTTCTTGGGCAAACCCAGAATCACGGCCGCTCCTCAGTCGCGAAAAACCCCTCGTCCAGAGTAGGGATTCCGCGCGCGCCCGGACAGGTTCTCGCCGCCATTCCACCCGGAGGTGCCAATCCGGTCACCGGCACAACACGAAGAGTGACAAACAAGAGAAGGGCACCTCGGAAGACTCCTCCGAGGTGCCCTTCTCGATCAGCTAAGAAAAGATCAGCCCTGCGCGATCTTCTTGGCCAGGTTCTCGTCCAGCGTCGCGAGGAACTCCTCGGTCGTCTGCCATTCCTGGTCCTTGCCGACCAGCAGCGCGAGGTCCTTGGTCATCTTGCCGCCCTCGACGGTGTCGACCACGACCTGCTCCAGCTTGTTCGCGAAGCCGATCAGCTCGGAGTTGCCGTCCAGCTTGCCGCGGTGCTCGAGGCCGCGGGTCCACGCGTAGATCGAGGCGATCGGGTTCGTGGAGGTCGGCTTGCCCTGCTGGTGCTGGCGGTAGTGCCGGGTGACCGTGCCGTGCGCGGCCTCGGCCTCGACGGTCTTGCCGTCCGGCGTGCGCAGCACCGAGGTCATCAGGCCGAGCGAACCGAAGCCCTGCGCGACGGTGTCGGACTGGACGTCGCCGTCGTAGTTCTTGCACGCCCAGACGTAGCCGCCCTCCCACTTGAGCGACGCGGCGACCATGTCGTCGATCAGCCGGTGCTCGTAGGTGATGCCCTTGGCGTCGAAGTCGGCCTTGAACTCGGTCTCGAAGATCTCCTGGAACACGTCCTTGAACATGCCGTCGTAGGCCTTGAGGATGGTGTTCTTGGTCGACAGGTAGACCGGGTACTCGCGGTCGAGGCCGTACTGCAGCGACGCGCGCGCGAAGTCCTCGATCGACTTGCGGAAGTTGAACATCCCCATCGCGACGCCGCCGCCCTCGGGGAAGTTCGCGACCTGGAACTCCATCGGCTCGGAGCCGTCTTCGGGGGTGTAGGTCATGGTCAGGGTGCCCGGGCCGGGAACCTTGAAGTTGGTGGCCTTGTACTGGTCGCCGTGCGCGTGCCGGCCGATGATGATCGGCTTGGTCCAGCCGGGTACCAGCCGGGGCACGTTCCGCATGACGATCGGCTCGCGGAAGATCACGCCGCCGAGGATGTTGCGGATGGTGCCGTTCGGGGACACCCACATCTTCTTGAGGCCGAACTCCTCCACGCGCGCCTCGTCGGGCGTGATCGTGGCGCACTTGACGCCGACGCCGTGCTGCTTGATGGCGTTGGCGGCGTCGATCGTGATCTGGTCGTCGGTGCGGTCCCGCTCCTCGATGCCCAGGTCGTAGTAGTCCAGGTTGACGTCCAGGTACGGGTGGATCAGCTTGTCCTTGATGAACTGCCAGATGATGCGGGTCATCTCGTCGCCGTCGAGTTCGACAACGGTGCCCTGGACCTTGATCTTGGCCATGAGCAGCGGTGCTCCTTCCGCGGATCTTCGCGTTCTCTTCTTCGCTCTCCGATAGCGGTACAAGCGTACTGCTTAACAGAGCTGGATGGTTCCAGAAGTGGTCGGAATCAAGTCTCTACCACCCTTGACCGCGCCTTCCGACCGGGCACGATCCGGCCCGCCCCGGTGTGAGGGGAACCGGACGAGTCCGGCGCTCATCCCATCGCGGAACCACAGCCTGGGAGGTCACTGTCATGTCGTACCCCGCGCCCTATTCCGCCCAACCGGCCATGCCCGTTCAGCCGGACAGCCGCGCCGTCGCGCGCGTGCTGGGCGGGCTGTCCGGCCTCGTGCTCACGCCGATCGCGATCGGAGTGCTGGCTTTCGGCGGCTTCCGCCAGCAGTCGAAGGTCGCGGCGACCTTTGCCGAACACGGCGACAGCCTCGGCACGACGCTGCTGGTGATCGGCGCGCTGCTCCTGGTCGGGGTGGCCGCGCTCGGCGCGTGGTCGTCGGCCGGGCCGGTCGTCGGAGGGCTGGTCTGGGGCGTGCTGCCCGGGGTGGTCACGCTCGTGTCGCCGCGGACCGGTTACGACCTGCTGCGCCTGCTGCCGGGCGACGAGGTGGCGGCCGGATTCGGCGGCTGGCTGGTTTCCGGCGCGCTGCTCGGCACCGGATTCCTGCTGGTCGGCACGGGATTGGCGACGACGCTCGCGCGTCGGCGCAGGTAGCGGCGGACCGGCGCGGGCCCGGTGAGAGTATTTGCAGATGGGATTGTTCACCGTAGCCGAGGCCCGAGCCGAACTCGCCCGGTTGCTTCCCGTGCTCGCCGAGCTGATCCGGGTCCGCGCCGACGCCGCCGAACTCGCCGCGTCGCTGCGCCCGGGCGGACGGGACACCAGCCTCGGCGGCCTGCCGGAATGGAAGGCCGCGCAGGCCAGGCTGGACGACCTGATGACCGCGATCCAGGCGACCGGGGCCGAGCTGAAGGGGTTCGCCCCGCTGCTGGTGGACTTCCCGTCCTCGCTCGACGGCGACGACGTGCTGTTGTGCTGGCTCGAAGGCGACCGCGAACTGTCCTGGTACCACCGGGCCGACCTCGGTTTCGCCGGCCGTCGCCGCTTGCCCGGATAATCACTGGTCACCCGCACTACGGTGGCTGGGTGAGCACTCTTTTCGACGCCGACGCGGCGGGATACGACGAGGACACCTTCCACCCGTATGTGGCCGAGCAGCTGATCGGCGGCCTGGCCCCGAAACCCGGCCTGCTGGTCGACGTCGCCGCGGGCACCGGCGCGGCCTCCTTCGCGGCACTGCGCCTGGAACCGGCCGCGGTGTTCGCGATCGACCTCTCCCCCGCGATGATCGAGATCGCCCGCGCGAAAGCCGCCGACCGCGACCCGGACGGCCGGATCACGTGGCAGGTCGGCTCCGCGGTCCCGCTGCCGATCGGCGACGGCGAGGCGGACGCGGTCGTCTGCGCGTCCGCACTGCACTTCCTGGGCCCAGCCGCCTTGGCCGACTGGCGGCGAGTGCTCCGCCCGGGCGGGCAGCTGGCGTTCAGCATCGTGTCGTCGGAACGCTTCAAGCCGACCGGCAAATTCGCCGACGTGATCCCGCGAGACCTGCGCGTCCCGGGCACCCTGGAAGAAGCCGCCGCGCTGGCCACTGACGCGGGCTTCAGCTCAGCGACGGCCCAGCACGTGACCCTCGATCAGGGCGACCGGGTACGGCAGGTGTTCGCGGTTTTCGCGGAGGCTTAAGCCACCCGGTGGTAGTGCGCCTCGCCGCGGGTGGCCGCGGCGGAGGTGCAGTGCAGGACGAAGGTGACGTCGAGGTCGGTCACCGCTCCGTCGGCCGCGCGGACCAGGCGGGAGACGGTGAAGTCGGCGGTCGCTCCCGGGGCCGCGCAGGCGCTCCCGGGCTCTGCGCGGGTCCCGCGGAACGCGATGAAGCTGGGCGTGGCGAGCTGGGGCGAATTCGGCGCTCGGACGGCGGCGTTCGAGTAAGTCCCCGCGTGCAACTGCTGTCCGGCAGGAGCGCTGAGTTCGAGCCGGGCCCAGTCCCAGCCGTCGGGTGTCTCGGCGTTCACCTTCACCGCGTCGCCGTACTCCCAGGCCGTGACCTCGTCGGCAGTCCACGAAGCGCGGCCCTGGAATGGGTACGCGCCTTCGTCCGAGGTGTAGCCGAACCCGACTGTCGGGTCCGCGTGCGCGGTCGAGGCCGTCCCGAACGCCATGCCGGCCGCAGCGACGACCGCCAAGATTCTTCGCATGATTTCCCCTCCCCTGGATTGCTTGCGATCTTGGCAGGGTTCCTTGCGGAGCGGGGAAAATACTCCGTTCAGCCGTGCAGCCGAGCCCCCTTGAGGATCTTGTCCATCGCGTTCTTCGGCCCGTGCACCGCCATCCCCGCCAAGGCCAGTTTCTCCGTCGGCACCGCGCGCACCGCCGCGCGATTGTCGACGTCATTGCCGGTCTGGAACAGGTCGTCGGTGAAGATCGAGAACCGCAGACCCCGCGAGAGAGCGCGGCTGTGCGCCAGCGCGAGCGTCTCCGCGGTGCCCGCGAACACGAGTACCGGCTGGCGGAACATCGGCAGGTACTCGGTGTCGTCGGCGTCGAGGTAGGGCTCGCCGATCAGTTCCGGCGTCGTGTGGGCCACGCCGCTCACCAGGAACGCCGTGACGTTCAGCCGTTGCCACGAGGCCAGGTCGTCCCGCAGCAGCACGGCGATCTTCGTGTCGAATCGGTTCATGCGGGACAGCATCGGCTCGGCGTCGCGAGTGGGTCTTGTACGTTTTGAACATGACGGTGTCGGCCTGGCGCCCTCCGGTGCCTGGGATCGCCGAGGCGTTCCACGCCCGGTTCACCGACCACGCCTACCCCGCGCACACGCACGACACCTGGACGCTGCTGATCGTCGACGACGGTGCGATCAGCTACGACCTCGACCGGCACCACCACGGCGCGCTCGGCACGGCCGTCACGCTGCTGCCGCCGAACGTCGCGCACGACGGGCGCGCCGCGACCAGCCACGGCTTCCGCAAACGCGTGCTGTACCTAGACGCCGACGTCCTCGGCGCCGACCTGATCGGGGCCGCCGTCGATCAGCCGAGCCTGCCGGATCCGTTGCTGCGCACCCGAATCCACCAGCTGCACCAATCGCTCGCCGAACCGCTGGAAGCCGAAAGCCGCCTCGCCCTGGTCGCCCAGCGGCTCCGCCTCCACCTCGGCCGTCCGACCATCACACCACCCGACCGCAACCTGGCCGACGACCTGCGCGACCTCCTGGACGAACGCCTGCCGGATTCCCTGACGCTGGCCGATGCCTCGGAAGTACTCGGCGCGCACCCGGTCCACCTGGTCCGCGCGTTCGGCCGCCGTTTCGGACTGCCGCCGCACCGATACGTCACCGGCCGTCGCGTCGACCACGCCCGCCGCCTCCTGCTCGACGGCACCCCGCCCGCCACCGTCGCCGCGGCCGCCGGGTTCGCCGACCAGGCCCACCTGACCCGGCACTTCCGCCGCTACCTCGGCACCACCCCGGCCCGCTTCGCACGCGGCTGACCGGGCGGTTTGTGCGAAGATGACCCCCATGCTGCGCGAACTGCACCTGACCGGCGACCCGGCGGCCGACAAGCTGCTCAACGACGACCCGTTCGCCCTGCTCACTGGAATGCTCCTGGACCAGCAGTACCCGATGGAGCACGCCTTCGCGGGCCCGCGGAAGATCGCCGACCGGATGGACGGCTTCGACCTGCGCAAGATCGCCGCGACGGACGTCGACAAGTTCGTCGAGATGTGCGTGGTCCCGCCCGCGATCCACCGCTACGGCGGCTCGATGGCGCGCCGGGTGCACGCGCTCGCGCTGCACATCATCGAGAACTACGACGGCCGCACCGAGGGCATCTGGCTCGACGGCCGCCCCAAGCCGGACGGCGAAGAGGTGCTGAAGCGGCTCAAGGCACTGCCCGGTTTCGGCGAGCAGAAGGCGAAGATCTTCCTTGCGCTGCTGGGCAAACAGCGCGGCGTCGCTCCGAAGGGCTGGCGAGAAGCCGCTGGCGCGTACGGCGACCGGGGCTCGCGTCGGTCCATCGCGGACGTGACGGACGCCAAGACACTCGGCGAGGTGCGCGCGTTCAAGAAGGCCGCGAAGGCCGCCGCCAAGGCGAACTGATTCAGCGCGCGAACCAAACCACGTCCGGTTCCCCGCGCGGCACCGGAATCTCCACCGCATCCACCTCGGCGAACCGCTCGCGCAACCGAGCCGTGAACCCCGGTGCCGCGCCCGCACTCCACACCGCCAGCACCCCGCCCGGACGCAGCAGCTGAGACAGCCGCTCCAGGCCAGAAGCCGCGTACAGCGAGGCGTTCCCCTCGGTGACTGTCCACTCTGGACCGTTGTCGATGTCCAGGCACAGCGCGTCGAAAGTCTCGCCAGTCGTCCGCAGCCACTCCAGCAGATCCGCTTCGACCACCGTCACGCGCGGATCGTCCAGCGCCGCACCGTGGACTTCGCGCAGCGGTCCGGTGCGGTTCCAAGCGATCACCGCCGGTTCGCGTTCCACCACGACCACGGAGCCGACCGCCGGGTGATCCAGTGCGGCACGCAGCGAGAAACCGACGCCGAGGCCGCCGATCAGCACTCGCGCGCCGGGGGCGAGCCGGTCGGCCGCTCCGGTCACGAGCAGCCGTTCCGACTCGCCGTTGCGGGTGTCCATCAGGAACACCCCGTTCTCGATCACCTCGAACGCGGCGCCGTCGCGCCGCAGCACCAGTTCGCCGCCGCGCCCGGGCACGGTCTCCAGTACCTCCGCCACGCCCGGCAGCTTCTCAGACCGCGACCTCCTCGCGGGTCTCCACCCGCTTCCGCGCGCCCCAGAAGAACACGACCACGAGCATCGACGCGGCGGCGAGGGCCGCGGCGACCTCCGGCAGCACCGTCGGCCCGGCCGAGGTCAGGACCGCACCGCCGACCACGCCGGACAGCCCGACGCCCAGGTAGATCGCCGACGCGTTGAGCGACAGCGCGAGACCGGCGTGCCCCGGCGACAGCTCGATGAGCCGGTGCTGCAGCGGCGGGCTGAACGACCAGTTCGCCAAGCCCCACACGAACAACGTGATCCCGGCCCCGACGACGGTCGTCGCGGTGAACGGCAGCAGCACCATCACGGCGGTGAACCCGATGAGCACGACCAGCAGCGGTTTCCGCGCGCCCCACCGGTCGGCCGCGCGGCCGCCGGCGAAGTTGCCGACCGCGCCGCCGATGCCGTAGCAGAACAGCAGCACAGTGATCGTCCCGCCGGAAACACCTGCCGTCGCGGACAGGACCGGCGACACCAGCGTGTAGACCATGAAAGCGGCGAGGCACGCGAGCGTGGTGGTGACCAGCAGCGCGACGACCCGCTTGTCCCGCGCGACCGCGAACCGCTCGGCGAGCCCGACCACCGGCGGCGGCGCGACCTTCGGCAATGCGACCCGCACCCCGAGCGCCCCGAGCAGCGACAGCAGGCCGACGAACAGGAATGCGCCCTCGTAGCCGAACTGCTGGGAGATCACGCTGCCCAGCGGAACGCCGAAGATCAACGCGATGGTGAGTCCCCCGAACACCAGCGAAACGGCTCGCCCGCGCCGTTCCGGCGTGGTCAGCTCAGCCGCGACGGCCGTGGCGGCCGGGGTGTAGACGGCAGCCCCGATCGCCGTGACGACCCGCGCGATCAGCAGCGTGGTGTACCCCGGAGCGACAGCCGCGAAGATGTTCCCGACCGCGGCCACCGCGAGCGCGGCGACCAGCAGCGTGCGCCGTTCCCACCGGCCGGTGGCGGCGGCGAACAACGGCGAGCCCACCGCGTACGCGATGGCGAAGGACGTGACGAGCTGCGCCGCCGCGGTCGCGGAGACGTGCAGCTCGGAGGTGAGCGCCGGCAACAGCCCGGCCACGATGTAGCCGCTGGTGCCGACGCCGAAGGCCCCGAACGCGAGCACCGAGTTCCGGGCCGCCGCCGAGGACGAGACGCTGGACATGAATGTTCCCCCAACACAGCCTGAACGGATAGTTCGACGAACGTCGTAGTTCGATGCCGACCGTACACGGACCCCCCGACAATTTCGACCGGCGTCGTACTATGGACGCATGTCCGCTCACGCGTCCTTGCCGCCGCTCGTCTACCCGCACCGCGACGAGATCACGGTCGAAGCAGTGCTGCGCGCACTCGCCGACCCGGTCAGGCTGGCGATGGTCCGACAGCTGGCGAACTCCGAAACGGAGATCTCCTGCAGCGCATTCGAGGTGCCGGTGACCAAGTCCACACTCACCCATCACCTCGCGACCCTGCGCCAGGCCGGGGTGATCGCCGGCCGCCAGGAAGGCACCACCCGGTACAACTCGTTGCGCCGCAACGATCTCGACGTGCTCTTCCCGGGCCTGCTCGACGGCGTGCTGGCCGCGCCGCGCTGAACCGCCGCTTCGCGTGGCGGGCCTCACCCGAATACCGGGATGACAAGGCCGCCCTCCATCGGTTCAACTAGAGCGAGACAGCACGACGACGTCGGGGCTGTCTAGTTTTTTGCCCTCGTTCTAAAGCGCTTCAGATGCCTGTGCCCCAGGCGCTGAGAAAACGATTTCTTCAGGAAGGGAGAGCCGTGCCCGTCGCGTTGCTCGCGCTCGCCGTCGGCGCCTTCGGCATCGGTACCACCGAGTTCGTGATGATGGGTGTGCTGCCTCTGACCGCCGCGGACTTCCACATCGACATCCCGTCCGCGGGCTACTTCATCTCCGCCTACGCGCTCGGTGTGGTGATCGGCGCGCCGCTGCTCACCGCGCTGGCCGTCCGGCTGCCGCGCAAAACCATGCTGCTGGCGATGATGGGCCTGTTCACGGTCGGCAACGGGCTGTTCGCGCTCTCGCCGAACCAGGACTTCGGCATCGCGTTCCGGTTCCTCGCCGGCCTGCCGCACGGTGCGTTCTTCGGCGCGGGCGCGGTGGTCGCGTCCAGCCTCGCGCAGCCGGGCCAGCGCGCGAAGGCCGTGTCGATGATGTTCATGGGCCTGACGCTGGCGAACGTCATCGGCGTCCCGCTCGGCACGCTGCTCGGCCAGCAGGTCGGCTGGCGTGCGACGTTCGGCGTCGTCGCGGTGATCGGCCTGCTCGCCATCGCCGCCATCGCGAAACTGGTGCCGCACCAGGGCCGCCCGGCCGACCCGTCGATCCGCGGCGAACTCGGCGCATTCCGGCGCCCGCAGGTGTGGCTGGCGCTCGCGATCGTGATGTTCGGCCTCGGTGGCGTCTTCGCCTGCATGTCCTACATCGCGCCGATGCTGACCGACGTCGCCGGATACTCGCCCGCCAACGTCACGGTGCTGCTTTCGCTGGCCGGGGTCGGCATGACGATCGGCAACTACCTCGGCGGACGGCTCGCGGACAAGAAGCTGATGCCGAGCCTGTACGTCGCGCTGCTTTCGCTGGCGACCGTGCTCGCGATCTTCACCGTGACGGCGCAGGGCAAGGTCGGCGCGGCGGTCACGATCTTCTTCGTCGGCGTCGCGGGCTTCATGATCGGCCCGATGATGCAGGCGCGGATCATGGAGAAGGCCGGCGGCACGCCGTCGCTGGTCTCGGCCGCGGTGCAGTCCGCGTTCAACATCGCCAACTCGATCGGCGCGTACCTCGGCGGACTGGTCATCGCGGGCGGGCTCGGCCTGCTGGCCCCGAACTGGGTCGGCGCGCTGCTGGCCGTCCTCGGGGTGTCAATCGCCGCGGTGTCCGGACTGCTGGACCGGCGCGAGGCGCGAGTCCAGAAGGAACTCGCGCTCGCGTCCTGACGGTGCTCGCTCAGGAGGGCGCGTCGAACGGGCCGCCGACGATCGTCAGCGAGATGAAGAGCACCGCGGCGCACAACGCGCCGTAGGTGACGATGTCGACGATCTTGCCGCGAATCGCGAGCAGCCCGGCGCGCTCCTCCGGCAGCACCGCGCGCAGCGCACCGGCCACGAACAGGGCCACGCCGACCAGCGCCGCGCCCTCGCGCCAGTGGTACTGCACCGCCCGCACCACGGCCACCGCCAGCAACAGCAGGATCACCGCGAACGGCGCGTGCACCAGCCAGGGACGATCGCCGCGGTGCCGTTGCCCGGTCATCGCCATCAGCGCGCGGCCGCGCGTTCCGCAGCCTCGACGACGTTGGTGACCAGCATCGCCCGGGTCATCGGGCCCACGCCGCCGGGGTTCGGCGACAGCCAGCCGGCCACCTCGGCGACCGCCGGGTCGACGTCGCCGGTGAGCTTGCCCTCGACGTGCGAAACGCCGACGTCCAGCACCGCCGCGCCGGGCTTGACCATGTCCGGCTTGATGATCCCGGGCACGCCCGCCGCGGCGATCACGATGTCCGCGCGGCGCACCTCGGCGGCAAGGTCGCGGGTGCCGGTGTGGCACAGCGTGACGGTCGAGTTTTCGCTGCGCCGGGTGAGCAGCAGGCCGAGCGTGCGGCCGACGGTGATGCCGCGGCCGACCACGGTGACCTGCGCGCCGTTCAGCTCGACGCCGTGCCGCTTGAGCAGCTCGATGATTCCGTAGGGGGTGCACGGCAGCGCGCCCGGTTCGCCGAGCACGAGCCGGCCGAGGCTGATCGGCGCGAGGCCGTCGGCGTCCTTCTCCGGGTCGATGCGCTCCAGGACGCGGTTCGCGTCGAGGTGCTTCGGCAACGGCAGCTGGACGAGGTAGCCGTGGCAGGCCGGGTCGGCGTTCAGCTCGTCGATGACGGCCTCGAGCTTCTCCTGCGAGATGTCCGCGGGCAGGTCGCGGCGGATCGAGTTGACGCCGATCTTCGCGCTGTCCGCGTGCTTCATCTTCACGTAGGAGTGGGAACCGGGGTCGTCGCCGACCAGCACCGTGCCCAGCCCAGGGGTGATCCCCTTCTCCGCGAGCGCGGCCACGCGCGGGCGCAGCTCTGCGAAAATGGCGTTCTTCGTGGCCTTGCCGTCGAGAATCTTCGCCGTCACGGCGGCCATTGTCGCAGAGCCGCCGGAGCTTGCCGGTCAGGAGTGGGTTCTGCACTCTGTGTGTCCGCGACACCACCCGATCGGCCCGCGCGTCTTCCGTCGAATCAGCCGTCCCGGGTCTTAAGCTGGAGAGGCTCCACCGCATCACCCACCCGGGCGTGTGACCCGTGCCATATCGCGTCGACCGAGGTCAGCGGGCACGTCGACCGGCCCGAGGGTGGCAAAAGCCCTATGCGGGGTGCGTTCGTGCGCGCGAACAGTCAAAATGTTCTCTGTGGCACAACCGACGACGCAGCTGAACGCGACGGAGCAGGACACTCTGGTCAAGCAGATCGGACTGGCCCTGCTGCGCGCCGCCCCGCGCGACTGGCGCAAAGTCTCCGCGGAGTACCGAGCCGTCGGCAGGTACCACGAGCTGACCGGCGAGATCGTGCTCGAGGACGGCTCCGCTCAGGAATGGATCGCGACGCACGACATCGCGACGCTGTTCGGGAGACTCCGCGCGGGCATGTACCGCGACGGCCGCGGCACCTGGTTCAACGCGCGCTACCAGCTGGACCACCCCTCCAGCTACAACCTCGAGTACAACCGCGACGAGCCGGCGTGGCACCTCGCCCCGCCGCCCCAGGCGTACTCCGACGAGCTGCGCATGTTCCCGCGCACCGAGGAGAACGTGCCCGAGTGGCTGATCCGCCGGATGTCCGGCCTCGGCCCGGAACAGCCCGGCCCGCACTTCCGCATCGCGCGGATCTTCGACACCATCGGCCCGGCGGGCCGCCCGGTCATCAACCGCCCGGACCTGGACGTCGACGAGCAGGACCGGCTGCTGGACTACCTTGATCACGCCCCGGTCGTGGTCCAGGACCGCGGCTACGACATCGACCGCCTCGCCCAGACCCCCGAAGCGACGGTCCCGGTCGCCTTCCACAGCGACGGCCACTGGATCTGGCCCGCCGCGGTGAACTTCTACCTCCGTACCTACGGCGTCTCGCCGGAAGCGGATCTGATCGAGCACATCCGGGCCAACGGGTTCCAGCTTCCCCAGGTGGACGACCTGACCCTGCAGGGCGCGGCGGCCTATCTGACTCGCGGGAGCCAGACTCCGCAGCAGCGGCCCGCTCCCGGGGCTGGTGGTCCTGGCGCTGGTGGTCCCGGCGCTGGCGGTCCCGGCGCTGGCGGTCCCGGCGCTGGCGGTCCCGGCGCTGGTGGTCCCGGCGCTGGTGGTCCTGGCGCTGGCGGCTCTGGTTCCGGCGGCCCCGGTGCCGGTGGCCCTGGCGGTCCAGGCACGGCTGGCGGACCGGGTGCGGCTGGCGGTCCCGGTGGGCCTGGTGCCGGTAGCCCCGGCGCTGGTGGCCCGAGTTCCGGCGGCCCCGGTGCCGGTGGCCCTGGCGGCGTGGGCGCGGTTGGTGGTCCTGGCGGCGCCGCGGCTCCGAGCGGCCCCGGCGGACCTAACGGACCTGGTGGCGCTGGCGCACCGGGCGGACCTGCCGCTGGCGGCCCCGGTGGACCGAACGGCGTCGGTGCCCCCGGTGACGGATTCGATGCCCACGGACCTGCTTCCACTGGCCCCGGCGCGGACAGCCCCGGTTCCGGCGGCCACGGCGCAGCCGGAGTCGCCGCAGCCGCGGCCGGACTCGGCGCGGCGGGACTCGGAGCAGCCGCCCTCGGCGCGGCAGGCGGATCCGGCCCGGCCGATGGACCGGGCAGCCCCGACAACTTCCACCCGGCAGACAACTTCGCCGGCCCCGATTCCAGCAGGCCCGGCGCAGCCGGTGGACCAGACGGCCCCCGCTCCGAGGGATTCGACTCGGCGGACGAGTTCGGCACCCCCGGTTCCCGCAGGCCTACCAGCCCCGACCGACGCGGCCCGGCCGACGAGTTCGAGAACCGCGACTCCGGCAGGCCCAGCCCGGCTGGCCGTCCGGATGGTCCGGACAGCTTCCACCCCGCCGACGAGTTCGACAGCCGCGACCCCGGCAGGCCCGGTCCGGCTGGCCACCCGGACGGTCCCGACAATTTCCACCCGGCCGACGAATTCGGCGGCCCCGGCGCGACGGATGGCCCCGGTTTCGCCGACCACGGCGGGTCGGACGACCGCTTCGAGCCCACCCGCGGCGGTTCGGACCGGCGGGACAGGCCTGGTCCGCAGGGTGCACAGGGCCCCGCGGGCGGTCCCGGCGCGCAGGGCGGTCCGCAGGGCACGCGGGTGTCCGGTCCGGACGGCCCGGGTGGGTCGCACGGTCTGGGCGTCGCCGCGGCGGCGGCTGGAGCAGCGGGAGTTGCGGGCGCGGCGGGAGCCGCCGCGAGCGGGTCTCACGCCGAATCCGGCCACCCGCACGAAGCTGGCTACGACCAGCATCCCGACGCGTCCGGCTATGACGACCGAACCCACGAAGCCGGTTACGCCGAGTCCGGCCATCAAGCCGACGGCTACGACCAGCACGGTCAGGCAGCCGGTTACGCGGAGGACTACGACCGGCAAGCCCGCGGCGAAGACCAGCGCGACCACGCCGAGCACTACGACCAGCACGACGAGGGTTACGAGCAGCCCGGCCACGACGGCTACCGCGACCCGGCAGCCCACGGCCACTACGACGAATCCGCACCGCACGACGCGCACGGATACGACGCTGAGCCGTACGACGACCAGCACGAGTACCAGGACGCTTCCCACGAGCGCGGCGCTTACACCGAGCAGCACGGATACGACGAAGCCGCCGGTCAGCACGACCACGACGAGGCGGGCTACGACGAACCCGCGCACCACGTCGACGACCGCAACCGCAACGCGGCGGCTGATTACGACGACGCCCACGGGTACGACGACCACCTCGACGCGCGCGGAAGCAAGGTCCCCGGCGCGTTCGAGCAGTCCGCTGTTCCGAGCGCGGAGGACGGACTGGTCGGCGCGGACGGCCTCATCGGTGCCGACGGGCTGATCGGCGCGGACGCCGCCGACGAACCTGCCGCCGGGAACCGGCACAACGCCGAGCCGGAAGCAGGCCGTCGCGCGGCACCGGATGACAGCCGGGACCAGGAGGGCGGCCGTCGGCGAGCCCAGCCGGACGCCGAAGCGGACGACAGCCGGCGCGAAGACGTGCGGCTGAACGCCGACGACAGTGGCCGACGCAGCGCGGAATCCGCGAGCCAGGCCGAACCCGCGGACGAACACGGCAGTCACATCGGCGCAGCTGCGGCCGGGGTCGCCGCGGCAGGGGGGCTGGCCGCGGCCGGGCTCGCCGCCGCGCACGGTCGGGGTCGCGAGAAGGAGGCCGAGGGCCGCCACGGCACAGCGGCACCGGAGCGTCCTGCGGAGCCGCCGTTCGAGCAGGACTTCGACGGCGCGCAGTACGACCACTACGACGACGGCCACTACGACGACGAAGACCACACCGACGTCCACCACGACCTCGTCCCCAGCCGCAACGGCACCGGTCCGGGCCACCCGGGCGACGACGAGGACGACACCGACGTGCACCAGCCGGTCGACGACGGGCGCGAGGAGCCGGTGCTCTTCACCCACGGCAACGAACCGTCCCGCGACGACGACGAGCAGCGTGCCGAACTGTTCACGCACTCCAGCGGCTACGAGGACGACAACCGCCGCGAGGCCGGGTACGACGCGGGCCCGCCCACCGCGATGATCATGCCGG
Source organism: Streptomyces sp. AA4 (assembly GCF_000158875.1). Taxonomy (NCBI): domain Bacteria; kingdom Bacillati; phylum Actinomycetota; class Actinomycetes; order Kitasatosporales; family Streptomycetaceae; genus Streptomyces; species Streptomyces sp. AA4. Next base: position 529,675 of record NZ_GG657746.1, on the reverse strand, counting down.
GGTCCGAGATCCCCGGCGGTCTTCCGGTGCCGGAGATGCCGGTGCCCCCGCCGTCCGGCGGGCGGCGCGCGGCACGGGAGCAGGCCGAAGCGGCTCCGGTCGCGCGGCGGGAGCAGCCCGCTCAGCCGGAGCTGGCCGAGTTGCAGGCGAAGCTGGACGAGCTGAACGTGCCCGAGGCCGCGTACCGGCTCGGCGGCCCCACCGAACGCGGGTGGAGCGTCGAGCAGGTGGGCGAAGGCTGGCGCGTCGGCTGGTACGACGGCGAGCTGATCAACCCGGCGGTGTTCGGCGACGCGGAGGACGCCGCGGCGTTCATGCTCGGCAAGGTGCTGCTGCACCCCGACGGATACGTCGCGGCGGAAGCCCCGGCACCGGCTGAGCAGCCAGTCGCGGACGCGCCGAAGCCGCCGGTGGTCGCGACGTTGTCGCCGGAGGTCGCGACGGGCTCGTTCCCCGTCCGGCCGCGCGAGAACGTGCCGCCGCAGGAGCAGACCGCGTTCACTCCTGCCGATCAGCTGCTGGCCGACGACGAACCGCCTGCCCGGCAGACCCCGCCGCCGCCCCCGCCGACACAGGTCGCGGCGCCGGTGAGCCCACCGACCCAGGTGGCTCCCCCGGTCGGTGCCCCGCCGACGCAGATCGCCTCGCCGGTCAGCGCACCGCCCACCCAGGTCGCGCCTCCGGTCGGCCCGCCGCCGCGGCGGGAACCGCCGGTGCGGCGCGAGGAACCGGTGCGCGCCAACGGAACCGGCGGCAGCGGGCAATGGCCGATCGCGCCGCTGTCCGGGGAACCGCCGCTGACCCTGTTCCGCGGCAAGGAATTGCGCGAACTGCCCGCGGGCAGCGAACTGGACCGCTTCGGCGGCCCGAACGGCAACCTGACGTATGCGGCGGGCACCCCGTTCGAGGAGCGTTCGCTGGTGCCGGAGTGGGTGAACCGGCCGTACCACGTGTACCGGGTGCAGCGGCCGCTCGAAACCCTGGCCGGGGTCGCGATCCCGTGGTTCAACCAGCCGGGCGGCGGTTCGGCGTACCTGCTTCCGGCGAGCATCGAAGAGCTGCTCGCCGAGGGCGACCTGATCGAACTCGACCCGGGCGAACCGCCGATCGACTGAGGACACCGAGAACGCGGGAAAGGGGCGGGGCCAGCGGGCTTCGCCCCTTTTCCGTGTCCGGAAGCGCGCTACTTGACGACCAAGCCATTGGCCGCGGCGAACGCCACCGCCAGTTCGACGTCCACGTACGCGCCTCGCAAGTCCGCCTGCACCAGCCCGTTCGCGTCGACCACCGCGCCGCGCAGGTCGGCTCCGGGAAACTTCGTGCCGATCATCCGGGCCCCGGCCAGGTCCGTGCCCCGCAGGTCGGAATCCGTCAGATCCGCCTCGTTGAGGTTCACTTCCCGCATCCGCAGACCCGACAGGTCCAGTTTCCGCAGCCGGCCACGCGCGAACGACGCGAGCGACAGATCGCATTCGGTCAGCGCGATCCCGGTGTATCGACAGTCCACAAAGGACGAACCAAGCAGCGAGCACGACGACCATCGGCTGTCGGCGAGCACCGAGCGGTCGAAGGTGCAGGAGCGGAACGCCGACGCGTCGTGCCGCGAACCGGCGAGGTCGACCTTGGTGAAGTCGCAGTTGTCGAAGGTGCAGCCGCGGGTGCGCAGGTCGCGCAGGTCCGCCTCGGTGAAATCGCAACCCGCGAACTGGCGTTTTTCCCACCACTGGCCGGAAAGTCGTGCTTCGGTGTAGTCCTCGCCGGTCTCCGTCACCCGGACAGGATGACATCCGCCCCGGCGCCGGCTTTGCGACGGGGTGGCTGCGAGCCGCCGGAAGGCGTGTGTCCACGAACTGCCCGCCGGTCATCGGAAGTCCCGCGATTTCGTGGGGATCCGCAGCCTCAGCTGCTCCAGTTTCTGCGCGCGCACGCTCGCGACGCCGTCCGCTTTCTCGACCACTCCGTGCACCAGCAGCGCCGCGCTTCCCCGGGCGATCCGATGGAACCGTTGCCACAGCCCGAGGGTGCAGATCACGTTCACCATGCCGGTCTCGTCCTCGAGGTTCAGGAACGTGACCCCGCCGGCGGTCGCCGGCCGCTGGCGGTGCGTGACCGCGCCCCCGACGAGCACTCGCTCCCCGTCTTCCCGGTCCAGCAGTTTGTCGGCGGTGACGACACCGAGCGCGTCGAGCCGGTCGCGGATGAACTCCGTCGGGTAGCTGTCCGGCGAGATCCCGGTGGCCCAGACATCGGCGGCGGCGAGGTCGAGCCCGTCCATCCCGGGCAGCATCGGCGCGTCCACGCCGACGCCGGTGCCGGGCAGCTTCTCCGGCCGGTCCTGCGCGACCGCGCCCGCGGACCACAACGCCTGCCGCCGATCCGGCCCGAACGCGCTGAACGCGCCCGCGGTGGCCAGTGCTTCCAGTTGCGGCGTGGTGAGCCGGACGCGCCGGCCGAGGTCGGACATGCTCTCGTACCGGCCGTTCGCCTGCCGTTCCGCCACGATCTCCTCGGCCAGCGTTTCGCCGATCATCCGGACGGTGCTGAGCCCGCCGCGTACCGCGTGGAGCTTTCCGTTGTCCGGCAACGCTTCCAGGGTCGCGTGCGGAAGGCTCCGGTTGATGTCCGGGCCGAGCGTGGTGACGCCGTGCCGGCGCGCGTCCGCCACCAGCGACTGCGGCGAGTAGAACCCCATCGGCTGTGCTCGCAGCAGGCCCGCGCAGAACGCGTCCGGGTGGTAGTGCTTGAAGTACGCGCTCGCGAACACCAGATGCGCGAAGCTCAGCGCGTGGCTTTCCGGGAAGCCGAAGTTGGCGAACGCCTTGAGCTTCTGGAAGATTTTCTCCGCCAGCTCCGCGTCCACCCCGTTGGCGACCGCTCCGTCGAGGAACCGCTTGTGCAGCCGCTCCATCTTCCGCTGCGACCGCTTCGACCCCATCGCGTGCCGAAGCTGGTCGGCCTCGGCCGGGGTGAATTTCGCGACGTCCAGGGCGATCTGCATCATCTGCTCCTGGAACAGCGGCACCCCCAGCGTCTTCTTCAGCGCGTTCTTCAGCAGCGGATGGTCGTACTCCCACTTCTCGCGCCCCTGCTTGCGGCGGATGTACGGGTGCACCGAACCGCCCTGGATCGGGCCCGGACGGATCAACGCGACTTCCACGGCCAGGTCGTAGAACTCCTTCGGCCGCAACCGCGGCAACGTCGCCAGCTGCGCCCGGCTTTCCACCTGGAACACGCCGATCGCGTCCGCGTGGCAGAGCATTTCGTAGATGTTCTCGTCGGCGAGGTCCAGTTCGGCGAGGTCGATCTCCTCGTCCTTGTATTCCTTGACCAGGTCGAGCATGTAGTGCAGCGCGGAAAGCATGCCGAGCCCGAGCAAATCGAACTTCACCAGCCCGACCGCGGCGCAATCCTCCTTCTCCCACTGCAGAACGCTGCGATTTTCCATCCGCGCCCATTCGACCGGGCACACCTGGCTCACCGGTTCCCGGCACATCACCATGCCGCCGGAGTGGATGCCCAGGTGCCGGGGGAAGTCTTCGAGGGCGAAGGCGAGCTGCACGACGTCGTTCGGGATGTCGTGGTCGTGGTCTTTCTCCGTGCTGCGCAAGGCGCCCCAGCGGTCGATTTGCTTGCTCCACGCGTCCTGCTGGCCGGGCGAGTAGCCGAGTGCCCGGGCGGCGTCGCGGATCGCGGAACGGGCTCGGTAGGTGATCACGTTCGCGACCTGTGCGGCGTTGAGCCTGCCGTGTTTGCCGTAGACGTACTGGATCGCTTCCTCGCGCCGGTCGGACTCGATGTCGAGGTCGATGTCCGGGTAGCCGTCGCGGTCGGGGGCGAGGAAGCGTTCGAAGAGCAGGTTGTACTTGATGGGATCCACTTTGGTGATGCCCAGCGCGTAGCACACCGCCGAGTTGGCCGCGGAACCTCTTCCCTGGCACAGGATGTCCTGTTCCCGGCAGAACCGTACGATGTCCCAGACGATCAGGAAGTACCCCGGGAATCCCAGGCTTTCGATCACTTCCATCTCGTGCTTGATCTGCTTTTCGGCCTGGGCTTCCTTCGGCTTGCCCCGGTAACGCTCCTTGAAGCCCTCGCGCACCAGGGCGCGCAGGTGCGTGGTCTCGGTCTCGCCCTTCGGCACGTCGAACGGCGGCAGCTTGGGCGCGAGCAGCTTCAGCGGGAAGGCGCATTCCATGCCCAGCAACGCCGACCGCTGCACCGCGCCCGGGTATCGCTGGAAGATTTCCGCCATTTCGTTGCCGGAGCGCAAGAACGCGGCGGCGTCTCCGGGCAGCCAGCCTTCGAGGTCGTCGATGCCGCGCCGGGCGCGGATGGCGGCGAGAGCGTCCGCGAGACGGCCGCGTTCCGGACGGGCGTAGTGCGCGGCGGTGGTGGCGACGGTGGGCAGTTTGAGTTCGTCGGCCATCTCGGCGAGCAGGTCGTTGTGTGTGCTGTCGAGCGGCTGGCCGTGGTCGATCAGTTCGACGTAGACCTGGGTTCGGCCGAAGAGGTCGACCAACCGGCGCAGTTCGGCGAACGCGGCGTCCGGGCCTTCGCGCACTAGCGCCGAACGCACGGATCCCTTGCGGCAGCCGGTAAGCACCGCGCATTTGCCCACGACTTCCTCCGCTACGGCGGACAAGTCGTAGATCGGGCGGCCTTTTTCGGCTCGCTCCGCGTCTTTCTCGTCGTGACCGCGCAACTGTCCGGCGGTGATCGCGCGGCACAGGCTGCGGTAGCCGTCGCTGCCGCGGGCCAGCAGCAGGAGGTGTTCGCCTTCGGGGTCGGCGACGCCGTTTTGCGGCGCGGACAGCCCGAAGCTCAGCTCGGTGCCGAATACCGTGGCGACGCCTAGTTCTTTGGCCGCTTCGGCGAAACGGACCACGCCGTACATGCCGTCGTGATCGGTGAGCGCGATCGCGTCGAGCCGCAATCGCGCGGCTTCCTCCACCAGCTCCTCGGGGTGGCTGGCTCCGTCGAGGAAACTGAAGTTGGAGTGGCAGTGCAGTTCGGCGTACGCCACTCGCGGCCCGGCTTCCAGGTCGCTGCGCGGCGGCGGGATGTCGGCGGGGCGGCGGTAGGCCTCGCGTTTGCGTCCCCACGCGGGACTGTCGCCGTGGTCGCCGGGCGGCATCCCGCCCGACAGCGCCCGCGCGAGGTCCTTCCACGGGACCGGCGGGTTGTTCCAGCCCATCGTCAGTCCATCCGGTTCTCGGGCGATCGGCGGGGTTCCGGGATCAGCAGCGCGACCGGCACCGGGTCGAACGGGCCCGGCGGTTCGACCGGGACGCGGGGCACCGGCAGGTCGTGGTTCGTCATGTGTGCGTTCCTTCCCTTTTCTCCACTAGGTTTTCGGGTTTCTTGGCAGCTCGGTTCAGTCGTAGCTGCCCTCCACTGTCCACATCGGATTTTCCGTTCCGGAGCAGAGGACGAGCACCGCTTCCGGCGCCTCGTTCTCCCCTGCCGCGAGCAGCAGTTGCAGCCGGGCTTGCTGCGGTCCGGTCGAACGACGGCCCGACGTGACCGGCCACGGGCCGGCCCATCCGGTGATCGGCCGGGGCGGCCCGCCCGCGACGCACAGTCCGTGCGGCGGCGCGGTCAGCCGTTTGCGCGCGGTGAGGCCGACTGGCCTCCCTTGCTCGTCGATGACCTGGACTGGCAACGGTTGTTCCAGCACCGTCGCCGGGGACGGGGACGGCAACCGGGCAGGCCACGTGGCGTCCGGCGGTCCGACGGGTTCCCGCGGATCGCCCCACGGAATGAGCCGGACCCGGCTCGCCGGATCGCGTCCGCCGTCGAGCAGCGGCGTGACCACGCCTTCCGGACCGAGCAGACCTTGCACTCGCACGAATGCCCGGCCGGCCCGTTCGGCAGCCAATTCCTCGTCCTCGCCTGGACCGGCGCCGGGATCGCTCCCCCGCCACAGCCCCAGCTGCAGTGACCTCCCTTCGACAGTCTCTTCCGGTTCGAGCCGCAATCGCGCGACCCCGGCCGTGGGCCGTTCGCCGGGCGCGGCCTTGAGCCATCCCTCGAACTGCCACCGGACCCGGTCCGCAACCCCTTGCGGCGTAAGTGGTTCCGCACAACGCCAGACGCGACCGAGCTGCTCGCCGTTCTCAGTGGTCGCGTATATACCCAATCGAGTGCATGCGAGCCCGCGATCAGCGAGCGCGGCATGGAACCGAGCGCCGAGTTTTTTGGCCATGAACGAGGCGACGTCCACCCGAGCGAGCACCGGATCGAACGACTCGGCAAGGGACAGCTCCGGCGGCGGACTGCGGCGCAACGGCGGCCGGTCGGACAGCCCGCGGGCCAGCCGGTGCGCGAGCACGCCGGTGCGCCCGAACCGAGCCGCGACGTCCCGCTCGCCGAGTTCGGCGAAGGCCCCGAGCGTGCGCAATCCGAGCCGGACGAGCAGACCGACCAGATCCGCTCGCTCGGCATCCGGCTGGTCCAGTTCGGTCACCGGCAACGGGGCGAGAAATTCGGCGCTCCGCCCGGGTTCGACCAACGCACCCTGGCGCGCGGCGAGGGTCGCCGCGAAGAGCCCTTCCGCCACGCCGACCTGGCATTCGACTCCGGCCGCCGCGGCCACCTGGTCCACCAGTTTCTCCGCGAGTTGCGGTTCACCGCCGAAGTATCCGGCCGCACCCGCGACGGGAACCGCGAGCAGCCCCGGACGCACCACTTCCAGCCCGACGACCAGTTCTTCCACCGCGGCCGCGACATTCTCGAACAACCGCGCGTCCCGCGCCTCGTCTACGCCGAACACCGCCAGGTCGGGGCATTGGGATTCCGCTTCCCGCCTTCGCATGCCGCGCCGGATGTTCCGCGCTCGCGCGACCGCTGTGCAGGCCACGACCCGGTTCGCGTGGAACACCGCCGCCGGCCGGGTAAGCACGCTCCCCGCCGCGGCGACGGCAGCGACCGCGGGCCAGTCCGGGCACCACAGGACCAGCATCCGCGCGGGGTTGCGACGCGGATCTGGTTGTCCTTTGTGGACGATATGGTTCACCCGACTGCCTCTTCCCGTGCCGCGACCCGCTTCTCGCCGCGGGACACCCGTCCGTCCGGTCCAGGAAGAAGAACCTGCGCCGACCGAGGCCGGGCCGCTGCCCCGCGTCCGCGGGCGTGCACCTCGACCGGGCGGGAACGGAGGTGTCCGGCGCCGTGTTCGAGCACCCCGGTCCAGGTGCCGGGGGTGCAGTGCAACTCGACGTCGGCGGAAGGCCAGTGGCCCAGCGAAAGCAGCACCGCCCCGCGATGCCGAGCCCGCGCCGCGAGCCGCCGCGCGACGTCCGGCCGGACCGACCGAGGTTCGGTGACGACGAGGTCGACGCCGTCGAGCAACGCGGCCATCACCGCCTGGTATTCGGCCCCCGGCTGCGGGACCAACGCGAGCCGCGAAACGGCGACCCCGTGCTCAGCCGCCGCGACGATCCCCAGCGAGGGAGCCCCGACCACTGCGGCCCACGCCCCGGCGGCGGTTGCCTCCGCGAGCAACGCGAACAGCAGCGAGGTGGAGTGGTGGACCGCGACGATGGTCCCGCGCCGCAACCCGGCCCCGGGGAGGAGGTCGGCCAGTGCGGGGGCGACGGGAAGCATCCGCCCCGCGGCCCGGTCCCAGTCGCCGCGAGAAGCCCGCTCGGCAGCGACGGTGCTGGCAGTGCTGACCCCGGGGAGGGCGGTCAGTTTGGCCAGCGGGTGCGCTGGATCCGCCGGATTCGTCGGATCCGTCGGCGAGGTCGCGGGGTGGAGGCGGGTCGGGGGACGGAGGTCCGGAGTTGCCGGGCCGGATGGGGTTGCCGGGCGTAGCGGGGTTGGAGGGGTGAGCGGAGAGTCGGGCGGCTCTTCCGGGTCGGGCTCAGCCCACGAACCGGAAGGAGCTTCCGGACGAAGCGGGACCGGCGGCTCGGAGGGAGTTACCGGAGTCACTGGCTTCGGTTCAGGCTGAGGTGGCGAATCTCGCTCAGCAGAGGAACGGACCCGCGCCGAAGACTGCGGGCGGGCAGCCGAACCACGTTGGCTCGCCGGGTTGAGCGGAGTCGGGGAATCCGAGTGCGAGTCCCCACGACCGGATTGAGCCGAACGGGTCTGCGAACGCAACATAGCTGGCGGGCTGGCTTCTGCCGTCCCACCGGGGTTGGCCGGGATCCAAGGGGCGAATGCCACGTCCAGAGCACTCGGCCGGTTTCGGTGTCCCTTCTCTCCCAACGAAAACCTCGAGGGTCTCGCGGCGACTGGCGTTCGCTCCTTCGCCAATGCTTCGATCGCCGACCACGGGACCAGTACTTCCCACGAGCGTGCCGGCCGCGCCTCCGGCACGCTCGTGGGCGCGGAAGCCTGCGTTTCCGCGTCGAAAAAGGCCTCCCGTGACGACCGGCCAGGTTTCTTCTTCCAGGCCGGAATTCCCGCAATGCCAAGGAGATCGGTCTCGGCGGAGTCCGCAGGCAGGACCGGAGTGCGCAGTTTCCCGGGCGCAGCCGATGAACCGCTCACCGCAGAACTCGCCGACAAAGCCGCCTCGGCAGCTGCCGGAACTCCCCTGGCCCCGGCAGCCCCCGAAGCCGCCCCAGACAAAGCTGCTCCAGACAGAGCCACCCCAGCCAGAACCGGAGCAGCACCATCTCCAGAAAACCCGGCCGAGACCGAACCGTCCGCGGAAGTTCCCCTGGCTTCACAAGCCCCCGAAGCTCCTGAAGTTCCCAGTTCTTCCGCGATCTCCGAAGCGACCCCCGAAGAAGCGACCCCCGAAGAAGCAGCCCCCGAAGCCGCTCCGGTCGTCACCGGTTCCTCCTTCCTCCGTGATCGGCCGGACGGTCCGTCCCGGGCAAGGTCGTCACACCAAGCCCGGGACGGACGCCGGCACACCGCGGGGAAGGCGGTTCCGCATCCTCATCCGTGCGGAAACCGCACGGTCACCCAACAATCACACCCAAAAACACACCACTGCGCCGAACAGGATCGAACATCCGTTCGACACCACCCAGTTTTACCCGCCCCTCCCCACCTGTCAAGCACCCCCGGGGAAAGACATCTCAGGTTGTTAGAAGTCAAGCCGTGTGGGCTGGAGGAGGTGGGAAGGCTTGGTGTTCGTCGTAGAGGCGGTCCGTCTGCAGGCAGTGGTGGAGTTGTCCGAGGAATTTGTTGAACAGGTGGCGTTGGGCTTGGTGGTTCCAGTCTCCGGCGGCGCGGCGGGTGTCGAAGTGGCGTCGTGCGCCGGGGCTGGCTCGCAGCGAGGCGAGCGCCCAGACGGGTCCGACTGCGGCGAGGCGGCGGTTTTTGATGTGGCGGTGCGAGACCACGGTTTTTCGGCCGCTGGCGCGGGTGATCGGTGCGGATCCGGCGTAGGCCTTCAGTCCGCGGGGATCGGTGAAGCGGGTGCGGTCGTCTCCGATTTCGGCGAGCACCCGGGCGCCGGCCAGCAGTCCGAGGCCGGGGAAGCTGGTGATGATCGTGGCGTCCGGGTGCTGTTCAAAATGTGTCCGTGCCGCCTCCGCCAGACTGTCGGAGGCGGCGCAGGCGGCCTCGAATTGGCTCAGCAGAGCCGAAAACTGGATGCCCATCGCGTTCTCCACGATCGGCGGTTGCCGCAGCCGCTCGGACCGGAACACGCCGTGGAGGCGGTCGACGTCGGCATCGACGTTGCGGCGGCGTCCGGCCTTGGTCAGCAGTGTCCGCAGCCGGGCGCGGGTCAGTGTCGCTGCGAGCGCGGGTGTCGGGGCGGCGGCGAGGACGGTGCGGGCGTCGCGGCGGGCCAGGCCGCCCTCGGGCTGTCCGGCGAACGCTTCCAGCGCCGCGGGGTAGAACTCCTTGAGCAGCGACCGGAGCTGGTTGCCCAGCTGCTGGCGGGCCCAGACCGCGTCCTGTTGCGCTCGTGCCAGCACCCGCACCGCTTGGGCCAGTTCGGTGTCGGCCGGCAGCGGTCGGTGCGCGGCCGCGTCGGTGCGCACGATGTTGGCCAGCAGCGCGGCGTCCGCGGCGTCGGACTTCGCGCCCGACACCTGGTGCCGGGCCCGGTAGCGCGATGCCGAGAGGGGGTTGATCGCGTAAATGGTGCGGCCGGTGGAGCGCAGCGCGGCGACGAGCAGCCCGTGGTCGGTTTCGATGCCGACCGGGATCTGCGCGTCGGCGGTGTCTCCGGCCTCGGCGAGCAGGTCGAGCAGCCGGGCGAACCCGGTGGCGTCGTCGCCGATGCGGGCTTTGGCGATCACGGTTGCGGTGTCGTCGATGATGGCGACGTCGTGGTGGGATTCGGCCCAGTCGATGCCGCAGAACAGTGTCAAACCGTCACGTTTCCTTTCCTGTTGCTGCTGCTCACGGGTCCAGGCGGGGTCACGCAGCGCCCTAATCGCGGGACTCGGCGGTCCGTCATCTCAGTAGCCGTTCGTGACTCCAGCACACCGCAGGGTCCTCGTTCTGTCGAAGAGCTCGAAGCTCGGGAACACATCGAGAGGTCACCTCCTGCGGCGGACTCGGGCCACGACATCCCACCACCACGATCACCAGTCCACCGGCGGACGCGCCGTTCTTTCACAAGTCGTCGAACGACGGGAACCCACAGGCGTCGCCCGCCGGCGGACCAGCACCAACCGACCCGGTCACGAGCCGGAAGAACTATCCCTACTACCGATTAGGAACCCGGAAGAGCGGCAGCCCCCAGGAAAACGGCTCTTTACACTGGGAACCCTGATGAAGACAGGACACATCGCCCTGCGGGGTTTCGCCGAAGCTGACCTGCCGGTGCTCGACCGGTTCTCCACGGACCCGGACGGTGCCGGAACCTTTCAGTGGACGAGGTTCACCGGACCGCAGGCCCGGCGCCGGTTCGCCGAGGACGGGTTTCTCAGCCCGGCCTCGAGCGCGGTCGCGGTGACCGTCGACTCGGTCGTCGCCGGGATGGCTACCTGGGAGGCGGCCGACCGGGGCGGGCCCGCCGGCGGGTGTTTCCGGGTCGGCGTCGCGTTGCTGCCCGACTATCGCGGCCACGGCACCGCCGCGAAGGCGTACCAACTGCTCGTCGACCAGCTCTTCCGGCACACCCGCGCGCACCGGCTCGAAGCGTTCGTCGACAGCGAGGACCTCGCCGGGCAGCACACGCTGGAGAAGACCGGCTTCCACCGCGAAGGCCTGCTCTGCCAGGTCACCTGGCGCGACGGCGGCTACCGTGACGAGGCCGTCTACGCGATCCTGCGCGAGAGATGAAAAACCGGCCGGGACCCGAAAAGTCCCGGCCGGTCACCGAAAAATCAGTGCGCGAAGTGGCGCGTTCCGGTCAGGTACAGCGTGATCCCGGCGGCCTCGGCGGCGGCGATCACCTCGGCGTCGCGAATGGACCCGCCGGGCTGCACGACCGCTCGCACGCCCGCTTCGATCAGCACCTCGAGCCCGTCCGGGAACGGGAAGAACGCATCCGACGCGCCGACCGAGCCCTTCGCCCGCTCGCCCGCCCGCGAGACCGCCAGCCGCGACGAGTCGACGCGGTTGACCTGGCCCATGCCGACGCCGACGGTCGCCTGCTCGTGCGCCAGCAGGATCGCGTTGGACTTCACCGCGCGCAGGGCCCGCCACGCGAATTCCAGGTCCGCCAGGGTCTGCTCGTCAGCGGGCGAGCCGGTGGCCAGCTTCCAGTTCGCCGGGTCGTCGCCGGGGGCGTCGATCGCGTCGGCGGTCTGCACGAGCACGCCGCCGGAGATCGGCCGGAACTCCACCGGGGCCGCGTTCTCGATCGCGGGCAGCTTCAGCAGCCGCACGTTCTTCTTGCGCTGCAAGATCTCCAGCGCTTCCGGCTCGAAGTCGGGGGCGAGCACGACCTCAGTGAAGACCTCGGCGATCTGCTCCGCCGCTGCGACGCTCACCGGCCGGTTCGTGGCGATCACGCCGCCGTACGCGGACACCGGGTCGCAGGCGTGCGCCTTGCGGTGCGCTTCGGCGACGTCCGCGCCGACAGCGATCCCACACGGGTTGGCGTGCTTGATGATCGCGACAGCCGGCTCCGAGAAGTCGAAGGCGGCCCGACGCGCGGCGTCAGTGTCGACGTAGTTGTTGTACGACATCGCCTTGCCGTGAAGCTGCTCCGCGTGCGCGAGGCCCGGCTGCGCGCCGCGGTACAGCGCCGCCTTCTGGTGCGGGTTCTCGCCGTAGCGCAGTACGTCCGCACGGTCCCACGTCGCGCCGAGGAAGTCGGGGAAGCCGCTGTCGTCCGCAGGCGCGTACGCGTTGGCGAACCAAGACGCGACAGCCGTGTCGTACGCAGCCGTGTGCGCGTACGCAGCAGCAGCGAGCCGCTTGCGGTCCGAGAGTTCGAAGCCGCCCGCAGAGACCTGCTCGAGCACCCACGCGTACCGTGCCGGGTCCACGACGACAGCCACGCTGCCGTGGTTCTTCGCGGCCGCGCGCACCATCGCGGGACCGCCGATGTCGATGTTCTCGACGCAGTCCTCGGGGCTCGCGCCGGACGCGACAGTCTCCTGGAACGGGTACAGGTTCACCACGAGCAGGTCGAACGCCGCGATGTCGAGCTGCTTGAGCTGGGCGACGTGGTCTTCGTTGCTCTGGTCGGCGAGCAGACCGGCGTGCACGCGCGGGTGCAGCGTCTTGACCCGGCCGTCAAAGGACTCGGGGAACCCGGTGACCTGCTCGACCGGCGTGACCGGAACGCCGGCGTTCGCGATGACCTTCGCCGTGCCGCCGGTCGACACGATCTCCACGCCGGCCGCGTGCAGGCCGGTCGCGAGCTCGAGCAGGCCGGCCTTGTCCGAGACGCCGATCAGCGCGCGCCGGACCGGGCGCCGTCCCTGTGCTGTGCTCACGAAAACCTCACCTTTCGTCCGTCCACGGTGCACCCACCACGGCCGAGTCGCTCGATCGTTTCAACCAGCAGCCTGCGTTCCACGGCTTTGATCCGCTCGTGCAGGACGTCTTCGGTGTCGTCGGTCTCCACCGGCACCGCCTCCTGGGCGATGACCGGGCCAGTGTCCACCCCGGCGTCGACGAAATGCACCGTCGATCCGGTGACGCGCACGCCCGCGGCCAGCGCGTCGGCGACCGCGTGCATCCCGGGGAACGACGGCAGCAGCGCGGGGTGGGTGTTGATCACGCGGCCCGCGAACCGCGCCAGGAACTCCGGTCCGAGGATCTTCATGAAGCCCGCGGACACCACGAGGTCGGGCTGATAGGCCGCGACCGCCTCGGCGAGCGCGCGGTCCCACGCGGCCCGGTCCGGATGGTCGGCGACGCGGACGGTGAACGACGGCACGTCCGCCCGTTCCGCTCGCGCGAGCGCCTCGATGCCGGTGCGGTCCGCGCCGACGGCCACGACGGTCGCCGGGAACCCGGGCTGCCCGGCCGCGTCGAGCACAGCCTGCAGCAGCGTGCCGGAACCGGACGCGAGCACGACGATCTTCACCGGAGTGGGCAGTTCCAAGCGGCTGGCCAGAACGGGCTCCTTGCACGGCGGTGCGCCTCGGGCGCACGGCGCTTCACCAGGTCGCCCCAACCCTAACGGTCGTCCTCGGCGGGCTTCGCGTCGCCGGAGTCCTCGGTGGACTCGGTCACAGCCTCCGGCTGTTCGACGGGGGTTTCCGGCTCGTCCCCGGGTTCGTCGGCCGTCTTGTCCCCGGGTTCGTCGGCCGTCTTGTCCTCGGTCTCGGCGGCCTCGGCTTCCGGCTCGTCCTCCGGCAGGTCGAGGCCCAGTTCGGCGTCGGCCTCGGCGTCGAAGTCCTCGTCGTCCTCAGCCTGGTCCGAGTCTTCCTCCGCAGAGTCTTCCGAGGCTTCTTCGGCCTCGTCGGTATCCGCGACGTCCTCTTCGGACTCGGACTCCTCCGCCTCGGTCTCGGCTTCCGGCTCGACCGCGTCCTCCGCCTCGAGGTCCTCCACCTCGAGCGACCCGACCGGCCGCATCGGAGAGTGTGCCCCCGCGAAGAACGCCACGAACCCGGCCGGGATCACGACCCAGCAGAACGCGACGATCGACGCCACCCCGACCGGGACGCTGACCGGGTCGAACGGACCGTCGCCGAGGCGTCCGCCGGCGAGAGTGCCCAGCAGCACGCAGCCGAACCCGACCACCGCGCCCGCGACGACCACGACCCGCAGCCGCGCCGCCGGATCCTCGTCGACCGCGCGGACCGACCAGCCGACCAGCACCCCGACCGCCAGCGGCAGCACCAGCAGCGCCGGCCACCACGACGCCGCGTGCTCCGGGACGCCCCCGAGCAGCGGCACTCCGGGAACGGAACCGCCGCGGTAGCCGATGAGGTGCACGTTGAGGCTGCCGATGCTGAACCCGGGCCCGCTCACGAACGACATCGCGGCGACCACGGCGTTCGGCAGGTACAGCACGGAAAGCAGGAACAGGCCGAAGCTGCTCCCGAACGACGGCTCGAACAGGCCGGACACCGTGCGCGCGGACAGCGCGGTGGCGGCGGTCAGCGTCAACGCACCGGCGGCCAGCAGCGCGAACAGTCCGAGCAAGCCCGCGCGAAGCCCGCGAAGGGCCAGCGGATCGAGCCGGTCCGCAAGCACCCGCGGCATGCCAAACCAGCGAAGCACCCCGGCGGTGGCCGCGAGTCCGGAGAGCACGGCAGGCACCAGCGCGGCGAGCGCGAAGTTCGCCCGCACCGGCTCGCCGATCGACAGCAGCGAAATCAGCAGACCGAATAGCAGATGCGCGCCGGAAATCGTGGCGAGCAGTGGGACGGCGTGCCGTAGCCGGGCGCAGCGAAGCCGGCGCACCGCCTTGGCCGCTGCCCGCGCGACCAGCAGCACCACGCCGACTGTCGGCAACAGCGGCAGCATGCCGAGCGGATGGCCGCCGATCCCGAGTTCGACCTGGTAAGCCGCCAGCCAGCCAGGTCCCGCCGACAGCAGCACGCCGCCTGCGGAGAAGATCGCGTGCTGGGCGGTCAGCGCGACGAGCGCGAGCAGCGTGGCGACCACCGCGTAGCCGGTGACGAGCGGGCCGAGCGCCGCGGCGAGCAACACCCGCAACCGGGGCGCCTGCGGGACATCCTGGTCAACGGAGTCGCCCACCGGCTCGTCGCCCGCGGGGCGTCCGGGACTGGTGAGCACCTGCATGTCCCCGACCATGACATCCGCACTCGGCCGTCCGGGTGAGGCACGCCGCCGGGCGGACGTGGCGAATCCAACGCCCACCCGGTCGTGGCACCGGGCCCATAAAAACACCCGCTGTGACACGGAGAGTCACAGCGGGTGGGTAATGCGAAGGGGTTTCAGCCTTGCTGTCGGAAACCTCCGGGCGGAGTGCCCGGTTTGTTCTGGTCGGCCGGCGGCTGGAAGAACTGGCCCTGCTGCGGCGCGTACGTCGTGGCCTGCCCGCCCGGCGGCGGCGTGGCGGGCGGCTGCTGGGCCGACGGCGGCTGCTGCCCCGGAGCCTGCTGACCCGGCTGCCCCGGCTGTCCGGGCGCGGCCTGGTACTGCGTCGGCTGGTACTGGCCCTGCTGACCGTACGGCTGCTGATACGCGGGGGCGGACGGCTTCGGCGCCGGCGGCTTGAGCACGCCGTACTCGAACAGCAGCGCGGCGACCGACGCGGCCATCTGCAGGAGACCGAGGATCAGCACCACGATCACGATGGCGGACGAGCGCCCGGAGATGACGGCGTCGAGCGCGCCCAGCCCGCCGAGCACGCTGAACAGCGCGGCGAACGGCAGCGTCTTCGGGCCCTTGGGCAGCAGGTTCAGCGCCGACAGCAGACCGCCGGCGAGCAGGAACAGAATGGGCTGCCCGGCCGTGCCCGCCTCGGAGGCGAAGCCGAGGAAGTACTGCACCAGTCCGAGCCCGGCCACGCCGAGGGACAGCAGCAGCGGAAGGTTCGGCGGCGCTCCGGCACCCGAGGCAGGCGGGCCCTGCTGCGGCTGGGGCTGCTGCGGGAACCCGCCCGACGGGGGCGGTCCCTGGGACGGCTGGCCCTGCTGGGGGTAGCCGGGCCCGCCACTGGGGAAGGTCATCGGAAGCTCTCCTGTCTCATCGACCGGCGGTTCGGGATCCTGAAATGCCCGGGGTGCACCGGCGGCGTCCCCCGCTCACGAGTGACTGCACGCTAGCGCATCCGCACGGGGCGTCCGCGACGTTGGACGCACTGACCGCCGGATCGGTTGCGGGCGGAAACGACGAAGGCCGGGCACCGTGTCGGTGCCCGGCCTCCGCCAGGGGAATCGTTGCTGGTCAGCCGAGGCTGTTGTACAGCTCACGGGCGAGAACAGCGGTCTCGCTCGGGGTCTTGCCGACCTTGACGCCGGCGGCCTCGAGGGCCTCCTTCTTCGCCGCGGCGGTGCCGGACGATCCGGAGACGATCGCGCCCGCGTGGCCCATCGTCTTGCCCTCGGGGGCGGTGAAGCCCGCGACGTAGCCGACGACCGGCTTGGTCACGTTCTCCTTGATGTAGGCCGCGGCGCGCTCCTCGGCGTCGCCGCCGATCTCGCCGATCATCACGATGACCTTGGTGTCGGCGTCCTTCTCGAACGCCTCGAGGGCGTCGATGTGGGTGGTGCCGATGACCGGGTCGCCGCCGATGCCGACCGCGGTGGAGAAGCCGATGTCGCGCAGCTCGTACATCATCTGGTAGGTCAGCGTGCCCGACTTCGACACGAGGCCGATCGGGCCCGCGCCGGTGATGTCGGCCGGGATGATGCCCGCGTTCGACTTGCCGGGGCTGATCACGCCGGGGCAGTTCGGCCCGATGATCCGGGTCTTGTTGCCGGTCGCGACCGCGTGCGCCCAGAAGTAGGCCGAGTCGTGCACCGGGATGCCCTCGGTGATGACGACGGCCAGCGGGATCTCGGCGTCGATCGCCTCGATGACCGCGTCCTTGGCGAACTTCGGCGGCACGAAGATGACCGACACGTCGGCGCCGGTCTCCTTGATGGCCTCCTCGACCGTGCCGAACACGGTGAGGTCCTTGCCCTCGATGGTGACCGTCTGGCCTGCCTTGCGGGCGTTGACGCCGCCCACGATGTTGGTGCCGGACTTCAGCATCTTGGTCGCGTGCTTCATGCCCTCGGAGCCGGTGAGCCCCTGGACGATGACCTTGCTGTTCTCGTTGAGGAAGATCGACATCTCACGCA
This sequence comes from Streptomyces sp. AA4, assembly GCF_000158875.1. Taxonomy (NCBI): domain Bacteria; kingdom Bacillati; phylum Actinomycetota; class Actinomycetes; order Kitasatosporales; family Streptomycetaceae; genus Streptomyces; species Streptomyces sp. AA4. The sequence goes on along the minus strand of NZ_GG657746.1, from coordinate 512,588 downwards.
CCTGCCGCGGCGAGCTCGGCAGCCTTGTCGGCCGCGTTGTCCATTGTGTCCACCACGGTGACCAGCGGGTGGTTCGCGTCGGCCAGGATCTGGCGACCCTCGACGACGTTGTTGCCGTCCAGGCGGACGACCAGCGGCTTGGTGGCCTCGTCGCCCAGGATCTTCAGGGCCTCGACGATGCCGTTCGCGACCGCGTCGCAGGCGGTGATGCCGCCGAAGACGTTCACGAACACGCTCTTCACGTCGGTGTCGTTGAGGATGACGTCCAGCCCGGCCGCCATGACCTCGGCCGACGCGCCGCCGCCGATGTCGAGGAAGTTGGCCGGCTTCACGCCGCCGTGCTTCTCGCCCGCGTACGCCACGACGTCCAAAGTGGACATGACCAGGCCCGCGCCGTTGCCGATGATGCCGACCTCGCCGTCGAGCTTGACGTAGTTGAGGTTCTTGGCCTTGGCCTTCGCCTCGAGCGGGTTCTCGGCCTGCTTGTCGACGAGCTCCTCGTGCGCCGGGTGGCGGAACGCGGCGTTCTCGTCGAGCGTGACCTTGCCGTCGAGGGCGATGATCTTGTCCTGCGGGTCGCGGACCAGCGGGTTGACCTCGACCAGGGTGGCGTCCTCGGAGACGAAGGTCTCCCACAGCTTCACCACGACGTCGGCGGCCTCGTCGATGATCTCGGCCGGGAAGTGGCCGGCCTTCAGGATCTCGAGCGCCGTCGCCTTGTCGACGCCCTTAATCGCGTCGACCGGGATCTTGGCGAGCGCGTCCGGGCGCTCGACCGCGAGCTGCTCGATCTCCATGCCGCCCTCGGACGACGCCATCGCGAGGAAGGTGCGGTTGGCGCGGTCGAGCAGGAAGGAGAAGTAGTACTCGGACGCGATGTCCGAGGCTTCCGCCACCAGCACGCGGTGCGTGATGTGGCCCTTGATGTCGAGGCCGAGGATGGCTTCCGCCTTCTCCTTCGCCTCGTCGGGCGTCTGGGCCAGCTTGACGCCGCCCGCCTTGCCCCGGCCGCCGACCTTCACCTGCGCCTTGACGACGACCTGGGTGCCGATCTGCTCCGCGGCGGCCTTGGCTTCTTCCGGGGTGCTTGCCACGGCGCCCGGCAGAACCGGTACTCCGTGGGCGGCGAAGAGATCCCTCGCCTGGTACTCGTAGAGGTCCACTACTCCAGTCTCCTGACGACACGCCACTGTGGTGGTCCGTTTTCCGGACCGCGCTGTCGGACCAGTCGAGGTTAGCGACCAGCGCAGACGCAGGGGACGCCGCACCTGGTGAAGTCGGTCACCGTGCGCGGTCAGAGGGTGTGCCGAGGGTGTGAGACCGCCCACCGACAAGCATTTCGGCGGCCTTTTCGGCGCTTTCCCCGCCCAGTTCGACGACGTTCGTGCCGGAGAGCGCTTCGGCGAGGCCCTCGGGAACCGGGCCGCCAAGCAGGCCCAGAATGTCTGGATCCTCCTGTTCGACGGTGCGCACGATCTTTTCCGCCGTGTCGAGGTGTCCTACGTGGACGACTTCGAAACCGGCGTCGCGCAGCATTCGCGCCAGCGGAATCGCCGCCGTTTCTTCGGCCAGTTCCACGAGGACGACGCGGCGCGGACTCACTTCTTCGCCCCGGCCGCCGCGAGGCCAGCGGTGACCACTGCCGCGACGACCGCCGCGAGCCCGAGCCAGAATCCGATGCCCGGCTTCGCGGCCTGGAAAAGGGAACTGACCAGCGGGATCTCGGTGACGTGCAGGGCGAGGAGCACCGCCGCCCCGGTCAGCCCCGCCGCCGCGGCACCGGGCCGGGAACGAACGCTCAAGCCGAGGGTGCCGAGAACGACGAGCAGCGCGGCGAGCAATCCCCACGACGGGGTGTCGAAATCGGACCAGAGCCCGGGCGGCGCGTAATCCTGCGCGGTGAACACCGGCGTGCCGAACGTCGCGATCGCCAGTACCGCGGTGATTCCGGCCGGAATTACCGCGGTGGATCGCGGCCCTTCGGTACCGGTGTCGTCGCGTTCCACGACTCCGGTGATCACCGCGGCCAATCCGGTAAGCCCGGCGAGCCCGAGCGCGATCGCGGTGAAAACGGCTCCCGCGCCGAGGTGGTAACTGATCGCGCCGCCGAGTCCGCCGAGTCCCGTCGCCTCGGAGGCGGTGATGGCCGTGCTGAGCACTGCGGTTCCCGCGAGCGCGACACCCGCCCACAACACGGCGAGCACCCCGCGCGCGAACGGCGCGGTGCGCTTCGCAAGCAGGAAAGGTGTTGGCAGCACGACAAGAACGGCCGCGACGAGTAGTTGCAGGCGGGCCGGGCTGTCTGTGCTGTTGTTGAGCTGCGGGGCGTACGCGCCGATCGCCGCCGCGATTCCGGTCAGCAACGCGGTGAGCGCAGTGAGCGCGCGCCAGATGGTGAGCCCCGGGACGCGGGCCTCGCCAGCCAGGTCGGTGCGTTCGGTTTGCGTCTGCTGCGGTGTCGCAAGTGGAGTGAGGACGAGGACCAGCACCATCGGCACGACGGCGAGATACGCGCCCGTCGAGACTTCCAGCCCCGACACGGCCAGCCCGGCGACGAACGTCGGCACCGCGACGGCCAGCGTCGCCGCGACGATCCCGCCGAGCGTCCCGCGAGCCACCCCGTCGGATCCGGCGAAAACCCCCAGCACCGCGGCGACCGGCAGCGCACCGGCGAGGAGAAGGTACCCGGCGAGCGCTAGCCCGGGGCCCTCGAATGCTGACCGCGCAAGGAGAAACGGGTCGTCCGAGAGAACCGGGGTCATCAGCAATCCGACCGCGGCGACTACGGCGAGCAGCGGAATGATCAGCCGCCAGCGGCGTTGGTCGTCGCCGCCCGCGATCTCGTTGCGCTCCCGCACGACCCGTGCGGCGACGATCCCGGCGACGAGCGTCAGCAGGTGCCCGGCGATCAGCAGCCAGAACCCGATGCCGACCCCGCTGCGGTCGAGCAGCCGGTCCGGGAGGTACAGCTCGGGGCGGATGGTTTTGGAGCCGTTGACGAGGAACTGAAGATCGAGGACCAGCCGCCCCGGCGCGAGAGCGGCGAGCCCGGTGATGAGACCGGCGGCCAGCCCGTGCCGCCCGCTGCGAGCCGCCGCGACCGCGATCCCGGCCGGGACGACGGCGAGGATCGCGAGGAGCGGCCAGGAGAGGTAGCCAGGCCCGGCGTCGGGCGAGACCGGGGCGATGGCGCCGGCGGCCAGGGCTAGGGAGCCGACGCCGAGGAGCGCGGTGGCGGCTTGGAGTCTTGGGGAGGGGGTTTGATCGGTGAGGTCGAGGAGGAGGTCGCCTTGCCTGCTTTGACGGCTTGGGTCTTGGCGGCTTGGGTCTTGGCGGCTGGGGATGGTCCTGGGTGCGGACCTCGGCTCGGCCGGGATGGCGGCGGGTTTTTGACGGCTGGTTCGAGCTGCTTCGTCAGACTGCCGCTTGGCTGAGGGTGCCGCTTCTCCACGGCTGGCCGGGCTTTCTGCCGCGGCCTCGTCTCGGTTGGACGGATTGGCTGAGCTTTCCGCGGAAGCTGTCCCGGGACGGCTCGACTCGTCAAGGCCGGATGAGCTTGCCCCGGGCGTCGCTTCGCTGCGGCGAGACGAATCGTCGGGGCTTGCCGAATTCGGCTCGCCGCCGGACGAGGATGCCGAACGTCCGGAGGATGCCGTCCCGCGGTGACTGGGCGAGTCGGCGGGGCTGTCGGCTGGATCCGATTTCGCCCGGCTGGCGTCGCGGCGTGCTCGGGCTCGGGCGGCGGCCTTGCGCTCGGCGAGGCTGGGACGCCGTGGTCCGGCGGGACGGCCCGGGGTGTCCGGGGCGTCCGGGGCGGAATCGCCGTCGGAAGGCTCTGGGGTCGGCGGAGTCATCGCTCGCGACGCTAGCAAGTACCGGTGCCGGCGCGGGGACAGCAGGGCCGCCTCGACCAGGCCGGAATGCACTTCCAGGTGAATTCCCCGCCGGATGAACCTCGGGCGGTCCCCACGCGTCTGAGGGGTGCGAAGAAAAAATTCCGCCGATCCGCGTAAGAGGCGCGTGGGCCGGAGGTCTCGACGGCAGAGGGACCGGGGTGCCGGAGGGAGCGTCGCGGAAAACTTCGGGGAAGTCGCGTAAGGGTGTGGCGTTCGGGGCGTCACTCCGGTGCGGGACGAAGCACGGGGACACATCGCGGGGGCGATGGACGAGGTCGGATGCCTGTTCGCAGCAGGCGCCCGGCCAGGCCGCGGAGGGAGCCGCGGCGGGTGCCGGCAGGTCGTGGGGACGACGTGCCGGGACCGAGATGGAGACGGCCGAGACCTGCCGGGGAGGGCAGGTGAACGGCCACCTCGCGGAGGGGAGCCGCGATCTTCGTTCCTGGCAGGCCGGGGAGGACCTGCCAGGAACGAAGAAGGCCAGCGCCTGCCGGGACAGGCGATCGGCCAGGTCGCGGAGGGGAACTGCGACAGGCTTCGGCAGACCGCGGGGACGGTCCGCCGGGGATCGGGGACAGGGACGGCCGGGGCCTGCCGGGGAGGGCAGGTGACCGGCCGCGCCGCCGTGAGCAGCGACGACGAGGACGGACTGCCGGAACGAGCCGCCGGGCATCGCGGGGGACTTGCTGCGAGAGCAGGTGACCGACCGCGCCGCCGTGAGCAGCGACGACCAGGACGGACTGCCGGAACGAGCCCCCGAGCATCGCGGGGGACTTGCTGCGAGAGCAGGTGACCGACCGCGCCGCCGTGAGCAGCGACGACCAGGACGGACTGCCGGAACGAGCCCCCGAGCATCGCGGGGGACTTGCTGCGAGAGCAGGTGACCGGCCGCCCCTCTGCGAGCAGCGACGACAGGCACGACTCCACCGGCAAACGGAGTGCTGGCACCGCTGGGACCCGCCGGAAGAACGAGTGACCGGCCGCACCGCCGTGAGCAGCGACGGCGAGGACGATCTGCCGGAATGAGCCGCCGGGCATCGCGGGTACCTGTCGGGGAGAGCGGGGCAACCGACCGCACCTCTACGAGCAGAGACGGCGGGCACGACCGACCGGCAAACGGAGTGCTGGCAGGACTGGAACCCGCCCGGAAAGCAGGTGATCGGCCACACTGCCGCGAGCAGTGACCGTGATGGGCATCACAAGATTCGGCGTGAAACTGCTTCAACGCACTCGGGTGGCCGGTTATTTCGCCCGCGAGGCCGCCGGGAGGGCACCTGGGAGCACTGGGCCATCCGAACGTATGTGACTCAAGCCACATGCGGCGAAGTAGTTTCCGATTAACTTTGGGTAGTTTCCACAGCTAGACGCTCGATGCGTGCCACTCTTTCGGCCGAAAGCCGGGTCGCGTCTTGCTCATTGAGGCGCCGCTTCGTTACTGTCCTCCGGTCCCCATTACAGTCAGGTCACGAAGCAGAACGCTGAGCGAATCACCCCCGAGGTTCGTTCACGGGATCCCCCGCCCGAGTTCGCTTCGACCCGGCTCCCCGACAATGGAAGGCCCTGTCTTGGCTTCACACCGCTCCCCCGGCGGCCAAGCTCCTTCCCCGGCGCTGAAAGACGCACTGGACGGTGCAGTCATCCGCGTCCGGGGCCAGCACCGCATCTCCCCGCCCTCCTCCGCCCTTCGCGGGCGGGTCGTGGTCGCCGCCGTCGCGGCCGGCGCGTTCGCCGCAGCCGCCGCCGGGCAGACCCTCAAGGCCACCAGCGGTGGAGACTCCGACGCCGCAGTCACCCCGCTCGCCAACGCGCAGAACGCGAGCGCCTCGTTCACCCTCGGCAGCGCGGGCTCCGGGGGAGCTCCCGAACTGCTGCCGACCGGCCACGCCGTCGATGCCTCCGCCGAAGCCGCGAAGATGGCCGACGCCGCCAAGGTCACCAAGGCTCGCGTGCAGGCGGAAACCGAAGCCGCGCGCCAGGCCGCCGAAGAGGCCGCCCGCCCGAAGACCTGCATGCCCGCTCACGGCACGTTCACCTCCGGCTTCGGCGCCCGCTGGGGCACGAGCCACCTCGGCATCGACATCGCCAACTCCATCGGCACCCCGATCTACGCCGCCTCCGACGGCACCGTCATCCAGGCCGGCCCCGCCAGCGGTTTCGGTCTCTGGGTTCGCATCCAGCTCGACGACGGCACCATCCAGGTCTACGGCCACATGAACAGCTTCTCCGTCCGCGAGGGCCAGAAGGTCAAGTGCGGCGAGCAGATCGCCGAGATCGGCAACCGCGGCGAGAGCACCGGCCCGCACCTGCACTTCGAGGTGTGGCAGGACGGGACCAAGAAGATCGACCCGCGTCCGTGGCTCGCTGCCCGCGGCGTGAACGTCGGCTGAGCCGGGTTTCCCGCAGGGCGACTGACACGGGTGGCATTCGCCGCCGCATAGCTCTCGACTGAGCTTGATCCGCATGGATCGCTCTAAGGGCTAGCGGCGGAAACGCCTTCGCACGCAAGGATTCTCGCGGCCATGGACCGCTACTTGCAACAAGAGAGCCAGTCGCTGCTCGACGGAAGCGGCAAGGGCAAGATCCGCATTAGGACGTGCCGCGACGACCAAGGGCTAGCCGCCGGTCAGTCGGTCCAATTCACCGCAGCGCCTTGAGGTCGATTCCCGCCACGCCAGGAGCGAGGGCGTCATGGATCGTTGCCCGGTAGGCGACGGACGAAGTAGGCGACTGCTACCTGCCACACCGTGCACAGGTCAGCGCGTCTTCGCCAGGGCAGCCATCGCGCGACGCCCTCGTCGGCACGCGACGTTCCTCCGCAGACGACACATCTGCCGTCTGGACCCAATGCGTGCTGCCGTAGCAACGCGCACCATGCCGCGGCCAGCCGTGCCACATCCCCTGGCACGTCCCGAGCTGGCCGGGTCGCCGTCCCCACAGCAACCGTCCCCGCGACTCTCCTCAAGTACTCCTGTACCCCGGCGGCAAATACCCCAAACAGCACCGCGTCCATCCCCCTGCGTCCCTTCCGCAGCCTACCGCATTTCATCGAACTTGTGTTCGATGAAGTCAAGTATGCCGGAGGGGACCGACAAGATCGACAGGTTCGCTGGGGAGTTCACTCGGTCCGGCGAAAGATGTCCGGGAGAGGGCGTCGCGGCATCGGGGCGAGAGTTGTTTGGGCAGGCCGCGAGGGTGGCAGAGCCCCGCGCGAGCAGCGTCGTGCGGAGGCCGGAGCTGCGCCATGGCAAACGGCTTCACGCAAAGCCTCGCCGGGGGAAGCGTCACGGCACCGGCACGGGCTCCGCAACGGGCCAGGGGTGCGGATGGCTCGGAGGGGCGGTCGCGCCAAGGCGGAGAGGAGCTGAGAGCGTTGCGGAATCGGCGCAGCCACTCCTCGTCGAGGCGAGTCAGCTTGGGGCGAATCGCCGCTACCGAGCGAAGATATGAAGAATCGGGTCCCAGACAACGGTTCTCGTCGGCACGGCACGGCACGGCACGGCACGGCACGGCACGGCACGGCACGGCACGGCACGGCACGGCACGGCACGGCACGGCACGGCACGGCACGGCACGGCACGGCACGGCACGGCACGGCACGGCACGGCACGGCACGGCACGGCACGGCACGGCACGGCACGGCACGGCACGGCACGGCACGGCACGGCACGGCACGGCACGGCACGGCACGGCACGGCACGGCACGGCACGGAGGATCAAACCCCCAAGGCAGCACCAACCGCAACAGCCGAAGCCGCATCAGCTACAGCCGCAGAAGCAGAAGCAGCCCTAGCCGAAGAAGCAGCAACCCTGACCGAAAAGGCAGCAGCCGTCAGAGTTTCACCATCGGTACGCTGCCGATCAGCATCAGCCGGACCTTTCCCGAAGCTCCGAAGTCGATCGTCGCCGTCGCGCGCGGGCCGATGCCGTCGCAGGAGATGACCGTGCCCAGGCCGTACTTGTCGTGGCTTACCCGGTCTCCGACGTCCAGCTTCAGCGCCACCGTGTCCTTCCACGCCTTGCCGAACGGCGAACTCGAAGACGTCGACGACGAGGACGACCGGCGGCCCCACGTGGTCGCGGCTCGGGGGCCGGACGAGGAACCCGACGAGGAGCCGAAGTTTCCGAAGCCCGGCGAGGACGGTTCCAGGCGACGCCAGTCGACGAGGTCCGGCGGAAGTTCGTCCAGGAAGCGGGAAGCCGGGTTCATCTGCGGCTGTCCCCATGCCGACCGAGTGAGGGCGCGGGACACGTAAAGGCGTTGCCGCGCACGGGTGATCGCCACGTAGGCCAGGCGGCGTTCTTCGGCCAGCTCAGCCGGATCACCCAGGGCGCGCATGTGCGGGAAGACCCCGTCTTCCCAGCCGGTGCAGAAGACGACCGGGTATTCCAGGCCCTTCGCGGTGTGCACGGTCATCAGGGTGACCACGCCCGCGCCGCCGTCGCCTTCCTCGCCGCCGTCTGGGGACGGGATCGAGTCGGCGTCCGCGACCAAGGACACCCGCTCCAGGAAAGCGGGCAGGGAGCCAGGAGCGGGGACGCCGTCGTCCAGGACCAGTTCCGCGTTTTCGTCGTTCGTGACCTCGGCGGTGAACTCGGCGAATTCGCGGGCCACCGTCACCAGTTCAGTGAGATTTTCGACGCGCGACGCGTCCTGTGGGTCGTCGGATTCCTCGAGTTCCGCGCGGTAGCCGGTGCGCTCCAGGACCGCTTCGAGCAGGTCGTGCACCTCGGTGCCGGACGACGCCATTTCCTGCAGTTCGTCCAGCAGCGTCACGAAACCGGTGATCGCCTTGGCCGAGCGCGGGTTCAGCAGCGCCACCTTGTCGTCGACCGCGTCGCGCAAGGCGGCCCAGAACGAGATTCGCTCCCGTTCCGCGTGCGTGGCCACGACTGCCTCGGCTCGATCGCCGATGCCGCGCTTGGGAACGTTGAGAATCCGCCGCAGGCTGACCGTGTCGTCCGGGTTCGCGAGGACGCGCAGGTACGCGATCATGTCCCGCACTTCGCGCCGTTCGTAGAACCGCACGCCGCCGACGACCTTGTACGGCAGGCCGAGCCGGATGAAGATTTCCTCGAACACCCGCGACTGGTTGTTGGTGCGGTAGAACACCGCGACGTCCGAGTAGTCCGCCTCGCCCTTCTCCGCCAGCGAATCGATCTCCCCGGCGACGAACGCGGCCTCGTCGTGGTCGTTGTCCGACACGTAGCCGACGATCTTCTCGCCGTCGCCCGAATCGGTCCACAGCCGCTTCGCGCGCCGGTTGGGGTTGCGGGCGATGACCGCGTTGGCCGCGGACAGGATCGTTTGCGTGGAGCGGTAGTTCTGCTCCAGCAGAATGGTGTGCGCGTTCGGGAAGTCGCGTTCGAATTCCTCGATGTTGCGGATGGTCGCGCCGCGGAAGGCGTAGATGGACTGGTCCGCGTCACCCACCACGCACAGCTCGGCGGGCTCGATCCCGGTGTCCGTGGCCTCGGTACCGGCGAGCGCGCGCACCAGGGTGTACTGCGCGTGGTTGGTGTCCTGGTACTCGTCGACCAGGACGTGCCGGAAGCGCCGCCGGTAGTACTCCGCGACGTCCGGGAACGCTTGCAGCAGCGACACTGTCCGCATGATCAGGTCGTCGAAGTCGAACGCGTTCGCGCTCGACAGCCGGCGCTGGTACTCGGCGTAGACCTCGGCGACCCGGCGCTCCAGGTCGTTGGCCGCCTTCGACGCCGCCTGTTCCGGATCGACCAGCTCGTTCTTCAGGTTCGAGATGTGCACCGCGAGCGTGCGCGCGGCGTACTTCTTCGGGTCGATGTCGAGATCGCGCGCCACGAGCGTGATGAGCCGCTTCGTGTCGTCCGAGTCGTAGATGGAGAAACTCGACGACATGTCGAGCGTTTTCGCCTCGCGGCGGAGGATCCGCACGCACATCGAGTGGAACGTGGACACCCACATCGCGTTCGCGCGCTTGCCGACGAGCGCCGCGACGCGTTCGCGCATTTCGGCGGCGGCCTTGTTGGTGAACGTGATCGCCATGATCTCGCCCGGGTGCACGCCGCGCTCGGCGAGCAGGTAGGCGATCCGGCGCGTGAGCACGCGCGTCTTGCCCGATCCGGCTCCCGCGACGACCAGCAGCGGACCTCCGGCGTGCGTCACCGCCTCGCGCTGGGCGGGGTTGAGGTCCTCGAGCAGGTCTGCGGTTCCCGGCCGGGCAGCGCGGGCGGGCGGGTCTGCGGGGAGATCGAAGAGGGTGTCCATCGTCTGTCAACGCTACCCCGGGGGTACGACAGTCCCGGAACAGCCACGGGGTCGGCCTGCGCTTGTCGACGTACGCCGCAGTGTCGCCTCGCGTCCGACGCGCAGCGAGGCCGCGGCGCGGAGCATCGAACGGTATGGACGACAAGATTCCCGCCCGGCTGAGGGCTTCCGACGGCGACCGCGAGCGCGTCGCCGAGACCATCCAGGCCGCCGGTTCCGACGGACGGCTCACTCTCGAAGAGGTGGAAGAGCGGCTGCGCACGGTCTACGCCACCCGCTACACCGACGAACTCGGCGAACTCACCGCGGACCTCCCCCGCCCGGCCCCGATCCGGCCGAGCGGCGGCGGCTGGCCGCTGACCCGGGCCGCGCTGCGCGAGCATCCGGCCTTGCGCGTGCACCTCGGCATCGTCGCCGTGCTCGCGACCTTGCTGATCGTCCGCTGGGCGATCAGCGGCGCGTTCTTCTTCTGGCCGGCGATGCCGTTGTTCTGGCTGTTCATCAGCCTGGTGCTGCACGCGCGGGTGCGGACGTTCCGGCGGCGGCCGGGCGCGCCTGTGCCATACTGAATCCGTGCGGCACAGCAACGAGCGATTTTTTTACGGGACCCGGACTCCGGCTCCCGTGATCGCGTAGTGCCCCACCCGCCATCACCCGCAGCCCCGGAGTCCACTGGACCCGGGGCTTTCGCCGTCCCTGGGCAACCGGGAGTCCGGACTTCAGAGAGGTCCCGATGAACGCGCAGACGCAGAACGCCGACGGACAGCCCGCCGAACACACCCCGGCGGGCGAGGACATCTCGTCGCTTCGCGAGGAGATCGACTGGCTCGACTCCGAAATCCTCCGGCTCGTGAAGCGCCGGGTCGAGGTGTCGAAGACCATCGGCGCGGCCCGGATGGCCGCGGGCGGCACGAAAATCGTCTACAACCGCGAGATGGACGTGCTGGCGCGCTACCGCGAACTGGGTCCGGAGGGCCGTCAGCTGGCCATGCTGCTGCTGAACCTCGGCCGCGGCAGGCTCGGCCGCTGACGCGGTATCCGGGGCATCCCCGATTCGCGCGGCGGGGAAACCGGGCAGACTGGACACATGATTAACCTCATCGCCGTCATCATCGCGATCGCGAGCGTGCTGGCGGCCCTCGGCCACGTCGGCTACCTGGCGCTGCTGAACAACGCGGCGGGCAAGCGGGCGGGCGGGGCTCCGGTGGCGCAGTACGTGCGCAGCCGCTGGGCGCTGGCCGGCGGCGCCACGGCGGCCTCGTTGTTCGCCTGGCTGCTCACTTCCGGCAACGTCGTGCTGGACATTCTCTCCATCGTCATCGCGGTCGGTAGCGGCGCGACGTCGGTGAAGGCCCTTCAGTCGACGCAGGCGAAGTACCGCAGCGGCGGCTGACGAGGCCCCGAACTGGGCAAACGCCCGGCGGCACGCTGCGCTGCGTGACGTGCCGCCCGTTCGGGCGCGCCCGGTCGAGTGAAACCGGTGCAAGTTGCAGGATGGGTGAAGACATTCGCCTGCCGGTTTCCTACTGTGAAACCCGTGAGGACCCTGGCGGCCGCGCCGGGCTATGCCCGGAGGACGCGCGGGAGCTGCGGCTCCGCGCGCCGTTCTCCGCGTGCGCGTGCATTTGCTCGGGAGTTCGCAAGTGTGGACGCAAGCGTAGTTCTCCTCGTCCCTGCTCCGTTCGGGTTGACGAGCCCCCCGGCGCCGTCACGCCTCTCTCGCGGAGGGGTCGGACCGGCATGACGGGAAACACGATGGGCGGTCCGCGGCACGCCGGCCGTCCTGGCGCGGTGCCGGACGCCGAGGTCACCGTTCCCGGACGGCACCGGGTCCGCGCCGACGGCACCTGGACCCCGGTGGTGCCGCCCCGCGCCGCCGGACATCACCGGCACCGCACCGGTTCCGCGCCCGCCGTCGCCGGCGCTCCCGCGCAGCGGGGCAGCGAGAATCCGCAGCAGCGCGGCGCACCGGCTCCGCGCGCGAACCGCGTGCCCGACGACGGGAACCGCCCGGCCCCCAACCAGCCGGTCTTCCCCAGCGCGAGCGGCACGCTGCCGATCGGCGAACCCCCGTTGCCGCAGCCGCAGCGCCGCCGGGCCGCGCCCGAGCCGCGCGGCCGCCGAACCCCCGCCGAACCCCCGCGCCGCCCAGCCGCCGCCCTGGATCGGCTGGCCGAACCGGACCAGACCGTCGTTTCTCCCCGCCGGGCCCCCGCGCCCCAGACCGCCCCGCCGGCCCGGCGGCCCGAATCCCGCGCCGCCTTCGCTCCCCCGCAGGACCGGATCCCCGAGGAGCACCTCGCTTTCGCCCCGCCGGAAAGCGCACTCCCCCAGCCGACCCGCCGCACCCGGCAGGAACGCGTCGCCACCACCTCCGCCGCGCTGGCCAACCGCACGGAAAGCCCGCGCGAACGCGTCGAGCTGAACCCGGTCGCGGAAGAACCGCCTCGGCGCCAGCGCGTCATCCTCGGCGAACCGTCCGTTTCGGCGCAGGAGAAAGAAGAACAGCAGGACGACGAGGTGCGCGTGTACTCCGCGCCGCTGGTGGACGGCCTCGGCACGTTCGACCTCGGCTCGGTGCCCGCGTCGGTCACCCCGCCGAAGACCTGGCGCAAGGCGGCGTGGTTCGCGACCGGCGCGTCCGGCGCGGTGGTCGTCGGGCTGTTGTTCGCCGGGACGTTCCTGGTCGGCGGCCCCGCCACCACGACGACCGACGCGGTCGGGGGCGGCGGCTGGCCGGGCAGGCAGAACGGCGGCAACCCGAACCTCAGCGCGCTGATCCCGAACGGGCAGCACGGCGGGGTCGGCGGCAACGTCCCGCACAACGGCTCCAGCACCAGCCCCGACGGCGTCACCTCGGACAACGGCGACGGCACGCACCCGCAGCAAGGCACCGGTCCGAGCAGTTCGGCGGGCAGCAGTTCGGCGCAGGTGACCACGTCGGCCGGCCCCGGCACCGGCAGCAGGACCTCCGCGCCGACAACGACCGGCTCCCCCTCGTCCAGCGAGCCGCCGGAGAAGCCGCCGGTCACTCCCGCTCAGCGGGAAACGAAAGAGCCGCCGTTCTACACCACCAACGACGCGAACACGATGGGGAACAACTCGGAGAAGTTCTTCAACACCGTCACCACCGACCCGTCGGAGGCCTCGTCGGTCACGTCCGGCGACCTCAAGCAGCAGGGTCCGCAGGGGCTGCGCAAGCGTTACGCCGACGTCGCGTACTTCGAGGTCAAGAAGGTCACCATCGACCCGCAGCACGGCACCACGGTCAACACGGTCGAGGTCACGCACAAGGACGGGCACAAGAGCACCGAGCAGCAGACGCTCACCTTCGACGACAACGGCAAGATCACCGACGACGGGCGCTGACCTGCAACTGTCTGCAAATGCCGATGCACGTGCGGTGCGGTGAGCGGTTGTTCCCTCGTCCGGTTGGGTGACATAAGCTGCCGTTCGTCGTACGACGGCGGCATTCCGGCGACGGAGGCTGGCGGCCGCCTGTCGGCACAGGGTTACCTGGCGACTACGAGGTCTGGGCCGACCACGAATCGCCCCGGACCGCCCGGGGGCCCCGCCACCGCGCCGGGTCCCGCCCCGAACCCCCAGAGCGAGGACTTTCGTGCTTGAACGGCAGCGAACCCGGCGAGAACCCGACGCCGTGCGCGTCGAGGACGTGATCCCGCCGGAACTGCTCGAGAACGTCGCCGAGGCCGACCGCGAATATCTCGAGCAGGTGGTCCGCGAACCGCAGAAGTACCTGCCGCCGCGCGCCCGCCGGCCGATCGTCCGCGACGAAACGCCCGTCGAGGAGCCCGAAAGCAAGCTCGCCCGCCGCGCGAAGCTGGCCGGGCTCGTCGGGGCGGGCGCGCTCGTCGCCGGCGCCGTCGTCACCGCCTCGCTGCTCACCGGCGGTCCGCGGCCCACCGTGCCGGTCGCCGGCGGAGCCGCGTTGCCCGCGGGGTTCAGCGGCGCGGCCGCGCTCGGCGGCCAGGCCGTGCCGCAGCAGCGCAAGGTCCACTCGTCCGGCGGCACGACGTCGGGGCAGAGCGAAAGCACGACGCAGTCCAAGCACACCGACTCCGCGACCACGACGCCGTTGAATTCGGGCACCACCACGCCGGAAACCACCTCCGGCACCTCGGCTTCCTCGCCGAGCGCCCCGTCGTTGGCGGAATCGCACAAGAAGTCCGCCACCTCGTCGGCGGCCGCGCCGAACCCGGTCAAGCTCGAAGCGGTACGCAAGTTCTACGCCTCGATCGACCACCAGCCGGAGAACGCGCTTTCGCTGCTCACCCCGAACGTCGCGCGCGGCGAAATGGGCGACCTGGTCCGCGCGTGGAGCGGGGCCGACTCGATCGACGTCCAGGAACTGCACGTCCAGGACGACGGTTCGGTCTTCGCCGTGGCGCTCGTCCACCAGGCCGACGGCACGCTGGTGCGCGTGACCCAATTGTTCGACGTCGTCGAGCAGGATGTGATCTCCCAGGCTCGCGTCCTGTCCGCGGTCTACTCCTGACCTGCGCGAACGTGGTGATGCCGGGTCGGGGCACGTGTACCGCGTGCATGTGCGCAGAGTGAGCGCCTAGCCTTGTCACGGGTCGGTCTCGGCAAAACCGGCACACGGTCCACAGCAGGTGCCTACGCTCCGGTGCTGCGGCGGGTTCGAACTCACCCCTTCGGGGTAGACAAGTCCCGCTCTGGGAAGTCGGAGCCCCAAAGGGAGGTCGCGTGAGCGACGAGGGTCGTCTGGTCGCCGGCCGGTACCGGATCGTCGGGAAAATCGGTTCCGGCGCGATGGGGGCTGTCTGGCGCGCCCACGACGAGGTGCTGGGCCGTACGGTCGCCATCAAGCAGCTGCTTCTCCAGCCCGGGCTCGAGAACCACGAGGCGGAGGACGCCCGGCAGCGCACCATGCGCGAGGGCCGGATCGCCGCCCGGCTGCACCATCCGAACGCGATCACCGTGTTCGACGTCGTCACCGACGACAACGGCCAGCCCTGCCTGATCATGGAATACCTGGCTTCCACCAGCCTGGCGCAGGTGCTGCAGGAGAAAGGCACCCTGCCGCCGCTGGAGGTCGCCCGGATCGGCGCGCAGATCGCCGCCGCCCTGCGCGAGGCGCACGCGGTCGGCATCGTGCACCGCGACATCAAGCCGGGCAACATCCTGCTCGCCGGCAACGGCACGGTGAAGATCACCGACTTCGGCATCTCCCGGGCCAAGGACGACGTCACGGTCACCAAGACCGGGATGATCGCCGGCACCCCCGCTTACCTGGCTCCCGAGGTCGCGATCGGCGGCGACCCCGGTCCCGAATCGGACGTCTTTTCGCTCGGCTCCACGCTGTACGCCGCGTGCGAGGGCCAGCCGCCGTTCGGCCTGTCCGAGAACACGCTGAGCCTGCTGCACGCGGTCGCCGCGGGGCAGATCAACCCGCCGCGGCAGTCCGGTCCGCTGGCGAGCGTGCTCGCGGTGCTGCTGCACCCGGAGACCCAGCACCGGCCCACCGCCGAGGAATGCGAGGAGCTGCTGTCCGCGGTCGCGCGCGGCGAGACCCCGCTCGGCGGCCCGGCCGACGAGACGATGATGGCCTCGTCCTCGGGCACTCTCGGCGCGGCCGCGCTCGGTGCGGCGGGCGGCGCGGCTGCCGCAGGTCTGCTGCATCCCGACGACGAGCAGGCCGGCCACTCCGGCACGCTGCTCGACGACCCGGGCGTCACCCAGCAGTACGACCCGAGCGCGCAGCAGTACTACGACGAGGACCCGTACCCGCCGGGCTCCGGCTACCCGGAGAACGACTACGACGACCACGGCTACCAGCAGGACGGCTACCACCAGGAGCCGCCGCTCTACGGCGACCCGAGCCGCAACGGCCTCGCCGCCACGCGCGCGGTCCCCGTCCCGGACCGCTACGAGGACGACCCGTACGAGGAGCCCGCGCCGCGGACCCGCGTGCAGACCGCGCCCGAGGACGAAGAGGACGAGAAACCCGGCGCGTGGAAGAAGCCCGCGATCATCGGTGCCATCGTGGTCATCGGCCTGGTCGCGCTGGGCGTGTGGCTGCTGACCCCGGGCAACCCGCCCGACGCTTCGCAGCCGGCGCCGCCTGCTTCGTCGTCCGCGGTCGCGCCGACGTCCGTCACACAGCCGCCTTCGGAAGCAACCACCACGTCCCCGCCTACGTCTTTCCGGGAAAGCGCGACCCGCGAGACCCAGTCGACGCGACACTCGCGGCGGCCTACTACTGCGGAGGACACTCCGACGCAGGAACAGCCCACGAAGACACGGGACAGCACTGCCGACAAGCCGACCAGCTCGAAGCAAACGGCATCGTCGGCGCCAACGACGGCCAGTTCGGCCAGCGGCGGATGATTCAGGGACAGCATTGAGTTCAGAAGGCAGCATCGTCGGCGAGCGGTACCGGCTCGACCAGCCGATCGGGCGCGGCCGCGCGGGCATCGTGTGGCTCGCGTTCGACACGCGGCTGTTCCGGACCGTCGCCGTCAAACGCATGTACCTGCCCGTCGGCCTGCCGCCGGACCGTGCCGAACAGGCGCGCGCGATGGCGATGGAAGAGGGCAAGGCCGCGGCCCGGATCGACCATCCGTGCGCGATCACGGTGTACGACGTGCTGCCCGACGGCCCGGACGTGTGGCTGGTGATGGAGTACATCCCGTCGCGCGGGATGTCGGTGTTCCTCGCCGAACACGGCCGCCTCACTCCGGAACAGGCCGCGTTCCTCGGCATCCAGCTCGGCGACGCGATGGCGTCGATTCACTCGGCGGGCATCGTCCACCGGACGCTCGAACCGAACACTGTGCTGCTCGCCGACGACGGCAGCGTCAAGCTGACCGACATCGGCATCACCGGCGGCGGTCCGCACGCCGCTTACCGGGCGCCTGAGGTCACCCGCGGCGCGCCTCCGTCTGCAGCTGCAGACGTGTTCTCCCTTGGCGCGACGCTGTACACGGCGGTCGAGGGTGTGCCGCCGTTCGGCGACGACGGCAAGTCCCCCGAGCGGCCGCCCGAGAACGCGGGCCCGCTCGCCGGCGCGTTGCAGAAGATGCTGCGCGCCGACCCGGCTGCCCGGCCGACCATGGACGACACCGTGCACGCGCTGAAGGCGATCACTGTCGGACGCGAGCAGACCGCGTTCATCCCGCCGACCGCGCCCGCGCTGCCGACCCTTCCGGCGTCGCGGCCGATGGCGGCGCAGCAGCCGAACGTTCCGGAGCCAACCCAGCAGATCCAGCCGAACGCCACGCAGCACATCCTCCCGCCGCAGCCGCCG
This sequence comes from Streptomyces sp. AA4, assembly GCF_000158875.1. NCBI lineage: Bacteria > Bacillati > Actinomycetota > Actinomycetes > Kitasatosporales > Streptomycetaceae > Streptomyces > Streptomyces sp. AA4. Next base: position 495,157 of record NZ_GG657746.1, on the reverse strand, counting down.
CAGCAACCGGCTCCGTTGATGCAGCTTCCGGTCCAGCAGGTGCCGCAGGCTCCCGCACCGGCGCAGCCGATGCAGCCGATGCAGCAGCCGACCGCCCGGTACACGCCCACTCCGGCGCAGCAGGCCGCGTCCGCGCAGGCGGTCCGGGAGAAGGCGGCGGCGCGACGGCGGATCATCCTCACCGTCGCGGCGATCCTGTGCGCGATCCTGATCGGGATCGGCGTCTCGCAGCTGCTGTTCGTCTGAGCCAGCGTCAGGCGACGTTCTCGATCGCCTCTTGCATGGCTTCGAGGAACGTCTGCACGGCCGGACTGCCCGCCACGCGCGCGGCCACCGCGGCGTGAATGTGCCTGCTCGGCTGCGGATTGCGGATACGCCGCACCACCACGCCCGGATGCGGCGTGCCGAGCCCCAGCTCCGGCACCAGCCCGACGCCGAGCCCGGCGGCGATGAACCCTTGCGCCGACGGATAGTCCTCGGACTCGACCACGACGTTCGGATGGAACCCGGCCGACGCGCAGGCGCCCTCCAGGATCGCGCGGCAGGCGCCGGGGATCGGGTCGACGCCGACCCACGGTTCCTCGGCGAGGTCGGCCAGGTCGAGGACGCGTTTGCGGGCCAGCCGGTGCGCCCGCGGCAGCACCGCGCGGTACGGATCGTCGAGCAGCGGCACCAGCTCGATGCCCCGGCTCGGCTCGGACGGCCGCGGGTAGACGATGATCGCCAGGTCGGCGCGGCCTTCCTCGACCTCGGTGAGCGGGTCGCCCGGGTCGATGAGCTTGAGGTCGAGCCACACGCCGGGATGTTCGCGGCGCAGCGCGGCCACCGCGTACGGCACCATCGTCGCGCCCGCGGTGGCGAAGTAGCGGATGGCGAGCTTGCCGGTGCGGCCTTCCTTCAGCTCGGTGAGCGCGGCCTCGGCTCGGGCCAGCTCCGCGCTGAGCGTCTCGGCGTGTTCGGACAGCAGAGTCCCGGCCGGGGTCGGCTGGACGCCGCGGCCGACGCGTTCGAGCAATGGCGTGCCCGCTTCGCGTTCGAGCACCGCCAGCTGCTGGCTGATCGCCGACGGCGTGTAGCCGAGATTCCTCGCCGCGGCAGTGATCGAACCGCTCGTGATCACCGCGCGCAGCACCTGCATGCGCCGTACATCGAGCATGGCCGCAATCCTACAGCTTTGCTTAAGCGTCCCTGCAGTTATTTTCGCTTGTCCTTACACCTCGGCGCGGCAAAGCTGGCTAGCGAGGCGAAGGAGGAACCTGGGGTGGGCGAGACGAAGACGCTGCTGAGGATCGCGGCGCTCGCGTTGATGTGGGGTTCGAGCTTTTTCTGGATCAAGCTCGGGCTCGAAGCGTTTTCTCCCGTGCAGCTGGTGCTCGCGCGGCTTGTGCTGGGCGCGGCGGTGCTGCTCGCGCTGTGCCTGATCGGCCGCCGGAGCCTGCCCGCGCAACGGAGTACCTGGGGGCATCTGCTCGTCGCGGCGTTCTTTCACAATGCCTTGCCCTTCCTGCTTTTCGCGGTCGGCGAGACCACTGTGGACTCCGGCATCACCGGGGTGCTGAACTCGACCACCCCGTTGTGGGTGCTCGTGGCGGCCCCGTTCCTGGGGGCGGCGAACCGGATGACCGCGACGCGGATCGCCGGTCTGGTGATCGGCCTCGCCGGGATTCTGCTGATTTTCGCGCCGTGGCAGGCGTCCGGGCTGCTCAGCTGGGGCGCGCTGGCCTGCCTCGCCGCCGCGGCGAGCTACGGGTTCGCGTTCGTCTACGAAGGCCGGTACCTGTCGAACACCGGCTCCTCGCCGTACGCGATCGCGGCCGGGCAAATGCTGCTGGCCACCGGATTTCTGGTGCTGGCCATGCCGTTCGGCGGGCTGACGCCGGTGCACCTGAGCCCGGTGGCGATGATCGCGGTGGTCATCCTCGGCCTCGGTTCGACCGGGATCGCGTTCGCGCTCAACTATCAGCTGCTGGCGAGCGAAGGCGCGGTGGCCGCGTCGGTGGTCGGCTATCTGCTGCCGGTCGTGTCCGTGCTGCTGGGCGCGGTGTTCTTGCACGAGCAGCTGAACCTGCGCGTGATCGCGGGCATGGTCGTGGTGCTGCTCGGCGTCGCGTTGACGCGGCTGCAGCGCAAACCGGCGGTGGCCCCGGAAGAGGAACTGACTCCGGCCTAGACGAGACGGCGGTCCGAGGCCCAGCGGGACAGCTCGTAGCGGTTCGACAGCTGGGTCTTGCGCAGGACGCTCGACACGTGCGTCTCCACCGTCTTCACCGAGATGAACAGCTCGGACGCGATTTCCTTGTACGCGTAACCACGGGCGAGCAGGCGCAGGACGTCGCGCTCGCGCGGGGTGAGCAGGTCCAGTTCGGGGTCGTTGATCGGCGCGGAGCCGGGACGGTCGGCGAAGGCGTCGAGGACGAATCCGGCCAGGCGCGGGGAAAACACCGCGTCGCCGTCAGCGACCCGGACGACCGCACGGACGAGTTCCTTCGACGAGATCGTCTTGGTGACGTAGCCGCGCGCGCCGGCGCGGATCACCGCGATGACGTCCTCGGCGGCGTCGGACACCGACAGCGCGAGGAACACGACATCCGGCAGCTCCGGGCGCACGCGGCGCAGCACCTCGGCACCGCCGCCGTCGGGCATGTGGACGTCGAGCAGCACGACCTGCGGGCGGGTGCGCGCGATGCCGGCGACCGCTTCCGCGACTGACCCGGCCTCGCCGACGACCTGCACCTCGTCGGTGATCGAATCGAGTTCCGTGCGCACTCCCGCACGGAACAACGCGTGGTCGTCCACGAGGAAGACCTTGACCGGTTCCCGCTGGCTCTCCGTCACGACTGCCCACTCCCTCGCTTCGCCTGTCCCCGAGCATAGCGAGGTCATGCCACCCCTTTGCCCGCCTTCACCGGCATGGCGAGCTGGACTTCGGTGCCTTCGCCGGGCGCGGTGCGCAGCTTGCAGGTGCCGCCGTGGCGTTCCATCCGGCCGCGGATCGAGTCGGCGAGGCCGTGCCGGTCGGCGGGCACGACGTCCGGGTCGAAGCCCTTGCCCCGGTCGCGCACGAACACGGTGACCTCGGTGGGCTCGACCTCGGCGAACACGCTGACCTCGGCGACCCCGGCGTGCTTGGCCGCGTTGACGATCGCCTCGCGCGCGGCCTGCACCAGGGCGGTGAGCGGCGGGTTCAGCTCGGCGTCGCCGACCACGACCTGGCCGACCGAGATCGCGAACTGGTCCTCGACCTCGCCGCACGCCGCGGCGAGCGCCTCGGACAGCTGCTGGCGGGTGCCCTCTTCCTCTTCTTTGGTGCGCTTGTCGCTGGGCTTGCCGTAGCCGCCGGGGCCGTACAGCCAGCCGCGCAGCTCGCGTTCCTGGCCGCGGGCGAGGCGCGCGACCTCGGCGGGCTGGTCGGCCTGGCGCTGGATCAGCGCGAGGGTCTGCAGCACGGAGTCGTGCAGGTGCGCGGCGATCTCGGCGCGTTCGTCGGTGCGGATGCGGGCCTGGCGTTCCTCGCCGAGGTCGCGTACCAGCCGCAGCCAGAACGGGACGGTGAGGACGGCGACGCCGATCAGCGTCGCGAGCACCGCGATCAGGGCGAACTTGACCTGGTCGAAGTCGCCGCTGGCGAACACGACGAAACCGATGCCGGTGGCCACCAGCGCGACCCCGGCGAGGATCCGGACGAACGCCGCGAGCCTGCCGCCCTCGCCGACCAGCCCGTCGCGGGCCCCGACGCGCCAGCGCCGCCGCTGCGATTCGTCCGCCTCCCGCCAGACGACGGCCGCACCGAGCGCGGCGAGCGCGATCGGCACCGCGACCCAGCCGCGGATGGCGCCGGTGAGCGTGCTGCTGGCGATCGCGAGCCCGATGCCGAGCGCGATCAGCCCGTACGCCTGCTGCCGGTCGCGGGCCTTGGGCGCGGTTTCGCTTTCCTCGGAACTCTGCGGCACGAAAACCCAGAGCAGGCCGTAGGCGAGCAGGCCCGCCCCGTTGAGCGCGGCCAGCAACGCGAACACGACGCGGACCCAGACGACCGGAACCCGGAGGTGGTCGGCGAGCCCGCTCGCGACGCCCGCGACGGCCCGCCCGGAGCGCCGCCGGTACATCTTGGGCCGCGCTTCGGGTTCGGCGACCTCCATCGCCGGGGCGGACATGAGTGCCGAGGGCTCCTCCGCGGTCGAGGAAACCCGCCCTGGGGCACTGATGTCGAGAAAGTCCTGCACGAGTCCCATCGTCACACGCGGGAGCGGCGCGGACATCGGGGAAGGCCCTGATCCATTCCCCCAGATGGCCGCGCGGGCGAAATTCCGCGAACCCTCCTGCCGCCCGCCGGGACTCGGTACGATGCAGGGGGCGAGCGATCACAGTGCGTAAACGGGGCGGGGAGGCCGGATGACCGAGCAGCATCGCGCGGAGCACGTCGAGTCCGCGGGCGATTACTACGCCCGGACGCAGAACGTGCACCAGATTTTCGCGGTCGGCGAGGACTCGCCGGAGACGCGCAGCGCGACTGAGCGGGATGCCTCGCAGTACTCGGTCCAGCAGGGGCAGCAGCTGCTCCAGGGTCAGCAGACCAGGGGCGACGCGCCGGCACCGGACGCGAACTACGCGTCGTACAGCCACGAAGACCTGCACAAAATGGTCAACGAGGGCTTGGACTTCAAGGGCATCAACGAACGCAGCCGCGTGACGAACTTCTACGGCAACTGGCTCGCCGACGTGTCCAACCAGTTCCGCGCCGCGGCCAGTACCGCGGGTGCGGAGTGGCAGGGCACGGCCGCGACGCAAGCGCATTCGTTCTTCCAGAGCACGGCCGATCACACGGAGAAAACCGGCAGCGCGATGCAGCTGGTGTCGAACCGGTACTCCCAGCAATCCGCGGCGGCCGATTACGCGCACAAGAACATGCCGGAGCCGACCGGGTTCGACCAGAAGGCCGAGATGGCCAAGGCGACGGAGCAGTTCCAGAACGGCAACCCGCTGCAGGGCGTGATCGCGATGGGCGACGTGGCGGCCACGCAGCAACAGGCCGACGCGGCGCATCAGCAGGCGGTCCAGGTGATGCATGGGTTGGACACGACGTATCACGAGACGTCGGCTACGCAGCCGGTTTACTCGCCGCCGCCGCAGATGAACAACGACAGCACTCATGCGAGCAGTGCTTCGCCGGTGACTGTGCCCGGCGGGACGTCGAGCGGGCCTTATGCCGGGCCTGGCGGTCCGGTTACCGGCGGGCCAGCGACTGGCTTCAACGGCACGAATCCGCCGTTGGGCGGTCCAGCTATGAACACTTTCGGCCCGCCGGCCGGAGGAACCCCCGGCGTGCCTCCGGCCGGAGTGCCCTACGGCCCCGGGCCGGGCGTAACCAGCGGCACCGGGCCGCTCGGCAACACCGGCCTCACCGGGGGCGGCAACAACCTGCGCACGCCGCCGAACATCGGCGGCCGGCTCTCTCCGGAGGGACTCGCTTTAGGCGGAGGCGGCGGTGGGAACTCCGGCTCCGGTGAGGACACTCCGCGCAGCCGGTCGGGAGGCGGTGCTGGCCGGGGCGGTGCCGGTGGCCGGGTGACTGGCGGGGCTGGTTCGGGTGGTTCCGGAAAGCCCGGCGAGTCCAGTGGCAAGGGTGCCGCCGAACGGCTTGAGCGCGGCGCTACTGCCGCCGCGAACGCTGGAAAGGGCGGGAAACCGGGTGCCGCTGGTGCTGGTGCGGCGGGTGCCGGGAAGAAGAAGGAAGAGGACAAGGAACACAAGAACAAGATCCCGACGCAGATCGATCCGGACGAGGTCTTCGAGGTCAAGCCGGAGCGGGGACCGGACGGGGAGAAGATCACGCCCCCGGTTCTCGGCGGCTGACCCCTTCCTTCGAGCAGACCTAGGAGCAACCGATGGCAGACATCGTTTGGGACCAGAAGCCGGTGGCCGGAAGCTCTCCCGCCGCGGGCACGGCGGGCAACGACTTCCTGGCCGGGCTGACCGAAGGCCCGGGTAGCCATGAGGCCGCGCAGAAGATGAAGACGGCCGGGAACACACTGAAGACGTTGGCGCAGAACGGGTCGTTCGCGGTGAATGAGGAGGGGTTCCGCGCGTACATGGCGGCGTGCGACTTCTTCCTGAGCGGGCACAACCGGATGCTCGACGAGATGTATACACTCACCAAAGCCGCAGAAATGGGCAATTTCGACTACGGGAGATCCGTCGCGAAATTCAATGTCCAAGTAGCAAACGGCGACCACGAGGCAATGATCCCCAACCTCATCCTCATGAGAGAGGCCGTCTACGCCGCCCAAGAAGCTCTCTCCATCGCGCGGAAAAACTATCGCGAAACCGAAAGCGCACATTCGGTGTCCTTTGCTGAACTCAACAAGAAAATTGACAGCCAGTGAAATTTCGGACCCCGAAAGCCGCTCTTCTGCTCGGCTCAGCAGCGTTGGCTCTGACCGCATGCGGCAGCACCGTCGACGGCACCGCCCAGCCCAGCGGGACCGCCCCGGCTACTCCCCATCCCTCCGCCTCGTCCGGAAATCCCTTTTCCGACAGAAATCAATGCGCGCTCCTGGACCAGATCCTCAGCGGTGCAGGATTCCCTAAAGCAGCCCCGTCGATAGCACAAGGCCAAAAAGCCTGCGTAACCCAAAAAGCCAGCGGCGGAATAAATGCCACTTCTATCGGACTCCTCTTGCAAGAAGGACAACGCTACACGGATAACATCAACAATCCCGGAAAGGCGCGCAGCGGAACGCTTAACGGGCGCTCGTTCATCGAAGAACGCGAACCGCTGGGGTCGAGCGGCCAATGCTCGATTTCCATGTCAGTCGAGTCCAGTTCGCGCGCGATCATCATCGTGACCGGCGGCAACGACACCGCCGCGTCCTGCGGTACGGCCGAAGACCTGACCAAGAAATTGGACCCCCTCCTGCCCAAGGGGTGACCCTTCCCTCCCCGCGACCTGGGCGCCAATCCCACGCGGTCTTTGCCTGAGAGCTGACATCGCCGACCCCCGTCCCTCAGCAAGGGACCCATCTCGGGGATAACCTCAGGGACCTTCCCCGATGTGCCGCCCCCGCCAGTCGACCATGCTGTACGGCATGAGTGGTGCGAACGACGTGCGGCCTCCGCGCACGAACCCCCTGAACGGGTTCGAGGAGACCGTCAAGGACTTCTGGGCCAGCAGGCCTCGGCGGCCGCACTCGGGTCGGAAGGTTGCTGGGGTCGCGGCTGGGCTGGGGGATCGCTACGGGATCGATCCGGTGGTGATCCGGGTCGCGTTGGCGGCGGCGACCGTGTTCGGGGGGTTCGGGCTGGTGCTTTACCTGCTCGGGTGGTTGTTCTTCCCCTCCGAGGGCGACGAGGTTTCCGGCTTCGAGGCGTTGCTCGGGCGCGGGCAGTCGAGCATGACGAAGGCCTTCGCGGCCGTGTTGACCGTCGCGTTGATTCCGGTCGTCGGGTGGACCTTCGGCGGCGGCTGGTTCGACGGCGGCGGCCTGATCGGGTTCGCGTTGCTCGCCACGTGCCTTTATCTCCTGCATCGCACCCGCGGGCAGGACAACCGACCGGCGCCGGTCGTCGCGTTCGCGGCGGACGGAACCGCTTCCGGAACCGGAGCTTTCACGATGAACAGCGACACCCCGACTCCCGCGGCGGCGGCACCGGGCTGGGATCCGCTGGCCGCCGACCCGGCGGGCTGGGATCTGCCCGACCCGGCCGCACCGCCGCCTCCGCCGCCGCCGAGCGGGGACTACAACAACTCCGTGCCGAGGACGCCGCGGCGGCGGTCCAAGATCGGCGCCGCCACGCTCGGGGTCGCGGTGATCGTGGCGGGCATCGGCGTCGCGCTCTCGCTGAACGGGTTCGACTGGTTCTCGCTGCGGCACATCATCGGCATGACGCTCGCCGTGCTGGGCGTCGGGCTCGTGGCCGGGGCGTTCGCTCGCGGCGCGCGCGGCCTGATCGGGCTCGCGATCCCGCTGTCGATCGCCGGGATGGTGCTCACGACCAGCACGTTCGACAACCTCGACGTGCGCGGCGGGGTCGGCGACCTGTACGCCACCCCGCGGACGGCGGCCGAACTGCAGCCGGTGTACCGGCACACCGCGGGCAACATGAAGATCGACCTGACCCAGCTGGTCGCGAGCGAACCGGTCACCACGACGGTCTCCAACGGGGCCGGGAACACCGAGGTCATCGTGCCGCGCACCGCGGACGTCACCTTCACCTGCGAGAACAGCGCCGGCGAGGTCGACTGCCTGAACCGCACGTCCAACGGGGTCGGCCAGCCGGCCATCACGGGGACTGACAACGGCGACGACAACGTCGGCGGACAGAAGATCACGCTCCACGTCACCAACGGCGTGGGCCAGGTGGAGGTGCGCCGTGGCTGAGAACCCGTACTCCTACGACGAGCCCGAAGCCCCGGCCTGCCGCCGCCGCGGGGTCGACTGGATCACGCTGATCGTCGGGGTCGCGACGCTGCTGGTGTCCGGCTACGTCCTCACCGACGGCTCCAGCTGGCTGCCGACCTTCGACTTCCGCTGGATCATCGCGGGCGGCGCGGTGTTCTGCGGGATCCTGATGCTCGGCGCGTCGTTCCGCAACCGACGGCCGTAACGAAGCGACAAAAAAGCGGGGCCCGGCAAGTCCGGGCCCCGCTTTTTCATGTCATTCCCATTCGATGGTGCCCGGCGGCTTGCTCGTCACGTCCAGCACCACGCGGTTGACCTCGGACACCTCGTTCGTGATCCGGGTCGAGATCCGCTCCAGCACCTCGTACGGCAGCCGCGTCCAGTCGGCGGTCATCGCGTCCTCCGACGACACCGGGCGCAGCACGATCGGGTGGCCGTAGGTCCGGCCGTCGCCCTGGACGCCGACGCTGCGGACGTCCGCGAGCAGCACCACCGGGCACTGCCAGATCTCCTGGTCCAGCCCGGCCGCCGTCAGCTCCTCGCGGGCGATCGCGTCGGCCTCGCGCAGGGTCTCCAGCCGGTCCGCGGTCACCTCGCCGATGATCCGGATGCCGAGGCCCGGCCCGGGGAACGGCTGGCGCTGCACGATCGTCTCCGGCAGGCCCAGTTCGAGCCCGACCCGGCGGACCTCGTCCTTGAACAGCAGCCGCAGCGGTTCGACCAGCTCGAACTGCAGGTCGTCGGGCAGGCCTCCGACGTTGTGGTGGCTCTTGATGTTCGCGGTGCCCTCGCCGCCGCCGGATTCGACGACGTCCGGGTACAGCGTGCCCTGCACGAGGAAGCGGTAGTCGCCCTGTGCCTTGAGGTCGCGTTCGGCCTGCTCGAACACGCGGATGAACTCGCGGCCGATGATCTTGCGCTTCTGCTCCGGGTCGGTGACGCCGGCCAGCGCGTTCAGGAACCGCTCGCGCGCGTCGACGGTGACCAGGTTGACGCCCGTCGCGGCCACGAAATCGCGCTCCACCTGGGTGCGCTCGCCCGCGCGCAGCAGGCCGTGGTCGACGAACACGCAGGTCAGCCGGTCGCCGATGGCGCGCTGCACGAGCGCGGCCGCGACCGCGGAGTCGACGCCGCCGGACAGGCCGCAGATCGCGCGTCCGTCGCCGATCTGCGCGGCGACCGCGGCGACCTGTTCGTCCACAATGGACGAAGTGGTCCAGCCGGGCCGGACGCCGGCGATCTCGTACAGGAACCGGCGCAGCACCTCCTGGCCGTGCGGCGAATGCGCCACCTCCGGGTGGTACTGCACGCCCGCGAAGCGCCGCTCGACGTCCTCGAACCCGGCGACCTCGGCGCCGTCGGAGCTGGCCGTGACGACCGAGCCCTCGGGAGCCTTGGTGACGCTGTCGTTGTGGCTCATCCACGCCGTCTGGTGGCCGGGCAGCCCGGTGTGCAGGACGCCGCCCTCGCCGACGATCCGCACGTCGGTGCGGCCGAACTCGCGCACGCCGGTCGGCTCGACGACACCGCCGAGCGCGCGGGCGAGCAGCTGGTGGCCGTAGCAGATGCCGAGGATCGGCACGCCGGCTTCGACCAGCTTCGGGTCCATCGCGGGGGCGCCCTCGGCGTACACGCTCGACGGGCCGCCGGACAGGATGATCGCGGACGGGTTCTTGGCCAGCAGTTCCTCGGCGGTCGAGCTCGACGGCACGACCTCGGAGAAAATCTGCGCCTCGCGCACGCGACGGGCGATCAGCTGCGCGTACTGCGCCCCGAAGTCCATGACGAGTACCGGACCGGTGGGAGTGGCCACCCAAGACCTCCAGGTATCAGCGCTTTTGCCACCATCGTCCCAGGTGGGCCCCGTCACGTCGGCAATGCCCCCGGAATGAGGACAGCAGCTGTCCGCGAACCTGCTTACGGTTCCCGCATGACCAATGACTGGACCAACGAACTGACCGAGCAGCTCGACTGGCACTGGCAGCACCACGTGCGCCCGAAGCTGGAGGGGCTCACCGACGACGAGTACCTGTGGCAGCCGGTCGCGGACTGCTGGACGGTGCGTCCCCGCACGAGCGAAAACGATCCCGGCACCGGCGACTTCACGGTCGATTTCTCGTTCCCGGAGCCGACCCCGCCGCCGGTGACCACCATCGCGTGGCGGCTGGCCCACGTCATCGTGGGCGTGCTGGGCATGCGCTCCGCGTCGCACTTCGGCGGGCCGCCGATGACCTATCAGGACTTCCCGTACGCGGGCTCAGCCGACGAAGCGCTGAAGCAGCTCGACGACGGGTACGCGACCTGGATCGCCGGCGTACGCAGCCTCGACGCCGAAGCGTTGGCTCGGCCGTGCGGTCCGGCTGAAGGGCCGTACGCGGAGCTGACGATGGCCGCGCTCGTCCTGCACATCAACCGAGAGATGATCCATCACTGCGCGGAGGTCCTGCTGCTGCGCGACCTTTACCGGAACCGGTGACCAACAGCCCCAGCGCGATGCCGAGCAGCGCGGGCATGCCGTGGTTGTCGTGCAGCACCGTGTCGAGCACAGCCAGCGGCACGATCAGCAGCGCGGCGAGGTACAACCCCTGAGGCGGCTCGGCGGCGCGCGCCCGCCACACCACGACCGCGAGCGCGCCGAGCAGCCCGGCGACGCACATCGAGTTGCCGGCCCCCACCGGGTTCAGCCAGACGTAGCTGAGGAACTGGCCGAACAGTCCGCAACCGAAGTACAGGACGAACCAGGAGACGCGGCCGAGGCACCATTCCGCGAACGTGCCAACCACGGCCAGAGCGACCAGGTTGAAGAGGCCGCCGAGCAGCTTGCCGTCCTGGAAGAACATGCCGGTCAGCAGCCGCCACCACTCCCCTGCGTCGATCGTGGTGGCGTCGCGCTTGAAGCGGTCGAAGAGCGACGGGTCCGCGAGCTGGGCGACGAGCGCGACCGCGGTCACGAGGAACACCGCGCCGGTCAGCACCGGACGGCGCGGTGTTCCGACGCGCGCGAAGAAGATCCGCAGCGGGCTTTCGGACCAGCGAGAGGCCACCGAATTGGTCATGCGCTGAAGATATGCCGGACGAATGCCGGAGACCCCCGACAAATGTCATCCCGGCACCGGGACAGACGCCACAATCGAAGGACCGAGTCCGGCGTGCCGGGCCTGGCGCTCCCTAATACCTTGAGCCCATGGACACGATCACCCCACAGCCGCGGGCCGCGTGGATCGCCGGGCAGGCTGAGCAGGGCGCGAGCACCCTCGTGGTGCACCACCCGTTCGACGGCAGCGAAGTGGCGACGGTCGCGGTGCCCGGCGCTGACCAGGTGGAACGGGCGGTGGCCGCGGCGGCCGCGGTCGCGAAGGAGTTCCGGCGCACCCCCGCGCATCAGCGCGCGGCCGCGCTGGAGCACGTTTCGCGCGGGATCGCGCTGCGGGCCGAGGAACTCGCCGAGGTGATCACGGCCGAGAACGGCAAACCGCTGAAGTGGGCCGAGGCCGAGGTGAAGCGCGCGGTGTCGGTGTTCCGGATCGCGGCCGAGGAGGCGCGCCGGTTCAGCGGCGACGTGCAGCGCCTCGACGCCGACCCGTCCGGCGACGCCCGGCTCGCGCTGACCCGCCGGGTGCCGCGCGGACCGGTGCTCGGGATCGCGCCGTTCAACTTCCCGCTGAACCTGGTGGCGCACAAGGTCGCGCCCGCGCTGGCGGTCGGGGCACCGATCATCGTCAAGCCCGCGCCGCGCACCCCGTTGTCTTCGCTGGTGCTCGGCGAACTGCTCGCCGAGACCGACCTGCCGGAGGGCGCGTTTTCCGTGCTGCCGCTGGGAAACGAAGAGACTCAGGCACTCGTTGCCGACCCGCGGCTGCCGGTCGTGTCGTTCACCGGTTCAGGCCCGGTCGGCTGGTCGATCGCGGACGCGGCGGCGCGCAAGCACGTCGTGCTCGAACTGGGCGGCAACGCCGCGGCGGTCGTGCTGCGGGACTGGCCGGACGTCGAGGGCGCCGCGCAGCGGATCGCGACGTTCGGGAACTACCAGGCGGGCCAGTCGTGCATCGCGGTGCAGCGGGTGATCGTGGACGCGGCGATCGCGGAGGAGTTCGTGCCCGCGCTGACCGAGGCCGTAGAGGCGCAGCAGACCGGCGACCCGTATGACCGCAACACCGACGTAGGCCCGGTCGTCGACGAGGCAGCCGCGGAACGGATCATCGCGTGGGTCGACGAAGCGGTGGCCGGTGGCGCGCGGGTGCTGACCGGCGGAACCCGTTCGGGCGCCACGGTTGCGCCGACCCTGCTGACCGACGTGCCCGCGGAGGCCAAGGCCTGGTCGGAGGAAATCTTCGGACCGGTGCTGGCAGTGTCCATTGTGGACGGCGTGGACGAGGCTTTCGCTTCGGTGAACGCGTCCGCTTATGGGCTGCAGGCCGGGGTGTTCACCAGTGACGTGCAGCTGGCGTTCCACGCGTCGGCGGAATTGGAAGTCGGCGGCGTGATCATCGGCGACGTGCCGTCGTACCGCGCGGACCAAATGCCCTATGGCGGCGTGAAGGGTTCCGGCGTCGGCCGGGAAGGCGTGCTGTCGGCGATGAACGACCTGACCGAGGAACGGGTCACGGTCTTCACCGGAGTCGACCTCTGACCACAGTGGACCTGCGCCGGGCAACGGCCGCTGACGCACGCGACCTCGCCGACGTGTGGCTCCGGTCGTTCTCCGCCGCGCTGCCGACAGTCCGCCGCGCCCATGACGACGAGGCGGTGCGCTGGTGGTTCGCGAATATCGTCGTGCCGCAACAGGAAACCTGGGTCGCGGTCGTCGAGTCCACCGTGGTCGGTCTGCTCGTGCTCGAGGGTGCGGAGCTGTCGCAGCTTTATCTCGACCCTCCGCGGCGCGGGCACGGAATCGGCGACCGACTGGTCGACTTGGCCAAACAGTTGCGCCCCGACGGGTTGACTCTCTGGACGTTCCAGATCAACGAGCCAGCGCAACGGTTTTACCGCCGCCACGGTTTCGCCGCGGTCGAATACACCGACGGGCAGCGAAATGAAGAGGGCGAGCCAGACGTGCGTTACGTCTGGCCCCCACCTCAGGCCGATTGAGCGAACTTGAAAACCCCATTGGGGTCGTATTTCTTCGCCACCTGGTCCAGTCGAGCGGCATTATCGCCGTAGTAGGCCGACTTCCAATCCGGCAGGTCCGGGTCGATGTAGTTCACGTAGCCGCCGCGTGCGCCCGCGTCCGCCAGCCCGGCGACCACAGTGGACACTGACTTGCGCGCACTGTCCTGGCTGCTCGCCGTGGCCGGGGCGTAAACCTGAATGCTCGCCAGTGCTTTCCGGTGCGGGAATGCCGTCGCAGTAGGCGCGATTTGGCCCACCGCGCCGCCGAGGCCGTCGATCAGCAGGTCCATTCCCTTGTGCCCGGAAGCGAGATCGGCGATCTTCCCGCCGTCGACCGGGTCGGTGATGATGCGCGACGACGCCACGAATGTCTGCCGCTCGGAACTGCCGGAGAAGTAGTTCATCGCCGCGCCGTAGCCGAGGGTTTTCATCGTGCGGCTGGACGGCGTCACCGAAAATCCGCTGAGCGCCGACGTCAAACCCGCTGAATTGCCTACGTACGCGCCGCCGACCCGGCAGGACCCGTTCGGACCGCCGGAAACCACGCAGTTCGACCACAATTCGGGTGGAGCGCTCGGCAGCCAGCGCTGCCACGCGTCGACCACGTCGCCCGCCGAACCGGACGGGAATTTCAGCGAGAACACCGTGACGGTCGGCGCTTCCACCGTCGTGAAGGTAAACGATGTGACCACGCCGAAGTTTCCGCCCCCGCCGCCGCGCAGCGCCCAGAACAGGTCGTCGTCCGCTTGCGCGCTCACCGTGCGCAGTTTGCCGTCCGGCGTGACGATCTGCGCGGACTGCAGCCGATCGCAGGTCAGGCCGTATTTGCGGGTCAGTACGCCGATTCCGCCGCCGAGCGCGAGCCCGGCGATGCCGACAGTCGGGCACGAACCCGCGGGCAGGCAGCGACCCGCTTTCGCCAGTTCCGCATAGACGTCGCCGAGTTTCGCACCCGCGCCGATCACCACCTGGTCGCCCTGGACGTCCACGCCGGCCATGCCGCCGACGTCGATGACCAGCCCGCCGTCCGGCGCGGAATACCCGGCATAGCTGTGCCCGCCGCTGCGCGCGGCGAGCGGGACCCGGCCGCCGGCCGCTTCGACGCAGGCCTGCACGTCCTCCGGCTTCACGCATTTCGCTACCGCCGCGGGGTTACGTCCGTCGAAAAGCGGATTGAAAGCCCGCTTCGCGGTGGCGAAACCGCCGTCCCCGGGCAGCACGAGGTCGCCGGAGAGCTTGCCGCGCAACGCGTTCCAGTCCGGCGGCCCGGACGGCTTCGCGCTGGTGCTCGGCGGTACGGACGCTCTCGTCGTCGGGCTGGTCTGCGGCACCGTCGGTCCCGGTTTCGCCGTGCAGGCCGCGGCCACCGCGCCGACCGCCGTCAACCCGGCGGCGCGCAAGAACGTCCTTCTCCCGACTGTCATGTTCATTCAGACGCCTCAGACCACGGGTCGGTTGCGAAAAGCACGGTCGGCAATGCCCCGAAAGGGGGGTGCGCGCCTGGTCTGCGCGCACGGAAAGCCAGCTGAATCAGAGCAGCGGGGCCATGTCCGGCACCGGCCCGGAAAGCGCCGACGCGTCGCCGCGGCCGGTCAGCCAGGCCAGGACCGTGCCCGGCGTACCGGTGACGAGGTCGCCGCCCTCGCCGAGTTTCCAGGTGCGGACGCCATCGGTGAGAAGGAACGAGGGCAGCGGACGCGGGCACATCCGGATCAGCGTCGCGACCACCGCGTCGAGATGGTCTCCGAGCAACGCGGTGGCGCTGTCGAAATCGTGGCCGGCGTCGAGGTCGACGAGGTGGATCGTGGTCTCGGACAGCCGCAGCGTGAGCACGTCCGCGCCGGTCAGCTCACCGCCGTGCCGGTGCCGGATGGGTGCTGCCCAGGCCTCGTCCGACAGCCGTGCGGCGTGGTCGGTCAGCCGCTTCCCGGACGCCGCCAGGTCGGCCACGATCTCCGCCGGAGCACGGCCGGCACCGGCCTCGATCTCGTCGTCGCGGGCGTTGCCGGGGCCGTACATCGGCCGTTCGACCCCAGTTTCGGCCCAGGTCAGCAGGTTGCCGAGGGCGTCGGCGTTGCGCGCGAGATGGGTGAGCAGATGCGCGCGCGTCCAGCCGGGCAGCGCGCTCGGCTCCCCGAACGCCGAGGCCGGCATGGCCTCGGCGATTCGCACCCACTCGTCGTGCAGTTCCCGGATCCGGTCCAGCGCCGCGGTAGTCACCGGACGATCTTAGGTCAGCGACGCAGTGCGGCGGGCGCGTTCGCCGGAACCGCCGGGTTTTTCGGCGCGACCGGCTCCATCCGGGCATATCCGGCGCTCTGGTCCGGCCGCTGGTCGGTCTCGCCCTTGTTGGGCCAGAACGAGAACGCGCGCTCGGCCTGCGCGGCGATGGTGAGCGACGGGTTCACCCCGAGGTTCGCGGTGATCGCCGAACCGTCCACAACGGACAGTCCGGGATAGCCGTAAACCCGGTGGTAGGGGTCGATCACGCCGGTGTCGGCGCTGTCGCCGATCGGCACGCCGCCGATGAAGTGCGCGGTGAGCGGGATGTCGAAGACCTCGCCCCAGGTGCCGCCCGGCATGCCGCCGATCCGTTCCGCGGTAAGGACGTTCGCCTCGTGCCCGGCCGGGATGAAGCTCGGGTTCGGCTCGCCGTGGCCCTGTTTCGACGTGTACTTCCGCCGTCCGAACAGGCCGCGCCGCGTGTAGGTGGTGATGGAATTGTCGAGGCTCTGCATCACCAGCAGAATGACCGTGCGCTCGCTCCACCGGTACGCGTTCAGCAGTTTCGCCGACTGCACCGGGTGTTTGACCAGGAAAGCGAGCGCCTGCCGCCAGCGCGGAACTTTCGAAGACCCGTCGGTGGCCACGGTTTGCAGCAGGCTCATCGCATTGCTGCCCTTGCCGTAACGCACCGGTTCGATGTGCGTGTTCTCGTCCGGATGAATCGACGAGGTGATCGCGACCCCGCGGCTGAAGTCCTGCTGGGGGTCCACCGCGGTCCGGGCCGCGCCGATAATGGCTTCGGAATTCGTCCGCGTCAATTCCCCGAGCCGCTGCGACAACTTCGGCAGCGCGGCCGTGTCCTTCATGCGGTGCAACAGGTTCTGCGTTCCCCAGGTGCCCGCGGCGAACACCACCTGCGACGCGGTGACCGTCGTCCGGAACTGCCGTGAACGGGTGCCGGTCTTTTGCAGAGTGATCTCGTAACCGCCGCCGTGCGGGCGCACCGACGTGACCGTGGTCAGCGGAATGACCTGCGCGCCGTCCTTTTCCGCGAGGTACAGGTAGTTCTTCACCAGCGTGTTCTTCGCGCCGACGCGGCAACCGGTCATGCACGAACCGCATTCGGTGCATCCGACCCGATCCGGTCCGGCCCCGCCGAAATACGGGTCCTTCACCGTCTCGCCCGGTTTGCCGAAATACACCCCGACCGGCGTCGGATGGAACGAATCCTCGACGCCCATCTTCTTCGCGACGTCCCGCATCACCACGTCGGACGGCGTGATCGTCGGGTTCGTGACGACGCCGAGCATGCGGCTGGCCTGGTCGTAATGCGGCGCGAGTTCGCTTTCCCAGTCGGTGATGTGCGCCCACTGCCGGTCCTGGTAGAACGGCTTGAGCGGCCGGTACAGCGTGTTCGCGTAGACCAGCGAACCGCCGCCGACGCCCGCGCCGGCCAGCACCATCACGTCGTTGAGCATGTGGATGCGCTGGATGCCGTAACAGCCGAGCTGCGGCGCCCACAGGTAGCGCTTGAGATCCCAGGACGTCTTGGCGAACTCGTCGTCGGCGAACCTCCGGCCCGCCTCGACCACCGCGACGCGGTAGCCCTTCTCGGTCAGCCGCAACGCCGCGACGCTGCCGCCGAACCCGGAACCGACCACGAGGACGTCGTAGTCGGGTTCTTGCCGCGCGGTGGTGGTGTTACTGGCAGTCACAGATAAGAGGGTAACCCTCCGGCGCCCGCCAGACCAGAGGTAAGTTACTGACGAGTTACACCACCTGGGCAAAGTCCGTGAAGGGCTCCTTGAGGGAATCAAATTCCCTCAAGGAGTCCTTCACGGACAACTGGGGCTTCAGCCGCGCACGGTCAGCCCGACGCGCTGGAACTCCTTCAGGTCCGAGTACCCGGTCTTCGCCATCGCGCGGCGCAGCGCGCCGAACAGGTTCACCACGCCCTCCGCGTCCGAGGACGGGCCGAACAGCAGCGTCTTCAGGTCCACCGCGTAGTCCGAGTCCGGGCCGGCCACCACGCGGGAGCGCGGCAGCGACGGGTGGGCCGCCGCGGCGGTCCAGTACAGGCCCTGGCCCGGGGCGTCCGACGCGGTCGCCAGCGGGGCGCCGAGCATGACCGCGTCCGCGCCGCAGGCGATCGCCTTCGCGATGTCGCCCGAGGTCGTGATGCCGCCGTCGGCGAGGACGTGCACGTAGCGGCCGCCGGTCTCGTCGAGGTAGTCGCGGCGGGCGGCGGCCGCGTCCACGATCGCCGTCGCCATCGGGGTGCCGATGCCGAGCACGCGGTCGGTGCTGGTGACGCCCTCGGTGTAGCCGTGGCCGACGATGACGCCCGCCGCGCCGGTGCGCATCAGGTGCATGGCCGTGCGGTAGTCGCTCACACCGCCCGCGATCACCGGCACGTCGAGGCGGCCGATGAACTCCTTGAGGTTGAGCGGTTCCGCGTCGCGCTGCACGTGCTCGGCGGAGATGATCGTGCCCTGCACGACCAGGATCTCGACGCCCGCGGCGATCAGGTCCGGCGTCAGCTCGGCGGCGTGCTGCGGGCTCACCCGCGCGGCCACCGTCACGCCGGATTCGCGGACCGTCTTGATCGCCTCGGTCAGCAGGTCGAGCCGGACCGGCGCGGAGTGCAGTTCCTGCAGCTCGCGCACGACCGCGGTCGGGTCGTCGCTGTCCTCGGCCGCGCGGACGAGGCGGAAGATCGCCTCCTCGACGTTCGAGTGCCGGGCCCACAGCCCTTCGGCGTTGAGCACGCCGAGGCCGCCCAGCTCGCCGATCGCCACCGCGGTGCCCGGCGACACGATCGCGTCCGTCGGGTGGGTGACCAGCGGCAAGTCGAACCGGTACGCGTCGATCTGCCAGGCAGTGGACACCACCGACGACGACCGCGTCCGCCGCGACGGCACGATCTCCACGTCATCGAGGTCATACGCCCGCCGCGCGGTGCGGCCCATGCCGATCTCGACCAGATCCCGCACGTGATGTCCCTTCTCGCGCCTGCCGCCTTCGCGGTCCATTGTCGCGAGTCGGCGCGGGTGACCTGCGCGCGGGGGACCGTTGCGGTGGCGACAACCACCGGTTGTGCGCGCGGTTGTTTGCCACCGGCGCGGGCGGATGGTTGGCTGCCCGGCTGAACGAGGGGGACGGATTTGGCGCTGGGCAAGGACTTTCACCGGCTGTGGCTGGCCTATGCGGTCAGCATCGCGGGCACTTACTTCGCCCTCGATGCCTTCTCGATCGTCGCGGTGCGAGTGCTGCGCAGCAGTGCCGCGCAGGTGTCGTTGCTGGGTGGAGCCGGGCTGGCGGCGGGCTCGCTGGCCGCCCTCCCGCTCGGCCCGTGGGTCGAATTCCGGCGAAAACGACCGGTGCTGGTCGCCATGGACCTCATCCGCTTCGCCGCGCTGCTCACGCTGCTGCCCGCGTACCTGCTCGACCTGCTGACGTTTGCCCAGCTCGTGGCGGTGTCGGTGGTCGTGGCCGCGGCGAACATCGCGTTCACCTCGGCGAGCGGCGCGTATCTGAAATCACTCGCGACTGGTCCAGACCTGCTCATCGCCAACGGCCGGTTCGAGACCACGCTCTGGACCGCGACCGCGCTCGGCCCGCCAGCGGGTGGCGCGGCGATCGGGTTCTTCGGCCCGCTGGCCACGGTGCTCCTGGACGCCGTCAGCTACCTGCTGTCGGCCCTCTCCCTCTCGACGATCCGCACCCGCGAGCCGCAACCAGCCCGCCCCGCCGCCTTCCGCGCCGCCGACCTGGTCGAAGGCTGGCGCTACCTCTTCCGGCACGCCCGGCTGCGGATGCTGTTCCTCAACTCCTGCCTGGTCAACGGCCTGATCATGGCCACCGCACCGGTGCTCGCGGTGCTGCTGCTCGGCGAACTCGGTCTGCCGACCTGGCAGTACGGGCTCGCGTTCGGCGTCCCGTGTCTCGGCGGCCTGGTCGGTTCCCGGCTCGCGCGCCGGCTGGTGCCGCGTTACGGCCGGGTGCGGTTGCTGCCGATCCTCGCCACGATCCGGACCTGCTGGGTCGTGCTCCTGGCGTTCGTGCCGCCCGGCATCGGCGGGCTGTTCTGGGTGATGGCGGTGGAGTTCGGCCTGATCGTCTGCGCGGCGGCGTACAACACAGTCCTCGCGACGTACCGGCTCGAGGAAACCGAAGACGGCTACGTGAGCCGGATGCTGTCCGCATGGCGGATCAGCGGCAGCGCCAGCACCGCCGGGCTGACGCTGTTGTGGGGCTTGGTGGCGGCGTGGCTGGGCACGCGCGGCGCGCTCGGGCTGGCGGGCGCGTTGATGCTGGCGACGCCGTTGCTGCTGCTCGGGTGGAACCGCGCTCAGAACGAGACGCGCGCGGTGGAATCGGTCCGCAGCACGGATTCCTGAGCGAAGCTGTCCGGGAAGCGCATTCGCCCGCTCCCCTCGCCGTCGATTGGAGATCCAGGGTGGCGGCAAGACGGAGCGGGCGAACCGGGTCGATCAGCGGGTCGTGTAGTTCGGTGCCTCGACCGTCATGGTGATGTCGTGCGGGTGGCTTTCCTTCAGCCCGGCCGCGGTGATCCGGACCAGCTGCCGCTCCTGCAGTTCCGCGATCGTGCGCGCCCCGGTGAAGCCCATGCCCGAACGCAGCCCGCCGATCAACTGGTGGACCACGTTCGACAGCGGCCCGCGGAACGGGATGCGGCCTTCGATGCCCTCCGGCACCAGCTTGTCGTCGGAGAGCACGTCGTCTTGCGCGTAGCGGTCCTTGGAGTACGACTTCGCCTCGCCGCGCGACTGCATCGCGCCCAGCGAGCCCATGCCGCGGTAGACCTTGAACTGCTTGCCGTTGACCAGGATCAGGTCGCCCGGCGACTCCGCGGTGCCCGCGAGCAGGCTGCCCAGCATGACGGTGGACGCACCCGCCGCGATGGCCTTCGCGATGTCGCCGGAGTACTGGATGCCGCCGTCGCCGATCACCGGGATGCCCGCCGGACGACAGGCCAGGTCCGCCTCGTAGATCGCGGAGATCTGCGGCACCCCGACCCCCGCAACGACGCGCGTGGTGCAGATCGAGCCCGGTCCGACGCCGACCTTCACCCCGTCCGCACCGGCGTCGACCAGCGCCTGGGCTCCGGCCCGGGTGGCGACGTTCCCGCCGACGATGTCCACGGTCTCGCCGAGTTCCTTCTTCAGCAGCCGCACCGCGTCGATGACCGCCCGCGAGTGGCCGTGCGCGGTGTCCACCATCAACACGTCCACGCCCGCCTCGGCCAGCGCCATCGCGCGCTTATGGCCATCGGCACCCACGCCGACCGCGGCGCCGACGATGAGGCGGCCGTCCGGGTCCTTCGAGGCCTTCGGGTACTGGTCGGTCTTCACGAAGTCCTTGACCGTGATCAGTCCGCGCAGCTTGCCCGCCCCGTCGACGATCGGCAGCTTCTCGATCTTGTGCCTGCGCAACAGCCCCAGCGCGGCCTCCGCGGTGACGCCGACCTGCGCGGTCACCAGCGGCGTCCGGGTCATGACCTCGCTCACCAGGCGCGTGTGGTCGACCTCGAACCGCATGTCGCGGTTGGTGATGATGCCCACGAGCGCGCCCGAGGCGTCGGTGACCGGGACGCCGGAGATCCGGAACCGCGCGCACAGCGCGTCGACTTCGGCGAGCGTGTCGTCCGGGGAGCAGGTGACCGGGTCGGTGACCATGCCCGCCTCGGACCGCTTCACGACCTCGACCGCCGCCGCCTGTTCCTCGATCGGCAGGTTGCGCTGCAGCACGCCGATGCCGCCCTGGCGGGCCATGGCGATCGCCATCCGCGCCTCGGTGACCGTGTCCATCGCGGCGGAGACCAGCGGAACGTTGAGCTTGATATTGCGGGTGAGCTGTGTGCTCGTGTCCACCGCGCTGGGCACCACGTCCGATTCCGCGGGCAGCAGCAGCACGTCGTCGAAGGTCAAGCCGAGCATCGCGAACTTGCTGGGCACTGCGGGGGTGATGCTTTCGCTGGTCATGAGGGGCGAAGGGCCTTCCTGGCGGGAGTGGGCTGGAGTCGCGGGCAGCGGTGCCTGGCGTGGGCCGAGGGTGGTCGGGCCTTCCCCTCATGATATCCGGGCCGGGGCCCTGGCCCGGGCGGGTGGCCCGGCGGGTAGCGTGCAGGCCGTGCCGCACGATGTGTTGCCCCCCGATCCGTTCGCGGACGACCCGGACGATCCGGCCCGGGCCATCCCCGACCCCGACGACCACCTCGAAGAGCCGATCAGCGCGGACGAGCGCACCGAGCTGCTGGCCGACCTGTCCGACCTCGCCGTGTACCAGGCCCTGCTGGAGCCTCGCGGGGTTCGCGGCATCGTGGTCGACTGCGGTGAGTGCGACGAACCCCACTACCACGACTGGACGCTGCTGCGCGCGAGTCTGGAGCAGCTCCTGTCCGACGGCCGGATGCGCCCGCACGAGCCGGCCTTCGACCCGAACCCGACCGACTACGTGAGCTGGGACTACTGCCGCGGTTTCGCGGACGGGGTCACCGCGAACGAAAGCGCGTACTGAGCGTTCCCCAGCAGTGAAAAGAAGGTCCTGGTGAGGTTGGCCACCAGGGCCTTCTTGGCGTGCGCGGAGTTGTCCACAAGGGTTGTCCACAGGGATGTCGACTTGTGGACAGCCTGGGTCAGGGCCGGGGTTTCCCGTTCCTGGCCTGGGCGATCATCGCTCGCTCGGTCAGGTCCGGCCACGGTGGACGGCGCACCACGGCCAGCGTCGACAACGCCGCCGCCACGAAGCCGGTGCACACGGCGATCAACGAAATCCGGCCCTGATCGACCGCCGGCGTCCACGTCACGCCGTCCTTGTTGATCGCGTACAGCCCGACCGCGCGCCCCGGCCCGCCTCGGCGGCCTTGCCGGGCGACCGTGATCAGCACCGTCCCCTGAGACGTCTCGTAGGGCTCTCCGAAAACCAGCACCGTGCCTCCCCCGTCGAGTACGAAAAAGGTCCCGGCACTGTTCGTGCCGGGACCTTCGGGAAACCTAGGAGCCGCTGGTGCCGTTCGGGGCCTGCACCCCTTGCGACGACTCGTTGCGCGGGCTGCTGCCCGTGCCCGGATCGTTCGGGGTGGCGCTCGGCGACGGCGGCGGCGAACTCGGCGTGGACGTGACCGGCGGCAGCGGCGTCACCGAGGAGACCGGCGGCGGGTTGTTCGTGTGGCCGGTGCCGGGCAGCGACGTCGACTGGCCGGGCGGCTGCGCCGCGCTGCTGACCGGGTCGTGCACCGGCGGGACGGCGGGCGACGACGACGTCTGCCCGGTGGGCGGAGCCGTCGGCTGGCCGAGCTGGGCGGCCAGTTCGCGGTGCTGCTGCAGCAGCTGGTTGCGGTTGTCCGCGTCGGTGACCTGGGTGAGCGCGGCCTGCGCGTCGGCGAGCGCGCGCCGGGCGTCCGCGAGCCGGTTGTCGGCCAGCGCCAGGTTCGCCTTCTCCAGGTCGAGCTTCGCCGCGGCGGCGGCCTCGACGGAGCGGGCGTGGTCGGCGTAGAGCACCTTCGTGAGGCCCCACAGCGTGTCGCCGGGCTGGGCGTCCCGGGCGGCGAGCCCGGTGCCGGTGAAGGCGATCGCGGCGGCGGCGCACGCGGCGGCCACCGGCACGAGATAGCGGCGGCGCCGGCCGCGGCTTTGGTATTTGCGCGCCAGCGTGGCGGTCTTCACCGTGGTGACCGCGGTGTCGACGTCGACCAGCTCGGCGAGCGGCTCGCTGTCGATGTCGCGGCGCCACGCGAGCAGCAGCGCGTTCAGTTCCTGGTCTCCGAGCCCGTCGGCGACAGCCGGATCGGTCCCGCCGAGCGCGTCGAGGAGCGCGTCGTCGGCCTGGATGGCCGTGAGGTCGCCGTCGGCTTCCGCTTCGTACCCGGTCAGGCCGCTGGCCTGCGCGGAAGGTGACAGGTCTCTGTCCCGGTCTTCGCGATCGGTCACTCAGATCACCTCCTCGGCGGCAAGCACC
This sequence comes from Streptomyces sp. AA4, assembly GCF_000158875.1. NCBI lineage: Bacteria > Bacillati > Actinomycetota > Actinomycetes > Kitasatosporales > Streptomycetaceae > Streptomyces > Streptomyces sp. AA4. The sequence continues at coordinate 471,443 of NZ_GG657746.1, read as the reverse complement.
TTGCGCAGCCGGGCGAGCGCCCGGTGCTGGGCGACGCGGACGGCGCCCGGCGTGGAACCGACGGCTTCCGCCGTCTCCTCCGCCGACAGTCCGACCACGACCCGCAGAACGACGATTTCCCGCTGTTTGTCCGGCAGCACCTGCAGCAACTGCGCCATCCGCTCGTTCAGCTCACCCTGCAGGGCACGTTGCTCCGGGCCGACGCCGCCCTCGATCTCGTCGGGGATCTCGGCGACCGGCTCCGCCCGGTTGCGCGCCGCGGCGCGGTGCGCGTCGGCGACCTTGTGCTGGGCGATGCCGTAGACGAACGCCAGGAAGGGGCGGCCCTGGTCACGGTACGAAGGCAAGGCCGTAAGCACCGCGAGACACACCTCCTGCGCAACGTCGTCTGCCGAAGCGAACGAACGCTCCTGCCTGCCAACCCTGGCACGGCAATACCGCACCACAAGGGGACGAATGGCGGCCAGCAATCGCTCGACTGCCTGAGGGTCTCCCTCGACAGCGGCGGCGACCGGCTCGTCCAGTCCATCCCCCACAGTGGCCATCGCAGACAACAGTCCCAGCGTTACGTGTAGGCGTGCAAAGAATCCGGCGCGTGGTCGTCCCCGTCCAGCGCCGGTCACAGCTACCGTACCGTCGGAGTCCTACCAGACAACCGCCAGAGGTGGTGACCGGCGCGCCGGAGGCGGCCGGGCGGCGATTGTCGCAGGCAGACGGGCTGGGGCAGTGCCGTCACGCGGTGGGGACGCGGGCGAGGCACGAGAGCAGGGGCCAGGACAACAGGTACGGGCCAGGGCTTGCTGCCCTGGCCCGTTCGTCACCGCGGGAACCGGATCGGAAGTCCCGTTTTGGCTTGCTCGTCCTCGATCAGGACACGAGGCCGCGGCGGAAGCCGTGCGCCACGGCCTGCGCGCGGTCGCGGACGCCGAGCTTGCGGAACAGCCGCCGCGCGTGCGTCTTGACCGTGTCCTCGGAGAGATACAGCTCACGGCCGATCTGGCCGTTGCTCTTGCCCTGGCTCATGCCGCGCAGCACCTGCAGCTCGCGCTCGGTGAGCTGCACGCCCGGGTCGGACGGCTGCCGCGGCGCGGGCACCGAGGTGCTGGCCAGGGTGTGCGCCAGCGCGGCGACCAGTTCGGGCCGCGAGGCGTCCCAGCGCAGGTAGCCGCGCGCTCCGCCGGCGATGGCGGCCGCGATGCTGCCCGCGTCGTCCGGGGCTCCGAAGACGATGACATTCGCCTGGGGGTTCGCGGAGACGAGCCGGCGGGTGGCCTCGACGCCCGTCGGGACCGCGCGTTGCGTTCCCACCAGCACGACGTCGACCGGCTGACGGGTGTACCGGGCCAGCAGCTCGTCACCGTGCGCTACGCAGTCGATGCGACTGACCCCAGGCACCGCGGACATCACACGGGTGAGCCCTTCGCGGACACTGCGTCGGTCGTCGCAGATCAAGACCGTCGTCACGGGGTTTCCTTCCTGCAGCCGGGTGACATTCCACTTCCCCTATCGGACGCTTTAGCCCGAACCTTGACACGATCCGGTGGCTTTTTTTGAAGTTTCTTAGCCCGGATGCCGGAACGCGCGTTCCCGCAGGCCTACCCGGGTCTGACGGGCACCCACGGCGATTCGTGTGCGATGCGCATCACGCAAGGATCCGCGTGCCGTAACACTGCGTGCAACACCTGATGGCTCCTGAATCGATACTCCTCTGCCCCGCCGGGGTCCAGATCGGCGGCAACGCGGGTGGCCACCCAACTAAGTGAATCCAGCTCATATTTTTCGGCGTCCGCGGCGGCCGCGAGGACGAGTTCGCGCGCACCGTCCTGTCCGGCGGCGAGCAGGGCGACACCGAGGACGATGCCGGACTTCACGATGTGTCGCCGAGCGTGACGGGCGACGGCGGTCTCGTACGCCAGCCGGGCCGGAGCGACGGCCGCTTCCGGGTGTCCGTCGGCGAGTTCGATCTCGGCGCCCACCCAGCCGCCTCGAATATTCGCGCGCCAGCGGCGGTCGGCCTGGGCGGCCCGGATGGCCAGGCGGCGGGCGGCGGAGATGCGGCCGAGGGCGAGGTTGTCGGCGGCCAGGCCGAGGAGGGCGTCGGCTCGGGCGCCTTGGCGGTCCAGTCCGTGCGGGTCTTCCTGTGCCGCTCCCCCGCTGGCGGCCCGCGCTGGGGTCGGTGCGGGCGCACCGGCGTCGCGCAGCCCGATCTTCAGCAGAGCTTCCCCGTCCAGCTTCCGCGCCGCGACGTGTGCGCCCAGCTGCCGCCGATGCGACGCGAGCGTGCTCGCCGCCAGCGAGGCCGTCAGCGGATCCCGGCCGCGCCGAAGCGGGTCGAGCAAGTCCGCGGCCGCCGCGTACCGGCCGCGCGCGCCCAGCACGATCGCCGCCAGGAGGCGCTCTCTTGGCGAGCCGTCGCGAGGTATCGGATCCGACGACCCGGCGTCCGAGCCGAACGCGAGGGCAGTCAGAGCTTCTTCGTCCACCCGACCTTTCTAGCGTGGAGCACCGACAAGAACGTGCTCCACGCGGTCGGCCGCCGCGGAAAGATCCGCCAGCAGCTCGACCTTCGGCGGCAACAACGCCGGCTCCCATCCAGGCCCGCAAGCGAACAGCCGAGTCCGCTGCCGTCCGCGAGACACGCGCGCGAAGAGCCGCGGGTCCGCGTCCGCCCGATTCGCCCACAGCACCACCGCGGCAGGCGCGCTTCGCCGCACCGCTACCGCCAGCACTTCTTGCGGCAGCGCAAGGCCGAAGAGTTGCGCGCCGATCCGTCGACCCGCGAGAGCCGCAGCGAGCGCGTACACCGGCATGTTGTCCCGCTCATCGGGCACGCACGCGATCAGGACCGGCCGTTGGTTGCGAGGCTGGTCGAGGACTGGCGTCGCGCGCACTAAGGCCGCGTACACGCACTCAGCGAGCAGGTACTCCACTTCCGCACCCGCGTGCACGCCTCGCCATCGCGCGCCGAGCGCGGTGAGGACCGGGTCGATCACGCCCGACCACGCCTGAAGCACGCCTAGCTCGCTGATGGCGTCGACAAGCATTCGCTGTACCGCGCCGACGTCCATGGCCAACGCAGCGGTACTCAGGCGACGCGCGAGCCGCGAAGGGACTTCGACGTCGTCAGCCGCCTTCGTCTCCGTCGCCTCGGCAGGTTCGGCCGGTGCTGGCACGAAGTCCGCGCGCGGCATCTGCTCCAACGCGTACCGCGCGGCCTCCGCCGTAGAAGCGCCGCGAAGGAGCGCGCGCTGCATAAGTTCGAGACGGCCGATGTCGGAGCTGCCGTAGCGGCGATGTCTGCCGTCGGTGTGGCGACTGGGACCCAGGCCGTAACGGCGGTCCCAAGTACGCAGGGTGGACGGCGCGACACCGAGCCGACGGGCGACCGAGGCCACCGGCAGGGTGGGTTCTCCATCGCCTGATCCGGATCCCACCCGGTCAATATCCAGCCCGCTCGCGGTAACGGCAACCCGAGCCAAAAGCCCTGCTCACACATCTGGGGGATGCCTAACGGCTGAATCGCCGCCGATCTATTGAACAACTATTGGCGCGCTTCTAACGTTACCGCCGTTGCACCGAATGGAGTATCGGCACCACAGCAGAGCAGCTAATGGCATCGACCGGATGACGGAGGCGGTCAGGATGGCAGACACGCGCAGGCTCCCCGGCCCCAACGCAGACATGTGGGACTGGCAGCTGGAGGGGTCGTGCCGGGGGATGGACAGCGGATCCTTCTTCCACCCGGACGGAGAGCGGGGACCGGCGAGGGCGCGGCGCGAGGCCAGGGCCAAGGCGATCTGCCTGTCGTGCCCGGTGCTGGAGATGTGCCGCAAGCACGCGCTCGCCGTGCACGAGCCCTACGGCATCTGGGGCGGGCTGTCCGAATCGGAACGAGACCACATCATCAAGCAGGACAAACGCGCGCTGACCATGGCGCACGTCTGACTTTCATCGCGGCGCGGAAGGGGCGGTGTCCACAGTGGACGCCGTCCCTCCGCCGTTTTCGGGCCACAGCGAGAGCGCGAGGTCGATGACGGCCATCAGCGAGTCGAGGCTGACGCCGTCGCGCGCTTGCAGGGTCAGTCCATAAAAGACAGTCGTGTACAGCGCGCTGAGCGCGTCAATGTCCACAGTGGCCGCGAGGTCGCCTTCTTCCACTCCACGACGAAGGCGCTCGCGCAGCCTGCTCCGCACTTCGTCGCGCGAAGCAGCGAGAAACTTCCACACGGACGCATTCGCTGGCGTGCAGTTGGTAGCCGCCAGAACGACCATGCACCCCTTGGGATGCCCTGGTTCCACGTACGCGCAAGCATTGTCGCGAAGCAGCGCTTCAACCGCCGCGCGCGCTGTCGGCTCTTCGGTCAGCGCGCGCATCGTGTGGCGTCCGTACACCGATTGGTAGTGCTCGATCGCTTCGCGGAACAGTGCTTCCTTGTCTCCGAAGGCCGCGTACAGGCTCGGCGGCTTGATCCCCATCGCCTCGGTCAGCTCCGCCAGCGACGCACCGTCGTAGCCGCGCTCCCAGAAGACCAACATGGCCTGCGTGAGCGCGTGCTCGCGGTCGAACGCGCGCGGGCGGCCGCGGGGTGACATGGACCACCTTCTTTAGTGAGCGATACAGAAATCTTGACCCCGCCCATCGTACGCGGCTATTTATGTAGCTATCACTACAGAAAGAGGTGGGACATGGGAACCCTGGACGGCAAGGTCGCGCTGGTCACCGGCGGAAGCCGCGGGATCGGCGCCGCGATCGCACTCCGGCTGGCCGAGGACGGCGCGGACGTCGCGATCACCTACGAACGCGCCGCGGACCGGGCGGCGGACGTGGTCGGGGCCATCGAAAAACAGGGCCGGCGAGGCCTGGCCCTGCAGGCGGACGCCGCCGACGCGGACGCCGTGACCAGCGCGGTCGACCGGACGGCCGCCGAACTGGGCGCTTTGGACGTGCTGGTGAACAACGCCGGGGTCTTCCCGGCGGCACCGGTCGAGGACCTGACCACGGAAACGATCGACCGCACCCTGGCGATCCACGTGAAGGCCCCGCTGGTGGCGGCCCGGGCCGCGGTCAAACACATGCAGCGGGGCGGCCGGATCGTGTCGATCGGCAGCGATTTGGCGGAGCGCTCGCCGTTCGTCGGATTGAGCCTGTACTCAGCGAGCAAGTCGGCCCTGGCCGGGATGACGAAGGGCCTGGCCCGCGACCTGGGACCGCGCGGCATCACGGCGATGGTGGTCCACCCAGGCTCGACGGACACCGAAATGAACCCGGCGGACGGTCCGCATTCCGGGGACCAGTTGGCGCATATCGCGTTGGGGCACTACGGAAATCCGACCGACATCGCGGCGGCAGTGGCTTATCTGGCCGGGCCGGACGGCCGGTACCTGACGGGGACGTCCATTACGGTGGACGGCGGCTTCACGGCCTGACCGGCCCCCACCCTCCACGGGGGACGCGCACCTCATCTTGGACGGCACCTGGTCGCCTGCGACCGCGTCGCCGCGACCACGATCAAAACCACAGGGAAGAACCGCGGCCCGGACCCCGTCCTCGACCGCAGCTGTCCACAGCGCCGCGGAGCGGAGGCCAACGCGCAACGGGGCGGCACTCCCCAGGGAAGTGCCGCCCCGCCGAAAAGCGAACCGCGTCAGTGCGAGTGCCCGTGGCCAGCGGCCTCCGGCTCTTCCTCGGCCGGCTTCTCGACCACGGAGCTTTCCGTGGTCAGCACCAGCCGGGCGATGGACGCCGCGTTCGCGACGGCCGAGCGGGTGACCTTGACCGGGTCGACGATGCCGCCCGCGATCAGGTCGGTCAGTTCGCCGGTGGCGGCGTTGAAGCCCTGGCCCCAGCCCTGCTCCTGGACCTTGTTCACGATGACCGCGCCCTCGTAGCCCGCGTTCGTCGCGATCCAGAAGAGCGGGGCGGTGAGCGCGTCGCGGACGATGCGCACGCCGGTCGCCTCGTCGCCGGTCAGGCCGAGGTCGCCCTCGAGTTCCTTGACCGCGTGCACCAGCGCCGAACCACCGCCGGGCAGGATGCCCTCCTCGACGGCCGCCTTCGTCGAAGCCACGGCGTCCTCGATGCGGTGCTTGCGCTCGTTCAGCTCGGTCTCGGTGGCCGCGCCGACCTTGATCACGGCCACGCCGCCGCCGAGCTTCGCGAGCCGCTCCTGCAGCTTTTCGCGGTCCCAGTCGGAGTCGGTGGTCTCGATCTCCTTGCGGATCTGCGCGGTCCGCGCGGCGATGGCGTCCTTGGTGCCCGCGCCGTCGACGATCGTCGTGTCGTCCTTGGTGACGACGACCCGGCGGGCCTTGCCCAGCGAGCCGAGGTCGACCTCGGACAGCTTGCGGCCGATCTCCGCGGAGATGACCTCGCCGCCGGTGACGACAGCCAGGTCGTCCAGGAACGCCTTGCGGCGGTCGCCGAAGAACGGGGCCTTGACCGCGACCGCGGTGATCGTCTTGCGCAGCGAGTTCACCACGAGGGTGGACAGCGCCTCGCCGTCGACGTCCTCGGCGATGATCAGCAGCGGCTTCTTCGCCTCGACGACCTTCTCCAGCACCGGGAGCAGGTCGGCCAGCGCCGAGATCTTCTCGCGGTGCAGCAGGATGTAGGCGTCCTCGAGGATCGCCTTCTGGTCCTCCGGGTTGGTCGCGAAGTGCGCCGACAGGAAGCCCTTGTCGAACTGGACGCCCTCGGTGATCACGAGGTCGGTCGCCAGCGTGGACGACTCCTCGATGGTGATCACGCCGTCCTCGCCCACGCGCTCGACGGCCTCGCCGAGCAGCGCGCCGATCGCCGCGTCGCGCGAGGTGACGGTGCCGACCTGGGCGATGTTGTCACGGCCCTTGACCGGGGTGGCCTTGGCCTTGAGGACCTCGACGACCTTCTCCGCGGCCGCCTCGATGCCCTTGCCGACCGCGGTCGGGTTGGCGCCGGCGGCGACGTTGCGCAGGCCGTGCTTGACCAGCGACTGGGCCAGCACCGTGGCGGTGGTGGTTCCGTCGCCGGCGACGTCGTTGGTCTTGGTGGCGACGCTCTTGGCGAGCTGCGCGCCGAGGTTCTCGAACGGGTCGTCGAGCTCGACCTCGCGCGCGACGGTGACGCCGTCGAGGGTGATCGTCGGGCCGCCGAACTTCTTGTCGAGGACGACGTGGCGACCGCGCGGGCCGAGGGTGACCTTGACCGCGTCGGCGAGCTTGTTCACCCCGCGCTCGAGCGCGCGACGAGCGTCCTCGTCGAAACTGATCTGCTTGGGCATAACGCTTTCCGCTTACCTTTCGGTTGTCGTGCGACGCAAAACGCCCCGCACCCCGGCATGAGCGGGGCCCGGGGCGTCCTTGCGCTGCGAGTGACGCGTCAGTTGATGACGGCCAGCACGTCGCGGGCGGAGAGGATCAGGTAGTCCTCGCCGTTGTACTTGACCTCGGTGCCGCCGTACTTGGAGTAGATGACGACGTCGCCGACAGCCACGTCCAGCGGAACGCGGTTGCCCTTGTCGTCGATGCGGCCCGGGCCCACGGCCAGAACCTTGCCCTCCTGGGGCTTCTCCTTGGCGGTGTCGGGGATGACGAGGCCGGAAGCGGTCGTCTCCTCGGCCTCGCTCGTCTGGACAACGATCTTGTCCTCGAGCGGCTTGATGTTCACGCTCACCGGGTTGACCTCCACGGTCGTCGAAAGCGTCGGCATGATGACTGGTTACGGCTCATACCACCCCCGCCGTCGCGGGTGCCGGGGCGTGTCCGGGCCGTTCGATTAGCACTCTAGCCATGTGAGTGCCAGCTTCGCAAGGAGGGTCCGCCGGACCTGGTGAATCCTGGGACGGAAGCCGCTGACCGGCCACTTTGTTCCAGGGCGCGGGCGACCCCCTCGACCAGGCGCCACGCAGCCTGGGCGCCGCCGCGTGCCCGTTCGGACCCAACCGGCGGAAAACCACTCCCGACTCCTCTCGGCACCTGGTTGGATCCGCACAGACAGGCATCTCACTCCTGGAGTCCTCCTATGCCCCGCTCCCTCCCGTGGCGCCTGGCCGCTGCCACCACCGGGCTGTTGGCCTTGGTCGCGGTCGCCGTGCCCGCCTCCGCGCAGCCCGCCAATGAAGCCCGCCAGCGCGCCTTCGCTGACGCGTCCTCCGAATTCGGCGTCCCGGTGGACGTCCTGCTGGCCGTTTCGTACCTGGAATCCCGCTGGGACACCCACTCCGGCGCGCCCAGCGCCGCCGCCGGGTACGGGCCGATGCATCTCACCGACGTCCGGACCACCGGGCTGCGCACCAGCGAATTCGACAATCCCGACGAAGACCCGCGCGGCGACGACTCTCGCCCGGCCTTGCGGCTGCGCGCCCTCGAAGCCCCGACTCCCCGGCCCGGCAGCCAGACCATCGACAAGGCCGCCCAGCTGCTGCACACCGACGCGGCGAAGCTGCATACGGACGCCGAAGCGAACATCCGCGGCGGAGCGGCACTGTTGGCCGAGTACCAGCGAGAGCTGGGCGTCAAAAGCGACAACGCGAAGGACTGGTACGGAGCCGTCGCGCGTTACAGCGGCTCCGAGGACGTCACTGGCGCGCGTACCTTCGCCGACGAGGTCTTCGCCACTATCACCAGCGGCATCGCGCGTACGACCGACGACGGCCAGGCCGTTAAGCTCGCCGCGACGCCCGGCGTCACCCCGGATCGCGCCCAGGCGGACCGTCTCGGGCTGCGCGCCGGACAGCCGCCGGCCACCGAGTGCCCGAGGTCGATGGCCTGCGAATCGGCGCCCGCGCCGTTCCAGAAGATCGGCGACAGCTACGGCAACTACGACCAGGCCGACCGGCCGCACGACCAGAAGATCGACTACATCGTCATCCACGACACCGAGGGCACCTGGGACTCGGTGCTGAAGCAGGCCCAGACCCCGGGCCAGACCGCGTGGCACTACACGGTCCGCTCCTCGGACGGCCAGGTCGCCCAGCACGTGCCGACCAAGGACGTCGGCTGGCACGCCGGGAACTGGTATCTCAACGAGAAATCCCTGGGCATCGAGCACGAGGGCTTCGCCGCGCAGGGCACCTGGTTCACCGAGGCGATGTACCGCCAGTCCGCCAAGCTCGTGCGCTACCTCGCGCACCGCTTCGGCGTTCCGCTGGACCGGGCGCACATCCTCGGCCACGACAACGTGCCCGGCCCGAACGCGGACAAGATCAAGAGCATGCACTGGGACCCGGGTCCGTACTGGGACTGGGCGCACTACTTCGACCTGCTCGGCGCCCCGCTGGAGCACGACGGCGCGCCGGATTCCGCGCTGGTCATGATCGACCCGGAGTTCTCCGCGAACCGCCCGGTGTTCACCGGCTGCGACAAGATCGGGTCCGGAAACCCTTGCCCGGAACGGAGTTCGGGGTCGGTCGTGCTGCACACCGAGCCGAGCGAATCCGCGCCGCTGCTGTCCGACGCGGGCATGCACGGACCTGACCCGTCCACAATGGACGTCTCGGACATCGGCAGCCGCGTCGCCACCGGCCAGAAGTACGCCGTCGCGGACGCCAAGGACGGCTGGACCGCGATCTGGTACCTCGGACAGAAGGGCTGGTTCCGCAATCCGGCCGACGCGCCCACCGCGTATCCGGCGGACGGATTCGTCGCGACTCCCAAGGAGGGCAAGGCGACCGTGCCGGTCTACGGGAGCGCGTACCCGGAGGCCAGCGCGTACCCGAAGGACATTCCGGTGCAGGAGCTCAAGCCGCTGCCGTATCAGCTCGGCGCGGGCCAGAAGTACTCGGTCGGCGGCCTGACCGGCTCGGAGTACTACTCGGCGTCCTTCGACGTCGCGACCAACAAGGTCGTGAAGGGCAAGGCGAAGTACGTGGAAATCCAGCTCGGCCACCGCGTGGCGTTCGTCAGCCGCGACGACGTGGATCTCGAACCGGCGTCCTGACCATCGCGCACTGAATGCCCGGGCCGCGTGCGTGCGGCCCGGGCATTCACGCGTCCAGGGCCACTTTCACGCCCGCGCTGGCCTCGGTGTTGCGCCGGGTCTTGGCCCAGCCGTTGCGCCCGCGCACCAGCCGGAACAGCGCGCGCCAGGACGTGATGTAGAAGGTGTAGATGTAGGCCGCGTACAGCAGGCCCATGCCAATGCCGCGGAAGATGTTCTTGCTGCGCAAGCATTTCATCTGGTAGATCGGGCCCCAGACGACGAACGGCAGCAGCCCGAACGAACCGTAGATCGCGAACAGGATCCAGGCGCCGTTCGTGAACCACGTCCACACCTGGCCGGGATCGCCCGCGGTGCTCACGAGAAGCAGGATGAACGGAACCGGGTACAGCAGCGACCCGAGCAGCTGCATCCACGGCTGCGCCAGGTAGTACATCATCTCCGCGGCGCCCAAAGTGGACACGTGCGGCGAGTCCCAGATCCGGCGCAGGTACCGCATGCACTGCATGGTCCCCTGGCCCCACCGCGTGCGTTGCACCAGGAACCGGCGAAGGCTGTACAGACCTTCTTGCGCCACATGGGAATCCGGCGTGAACCCGGTCCGCCAGCCCGCGGTGAGCAGGTGCACGCCGAGTTCGAAGTCCTCCAGGAGCGAACCGCGCCACGGGGCCAGCTCGTCGCCCGCGATCGAGTCCAATGCGGACAGCCGGGTGAACTGCCCGTTGCCGCCCATGGAGATCGTGCCGGTGAAGCCGCGGGACGTCTGGATCGCCGCGATCGCGGTGCGGAACTCCAAGTCCTGCAGCTGGGCGAGCTTGAGGCCGAAGGCACGGGAGAACCACGTGCGGCCGGGCGGACGGCTCCGGAAGTTGCTCATCCGGACGTCGAGCTGAACGGCGCCGACGGTTTCGTCGCCGAACAGGTGGTCCGCCGCGCACACTTCGAGACAGTTGGGCGCGGGACGGCCGTCCGCGTCGACCACCACGACCACCACCCGTTCCCGGTCCGCGTCGGGACCGAGCCAGTCGTCCAGTTCGCGGTAGGCGGCGTTGAGCGCGTCTCCCTTGCCCGTGCGCGCTTCCGGACGCTGACGGGCGACGAGGTGCAGGTTCGCGTCGTAACCGCCGTTGCGCCGCCAGACCGAGCGCACGACGCGGGCGGTGCGGTCGTCGGAGTCGTCGTCCACGACCCACAAGTGCGCGCGGCGGAAGGTGCCGCGCAGGTACTTCACCGTCTCGCGGATCACGACTTCCTCGTCGCGGCAGGGGACGAAGAAGTGCCAGGAGAAGTCGTCCGGATCGCCGACCGGAGCGGGCTTGCGGCGCAGGTACGGCACGACGATCACCACGACGTACACGAGGAACGCGACGCTCATGGTGAGCGCGAACGCCTGCGTGATCGACAGCAGGATCTTCAGGCCGGAGTCGCTCACGCCGCGGCCCGCTTCTCGGCCTTCGTCTTCCGCGTCGCCAGCCACACGAACAGCACCAGCGAGATCGCGCCGCCGATGACGCTGACCAGCGAGCCGAGCAGGGTGTGGCCCCAGTAGTAGCCCTCGTCGGTGCCGAGGCCGTTGACCAGCCCGACGATGGTGAGAATCCGTAACTGATTAACCAAAACCACCGCGATCGCGGCGATTCCCAGCGAGAAAAAGAGCCGACGGGCATTTTGTGGCCGGAACCACAGAAGTGCGGCCGTCACTAATAGCAACGGTAGAAGAAGAAAGACCGACGAGCATTCCGGAGTCATCCGCAACCCGAATGGAGTATCGCCAGACAACCCGAAGTAGACCGATTCCCGGTTTCCGGCCACGTAGACCCCCGAAGAGGTGACAACCCGGAGGATGGCCCCGGCCAGTCGCACCTCCAGCTCGCGGTACCCGCGTTCCACGAGCACCAGCGCCACCCCCGCGGCGAGCACCCCGAACACCGCGATACGCAGCGAAAACCGGGATGCGCCCGACACCGGCGCGTTGACTGCTGTCACGACGACCCTCTCGAGAAGAAACCCAGCGGAACCGGGGCGGACCCCGGCCACGGTCGTGGCCGCGACGGTTTCCGCCCTTCGCCGGGCAGCCCCGTTCCGGGGACACCCGAGCAGCTTTCGGCATATTCTTACCTAAGCTTGCTACTCCGTTCGAGTGATGCTTCACGCTACCTGGGGAAAAGCGAATCAATATCACCCGATGTGGTGATTGAGGACAAAAAACTGTGCCATTTCGCAAACCTCCGCCGATAACCGATCCGCGTGCCGACTCTTGCTCAGCGGGATTCGTCCGTGCAGCGGCTCGCCCTGAGAAAAATCGGAGGACCAGTGAAGAGACACCTCGTGCGACGAGGCGGAATGCTCGCCGTTGTCGTGGCGAGCATCGCCTTGGCCGGAGCCGCTCCGGCCAGCGCCGCTCCCGGTGACGGGTCGGCCTACGGCGTCAACGTCAACGTGACGCTGCTCGGCCAGCCCGCGGTGCATCTCGGCCCGCTCGCGGCCGCGAACACCAACGGCCCGACGGAAAACACCGCGGTCTCCGCGAACGTGCCAGGCGTGCTCACCACCGGCGTGATCAACACGTCCGCGGTGCGCGACGACAACTCCGGCGCGGTCACGTCGAAGGCGTCCGTCGCCGACGTCGGGCTGCCGCTGCTCAAGGCCGCTGTCGGCAACGTCGGCGCCAAGGCGGTCGAAGCCGTCTGCACCGCGACGCAGGAAGGCGTCAAGGGCAGCACCACGCTGGTCGGCGCGAACCTCGGCAGCCTGGGCAATGTCGACGCCACCCCGGCGGCGAACACCCAGCTGAAGGTCCAGGTCGGCCCGCTGCACGTGGCGACGCTGATCCTGAACGAGCAGATCAAGAACAGCGACGGCAGCCTCACCGTCAACGCCCTGCACCTGAAGCTGCTCGGCGGCGACGCGCTGGGCGCGCTCGGTTCGGGCGACGTGATCCTGTCCTCGGCGACCTGCGGCCCGGCCGCTCCGCCGATGCCGCTCGCCTCGGGCGCCGGCATGTGGATCGGCTTCGGCGTGGTGGCCGCGATCGCGGTGCCGGTCGGCCTTCGCTTCTCCCGGCGTCGTTCGGCTGCCTGACCCCGGTGAGGTGAGGGATCGATGTACAAGATGCCTGGCGCCGGGGTCGGCGTCGCCGGTGGCGGGGTGGGCACCCTCGCCGCCACCGGTGCCGATGTCGGCTGGTGGCTCGCGGTCGGCGTGGCGCTGGTGATCCTCGGGATCGTCGCGCTGGTCGCCGTCCGCCGCCGGAATCGGCGATTCGCCCGCCTGGACGGCTGAAGAATCCGGGCTGCCGGCGCTGACCCCGCCGGCAGCCCGGATTTCCGGGACACTCGAAAGGGTGAAAACGTTGGACGTGATGCTGCTGGCCGGGACGCGCCCGGAGGCGGTCAAGCTCGCGCCGCTCGCGCTGGCACTGGACGCCCGGCCCGGGTTGCGGCCGCTCGTCGTGCACAGCGGTCAGCACCAGGGCATGGTCGAACAGGCGCTGGCCCCCTTCGAGGTCGGGATCGACGCGTGGCTCGACGTGCCGCCGCGGGTGTCCGGCACGCAGGCGGAACTCGTGTCCGGCCTGCTGCCCGCGCTCGACGCCGCGCTGCGCCGATACCAGCCGTCGGCAGTCGTCGTGCAAGGCGACACCACGACCGGACTGGCCGGCGCGCTCGCCGCGTTCTGGCTCGGCATTCCGGTGGTCCACCTCGAAGCCGGACTGCGCACGCACGACCTGGCGTCGCCGTTCCCCGAGGAGGGAACGCGGCAGATGATCTCGCGCATCGCCGCGCTCCACCTGGTTCCGACGGCGGCCGCGGGCGCGGCGTTGTTGGCCGAAGGCGTGCCTGCGGAACGGATCACGCGTACTGGCAACACCGTTGTGGACGCCGTGCTAGCGGTTGCCGCGCGCGACTTGCCCGCCCGCGATCCGGCGCTTGCCTTGCTGGAGATGGGAATCGCCGAAGCTGGCGAACAGCTGGTGCTGGTGACGTCGCATCGCCGCGAGTCGTGGGGCGAGCCGTTGACGCGCACGCTGACCGCGGTGCGGCAGATCGTGGATGCCCACCCGCGGGTGCAGGTGCTTTTCCCGGCGCATCCGAATCCGGCGGTGCGGGAGCAGGTTGAGCAAGTACTGGGCGGGGTCGCGCGGGTGACCGTCACGGAGCCGCTGGAATACCCGGATCTCGTGCGCGCGCTGCGGTTGGCGTCGCTTGTGCTGACGGATTCCGGTGGCATCCAAGAAGAAGCGCCCACGTTCGGTACGCCGGTGCTGGTGCTGCGCGATACCACGGAACGCCCGGAGGCTGTCGAAGCTGGTTGCGCTTGGCTGGTCGGCACCGATCCGGACCTGATCACCGATACCGCCGCGCGGATTCTTCGGGGCGAGCTCAGTGCTGCTGCGTCAGCGAATCCGTACGGAGACGGCTCCGCGGCCGCGCTGTCCGCCGCGGCGATCGAGGCGTTGCTGGGGGTGTCCGAGAACTCCGCCGCCCTGGTGAGTCCTAAAGGGACACAACATTGACCGGAAGGCCCGGGTTCGCCGAGAAGTCCAGCGGTGCCACGGGACGGCCTGCCGCCACCACGTGTGCCCCCAACGCCGCGATCATCGCGCCGTTGTCCGTGCACAGGCGAGGTCGCGGTACGCGCAGCTCGATGCCAGCCTCCGCGCAGCGCTCCGCCGCCAGCTCGGAAAGCCGCGAATTCGCTGCCACGCCACCGGAAATCACCAATGTGCCGATGTTCTGTTCGCGCGCGGCACGGATCGCCTTCGCGGTGAGAACGTCCGCGACCGCTTCCTGAAAGGACGCCGCGACGTCGTTCACCGGCACCTCGTCGCCAGCTCGCTCGGCGTTCTCCACCCAGCGTGCCACCGCGGTTTTCAAGCCGGAGAAGGAAAAGTCGAACTTCGCGTCGCGCGGACCGGTCATCCCGCGTGGGAACGCGATCGCCTTCGGGTTGCCCTGCTTGGCCGCCTTGTCGATCGGCGGCCCGCCCGGATACGGAAGCTCCAGCACGCGCGCGACCTTGTCGTACGCCTCGCCCGCCGCGTCGTCCACAGTGGACCCGAGCTCGGTGATGCTCGACGCGATGTCGTCCACTCGCAACAGTTGCGTGTGGCCGCCGGAAACCAGCAAAGCCAACACCGGCGCCGGCAACGGGCCGTGCTGCAATGTGTCCACCGCGATGTGGCCAGCGAGGTGATTCACGCCGTACAGCGGCACATCCAACGCCGTCGCATACGCTTTCGCCGCCGAAACCCCCACCAGCAACGCGCCCGCGAGACCTGGCCCGGCCGTCACCGCGATCGCGTCCACATCGGACAGTTTCAGCCCGGCGGTCGCGAACGCGCGCTCCGCGGTCGGCACCATCGCTTCGAGATGCGCCCGGCTGGCGACCTCCGGCACGACCCCGCCGAAGCGCGCGTGCTGGTCCACACTGGACGCGACCTCGTCGGCGAGCAGTTCCACCGTGCCGTCGTCGTGCAGGCGGACAAGGCCGACTCCGGTCTCGTCGCAGGAGCTTTCGATGCCCATGATGACGCGTGCCATCAGCCGGCCACCTCGTCTCGTGCCGGGGCCTGCGCGGGGCGGGCCATGGTGAACGCGTCAGCGCCGGAGGGCTGGTAGTAGCGCTTCCGGATGCCGAGTTTCTGGAAACCGTGCGCCTCGTACAGCTTCACGGCAGGGTCGTTGTCCGTGCGCACTTCGAGGAACACGGCCGCGTGCAGCTCGTCCGCGCGTGCCAGCAACGCACGAAGCAGCGCCTTGCCGATGCCCTGCCCCTGCGCCTCCGGCACCACGCCGATCGTGTGGACGTTCGCCTCGTAGTCCCCGCGTCGCCCGACCACCGCGAGCCCCGCGTACCCGAGCAGCGTTTCCCCGTCGTCCGACCGCGCCGCCAGGTAGTAGTGCCCCTGGTCGAGTTCGGAATGGAACGCGCGCGCACTCCACGGGTCGTCGCCGGGAAAGAGGATCTTCTCGATCTCCGCGCACCTCGCGACGTCAGCGCGGCGCAACTGGTCGAGCTTCACAGTGCGGTCACCCTCTTGCGCGCAGTGGGCTCAACAGCGTCCGGACGGCGCAGGTACAGCGGCGTCAACGGCTCCGGCTCCGCGTGCTCGAGAAGCGCCGTACGCGCGACGCGCACCAACCCAGCCGGCGACGGAAACCGCGGCTCTATCGGCACCACGCCCACCGCTGCCGCGTACTGCAACGCGCCGTCGCCCGCCGCTACGCGAATGTCAGTCTCGATGTCCGCGGGCCGCTGTACGTGCGGACCGTCCGTGCGCGCACCCGAAGCGTCGTACGCAGCCCAGTAGACCTCGCGCCGCCGCGCGTCTGTGAAGACGAGAAACGGCTTCTCCGTGCGTACGACGTCCGCCGCGATCGCGTCGAGGCTGCACACCGGGTACGCCGGAATGCCGAGCGCGTGCGCGTACGCAGCCGCCGTGGCCATGCCAGCGCGCAGTCCGGTGAACGGCCCCGGCCCCACGCCGCACACGATCGCGTCGAGCTCGCGCAGCGTGACCCCAGCCGCCTCCGCGGCCGCCAGCGCGTGCGGGGCGATCAACTCGCCGTGCGCCCGAGCATCCACCGTGACGCGGTCCGCCCGGGTGACAAGCTCAGCCTCGTCGACGGCAACGATGCCCGCCGTTACCGCCGGAGTAGCCGTGTCGATCGCCAATACCAGCACGATTTCCCAGGATAGCTCGGGTCTGATGGGAGCCGAGGAGCGGGCAGGCCGGTTCCACGTGGATACGCTGCGTGACCAAGGCGGTCGTTACCACCGCCTCCCTGGCACCTGCCCGGCTTGGGGGATTTTGTCCGCACGCGGAACCTCGACCGATTAAGCTGAGTCACAGCATCGGCAGCCGCAGACAGCGCCGCCGGGAGCGAGGGGGAGCGTCATCGTGGGCAATGGGCAGCCGTCCAGCAACAGCGAGCCGACGGACGGGCGCGCTGGGTACGTCGACCCGGAAGAGCAGGCCAAACGCGACCGCCAGGACAAGCAGTTCGGCGAAGCGATGAACTCCAACGGCGTGCGCGTCTACCAGCAGCGCGCGGCCGAAGACGCCAAGGTCAACGCTGCGGCGGCCGGTGGCGGGTTCAACATGGACATCGACGCGATGAAGAGGCTGCAGCCTAAGTGGCAGGAAATCGCGGACAAGCTCAACGACATGGTGCGGGTCGGCGACCAGCTGAAGGTCGTTCCCCCACCCGCCGACGATCCGGCCAGCACGATGCAGAAGAAGGCCGCTGACGGCCACGCCGACGCTTATGTGACCAGCCTTCAGCAGCAACAGGCTTACGCACAGGGATACGCGGACAAGTTGAGAGACGCCATCGCCAAATACGAGAGCCAGGACCACGCCAACACCAACAGCCTGCGCAAGCAAGGATGAACCGGTGAAGCCCTTCGCTCTGGCCGCGGCCGGCGGCCTCGTTCTGCTCGCCGTCACTGCCTGCTCCTCGACCCCAGGCACCCCGGTTCCAGCGACAACTGTGTCGTCGTCAGCACCGACCAGCACCACGCACAACGTGCCCAAGGTGAGCAACCCGCTCGACGCCGCCAAGTACGAGCAGAACCCCTGCGCCCTGCTCACTCAAACTCAGGCGACCGAGGTCATCAACTCGGTCCGCAATCGCCAGGGCAAGGGTCTCGTCGCACCCATCTGCACCTGGTATGACGCCGACAACAACAGTGTCGGCCTCGGGCTGCTTCCCGGTCAGGGCGGCCTCGCTGGCGCCTACACCAACAGCGGCAGCGAATCCGGCTACTTCGAGGCCGCACCGGATGTCAATGGCTACCCCGCTGTCTTCGCTGGCACGACCGACGACCGGAAACGCGGCGGCTGCCAAATCGCCGTCGGAATCAAAGACGACGAGGTCTTCACCGCCTCCGTGCGGCTCCGGACGACTTCCCCCTTGTATAACGACCCGTGCTCGCTCGCGGTGAAAACAGCTACGGCCGCTCTCACCACGATCAAGGCGGGTGCCTGATGGCAAACCGCATTGTGCTGGACGTCATCAGGCCGCCCAGCACATCAGCGTCCGTGAGGCCGGTCGTGCGCACTGCCACCGGCAGCCTGCTGCTCCTCGCTGTTACGGCCTGCTCCTCGACTCCAGGGACGCCGGTTCCTGCGACGCCCGAGTCGACATCGGCGACGAGCACCGCGCGCAGCGTGCCCAAGGTGAACAACCCTCTCGACGCCACTAAATACGAGCAGAACCCCTGCGCCCTGCTCAGCCAAGCCCAGGCAACCGAAGTCATCAACGCCGTCCGCCACCGGCAAGGGCAGGGCCTCGTCGCACCTCTGTGCACCTGGTACGACGACAGGGACAACAGCGTCGGTCTCGGGTTGCTCCCCGGGCAGGGCGGTCTGGCCGGCGCCTACACCAACAGCGAAAGCGAATCCGGGTACTTCGAGGTCGCCCCAGACGTCAACGGCTACCCCGCCGTCTTCGCGGGCACCACCGACGACCGCAAGCGCGGCGGCTGCCAAATCGCGGTCGGGATCAAAGACGACGAAACCTTCACCGCCTCCGTGATGCTCGACAAATCGTTCCCCGGCTACGCCGATCCGTGCGCGCTGGCAGCAAAAACCGCCGCCGCTGCTGTCACCACTATCAAGGCAGGTGCTTGATGGCCAACCTCACCCCGCAGGAAATCGTTCGCCTGGTCAAATCGGGCAAGGGGTCCGGCGGAATGTTCCACGGTTCCGACCAGTCCGCGGCGCTTTCCGCGCAGCACGAGGACATCGCCAACGAGATGCGGCAGCTCCAGAGCGCCATGGACGCGTACTGGAAGGGCGACGCCGCCGGGCGGGCGTACGTCGGGGCCGGGCCGCTGGTCCAAGCGTCTCAGACCAGTGGCCAGCACCTCGCGCAAGCTCAGGCGCTCTACTCCGGCCAAGGCGGTTCCTTCGACGGACTCCGCGACAAAATCGCTGCCGTCGGCGATCTCGGGGACAAGCCGGCGGACGACTGGGTCAGCGACACTCCCTTGTCGTTCATGTCCAACCGGGCCAGCGAAATCGAGGAGTGGGAAAAGAAGGCGCAAGAAGTCGTCAACAGCTACCAGTCGTATCACGGGGAGTCGACGGAGAACTCCGCTCGCTGGGCAGACCCGTCCCAATACGGGCAGCTCGCTCTCCCCTCCGCGGGCGGTGACTTCACCATCACCCAGCCCGGCGGCACCGGGACCGCGCATCTGCCCACGCACTACACCCCGGGCGGTACTGGCGGCACCGCTGGCACTTACTCCGAGGGCGGCTACGTCGGCGGCAACACGGGCAACACCAGCAACACCGCCAGCACCGGCGACACCAGCGGCAGCTCCGGCCACCGCGATCACACCAACGATCGCACCGGTCCGCCGGGAACCTTGCCGCCTTCGGAGACTCATCGGTGGGATCCGGAGCGCTACACCCCGCCGCCCGGGAATCCGCCGGAGTCGGGGCGGCATGTGCCTCCGCCTGCGAACCTGCCGGACGACACTCGGACGTCCGGGTATGTTCCGCCGGATCTGACGAGCACCGGCAGCCCCAACAGCACCTCCTGGTCGGTCAACAGCAGCAATCCCAGCACCGGAAACAGCAACGGCGGCAGCAGCTTCTACCCAACGGGCCTACCGGGTACCGGCGGAGGCAGCGCGGGCAGCATCGGCGGGCCAGGCAGCGGCAACGGCGGCAACGCGGGCAGCAACGTCGGCCGGGGAGCGGGAATCGGCTCCGGACCCAACGCCGAGGTCACCGCGCGAGGCGGGGCGGCGGCGGGGGCCAACGGGCGCGCCGGAGCGCCGGGAGGCATGGGTGCGGGCGCGATGGGCCGCGGGCAGAAGGGCGAAGGCGAGGACGACCTCGTCCACGAGACCGCCGACTACCTGGTCGAGCAGGACCCCGACGCGGCGCTCATCGGGGACCTGCCCAAGGCGGTTCCGCCGGTGATCGGGCTCTGACGATGCTCGTGCTCACCCGCGAGGTGGTGCTCCCTGCCGACTGCTTGCCGCTCGCGGCGGAGCTGGCGGGGGTTTCGCTCCCGACGGCGCTCGCGCCCGACCCGTTGTGGCGTGATCCCGAGGAGGCACGCGCGTACCGCGAAGCTGCGGTGAGCGCGATGGCCGACCAAGGCGTCTGGGGCCGCGGCGGGTTGGACGAGACGTTCGCCCGGACCATGACCGTCTTGTGCCGCGGGGCCAGCGAACTGTCGGCGACCGTCGAGAGCGGGCGGGATCGGCGGTATCGGCTGGTCGTCGCGGCCTTGGGCAAGGACGCGGTGCTCGCCTGTCACATGCCCTCGACCAGCACGGTCGTGTTGCGGCCCGCTCGGCCGGACGCGCTGGCGGAGGACTTGATCCGCGAGTTGCCGCGCGTCCAGCCGGCACAGGGGCAGGCCGTGTCGGTGCCGGAGTCGGCGTTGAATCTGGCGCTCGACGGCGGCCCGGCCCGGCAGGACGTCCGGCATCTGCTCGATGTCGCCGCGTTGCCGCGCGTCGGCGGCGGCCAGATCACCGCGGGGGTGCGCGACGGGCTGGGCGGGCGGCGGATCAGCGGGCGCGACATCTGCACGTATTACGACACCGAGCACGGCCGCTACCTGTTCTCGTTCTCCGAAACCGACGGCGGCGAGCGGTACGTGAACGTCGCCCCGGCCCGTTACGAAACGATGGTCGAGCGGGTGCGCGCGCTGCTCGATAATCTCGCCTGAGCCTGGGTACCCCTGACAATCAGGAGCTGTGAATCGCGTCGCAGGTGGCGACCGCCACAAGGCGGTACGGTGCGGTTCCAGCCGCCGGTGACGCAGGAGGTCCGCGAAAGTGCCCGATCCGCTGTTTCCCGCAGTCGCCGCCGGATCCGGCAAGGAAGCGCTGCGCTTCGGCGACCGAAAACTCACCTACGCCGAACTCGGCGCGGTCGCCGGCGCACTGGCCGCTGACCTGCCCGCGGACCGCCGGGTCGCGGTGTGGGCGACGCCGACGCTGCACACCAGCGTCGCGGTGGTCGCCGCGTTGCTCGCTGGGGTTCCGGTGGTGCCGCTCAACCCCAAGATCGGCGAACGCGAACTCGGCCACATCCTCGCCGACAGCGAACCCGCGCTGGTGCTCGCCGAACCCGGCGTCGCACTGCCTGCCGCGCTCGACCTGCCGCGGCGCGACATTCCGCTGGCGGGCGACGGGACGCCGCCGGCAAGCGAGCCGGACTCCGAAGCACCGGCGTTCATCGTCTACACGTCCGGCACGACCGGCCCGCCCAAGGGCGTGGTGCTCCCCCGCCGCGCGATCGCGACCACGCTCGACGCGCTGGAGGACGCCTGGCAGTGGACCGCCGACGACGTGCTCGTCCACGGCCTGCCGCTCTTCCACGTCCACGGCCTGATCCTCGGCATCCTCGGTCCGCTGCGCCGCGGCGGGACGGTCCGCCACCTCGGCCGGTTCTCGCTCGAAGGCGTCACCGAGGAACTCGCGAACGGCGCGACGATGCTGTTCGGCGTCCCGACGATGTACCACCGGATCGCCGAGGCGGTCGCGACCGACGAAGCCCTCGCCGGCGCGCTCAAGTCCGCGCGGCTGCTGGTCTCCGGCTCGGCCGCGCTGCCGGTGCACGACCACCAGCGGATCACCGCCGCGACCGGACAGCAGGTCGTCGAGCGCTACGGCATGACCGAAACCCTGATGAACACCAGCGTCCGCGCCGATGGCGAGCGCAAGCCGGGTTCGGTCGGCGTCCCGCTCGCCGGGGTCGACCTCCGGCTGGTCGACGAGACCGGGGCCGAAATCAGCGATCCCGACGCGGTCGGCGAGATCCAGGTCCGCGGGCCGAATCTGTTCACCGAATACCTCAACCGCCCGGACGCGACCGCCGCCGCGCTCGACGGCGGCTGGTTCCGCACCGGCGACATGGCCACCCGCGACCCCGACGGCTACGTCCGGATCGTCGGCCGCAAGGCCACCGACCTGATCAAGAGCGGCGGCTACAAAATCGGCGCGGGCGAGATCGAGAACGCGCTGCTGGAACACCCGAACGTCGCCGAGGTCGCGGTGACCGGCGAACCCGACGACGACCTCGGCGAGCGGATCGTCGCCTGGGTCGTGCCGGACGGCGCGCGCCCGACGGTCGAGGAACTCGCCGACCACGTGTCGAAGCTGCTCGCCCCGCACAAGCGGCCGCGCGTCGTGCGCTACCTGGATGCCTTGCCGCGCAACGACATGGGCAAAGTCATGAAGCGAGCGCTGGGATGAGGACCACCGCGCGCGAGCTGCTGGCCGGCCTCTCCACCGGCTTCACCGACCTGTCCCTTCCGGACGCTCCCGCGGACGATCCGCTCGGCTGGCCGGGGTATCCGGAGGCCCGGGCGGCCGCCGCCGCGCGCACCGGCGAGACCGAATCGGTCGTCGTCGGGGAAGCCCGGATCGGCGACGTGCCGACGGTGCTGATCGCCTGGGAGTTCGGTTTCCTCGGCGGTTCGATCGGACAGCAGACCGGCGACCGCGTCGAGGCCGCTTTCGCCCACGCGAAAGAACGTGGCCTGCCAGTGGTTTCGCTGGTCGCGACTGGCGGCAGCCGGATGCAGCACGGCATGCGCGCGCTCTCCCAGCTCCAACGCATCGCGCGCGCCGCCGCGGAAGCGCGCGCGGCAGGGGTCCCGCAGATTTCCGTGCTGCGCGACCCGTCGACCGGCGGCGGCTGGGCGACGCTCGGTGCCGGTTCCGATGTCGTGTTGGGGCTCCCAGACGCGCAGGTGGGCTTCGCAGGCTCCCGCGTACGGCCTGCGACGTCTCCCGCAGAGGCGTACACCGTTGAAGCGAAGCTGGAGTGGGGTCAGGTCGACCGTCTCGTTGAAACAGCCGAGCTAGGCGACGTACTCGCGCGATGGCTACAGCTGTTGGCTTCGCCGTCGACAGAGCCCGCGCCCCCGCCCAACGCCCGTCGCGGTGCCACGCTGCCCGAAACCGGCTGGGACGCCGTACGTGCAGCGCGCGCTTCTTCGCGAGCGCGCGCACCCGAGTACCTCGACGCGTACTTCGACTGGCGAGAGAACGTACAAGGCGACCGTGCCGGTCACGTGGACGAAGGCGTCCAATGTGGCTTCGGCTGGCGAGACGGCCGCGCGATCGCGTACGCAGCACAGTGCGGCACCGCGACCCGGCCGGCAGGTTTCCGCACTGCAGCACGACTCGTGCAGCTGGCGTCCCGGCTAGGGATTCCAGTGCTGACCTTGGTGGACACTCCCGGCGCGGCAAACGACGCGGAAGCGGAAGAAGGCGGGATCGGACCCGCTATCGCGGAACTGTTCGAAGCGATCGCCACCGCCGCGGCGCCGGTCACCACGCTGGTGATCGGCGAAGGCGGTTCCGGCGGCGCGCTGGCTTTCGCCGCTCCGGGCGCGACCTGGATCGCCCCGGACGCCTACTTCTCGGTCACTTCCCCGGAAGCGGCGGCGGCGATCCTCAAACGCCCGATGACCGACGTGCCCGCCGTGGCCGACCAGCTGCGGTTGCGTCCGCAGGACCTGGTCGACCTCGGCCTGGCCGTCGGGATCGTCAAGCCTTAGGACAGGTCACGCCTCGACGGCGCGAACCCGCCACTTGCGCTGCGCGTAGGACGCGAGGGTGGCCGCTACAGCGACTCCCGCGGTTGCACAGCTTGCGATGGCCACGAATACTGCCGTCATTGCGGCTCCTCCTCACGGGTTGCGCACGTCACTGCCGTCGGCGAATCCGGGTGATCCGCTGGCAGACGCGAGCGAGTTGATGGGGTTTTACAGGTATCTACCTGCTACAACGCATGCTCCCCGGTCTGCGTTACCTCCGCTACCCCCGAGCGGGAGTGAGACGCATCACGTTAGGCTTTGGACCGCTCGCGGTAGGTGATGGCGGGGGCTCTGCGCAGTGAGTCCTGAAAACGCGAAGGGAGCGATGTGACAGAGGCAGCAGACGGGAGGGGGCCGTCGGGCGGCGCCACCGTCACGGACGACGCGACAATGCGCCGGGCGGTCGGCGCGGCCGCGGTCGGCAACATCACCGAGTGGTTCGATTTCGGGGTCTACGGCTACCTCTCCACCACCATCGAGGCGCAGTTCTTCCCGCCCGGCAATCCCGCGCTGGCCCAGCTCGCGACGTTCGCGACCTTCGCGGTGGCGTTCCTGGTGCGCCCGCTCGGCGGCCTGTTCTTCGGTCCGCTCGGCGACAAGATCGGCCGGACCAAGGTGCTCGCGGTGACGGTCATCCTGATGGCGACCGGCACGTTCCTCATCGGACTGATCCCGTCGTACTCCTCGATCGGCCTGGCCGCGCCGATCCTGCTGGTCTGCGCGCGGGTCCTGCAGGGCTTCTCCACCGGCGGCGAGTACGCCGGCGCGATGACGTTCATCGCCGAGTACAGCCCGGACCGCCGCCGCGGCTACTTCGGCAGCTTCCTGGAGTTCGGCACCTTCATCGGGTACGCGCTGGGCGCGACCGTCTCGTCGGTGCTCCCGCTGGTTTCCACGCCGGCCTTCATGGACACCTGGGGCTGGCGGATCCCGTTCATGGTCGCGCTTCCGCTCGGCATCGTCGGGGTCTACCTCCGGACGAAGCTCGAGGAGACCCCGGCCTTCCAGCAGCTGCTCGACGAATCCGGCAAGCGCGAGGACGCCCAGTCCCAGCACGTCGTGCGCACGATCTTCACGAAGTACTGGCCGACGATGCTGCTGGCCGGCGGCCTCGTGGTGACCTGGAACGTCACCAACTACATGCTGACCAGCTACATGCCGACCTACCTCAAGGACGACCGCACGATGTCCGCGAACGGCGGGCAGGCGATCTCGGCGACCGCGGCGGAGTGGCTGCAGATCGGCGTGCTGTGGCTGGGCGTGCTGCTGATCCCGCTGCTGGGCAGGCTCAGCGACAAGGTCGGCCGCAAGCCGATCCTGTGGGTCGGCGCGGGCGGGCTGATCGTGCTCGGCCTTCCGATGGTGCTGCTGCTCAAGAGCGGCTCGCTGATCTCGGTGCTGCTCGGCCTGGTCCTCATGGGACTGCTGCTGATCTGCTTCTCGTCGACCTGCCCGTCGACGCTGCCCGCGCTGTTCCCGACCGAGATCCGCTACGGCGGGCTGTCGATCTCGTTCAACATCTTCGTGTCCGCGTTCGCCGGGACGGTGTCGCTGGTGATGAGCGCACTGGTGCTGGCGACCGGGGATCTCAAGTGGCCCGGCTACTACCTGATGATAGCGGGCGTGGTCGGCGTGCTCACGCTGCTGAAGCTGAAGGAAACCGCGAAGAAGCCGCTGCTGGGGTCTGCTCCGGCGCTGTCCGCTTCGGAGGACGCTGCGGCCAGGGCCAGCCAGTAACCGCCTGACGATCCGTGAAGGACTCCTTGAGGGAATCTGATTCCCTCAAGGAGTCCTTCACGGCGTTCAGGCCACGTCGGAGGAGTTCGCCGCCCAGGTGTTGCACTGCTGGGTGCGGTTCTTCGTCGCGCCCTGGCGCCACCAGGCGGCGGAGTGCTCGTCGGTGCCGTGGTCGCGAGGACCGTCGCCGTGGTCTCCGCGGTCCTCGGAGTTCCAGGCCTCGTTGTAGATGTTGCGGTCGATCGACCCGCCCGCGTTCGACGACGCACCGAGGAACATGCCGGAGAAGCACTGCGCCTGCAGTTCCAGACGGCGGGACAGCTCCAGCCCGGCGGCGGAGTCGGCGCCCGCGTCGTACCGCTGTTCGCTCATCGCGTCCTCGACGCCGGACAGGTTCTGCACGTGGTGCCCGTATTCGTGGGCCAGCACCGCGAGGTAGATGCCGGGATGCGCGCCGTAGTCCTCGATCTGGAGCTTGTCCATCGGCATGTAGATGGTCTCGTTCGTCGGGCAGTAGTAGGCGGCGAAATTGTCACCGGACGAAGTGCACGGGCTTTGCATCTGGCCGGACTGCGCGACCACCAGGTTCGGGCTCTCGAACGGAAGGCCGGCGTCACCGAGCACCGGCGCCCACACCGTGTCCAGGCAGCGGATGCCGGACTGGAAGAACCGTTCCGCGCCGGCCCGGTCCGAACTCCAGCGGCTGAGCGTGCACGCCACGTTCCGCAATCCGGCGTCGGCGCTGGCGAACAGCGGGTTCCGCGCGGTCTCCTTCACCGGTCGCGGACCGCGAGGCGCCGGCGGGGCCTCGGACGCCGGTTCCGAGCCGCTGGTGGTTTCGCGGGTTTCCCTGGTTGTCGAGGCGGTCGTGGTCGAAGTGCTTCTTTCGGTGGGGTACCGAGTGGACGGCATTTCCCTGGAGATCGAGGAATACGTCGGCGGCGGGGTGCTCGCCGCGTCGACGCGCTTGTCTTTGTGCACGGCCGAACCGAGCGCTGCCAGTCCCCCGAGGACCAGCACGATCGCCCCCAGCACGGACACCAGCACGATCACCCCGGCGTGCGATTTCTTCGGCGGGCGCGCGGTGCGATAGCCGTCGAGCCGGGCGTCCGGACCGAACGCCGGCGCGGGCGCCCCAGGGGACGCGGCGAATGGTCCCGGCACCGGAGCGACCTGCGGTGGCGGCAGCGGCACGGCGGGCGGCGGCAACGGAACTACCGGGCCGGCAGCGGGAAACGGCGGCCCGGGAGGGAACTGCGGCGCCGGCGGAAGCGGCGGCCCGCCCGGAAACTGCTGTCCCGGCGGCATCCCCGGCCCCGCCGTTCCACCGCCGGGCATCCCGGCACCCGGCGGCAGCGGCCGCGGCGGCGGGAGCGGGGCAGTTCCCGGCGGAACCGGATAAGGACCGCCTTGCGGTGGCCAGGTCATCGTTCCCCCTGCGATTGCGTGATTCGCGTAATCCGGCTTTTTTCGCTGCCGGGGCGCCCAGCCTAGCCGGTGTGCTCTAGGCTCTGCTGCCGTGGCGAGGAAATGGGTTTCCGCGGCGGCGATCGCGGCATTGGCGGTGCTATCCGGCCCGAGTCCGGCGGCAGCCTTCTCCGGAACCGGGCGGCATTCCGAGAATGCGCAAGCGTCCCCCGAAGCGACTGCGGAAATCGCACTGAAACTGTTGCGCGACGGCGGCTTCCAAGTCACCGAGAAGGTGACTGTCCCAGGTGGACAGCGACTGGTGTCCACGTTGCCGCTGCGGCTGCCCGCTGACGACGGGCAGGACCTCCGCTACACGGTGCGGGACGCGAAGGCCATCGGCGGCAGCGCCGTCGCGCAGGCCGACGACCAGTTCACGCTCACCTTCGGCGCGGGCGAATCCACCGTCGTCTACACACTCGCCGGCGCCCTCGCCGACCAGGGCGGCGGCCAGCAGGTGCGCGCCCTCGTCGCGGGCGGCTTCGACCGGCCGGTGAAGGAAATCAAGGCGTCCTTCCTCGCCCCGGCCCGGCAGATGGCGCCGGTGACCTGTTCGATCGGCGCGAACCAGCCGTGCACGCTGTCCGAGGTCGACCACACCGGCGTGCTGCGGCTGCAGCAGAACGATTTGCCGCCGGGCGCGCGAATGGAACTGTCTGTCGGACTGCCGCCGGGCACCGCGCCGGCGAATGCCGATTTCGTGCCGGCCAGCGCATTGGCGGCGGCGTTCTCGCTCACCTTGCCGTCCGTCATCGGATTCGCCGCGGTTGCCGTTTTGCTGATTGCCCTCGCGCTATTCGTATGGCGGCTCCGAAAGAAAGACGAACTCGCGACCAGCGCCGGCGATACCACAATCGAAGTCCTGTTGCAGGAAAACGGCCGAACTTGGTTCGCTTCTCCGGACGGGGTGCTTCCCGGGCAGATCGGCACCGTGATGGACGAGTCGGTGGACCCGGTGGACATCGCGGCCACCGTCGTCGATCTGGCGGTGCGGAATTACCTGTGGCTGGCCGAGCTTCCCGGGCCGGACTGGCAGATCTCCCGGCGGAACCCGCCGGACGAGCACCTGCGCGATTTCGAGCGGGTGGTCTACGAAACGCTGCTGCCGGAAGGCGCCGACACCGTCCTGTTGTCCCGGCTGAACGATCTCGACGCGGCACCGATCCAGGACGCGATGTACCGGGACGCCGTTGCCAGCCAATGGTTCTCGCGTCGTCCGGACACCGCGCGCGGGGTGCTGGCGCTGCCCGGCATCCTGCTGTTCGTGCTCGGCTT
Source organism: Streptomyces sp. AA4 (assembly GCF_000158875.1). NCBI lineage: Bacteria > Bacillati > Actinomycetota > Actinomycetes > Kitasatosporales > Streptomycetaceae > Streptomyces > Streptomyces sp. AA4. The sequence continues at coordinate 443,465 of NZ_GG657746.1, read as the reverse complement.
GGTCGCGACGGCGGTGCTTTCGTTCACCGTCGGGCACGCGCTGCTGGGCGTCGCGGTCGCGCTCGCCGGCCTGGGTCTCGCCGCGGCTCGCGCGCTGCTGCCGTCCCGCACCGCCCGCGGCCGCGCGGTCGCCGGCCAGATCCGCGGGCTGTTGCGCTACCTGCACCGGGTGCGCGCGGAAGACATCGAACGCCCGGCGGACCGCGAGATGGTGTTCTCCCGTTCTCTGCCGTACGCGGTGGTGCTCGGCGACACCGAACGCTGGCTCGGCGCGTTCGCCGACTTGGACCCGGACGCCGACGGCCAGGCCGGCCTCTCCTGGTACGGCGGCGTCGAACAGGACAATGACCTGCGTCGCTTCGGCCCTCGGCTGCTGGCCTTCCTGACCGCGCTCAACCACGCGCTGACGAAGGAACCGTCGAAAACCGGGTCGTAGAGGATTGCCGGACGGCGAGCGCTACGCCGCTTGCAGTTCGGCGACCCGGGTGGTCCACGAGCCGTGCGGTTCCAGGACAACGGTCCGGGTGTCGTCGTCGTGCCGGGTCAGGCGAACGACCAGGTGGTCCTCCGACAGCCGCTCCGCGCTGCCCTCGCCCCATTCGACGACCACCGCGGACGACTCCAGGTCAGTGTCCAGATCGAGGTCGTCCAACTGGGACAGATCGCCGCCGAGCCGGTACGCGTCCACGTGGATCAGCGGCACTCCGGCCGCACCGGCTTCGTGCACCCGCGCCAGCACGAAGGTCGGCGAGCTGACCCGCCCGCCGACGCCGAGACCGTCCGCGATCCCGCGGGTCAGCGTCGTCTTCCCGGCCCCGAGCGGACCGTCCAACAGCACCACATCGCCCGCGCGCAGGGCCGCGCCCAGTGTCCGCCCGAAGGCCATCGTGTCCTCGGGGGTTTCCAGAATCACCTTGTCCACCACCAGTTTCGCCGGTTCGGCGCGGCGCTGCCCGCACAGCGCTGCAGCAGGTCGATGAGATGGCTGTTCACCAGCTCAGGCTGTTCGAGCTGCACCATGTGCCCGGCCCCGCGCACGCGCACCAGCTCGGCGTCCGGCAGCTCCTCGGCGATGCGCTCGGCGTGCGCGAACGGCGTGAAGCGGTCCGAGTCGCCGCCGATGACCAGCACGTGCGCGTGTTTCAGCCCGGCCAGCACAGCGTAGCGATTGTGGCTGCCGAGGGTGTCCACGAAGTTGATCAGCCCGCGCACCGGCGTGACGGCCAGCATTTCCAGCATGAAGTCGACCAGCCGAGGCGAGACATCACGGCTGCCGAACGCGAGCCGCCGCACTGCCTGCCGAGTCAGCTGGCCCCCGGCCGCGCGGACGAACTCCACCAACCCGGGTTGCCATCCGGCCAGCTCTCCGACACCACGCGTGAGCGGGTTGTACTTGGACAGCAACGGCCGCGGCAACCCGCGCGCGCCGACTTCGCCCGCTGCGGTCGCGATGAAGGCAACGCCGCACACGCGGTCCTCGAAGAGGTCTGGCCGTTGCGCGGCCAGTTCCATGATCACCATGCCGCCCATGGAATGTCCCATGAGGACGATCGGCCCCTCGGGCACTAACGCGCGCAGCACGCTGTCGAGGTCGTGCGCGAGCTGTTCGATCGTCGACGTCTCCGTAGACGCTTCGCCGGACAGACCGTGACCGCGATGGTCGAAGTAGACCTGGCGTACGCGCGGCAGTCGCAGCGAAGCGAAGTCTCGACGCTGGAAGTGCCACGAGCGCCGCGAAAGCGCGAAGCCGTGTACGCCGACGAGAGTCAGCTCCGGCTCTTCGTCGTCCCCGGGGTCGATCTCCTCGACCGACAGCGGCGTACCGTCTTCAGCCGCGACAGTGGACGTGCGGTCCGGCTTCAGCTCGCCCAACGGCTCGTCTACGAACGGGTCTTCAGTCGGTTTGCGTTGCTGCGACGCGACAACTGCCGCTGCCGCACCCGTGACTACCGCTCCGACTCCGCCGACGATCGCCCACAGCCGCGTCGAAGGAGTCACGCCCGCTCCCCCACGTACCGGCGGCGTACGCGCGGCCGGTACATCGAGGTGACGATCTCGTAGTCGATCGTGCCGAGCTTGTCCGCCCATTCGCGCGCGGTCGGCTCGCCGGAGCGGCCCGCGCCGAACAGCACGACCTCGTCGCCGACGGTGGGCACGTCCTCGTTGCCGACGTTGACCACGAGCTGGTCCATGCAGATCCGCCCGACGACCGGCCGCCGTTTCCCGCCCAGCCAGACGTCCATCCGGCCGGACAGCGTGCGCGGCACCCCGTCGGCGTATCCGACGGGCACGAGCGCGAGCGTGGTGTCCTCCCGCGCGGTCCAGGTGTGGCCGTAGGAGACGGATTCCCCGGCCGCCAGCGGTTTGGTGAGCACCACGGTCGACCGGAACGTCATGACCGGGCGCAGGTCGTCGTCGGTGGGCACCGGGTTGAGGCCGTACATCGCGATGCCCGGGCGGACGAGTTCGAAGTGCAGGTCGGGCCGGGTCAGCGTGGCCGCGGAGTTGGCCAGGTGCCGGATCGGGTCGAGACCGGCCGCGCGGGCCGCGTCGTACGCCTCGGCGAACAGCTTCGCCTGCGCGTCGATCGACGCGTGCCCCAGTTCGTCGGCGCAGGCCAGGTGCGACCAGATGGCCACGACCTCGACGCCACGCGCTTTGGCCGCCGCTTCGACCAGCTCAGGCCAGGCAGCGGGAGGGCAGCCATTGCGAGACAGCCCGGTGTCGATTTTGAGGTGCACGCGGGCGCGTTTTCCGGCCCGCTCCGCCGCGGCTTCGACGCGGGCCAGCTCACCGAGGGAGCTTACGCCGAGGTCGATGTCCGCCTCGATGCCGGGCGTGAAGTCCAGCTCGGGCACGTCCAGCCAGCTGAACAGCCGCCCGGACAGGCCCGCGGCCCGCAGGTCGAGGGCTTCCTGCAGCGAGCAGGTGCCGAGCCAGCTCGCGCCGGCTTCGACCGCGGCGCGGCCGACGGGTACCGCGCCGTGGCCGTATCCGTCGGCCTTGACCACACACATCACGGCCGCGCCGGGAGCCCGGGCGGCCAGCAAGGAAACGTTGTGCCGCAGTGCGCCGAGATCGATCACCGTCTCGGCGTGCGGAGAACTGGCAGTCATAACGACTGCCAGTTTCCCACGCTATCGGCTCAGGAGAGACGCTGCCCGGACGTGCCGGAGAACACGTGCAGCTCGTCCGGACGGATCCGCAGGTGCAGGGTGTCGCCCATGCCGGGCGGCGTACGCGGGTCGACGCGGGCGACCACGTTGCGTGACGAACCCTCGGCGCTCTCCGCGACGCCCGCGCCGAGCTTGCCGTACATGTACGCGTCCGAGCCCAGTTCCTCGACCAGCTCCACCTTGATCGGCAGCGCGCCCTCGCTGTCGGTGGTGACCTCCAGCGCCTCCGGGCGGAAACCGATGGTGACCGTGTCGCCGTCGGCCGCGGACCGGACCTCGGGCTTGAGCGGCACCCGCATGCCGCCGACCTCGGCGCCGTCCGCGGTGAGCTTCGCGGTGACCAGGTTCATCGCGGGCGAGCCCATGAAGCCCGCGACGAAAACGTTTGCGGGCCGGTCGTACAGCGCGCGCGGGGTGTCGCACTGCTGCAGCAGCCCGTCCGACAGCACCGCGACGCGGTCACCCATCGTCATGGCCTCGACCTGGTCGTGGGTCACGTAGACAGTGGTGACACCGAGCCGGCGCTGCAGCGCGGCGATCTGCGTACGGGTCGAAACGCGCAGCTTCGCGTCGAGGTTCGACAGCGGCTCGTCCATCAGGAAGACCTGCGGCTCGCGCACGATCGCGCGGCCCATCGCGACGCGCTGGCGCTGACCGCCGGACAACGCCTTCGGCTTGCGGTCCAGGTACTGCTCGATGTCCAGCAGCTTCGCCGCGTCGAGCACCTTCTGCTTGATCTCCGACGCCGGCCGCCCGGCGATCTTCAGCGCGAAGCCCATGTTCTGCGCGACCGTCATGTGCGGGTACAGCGCGTAGTTCTGGAACACCATCGCGATGTCGCGCGAACGCGGCGGCAGCTGGGTGACGTCGCGGTCGCCGATCCAGACCGTGCCCTCGTCGATGTCCTCCAGTCCGGCGAGCATCCGCAGCGCGGTGGACTTGCCCGAGCCCGACGGCCCGACCAGCACGAGGAACTCGCCGTCGGCGATCTCCAGGTCCAGCGCGTCGACGGCGGGACGCTCGGTCCCGGAGTAGCGCCGGGTCGCCTTGTCGTAGGTGATGCTGGCCATCGGTCAGTCCTCTCCCAATTTCGCGGAAACCCCGTGCGCGGCCTCGCGCGCCTCGAGGTGGCGTTGCTGGATCTCGATGCCCGCGGCGCGCAGCGCCCCGGTCGGCCCGTCCAACACGAGCTGGTTCTTGGTTCCGGTCCACGCGGGCGGTTCGGCGGAGCCCGCGAGCGCCCAAGCCGCCTGTCGAGCGGCCCCGAGCGCGACGTACTCGCCGACCTCGGGGAGCACGACGGGCAGGCCGAGCACGATCGGCGCGATCGCCCGCACCGCGGCGGACTGCGCGCCGCCGCCGATGAGCAGCACGCGCTTCACGTCCATGCCCTGCGCGCGCACCGCGTCGAGCCCGGCGGCCAACCCGCAGACCATGCCCTCGACAGTCGCCCGCGCGACGTTCTCCGGCGTCATGTTCGCCCTGGTCAGCCCGTGCAGCGAGCCGGTCGCGCCAGGCAGGTTCGGGGTGCGCTCGCCGTCGAGGTACGGCAGCAGCGTGAGCCCGCCCGCGCCCGGTTCGGCGGCCAGCGCGAGCCGGTCGAATTCGGCCAGGTCCACCCCGAGCATCGCCGCGCCCGCGGTGAGCACGCGGGCGGCGTTGAGGGCGGCGGTCAGCGGGAGGAACCGGCCGGTGGCGTCGGCGAATCCGGCGACCAGGCCGCTCGCGTCCGCCGCGCCGGTCTCGGTGACGCCGAAAACCGTGCCGCTGGTGCCGATCGAGATCACCGCGTCGCCCGGGGCCAGTTCGAGCGCGAGGGCGGCGGCCATGTTGTCGCCGGTGCCCGCGGAGACGAGCATGCCGTCGCTGGTGTGTCCGGCGACGTCGGACGGACCGAGGACCGTCGGCAGCTCCGGAGTGCGGCCGCCGAACGCGTGCGCGAGGACGTCCTGGCGATACGTGTTGTCCGTCGGCGAGAAATAGCCGGTGCCCGAGGCGTCGCCACGGTCGGTCACGGCCGTTTCCGGGCGGCCCAGCAATCGCCAGGTCAGCCAGTCGTGCGGCAGCAGAACGCGGGCGACCCGGTCGGCGTTCTCCGGTTCGTGCTCGGCGAGCCAGCGGAGCTTGGTGACGGTGAAGCTGGCGACCGGCACCAGCCCGACCGACTTCGCCCACACGCCGGGTCCGCCCAGTTCTTCGGTGAGGTCTTTGGCCGCCTGCGCGGAGCGGGTGTCGTTCCACAGCAACGCCGGCCGGACCACCTCGCCTGCCTCGTCGAGCGTGACCATGCCGTGCTGCTGACCGCCGACCCCGATGGCCCGCACGCCGTCGAGGACGTCGCGAGTGGCGTCCGCAAACGCTTGCGCCCACGCTGCGGGGTCGACCTCGGTCCCGTCCGGATGCGGTGCCCGGCCAGTGCGCACGACCTCGCCGGTGCGGGCGTCGCAGACCACGACCTTCGTCGACTGGGTCGACGAATCGACCCCGGCCACCAGCTCAGCTGTCATAAAGCTGCCCCTCCTCGACGTACTCCGCGGCCTCGACCGCCGTTCCCGCGTTCAGCGCCGCCTCGATCTCCTCGGTCGGAGTGGCTTCGCTGGTGATCAGGAGGTCGTAATCGCCGACGTCGCCGTGCGCGTACGTCGCGGTGCGGCCGAACTTCGAGTGGTCGAGCACCAGCACGTTGCGGTTCGCGGCGCGCAGCACGGCCTTCTTCAGCTCGGCGTAGTCGCGGACCGGGTGGAACAGCCGGCCCACCGCGACCGCGCTCACCGAGACAAACGCGATGTCCACACGAATGCGCTCGAGCAGCGCGAGCACGTCGGGGCCGGAGCAGGAGTCGTACTCGGGGTCGTAACGCCCGCCGGCGAGGAGCACGTCGACGCCGGTGCCCAGCAGCCGCGCGGCCTGCAGCGAGTTGGTGATGACGGTGAGCCGCTCGACCCGGGCCAGCCGCTCGACCAGCGGGAACAGCGTGGTGGAGTCGTCCACGAACACCGCCTGGCCGGGCTCGACGTGCTGGATCGCGAGGTCGGCGAGGGCTTCCTTCTCGGCCGAGTGCAGCGTGAACCGGCTCGCGGTCTCCATGGTGAGCGCCGGATACGCCTCGACCTTGCCGCGCAGCTTCCGCAGCAGCCGCTTGTCGGCGAGGTCGTCCAGGTCGCGGTGCATCGTCATGAGGCTGACGCCGAACCGGGCGGTGAGGTCGTCGATCCGGACTTCGCCCTGGTCGATGACGTAGTCGAGGATCTCCTGCCGCCGCTGCTCCACCGCGGCGTCGGACGGGCGCGTCTTCGGCCGTCCTGGCGTGTCTCGACTCACATCTTGTTCTTACCAGATATCGAGAGCCGAGTTAACACGTAACTCGATAACTATGCGGTCGCGCGGACCAGCCGGAGCGCGGCGGGGATGGCATCGACCAGACCGGACGCCGACGTCGGCACGTCCTCGGCAGCGAGCGCGCCCGCCAGCGAATGCACCTGCGCGGCGGCCGCGGCGGCCAGCCACGGGTCCAGCCCGGCGGCGAGCAGCGAGCCGACCAGACCGGTCAGCACGTCGCCGGAGCCGGCGGTGGCCAGCCACGATCCGTGCGGGGTGTTCACCGCGACGCGACCGTCCGGGGCGGCGATCACCGTGCAGTGGCCTTTCAACAGCACGACAGCGTCGTACTTCTTCGCCGCTTCCCGCGCCGCCGCGACGCGATCCGCGCCCGGGCGGCGGCCCATCAGGCGTTCGTACTCGCCCGCGTGCGGAGTGAGCACGAGCGGCGTGTCCGGGTCGCGGGCATCGAGGACCTCGGGGGTGTTCGCGATGATCGTGGTGGCGTCGGCGTCCGCGCACACCGGGACGCCCTGGCCGAGGATGTGCCGCAGGATTTCCCGGCCTTCCCCGCCAGTGCCGATGCCAGGGCCGACTACCCACGCCTGCACCCGGCCCGCGTCGGTGACCGAGCCGGTCGCCACGATCTCCGGCCAGCGCGAGCGCACGACGTCCGCGGCGTGCCCGGCGTAACGAACCATGCCCGCCGTCGCGCGGACCGCCGAACCGGACGCGAGCACCGCGGCACCGGGGTAGGTCGCCGAGCCGGCCGCGATGCCGACCACGCCCTGGGTGTATTTGTCGTCCTCCGGACCGGGGATCGGCCACGCCTCCGCGACGTCCGACAGGTCGAGGCGCTGCAGATCCGGGTCGTCGAGCCAGGGCCGCAGGCCGATGTCCACCAGCACGACCTCGCCGCATTCCTCGGGAGCCAGCACGTGCACCGGCTTCAACGCACCGAAGGTGACCGTGCGCGCGGCGGTGACGTGCGGGCCGTCGACCGCTCCGGTGTCCGGGTCGACGCCGCTCGGCAGATCCACCGCCACCACCGGTGCTTCGATCCGCGCGACCAGCTCGGCCGCTTCCGGACGCAACGGGCCGCGAGCGGAAATGCCGACGATGCCGTCCACGACGACGTCCGCCTTCTCGATCCACTGTGGACTGTCCGCAATGGACACCACGCGACCACCGGAGCGCCGCAGCGCGGCCAATCCGGCCGGGTGCGCCTTCTCCGGCTTCAGCAATACCGCCGCCACCGCGACGCCGCGCCGACGCAGGAAAGCGCCCGCCCACAACGCATCGCCGCCGTTGTTGCCCGAGCCGACCAGCAGCACGACCCGGCGACCGGAGACGCCGCCGGTGTCCTCGGCCGCCAGCCCGGCCACCTCGGCGGCGAGGCCGAAGGAGGCGCGGCGCATCAGCTCGCCGTCCGGGGTGCGGGCGAGCAGGAGATCTTCCGCCGCGCGAATCCGTTCTGTCGTCCAGATTCCTTGCACGGCGGCGGCTCCCTACTCCACGGTGACGGACTTCGCCAGGTTACGCGGCTTGTCGATGTCGTACCCGCGCGAACTCGCGATCTCCGCGGCCAGCACCTGCAGCGGCACGGTGGACACCAGCGGCTGCAACAGCGTGGGGACCGCGGGCACCTCGATCAGCTCGTCGGCGAACGGGCGCACGGTCTCGTCGCCCTCCTCGGCGATCACGATCGTGCGCGCGCCCCGCGCCTGGATCTCGCTGATGTTCGACACCAGCTTCGAGTGCAGCACCGCGCGGCCCTTCGGCGACGGCATCACGACGACGACCGGCAGGCCCTCTTCGATCAGCGCGATCGGACCGTGCTTCAGCTCGCCCGCCGCGAAGCCTTCCGCGTGCATGTACGCGAGTTCCTTCAGCTTCAGCGCGCCTTCCAGCGCCACCGGGAACCCGACGTGGCGGCCGAGGAACAGCACCGCGCGCGAATCGGAGATCCGCCGCGCGATCTCGCGGGTCGGCTCCACAGTGGACAGTACTTTTTGCACCGCGGCCGGCATCGCTTCCAGCTCGGCGAACTCGCGGGCGACCTCGTCCGGGTACTTCGTGCCGCGCGCCTGCGCCAGCGCGAGGCCGACGAGATAGTTCGCGGCGATCTGCGCGAGGAACGCCTTGGTCGACGCGACGCCGATCTCCGGACCGGCGTGCGTGTACAGCACGGCGTCGGACTCACGCGGGATCTGCGCGCCGTTGGTGTTGCAGACCGCGAGCACGCGGGCCTTCTGCTCGCGCGCGTGCCGCACGGCTTCGAGGGTGTCCGCGGTCTCGCCGGACTGCGAGACGGCGACGACGAGCGTGTCGCGGTCGAGCACCGGGTCGCGGTAGCGGAACTCCGACGCCAGCTCCACCTCGACCGGCAGCCGGCACCAGTGCTCGATGGCGTACTTCGCGACGAGCCCGGAGTGGTACGCCGAACCGCAGGCGACGACGAACACCTTGTCGACGTCGCGCAGGTCCTGGTCGGAAATGCGCTGCTCGTCGAGGATGATCCGGCCCGCCTCGAAGTGGCCGCGCAGCGTGTTCGCCAGCGCCTCGGGCTGTTCCTCGATCTCCTTGAGCATGAAGTACTCGTGGCCGCCCTTCTCGGCGGCCGACAGGTCCCAGTCGACGGTGAACGGCTTGGCCTGCGCGGCGTCGCCGTGGAAGTCGGTGACCCGGTAGCCGTCGCGGGTGATGACGACCAGCTGGTCCTGGCCCAGTTCGACGGCCTCGCGGGTGTGCTCGATGAACGCCGCGACGTCGGACGCGACGAAGTGCTCGCCCTCGCCGACCCCGACCACCAGCGGCGAAGACCGGCGTGCGGCGACGATCGTGTCCGGCTCGTCCGCGTGCGTCACGACGAGCGTGAACGCGCCCTCCAGACGGCGGCAGACCGCGGCGACGCTGGCCGGCAAGTCTCCCTTGGTGTCGCCCTCGGTGTAGGCGAGAGCGACCAGGTGCGCGGCGGTTTCGGTGTCGGTGTCGCTGGCCATCTCGATGCCCGCGGCCTCGAGTTCAGCGCGCAAGGCGGCGAAGTTCTCGATGATCCCGTTGTGCACCACCGCGACGCGACCGGTGGCGTCCCGGTGCGGATGCGAGTTGCGGTCGATCGGGGCCCCGTGCGTGGCCCAGCGGGTGTGGCCCATGCCCGCGGTGCCGGCGAACGCGTCGCGGCCGACCTCGTCGAGCCGAGCCTCCAGGTTGGCCAGCCGGCCGGCCTTGCGCTCGACGGTCAGCGCGCCGGCGCCGTCCAGCACCGCCACGCCAGCCGAGTCGTAGCCCCGGTATTCCATGCGGCGGAGCCCACCGAGCACGACGTCCAGAGCCGGGCGGTGTCCGACGTATCCCACGATTCCACACACGCGAACTAGCGTAACGAGACAAGTCCAGTCCCCTACTCCGGTCCCTAGAGCGGGGTTTTCAGTGCCGCTGAGCTGGGCGAGCGGCCTTCCGGACAACCATTGGCCGGTTCTTCGCGCACCGTGGCGGCGGACCCCTAAACCGCTCGGGGTGGCGCACCGGGCCGGGACTGGGCACGGGCAGTAAGGTCACGCGCATGGCCAGCAAGCCCAAGCAGCTGCTCACGGAGCTGTCCCACCCGGGTCCGCACGAGGTTTTGCGCGGCAATCTCGCCCTGGTCGGACTGCCCGGCGTCGTGTTCACCCCGCGCCAAGGCCTCGGCCTCCCGGCCATCGCGTTCGGGCACGGCTGGCTGCAGCCCGCCACCCGCTACCGACAGCTGCTGCACCACCTCGCGAGCTGGGGCGTGGTCGCCGCGGCCCCCGCGACGCAGCTCGGCCCGCTCCCGTCGCACCGCCTGCTGGCCGGCGACCTGCTGACGACGCTCGACGTCATCACCACGGTCCGCCTCGGCCCGGACGGCATCAGCGTCGACCCGGAAAAACTGGGCCTGGCCGGCCACTCCACCGGCGGCGGTTCGGCAGTGCTGGCAGCCGCCCAGTCCGCCGCCGCGGGCGACGACGCCCGCCCGAAGGTCCGCGCGGTGGCGACAGTGGCCGCGGCGCAGACCTTCCCGCCCGCCACGGACGCCGCGAAGGTCATCAACGCCCCCGGCCTGCACCTGGCGGTGGACGGCGACCTGGTCGCCCCGGCGGTCGGCCACGCGGACGCCATCGCCCAGGCGTGGGCCGGCCCGGTGCAGCTGCGGACGCTGTCGAAGTCCTCCCACCTGGCGGTGACCGAGGGCCGGCACTGGAGCCAGCTGCTGCTGCAGGGCAAACCGCAGCGCGCGACGCAGCAGCTGACGAAGGCGCTGTTCACTGCGTTCTTTCTCACGCATTTGACGGGTACGGAGAAGTACCTGCCGCTGCTGGACGCCGATGTGAAACGCGCGCCGATCGAGGTTCCGGAGGACGAGGAACCGGCTGCCTGATCAGCGGATGCCGGTCAGGTAGCCAGCCAGTCGGTGTTCGTGTAGTCGTCCTCGTCGTGGTGCACGCCACGCCGATGCCGTCCCGACGCCGCGGCAGGCGGTGCCGGAGCCGGCGGAGGCGTGCTGGGCCGTTGCGGAGCAGGCTCGGCAGGCACATAGCCGGCGCGACGTTCCTTCTCCGCTTCCTCGTCTTCGAAACCGAAACTGACCTCGCCCTTGGCCTTGTCGCCGACGGTCGACTCCATCACCCAGCCGCCGGCCTTCGCCGCGCGGCGAGCGTTCTCCTGCACGCGGACGATCACCTGGCCGACCGTGCGCAGCTGCTTGTCGCTGGCCTCTTTGCTTTCCTTGAGGTCTTTCCGGACCCGGCTGCCGATCAACGCGAGCCGTTCCTCGGCCTCGCGTTCGATCTGAGCCATCTTGTGGCGGAACCCCGCCCCCAGGTCTTCGCTGCTCACCGCGTCCTCCCCCGTTCTAACGGCCAGGCTGATCGTCGTCGAGCAGCGACCCGCTGATCCGGTTCGAGCCGGCCTGCGAACCGAAAAGACCGCCGTCGGCCCGGTACGCGCTCGACGAACGTTCCTGCTCCTGTCCGCCGCCCGGCGCGTTGCCGAGCCCGCCCATCATGCCGCCGCCCATCATCGCCGGGGTTCCGGAGCCGCTCGCCTCGTGGTGCACCGGGGCGGTGCCGAGCTGCGAGGTGTCGGTCGGCGGGGCATCGCCTGCCGAGGCGGCCATCGGATCGCCGGTGTCGCCAAGGCCGGGGTGGGGAACGGTGCCGATCCCGGGGTCGGAGGAGAACGGGTCGAGCACCGACTGGGCACTCGTCGACTCGTCCGGGCCTGATGCCGCGGCGGGCGCGCTCGCCGGCTCGTGGGTCACCGGCAGTTCGTGCGAGGACGGCTGGCCCGGGATGATCCGGTGCTCATGGGCGGCTGGCTGGTCCGGAACGGCCTGGTGGCTCTGCGCGGCGGGCTGCTCGGGAACGATTTGCTGACCTTGCGCGGCGACCTGGTCCGGAACGACCTGGTTGGCCGCCGCGACGACCGGCTGGCCCGCGGCTGCCGCCGCGTCCGGCACCGGCGTCCCGGGAGGCGTCGGCACACCCGGCGTGGCCTGCCCGCCGGCCGCGGCTCCGCCGCCGGAGTGGTGGCCGCTGGGGTTCAGCGCACCGTCGTCACCGAGGGTGTACTTCGTCGGATGTCCCGAGCCGTCGTCGATCGTCACGACCGTGGGACCGTCGGCCCCGGACAGCCGCTCGGCCACGATCGACAGCTTGCCGTCCTGGATGTGGATCTTGCCGTCCGGGCCCGGCTGGTACTTCTGGCCGGCTCCCTGCGTGCCGTCGGGGTTCTTCGCGGCGTCCGGGGTTCCCTCGTGGCCTTGGCCGGTCCCTTGCGCCCCGTCGTGGCCCTGCGGCCCGAACCCGGTCGCCGGGTCCGGATGCTGCTGCCCGGGCAGCGAAGTCCCCGGCGGTTGCGTCGCGCCGGGCTTCGCCTGGTCCCCGAAGTCGAGGTCGTAGGTCTTCGGCTTGCCAGTGCCGTCGTCGACGCTGATCCCCATGTGCCCGTCCTTGCCGGGTTCGGACATGGAGATCTTGTGCCCGTCGTGCTCGACGGTCATCGTCTCGGGCTCTTCGGGTTTGAGGGCCGCGCCCGTCTTCGGGTCGATCGGATACGGCTGCCCAGTCTTCGGATCTACCTCGAGCGGCTGGTGAGTGACCGGGTTGAGCCCCTCGGCCGATTGCGGCTGGGTCTGCGGCGGTTCCGGCGTCTTGGGCATCTGCGCCGCGGCCGGCATCGGCCCCGAGCCGCCGGTGCTCGGCATCCCCGAATCCTTGCCACCGCCGCCGGAGGACGACGGCACGGTCTGCTGGCCGCCTCCGTCCGACTGCTGGCCGCCGCCTTGGTCAGCGGGCTTCGACGACGTGGTGAAGAGGTCCTCGCGGGCCTTGCCCAACGACGCGCCCAGCTCGTTCCACACCTGGTCGACACTGGTGCGCGTGTGCTCGCAGACCTGCTGCCAGTTGGTGACATGCTTGTCCATGAAGCCGCAGAACCCGGCGAGCCACTTCTTGGCCCATTCCTGCCCGGCGTCCTTGGTCTCGTCGTTGAGGTCGTTGCAGTCGTCTTTGATCGTGTCTTGCAGGTCCTTCGGCATCAGCCGGAGAAAATGCTTGAAGTCGTCGTCGCTGGCGTTGCGCCCCATCTCGGCGACCCGGATCAGCCGGTCGATGTCGCCCGGCGAGAAGTCGCCTTTGTTGGGGTACTCGGTGATGTAGTAATCCTGCAGCCACTGGCATTTCGCCCGGATCAGCTTCGCGATCGACGCGATGCTGCGGTCAATCAGCCCCGCCCCGTCCTTCAGGGTCTGCTCGACGGTCTTCGTGCCGTCGGTGATCCCCTTCCAGGACTGCTGGGCCTTGTCCCGTGCGTCGCCCGACCAGTTGGCGAACACCGTCGCCATCCGGTTGTCCTGATCCGCCGCGGCGTCCACAATGGACGCGTTGACGTCCGTCAATTCCTTGGCGGCGGCCTTGAATTTGTCGAACGGGATGTCCCGCTGCTCGTCGAACGGGTCGCCGACGTGCGGCTGGAACGGGTGCTCCGGCAGGTTCTGCGCGACGAGGCCGCGGGCGCGGTTGTAGAGCGGCAGCAGGTTCCGGAACGGCTGCAAGCCCGAGACGCCGAGGTCGAGGATCTCGTTCGAGTTCGCGACACCCGGATCGGTGTCGGTGTTCTTGGCCCCTTGGTCCTTCAGCTTCTGCTTGTCGCCGTCAACGGCCTGCTGCTGCTTGTCCTGCGCCGCCTTCGCGCCTTTGTCGGCTTCGTCTTTCGCCTTGCCGTACCAGTCGTAGACGTCGCTCTTGCTCGACCACTCCCAGTCCATGTCCCCTTCGGAGATGGACAGCGTCTGCTTGTAGTAGTCGCGCCAGTGGTTGCGGTCTTCGTCGCTCTGGAAGCCGTAACTCTGCGCTTCGCCGTCGTCGTCTTCGTCCTCGACGTAGTCGAAGTAGCGAAGTGCCAGTCCCCGTTTGGTGTTGCGGTCGATGCTGGGGTCGTTCATCAACTGCTGGAACTCTTGGAACGTCGGGAAGTTCCCGCTGCGCTTGGCCATCAGCGCTTGCCGCTCTTCGTGATGGAGTCCGAGCTGCTCGCCTCGTTGGCGGTGTACTTCTTGCTCGCCGACCCGAGGTTGTTCCCGAAGTCCTCACAGGCCTTCACGTAGCTGTCGACACATTTGCCGACCGCCTCGATCCCGGTCTTGTACAGCTGGAACGAGCCGTGGTGCTTGCGCCCGAAGTCCGCCTCGGTGATCTGGATCTGCTTCAACGCGGGCAGCGTCGTCTGCAGACGGTCCTTCGCCGCGTCCCGCACGAATCCGCCCGCCGTCTCCAGCATCTGCGGATCGACATTCTGCCGGTTCCCCACGCTCGCCCCTCCTCGACTGCCCAGTGCTTCCGGACCTTGGACGCACGGAAGCCGTCGGCGGTGCCGGACACTCGTCTACGGAATGTACCCGGAGAGTGACGAGGGGCGCAGCGATTCGGGCAGTTCGGTCAGGAGACCGCGGACACGACCCCGGCCAGCCGGTCCGCCGCTGCCTGGGCCGTGGCGTGGGCCGGGGCTTCCACCATGACCCGCACCAACTGTTCGGTCCCGGACGGGCGCAGCAGGACCCGGCCTTCCTCGCCGAGTTCGGCTTCTACCTCGCCGACCGCGTCGCGGACCTCGGCGGAGCCGGCTACTGCTGCCTTGTCCGCGACCGGGACGTTGACCAGCACCTGCGGCAGCCGGTTCATCACCGAGGCCAGCTCGGCCAGCGGTTTGCCCGTGGCGGCCATCCGGGCCATCAGGCGCAGTGCGGTCAGGAGGCCGTCGCCGGTGGTGGCGTGGGCGGGGAGGACTACGTGGCCGGACTGTTCGCCGCCGAGGGCCAGGCCGGAGGCGCGCAGTTCCTCGAGCACGTAGCGGTCACCCACCGCAGTCGTGACGACCGTGATGCCGTGTGCCTTCATCGCCAGGTGCAGGCCGAGGTTGCTCATCACGGTCGCGACGAGCGTGTCCTTCACCAGCGCGCCTTCTTCGGCGAGCGCCAGCGCCAGGACGGCCATGATCTGGTCGCCGTCCACCAGCTCGCCGGCGGCGTCGACGGCCACGCAGCGGTCGGCGTCTCCGTCGTGGCCGATGCCGAGGTCGGCACCGTGTTCGACGACCGCGGCGCGCAGCAGGTCGGGGTGGTTCGAGCCACAGTTGTCGTTGATGTTGATGCCGTCCGGCTCCGCGTGCAGGGCCACGACCTCGGCGCCGGCCCGGCGGTACGCCTCCGGGGCGGCCGCGGACGACGCGCCGTTCGCGCAGTCCACCACGACCTTCAGGCCGGTCAGCGGGTGCGGCGTCGCGGCGACCAGGTGCTCGATGTACTTGTCGAGCGCGTCCGGGACGTCGGTGACGCGGCCGACGCCGTCGCCGGTCGGGCGGGTGATCCCGGTCGCGTCGAGGCCGGATTCGATCTCGTCCTCGATGCTGTCCGGCAGTTTGTGCCCGCCGGCGGCGAAGAGCTTGATGCCGTTGTCCGGCATGGGGTTGTGCGAGGCGGAGATCATCACGCCGAGGTCCGCGTCGAGCGCACCCACGAGGTACGCGACGGCGGGCGTCGGCAGCACGCCGAGCCGCAGGACGTCCGCACCGGCCGACGCGAGGCCCGCCACCACGGCGGCCTCCAGCATCTCGCCGCTCGCCCGCGGGTCGCGGCCGACCACGGCCACCGGACGGTGCGAACGGTCGTGGGCCGCCAGCACCCGGGCGGCGCTCGCCGCGACCGACAGGGCCAGCTCCGGGGACAGGTCGGCGTTGGCCAGACCGCGTACCCCGTCGGTGCCGAACAGTCGAGCCATCTCGACCTCCTTGTCTTGATTCACCGGCCTCGGGGCGTGCCGGGCCTCGACAAACCTAGCGCCGGACCCGGCAGGGGTACTCCCCTGCCCTACCCCAAGACAGTCGTGCCAGTGGCGGAAAACGCATCAACCAGCCCCGAAAACGCCGGAAGCGCCCATCCGATGGACGGATGGGCGCTTCCAGGGTTGCGCCAGGGCTGAAAATCAGCGCTTGGAGTACTGCGGGGCCTTGCGGGCCTTCTTGAGGCCGTACTTCTTCCGCTCCGTGGCGCGCGCGTCACGGGTCAGGAAGCCGGCCTTCTTCAGGGCCGGACGGTCGTCGGCGTCGACCTCGACCAGCGCACGGGCGATGGCGAGACGCAGCGCGCCCGCCTGGCCCGAGATCCCGCCGCCCTTGAGGTTGGCGAAGATGTCGAAGGAGTCCGGCTTCTCGACGGTCACGAGCGGCTCGCGGATGAGCTGCTGGTGGACCTTGTTCGGGAAGTACTGCTCGAGCGACTTGCCGTTGAGCTTGAACTCACCGGTACCCGGCACGACGCGGACGCGGACCACGGCCTCCTTGCGGCGGCCGACCGTCTGCGCGTTGCCACCGGCGGCACGCGACGGGCGCGGGGCGGCGGCGGACTCGCTGGTCGCCACGGCCTCGGCGGGGGTCTCGGTCGAAGCGACGACCTCGGTCTCGGTGCTGGTCAACTGTTCCTCACTCACTGCGCGACCTGCGCGATCTTGGTGATCTCGCGCGCCTGCGGCTGCTGCGCGGCGTGCGGGTGCTGCGGGCCGGCGTACACCTTCAGCTTCTTGGCCATGGCGCGGCCGAGCTTGTTCTTCGGCAGCATGCCCTTGACCACCTTCTCCACGAGGTGCTCGGGCTTGGTGTCGAGCAGCTCGCCGAAGGAGCGCTTCCGCAGACCGCCGGGATAACCGCTGTGCCGGTACGCGAACTTCTGCTCGCGCTTGTTACCGGTGAGAGCGACCTTCTCGGCGTTGACGATGATGACGAAGTCACCGGTGTCCACGTGCGGGGCGTAGGTCGGCTTGTGCTTGCCGCGCAGCAGCGTGGCGACCTCGGTCGCGAGCCGTCCGAGCACGACATCCTCGGCGTCGATCACGTGCCAGGCACGAGTGACGTCGCCGGGCTTGGGGCTGTACGTGGGCAAGGGTCTACCTCGTCGTCATTGCGTGTGGGTAATGTGCGGGCCGAGCGCTGACGCGCCGCAACGCACAACGACATATGAAGATACCCCTGTGGTCCCGTTGCTTTGCAGCGGGGGGTGCGAAGGCGCCTCGTCGGCCGGTCGCAGCTTACCCGACCTGCTCCCGGAACCACCACGCCGCCGCGCGGGTCGTACCAGGATGAGACGATTCGGGCGCGCAGCCGCGCCAGCACGACGAGCACCTGGGGACAGCAGTTGAAGACACGAGCGAGGACGATCCGGGCCGCACGGACGGCGGGAGCCGTCGCCGCCGTGCTGGCGCTCGCGACCGCGTGCGGGCAGGCCCGCGCCGGCACCGCGCTGCCCGACGGCGACCAGGCCGCCGCGTACGTCGGCGCGAAGTTCGAGAAGGCCATGTCGAAGCTGGGCGACACGATCACCGAGCCGCGCGATGTGACCAACTCCGCGGACCGGTACTTCAAGTTCGACGACAGGTACCTGCACAACATCGTCACCTCCGCGCGCACCGGCAGCCCGGAGAGCCGCATCGTGCACAACCGGTCGCAGAAGAACCCCAACGAGTTCCTCGACACGTTCACCCCGGCCGACGGCGCCGTCGAGTACCTCTACTTGGGCCCGGCCTACAAATCGCTCGCGCCGACGCCGTGGGTGTCGATGCCCAAGCCGGAGAACGGGCTCGTCCAGCCGTGTGTGTGGGGCGGGGTGCACATCGCGTGCAAGATGGGCGCCGCGGTCGACAGCGCGTACAAGGCGGACAAGAAAGCGCTGCGCGGTGCGAAGAGCTCCGCGGACGGCACCGAGCAGCTGAGCGTGAACGTGCCGTTCGCGATCTTCCTCGACCAGCGCGTCGAACTGCTGCCGGACAAGGTCGTCAACCAGGTCGGGCCGGAACTGCGCAAGGCCGTCGTGCCGAGCACGATCACGCTCAAGCCGGACGGTTCGCTCGCCGCGTTCACCATGGCGGCCAAGTTCGAGGGCGACGGGCACAAGGTCGAACTGCGCTACGAGTTCAAGTTCACCGGGCAGGCCACCGTCTCGGACCTGCCGACGGTGCCGGACGCCTCGCAGGTCACCGTCCTCGCGGACGACGCGGCCAAACAGGACTTCTACCGCAGGCTCGCCGACCTGCAGGGGCGTTGATGCGCGCCCTTCCGCCGGCCCCCGCGCCGATCGACCCCCGAGGTGAGCACCGATGACCCAGCCTCCCGACCAGCAGCCGCAGTGGTGGCAGCCGGGGAACCAGCCACAGCAGCAGCCGGGTTATCCGTCCGAAGTGGACAACTCCGGTTGGCAGGGCGGCCAGTGGACGCCGCAACCTCCGGCGCAGCAACAGTTTCCGCAGGGGCAGTACCCGCAGCAGGGTTATCCGGCCCAGCCCTACGGCCAGCCGCCGAGCCAGCCGACGCCCGCGCCGTACGGCGGACCCGGTCAGCCGCAGAGCCAGCCGACCCCGGTCCCGCCGGGACAGCAGTCCTCCGGAAGTCCTTACGGCGGCGGGTTCCAGCCGTCCGAGTACGGCGGACTCGGCGCGTTTTCCTCCGCGAAGCCGGGGAAACCGCGGTCGAAGAAACCGTTCCTGATCGCCGGGGCGGTCGTGGTGGTGCTGGCCGCCGCGGGCGGGATCTCGTGGGCGGCCGGGGTGTTCAGCGGGGACACCCTCGACCAGAAGTCGTTGCAAGAGGGCGTTTCCCGGGTGCTGAACGAGAACTACGGCGAGCCGGACGTGAAGAACGTCGTGTGCCCGTCCGGGCAGCCGATCGAGAACGGCACCACGTTCGACTGCACGGTGCAGGTCGGCGGGCAGCCGAAGAAGGTGACCGTGCGGGTGCTGAACGACAAGCCGGAATATTCCGTCGGCGCTCCGCACTGACGAGGTCTTAAGCCGTGGGCCCGGACCGGGCACCGCGGAAAGAAGTCGCTGCGGGAGGGCATTTCCCAGGGTGCGCAACGAGCCGCCCGCAGCGCGCCAGAATATTCCGGCAACGCCTCGCGCCGAGCGCCGAAACCCGTTCCTCCGACGAGAAGCGGGTGGGGGAAATGGCTTCCCTGCGGGAGAATCCGCCGACCCGGGCGGCCTCGAAGTACGCACACGAAAACGGCGGGCCCGCACCCGAAGGTGCCTGGCCCGCCGTGGTTTCGGAGCTTGGCTCAGAACAGGTTCTGCACCGAGCGGTCCGTCGCCTGGTAGCCGTCCGCGATCTGCGGCAGCACGGCGGCGATCTGCGCCAGCAGCTGAGTGAACTCCTCGAACTTCTGGTTCCACTCGTTCTGGGCCTGGTGGTACTGGTCCTTCGCTTCACCGGTCCAGCTGTTGGTCAGCGGGCTGAGGTCACTCTGCAGGTTGTCGAAGAGGGTCTTCAGCTCGCCGCCGGTGGCGGTGCAGTCCTCCGCGGCGCGGTGGATGGTACCCGGGTCAACAACAATGCGGCCGTCAGGCATGTCGAACTCCTGTCAGAAGAAAGAATGAGGAAAAGGCGAATCTGAACGGAAAAGAACTGGATCAGCCGAGAACGCCGAAGCCCTTGTTGAGCGAGTTGATGTGCTCGTGCTGAGCCGCCTCGCTCTTGGCGTAGGTGGAACCCGCTTCCTGGAGCAGCTCGCCGATACGGTGCAGCGCGTCGTTCAGGCCGCGACCGCAGTCGTCGAAGCGGCGCATGACGTTGTCGAAGGCGCGCTGCGCGTCGCCTTCCCAGCCCGCGCGGGTCGCTTCGATGTTGGAGCGCAGGTCGCTCAGGTTCTTGTTCATCCGGCTGGTCGCGTCGACGACGCGCCCCTCCGCCGCGGTGAATTCCTTCGGATCCCCAGTGAAACCGCCAGCAGCCATGGGAGCTACCCCCTTCGTCAGTGGTTGTGCGCGCCGGCTGGTGTTTCCGGCACTGCACCTACGACGAAGACATTGCCAGTTCGGTTCACACTTGTCGCGACTTCTTCGCAAGTAGTTGCTTGCGTGAACGCGGGCCAAGGGAACCGCCCGGCAACGGCCCGGTGAACGGCTTCCCGGTGTCCCCGAAAAAACCTTGTCCACCAGCGTGGTTAGCACACGCACAGCCGGTTCCCGGAACGTTTCAGGAGTCCCGGCTCATGATTCGCGACTGCGAAAAGTCCTCGTCCTCTTCACTCGTCCGGGGCTGTTCGGGCGAAATATCGGGACGAACGGGAACCGGCTCGGGCACGGCGGGCTCGGCGGGCATCGGCAATCCGCGGGCGGCGCGGAACCGGCGGGCGGCCCCGCGCAACGCGGACGGCGCGGGTTCCGCGGCTCCGGAAAGCCGCCGCCTGCCGAACTCCTTCAGCAATTCCCGGTTTTCGCTGCGATGCCGTTCGCTGCGCGCGAGCGCGGTGCCCGCGACGCGGCGCGAGAAGGTGACGGCGTCCTGTCCCGCTCGGGTGAATGCCGCCGGCGCGGATTCCGGTTCGGACGGCACAGGCGCTCCTTCAGCTGGTGATCTTCAGCGTGCGCACCACTTGCTCGCACGCGGCGTCGACGCGCTGCTGCACCGCGGGAGATTGGTACTGGCAGCCGACGTGCACCCGGATCCGCCCTTGCACGAGCACATACCAGCGGACGGTAATCCGTTCCGGTTTGCTCTCGACATAGCCGATCACGTTGCGGCCACCGTAAGTCAGATCGGGGCGGAACGCAGTGTAGTTCGCGTTTCCGCTGACCCCGGACCGCAAAGCGTCGACGAGTTTCTGCCGGTCCGCCGTCGCGTCGTAGTCCATCACGAACTCCTGCGCGAGCACGAGATCGTTGCCGTTGGCCGCGTCCTGCGGGTGCAGGATGACCTGCCGGTCCGCGACCTCGTCGGTGGTCTGGATCCAGTCGCTCGGCGCGACGAGGCTGAAGTCGTATTGCGAGAACGAACGGCCCTGATCCGAGGTGTTCCCGCGGCTGACGAAGTAGACGACTCCGGCCGCGACCAGCGCCACGACCGCGACCGCCGCGGTGATCAACCACAGCCGACGGCGTTTCTTCGCCCCGCCACCGGAGTCTTCCGCACCGGGAACGGCGAACGCCCCGTTCCCGGAACCGTTCTGCCCCAACGCGTTCTTGCCCGGACCAGTCCGCAATGGACTCGCGCCGACGGGCGCTACCGCTCCGAACGGCGCGCTTTGCGGTCCCCTGGCCGCCTCCGCGGCGGAGAACCCGCGCGGCGGCAACGGCTGTGCCGGAGGGGTGCGCGGCACCGGCGCCGGACCTCGCCGGACCGGCGCGTCCCCGCGGACGATCTCGGTGCGGTGCTCGGCAGGCCCCGGAATCGACGACCCGGGCAGCACGCCGGTGCGGTCCGGTTCCAGCAGCACCGCACGCAGCGCGCCGCGCGCCACGACGGTCTCCGGCTGGTCGAGGCTCGTCGGCACCACGCCGGTGCGCTCGTGCACCAGCCGGGAGATCATCGGGATCCGGCTCGAACCGCCGACGAGGAAGATCGCCGCGAGCTGCTTCGGGCGCAGGCCGGAGTCGGCGATCGCGGCGCTGGTCAGCTCGACCACCCGGCCGAGCTGAGGCCCGATCAACCGCTCCAGGTCCGCCCGCGTCACGTGCGCGTCCGCGAACGGCGGCGGCAACGGGACATCGGTGTAGGTGTGCCGCGACAGCGTTTCCTTCGCGCCGCGGACGTCCTGGCGCAGCACCCGGCGCCGCCGTCGCTCAGCCAGCTCGCGGCCCTCGACCAGTTGCCGCCACGCCTGCGGATCCGTGCCGGACACCAAAGAACCGACGTGCTCCAGCAACGCCTGGTCGATGTCGGCCCCGCCGAAACTCGGGTCGCCGCGCGTGGCCAGCACCTGGAACCCGCCCCGCTGCGGCGGCGCGCCCGGCACTCGCGCCGCGCGGGCGGCCTCCGGCGACCGCTGGACGACGCTGACGTCGACCGTGCCGCCGCCGAGGTCGAGCACCGCCAGCGCGTCGCCGGGACGGCCGGAGAACTCGACCGTCCGCCCGCCCGGCGAGGCCTCCGGGGCGAACGTGGCCGCGTGGTACACCGCCGCGGCCACCGGTTCCGGCACCAGCGCCACCTCGCGCGCCAGCCGGCCCGCGGCCTGGCGCAGCAGCCGGGTGCGGATCGCGCCCCAGTCCGCCGGGTGCGTGAGCACCAGCAGGTCCACCTCGACGTCGCCCGCGACGCGCCGCGCCTCCGCGACCGCCCGGTCCAGCACCGCGTGCACGACGTCGATGACCCGCAGCACCGAATCGCCGAGCAGCAGATCGCCCTCGTCGATCCGCCGCTTCGGATTCGGCTCGTACCGCGACGGGTCGACGGCCGCCTGCCGCTCGGCCTCCTGGCCGACGAACAGGGTGCCGTCGGACGCCGCGTACACCGCCGAGGACATCAGCGGCTGCCCGTCGATCACCACGACCTGCGGTTCGCGGCCGTTGACCGACACGACGACGCAGGTGCTCGAGGTCCCGAAGTCGACCGCGACCCGCACCGTCACCGGGCACCCCTTCCGTCAGCCGCGACGGCTCCCCGGTCGGTCAGTCGGGCTGGATCCACGACACCTGCACGAGCTGCTTCCCGTTCTTGCGGCTCAGCATGTTGCCCCGGCCCGGCGGCATGGCGCTCGGCCGGATGTTGCCGATCAGCACGCCCTCGTCGCGCGAACCGTTCATCACCATGCCGGTGGCCGCCAGCTCCTTGAGCTTGCCGATGATCGGGTCGTACGCCGCCCGCGACGCGCCACCGGTGCGCCGGACCACGATCAGGTGCAGGCCGACGTCCTTCGCCTGGGCGAGGAACTCCGACAGCGGCTTGAGCGGGTTGGTGGACTGCGTTGCCACCAGGTCGTAGTCGTCGACCAGGATGAACAGCTCCGGACCGGTCCACCAGGACCGCGTCTTCAGCTGCTCCTGGGTGACGTCCGGACCCGGCAGCCGCCGCGTCATCGACCCGTGCACGTCCTGGACCATGCTGTCCAGCTGCGCGGACGACACGGCGTAGCCGAGCAGCGAATCGCCCTCGAGGAACCCGAGCATCGTGCGCCGGTAGTCGACCAGCAGGACCACGGCCTCCTGCGGCGTGTAGCGCTCGGTGATGCCGCGCGCGATCTGCCGCAGCAGGTTCGTCTTGCCGGACTCGCCGTCGGCGAACGCGAAGAAGTGCGGATCCGCGTCGAAGTCCAGGTAGATCGGCTGCAGGTCCTCCTCGTTGACGCCGATCGGGATGAGCTTCGTGTCCCGCTTCTGGTCGAGCTTCAGGACCTCTTCGTAGGTGATCATCTCCGGCAGCAGGCGCACCTGCGGAGCCACCCGGCCGCGCCACGCCCCGCGAATCTTCGCGACCGCGTCCGCGACGCCCGCCGCGACCGTCTCCGGATCGCTCGACCCGTCGATCCGCGGCAGGCCGGTGAGCAGGTGCAGCTTGTCGCGGGTGAGCCCGCGGCCCGGGCGCCCGGCCGGGACGTTGACCGCGATCCGGCGGTCCATTTCGGACTCCGTGGGGTCACCGAGGCGCAGCTCGAACCGCGTGCCGAGCATGTCCTTGATCGCCGGGCGGAGGTCCGCCCACCGGTTGGCCGAGATGATCACGTGCACGCCGTAGGCGAGACCCTGGGTGGCCAGCCGCGTGATCGACGTCTCCAGCTCCTCGAAGTCGTCGCGCAGGGCCCGCCAGTTGTCCACGATCAGGAACGCGTCGCCGAACGGGTCCTGCTCCGCCGTGATCTCGCCGCGGCGCTTCCGGTTGCGGAACTCCGTCATCGAGTCGACGCCCAGCGCCCCGAACCGGCCTTCGCGCTCGGTCAGCAGCGTGGTCAGCTCCGCCACGATGCGCCGCGCCTTGTCCGGCTCGCGCCGGGCCACCGCGACCCCGCCGACGTGCGGAAGGTCCGCGAGGCCGGCGAGCGTGCCGCCGCCGAGGTCGAGGCAGTAGAACTGCGCTTCCTCGGGGGTGTGGGTGAGCGCCATCGACATGATCAGCGTCCGGAGCATGGTCGACTTGCCCGACTGCGGGCCGCCCGCGATGACGCCGTGGCCCTGCGCACCGGAGAAGTCCGCCCACAGCAGGTCGCGCCGCTGCTCGTACGGCCGGTCGACGATGCCCATCGGCACCTGCAGCCTGCCGTTGCCGAAGAACCCGACCGGGGAGAGCCCCCGGTCGTCGGTGGGGTTGAGGTTCGGCAGCATCGTGTCGAGCGAGTTCGGCTCGTTCAGCGGCGGCAGCCACACCTCGTGCGCCGGCGGGCCCTGCCCGACCAGGCGGCTGACGATCACGTCCAGCTCGCTGGGCTCGACCGCCTCTTCGGACTCCTGCTGTTTCGGAGCCTCTTCCTCGACGACCGGCTCCGGCTCGGGTTCCTTCGGCAGTTCGACGAAGTCCGGCACGAACAGCTGCGGCCGCTTGTCCGCGCGCACCACCGTGGCGGCGGGCCCGGCCGCCTTGATGCCGGCCGGCCGGTACGGCCCCGACACGTAGGAAGCCTTGAACCGCACCAGGGTCGAGGTGTCGTACTTGAGGTAACCGCCACCGGGGACCGACGGCAGTTCGAACGCGTCCGGCACGCCGATCGCCGCGCGGGATTCCGCCGCGGAGAACGTCTTCAGGCCGATCCGGTAGGACAGGTGCGAGTCGAGACCGCGCAGCTTGCCCTCTTCCAGCCGCTGCGACGCGAGCAGCATGTGCATCTGCAGCGACCGGCCCAGCCGCCCGATGGCGACGAACAGGTCGATGAAGTCCGGCTTCGCCGCGAGAAGTTCGGAGAACTCGTCGCAGACGATGAACAGCGCGGGCAGCGGGTCGAGGTCGGCTCCGTTCTCGCGGGCCTTCTCGTATTCCCAGACGTTCTTGAAGTTGCCGCCGTTCTTCAGCGCTTCCTGGCGGCGGTTCATCTCGCCGGCCAGCGCGTCCTTCATGCGGTCGACCAGCGTGACCTCGTCCGCGAGGTTGGTGATGACCGCGGACACGTGCGGGGCCTTGTCCAGGCCCAGGAACGTCGCGCCGCCCTTGAAGTCGACGAGGACGAAGTTCAGCGTGCTCGACGAATGCGTGGCCAGCATGCCCAGCACCAGCGTGCGGAGGAACTCCGACTTGCCGGAACCGGTCGCGCCGATGCACAGCCCGTGCGGGCCCATGCCCTCGGCCGCGGCCTCCTTGATGTCCAGCTCCACCGGCTGGCCGTACTCGCCGACGCCGAACGGGACGCGGTAGCGGTCGCGGATCGGCCGGGGCCGCCACGCCTGCTGCACGTCAAATGTCATCGGGTCGCCCGGGATGCCGAGCAGTTCCAGCAGCGACGGGTTGGACAGCAGCGGCTCTTCCTCGCTGACGTCCGTTCCGCCGCCCCCGCCGACGCGGTACGGCGCGATGAGCCGGGCCAGCGCCTCGACCTCGACCACGCTGAGCGAGTCCGGGCGGCCGAACCATTCGACCCCGCCCGCGCTGCGCGCGCCGAGCCGCTCCTCCTCGACCACGAGCCGCAGGCCGCGCCGGGCGGCCAGGTTGCCGATCGAATCGGAAAGGTCGACCAGGGTGACGCCGACCAGGCCCTCCTCGAGGATGATCTGCTCCTCGCGGGTGACCTCGGCGTCGTCGATGACGATCACGACGTGCGGCTGGTCCGGCGCGGGCGTCGCGTTGCGGGAGAACCGCTGGCGGTCGCGCAGTTCCTCGTCCAGCCAGTCTTCGATCTGCTTGAGCGAACCCGCCATCATGCGCAGCTGGCCGATGCCGTCGGACAGCGTGGGGTGCTGGGCGTGCGGGAGCCACTTCGCCCATTCCCACTCCTGCTTCGCCCGGCCCGCGGTGGCGACCGCGATCATGACGTCGTCCGGGCTGTGGAAGGTGACCAGCTGGGCGAGCATCGCGCGGGTCAGCGCGCGGGTGCGGTGCCGCTCGCCCTGCATGCTGACCGCCGCGAACCCGCGGAGGGTGATCTGGGTGGGCAGGTCCGGCACGATCGAGTGCGCGCGCACGAACCGGCGCAGCGCGAGGGTGGCGATCGGTTCCAATTCGTCCACCGGGCCGGTCTGGGGCGGGACCAGCCGGGTGGCGAGGCGGTGCGAGCTGCGGCCGACGCGCAGGTGCAGGAAGTCCTGGTCGTTCTGCCTGCGCTCCCACATCCGGCGGCTCGCCGCGAGCGACCACAGCGACTGCGGGTCCGGGTGCACCCATTCGAGCGCGGCGCGCTGGTCGACCATCGCCTCGCGGGCGCGGTCGCGCATCTGGCCGAGGTACCGCAGGTAGTCCTTGCGGTCCTCGTCCATCTCGGCCTTCTTCTGGCCGCCGCCCTTTCCGCCGCCTCCGGCGAGCATGCCGACGGTGCCCATCAGCATCATGCCGCTCATCATGATCGTGGTCGGGTTTTTGCCGCCCGCCGTGAACATGAAGACCATCATCCCGAGCGACGCGAAGATCATCACGCCCGGAATAGCCTTGGCGACGATGTTTCCCGGGATCGTGCGGGGCACCTCGGGCGGCGGCTCGAGATGCACCTCGCCGCCCGGCGGGCGCGGCGCGGCCAGCCGCGGCGACTTCTTGAACTGCAGCGTGCTCATCTCGAAGGACCCCTCTATTCCTGCTCGACGCCTGCACCCGGGTGCGCGGGACAACCTATCGAACGTCGTCCCGGAAATCCGGCCAACTCCAGGATCGGCACCTCGCACCCCTCCCCCAGGCCCCGGCGGGGCCCGTCCTCCCAGTGCGCCCGAGTGTAAGGACCGCCACCGACAGTTATCGGACCAGGCGGACGAACCCGCTGGTCGATCTGGCCCAGCCCGGCCGGTACGGGTACTTTCGCCGATGATTTGCGGAGACGCGCTGAAACCTGTCCCCAGGTTCGGTATAAGTTCCCCGGGAGCTGACTCTTCAGAGCGGGGGATCTAGTGGCAACGGGCACGACGGTATTCAGCAGGGTCACGGTGGTCGCACCGACGACGCGCATCGACGTCGCGCTTCCGGCCGACGTGGCGGTGGCCGACCTGCTGCCCATGCTTCTGGAGATGGCCAAGGAGGTCACTCCGGACGGCGGGGCCCGGCACGGCGGGTGGGCGCTGGCCAAGCTCGGCGACGCCCCGCTCGACCCGAGCCGGACGCTCGCGTCCCTCGGCGTGGTCGACGGCGAACTGCTGCAGCTGCGCAAGCGCAACGAGAACCCGCCGCCGCCGATGTACGACGACGTCGTCGACGCCATCGCGGAGGCCGACCCGGACACCTTCCGCCCGTGGACCAAGGAAACCGCGCGCCGGTTCGGCCACGCCGCCGGCGGGCTCGCCCTCTTCTTCTCCGCGCTGGCCCTGTTCTTCAGCGGCTCCCTCTACGGCGGTTCCGCGCTCGGCCCGGCGATCGCCGGCGGCCTCGGCGCGATCGCCTGCGTCGCGGTCGGCGCCACGCTCGCCAAGGCCTACCAGGCCGAGGCCACCGGCGTGCTGATCGCTTCCGCGGGCGGCCTGCCGCTGGCGTTCGTGAGCGGCTTCTACATCGTGCCCGGGCTGTCGGTACGGGCGAACCTGCTGCTCGGCGCGGTGCTGGTGCTGATCGTCTCGGCGGTCTGCATCCTCGTGGTCAGCGCGGGCATCCGCGTGTTCATCGCGACCGCCACCGCGGGCGTGTTCGGCGCGCTCGCCTTCCTCGTCGCGACGCTGGTGACCAGCGCCGACACCGCGTCGGTCGCGGCGGGCACGGTCGCCGTCGCGCTGGGCTGCATCTCCTTCCTGCCGCGCGCCACCATCTGGCTCGCCAAGCTTCCGCTGCCGTACGTGCCGAGCACCGCCGAGGAACTGAAGGAAGACTCCGGCTTCCCGGACTACCAGGCGATCGAGCAGCGCACCGCGGTCGCGCACGACTACATGACCGGCCTGATGATCGGCTGCGGCGCCACCACGGCCGTCGCGGCGATCCTCGCGGCCACCGCCCCGAACGTCTTCGGCATCATCCTCGGCGTCATCGCCACGCTGGTCCTCCTGCTGCGCGCCCGCGCCTACGCCAACGGCGCGCAGGCGATCGCGCTGCTCACCACCGGCATGGTCGCCGCGGCGGGCATCCTGCTCGGCTGGCTGTTCTTCTCCGCCACCGCCGAGCAGCGGCTGCTGTACGTCTTCGGCGCGCTGATCCTGATCGCCGCGGCCGCCCTCGTGGTCGGCGTGGTCTTCCCGGACCAGCGCTTCTCGCCGCCGCTGCGGCGCACCGTGGAAATCATCGAGGCGATCTGCATCGCCGTGGTGCTTCCGCTCGCCCTCGGCGTGATGGACCTCTACTCGACGCTGCGCCACCTCAACCTCAAGTGAGCGCCGCGATGGGCTCCCGACGTTCCTTCCCGCGCCGGCTCGGCCTTCCGGGCCGGGCCGGGGTGGCGCTCTTCGCGGCCGGGCTCGGGCTGGCGTCCCCGTTCGCCGCCGCTCCGGCGGCGGCGCAGACGTCAAGCGCGCCCGCGGGCACCTGGGCCACTCCGCCGCCGCTGGGCCCGGGCGACGCGCCGCCCGCCGACAGCGGCCGCCCGGACACCACGTACAAGAAGAAAAACGAGTGCGTGCAACGCAGTCTCGGGCAGAACGTCGAGATCAACTTCCGCCCATGGGGCCAGGAATACCTGCAGCTGGAGAAGGCGCAGGAGATCGTCCGCGCGGCGACCGGATCGGTCGGCGGCAAGCAGCGGGTCGCCGTGATCGACACCGGCGTCACGCCGCATCCGTGGTTCCAGGGCCGGGTGGAAAGCGGCGGGGACTACGTCGCCAACCCGGACAACGGCGCGGACCCGGGCCTGCAGGACTGCGACGGCCACGGCACCGAGGTCGCCGGGATCATCGCGGGCAACCCGCAGGACCCGAAGGTCGGCTTCATCGGCGTGGCCCCGGACGCGCACATCGTGTCCTACCGGCAGCTGAGCGAGAACTACGCCAAGGACGACAACCCGCAGCCGCCCGCGGCTCCCCCGTCGAGCGGGACCGGCCAGCCGCCCTCGGGCGGCAACAGCCAGCAACCCCCGGCGGGTAGCGGCAACAGCCAGCTGCCCCCGTCCTCGGGCGGCGGCACCGGCAGCGGCAGCGGCACGGCGCCCCAGCAGGACAACAAGGGCGACAACCGGCAGCTGCAGAAGGAAGGCACCGCGGGCACGCTGAACACGCTCGCGCAGATCATCCGCGGCATCGCCGACAGCCAGAAGGCCGGCGTGATCAACATGTCGGTCGACCACTGCCGCGCGGGCACCGCGCCCGGCGACATCCAGGAGGGCGAGCGCAAGGTCCAGGCCGCGGTGCACTACGCGGTCGAGAAGAACATCGTGGTCGTCGCGGCCGCGGGCAACGTCTCGGAGAACTGCCCGCAGAACGACCAGGCCGACCCGAACAAGCCGAAGTCGATCGTCACTCCGCCGTGGTTCTCCGACGACGTGCTGTCCGTCGCCGCCATCCAGGAGGACGGCGGCGTCGCGCCGTTCAGCGTGCACGGCCCGTGGGTCGGCGTCGCCGCGCCGGGCACCAAAATCGTGTCTCTCGACCCGGCGGAGCACTCGACCGGACTCGCGAACCTGACCATCGCGAACGGCAACCCGTCGCCGATCCAGGGCACCAGCTTCGCCGCGCCGTACGTGGCGGGCGTCGCCGCGCTGGTCCGCTCGATGTTCCCGAACATGGACGCACGCGACGTGGTCAAGCGGCTCAAGGCGACCGCGCAGCATCCGGCCGCTCCGGGCGGGCGCGACAACTTCGTCGGCTACGGCGTGATCGACCCGGTGGCCGCGCTCACCGCGAACCTGCCCGGCGACACCGGCAACCTCTCGCTGCCGAAGCCGGTGGTGCAGGAGGCCAAGCTGCCGCCCGCCGACGGCATCAGCTCGACCCCGATGATCGTCGCGCTCGCCGGCACCGGCGGCGGCGTGGCGGCGCTGCTGATCACGCTGTTCGTGGTGCACACGATCCGGCGGAACCGGTCCGGAACGGCACCTCCGCGATAGCTTCGCGCCACCACAACGGGCCGTTCCCCGAGGGGAGCGGCCCGTTGTGTTCCAGCGCAACGGAGGAATCCGGTTCCGGGCAAGGAAAAGGCCGCGCGCCGCGGATATCGCGACGGCGGCCTTCCGGGTCACTTCCCGGATTTCGGCGGCTTCCCGTCCTTCTCCGGCCGCCGCGCGGGCGGGTCCTGGCCGATCACCGGCGGAGTCACCTGCGCGGGCTCGCCGAAGATCTCGGACGTCTTCGCCGGCGTGCGTTGCCTCGGCTTGTGCTGCGAACTGCCGCCGCCCCCGCCTCCGCCGCCCATTCCGGCGAAGCCCATCATCGGCATCATCGACGTGCCCGACCCCTGGTTCGCCGCGGGCTGCGCGGCCGGGGCCACCGGCTCGACGGGCGGAATGCCCGCCTGCCCTTGCTCCAGCCGCGGATCGGCGGCGGTTTCCTTGCCGTGCCGGGAATCCTCCGCGGCGGACGGCGTCACCGAATCGTCCGAAGAGGCCACTGTGGACTCTGTGGACTCTCCGGCGGCAGCGGCGGGTGCGCTCGCGGGCGCGTCCGCGTCGTGCAGCCGGAACTGCTGCGCCGGATAGTGGTGCCGCAGTTCGATGCTCGACGGGCTCCCGGCCGGAGCGTCCACTCCGGCGCACAACCGGCCGAACTCGCGCAGGACGTCCTCCGCGGCCTCGTGCAAGGACTTCAGCGACTGTTCGGTCTCCCGCAGCTGCGACCGCGCCCGCGAAGCGCCGCCGCTGGGCAGCATCGCCGATTCCGACAGCAGATCGGCCGCGTCGACCAGTATCTCCTCCGCCGCGCCCGCGATCTTGCGCAGCGATTCGGCGAGCTGGTCGATCGAACCGGCGAGCGCGTCGAGCGCGTCCTCCGCGCCCTCGCTCGCGGCACGGATTTCGCCCAGGTACGCGACAAACGCGTCCGCGTCGGGACCGGACCACGACGCGTCGATCCGGCCGAGATCCTCCGCGAGGTCGGCGGACACCCGGGCCGCCGTGCGGGCCGCGCCGCGCAGGCTCTCGGCCTCCGCGTCCAGTTCCTCCCAGCGGCCGGTGAGCGGCCGGTAGTAGGCGGCGACCGGATCGGGCACGCCCAGCTCGCGGGCCAGTTCGGTCACGTACGCCAAAGACGGCTCGGTCACGAGATCCTCCCGGCGCGTTCGATCCGCTCGGCCGCGTCGGCGTCCCGTTCGGTGTGGCCGGTGGTGAGCTGCTCCAGCGCCGCGGTGACCGATCGCAGCGCGGCCACCCCGGCCGCGAGCTGACCGCGCAACGCTTGCGAGGCCTGTGCGTACGACTCCGGCACGCCCAGCCGCGCGCCCAGCTCGCCGTACGCCTCGGCGGTGCTCGCTCCCGCGCCGACCTTGCCCGCGGCGGTCTCCAGTTCGTCGGCCGCCCGCGCGACTTTCGCCGCGTAGCCGCCGACGACCGCGCCGTCGATCCGCACGGCGCTTGTTCCCGGACTGCTTCCCGGCGCTGCCACGTCAAACCCTCCGCTCACCCGGCTCTGGTCCGAGTGTGACGGACGGAATCCGCCGTCAGTTCCCGGCAGGTTGCTGCTGTCCGGCCGCCTGCGGTTTGTACGAGCCCGCGTTCGGGTCGATCGGGACCGAATCGAACTGCTTCATCACGTTCTGCACGTTCAGCGACGCCCCGGTCGGCAGGAGCCCGATGATCGACTCCGGCGCGGGAAGCCGGTTGTTCAGCCCCAGTTCCTCCGCGGTCGCCGCGTCCGGCACGCCGTAGCGGATGCCGCGGTCGGAGATCAGCTGGATCGGGCCCTTGCCGAAGGTCTTGTCCGATTCGGTGGCCGACTGCACCACCGCGCCGTACCCGGTCGGCATGTAGAAACCGGTGATCGGCACGCCGTTCGGGCCGGTGTTGCCGACGCTCAGGATCTTCGAGGTGCCGTCGGCGTTCTTCTCCACCGGGATCTGCTTGTTGATGTACACCGAGGTGTGCGCCTGGGTGTGGTCGGCGTTGAGCGACCAGCCGAGGCACGCGACCGGGGAGCCCTGCGTGGCGTCGAGGACGGTCGGGACGACCTTCGGGTAGTCGTCGACCTGGACGTAGTCCGGGTCGCCCTTCTGCAGCACCTTGACGTTGTTGATCTTGTCGAGGCCCAGCGTCGGCGTGGTGGCCGTGCCGCCGCTCTTCGCCGTGCGGACGATGTCCGCGACCGCGGGCGACACCTTCTGGATGCCGCTCTTGGCGATCAGCCAGTACTCCTGCGCGCCGCCGGTCGGCTGGGTCGAGAAGACGTTGCCGACGGTCAGGCCGTCGAAGCTGCTCGACGGCGTCGTGTTCTCGCCCGCCACCAGCGGCGGGGTCAGCTTGGTGACCTCGGGGATCGCGTTGAGGAAGGCCTGC
Source organism: Streptomyces sp. AA4 (assembly GCF_000158875.1). Taxonomy (NCBI): domain Bacteria; kingdom Bacillati; phylum Actinomycetota; class Actinomycetes; order Kitasatosporales; family Streptomycetaceae; genus Streptomyces; species Streptomyces sp. AA4. Next base: position 411,236 of record NZ_GG657746.1, on the reverse strand, counting down.
GACACCTTGCGCGCCTTCGTCGGAAGATGCAGCGCGGACCGCACCGGGTCGTTGGAACCGGACGGCACCTCGGCGCGCACGGTGTTCGCGTTCGGCCGGCTCTGCGTCGCCGGCAGCCGGTAGATGAGGTAGGTCTTGCCGTTGCCCGCGTCGCCGAGCAGCGCCTGGTTCTCCTGCAGTTCGCTGCCGAGCTTGTCGACGCCGGCGATCACGTCCGTGTTCGTCTTGTTGACCGAGTCCTGCTGCGGCAGCGACGGGTCGAGCACGACCTCGTCGCACACCGCCCAGTTGGGGGAAATCCGCTGGTCCGCCGACGGGATCAGCTGCGGACCGTCCGGGATGCCGGTGAGCTTCTCGCGCGGCATGTTCTTCAGCTGTTCATCGGAGACGACAGTCGGGTTCTTCACCTCGGACGCCTGCTGGCCGCCTTGGCCGCCCTGCTGTCCCTGGCCCCCCTGCTGCTTCTGCGCCATGAGGATCAGCCGCGCCGACGCGAGGTTGAACGTCGGGATCAGCCTCGCCGGGTTCCCGGTGACGACATATACCGTGCCGGACTGCTCGCCGATCACGATGTTGTCCGACGACGGCACCGACGGCGCGGGGCTCAACAGCCCCCACAGCACGAAAACGACGGCGCCCAGGACGCCGAGGATCACTCCGACCGCGGTCGCGCGCCCGTGGGAGCGCATCGGGTCGTGCAACATCACCGCGTCGCGGCGGACCAGCGCGGACTGCATCCGGCGCAGGACGAACTTGTATGCCTGAACCTGAGACTTAGTCGTGGGTGTTGATGGCATTCTCGACCTACAGTCCTCCCCGTCGCGGTACGGTTCCGCAGGATAGCCGTACGGGGACCGTCTGGTGTGGGGTTTCTACCAACTCCGGTTAGGGTCAGGCATCCCGGGACCGGCTTTCCGGGTACGCAGCACTCACGAGGGGAAGAGAACGCGCGGATGTCCGTCAGCACGCCTCCACGTCCGCCTGGTCCGCAGGGGCCGCCGCCGCCTCCCGGGGGACGTCCCCCGGGCCCGCCGCAGCGGCCCGGAAGAACCGGCGGCCCCGGCGCGGCTCCCGGCGGACCCGGCCTTCCCCCGCGCACTCCCCCTCCCGGCGTCCCGGGCGGTCCCGGTCGTCCCGGCGGACCGATCACTCCCGGACCCGGCGTTCCCAAGCCCGGCGGTCCTGGCGTGCCCGGCGCTCCGGGTCCGGGCGGGCCCCCGCCTGGCGGACCCGGCGGTCCCGGTGGTCCCAAGCCCGGTCCTGGCGGGCCGAAGCCCGGCGGCCCCGCTGGCCCTGGCGGTCCGGGCGGTCCCGCTGGCCCGAGGACTGGACGTCCTGGCGGCGGCGGACCTAACGCTCCTCGTCCCGGAGGTCCCGGAGGTCCCGGAGGTCCCGGCGGACCTGGTGGTCCCGGTGGTCCGGGCGGACCTGGCGGCGGCGGACCCGGTGGTCCGGGGGGACCCGGCGGCGGCGGACCAGGTGGTCCCGGCGGCCCTGGCGGACCCAGCGGCGGCGGCCCGGAAAGCGGCGAACCCGCCCCGACCGGCGGCACCGCGACGGCGCTCCGGATGGCCCCGCCCTCGCGGCGGCGCTCCGGCGGCATCACGCTCGGCCCGCTGCCCGTGGTCAACCTCGTCGTGCTGGAAGTCGGCGTCGCGATCGGACTCGTGCTGCTGGCGATCAACATGCAGCTCAAGTACGTCGCGATCGGCGTCGCCGCGCTCGGCCTGATCCTCGCCTTCCTGCGCGTGGGCGGACGCTGGTTCACCCAGTGGCTCTCGCTGACGCTGCGGTACCGGTTCCGCTCGCACGGCCGCGTGGCGACCCCTCCGCCGCCGACCAGCATCGAGGAACTCGCCGAGGAAAGCGCGGTCACCGGCCCGGAGGACGCGCGCGTCAGCCTGCTGCGGCTGGCGGTGCCGGACCTCGTGGTGGCGCACGCCGTCGACCACGAACGGCAGGAAGTCGGCATCGCCTGGAACGAGGGCACCTGGACCGCGGTCCTGCTCGTCGAGCCGATGCCGGCGATGATCTCCCAAGCAGGCGGCGCGCCCAGCCTTCCGCTGTCCGCGCTCGCGCCGTGCCTGGAAGACCGCGGCGTGCTGCTGGACTCCATCCAGATGATCTGGCACAGCTACCCGGGTTCGGCCGCGATGCCCGCGGACGCCCCGGCGCTCAGTTCTTATCTCGAGGTGCTCGGCCCGCTGCCCGCGGCGGCCCGGCGGACGACGTGGATCGCGGTCCGGCTCGACCCGCGGCGCTGCCCGGAGGCGATCCGGGAACGCGGCGGCGGCGTCGTCGGCGCGCACCGCGCGATGATCGGTGCGCTGTCGCGGGTGCGCAACGCGCTGGAGTCCCAGGGCGTGCCGACCCGGCCGCTGGACCCGGACGAACTGCTGCGCGCCAGCATCTCGGCGGCCGAACTCACCGCGGTCGCCGGCTCGAACGAGAAGGTCAGCCTGCAGGAGAGCTGGACCGGCGTCACCGCGGCCGGCATCGGGCACTCGAGCTACGCGATCACCGGCTGGCCCAAGGGCAAGATCAGCGGCAGCCTGAACGGGCTGACCAGCGTGCGCGCGCTGTCCGCGACGGTCGCCATGGCGATCTCGCCGTCGGCCGACGAGGGCCGCATCGGCCTGCGCGGCGTAGTGCGGCTGAGCGCCCGCAACCCGCGCGAGCTGGACGCCGCCGACCAGCGGCTGCAGAGCATCGCGGAGCGGCTGGACGTCGACCTGACCCCGATGAAGGGCATGCAGATCCCGGCGTTCTCCGCGACGCTGCCGATCGGAGGGACCGCGTGAGTACTCGAGTTCGCGACGCCGGGCAGAACACCGGGCTCGCCCCGGAGTTCACCGTCGACCCGGCCATGCTCGACGCGATCAGCCCGTCCGGCGACCGCGGCGGCGTCGTCCTCGGCTCCGGTCTCAAGGGCGAACCGCTGACCGTCTCCGCGCTGCGCTCGCAGCCGACCCGCATCGTGCTCGTCGGCGGCCTTTACCTGGCCCGCCAGGTCGCGCTGCGTGCCATGGCAACCGGTGCGTGGGTGGTCGTGGCCACCGGGCGTCCGGCAGCGTGGCAGGTACTGCAGCAAGCCGCCGGAAGCCGCGACGGACGCCCGTCGCCGCTGGTGCAGATCCGCCGGCTCTCGCCGGTCGAACTGCCGCGCCCGTCCGAGGACGCCCCACTGCTCGTGGTGACCGACGGCGGACCGACCCCGCAGGACCTGTTCCCGCCCCGCTCGCCCTGGCAGACCACGGTGTACGTGCTCCCGTACCTGCACCCGCAGGCGGGCACCACGGCGAACGCCGCGGACCTCGTGCTGATGCAGCGGCTGCCCGCCGGACAGGCCGAACTGGCCGCCCGGATCTGGCGGCTGCCGCCGCAGATGATGCGTCAGCTGACCACGCTGAAGGACGACCAGGTCGTGGCGCTGGGCACGAACCTGTGGCGTCCGCTGCGGCTGGTCACGACGCAGAAGGAACAGCAGTTGCTCGGCCCGGTTCGCCGCGGCGACTGAGCACGATCAGAACGGTGAAGGCCTCCTTGCGGGATTCCGGCAAGGAGGCCTTCACCATTTTCAGCGATCGGCGGTGTGCGACGCGCGAGCCCATTCCGCCAGCCGCTCAGCCACCGACTGATACGGCAAAGTCGCGGTCGCGATCACCAGGTCGTACGCCTCGTCCTCCGGCGCGTCCAGGTCGAAGCCGTTGAGCCCGCCCCCCTCAGCGAGGTCTGCCGCCGGTGCGTCGGGCAGGCCTAGGTCGCGCACTCCGGGCACGCGGAGGTCAGCCGACAGCAGGAGCAGGTTGTCCAGCGTCAGGTACTCGTTTTTCACTGCGCCAGGCGATCAAACAGGGCGGTGTAGCGGGAGCGGCCTTGGAGGGAAAGCTCGTGAACCCGGCCGTTCCGGACCCGGCGGGCTGCGGCGTCCGTGATCGTCCGCGCCGCTGTTTCGTGCTCGCTCACCCCGTCCGCCTCGGACAGCAGCGCGAGCGCACGCTCCGCCTCGTCGTTCAACCACAAAATCCGACCCACCCTGACCTAAAGCTCGGTCGACGACCGCACGTTCCGGGTCTGCTCCGCCCGCGCGGCCAGCAGCTCGTCCGGCGGATAGTCCACCGCCGTCAACGTCAGCCCGTGCGCCGGGGCGACCGCGCTGTCCCGCGTCCCGCTCGCCAGCACCTCGCCCGGCCACCCGGTTCCCCGCCGCCCGTCCCCCACGAGCAGCAAGACCCCGACCAGACTGCGGACCATCGAATGACAGAACGCGTCCGCGGAAACCCGCACTTCCAGCAGGTGCTCGTCGATCCGCGTCCACTCCAGACGCTGCAGCTCGCGGATCGTCGTGCCGCCCTCGCGCTGTTTGCAGTACGCCGCGAAGTCCTGCAGTCCCAGCAATTCCGCCGCGGCAGCGTTCATCCGCTCTGTCGACAGTGGACGGCCCCAGGCCAGGGTGTCGTTGCGGCGCAACGGATCGACGCCCCACGGAGCGTCGGAGACGCGGTAACGGTAGTGCCGCCGGATGGCCGAGAACCGGGCGTCGAAACCGTCCGGGGCCACGCGTGCGTTCAGCACCCGCACATCGGCGGGCAGAAGTTTGTTCCAGCGGCCGCGCATGCGCGTCAGGTCCGGGATTCCCCGTTCGTCCACGGGTATCCGGCCCGGCGCACCGGGCGCGAACGGGACGACGTCGACGTGCACGACCTGTCCGGTCGCGTGCACCCCGGCGTCCGTGCGGCCCGCGACGACCACGGATTTCGGCACCGCTTCCCCCGGCGGCTGCCGCTGCAGCGCCTGCTCCAGTTCTGCCTGCACGGTGCGGCGGCCGGGCTGGCGGGCCCAGCCGGAGAAGTCCGTGCCGTCGTAGCTCACGTCCAAGCGCAGACGAACGAGCCCGCCCTCCCCGTGGGGAGCGGCGGGCTCGTCCGATGCAGACAGTGCCGGCAGGACTCAGTCCTTCTTGGCGTCGGCGTCGCCTTCGGAGGCAGCGGCCTCGTCAGCGGCCGGAGCCTCTTCGGCAGCCGGGGCCTCTTCGGTCGCGGCGGGGGCCTCAGCGGCCTCCTCGGCGACCGGAGCGGCGGCGACCTCGTCCTTGGCGAACTTGGTCTTGCGAGCCCGCTCGGCCTCGGACGTCACGGTCTTCTCCGCGACCAGTTCGATGACGGCCATGGCGGCGTTGTCGCCCTTGCGCGGCATCGTCTTGGTGATGCGGGTGTAGCCGCCGGCGCGCTCCGCGAAGTGCGGGCCGATCTCAGCGAACAGCTTGTGCACGACGTCCTTGTCCCGGACGACCTTCTGCACCAGGCGACGGTTGTGCAGGTCGCCCCGCTTCGCCTTGGTGATCAGCTTCTCGGCCAGCGGGCGGACCCGCTTGGCCTTGGCCTCGGTCGTCGTGATCTTGCCGTGCTCGAACAGCTGAGTGGCCAGGTTGGCCAGGATCAGCCGCTCGTGCGCGGCAGACCCGCCGAGCCGGGCTCCCTTGGTAGGGGTGGGCATGACTTTCTCCTAGTTCAGCTCACAGCGTCCGGGCACGAGGCCTCAGAGCTGCTCGGTCTCTGCGTAGTCCTGGCCATCGTCGTGGCCGTCGTCCGAAATCCCGCCGCCGATGCCGGCGACCCCTTCCGACCAGCCTTCGCCGTCGTAGCTGGTGGCAGCCGCGGACGGGTCGAACCCGGGCGGGCTGTCCTTCAGCGCGAGGCCGAGGCCGACGAGCTTCAGCTTGACCTCGTCGATCGACTTGGCGCCGAAGTTGCGGATGTCGAGCAGGTCCGCCTCGGAGCGCGAGACGAGCTCGCCCACCGTGTGGATGCCTTCGCGCTTCAGGCAGTTGTACGACCGGACGGTGAGGTCCAGGTCCTCGATCGGCATCGCGTAGGCGGCGATGGTGTCCGCCTCCTGCGGCGACGGGCCGATCTCGATGCCCTCGGCGTCGACGTTCAGCTCGCGAGCGAGACCGAACAGCTCCACCAGCGTCTTGCCTGCCGAGGCCACCGCGTCGCGCGCGGTGATCGACGGCTTGGTCTCGACGTCCAGGATCAGCTTGTCGAAGTCGGTGCGCTGCTCGACACGGGTGGCCTCGACCTTGTAGGTCACCTTCAGCACCGGCGAGTAGATGGAGTCGACCGGGATCCGGCCGATCTCCGCGCCCGCCTGCTTGTTCTGCAGGGCCGGAACGTAACCGCGGCCGCGCTCGACGACGAGCTCGATCTCGAGCTTGCCCTTGCCGTTCAGCGACGCGATGTGCAGATCCGGGTTGTGCACGGTGACGCCCGCGGGCGGCACGATGTCGGCAGCCGTGACCTCACCCGGGCCCTGCTTGCGCAGGTACATGGTGACCGGCTCGTCCTCTTCCGAGGACACGACCAGTTCCTTCAGGTTCAGGATGATGTCGGTGACGTCTTCCTTCACCCCGGGAACGGTGGTGAATTCGTGCAGCACGCCGTCGATGCGGATGCTCGTCACGGCCGCGCCCGGGATGGACGACAGCAGCGTGCGCCGCAGCGAGTTGCCGAGCGTGTAGCCGAAGCCGGGCTCCAGCGGTTCGATGGTGAACCGGGAGCGGGTCTCGTTGACCGTCTCTTCGCCGAGAGCCGGCCGCTGGGAAATCAGCATTCCTTAATTCCTTTCCAGACGACGCCCGCCATATGACGTCGAAGGGATGGCGTGGCGGCGGCGCACTGGACGCCGCCGCCCCGTAACCAGTCGCAGAGACCGGTTACTTCGAGTAAAGCTCGACGATCAGCTGTTCCTGGACCGGAACGTCGATCTGCGCGCGCTCCGGCAGCTGGTGGACCAGCACGCGGAGGTTCGACGGCACGACCTGCAGCCAGGCCGGGACCGGACGCTCGCCGAAGGCTTCCTTCGCCGCCACGAACGGCAGCATGCCCATCGACTTCGGCCGCACGTCGATGATGTCCCACTTGGTCACCTGGTAGGACGGCACGTTGACCTTGACGCCGTTGACCAGGAAGTGGCCGTGGCTCACCAGCTGCCGCGCCTGACGGCGGGTGCGGGCGATGCCGGCACGGTAGATCACGTTGTCCAGCCGGGACTCGAGGATCTGCAGCAGGTTCTCACCGGTCTTGCCCGGACGCCGCACGGCTTCCTTGTAGTACCGGACGAACTGGCGCTCGAGAACGCCGTAGGTGTAGCGAGCCTTCTGCTTCTCCTGCGACTGCAGGAGGTACTCGGACTCCTTGATGCGCCCGCGGCCGTGCTGGCCCGGCGGGTAGGGGCGACGCTCGAAAGCCTGGTCGCCGCCGATGAGGTCAACCTTGAGGCGACGCGAAATACGCGTCGCGGGGCCGGTGTAACGAGCCATTTCTTAGTACTCCTCCCCGTTCCTCAGACCCGGCGCCGCTTGGGCGGGCGGCAGCCGTTGTGAGGCTGCGGGGTCACGTCCTGGATGGTGCCGACCTCGAGGCCGGCCGCCTGCAGCGAGCGGATCGCCGTCTCGCGGCCCGAACCCGGGCCCTTCACGAAAACGTCGACCTTCTTCATGCCGTGCTCGGCCGCCTTGCGGGCGGCGTTCTCGGCGGCCATCTGCGCGGCGAACGGGGTCGACTTGCGCGAGCCCTTGAAGCCCACGTGGCCGCTGGAGGCCCACGCGATCACGGCGCCGGTCGGGTCCGTGATGGAGACGATGGTGTTGTTGAAGGTGCTCTTGATGTGCGCGTGACCGTGCGCGACATTCTTCTTTTCCTTGCGGCGGACCTTCTTGGCCCCCGCGGTGCGGGACTTGGGTGGCATTGTCTGAGGGTTCTCCTGTTAACGCGCGTTCTCTTGGTGAGCGGCGACCGCTTCCTGCTGCCCGCGCCGGATGATGGATCCGGCGTCGGTGTAGAGGTTCCGCAGCGCCATCGGGCGGGCGTAGAGCGCCTTGGGCGAGACACAAGCCGTGGAGCGACGGACGGAACCGCCCATGCGAACGACCTTCTTGCCCTGGGTGCTCACTTCTTGCCAGCCTTCTTCTTGCCGGCGACCGTCTTCTTCGGGCCCTTGCGGGTGCGGGCGTTGGTCTTGGTGCGCTGACCGCGCACCGGCAGACCGCGACGCCAGCGCAGACCCTGGTAGGTCCCGATCTCGATCTTGCGCCGGATGTCGGCGTTCACCTCACGGCGAAGGTCACCCTCGACCTTGAAGTTTTCGTCGATGTAGTCCTTCAGCTTGACGAGATCCTCGTCGCTGAGGTCCTTGACGCGGGTGTCGGCGTTCAGCTCGGCAGCAGCGATCATCTGCTTCGAGCGGGTACGGCCGATCCCGTAGATGTAAGTCAGCGCGATCTCCAACCGCTTCTCGCGGGGAAGGTCGACGCCAGCGAGTCGTGCCACTGGTGCTCCTTTTTCGGGTTCGTCTCCAGGTCTGCTCCCCGTCCGGTTCCGGAACCGACTCGCCTGTCGTGCCCGTGGCTTGCGCCCCGGGTGTCCCGGCCCCGGCCTGAAGTCCGGGGGTGCACCGGACCGCTTTCGCGGCCCGGCAGGTACGGGGAGGGTGGGTTAGCCGTCAAGCGGCCTGCTGCAGTGCGGTGGTCAGCCCTGACGCTGCTTGTGGCGCAGGTTCTCGCAGATCACCATGATCCGGCCGTGACGGCGGATCACCTTGCACTTGTCGCAGATCTTCTTGACGCTCGGCTGGACCTTCACGTCTTCCTGCTTCCTGCTCTGCTCGGCTCTGGCGTGATCACTTGTAGCGGTAGACGATGCGACCACGGGAGAGGTCGTAGGGCGACAGCTCCACGACAACCCTGTCTTCGGGCAGGATGCGGATGTAGTGCTGCCGCATCTTGCCGCTGATGTGTGCCAGGACCTTGTGGCCGTTCTCCAACTCGACGCGGAACATCGCGTTGGGGAGCGGCTCGACCACGCGGCCTTCGACCTCGATGGCCCCGTCTTTCTTAGCCATGTCCTCCGCAATCCCTGATGCACGCTTGATGTGCACAGCGTGATCGGTTTTGAGCTCGAGTCCTTGCTTACTGGGTGGTGCTCGGCCACACTCAGGTCCGGGTCCACGTGGTTCGCGAGAATTCACGAGCATGCTGGAACCGGCGCATGAGCGCGCCGACTTGACAGTGTACGCAACCCGTGTAAGACCCCGGCGACCGGGGTCGAAGTAAACCCGTGTGAGTGGCCGCTCAGGACTCTTCGGGCAGAGTGAGCACCCAGGGACCGTCCTCGGTGATCGCGACGGTGTGCTCCCAGTGCGCGGCGCGCGACCCGTCGATGGTGACGACCGTCCAGCCGTCTTCCAGCTCGAGGGTTTCGCCGCTGCCGCCGGTCAGCATGGGTTCGACCGCGAGCGCCATGCCGGGCTTGAGCCGGGGGCCCTTGCCGGGTTTGCCGACGTTCGGCAGGAACGGCTCCATGTGCATCTGGCGGCCGATGCCGTGACCGCCGTATTCGAGGATCTCGCCGTACTCGCGGCCGTCGTCCTCGCCCGCCTGGCGAGCGGCGGTCTGCACGGCGAACGAGATGTCGGTGAGCCGGGAGCCCGCGCGGACGGCCTCGATGCCCGCCCACATGGCGCGTTTGGTCGCCTCCGACAGCTGCCGGTCCTTCTCGCTGACCTCGCCGATCTCCAGCGTGACCGCGGAATCGCCGTGCCAGCCGTCGAGGATCGCGCCGCAGTCGACCGAGATCAGGTCGCCGTCGGCGAGCACCTGCTTGGCCGACGGGATGCCGTGCACGATCTGCTCGTTCACCGACGCGCAGATCGACGCCGGGAATCCGTGGTAGCCCTTGAACGACGGCACCGCGCCGGCGTCGCGGATCGTCTGCTCGGCCAGCTCGTCGAGCTCGGCCGTGCTGACGCCGGGCCGGGCGAGTTCGCGCACGGCGGCGAGGGTGCGGGCGACGACGAGACCGGCCGCCCGCATGGCCTCCAGCTCGCCGCGGGTCTTGACCTCGATCATGCGCCCGCGGCGGAGCACTTGCAGAACACGCAATCCTCCGAGATTCACGTGCGGTCGCGCAGCGCTTTCAGCACGCGGTCCGAGATCTCCTGCACCTCGCCGACGCCGTCGACCTTCACCAGGATGTCGGCGTAGTACTCGAGCAGCGGCGCGGTTTCCGACACGTACACCTGCTGGCGGCGGCGGATGACGTCCTCGGTGTCGTCCGAGCGGCCGCGCGACATGAGGCGGCTGACGACGACGTCCTCGGCCACGTCGAGCTGGATGACCGCGTCGAGCTTGGTGTCGGCCTCGCTCAGCATCTCGCCGAGCACCTCGGCCTGCTTGGTGTTGCGGGGGAACCCGTCGAGCAGGAAGCCCGCCTTCGCGTCCGGTTCGGCCAGCCGCTCGCGGACCATCTCGTTGGTCACCGAGTCGGGGACCAGCTCGCCCGAGTCCAGGTACCGCTTGGCCTCCTGGCCGAGCGGGGTCTCCTGGCCGACGTGCGCCCGGAAGAGGTCGCCCGTCGAGATGTGCGGGATCCGCAGCTGCTCGGACAGGGCAACCGCCTGCGTGCCTTTGCCCGCGCCGGGCGGTCCGACGAGAACCAGTCGCGTCACTTCAAGAACCCTTCGTAGTTGCGCTGCATCAGCTGGCTTTCGATCTGCTTCACGGTGTCGAGCCCGACGCCGACCATGATCAGCACAGCCGTGCCACCGAACGGGAAGTTCTGGTTGTTCCCGCTGCCGGTGAGGGACAGGAAGAAGTTCGGGAGGATCGCGATGATGCCCAGGTACAGCGAGCCGGGAAGAGTGATCCGGCCCAGCACGAAGCTGAGGTACTCGGCGGTGGGACGGCCGGGCCGGATGCCCGGGATGAAGCCGCCGAACTTCTTCATCTCTTCCGCACGCTCGTCCACGTTGAACGTGATCGTGATGTAGAAGTAGGTGAAGAAGATGATCAACAGGAAGTAGAGCAGGATGTGCACCCAGCTGCTCTGGTTGACCAGGTAGTTCTGAATGAACGACTGCCAGCCCGAGTTGCTCTGCGGGTCGCCGATCAGCTGGCTGAGCAGCTGCGGCAGGTACAGCAGCGACGAGGCGAAGATGACCGGGATGACACCGGCCTGGTTCACCTTGATCGGCAGGTAGGTCGACGTGCCGCCGTACATCCGGCGGCCGACCATGCGCTTGGCGTACTGCACCGGGATCCGGCGCTGGCCCTGCTCGACGAAGATGACGCTGGCGATGATCACCAGTCCGAACGCCAGCACGACGACCAGCGCGATGCCGCCGCCGTTGCTGATGATGTTGGCGCCCTCGGCCGGGATGCGGGCCGCGATGTTCAGGAAGATCAGCACGGACATGCCGTTGCCGACGCCGCGCTCGGTGATGAGCTCGCCCAGCCACATCATCACCGCGGTGCCCGCGGTCATGGTGACCACGATCAGCGTCAGCGAGTAGATGCTGTTGTCCGGGATGATCGGCTGCGAGCAGCCCTGGAACAGGGTGCCGCGGTCGGCCAGCGCGACCACGCCGGTGGCCTGCAGGATCGCCAGCGCGATCGTGAGGTACCGGGTGTACTGGGTCAGCTTGTTCTGGCCGGACTGGCCTTCCTTCTTCAGCTCCTCGAACCGGGGGATGACCACGGTGAGCAGCTGGATGATGATGCTCGCGGTGATGTAGGGCATGATGCCCGTCGCGAACAGCGACAGCTGCAGCAGCGCGCCGCCGCTGAAGAGGTTGAGCAGCTGGTACACGCCCTGCTGGTCGGCCTGTGCGGTACAGGCCTGCACGGCGGCGAACGAGACCCCCGGAGCCGGGATGGTTGCACCGATCCGGTAGACCGCGACGATGGCTAGCGTGAACAGGATCTTCTTGCGTAGATCCGGCGTCGCGAGAGCCGAGCGGAATGCGCTGAGCACGCGGGGGACCTCCTCGGCGTCGTCGGTCGTCCCAACCGACGATCGGCTTGGCCGGTACGAGACCGGCGGGATGTCTGACTCACTGGCAAGCCAGGAACGCTTCAGGGCAAACAGGCCCGGAAGCGTGCCGCCGACTCTAACAGCTTCGCATGGGCCACCCGCAGCGCGTGTGCGTTTTACGTCTCACCACGAGCCGACCGAGCACCCAAGAGCCGCAGGTGAGGCCGGTCGGAGCACAGATGATCACCTGTTCGGCCCGCACCGTTAGGCGGGCTTTCCCGCCGCAGCACGGAAAACGGCACCGGACTGAGTTCCGTGAGGGCCACCTTCACGTACTCAGAGTCCCTCAGGGTTCCCCTCACGACCGCATTCCCTCAAGGAGCCCCTCACGGAACCAGATTCCCTCAAGGAGCCCTTCACGGACCGCCTCCACCTGCCGCAGGAATGCGCGCCCCAATGTGGCATTGGGTGCGTCAGACGCACCGAACGCCACATTGGGTGCGTCGCATGCACCCAATGCCACATTGGGGCGCAAGCCCCACCCACCAACAACAGCAACCGGTGCACCTAACGATCGAGGCACCCAGCCCCTCCCCCACACCCCGATACGAAGCCTCCCTGCGGTCTGGGGGTGCTTGTCAAGGCATCTTTCCCGCCTTGACAAGCACCCCCAGACCGTCAGCACAATCAAACTTCGGGGTGCCCCACGTAAGACCCACGGCAAGGTCGCCCGCCAGGGCGACGAGCCGAAACAAAACGGGCCCGCCCGGAAAACCCGGACGGACCCGTTTCTAAACCGAAGCCAGATCAGCTGACGGTGGCCGAACCACCAGCAGCCTCGATCTTCTCCTTGGCAGAACCAGAGAAAGCGTGCGCGGTCAGCTCAAGCTTGACCCCGTTCAGGTCCCCGTTCCCGAGCACCTTAACCAGCTTGCCCTTGCGAACCAGCCCATTCGCAGCCAGCTCCTCCGGCCCGACCTTGCCGCCATCAGCGAACACCCGGGCGATGTCGCCCACGTTCACCGGCTGGTACTCGGTGCGGAACCGGTTCTTGAAACCACGCAGCTTCGGCAGCCGCATGTGGATGGGCATCTGCCCACCCTCGAACCCGGCGGGCACGTTCTTCCGGGCCTTGGTGCCCTTCGTGCCGCGACCCGCCGTCTTGCCCTTCGAACCCTCACCACGGCCGACGCGGATCTTGTCGCGCTTGGCGCCAGGAGCCGGACGAAGGTGGTGGATCTTGATGGCGGTCATGCCTGGACCTCCTCGACCTCCACCAGGTGGCGGACGGTGTGGATCAGGCCGCGCACCTGGGGGGTGTCCTCACGCACGACGCTCTGGCGGATCTTGCGCAGCCCGAGGGTGCGCAGCGACTCGCGGTGAGCGTGCTTCGTGCCGATCTTGCTCTTGACCTGAGTGACCTTGAGCTGAGCCATGTCAGACCCCCTGGCCGGCACGCTGGCGCAGCATCCGGGCCGGGGCGACGTCCTCGAGCGGCAGACCGCGGCGAGCGGCCACCTCCTCCGGACGCTGCAGACCCTTCAGAGCCGCCACGGTCGCGTGCACGATGTTGATGGCGTTGTCGGAGCCGAGCGACTTCGACAGCACGTCGTGGACGCCCGCGCACTCCAGCACCGCGCGCACCGGGCCGCCGGCGATGACGCCGGTACCAGCGGACGCGGGACGGAGCAGCACGACCCCGGCGGCTTCCTCACCCTGGATCGGGTGCGGAATGGTGCCGGCGACGCGCGGAACGCGGAAGAAGTTCTTCTTCGCTTCCTCGACGCCCTTGGCGATGGCCGCGGGAACTTCCTTGGCCTTGCCGTAGCCGACGCCGACCTGGCCGTCGCCGTCGCCGACGACCACCAGAGCGGTGAAGCTGAAGCGACGACCGCCCTTGACGACCTTGGCGACGCGGTTGATCGTCACGACCTTCTCAAGGTGCGGGGTCTTGTCCTGGGCCGCCCCGCCACGGCCGCCGTCGCGCCGGTCGCGACGGTCCCGACGGTCACCGCGGTCGTTGCCGCCCTGACCCGGTCCGCCCTGGCCGCCGCCGAATTGCCGTGTACGTCCCGGCATCAGGCTTTCCTTCCATTCACGAGCATGTGCATCAGAACTTCAACCCCGCCTCGCGGGCGGCGTCGGCGAGCGCGGCGATGCGGCCGTGGTAGGCGTTGCCGCCACGGTCGAACACCACGGCTTCGATGCCGGCGTCCTTGGCGCGCGAAGCGACCAGTTCGCCGACCTTGGCCGCCTTGGCCTTCTTGTCGCCCTCGAAGGACCGCAGGTCCGACTCGAGGGTGGACGCCGACGCCAGCGTGTGACCGGCGAGGTCGTCGATCACCTGCACGGTGATGTGCCGCGAGGACCGCTTGACGACCATGCGCGGACGCACCGGCGTGCCGCTGATCTTCTTGCGGAGGCGGAAATGCCGACGGGCCTTGGCGACGCGGCGGCGGGTCGAGATGTCCTTGCCGACCGGCTTGCGCTTCGTGGTAGTCGTGTCGCTCATCACTTACCCGTCTTTCCGACCTTGCGGCGGATCTTCTCACCCTCGTAGCGCAGGCCCTTGCCCTTGTACGGGTCCGGGCGGCGCAGCTTGCGGATGACCGCGGCGGTCTGGCCGACCTTCTGCTTGTCGATGCCGGACACCGAGAACCGGGTGGGCGACTCGACCTTGAAGGTGATGCCTTCCGGAGCCTCGATCTTGACCGGGTGGCTGTAGCCGAGGGCGAACTCGAGGTCCGAGCCCTTGGCCTGCACGCGGTAACCGACGCCGTGGATTTCCAGCTTCTTCTCGTAGCCCTCGGTCACGCCCACCACGAGGTTGTTCACCAGCGTGCGGGTGAGGCCGTGCAGGGCGCGGCTGGTGCGCTCGTCGTCCGGGCGCTTCACCAGCAGCGCGCCGTCCTCGCCGCGCTCGACGGTGATCGGCTCGGCGACAGTGTGCTCCAAGGTGCCCTTCGGCCCCTTGACCTTGACGTTCTGGCCGTCGATGGTCACCTCGACCCCGGAGGGGACGGAGACCGGCAGCTTTCCGATGCGTGACATGTCTGTGCCCCCTTCCTTACCAGACGTAGGCGAGGACTTCGCCGCCCACGTTGTTGCGCTTGGCCTGCCGGTCGGTCTGCAGCCCCGCGGACGTCGAGATGATCGCGACGCCGAGGCCGCCGAGCACGGACGGCAGTTCGGTCGATTTTGCGTAGACCCGCAGACCCGGCTTGGAGACGCGGCGAAGGCCGGCGATGCTCCGCTCGCGGTTGGGGCCGTACTTCAGCTCGACGACCAGGTTCTTGTGCTTCTCGCCCGGCTCGTCGCGGTAGCTCGCGATGTAGCCCTCGCGCTTGAGGATCTCGGCGATGTTCGCCTTGATCTTCGAGTGCGGAAGCACGACCTCGTCGTGGTACGCCGAGTTCGCGTTGCGCAGACGGGTCAAGAAGTCTGCGATCGGGTCGGTCATCGTCATGGTGACCTGTCAACCTTTCTCGCCTGGTTCCCCGCCTCGCCCGGCCGGAGCGGTGTCCGGCCGGGTCGGCGGGGCCTGTGGCGAACTGGGAATAGAGTTTCGAGCCTTACCAGCTGGACTTGTGAACGCCGGGCAGTTCACCTGCGTGCGCCATTTCCCGGAGGCAGATCCGGCACAGGCCGAACTTGCGGTAGACCGAGTGCGGACGCCCGCACCGGTTGCAACGGGTGTAGGCGCGCACCGCGAACTTCGGCTTCTTCGAGGCCTTGCTGATCAGCGCTTTCTTGGCCATCTCAGTTCTCCTTGAACGGGAAACCGAGCTTGCGCAGCAGCGCCCGGCCCTCGTCGTCGGTGGTGGCGGTGGTGACGACGGTGACGTCCATGCCACGGGGGCGGTCGATGTCGTCCGGGTTGATCTCGTGGAACATCGACTGCTCGTTGAGACCGAACGTGTAGTTGCCGTTGCCGTCGAACTGCTTGGCCGAAAGACCGCGGAAGTCGCGGATACGGGGCAGCGCGATGGTCAGCAGCCGGTCGAGGAATTCCCACATCCGGTCGCCGCGCAGCGTGACGCGCGCGCCGATCGGCTGGCCCTCGCGCAGCTTGAACTGCGCGATGGACTTGCGGGCCTTGCGGATCTCCGGCTTCTGCCCGGTGATCAGGGCGAGGTCGCGGACCGCGCCGTCGATCAGCTTGCTGTCCCGGGCGGCGTCCCCGACACCCATGTTCACGACGATCTTCACGACGCCGGGAATCTGGTGCACGTTGGGGATGGAGAACTCCTTCTGGAGCTCGCCCTTGATCTCTTCGCGGTACCGGGTCTTGAGACGCGGCACGATCTTCTCTGCGGTGGTCATGTCAGATGTCCTTGCCGTTCCGGCGCGAGACCCGGACCTTCTTGCCGTCCTCGCCGATGCGGTAGCCCACCCGGGTCGGCTTGCCGTCCGAGTCCACGACCATCACGTTCGAGACGTGGATGGGCGCTTCCTGGGTCACGATGCCGCCGGACTGCGCGCCGCGCTGGGTCTGGGTGATCCGGGTGTGCTTCTTGATCCGGTTGACACCCTCGACCAGAACGCGCTCGCGGTCCGGGTAGGCCTGGATGACCTTGCCCTTGGCGCCCTTGTCCTTGCCGGCGATAACGACGACCGTGTCGCCCTTCTTCACCTTCATCACAGCACCTCCGGCGCGAGCGAAATGATCTTCATGAACTTTCGGTCGCGCAGCTCGCGGCCCACCGGGCCGAAGATGCGGGTGCCCCGGGGCTCGTTGTCGTTCTTGATGAGCACGGCGGCGTTCTCGTCGAACCGGATGTAGGAACCGTCCGGACGACGGCGCTCCTTCACCGTGCGGACGATGACAGCCTTGACGACATCGCCCTTCTTCACCCCGGCGGCCGGGATGGCGTCCTTCACGGTGGCGACGATGATGTCGCCGATGCCGGCGTAGCGCCGCCCGGAGCCGCCGAGCACGCGGATGCAAAGAATTTCCTTCGCACCGGTGTTGTCGGCAACCCGAAGCCGCGACTCCTGCTGGATCACGTCAACTCCTGTATGTCGCGCTGGTTCTCGCCTGCCGGCGAGCCTTGCGGAACCAAGGACTCCGAGGAGCCCTGCTTACTTGGCCTTCTCCACGACCTGCACCAGACGCCAGCGCTTGGTCGCCGACAGCGGCCGGGTCTCCATCAGGGTGACCCGGTCGCCCACGCCCGCCTCGTTGTTCTCGTCGTGCACCTTCACCTTGGAGGTGGTGCGGACGACCTTCGAGTAGCGCGGGTGCTTCTTGCGGTCTTCGAGCTCGACCACGATCGTCTTGTCCATCTTGTCCGAGACGACGTAACCCTCGCGGACCTTGCGGTAGTTCCGGACGGTCTTCTCGGTGGCTGCCTCGCTCATGCGGCACCTTCACTTTCGGCGTCGGGAGCCACGGACAGCCCGAGCTCGCGCTCGCGCATGACCGTGTAGATCCGCGCGATGTCCGTGCGGACGGTGCGCAGCCGACGGTTGTTGTCCAGCTGCCCGGTCGCCATCTGGAAGCGGAGGTTGAAAAGCTCCTCCTTGTATTCCTTCAGACGCAGCACGAGCTCTTCGGCGGTGAGCTCACGCAGCTCGGATGCCTGTGCGGCTCCGTTAGCCATCAGAACTCACCTTCCCGGGTCACGATGCGGCACTTCATGGGCAGCTTGTGGATCGCGCGGCGGAGCGCCTCGCGGGCGGTCTCCTCGTTCGGGAAGCTGATCTCGAACATCACGCGGCCCGGCTTCACGTTGGCGATCCACCACTCGGGCGAACCCTTGCCGGAACCCATGCGGGTTTCCGCCGGCTTCTTGGTCAGCGGGCGGTCCGGGTAGATCGTGGTCCACACCTTGCCGCCACGCTTGATGTGACGGGTCATGGCGATACGAGCGGACTCGATCTGCCGGTTCGTCACGTAGCTGTGCTCAAGCGCCTGGATGCCGTACTCGCCGAAGTTGACCTTGGTACCGCCCTTGGCGGCGCCGTGGCGCTTCGGGGAGTGCTGCTTGCGGTGCTTGACCCTGCGCGGGATGAGCACGTCTCAGCCCTCCGTCTTTTCTGCGGTCTCGGTGGCCGGGGCCGCCTCGGTCGCGTTGTCGCTCTTCGCAGCGGCGGCGGCGCGTCCGGCCTCGGTCGAGGTCGGGGTCGTGCCCGACGAACCGGAACGACGCGGCCGGGACGGCCGGTCGCCGCGGTCGCGGCGCGGCGCGCGGTCCGCTGCCGACGCGGCGGCGTCGCGCTCGGCGCGCGCCTTCAGCCCGCCGACCAGCTCGCCCTTGTAGATCCACACCTTCACGCCGATGCGGCCGAACGTCGTCTTGGCCTCGAAGAAGCCGTAGTCGATGTCAGCGCGCAGCGTGTGCAGCGGGACCCGGCCGTCGCGGTAGTGCTCGGAACGGGACATCTCGGCGCCGCCGAGACGACCGCCGCACTGCACGCGGATGCCCTTGACCTGCGGCGAGCGCATGGAGGTCTGGATCGCCTTGCGCATCGCGCGGCGGAACGCCACGCGGTTGCTCAGCTGCTCCGCGACGCCCTGGGCGACCAGCTGCGCGTCGGCCTCGGGGTTCTTCACCTCGAGGATGTTCAGCTGGACCTGCTTCTTGGTCAGCTTCTCCAGCGCGCCGCGGATCCGGTCGGCCTCCGCGCCGCGGCGGCCGATGACGATGCCCGGCCGGGCGGTGTGGATGTCGACGCGGACGCGGTCACGGGTGCGCTCGATCTCGACCTTGGAGATGCCGGCGCGCTCCATGCCGGTGGAGAGCAGCTTGCGGATCTTGACGTCCTCGGCCACGTACTCCGCGTACTGCTTGTCGGCGTACCAGCGCGACTTCCAGTCAGTGGTGATACCCAGGCGGAAGCCGTGCGGGTTGATCTTCTGGCCCACTACCGGCCACCTGCCTTCTTGTTGCTCTTCTTCTCCGCAGGCCGCGACTCGACCACCACGGTGATGTGGCTGGTGCGCTTGCGGATCCGGTACGCACGGCCCTGGGCACGCGGACGGATGCGCTTGAGGGTCGGGCCCTCGTCGGCGGTCGCGGACTTGATCCAGAGCGTCTCCGGGTCCAGCTGGAGGTTGTTCTCGGCGTTGGCCGCCGCGCTGGCGATGACCTTCGCGAGCGGCGTGCTGGCCGCCTGCGGCGCGAACCGGAGCACGGCCAAGGCCTCGCTGACGCTACGACCCTTGACGAGCTCGATCACCCGGCGCACCTTCATCGGCGCGTCCCGGACGAAACGAGCCCGCGCGACGGCCGTGGGCAGCTCTTCTGCCGTGGCCGTGGCGTTTGACTGGGCGTTCATCTGCTTCCCTTAACTTTCTCTGGCCCGCTCAGCGGCGGCGCGACTTGCGGTCGTCCTTGATGTGGCCCTTGAAGGTCCGCGTCGGGGCGAACTCGCCCAGCTTGTGACCCACCATCGCCTCGGTGACGAACACCGGGACGTGCTTGCGGCCGTCGTGCACCGCGATCGTGTGTCCCAGGAAGTCCGGGATGATCGTGGAGCGCCGCGACCAAGTCTTGATCACGGTCTTCTTGCCCGATTCGTTCAGCGCGTCCACCTTCTTGAGCAGGTGGTCGTCCACGAACGGGCCCTTCTTAAGGCTGCGTGGCATGTGCTTCTACCTCCCTGCTCAGCGCTTCTTGCCGGTGCGCCGGCGGCGGACGATCAGTTTGTCGGACGGCTTGCTCTTGCGGGTGCGGCCTTCGGGCTTGCCGTTCGGGTTCACCGGGTGACGGCCACCGGAGGTCTTGCCCTCGCCACCGCCGTGCGGGTGGTCGACCGGGTTCATCACGACACCGCGGACGGTCGGGCGCTTGCCGCGCCAGCGGTTGCGGCCCGCCTTGCCCCAGTTGATGTTCGAGTGCTCCGAGTTGCCGACCTCGCCGACGGTCGCGCGGTTGCGCACGTCCACGTTGCGGATCTCGCCCGAGGGGAGACGCAGCTGGGCGTAAGGACCGTCCTTGGCGACGAGCTGCACGCGGGCGCCGGCGGACCGGGCCATCTTCGCGCCGCCGCCGGGGCGGAGCTCGATCGCGTGGATCACGGTGCCGACCGGGATGTTGCGCAGCGGCAGGTTGTTGCCCGGCTTGATGTCGGCCCGGGGGCCGTTCTCGACCGTGTCGCCCTGCTTCAGCTTGTCCGGCGCGATGATGTAGCGCTTCTCGCCGTCGGCGTAGTGCAGCAGCGCGATGCGCGCGGTGCGGTTGGGGTCGTACTCGATGTGCGCGACCTTGGCCGGCACGCCGTCCTTGTCGTGGCGACGGAAGTCGATCACGCGGTAGGCGCGCTTGTGGCCACCGCCCTTGTGCCGGGTGGTGATCTTGCCCGAAGCGTTGCGGCCGCCGGTCTTGCTCAGCGGACGCAGCAGCGACTTCTCCGGCGTGGACCGGGTGATCTCGGCGAAGTCCGAGACGCTCGAACCGCGACGACCCGGGGTCGTCGGCTTGTACTTGCGGATGCCCATACTCAGCTCAGTCCTTTACGCGGTGGGTCCGCCGAAGATCTCGATCGCCTTGCTTTCCGGCGAAAGAGTCACGATGGCGCGCTTGGTGTCCTTGCGCTTGCCGAAGCCGGTACGAGTCCGCTTCCGCTTGCCCTGGCGGTTGGCCGTGTTGACGCTGACGACCTTCACGCCGAACACCTTCTCGACCGCGATCTTGATCTGGGTCTTGTTGGCGTCCGGACGGACGATGAACGTGTACTTGTGGTCCTCGAGCAGCCCGTAGGACTTCTCGGAGATCACCGGCGCGAGCAGGATGTCGCGGGGGTCCGGGATGGCGACCGAGCTCACTTCTCGTCACTCCCTTCCGAAACCTCGCTCGAACGCGCGAGGGCCTTGACGACCTTCCCGCGGACGGGACCTGCCACGAACGCGTCGTAGGCGGCCTTGGTGAACACGACGTCGTCGTTGACCAGGACGTCGTAGGTGTTGAGCTGGTCAGCCCAGATCAGGTGCACGTACGGCAGGTTCCGCGCGGACACCCAGGCGAGCTCCTCGTCGCGGTGCAGGACCACGAGAACGCGCTTGGCCTGGGTCGCGGCGGCGATCGCCGTCTTGGCGGCCTTGGTCGACGGCTTCTCGCCGGTGACCAGTTCCGTCACGACGTGCAGCTGGCCGGCGCGAGCCCGGTCGGAGAGGGCGCCACGCAGGGCGGCGGCCTTCATCTTCTTCGGGGTGCGCTGGGTGTAGTCGCGCGGCGTGGGGCCGTGCACGACGCCACCGCCGGCGAACTGCGGCGCGCGGGTCGAACCCTGGCGGGCGCGACCGGTGCCCTTCTGCCGGTACGGCTTCTTGCCGCCACCGGAGACCTCACCGCGGGTCTTCGTGTCGTGCGTGCCCTGGCGCGCGGCGGCCAGCTGGCCCACCACGACCTGGTGCATCAGCGCGACGTTGGCCTGCACGTCGAAGATCTCCCCGGGGAGCTCGACGGTGCCGTCGGCTTTACCGGCCGGGGTCTTCAGCTCGACGCTCGTCATCGTCAGTTACCACCCTTCGCGGCGCTGCGCACGAACAGCAGGCCGCCCTTGGGACCGGGCACCGCGCCCTTGATCAGCAGCAGGCCGTCCTCGGCACGCACCGCGTGCACGGTCAGGCCCTGCGTGGTGACCCGGTCGCTACCCATCCGGCCCGCCATCCGCAGGCCCTTGAACACGCGGCCCGGCGTGGCGCAGCCGCCGATGGAACCCGGCTTGCGGTGCACGGCCTGCGCACCGTGGCTCGCGCCCTGGCCCTTGAAGCCGTGGCGCTTCATGACACCGGCGTAGCCCTTGCCCTTGCTGGTACCGGTCACGTCGACCGTGGTGCCGGCCTCGAACACCTCGGCGGTGATCTCCTGGCCGACCTCGTAGGTCTCGGCGTCGGTGGTGCGCAGCTCGGCGAGGTGCCGGCGCGGCGTCACGCCCGCCTTGTCGAAGTGGCCGGTGCGCGGCTTGTTCACCTTGCGCGGGTCGACCGCGCCGAACGCCAGCTGCACGGCCGCGTAGCCGTCTTTGTCGGTGGTCCGGACCTGGGTCACCACGTTCGGACCGGCCTTGACGACAGTGACCGGGACGACCCGGTTCTGTTCGTCGAAGACCTGGGTCATGCCGAGCTTGGTGCCCAGGATGCCCTTCATTTGCCTGTCAGACATGAGTTCTTATCTCCGCCGCTCGCCCAACGCTTACTGGATGTTGACGTCGACGCTCGCCGGGAGGTCGATGCGCATGAGCGCGTCCACCGTCTTCGGCGTCGGGTCGAGGATGTCGATCAGACGCTTGTGCGTGCGCATCTCGAAGTGCTCGCGCGAGTCCTTGTACTTGTGCGGCGAGCGGATGACGCAGTAAACGTTCTTCTCGGTAGGCAGCGGCACCGGCCCGACAACACGGGCGCCGGTGCGCGTGACCGTTTCCACGATCTTGCGCGCCGAGGTGTCGATCGCCTCGTGGTCGTAGGCCTTGAGCCGGATGCGGATCTTCTGTCCCGCCATGGTGGCTGCGTTCCTTGTCGTCTCGTGCCGCTTTGTCTCGTCAACCTGGGCCGGAACCCGGGTTTCAGCAGTTCAACGGCCCTGTCCCCGGTCCACGCGGTCGGGCGTGTCGCGCCCGCCGCACAGACGGATCCCTAAGGATCGTCGTCTTGCCTGGTCTTCCTCTACGTGAGGAGGCCGCGGGCCGCCCCGGAGGTCGTCCCTACTGGCCTTTGCCCGCTAGCCTCACCCGAAGGAAGAGCTCCACGGACCGTGGCCACTCGCGCCAGGGCGGCCGGAACCCAGTCGATTGAAAACCGAGAAGGATTCGGCCGCCCCAGGACGAGCAACCTGAATAGTGTCGCACACGTGAGTTGACGCCCTGAACTCGGGGGTGTATTGACCCGAATTCAGGGCGCCGACGTCACTTGATGATCTTGGTAACCTGGCCCGCGCCGACGGTCCGGCCACCCTCGCGGATGGCGAAGCGCAGACCCTCGTCCATGGCGACCGGCTGGATCAGCACGACGCTGATGTCCGTGTTGTCGCCCGGCATGACCATCTCGGTGCCCTCGGGGAGGGTCACGACGCCGGTCACGTCCGTGGTGCGGAAGTAGAACTGCGGGCGGTAGTTGTTGAAGAACGGGGTGTGCCGGCCGCCCTCGTCCTTGGACAGGATGTAGACCCGGCCCTCGAACTCGGTGTGCGGGGTGGTGGTGCCCGGCTTCACGACGACCTGGCCGCGCTCGACGTCCTCGCGCTTGATGCCGCGGAGCAGGAGGCCGACGTTGTCGCCCGCCTGGCCCGAGTCGAGCAGCTTGCGGAACATCTCGACACCGGTGACGGTGGTCTTGGTCGACTTCTCGCGGATGCCGACGATCTCGACCTCTTCGTTCACGTTGACCTGGCCGCGCTCCACGCGACCGGTCACGACGGTGCCGCGACCGGTGATGGTGAAGACGTCCTCGATCGGCATCAGGAACGGCTTCTCGAGGTCACGCACCGGGTCCGGAACGTTGTCGTCGACGGCGTGCATCAGCTCGAGCACGGCGTCGGCCCACTTCTGGTCGCCCTCGAGGGCCTTGAGGCCGGACACGCGCACGACCGGCGCGTCGTCGCCCGGGAACTCCTGCGAGGACAGCAGCTCGCGGACCTCCAGCTCGACGAGCTCGAGGATCTCCTCGTCGTCGACCATGTCGGCCTTGTTCAGCGCCACCACGATGTAGGGCACGCCGACCTGGCGGGCCAGCAGCACGTGCTCGCGGGTCTGCGGCATCGGGCCGTCGGTCGCCGCGACCACCAGGATCGCGCCGTCCATCTGGGCGGCGCCGGTGATCATGTTCTTGATGTAGTCAGCGTGACCCGGGGCGTCCACGTGCGCGTAGTGACGCTTCTCGGTCTGGTACTCGACGTGCGAGATGTTGATCGTGATGCCGCGCTGCTTCTCTTCCGGCGCGTTGTCGATCTGGTCGAACGCACGGGCCTCGTTCAGCTCCGGGTACGCGTCGTGCAGAACCTTGGTGATCGCCGCGGTCAGCGTGGTCTTGCCGTGGTCGACGTGACCGATGGTGCCGATGTTGACGTGCGGCTTGCTCCGCTCGAACTTCGCCTTCGCCACTGGAATGTCCTCCTGGACTGGATTTGCTTTGTGCTCGCGGGGCAGCGTGGCTGCCGCCCCGCGAATGTTCCTTCGTCGTTGCTGCGGACGTTCAGGAGAGTCCCTTAATGCCCGCGAGCGGAGGGGATTACTCCCCCGTCGCCTTCGCGATGATTTCCTTCGCGACGTTCGCGGGAACCTCGGCGTAGGAGTCGAACACCATGGAGTAGTTCGCCCGGCCCTGGGTACGGGACCGCAGGTCGCCGACGTAGCCGAACATCTCCGACAGCGGGACCAGTGCCTTGACGACACGGGTACCGGCGCGCTCCTCCATGGCCTGGATCTGGCCACGGCGGGAGTTGAGGTCGCCGATCACGTCACCCATGTAGTCCTCGGGAGTCGTGACCTCGACGGCCATCATCGGCTCGAGGATGACCGGGCCGGCCTTCTTCGCGGCTTCCTTCATCGCCATGGAACCGGCGATCTTGAACGCCATTTCGGAAGAGTCGACCTCGTGGTACGCGCCATCCAACAAGGTGAACTTCAACCCGACGAGCGGGTAGCCGGCCAGCACGCCGTACTGCATCGCGTCCTGGGCGCCCGCGTCGACCGACGGGATGTACTCCCGCGGCACGCGGCCACCGGTCACCTTGTTGTCGAACTCGTAGAGAGCACCGTCGGTGCGCTCGAGCGGCTCCAGCTTCACGATGACCTTCGCGAACTGGCCGGAACCACCGGTCTGCTTCTTGTGGACGTAGTCGAGCTTGTCCACGGTCTTCTTGATGGTCTCGCGGTAGGCGACCTGCGGCTTGCCGATGTTCGCCTCGACCTTGTAGTCGGACTTCATCCGGTTGACGAGCACCTCGAGGTGGAGCTCGCCCATGCCGGCGATGATCGTCTGACCGGTCTCCTCGTCCAGGTTGACCTGGAACGTGGGGTCCTCCTCGGCGAGCTTCTGGATCGCCAGGGAGAGCTTTTCCTGGTCGGCCTTCGTCTTCGGCTCGATGGCCACCTTGATGACCGGGTCCGGGAAGGTCATCGACTCGAGGACGACCGGGTTCTGCGGGTCCGCGAGGGTGTCGCCGGTCGTGGTGTCCTTCAGGCCGATGACCGCGTAGATGTGGCCGGCCAGGGCCTCGTCGACCGGGTTCTCCTTGTTGGAGTGCATCTGGAAGATCTTCCCGATGCGCTCCTTGCGCTCCTTGGTCGCGTTGACGACCTGCGCTCCGGCGGCGACCTTGCCCGAGTAGACCCGGATGTAGGTCAGCTTGCCGAAGAACGGGTGCGCGGCGATCTTGAACGCGAGCGCGGAGAACGGCTCCTCGGTCGTCGCGTGCCGGGTGACCGGGGTCTCGCCGTCCGGCAGCAGGCCCTCGACCGGCGGCACGTCCAGCGGGGACGGCAGGTAGTCGATGACCGCGTCCAGCATCGGCTGCACGCCCTTGTTCTTGAACGCGGAGCCGGCCAGGACCGGGAACGCCTCGCGGGTGACGACGAGGTGGCGGATGCCGTTCTTGATCTCGTCCTCGGACAGCTCTTCGCCCTCGAGGAACTTCTCCATCAGCGCGTCGTCGGTCTCCGAGACGGCCTCGATCAGCTTCTCGCGGTACTCGGCCGCGCGGTCGGCCAGCTCGGCCGGGATGTCCTCGACGGCGTAGTCCTCGCCCTTCTTGACCTCGCCGCGCCAGACCAGGGCCTTCATCCGGACCAGGTCGATGACGCCCTCGAAGTCGTTCTCCGCGCCGATCGGCAGCTGGATGGCCAGCGGCCGGACGCCGAGACGGTCCTCGATGGTCTTCAGGGTGTAGTAGAAGTCCGCGCCCAGCTTGTCCATCTTGTTGACGAAGCAGATGCGCGGGACGTCGTACTTGTCCGCCTGCCTCCAGACCTGCTCGGACTGCGGCTCGACGCCTTCCTTGCCGTCGAAGACGGCGACCGCGCCGTCGAGCACCCGCAGGTTGCGCTCCACCTCGACGGTGAAGTCGACGTGCCCGGGGGTGTCGATCAGGTTGATCTGGTAGTCGTTCCAGAAGGTGGTGGTCGCAGCCGAGGTGATGGTGATGCCCCGCTTCTGCTCCTCCTCCATCCAGTCCATCGTGGCGGCGCCGTCGTGGACTTCGCCGAGCTTGTAGTTGATCCCGGTGTAGAACAGGATCCGCTCGGTGGTGGTGGTCTTACCGGCGTCGATGTGCGCCATGATGCCGATGTTGCGGACCTTGTTGAGGTCGGTCAGCACTTCACGTGCCACGAGAATGTTCCCCTGTCTCGAACGTGGGGCCCGGCATGGCTTCTATCGGCAGCCGGGCGGTCATCACCAGCGGTAGTGCGCGAAGGCCTTGTTGGACTCGGCCATCTTGTGCGTGTCTTCGCGGCGCTTGACGCTGGCGCCAAGGCCGTTGCTCGCGTCCAGAAGCTCGTTCTGCAGACGCTCGATCATCGTCTTCTCGCGGCGCTGCTGCGAGAAGGAGACCAGCCAGCGCAGGGCCAGCGTGGTGGAGCGGCCGGGCTTGACCTCGATCGGCACCTGGTAGGTGGCGCCGCCGACGCGTCGGCTCTTCACCTCGATGGTGGGCTTCACGTTGTCGAGCGCGCGCTTCAGCGTGACGACCGGGTCGGTGCCGGTCTTCTCGCGAGCGCCTTCGAGAGCGCCGTAGACAATGCGCTCGGCCAGGGACCGCTTGCCGTCCTTCAGCACCTTGTTCACCAGCTGGGTGACCAGCGGGGAGGCGTAGACGGGGTCGGAGATCAGCGGCCGCTTCGGCGCCGGACCCTTGCGAGGCATTAGCTCTTCTCCTTCTTCGCGCCGTAACGGCTGCGCGCCTGCTTCCGGTTCTTCACACCCTGGGTGTCGAGCGAACCGCGGATGATCTTGTACCGAACACCCGGCAGGTCCTTCACACGACCGCCGCGCACGAGCACCATCGAGTGCTCCTGGAGGTTGTGACCCTCACCGGGGATGTATGCGGTGACCTCGATGCCGCTGGTCAGCTTCACACGAGCAACCTTGCGCAGGGCCGAGTTCGGCTTCTTCGGGGTCGTGGTGTACACGCGGGTGCACACGCCACGACGCTGCGGGCTCCCCTTGAGGGCCGCGGTCTTCTGCTTGGCAGCCTTGTCCTGGCGGCCCTTGCGGACCAGCTGCTGGATCGTGGGCAATGGACCAGCTTCCTGTCGTGATCTTGCTTCTTCGTGTCTTCACCGGTCCCCGCGGTCGGGCGTGTCGGCCCGCGTCACGGTCTCGCGACCGGTAACTTCCCGGAGGGATTTTCCGTCGGAACCCCACGTGGCGAGGCCGGTGAACCGGGTGCAAAAGCACCCCGCTCATGCCCAACGGCACGCGGAGCGGCCCGACGCCTGCCGGGCACGGTCTCCAAAGATACCCGTCCACTCGCGGAGCGGTCCGGGCGGGGGGTCGCTACGGTCGCCGACCGGTCATCGTAACCCCAGATCGGGGCCTTGGGACGGCGCCGCGCGGGACTTCCCGGGATGCAGAACGCCACGCGCCGGGACGCTATTCCCGGAGGAGTTGCCGCGGTCAGAGCGCCCTCCGGTTCGGATGCCGGGACGGGACGACCACGGGATGGACCCGCGGCGGGCGCCGTCCGCCGGAATAGTCCGGCCGGGCGCGCGGGGGGCGTCAAAAACGCGAGAGAAATTCGTCGGCGGCAAGAAGAAGAGCCGCTGGGAGCTCCACAATGGAGCGGGTCCCGGGGTGACGATCGCCTCACCGGGACGGGACCGCGGAACCGGCCCGGCGGCGTGCACCCGCCGGGCCGGGCCGGGGTCAGTCCTCGTCGGGCTTCGCGTGGTCGGGCTTGCCCGGGTTGGGGTCGCGCGACAGATCGATCAGCGGGTGCACTCCGGCCCCCTCCGGCGCGGCATGGCTGCCGCCGGTCTTCTTGTCCCCCGGCTGGTCGACGTTCTGGCTGCCGTCCATGTCGCCTCCTCGTTCGGTTCCCCTGCCGTTCTGCACGGTACCTGCCGGGGAAATCGGTGGACGGCCTCCCCAAGATGAGAGACGTGGACTGGAAGATCGGCGAAATCGCGCCCGGACAACCCGAGGCCGCGGCGATTCTGCGCGAGTACCTGGACGAGGTCGCGTCGCGGTATTACGGCCGCCCGGCCACGCGCGCCGAGGTGGACGAAGCGCTGGCCGACGAGCCCAGCGACGACCTCGTCCCGCCGACCGGGGCTTTCCTGATGGCCTACCGGGACGGGAAGCCCGCCGGCTGTGTCGGGGTTCGGATGGTCGAGCCGGGGCTGAGCGCGTTGACGAAGGTCTACATCCGCCCGGAGCATCGCGGGCACGGCGGCGGGAAGCTGATCGTCACGGCGGCCGAGGAAGCGGCGAAGCGGCTGGGCTCGTCCCGGATGCGGCTGGACACCCGGGACGATCTGGTCGAAGCACGCGCGCTGTATGCGTCGATGGGCTACACGGAGGTCGAGGCGTTCAACGACGACCAGTACGCCGAACACTGGTTCTCCAAGAACCTCAGCTGAGCCGTCCCGCGCAGCTCGCGACCTCGCCGTCGGCGGCTTTCGCGGACCGGGCCAGCACGCCGTTCACCGAAATCCGGCATTCGACCGGGCCGCTCGACTGGCCCATCAGCTGCACGGTCGGCGCGACGGCCGTCTTCGGCCAGGTCAGGGTCTTGCTCCAGGGCAGGGGCACGGACAGTTCCTGGTGCACCAGGCCGAGGCCGTTGTCGTCGTAAACCACGGTGGCGGTGCCGGAACCCGCGAGTTCGTAGGTGATCTGCCAGCTGGACGGAGCGGGCGCGACCGACGCGGTGGACGTCGTCGGGGCCAGGGTGCGGGTGATCGTGCGGTCCGGGGCGCGCGGCGGCACGCCGGCGGTCGGCGCGGAGACGGCGGCCGGGGCGGGCGCGGGGTCGTCGCCGGCGCCGAGGATCACGACGGTCGCGGCGACGGCGGCCACCGCGATGCCGGCGATCGCGAGCCGGCCGATCAGCTGTCTGTCCATGTTCCTTCTTTCGGGACCTCGCCCGGGCCGCCGGCGGTTCCCGGGGACGAGGGGAACCGCCGGCGGAGCCGGGTCAGCCGGGCAGGATCCGGCCGGGGACGCCGTTCAGCGACTGGATCAGGCCCAGCACGGGCACGCCCAGCGGCGCGAACGTCCAGATGTTGTTCAAGTTCGACGTGTCCGGCTCGTCGACGACCGTGACGCCGGGCTGGTCCTGCGTGGCGGCCAGCGCGGGAGCCGCGGCGCCGAGCACCGAGGCCCCGGCGAGCGCGGTGGCGGCGACGGCGCGGACGACTGTCTTCTTCATGGCTTTCTCCTTCAGTGCTCGGGAAACGGCTCAGGAAACGGCGGTCACGAGGTTGAACACCGGCGCGAGGAGCTGGGCCGGGGCCTGGGTGGTCGGGCCGAGGAGGCTGCCCGCGTCGAGACCGGGGACGACCCAGACCGACGGGTTGCCGCCGGTCGGCGCGCCGGGGAGTCCGGGCAGGCCCGGCAGCGAGGGCAGGCCGCCGGTCGGCAGCGACGGAAGGCCACCCGTCGGAAGGGAGGGGAGCCCGCCGGTCGGCAGCGAGGGCAGTCCCGCGGCGGGCGTGCCGGGGGCGGCGGGGGTAGCGGCGTCAGCCACTCCCCCGGCGAATCCGGCGAACGCCCCGGCCGCGGCGAGCGGCAGCAGGATCCGGACGGCAGTGCGTTTCATCAGGGGTTTCCTAATCGGTAGTAGGGATAGTTCTTCCGGCTCGTGACCGGGTCGGTTGGTGCTGGTCCGCCGGCGGGCGACGCCTGTGGGTTCCCGTCGTTCGACGACTTGTGAAAGAACGGCGCGTCCGCCGGTGGACTGGTGATCGTGGTGGTGGGATGTCGTGGCCCGAGTCCGCCGCAGGAGGTGACCTCTCGATGTGTTCCCGAGCTTCGAGCTCTTCGACAGAACGAGGACCCTGCGGTGTGCTGGAGTCACGAACGGCTACTGAGATGACGGACCGCCGAGTCCCGCGATTAGGGCGCTGCGTGACCCCGCCTGGACCCGTGAGCAGCAGCAACAGGAAAGGAAACGTGACGGTTTGACACTGTTCTGCGGCATCGACTGGGCCGAATCCCACCACGACGTCGCCATCATCGACGACACCGCAACCGTGATCGCCAAAGCCCGCATCGGCGACGACGCCACCGGGTTCGCCCGGCTGCTCGACCTGCTCGCCGAGGCCGGAGACACCGCCGACGCGCAGATCCCGGTCGGCATCGAAACCGACCACGGGCTGCTCGTCGCCGCGCTGCGCTCCACCGGCCGCACCATTTACGCGATCAACCCCCTCTCGGCATCGCGCTACCGGGCCCGGCACCAGGTGTCGGGCGCGAAGTCCGACGCCGCGGACGCCGCGCTGCTGGCCAACATCGTGCGCACCGACGCGGCCGCGCACCGACCGCTGCCGGCCGACACCGAACTGGCCCAAGCGGTGCGGGTGCTGGCACGAGCGCAACAGGACGCGGTCTGGGCCCGCCAGCAGCTGGGCAACCAGCTCCGGTCGCTGCTCAAGGAGTTCTACCCCGCGGCGCTGGAAGCGTTCGCCGGACAGCCCGAGGGCGGCCTGGCCCGCCGCGACGCCCGCACCGTCCTCGCCGCCGCCCCGACACCCGCGCTCGCAGCGACACTGACCCGCGCCCGGCTGCGGACACTGCTGACCAAGGCCGGACGCCGCCGCAACGTCGATGCCGACGTCGACCGCCTCCACGGCGTGTTCCGGTCCGAGCGGCTGCGGCAACCGCCGATCGTGGAGAACGCGATGGGCATCCAGTTTTCGGCTCTGCTGAGCCAATTCGAGGCCGCCTGCGCCGCCTCCGACAGTCTGGCGGAGGCGGCACGGACACATTTTGAACAGCACCCGGACGCCACGATCATCACCAGCTTCCCCGGCCTCGGACTGCTGGCCGGCGCCCGGGTGCTCGCCGAAATCGGAGACGACCGCACCCGCTTCACCGATCCCCGCGGACTGAAGGCCTACGCCGGATCCGCACCGATCACCCGCGCCAGCGGCCGAAAAACCGTGGTCTCGCACCGCCACATCAAAAACCGCCGCCTCGCCGCAGTCGGACCCGTCTGGGCGCTCGCCTCGCTGCGAGCCAGCCCCGGCGCACGACGCCACTTCGACACCCGCCGCGCCGCCGGAGACTGGAACCACCAAGCCCAACGCCACCTGTTCAACAAATTCCTCGGACAACTCCACCACTGCCTGCAGACGGACCGCCTCTACGACGAACACCAAGCCTTCCCACCTCCTCCAGCCCACACGGCTTGACTTCTAACAACCTGAGATGTCTTTCTTCGGGGTTTTTCGGGGAACTGCGGGTCAGCGGAGCGCGCCGCTGATCGGGACGATGGTTCCGTCGGGAATCCATTGCCCGGCGTAGTCGCGCGCGGCCTGCATGCCGGGCGCGTGCGGTTCGTTGGGGTACATCGGCATCGCGTTGACCTGGGCGGCCGCGAAGAGCTGCACCTCGCCGTTCACCGCTGTCCACTGTGGACCGAGCCAGGTCCGGAAACCGCCCAGCGACGGGCTTTCGCCGCCGAAGCTGTTGCCGACCGCCACCGCGTAGCTGACCGCGAGCTGGTCGCGCGGGTCGAAGCGCAGCGGCATGGCGGCGCTGGCCACGGTGTTCACGATGGGTCCGTTGAGCAGCCACGGCGCGAGGTACAGGCCGAACTGGTGGGTCGGTTTGAGCCGTTGCGATTCGGCGGCGCGGCTCATCGCGAGGTACCCGTCGCTCCAGCCGGAGACGACGACCAGCGCGGTGTCCGCCGCCGCGTCCGGGCGCACCGGCAGGCCGACGCGGCCGGCGGTTTCGCGCACGAGCTGCGCGGCCTGCCCGCCCCGCGGGGACCGGTCCTCGACCAAGGTGATCGCCGACGGCTTCCGCGAGGCGAGGAATTCGACCAGCTTCACCAGCGAACCGCGGTCCTCGGGCGACAAGGCGTCCGCCGGGCAACTGGTGAGCACGTCGCGTTTCCCCGCCACCAGACCGCCGAGCGCGGCTTCCGCGCATTCCGGCGCGTCGGCGTCGGACCCCGCTGGACCTGCCTCGGTACCCGCGTCGACGTCGACTGTGGTGGTCGCGTCGCCCTTGTGCACGACGAGAGTGCTGCGTCCGGGCGGAAGGTCGACCTCGACCCAGCTGCCTTCCGCACCGGCGCGTGCCGACGCGGTGGTCACGATCCCGCCCTCGACGCCGGCGGACAGGTCCGTGCCCGCGCTCGACGGGAAGTGCACGAGGTTGCGTCCGGGCCGCTGCGGGCTGACCAGCACCGGCACGGTCGCGCCGCCGACGGTCGCGTCCGCCAGCAGCGGCACGCCGGGCACAGGCAGCGGTGCGGGCTGCGGCACGGCGGCCAGCGCACTCCACGCGACGAAGCCGAGTGCGACGCCCGCGACGCCGTATCGGTAGCCGCGGATGGAAGCGTTGCGGGACAACAAGATTGCCGACACCACGGTGACCGCCGCGGGCAGCAGCACCACCACGATCAGCGAGATGCCGAAGAGCGTTTCGTACAGCCGTCGGTCGAAGGCGACTCCAGAGACGCCGAGTTGTACAACGCCCGCGAGAGTCAACAGTCCGGCGAGGCTGACCGACAGCGGACCGACGCGCAACGGCGTCGAGCGCCACTCCTCCACCGGCACCCATGCCGACAGCAGTGTCACGCCGAACCACAATGCGGCCGCGGCGACGTACACGGTGTCGATGGCGAAGGAGATACCCGTGCCATCGACAGAGGTCTCGAGCACCACGAGCACGACGAGAGCAAGCGAAGCCCAACGGCCTGCCGAGGGCCACCGCAGCAGCACCGGAACCGCCAGCGCGAGCACGATGTGCACGATCAGCGCGACGAGGTTGACGTCGACCGTGGCCGCCGAAACCGCGGCCAGCACCGCAGAGCCGACGCCCAGCGCGCCGGTGGTGATCCACAGCTTGCGCGGCAGCGGGCCGACGAGCGGACGCAGAATCCCGGTGCCGGCGAGGAATGCCGTCGCCAGCAGCAGTATCAGCCGCAGCACCAGCGCGGCACTGTCCACACCGGACGATCCGGTGGCGACCGGAGTGACGTGGTGATCCATGGAGACCTTCCGGGGAGAAGATCCCGGTGCGCGGACGGGGCGCCCGCGCACCGGGGAGGAGTTACTTCACGTTCTGGTCGGCGACCACGAACAGCTCGGAGTGCGGCTTGGCGTTGCCGAAGTCCCCGTGCGGCCACGACTTCCGGTTGAAGTTGATGCCCACCTGGCCGGTGAACTCGTCGCGGAAGTTCTGATCGACCGCGAGCTTCCCGTCGGGCGACAGGTTCAGCAGGTTGACCTTGTGGTCACCGTCCAAACCGGACCGGGCGACGAAGTAGTTCGACACCGCGATGTGCTGCGGCTGCGTGGTTTCGTGGTAGAAACCGTCCGGGCCGAGCGCGAAGTTGTCGTACGCGCCCCAGTGCGGGCCCGCCCCGGGCACACCCGGGTTGATCGGCGCGGAGCCGACGACGGTCGGCAGGTCTCCCCCGCCGCCCTGCTGCGCCTTCTCCTTGGTGTCGACGCGGCCCTTGATGTCCTCGACCTTGTCGCCCGCCGCGACCAGCTTCTGGATGTCGAGCACGTACACGCCGCCGGTGGTGCCGGGGTCGTCCGGGCCGAGCGCGCCCTTCTGCCTGCCCTGCACCGCGTGGTACAGGAACCGGTCGTCCGGGCTGGTCTGCAGCCAGCCGCCGTTGGAGCTGGCTCCGTTGGAGTCGTTCTGCGAGTAGATCGGCTTGCCCGCGGCGCCGTCGTCGAACACCTCGATCCAGTGCGGATCCTTCGCCGTGATGTCCGGCGTGTAGAAGATCGCGCCGCCCTGCATCGTCTCGGCGAACGCGCCCTTGTGGCCGGGCAGGTTCGTCACCGTGGTCTCCATGACCGCGCGGCTTTCCGAATGCAGCGGGTCCGCCGGGTTCGCCCGCGGCCCGTCCTGCAGGTAGGACACCGCCTTCAGCTTCGGGTGGTTGCGGTCGGAGATGTCCCAGGTGCGGATCGTCGGACGCCGCAGATACGGCGACGGCTGCTTCACCGGGTCGAGAATGATGTTGCGCGGTTCGGCGTAGTCACTGGTGACGAGAGTGTTGAGGTCCTCGCGCGCCTGGACGCCGTGCGGGTTCGCGCAGGACGGTTTGCCCAGCTGCGGCAGGTTGTCGCACAGCTTCGCGTTGTCGCCCTGCGGGGTCGCCGCCGGATTCTGCGACAGCACCTGCGCGTTCTGGTCGAAGTGCACGACCTCGCCCGGGCTGCCCGCGAAACCGTTGCCGATCTGCGTAGAGCCGTCCTGGTACGCGTACGGACCGGGCACGACCGGACCGCCCATGTACGTGCCGTACGCGGTGCCGTCCTTCAGCACCCAGTACGCGTCGGGCACAGAGCCGCCGAGCGTCTGCGTCGGCAGGCTGATGCCCTTCAGTTTCAACTGCGGCAACGCACTGACGTCGAACGCGTACGTCGCCGCGGCGAACAACGCACCGGCGTAAATCGTGTCGCCCTTGTGCCACACGTATTGCATGTGGTGCGGCTCGTTTTCGACGAGCGGCCCGACCGTCGCGGTGTTCACCACCTTGCCGTACGTCGGCGAGCCCTGCGTCGCGTCGATCACCGCGAGGAAATCGGGACCGGGCAAGGCATTCTTGATTTTGCCGAGCCCGCCGCCGAGCGAACCCGGCAGGTTTTTGACGTCCTTCACCGCGGTGTCGGCGATGTTCTCGTCGCCCGCCCAGACCAGCAGCCACTTCTTCGGCGTGCCGTCCGCGGAACGCGCCTGCGCGGCGAGGTCCTTGCTCACCAGGTGGTTCTGCACCCAGTACTGCTTGCCGTCGGACGCGGTCTTGGCGTCGGTGACCACCTGGACGTCGGCGTAAGCGCTGGTGCTGGACCCGGTGTAGGTCACCGCACCGATCGCGAGCGCGACCGCACCGGCGACGGTCAGCGCTTTCCGCCATCGGGGCGGGGCGCCCGAGGAGGAGCTGAATCGCATTGTGTCTCCCTGTTTGTGTTTCCGTGAAGCGCCCGCGAAGGCACTTCTTTCCCCGTTCCGAGGGCAGCACGGAACCCACCCCGAACAGAGAAAGCGTTCATCCCCTCGGATCAGCGAAACCCGTTGCGGGGCAAGAGAAATCAACCAGCCGGAGACGGCCGGGAGAAAGGTCAGGAATCCCTACACAGCGCACTGGCCTGCTGGCGCAGATCCACGTGCAGACGCCACACCAGGGCAACCGGAAAGGACATGCGCGAAATACTCTGGCGAACCGCACGCACTGTCAATGCGGTGATCAATCATGGGAACGTCGACCGAAGGGGTGAATATCCCACGAACTGGGCCGAGTTGCCTGCCCACCGACCCCGCGCGCGACCCGAGCGGCGGCGCTGACCTGCGATGCTCCGTTCGGCCCACCGTATGTTCGGCATTTCGGCCGCCGGAGAGGGGCCGTTCGCCCGTTATGTTCGTTACCTTTTCGTGATCGAATCCCGGGAACTTTCGCACTTACGCTCCGCTGAACCACCCAGGCCGGATTCCGCGACCCTCCGGCGCGAACGCGACAGAAGCGGCATAATCCGCACAGCACGCCAGGGAGCAGGGGAAGGGGTGAGCGTCAGTGTCGGCGGAGATGGAACGGCTCGTCGCGGAGTTCGACAAGTTCCAGACGAAGCTCAAGCAGGCCGAAGCGCAGTTCGCGAAGGTCGGCGACATGCAGGAGGAGCTGAACGCGCTCGAGGCCGAAGTGATGTCGGCGGACCGGTCGGTCACCGTCGTCGCGGGCCCGAGCGGGTCGATCAAAGATCTCCGGCTCACCGCGGACGCGCTCCGGCAGCAGCCGGACCAGCTGGCGTCCGCCATCCTGACGACCCTGCACCAGGCCGTCGCCGAATCCGCGCGCAAGCAGGCGGGCATCGTCGACGAGCACGTGGGAACGGCCTTCGGCCTGAATGTGTCCGAACAAGTCCTGGAAGCTCAGGCAGCCGGTTTGGGAACCACCGTCGAAGAACTGGAGTCCAACCTGCCGGAGGAGCAGCCGCGGCAGGCAGCGCCGGCCGCGGACGACGAGGATTTCGCGAACAACGGTCTTCTCCGTGACGACCGCCGGACGCCTCAGGCGCCTCCGCCTGCGCCGCCCTCGGCTTCGGCGGGCGACCAGTTCCTCAAGAACCTGTTCAGCGACGAGGAGGACCACCGATGAGCCCGACGAACGGCGGTCACCAGGTCGACACCGCGGCGATCACCAAGTACGCCACCGGCCTCGATCACTACACGGGAGAAGCGGCCAAGTTCGGCGACCTCGTAAACCAGGCCGACGTCACCGACCGGTCCTGGGGGTTGATCGGGCTGGCGGTCAAGCAGACCTATACGAGCAAGCTCGACGAGCTCAGACAGCTGCTGGAGCTGATGAAGACCGGGGTCGGCGCGTTCCAGGGCAAGCTCAATCAGGCCGCGAGCATCTACGACGGCCATGAAAAGGACGCCGTGCTGACCTTCGGCAAGTTCAAGGCCGACATCGACGGACCGCTCTGAGCAAGGGGGAAGCATGGGGCAGGACAGCGTCGCCGACGGCGTCAAGAACAACCTCAAAGGCTACGACGACAGCTTCTTGAAGAATGTCGGCGACACCGCCAAGAAGGCGCCGGTCGTCGGCAAGGGCGTCGAAACCATCGAGAACGCCTACAGGAAGTTCGGCTCCGCGAAGGACGTCGGCGACGTCGCCGCGGCGAGCGGGCAATTGTTGCAGGACGGCGCGGGCTTCGTGGCAGGCGCGACCTTGGACATGGCCAGCTTCGCGCTCGACCCGGTCGGCTGGCTGGTCAGCAACGGCCTCAACATGCTCCTCGAGCTGGTTCAGCCTCTCCAGGACGCGCTGCACATGGTGACCGGGGACGGCCCCGTGCTCAAGACGGCCTCCGGCAACTTCGTCACGATCGGCAAGGGCTTCGTCACCCTGGCCGAGGAGTTCGTCCAGGTCGGGGACGAAGCGCTCAAGGATTGGCAAGGCGAGGGAGGCGGGGCGGCCAAGAAGGCGCTGGCCGAGTTCGCACAGGGCATCGAGGGCATCGGCTCCGCCGCCGGCGCGGTCGCCGACACGCTGCAGATGTGGTCGATGGTCATGACCGTCATCGAAGAGGTCGTCAAGGCCATCATTTCGGAGCTGGTCAGCTGGCTCATCTACATCTGGCTGCCGGCACTGGCCGCTTCGATCGTGAGCTTCGGCTCGTCGGTCGCGGGGGCGATGGCGGCATCGGTCGCGAAGGCGGCGAGTGCACTCGGCAAGATCACCAAGCATCTCGGCAAGCTCGGCAAGCTGCTCGACAAGTTCATGGGCTTCCTGATGAAGTGGAGCGACGACCTGGTCAAGCAGGGTTCGAAGCTCACCAAGGCGGGCAAGGTCGGCATGACCCCCGGCGAGGAGAAGGCGATCACCGGCGCACTGGCCAAAGGCCTGAACGCACAGGGCGCCGCGTACGGGCAGGCGGCGAAGGACGTGTTCACGAGCGTGCCGCGCAAGTTCTTCGACGAAACCGTCAAAGAGACGACCGGGATCACCCCTGGCGACCTGTCGAAGGGCTCGGCGTACACCGGCAAGGCCGCTTACAAGGGAACGAACAAGACGATCGACTATCTCAAGCGAGAGCATCCCGGCAACGGCCAGAGCGCCGAAGAAACCCGCGAAGATCTCGACATGGGCCAGTAAGCGGATGACAGATCTGCTCGGCCCCTGGTTCATCGTCGGCGGTTACGCGCTCTCCTTCGGCCTGCTGTGGCTCGCGAACTGGCTCGAGGCGCGCCGTGCGGCCAGGGCCGCGATCTGTTACGCGCTCTCCGGGATCGCGTTTTCGCTGACGAGCCTCTACTGGCTGTCGGCAGGCACGGCCAGTTCGGTCCCGCTGTTCGGATGGATCGCCTTCCCGCTCGTCGTCACCGCGTTGCTCTCGTGGCGGGGCTGGCATCAACGAAACTGGATCAACCGTCTCGATTCAGCAGGCGAACCGACCTTTGGCTTCCTGCCGCACCACGGCCGCGCGGTGGCGCTTGCCCATCCCGATCCCTGGCCTCGGCGAACCACTGTCGAGTTCGCGCACCAAGGCCACCGGCTGCTCGGCATGGAGTACTCGACCCCATCGCCGTTCCGGAACGAGACCTTCGAACAACTCGGAAAGGTGTCCGAAGAGCTCGATTCGATCAACGCGGTCGTCGCACTGCGCGTTCCGGAGGTGCCCGCCCTCACGATCTCGCCGAACACGCGGGCGTTCGAGCCGGACTTCTTCACCCCGCTGGAGGATGCCCGGATCGTCCGCAACCAGTTCGGCTGGCTACGGCCGGATACGACGCTGCACAGTTTCGAGGTCGACCCCGAGTTCGACCGCCGGTTCTCCGTCTCTACGTCGGACCCGGAGTTCGCCGCGGCGGTGCTCACCGGCGAATGCCGCGAAATGATCATGCACGACCTGTGGTTCCGCGTCCATCAAGTGGCGTTCTGCGGAAACGCTTTGTGGACCACGGACGCCGGCGGCCTCACCGAGGACCGGATGTTCGGCAACTCCCGTCGCCTCGCGATGCTGGCGGCCACCGTTCCGGCACCGGTGTGGGAAGTATGGGGCGGGGACCGGGATTTCCCCGACGTCGCCACCCGGTCCGATACGAGTTACGACGCCTGGTTCGGCAAGCGCGGCGGCTTCGTCCGCACGCCGGTGAACCGCCGCCGCGAGGCCGCCGACCGGCAGCCGGTGACGTCGATTTCGCTGACCATGCGGTCGTTGCTCGCGCTCGGCCTGCTGGCCATCGGGATCGGTCCCGCGGTCAACGCATCGGCAGCGATGACCGGGCTGGCTCCGCACGTCCAGCTCACGGTCGCCACGATGAGCGAGGGCGGCACCCAGCATTGCTTCAGCGCCGCCGGCGACTACCGCTGTGTCACCGACCAGCCCAGTGTGCGAGGGACGGTCAGCCAGGACGGCACCACTCGTCAGATCACCATCGGATGGGTCGGTGATCTGCCCAGGAAGGGCGACACCGTCGAGGTCTCGCTGGGACCGTTGTGGGGAGACATCGCCTACCAGGCCGACGGTCCGTCGTCCGCCCCGACCGATTTGCTGATGGCCTTGGTCTGGCTTGTCCCTGGCCTGTACCTCGCAAAGCGCACATACCTGCCCCGCCCGCCCCGGCGGGTCCGCAAGATGCGCAAGACTCTCGCAACTGCGTAGCCCCAACGTGGAATGCCCCGCCGGGAGTCCCGGCGGGGTTTTCGTTCAGCTATGCGAGCTTCCGCGGAAGGACCTCAGAGCCGGTGCCCGCAATCCGCGCAGAACACCGCCCCCGCCGTGGACTCCTTGCCGCACTCTCCACAATGGACGGTCGGGGCCAGTGAACTCCCGCATCCGGTGCAGAACTTCCCGCCGTCCACCTTCAACCCGCAGTCCGGGCAGGTGAGCTTCGCGCGGGTGCCCAGGTCCAGCTCCTTGGTCCAGTTCTTCTCGCGCGCCTTGTCCCAGATCTGGTCCCGCTGCGCCGCCGCCTGTGCCCGGGAGATTTCCTCCGCCACGATGGGCGAACAGCGCAGGCACTGGCCGATTTCCTCGTTCCAGCACTGGTCCGCGCACATCCAGTCGCTGCAGCCGCGGCACTGCCGGAAGCGCGGGGTGATCTCCTCGACGGCCGCGGTCAGCGCGCGGTCTTTCGCCGCCGAGTTCGTCGCTCGGTCGTACTTCCACTGGTCGGCGGAGCTGCTCAGCTGCTGAAGCGTCCCGCCGAAGAAGGAGCCCACCGCGCGCAGCATGCTGCGTCCGGTCTCCATCGCGTCCCGCTGGAATGCCGAGCGGTACCCGTTTCCGCAGCGCTCGCAACGGAACTCGAACTGGTAGCCCTGGGCATTGGAGAGATCCGAGAAGTTGTCCGTGAACGGCACGACATCAGCCACGCGCGCGAAAGTACGCCAAGTCGACGACGGGGCACGACCGTACAAGTACCGACTCCAGACCCGCTACGCATCGTGAGCGGAGGCCGCGCGGCAGGGTTTTTTGCGGTTTTGCCTGTTTAGTCAGCTACCGTCCGTAAAATGCCGGATTGGCAGAGCAACCGAGCACAGGGGGAGACAGCATGTCCGACGAGTTCGACCGGCTGGTCGCGGAGTTCGACCGGTTCCAATCGAGGCTGCGGCGGGTGGACGACCAGTTCTCCGGCATCGCCCAGATGCAGGAGGAACTGAGTGCGCTCGAAGCGACCGCGATGTCGCCCGACCGGTCGGTCACGGTGGTCGCCGGTCCGGGCGGGTCGATCAAGAACATCCAGGTGACCGATGCCGCGCTGCGCCACGGCGGGACCGAGTTGTCCGGGATGTTGATGGCGACGCTGCAGCAGGCGGTCGCCGAGTCCGCGCGGCAGCAGGCCGTGCTGGTGGACCAGCACACGGGCAATTCGATGCGGCTCACCGAGCAGGTGCTGGAAACCCAGGCCGAGTTGCTGGGCACCGACGTCGAGGAATTGCGTGCCGCGATGGAGCGGGGCGCGCCCGCGCCGCAGCGGAGCGTCGAGGAAGACCAGCACGAGGACTACTCCGAGCGCGAACTGCTGGCCGACCCCGAGGAGCGGACCCCTCTCCCGCCACCGCCGTCCTCGGCCGGGTCCGCCGGGGACGACTTCCTGAAAAACCTGTTCGACGACGAGGACCCTCGCTGATGGCCGGCTACCAGGTGCAGACGGCGAAGCTCTACGACTACTCCCGCCAGCTGGCGGGCAACAAGACCGCGGTCGCCGGGGTCAAGGGCAAGGTGGCGCAGGCCGACGTCGGCGACGAGTCCTGGGGCATTGTCGGCATCCTCGTCAAGCACATGTACACGGACATGGTCAACGACCTGAAAGACCTGCTGACCGCGATGGAAACCGGCCTGCAGTCCGCGTCCGACAAGATCAACCGCGCCGGCCAGTTCTACGACCAGACCGAAGAGGATCACTGCCGCAGCTGGAAAGACGTCATGGGCCAGCTCGACAACCTCGGCAGCGGACGGAAGTAGGGGGCGGGATGTCCGATCCATTGGGCAAGATCGAGATCAAGCCGGAGGACGGCACCGGCAAGAAGATCGTCAACGCGCTGCCGGTGGTGGGCGGCGCGGTGAAGATCTACGACGCGGGCACCAGCGACGCGATCAAGGCAGGCGACACCGCGACCGGGCTGAGCGGGGTGGTCTCCGAGACGACCAACTTCGTCCAGTCGTGCGCGGAGACCGCGATGAGCATCAGTTCCGACCCGATCGGCTGGCTGGTCGGCCAGGGACTGAACTTCCTGCTGGCCGTCTGCGACCCGCTCCAGGACGCGATCCACTTCGTCAGCGGCGACGGCCCGGCGCTGTCCAAAGCGGCCGAGAACTTCACGGCGATCGGGCGCGGGCTGGAGCAGTTCGCGCACCAGTTCAGCGAGCAGGCGAAAAGCTCGCTCTCGCAGTGGGAGGGCGGCGCGGCCGAAACCGCGGCGGAGAAGCTGGCCAAGTTCTCGACCGGGATCACCGGCACCGCCGACCAGGCCGGAGACATCGCGACGATGCTGCAGGTCTGCAGCATGGCGATGACCGTCATCGAGGACTTCATCAAGGCGTTGCTGACCGAGCTGATCACCTGGCTGATCATGATCTGGATCCCGGCGTTGGCCGCCGCGGTCCCGTCGTTCGGAGCGTCCACCGCGGCGGCGGGCACGGCCACCGGGGTGCGCGCGGCGACTACCGCGGGCAAGGCGACGAAGCAGGTCAGCAAGCTGCAGAAGCTGCTGGACCTGATCAAGGACCTGATCGCGCGGTTCCAGACGTTCTTCAAGGCGGCCAAGGACGAGGTGGCCAAGATGGCCGTGGAGGGCGGCAAGACCACCGCGAAGCGGGCCAAGGCCGGTTTCGGGAAAACCGTCGGCGGGAAGCTGTTGGACGAGGCACGGTCGCAGATCGGGCTCCGAAGCCACGACAAGAACGATCCCGACCTGCCGGTCAAGCCAGGAAAACCGTTGGGACATCTGGAGAACGCGCGCAAGGCCGTCGAGTACGCGGCGACCGGGGACGGAACTTCGGAAGACGAGACCAAAAAAGATCTGGAGTTCTGAGCCGTGGATCTCGCCCTCGCAGAGCACGACGCTTGGTACTGGCTCAGGCCGATCCTCGGACTCCTGGTCATGGTCGTGCTCCCGAGTTATCTCGGCTTCCGCTGGCATCTGAAGAAGAAACGGGCGAAGCGAGCCCGGCAGGCCGCATTGCACGCGGTGCCCGAGGAACTGGGCGGATCCATGGTCGCCGATCTGAAATACGGGCGGCCTCGGTCCGCGCAACGCCGGAAACCTCTTGGCGAGATGTACCGGCCGAAGACCATCTCGGAGGGCATGACCTTCCCCAGCAGTCCTCCGACCGTCGAGTTCGCGGCTGACCTGCCGTGGCGGGACCGGCAGTTCCGGGTCAGCGAGTACTGGTGCACGCTCCGGGTCGGGGCCAACAGCACCAGAAGGATCTACGAGTACACCATCGAAACCAAGGTCGGGCCGACGCCGAGCATGAAGATCGCCAAGGCGTATCCGACCGAACCGGTGCGGATGTTCGGGCGGACCATGGTTTATCTCAACTACCAGCAAAGGCTGTTCGAGGCGGAGGCGCGAAGTTCTCCCTCAGTAGCCCGCTGGGAGCAATTTCCGTTGGCCGAGAACGAGTTCACCGGATACACCAGCGATCAGGAGTTCTCGGCCCGGGTCGCCAGCCCGGACACCGTGGACTGGCTGCGCGGCAACCACGAGTTGCTTCCGGACCTCATCGGCGTCGAGCGCGGGTGGTGCTACGCGGTGTACCGGGACGAGATCGACCCGGCGACCCTGGTCGCCAGAATCGACCTGGTCGCCGGCTTCCTCGACCGGATCGACGTGCCCGCCGCGGTCTGAGCACGCAGAAGAAAAGCCCCCGGTCACGAGGACCGGGGGCTTTTCGTTCAGCTGTGCGAGGTTCAGCGGAAGTCGCGACCGAAGTCGTAGTCGTCCAGCGGAACCGCGGCGCCGGTGCCCGAACCGAACACGTCCGGGGTGTAGTAACCGTCGTCGTAGGACGGGATCGCGTACGCCGCGACCCGCGCCTCCTCGGTCGGCTGCACCTGGATGTTCCGGTACTTGTTGATGCCCGTACCGGCCGGGATGAGCTTACCGATGATGACGTTCTCCTTGAGGCCCACGAGCTTGTCCGAACGGCCGTTGATCGCCGCGTCGGTCAGGACTCGCGTGGTCTCCTGGAACGAGGCCGCCGACAGCCACGAGTCCGTGGTCAGCGACGCCTTCGTGATGCCCATCAGCACCGGACGGCCCGAAGCCGGCTCGCCGCCCTCGGCGACCGCGGCCCGGTTCGTCGCCTCGAACTTCGTCCGCTCGGGCAGCTCGCCCGGCAGGAAGTCCGTGGCCCCGGAGTCGATGATCGTCACGCGGCGCAGCATCTGCCGCACGATGACCTCGATGTGCTTGTCGTGGATCGACACACCCTGCGCCCGGTACACCTTCTGGACCTCGTCCGTGAGGTGCATCTGCGCTTCGCGCGGGCCCATGACGCGCAGGACCTCGTGCGGGTCCGGCGTGCCCTCGAGCAGCTGCTGACCGACGTTGACGTGGTCGCCGTCGCCCAGCGGGCCGTTCGGGGTGTTCGCGAGCCGCTGCCGCTTGGACAGCTTGTCGAAGACGATCTCCTCCGACCCGTCGTCCGGGATCAGGGTGATCTTCCAGAACCGCTCGCTCTCCTCGATCCGCACGCGGCCGTCGACGTCCGCGATCGGAGCCTTGCCCTTCGGCACGCGAGCCTCGAAAAGCTCGGTGACCCGGGGCAGACCGGTCGTGATGTCGTCACCGGCGACACCACCCTGGTGGAAGGTACGCATCGTCAGCTGCGTGCCCGGCTCACCGATCGACTGGGCGGCGACGATGCCGACCGCCTCGCCGACGTCGACGAGCTGGCCCGTCGCCATCGAACGGCCGTAGCAGGTCGCGCACACGCCGACCGCCGACTCGCAGGTCAGCACCGAACGGACCTTGACCTTCGAGATGCCGCTGGAGAGCAGCTTCTCGATGGCCGGGTCGCCGATGTCGTCGCCCGCGTTCAGCACGACGTTGCCCTTGGCGTCCACCGCGTCCGTCGCGAGGTTCCGCGCGTACACGGAGGTCTCGACGTGCTGGTCGCGCACGATCTTGCCGTCGCCGAGGTCCTCGCCGATCGGCATCATGATGCCGCGCGTGGTGCCGCAGTCGACCTCGCGGACGATGACGTCCTGCGAAACGTCCACCAGACGACGGGTCAGGTAACCCGAGTCCGCGGTACGGAGCGCCGTGTCCGCCAGACCCTTCCGGGCGCCGTGCGTCGCGATGAAGTACTCCGCCACCGACAGGCCTTCACGGAAGTTCGCCTTGATCGGACGCGGGATGTACTCGCCCTTCGGGTTCGACACCAGACCACGCATACCGGCCAGCGAACGGACCTGCGTCATGTTTCCGGCGGCGCCCGACTTCACGATCATGGCGATCGGGTTGTCGTCCGGCAGCGCCGTCTCCATGATCTTGTGGACCTCTTCGGTCGCCTGCGTCCACACCTTGACGAGCTCGTTGTTGCGCTCGGCGTGGGACAGCTGACCGCGCTGGTACCGCTTCTCGACCTGGTCGGCCTTGCCCTCGTACTCGTCGAGAATGGCCTTCTTGCCGACCGGGGTCAGCACGTCCGAGATCGCGACCGTGACGCCCGAGCGGGTCGCCCAGTAGAAACCGGCGTCCTTGAGCTTGTCCAGCGTCTGCGCGACCTGCGTCATCGAGTACCGCTCGGCGAGGTCGTTCACGATGGCCGCCTGCCGCTTCTTCGGCATCGGCTCGTTGATGAACGGGTAGTCCGCCGGCAGCAGGTCGTTGAACAGGACGCGGCCCAGGGTCGTCTCGGCCAGCCACGGCTTGCCCGGCTCCCAGCCCTTCTCCGCGAGCGCCGCCTCGTCGGCCTTCGCCGGCTGCCGGTCGGTGACGCGGATCTTGACCGGGGCGTGCAGGCTCAGCGCCTTGCGGTCGAACGCCATGATCGCCTCGGCGGGCGACGAGTACGCGTTGCCCGCGCCCTCGGCGTTCTCGTTCAGCCGGGTCAGGTGGAACAG
The DNA here is from genome assembly GCF_000158875.1 of Streptomyces sp. AA4. Taxonomy (NCBI): domain Bacteria; kingdom Bacillati; phylum Actinomycetota; class Actinomycetes; order Kitasatosporales; family Streptomycetaceae; genus Streptomyces; species Streptomyces sp. AA4. The sequence goes on along the minus strand of NZ_GG657746.1, from coordinate 366,263 downwards.
ACCGGTGACCATGTCCAGCCGCGGCATGGCGAGCGGACGGCCCGACGCCGGCGACAGGATGTTGTTCGCCGACAGCATCAGGATCCGGGCCTCGGCCTGCGCCTCGGCCGACAGCGGCAGGTGCACCGCCATCTGGTCGCCGTCGAAGTCCGCGTTGAACGCTTCGCAGACCAGCGGGTGCAGCTGGATGGCCTTGCCCTCGACCAGCTGCGGTTCGAAGGCCTGGATGCCCAGCCGGTGCAGGGTCGGCGCGCGGTTCAGCATCACCGGGTGGCCGGTGATGACCTCTTCGAGCACGTCCCACACCTGCGGCCGCGACCGCTCCACCATCCGCTTGGCAGACTTGATGTTCTGCGCGTGGTTCAGGTCGACCAGCCGCTTCATGACGAACGGCTTGAACAGCTCGAGCGCCATGTCCTTCGGCAGACCGCACTGGTGCAGCTTCAGCTGCGGGCCGACGATGATGACCGAACGGCCCGAGTAGTCGACGCGCTTGCCCAGCAGGTTCTGGCGGAACCGGCCCTGCTTGCCCTTCAGCAGGTCGGACAGCGACTTCAGCGGCCGGTTGCCCGGGCCGGTGACCGGACGCCCGCGGCGGCCGTTGTCGAACAGCGCGTCGACGGCCTCCTGCAGCATCCGCTTCTCGTTGTTGACGATGATCTCGGGCGCGCCGAGGTCGATCAGCCGCTTGAGCCGGTTGTTCCGGTTGATCACGCGGCGGTACAGGTCGTTCAGGTCCGACGTGGCGAAGCGGCCGCCGTCGAGCTGCACCATCGGGCGCAGGTCCGGCGGGATGACCGGGACGGCGTCGAGCACCATGCCGCGCGGGTCGTTGCCGGTCGCCTGGAACGCGGCGACGACCTTGAGCCGCTTCAGCGCGCGGAGCTTCTTCTGCCCCTTGCCGTTGCGGATGGTGTCGCGCAGGCTGTCGGCCTCCGCGGCGACGTCGAACTCGGTCGCCAGCTTCTGGATCGCCTCCGCGCCCATGCCGCCGGTGAAGTACTCGCCGTACCGGTCGATCAGCTCGCGGTAGAGCAGCTCGTCGGCGATCAGCTGACGCGGCTCGAGCTTGGTGAAGGTGGTCCAGACCTCCTCGAGACGGTCCAGCTCGCGACCGGCACGGTCGCGGATCTGGCGCATCTCGCGCTCGCCGCCCTCCTTGACCTTGCGGCGGACGTCGGACTTCGCGCCCTCCGCCTCCAGCTCGGCCAGGTCGGCTTCCAGCTTCTGCGCGCGGGCCTCGATGTCGGCGTCGCGCTTCGTCTCGAGGTTCTTGCGCTCGACGCCGATCTCGTTTTCGAGCGTCGGCAGGTCGTTGTGGCGCAGCTCCGTGTTCACGCCGGTGATGACGTAAGCAGCGAAGTAGATGATCTTCTCGAGGTCCTTGGGCGCCAGGTCCAGCAGGTAGCCAAGGCGCGACGGAACGCCCTTGAAGTACCAGATGTGGGTGACCGGCGCGGCCAGCTCGATGTGGCCCATCCGCTCACGGCGCACCTTGGCGCGAGTGACCTCGACGCCGCAACGCTCGCAGATGATGCCCTTGAACCGGACGCGCTTGTACTTGCCGCAGTAGCACTCCCAGTCCCGGGTCGGACCGAAGATCTTCTCGCAGAAGAGCCCGTCCTTCTCCGGCTTGAGGGTCCGGTAGTTGATGGTCTCCGGCTTCTTGACCTCGCCGAAGGACCACTGACGGATGTCGTCGGCGGTGGCGAGGCCAATCCGGAGCTCATCGAAAAAGTTGACGTCCAGCACGTCTAGATCCCCTTGGGGTTGATTCGGCTAGAGGAGGGGTCGGCGGTGGAGCCGGGATCCGCGGGAGGCAGATCCCGGCTCGACACCGAATCAGTGCACGACGTCGTCCACCGAGGGCGACTCGTTGCGGGACAGGTTGATGCCGAGGTTCGCCGCGGCGCGCTCGAGGTCCTCGTCGTCGGAGTCGCGCATCTCGATCGCCGCGCCGTCGCTGGAGAGCACCTCGACGTTGAGGCACAGCGACTGGAGCTCCTTGAGGAGCACCTTGAACGACTCCGGGATGCCCGGCTCGGGGATGTTCTCCCCCTTCACGATCGCCTCGTACACCTTGACGCGGCCGACCACGTCGTCCGACTTGATCGTGAGCAGTTCCTGCAGCGTGTACGCCGCGCCGTAGGCCTGCATCGCCCAGCACTCCATCTCGCCGAAGCGCTGGCCGCCGAACTGCGCCTTGCCGCCCAGCGGCTGCTGGGTGATCATCGAGTACGGGCCGGTGGAACGGGCGTGGATCTTGTCGTCGACCAGGTGGTGCAGCTTCAGGATGTACATGTAGCCGACCGACACCGGGTACGGGTACGGCTCGCCGGAGCGGCCGTCGAACAGCGTGGCCTTGCCGTTCTCCTTGACCATGCGCTCGCCGTCGCGGTTCGGCTTGGTCGCCCCGAGGAGGCCAGTGAGCTCCTCTTCCTTCGCGCCGTCGAACACCGGGGTGGCGGTGTTCGTGCCGGGCGCGACGTCGTAGAGCTCCGGCGACAGGTTCTTCGCCCAGTCCGGGTTGCCCTCGATCGTCCAGCCCTGGGAGGCCAGCCAGCCGAGGTGCAGTTCGAGGATCTGGCCGATGTTCATCCGTCGCGGAACACCGTGGGTGTTCAGGATGATGTCGACCGGGGTGCCGTCCTCCATGAACGGCATGTCCTCGACCGGCAGGATCTTGCCGATGACACCCTTGTTGCCGTGCCGGCCGGCGAGCTTGTCGCCCGGCTGGATCTTGCGCTTCTGGGCCACGTAGACGCGGACCAGCTCGTTGACGCCCGGGGGCAGCTCGTCGTCGTCCTCGCGGGAGAACACCCGGATGCCGATGACCTTGCCGGTCTCGCCGTGCGGCACCTTCAGCGAGGTGTCGCGGACCTCGCGCGCCTTCTCGCCGAAGATCGCGCGGAGCAGGCGCTCCTCCGGGGTCAGCTCGGTCTCGCCCTTCGGCGTGACCTTGCCGACCAGGATGTCGCCGTCGCGGACCTCGGCGCCGATCCGGATGATGCCGCGCTCGTCGAGGTCGGCCAGGACCTCCTCGGAGACGTTCGGGATGTCCCGGGTGATCTCCTCGGCGCCCAGCTTGGTGTCGCGGGCGTCGATCTCGTGCTCCTCGATGTGGATCGACGTCAGCACGTCGTCCTGCACCAGGCGCTCGGAGAGGATGATCGCGTCCTCGTAGTTGTGGCCCTCCCACGGCATGACCGCGACGAGGAGGTTCTTGCCGAGCGCCATCTCACCGTTCTCGGTGGACGGGCCGTCGGCGATGACCTGGCCCTGCTCGACCCGGTCGCCCTCGTTGACGATCGGCCGGTGGTTGAAGCACGTGCCGTGGTTGGAGCGGCGGAACTTGTACAGTCCGTAGCTCTTCCGCGTGCCGTCGTCGTGCATGATCGTGATGATGTCCGCGGACAGCTCCTCGACCACGCCGGCCTGCTCGGCGACCAGGACGTCCCCGGCGTCGACCGCGGCGCGCAGCTCCACGCCGGTGCCCACGTACGGAGCCTGGTTGCGCAGCAGCGGAACCGCCTGGCGCTGCATGTTCGCGCCCATCAGCGCGCGGTTCGCGTCGTCGTGCTCCAGGAACGGGATCATCGCGGTGGCGACGGAGACCATCTGCCGCGGCGACACGTCCATGTAGTCGATCTCGAGCGGGTCGATCAGCTCGACCTCGCCGCCCTTGCGGCGGCCCAGGACCTTCTCCTCGACGAAGTGGCCGTCGTCGGTCAGCGGCGCGTTGGCCTGCGCCTTGACGTAACGGTCCTCCTCGTCCGCGGTCAGGTAGTCGACCTGGTCGGTGACCTGGCCCTCGACGACCTTGCGGTACGGCGTCTCGATGAAGCCGAACGGGTTGACCCGCGCGTAGGAGCACAGCGAGCCGATCAGGCCGATGTTCGGGCCTTCCGGCGTCTCGATCGGGCACATCCGGCCGTAGTGCGACGGGTGGACGTCGCGGACCTCCATGCCGGCGCGCTCACGGGACAGACCGCCCGGGCCGAGGGCCGAAAGACGACGCTTGTGCGTCAGGCCCGACAGCGGGTTGTTCTGGTCCATGAACTGCGACAGCTGCGAGGTGCCGAAGAACTCCTTGATCGCCGCGCCGATCGGGCGGATGTTGATCAGGGTCTGCGGCGTGATCGCCTCGACGTCCTGCGTGGTCATGCGCTCGCGCACGACGCGCTCGGTGCGGGAGAGGCCGACCCGGATCTGGTTCTGGATCAGCTCGCCGACGGTGCGCAGGCGGCGGTTGCCGAAGTGGTCGATGTCGTCGGTCTCGACCGGCACCTCGACGCCGGCGGAGCTGGTCATCTTGTCCTCGCCGGCGTGCAGCCGGACCAGGTACTCGATGGCCGAGACGATGTCCTCTTCGGTCAGCGTGCCGGTCTCGTACGGGGTGTCGAGGCCCAGCTTCTTGTTGACCTTGTAGCGGCCGACCTTGGCCAGGTCGTAGCGCTTCGGCTTGAAGAACAGGTTCTCCAGCAGCGTCTGCGCGCTCTCCTTCGTGGGCGGCTCGCCCGGGCGCAGCTTGCGGTAGATGTCGAGCAGCGCCTCGTCGGTGCCCGCGGTGTGGTCCTTCTCGAGGGTGGCCAGCAGCGTCTCGGAGAACGAGAAGCGCTCGCGGATCGCCTCGGTGGTCCAGCCCAGCGCCTTCAGCAGCACGGTGACCGGCTGGCGGCGCTTGCGGTCGATGCGGACGCCGACGGTGTCGCGCTTGTCCACGTCGAACTCGAGCCACGCGCCGCGGCTCGGGATCACGCGCACGCTGAAGACGTCCTTGTCGGTCGTCTTGTCGACACTGCTGTCGAAGTACACGCCCGGAGAACGCACCAGCTGGGACACGACGACCCGCTCGGTGCCGTTGATGATGAAGGTGCCCTTGTCGGTCATCACCGGGAAGTCGCCCAGGAAGACCGTCTGGCTCTTGATCTCGCCGGTGTTGTTGTTGACGAACTCGGCGGTGACGAACAGCGGGGCCGCGTACGTCATGTCCTTGTCCTTGCACTCCTCGATCGAGGCCTTGACCTCGTCGAAGCGCGGAGCGGAGAAGGACAGGGACATCGAGCCCGAGAAGTCCTCGATCGGCGAGATCTCGTTGAGGACCTCTTCCAGACCGCCGACCGGGTTCTCTTCGCCTTCGTTGACGCGGCGCTCGAACCACGCCTCGTTGCCGGTGAACCACTGGAACGACTGGATCTGGACGTCAAGCAGGTTCGGGGTGGAGAGTGGCTCGCGGATCTTCGCGAAGGAGACCCGCTTGGGCGCTCCGGGGATTCCCGTGGCCTGCGCGCGGGATTCAGCCGAGGTGGTCGCAGCAGTGGCCTGGTTCGCGGGAGAGACTGCCAAGATGCGTCCTTCCGGGGACAATGAGCGGTGAGCAGCCGCGATGGCAACAGCTGTCGCGGACTGTCAGGGGTGCCGTGTGCCCACTATCCTAACTACCGGCTCCGGGCAGCCTGAAAGAGGGCAGCGCAAAGAGGCAGTCTAGCCCGGATGGCGCGGTCTGTCCAGGGGGCACTCCAGACGGGGCCCAGCCTGCATCGCGTCACCTTCGGGCAGTGCGTCTCCCTGAGCCTCACTGCGTCCTTCGGCTCCCGGTTTCGCACCGGGTTTTCGCGCCCCTCCCGCAAGGTTCGCGTTCCCCGGCCGTGACCGTTGGCAGTAAGCGTGAACCCACGCGGCTTTGGAGTCAAGATGCCGCGCGGCTCTCCCGCCGGTTGGCGCAGCGTTGAACCCGGACAGCACAGGGTGACCGCCCGGGCGTGCCTCGCGGTTACCGCCGGGTACCCGGGGATCGCCGCGCAGGTCGGCCGGGCAGCGGTGCAGGTGGGAGGGTTGCGCGCGGGTGCGGCGGCGGTTTCCGCGTCGGCGCGGCGGGCGCGGGATGGATCACATTCCGCGAGCGGTCCGGTGCCTGATTCCGTAGCCGAACAGGGGAACTTCGGGCAGCTCGGCACCGGATTCCGGGTCCCCCGGACAGGGGTTGCGCGCGAGGGGACGAAGCGGTTGGCGGCGGACGCGTCCCGGTGATCAACTGGGCCTGCCCGAACTCCCGGAGGTGCGCCACGATGCCGGAACCCGACGCGTCGCTTCCCGAACTGGTCCTGCGCAGGCTGGCGATCAGCGAGCAGGTCGCCGCCGCGAAGTTCGGGGCCGGGCGGCCGGTCGACGATCCCGTCCGCGAGCAGCGGGAGCTGGTCCGCGTCCGGAGCCTTGCCCGCGAAACGGGCCTCGACCCGGACCTCGCCGCCGCCTTTCTCTCCGACCAGATCGCGGCCAGCAAGCAGGTCCAGCACCGGCTCTTCGCGCACTGGACCGCGCACCCCGGCGACCGGCCCGACGGCGGCCGCGACCTGTCCGTGCTCCGGGCCGAACTGGACGCGCTCACGGTCGCTCTGCTGGATCGGCTGGCCGCGGCCGGGCCCGAACCCCTCGAGCCGCCGGAAACGCCGGACAAGCTGAAGCAGGAGCCGCTTCGGACGGCCTTCCGGACGCTGTCGCGACAACGGCCCGCCCCCGGGGCTTCCGGGAACGGGCCGTGACGGCTGTCTAGGACGCTTACTTCGACGGCGGAGCCGAGGCGGGCGCCGACGGAGCGGGAGCGCCCGCGGCCGGCCCAGCGGCCTTGTAGGTGTCCATGTCGGTGATCTTCCAGGTGTTGCCCTGCAGCTGGGCGTCCACGTGCATCTGCGCCGTGCCGGCGGCGGTCTGCTTGGTGTCCGCGCGCGTCGACGTCTGGTCGATGAACAGCATCACCCGGGCCAGGTCGCCGTTCAGCCGGATCACCGCGCTGCGGGTGACCTTGCAGGTCACGACCACCTTCTGCTGCGGAGCCAGCTTCTTGACCTGGCCCATCAGCGCGTTGTAACTCGCCTTGACCTGGTCGGTCGCGAGCAGCTGGTTGGCCGCGTCCTCGGTCTTCTTGATGTTGTTGAAGTCGTAGGAGAACAGCGTCTCGATCGCCTTCGAGACCTGGTCTTTGACCTGCGCGGTCTTCGCCACGTCGAGCACCGCGCGGTTGCTCGTCGAATCGGCCGCGTCCGAGCCCTTGACCTGGAAGATGACCGCCGCGGCGACCAGCGCGAGCCCGACCACCAGCAGCAGCGCGACCCGGACGGTGTTGCGGCTGACCACCGACCGCTGCGCCGGGACCGCGGCGGCCCCGGCCTCGGCGTCCGTCGTCCGAGCCTTGGTTTCGGCTTCCTCGACGTCCGAGGGCTTCTCCGAACCGGTGTCCCGCTTCTTGCGCCGCGGGCTCGGCCGGGCCGGTTTCTCGTCCTCGACGGTCTCGCCGGTGAGCGCGTCGACCTCGTCGGCCGGGGCCTCCTCGGCGACCCCGGAAACTTCGGGTTCGGCCTCTTCCTCGACGGAGGTCTCCGCGACCTCGGTCTCGGGCTCGATCTGCTCCGGCTCCGCCGGACGCGCCAGTCCGCCGCGGGGAATCCGCAGCTCCTGGGTCACCTCGGCCGGATCCGCGTCGGGGAGCGGCCGCGGCCGGGGGCGCGGCTTGGGCGAGGCCGCCGGCGCCGCCGGGTCCGACGGCTTGCGCAGCCCGGCGACCTTCGGCCGGCGGGCCGGTGGCGTGCTGCTGCGCGGTGGCTGGCGACGGGAGGGGGGCACTGCGGAACTCCGATCTGCGGGTGAAGCTACTGGCCGGCGGCGACGAGCGGCACTTGGTCGATCCCGGACAGCTTCCAGTCGCTGCCGACCCGGGTCATCTGGACCTCGAGGCGCAGTGCCTTGGTGGCCTGCTTGCCGCCCGCCGAGGTGTCCGTGCTGATCGCGGCCAGGAAGCTGGCCTTGCCGTCGTGGTCGTTGAGCTCCTCGACCGCGATGTCCTGGATCGTGGTGGTGACCTTGACCTTCTGGTCGGTCAGCGCCTTCGAGTAGTTCGGCTGGGCCTGCGTGATCTGCTTGGCCATGTCGTCGCTGGAGACGTCCTTCTGCTTCTGGAAGTACGCGTCCAGGTTCTGGTAGTCGACCTGGGTGTAGGCCAGCACCGCGGCGGTGCCGTCCTTGAGGACGTCGTCGCGCGCCGCGGCGAGGTCCCGGTCGCCGTCCGTCTCCGCGACCAGCCACATGATCCCGAACACGATCGCCACCACCAGCGCGGCGAGCGCGAACGCCCCGGACCCGAACAGCCAGACGCGCGGCGATCCGGGAAGCGCCCACTTTTCCTTCGCCGCCCCCTCCGTTGCCGGTTCGGGCGTATCAGCGGTCGCCTCGTCCTCGGCGACCGCGTGTTCGGCACTCATAACACTCCAGGGTAGGTAACAGTCATCAAATCCCGGTCAGCCGAGTCCCAGCAGCGAGCCCATGCTGTTCAGGGACACCCCGGGGCTGCCGACGACGCCCGGCACCTGAGCGTCGCGCATCTCCTGCAGCTCCTGCGCGGGCCGGTTCTGGTTGGCCGCGATGTCCTGCTGCGACGGCTGCACCGGCACGCCGTTGTACGGCGCGTTCTGGGAACCCCGGACGTTGATCGGGCTGCCCTTCGGCTCGGCGCAGTAGACCTTGTCGTCCGCGGGCCGGACCGAGGTGTCCGAACCCGGCCGGTACTGGCTGTAGGGCAGGTAGCCCTTCGTGCACGACGGCGGGTTGAACAGGTTCAGCACCAGGCCGAGGTGCGCGGTCCCGTCGCCGGGGGCCACCGACGGCGCGGCGGCCGCCAGCGCCGGATAGGTCACCAGGCCCTGTTCGAGGCCGTCCAGCCGGGTCACGGTCAGGTTGGCCGTGGTCAGCAGGTTCGCGGTCAGCGCGCCGAGGCCGGGCCCGGTCTCCTTGAGCACCTGGCTGATCTGGGTCGCCACCTGCGGGGTGACGCCGATCAGCTTGCGCAGGTCGCCGTCGGAGTTCTTGAGCGTCCCGCTGAGCTGGTTGAGGCTCTTGGAGAAGGACGCGAAGTTCGACGCCTCGTCGTTCTGCGTGTCCAGCACCTTCCCGCCGGCCTGCAGCAGTTGCACGGTCTGCGGCAGGTACTGCTGGGCGGTGGTGGTGAAGCTGCGCGCGGTGTCCATCAGCTTCTGCAGGTCGCCGCCGGTGCCGCGGAACGCGTCGTAGGACTCGTCGACGACCTTCCGCAGCGCGTCGGTCGGCACCGAGGCCGACAGCGAATCGAGGTCGCCGAGCAGCCGGTCGGTGCTGACCGGGGTGGTCGTGCGCGCGGCCGGGATCACCGAACCGCTCGCCAGGTACGGGCCCTGGTCGTTCTTCGGCCGCAGGTCGACGTACTGCTCGCCGACCGCGGACCGGTTGGCGACGACCGCGTCGAGGTCCGCGGGCACGCGCGGGGCCGACGGGTCGATGTTCAGGTCGGCCTCGAGCCCGGTCTGGGTCAGCCGCAGCTGCCCGACGCGCCCGACGTTGAAGCCGCGGTAGGTGACCTCGGCGTTGGTGAAGATCCCGCCGGACTCGTTGAGCTGCAGCTTGACCGTGTACCCGCTGCTGCCGAACACCGTGCCGAGGCCGGCGAACCGGATCAGCGCGTACACGATGGCCACGACCGAGATGATCGCGAAGACCACCAGCTGGATTTTCGTCCTGCGCAGCAACATCAGCCAGCACCTCCGGAAAGCACCCCGAACAGGCCGGACAACCCGCCCTGCGACGGCTGCCCGCCGCCCTGGCCGCCGGTCGAGGTCGGGGCCTGCTGCTGTTGCGGCGCGGGCTGGCTGCCCGGGAACGACAGCGGCGGCGGCTGGTTCGCCGGCGTGCCCTCGACGCCGCCGGTCAGCCCCGGCACGGGGAGGAGCCCGTTGAGCCCGTTCTGCCTGCTGCGGCCGAGGTTGTCGATGACGTCCTTGAGGTTCAGGTCGACCTTGGCGAACAGGTTGAAGTAGTCGCCCTTGACGTCGTTGTAGGCCTGGTCGGTGAACGGGTAGGTCAGCAGGATCTCCAGCGCCTTCGGCAGGTCGCTGCCCGCCTCGCCGAGCTTCTGCAGCGTCGGCGTGAGCGCCTTGAGGTCGGCGACCAGGTCCGCCTTGCTCTTGTTCACCGTGTCGGTCGCGACGCCGGAGAGGTTGTTGAGCGCGTTCAGCATGGTCACCAGCTGGCCGCGCTGCTGCTCCAGCACGCCGAGCCCGGGCCCGAGGTTGTCGACCGCGCCGACCAGCTTGTCCTTCTGGTCCCGCAGCGTCATGGACAGCCGGTTGAGGCCGTCGAGCGCGCGGGTGATGTTGGCCGACTGGTTGTCGAGGTTCGTGACCAGCTCGTTCGCGTTCGCCAGCAGCGCCTTGAGGTCCGGCTCGCGGCCGGCCGTGGCGTTGTTGAGTTCCTTGGTGATCGTGTTGAGCTGCTCCACGCCGCCGCCGTTGAGCAGCAGGGACAGCGCGCCGAGCACCTCCTCGACCTGGACGTCGCGGCCGGTGCGCGCGAGCGGGATGGTCGCCCCGTTCGCCAGTTCCCCGGTCGCCTCGGTTCCGCCCGGCGAGGCCAGTTCCACGTACTTCTCGCCGAGCAGGCTCGACTGCTTCACGTTGGCCATCGCGTTGGCGGGCAGCTTGACGTCGCCGTTGACCTCGACGGTCACCTCGGCGTGCCAGCCGTCCGGCGTCAGCCCGATCGACTTGACCTGCCCGACCGGCACCTCGTTGACCTTCACCCCGGACTGCGGGACGAGGTCGAGGACGTCCTTGAACTGGATCTTCACCGTGTACGGATGGCTGCCGAGGTCGGCCCCGCCGGGAAGCGGGACGTCGTAGACGCCGTTGAACGCGCAGCCGCTCAGCACGAGCGCGGCCGTCGTGGCGAGCGCCCCGCCCGCGGCGAACTTCGTCAGTCGCTTCACGTCAGCTCCCCTGCGTCCCGTAGACCTGGCCCTGCAGCGGGAGCGGCAGCGGCGGCAGCTGGCCGTTCTGCATCGCCTGGATCACCTGCGCGGCGGACGGGAGCGGCACCACGCCGTCGACCACCTTGGCGATGCCGTCGCAGGCGTTGCCGAGCAGCTGTTTGGTCACCGAGGTCTGCTTGAGCAACCGGCAGACCATCACCAGCGGCGGGGCGGTCAGCTCGTTGAGGTTCGGCCGCGCGTCGAGCGTGCCGGACGAGCCGTTGTAGACGCCGACGATGTTGGACAGCGCGACCGGCGCGACGTCGAGGATCTCGGCGAGCGAGCTGCGCTGGTCCACCAGCACCTTGGTCACGCTGGCCAGTTTGTCCACATTGGACTTCAACCGGCCGCGGTTGCGTTCGATGAAGCCCTGCACGGACTGCAGCGTGGTGCCGAGCTGCTGGACGGTCTGGGCGAGGTTGTCCTTCTCCCCGGCGAGGAATCCGCTCACGTCGGCGAGCTGGCTCTCGAACTGGCGCACCTGGCCGTCGCTGTTGGCGAGCGACTGGGAGAACTTGCCGAGGTTCTGCACCGTCTGGAAGAGGTCGTCCTTGTTGCCGGCCAGCGTGCCGGACGCCTGCCCGAGCTTGGTGATCGTGTCGTGCAGCGCCTTGCCGTTGCCGTCGAGGTTGTTCGCCGCGGTGTTCAGCAGGTCCGAGAGCGAGCCGTTCTTGTTGGCCCCGTTCGGGCCGAGCGTCTCGCTGACCTTGGCGAGGCTGGCGGCGAGCTGGTCGACCTCCAGCGGCACCTCGGTGCGGTCGAGGCCGATCGTCGCGCCGTCGGAGATCCGCGGGCCGCCGGTGTAGGCCGGGGCGAGCTGGATGTAGCGGTCGCTGACCAGCGACGGGGCCACGATCAGCGCCTTGGCGTCGGCGGGCACCGCGACCGAGCGGTCGTATTCGAGGTCGACCCGGACCTGGTTGCCCATCGGCTGGATCTTGGTCACCGTGCCCATGTCCACGCCGAGCATCCGGACGCTGTTGCCCTCGTACAGGCCGACGGCACCGGCGAAGTACGCGGTCAGGTGGTTGCGGCCGGCGTCCTTGAGGGTCCACCACAGCGCGCCCGCGACCACGAGCGCGAGCACGATCGCGATCGTGAAGCCGCGGGTGAGCGACTGGCCGAAGCGGGTGTCGGTCATCGGGAGTTGCACCCCTCCGGATTGAGCGGGCCGACCGAGGGAAGCACCAGGCCGCAGATGTAGTTGTCGAACCAGTGTCCGGTGCCGATCGTGTTGTTGAAGACCCGGATGAACGGCGCGAACTTCTGGATCCCCTGCGCCAGGGAGTCCTGGTTGCGCTGCAGCATCGACGTGAGCTGGTCGAGCTGGGTGAGCACCGGGTTGAGCTGGCCGTCGTTGTCGTCGATCAGGCCCTGCAGCTGCGTCGACAGCTGCTTCGACCCGTCGAGCAGGGTCTTGATGGCCTGCTCGCGCTTGCCGATCTCGTCGAGCAACTGGTTGCCGTCGGTGATCAGCTTCTGCACCTCGGCGTCGCGGTCGACCAGGGTCTGCGACACCTGGCGCGTGTTGGCCAGCAGGTTCGCCAGCTGCGAATCGCGCTTGGCGATCGTGTCCGACAGCTTCGACAGCCCGGACAGCGCGCCCTTCACGTCCTGCGGGGTGTTCGAGAACGTCTGGGTGATCGCCTCGAAGCTCTTCGACAGCTGGTTCGTGTCGATCGCGTCGACCGTCTGCGACAGGCCGCGGAACGCGTCGAGCACGTCATACGGCGACATCGTCCGGTCGCGCGGGATCGGCGAGCCGGGGTCGAGGTTGCCGTTGCCCTGCGGGTCGAGCGCGAGGTACTTCTGGCCCAGCAGCGTCTTGATCTTGATTGCCGCCGTGGTCTTGTCGCCCATCCAGGCGTCCTTGACCTTGAACGACACCTTGACGCTCGCGCCGTCCAGCTTGATGTCGGACACCTTGCCGACCTTCACGCCGGCGATCCGCACGTCGTTGTCCTTCTGCAGCCCGGCCGCTTCGGAGAAGTCCGCGCTGTAGGTGGTGCCGCCGCCGATCACCGGCAGGTCTTCGGAGTTCATCGCGGCGACGAGGCCGAGCGCCATCACCGCGATGCCGACCAGGGCGATCGGGATCGGGTTGCGTTTCTGGAAGGACTTCATGGCTTGCACCTGTCCCGGTTCACCGGCGCGAGCGTGAAGTCCGTCGGCGGCAGCAGGCCTGGCACGCCGACCGTCCCGGTCATCTCGCAGGAGTAGAAGTTGAACCACGAGCCGTAGTCGGCCGTGCGGGTGAGCGCGCTGACCTTCTTCGGCATGAACTGGATGAAGTGCTCGACGAGCGGTTCGTTCTGGTTCAGGTTCGTGGTGAGCTTGCCCAGCGCGGCGATGTCGTCCTTCAGCGGGGCCCGCGCGTCGGTCAGCAGACCGGCGGTCGTGTTGGCCAGGTTGCCGAGGCCCTCGATCGCGTCGCCGATCGGCTTGCGGTCCGCGGCGAGGCCGGAGACCAGCTGCTGCAGCTTCACGATCAGGTCGTTGAGCTGCGGGGTGTGCTGGTTGACCGTGTCGAGCACCGAGGTGAGGTTGTCGATGACCTGGCCGATCACCTGGTCCTTGTTGGCGATCGTGGTGGCCAGCGAGGCGGTGTGCGACAGCAGGCTTTCCACCGTGCCGCCCTCGCCCTGCAGGACCTGGATGACCTCGTAGGACAGCTTGTTCACGTCGCTCGGGTTCAACGCGGTGAACAGCGGCTTGAAGCCGTTGAACAGCTCGGTCAGGTCCAGCGCGGGCGTGGTGCGCTCGAGCGGGATGGTGTCGCCCGGCTTGAGCGTCGCGCCGCTGGTGTCGTCGCCCTCGCCGAGCGAGACGTAGCGCTGGCCGACCAGGTTGCGGAACTTGATCTGCGCGGTGACGCCCGCCGGGAGCTTGCGCCCGGAGTCGACCTCGAAGTCCACCTGCGCCTGGCGCTTGTCGACGATCTTCACGTCCTTGACCTGGCCGACGCGGACGCCGGCGATGCGCACGTCGTCGTTCGGCAGCAGGAGCGTGGCGTCGGTGAACCGCGCGGAGTAGGCGCTGGTGCTGGTGGTGTTGATGTTCGCGATGCTGATGCCCAGCACGGTCGTGAACAGCACCGTGACGACCACGAAGATCGTCAGCTTGATCAGCGGTGCGGCGAGTCCCCTCACTTGACCGTCACCTCCGTGCCCCGGTAGAGCGGGCCGACGAGCAGCGAGCCCCAGCCCGGGAACTGGTCCTGCGAAATCCCCATCTCCGGGCTGACCAGAGCGGCGAGGAAGGTGTTCTCGGCCGCGGTGTTGACCGGGTTGCCGCCCGAGGTGCCGCCGCCGTTGGCCCCGGCCGCGTCCGCCTTGAAGTTGGCCGGGTTCAGGCCCTCGCCGACGGTCTTCGGAGCCGCGCCCTGCTTGGTGCCGTCCTTGAACGGGCCGTCCGGCGGCTGCTGCGGGAACGGGTCCGGCGCGGGGTTGAGGTCGTAGCAGCGCGGACCGCGCTTGTCCTCGAACCGCGGTTCCTCGCCCGGCTTGTACGGACCGCGGTTCACGACGACCTCGATGGTCGCGTTCAGGCCCGGCTTGCCGTTGTACTTGCCCAGCGCCGCGTCCGCGACCGGCACGACCTTCGCCATCTGCTTCAGCACGCACGGGTATTCCGGCGAGTACTTGGCGAGCAGTTCAGCGGTCGGGCGCGCGGTGCTGGCGAGGCTGATCAGGTTCTGCGAGTTGGCTTCCAGGAACGACTGCAGGTCCTGCGACGCGGTGGTGAGGTTGCCGTAGAGGCTCGACAGGTTCGCCTGCTCGGCGACCACGGTGCGCGTCGTCGTGCTCAAGTTGTCCAGGCTCTGCACCAGATCCGGCGTCGCGTTGCTCAGGTGTCCGGAGAACTCCGCGAGCGCCTGCAGGTTGTGCTGCAGTTCCGGCTCGTGCGGGTTCAGGTCGCCGATGTACTGGCCCAGCTGCGAAAGCGTTTCGCCGAGCGGTTTGCCGCGGCCCTGCAGCGCGGTCGAGATCGCGGTGAGCGTGCTCGACAGCTTCTGCGGCTGCACCGCCTGCAGCACCGGCATCAGGTGCTCCAGCGCCTGCTCCAGCTCGACCGCGCTCGAAGTGCGGTCCTGGGTGATCACGTCGCCCTGGGAAAGCGTCTTGGCCGACGGGTCCTTCGGAATCTCCAGCGACACGTAGCGTTCGCCGAACAACGTCTTCGGAAGGAATCGCGCGGACACGTTCTGCGGAATCAGCTTCACCGACTCCGGGTCCATCGCCAGCGTCAGTTCCGCGCCGTTCTCGGTGGCCTTGATGTCCTGCACCGAACCGACGATCAGGCCGCGGACCTTCACGTCCGACTGCTTGAGCAGCTGGTTGCCGATGCTGCCCGCGTCGAGCTTCACCGTGACGAACTTGCTGAACGCCTTGTCGTACATCGCGATGCTGAGCGCGATCCCGCCGACGAGCACCGCCACCAGCAGCAGGCCGAGCAACCTGCGCCGTAGTGTGGTCATCCCGCAATCCTCACCGTGACGTCGGTTCCCCAAATCGCGAAACCGATGAAGAAGTTCACGACCGAAACCGTGACGATGGAAAGCCGCACCGCGCGGCCGACGGCCACGCCCACCCCGGCCGGTCCGCCACTGGCCCGGTACCCGAAGTAGCAGTGCGAAAGAATGATCAAAACGCTGAAGATCAGCACCTTGATGAACGAATAGAGCACGTCTTGAGGTGGTAGGAACAGGTCGAAGTAATGGTCGTAGGTACCCGCGGATTGTCCGTAGATATAGATAACGACCAGCCGCGAGGCGAGGTACGAGCTCAGCAGGCCGATCACGTACAGCGGGATCACGGCCACGAACCCGGCGATGATCCGCGTGGTCACCAGGTACGGAAGGCTCGGCACGCCCATCACCTCGAGCGCGTCGATCTCCTCGGAGATCCGCATCGCGCCGAGCTGCGCGGTGAAGCCCGCGCCGACCGTCGCCGACAGCGCCAGCCCGGCGACCAGCGGCGCGATCTCGCGGGTGTTGAAGAAGGCGGTGAGGAAGCCGGTGAAGGCAGAGGTGCCGATCGAGTTCAGCGCCGAGTAGCCCTGCAGGCCGACGAGGACACCGGTGAACAGCGTCAGGCCGACCATCACGCCGACCGTGCCGCCGATGACCGCGAGCGAGCCGGAGCCGAAGCTCACCTCGGCCAGCAGCCGCAGCACTTCCTTGGTGTAGCGGCGCAGCGTGCGCGGCGTCCACAGCAGAGCCCGGCCGTAGAACGACATCTGGTCGCCGAGGGTGTCCAGGGTCTCCAGCGGCCGGTTGGCGATCCGCTTCGCCCCCGCGAGGAACGTCATGGTCAGTCCAGCTTTCCGGGCACGAGCTGCAGGTAGATCAGCGTGATCACGAAGTTCACGACGAAGAGCAGCAGGAACGTGATGACCACCGACTGGTTCACCGCGTCGCCGACGCCCTTCGGGCCGCCGCTCGGGTGCAGGCCGCGATAGGCCGCCACGACCGCGGCGATGAAGCCGAAGATCAGCGCCTTGATCTCGCCGACCCACAGGTCGGGCAGCTGCGCGAGCGCGGAGAAGCTGGACAGGTACGCGCCCGGGGTGCCGCCCTGGAGCACGACGTTGAAGAAGTAGCCGCCGAGCACGCCGATGACGCTGACCATGCCGTTGAGCAGGAGCGCGACGAGCATCATGGCGAGCGTGCGGGGCACGATCAGGCGCTGGACCGCGGAGACGCCCAGCACCTCCATCGCGTCGATCTCCTCGCGGATGGTCCGCGCGCCGATGTCCGCGCAGACCGCGCTGCCGCCCGCGCCGGCCACCAGCAGGGCGGTGACCAGCGGACTGGCCTGCTGCACGGTCGCCAGCACCGAACCGGCGCCGGTGTAGGACTGCGCGCCGAGCTGGCGGGCGAGCGCGCCGAACTGCAGCGAGATGACCGCGCCGAACGGGATCGCGACGAGCGCGGTCGGCAGGATCGTCACGCTCGCGACGAACCAGGCCTGCTGGATGAACTCGCGGAACTGGAACGGGCGCTGGAAGATGCCGCGGACGATGTCGAGGCCGAGCGCGAACAGGTTCCCGGTCTCCCGCAGCATTCCGTAGCCGGGGATCTTGGCCGTGCTGGTGGTCACGCGCCACCCTGCCCGTGCCGGGGCGACCGGCGGTCCGCGCCCGGAATGCGCGCGACCTGGTCGGCGGGAAGCTGTCCCTGGTGCTGGTTGGGCACCGGGCCCGGCGGGCTGACCGGGGGCAGCTGCTGGGTCTCCTCGGGGCCGCGCTGGTGGTGGAAGGCGCCGGGGTTGGGCCGCACGTTGTAGTGCCGCTGCTGCTCCGGGGTCAGGGATTCGATGATCCCCTCCTGCGCGCTCGGCGGGAGCGTGTGCAGGATCCGCATGACGCGGTCCATCCGCCGCTTCGCCCCGGCCCGCTCCGGAACTCCCGGGCTGACCTGCATCTGCGGCACGACGCCGCGCACGTCCTCGTTGAGCACGTCGCCGTGCCCGGCGGCGGCCTCGGCCTGCTCGCGGGCCATCTGGGCGCTGTCCTTCTCCTCGGACATGCCGATCGGGCCGAGCTTGCGGCCGTTGAGGAACTGCTCGACCACTGGCTCGTCGCTGGTCAGCAGCACCTCGCGCGGACCGAACATGACGAGTTCCTTGCGGAACAGCATGCCGAGGTTGTCCGGCACCGTGCGGGCGAGGTTGATGTTGTGCGACACGATCAGGAAGGTCGCGTCGATCTGGGCGTTGACGTCCAGGAAGAGCTGCGAGATGTAGGTCGTGCGGACCGGGTCGAGACCGGAGTCCGGCTCGTCGACCAGGATGATCTCCGGGTCGAGCACGAGCGCGCGGGCGAGGCCGGCGCGCTTGCGCATCCCGCCGGAGATCTCGCCGGGGAGCTTCTTGTCCGCGCCGGCGAGACCGGTGATCTCGAGCTTCTCGAGCACGATCCGGCGGATCTCGGTCTCGGACTTCTTCGTGTGCTCGCGCAGCGGGAAGGCCACGTTGTCGAAGAGGTTCATCGAGCCGAACAGCGCGCCGTCCTGGAACAGGACGCCGAAGAGCTTCCGGATCTCGTACAGCTTGTGCTCGGAGCAGGTGACGATGTCGACGCCGTTGATGACGCAGCGCCCGCGGTCCGGCTTGAGCAGGCCGATCATCGACTTCAGGAACACGGACTTGCCGGTTCCGGACGGGCCGAGCATCGCCGAGACCTCGCCGGGAGGCAGGGTCAGCGTCACGTCCCGCCAGATGGTCTGCTTTCCGAAGGACTTCGTCAGACCTTCGATGACCACCTCGGCACCCATCGCACCTCCAGGAGCTGTTCCGCGTCGTCGCGCACCGCCGCCCCGTCACCCGCTGGCAGCGGCGGAGCTCGCGCGGCGAACTCCGCTTCAACCAGGTGCAACGAGCTGAGCGCGAACAGGTTACTCACCAGTTTTGTTCTCTGGCCAGCCCCCGTGCACGCCTCACGCGACGGGGATCCAGTACGGCGACCGCTGGCAGCACGGTAGTGCACGTCACGTTCGGACGCAGAGCCAGATGGCCGCTTGTCGCTCACCCTGACGGGTTAACCGGCGGAAACGCGGCAAACAGGGGGTGAGCCGAGGTCGCCGGGAGCCCGGCTTGTTCGCCTGAACGAGGGTCCTTGGTGTCCGGTTCGGCGACGGTGCGTCTTTTTTGCCTCGGACAGCGAAAGGGGCGGACGCCCGTGTCGGGTGTCCGCCCCTTTCGAGGTGGTGCTGCAGGCGCTTGCGCGCCCGGGATCACTTGATGGTGATCTTGGCGCCGGCGGCCTCGAGCTTCTCCTTGGCGGCGTCGGCGGCCTCCTTGTCGACCTTCTCCAGGAGCGCCTTCGGAGCGGCCTCGACCAGCTCCTTGGCCTCCTTCAGGCCCAGACCGGAGACGACCTCGCGGACGACCTTGATGACCTGGATCTTCTTGTCGCCGGCCGAGTCGAGGATGACGTCGAACTCGTCCTGCTCGGCAGCGGCCTCGGCGCCACCGGCGGCGGCGCCCGGGGCGGCGGCCACGACGGCGGCCGGGGCGGCGGCGGTGACGTCGAAGACCTCTTCGAATTCCTTCACGAACTCGGACAGCTCAAGAAGGGTCAGCTCCTTGAAGGCGTCGATCAGCTCGGCGGTGCTCAGCTTCGCCATGATGGCTTCCTCTCAGAAAAACGAACGAGACGTTCGGGGGTGGGGTGGTTCAGCTCTCGGCGGGTGCTTCGGCTGCTTCGGTACCGGTGGCGTTGCGCTGCTTCTCCTCCAGCGCGGCAGCCAGGCGGGCCACCTGGGACGCCGGCGCCTGGAACAGCGCCGCGGCCTGGGAAAGCTTCGCCTTGAACGCGCCCGCCGCCTTGGAAAGCAGCACCTCGCGGCTGTCGAGATCGGCGATCTTGGTGATCTCGTCCACGGACAGCGACTTGCCGTCCATGTAGCCGCCCTTGATGACAAGCGCGTTGTTTTCCTTCGCGAAGTCGCGAAGGGCCTTCGCGGCGTCGACTGCCTCGCCGTGCACAAAAGCGATCGCGGTCGGGCCGACGAACAGGTCCTCGACGCCCTCGAGACCGGCGTCCTCAGCGGCACGCTTGACGAGGGTGTTCTTCGCGACCCGGTACTTGGCACTGGTGCCGAGAGCGCGGCGCAGCTGGGACAGCTGAGTCACGGAGAGGCCGGTGTACTCGGTAACGACGGTGGCCGAGCTGCTGCGGAAGCTCTCCGCGATCTCGGCGACGGCCGCCACCTTGTCGGGCTTCGCCATGGTCGCCTCCTCTCTTGGCTAGTGTCACCACTGGCTTCGGCGGAGGCGCCCCCGAACGACAAAAACGCCCACGCGCAGACAGACGCGGGGCGTTTGCCCAGCCTTGACGGCTGGGGTTAGGGCCTCGTTCCTCCTGCGCGGGCCGTCCGCCATACTGCGGAGCCTTCGCTCCCCGGGAATCCGGAGAGAACCAGCGGTCTTTGGTAGAACCGTCGACCAGCATACGGCAGGGGTTTCCGGGGTTTTCCGGCGCCCCCTCGCTGAGCTGCGAGAACCGGGGCAGTCTCGGGAAATCGCGGCGGAGCGGGCATCATTGGTGACGTGGCGGAACAGCGTGATCACGGAAAGCCGGAAGAAACCCCCTCTCCCGGTCCGGGTGGGTCCTCGGCGCAACCGCCCGCACTGCCGCAGCCGGGCGGGGGCGAGGTCGCGCCGCGCCCTCCCGCTCAACCGGCGGCTCCGAACCAGCCGCAGCTGGATCCGGAGCAGCTGCGGCAGTTCCAGGAATTCCAGCGGTTCCAGGAGTATCTGCGGTTCACCCAGGCCCAGCAGGGCGCCGAACCGGCCCCGGCTCCCGACGCGGGCCTGGTCCCGGCCGGAAACCGGCAGCCGCGACCGCTCGCGGGTGGCCAGCCTCCCGTGCCGCCGAACCAGCCGGGCGCGCTGACCGAGTACGAGGAACCGCCGAAGAACCGCCGCCCGGTGCCGCGCTGGGTGAAGCGGCTGGGCGGGAAGATCCTGGGCTGGGTGATCGCCCTGGTCATCCTCGGCATCCTGGTCAACTGGGGGTACCACCAGATCTTCCCCAGCGACGACGGGAAATCCTCAGCCCAGATCGCCGCCGAGGGCGGCGGGACCTATCACACGAACCACATCTTCTCGACCAATCCGAACGAGGCGGTGCGGTTCGTCTACCACAACATCGCCCAGGGCCGGGTCGCCGACGCCTGCGGGCGCTTCCGCGAGGACATCCAGGACAAGTTCGCCAAGGACACCACCGGTCAGCCGGACTGCAAGGTCGCGGTCGAGAAGCTCCACGCACAAGTGAAGAACGTCAACGACTACGCCGAATCGCTCCCGTCCTACGTCTCCGGCCCGACTCCCCCGCCGGTGGTGACGATCGATTCCTGTTCGTTCACCGTGAGCGGCGGCCCGGCGCTGGGCGTGTTCCAGGTGACCAAAGTGGACAAAGGCCAGTGGCTGATCACCGGCCACTCCTCCGGGCCGGAGAAATGCCCGCCGCCGACGGCGACCTCCACCCCGGGCTGACCGTCAGGCAGGCGAGCTGATCGGCAACCGGGTCTCCCCCGTGTCCGAGTACGCGAAGAAGTCCACCAGCGCCGCCGCGAAAGCCGGGTGTGCCACCGCTTCCATGTGGTTCCCCGGGACCCGCACCAACCGCGCTCCCGCGATCCCGGCGGCGAGGCGTTCCGGCTGCGTCGCCAGTTCGTCCGACTCCCCGGCCAGGATCAGCGTCGCCGCCGAAAGGTTCGTCAGCCGCATCGGTCCGTGCGGGGTCGCGTGCATGACCGCGGCCAGCGCTTCGACATCCGCGCCTGCCCTGCGGGCCAACCGACGGAACGGGCGCGCCGCCGAGGGCACCTCCGACCGGTCTTCGGCCAGCAGTCCGGCGGCGATCTGGCTCCGGTTGATCACCCGGGCGTCGACCCCGCCGAAGTCCACGATCCCCGCCCCGACGCCGCCGACCGCGAGGCAGCGGACTCGGCGGTCACGCGTAGCCACGAGCAGCGAGACGATCGCGCCCATCGAGTAGCCCGCCAGGCACACCTCGTCCAGGCCGAGTTCGTCGAACAGCGCGGTCAGGTCGGCGGCCATGATGTCCTCGCCGTAGGCCGCCGGGTCGTGCGGCTTCTCCGACGCGCCGTGCCCGCGCGCGTCCAGCGCGATCACCGTGAACCCCGCCTTGACCAGCGCGTCCACGACCCCGGGGTTGACCCAGTTCACCTGGGAGTCGGCGGCGAAACCGTGGTGCAGCACGACGGGCCGCCGGTGCCGTCCGTCGCCCTCCCAGACCGTGTAGCTCAGCTGGAGCCCGTCGGGGGCGAGGAACGTCGTTGGCATATGTCCATGAGACACGAAAAAAGGGTGGTCACGCACGAAGCGTGACCACCCTTTCGCGTGATGTGCGACTCAGACCGCGGCTTCCTCGGAAAGGAGGTTGCGGGTCCGCGCCGGGTCGACCGGGATGCCCGGGCCCATCGTCGTGGTGAAGGTGACCTTCTTGACGTAGCGGCCCTTCGCGGACGACGGCTTGGCGCGCAGGATCTCGTCCAGCGCGGCCGCGTAGTTCTCCACCAGCTTCTCGGTGTCGAACGACGCCTTGCCGATCACCAGGTGCAGGTTCGCCTGCTTGTCGACGCGGAAGTTGATCTTGCCGCCCTTGATGTCCTTCACGGCCTTCTCGACCGCGGGGGTCACCGTGCCGGTCTTCGGGTTCGGCATGAGGCCGCGCGGGCCGAGGATGCGGGCGATGCGGCCCACCTTGGCCATCTGGTCCGGCGTCGCGATCGCGGCGTCGAAGTCGAGCCAGCCACCCTGGATGCGCTCGATCAGTTCGTCGGTGCCGACCGCGTCCGCGCCGGCGGCTTCGGCCTCGGCGGCCTTGTCGCCGACGGCGAAGACGATGACGCGGGCGGTCTTACCGGTGCCGTGCGGCAGGTTCACGGTGCCGCGGACCATCTGGTCGGCCTTGCGCGGGTCGACCCCGAGACGCATCGCGACCTCGACGGTCGCGTCCATCTTCGTCTTGGAGGTCTCCTTCGCCAGCTTCACGGCCTCGAGCGGCGCGTACAGGCGCGCCTTGTCGATCAGCTCCGCGGCCTGGCGGTAGGCCTTGCTGTGCTTGGTCATGCTTCTGTCCTCAAATCAGTGGATCAGTGTGGTGGCGAGCCAGCACCTGGCTCTCCCACGGGTTGCTTTGAACTCAGCCCTCGACCGTGATGCCCATCGAACGGGCGGTGCCGGCGATGATCTTCGCGGCCTGGTCGATGTCGTGCGCGTTGAGGTCGGTCTCCTTGGTCTTCGCGATCTCGCGGACCTGGTCCCAGGTGACCTTGGCGACCTTGGTCTTGTGCGGCTCGCCGGAGCCCTTCTCCACGCCCGCGGCCTTGAGCAGCAGCTTGGCGGCCGGCGGCGTCTTCAGCTTGAAGTCGAACGACCGGTCTTCGTACACGGAGATCTCGACCGGGACGACGTCCCCGCGCTGCGACTCGGTCGCGGCGTTGTAGGCCTTGCAGAACTCCATGATGTTGACGCCGTGCTGACCCAGCGCCGGGCCGACCGGCGGCGCGGGGTTGGCCGCACCCGCCTTGATCTGCAGCTTGATGATCGCCGCAAGCTTCTTCTTCTTGGGTGGCATTACCTTGTGTCCTTCTTAACTGACGTGAGTCCCCCGCACACCTGCCAGTACGCGGGGACTGCCGACCGGGATGGCCCGGCCGTCAGATCTTGGAGACCTGGCTGAACGAGAGCTCGACCGGGGTCTCCCGGCCGAAGATCGACACCAGGACCTTCAGCTTCTGCCCGTCGACGTTGACCTCGGAGATCGTGGCGGGCAGCGTGGCGAACGGGCCGTCCATGACGGTGACCGACTCGCCGACCTCGAAATCGACCTCGACGGTGGGCGCGCCGGACGTGGCAGCCGCCGCGGACTCGCCGCCCTTGGCCGCCTTGGCCGGGGCTTCCTTCTCGACCTGCGGGGCGAGGAACTTCAGCACCTCGTCCACGGTCAGCGGCGACGGCCGCGAGGTGGCTCCGACGAACCCGGTGACGCCCGGGGTGTTGCGGACCGCGCTCCACGACTGGTCGTTGAGGTCCATCCGGACCAGGATGTAGCCGGGCAGCACCTTGCGCTGCACCTGCTTGCGCTGGCCGTTCTTGATCTCGGTGACCTCTTCGGTCGGGACCTCGATCTGGAAGATGTAGTCCTCGACGTCCAGGGTCTGGGTACGCGTCTCGAGGTTGGTCTTGACCTTGTTCTCGTAACCGGCGTACGAGTGCACGACGTACCACTCGCCCGGCGCGGCCTTGAGCTCGGCGCGCAGCGCGGCGACCGGGTCGTCCGCCTCGGGGGCGGGCTCGGTCACGTCGGCTTCGGCGTCGTCGTCGGTGTCGTCCGCGTCGTCGGCGGAGGCTTCTTCGGCGGCGACCTCGTCCTCGGCGACGGGCACCTCGACGGCCTCGGCGGACTCCTCGTCGCCGGGCGCCGCCTGCACCTGCTCGTCGGAAAGCTCGGTCAGGTCGCGACCGGCTTCGGTGCCGTTGTCGGAGGTCACGTTCCGTCCTCTCAGTTGATCGCTTGCCGGGCCGGACCGGGGCCCGGCCAGCGCGGTGGCGCGCCCGTCGGGCGTCAGCCGAAGACCAGCCCGACCAGCTCCTTGAAGCCGAGATCGAGACCGCTCACGAGGGCCACCATGAACACCACGAACACCAGAACGACCGCGGTGTAGGTGACCATCTGCTTGCGGTTGGGCCAGATGACCTTGCGCAGTTCGGCCCAGACCTCGCGGATGAACCGCGTGAACCGGGCGAACACCGAGGCCTTCTTGGGCTTCCGGTCCCGTTTGGGGGTGGGCGCGCCCTTGGCGTCGGCGGGCTTCGCGACCTTGTCGCCCGCCTTGCCGGACGGACGGGTCGAGCCCGGCCGTGCCTCGGACTTGCCTGCCGGCCGAGCGGAAGCGCGGCGTTCGCGCCGAGCCGCGGCGGACACCGGGCGGGATTCGACTCCGGGCTGCTTGCCCGAATCGCCCTGCTCGTGCTCGCCGCTGGCGTCGCTGTCGCTCACGACCACTCCTCCGCTCCACCAGTTCCCGTACGCAGGGGTGACAGGACTTGAACCTGCAACCTGCGGTTTTGGAGACCGCTGCTCTGCCAATTGAGCTACACCCCTGTGGAGCCGGGTCACCCTGGCTCCGGAGGACGCATTCCATCGTCCCCACCATCCGGCGGGGATGACCGTAGTGCGTTCCGAGTTCCGAAGTCTACGGCAAGCCGGATGTCGCCTTGCAACCCAGCCCCCTCGACGGCCCCGCGGCGGCTCGGAGGGGGTCGTTCCGGGGCCTTCGGGCGGCATCCCGGAACGCGCGGCGAAGATCACCCGATCGTGCGAACATAGGCCCGTGCCCCGTTATCCGATTAATCGTAAAGCCGCAGGCGACCGCCGCCCCGCCCGGTTTCGCGGCCGCTCCGGATCACCGGCACGGCAAGCGAAATCGCTTCCGCCCTGGCGATTTTCCCCGTCGGGAAGCCAAGATCGGCGCGCTGGAAGATGATCTTCGTTGACCCGCAAGCGAAACTCTGATCAAGGAGCATCGGTGACCACATTCCGGCTCGGGCTCGCTTTGCCGCAGTACGGCAAGCTCGCCGACCCCTCCGCCATCGCCGGCTTCGCCACCGAAGCCGAGCGGCTGGGCTTCGCCTCGCTGTGGGTCGGAGACCGGGTGTTGACCCCGGTCGCCCCGAAGACCTATTACCCGTCCGGTACACCCGAACAGCCGTACCCGCCGGAGTTCGTCCGCTTCGTCGATCCGCTGCTGGCGCTCACCATCGCGGCGAATTCGACGGAGACCGCGCGGCTGGGGTCGAGCACCCTCAACGGCCCGCTCTACTCGCCGGTGCTCCTGGCGCGTTCCCTTACGTCGCTGGACCTGCTGTCCGGCGGCAGGCTCGACGTCGGCCTCGGGCTCAGCTGGCTCCGCGACGAGTACACCGCCGCCGGCGTGCCGTGGGAGCACCGCGGCGCACGGCTGGCCGAACTGGTCAAGGTGCTGCGGACGCTCTGGACCGCGGACCCGGCCGGGCACCACAGCGAGCGCTGGGACATCCCGGATTCGCTGATCGGCCTGCGTCCGCTGCAGCAGCCCGGTCCGCCGGTGCTGCTCGGCGGGGCGTCGGACGCGGCACTGCGGCGCGTCGGCCGGATCGCCGACGGCTGGCTGCCCGCCGGGCTCCCTATCCCGCTGCTGCGGCAGAAGTGGGAGATCGTCGTCGAATCCGCGGAGAAGGCGGGCCGGGATCCGGAGTCGCTGCGCCGGGTGCTGCGGATCAACCCGACGCCGGGCTCGAAGACGTCGACCGTCGAGGATGTGGCGGCCCTGCTGAAGGCCGCCGAGGCCGACGGAATCACCGAAGCGCTGGTCGATCTGCACTACGTGGCCGAAACCGTTCCGCACGCGCTGGAACTGGCCGGCGAACTCCACTCCGCTGTCTTCGCGTGATCACCCGTAAGCGGGTCGTCGGCGACGGGCCGGACCGGTAGAACGGTCGGGTGGGGGCAAACAAGAGCGGTGGCTGCGGGTTGCTCGTCCTCGTCGTCGTGGGGGCGCTGCTGGCCGTCGGGTACTACAAGTCGAAGCACGATTCGTCGTCCGCGCCGCCGTCCGGCGCGGACACCGGCGGCGGCAGCGGCCGGTACGTCGCGCTCGGCGACTCGTACACGTCGGCTCCGCGCACCGGGAAACAGGCGGGCTCGCCGGGCGGCTGCGCGCGGTCGGACAACAACTATCCGCACCTGGTGTCGGCGAAGCTGAAGCCGGCGAAGTTCGTGGACGTCAGCTGCAGCGGCGCGACGACGGAGGACTTGACCGACGCGCAGTCGACGCGCAACGGCTCGAACCCGCCGCAGTTCGATTCGGTCACCGCGGACACGACGCTCGTCACCTTGGGCATCGGCGGCAATGATGTGGGGTTCATCTCACTGGCGCAGACCTGCGTGACCGCCCACCAGAGCGCGTCGCCGTGCAAGGACCGGCTCACCGCGGGCGGCAAGGACGAACTGGCCGACCGGATCAGCGCGACCGCGAAGAAGGTCGGCACCGCGCTCGACCAGATCCACAAGAAGGCCCCGAAGGCGCGGGTGGTGGTCGTCGGCTACCCGACGGTCCTCCCCGACGGCGACGGCTGCTGGCCGGTGCTGCCGCTGGGCTCCGGCGACGTGGCGTACCTGCGGGACGCACTCGGCAAGCTCAACGACGCGCTTTCGGACCAGGCCAAATCGCACGACGCCGGGTTCGCCGACACCGCCGAGCCGAGCAAGGGCCACGACGTCTGCGCGAATTCGGACGTCAAGTGGGTCGAAGGCTTGGTCCCGACGTCCTCGGCCGCGGCCCTGCACCCGAACGCGCGGGGCGAGGCCGGGATGGCTGGCGTGGTGGAGTCGGTGCTCGGGGTGCACTGAGGCCGCCGAGGTCCGTGAAGGGCTCCTTGCGGGAATCTGATTCCCTCAAGGAGCCCTTCACGGACCTTTGCCGGGGGGTCAGGGGCGGACGAGGGCCTGCGGCTTGCCCAGCACGGTTTTGCCCTCGAACTTCACCGTCAGGTCGATCCGGGCGAGGCCCTCGTCGGTCAGGGCGGCGACCTTGCCGGTCACCTCGACCAGTGCGCCCTCGTCGTTGTCCGGCACCACGACCGGGCGGGTGAAGCGCGTGCTGAAGTCCACGAGGCGGGCCGGGTCGCCGAGCCAGTCGGTGACGATGCGGCCGGACAGGGCCATCGTGAGCATGCCGTGCGCGATCACGTCCGGGAGGCCGACCTTGGTCGCGAAGTTCTCGTTCCAGTGGATCGGGTTGAAATCGAGCGAAGCGCCGGCGTAGCGGACCAGCTGCGCGCGGGTGATGCGGACCTCCAGCGGAGGCAGTTCGTCGCCGACGTTCACGCTTCCGCCCCCCGAACCACGAGCTGCGCCCGCGTCGTGCACACGAGTTTGCCGTCCGCGTCGGTGATTTCCGCGCGGAGGTTGATGAAGTCGTTGCCCGCTCGCGCCATGATCGACTCGATCGTGGCCGAGATTTCCAGCTCGTCGCCGGCGTGCACCGGGCGTTCGTAGCGGAAGCCCTGGTCGCCGTGGACCATCCGGGAGTAGTCGAGGCCGAGCGCCGGGTCGGTCACGATGCCGTTGATCTTCGGCAGGTTGAGGATGGTGAGGAAGGTGGGCGGCGCGAGCACGTCCGGGTGACCGGCCGCGCGGGCCGCCTCCGGGTCCCGGTACACCGGGTTCGGGTCGTCGATCGCGTCGGCGAACTCGCGGATCTTCTCCCGGCTCACGTAGTACTTGCTGTCCGACGGGTACTCCCGCCCGGTGAACGACTGGTCCAAAGGCACGCGAAGAGGCTAACCGAACCCGGGCGCCGTCCCGCGCGGGTGCCGAAACTGGCCAGTAGACAGCGAAAAGCCGCCCCGGCGAGTGCCGGGACGGCTTTTCGAAGCTGGTAAAAGACCGCCTGCGTCAGCGGGTCTCTTTGTGAGTCCGGTGCGTACCGCAGTTCGGGCAGAACTTCTTCATCTCCAGGCGATCCGGGTTGTTGCGCCGGTTCTTCTTGGTGATGTAGTTGCGGTGCTTGCACTCCTCGCACGCCAGCGTGATCTTGGGTCGCACGTCGGTGGCAGCCACAGCGTTTCCTTCTCTCTCAGATCCGGGGGCCAGCCCCGTCGTTACCGCGTAGCGGTGGCCGGACTTGAACCGGCGACACAGCGATTATGAGCCGCTTGCTCTGCCAACTGAGCTACACCGCCCTACGTGACACCCACCCCGCCGCGACCCGTCAAGCCGGACTTAACCCCGGCCGGGGGTCCAGGGGGCTAGCCCCCTGGCGGAGGTCTGGGGGTTCGACCCCCAGATGGACGCCGCGAAGCGAGCCACGTCTGCGTTTTCCGCAGACATAGCTCGCCTACTCGCGAGCCCCTTTACGGAATCGAACCGTAGACCTTCTCCTTACCATGGAGACGCTCTGCCGACTGAGCTAAAGGGGCCTTGCCTCTCGCGAGGACTTGGAAAGATTAGCAAGGGGGTTCACCCGGCTGTGCAACCGGGGTCGGTTAACCGCAAAACCTCAGGTCAGCAGGGTCAGCACGGTCTCCGAGTGCCGTCCCGGCGAGCGCGCCGTGCGGGCCTGCAGCCACGCCTCCAGCCGGTCCTCCGGCAGCGGCCGCGAGATCAGATAACCCTGGGCGACGTCACATCCCATCGCCTCGAGCTGATCGCGCGCCACGTCCTCCTCGACGCCTTCCGCGACGACCGTCAGGCCCAGCGAGTGCCCGAGTTCGACAATCGACCGCACCACCGCGAGGTCGCCGAGATCCGTGCCCATGCCGAGCACGAAGCTCTTGTCGATCTTGACCTGGTCGACCGGCAGCTGGCGCAGGTACGCGAGCGACGAATAACCGGTGCCGAAGTCGTCCACCGCCAGCACGATGCCCAGCGAATGCAGCTCGCGCAGGATCGGGAGCGCCTTCTGCGGGTCGGACATCACGCCGGACTCGGTCAGTTCGAACGTCAGCAGCTCCGGCGGCACGTCGAAGCGCTCCAGTTCGTGCTGGACCTTCGCCGGGAAGTCGTCGTCGGACAGGTTGCGCACCGACAGGTTGACCGCCGCGGAGATCCGCAGGCCCTCGTCGAGCCACTTCCGCACGCGCTTCAGCGATTGCTCCAGCACGAACGACGTCAGCACGCCGATCAGGCCGGCCGCCTCGATCGCGGGCACGAACTCGTCCGGGCCGAGCCTGCCGAATTCCGGGTGCACCCAGCGCACGAGCGCCTCGACGCCCTGGACCTGCCGGTTCGGCAGCGTCACCTTCGGCTGGTAGTGCACGGAGACGTGGCCGTCTTCCAGCGACTGCCGGAACTGGGTGACCATCTGGAACCGGCGCAGGAAGATCTGGCCCATGCTCGGCACGTAGCCGCGCACTTCCTCGCCGCCGCGGGTGGCGCGGACGGCGACGTCGGCGCGCTGCAGCAGGCCGTCGACGTCGACCTCGCCGGCGTCGTCCGCGGAGCTGGCGTAGCCGATCATCGCGTTGGCCTCGACGGAAAGCCGGTCCACCGGATACGGCTCGGACAGCTGCACGCGAAGTCGTTCGGCGGCCCGATGCGCGTCGTCGACCGTGCAGTCCACCAGCAGCGCGGCGAAGGACGCGCCTTCGAGCCGGGCGAGCGGGACGTCCGGGCCGAGCGCGCCGCGGATGCGCGTGCCCGCGGCGATGACCATCCGGTCCGCCCACGAGTAGCCGAGCGCGTCGCTGACCGTGGAGAAGACGTCGAGGTCGATCCGCAGCACCACGACCTCCGCGGATTCGCGCAGCGGATCCCGGGAGACCTGCTGGAATCCCGGCCGGTTCAGGTGCCCGGTGAGCGGGTCGTGGTAGGCGTCGTGGCGGAGCGTGGCGAGCAGCCGCCGGTTGTCGAGCGACGTCGCGAGGTGGCTGGCCATCGTGCCGAGCAGCTGGACGTCGTACTTGCCGAAGCCGCGCCAGCGCGAGAGCCGGTCGTGCGCTTCGACGACGCCGAGCAGCTGGTTCGCGCTGCGCAACGGCACCACGAGCGCTTCCTGCGCGCTGCGTTCCAGCAGCGCCGCACGGACGTCCGGGTTGGCCTCGGTGATGCGGAAGTGCCGGACGTGTGCGCCGGGCAGCCGCAGCAGCGGGTCGTCGTGGGCTGGGTCGGCGGGCGGCAGTTCGTTGCCCGCGACCACGACGCGCATCGGGTCGTCGGCCTCGAGCCGCAGCCGGAGCACGACGCGTCCGGCGGCGAGCTGGTCCTTGATCCGTTCGGCGATCGTGGCCCATTCGCGCACGTCGACGCCGCCGACCAGTTCCTCGGCGCGGCTCGCCGGACGAGCCGCGGCCTGCTGACCGGACCGCGCGACCATCAGGCTGACGTCGGACAGCGCTTCCATGTCCCGCTGTTCGCGAAGCAGATCGGAGTACGCCCAGTACAGCGCGGTCAGGCCGAGGAACACCGCCAGCACCAGCGGCCAGGCCTGCGGGGTGCTCGCGATGACGAGGTAACCGGTGAGGCCGACCGACGCGTTGACGAAGCCGACCACGAGGATGCGGCCGGTCAGCCGGATCGCGGTGCTCACGCGCATCCGGCGGCGCAGCACGCGCACGGCGGCCAGCGCGAGCAGCGTGCTGACCAGCGGCGCGGTGAGCGTGCCGGCGAGCGCGGCGACCCACGGCATGGTCGGCCCGCCGCCCATGGCCAGGTGCACCACTCCGGCGACGGCGAACGCACCGGTGATTTCGAGCAGGAACGCGCCCGCGTTGTAGAGGACCCGGCCGGCGACCCGGCGGGCCAGCAGCGTGCCGATGCCCGCCACGAGATGCGCGGCGAGCACCACTTCGAACGGGGCGACGAAGAAACCGATTACCAGCGGAATCTCGGTGAATGAGATGGTCCACGAAATGCCGCTGCGGACGTCGACGTTGATGCCGAGCTGTTCGGCGAGCAGGAACGCGACCGCGAGCACCGGGCCGATCCACCACAGCTTGGCCGAACCGTGGAACGGCAGCCACGCGCCGACGGCGAGGGCCGCGAGCAGGCCGAGGCCCAGCACGAAGAAGGTGTAAACCCGGAAGCGGCTCTCGTCCGTGCGGCCTTCGGCCGGTGCGGAGCCAGCACCTCCCGAGCCCATCGCCTCCGGCGCGGTACCGGGATGGGCGTTGCTGTCCGGCATCCGACCTTCCTTCCCGGCTGCCCGGTCGCGCTCGTCCGTGACGTCAGGTGTGGGCGAGGGCGCCACCTTACCCCGTAGGGCGTACCGGCGTCCCTTTCGAGACAGTAGGAGATCACCCCAGGGTTAACAATGGGCGTTCTTCTCTGACCTGCGTGGACCAAGGAGTGAAACTCCCGGTTCACCCCGGAACCCCCGGGCCGGGGAGTGTTCTGGGGGTCTTTTCCGGCCCGGTCGGCGGACAATGGCGGCATGCACAACGACGTGACAGCCACCGGCCATGCGGCGCGCATCGCCACGGTGGACGCGCTGCTTCCCGCGCCGCTCCCCTTCGAGGTCGGAGGGGATTCCGTCCTGCTTTCCGCCGAGGTCGGCGACACCACCGCGGCGGGTCTGAGCACCTGCACCGGACTCGGTCCGGACAGCCCCCGTTCGATGTGGCGGGCGCTGGTCGAGCACCGGCTGGAGGTCCAGCTCGCCGGTCCCGATCCGGCCGCCGGACTCGACGCCCTGCTCACTCGATGGGATGAACACCTGCGGTCCCTCGCCCGAGTGGGGGATACGGAGTGCGCCGCGGTGCTCTCCCGGCCCAGCCGCGACACCGCCGGGGCCACCGAACTCCTCCGGCACGGCTTCGCTCCGGTCGGCGTGCTCGCGGTCCGCCCGGCCCAGCGCATGGCCGCCGGACCCGACACGACGCCGGGCGTCTGCATCCGGCACGCGACCCCGGACGACCTCTCCACCGCGGTCGCGCTGCAGCTCGAACTGCAGCGGTACGACGCGCAGTTCGGCCGGATCACGCTCCGGCCCGGCGTCGAGGAGCTGATCACCAAGGAACTGCTGCACCACCTCGAACGGCCCGAGCCGCAGGTGTGGATCGCGGAGCTGTACGGCCAGCCGCTCGGCATGGTCGTGCTGCAGATGCCCGACGAGACCGGCTGGATCCGGCACCGGGTAGCCGCTTCCCGCGTGGGTTACCTCTCGTCGCTGGCGGTTTCCGAGGCCGCCCGGTCGTCCGGCGTCGGCACCGCGCTGGCCGCCCACGCGCACCAGGTCTTCGACGAGGCGGGCGCGGATGTCGTGCTGCTGCACCACGCCGTGGCGAACCCCCGGTCGACGCCGTTCTGGTACGCGCAGGGCTACCGCCCGCTGTGGACCGGCTGGCAACGCCGGCCCGCCGTGCGTTCTCGCTAGTCTGGCGTTCGCCAGGCCATCCGAGGGGAGTCCCAGTGACCGAAAAGCCCGACGCCGCACCGAAAGCGCCGGAAGGCGTCGATGTCGAGAAACCTTCGGCCGCGCGGGTCTACGACTGGTACCTGGGCGGCAAGCAGAACTGGGCGGTGGACCGGGAATTCGGCCGCAAGGTCGAGAAGATGTGGTCGCTCGCCCGGCCCGGCGCGAAGCAGAACCGCGAGTTCATGAACCGCGTGGTGCGCGCCGCGCTGGACGCGGGCATCCGGCAGTTCCTCGACCTGGGTTCCGGGGTGCCGACCGCGGGCAACGTGCACGAGGTGGTCGAGGCCGCGCTGGGCGACGACGACGAGGCCACCGTGGTGTACGTCGACTACGAGCCGGTGGCCGTGGCGCACGCGACGCTGATCCTCGAAGACGAGGCGGCCACCGACTGGGCCGGCATCGTGCAGGCCGACCTGCGCGATCCCCGGGCCGTGCTGAACCACCCGCGCACCCGCGAGCTGATCGACTTCGACAAGCCGGTGTGCGTGATGCTGATGGCGGTGCTGCACTTCGTCGGCCCGGACGACGATCCGGACGGCATCGTGCGCGCCTACCGGGACAAGCTCGTGTCGGGCAGCTGGCTGGCGATCTCGCAGATGAGCGAGGGCGACGGCAGCGGTCCGGCACTGGAGGGGCTGCGCTGGTTCGTCGAGCAGTACCGCAAGACGAGCAACCCGATGTGGCTGCGCGACCGCGACGAGATCGAGCCGTTCTTCGGCGGCTGGCCGCTGCTGGAGC
Organism: Streptomyces sp. AA4; assembly: GCF_000158875.1. NCBI lineage: Bacteria > Bacillati > Actinomycetota > Actinomycetes > Kitasatosporales > Streptomycetaceae > Streptomyces > Streptomyces sp. AA4. Next base: position 333,264 of record NZ_GG657746.1, on the reverse strand, counting down.
CGGGGATCACGCATCTGCCGGACTGGCGGCCGGAGCGCGAGCTGAACGCGGTCGAGGCGGAGGCCCGGCCGTTCGCCTGGTGCGCGGTGGCGCGCAAGCCGTGACCGCCCCCGACGCACCGGAGGGCGTGGACGTCGACAAGCCGTCCGCCGCCCGGATCTACGACTGGTACCTCGGCGGCACCCAGAACTGGGCGGTGGACCGGGAATTCGGCCGCCGCGCCGAGAAGGTGTGGCCGCTGATCCGGCCGATGTCGCGGGAGAACCGGGCGTTCATGAACCGGGTCGTGCGCGCCGCGCTCGACGCGGGGATCCGGCAGTTCGTCGACCTCGGGTCGGGCGTGCCGACGGCGGGCAACGTGCACGAGATCGTGCGCGACCACCTGCCCGCGAGGGTCGTGTACGTCGACTACGAGCCGGTCGCGGCGGCGCACTCGCGAGTGATCCTCGAAGGCGAGGACGCGACCGACTGGGCCGGGATCGTCGAACGCGACATCCGCGATCCGGAGGCGATCTTCGCCGACGAGATCACCCAGGAGCTGATCGACTGGTCCCAGCCGGTGTGCCTGCTGATGATCACCGTGCTGCACTTCCTCGGCCCCGGCGACCGGCCGGACGAGCTGGTCGCCGCCTACCGCGACCAGCTCGCGCCCGGCTCGTGGCTGGCCGTCACGCACGCCACCTGCCGGGACGACGCACCACCGGCTCGGGCCGCCGAGGTCCGCCGGTTCGTGGACGCGTACCAGGACACGTCGAATCCGGCGTACCTGCGCTCGGCCGACGAAATCCGGCCGTGGTTCGGCGGCTGGCCGCTGCTGGAGCCGGGGATGAGCGCGCTGCCGGACTGGCGGCCGGACGAGCCGGTGACGGAGTTCGCCGCCGAGGTCCGGCCGTTCGCATGGGGCGCCGTCGCGGTCAAGCCCTGACTTCTCTCCCAGCGAACACTCCCGCGGAAACAAACCCGCCCTTCGGAGAGTTGAGCACCTCAGACTCAACTATTCGAGGAGTGCACATGTCCGACCCCCGCCTCCTGCCCGTCCTCCCGCTCGATGACGACGTCGTGCTGCCGGGCATGGTGGTCCCGCTCGACCTCGGCGACGCAGAGACCCGGGCCGCAGTGGAGTCCGCACAGGCCAAGACCCCTTCCTTCCCCGGGATCCGTTCGGGCGCGGCGAGCAAGGCCGAGGTCCTGATCGTCCCGCGCGTGCACGGCGAGTACGCCGAACTGGGCACCGTCGCGACCGTCGAACGGATCGGCCGCGTCCCCGGCGGCAAGTCCGCCGTGCTGCTGCGCGGCACCGCGCGCGCCGTTGTCGGCCGGATCGCCGACGGACCCGGCGCGGCCCGCTGGGTGCACGCCGACGCCGCTGACGAGACTTCCGACGAGACTTCCGACGACCGCACCGCGCAGCTCGCCGCGGAGTACAAGGCCGTGGTCATCTCCGTGCTGCAGCAGCGCGGCGGCTGGCAGATGATCGACGCCGTCCAGCAGGTCGAGGAGCCCTCCGCGATCGCCGACCTGGCCGGCAACGCGCCGTACCTGTCCACCGACCAGAAGCTGGAGCTGCTGAGCGCGCTCGACGTCAGCGTCCGGCTGGAGAAGGCCCTCGAGTGGAGCCGGGAGTACCTGGCCGAACTGGAGGTCACCGAGACCATTCGCAAGGACGTCGCGGACGGGATGGAGAAGCAGCAGAAGGAATTCCTGCTGCGCCGCCAGCTCGAAGCGATCCGCAAGGAGCTGGGCGAGCTCGACGGCACCGCGGCCGACGACGACTACCGCGCCCGCGTGGAAGCCGCCGACCTGCCGGACGAGGTGCGCAAGGCCGCGCTGGCCGAGGTCGACAAGCTGGAGCGGACGTCCGAGCAGTCGCCGGAGGGCGGCTGGATCCGGACCTGGCTCGACACGGTGCTGGAGCTGCCGTGGAATGAGCGGACCGAGGACGTCTACGACATCGCCGCCGCGCGCGCCGTGCTCGACGCGGACCACGCGGGCCTGGACGACGTCAAGGAACGGATCATCGAGTACTTGGCCGTGCGGAAGCGGCGCGCGGAATCGGGTCTCGGCCCGGTCGGCGGACGGCGGTCTGGTGCTGTTTTGGCGCTCGCCGGTCCTCCGGGGGTCGGCAAGACGTCGCTCGGCGAGTCGGTCGCGAAGGCGATGGGACGCAAGTTCGTGCGCGTCGCGCTGGGAGGCATCCGCGACGAGGCCGAAATTCGCGGCCACCGGCGCATGTACGTCGGCGCGTTGCCGGGCCGGATCGTGCGGGCCATCAAGGAAGCCGGTTCGATGAACCCGGTCGTGCTGCTCGACGAGATCGACAAGGTCGGAGCCGACTACCGCGGCGACCCGACGGCCGCGCTGCTCGAAGTGCTGGACCCGGAACAGAACCACACGTTCCGCGACCACTACCTCGAGGTGGAACTGGATCTGTCCGATGTGGTCTTCCTGGCCACGGCCAACGCGCTGGAGACCATTCCCGGCCCGCTGCTGGACCGGATGGAACTGGTGACGCTGGACGGTTACACGGAGCACGAGAAGGTCACCATCGCGCGGGATCACCTGCTCCCCCGCGAACTCGAGCGGGCCGGTCTGGCGTCCGGCGACGTGGTGCTGACCGACGACGCGTTCAGCCGGATCGCCGCGGAGTACACCCGCGAGGCCGGGGTGCGCGACGCGAACCGGACGATCGCGAAGGTGCTGCGGAAGATCGCGACGAAGGTGGCTTTGGGTTCGGTCTCGCTGCCGCTTTCGGTGTCGGCGGCGGACCTGGAGACCTACCTCGGCCGCCCGCGGCACGTGCCGGAATCGTCGCTGCCGACGGCGACCCAGCGGACGTCTTTGCCCGGCGTGGCAACGGGTCTGGCGGTCACCGGCGCGGGCGGCGACGTGCTGTACATCGAGGCGTCGCTGGCCGATCCGGAAAGCGGGGCTTCGGGCCTGCAGCTGACCGGGCAGCTGGGTGACGTGATGAAGGAGTCGGTGCAGATCGCGCTGTCGTACCTGCGCTCGCACGGTGCGGAGCTGGAACTGCCGGTGGGAGACCTGCGTGAGCGGGGAATCCACGTCCACGTCCCGGCTGGTGCGGTGCCGAAGGACGGTCCGTCCGCGGGTATCACGATGACGACCGCGCTGGCTTCGCTCCTGTCCGGGCGGGTTGTCCGGGCTGATGTGGCGATGACCGGAGAGGTTTCGCTGACCGGGCGGGTGCTGCCTATTGGCGGAGTGAAGCAGAAGCTGCTGGCCGCGCACCGGGCGGGGATGAAGACGGTGATCATCCCGCAGCGGAACGAGCCGGATCTGGACGACGTGCCTGCTGAGGTGTTGTCGCAGCTGGAGGTGCACGCGGTGGCTAACGTGCGGGAGGTGTTGGAGTTGGCTCTGACGCCTGCTTCGTCGGAGGTTCCGCAGGCGGCTTGACCGTAGGTCCGTGAAGGGCTCCTTGAAGGAATCTGATTCCCTCAAGGAGCCCTTCACGGCACGTCAGGAGAAGTCGAACTCCCGCCGCGGAGCCGCCGCGAACTTGCCCTGTCCTATTTGGACATAATGGTTGCCGCGTTCCACGGGGATTCTTCGGGATCCTCGGCCCAGGTCGTAGCTCACGACTCTCCTCCGAAAGAGAATCAGCCCCGCGCACCCGCGAGCAAGGCCACGTTCATCACGTATTCGCCGTATCCCGATTTAGCCAGTTTCGTGCCCAGCGCATGGCATTCGTCCGCGCTGATGAAGCCCATTTTCAGCGCGACCTCTTCCAAACACGCGATCCGCACCCCGGTCCGGTGTTCCAGCACCTGCACGAACTGGCCGGCCTCCAGCAGCGAATCGTGCGTGCCGGTGTCGAGCCAGGCGAAACCGCGGCTCAGTTCGATCAGCTTCGCGCGGTCGCGGCGCAGGTAGGAGAGGTTGACGTCGGTGATCTCCAGCTCGCCGCGCGCGGAGGGCTTCAGGTTGCGGGAGATGTCGACGACCTCGTTGTCGTAGAAGTACAAACCGGTGATCGCGTTGTTCGACCGCGGTTTCTTCGGCTTTTCCTCAATGGACAGCAGGTTGCCGTTCTCGTCGATCTCGCCGACGCCGTACCGCTCCGGGTCTTTCACCTGGTAGCCGAACAGGACGCAGCCGTCGAGGTCGGTCGCCGCGGTGCGCAGGGTCGTGGAGAAGCCTTGGCCGTAGAAGATGTTGTCGCCGAGGACCAGCGCGACCGAATCGTCGCCGACGAAGTCCGCGCCGATCACGAACGCCTCGGCGAGACCGTTCGGGCTCGGCTGTTCCGCGAAGGACAAGGACAGGCCGAACTGGCTGCCGTCGCCGAGCAGGCGGCGGAAGTTCGGCAGGTCGGCGGGCGTCGAGATGATCAGGATCTCCCGGATCCCGGCCAGCATGAGCACCGAGATCGGGTAGTAGATCATCGGTTTGTCGTAGACCGGCAGCAGCTGCTTCGACACGGCCTGCGTGATCGGATGCAGACGGGTTCCGCTGCCCCCGGCGAGCACGATGCCCTTCACAGCCCCTCCTCACGTGCGGTGGTGGGGTTCACCGTACCGAGTGAGCGCGGAGGCCGTCTGGCGCTTCCCTCGACTCTCAGAAGGCCGGGCCCTTGCCGAAAAAGGCCTGGCAGCCGTTCGCGTACTCGGTGGCGATCTCCAGCACGTTCTTCCCGCCGTCGACCGGCAGCACCGTGGACGAATAGTTGGGGCAGTAGTTGTTGTAGATGCCGCTGATGTGTACCGGCGCGGGGAGTTCGTACCAGTTCCCGGCGCCGAAGTCGTCGTTGGCCAGCAGCGTCTGCCCGTTCCCGGACACCGGGTCGCCGTCGGCGGTCGTGTAGATCTGGCCGACCATCACCAGCCGCACGCCGTTCGGGCCGCCGGGGAAGAGGCTGGTCGTCTGGGCGTGCTGGAAGTAGTTGCCGCTCGCGGTGTTGACGCGCGTGCCCGGATCGGCCGGATCGCCCCAGTTCGCGCCGTCGGCGGAGATTTTGTAATACGGGTCGCAGTAGCGTTCGCGGTAGTTGCAGATCTCGTAGCCGAACCAGTACCGGCCGTCGGGCAGCCTGCGGATGTTCGGCATGCCCGGACGCACCCGGGACGGCCCGATGGCCATCGTGAGCTGCTTGGTGCCCCAGGTGATCCCGTCGGTCGAGGCGACGCGGTTGAGCACCTGGCCGTACTTCGGCGCTTGCGTCTCGTCGGCGTAGTGCAGCCAGAGCGTGCCGCCGGCGTCCACAGTGAACTCCGGTTCCCAGATGCCGTCGTGGTTGTGCGAAAGCGCGGCCTCGGACAGATAGCGCCAGTTGTGCCCGCCGTCGCGGCTGGCCCACACCTTGATCCCCATCCGGCGCTCCGGGCCCGAGTCCTGGCGGTAGGTCGCCGCCCACAGCAGCGTGCCCGCCCGCATCCGGCCGACGCGCTGCGGGAGTTCGTACAGGGTTCCGCAGCACTGGCCGAACCTGGCGTCGGGGTCGCGGATCACGCCGATCTGGTGGAAGCTCGCGCCCTCGTCGGTGCTCTCGAGGATCGGCGCGAACCGGCCGTCGCCGTCCTCGCTGGTCAGCGACGCGATGATGTTCCCGCGCCCGAACGGCGAGTGCTCGAGCCGGATCAGCCGGGGGTACGAGCCGAAGCCGGGCACGAGCAGCTTCTTCTCGGCGGCTTCCGCGACGGGCGTCAGCGCGGTCACGAGGACCGCCAGCGAGGTGAGGAAGGCAAGCACGGGAGTCCAGCGGCGCATCCAGAAACTCCTCTCACGACCGGACTCGCGATTACACCACGTGTTCGCCCCGACACCATCGATTTCGCCTGGTCACCCGCGTGAATCCACCCCTTCGAGCGGGCCGCTGGGCTGTTCAGGGACACCCGCCGCGTAACGACCGGGCGGAGCGTGACGAAAGATCATCCGGAGGCCCCGTCGGGGCACGCTAGGGGGAACCATGCGCCGCATTCGCCTGGCCGCAGTCTGCGCGGCGGTGGCGCTCACCGCGTCGTGCGCACTGCAGCCGACCGGCATCGGAGCGATCCGGTACCCGGAAGACGAACCAGGCCGCGCCCCCGTCCCGGTGCAGCCTCCGCCGCCGCGGCCGGAGAAGCCGCGCCTCGCCGAGAACCCGACGGAAACGCACCAGGGCAAGAACAACGCGACCGTGCCGTTGACGTGGCCGTCCGGAGTCGCGGGATTCCTCGCCTTCGACTGTCCGAAGTGCACCGGAAACGTCGCCGTGACGACCGACGGAACGGAAGGCCTGCTGGTCAACGACGCCGACGCCTACCACGGAACGGCCTGGTTCAACGTCTCCCCCGGCGGCAAATCGGTGCACACGCTGACGATCGAGGCAAAGGGCTCGTGGACCGCGACGATCACCGACCACCGCGGCGTGCCGGTCGTCGAACCGGGAAAGCCGTACAACGGCCACGGCGACGCGGTGCTGGCAGTGCCGCCGGGCCTGGTGTGGGGGAAGTTCTACACGGGTTCGAAGGGCTCGAATGGCGTCTGGGTCCTTGCCGACGGCTACCCGCATCTGGCGGTGAACCACATCGGGGAGACGACCGGGGAGTTTCCGCTCACCGGGCCCACGTATGTGGCGGTGGAGACGTACAAGGCGGATTGGACCTTCACGGCCTTCTAGGCGCTGCGGACGCCGGGGCATCCGCAGCGCCGGCGGCTCACCGGTAGTTGGTGAACTGCAGAGCGATCTCGAAGTCCTTGCCCTTCAGCAACGAGATCACCTCCTGCAGCTGGTCCTTCTTCTTGCCCGACACCCGCAGCTGGTCGCCCTGGATCTGGGCCTGCACGCCCTTCGGGCCCTCGTCCCGGATGAACTTCGCGATCTGCTTCGCCTTGTCCGACGCGATGCCCTGCAGGATCTTGCCGCTGATCTTGTAAATCTTGCCGGAGATCGCGGGCTCGCCCGCCTCGAAGGCCTTCAGCGAGATGTTCCGCTTGATCAGCTTCTCCTTGAAGACCTCCACCGCCGCGAGGGCGCGCTCTTCGGTCTCCGACTCGATCGCGATGGCTTCCTCGCCGGACCAGCTGATGCCGGTTCCGGTGCCGCGGAAGTCGAACCGCGTGCCCAGTTCCTTGCTGGCCTGGTTGAGCGCGTTGTCCACCTCCTGGCGGTCGACCTTGCTCACCACGTCGAAAGAGGGATCCGCCACGTGTCCTCACACCTTGTCTCAGCTCGTCAGGGACCCCCAGCGTAGCGCCGGGGGATCCCGGTTGACCGGCCGTCCGGACCGTTGGGTATCCTTCTTCCCGGCCGGTTCGCCCGGCCATGGCAGGTTACCCAAGCGGCCAAAGGGATCTGACTGTAAATCAGACGGCTCAGCCTTCGGGGGTTCGAATCCCTCACCTGCCACCCACAGACCAACGCCCCGGCTGTCCACTGCCGGGGCGTTCGTCGTAAATACCGCCTCCCCACGGGCCGCCGAGTGCTACCGTCGCTCTCCGCTGGACGGAGGTTCGCATGCACAAGCTGGTAGTTCTGTACCCCAAGCCCGACGATCCCGAGCACTTTCGCGACTACTACGTGAGCACCCATCTTCCGCTGGTCGCGCAGATGCCTGGCCTGCTCGCATACCGCTACAGCTTCGACATCACCGCGGCGCCGGGGCAGACTCCGTACTTCGCGGTGTTCGAGGCCGACTTCCCGGACGCTGCGACGCTGTCCGCGGCTAGGTCGTCTCCGCAGGGGCAGAAGGTGTCCGCCGACGTCGCCAATTACGCCAGCGGCGGGGTGTTCGTCATGGACTATCCGGCGCAGGACGGCGTCGTCTGAGCCTGGAACGCGCTCGGGCTTGACCCTCCTGCGACAGGAGGCTCCACGCTGGTGCGCATGAACGAATTTCGCGGCCCGGTTCCGACTCCCGCCTACGACGCGGTGTCTCCGGGCAACTACCTCGGCTTCTACGGGATGCCGATGTTTCCCAACGTGCCCACTGCCGACCTCGACGCCTCCACCGACTTCTGGCTTCGCGGGCTCGGCTTCGACAACCTTTTCACCCTCCCCGGCCAGCTCGTGCACCTGCGTCGCTGGGCGTTTCAGGACGTGCTGCTCAAGCCGGGAACCCCGGCGGCCCCGAGCGAGGTCAGCATCAGTTTTTCCTGTGTGCTCAGCGAACTCGACGAGATCGCCAAGCGGTGCGAGGAGATCGCGCCGGGCTGCACGACCGGGCCGGAGCTGATGCCGTGGAACTCTCGGGAGCTGACGGTCGTCACGCCGGAGGGCACGAACGTCGTGATGACCGCGGCGGTGCCGATCGACCCGGACGGTCCCGTCGCGGAGCGGATGCGCGCCGTGGGGATCGACGTCCCCCGGTCGTGAACTGCGACACTGAGGTCGTGCCCGAGCAAGACGGCCTCACTGTCGGACGCACGGCGACGCTGGTCGGCGTGAGCGTCAAAACACTGCATCACTGGGACGCGGTCGGCCTGGTGCGCCCGAGCGGGCGCACCAGCGCCGGCTACCGCGTGTACTCCGCCGAGGACATCACGCGGTTGCATCGGGTGCTCGTCTACCGGGAGCTGGGCTTCCCCCTGTCGGAGATCGGCCGCCTTCTGGACGACCCGTCGGTGGACGCGCACACCCATCTGACCCGCCAGCGGCGCGAGCTGCGCGAACGCATCGCGCGGTTGGAGCACATGGTGTCCGCGGTGGACCGGATGGCGGCGGCCACCCGCGGCGGGATGCAGCTGACGGCGGAGGAGCAGGTCGAGATCTTCGGGTCCGACTGGAATCCGGAGTGGATCGACGAGGCCGCCGAGCGCTGGGGCGACACCAAGCAGTGGGCGGAATACCGCGAGCGGACCACCGACCTGACTCCGCAAGACTGGCAACAGGCCGCGGCCGAGCACGAAACGCTCCACGCCGACCTGGCCGCAGCACGGCGAGCCGGAGTCGAGCCAGGAACCCCCGAGGCGAACACCCTCGCGGAGCGCCACCGAGCCACCCTTTCCAAGTACTTCGACTGCACTCATTCGATGCAGGTCTGCCTGGGCCGCCGATTCGTAGAAGAAACCGGATACAGCGAGTACTACGACGGATTGGCCCCCGGCCTGGCCACCTGGCTGCGAGACGTGATCTTCGCCAACGCAATCGCCCACGGCGTAAACCCAGCAACAGCAGAGTGGGAATAACACCCACCCAGGCACCCACACCTCCCCCGCCCCCGATACGAAGCCAAAACACGGCGCTGGGGTGCTTGTCAAGGCATCTTTCCCGCCTTGACAAGCACCCC
>NZ_GG657746.1:285496-323937 GCF_000158875.1 Streptomyces sp. AA4 | reverse complement strand
CCCCAGCGCCGTAGTCACACTAAAAAATCGGGGTGCCCAGCCTCACCACCGAGGCGCAACGTCGCCGCCAGGCGACGAGCCGCCCAGGAACACCCAGAGGCCTCACCGCCCCCGAGCCATCTCCTCAAGCCGCCGAATCCGATCCTCGATCGGCGGATGCGTCGAGAACATCCGGCTCAACCCAGCCCCGGGCCGGAACGGGTTCGCGATCATCAAATGCGACTGCGACACCACCGCCGGCTCGGGAGCCAACGGAGCGGCCCGGGTCCCCATCTCCAGCTTCCGCAACGCCGAAGCCAACGCCAGCGGATCCCCGGTCAGCTCCGCCCCGGAAGCATCCGCCTGGTACTCCCGCGACCGGCTCACCGCCATCTTCACCACGCCCGCCGCGATCGGCCCGATCAAGACCAGCAGCAGCGACATGAACGGGTTGCCCTCGCGGTCGTTCCCGCCGAAGAAGAACGCGATGTTCGCCAGCACGCTGACCACGCTCGCCAGCGCACCGGCGACACAAGAGATCAGGATGTCCCGGTTGTAGACGTGGGACAGCTCGTGCCCGAGCACCGCGCGCAGCTCGCGCTCGTCGAGCAGCTCCAGGATTCCCGTGGTGCAGCACACCGCCGCGTGCTGCGGATTGCGCCCGGTCGCGAAGGCGTTGGGCGCCGCGGTCGGGCTCACGTACAGCGACGGCATCGGCTGCCGCGCGGACGTCGCCAGCTCTCGCACGATCCGGTACATCGCGGGCTGCTCGACCTCCGACACCGGCCGCGCGTGCATCGCGCGCAGGGCCATTTTCTCGGAGTTGAAGTAGGCGTAGGCGTTCATCCCGAGCGCCACGATCAGGCCGATCACCAGCGCCCCGCGGCCGAACAATCCGCTGATCCCGATGATGATCGCCGAGAGCAGACCGAGCAGCATCGCCGTCTTCAGCCCGTTGTGGTGCTTGTGCACGCGCGCTCGCCTCCGTCCGCTCTGGCAGGTGCCGCAAGGTGGGTTACTCACTGGAAACAACGCGATCGGGGGACCCGAAGTTCCTTCGCCCGATCCTTGTCCGAGTTAGGGTCGGCGGGCAACCCAACCGACCGGGGCAGGTGAGCGATGCGCGGTTCCCAGTTCTCCCGGCGAGGACTGTTCGGCCTGGTCAGCGCGGGTGCGGCGGCATTGCTCGGCAGTACCGCGACGGCGGCCGGGCGGGTCACCAGCGTGCAGGTCGGCGGGACGATTTCGGCACTGGCCGTGAGTCCGGTCACCGGGCTCGTCTACGCGGCCGACCAGGCGTCCGGCATGGTTCTCGTCCTCGATCCGGACGCGGGGCGCGTCGTGTCCGCGCTCGCGGTAGGCGGGCAGCCGAGCGATGTGGCGGTGGACACCGAGCGGATCTACGTCGCCAACCCGCCCGGCGGCACGGTGCTCGCCTTCGACGGCCAGACGCATCGGTTGCTGAGCGTCGTCAGCGCGGGGGCGGGCGCGTCGGCGCTCGCGATCGATCCGCAGGCCAACCTCGTGTACGCGGTGAGCGGCAAGACCGGCACGTTCGCGGTGCTCGACAGCATCAGCCTCACCCAGCAGGACCTGCTGCCCGCGCCGAAACCGGGCCTCGCCGGAATCGCCCTCGACCGCGGCCGGCGGCGCGCTTACTGCACGAGCCCGACCACGAACTCGGTCGAAATCTGCGACCTCGACTCGGGATCGTTCACCGCCAGCGTTCCGGTGGGGGCTTCCCCGACTGGGATCGGCGTGCACGAACCGAGCGGCGCGGTGTTCGTGGCCAATTCGGCGATCCACCATCTGTCTATTGTGGACGGAGCGGCGCGGGCCCAGGTCAAGACGGTGCTGCTGGGCAGCGAGGCGTCCTCGCTCGCGGTGCATCAGGGCACCGATGTCGTGTACACCAACGGCGGGCAAAATGGTCTGTCTCGTGTGGACGGACGGACCGGAACCCTCGCCGGAGAGCTGAGCCTCGGGGTGAACCCGGGCGACGTGGCGGTGGATCAGCGCACGCGCACGGTGTACGTGACCGATCCGCTGCACGGCACGATCAACGTCGTGCGCGATTTCTGACTGCTCGCATGAAGTTACTCCAGGTATACGGTGTCGGGTATGGAACTCGGTCTCCAGGTCCCCGACTTCACGCTGCCGGGAGGGGCGGCCGCGCTCGGCACGGAACTGGCCGAAGCGGCACGGGCGGCCGACGACGCCGGGTTCGCTTATCTCGCGGTGATGGACCATTTCTTCCAGATTCCCAGCGTCGGCCCGAGTGATCGTCCGATGCTTGAGGCCTATACGACGCTCGGCTACTTTGCCGCACACACCCGGCGCGCGAAACTGTTCACCTACGTCACTGGCGCGATTTACCGGCATCCCGGCCTGCTCGCGAAGGCGGTCAGCACTCTCGACGTGCTGTCCGGCGGACGGGCCATGCTCGGCATCGGGGCGGGGTGGAACGAGGAAGAGGCCCGCGGGCTCGGGTTTCCGTTTCCGTCCACTTCGGAACCACAACCGAGATCGCGGCACCCCGGCGAAGCCGGGGCAATCAAGCAGAGTCGGGGGCCAGCGGCGAGAAGAAGACGCTTCGGCTCGTCGCGAAGTACGGCGACTTCTGCAACATCGGCAACGGCCCGGATCTCGAACGCAAGCTCGACGTGCTCAAGCGGCACTGCGAAACCGAGGGCCGTGACTACGGCGAGATCACCAAAACCGTCTACCACTATCTGGACATCGGGCCGACCGGGGAGAAAACCGGCGAATTTCTCGCCGAGGCCGAAAGACTGCACCGGCTCGGGGTGCAGGCCGTGATCGGGCCGCTCCCCGGCGGCGTCGACCGCAGAAGGATCGAGATTTTCGCGCAAGACATCATTCCGGCGGTTAAGGAGTTGGCATGAAACTCGGGTTGCACCTGGCTCAGCAGACCTGGCCGAACGGGCCGGCGGCGCTCGGCGCGGACCTGGCGCGGGTGGCGCGGACCGCGGACGAGGCGGGGTTCGAATATCTGTCGGTGATGGACCATTTCTTCCAGATTTCCAGCTACGGGCCGCCCGAGCACGAAATGCTGGAAGCGTGGACCACGCTCGGCTTCCTCGCCGCGCACACTGAGCGCGTCAAGCTGCTCACGCTCGTCACCGGCGTCATTTACCGGCACCCCGGGCTGCTCGCGAAGGCGGCGACGACGCTCGACGTGCTGTCCGGCGGGCGGGCGATCCTCGGCATCGGCGCGGGGTGGAACGAGGAGGAGTCCCGCGCGCTCGGGTTCCGGTTCCCGCCGATGAAGGAGCGGTTCGAGCAGCTGGAGGACGCGCTGCGGTACGTCCACCAGATGTGGGCCGAGGGCGACGAGCCCTTTACCGGCACGCACGTCAGCGGCGAGCGGTTGCTCAACAGCCCGCAGCCGATCCAGCGTCCGCATCCGCCGATCCTGATCGGGGGCAGCGGCGAGAAGAAGACGCTGCGGTTCGTCGCGCAGTACGGCGACATCTGCAATTTGCTGCCCAACGCGGACCTTCCGCGCAAACTGGAAGTCCTGCAGCAGCACTGCGCGGACGTCGGCCGCGACTACTCCGAGATCACGAAGACCGCTTCGCTGCGGCTCGACACCGGTGAAAACGGCGAGAAAACCGGGCAGCTGCTGGATGAACTCGGCCGGCTGTCGGAACTCGGGTTCACCGTCGCGACCGGCTGGGCGCACGGCGTGCCGGACCCGGCGGTGCTCGAACGGTTCGCCACCGAGGTGATCCCGGCCGCGGAAAAGCTGTGATCCGCCGCCGAACGGAGGGTCACCCGGCACTGGTCCGCCCTCCGTTCGGCGCAGCAGCTCGCGGCATTCCGCCGCGGGCATGGTCTCGGTTCCGAATCGACTCCGGCGCGCCTCCCGACCCCTTGTAACGGCGGCCGGGCGCGGATCGACCTGCCCTACGCAGATCGCGTTCGCGACCGGAGGAGCCTGGTACATGACCACATGTCGACTCTGTGGTTCGGAAAGAACCGCCAGCGTGGTCGACCTCGGCGCGACCCCGCCGTGCGAACGGTTCCTGACCGCCGCGCAGCTGGCCGAACCCGAACCGACTTTCCCGCTGCATCTCGAAGTGTGCACGGAATGCTGGCTCGCGCAGCTCCCGCCGCTGCTCGATCCGGCCGACACGTTCACCGATTACGCGTATTTCTCGTCTTTTTCCACCTCGTGGGTCGAGCACGCGAAACGGTTCACTGACGCCGCCGTCGAGCGGCTCGGACTGACCGACCGGTCTTTCGTCGTCGAGGTCGCCAGCAACGACGGATACCTGCTGAAGCACGTCGTCGAGCGCGGAATCCGTTGTCTCGGCGTGGAACCTTCGGTGAACGTCGGGCAAGCCGCGCGCGAGGCCGGGGTGCCGACGCACACGGCGTTCCTCTCTGAAGAAACCGGCAAGCAGGTGCGTGCCGAGCATGGTCCGGCCGACCTGGTCGTGGCGAACAACGTCTACGCCCACATCCCGGACATCCGCGGGTTCACCCACGGGCTGCGCGCGCTCGTCGCGGACGACGGCTGGGTGTCGATCGAGGTGCAGCACCTGCTCACGCTGATCGAAAAGAACCAGTACGACACGATTTACCACGAGCATTTCCAGTACTACACCGTCGAATCCGCCCGGCAGGCGCTGGCGACCGGCGGGCTGACCCTCGTCGACGTCGAACTCCTGCCGACGCACGGCGGGTCGATCCGGCTCTGGGCCCAGCCCGCGGAAGTTGCCGGAGAGCCGAGCGCGCGGATGATCGACGTACTGGCGCGCGAGAAGGCCGCCGGGTTGCACGAATTGTCCGGGTACACCGAATTCGCCGACCGGGTCACCCGCGTCCGGCTCGAATTGCTCGAATTTCTCCTCGCCGCCCGGAAAGCCGGGAAAACGACCGTCGGGTACGGCGCGCCCGGCAAGGGCAACACCCTGCTCAACCACTGCGGCATCCGGCCGGACCTGCTGGCCTACACGGTGGACCGCAATCCCTACAAGCACGGCCGGTTCACGCCGGGCACCCGGGTCCCGGTCGTGGAGCCGGACCGGATCGCCGCCGACCGGCCGGACTACGTGCTCGTCCTGCCCTGGAACCTGCGGGACGAACTGACCGAGCAGCTTTCCTACGTCGGCGCGTGGGGCGGCAAGCTCGTCTTCCCGATTCCGCGCCTGGAAATCGTCGAGGTGACGTGAAGTGAAGGTAGTCCTGTTCTGCGGCGGCTACGGCATGCGGATGCGCAGCGGCAACGACGACGACCTGCCGAAGCCGATGGCCGCGGTCGGTCCCCGGCCGCTGATCTGGCACGTGATGCGCTACTACGCGCACTTCGGGCACACCGAATTCGTGCTGTGCCTCGGCTACGGCGCGCACCACATCAAGAACTTCTTCCTCGACTACCGCGAGACCGAGTCCAACGACTTCGTGCTGCGCGACGGCCAGGTCGAACTGCTGTCGACCGACATCAGCGACTGGTCGATCTCCTTCGTGCAGACCGGCATCGAATCCCCCATCGGCGAACGGCTGCGCCGGGTGCGCGACTACGTGGACGGCGAGGAAATGTTCCTCGCCAACTACGCGGACGTGCTGACCAACGCCCCGCTCGACGACATGATCACGCGTTTCGCGGCCACCGACGCGGGCGCCTCGATGATGGTCGTCCCGCCGGAATCGACGTTCCACTGCGTCGACCTCGCCCCGGACGGCCGCGTCGGCGGGATCACGCCGGTGAGCGACATGCCGCTGTGGTCCAACGGCGGGTATTTCGTTCTGCGCCAAGAGATTTTCGACCACATCCCGGAGAACGGCGACCTCGTCGCCGACGGGTGCGTCCAGCTGGCGAAAGCGGGCAAGCTGCTCGGCTACCCGTACCGCGGGTTCTGGAAACCGACCGACACGGTCAAGGAACGGCTGTCCCTCAACACCGCGTACGCGCACGGGGACCGGCCCTGGATGCTCTGGGAAACCGCGCGGGCGGGCCGCTGATGCGGCCGCTCGTCCCCGAGTCCTGTTCGGAAATCGCGGTGCTGGGCGCGCACTGCGACGACATCGCGATCGGCGCCGGGGGAAGCCTGCTGGAACTGTGCCGGGCGAACCCGGGCACCCGAGTGACCGCGCTCGTGCTGTCGGGTGCCGGTACGCCACGAGAAAGCGAGGAACGTTCCGCGCTCGCGGCTTTCTGTCCCAAAGCAGATCTCGCCGTGACGGTGCTCGACCTCCGCGACGGACGGTTCCCCGCGCAATGGGAGCTGGCCAAGGAAGCGCTCGAAGAGGTGCGGAAACAATGCGAACCGGACCTGGTCTTCGCGCCGGCCCCGCACGACGCGCACCAAGACCACCGCGGACTGGCGAAACTCGTGCCGACCGTCTTCCGGAACCACCTCGTCCTCGGCTACGAAATCCTGAAGTGGGAATCCGATCTCGCGCAGCCCTCGGTGTTCTTCCCGCTGAGCGAGGAAACGGTCCGGGAGAAGAGCGATCTGCTCGCCACGCACTACCCGTCGCAGCACGGGAGAGGCTGGTTCGACCACGAAGCGTTCTCCGGCCTCGCCCGCGTGCGCGGCGTGCAGTGCCAGCAGCGCTACGCGGAGGCCTTCCACACGCCGAAATTGACGATCGCGGCGGCTCGCTCCGCGAACTGAGGAAATGAGGAAGACCCGTGCGCGTACTCCTGACCGGACATCTCGGCTACCTCGGCACGGTCATGGCGCCCGTGCTCGCCGCGGCGGGACACGACGTCGTCGGCCTTGATTCGGGCCTGTACTCGACCTGCGTGCTCGGTCCGGAGGTCACCGACCCCAAGGCCGTGTCGGTCGACCTGCGCGACGTCCGGCCCGAGCACGTCGCGGGCTTCGACGCGGTGATCCACCTCGCCGCGCTGTCCAACGACCCGCTCGGCGCGCTGGACCCGGAGATCACCTACGCGATCAACCACCGCGCCTCGACCCGGCTGGCCCAGCTGGCCAAGGACGCCGGGGTGCGCCGATTCCTTTACGCCTCAACGTGTTCGGTCTACGGGGCCAGTGGAAACGACGGCCTGGTGAACGAGGACGCGCCGCTGCGGCCGGTGACGCCGTACGCCGAGTCGAAGGTGCGGGTGGAGGACGATCTAGTCGGTCTCGCCGACAACGACTTCAGCCCGGTGTTCCTGCGCAACGCCACCGCTTTCGGCTTCTCACCGCGGTTGCGCGCGGACATCGTGCTCAACAACCTGGTCGGCCACGCGATCCTGACCAACACGGTGAAGGTGCTGTCGGACGGCACCCCTTGGCGTCCGCTGGTGCACGCCCAGGACATCGCCACCGCGTTCGCCGCGGCGCTGACCGCTCCCCGGGACGCGGTTCACGCGAAGGCGTTCAACGTCGGCACCGAGGACAACAACCTGCGGGTTTCCGAGATCGCCGAGGCCGTCGTGGAAGCCGTGCCGGGCGCCGAACTGCAGATCACCGGCGAGGCCGGGGCCGATCCGCGGTCGTACCGGGTGGACTTCAGCCGGATCCGCGCCGCGCTGCTGGAGTTCGCGTGCGCCTGGTCGGTGCCCGCCGGAGCCCGCGAACTCGCGGACGCCTACCGGCGGCACCAGCTCACCCGGTCCGATTTCGAACAGCGGTTCACCCGGCTCGCCCACCTCTCGGTCCGCCGGGCGGACGGCACGCTGGGCGCGGACCTGCGGCCGCAAGCCCGGTGACGTCACTCGCCGAGGCGCGCGGCCAGGTCGGCCCACGTGCCGGCGGCCGCGTCGCGCGCGCTGAGCACCGAAACCGGCAGCGGCCAGTCGATCGCCAGGTCCGGATCGTCGTAGCGCACCGCGAGGTCCTCGGCCGGATCGTGCGGGCGGTCGATCCGGTAGCAGACGTCGGCGTACTCGGTGAGCACCTGGAACCCGTGGAGGAAACCCGGCGGGATGTACAGGTGCGCGAACTCGACGTCGTCGAGCCGGAACGCCTGCTGCCTGCCGAAGGTCGCGGAGCCCGGCCGGATGTCCACGAGAACGTCGTGCACCGCGCCGCGCGCGCACCGCACCAGCTTCGCTTCGCCGCGCCCGGACCGGCCGTGCATGCCCCGCAGGACGCCCAGCCGCGACCGCGATTGGGAATCCTGCTGGAACGCCGCGGCGTTCAGGCCGTGCTCGGCGGCGATCTCGGTGTCGAACGTCCGCGTGAACAGCCCGCGATCGTCGTGGTGCGGTTCGGGGACGAACAGCAGAACTCCGGCAAGGTCGCACGGTTCGACTCTCATGCCTCCAGTCTCCCCCCGGAAGGACTCTCGCGGTGACCTCGCCACGCTGCCGCTGGTGCCGATCGGCGGACGGTTCCGTCGTGCTCGATCTCGGCGCCCAGCCGCCCGCCGACCATTTCCCCGCGCTCGGCGACCCGGGGCCGGACGTCGTTTTCCCGCTCCGCATGTGGTTGTGCGCGGCGTGCGGACTCGCTCAGCTCGCCGAGGACGAGACCGATCCGGACGAACCCCGCGGCGTCGAACCGGCCGCGCTCGTCGAACAGGCGGCGGACGCGGTCGGTCGTGCCGCCGTGCTGTTGCCCGCCAGCGGCACGGTCCGCGAATACGGCAGCCCACACGGTGGATCGTGGCTTTCCCTGCTGGAGGAACGCGGGCTCACCCCGGTCTCCGCGGGGACGGCCGACGTGCTCGTGGACTGTTTCGGGCTCATGCACGAATCCGATCAACGGGCCGCCTTGCGCGAGCGCGTCGCCGGATTGGCTGGCGACGGCGTGCTGTTGCTGCAGTTTCACACCTTGGCCGCGATCCTGCGCGAAGGACAGTGGAGCGCGTTGCGGCACGGCCACTACGCGTATTACTCGATGCCTGTGCTGGTCGAAATGCTCAGCGCCGTGGGGCTCGTTGCGCGCACGGCGTTTCGCTTCGACCTCTACGGCGGGACGATTCTCGTCGCTGCCACCCGCGAAGGAACCCCGGACGATTCGGTGCGGTCCCTCGTCAGCGAGGAGTCAGATTTCGGAGTCACCACAACGGAAATCGTTGCTGGGCTACAGGAAGCCGCCGTGCGCAGCTCGGATTCGATCGCCGTCTGGCTGGAGAAGCAGCGGGCAGCAGGCAACCGCGTGCTCGGTTACGGCGCCGCGTCGCGTGCGGTCGCGCAACTCTGCCGGGCGGGCGTCACCCGCGAACTTCTCCCCGCCATCGCGGACGCGTCGGAAGCCAAGCAGGGCAGGCGAATGCCCTCCAGCGGAATCCCGATCATCTCCCCCGATGAACTGGTCGACGCGCGTCCGGACGCGGTCCTGCTCTTCCTCCCCGACCTGCTGCCCGAAGTACGGCGGCGGCTTCCGGAGATCGAAGCGGCGGGCGGGCGCTGGGTGCCGTCCGACGCGGTCGAGAAGGACTAGCGCACCGTCGCGGCGACGCGCAGTACGTCGTCGGCGACCCGGCTCCACGAATGCTGTTCGATCACCTTCGGGACCGCGGCCAGCACGCGTTCGTAGACCCCGTCGTCGGCGAGCAGCCCGGCGATCACCGCCGCCAGTTCCGCGGGGCCGTCCGAGTCGATCAGGTCGCCGTTCTCCCCCGGGCGAACGATTTCCGGCATCGCGCAATCCCGCCGGGCCACGCACGGCAGCCCGTGGGCGAGCGCCTCCACCAAGGCGATCCCGTACCCCTCGAACCGGCTGGGCATCACGAACAGATCGTGCGTCAGGTAAAGCTCTCGCACCCGCTCCACCGGAACCCGGCCGAGGAATTCGACGCCGTCGGGCACCGCGCCGGGCAGCGGCCATTCCTTGGGACCCGCGATGGTGAGCGTCAGCCCGGGATCGGATTCCTTGCGCAGCACCGAAAAAGCCTCGACGACCAGATCGCCCGCTTTGGTGGAAAAATCCTTTCCCACGAACAGCAATCGCCGTCGCGGCCCGTCGCGATGCCGTTCCACCGGACCGTCCGGAAGGCCGTTGGCGGCGGGCGGGACCACGTGGACCTTGTCCGGATCCGCCCCGGACACCCGCACCACGTGCTCGGCCAGCCATTGGCTCATCGTCAACAATCCCGCGGCCTCCCGGTAGATCCGGTGCTGCCGGTCCCGCAGCCGGTGCAGCGCGGCGAGGTCGAGGCCGGGGAAATGCAGTGCCCGCCCGCTTTCGCTGTCGAGGCGTTCGAGCAGGATGTCGAAGCTCGAATCCTGGTAGAGCAGGAACGGCGTGTCCGTGCGGGCGAGGTCGCCGATCTGCAGGACGACGTCGGGACGGAGGCGGCGTTCGGCGGCCCGGAGTTTCACCCCGGCCAGCGCCATGGTCAGCGGAAGGTGCTTCCAGTGGCTCCCCCAGCGGCCCTCGTAACGGTGCGCGCCGAGGCCCCGCAACGCCGACCGCACCGGGAGCGACCACTCCAGCCCGAGGTCGACGACCTCGGTGCGCTCGCGCAGCGCCGCGCGAAGATTCCACGGGGTGTGCGACCACGTCCCCCGCGGCGGACGGTCCCAGGCGCACGCGAACCCGATCTTCGGCACGGTCACGATTCGATGCCTTTCCGGAGAGCGGAAGGTTTCGTTGTCACATCCGGGCGCCCGATCGCGACAACCAGATGACGCCGGACGGCGGCTCGGCACCGTCGACATCATAGGAAAAGCAGGAGGTGAGGGGAACTCCGATGGACTTGCTCGCAATCTTCCAGGTCGCTCTCCGTCGCTGGCTCATCCTCGTCCCCGCTCTGGTCGTGTCCGCGGTCGCGTGCTGGATCCTGGCGAGCAGCGTGTCCCCCACCTACGAGGTGGACGGCGCGCTCAAGGTCAGCTATCCGTTCGCCTCGACCGCCGACCAATCGGCCCGGCTCCAGAGCAACCCCTACTACGACACCGCCGCGACCGCGCTCGTGCTCGGGCAGCTGGCGAAATCGCCGGACGTCGCCGCCGCGATCACCGCGGCGGGCGGCACCGCCAAGTACCAGATCGACGACAGCGGCAAGGCGGTCCTCACCGTCACCGTCACCGACCCGGACCGGCGCAACACGCTCACCACCTATCGCGCCATCGCGGCCCAGCTCGCGAAGCGGCTCGACGACCTGCAGGCGCAGAAGCAGATCCCCGGCCCGTTCCGGGTGACCGTCGACGACGTCGTGCAGCCGCAGGACGCCGCGGTGTCGCACAGCAACCAGCTCAAGACCGCGCTCGCCGCCGGCGCGCTCGGGCTCATCCTCTCGCTGACCGCCTGCGTCGTCGTGGAACTGCGTTCGCGCAAGCGCCCGGCGAGCCAGCCGGTGCCGGAGAGCCAGCCGAGCCACCCGCCGGAGAAGGAAAACCACCGCGGCGAACTGCCGGTCAACCTGCTTCCCGAGCGGCCCGACCGGGTAGCCGCCCCCGCCCGGGTCGCCGCGGACCTGAGCCGGCACGGCGAGGAAACCACCCGCTTGCGGCCGGTGACCGCACCCGCGCAAGCCGACCAGGGGGACGGCGACAAGACCGGTACCGGAGGTTCGCTCGGCCGGCGCGGCCAATGAGCCACCGACCCCTGGACTCGCTCGCGGGAAGCGGCATCGCGCGCTTCAGCACCGATCTCGCCGCGCGGCCGATCCTGCGGGCGATCTGCGCGGCCGGGGCGCTCGCCCTGCTGGCCGTGCCGATCATCGCCCCGGCGATGACGCCCGTCGTGGTCGCGGTCATCGTGGTGTCCGCGCTCTGGCTGAACGCCCGGCGCGACGAGCAGACCGCGCTCGGCATCCTGTTCGCGCTGACCTTCCTCGTCCCGGCGTCGCTGATCATCAAACCGCTCGGGCAGATCGGGGTGCCCGGGCTGATCGTGGCGGCGCTCCTGCTGGTGCTCTGGTGCTACGGGCGGGTCGACAATTCGCTCGGCACCGACCGGGGACGGCAGCCGATGCGGATCGTCTGCCTGGTTTTCGTGGGAGTGGTGCTCGCCAGTTACGTCGCGGGCCAGCTGCGCGGGCTCTCCCCGCTCGAGGCGTCGGCCTCCGACGCGTCGCTGTTCGGCCAGGCCTGTGCGATGGGCCTGCTGCTCTTCGTCACCGACACCGTGCGCGACCTCAACGGGGTCACCCGCCTCATGCGGGTGATCGTGCTCGCCTGCGGGCTGCTGGCGGTCAGCGCGCTGCTCCAGTTCTTCGGAGTGGTCGATCTCTTCCAGCAAATGCGGCTGCCGGGTCTGACATTCCATTTCACCGAGGACGTCGACGCGCTCGCCCGCTCCGGCTTCCACCGCGTGCAAGGACTGGCCGGACATCCGATCGAGTACGCCGTCGTGCTCGGGCTGGCGATGCCGATCGCGTTGCATCTCGCGCTGAACGCGCCGAAGGGGCGCAGCCTGCGGTGGTGGGCGCTGTTCGTGCTCATCGCGGGGTGCATGCCGCTGTCGGTGTCCCGCTCCGGCGTGCTGACCGCGGGCGTCTCGATGGCCGTGTACCTGATCAGCGTGCGCTTGCGGATGGTGTTCAACCTGATCCCGTTCGCGATCGGCGGCCTGGTCGCGATGAGCGCGCTGGTGCCGGGGCTGCTCGGCAGTCTCCGCAGCATCCTGCTCCCGAGCACGCTGGCGACCGACCCGAGCATCCAGGGCCGCACCGACGATTACACCGCCGTGTTCACCGTCTGGCACGAGCATCCGCTGCTCGGGCTCGGCGTCGGGACCTACATTCCCAAGCTGTACCGGATCTTGGACAACGAATACCTGTTCACTCTCGCCACGATGGGCGCGCTCGGCGTGGCGGCCGAACTGGCGTTGCTCGCCACCGGCTATTCCCTCGCCCGGCGGGTGCACCGCACGGTCGCCGATCCGGCCGTGCGCAGCCTGGCCCAGGCCATCGCCGCGTCGATCGCCGGTGCCGCGGTCGCCGCGTTCACCTTCGACGCGTTCGGCTACAAGATCATGTTCGTGACGACCTTCAGCCTGCTCGGCGCCGCGGCCGCGCTCTGGCGGATCGCCGTGCGGGACCGCGCGGTCCAGCCGCTCGCGAGCGTCCGGTGAAACGCCTCGCCGCGGCGGCGGTGGCCGGAGTCGTCCTGCTGGCCTCGGCGGCGTGCGTCGCCACGGCCACGCCTGCCGTGCAGACCCCGGCCGGTCCGTCGACTGGAGTACCGCCGTCCGAATCGCTGCGGCCGTCCGGTTCGTTCACCGCCAGCCAGGCCGGGCAGGTGCTCGACGGGCTCGACGTGAGCGGCGGCGTCACGGTGTCCGCGCCGAACGTGGTGATCCAGCGCAGCCGGTTCACCGGAACCGGGGCCGACTACTTCGCGATCACCACGATCGGCGCGGGATCGGTGACGATCCGCGACGTCAGCATCCGCGGGAACTACCTCAGCGCGGCGATCGCCTTCCACAACTGGAGCGCGGAACGGGTCGACATCTCCGGCATGACGCACGACGGGGTCAAACTGGGCAACAACGTCCGGCTCACCGATTCGTGGATCCACGACTTCGCGCCGGAGAAGGGCGCGCACGCCGACGGAGCCCAGTCGGACCACCTCGCGGGGTCGATCCTGGTGGCGGGCAACGTGATCGACCCGGGCCAGGACGACGAGATCACCTCGGCGATCATCCTGTCGTCCTCGCCGGACCCGACCCCGTCCGTCGGCGGGCCGGTGGTGATCCGGGACAACGTCCTCGGCGGCGGGGCGAACACGCTCTACCACAATCCGGACTACCCGGACGTCGAGATCACCGGCAACACCTTCCGGCGCGACTACCGCTACCAGCCGATTTATCCGGGTCCGCCGCCGAAGGTGTTCTCCGGCAACCATTTCCCGGACGGAACGGCGGTGCCGTGGCCTCCCGCCGATTCCTGACCGGCGTCCGTAACGGCAGCGCCGCCGGAGACGACCGTCAAGGTGTGCCGAACTCCGCAGCACCCCTGTCGATCGGCTTGCCGGTCAAGAACGGCGCGGGCTTCCTCGCCGGCGCGCTGGACAGCCTGCTCGCGCAGACGTTCGGCGATTTCGAACTGCTGGTAGCCGACAACGAATCTTCCGACGAGACCGCGGAGATCGTCCACGACTACGCCCGGCGCGATCCGCGCGTGCGCTATCACCGGCACGCCCACGACATCGGCGCGGCGGCGAATTTCAACTACGTTTTCCAGGCCACCTCGGGCGCACTGTTCAAGTGGGCGGCCGCGGACGATCTTCAGCACGAGACCTTCGTGCAGCGCTGCGTGACCGCGCTGGCCGAATTCCCGACCGCGGCCGCGGCGTGTTCCGCCATCGAACACATCGACGAGGACGGCGTTTCGCTCGGCGTCACCCAGGACCTCCGTGCTTCGGCCGCGGCGGAGCCGGCGGACCGGTTCGCGGACCTGATCCGCTACGACTACTCGTGCGCGGTCGCCTTCGGCGTCCAGCGCCGCGCGCTCGCCGAACGCACGCGGCTGCTGCTCCCGTTTTGGGGCAGCGACCGGGTTTTCCTCGCCGAACTGGCGTTGGCCGGGCCGATCGTGGTGCTCGACGAACCGTTGTTCCAAGAACGCGAGCACGGCGCGAAATTGACCACCCAGGTCGCCAATCGGCAAGTGAGCGCGTTCAACCGGAAAACTGGCTACGGCTCGCGTTTCCTCACCTGGCGGCACGCCGCGGAACTGCGCCGCGCGGTCCACCGCGCCGAACTCACGAGGCCGCAGCGGCAGCAGGCGTATGCCGTGCTCGCCAAATGGGCGGCGGCCAACCGGATCAAGTTCGCCAGGAGCCTCGCCCGGGGCGTCGCCGAAACGGCCCTCGCGCCGCTCGCCAGGACGTGAGCCCGTCAGCATCGTGGACAGCTCAGACCTCCGAAGCGCCGTACGAGCCAGAGACTGGCTGATCCCGGCGTTGGCGCTCCTCGGCTTCGTCGTGCTCACCCAGCAGGTGCTGACGCTCGGTCCGCTGACCCGAGCGGACGAACCGGTGCACGAATTGATCACTCGCGAGCACAGCGTGGTCCTCGACGTGCTGCTGACCATCGTGAGCGCTGTCGCGCAGTTTCCGGTGTCCGCGCCGATCTTGTTCGCGTACGCGGTGTTTCGGTCCGTACGCCGTTCCTCGTGGGCACCGGTGCTCACTTGCGGCCTCCCGTTGCTGTTGCTCTCCGCGACGACGTTGGCGGCCAAGCTCCTGATCGGCCGCGCGGGCACCGACCAGACTCCCGACACGCTCCACGTCGGCGGCACCGCGTACCCGTCCGGCCACGCCGCGACCGCCGTCGTGGTGTCGACCCTTTTCGTAGTACTGCTGGCCCTGGAGAACCGGAAACGTGCTCTGGCGGCGGCAGGCGGTTGGTCGGCGCTCGTTGGTTTCGCCCGGATTTACGTCGACGCGCATTGGGTCAGCGACGTCGCGGGCGGGCTGTTGCTCGGGTTGGCCATCGCCGGAACGACGCTCGTGGTGCTGCGCCGCCCAACCGAGTCGGATTCGAGATCTCCGCTGCTGTAACCCGTCGCGGCGGCCGGGCGACTTCACGGATATCCCACTGTCCCAGCGAGATCGGGCGGAAGACGACTAACGTGACAGCTCACCGTCCAGGCCCCGGGCAGTCCACCGCCCCCGAACCGGCACTGCCCGCGGAAAGCGCGGCCGCCACCGCCGCGCACGGCGCCCGGTGGACGGTCATCGCGATGATCGCGCGCCAATTCGGCCGCCTCGGTTTCGCGCTCGTCCTCGCGCGGCTGCTCGGTCCCACCGATTTCGGCGTGGCGAGCGCGGCGACCATTTACGTCGCGCTCACCGCGGTGCTCCTGGAGACCGGGCTCGCCACCGGCATCGTGCAGAAGGCGCAGCTGCGCCGGCAGGACGAAGGAGCCGCGTTCTGGACCGTGACCGCGCTCGGCACCGCCGTCGGCCTCCTCACCGTGGCGTTCGCCGGGCCGATCGCCGATTTCCTGGACATCCCGCAGCTGCGGCCGGTGCTCATGGTCCTGGCGATCGGGCCGGTGCTCAAGGGGCTGACCATCGTTTCGGCCGCCCGGCTGCAGCGCGATCTGCGTTTCCGGGCGCTGTCGCTGGGCGAGGTCGTCGCCACCTTGCTCGGCGGCGGGATCGGCATCGCCACCGCGGAACTCGGCATGCACTACTGGGCGCTCGTGGTCCAGCAGGTCTGCACCGACGCGCTGGTCCTGGTCATCTGGCTCGGCGCGGCCGGCCTGCCCGCGTTCGTGCTCGACCGCGCCGCGCTGCGGTACGTGCGCCGCTTCGGGGTGCCGCTGCTGGGTTCGCAAGCGCTCGGCTACGTCGGCCGCAACGCCGACAACGTGGTGGTGAGCCACTTCCTCGGCCCCGCCGCGCTGTCGTACTACATGGTTCCGTACCGGATCATGCTGGTGCCGGTGAGCCTCCTCGGCAACGTGGCGAACCGGGTGGCGTTCCCCATTTTCGCCAGGACCCAGGACGATCCGCAGCGGGTGCGCCGGCTCTTCCTCCGGGTCACCCAGGTGATCGCGGTTCCGGTGGTGCCGGGCATGCTCGCGGTCGCGGTGCTGGCCCCGGAGGTCGTGCGCACGGTGTTCGGCGCCGAATGGGGTCCCGCGGTCCCGGTGATGATCGCGTTGACCACCACCGGAATCCTCGAGTCGCTGACCACGCCGGGCGGTTCGGTGTTCATGGGTCTCGGCCGGGCCGACCTCGCGCTGCGCTGGTCCTGGATCCCGCTGCTCGTGTGCGTTCCGGCGTTCTTCGCCGGTCTGCCGTGGGGAGTCACCGGGGTCGCCGCGGCCTATTCGATCGCCATGTTCGTGCTCACGCCGTTCCAGGTGCGGGCGATCGGGCGGGTCGCCGCGTTCAGCCTCGGCGACTGGCTGCGGGCGGTCTGGCCCACGTTCGCCGCCGGAGCGCCGTCCGCCGCGCTCGGCTGGTTCGTGCAGGAGGTGCTCGCCAAGTCCGCGAGTTTTCCCGCCCCGGTCTCTCTCCTCGCGAGCCTGGCCGTCGTCGCGGTGGCTTACCTCGTGCTGTTGCGCCTGATCGACCGGCAACTTTTCCGGGAATCGCTGCATGTCGCGAAATTGCTCGCCAAGGGCAAGCTCGGCAGCGTTTCGGCGAAGGAGGACTGACCGATGAACGCGCGTGCGCACGTGGTGATCCCCGCCCACAACGAAGAACAGACCCTCCCCCGGCTGCTGGACGCGCTGACCGCCGACGCCGCGCCGGGCGAGCTGGAGATCGTGGTCGTGGCGAGCGCGTGCACCGACCGGACCGCTGCCGTCGCGAAGGCGGCCGGGACGACGGTCCTCGAAACCGCCGTCCCGGGCAAAGTCACCGCATTGCAGCTCGGCGACGAAGTCCTGACCGGCTACCCGCGGCTGTACGTCGACGCGGACGTGGTCCTGTCGATCCACGACGTCCGTGCGCTCGTCGAGGCGCTCGCGGCCCCGGACATCGCCATGGCGACCCCGCTGCCGCTGCTCGAATTGGACGGCCTCGGCCCCGTCGTTTCCCGGGCGCACCGCGCCTGGGCCCAGCTGCCTTCCGTGCGGCAATCAGGCGTCGGCTCCGGCGTCTACGCGCTGAACGAGCAGGGACACGCACTGGCCTTCCCGCTTCCCGACGTCCTCGCCGACGACGCCTGGGTGCACCGTGCCGTTCCCGCCGAACGGAAAATCGTGGTCCCCGAAGCTCGGTCCGCGGTCCGGCCGGCCGCCACGGTGCGCGCGTTGGTGCGCCGCCGGGCCCGGGTCCGGCTCGGGCACCGGCAACTGGACCAGCTGGGCCGCCCGGCGCAGCCCGGCACCGAATCCGGCTTGCGCACGTTGTCGCAGCTCGTGCGCGGCGGGGCCGTTTCCGTCACCGAAGCGGCCAGTTTCAGCGCCGTGGTGCTCGCCGACCGGGCGATCGCGCGATTTCGCCGCATTCGCGGGAACGAATCGGAATGGTCCACCGATAACACCAGCAGACTCATCTCGACGCACGAAAACCGCGCCAGGTGACCGCCGCCGAGTCCGCCACGGAAAGGACGGGTAACACCATGCAAGAAGTCCGGAAATTCGCCTTCCGCCGCGATGACCTGTTGCCTCTTGCCGACAAACTGCACGAGCAGTTCGTGACGGCACAACCGTTCCGGCACATCGTGATCGACGACTTCTTGCCGCCCGAGGTCCTGGAACCCGTCCTCGCCGAATTCCCGGAGCCCCGGGACGCCCAGTGGCAGAAGTTCGACACGTCGCAAGAGGTGAAACTCGCGCTCGCGGACACCGAGCGAATGGGACCGGCCACCCGGGAACTGCTCGCCGAGTTCAACGGACAGGTGTTCACCGACTTCCTCGAACGGCTCAGCGGCATCGAGCACCTCGTCCCCGATCCGCATTTCGACGGCGGCGGCCTGCACCAGATCCGGCCCGGCGGGTTCTTGAAGGTGCACGTCGATTTCAACCGGCACCGCAGGCTCAACCTCGACCGCAGGCTCAACGGCCTGCTGTATCTCAACAAGGACTGGGAAGAGTCCTACGGCGGGCATTTGCAGCTGTGGAACCAGGACATGTCCGAGTGCGCGCACAAGATCCTGCCGGTGTTCAACCGGTTCGTGCTCTTCGCCACGACCGACGACGCCAACCACGGCCATCCGGATCCGCTGACCTGCCCGGACGACCGGGCCCGCCGGTCGATGGCGCTGTACTACTACACCAACGGCCGCCCCGCCGAGGAAGTGCGCGACGACCACACCACGGTCTTCAAGCAGCGTCCCGGCGAATCGTGGCAGAGCAACCTCCGCCAGGTCGCCAAGCGCTGGACGCCGCCCGTCCTCGCCGACCTCGCGGGTCGCTTGAGCAGCAAGTAATCGCTTCGAACGAAAGGCGGAGCGAAATGTACGCGCTGCTTGCTCAATCCATGGTGGTGCTGCATTTCGCTCTGCTTTTCTACCTCCTCGTCGGGGGATTCCTCGCGGCCCGCTGGTGGTGGATGGCGATCCCGCACGCGCTCTACGTCGGGTGGGCGGTGCTGACGCTCTACGTGGCGGTCGGGTGCCCGGTGACGACGGTCGAGAACTGGGCGCGGCACCGGGACGGGCAGGTCCCCGACGACCGCCCGTTCATGTACCGGTATGTCGAGGGCGTGCTCTACCCCGAGCACCACATCAACTACCTGCGCGCCGTTTTCGTGGTCGTGATCCTGCTCAGCTGGGCGTTCAGCGCCCGGAAGCTGTGGAACCGCCGGAAGGCGCGTCAGGGCGCCACCGCGGCTCCGTTGTCGGTGAACGTGTTCCCGGACCAGACGTCGGTCTTGGCCGAGGGTTCGACCGGACCCCACCGGTAGCTGTCCCGCACGAACCGGTTGTTCGTGAAGGCGGTGTCGCCGGGAACGCCGAAGTACACCGAGTAGCCGCCCCCGCCGATCTGGTTGCCGTCGACCACGATCCGGCCCGCGGTGCCGCGGTCGATGCTGTCGTTCATGATCATCGCCGAGTTGACCGAACGGTCCGCGGCGGGGTCCTTGCTCCACTCCCCGCCGAGCCCCGGGTTGACGACGTTGTGCTGGACGAGCACGTTCGCGACCCGCTCCATGATCTGGAGACCGTCGGCGTGCGCGCCGGTGGCCGGGGTGAAATCGTGGATCCACGAGTCGGTCATCGTGAAATTGTTGCCGACTTTCGCGCCGTCGTTCGTCATTCCGTAAATGTCGGCGTGCGAGACGGTGACGTTGTGGTAGCCGATTCCGGCGTCGGTGTAGTCGCCGCGGATGGTGACGTGGTCCGCGTTCACCGATCCGTCGCCCTCGGTGTCGATCCCCCACGGAACCGTGCCGTCGCCGGTGAACCGGCAGTTGCGGATCACCACGTCGTGCACGCCGTCGCCGATGAGCACGCGGCCGGTGATGTCGAGGTTTTCGATCACCTGGCCGGATTTGGCGGTGATCGACCCGGATTTCGCGAGCGGCGTTCCGGCGGGCACGCCGTATCCGCCGGCCCCCGACTGCCCGACCGGGCCGCCGGTCGCCGACGGCCGGTTCGCCGAGGTGCCCGAACCCATGCTGGCGGAGGCGGCCGGAGCGCTCGCCGGTTTGCTCTGCTCCACCGGAGCCACGGTGCCCGGCGCGGTCGGGCTCGGCGCGGCGGAGGTCGGGGACGCGGCGGCCGCCGGCGACTCGGGCACGTCGGAACCGGCGGCCCCGGGTATCGAATGGCACGCCGTCAGCACCATCGCGGCCGCGCCGGACGCCGCCGCGGCAAGAACAATTTTTCTCACGTTGCGTTACTCCACTGTGATCGTGTCGATGCCAAGAAGAAATGGAACGACACGGCACCCTAATCAGCAACGCACCATGAACACAACCCGCCGGCGGCGGGCAAAAATTGATCACCGGAATTCGGTGATCAATAAACGGGAGCCGGGCGCGGCCCGGTTCAGCCCTCGACGCGGCGCAGCCAGGCCTCCCGCCAGTACGGGTAGATCGCCCGCGGGCAGAACCGGTGGTAGAGCGAACGGCAGAAAACGTCTTCGAGCACAACGCAATCGCGCAACCGGAGCATCCGGCCGGTCTTCTCGTCGATGATACGTTCCACCCGATGCAGCACCCGGGCGCGCTGTCCGCAGTACGGCAGCATTTCGACGTCGAAGAGCATGCCCCGGTTCTTGTTCTCCGGGGAAAGCGTGCGGAGGATCTCCTCCTTGCTCCGGACCTCGACCAGCTCTCCCGGCTCCAGCCGCAGGGGTTCCGGCTTCGGCCCGGACGGCCCGGTGCCCCGCAGGAACGGATAGGTCTCGCCGCCGCGGATGCGCAGCCGGGCGGGCAGCCGCGTGCTCAGCCGCTGGAATTTGTTGAAGAGCACGACGAGGAGCCCGCGCAGGACCACCGCCGGTTTCTCGTTGCCGGAGCGGATGTCTTCCAGGTACTGCCCGGGCGAGTAGGCGCTCAGCGGCGCGGAAGCGTTGAGCAGTTCCGTTGCCTGGCAACGATAACGTTCGACACCGTCCTCGTCCGGCGGCGCGATTGTGTCGGCAGTCAGCGTCTCGACGGTCGCCTCGGCGGGACCGGCGGGTTCCGGTGCGGGCTCGAGCCACTCCTCCCGGAAGAAAAGAAGGCACGCGGCTTGGCAGCCCCCGTGCGCGCTTCCGTCACAGCGCGCACCGGCCAGATGAACAGTGCGTTCCAGTTTCCGGTGATCGGTACTGGGAGTGATGGTGTCGCACGTTTTTCCGGCCCGTTTGTACACCCGCATCTCCTGACCGGCGAAACGGAGCATTTCGGGCATGAAGGGCAAGCCGTCCATTCTGCCCTGTTTGTCGAGCGTGGCCAGGATTTCCTCGGCGCCGCGCACGCGCACTCGATCTCCCGCTCGCAGCTTGGGTCCGGCATCGCCGTGTGCCATCTGAGTACCTCTCTCGGGACAGCCTGCGGTTAGGTCGCGAGAACGCACCTTTCCGTTACCGAGATGTGCGTAATGAAAAGCCGCGCGCCAGCGAATAAGTAGCGTCTGCTCCCTGCACCCAGGAGATGAGGTCGCCGGTGCCGCGACGCCACGTACTGATCATCGTGCAGAACCTCCCCGTCCCGCTCGACCGCCGGGTGTGGCTGGAATGCCGTGCACTCACCGAATCCGGCTATGAGGTTTCCGTGATTTGCCCCAAGGGAACCGGCGATCCGAAGTACGAAGTGCTGGACGGAGTACACCTTTACAAGTACGCGCCTCCGCCGAACGCCTCGGGCGCTCTGAGCTATTTGGTCGAATTCGTCTACTGCTGGCTGCGCACCGCGAACCTCTCGCGCAAAGTCTGGAAACGCCGTCGCTTCGACGCGCTCCAAGCCTGTAACCCGCCGGACACTTTCTGGGCACTCGCGCGGCTTTGGCGGCTGCGGGGCGTGCGGTTCGTCTTCGACCACCACGACCTCAACCCGGAAGTGTTCCGTTCCCGCTTCGGAGAACCGGAGAACTTCGCCGCCCGTCTGCAACTGGCCGGCCTGTACTGGCTGGAGCGCATGACTTTCCGGACCGCGGATCGGGTTGTTTCCACCAACGCGTCGTACCGGCGAATCGCTGTCGAACGCGGGAACGTGCCGCTTTCCCGCACGACGATCGTCCGCTCCGGGCCGGACACCTCGGTCATGCGGCCGCGGCCGCCGAAACCGGAACTTCGCCAGGGCAAGCGGTTTCTCGTGGTGTGGCTGGGAATCATGGGACCGCAGGACGGGGTGGACGGCGTGCTGGAGGTCATCTCGCGGGTCGTCCGCGACCATCAGCGCACCGACGTCGCCTTCGCGTTGCTCGGCTTCGGAGACTGTCTCGAAGACCTCCGCCGGCAGTGCACCGAAATGGGGCTCGACGAGTGGGTGCGGTTCACCGGCCGGGTCGGCCCGGAGGAAATCGCCGATTACCTCTCGACCGCGGACGTGGGTCTCTCCGCCGACCCCTACAGCCCGCTGAACGATCTTTCGACGATGAACAAGACCATGGAGTACCTCGCGTTCGCGTTGCCGGTTCTCGCCTACCGGCTGACCGAAACCGTCGTGTCCGCGGCCGATTGCGCCGTCTACGTGGAACCGGGCCACACCGGGACTTTCGCCGCGGAACTCGTGGCGCTGCTCGACGATCCGGAACGCCGGGCGGAACTCGGCAAGGCCGGTCGCGTCCGGGCGGAGCAGGAACTCGACTGGGCGCCACAGGCCCGGGCTTATCTCTCGGTCTACCAAGGCCTGTTCGACGAGGAGAAGAATTGACATGTTCGCGAGACGGATTGCGGTAGTCGGCACGGGATACGTCGGACTCACCACCGGCGCGTGTCTCGCGTCGCTCGGGCACCGCGTGGTGTGCGCCGACCTCGACCCGGACAAGATCGCCCGGCTCGCGGACGGGGAGGTCGACATCCTCGAACCCGGCCTCGCCGACCTCGTCGCCGAGGGCCTGGCGGCGGGACGGCTCGAGTTCGTCCACGGAGCGGCGGCCGCGATCGACGCCGACCTCGAGGTGGTTTTCCTGTGCGTGCCCACCCCGATGGGCGTCGGCGGGGTCGCGGACCTGTCCAGCGTCGAAGCCGTCCTCGACGAGATCCGGGAGCGCCTGCCTTCCGGGGTCGTGGTGGTCAACAAGTCGACAGTGCCGGTCGGGACCGCGGAGCGGACCAAGGAACTCCTGCGCCGCGAGGACGTCGCGGTCGTCAGCAATCCCGAATTCCTCCGGGAAGGCACCGCGGTGCGCGACTTCCTCAGCCCGGACCGCATCGTCGTCGGCAGCGACGCGCAGGACGCGGCCGAGCGGATCGCCGGCCTCTACGCGCGGCTCGGCGCGCCGACCGTGCTGACCGACGCGGCGAGCGCGGAACTCATGAAGTACGCGGCGAACTGCTTCCTGGCGATGAAATTGTCTTACGTCAACGCCATGGCGGAATTGTGCGAACGGCTCGGCGCCAACCTCGCGGACATCACCGAGGGCATGGGATATGACCACCGGATCGGACAGGCCTTCCTGCGGCCCGGCCCGGGCTGGGGCGGCTCGTGCCTGCCCAAGGACACCCGGGCGATGCTGCAGATCTCCGACTCCGCGGACTTCGAATTCCGCTTGCTGCGCGCGGCGATCGACACGAATGAACGGCAACGACAGCGCATCGTCGACAAAATTCGCCTCGCGGTGACGGGCAGCCGGAACGGTTCGATCGCCCGGCTCCGGTTCGGCCTGCTGGGCCTGACCTTCAAGGCCAACACCGACGACGTCCGGGATTCGCCCGCACTCGCGATCGCCGCCCTGCTGCGGCAAGCGGGCGCGGAACTCGTCGGCTACGACCCGGCCCTGCGCGCGGACACGCTGCGCCCGGAACTCGGCGACGTCAGCCTCGTCGAAGACCCGCTGCTGATGGCCAAGGACGTCGACGCGCTGATCCTGCTCACCGAATGGCCGGAATTCCGGTCGCTGAACTGGACCCAGCTGGCGGAGGTCGTCCGCCGCCCGATCGTCGTCGACACCCGCAACCTGCTCGACTCCGACGTGCTCCGCCGCTCCGGATTCAGCTGGACCGGCCTCGGCCTCGCCGCCTGACGCTCACCGAAAGCGCCGCAGCACAGCACGCAACTGCGGCGCGATCGGCGACGCCTTGACCGCCGACACCGCCTGCCTGCCCGCCCGCCGAACGAGACCCCGCAACTCGCCGCTGGTCATTTCCCCCTGGCAGACCATGACCTGACCCGTCATCGCACGCCGCTTGTACTCGTCCTCGCCGCGTCCGAGGTCGATCCGCTCGACGCCCCATTCCGGCGCGGCCTGCACTATTTCCCGCAGCAGGATCCAGCCCGGGGCCAGCCGGGAAAACCGCGGCTCGTAGACCGGGAACCACCAATGCAGCACCCGGCCGTCCCGAAGACCGAAGTGTGCCGCGAGCAGTTCCCCTCCACTGTGGACAGCCGAGAGCAGCCCGCCGAAGGATCCTTCCCGAGTCCGGAGAAGCCGGTGCAACAGCGCGATCCGAGCCGGATCGGCGAAGTAGTCCCGCGCACCGGTCGCCGCGTATTGCTCGCGTTTGAGCCGGATCACCTCGTCGAGCAGCGCGGGATCCCGGCTGTCGGCCGTGAAGACCAGCGGCCCGTGCTCGCGGCCCGCTTTGGCCGCTCGGCGCCGGGCCTGCCCCATATTGTCCTTGCCGCTGCGCGAAGCCCGCCCCAGATAGCCCTCCAGCCCGCCGGTGACGTCGAGGTACGGCGAGGGCCGCCGGGTGTCGATCCGCTGCTCGAACTCGGCCGTGTCCAGCAGGTGATCGAAGCTGAACGTCCGGGCCCGCAACGCCGGCAGCAGCGTCTCGACCGGGAATCGGCTGCCTTCCGCTTGAATCGGCCCCTGGAAATCCGCGGCGGGCCAGCCGACCGGGCGTACCGCGGACCCGTTGCGGTGCACCGGAAACAAACCGGTGACCGCACCGGCGGCCTCCGCGACGGCGACGTGGACCGGCGGCCCTTCCGCGTGCACCGCCGCGGCGAATTCCGGATGGAAATACGGGCTGTCCAACGCGGAATTGGCCGCCCGCAAGGCATGCCAGGCATCCAATTCCCGAGCCGTGAGGCGACCGAACTCGACTACGCGCACCGCCGTTCAGCCCGGAAGCGCGGTCAGGCGGCGCGAAGGCCGCACCAGTGCGACAAGCGCGGCCCGAGCAGTCCGCCGGCCGCCGAGCGAGCGGAGAAGCTCGCCGAGCACCACCGCCGCGAAGTAGGCCGCCGAGGCCAGCCACCCGCTGCGCCGGCGGAAAAGCTCGACCCGATTGACCGTGAGCAACGCCCACAGCACCGGATTCGTCCCGGATTCGCCGCCGATGTGCTCGACCACCGCGGACGGTTCGTACCACGGCTGCCAGCCGAAATCCTTGGCGCGCAAGCTGAATTCCGTCTCTTCGCCGTAGAGCAGGAACGATTCGTCCCACGGGCCGATCTCGCGCAGCGTGTCCGTGCTGATCAGCATCGCCGCGCCGGTGCCCCAGGCGACCGGGCGCGCGTACTCGTACTGCATCGGATCGGTGATCAGCTCGCCCAGCGTGCCCCACCGGCCCGCCCGGTGGCCGCCCGCGATCGATTCGGCCAGCGCGCGCAGCACCGTGGGGTCCCGGCGGATCGAGGGCTGGAGCGTGCCGTCCTCGTTGAGCAGCCGCGGATAAACGATGCCCCGGCGCGGGTATTCGAGTGCGCGAGCGAGGATTTCCAGCGCGCCCGCACGCGGGCGGGCGTCCGGATTGAGCACGAAAACCCCGTCTATTTCGGCAGTTCGCAATTCGTCGAGCGCCGCGTTGACTGCGGCCGCATAGCCCCCGTTATGTCCGGTGCGCAGCAAGGTGACCGGAACGTCCCATTCCCGGGAGGCGATTTTCTCGGTGCCGTCGGAGGACATGTTGTCGGCCACGATCACCTCGACGAGGTCGGTGCCCTGCGCGGCGGCACGCAGCGACGCGAGACATCCCGCCAGCACAGTGGCACTGTTGTAGGTCACGATGATGATCGCAACCCGGAATCGCGGCTCACTCACGCTCGAAATGTCGCGCTGGACGACCGGCCTGTTACGACGGATTTCGTTGGGCGGCAACGGGGATACCCGTTAACCGCGGCACCGCTTCACCACTTTCGCGACTGCCCGCCGGGCCTTGCGGCGCACGCCGGGCGATCCGTCGAGCACATCCGCGATCCAGGCGGCGTCGAGATCACGCGTGAGGCTGGTCCGCGGCTGCAGCCAGTCCCTCTCCCTCGCAGGCCCTCCGTCGCTGGTGTAAGCCCGCTGGACGCCCGCGCGGCGCAACCGGCGCAGAACGGTCCGGTCGTAGGAACCGAACGGAATCGCGACCCGGTGCACCGGCGTTCCGACGTGCGCCGCGAGTGCCTGCGGCGCCCGCACCAGCTCCTCGCCGACCTGGTCGCGCTCCAGCCGCCGCCAGTCGCGGTGCGCCCAGCCGTGCGAGCCGATCTTCATGCCGGCGGCCAGAAGTTTCCCGATCCCGGCCTCGTCCACCGATCCCGGAGTGCCGAGCCGTCCGGCCAGCAGGAAGAATTCGGCGCGCAGCCCGCGCTCGACCAGCCGCGGCAAGGCGATCTCGACGTCCGAGGAGTTCCCGTCGTCGAAGGTCAGCCGGACCTCGGGACGGCCCGCGACGGCGTCCAGCACCCGTTCGAACTGGTCCACCCGGACCCAGGTTTCGCCCTCCCCGGGATCCAGCGGACGCACGGGTGTCCCGATGCCGTGCACCGTGAGATTCACCAGCTTGCCTGCCATCGCCCGCCCTTCGCCGCACCATCGGACTAATCGCGCAAAACGCGGCGATAGTTACGGTGCGGCGAAGGACCGGGGTTCAGCTCCCGCTCACGAACGCCGACGCCAGCTTCTGTCCGGTGCTCGTGGCCGCCGCGTGGTCCTCGATCGGGTTCACGCTCGAGTTCTTGAAGCACACGTACGTCACGCCGGAGTCGACGCCGCCGTTCTTCGGGTCCGGGTTGATCCCGAGAGCCTTGGCCGTCGCGTACGAGGCCTCGCCGATGATCTTGTTCGGCCCGGTGTCGCCGATGACCGCGTACTCGACCTTGCCGTTGTAGATCACCGCGCAGGAACCGCCGCCGCGAAGGCCGGAGTTCGCGTAATTCCAGATGCTGCTCGAACTGGGGACCACGATGTACGGCAGCTTGGCGGCGTTGAGCGGTTTGCCGTCGGATTGCGGGAAGGCGGTGTCGGGGTAGAAGCAGCAGTCAGTGTTCTCGTTGCACTCGGAGGTGCGCTGGCCGTCGCAGTCGATGTCCATGTCGGCTTTCCAGAAGACCGCCTTGCCCGCATCGCAGACCGGCACGGTCGCGCTGCCGGAGTCCTCGTCGGTTTTGTATTTGCCGTTGGAGATCTGCTTGCAGGACGCCACCTTGGCGAGAATCTGGTCCGCGGTCGGGCCTGCCTGAACCGCTTCCGCGGCGGGGGTCGCCGCGGTGGCGAGCGCGGCGGGCAGGACGGCGGCGGCGATCGCCAGAATCGCGAGCAGGACGAGTTTCCGCATCGACGCTCCCTGTTTATTAGGAAACTTTCCTTACGGCGGCGCGCGCTCAGGATGCCGCCGTACGGATGCGGTCACAACCCGCCGAAAGAGGGTGTTTTTCCCGCCGAACCGAGCAGTCCGTGAAGGTGGCCCGCCGGGAATCGAGGTCCGTGAAGGACCCCTTGAGGGAATCTAAGTCCGTGAAGGAGCCCTTCACGGACCCCGGTTTACCGGCCCGGCCGGGAAGCCCAGCGGGCCGGGAATCGACGCGGCCGGCGGCTCACCGCTTCGGCCCAGCGGGGGTTCAGGTCCGAGCGGATCTCCGTCCGGGGCCGAACCAGCGCCGCCCCGCGCACGCCGCCGACATTCGCGTACACCCGCGTCGCGCCGGCCTCGCGCAGATGCGTCAGCACTCGCCGGTCGAACCGGCCCTCCGGCAGCGAAAACCGCCGCACCGGGGTTCCGCTCAGCTGCTCCAGCAGCCGCGGCGCGTCATCCAGCTCCCGGCGCACCGCGAACGACCCGTCGAGCCGTCGCCAGTCCAGCCGGTCCCAGCCGTGCGATCCGACGTGCATTCCGGCGTCCACCAGCTGCCGCAGCCCGGCGCGGTCGACGTACCCGCGCTCGCCGACCCGGCCGGCCAACGGGAAGAACTCGGCATACAACCCGCGCTCGACCAGCCGCGGCAAGGCGATCTCGACGTCCGAGGAGTTGCCGTCGTCGAAGGTGAGCTGCGCCCCCGTCCCGGAGACGACGTCCAAGAGCGCGTCGAACTGCTCCACGGTGATCCACCGCTCGTCCTCACCCGGATCGAGGGCTCGCTCGGGCTTGCCAATGCCGTGCACCGCAAAGGTGATCATCGCGCCTCCCGTCCGAAGTACCGTACCCGATTAATCGGATTGGCAAACGGAGTAGTTACCAGCGCCGATCCCATGGTCAACAAAGGTTTTCCTGCGCGAGGTAAACACTCCCGCAGGAAAATCGGAATACGTCCACACTTGTAGACAGAACTCATCTTCACACGTTTGGGTGAAGATTCAATGATTGCGCTGGTAGTGCCGCCGCACCTTCTCCCGATTTCCGCAGGCCGCCATCGAACACCAGCGCGCGCGGTTCGCCCGGCTGCGGTCGAGCAGGAACAGCTGGCACTCGTCGTTGGCGCAGGCCCGCAATCGCCCAGGGAGATCCTTTTCGAGCGCCGCCCAATCCAGAACGGCTTCGACGGCCAATCGCGCGTGCGGCGGCGCCTCCACCTCCCAGCGGAGACCGTCCGCGGAAAGCTCCGGCACCTGACGCACCCCGTCCAGGAGCGGACGCAGCACGACCGGCGAACTGACCCCGCGCACGACGTCCCGCAGGAGATCCCGCGCCCGCCGCAGCAGTTCCAGCTCCGCGCCGCTCCCGTCGCCACCGCGCTCGCGCGCCCACTGCCGGTCGAGCGCGTCCTGTTCCTCGCCGTTGACCAGCGGCCTGCTGTTGAGCAGGGCGAGCACGTCCATCGAAGCTCCCTAACCAGATCGAACCCTTTGACAGGTTAGCCCGCCCGTGCTTGCATGGCGAGCAACTAACCAGATCAAATCTACAAAGGGGTTAGCCATGATCCGCCACCGGACGACCTCCGTCGACGGCCACCAGCTCTTCTACCGCGAGGCCGGTCCCGTCGGCGCACCCGCGATCGTCCTGCTGCACGGATATCCGACCAGCTCGTTCATGTTCCGGAACCTGATCCCGCTGCTGGCCGACCGCTACCGGGTAATCGCGCCGGACCACCTGGGCTTCGGCCACTCCGCCGCGCCCAGCGCCGACGAGTTCGACTACACCTTCGACGCCCTCGCCGACCTCACGTCCGGCCTGCTCGACCAGCTCGGCCTGGACCGCTACGCGGTTTACGTCCAGGACTACGGCGCCCCGATCGCCTGGCGGCTCGCGCTCCAGCACCCGGACCGGATCTCCGCGATCGTCACGCAGAACGGCAACGGATACGAGGAAGGCTTCGTCGACTCGTTCTGGGCCGGGCTTTGGGCCTACGGCGCGAACCCCGGCCCGGACACCGAACCGGCCGTCCGCACCGCGCTGAGCTACGACGCCATCCGCTGGCAGTACCTGCACGGCGTCCCCGACCCGAGCCTGGTCAGCCCGGACACCTGGGAGCACGACTACGCCCGGGTCTCCCGCCCCGGCAACGACGAAATCCAGCTGGCCTTGTTCCGCGACTACCGGAACAACCGCCCGCTTTACCCGCGACTGCACGAATTCCTGCGCACCCACGACGTCCCGGTGCTCGCCGTGTGGGGCCGACGCGACGAGATCTTCGCCCCGGCCGGAGCGGAAGCCTTCGCGCGCGACGCCAAGGACGCCGAGGTACACCTGATCGACGGCGGGCACTTCCTGCTGGAAAGCCACCTGGACGTCGTCGCGGGCTACCTGCGCGGTTTCCTCGGCCGGGTCCTGAAGTAACCGGGCTCGGCAACGAGAAAACCGCCGCACAGTCCGGAAAACGGCCGGTGTCCCGGTTCTCGAACTGCTGTCGAAGTAACCCCTACTTGCGGATCTCCAACGTGCAGCACTTCGGCCCGCCACCGGCCTTCCGCAGTTCTGAGATGTCCACGTACACCGGCTCGTACCCCCGCTCGGCCAGCCGCGCGCCCAGGTCCGTCGCCTCGACCGGAAGCACCACGTTGCGGCCGTCGGACACCCCGTTCAAGCCGAAGCACTCGGCGTCGGCCGCGGTCGCGAGCACCGCGTCCGGGAACATCCGCCGCAGCACCCGCTGCGAGCCCGGCGAGAACGCGTCCGGGTAGTAGACGACCTGCGCGGTCGTCGTGTCCGTCGCCTCGGCCAGCACGAACAGCGCGGTGTCCAGGTGGTAGTAGCGCGGGTCGACCAGCCGCAGCGACACGACCGGGACGCCGAGCACCTCCTGCGCCTCGGCGTGCGCCGCCGGGTCGGTGCGGAAGCCGGTGCCGGCCAGCAGGAGCTTGCCGGTCCAGGCGAAATCGCCCTCGGCCTCGTTGATCTTCTCCGGCATCGTCAGGTCGCGGTAGCCGTGTTCGAGGAACCAGCGGCGGAAGTGCTCCGCCTCGGCGGCGCGCTGCGGGGCGCGGAACCGCGAGCCGAGCACGCGTCCGTCCACGACGGTGCCCGAGTTGGCCGCGAACACCATGTCCGGGAGGCCGGGTTGCGGGTCGATCTCCTCGACGGTGTGGCCGAGGCGGCGGTAGGTGTCGCGCAGCTCGGTCCACTGCGCGACGGCGACGTCCACGCTGACCGGCTTCGAGGGGTCCATCCAGGGGTTGATCGCGTAGTCGACGGCGAAATAACGCGGCGGGCACATCAGGTAACGGCGGGGCGTGGGCACCCGCGGCGGCACAACCTCTCCCTGCATGCAAACAGGCTAAGGTCGACCTAATCTCGCAATCAATCGCTGTTCACTGCGCACCTGCGTGCTAAACATTGCGTGTGAACACCATCGACCAGCGAATCGTTTCCTGCCTGGTGGCCAACGCCCGTTCCAGCTACGCGGAGATCGGCAAGGTGGTCGGGCTGTCCGCCCCCGCGGTGAAACGACGCGTGGACCGGCTGCTGGAGACCGGCGTGCTGCGCGGCTTCACCGCGGTCGTCGACCCGGAGGCGCTCGGCTGGGGCACCGAGGCGTTCGTCGAGGTGCACTGCC
Organism: Streptomyces sp. AA4; assembly: GCF_000158875.1. NCBI lineage: Bacteria > Bacillati > Actinomycetota > Actinomycetes > Kitasatosporales > Streptomycetaceae > Streptomyces > Streptomyces sp. AA4. The sequence goes on along the minus strand of NZ_GG657746.1, from coordinate 292,940 downwards.
AGGGCAACGTCACGCCCGGCCGGATCCGGGCCCGGCTCGAACCGTTGACCGAGGTTGTCGCCGCCTACACGGTGTCCGGCGCGGCGGACGCGATCGTCCACCTGCGCGCCGCCGACATCCACCACCTGGAGACCGCGCTCGAGCGGCTGCGCGGGCTGGAGATCATCGACCGCACGGTGTCGACGGTCGTGTTGTCCCGGCTGCTGGAACGGCCGCCGACGCCGTCCTGAGTGACGGTTCTAACCGGCGGCGGCGAGCGCGCGCCTGCGATGCTGAGCGCCATGACCGACCGCATCCACAGCGAGCACGACCAGGGCGTCGCGCTGCTCACCGTCGACGCCCCGAAGAGCCGCAACGCGCTCACCCTCGACCTCTCCGCCGAGCTGGCCGCGGCGGTCGCGCGCGCCGAGGCCGACGAGAGCGTGCACGCCGTGATCGTCACCGGCGCCCCGCCGGCGTTCTGCGCGGGCGCGGACCTCACCGCACTCGGCAAGGCCGACGCCGAGGGACTGCGCTCGGTGTACGCGGGCTTCCTCGCCGTGGCCGGCTGCAGCCTGCCGACGATCGCCGCGGTCGGCGGGGCCGCCGTCGGCGCTGGTCTGAACCTCGCGCTGGCCGCCGACGTCCGTCTTGTCGGACCGCACGCCAAGTTCATCCCGCGGTTCCTCGAACTCGGCTTGCATCCCGGCGGAGGCATGACCTGGATGTCGCAACGCATCCTCGGTCCGCAGCAGGCGTCCGCGATGGCGTTGTTCGGCGAAACCCTTACCGCGGAATCCGCGGTCCGGGCGGGGTTCGCGCTGCGTTTGGTGGACGGCGACCACGACGCGTTGGTCCAGGCCGCCCGCGATCTCGCCGCCCCGACGGTCGCCGCTCCGCGCGAGGTCGTGGTGTCCACCAAGCGGACTATGCGGCACACCAGCGGCCTGACCGAACACGCCGCGGCGGTCGACGCCGAGCTCGTTCCACAGTTGGAATCGCTGGCCGCACCGGCATTCGCGGAACGTCTCGCGGCGATGAAGGCCCGCATCAGCCGCCGCTGAGCCGGGCCGCGCACAAATTCCCACATTCCGGGAACCCTCAACCTGGAGCAAGCTGCTGGTCAGTGGCGCGCGGGCGGCAAGAGACGCGCGTCACTCCGGAGCGCGGCCCGATTCGCCCTACGATCGAGGGCACCCCGGCGGGCATTCGGTCTGCGTACCCCACACTTGACCGCACTCGGGCCGCGGCCAGGGGCGCGGCGAGTAACCTCGGAAGCAGGCCTCGGCGGGCTCCCCGGGGAGCCGACCCTGGCCCGCAGCACGCCGGGAGAGAGGGATTCCCTGACCCATGAGCACCAGTGCGAACGGCAGCGAGGCCGGTAACGGCGCGCTGACCGCGTCCCGGTCCACCGAGGTGAACAAGCTGGACCGGGTGGTCATCCGGTTTGCCGGCGACTCGGGCGACGGGATGCAGCTGACCGGCGACCGGTTCACCTCGGAGGCCGCGGCGTTCGGGAACGACCTGTCGACCATGCCCAACTTCCCGGCCGAGATCCGGGCGCCGCAGGGCACCATCCCCGGCGTCTCGTCCTTCCAGGTGCACTTCGCCGACTACGACATCCTCACGCCGGGCGACCGGCCGGACGTGCTCGTCGCGATGAACCCCGCCGCGCTCAAGGCGAACGTCCGCGACGTCCCGCACGGCGGGACGATCATCCTCAACACCGACGAGTTCACCAAGCGGAACCTGGTGAAGGTCGGCTACGAGACCGACCCGCTCGACGACGATTCGCTCTCGCCGTTCCAGGTGCACCGGGTCGCCATGTCGACGCTGACCCAGGGCGCGCTCGCCGACACCGGCCTCGGCAAGAAGGACGCCGAACGCTGCAAGAACATGTTCGCGCTGGGCCTGCTGTCGTGGATGTACCACCGGCCGACCGAGGGCACCGAGCGGTTCCTGCGCGAGAAGTTCGCGAAGAAGCCGGACATCGCCGAGGCGAACATCCTCGCCTTCCGGGCAGGCTGGAACTACGGCGAGACCACCGAATCGTTCGCGACCACCTTCGAGGTCGCGCCCGCGAAGCTGGACAAGGGCACCTACCGGCAGATAACCGGGAACACCGCGCTGGCGTACGGGATCGTGGCCGCCGGACAGCAATCCGGGCTGCAGATCCTGCTCGGCACGTACCCGATCACGCCGGCCTCGGACGTGCTGCACGAGCTGTCCAAGCACAAGAACTACGGCATCATCACGTTCCAGGCGGAAGACGAGATCGCCGGCATCGGAGCCGCGCTCGGCGCGTCCTACGGCGGGGCGCTGGGCATCACGTCCACGTCCGGCCCCGGCGTCGCGCTGAAGTCGGAGACCATCGGCCTCGGCGTGATGACCGAACTGCCGCTGATGATCATCGACGTGCAGCGCGGCGGGCCGTCCACCGGCCTTCCGACCAAGACCGAGCAGGCCGACCTGCTGCAGGCGATGTTCGGCCGCAACGGCGAATCGCCGGTGCCGATCATCGCGCCGCTGTCGCCCGCCGACTGCTTCGACGCGGCGATCGAGGCCACCCGGATCGCGCTGAAGTACCGCACACCGGTGCTGCTGCTGTCCGACGGCGCGATCGCCAACGGTTCCGAACCGTGGCTGGTCCCGAATGTGGAGGACCTGCCGGACCTGCGCGTGGAATTCGCCTCGGAACCCAACTCGGACAACGGATCCGGCGAGTTCTGGCCGTACGTGCGCGACCCCGAGACGCTCGCGCGGGCGTGGGCGATCCCGGGCGCCCCCGGGCTGCAGCACCGCATCGGCGGGCTGGAGAAGGCCGACGGCACCGGCCACATCTCCTACGACCCGGACAACCACGACAAGATGGTGCGGCTGCGCCAGGCGAAGATCGACGGCATCGACGTGCCGGACCTGGAGGTCGACGACCCGTCCGGCGAGGCCCGCGTGCTGGCGCTGGGCTGGGGTTCGTCCTACGGCCCGATCGGCGCGGCCTGCCGCCGCGTGCGCAAGCTCGGGATGCCGATCGCGCAGGCGCACCTGCGGCACCTGAACCCGTTGCCGCACAACCTCGGCGAGGTGCTGGCCCGCTACGACCGGGTCGTGGTCCCGGAGATGAACCTCGGGCAGCTTTCGCTGCTGCTGCGGGCGAAGTACCTGGTGGACGTGCACTCGCACACCAAGGTCGCGGGCCTGCCGTTCAAGGCCGAGGAGCTGCAGAACGTGTTCTCCGACATCATCGCCAACCTCGTTCCGGAGGGCGTCAAGTGACCGCCATCGATCTCGGGCTGCCGCAGCTCGGCGGCATCGACCTGGTGCCGACCACCGACGAACCGCAGAAGGCCAAGGACTACAAGTCCGACCAGGAAGTGCGCTGGTGCCCCGGCTGCGGCGACTACGTGGTGCTCAACGCCGTGCAGTCGTTCCTGCCGACGCTCGGGCTCAAGCGCGAGAACATCGTCTTCATCTCGGGCATCGGCTGCTCGTCGCGGTTCCCGTACTACCTCAACACCTACGGCATGCACTCGATCCACGGCCGCGCGCCGTCGATCGCGACCGGGCTCGCCACGACGCGCCCGGACCTGTCGGTGTGGGTCGTGACGGGCGACGGCGACGCGCTGTCCATCGGCGGCAACCACCTGATCCACGCGTTGCGGCGCAACGTGAACATCAAGATCCTGCTGTTCAACAACCGGATCTACGGGTTGACCAAGGGCCAGTACTCGCCGACGTCGGGCCAGGGCATGGTCACCAAGTCGACGCCGATGGGCTCGCTGGACACGCCGTTCAACCCGCTGTCGCTGGCGATCGGCGCGGAAGCGTCGTTCGTGGGCCGCGCGCTGGACTCCGACCGCAAGGGCCTGACTGAGGTTCTTGAGGCGGCGGCGAAACACCGCGGTTCGGCGCTGGTGGAGATCTACCAGAACTGCCCGATCTTCAACGACGGCGCGTTCGATGTGCTGAGGGACAAGGACGAAGCCGCGTCCCGCTTGATCCCGCTGCACGCGGGCGAACCGATCCGCTTCGGCCCGGAAGGCGAATTCGGCGTCCGCCGCGGCGACTGGGGCGGCCTGGACGTCGGCAAGGTCGCGGAAATCGGCGAGGAAAACCTGGTGGTGCACGACCCGTCCATCGCGGACACGTCGTACGCCTTCGCGCTTTCCCGCCTGGGCGACCAGAACCTGAACCACGTCCCGACGGGCATCCTGCGCCAGGTCGAACGCCCGACGTACGACGACGCCGCGCGGGCCCAGGTCGAGCAGGCGCGCGAGGCCCGGAAGCCGGACCTGCAGGGGTTGTTGCGGGGCAAGGACACCTGGACTGTCGCTTAGTCCACTCACGACAGAGGCCGTCACTCCTGGATTCGGGAGTGACGGCCTCTGTCTTATGTGGACTCAATGCAAGGGACGGAACCCGACCCGCTCCGCGTCGGCGGCACTGCGGAACCACACCTCAGCCACCATCTTCGGGAACTGCGGCGAATCCTCCCCGCAATACCGCAACGCCGTCACACTCGCCTTCACCGTGAAACCCTCGGCCGGACGGCCACCACCCGGCCGCGGCATCGCCGAACCCGGACCGAACGGCCCCGGCGGCACCGCGTCGTCCGCGGTCTGCCGCGCGGGCGGCGGCTCCGGAGCGGCCATCGCGGCCTGGTTCGGCTGCACGGACGGCTCGAACAGCGAACCGCTGTGTCCGCCGGCCAGGTCCGGTTCCCGGCGCTCGACCGGGCGCATCGACGGCTGGATCGGCCGCGGCGGGTCGAAACCGCCGCGCGGGGATTCGCGGCGCTGGCGTTTCGGCAAGCCCTGGCTGCTTTCCGCGGTGTCCTCTGTGGACTCGGCGGCGGACCCCCCGACGGACCCAACCGCCGGTTCGGCAACGGGCCCGGCGTTCGGGATCAGGTGATCGGTCGTCGAATCCTCTTCGAGGTGGCCGACCGCCGGCTCGGCTGGTTCCTGGAACGGCGAGCGCTGCGCGGCGTCCGGCTGGTTGAACCAGTCCGGTTCCGGTTCGGCCGCCCGGCCCGGACCCGGGCGGAACAGCGAGACCGGCTCGGGCTCCGAAGCGGTGCTGTCCAACGGAGTCGGGTCAAGCCGTCGCTCCAAAGAGGACAGACCGTCGGCGGGCTCGGCCACGTGGCGGCCCGGCTCTTCCTCGACCGGCTCCGAGTAGTCCTCGGCCGGTTCCGGGAGACGGTGGTAGCCGCTGTCGTGCTCGTCCGCCGGTTCCGCGATCCGGTGGTAGCCGCTGTCGTGGTCCTCGGCCGGTTCGGCGATGCGGTGCGAACCGGTTTCGGCGGGCTGCAGGTACTCGGTGGCCGCGGCGCGGTAGGCCGAACCGGAGTCCTCCGGAGCGGTCTCGGCCGGTGCGCTGTCGAAAAGACCGTTCTGGTGTTCGCGGGCCTCGGCCTGCGCGAACGCCTCGTCGACGTCGTCCTCCGGAGCTTCCGCGGCAGCGGCAGCCGCCGGTTCGGGAGCCGTGCGGTACTCCGCGTCGTACTCGGCTTCCGGCTCGAAAGCGCTAGTCGCCTGGATGACTTCCGTCGGAGCGTGCTCGCGGCGGTCTCTGGTCCAGTCCTCCGCGGGCGGCAGCACCGCGGTGCGCGCGGGCGTGCTGGCCGCGGCGCGGGCCGTGTCGGCGTGCGCGCTCGCCAGTTCCGCTTCCAGTTCGCCCACCCGCTTGCGCGCCGGACGAGCCAGCACCAGCCATGCGAGGACCGCACCGACAATGAAGGCCAGCAGGCTCCAGAGCCACACCTGCCCGAAAATGGACATTTCTCGCCCCTTTTAGAACGTTCGCGCGACCAGGTAGTCGGCGACCGACTCGCAAGCGTCGCGCGCAGGGGAAGCGGGCAGCGAGGCGAGCTCGGCACGTGCTCGGGAAGCGTAGTCGGAAAGGGTTTCCCGCGCGCGTTCGAGGCCGCTGGAACGGCGCAGCAGCTCGAGCGCCTCGGCGACGAGCGCGTCGTCGGTGATCGGGCCGGCGAGCAGCTCCACGAGCCGCGGGTCGGTGCCCGGATCGGCCAGCGCGTACAGCATCGGCAGCGTACGGACGCCTTCCCGCAGGTCAGTGCCCTGCGCCTTGCCCAGCTCGACCGACGGCGACGCGATGTCGATGACGTCGTCGGAGATCTGGAAGGCCGCGCCGATGATGTCGCCGAAGCGGCGCAGCGCCTGGATGTGCTCCTCGGCCGCGCCGGACATCATGCCGCCGAAGCGTCCCGACGTCGCGATCAGCGAACCGGTCTTCTGCGCGATCACGGTGAGGTAGTGCTCGACCGGGTCGTCGCCGGGCCCAGGACCGACGGTCTCGCGCATCTGCCCGCTGACCAGCTCGCCGAACGTCTCGGCGATGATCCGCGCGGCGTCCGTGCCGAGGTCGGCGACGAGCCGGGAGGCGTGTGCGAAGAGATAGTCGCCGGTGAGGATGGCGACGGTGTTGTCCCAGCGCGAGTTGACGCTCTCCGCGCCGCGGCGCATGGTCGCCTCGTCCATCACGTCATCGTGGTACAGCGTCGCCAGGTGCACCAGCTCCACCGCCGCGGCCGCGACCAGCACCTGCTCGCCCTGCTTGGGCCCGAACTGGGCGGACAGCAGCGTGAACAGCGGACGAAAACGTTTGCCCCCCGCCTCGACCAGGTGCAACGCGGCGTCGTGCACCGCCGGCACGTCACTCTTCACGACGTCCCGCAGCATCGTCTCGACGTCCGCCAGCCCGCTCGCGATGGCCCGCAGCAACGGCTCGTCCTGGATCTGCAGCCCGACGGTCGCGCGCAGGTCCTCGACAGCGCCATCCCGGGCCGCCCCCGGAGGTGGTGAAGACACAGACACGTCGGCTCCGCTCTCTCGTGGCGCTCTTCGCCAGTCGGTTACCCCCTTCAGGGTAGTGGTTGCCCCGCGGCCTGCCTTTACCCGCTGTCCTGCGGAAACGGTGACGAACGCGACACTCGCGCCCGGGTCCACGAACGGGTTGATCCGCGCTCCCGGACGGGTGATCGCCGCCCAAGGACGCAACGGGCGATTCGGACCTGCGGATAGTCCGTGGGAGCAGGATCAGCAGCGAGGAGACGACCATGATCATCAAGCGCACCGTTTTGGCCGGAGCAGCACTGGCCGCCGCCGGTTTGCTCACCGCTGCCGGGACCGCCGCCGCGGACACCCCGGCCGGAGTCGCCGACATCGGCAACGCGAACTTCACGAAGGCCGGAACCACCATCTCCGTCCCGACGCAGTCCGCGTGCGCCGTAGAGGGCCCGACCAGCGCCTCGTCGCCCGCGGTGGCCAAACCCGGCGTCACCTTCGGCGGCGGCACTTCCTCGTGCACCACCCAGGTCACCGATCCCGCGAACGACGTCACCACCACGACGTCGACCGCGACGGGAAACAACTTCGAACTGTCGGCCCTGGTGAGCTCCGGCGGCAAACGCATCCGCATCTCGACCTACACGGTGACCTGCAAA
>NZ_GG657746.1:182816-284950 GCF_000158875.1 Streptomyces sp. AA4 | reverse complement strand
CACTAAAAAATCGGGGTGCCCACACAACCACCAAAACGGCAATGTGAACCGCCCCGGGTTCGGTAGAGACTCGTTGTTGGGGTCAGGCGACCAGACTGATCAGGTCGCCGTCCTCGTACAGGGTCTCGAATTCGACGGGTGGCCGGTCGCCGCATGCTCCGTGGAGGCGCTGGGTGTTGTACCACTCGATCCACGCGGCAGTCGCGACGTCGACTTCTTGCTTATTGTGCCATGGCCCGTTCGGTTTAATCAACTCGGTTTTGTAGAGCCCGATGGTGGATTCCGCGAGCGCGTTATCGAGGGCATCGCCGACCGTGCCGATCGACGCGTCGATACCGGAATCAGCAAGATGCTGCGTGAATCGGAACGACGTGTATTGACTTCCGGCGTCGGAATGGTGGATCAGCTTGTCCTGCCCCTTTCGCCATCGGTAGTCCCGATGACGCAGTCCCTGCTCGATCGCGTCGAGCACGAGGTCGGTTTCCTTGGACATGCTCACGCGCCAGCCGACGATCCTGCGGGAGAACACATCGATCGCGAACGCGACGTAGACGGTGCCTGCCCAGGTCGCGACGTAGGTGAAGTCCGCTACCCACAACCGATTCGGTGCACCTGCCGTGAACTGGCGGCTCACCAGGTCCGCGGCGCGGGCACCGCCGGGATCGGACACCGTGGTGCGCACCTTCTTCCCGCGGACCGCGCCGGCCAAGCCCATCGCGCGCATCAGTCGTTCCACCCGGCCCCGGCCCGCCCGAACGCCTTCCCGGTTCAGCTGACGCCATACCTTCCGGGCACCGTACACCAGGTAATTCTCGTCGTACACGCGCTGAATTTCCTTCTTCAACTCCTCATCGCGAACTTCCCTCGCCGACATCGGACGGGAAAGCGCGGCATAATAGGTGGACGGAGCGATCTTGATCCCGAACTCGGTCAGCACGGCACAGATCGGCTCGACTCCGAACCGGTCCCGATAATCCGTGATGAACGCTACGAGCGCGGCGGTCGAGGGTCGAGCTCCCTCGCGAAGAAAATCGATGCCGCTTTCAGGATCTCATTCGCCCGGCGCAACTCACGATTCTCACGCTCGAGCTCGCGCACCCGCTCCGACTCCGCAGTCGTGACACCCGGCCGCGCACCCTGATCGGTCTCAGCCTGCCGCACCCACCGGCGCAGCGACTCGGCCGACACCCCCACCTTCGCCGCGATCGACGTGATCGCCTCCCACTGCGACGAGTACTGCTCTACCTGCTCAAACACCAACGCAACCGCGCGCTCACGCACCTCACGCGGATGCCTCGAAGACCGGCCCATAACTCCATCCTCACTCACACGATGGAGCCTCCATCAAACCCGGGGCGGTTCAATGTCGCCGCCAGGCGACGAGCCGCCCGAGACTCAGGAAGCAAACCCCCCGGCCCCAGCCCAATCCAACGCAAAGGCCGGAAGAACCCCAAGCACCAACGTAACCACAACCCCCAAAGCAATAGCCGCAGTAGTAAACCCACCCGGCACAGTCACCGTAGGCCCGTCCGCAGCAGGCTCCGAGAAGTACATCAACACAATGACCCGCAGATAGAAGAACGCAGCCACCGCACTGAACACCAGCGCAACAACCACCAACGGCGCCATCCCGTCCGACAACGCCGCCGAGAACACCACGAACTTCCCGACAAACCCACTGGTCAACGGAATCCCAGCCAACGCCAGCAAGAGGAACGTAAACACCCCGGCCAGCAACGGCGACCGCTTAGCCAACCCAGCCCAAGCGGACAGATGCGTGGCCTCCCCGCTGGAATCCCGAACCAGCGATACCACGCCGAACGCGGCCAACGTCGTAAACCCATACGCCAGCAAGTAGAACAGCGTGCCGGACAGCCCGTCCTCAGTCATCGCAATAGCCCCGACAAGCAAGAACCCGGCGTGCGCCACAGACGAGTAAGCAATCATCCGCTTGACATCCGTCTGCGTCAGACCCAGCACAGCCCCGAGCGCCATCGAAATAATGGCCACGGCCCACATGACCCCGCGCCACTCCCAGCTGGTCGAGGAAAACCCGACGCTGAGCACCCGAAGAATCGCTCCGAAGGCAGCGACCTTCGTGCAGGCAGCCATAAACCCGGTGACCGGAGTAGGCGCCCCCTGATAAACGTCCGGCGTCCACGTGTGGAACGGCCCGACCGAGCCCTTGAACAGCAGCCCCACGACAAGCAGCCCAAGACCAGCGAACAACAACGTGTCCGACCGGTCCGACCCAGCCGCCGCGTGCGCGATGTCGACCAGCTTCACCGAGTCCGCGTACCCGTACAGCAACGCCAGCCCGTACAGGAAGAACGCCGACGAGAACGCCCCGAGCAGGAAGTACTTGACCGCCGCTTCCTGCGAGATCAGCCGACGACGGCGAGCCAGTCCGCACATCAGATACAACGGCAGCGAAAGCACTTCCAACGCGATAAACATCGTAAGAAGATCATTCGCCGCACAGAATGTCATCATCCCGCCAAGCGCGAAGAGCGTCAGCGGAAAAACCTCAGTCTGCGACGTAGTAGCCGCCTGCGCCCGATCCTGCACCGTGCCCGGCCGGATCGCCGCCTGCGCCACGAACGCGCCGCCCGGCTCGACCTTCCGGTCCGCGATCAGGAAGACCGCACCGAGGCCGAGCAACAGCAGCGTGCCCCACAGGAACAACGACGGCCGGTCCACCGAAATCGAACCGGAGAACGTCGTCGTACCGGCTTTCGTAGCAGAAGCGCCGGTCGCGTACAGGATCAGCGAAACCCCCGCGGCGAGGATCGCGACGAGGGAGATCGTCACCTGGATCCCCCACCGCGTGGCCTTCGGCGCGAACGCTTCCACCAGCACGCCGATGCACGCGACGCCGAAGACGATCAGCATCGGCAGCACGGCCGCGTAATCGACCGAAGGCACTTCCAGCGGCGCTGCCGGCGCCTGCGCCAGGAACATGTCGAGCACGGTTTACTTGCCTCCCTGCACGGCAGACAGCGTCGCCTGCACCGACGGGGTGATCGTGTCGAGCATCGGCTTGGGATAGAAACCCAGTCCGATGATCAGGATGACCAGGGGCGCGAGGATCGCGATCTCGCGTTTGCCCAGGTCGGTAATGGCCTTGCGCGCGCCGAGTTCCGGCGCGATCGCCGTGCCCGGCCCACCGCCGACGCCCACGAGAGCATCGCCGCGAACCGGGCCTTGCATGATCCGCTGGTACAGCCACAGCACGTAAGCCGCGGCGAGCACCATGCCCACGGTCGCGAGGATCGTGTACACCGGCTGGTCCACAAAGGACCCCAGCAGCACGAGGAACTCGCTCACGAACGAGTTGGTCCCGGGCAGCGACAGCGCGGAAAGCCCGGCCAGCAACAGCATTCCGCCGAGCAGCGGGGTCACCTTCGCCATGCCGCCGTAGTCCGAGATCCGGCTCGACCCGCCGCGCATCACGATCAGGCCGATCACCACGATCAGCATCCCGGTCGACAGGCTGTGGTTCAGCATGTACGACACCGAGCCGACCATCGCCTGCTCGTTGAAGGTGAAGATGCCCAGCGCGATGAACCCGAAGTGGGCGATCGACACGTACGCGATGAACCGCTTCATGTCCTGCTGCCCGGCCGCGAGGATCGAGCCGTACAGCACGCCGATCACCGACAGGATCAGCACCAGCGGCGCGAGCGCCTTGCTGCCCTCCGGGAACATCGGCAGGCAGTACCGCAGGAAACCGAACGTGCCGACCTTGTCCAGCACGCCGACCAGCAGCACCGCGACGCCGATCGGGGCCTGGCCCGCGGCGTCCGGCAGCCAGGTGTGGAACGGGACCAGCGGGGCCTTGATCGCGAACGCAAGGAAGAAGCCGAGGAACAGCCAGATCTGCGTGCCGGTCGGCGCGTCGCGCACCACCGTCACCAGCGTGGCCCAGTCGAACGTGCCCTTGCCGCCGAGCTTGTCCGAGGCCAGCGAGTACGCCCCGATCGCCGAGGCCAGCATGATCAGGCCGCCGAGGAACGAGTACAGGAAGAACTTCACCGCCGCGTACTGCCGGTTCGCGCCGCCGTAGCCGCCGATCAGGAAGTACATCGGGATCAGCATGATCTCGAACAGCACGTAGAAGAGGAACACGTCGGTCGCCGCGAAGACGCCGATCGTGATCGCCTCCTGCAGCAGGATCAGCGACAGGAACCCGCCCGCGCTGCGGCCGGCGGGCAGTTTGTCGGTGAGCCCGAGCCCGCCGACGACGATCGGCACCAGCAGCGCGATCACCGCGATCATGATCAGCGAGATGCCGTCGGTGCCGAACGAGATGTGGATGCCGAAGCTCGGGATCCAGTCCATCGTGGTGGCCTGCTGGATGCGCTCGCCCGAGGGCGAGTAGCTCGCCCAGAACGGGATGACCAGCAGGAACTCCACAATGGACACGGCGAGCGCCGTGGCGACCGCGGCCCGGTCGTTTCCCTTGAGGAACGCCAGCACCAGCGAGCCGGCCAGCGGCAGCAGGATGAGCGCCAGAAGCCAAGTCATGTCAGGAGAACCTCACCAGCAGAAGGGCCGCGAGAAGCAGGAACGTGCCGCCGAGCATGGACAGTGCGTACGACCGCACGAATCCGGTCTGCGTCCGGCGCAACCGCCCGGACCCGCCGCCGAGTGCCGCGGCGAGGCCGTTCACCGCGCCGTCGACGCCGCGGTTGTCCACGTACACCAGCGCCCGCGCCAGCCAGGTGCCCGGACGGGCGACCAGGGTTTCGTTGAGCGCGTTGCCGTACAGGTCCTTGCGCGCCGCGCGCACCGGCCAAGACACCCGCTCGGGCTTCTCGATCGGGACGTCGCGCGACGGGCGGAACAGCCAGACCGCGAGCAGCACGCCGAGCGCGGCCAGCACCAGCGTCGCCGCCGGGACCGTCCACGACGGGATCGGGGTGTGCTCGGCCTCCTCGAACTGGCCGACCACCGGGGCCAGCCAGTCGACGAACCGGTTGCCGATCGCGAAGAACGCGCCCGCGCCGACCGAGCCGACCGCCAGGATCGCCATCGGGACCCACATGATCGGCTTGGACTCGTGCGGGTGGAAGTCGCGTCCGTCCGAGGACTTGATGTCCTTCCAGCGTTCCTTGCCGAAGAAGGTCATCATCATCAGCCGCGTCATGTAGAACGCGGTGAGCCCGGCGCCGATCACCGTCGCGAGGCCGAACGCCCAGCCGCGCCAGCCTTCCTGGCCGAACGCGGCCTCGATGATCGCGTCCTTCGTGTAGTACCCGGTGAGGAACGGGAAGCCGATGATCGCCAGGTAGCCGAGGCCGAAGGTGACGAAGGTGATCGGCATCCGCTTGGCCAGGCCGCCGAACTTGCGCATGTCGACCTCGTCGTTCATGCCGTGCATGACCGAACCGGCCCCGAGGAACAGCCCGGCCTTGAAGAAGCCGTGCGCCACCAGGTGCATGATGCCCAGCGCGTAAATGCCCGGCCCGAGGCCGACCGCCAGCATCATGTAGCCGATCTGGCTGACCGTCGAGTACGCGAGCACCTTCTTGATGTCGTCGTAGGCACAGCCGACAACGCACCCGAGCAGCAGCGTGACCGCGCCGACCAGGGTGACCACCAGCCGTCCGTCCGGCGTCGCGGTGAAGATGACGTTGGAGCGGGCCACCAGGTACACGCCCGCGGTGACCATCGTCGCCGCGTGGATGAGCGCCGACACCGGGGTCGGGCCCTCCATCGCGTCCGGCAGCCACGCCTGCAGCGGGAACTGGCCGGACTTACCGCACGCGCCCAGCAGCAGCAGGATCGCGATGGCGGTGACCGCGCCCGGCGGGATCTTGCCCTGCGCGACGCCCTCGAAGACCTGCGCGTAGCCGGTCGACCCGACGTACTTGAACATCAGGAAGATCGCCAGCGCGAGCCCGACGTCGCCGACGCGGTTCATCAGGAACGCCTTCTTCGCCGCGGTCGCCGCGGACGGGCGGTTCTGATACCAGCCGATCAGCAGGTACGAGGCGAGGCCCACGCCCTCCCAGCCGAGGTACAGCGTCACGAAGCTGTTGCCCAGCACCAGGATCAGCATCGAGGCGACGAACAGGTTCAGGTACGCGAAGAAGCGGTATCGGCCCTCGTCGTCGGCCATGTAGCCGATCGAATAGAAGTGGATCAGCATGCCGACGCCGGTGATCAGCAGCACGAACGTCAGCGACAGCGCGTCGATGCGCAGCCCGAAGTCCACTTGCAGCTGGGTCACCGGGATCCAGGAGTAGACCTTGGTGTCGGTGACCGAGTGGCTGTCGGTGGAGAAGAACAGGATCACGGCGTACACGAAGGCGAGCGTGACGGTGGCACAGCCGAGCAGGTGCCCCCACGCTTTCGCGCGTTTGCCGGAGAGCAGCAGAACGAGGGCGCCGAGGGCGGGAAGGGCCACCAGCAGCCACGATGATGCGGTCACTCGGTCGTCTCCCTTAGTACTTCAGCAGGTTCGTGTCGTCGACCGAGGCCGAGCGGCGGGTGCGGAAGATGGCCATGATGATCGCCAGTCCGACCACGACCTCGGCGGCCGCGACCACCATCACGAAGAACGCCATCACCTGGCCGTGCAGCCCGCCGTTGATGCGGGCGAAGGTGACCAGGGTCAGGTTCACCGCGTTCAGCATCAGCTCGATGCACATGAACACGACGATCGCGTTGCGGCGGACCAGCACCCCCACCGCGCCGATGCAGAACAGCAGCGCGGACAGCAGCAGGTAGTAGCTCGGGGTCACTTTCCTTCCCCCTCTTCTTCCTCGGCCGGCGCGGCCTTTTCGGAACCGCCGACCAGTGCGTGCGCGTCGGGCTTCGGGCCCTCGTCCGCGATGAGCTTGCGCTCGCGCATGAGCCGGATCGCCGAGGTGGATTCGATGATCTCCGACAGCGATTCCGGCGCGACCGAACCGTCCGGCAGCAGCGCCGGGGTGGAGACCGAGCTGGCGGTGGCGAACACGCCGGGTCCGGGCAGCGGCGACGGGCGGTCGTGCTTGCCCTGGAAGCGCAGCTTGACCAGTTCGCGCTGGGAGAGCTTGCTCTTGCCGCTGCGGCCGGTGAAGGCGAGCACCATCGCGCCGAGCGCGGCGGTGATCAGCAGCGCCGAGGTCAGCTCGAACGGGAACAGGTACTGGGTGAAGATCAACCGGCCGAGGCCGCCGGGCCCGCCGCCGGTCTGCTGGTACGGGTCGAGCGGCTTGGCCGGGGTCACGTTCGCCATCGCGCGGAACACGCCCGCGGCGATCAGCGCGGCGAGCCCGATGCCGAGCACCCCGGCGGCGAGCCGCTGCCCGCGCAGCACCTCGACCACCGAGTCCGAGCTGTCCCGGCCGACCAGCATCAGCACGAACAGGAACAGCATCATGATCGCGCCGGTGTAGACGATGATCTGGGTGAACCCGAGGAACGGCGCGGACTGAGTCATGTACAGCGCGCCGAGCGTCAGCATCGTGAGCACCAGCCACAGCGCCGAGTGCACGGCGTTGCGGGAGAAGATCATCCCGAGCGCGCCCAGCAGCGAGAGCGGGCCGAGGATCCAGAACGCGATGGCCTCGCCGGTCGTCACCGAAGCGTCGACGCTGGCCGCCGGGGCCTGCGCGAGAAGGGCGGCGATCACTTCTTCGCCTCCCGCTGCGCTTGAGCGGCCAGCTCGGGACCGTTCACGTAGTAGTCCTGCTCGTTGTCGCCGAGCCGCATCGGATGCGGCGGCTGCTCCATGCCCGGCAGCAGCGGGGCGAGCAGGTCTTCCTTGGTGTAGATGAGCCGCTGCCGGTCGTCGTCGGCCAGCTCGTAGAAGTTGGTCATGGTGAGCGACCGGGTCGGGCACGCCTCGATGCACAGGCCGCAGCCGATGCAGCGCAGGTAGTTGATCTGGTAGTCCGCGCCGTAGCGCTCGCCCGGCGAGTACCGCTCTTCGTCGGTGTTGTTGCCGCCCTCGACGAAGATCGCGTCCGCCGGGCACGCCCACGCGCACAGCTCGCAGCCGACGCACTTCTCCAGCCCGTCCGGATGCCGGTTGAGCTGGTGGCGGCCGTGGTAGCGCGGGGCGGCCGGGGCGCCCGCCTCGGGGTACTCCTCGGTCGCGACCTTCTTGAACATCATCCCGAAGGTGACGCCGAATCCCTTGATGGGATTGAGGAAGTCAGTTGCCGCCATCTTCCGTTCCTTCCTGTGCGGCCGTCGCGGCGACACTGGCCGGCTTGCGCCGCGCGGCCTTCGCCTCCGCCTTGGCCAGCGCCTTCTGCCGGGGCGTCGCGTCCGGGACCCGCAGGTCGAGCGGCGGCAGCGGATAGCCGCTTCCGGCCAGGTCCACGTAGTCCGATTCGGGCAGCTTCTTGTCCGGCAGCGCGAGGCTCAGCAGCACGAGCACCACCAGCACGATGCCGACGCCGACGAGGATCTGCGGCCAGCTCCACTGGATCGTCTTGATCGCGACCACGACCACGATCCACACCAGGTTGACCGGGACCAGTACCTTCCAGCCCAGCCGCATGAACTGGTCGTAGCGCAGCCGGGGCAGCGTGCCGCGCAGCCAGATGAAGCCGAACAGCAGGATGAAGGTCTTGGCGAAGAACCAGAGGACCGGCCACCAGTTCTGGTTCAGCGGCGAATCGTCGCCGACGAACGGGAACCGCCAGCCGCCGAGGAACAGCGTCGTGCAGAACGCCGAGACGATCACCATGTTGACGTACTCGGCGAGGAAGAACATCGCGAACTTCATCGAGCTGTACTCGGTGTGGAACCCGCCGACCAGCTCGGATTCGGCCTCCGGGAGGTCGAACGGCGCGCGGTTCGTCTCGCCGACCATCGAGATCACGTAGATCACGAAGCTCGGGATGAGCATGTAGAAGTACCAGCCGTGCGCCTGCGCCTGCACGATTTCCGAGGTCTGCAGCGAACCGGAGTACAGGATCACCGCGACGATCGACAGGCCCATCGCGATCTCGTAGGAGATCACCTGCGCCGCCGAGCGCATGCCGCCGAACAGCGGGTACGGCGAACCGGACGACCAGCCCGCCAGCACGATGCCGTACACGCCGACCGACGAGCAGGCGAGGATCACCAGCACGCCGACCGGGAGGTCCATCAGCTGCAGCACCGTCCGGTGCCCGAAGATCGAGACGACCGGGCCGAACGGGATGGCCGACAGCGCGATCAGCGCGGGGACCGCAGACAGCACCGGGGCGAGGAAGTACACCTTGCGGTCGGCGGTGTCCGGGATGATCTGCTCCTTGAACGGGAGCTTGATCGCGTCGGCGAGCGACTGCAGGTAGCCGCCGGGGCCGACCCGGTTGGGGCCGGGCCGGTTCTGCATCCGGCCGATCGCCTTGCGCTCCCACACGATCAGGAAGATCGTCAGGACCGGCCCGATCAGCAGGACCACGACCGCCTTGATCAGGACGAGCCACCACGGGTCGTCGGCGAGGAGCCGGGCGCGTTCCGCCGCGTCCGGGTACGCGGCGAGGAACTGCGTGAGCTGCGGGCTCACTGGTCACCTCCGGAGATCTGCACGAGCGCGCCGTGTCCGGCGGCGAGTGCGGCGCGGACGGCCGAGCCGTCGGAGTTGCCGGGCAGCCACACGACGCCGTCCGGCAGGTCGGCGACCTCGACCGGCAGGGTGATCGACCCGCGCTCGTTCGACACCCGGACCGTCGCGCCGAGCCCTTCGGCGGTCTTGGCCGAAAGCCGCGCGACCGGCGGCCGCTGGGTGCCCTTGAGGTGCGGTTCGTCGTCCTGCAGCGAGCCGTTGTCGATCAGCTGCCGCCAGGTGGCGAGCACCGCCTGCCCTGGCCCCGGTTCAGAGCGCCCCAATGTGGCATTGGGTGCGTGAGACGCACCCAATGTGGCGTTCGGTGCGTCAGATGCACCCAATGCCACATTGGGGCGGGTGCCCAGGCGAGCGAAATCGGCGGCCGCGGCGGCCGGGGTCTGGGTGAACAGGTCGGCGTCCATCTCGACGGCCAGGGTGTCGAGCACCCGGCCGTCGGAAAGGGAACCGGTGCCCTCCAGCGTGATGTCGAATTCCCGGCGGCGGCCCTCCCAGTTGAGGTAGCTGCCGGACTTCTCGACCGCCGGGGCGATCGGCAGGACCACGTCGGCCCGTTCGGTGACCTCGCTCGCCCGCAGTTCCAGACTGACCACGAAGCCGACGTTGTCGAGCGCGCGGCGGGCCAGGTCCGGGTCCGGCAGGTCGTTCGGGTCGACGCCGCCGACCACCAGCGCGTCCAGCTGCCCGCCCGAAGCGGCCTGCAGGATGCCGGTGACGTCGCGGCCCGGTTCGGCCGGAAGCTCGGCGCCCCACTGCTTGCCGACCTCGGCGCGGGCCGCCTCGTCGGCGACCGAACGGCCGCCCGGCAGAAGCGTTGGCACGCAACCGGTTTCGAGCGCGCCCCGGTCGCCGGCACGGCGCGGGATCCACGCCAGCCGGGCCCCGGTGCGGGCGGTGAGCCGCAGCAGCGCGGAGAACAGGCCGGGGATTTCCGCGGCCCGCTCGCCGACCAGGATCACCGCGCCCTCGCCGCTGAGCGCCGCGTCGACGTCGGCCGCGTGCTGCGCGATGCCGTCCACCGCTGCCGCTTCGCCGCCGGGTACGCAGGCCAGCAGTTCGCCGAAGGTCTTGCGCACCGAGGAGGTCGTCCACTGTCCCAAGTGGACAACGCGGGTGCGGTTCTTGCGGGCCGCCTTGCGCAGCCGCAGGAACACGATCGGCGCTTCGTCCTCGGGCTCGAACGCCACGCACAGCACCGTGCGGGCGTTCTCGATCTCGCTGAACGTCACGCCGGTCTCCGGCGTGGTGCCCACGACGGTCGACCCGAGGAACGCCAGCTCCTCGTCCGAATGCGCACGGGTGCGGAAGTCGATGTCGTTGGTGCGCAAGGCGATCCGGGCGAACTTCGAGTACGCGTAGGCGTCCTCGACGGTCAGCCGGCCACCGGTGAGCACCGCGCCGCCCTTGCCCTCGCGGGCCTTCAGCAGCCCGGCGGCGGCGATCCGGAGCGCGTCGGTCCAGGACGCTTCTTCCAGCTCGCCGCTGGCGTTGCGGACGAGCGGACGGCGGATCCGGTCACCGGCCTGCACGTAGCGGAACGCGAAGCGGCCCTTGTCGCACAGCCATTCCTCGTTCACCTCCGGGTCGTCGCCGGCCAGCTTGCGCTGGACCTTGCCGCGCCGGAAGTCGGTGCGCTCGGCGCAGCCGGACGAGCAGTGCTCGCACACGCTCGGCGCCGACACCAGGTCGAACGGCCGCGACCGGAACCGGTACGCCGCGCTGGTGAGCGCGCCGACCGGGCAGATCTGGATCACGTTGCCGGAGAAGTAGCTCTGGAACGGCTCGCCGCCGGTGGTGCGGGAGGCGAGGTCGAGCACGTCGGCGGTTTCCGCGGTGCCGATCTGCTGGTGCGCGCCGCGTTCGAGCAGCGCGATGAACGGGTCGCCGGCGATCTGGTCGGAGAACCGGGTGCAGCGCTGGCACAGCACGCAGCGTTCCCGGTCCAGCAGCACCTGCGACGAGATCGGCAGCGGCTTCGGGAACGTGCGCTTGGTGTCGACGAACCGCGATTCCGCGCGGCCGTGCGCGAGCGCCTGGTTCTGCAGCGGGCATTCGCCGCCCTTGTCGCAGATCGGGCAGTCGAGCGGGTGGTTGATGAGCAGCAGCTCCATCACGCCCTGCTGCGCCTTGTCCGCGACCGGCGAGGTGAGCTGCGTTTTGACCACCATGCCGTCGGCGACCGTCATCGTGCACGAGGCCTGCGGCTTCGGCATCGGACGGCCGCCCATTTCGACCTCGACCAGGCACTGGCGGCACGCGCCCGCCGGGTCGAGCAGCGGGTGGTCGCAGAACCGGGGGATGCTCGTGCCGAGCCGCTCGGCGGTGCGGATCAGCAGCTCGCCCTTGGGCGCGATGACCTCTTCGCCGTCGATGGTCAGCTTGACGTAGCCCTCGGGGACGGGGGTTTCAGCCGTTTCCGGCTTGTCGGGCGCGATCGTCATGATGCCTGCGCTCCCACCAACTCGCGCTTGTTGCTCTCACACAAGGCCAGGAACTCGTCCCGGAAGTACTTGATGCCGCTCTGGATCGGCGACACCGCGCCGTCGCCGAGTGCGCAGAACGAACGGCCGAAGATGTTGTCGCACACATCCAGGAGGGTGTCGATGTCCTCCTCGGTGCCGTGGCCCTCGACCATCCGCTCCAGGATCTGCGCCAGCCAGTACGTGCCTTCGCGGCACGGCGTGCACTTGCCGCAGGACTCGTGCTCGTAGAACTGCGTCCACTTCATGACCGCCCACGGCACCGAAACGGTCTCGTTGAAGACCTGGACCGCGGTGGTGCCGAGCATCGAACCGGCCTCGGCCGCGCCCTCGAAGTCGAGCGGGACGTCGAGGTGCTCGGCGGTGAACATCGGCGTCGACGAACCGCCCGGCGTCCAGAACTTGAGCGGGATGCCGTCCTTCATGCCGCCGGCCAGCTCCAGCAGCTCGCGCAGCGTGGTGCCGAGCGGGCATTCGTACTGGCCGGGCTTCTCGACGTGACCGGAGATCGAGTAGATCTTCGGACCGGGCGACTTCTCGCGGCCCATCTCGCGGAACCACGACGAACCGGCGTTGATGATGTACGACGCGCTCGCGATGGTCTCGACGTTGTTCACCGTCGTCGGCGCCGCGTACAGACCGGCGGCCGCGGGGAACGGCGGCTTGAGCCGGGGCTGGCCGCGCCGGCCTTCGAGCGAGTCCAGCAACGCCGTTTCCTCGCCGCAGATGTACGCGCCGGCGCCGGCGTGCACAGTCAGCTCGAGATCCCAGCCGCTGCCGAAGATGTTCTTGCCGAGGTAGCCCTTCGCGTACGCCTCGCGCGCGGCCGCGTTGAGCCGGCGGATGCAGTGCAGGGCCTCGCCGCGGACGTAGATGAAGCAGTGGTGCGACCGCATCGCGTACGAGGCGATGATGCAGCCCTCGATGAGCGAATGCGGGTCCGCCATCATCAGCGGAATGTCCTTGCAGGTACCGGGTTCGCCCTCGTCGGCGTTGATCACCAGGTAGTGCGGCTTGTCCTCGTTGGGCGGCATGAACGACCACTTCACGCCCGCCGGGAAGCCCGCGCCGCCGCGGCCGCGCAGGCCGGAGTCCTTGACCACCTGCACGAGCTGCTCGGGCGTGGCGGCCAGCGCCTTGCGCGCCGCGGTGTAGCCCTCGAGCGCCTCGTAGGTTTCGATGCGCCAGGATTCCGGGGACAGCCAGCGCTTCGTGAGGACCGGAGTGATGGGATCGGCCATTACTTCTTCTCCACTTCAGGCAGTGGGACGTCCTGCATGCCCGGGGCGGACCAGCCGCGGTCGGCCGCCAGCTGCGCGCCGCGCAGGGTCTCGACCGCCTGCGACGGGCCGTCCACCGCACTGCGGTAAGCGGCCTCGTCCTCCGGCCAGAACCCGGCGAGCTGCCGCTCCGCGCCCTTGAAGTCGGTCAGCGCCGCACCGCGCGTCGGGGCGGGCTTTTTGCCTGCCTGCAACGCATCGACGAGCGCGACCGCCTGCTCCGGCGTCTGGTTGTCGAAGTACTCGTAGTTCACCTGGAGGACCGGACCGAGGTCGCAGGCCGCGAGGCATTCCGCGTGTTCCAGGGTGATCGAGCCCGGTTCGCCCGGCGTGCCCGCGGTTTCCTCGTGCCCCAGCGGCTTTTCCGCCGAACCGAGGTGCGTCTGGAGCTTCCGGTAGATGTCGTCGCCGCCCAGCGCCGCGCACAGCGTGTTGGTGCAGACGCTCACCAGGTGCTCGCCGCACGGACGGCGCTTGTACATGGTGTAGAACGTCGCGACCGCGGTGACCTCGGCGTCGGTCAGGTCGAGATGCCGCGCGCAGAAGGCGATGCCCTCCTGGCTCACGTAGCCCTGCACCGACTGCACGAGGTGCAGCATCGGCAGCAGCGCCGAACGCGACATCGGGTAGCGGGCGATGATTTCCTTCGCCTCGCGGTGCGTGTCGGCGTCGAACACGTCCGCCGCGGGCGCGTCGGCGAGGATGCCCTCGGCAACCGCCGGGTCGGGCGCGATCGCCGCGACATCGGTGTCCGAACCTGCCGCGGCGTACGTCTTCGTCGCGTCGTGCGGTCCCGGCTCCGGGACTGCGGTCGGGTTCGTCATCGGTCAACTCCCCCCAGAACCGGGTCGATCGAGGCGATCACGACGACGAGGTCGGCGACCAGACCGCCCTCGGCCATCGCGGGCATCGCCTGCATGTTCACGAAACTCGGCTCCCGCAGGTGCACGCGCAGCGGACGGGTGCCGCCGTCGGACACCAGGTGCGCCGCGATCTCGCCGCGCGGCGATTCGACGGCCGTGTAGACCTGGCCCGGCGGCACGTGGAAGCCCTCGGTGACGAGCTTGAAGTGGTGGATCAGGGATTCCATCGACTGGCCCATGATCTTCTTGACGTGCGCCAGCGAGTTGCCCATGCCGTCGCTGCCGATGGACAGCTGCGCCGGCCAGGCGATCTTCTTGTCCTCCACCATGACCGGGCCCGGCTCGGCCATCTTCACGACCTGCTTCATGATCCGCAGGCTCTGGTGGATTTCCTCCAGCCGCAGCAGGTACCGCGCCCAGCTGTCCGCGTCGGTCGAGGTCGGCACGTCGAACTCGATCTCGTCGTAGCGCGAGTACGGCTCGGTCTTGCGCAGGTCCCACGGCAGGCCCGCGGCGCGCAGCACCGGACCGGTGACGCCGAGTTCGAGGCACGCGTCGAGCGGCAGCACGCCGACGTCCTTGAGCCGGTTCCGCCAGATCGGCTGACCGGTGAACATCTTGTCGTACAGCGGAAGCCGCTTGTCCATGATCTTGCAGAAGTCGAGGACCTTCTCGGTCCAGTCCTCGGGGAAGTCCTGGGCGAGGCCGCCGGGCCGGATGAACGCGTGGTTCATCCGCAGGCCGGTCAGGTACTCGAGCAGGTGCATGGCTTCTTCGCGCTCGCGGAAGCCGAGCGTCATCGCGGTGGTGGCGCCGAGGTCCATGCCGCCGGTCGCGATGAACACCAGGTGCGAGGTGATCCGGTTCAGCTCGAGAAGCAGCACGCGCAGCAGTTCCGCGCGCGGCGGGGCCTTGATGCCCAGCAGTTTCTCGACGCCGAGGCAGTAGCACATCTCGTTGGACAGCGGGGCGAGGTAGTCCGCGCGCGTCACGAAGGTGACGCCCTGGGTCCAGTTGCGGAACTCCGCGCTCTTCTCGATGCCGGTGTGCAGGTAGCCGACGACCGCGCGCAGCTGCGTGACCCGCTCGCCTTCCAGCTCCAGCACGAGCCGGAGCACGCCGTGCGTCGACGGGTGCTGCGGGCCCATGTTGATGACCATGCGGTCGTCGTGCTGGGCGTCGCCGAGCACCTCGTCCCAGTCGCCGCCGGACACGTGGTAGACCGGGCCTTCGGTGGTTTCCCGGACTTCCGCGTACTCGGCTTCCGTCGTTTCGTCGTTAATCGTCACGAGTACGACCTCCGCTGGTCTGGCGGCGGGATTTCCGCGCCCTTGTATTCGACCGGGATCCCGCCGAGCGGGTAGTCCTTGCGCTGGGGGTGGCCGTCCCAGTCGTCCGGCATGAAGATGCGGGTCAGGCCGGGGTGGCCGTCGAAGACGATGCCGAACATGTCGTAGGCCTCGCGCTCGTGCCAGTCCGCGGTCGCGTAGACCGGGACCAGCGACGGGACGTGCAGGTCGTCCATGTCCATGGTGATTTCGAGCCGGATCCGGCGGCGGTAGGTCATCGACAGGAAGTCGTAGACCGCGTGCATCCGCTGCGGGACGTCCACGCCGTAGTCGACGCCGGTGACCGCCATCAGCATCTCGAACCGCAGGCCCGGGTCGTTGCGCAGCACCTTGGCGATGTCGACGAGGTGCTCGCGGCTGACGTAGAAGGTGATCTCGCCGCGGTCGACGGTGGTCTGGAGGATCGCGGACGGCGGGATCTTGTTGTCCGCCAAGGCGGCCATGAACTCGTCGGCGAACTCGTCGAACCAGCCGCCGTACGGGCGCTCGGCGGGCGGCGGGCTGTAGGCGGGCAGCCGCAGGCCGCCGTACCCGGAGGTGTCCCCGCTGCCGCGGACACCGAACATGCCCTTGCGCTCGCGACCGGCGACGACCGGTTCGGCCGCGCCGGGGCCGTGCGCTTCGAGTCCGGCTTCGGGCCGCTCCGCGCTGGACTGCGGGCCGCCGGTTTCGGGAGTCTCTTCGGGGTTCTCAGGCACCGGTGCTCACTTCTTCGCGTACTTGATCGAGGACGGGATCAGCTCGGTACGGGCCCCGCTGGCCGCGCGGATCGCGGCGCGGCGGGCGTTGATCGGCTCGTCCTGGATCTTGGCGTGCAGCTTGAGGATCGCGTCGAGCAGCATTTCCGGCCGCGGCGGGCAGCCGGGCAGGTACATGTCGACCGGGACGATGTGGTCGACGCCCTGCACGACGGCGTAGTTGTTGAACATGCCGCCGGACGAGGCGCAGACGCCCATCGAGAGGACCCACTTGGGCTCGGCCATCTGGTCGTAGATCTGGCGCAGCACCGGGGCCATCTTCTGGGTCACCCGGCCGGCCACGATCATCAGGTCGGCCTGGCGGGGCGTGGCGGAGAACCGCTCCATGCCGAACCGCGCGATGTCGTAGCGCGAACCGCCGACCGACATCATCTCGAACGCGCAGCAGGCGAGGCCGAACGTGGCCGGCCACAGGGAGTTCTTGCGTGCCCAGTTGACCAGTCCCTCGAGGCTGGCCAGCAGGATGCCGTTGGGGAGTTTTTCTTCCAGGCCCATGGGTTCAGTTCCAATCCAGGCCGCCGCGCCGCCACACGTAGGCGTACGCGAACCCGACCGTCACGATGAACAGCACGATCTCCACCAGGCCGAAGACACCGAGGGCGTTGGCGTTCACCGCGAACGGGTAGAGGAACACCATCTCGATGTCGAACAGGATGAAGAGCATGGCCGTGATGTAGTAGGCCACCGGCATCCGGCCGCCGCCGACCAGCGGCTGCGGCGACGGTTCGATGCCGCATTCGTAAGCAGCGGTCTTCGCGCGGTTGTACCGGCTCGGCCCGACGAGCGGGCCCAGCAGCACGGAGAACACGGCGAACCCCGCCGCGAGCACGAAAAGCAGAACGAGCGGCAGATACACGTTGAGGCCGGGCGCCGCCGGTCCGGGATCGGCCTGCGCCAGCACGGGCACCATCAGCACGGGGTCTTCGCCATCCTTTCCGCGCCGCTGCGGTTGTTCTCGGGTGGTGGTCCGAGTCCCTCGACGCGACCCTAAGGGAGCTGGGTCACACCGCCGAGGGTCAGGGCGCCCTTACGGCCCGTGTCCGGACCACGGCACGCTTGTGAAATAGTTCACAAGCGACAAGTCGCGGTTGTGAAGCGATTCACAAAGCATGGGGGGAGTGTAGGACGTGAGTCACACTCTTGTCCCGAGGGGTTACCGACTAAGGCAGCCCTAACAGGGAGGGCACGTTCCGCAGGCCCACCCCCGCCCGCACGAGCGAGACCAGCGGTAAAGCCCCCTTGACCAACCGCGCCAAGCCAGACAGCGGACTCGATCTTGTGACGTATCACACTGACCGGCCGGACAACCCATTGCTCCACCCGGGTAACCCACCAACCGCACAGATACACCCAACGCGGGGCACCCACACCTCCCCCGCCCCCGATACGAAGCCAAAAACACGGCGCTGGGGTGCTTGTCAAGGCATCTTTCCCGCCTTGACAAGCACCCCAGCGCCGTAGTCACACTAAAAAATCGGGGTGCCCGCCTCCACACCGAGGCGCAATGTCGCCGCCAGGCGACGAGCCACCCGCCCCCCGGAGTTTCACCGAGGACTAGGCGTAACCCGAGCCAACGCGGAGATCAACCGATCCACCCCATCCCCGCCCCGAGCGTCGTAACACCCGGAAAGCCCCTTGTACACCAAGGGCAAAATCTTGTTGACCCGCAACCCGTACTTGGTAGCCGCGTGCATGATCTTCGGCTTCCCAATCAACTTGGCGAACACATTCCCCAGCCGGTAATACCCGCCCATCAGTTCGGCAACAGCCCGCGGATACCCCTCCAGCGCGCGTTCCCGAGAGGGCCCCTCCGGCCGAGCCAACGCCTGCACGACCGCCTCAGCCGCAAGCTGCGCAGACTCCATCGCCGCGGAAATCCCCTCGCCATTGAACGGACTCACCATGCCGCCCGCGTCGCCGAGCAACAGCAAACCGTTCCGGTAATGCGGCGTCCGGTTGAACCCCATCGGCAACCCAGCTCCACCGACCTTGCCGATGGCATTTTCCTCGCGATAGCCCCACTCCTCGGGCGTGCCATCGAGCCACTGCCGCAACAACGCCCGGTAATCGGTGTTTCGAAAAGCCGCCGACGTAGACAACATCCCCAGCCCGACGTTGACCGTCCCGTCGCCGAGCGGGAACGCCCAGCCGTAGCCGGGCAACAACTTGGGATCCCGAGGATCAGACCGGTCCCACAACTCAAGATGACCCTCGATAAACGGATCATCATGCTTGGGACTCTTGTAATACCGCCGGACCGCGACCCCCATCGGCCGCTTCTCGTTCTTGTCGATCCCGACACTCAACGCCAGCCGAGCCGACACCCCGTCGCAAGCCAGCACCAACGGCGCCCGATAACTGACGGGAGTCTTCTCCGGCCCAACCTTCGCCTCGACCCCGACAACCCGGCCAGACGCGTTGGTAATCGCCCCGGTAACGGTGGTCCGCTCGTACAACCGCGCCCCAGCCTTCACCGCGGTCTTGGCCAGCAGGTCGTCAAAGTCCTGCCGAGTACGCGACACCCCATACGGCGGGTAATCAGTGAGATCCGGCCAATCGAACTCCAGCGTCAGATCCCCGGTCAGAATCCGCAGCCCCCGGCTACGCACCCAGCCAGCCTCTTCACTGGTGTCCAGCCCAAGATCGATCAACTGCTTCACACCCCGCGGCGTGAGCCCGTCCCCGCAGACCTTCTCGCGCGGAAAGACGGTCTTCTCCAGCAGCAACACATCCACCCCGGCCCGGGCGAGATACGTGGCCGCGGTCGAACCAGCCGGTCCCGCCCCGACCACGATCACTTCGGCGTCGTGGTCCGGGCTGCGGCGCGAAGTCGTCATGCACTCGAAAATACAGCGTGGCGCAGCCACTCCATTGAGGGCGGTGGAGGGGAGGAAGGCGGAGTCAGGCAGGCTTGCGCGCGCGATGGATCGCGACGACGCCGAAGGTGAGGTTCAGCCACTCCACCTCGGTCCATCCGGCGCTCGCGATGATCTCGCCGAGCCCGCGCTGATCGGGCCAGGCGAGCATCGATTCGGCCAGGTAGGAGTAGGCCTCGGGGTTGGTCGAGGACCGGCTGCCGACCCAGGTGAGCAGCTTGAGGATGAACCGCCGGTAGACGAACCGGATCGGGGCGAAGGTGGGCGTCGACACCTCGCAGATCACCAGCCGGCCGCCCGGTTTGACCACCCGCAGGATCTCGGCGAGCGCGCCCTTGGTGTCGACGAAGTTCCGCAGCGCCAGCGAGATGGTGACGGCGTCGAAGCTGTTGTCGGCGAACGGCAGGCACATCGCGTCCGCGGCGACCATCGGCACCTTCCGGTGCAGCCCCGCCCTGAGCATCCCGACGGAGAAGTCGGCGGCGAGGCACCAGGCTCCGCCGCGTGCGTACTCGACGGTGGACACCCCGGTGCCCGCCGCCAGGTCGAGCACCTTCTCCCCCGGTTTGGCGTCCAGCACGCGCGCCGTGGTGGTGCGCCAGCGCCGGTCGAACCCGAACGTCATGAACGAGTTCGCGCGGTCGTAACCGGACGCGACGCCGTCGAACATCGCGGCGACTTCGTGCGGATCCTTGTCCAGGCTCGCTCGGGGCATGGGACCGAGATTAGTCCGTCCGTGCCGCGCGGTCGCGCGGGAGCAGGACGCTGGCCGCGACCAGCCAGACGAGCCCGCCGAACCGGCCGACCGGGATCAGCGGATACAGCGCCGGGGCCAGCAGCGACAGCGAGGCGAGCACCGCCGCCGCGGCGACGACCAGCCCGGCGATCGACATCCAGCGCGGCAACAGGTTCAGGAACCACGCCGGCACCGCGAGCCCGGCGATCAGCAACGCCAGCGGCACCACGAAGCCCGGGCCGCCGGACGCGAACGCGAGGCTGGTCAGCGCCCGCGCCACCGCAGGCGTCTCGCTGGACTGCGCGGCGGTCCAGGTGATCAGCCCGCTCATCGCGAGCGCGGCCGCGGCCAGCAGGCCGCCGGTCAGCCCGATCACCGCACCTGGAGCCGCGACCCCGAGCCGCCGCTGTCTGCGATAGACCGTCGCGGCCCAAATCGCCAACGGAACCGACGCGCCGAACACCGCGAACGCGAGCAGCCGCACGACGCCCTGGTTGCCGACGAGATACGCGGCGACCTCAGCCGCGCTGGAATCCGGCCGCGTCCCCGCCGCCCCGAGCACCGCCGACGCGACGGTCAGCACCCCGAACGCGAGCGCCGGTGCCAGCAACGGCGGGCCGCTCTGCTGCCGAGTCACGGTCGTCATGGCAAACCTCCAGGTCAATTAGTTTCACTACTATAACGATTACACTGGTGTAATGGATTGTCAAGCGATACGGTTCAGGGCATGCAAGGACCCCCGGCCTTCGGCAGCGCCTTCCTCCTGGCCCAGCTGGGCGCCCACGCGACCCAGCGCTTCGCCGAACGCGTCGCGGACCTGGGCCTGACCCCGCCGCAGACCGGACTGCTTCGCGCGATCGCGCGGCGGCCCGGCGAAAGCCAGCAGGTGCTGGCCGCGGAACTGGGCACGCCGCCGACCCGGCTGGTCGCCCTGGTCGACGGCCTGGAGCAGCAAGGCCTGATCGAACGCCGCCGCAATCCGCAGGACCGCCGTCTCTACGCGGTCTTCCTCAGCGACAAAGGCCAGGAAACGATGGCCGAACTGGGCAAAGCCGCCGCGGCGCACGAGGACGAGCTGATGTCCGCACTGTCCACAGAGGAACGTGCGACCCTGCGCGACCTGCTGGCCCGAGTGGCCGAGGACCGCGGCCTCACGCCCGGCATCCACCCCGGCTACCGCGGCTAGTCGTCCGTGAAGGACTCCTTGAGGGAATCTGATTCCCTCAAGGAGTCCTTCACGGACCTTCCGCAGCGTCAGCCGAGTGCGGCGAGCATTCCCCGCACCGAGTTCGGCCAGGCGAATTCCTCCGCCCGCGCCCTCGCGGCCGCTCGTCGGAGCTCCTCCGGGCTGTCCAGCAATCCGGTCACCGCGCTGGCAAAGGCGGGCGCGTGATCGTCCACCGCCGCCCCGCACCCGGGCCGCACGATCTCCCGCAGCGCCGACGACGCCGAAACCACCACCGGCGTCCCCGAAGCGAGTGCCTCCAACGCCGCCAGCCCGAATGTCTCATGTGGACCCGGCGCCAGCGAAACGTCCGCGCTGGCCAGCAATCGAGCCACTTCTCCGCGCCCGGACAGAAAACCCAGGAACGTCACCGGCAACCCCCGAGCCCGCCTTTCCAACGCTCGCCGCCGCGGTCCGTCGCCCGCGATCACCAACCGCACCCTGGCCCCGGATTCCGTCAGCTCGGCGACCGTATCCACGCTCCGCTCAACGTGTTTCTCCGGCGACAACCGCCCACAATGGACAATCAGGGCGTCCGCTCCGCCGGCCAGCGTCGACCGCCACCCGGAATCCCGCATCGACGGCGCGAAGGTCGCCAGATCGACCCCCAACGGCACCCGCCGGACGTTCGGCGCGGCAATCCGTTCGAACTCCGCGTGCGCGAAGGCAGTCGTGCACACCACCGTGTCGTACGACGCCGCCATTCGCCGGTTGGCGACGTCCGCGACGTGCCGGGCCATCGCCCCGGGCAGCAAAAACTGCTCCAGCAACCGGTCCAGCCGCTCGTGCGAGATCACCGTGCTGGGCACGCCGTTGCGCCGCGCCCAGACGCCCATGCCCCGCAACGTCAGCCGGTCGGACACCTCCAGCCGATCCGGCTCCAGCCGCCGCAACACCGAACGGACCCGCTGCGGATCCACCGCGCGATAGCCGCCGGTGCCCGGAATCTGCAAGGCAGGCAACGAATACCGGCACACCCCGCTCGGCAGGGTTTCCACCGCGTACCGCCGGCCCGGCACGACCAGCGTCACGCGATGACCGCTCGCGACGTACCCCGCGCCGAGGTGGTTCAGCGCGGTCCGCAACCCGCCGGACCGAGGTCCGTAGAAGTTCGCCAGCTGGACGATGTGCATGGCTCAAGCCGCACGCGCGACTCGGCCCTGCACCGCTTCGTAGTGCCGGACCAGCTCCCGGCACACCGCGGGCCACGTCCGGCCCAGGACCACTTTCCGCGCCTTCTCGCCCAGCCGGGTCCGCAACGCCGCGTCCCGCAGGTCGTCGACCTTGGAAACCAGCGCCGGACCGAACGACTCCCGGTCGGCGGGAAGCAGGTAGCCGGTCCGGCCCGGCAAGACGAGATCCTTCGGGCCGCCCGCGTCCGGCGCGAGCACCGGCAGCCCGGACGCCATCGCCTCCTGCACCGCCTGACAGAACGTCTCGTGCGGTCCGGTGTGCACGAAAACGTCGAGGCTCGCGTACGCGACCGAAAGCTCGTCGCCGTACTTCGCCCCGAGGAAAGCCGCGCCAGGCAACCGTTCCCGCAACGCCGGCAGCTCCGGTCCGTCGCCGACGACGACCACGCGCACGCCCGGCATCCCGGCCAGTGCGGTCAGCCGGTCGACCTCCTTCTCCGGCGCGAGCCGTCCGACGAACCCGACGAGCAGTTCGCCGTTCGGCGCGAGTTCCGTCCGCAGCGCCGGGTCCGCGTGCGCCGGGGAAAACCGGCTGACGTCCACGCCGCGCGCCCAGCGGTGCACCCGCGGAACCCCGTGCAGTTTCAGCTGTTCGATCGAGTCCGACGACGGCGCGAGCGTCCGGTCGGCCCGCGAGTGCAGGCGGCGCACCCAGCGCCAGGCCGCCCGCGCGCCGATGCCGAAGCCGTACGACGTGGCGAACCCGGCGATGTCGGTCTGGTAGACGGCGATCGACGGCACGCGCAGCCGTCTCGCCGCGGCGAGCCCGCGCGCGCCGACCACGAACGGCGAGGCCAGGTGCACGACGTCCGGGCCGAAATCGGCCAGCGCGGTCAGCACGGTGCGCGTCGGCAGGCCGATCGGCAGCGAGTTCACGCCGGGGAAGTCCAGCGCCGGAATGCGGACGACCGGAGCGCCGCGGTAACTCGCCGGACCCGGTCCCGGCGCGACGACCAGCACGTCGTGCGCGGATTCGACCAGGTGCTCGACGACCCGCAGGACGGAATTCGTCACGCCGTTCACCTGGGGCAGGAAACTTTCGGTGACTATGGCGACTCGCACGGCGTCACTGTCGCAAAACCGCAGGCAGGGCGGGCCAATCCCGCGTAACCGACCGGCCAACGGTGGCGAAACACTGCGCAGCGTCCGCGTCCCGGCGCCGACTGTCGAAGAATTCGCCACGACATGTCATCTTCCGGTCGCGTCCCGGACACCAGGAACGCCCAGACTAAGCAGGCATGACCCTCTTGTCCTCCAGGCCGTCGCGGCCCGTGGAACCCGGGCTGCTCTCCCGAGCGCTCGAGGTCGCGGGGCGGCTGGCGAACGACGCCACCGACGTGATCACCGCGACCGCGGGCCGCGGCGCGCACCCGGCGACGCTGGATTCGCCGTTCGACTGGGTCACCGACACCGATCGGATCCTGGAACGGCACACCCGGCGCGTGCTGACCGCGGAGTTCCCCGGAATCCCGGTGGTAGGCCACGAATTCGGCGCGGACCACGGCGCGGACGTCGCGGAGTACCGCTGGGTGGTCGATTCCGTGGACGGCACCGCGAACTACGTCGCCGGCGTGCCGTGGTGCGCGTACAGCCTCGCCCTGGTCGACGCGAGCGGCCCCGTGGTGGGCGTCGTCGCCGACCCGTACCGGGCACAGATCTACGCCGCCGCGCGCGGACGCGGCGCCCGGGCCAATGGGAAACCGCTGAGGCTGGTGGACCGCACGGGCACGGCCGGCGCGATCGTCTGCACCGAACTGGCGCGCAAGGGCCCGTGGCCGGGAATGGGCGAGTTCATCGAACGCGCGGCGGCCGCCCACGCTGGCGTGCGGGTGCTGGGGTCGGCCGCGCTGTCGATCGCCCAGGTCGCACTGGGCCACGCGGCTGCGGCGGTGTTGCACAGCTACCACGAATGGGACGTCGCGGGCTCAGTTGCGATGGCCATCGAGGCGGGCGCGGTCGTGCTCGACAAGCACGGGGAAGACGCCGCCTTGCCTACGGATGGGCTGCTGGTCGCCGCGCCAGGGGTCGCCGACGAGGTGCTCGGCTGGTGGCAGGAAACCGCCGGTACCTGATGCCTGAAGTACGTGAGGGGAACCCTGAGGGACTCAGAGTCCGTGAAGGTTCCCCTCACGGACAGTGCCGAGCCGCCCGGGCTACACCTTCGCGGGCACCGGCTCCGGAGCGGCCGCGGACCGGTCCCGCTTGATCAGCCGACGCAGCCACCACAGCAGCGGGCCCGCGACCAGCCACGTGATCAGCACCGTCATCCCGACCGGCAGCAGCGTCAACGTGGCGGTCCGGCCGGCGACGCGGGTCAGGTCCGGGTTGGTCGCGTCGTACTCGATCGCCACCAGCTGACCGGCGGCGAGACCCGACGGGTACAGCACCCCGGTCGCCGGACTGTGCACGATGCCGTCCGGGGTCTGGTACTGGATGATGGTGCGGTCGAAGGCCACCGACTCGACCGTCGCGTTGGCCGTGCCCAGATGCGCCTCGATCGCGCTGTCGTTGCGGAACGCGGCGAAAACCAGGCTCACGCACATCACGGTGAGCAGCACAGCGACGCCCAGCACCGCGAACCACGCGATCCGCCGTGCCTTCACCCTCCTGGCTGCCACACCGAGAGTTTAGTCGGGTACGCCGACCAGCCGGGCACGCGGCAGCCAGTGCGCCCGGTACAGCACGTGCAGGCAGTCGCTGTTCACCAGCTCTCCCGCCGACCCGTACAGCTCCGTGCACGCGTGGTGCGCCGTTTCCTCTCCCGGCGCCGAACCGGGCGCACGGAACGCGAGAGCGAAAAAGTACTCAGCGGTATGGCGGAAAACCGCCGCGCTGCCGGTGAGGAACATCGTGTCCGCGTGAATCCGGTCGTACAGCCGGTCCCGGGTCCGCCAACACGGCCACTCCACCGGACGCCGATCCGCCGGGACCCGCACGGTGTGCGGCCGGGCCGGACCGAGCGCCGCCCGCAGCCTCGGCCACTGCGAAGGACGCAGCTGCGCGGTGTGGTGGCTCAGCACCAGGTCCAGCCGACGACCGGTGAACTCCGGCTCGGCGGGAGTGCGGCTCGCCCGCAACGGCAGGTGGATAACCGTGTGCCGAGACCGTGCCGCCAGCAGCCACAGCACGCCGATCCGATACGCCGCGCGGCGATCCACGCACATCCCCGGCCACGGGCCGTTTTCGTACAGCACGGCGGTATCCAGCGCGGGATCCGGGCGCAGCACCCGCCACTCCCGGCCGTCGAGCCGAGCGTGGCGGAGCTGCGCCCGCACTTTCAGGGCCACCGAATCCTCCTCCTGGAGAGCGGAACTCTCCAGGATCCCGCGGCCAGCAAGCGAATTTCAGTGCCGCCCGGCCTCCGCCAGCGCGCGGTGGTTCGCCTGGATCTGGTCCCACGCCTTCGGCTTCGCCGGAACCGCCGCGAACGCCTTCGCCGCCGCGACCGTCCCATTAGGACCGACCGCGGGCTTGCCCTTCGTGAACAGCCAGGTCTGGAACAGCGCCTGCAACGGCTTGCCCGACACCTTCTCCGCGAGCGCCACGAAGTCCGGGATCACCGCCGCCTTGCCCGCTTTGGCCGTCTGCCACTGCTGGAGGATCGAGAAGAACGCCTGGTCGCCGACCGTGGTGCGCAGGGCCTGCACGGCCATCGCGCCCCGGTCGTAGACGGCGCGGTCGAACTGCTTCGGCTCGCCCGGGTCGCCCGGCAGGACCTGCCAGAACGGGTCGTCGGCGGCGTAGGAGTCGTACGCGTACTGGGCGAGTTCCGCGGTCGTGCCCTCGCCCTGGTGCTCGGACCACAGGTACTCGGCGTAGGACGCGAAGCCCTCGTTCAGCCAGATGTCGCTCCACTTGCCCAGCGAAACGTTGTCGCCGAACCACTGGTGTGCGTTCTCGTGCGCGATCAGCGTGGTGTTGGAGCCGGCGGCGAAGTTGCGCGCGCCGTAGGTCGGCCGGGTCTGGTTTTCCAGCGAGAAGCCGATCCCGCTGGTCACGACGCCGCCCTCGGCCTCGAACGGGTACGGCCCGAACTGCGACGCCAGGAACTCGTCGACCTCCGGCGTCCGCTCCACGCTCGCCTTGGCCGCGTCGAGCGAATCGCCGAGATCCGCGCCGTAGGCGGTGATGAACGGTTTGCCGTCCGGCGTGGTGGACTGGACCACGTCGTACTTGCCGACGATGAACGACGTCAGGTAGGTCGCCTGCGGTTTCGTGCTGCGCCAGTTCCACCGCGTCCAGCCGGGGCGCTTCTTGGTCTTCTTCACGAGCGTGCCGTTCGAGATGGCGGCGAGCCCGTCCGGAGCCTCGATCGACACGTCGTAGGTCGCTTTGTCGGTCGGGTGGTCGTTGGAGGGGAACCACCACTGCGCGCTTTGCGGCTCGTCGATGCCGAGCGCGCCGAAAGCGCCCTTCTTCCACGTGTTCAGGCCGCCGACCTTCTCCGTCGACGGGCTGTCGGAATAGCTCACGACGACTGTCGCGGACTGGCCCCTGAGCAGCGGCTGCGCCGGGGTGATCACCAGCTCGCCGTCGCCGTTTTGATTGGCGAACTGCGCGGGCCGGTTGTTCACCAGCACCTCCGACGCCTTGAGCGCGAAGTCCAGGTCGAAGCGCGACAGGTCCTGGGTGGCGGTGAGCAGCAGCGTCGTGGTGCCCGACAGGACGTCGGTGTCCGGCTGGTAGCTCACGCGGATGTCGTAGTGCTGCACGTCGGTGCCGCCGTTGCCGGCGTTCGGGTAGTACGGGTCGCCGACGCCGGGCGCGCCCGGTGCCGGGACCGCCGAAGCGGTGCCTGCCAGCAGCACCGTCGCGACTCCAGCCGCAACCGCCCCGATTCCGGCCCGAGTTCTCGATCGCATGGTTCCTCCAAGGTGGCCAATGCGACCGAACGTATCCACGCCAGCACTTCACAGGTACGTCCGAACGACGGGTTCTTACCCACTGGGAAGATCACCCGGATTCGGCGATCCACCACGCGACGGCGATCGGAATGCCGTACAGGATCGGGCCCGCATACAGCCCCGGCCACGGTCCCCAGCCGCGCCGCGCGGCCAGCCCGGCCATCGCGAACGAACCGGCGATGGCGGCGAGCCAGCCGACCCACGGCAGCGTCAAGACCGCCTGCTGCCCGGCGGAACTGCAGATCGCCCGGCTGTCCCCGGCGAAGCAATCGTCGCCGGCCAGCACCAGAAACGACGAGAAGTACGAGCACACCAGCCCGATCAGGGCCAGGCCCGCCACCGCCGCGCTGAACCAGGCCCACCGGCCTCGCGGGCGCAGGTCCGCCTCGTTCAAGAACTCCCCCATTTTTCACCGGCCCCCCGCCGGTTAAACCGTCCCCACCGCTTGCGCGACCGCCGACTTCAGCCGCGCGTGGAGATTCCGGTGCTGCGCCCGGTCGACCCGGACCTCGACGACCCGCAGGCCCGGCGCGGGTCGCAGCGCGGCGCGGAACTCCTCGACCGTCTCGGCCACGACGTGCGGCACCCGGTAGCCCGCGCACAGCGCACCCAAATCCGCGCCGTGCGGGGTGCCGAAGACCCGCTCGAAGCTCGCCGAGTGTTCCGGCGCACCCTGTTCCAGCAGCGAGAAAATCCCGCCGCCGTCATCGTTCAGCACCACGATCGTCAGGTCCGGCAGTTGCTCCGCGGGCCCGGTCAGCAGGCCGGACGCGTCGTGCAGGAACGTCAGATCGCCGAGCAGCGCGTACGACGGCGCGCGGTGCACGGTGGCCGCGCCGATGGCCGTCGACACCGTGCCGTCGATCCCGGCGACGCCGCGGTTGCGGTGCACCAGGACGTCCGGACGCAACCGTCCGGCCAGCGCCACATCACGCGTCGGGTTCGAGGAGCCGACCACCAAGAGCGCGCCTTCCGGCAACGCGTCGACCAGCTCGGTCGCCACCCGTACGCCGCTCGGCCACGGCTCGGCGGCCAGCGCCGTCGCGACCGCTTGGCTGGCCGCGGCGTCCGCGCGCTGCCAGCTCGCCAGCCATTCCGGGTCGGCGGGCTTCGTCGGTTCGGCGAACCACTGCCCGACCTGGCGGACGTTGTGCGCGGGCGCGGGCCAGTCCGAATCCGGGCGCACCAGCAGCACCTCGACCTCCGGGTCCGACAGCACCTTCTGGACCTGCCGGAACACCGTCGGACGGCCGAGGCACAGCACCTGCTCGGGACGGTGCCGCGAGATGAATTCCTCCACGCCGAGCAGCCACGCGCCGGACGACATCGCGGTCGCGCCGGACAGGCCGAGCCCGCCGGTCTCCGAAACCACCGGCCAGCCGTGCTGTTCGGCCCATTCGCTGGCCGCCTGCGCGCCGGTGTCGCACGCGATCACCAGGCCGTGCCGCGCCGAGGGCACCACGAACGACGGCAGCGCGCCGAAGTCGGGCAGTTCGGTCCAGCGTTCGCCGTCCGGACGGCCTTCGAGCGATTCGTACCACTCGCCGTCGTCGTCGAGATCCGGCACGAGCGGCTCGCGGAACGGGATGTTCAGGTGCACCGGCCCGCAGCGCCACTCGCCGTACGCGGCGTTCCACGCGCGGCAGATCTGGCTGCGCCAGTAGGAGTTCTGCCCGGCGCGGCGTTCGGCGACGGCCAGCTCGTCGAAGTAGCGGACCGCGTCGCCGTACAGCTCGTACTGGTTGATCACCTGGCTCGCGCCCGCGGAACGCAGCTCCGGCGGACGGTCGGCGGTGAGCACGATCAGCGGCACGCCCGCCCGGTCGGCCTCCAGCACGGCCGGGTGGAAGTTCGCCGCCGCGGTCCCGGAGGTGCAGACCACCGCCGCCGGACGGCCGGTGCGCGCCGCGATGCCGAGCGCGAGGAACGCCGCGCCGCGCTCGTCGATGCGGACGTGCAGCTGCAGGCGTCCCGAAGCGGCGGCGTCGTAGAGCGCGATGGACAGCGGCGCGTTGCGAGATCCTGGACACAACACGACGTGCGACACCGTGTTGCGGACGAGTTCGTCGACGATGACCCTGGCCTGCGCGGTGGACGGGTTCACCGGCAGGCCCCGGTTAGCGCACCGTCCGACGGGCTATCCCCGGGGGCGGCGTCAGGCACAGCGATCATGTCCACAGGTCCTATTCTCCCAAACGTGGATGACGCCCGAGTTTCCGAGCTGTTCGACCCCGCCGCCTGGTCCGAGGTCGAAGGGTTCTCCTTCACCGACATCACCTACCACCGTTCGCGAGACGCCCGCTCCGGCAAACGGGTGGTCCGGATCGCTTTCGACCGTCCGGAGGTCCGCAACGCCTTCCGCCCGCACACCGTCGACGAGCTCTACCGGGCGCTCGACCACGCCCGGATGAGCGCGGACGTCGGGTGCGTCCTGCTCACCGGGAACGGCCCGTCGCCGAAGGACGGCGGCTGGGCGTTCTGCTCCGGCGGTGACCAGCGTATTCGCGGACGCTCCGGGTATCAGTACGCGAGCGGGGAGACCTCGGACACGGTCGACCCGGCGCGGGCGGGCCGGCTGCACATCCTCGAGGTGCAGCGCTTGATCCGGTTCATGCCGAAACCCGTGGTCGCCGTGGTGCCCGGCTGGGCGGCGGGCGGCGGGCATTCGCTGCACGTCGTGTGCGATCTCACCCTCGCCTCGGCCGAGCACGCGCGGTTCAAGCAGACCGACGCCGACGTCGGCTCGTTCGACGCGGGCTACGGTTCGGCGGGCCTCGCCCGGCAGGTCGGGCAGAAATTCGCGCGCGAGATCTTCTTCCTCGGCCGGGATTACACGGCCGAGCAGATGCACCGGATGGGCGCGGTCAACGAGGTCGTGCCGCACGCCGAGCTGGAGCGGGTCGCGCTCGAATGGGGCTGGACGATCATCGGCAAGTCGCCGACCGCGCAGCGGATGCTGAAGTACGCGTTCAACGCGATCGACGACGGGCTCGTCGGACAGCAGCTGTTCGCCGGAGAAACCACCCGGCTGGCGTACATGCAGGACGAGGCCGTCGAAGGCCGCGACGCGTTCCTGGAGAAGCGCGACCCGGACTGGTCCGACTACCCGTACTACTACTGAGATAGGTCGTCCCTCGTGCACGTGGTGTGGCTCGACGGCAGCGCCGACGCGCTGAACGCCCTCGACGCGGCCCTCGCGGCCGCCCTCGACGGCGGTCCGGCGGTGCTTCCGCTGAACTCCGCAGACCCGTCGGCCCCCGCGCTGCTCGAAGCGATGGCCCCCTCGCAGCCCGTCGAGCCGGATACCGCCGTGGTGATCGCCACGTCCGGGTCCACCGGGGCGCCGAAGGGCGTGCTGCTGTCGCCGCGGGCGCTGACCGCGTCCGCGACGGCCACGCACGCCCGGCTCGGCGGCCCCGGACACTGGCTGCTCGCCACGCCCGCGCACTACATCGGCGGTCTGCAGGTCCTGATCCGGGCGCGGCTGGCCGGCACGAAACCGGCGTTCCTGACCGGCACCGGCTTCCGTCCGGACGAGTTCGCCGCCGCGGCCGCACCCGTGCTGGCGGAGAACGGCCCGCGCTACACCGCGCTCGTGCCGACCCAGTTAGTCCGGCTCCTCGACGACGGCGGCGCTGGCCTAGCCGCCGCGAAGGCGTTCGACGGCATCATCCTGGGCGCTGCCGCCACCTCCCCGAAGCTGCGCGCGCAAGCGGCCGAGGAAGGCGTGCGGATCGTCCCCTCGTACGGGATGAGCGAGACCGCCAGCGGCTGCGTCTACGACGGCGTCCCGCTCGACGGCGTCCGCGTGGAGCCCGACGCAGACGAGCGCCTGTGGATCTCCGGCCCGGTCCTCTCGCACGGCTACCGTCTCGCTCCGGAACTGACCGCGGAGTCGTTCCGCGACGGCTCTTTCCGCACCTCCGACCGCGGCCGCCTGCTGCCGGACGGCCGCGTCGAGGTGCTCGGACGCGCGGACGACGTCATCAACACCGGCGGGGTCAAGGTGTCCGCCGCCGCGATCGAACGCCTCCTCGGCGCGCAGCCCGGGGTGCGGGACGCGTGCGTCGTCGGACTTCCGGATCCACAGTGGGGCGAGGCGGTGGTCGCGATGGTGGTGGCCTCCGCGGACGAGGCCACGCTGCGCGCCGCCGTCCGGGCGGAGTTGGGGGCCGCTGCTACGCCGAAACGCATCGAGTTCACCGACGAGTTGCCCCTGCGCGGGCCCGGAAAGATCGACCGCCAGGCAGTGCGGTCCCGGCTCGTTCCGTGAAGGACTCCTTGAGGGAATCTGATTCCCTCAAGGAGTCCTTCACGGCTTGCGGCCGGTCACCGAACGGGTGAAGATCGCATGGCGTTGAATGGACCCCATGGCGACAGTCAGTGAGTGGATCGAAGGCGCTCGGCCGAGGACGCTGCCGAACGCGATCGCGCCGGTCGTGGCGGGCGTCGGGGCGGCGATCGCGCTCGACGCGTTCTCCTGGTGGCGTTCGCTGCTCGCCTTGCTGGTCGCGCTGTCGCTGATCATCGGCGTGAACTTCGCCAACGACTACTCCGACGGCATCCGCGGCACCGACGAACACCGCGTCGGCCCGCTGCGTCTCGTCGGCTCCGGCGCGGCGAACCCGAAGGCCGTGCTCCGCGCCGCCCTCGCCTCCCTCGGCCTCGCCGGAGTGCTGGGCCTGACGCTCGTCGCACTGAGCGGTTACTGGTGGCTGCTCGCGATGGGCGCGCTGTGCATCCTCGGCGCGTGGTTCTACACCGGCGGCAAAAAGCCTTACGGCTACTACGGTTTGGGCGAACTGGCGGTCTTCGTGTTCTTCGGCCTGGCCGGGGTCCTCGGCACGGTCTACGTACAGGCCGGTCGCGTCAGCTGGGACGCTCTCGGCTGCGCAGTGGCCGTCGGCTCGTTCTCGATGGCGGTGCTGGTCGCGAACAACCTGCGCGACATCCCCACCGACATCGAGTCCGGCAAGCGCACCCTCGCGACCCGCATGGGCGACGGCGGCACGCGAAAGCTGTACCTGACCCTCGTGACGGTGCCGTACGCGCTCACCGTGCTGATGGGCATCTGGCACCCGCTGCTGTTCATCACCTTCGTGACCGCACCGCTGCTGCTGAAGCCGATCAAGGCCGTCGGCGGGGGCGGCAAGGGCCGGGAGCTGATCCCGGCCCTCCGCGACACCGGCATGGCGATGCTGGCGTGGGCGGTGCTGAGCGCCGTCGCCCTGGCGCTCTAGCGGCCGACCGCGATCGCCTGCCCCTCCACGAACTCCGCTGGGCTACCAGGAAGCTAGGCGTCGAACCGGCCGGTGAGCAGGAACTCGTCGAACCGCGCGCGGTACGGCGCGAGGTCGATCCCCTGCTCGGCGAGCCATTCGTCGGAGTAGTACGTGTTCGCGTACCGCTCGCCGCCGTCGCACAGCAGCGTCACCACCGAACCCGCCTGGCCTTCCGCCAGCATCCGCGAGATCAGCTGGAACGCGCCGTACAGGTTGGTCCCGGTCGAGCCGCCCGCCCAGTGCCCGGTCCGTTCGCGCAGCAAACGGATCGCGGCCAGGGAACCGGCGTCGGGCACCTGGAACATCTCGTCGATCACGCCGGGCACGAAGGACGGTTCGCAGCGCGGCCGTCCGATGCCTTCGATCCGCGACGGCATTCCGGTCGCGTAGTCCAGCGCGCCGGTTTCCCACGCGCCGTAGAACGACGAGTTTTCCGGGTCCACCACGCAGATCTTCGTGGTGTGCCGCTTGTACCGGACGTAGCGGCCGAACGTCGCGCTCGTCCCGCCGGTGCCCGCGCCGACGACGATCCACGACGGCACCGGATGGCGTTCGGCGCGCATCTGCGCGAACACCGATTCGGCGATGTTGTTGTTGCCGCGCCAGTCCGTCGCGCGCTCGGCGTAGGTGAACTGGTCGAGGTAATGCCCGTTGCACTCGGCGGCCAGCCGCTCGGCCTCCGGGTACATCGCCGGGGCCGCGTCGACGTAGTGGCATTCGCCGCCGTAGAACTCGATGAGCGCGATCTTTTCCTTGCTCGTCCGCCGCGGCACGACGGTCACGAACCGCAGGCCGAGCATCCGCGCGAAGTACGCCTCGGACACCGCCGTCGAGCCGCTGGACGCCTCGACCAGCACGGTGTCCGGGCCGATGTGGCCGTTGACCAGGCCGTACAGGATCAGCGAGCGGGCGAGCCGGTGCTTGAGCGAGCCGGTCGGATGCACCGACTCGTCCTTCAGGTAAAGGTCGATGCCCCATTCCGGCGGCAGCGGGAAGACGTGCAGGTGAGTGTCGGCGCTGCGGTTGGCGTCGGCCTCGATGATCCGGACTGCTTCGCGGACCCAGGCGCGGCTGTGCGGTTTGCTCATGCCGCGGAATCGTCGGCCGAGGTCTCGCCGCGCAGCTGCGACCGCAGCTGGGCACGAGCACGCGCGCGGGATTCGTTGCGCTTGGCCAGGCCGGCGGTCACGCGCTGGTTCAGGCCGCGCAGGAGCAGGAGGCCGAGCGGAAGGCCGACGACGAGCCCGATCAGCAAAGCGACCAGCAGCGGCACGCCGACCAGCGAAAGCACGACCGCGACCACCGCGACGAGCGCGAACCGCGCGATCAAGTACACCGTCAGGTCACGGGGAAGATTGTCCGGTGTCTCGCTCACACCGAAACAGGCTACGCCCCGCTCGCCGGGTCTTCGTCCAGGCCCGCGTTGTTGGGGCGGCCCTCGAAGCGGGTGGAGAGCACCACCGTCGTGTTGGTGCGGCCGACGCCCGGGATGCGGCGCAGCCTGCCGAGCGTGAGTTCCAGCTCGTCGACCGTCGAAACCCGCACCTTTACTACGAAGGCCTCGTCGCCCGCGACCGCGTAACAGCTCTCCACCTCGGGAAGCTCGCCGAGCGAAGCGGCGACGTCCTCGTCGGTGGCGGTGTCGGTGGGGTGGATGCCGACCAGCGCGGTGACGCCGAGCCCGACCGTGTTCGGGTCGACCATCGCGTGGTACCCGGTGATCACGCCCGCCGCCTCGAGCTTCCCGACGCGTTCGTGCACCGACGACGCGGAGAGCCCCACCGTCCGGCCGAGGTCGGCGTAGGTAGCCCGGCCGTTGGCCCGCAGCTCGGCGATGATCTTCCGGTCCAGCTGATCCACCGGCTCATTATGCGGCGCGTCCGCGCGACCGGCTCATCCCGGTAGGCCCCGGATTGTCTCCTGCGTCACAGCAACCTCGGCGCCGGACGCCGCCCAGACTCGGCCTTTGCTTGGTCTTT
Source organism: Streptomyces sp. AA4 (assembly GCF_000158875.1). Taxonomy (NCBI): domain Bacteria; kingdom Bacillati; phylum Actinomycetota; class Actinomycetes; order Kitasatosporales; family Streptomycetaceae; genus Streptomyces; species Streptomyces sp. AA4. Next base: position 250,469 of record NZ_GG657746.1, on the reverse strand, counting down.
ACCCGAATCTCGCTGCATCCGGTCGGAAAATGCCTGGTCAGCGGGGCGCGGACGGGCTCTGAGCGATCCTGAGAATCTGCTGAGTTATGTCCCTTTTGCACTTTAAGGGCTCTTTACCCAAGGACAACCGTTCGAGTACCCGACGGGTGAAGTGCCACGATTGCCGCGTTGGCCACCCGGGCGCGACGGGCGAAATCGCCCGATGCCCCCGGTATAGCAAGTTGGGCGTTAAGGAGGCGGAAAATGACCGCAACCATGGGCGGACGGTTGCTCACCCCGGGTGAGGTGGCCGCTCTGTTCCGGGTGGACCCGAAGACCGTGACCCGCTGGGCCACCGCGGGCCGGATCGGCTCGATCCGGACGCCGGGCGGACACCGCAGGTTCCGCGAGTCCGAGGTGAACGACCTTCTGGCCGAACTCACCACGGACGCGAGCGAACCGACCCGCAAGATCTGATCCGCGGGTCTCGAATACGCCGAAGGGTCGTGACTGGCAAGGGGTGCCTCCCGCATCGCTTGCCGGTCACGACCCTTCGCCGCGTCCGGGCCAAATCCCGTAAAGTGCTCCGTGAGGACGCCGCACGACCACGCTGCGAGATCGCGCTCCGCGACCACGCCGCGAGATCGCGCCGGTTTCTGGACTGAGCGATTCTACCGGCCCCAGGGCGGGCGAATCGGGAGGGAAGAAACCGGCTCCCCGGCGATCTCGCCGCGACGACGGAGTCGGCGCCATCAACACGGAAGGACCCCGGGCATGATTCCTTTGCTCGCAGCGGTGGGCGCGATCACCATCGCCGTTCTGTTGTGGCGGGCGCTGGGGGCACAGCGGATCAGCGTCCCGCAGCGTCGCCCGGCCGTCGCTCCTGACGACGATCCCGAATTCCTGCGCAAGCTCGCCGAACAGCAGCGCAATCGCCGCCCGGACGACACCGAGTCCTGAGACCCGAGGCTCGCCACCGGCGCCGCAACCACCACCCGAGATCGCGCCGGTTTCTGGACTGAGCGATTCGACCGGCCCCCAGGCCGGGCGAATCGGGAGGGAAGAAACCGGCTTCTCGGCGCCGCGGCGGAGCCGGGGCAATCAAGCCCTGCCGTTGAACCCGTCCGCCACGGTCGCGGCCAGTTCCAGCAGCGCTAGCCGAGTGTCCCCGCCAAGGCGCTCCAGCTCGATCTCCGCGCCCTCTTCCAGGTGCGCGTCGAACGGGATCCGGCACACCGAACGCACCTTCGCGCCGAAGTGCGCGGCCAGCTTGTCCAGGTCGACCGAGCTGCCCTTCGGGCGCACCGAGTTGATCACCACGACCGAGCGTTTCACCAGGTCGCCGTAGCCGTGTGCCTCGAGCCAGTCCAGCGTCGCCGAGGCGCTGCGGGCTCCGTCGACCGAACCGGAGGACACGACCACCAGCGAGTCGGCGACGTCGAGGACGCCCTTCATCGCCGAGTGCATCAAACCGGTGCCGCAGTCGGTGAGCACGATGTTGTAGAAGTGCTCCAGCAGGTTCACCGTGCGCCGGTAGTCGTTCTCGGAGAACGCCTCCGACACCGCCGGATCCTGTTCGCTGGCCAGGATTTCCAAGCGGCTCGACCCCTGCGACGTGTACGACCGGACGTCGCTGTAGCGCGTGATCTTGTCCGCGTCCCGCAGCAGGTGCCGCACGGTCGCGGTGGTCTCGATGGCGATCTTCTGCGACAGCGTCCCGCGGTCCGGGTTCGCGTCCACCGCCACCACGCGGTCGCCGCGCAGGGACGCGAAGGTCGCGCCGAGCGTGGTCGTGGTCGTGGTCTTGCCGACGCCGCCCTTGAGGCTCAGCATCGCGATCTTGTAGCACCCGCGCAGCGGCTGGTTGACCCGCGCGATCAGCTCGCGCCGACGCGTGTCCGCGGGGCTCTCCCCCGGGTTGATCAGCTTGCCGCTGCCCAGGTACACCGCCTTGCGCCAGCCGGACTGCGGCGTGCGCTTCTGCTGCTTCACCAGGTGCGCGGTGGCCAGCTCGTCCGCGCTGGACGCGGGCTGCGGCAGCCCCTGGGCCGCGGCCGGAGCGCCCGGCACGCCCGGCGGAGGCACGGGCTGCTGGTACCCGGGCGGCGCGGCGTGCTGCGGCTGGTGCGGCTGCGCGGGCGGCTGCAACGGCGGCAGGTTCTGGTCGTAGTGCGGCTGGTAGCCGCCTGGCTGCGGCAGCGGCTGGTACGCCCCCGGCGGCGGCGGGTCGACGACCTGCGTCGGCTGCGCGTCGTACGGCCCGGTGCCGGGGTGCGGCGTCGAGTCGGTGCGTTCCTCGGAGAACATGGCAGCCGGTTCCTGGGCCTGCTCGGACTGCTGTTCGCCGGCAGTCTCTTCACTGGGTCCGGTCACCGTTGCCAACCTCCCGGGTACGTCGAAGGGCCCCTGCCGACGACGGTAGTCGCCCGAGGCCCAGTCCGGGCGGTGGACCCCCGGCTCAGCCCACTCCGGCGTAGGAATGCAGTCCGGCGGTCACCAGGTTGACGAAGAACAGGTTGAAGATCGTCACCGAGAACCCGACGATGTTGATCACCGCGGCCCGCGTCCCGCGCCAGCCCGCGGTGGCCCGCGAGTGCAGGTACGCCGCGTAAACGACCCACGCGATGAACGCGACGGTCTCCTTCGGGTCCCAGCCCCAGAACCGGCCCCACGCCGCCTCGGCCCACACCGCGCCGCACAGCACGCCGAAGGTGAAGATCGGGAACGCCACGATCGTGGCCCGGTAGGCGATGCGGTCGAGCACGTCGGCGGCGGGCAGCTTCGGGCCGAAGCCGGCGAACTTGGCCGGGTTGCGGTCGTGCGCGGTGCGGAAGAGGTACAGCACGCTCGCCACGCCCGGCACCAGGAACACGCCGGAACCGATGATCGCGGCGGACACGTGGATCACGAGCCAGTACGACTGCAGCGCGGGCACGACCGGCGCGGCCACCGTGTACAGCATCGTGCCGTTGATGAACATGAGGATCACGACGGGCAGCAGCAGGAAGCCGGTGAGGTGGCGGACCGGGAACTTCTTGATCACCACGAGCCACGCGACGACGGTGATGAAGGTGACCGCCATGCCGTACTCGTACATGTTGCCCCACGGCGCGCGGTGCACCGCGAGTCCGCGCAGCACGATCGCCGACAGCTGCAGCAGGGCTCCCAGCACGAGCAGCGCCGCGCCCATCCGGCCGATCCGCTCCGCGCGGCCGACCGCACGCGGTGCTTCGGGCTCGACCGGAGCGTCGCCATCTTCGATGCTGGCGTCGTTGGCGTCGGGTCCGCCCGCGCCGACCAGCACGCGCTGGCGGCTGCGCTCGGCGGCGAGCCGGCCCTTGGCCCCGAACGCCTGCTCGAAGAGCGTGAACAGCAGCGCCAGCACGTAAATCGCCACTGTCGTCGTGTACAGCAGGTCGCTGTACTGCGAGAGACTCTCGTTGATTTCCATGCCTCAGCTGCCCTTCCGGCCCGTGACCAGCCGTTCGCTGATCCGCTGGAATTCCTCGCCGTATCCGGCTTGATCCGTGCGCGCGAGCCCCGCCACCTCGATCACGGTACTCGCGCCCCCGTCCTTGCCCGGCCGCACCCGCACCCAGACGCGACGCCGCTTGACCAGCAACGACGCCCCGAGTCCGGCGAACATCACGATCGCGAAGCCGAGCACGTAACCCTGCGTCGGATCGTGCGAGATCTGCAGGTTGACCCATTTGTTGACGCCGTCGAACCGCACCTTCGTGCCGTCGTCGAGCGTCAGTTCCTGGCCGACCGCGAGGTTCTTGCGGGCGACCCGCTTGAGCCTGCCGTCCTGGACGCGGGACTGGTCGACCGAGAACACCGACTGGCCGCGGCCCGCGTCGAGACCGAGGTCGCCGCGCAGCACGTCGACCGCGACCATCGGGTTGTTCAGCTGCGGCGCGGTCGAGGTGAGCACGCCGCCGTGGATGAACGACGACGGCGCGAAGAGGCCGGTGATCGCGAGCTGCTTCGTGCGCCGCTGGATCTCGTCGGTGACGCCGGGCTGGTCGAACTTCGTCGCGCCCTCGGACAGCATCGTCGCCGGGTTGCTGAACATCCACTGGGTGTTCTGGGTGCGCTTCTCGCCGTTCGGGAAGGTCACCGTGAACTGCGGCGAATAACCGTTGCCCAGCAGGTAAACCCGGTCGCCGACGGTGCGCAGCGGCTCGTTGACCTCGAGGTCGTACGGCTTCCACGTGCCGGTCTGCAGGTCCGCGCCGGACTGGTACTCGATGTGCGAGTGGTAGTAGTCGGCCTGGTTCGTGGCGGTGTAGCGGGCGGTGAAGTCGTTGACCTTCACGCAGAACGGGTCGAGGTCGGTGCCGTCGACCCGCAGGCCCGCCTCGAACGAGTCGTAGTTGTAGATGCCCGAATTGCAGAACTGGCCGCCGTTGGCCTGCACGATGACCTGGCCCTCGTAGCTGTAGAGCTTGCCGAGGGCGAAGAAGACGATCAGACCGAGCATGCCGAAGTGGAAGAGCAGGTTGCCGGTCTCGCGCAGGTAGCCGCGTTCGGCCGAGACGCTGAATCCGCCGCCTTCTTCCTCGCGCTCGATGCGCCGCCAGCCGGACAGCTGCTTGCGCACGTCCTCGCGGATCGTCTCCGGCGTACGCGCGGTGCGGGCGATCCGGTGGTGCGGCATGCGCGCGAGGTTGCGCGGCGTCAGCACCGGCTTCGCCCGCATCTGCTTGAGGTACTCGAAGCTGCGCGGCGTGAGACAGCCGATCAGCGAGATCATCAGCAGGATGTAGATCGCGGAGAACCAGACGCTGGAGTAGACGTCGTAGAACTCCAGCTTGTCGAGCAGCGAACCCCACCAGCCGTGCGCGCTGATGTACTCGTCGACCTTCGGCGCGTTCAGCCGCCGCTGCGGCAGCAGCGCGCCGGGCAGCGCGGCGAGCGCCAGCAGGAACAGCAGCACCAGCGCGGTGCGCATGGACGTCAGGCCGCGCCAGGTGTTGCGCAGGAAAGCCAGGAACTGCTTGGCCGCGGACGGCCGGTACGGCTGAGGGTTCTTCGGGGGCGCTTCGGTAGTGGTCACAACGGCAGCTCGAGATCGGAGGCGACGGAGTTGCGGAGCCAGCCCATGACGTCTCCCCAGAGCCCGGTGACCAGCAGGAGGCCGACCACCATCAGCAGCGCCCCGCCGAAAATCTGCACGCGGCGGCCGTTGCGGCGGAGCCAGTCGGTGGCGCGCACGGCCCAGCGGGTGCCGAGCGCGATCAGCAGGAACGGGACGCCGAGACCGAGGCAGTAGACGAGCACCAGCACGTACCCGCGGACCGCGGCCCCGCCGGTGGCGCTGGCGAGGCTGGTGACGGCCGAGAGCGTCGGCCCGATGCACGGTGTCCAGCCGAGTCCGAAGACCGCGCCGAGCACCGGAGCGCCCCACAGCCCGCCGCCGGGCACGTGGTGCGAGCGGACCTCGCGCTGCAGCCCGGGAATCCAGCCGAGGAAGACCAGGCTCATGAGGATGGTGAGGATGCCGCCGACGCGCTGCAGCAGATCCTGGTTGACCAGCAAGGTGTTCGCGAGCCAGACCAGCGTGCCCATGGTCGCGACGAACACCACGGTGAACCCGAGCACGAACAGCCCCGCCGCGCCGAGCACGGCGTAGCGGCCCTTCTTGCGTTCCTCGCCGTCGCGCACCGCCGGGGCGTCTGCGCCGACGAGAGCCGCGAGGTAGGCGAGGTACCCGGGCACGAGCGGCACGACGCACGGCGACGCGAACGAGATGGCCCCGGCCACCAGCGCGACACCCGCGGCGAGCAGCAGCGGCCCGGAGAGCGCCAGCTCGGACACGGAGTTCACGCACTTGAGAGTAGGCAGTGAGCTGGACGTGAGGCGGGCGGGTCCCGCTCACAGGACCTACGCCACAGCGGGGCCGGGACCTAGGTCCCGCCGCTGTGGACGCGCGGGGCAGCTGGGCGGTCCGTGAGGGGAACCCTGAGGGACTCAGAGTCCGTGAAGGTGGCCCTCACGGACTCGGCAGCGGGGCGAAGCGCGGCCAGGCTACTTCTCCGCGCTGAGCCGCTGCACCACCGGAACCAGGTCGGAAGCCAGCACCTGCCGCAGGAACACCGCCGCCACGCGATGCTGCTTGTCCAGCACCAGCGTCGACGGGATGATGTTGCGCGGGTATCCGGCCAGCTGCAGCAGCACGCGTCCGGACGGGTCCCAGATCGACGGGTAGGTCAGGCCGCGGTCGCGCACGAAGTCCTGGGCCACCTGGCGGGCCGGGTCGCGGACGTCGAGCCCGATCACCTGGGCGCCGAGCGGGGCGATCTGCTTGCTCGCCGTCTCCAGCTCGGGAGCTTCGGCGCGGCACGGGCCGCACCACTGGCCCCACAGGTTGATCACCAGCGCCTTGCCCGGGAAGTCCTCGATCGAGAGCTGTTTGCCCTCGTGCATCAGGTCGTCGCCGGCCAGCGTCGGAGCCTTCTGGCGCTCGTTCACCGGATACGTGATGTCGACCTTGCCGCCGGGCGAGACGAAGGTGAAGGTGCCGCCCGAGACGACCGCGTCCTTGCCGGTCGAGCAGCCCGTCACGACCAGCGCGGCGGCCGTCAGCACCCCGAGCAGCCGCCGTTTCATGCGCCGGTCACCTTGGGGTCGGTGGTGCCCGCGGGTTCGCTGTAGACGATCTCCAGCAGCTCTTCGCCGTCGAACACGAGACTGGTGAGCGACGCCAGCGAGCACTGTCGCTGCCGCGGGTCGTGCCACAGCCGCTTCGCTTCGAGGAACCGGCGAAGCGTCCAGATCGGCAGCTGGTGCGAGACGCACAGCGCTTCGCGTCCTTCGGCCTTTACGCGCGCACGGTGGACCGCGCCGAGCATGCGGTGCGCGATCTCGACGTACGGCTCGCCCCACGACGGCTTGAACGGGTTCACCAGGTGCGGCCACGCTTTCGGCTGCCGCAGCGCACCGTCGCCCACGGCCACGCGCTGGCCCTCGAAGACGTTCGCCGCTTCGATGAGACCTTCGTCCGTAGCGATGTCGAGACGGTGCGCGCCCGCGATAGGCGCCGCGGTCTCTTGCGCGCGCTGAAGCGGCGAAGCGACGACGTACGCGAGGTCGTGCCCAGCCACCGCTTCGGCGACGGTGAGCGCCTGACGCTGCCCGCGCTCCGACAGCCGGAAGTTCGGCAGCCGCCCGTAGAGGATCTTCTCCGGGTTGTGGACTTCACCGTGCCGCAGCATGTGCACAACGGTGGTCATGGGCGAACCGCCTCAGCCGCCGCGCGCGCTGCTGCGGGCAACGCGGCTTCGATGACGGCGAACGCTTCGTCGTCCATCGCCGCGTTCACGAACCACGCTTCGTACGCGCTCGGCGGCGGGTAGACGCCCGCTTCGAGCAGCGCGTGGAAGAACGCCGGGAAGCGCCACGTCTCGGTGGCCTGCGCGTCCGCGTAGTTGCGTACGGGCTTGTCGGTGAAGAAAACGCTCACCAGGTTGCCCGCGAACTGCACAGTGTGCGTGACACCTGCTTCGCTGAGCGCCTTGTCGAAAAGCCCGCCGAGACGCTTCGCGTTGGCGTCGAGCTTCGCGTACACAGCGTCGTCGGCTTCGCGCAGCGCGGTAAGCCCCGCGGCGACCGCCACCGGGTTACCGGACAGCGTGCCCGCCTGGTAGACGGGACCGCCGGGCGCGAGCTTCGCCATGATGTCCGCGCGCCCGCCGAACGCCGCGGCGGGCAGCCCGCCGGACATCACCTTGCCGAACGTGTACAGGTCTCCAGCCACGCCTTCGAGGCCGAACCAGCCGGATCGCGAAACGCGGAAGCCGGTCATCACCTCGTCCATGATCAGCAGCGCGCCGTTTTCGTGCGCGAGGTCCCGCAGCGCGGCGTTGAAGCCGGGATCCGGCGGCACCGCACCCATGTTGCCCGCAGCCGCTTCGGTGATCACCGCGGCGATCTGGCCCTCGTTCTCCGCGAAAGACTTCCGGAGCGCGTCAAGATCGTTGTACGGCAAGACAATCGTGTCCGCGGCCTGCGCGCCGGTGACGCCCGGCGAAGTCGGCAGGCCGAGCGTCGCGACCCCGGAACCGGCTTCGGCGAGCAGCGCGTCGACGTGGCCGTGGTAGCAGCCGGCGAACTTGACGATTTTGGCGCGACCGGTGAATCCGCGAGCCAGCCGGATGGCGCTCATCGTCGCTTCGGTGCCGGAGTTGACCAGCCGGACCTGCTCGACCGGACCGACCCGGCCGATGATCTCCTCGGCCAGTTCGACCTCGCCGATCGTCGGCGTGCCGAAGGAAAGCCCGTGCTCGGCGGCCGCGCGGGCGGCGGCCACGACCTTGGGATGCGCGTGCCCGAGGATCATCGGGCCCCACGAGGAGACCAGGTCGACGTAGCGGTTGCCGTCGGCGTCCCACAGATACGGGCCCTCGCCGCGGACCATGAACCGCGGCGTGCCGCCGACCGAGTTGAAGGCGCGCACCGGCGAGTTCACCCCGCCCGGAACGGCTGCCTTGGCGCGTGCGAACCATGCTTTGGACTGCTCGGTGCCAGTGCTCACCGTCCCAGTCTTGCAAATCCTCCGTTCGGGTGTCGGCGGCGCCCAAGCTGCCACCCGTTTGCCACCCGGCACATCGGCCGCGCCGCTCCTAAGATGGGCGCGCATGGACGGGGCGAGCCATGGAGGAAACGTGACGGCGCCCACACATCGGCGGAATCCGTGGCTGATGCTCGCGGTGTTCGTCGGGCTGGTCGGCGTCATCGCGCTGGTCGGAGCGCTGGCCGCGACGACCGCGCCGGATGCCTACAGCCGGTACGTGCTGCCCGAGTGGGCCCCGCCCTCGTCCCTGTTCAGTCCGGTGTGGACGGTCCTGTACCTCGTGCTCGCCGTCGCCGGCTGGACTTATTGGCGCACCGACGGCGAGAACCAGGGCTTCGCCGCGTACGGCATCGGCCTGCTGTTCAACCTGATGTGGATCTCGCTGTTCTTCGCGGGCGGCTCCACGCAGGTCGCGTGCGTGGACATCGTGCTGCTCGATTTCACCGTCATCGTCACGATCGCGCTCTTCTACCGCCGGTCCCGCGTCGCCGCGCTGCTGCTCGTGCCGTATCTGGCGTGGCTGCTCTACACGACCGCGCTGAACGTCGCGATCATCGCGCTCAACGACGTGCCCTAACGGCCCGGCTGCGCCACGATCGCCTGCGCGGCCACCGAACCGTCCGATCCGGTGCGGCCCTGGACGGTCACCGTCTGTCCCGGTTTGAGGTCGCTGAGCTTGCCCGGCTGGGTCACGCCGACCGTCGTACTGTCCGAAGTGGACACGGTGACTTCGCTGCCCTGCACGGTCTTCAGCGTGACCGTGCTGCCGTCCACCTTCTCCACGGTCCCGACCGTCCCGCGGCCGCCCGCCGTTCGGCCGCCGAATCCCGGTTGTCCGTCCGGGGAAGCAGAACGGGCGTTGGAAGTACTGCTCGACGGGCCGAACGCCGCGTGCGTCCACGCGCCGCCGGCGAACGCGAGCGCCAGCACGAGCAGCCCGGCGAGCACGAGCGTCGGCTTGCCGAACGGCCGCGCGACCTGCTTCAGCTCGGCGGTGAGATCGCCCTGGACGGCGGGTTCGGCGATGAGCTCTTCCGGACGGGCGGGCTCCTCCGGCGGGGTCGGAATGGGCTGGGTGGTCGACGCGGACATGACGCTCCTACTCGTGCCGGAGGGCGTCGATCGGCCGCAGCCGCGAAGCCCGGTTCGCCGGGAAACTGCCGAAGAAAAGCCCGATCAGCGCGGACACCGCGAACGCGAGCGCGATCGACGACGGCACCACGACCGGCTGGATGCCCGCGACGGCGAACCGGCTGCCGACCACGCCGATCAGCACGCCGAGCAGTCCGCCGAACAGGCTCAGCATGGTCGCCTCGGCGAGGAACTGGCCGAGGATCGCCGAGCGCGGCGCGCCGATCGCCTTGCGGATGCCGATTTCGCGGATCCGCTCGGTGACCGTGACGAGCATGATGTTCGTGACGCCGATCCCGCCGACCAGCAGCGAGATCGCCGCGACCGCGCCGAGCAGCACGGTGAACGTCTGGATCGCCGACGTGCGGGTCTGCAGCAGCTGCGCGGAGTTCTGGATCTGGAAGTCCGGATTGGCCGAGGCCGGAATGCCGTGCCGGGCGTCGAGGATCGCGGTGACCTCGGCTTGGGCGAGCCCGATCGAATCGGCGTTGGCCGCCTGCACGGCGATCTGGTTCAGCCCGCCGTAGCCGGCGAGCGAGTTCTGCACCGCGCTGATCGGGGCGATCGCGACGTCGTCGGCGTTCTGCAGCCCGGTGCTGCCCTTCGTCTGCAGCACGCCGATCACGGTGAACTGGATGCTGTTGATCAGCACGTTCTTGCCGACCGGTTCGCTCGCGCCGAAGATCGACTGGGCGGTCGTCGGCCCGAGCACCACGACCTTGCGCGCCTGCGTCACGTCCTCGGCGCTGAACAGCTGACCGTCGGCGATCTGGCGGTTCGTGGTGGTGAAGTAGCTGGGTTCGGTGCCCACGACGCTCGACACGTCGTAGGAGGTCTGCCCGTACGTCGCGGTCCCGCTGGTGTTCACCACCGGAGCCGCCGCCTTGACGTCCGGCGCGCCCACCGGGTCGACCAGCGCGTGCGCGTCCTGCACGGTGAGCGGCCGGACCTGGCTGGTCTGCCCGCCACCGCGGAGCGGCGTCACGTTGACCACGTCGGTGCCGAGCCCCTGGATGCTCGCGGTGATCGCCGCCGAAGCCCCGTTTCCCACTGCCACCAACAAGATCACCGATGCGACGCCGATGGTGATGCCGAGCGTGGTGAGCACCGAACGCAGTTTGTTCGAGGCGAGTCCGCGCACCGCGAACCGCATGATCTCGACGAAGTTCACGCGACCACCCCGGTGCGCGCCTCGTCGGACACGATCCGCCCGTCGCTGACCCGCACGACACGGTGCGCGTGCTGTGCGACCTCGTCCTCGTGCGTGATCACCACGACCGTGCGGCCGAGTGCGTTGAGCCGGTCGAAGACGCCGAGGACGTCGACAGTGCTTGCGTGGTCGAGGTTTCCGGTCGGTTCGTCGGCGAGCAGCAACGCCGGTCCGCCCACGAGTGCCCGCGCTACCGCGACGCGCTGCTGCTGTCCGCCGGACAGTTCGTTCGGCAGGTGCTTGGCCCGATCGGTCAGCCCGACCATCTCCAGCGCGGCCAGCGCGCGCCGGCGGCGCTCCCCGCGCTTGAGTCCGCTGTAGACCAGCGGCAATTCCACATTGGACAACGCGCTGGTGCGGGGCACGAGGTTGAACGACTGGAAAATGAAGCCGATCTTTCGGTTGCGCAGCAAGGCAAGCTGACGTTCATTGAGATCGGCGACCGAGAATCCGTCCAGCAGGTACCGGCCGGAGGTCGGCGTGTCGAGGCAGCCGAGCATGTTCAGCAGGGTCGATTTCCCGGAGCCGGACGCGCCCATGATCGCCACGTACTCGCCCGGCCACACCTGCAGGTCGACCCCGCGCAGCGCGTGCACCGCCGTTTCCCCGCTGCCGTAGGTCTTGCGCAGTCCGGAGACCGCGATCACCGGCTTCATCCCCGGCCCCCGCCGCCGATGCCGCCCTGGCGTCCGCCGCCGAATCCGCCTTGCTGGCCGCCGAACCCGCCCAGACCGCCGGTGCCGCCGGACCGCTGCTGCCCGTTGGATCCGCTCGACGTCGTCGGCGACGCGGCGGTGAGCACCACGCTGTCGCCTTCGTTGAGCCCGGACTTGATCTCCACAGTGGACTCTCCGCGCACGCCGACCTCGACCTGCCGCGAAACCTGCTGTCCGTTCTGCTCCACGGTGACCACGTTCGTCGTTCCGCTGGTTCGGACGGCCGCGGCCGGAACGCTCAGCACGCCATCGGCTTCCGCGACCGTGATGACGACGCTCGCCGACTGTCCGGGACGCAGTCCCGTCGGCGGATTCGTCAACGCCAGCTTCGCGCCGTAACTGACGACATTGCTGCTCGTGGTCGGCGTGAGGTCAATGCTGGAAACGGTCGCCTGCAACGGTTGATCCGGCGTCGCGTTCAGCGTGACCGTGGCTTTCTGACCGGTTTTGACCTTGCTCACGTCAATTTCCGCCACCGAGGTATTGACGACGAGACTGCCCATGTCGGTGATGTCGATAAAGCCCGTGCTGCTACTGCTGCTGGACGACGACTGCTGTCCGGACTGACCGCCGGAACCGGATCCGGAATTGGCCGAGGACGCGCCCGCCGAACTGTTGCTGGAACCGCTGCCCGTTTGCTGCCCGACTGTCCCGTTAATCGCGGTAACCGTGCCTGCGCCCGGCGCGGTCAACGTGGTCGCGGCGAGCGCCGTTTCCGCGTTGTCGACGTCCAGCTGCGCTTGATCCACTTTGGCCTGGAGCGACGCGGTGCTGCTCTGCGCCTGGGCCGCGGTCTGGTTCGCGGGCGGGTTGTCCTCCGCCGTCGTCAGGTTGTCCTCGGCGACCGCGAGGTTGGCCTTCGCGACCTGAAGTTGTTTGCTGGCCTGGGAAGAGTCGATCGTGGCGAGCTTCTGCCCGGCGCTCACGACGTCGCCGACCTTCACGTCGATGCTCGTAACCTTGCCGGACGTCGTGAAGTTCGCGACGCCGGTGTACGTGCTCGCGATCGTGCCCGCCGCCGAAACGGTCTGGGAAACGTTCGCGCGCCGGACCGGCGTCGTGCGGGTTTGCGCCTGCGCGGTGGAACTGCTCGGGGAAAAGGCCTGATAAATCCCGAAAGCCGCGCCGCCGAGCAGCACGACAAGGACTCCGTTGATCACCCAGGTTCGTGTGCGCAGCCGCGTCATGGGCGCAAGACTGCGGGGCCTGGTTAGCAGTCAGCTGTTGGTTCCCTGTGGGCCAGCTGTGTAATCAGTCCTTCTTCTTTTTGTGCCGCGCCCGCACCGCGAGCAGCAATTGCCGGACCGCGTCCACGACCAATACCGCGGACAGCGTGCCGAGGCCGAGCGCCCCGGCGATGTGTCCGCCGAGGTACCGCTGCGACGGCAACGGGGTGCCGTCGCCCGCCGTGGTGACGACCGGGACGACCCCGGCGTGCCACAGCGCGAACGCGATCCAGAGCACCGCTGCGGCCGCCACGACCTCGCCGAGCGCGACGAACGCGCGCCACGGCTGGTTGAGCTTCGTCTGCGGCTGGATTTCCTCCGGCGGCCAAAGCCCGGCTCCGGTCGGCTGGGGTAGGTCGATCACGGGGTCCAGCCTTTCAGGTTCGCCGCCGTTCCGCGTCCCTCGTGGGGGTTCAGTTCCGGGAGTCATCGGCCTGTTCCTCGGGTCGGTTCTTCGCGGCCAGCTCCGCGAGCGCGGACTTCAGCGCCTCGACGTCGCGGGCCCAGGCGAGCACCACCGTGCCGTCCGTCAGCTCGACCGGCAGCTCGTCGTACTTCCGCGGCACCGACCAGCCGCCGCCGAGCACGCGCGTCCCGACCGGGGCGCCGACGTCGGTCACCGAGGCAATCCGCTCGGCGGCCAGCGTCTCCCGCCCTTGCCGCAGCCCCTCGGTGGTGACCTCGAGCGAAAGAAACCGCCGCCGCGCGTAAACCCAGGGCAGCGTCAGCCCGCACAACGCGGCCCCGATCAGCACCCAGCCGACGACGTGCGTCGGCCCGCCGGTGGCCAGTTCGGCGAGCGCGCCCAGCAGCGCGAACAGCGGGCCCCAGATCAGCGCCGACCAGCCGACACCGGCCTCGGAGTACAGCGTCCTCGCCGCCATTACAGGTTCTTGCCGACCTTCGGGAAATAGTCCGCGACCTTCGGCAGGTACAGCAGGATCAGCATGACGACCAGCGCCAGCGAAGCGGCGAGCGCGAAAATGCTGCGGACTACGCCGAGTTCGAACACGACGCCGAGCACCGCCAGCAGCGTCGCGATGCTGCGCGCCGACCGCGTGCCCTCGCGGGCTTTCCAGGCGAACAGCACGAGCAGCGCGCCGAAGCACAGCGCGCCGATCAGCATGGCCCAGACGAGGACGTTGGCGTTGGCCTGCACCTGTGCCGGGTCGACCTTCTGGCCGCTTTGGCGCACCTGCTCGATCGCGTGGTCGACCAGCTGCTGCTTGAGCAAGACGGTGACGACCTGCCCGATCACCACGAGCACCACGGCCACGATCGCGAGCACGAACGCGACGTGCACCGGCGTCGGCGGCTTGGCCTTCGGCGCGATCTGCCCCGGCAGCACCGGATCCGGCGCGCGCCCGCGCTTGCGGCGCTCGTCGTCGGTGAGCCCGGAAAGATCGTCCGGGGTCACCTCGGCTGGCTTCGGGGTGTTCTTGTCCTTCTCGGCCACCCGAAAGACCCTACCCGGGCTCAGTCCAGCCAGGTCGCGGCCTCGGCCGCCCAGTAGGTCAAGATCAGGTCCGCCCCCGCGCGACGGATGGACGTCAGCACCTCGAGGACCGTGCGCTCACGCTCGAGCCAGCCGTTCGCCGCGGCCGCCTCGACCATCGCGTACTCGCCGGAGATGTTGTACGCCGCGACGGGAACCGGCGAGATGTCCGCGGCCGCCTTGATGATGTCCAAATAGGACAGAGCAGGCTTGACCATGACCATGTCCGCGCCCTCGGCGAGGTCGAGTTCGAGCTCGCGCATCGCCTCGCGCGCGTTGCCGAGGTCCTGCTGGTAAGTCTTGCGGTCGCCCTTGAGCTGGGAGTCGACGGCCTCGCGGAAAGGCCCGTAGAACGCGCTGGCGTACTTGACCGAGTAGGCCAGAATCGCGGTCTCGCTGTGCCCGACCTCGTCGAGGGCCCGGCGAATCACGCCGACCTGCCCGTCCATCATCCCGCTCGGCCCGAGCACGTGCGCCCCGGCTTCCGCCTGCGCGACCCCCATCTCGGCGTACAGCCGGAGCGTGGCGTCGTTGTCGACCACACCGTCCGCGTCGAGCACGCCACAGTGCCCGTGGTCGGTAAACTCGTCCAAGCAGGTGTCCGCCATCAACACGGTGGAATCGCCGAGTTCGCTGCGCAGATCCCGCAACGCGACGTTGAGAATGCCCTTCTCGTCCACCGCGCCAGAGCCCTGCGCATCCCGCTTCTCCGGAATACCGAAGAGCATCAGCCCGCCGACCCCAGCGTTAACCGCGTCGACAGCGGCCTTGCGCAAGGTGTCGCGAGTGTGCTGCACAACCCCAGGCATGCTGGCAATCGGCCGCGGCGCATCAAGACCCTCCGCCACGAACATCGGCAGAATCAGTTGCCGTGGCCGCAACGTGGTCTCGCTGACCAACCTGCGCATTGCCGGAGTAGTACGAAGCCTGCGGGGTCGCTGCTCAGGGAACACCCCTCCAAGGTACTCCCGCGCCTCCCCGGAAAGCCGTGAAGGGCTCCTTGAGGGAATCTGATTCCCTCAAGGAGCCCTTCACGGACAACAACCTCAGCTGCGCCGGGTGCGCTTGGCCTTGCGCGGCGGCGGCAACGCGCCCTCCGCACGAAGCCGGGCGGCGTGCTCGGCGAGCGCGTCCACCAGGTGCGGCACGTCGGCCTTCTCCGGCTGGACGTCCACTCGCAGACCGAATTCCACCGCGGTCTCGGCGGTCTTCGGCCCAATGCACGCGACCAGCGTGCGCGTGTGCGGCTTCCCGGCGATCCCGACCAGGTTCCGCACGGTCGACGACGAGGTGAAACAGACCGCGTCAAACCCGCCGGTCTTGATCATCTCGCGAGTCTCCGCGGGCGGCGGCGCGGCCCGCACAGTCCGGTAAGCCGTGACGTCGTCGACTTCCCAACCACGCTCGACCAGACCAGCCGACAGAATCTCGGTCGCGATGTCCGCCCGCGGCAACAGCACCCGGTTCACCGGGTCCAAAACGTCGTCATACGGCGGGAACTCGGCCAGCAGCCCCTCGGACGACTGCTCGCCAGTCGGCACCAGCTCCGGGATGATCCCGAACGACCGCACCTTCGCCGCCGTCGATTCGCCGACGCAGGCGATCTTCACGCCGGAGAACGCGCGCGCGTCGAGACCGAACTCCTCGAACTTCTCCCACACCGCGCGCACCGCGTTGGTGGAGGTGAAGACGATCCACTGGTACCGGCCGTCGACCAGGCCCTTGACCGACCGCTCCATCTGCGCCGGGCTGCGGGGCGGCTCGACCGAAATGGTCGGCACCTCGTGCGAGGTCGCGCCGTGGCCGCGCAGCCGCTCGGCCATCTCGCCCGCCTGCTCCTTGGTGCGCGGCACCAGGACCTTCCAGCCGTACAGCGCCCGCGACTCCCACCAGGACAGCTTCGACCGCTGCCCGGCGGCCTGCCCGACCGTCACGACCAGGGGGCCGACCAGCTCGCCCGCGTCGTTCGCGACCGAGGCGAGGGTGGTGTCCAGCGTGCGCTGGGTGTTGATGGTGCCGTTCGCGGTGACCGCGACCGGGGTGGTCGGAGCCAGCCCCTTCTCGGTGAGCTGGCTCGCCGCCTCGGCCAGGTGCGCCGAGGTCGCGTGCAGCACGATCGGGCCGGGGACCGCGGCCAGCGCGCCCCAGTCGACCTCGCCGCGGACGTCCGCCTCGGTGTAGGTGCCGCCGAGCGCGACCCCCGCGTACGCCGGCACCGCGGTGCCCGGCGCGACGCCCGGGATGACGTCGAACACGGCCGAGGTGCGAGCGACGGCCTGGACCTCGGCCACGACGGCCGGGCTGGTCAGCGGGTCGCCGGAGACCAGCCGCAGCGCGAGCCGGCCTGCCTTGGCCTCGGCGGTCAGGTCCTTCGCGACGTCGGACGGTTCGCCGACGGCGGGACGGACCTCGGCGTCGGGGGAGGCGAAGGCGAGCACGCTGGCGGGCACGTCCGGGTCGGTCACCACGACCTCGGCCTTGGCCAGGAGTTCCTGGGCGCGGACGGTGAGCAGCCCGGCGTCCCCGGGGCCCGAGCCCACGAAGGCGACGCGCCCGGCGGTCTTGCGAGCAGGGGTCATCGTTGGTGTTCTTCTCCTCTTGGGCGGCCGGTGCTCCGGCCGCTGGTGTCGGGCAGGTCGTGCGGGTCGGTGACGGCTGGCGTCACAGCGCGGGGCCGAGCAGCGCCCCGGCACCCAGGTCAAGCAGTTCGGCGGCCAGCTCCCGGCCGAGCTTCTCCGCCTCGCCGATCCCGGCGATCGCGGAAGCCCGGACCATGTCGACGCCGCCGTTCTCGCCTTCGACGGCAGCGGTGCCGCGCAGCGAGATCCGTTCCACCACCGCGCCCTCGTCGTCGAGGTCCTCGACGATCTCGGCGAGCGCGCCCACCGGCGCGCTGCACCCGGCTTCGAGCGCGGCGAGCAGAGCCCGTTCGGCCGTCACCGCGACCCGCGTGGTCTCGTCGTCCACCGCGGACGCGAGCAGGTGCTCGATGTCCACGTCGGCGGCCCGGCATTCCAGCGCCAGCGCCCCCTGCGCGGGGGCGGGCAGCATCTGGATCGGGTCGAGGGTTTCGGTGATCTCGTCCACCCGGCCGACCCTGGCCAGTCCGGCACGCGCGAGGACCACGGCATCCAGCTCGCCGTCGGTCACCTTGCGCATGCGGGTATCGATATTGCCTCGGATCGGCACGATTTCCAAACCGAGACCCAGCGCGCGCAGCTGAGCCATCCGCCGCGCCGCGCCGGTGCCGACCTTCGCGCCCGGCGGAAGCTCGCCGAGGGTGAGGCCGTCGCGGGCGATCAGCGCGTCGCGCGGGTCCTCGCGCGGCGGCACCGCGGCCAGCACGAGGCCGGCCTCGGGTGCGGTGGGCAGGTCCTTGTACGAGTGCACGGCGACGTCGATCTCGTTGCGCAGCAACGCTTCCCGCAGCGCCGAGGTGAACACGCCGACCCCGATCTGCGAGATCGGCGCACTGGAGAGGTCGCCGGGGGTGGTGACCGTGACGATCTCCACCTCCGCCCCGGTGGCGCGGATGGTGTCGGCGACGATGCCGGTCTGCGCGAGGGCGAGCTTGCTGCCCCGCGTGCCGATGCGAATGACTCTGGTCACTTACCGCTTCTTCTCGGTGTCCGGCGCTGTCGGGCTCGCCACGGCCGCAGGAGCCTGCGGGTCGAGGCAGAACAGTTCCCGCAACGCGTTGGCGTAGTCGGTGTCGGCCGTCTCGGCGGCCAGCTGCTTGACCCGCACCGTCGGCGCGTGCAGCAGCTTGTCGACCACGCGGCGAACCGTGCGGCCGACCTCTTCGCGAACCTGGCTGTCGAGTTCCGGCAGCCGGTTGTCCAGGCGGAGCAGCTCCGCGTCCACCACCTCGGCCGCGCGCCTGCGCAGCGCGGTGACCGTGGGCGTGACCTCGGCGCTGCGCTGTCCGGCGAGGTACTCGCGCACCTCGTCGAGCACGATGCCGTTGGCTTTGGCGGTCTGCCGCTCGGTGGTCGGGGCTCCCGCGTCGCGCATGCGGCGCTGGATCGTCTCCAGGTCGACCACGGTGACGTCGGCGAGTTCGGCGACCGCGGCGTCGACGTCCTTGGGCATCCCGAGGTCGCAGACGACCAGCGGACGCCCGGCGCGCGCGGGCACGTGCCCGGCGAGGAAGACCGCGTCCTGCGCCCCGGTGCACGCCACGACGACGTCGGCCAGCTCGACCGCCTCGGCGAGGGCGGACAGCGGCACCGAACGGGCCGGGATCCCCTCCGCGACGACCTTCTCGGCCAGCCGGACGGCGTTGGCTTCGGTGCGGTTGGCCACGGTGATCTCGGCGATCCCGGCCTTGCGCAGCTGCGAGGCGGTGAGCGCGCCCATCGAACCGGCCCCGACGATCAGCGCGTGCTTGCCCGCGATGTCCCCCGCGGCGGCCAGCGCCTCGGACACGACGGACGCGCCGAGCTGGTCGAGCCCGGTTTCGGAGTGCACGCGCTTGCCGACGCGCAGCGTGGTCTGGATCAGCTCGTGCAGCGTGCGGCCGACCGTGCCGGCGTCGCGCGCGGTCGCGTACGCGGACCGGATCTGGCCGAGGATCTGCGTCTCGCCGACCACCATCGAGTCCAGGCCCGAGGTGACGGAGAACAGGTGCTCGACGGCCGCGCCCGCGTAGTGCACGTACAGGCTGTCGTACAGCTCGGCGGGCTCCATCCCGGCCTTGCGGGAGAGCACCTCCGAGACGTCGTTGACGCCGCCGTGGAACGTCTCGACCACGGCGTAGACCTCGATGCGGTTGCACGTCGAGACGAGCATGACCTCGCTGATGTGCTCGGCCTGCTGCAGGTCGTGCAGGACCTTGGTCAGCTCGTCCGCGGGGATCGCCGCACGCTCGAGCGTGCCGAGATCCGCACTGCGATGGGAGAGCCCGACCGCCAACACGCTCATTCAGCGCACCACCATTCCGAGACCGCCGTCCGTGCCGGCGCCGTTACGTCCGCCGTTGCCATTGTCGGCGGCCCCGCCGGTTCCGGGTAACCCGGGATTCCCCTGGTTTTCCCCAGCGGACCCCGTGCTCGCCGCGCTGTCGGCGCGCCGGGCCACGTGGAACGAGAGGATCTGCAGTTCGACAGCCAGGTCGACCTTGCGGACCTCGACGTGTGCCGGCACCTGGAGCACTACCGGCGCGAAGTTGAGGATGCACTGGACGCCGCCTGCCACCAGCCTGTCGCACACCGACTGCGCGGCGGTAGGAGGTGTGGCGATGATCCCCACGGAAATCTCCCGTTCGGAGCAAACGCGAGGAATGTCGTCCATGTGCGAGACCGGGAGACCCCCCACGGGGACGCCGATCAGGTCGGGGTCGAGGTCGAAGAGCGCCTCGACCGGGAAGCCGCGGCCGGGGAAGCCGCCGTAGTTCGCGAGGGCGTGGCCGAGGTTGCCGATCCCGACCACGGCGACGCGGTGCTGCCGGGTGAGGCCGAGGATCCGCTCGATCTGGCTGACGAGCACCTGCACCTCGTAGCCGACGCCGCGGGTGCCGTAGGAGCCCAGGTAGGAGAGGTCTTTGCGGAGCTTGGCGGAGTTCACGCCCGCCGCGGCGGAGAGTTCCTCGCTGGAGACGGTGGTCGCGCCCTGCTCGGCCAAACCGGAGAGGATCCGCAGGTAGACGGCCAGCCGCGCGACGGCGGCCTCCGGGATCTGCTTCGCGCGGACCGCGGTGTCCTCCGCGTCGGAGACGGCGGGCATCTCGGCGGTCGGGGCGTTGTCGGCGTCGGGCGCGGGACGGGGAGTCCGGGCGGCGCGGCGGGTGCGGGGTTTGGCTTCGCTGTCCGCGGGGGTTTCAGCCTGGGCTTCGGCGGCGGCTCGGGCGGCTGCCCGGCTGGCGCGGCCGTTGCCGTTGACTCGCCCATTGCCCGCAGCGTGCTCTCCACCGCCCGCGACCTGGTCGTGCCCATTCTCCGGGTCCGCGGCGGAGTTTCCGTTGCGCGCCAAGCCGTTCTCGCTCACCGTGGCTCGACGGCGACTGCCCGCGGCGTGCCGTCCACCGGACCGGCGAGCGGCCGGCGGCGCGGATTCGGCACCCCCGGATTCGTCGCGGGGAGGCGTGGCCGGCGGTTCGGCACCGCCGCGCCCGCCCCGCTGTGTCACCACGCTGACTTCTCCTCAATCCGGCTTCGTGCCCGCGCTGTCCCCCACCTGCCTCGACCGGCAGTGGAAAACCAACCCTTGACCCCGCAGCTTCCGTCCGGTTCGATGCCGGTCCTCGCGGGGACGGGTTCCTACGGTAGTCCACTTGTGAACGCATGCACAAAGTCACTGGTCATCCGCATGACCAGAAGCACAACCCCGCTCGCGGCCGCGTAGAAGACGAGCAGGTTCAGGCGGCGGTGAACGGCACCGTGTGCCACCCGGTCGCGCCGTCCGGAACCGGGTCCGCCGGGTGGTCCGTCTGCGTGTACCCGGACTGGTCCGTCGCCCGCACCGTCACCGTGTGGCTGCCCGGCGGGACCGGCACCTCGGCCCACCACATCCGCCAGGTGTCCTTGTTGACCTCGGCCGAAAGCGTCGCCGGGAGCCACGCGCCCTGGTCCACCCGCACCTCGACCTTCGCGATCCCGACGTGCTGCGCCCACGCCGTCCCCGCGACCCGGACCTTGCCCGCGCGCACCGACGTCCCGCTGGCCGGCGCGTCGATCCGCGATTCGGTCTTGATCGGGGCCTGTTCCGCCCAGCCGCGCTGCAGCCAGTACGCCTGGCGCGCGTCCCAGGTGGTGAACTCCAGGTCGGTGACCCATTTGGTCGCCGAGACGTAGCCGTACAACCCCGGGATCACGATCCGCGCCGGGAAGCCGTGCTCGACCGGCAGCGGCTCGCCGTTCATGCCGATCGCCAGCATCGCGCCGCGGGCCGGATCGAGCGCGACGTTGGCCGGGGTGCCGCAGGTGAACCCGTCGACGCTCGTCGCGTACATCTGCTGCGCGCCCGCGTGCACGCCCGCCGCGTCGAGCAGGTCGACCAGGTCCACGCCGATGAAGTTCGCGGTGGAGATCAGGTCGCCGCCGACGTCGTTGGAGACGCAGGTGAGCGTCACGGTCCGCTCCACCAGCGGGCGGTTCCGGATGTCCGCGTAGGAGAAGCTCACCTCGCGGTCGACCATGCCGTGGATCTTCAGCGTCCAGTCCTCGGCCCGCACCTGCGGCACGACGAACGCGGTGTCGATCCGGTAGAAGCTCCCGTTCGGCGTGATGAACGGCGGCGAACCGAGTTTGTGGAAGTCCGCGTCCGGCGGCAGCGGCGGGGCTTTCTTCGCTGCGACCAGCGGCCCGATCGACGCGCGCGAGCCGGTCGCGCTGCCGGTCGTGGCCACGACTTCGCCGACGATCGCCGCCACGCCCGCGCCGGCCGCGATTCCCGCGCCGCGCTGCAAGACCTGACGACGGTTGAGTCCTTGCCGCGGTTCGGTTTCCGGCGGCAATGCCCGGCGATGCAGCCAGCTGAACACCAGCAGCGAAGCACCCAGCGCCAGCACCGGAGCCAGCAACGCGAGCTGTCCGACGTCCGTGCGCTCGAACACCGCGTAGATGCCGAACGCGCCGACCACGACCACCAGCAGCTGGCCCGGCAGCGGACGACTGCGCGAAAGCTGTCCGGCCAGCACCGCGAACCCGAGCAGCACCACGGCCAGGCCGATCTTGAGCACGGTCTTGTCGGCGGTCCCGATCGTCTGCTCCGCCCACACCACGACGGCGTGCGGACTGTGCGCGATCACGAAATCCGCGACCGCGACGAACGGCGACGCGCTGTATCCGACGAATCCGGCGACCAGATGCCCCACGCCCAGCGCGACGGCCAGCGAGACCAGGCCGATGAACGTCGCGATGCCCAGCGACAGGCGCGGCCGGGCGGTCGGCGGGGCTTCTTTCAACGCACTCACCCCACCATCTTCGGCGGGTGCGGCCGCATCTGGCCCGTTCGAAGCGGTTACGGGTTGCTTACCGCAGTGCCGCGCGCAGCCGTTCTTCCTCGACGCGCCAGTACCCGTGCTCGACGCCGTCGATCAGGATCACCGGCACCTGGTCGCCGTATTCGGCCTGCCATTCCGGGTCGCTGTCGACATCCGCGGTTTCCCACGGCACGCCCAGCTCGCCGCAGATCCGCGCGACGTCCGCCTCGGCCACCTCGCACAGGTGGCATCCTTCGCGGCTCATCACGGTCACTTTGTGCACGGGACCAGCCTAATCAGCGCAGCTTCAGCCGGCGCAGCTTCCCGGTCGCCGAATGCGGCAACGTCTCGGCGAACTCGACGGTGTGCGGCACCTTGTAGCCGGCGAGATTCGCGGCGCACTGGTCCACTACCTGCTGTTCCGACAACGCCGCGCCCTCCGCCGGCACCACAACCGCCTTCACCGCTTCGCCGCTTCGCTCGTCGACCACGCCCACGACGGCGGCCTCGGCCACCCCGGGCAGCTGCGAGATCACTTCCTCGACCTCGTGCGGGAAGACGTTGAAGCCGTTGACGATGATCAAGTCGTTGGCCCGGTCGACCAGGTGCAGGTCGCCGTCTGAGTCGAGGTAGCCGACGTCGCCGGTCCGGAACCAGCCTTCCGCGTCCGGCCCGTGCGCGCCGTCCGGCCAGTACCCGGAGAACAGGTTCGCGCCGCGCACCGACACCAGCCCGGTGCTGCCGCCCTCCTCGAACACGTCGTCCGGCTCGTCGGGGTCGAGCGGCAGTTCGTCCGCGGACCCGTCGGAATCCACCAGCCGCAGCTCGATCCCGCGCAGCGGCCGCCCGACCGAGCCGGGCTTCGGATAGCCGGTGACCAGCGTCGACGTCACCACCGGCGCGCATTCGGTGAGCCCGTAGCCCTCGTACACGTCGAGCCCGGCGGCCTCGCGGATCGCCGCGAGCACCTTCGGATGCAGCGGCGCGGCCCCGGACGTCAGCCGCTTCACCGTCGCCAGCCCGTGCGCCAGTTCTTCCGGTTCGAGCGCGGCGAATTCGTTGTACATCGCGGGCACGCCGGTGATCGCCGTGACGCGATGCTCGGCGCAGTCCTGGAGCGTCCGCCGGGCCTCGAAGCGCTCGGACAGCACCAGCGTCGCCCCGACCGCGGTCGCCATGAGCAGCCCCGGACCGAGGCCGTAGACGTGGAAGAGCGGGATCGACACCAGCACCCGGTCGTCGTGCTCGGTCACTCCGTCCACTTGGGACAGTTGGGCCAGGTTCGCCAGCAACGCGCGGTGCGAGAGCAGCACTCCGCGCGGCGGCCCGGTCGTGCCGGAGGTGTACGAAATGACCGCGATGTCCTCGCCGGAGCGGGCGAGGTCGACCGGGTCGCCCGGCTCGGTGCCGCGCGGCGGCAGACCGGTGACGCCCTCAGGCAGTTCGGCGTCGTCGCGCTGCACCACGCGTTTCGCGCCGCAATGCTCCAGCAGCCGTTCCAGTTCGGGCGCGGGGGCCTGCGGGGACAGCGGCACGGCGATGCCGCCCGCGCGCAGCACTGCGAACAGGGCGACCGCGAAGTCAGCCGACGTGGGGAGCCGCAGCACCACCCGGTCGCCCGGCTCGACGCCGGAGGAGACCAGCCGGCGTGCTTGCGCGTGCGCCGCCTCGTCGAGCTCTCGCCAGGTCAGCGTGACGCCCGTGCCCGTCTCGGTGATCGCCGTGCGCTCCGGCCAGCGGCCGGCCGCGTCGGCGAGCAGGCCGGCGACGCCGTGGGCGGTGCTGATCCGGTCCACCCCCACCCCTCCCGTTCCGTTGCGGATTCGTCATCTTGTCACCCGTAATGGGGATGCCGCGAGATCGTCGCACCTCTGCCTGACCGGGACACTACCTACTTCGCGGTAACAACACGTATGCTGCTGTGCGTCGCCGGGTGGCGTTGATCACTGCCGGGTGACCCGAACAAGGGAGTCGTCGTGCCGAAGCTGCCGGTCCACGAGGGTGTGGAACACGCGCCGCGGCACGCCCGCACGCCCTCGGGTACGCGCCCGGCCGCACCAGGGACAGCCGGAGGTGCCGCCCGATGACCCGTCCGATCACCCTGTCCGCCGCCGCGCACCGCGGTCCGGTCGCGATGTTCGCCGACCGCGTGTTCGGCTCGTCCGCGGCCGCCGTGCCGCTGCCCAAGGCCGAATCCGAACCGGACGCCGCCGAGGTCGCGAAGGCCGAGGCGTGGGAGCTGGTGCGGGCCGCGCAGGCGGGCGACTCCTCCGCGTTCGGCCAGCTGTACGACCGGTACGTCGACGTCGTCTACCGCTACGCGCTCTTCCGCCTCGGCGACCGCGACCTGGCCGAGGACGTCACCAGCGAGACCTTCCTGCGCGCGCTGCGCCGGATCACGTCGGTCAGCTACCAGGGCCGCGACGTCGGCGCGTGGTTCGTCACCATCGCCCGCAACCTGATCCTCGACCACGTGAAGTCCAGCCGGTTCCGGCTCGAGGTCGTCACCGACGAGGTCGCCGAACCGGGCGGCGTGCCCGGCGGACCGGTCGGACCGGCCGCCCAGGCCGGGCCCGAACAGCAGGCGATCGCGGGCGCGACCCGGGCCGAGCTGCTGCGCTGCGTCGCCGAGCTGGGCGAGGACCAGCGCGAATGCATTGTGCTGCGGTTCCTGCAGGGTCTGTCGGTCGCGGAGACCGCGCAGATCATGGACCGCAACGAGGGCGCGGTGAAGGCGCTGCAGCACCGGGCCGTCCGGCGGCTCGCGCAGCTGCTGCCCACCGGCTTGCGTTGATCGTTCAACGAACAGCCGTAACTTTTCCGGCGTCTTAATCGTTTCTCACGCAGACCGGCGGTCAGGGCCGGGCGTTGGGTGAGACGGAGCAGCACCGTGGGCGTGCCCGGGTGGTTTTCGCGTGGTCGGACCGAGAGCGAGCGGTTCGACGACGCGATCAATGCTTCCTCCCGGCAGCAGGCGGACGAGTTCGCCGAAGAGCTGGCCCTCGTCGGCGCCCTGCGCGAACTAGGCCAAGCCGGGGCGCCCGATCCCGCGACCCGGGCCCGGATCCGCGCCGAGATCGAAGGCCGCATCGGCGAACCGCTTCCGCGCCGGCGGTGGCGGCCGCGCATGGCCGACCTCGCCGCCGCGGGCATCGCGCTGATTCTCGGGCTGGGCGGCCTCACACTGCTGCTTTCGCGCGACGCCCTGCCCGGAGACGCGCTGTACAGCGTCAAGCGAGCCGGCGAGGTCACGTCGCTCGGCCTGACCTTCGGCGACGAAGCCAAGGCCGAGAAGCACCTGAAGTTCGCCGCGAACCGCGTCACCGAACTGGGCCGGATGAACGACGCCAGCCCGGCGGCGTACGAAACCGCGCTGCACGATTTCGGCAACGACGTCCGCGCGGGCGTGGCCGAACTCACCGAACTGGCGACCACGAGCGGCAACCGCACCCGGCTGACCTCGCTGGAAGCGTGGGCGCAGAGCCAGGCGCGGCAGCTGGAGTCGGAGCGGACCGGCATTCCGGCGTCCGCCCTCGAGGACTTCCGGCAGGCCCGTCTCCTGCTCGACCGGGTCCAGCAGCGGACTTCCGCGCTCGGCTCGCGGCTGAGCTGCTACCAGATCACCACCGGCACCACCGACGAACTGGGCCTGCTGCCCGCGCGCGGCGCGTGCACGCAGCAACCGCTGTCGCCCGGCGGCTCCACGCCGAGCAGCCCGCCTCCGCCGGCTCCCGGGACGAGCGTCCCGCCCTCGGACTCCCCGCTGCCGGTGCGCTCGGTCTCGTCGCCGACGCTCAGCAGCCCGGGCACGCCCACGCCGACCCGCACGTCGGCCGAGATCCCGCACCCGCCCGCGCCGCCGAGCTTCCCGCCGCCGATCACGGCCCCGACCTCGCCCCGGATCCCGACCCGGCCCGCGCCCCCGCCGGTCGTCTCGATCCCGCCGCTGCTGCCCGGGCTCCCGCCGATCGTCGTCGGCTGACGCGACCTTCGCCACTCCCCCGAGCCGTGATCAGCACAACCCGGCAACCCCTGTCCGAGGTCCCCGCCACATCTCCAACGGGTGAGTCGCCCGGTCGCTACCCTGTGCTGCAGGACCCGGTCGGCGTCGTCCGCCGGGACGTGCCCGAACCTGGAGGCGGTGTGCGTGTCAGCTTGGCGTGGCAAGGATAAGAGTCAGGAACTGGAGCGGCTCGCCACGCTCGCGGGCGAGGCTTCGGCCGAGGCGGCCGCCTCCTCGGCTCAGCTGGCGACGACGGTTCCGCCCGCGCCGCCCGACCTCACCGCGGGCGCCTTCTTCGACGTGGACAACACGATGATGATGGGCGCGTCGATCTTCTACTTCGCGCGCGGGCTCGCCGCGCGCAAGTTCTTCACCTCGGCCGACCTCGCCGGTTTCGTGTGGGACCAGGTCAAGTTCCGCATCGGCGGGCGCGAGAACAAGGCCGACATCAAGACCCACCGCGAGCGCGCGCTGTCCTTTGTGGCCGGTCGCACGGTCGAGGAGCTCACCACGATGAGCGAGGAAATCTACGACGAGCTGATGGCGGACAAGATCTGGTCCGGCACCCGCGCGCTCGCGCAGATGCACCTCGACGCGGGCCAGCGCGTGTGGCTCGTCACCGCGACGCCGATCGAACTCGCCGCGATCATCTCGCGCCGCCTCGGCCTCACCGGCGCGCTCGGCACGGTCGCGGAAACCAAGGACGGCGTCTACACGGGACGGTTGGTCGGCGACATGCTGCACGGCCGCGCGAAGGCGCACGCGGTCCGCGCGCTCGCCTCGCGCGAAGGCCTGAACCTCAAGCGCTGCACGGCTTATTCGGATTCGCAGAACGACGTCCCGATGCTGTCGGTCGTCGGCACCGCGGTCGCGGTCAACCCGGACAGCGGCCTGCGCGACGTCGCCCGCGCCCGAGGCTGGGAAATCCGCGACTTCCGCACCGGCCGCAAAGCCGCCCGCATCGGAGTCCCGTCGGTACTCGGCGCGGGCGCGGTCGCGGGGGCGGTCGCCGCGGGGATGGCGTACCGCCGCCGCTGAGGCTTCAGTCCAGGACTGCGGTCGCCTCGACCTCGACCAACAGGTCCGGCTCCGCCAGGAACGCCACGCCGATCCCCGTCAACGGGGCCTGGATCGCGATGCCCAGCTTCTTCTCCGCGCGCTGCACGCCCTCGACGAACTCGCCCATCTTCTCCGGCGACCACTCGACGAAGTACACCGTCAGCCGCGCGACGTCCGCGAAGGTCGCGCCCACCTCGGCCAGCGCCGCGGCCACGTTCAGGTAAGCCTGCTCGACCTGCGCGGCCAGATCCCCGTCCCCGACGTGCCCGCCGTCGGCAGTCCGCGCCACCTGCCCGGCGATGCGGACCGTCCTGGAGCCAGTCGCGACGGACACCTGGCGGTAGAGGCCGACCTGCGGCAGCGCAGCTGGGTTGACCAGGGTGACAGTCATGTTCTCCTCCTGAAGCCGGGAAAGATCATCGGTCCTTCAAACATAGCATTGCAATGCTATAGAATGCCGCCATGGCGAGGGCGAAGGATCCGGCAGTGCGCACCTTGCTGCTCGAACGGGCAGCGCAGATGCTCCGCACCCGCGAACCGATCACCCTGCGCTCGCTCGTCGCCGGGACCGGAGTGTCGACGATGGCCGTCTACACGCACTTCGACAATATGGACGGTCTCTGGAAAGCCTTGCGCCAGGAGGGTTTTACCCGTTTGGCGCACCGGATGGCCGAGGTCAGCCAGTCCGCCGATCCGGTGCGCGACCACGCCGCGCTGATCTCCGCGTACCTCGGCAACGCGCTCGACCACCCGGACCTGTACCGCGTGATGTTCGACGCCAACTTCGAGCTCGAAGACGCCCAAGCCGCCGACGACACCCTCGAATACCTGGTGCAAGCCGCCGCCCGAGGCCGCGACACCGGCCGGTACCGCGAAGGCCTCGACGCACTCGAACTCGCCACGCAAAGCTGGGCCATCGCGCACGGCCTGGTCTCGCTGGTCGCCAACGGTCCCTTGCCGCGCACCACGCTCGACCAC
The DNA here is from genome assembly GCF_000158875.1 of Streptomyces sp. AA4. Taxonomy (NCBI): domain Bacteria; kingdom Bacillati; phylum Actinomycetota; class Actinomycetes; order Kitasatosporales; family Streptomycetaceae; genus Streptomyces; species Streptomyces sp. AA4. Next base: position 222,176 of record NZ_GG657746.1, on the reverse strand, counting down.
GGCGCGCCTTTGCTGACCGCGCTGTTCGTCAGCGTCGGCGACGAACCTCAGCGCTGCGAACGCTCAGTGCGCCGCGGCTGGCGGCTGCCCGGCTGACGCTCAGCCGCGGAAAACGCTGCGCCGCTGCGAAAGTCGCCGGTATAGCGCGTGCTGGATCGACTCGCGCACCTGGTCGGTGAGCGTGAACACCAGCATCGGATCCTCGACCGCGTCCGGGCCGTAGTCGTCGGTGCGGATCGGTTCGCCGAATTCGATGGTCCACTTCGTCGGCAGCGGCACCGCGCCGAGCGGGCCCAGCAGCGGGAAGAACGGCGTCACCGGGAAGTACGGCAGCCCGAACAGCCGCGCCAGCACCTTCAGCTCGCCGATCTTCGGGTACGTCTCCTCGGCCCCGACCACCGACACCGGGATGATCGGCACGCCCGCGCGCATCGCCGCGGACACGAAGCCGCCGCGGCCGAAGCGTTGCAGCTTGTACCGCGCGGAGAACGGCTTCCCGACGCCCTTGAACCCTTCCGGCCACACGCCGACCAGCTCGCCGTTGGTCAGCAGCCGTTCGGCGTCGGCGTTGCAGGCGAGCGTCTGCCCGGACTTGCGCGCGAACGACCCGACCAGCGGCAGCTTGAACACCAGATCGGCGCCGAGGCCGCGCAGGTGCCGTCCGCCGGTCTCGTCGTGCACCGCGACCGCGGTCATCAACGCGTCGAGCGGCAAGGTGCCGGAGTGGTTCGACACCAGCAGCGCGCCGCCCGCCTTCGGCAGGTTCTCGACGCCGAAGGTGTCGACGCGGAACCACTTCTCGTACAGCGCGCGCAGCGGCGGCAGCAGGAGTGTCTCGGTGAGTTCGGCGTCGAACCCGAACTCGTCCACCGCGTAGTCGCCGGTGAGCCGATGCCGCAGGAAGGTCAGCGCGCTCCGCACCGACTCCGACAACGGATCGCCCGCGGGCTCGCGCACCGGACGGGACGGCTGCGCCGGGAACTCGACGACCGGCGCGTCCACCCGCTCCTCGACCGGTTCGCGCGCGTCGGCCGGCTTCTCCCGGCCGGGTCCATGCAGCGGAATGACCTGTGCCTCGGCACTGTTCACGGGATTCGCCTCGCTTCCGGCCCTCGTCGCGTGGCTCATCGGCGCGCCTGCCCGGTGGCGGCGGCCTCGAGCACCTTGCCGGCCAGCCCGGCCAGCGCGCCGCCGTCGAGCACCGGACGCAGGCCTCGGCCGGCCACGTAATCGTCGAACGCCTCGCGGGTGGTCCAGCGGGGCGTGTACCCGAACTCCTTCTTGAGCTTCGTGATGTCGACCGCGCGGCCGAAGTTCAGCAGCCGCACCTGGTCGGGCGAGAAATCGACCACCCGGGCGCCGCGCAGCAGCTTGCCGACCGACGGCACCACGGCCCGCGGCATCGGCAGCCCGACCCGGCCCGCCCGGCGGATCGCCTGCGACAGCGTCAGCACGCCCTCGGAGGCCACGTTGAACACGCCCGGCCGGTCTTCCACCGTCGCCATTTCCAGCACTGACAGCGCGTCTGACCCGTGCAACAGCTGCAGCCGGGAGTCGTAGCCGAAGACCGTCGGCACGACCGGCAGCGAGAAGTACCGGGCCAGCACGGTGTCGACCTCGGGGCCGATGATGTTCGCGAACCGCAGCAGCGTGATCGTCAGGTCCGGGCGGCGGCGGGCGAGGCCGCGCACGTAGCCCTCCATCTCGACCGCGTCCTTCGCGTAGCCGCTGGACGACGGCGGGATCAGCTCCGAATCCTCGGTGAACACCGCCTGCGAACGCGCGCCCGCGCCGTACACCGCGGCACTGGACTTCACCACGAGCTTGCGCACCTTCGGCGCGCGCTGGCACGCGGCGAGCAGCCGCATCGTGCCGATGACGTTGACTTCCTTGACCGCCGCGCGCCGGCTCGGCCCGGCCGGATGCGCGGTGCACGAGGTGTGCACGACCGTGTCCACCTCGGCGCTGCTGATCACCTTCGCGATGAGCGGATTGCGGATGTCGGCGCGGACGAACTCGGCGCGGCCCATCCGCTGCTGGATGTCCTTGGCGGGCGGGGCGGTGTCGACGCCGATCACCCGCTCGAGATCCGGATGCGCGCCGAGCCTGGCGAGCAGCTTCCCGCCAAGGTCGCCGGCGACCCCGGTGACGAGCACGATGTTCGAGGCCATGGAACTCCCTGATCGGCAGCAGTGTGCAAGACGGAGTGATCACTCGGGGTGCGCGAACTTGCACTCGCTGAAAGCATCGCGCTGATGCGCCTGCCATGTTACCGGCCAGGGACACCCTTCTGACCAGGGCTTACCTCGTTTTTACGAGGGACGTCCGGATTGCGATCCGCACCTCACTCGATCGGGCGCAGAAAGGCCCGAACATGAGTGTGGCCCGTCCAGAGACTGGACGGGCCACGAAACCTCAATCGCGAGGACGGCTCACTTGCCGGCCTTGCGCCGCTGCACGCGCGTACGGCGCAGCAGCTTGCGGTGCTTCTTCTTCGACATGCGCTTGCGGCGCTTCTTGATCACGGAACCCATGGGCGCTCCTCTTTGGTCGTCGGTCACGCTGCCCGGCGCAGCGTCCAACGGGTGGAGCGCACAGGCACGAGCGGTTTACCAGGCTACTAGCGTCCCGGCGCGGGCCGGTCGGCGGGCATGGTTTCACGCATGCCCGGCGACCGCCCGGACCCCGCCCCGCCACCGCCCTCAACGGAGCGGCGGAGCCACGCGGCGCCCTTACCCGACGTCGAAGTAAGCACCCTGCAGGTACTCGTGCACCGCTTTTTCCGGCACCCGGAAGGACTTCCCGACTCTGACCGCGGGAAGTTCGCCCGAATGCACCAGGCGGTACACGGTCATCTTCGAGACCCGCATCAGCGTGGCCACTTCGGCGACTGTCAAAAACTGGACCTGCCCTACCGCGGGCAAATCCTCCCTCTTGTTCGGCGACATGTTTACCGCGTCCTTCGACACGTGTCGCGCCACGAGGCTTCCCCACCTGTGGTATCGACACGCACGTGCTCTTCCGAGGGTAGCGGGACAGGTGGGACTCGTGCGACGCCTGTCACCAGGATGGGCCCTCACCTGGGCCTTCGCGTAGCCCGGACGGCCCAGCAGAGTCCGGTTTGCCGGATTCAGCCGACTGCCCCGCTACGGCATAGGCGACCCTGAACGGCCCAGCGGTCTCCGCCGGCACCTTCCCGCACCCCACGGCCCGAAGCGCCCCAATGTGGCATTGGGTGCATGCGACGCACCGAACGCCACATTGGGTGCGTCAGATGCACCCAATGTGGCATTGGGGCCGGTCCGGGGTGGAGGCGGGAGCTCAGTTTTCGTGGGCGCGGCCCAGCTCCTCGGAGCGGTCGCGGGCGGCCTCGATCGCGTCGAGCAGCGCCGCGCGCACGCCGTGCTTCTCCAGTTCGCGGATCGCGTTGATGGTCGTCCCGGCCGGGGACGTGACCGCCTCGCGCAGCAGCACCGGGTGGTCCTGGCCCTCGGCGAGCATCTTCGCCGCGCCGACCGCCGACTGGATGATCAGCTGCCCGGCCAGCGCACGCGGCAGCCCGAGCAGGATGCCCGCGTCGATCATGGCCTCGACCAGGTAGAAGAAGTACGCCGGACCGGATCCGGACAGCGCGGTGACCGCGTCCTGCTGCCGCTCCGGCACCTCGACGACCTGGCCGACGTGCGACAGCAGCTCCTTGACCGTCGCGAGGTGCTCGACCGTCGCGTGCTTGCCGGGTGAGATCGCGCTCATCGCCTCGCCGACCAGCATCGGGGTGTTCGGCATCACGCGCACGACCGGGACGCCCTCGGCGAGCCGGCGTTCGTACAACGCGGTCGGCAGCCCCGCGCACAGCGAGACGACCAGCGAGCCCGTCCCGAGCAGCGGGGCCAGCTCGTCCAGCACCGGCTCGATGTCCTGCGGCTTCACCGCGACCACGAGGATGTCCGCCCGCCGCGCCGCGTCCGCGACGGTCGCCGCTTTCATGCCCGGGTAGCGCGTCTCCAGCTCGCGCGCCCGCTCCTCGTACCGTTCGGTGAAGAGCAGGTCGCCCGGCTCGTGGCCGCCGTTGAGCAGGCCCGACAGCAGGGCTTCGCCGATCTTTCCCGCACCCAGCACCGCGATCACACTCATGCGCTTCAGCGTGCCAAACGCTGCTCAGCCGCCCGGTGCCGGGGCGAGCGCCAGCTGCCGCACCTGCGCGACGAGGCGGCCTTGGGCGTCCACGACGGTCGCGTCCGAGTCGAACCACGGCTCGTGCACCGAGCGCGATTCGACCAGGATCCGCAGCCAGCCGGGGGCCGGACGGGTGCGCACCAGCGAGGTCAGCTGGACGGTCGGGGCCCAGCCGTGCCTGCCGAGGTTCGCCACCACCGGCGGGTTGAGGTCGCCGGCCAGCAGCGAGAAGTACACGTCCGGCTGGCCGGTGCGCGGCCGCGCCCACATCCGCAGCCGGGGCGGGTCGCCGGTGCGGCCGGACAGGAACCCCGCGGTCGCCGGGTCCAGGCGGACGTCGCAGGCGGCGGACAGGTGGAACGGGCCTTCCGGGGTGTCCTTGCCGAGCTGCGGCGCGCTCGACGGCGGTTCGGCGGGCATCTGCGGCAGATCCGTCCATTCGGAACGGCGCATCGGCAGCCGCCCGACCGTGACCCTCGCCTCGACGCAAGCCCGCCCGCGCTGTTCGAGCGACACCGCGACCACCGACACCCGGCGGCCGACTTTGCGCACGTCGGCGCGCAGCAAAACCGGCCCGAGCGCGGGCGCGTGCAGGAATTCGGTGCTCACCGCGAGCGGGTCGACCGTCGCGTCCCCGCGCTCGTGCAACGCGGCGGCGGCGGTTTTCGCCAGCAACGCCACCAGAAACCCGCCGTGCGGATGGACCCCGATCGCCCATTCCGCGCGCAACGTCGCGGTGAACGTGCCGTCCCCGAGCGACCGGACCGAGGTGGCCGCGTCGAAGGCGGTCGCGGTGTCGTCGGCCGCGCTCACGGACAACCGGCCACGGCGATACGGCGCGTGGAACCGGGTCCGGCGAAATCTGGAGACGGCGATGGCAACGAGGTCACGCCCGCACTTTACGGTGCCCAGCCGCCTTCGCGAGCCGAGCCGGGCAGGGACCGCCCGGACAGCCGAGCAAGATCACCCGCGCATCATTGCCCGAGATGCAACCGGGCGAAGAGCAGGGCTTCCGCGAGCGCCCGGGCCCGCGACGCCGCACCCGTCGCATGCCGCGTGTTGACCTCCAGCACCACCTGACCGGAAAAGCCGTCACTGACCAGCTTCTCCAGCAATTCCGCACACGGCTGCCCGCCATGCCCCGGAATCAGGTGTTCGTCCTTCGGGATCCCCGTCCCGTCCGCCAGGTGGACGTGGCTCAATCCCGCCCCCATCCGGTCGGCCAGCGCCAGTGCGTCCATCCGTGCCGCGGCCGAATGCGACAGATCCAGCGTGTAATGCCGGAATCCGACGTCCGTCGGGTCGATCGACGGCCGGAAAGCCGAAACGCGGGCGTCCCGCGAGCCGCCCAGCGGGCGGACCTTGAACATGTTCTCCACCGCGACGTGGACCCCGCTGGCGTCCTCCAGCTCGTCCACCAGATCGCCGAACGCGTCGCCGTACCGGCGCTGCCAGCGGAACGGCGGATGCACCACCACCGTGCGCGCGCCGAGTTCCAGCGCGGCGTCCACGGAGCGGCGCAGGCGCACCTCCGGGTCCGGCGACCAGATCCGCTGCGTGATCAGCAGCGACGGCGAATGGATCGACAGCACCGGCATCCCGGTGCGCTGCGACCAGCGCCGGATCGCCGAGACGTCCTGGCTGATCGGGTCGGCCCAGACCATGACCTCGACGCCGTCGTAGCCGAGATCCGCGGCCAGCTCGAACGCCGCGCCCGCGCGCAGCGGCCACACCGAGGCAGTGCTCAAACCCACGGGGACGGGCGCGCTCTCACTCACGCGCCCATCCTGCCCCAGCGTCCTCGGCGGCCCGCTACTTGGCCACCAGCAACAGCGCCGCGGGCGACACCGTCACCACCAGACCGACCAGAATCGCCAGCAGAGTCGTCTGCAGGTCCTCGGCGCGGCGGATCTTCCGCACGATCCAGACCAGCGCGACGATCACCAGCAACGCACCCACGAGCGCGGCCGGCGCGAGGTTGACCCACAGCCAGTTGAAGCCCAGCCACACGGCGGCCCCGCCGACGACGCCCAGCGCCAGCTGCCCGGCCAGGGTCAGCCACTGCTTGCCCGCGGACACCGCGGGTTCCGGCTCGGCCTCCGGCGCGTCCTCGGCGACGGCTTCCTCGGGGTAGTCGTCGTACTCGTCGCCTTCGGCGTAGCCCTCGGCGTGCTCGTAGCCTTCGGCGTGCTCGTACCCGTAGCCGTCGTCGCCCTCGAAGTCCGGCTGGCTCTCCGGGTAACCGGACGGCTCGGCGAACTCGCGCTCGTACTCGGCGAGGTCGTCCTCGACCGGGTCCTTGCCGCCCGGCGCGAACGGCATCGGGGCCGGGTAGCCCGCGGTCGGCGGGCCCGCGTCGTAATCCGCGGCGGCGGGCGGGTACTCGTCCTCGTAACCGTCGTCGACGTAGTCGTCTTCGACGTAATCCTCAGCCTGCTCCGGCTTCGCCCCGGCGGGCGGGACGGCCGGCATCATGCCGACCTCGGTGTCCTCCAGCTGTTCCGCCTGCCGGCGCTGGCGCCAGCCGGCGAGACCCGCGGGCGGCGCGTCCTCGGCGACGCCCTCGGCGGGCGGGCCGTCGATCGCGTCGAACTGCTCGGTGTGCGGCTCCTGCTTCGGCGCCGGGCGGCGGGCCGGGGCGCGCCGCGGCCGGTTCGGAGGGGCTGCCGGAGCACCGGGCGCGGGGAACGCGCCGCTCGCCATCGGCGTCGCGGGCGGTTCCGGGGCGTCGCCGTCGAGACCGTCGAGCCGGAAGAAACAAAAACGCCCTCCGGCGGCGCGGACGGCGGAGGCGGGGCCGGACGACGGCGGACCGGCGGCACCGCGCCGCGGGTCTCCTCGTCGGCGGCCTGCGGACGCGGCGGACGGCCGCGCGGCGGCACCGGCATCTGCCCGGATTCCTGCGGCGGAGCGGGCGGACGCACGTAACCGGACTCCTGCGGCGCGGCGGGACGCAGGTAGCCGGTGCCCTGCGGACCGGCCGCGGGCGGCGCGGGGCGGGCGAACTGGCCCGACTCCTGCGGCGGCGCGGGCGGGCGCACGTAGGCCGAATCCTGCTGGCCGTTGGCCGGCCGCGGGTACTGCCCGGACTCCTGCGGCGGAGCCGGGGGACGCACGTACGCCGAATCCTGCTGGCCGTTCACCGGGTACTGGCCGGACTCCTGCGGAGCCGGGTACTGCCCGGAAGGCTGGCCGTTCCGCGGCGGCGGCGCGGCTTCCTGCGGCGCCGGGTACTGGCCCGAAGGCTGCTGCCCGGGACGCGGGTACTGGCCCGAGTCCTGCGGGGCGGGCTGCGGGGCCGCGCCCGGACGGCGGCGGCCGCCCGGGGGACGCGACGGAGGCGGCGGGGTGCCGCCCTCGGACGCCACCCGGTCGATGATCGCCTGCGGTCCGGTGTCGGTGAGGCCCGAGCGCCGCGGGGCGGCCTCGTCCTCGTCATCGGCCGCCCTGCGCCTGCGTCGCCGTCCGCCATCGACCTGCTGCCCGTGCTGGGCGAGCAGTTCGGCCACGGTCTTCTGGGGCTGGTCGCCGCCGGTCTGGTCCGTCATACCGTGCTGTCCAAAGCGCGCTCGGGGTTGGTTGTGGTCACTCGGGCACACCTGCCTCCGGAGCCGCGCGCGATCGACACCGTGCAGTGCATGTCCGTCACCTCTTCACCGTGCCTGGTCTTCGTCGGGCAAGTCCAGTCCGCTGCTGTCACCGGTCCTCCCCGCTCGCCGAAACGCCGGCGACCGCGGTCCCAGTTTCGTCCGCGCCGTTGGCGTGGTCCAACCGCCGCAGGATGACACCCTCTCGCAGCGCCCAGGGGCAAATCTCCAACTCCGTGAGGGAGAGCGCCCGCATCGCGGCCTGCGCCACCAGCGCGCCCGCCACGAGCTGGTGCGACCGGCTCGCGCTGACGCCTTCCAGCTGGGCCAGATCCGCGGCGGTCATCCGCGAAATGAAGGCGATGAGCTGGCGAAGGGCGGTGTCGGTGAGCGTACGGCGCACGCGGGGGCCCGCCGCCGAGGGGGCCGCCCCGGTCAGCCGGGCGAGCGAGCGGAACGTCTTGGAGGTCGCCACGACCCGGTCCGGAAGGCCCTGCGCGGCGACCTTCTTCGCGAGCCCGGCGAGCTGGTCCTCGAGCCAGGCCGACGTCGCGACGACCTCGGAACGGGTCGGCGGGTCGTTGCGGAAGCGGGTGCGGGTGGTGCGCCCGGCGCCGAGCGGGAGCGATTCGGCGAGTTCGGGTTCCTCGTCGCGGCCCATCGCGACCTCGAACGATCCGCCGCCGATGTCCAGCACCAGCAGTTTCCCGGCCGACCAGCCGTACCACCGGCGGACCGCGAGGAAGGTGAGCCGCGCCTCGTCCTCACCGGACAGGACGCGCAGGTCGACGCCGGTCTCGGCGCCCACCCTGGCCAGCACCTTCGCCGAGTTCTTCGCCTCGCGCACCGCGGAGGTCGCGAACGCCAGCACGTCCTCGCAGCCGAGCCGCGCGGCCGCGGCCTTGGCCGATTCGACCGCCCGGACCAGGCCGTCCTCGCCGGGACGGCTCAGTTCGCCGGACCCGGTGAGCTGTTCGGCCAGCCGCAGCATCGTTTTCTCGGAGTGCATCGGGGTCGGGTGGGCGCCACGGTGGGCGTCGACCACGAGCAAGTGGACGGTATTGGAACCGACGTCGAGTACCCCTAGGCGCACGAGGATTCAGCGTACCGGTCCCAGTGCCAGGTCTCGAAACTGTAACCAACTCCACTCGGATCCACATCAACTCAGCGTGCGCGGACCGGCACGGTGTGCACGGAAACCCGGACAAAAGCCGTGAAGGACTCCTTGGGGGAATCAGATTCCCTCAAGGAGTCCTTCACGGACGGTTCGAAAGGGCGGCTCAGGTCTCGAACTTGTAGCCGAGCCCGCGCACGGTCACCAGGTGCCGCGGCGAACCCGGGTCCGGCTCGATCTTCGAGCGGAGCCGCTTCACGTGGACGTCGAGGGTCTTGGTGTCGCCGACGTAGTCCGCGCCCCACACCCGGTCGATCAGCTGGCCGCGGGTGAGCACCCGGCCGACGTTGCGCAGCAGGTATTCCAGCAGGTCGAACTCCTTGAGCGGCAACGAAACCTCGCCGCCGTCCACGGTCACGACGTGCCGTTCGACGTCCATCCGCACCGGTCCGGCCGACAGCACCAGCGGCGCGAGTTCGCCGTCGCTGCCCGGCTCGCCGCCGCGGCGCAGCACCGCGCGCACCCGCGCGATCAGCTCGCGCGCCGAGTACGGCTTGGTCACGTAGTCGTCGGCGCCGAGTTCCAGCCCGACGACCTTGTCGATCTCGCTGTCGCGCGCGGTCACCATGATCACCGGCACCGCGGAACGCTGCCGCAGCTGCTTGCAGACGTCGGTGCCGCTCATCCCGGGCAGCATCAGGTCGAGCAGCACGATGTCGGCGCCGTTGCGGTCGAACTCTTCGAGCGCCTGCTGGCCGGTCACCGCGACCGCCGCGGTGAAGCCCTCCTTGCGCAGCAAGAAGGCGAGCGGGTCGGCGAAGGACTCTTCGTCCTCGACTATGAGAACCCTCGTCACAGGTTTCCTCCATGGTCTGGGCTGGAGACTTCCTGCCCGGTTGCCACGAGCCGGGGTGTCCGCTCGGGGGTCTTGTCCGGCCGCGCGGGCGCGGCCTTGCGTGCGGTGTCGGCGGGTTCGGTGCGCACGTGCGCGGGGATGCGCAGGGTGAAGGTCGACCCGGTGCCGGGACGGCTCCACAGGCCGACCGAACCGCCGTGGTTGGCCGCGACGTGTTTCACGATCGCCAGTCCGAGGCCGGTGCCGCCGGTGGCGCGCGAACGCGCCTTGTCCGCGCGGTAGAAGCGCTCGAACACGCGCTGCTGCTCGTCCTCGGCGATGCCGATGCCGCGGTCGGTCACCGCGATCTCGACCATGCCGTCGGCGAGCCGGCGCGAGATCGACACCGGGCTGCCCGCCGACGAGTACGCGACGGCGTTCTCCAGCAGGTTCGACAACGCGGTGACCAGCAGCGTCCGGTCGCCCTCGATGAGCAGGCCGCTCGGCGTGTCGGTGGTGATGGTGATGTCGGCGGATTCCGCGGACAGCGTGGTGCGCCCGAGCGCCTCGCGCACGACGGCGTCGACCTCGACCACGTTGAGGTCCGGCAGCCGCTCGGCGCCCTGGAGGCGCGACAGCGCGATCAGCTCGGTGACGAGCTGGCCGAGCCGGGTGGATTCGCGCAGGATCTTGCCGCCGAAGCGGCGGACCTCCTCGACGTCCTCGGCGGCGTCCAGCACGGCCTCGGTGAGCAGCGCGATCGCGCCGACCGGGGTCTTCAGCTCGTGGCTGACGTTCGCGACGAAGTCCCGGCGGACCGCCTCCAGCCGGATCGCCTCGGAATGGTCGACGGCCTCGACGACGGTGAACCCGTCGCCGAGCGGCCGGACCTCGCCGAGCACCGCCTCGGGCTGGCGGCGGCCGCGGTTCTCCAGCGGCGAGAGGTCGACCTCCATCGGCTCGTCGGTCTCGACCACCTGTTCGGCCGCCTTGCGCGCCCGCGGATCGGCCTGGTTCACCCGGACCAGGCCGAGTTCGTACGCCCGCGGATTGTGCAGCACCAGGTCGCCGAACCGGTTGAGCACGATGACGCCGTTGTTCGAGGAGCGGATCAGCCGTTCGAGCAGCTCCGCGACGGTCGGGCCGGTGGGCCGCGCCGCCTCTCGCCGGGCGCGGACCCTGGCCGCGAGGAACCCGGCGACCGCGCCGACGACAAGAGCGCCGATGGCCGTCAGCAGGACAACAGGCGTGGTCACGGGGGAATCGTAAGCATCCCGGTAGCCTTCCGGCCTAGTCCTGGAAGCCCTGTCGTGAGGCGAGTGACACCTGAGGGGTACATATTCGCCTCGGGGTCAGGCCCTGTTCACCCGATCGAGATGTTCCCGCCAAGTCGACCCGCTTAGCGCTCAGTGCGCGTCGAGGGTCTCGAGGTCCTCGTCGGACAGCTTCAGCGCGGCCGCGGCGACGTTCTGTTCCAGGTGTGCGGGGTCACCTGTGCCGGGGATCGCCAGCACGTGCGGGCCCTGCGCGAGCGTCCACGCCAGCCGCACCTGAGCGTCGGTCACGCCGTGCCGGCGCGCAACCTCGGCGACCCGTTCGTCGGACTGTCCACTCGCGCCGCTCGCGACCGCGAAGAACGGCACGAACGCCACGCCCTGCTCGCCGCACAGCCGCAACAGCTCGTCGTCCTCGCGGCGGGCGGACAGGCCGTACTGGTTCTGCACGCACACCACCGGCGCGATCGCCTGCGCCTCGGCGAGGTGTTCGGCGCTGACGTTGGAAATGCCCAGCTCGCCGATCAGTCCCTCGGCGCGCAGTTCGGCCAGCACGCCGAAATGCTCGGCGAGCGAGCCGGTGCCGCGCTCGAGGCCGGTGCCGATCCGCAGGTTGACGACGTCGATCCGGTCACGGCCGAGTTCGCGCAGGTTCTGCTCGACCTGGCCGCGCAGTTCGTCGGGACGGGCGAACGGCCGGAACTGGCCGGATTCGTCGCGCGACGGGCCGACCTTGGTGGTGAGCACGAGGTCGTCGCCGTACGGCGCGAGCGCGGTCTTGATCAACGCGTTGGCCGACCAGCCGGCTCCGAAGTAGAACGCCGCGGTGTCGATGTGGTTCACGCCCAGCTCCACGGCCCGGCGCAGCACCGAAATCGCGCGGTCGGCGTCGGCAGGCACGTTCGGGTCGAGCGAACCGCCGAGCCGCATCGAACCGAAGCCGAGCCGGTTGACGGTGCGGGAGCCGAGCTGCCAGGTGCCCGCGGCAGCGGCGGGAAGTGTCGTTCCGGTCATGTCTCCACTGTGCGGCGCGGCGGGTTCCGGCGGCGGAATTGGCAGCAAGCTGCCAACGCGGGAACACTGGACGCCGTGCCCCGAGCCGAGGAAGTCGCGTCCATCCGCGACGAACGAGAACTGGTCGAGCGCGCCGGACACCTGCTCGCCGGCGCCGACGAGTTCGCCTGCGCCGCGAACGACCTGCACACCTGGTCCGCGATGCAGAAATTCGCCCGGGAGCTGCCCGCGCGGCCGAAGCTGCGGGTCCGCAAGGTCTACCTGTCGCGCGTGCTGCTCGATCCGGCCGGCGCCGAGCACCTGCAGACGCTGCGCCAGCTCGGCGCGGAAGTCCGGATCAGCGACCACGAGATCAACGAGACGATCCTGCTCGACGGCCGCGTCGCCATCCTCGCCGCCGGGCCTGGCTACCACGTCGTGACCGCCCCGGATCTGGTGCGCGGAATCTCGTCGCTGTTCGAGGCCGCGTGGCGTTCGTCGACCGCGATGGAGGCGTACGAGACGCGGTTCGCCGAACTGCGCCAGTACACGCCACAGCTGCTCGACCTGCTGTCTTCCGGTTCCACCGACGAAAAGGCGGCCCGGGCGATGGGCGTCGGGCTGCGGACGTACCGTCGGCGGGTGGCCGAATTGATGGATGTACTGGGTGCGACGTCGCGGTTCCAAGCGGGTGCTCTCGCGCGGGAGGCGGGTCTGCTGTGAGGCGCGCTGTTCTCGCCGCGGCCTTGCTCACCGCCGGATGCGCCGCGTCCCAGCAACCCGCGCCGCCCGCGCCTTCTCCTGCTCCCGCACCGGCGAATGTGGCCTATGTGGACCCGCAGGCGACCAGCGACGCGATGTCCGGCATCAAGAAAGCCGTGGAGGCCGCGTTCAGCTACGACTCCACGAAACCGGACGAGGTCGCGAAAACCGAGCAGGAGTACCTGACCGGCGGGGCCCGCGCGCAGTTCGACAAGACGTTCGCCGAGGTCCGCGCCGAACCGGTGACCACGCAGACGCAGGTGATGGAAACCGGATTGGCCGAACTGACCCCGGACCACGCGCGGATGCTGGTCGCGGCCACCCAGCACAGCAAGCGTCCGGACGGGGCCAAGAACCAGGCCGGCGCGCTCATGCTGGTCACCGCGGTCCGGACGAGCGGGCACTGGCAGCTGGAGGACTTGAACTTCGACCCGCGCGGCCCGATCGCCTCGGCCGCCGCGCCGGCGAAAGGCCTTGCCGCGAACCGGGATTCCGCGGTCGAGGCGGCTCGCCGGGACGGCGGGGTGCTGATGACCGTCGACCCGCAGAACATCGACGGGAACTACGCGGCCTGGGAAAACGTGGCCGCGGAACCGCTGTTGACCGAATTCCGGAAGAGCCGCCAGGAAACCGTGGACCGCATCAAGCAGACCGGGACGAAGGCGACCTACGGCGCGGATTCGACGGCCGCGCTGACGCAGATAAGCCCGGACGGCACGCACGCGTCGGCGTTGCTGGCCGCGCAGCTGACGACCACCGGCGGCCAGCACCCCGGGGCCAACCGGCTGCCGGTGCACCTCGACCTCGTGCGCCAGGGCAGCGAGTGGAAGGTGTCCGGGATGAAGGCGATCACCGCTTCCGGCTCGTGAGCGGCGATGCCGGTGAGAACCGGTGCCGCCGCTCACCACGAAGCCACGCGACGCCGCACTGCCGCCAGACCGCCCACTCCGCTCGTGAGCGGCGATGCCGGTTCTAACCGGCGCCGCCACTCACGAGCGGGTCAGCAGCGGAGGGGTCAGCGGCCCTGGTTCGCGACCGCGGCGGCGGCTTCCTTCGCCGCCTCCGGGTCCAGGTACTCGCCGCCCGCCTTGACCGGCTTGAGGTCCGCGGTCAGGTCGTAGCGCAGCGGGATGCCGGTCGGGATGTTCAGCGCGGCGATGTCGTCGTCGGAGATCCCGTCGAGGTGCTTCACCAGCGCGCGCAGCGAGTTGCCGTGCGCGGCGACCAGCACGGTGCGGCCTGCCCGCAGGTCGGGGACGATCGCCGACTCCCAGTACGGCAGCAGGCGGGCCACAACGTCCTTCAGGCATTCCGTCAGCGGGGCCTGGTCGCCGAGGTCGGCGTACCGCGCGTCGCCGGACTGGCTGAACTCGTCCTTCGGGTCGATGGCCGGCGGCGGCGTGTCGTACGAGCGGCGCCAGAGCATGAACTGCTCCTCGCCGAACTCGTCCAGCGTCTGCTTCTTGTTCTTGCCCTGCAGCGCGCCGTAGTGCCGCTCGTTGAGCCGCCAGTCGCGCTTGACCGGGATCCAGTGCCGGTCGGCGGCGTCGAGGGCGATGTTCGCCGTGCTGATCGCCCGGCGCAGCAGCGACGTGTGCACCACGTCCGGCAGCAGCCCCGCCTCGGCGAGGAGCTGCCCGCCTTGCCGGGCTTCGCGCTCGCCGGTCTCCGAAAGGGGCACGTCCACCCAGCCGGTGAACAGGTTTTCCGCGTTCCACGTGCTCTGTCCGTGCCGCAGCAGCACCAGGGTCCCAAGTTCGGCCATGGCCACCAGCCTGCCAGAGCGCGCCAGCGCGGCCGGTAGTGCGTCCACCCCTCTACCCAGAGTGCGTTACCCGGGAGTAACACTTTCCCCCGACGCGCAGGAGGGTTGCCGACGAGCAGGCCAAAGAGTGCAAGGCGCTGCACACTGTTATCCCCGTCCGCAAATTTCACTCGAACGGAGTAACCAGTAGTCTTGTGATTACTGGTCGACATCTGACAGGTTGGGCATGTCCCGCTCAGCCGGATTCCACGCACTCCCGGCTGATCACGGGCAGTGACCGCGGCTCGTCTCCCCCCTGCCGAGCCGCGGCCCGCCGGCCCCGTTGGCATCCCCCTCGTCACCGGGTCCAGCAAGGCGGGACCTGCAGCGGGACGGCTCGAGATCGCGACTCCCCCTCCCTCGAGCCGTTCCGCCAGCCCCTCACTCCGCGGGCCTGGCCTTCCGCCGCCGCAGCCACCAGAACACCGCGCCGGCCGGGATCCCGAACGCGACCGCGAACGGCAGCAGCACCCCCAGCACGCGCACGAGCCCGGTGCAGAAGACGACGAACGCGTCCCATCCCCCGGACAGCCCGGCGAGGAAACCGCCGGACTCCGCCGGGGCGGCGGCCTCCTGCCGCGTCACCGAGAGCGACACGGTCGCCATCGCGACCCGTCCGGCCAGCGAAGCCTGCTGCCGCTCCAGCGACTCCAGCGTGGCCTGGCGGCTGGTCAGCTCGCTTTCGACGGACGCGATCTCGGACACCGACTGCGCCTTCGCCAGCAGCGCGCGCATCCGCTCGACGCTCGCCCGCTGGGTCGCCAGCCGCGCGTCCACGTCGACCACCTGCGCGGTCACGTCCTGTGCGCTGATTTCCCGCCGTTTCACCTGGCCGAGCCCGCTGAGCTGGTCGAGCACGCCGTCGAGTTTCTCCGCGGGCACCGACAAGGTCAGCGACGCGGAATCGTCCGTCGCGCTCTCTTGTCCGGGGTAACCGCCCGCACCGGTCGCGATCGACTTCGCGCGGGACACGACGTCGTCCGTCTTCGGGGTGGTCAGTTCCAGCCGCGCGCTGCGCGCCAGCTTGCGATCAGTCGCGCCGGGTTCGGGCACGGTCGCCTGCGCGTTCCCCTGCTTTGGCGCCGCCCCCTGCTCCTGCCGCTGCGCGGGCGCGACAGCCGACCTCGCCGAATCCGCGCTGTTGCCGCTGCATCCGGCCAGCAGCACCAGCGCGGCGCCCGCGAGCACGCATCTCCATCGAGTCCGCATTCCCGTCTCCCTCCAGTCGTTGGCGGTGAGACGAAGCGACTGGGCGGAGCCGTTGCACGGAATCGGTTACGACTCGGTCAACCCCGGTTCGTGCCCGCCGGCGGGTTCGGCGAGGTGTTTGAACGCCTGGAGATTCGCCAGCGATTCGCCGCGCGAGACGCGCCAGTCCCATTCGCGCTTGATGGACGTGGCGAACCCGATTTCCAGCAGGATGTTGAAATCGCCGTCCGCGGCCTCGAGCACCTGGCCGAGGATCTTGTCCAGTTCGGACTCGGTCACCGTCTCCTTGCCGAAGCGGCCGACGAGGTAGATGTCGCCCAGACTGTCCACTGTGTAGTGCACGCCGTAGAGCCGGGCGTTGCGCTGCAACAGGAACCGGTACACGTCCTCGTGCCGCTCGTCCGGACGGCGGCAGACGAACGCCTCCACCGAGAACGCGTGGTCGCCGTCCACGAGCCAGCAGTTGGTCTGCAGCTTCTTGGTTCCCGGCAACGTCACGAAATAACGGCCTTCGCCGCGACGGTCGTACTTGAGCCCACTTGAGTCCAAAGTGGACTTGATAGTCGCGTCAAGGCTCACACTGCCACCTCCGCCCGCAGTTCCAGCGCCTGCCGGAACGCTCTGGTCGCTTGAGCATAGATGTCGAGCAAGGAATCCGTGGTGCGCCGCCAGGAAAACCGCTGCGCGTGCCGCACCGCGTTGGACGCCAGTTCCGCGCGCCGGTCCGGCCGCAGCGCGACCGCGGCGAGCGCGTCGGCCCATTCCGCCGCACCGTGCGAGGGAACCAGCAGCCCGGAAACCCCGTGCGGCACCGCGACCGGCAGCCCGCCGACCTCCGCCGCCACCACCGGCGTGCCGCAGGCCTGCGCTTCGAGCGCGACCAGGCCGAAGGATTCGTTGTAGCTCGGCACCGCGACGACGTCGGCCGCGCGAAACACCGTGCGCAGCTTCAGCCCGTTCTGCGGCGGCAGGAACCGCACCTGCTCGGCGATGCCCAGCGACACCGCCAATTCCCGCAAGGCCTGCGGCTGCTCCAACCCGGTGCCGGACGGTCCGCCGACCACCAAAACCACCAGCCGCGAAGCCAATTCCGGCCGCCGGCGCAGCATTTCCGCCGCCGCGTGCAACAGCACGTCCGGTGCCTTGAGCGGCTGGATCCGTCCAGCGAAGGCAAGCACGACCGCGTCCGGGGACAGGTTCAGCTCGCGCCGCGCTTCCAGCTGCGAACCGGGCGTGAACCGTTCGAGGTCGACACCCGGCGGCACGGCGTGCACCGCGTGCGTCGAAGCCCCGTAAAGGTCGACCAGCTGCCGAGCCTCGACCTGTGTGTTCGCGACGAGACAGTCGGCCTCGGCGACCACCTGTTCCTCGCCCATCACGCGCGTCCGCGGCTCGGGCTTGTCGCCCTCGGCGAGCAGCGCGTTCTTGACCTTGGCCAGCGTGTGCGCGGTGTGCACGAGCGGCACGCCCCACCGGTCGCGGGCGAGCCAGCCGACCTGGCCGGACAGCCAGTAGTGCGAGTGGATCAGGTCGTAGTAGCCCGGCTCGTGGAACGCCTCCGCGCGCAGCACGCCCGAGGTGAACGCGCACAGCTGCGCGGGCAGCTCGTCGCGCGCCAGCGGCTCGAACGGCCCGGCCGGCACGTGCCGCACCGTGACGCCGGGGGCCAGCTCGGCCAGCGGCGGCTGCTCCGACGAGGTCGCCCGCGTGAAGACCTCGACCTCGATGCCGCGCCGCGCCATCTCCTGCGCGGTCTGGCTGACGTACACGTTCATCCCCCCGGCGTCGCCGGTGCCCGGCTGCTCGAGCGGGGAGGTGTGCACGGACAAGACCGCGATCCGGCGCGGCTCAGCGATGAATCCCTTGAGGGTCACCTGGTCACTCCTGCTACTCGGCTGCGTCCCCGGCGAACCGCCGCAGCACGGAGTTGAAGTCCTCCGGCTCCTCGACGAACGGCAGATGCCCGGCCTCAACGAACCAACGCAGGACCGCCCCCGGAATCTTCCCGGCCGAATACTCTGCCGCCGAAGGATCCACCACCCCGTCGGCCGACCCGTGCACCACCAGGGTCGGTTTGTCGACCGCGGCGAGCACGTCGCCGCTGCCGATGTCCCGCCGGAACAGCGCGCCGCGCACCGCGGGCGGCACCGAAAGCGAGCTACCGAGCAACGCCTGCGCGTACGCACCCGGCACCTTCGGGCTGGCCTGGGCACGGGTGAACTCGACCAGCGCGGGGATCGCGACCTCGGCGTCCTCCGAGAGCGCGGCGGGCAGCGCGGCCCGCATGATCGGGCCAGTCGCGCCGCCCTCGCGCTTGCGGCCGATCTCGGTGATCGCGCCCACGAGCACGATGCCGCCGAGCCGTGCGGTGCCGTGCTCGCGCAAGTAGTCCGTGATCACCAGCCCGCCGTAGGACCAGCCGACGACGATCGCGTCCGGACCGGCGAAGTCGAGCACCGCGGCGAGATCGCCCGCCCACCGCGCCGGATCGTCGTAGCCGTCCTTCGGGACGTCGGATGCCCCGTGCCCGCGCAGGTCCATCGCGACGAGCCGGAACCGCTCGCTCAGCGCCGGGTCGGCCAGCTGGGCGGACCAGGCCGCGGCGGACTGGGCCCAGCCGTGCACGAAGACGATCGGACGCGCGTTGTCCGGGCCCTCGACGCGCAGTGCGATCCGCACGCCGCCGGCCCCGGTTACCTCAGTGTTCACTTCTACTTGTTAGCAGACCGCTAGTGGATCACTTCGCGGCCGACATCGACTTCCAGGTCGGCCAGTCGTAGAACCAGTCCTTGACGTCGGAGCTGGTCGGGCTGCCCAGCCGGGAGCCGGTGACCTCGACCGGGTCGCCGATCATCGCCGAATCGAAGTAGGCCTTGGCGTCCGCCTCGAGCAGGTTGACGCAGCCGTGCGAGTTGTTGGTCTTGCCGATCGCGGCCGCGTTGTCCTGGTTCTCGTGGATGAACTCGCCGTGGTTGGAGAACCGGCAGGCCCACTTCTTGTTGACGTTGGTGTAGCCGTACCGGGCGTTGTCGAACACCGCGTGCGGCTCCTTCGACATGATGATGAAGGTGCCGTTCGGGGTGTTGCGCTGGACGTCCGAGTCGAGCCCGTTGGAGCACGGGTAGCTCGCGCTCTCCGCGCCGCCGCGGTAGACCTTCATCACATGGTCCGGCGTGTGGATCTTGACCACCTGGTTGCGGCCGATCTTGAACTTGGTGCTGACGTCCGATTTCACGTAGACGCCCCCGCCGAGGTCCACGCCGTACAGGTTCGCCTCGACCTCGACGGTCGTGTTGGCCGGCCAGTACTCCTTGGGCCGCCAGTCGACCTGGTTCGGCGACAGCCAGGCCCACGAGCCCTCGACGTCCTTGCTGGTCTTGACCTTGAGCGCCTTCTCGACCGCCGCCCGGTCCTTCGGCGCGCCGCCGTTGAACTTCACGCTGATCGGCATCGCGACGCCCACCTCGGCGTCGTCGCCCGGGTTCAGCGTGGCGCGCACCGTCTTGGCCGGGCTGACCGTGGCGAACGACCCCTTCAGCTCAGCGGGCCGCTGGTCGGTGCCGGTCGCCTTGGCCGCGTAGTTGTAGGTCTTGCCGTAGCCGAGCGGTTCGGAACTGGTCCAGGACAGGCCGTCCGGGGCGAGTTCGCCCTTGATCTCGTCGCCGCCCTCGTTGGTGAGCTTGACCTCGGTCAGCTTGCCTTCGGTGACCTTCACCACCACCGGCTCGCGCACGCCCACGTCCTTGGCCCCGACGGCCGGGGTCGCGGTGAGCTTCGCCACCGGGGCGGCCGGCTTGCCGCCGTTGTCGCCACTGCCGCCCTGCGGCGACGCGGTGCCGTCATTGCTGCCGCCCGAGCACGCGGCGGCCAGCGCCGCCGCGCCGGTCGCGAGAACGGCCTTGAACACCGTACGGCGCTCGATCACGGTCTTACCTCCACTTGTCCCCCGCACCGGCATCTCCCACGCACATCAGCGCCGGTGAGCGACTCGACGTTACCTGCGAACCGGAAATTCCTCTCCATCCCGCAAGACGTTTCACCCGGCGCCCGGTTGCTGCCGATTTATTGTCGATTGACTCGCCCGGGTTACCCCGGGAGCCGTCAGAGCGAACAGTTGATCAGCAGTGGTTCCGGATACAGCCGCACGCCGAACCGCGCTTCGACCCCGTCGCGGACCTCGCGAGCCAGCGCGAGCAGATCCTCCGTACTGGCCCCGCCACGGTTCGTAAGCGCCAAAGTGTGCTTGGCAGACAGCGAAACGCGCCCGCCCGGACCGGGGTACCCCTTGCCGAACCCAGCCCGCTCGATCAGCCACGCGGCGGACAGCTTCACCCCGCCGCTGGCCGGGTACTGCGGAATCTTGCCCTCGGTCGACTCCGCGATCCTCGCGAGCACCGCCGGCGCTTCCTCCTCGGGAACGATCGGGTTGGTGAAGAACGACCCCGCACTCCACGTGTCGTGATCAGCCGGGTCGAGCACCATGCCCTTCCCGCGCCGCAGCCCGAGCACCGCTTCCCGCGCCCGCGCGGCGGGGACTTTCGCATCGATTTCGACCCCCAGCGTGCGCGCCAGCTCGGCGTACCGAATAGGCGCGGACTGCCCGCTGGGGTCGATCCGGAACCGCACACTGAGCACCACACCGCGGTCTGTGCCCTTGAGCACACTGGTGCGATAAGCGAAGCCCAACTCGTCGGCCTTGACCGTCCGCACCTCCTTGGCGGCCCGGTCGTACAACTCCACGGAGACGATCGATTCGGCCACTTCGCCGCCGTACGCCCCGACGTTCTGAATCGGCGTCGCCCCCACCGACCCCGGGATCCCGGAGAGACACTCCAGCCCGCCAAGCCCGCTGTCGACGAGCGCGGCAACGAACGCGTCCCACTCCTGCCCAGCAGCAACCTCGACGACGTCGCCATCGCGAGTCCACCCGGTGTTGGCGATCCGCACGAGGGTCCCGTCAAACCCCGCATCCCCCACCACGAGATTCGACCCACCACCAAGCAACAACACCGGCTCGCCGGACTCGTCCGCCGCGCGCACAGCGGCGACAAGCTCGTCAGCAGTGGTGGCGGTGATAGACCGGCGCACTGGTCCACCGAGACGGAGGGTGGTGTACTCAGCGAGACGGGTCAGGCCAGGCGTTTGAGCGGCATTCACGAGGCCTAACGCTACAGCCCGTTATCCGGCACTATCCGCTAATACTATCCAGCAACGCCACGGCTGAAACCCGATCGCGTTCAAGGTGAAGGCACAAGCTGATGCTGGCTCCGTCAGAGCTGCCGGCCGTCACCACCCGGTACTGTCCGCTACATGGGATCCCGCATCGAGCACCGCGGCGAATTCGACGGCTCGCTCGAAACCGTCTTCACCGCAGTAGCCGGAGAAGAAGCCCTCCGCGCACGCCTCGCCGCGCAAGGCGGAGAAGACGCCAAACTCCTGACCTACACCGCCGAAGGCGACTCCGTCCGCTACGAACTCCAGCACGGCATCAAGGCGGCCAAGCTCCCCCAAGCCGTCCGCGCCCTGCACAAGGGCGACATCATCGTCAACCGCACCCAGACCTGGAAGCGGTCCGGCGACGAGTACACCGGCCGCTCCGACGTCAGCGTGGGCGGCGTCCCCGGCGAAATCAGCGCCTCGACCTACCTCACCCCGAAGGACGGCAAGGTCGTCCTCCGCACTACCGGCGAGGTCGTCGTGCGCATCCCCCTCTTCGGCGGCCGGATCGAGGAGTTCGTCTCCGAGCAGGTGGTCAACCTGCTGCGGAACGAGGACGAGTTCACCGCACAGTGGCTGGCCGAGCACGCCTGACCCCGGTGGGAACCCCGACCAGGGGCACCACCAACCCCAACCGGTTGCGCCGGGTCGACCGCTGGCTCGCGAGCGACCCGGCCGTCACCCGGCTGCTGCGTCGGGGCGAAAGTCCCCTGGTCGTCGATCTCGGCTACGGAGCGTCGCCGGTCACGACGGTCGAACTGGCCCGCTGGCTGGCGCGCGTGCGGCCGGACGTCCGGGTGCTCGGGCTCGAACTCGACCCGGAGCGCGTCGCCGCCGCCCTGCCCGCCGCTGATCCGCCCCGGCTCGACTTCCGGCGCGGCGGCTTCGAACTGGCCGGAACGCGGCCGGTCCTGGTGCGCGCGTTCAACGTGCTCCGGCAGTACGCCGAAGACGAGGTCCCGGGCGCGTGGCAGCTGATGCTCGACGCGATGCCGCCGGACGGTCTCCTCGTCGAAGGCACCTGCGACGAGATCGGCAGGCTGGTCACGTGGGTCGCGGTCGGTGCCGACGGTCCGCGCACCCTGACCCTGTCGCTGCGCCTCGCCGAACTCGACCGTCCGTCCACAGTGGCCGAACGACTGCCGAAAATCCTCATCCACCGCAACATCCCCGGCGAACGCGTGCACGCCCTGATGTCCACTTTGGACGAATGCTGGGCGGCCGCCGCACCGCACCGTTCGTTCGGCGTGCGGGCCCGCTGGACCGCCACCGTCGCCATGCTCGCCGACCGCGGCTGGCCGGTCATCGGCAATCCGGAGCGCCGCAGGCTCGGCGAGCTGACCGTGGCCTGGGAGAGCGTCGCGCCGCGCTGAACCCACCTGTTCACCGCCCGCACCCCGCTGGGTCATCCCGTGGTGACCTTCAGTGCTGACGATGAGCGGGTGGAACTGCTGGAACACGTCACCGAGCTGATCCGGGGCACGCTCGGCTCGCCCTGGCTGTGGGTGCTCGTGTTCGCGATCGCCGGGCTGGACGCGCTGCTGCCGTTCATGCCGAGCGAAACGACCGTGGTGACCGTCGCCGTCCTGATCGGACCGGACCTGGGCAGGCTCGCCCTGCTGGTCGTCGTCTCGGCCGCCGGCGCGTGGGCGGGCGACTGTCTCGGCTACGCCGTGGGCCGCGCCGCCGGACCGCGCGCGGTCGCCTGGCTGCAGCGCGGACCGTCCGGACGGCAACGCTACGAATGGGCCCGCGACCAGGTCCGCCGGCAAGCGCCGCTGCTGATCATCGCCGCGCGCTACCTGCCGGGCGGCCGCGTCGCGAGCGCTCTCGCCAACGGCAGCCTCGGCTATCCGCTGCGCCGGTTCGTTCCGCTCGACGCCCTGGGCGCGGCGTTGTGGTCGCTGTACAGCGCGCTGATCGGGCTCGCTGGCGGGGCCGCGTTCGCCGATCGGCCGGGCTACGGCCTGCTGCTGTCGTTGCTGCTCGGGCTGCTGCTGGTCGTGCTGATCGAATTCGGCCGACGGGTGCGCGTGCGCAGGCTACGGTCAGGGCATGGACGCGCCACGTCTGCTGGAAGCGATCGACATCCACGCCGACCGGATCAAGGCCGCGACGCTCGCCGCGGGTCCGGCCGCGCCGGTCCGGAACTGTCCGAAGTGGACGGTGCAGGACCTGGTGACACACCTGACGGCGGTGCTCTCGTACACGGTCGCGGCGATCACCGACCGGAATGCTGAGCCACCGCGCGCGAGCACCTGGGAGGACGCCCTCGGCTGCTGGGACGGCCAACGGATGGCCGTGCGCGAAGCCCTGCGCCGTCCGGCGGACACCCCGCTGCGTTCGCCGTTCCCGCACGGCGGCCCCGTCACCGTCGAAGACTGGACGCGCCGGCTCGCGCACGAGTTCGCCATCCACCGGCTCGACGCGGAAAGCGCCCTGCTCACGCCGCCGGTCACGCGGTACCGGACGGAATTCGCCGAGGACGGCATCGACGAGTTCCTCGCCTTCCTGACCCCGCGCCGCGCGAAGCCGAGCGGCCGCGAGGGGATCGTCCAGGTCAGCACCGACACGCGGACGTGGACCGTGCTGCTGCGCGCCGATCAGCCGCCGACGCTGGGCGAAGGCGTCCCGGACCTCACGCTCGCCGGCCCGGCCGACGACGTCTACCGCGCGCTGTGGGGCCGTCCGAACCACGCCGGGAAAGTCGGCGACGCCACCCTTCTGGAGCCCCTCGCAGCGCCCTGACCAGCGGCCGGAGAGAATGGGCGCGTGTCAGATCCCCAGCGTTACGTGCTCACCTTCGGCTGCCCCGACCGCACCGGCATCATCGCCCGCATCTCGGGCTTCCTCGCCGACCACGGAGGAATGATCGTCGAGGCGGCGTATCACACCGACCCCGACTCGGGCTGGTTCTTCACCCGCCAGGTCGTCCGCGCCGATTCGCTGCCGTTCGACGCCGAGGGATTGCGCGAGCGGTTCGGCGCGGTCGCCCGCGAACTGTCCGCCGAGTCGAGCTGGCAGGTGCGCGACACCGGCGAGCGGCCGCGCGCGGTCGTGCTGGTCTCGAAGGCCGGGCACTGCCTGTACGACCTGCTCGGCCGGGTCGCCTCCGGGGAACTGGACGTCGACATCGCCGCGGTGATCGGCAACCACGATTCGCTCGCGGACATCACGCGCGCGCACGGGATCCCGTTCCACCACGTGCCGTTCCCGGCAGGCGACCCGGACGGCAAAGCGGCCGCGTTCGCCCAGGTCCGCGAACTGGTCGACGCGCACGACCCGCACGCGATCGTGCTGGCGCGGTTCATGCAGGTGCTGCCCGCCGACCTGTGTGCGGCGTGGGCCGGACGCGCGCTGAACATCCACCACAGCTTCCTGCCGTCGTTCATCGGCGCGAAGCCGTACCACCAGGCGCACACGCGCGGCGTGAAGCTCGTCGGCGCGACCTGCCACTACGTCACCGCCGACCTGGACGCCGGGCCGATCATCGAACAGGACGTGATCCGCGTCGACCACGGCGATTCGGTGCAGGACATGGTGCGCAAGGGCCGCGACATCGAGAAGGTGACCCTCGCCCGTGGCCTGCGCTGGCACCTGGAAGGCCGTGTTCTGGTGCACGGCAACCGCACCATGGTGCTCTGACGCGCTGGCTCTCTGTCCCGCAGACGTCCCGTGAAGGGCTCCTTGAGGGAATCCGATTCCCTCAAAGGAGCCCTTCACGGACCTTCACCTGGCATGGGAGCGCGCTCGGCGAGGGGTCAGCCGATCGTCGAGGTGTCGATCACGAAGCGGTACCGCACGTCGCTGTTCTCGACCCGCGCGTACGCCTCGTTCACCTGGTCCGCGCTGATCGTCTCGATCTCCGCGCCGACGCCGTGCTCGGCACAGAAGTCCAGCATCTCCTGGGTCTCCGCGATGCCGCCGATCATCGAACCGGCCAGCACGCGGTTGCCGCCGAGCAGGGAGAAGACGTTGTACTCCAGCGGTTCCCCCGGCGCGCCGACGTTCACCATCGCGCCGCCGACGCGCAGCAGGCTGAGGTATGCGTCGACCGGCAGCTTCGCCGAGACGGTGTTGAGGATGAGGTCGAACCGGCCGGCGAGCGTCTCGAAGGTCGACTCGTCGCTGGTCGCGTAGTAGTCCTTCGCGCCGAGCCGAAGGCCGTCTTCCTGCTTCTTCAGGCTCTGGCTGAGCACGGTGACTTCCGCGCCCATCGCGACGGCCAGCTTGACCGCCATGTGCCCGAGCCCGCCGAGGCCGACGACGGCGACCTTCTTGCCCGGCCCCGCGCCCCAGCGGCGCAGCGGCGAGTACGTGGTGATGCCCGCGCACAGCAGCGGCGCGGCGACGTCCAGTTCGATGCCCTCCGGGATCCGGCAGACGAACGCGTCCTTCACGACGATCTGCCGGCTGTATCCGCCGTAGGTGTTCTCGCCGTCGAAGCCGACCCCGTTGTAGGTCTGCACGTTGCCCTTGACGCAGAACTGCTCCGACCCGGCGCGGCAGTACTCGCATTCGCCGCAGGAATCGACCATGCAGCCGACCCCGACCCGGTCGCCGACCCGGTACTTCGTGACGTCCGAGCCGACCGCGGCGACCACGCCGGCGATCTCGTGGCCGGGCACCATCGGGAAGATCGCGGTCCCCCAGTCCTGGTGGACCTGGTGCAGGTCGCTGTGGCAGATGCCGGCGTACGCGATGTCGATCAGCACGTCGTCCGGCCGCAGGTCGCGGCGCTCGATCGTCGTCGGCGCGAGCGGTCCGCCCGGCGTCGCGGCGGCAATGGCGGAGGTGGTCGTGGTCATGAAGGCCTCCTGGGTGTCCCGGCCGGTCCGGGACAAAGTCGATGTAAGAACCCTCTTACATCGACTACCGTAGGCCTCGCCTTATTCCTCGACACGAGCACGATCGGGTGTGACGCACGACATGGCGGCGCAGTACCACCATCGCAATCTGCGCGCCGAGCTCGTGCGCGTCTCGCTCGATCTGATCGCGGAGAACGGGATCAAGGGCTTCTCGGTCGCCGAAGCCGCCCGGCGGGCGAAGGTTTCCACCGCCGCGCCGTACCGGCATTTCCCGGACCGCGCGGCGTTGCTGGCCGCAGTGGGCACGGTCGCGGCGCGCCAGTTGCGCGAACTCGCCGAGGAGGCAGCCGCCGCCGAGACGGACGAAGGCGCCGCGCTGGCCGCCGTCGCCGCCGCGCACACCCGGTACCTGATCGACACCCGGATCGGCCTGCACGTCTTCTTCGCCTCGGAGCTGGCTGACGTGCAGTACGTCGAACTGCACGATGCCCGCCGCGAACTGGTCGACGCGTCGCTGCTGCGCTGCCTCGCGATCGCGCCGGACCCGGCGATCGCGCTGGAGCTGATGGAACAGCTCCACACCCAGGCGTACGGCTACGGCGATTTCTACCTCAACGGCGTCTACCAATGGCTCGGCTATCCGACGGAGCAGGTCGTCGCGAAGTCGCGGCGCGCGGCGCGGATCGTGATCGAGGCTTATCGCGCGAGCAATCCGGCGATCAGCCCGGCGGAGTGGTGACGTAGCGGGCCGCCAGCCAGGAACCGAAGGCGTGCAACCGATCGGCGAGCGCGGACGGTTCGAGGACGTCGAAGTCCACGTCCAGGTAAGCCAGCCAACGCGCGGCCCAGTCGAGGTCGTCGGTGCCGAACCGGAGTTCGCATTCGTCGCCGTCCCCGACCACCGTGGCCACACTCGGGTCGACGAGTTCCCGGACCAGGTCGGCCGAGGTGTGCACCTGGCCCCGGACGCGATACCGCCACCTCGCATCCGTGATCAGATCGGCCACAGTGGACGGTGGTTCCGGCGCGGGCAACTTGCTCCCCAACGGCTGGACCGCCTCGATCCGGTCCACCGCAAAGGTTTTCCAGTCCGCGGCACCGCGCGGGCACGCCACGAGGTACCACTGCCGTCGCACCGTGACGAGCCGATAAGGCTGCACATCCAAGGGTTTCGCGGACGGAGCGTCCAAGGCTCGATGTCGGATCCGGACCGCTTCACCAGCCCGGCAAGCCAACGCGAGCGGCACCAGGATGTCCCGGGCGGCCTGCCGGAAAGGCTTGCCCGGCAACGATTCCACGCTCGCGAGCGCGGCAAGCCGAGCCTGCCAGCGCGTCGGTACCACCTGGGTCAGCTTGGCCAGCGCGGTCACCGTGGCGGTTTCCAGGCCGTCGACCGCCACCGCGGTCTGCAGGCCGAGCGAGACCGCGGCGACTTCGTCGGCGTCCAGCAGCAGCGGTGGCATCGCGGTCCCGTGCGCGAGCCGGTAGCCGCCGACCCGGCCCGGTTCGCCGTCGATGCGATAGCCGAGTTCGCGCAGCTGAGCGATGTCGCGCCGCGTGGTGCGCTCGGTGACGCCGAGCCGGGCCGCGAGGTCGGTGGCCGAGATGCCCGGGCGCGCCTGCAGCAGGGCCAGCGTCTCCAGGCGACGGCTCGTGGTGGTCATGATTTCGATTCTCGCGCAAAACTAGGACAGTATCCGACTGGGTATCCGGTCATCCTTGGTTCATGACTCAACTGCTCCGCCCCGAAGGGCTCGTCCAGTCCCCCGCCTTCACCCACGTCGCCGTGGTCCCGCCGGGCGCGACCACGGTCTACGTCGGCGGCCAGAACGCCGTCGACGCGAGCGGGAAGCTCGTCGGCGG
The DNA here is from genome assembly GCF_000158875.1 of Streptomyces sp. AA4. Classification (NCBI taxonomy): domain Bacteria; kingdom Bacillati; phylum Actinomycetota; class Actinomycetes; order Kitasatosporales; family Streptomycetaceae; genus Streptomyces; species Streptomyces sp. AA4. The sequence goes on along the minus strand of NZ_GG657746.1, from coordinate 194,534 downwards.
AACTGACGTCGCCGCGCAGGTCGAGCGCGTGATGGCCAACCTGAAAACGGCACTGGCCGCCGCGGGCGCGACCGTCCAGGATGTGGTGATGCTGAACATCCTGCTGGTCGAGGACGTCGACCTGGCCCAGGCCTACCCGGTCGCCGCCGCGGGCCTGGCGGGCGCGACGCCGCCGGTGACCGCGCAGCGCGTGGCTGGGCTCGCCGTGCCGGGCGCGCTCGTCGAGGTCAGCGCGATCGCGGCGGTGGCCCGGTGACCGTCGGGAAGACCAAGGACGCGGGCTGGCAGATCGGGGTGTCGAAGACGGTCGGCCGCTCCGCCGAAGAGGTGTGGGACTTCATCACGTCTGCGGAAGGCGTGGCGATCTGGCTCGGCGAGGGGGTGACCGTCCAGCCCGAACCTGGCGTCGGCTACGAGACCGCCGACGGAATCCGCGGCGAGACGCGCAGTTTCCGCGAACTGGACCGGATCCGGCTCACCTGGCAGCCCGCCAGCTGGTCGCACGAGACGACGCTGCAGCTTGCGGTCCGCGCGAGCGGCGCGGACAAAGCGATGCTGCGCATTCACCAGGAACGGCTGGCCGACGCCGCCGAACGGGAGCAGCAGCGCCGCCATTGGCAGGGAGTTCTCGCCGAATTGATCACCGCGCTTGCCTAGCCCGCGCCCGACGGAGGACCCTGGTCTTCGAGCGGTTCACCGGCAGGAGGCGCGATGCTGTGCGTGTTCGATGTCAACGAGACGCTGCTCGACCTGAAGGTGCTCGACCCGCTGTTCGCCAAATTCACCGGAGACCCGCACGCGCGGCAGGAATGGTTCACGCTCGCGATCCACACCGTGCTCACGGTGACCGCGGCCGGCCAGTACCGCGATTTCGCGCAGATCGCCGGGGAAGCCGCGGCCGCCGTGTGCGCGCGGCACGGCCATGAACTGACCGACATCGAACTGGCGAAGGTCGGCGACGGCCTGCGGGCGCTGCCCGCACACGCCGACGTCGTGCCCGGCCTGGACCGCTTGCGCCAAGCCGGGCACCAGGTCGTCGCCCTCACGAACTCGCCGCTCGCGACCGCCGAGGCGCAGCTGCAAAACGCTGGCCTGGCAACGAAATTCGACCGGATCTTCTCCGCGCAGCAGGTCAGCAGGCTCAAGCCCGCGCCGGAGCCGTACCTCCAGGTGCTGCGTGCCTTCGGCGTCGAACCCGGCCAGGCGGTGATGATCGCCGCGCACGGCTGGGACATCGCCGGGGCACAAGCCGCGGGACTCCGGACCGCGCTGCTCGCGCGTCCCGGAGTCCATCCGCTGCCCGGCCTTCCCGCCGCGACCTACACCGCGGCGACGCTGCCCGAATTGGCCGAGGCGATCGTCAGGAACTGAGGCGCACCAGCATCTTTCCGGTGTTGGCCCCGCTGAGCAGGCCGAGGAAGGCGTCCGGCGCGTTGCGGATGCCGTCCACAAAGGTCTCGGAGTACTTGATCTCGCCGGACGCGACGAGCGGCGCGACCTCGGCCACGAACTCCTGCATCAGGTGCCAGTGGTCCAGCACGAGCAGGCCGCGCATGGTGATCCGCTTCGCGATGAGCTGCACCAGGTTGCGCGGGGCCGGCGTCGGCTCGGTGGCGTTGTACTGCGAGATCATGCCGCAGATCGCGATCCGGCCGTGCAGGTTCATCGACGCGATCGCGGCTTCCAGGTGCTCGCCGCCGACGTTGTCGAAGTAGACGTCGATGCCCTCGGGCGCGGCCGCGGCGAGCTGCTCGGCGACCGGTCCGTCCTTGTAGTTGAAGGCGGCGTCGAAGCCGAGTTCCTCGGTGAGGTAGCGGACCTTCTCCGCCGAACCCGCGCTGCCGATCACGCGCTTGGCGCCCTTGAGCCGCGCCAGCTGCCCGACGAGCGAGCCGACCGCACCGGCCGCGCCGGAGACGAAAACCGTGTCGCCCGGCTTGAATTCCGCGCTCACCAGCAGCCCGGCGTACGCGGTGAGGCCCGGCATCCCGAGCACGCCGAGGTAGGTCGACAGCGGCGCGACGGAATCGTCCACTTTGACCGCTCGCTTGGCGTCGAGCACCGCGTGCGTGCGCCAGCCCGCCTGGTGCAGCACGTGGTCACCGACCGCGAAGTCGTCCACAGTGGACTCGACGACCTCGCCGACCGCGCCGCCCTGCATGGCCTCGCCCACCACGAACGGCGGCGAGTAGGACTTCACGTCGTTCATCCGGCCGCGCATCGCCGGGTCGACGCTCATCACCAGGTTGCGCACCAGGATCTGGCCGGGACCCGGCTTCGGCACCTCGGTCTCGACGATGTCGAAATTGTCCATGGTCGGGACGCCGTGCGGACGGGCCGCGAGCCGGATCTCGGTCGCCTTGGCGGGCGTTGCGGGTGCGTTCACCGTCGAACTCCGTTTCGTTCAAGCCGGACTGAAGCGGGGCGCGCGCCCCGTCTACCCCGGCCAACGGAGAAACCGGGGCGCGCATTCCGATTGTCCCCGGAGCTGTGGCCAGCGCTACACGATCTCCGCGAGCTTGCCGAGCACGCCGTCGTAGATCTTCTTCAGCCCGGCCGGCGCGAAGGTCTTCTCGAAGAAGCCGCCGATGCCGCCGGCGCCGTCCCAGCTGGTCTGGATGCGGACCAGCGAACGCTCGCCGGAGGCGGTGACGGTCCAGGTGGTGACCATGCTGGAGTTCGCGTCGGTCTCGACGAAGGTGCCCGGCGACGGTTCGGTCACCGTGGCCGCGACGTCGCGCACGCGCTTGGACGTGGCCTGCAGCTTCCAGCTGGCCTTCGTCCCGGCTCCCACGCCGCCCTCGCTGACCTGGTAGTCGCGGTAGTGCTCGGTGAGCAGCTTCGGCCGCGTCTCGGCGTAGTCCGCGACCAGCTCACGCACGCGTTCCACCGGCGCGTCGATCGTGCGCTCCGCGGTGGCCGTGACCTTGCCCATGTCGTTTCCCCTGCTCTCGTCGGTTTCCGCCGCAGCAACCTTCGCACACGCGCGGAAACCCCGGGAGCGGCGGTACGCACCCGCCGCTCCCGGGAGAGCGTCAGGACAGGCCCTGCTGCTTCAGCCAGTCCTTGGCCACGTCGGCGGCGGGCTCGCCGTCCGCGTCGACCCGCTTGTTCAGCTCGCGCATGCCGTCGGTGGTGAGCTTCGCGCTCACCGCGTTGACGACGTTCGCGAAGTCCGGGCCGCGTTCGTCGAGCACCTTCTTGTTCACCGCGGGCACCACGTTCTCGGTGGGCACGATGGCGAGGTCGTCCTTGAGCGCGACGTACTGCGGGTCGCCGACCAGCGGGCTGACCGAGTCGACCGGGATGACCGTCACCGCGCCGGAGTTGAGCTGCTGCACGCGCGGCCCGGCTTCCTGCACGGTCTGGAAGGTGATGTTCGTCAGCTTGTAGACGTCCGTGAAGCCCTTGAAGCACGGCAGCCGCTTCTCGCACTCCGGCGCACCCGCCATGACGACCTTGTCGAGCTTCTTCAGGTCGCTGATCGACGCGATGCCCTTCGACTTCGCGAGATCGGCCTTCACGATGTAGGTGTTCTTGTCCTCGGCGGCGGCGTAGTTCAGCAGCCCGACGCCCTCCGGCGCGAAAAGCTTCTCCAGCTGGTCGTGCTCGGCCTTGGCGTCCTTCGTGGCCTCCTTGCCGAAGCCGGTCGTGATCGCCGCGCCCTGGTACTCCGGCAGGAACTGCAGTTCGCCGGACTTCAGCGACGGGTAGACCAGCTCGCGCGAGCCGAGGTTCAGCTTCCGGGTGACCGGATAGCCCTTGGCCTCCAGCGCGCCCGCGTAGATCTCGGCCAGGATCTGGCTGTCGGTGAAGTTGAACGAGGCGACGACGATCGGAGCGCCGCCCTTGCTCGGCGCGGCCGGCTGGTCGCTTCCCCCACCGCACGCGGTCAAGCCGAGCGCGGCCGTCGCCAGCAGCGCGGCCACTCGGATGTTCCGGGTCCAGCGCACGTGTCCCCACACTCCTCAGTTCACTCGTTTGTGGGAATGGACCCTAACCGCGCCCCCCGACAGAAACCACTGGTTAGGAATCCTCGCCACGGAATCCCAAGGGCCGGAATATTGTCGCTCGATCGGGGTAAGGTCACGCCGTGCACGCGTCCGTCACCCCGCTGCTGGCCGACAGCAGCCGCCCCCTCTTCGAATGGCGGTGGGTCGAACGCAACGCCGACGCGATTCTGCAGCGGCTCGGCGAGCACATCGCCCTCACCGCGACCGCGCTCGGCGTCGGCCTCGTGCTCTCGCTCGCGCTGGCCACGCTGTGCCTGCGCTACCGCTGGTTCTATCCGTTTGTCGTCGGCGCGGCGGGCGCGCTCTACGTGATCCCGAGCCTGGGCGCGTTCGCGCTGCTGGTTCCGCTGCTCGGGTTTTCCTTCGCCACCGCGGTGATCCCGCTGGCGACGTACACGCTGCTGATCCTGATCCGCAACATCGTGACCGGCGTGCAACAGGTGCCGACCGAGGTGCGCGAAGCGGCGATCGGCATGGGCTTCACGCCGCGGCGGCTGTTGTGGCAGGTGGAGCTTCCGCTCGCGCTGCCGGTCGTGATCGCCGGGCTGCGGGTGGCCGCGGTGACGACGATCGGCCTGGTCACCGTCACGTCGCTGCTCGGCAAGGGCGGCCTCGGCTACTTCATCCGCGCCGGCATCCAGACGACGGTCCCGAACCCGAGCCCGATCATCGTCGGCGTCGTGTTGTCGATCGCGCTGGCCGTGCTGGTCGATTTGCTGCTGTGGCTGAGCGAACGCGCGCTGGCCCCGTGGGCTCGGAGGGCCGCGCGATGAGCTTTTTCGAGCAGCTGAGCCACTGGCTGGCCGATCCGAACCGCTGGAGCTGGACCGATCCGGCCGGGATTCCGTTCCGGACCGTGCAGCATCTGTGGTTCTCCGCGCTGGCGCTGGCGCTCTCGATCGTCCTGACCGTCCCGCTCGCGCTCGTGCTCGGGCACTACCGGCGCGGCCAGTTCCTGGCCAGCAGCGCGGTGAACATCGGCCGGGCGATCCCGAGTTTCGGGCTGATCATCCTGTTCTGGTTCCTGGCCAGCCGCTGGGGCGCGAACACGGACTTCTGGCCGCTGCTGCTCGCGCTCGTCGCGCTGGCGCTGCCGCCGCTGTTCACCAACACCTACGCCGGGGTGGTGCAGGTGGAACAGGAGGTCGTCGACGCGGCGCGCGGCACCGGGTATCGCGAATGGCAGATCATGTTGCGCGTGGAACTGCCGCTGTCGTCGCCGGTGATCGTGGCCGCCGCGCGAGTGGCGTTCCTGCAGCTGGTCGCGACGGTCGCGATCGGCGCGATCGTCAACGACGGCGGCGGCCTCGGCCGCTACATCGTGGACGGCTTCGCCCTCGGCGAGCAGGGCCACGGCGAAATCTTCGGCGGCGGCCTGGCGGTGGTCGTCCTGGCGTGGGTGTGCGAGGGCTTGTTCGCGCTGCTGACCAAGCTGGCTACGCCTCGCGGTCTCGCACTCCAGCAGGCCCGTCGGGACTCGTGAGGCAGACCTCGGCCAGCCGGTCGATCTCCGGCCCCAGCGACCGGTCGACCACCACCGGTTCGATCCTCTCCGCGAGCCAGGCGTAGGTGTCACTGAGCTTCGGCGCGCCTGAGGTTTCGCGGAGATACCGCGCCTGCCGTCCGGCGATCAGCTCGCAAGCGGTGATGGCGAAGAAGTGTCCGAGGACGGTCTCGAGTTCGGCTCCGGCCTGGCTGGCAAACGCTTGCACGTCCTCCTGACCAGCGGAGGTGTCCAGCGACCCGAGCGTCGCCGGAGCGGCTAGACGGCGCATCGCGTGCAGCTCGCCCGCCGCGCGTTTGTGCAACGGCGTCAGTCCGGCCTGCGGCCCCGGATCCACCGCGAGCTGCGGCGGCAAACCGCTGAACTGTGGGTCGAGGAGGCGATGGAGGCGCTGTACCGAGGCCTCCGCCGCATGGATCAGCGCGGCTTTGACGGCGTCCATCCTCAGCCCGAGCGCTGCGGCGTGATAGCCGGTGGTCGGGAGGAACTCACCGTCCACGAAGGCTGGGGAGTCCGCCGGCGTTTCCCCGGAGTCCTGCAGGGTTTCCCGTAGTTCCTCGACAGTGCGGCTGACGTATCCGAGCACCTTCGGGCCAACTCGCACCGAGATCGGCGCCTGCACGACTCCGTCTTTCGCGGCGGCCCCTTCGATGAGTTTCTCGACGCGGGTGCCGCGGTAGATCGCTTGCGGTGCGCCGAGAACGTCCACGGTGATCGCCGCGCAGAGCGTCTGCCAATCGATCAGCCGACGCGCGCGTTTGCCGCAGACCCACGCGTACGCCTCGGCCAGCGGCGAACCTTGGATGAGGCTCGCCCCTTCCTTCGGCCCCAGCACGAACGGCTGCACGCTGCGCTTTTGCAGCGCTTCCGCCGCCGGGACCTCGGCACCGTCCTCGATGACCGTGCCGAGCCCGACGAAGGTCTGGAACGCGTGCGCGAGCGGGATGATCTCGCCCGCGCTGCCGAGACTGTCTCTGGGGACGGCCGGGAGGAACCCGTCGTTGAGCCGGTCCGCGAGGAAGGTGACCAGCTCGGGGCTGACCGCCGCGTCGCCGCGAAGAAAGCCGCGCAGCCGCATGCGCAGCAACGCCCGGGTCAATTCCGGCGACAGCCACGGTTTCCCGCCGACCGCCCGGCCGACCAGCAGATTCCGCTGGTGCTCGGCCTGCTGCGCGACGGTCAGCCGGGTCCCGGCGAGCCGTCCCATGCCGGTGTTGACGCCGTAGATCGGGGTGTCGTCGCTCAGCGCGGCCAGCATCGCTTCGCGCCGCTGCCTGAGCGCTTCGAGAGTGCCCGGGCTGATTTCGACTGGTTCGTCCACTATGGACAGTTCAGCGCGCGAGCCCGTCGATGACCTCGGCGTTCGGCAGCCCCGCGAGCGCCGCGCCGGAGATCAGGAGCTTGCTGCCGCGAATCCCGCTGCCGATCACCAGCTCCGGCGCGTCCGCGACGGCTTGGTCGATGAGGATCGGCCAGTCCGAGGGCAACCCGACGGGCGTGATGCCGCCGTACTCCATGCCAGTGAGGGAAACGGCCTCGTCCATCGGCGCGAAGGACGCCTTGCGCACGTCGAGCCTGCGCTTGATGACGCCGTTGACGTCGGCGCGGGTGGTCGCGAGCACGAGCGCCGCGGCGAACCGGACCTCCCCGGCCCGCTTGCCGGCGACCACGACGCAGTTCGCGGACGCGGCCAACGGCGACCCGTAGGCCTCGCAGAACGCGGCGGTGTCGGCGAGTTCCGGATCGATCTCGGTGACGCCGAGGTCGTCCGGCGCGGGCATCGCGGCCAGCGCCTTGGCGACGGGCTCGGCGAGCAGGTCGGTACGGGTCGGGGCGGGAACGACGGTGAGGCTTCCGGCGATAGTCCAGGTGGTCACCGGCCCGAATGTAATCCGCCGGGCGCCCCGGTCACCAGTTGCGGTGGCCCCGCTGCACCTCGATGAGCTTCGGCCGCACGTCGACGATGTAGACGAGCGCCGCCGCCATCGCGGGCACCCAGAAGATGAACCCGGGCCCCTGAATCTGGAACAGCACCAGGGCGAGCGTGGCCCCGCCGGTGATCAGCATCCAGATCGGCTTGGTCTTGCGATCGGCCGCCGAGTACGCGTCGGCTCGCTGGAGCAGCGCGTGAACGAAGGCGAAGAGCCCGACCAAGGCGCTGCCCCAGTGGATGACCCAGAGGATCCAATCGGCAACCAGCACGACGCCAGCTTACGGCAAACCGCCCACGCCGCCCGCTCCCCCGAACCCCGGCCTCGCCACGTGACTGCTGGTCAGGATCGGGTCGGCGGCGTTTGGCCACGGTTTGCCGCGCCGCCGGGGACCCGGGGTGACAACGGTCACTTCTCGCCTGCTTCTCGCGAACCCAGGTCGAGCCCGACGAGACTCAGCCGAGTCGGGTCCGACCCGGCACCGCAACCGCCTCACACTGCGGCCCGACCACACCGCCAAACGCCGCGACCGCCCACGACAGCCGGGCCAAAACAGCACACGGCGGCCGGGCCAACCCTCGGCCCGGCCGCCGTGCGACCCCTCGATCTTCAATTCTCGCCCGGGGCGACTCCGGCGCAAACCGAGTCACCCCAACGGTTCCGGCACCGGAGTACCGAACCGCCGTCAGCGCGGAAGCCGCGGCAGGGAAACCGCCGTCACTTCTCCGTCTTCGGCGCGGCGGCCGGCTTCTTCGCGTTCGCCGTCGTCGTGCTGGTGGTCGTGCGGCGGGCCGGGGTGGCGGTCTTCGGCGCGGTGCGGTTCGCGGCCTTGCGGGCCACCGACCGGGTCTCGTGCGCGACGTTCTCGCCGATCTCCTCGACCGCGTCCGCCGTCTCGCCGGCCACCTCGGTCACCTTGCGGGCGGCCTTCTCGCCGGCCGAGCGGGTGCGCTTGGTGACCTTCGCCAGCACGCCGTCGACGCGCTCGCGGGTCTCCTCGGTCAGGCCCTCGACGCGCTCCTGCGCGGCGGTCAGCGCGTCTTCCAGCTGCTCGATGGCCTTCTTGACCTGCGGCTGCGCGGCGATCTTGTCCCACGCCTGCTCGCCGGACTCGGCCAGCTTGTTGTACAGCTTCAGCGCGGCCTCGGTGTACTCGTCGATGGCCTTGCGCAGTTCGGCCGGGTCGAGCTTCTCGCGGAGGCTCTCGACGTCGGTCGGCAGCTCCTCGAGACCCTTGCGGGCGGCCTCGGTGTTCTTGGTGACGTTGGCGCGGGCCTTGGCGACCGCGTCGGTCACGGCCTGGCTGGCCAGGTTGCCGGCGCCGAGCGCGGCGAGCAGCGGGGTGCGGACCTGGTCGAGCGCGGTGTTGACGGCCTTGCGGACGTCCTCGGTCTTGGGCGTGGTCATGCCGACTCCTCAGTGGTGTCTTGGGTGGTCTTCGGTGCGGTGTTCACGGCGGCGTTTTCGCGCCGGAAGGACTCGTAGACGTCGAGCAGGACCTGCTTCTGCCGTTCGGTCAGCTCGGCGTCCGCGCGGATCGCGTCGCCGACCGGGCCGCCGGTCGGCAGGTCGAGAATCCCGGCCTGCACGTACAACGCTTCGGCCGAGATCCGCAGCCCCTTGGCGATCTGCTGCAGGATCTCCGCGCTGGGTTTGCGGACCCCGCGCTCGATCTGGCTCAGGTACGGATTGGACACCCCGGCGAGCTTCGACAGCTGGCGCAGCGAAATCTTCGCGGAACTGCGCTGCTGGCGGATGTACTCGCCGATGTCGGAGGCGATGTCCGCGACCTTGTCCATGGGGCGCTGTGCTCCGCCGGGTTCTGTCATCCGGTCACCTCCTCGCGACCTACTCGACAGTACGCTCGCGTGCTAGCTATTGCAAGCACCCTGCTTGCAACCATCGGGTGTGGTTCCGCTCACCCCGTTACCCTGGGCTTATGCGGGCCCAACGGTTGCGTCGTCGGCTGGTGCGGCACCTCGTCGAAGAGGACGTGCTGCACGACGAAGCGTGGACGCGCGCCTTCGCCACCGTCCCGCGGCACGTGTTCCTGCCGCGGTTTTTCGTGCCCGCCGGCCACCTCTGGGCGGCGGTCGACCGCAGCGACCCGGATTGGCTGGACCGCGTCTACTCGCGCGACGTCCTCGTCACCCAGCTCGACGACGACCCGGCGCTCTGGGACCGCGCCCGCGCGCACGGACCGGTCCCCGGCGTGCCGACCAGTTCGTCCAGCATGCCCGCGATCATGGCGATCATGCTGGAAGAACTCCTGGTCCGCGACGGCGATCGGGTACTGGAGATCGGCACCGGAACCGGCTACAACGCGGCTTTGCTGTGCCACCGCTGCGGTTCCGGCCAAGTGTCCACAGTGGACATCGACCCGGCCATCGCGGCCGCCGCGCAGGAACGCTTGACCTCCTGCGGCTACGCCCCCGCGTGCGCCACCGGCGACGGCGCACTCGGCTTCCCGGCCGGGGTGCTCTTCGACCGGATCCTGTGCACCGCGTCGGTATCGCGGATTCCCCTTGCCTGGCTTGCTCAAACACTCCCCTGCGGCCACATCGTGACCACCCTCAACCGCCCGCTCGGCGGCGGGCTGGTCCGCCTCACCGCCGGTGAAGGCGCGACGGCCGAGGGCAAAGTCCTTGCCCGGGACGGCCGCTTTATGCCTCTGCGCGCGCATCGCCTGCCGCCGCTCGCGGAACTGCCGCCCGCTGAGGAGGCACAATGGCGTCCGACGGAGCTTTCGATGACGGATGTGCTTAAGCCGCAACGGCATTTCGAGTTTTTCGCGTCGCTGGAGTTGCCTGACGTTCGCCCGGTGCACGTAGACCCGAACGGCGCCTTCGCGCTGTCTCATCCGGACGGTTCCTGGGTCCGCACCCGTCGAACCGACTCCGGTTTCGAGGTGGCGCAAGGAGGTCCGCGCGCGCTGTGGGATCTCGCCGAGGACGCACACCGCCGCTGGGAATCGCTGGGGCGGCCCGGCCGTTCGCGCTTCGGCCTCACGGTCACCAGCGACGAGCAGACTTTCTGGCTGGACGATCCGCAATCCGAGAACCGCTGGCCGTGCGGCTGATCGCGGGTGCCTACGCACCAATTCCTAGGTCCGACCCAATTCTGGCCCGGACCCACTTTTCCACCGCGGTCACGACGTCGTCGAGCCGGGCCTGCGTGGTGTCGATGGACTCGACCTGCCCGCGTATCCACAGGTTGAACTCGAGCATCTCCTCGATGCGCGGCTCGTCCCACTCCCGCCACGCCGGCCGGGCGCGCAGCCGACGCCGGAGAGTCTCGTTGTCCGCGACCAGAGCCAGATAGTGCACGTCCGAGAAGAAAACGCGCTCTGGCAACGGTTCCAGCTCCTGGGGAGCGACCGTCCCGCACAATACGACCGGCCGTCCGTTCTGGTGCAGCATCGCCGTCATCCGCAGCCAGGCCCCGCGAAACGCCGGATTCCCCGGGACGTCGTCGCGCAACGCGCCAGTCCACAGCACGTCCTGCTCCAGCACGACCGCCTCGCCCGCCAACCGCTGCGCCAGCTTCGGCCCGACTGTCGATTTGCCGCCCGCGCTCGGCCCCGTCAACGCGAACAACGGCAGCCGCCGGAACGGCCACCGATGTCCGCATTCCGCGCACCGCAAGAGGTCCCCGTCGGCCTGTGGACAACTCGCCCGGTCGCCGCAGGCCGGACAGATCCGCAGATCGAGTGCTACCGGAACTGTGGACAACTCAGTCGAAGAGGTTCTCGAGGAAACTGCGCTTGCGGCGTCCGCCGTACGGCCGCGGCGAGTCCGCGTAACCACCGCGGTACGGCCGGGGCGAGTCCGCGTGCCCGCCTCGATACGGACGCGGCGAATCCGAATACCCGCCCCGGTACGGGCGAGGCGAATCGGGACGGCCGTACGGCGGTGGCTGCTGCCGGTAGAACGCGCTCTCCGCGCCGGCGATCTGCTCCAGCTCGCCGCGGTCGAGGAAGATCCCGCGGCAGCCGTCGCACTGCTCGATGTGGACGCCGTTCTTGTCGACCGTGCGCATCACGTTCTGACACTTCGGACAAATCACGCATTTGACCCTACGCGGATACGCCGCGCCGTGTCAGCAGGCGCAGAGGCAGAACGGGTGGCCGACCGGATCGGCGTACACGCGGAAGGTCTCCGGGGAATCGTCGAGCAACTTCGCGCCCAAGCCGAGAACGCGCTGGTGAGCGGCCTCGAGATCGGGGACGTCGAGATCGAGATGCGCCTGCTGCGGGCGGTCCTGCGACGGC
>NZ_GG657746.1:177823-182716 GCF_000158875.1 Streptomyces sp. AA4 | reverse complement strand
CCACAAGTTGTGGACAGCGATTAGGCTATGAGGCATTCCTGTGGATAACCCCGGGGATAACTCATCTCTGAGGACAACTGGTTTGAGCGGCCCGCGGCTGTGGTATAGGACTGCGCGCATCCGGCCGACCACCCGCCGCACCCACTCACCGCCAGGGACCCCGCGCGCTTTGAGCCGCGCTCCGCTGGCGTCCCGGACAAGCCAGCGAACGCGGGCACAGTGGAGAATTCCGCTCAACCACAACGAAATCCACCTCGGCCTAGGAAGCGGGCGCGGCCGGTCGCCGAAAATCCGTTCACGCGCCCCTCGGCGCAGGGCGGAGCGGCGGGAGTCCGGGTGGTTGCTGGAGGTCTTCACCGCGCACGTCCTCCACGCGGAACGAGGTAGCGGAGGTGCGAGCGGTCGAAAACCCCTCGCGCGCACCCTCGGTGCGAAGCCGAGGCGGTGGGGTCGCTGAAGATCGTCACGGCGCGTCCCCCGCGGAGCGCAATGGCGAGCGCGCGAACGATTGCCGCAGCATCCCACCAGACCAGCACCGTCAGAACCGAGCAGCACAGAGCCTCAGAACAGCAACTGCGCCACCGCGTAAATCACCAGCCCGGCCAGCGCACCCACCACCGTCCCGTTGATGCGGATGAACTGCAGATCCCTCCCGACCTGCAGTTCGATCTTCCGGGACGTCTCCTCGGCGTCCCAGCGCTCCACCGTGTCCGTGATGATCGTCGTGATCTCGCGCGAGTAATGGGTCACCAGGTAGACCGCCGCGCTCTCGACCCAGCCGTCCACCTTCGAGGTCATCGACGGGTCGTCCACGAGGCGCTTGCCGAGCGATTCGAGGCCGCCGCGGACGCGCTGGCGCAGTTCGCTCGACGGGTCCTCCGCGGCGTTCAGCAGCATTTCCTTGGCCGTCGCCCACGCGTTGCCGATCAGTTTCTGCACTTCGCCGTGGTTCACGATCTGGCCCTTGACCTGCTCGGCCCGCTCCATGGTCTTCGGGTCGGTCTGCAGGTCCTGCGCGAACTCGCCGAGGAACTTGTCCAGCGCAAGGCGCATCGGGTGGTTGACGTCCGTCTTCACCGCCCAGGCGAAGGTCAGGACCTCGCCGTACACCTTGTCCGCCAGCATTTCGTCGACGAACTTCGGCGACCAGCTCGGCGCGCGGTCCGAGACCACGCGCAGCATCGTCTGGTGGTTGTCCCGGACCCACTCGTAAGCCCGGTCGCACATCAGGTCCACCAGCTTGTGGTGCGCGCCGTCCTCGAAGACGCCCGCCAGGATCTTGCCCAGCGGCGGGCCCCACGGCTTGTCGATCACGCGCTTGACCACGGCCTGCTCCATGATCGCCTGCACGTCCTCGTCGCGGAGCACCGTGACCGCGCCGCGGACGACCGTCGCCAGTTCCGACGTCACGCGTTCCGCGTTGTCGCGCTGCGCGAGCCAGCCGCCGAGCCTGCTGGCGACCTCGACGCGGCGGAGCTTGTCGCGGATGACGTCCGGGGACAGGAAGTTCGAGCCGACGAACTCGCCGAGGCTGTTGCCGAGCTGGTCCTTCTTGTTCGGGATGATCGCGGTGTGCGGGATCCGCAGTCCGAGCGGATGCCGGAACAGCGCGGTCACCGCGAACCAGTCCGCGAGCGCGCCGACCATGCCCGCCTCGGCCGCGGCGCGCACGTAGCCGACCCAGCCGGACCAGCCCGCCGACTCCGCCCAGCTCGTCAGCAGGAACACGATCGTCGCGCCGAGCAGGAAGGACAGCGCGACCAGCTTCATCTTGCGCAGGGCGCGCCGTTTCGCCTCTTCGCCGGCGGCGCCGCCGGGCGGGTCCGCGGGCGTGCCCTTGGCCGGGGTGAGTTGCTCCACCCCGCCATTGTCCGTGAGGATGCGTTCTCGTGCGTGAACCAGCTCTCGTCCCCCGCCTTCGCCCGTTCGCCTCGACGGTTTTCGCGGAGATGACCGCGCTCGCCGTCCGGCACGACGCGGTCAACCTCGGCCAGGGCTTCCCGGACACCGACGGGCCCGCCGGAATGCTCGAAACGGCGAAGAACTCGCTGTTCGGCGGCGACAACCAGTACCCGCCCGGACCGGGCCGCCCGGAGCTGCGCGCCGCGATCAGCCGGCACTGCCAGCGCTACGGCGCCAGCTACGACCCGGACACCGAGATCCTGGTCACCGCGGGTGCGACCGAGGCCATCGCGGCGTCGCTGATCGCGCTGACCGAGGCCGGCGACGAGGTGATCGTGGTCGAGCCGTACTACGACTCGTACGCCGCCGCGGTCGCGATGGCGGGCGCGCAGCGGCGCGTGGTCGGGTTGGTCGAAACCGAGAACGGCCAGCTGGAACTCGACCTCGACGCCCTCCGCGATGCGATCACCCCGAAAACCCGCGCGCTGCTGCTGAATTCGCCGCACAACCCCACCGGCACGGTGTTTTCGCGCGCGCAACTGGAGGAGGTCGCGCGGCTGTGCGTCGAGCACGACCTCATCGCCGTCACCGACGAGGTCTACGAACACCTGGTCTTCGACGGCGCCGAGCACCTTCCGCTCGCCTCGTTCCCCGGGATGCGCGAGCGGACCGTCGCGATTTCGAGCGCGGGCAAGACCTTCAACTGCACCGGCTGGAAGATCGGCTGGATCTGCTCGACGCCGGAGCTGGTGGCCGCGGTGAAGGCGGCGAAGCAGTTCATCACCTTCGTCTCCGGCGGACCGCTGCAGCCGGCCGTGGCGTACGCGCTCGACAACGAGCTGGAGTGGGTCGAAAACCTGCGCGCGAGCCTGCAGGAGAAGCGCGATCGGCTGTCCGCCGGTCTCGCCGATGCGGGATTCGCGGTCCGGCCGAGCGCCGGGACGTACTTCGTGACCGCTGACGTGCGTCCGCTCGGATTCGCCGACGCCGCCGAACTCGCTTGGACGCTGCCGGAACGCGCCGGAGTCGCCGCGGTACCCGTCAAGGTGTTCACGGATCACCCGGACGAGTGGAAACATCTGCTGAGGTTCGCGTTCTGCAAGCGCAACGAGGTGATCGACGAGGCCGTCGAACGCCTGCGGAAACTCGTCTGACGACTGCCGTCCGGCGGCTCTTCCCCGGTCCGGAATGGGGACACCGAGAGTGTCCCGGCGGCCGAAACATCGGGTCAACGCCCGAATTCGCGCCGCGGAGGGGCCGCCCGGATGGCCGCATCCGCCCCGGTTGACGCGACGCAGGGTGATCGACTAGGGCGGATCGGACACCAGAGCCGGTGCGGACGTTCCGCCTTACGGGGTGGATCGAGCGCGGGAGAGATGAAACACTCGCGTCCGGTGCTAGAAAGAGGGCAGCCCCGGGGGACCTGCGACCTGGCCGGAAGACAGCCCCAGCAAGATCAGTCTCGTGCGGCGGCACGAGCTTCAGGCGCGGACGGTGGTGGTGGCGTGACCCGCATGGCGACTTCGCGCGGCCTCGCACCCTCCGCGACGGCCGGCTCCAGTCCACTCGGGACAACGGGTTCCGCGCTGCTCGGGATGGCCGACCGCGACTCCTCCTTCGCGCGCGCGGGCGCGCGACGACGGCCGCGCGCCTGGGCGGCTCCGCTCGCCCGCCCGGCCGCCCGGATCGCCGTCGCCGGCGGGCTGACCCTGGCCGGCTGGCTGCTCGGCGCGGCGTTGTCCCAGGCGAACGCGACGACGGACGACCACGCCGACCGTCCCATCGCCTCGGCGCACGACCCCGAACCGGAGAACCGGTACGCCGGAACGGCCACGTCCGGCACGCTCACCTGGGCCATGCCCGGCACGGCGACCGGCGCGAAACACGACCACCTCCACCGGTTCCGGTTCTCCGCCGGCGACTACCGGCCGGACGTCAGCTTCCAGCCGATCACCGCGTCCGGCGGCGGCTCGAACAGCAAGCCGGACCACCCCGGCACCGCGGTCAAGATCGCCAAGCCCGCGAAGGCGAAGAGCCCGGGCACCGCGAAACACCCCACCCCCGAAGTCACCCCGGTGAGCAGCACCAAACCGAGCCCCGTCAGCACCAGCCGTGAACCCCAGCCGGGATTGCTCGGCAGCCTCACCGGCTCGACCACCAAACCCGGCCAGGGCCTGCTCGGCAGCATCACCGGCTCGACCAGCCAGCCCGGCCAGGGCCTGCTCAGCACCACCCGCGAACCCCAGCAAGGACTCCTCGGCGGCCTGCTCGGCGGATCCGGCAGCGAATCCGGCCCGGGTCTCCTGGGCGGACTCCTCGGCAGCCCCGAAGCCGGGCAGCCGGGACTGCTCGGCGGCATCCTCGGAACCGTGGACGACACCGTCGACACGACCCTGCACACCACCGTCACCTCAGTCGACACCGTGCTCGTCGCGGCGCCGGTCCGAGTCGACGAACCGCCCGTCGCCCCGGTCGAGCCAGCGCAATCCGCCGGCGGGTCGATCACCGCCGCCGTCCCGGCGGCCAAGCTGGCGAAAGAGCCGGAAGCACCGGTTGCCGGGAAGGCCGCCCAGCAGGCTCCGGTCGTCCAGCACGCCGCGTCCGCCCGCGTCCTCACCGTGCAGTCCGCGGCCCAGCAGGAAACCGAGCCCGCGCCGCCGGTCAAGGAACGCAGCCAGGCCGGAGGCGGCAGCAGCGGTGGCGGCGAAGGCCTCCCCGCGGCGCCGGCCGCGCCGGCCGCGCCCGCGTCGACTGTCTCCCCGGGACACGACGGGCACGGCGGCCTGCGCCAGCTGTTCGCGCTGGCCGGCGACGGCGACACCGTCACTCAGCTCAAGCTCATCGGCGTCAGCCGCGACCACGAGGTCGACGGCGCGGGCAGGGACGCCGCCCTGCCGACCACCTCCCCGGACTGACCGCCCAACCGGTTATCCGGGGAGAGCTCCGTCCACCTCAAGATCAACTTCTTGATCGCGCGCGCCCGTTCGCCGC
>NZ_GG657746.1:0-177703 GCF_000158875.1 Streptomyces sp. AA4 | reverse complement strand
CGGGCGTGCTCCGGAGGCTTTCGCTCACCGCGCCGAGCGAGGGCCTGCGCCAACCGAAGCCCGCCTGAACCGAGGGCGCTTCCCGGCACTTCGAGGGGCTGTGCCGGGAAGCGCCTCGGACGATCGGCCGGTGCGCCGGACAGGTGACCGCCACCCTCCCTGGAGTGGCTGGATCCCATCCGGTGCACCGGCTGTTCACTTTTTCGGAGAGAGAACCGCGCTACGTCACCGCGATCCGTTCCGCGGGCACGTCCGCGCAGCCGCGTACCGAGGCAGCCGCCACGCTCACCCGCCGCACCGCCTCCGGCAGCTGCTCGCGCGCAAGCCCGAACGGCAGCCGCAGCCAGCGCTCCATCCCGCCGTGCACCCCGAACCTCGACCCGGGCGCGATCTGCACCCCGTGGTTCGCCGCCGACACCGCCAGCCGCGTGCTCATCGGTTCCGGCAACCGGCACCACACCGACAATCCGCCGGACGGCACCTCGAAAGTCCACTCTGGACAGTACTTGCGCAGCGCCGCGACCGTGATGTCCCGCTGCTCCCGGAATTCGGTCCGGCGCCGGGCAAGCACCTCGTAGCCCTCCGGTTCGAGCAGCGCCGCCAGCACGAGCTGGTCGAACACCGGCGCGCCGAGGTCGACCGCGAACCGCGACGACTGCAGCCGGTCGAGCAAATCCGTCGACGCCCGGATCCAGCCCAGCCGCAACCCGCCCCACTGCGATTTCGCCGCGGACCCGACGCTCAGCACCAGATCCCCGCCGAACGCGGCCAGCGGCGGCGGACCGTCCACCGGATCGCCCTCGTAGTCCAGTTCCACCAGCGATTCGTCGACCACGACCGGCGTCCGCGTCCGGGCGAGCAGCCCGCCGAGCCGTTCCCGGCCCGCCGCGTCGAGGCGCAACCCGGTCGGATTCTGGAAGTCCACCACGAGATAACCGAACCGCGGCGCGGCCTGCCGCAGCGCGGCCTCGATCCCCGGCAGATCCCAGCCGTGCACCGGATCGAGCGCGACCGGTACCGGCAACGCATGCGTCGCGCGGACGGCGTCGATGGCGTTCGGATACGTCGGCTGCTCCAGCAGGACGCGGTCGCCCGGGCCGGCCAGCATCCGCAGGCAGAGCACGAACGCGGAGTACGCACCGGACGTCACCAGCACCTGGTCCGGCGAGGTCGGCAGGCCGCGCGCCGTGTAGCGCTCGGCGATCCGCTCGCGCAGCCGCGGCAGTCCGCCGGTGAGGTACCCGTTGCCGCTGACGTACTCGACCAGATCCCGCCGCGCGGTGTCGAACGCGGCCATCAGCCCTGGTACCGCGGGCGGCGCGGCCCGCGCGAGGTCGAGGAGGTCGTCGCGAACCGCCTCGGCCTCGTCGCGGTTTCCGACGCCGGCCACCCACGACCCGGCCCCGCGCCGGCTGGCGACCAGGCCGTCTGCCCGGAGCCGGTCGAGCGCCGCGCCGATGAGCGTCCGGCTGACGCCGAGCGCGTCGGCGAGTTCGCGCTCGGCGGGCAGCCGCGTCCCGATCGGCAACTGCCCGTCGAGCACGTGCAACTCGATCGCCGCGGCGAGGTCGGACGCACCCTGCCGGGAGCCACGCTGCCGCCATTCCCCCAGCAATGTGGCCAATCGCCGTCCCGAGATGCGTCCACCGAGAGGTTCCATAAGGCCAATTATCGCGCATTGGCCATGGCAGATCAGGCCAGTGGTAACCAATAGTGGAGAAGTGGCAGTTACCGACCTCAGTCCCCTCAGCATTCGCCGAGCCCCCGCGCGCCGGGGTGTCCAGTTGCTCGCCGGCCTCGCGCTCTACGGCGCGAGCATGGCCATGCTCACCCGCGCCCGCCTCGGTCTCGACCCGTGGGACGTGCTGAACGACGGCCTGACCAAGATCACCGGGCTGACGTTCGGCACGATCAGCGCCGTCGTGGCGGTTTTCGTGCTGCTGCTATGGATTCCGCTGCGCCAGCGCCCCGGCATCGGAACCGTTGCGAACATCGCGGTGATCGCGGTGGCCGTCGACGCGGTGCGCGCCGTGCTGCCGGATCAGCACGTGCTCGTCTGGCAGATCCTGATGCTGGTCGGCGGCGTAGTACTGAACGCGGTGGCGACCGCGGTGTACGTCGGCACCCGTCTCGGCCCCGGCCCGCGCGACGGCCTGATGACCGGCCTGCACGCGCGCACCGGCTGGTCCGTCCGCCTGGTCCGGACCGGCATCGAGGTACTGGTCCTGGCCGCGGGCTGGCTGCTCGGCGGCACGGTCGGCATCGGAACCGTGCTGTACGCCCTCAGCATCGGCCCGCTGACGCAAGCCCTGCTCCCCCTGGTCACTTGGCGCACCGGGGCGCACCAGCGAGAACAGCATTAGCGCTTGCCGACGGCCTGCCGAACCGCCGGATAATCGACCCCGCGCGCGGCGAGGAAATCGGCCACCGGACCGCGCTGTTTCACCAGCGCGAGCAGCAAATGCTCCTGCCCCAAGTGTTTGTCGCCGAGCTCCTGCGCCTCCCGCACGCTCATCTGCAACGCGTTCTTCGCGTCCTCGGTGAACGGCAAGTGATTGCGCTTGGTCGGCCGGCTCGCCTGGGCAAGCGCGCCCGGACCGTGCGTCTGCTCGATCCGCTCGACAATCTGATCAACGTCAATCCCGAACTCGGTGAGCGCCTCGGCATCGGCGTCACTGAGCCCGCCACGCCGACGTACCCGGGCAAGCTCTGCGAAGACGTCCTCACGCGAAACCCCAAGGGCCTGCAGGAGCCGCACGGCCTCCCCGCTCTCGACCCGCGCCAACCCAGCGAAAACTGCCTGCGCGGAAATCTCGCGCGCCCCCGCCTCCTGCGCCGCCGCCTGTGCCTCGACGACCGCTCTCCGGGCGTCATGGGTGAACTTCTCGAACATCAATGCCTCCCGTACTTCTTGTGGACGGCCTGCCGGCTGACCCCCAACTCGGCCGCGATGTCCTGCCAAGACCAGCCGTGCATCCGCGCACTGCGCACCTGCACCGCCTCCAACTGCTCAAGCAACCGCCTCAACGCAGCCACCGCCCGAAGCCCCACCCGGGGATCCCGGTCACCAGCGCGAGCGGCCAAATCCGTCGCCTCCGTCATAATGTCAATCTAGGTTGACACTCCGCCCTTGTCAACCCTGGTTGACACAACCGTCCGTGAGGGCCACCTTCACGGACTCTGAGTCCCTCAGGGTTCCCCTCACGGCACTAAAACCGCCGCCAAACCACCCGGGCGCAATGTCGCCGCCCGGCGACGAGCCGCCCCACCAAGGC
Source organism: Streptomyces sp. AA4 (assembly GCF_000158875.1). Classification (NCBI taxonomy): domain Bacteria; kingdom Bacillati; phylum Actinomycetota; class Actinomycetes; order Kitasatosporales; family Streptomycetaceae; genus Streptomyces; species Streptomyces sp. AA4. The sequence goes on along the minus strand of NZ_GG657746.1, from coordinate 174,428 downwards.
CGACCGAGCTACAGTCGACCAGTGCCCGACATCTCGACCGCCGATCGAGCCGGAGTCGGTTCCGACGGCCTCCCCCGCCCAACCGAAGACCACATCGCCCTCCTCGACCATGCCGTCCTGGTCCTGGACGGAGCCACCTCCCCGAGCCCAGACCTCCCCCCAGGCGGCTGGTACGCCCACCTCCTCCGCGACCAACTGGCCCAAGAACTACGCACCAACCCCGAAAAAGACCTCAGCGCCGCCCTGGCCACCGCAATCGCCGCAGTAGCCAAAGCCCACCACCTGACCCCAGGCAACTCCCCCTCCAGCACAGTCTCCATCCTCCGCTGGACCGACCAGGAAATCGAAGCCCTGGTCCTGGCCGACAGCCCCATCGTCGCGTTTGGACAGTTCGGCACCGACGTAGTAGCGGACGACCGCCTGATCGCCCTGCGCAACAACGGCCTCCTCCAAACCGGCAAAGACGTCCGCCAAAGACGCAACGCCGAAGACGGCTTCTGGGTAGCCGAAGCCGACCCCGCCGCCGCCCACAAAGCAGTCCGCCGCAGCTGGCCGCGCAAGGACGTCGAGTCCGTCCTCATCGCCACCGACGGCGTCGCGATCGGGGTAGACGAATACGGTCTCTTCACCTGGCCGGAAGTCTTGCAGCTAGCCAAAAACAAGGGCCTGGAAGCAGTACTCGACGCAGTGCGCGCCGCGGAAAACGACGATCCGCACGCGGTCCGCTGGCCGCGCGCCAAACGGCACGACGACCAGGTGCTCGTCCTCGCCGACTTCACGGGGTAGGGGCTGAATCAGGGGTTTTCCCTGATCACGAAACGCCGCGGAACCGCCAATCTGGCTACATGGGGAACTCACGAGGCGTCCGGGGATGGCGCTTGACGGCGCTCGCTGCGATCGCCTGGGGGCTGTTCACGATCACTGTGCTGCACATCATCAGCTCGCACGATCCGATCTACGACACGCTTTCGAGCTACACGATCACCGATCGCGGGGAGGGCATGCTCGGGGCGAGCGTGCTGTCGGTGGCCGTCGGATCTCTCGCGGTGCTCGGCGCGCTGGTCGCCGGTGGCGTGCCGATGACGTTCAGCACCAAGGCTTTGCTCATGCTGTGGGCGCTCGGGCTCGCGGTCGCCGCGGTTTTTCCGGCCAGTTACCCGCAAAGCCCGAATCCGATCAGCGGCGACATCCACCTGTACTCGTGCCTGATCGCGTTCGCGAGCCTCCCCGGCGCGGCGATCACGCTGCTGGAACCGTTGCGCGGCACGGCGGAGCGCGTGTTCGTGGTGCGCTGGCTGAAGTTCGGCCTCGCCGCGGTCGGCCTTTTCGCGGTGAGTTTCCTGTTCGTCCGCCTCGACGAAGCCGGGGTGCCGCCGTTCCACGCGCTCACCGAGGTGCTGCCGGTGGGCGCGACGCAGCGGCTCACGCTGATCGCGAACGTCGCCCTGCTGCTGGTCCTGCTGCGGATCGCGGTGCGAACCGAAACCGCTCGCGCCGCGGTGCTCGTTACTTCTGCGCCTCGGCCATGAATTCGGGCGCGTAACCGAACAGTCCGGGAAGTCCGCCGGTGTGCACGAACACGACGGTCTCCTCGGGCGAATACCGGCCCGCCGCCGCCCATTCCACCAGGGCGGCGGCGGCTTTTCCGGTGTAGACCGGGTCGAGCACCACGCCTTCCGTGCGGCCGAACAACCGGATCGCTTCCCAGGTTCCCGACGCCGGAATGCCGTAGCCCTCGCCGATCGTCGTGTCGTTGAGCCAGACGTGCTCCAGCTTCGGCGGGTCGAACCCAAGCAGCTCCGCGGCCCCGGCGGTGAGGTGAGCCAAGTTGTCCACAGCCTCATTCAGCGGATGGCTGACACAGGCGATGTCCAGGTCCAGCGACCCGAGCAGCTCCGTGCCGAGCGCGAGTCCGGCCGCCGTGGCCCCGCTGGCGTGCGGACCGACGATCCGGGCGTGGTCCAGCCCCAGCTCCACCAGCTGGGCAGCCAGCTCGCGGGTGGCATCCACATAGCCGAGAACGCCGAGTGGGTCGGACCCACCGACGGGGACCGTCCTGATTTTCCGGCCCTCGTCCGCTGCCTCGGCAAGCAGTCGCTCGTAGGTCGCGGACGCTTCCACATCGGACGCACAGATGTGCACCCGCGCGCCGAAGAGGTGGTCGAGGGGGACATTCCCGGACCGCTCGTACGCGTCGCCCGACCGCGGTACCGCTGCGGTCAACACCAACTCGCAGCGCAACCCGAGCTTCGCGCATGCTGCGGCGGTCTGGCGGCCGTGGTTGGTCTGTACCGCGCCGAAGGTGAGCACGGTGTCGGCTCCTTCGGAGAGCGCCGCGCCGAGGTGGAAGTCGAGTTTGCGCAGCTTGTTGCCGCCGACGCCGAGCGGATGGACGTCGTCGCGCTTGAGCAGCAGCCGGGGGATGCCGAGTGCTTCGCCCAGCCGCGGTGCCGGGACCAGCGGCGTCGGCCCGTGGTGGAGACCGGCGCGCGGAAAGCCGTCGAAGGAGGGGAACCGGGCGAAGTCGAACGTCATCGATCCTCCGTGCGCTGGCCGGGCTGGTGACGTGCAGTTTAGGTGGCGCTACCCAGCTGTGGTCGCGTCCGCGGCTTTGGCGGCCCGCTCGATTTCGGCTCGCCGGGCCTGCCAGAAGGCCGCGTCCCGGCCGTGCGCGGCGAGGTCCATTTCGACCGCGCCGTCCAGCTGTTCGCGCAGGATGTCAGCGTGCCCGGCATGCCGGTTGGTCTCGGTCAGCAGGTGGACGAGGACGTTGAACAGCAGCACGTCCGGACGTGGCCACCAGGGCACGTGCCCCGGCGAATCGATGGCGAGAGCGGTGATGGTCGCGTCGGAATGCGCGCAGGCGCGTTGATAGCGGCTGATGATTTCCTCGCGGCTTTCGTGCTCGGTCGCCCACAGGTCACGGCCGCGCTGTTCGAGGTCGTCCCACCGCGGGACCGGCTCGGGAAACGGGCGGCCGAACACCTCGCCGAAGTACCGGGCCTCGGCCACCGCCAGGTGCTTGACCAGGCCGAGAAGGTTGGTGCCGGTCGACGTCAGCGGGCGGCGAACGGCGTACTCGGACAGCCCGTCGAGCTTCCGCAGCATCACCTGCCGGACCTCTTTCAGGTCGCTGTGCAGGTACTCCTTCGCGAAGTCATCGATCACGCCCCCGAGCATGCCCGAACTTCGTCTGCCGTGGTCAAGGGTGCTTTCCCGGCCGTCGCCGTGATACGTTCGTTCGAGCGAACGAGAGAACGGGGAGCCGCCGATGCCTTCCGCGACCACAGAGTTCCCGACCCTTGCCGACCAGGCCGCCGCGCTCGACTCCGGCGAGGTCACGGCCGGGCAGCTCACCGAACTCGCGCTCAAGCGGGCGCACGCGAGCCAGCCGGTGCTCAACGCGTTCCGGGTGCTGCGCGACGAAGCGGCGCTCGCCGAGGCCGCGGAGGCTGACCGGCGTCGCGCGGCCGGGGATCGCGCACCGCTGCTCGGCGTGCCGGTGGCGATCAAGGACGACGTCGATATCACCGGTCTGCCCACCGCGTTCGGCTGTCCCGGCGAGTTCCCGGCGGCGACGGCGGACGCGCCCGCGGTCGCGCGGCTCAAGCAGGCCGGCGCGGTCATCATCGGCAAAACCAACACGCCTGAGCTGGGCCAATGGCCGTTCACCGAGGGACCGGCCTTCGGCGCGACGCGCAATCCGTGGCAGCCCGCGCACACGCCGGGCGGGTCGTCCGGCGGATCGGCCGCGGCGGTGGCGGCCGGGATCGTGGCCGCCGCGCTCGGGTCGGACGGGGCCGGTTCGGTGCGCATCCCGGCGGCGTGGACCGGGCTAGTCGGGATCAAAACCCAGCGCGGCCGGATCCCGACCGACGGTGAACTGTTCCACGGCCTCACCGTGCTCGGCCCGCTCGCCCGGACGGTCGCCGACGCGGCCGCCCTGCTCGACGTCACCGCGGGCACCGGCACCGCGTTCCAGACCGCCGCGCGACGCGAACCCGGACGGCTGCGCATCGGCCTGTCCACCCGGATTCCCTTCACCGCCACGAAAACCAGGCTCGACCCAGTCGTCGAGGCGGCGGTGCGGCAAACCGCCGAAACGCTCGCCGGACTGGGACACGAGATCGTGCCAGTCGAACCCGGGTACGGACTGATCGGCCTCACCTTCCTGCCGCGATCGCTGACCGGCGTGCGGGATTGGACCCGGCGCGTGCCGGAACCGTCCGCGCTGGACCCGCGCACTCGCAGCAACGCCCAGCAAGGCGGCCTCCTCGCCGGTCCCGCGCTGAAACTCGCCCGTGCGGTGGAACCCGTGCTGCGCCGCCGGATCGGCGGGGTGTTCGGCGACATCGACGTCCTGCTCACGCCGACCACCGCGACCCCGCCGCCCGCGATCGGGTCGTTCGACGGGCTTTCCGGCTGGCAGACCGATCAGACGATGATCGCCGCGTGCCCGTACGCTTGGCCGTGGAACGTGCTGGGCTGGCCCGGGCTGAACGTGCCTGCCGGACTGACCGCGGACGGGCTGCCGCTCGGCACCCAGCTGCTCGGCCCGTCGCATTCCGAGGAGCGGCTGATTTCCGTTGCCGCGCAACTGGAAGAGGTGCTGCGATGGCCGGACCGACGCCCCGAGCCGGGGTGGTGACCACTCGCGACGCGATCCTCCGGGCCACCCTCAAAGTGGTCGGCGAACAGGGCGTCGGCGGCCTCACCAACCGACGCATCGTCGCCGCGGCCGGCGTTTCGCTCGGCACGCTGACGTATCACTTCCCGAGCCAGACCGAGCTGTTGCGCGAGGCGATGCTGCTGTTCGCCGAGGAGGAAACGGCGAAACTGGCGGGAATCGTCGAGGCGTACCGGGAACAGGGGCTGAGCCTCGAACAAGCGGCGACCGTCGTAGAGCACGTGATCAGGCAATTGCCGTTCGGCACGGACGAACTCGCGCCGCACGAGCTGTATCTGCAAGCCGCACGCGACCCTGGCTTGCACGAAGCATCGGCGAAATGCTTTGCGGCGTATGACGAATTGGCCATCACGATCCTCACCGCACTCGGCCTGCCGGACCCGGAACGGGTAGCCGGACCGGTGGTCGCGCTGATCGCCGGACTGCAATTGCGTCGGCTGGCCACCGGCACGGACGTTCCGGCCGCCGAGCCGTTGATGATGCTGCTGCACGGCGCGCGAGGCTGACCCGGCCCCGCCGGTCGTTCGAGGTACCGCGGCTTGGCGGTATCTCGGCGACTTCCGCGGCGCGCTGCTCGCCGGACAGGTGCACGTGATCGGGCAATTGCCGTTCGGCACGGACGACCTCACGCCGCATGAGCTGTATCTGCAAGCCGCACGCGACCCCGGCTTGCACGAAGCGTCGGCGAAATGCTTTGCGGCGTACGACGAATTGGCCATCACGATCCTCACCGCACTCGGCATACCGGACCCGGAACGGGTAGCCGGACCGGTGGTCGCGCTGATCGCCGGACTGCAATTGCGTCGGCTCGCGACCGGCACGGACGTTCCGGCCGCCGAACCGCTGATGATGCTGCTGCACGGCGCGCGAGGCTGACCCGGCCCCGCCGCGGCTTGGCGGTATCTCGGCGGCTCGCTGGGAAGGTGCTCGTGCTGCAGGTCGCGCATCCGGTCGTCGCGGCCGGGGTACGGGATCATTCGGACTACCGCCCGCTTTATGCGCACCGTCGCTCCGCTGTCGATCTACGCGTGCGGCGAGACAAGGCACGCAAGTCGAGGCCGCGCGGTTGCGGAAACTGCACTGATCGTTCACCGGAACCGCCGATACAACCCGCTCGGCCCTGGTGCATACGCATGGGTGCACGCGGCGTTGGCGATGACTCCCGTTGCCGCACAACGGTTATTGAGCCACCCAATGTCCACTTCGGAGCTTGACGAGCACCACACGCAGATGCAGATCCTCGGCGTGCGCGAACGCGATCCGCCGCCGACCTGGCCCGGAATTCGAGCGGTACTACCGGGAGATAATCGCCAGGTTCCGAACGAGACGATCCGCACACTGCTCGAGACCATCGACTCGGTCCGGAACCCGTTCTCCCACTTGTCAGCGGGCTCAGGTCCAAAGAGGACACTCAAGCGCACAGATGTTCCTGATCCGCATGCCGGACGCGCCCCTTCGCCCCGACCCGCCAGCGCAGCCCCGCCCTCCTCCGGGGGACGGCCCTTGTCCAGTCTATCCGCCCTCACCGACAACCCGGCTCACTTCGGGCGGGTTGTCCACAGTGACTTCGACTTGTGGAGAGTCCGTGCTCACCGCCCCAGGGGGCGATCGGCAAGCTGAACGGGGGACTGCGCGCGCACCCGTGGGCTTAACGGTTCTTCGTCCGCTCGTAATGTGCCCGGGCTTTCACCCGGTTGCCGCAGCGGGACATCGAGCACCACTGGCGGGTCCGGCGGGGCGATGTGTCGACAAACCGCAAGCCGCAGTCGTGGGCCGAGCAGATGCGGATATCTTCCGTGCCGGTGGCGAGGTCGACGGCGTCGGCGGCCAGCACGGCGAACGCCGTCGCCACCGGGTCTGCCGGAGCAGGTACTTCCCGCTGCAGGATCCCGTGCTTCACCACCAGCCGGTCCGGTTTCGGGGCGGCGGCGAGCGCGTCGTTGACCAACCGGACGTCGGCGACCATCGGCTTTGCGGTGAGCAACCGGTTCACCGCCTCGCGAAGCTCCTTCGCCGACTCCAGCTGGGCAACGGTCACTGGCAGGCGGCCGAACCCGGCCAGCTCAAGCCATTCCGCCAGCGCGTCCGGGCCGGTCAGCAGCTCTATGCCCTCGGGGAGATGCCGGGAGCGCAGCGTATTCACCAGGTGCAGACACGGCCGTCCGCCGTCGAACACCCACTCCATGCCGCCCATTCTAACCATTGAAACCGGTGAGAACGCGCGCTACCGTCTAACCCCATGAGCCGGTTAGAAGCAGCCATGGCCCAGGTAGGCGACCTGCGCATGCATTACCTCCGGGGCGGCGACGGTCCGCCGCTGTTCCTCCTGCACGGCTGGCCGCAGACCTCGCACTGCTGGCGCCGCGTCGCCGGACCGTTGGCCGAGGAGTACACCGTGATCGCGCCTGACCTGCGCGGATACGGGCGCACCGACAAACCCCGCACTGGCTACGACAAGCGCACGATGGCCGCCGACGTCGCGAAACTGGCCGAGCAGCTCGGGTTCGACCGGGTCGCGGTGGCGGGGCACGACCGCGGCGGACGGGTCGCGCACCGGTGGGCACTCGACCGTCCGGACCAGGTCGAACGCCTGGCCGTACTGGACATCGCGCCGACCCGCGAGATGTGGCGTCGCCTCGACAAAGACCTCGGAAAGGCGTACTGGCACTGGCTTTTCCACCTCCAGCCAGACCTGCCGGAGCTGCTGGCGGGCCAAAACGTCGCCGCCTACCTCGGATACTTCTTCGAACACTGGACCTTCCAACGCCAAGGCCTGCCCGCCGAGGACATCGCCGAATACGTGCGCGCCTTCGAAGCACCCGGCGCGCTCCGAGCCGGTTTCGACGACTACCGCGCCTCATTCCCGGACGACGCCGAACTGGACAACGCGGATTACGCCGCCGGGAAACGCCTCACCCAGCCGGTACTGGCGATGTGGGGCAAGGCCGGCCTGCTCGGCAACCTGCCCACGCTCGACATCTGGCGCGACTACGCGGACCACGTCACCGGCATCGGCCTCGAAGACTGCGGACACTTCCTGCCCGAGGAACAACCCTCACAGGTCGTCGCGCATCTTCGGGAATTCCTGGCCAGTTAACGAAATTCGCGAGAAACCCGCACCCACCGTCTGCTCGATCGCCGCGCCGACCCGGAACGCCGTGCGGTCGGCGTACTTGCCCGCGACCACCTGGACCCCGGTCGGCACGCCATTGCTCGCCCACCCGGACGGCACGGCGAGCACCGGATGTTCGCTGCCGACATTGAATGCCGGGGTGAGCGAAGCGTCCGAAAAGTGTTCCAGCGCAATGCCATCGACCATGACCTGCGCAGAAAGGTAATCCTCCCCGGCGGCGAAAGCGGTGGCACCGAGCGTCGGCACGATGAGTGCGTCGAAGCGCGCGAACACCGCGTCGAGGCGGTCAAGGATCGCCGCTTCGACCGCGCGGCCGGTTTCCGCGTCCACAATGTTCTCGACGCCCTTGCGCGCGAAAGCCTGGCAGTACGGGGTAATCACGCCCGGGTTCCGCCGGTCCAGCTCCAGGACTTCGGCGGCCAGGCCGGTCCCGAAGTGCGCCCAGAGGGCCTGTTTGACCATGTCGAGCGTCCAGTCGATCTCGATCTCGGTCACCACCGCACCGGCGGACGCCAGCGCGTGCGCGACGGCGCGGGTATTGACGGCGACCTCCGCGGCCACCGGGAAATCACCCGGCACCGGGCAACACGCGACGCGGAGCCCGCGCACGTCGCCCAACTCGATCGGCGCCGACGGAAGCCGGGAGTGTGGGTCACGCGGGTCCTCGCCCGCCATGACGTTCTGCAGCAGCGCGCAATCGGCGACGGTCCGGGCCATCGGGCCGTGGTGGTAGTAAGTATCCAATCCGGCGGGCGGGAGGACCGGATTCCGGCCGTGCGGCGGCTTGAACCCGACAACGCCGGTGAAGGACGCGGGCGCGCGAAGCGAACCGCCGATGTCCGACCCGGTGGCGAGGAAGGCGGTTCCGGCCGCCAGCGCCGCACCCGAACCGCCGGACGAGCCGCCCGCCGCGGTCTGGAGATTCCACGGGTTGCGCGTGATTCCCCAGCGCCGCGTGTGGGACAGCGGCATGCAGCAGAACTCGGACGTCGTCGTGCGCGCGTGCAGAATCCCGCCGGCCGCCTGGATCCGGCTGAGCCCGATCGCCGTTTCCCGCGCGATCCGGGGCGGGCGCAGGAGGGTGCCGTCGGTGACCGAGTGCCCGGCCAGCGGCTGTTCTTCCTTCGCCGCGATGGGCAGTCCTTCCAGCGGCCTCGGCTGGCCGCCGGGCGCGTACCGCTTCTCCGCGACGGCCGCCGCCCGCAGCGCCTGCTCGAACAACTGCTCGGCGAACGCGTTGACGTCCGGCTCGACCCGCTCCGCCCGTTCCACGACCGCGCGCATCAACTCCACCGGCGAGAGCTGCCGGGTCCGGAAGAGGCGCAGTGCTTCGCCGGCGGGGAGGTAGTGGAGTGGGGTCATGGCGCGCTCCGCGAGGTCGGGCCGCTCAACCTACTCAGCTGGCGACCCTCGCCAAACCGACATTGAGCCCACACCGCCCGGCACTCACGGTGACCAGGTCCGATCCACGCTCCACCCGATCGAGTGACTGTTTGCGAATCGCTCTCAGCCGAGACCTCGTCGTGGTGGACTACTCGCTCGGCGGCAGGTCGAACTGGCCCGCCTTGACCGCGACGAGGAAGGCGTCCCACTCGCCGCGGTCGAACACCAGCACCGGGCTCGCCGCGAGCTTGGTGTCGCGCACGCCGATCAGGCCGGGACGGGAGAGGTTGACCTCGACACAGTTTCCGCCGTTGGGTTCGCTCGCGAACGACTTCGCCCAGGCCGCGGCCGCGAACAGCGACTCCGCCGTGTCCGGGTCGTAATCCTGGGGCGACGGATAATCCGCCATGGGTCGTCCACCTCCGAGCCTTGTGCAGGGCGTGCGGTCTGGTGCACGTCCCCGGCTTCTTTGCGTCACTACGGAGCAAACCGCAGGGCCAAGCGGGTGATCAACTCGCCCCGATCTCGACATGAAGATTATTCCAGGAGTAGGATTAATCGCAGCGATCGGGGCGTCAGTGGTGGGTGAATGGCTTGCGACATTCAGCCCAACACCGGCAGCACCGGCCCGGGCACCCGGCCCGGGCGGCGGAACAGCCGCGAGAGATCGGGAGGAGTGCGGATGCGAGCCGACCCGTTCGGACCGGCGATCCCATCCGCGAGCCTCGCCGGAATCGGCGCTGGTCCAGGTGCTGCGACGACCCTGCGGAGACGCCGCAACGGAGCGGTTTCCCTGGTGCCCGGCGTTGACCCGCCGAGCGCGAACCACCCCGATCCGGCCGGCGCCGACCCGCGCCGGTTCCCGTTATCCGAACTGGGGGTGTGATCCCATGGCCGTACGGCTCACCACGCTTTTCCGCCGTGAGGACGAACACACTCGCGGCCGGCGTGGGATCAATCACGAATTGCGCAACCGGTTCGGGTTCAGCCTGATCCAGGCCCCGCTGCGCAGCCCGATGGTCGTGGACACCGAAATCGAAGTACCGGCTCCGCGCCAAGCGGACCCCGTCCACGCCACCCACCGTCGCGAGACACGAGTACCGCTGCTCCACGGGCTCGGCTGAGCCGCCGCCCGCATCGTCCACGCTCCCCGGAACTTCTTTGCCGGGGAGCGTTTTCGTGTCCGGACCGCCCCGCCCCGGTCCAGACCACCTCAGAGGTCTGGACCAAAACCCGCTCATTCCGAGGACGCGGACCGGTCGCGAGCCTTCCCGGCCATCGCCTGGACCGCCGCCGAGACCTGAGCGCCGAGCTGGTCCAGCGAGTAGTCCTCCCCTAGCACCATGCGGCGCAGCTGCGGCATCGACAGACTCCAGCCGACGAGCCCCATCGTGAAGAACAGCAACGCCTTCGGATCCTCGCCACCGCCCGCGAGCGCGGTTTCCGCGGCCGCGACCTTGTCCAGGTAATGCCGGGTCCGGGCCGCTTCCTCGGGCACCGGTTCGTCGCCCATCTCCAGCGCTTCCCACAACAGCAATCGCAGCGCCTCGGGGTGGGCGCGGTGATAGTCGAACAGGGCTCCCGCATACGCGCCGAGGTCCGCGCCCTCCGCGGGCGGGACAGCTTCGGCCAGTTCGGTCATCAGCCGTTCCAGCACGGCCGCGAACAACGCCTTCTTGTCGCCGAAGTAGTCGTAAATCGCCCGCTTGTTGGCTTCGGCAGCGCCCGCGATGCGGTCGACCCTGGCACCGGCCACCCCGTACGCGGCGAATTCGGCCGACGCGGCGGCGAGGATGCGGTCCTTGGTCGCGGCTGAGTCGTAGGCCATGCGACCAGGGTAACGAACCAGTTCGTTTGACAACCCTCGCCCGTCTCCCCTTAACTGACCGAACCAACTAGTTCGATCGATTGGGAGGACGCTGATGACCACGGCGGAAAGCCCGCCGCTCGCCCGGCCGTTGCTGTTCGGGGCGATGGCGGTGTGCAGCGGCGCGGCCGTCGCGAACGTGTACCTGGCGCAGCCGCTGCTCACGTTGTTCGCGAGGGAGTTCGGCGGCGGAGCGTCCTCGGCCGGGCTGGTGGTGACGTGCGCGCAATTCGGCTACGCGGCGGGGATCCTGTTCCTGGTGCCGCTCGGCGACGTGCGCCGCAGGCGTCCGCTGCTGAGCGCACTGCTCGCCGGGACGGTCGCCGCCCTGCTGCTCGCGGCGGCCGCGCCGAGCCTGTCGCTGGTAGCGGCGGCCGCGGCGCTCGTCGGCGGGTTCACCGTGCTCCCGCAGGTATTGATCCCGCTGGCCGCGGAATTGGCCCCGCCGGAGAAGCGAGCTTCGGCAGTGGCCGGGGTCCAGATCGGGCTGATGACCGGGATCATCGGATCCCGGGTGCTCGGCGGCGCGGTCGGCGAAGCGGTCGGCTGGCGTGCGGTGTATCTGCTCGCGGCCGTGCTGACCGCGGCGTCGGGCCTGGCGACCGTCGCGCTGGTGCCGCGCGAACCCGTCCGGGCGAACGCCGTCGGGTATGGGCAGTTGCTGGCGTCGCTGCCTCGCTTGCTGCGCGGCGAACCTGTCCTGCGGCAGTCCTGTCTGCTGCACGCGTGCCTGTTCGGCGCGTACAACGCCACCTGGACCTCGCTGGTACTGGTGCTCACCCACGATCCGTACCGCTTCAGCACCGCGACCGCCGGATTGTTCGGTCTGCTGGGACTGGCGGGCGCGTTCGCCGCGCCGTGGGCGGGCCGGTACATCGACCGGCGCGGCGCGTTGCCGATCGTCGCCGCGGCACTGCTGCTGACGTTGGGCTCAGCCGGCGCCTACGCGCTCGGCCAGGTCTGGCTCGCGTTCCTGGTCGCGGCGATCGTCGCGGTCAATATCGCCGTGCAATGGAGCCAGATCGCCAACCAGGCCCGCATTTTCGCCCGGCTCCCCGACGCGCGCAGCCGCGCCAACACCGTCTACATGGTCGCGGTTTTCCTCAGCGGCGCACTGTGCGCGGCGCTGGCCGTGGCCTGCTACAGCACGTTCGGCTGGCTTGGAGTCTGCGCACTGCAAGGGATCCTCGCCGTGGCCGGTCTCGCCGTCCTGCCCGCCGCACGCCGTTCCGACCGAAATTCCGCCTGAGCACCAAGGAGATTCCCATGCTCGCGATGCCCCCTGCGGTCACGCAGTTCTTCACCGCGTCCCAATCCGGAGACGCGGACGCCTGGGCCGGCGCGTTCGCCGCCGACGGCGTCTTCCACGACCCGGTCGGCGAGCCGCCGATCGTCGGCCGCGCCGCGATTCGCGAGTTCATCGCGTCGGTGCTGCCGAACTTCAGCCCGTTCCTCGGCCTCACCCCGCGCGAGGCGCACGCCGTCGGCCGATCGGTCGCCGTTTCCTGGAGCGGCGCGGCCGTCACCGGCAGCGGGGTTCCGGTCAACTGGTCCGGCATCAACGTCTACGACCTGGGCGAGGACGGCCTGATCAGCGAGGCCCGCGCCTACTTCAATCGCGCGATCTTCCAAGCCCAGCTCAACGGATGACCCCCCGGGGCCGGAGCCGGCCGGCTCCGGCCCGTCAGGGCTTGCGCCCCAGAGCGCAAATCCCGCCGCTGAACGAGGGATCGTCCGCCATCCGGTCGCCCGCGCTCGATTCGCCCGCTTCCGGGTGCCAGGCCGAGACCCACGAGATGCCCGGCTCCACCAGTTCGAGCCCGGAGAAGAACTCCGCGAACTCCGCCCGCGAGCGGAAGTGGAACGGCGTGCTCGACTGCTGGTACTGCTTGTGGATCGCGTCGCGGCTTTCGCCGTCGCTGGTCGGCACGCCGTCGTCGGTCAGGTGCGAGGACAGGAAGTACGAGCCGGACGGCAGCAGCGACAGATACTTCTGCACGATCTCCAGTGCCGGTTCGTCGCGGCCGATGAAGTACAGCACCCCGACCATGATCAGGCCGATCGGGCGCTTCGGGTCGAGGACGCCGGTGTCGAGCGCGCGCGGCCAGATGTCGGCTGGGTCGCGCAGGTCGCCCTGCAGGACCGCGTGCCGGTCGGCGACGCCCTCGCGTTCCAGCAGGACCTGCGAATGCGCGACGGCCACCGGTTCGTTGTCGACATAGACACAGCGCGCGTTCGGGTTCACCGACGTGGCGATCTCGTGCACGTTGCCGACCGTGGGCACGCCGGACCCGATGTCGAGGAACTGGTCGATCCCCTGTTCGGCCATGTACCGCACGCCGCGGCCGAGGAACTCGCGGCCCGCCCTGGCGATGGTCTTGATCATCGGAAAGGTCTGGACCGCCCGTTCGCCGAACTCGCGGTCGATCGCCCAGTTCGCGGTGCCGCCGAGGAACCAGTCGTAAATCCGCGCCGCGTTCGGCCGATCGAGGTCGACGCCCTCCGGGGCTTCCGGATCCGGTGCCTGAGTCATCAGCTTCCCCTTCCGTGCGGGTACCAGTCTGCCCACTCGCCGCGGCCGCGTGCCGCCGCCCCCGGCAACCGCCCGAAAATGCCACGACTTCGGTACGTCCGGGCTACTAGGTTGCGGTGGATGCGCATTCTCTTCTCGTTCGTCGGCGGTCGCGGGCACTTCGATCCGATGGCGCCGGTCGCGCGAGCGCTTGCCGCGCACGGGCACACCGTAGCCGTCGCGGGCGGCGGTTCGCACGTACCGGCGCTGGCCAAAGCCGGGTTCACGACCTTCGCGGTGAACGAGCCCCGCGAAGTCGAGGCGACACGGCAGCCGATGCCGCCGGTCGATCCGGCGCGCGACGACTGGGAAATCCGGGAGCTGTTCGCCCGCCGCGCGACGCGCGAACACGTGCCGGTGCTGCTGGAGCTGGCCCGGGAATGGCGGCCGGACCTGATCGTCCGGGACGAGGTCGACTTCTCCGCCGCGCTCGCCGCCGAGGTGCTGGGCCTGCCGTGCGCGACCGTACTGGTGCTCGCCGCGGGAACGTTGCTGCGCAAGGAACTCCTCGCCGAGCCGCTCGCCGAGGCCCGCGCCGCGCACGGTCTGCCGGACGACCCGGAGCTGGAAATGCTGACCCGCGGCCAGGTGCTTTCGCCGCTCCCGCCGTCCTTTCGCGACCCCAGCGCGCCGCTGCCGCCGGGCACTTTCTCGTTCCGCCAAGGAGATCCGGTCGCGCCGCGCCGGCCCGCCGGGAAACCGCACGTGTACTTCACTCTCGGCACCAACTTCAACCTCGAGTCCGGCGACCTGATCGAGCGCACGCTCGCCGGGCTAGGCCGATTGGACGCCGAGGTGACCGCCACCGTCGGCACCCAGATCGACCCCGCCGAGTTTGGGCCGCAACCCGCGCACGTCCGGGTGGAACGGTTCGTCCCGCAGGCCGAACTGTTGCCTCGCCTCGATTTGATGATCTCGCACGCCGGGTCCGGCAGCGTGATCGGCGCGCTCTCGCACGGTCTGCCGTCGCTGCTCTTCCCGATGGGCGCGGACCAGCCCGGCAACGCCCGGCGCTGCGTCGCGCTGAACGTGGGCCGCGCGCTCGACCCGGAAACGTCCACTCCGGACGAAATCTGCCAGGCGGCCGCGGCGATGCTCGCCGATCCCAGCTACCGCGCGGCCGCGCAGCGCGTACAGGCGGAGATCAACGCCCTGCCCGCCGCCGAGGCCGCCGTGCCGGTGCTCGAAGCACTCGTCACATCATCTGCGAGCGGTAGCTTTCCGCCAGCTCCTTGAGGAACTGCCGCGTCTCGCCGCGCTCCAAGGCAGCGCCGCGCAGCCGGTCCCACGAGTCCACGAAGATGTTGAAGTCCTTCACGTCGTCGAGGTACAGCCCGCCCGCGGAGTGTTCGATGTAGACGAAGTCGCGCGTGCGGTCCGGGAACCGCATGATCGTGAAGTCGTTGGGCACCGCGGCGAGCTTCGCGCTGAACGGCAGGACGTGCACGTAGACGCGCGGGTGCCGGTCGAGCGCGAGCAGGTGCTCGACCTGGTCCAGCATCACCGCGGGCGCGAACCCGCCGGGCGCGCGGCGCAGCGCGCCCTCGCTGATGATGAACCGGTAGTACGGCGGCTGCTGCTGGTCGAACACCGCCTTGCGGTCGAGCCGGTTGCGCACGAGCGACGTGACGTCGGTGGCTCCCGCCTCGGTGAACTGCTTGAGCATGTAGTGCTCGGACTGCAGCGGCCCCGGCACGCGCTCGCCGTGCCAGGTGAGGATCTCCGCGGCGGCCGGCTCGAGGTCGGTGAAGGTGCGGAACCAGTGCGGCACCACCGACCGGTAGCCCGACCAATGGCCGCGCTGCCCGGCCGCGGCCCGGGCCAGGTTCATCAGAGTGTCGGCCTCTTCGCCGTTGATCCCGAACGCGTTCAGCATGGTCCGCACATCTCCGAGCTTGACCCCCACCGCACCGGACTCGATCTTGTTGACCTTGCCCTGGGTGCAGCCGAGTACCTCGGCGACTTGCTGCTGCGTCATCTTCGCGGCGTTTCGAGCATGCCTGAGCTCATTGCCGAGCTGCTTGCGGCGCGAGGTGACGGTGCTCGCCATCTCCCCTTGCTCTCCTGGACCACTACTGCCGACGGGCTTTCCGCCGGACCGCGAACTACGAACCACCCAGGCCACTGCGACCCAACGGAGTTCGATGATGACACCCGGCAGCGTTTCAGGAAATGCGCCAGAACGCCAGTCACCCGGCATGTCACCCTGCCGGAGCAGTGGATTCCGGGCGCCGCGGACATCCCGGCTACTCCATTCGGATTAAGAGGAGACTTCCGGGCACAGCTGATCCGCCGGTCCACCACTGCGCCGCCCGGGACGGCATAGTGGCGGCGTGATCGATCGATCCCCCGGCGCGGCGAGCGTCAAACAGCTGGCAGACGGCGCGTTCGGCTACGTCCAGCCCGACGGTTCCTGGTTCATCAACAACTGCGGCTTCGTCGATGCCGACGGGCACGCTGTGCTTATCGACACATGCGCGACCGAGCGGCGCACGCGTGCGCTGCTCTCGGCCGTCGGCGACACCGTCGGCCCGGTCACGACGCTCGTCAACACGCATCACCACGGCGACCACACCAACGGCAACTACCTGGTCGGCGGCGCCACCGTCGTCGGCCACCGCAAGACCCGCGAGACCCTGCTGGCCGACGGAATCCAGCGGTACGAGGGAGTCTTCACCGACAGCGACTGGGGCAAGCTCGAACTGCGCGTGCCCGACCTGGTCTTCGACGACACGGTCACCCTCTACGCCGGACAGACCCGGATCGACCTCATCCACCCCGGCCACGCCGCGCACACCACCAACGACGTCCTGGTCTGGCTGCCCGAACAGCGCCTGCTCTACGCGGGCGACCTGGTGTTCAACGGCGGCAGCCCGTTCGCGCTGATGGGGTCGGTGGCGGGCTGGCGGGCCGCGCTGAACCTGATCCGCGAACTCGACCCGGCGGTCATCCTGCCCGGGCACGGCCCGGTGTGCGGGCTCGAAACGGTGGACGCGGTCGACGACTACCTGGAGCTGGTCCAGCGCGCGGCGGAAACCGGCAAGGCGGCCGGGCGCTCGCCGCTAGAACAGGCGAAGGCGACCGACCTCGGCCGGTTCGCCGAGCTGACCGAGCAGGAGCGCCTCGCCGGGAACCTGCACCGGGCGTACGCGGAACTCGACGGCGAAGGGTGGGGTGCGCCACTCGATCTGGCGGCTCCGCTGAAGGACATGCTGGCCTGGAACGGGGGCCCGATCCGCTGCTTCTCGTGAGCACCGGTTTTGTGGCTAGGCTCGGAATCCGGCAGAGGTTTTCGGAAAGGTTTCGGATGAGCAAGAAGGCGAGCATCGGGGTCACCGGCCTCGCGGTCATGGGCCGCAACCTGGCGCGGAACCTGGCCCGGCACGGGCACACGGTCGCCCTGCACAACCGCTCCGAGGAGCGCACCCGCTCGCTCGTCGAGCAGTTCGGCGACGAAGGCGACTTCATCCCGGCGTACACCGCGCAGGAGTTCGTCGACGCGCTGGAGCGGCCGCGGCAGATCGTGATCATGGTGAAGGCGGGCGGCCCGACCGACGCCGTCATCGAGGAGTTCGCGCCGCTGCTGGAGCCCGGCGACGTGATCGTCGACGCGGGCAACGCGCACTTCGCGGACACCCGCCGCCGCGAGCAGGCGCTGCGCGAACGCGGCCTGCACTTCGTCGGCACCGGCGTGTCCGGCGGCGAGGAAGGCGCGCTGCACGGGCCGAGCATCATGCCCGGCGGGTCGAAGGAGTCCTACGAGTCGCTCGGGCCGCTGTTCGAGGACATCTCGGCGAAGGTCGACGGCGAACCGTGCTGCACGCACGTCGGCGCGGACGGGGCCGGGCACTTCGTCAAAATGGTGCACAACGGCATCGAGTACGCCGACATGCAGCTGATCGCCGAGTCGTTCGACCTGCTGCGCGGCGCGGCCGGCTACTCGCCGGCGGAGATCGCCGACGTGTTCGGCACCTGGAACACCGGGCGGCTCGATTCGTACTTGATCGAGATCACCGCGCAGGTGCTCAAGCACGTCGACGGCGCGTCCGGCAAACCGTTCGTCGACGTGGTCGAGGACGCGGCGGAGCAGAAGGGCACCGGCCGCTGGACCGTGCAGATCGGCCTCGACCTCGGCGTGCCGATCAGCGGCATCGCGGAAGCCGTGTTCGCGCGTTCGCTGTCCGGGTCCACCGGCTTGCGTTCGGCCGCGCGCGGCCTGGGCGGCCCGACGCGCACGCCGCTCACCGGGTCCGCGCTGGAGACCTTCGCGGACGACGTCGAGCAGGCGCTGTACGCGTCGAAGGTGGTCGCGTACGCACAGGGCTTCAACCAGATCCAGGCCGGCGCCGCGGAGTACGGCTGGGACATCGACCTGGGCCGCGTCGCCTCGATCTGGCGCGGCGGCTGCATCATCCGGGCGAAGTTCCTGAACGACATCACCTCCGCCTACGCCGCCGAGCCGGGCCTCCCGACGCTGCTCACGTCCGGCGACTTCCGCGCGGCGGTCGAAAACGCGCAGGACTCGTGGCGTTCGGTCATCTCGACGGCGGTCCGGCTCGGCATCCCGACGCCCGGCTTCTCGACCGCCCTGGCGTACTACGACGGCCTGCGCGCGGACCGGCTGCCGGCCGCGCTGGTGCAGGGCCAGCGCGACTTCTTCGGCGCGCACACCTACCGGCGCGTGGACCGCCCCGGCTCGTTCCACACGCTGTGGGCCGGGGACCAGTCCGAGGTCGACGCCTGATTTTTGTTTGCGACGGAAGGGCTCTCCCCGGTCTGGGGAGAGCCCTTCTTCGCTAGATGAGGGTCAAGACGAACAACACCGCGAGCGCGACCGCGATCATTTCTGCAACGTGCTGAGAATTTCCGCGAGGAACTCCTTGATCTTCATTTCGGCCCGGTCCTTGTCGACCCCCAGTGCGGCAAGGACTTCGTAGCCCGCGCCCTCGCCCTGTTCCAGCAAGGCGAGGAGAATGTGCTCGGTGCCGATGTAGTTGTGGCCGAGCCGCAGCCCCTCGCGCAGAGTGAGTTCGAGGGTCTTCTTGCCGGCGGCCGCGAACGGCACCGGATCCGGCGCGTCGTCGACCGGCTCCGGCAGCCTCGCCTCGGCCGCTTCCTTCACCGCGTCGAGAGTGATCCCCTGCGCGGCAATGGTGCCCGCCGCGAGCGCGTCGGGTTCGGAAAGCAGGCCGAGCAGCAGGTGAACGGTGTCGATTTCGGGGTTCTTGTGGTCGATGGCCGCCTGCTGAGCGGCGACGATGACGTGCCGCGCCCGGTCGGTGTAGCGGCCGAACATCCGTTGTATTCCGCCGGAGGAATCGTCGCTCTTCGGAACGAATCTCTTCTGGGCGGCCTGTTTGGATACCCCCATGCTGGCCCCGATGTCGGTCCAGGAGGCCCCGCTGCGCCGCGCCTGGTCGACGAAGTGGCCGATCAGGTGGTCCGCGACGTCGCCGAGATGCTGGCCGACGTAGACGGCGTCGGTGAGCTGGGCGAGGGCGTCTTTCTCGTTGTTGGCCTTGATGGCGCTGATGAGGTCGTCGAGTTTCACTGAGTCGGTCATGGCGTCAACTGTAGGTTGACGATTGCCGGGCGTCAACCCTGGGTTGACCAGGTGAGCGGACTCAAGCGAACGGCAGCCCCACGTAGTTCTCCGCCAAACTCGTCGCCGCCGCCCGGGACGAAGCCGTGTACCTCAGCTGCGAGAGCTGCAGCCGCCGGGCGAAAGCGTCCGCCCCGGGGTCCACGTGCAGCATCGTCGTCATGAACCACGAGAAGTGCTCCGCTCGCCACACCCGGCGCAGGCAAGTGTCCGAATAGGACTCCGCCAGTGCCGAATCCCCTTGCAGCAACGCAGCCAAAGCCCGCGAAAGCACCACCACGTCCGCGACGGCCAGGTTCATGCCCTTGGCTCCCGTGGGCGGCACGATGTGCGCCGCGTCGCCGGCCAGGAACAGCCGGCCGTGGCGCATGGGTTCGGTGACGAAGCTGCGCATCGGCGTGATGCCCTTGTCCAGGATCGGCCCCTCCTGCAGGGTGAACTCCCCGTCGACCGCCAGGCGCGTCGACAGTTCCGTCCAGATCCGGTCGTCCGACCAGGCCGCCAGGTTCTCCCCGGGGGCCACCTGCAGATACAACCGCGTGACGTCCGGAGACCGCATGCTGTGCAAGGCAAATCCCCGGGGATGATGCGTGTAGATCAGCTCCTCGTGCGACGGCGGCGTCTGCGCCAGCACCCCGAGCCAGGCGAACGGGTACTCCCGCTCGAAGGTGGTCAGCACACCGTCCGGAATGGACGGACGGGAGACTCCGTGGAAGCCATCACAGCCTGCCACCGCATCGCATTCGAGGGTTTGCACAACCCCAGCGGAATCCCGGTAGCGCACCACCGGGCGCGAGGTGTCCAATGCGGACAGAGAAACTTCCGAAACCTCAAAGTGCAGCGGCAATTCCGCGGCCTCGTGCGCGTCCACGAGGTCCTTCACGATCTCCTGCTGCCCGTACACGGTGATCGCCTTGCCGGTCAGCTCGGTGAGCGCGATCCGGTGGTCGGCACCGTCGAACCGAAGCGAGAAACCCTCGTGCGGCAAGCCTTCCGCGGCCAGCCGTCCGCCGAGGCCGATCTCGGTGAGCAGGTCGACCGTCGGTTGTTCGCAGACTCCGGCGCGCACGCGTTGCCGCACGTACTCGCGGTCGCGGGCTTCGAGCACCACCGCCTCGATACCCGCCTGGTGCAGCAAATACGACAGCAGCAACCCGGCCGGGCCGGCACCGATCACGGCGACCTGCGTGCGCAACGGAACCTCCGATCAAGCCGCGGTGCGCGACTTCAGGTGTGCTTTCAGATCAAACGAACTGGCTTCCAGATCCGCGTACGCCGGATGCGGGTCCGCGGCGAACAACCGGCGCGCGGCGATGTGGTCCGGCGCGCGGTTGACCGATTCGACGGCGATCAGCACGTCGTCGCGGAAGGACAACACGGAGAACTTCCCGGCGGCCCGATCACCGGTGACCACGGTCCGGTCCGCGGCCCCGAGAATGCCCGCGATCTGCAGTTTCGCGCCGGTCTGGTCGGTCCAGAACCACGGCAGGCTGTCGTACCGCGCGGGCTCCCCGGCGATCGCCGCGGCCACCGAACGGGCCTGGTCAACGGCGTTCTGCACGGACTCCAACCGCGTCGCGGCACCGGCCTGCACGCACGGGAAGCACGCGCAGTCGCCGATCGCGAAAATCTTCGGGTCCGCAGTGCGCAGGTGTTCGTCCACGACGACGCCGTTGCGCACCTCAAGCCCGGCCGCCTCGGCCAGCGCGGTCTCCGGCAGCACCCCGACCGCGACGACCACGAGGTCCGCGGGCAGCCGTCGCCCGTCGGAGAGTTCGACCGACTCCACGTGCCCGGCCCCGTGCAGCGCGGTGACCCCGACGCCCAGCAGCAACGTGTGCCCAGCCGCGCGGTGATGTTCGGCGAAGAATTCCGAGATCTCCGGCGACGCGACCCGCGCGAGCAGCCGGTCCTGAGCCTCCACCACGGTGACCGGACGCCCGGCGTGCGAAGCGAATTCCAGCCCGATGAACCCGCCGCCGATCACCACGACGTCGCCCGCCGCGTCCAGCGAAGCCCGCAGCCGGTCGGCATCCGCGCGGGTGCGCAGCGTCAGGACGCCTTCGAGGTCGGCGCCGGGCACCGGCAACGCGCGGTTGCGCGCGCCGGTGGCCAGCACCAAATGGTCGTACCCCAGCTCCGCACCGTCCTCGAGCCGGACTTTCGCCGCGTCCCGGTCGATCGCGGCGACCCGGCCGCGGACCAGCTCGATGTCCTTTTCGGCGAAGTAGTCCTCCGGCCGCAGCACCAGTTGCTCGACGCCCGCGCTGCCCGCCAGGTACGCCTTCGAAAGCGGCGGTCGCTGATACGGCACCCCCGGCTCGTCGCCGATCAACACCACGCGGCCGGCGAACCCCTTGTCCCGCAAGGACGCCGCGGCCTGGAACCCGCTTTGCCCGCTGCCGACGACGAGAACGGTCTCGGTGCTCATCTCGCTCCTCCCGACATCTCGGGCTCCATCTGAGCACACCTCGGCCAAGATCGTCGAGGAGCGGCCGTCACACCCGGTGCAGGAACGCGATCGCGTCCGCCGCTTCGACCGCGTCGAACGGCAGATACCCGCGTCCGTCACCGGGCCGCGCGGGCAGCCCGGGGTCGATTCCGGCGGTTTCGACCAGTTCACGGTCCCGCACCGTCGCGGCGAGATACGCCTGCAGCGTCCCCGGCGCGGGGTTCCCTACCGCATCGGACGAGCCGAAATCGGTGGCAATGAACACATACCGGTCGCCGAGCCGGTGCGCGACGTGCGAGCCCGCGCTCCACCACTGCGCACCCATCATCGACGCCGCGCGCCGCTGCAGGTGCTGGTTGTGCGCGGAGACGAACGTGCCCGGCAGCGCGAGCAGGTTGTCCGCCATCATCGCGTCGCGCTGCGCCCCGAGCCGGCCCAGCCGTTCCGGCGAGGTGTCGGCCATCAGCGAGTGGTAGCGGCAGAGCCCGACCGCGGTCCGGGCGAGCAGGTCGCCGCCTTCCGGCAACGCCGGACGCGCCCGTTCGAAGTGGCCAGCGAGATCGTCGGCGACCAACCGCAGCTCCCGCGCGTCCGGACTGTCCCCTTTGGACTTCGCCCCGTCC
This sequence comes from Streptomyces sp. AA4, assembly GCF_000158875.1. Lineage (NCBI taxonomy): Bacteria > Bacillati > Actinomycetota > Actinomycetes > Kitasatosporales > Streptomycetaceae > Streptomyces > Streptomyces sp. AA4. Next base: position 152,109 of record NZ_GG657746.1, on the reverse strand, counting down.
CACATCGCCGCTTCGTCCGCCCAGGCCGCGTCGTCGCCGGCCAGCCGCTCGATGGTCGCGACGTCGTGCGGCACGTCGTCAAGATGCTTGGACAGGAAGCCATGCAGTTCGGTGAGCACCGCGCGCGGGCTGGGTGCGCTGGCCATCTCGAGCGGGGCGTCGAAGCCGTGGAAGCGGACCTGATCTTCGGGCGCGCGGCCGGCGTTGTGGTCACGCAGCCACTCGACCAGCGCGCGGTTCGACGGGAACGCTCCGAAACCGTGGCTGAACCCGGTGGCGAGCACCTGGTCGAGGTCGCCTTCGCCGGTGGTCACGTAGCGGTCGACCAGGCGTCCGGCCAGGCAGTCGGTCTCCAGCGCGATCGACCGGTAGCCGTGTTCGCGGACCAGGTGCTGGAAGATTTCGTTGCGGAACAACGGGAAAGCCTCGGTCCAGTGCGTGGGCTCGCCCAGCCCGAGCAGGGTAGGCGAACGGCGGGCGAGGAAGTCGTCAAGGGTCTTCATTGCTTTGACCGTATCGTTGAACTCTCGGTTGGCACTTTTGCGCGAAACACCTGGTTGAATGGCTCCGAAACCCTCAAATCGGAGGCGAGATGCGGCCGAAGGACCTCGCCCGCGAGCACGGCTTGTCGACCCAGGCTGTCCGCAACTACGAGGAGGACGGCATCCTCCCGCCCGCCGAGCGCGGACCGCAGGGCTACCGGACGTACACCGAGCAGCACGCCCAAGCATTGCGCGCCTTCCTCGCCCTGCGCTCCGGCTTCGGCCACGCCCGCGCGGCAGCGATCCTCCGCGCGCTCAACGAGCGTTCGGAAGACACCGCGTTCCAGCTGATCGACGAGAGCCATGCCGAGCTGCTGCGCGACCGCGGCACCCTCACCGAAGTCGAGCACGCGCTGCGGAACCTGACCCGGGAACCGGACGTGCGCCAGACCGTGCCGTCGATCGGCGCGCTCGCGCACCAGCTGTCCGTGCACCCCGCCACGCTGCGGAAATGGGAGGCCGCCGGGATCCTCCAGCCGGAGCGGGACCGAGCCGGAAACCGCCGCTACCCGCCGGCCGCGGTCCGCGACGCCCGCCTCGCGCACCAACTCCGCCGCGGCGGCTACCCGCTCGCCCGGATCGCGGCGGTGCTGGAGCAGGTCCGGCACGCGGGCGGGGTCGCGCCGCTGGAAGAAGCCTTGCGCACCTGGCGTTCCCGGCTCACCGCACGGGCGCACGCGATGCTGGACGGGGCCGCCCAGCTGTCGCGTTACCTCGGCTGATCCTCCGGCAAAAGGGGCCGCATGAACGTCCGCCGGTACCGGATCACGCAGCCGCTCTCGTCCCGGATCCGGTCCGCGGCCACGAACTCGGGGTCCACTCCGAACAGCTCCCGATACCGCTCGTAGGCGGCCAGGCTGTCGAAGCTGAACAACGCCCGAGCCTCGTCGCTGGCCCCTTCCGCGGGAAGGAAATACCCGTGGTGCACCCCGCCCTCGCGCCGCACCAGCCGCATCCACTCGGCGGCGAACCGTTCGAAGTCCGCGATCTTCTCCGGGTCGATCACGTAGTCGACGACGCAGGTGATCACGAGCGGCCCCAGACCCGCTCCGCCGTCGCCACGATCAGCTCCAGCTTCCGCAGCTGCTCACCGGCGGTCAGGTCGTTTCCCTCCTCAGTGGACGAGAACCCGCATTGCGGCGACAAGCACAGCTGGTCGATGTCGACGTACCGCGACGCTTCCTCGATCCGCCGCACCAGCGCGTCCGCGTCTTCCAGCTCCGGCCGTTTGCTGGTCACGAGCCCGAGCACGACCCGTTTTCCCTTCGGCACGAACCGCAGCGGCTCGAAGCCGCCCGAGCGTTCGTCGTCGTACTCCAGGAAGAACCCGTCCACCGCGAGCTCGCCGAACAACGCCTCGGCGACGAACTCGTAGCTGCCGGACGCCACCCACGACGAGCGGAAATTGCCGCGGCACAGGTGCGTCGTCACGGTCAGGTCGTCCGGTTTCCCGGCGAGCGCGGCGTTGATCGTCGAGATGTTGCGCAGGTGCATGGTGTCCGGGTCGCCGCCCATGCGCGCGACGAGTTCGCGCTGCTTCGGGTCGTTGAGATACGCCAGGCTGGTGTCGTCCAGCTGCAGGTACGTGCAGCCCAGCCCGCTCATCGCGCGCAGCTGCTCCGCGTACGCCGCGCTGAGGTCGGCGAAGAACTCGTCCAGCTCCGGGTACACGGTCTCGCTCACCGCCGCCCGGCCGCCGCGGTGATAGACCATGCTCGGCGACGGGATGGTCAGCTTCGGCGTGATGCCCGGGTCGGTGTGCGCCTTGAGGAACTCGAAGTGGTCGGCGAAGATCGGATTGTCGAGCCGCACCTTGCCGTCGACCTGCAGGCCGGGCGGGCTGAACTCCAGGTCGCCTGCCAGATTGTGGAATTTCACGTGCAGCCGCTCGTCACTGCGCGAGACGCCGCCGAGCTGGTAGATGAAGTCCATGTGCCAAGAGGACCGGCGGAACTCGCCGTCGGTCGCCGAGTGCAGGCCGGCCGCCTTCTGCATCTTCACGACGTCGCGGATCGCGTCGTCCTCGACGGCTCGCAGTTGTTCGGCGGAGATCTCCCCCGCCGCGTGGTCGCGCCGCGCTTCGCGCAGCACCGGCGGCCGCAGCAGGCTCCCGACATGATCGGCACGGAACGGAGGTCGTGCAGTCATGCTGGCATCGTCACACACAAACCGGTGGTATGTGCAGCGATAATCCGGCGGAACCACACAGAAGGAGCCGCTCATGACCAACGCCGCGCACCCGGTCGACCGGGGCCTTCCCGCCGGACGGCTGCTCCTGCTCGGACTGCAGCACATGGCGATCATGTACACCGGCTGCATCGCCGTGCCGCTGGTCATCGGCAGCGCGCTGCACCTGGACAACGCGTCGATCGCGCTGCTGGTGAACGCGGACCTGTTCGTCGCCGGACTGGCCACTTTGGTCCAGTCGGTCGGCATCGGGCGGCTGTTCGGCGTCCGGCTGCCGGTGGTCGCGGGCGCGACCTTCACCGTGGTCAACCCGATGATCCTGATCGCCGCGCAGTACGGCATCACCGCGGTGTACGGCGCGATGATCGCCTCCGGCGTCTTCGGCCTGCTGATCGCCCGGCCGTTCGCCGCGCTGATCCGGTTCTTCCCGCCGCTCGTGTCCGGGACACTGCTGCTGGTCATCGGCATCTCCCTGCTCGGCCCCGGCACAGCGATGATCGGCGGCCACGACACCGGCGACCCGTCCTACGGCGATCCGGCGAACCTCGGGCTCGCCTTCGGGGTGATCGCATTGGTCGTCCTGTTCACCCGAGTCCTGCGCGGCTTCCTCGGCCAGATCGGCCCGCTGGTCGCTCTCCTCGCCGGTGTCCTGATCGCGATCCCGCTAGGCCGCACGCACTTCTCCGGCGTCAGCGACGCGAGCTGGTTCGGCCTGGCCTCGCCATTCCACTTCGGAGCGCCGACGTTCCCGGTCGCCGCAGTGGTGTCCATGTGCGTGGTCATGCTGGTTTCGTTCACGGAAACCACCGCAGACCTGATCGCGGTAGGCGAGATCACCGGCCGCCCAGTCACCCCCGCCGACCTCTCCCGCGGCCTGGCCACCGACGGCCTGTCCGCCATCTTCGGCGGCTTCATGAACTCCTTCCCCGACACCGCGTTCGCACAGAACGTCGGACTCGTGCAAATGACCGGCGTCCGCAGCCGCTGGGTAGTCGCCACCACCGGTGCCATGCTGGTCGTGATGGGCTTGGTACCGAAAATTGGCGCGTTCATCGCCGCGATCCCGGAACCAGTAGTCGGCGGCGTCGCGGTAGTGATGTTCGCGATGGTCGCGGTGGTCGGCGTGCAGACGCTCAAGAAGGTCGATTTTTCCGGCAATCACAACGGTTTCGTGGCCTCCGTGGCGATCGGCGTCGGACTGCTGCCCGCCTTCGGCCTGGACCGCTTCGGCAACTCGGTGTTCTTCCAACACTTCCCCGCCTGGCTGCGAACCATCTGCGGCAGCCCCATCACCGTCGCCGCAGTACTGGCCTTCGTGCTGAACCTGCTCTTCAACCACCTAGGCCGGAAACGCGAAGAAGACCTGCTGCCCTAAGCAGTCACCCGACATGCACCAACGGCCTCCGGTGCGGATCCGGCTCCGCCCTCCGCAGCACCTCCCGAGTAACCGGAGGCACATCCCCGTCCCCGAAAAACAAATACCGGACCAGAAACTTGAACGGATTCCCCTCCGTCCAGGCAAAGTAAATATGCGGCTGCACCCCGGTCTCGTCCCGCAAATACAACAACACCGCCGCGATAGCATTGGCGATAGACGGGCTCTTCATCCGCAAAATCCGGTACCCGGCCCGCTTCTCCCCGTGCACCCGCAGCGTAGTCTCGAAATCCGACGCATCCGAGATGGTGACCTCAAGAAAGAACAACGCACTGTCCCGAGGAATATGGTTGTCCTCCCGGGCCTCCCGCTCCTTCTCCCGATACTCCGCCTCGTCCCGGGCGTCCGGCTCATTGGCGATGATCCGGACCGCCCCGGACCGCACCGCCTTGTCCACGATCCGCCGAGCAGCCGCGTCCAGCTCCACCTTCTCGACCCGCAGCTCCAACGACCGAGTAGCCCGCGAGACCAAGGACGTCACCACAATCGCCCCGATAAAGAACCCGGCGATCTTCACGCCCTCCGGCCGCTCCACGATATTGGCCACCGTCGTATACAAAAACACCAGCGTAATAACGAGATAAGCCCAAAACGCCCGCTGCCGCAGCCGCCGAGCCGACAACGTCACCGCGACCGACGCCGACGAAATCAACACCAGCACCCCTGTCGCATACGCCCCGCCCTGCGCCTCGACATCAGCGTCGAAGATCAGCGTGATCACGAACGCGATCACGGAAACCACGATCACCAACGGCCGAGTGGCCCGAGCCCAATCCGGAGCCATCCCGTATCGCGGCAGATACCGAGGCACGATGTTCAGCAACCCCGCCATCGCCGACGCCCCGGCAAACCACAAGATCGCGATCGTGCTGGCATCGTAAACCGTGCCGAACCCGTCACCGAGATAACTGTGCGCCAGATAAGCCAGCGCCCGCCCGTTGGCCTTGCCCCCAGCCTGGAACTCCCGCTGCGGAATCAACACCGCGGTAGCGAAGCTGGACGTAATCAGAAACGCGCTCATGATCAACGCCGCGGTCACCAGCAACCGCCGCGTATTCCGGACCCGCCCCGCCGGATCTGCCTCCGTGTCCCCGCTGGCCCCGCGAACCAGCGGCATCACCGAAACCCCGGTCTCGAACCCGGACAACCCCAGCGCCAGCTTGGGAAACACCACCAGCGCCACCCCCGCCATCAACCACGGATTGGGATGCTCGCTGATCAGCAGGTGCTGCCAGTCCACAATCAACTGCGGCGCCCCGAACACGTGCGCCAGCGCGGTAACCACCACGACGACGTTCAACGCGAGATAAACCCCCACGAGAACCACCGCGACCCCGATCGCCTCAGCGAACCCCTTGAGGAACACCGCCCCCAGCAACGCGATGAGCACCAGCGTGATCCAGACCTGCCCGCCATGCAGCGCAGCCGGAACGAACGGATTCTCGATAACGTGCGCGGTCGCGTCAGCCGCGGACAGCGTGACCGTGATGACGAAGTCAGTGGCGGCGAACCCCAGCAGCGCAAGCACCAGCAGCTTGCCGCCCCATCGGGACAGCAGCTTCTCCAGCATCGCGATCGACCCCTGGCCGTGCGGGCTTTCCTTCGCCACCCGGCGGTAAATCGGCAGCGCACCGGCAAGCGTCAGCACCACGAGCACCACAGTGGCCAGCGGCGACAGCACTCCGGCCGCGAGCGCGGCGATTCCTGGCTGATAGCCGAGCGTGGAGAAGTAGTCGACGCCGGTGAGGCACATGACCTTCCACCACGGCTGTTCGGCCTTTGTGGTCTCGCGTTTCCCACCGGTCATCTGCTGGGCGCGCTTGTGCTCGCCCTCGAGAAGCCAGGCTCTCAGCTTTGTATTCGACACGCGGTCGATCATGCCGGGTTCTGCCGCTTCGCGCGGACCAAGCTCAGCGGGCGCTCAGAGCGCCTAAAGGCAAATGATGTTCAGGACGCACGGCGGCTCGTGGCTGCTCGGCGACGACGGCTGGCTCGAACTTGACGGCCCCGACGAGCTCGACGGCGCCTGCGTCGGACCGGTCGGGCCGGTGGTTTCCGGCCGTTCGCTCGACGACGGCCGCGCCGGCGCGGAATCAGCCGGGCGCTCCGGCGCACTGCTGTCCTCGCCGAACGGATTCACGTTCGCCTTGCGCGAAGGGGCATCCCCGACGGTCACCGTGCCCTCTTCGGACTCCGTGCCGGTCGGCGTGGGCGGGTTGGTCTCGTCGACGCCGCCCGCGCCGCCGGTGCGGTCCGGCATCTCGATCACGCGCATCTCGGTGATCCGGGAGGCCCCGTCGTTCGCCGTGGTCCCGTACGAGACGAGCATGGCCGCGGCCCCGCAGCCGACGATCACCGCGAGCATCACCGAAACCATGCGCCACCTGGACCGGGACGGCGGCGGAATCCGTCGTTCGTGTCCTTCGCGCACCAACAGCTCGGCGACCGAAACCTCGTCGTTCACCAGCGAGACCTTTCACCAGGAGTGGCCTAGTCCTACCGGATCCGGCCACCGAACGGGTGACAAAGGGTAAAACCTTCTACCCAGAGTGCTCACTCTAGCGGGTGTGAATCACAGCGCATTCACAGCTGCGGTTAGCCAAAATCCCAGCATGCCCAGCCACTCTGGACGCATGTCGCTGCGTGAGCCGGACCCGGCACCCCGCCCGGCACGCAGTGCTGCCACCACCGGAACTCCCCGGAAGTGGCGCTTCTGGTCGTGGCTGCGCACGCCCGCTCCCGACCCCGTCTCGCCGACCGAACCCGTCGGCCTCCTCGAACCGGCGACAGCCCCGGCTGGCGGAACCCGTTTGGCCGACCCCCTGGGCTCCCCGACGGCGACGGCCGTGCTGACGCAGGACGACCTCGTCCAGCCCGTTCCCCGGCCCGCCTTCCTCGCCGCGATCCCGGTCAGCTGGCGGCCGAAACGAGCCTGGCTGAGCCTCGTCCCCAGCCCGCGGTCCACGCCGTTCACCTTCGGCTACCTGGTCCTGCTCCTCGGTACCTCGCTGCTCATCCGGTTCGGCAGCGCCAAGCTCACCGACAAACTCCTCGCGGTCTCCAGCACTGACGCGCACAACATGGCGCGCCACCCCCTCACCGCGCTCCTGACCAGCGCGTTCTGGATCGCCGACGGCGGCTGGCTGCCGTACGCGGTGATCTTCGCGATCGCCGTCGCCCCGTTCGAGCGGCGGTTCGGCGGGCTCCGGACGGCACTGGTCTTCTTCAGCGGGCACGTGCTCGCCACGATCGCGACCGAACTGCCGGTGATGGCCTTGATCCGCACCGACGTCCTCCCGCATTCCGCGGGCCGCTGGCTCGACATCGGCGTCAGCTACGGCTTCCTCACCACCGCCGGCGTGCTCGTCGCGCTGCTGCGCGGGCGGGCCAGGATCGTCGGAATCGTGGCCCTTGAGCTATTCGTTATCGGCGTCTACGTGACCGACGATCCGGCCACTCTCGCCTCCGTCGTGACCCTCCTCGGACACGCCTGCGCGGCCCACTTCGGCCTGCTCGTATGGGGTCCGCGACTGCGCAGCGTGCCTCGCGTCGCCCGATAGCACCCGCCCTCCTGGTCCGGACGAGTGACGCAGGCGGCTCCCCGTGTGGATATACACAGGCTTCACTCGGTGGTGTAATCGACGGGCCATACGCCGACAAGGGGGATCGGAAGCACCATGGAGGCTGACGCCCTGGCCGGCGAACCGGGTGGGATCACCCGGCGCGCCCAGCTCGCGGGCCTGCGGCCGGACGCCGGCGCGGGGGTCCTGTTCTCCCTGCACGCCTCCGAACCGGCGACCCTCACCTGGCTGCCCGGCCTCGACGCGGTGCTCGGCCTCCCCGGCGCGACCGGCAAGGAGCTGTGCGACCGGCTCACCGAGCTGCTCCGCCCGCTCACCGCGAACCTCCGCCGCACCCCGCCCGGCCGCGATTTCGAACTCGAACAGCCGCAGGACGGCCCCGACGGCACGCCGCGCCGCATCCGCCTGCGCGCGCGGACCGTCGGCGAGCGAGACCACACGACCGGCCTGCTCGGCGTCGCCTCGGCGGTCGCGGAAGCCGCGCCGGAAAAGTCCGAGCTCGCCGAGCTGTCCGACCGCTACCAGCTGCTGATGGAGCAAAGCCCGGACGCGATCTGCGTGTACTCGGGCGGCGTCGTCACCTACGCCAACCAGGCCGCGCTCGACCTGTTCGGGGCACGGGCGGCGCACGAGGTCGTCAGCCGCGAGTTCGCGGACTTCGTGGCCGCGGAATCCACGCAGCTGCTGGAGGATCCCAGCGCGGAACCCCGCGAAGCGGTGCTGAAACGGTTGGACGGGAGCAAATTCGTGGCGGAAACCGTGTCGGTGCGCACGAGCGACTCGAACCCGCCGTCGTTCCAGGTCGTGATCCGCGACAGCACTGTCAAACACGCCGCCGCAGCCGCCGTCCGCGCGCAGGAAGCGCTGGTCACGCACGTCAGCGACGCCATCGTCACGATCACCGGCGAGGGCATCGTCACCGGATGGAACCCGGCCGCCGAGACCGTTTACGGCTGGCCGGCCCCGGAGGCGCTCGGCAGGCGGGTGCACGAGGTCCTCGGCATCGACCCGGACCCGGCGTCGATCCGCGACGGCGTCGCCCAGCAAACCCACCGCGGCCGGGACGGTTCGCCGCGGCAGGTCCGGGTGTCCGCGACCGAAACCGTCGACGGGTTCCTCCTGGTCTGCACCGACGAAACCGCGCGTCGGCGCGTCGAACAGCACTACGCGACGGTCGTCGCGGCGCTCGACGAGGGCGTGCTCGTGATCGGGCCGACCGGACTGATCCAGTCCGCGAACCCGTCCGCCTGCCGCATCCTCGGCGTCCCCGAGCCGGAGCTGCTCGGCGTGTCGTGCACCACGCTCGTGCTGTTCGACGAGGACGGCAACCGGATCCCGGACGACGAGCTGCCGTCCATGCACACGCGCCGCACCGGGGTCACGCACAACGGACTGGTCGTGCGCCTGCGCCGCCCCGACGGCCGCGACGTGTGGGTGTCGCTGACCTCACGGCTGCTCGATTCGGACGACCCGAACGGCGTCTCGGTGGTCACGTCCTTCACCGACATCACCGAACGGCGCGCGATCAGCGCCCGGCTGGCCCACGAGGCCACCCACGACCCGCTGACCCGGCTCGCCAACCGCACCCTGGTGCTGGACCGGCTCGACCGCCGCGACGGGGCCGAGTCCGCCGCCGTGCTGTTCCTCGACCTGGACAAGTTCAAGCTCATCAACGATTCCCTCGGGCATCCGGTCGGCGACCAGGTCCTGCGCATCGCCGGCGAACGCCTGCGCCGGGCCACTGGCCCCGACGACGTCGTCGGCAGGCTGGGCGGCGACGAGTTCGTGGTCGTCACGTCCGCGACGACCGGCCCGGCCCAGGTCGGCGTGTTCGCCGCGCACCTGCGGTCGGTGCTGTCGGAACCGGTATCCGTGCACGGCAGACAGCTGCATCTCGACGCGAGCATGGGCATCGTCCTCGTCGAACCGGACGACCGCCGCACCGCCGAGGACTTGCTGCGCGACGCGGATGTCGCGATGTACCAAGCGAAATCCCGCGGCCGCGGCCGGTTCGAGTTCTTCGACGTCGCCCTGCGGGAACGCATGCAGCGCCGGCTGCGGATGGAGCAGGACCTCCGCGACGCTGTCCACAGTGGACAGCTATGGCCGGCTTACCAGCCGGTGGTCGACCTGCGCACCGGGGAAATGGTCGGCGTCGAGGCGCTGCTGCGCTGGACCCACCCGAAACACGGCGCGATCTCGCCCGCGGAATTCATCCCCCTGGCCGAGGAAAGCGAACTGATCAACGTGCTGGGCAAGTACGTCCTGCGCGACACCACCCGCGAACTGGCCGCCCTGCGCACCGGCCGAGGCCTCGACCTGAGTTTGAAGGTCAACCTCTCCGTGCGGCAGCTGGACGACCCGCATCTGGTGCCCGCGGTCCGCGACGCACTCGCCACCACCGGCCTTCCGCCCGGCTCGCTGACGCTGGAAGTCACCGAAAGCGCGCTCATGCGCGACACCTCGGCAGCCGCGGAAGTGTTGTCCGCCTTGCGTTCTCTCGGTGTTCTGCTGGCGATCGACGACTTCGGCACCGGCTATTCTTCCCTGGCGCAGCTGCGTCGGCTGACCTTGGACACGCTCAAGATCGACCGCTCCTTCATCACCGGAATCGCCGACTCGCGCGACGCGGCCGCGATCGTCACGAGCATCATCGCGATGGCGCACGCGGTGGATCTGACCGTGGTCGCGGAAGGCGTCGAGACCGCCGAAGAACTGGCGCTGCTGCGGGAACTCGGCTGCGACCAGGCCCAGGGCTACCACCTGGGCCGGCCGCTGGCTGCCGCGGAGCTGTTTCAGTAAGTCTCGAGCAGCGCCGCCAGCTCGTCCTCAGTCAGCACGACGTCGAGATCCTCCAGCGTCTTGCCGAGATCGACCGGTTCGATCGTGCGCTTCTCGACCGTGCCGTCCGGGTGGCTTTCCTGATACTCGCGCCCGAGCAGCCGCCGGAGCCGTCCCGGCTCGAGCCGCATCACCACGAGCCGCCCGGTGAACGGCGACTTCGGATGCGTGGACGTGTAGTGGTGGAACACCTGGTAATCGATCGGGCGGCTGTGCACCACGGGCAGCAACTCGTGCAGGTCTTCCCAGCCGTCGCCGTCCTGTTTCTGCAGCACCCACCAGCCGTCGCGCAGCTTCATCCGGTGCGTCCACCCGGCCTGGTCGACCTCGGCCCCGTCGATCAACGGCATCGGCAGCAGGATCCCGGCCCCGAACCCGACGTCCACGAGAAACTGTTGCCCCGCAACGGTAATCACGAGCGTCATGTGCGTGTACGGCCCGCTCTTCCGCGGCTGCACCCGCGCGACCGTGCGCTGCACCTCGTAACCCAGCTGCTCGGCGACGGCCGCGAACAGCCCGGCCTGCTCGTAGCAATAGCCGCCCCGGTGCCGCCCGACGAGCTTCTCGCTGACGACATCCAGCTCGATCCCGCGATGCCGGCCGATGACCACGTCGACGTTCTCGAACGGGATCGTCTCGACGTGCGCCCGCGCCAACCGCTCGAGCGCCGCCGCGGACGGTTCCTCCCGGCGCTGTCCGATGCGCGCGAGGTAAGCGTCGACGTCTACTGCCTCGATGTTCCATTCCCCAGCCATGCGGACAGTCTGCAACCTCCAGCTTGCTCAAGGTCAAGTCACCCAGGGTCACGACGGTTGTGACTGGCACCACTCTCTGGTGTGATGTACCCCGCGATGCCTACCAGTCAGTAGCACACGTTCGAGTGGTGCTGGCTTTTCGAAGGGAGCCCGATGAAGACCCCTCGACCACTGGCCAGGGCCAGTGCGGTGACGGCACTGGCCACCGCCGCCGCATTGCTTCCCGCGACCGCCTGGGCCGCGACCCCCGCCTGGGCCCCCGCGGACACTGCCGCCGTGCACCCCGGGGTGCAGACGCGCACCAACGGGGCGCAATGCACCTCGAACTTCGTGTACAGCAACGGAACCGACGTGTTCCTCGGACAGGCCGCGCACTGCTCCGGCACCGGCGGTTCGACCGAAACGAACGGCTGCTCCGCCGGTTCGCTCCCGCTCGGCACCCCGGTCGAGATCGCCGGGGCGAGCAAGCCGGGAACGCTCGTCTACAACTCGTGGCTGACCATGCAGTCCCGCCACGAAGCGGACGCGAACACCTGCCAGTACAACGACCTGGCGCTGGTGAAAATCGATCCCTCGGACGTGTCCACAGTGAACCCGAGCCTGCCGTTCTGGGGCGGGCCGACCGGCGTGAACACCACCGGAACGACGCAACTCGCCACCGTCCTCAGCTACGGAAACTCCGAACTGCGCGGCGGAATCACCCAGCTGTCCCCCAAACAGGGCGCCAGCCTGGGCGACACCGGCGGCGGCTGGAGCCACACGGTGTTCACCGTGACCCCCGGCATCCCCGGCGACTCCGGCAGCGGCTTCCTCGACCGCGACGGCAATGCGCTCGGGGTGCTGAGCACGCTGAACCTGCTGCCGCAGCCAGGCACGAATGGTGTTGGAGACCTTTCGCGGGAACTGGCGTACGCGAACGCGCACGGCGGACTTGGGACTGTGCAACTGGTTCCGGGGACGGCTAAGTTCCGTGGGCCGTTGATCTAGGTTTGCTGCTTCGCCCGTGCCCGGCACGATTCAGTTCGTGCCGGGCACGGTCTGGTTCTGCGCCCCGCTTCTGCCTTCCGCTCACGGCAAGGCGAGCGCAGGCTTGTGCCGGGCAGATCGGCTCGGCGGGCCGGTGAAGCCGTGACAGCCACGGTACGAATGCCGGCCCCCGTAACCCGCTGAATCAACGGCCGCGAGCCTGCGGCGACCGGCACGATTCAGTTCGCCCCAGGGCCGGTCGATTCCATGACCGCTGAACCGACGATCGCTGCTTCCCTGCGCGACGCAACCCATGTCTGCGCACCGGCCAGGCTCCCTCGCCCGCGGATGCCACGCACACTCCTGCGAAAGTCCGTCATCGCCCAGCCAGCGCCATCCGAGTCGTACCGACCGCGGGCTCGCGGGCAGACGCACCTACTCCTCCGACGGCCATCCCGAGTAAGTCCACGCGCCGCGGACCTAACCGTTCGTGACGAGATCCAAGGGAAACCTCCTCAGGAATCCCGCCACCAATGCAGCCAGCAGCCCCGCGTCAATCACCCACCGCGACCGCGTACAGGTACCACGTGGAGTGGGGCAGCCACTGTTCATCCCACCGCCAGTCGTCGTCCTTTCCGGTCACCACGTAGCCCCGGTCCCATGTGATGCCGCTGCCGTCCTCGTTCAAGCCGGTGATGCCGTTGACGATCCCGCCCGCCGTCGGCAGGAACTGCCACGAGCCGAGCCAGCTGTACTGCGGGTTGCCGTGGCCGCTGCCGTCCAGCATGCACACGCCGTACGGGTTGGTTCCGCAGATCCAGTTCAGCTGGTCAGCCGCGTACGACCGCAGGCGCGTCGCGAACTCGCCGGGAAACCGTTGCGCGGCAAGGCGAGCGGCGGTCGCCAGCGACGCGATCCGGGCGTTCTCGCCCTGCCACCACTGGTCTTTCGCGCGCGGCGTGACGTTGTGCGGGAAGAAAAACGAGCTATACCTCTTGCCCTCCCCATCTTGCACCAGATTCCGCGCATACCCAAACGGGTTAGGCACCTCGGCGGTCACCGCGAGTTCGAACTCCAGCGACCGGCGCACGACCTGCAGCACCGCGGAAACCGTTGCCTCGTCAGCGATCTCGGCGTAGGCGAGCAGACTGAGCACCGGCAGACCGGCGTCCGAGGGATGAAAGTAAGGCCGGTCGCCGTCGTCCGCGCGCCAGTAATCGCGGTAAGACTTCCAGGAAACCAAGCGCTGCAACAGATTTCGCGCCCGACGGTCCGCCGCCTCGCGGTATACTGGTTTCTTGGTCACCTGGTACAACTCGACCGCCGCCAGCAACGCGCCGTAGTCGTCCTGGATGTTTTCCTTGCCGTCATTGGTCATCTCGACGTTGTGCTGCTCGAGAAAATCGAACGCGGCTTCGGCGGTCGCCAGATACTCCTCGGGCGAATAGTCGCCCGACGCGTCCAGCGTGGTCGCGGCGGCCAGCGCCGCGATCGCGACCCCGCCGCCTTCGCGGTAGTTCACCTGGACGGGTTCGCCGTCACCGTTCGCCAGGACGTACCGCAGCTTCGGGTCCTTCGGCGGCCCGGGCTGGATGACCGACGTCACGAACGTGCCGCCGTCAAGCTTCACTCGGCGCAGGTAATCGGCGCCGAACAGCGCTTCGTCGGCCAGCCAGGTCCGCAGCTGGGTGAAGTTGGTGTCGCCGCGCGCGGTGAGCCGCTGGTACGCCTTCGCCAGCACCCAGGCGGTCAGCGGGATTTGGAGGGTGTTGAAGTAGCTGCGGTCCGACAGCTGCGTGAAATGCTTGCCGAAGTCGCCGGTCGCGTCGTACCAGCCGCCGTGCGCGTCCATGACCTGCGTGCCCTTGGGGCCGATCGGAGCTTGCCGGTCCTGGCGATCGAACCGGTCCGAGCTGCGGGTGCCCTTGAAGTAGTGCACGACGTGGGAGAGCGTGTAGCGCTCCAGCACCAGCTGCTCGACGCGAAACGGCTGAGACCGCCCGTCGGCGGCGAGCAGGACGTACTCTCCCTCGGTCGTCAGGGCAGAGAAGTCCGCGGTCCAGTAATGCCGATCGTCCCAGCCCGGAACCTGCGCCGCCGCCCGCGGGGTGCCGGTGAAGACAACCTTCCCGGTGGCGACGTCCACGACGGTGAACCTCGGAACCGCCCGCGGCGACTCGACCGCGAGCACCGCCCGCTTGGGCGCGCCGGGCGCGTAACCGACGTTGTTCGCGTAAACCGCCACCCCGGACCGCCCCTCGACGGCCTCCGCCTCGGCTCCGAACGGAGCCATCGCCCCCACCCCCACCGCCGCCGACCCGGCAAGAAACCCGCGGCGCCCCATCTCTCCCGGCATGCTCGACCTCCAGTGGTCCAGACCTTTGAGATGGTATCGAGGCTAGGGAGCGATCTTGAGGTTTGGCAAGACTGCTTCCGAATGGCAGCACCGCGCTCGACAGTGACGCGCCGCAGCGGTGACTCCGCCGCGACGACGAAAAGCCCCATCCGCCGGGGACCGGGGCTGCGTCACTGAAATTGGCTGCGGCCAGGGCCGGGATGACCTTCCGCTTTCAGTTCACTGCTCAGGCAGCTCCCGCCGAGCGCAAACCCCTTGGCCGGAGCGACACCAGCACCCACCCGAACGACGTCGGACTGAGACGGAAGCTGAGACGGCCGAGACACGAAACAGCCCCCACCCGGTCTGGGTGGGGGCTGTTTCGCAGGTAGATGGCTGTGGCCAGGGCCGGGGTCGAACCGGCGACCTTCCGCTTTTCAGGCGGACGCTCGTACCAACTGAGCTACCTGGCCGGGAACGCCGGCTAGGAGCCGAACGATCTTGCGACCCTGACGGGACTCGAACCCGCGACCTTCGCCGTGACAGGGCGACGCGCTAACCAACTGCGCCACAGGGCCTTACTGGTACTGCGTACTCCCAACGGGATTCGAACCCGCGTTGCCGCCTTGAAAGGGCGGAGTCCTAGGCCACTGAACGATGGGAGCCCGATCGGTTTCGGTGGACCGACCGACCGCGCTCTCAGGTGTTCCCCTGGGAGCGATTACAAGCATAGGGCACGTTCCGGGGGCCGTGCACCGGGGGTTCCTTAAGCGATCGGCAAGCCTTCGACCTGCGACAACGTCCGCGCCGACGACTCGACCGCGCCGCCTCCCGCCGATCGCCCCGCCAGAAGCCGGGCCGAGCGATCGGTGTGCGCCACGCCACTCTACGCCGGACAGGGTCTCGCCCGGCCGTCAAGACGCAGCGGAGGTGCCGCCGGATCAGCGCTGCACGGGTGCCTGACCGTCGTCGCCCGGACTCAGCCCGAGCATCTCCAGCAACTGCACGCAGTCCTCCGCGTCGAGCGCACCGGCCGCGACGGCCAGGCGTGCCCGGCGGACCTGGTCGTCGGAGACCCGTTGCCCTTCCGACGACCCGCGCTGCGCCGGCACTCCGCCGGACAGTGACGTGCTTCCCCCGTCGGCACCTTCGTACCGAAGGAGGAACTGACGAACTTCGACCGATCCGCTCATGGCCCCTCCGCGCGGTTCGCAACAACTGGCCGCGAGGCTAACCAGCGGCGAGCAACCCCGGCAGCCCCCCGGAGAGTGAACCTGCGACCACTCTCCGAAACTTCCCTGGTAACGCATTCCAAGATCGCGCAGAACGATTTCTCGCGGCTTCCCCTCGCCGATCCCCGGAACTCGTGCAACAATCGGTGTTGCTGACACACCCCCGGTCAGCGCCTGTGGAGATCCCCTCCGACCCCCGCGTTCCTCCCCCTGGCGCGGGGGTCTCTCCATTTCCGCACACCGGCACTGACCTGCGGATCTACTCTCGGTACCGCTGATCGACAGACAGTCGCGAAATGTGTTTGCCGAGTGGGCTGAACAGGTGATCGAATTAGGCTTGCCGGGCACGGAAATGCGTGTGTCGTGGCTCACAGTGGTTTCCTTGTCGAGACCCAACCGTTATCGTGTCCGCGTGCCTCTTCCCTCCCTCGGCCGCCTCAGCAGCCGCACGAATCTCAAAGCCGTCTCGAGCGGGCGGCATCGCAATGCCGCCAAGGCCGCCGGCGACGAAGTCGTCGAGGACAAGGAGCTCACCAGCTACCTCGCCGCGCTCGCCCCGGACTCCGACCCGGAGAGCACCGGAACCGGCAGCCGCTTCGGCGACGCGCAGGTCTACCAGCTGCGCATGAACCTCATCGCGAGCCAGCAGCTCAAGGACATCGCCCTCGCCCGGAACCTGACCCCGCAGGCCCTGGCGCAGGAATGGATCCTGGAGCGCCTCTCGTGGGAGGGCCAGGCCGCCTCCGCCCAGGAGCGCCGCCACTCCGACGCGATGACCGACGAGTTCCACTTCCCGGCGGACGCGTTCGACCAGCAGCCCCTCGTCGGACGCTGATCCCCGCCCCCCCCCGAACGAAAACCCCCGGCTTCCCCCGACGGCCGGGGGTTTTCCCTTGTCCGGGTCCCAGTGGGCGGGACACGCTCCAGGATCCCGCCGACGACGGCGCGGCTGATGATTCGGGGCAGGCGGGCAGAGGGGTGAGAACGCCGGGCCGGAAGCCAGTCGTGGCGCGATCCGGCCCCGGGCGGCGGCGACGCGGCGCGGGCTGGATCAGGTTGGGTCGGGTCATGAGCGCCGAGAACCGTGATCGCCGCCCGAAAGCCCGCGCCAGAGCACCCCGCGACGCCGACCGATCCTGCTGACTCCACCTCGTCAGCCACTCCGGCCGCCAGCACGGCCCGCCGAACCCGAGCTACCGGCCCAACCCCGACCAGCACCACCCGAACGGGTCGACTCCCGCACACCCACACACAGTCGGGCAATCAACCGATCCGGCGTCGCCCGTACGTGCTGGCCTTCGGCCAACTTCCCGCGACACCCGGCCAAGCGAGGCCGCACCCGCTCGAGCATGACCCCGGAGCAACCCGCGGTAACCGTCGCTCCAACCATTCCCCACAACGGAACCCGCAATGAAAAAAGGCCCCGACGGGAAATCCCGTCGGGGCCCTTCATTCAGGCCTGAGAAAACGCGCGGGCCTGACTCAGATCGCGCGGACCTTCTGGGCCTGCGGGCCCTTCTGCCCCTGGCCGACCTCGAACTCCACTCGCTGGTTCTCCTCGAGGGTGCGGAAGCCGCGTCCCTCGATCTCCGAGTAGTGCACGAAAACGTCGCCTTCGCCGCCGTCCTGCGCGATGAAGCCGAAGCCCTTCTCCGCGTTGAACCACTTCACAGTGCCTTGCGCCACCGCTGTACTCCTCGTAACAGATCCGCTTCGAATGCCACCGAAGCGGCACCCAGGCCGTCCCGGGCGGTTCCAACGAGACGAGCGAAGAGCTTTTCGGCCCCACGGCTCGCGTCAGAAGTTCCGCGAGTGTGAAGCCACGAACACGCAAAACGACGGCCTGGTCAGCAGCCTACCGGGATCTCACCAAATCTGAACCCCGTTGATCGCAAGGATCGGTTCCGTCGTGCGCGCATCACCGGAACGTCGTATCGCCGCCTACGCACCGAAGTCGGACCCCTGGCTACTCTGGTCCAGGACGCCCAGCGCACTTCGGGGATGCACAGTGCGCGGTCGGTCGAGCCGCTTCCGTGATGGTCACTCGGTGCAGTGTGATGCTGGTCACCCTGTTTCCGGTGAACGTGAAGGGCGCTCGGGACGTCTGGGTGTTCGGGGTACCAAGGGGAGATTGGGGATCGGTGTGACTATCCGACACTTCGCACGCCGCCGGGCCGGCGTCGCGGTGCTGGGCTTGGTCGCCGCGCTCACGCTCGGGGCGTGCAGCAGCGGCGGGTCGAGCGTGAACGCGGGCGGAACCGCGGGCGGAGGGCCGACCGAGGCTCCCGCCACGCCCGTGAAACCGGCGGCCGTGACGCTCACGCCGGCGTCCGGGGCGGGCGACGTGGCGCCGGGCGCACCGGCGAAGGTGACCGTCGCGGGCGGCATCCTCGGGGCCGTCACGCTCACCAACGCCGACGGCAAACAGGTGCAGGGGCAGCAGTCTCCGGACAAGAAGAGCTGGAGCAGCACCGAGGACCTCGGCTACGGCAAGACCTACACCTGGTCCGGACAGGCCACCGGCGAGGACGGCAAGCAGGTCCAGATCAGCGGCTCGTTCTCCACGGTCAAACCGCGCAGGCAGATGCAGGGCAGCCTGAACGTCGGCGACGGCCAGACCTACGGCATCGCGATGCCGATCGCGCTCACGTTCCCGAGCGCGGTCAAGGACAAGGCCGCCGTCGAGCGCGCGCTGTCGGTGGAGACCACGCCGAAAACCGAGGGCGCGTGGGCGTGGCTCAACGGCGACACTTCGGTGCACTGGCGGCCGAAGGAGTACTTCAAGCCGAACACGAAGGTCGTCGTCTCGGCCAACATCTACGGCGTTCCGATGGGCGACGGCGTCTACGGCAAGCAGGACGTCTCCGCGAGCTTCACCATCGGCCGCTCGCAGATCGTCAAGGGCAACACCCAGGAACACACCATGCAGGTCATCCGCGACGGCCAGCAGGTCATGGACTTCCCGGTGAGCTACGGCCTCGACTCCGACCCGGGCCGGGTCACGCACAGCGGCACGCACGTGGTGATGTCGAAGCACGCGACGTACTCGATGAGCAACCCGCGCTACAACTACACCGACGTGAACGTGCCGTGGGCGGTCCGGATCTCCAACAACGGCGAGTTCATCCACGGTCTCGCGGGGTCGATCTGGGCGCAGGGCAAGAAGAACATCTCGCACGGCTGCCTCAACCTGTCTCCGGCGAACGCGAAGATCTACTACGACAGCGTCCTTCCCGGCGACCCGGTGGAGATCTCCGGCAGCACCCAGCAGCTGAGCGCGAAGGACGGCGACTACAGCGACTGGACCTACGACTGGGCGTCGTGGACCAAGCTGTCGGCGCTGGCCGCCTGAGCACAGCCGCATCAGCGTCGACCGGACGGCCGGGAGCTTCGAACGCTCCCGGCCGTTCGGCTGTCCGGGGCGGAAAAATTCGATGCAACCCCGGCGCGGACCGACCGCATGACTAGAGCAGAGGAGTGCCGCCCGGCGCTCGCCTGAACCAGGAGGAAACTCGTGCGTGTTCGCTTCGCTCTCGCCATCGGTTCGCTGCTGCTCGCCGGAGGCGCGCTGACCGGCGGCGCGGTCGCTTTCGCCGCGGACGCCCCGCCGTCGGTCTCCCAGCCGGCCCCGCAGCAGACCGCCGCCCCGACCGCCGCGCCCGGCGTTCCCACCGCCGCCCCGGCACCGGCGCAGCGCGCGACGACCGCGCCGAAGGTCGCCGCGCCGGGTCAGCCGGCGAAGTCCAAGCGCGTCCCGACCGCGGTGCCCGCGGGCCCGACCGGCGACCTGCACCTGCCCTCGGTCTGGGGCTGATCGCCCGGTGCCCTCCCGCTCCCGTCCGGCGTCCAGGCCGAGCTCACCGTGGGACGGTGAGTTCGCCCGGTACTTCGGCGAGCGCGCGCACAGCCTGCGGTCCACCGCCTACCTGCTTTGCGGGGACTGGCACCGGGCCGAAGATCTCGCGCAGGCGGCGCTGCTCAAGCTGTACCTCGCGTGGCCGCGGCTGGCCCGGCACGACGCGCTCGACGCTTACGCGCGCAAAATCGTGCTGCGCACTTTCCTCGCGGAAAACCGCCGCAGCCGCTGGAAACGGGAGCGGCTCACCGACGCACCGCCCGACGTCCCGGCTCCGGCCGCCGAGACCGAGCACGACCAGCTGATCCAGCAGGCACTCGCCGCACTGGCCCCGCGCCAGCGCGCGGTGCTGGTGCTGCGGTACTTCGAGGACCTGTCCGTCGAGGAGACCGCCGCGGCGCTCGGCTGCCGGACCGGAACGGTGAAAAGCCAGGCCGCGCGCGGTCTGGCCACCCTGCGGGCCCGGCTGGGCCCGCATTTCGAGGCATTGCCCGTCCCTGGAGGGAGGTGAACGAGATGGTCTCCGATGATTTCGAGAACACCGAAGACGTGCGCGCCTTGTTCGCGCGGACGCCGGACGGCCCGCCGATGCAACTCGACGCGGCGGACGTCATCGTGCGCGGGGCCGCGGTCCGGCGCGCGCGCAAGCGCTGGGCGGTCGCGGGCAGTTCCGCGGCGACGGTCGCGGTGCTCGTGGTGGCCGGTCTCGCGGTCGGCAGCCGCGGGGCCGAGCAGCCGCCGGTCATGCCTGCCGGGCCGGGACTCGCCACCGTCTCGCCCGCCCCGTCCAGTCCGGTCGCGCCGATGCGGGTTTCCCCGGGTCCGGCACAGGTCCCGACGCCCGGTCCGAAGGTGAGCCCCGGCTCGCCGGGCAAGGAACCGCCGACGGAACCGACCGGTCCGCGGGCGGGCACGTCCCGGGCGCCGCAGCCGCCGCGGGCGCATCCGACCACGACCGAACAGGCCCCCGCGTCCCTGCGTTCACCTGCGGGAAGCACCTCGTTACCCAGCTCGACCTCCGGCTGAAACGCATTCGCGGCAAGAGTGGCGGAGGTCACCGGATTCAGTGGGTTTTCGACGAAATATCCCGGGCTTTCGGGGCGATGTTCTCAGTGGCGGCCGGAGCGGTCGTCGAACCAGTCGCTCAGCCGGCACGGCATTGGCCGGCCCGAGAACCTGAGGAGGAAGCACCATGGTGCTCGTTGCACTGATGATCGAAACCGTTGTTGCCGTCGTGGTCGCCGGTGGCCTGGCAGCCTGGGCCCGCAAGCGCTTCGCTCCGCAGGCGGTCGAGGCGACGCAGAACAGCTGACTTCGCACGAAAAACCGCCCTCTGTCCTTAATGGACGGAGGGCGGTTTTTTCGTACCGGCTCAGCGGCTCACTTGCTGGCCCCGGCGAGCTTGCCGCCGGTGTCCGCGGTGTCGATCTGCTCGATCGGCACCCGGGCCGTCTCCGGGATCTTGATGATCGGGACGAGCGCGATGAGGGCCGCGATGATCAGGTAGTACGCCGGCCAGTCCGCGTTGCCGGTGCCGTCGATCAACGCCGTGACGATCACGCCGCAGGTGCCGCCGAACAGCGACGTGGAGATGTTGTAGCCGATGGCGAACGAGCCGTAGCGCACGCGCGTCGGGAACATCGCCGGGAACGTCGAGCCGATGACCGCCAGCATCAGCGCCAGCAGGATCGCCACGACCAGGAAGCCGACGATCAGCCACAGCAGGCTGCCGCTCTGCATCAGCTTGATGCTGGGCCAGCTCAGCACGATGAACCCGATCGCCGCGGTGAGCAGCAGGGGTTTCCGGCCGATCCGGTCGGACAGCGCGCCGAGCGGGATCAGCAGCGAGAACTGCACAATTTCCACGCCGATGACGATCAGGCTCGACTCGGTGTCGCCGATGTGCAGGGTGTTGGTGAAGTACGTCGGCATCGTCGTGAGCAGCATGTAGTCGGCGATGTTCAGCAGCAGCACGATGCCGATCAGGTTGAGGATCATCCGCCAGTTGCGCTGGATGGTCTCCTTGAGCGGAGCCTTCTTCGCCTTCTCGCCCGCCGCCTCGAGCCGGCGGAACTCCGGCGTGTCCTCGAGCTTCGACCGCAGGTAGAGCCCGATCGCGCCGATCGGGAGCGCGATGAAGAACGGGATCCGCCAGCCCCACGAGTTGAACTGCTCGGTCGACAGCGACAGGTAGGTGATCAGCACGACCGCGTTGCCGAGCACGTAGCCGGCCAGCGTGCCCATCTCCAGGAACGAACCGAAGAACCCGCGCCGTTTGGTCGGAGCGTATTCGGCGATGAACGTCGCCGCGCCGCCGTACTCGCCACCGGTCGAGAAACCCTGGATGAGCCGCAGCAGCAAGATCGCGATCGGGGCCGCGATGCCCATGCTGTACCCGCCCGCGTACGTCGGCAGCACGCCGACCAGGAAGGTGCAGCCGGACATCAGCAGGATGGTGAGCGCGAGGACCTTCTGCCTGCCGAGCTTGTCTCCCAACGGGCCGAAGAACGCTCCGCCGAACGGTCGCACGATGAAGCCGACGGCCAGCAGGGCGAGCGATTTCAGCACCGCGTTGCCCTCGCCGGGGAAGAACAGGGTCCCGATACTCGTCGCGATCGCGCCCGAGGTGAATACGCCGTAGTCGTACCACTCGGTCGCGTTACCCATCGCGGACGCGATCACCGCGCGTTTGACTGTTCTCTGATCGACCTCGGGTTTCCCCGTCTTTGGCTCACTCATCCCGGCGGTGACCTCCTCCTGCACGCGTCCCGGTCCATCCGTTGGAGCACATTTCCCCAGTCTTGCCCCGTTGAACCGTGCTGGCAGGATGAGTCGCGAAATTTCTACCGTGCGGAATTTTCCGACTACCCTGCGCTGAAGAAAGCCGGACGGCCCGGTCAGGGCGGGTGCCGACGGGTCCTTCCGCCGGGTTAACGTCGTCGCATGAGTCCTGTTTCCGGCCCGTGGCCGCCAGTGCCGGTGGAGCCGCCGGAGATCCACCCGAAAGCCCCCGCGCCCGGCACTGAACTGGGTACCCACTTCGCCGAATGCTTCGGCTGCGGCGACGAGGTAGACGACGGCCTGCACCTGCGCTCAGCCATCGGCGACGGTTACACGGTGCACTCGAAGTTCACCGTGACCTCCGCGCACCAAGGCGCCCCCGGCCTGGCCCACGGCGGCCTGCTGGCCTGCGCCTTCGACGAAGCGCTCGGCTCAACGGTAGGCAACCTGCTGCACCGCCCCGCAGTGACGGGCAAGCTGGAAACAGACTTCCGCCGCCCAGTACCGGTCGGCTCCACGCTGTACATCGAGGCCAGACTGGACGGCATCGCAGGCCGGAAGATCTACGTAAGCGCGGACGGCCACCTAGACGCCCCAGACGGGCCAGTGGCGGTAAACGCCCGAGCAGTCTTCATCGCAGTGGGCTTCGAACACTTCAGCACCCACGGCGACCCCCAAGCACTGGAAAAGCTCGCCGAACAGCACCGCCGCAACAAACGCGAGTGGGACATCAACCCCTGATGTCCGTGAAGGGCTCCTTGAGGGAATCTGAGTCCCTCAAGGAGCCCTTCACGGACGGTCAGGTGAGGGTGCGGGGGCGGATGGCGTTCGCCCGATCCACGAGCGCGATCCGGTCGCTCGCGTTGTCGGTAAGCCGGGCCAGTGACCGGTAGCAACGTTCAAGTCCGAATCGGACGTCCCGCTCCTCCAGCTCGCACCCCACCACCTTCGAAGCCCCAGACTTGGCCTGGCCTGGCACCTTAAGCCAGTCATAGGCCGCCTCCAGGACCTCCGCGCTCAGCCGCGTGTGCCGCTCGGCGTCCAGGTTGAGGCGCTGCAACCGGCCCGAAGCGTCGACGAGGTCTCCCTCGGTGACGGTCGGCTGCTCCCCAGCCGCACCCCCGTGAGCCCGGGTCTTGATCTTGATCGCCGCGACCTGCGCATCCACATAATGCGTAGAAGTAGCCGGAACCCCCTCCAGCACCTCCACCGCACTCTGCCGCGCCCCCTGCGCGAGATACACCCGAGCAAGCCCGAACGCAGCACTCACATAAGTGCGGTCCGTCCGCCAAACCAGCTCGTAAAACCGAGCCGCCCCGAAGTAATCCCCCACGCCCTCCGCACTGACCGCCAACGCCAGCTTGGGCGCGATCTCCCCGGGCAGATCGTCGTAAACCGCATCGAACGCCACGTGCGCCACCCGCGGCCGCCCGCCGGCAAGCTCGATCAGCCCGCGATACCAGTCGATCCGCCAGTCATGCGGAAACCCGTGCCGGATCGCCAGATACTGCGCCGCCTGCAACTGGCGCTGCGCCTCCACGAACTCGCCCAGCTCAATCCGAGCCCGCACGATCCGCAACCGCACCTCGATCGACTCCCGCGGCGCGGTAGCCAACGCCTCGATCGCCTCATGCGGATCAAGCGCAGTCGTCGTAGCGAGCACCCCGGCAGCCGGGTCATCCGTGTCGACCTGCGGAATCGGCAGCCCGGCAACCACCTCGGCCGCGTCCGGCAACGGCACCCGCTCACCCTGCTCGGGCACCACCAGATGGACACCGAAAGTCCGGCTCTCCGGCCCGAACACCGTCGACGCGGCAGGCCGCGGCTGTCCAGTCCCCAGCGCCATGATCTCGCGCAGCACACCGGTCAACTGATCAGCCATGTCGTCCGCGGCGATGAACCGCCGATCCGGATCAGCGTGGGTGGCCCGCTTCAGGAACCGGTAATACGACCCGAACAGCGCGAACAACGGCACCGCATCAGGCCCAGGCAGCGTGTTCTTGAACTCCCGCGTGTACCCGGCGAACTCGAAGCTCAGCACCGCCAGCGTCCGGCCGACCGTGTACAGGTCCGAGGACACCGACGCGCCCTGCGACGCCAGCTCGGGCGCGCTGTAGCCGGTGGTGAAGAACAGCGGGCTCTCGTAGTCGTCGATCCGCCGCACCGCGCCGAGGTCGATCAGCTTGAGCTGCTCGCGGGTCTGGATGACGTTGTCCGGCTTGAGGTCGCAGTACAGCAGGCCCTGGCTGTGCAGGTAGCCGAGCGCGGGCAGGATCTCCAGCCCGTACGCGATGACCTGGCCGATCGGCAGCGGCTCCGGGCGGTTGCTCTCGCGGTGGTGCTGCAGCGCGAGCTCGCGCAGCGACTGGCCGCCGACGTACTCCATCACGATGTACCCGACGGTGTTGCCGGTTTGCGGGTCCGGATGCTGCACGAAGTTGTGGATCTTGACGATGTTCGGGTGCTCGACCTCGGCGAGGAACCGCTGCTCGTTCGCCGCGGCGGCCATCGCGGTGGAGTCGCCGGTGTCGATCAGGCCCTTCAGCACGACCCAGCGGTCGGACACGTTGTGGTCCTTGGCCAGGTAAATCCAGCCGAGACCGCCGTACGCGAGCGCGCCGAGCACCTCGTACTGGCCGCCGACGAGCTCGTGCGCCTTCAGCTTCGCGACGAACGAGAACGGCGTGCCGCACTTCTCGCAGGTGCCCTCGGGCTCGCCCGGCTGGCCGTCCTTGCCGCGGCCGACCTTCGCGCTGCAGTTGCCGCAGAACCGCTTGTCCTCGGCCACGACCGGGTTCGCCAGCACCGCGGTCGACGGATCGCGGTACGGCACCGGCGGGATGTCGATGAGACCCGCGCCGAGCCGGCCGCGCCGGGAACGGCGGGTGCCGCGCGAGCCGGTGCGCCGCGAGGTGCCGGGGAACGAGCCCGTTCCGGTACCCGTGCCGGTGCCTTGCGAGCCGTGCGAACCGTGCGTGCCGGTGCCGTGGCCCTCGCTGGGTCCGGACGGCAGGACGCTGTCCGTGCCGTGGTCGGGCAGCGGGCCGCCGTCGGCGGGGGCCACCCGCGGGGTCGGCGGCATGATGCTCTGGGTGTGCGGCGTCGGGCTGGCCAGCACGCTGGTCGGCATCGGCGCGGCCGGATCGGCCGGAGCCACCGGCTGGTTCGACTGCGGCAGGATCACCGGCGCGAGGTCGCCCGGCGGACGCGTCGGGGCCTCCCCTCCGTCAGCCGGGGGTTTTCCCTGCGCCGCGGCGCCCATCGGGATCGGGCCGGAGTTCGGGCCGGTGGCGCGGTTCTCCGGCGGGCGCGACGGGCGGTTGCCCTGCTGCGCTTGTTGCGGACGGTTTTGCGGGACCGGCCGCTGACCGGTGCGCGACTGCGGCGGATACGGCTGGCCCTGCGACGGCGGCGCGGGCTGACCGGGGTACGGCTGGCCTTGCGACGGCGGCTGCGGACGGCCTTGCGGCGGCATCGGCTGACCGCCGCGCGGAGCCGGACGGCCCTGCGTGCGCGGCTGCTGCCCGGCTTGCCCCGGCTGAGCGGGCTGTCCCGGCTGGCTGGGCTGAGCGGGCTGACCCGACGGTGCCGACTGCCCCGGCTGTCCCGGCTGGCCTGGCTGACCGACCCGCGGAGCCTGCTGACCGGGCTGCCCGCCCGGGGCTTGCGGACGCTGCACCGGAGCGCTGATCAACGTCTCGGCGTCCGGGTCAGCCTGCGGGTTCAGCCGCCCGGACACCGACAGTTCCGGGGTGTCCCAGCGCACGGGCGGCGGCGGGGTCCACTCGGCCTCGCCCCGCCCGGACGGCTGGTCCGCGGCCTTCGCCTCGTCGCCGTCCCCCTCCGGTGCTGCGTGCCGAGGACGGCGCGCCTCCTCCGACACAACTACCTCCCGAGCTCCCCGCGGCAAACCTGCCGCTCAAAACGTACAACTCGCGCCGCGAGACCGGCCTGGTCACCCGTATTGCGGGGACGGCGGGCTCGCCGGTCCCAGCCGCGCGCCGACCCAGTTCTGGTAACTGTTCGCCCAGGTGCCGTCGCCGCGGATCTTGTCGAGCACCGCGTTCACGAAACGGACCAGGTCCTCCTCGTCCTTCGGGATCCCGACGCCGTAATTCTCCTGCGTCATCGGGTCCCCCGCGACCTTCACCGTCGGATCCTGCGCGGCCATGCCGGCCAGGATCGTGTCGTCCGTGGACACCGCGTCGACCTGGCCCTGCTGCAGCATCACCAGGCAATCCGACCAGTTCGGCACCGACACCGCGACCGGTTTGGCCGGGTCGGTGGCGATCTTCGCGAGCGAGGTCGACTTCGCCGCCGCGCACACGCGCTTCCCGGCGAGGTCGGTCAGCGACTGCGCGTTCGACGACTTCGGGACCAGGATCTTCTGCCCGGCCACGTAGTACACCGACGAGAACTGCACCTGCTTGCGGCGGGCGCAGGTGATGCTGTAGGTCCGGACCACCACGTCGACCTGGTGTTCCTTGAGCACGGTTTCCCGCTGCGACGACGTGATCGCCCGGTACTGCACGTGCCCGTCGGAGCCGAAGATCTGCCGGGCGATCTCGTTGACCAGGTCGATGTCGAAGCCCTCGAGCTTGCCGGTTTTCGGATTCCGGAAGCCGAAGAGGTAGGTCGTCTGGTCGACGCCCGCGATGAGCTTCCCGCGCTGCTTGATCTTCTGCAGGCTCGGCCCGGAGGTGTCCAGACCGTTCGGCGCGAGGCTGGCCAGCGGGTTGCAGCTGGTGTCGGAGTCGCCGCCGGCCGCGGCGTCCGGCCCGCCGACTCCCGCCGGGGTCGGCCAGGCCGCGTCGGTGACGGGCGCGGCCTCCATCGGCTGGGCCGCCGTCCCGCAGGCGGCGGCGAGAACCGCGACCACCGCGAGCACGGCAGTCCGGACGAAGTGCCGCGACCGGATCACCGGTACTCCCTCAGTCTCTCCCGCACGCCGACTGTGATGCCGCCCGCCGCGAACACCGCCAGCACGCCGACGCCCGCCGCGAGCGCGGTGAGCGCGTTGTCGCCGGATCTGGTGCTGTCGAGGAATTCCTGCCGGCAGACGTCGATCGCGGCCTGGAGGTTCGTGTCGAGCCGGGCGAACGCGGCGGCGGCGCTGTTCGGGCTGACGCTCGTCGCGAAGTCGACCGCCTCCTGGTACTGCCCGCCGTCGTCGAGGCGGCGGACCTGAAGGTGGGCGAGCGACCATTCGCGCGCGGCCTGTTCCGCCGCTTCGATCTTCTGCTCCCCCGCGGTGCCGGACGCGAGACCGCGAGCCTCGCCGAGCAGGCCGCCCTTGCCGTCGGCGCCGACGAGCTTCTCGGCCAGCTTGATGAACTGCTGCTCGTACGCGCCGCCGTCGCCGCGTGCGACCAGCGTCAGGGTTTCGTCCGCCCGGGCCTGCAGCGCGTAGATGCGGGACCGCACCAGGATGTCGACCTGCGACGTGCCGTCGGTGCGCCCGGTCGCGACGAGGCTGCCCTGCACGACGAGCGCGACCGCGCCCCACAGCAGCGACAGCACGACGCAGCCGGTGGCCACGAGCAGTCCGATGTTCAGCACCCGGTTCGTCCGCCGGGTCAGGTAGATCTGCGCGGCCACGAGCGCCGCGAGGAGCACGACGACCAGCGCGACCGCCGCCCACGGCACGTCGCTGCTGCTGTCCTGCTCGTCGAAAAGCTTCTTGGTGTGCGCGTTGTAGAGCGCGTCCGCGGCGGGCAGGATCGTCGTGCGCATGAGCTGCGAAGCCTCGCGCAGATACGAAGCGCCGGACGGGAAACCCTGCCGGTTGTTCGCGCGCGCGGTCTCGACGATCCCGGTGTAGACCGGGACCTTCTGGTTCAGGATGTCCACCTGGTGGGCGGCGTCGCCGACGTCGGCGGTGTCGGACGCCGCGCGGGCGAGCGCGGATCCCGCTTCAGCGATGTCCTGCTCGTACCGCTTCCGCAGCGCGGGCGGTTCAGTGCCGACGGAAAGAAACGCGCTGGCGGCCGTCGCGTCCGCGTCCGACAGCGAGCGGAACACCTGCTGCGCGGCCGCCGCGAGAGGTTCGCGGTGGTCGATCAGGCCGTTGATCGTGTTGTCCTTGTCTTTTACGGACAACACGCCCACGAGGCCGGCCACCAGCGAAAGCAGCACCAGGGCGACCGCGATCAGCGAAAGCTTGCCGGGCGTGGTGGTCGTGGATCTGACGACCGCGCGCACCGCCTGGCCGGGCAGGTCCAGCAGGCCGGCGATTCCGCTGCGGCCCCGAAATTCCTCCGGTGGGGGCTCGGCAGTCGTTTCCGGCCGCGTCGCAGTGCTGCTCATCCCCGATCCTCCCCATGTGCCACTCGCAGAAGGTAGCCGGTCGGGCAAGCCGCAGCGAACGACACCCGGAAGGTGTCACCTGCACGTGATCTCAGCCAGCGCACCGACCGTGGCTTCGGCCTTTTTCCGCGGTTCCGCTTGTCGCGGCACTGCGTAGCAACCCCTGGGTTGCCGCTTCGGCCATCGCCGCGCGTACGTCGACGCACCATGGACCGTCGGCGCGCAGTTCGACGTACGCGCCTTCACCGTTCTTCAGCTCCAGCTCGCGTTCTCCGTCGACTGCGATAACACCGCCACCTGCGGCAAGGTCCACGCGCACGCCGGGACGCAGGACTCCCCAGCCGCGTACACCGACTGGACGCACCACGCCGGGCGCGATCGCGGCGTGCACCACGTATGCGGAACTCTCGACCGGACCAAGCTGGAGCGCTACGCCATCCGCGCTGGAACGAGAACTCGGACACAGCTGGCCGGCGATGCTCGACAGGCCGATGCCGTCCGGCTCGGCGAAGGTGCAGTACAGCTCAGTGAGCGCGGTGGGATCCCAGAGCGCCTTCGCGCCGACGTGCTTGTTCATCGAGACCGCGACGTCCACCAGCGCGATCTCGCGCCGGTTCTTCGTGACGACTTCCAGCATGCTGACCCGCTGGGTCACGAGGTCGGCGTCGACCTGGCCGCTCGCGACCATCCCGGCGGCGAGCCCGGCCACCGTGGCCTCTCCGGCCTGCGGAAACGCGTTGTTGGTGCCCGTCGGCAGCGCGAGCAGCGGGACGTCGCCACAGGCCTTGGCCGCGACCCGGGCGGTGCCGTCGCCGCCGAGGCACACGATCACGCCTGCCCCGGCGTCGACCATCCGGCGCACCGCGTTGACGGTGTCCTGCGCGGTGCCGGTGAGCGTGTCCTCGTCGCAGAACTCCACCTGGGGCAGCGGTTCGCGACCGAGGTCGTGCAGCACGGCGGCGGAGATGCCGCCGAGGTCCGTGGACAGCAGCGTGCGCTCGACGCCGGTCACCGCGAACGCCGACAGCAGCCGGCGCACCAGGTTGGCCTTCTCCTCGACCGGAACGGCCGAGGCCTGCGTCACGAGTCTCCGGATGTCCTGTCCGGACGCGGGGTTCGCCACGATTCCCGCAACGACTTCCCCCATCGACAACCCCCTCAATCCGCTGCCGCCAGGGGACCAGCACACGCGTCCGGCCGCGCGGAGGAAAGGGTTGCACGGACGTTGCATCGGCCGTGCCTCCACGCCGGCCAGAGCCTACCTTGGGTTCTCGCGCGGCTACCCGTCGTTCAGACGAGAGAAGCAAGTCCTTCGTAGGTGTACCCGGCTTCTTCGACCGCCGCGCGGACGGCGGTCTCGTCGAGGGCTTCGGCGCTGCGGACCGTCACGTGCCCGGTTTCGACGTCGACAGTCACGTTCTCGACCCCGGGGACCTCGGTCAGTTCCTCGGTGACCGACTGCGCGCAGTGGCCGCAGGACATCCCGGTGACGAGGTAGGTGTTTTCGCTCATGTCCGCGAGCCTACGAGCCCCCGGACTGTCCACGATCGGGTGATCCACAATGGCCGGTCCGGCATAAAAAGCCTTGTCCGGCAAGACAATCCGCATCGTGAGACGGCCGGAAGAGGGCGGAGACGAAAGAAGCCACCACCCCCGCGACCGGGAGTGGTGGCGACTTAGCGATTAGACGCAGGTCAGATCAGGCTGACCGACGTGGCCTGCGGGCCCTTCTGGCCCTGGCCGATCTCGAACTGCACGCGAGCGTTCTCCTCGAGGGTACGGAAACCGTTGCCCTGGATCTCGCTGTAGTGCACGAAGACGTCGCCGCCGCCGTTGTCGGGAGTGATGAAGCCGAACCCCTTCTCGGAGTTGAACCACTTCACGGTGCCCTCAGTCATCTAAACAATCTCCATACATAACACCAAAACAGGAAGCCGACCGACGTCCTGGGCCCAGACACGGGCGAGATGCGTTCCTCGTGGAGGAAGCCCACGCCCGCTGAGTTCTGCGAGCGTGCATTACCACGAACACAAAAATCGAGACCAAGGAAAGTAAAGCACAGCGGAGCGGGACCGGACAAGCCGACTCACCCCAGTTCGCGAGACCGGGTCACTCCCCGCTGGCGTGGCGCAGCGGCGCGTCGAACGGCGAACGCCAGTCCGCGCCCTGGTCGGACGCGACCACGGCTTCGTCGTGGGCTTCCGCACTGGCGCTGAACAGCACCGGAACCACTCCGGACCGGTTCTGGGCGGGCACCTCGACGGCCTGTCCCTGTTCCGGCTCCTCGCGCACTACGGACACCAGCGCACCGGCCCGCGCGGACCGGGCGCGGCCGCGAGCAGTCGCCGCTGCGGTACGGGATTTCCCGTCCTTTTCGTCGGCCATGACGAACTCCCCTCGTTCCTTCCCCGCCCCGAGCGGGGGATGACCGCGATGGTGCCATCCGGCACCGACAAAATCCGGCCGAAACCGGTTGTCCCCACCCCTGAAACGCGCCGAATGGCCGCGCACGAGCCGGGGAACGTGTCCACCCGGGAATTTCCCCAACCGAACGCCTGCCGAACCTCGCCGGGCGAACCGGGTCCGGATGCCGAACCCCGGGAACACCGTCAGGTTACCTGAGCCAACCCCCGCCAGCCACCGAACATTCCCGGCGTTTCCTTGTGTTCTCAGGAAGATTTCAGGTCCCGGAGGGACGCGGGGCTCCGAGAAGCGTGCTCAGCCGGACGTCCGGGGTCACCACATCCGGGTCGGTCCGGACGTCGATCACGCACGGCCGCTGCCGGACGAGCGCGCTCGCGATGATCGGTTCGAGCCGCTCGCGATCGTCCACCGTGTACCCCGCCGCGCCGAGCCCACGCGCCCACGAAGCGAAGTCAGTCAGCGGGATGGTCACTCCGGACAGCCGTCCGTGCGTACGCGCCTGATGCATCGCGAGCGGACCGTGCAAGCCGTTCTGGAACACGACCACCATCACCGGTGCGCGGTAACGCACAGCGGTCTCGATCTCTTGCCCTGTCATGAGCGTGCCCGCGTCGCCGACCATCGCGACCACAGCGCGCCGCGGTTCGGCGAGCTTGGCAGCTATCGCCGCAGGGACCGCGTACCCCATCGCGGCGTTGCTCGGGCCGAGCTGGCTGCGCGGAGCGGTGAAGCACCAATAGCGGTGCATGAACTGCGCGAAGTTGCCAGCGTCACTCGTGACGATGGTGTCCTCCGGCGCGAGCTTTCGCAGCGCGCGCACGACGTCGACCGGATGTACGCGCGTGTTGTTGCTTGTGTTCGGCGGTGTCATGAAGGTGTGCACGGCGGCGTTCGCGGCCGACGCTCGGCGCGTACGCGGCGAAGCGATCGCGCGCAGCTCCTTCAGGAACGGTTCGACCTCAGTGTCCACGCGGAAGGTCAGGCCGCGACGGCGCTGTTCGTCGATGCCAGTGCCGACAAGGACAAGCGTCTGCTGTGGAGTCGGGTAGCGGAAGCCTTGCGTCGTGACTTCGTCGAGCTGTGTGCCGAGCGCGAGCACGAGGTC
The DNA here is from genome assembly GCF_000158875.1 of Streptomyces sp. AA4. Classification (NCBI taxonomy): domain Bacteria; kingdom Bacillati; phylum Actinomycetota; class Actinomycetes; order Kitasatosporales; family Streptomycetaceae; genus Streptomyces; species Streptomyces sp. AA4. The sequence continues at coordinate 119,763 of NZ_GG657746.1, read as the reverse complement.
GGCCCGTTCGAGTGCGTCGAGCTGACGCGCGGGGATGCCGAGACCGAGGTGTCCGGCGTAGCGCGCGTGGTTCTCCGGGAACGCGTCCTGGCGGCGGAAAGCGTTGTACACCGGGAGCGCCAGCTCGTCCGCGACCGCGATCAGTTCGTCCCGCGCGGACCGGGCGCGTCCGCCGACGATGACCACCGGGTAGCGCGCTTCGTCCACCAGCCCGGCCACCGCTTCCGCCGAACGGCCCAGCGTTCCGGTGGCCGGCGGGCGAACCTTCGCCACCGGTTTGGCCGAGTCGTACGGGACGCCCCACGCGTCGCTGGGCACGCCGATCACGACCGGACCCGGCCGTCCTTCTCGGCACCGGGCGAGGCCTTCGGCGAGCAGATGCGGCACGTCGTCGGGATCGTCCGCGCGGACGCACCATTTGGCGATCGACTCGAACATCCCGGTCGAATCGGACGTCGGGACCTCGCCGGTGAGCACCGGGTCGAGCGCGGGGGTTTCGAGCAGCACCACCATCGGCGTCTCGTCCTGATACGCCGTCTGCACGCCCATGACCAGCGCGGCAGCGCTCGGGCCGCGGCTCGCGAGCAGCACGGCGGGACGTTCGGTGAGCTTGCCCTCGGCCTCGGCCATGAAGGCCGCGCCCGAATCGTGGCGCGCCGAAACGAGCGTGACGTCGCGCTCGCGGCGGAGCGCGTCGAGCAATTCCAGGAACGACTCACCGACGACCGCGTACACCCGGCGGACCCGGGCCTCGTTCAAGACGCGTACGGCCGTTTGCGCGACGGTGGTTCCCACTTGGTATCTAATGAGGAGAGCTTAGGGCGGCACCGTGAACCGGCGTCAAGTGATCTTGAGCAACTCGCCGCCGGATTGTGCCGATTGCCGGATCGGGCCGCCCACCAGTTGGGAGGACGCCGTCGTGACATCCGCCGAACATGAGACTGTTTTCACTTACGGGGCTCCGGCGCTCAAATACGGAAGCGGGTCGAGCGACGAGATCGGATACGATCTCGCCCAGTTCGGCGCCCGGCGCGTGCTCGTGGTGACCGACCCGGTCGTCGCGGCGACCGGATGGCCGGAGCGGATCGCCGAGGGCATCCGCGGCTACGGGATCGCGGCCGAAACCTTCGACGGCGTCCAGGTCGAACCCACCGACGTCAGCATGCGGAAGGCCGTGGACTTCGCCCGCGGCACCGGTCCGTACGACGCGTTCGTCGCGGTCGGCGGCGGTTCCAGCATCGACACCGCGAAGGCCGCCAACCTGCTGACCAGCAACGACGGTGAGCTGATGGACTACGTCAACGCGCCGGTCGGCGGCGGCCGCGCGCCGGCGAACCCGCTGAAGCCGCTGGTCGCGGTGCCGACGACGACCGGGACCGGGTCGGAAAGCACCACGGTGTGCGTGCTGGACGTGCTGTCGCTGCGGGTGAAGAGCGGGATCAGCCACCTGCGGCTGCGTCCCACGCTCGCGGTCGTGGACCCGCGGCTCACGGCCAGCCAGCCCGCCGGGGTCACCGCGGCGAGCGGGATGGACATCCTGTGCCACGCCGCGGAGAGCTACACCGCCAAGCCCTACACCGAGTTCGACCGGAAACGGCCGGAGGAGCGGGTGCCGTACTGCGGGGCGAACCCGCTGGCGGACATGTTCGCGGAGAAGTCGCTGCAGCTGCTGTCGTGGGCGCTGCCCGCCGCGGTGCGCGACGGCGAGGACATGGCCGCGCGCGAGGCGATGGCGCTGGCCGCGACGTTCGCCGGGCTCGGCTTCGGCAACGCCGGCGTGCACATCCCGCACGCCAACGCGTACCCGATCGCCGGGCAGGTCCGGGATTTCCACCCCGACGGCTACCCCGGCGACGAAGCGATGGTGCCGCACGGCATGGCCGTCTCGCTCACCGCGCCCGCCGCGTTCCGGTTCACCTTCGCCGCGAACCCGGAACGACACCAGCGCGTCGCCCGGCTGCTGGCCCCGGACTTCGAATGGTCCGGCGACTTCGCCGACCACCTGCCCGCCGTGCTGACCACGCTGATGAAGGAGATCGGGCTGCCCGCCGGAATCGGCGCGGTCGGCTACACCGAGTCCGATGTGGACTCTCTAGTCGAGGGAACGCTGAAGCAGCAACGATTGCTGGCCACCGCACCCCGCACCCCGTCCGAAAAGGACCTGGCGGACATTCTGCGGGAGTCGGTGCAGCTGTGGTGAACTATCCGCATTGGCAGACGGTTCCGTTGCGCTGGAAGGACAACGACGTCTACGGCCACGTGAACAACGTGGTGCACTACTCGTTGATGGACACTGTGATCAACACCTGGCTGATCGAACGCGGCGGCCTCGACATCGAATCCGGGCCGGTGATCGGGCTGTGCGTGGAATCTCGTTGTGCTTACCACGCTTCGGTTTCGTTCCCGGACACGCTGCGGATCGGACTGCGGGTAGCGCACCTCGGCCGGTCGAGCGTGCGGTACGAGATCGGGATGTACACCGCGGCGGAGACCTTGGTGGCGGAGGGGCATTTCGCGCACGTCTTCGTGGACCGCGAATCGCGGCGGCCGGTGGAAGTGACCGGGAAGCTGCGGGAATCGCTGGCGGAACTGGCTGGTTGAGCACGCCGGGCCGGCCGCCCGGGTTCGCGCAAGTGTTCCGCCAGCTCCGGAGGTTCGTGCACCGCGAACGCGCGGCCGAGGCTGGTCAGCCGAGCCACTCCAGGGTGTCGGCCGGGCTGCCGACTCGTCGGGCGGGAAGTGTGCAGCTTCCTGGTCACGTACTCCGCCGGGTCCGTGGTCGTTCTACTCGAGTGCCGGGCTCGCCTGGCCACGAGGCCCGACCGGGGTGCACAGCGGAATGCCTGGCGATCCGGCGGCTGGCGGTAGCGGGCGTCGGAGATCGCCCACTGGCCTCTCGATAACCCGGACCGACCCCACTTCATCGCGATGGACCAGCCGGAGTCCTACGCAGCCGACCTCGCCCGGTTCGCGACGAACCCCCGGTCGCGACTCGCGGTGCCAGGCCCTGGCGAAGGGCTGGGCGCAGCCCGCTAGACTGAGCGCGCGGGCCGTTAGCTCAATTGGTAGAGCTGCGGACTTTTAATCCGTAGGTTCTGGGTTCGAGCCCCAGGCGGCCCACCAAAACCCCAGGTCAGCGGCTATCTGGTTGCGACCGAGCAAGATCAGCTCCCCGGTTTATCCCCGGTTTTGGGCTGGGACGGATTATCCAGTAGCCCCTCCAGGGCCATCGCCGTGACCGGGTCGACCGCCTTCCGCTCCAGGTAGTTGTCCTGCGTCATCGACACCCGCGAGTGGCCGAGGTGGTCCGAGATCAGCCGGGTCGGGATGCCCGCGTCGTCCAGCGCGGTCGCCGTCGTCTTCCGGAAGTTGTGCGACGTCAGCCAGATGAAGTCATCGCCACCGCGGATCTCCCGGATGACCCGCAGGACGTTGTTCGGGTCCCGCAGCCCGCCAACCGTGCTGGCGAAAACCGGACTCGCCAGCGACCGGCCGTCCTTCCGCGCCTCAGCCCACCGCCGCTTCAACAGCGCCAACGCCCAGGACGGCAACGGAAGCGCACGCAGGCTGGACTCCGTCTTCGGCCGAGGCTTCCGCAGCAGCCCTTCGCCCTTGACCCGGACCACCGTGTGCGTGACGTCGACCGTCCCCGCCACGAAGTCAATGTCCTCCCAATACGTCGCCAGCGCCTCACCGACCCGGACACCCGCAGCCATCATGAAGCGGGACAGATCCGGCAGGTCCCAGCGCCGCGCCTTCTCGTTGGCCTCGACCCGAGCCAGCCACTTCGCACGCTCCTCCGCGTCCAGGGCGCGCGGCTTCTTCTTGCTCTTCGGGATACGCCGGGTGTCCCGCGTCGGGTTGCTGTCCACCGCGTCGTACCGCGCGGCGAGGCCGAGCATCCCCGACAGTGCCGTCCTCGCGGTCTTGGCCGTCGAAGGCCCGACCGTCGACTGGAGAGCGCCGAGGAACCGATCCAGCCGCATCACCGTCGCCTCGCGCACCCGCAACTCCCCCACGCCCGGCGTCACATGGCGCTTAAGGATGGACTCGTACGTCGTGGCCGTCGTCGGCGATTTGGTTCCCTCGCGGACATCCTTGCGGATCTGCTCTATCCACACGTCGGCGAGATCCTTCAACTTGGTTTCCCGGGTGATCTCGCCCGTGGTCGACCCGGTCCAGTCCTTGAATGCGTCCCGAAGCCGTTGCGCCGCTTTGCCTTTCGTCTTCCCCGACCGCTCGACCTCGCGCGTCTTGCCGTCGAAGTCACGGAAGAGAGCACGCGCGCGGTAGCCGGTCGGAATTGCCGAATAGCGGATCTCGCCGTACGTCCCGATCTCCAGCTGAGGGCGAGGCATCACGCCACCTCGTCCGACAACTGGTCGACCCACGCACTGACGTCCTGCGGCCGATAACGGATGTACTTGCCGACCCTCCGACCAGCCGGGCCGTAACCCTTGGTACGCCACTGGTACAGCGTCGAGACCGGGACGCCGAGGAACTCCGAGACATCCTCCACCGTCCACAAACGACTGAATTGCACGTAGTTGTCCATCAGTTTCCCCCTTCCCGATCAAGCCGCGAGCTGAGTTGCCGAAGTTTCCGGCGGACTAGCCGCGAGTAGCGCGCGGTCGTATTCGGCTTTCCAGGCGATGCGTTCGGCGATCGCGTGCATCACCAGATGCGGTCTGGGTGGCACGTGCGGGTCGGCGGCGTCGACCTTGCGCCAGACGAGCCGCGCCGGATCCGGTTGCGGCTTCTCGATCCCGACAGCGGCCAGGGCGTCCATCACGAACGCCTTCCGGTCGGCCTTGTGATCCACCAGCGTCTTGCCCGACCACTTCCGCGACACCAGAACCCGACGGCCCGGCAGGCCGAGGGTGGTCCGTCGGTGCGCCCGGCCCTTGCAGTGCCCCGGGGTGGTTTTTGCGTTGGCTCCCTTGGGTTGGATGCCGTAGAGCAGCCACACCGCGCAGCGAGGCGAACAGGGCGTGACGGCCAGTTCGGCATGGAGCCGGTCGTGGTGATCGGCCAGGGCCGGGGTGTCAGCCTCGACCACTTCGCCGGTGGACTTGGTGAGGTATTTGGTCAGGTAGCCAATGTGGCGGCCGGCGTCTTCGGTGCCGCCGAGGATGCCCTTGGAGTGGACCTGGCGGCCGAAGGTCACCACGTGCGCCGGTTCCTCGACCTGGTCCACCGCGTCGTCCCAGGTCAGCAGGGGTCGACGGGTGTCGGGGTCGACAAATCCCCGCTCCGGGCCGTCCCACGCGGGCATCCGGTCGGCGTAGACGATCTCGTCGTGCTTCGGCCACCACACCTGGTGATACGTCGCCTCGGTGACCTGCCGGATCACTTCGTGCGGCACCGTTCCCCGGATCGCTGCGTGCAGGTGCGGCGCGGTCCGCTTCTGCGGTTCCACGGTCGCGAAGTACTGCACGTCCCACCCGACGACCCGGCGCAGGTTCTGCCACCACCGATCCACCAACGCGGAGAAATGCACCGCATCCCGAGCCGCCCGCCGGTAGTCGTAGGCGGCCGGATTCACCGGCGAACCGTCACCGCGGACCGGGCCGTAGGTGTCGCAGGTCAGCGTGACGAACATCGACGGACGGAACCGCCCCGCGTACTCCCTGCCTACCGTGGTCTTGGCGACCTTGCGCCGGGGCAGGTTCGGCGCGTCCTGTCGCCGCTTGGTCGACCGCTTCACCGGCTTCTTGGTCGGCAGGTCTACGGAGGGGAGACGGCCCCGGACCCCGAGTTGCCGAAGTTCTTCGTCCACACCACGGATCTCGGCCCTCAGTTCTTCCGCTTCTGCGGGGTCGGTGTCGGCGACTTCGCGGTAGGAGGCGACGAGATCAGCCCGGTAGGCCAACAGTTCGGTTTGGTCCTCGGTTGGCTCGTCGGGCGTGAGGTCGGGTTCTTCGGTCAGGTGCCAGCCCTCGCGGCACTGGACTTGCCGCAGCGCCTTGGCTTTCCGCGCACACGGCAGGCACACCGATTCCACAGTGGACCCGCACGGCACCGGCACGTACCGCAACTCTCCGGTGTCCTGGTCGCCGACCTCCATCGTGAACGGCCGCACGCACACCCCGTGCTTCTCCGCCGTCGCCCGGATCACATCGTCGGCCAACGGCATCCGCATCCGCTCCGCTCGTGTCCCTTCCATCAGGCCGCCGCCTCCCCTCGCGAAGCCCACCCGCGCAGCACCTGCACCGGCATCGGCTGCCTGTCCCCTGCCGGAAGATCCGGGAACACGCTCGGGTCGAACACCACCGCGCCGTAAACGCGCACCGGGATCCCGCACGGCGTCCGGCCGACGATCCCGACGTGCACCCAGCCGCCCGCAGCGATCCGCCACAACGTCGCGGTGACGTCGTCGAGAGTGTTCGCCCAGGTCAGCAGCGCCCGGGCGACCTCGGCCAGGCCGTCGACGTCCAGTTGCACCGTGATCGGCCTAGACCACGCGGAGACGTCCAGTGACGCGACCGGCGGCAGCTGGTGCAGGTCGAGGTGGTCCCGGATGGCGTCGAGGAAGATCATGAGCCGGTTCATGCCGCCCTCCTTTCCTCAGCCCGTGCCTGGTCGAGGTGGTGGGCGCCGCCGTTGGTGACGTACTGCTCCAGGGCCTTCACCGTCTCGTCCGAGACCCAGCCCGCACGGACCCGCAGGGGTTCGCGAATACCCTCGCCCCACACGTAACCGGTGCCGGGCATCGTCTCCGGAATGCGGTTGGCCCACGCCCCGCGTTCGTACGCGCCGTCGCCCAGCACCATCCCGACGTGGTTTTTGGAGGTGACGCGCAGGCAGACGCGGCGGGTGAACAGCTCCCGCACAGGCACCGTGTCCTTCGTCGGCTCCTGCACATAGCCGCGGACCGACACCCCCAACGCCCGGCCCTGAGTGTTGAGGACCGCGACGTGCTCCACGATCGCCTCGCGGGTCTTGCGGTCGGTGTAGCGGGTCAACGCGCCGATCTCGTCGAACTCCAGCAGCTCCAACGGAAACTCCGCCGACAACGGCACATCCCGCGTGTTCCCAGCGAACTCACGCTTCCGCCGTTCCAGCTCGTCCCGCAGACCCTCCAAGAGTTCGAGGGTGTCCTTGCCGGAGACCGCGTAGCGGGCGAAGATCCCGCGCCCGTAAGCCAGTTCCATGCCCTTCGGGTCCACACCCGACACCCGCACCAGCCCGGAACGGATCGCCGAGGCCGCCGACACCAGCGGGCACCACATCACCGAGTTCTTCCCCGCACCGCTGGCACCGGCGACGAGGATGTGCGCGCCCGCACCGGTCAGCGGCAGCCGCCACGGCGTCCCGTACTCGGTGGTTCCCGCGAACACCGCGCGCAGGTTCACCCGAGCCGGTTCCAAGCCGGGCAGGGGCTGGGATTTCACGGGGGTGGTGAGCAGGTCGCGGCGCATGAAGTCCAGCGACACCACATCCGGCGCGATCTCGCGCACCTGCACCCGCGACACCTTCCGCGCCGTCGCCAACGCCCGCGCCGCCTCGTCGAAATCCTCCGGCTTCTGCCCCGGCACCAACCGGACGCGAACCTCGTCCCACGACGCACCCGACCGCACCCGCACCAACGCAGGCACCGCCACCCCCGACGTCTTCCGCGCCTGCGTGACAGCCTGGCGCTTCCGCCGCCGCGACACCAGGTTCACCGTCACGTCCACCGGGATCGCTTCGTCGCGGACAGTCAGTCCGCAGGCATGCAACCAGTCCGGCAGCTTGCGCCCGTAGACCGCCCAGCGCAGCCACCACGCCCGCATCCACCGACCGCACCACCGATCGAACCCGACCACGTCGAGCTGATTCCAGACCACCGCGATCAGCACCAGCGTCACGAACACGACCGTCAGCGACAGCCAGCCCCACCACCGCAACCACACCACGATCACGACCAACGCGAGACAGGTCCGCCACCGAGTCACGATCTGCCGCACCAGCCAGCCGACCGCCCGCAGCACCGTCCAGAACGCGAAACCCAGAAACGCCAACGCCGCCAGCGTTTCCACAATGGACGCCAACGCACGCCCCAGCTTCGCCAGCACCCACAACACCACCGCGACACCCGCGCCGACAGCAATCAACACCGCCGCATTCATCGGCGCTCACCGCCCTCAGCCGCGGCGAGGTCAAGCGGCAGCATTCCTTGACATGCCGCGCACTTCGTTTCGCCCCGCACGAGGCGAGTGAACTTTTTGCATGCGGCGCAACGCATCCGGGTGACCCCCGTTGACGCACGCCGTCCAGAACCGGTTATGTTCGTCATTGTTCACTTCCCAGTGGACAGCGCAGAACCGGTGAAGGTTGGCATCCAGAGGCCGGTTCTGCGTTTATACGGAACAATTCCAAGCGCATCAGGGCGCGTTGAACACAGCACACGTCGCCGTGCGCTTTTTTCAGTACTCGCTTGGTTTTTCGGCTAGTCCTCGGGTTCCTCGCCGGTCAGGAGCCGGTTCAGCCCGGCGTCAGTCGCCCGCCGCTGCGCCTTCACCTCTTTCAAAAGCTGGTCGACCACGACCGACAGGCGCGCCTGCGATTCCGCCGGGGACAACGCCGCCGCCGAAAGCCGATCGATCGTCACCTTGTACGAGGCTGCTTCATTGCCGACCAGGAACACGCCCATCGCGCGATGCGGGCAGTACACGACGTCCGAGGTGTCCTTCAGCGTGTACCGGCTGAACGCCTCCTCCGTCACCGCCTGACTCGGAGCCAGTCGGATCGTCATCGTCCGCGACAGCCCGATCAGATCCTTGAGAAACCGGGTCTGCCGCAGCATCACCTCCGCGTCCCCGAAGTGGTTCCGCAGCGCCTCCGAGCCGATGAACATCTGCGCCTTCACCGCGCCCGCGCCGAACAGGATCCGGTTGCGGTCCATGCGGCTCTCCACCACCTGCTCCAGCTTGTCCTTGTCCCGCAGATCCGGGCCGAACACCAGCCGCGCGTAATCGGGAACCTGCAACAGATCCGGGATCAACAGCGGAGCCCACACCGTCACCGACGTCGCGACCCGCTCGTGCGCGATCAACATCGTGTAGTGCGCCGGGTCCGCCTGCGACCCCACCGACGACCAGCTCGGCCCCGTCACGCCGTGAGCCAGCAGCATGATCCAGGCTTTTCGCTCCCCGGTCACGCCGAGCGCGCCGAGCACGTTCGACACCTCCTCCGGGGTCGGGACCCGCTGCCCGAGTTCCCAGTTCGACAACAACGCCGGGTTCACCCCGATCCGCCGCGCCAGCTCACGCAGCCCGAACCGGGCCTCGATCCGAGCATCCCGCAACGCCGCACCCAGGCCGCGGGCACGCGGGCTCGCCATATCCGTCCCACGCATCAACCACACCTCCGGCCCGGGATCGTCCCTGTCTGCAAAACGAGAACACCCATCTACGCCGCCTTGCCCTCACCAGCCGGAGACGACGCCCCCGCCGACCTCGACGACGACTTCCCCGCAGCAGCCTTGAACCCCGTCGCCCGAAAGACGTACGTCTGGTACTTGAACTCCCCCTGCCCGCCGACGCGCGGCTCCGCCGTCAGGCCCTCCAGCTCCACCGGCCGCATCCCCGGCAACGCCTCCGCCGTCGTCGGCACCGGCTGCACGTCCGCCAGGAACGTCACCTCGAACGAGGCCCGCTTCGCCTTCGTCTCGCCCGGATCGGTCACGGCCGCCCGCCACTGCCGCTTGCCAGTCGCCTCGTCAACGCGCTGACGCACCGGCCGACCCGCAGCACGATCCTCCCGCGACTGAAACTCGTTGTCCGGAATCACCTCGCCCACCATCACAAGCCCCTGCGGGAACGCCTCGTCGAAGTCGATCGCGAACCGGTGTCCCTTTTCGATAGCCATAACCGCTAGCTCCCAGTGTCTTTTGTCAGTCAGTCGTTTCCGGCGTCTCGCCGCCGCAGTCCGTCCGTGTCGCTGCGCTCAGCGCTGTCTCTGCTTCGTGAAGTTGCTTGCCCAGAACCGCGATCGCGTCAGAGTCGACGAGCAGGACCACGGGGAACGCCTTGCCGAAGCGGATCTCCGCTCGGTTCGCGTACGTCAGAGCGCGGACGCGGATCGGCAGGTCTGCCGTCACGTGGATCTGGACCGTGTCGCGCATGTCGCCCGCGCCTAAACCACACGCTTGCGAGACACCTGCGCAGCCGGACCGCTCGACCCGCCGCCGAGGGCCGAGGCCGTCCTTTCAGTCATCATGTCTGCCTCCTTCGGGTTCTGCCGCCGAGCGAGTCTCGGCAACGTGCCACCCAATCTCCGGCAAAAGGCGGGACATGATCACCACATGGCGGGACATCTTGGGACGTCCCTGGTACGGTCGAAGACGTCCCTAAAAGTCCCAAGGGGGTACGGATGCCGAACGAACGGCTGCGTGACGCGCTGCTGCGCAACGGGCTCACGCTGGAACAGGTGGCGAAGGCCCTCAGCGTCGACCAGAAGACGGTCGAGCGGTGGATCACCAAAGGCCGCACCCCGTACCCGAAACACCGGCACAAGATCGCCGCGATGGCGCGCGAATCGGAAACCTACCTGTGGCCGGACTCCGTCGCACCGGAACGCCGGGCCGAGACCGCCGCCGCCGAGGTCGTGAGCGTGTTCCCGCACCGGAACGCGATCCCGGTCGAACTGTGGGACCGGCTGATCAACGACGCGTCAGAGACCGTGGAGATCCTGGTACACGCCGCCTTGTTTCTGGTCGAGCGCCCGCGGTTCATCAAGGACCTTGCAGCCAAGGCCGCGGCCGGCGCGAAGATCCGCCTGGCATTCGGCGACCCGGACGGCGACAGCGTCGCCCTGCGCGGGGAAGAGGAGCAGCTCGGCGACGGGACGCTCCCCGCGCGCGTCCGCAACGCGCTGGCGTTCTACCGGCCGCTCGTCGGCGTCGAAGGCGTCGAGATGCGATTCCACAACACGACGCTCTACAACTCCATCTTCCGCTTCGACGACGAGATGATCATCAACACGCACGTCTACGGGTTCCAGGGCGCGCACGCGCCGTCCCTTCACCTGCGCCGACTCTCCGCAGGGGACCTCTTCGAGACTTACTCGGAGAGCTTCGAGACCGTCTGGAACCTCGCCAAGCCCGCCACCATCTAGGAGGCACTCCATGGCACGCGTCGACTACTACAACGATCCGAACGCTCCCAAGGCAAACAGCATTGCCGTCGCGGTATCGGCCTTCATCCAGGACGACGAAGGGCGGATTCTGATGATCCGCCGGACCGACAACGATCTGTATTCAATCCCGGGGGGCCAACTGGAGCTTGGTGAGACCCTGGCACAGGCAGCTGTTCGAGAAGTACGAGAAGAAACTGGAATCGAATGCGAAGTTACAGGAGTTATCGGCCTGTACTCAGACCCAAAACACGTCATCGCATACGACGACGGCGAAGTTAGGCAAGAGTTTTCGATTTGCTTTCGCGCTCAAGCGACCGGCGGCACTCTCCGCACAAGCGACGAGAGCCGTGAAGTTGAGTGGACTGCCCCAAAGCAAGTAGATGAATTGAGAATTCATCATTCCATTAGGGCGCGAATTAATCGAGGACTCCTCAATGATCCCGAGCCATTCTATTCATAGAGCCATTCTATTCATAATAGTCTCATATTATTTACATTCCAAAATACGACTTGATCAATGCGGCAACCACACCGCCCGCGGCCGACGTTGCCACTTTTCCGCCCGCGCCGGCTACGCCGAGTGAAATTCGGCCAAGCCAACCCTGGACTCGCGAACCCGGCTTATCTGGGTCTTGTCCGCCCGCATCAGCACGATCCGACTTGAGGCACTCTTCTAGCTCATGGATATCAGACTCGTCCACCCCGGCGTCAGATAACGCCTTAAGAAGTGCCGCCTCGTCCCCTTTCGGGACCATATCAATGGTCTGAGAAAAGTTTGAGCTAGCAACGGCAACACTGTTACTGCCGCCAAAAATATTAGTGACATACTTAGCCAGAGACTCTTTACCTACTCCAGGCTCACCGATTTCACCAGCCATCGGTGAGGTTTTCTCGAGACTTAGAGCCAAATCCAGAATTCTGGTTCGCACGCTCCCCAGCACTGCCTTGAAAACAGTCGGAGAAATTTGCCGCCACGCCTGCTGAATGCCCATCTGAGGATATAATTCCAGTTGTCCCGACTGAATCAACCCATTCGCCAGTGCAACCACGTCGGCGGGCCAAGGAGCCCTTAGAGGCGTCTTCGAATTCGAGAACTCCTCCACAACGGATATTGGATCGACGATGGCGATTTGGAACAGTCCATTCTTTCGAAAGAACTCCGGGAATGCCATCTTCGGAATAGGCGCGTTCTGCAAACCGGAATTAAACGGGCCACTGAAATGACCGATGACCTCCACCTCGACCGCATGTCGATACTGCGGAAGTTCGTCACCTGATCCATACCCGGATAGTTCTTTCTCAACCCAATGATCAAGCACAATAGAATCAGCTCTTGCCGCGAGCACCTTGACTTGACGGAGAAGGGCGTCCACCTTGGAATTTCCGGAAGAAGCACCCTCGATCAAATTCTCAAGAAGGGTCAATTTATACTTCTTTCAATCAGGCATTAACACTATTACGGGTTTCTTGAAAAAGACCGATAGACAGCGATCGGGATCACAGATATACCCGGATGCTGAGGAATATCCGATAGGCCAAAAGCTCCAAAGCTCTGGATTAAGGATGACACCGTGTCGATGAAGTACTTTCTCGAAAAGTTACCTTTAGAATCTACGGATCCACGAGCATTCATTAATTGATTGAGCAGCTTGACATCTTCGACAGACTGCGTGCAATGGCCAATTGTTCCGATGATCGTCCAGTTCTGCTTAGACAAGCCATACCTTGCTGCGACAGTTGCAGAATCGGCGTCGAAGTACCTGCGGTTCTGCTGGAATCGAGCGGCAAGCACGAGTGCATCCTCGTCTGCGCTTGACTCGACGATCAAGGTCATGCCAGGACGCGAAATTCCTCTAGTCAAGCGAGCCATACTTCGAAATAGGGCAGGAGAAGTGCCGTCCGCTGCTTCAAATTCTTCAATATAGTCTTCTGCTGTCGCGTCTGCAGGAATGGATCTGTAGCGAGATGAGTTTTCGATCCTCGCCGCCTTCGGAGGACGCTTTTGACTGGGTTTCTTGAGGTTGTCCCCAGAACCGCCATCATCGGCGAGCATCAACTTCGTGAAATCCTCAAACCCTCCAGCGGCTGCAGAGAAGCTGGATAATGTATCTGCAAAATATTCAAAGTCGAAAAGAACCCCTGGGGCAGTTAAACGAAAGATGGAACCTTCCGGCCTAATCGACTTGATTGCCGAGAACTTATCAACGCCTGCCCCAAACTCTTCGGTAATATCAACAAGCCAACCGTCCTCCAAGGCTGCTTCTAGCTCTGGGAAGAGAGAATCAACGACTGAGCGCTGCAAGTAGCGCTCCTCCGTTGATTCATTGCTTCCGGAGACAAATTTCTCCCAGCCGAGCGATCTCTTCCTTTTGGTCGCATCAGTCTCACGAAACTCTTCGGGTACACCGAATTCTAGCTGCCCGGCAATAGACCTGACTTTTTCAATATCTAAATACAAATAGTCACGAAGGAATTGCCCACGAGGAGCGTGCTCATTACTGACAACGACTTCGGACAACTTGGCGCCTTTCGTAGTAGCTGCCGAACTTGGCTCTATGGGATCAAGGGCGCGCCGCCGGGCGGCGCGCCTGCTGCGGTCCGTAGCCCCTCACCTGGGCGGCCGCCGCGATCCCGGCACGGCGGGCTCCCGCTCCGCTCCGCCCACCGGCCGGGCCGCGCGGCCGCCAGCGGTGCCGGGCCCCAGCGCCGCCCGCCGACAACACGCATGGCCCTCGCACCAGAACCGGACATCCCACCCATGCGGAAACAGTCGCCAAGGATCCTCGACCTGTTACGCAGAAGCATCGCCTAGAACCACCCCGAAGCCTGATCGTGACAACGGTCGGTAGCACCGCGTCAAGGCGGGAAAGCGTGCCTTGACCCGGTCCTACCGACCGCGTGGGAGCTTCGTATCGGGGTTGGGGGAAGTGTGGGCAGGTAAGACGCGGGCTGAGCGCGCGAGCGTCAGGCACCGTCAGAGAGCATGATCAACTCCCCGGTTCTCCCCCGGAAAACGATCGAAAACGACGAGAACCGGCGACCGGGCATGATCATCCGCGGAGCGCACCCGCGCAGGTCACGGCCAAGATCGGCAGATGACGAGAAACAGCCACTCACCTGGGCTTTGACTCCGTAGGTTCTGGGTTCGAGCCCCAGGCGGCCCACCACTCTCATAGCACCCTGACCAGCACATACAACGTCCTGAAGATCCACTTAGCGGTGGCGTGTCCAGGCCAGTGTGCCCCGTTTCGCCTCCGTTTGTGCCGTTTGTGCCGCTGTGCCGCCGTGCCGATTTGCCGCCGGATCCGAAAGCCTGCGGCGGGACCCGTATTTGCGGGCCAGCTCGTCGGCGTCGCAGATCGTGGCCCGCACCGCGGCGATGGCCTCCGCAGCCTGACTGACGGCTTTGCCCAGGGTGACGACTCCGGCGGCGTTGGTGTCCAGACCACGCATCGGCGCCCTGTGCTGCCCGGCGGCGGCATCGTCGGGGTTTCCGGGAAGACCCTGGCCGTCGAGCGGTCGCCCTTGCCGAACCGTTCGGCCGCGACACCCAGGTGTTCGCCGAAAGCCCGCACCGACAAGCGCCGCTGGACGAACGTGGTCGACAAAGATTCCCGGCAGTGCCCGCCGACCCCCGCGCCCCCCGCCCTTGATCGCGGCCCCGATCCGCCCGACCACTTCGGCACAGTCCGCCTCGCCGTACCTGGCCGCTTTCGCCCGGCCTTCCCTCTCGCCGCTCTCAACCTGTCCGGCACCGTCGCGAACCCATCATTCCCCTCCCTCGGCCACCTCGTCATGCCATGGGGAACACGACGGCGTGATCAACTTTCCGCCCCCGAACAGGGGCATGACCCGCCGGAATGCGGACAGCTACGTAACCGCGGCCGAGGAGAACCACTCAGCCGCCCGACCGCGGGAGCCGGTCCGCGTCGGGAGAAAGCACCACCGCCGGCCATCCGATGGTCCCGGACTCCGTTGCGTTTCCGGGTTCTTCAACCAGGTCCTGCGAGCAGACGCCCGCGATCGGGTCGTATTCGGCGTAGACGGTCCGGGGTTTCGCCGGGCTTGACTTCGTCGGCGATTTCATGAGCGCACGCCGCATCGTCGTCGGCCCCTGCGCGGTCGGGCCGAAGTTTTCGCTCGCGACCAGCGTGCCCGACGTCTCCGCCATCGCTCCCGAACGGGGTGCGCGGAGGCTTCCGGCTGCGCGACTGCCGCCGATCCTGAAGGGTTTATGGTCTTGCTGTGGCATCGTGGCGCGTTATGAACATTCGCAAGTTAACGGGAACAGACTCACGAACGCGTCTCCAACGGATTCTTTTCGGAACGCCCGCGGGCCGGTTGAACTTGTCCAAAGCCGAATACGAGACGGTCGGCCTCCCAGACCGCGCCGCATACACCTTGGTTTACGGCACGACTCTCGTAGCCCTGTTTCTCGCCGGCGTCTCGTTTGTCCTGACGGCCTTGGGCTGGCTGTCTTTCACCGGGGTTAGCTGGAGCCCTTCGGATCAGGCGTTCGGTGTGACGTTGGGAGTATATTTCGGGTTCACCGGGTTGCTGGGCCTGTTGCTGATCCGAGCGTTCGTTCTTGCGGTCCGGTTGAACGACGGCGCAACGGTAGCCAATGTCCAATCCGCGCTCTGGAAGTTTTTCGCGTACTGGCTGATCGTCATCGCAGGGCTGGTCCTCGCGAGAGCGTTCGACTCCATGTTCGTGTGTGTCCCGGGAACGTGCCCTGTTCCCGATCCGAAGGCATTGGCACGTGCCGCTACCGTACCGGCACTGCTTGCGGTCAGCATCGGTTTCATCCCGGTACTGGTGGACGCACGCAAGGAGGTAAGAACCGGCCAGGCACGGGCGGCGCAGAGCGCACCAGCACCGCAACCGGTATCCGTAACGGTGCGCCAGCGGTCTCACGGGGCGTCTGTGATCGCGTCAGCCGGGGTCGTGGCCGTCGTCGCGGCTGTCATGTGGGCGAGAGCGAAGCGTTGAGCCCAACCGGATTCACATCAATGAGCACGACTAGAGAACGCGATGAACGACGCCGTTCACCGCATTGCCAAAGCCGACGAACCGTCAGCGCACCGCCGCGCGACCGGCCGACCGCCGGACCGAGGCCCCCGCGCAGAACCGCCGATCGCCGGGCGCTGCCCGTCACGGACTTTGAGCCAGAGCCGGAGAAATCTGGCCATTGACAAACGCGCCCGTCCGCCAGGCTCGGCTCGCGGCCCTCCTTCGGCCGTCGCCCCTGTGCTGCAGGCCCGGACCAGAACCGCGCCGCGCCGACCAAACGGAAACGCCGACCCCCGCCCTCGCCAGTGCCGCGGTGGAGGTCATCGGGAGTCCTGGGCCGCGGCACTGGTTGAGCGGAAGGAGTTTCTACAGACCCTGGTTCAGCATGCCCGAGGCGATAGCTCCGCTGTCGTCGCCCTTGAAGATCGAAAGTTCGGCTTGGGTGACGCTGTTGTTCGCGTCGCAGCTCTCTGCGGAGAGGACGAAATCAAGCCCGCCCGCTTTCCATGAGAGGGTGGCGAAAGGTCCGTTCGGGTTGGTGCCGGGGAACCATTGCGACGCGTAGATTCCGCTGGCAGTGGTGGTGAGGACCGGCCCTAGGCTCGCGAGGACGACAGTGGCGGGGCCGTCGTTGAAGGCGGGCGGTTCGGTCTGATGGGTGACGGTGCCGCTGTATGTGCCGACGAGTCCGGGGGCAAGGCTGCCTGTCCACGCGGCGATTCCGAGCTTGCTGGTGTCGCAGCTGTCGGCCGCGGACGCAGCTGCCGGAACGACGGGCAGAAGGGCACTCGCCGCGAAAACCGCGAGGGCGGCGGTGACGGAACGTCGCTTCCAACGCATGACGACTCCCCTTGTGCGAAGCTCTGGGCGGTTTTCCGGTCGAAAAGCAAAACTGGGATTAAATACTGCGGCCACCCCTGGAAAATTGCAACCCCGGAGCGGGACACCCACCTATCAGGTGACGGCGGTGCGGCCGTGTCCGGGGCCGCGGAGGAGCATCGGGAAGCCAGCGACGGGCCCTGCGGCTGCCGCGAGCCTCGCGGGGTGCGCTGACGCGACGACCATGACGACTACGACCGACGCTCCGCATCGGCACCCGGCAGGGGCGCGCCCACAGCGTCCGCATAACCGGCCGCTGTGGGCGCGGCCTTGCTTCCGCCGGTGCGCAGCCCCTGCCGGGCGGGCCGGGGTCAGGACGGCTGGCTGTCGCCGGGCTGCCATTTCTGGCTGGCGCTTCCGATGCACCGTCTGATGACCAGCGGCGTGCCGACGGCGGTGCCGACGTCCTTGGTGTCCAGGCACAGGCTCGAGTTGCGATCGGCGAGGGTTCCGTCGGGCTGGGGCATCCAGTGCCGGCCTTCCGCGGCTACCCCCGCGAACGGCGCGCGAGACGCGTTCCGGGAAACCTTGATCGCCTCACTTCTCCGGCTTCGCCACGCAGACTTTCAATTTTCCGGTAACTTTCATCTCACCGCGAGGGATCGGGCGGGCGGCCAGGCCGTCCCATTGAACGGCATTCTTGATGGACAGCACTCCGGTGCCGTCCGGAAGGCACCGTCCACGCAGTGTCGGGCTGACCCAGATAGGCAGCAAAATTTGATAAATCCCTTCACGCTTGTCTTTTTCAGCGTCCGGGCCGGCCGCGTTCCCGAGCGCTCCGTACCATCGGGTTCCGGAATTCTGCGTATTGTCGCACGTCATTGTCAGCTTGTCATTGCTGATCGCGCAGCCGGTCAGCGCCCGGTCACTCTTCCAGGTCTTCCCGTCGTCCAGTGAATACCGCAACGGGAGCTTCCCCTCCTGCGGTTTGACGAAGCCCGCGTACCCGGGTACCCCGAAGTGGAAGACGACCTTGCCGGCAAAGTCGCCGACGACTTCGTATCCGCTGTTGCTGACCTGCCATTCCGCGGTCCCCCACTGCGCGAGCTCGCTGGTGATCGGCGCCCTGTCTTTGCTGCCCTCGAACCCGTTGACGAAGCAGGTGCGCAAGGTCCCGAACGCGTACTGCGTGCCGTACTTGTTCTTCCCGCCCTGCGGATTGTCCTGCTCGACGTTGTCGAGGGTCAACCAGCTGGGCTGCCTCCCCGACGAGCAGTTGCCGACTGGGGAGTCCGCGTCCGCGTGCAAAATCGGCAGGAAACGCAGCATCTGGAACTTCCGTTTCCCGTTGCCGTCTCCAGAGGAACCGTACCATTGTTGCCCCTTCCAGCCGGTGTTATTGCAGGTCATCGTCTTTTTGTCCGAGGAGGTCCGGCAGCGGTACAGGCCCGCGTTCCCGTCAGCGTCCACCCAGCTCCTCCCGTCGTCGTAGGAGTACTGAAGCCTGATGTAGTCGCGCGGCTGCGGTACGAAGGTGGTGTGGTCGGGGGCGTGGAAGACCATCGTCCCGGTGTAGTCCATCGAGACGTTCGGTCCCGCGTTGCTCACCAGCCACGGGACGGGTCCGGTGCCGTCGGGCGAGAGCCGCCCGCTCAGCGCGGGCTTGCCGGTGTCGGAGCGGTCCTTCGCGTCCGGGAATCCGCTCTCGGTGCAGACGGCGAGCTTCCCGGTGAGAGCTATCGAACCGAGCTGGTTCCATCGAGCGGCTTTGTCCTCGCCGCCCTGGCCGTTGGCGCGGCGCGCGTTGGCGAGGTTCATTGTCGCGGTCCCGCCGTTCATGCACGTCCCGACCGGGGCGTCGTCGTTCATCCTGGCCTGAACCTGGAACCGGAACCGGAGCGCGAATTTCTTCCCGCCCAGGTCGTTGCCCCACAGTCCTGCCCAAGCGTTGTCATTGTACGGATACGCTTTATTGTCACCGATGTTCCTGCATGTCATTATCTTCGCCGTATTTGCGAAATAGCAACCGAACAGGGCCGGGTTGCGCGGATCGGTGCGCCAGGTCCGGCCTCCGTCTTCGGAGTACTGCAGCGGGATCTTCTGGTCCGGCGGCGCGAGGAAAACCATGTTGTCCGGGGCGGTGAACACAACGTCCCCGGTGTAGTCGGCGTTGAGCTGGTACCCGTTGTTGGCGATCTCCCACGTCACTGTCGTCTCGCCGCCGGGGAAGACCTTCGCGGGCGGCGAGTCGGGTTGCGACATCCGATCGGTCTTGTCGACGATGCAGAGCGCCAGATCCGACCGCACCGACAACCTCCCCGTGTCGCCGCGCGGAACCCATTTCCCGCCGTCGGTGTACTGCGTCGCGTTCGCCAGCTCCAGCGTTCCGTCGCCCGACGCCGACCCGCACTCGCCCGGGGCCCGCGCGTCGACGGGAGCGTCGTCGTCGACCCTGATCGTGGGGCGGAACCGCACGACCGCCGCGTTCTTGTCTTTTCCTCCCTCCGCTCCTTGCCCGCCCTGCCAGCGCATCTGCTTCCGGCCGGTGTTCTGGCACGTCATCGTCTTGCCGTCGACGGTCGCGACGCAGTCGTGCAGAGTGTTGGCCGGGTCGCGGCCGCCGCTCGGTTCCATGTTCCGCCACGATGCGGGCGAGGTCCCGAAGCTGTACTCCATCGGGATCTTGCCGTCCTTCGGCGCGACGAACCTCGCGTGGGCGGGCGCGCGGAACGTCACCGTCCCGGTCATGTCGGACTTCAGCTCGTACCCGGTGTTGCGCATCATCCACGGGACCGGGCCCTCGTGCCCCGGAGCGAGCATCGCGTACGGCCGCATCCCCTCGTCGCTCCACGGCACCCGGGCGGCGCCGGCGAAGCCGACGGACCCGACTACCACGATGCTGGCCAGTGCGGCCCCGCCCGCCGGGTACGTGCCCAGCGGCACCGCGCCGCCGTCGAGCTCGGGACGCTTGACGACCGCGGTCGCCAGCGTCATCGCCACGGTCCCGCCGGTCAGCACCACCTGAGCAGCATCCTGATCCACCCTCAGAAGCAGCGGCCCCAGGACGATGCGCTCGTCGGCCTTGTCCTTGCCGTCGGCGTCGCCGAGAGCGCCCCGCCAGGTCGTGCGGCCCAGGGAGTTGTGCGCACAGGCCAGGATCCTGTTGTCGTGTTTCCCGGCCTCCAGGCTGCGCACCGCGCACTCCGACACCGTGAACGGGGTGTCGGGAATCCCGTTGCCCACCGTGTGGCCGGACACCTCCGCCTGGTTCTCGAACCGGGAGTGCTCCGGGGCGGTGAACGTCACCGGGCCGAAATCGGCCTCCACGTGATGCCCGGCGTTCTCCAGCACGAACGGCAACCGCGCCTGCTCGCCGGCCGAGGCCGCAACGACGCTCCGCCGCACCCGGACCGACCTGTTCGGATCCTGGATGTACACGTGAATGCCCGCGGTAGCGGTTCCGACTCGCTGCGCCAGGGACAGGCGCATCGCGATCAGTGCACGCCCGGGGAGCGGGATCCGGTCGGCGGGGGCGTCCGCGGCGACCGACACCACGGGCGAGAGCCTGATCAGAGCGCCGGGCGCGATACTCCCGGCGGACGACTTCGGGCACTCCAGGCGCTGTCCCTCGTCGAGCGCTTTGCAGTCGGCCGAGGCGATGCCGAGTTTGTTCCAGCTCTTTCCGCCGTCCGCGGAAACCTCCCACTGAAGCTGGTTTTGCGGCACGAACCGGGTATGGGCAGGAGCAAGGAGGGTGACCGCCGCTCCCGTGCCGGAGACGTCGAAGGTGTACCACTGGGTGTTGCGGAACACCACTTTCGCCTCGCCGGTCTTTCCCGGCGCCAGCGGAGAAAGCCCCAGCACCGGATCGAAAGACACGGCGGGCGGGCGGTGGACCGAGGACGGCTGCGTCGTGTCGACCGCGTCCATCAGCGGCAGTATGGTGCCCCGGTGGGGCGTTCCCAACGACAGCCGAAGGCTTTGCACGCCCGCGCGCGCCGTCATCCGGAACGCGCCCGCGGCCGGGTCCCAGCCCAGAACTCGGTCGTCGAAGCCCAGCGGGCGCAGCGAGAACGCCTTGCCCCCTTTGCCGTCGTCGCCGGCGGCCGCCGTGCAGAACGCGAAGCCCCGGTCGTTCGCGGTCCTGGGGTCTCGCAACGAGACCTTGTTGGTTTCGCTGTCCCAGTAGAGGTCCTTCCTCGACCACGGATCATGGAAGGTGTAGCAGGACTGGTCGGCGTCGGCGGTGTAGAGGCGGAACTTCGAGCGCCAGCCCGGCTCCCATGCGAGGTCGCCGTTGTCGGCGGCGAGCTCGAGGTTGGTCTCGTCGCGCTGTTTGAGGACGGCCTGCCGGGTCGCCACGTCCACCAGCGACGCCGTGTTCTCGGTCGGGAGATCCACCTCGCTGCTCCAGTGCGGCGCGAGGATGTGCCAGGTCGTCCGCGCCGCGAACTCGCGCTGGTCGACGAGGCTGAGGTCGGCCGGGTTCGCGAAGTACGGGCCGGTCTGGCCGAGTCCGGCCTGTGCGTACAGCACCCGCCCGTTGTCCGCGGTCTTCTTCTTGAGGTCGGCGGGGTGCAGCACGAACCCGCCGCCGGGCGCGCGGCTCGGGCACACGTAGCGGCCCGCCTCGGAGTACTTGATATCGTCGGCGCTGGCTGCCCGCTGCTCCCAGTCGGCGAAACCCCCCGGCGGGGGGTCGGGATAGGCTGAGGTGCGCAGGCGGTAGCACCTCGGGATGTCGGACGGCATCAGCGCGAAGGTGGCCTTCTTCTT
Source organism: Streptomyces sp. AA4 (assembly GCF_000158875.1). Classification (NCBI taxonomy): domain Bacteria; kingdom Bacillati; phylum Actinomycetota; class Actinomycetes; order Kitasatosporales; family Streptomycetaceae; genus Streptomyces; species Streptomyces sp. AA4. The sequence continues at coordinate 98,034 of NZ_GG657746.1, read as the reverse complement.
CTCGTCCGGAGAAGAGGCGTCCGTGACCGCGGCGGTGCGGATCCGCCCCCGGGGCGAGCCGCCGGGGCCGTCCTCGTAACTCCAGAACCGGTCGGGCCGGCCCTCGAAGGCGCTTTGCACGGACACCGGCAACCCGGTCGGCACCGAGGCCGCTTCCCCCGAGTCGCGTGCGAGGATGGCGCGCTGCCCGGCGAACAGCATCGCCTGGTCCGGGCTGATCGCGAGCGCGCTGTCGACGCCGCGGCGCAGGTCGACGCCCGCGGGCACCCGCCAGCGGGCCGCGATCAGGTCGCTGCCCGTCGGGATCCTGCGCTGCTCCCGCAGGTCGTAGAGCGCGTACCGGTCCCCTTTGAGCAATACGATCCGGTCAGTGCCCGGCAATCCGCCCGAACGGGGACTGTCGGGCAGGACCGCGTCGACGCCGTCGGCGAATTCCGGCGGGAGCCCGTGAAGCCGGTTGGCGATCGTGTCGTCCCACTCGAGCCGGGAACTGCTCCCGGCGTACTTGTAGCGGCCCATCTTGTTTCCCTTGAACAGCAGCAGGACAGCACCGCCGTAGTCGTCCCTGACGTCCACCGCGGCGTCCACTCCGGACGCGTACGCGCTCCCCCCGAGGCCTGGCCAGGCGTCGCCGATCTTCTTGGGCGTGTTGTCGCGCAGGCGGTCTTCCCGATCGTCGTAGCTGACGAACGTGTCGCCCTTGAAGAACCCGAATGCGGTGTAGCGCCCGTCTCGCTGGTCCCAGCTGTTCGGATAAGCGAACGCCGCCGAGACGCGGCCGGGGATCCGGGTCTCGAACAGGGCGGGGAACCGCGCGGCGATCCACCCGACGTCCTGAACCGGCCAGCTCACGCGCCGGTCCGCGTCCGCTATGCACCTGTTGCGCGGGCTTGGGAACGGCCCGGCGGCCCCGATCCGGTAGGTGATGTCCTGCCGGGTGATCTGGTGCGACACGAACGTTCCCCAGGGTCGTTTCGCCCGGTAGAACAGGTCGGCCGTGAGCGTCTGGCTGCTGTCGAGGAACACACGTCGTCCGGCTTGCGGGTCGGCGCCCATCTCGTAAGTTCCGCCGTCGGCCGCGGTGACCCTGATGACGAGGTCGACGTCCTTCTTGAGCCGCGGGTCGGGCTTCCACGTGATGACGCGTTCGGTGCTGCACGGAACGACGTCGTTCTGGACGTCGACGGCCGGCATCGTCGGGATCTCCCCCGGCCGAAGAGCGTCGGGGGAGAATTCCGGCGGGGGCGTGAACCACTGTGCCACGGCGTTGACGACGTAGCGGACCGCCTCGCTGGCGAGCTTTCCCAGGGTGTAGGTCAGCACCGCGCCGCCGAGCAATTGGCCGAGGGCGGGGACCACCAGCGCCCCCATGAAGGCCGCCATCGCCACGGAGTTCACCGCGATCGCTTCGGCGTCCCCGCGGTTGATCCCGTCGGCGAGGCCGAGCGCGTCGCCCAGGCCGGGCACCAGCGCGGTCACCCGGGCCGCGATCTCGAGACCGTCGACGTTCTCGTGGGTTTTGGCCAGTTCGTACATGTCGTAGGCCCACAACGCCAGAAAGGCTTTGTTGAGCGGCCCTTCGGTGAGGTTGAACTGGTTCTTCAGCCGGCCCTGGACCTTGTCCAGGGCCGCCTTCGCGTTCTCTTTGCTCCAGACCAGCTCCTTGCTGCCCGGTTTCTGGACCGGCCTCGGTATCTCGGCCATGAACTGTTTGTCCTGCAGGAGGTCCCGCACGATGTCGCTCGCCCGCCGGTTCACCGCGTCGGGCTGCACTCCCGTGCGCGTGCCGCCGGTTTGCGCCGTCACCGGGATGCCGCGGAGGATCTTCTGCGCCTCGACCGCGCCGCGCCACGGATCCCGGTCCAGCGGCTTGAACACCGTCGCCGTGTCGCTCCACCCCGACCCGCGGTCCGCGTACGGGTCGTAGCCCGCGGCGGCCGGCTTGTACGCCCGGTTCGCCGCTGCGTCGCCGGCCGGCAGTTCCTCGACCTTCGGATTCGGATCGGCGACCCGACCGTCGCTGGTCGCCTGATAGGTCGCCCGGTAGTGCTTGGCGCCGATGATGTTCTCCGGGGAGATTCGCCGGATCGCGGACCACTCCCGGGTGGCCTGCGTCGCCGCGCTCAGCGGTGTCGCCGTCTCGAAATCCTTGTACACGGCCTTCTTGTCCGCCGGCAGGTCCGGGTATCCGTTCTTGATCCGGGCGGCCGAGGCTTGCGCGGACACGAAGAACTCGGTCGGCTCGATCTCGTACACCCACCCCCACGCCACCAGCCTCGGCGGACTCCGGTACGTGCCCGGCTGGAACTGCGCCCGCGAGAGCGGCACGGCCTCGGCCTTCGCCCGGTCCGCGGACTCCGTGGTCGTGACCCACCCCGAGTCTTTCAGCACGTCCAGATGGGAGTTCTGCAGCCACTGGTCGGTCAGGGTGGAGTATTCCGTCCCCGGCGCGCTGATCCCGGCCGAGAACACCTTCGCGGGCCCGCGCTCGTCCTCCACTCCCAGGTACACGGAATCGGGCTTCGCGACGCTTCCCTGCTCCCGTAGCCCTGGATGCCCGATCGGCTCCCCCCGGTAGAGGACCGCATCAGGATTGCTCTTCACGAACTGCAAGTTCTCGTTGACCCTGGAACGGGTTGCCTCGGGCACGTCTTTGGGCTCCTGCTTGGGGATGCACGCCGCCCTGGCCCCGGAACTGGGGCACAAGGGAAGAGCCTGCGGCTGCCCGCCCAGCCTCTGCTCGACCGCGGCGGGGTCGCGCGTGTCCTCGACGGTGATCGTCGTCCCGGCTCGCACGATCTTGACTTCGCCCTCGACGATTTTCCAGTGGATCCCCTTGTCCTGGCTGATCTCGTTCGCCGCGGCCGTCACCGCGTCGGCGGTGCCGGAGATGTTCGCGTAGTGCCGGCGAGGGGTGATTCCCAGCTGCTGGGCTATCGAGGTTTCGGTGACGTCGGGGGCGGCGTTGCGCGCGTCCCGGATTTTTTTCAGCAATTTCTTCGTGGCGCGGTCTGGAGCCAGCTTGATGTACGTGTCCATTACCAGCCGCGAGTTCGCGATCGCCTTGTCCACGAGACGCTGCAGGCCGTGCACCTTTTGCTGCTCGGCCGCCAGGAGCGCGTCCGGGCCGCCGAGCGTGCGGATCTCCTCGAGAGGAATGTCCACTTCCCTGTGCTTCTTCTCGCCGAGGTACGTGGTGTACGTGTACGTGATCGGCACCGGCGACCCGTCGGCTGAATGCGGGTACCTGCTCCCCTCGAGGTAGTGGGACGCATGGATGAACTCGTGTGCCAGGGCGTCCTGCTCGCGGATCATGTACCGTCGGCTGTTTTCGAGGTTGACCCCGAAGATGGCGTAGCTTTCGTTCGGGACCACGATCTCGGCGGGGGACCCGACACCGTTGGCCGCACGCGTGTCGTCGTAGGCCATCGTGAACGCGGTGTTGCTGTATTTGGCGTCGCGCTCGCCCCACGCGCTCCGGTGGAGCACGACAGTCACGTCCTTCTGCCCGGTCGCCAAGTCCATGCCGACCTGGTCCAGGGGACGCATCTCGCTGATCCCGCGCAGCAGGCGCGCGCCGTCCGGAGACTTCGCTATCTCCGCGACCGCGTCCTGCATGCGCTTCACGAACCGCTCCGCTTCCGCCGCCCCGCCCGGAGCATCCTCGAACTTGACCACTTTCGGGGTTTTGGCGTCCTCGATGGCCGGGCCGTACAGATCCTTCACCACGACGATCCCGGACTTCTCCACGCCCGGAACCGGGATCCGCACGCCACGCATCCGGGAAGAAGTGCCTGGCAAGGTGACCTCGACGTCCTCGGGCACCTGAGGCGGCGCGGCCTGCCGGACGCCGACGCCGCCGGACGCCGGCCCCGCCATCCGCGCACCGCTCGTCGCCAGCCCCCCGCCGGATGATTCCGCCGCCGCGGCCTGGCGCACCGGCGACGCCGCCGGACTCCCCGCCGCGACCGCGGGCGTCAACGACGCGACCAGCGCCGCGAGCACTGTCGTGACCAGCGAACCGCGCAGCACCCCAGAAAACGCCCGGAAAGACTTCATGTCGGGGAAATCTAGGAAAACGCCCGTTGCCCGTCCAGCATCCGACACAAAACCACTCGATCGTGATCCGGATCACGTCGCATTTTTCCGGCCTGCGCAGGCAGTTCTCGCAAGCGCCGTTCCGTCGCGCCGATCCCGCTCAAGGCCCAGACGACCGCCGAAACCCCTGCTCAGAAGACCGCGTCCCGCAGAGGCGATCGCCGCCGAATCCGCAGGACGAACCCCGGGGACAATAAACGCCGCCCGGCGCAACCCGCGATTCTCCGCTTCGCAAGCACCCATTAACGCGAAGTTCCCACTACTATTTTCAGGTTTTTCGGCGGACCGGAAAAGGTGGCCGGCGTCGCCCGGACGGGTGGCGGTTTGTCTCCCGTCCGGGTGATTGCGGCCGATTGGCTTTGGCGGAACGACGTCCGGAGGTTTTGCCTGGTCCCGAATTCGCACACCCCTCTCAGCCCCGCCCCGGGGCCCCGAACACACGGGAGAAAACCCATGCGCACCACACTCGCCCGGCTGCTGGCCGCCCTCGCCGGCGCCGGCGCGGTCCTGGCCTCGCCCGCCGTCGCGGCCGCCGCGACCGGCACCCCCGCCGCCGACGGCTGCGATTCGCGCGGCATCAGCCTCTGCGGCGCCACCGCGTCCCTCGGCAGCCACGCCCTCGACGGCATCATCGGCAACGCCGTCTCCCCCGGTCCTGCCTCCGTCTCCGTCACTCACGGAGCTGGCCCCGACGGCGGCGGCCCCGGCGACAGCGCCGCCCTCGAAATCCCCGGCCTCACCGCGAGCGCCGACGCCACCGGTGCCGGCCTTGACGCCGACCTCCACGGCTCCGGACTAGACGCCACAGTCCACGCCCAAGCGGACACAGGCCAGCTCTCGGACGCTGCCAAGAGCATCCTCGACAATATTCTCGCGGCGGCACAAGCGTTCCTCGGCCAGCAGCCCATGCCGGTTCCTATGCCGGCTCCCATGCCGGTACCCCTGCCCGCTCCCGTGCCGGAACCGGCAGACGCCGGCTGACCCGCACTTCCGCCCCGTCGCCCCGGCTGCCGTCCGGCCCGCGCCACCGGCCGGACGGCACCCGGTCCGCGCAACCGTCCCGCGCCCCGCGGCTCCGGCCAGCGCCGCCCGCCACTCACAGACAGGAAAACCCGTGCGGCTGCTCATCCTCGACCCCCGCACCCGGCCCCCCGAACACCCCCCGCCCGCCGCCGCCGGCTTCGCCGCCCCCGTCCCCTACGACCCGCAGCGCATCACCGCCCGCACACACCGCGCCCACAGCCGCTGCACCTACTGCCTCGCCCCGCCCCTGAGCATGAAACACCTCCAGCCCGGCACCGGCACCAGCCGATGGCTGACACTGTGCGACCAGCACGACCGCCACCACCGCTGGCTCCAGTCCCCCGACGACCGCACCTGGTGGTACCTGGCACGAAACTCCCCGCCCGGCAACGGCCACTGGTGGCACCTGTACCCCCACCCCCGCCACCCGCCCAGCAGACAACCCCGCTGGCACCTCCTCGAAGCCCACACCACCCGCGCCCTAGAACTCGGCCCCCTGCATCCCTACCAAGCACGCGCCGCCACCGAACATATCCTCACCGCCGGCGGCACCCTGTGAACACACGCCGGCCACCACAACAACCGGCCGGAGCCGGACCGGGAACCGAGCCGCGCACGGAACGGCACCCGGCATAAAACCGCGCCCTCCGACCCCGCCCGCGAGATCCAGCACAAGCGTCCACGGCATCGCGAAAACCCGTCCGTGACACTGGCTGCGAACAAACGGCAGCATTGGCACACCGATGCGGACCAGACCGTGTCGCCGCCGCACACAACGACGATGACCGCGGAAATCCCTGTGCACTCAATAACTTTCACGGTGCGCCGGCGAGCAAGAAACCAATCTGATCGCCGACCGCGACCTCACCCGCACAACGAGGAGCCACAGCACGGCCGCACACTGCCCGAGCCGCGCCCACGAACCAGTCGCACAACACCGCGAACCGACCACGGTCCGGCACCCACCGAACCCGCATCTTCAGCCAGACAACGAAAGCGGAGCCAAGACCTACCCGGGCCCGAAACCCGGCCCGGACGGCGATCCGAATCCGCCGACGACGTCGACCACGTTCCACGAGACAGGCGAGACCGAGTCACACCGCGGCAAGCCAACCTGCTCCCGGCGGCGCGTGCCCTCGCGTTCTCGCTGCTCTCCGCGCTGTCGAAGAGCGGCCGGAAATGGGTCTGTCACCGGGGCCATCCCACGTATTCCCGGTGGATGCCCCAGAGCCGTGCGTACTCGCCGTTCGCGGCAAGCAAGGCCTCGCGGGTGCCTGTTTCCGCGATCTGGCTCTGGCGCGTGACCACGATCCGGTCTGCGGTTTGCGCGGTGGTGAGCCGGTGAAGGATGACCAGCGTGATGCGTTCGCAGCTGATCCGGCCCATCGCACGGTGCCGCGGTCGGGAGCGGCAGTCGCGGGTGCACGAGCGCGGCGCGGGCCAGCGCGATGAGCTGCCACTGTCCTGCGGAAAGGCCCCGCCATCGACCATGCGAACGGCCTATCCCCCGGGCAATCTCGCGATCATCCCGTCTGCACCCACGGACGCGACGGCGCCTTGCACGAACTCAAGAGCAAGGGCGGCAGGGTCGTCGGTTTGGTCAATGTCGTCAGCAGCTCGATCGCACGAGAATGCGGCAGCGGCATGTTCCTGCACGCCGGCCCCGAGTTCTCCGTCACGGCCCGCAAATCCTTCACCAACAGGGGAGTAGCGCTGGCCTTGCTCGCCCTGGAGCTCGGCAGGGTGCGAGACCTGTCCCCTGAGCGAGGACCGCCGCATGGTGAAAGGGCTCGCCGACCTGCCAGCCCGCATCGGCGAGATCCTCGCCACGGAAGACGACATCGCCGCGATCGCCGCACGCTACGCCGAGGCGGAGCACATGTTCTTCGTCGGCCGCGTGCGTGGCTGGCCGGTCGCCAGGGAAGGCGCGCAGAAGCTCAAGGAGATCTCCCACGTCCACGCAGAGGCGTACCAGCCGTCCGAACTCAAACACGGGCCACTGTGCCCGACGACGAACTGCTCGCCAAGAACATCTCGACCATCGAGGAAATCAAAGCCCGGGGCGGCCCGGTGATCGCGGTAACCGACGCCGCCTTGCCGCCCGGGCTCGCTAACGACGTGATCAAGATTCCCCGCGTACAGCCGGAACTCGCCCCGATCGTCCTGTCCATACCGCTGCAGCTTTCTCCGGCAACGGCGTTCGGGCGAAAGTCCGATTGTCGGCAGTCAGTGCCGAAACCGCGATCGGGGCGTTCCAACCTGGCCACGCATTACGGGATCACTCGGCCCGTCGTTGACGACCTGCATCCGCTCGTCCCGGAGATGAATCGTGCTGCCGTATCGGGTTCGTTCTTTTGCCAAGCGCGTCGATCGGCATTTCACATGCCGTCTTCACGAGCGTGCTCGGCACGCCCTGGACGGCATCGGTTCGGCTGGAGGCGTCGATCATACCGGCTGACGACACCGAACTCCCTGGCCAGAAGCGATGAAAGGCGACCGGGAATCCAGCACCCGGATTCTCCCCGAGGCCTCTTGCGGCTCGTGTTGCCTGCACAACCTGACGAGACCGGACAGCCGGGCCGCGCGGAGGGAGCAGCTCGTGGCTGACCTCCCTGCCGCGCGGCCCGGCATCTCCGGACGGTTCGGGCGTTCGCCGTCTCCGGTTATTGCGCTGCTGGCTTGGTAAAGGCGAGCCGGACGGTGACCGTGCCGCCGTCGAGCGCTTCGCCGGCCAGCGTGACGCTCGTGCCGGTGTCCGGCACCGCCACCGCGGTTCCCGGCAGCTTCTTCGCTGCCCAGAGGCGATCGTCGAAGACCGGTTGCGCGGGAGCCGACGGTGCGGAAATCCTGGCTTGGTACTTGATGTTGTCCTCGTTCCGGTTCAACCACCGCAGGTCCAGCGCGGGCGTGGGGGTCAGCGTGAAGGCCGCGTCGTACATCTGCACGGCGACGGGGGCCGCACGGCCGTCGTCGGACGAGATCTGGTCGGGGTGGGCGTCGATGGGAATCACCTGCCCGGCCCCGGGATGATCAGCCATCTTGTTGTCGGTGTAGGACCGGTTCCAGTACCACAGCAGCATTCCCGGCTCGTAGCCGAAGCGCTGCACGACGGAGCCGTCGGGATCGCTGCGGAAGTACGCTCTGCGCAGATCGGCGTTGTATCCGGTGTAACGCCGGTTCTCCGCCAGGTAGTAGCGGCCCTTGCCGTCCGGGCCCTTGGGCAGGATGACGACCAGCGCCTGCGGGTTGTCGCCCTGTTTCGCGTCGGATGCGTCCAGAGCGACATCGCCTCCCTCCCCGTAGCGGACGGCCGTGTAGTCCACCCAGCCGAGCATGAGCTTCTCCCACGGCCCGAATCCGGACGGCGCCGTGCCGATGGCGGTGTCCGAATCCGACAGCCACGACCCCTTGTCCATGATGGACCAGAAGCCCGCGGTGTTGTGGGTCTCACCGACGGTGTCGTAGAGGTCGGGCAGACCGAGGTCATGGCCGAATTCGTGCGCGATGACGCCGACCCCGGCGTTCTCCGGCTCGATGGTGTAGTCGGCGGCGCTGATCCCGGTGCCGCCGACGTCCACCGGATCCAGCGGCTCCGAGCTGTGCGACCAGATGTTGTCGCGGTACCGGGGGTCGTCCGTCTGATCGGGGCTGACTCCGGTCGCCTCGGCTCCGACCCCGGCGTGGATGATCGTCAGGTGGTCGATCCGGCCGTCCGGCTTGTCCTGGCGGGAGGCGCGGCTCCACGTGTCGAACGTGGCCAGTTCGGCCTTGATCTGGGCGTCGGACCACCCGGCGGCCTTGCGGTTGGCGACCCATCCGTTCATGCCGTCGGCGATGAGCTGGTCCAGCTCTCCGTAGTCGACGTTGTTGTAATAGGCCTCGCTGTGCGGGAGCTTGATCCACTCGGTCACCGAACCGGTCACGCCGAAGCGGCCCTGCGACTGCTGCCGGTAGAAGTCCTTGAAAGAGGGCGTCCGGTCGCCGAAGAACACGTCCTGGTAGTGCTGCCGGTCGAAGTCCGGGACCCAGTACGTCGAGTTGTCCTTCTTCGGGTCCGGGCGGGGGATCTGGTTGTGCACCGGGCCGGCCGGCCCGCCGATGGCGGGGGTCGTGTCGTCGCCGAACTCGACGGCCAGCACGAACACCTTGTGCGTCCCGACCGCCTTCAACGACTCCGCCGTGCCGGGCGCCGGGTCCGCGGAGCCGGACGCCGCGGCCGGACCGGACCGATGCCCCGCGGGACTGTCGGCAACCGCCGACAGCTCGCGTTCCACCTTGTCCGCGGCCGCCTGCCGGCGCACCTGCTCGGCAGGCGAGGGCCGGTCGTCCAGCCCGGCAAAGTCCGCCTCGCCGTCCGCCCGCGTCGCGGCCGTCCCGTGCCTCGTCGCCGCCTCGCGCCTCGCGGACGGTGTCGGAACCTCCGGACGCCCCGGCGCGGCCGCCGGTTCCGGCAGTGCCGGCCGGCCCTCCTGCTGCCGCGGCGCTTCCGCACCGCGCGGCACCGGGCCGTCGGCACGAGCCGCGCCCGGCTGCCCGCCGGCCTGGGGCGCGGCCCGGTCGATCAGAACCCCGTCGCCGACCAGCAGCCCGACGACCAGCAGTCCCGCCACCCCAGCGGCGATCTTGGCCCGAAGCCGTCTCTTGCTCACATTCATCCGCTCTCCTCTGTCGGAGTACCCGCCGTCAGGCCGCGACCGGCCATGGAACAACACCCGCAATACCGGAACAAACCGGACCGCCCCGCCGAGCGAATTCCCCTGGGGAGGGCGGCAAAACAACCGGAGAATCATTCCGTCGGTGGACATTTCGCGCTGAATCGCGAGTTCGGGTTTCTTGCCGAACAGCTGACCCTGCCGGAGAGACTAGGAAACCTTAAGCGAAGCTGAGTGTCAAGATTCAGTGCGTCGACCAGGCAAGCAAGTGCAATTGTTCATTCGGCAGCCATGACACTCGAACGGTCGCCTGATGATTTATTCAAGGTGTCTCACTCGAACAATGCCAGCTGCGACACGGAAATCCTCCCGCTATTTCCGCGGTCACAAATTCCTTCCTCCGCACTTACAGAAGGTAATCACGATTCGTGCGCAGGAGTCATGGCGGAGGCGAACTCGCGAGCGGGACGTCACGGCCAGGCCGCAGAAGCTCGGTGACGGCGCTGCTGGCGGCACGTGCGCCACCACATCGCCAATGCTAACGCCGTGTTCGGCAGGATCGGCGCTTTCGGGCCAGCGCGCGAACGCCCTGCGGACAACCGGAGCCGGGCGCCAATGGGACTCCGCAGGCCCTGTCGACCGGCTGCTGCGGAACGGCGGGCGTCGTGGCGGCGCGGCACGGTGCTCAGTCCGCAGCCGTCGGCGACGCAACAGGTCCGGACGGCGTGCCGTGACCGGAAGAGTCGGCATACCGGAGGTGCGGTCGCGTAGCGTCGGCCCAAGGCGCGGTGCCGGCCTTTCGGCCAACTCGTTTCCTCAGGCCGCCCTCTGAACCCGCCGCGCCCGTTTCTGAGCAACGGGCTCTCCGCAAGTCCGCGCGGTGCAGGCGGCTCGCCTCATGTTGCGCTCGGCCAAGGCGAGGGGATCGCCGTTCCCCGGCATCGGCAGCGGGTGGTCCGCACCTTCGCCGGATCGCCTTGTCCTCGGCGGCCCGCCAACCGCCGCCGCAGCGGTGCCGGACTTCCTTCCATGTGGCCCGGCGGTGTTTGCCTCGCAGCCATCCGAATACCTGTCGCCAGACGACGGCGCGCGGGTAGCGGAACGTCGCGTGCGACACCCCGGCCGGACGTAGGTGGTCCAGCCCCCCAGCAGCGAATTCAGTTGATGCAGCAGGACTTCGAGCGGCAGATTCATGTCTCCGCGCGCCTGGACAACGCCGAGACCGTCCTGGACGCGGTCTGAGACTACTGCGTGGAGCGGTCGGCGCCGTTCAAGTGCTTGTCCGGGCGGACGGCGTTGTTCATGCACGACGTCAAGTACGCCGGCCGCGGGGCAGCGGCAAATTCGCGACCCTCTGCCGACCGGCGAACTCCAGATGCGAAGGGCGCTGAAGGACCTGGACGCGGTGATCGGCGGCGAGCGAGCCCGGCCCGTACGTCCCGAGCGATCCGCGGCGGAATCAGGAGCCGCCGTACCTGCGCTACGGCGGATTCGCCAGATGATTCCTCGAGACTGGCGACGGCGACCGCGAACCGGCGATCGAGCCCCCGGACGGCACGCTCGCGCCCGGCGGTCGCACCCCTGGGGGTTCACGACGCTGAGGTCATCGCTGGCACAATTGAGGAGATGGCGCCGCTCGATCCTCACCGGGCCGAGACTATCGCCCGTATCGTCGATGATCTCCATGAGCAGGCATATACGTTGTGCACAGTGATCAAGCATATTTCGGCTGAAGACGAGTTTCGGTGCGCTGAGCGCCGTGGGCCAGGTCAGTGTGCGGCGAGCCGCGGCTAGGGCCGCGGCTTCATCAGCTTCGGGTATTCCTTCCGGAACTTCTCGATCATCGTCGCGGACGGAACGATCTTGTTCGGGTTGTCTTGCGTGAGGGCTTGCTTCTCGCCCCACGCAGCCGCGGCCTTGCGCTGCTCAGGAGTGCCGTGGCTGTGCTCGCAGTCGCCGTTGGAAGCGCTCAGGTAGGCGAACTCCTGCTGAGCGCGGGCATCCCACGCCGCGCCCTTCGCATGCGCGAGGAAATAGCCCGCGTAGGCGTCCGGACCCAGTTCCCCGGACTCGTCCTCCGGCGAGTTGTGGTGCGCGAAGTTAACCTGGTGTCCGTACTCGTGCGCCAAGGTCCCTTCCACCGAAACGTCGCCGAAGCCGGCCCGGGCGTCCAGCTCGAGCGCGCCGTCGCCCAGCACGATGCGCTTGCCGCCCGGGTCGCCGGGAGGCGACGCGAACGCGTTGAGCGACAGCAACGGGTTCCGTCCGCCCTGCAAGGCCGGCACCTCGTGCACCACCTTGCTCGCCAGCGCACCCGCTGCCGCGGCCCGCGCCGGGGCGAAGCCGCGCGCGAACGTCTGAGTCATCTTCTCCGGGCTGGCCGCGTCCGTGCCCTTGTGCGCCACCAGCTGAATGTTCCAGCTCTCGATGTCCCAGAACCCGCGCAGCTTGTCGATCGCGGCCGCGGCACGGGCCGTGTACTGGCCGTCGGTGCCGAAGACCTGCGGGGTCTTGTCGTTCGCGACAACCGACGCGTACAGGTAATCGAGACCGCCGATGACGTCCACCGCTCGCTTTTCCACATCCGTGAGCGGCGCCCTCAGCTTGTTGTACTCGGAATCCTGCGGCCCGGGGGTGCAACCCGGGATGGCGCCCGGCTCGCCTTCGGCTTTCCGGCCGGACCCGGAAACCGGCGCCTCGATCCGTGGCTTGGCCTCGCTCAGCGCGCTCGCTGAATACGTTGCCTTCAAGAGGTCCTCGTATTCCCGCTCCAGCTGCGCGATGTCCTTCTCCACCGACGAAGGCTTCGGCGCGGCCGCCGCCGGGACGGCCGCACCGGCCGCAGCCGCTACCAGAACGCCGACCGCGACAAAGGTCCTGCTGAGAGCTCGGGATCGTTGTGACACGAGATACCTTTCCTCCGGTTCACCTGCGCGAAGTCGCGAACGTAAGTCAATTTCCGCTCGGAGAACAGGTATGCGAGCTGAAACCCCAGCATCGAGCCAGAACTTTCGTAGTGACTCGGACCGCCTCATTCCCCGCATCCCGGAACATGAGCGAATAGTCAAGCTTCCCGTGAAAATCAATGCGCGGGTCGATTCCCCGCGGGCCGGCTCCGTCCAGGACGGTCAGAGATCCCGCATCGACCGAACCCGCATCTTCAGTCAGACAACAAAAGCGGAGCCAAGGCCTACCCGGGCCCGAAGCCAGGATCGGCTTTCGCTTTCAACGGCTAGGCCAGCGAACTCCCGGACAACTGCACCTGGATCTCGAGTTCCAGGCAGAGCCGACCTTCAGGCTCGAGGTCCTCCTTTTACGATCACGAACTTCGCGCCGGGGCTGGTAGCGCCGACCATCGGCAAGCGGGGTGAGACGCTCACAAGCCGCGCCCCACCCCGTGATCAGCTGCTGAAGACGAACAGCTCAGACGACTACTGGCAAAGCATTGCCGCGCCGCCTCCCGCCGCCGAGAACGTCACTCTTGGTCATCCGCCAAGACGCCCGGGTGGCACTCGACATGCCCCAGGTTGAACGACTTGCCCGCCACGCTGAGCGAAGCCGCATCGGCCGAGATGCCCCCATCGGGAAGGTCGTTCACCACGCCTGTACCAATGTTGACAATTCCCGGAGCGTCAAACCCCTTGCCGGCCACGGCTTGATTAATGTGCACCGGCGGGAACGGGGCCCACCCCGCGATGGAGATTTCGGCATCGATCTTCAGAGGGGACACTTCGGCGGCAGCCGGCGTACCGGCCGGGCCTGCCTGACAGCTTGTGCCAAGTCCGGACAAAGAGAATTTCGCACTTGCTTCAACATCGTAAGCAAAAGCCTTCGCCGCCAGCAGCAACCTCTTGCCCACGCCGTCCGGGACCCCGCCGATGATCGAATCGATCAGCTTCCCCGCCGTCAGCTTCACATCAACTCGCGCAGTCAAGGCGGCCGCCTTCGCGGTCGACACCCCCGTGGCCGGGTTTGCCGTGGTGTCAACCGCCAGCACGCCCCCGCCGACGCCGTCACCTTCCAGCAGAAGGTTGATGTCGCCGACGGGAATCGACACTGACTTTGCCGCGTTCCCAGGAACTTTGGCGCCCGGATCGGACTCCGGTGCCGCCGGGGCAGCGGCGGACAGGATGTTCGCCCCGCTCGGCCAGTACCTCAATGGAAGACTCCCAGACGCGCCGGCGATGTATCCGTAGGCACTGGGAGTGGCCTGCGCGGCGGCCGCCACCCCCGCCGTTCCCACTACCAGTCCGGCTCCCATCAGGCCCGTTGTCGCGCCGAGCGCGACGATCTGCCTCAATCGCATGAACATCATCCTTAAGGTCACCCGATCGAAGATAGACAAACCGCGACGAGCGAAGCGGCACCGTTGCGGTCGGAAGCATAGTGACCGACTTCCCGCGCAATGAGCAATATTTACCCCGAAGATCACCCTTTCGAACAATTGAATAACCATGATCGCGGACATGAGATAATCACGAAATTATAGTGATCCAGAAACCCGTTAAGACCATCGGCGAAGTTGGGATTTCCAGCGATGAGCGGCCCTCACCGCGCCGCAGGGCCCTTCGGAGAGCGCGCCGACCTCGTCCCCCGTGAGATCGAAGTGGCCGAGGCAGCCGACGCGAAGACGCTGCCGTCAACCTGGCCGGCAGCGGGTCGATCGCCGCGGCGAGTTCCGCGTCGACATCGGCCACCAGCGTGCCGTGCGCGATGCTCCGCATCTCTTGCCTGGCCAGCACGTGCGCAGCATGATCGACACGAGGTTGCGCCCGAGCCGATCGGGCAGATCGCGCGAAATGCGGGTGCGTTCCCCGTGCGATTTCGGCATTCTCCTCGGACAGCTCGACGGAGCGGCAGCGAACCCGGACGTCGGCCGTGCCCAGGATTGCGTGACCGAGACCAGCCCGGTGCCGGAATTGCTGCCCAAACCCACTCGCCGCGGGCCAGAACCAGCAAGAGCAGACCGGCTCACGGTGCCCGTGGGTTTCTGCACCTGAGGAAAAGGCGAATGCGAGGAAGACCGCGATCAACATGCTCGGCGCGATCGGCAACCAGGTTTCCGCAGCGGCATGCGCGCCGTGCGAACCACCAGCCGGTGCGGGCAGACCAGCGTCTGCACGGCATACCAGGCGGACTGGCCGATGTCATCGGTTTCGTCCAGGACCTTCGCCGCACTGGCGTGCTGGCTACGCCCAGGATGATCCCCAGCGATCCCGGCTGCGGCGAGCAAGAACGTGCGGCCGCCGACGCCACCTGTCCTCCAGCGGAGTGCGCTGCCGAACACCGGTCAAAATAAGCGTTCGCCGAAGTCCCGCCCTCCTGCCGCCGCATCGGCGCGCGATGTCAACCCTGCCGCACAGCCGCAGCGGCGGCATGCCGATCAACCCGCAGCGGATCTGTGCTCTGCTCGGCTCGAACGAGACGAGCGGGCAGGAGGGGCCCGCCAACTCCTGGCAGGCCCCTCCCGTGATCACTCTCCAGCTGCGGTTCTCAGTGCAGGCGACGCCAATGGCTTCCATCAGTACCGGCTGCTCGGGAACCTCCCCCGTCTCTCGTCTGACCGAGGCCGCCTCAGCCAGCGGGGAAGATCTGGCTCCAGGTTCGGGTCGAGATCGCCATCAGCAGCGCGTCGACATATTGCGCCACAGTGGGCGCCCGGCCGCTGCCCGCAGCTGGCTGAGCATCCGGCAGCTGTGGTCCTTCTTCGTATACGCGGTCCTCCTTCACCATGGGCGTGCCCTGGCAGACCACGTCGTTCCCGGGCAGCACCCCCTGTTGCAGGTATCGATTTACCGCGGCATCAGCGCATGAGTTGTTTCCGGCCACGCCGTGGTCGCCCGCGTTGATCACGGTCACCATGCGGGTCGCGGGGTTGTTTCGGTGCGCGGCGACGGCACCCTCATAGGCAGTGGCGGGGTCAAGCGTGTTTTGCAGCATGAGCGCGCCCGGCGCGGTTCGGCCGGTCACCGGCGTCAGGCCGACCGGCCGGTACGGCCAGTAATTACAGGGCTGAACGGCGAAGCCGGAACCAATCAGCGAATTGCCGTTGGCGGCCTGCTTCCTGGCGAAATCGACCCAGTAATCCTCGCCACGCCAGGCGGTGTCGTTGCAGGTGATCGCAGTGAACACCGCATTGGACTCGACCGGTGGGGTGTTTTCGGGGAAGATCTTCTTCACGGCGTCGACGATCCAGGAAAGCACGGAGCCGCCCTCCACCGGCTTTCCGCTCCGCACCGCCTGGTCCAGCTCATGCAGTTTCCCTGCCTGCTCCTCAAAGGAGGACGAGCTGTACAGCGAGGACGTCACGGCCGCGTCCAACTGATCTGGCGTCAGGCGGCCGAGCTTGCCGCTTCCGGCGGCCGCGCGAATCGCCTCATAGGTTTTGCCGACCGCTTCCGGCGTGTCGCCGAGATGATACTTCGAGTCATGCCGGGCCGCCCACGGAAGGAACTGCTTTTCGAAC
This sequence comes from Streptomyces sp. AA4, assembly GCF_000158875.1. Lineage (NCBI taxonomy): Bacteria > Bacillati > Actinomycetota > Actinomycetes > Kitasatosporales > Streptomycetaceae > Streptomyces > Streptomyces sp. AA4. Next base: position 81,795 of record NZ_GG657746.1, on the reverse strand, counting down.
CGCCGCTGCACCGACATCGGCTGCGTCTCGAAGGTGGCTTGCCAGCCGTCGGAGAACTGGGCATTGGAATCCAGGACGAACCGGCCCGCTCGCTCCGGGAAGAATTTCTGATACTGGGCACCGAGCCACGTTCCGGCAGAAGTGCCCTGATAGTCGATGGTTCGCGCGCCCAGCAGCGCTCTCCCCAGATCCATGTCCCGGACCGTCTGCTCAGTGGTGAGATAGGGCAGGAGGTCACCGTGCTTCGCCGCGCAGACGGCAATCCACTTCTTCACGTTCGCACGCGCTTTTGCGATCGCGACGTCGGACAGGTCCCGAGAGTCGGCCGACGGCTCCGCTCCATCCGACGGATCCGCTTCATTGTCATCGCAATCCACCCGCGTGCCCAACCCGGTCCCCCGTGGATCCACCGCCACGAAATCATGGTCGAGCAGCAACTGCGGTTGCTTGATCGCGGTAGCCGCCGGCATCGGGAACCCGGCTCCACCCGGCCCCCCAGGATTGATGAACAGCTCCCGCTTCGGGCCGAAATTATCGTCGCGGGCAACCTGGGTAATTCCGACCTTGATATCACCCAAATCCTGATGATAGTAATCCTTGGGCGCGAGGAACGTTCCGCATTTCTGCCGGACCGGCGTCGGAGCCATCGCCGCCAATGTCTTGTTCAACCCCGGACAGTCGCCCCATGCGATCTGCTGGTCGAGATATCTTTTCGCAAGGACAGGGGCACTCTCCTCGGCACTGGCCGGAGCAACCTGCGCTTCACGGACCTGGACGTAGATCGCGTACACCGCGTCGAACGGCCCGGCCCCTTTGCTTTCCTCCGCGACACGTTGATGCCGACCTCGCCCGCAGCATCGGAAACCACCGGGTCAGGCCGAATGCCCGTTCCGGACATTCGCCGACTCTCGACCCGGCTCGACCTGGTTCTTTTCGTCCGGGCCGGTCGACGCCAGCCGTCGCGCCGTCCCCTCAGCGACCATCACCGCCGCGGCGGCCTGCTCCGGCGGCAGGTCCAGCGTCGGCTTGGCCTCACTTTTGCGTAGATTCACCAGGCCCGATGTCATCACTCACAGTGCCCCTCCCCACAGACTTCAGCCCGGCGTGCCGGGCCGGAAACTCCGATCTTGAAACAGTCCGGTGACCCGCGGCGGGAGTCAGGAGGCTGTCTCGGCAGTGGGATCGTCCTCGTCGAGGTCGGTGGTGCCGAAGGGCAGTTACTGGGCGATGCCAGGCAGGCGGTGGGGATCGGCGAGTCCGAGGATGAGGCCGTGGCCGCGGTCGAAGCGGTGCACCGGACAGCGCTTGGCGACCTCCTTGTCGAGATCGTTGTCGACCACGATGAGCTGGCAGGGGCCGCTGGTCCACGACCTGGACGACGCATCCGGCCGCTCAAGCGGCGCGCTCCCCCCTCCGCGCATCTCGCACACGGGGGTGCGCGGAGCGTCGACGGCGTGCTGGATCAGCTCGCACAACCGGTCCAGCAGACCGCGCAACCGGGTGGTCGGGTACTTGCCCGGGTTCCCCGCCAGCTCCAGTTGCACGGCGCCGCCGGGTGCCGGCTGGCAGGCAGTCAGCTCCAAATCATGGACCGGCCCGCAGTTCCACGGGTGGACCGAGGCGTCAACGTCGCCGAAGTCAGGGCACGCCGCGCCGAACAGGAGCATGTTCCCCGGCACCGGCCGGGAGGAACGTCCCCGCCGAACCAGGTCGCGGCGCACCTGTTCACGCCGGTACCGCTGGTGCGGCAACGCACGCCGGACGCGCCGCGGCGGGGACCGACTCCAAGGTGTCGTCCGAGCCCACGAACAGCCGCAGCGGCAGCCTGTTGGCCAGGACCCCCGTCGTGCGCCGCAAGGTGTCGGAGACCCGCCCGGCCGCGCTCAGTTCGTTCAGAACCTCGTCGCCGCCCAGCAGCACTGACAGGCAGCCGGCGATCATCGCGGCAGCCCCGGGACTCTCCCGGTGCCGCGGACTCGACCGCGGCCGACAGCCGTTCGGGCAGGCAGCAACGAACACGCGCGGGAGCCTCGGCCGGCACCGGTGTGCCCGGCAGTCCCGCGAAATCGGCCAACGCCGACTACCAGTAGTCGGCGTCCGAACGACGGACCTCTCCCACCGCGACGTCCTCGGGAGCCAGAGGGACTTCTCCGGCTCCGAGGGCACGGTAAGCCTCCGCGACGCGCCACAGCCGCCATCGGCCGGTGTAGCCGTCCGCGACCACGTGATGAGCGCGCCTGGCCAGCAGGTGTCGATGTGGGGACACCGCGACCAGGGCGAGCGTCCACGCTCGGTCCTCGGGGGTGAGAACCGGCCCGGACAACCACTCCCGCAGCCATCGCCATCCCGTCGTGAGTGTGTTCGCCCGGCCGGTCAGGTCGACGACTGCGGGGATGGCGCGAGGCCGGAGGCACTTCGCGAAACGTGTCCGGCCCCGTCCTCGACCACGATCCAGTCGGCCGTCTCGCTCCTCGACCCACCGGACGGCGCGGGCGAGGCGGTCCGCGCGAGGTTCCCGGTCAGCACGACGATCTCGCCGACCAGATAGGGATCCCGTCTCCCCAGCGGGGCCTGGGCCAGCCAGATCTCCTCCTGCGCCGAGGACAGCAGGGAAGCCGCGGGCTGTTCGGACTCCGGTCGTGCCTCGGTCACGCCGGTTCCTCCCCGCGGATGCGCGGGCGCAGGTCGAGGACGCCTTTGAGCATGCACCGCTCGCCCCAGAACGCGTAGCGCCCGTGCAGGACCTTGCGGTTGTGCACGAACACCGCGTCCCCCGGCGCGAGCCGGATCTGTTCGACCAGGCCGCCGTCCACGAGCCGCTGCTCGCAGAAGTCGGCGAACCGGGCGCACATCCGGACTACTTCGGGCGGGTTGTCCCCGGCGACTCTGGTGCTGCTCCAGTTGAACACCGGGTCGCCTCCTTCGTAGTCGATGACCCGCCGGGTCACCACCCGTTCGCCCTTGGAAAAGCGGACCTCCACGTTCAGGAGCGCGCGCAGCAACGCCGGATCGCTGGCCGAGAGGTACTCCACTACGGTGGTGCCGTCCACGGCGAAGGTCGCACCGCCGAAGCGGGCGGCGGCACGGCAGCGGATGAAGAAGACGTCGAAGTCCACGTCGCTGTACACACCGTCGACGTGCAGCGGCATCCGGCCGTTGCCGTAACGGTAGCGCGAGCCGGCCGCCAGATCGGGGTCGTAGCGGATGTCCAGCCGGCCGGGCTTGTCCAGCCCGCCGGGGTCTTCGTCACGGAAATGGAAATGGAAATGACCGAGCGCGCTGGCCAGCCGCCAGTAGAAGGCGTCGCTGTCGACATCGGCGGCTCTGCGCAGCACCACCACCTTGTGCTCGGCGAGTGCTTCGCCGACGACGTCCACGGTGTCCCCGCCCGGCTGTTCGACGACCTCAGCAAGAAAGCGCACCAGCTTCTCCTACCAGGCGTTTCCGGCTTGGCGCTCCGTCATCGCTGACCGGCACGCGGTGAATCTCGCGCCGCTGACCGTGGTAGTCGTTGAGCGCGTAGTGCTGCACGCAGCGGTTGTCGATCATCACGACCAGTCCGGCCGCCCATCGCACCCTGCTGACGAAACGCGGGGCGACCACCTGCCGGAACAGCTGTTCGATCAGCTCAGCCGCCTCGGCGTCGGCCAGCCCGGCCACTCCGGTCAGGGGGCAGGCGCTGACATAGAGCCCCTTGCGGCCGGTCAGCGGGTGGGTGTGCACCAGCGGGTGAAGGAAGGCCTTGCCGGCGCGTGCGGTGTCGTCGACTCGCTGCACGTCTCCGATGGCGAACCGGGGACCCGCGCTGCCGTGGACCTTGGATGCGGTGAAGAGCCCGTCGAACTCGCCGGGTTCGAGCCGGTCGAGTCGCACGCCGCTGACGCGCGGCGCGATGTTGCCAACTTTCACGACACCTCCAGGTGCTTCGGCACGAGGGCCCGTCCGGCGGCGAACCCGGACTCCAATCGTGGGAACCTTCGCCGTGAACAGGCCCGGTCCGGCAGCCCGGTATCCGCGCGCTGCCGGGGGTGAGGCCGACCCCCGAGCCGGCGGGGGATCGCCACTCGGCACCTGGTGTCCCGTGCCCCGTCGAGTGCGGCGCAATTCGGGGAACGCTGCTGAGCAAGGGCGCTGCTGGCGTCGCGTACCGACGCGTCCTCCAGGACCGGCTCGCCCGCGCCGCCGCCCCCCAGTCGTGGACTCACGGTCGTGTTCGCCGCCGAGGCAGGCCCCGCTTCCGCGCCATCCCAGGCCGAGCTGCATCCGCGTCCAGCCGGCGGCGCGAAACCGGCGATCCCGGATACGCACCACCGCCTGGCCGGCAGCTTTGCCTTGTGCCTGGCCAGGCGCGCCGTGCGGGTGACGAAGCTGGCAGGGGCACCAGCGGAAAGCGCATGTCCGCCCCCGCGCAGCCGACCTTTCAGCCCTGACCCGGTGCCGCTGCCGGGCGCCGGTTTTGCGGGCCCCGCCATGTTCATCGTCTCCTCGGGGTTCAGGCTCGCGGGTCGGGAAGCCACGTCCTGACGACCCCGCACTTCCGCGGTTTGGCCAATCGCGCGCCGGACATCACTTCGTCATGGGTTCGCACGGGGTCCTGCCTCCACGCCTCCAACTGGTCGAGGTCCAGCGACGACCGCCGCCGCCACGGCAGCCCGGGATAGCCCGCGGGCACGGACGTGATGGTCGGCACCGGGAGGCGCTCGCAGTAGAGACGGCCGGCCCAGAGATCTCCGCTGCCGTCCAGCACGCCGACGCGGTCGCGATCGACCAGCCTGGCCGCCGGCAGCTCCTGCGGGAAACGGAGGCTGTTCTCCGCGCCGGGCAGGTCGTTGTGCTCTATCCAGTCGACCAGTTCGTCCTGCCGCCGGTTGAGCCGCTCGTCGGCATAGACCGAACTCATCACGACCGGCACCGCGGTCCCGCCCGCGTCCCGATAAGCCAGCATTCCCGCGAGCCGTTGGCGGAGCTGGCCGGGAGTGTCCATCGCGCTCACCGACACCCGCAATTCCGCGCCGGCCCCGGCCAGCCCGGCAAGGCTGTCGGCATCGACCGAGCGGAAGTACTTGGTGACGAACACGGTGCACCGGCCGGAGTCCCGGACGAGTTCGGCGAGCAGGCGCGCCTTCGGCCAGTTCCACGAGGCGTCGCTGTTCCAGCCATTGCGCAGGAACCGCTGTTCGGCAGGCAGCGCGAGCAGGTCCGCGCGCAGCACGTCGGGATCGAGCAGATTCTCCACGCGAGTGCCGAAGTCGTAACCGGCGGCGAACGCGCCGCGGGCGGCGAAGCAACTGCCGTAGCAGATCTGGGTCGCGGGCAGGCAGCCCAGATAAAGGTCTGACGTGATGCTGTCGAAAGGCAGCCCGCCCCGGCGCCCCGCCCGGATCGTGACTGGGTCGGGCACCCCAAGAGTACGACCCGCCACCATGACCGCGGAACTCTCCGCGATCGCCGCACGGACGGCCCGGATCGCCGAAGGCGCGACGGAGGCTGCCGGTCCCTGGCCGAGATTCATCACGGTCCTCCTCATTCCGCGCTGGACGTCGCGGCAGCGCACTCGGAGACCACTTCGCCCGACGGGACGGCAAAGATCTCCTCCGGAGCGAAAACTTTGGCGGCCTTGAGCCACCGCCGACCCTGGAACCGCTCACGGCGGTGCAGCAATTGCGTGTTGTCGTAAAGGGCGAAATCCCCCGCCTGCCACCGGTGGGCATAGATCCGGGACGGCTCCAGCAGCCGGCTCAGCACCCGTTGCTTGAGAGCCGCCGACTCGTCTGCCGCCAACCCGGTGAACCCGAGAGTGTTGTCGCTGACGTAGGCATAGTGCCGGTCCCCGGTGCGGCTGGTCAGCAGCGCGGGATGCGACACCCGCACCCGAGGCGCGTTGTCGTGGTTGAACGCCGGCTCGTACACTGCCCGCCGTCCGGCCAGATCGGCGACCGTGGCCTCGTCCAGCCCGGCCGACTCGACGTCCGCGGACACGAAACTGGTCGCGCCCCCGGACGCGGCCGGAACCACACAGTAAAGCACCGCCAGGGTCGCGGGGCGCTCGCGGTGCTGCTGGTCTGAGTGCCAGTAGTCGGTGTCCGCCCCGGGGAAGCCGATGAACTGGCCGTCTTCGTCGCGCAGATTGGACAGGTAGCTGATCTCGGGGTGCTCCGGGGAGAGACACACCTTGCGCGACGACTCCTCCAGCGGGCCGATCCGCCGCGCCAGCGCGTGCAAGTCGCCGTCGTCCAGGCACTGACGGCGAAACACCACCAGCCCGGCCCGCTCGACCAGGCGCAGCGCCTCGGCCAGTTCGCCAGACGAGCAGTCCTGCAGCGCGCCGCCGCTGACCTGCAGGCCCAACGAGCGAGACAGCGATGCAACCTTCATGGTTCCTCCAGATCAGCAAGCAGTGACAGGCGCCCCACGCCGGGCTGGACAAGACTGCGAGGCCCGGCTCCGGCAGGCGGCCCCAGCAAACACGCCGGACCGTCGCCATGCGGTGCGCGATGAGCAGCACAGAACGGCCGCCGGCGGCTTCGCGCCGCGGCCAGTGCACGAGGTGATTCGACGTCGGTTTACCCTCCCGCGCGAGCCCTCGACTTTCTTCAAGCCCGCCAAGCAAACATGCGCCCCTCGAAATCTCTCTCGGACTTCATCGACAGGGCCTCCGCGCACAGTTCGACTGTTACGGAAACAAAGCCCGGGACGCACAGATTCTCGTGCGCCCCGATTGCCGACTTCCGATACGGTGCGGAGACCGCACCGGCCGACGAGGCAAAGGCCGAGCGTTCCTTTGTCGCGATGGTACGCACTTTCGAACGCGGCGTCCCGATACGATGGAAATGATTTCCGTCGCCCAAAAGCAATGCGCAGAACCCGCGCGCCGTCCGGTCGCCGGCACCCAGGACCGCCTGCGGCTCCCACGCAGTTTGAACCATTCGACGGGCCGCTACAAGCGCTCCGCGCATTAACACCGGCGAAGGCGATCACCGACGCACCCGCCGAATCGAGGACTTCGACCGCTCCCGGGCATGCGAATGCCGAAGGAGCCCGCGAGGCCCGGTCCATACATGTCATCTCCTCCACTGCTCACCCCCTGGGATCGAATCGCGTCCCGGCATCGCCGCTCATTGCGACCTCGACAGAACGCCGCACACCAGCCTTCGCCGAACCAACCTGTCGCAGTTCACGCTCTGCCGCCGCGTCACGCAAGCCTCGAACAGGTGACGAAAACCTGTTCGTCCAGGCGACATCGAAGCCGCTATTGTTTTGGTGATAAATTCATTCACCTGAAGGGCGTGCCAATGGCCGGATTTCTCTTCCCGTCGACGGCTGGTTGTTGTTCCCGCCGGCGTGCGACTGCGGAAGACCGGCTTCACGAGGACGATGCGGGTCTTCGTACGAGGCCGACGCCTTTGCCTTGAAGGACGCGTTCGGACTGGCCTGCGGCCGCTCCCCGCGCCCGTCCACGCCCTCGGGTCTCGCAGTGGCGCTCCGGCTGATCCCTGCTGCTACCGGCAAGTGAACACGACGTTCCCGGACGCTCCCGCGACATCGCGCAAGACCTCGAGGCACCGCCGTGCGCGACCACCCCTGCACCGGGTGGACGAGCTGACAATGTCCGATCCGCGGCGGCAAGACAAGCACCGCGGCCTGTCAGCCCAGCCGGACGCGTTGAACGACAAGATCTCCTCGCTCGACGCCGTCCGCAGCACCCGGGCTTCGAAGAAAGCGCGGCCACCGCGAAGCGCAGCAGTTCGGAAAGAACCAAGCTGCCGCCGAGGGCCATCGAGGTGCGCGACTGCCTCTCCAGAAGCAGGCATCATGCCTCCTCTCACGTCCGACATCGTTCGGGTGCCCCTGGCCTGGTCGGCAGTCTTGTCGTGGCGCGCGGGCTCGGCGGCGCGACCGCGTCACCCAGCAGCAGACCGCGGCCGACCTGCGAGCCGGAGACTACGACGTCGACGAACAGGCCGCCCGCGCACAGTGGAGGCGATGAAGGAAGCACAGCGCACACGCGAACTGCAGCCAGCGCCAAGAGGACAACCGGCAAGGTTAGCTGGGCCGCTCAGACCGAGCAGCCGCCGCGCAGCGAGAGCCCTGCACCTGCCAAGAACGTACTGTGCTGATGCTTCGGAACGACCTGACAGTTGCCCGACCGCGGCGAACGCAAGCCGCGAACGGCATACCATAGGGCAACGACTGCCCAGCCGCGCCGCGAGCATTTCCCGGCGCGGTCCATACGCCCAGAATATGCTCCAGAGCCGAAGCAAAGCCCGCCACCGCGCAACATCAACCATCTCTCAATCAACCACTAAAACCGCCCGCCACCTGCATAAATTGATACAGCCAGACACTTCCCGGAATTTCCGGAAATCAATACCTTGGGACTTTTAATCCGCAGGTTCTGAGTTCGAGTCCCAGGCGGCCCACTCAAACTTCCAGGTCAGCGGCTCTTTGCTCGTGGCCAGTCAAGATCAGCTCCCCGGGTTTGAGCTGGGACGGATTATCCGGCAACCCTTCAAGGGCCATCGCCGTTACCGGGTCGACCGCCTTCCGATTCGGCAACGCCAACGCCCACGACGGCAATGGAAGCGCACGCGGGGCTGGATTCCGCCATCGGCCGAGGCTTCCGAAGCAGCCCTTCGCCTTGACTCCGCCGCGTGCGTGACGTCGATCGTCCCGCGACGAAGTCGACGTCTTCCCCCTTGGCGCCCCGCGGGTCACCAAGAAGTCGGGACATCCTGTGCGATCCCGATCAGGTTCCCGTCCGCGGCCTTCAGCACTGCCAACCGGCGGCCCGGGACGTCGACGATTCCTGTCGCGCCACCATCGCTCGGGTGCAGCACACCCGCCGCGTCCTGTGCCAGTGCCGTCGCGCCATCGGCGATCAGTGCGCGGTGGGCGTTCTCGACATCCTCGACCTTGAAGAAGACCAGCGGGTGGTCCACCCACGGCAGCCGGGACAGCCCGATTTCTACGCCGCCGTCGGAGAAAGTCGCGTAATCGTCGTTCTGATAAACCGGCCCCCGGCCCAGCGCGGCGGTCCAGACCGCGATGCCCGCGGCCAGATCACGTGCCGGGTAGACCACCATGTGCACACCGCTCAACCCGCTCATTCCGCGAGCACTCTCCTTCATCGACGTAACAAGAAATCAAACCCATACCGCCGCCGCGCGTAGTCCACTGTGATCGCCAGCAGCAGCGGCCCCCAGACCAGCAACGGCGCATAGCAAATCCGGAGGACGAGCCCGGCCGTTCCGTGTGGGAAATCGGGGTGCGACAACGGTCCGCCGTCCATCAGTGCGATCACTGCTGTCGCCGTGGTGACCGTCAGCGCGCCGATTGTCGCCGGCACGATTGCGACCAGCGGAGGAATGCGCCGCCCCCGCAGCCACGGCATCCACTTCGGCACCCGTTCACCCCACGGCCGCACCAGTCCGAAGCTCAAGAACGCGGCCGCCTGCGAGACGATCGTCAGTGTCCAGACATAGAAAATGAACGACGGACCGTGGTACAGCCGCCCCAGTTCGCCGGTGAACCCGACGTCCACTCCGAACCCGGCCGCCACCCGCCAGACGCACGACGGCGCCGTGCACAACACGGTCGCCCAGGCTGCCCACACTGCCCACCGCGGGACCGCCGGCCGGGTCTCAGCTTCCCGCTCCGCCAACACCGTCGACACGTCCGCTCCCCCGTTTCGAACCGCTCCGGGCACCCCGGTGCCAAGGACGGTATCGGAGAGTTCTCTCTAATTCAATATGGAGAGTCGTCTCTAGAAGGTGTCTTCGCGGACTCGTCCTAGGCCAGCAGATCCCGCGCGCAGCGTTCGGCGAGGTCCTCGGCATGCGCAGGCAGCGGTTGGCCGTTGCGCCGATACCGGCGGACCATTGCCAGCGGCAGCTCGACCAGGGCGAGCACGACCCGGTCGAGGTCCATTTCGGTGTCGGCGCCCACACGTTTGGCGAGCTCGGCCACCGCTCCCAGGACACGCTTGTTGCCGTCCTCGCCGCGCCGCGCGTGTTCGTCGGTCCATTCGTCGCGCCCGAACGCCTGCGGCCCGTGCAGCAACACCGCCGCTTCCTGCGGGTTCAGCCGGCTCCAGGCGACGACGTGGCGCGCCGCGGCCGCGCCGGCCTTCAGCGGATCCGGGTCGGAGCCCAGCGCGGCGAAGTATCCGTCCTGGAAGCGCTCGACCGTGCGCAGCCACAGCTCGGCCTGCAGCGCCAGCCGCTGCGGGAACCGGTGGTAGAGCGAACCGCTTGGCGCCCCGCAGGCTCTGGCGACCGCCGACATGGTCACCGCCGCCGGTCCCGAAGCGGCGGCGATCTCCAGAGCGGTGTCCAGCAGCAACGTCTCGTCATAACGGGGCGGGCGAGGCATGAAATAGAGACTAGGCTCCAGTTTGCCTTGGCGCGACTTCCCTTGCGCGGCGGCGTCCCACGACGCCGTCGTCCGATGTCGCCGACCGCGAACCCGGCCGGAACAGCGGAAGCTGACCTGCAAACCGCGGCCCAGAACGCACGAACGGCACGCGGCGACAAGGGCCGCGTGCCGAGCGGGAGTCAGTCCTCTGCGCGGAGTTCCGCGTTCTGGCGCTGGGCTTCGTGGAGCTGGTCTTCGAGGGTGACGATGCGGCAGGCGGCCTCGACGGCCGTGCCCTGGTCGACCAGTTCGCGCACCCGGGTGGCCAGGCGGAGCTGGTGCCGGGTGTAGCGGCGGTGTCCTCCGGGCGAACGCTGCGGCGTGATCAAACCCGCTTCGTCGAGGCTGCGCAGGAAGCTTTGACTGGTGCCGAGCATGTCGGCGGCCCGGCCCATCGTGTAGGCGGGGTAGTGCTCGTCGTCGAACTTGTCGGCCCCGCTGGGCGTGGCCGGTCCTTCTTGGTCAGGGATCAATTCCACCTCCACGTCAGAAAGGACCCCGGGTGCCATGCACGGCACCCGGGGTCCTCAAGGGTTGGGTTTCATCATTGCCAACCGGCGCGAACGCCGGCTTCCTGCACCCGCTTCCGGCACCACGCCGGGTTTCGCGGGGATCGCTCATTCGTGACCGAGAACCACCTCCGAACTCGATGGGACTGCGGCACCCGCGCGGCGCTTTCCGACCGCCGCGGGCGATCCAATGATGTTCCCGTTCCCTTCCTTCCGGTTTTCTCCACTTGCTGGGTACTGCGTTTTTCCTCGCTGCGAACGCCACCGCCGGGGAACCCTTCCACTGATCGGTCCCAGCACGCTGACGCCGCTGGCCACTGCCCGGAGCCCGTTCACTGATCGGCCCCGGCCACCTGACCGGTCCTGCACTTGCCACTTCACTCAACTGGACTTCACGGGCGCACCTGCTCCGCCCGCTTCCTGCACTTTCCGCCCCGGGGCCGCACATCCGAACCAACCCCGGCCCCGGGGTACTGCTCCCGGTCACCAGCCGGAACCCGTTTACTGCTCGGTTCCGCGCTTCCCGACCGGCTCATCTCACTTCGCGGGCAGTTACGTCATCTCCCGCGCCTGCTTGACGTTGTCTTTCTCGGTACGAACAGAAGACTACACACGACTGCGACCGAATGTCTACTCCAGTCAGCATAGATTTTCTGCGCGGGCGTCAGTCGTGAAGAGCCCGAGAAGGCAGCTCCCCATACGCGGCCCGGTAGTGCGCGGTAAACGCACTAGGCCGCGTGTACCCCCACCGCGCCGCGACCTGCGTAACCGTCGTCTCCCCCGGCGTCGCAGCCCGCAGCTCAGCGCGTGCGTGGTCGAGACGCACGCGCCGCAGGTAAGCCATCGGCGTCGTGTCGAGGTGGCGTCGGAAGGCCAGCTGCACCGCGCGCGCTGAGACGCCGGCGGCCAGGGCCAGGTCGGTCGCCGTGAGGTCGCGGGCGGGGTTGGCCTCGACGAACGCGATCGCGCGGCGCAACGCCTGGGGATGCGCGTCGAGGTCGGTGCCGGCGCGTTCGTCCAGCGCGGTCGTGGGAAAAGCCGTGAGCACGGCCGCGGCCAGGTGCTGGGTCGCGGTGCTGACCAGGAGCGGGTGCTCGGCGATGTCCGGGGCGGACAGGACTTGTTCGCGCAGGAACGTGATGGCCGCGCGCAGGTGCTGGGCCGCGGCGGCGGACACCGGGTTGTGGTCGAGCAGTTCGACGGGCTTTTCGACACCGGCGACGCGCGTGAGCAACTCCGGGTCGAGCATCGTGATGCTGTAGCGGGCCCGGCAGATCCGGCCGGAGTACGGGCGGTCCGGCGGGGCGAAGGAGAACAGGTCGCCGGGGGCGAAGTCGGCGGGTTCGGTCCACCCGGCTACCCGGTGGTCTTCGATGGTTCCCGCTGCGATGTCGCACAGGCAGATCCGGCCCAGCGGGTTGACGTCGTAGCTCATGTCGAAGTCCAGGTCCAGCTCGTCGGCGCTGACCGCGTCGGTGGCGACCCGGGTGATGCGCGCGCCCGAGTCGCGGCTTCCGCTGCCGATCCGCATCGGGGCGTAGGAATCGCAGAGGAATTCCTCGGTGCGGTCCAGGTCGTCGCTCTCGAAAACCACCTTTCCCGGGGTGGACATCCGCCGGTTCGCCCTCCGTCCCACGCCGACCGTCACCCCGGCGGGTCCTTGGGCGTCGTGCAAGAACCTCCGACGTGTGCGGTCGCGGGGCAGGCTCCCGGTTACCCGCGTTGGCCGGGGAGCAAACCGCCGAGCCGGGCGCAGGCGTCGTCGATGGTGGCGGCGAGGTGGAGCAGGACGTCGACCCGGGTGACGCGCAGCGGACGCAGGACGGCGCGGTTTCCGCCGGTCACCACGATGAGCTTCTGGTGCCGGGCGCGCGCGGCCCGGTGGGTTTCGAGCATCAGCGACATCCCGACGACGGCCATGAAGTCCAGGGCGGTGCAGTCAAGGACGATGTCGCGGCCGGTACGGAGCTGCTGGTCGAGCACGGCGGCGAGGTCGTCGGCGGTGGCCAGATCGAGCGCGCCGCCCAGTCTCACCAGCAGGAGCGAGCCCACGGAGCCGCAGCGGATAGCCAGGTCGCCAGGGCGTAGCGACCGGTCGGTGGTTTCGGACATCAGCGGAGTTCTCCCTGTCGTAAGTGTGGCCAACGCCGCGACGGGGAATCGTTCCCGAAGACACCGCTGAATTTCGCTGTTCGGCTTCCGGGCCTCTTCGCTCCGGAACGAACGGGGTTGCCTCCACGGTGCAGGGCTCGCCTGGAACGGTCTAGCGGGGTAACCGAACTCCCGGCCTATCCGGAAAACGAAGCGTCCACCCGGACGATGTCCGGCGCGGGCGGACCGGGTCGGCACAGGCAGCAACCGCTCTCTTACGCGGCCTCGCCGAGGCCAGGCCGCGCTTGGTCGCCCGACTACCGCTGTTTTTCTTGCTGTGCCTCGAGATTTGCCCGGTACGCCGTTCGTTCCGGGCGATCCGCGTGCAACGCGCGGTCGTCGCGGACCAGACGCCGGATGCGGTTGAGGACCGGCTCCGGGGTGACGCCCGCGGCCGCCGCGAGCAGGCCGACGTAGCCGGGAACGGCGATCTCCCCGCGCCGGTGGTGCACCGACTCGACGACCGCCCTGGCGACGTCTTCCGGCTGCACCTTCGGGATGGGCCGCATGTCCAGGCCCGAGGCGAGCGCGGTGTCGACGGCCGAGGGCAGCACCGCGGTGAGGCTGACGCCCGCGTCCGCGAACTCCAGGCGGGTCGCGGCCGTCAGCCCGACGACGGCGAACTTGGTCGCGTTGTAGACGGCCAGTCCCTTGACCGGGAACTTGCCCGCCAGCGAGGCGACGTTGACGACGTGTCCGGACCCGCGTTCGACCATGCCGGGCAGGGCCAGTTTCATCCCGTTGAGGACGCCGCCGAGGTTGACATCGATCTGCAGCCGGTCGGTGGCGTCGGCGAGTTCGAGGAATCCGCCGTTCGGCGTGAGACCGGCGTTGTTCACCAGCACACGCAACGGTCCATGGGCCTTCTCGGCCGCAGCGAGGAAGGACGCGAACGAGCCGCGGTCGGCGACGTCCAGGTGGTGCGCGGTGCCGCCGATCAGCTCCGCGGTCTCTTTGGCGGCCGTCTCGTTGAGGTCGCCGATCGCGACGCGCGCGCCCTTGCTCGCGAACAACTTGGCGACCGCGCGGCCGATCCCCGCGCCGCCACCGGTGATCGCGACGGACGCGCCGTCGAGGTCGATCTTGGGGTAGCTCATCGGGTCGCTCCTTGCTCGATGGCGGCGCGCACGCGCGCTGGGGTCAGAGTGCGGCAGGCGCGGAGCACGTCGGCGCGGCGGCGCAGGTCCATGAAGTTGGGACCCATGACGTCCAGTTCAGCCGCGCCGGGTTCGATGCGGAGCACCCGGATTCCGGCGGCGCGGAGGTGCTTGACCTCGGCGTCGACGCGGCGGGTCATCGCGTGCCGGGCGAGTCGCTCGACACGGGCGAAACCGCGGCCGGGCGCGCCGCCCTCGGTGGACATCGGCGGGAGGAGCACGACCTCCTCGACACCGGTCTGAAGGACGAGATCGGCGGACGTCGGCGAGACGGTGCCGCCGTCGACGTACTTGCGGCCGTTGATCGCGACCGGCGGAAACCATCCCGGAATGGCCCACGATGCGGCGATGCCGGTGCCGAGCTGGGTCCGCTGCGAATTCCCGAACGCGACCCGCTCGCCCGTGCGGATATCGGCCCCGACGAGCCAGGTCCGCGGATGATCGACCCAGCCGTCGGCATTGGCCAACGCGGCACCGAGGTCGCGCAGCCAGCCAGCGTCGCCGCGTCCTCTCGGCAGCGCACCAGCCAATCCGGCCAGCAAATCGACTCGCCCGCGCAGCGCCGCCGCGGTGAGGCCGAGGCCAGGCCAAACCGGCGTCGGCAACGGCGGCAGCAGGCCCGGATGCTGAGCGAGATGCCGCACGACGCGGTCGTCCGCGGGTTCGCCGACCAGCGCGGCCATGATCTCGTCGACTCCGATGCCAGCGCCGAGAAGTGCCGCCATTTCCGCGCCCGCGGAGGTGCCGACCAGGACGTCTGCCTCGCGCGCGTCCCATCCCAGCTGGTCCTCGACCGAGGCGAGGGCAGCGGCGGTCCAGGCGAAGCCGAGCGTGCCGCCGCACCCGAGCACCAGTGCGCGTTGGGTCATCGGCCACCTCGGCGGAATCGCGTGTCAGTGGCGGAACCGTATGTCATTTTCACGGGCAGGGCAATACCGCTCCGGCGAGGTCGGCGCTGTTGACGACCCGGTTGCGATGGGGAGCGCCCGGGTGCGCCGAACCAGCCGACGCACCCGGGGCGGTCACTTCGAGGGCAGCGGCTGCGGTTTGCCGCCGTCGAGGAGGCCGTACGGCAGGATGCTGTCCGGGGTTCCGGTGATGGCTCCGGCCGGGTTGTTCATCAGGCCGTTGACGAAGTTGGCTCCCGAACCGTTCGGGGAGGGCAGCAGGAAGCCGAGCGTTCCCGCGCCTCCGGCCAAGCCGCCGACCAGGTCGCCGACGCCGCCGAGGCCGCTGTTGGCGCCCGGGCTCGAGCCCGGGCTGTCCTGTCCGATCGCCGACGGCGCGGCCTGTGCCGTCGCGGTGGACAGAAAGACCAGTGCCAGCCCCAGTCCGAGGCCCCCGAGTACACGCTTCACGAAAACTGCTCCTTTCCGAGGTGTCGTCCGATAACGCGAACCAGGGTTGTGTCCGGCGGCAGGCACTGCCACTGGAGACCGGCTAAACCGCCCGATCAGGCAAGCTTTATCGGTGCTGGAAGGGAGTCAACGGGTTCCAGAGTTCCGCGCAGTGATGCTGCCGCGGGATCTCCGTCGTGAGCTGACTGTCTCCCGCCGCGTTGAGCGCCAGCACCACCGGCTTGTCCTTTGTGTACGGATCCCATTGCGGAGCACCGTCCACAGTGGGGTTTCCGGTGCGGGCGAAACCCGCCCACTGCGTCAAGATCTGGTCGGCGAGCACCTGTTGGTTGGGCGTCAACTGGACCCCGTCCGGGAACATCAGCTGCCATTCGGCGACATGGTAGGCGCCGTTCGGCTTGGCGGGGTCGACGAAGAACTGCGGCGGGATGTCGGTGTCATCGACCTGATAGGCGAAGACCGGAAGGTGCCGGGACAACCGCTCGTCGTTGAGCAGGGCGGGGCAGACCGAGTTGGAATCCGCGACGGCGGTTCGGTACGCGAGGTACGGGGCTGGCGCGGGGTAGCGCTTCAGCGGGTAGGTCTTGCGGACCTCGTCGGCGTGCTTTCCGTACTGTTGCTTCAGGAATTTCTCGTAATCGGCTGCGGTCTCGGCGGACGGCAGCTGAGTTTCGTCGCGGTCGACGCCGTGCATCAGCGTTACGCGATTGACCTGTCCGGTCGCGAAAGCCTCGGCGGGGGACATCGGCAGAGTCTTGCCGTCGACGATCGGCGCGACCGTGCCGTTGTCCGGGTTTCTCCCGTGGTCGGCCTGTTTGAGCACCGCTTGCGCGGGCAGCGCGCGCAGGCACGCGGCGGTCGAACAACCCAGTGCCGCGGCGAATCGTGCGCCCTTTTGCCGCGCTTGTTTCTCGGTGGGCAGGTTTGCTTTGCAGTCTTGCGTTTGCCAGATGATGTCGACGCCGAGCAGCGAGTTGTACTCGCCGCTTTGGCTGATTCCACGCTTGAACAGCCCAGCCGAGGTCGGCGAAGCGGTGTGGGCGCAGATGCTCGAACCGCCCGCGGAATCGCCGTAGATCGTGACGTTGCGGGGGTCGCCGCCGAACTTCGCGATGTTCCGTTGCACCCAGCGGAGCGCGGCTTGCTGGTCCTGGAGTCCGTAGTTGCCCGCGTGCGCCCCGAACGATTCGTGGGCCAGGAAGCCGAAAATCCCGAGCCGGTAATTGAACTCCACGCTGACGACGTGCCCCGCGGCCACGAGACGACTCGCGTCGGTCGGCTTCCACAGCAGGAATCCGCCGCCATGGATCTGCACCATCACCGGAAACGGACCGGGACCCGCGTTGTTGGGCACGCGCACGGTCAGATTGAGGCAATCCTCGTTGTCCGACCCCGGACCGGTACCCGGCGGCTGCGGACATTCGTTGCCCTCCGCGGTCGCGGGGAACGGTTCGGTCCAGGGCGCGGGACGCTGCGGCGCGGCCCAACGCAACTCGCCCACCGGCGGCGCGGCGTAGCGAATCCCTTGCCACGACGTGATTCCCGCGCCCGCGACACCGCACACCGGCCCGTCATCGGCGGGGACCGTCGTACCCGGCGAACACGCTGGCGCGCGCACCTTGCCCGCCAGCGCCGCCGATCCGGCCAGCGACAGCACCACCCCGACGACAGTCGCCAAGACAGCGGGCGCCTTTCCGCGGAATCTCATCCGTCCTCCTTCGCTCCCGCCTGGCCGGGGAGGAACGACGAGCAGCAACCACGCACCGAGGCGGTTTACCGGCATGGGCTCGACCGATGACCAACGGGGCCATCGCGGCGGGAACGGGTCCCGCGTGCCTTCAGTCTGGCGGCCGCGAGGGGAGGCACAACCTCCGTTCGGGCGCGCGAGAGGGGTCAAATTCCCGGGGACGATGGTCTTTTGCCAGGGAGCAAAGGCGGAAGAACGCGAGAAAAGCAGGAGGCATATCTGGACCCGGTTATCTCGCCGTGCTCAAGGCCGCGGTCAGCTCGGGACCTACGGCACGGACGTCCGGATGGGCGTGCCACCTTCGCAACACCACCGCCAGTTTCCGCAGATCGGTGCGGATTGTCGCGGAGCCGAGCTGGGCGAGCTGCACCAGCAGCGGCTGCGCGAGGCGGCACGCCTGCTCCAATTCGCCGGACGCCGCGTAGGCCAGGCACAAGCGCAGGCCGAACCGGGTGCGAGCGCGTACGGCGCTGAGCGGGATCCGCGCGAGTTCCCGGTCCAGCACTTCCGCTGCCTCCGCCGGGCGGCCGAGGTCGTAAAGGCACCAGCCGGTCGCGACCCCGACCGGATCGGCGACCTGCGACGTGCCGATCACCGGTCCGTCCGGCACGCCGTCGGGGTCCTGCAGCCAGGTTCGCGCCCGGTCCAGCGCCCGCAGGCAGCCATCCGGATCACCGGCGAGGGCGCGGCCTTGAGCTTCGCGCTGTGCCGCGAGCCCGAGTATCCGGGCCGGGACGTTTTTCCTTTCCTGCGCCTGTTGCGCGAGTGCGACGGTCTCCGCCCCGTCCCCCTGGTACATGGCGATCAGGGCTTGCCGGACCAAGGCGTAACTCGACAGGTAGTCATCGCCGGCGACCCCGGAGACACGCACCGCCCGCGCGGTCCACCAAGCGGCGGCAGCGTCGTCGCCGGACTCCTGGGCCATCCAGCCCGCGTACTCCGCCGTCCGTGCCGCCAGCGAGGCCACCTTCGGCAGAGCCCCGCCGGTGACCTGCGTGGCGAGCGTGCGCAACGCCTGCGCCTGCCCCACCACCATCGGCAGCACGACGTCCGGCGAAGAGGACTGGCCCAACGCCCGCGCGGCGTCGAACAAACGCCGGTGCTGGAGCAATTGCGCCTCGGCGTCCACGGCCACGACGCCGGTGCCGGACACCTTGAGCCCGGCGATCACCGCCATTCCGCCGAGCAGCACGTCCCGCCGTCCGACCGGATTGAACGAGCCGCCGCCCTCGGGCATCATCGTCATCACCCACACTTCCTCCTCGGTTGCCCCGGCCGCGGCCGGCCGGGCAGCCCGCTCGGTTTCCCCGGCGAGGTCGATCAGCTCTCCCCCGGCCCCCAGCACCGCGTCGCACTTCCGCACGAACTCCGGCGACGGCGCCTGCGCACCGGTCTCGACCCGGCTCACGTGGCCCTTGCTGTAGTAGAGCCGCCGGGCGAACTCGCTCAGCGAAAGCCCTTCGGCGATCCGCATCGCTCGCACTCTCGATCCGAACGTCTCCGGCACGGAAGACACCTGGCGCACCGCCCTTCGTCGGTTTCCCATCCTGCCCGACCGGCAATCCTCCGCCGAGCGGGTTAACGTTCCCCGCGACATCCGGAAACAGGAAACGATCAGTCCGTGCGGTGCGATTTAGACCAGGAATCGGATCATTCTGCGACGATTCCGTAGATCGTTACTGCACTGCCGCGACGGTAGTCAAAAGCTGGACAAAAGCGTCGCCGGCAAGAGGAAACAGGAAACGGTCCCCTACCCTCAAGTAGGTCTTGTCAAGCAGCCGTTCGGATGCCAAAGATTGCTCTCTGCTCCCCCGACCCTCCGCCCCGACCGGCCCCGAGCCGTGCCGCACGCGAGCGGACAGACCTGGAAAGGCCCCGCGTTGAACCAGATTTTCCTCAACTACCGCACGGTCGACGAACGGTTCGGCGTGGCGCTGCTCGACCACGAACTGTCTCGCGCGTTCGGCCCGGAAGCCGTCTTTTTCGCTTCCAAGTCGATCGAACTCGGCTCCGAATGGGAGCAATACCTGTTCGACGCGGTCAAGGCCTCGCAGGCCCTGCTGGTGGTGATCGGGAGAAATTGGCTGAACGCCGCCGACGAGGACGGGAACCGGCTCCTCGACGACCCGCGCGACTTCGTCCGCCGGGAGATCACCACCGCATTCGAGCTGGGAAAACGCGTTATTCCGGTACTGCTGGACACTCCCCGGATTCCGCGCGAGGAGCTGCCCGCGCCGCTTCGCCAGCTCGCCGACGTGCAAGACGCCCGAGTCCACTTCCGCAACGCCGTGCCCGACATCGACCGCCTCGCCACCCGGCTGGAGCAGCTCGTTCCCGAACTGCACCGAACCGCCTCGACCGGGACCGCCACCGCCGCGAAGTTCACCGCCCACGCGCACCAGGGCGGCGTGGTCAACCAGTACGACCGGGTCGACGTGCGCGGCGACTTCCACGCCGGACCGCGCTGACCGAATTCCCGAACCCGTTTCCCCCGGAGCTGACTCTTGAGCGAAGAGACTCCGGCCGAGGAAGCTCCGAAGGAGCCGGCGGAATCGCCGTCCCCTGAGCCCGCCTCGGCCGAAAAGGACCCCCCGCCGCCCTCGGACCGGGACCAGGCCGTGCACGACCTGCGCGGCCAGGCCTCGGATCTGCTGAACGTGCAGTTCAGCAAGATCGTCTCGGAAGCCGCCGGCAGGCTGCGAGGCGTCACGAACGTCAACATCTTCCACGAGGTGCACGCCGACGGCGACTTCCTCGCCGGGCCGGGCAGCCGGAGCACCGCGCGGCGGTCGGGCAGAAGCCGGGCTCAGCCGCAAGACCTCGCCGCGATCGAATACTTCGCGCCCCCGCCCGACTTCCAGGACTGCGTGGACCGGCTGCGCGACACCAACCTGCTGATCATCGCCGACGCGGCGAGCACCGGACGGTTCAGCCGCGCGCTGGCCGCCCTGCGGGAGGTGGTCGACGAGGACGCGGTGATCTACCGCCTGCCCACCTCGATCCTGGGCAACCCGAGCTGGCGGATTCCCCGGCCGCGCAGCGGATGCCTCGTCGTCGACCCGGACAACGGCGACGGCAAGTTCTCCGCGAGCAAGCTCACCGACGACTGGCTCGCGAAAACCGCCGAACGCCTGCAGGACGAGGGAAGCCACCTCGTGGTCGTGACCGGCCCGGCCGCCGGATCCCTTGCCACCGCGACGAAACGCGTCGAGTTCGTCGTCGAGGAACTCGAACTGCCGGATCCGATGGACATCGTGCGCAAGCGGCTGGACGGCGAGATTCCGTGGGCCGACCCCGAAACCCTCCGCGATCAGCTGGCCGCGGCCGGGGTGGAGGAACTGCTTGAAGAACGCGACAATCCGGAGTTCGCCGCTCGCGTCGCGCGCGCCGTGGTCGCCGCCGTCCGCGCCGGCGAGGATCTCGGCAAGGCGCTCGACAAACTGCGCGATCCGACCGGGCAGGTCCGGGAATGGCTCAGCCAGAACCCGGGCAGTGTGGACGTCGCGCTCGTCTTCGCCACCGCAGTGCTCGAAAACGCCAGCTATCTGCACGTCGCGGACGCGGCGATCGCACTCCATCGGCAGCTCAGCAACGGCAGTTCGGCGACGCTCACCCTGCGCTACCTCCGCAAGATCGTCGCCGAGCGCAGCTGGCTTGAGCTGGATTCCGACGAAGCCGGGGGCAGCGCCAGCCTGCGGTTCAAATCAGTTCGCCTGCGGGTCGCCGTGCTCCGCATCCTGTGGCTCGAGCTCGACGGCGCCCGCGAGAAAATCCTGACCTGGCTGAAAAATCTCGCCGACCACACGAACGTGGACGTGCGGGCCAGGGCGGCCCACGCCGCGGGCATCCTCGCGAACACCGATTTCGAGCACGGCGTGCACGGCTACCTGCTGCACTGGGCCACGTCCGAATCGCCGTTGCTGCAGCAGAGCGCCGCGTACGGGCTCAACGTCGCGGGGACGCAGAGTCCGGGCAACGCGGGCATCGCCTGGTCGTATGTCGAGCGGTGGGCGGAACTCGTCGGCGAGCCGAAGATCCGCAGGCTGCCGATCACCGCGGGCCTCGCGGTCGGCGGGCAGCTCGGCACGGAGAACCCCCGGCGGGCGTTGCGCGTCCTGCGCCGCCTCGTCCGCTTTGGCGACTGGGGCCTGCTGGAATCCGTCGCCGTCAGCACTCAGGCACTGCTCGAGTCCGGCTGCGCGGGGGAGGTGCTGCAGGCCCTGCTCGAATGGACCGAGCGTTCCGAGGACGGGGAATCCGAGGTCAAAGCCCTGACGATGTTCGCCTTCGCCGTCGAGCCCGAAGCCGGCCGCGGCGAGCGTCCGCTGCTGATGCGCGAAGAATCCCGGCACCGGGAAGTGCTCTCCGAACTCTGGGGGCGGGCGTTGGCCAACTCCGCGGCCCGGGGCCTCGCCGAGGACGCGCTGCGGTCGTGGGTCCGCATCTGCGACCGCGACCGTTCGACCGCGGAACCCGTACTCAGCGTGCTGGCTGGAATCGCCGACCGCGGGACGAGCGATTTCGAACGGATCCTGCACCTCCTGCGCGGCTGGGCGAGCGACCCGCACGACCCGTCGGACCAGGCCGCCGAATTCCACGACACCCTGCTCGACCTCGAGGAAGAAGCATCATGAGCACGTACAACCCGGTCCTCAGCTGCGTCGAAGTCCGCCGGATGCGCCTCGGCGCCCCGCTGCGCTCGCCCGAGCTCGGCGTCGCGATGGTCCTGGAGCGGGCCGCCGGCGCGCCGATCGTCGTCAACCACGGCGAACGCGTGCCGGACGCCCGGACCGGCAACTACCGCCGGATGCATCTGATCGACGTGGCCACTCGCGGCCTGTCCTTCGCGATCCACGTGGCGAGCAAAGATCCGGCCTTCACCTTCCGCGTCACCGTCGAGTTCGCCTGCCAGGTCACCGATCCCGTCGCCATCGCGCTGAACAAGGTCACCGACATGACCGCCAGCCTGCTGCCGTCGCTCACCGGGATCGTCCGCGAGGCGGCGGCCCGGTTCGACGTGCTGGAACCCGCGGCGGCGGCGAGCGCGATCTCCTCCCGGCTCAACTCGGCGCGCGATTCGCCCGCCGTGCGGCTCAGCGCCTACTCGGTGTCGGTCTCGATGGTCGACAACGAGGATTTCGTGACCGAGCAACGGAAAATCCGCGTGCGCAAGCTGTCCTACGACGCCATGCGGCCGATCGCGGGCGGCACGCGCGAGGACATGCTCGCCCACATCATGTCGATCGACGACGGCGACCCGATGGCGCTTCTGGACCGGGAACGAGCCGACCGCGCCGCCGAGATGAAGGCCAAGATCGACGTGCTGCGCGCCTTCACCGGCGCCGACATGGAGGACTTCAGCATCTCCGAGGTACGCGAACAGGTCCTCGGCGAGTTCTTCGACCGCAGCAAGGCCGTACCCGGCAAGCGGCGGAAACTCCGCGACAGCCTCGAATCCCGCGCCAAAGCGGAAATCGAAGAAGCCAAAGTCGTCGAGGGCAACGTTCCCCCGGCGAAGGACACCGCCGAGGACGAGGTGCCGTCTTCGAAACGCGCCAGCCGGCTGCGCGGCACCCTGCGGCCGGCCGAGCCGGAGAACGAAAGCTGAGGCATGGACGTACCTCCCGGTGCGCGAGGCGGCGCACGCCTCTGGCACTACACCGAAGAAGCACTCGCCGCGGTCGCGGTGTGGACGGAACGGATCCCGGGGAAGGGCGAGGACGCCGACCCGCTCGTGCTCCTGCACCGGCCGTCGAGGTCCGGGCTGCTCGCCGTCTTCGACGGGGTCGGCGGCGCGGGCCGGGCCCCGGCGGGCCGAACGCCGTCCGGGCAACTGCGCACCCAAGCCTGGCTCGCGTCCCGCCGGGCCCGCGCGCTCGTCGAAGAGTGGTTCACCGACGCGCGGGCGAACATCGCCCCGCACGTGCTCGCGGCGCATCTCGGCAACCGGCTGGGCGCCGGCGTGCTGCGCCCGCGAAGGATCCGGGGGAAGCTCCAGCGCGAACTTCCGACCACCTTCGCCGGGTTGGCCTTCGAACTGGCCGACGGACAGGTCTCGTGGCACGTGCTGTGGGCCGGGGATTCCCGCTGCTACGTAGCGGAACCCCGCGCCGGACTGCAGCAGCTCAGCCTCGACGACGCCGAGCCCGGCGACGCGCTGGAACTGCTGCTGCAAGACCCGCCGATGACCAACCTGGTCCAGGCGGGCGGCCCGTTCCAGATCCACGGCGGCCAGGGAACCGCCCGGCTGCCGTGCCTGCTCGTCACGGCGACCGACGGATTCTTCGGCTACGTCGGCACTCCCGCGGAGTTCGAGCACGCGCTGTGGGAGACGTTGCTGAGCGCGCAGGACGAGCTGCACTGGTCGATTCTGCTCACCGAGAAGGTCCAGTCCTACACCCAGGACGACGCGTCGATCGCGATCGTCGCGCTCGGGTTCGAGGATTTCGCCGCCGTCCGCGCGAGCTTCCGGACCCGGTTCGACCGGCTGCGCGAAGAACACGCCGAACCGATGCGCCGGGCGGCCGCGGGCGGGCGGACCGCCTTGGTCGAAACCAGAACTCGCTCCTGGCTCGCCTACCGCGGGCACTACGAACGACGGCTTCCCCCGCGAGAAAGGAACGGCTCGTGAAACTCGGCTCGGCGGTGCGGGGCTACGAGATCGTCACGCGCCCGTCGAACGCGAACGCCGGCAAATGCCTGTGGGCGTTCGCCCGCAAGGACGGCAAGGAATTCTTCGTCAAGGAGTTCCTCGAGCCCAAACGCCCGCGTCCGGACTCGATGGGCTCGGTCGAGGACAAGAAACGCCGCCTCGCCGCCTGCCGGAAATTCGAGCAACGGCACGAAAAACTGTCGCGGATCCTGCGCGCGGACCATCCGCACGCCGGAAATCTCGTGCTGGCGAAGGACTTTTTCGCCGAAGGGACGCGCTACTACAAGATCACCGACCGGATCGACCCGGTGGACGTGGCTCCCGCGGACCTGGCCCCGCGCGATCGCGCCATCCTGTTGCACACCCTCTGCGAGAGCGTCGCGCTGCTGCACGAGCACAAGATCGTCCACGGCGACCTCCGGCCGGAGAACGTGCTGATCCACCGGCCGCCGCGCAGCGATCTGCACATCGCGAAACTGATCGACTTCGACGATTCCTACGTTTCGGGCGCACCGCCGAAAGCCGGGGAGGTCGGCGGAAACCCGTACTACGGCGCGCCGGAATGGCTCAGCTATCTGCGCGGCGAGCGGGGCGTCCGGTCGTCCCAGCTCACCACCGCGGCGGATATTTTCGCGCTGGGACTGCTGATCCACACTTATGTGGCCGGCACCCCGCCCGAGTTCCCGGCGGAATTCGAATCCCCCGCCGCGGCGGTCCTCGCCGGCGCCGACCTGAAACTCGACCCGGCATTGCCGGAGGACTGGGCGGAATTGCTGTCCGGCACGATGCGGGACCGTCCGTCGGCCCGGCCCGCCATCGACGACGTGCTTTCCCTGCTGCGCGCGCAGCATCAGCCGGCCGCGCGCAGCCGGGTCCGGATCAACCTCACCGGCCGCGTTCCAGCGAAAGGAAACCGATGAGCCAGCAAACCGCGACCGATCTCGGCTACGCCGTCGACATCGTGTTGTGCATCGACACCACGGCGAGCATGCAGCCGATCCTGGACAACGTGAAGGAGAGCGCGCTGACCTTCCCCGGCAGGCTCATGCAAGAGATGGCCGACAAGGGCAGGCGGATCCGCAGCCTGCGCTTGAAGGTCGTGGCGTTCCGCGATTTCGGGGACCGCGCCGACGACGCCTTGGCCGAGACCGAGTTCCTTTCCGTCCCCGCGAAGGTGGACGAGTTCGAACGCACCGTCCGCGCACTGCGTCCGGTCGGCGGCGGGGACGAACCCGAGTCCGGGCTGGAAGCGCTCGCCGTCGCGATGCAGTCCGAATGGGAGACCGGTCTCGACCGGCGGCGGCACGTGATCGTTCTCTTCACCGACGCGCCCGCGCACCGGCTCGGCGATCCGCGGCAACGCGGCGCGGCAGGCTACCCGTCCTCGATCCCGGGTTCGCTGGACGAGCTTTTCTCCTGGTGGGGCCACGCCCAGCAGCGCGGAGCACGCATGGAGAACTCGGCCAAACGGCTCCTGCTCTTCGCCCCCGAGGCCTATCCGTGGGAGGACATCGCCGACGACTGGAACAACACGCTCTTCTTCCCGTCCACCGCGGGCGAAGGGCTCGAGGAATGGGAAATGGACCAGATCATCGCGACGATCGCGAGCAGCCTTTGAGCAGGCGCTTCCGCTGGCCGAGCCGACGCCGCCAGGCGGTGCCGCCGCCGGCGCAGGCTCCCCCTCGTCCGCTGCCGCCGCCGATCGAAGGGCCGGACGTCGTGCTGTACCGGGACCGGGCGTTGCTGATCATCAGCGAACGCCCGCGCCCGGGGACTCCGCAGGCGGTGTTCCGGGTCCCGGTCCGCAACTGCACCGCGGCGGCGCTCTCGGTCGAACCCGGGCTGGCGGGCCAGGAACTGCTCCGGCTGGACCTGACCGCGCGCTGGGGCCGGGACGCACTGGTCGAACTCCCGATGTGGTTCCCGGAGCGGCACCGGATCTTCCTGCAGAGGCTGGTCGACGAGGTGACCGCGGTGGGGCACCACGGTTCCGCTCCCCCGAGGCCGCCCGCGCCGCCGTCGGCTCCGGTGCTCGCGCCGCTTCCGGTCCGTCGCGCTCCCCGCGACGAGAACTGGGTGACCTTCCGCTCCGGAGACGACGACGAGGTGGTGGTATTCGATGCCGGACAAAGCTGATTGGTCGTGCGACTCCTGCCATACGAACAACTACGCACAACAGTCGACGTGCCGGGTCTGCGGCCGGGAAGCCGGCAGCGCGACCGGAGAACTGGCCCTGCCCGACCATCGTCCGCTCGCGATCTCGGCCGAGGAAACCGTCGCGTTCGTGGAATCCAAGCACACCGAAGCGGAGCGGCCGACGATCGCGCTGGCCCCGAAACCCCCGCCGCCGATGCGGCCGCCTCCGCCGAAGGCCCTGCCGAAGCCGCCGTCGTGCACTCCGCGCCCGTATGTCCGGCGCCGGAGGAAACGGCGGGTCTTCCCGTGGGTGATGCTGGGTGTCTTCGGCTTCCTGGCCCTCGTGTACGGCAGCGACTTCCTCGCCAACCTCGGCTCGCAGTTGCGGCAACCCCCGCAAACCTCGGCCACGGCACCGTGCCCGGCCGAGGCGGCCCAGTGGCTTCCCGACTCCGGAGCCGGAGCGAGTTTGGTGGCCAGGTACGACACCGGCAAGCACCTCGTGACGATCTGCGTCGGCTCGGACGGTTCCTACCGCTACAACGGCCAGATCAAGGGCAAACCGGTCACGGCGGAGAACCACGTCTCGCTTCCGGCCGACAAGACTTCCGCCGGATTCACTGCTTCCAACGGCGATTACCACTACGAGATCTCCGGACTCGACCTGACGGTCCGGTACCGCGACCGGGTCATCGGCCGGGAACAGCTCACCCCGGTGCGGTAAGGCCGGTCTCCTCGACCGCCTGCAACTCGGCCACCGCGCGCAATTCCCGGACCAACTCGCGCACCGCGAGGGATTGCGCACCCGCGTAAGTCGCGACGTATCCGATCCGCCGCGTGGGCGGGTCGGCGATCGGGGTGACCGAGACGCCCGGCGGGGCGGCGGCGAGCGTGAGTTTCGGCAGGATCGCCATGCCGATCCCTTGCGCCACCATGGAAAGGACCACCCCGTCGTCGGCGACTTCCATTTTCGTGGAAGGCAGCCAGTCCTGCCGGGCCCACCAGGAGCGGGTGTAGGAGGAGCAGTTTTCCGGCCAGTCAAGCAGCGGCAGGCCGCGCGGTTCGGGCTGGTTTCCTGGGTTGACCAGGAAGTACGGCTCCCGGAACAGTTCCCCGGCGACCAAACCGGTCGGTGGGGTTTCGTCCTCGCCGAGGGTGGCGATGGCGACGTCCGCGCGGCCGTCGGCGACCTCGCCCGCGGTGCCGCGGCCCAGTTCGGGGACGATCAGGACCTGCGGGTGCAGACCGGAATGCTTGGCGGTCAAGCGTTCCAGTGCCGCGGGCAGGAGATGTGCGGCGGCGCTGCGGAAAGCGGCGATGCGCAACGGACCGGTCAGTGCCCCGGCGGCCGCGCCTCGGGCTTCCGCGCGAAGGACGTCGAGTTGGCGCAGGATCAGCCGGGCGTGCACGAGTGCGCGGGCACCGGCCGCGGTGGGTCGGGCGCCGGTGCGGCCGCGGTCGAACAGGATGGCGCCGACCTTGCGTTCGCAGGTCCGGACGGCGTGCGAGACCGCGGACTGAGTCAGGCTCAGCTCGGCGGCCGCGGCGGTGAAGCTGCCGGTGCGCTCCACCGCGAGCAGCAGGCGCAGCTCGCCCGGCGTGAGGTCGACAGCATCCATGCGGCCAGCCTAGCTGCCACCATGAGCGAGATTCATGGATCAAGCCGGTCCATCGATCCGGAGATCTGCCCGAGTGGCGTTGTCACGCTTAAGTTGCTGGTCAGAGCCAACCAAGGAGATCCCGTGTCCCTGACCGCCGTCCGCCAGGTCCGCCGCCCCGAGGGCGCGCCGAGTGCCGCTGATTTCGAGTTCGTCACCCAGCCGCTGCCGGACCTCGCCGACGGACAGGTGCTGGTCGAGAACCGTTACCTGTCCGTCGATCCGTATATGCGCGAGTTCATGGAGTGGGGTGGCTGGGAACTCGGCGCGGGTCTCGAAGGACGCACGATCGGCGAGGTCGTCGAGTCGAAGGAGCCGACGCTGCCGGTCGGCACGACGGTGTTCCACCGGCACGGCTGGGCGACCCACGCCGTCCTCACCACCGCCGACCTCCGGACGATCACCCCGGCGGACGGCGTTCCGCTCAGCGCCTACCTGGGCATTCTCGGTGGGACCGGGCTCACCGCGTACGTCGGCCTGACCCGGATCGCGCAGGTCCGTCCCGGCGACGACGTGTTCATCTCCGCCGCGGCCGGTGCGGTCGGCAGCGCGGCCGGACAGCTCGCCCGGTTGCTTGGCGCACAACGGATCGTCGGCAGCGCCGGGTCCGCGGCGAAGGTCGAGCACCTAACTCGCGATCTCGGTTTCGACGCCGCCTTCAACTACCACGACGGCCCGGTCACCGATCTGCTCGCGAAAGCGGCTCCGGACGGGATCGACGTGTATTTCGACAATGTCGGCGGCGATCACCTGGCTGCCGCGATCGACGCCCTCCGCGACCACGGCCGGGTCGCCTGGTGCGGTTCGGTCGCGCAGTACAACAGTCTGCGCACGCCACCGAGCGCGCCGCACAACCTGTTCGACGTCGTCGGGAAAAGCCTTCGGATCGAAGGGTTTCTGGTGCGCAATCACCTGGACGCCCGCGAAGAGTTCGAGGAATTCGTGGTCCCGCACGTCCGCAGCGGGCGAGTGCTGGTGAATGAGACTGTGGCGGAAGGGTTTTCCGGCATCGTGGACGCGTTCATCGGGATGCTGTGCGGGGAGAACGTCGGGAAAATGCTCGTCCGGGTCTGAACCGGGAGGGGCCGCGCAGCCCCTCCCGGTTCAGGACCTCAATCGCGCCAGCGGTTGTTGAGGAAAGCGTCGTCGTCCTCGTCGTCCTCCACCGGACGCGGGCGGCGCGCCGGACGACGCGGTGCCTCGGTCCGCAGGGCGGGCTGGTTCGGTGTCACCGCGAACGGGGAGGCCGAACCCGGCTCGTTGCCGAACTCGTCGGAGTCGAACGCCGAGGGCGGGTCGGTGCTCGGCCGGTCCGTGCTCCAGCCGGACTTGGTCTTGCGCTTGCCCAATTCCCGCCGGTGCTGGACGTACCGTTCGGCCGCCTGCACCTGCTTGGTCATGTACTCCTGGGACTGCGCCTTGATCTCCTCGGCCTTCTGCTCGCGCAGCGCCCGGCGATCGGCCTGCTCCCGGACCAGCGCGTCCAGTTCGGCCTTCATCGCGGCGGTTTCGCTCATGCGTCCCTCCTACCTGGTCCGGATGATCGGCGCGTCGTCGTCATCGTCGAGTGAACCAGTGATCCGGCTGGCGGGTTCGGCGAGGTTGTCGAAGACCGCGCCCTCCACGCGGTACGCCGCGCGCCGCTCGGTTTCGCCACCGCCGCCACCGCCGCCGTGTCCGCCGCCCATCGCGCCCATGCCGGGCATTCCGGCGCCACCGGGCTGACCCCCGCCGGAGTGGTCGCCCGCGGGTTGCGAGAACCCGCCGCCGGTGTGGGTACCGGACACGGGCGTGCTGTCGACCCCGACTACGGGCCCGCCGTGCAGCGGAGCACTCGGGATACCGGCAGGCACGCCGGTGTGCGAAACCTCTGGTCCCGGACCGCCCTGGATCGGATGGCCCGGCGCGCCGCTCGGAACGCCGTGGTCCAGCGGCTGGACCGGTTCTCCCGCGTGGTGTCCGCCGCCGTGCGACGCTCCCTGCCCGGGGCCGTCTCCCGCCGGATGCGCCGGGTCGCCTGCCGGATGCCCGCCGAGCGGGTCGCCGGTGTGCGAGATTTCCGGGCCCGGGCCGCCTTCGCTCGGACGCCCGACGGGGTGGCTGCTGGGCGAGGCACCGCCGTGCCCGGGACCGTCGGGTCCCTTGTGGTCACCGGGGTGCTGGCCAGGACCGTCGCCCGCGTGGTGGCCGGTGCTGTCGCCGGGCATCTCCGGACCATGGTCGACCGGACGCGTGCCGTGCGGCTTGTCCTCCTCGCCGAGGGTGTAGGTCGTCGGGTTGCCCTTGCCGTCGTCGACCGTGACGACAGTCGGCCCGTTCGGCCCGTCCGGACGCTCGGCGGTGATCTTCGTGTCGCCGTCGCGGAGGTGGATCTTGCCGTCCGGACCGGGGTGGTGGACCTCGTCGCCGTGCTGACCGTCCCCGCCGTCGTGCGCGGACTTGTCGTCGGACCAGTCGATCTTGAAGTCCTTGACGGGCCCGGAGCCCTCGCCGATCTTGATGTCCATCTTGCCGTCGTGATCCGGCTCGGACATCTCGAACGTCTTGTCGCCCTGCTTGACCTTCAGGACCTCCCGGCCGTCCTCGTCGGGCTTGCCGTCGTGGTTCTTGTCGTCGTCGGGCTTGCCGTCGCCCGGCTTGCCGTCGTCGCCACCTGGGCCGCCGTCGGCGGGGTCGGTCTTGATCGGCGGGCCGTCCACCGGACCGCCGCCGCCGGGCGAACCGCCGCCGCCCTTGTCGCCGGGAACCTTGTCGTCCGGGCCCTTGCCGTCGGAACCCTTGTCGTCCGGGCCCTTGCCGTCGGGGCCGGGCGAACCGGGTTCGCCGCCGCCCGGTCCGCCGAGGGGAGCGCCGCCGTGACTGCCCTGCGAGTCCTTCTTCAGCGACTCCATCGCGGCTTCGGCCTTTTGCTTCGCCTCCGCCTGAGCCTTCTGCTTGGCCTCTTCCTCGGCCCGCTGCTTGGCTTCTTCCTCGGACTGGCCCTGGTCCGGCCCCCCGGAACCGCCCGAGCCCGAACCGGAACCAGGCCCGCCGGAGCCGGATCCGCCGCCGGAGTCGGTCTTGATCGGCGGGCCGTCCACCGGACCGCCGCCGCCAGTCCCGCCGCCCGAGCCCCCGCCGAGGGGACCGCCGCCCGGCACCTCGGACGGGACGTCGAGGTCGGGAACTTTCCCGCCGCCTCCGCCGGATCCGCTGCCGGAACCGCCACCCGAACCGGATCCGCCGCCGGTGCCGCCTCCCGTACCGCCGCCAAAGCCGCCGCCCGCGCCGCCGGAAGGAGGGCCTGCGGAATGTCCGAACCGGACCCGCCGCCAGTGCCACCCCCAGTGCCGCCACCGTGACCGCTGCCGGAACCACCGCCGTAGCCACCCTGGCCACCGCCGTAACCGCCCGTTACCCTGACCGCCAGAACCCGGACCGCCAGAACCCGGACCGCCGCCTTGGCCGCCCCCGCCCGGCCCCTGACCGCCACCGCCAGGACCACCGCCACCAGGCCCGCCGGGACCACCCGAGCCCCCGGCCCCGCCAGCTCCGCCGTCCGTGGCGCCCTCGAACTTGTTCTTGAGCTTGCCCATCTCCTTGTCGAGGGCGTCGTAAGCCTTGTCGACGAGGTCCTTGGCGTCCTTGCAGGCCTTCTCGAACCCCAGGTAGATGGTGTCCCACATGTCGGGGTTGAACTGGTTCATGATCCACTGCTTGGCGAGGTCCTTGCCGTGGCTCTGGATCTCGTCGTCGTCGCAGCAGCCCTGGTCGTTGAGGGTGTCGACCAGGTTGGTGCCGAAGTTGTAGTCCATCCACCCGGCGATCTGGGCCAGGTCGTTGACGCTGCCGTGCTCGCCGTTGGCGACCGCGATGACCTTCTGCGCCATCGTGTAATCAGCCTTGCCGACCTGGTCGCGGTACAGGGCGATGACCTGGTCGGCCTTCCCCTTGCACAGGTCGAACAGCGTCTTCGTGGTGTGCAGCGTCGCTTCGCTGGCGTGGCTGAGGTCCTCCCCCAGCTTCGCCGCCTTCTTCTGGATGCTCTCGTTGTACCGGTCCGACGCCGCGTCGGCACCGGCGCCGGTCCAGGTCCCGAACAGGGTGCCGAGTTCGGTCCCGGTGTCGGTCAGCGTCGCCTTCACGGTTTCCGAGCCGTGCTTGAAATGCATGGCGTCGTTGACGAAACTCTCGAAGCTGATCCCGCGCTGCTCGTCGAACGGACCGCGGATGTCCTTGTCGAGGTCGAGCTTGCGCGTGTTCCCCTTGCAGTCGTCGGGGATTTTCTCGAGCAGCCCGCCGAAGGTCTCGAACACTCGCAGCGCGGCGGCCGCCGGGTCGAAGAGTTCGTCGGAAGTCTTGGTGCCGGTGGCCCCGGCGTCCTTGCCCTCGCCGGGCGCGGGCGGCTGCTTCTTGTCGAGCTCGCCCTTGCCCTTGTCGACTTCCTTCTTCTTCTCGTCCTGGTTGTAGCTGTTCTGCTGGCCCTTCCGCCGGGCCTCCTCGTAGATCTCGTCGAGTTTCGGGGCGCCGCCCGGCATTTCGAACGGATTCTTCGGGATGGTGATGAACGTCCGCCCGTAGGCCTTGAGGTACTTCTCGACGTCCTTGCCCTCGTCGCCGCCCGGGTTCGGATGTTCGTTGACCCACGCCCGGAGCAGCCCGTCCTTCAGCTCCGGCGGCACCGCCGAGTTGTCGAGCAGCGCCTTGACATCCGGCCACGTCTTCGGCTTGTTTTCGTCCGCCATCAGAGAATCCCGTCGACGCCGTTGCCGGTCTTGTCGATCGTGCCGGCCTGGTTGTCCTCGTTCTTGCCGTACGCGGACCCGGCGGTGCCGATGTTCGTGCCGAACGCTTCGAGAGCCTTGCTGTACCCGGAGAGCGCGCCCCACAGCTGCTTGGCGCCCTCGAGGTACTTGTCGGCGTGCGCCTGGTGCACGCGCCCGAACTTCTCCTTGGTCAGCTCGGAGTTTTCCAGGTCCGGATTGTCGTCAAGGAGTTTCTCCGCCAGGTCACCGATGTTCTTCGACGCCTTCGACAACGCTTCGGTTGTCGCGGTGTACCCGCCCCCACCGCTCATTTCAGTGCTTCTCCTCAGCTCGGCTAGCTGCCAGGGCCTCCGCGAGCACGTCCGCCACGGATTCCACGTCGGTGAACCGATCGAGCTCGTCCAGATCGATCGACACGTCGTAGTAGATCTCCAGCGCCGCGAGAAGCCGGATCCGGCCCTTCGAGTCGATGCCGAGCTCCTCGAGCGGAGCGTCGGGCACGACGAGGGCCGGGTCGAGCCGGAAGGTGTCGCTGACGACCTTCGTGACCTCGGCGCAGTGATCACCCACGGACGCCACCGTAACGCGCCTTGGCGGCGGACCGGGCGACCTTCCCGCTGGAAGTGCGCGGAAGTCCGCCAGAAGGGACCAGGCGTACCGCGCGGAGGGTGAGATCGTGCTCTCGTGACACCGCTCGCAGCACCGCCCGGGTCACGTCCTTGACCTCGGCTTCGGCGTCGCGGGCCCATTCCGCGACCACCATCGCGCCCTCGCCCTGTTCGTCGGCGACGCACGAACGCGGCGACCCGGTCGCGGCGGATCGCCGGATGCGCCTCGCCCGCCGCCGCTTCGAGGTCCTGCGGGTGGAAGTTGCGGCCATCGACGACGATCAGGTCTTTGAGCCTGCCGGTGACGTAGAGGTCGCCGCGGTGGAAGACGCCCAGGTCGCCGGTGCGCAACCAGCCGTCGAGCCCGTCGAGGACCCCGCCGAACGCTTCCGCGTCGCCGCGGCCCCAATAGCCGGACGCGACGTTCGGGCCGTGCACCCAGATCTCGCCGACCTCGCCCTCGGGCTGCTCGTGTCCGTTGTGGACAATCCGGACGAGCTGCCCGACCGGCCGTCCCACCGACATGACCGGCTGGCCGTCCGGCGTTTCGACGGCGCGGCCCTGGGCCAACGCTTCCCGGTCGAGCACCGCGCCGCGCGGTCCTTCTTCGCCCGCGCTCGCGACGTACACCGTGGCCTCCGCCAGCCCGTACGACGGCCGATGTGCCTCCGGACGGAACCCGTACGGGCCGAATACTTCGTGGAACCGCTCGACCGTGCGCGGCCGAACCGGCTCGGCTCCGTTGAGCGCGACGCGGACGTCCGAGAGGTCGAGGTCGTCCTCCGCGCCGACGTCGGCGGCCAGGTCGTAGGCGAAATTCGGGGCCGCGGTGAAGACGGCCGGATAGTCCGAAAGCTGGCGCAGCCACCGCTGCGGCCGGTGCACGAACTCCGCCGGGGACATGAACACCGACCGGCCGCCGACGTAAACCGGCAGGCACAGCAACTGGATCAGGCCCATGTCATGGAAGAACGGAATCCAGCCGGCACACGTCGTCTGCTCGTCCGAACCGTAGGCGCGGCTGGCTTGCCAGCAGGCCGCGACGATCGCCCGGTGCGGGATCACCGCGCCCGCCGGTTCGCGCGTCGACCCCGACGTGTACTGCAGGTAGGCCGGGCTTTCCGGATCGGCGCGGACCGGATCGGCGCCCGGCCCGGACAGCTCGTCCACCACTACGAGGTCGGCCGAATCGCTGAACTCGCGCACCTTCGCCGCGACGGCGGACGACGTCGCCCACACCCGCGCGCCGGAATCGGCGAGGACTCCGGAAAGCCGGTCGGCCTGCGCGCGATTGCCGGGCAGCATCAACGGAACGGCGACCATCCCGGCGGCGAGCGCGCCGAAAAACGCCAGCGGATAAGCGAGTTCCTGCCCGGCGAGGATCGCGACGCGCTCGCCCGGTTCCGCGATCCGGCGCAATTCCCCCGCCACGATCCGGACTTCGGCGGCGAATTCCGCCCACGTCAACGTGTGCTCGACGCCGCGATGGTGATCTTGGTGGGTGAACAACGGCCGTTCGTCGCCGGCGCGGGCGAACAGCCGGTCCACAATGGAGACGCGCATGACCTCGTCGGGCACCGTGCGGGACACCTCCGCGAAGCTACCCGCTACGACGAGACCGCGACCACCCGCCCGAAAATCCGCGGATCGTCCAGGTGGTCCACCACGTAGGCGGCCAAATCGGCCCGGGCTGTACGCGGGCCGAGACGTTCGGCGGCATCGAGGGAAACGCGAGGACGGCCAGTTCCCGGCCGGTCGGTCAATCCGCTTGGCCGCACCGCGGTCCACGCGAGCCCGGAGCTGGCCAGCACCTTTTCCATCCGCGCCATGTCCGCGTACGGATGCCGCAGCACCCAGCGCAGGATCCGGCTGACCGCCCGGGCACCCGGCCCGGCGTCCGGCGGTGTCGCGAGACCGGCGGAGGAGAGCACGACCAGCCGTGCGCCGGGCGGCAACGCCGAGACGATTGCCGCGGTCCCGGCGGAATAGACGGTGGTGGGGCCGCGACCGGTCGAGCCGAGCGCGGAAACGACCGCCTCGTGTCCGGCGAGCGCCCCGCGCAGCGATTCCGGATCCAGCGCGTCGGCGGCGCGGCGGGTGAGCCGGGGATGGTCGAGGTCGAGGTTCCCCGGCTCGCGGGCGATGGCGGTCACCTCGTGCCCGGCGGCCAGACCGCGTTCGACGAGCAGCCGGCCGGTGCGCCCGGTCGCGGCGACGACAGCGAGCGAAGACATGGCACTCCTCCGCGCGGTCAGGCGGCGGCCGGTTTGCTCGCCGGCTGGAACTTGAAGGACACCGCTTCCAGCAACGGTTTGCGCTTCGTGTTCTGGAAGGCCGCGACCTTCCACCCGGCCTCGGTGCGGACCAGGCTGTAGGTCTGGACCTTGTCCAGCTCAGCGGATTTCGCGCCCTTGCCGGTCGCGCCCCGGGTGATGACGAGCGCCGAGTCGGGCCCGACGCGGCGAATGCTCTGCACCTCGTGAAGCAACCGGGTGCCCTTGAGGAAGCTGCCGAAGAGCGCTTGGTGCGCCCGGCCGATCTCCTCCGCACCCTGGTAGAGGGTGCCGACATAGGTGATGTAGGTGGCGTCGGGCGTGAACTCCGCGGCGTACGCGGCACCGTCCGCGCTGTCCCACGCGGCGACCAGCCGATCCAGCACGGCGGTGATGGCAGCGACGTCCGTGTCCAGCGTGTTCATGATGTCTCCCCATGGTATCTTCTTCAGAGAAGTAACTGCTCTGAAGATTTCTCTTCGTTGAGGAAGAGATTATGAGACGGGAGGCGGGATGTCAACAGCCGAGGATCCGTCGGCGGTCTACCGGCGCTACTTGAGCGCGGTGCTGCTGCACTCCCAGGCCAGTGCACGAGCCGTCGGACTGGGCGCGACCGACCTGTACGCGCTGAACATCCTGGAACTGCACGGCGCGATGACCCCCAGCGAGCTGGGCCGGATGGCCGGCCTGACCACCGGCCCGACCACGCGTCTGGTCGACCGCCTCGAAGAGGGCGGCTACGTCCGCCGCGCACCGGACCCCGGCGACCGGCGCAAGGTCGTCGTCCAGCCGTTGCACCAGCCCGAAGGGTTGGACAAGGCGCTCGCCCCCGCGCGCGCCAGCATCGGCGAGATCCTGCGCGGCTACCGGCCGGAAGAGGTGGCGGTCCTGTTCGACTACTTCGCCCGGGCCGCCGACGCCTACCAGCAGGCGACGGACCAGCTCGCCGAATCCTGAGCTTCCGCGCGTTACCGGCTCGGCTTCACCCGACTGGCCCGGGCGGTCAGGAAACGCTGCTCAGCGATACTCGCCGTCGCCTTCGCGGCCAGCCGGTAATTCTCGTACGCACCGGGCAGATCCCCGGATTTCTCCAGCAAATGCGCCCGCACCGACAGCAACCGGTGGTGCCGCGCCATCCGCTCCTCGCTGTCCAATGTGGACAACAGAGCGAGCCCGGCGCGCGGCCCCTCGGTTTCCGCGAGCGCGATCGCGCGGTTCAACGTCACCATCGGATTCGGCGCGATCCGTTCCAGGATCAGGTAAAGCGCGTGCACCTGCCGCCAGTTGGTCTCGTCCGCGGTCGCCGCGTCGGCGTGCGTCGCGGCGATGGCCGCCTGCAGCTGGTACGGACCGAGCTGCGCACCGCCCAGCGACGCTTTCGCCAGCTCAGTGCCCTCGTCGAGCATCGCGCGATCCCACGTCGTGCGGTCCTGTTCGGCCAGCGGGACAAGGTCGCCGGACGGCGTGGTGCGGGCCGCGCGACGAGCGTGAGTTAACAGCATCAACGCGAGCAGACCGGTCACCTCGCTGTCGTCCGGCAGTCGCTCGTGCACCATCCTGGCCAGGCGAATCGCCTCGTACGCCAGGTCGGCGCGGTGCAGATCGCTGCCGGACGACGCGGTGTAGCCCTCGTTGAAAATCAGGTACAGCACCTGCAGCACTACATTCAGCCGCTCCGGGCTTTCGGCACCCGGAAACGAACTGCCCGCCGCCTTGATCCGCTGTTTGGCACGGCTGATGCGCGCCGCCATCGTGCCCTCCGGCACCAGAAACGCGCGGGCGATCTCGGCCGTGGTCAGGCCGCCGACCGCGCGGAGGGTCAACGCGGTCTGCGACGCCGGGGTCAACGCGGGATGACAGCAGAGGAACAGCAGAAGCAGCGTGTCGTCGGTGTCCGGCACCTCGGGCGCGGTCTCGGTGGCGTTCGCCAGCTCCCGCTCGCGGCGCGCCTGATCGCTGCGGAGCTGGTCGACATAACGCCGGGACGCGACCGTCGACAGCCAGGCGCGCGGATTGTTCGGCACGCCCTCGACCGGCCACTGCTGGGAAGCGGCGAGGACGGCTTCCTGCACCGCGTCCTCGCAGCCCTCGAACTGGCCGTACCGGCGCACCAACACGCCGAGAACCTGCGGCACGAGCTCGCGCAGCAGGTCCTCGACGGAGGGAGGCTTCACGCGTCCAATTGCCCTTCCGAGAACATCACCTGGCGCACCTCGACGCCGAGCCCCTCGATCGCGGCGTCCGGGACCTGCGCGGCCAGCTCGATCGCGCGCTCCTTGCTCTCGACGTCGATCAGGTAGTAGCCGCCGAGGAACTCCTTGGCCTCGAGAAACGGCCCGTCGGTCACCACCGGCTGCCCGCCGCGGACCGACACGACCGCGGCCTGCGACGGATCGGCGAGCGCCTGGGCGGCGATCAGCTCGCCGGACTTCTTCGTCGACTCCATGAACGCGCTGACGCCGTTGCCGAGAGCTTCCTTCTCCTCGTCGGTCAGCGCGTCGAGGACGGACTGGTTGATGTGCAGGCTGATCAGGAACTTCATCGTCTTGCTCCTCGCGGTTTCGGGGTCTTTCGCGAAGTGGTCGGAGGCGCGGGCGGGTTCTGGACATGGAGCTTATGTGACGCGCGTCACTCTCGATCCGGGCGCACTATGAACGGCATGGAACCCGACGCCTGGGCCGCGCTGGCGAGTCCGTTCGTGGAAGGCGCGTACGCGACCGTCAAGGGCCGAGTCCGCACGTACGTCCTGCATCAGCAGCTGCTGGCGCATCTGCCGCCACCGCCGGCGACCGTGCTCGACGTCGGCGGCGGGGCCGGGCACCAGTCGTTTCCGTTGGCGCGCCTGGGTTACGACGTCGTCCTGCTGGATTCGTCCGACGCGATGCTGTCGATGGCGGAGCAGCGTCTCGCCGCGGAATCGGCCGAGGTCCGGGAACGCGTCCGGCTCGTGCGCAGCCGCGGCGAGGACGCCGTCGCGGCGGTCGCGGGCCAGAAATTCGACGCGGTGCTGTGTCACGGCGTGCTGATGTACATAGACGATCCCGTGCCAATGATCGACGCGCTGTGCGCCTGCGCGGCACCCGGCGGGATCGTCTCGGTGATGGCGCTCAACGCCGAGACGCTGGCGGTTCTCCCCGCGCTGGAAGGACGATGGAGCGACGCACTGGCGGCGTTCGACGCGCAGACCGAGCCGGGCGTCCTCGGCGTGAACACCCGGGCCGACACGGTCGCTGGACTGTCGCAGCTGCTGGTCGGACAGGGTGCCGAACCGCTTGCCTGGTACGGGGTTTGGCTGTTCGCCGACTGGATGGACCTCGACGGCGACGAAAGCCGGATCGACGAGATCGCGGCGGTCGAACTGGAGGCCGCGCGACGAGATCCGTACCGGCGGCTCAGCCGGGTGTTCCACCTCGTCGCGCGTGCCTGAACTGTCCTATTCGGACGCTTCCCAGAATTCCGTGAGGACCCGCGCGCCCTGGACCGGGTCCTGCGTCATCCACCAGTGCCCGAGCCCCTCCAGCACCGCCAGCTTCGCCCCGGCGCGCGCGGCCGAACGGCGGCGTTGCTCGTCCGTCCCGACGAAGTGGTCCTCGGTCGCCAGGATGACGAGCCCCGGACGCTCCGCCGCGCGTTCGAGGTCCCGGCCGGATTCCGCGATCGCCGGCTGCGCCGCGGACCGGTAGAGCGGGAGCACCGCGCGGGCCATGTCGTCGTTCATCCCCTCGGCGACCTTGGCGGCCGCCGATTCGTGCATCCCGCCGCGGACCAGGCGCGTGGTCCGGGCTTCCACCGGCACCCCGAACATCGCCGCGACGGTCTCCTCGCCGACGCCCGGTTTCTGCCACGCCTGCGCGAGGTCGTGCCAGACGTAATCCGGCTCGAACGCGCCCGCGGTGTCGCTGGCCCAGCTGCGCACCAGCTCCGGACGCGCCATGACGGCGTTGAGCACGTGCGCGCCGCCCCAGTCGTGCCCGACCAGGTCGACCGGCTCGGGGAACTTCTCCAGCTCGGCGATCAGCCAGTCGCGGTACTCGACAGCCGTCGCGCCGAACCCGTCCGGCAACGGCGCGCCGAACCCGGGCGGAGACAGGCACACCGCCGACCGGTCGCCCAGCTCGGCAAGCAGACGCTCCCACACCGCGGCGGTTTCCGGATTGCCGTGGACGAACACTGCGGTCATCGGACTTCCTCCCTGTCGTCGTGGCCACTCTACGCATACTTGCTTGTCAGCTGGCAAGTATGTTTGTAGGGTTTCTCCCCATGCCCACGCCGCGCCGCACGCAGCAGGAACGCCGCGACCAGGCGTCGGCCGCCCTGCTGAAAGCCGCCGCCGAACTGGTCGTCGAGGAAGGCGTGCGCGCCGTGACGCTGGCCCGGGTCGGCGAACGCGCCGGGTACAGCCGCGGCCTGGTGACCCACCATTTCGGCGGCAAACAAGCACTGCTGGAACACCTGGCCCGCACCGCACAGCCCGGTTTCGTCCCCGGTCTGGCCGACCTGCCACCCGGCCTGGACCGCCTGCTGCGGCTGATCGACGGTTACCTCGCCCAGCTCAGCGAACCGGACGTGCTGAGCCGGGCTTTCCTGGTGCTGTGGGCGGAATCCATGACCGCGCCAGAACTGGCCCCGATCTTCCGCGTACGCGACCAAGCCTTCCGAGACGACCTGCGCGACGAAATCTCCGCGGGCATCGCCGAGGGCACCATCCGCGCCGAGGTCGTCCCGGAACAGATCGCCGTGGCCATCGTCGGGCAACTCCGGGGCATCGCGTTGCAACGCCTGCTCGACCCGGCCGCGGTGGAGCCGGGCGAGTTGTGCCAGTGCGCCGCGGAAGTGTGGAAGCGGGCGTTGTCCTAGAGCTGTGCTGCCGGATACTTGTCGGCCTGAACCGTGCTCAGCTGCTTTTTGACCCGGTCCCGCCTCGCCGCCCGTCAAGCGGCGAGGCGGAACTCCCCCTCACCCGGGACTCCCCTCCCGGCGTCGCTTCCCCTGAAGCGCTGCCGCCGACGGCTGCCCCCTCGAACGACGCCTCTCCCACGCCGTTCCCCGCGCAGCCTCACCTGACGCACCGCTTCCCCCGAAACGCTGCCGGACAGCTCGCCCCCTCGAACAATTCCCCCTCCAGCGACGCCCCCGACTGCCCCAACGCAGTCGACCCTCCGGCACCGCCTCGGCAGTTCGGCTTGCCAGGCGGCACGACCCCTCAGACGTGCCGCCCGTAAGCACCGCTCAGACCGCGAACGCGGCGGCCTTCCGGGACAGCACCGCGTTCTTCCGTGCCCGAACCGCGCGGTTGGCGCCGGGCAGCCACTGCACCACGAGCACTGCCAGCAGGCTCAGCACCGCGATCGTGTCGAAGGCGTTCAGCAGGGCCGGGTTCACGTCGATGAGATCACGCAGTCCGAGGCCGATGCCGAAGACCGCGAAGACCGTCAGCACCACTCGGGCCCAGTTGTGCGCGGCTAGCACCATCGCGGCCGACACCAGCGTCACCAAGCCGATGACCAGCCAGATCGCCGCGCGGGCGGTGAACGACGCCATGGCGATTTTGGTCAAATCGTCGGCCGTGAGCAGGCCGCTCGAAGCGAGGTCCCGGGCCTCGGTCTGCAGGTATTCCTGCACGGCGGGGCGAAGCAAACCTTCGCCCTGCACCAGCACCATCGCACCCCACAGCAGTCCGCTGAGCGCGCCGAGCAAACCCAGCCCTCCGCCGACCGTCAGGGTGCGCGAGCGGCGCGCGCCGGCGGAACTGTACGAACTCACTTCTGTCGAACTCCTTGGATCAGCAATCGAATCAAGCGTCACGCAGTTTCCCGCCGACCGCTTGCGCCGTCCACTGGTTCACCGATAAAATCTGTAGATTTTTTTAACTGGCCGCGAGATCAGGAAGGCCGGGTTAAGCTCTCCGGCGTCCGCGAAGAGAATGAGAAGGCGAGTCCTGCCCTGATGTCCGCACCCAGCCCGTTCCGGTCGCCGTCGTTCAACGTGCTCAGCAGGCTCCTGCGCTCGTCGCCTGCCCTGCTCGACACGACATTCGACCAGTTGCGCACGCTGATCACGGTCGCGGAAACCGGAACCGCCCTCGCCGCGGCCCGCACGCTCGGCCGCGACCAGTCCAGTGTGCAAAAACAGCTCGACACTCTCAACCGCAATTTCTCCGAATTGTGCGGAGAACCATTATTGCACCGCCAGGGCCGCGGCCGCGACGTGCTTTTTACCGACACCGGGCGCGCAGTCGCACAGCAGGCTCGCCGCACCCTTGCCGAATGGCTCGACACCATTCACGAATGCCGTCGTGAACTCGGGGGAACGCTGACCGTCGGCGCGACTCGCTACACCCTCGGCAGCCTCGCCCACGCCGGCGATCTCGTGGCCGAGCAGTTCCGCGCCCGCGACATCGAGCTGAACGTGGTGCACGTGCGCACCAAAGACCTGATCGACCGTCTGCTGGCCAAGGACGTGGACCTGGTGTGCGGCAGTGTCGTCACGACCAGCGCGCTCGACTCCGTCGACGTCCTCGAATGGCGGCGCAGCGGGCTCGGCATCGTGACCAATATGGACACTCCGAAACCCGGGGAGTCCGTCGCCACCAGCCAATTGCCGACGCTTCCGCTCGTCGTGCCCAGCGGCGGCGTGATCAACGACTTTATGCGCGGCTGGTTCGGCTCCGACTACCGCAACCGGCTCGACATCGTCGCCGAGATCGACTCCGCGCAATACGGATTCGAACTCCTCCGCTCGGGCCTGATCCGCGGGTGCATGCTCGTCAC
The DNA here is from genome assembly GCF_000158875.1 of Streptomyces sp. AA4. Lineage (NCBI taxonomy): Bacteria > Bacillati > Actinomycetota > Actinomycetes > Kitasatosporales > Streptomycetaceae > Streptomyces > Streptomyces sp. AA4. The sequence continues at coordinate 39,618 of NZ_GG657746.1, read as the reverse complement.
CCAAGGACTCGGCGAAGCCGCGGGCGAAAACCGGCTGCACGCGGCCTCCGGATTGCGCACAATCGGGCTCGTCGACGACATCGAGCCGAAACTCGAACTGCTCGTCGGCGTGTTCGCCCGGCGCGGCGAACGCTCCTCGTACCCGGACAGCCATCCGCTCAACCTGCTGTGGAACGCGCTGCAACAGGCCGGGGAGGCGTCCTGGCTCGAGGACGATCGCTGAACCCGCCCCAGGAGCGCTGGCGAGTACGCGACCGCGATCGACGCCGGACTGGAAGCAACGGCGACCCCGGAGCAACTGCCCCGGAAAACGACCAATCCGCGGCAACGGCGAGCCCGGAACAGCGCCGATCCGGAGCAGCAACGAACGCGCCTCAGTGGGCGGCCTGGAGCAGCGCCGCACTCGGGTCAGCCGCGCGCGCCAAGCGAAGAACCGACCCGACACCCGTTCCGCCGGCGCCAAACGCGACGAGGCCACCGGAGCAGCAAGAGCGGCGATTGCCCGGACGCATTCGGCGGCCCAGATGATCCGCACGCCGCGCTGATCTGGGCCGCAGCCAGCAGCCGAGCGCCACGAACCCCTCAGCCGACCTCCTCGATCTCCACCCGGTCCGGATAAAACGCGACATGCCCCTTGATCGCGGCGACCGCATCGTACGGAGCCTCATACACCCACACCGCGTTCTCGCCGTCCGGCACCGCGGCCAGGCTGTAGTACGAAGCGTCGCCCTTGTACGGGCAGTGCGTCCGGTGGTCAGTCGGCGACAGCATCGCCAGGTCGACGTCCTCCAGCGGGATGTACTGCACCGGCGGGTAGCTGGCCTCGCGCAGCACCTGCGCGCGGGTGGTGTCGGCGATGGTCTTCTCGCCTGCTTTGACCACCACCCGCGCGGGGTTGGGCTCAACGGTGATCGGGTGGTCCGGCCCCGGGATCAGCTTGTCGGGCATGGTTCTCCTCCTCCGCGCAACGGAAGCGGTGCGCACTCCCAACACTAGGCCGGACCACCGACAAAATCAGACGTCGGGAAAATCAGACGCCGGCGACCTGCGAGATCCAGCTCCGGTACCGCGTGATGTTGGTGTACGCGGTGCTGCTCTGCCGGTCACTCGTCGACGCGACGCCGACCTGCCGTCCGGACGCGAACATCGGGCCGCCCGAGTCGCCGCCTGCCGTGATGCCGTCGCCGTACGTCGCGCAGACCGCGACGCCGCCCTCGTAGTCGCTGCACGACGGCGTCGTGACCCGCACGTTCGCCACCTTCAGGTACCGCGACTGGCAGTTGATCTCCGAACCGCACCGGCTCGTCGCGCCCCAGCCGTACACCTGCACGGTCTGGCCCGCGCGGACGTCGGTCGACGTGCCGAGCGGCGAGTACGTCGCGTTCACCGACGTGGACAGCCGGACGATGGCCAGGTCAGCGGCACCCGGGTAGCGGGTGATGGCGGCACCGGTGGCCATCGTGCCGCCGCTGCTCTGGTCGAGGCTGCCGATGCGGAAGGTGTACGTCCCGCTGGAGGCGACGCAGTGCTTCGCGGTGAGGATGTACTGCGGCGCGATGATCGTGGCCGTGCAGTTCTGCTGCCCGTTCACGAACAGCCGCGCGGCCCACGGGGCGTTCGAGGCGTAACCGCCGCCGATGATCGCCGGGGTCGAGGACGGCCCGCTGGCAGCGGCGGCCTGACCGGCGAATCCGGCGAGGCCGAGCGCGGTAGCGAGCACGAGCAAACAGGTGCGCAAACGCATGGTCTCTCGTTTCTGCGGCTTCGTCGCCGCGGTTCCGGTGGGGACGGGGCCTCGATCATCAAGGCCGCGCCCAGGAACCAGAACCGGCGAAAGTAGCCGGGGACCACCTGTTCTTCCGCGACCGCCGCCGCTACGGACAGTTCCGCGTACTGTTAGCCGCCGGCCCGCGTCCGGCGCAGCCAGTACAGGCCGACCACCGGGAGCACCAGCGGGATGAACAGGTACCCCTGCCCGTAGACCGACCACACCGTGGCGTCCGGGAACGCCTGCCGGTCGAAAATGCTCAGGGTCCCGACGGTCAGCACGCCCAGCAGTTCGACCGTGCACGCGGCCAGCGCGATCCGCCACCACGTCCGGCCGCCGCGGGCGAGTGCGATCGTGGCGAGGAGGTAGACGACCGCGGCGAAGGCCGAAAGCACGTACGCCAGCGGCGCCTCGTGGAATTTCGTGCCGATCTGGACGCCCGCCCGCGACGTCGCGGCGAGCGCGAAGATGGCGTACACCGCGACCAGGATCCGGCCGGGACCGGTGGCCGTCTTACGCGCTTGCTCCACTCCACACCTCGTTCAGTCGCAGCACCATCACCGGAATGGCCAGGCAGGCGATGCCGAGCACGACCGTGCTCGACCGGCTCTGCTCGGCCAGCGCCCACGCCGCGCCGACCGGCAGCACGACGAGGCAGCCGATCAGGTAGGCGAGGTAGGTGGCGAGGCTGCCCGGGTGGTGTCCGCTCGCGAGCAGCACGATCCCGATCACGAGCTGGACGACCAGCAGCACCTCGATCACCGCGAGCGCGACGAGCAGCGGGGTGTCCGGGAGTTTCTTGCGCGCCGCCTGGACGAAACTCCACAGCGCGACGAGCGCGGCGCATCCAGCGACCGCTATCGCGAACCCGACGATCACCCGTTCCTCCTTCTGCCCGCCGGCCTCAACGTACCCGCCTCGCCCGCCGACCCGGACGGGCGAGGGGCCGACGGCGTGGCCGGGACCACGTTCACCGGATCGGGTCGCTGGCATTCCGTCAATTCCCGAATGCCACGGAAATCCCGCTCGACCGGGCGACGGGGAATCACCCTCGGTTCGCCACTGCCGGTTTTACCCGCGCCCCGCCGGGGTCCGCCGAACGCTGAAATGGCGGATTGGCGCGACGGCGAAGCTGTGCGGGAATAGTTTCCGTCGCCGGAGCACCGGAGAAGCGCACACGCGGAAGGATCCACTTTTATGAACGTCCGGCACGAGGCATTCTGCCTCGCCGATCCGTGGTTCTTCGACCGCCGACGGGAAATATCCGCCGACGACCTCGTCGTCCCGCCAGACAGTCCACAGTGGACAGTAGCGGAGTCGGAACACTGGCACCACCTCCGCCCTGCCGGGGCCGTATTGCCGGAACAGGGCTGGGCAGTGGAGATTTCCGCCGCCCCGGGCAACGTCGACCGGATACTGGACCGCGTGCGCGAGTACTGCCGGACCCACCAGCTGCCCCACCGGCACCTGCGTTCCCGGTCGATTTTCCTCGACCGCAATGCCGAATATCCGACGACCGGCGGAACCGGTGCACTGGCCACTATTTATCCGCCCGACAATAACGCGCTCGAACAGATCCTCGACGATCTTTCCGAACTCCTCGCCGGCGAGCACGGACCGGATATCGACGGCGCGCTCCGCTGCGGAGAATGTCCGGTTCACGTGCATTACACCGGATTCACGCCATTGTGGACCGAGCACGACGGCACCCGCGTGCCCGCGCTGCGCAGGCCGAGCAGCGCGCTCGAACCGGCGCCGCGGGGCCCGGGCTTCTCCGTCCCGGACTGGGTCCGGATTCCCGACTGCGTCGCGGAGTACACCGACGCGCCGGAGCCGCCGCATCCGGTCGTCGAGGTGCTCCGCCAGGCCCACGGCACCGCTGTCTACCTGGCCGAACGCGGCGGCGAACGCGTGCTCGTCGAGGAAGCCTGGCCCTACACCGGACTGGACGCGGGCGGCGTCGACGCGGTCGCGCGGCTGGAGCACAAGCACGATCTCTTCAAGCGGCTCGCCGGAATCCCCGGCGTCCCGAAGACCCACGCCTACCTCGCCGGCAAGCGCCACTACCTGGTGCGGGAGTACCGGCCCGGCCTCCCGCTGGACGCCTGGCTCACCCGCCACTACCCGCTCACCCGCCGCGACTGCCCCGAAACCGACCTCGCCGTCTACCGCAAACAGGCGTCGTCCGTGCTGGCACAGGTCGACCGGATCGTCGCCGAAGCCGCCGAACGCGGCGTCGTCCTGGAAAACCCGCACAACATCCTGGTCGACAGCTCGGGCACGGTCTCGCTGATCGGCTTCGACCGCGACGAGACGGCCCTGCGGCTGCGCCTCTTCCTTCCGCTGGCCCCGCTGTACCACCTGGTGCCGGAACGCCTCCGCTGGGCCGCCGAGCTGACCGAACGCCGGTTCTCCCTGCCCGCCGGGTACGCCGACAGCATCGCGCCGCGGACCGAGCCCGCCCATACCGAACTCGACGAACCCCGTCCCGATTGGACCCTGGTGCGCAAGCAGATCGCCGAAGCCCTGCTCGCGTGCGCGACCCCGGAACGCCGCGATCGCCTGTTCCCCGGCGACATCGAGCAGTTCCGCGTCGGCGGCGCGACCTTCGGCACCGGCGCGGCGGGCGTGCTGCACTCGCTGCACGTCGCGGGCGTCGGCCGGTTTCCCGAGCACGAGCAGTGGCTCCTCGACGCGGTCGACGGGAAACAGCCCAGTCGCGCGGGTTTCTACGACGGCAGCCACGGAATCGCTTACGTGCTGGAGGAATTCGGCTACCGGAAGGCCGCGGGCGCTCTCCTCGCCGCCTCGCGCGCGCTGGTGGACCAGACGGTCGGCCACGACCTCGCGAGCGGGCTGGCCGGCATCGGCCTGACCCGGCTGCACTTCGCCGCGACGCGAGGCGACAACGAATTCGGCAGGCAGGCGCTGAACATCGGCATCCGGCTCGCCGAAGCGCTGGACACCGCGGAACCGCCGGGCGCGGAGGCGCAGGCCGGGCTGCTGTACGGCTGGTCCGGCCCGGCGCTGCTGTTCCTGCGCCTCTACGAACGCACCGGCGAGCCGGCGTGGCTGTCGTTCGCCGACCAGGCACTCGAACGCGATCTGGAGGAATGCGTCCCCGCGCTGGACGGCTCGCTGCCGGTCCGCGACGGCAACCGGGGTTCGCGGCGCGGGGCGGGAATCGGCAGCGCCGGAATCCTGATCGTCACCGAACAGCTGGCGCGGTACCGCTTCGACGCGAAGGCCGCGCGCAGCCTGCCCGCGCTGCGCGTCGCGTGCCGCGGAGAGTTCGCGCTCCATCCCGGACTGCTGAACGGCCGCTGCGGACTCGCCGCCGGGCTGGCGTTCAGCAGCACGCCGGACCGGCGCACGCAGGACGCGATCGACCGGCACCTGACGCGGCTTTCCTGGTACGCGGTCCCGTTCCGCGGCGGCCTCGCCTTCCCGGGCGCCCGCCTGCTGCGGCTGTCCGCCGACGTGGCCACCGGCGGGGCGGGCGTCCTGCGCACCCTCGCCGCGCTCCAGGACGGCATCGAACTGCTCCCGTTCCTCGGCCCGACCCCGCGAGTGAGCCAGTAGTCCACTGTGGACGCACCGGCGACCCGCGACGACACGTGTCGACAAGTCAATGAGCCGACAGTTCCACCACGCGGAACCGCGCCTGAGTGTCCGGACACTTTTTGAATCACTCATTCAGCCCAGCCCGCTGGTCCGAAATTCGCAGCCAGGGCCGGGGCCTCGGAAAACGCCGGGGGAACTCGCCGCTACCGTCGGTGACCGCCGTCAAGACGGCGTTCGGCTGCTCGTTCAGCGGAACCACGAGGCCCCCAATCGTGATAGAAACCGGGGCTGTTCCGTTCGGTGGGCCTACGAAGGGTGTATCCGAGATTTCCGTGACGAGGACCACTCGCACCCACTGGCGTGTCCGCTTCCCCGGCCGTGTCCGCACTCTCGCCGAGGGTGACCCAGGAGTTCGTGAATCATCGTGGAGACCAAGGACGATCCCGGCAAGGCGTACGACAAGTCGATCCGGAAGAGGCTGACCCGGACGGTCCTGATCCCGAGCATCACTCTGCTCGTGCTGTGGGCGGTGCTGGCGACGGCCTTCTTCATCAACGGCTTGTACGTGCGGCTTGTCGCGGGCTCGGTGCGGGACGTTTCGATCCCCGCCCTCACCGCGTTGTCGTCGCTGCAGCAGGAGCGCCAGCTCGCCCTGCAGTACCTCGACAGCCCCAGTTCCGGCCCGCAGCAGCTGCAGCAGCAGGAACAGGACAGCGACGGCAAGCTGAAGGGGCTGCAGGAAGCCTTCGCGGCCACCATTTCCAGCGCCCCGGACGAGATCGCCGGCAAGGTCACCGCGCTGAAGGCGCAGCTAGACCAGCTGCCGGTGCTGCGTTCGCAGGTCAATTTCCGCAGCATCAACCGCGCACAGGTCAACGCCTACTACAACGGCGTCCTCGACTCCGCGGCGACGCTGTTCGACACCCAGGCGCGCATCGTCCCCGACGCGACCGCCGTGCAGGGCGCGATCTCGGCGACCTCGCTGTTCCGGGCGGGCGACCTGATGTCGCGCGAGACGTCGCTGGTGTCGGCCGCGTTCTCCGGCGGAGCCTTCGCGCCGGACGACTTCGTCCAGTTCTCCCAGCTGGTCGGCTACTACCGCACGCAGCTGGCGCAGATCTCGCCGTTCCTCGAACCGGCGGTGCGCCAGCACTACCAGCAGCTTTCGACCAGCGACGCGTGGAAACGGCTCAACGCGGCCGAGGACGCGCTGATCAAGCACGGCCCGTGGACCAGCGGCGACCAGAGCGGCGTCCCGGTTTCGTCGGGCGATTGGCACGCGCTGACCGCGCAGGTCGCGCAAGGTCTGAACCAGCTCACCATCGAACAGGCCGACCAGGTCTCCGCCGCCGCGATCGACTCCGGGAACGCGCAGCTGCGCAACGCGATCATCGGCAGCATCGTGGCCCTGCTCGCCTCGCTGGCCGCGATCATCGTCGCGGTGCGGGTGTCGCGTTCGCTCGTCGACCGGACCCTGATGACGCGCCTGGAGCGGCTGCGCAACGACTCGCTCGACCTCGCCCGCAACCGGCTGCCGAACATCGTCGGCAGGCTCAAGAACGGCGATCCGGTGGACATCGAGGCCGAGCTGCCGAAGCTGGACCACGGCCGGGACGAGATCGGCCAGGTGGCCGAGGCGTTCAACACCGCGCAGCTGACCGCGGTCAACGCGGCGGCGAGCGAGGCGAAGGCGCGCAGCGGCGTGCACAACGTGTTCCTCGGCATCGCCCACCGCAACCAGGTGCTGGTGCACCGGCAGCTGCAGATCCTGGACGAAATGGAAAGCCGCGAAGAGAACTCGACCCAGCTGGCATCGCTGTTCCAGCTCGACCACCTCGCCGCGCGCGCCCGGCGGACCACCGAGAACCTGATCATCCTCGGCGGCAAGCAGCCCGGCCGGCGCTGGCGCAAACCGGTTTCGCTGATGGAGGTGCTGCGCGCGGCCGTCTCGGAAACCGAGCAGTACTCGCGGGTGCAGGTCGAGCAGGTGCCGGACGTCGCGATCGTCGGCACCGCGGTCGCGGACACCATTCACCTCGTCGCCGAGCTGGTCGACAACGCGACGTCGTTCTCCCCGCCCGGTTCGCAGGTCGAGGTGACCAGCCGGATGGTCGCGCGCGGCGTCGTGGTCGACGTGTCCGACCAGGGGCTGGGCATGAAGGAAGGCGTGCGCGAGTGGGCCAACGCGATGATGGCCGACGCGCCCGAATTCGACGCGATGGCCCTGCGCGCGGACTCCAGCCTCGGCCTGTTCGTGGTCGCGCGGCTGGCTTCCCGGCTCGGCATCACGGTCACCTTCGACCCGTCGCGGTACGGCGGCACCCGGGCGACCGTGCTGATCCCGTCGAACCACCTGGCCGACGCGAACGCCCCCGAACCCGCGGACGAGGCCCCGGCGCTCGCCCAGGTCGGCGCGCCCGCGCAGGAAAGCGCCGCGCAGCGACCGGCCCCGGAGGCTCCGCAGCCGACGCCGCGGCCGTACCCCGCCCGTGCGCTTCCGACGCCGAATCCGCGGACCCCGGAGCCGTATCCGCCGTCCGCGGGCCAGATCCCGGACGTCCCGGCCGCGCCGCGCGTTCCCGCCGCCGAGCCGGATCTCAGCGGGCTCCAGGGCGACGACCGGCCCCGGCTCCCGCGCCGGCAGCCGCAGCAGAACCTCGTCGCCCAGCTGCAGGACGACCCGACCGCCGAGGACATCGACGTGACCAACGCGGGCGAGACCACCGCGCGGACGCTGATGGCGTTCCACAAGGGCACCCGCCGGGCGCGAGGCGGGCAAAATGACTCATAACGACCGAACACCTCATCACACCGAAAGTCAGGGTCTGTCCGCATGAACGAGTACGGGAACTCCACCCCTGATCTCAACTGGCTGCTCGACGACGTCGTCAACCGCGTCGTCGGCGCGCAGAACGCCATCGTGCTGTCCGCCGACGGCCTGCTGCTCGGCAAGTCGTCCGGGATGAGCAAGGACGACTCGGACCAGCTCTCGGCCATCGCGTCGAGCCTGCAGAGCCTCGCCAAAGGCGTCAGCAGGCAGTTCAACCGCGGGCCGGTGCTGCAGAACATGATCGAGATGGAACGCGGGTACCTCTTCGTGTCGGCCGCCGGGCAGGGCGCGTGCCTCGCCGTGCTCGCCGGAGCGGACATCGACGTCGAAATGATCGCGTACGAGATGAACCGGCTGGTCAAGCGCGTCGGCGACTATCTGGCGTCGGCCCCGCGCGAGGCCGCGAACCTGCTGCGGGAGGCGACATGAGCGACGACGGCTGGTACGACGAGGCCGCCGGGCCGCTGGTCCGGCCCTACACGATCACCAGCGGACGGACCCCGTCCGAACACCAGCTCGACCTCTCCACCCAGGTGATGACCCTCCAGCAGGGCTCGGACCCGGTCGGGCTCGGCCCGGAGCACCTGGCGATCACGCAGCTGTGCCGCAGACCCTTGTCGGTGGCCGAGATCGCGGTGTACGTGAAGCTGCCGCTCGGCGTCGTGCGCGTGCTGTGCGGCGACCTGATCGACCGCGGTCTCGTCATCACCCGCGCCCCGTCCCGTCAGCCGGCCCAGGCGCCGGACCACGAAACTCTCCAGGCGGTTCTCGATGGCCTCATCAAGCTCTGAAGACGCCGCGGCGTCGGTGCCGACCCCGGTCAAGATCATCGTCGCCGGCGGGTTCGGCGCCGGGAAGACCACCATGGTCGCCTCGGTCAGCGAAATCCCGCCGCTGTCCACCGAGGAGGTGCTCACCGAGGCGAGCACCGGCGTCGACGACCTTTCCGGCGTGGAGCAGAAGAAGACCACCACGGTCGCGCTCGACTTCGGCCGGATCACCATCTCGCCGCGGCACGTGCTGTACCTGTTCGGCACCCCGGGCCAGGAACGGTTCTGGTTCATGTGGGACGACCTGGCGCGCGGCGCGATCGGCACCGTCGTGCTGGTCGACACGCGCCGGCTCGAGACCAGCTTCGCGGCGGTCGATTTCTTCGAACGGCGGAAGATCCCGTTCGTCGTGGCGGTGAACTGCTTCGACAACGCGCCCCGTTACACCGCCGACGAGATCCGCGAGGCGCTCGTGGTGCCCGACGGCGTGCCGATCGTGATGTGCGACGCGCGGCAGCGGGATTCGAGCAAGATCGCGCTGATCCGGCTGGTGAAGCACGCGATGACGGTGGTCCCGCAGCCCGCCTGAGCCGGGTTTCCGGACTAGCGAGGGGGTTCCCGGCGCGGGGAGCCCCCTCGTTCGCGTCTGTCCTTAGTGGACCTTAGTGGACCGGGGCCATCCGGAGGTTGAAGTGCCGGAGGATCTTCGGCGCCTCCACGATCCGGTAGCCGGGCACCTTCTCCGGGTTTTTCGCGATGTCGCCGAGGATTTCGGCCACGTAGTCGTAGTGGCCCTGGCTGTACACCCGCCGCGGCAGCGCCATCCGGACCAGCTCGAACGGCGCCGGGGTGATCAGCTCGTTCTGCTCGTCGAGCGTGCCGAGGTAGAGCGAACCCAGTTCCACGCACCGGATCCCGCCCGCCAGGTACAGCTCGCAGGCCAGCGAATGGCCCGGGAACCGCGAGGCGGACAGATGCGGCAGCAGGCGGCCCGCGTTCAGGTAGAGCGCGTGGATGCCCGGCGGCTGCACGATGTCCACTCCGGCGTCGTTGGCCTGCTGGGCGAGCCGGGCCGCCTCGCCCGCGCGCGCGGCGAGGTAGTTCGGGTCGACGACTTCCCGCAGACCCTTGGCGACGCGGTCGAGGTCGTGTGCCGCGAGACCGCCGTAGGTGCGGAAGCCCTCGGTGGCGATCAGGTTGGTTTCGCAGGTCTGGGCGAGGTCCGGATCGGTAAGGCCGATGAACGCGCCCATCGGCGAGATGCCGTCCTTTTTCAGGCTCGCGACACAGCCGTCTACCAGGCCGAACGCCTCCAGCGCGACCTCGCGCGGCGTCTTGTCCGCATACCCCGGCTCGCGCTGGATGACCAGCCACGCGTTCTCCGCGAACCGTGCCGCGTCAAGGAAAACCGGCACGCCGTGCGCCCGCGCGAGCTTCGCCGCCGCGGCGAGGTTCGCCATCGAAACCGGCTGTCCGCCGCCGCCGTTGTTGGTGATGGTGAGCAGCACCTGGCCGACGCGGGAACCGTCCGGTCCGGACAGGAGGCGTTCCAGGGCGTCGAGGTCGATGTTGCCCTTGAACGGTTCGAGGCTGTCGAGGTCGCCGAACTCCGCACAGGGCAGGTCGATCGCCACGGCGCCGAGCAGTTCGACGTTCGCGCGGGTGGTGTCGAAATGCGTGTTGCTGACCGAGATCCGGCCGCTTTGCAACACGCTGGAGAACAGCACGCGCTCGGCCGCGCGTCCCTGGTGGACCGGCAGGAGGTGCGGGTAGCCGGTGAGTTCGCGCAGCGCGTCGCGGAAGCGGTAGAACGAGTCCGACCCGGCGTAGGAGCGGTCCGCGGCGGCCGCGGCGGCCTCCTGCGCGGTGGAGACCGCGCCGGTGCCGGAGTCGGTGAGCAGGTCGATGCTGACCTTGTTCGCGGGCAGGTTGAAGGCGTTGTAGCCCGCCTCGGCGAGCGCCTGCTCCCGTTCGGCGCGGGTGGTGACCGGAATTTCGGCGACGACTTGGGAGCGGTACGGCGGGAAGGTCCGCATCAGGGTGTTTCCTCCAGTGGTTGGTGCCGGCCGAAAACTGCCGGGTCAGGTCATTCGGCCGAGCACCGGCCGCTTTCTCGGCGGGGCTACCGCATAAGCCTCGGAGGACAGGTAGACCGTGATTCCGGAACCGAACTCGCCCATTCTCAGCGAGACGTGCGCGATCAGTCCGACACCGTCGCGCAGCGGTCGCTGCGAAACCGCTGCCAGCGCTTTGTCCAGTTGTGTCGGGTCGAAGTCGTACTGCGCGAGAATGGCGTGCACGCGAGCCCGCGCGATCTCGTCGTCCGGCACGTAACTTCGAATAGGGAGGTAAAGACTGTAGTTTCCCGGCGTGCCGCCCATGCCTTCGACGAAGGAATAACTGGAAACGAGCGGACGGCCTTCGAAGGGTCCTTTTCCGCCGCCCAGCACGGCGAGGAACTCGCGGATCAGCATCGGATCCGTGCCCGGCACCAGCTCGGCCGCGCGCACCGCGTCCTCGGCCTCGGCGGCGTCGTGCGAGACGTACACCTTGACCCGGGACAGCGGGTCGTCGTCGAGGTCGAGCGCGAAGAAGGTGAAGTTGTCGCGCTCGCCGCGGCGCAGCGCGTGCTCGACCACCGGGTCGAACGCCTCGCCGAGGTTCAGCCGCCGGAACCCCTCGCTGACCAGGGAATCGGCCATGGTCGGACCGCTGATCTGCGGGTTCAGGTACACCTTGATCTTCGGCGCGGAGCCGTTGCGGAAGATGAGCGAGTACCACAGCGTGAACGGCCCGCGGCGCTCCTCGTGCGGGAGGAAGAGGTCGGCCACCGCGTCGAGCCGGTCGGTGACCAGGCCGTATTCGCCGGCCACCTGAGCGAGGAACCCGCGCGGGTCCGGGGCCCCGACGGTCTCGCCGAGCACCCGTACCACACAATCGCCATTGGCGTCGAATGCGACCGAGAATTCGACGGGCGTAGTGTCGTCCGCCACATTGCACGGGAACTGCGCCGGAGCGCCGACGGTCGATTCCCCGGACTCGCCGAGCAACAACCGGAGAAGTTCCAGGTGACGACGTTCTTCCGGATCGAATCCCACTGCGCGGCACAACCGGTCGAGCTGACCTCCGGCATGGGTGTACATCGACAAGTCGACCATCGGCACACTCGCTCCGACCATGGCGCTGTATTCACCGTTTCATTCGTGCGTTCGGCCCCGCGAACCATCCGCTGTTCAGCGGAGCGGGCGTTCGAGGGCCGCCGAGAAGATTAATCCCCGGAATGCCGATCACGATACCTCTGACGGAGCGACAACACCGTCTCGAAACCGTGCCTGAGTGTGCTGATCAACACCGGAATTCACCTGAATTCCGCATCGACAGGAACGGATTCTGCAGCTACCTGCCCCCGCCATGTGGTCTAGCCCACTGCTGCGCGCGGCCGGTGTCCCGTGCACCCGATGCGGCGGCACGGCGCCGGAAATTGTCGGTGGCGGGTGAGACGCTCGTCTCATGACCCAGATTCCGAAGCATCTGTCCAAAGTCGCCGAGAGCGACCGGCCGCCGATCCCCCGCCTCGCGGGCGAACGCGAGACCCTCCTGTCCTATCTGGAGTGGCATCGCGAAACCCTGGCGCTGAAGTGTGCCGGCCTCAGCCAGGAAGCCGTGTCCACCCGCGCGGTCCCGCCGTCCGCAATGTCGCTCCACGGCCTGGTCCGGCACCTGGCGGGCTGCGAGCGATGGTGGTTCCGCATCCAGTTCGCCGGGGAGGACGTCCCGCTCCTGCACTACTCGGACGACGACCCGAACCAGGACTTCGACCGCCTGGACGGGGATTTCGGCGAGGCACTGGCGTTGTGGCGCGCGGAATGCGACCGGAGCCGGGAGATCGTGGCGGCCGCCTCGTCGCTGGACGCGGAGGGGGCCGGGAAGACGGGAGGGCCGTTCTCGCTGCGGTGGATGCTGGTGTCGATGATCGCGGAGTACGCCCGGCACAACGGCCATGCGGATTTGTTACGGGAGGTGACGGACGGCGCCACGGGCCGGTGAGGGGCGGTCCGTGCGGGCTTTGGCTGCGGTCTGGAGTGGGCGGTGATGGGGTGCAGCATCTGGCTGCGGCACCCGGCGGGAGTGGGGCGATGGGCCTGAGTGGCGGGCTTGAACGGGCGTGATGCGGTGCAACGTCCGACCGCGGCGTTCGGTGGGAGGGGGCGCGCTGGAGCCTGAGCGCGGGCTCGAACAGGAGGTGACGCGGCGCCGCACCCGACCGCGGCGCACGACGGGCGGTGCGGCGCAGCACCCGGCCGCGGCATCCGAACGCAAGCGCGCGATCGGGCCGGAGCTACGCGCTCGAACGAGAGATGACGTGGCACAGCATCCAACCGCGGCATCCGACCGGAAGCGATGCGATCGGGCCGGAGCTGCGTGCCCGAACTGGAGGGGACGCGGTGCAGCATCCGACCGCGGCATTCGGCCAGCGGCGGTGCGATGGCACCTGAGCTGCGGGCCCGAACGCGAAGCGAAGCCGTGCAGCATCCGGCTGCGGTATCCGGCGAGAGGCGGCGCGACGGAGCCAGAGCTGCGGGCCCGAACGCGAAGCGAAGCCGTGCAGCATCCGGCTGCGGTATCCGGCGGGAGGTGGCGCGACGGAGCCTGAGCTGTGGGCGGGAACGGGAGGTGATGTGGCGGAGAGTCGTGGCTGCGTCCGATGAGGAGTGATGCGATGGCAAGGCTGCAAGTCGGGCTCAAGTCCTGATTGGAGCTGCAGCCAGCGACATCGCCTTCGGGAGCGGCTCAGCGAAGCTCGCGCCCCGATCAGGGCGACGCCACCCACACCGCGGCTGGTCAGTGACGTGCTCTCGCCCGCGCACCCGGCGTGCGATGCTGGACGGCATGACCGCCGATCCTGACTCCGGCCTGCTCTCCCCGGTGCGCGCCGGAACCCCGGCCGAAGCGGTGACCGGTGACCGCGCCTTCGCTGCCGCCATGCTTGAGGCGGAGGCTGCCCTCGCTCGGGCGCAGGCGCGGCTTGGCACGGTCCCAGCCGAGGCAGCCGAGCGCATCACCAAGGCCGCGCGGCTGGTGGGCGAGGGCGGACTCGACGTCGTCCAGCTGGCCCGCGACGCGCGCGAGACCGGGAACCCGGTGGTCAGCCTCGTGCGTACGCTGTCCGCCAAGGTGCCGGACGCGGCCGATTACGTGCACCGTGGCTCGACCAGTCAGGACATCGTCGACACGGCGATGATGCTCGTCGCGCGGGACACGCTGCGGCTGATCACCGCGGACCTGACGGCGATCGCGGACGCTCTCGCCGAGTTGGCGCGCGCCCACCGCGACACGGTCATGCCCGGGCGCACCCTCACCGCGCACGCGGTGCCGACGACTTTCGGGCTGAAAGCGGCGATCTGGCGGCAGGGCGTCCAGGAAGCCGCCCGCCGGATCGCTGCGCTGCGGCTGCCGGTGTCGCTTGGTGGCGCAGCGGGGACGCTGGCCGCGTACGTCCAGTACGGCGACGGGACCGACGACTACGCGGAACGGCTAGTCGCGGCCTTCGCCGAGGAAACCGGGTTGGCCGCGCCGGTTCTGCCGTGGCATGCGGATCGCGCGCCGGTCGCCGAGCTGGCTTCCGCGTTGGCTGGGGTGACGACAGCGGTGGGCAAAATCGCGGTCGACGTTCAGGTCTTGGCCCGCACCGAAATCGGTGAGGTGACCGAAGCGACCGGGGGCGGGTCGTCGGCGATGCCGCACAAGCAGAACCCGGTGCGGTCGGCGTTGATCCGGTCGGCGGCGCTGCAACTGCCAGTGCTGGCGGCCGGAGTGACTCAGTCCGGATTGGCGGAGGACGAGCGTTCGGCCGGGGTCTGGCAGGCCGAATGGCAGCTGTTGCGCGAATGTCTCCGGTTGACCGGCGGGGCCACGCACACCGCGGTGGATTTGGTGCGGGGACTGGACATCCACGCGGAACGCATGCAGGAGAATCTCCAGCTGACCAACGGGTTGATCGTCTCGGAACGACTGTCGGCCGCTCTGGCGCCAAGGATCGGCAAGGCTCGCGCGAAAGACTTGCTGGGCACCGCTTCCCGGCGCGCGATTGAGGAAAACCGTCCGCTGGCGGAGATTCTGGCGGACACGCCGGAGATCACCAGCGTCGTCGATGCGGCGACGCTGGCCGATCTTCTCGACCCGGCGCAGTACGTCGGGGCGGCCAGGCGGTTGGTGGACCGGGCGTTGGAAGACCCCGCGCACTAAAAAACGGGATCGCCGCCGGGGAAACGAACTCCCGGCAAGCGATCCCGTCACTCCACTGTGGACCGGTTAGTGGGCCAGACCATGCCCGCCCGTCTCGGGACGACGCGGCGGGACCGCCGGATCGACCTCGACGGGTTCCTCGTCCTCCGGCAGCAGCACCCCGTGCCGCGCCGGGAGAACCGCGGTCAGCAGACCGAGTACCGCGATGCCGAGGTGCAGCCAGTTGTCCGCGTCGGCGAGGTTGAGCGGGTTGCCGAGGCCGGACACCGGGTTGACGGTGATCGTCCCGGCCAGCATCAGGCCCCAGACGAACAGCGCGCCGTAGCCGATGAAGAGCAGCCAGCCGAACGTCCGCGCGCGGCCGGAACCGAGGGCCAGCAGCAGGCCGATCACACCGGTCACCACGTGGACGACGTTGTTCAGCGGATTGGCGGAAAACCGCCACAAAGTGACACCGTGTCCGGTGAAATCCCCGAACCCGGACTTCACGAGCCCGATGATGCCGTAGGCGAGAAACAGGACCCCGAGCAGAACGGCCAGCACCTGGGCGGGCTGCACCCCTTCCACCCGGACGCGGGCCCGATGCGCACGAACCATGACTCCAGTCCTTCCCGTACCGAGGTGACGGTGGGTCAACGCTGAACGAATACCCCCGGTCAAACCGGGCCGAAACCCGAATTCGGCGTCCCGGACGCGCCCACTGGGCAAGATCGGGGCTGCTGTGGCTGCTGAGCCACGGGGTGGCCGAGTGGGGCATTCAGACGAGCGCGGCGACCAGCAGGGCGAAGGCGGCGATGAGCACCGCGACCCGCGCGTAGTGGTAGCGGTCCCAGCGGTTCATCTGCTCCTTCCAGTCCGCGGGGCGGTTTTCCGGCGTCCACGTCTTGCCGCGGTTGTTGATCGGGACGAGCAGCAGGATCGACATGACCACACTGACCACCAGCAGCCCGGCGCCGAGCACGATCAGGGTGGTGCCGGGCCGGTCCCACGCGAGGATCGCCCAGATCGCGCTCAACCCGAGCGAACCGAGATACCAGAACGGCATGAGGGCGCCGAGCATCCGGCCGCCGTGCGCCCGGCCCTGCTGATTGCTGTCGTCCGAGAGCCCGCTGAGGATCGGGTTGATGACGAAGGCGACGGAAAACTCGACCCCCACCATCACGCCGACCACCACGATGGTGCAGACCGCGAGTGCGCTGAGCATGATGACCTTCCCAAGATCTAGCGTTGCTAGCCGATGAATCGATGCTAGTACTACTGCCGCTCGGTTGTCTAGCAGTGCTAGAGTCGGCTTATGTCAGTACACACCCGGAAACAGCGCGAACAGGCCGAACGCGAGCGCCTCATCGTGGCGACGGCCCGCGAACTCGCCGAACAGCAAGGCTGGGACGCGGTCACCACCCGGCGGCTGGCCGAGCGCATCGAGTACAGCCAACCCGTCCTGTACAGCCACTTCCGCGGCAAACGCGAGATCATCGGCGCGGTCGCCCTCGAGGGAGCCGCCGAACTGGCCGCGGCGGTGCGAGCCGCGACCCACGCCGTGGCGGGGCCGCGCGCCCGGGCCACCGCGCTCGCCCGGGCGTACCTCGACTTCGCTGAGCACCACCCGGCGGTCTACGACGCCATTTTCCAGCTCGACGGCGGTCTCGCGTTCGCGCAGGAAGACACCCCGGAACCGCTGAAGGACGCCTTCGCCGCGTTGCTGGAAACCCTCGGCGAGGTCGCCGGAGAAGGGGTCCACCCGGGACTGTTCACCGAGCTGTTCTGGGCGTCCCTGCACGGGATCGCGACCCTGACCCGCGCGGGACGGCTGCCGAGGGAACTCGCCGAACAGCGGATCGAGTTGCTGGTGGAACGGCTCGTCGTGGTCTGATCCACCACCGCTTGCCCGCAGCGCGGCCGAGCGTCACGCGTGCCGGCCGGTACCGAGACCCATCCCACACAACCGTCCCGTTCGGCGAACCCTGATCAGGCGATCGGGGAAGTCGGGGCATGCGCAGGGCGAACTCGTTGCTATTGCTCGGCCTCGTTCTCGGTGCGGTGCTCGCGTTTCTGGCCACCGAGGCGGAGCCGCACCGGCAGGTGGTCACCGCGGCCGGGCCGTCGACGTCCGGGCCTGGCGTCCTCTCCCCGGCCACCGGCTCGGGCTCCCCGGGCCCCGGTCTGGGCAGCTCCGCACCCCAGCAAGGCACCGAACTCAGCGCGCTCGTCCCGCAGGGGCACGTCAGCGTGGTCGTCTACGACCGTGCCACCGGGACGACCCCGGTCTCCGTCGACGCGCATCGGCGCTATACCTCCGCGTCCCTCGTGAAACTCCTCATCGCCCTCGACGCGCTCGATCGCGGCAGCAGTCCGGGAACCGTGCGGGCAATGCTGTCCCGCAGCGACGACGACACCGCCAGCAAACTGTGGGTCGAGGGCGGCGAGACGAGCATCGTCCGGGACGCGGTCGCCGAAATGGGCCTCGCCGAAACCAAGCCGCCGCACGACCCGGGACGCTGGGGCGACACGGAAATCACCGCCGCCGACATCACGCGCGTCTACCGCTACCTGATGGACCGCGCACCGGCCCCGCACCGCGAGACGATTCTCCAGGCGCTCCGCGAGGCCACCGAAAACGGCGCCGACGGTTTCCGGCAGTATTTTGGCATCCCGGACGCCCTCGGCCCCGGTTCCTGGGCGGTCAAACAGGGCTGGTCCTGCTGCAATCCCGGGCGGATCCTGCACTCCACCGGCCTGGTCGACGACAACCGGTACCTCGTCACGGTCCTCACCGAGAATCCCCGCTCGGTCGGCTACGAAACCGCCGCAGGGCAAGTCACCGAAGTGGTCAAGCACCTTCCCGGCATCCGCTGAACGTCACTGCTCCGCCGCGGTCAACGCACCCCGCCCACCCGTACTCGGCAACGGCCACGGCTTCACCCCGCCGGTCACGTCGGCCCGCGGCCCGGGAGCCGACGGTCCCGGGATCCGCTGCCCGATCCATGTCAGGACGTCCGGCAGCTGCGCCTTGAACGTGTTCATGTTGTGCCCCGCGTCGGGGATCCGCCACGTCGTGAACTGCACCGGCGGCTGCGCGGCGGCCCGCATCTGGTCGACCGCGCGGCTTTCGTTCTGTTCCTTCTCCCCGGAGATCGCGAGGAGTTCCAGCGGGGCCGGGTGCTGCCGGACGTTGATCTTGACGTTGTTCGCGTCCTCGATGTCCTTGCGGCCGCGGAAAAGGTTCTCGGTCTCGCCGTCCACCTGCGCCTTTTCGTAGCCGCTCACGCTCGCCGCCTGCGCGTACCACTGCGGATGCCGCGTCACGAGGTTCAGCGCGCAATAGCCGCCGGACGACCAGCCGGCGATCGTCCACGCGCGCCGGTCCGGATTGAGGCCGAGACGCTGGATTCCCCATTCCCGGACGTCCGCCGACAAGTACGTGTCGTTGGGACTTCCGTTGACCTCGTCGACGCATTCGGTGTCGTGGCCGATTTTCGGCGTTCCGGTCGGGTCCGGGATCAGCACGATCACCGGCGGCAGCAGATGCTTCGAGATCGCCGAGTCCAGCTGTTCGGGCAGGTGGTACCCGATCGGCGCGGTGGTGACCTCCGGGCCGGACGGGTAGTTCGGGATCCAGATGATCGCCGGGAACCGCATCGCCTTGTACGGATGCTGGAAGTATTGCGGCGGAAGGTAAACCGTCACGTCGCGGGTCAGGCCGGTGCGCCGTCCGGTCACCGTCACGTGCGCGATGGTCCCCTTGCCGACCCGCGCGTGCGCGACGCCGAGGTCGCGCGCCCGGCCGAGGTCGACGCCGTTGTCGCCGCCCTCGACGTCGATGCCCTCGGCGGCGAACGCGCCGGTCCCGAGCAGCGAGCCGAGCGTCGGGAAGAATCCGCCGATCATGTTGCCGGTCAAGCCAAGCGTCACGATCACGAGGCACAGCGCGACCAGCACCGTGGCGCTGCGGCCGAGTTGCTTGCGCTTGCGCCATTTGTCCCAGAACCACGGCACCGCGATGACCCCGAGGAGCGCGAGCACGCCGACGACCGCGAGCATGACGGGCGAATCCAACCTGATTGCGCTCAGGTGCACGGGAAAACCTCCAGGACCGATCGCGCGCCCGGAAGGCGGGACCCGCTGCTGTAGATACGTTTGAGGGGCCATTCGCGTTGTGATCACGTGACATCGATCACGCCAGACTGGCTGCGGCGAACTCAGCGGAATCTCAGGATTGCCCGTTCGTTCCTGATCAGGTGCGTCTCCTGACATTCGAGCAGCGGCGGGGGGATCGTGCTTGCCGTAGCGCGTAGCACCCTGGCCCCTGCTTACAGCCGAATCTGGCCAGAGTCGGCTGACGCGAAAGGCTCCATTTTCTCGGCAATTGACGAGAATCGGCGTCCCGTGGCGCCTCCCGGAATCAGCGACGACTCAATTGCCGAACGCGCCCCGCAACACCGTGATCGCTTGGGTGATCGCCGCTTCCGCCGCGTGCGTTTCCCGCAGCGCGTTCACCATCACGAAGTCGTGGATCACGCCCTGGTACCGAACCGCCGTCACCGGAACGCCCGCCTGACGCAGCTTCGCGGCGTACGCCTCGCCTTCGTCGCGAAGGACGTCGGCCTCGCCGGTGATCACGAGCGCCGGCGGCAGTCCGGCGAGTTGCTCCACAGTGGCGCGAAGCGGCGAAGCGGTGATCTCGGCGCGCTGTGCCTCATCGGTCGTGTACTGGTCCCAGAACCACTTCATGCCTTCGCGGCTGAGGAAGTAGCCCTCGGCGAACTTCGTGTACGACTCGGTGTCGAAGGACGCGTCGGTGACCGGGTAGAACAGCACCTGCTGCAGGAACTTCACGTCCCCGCGCTCCTTCGCCATCAGCGTCAGCGCCGCGGTCATGTTTCCGCCGACGGAGTCGCCCGCGATCGCGATTCGCGTGGTGTCGAGCCCCTTCTCCGCACCGTGCTGGACAACCCACTTCACAGCGGCATAGTTCTCTTCGATCGCGACGGGGTAACGAGCCTCGGGCGAACGGCTGTATTCCGGGAAAACGACTGCCGCACCGGTGCCGGCGGCGAGTTCGCGGACCAGCCGCTCGTGGGTGTGGAAATCGCCGAAAACCCAGCCCGCGCCGTGGAGGTAGACGAGCACCGGCAGCGCGCCGGTGCCGCCCTCCGGCTTCACGATCCGGACCTCGACGTCGCCGTTCGGTCCACCCGGGACAGTCAGAGTCTCGATGTCGGCGGGGGCGAGTTCGACGTCGCCGTCCTGGACGCCGTCGACCGCCTTGCGGCCCTCGGCGGGCGGAAGCTGGAACAGGTACGGAGGCTGGTCGGTGGCCTCGGCGAACGCCTGGGCGGCCGGTTCGAGGACGAGGTTCTGCGGGTTCGCGGTCATGGCTTCCTCCGGTAGCGGATCGGTCGGACCGCACCAACATAGCTCGCAACTAAGTTGTGCACAACTAAATGACACTCAATGAGATCTGGAGCACTTGAGTTGCCCTTCTCGCGCAGCCGAGAGAGGATGGAGAGCTGGCACCGAGAAACCCCAGGGAGGCCGCCGATGACCAGCCCAGACACCGGAGAAACCGGCTCGTTGCTGCTGGACGACCAGCTGTGCTTCGGCCTGTACTCGGCCTCCCGGGCAGTCACCGCGCTCTACCGCGCGCTGCTCGAACCGCTCGACCTGACCTATCCGCAGTACCTCGTGATGCTCGCGCTGTGGCAGCAGGACGAACAGCAGGTCAAGGAGCTCGGAGCCGCGCTGAACCTCGACTCCGGCACGCTGTCGCCGCTGCTGAAGCGGCTGGAGAAGGCCGGGCTGATCAAGCGCGAACGCCAGTCCGACGACGAGCGCTCGGTCCGGATCCGGCTCACCGACGAGGGAACCGCGTTGCGCGCCAAGGCGGAACGGATCCCGCCGCACGTCGGAGCGGCGATGAACCTGGACAACGCCGAACTGGCCAAGATGCGCGCCGCGATGGATCAGCTGACGGCTTCGGTCAACGCCTACCGGGAGTCCTACCGGCCGAGCTGAACGCGGCGCCATGGTTAGCATGAGCGCCAGGGCGAGCGTGAGGACGGCGATGAGCACACAGGACGAAGCACTGCGCGCGGTGGAAGCCAGTCTGGACCGGCCGTCGGCGGCCCGCGTCTACGACTACTTCATCGGCGGCACCACCAACTACGCGATCGACCGCGTCTTCGCCGAGAAGGTGCGCGAACGGCTGCCGCTGATCGGCGAGTACTGCCGCACCAGCAGGCAGTTCCTCGGCCGCGCGGTGCGCCAGAGCGTGCGCGAGGGCATCCGGCAGTTCGTCGACATCGGGTCCGGCCTGCCGACCGCGGGCAACGTGCACGAGGTGGCCGACGACGAGCGCCCGGAACACGACACTTCCGTGCTGTATCTGGACAACGAGCCGGTGGCGCTCGCGCATTCGCAGGTGCTGCTCGCCGACACCGCGGACGAGGACCGGCACCAGGCGATGGCCGCCGACCTCCTGCAGCCCGCCGAATTGTGGGACCGGGTCGCCGATTCGGCGGTCATCGACGTCCGGAAGCCGGTGGCGCTGATCGTCAACGCGGTGCTGCACTTCATCAAGGACGAGCAGGACCCGGACGGCATCCTCGAGTTCTACCGCAAGCAGCTCGCGCCGGGATCGCTGCTCATTCTTTCCCAGATGACCAACGAAAACCCGGTGGACGACAACGAACGCCAGGCGCTGGTCGACATCATCAAGTACTACGAGTCGACCACCAACCCGGGCATCCTGCGCACGAAGGCGGAGTTCGAACGGTTCTTCGGCGGCTGGCCGCTGCTCGAACCGGGACTGGTGTACGCGCCGGCGTGGCATCCGGACGCCGGCACGCTGTTCGCGAAGACTCCGTCGGAGTCGCGGGTGATCGGCGGCGTGGCCCGCAAACCGCAGGACTGACAGGGGTTTCCGCGCGAGCACTAGGCTGCGGACATGTCGACGCGCCCGGCGGAGTGGATCAGCAGAGCCGTGCGCGACGCCGCGGTAGCCGACCGATGGCTCGCGGCGCTGGTGACCGTTCTGGCTTTCACGCCGCCGCTTTCCTTGATCGGCACCACTTTCGGCGGCCTGCCGTCCCGCGCGCCCGACGCGGGATCGGTGCTGCTCACCTTGGGCATGACCGTGCCGCTCGCCGTCCGCACGCGCTGGCCCGCGGCGTGCTTGACGGTGACCGGCCTGTCGTTCGCCTGCTACGAATCCCTGGGCTACGACGCGACTTTCGGCGGCCTCGCCTTGGTGTTCGCGCTCTACTCGGCGGGCGCGCACCAGCGCCGGTTCCGGATCCCGCTGGCGCTCGGCGCTTCCGCGGTCTACGCGGTGTTCTACCTCGTCCTGCGGCTGCGCGGCTCGCCCGAACGCCCGATCGACGCGGTCGTCTTCTACGCCGCGCTGGCCGCGGCGGCGGTCATCGGCGGGCTCGTCCGCGGCCGGCGAATCGCGGAAGCCCAGCGACGGCGGCTCGAAGCCGACGCCGCCGCGGCGGCCGAACGCGCCCGGATCGCGCGGGAACTCCACGACGTGGTGAGCCATCACGTGACCGCCATGGTCGTCCAGTCCGGCGCCGCTCAGGTCCTCGTCGAGTCTCCGGCGCGGGTCACCGAGGCATTGGGCAGCATCGGCGAGTCCGGCCGGGAGGCGCTGCGCGAACTGCGTTCGCTGCTGGGAGTGCTCGAAGCGACCGGCGAGCGGGTCCCGGACCGGGAACCCCCGTCGCTGCGTTCGGTGTCCGACCTCGTGCGCAGGGCCCGGATCGGCGGACAGCCAATCGAGTTCGCCGAAGAAGGAGATCGGCCGGAACTGTCCGCGGAAGCCGGGCTCACCGCCTACCGGGTGGTGCAGGAGGCGTTGACCAACGCCGTCAAATACGCCACCGGACGACCGACGACGGTCCGGATCGGCAATCGGCCGGAGGAGGTCGACCTCGAAGTGACGACCGAAGGCACCACGCCGGGAACCGCCGACGGGCTGTCCGGCGGACGCGGACTCGACGGCCTGCGAGACCGGGTCCGGGAGGTCGGCGGCGAACTCACCGCCGGGGCCGGACCGGACGGCCGTTTCCGGGTGCACGCCCGGATTCCAGCGAGGAGAGAGCCATGACCGAGCGCGTGCGGGTGCTGGTGTGCGAGGACCAAGCGCTGATCCGCGCGGGTTACGTGACGATCTTCGGCGCGCAACCGGACCTGGAGGTGGTCGGCGAGGCCGAAGACGGTCCCGCCGCGCTCGCCGCCGCCGAAAAGCTGCGCCCGGACGTCATCGTGATGGACATCCAGATGCCGTTCCTCGACGGCATCGAGGTGACCCGGCGGCTGGTCGGCCCCGGCTCGGCGAATCCGGCGAAGGTGCTCGTGGTGACCACCTTCAACATCGACGAGTACGTCTTCTCCGCGCTGCGCGCCGGGGCGAGCGGTTTCCTGCTGAAGGACGCGCAACCGGCCGAACTCGTCAACGCGGTGCGCACGGTCGCCCGCGGCGAAGCACTGCTCGCGCCGACCGTGACCCGCGCCCTGATCGGGCAGTTCGCCGACCGGATCCGCCCCGCCTCGGCCGCCGGTCCCGGTCCGCTCGAACACCTCACGCCGAGGGAGCGGGAGGTGCTCGTCCAGCTCGCCCGCGGACTGTCCAATGCGGAAATCGCGGAAGAACTGGTGCTCAGCATCGAAACCGTGAAGACCTACGTGTCGCGCATCCTGGCCAAACTCGACCTGCGCGATCGCGTCCAGGCGGTGGTGCTGGCCTACCGGACCGGACTGGTGTCCGATCGCGACTGACGCCCGCGCAACGGCACGATCCGGCCCCGGCGCGCGGCCGAGCGAAGGAAAAAGACCGTCGGCACGGCGCAGACCAGCACGGCGAAAATGCTCGCCTCCGGACCGAACGCCCCGCCGGTCACCACGTCCGGACCGGACAGCAGAGTATGCAGGAGGCTGCCGGCCCCGCCGTCCGCGCCGGACACCGTGGTGCCGAAAACGCCTCCCTCAGCGAGATTCCACGCGAAATGCAGGCCGATCGGCAGCCACAGCGTGCGGGTGGCGACGTAGGCCGCGCCGAGCATGAGGCCAGCCTCGACCGCGATGGCGAGCGCGCCCCACAGCGAAGCGCCCGGGTTCACCAGATGCGCGACACCGAAGAGGATCGCGGACAGGGCCAAGGCGCCCCAGGTGCCCAGCCACCGTTCGACGATGCGGAACAGCACTCCGCGGAAAAGCAGTTCCTCCGTCACCGCGACGGACGCCATCAGCCCGGCCGTCGCCGTGAAACCCCAGAACGAACCGCCGGAAAACCCGTCCACGCCACCGAAGATGAGTACCAGCAGCATGGTGGCGACGAAGGCCGCCGCACCGATCGCCATTCCGCGCAGCACCCCCGCACGTGCGTTGGCGGGCGACAACTCGGCGACCGGCCGCTGCTCCACGACCCGGCTCAGCCGGAGATAGCACCACAGCGCCGCGGCCGCGGTGCCGACGCCGATCGCGAACTCCAGCACCCCGAGGCCGGTCAATGCGGAGTTCAACGCTCCGGCGGCCACCATGAGCGCTGCCATTGCCACGATCAACAACGGAAAACGGAACTTCCGCCATCCGACTGCGGGGTTCGCGGTCTGGGAATCCATGTCAGTGCGTCCTTTCGCTCGATGCACCGAACGCTAGGCAGCACGGAGACCGCGGAAATCCCTCGAGAACGGACACCTCGGGTAGCTCTTGCGAGGGACCCGGCCGGTTCAGGACGCCCGGCGCAGGCCCTCCAACGCCGCGTAAACCGCGTCCCGCCCCAATTCCACCGCACGGCGCAGCACCGCCGGATCCCGTTCCAGCACAACAACATCCGGTGCCCCAGCGGGCGGCCGCACACTCGCCAGCCGCGGATCTTCCCGCAACTGGCGTTCGTCCTCCAGATCCCGGTGATACTGCGTGCGCCAAGCATCGATGGCACCCGGCGCGTGGCGACGGAGAAAGCGCGGCACCACGACGTCCTGCACGCGCGGCGGCGGCACCGGATGTTCGTCCTCGCGCCGGGTGCGCAACACCAGAACGTCCGTCGCCCCCTGCGCCAACGCGGTACGAAACGGCAGCGGCTCGGCGATCCCCGCGTCCACGAACCGCCGCCCGCCCATCGCGATCGGCGGCCCGGCCAGCACCGGCATGCACGACGACGCCGCGAGCGCCGTTTTGATCCCGTCGACGTCCTCGATGAACGGCCGCAGATCGGTCGACTCACCGGTGTCGGCGTCGGTGGCGAGCGGATGGAAGCCGACCGGATTCGCCAGGATCGCGGGGAAATCCATCGGTTCGAGGACCGAGTAGACCTGGTGGACGAGATACTCGAGATCGATCACCGCGCGCCCGCGAAGGGTGTGCAAGGGGTTGATGATCCGCCGCATGACAGCCGGGTTCCACCAGGTCCGCACGCCGGTCCGCGAGCGCCCGCACAACAACCACGCGGCGTTCAGCGCACCGGCGGAGGCCCCGTAAACGTCGTCGAAGGCCAGTGCGGCCCCGAGTTCTTCCAGCGCGAGCACCATCCCGCTCGAATACGTGCCCCGACTGCTCCCGCCCTCGACGGCGAGCGCGAGCCGACGGCCGTCCGTCCGCCGCCCGGGCACGCTGCCTTCGGCGATACGGGCGGCGAGCAGTTCGAGAACCGGATCCACCCCTCCATCTTGGTTCTTTCCGCGGGGTGGATCGACCCGTTTTGCCCCCTCTGCGGGTGACCTGGATTGCACTCAGTTGCACTGCACCTAGTTGCATATGACACTGTCCGGCATGGCACTGGAGCACGCGATCCTCGTCTCGCTCTCGGAACGCTCCGGCTCGGGGTACGAGCTGGCGCGCCGGTTCGAGAAGTCCATCGGGCTGTTCTGGAGTGCCTCTCACCAGCAGATTTACCGCGTGCTGAAGCGGATGGAGGAGGCCGGTCAGGTCGCGGTCGACGTCGTGGTTCAGGACGGGCGGCCGGACAAGAAGGTCTACACCGTCGCGGAGCCGGGCCGGGTCGAGTTGCGGCGTTGGCTCGCTGAACCCTCTCCGCAGGCTGGGCCGCAAGAGCTGGCGGTGAAGCTGCGCGGGGCGTCGTTCGGCGACCCCGAAGCGGTCGCCGCCGAGATCACCCGGCACCGCGACGCGCACGCCGAGCGGCTCGAGCTGTACCACCAGATCGAGAAGCGTGACTTCCCCGCCCCGGACCGGCTCCGCGGCCGTTCGCTGCACCAGTACCTCGTGCTGCGCGGCGGAATCCGGGTCGAAGAAGGCCAGGTCGAGTGGCTGGAAGAAATCCTGACCGCGTTGCGGGCCGACCAGAAGGACGGACGATGACCGAGTACCCGAACCTGCTGTCCCCGCTCGATCTCGGCTTCACGACGCTGCGCAACCGCGTCCTGATGGGCTCGATGCACACCGGTCTGGAGGACCGGGCGTCCCGTTTTCCGCAGCTGGCCGAGTATTACGCCGAACGCGCGCGCGGCGGGGTCGGGCTGATCGTCACCGGCGGGTTCGCGCCGAACCGCACCGGCTGGCTGTTGCCGTTGGCCTCGAAGCTGTCCACGCCCGCCGAGGCGAAGCAGCACCAACTGCTGACGAGCGCGGTGCACGCGGAGGGCGGCAAGATCGCGCTGCAGATTCTGCACGCCGGCCGCTACGCCTACCACCCGCTGAGCGTTTCCGCGTCGAGCCGCAAAGCGCCGATCAACCCGTTCCGCCCGCGCGCGCTCACCTCGTACGGCGTGCACCGCACCATTCGCGCGTTCGCCGATTGCGCGGCGCTGGCCCGCGACGCCGGGTACGACGGCGTCGAGATCATGGGTTCCGAGGGCTATCTGATCAACCAGTTCCTCGCCGAACGCACCAATCGGCGCACCGACGCGTGGGGCGGCACCGCGGAGAAGCGCCGCAGGTTCGCCGTCGAGATTGTCCGCCGTACCAGGGAAAAGGTCGGGCCGAACTTCATCATCATTTACCGGCTGTCCATGCTCGACCTCGTCGAAGGCGGACAGAGCTGGGGCGACGTCGTCGCGCTGGCCCGCGACGTCGAGGCGGCCGGGGCCACGATCATCAACACCGGCATCGGCTGGCACGAAGCGCGCGTGCCGACGATCGTCACGTCGGTGCCGCGTGGCGCGTTCACCTGGGTCACCGGCAAGCTGAAGCCGCACGTTTCGGTGCCGGTGGTGACCTCCAACCGGATCAACCTGCCGCACGTCGCGGAGCAAGCGCTCGCGGACGGCGACGCGGACCTGGTCTCGATGGCCCGGCCGCTGCTCGCCGACCCGGACTGGATCCGCAAGGCCGAAACCGGCCGCACGGACGAGATCAACACCTGCATCGCGTGCAACCAGGCCTGCCTCGACCACGCGTTCAGCCGGAAACCGGTGTCCTGCATGGTGAATCCGCGGGCCGGGCACGAGACGACGCTGAATCTCCTGCCGGCCCGGCGGGTCAAGCGGATCGCCGTCGTCGGGGCCGGGCCGGCCGGGCTCGCCACCGCGACCGCGCTCGGCGAACGCGGACACGACGTCGAACTGTTCGAGGCCGACGACGAAATCGGCGGCCAGTTCGGGATCGCGCAACGGATTCCGGGCAAGGAGGAGTTCGCCGAGACCATCCGGTACTACACCCGGCGGCTGGAGGTCACCGGCGTCAAGGTGCGGCTCGGCACCCGGGCGACCGCCGCCGACCTGACCGGGTTCGACGAGGTCGTGCTGGCCACCGGCGTCACGCCGCGGGTCCCGGCGCTGCCCGGGATCGACCATCCGAAGGTGCTCTCGTACGTCGACGTCGTGCGGCACGGCAAACCGGTCGGCGAACGCGTCGCGGTGATCGGCGCGGGCGGCATCGGCGTGGACGTCAGCGAATTCCTCACGCACAGTTCGTCGCCCGCGTTGGATCGCGACGCCTGGATGGCCGAATGGGGCGTCACCGATCCCGCGCTCGCGCCCGGCGGACTGGCGAAGCCGAAGCCGGAACCGTCGCCGCGGCAGGTCTACCTGCTGCAGCGCAAGAAGTCGCCGATCGGGGCCGGGCTCGGCAAGACGTCCGGCTGGGTGCACCGCGCGGCCCTGCGCGCGAAGGGCGTGGAAAAGATCAGCGGCGTCTCCTACGACCGGATCGACGACGCCGGTCTGCACCTCACGGTCGACGGGAAACCGCGGCTGCTTGAGGTCGACACCGTCGTGGTCTGCGCTGGCCAGGAATCCGTGCGGGAACTCGCCGACGCGCTCGGCGACGTGCCGGTGCACCTCGTCGGCGGGGCCGACGAAGCCCGCGAACTCGACGCCAAACGGGCGATCGACCAGGGCACCCGGCTGGCCGCGATCCTGTAGCCGCTTGCGCGCACTGGCAGGATGGCCCCGTGCGAGACGTATGCGTAATCGGGCTCGGGCTCATCGGCGGATCGCTGCTGCGAGCCGCCGCGGCGAGCGGCAGGACCGTATGGGGAACCACAGTGTCCGAAGTGGACGCTGACGCGGCGAGCCGCGGCGGCTACGACGTCACCACCGACGCCGAAGCCGCCCTGCAACGCGCGGCGGCCGCGGACGCGATCGTGGTCATCGCGGTGCCGCTGCCCGCGGTGGAGAACCTGCTGCGCCAAGTCGCGCAACACGCGTCGCACTGCCTCCTGACCGACGTGGTCAGCGTGAAGGGCCCGATGCTCGACGCCGTCCGCAGGCGCGCGCCGTACACGCGCTACGTCGGCGGGCATCCGATGGCGGGCACCTCGCACTCCGGCTGGCTGGCCGGCGACACGATGCTCTTCCGCGACGCGGCGTGGGTCGTCGGCGTCGAAGAGGAAACCGACCTCACGGCGTGGGCCGAGGTCACCCGGCTCGTTCTGGACGTCGGCGCGCACGCCGTGCCGCTGCCCGCCGATTCGCACGACGAGACGGTCGCCCGGATCTCGCACCTGCCGCACCTGTTCGCCGCGATCCTCGCCTCGGTCGGCGCGCAGGGCGGCCCGCTCGCGATGTCGCTGGCCGCCGGTTCGTTCCGCGACGGCACCCGCGTGGCCGGATCGTCGCCGGACCTGGTGCGCGCGATGACCGAAGGCAACCGCGACGCCCTGCTCCCGATCGTCGACGACGCACTCGGCCGCCTCGGCGCGGCCCGCGGTTCGCTCGCCTCGACCGGAGGCCTCGCCGCGACCATCAACGCAGGTCACGAAGGCGCCCTCGCGCTGGAAGCGGCCCGCGACGCGGCGTTGTCCGGCGTCCGCATCGATCTCACCGCCGCCGACGCCCGCGAAGGCCTCGTCGCGCTCGGCGAACGCGGCGGCCGGATCACCGGCCTGGACGGGGCCGTCGCACTCGGCGAAGTGTCTTGACTTGCCTGGAACGCCTGGTGTGTGACGATTGAATCCTCTCAATCCCAACCCCGGGGAGGCATTCGATGGGCATCAACTTCGACGAGCTCAAGAACAAGGCGACCGAGGCGCTGCGCGAGAACAGCGGCAAGCTCGAGCAGGGTCTCGAGAAGGCGGCTGAATTCGCGAAGTCCAAGGTCAGCGGCCACGATTCGCAGATCGACGGCGGCGTCGACAAGGCCAAGGACCTGCTCGGCAAGGTCACCGGCAAGCACGACGAAGGCGGCGAGAAGCCCGAGGGCGGCGGACAGCAGTAACCCTCCGCCTCCAGGTTGGGCCCGGTTGCGCCCCAATGTGGCATTGGGTGCATCCCACGCACCCAACGCCACATTCGGTGCGTCCCACGCACCCAATGTGGCATTGGGGCGCTTCGGACCGGCTCAGGTGCGCCGGTGGTACGGCAGGAACCGGCGCACCAGCCGCAGCGGCGAGCGTTCCACCAGGTCCGGCCCGCGGACCGCGTCGAAGGTCGAGCCGAGCTGGTCCACCACCCCGGCGAGGCGGGGGTTGTCCGGCATCGGCACGGAATCCGGGTCCCGCTGCTCGCGGACCGCGGAAGCCAGCTCCGCCAACGCGTCCGTGAGCAGCTCGATGTCCGCGGGCGACGGCGCCGGGGCGCCCTCGCCGATCGTCACGCCGACCTCGGTCACCGCGTCGGTCACGCGCTCCAGCCCCGCGATCACCGGCCACCACGCCACCGCCTGCCGTCCCGCCGGCGACGGCTCCACGATCACCTGCTGAAACGCCGTCCGCAGGTCCGCGAGCGCGCGGTACGCCGCGCGCCGGGCCCGCGACCGGGCGAGCCGGGATTCGGCGGTCGAGGTCAGCACCATCGCGGTGCGGACGTACTCGGCGACCGTGTCGAAACTGTCCGCCAACCGTCCGCCGACGGTCGGCCGCCGCGAACCCGGCCACAGCAGGTAGCCGAAGACGAGCACGATCACGCAGCCGATCACGGTGTCGACCAGCCGCGCCAGCACGACGGGCCAGCTGCCGGTGTTGGCGAGGTCCATCTGCAGGATGATCAGCGGCGTCACGAACGTGCCGAGCATCCCGTAGTTGCGCACCTTCCCCACCGCGGCCCCGCCGGCGAACACCGCGATCAGCACCACCAGCACCCAGCCGCGCGCGCCGAACGCCAGCACCACCGCGCCGATCCCGACGCCCACGACGGTGCCCATCCCGCGCAGCACCGCGCGGCCGAACACCGAGCCGAAGTCCGGTTTCAGCACCACGCCGACGGTGAGCGTGATCCAGTACGACCGCTCGAAAGGCACCATCAGCGCCACCACTTCGGCGACCGCGACGCACAGCGTGAGCCGCAGCGTCGCCAGCCAGGTCAGCGGGCCGGACAACCCGCTCGCCCACTGGCGCAGGCGGCGCAGCAACGAGACTTTCTTGCGGCGCTTGCGGTCGTCGAGCTTCCCGATCCGCGCCAGTCCGGCGTAGAGCGCGCTGACGACCGCGTCGGCGTTCTCGTCCCGCAACTCGGGCGCGGGCGGCAGCGGCTGATTCGCGAGCACTGACGCGGCCACGCGGGTCAGGTAGTCGATCACCTCGTCCGGCGCGCGCTGTCCGGCGTTCACCATCGCCACCGACGCCTCGACCGCGGGCGTTGTCGCGGACAGCCGGTTCAGCAACCGGCGATACGCCGCGTCTCTCCCGGACAGCCACGAGCGCGCGACGAGCAACCGGTCGTACGCCGTGCTCATCGCGGTGGTCAGCTGGTGGCGCGCGACCCGCGAAGTCGGTTCGTCTTCCGCCGACAGCATCGCCGCGAGTTCGATGTAGACCTGCGCGACGGCGGTGCGTTCAGGGCTCGTCGCGCGGAGCGTCCAGGTGCCGAGCGCGACCAGCAGTCCCCAGCCAGCGCCCGCGCAGAAGTAGCCAAAGAGCACTTCGGTGCGTACGCCGGTCGCGTGCTGCGCGGTGCCGAGCACGCAAAAGACGAACATCTGCAGCCCAGCCACCGAAGCGTTGCTGCCCGCGGCGCTGATGAGCGCGGAAACCGCCGCGATGACCACGATCGCCGGGATCGACCAGGCGGGCATGCCGCCGGTCAGGAGCCCGACGAGGTACCCGATCCCGGCCGCGAACGTCGCCCCGCCCAGCCGTCGCGCGCGGTAGCGGTAGGCCCCGGCCGCCTCGGACAGCACGGTCGGCAGCGCGCCGGTGGAGATCAGCGCGCCCACCGCGATGTCGCCCGCCGCGTACGCGACCGCCAGCGGAGTCGCCAGCGCGACCACCGCGCGAGCGACCATGTTCCACGGAATGGGAACCGGTTTGGAACGCAGAAGCTGCGTCAGCCAGTGCGGCGCGGCGAAATCGGGGCGGCTCACCGCACCATCTTGACCTACCGGGGCCGTCCGGGATTGATTTGTCGCACGGTCAACAACGTCTTCAGGGAGCTTTCATGGCGGGTCGCAGGTACTCGTTCGAGGTCAACCGCGTGAGCGCCGCCGCCCCGCCGGTGCTGTTCCGGCTGGAAAGCGACGGGCCGCGGTGGTCGACGTGGGCGCGGCCGCTCGTGTGGCAGGCCCGGTGGGCGGAGCTGGGCGACGACGGCGGCGTCGGCGCTGTCCGGGAAGTCGGATTGTGGCCGGTTCTCCTGCGCGAGAAGACCGTCGAATACGTACCGGATCGACGGCACGGCTACGCGTTCGACGGTTTCGGCCCGGTCCGCGACTATCGTGCGGAGGTGGCGTTCACCCCGAACGCCGCCGGCGGCACGGACCTCAGGTGGTCGGGTTCGTTCACCGAAGGCATCCCCGGAACGGGTCCGGCCGCCCTCGCGGCGTTGCGCGGGGTGATCGGACTCCTGGCCACGAAGCTGGCGAAAGCAGGCGAGCGTGCTGCCTGACCGAGGTGCGTTGCACCACAACGATCAACGAAGACCGGAGCAGAGACGTCATCCCCTCGGGTGACCCCGAGGGAAAGGAAGCGGCATGGCGAAGCGATTGCTGGCGGCGGCATTGGCCGGTTTGCTCGTGCTCTCGGCATGCTCCGGTCCGGATTCGAGTCAACCCCCGGAACAGGCGAACCCCGCGCCGGGCGCCCGGACGCCGGGTCCGCCGCCCGGGCCGTACCCGTTCGGGACCGTGCAGCAGAAGGTCGCGCCGATCCAGGACGGCAAGGTCCCCGTGGTCCGCCGCATCCAGACCGACAAGCCGTACGTCTTCATCACGATGGACGACGGCGCGGTGAAGGACCCCTCGGCGCTGAGCCTGATCCAGCAGTCCGGCGGGCATCCGGTGCTGTTCCTGAACAACCGGTACGTGAAGGGCCACGAGGCGTACTTCAAGGCCATCCTGGACTCGACCGGCGCGGTGCTCGGCGACCACACGGTCAACCATCCGAACCTCAAGGGCAAACCGCTCGACTTCCAGAAAAAGGAAATCTGCGACGACGCGGACGATTTCCAGGCCTCGCTCGGCATCCGCCCGACGCTGTTCCGCCCGCCGTTCGGCAACTACGACCAGAACACGCTGAAGGCCGCGGCGATGTGCGGCATGCGCGCGTCGGTCCTGTGGACGGCCTCGGTGAACGACGGCGTCGTCCAGTTCCAGTCCGGCGACAAGCTCCGCCCGGGCGACATCGTGCTGATGCACTTCCGCAAGACCTTCAAGGAAGACTACGAAGCCTTCATCGCCCGGGCCAAGCAGGACGGCCTGACGCCGGTCCCGCTGGCCGACTTCCTGGGCTGAGCCGACACCTCGCACCCGCTCGTGAGTGCGCACGCCGGTTCTAACCGGCGTAGCCGCTCACGAGACCCGGCGCTCAGCCAGCTCCGAGGCACACGAACGGCCGCCGCATCGGGTCCACCGCGATCGCTTCCGCCAGGGCCAACGCGGGCGAGGTCCCCTCGGCGAGCCGGCGGTGCAGGTCCGCCATCGTGTCCGCCGCTGCCCGGTCGCCGACTCGCGCGACCGCGCCGATGACCGTCTTCGAGCCGCTCGCCAGGAGCGTTCCGGCGAAGCCCAGCGCTTCCTCGCCCGGCCGGATGTGGCTCATCGCCAGCTCGCACGCGGCCAGCACGACGCGCTCCGGCGGGTTCGCGAGCCGGGTCGTCTCGTGCGCGAACAGCGGGCCGTCCACCAGTTCGACGCGGGAGAACAGCGCGTTCGCCGGTTCGTGCGCGCCGTGCGCGACCAGGTGCGCCAAGCGGGTTCCGTCCAGCGCGGTCAGGACCGTGGCACTCGTCGCGTCGTCGCCCTCGACCAGCTGCGCGTCCGGGTAGACCGAGCGCAGCTTGCTCACCTCGCCGACCGCGCCCGGCACGCCCGGACCGCCCGCCAGCAGCACCGGACCGTCCTCCGCCGGACGTTTCGCGGTGATCCACGCGGTCGCCGAGGGCGCGATCGACACCGGATGCCCGCGCAGCGACGGCAACGCACCCCAGGGCATCGCGTAGAGCTGGCCGATCGGGACGATCACCAGCTCGCGGTCGTCGAGAGTTTTGACCAGCGACGCGGAAATCAGCGCGTCGAGCTTCTCGGCCCGGCGGCGCGCGGACGCGGACACCGTTTCGGCCATCATCGGCGGCAGATGGTCCGGCGCGAGCGCGTCGAGGTCGGCGTGCAGCTGAGTCGCGGTCTCCACGATGTCGTCCAGCGGGCCCAGTTTGAGCAGCCGGAACGTCCCGCGGTCGACGACCACGGAGTACAGCTGGTTGTTGTACGGCACCAAGCTCACCAGCACGCGGTCGCCGAGCGCGACGACGACCTCGTCCGGCGTCGCGACCGGACGCGGACGGCCCCACTGGCTCGTGTACCAGCCGAGCCGGCTCGCCTCGCGCTGCAGTTCGGCATACCGCTGCTCCAGCGCCTTCACCGGCTCGCCCTCCAGCCGGGCGCGCTGAATGGTGCGCTGGACGTGCCGCATCTCGTTCATGTGCTTGGCCAGCACCGGATCCTCGATCACCGGCAGCGGTTCGTACCGGTAAACCTGCGCCCGGGTGCGTTCGAGCCAGGCGAACATCCTCCGCGCGCCCGCCGCGTTCCGCCGCGCGCGCCGCAGCACGAGCCGCATCGCCAGCCTGCCGAGTTCCTCGCCGTGCACGGCCGTGCCGCACAACAGGTCGAGCCCGCCCATCCGGTCGCGGATCGTGCCGAGTTCGCGCAGTCCGGCGCGGGCCTGCGCGAGCGCCGCGCGCGGCCGGTCCTCGGCCACCGCCAATTCCGCCCGGCACAACCGGAACAGCATCCGGTGGTCGACCGGCGACGTCGCGCGCGGCGCGGGCACGTGCTTGAGCACGAGGGAAGCTTCGGCGATTTCCTTGCGGCGGATCAGCAATCGGACCGCGAAGAGCCGCGCGACCGCCGCCTCGTCCCGCAGCCCGAGCGCGGCCAGCCGTTCGGCGCTCGAGACGAGTTCGGCGGGCAACCGCGAGGTAGAGCGTCCTTCCCGGTCCGACAGCACCTGCTGCGCTTCCGCCCGGTACCGCGCCAGACCGGCGATCTCGGCCCACGTTCGATTGCCGCGGCGGAGAAATCGGCGCCGCGCGTCGGACGCGCACTTTCGCGCCAACGCGAAATCGCCCTCCAGCAACGCGGCCGCGGCCCGCGCGACCTCGGCTTCCGCGATGTGCTGGCCGGATCCGTTGGCCCGCAACGCCGGCAGCGCCTCGTCGAGATGCTTGCCCGCCTCGTCGGCGAGGCCCGCGGTGAGCAGCGCGCGGGCCTGGTCGAGCCGGATCAGCGGGATCGAACCGGGCGATTCGGTAACGAGGATGCGCGCGGCTTGTTCGTAGCTGGAGAGGGCCTGCGGGACGTCGCCGATGAGCTGCGCGTGGTCGCCGAGATTTTGCCGGATCTTGCCTTCGAGCAGGGTGTGCCCGTTTTCGCGGGCGAAGCCGAGCGCGCGCTCGAGGTCGGCCTGCGCCGCATTCGGCTGGTTCAGCGCCATGTGCACGAGCGCCCGGTTCAGGAGCACGACGACCATCGTCCGGCGGCCGTCGTCGAACTCGGCCTCCATGCCGGGGATGACGGCGTCGTACATCGCCAGCGATTCGCTGAACCGGCCGCCGCGCATCAGCACCACGGCTCGTTGACCGGTGGCCAGCAAACCCAGTTCGCGGACGGCCTTGCTTTCCGGGAGCTGGTCGAGAAGCTGCCGCGCGGTGTCGAGGTGCACGAGACCGGCGTCGGTGGAGGAGACCTCGGCCTCGGCCGCGCCGAGGCTCACCAGGACGCGGGCCTGCAGCTGCCGGTGTTCGGGCAGCGGATCGGCGACGCGCGCCAGCCGCGTGAGCGCGCTGCGGAACAACCGCACCGCGATGCCGGGCCGCTGGTCGGACGCGGCGGCCCGGCCGCGCGCGTACAGATCGGTCGCCGCCGCGATCGTTCGATCATGGACGGGCGCGGACACGGACTCTATGGGAGCACACCTCCGCCACTCTCCATAACGCCCGTCCGGGTTTCTCAGAGAACGACGGTCGGCGTGACGACGGTGCGGCGGTGCGGGCCCGCTCCGAGGTGCACGAGGATCTGCGTGGTTCCGCAGGGAACGCGTTCGAGCACGAACCGGCCGCCCTCGTCGGTCGCCGTCGCGAACGTGCCGTGATCGGCGACCCGGACTTCCACGTCGTACGCGCCCGCGGGCGCGAGCCAGCCGTCGATCCGGTGCACCTTCCCGATTTTGGTCAGGTTGATCATCACGGTCAGGTCGCTGACGGTGAACGTGATCGTGCCGGTCGCCGTGCTGCGCACGCCGGCCAGTTCGTCGAGCCGTTCCCAGCGCGCGACCTCGACGTCGAGGTTCTCGAGCTCGAGCGCGAACTGGACCCGCTGCACCAGACCGTCCGGCGGCGGGTCGATTTCGTCGAGGAACCGGCCGATGTCGGCCAGGATGGCCTCGTCGTCCGGAACCGCGTGGCCGTGTCCCGGCCTGCCGATGTGGTCGCTCACCGGGCACCCCCTTCTCCTGCGAGCAGATCCCGCATCGAGTCGAGGCAGCGGCCCCTGGTGGGCCCGACGCTGCCGCGCGGCATCTGCATGGCCTCGGCCACCGCCCGGTACTCGGCGCGGCCGGCGAGAACGGTCAGCCGCAGCAGCTCCTGGCAGCGTGCGGGCAGCCGGAGGAAGGCGCGCCAGACCCGGCGGTCCCGGTCGGCGCGGACGGCTTCCTCCTCAGGCGCGGGATGATCGCTTTCCAGCGTCGCGGCGACCTCGTCCGACAGCGGCACCGGCTGGGCCCGCCTGCCGTAGGGACGCGTCGCCTCCCGGCGAGTCGTGGTGATCAGCCAAGCGGCGAGCGCGCGGGGGTCGCGCAGCTTCGCGAGCTGGCTGAACAGAGCGAGCCACACGGTCTGGACCACGTCCTCGGCCACTTGCCGGTCGAGCCCGTTGGCGCGCGCGACGTGCCACACGAGCGGCGTCAGCTCGTCGACGAGTTTCGCCATCGCGCGCCGATCGCCGCCCCGCGCCGCCTCCATGCAAGCGGCGTGCAGGTCGGCGCCGGTCAGGCCTTCCCAGGGCGGGTCTACCTCGGTGGTGTGCACGTCGGTCACCGTAGCTGCCTCACTCCGGAGGTGGGCCGACCTGGGCGAGCAAGCCTCCGGTCGTGTCGGCACGGCCGGGCCCGTCGCGGGTCGCCTCTCCGGTCGGGTACCGGATCGATCGTGAATGGTGCGCGCTCTTTCGGTGGAACGGATGATGCGGACGGTGTCCAGGGGCACGACGGGTGCCCGGTGGGTGGGCTCTTGGTTGAGGAGCGGGCAACTGGGTCTGGGATACATGAATCTCTGACTTTTTTCGGGTGAGTTTTTTCGTGGCGCCCGGCGGGGCGGCTTCCGGTGCGGGTTCCGTGCTGTTCGGTTGTGGGGTTTGCGCAGGTCAAGCGGGATGCTGCTCCGGCGTGGTGCCGGGACACGACCGGCTGGGCTCCCCCTCCAGCACGGCCGTGTCCCGACAGCTCCGTCCGGACGCGACGAGTCCCCCAAACGACCCATCGCGCCCCGCCGGACCGGTTCGGCCGACGGATCCCTCCCCCGAATCCGCCTCGCACCGGCCCGGAAGCCGCTGCCCCACTCCGGAGGGTCGGCTCACCGGCTCGATGTGGCTGGGCGGATTCCTCCCCGAACCCGCCTCGCCGAACCGAGCCGCGAGCCAACTCTCCATCCGGACCGACCCGCGCGACCCGTCTGACGCGCGAACTCCTCCCCGAAGTCCGCTGGGTCGGACGGGCTGGCGAGCCGCCCGTTCCGCCGAACCGGCCTGCGTAACCCGTCGCGCTCGCGAACCCCTCCCCGAGATCCGCTCAGCCCGCCTAGTCAGCAAGACCCGCTCGCCGGTTGCGCCGAACCAGCCCGCAAAGCCCGCCAGCCGAACAGATCCCTCCCCGAATCCGCCCAACCGCACCAGCCCGCGAGCCGATCCGCCGAACCGGCCCCGCGCAACCCGTCGCCCTCGCGAACCCCTCCCCGAGATCCGCTCAGCCCGACAAGTCAGCAAGACCCGTTCGCCAGTTCCGCCGGACCAGCCCGCAAAGCCCGCCAGCCGAACAGGCCCCTCCCCGAGCCTGTCCCGCCGCGCCAGCCCGTCGGACCAGTCCAGCCAGGAATGGCCGTTCCGCTCCTCCGGCGGGCTCGGCGGCCCAGCCGGGTCCCCTCCGAACCCGGCTGGCCGGAGCCGGGTCCCCCAGACCCGCGCCGAGCGC
The DNA here is from genome assembly GCF_000158875.1 of Streptomyces sp. AA4. Classification (NCBI taxonomy): domain Bacteria; kingdom Bacillati; phylum Actinomycetota; class Actinomycetes; order Kitasatosporales; family Streptomycetaceae; genus Streptomyces; species Streptomyces sp. AA4. The sequence goes on along the minus strand of NZ_GG657746.1, from coordinate 1,423 downwards.
GTTGCCGGACCGGCGGCGGCCGGTCCTTGTCGAGTGTCTTTCGCGTCGCAGCGGCCGACGGCCTGCTCGCCCCCTTCTGCCGAGCAGGTCGCCGGTCGCGCGGGTGCGTACCGGACGGCAGCGGCTGCTCTTCCGCGTGCCGACCGGTACTTCCCGCCCCCAGGGGAGCCCGCTCCCCTTTCGGGCCCCGCCGGAGGAGAGTTCCTCCCCGAACCCCTCCGGCTGACGACGTCCGGCAGCCCCCTCGGCTCCCGGGCGCCGCCCGTCTGGCTACTTGGCGGTGCCGGTGTCGTCGAACGGCTCGTGGTTGCCGTCCGGCTGCACACCCTGGTTAGCCCCAGGCGCGGGGCTCGTCTTGACGGGCGGAACGGTGGTTCCCGGCTGCCGCTCGTCCCTTCTGATCCGCAGGCATGTGGCCCTCCCTTTCCTTGGTTCGCCCTATAGGACGCATCCAGGGTGCGCCTAGATACACGGAGCGCCAAAGTTTTTGGGATTTTTGCGAACCTGCCGGGTCAGGGACGGCGGCGTCACCTCCCCCGGATGCCAACCGTCAGTGACGATCGGTAATCCCTCCGAGAGCGCGGCCGCCCAGGCGCGGTAACCGACCGGGCCGGGATGGAAACGGTCGGCGGCGAACATTCCCGCACGGAGCAATCCCGGCGCCAACGGGATGTGCGTGACCCCGGGGAGCCGCGTCAGAGTGCGCGCCGCCTGGTCGAGCGCGACCGACCGCGCGCCCAGCACGTCCCGCAGCGGCCGGGGCAGGGACGGGAAACTCGCCAGCGGCGGTACGCCCGCGAGGACGATCGGCACGTCGCCCGCCCTTCGCCGCACCTCGACGACGATCGCCAGCAGATCCCTTCGGTACCGCGCGGCCGAGTGCAGCTCCAGGGTGTCGTTCACGCCGAGCACGACGACCACGACGTCCACCGCCCGGACGCGTGGAACCAGTTCGTCGAGAACCACCCGCGCGGACGCGCCGGTGATGCCCAGCGCGTGCCACTGCACCTCCCGGTCCGGATACGCGCGGGCGAGCCCCACCGCGAGCTGCCCGGTGAGCGCGTCGGCGTGGGTCAGCGCGCCGACGCCGTCCACCGTCGATTCGCCGATGACGGTGAGCCGCAGCGGTCGCCCGGATCCGAGAGAGCCCTCGACCGGCCCCGTGGCGCCGGGAAGCCGCGGAGTCGTCCGACGCACCCGGACCGCCTGCGCGACCAGCACGGGTGCCATCAGGAAAAGGAGGAACAGCCGAAGAACTGCCATGCCTCCGACAGTAACGACGCACCCCGACAGATCCGGGCCGCCGAAGGGAGTTGTCCACAGGCGCGATGAGTTGTGGACAACCCTGGGGACAACTCTGGGGACAGCTGCGGAGAAACCTTCCGCCCCCTCCATTCTGCAACTGCCGACAGAACCGCCCGCC
>NZ_GG657747.1:0-327015 GCF_000158875.1 Streptomyces sp. AA4 | reverse complement strand
CCTCAGGGAGCACGCATGGGAAGCCGCGAGGAGATCGTCGCCGCAGCCGCGACGGTCATGCGCGAGCAGGGCTACGCGCACGCCACGACCAAGGCGATCGCGCAGGCCGCGGGCTACTCGGAAGCCTTGCTGTACAAGCATTTCCGCGACAAGACCGCGCTCTTCCTGGCGGTGCTGAAAGAGGAGCTGCCCGACCTGGCCGCCACGGCGGCGCGGCTCGCCGAGCATCCGGAAAAGGCGGAACTCGGCGACAATCTCGCCGAGCTGACCGCCACCGCGCTGGCCTTCTACTGCGCGAGTTTTCCGATCTCCGTCTCGATCTTCTCCTCGCGCGACCTGCTCCGCACCCACCGGGACACCCTCGAAAACGGCCCCGACCTGCCGATCCAGCACGTCGCCGGCTACCTTGCCGCCGAGGTCAAGCTGGGCAGGCTGCGCGCCGATCTCGACGTCGAAGCCGCGGCCCGGCTGCTGCTCGGCGCGAGTTTCCAGGAGGCGTTCCTCGCGTCCTTCGAGGAACGCCCGCCGCGACCGGATCTCGCCCCGCGGCTCGCCGCGGCAATCGCGCGAATCGGCTAGTCGCGGTTCTTCCGCAATTCGTGCCACCGGTCGTACAGGTTGTTGACCTCGACCAGCATGAACGCCAGGAAGTCCCGCATCTCGGCCAGCCGCTTCCCGGCGGGAGTGTCCTCGCCGAGCGCGTCGATGCCCTCGGTGGCCGCGTCGCGCCACATGATCAGGAAACGGTCGCGCTTGAGGAAAGTCGCGTACCAGAGGTCGTCGTAGAGCTGGTAGTGGTCGCGACGCTCGCCGGGCTCGCGCACCTTCCGCACCAGGCCGATCTGGTCGAGATACCGCACGGCACCGGAGATCGCGGCCGGGCTCACCGACAGCTGCTCCGCCAGTTCCGCGGCCGTCAGCTGCCCCGAGTCGGTCGTCATCAGCGCCGCGAACACCCGCGCTGACATGCGCTGCATGCCGATCTGAGCCATCACCAGGCCCAGGCTTTCGACGTATCGGCGGACGGCGTCCTCGTCCCTCTTCGTCTCAGGCGTCGTCATCCGTCCATCCTCTCCCACGCGCGTCCAGAAGATCACTCGGTCCATACGTTTTCTTAACTTCACAACTTCATGAAAAGAGTGTAGCTTCCGAATCATGGGAAACGCCATCGCGATCTCCGGCCTGCGCAAGGCATTCGGCCGGGTGAAGGCCCTCGACGGCCTTGATCTTCAGGTTCCCGCGGGGGAAGTACACGGATTCCTCGGCCCGAACGGCGCCGGGAAGTCCACCACGATCCGCGTCCTGCTCGGACTGCTGCGCGCCGACGCCGGCGAGGTCCGGCTGCTCGGCGGCGACCCGTGGCGCGACGCGGCGAGCCTGCACCACCGGCTCGCCTACGTGCCCGGTGACGTCAACCTCTGGCCCAATCTGTCCGGCGGCGAGGTCATCGACCTGCTCGGCAGGCTGCGCGGCGGGCTCGACCAGAAGCGCCGCGAGGAACTCGTCGAGCGCTTCGACCTCGACCCGCGCAAAAAGGGCCGCACGTACTCGAAGGGCAACCGGCAGAAGGTCGCCATCGTCGCCGCACTCGCGTCCACTGTGGACCTGCTGCTGCTCGACGAGCCGACCTCCGGCCTCGACCCGTTGATGGAGGCCACTTTCCAGGAGGTCATCCAGGAGGAACGCGCGCAGGGCCGCACCGTGCTGCTGTCCAGCCACATCCTCGCCGAGGTGGAAGCCCTATGCGACAAGGTGAGCATCATCCGCAACGGCCGCACGGTCGAGTCCGGCACACTCGCCGAACTGCGCCACCTCACCCGCACGTCGATCACCGCGGAGCTGGCCGGACCGCCGAACGGTCTCGCCCGGCTCGCCGACGTGCACGACCTCAAAATGGACGGCAACCGCGTCCGCTTCGACGTGGAAACCCGTTCGCTCGAGGACGCGCTGCGCCAGCTGACCCAGATCGGCGTGCGCAGCCTGGAGAGCAGGCCGCCGACGCTCGAGGAACTCTTCCTGCGCCACTACGCGGACGAACTCGAGGCCGGGAAATGACCGGCGCGCTCACCGGCACCGGGCCGCTGATCCGGCTGGCCCTTCGCCGCGACCGGGTCATCCTGCCGATCTGGATCGTCCTGCTCAGCCTCATCCCGGTCGCCACGATCAGCAGCTACGACCAGTTCTATCCGACCGCCGCGAGCCGGGCCGGGCTCATCGCGTCGGCCGCCGCGAACCCGTCGTTCGCGCTGCTCTACGGCCCGGCGTTCAACCTCGGCACGGCGGGCGGGTTCATCGCCTGGCGGATGGGCGGGTTCCTGGCGCTGCTGACCGGCCTGATGGCGGTCTTCACGCTCACCCGGCACACCCGCGCGGAGGAGGACACCGGCCGCGCCGAGCTGCTGGCGTCCACTGTGGTCGGTCGATACGCGCCGCTCACCGCCGCGCTCGCGGTGACCGGCGGGGCGAGCGTGCTGATCGGCGTGCTGCAAGCGGTGACGCTCGCGGCGAAGGTTCCCGCGGCAGGCTCCGTCGCGCTCGGCGCGAGCACTGCGCTCGCCGGGCTGGTTTTCACCGGTGTCGCCGCGGTCGCCGTACAACTCGGCGAGTACTCGCGCACCGCGAACGGCATCGGCACGGCCGTGCTCGGCGTCGCGTTTCTGTTGCGTGGCGCGGGTGATTCGACCACCGACGCGCATTGGCTGTCGTGGCTGTCGCCGCTCGGCTGGTCACAGCAAATCCGGCCGTTCGCCGAAGAACGTTGGTGGGTATTGATTTTGCCCCTCGCGCTCACGCTCGTACTGGTTGCCGTGGCTTATGCGCTGCTACCGCGCCGCGACGTCGGCGTCGGCCTGCTTCCGCCGCGACTCGGCCCGAGTGAGGCCGCGCCGTCGCTGCGGTCGCCGTTCTCGCTGGCCTGGCGGCTGCAGCGGGGTCCGTTGCTCGGCTGGCTGGTCGGGCTCGCGGTCGGCGGCGCGTTGTTCGGGACGATCGCGCAAGGCATTTCCGGCCTGGTCGGCGGTACCGAGCAAAGCAGGCAGATCTTCGAGCGGCTCGGCGGTTCGCACGGTCTGGTCGACGCGTTCCTCGCCACGATGGTGAGCCTGTTCGCGATGCTCGTTTCGCTCTACGGCGTCCAGGCGACCCTGCGGATGCGCACCGAGGAGACCTCGCTCCGGCTCGAACCGCTGCTGGCCACGCGGGTCGGACGGCTGCGCTGGGCCGCGAGCCACCTGGTGTTCGCGTTCCTCGGCAGCGCGTTGCTCGTGCTCGTCGGGGGCGTGCTGCTCGGGCTGTCGAACGGATTGCGCGGCGGGGACGTCGGCCGGTCGGTCGGGAACATGGTCGCGGCCGTCGCGGTGCAGGTGCCCGCGGCGTGGGTGATCGTCGCGGTGGCCGCGCTGATCTTCGGGCTCCTGCCGAAACTGGCGACCGCTGCCTGGGGCGTGGCGGCGCTGGCGTTGCTGATCAGCATGTTCGGACCGGTCGTCAACGCGCCGCAGGTGCTGCTGGACGTCTCGCCGTTCCAGCATCCGCCGAAGGTGCCCGGCGCGGTGTTCACCGCGGTGCCGCTGGTGGTGCTGCTGGCCGTCGCGGCGGTCGTGCTGGCGGCGGGCCTGGCCGGCTGGCGGCGGCGCGACGTCGGCTGACGTCAGCGTTCGTCGCGAAAAAACCCGGTGGTCGGGCCGAGCGTGGTCGGCGGGGGCGCCGGCGGGCTCGACACCGTGGGGGTGACCGACACCGTGGCCGTGGTCGTGCGCGGCGGCGGGGCCGGGAGTGCCGGCGGGCGCTCGGTCACGGTGATCGGCGGCAGAGGGAGGCCGGTCACCGTGACCGTCACCGGCTGCACGGGCTGCGGGATGGGCGGCGACGACTCCCCGGCCGGACGCGGAGTGCGACCGGCTACCAGCAACGCGGCGATGAGCAGTCCGCCCGCCAGGCCGGCAAGCCCGGTCACGACGACATAACCCCAGGTGGGAGCGGTGTCCGACATCCGGCACCTCCTCGCCGCACGGTCACTCGGCTACGAGGGTTCGTCGCGTTGATCATAGGCGTCGTTACGCACTGTGCAACTTGATATCTACTGACTCAACTTATGTAACACTGATCCTATGAGGGGGATTCTTCGCTCGCCGGACTTCCGGCGGCTCTGGCTAGCCGACGGCCTCAGCCAGGTCGGCAACCGCATCGATTTCCTGGTGATTCCCCTGCTAGCCACCACGACGCTCGCCGCGTCCGTGGCCGAGGTTTCGCTGCTGCGGACGCTGAGCACGCTCCCGTATCTGCTGCTCGGACTGCAGGCGGGCGCGTGGTGCGACCGAATGCGCAACCGGCCGGTGCTGATCACCGCCGACCTCGCCCGCGCGGTGCTCATCGGCTCGGTGCCGCTCGCCGCGCTGTTCGGGTCGCTGACGCTGGGCCATCTGTATGTCGTCGTGTTGCTGGCCGGCGGGTTCACTGTCTTCTTCAACGTCGCGCACCAGACCTACCTGCCGAACCTCGTCGAGCGCGGCCAGTTGCCCGACGCGAACGCCCGGCTGCAGACGAACCTGTCCGTCGCCGCGCTCGCCGGACCCGGCCTTGGCGGGATGATCGTGCAGTTCGTCGGGGGCGCGGGCGCGATGGCGCTCGACGCGGCGACCTACCTGTGGTCCGCCGCGTGGCTGCGCCGGATTCGCACGCCGGATGTGCGGCCCGAACCTGCCGAGCGGAACCTCCGCCGGGAAATCGCCGAAGGGGTGCGGACGGTGCTGCGCCACCCGATCCTGCGCGCGATCACCGTCCACAGCGCCGTTTCGAGCCTGTTCCAGTCGATGTTCATGGCGGTGTCGATGGTGTTCATGGTGCGAGACCTGCATCTGACGCCGTTCACGATCGGGCTGCTCGGCACGCTTTCGCTCACCGGAGCACTGCTGGCCAGCCTGGTCGCCCGACGACTCGGTGCCCGCTTCGGTGCCGCGCGCGCCCTGTTCATCGGCGGTGCCGTGTACAGCATTTCGTTCCTGCCCAACGCTTTCGCGACGCCAGGATGGGGTCTCGCCTGGTACATCGCGGGCGGGATCGGGTCGAGCTTCGGGATCATCGTGCTCGGCGTGTTCGAGACGAGTTTCCAGCAGGCGGTCACCCCGCACGAGCTGCTGGGCCGGGTGTCGTCGGTGTCGCAGACGGTCGTTTTCGGCGTCGCCCCGCTCGGCAGTCTGCTCGGCGGCTTCATCGCCGAACTCACCACAACCCGGGTCACGCTGTACGTGTGCGGAGTCGGAGTGCTTGCGGCGTCGGCGATTCTCGTTGCTTCGCCGCTTCGCAAGCTGCGTGATCTGCCGCTAGCCGAGGGTGCGATCAAGAACGATTAGGGGAACCGCAAGCGCGGCGAGGACAGCTCCGATGAGGCTGACCGACGTGAGGGCATGGGTCAGCACGGCTGCCGCCAGGGCCGGCGTCGCGCTGATTCCCAGCTGGAATGCCGAAACCGTGGTCGCCCCAGCGAGAGTCGGGGCGTCGGCGGCGATGGCGAAAACCCGGCCGTAGATCGCGGGATTCAGCACGAAAGCGGCGACCCCGAGCAGGAACACTGCGGGAAGCACCGCCCACCAGCTGTGGACGGCGAAAACCATGCCGACCGAAAGAAGCACGATCGCGGCGGCTCCGGCGAGCAGCGCGGAGTGGGGCCGCTGATCGGAAACGCGCCCGCCGATGGACAAGCCAGCGAAAGCACCGAGCCCGAAAAGCGCGAGCACCGCGGGGATCCACCCCGTCGGGACGCCAGTGATGTCGGCCAGCATTGCCGAGAGGTAGTTGAACGTGATCATGTACGCCGCGGTCGTCAGGATCGTGATCCCGTAAATCCCCCAGAGCCGCGGTTTGCGAATGGTGGCGAGTTCCCGCGACACGCTCGGTCGTGCCGCGGAGCCGGTGTTCGCCGCCGGGATGCCGAGCGAGCAGGCGACGATTCCGGCGAGCGTCAGTGCGACCACAGCCCAGAATCCGCCGCGCCACTGGGTGAAATGGCTGAGCAAGGTACCCGCCGGTCCGCCTGCGACCATGGCGACGCTCAGACCGCTCACCACGACTCCGGAGGCGCGGGCGTTGCGCTCCGGGGTGACCAGGCTGATCGCAGTCACGGAAGCGACAGCGAAGAAACCGGCGTAGGCGACCCCCGAGACCACCCTGCTCACCAGCAGGACCGGGTAGTCGCCCAGCAGCCCGGCGGCGATGCTGACCGCGAACACTCCTTGCGTGGCCAGCAGCGCGGTGCGGCGGGGCCAGCGCAAGCTGAGCACGGCGAACGGCGGGCCCCCGAATACGACCCCGAGCGCGAACGCGGTGATGAGAAATCCGGCGGAGGACAGCGAAACCTCAAGGTCGTCCGCTGCCGCGGGCAGCACGCCCGCCAGAAGGAACTCCGCGCTGCCCATCGCGAACAGGCTGAACGCGAGCAGGTAGACGCCGATGGGCAGGCGCGCGGAACTCCGGGGTGTTTCGACGGTCTCGCTGGTCATGAACGGGCAAACCTCCGTGGTCTGGGCGCGTCAGCACCTCCGCGTCCAGCATCGGAAGACTCGACCGGAAGCGGCAAGAAACGTTGCTGTTTCCGGGACGCATTGGTTGACTGCGCCGCATGACTGACCATCCCGCCGTCGACAGCGTGCTCGAGCAGATCGCGCCCCGTCTGCGGCGCGCCCGGGACCACCGCGGCGTCAGCCTCGCCGAGTTGTCGCGGTCCACCGGCATTTCGACCAGCACGCTGTCCCGGCTGGAATCCGGGCAGCGCAAGCCGAGCCTCGAACTGCTGCTGCCGATCACCGCGGCGCTGGGCATCCCGTTCGACGAGATCGTCGCCGCGCCCCGGATCGTCGACCCGCGCGTGCCCCAGCAGGCCGCCAAGCGGGACGGGCGCGTGCTGATCCCGCTGTCCCGGCATCAGGGAGAACTCCGCGCCTACAAACAGATCATCCCGGCGGGCGACGTAGAGCCCCATCCGCGCAGCCACGACGGGCACGAATGGCTCTACGTGCTTCGCGGACGGCTACGCGTACGCCTGAGCGATCACGACTTCATCATGGGCCCCGGCGAAGCAGCCGAGTTCGACTGCCACCTCCCGCACTGGTTCGGTGCCGCGGGCAAGGGCGACGTCGAAATCCTCAGTCTCTTCAGCAAATCCGGCGAACGCATCCACCTACGCGTCGGCCGCCGCGATTAGACCTTGCGCAGCCCGTCGAGCAGCACCCGCACCAGATGGCGGCTGTCCGGCGTAAACCGTTCCACCGCGAGGGCGCCGACGATGAGCGCGCGCAGGTCTTCGCCGTCGATGTCCGCGCGTACGGCGCCCGCGGCTTGCGCGCGCTCCAGAAGCGCCGTGAGGTTCACCCGAAACCGCTCCGCTGCTTCGGCCTTGTACGCAGAACCGCTGGTCTCACCGAGCGCTTCGCAGATTGCCCGATTGCGCGACGCCTGTTCGATGACGCGCGTGAAGTAGTCGTAGAACGCTTCGCCCGGCGCGTCGGAGTCGATCAACTCCTGTGCCTCGACGCCGTACTGTTCCAGCCGCTCCACCACGACCGCCTGGAACAGGGCTTCCTTGCTGGGGAAATGCCGGTAGACAGTGCCCGCGCCGACGCCGGCCAGTCGCGCGATGTCGTCCAGGGGCACGGACAGCCCGTCGACGGCGAACGCTGCTTCGGCGGCAGCCAGCACGCGGGCGCGGTTCCGGCGCGCGTCCGCGCGGAGCGCAGGCTTCTCCACCGGGCCATCTCCTCTGCTCTCAAAGTGGTGCGGTCGTCCGATTCTTCCTTGGAACGAGGTCCGCCGCTTCCGACCGTGGCCGAGATCTCCAGACCCTCGTTGACAACCGGAGTGCGAACTCCGTATCGTCGTAAGCGGGTGCCCCGTTCCGATTATCGTCCCGTCTTCCCGAATGAGGTTTCCGATGCCCCGCACCGTGTCCGAAGTAGCCGAGATCGTCGCGAACGCGCTGAGCGCCATCGACGCCGCGGCGCTCGCGGACGTTCTCGCCGAGGACGCCGTCTACGAGATCCCGTTCACCGGCCACCGTTCGGCCGGCCGGGACGCGGTAGTGGCCACGCTCGGCGCGGGCAGCGCCGTCGCGGCCCGGATCGGCCTGGAGAAAGTCGAGGTCACCACCACCGAAACCGCGGACGGCTTCGCGGTCGAACTGGTCGCCGAGGGCCGCAATCCGCACACCGGCCGCCGCTACCGGCTCCCGTCGTCGGCCGGACTGCTGACCGTGCGGGACGGCGAGGTCACCCGGTACCGCGACTACCCGAACCACGGCGCGGCAACCACGCTGTACGGCACGAAGGAGGTCTTCCAGCGCTTCCTCGACGCGGCCGTCGACAACCGCTGGGACGACCTCGCCGACCTGTACTCCGACGACGTCGTCATCGAAATCCCGTTCGCGCCGGCCGGGGTGCCGAGGGTGACACGCGACCGCGAGGAGTTGCGCAAACGCTTTCACCAGGCCGGGGAGCGCCGCCGGATCACCAAGGCGGACCGGGTCGTGGTGCACGAGACCGGCGACCCGGAGGTGCTGGTGGCCGAGTACGACCTGCACGGCGAGTACGAGGGCAAGCCGTACGTGTCGACATACGCGATGGTGTTGACCGTGCGCGACGGGCGGATCGTGCACTCCCGCGACTACTCGGGCGCGCCTAGGTTCGAGGAGTAGTCCCGCGGACGTCCTGGTCCGCGCCGGGAGCCGCGAACTTCAGCAGGAGCGAACCTTCCGTCTCGACCTCGGCGCGCTCGGCGGCGGTCAGCGGCCGGAACGGCTCGATCTCAAGCGTTGCCGACGTCTTGTCCTGCTGGAGCTTCCAGGCTCCGGCGACCTGACCGTCCACGAGGAAAGCGGCGCGCATCCCGTTGCCGGTCAGCAAGCGTTTGCGGTCTTCGGCGGAGATCACCCGGGTGCGGTCGGCGTGGGAAGCCAGCAGGTTGTCGTACTCGGGCAGGAAGCGGACCGGGGCGGGAGTGTGGGCCGCGGGGCGGGGTGCGCCCGGCAGGTCGAACAGCTCCGTCCCGTGTTCGTCCCGGAAGACCGCCAGCCGCGGCCGCAAGCCTTCCAGGACCGGACGCAGCCGGGTCCGGCCCGCCCAGGTCTGCACGTCGGCGGCCGAGGCCGGGCCGAAGGCGGCGAGGTAGCGCAGCACGATCTGTTCGGCGTCGGCGGTGGCGGCCGGTTCGGTTCCGGTCCAGTCGGCCGCCGCCGCGTACCGGGTGGTGCCGCCGACGCCCCAGACCGCCCGCGGCGGCACCTGCACCAGCGGCACGCGATTGCGCACGACGGTGGCGAGCGCGTGCGGGTCACGGTCGGGCCACTGCTCGTGCAACACCGCCCGGAGTTCCTTGGGGGTAAGCGGCCGGGTGCCCAGCAGCGCCCGGCCCGATTCCGCCACGGCCGCGCGGTCCAGGCCGGCCAGCGGTGCCTTGAACGCGGTGTCGAGTTCGCGGTCGAGCGCGTCTTGCGACCACGGCCGCAAGGCGCGATAGTCCGCGACGGTGACCAGGTGAACGGTGCTGCGCATCAGCGCGACCCGCACCAGGCGACGTTCGGTCAGCGCGTCCGCCAAGTCCGCGGTGCGGAACGCCCGAATCCGGCTCCAGAGCCCGAAATACGGCGCGTACGGGGCCTGCGCTTGCATGCCGACCAGCCGCGCGACCGCCTCCTCGACGGTCGCGTCGGCTCGTTCCAGCAACGACTGACGGGCCAGCAGGGCTCGTCCCAGCTCTCGCCGCCCGAGGGTCACAACGTGCTCCTTCAGTTGTTGAAGTCGGCGCGGTGATCCGCGGTCCACTGGGCATAGGTGCGCGCCGGGTGCCCGGTGATCTGCTCGACCACGTCGTTGACCGGCGCGGGTTTGCCGACCGTCTGCGCCATGAGGTCGAACAGGGCCGCCAGGAATACCGGGTCCATGAACTGGCTCATCTGCTCCCGGACGGGTTCCGGGTCGAGATCTTCGACGACGAGCGGACGCCCGAGCGTCTCGCCGAGAACCCGGACCTGGTCCGCTTGAGTCAGCGAGTCCGGGCCAGTCAGGTCGTAGGCCCGCCCGGCGTGCCCGCCGCCGGTCAGGATCCGCGCGGCGACCTCCGCGACGTCCCGTTCGTGCACCGCGCTGAACGCCGCCTCGGCATACGGCACGCGGACGACGTCGCCGCCTTGAAGCTGCATCGCGAACGTCAGCGAGTTGATGGCGGGGAACAACAGCCGCAAGAACGTCCACTCGATGCCGGTCTCCGCGACGGCTCGCTCCACGTCGCGGTGGTACTGGGCGATCACGTCGGGCTGCTGTCCGGCGCCGGGAACGACCGCGCCCGAGGACAGCAGCACCAGCCGCCGCACCCCGGCCTCGACCGCGGCCGCGAGCAGCGGAGCGACGTCCATTCCGTACTGCGGGACCAGGAAGGCGGCCTCGACACCGGCCAGCGCCGACGGCAGCGTCTCGGGCTTGGTCAGGTCCCCGCGGGCGACGTCGACCCCGTCCGGGAGTCCGGCCCGCTCCGGGTCCCGGGTCAGCGCCCGCACCGGCGCGCCCGCCGCGACCAGCTCCTCCACTGCCTGACGTCCGAAGTGGGCCGTGGCTCCGATGACGAGATACATGCGCTGTTCCTCCGTGCGGTTCGCTTACTGCCTTGTCCGCACCGTAGGAGCGGATTAGGCAAGCTACGTTCCTAATCGCGCGGGATACTGAAAAAATGCTGGAAACCTCGGCGCGGTTGCTGCGCTTGCTCTCGCTGCTCCAGACGCCCCGCGAGTGGACCGGAGCCGAACTGGCCGAACGGCTGTCGGTCAGCGCCCGCACGATCCGCAACGACGTGGAACGCCTGCGCACCCTCGGCTATCCGGTGCACGGCAGCCGCGGCGCGGTGGGCGGTTACCGGCTCGGGGCCGGGGCCGCGTTGCCGCCGCTGCTGCTCGACGACGAGGAGGCGGTCGCGGTGGCGATCGGGCTGCGCACCGCGGCCGGCGGCACGATCACCGGCGTCGAGGAGACTTCGCTGCGCGCGCTGGCCAAACTGGAGAAGGTCCTGCCCGCCCGGCTCCGGCGGCGGGTCGAGGCGATCCAGCGTTACGCCGTCGCGGTGCCCAGGGACGACCTCGGACCGCGGGTGGACGCGGACGTCCTCAGCACCCTCACCGCCGCTTGCCGCGACCACGAACGCGTGCGCTTCGACTACCTCGGCCACGACGGCACCGAGAGCAGGCGGGACGTGGAGCCGTACCGCCTGGTCAACTGGGGTCGCCGGTGGTACCTCGTCGCCTTCGACCCCGCCCGGGACGACTGGCGGACCTTCCGCGTGGACCGGATTCGCCCGCGCAGCACCCCGGCCGGTCCCCGGTTCGCACCCCGCGACCTCCCCGAAGAGGCCGTCGACCAGGTACGCCGGGGCGCGTCCTCCGCCGCGTGGCGTTACCGGGCGCGGGTCGTGGCGCGGGTGTCCGCGGAGAAGCTGGCCGAGCGGATCACTCCCGCGATCGGCACGGTCACGGCGATCGACGATGACCGCTGCCTGCTGGATACGGGTGCGGACAGCGTCGAGACTCTTGCGGTGCATCTCGGTTCGCTCGGGGTCGACTTCACGGTGACGGAACCGCCCGAACTCGTCGAGGCCGTGCGTGCGCTCGGGAATCGGTACCAGCGCGCTGTCGCTCAGTGAGTCGCGGTCTGCGCTGCCGAGGGCGTGAACAGGTGCTCCGCCGTGGCCACCGTCCAGTCCCACACGCCCGGGATCAGCAGCACTCCCACCAGCAGGAACACCGGGAACACCAGCCGGGTCTCGACCTTCTTGCCGGTGTGCAGCCGCAGCGGCTTCGGCGGGCGGAGCTCGTACCAGGTCTCCCCCCCCCGATCGGCAACGGGAACAGGAACGGGCAGCCCGACTCGGTCAGCGAATCGCCGAGGCAGTGCACGAAACACCCGGCCGCGACCGCCACGCCGAGCCAGCCGGAGATGTCCGCCAGCTGGGCCACCCGGTCGTCGGGCGCGGTGAAGTACCACCAGGCCACCGCGCCGCCGTAGGGCAGCAGCAGCCAGTCGCCCAGCGCGCCGACCGCGAGCAGCAAGCCGAACAACAGCACGCCCAGCACGGCCCAAGCCCCGCCCGCGGTACAGCCCGCGGAGGTGGCCGCGCCGAGGGCGACCGCGAACAAGAGGGTGTGCGAGAGGTGCCGGTGCGTGCCGGTCACCTTTTCGTCGCGCGGACCCTTCGTCAGGGCGTACACGGCGGCGGACACCCGGCGCAGCAGCCACGACAGCGCGCCGGTCAGCCAGCCGAACAGGCGGGTCGCGCTCGCGCTGGGATGGTCCAGGTCCGGCAGCAGCGCGAACCCGGCCGTGGTGGCCGCGAAGACCACCGCCTGATGCACCGAGCCGACGCCGACCGCGGGCGCGAGGGCGAGCCCCGCACACCAGCCGGTCAGGGCGTGCGTGCGCCCCATCATGATGGTCATCCCCCAGGTCGCGGGCCAATTCGATCCGCGACCGTATCGGGAGATCAGGCCGGGGGTTCCTCCGACACGCTCAGGTGTTCGGCCACGCCGGTGAGCTCGATCACCCGGCTCACCGCCGGGCTCGGGACGACCTCGAGTTCGACGTCCTGTTCGCCGGCCTGCCGCTGGGCGTGCAGGACGACGTTCAGCGCCGATGAGTCGAAGAAGGTCACCCCGGTGAGGTCGGCCACCACGCGACGGGAATTCTTGTCCGCGATCAATCCGGCAAGAGCTTCCTGCAGCTGCGGGCTGGTGAGCAGATCGAGCTCACCCGTGACCACCACCCTCGGCTCGGCGGCCGCGGTGTCCAGCGTGATGCCGAATCCGGGCGGAGTGGCGTTCTGGTCGGCTGCGGGCATGCAGTTTCTCCTCGTCAGGCGCTGCTCCTGCGCCGGTACGCGCCTGTAGTCTCAAGCGGCAACCGTGTCACGGTCCCAAAGCATCTGGAGACCCAACCCTAACCCAGCGGGTGACCGCCGCCGCGTCGGCACACGGCTACACCTTGGCGCGCGGGGGGCCGGGAGACGCACAGCACCCGCGCACCGCAGGTCGGCGCGCGGGCGGGGAGGTCGTCGGCTCAGGCAGACACGGTCTTGCGCTTGGCCCGCCGTTCGCGCATGAACAGCTCGCGGCGCTCGATCTCGCCGAGCCCGCCCCAGATCCCGTACGGCTCTTCGACGGTCATCGCGTGCTTGCGGCACTGGGCCAGCACCGGGCAGGTGTGGCAGATCGCCTTGGCACGGGACTCGCGGCGCTCGCGCGCGGAGCCGCGCTCGTTGTCGGTATGGAAGAACAGGCTGCTGTCCGCTCCGCGGCACGAGCCTTGAAGCTGCCACTCCCACTCCTCGGCCACCACGTTCGGCAGTCGGCTCACGTCAGCCATGTCGTCCCCACCTTTCCCGGGATCAGCACTCGACCGCTACATGCCCGCCGGTCGCGGCGGTCAAACGCGGGTTTGGTTTGCTCACCCCCCGGGCATGTGGCAGACCGGGCACGAAAGACTGGCGAAGCACGCCGGAGAGAGGAACAGCACGTGGAGGAGAACGCCCCGCTCGAGCGCGAGGACGCACAGCTCATCGAGGTGCGGACGGCGGCTATCCCGCACGTGGTGCCCACCCTGCGCACCATCGTCGCCGACATCGCGATGCGCCAGGACTTCGACCTGGACGCGGTCGAGGACCTGCGGATGGCCGTGGACGAGGCCTGCTCGATGCTGTTGCCCTCGGCCGCCGACGGCAAGCTGACCTGCGTGTTTTCCTGGCTGGACGGCCGGATCGAGGTCACTGTGTCGGTGGTCTCCGACCGCGCCGAGCACGGCGACGAGACCGGTCTGTCCTGGCAGCTGCTGACCGCGCTCGCGACCTCCGCGCGGCGCACCGTGACCCCGGCCAACGGCCGGTACCTCTCCCGGGTGCAACTGGTCCGGGAGAGTGAGGCGGCCAGCTCGTGACGAACCCCGCCGGCGGCGACAAGCCCACCGACGTGGCAGCCCTGTTCCACGAGCTGACGCAGCTGCCCGACCGTTCGCCCCGCCGCGAGGAGATCCGGGACATCCTGGTGCGCGAGCACCTCGAACTGGCGCGCAACCTCGCCCGGAAGTTCCGCAACCGCGACGAGGCGATGGACGACCTCGTGCAGATCGCGACGGTCGGCCTCATCCACGCGGTCGACCGCTATGACCCCACGCAGGGCACGGACTTCCTGGCCTTCGCGGTGCCGACGATCTCCGGCGAATTGCGCCACCATTTCCGCGACAACAGCTGGTCGGTCCGGGTGCCGCGGCGGCTCAAGGAGCTCAACGCGACGATCTCAGCTGCCCGCGAGGAACTGACCGTGCGGCTTTCGCGCGCCCCGAAGCCGAGTGAGATCGCGCGGCATCTCGACGTGCCGATCGAGGACGTCTACGAGGGTCTGCGCGCGGGGCAGGGCCGGTACGGGGCCTCGCTGGACAACCTGCTGGAGAACTCCGCGCACACCCGCTTCGGCGCGCCGGACGCGAACCTCGGCCAAGCCGAACTGCGCGAGGCGCTGCGGCCGATGCTGGACAGTCTGCCGGAGCGCGAGCGCAAGATCGTGGCGTTGCGCTTCGGGTCCGGGATGAGCCAATCGGACATCGCGCGCCGCGTCGGGGTTTCCCAGATGCAGGTGTCGCGGCTGCTCGCGGCGACGCTGAAAAAGCTCCGTACCGGACTGGCGGAGACTGACATCACCGAGGGCACCTGATTCGGTTTCCCCCGAGTTGGGTAAACACCAGATGCGAGCAGAGCGGCCGGGAGGTGCAGAAGCCATGACGACGTCGAGGATGCCGACCAGGAGCACCGGGGCGGCCGCCGCCACCGTGCGCCTGGAGCTTCCGGACGACGTCACCGCGCCCGCCATCGCGCGAGCCCAGGTCCGCGCCGCGCTCGCCCAGGTCGACGTCCCCGCCCAGGTGCGCGACGACGTCCTGCTCGCGACCTCCGAACTGGTCACCAACGCCTTCGAGCACGGCGACCGCCCGGACCGCTTGGAGCTGCGGCTTGAGGACGGCGAACTGATGGTGCGGGTTTTCGACACTTCCGCCGCCGTTCCGCAGTTGAAGGAACCGGTCGCCCCGTCCGCGGCGCGCAGCCGGGGGCTTCAGCTGGTGCGCGCGTTGTCCCGGCGCTGGGGTTATGACCCGGCCGAGGGCGGGAAGTGCGTGTGGGCGGCGTTCGGCCTGAGCTGACGGCCTGCCAGGAGTCCGGCCGCGCCGAGCGCTCCTGATCCGACTCCTGAACGGGGAGGCGAGACCGGTTGCAGTCCGCTCCCCCAGGACTGGTCCCGCCGCGCGCTGTCCGGTTTTGTCTCGTTCGCTCCCGTTGCCGGTGCCTTACGCTCGCCGGATGCTGGACGCAATCGGGGTGACTGGGGACGAGGAGCGGGTCTACCGGCTCCTCGTGGGGATGTTCGACGCCGGACCGCGGCAGGTGGCCGAGCAGCTGGGCCTGAGCGCGGCGCAGGTGTCGGCGATTCTGCGTTCGCTGCACGCCAAGGGGCTGGTCAGCCTGGTCGCCGGGGACGAGCCGCGGTATGCGCCGTCGCCGCCGGATGTCGCGTTCGGGCCCTTGCTGATGCGCGGGCAGGAATCGCTGGAGTGGGCGCGCACCGCAGTGAGCCGGATGGCCGAGGAGTATCGCGGGGGTGCGCGGCGGCGGGACGCGACGCAACTGGTCGAGGTGATCACCGGCAGTGCGGCGATCCGCCAGCAGTTGACGAACATCCAGGTCGGCGCCCGGCACGAGCTGCTGTGGTTCTGCCGGGCCGGGCACATCGCGATGGCGTCGGGCGAGAACGCCGACGAGTACGACGCGCTTGCTCGCGGCGTGCGGTACCGCGTCGTCTACGAGCGGGCGATGCTGGAAGAGCCCGGCATGATCGAGAACGTCGCGCACGGGATCCGGCACGGCGAGGAGGCGCGGTCGTCCACCGTGGTTCCGGTGCGGCTGGCGATCGCCGACGGCACCATCGCGTTGTGCCCGCTGGTGCAGAATCTCGACGGCTCCGGCGAACCGACCGCCGCGTTGATCCGCGAGAGCAGTCTGCTGGCCGCGTTGATCGCGTTGTTCGAAAGCTATTGGGAACGCGCGTGGCCGCTGCGCGCGGACGGGACCCCGCAGGACGCCCCCGGTGGCGCCGGGCCGGACCGGGACGAGCTGCATTTGTTGTCATTGCTGGTCGCGGGGGTCACCGACAAGGCGATCGCGACGCGGCTCGCGGTGAGCCAGCGGACCGTGCAGCGGCGGATCCACGACCTGATGACCCGGATGAACGTGCAGACCCGGATGCAGCTCGCGTGGGAGGTCAGCAGGCAGGGCTGGCTCGACGAGCCCGCGGCAGCCGGATAACCGCGACGGGTTATCCGGCTGCCTCTTTCTCAGGAGAGCCCGTAGGCGCGGAGCACGGTCTGCTGCACCGCGTTCCCGTCCGCGTCGGAGCCCTGCACTCGCAGCGCGACAAATCCGTTCGTGCGGTCCAGCCGCGGATGGCCGACCACGGCGCGGAAACGGCCACCGCCGATGGGGTCCATCCGCTTGACGTTCGTCCACGTGCGACCGTCGTCATAGGACACTTCGACGGTCAGCTGCGGATTTTTCGGCGCGGCCAAGCCGTCCTGGTTGCGGACGGTGAACTCGACCGGCAGCGCACGTCCGGCTCGCGCCTTCTGCGCCAGGTCGGTCTGCACGCCGTAATCCACCTGCAGCAACGGAAGCAGGTCCGTTTTGCCTTCGGCGGGCCGCTTCGACCCGAAGGTCCACGACGTTTCGGTGTGCGTGCCGTACGTCCAGTCCGGAGTGGTCTTGGTCAGCGCCAAATCGAGCCGGTACTTCGCCGGGTCCGCCGAAGCGGGGAACTTGCCCCACGCCGCCGGGCCTTCCTTGACGAGTTTTCCGTCCTGGTACAGCTTCGCGCTCACCTGGTCCGGCACCTCTTCCCAGGCCGACTCGGAGAACGCGTAGTGCGACGTTTCCGGATCGACGAATTCGGGGATGCGGAAGGCGAACGTGTCGCCCGTGCGCGAGGTTTCCAGTCCGGCTCCGCGCGGGATCGCCGGGCGGACCACCGGCGCGTACCAGTTTTCCGTCGCCCGCTGTCCGGGGCTGAACGTGCGCGGCTGTTCGAGCATGCCGACCGCCAGCGGCTGGAAAGTGTCCCAGTTGAGCTTGTTGTTCACCCGGTGCTGCCAGATCGTCTCGTCGGTCGAAACGATTTCCTCGCGGGCCGTTCCGGTGTGCGCGTACCGCTGATACTGGTTGATCGCGGTCTTTTCCCATGGCCGCCAACCGAATCGCTGTTCGGAAAGCCATTCGTCCTTGCCGGTCGCGTGGTAATTCGCGGTGACCGTCGCGCTGTTGCGTTCGTTGACCTGGTAGACGATCTTCTGCGGAATCTGGTCGCGCGTCACCTGCATGACGTCGTACAGGTACGGGCTCACCGGCGTGCCCTGCAGGAACAAGCTCGTGAAACCGTACTTGGCCCGGTCGGCCAGCTTCATGCCTTGTTCGTTCGTGATCAGCACGGCGGGAATCGGCAGGCGATCCCCGCGCGGCTGCCAGTGCCCGTACGTGTGTTCCTCGGGCAGGCTGACGACCATCACCATCGCGGCACCCGCGGCGGCGGCCTGCTTTGCCGCGGCGTCCGGGTCGGTGCCGTCCTTCGCGGGGGTCACCAACGCGATTTTCCCGCGCGCCTTGGCATATTGCTCCGGCTTGTCGGCGGCGACCGGAACGACGTCGAGCCACTTGAAGCCGGAAATCGCCGGGGACGACGCGTAGTAGAACAGCTCGGTCTTGATCCCGACCCACGGCAACGTAGTCGCGGTCAGCATCGGCGCCGTGAGCTGCCACCGCGTGCCGAATTCGAACGTCCCGTTCTTCACCTTCTGCGTCGGCGTCACGTAGATGTGCCGGACGCCGGGGAATTCCATCACGTAGTTCGAGATCTTGCGCGAGCCGAATTCGCGGTGCGCGTAGCTGCTGATGATGTTTTCCAGCGTCGACGGCCGCGGCGTCTTGATCTCCACCGGCACCGCGTTCCGCGCGTCCATCACCAGGTTCAGGTCCCCGGTCAGGGAAAACTCGGGTTTGAGCACGATCGCGAGTTCCTCGTCCGGAGCCCATCCGGTGTGGAACATCGCGCGGGCGTAGTAGGTGCCCTCGGGCAGTTCGGTGACGAACGGATGGTCGCTGACGACGTCGCCCACGATGTCGTAGCGCATGTCGTCGCCGAAGATCTGGATGTCCATCGGATGCGCCTTGCCGTCGCGCCCGACACCGGTGACGGTCACCTTGTGCTTCGGCGGTTCCTTCACCAGCCCGATCGTCGTGTGCACCGCGCCGACGAGAACGCTGCCGGTGTAGTTGCCAGGCACCAGCGCAGCCGAATCGACGGAGACCGCTACCGTCGCGGTCCCGTTGGCGGGAACCTCCACAGTGGACTTGTCGAGCTTCACCGCGTCGCCCGGCGTGGCCCCGTCACCGCGGCGCAGGTCGAGTTTCGGGGTGATGGTGACCGGTGCGGAAGTCGTGTTGGTGTAGGTGATTTCCTTGCGTACCGGACCGCTGTCGTTGGTTACCGGGCCGAGGTTGAGCGTGCCGGTCGCGAAGACTCCGGGGTGCACGGCCGCAGCCGCGACGTCCACCCGGCCGCCGCCTTGCTGGAACGCGTTGAGTCCCGCAGACGGTTTCGACGTACTGGCCAAGCCGTCCTTGAGCTGCTGCGCGGTCCATTGTGGATACCGCTGGGCCAGGATCGCCGCCGCACCAGCGACATGCGGCGTCGCCATCGACGTGCCGGAGGCAGCGGTGTAGTACTGGTCCACCACTTCACCCAGTGCAGTGCCCGCCGCGCGCGCCGCGACGATGCCCACGCCCGGCGCGGTGATGTCCGGCTTCACCGCCTGGTCGCCCTGCCGCGGACCCATGCTGGAGAACGGGGCCAGCTCGTCCTTGCGGTCCACCGCGCCGACGGTCAGCGCGGCGTCCGCGGTGCCGGGCGTGCCGATGGTCGACGCGCCGTTCTGGCCGTCGTTGCCCGCGGCGACCACGAACAGCGCGCCGGTGCGGGCGGTGAGTTCGTTGAGGCCGACGCTGAGATCGTCGGTGCCGTCGGTCGCGCCGCCGCCGAGGCTCATGTTGATCACCTTGGCTCCGGACGCCGCGGCCCACTCCATCCCTTGCAGGACTTCGGAAGACGAGGCTGTGCCGTCGTCGCCGAGCACCTTGCCGACGTACAGCTTCGCGCCCGGAGCCGCGCCCTTGCGCGCGCCGCCCGCGGCCGCGCCGGTGCCCGCGATGGTCGCCGCGACGTGCGTGCCGTGGCCGAACCGGTCGACGACGTCCGGGCTGGTCGAGAAGTTCGCCGACTTGGCCACCTTGCCCGCGAGGTCCGGGTGGTTGGGGTCGTAGCCGGTGTCGAGCACGGCCACCGCGACGCCGGATCCGTCGAACCCGGCCGCCCACGCCTCCGGCGCCCCGATCTGCGGGACACTGCGGTCGAGCGACGCGTGCACCTTGCGGTCGAGCGTAATCCGTTCCACCGCACCGGAAGCCGCGTGCGGGCCGGTGAAGGACTGCCAGAACTCGCCGGCACGCTTCTTGTCCTCCCGCACCGCGCGGCCGTTCACGCTGGGCAGTTCAGCGCCCTGCGTGGTGGCGGCCAGCGTCGGCGCGGACGCGATCGAGACGCCCTTCGCGTAGTGCGCGATCATCGGCACCGTCGGGCTCGACTCGTCGGCGTACCCCTGCGCGATCAGGTCGGTGACGTTGAACAGGGCTTTGTCGAGCCGTTTGCCCGCCACGAGCGACAGTGCGTCCGCCGGGATGACCAGCAGCTTTCCGTCCACTTCGGACTGGCTGAAGCGGATGTTCTCGCGCCCCTTGCCCGGCTGGACCGTCGCGATTTGCCTGCCGCCCTGGACGCTTTCGACTCGCACGACGTCACCGGTGAGCAGGGTGACCGTGTGCCGCTCACCGGGACCAGGCGCCGGTGAACCGTTCGCAGGCTCCGCCGCCGCGGGTGCCGCGTGGCCGAATGCCGCGACCAGTGCGCCCGTGCAGCCGAGAGTGATGGCTCGTGATCTCCACGTCATCGCACCAGATTCGGGGCGAGCCGGGGTTCACGTCACTAGCTCGCGGTGTCGCGGTTGTGACATGTCGCAACTGGGACAACGTCTGGTTAGCCAGCCACCGTCGCGTAATAGGCCATTAGGCGGTCGGCCAGTTCGTCCGGACGGCTCAGCAACGCGAGATGAGAACCAGCCATCTCGTCCGCGTCCAGTCCCAGCCGCTCCTTCGCGACCCGGCGCAACAGGTCCGCGGCGAAGAACCGGTCGTCGCGGAAGATCAACACCTTCGTCGGCACGTCCGGCAGCCGCTCGCCCGGCCACGGCACGCTGTACTCGGCGCTGTTCTGGTCCCGGCCCCGCCGCTCGTTCTCCTCGGCCAGCTCCGCCGGAACGTCCGCCATGAACTGCTCGGCGGTGCTCAAGCCCTCGGCCGACGCGAAGCCGACGTTGCCCCACCACTCCCCTGGAGCCTCGCCCGGCGCGGGCACCATCCCGGCGACGAACACGAGCAGCCGCGCGCCGACCCGTTCCGCCACGAGCGGCGCGGTGAACCCGCCGTAGGAATGGCCGGCCACGACGACGTCCTGCGCGTCGCCGATCGCCGCGACGACGGTGTCGGTGAAGTCAGCCAGCGTGGCCTGGGGGTTCTCGATGGGCAGGTCCGGGGTCACGACCTCGTGGCCGGACGCCTTGAGCCGCGCGGCGACCAGGTGCCAGTCCCAGCCGCTGCCGCCGCCCCCGTGGATCAGTGCGAAGGTCGCCATGGGACCCAGCTTGTCACGCTGGGCAGCGCTTCAGCATGTCCTGCAGCGCGTTCTTCTCCATGTCGGTGATCGTCAGCCCGTAGTAGTGCTTCACCGTGACCCAGTCGGTCGCGTAGGTGCACCAGAACGAAACCAGCGGCGGCTTCCACTCGTCCGGCGCCTTGTCGCTCTTCTGCCGGTTCACGCTCGCCGTCACGGCGAACAGCTGCGGCCGGACCAGGTCGTTCGCGAACTGCTCGCGCTTCTCCTGCGTCCAGTCGCGCGCGCCGCTCACCCAGGCCTGGCCGAGCGGGACCAGGTGGTCGATGTCGAGCTGGGTCGGCTTGGTCCAGGTCTGGCCGTCGTAGACGCTGAGCCAGGTGCCCGACGTCGGCTTGCAGTCGCTGCCCGCCTTGACGTCCTTGCCCGCGCGCTTGAGGACGGCCTCGCGGGTGTCGCAGTTGTCGCCCTGGCTGTCCCAGTGCTTGAACTTGTCGCGCGAATAGCCGGTCATCGTGCCGCGCGCGCCGATCTTCAGTTCGGACAGCTGCTTCGTCGCGTCCGCGGCGGACGCCGGCGCCGCCTCGGACTGGGTGTCGCCGACTTCGCGCTGTCCGTACCAAAACCCGACGACAGCGATGAGCAGCACGACCGCGAGCAGCACGGTGCGCTTGGTGGGGAACGGCCGGGCCATGGTGCGCGGAATCCTCTCGGGCGGGGAGTTCGGGAGCCGGAGTATGCCTGTCGCCGGGCCGGTAATCGCGCAGACACTCTCGGCAGCGCTCGAGCCGTGGCAAGGACCACGTACGGCCAGTTGTTGCCCGCCAACGAAAAAGCCCTGATCAGCGGGGGTGGATAACGCTCGCGAAGGTGTCACGTCCTCGGCGGTCGCGGCGATTGTCTTGAGTGGGGAGCCGGAAAGGAGCGGGTGCGAGATGCCCGGGCGGCTGCGGAACTGGAACACGCGGGTCGACGACTACCTGCGCCGGAAGGCGGCGGAGGGCGGCAACCTCGTCGCGATGACGCGGGTCGCTGCTGACCTGCGCGAACGCGGGGAAACGGCGGAGGCCGAACAGTGGTATCGCCGGGCCGCCTCGGGCGGGGACCGGATCGCCATGACCGCACTGGCCCATCTGCTGGCCGAACGCGGCGCCGACGACGAAGCCGCCCGCTGGTACCACGAAGCCGCGCAGGCCGGCGAGCCGCACGGGATGCTCGGATACGCCCGTACCTGCGAAAACCAGGGTCACCTCAACGAAGCCGAGCGCTGGTATGCCGCCGCGTTCCAAGCCGGCGTGCCGGAGGCAGCCGGACTGCTCGGGCACCTGCTCGTCGAAGACGGCCGGTACGCGGACGCCGAGGGCTGGTGCCGCGCCGCCGCGGAGGACGGCGACGCCACTGCGATGCTCGACCTCGGCACTGTGCTGCGAGAACTCGGCGCGCCCGAGGAGATGGCGCACTGGTGGCGAGCCGCGGCGGACGCGGGCGAACTCTCCGCGACCTGCCTGCTGGGCCGGGAAGCGGAACGGGCGAACCGGGAAGGCGACGCCGAGCGGTGGTTCCGGCGCGGCGCGAAGGGCGGGCACGTCGAGGCGAAGGTGCGGCTGGGGCTGCTGCTGCATCGCCGGGGCGACCTCGAAGAAGCCGAGCGGTGGTACCTCGAAGCCGCCGAGGCGGGCGACGCGGCGGCGATGACCAACCTCGGCGTCCTCGCCCGCAATCGCCGCGACGACGGCGAGGCCGCGGCCTGGTACCGCAAGGCCGCCGAGCACGGCAGCGTCCCCGCGCTCACCAACCTGGGACATCTCGCCGAAGCCCGCAACGACCTGGCACAGGCCGAACGCTGCTTCCGCGTCGCCGCGGAAACCGGCGACGTGCAGGGCATGCTGAGCCTGACCCGGATGCTGCGCGCCCGCGGCGCGACCGCCGAAGCCGACCATTGGCAGGCCCTCGCCGCCGACCGTCCACAGTAGACAGCTGGTCCGGGATCTCGGGGTCGATCTCGGGGATCGTCCCGGATGTTCCCCGGCCCCCGCGCGGCTAGCGTCGATCGGGTGTTCCGACGCGTGCTTCTCGCCCTCCTCGCCGGTATCGCGGTGTTCCTGGTGCCGTGGACCGTCTACCTCGGCCTGACCCTGCCCGAGCACTTCGACACGAGCCAGTGGCGGGTCGCCTGGGTCGGCTTCGACATCGTCCTGCTGCTGTGTTTCGCCGCGTCCGTGCTGCTCGGGATGCGCCGCAGCCGCGCCTCGGTGCCGATGCTGGCCGCGACCGCCGCGCTGCTGTGCTGCGACGCCTGGTTCGACGTCGTCCTCGACTGGGGCGGCCCCGACCAGTGGCCCAGCATCGGCACCGCGCTGCTCGCCGAGCTGCCGATCGCGGTGTTCCTGATGCTGCGCGCTCGTGCCCTGCTCGCCGGCAACGCGCGACCGCGGCCGCTGACCATGCGCGACGTCGCGGTGCGCACGAACCCGAACTACCAGCGGTTGCTCCGGCTGATGCCCGCCACTTCGGCCGAACTGCGCACGCAGCTCCCGTCGATCGACGTCCCGGCCGCGCTGCTGACCCTCACCCACGCCGGATACACGCGCCGCGCCCGGGACGGCCGCTGGCATTCCGTCCCGCAGAGCACGAACGAGGCGAAGCCCGAGGACTTCCCCGAGGAGGACCGGCCGAAGCTGGCCGCCTACCTGGACGCGAAGTACGACCACGAGGTGCGCCTGATGGCCTGGGCCGCCGAGCGCCGCGACACCTTCGACGGCTGGACCGCCGGGAGCCGGGCCGGGATGCGGCTTAGCTACCAGGACTTGAAGGAGTTCCAAGCGGAGTACCTGGAACTGGTGCACCGCTACGCCGCCCGCAAGCCCGGCCCGACCGAAGAGGCGCGCGATCTGGCCGTCCGGTTCTACGCGTTCCCGGAACCCGAACCCGCTGAGCTGGCGTAAGTTTCGGGGCATGATTCATCACGTGCAGGTCGCCTGCCCAGCAGGCGCGGAAGACGACGAACGCGCGTTCTACACCGGCGTGCTCGGCTGGGCGGAACTGCCGAAACCGCCGCTGCTGGCAGCCCGCGGCGGCTGCTGGTTCCAGGTCCCCGGCGTCGGCGGCCCGGACGGCGAACTGCACATCGGCGTCGAGGCGGATTTCCGTCCGGCGCGCAAGGCGCACCCGGCGTTCGTGGTCGACGTGGACACCGTCGCCGCCGCGATCGAAGCCTCCGGACGCCCCGTGACGTGGGCCGATCCGGCGGAAATCCCGGGCAGGCGGCGGTTCCACACCTTCGACCCGGTCGGCAACCGGCTGGAGTTCCTCGAGGGCTGATCCGTCCTTTGTGGACTTTCAGTCGCCGACCGCGTCCCGCCCGCGTTTCACGATCAGCGGATCCGGTTCCCCGACCACGGTTTCGTCCTTGCCCTCGTACTCGAACCGCGACAGGAAGTAGCGCATCGCGTTGATCCGGGCGCGTTTCTTGTCGTTGCTCTTGATCGTGATCCAGGGGGCGAGATCGTTGTCCGTGCGGAGGAACATCGCCTCCTTGGCCGCGGTGTAGTCGTCCCATTTGTCGAGCGACTGCAGGTCCATCGGGGACAGTTTCCACTGCCGCACCGGGTCGACCTGCCGGATGATGAACCGGGTGCGCTGTTCGGCCTGGGTCACCGAGAACCAGAACTTCGTGACCGTGATCCCGCTCTCCACGAGCATTTCCTCGAACAGCGGCACCTGGTGCATGAACTGCTCGTACTGGTCCGGCGAGCAGAACCCCATCACCTGCTCGACCCCGGCCCGGTTGTACCAGGACCGGTCGAACAGCACCATCTCGCCCGCGGTCGGCAAATGCTGGACGTAGCGCTGGAAATACCACTGGTGCATTTCCCGGTCGCTGGGCTTGGCCAGCGCGACGGTCCGCGCGTGGCGCGGGTTGAGGTGCTCCATGAAGCGTTTGATGGTGCCGCCCTTGCCCGCGGCGTCGCGCCCCTCGAACAGAAGCACGTGGCGGCTGCCGGTCTCGCTGATCGAGTTCTGCAGCTTGAGCAGTTCGACCTGCAGCAGGTACTTGGTCTCGTCGTACTCCTCGCGCGGCATGCGCTCGGCGTACGGGTAGTTCTCCCGCCAGGTGTCGACCGCCTTGCCGAACGCGTCGATCAACACGGGATCGTCGTCGTGATCCTCGCCGACCGAATGCCCGTCGATCCCGAGCCGATCGATGTACTCCCGCACGTCCCGCAACATGCGGCCGACCTTAAGCAGGGCAGGTGAACGGGAGGTGTCTCAGAACTTCCGCAGCTCCTCGTGCACCCTCTCCGGCTGCGGCAGCTGCCAGACCGGCAGCCGATGCAACTGCGCAACCGTCAGCGGCGCCGCGAAGTCCGCTCCGTACTCTTCGCCGCTGATTGCGTGGAACCGCAGCCCTTCCGGCGAAAACCCGGTTCCGACCACGACGAGATTCGCCTGCTCGCTCACGGCGAGCCACGCCCCGGCGAAGTGCAGGACCATCGCCTCGACTGTGGTGTCCCGCACTGTCCACCGCGCTCGCGGCCACTCCGCCCGGCGTTCGGCCTGTTCGGTGAGGTGCTGCCACACCGCCGCGCCGACGCGACTGCGGTCCGGCATCGTGCCGACCGGCTCGACGAGGTTCATCAGCTTCCCGAGCGGACCGCGGAGGTCGTCCAACTGCGTGGTGGTGGCGACGAGCGCTCCCCGGTCGCCGCGGTCCGTCCGGTGTCCCAGCCAATACACTCCGCCGGTCGGGGTGTCGTCGACCGTCGCGATCCATTTTCGGTGCGATTCCGGCCATTCGAGGTCGAAAACCTCGCCTCGCGCCGCGGCGGCTTCCTGCGCGGACCCGTCGAGCCGTTCGCCGCGCAAGGGAGCCATGGCCGGAGTTTACCGCGCATTGACCAGGTACAGCTCCGCCTTTCCGTAGAGCGGCGCGGAAATCGTCCAGTGCGCAAGGGAATCCGGCGGCGGCGGTCCCCCCGTTACCGTTTTCGTAGTTCCTGATCAAGGAGCTGTGGTCGCCAGGTCCGGCATGACTGTGTCCCCCAGTCGAAGTGATGATCCGGGGGGTGGTGTCACCGGGCCTGGTGGCATCGACCGACCGCTGATAAGGACACGGCCGCCGCTGGGCAGGTCTCCTCGTAACGTGGGTGCCGGCGCTCGATGCTCGACCGGGCGACCACCCGCACCACGGCGAAGGGCATGGTGGATGACCAGCGGTATCAGGGTTTTTCTGGGCTTGGACGTGGGCAAGGGTGACCATCACGCGGTGGGGCTGGACCCGGACGGCAAGCGGCTGCACGACGCTCCGCTGCCCAACAGCGAACCGAAACTGCGGGCGTTGTTCGACAAACTCGCCGGCCACGGGCGGCTGCTGGTCGTGGTCGACCAGCCCGCCACCATCGGAGCCCTGCCGGTCGCGATCGCCCGCGCAGCCGGGCACCAGGTGGCCTACCTGCCCGGCCTGGCGATGCGCCGCATCGCCGATCTCTACCCCGGCCGGGCGAAAACCGACGCCCGCGACGCGTTCGTCATCGCCGACGCCGCCCGCTCGCTCCCGCACACCCTGCGCCAGGTCGACCTCGGCGACGACGCCCTGGCCGAACTCGACGTGCTGGTCGGGTTCGACGACGACCTCGCCGCCGAAGCGACCCGTCTGTCCAACCGCGTCCGCGGCCTGCTCACCGGCATCCACCCCGCACTCGAACGCGCCATCGGCCCGAAAATCGCTCACCCGGCGGTGCTGGAGATCCTCTCCCGCTGCGGCGGGCCCGCCGGAATCCGCAAAGCCGGACGCCGCAACTCACCGCGATCGCCATCGCGCACGCGCCCCGCATGGGCGACAACCTCGTCGCGGCGATCATGGCCGCGCTGGACGAGCAGACCGTCACCGTCCCCGGCACCACAGCCGCCGACACCGTCCTGCCCCGGCTCGCCGACAGCCTGAAAACCGTGCTCCAGCAACGCAAAGCCGTCGCCGGACAAGTCGAGGGGATACTCGATGCGCACCCTCTTGCCGGGGTCCTGACGTCGATGCCCGGCATCGGAGTCAGGACCAGCGCGCGCATCCTGCTCGAGATCGGCGACGCCTCCGGGTTCGCGTCCTCGGCGCATCTCGCGGCCTACGCCGGGATCGCCCCGGTCACCCGAGCTTCCGGCACCAGCATCAAAGGCGAGCACCCCGCCCGCACCGGCAACCGCAAACTCAAACGCGCGTTCTTCCTCGCCGCCTTCGCCGCCCTGTCCGACCCCACCAGCAGGCACTACTACGACAAAAAGAGAGCTGAGGGCAAGAAACACAACGCCGCCCTCATCTGCCTGGCCCGACGACGCTGCGACGTCCTCTACGCCATGCTCCGCAACAACACCCACTACCGACACCCCGAACCCGCGAGCGCCCCTGCAGCGGCTTGACAACCACATAAGGACACCCCCCCCGCGGCTAGCGCCCACAGCTCCTGGTCGCCACCGAGGGTCTCCGGGACGTCGGCCCCGTACTCGGCCGCCATCCCCCACCCCCGCCCCTGCTCCGAAACTGTCGTCACAACACCCTGTCCCCGCTCGCCGCGACAGCGTTGCATCCGGCCCCGCGACCCAGCGCGAGAAATCCGCGAAACCTGCCCTGACCTGCGCGTATGAGGTTTGTCATGAAGACCGCCTGCGGAACCCACCCCGGTTCGGTGAGAGCTGCGCCTGTGCCCTCCGGTGCGGTCGGCGAGACGCTGACGGCATGGGAAGGGAAGCAGTAGTGGAGGTGGACGGGCTGCGGATCGACTACGGGTCGTTCGTAGCGGTCCACGGGTTGAGCTTCACGGTGCGCGCCGGCGAGGTCTTCGGATTGCTGGGGACCAACGGCGCGGGCAAGACGTCGACAATGGACGTCCTGGAGGGGTACCGGCGGCCCGCGGCCGGGAGCGTGCGGGTCTTCGGGGTCGATCCGGCCGAGCAGCGCGAGAAGATCGCGCCGCGGGTCGGGATCATGTTGCAGGAGGCCGGGTTCTTCGACGATCTGACGGTCGTCGAGTCGATCCGGGCCTGGCGGCGCTTCACCGCCGACGCGATGTCGGTCGACGAGGCGATCGACCTGGTGGACCTCGGCAAGGTCGGGAACACGCGCGTGGGGAAACTGTCCGGCGGCGAACGACGGCGTCTCGACCTGGCGCTCGCCGTGCTGGGGCGGCCGGAGCTGCTGTTCCTCGACGAGCCGACGACCGGCCTCGACCCGCAGGCGCGGCGGCGCACGTGGCGGGTGCTGGAGGACATGGTCGCGGGCGGCATGGCGATCCTGCTGACCACCCACTACATGGAAGAAGCGCAGTACCTCGCCGATCGCGTGGCGATCATGGACCGCGGGCGCATCGTGCGCCACGGCTCCGTCGGCGAGGTGATCGGGGCCGACCACGGCTCGACGGTCACGTTCGTCAGCGAGGCCCCGGTTCCGGTCGAACTGGCCGGGGTGTCCGACGACGGCCGCCACTACGCGCTGAGCAGCACCGACCCGCAGGCGGACCTGCACCGGCTGCTCGACTGGGCCCACCGGGCCGGCGCGCGGATCTCCGAACTCGAGGTCCGGCGCAATTCGCTCGAGGACGTTTTCCTGCGGGTCGCCGACGAGGCCGACCTCGCTGTCACCGCGAAGGAGCGCTGATGACCGCCGCCGCACTCGCGCCGTCCGCCCGCCGATCGCTGGGCTGGTGGCGCTACACCTGGTCGCAATTCCTGCTGTCGCAGAAGGTGCACTGGCGCGATCTCGGTTTCGCGCTCACCGGGGTGCTTATTCCGCTCGGGCTCGGCATCGGATTGCCCGCGAGCCAGCACGGCAAGGGCGAGATCGCCGGACTCGACGGCGGTGTGTACCTGCTGCCCGGGATGATGGGATTCGTCCTCGTCTGGATCGTCTACAACGTCGTGAACTCGGCGACGAGCCGGCGCGGGAAACTGATTTACAAAAGGCTGCGCGGGACCCCGCTTCCGGACACCGCGATCATGACCGGCGAAGCCATGAGCGGATCGGTCACCAGCGTCGCGCAAGTGGTCGTGCTGCTCGTTTTCGGGCTCGTCTACCTGGGCGCCCCGGCCCCGGCGAACCCGCTGTTGCTGCTCGTCGGCGTGGTGCTGGGCGCGTTCACGTTCGCGCTGCTGGCGATCGGCGTTTCCGGGCTGCTGCCCACCAGCGAGGTCTCCACGTGGCTGGTCACGCCATTCCTGTTCCTGATGATGTTCGCGTCCGGAATCGTATTCCCGCTGTCGGAGATGCCGCACTTCCTGCAGGTGCCGGTGCGATACCTGCCGTCGAGTTCGGTGGTCGAGATTCTGCGCACCGCTTACCTCGGCCGCGACTTCGCTTCGAATCCCGCGACGGCCCAGTTGCCCCGCGAAGTCGGATTCCTCCAGTCGTTCCGGGCGTGCGTCATGCCGCTGGGACTACTCTGTGCCTGGATCGGCGTTTCCCTCGGCCTGGGCAAGCGCTTCTTCAAATGGGACCCGAAACGGACGGGCTAGGCGGGAGGACGTGTGGACCGGTGGAGCCCCGGGACACTGGGCCGCGTCGTCGCGCTGCTGATCCTCGGCACGGTCGTCGCGTTCACCGGCGAAGGGTTTTTCCTCTGGCTCAGCACCCGGCCCCCCGCGGTCGACGTCCTCTTCGCGGTGCTGGCCGGGGCCGGTCTGCTGGCCGCGATCGGCCGGATCGTGTGGTCGGTGGTGCGCCGGTCGTCCACCCGGAGCGAGCACCTGATCGACGTGGCCATCGCCACCAGCCTGTCGTACGCGCTGCTGCTGGCCTTCGGACCCGCGTGGCTGGCGCTGCCCGCGCTGGTCGCCGGGGTCGCGGCGATCAGCTTCACCGGGGTCAAACGCTGGCTTTTCCCGCTGCTCGTGCTGATCAGCACGGCCGGGATCGCGTTCCTGCACGACGTGCCCCCGTTCGCGGTGGCGCAGACGCTGCTGCGCTCGGTCGTGACCGTCGTGGTGCTGGCCGGGATGGGCCTGCTGGTCGCCTACGCGGCCGAGGTCCACGCCAGCCGCGACGAACTGGCCAGGATGGCGGTGGTCGAGGAGCGGCTGCGGTTCGCCCGCGACCTGCACGACGTGCTCGGGCGGGGCCTGTCGGTGGTGCGGCTCAAGGCCGAACTCGGGGTGCGCCTGCTGGAGGCCGACAAGGACGCCGCGCGCGACCAGTTCGTGCAGATCGCCGAGCTCGCCGGCGGTTCGGTGTCCGAACTGCGCAAGGTGATCGCCGGCTACCGGCAGCCCAGCCTCGCCGAGGAACTGCGCGGCACGTCGTCGATCCTCAGCCTCGCCGGCGTCCGCGTCGTCGCCGATCCGGCGCCCGAGGACCTGCCCGCGCCCGCGGCCGAGGCGATCGGCGCGACCATCCGCGAGGGCGGCACCAACATCCTGCGCCACAGCGCCGCGGAGAACTGCCGCGTCGAGTTCGTGCGCGAACCGGCGGCGCTGACCGTCCGGATCTCCAACGACCGGCCGCACGCCGGGGGCGCCCGGGCGGGCCACGGTCTCACCGGCCTCGCCGAGCGGCTCGCCGCGGTGCACGGCACGCTCGACCACACCGAAAGCGGCGGCGAGTTCGTGCTCACCGCTCGCGTTCCCCTTGACCTGCCGAGGAAAAACTCATGACCCTGCGAATCGTGCTGGCCGAGGACCACGCCCTGCTCCGGGAATCCCTGCGCACGGTGTTCAGCCTCGCCGACGACATCGAGGTGGTCGAAGCCGTGGACAACGGAGCCGACGCCCTCGAAGCCATCCGGCGCGAACGTCCCGACGGCGCCATGGTCGACATCGACATGCCGCGCATGTCCGGCCTGGAGGTCGCCGAGGCGGTGCACGCGGAAGGCATCCCGTGCGCGCTTCTCGTCGTCACCAGCTACGGCAAACCCGGGTACCTGCACCGCGCCATGCGCGCGGGGGTGCGCGGGTTCGTCACGAAGAACATCTCGCCGGACGCGCTGATCGACGCCGTGCGCAAGGTGTGCGCGGGCGGACGGCACGTCGATCCCGAAATCGCCGCCGACGCGCTCGCGGTCGGCGAGACGCCGCTGACCGAGCGGGAGCTGGAAGTGCTCCGGCTCTCCGGAGCCGGGCTGCGTCCGGCCGAGATCGGCGCGCGGCTGTCGCTGGCCGAGGGCACCGTGCGCAACTACCTGTCGAGCACCCTGACGAAACTGCAGGTGGACAACCGCGTGGCGGCCTATCGCGTCGCGGAGGAGGCCGGGTGGCTGTGACGGACCTGATCGAGCTGTACCAGGATCTGCACCGCCATCCCGAACTCTCCGGCGCCGAGGAGCGCACCGCCGCCGTGCTCGCGCGAGAGCTGACCGCTCTCGGCTTCGACGTGCGCACCGGGATCGGGGGCCATGGCGTGGTCGCTGCCCTGGACAACGGCGAGGGACCGGCGGTCGCGCTTCGCTCCGAATTGGACGCTTTGCCGCTGGTCGAGCGCACAGATCTGCCTTACGCCGCAACCGGTTCAGCAATGCACGCGTGCGGGCACGACCTGCATCTCGCGGCCGTCATCGGGGCCGCCGCGGAGCTGGCCGGGGACCGGGCGAGCTGGCGGGGCAGGCTGCTCGTGCTCGGGCAGCCGGGCGAGGAGACTCTCGACGGCGCGCTGGCGATGGTGGCCGACGGCGTGCACGACCAGTTCGGGAAGCCGGACGCGGTGCTGGCCCAGCACGCCGTGCCGGGGCCGGTGGGGCGGATCGGGCACTCTCCCGGGCCGATCACCGCGCCCTGCGCCGAGCTGGCGATCACCGTGCACGGACGGGGCGGGCACGCCGCGGCGCCGCACCTCGCGGTGGACCCGGTGGTGCTGGCCGCGCATCTCGTGGTGCGGCTGCAATCGGTGGTGGCGCGGGAAACCAGCCCCGCCGAACCGGTGGTGGTCACGGTCGGCTCGATCCACGCGGGCGACGCGGCCAACGTGATCCCGGACCGGGTGCGGCTGGGGGTGAGCGTGCGTGCGGCGACCGACGGCGCGCTGAGCCGCGCACTGACCGCCGTGGAACGCGTGTGCCGCGCCGAGGCCGCCGCGTCCGGGGCGCCGGTGGAGCCGGAGATCGAGACGGTCCGCGCGGCTCCCGCGACGATCAACGACCGGCCGCTCACGCTCGCCGTGCGAGCCGCGCAACTGGCGGCCCTGGGCCAAGGCCTTGTCTCCTGGACGCCGCCGGTGGCCGCGGCCGAGGACGTCGGCCACCTGGCTGCTGGCGCGCCGCTTTGCTACTGGACGCTCGGCGTCGGCGACCGCGGAACCAACCACTCGCCGGACTTCGCCCCGTCGCCCGAGGCACTGCCGGCGGGCGTGCGGGCGTTGGTCCTCGCGGCGAAGGCGGGCTTCGCGGGCGGCCGCTGAGCCGCTCGCAGCCAGTACTCGCGGTCACCCCTCCGTAGGCAGCCATGCACCCTTAGCATGCCTTCCCTAAGAGAACCCTAAGTTAGCTGACAGTTAACTACTCCAGATGGGTGATATCGCCGCATTACCCATCTCGCAGACGCCGAGTTTGGTTTACGTTCGCGTTGTGCGAATCGCTCGATGCGAATAGCGCAAAACTGGGGAATCACAAAGCCTGGGGGCTTGCGTCATGACCGCTGCTATCGTTTCCGCTTTAGTTGTTGTGTCCGGTTTGTCCGGAGTATCCGCTACTGCGGCCGCCGTTCCCGCTCCGCCGAGGTGTGTGCCCAGCACACAGTACAAATCCATCGGATTCGAGCAGGCGGAATGGGAGTACCTCGGTACTCAGGGCGGCGAATACCGGTACCGCTACAGCTTTAACGGCTGGGTTCAGGGCACGGTCGCCTGCACTCCCTAGATGAATTCCCTTCACTTATATCGCGAGAGGAGGTGAATGGAATGCAGGAGAACACCAACGTCGTGGACGCGGTGGAGGAGCTGCAGGTCGAGGAGCTCGTCGAGACGACCGCGGCCGGCACCGCCTTCTCGATCGGCAGCGCGGGCTGCCCGTCGAGCGTCGGCACCGCCTCCAGCTTCGGCTGAGCCGGTTCCGCATCGGGAAAAACACTGGTCAGCACATCTGAGGAGATCACCATGAACGAGTTCGACACGCAGGTCGAGCAGGCGTTCGCCGAGGACGTCACGGTGGAGGAGCTGGGCGAGGTCGCCGGAGCCGGCACCACGAACACCGGCGGCACCATCAGCTCCACCACCTGCCCGGCGTGCATCGGCACCGCCTTCAGCTGGTCCTGAGAGGACAACGCACATGGACATGCAGGAGTCGCAGGACTTCACCGAGGAATTGACCGTCGAGGAGCTGTCCGACGCCACCGGCGCCGGCTGGTGCGTCGGGTCGGCCGGCACGTTCGGCTGCCCCTCCAGCGCGGGCTCCTACGGCACCGTCAGCTCGCACTGAGCCTCTGAACAGGGAGAACACCATGAACGAAGAGATCTTCGAGCCGACGACCGAGCTGACCATCGAGCAGCTGTCGGACGCGCAGGCGGGCAGCTTCTGCCTCGGCAGCGTGGGCACCGCGGGGTGCCCGAGCTCGGCGGGCACGGTCGGCACCGCGAGCTCGAGCTGACAATCCCCTACCACATCCGCGGCGAAACGAATTTCGAAGGGAGGTTGCCATGGAGAACGTTACCACGCAGGCCCCGCAGGTCGAGGAGCTCGTGATCGAGGAACTCACCGAGGCCGGAGCCAGCAATTGTTTCGGAACGGCGGGCAGCATCGGCTGCCCGGTGTGCTTCGGCACCTACGGCTGCGCCACCTGATCCAGGCGCATTAGCCGATATTTCACGCACACCCGTGGTCGCCGCCGAATTGTGAATCATTTTATTCAGCGGCGGCGACCACGCGGTGCGGACGAACACGTGCCGAGAAAGGAACTGGGGGATGGCAGAAATCGTCCAGCGGCTGTGGCGGCACTTCGCCCGTCAGGAGCCGTTCGGCAAAGACGCTCCGAGCTTCTTCGCGGAGCTCGCGGAACGCGCACCGGTGGTGCGGTTCGACGGGATGTGGGTCATTTCCGGCTATGACCTGGTGACCCGGCTCTGCACGCACCCCGGCTTCCCGATGGCGGCTCCGGTGTTCCAGGAGAACGTCCGCCGGGATAACCCACAGTTTGTTCGCTTCTTCAGCGGCACCATGTCGGTGCGCGCCGCGGAGGAGCACCAGCGGCTACGAAGCGTGCTCACCGGAGCGTTCTCCGGCCGCAGGCTGGCCGCGCTGCGCGGCCGGATCGACGAGGTGGTCGCCGAGTTGCTGGCCGAGCCTCTCCGGCGCGGGGAGGCCGAGTTCGTGGCCGACATCGCGACGCCGCTGCCCGCGCGCGTCACCGCCGTGCTGCTGGGCATCCCCGCCGCCGACCGCGACCTGGTCACCGCGCGGGCCACCGGCATGATGAACCAGCTGGCCGCCGGTTTCCTCGCCGAAACGCACCCCGAGGCCGGTCCGCCGATCACCGCCGCGGAGTTCGCCGAGCTGCGCGAGTACGTCGCCGGCCAGCTGGCCCGCCGCCGCGCGGAACCGGCCGAGGACCTGATCGGGCATCTGGCCCAGGCGCAGCAGGACGGCAAGCTCTCGGCCGACGAGGCCGTCGACATGGTGCTCCTGCTGTTCATGACCGGACTCGACACCGTGACCGCCGCGCTCGCCAACACGCTCGTCGTGTTGTCCGAACGCCCGGAGATCGCCGCCGCGCTCGCCGCCGACGAGCAGTGTGCCGACCGCGTGTTCGCCGAGGCGATCCGGCTGCGCACGCCGGTCGCGTTCGGTTCGCGCCAGGTCACGCACGACCTTTCCGTCGGCACGCTGGACTTCAAGGCGGGCGACACCGTCATCCTCGCTTTCGCCGCCGCCAACCTCGACCCGCGCAAGTTCGCCGACCCGCTGGAGTTCCGGTGGGACCGGCCGATCACCGGCAATGTCGCGTTCGGCCACGGCAGCTACTACTGCCTCGGCAGCGCGCTGGCCGCGATGACCGCGCAGTCGCTGCTTCAGGCGGTGCACCACCGGCTGCCGACCCCGAGCCGTCCGCTCGCGGAACTGCCCTGGCGGCAGTCGCTGGCCTTTCCGACCCCGCGCGTGCTGCCGGTGACCTTCGCCCCGGCGCTCGCGGAAAGCGGTGCGCGGTGAGCAGCCGCTTCCGCTCCCGCGCGGGTGCCGAGTTCCGCCAGGTCGAGGAATCCGACTGCGGCGCGGCCTGCCTCGGGATCCTGCTCGCCGGTTTCGGCAAGCACCTGACCTGGCCGGAGCTTTCCCAAGCGTGCGGCGGCGGCCGGGACGGCATCAGCGCCGCGACGCTCGCCCGGCGCGGGCAGCAGTTCGGGTTGACCGTGAGCGCCAAGCGCGTCCGGCTGTCCGGCGCCGAGGCCGACGTCGCCACCTTGCGCGGACTCGCCGCGCCCGGGGTGGTGTTCGTCGACAACCGGCACTTCGCGGTGCTGGAGCGAGTCGGCCGGCGGGGTCGCGTGCGGTTGCACGACCCGGCGGCGGGCAGGCTGACGCTGTCGCTGGCCGAGTTTCGCACGCGGTTTTCCGGGCTGTACCTGGGTTTCCGGCCCGGCACCGGGTTCACGCGCAGTGGTGCTCCGCAGCGAGTGCTGCCGCGCGCGATGCGCTGGCTGGGCGCGGGGCTGCCCGCGGTCGTCGGCGCGGTGACCGCGGGCGTGCTCACCGCCGCGCTGACGGTGACGGCCGCGTTAGTCGCCCGGTCGCTGGTCACCGCGACCGCCGGGCCGGGTGCGCAGTGGCTTCTGGCCGCCACCGCGATCGGTGTCGCGCTGGCGGGCTGGGCGCAGCAGCGCTTGCTTTCGGCAGCACTCCTGCGCACTTCGCTTACGCGGTCGAGCGAACTCGTCGGCCACCTGCTTCGTTTGCCGGGCAGCTACTTCCACCGCCGCTTCACCGGTGGCGTCGCGGCTCGAGTGCAGATCGCTGACACCATCGCGCAGCAGCTCACCACCGTGGTGCTCCCAGTCGCGGTGAACGCCGCCGCGGTGCTCGGACTGCTCGTCGTGCTGACCGTGCTCGCTCCCGCGGCCGCCGCGGTCCTGGTCGGCAGCACGCTGCTCACCGCCCTGTTCCTGCGCCTCGGCCGCCGCTCGGCCACCGAACGGCAGTCGACGCTCATGGTCGAGCAGTCGGCACGCGACGGGCTTTCGCTCAACGTGCTCTCCGCGATCGACACGGTGAAGGCTGAAGGCAGCGGTCAGCAGGCGTTCGCTCGCTGGTCGGCAGCACAACGCAAAGTACTTGCCGCACAACGAAAAGCCGCGCTGGGCGAGCACGGCTTCGGGCTCGGCGTCACGGCACTGCACGCGCTCGGATACGCCGTCTGCCTCGCGCTGACCGCGTTGGTCGCGCCCGGCGAAGTCATCACCGTGGCCGTGCTGGCCGGGGTGTGGCAGCTCCACGCGGGCGGGCTGGTCACCGGACTGCATCGCCTCGGCGGCCTGCGCAGCAGCTTCGCCGCGTACGACGACGTTGCGGGCGCCGAAACCGATCCGTCCGATGTGGACGCACCGGTCGCGGTGGGCCCGGGCCGCGTCACCGTCCGCGGCCTGCGCTACGGCTACGACACCAACGCCGAACCGCTGCTGGTCTCGCTGGACCTCGACGTGCCGCCCGGCGGCCGCATGACCTTGGTCGGCCCGAGCGGCTGCGGCAAGTCGACGCTGGCGAAACTGCTGGCCGGACTCGTGCGGCCGTGGTCGGGCGTGGCGCTCGTCGACGGCAAGCGCGCGGCGGACCTGCCGCCTTCGGTACGGCCTTCGCTGCTCGGATACGTGCCGCAGCGGCCCGCGTTCTTCGAAGGCACCGTGCGGGAAAACCTGGAGCTGGGCACGGCGCTGCCGGACGACGCGATCGCCGCGGCGCTCGCCGACGCCCAGCTCACCGAAACGATCGCGCTGCGCGGCGGCGTCGACGGGGCCACCGTGAGCCAGCAGGCCCGCAACTTCTCCGGCGGCGAGCGGCAACGGCTCGCGCTGGCCCGCGCGCTCGCCCGCAACCCGCGCGTGCTCGTGCTGGACGAAGCGACCAGCGCGGTCGAAACAGCTCTCGCCGGACGGATCGACGCGGCGCTGCGGGCCCGCGGCACCACGACGATCGTGGTGGCGCACCGGCTTTCCGAAGTCCGCGGCGACGACACCGTCGTGCTGCTGGACCGCGGGCAGGTGCGCGTCTACGGCACCCACGAAGACCTCGTCGCGCACGCCCGCGGGTATCGCGACTTCGCGGAGGTGGCCGGATGACCACGCTGCCGCCCGAAGGAATGACCGGACGCGGACTGCTGTCGTTCGCGCTGGCCGGCGAACGAGTCCGGCTGGCAGTCACGGCCGTGCTCGGCCTGCTGGCTACGGTGTTCGGATTCGTCGTGCCGTTGGCGGGCATGGTGCTGGCCATCGCGATCGCCGCGGCGAACCACGATGCCGTGCCGTACGCCGCGGGAGCGCTCGCCGGGCTGCTCGCCTTGCAGCTGCTGACCACCGCGGTGGTCGAACGCGGTCTGCTCACGCTCACCGACCGCGCCCAGGGCCGGCTCGAATCCGCGCTGTGGCACCGGTTGCTGAGCCTGCCCTCGGCGTTCTTCCGCCAGTACCCGCTGCGCCGGTTGATGGGCTTCGCCGGGGGCGTCGGCCAGCTGCGCGGACTTCTCGGCAGCGGGGGCCTGACCGCCGCGCTGCACGCGGTGTTCGCACTCGTCGCGGTCGCGTTGCTGGCCTTGCTCGACCCGTGGCTCGCGGTCGCCGCCACCGGGATGTTCGGGCTGGTGCTCGGCGCGATGCTGTGGCTTTCCGTGCGCCAGCAACGGCACGACACCGACGTGCTCGCCGCGGTCGACGACGTGCAGGCCGCGGTGTACCCGGCGATGCTCGGCATCGACGACGTGCGGGCGTTCGGCGCGCAGTCCTATGTGGTCAGTCGCTGGCGCGCGGCGTTCACCGCGCAAAAACGGTCGGACGACAAGGGTCTGCGGTACTCGGAGATCGCGAGCGCACTGGCCGTGGCGTGCTATCCGGCGCTGCTCGCGGTGCTGCTGCCGATGACCGCCGGGCTCGGGTTCACCGCGCAGTGGACCGTGGTCATGGTCGCCATGACGCTCAACCTCACCGCCGCGCGGCTGCAGGGCGCGCTGGTCGGCCTGTTCTCGATCGGCCCGGTGCACGCCCGGCTCGCGCCGGTGCTCACGACCCGGCCGGAGACGCCGCCGGACCCGCTGCCGCTCCCCCGGGCCCGCGGCGAGGTGGTGCTCGACGGCGTGAGCTTCCGCTATCCCGGCCAGACCCGCGACCTGCTGCAGGACATTTCGCTGCGCATCGAGCCGGGCGAATTCGTCGCGCTGGTCGGCGCGTCCGGCGCGGGCAAGTCGACCCTGCTGCGGCTGCTGCTCGGCCTCG
The DNA here is from genome assembly GCF_000158875.1 of Streptomyces sp. AA4. Lineage (NCBI taxonomy): Bacteria > Bacillati > Actinomycetota > Actinomycetes > Kitasatosporales > Streptomycetaceae > Streptomyces > Streptomyces sp. AA4. The sequence continues at coordinate 288,808 of NZ_GG657747.1, read as the reverse complement.
ACCGCGCCGACCGCGGCCGGGTGCTGGTGGACGGCGTGGACGTCCGCCGGTGCGACGTCGACGAACTGCGGACGCGGATCGGCTACGTCGCACAGGACGCGACGCTCATGCGCGGCACCCTCGCCGAGGTGATCTGCGGGGCGGCCGGCGAGACCGACCTGGACCTGGCCTGGCAGGCGGCGGAATCGGCGCAGCTCGCCGACGTCGTCCGCGCGCTGCCGATGGGCCTGCACACCCAGGTCACCGACGGCGAGAGCGGGCTGTCCGGCGGCCAGGTGCAGCGGCTGCTGCTGGCCCGCGCGCTGGCCAAACGCCCGTCCGTGCTGCTGCTCGACGAAGCGACCAGCGCGCTCGACGCCGCCGCGCAGGAACTGGTGCGGCGCGCGGTGGACGACTTGCGGCTGACCCGGGTGGTGGTGGCGCACCGGCTGTCCACCATCCGCTCGGCCGACCGGATCGCCGTGCTGGAACACGGCCGCATCGCCAGCCTCGGCACGTTCGCCGAGGTGGCCGGCCATTCGGAGGCTTTCGCCCGGCTGGTGGGCACCGCCCGCCGGCTCGACTGAGGGGAACAACCATGACGAAAAGCATCAACCGGGTCACGAGGTTCAACCGGTCGCTGCGGGTGCTGACGGTGCCCGGCGACGCGGTGTACCTCACGAGCGAGCGGACCACGCAGACGCGGCTGGCCGGCCCGCTGGTCGAACGGCTGGCTCCGCTGCTGACCGACGGCCAGCTGAGCCGCGACGACATCAAGGCCGCGCTCGCCGAGGCCGACCCCGCGCGCATCGACGTCGCGCTGGACCGGCTGGGCCGCAGCGGATACGTGGTCGAGGTCGACCCCGAGGTCGACCCGCGCGTCGGCGGCTACTGGGAAGCGTCCGGAGTGGACGGTGACGACGCGGTGCGCCGCCTCGCCGCGGCGAAGGTGCGCGTGCTGACCGCGGGCGACGTCGACGCCGCCGGGTTCACCGAGGCGCTGCGCGCGCTCGGCACCAGCGTGACCAGCGAGCCCGGCGGGTTCACCGTCGTGCTCACCGACGACTACCTGCGCCCGGAACTCGCCGAATGGGGCAAGGAGTTCCACGAGGCCGGGGTGCCGTGGCTTCCGGTGAAGCCGGTCGGCAGCATGATCTGGGTCGGCCCGGTTTTCGAACCCGAGGTCACCGGCTGCTACGAATGCCTGCGGGTGCGGCTGTCCAACAAGAACGTGCTCGCCTCCTACCTGCGCCAGCGCGGCGTGCTCGACAGCCCCGCGCTGGTCAACTCCGTGACCGGCACCCCGGTGACCCAGGAGCTGGCGCACCGGCTCGCCGCGCTGCACGTGGGCAAGTGGCTCACCGGCGCGTTCGCCGCGGGCCGGGCGGCGATGCCGCAGCCGCCGGGCGGGGTCGCCGCGGAATACGGCACGCCGTGGCAGGCCGAGGTCCTCACGCTCGACACGATCAGCCTCACCCAGGAGCACCACCCCTTCCAGCGGCGTCCGCAGTGCCCGCTGTGCGGGGAGCCAGACCTGCAGGCGCGCCGTCAGGAAACGCCCGTGCGGATCGAATCGCGTCCGCGGATGGCGAGCAGCGACGGCGGGTACCGCTCGCGTCCGCCGGAGCAGTTCGTCGCCCGGTACGAGCACCTGATCAGCCCGGTCACCGGCCCGATCAGCAACCTCGTGAAGGTGCCGCTGGAGGTCGAGGGCCTGCACACCTACACCGCGGGCCAGAACTTCGCGATCCCGATGGCCAACGCCAACGACCTGCGGGCGGGGCTGCGCAGCTGCAGCGCGGGCAAGGGAATGAGCGACGCGCAGGCCAAGGCGTCCGCGCTGGGCGAGGCCATCGAGCGCTACTCCGGCCTGTTCCACGGCGACGAAGCCCGCCGCACCGCGCGCTACGCCGATCTGGACCCGGCCGAGGTGATCCACCCCAACGCGGTGCACCTGTACAGCGAAGCGCAGTTCCGCGACCGGGCCGAGTGGAACGCGCGGCCGTCGCACTTCCACTGGGTCGCCGACGACCTCGACCCGAACGCCGAGGTCGAATGGTCGCCGGTGTGGTCGCTGACCGAACAGCGCACCAAGCTGTTCCCCACCTCCGGGCTCTACTTCGCTTACCACCACCCGAAAAACCGGTACCAGGCCGGAGCGAACTCCAACGGCTGCGCCGCGGGCACCAGCCTCGAGGACGCGGTGCTGCAGGGCTTCATGGAACTCGTCGAACGCGACACGGTCGCGATGTGGTGGTACCACCGGCTGCGCCGCCCGGCCATCGATCTGTCCACTTTCGACGTTCCGTACTTCGCCGAATGGCAGCAGCGCTACGACGATCTGGAGCGCGACACCTGGGTGCTGGACCTGACGAACGACCTCGGCATCCCTTCAGTGGCCGCGGTTTCGGTCCGCCGCGACAAGCCCGCGCAGGACATCCTGTTCGCCCTCGGCGCGCACTTCGACGTGGAGGTGGCGATCGGGCGGGCGCTGTCGGAGATGAACCAGTTCCTGCCCGCGGTGATCGGCATGAAAGCCGACGGTTCGGGGACCTACGCCTACAACGACCCCGACCAGCTGCACTGGTGGCGCACCGCGACCACCGAGAACCAGCCGTACGTGCTCCCGGCCGAAGGCCCGCGGCGCACCAAGGCCGACTTCGCCCGCTACGAAAGCACCGATGTCCGCGACGACGTGCTGCGCGCCGAGCGGATCGTCAGGGAGCACGGCATGGAAATGCTGGTGCTGGACCAGACCCGCGTCGACATCGGCCTGCCGGTGGTGCGGGTGTTGGTGCCGGGCATGCGGCACTTCTGGCCCCGGTTCGCGCCCGGCCGGCTGTTCGACGTGCCGCTGGAGCTGGGCTGGACCGACCGCAAGCCGTCCGAAGCCGACCTCAACCCGATTGCGATGTTCCTATGACCACGCTCGAACGCACCGCCGAAACCGTCGTCACCTTCCGCCGCGACATTTCCTTGCTGCACAAGGACGATCAGGTCCTGCTCGGGCTCGCCGACCGCGCGGGCTACCGGCTCAAGGGCGTCGGCGCGCCGATGCTCGAAGCGCTCGAGCAGGTCCGCGCCGGCCTGCACACCGAAGAGGAACTGGTCGCCGAGCATCCGAACTCGCCGGTCGCCTCCGTGCTGGCCAAGGTGGAACCGTTCCTCGCCACCGGTTTCCGGCTGCGCGGCGAGCGCGTGGCCGTGCTGGAACGCACCGGCGTGACGCCGTTGCGGCCCGAACTGCCCGAGATCGCCGGCGCGTGGTTGCGCCTCGGCAAGTTCAGCCTGCTGCGCCGTCGCGGCGGCGAGCTGGTGATCGAGTCGCCGATCGGGAAGTACCGCGCGGTGCTGCTCGACGCGACGCTCGCCGGAGCCGTGGCCGGGCTCGCCGTCGCGCGGCCAGTGTCCGAAGTGGACTCCGAATGGCATCCCGTGCTGGCCGCGCTGGCCGGGGCCGGCTTCCTCGACCTCGGAACCGACGGCGAGTTCCCGGCGGACCAGGACGACGTGCTGCGCCAGTGGGACGTGCACGACCTGTACTTCCACAGCCGCAGCCGGATCGGGCGCACCGACGAGGCGTTCGGCGGCCGGTTCCCTTACGTGGGGCAGATCGAGCCGCTGCCCGCGGTGAAGCCCGCTCCGGAAGGCCCGGCGATCGCCTTGTACCGCCCCGAATTCGCCGCCGTGCGCGCGGCCGATCCGGGCCTGCAGGAGACCATCGAGGCGCGCCAGTCCATCCGGACGTACGGCGAGCAGCCGATCACCGCGGAGCAGCTCGGCGAGTTCCTGTACCGCACCGCGCGGGTGCGCGGCACGTACGGTCCGCGGCCGGAGGCACGCATGCCGTACGAAGGTTCGAGCCGTCCGTACCCGTGCGGCGGCGCGGGTTACGAGCTCGAGCTGTACCTGACCGTGCGCCGGTGCGACGGGCTAGAGCCGGGCATCTACCACTACGACGCGGGCGAGCACGTGCTGCGGCTGGTCAACTCCGACGAGGCCGCGCGAGAGGAACTGCTGTCCGTCGCGACGCTGTCGACCGGCGGGCAGGCCGTGCCGGACGTGCTGGTGACTATGACGTCGCGCTTCCAGCGGCTCTCGTGGAAGTACCAGTCGATCGCCTACGCCGTGACGCTCAAGCACGCCGGCGCGCTGTACCAGACGATGTACCTGGTGGCGACCGCCATGGGCCTGGCCGGATGCGGGCTGGGCAGCGGGGACGCCGACGCGTCGGCCCGCGCGTTCAAGCTCGACTACCTGCGGGAGTCGTCGGTCGGCGAGTTCATTCTCGGCAGCGCCCCGGCCGAACTCCCGGCGCCGGTGAGCGGGGACGGCGCGCTCGACTGGCGCGCGGGCAACGACCCGGGCTGGCAGGCCGAGGCCCTGGCCGCGCGGCGGCGGTGACGACCGTGGCCGAACTGCTCGTCTCCCGGATCTGCGGGCTGCCCGCCGCGGTGCTCGACGGCCTGCGGGCCCCGGAGACCCTCGCCCTGCTGGAAGAAGCCGAGGCCGCCGCGGCACGCAAAAACGCGCTGCGCGAACCGGTTTGCGATCTGCTGCACGCCGTCATCGGCCGCGACGAACTGTCGCGCGCCCAGCGGCGCGCGCTGATCCGGCTGCGCCGAGGCGTGTTCAACGACCGCACCGACGAGGCCGGGCTCCGGCTCTCGCGCGAGGTGCTGGCACCGGCGGACGCGGAGCGGCTCGGCGAGTGGCATCAGGCGCTGGTGCGGGAACGCGAGCTGTTGGAAAAGGCGGCTCGCGCACTGACCGGCGAGCTGGCGGCGGCGCAGCACGCGGTGTCGGCCGCGTTGCGCCAGCCGGACGTGCTCGCCGGGCTGGCGCTGGCCAGCCCGGAGTTCGTCACGGCCTTCACCGACCGGCCGGAGCTGGGCAAACCGAGCGGCAGGCTGAGCCGCAGCGCGGTGTCGTATCTGGTGCGGACCACGCTGAAGCCCAGCCCGTTCGGCACGTTGACCACGGTCGGCGTCGGCGACTTCGCCGGGGCTGTCGAGCCCGGACCGGAGCGCAGGCTGGTGAGTTCCTCGCGCGTCGCCGCGCGGCTCGCCTACGCGGCACTCGCCAGCGACCCGGTCGTGCTGCCCAATGTGGACACCAGGTTGGCCGGTGACGAGTGGCTCGCCGCGTTGCCGATCCACCTCAAGCGCGGTGGCGTGTACTTCCGCGAGGACGAGGTCACGGCATTGCCCGGCCCGGTGCCGTTCGACGCTCGCCCCCGTCGCCTGCGAGAACTGGCCGCCTTGCTGGGATGCTCGACCGACGAGCTGCACCGGCTTGTGGACCAAGGCCTCCTGCTGCTGGTTCCGCCGTGGCAACTGACCGAACCGCGGCACTTCACGGCGTGGGGCGAGCCCGCACTGGCCGAAGCCGAAAAAGTCGTTGCTGGCAACGGAAACGGACGTGAGCGCGCCGACGCCGTACTGGCCCTGCGCTCGCGCCTGCGCGCGACGATGGCCGAGCACGATCCGGCCCGGGCGGGATGGCTGGACGGCCTCGGCCTGGTCCACGAAACCGTCGCGCACGGCCCGGAGCCGGAAACCGCCCCGCCCGCCTGGGTTCCCGGAGAACTGGACCGGCTCGAAGGCGTGCTGCGTTCGATGGTGCGCCCGCGGGCGGGCTACTTCGATCTGGTCCGGTTTTTCGTGCACCACTACCGCGACGGCAGCGCCGACCTCGCCGAGTTCGCGTTCCGCGCGGTGCGGGAGCTGGACCCGATGTGGTGGCTCTCGCGGTGCGCGGTGCCCGACCCGCAGCTGCGCGAGGTGTCCGGGGCGAGCGTCGGACGACCCGTGCACTCGGTGTTCTGGCAGGTCGCGGGCGACTCACTGGTGCTCAACCAGGTCCATCCCGGTTACCTCGGCGCGATCGCGCGCTGGGCCAGCGTGCCAGGTCTGTCCGACCAGGTCGAAACGGCGATGACCGCCTTGCACGAACGGCGTTTTCCCGACGCGGTGGTCTACCAGCTGACCGCGCACGCCGACTGGACGGACACGCAACGCCCCGCCGTACGCGCCACGCCGTGCCTCGCCTGGGGAGCCGAACGCGCCTACGGCGGCGTGCCGATCGACGGTTTCCGCGTACGCCACGACCCGGCCACCGGCACGCTCGAAGTCCTCGACCCGGCCGGACGCCCCGCGGCGTTGAGCTACCTCGGTGCGGTGCCCGCACACCTGCTGCGGGGCATACCCCGCGTGCTGCAACTGCTTTCGGACCCATGGCTGTCGCTCGGCTCCTGGACCCCGACGCCCGGCCCCGGCTTCCGCGACCGCATGACGGACGGACGGCTCGTACTACGGCGCGCCCGCTGGACGCTGCCCGCGTCGGCGCTCCCGCCGCTCGGAAACGGGCCCGACCTCGACTTCCTCCGCGCCGGCCGGATGTTCCGTGCCGAGCACGGGTTGCCCGAGCAGCTGTTCGTCCGCGGACTAGCCGCGGGCGGGACACCGTTGGGCAAACCGCAATGGCTCAGCTTCGACCGCCCGCTCGCGGCGTGGACGGCGCTGAAAGGCCTGGCCGGTGCGGAGGAACTCGAATTCACCGAAGCACTGCCCGCCGCGGGTGCGGCCCCCGGGCGCGTCACGGAATTCCTCACGGTGGTGACCCATGATTGACGCGGTGCTGCACCCAAAGTGGCGCTATTGGCGGGTTTACGTACCCGATCTCCAATCCGTTCCAACCCTCTTGCGCGAGGTCGTGCACCCCGTCGTCACCTCGCACCGCGAAGGGTTGCGACGGTGGTTTTTCCTGCAGTACATGGACATGTCGGGCCTGCAACTGCGCGTCCGGTTCAACCCGCGCCCCGAAGCCGCGGCAGACGTCGAAGCAGACCTCGACCGCCGCTTCGCCGAACACGGCGCGGAAGTCGTGAAACGCTGGTACGAACCGGAATTGGCAAAGTTCCGCGGCCCGGACGGCGTGGAATTCGCCGAACGCGTCGCCCACCTCGGCAGCGACACCGCACTGGACCTGCTGCCCGCCCGCACCCCAGCGCGCCGCATCGCCTTGGCCGCAGCCCACACAGCAGTCCTCGCCGCAGGATTGCCCGCCACGCAGCAAGTCAGTTTCCTGCACCAATACGCGTGGTACTGGTCAGGCCGCGGTGCCCGAACCGTCGCGTGGCGCCCCGCCGCCGCGACCGCACACCCCGACGATCCGGCCGCCGTACGCCAAGCGAACCGCCTAGCCGAAACCGTGGCACGAGAACTAGAAACCGATTCCGTCGGAGGCCCGCTACGCCGCTACAGCGCCCGCTTCTGGGCGGAGTACCAGGATTCGGCCCGCCGCGTTTCGCCCTACCGAGCCGCTTTCCAGCACGTACACCTCATGAACAACCGCCTAGGCGCAGTCCCCGGAGAGGAGGCCCAAATCGCCCGGTTGTTGTGGATAGGGCGAGTGCGTAGCATGAATTAGAAGGTAATTAGCCAACCGACTCGACAATCAGAAATCACCACACCAAGGAGACGATCATGGACTCAGGCTCCAGCGGCGCAGCAAGCGGCATCGGCGACCCGGACGACAACCACCCGAACCCAGTCGGAGACGCGGTAGTGGACGGCGTGCGCACAGTACTCGGCAAGCTCGGCCCAGCAGGCAAGAAGGCAGCCGAACATCTCCCGAAGAAAAAAGACAAGTAACCCCGCCAAACACGGAATCGTATTAGCGATTCCACGCCAGGAAATCCCGCCCGCAAGAAAAAATGAGAGACGACCGCTCGCCCCCGGTTCGACAGCCCGCCGACGCCAGCAGCGAGCTTTTCGTCTCCACCTACAAGTGGGGGCCTCCTCGTCCATCCCGGCGACCTGGCTTCAGCCCGATCAAGCCTGTCAAGGGGGCACCTCTGCACCACCGGCGAGCGAACCGCGAAACTGCCCCCTTGACAGGCTTGATAGCCCTCCGGGAGGTCGCCGGGATGGACGCGAGGCACCCACGAACGCAACCGATACGCCCGCCCGACCATCCTGGTGGCCTGCCCGTCCGGCGAGGACATCTCTTTTTGTCAGCGAGCCCGCTTCTTCCAGCGCGCCCGCCCACAACTCCCGGCAATAAACCGGCAACCGCCTGACCACACCGCAGACCCAAGACAAGGCCCCAGACAGCAAGAAACCCGCCGTCACCAGCGGGTTTCTTGCTTTACTGTCTCGACCAGACAGTGCGCCCGAAGGGATTCGAACCCCTGACCTTCTGATCCGTAGTCAGAATGCTCTATCCACAAATGAGCTACGGGCGCATGTTCAGTTGTTAACCTAGCACCTGCCGAAACAGGCACCAGCGGAGGCTCCGGGATTTGAACCCGGGAGGGGGGGTTACCCCCAACCGCATTAGCAGTGCGGCGCCATAGACCAGACTAGGCGAAGCCTCCTGGGTCCTAACGACCACTGCTCAGATAGGTTACACACCCCTCCAGCCCCTCCGGAAGGCACCCCCCTCAACGCTGCAGCAGCCGCCGCAACCAGGGAGAACGGCCGCCGAGGCCCTCGGCTTCGAAGGTCGCGATGCCGACCCTCGGGAGGGACCCGACGCCCGGGTAGACGAGGTACCGCGGGACCCACCGGGGCTGGAACTTGGCGTTGAACCGATAGAGGCTTTCGATCTGGATCCAGCGCGAGAAGAAGTGCAGGACCTTCGCCGAGAGCCGCGCGACCGGGCCCGCTCCGATGCGCTGGCCCTGTTCCATCAGGGCGCGGAACGCGGCGAAGTTCAGCGACACGTGGTCGATGCCGTTCTCGCGGGAGAACAGCAGCAGCTCCGAGATCATCAGCTCGTTCACGCCGTTGTCGGCGGTGCGGTCCCGCCGCATCACGTCCAGCGACAGGCCTCGGTCGCCCCACGGCACGAACTGCAGCACGCCTCGGACGCTGCCGCCCTGTTCCGCGGTGACGATCACCGAACCGGGGTCGCCCATGCGGCCCAGCGCCATCGAGAAGCCGCGTTCGGTCTCCGTGCCGCGCCAGGCGGCGGCCAGGTGCACCAGCTCGGACAACTCGCCGGGACGCAGGTCCTCCGCCCGCCGCACCAGGACCTTGTAGCCGGCCCGCTTCGTCCGCGACGAGGCCTGCCGCACGCCACGCATCACTCGGCCTTCCAGCGTGAACGTCTCGGTGTCGACGACCGCCTCGTCACCGATCTCCAGCACCTCCAGGCCGAACCTGGCCCACACCGTCGCGCCCAGCTCGGACGCGCCCATCGCGGCGGGCACCCAGGCGTTGCGCTGGCAGATGTCCAGGTACTCCTCGATCGCGCCGGGCCAGGCCTCGTGGTCGCCGAGCGGGTCGGCGGACGTCAGCGCGACGCCGGCGATCACGCGGAACGTCACGGCCGCCTTGCCGGTCTTGGAGAACACCGCGAACTTGTCGCGGCGCAGCGCGAAGTAGCCCAGCGAATCCCGGTCGCCGTGCTGCTTGAGCAACTCGTGCAGTCGCGCGAGTTCGTCGTCGGACAGCTCCGGTGCGGGTTCGGCCGAGCGCAGCAGGAAGTACGCCGCCACGAGCACGCCGGTGATGCTGAAGACCAGCCCGATCGACGCGGACAGGTCCTCGAACCACATCTCGTGGAACACCGCGGGCCCGCTGACGCCGGTGAGCGCGAGCGCGGACTGGGAGATCCGGTCGGCGAAGCTCAGCGGGTCGAGCATCCGGGCGGGCGCGACCGACAGCAGCGCGAAGTTGAGCACGAACCCGGCCAGCACCAGCTGCAGCAGCACCCGCAGCGCACGCCAGCGGCCGACCGTCGGGTCCGGGCGGGCGATGAAGTAGCGCCGCGTGCCGAGGAGCCCGGCGAGCAGCACCACCGACACCACGCCCGCGCCGAAAACGTGCCGCAACCCGAGGTGTGACAACGCCAACAGCGCGGCGAAGGCGACCGCCAGCTGCCAAGCGCGGCGCTTGCGGCGGCGGAGCCCGGCGGCGAGCATGATCAACAGCACACCGGTGACCAGCGCCACAGCGGCCGCCGCGGTGGTCGCCTCGCTCGGCAGCTCCAGCCATTTCGCCACGTGCCCGCGCACGTCGCGGCCCATCGGCACGACCGTGGACACGATCGCCAGCAGCCCGGCCAGCCTGGTCACCCACGTGATCGCGACGACCGACGTGACGCCGGCCGCCTGCCAAGTGTGCTGCGCGCGTGTCCCCGTCACCACGCGTGCAACACGCACGGCCCTGCCATGCTTCCCCCCGCTTGCGCGTTCAGTCCGCGGCGAGCTCCACGAACGGGGCCAGCGCGGCCGGGTTGGCCAGCGCGTCCCTGCTCACCGCCCTCTCCGGCGCGACTCCGGAGAGGATCCGCTTCACTGGTACTTCGCACTTCTTACCGTTCAACGTACGGGGAATCTCGGAAACGACGATGAACCGATCGGGTACGTGTCGTGGCGACAGCGCGGTGCGCAGCTCTTTCCGCAGGTCAGACTCGACTTCCTCGAGCGTCGCGCCCGGGGCGAGTACCAGAAAACACAGCAGCTGCCCGTCCTCGTTGCCCGCTGCCGACGTGTCGATGACCAGCGAGTCGGCGACCTGGGCGAACCCTTCCGCGACCCGGTAGAACTCGGCGGTGCCCATCCGGACGCCGCCGCGGTTGAGCGTCGAATCGCTGCGGCCGTAGACCACCGCCGAACCGCGGCGCGTGATCTTGACCCAGTCGCCATGCCTCCAGATACCCGGGTACGTCTCGAAGTACGCCTCGCGCAGCCGGGAACCGTCCGGGTCGTTCCAGAACGAGACCGGCATCGACGGCATCGGCTCGGTGATCACCAGCTCGCCGACCTCGTCGACCACCGGCTCGCCGTGCTCGTCGAACGCCGCCGCGGCCACGCCGAGCGCGCGGCAGGACAGTTCGCCGAGCCACACCGGCACGTCCGGCGCCGCCGCGACGATCGCCGCGCACAGGTCGGTGCCGCCGGAGACCGAGCAGATCTGCACGTCGCGGCCGATCGCGTCGGCGATCCAGCGGAAGCCCTCGGAAGACAGCGGCGAACCGGTCGAGCCGACCACGCGCAGCGCGCTGAGGTCAAAGCGTTCGGCCGGGGCGAGGCCCGCCTTGAGGCAGCTCTGGATGAACGGCGCGGACGTGCCGAAGTACGTGACGCGGTGTTGTTCGGCCAGATGCCACAGCGTGTTCAGGTCCGGATGGCCCGGGCTGCCGTCGTACAGCACGATCGTGGCGCCGACAAGGAGCCCGGAGGCGATGAAGTTCCACATCATCCAGCCGGTGGTGGTGAACCAGAACAACCGGTCGCCCGGCCCGAGTCCGCTCTGCAGGCCCAGCGCCTTGAAGTGTTCGACGACGATGCCGCCGTGGCCCTGCACGATTCCCTTCGGGAGCCCGGTCGTGCCCGAGGAATACAGAATCCACAATGGATGCGCGAAATCCACCGGCTCGTAGGCCAGCTCGCCGCCCGCGTGTTCGGCGAGCACCGCGTTCCAGTCGAGGACCCCGTCGAGGGTTCCTTCTCCCAGGTATTTCACCAAAACCGTGGTTTCCAGCGACGGAATCTCGTCGCGCAGCCGCTGCACGTTGTCGCGGATGTCGAATTTCCGGCCGCTGTAAGCGTATCCGTTCACCGCGATGAGCACCTTCGGCTCGATCTGGGCGAACCGGTCGGCGATCGCGCGGATCCCGAAGTCCGGGGAACACGACGCCCAGATCGCACCGAGGCTGGCGGTGGCGAGGAAAGCGATGAGCGTCTGCGGGCAGTTCGGCGCGAGCGCGACGACGCGATCTCCTTTGCCGACGCCGAAAGCCCGCAACGCGGCCCGCGCGGCCGCGACGTGCGCGCGGAGGTCGCCATAGGTGAATTGCTCGGCGAGCCCGTCCTCGCGGTGGAAAATCACCGCGAGTTCGTCGTCGGCCTTCGTCGCGCCGCCGGTGCCCGGAGACAGGGAATGCTCGGCGTAGTTGAGCGTGCCGCCGTCGAACCATTTCGCGTCCGGCATCGCGCCGGACAGGATTTCGCGCGGCTGCTCGTGCCAGCGCACGCCGAAGAACTCCGCGACCGCGGTCCAGAACTCCGGGACGTGCTCGACCGAGTAGTGCCACAGGTCGTCGTAATCGGCCAGGTCGACGCCGCGCTGCTCGCGCAGCCAGCGGCGGAAGGCTTCGATCCTCGTGTCGGCGACCTGGTTCGGGTCGGGTCGCCAAAGCACCTCGGGAACAGCGGCGTTCTCGGTCACCCGCCGATGCTAACCCCGAGGTGCTCGCGAAGCCCCTTCCGGCCCGCAACCCTCCACAAAGGACACAGCGGCCCGGTGCGAGCGCTCAGCGGAGGTGGGCGTCGAACCAGTCGAGGGTGCGTTGCCAAGCGTCTTCGGCCGCGCTGGGGTCGGCGTCGAAGCGGTGGTTCGCGCCCGGATAGCGCACGACGTTCGTCGCGACTTTCGCCGTCGCCGCGGCCTCGCGCAGCTGCTCCACCTGGGCCTCGCCCGCCTCGTCGCCGGCGTCGCCGTACATGCCGAGCCACGGGCTGGTCACGCGGCCGGCGATTTCCAGCAGCTTCGGCAGCTCCGCCACCGCCTGTCCGCCGACGCTCACCGCCGCGCCGAACTTGCGGTGCGAGGCGACTACCAGCGCCGCCGTGCCGCCGAGGTCGAAGCCGACGACGCCGCGCAGGTCGGCGTCGACGCCCCGGTCGGTGAGCCAGTCGAGCGTGCGGTCGGTGGCGTCGAGCAGGTCGCGCTGAGTGAGCTGTTCGCCGGACTCGATGTGCGGGGTGACGGTGAGCCAGCCCTCGCCGGCCAGGCTCTTGACCAGCAGCAGAACGCCGTCGGTCACTCCCTCGCCCTCGTGCAGGACCACGAGGCCGCCGCGGAGCGCGCCGTCGGGCTCGGCGAAGGTGAGGCGGAGGACGCTGCCGTCGGTACGCTGGTAATCCACGGTGGTCGTCGACGTCATCGCCTCATGCAATCACCTCTGGGTGAACATTGGGAACCTTTCCGGATCCGCCGGGGCGAGATACGGTGACCCCGTCGTCCCGTGAAACCCGAGGAGTTCCGACGATGCCGTCCCTCGCCCCCCGCCCTGACCTCGATTCGTTGCCGAAGTACGTCCCTGGCCGAACGATCGAAGGGGCTGTCAAGCTCGCGAGCAATGAGGTGCCCGGCGGTCCGCTGCCGAGCGTCCAGGCGGCGATCACGGCTGCGGTAACCGGAGTGAACCGGTACCCGGACAACGGATCCCAGGCCCTGCGCGAGCGGCTTTCGCGGCGGCTGGACGTGCCCGCCGAACGGCTCGCGATCGGCTGCGGGTCGGTTTCGCTGTGCCAGCAGATGATCCAGGCGCTGTGCGGTCCCGGCGACGAGGTGCTGTTCGGCTGGCGGTCGTTCGAGGCCTACCCGATCGTGGTCCAGGTGGCGCTCGCGACGGGCGTGAAAGTCCCCCTCACGCCGGAGCACGGGCTGGACCTCGACGCGATGCTGGCGCGGATCACCGACCGCACCAAGCTGGTCTTCGTCTGCAACCCGAACAACCCGACCGGCACGGTGCTGCACCGGGACGAGATCGAGCGGTTCCTGGAAGCGGTGCCGCCGCACGTGCTCGTGGTGCTGGACGAGGCGTACAAGGAATTCGTCACCGACCCCGAGGTGCCGGACGGCGTCGACTTCACGCGGACCCACAGCAATGTGGCAGTGCTGCGCACGTTCTCGAAGGCGTACGGGCTGGCCGGGTTGCGCGTCGGCTACGCGGTGGCCCCGGAGCCGATCGCGCAGGCGCTGCAGCAGGTGTACGTGGCGTTCTCGGTGAACAGCATCGCGCAGGTCGCCGCGATCGCGTCGCTTGACGCGGAGGACGAACTGCTCGCCCGGTGCCAGGAAATCATCTCCGAACGCACCCGCGTGCGGGACGCGTTGCTGGAGATGGGCTACGAAATCCCGCCGACCCAGGCGAACTTCGTGTGGTTCCCGCTCGGCGAGCGCACGGCGGCCTTCGCCGAGCACATGCTGGACCGGAAGCTGATCGTGCGCCCGTTCGCTGGCGAGGGCGCGCGCGTGACGATCGGGACGCCGGAGGAGAACGACCTGATGCTGGCCGCGGCCAAGGAATTCCAGGCTATTTGAGGACCAGCTGCACGACCGCGGCGAGCCCGATCACGACGATCACGCCGCGCAACACGGTGGGCGGCAGCTTGCGGCCGATCTTGGCCCCGAGCTGCCCGCCGATCGTGGACCCGAGCGCGAGCAGGCCGATCACCGGCCAGCTCACCGGAGCCACGAACGCGTAAATCGCGCCGGCGACGATGTTCACGACCGCGGACAGCACGTTTTTGACGCCGTTGAGCCGCTGCAACGGTTCGGACAGCAGCATGCCCATGACGGCCATCATCATCACGCCCTGCGCGGCGGTGAAGTAGCCGCCGTAGATCCCGATGACGAAGAGCAGCCCGAACAGCAACGGCCCGGCGTGATGCTCGCGCCCGTTGGCCTCGCGGCGCTTCTGCACCCACTTCGACACCTTCGGCTGAACGATCACGAGCACGACGGCGAGCCCGACGAGCACCGGCACGACCTTCTCGAAGGCGTCCTTGGGCAGCGTCAGGAGCAGCACGGTGCCGCCGATAGCCCCGAAGAACGAGGCGACCGCGAACCGCACCACCTGCGGCCAGTACCCGACCAGCTCGTGCCGGTAGCCGTACGCCCCGCTGACGGTCCCCGGCGCGAGCCCGACCGCGTTCGACGTCGTAGCCGTCACCGGCGGATACCCCAGCGCGACCAGCACCGGAAAGGTCACGAGCGTCCCGGACCCGACCACCGTGTTGATCGTCCCGGCCCACATCCCAGCGATGAAGATGACGACGGCATGCCACCAGGTCATAAAGCACTCACCCGCTGACCCTAAGCAGCACCCCCGACCCCCGGCGACGCGATGTGTCCGGTCAGACACTTCCCGGCGTCGGTCTGGGCACGGCGGGGCTTGGGGAGGGGCGGGGTTTCGGCTCGTCGGAGGGCTTGTCGTGGCCGCGCAGCCGACGGGGCCCGCCAGCCGACACTCCCACCAGCGCACGCCCGGCCCGCCGACCCGCTCGCCTGCGCACGCCGCTTCGGCTCTTGGGCCGTGCTTCGACCGCGCCGCCAGCCGCGCACCGCTTGACCGTTGGCCCGCACTTCTGCCGCGCGCTCCGCTTCGGCCACGGCGCCCGCACGCCGACCACACCGCCAGTCCGCACACCTCACCGCCAACACACCGCTTCGGCTGCGGCATCCACGCTTCGCCCGCACTGCCAGCCACCGTCGCCTGGCTGCCAGGCACACTCGCCTGACTGCCAGCCCGCACTCCGCCTAGCCGCCAGTCCGTAAATGCGTCAGGCCGTTTGCCCGCGGTTCGCCACCGCCTCAGCCGCTAACCGGCTCTTCGATCCGCTCCAACAGCAGTCACCTCCGCTCTTCGCTCTCCGCTTCACCGCCCGTCCGCACTCCAGACTGGCCACTGGCCCGCTTTGCTCCGCGCCTCAGCAACGGAACTGCGCAGCGACCTGCCCACGCCACACCTCCGCAGCCACCAACCCGCGCTCCTCCCGCGGCCACCGCCTCCGCATCAGGCCTCAACGCACGTCCGCCACAAACGCACCTCCGCAGCCACCAACCCGCACTCCGCCCGCGGCCGCCTCGGCATCAGCCGCCAACGCACCTCCACGGCCTAGCTCCGCCCCAACCGCACCCACCTCCCCACTCAGCCACTCCCTCGCCCAATCCCGCCAACCCCTCACCGCTCAAAGACGCAAAACTCATTCCCCTCCGGATCCGCCATCACGTGCCACTCCCGCTCCTCGCCCCGCTCCGCCACCATCCGAGCCCCGGCCGCGGCCAGCTCGCCCGGGTCTCCCCACACGTCCAGGTGCATCCGGTTCTTCACCGTCTTGCGCTCCGGCACCGGGTTCAGCCAGATCAACGGACCCTCGCCAGCCGGGTCGACGATCGCCACCGGCCACTCCGGCGGCGGCGGGCTTCCTCCCGGCGGACTCCGGCGGACATACCCGAGCACCCGGCACCACCAGTCGGCCTGGGCCTGGTGGTCGAGTGCGTCCAATGCCAGATCCTTGAACTTCGCGGTCATGACTCCCTCCCTTTCCCACCGACGATCGTGACACCCGCGACCGACAATTTCGCGCGCCCGCGGACGGCAGCTGCCAGGATGGGCGGCGTGGCCCACGAATCCGAGCAGGTCTGGAGCGCCACGGTCGACCATCTGCGCACGATGATCGACTCGGGCGAACTCCCGCCGGGCTCGCGCCTGCCCGCGGAACGCGCGCTGTGCGAGCAGCTCGGCATCAGCCGCGGGTCGTTGCGGCAGGCGTTGCGCGTCCTGGATTCGATCGGTTACGTCCAGATCCGCGCCGGGTCGGGCACCTACGTCCGCGAGCAGGGCACCGCTGAAAGCCCGCTGAGCAGCTGGTTTTCCGAGCACGAGCAGCTGGTGGAAAAACTCTTCGACCTCCGCGCGACCGTCGAGCCGACCCTCGCCGAGCGGCTCGCGGAGCAGCACACGCCGCGCGTCGTGCAGCGGCTCGCGGACAACGTCGCGGAGATGGAAGAGGCCGCGGCGGCCGGAGACATGCTGCGGGTCATCGCGACCGACGCCGAGTTCCATCGGGTGATCGCCGGCAACGCGGGCAACGACGACGTCGCGGACCTGCTCCGTTCAGTGCTCGCCCTGGTCGGCGAGGAACGCCGCGCCGCGCTGCGGTTGCCTGGCCAGATCCGGAAGGCCGTGGCCGAGCATCGCGCGATCCTCGACGCCATCAGCCGTTCGGACGCGGCGGCCGCCCGCGAGATCACGCTCAAACATTTGCTGGACGCGAAAACCTACGCCCACGACTACGCGTCTTCCTGAATCAGCACACGCAGAACTCGTTCCCCTCCGGATCCTGCAGCACCGCGAAACACCCGCTCTCGTCCTCGATCGTGTGCACCTGCCGCGCACCGCGCGCGACCAACCGCGCTGTCTCGGCCTCGATCGCGGCTCGCTCCGCCGCACCGATCCGCACGTCCAGGTGCAGCCGGTTCTTGCCGCGTTTTGGCTCAGGCACGCGATGGAACAGCAACCGAGGCCCGAGCCCGTCCGGGTCGGCCGCCGCGCACCACGCCTCCGCGCCGTCCCCGACCGAGCGCGAGAACTCGGCCCAGCTCGACGCACCGGAGGGCGGATCCTCGACCGCGTACCCCAGCGCCTCGGCCCAGAAGTCCGCGAGCCGCTCCGGTTCCGCACAGTCGATCGCGATCTGCAAGCGCTTCGCCATGCCTGCGGATGATGCCCTCCCCGGCAATCAGCGCTACAGTCTTCACAAGTTTGTGAAAAGTTTGACACCAAGGGGGCCAGGCCGTGGAGAAAGTGCACTTCACCGAGGAAAAGGCGACCAACCTGGGCACGCTGTACGGCCGCGCGCTCGACGCTCGCCGGAAAAACCCGATTCTCGGCGACACCGCGGCCGACGAAGCGGTCAAGAAGATCGACTATGACTTCCGCAAGCTCGGCGTCAACGAAAACTCCGCGGTCTCCGTCGCGATCCGGGCGCGCGCCATCGACGAGCGGGCCGCCAAATGGCTCGCCGAACACCCCGAAGCGATCGTCGTGCACCTCGGCTGCGGAATGGACACCCGCGTCTACCGGCTCGACCCGCCGCCCTCGGTCACGTGGTTCGACGTGGACTATCCCGAGGTCGTCGACGTGCGCGGCCGGATCTACCCGGAACGGCCCGGGTACACCATGATCGGCTCGTCCGTCACCGATTTCGACTGGCTCGACCAGGTTCCCGGCGACCGCGAGGCGCTGATCGTGGCCGAGGGGCTCACGATGTACCTCACCGCGGAGTCCGGCACCGAACTGGTCCGCAGGCTCGTCGGCAAGTTCCCGTCCGGCCGGATCGTGGTCGATTTCTTCAGCTCGCTCGGCGTCAAGGCACAGATGATCAACCCGGTCGTCCGCCGCGCGGGCGCGACTTTGCATTGGGGCATCGACGATCCGCACGAACTGGAGCGCTACGGCCTCCGCCTGGTGTCCAGTGTGGACGCGACCGACTGGGCAGACGACGAGGCCGTCGCGAAGATCCCCGCCGCGTCCCGGCTGGCCTTGCGCGCGTCGGCGCTGTTCCCGGTGATCCGGAAGATGGGCCGGATCGGCGAGTGGGATTTCTGAATCCCTAACCGACCCGGCGCACGACCGCGTCGGCGACCTCGGCCACCGGCACCGTGGTCACCACCTCGAACGTCGCCGACGAGCGCAGCAACGGCTCCACCTCGTCCAGGTACCGCAACGTCTCGGCAAGTTCGTC
Organism: Streptomyces sp. AA4; assembly: GCF_000158875.1. NCBI lineage: Bacteria > Bacillati > Actinomycetota > Actinomycetes > Kitasatosporales > Streptomycetaceae > Streptomyces > Streptomyces sp. AA4. Next base: position 270,558 of record NZ_GG657747.1, on the reverse strand, counting down.
CGGGTGCTTCCCGTACGGATTGCCGCTCCGCGTCGCCAGTCGCTCGATCAGCACCTCGCGCGGCGTGCTGAGCAACACGATGTCCGTGAAGCGCGGATAGAACAGCACCTGGTTCGAGACCGTGCCGGACACGAACAACGGCTCCGGCGTCGCCAACAACGCGGCGATCCGGTCTTCGTCCCAGAGTCCGTCGCGGGTGTAACCGCCGTAATCGGTGTCGACCGTGCGGTACCCGCGCCGGGAAAGTTCTGCGAGCAGGCTGCTTTTGCCCACGCCGGACATCCCGGTCACCAGCACCCGCACGGCGGTTACCGGGTTTCCAGCACCCGCGCCACGAACCGGCTGATCTTTTCGTTCATCCGCTCCACGGCTTCCTCCTCCGTGAGCGTCTCCTTCGGCTGCGGCACCGCGGGCTTGCGCTCGCCGCGCAAGTACGCGCTGCACGCCAGGTCGGAGCACAAATACGTGCCCACCGTGTTGCCGTCGCGACCGGCTTTTCCGGCCAGCCGCGCGGTGAACAACGCGATGTCGGCGAGCGGATGCGTCGTGGTGCAGAACGCGCAGATGTTGCTGCGCAGCCGAGACTTCGGCGACGGCGCGGCGCGCAGCGACAGGCCGATCACCTCGTCGCCGTGCGGGACCACGAGATATGCCCGGCCGGGTGCCTTCGCGTCGCGCCAGCCGAGGAAGTCGCGCTTCTCCCACGGGATGTCCGCGGGCAGTGTGACGGATTTGGCTTCCCCGCGGGAACAGTTGACGAACGAGGCGCGGATCTCGGCGGGGTCGAGCGGTTGCATAGGACCACGCTAACCATCGCCGCGCCCCGACAGCGACAGCTTTTTCGCTCCCGGACCCGCCACCCCATACGATCTGCTGGTGCGCACGATGATCGCGGGGAGGTTCCGGCTGGTTCTGCGCACCAGTCTGGGCTTCGCCGCGCTCGGCGTCGGCTCGAGTGTCGCCGGGGCGGGCGTCGTCGCGTTGCTGCTGCTCTTGCAGGGGTTGCCGGCGGACGTCGACGACCGAGGCTGGGTGCTCGGCGTCACCGCGGCGGGGGTGGTCGCGCTCGCCCTGATCGTCGGCACGCTCTGGACCGCTTATCTGCAGCGCCGCACCGTGGTGTGGTTCACGATCGGCCGCCCGCCGACCGCGGACGAAGCGAAGCGCGCGCTGCGGCTGCCCTTCGACATGGCAGTGGTGAGCGGCACCCTCTGGCTGATCGGCGCGCTCGCGCTGGGCATCCTGGCCGGGCTCCTCGGCTCGATCGGCGACGCGGCGGGCATCGCGCTCACCATCGGGCTCGGCGGCCTGACCACGGTCGGCCTCACGTATCTGGCCGCGGAATGGGTCGCGCGGCCGGTGATGACGATGGCGCTCGACGTCCTCCCGCCGCGCGGCGCGCTGCCAGTCACCGTGCTGACCCGGCTGGTCGTCACCTGGGTGCTGGCCAGCGGCGTACCGCTGATCGGCGTGCTGCTGGTGACCACGCCGCCCGATCTCGGCCGCCACGGCAACCCGACGGCAAGCCTGATCGTGCTGTCCGTGACCGGCCTGACCACCGGCGCGATCGGCACCGCTCTCCTGTCCCGCGCGGTCGCCGCGCCGCTGCACCGGCTGCGGATCGCGCTGGACGCGATCGCGCGCGGACGCAAGGACGTGCACGTCGACGTGGACGATTCCAGCGAGATCGGGATGCTGCAGACGTCGGTCAACGACCTCGCCGCCGGCCTGCGCGAACAGGACCGGATGCGCGACCTCTTCGGCCGCCACGTCGGCACCGACGTCGCCCGGCACGCGCTCGAATACGGCGCTTCGCTCTCCGGTGATGTCCGCGAGGTCACCGCGCTGTTCGTGGACGTCGTGGACTCGACGGCGCTCGCGTCGCGCACTCCGCCGCAGGAACTGGTCGAGAAGCTGAACCGGTTTTTCGCGAGCGTGGTGTCCGCGGTGGACGCTCGGGGCGGCCTGGTCAACAAGTTCCAGGGTGACGCCGCGCTGTGCGTGTTCGGCGCGCCGACCCGGCTGTCCGACAGCCCGACGATGGCGCTCGCCGCGGCCCGCGCGATTCGCGACGCGGTGCTCTCGGAAGGCGAGCTGGACCTGGGGATCGGCGTGGCGACCGGACAGGTCTTCGCCGGGCAACTCGGTGCGTCGAGCCGCCTGGAGTACACGGTGATCGGCGACGCGGTGAACGAGGCCGCGCGGCTCACCGAACACGCGAAAGCCGTGCCGTCGCGGGTGCTCGCCAGCGAAACGACGGTGAAATCTGCGCTGGGCGGCGAACGGGAACATTGGCGGCTGCACGGCGAACTCCACCTCCGCGGCCGCCACCGCGAGACCCGGACCTGGACGACCTAGCGCCTCACGGCAGCTCGGGCCAGGTCAGCACCGTCGAACCCCAGGTCAGCCCGGCCCCGAACGCCGTCAGCAGCACGCGGTGCCCGGGCGTCAGCGTCCCGTCGGCGACCGCGTCCGCGAGCGCGAGCGGGATCGACGCCGCGCTGGTGTTGCCGACCCGGTCGATGTTCGACACCACCGCGTCCGCGGGCATGCCGAGCTGCTTCGCGGTCGCCTGCAGGATGCGGATGTTCGCCTGGTGCCCGACGAACCGGTCGACGTCGCCGACCATCCAGCCCGCCTGCTCCAGCACCGCGCGCGAGGATTCCGCCATCCGCGCGCACGCCTGCCGGAACACGGCCGTGCCCTGCATGACCAGGAACCGGTCCTTCGGGTTCTCCGGCACCCGCTGCGCCGCGCCGCCCGCCTCGACCCACAGCAGCTTCGCCAGTTCGCCCTCGCTGTGCAGGTCGAACGGGCCGAGCGCGCCGCGTTCGCCGGGCTCGCCCGCGCGCAGCAGGACCGCGCCGCCGCCGTCGCCGAAGATCGGCACCGTCGTGCGGTCGTCCGGGTCGACCAGCGAGGTGAAGACGTCCGCGCCGATCACCAGCACGCGCTCGGCCATCCCGCCGGCGATGAACCCGGCGGCGGTCGCGAGCGCGTAGATGAAGCCGCTGCACACCGCGTTGACGTCGAGCGCGGGCACGGTGCCGAGGCCGAGCCGGGCCGCCACCTGCGGCGCGGTGGCCGGGCACAGCTGGTCGGCGGTGGAGCTGGCGAGCACGACCGCGTCCGCGTGCCCGTCCGGGCCGAGCGCCGCTCGCCCCGCTTCCTCGGCGAGGTCCACTGTGGACTGGCCGGGCGCGACCCGGCGGCGCTCCCGGATCCCGGTGCGGGTGCGGATCCACTCGTCGCTCGTGTCCAGGCGGGCCGCGATCTCGTGGTTCGTCACCACGTGCTCGGGCAGCGCACCGCCGATTCCGGCGATGACGGCAGCGCGATGGCACGACCGGACAGCACTCATGACGGGACCTCCCAGACCGGCTTGTTGGCGGACGTCGCCGGTTGCCTCCCTTGTATGGCCTACCCCTGGGTAGACCGGTCAGTTGTGTTCCACGTCACTAAGAGACCTCTTCCACATTCGCTCAATAGGAGGTATTGCGCTCGCCGGTTCGGCCGCGTGGTAAACCCGAGGCTTTTTGTCGGTCCGCCCGGTTAGCCTGAAGCGTGCGCACTCCCGACCTGGACCAGCTCGACCTCGCCATCCTCTCCTGCCTGCAGACCGACGCCCGCACGATCGCCGAGGTCATCGGGTCCAAAGTGGGCCTGTCCGCCGCGGCCGTGCAGCGGCGGATCAAACGGCTGCGCGAAGCCGGAGTGATCGAGAAGGAGGTCGCGGTGCTGTCGCCCGCCGCGCTCGGGCTGGACATGACGTTCGTCGTCATGGTCGAGATGGAGCGCGAGAGCCTGGCGGTGCTCGACGGTTTCCGCGCCCAGGTCCTCGCCGACGACTGCGTGCAGCAGTGCTACTACGTCACCGGCACCGCGGACTTCGTCCTCGTGGTCACCTGCCCGGACATGGCGGCGTTCGAGAATTTCGCGCGGCGGATGTTCTTCGACAACCCCAACGTCCGGCATTTCACCACGAGCGTGGCGATGGACCGGGTGAAAGTGGGCCTCACGCTGCCGCTTTCCTGACCGGCGCGGAAACGCAAGGGTTCTGTGTCCGGTGTTACGCGTTCGCGGCCCGATGCAACCGATCGCGTGAACGTCGGCCGAACGCCGTCATGTGCTCCCGAGCCGATCATCTCCCTGCCGACCAGTTCGCGAGGCGCGAACGACCGGAGGACTCCAGGAGCAGCCGTGCACACCACCGACGCCGTACACCAGACCCAGTTCGTACTGCTGAACGAGAGCACTACGCCGGTGCTGTCCCGTCTCTCCTTCCACGTGTCGGAGCCGTACGCGGTCACCGTGGCGTTCCGGACCGAACGCGGCCGGTGGATCGAGTGGACGTTCGCCCGCGAATTGCTCGTGGCCGGGCTGGACGAGCCCACCGGCATCGGCGACGTGCGGATCCGCCCCGACCTGTCCGAGGACGAGGCCCTGCTGACGCTGGAAATCGAATCGCCCGACGGCTACGCGTCGTTCGAGCTGGAGCGCGCCGACCTCGAGGCGTTCCTCGAATCTTCCTACGAGCTGGTGCCGTTCGGCGCCGAGAGCGAGTACTTCGACATCGACGGGCTGATCGAGGAGATCAGCAACGTGTGAGACAAGACCTGCCGATCCCGCGGCAATGCGGACAAGGGCGGTTCGAGTGCGCTGGAGGCACTCGAGCCGCCTTTGTCGCATGTGGACTCCGGGACAAGCGCACAGTGCCGGCCCTCGGCACCATCCCGCCCAGGTTCCTGGATCGACGGGATGGCCGCCGATCCGTCCTGACGCGGCAAGGAGTGCCTGCGCCGAGCAACGCAGGCACTCCGAAACTGCTCAGCCGCGGACGAGCGTCGTGCCCGTCGCCGACAGCGCGACGTTCACCGGGTAGTAGTAGCTGTTGACGGTGTCGCCGCCGGAAACCATGCCCTGTGCCTGGTTCCCGCTGATGAACGAACCGCCGGAGTCGCCGTGGTCGGACCGGGCGTTGGTGAGCACCATGCCGGTCACGGTGCCCTCCTGGTAACGCACCGTCTGGTTCTTGGCGCGGATCGTGCCGCAGGTCCAGCCGGTGGTGGAACCGGACTTGCACACCGAAGCGCCGACGGCGGCCTCGGTGGAACCGGCGACGCGCGTGCCGTTGTTGATCTGGCCGACCGGGGTCCAGTTGCTGTTGACCCGCGCGGCCGCGTAGTCCGCGCCGGGAAAGCGATAGGTGGAGAACTGGCCCATCGCGACCCGGTTGTAGCCGGACAGCGCGCCGCCGCCGGTGAGTGCGGCGCAGTGGCCCGCGGTCAGGAAGCCGCCGTTCACCGAGAATCCGACAGAGCAGCGCGACGAGCTGCCGATGTAATAGGCATCCCCGCCGAGCACGTTGTAGTGCGCCTTCGGCACGGCCGAGGTCTCCGTCACGGTCACCGCGGAACCGTCCACACCGGACTCCCGGACGAACTGCTCCGCCGCGCCGCGCTGTCCCTTGAGGACAGTCAGGCTGATCCGGTTGGCCGCGGTGTCGATGCCCCATCCGGTGACCGACTTCGGCGCGGCCTTCTCGTGGGCGTTGAGCGTCTGCACGGTCGAGTCGAGCTGCCGGGCGCTGAACCGGACGACCTGCGCCTCGGCGCCGGCCGCGCGCACCTGGTCGACGAGCGCCGCGTCGGTCACCGAGACGACGGCCTTGCCGGTGGCCGCGTTGAAGCTCGTGCCGCTGAAGCGTTCGCCGAGAGAATTCTCCAGTGCCGCGCCGACCTTGTTCGCCGCCTCCTCGTTCGCGAGCCGGGCGAGTGCCTGGCTGTGGGTCAGGCCGAGGTCGCGCTGCATCGCCGGGACCATGTCGGGGTTGAGCGGCGCGGCGGTCGCGGCCGGGACGCCGGCGAAGATCGCCGTCACCGCCGCGGCTGCGGTTGCGGCGCCGAGGAATCTGATGGCTTTCATGCTTCTCCCTCGCGTTCGGTTCCCCCCGGCCTCGAAGGGTGCGGCGGTGGTTCAATCCACTGCAATAAGGGGGCGCGAGAATAGGTAGCGGAGCAATCCTTAAGTAGGGACTTGCGCGACTACCGAGCGTTCGCCGCCGAAGGGGGCGTCCGTGGGTTGTTCCGCTGAACCGGCGAACTCCACGAGGTTTCGCACTCTTTGTGACCGCAAGCCGGGTTTTCTTCTGCCATTTGGTGACCGTACGGAGGCAGACGTGTGAGGAGCGTGCGCACGCTCCCGTCGAGAGTCGGTTTACCGCGCCCCGCGCACTGCTTAAGCTCCGGGCGAAACGGACAAGATGCTCGCTGGGGAGGTCGTGATGTGGCCGGCCGTTCCGACGTTGGTCTCAGTGCGTCCGCGTCCGGCGGCTTTCGCCGGACGGGACCGCGAACTCGCCGCCGTCACCGAAGTTCTCGGACACCGGCCCGCCGCGGTGCTGGTGGAGAGCGCGCCCGGAATGGGCAAAACCCGGCTGCTCGCCGAACTCGCCGTCCGTCCGGAGTTCTCCCGGATCCGCGTGCTGCGCGGCGCGTGCCCGCAGCTGGCCGAGCCCTTTCCGTACGGACCGATCCTGGAAGCGTTGCGCTCCGCCGGGAATCGGCTCGGGCCGCTGAGCCCGGTTGCCGGTGCGCTGCAACCGCTTCTGCCGGAACTGGCCGACGTGCTGCCGCCCGCGCCGGAACCGCTGCCGGACGCCGGGGCGCAACGGCATCGCGTGTTCCGCGCGTTCCGGGAGCTGCTGATCGCCTGCGGTCCGACCGTCCTGCTCCTCGACGACCTGCACCGCGCCGACCCGGGAACCGGTGACCTGCTGCGGTTTCTCGCCGTCGATTGGCCGCCTGACCTGGGCGTCGTCGCCACCTGTCGCACCGGGAACTCCCGCGTTCGCACGGCTCCGGAGGTGCACAGCGCGCAGGTGACGCTCGGTCCGCTGGACCCCGCGGCGGTCACCGCGATGGCTTGCGATCTTCTGGGCGTGCCCCGGATCAGCGCCGAGCTCACCGCCAAGCTGCACGAGTACACGGCCGGAATTCCCTTTGTCGCCGAGGAAACTCTCCGTGCGTTGCGTGGGGTCGAACTGACCGAGTCGGCGCTGGACCGGCTGGAAGTTCCGGCCGCACTTCAGGAATCGGTGTCCAGGCAGCTGTCCGCGCTGCCGAAGGCCGCGATTCAGCTCACCAAAGCCGCCGCCGTGCTTGACCTGCCCGCCGAGTTGTCGGTGCTGAATGAGCTGGCCGGGTTGGCCGAGGACGAGATCGTGTGGTCGGACGGCCTGGTGGAAGAGGTCGACGACAATCGCTACGGCTTTCGGCATCCGTTCGCGCGCAAAGCCGTGTACGATGGGCTCAGCGCGTCCGAGCGGAAATTGTTGCACACCAAGGCAATGCACCTTCCTGGTCAGCCGTTGTCGTTGCTCGCCGCGCATGCGCACGCCGCCGGGCGCGTCGAGGAATGGCGTTATTACGCGGAAGAAGCGGCGGACGAAGCGATCGCGCACGGCGATACCGCACGCGCGATCGACCTGCTGCAGGCGATCGTCGCGAAGGCCGACGAGGACGCGGTCGGTCGGTTGGCGAAGAAGCTCAGCGACGTCTCGCTGCGCGTCTTCCGCCCGGATGTCCACCTGACGCTGGAGAAGGTGCTCGAAGACCGGCCGCTGCCGCCGGCCGTGCACGGGACCATCCGGCTCGCGCTGGGCATGCTGCTGGTCCGCGTCGCCGGACGGCTGGAGCAGGGGCGCGCGGCGGTGGAACGCGCCGTCGCCGAACTGTCGGACCGGCCGGAACTGGCCGCGCGCGGGATCAACCTGCTCGCGCTGCCGTTCGACGGGCTCACCCCGCTGTCGTGGCACGAGCAGTGGATGCGCCGGGCCCGGGAAGTCCACGCCGGACTGACCGACCCAGAACTGCGGCTCGCGCTCACCGGCGACCGGATCGCGACCGCCGCGCACATCGGCGACGGTTCGGCGTGGGCGGAGTTCCAGGCGATGCCGGACACCGCGCCGAGCGTCGCGGAACGCGTGCAGCTGGCCCGGCTGTGGTGCAACCTCGCCGACGCGCAGTCGTGGTCCGGCCACCTCGACCGGACCGAAAAGCTGGTCGCCGAGGGTTTGCGCCGGGCTTCCGAAGCCGGCGCGCTGTACCCGAAAGGCCTGATCGAAGGCACCGCGGTGCGCCTCGCCTGGTTCCGCGGCAACTGGGACGGCCTGGCCGAGGCGACCGAAGACGTCCGTGCCCGGCACCCGGCGCTGGGCGCGATCGTCATGGAAACGTCGCTGGTGCTGGGCGGGCTGGCCGCGGTGCGTGGTGAGTTCGCGGCGGCGCGAAGACACTTGGCCGACGCCTCGGCGCACCGTCCGGGCGAAGGCCCTATCCCCGTCGTGCTGTGCGCGGCTTCGGTGTTGATCGGCGTGCACCTGTCGACCGATGATGTCGCCGCAGCCTGCGAAGCCGCTGATGTCGCTGTCGACGCCGCGCGCCGCAAAGGCGTGTGGGTCTGGGCAGCGTCGCTCGTCCCAGCCGCCGCGGAGGCGTACACGCGCGCAGACCGTTGGCACGACGCCGACGCGTTCGTCGAAGAGTTCGCGCGCGGCATCGAAGACCGCGACGCACCTCTCGCCGCAGCCGCCCTGCACGCTGGCCGCGCCGTCCTGACCAACGCGCGCGCGAAACACCTAGCCGCCGCAACACTCTTCGACACCGCCGCCGACGCGTACGCAGCGCTGCCGATGCCGTACCTCGCGGCAGGCATGCGTGAACGCGCGGCACGCTGTCGACTCGCTGCAGGTCAAGACGACGCGACCGCTGCGCTCAGACAGGCCGCAGCTGCGTACACACAGCTAGGTGCCGCGCGCGACGCTGGCCGCTGCCATCACGTGCTTCGCGAACACGGTGCGTGGGCACCGTCGCAACGCGGCCGTCGCGGCTACGGTCGCGAACTGTCGCCGCGAGAGCGCGAAGTCGCCGAGATGCTCGCGGAGGGGCGGACAAACCGCCAGATCGCCGACGGCCTGTTCCTGTCTCCGCGCACGGTGGAGCAGCACGTAGCGAAGGTGCTTCGCAAGCTAGGCGCGCGAAGCCGCACGGACGTCGCGAGGAAGCTGCCAAGCGTTCCGTCACCCTGAAGGAGGTTCGTCCTCTTCGCCCGCACTGCCCCACGACACGTCTATCTCTGCGACGCGCCAACCCGCGGTCCGCGCCCTACCGTTGTCCAGGTGGCTGAAGAACCAGTGCCTGCCTGGCGGCGGGCGACCAAAGGCGAGACCCGATGGCCCGCGGCGGCCGTCGTCATCGGAACGCTCGCCCTGCAGCTCGCGTTGCCCGACGAGATGGTGCTGCACCCGTGGTGGCTGCTGCCCTCGCTGACCGCCGTGCTGATCATCGCGCTGCTGCTGATCAACCCGGGCCGGCTCACCGAGTTCAACATCGTCGAGCGCATGGTCGCGCTGACCGCGCTCGCCGTCGTCAGCGTGCTCAACGGGGCGTCCGCGGTGCAGTTGGTGATCGGGATCGCACAGGGCGCGCAACGCGGGCACGCGGTGCAGGTGCTGATCAGCGGCGTGGTCGTCTACTGGACCAACATCGTCGTCTTCTCGCTCTGGTACTGGGAGTTCGACCGCGGCGGGCCGGCCCGTCGCGCGGCGGGCCGGGCGGACTTCCCCGATCTGCAGTTTCCGCAGATGAGCGACCCGTCGATGGCCAAGACCGAATGGGAACCGCGGTACCTGGACTACCTCTACACGTCGTTCACGAACGCCACCGCGTTCAGCCCGACCGACGTCATGCCGCTGCGGATCTGGGCGAAGATGACCATGATGGTCCAGGCCGGGATCTCGCTGCTGCTCGCGCTGATGGTGTTCGCGTGGGCGGTCAACGGGCTGCAGGGCTGAAACCCGCTGGCCTCGACGGCGTCCGCCAGGTATATCTCCGGCCATGGAGCTTCCCGAACCGCCGTACTACGCGGTGATCTTCACGTCCCGGCGCACCGACGGCGACCGCGGTTACGCCGAGCGCGCCGCCTACCTGTCCGAACTGGCCGCGAAACAGCCCGGCTACCTCGGCCAGAACTCCGTCCGCGACGAGTCCGGGCTCGGCATCACCGTGTCGTACTGGCAGGACGAGGACGCCATCACCGGGTGGCGCACCCACCTGGAGCACACCGAAACCCGCGAGCAGGGCCGCGCCGAGTGGTACACGGAATTCGACGTCCAGGTCTCCCGGGTCGAACGCGCCTACCGCTTCGAACGTCCGTGACGGAAGCCCTGAGGGAATCCGCTTCCCTCAGGGCTTCCCTGCTACTGACGGTTCATCGTGAAGCTCTGCCCGTCCGATCCGATCGGACCGGGGACCCACGTCGCGCTGCCGCCGTCGTCCGCGTTGAGGCCCTGCGGATTGGTGTCGGCGAGGTTCTTGCCGTCGAACTTGACCCCGTCGAAATTCACCCCGCCGTCGAGCGCGGGGTACGAATCGGTCGGCGATTCGATGATCGCCTCCGCCGACGAGTGCTTCGCGTTCAACGACTGCGTGGTCGTTTTCGTCCAGCCCTGGGTGTCGTTCCTCAGGTCGAGTCTGTAGCTGTTGTTGCTGCGCGTGACGGTCGCGGTGAGGTGGTCTCCCGCGTTCACCGGCGCTTCGCTCGCCGAGTAGTAAACCGGCGCGGCCGGGTACATTTCGTACCACGCCTGGTATTGCGGGCTGCCGCTGGAGCAATCGGTCGCGACGCCGGTCTGCTCCACAGTGGACGAACCGTCGCCGTCGATGCCGACCCACGGCGCGAACAGGTCGTTGCTGGAATTGCAGGTGGCCGCCGGTTCGGTCCAGCCCGCGGTCGCGGTGGTAAAACTGCCGAAACTGACGTAACCGCCCCAGTTTCCGCCGGAGTAATGGTCCCCGTGGAAGTGTTTGCCGAACGTGACGGGCCCGGCTCCCGCGCCGGCCGCGAGGGTCGCGGCCGCGAACGCACCGGCCGCCAGCAATCCGAGGGGACGACGGAAAGATCGTGAACTCATGGGCGTCCAATCTGGTCACGGGAGTGGCTGCGCGTACCAGTGTTGAATTTCGTTCGCCCGAGTTGGTAGCTACTTTCGAAGGGTATTCACACCTCGGGAACTCTTCACCAAATGTCCTGATTCTCCTGTGTGTACACGGAAGTCCGTGCCCGCCCGCCAGGGGAGGCGGCGGGCCGGCACGGACTCCTTCCGAAGTGGACTACCGCGCCGTACGGGCGTGCGCGGCGTCCACGAACTGGGTGGTGTACGTCTTGGACAGATCGATCTTGTCCTTTTTGGGCTTCACGTTGCTGGAAGAAGCGCCCAGCACCTTCAGCACGTTCTGCGCCCCGGACGGGTCCATCCGGCCGTCCTTGGTGAACATCGGCAGACTGTCCTTGAGCGATTTGACGTACAACGCCTTGTCCCCGCCCGCGAACGACGGCGGCATCAGATCAGCCACCTCCTCCGCGGTGTGCGTGGAAAGCCACTGCAGCGAATTCACGAACGCATTAGCGAGTTTCTGCACGACGTCGGGATAGCGTTTCACGATTTCGCAGCTCATATACAGCGAACTCGCCGGGTACAACCCGCCCAGCGCCGCACGCGTGCCCTCCGGCGTGCGCATGTCGTACAGCACCTTGGCCTGGCCGGTGTTGGTCAGCTGCGCGATGGTCGGGTCGGTCGTCATGCCCGCGTCGATCGAACCTTGTTGCATGGCAGAGATAAACGTCTGCCCGGCCCCGACCTTCACCGGCGTGTAATCCTTGCTGCCGACCCCGCCGCGGCTGGCGAGCGCCTTGGTGAGGAAGTCCGTCGACGAGCCCAGCGACGTCACGCCGAGGTTCTTGCCGCGGAAATCCGCGCCGGATTTGATGTGCCCGGCCTTCGGGGTCGCGACCATTTCCGCTTCGCCCGGCACATTCGCGAACTGCACCACGCTGGTGATGCATTGATCCTTGGCCTGCAGGTCGATGGTGTGGTCGTAGAACCCGACCACGCCCTGCACCTCACCGGCCAGCAACGAGGTTTCCGCGTTGGCCCCGGACGGCTGGTCGAACAGCTCGACGTCCAGTCCCTGCTTCTGGTACTCGCCAAGCTGCTTCGCGAGCTGCCCCGGCAGATAGATCACTTTGGACAGTCCGCCGACCATGATCTTGAGGTGCGGCCGCCCGCCGTTGCCGAGGTCGATCTCCCGGGAATCCCGGCAGGCGCTCACCCCGGCCACGGTCACGAGCGCGGCCGCCGCGACCGCGAGTGTCCTTTTCAGCCGCATGTCAGATGTCCCGCCGTCCGTCGTCGGCCGACATTTGCGGACGCCAGCGCAACAGTTTGCGCTCGGCCGAACCGATCAGCCATTCCGCGAACAACGCCACGACCATGATGACCAGCATCCCGGCGTACACCCCGGCGGTGTCGAACGTGCCCTGCGCATTGGCGATCAGGAAGCCCATGCCCGCCTTCGCACCGGTGTACTCGCCGACGACCGCACCGATCAACGCGAAACCGAACGCCACGTGCAGCGACGAAAGAATCCACGACGTCGCGCTGGGCAGCACGATCGACTGCAGCACCTGCCACCGCGTCGCCCCGAGAATGCGGGCGTTGTCGATCAGATTGCGATCCACTTCGCGAGCACCGGTGAACGCGTTGAAGAACACCGCGAAGAACACGAGCACGAAGACCGTCGCGACCTTGGAGGACAGTCCGAGACCGAACCAGATCACGAACAGCGCGGCGAGCACGATCCGCGGCATCGCGTTGGCAGCCTTGATAAACGGAGCCAGCACCTCAGCGAGATACGCACTGCGGCCGAGGATGACGCCGCAGATCACCCCAGCGACCGCACCGAGCACGAAGCCGATCACGGCTTCTTCGACGGTCACCAGGATCTGGTACCAAATAGTCCCGAAGTCGGTGCCGGTGGTGAACCATTCGGTGAGCCGTTCCCAGATCTTCGACGGCATCGAATAGAAGAACGGGTCGATCCAGAACCGCCCCGCCAGCTCCCACAACCCCAGCCAGGCAACGAGAATCGCGAGCCGCAACAGCCAGACGTTGCGCTTGTGCCGCCCGGCGGACTTCTTCGCGCGGGACAGGATGTCTTGTTCGGTTTCGAAGACCGGCGTCGGCGCGGTCTGAGTCTCAAGCGACACCGGTCGCTCCCTTCTGGCGGGCCTTGTCGACCTCGCCGCGCAGCGATTCCCAGATGTCGGAGTAGAGCTTGCGGAATTCCTCGGTCAGCCGGAGTTCTTCCACCTTGCGCGGACGCTCCAGCGGAATTTCGAAAACGTCCTTGACCGTCGCCGGGCTCGTGGTCAGCACGACCACCTTGTCCGCCAACGCGATCGCCTCGTCGAGGTCGTGCGTCACGAAGATCACCGCGGCGCCGGTGCCCGACCACAGCCGGAGCAATTCGTCCTGCATCAGCGCGCGAGTCTGGACGTCGAGCGCGGAGAACGGCTCGTCCATCAGCAGGATTTTCGGCTCGGTGACCAGCGTCTGCGCCAGCGCGACGCGCTTGCGCATGCCGCCGGAAAGCTGGTGCGGGTAGTACTTCTCGAACCCGGCCAGGCCGACGCGGCCGATCCAGTCGGCGGCCTTCTTCCGCGCGTCCTCTTTGGACACGCCGCGGAACCGCGGTCCGGACGCGACGTTGTCCAGCACCGAACGCCACGGCATCACCGCGTCGGTCTGGAACATGTAGCCGACGCCGTCCGGAATGGACTTCACGTCGGAGCCGTGCACGACGACCCGGCCCGCCGACGGCGGCTGCAACCCGGAGACCAGGGACAACGTGGTCGATTTGCCGCATCCGGTCGGCCCGACCACGGCGACGAACTCCCCCGGTTCGACGGTCATGGTCAATTCGCGGACAGCGGTGTGGACAGAACCTGATCCGCTCGGGAACCTTTTGGTGGCGCCGATCAGTTCGATGAGTGGGGCCATCGAGGTGACTCCTTCGTCACGGTGGGGACTCGCTCGACGCAGGTTAAGAGCGGGTTTCGCGGTGGAGAAGCTTGTCGACGTTCTGCGTGCGCTCTGCGCGTTCTCCACGTTTTGCTCGTTTAGCGCACAGCGCTGAGCTGGGGGTATGTTCCCTGGCATGCCAAAGTGGGCGCTCTTTCCGCGGATGCGGTTCACCCGTCAGGTGCTGCTGTTGCAGATCGGCGTGGTGGTCCTCGTCGTGGGCCTCGGCGTCGCGCTGGTCAGTTCGCTCCTGCGCTCGACGCTGTCGAACCAGTACGGGGAACGCGCGCTGGCGGTCGCGAAGTCGGTGGCGACCGAGCCGGTCGTCGTCGCCGACGCCGCCGCGCGCGACCCCAGTGCCGCGCTCCAGCAGCGGGTGCAGGCGGTGACCAAGGAGAACGACGCGTTGTTCGTCGTCATCACCGACGATCACGGCATCCGGCTGGCGCACCCGAAGCCCGACCTGGTCGGTCAGGAAGTGAGCACGCCCTGGGCGGAAGTGATCGCGGGCAACGATGTGGTGAGCGAGTTCCGGTCCGGCACATTGGGCCCGTCGGTCCGGAGCAAGACCCCGATCCGGCAAGGCTCGCGCATTGTCGGCGAGGTGAGCGTCGGCTATGAGATGAGCGATCTGACCAGTGAGTTCAACGGGCTTCTTGTCCTGACAATGATCTTCGGCGGCGGGGCACTGCTTCTGGGCGCGGGTGCGTCCGCGCTGCTCAACCGCCGCCTGCGCCGCGTGACTCACGGCCTCGAACCCCACGAACTGACCGAACTGCTCTACGAACACGAAGCCGTCCTGCACGGCATCGGCGAAGGCGTCCTGGCTGTCGACGCGGAACACCGGGTGACCGTCCGCAACGACGAGGCCGAACGACTCCTCGGCACCCCGCTCCCGGTTGGCACCCCGCTGGAGAATCTGGACCTGTCCCCGCGAGTGCACCAGGCCGTCGCGGAAGGACGGCCGGTGGACAACCTCCTGGCCGTAGCCGGAAACCGGGTCCTGGTGATCAATTCCCGTGCCGTGCAACGGGAGGAACGCGCGCTGGGCACCGTGCTGACCTTCCGCGACCGCACCGACCTCGACACCCTCACCCGGGAACTCGACGGCATCCGCTCGCTGTCCGACGGTCTGCGCGCGCAACGGCACGAGTTCGCGAACCGCCTGCACACGCTGTCCGGCCTGCTGCAGCTCGGCCACCACGCCGAAGCCGAGGAATACCTGCAAACCCTCACCGAAACCACCGCCTCGCGCGCGGAACCGCTCGACGACCGCGTCACCGATCCGTACCTGCAGGCCTTGCTGGTCGCGAAAACCGAGCAGGCGCAAGAAAAAGGCATCGAACTTCGGCTGGCCGACGACGCCTGGGTCCCGGCCTCGGTGACCGACCCGATCGCCGCGGGAACCGTGATCGGCAACCTGGTCGACAACGCCTTGCACGCTGCGCGCATGGGGCCGCGGCGGCCCGCGTGGGTCGAAGTCGGCCTGCTCGCCGATGCTTCCACTTTGCATGTGTCCGTTGTAGACAGTGGGCCGGGAATCGAAGATTCGTTAAGGGATAAGCTTTTCGAGGAGGGAGTGTCCACAAAGATCAGTCCCGGACACGGCCTCGGACTGGCCTTGGCCCGCCAAGCCGCCCGGGCCCGCGACGGCGACGTGTGGCTCGCCGACCCCGGCGGCGCGACGACCGGCGCGTTGTTCGTCGCCAAACTTCCCGGCCTGCTGGACCGACCCGAGGAGACCGACGCATGATCCGCACCCTGATCGTGGACGACGACTTCCGCGTCGCCGGCGTGCACGCGGGATTCGTGTCGGAGGTGCCGGGATTCACCGTCGCCGGGGTCGCGCACACCGCCGCCGAAGCCCGCGCCCGGGTGCGCGAACTGGCCCCGGACCTGGTGCTGCTGGACGTCTACCTGCCCGACGAGCCCGGCCTTTCCGTCCTGCCGGACCTGAAGACGGACACCATCGTGCTGTCCGCCGCCACCGACGCCGCGTCGATCTCCGCCGCGATCCGCGCGGGCGCGCTGAACTACCTGATCAAACCGTTCACGACCCGGCAGTTGTCGGAACGGCTCACGTCGTACGCGCGGTACCGCGGCCTGGTCACGACCGAACGCCCGCTGTCGCAGGACGACGTCGACCGGGCCTTCCGAGCCCTGCACGACCAGGACCGCGCGGCGACGCCGAAGGGCCAATCGAGCGCGACGGCCCGCCTCGTGTCAGAGCGGCTGCGCGGTTCGCCGACCCCGCTGTCGGCCGCCGAAGTAGCCCGCGAACTCGGCATGGCCCGCGCGACCGCGCAGCGCTATCTGACCGCGCTGGCGGAGTCGGGAGCAGTGGAAATGCGGCTTCGCTACGGAGCGACGGGACGCCCCGAACACGAATACGCCTGGATCGGCTGACCTCGGCAAGCCGCGGTGCCAATGGCCGCCTGTTGCTGGGCGAATCAACGACGCGGCCCGCTCCAGCCAACGCCTCGCTACTGCCCGACGAACCCGGCCGACCCCGCATCCCCACCGCGAATCACCGACCTAGCCCGCCTGAATCCGCCAACCCTGCAAGCCAACAGTGGCTAAGTCTCCGGCCGCGGCCCGAGTCCGCTTGCCGTCAGTGCCCGCCAGCCATCCGCTGTGCCGCGTCCAGCCACGGCTTCCAGTCGAGGAACTGGTCGATGCCGACCCGTGCCGGGGCCTTGCTCGGCGCAGGCGTGTCGAGGTCCGCGCGCGGGTCGGCCTGCTCCGAAGTCTCCGGCGCGGCCGCGCGGGGTGCGGTCGAGCGGACCGGGTTGTGCCGCTTCACCGGGGCTTGGCGCGAGGGCACCGGGACGTACACCGTGACCGGCGGCGCGGTTTGCGTGACCGGCGGCGTGATCGTCGACGGGACCGGGATCTGCTGCTCCGCGATCGGCACGCGCTGCTCGGCCTGCACGACCGCGTCGTCGGCGGGCTGGCCGGGGAGCGTCCCGGTGAAGAACCCGCCGGCGAGCCAGCCGAGTCCGACCAGGATTACCGCCAGTCCGGTGCCGACCCACACCCGGGCTCGGCGGCGCGACGCCACCGCGCGCGGGCGTTCCTCGGCGGGCGTGCATCCGGCGATCACCGGGATCTGCTGGGTCGATTCGCAGCTCGTCTCCGGAGCGGCCTCGTCCTGCGGGCGCGGCTCGCGCGGCAGGCTCGCGGCGATGATCCCGGTGCGGTCGACCAGTTCCCCGGAGGCGCGGTCAGCGGGCGCGGCCAAACGGCGCTCGGCAAGGCGCAGCATCGAGGGCTACCTCCGGGGTGCGGACACACGAGTGGACTGCAGCATTCTGCGGCATTTCCGAGCACCTCGGCGGAAATGCAACTCTATCGAGTGATCAAGAATGCGGAGAGTCGCGGCGAGTTATCCGTTCCGCTCGACACGTTTGAGTCCCTGGCGCGCCAAAACCGCGAGCGGACGCTGGTACGCCGAACCGAGCACGCGCGGGATCGCGTCGATCACGTACGCGTCCGGTCCGATGAGGATCCGCGCGGACCGCCTGCGCACGCCGCGCAGGATGGTTTCGGCCGCTTTCTTCGGTGTGGTAAGGGCGATTTTGTCGAATCCGGCCGCCGCCTTGGCTTGGTCGCCGCCTGCTCCGCCGCGGGCGTTGCGGGCGATGTTGGTCTTGATCCCGCCCGGATGCACACAGCTGACGCCGACCGGATGCCGCGCCGCGAGCATTTCTTCGCGGAGTGACTCGGTGAATCCGCGAACGGCGAACTTCGCCGCGTTGTACGCACTCTGCGTAGGCACTCCGACGAATCCGAACACGCTGGAGATATTGACGACGTAGCCGTCGCCGGAGTCGATGAGGTGCGGCAGGAATGCCTTCGTGCCGTTCACGACCCCGCCGAGGTTGACGCCGAGCAGCCAGTCGAAGTCCTCGAACGTCATGTCCTCGACGGTCGCGCCGAGCGCCACCCCGGCATTGTTGACGACGAGGTTGACCCGGCCGTGCTCCCGCACGACGTCCTCGGCGTGGGCGAGCACCGCGGCCCGGTCCGCCACGTCGAGCGAATGGCCCCGCACCTCGGCACCGCGTTCGCGAGCTTCGCGCACGGTGCTGTCGAGACCTTCGGCGTCGACATCGGACAGTTCGAGGACCGCGCCGTGCAACGCGAGTTCGAGCGCCAGCGCCCGCCCGATGCCCGAGCCCGCTCCGGTGATCACTGCGACTTTGTTCGAGAAGTCCTTCATCGTCTCCCCACCCTGGTCTCACCGCGTTCTCTGATACTAGTGACGAGGACCAGTACAGGAGGTGGCATGCGGCGCACGGTGATCGGGCTGTTCGCACTAATGAGTGCGAGCGGCACCATCGTGGCATGCGCTGAGCGCGCGGCGGACGAACCGGCGGTCGCGCCGCCGTCTTCGTCGCCCCCGGCGAAGCCGGTCCACGCGTCCATCGGCGCCCTGTTCGTCGACGGCTCGCATTACTGCACCGCGAGCGTCGTGCACAGCCCGCGCGGGGACGAACTGCTCACCGCCGCCCACTGCATCCACGACGGCGAAGGCGGCGGTTACCTGGCCAATGTCACGTTCGCCCCCGGTTTCCACGACGGCGTCGCCCCGTACGGATACTGGCAGGTCGGAAACGAACTGGTCGCCCAAGGATGGATCGATTCGTCCGATCCGAACCTGGACGTCGGTTTCGCGACCGCCCGCCAAGACGGCTCGCCCGAACCCCTGGAAGCGGTGACCGGAGCCAACCAGCTAGGCACGAACGGTCCCTTCGCCCGCCAGGTAACCGTGTCCGGCTACCCGGACGGCGTCGACGAGGTGGCGACCTGCGAAACCCACACCCAGCAGCAAGACGAACACCAGATCCGAGTCGACTGCCCCGGCTTCGCCACCGGAACGAGCGGCAGCCCGCTGGTCGCGGACCCGTCGCCAGACACGAAAACGGGCACAGTAGTAGGCGTGATCGGCGGCTACGAAGGAGGCGGCTACACCGACGACGTCTCGTACTCGAGCTACTTCGACGACCAGATCACCGATCTGTACAACCGAGCAACCACGATGCCGTGACATGATGCGGCGATGAGCACGCGCGACGTCCCGATCACCGGCGAACCGATCCGGCTGGGCCAATTCCTGAAACTGGCCGACCTCGCAGACAACGGCTCACACGCGAAAGACCTGATCGACGCAGAAGAGGTGACGGTCAACGGCGAGGTAGAAACCCGCAGGGGCCGCCAACTAGCAGACGGCGACGTAGTAGCAGTAGGCACCGAAAAGGCCCGCGTCTCCCTCTCCCGCTGACCCTCCGGGACACTCCGGCAGCAAGTCCCTCAGGGTTCTCCTCACGGCATTAAAACCGCCGCCAAACCACCCAAACACCGGGGGCACCCACCCCTCCCCCCAACCCCGATACAAAGCCGCCCTGCGGTTCGGGGGTGCTTGTCAAGGCATCTTTCCCGCCTTGACAAGCACCCCCGAACCGTCAGCACAATCAAAAATCGGGGTGCCCACGCAACCAAGGAGGGGCGCAATGTCGCCGCCAGGCGACGAGCCGACCCGGCCCCAGATCACCCCACCGTAGTCAACGGCGCCAACCCCACCTTCAACGCCAAAGAATCCAACTGCCTCCGCACCGCCCCAGGCAACGGCACCCCCAACGCCCGGCACTGCTCCAGATACTGAGCCTCCCGCCACCCGGGATACCGCACCGGAGCCCCGCCCTCCCACCCGAGCATGCTCCCGAAAACCGCACTGGCGGCCCGGTAAAACCCATCCGCACTACGCAACGTCGTAGGCGCGATCGCCAGCACCAGCAACCCAGTGTCGTGCTCATGATCGGCCACCCCGGACAACACCCCGGCCAGCACGTCCACCATCAACGCGAACCCGGCGAACCGAGGATCCCGAGCAGCATCAGCGAGATCGATATCGAACACGAACTCCGGATAAGCCCCGGCAGGCGCGGCCATCCCCAGCGGATGCACCGGCTGATCCGCGTACCCGCCGGCCGCCATCACGATGCCGATCATCCCGTGCGGCAAGGCCCGCGCCGCGTGATGGCCGACCCGCCCGAACGGCCCGACCCCGCGCACCGACAACAGCCCAACGCCAAACCGCCCGGCCCGCTGCACGGCCCGATCCATCGCGTCGCCCACCGCCCAAAGCCCGGACGCACGACGGTAATCGACAAGCGCCGCCGCTCCGCGGTCCGCAATCAGCAGTGGTTGCGCACCAGGACTGACCAATCCGTTTTCGATCGCGGGCAGATGCACCCGAGTCAGCTCCCCGACGCCGGTTTCCGGCGCGCCGGTGAGGTCGCCGTGGCACAACGCCTCCGCGGCCGGACGGGCGCGGTCTTCGGGAAAGCCTTGTGCCATCAGGACAACGGAAACGAGCGTGACCAGTTCGTCGGCGGGAACGCGGTGCCAGGCCTGCTCGGGAATCGGGGTGTCGGCGGGAACTTCCGGGACGGGGCGGCTGAGCCGGGGAGAACGTGGTCTGAGGGGCACTTCATCAAGGTTGCCGGGCGGTCTCGGACCCCGTCAACGAGGTTGGCCCTAGAGTGTGATGCGGTAGGCCGCAGAGACGTACCCTGAAGCACATGTGCCGAAACATCACGACGCTGCGCGGCCTGCAGCCCGCCGCCACCACCGAAGAGATCGAAGCCGCGGCGCGCCAGTACGTGCGCAAAGTGACCGGGGTGCAGTCCCTTTCGGACGCGACGCGCGAACCGTTCGAGGCGGCGGTCGCCGAAATCGCCCAGATCACCGCGCGATTGCTGGAAGAACTCCCGCAACGCCGCCAGCCGCCGGCGACCGTGCCGCCGCTGCGCCGTCCGGAAGTCCAGGCGCGGATCGCCCTGCGCGAGGCCAAGAAAGCCTGACGCCGCAATCATTCCACCTCTTGCCCGGGAAACCGCGGCTTGATCTCCTGGTTGAGGTAGCGCCCGGGGCTGTCGGCGGCCATCAGCTCGCGATGCACGCGCGCGGGCACGAGGTGGTAGCGGTAGACGCTGCCGTTGCGGAACCCGATTTCCAGCACCGACTTCGCGGCGTCGTAGCCGACGTCGCGAATGACGGAAGACTCCACGGGAACCCGGCGCACAGCACGGCCAGGGTACCCGCGCGGACCGCGGCGGGAGCGACCAGCGCCGCCGCGGCGTTCACCCGGTCGATCGAACCGGCCTGCCGCCGACGAAAGCCGAAAACAAAACGGCCCCGGTCTCCCGCGGCGGGCGCGGAATCCGGGGCCGGACACTCGGGGCGTCCAGCGGAAGCGGAGGGATTTGAACCCCCGGTAGGTTTCCCTACGGACGCTTTCAAGGCGTCTGCATTCGGCCGCTCTGCCACGCTTCCTTCTAGGTCAGGGTATCGCGCCGTCCTTCGACGTCGTCCAGGTGTTCGAGGACGCGGGTGAACGCCGTGGCCACCGCGGTCTGCTCGTCCGGCGTCAGCAGGTCGATCAGGTGCTCGCGGGCGCCGCGCACGTGCGTCGGCGCGGCTTCGGCCAGTACCCGCAGGCCCGCGTCGGTCAGTTCGGTCAGCACGCCGCGTTTGTCCTCCGGGTCCGGGCGGCGCGTGACCAGCCCGGCCACCTCCAGTTTGCCGATCTGGTGCGACAGCCTGCTCTTCGTCGAGCCCAGCAGCGCAGCCAGCTCGGTCATCCGCGTGCACCGGTCCGGGGTCAGGTTCAGGCACACCAGGACCTCGTAGTCCGCGAGCGAGATGCCGTGGCTCTCGGTCAGTTCGCGATGCAGCCGCTGGCGCAGCCGCAGCGACGCGACGATGTAGGCCCGCCAGGCGCGCTGTTCTGCCGGGTCGAGCCAGCGCACGTCCTGGTCATCGCTCATGTCCGGAAGAGTAGAAGGCCGGATTTTCCCCTCCGTTTCGGCCCGGCGTGAAATTCCCGGGCGAACTTCCCCCAATGGAGGGTTACGAAAAGGTTGAGACTCGGCGCGAAGAAGCGCATCCTCGGGAGACAGCGGAGGGACGACGAGGATCCCCCAGAGCGCGCCGAAGGGCACGCCGGGCCGCGTTTCCCCCCGGGAAAGGCCAGGTGGTGGCATGGCAGGTAGTTCCCGCGGTTGACCGCCCGCTGTGACCCCGCGACCGGCACGGCCCCGTTCCGGTTCGGTCGCGATTGCGAACAGCACGAGCACCCGTGCGCTCGGCATCGGCCACGCGCACCCGGCGTCGTTATGCCGCTGCTTCTCTTCGCGGCCTCGGCACCGCGAAGGCAGCGCCGGACGCCAGCCCGGCCGGTGGCCAACCGCTGTCAACGAAACCTCGGTAGTACCTGGGTGCGGCCCCCAGCGCAGGGGCCGCACCCAGCCCCGTTCCCGGGTTTGCGGCTACCCTTTCCGCGTGCGATTCGACGACAACGCGGATCTGGACGCCTCCGAGATCCAGGACATGCGCGGCAGCGGCGGAGGCGGCGGCATCGGCGGCCGCGTGGCCCTCGGCGGTGGCGGGCTCGGCATCGTCGGCCTGGTCATCTACTTCCTGTTCTCCCAGTTCGGCGGCGGACCCAGCACCGGCACGTCGCCCGCGGTGGGCGGGGTCGGGCTCGGCGACGTCCAGTCCGGACAGCAGCTCGACTCCGGCACGCTCGCGAAGAAGTGCAAGACCGGAGCCGACGCGAACCGGGACCACGACTGCGCGATCGTCGCGATCGTCAACTCCATCCAGGACTACTGGACGCAGGAGTTCTCCCGCTCCGGCCAGACCTACCGCAAGGCGACGACCCGCTTCTTCACCGGCGGCGTGCGCACCGGCTGCGGCGGCGCGACGTCGGACACCGGCCCGTTCTACTGCCCGGCCGACTCCTACGTGTACATCGACCTGTCGTTCTTCAACGAGCTGAAGACCCGCTTCGGCGCGAAGGGCGGCCTGTTCACCGAGGCGTACGTGCTGGCCCACGAATACGGCCACCACGTGCAGAACCTCACCGGCACGTCCAAGCGCGGCACCGGCACCGGGCCGACGTCCGGTTCGGTCCGGCTGGAACTGCAGGCCGACTGCTACGCGGGCGTCTGGGCCAACCACGCCAGCACGACCCCGACCAGCTCCGGGAAGCCGCTGGTCCAGGACGTCACGCAGGACGACATCTCGCGCGCGCTCGACACCGCGTCCCGGATCGGCGACGACTACATCCAGAAGAACCTCGGCAACGGCCACGTCGACAAGTCGAGTTTCTCGCACGGCACCTCGGCGCAGCGCGAGAAGTGGTTCACCACCGGCTACCGCACCGGACAGCCCGCGAGCTGCAACACCTTCAGCACCAACGACCTCGGCTGACCCGGGATACAGTCGGGCGCATGCACGCGATCACGATCCGCGAACCCGGCGCCCCTGACGTGCTCGAATGGACCGAGGTCCCCGATCCGGAGCCCGGTCCGGGCGAGGTGCTGCTGGACGTCACGGCCAGCGCGGTCAACCGAGCCGACCTGCTGCAGCGCCAGGGCAACTATCCGCCGCCGCCCGGGGCGAGCGACATCCTCGGCCTCGAATGCTCCGGCACGATCGCCGAACTCGGCGAGGGCGTCGAGGGCTGGCAGGTCGGCGACGAGGTCTGCGCGCTGCTCGCCGGCGGCGGGTACGCCGAACGCGTCGCGGTCCCGGCCGGGCAGCTGCTGCCGGTGCCGGGCGAGATCGAGACGGTCGCCGCGGCCGGGCTGCCCGAGGTGGCCTGCACGGTGTGGGCGAACGTCGTGATGCACGCCGGTCTCGGCGAAGGCCAGGTCCTGCTGGTGCACGGCGGCGCGGGCGGCATCGGCACGCACGCGATCCAGGTCGGCAAGGCGCTCGGCGCGACCGTCGCGGTCACCGCGGGTTCGCCGGAACGGCTCGAACGCTGCCGCCAGCTCGGCGCGGACCTCACGATCAACTACAAGGACCAGGATTTCGTCGAGGTGCTGCGCGCCGAGACGAAGGGCGCCGACGTCATCCTCGACAACATGGGCGCGAAGTACCTCGACCGCAACGTCGACGCGCTCGCCGCGGACGGCAGGCTGGTCATCATCGGCATGCAGGGCGGGATCAAGGGCGAGCTGAACATCGGCAAGCTCCTGGGCAAGCGCGCGAGCGTGTTCGCGGCCGGGCTGCGGTCCCGTCCGCTCGACCAGAAAGCCGCGATCGTCGCGGATGTCCGGAAACGGTTGTGGCCCTTGGTGGAACAGGGTTCGGTGCAGCCGATCGTCGGCCACGTGGTGCCGATGGCCGAGGCCGCGTCCGCGCACCGGATGCTCGAGGAGGGCAGCATCTTCGGGAAGGTCCTGCTCGCCGCGAAGTCCTGACCTCAGCGCAGTTCTTCGAGCACCCGCACCAGCTGATTGATCTCGAACACGTTGGAGTAGTGCGCGAGCCCGATCCGCACCGCTCCCCCGACCTCGCCGACGCCCAGCGACGCGAACACGCCGCTGGTGCCGTCGTCGGCGAACGCGCAAAGCCCTTGCGACGCCAGGTATTCGGCG
This sequence comes from Streptomyces sp. AA4, assembly GCF_000158875.1. Taxonomy (NCBI): domain Bacteria; kingdom Bacillati; phylum Actinomycetota; class Actinomycetes; order Kitasatosporales; family Streptomycetaceae; genus Streptomyces; species Streptomyces sp. AA4. The sequence continues at coordinate 246,183 of NZ_GG657747.1, read as the reverse complement.
ACCTGGGACGCTTTCGCGCCGGCCACCGCGAAGGCGAGCGCGGGGATCCGGCGCATCGCGTCGCCGATCACCATCACGTGCCGCAGCGAGCGCAGTTCCGTGGACAGCTGCGCGAGCAGGCCCGCGTGGTACGACTTGGCCGAGCCGAGCGACGTCACGAGGCGTTCGCGGCGGGAGCCGGTCGCGGCGTCGTCGAGGCCGGCGAGGTAGTCGACGGACGCGACGAGACCGGCCAGCAGCGGGTACGCGTGCGGGCCGAGTTCGAGCCGCGCGGGACCGGTGGCGGCCGGGTCGAGCGACGCCGACGAGATGCGCTCCAGCAGCTCCGGGTCGCGGAACACGAGCGCGCCGACCGACGGGCCGCCCCACGACGGCGCGGAGACGACCATGACGTCGGCCCCGAGTTCTTGCAGGTCGAGCGGCACGAACGGAGCGGCGTAGGTCGCGTCGACCACCACGAGCGCACCGACCCGCTTGGCGAATTCGATCACCGTCGGCACGTCCGGCCGGGTCCCGACGGACCCGGACGCCAGTGTCACCGACACCGCTTTCGTCCGCGCGGACACGAGGTTCTCGTACTGCCACGCGGGCAGCTCGCAGGTCTCGATGTCGATCTCGCTCCACCGCACGACCGCGCCGACGCGTTTCGCGGCGCGCCGCCACGGCGCGATGTTGGCCTCCTCGTCGAGCCGGGAGACGACGATCTCGTCGCCGATCGTCCAGCGTTCGGCGAGCGCGTCGACGAGACGGCGAAGCAGGACCGGCGCGCTCGGGCCGAGCACGACGGCGGCCGGGTCCGCCCCGACCAGATCGGCCACGGCCCGGCGGGCCGCGGTGACGATGCTTTCCGCCCGCTGGGAGGCCGGAAACGCTCCGCCCGGCCCGGACACCGGCGCCCGCATAGCTGTCGAAACGGCCGAAGCGACCTGTTCGGGCACGAGCATTCCGGCGGCGCCGTCGAAGTGAATCCAGCCGTCGCCAAGCGCGGGGAAGAGCCCACGGATACGAGCGACGTCGAACGCCATGGGGACACCGTACGGACGTGCGGTTTCGCGGTTGCCGCGGGGTTGGGCAGAACTGCCCGAACGGCCGCTAGGCTCGGGGCAGGACCGCTGACCGACGGGGATGGAGCATATGAGCGAGCCGAACTTCGGGGGAACGGGCGCAGCCAGGGACGCGGAGGCGCCGCGCGTGGTCGTCGTCGGACCGGACGGCGTCCCGGTCGGCACCGCGCAGACGGCACCCGAGGGCGAGGAGAACGAGTCCGTCGGCGACCTGGTCGAGGAACCGGCCAAGGTGATGCGCATCGGGACCATGATCAAGCAGCTGCTGGAGGAGGTCCGCGCCGCACCGCTGGACGACGCCAGCCGCAACCGCGTCCGCGAGATCCACCAGACGTCGGTGCGCGAGCTGGAGGAAGCGCTCGCGCCCGAACTGCGCGAGGAACTGGAGCGCCTGGTGCGCCCGTTCACCGAGGACGAGACCCCCTCGGACGCCGAACTGCGGATCGCGCAGGCGCAGCTGGTCGGCTGGCTGGAGGGGCTGTTCCACGGCATCCAGACCGCGCTGTTCGCGCAGCAGATGGCGGCGCGGGTGCAGCTGGAGCAGATGCGCCGCGGCCTGCCCGCGGGGTCGTCCGGCTCCGGCGGCCACCCCGGCGAGGGGCACGGGCACGGCATCACCGGAACCGGGCAGTACCTCTAGCTTTCCCGGGAGAAGAACGCTCGAAGATCGCCGATCAGCAGGTCGGGTTCTTCGAGCGCCGGGAAGTGCCCGCCGCGCGGGAATTCCGTCCACCGCACGATCCGGTCGGTGCGCTCGGCCAGCGAGCGCAGCGGAAGCCCGATGTCGTCCGGGAACACCGCGACCGCGGTCGGCACGGTCGACGCCGGCAGCGCCGCGCCCCACTGGACGTCCTGGTCGGCGTAGATCCGCGAGGACGACGCGGCGGTGCGGGTGAACCAGTAGATCGAGACGTTGGCGAGCAGGTCGTCGCGGTCGATCAGGTCGTGGTCGGTGTTCGAGAAGGCCCGGAACTTCTCGGCGATCCAGGCCAGCTGCCCGGCCGGGGAATCGGTGAGGCCGTAGGCGAGCGTGTGCGGTTTGGTGGACTGGATCATCGCGTAGCCGATGCCGGTCCGCTGGAAGGCCCGGGATTTCTCCAGCGACCGCTGTCCCTTCGCCAGTTCGTCCCCGTCGAGCCCGGCGAGGTCCGCCTCGTCGCGCGCGACCGCGGAGGGCAGCATCGTGACGTGCGCGCCGAGGACCCGTTCGGGGAACTGGACGCAGAGTTCGCGGGAGATCAGCGCGCCCCAGTCCCCGCCGTGCGTGCCGAAGTTGCGGTACCCGAGGCGGGTCATCAGCTCCGCCCACGCCCGCGCCGTCCGCGCCGGACCCCAGCCGCGGTCGGGGGTCGGGCCGGAGAAGCCGAACCCGGGCACGGACGGGACGACGACGTGGAACGCCTCGGTGGCGTCGCCGCCGTACGCCCGCGGGTCGGCGAGGGGGCCGATCAGGTCCAGGAACTCGACGATCGAACCGGGCCAGCCGTGGGTGAGGAGCAGCGGGACGGCGTCCGGTTCGGGGGATTCGAGGTGCAGGAAGTGGATGTTCGCGCCGTCGATCGTGGTGGTGAACTGCGGGAAGCCGTTGAGGCGCTCTTCCTGTGCCCGCCAGTCGAAGCCCAGCCGCCAGTAGTCGGCGAGGTCTTGGACTTCGGGCACCGGAATGCCCAGCTCCCACGCCGGGTCGGCGAAGGGGTCCGGCCAGCGGGTGTCGGCGAGACGGCGGCGGAGGTCGTCCAGGTCGGTCTGCGGGACCTGGACGCGGAAGGGGGTGAGGTCGTGGGCCATGAGGGGAAGCTATGCGGGATTGCGGACCATTCCGGTCCTCAATCGGCGACGCGTTCCCGGGACGGCGTCCGCCGGCTCAGTCGCGCCGCCGGGGCCACCGGCGCCGTTGGGCGGGCGGCTCCACGGGCGGCTCCTCGGGCACCGACGGCTCCGGCTCCTCCTCGACCGGGCGGACCACCGGCGCGTAAACCTGTTCGGCGATCTTCCGCTTGCTGTCCTTGAAGCGGGCCAGCGTCTCTTCCGCGTACCCTCCCGCGTCCGGGCGGTCCGGGACCTGGGAGAGGTCTTCGAGCAGCGTCCAGTTCGAGCCGAGCTCGGCCAGGGAGCGATGCTTCGTGGCGTAATAGTCCGGGTGGATGCTCACCGCGACGCCGGACGCCCCGGCCGCGGCCGCCAGCATGTGGACGTGGAACCGGGTGGAAATCCAGGTTTGCTCCGGCCCGGCGGGAAGGCCGTGCGTCCAAATGTGCGAAAACGGATAAAACCGGGCGCCCGGCAATTCGCGTTCGAGCAACGAAAAGACTTCGCGGTCGACCCGGGGCACTCCCTCGACGACGCCGATCTTCGCCGGGTCCGTCTTCCAGGCGCGCAGCATGGAAAGCACCGAGCCGGCCAAGGCGCCGATGCCGATCTCGACCAGGTCGGATTGCAGGCACAGCATTACTTCGGGCAGGTCTTCGGAGTGGTCGTAGCGGTCCGGCCCGAGAGTGAGGAAGGCGTCGTCGAGGCCGACCGGACGGCCCAGCAGATCCGCTGACGCACTGTCGCGGACCTCGACCACCTCGAACCGGTCGGCGAGCGCTTTCACCAGCGGCGCCGAACCCTCGCAGGCGGGCAGCAGACCCTGTCCGGTCATGGCCGCCCGGCCGCCGGACCGTTCGACCGCGGCGACCGCGCCCGCCAGCAAGCCGATCTGCTTGGGCCACAGCTTGTTGATGTATCCGCCGCCGACCACGTGCACCACGTCGGCCTTCGCCAGCAGTTCGACGCTGTGGTGCAGGCGCGGCATCATGCCCGGGCTGTGCACCGCGTCGCGCACCCAGGCGGCAGCGCGCCACGGGTCCTCGTCCGGCGACTCCCAGCACAAACGCCACAAGGTGTCGGTGAACTTCGCCCGCGGGTGAATGCCGTCGAGCAGGACGCTGGCCGGCCCCGGCGAGTGCGTGTCCACCCACACGTCGGCGTCCGGGGCGGTCTCCGCGAGGTAACCCAGCCAGCCGGCGGTGATGAGCTCGTCACCGTAGTTGGGGTGGCCCACCGGCGCGACCAGGTGGTACTGCGCGCGGGAAGAAACAGACTTCGGGTGCGAAGCGCTGATTTCGGGGACCGGCATCGGCTCATCGTAACGGCGCGCACACGCGCCGGTCAGCACGGGTGAGAAGGATCGGGCGGCCGCGCGACGGGTCGGACCTAGCCCGCCTCGCCCCATCGGTACCCTCGTCCACGTGCATGCCACCAGCACGGTTCACGCAGCCGAACCCGATGTCTCGACTCCGGTTCCACCGTCGTCGGACAGCAAGACGTTCGCGCGTGCCATCGACGACATCAAGACCGGTTTCGCCGCCCGCGAGCTTTGGACCCATCTCGGCTGGCAGGACATCAAGCAGCGCTACCGCAGGTCCATCATCGGGCCGTTCTGGATCACGATCAGCCAGGGTGTCATCGCGCTCGGTCTCGGCCTGCTGTACTCGCAGCTGTTCCGCACGCCGATCGAGGTGTTCCTGCCCTATCTCTCCACCGGCTTCATCATCTGGGGCTTCATCCAGGGCTGCCTCACCGAGGGCATGGAGACGTTCATCGCGAACGAGGGCCTGATCAAACAGGTCCCCGCGCCGATCAGCGTGTACGTGCTGCGCACGATCTGGCGGCAGACGCTGCTGCTGGCGCACAACATGATCGTCTACGTCGTGCTGCTGATCATTTTCTTCTCGGCGCTCGATTCCCCGTATTCGCTCGGGTCGCCGGACGGCGCGTGTCTTCCGCACAAGTACTGCCACCCCGGGCTGAGCTGGAACATTTTCCTCGCCATTCCCGGCTTCGTGCTGCTCGCGCTCACCGCGGGCTGGGCGGCGCTGCTGCTCGGCATCATCTCGACCCGGTTCCGGGACATCCCGCAGCTGATCAACTCGCTGATCCAGCTCATGTTCTACGGCACCCCGATCGTCTGGCCGGTCGACCAGCTGCTGTCCGGCGGCGCGCGGGACGGCGCGTCGTGGGCGCTGCCGATCATCAAGCTGAACCCGCTTTACCACTACATGCAGGTGGTGCGGTCGCCGCTCATCGGGCAGGCGGTGAGCTGGTCCAGCTGGGTCGTGGTCGGCGGCATCACCGTCGTCGGGTGGGGGCTCGCGCTCGTCGCCATGCGCAATTACCGGTCTCGCGTCTCGTATTGGGTGTGACAGATGGTCAGCATTGACGTCCACAACGCGTACGTGGACTTCCCGATTTTCGACGCGAAAACGCGTTCGATGAAAAAGCGCGTGCTCGGCAAGGTCGGCGGAAAGATCAGTTCCGACCAGAAGGTGCCGATCATCGAGGCGCTGCACGACGTGTCGATCAGCCTCCGCGAGGGCGACCGGGTCGGCCTCGTCGGGCACAACGGCGCGGGCAAGTCCACGCTGCTGCGGCTGCTCGCCGGGATCTACGAGCCGACGCGCGGATCGTCGCGGATCGTCGGCCGGATCGCGCCGGTGTTCGACCTCGGCATCGGGATGGACCCGGAGATCTCCGGCGTCGAGAACATCCTGATCCGCGGCCTGTTCCTCGGCATGAGCGCCAAGGAAATGGAGAAGCGGGTCGACGACATCGCGGAGTTCACCGAACTCGGCGACTACCTGCAGATGCCGCTGCGGACGTACTCCACCGGCATGCGGGTGCGGCTCGCGCTCGGCGTCGTGACCTCGATCGACCCGGAGATCCTGATCCTCGACGAGGGCATCGGCGCGGTCGACGCGGCGTTCCTCAACAAGGCCCGCGACCGGCTCAAGGACCTGGTCAAGCGCTCCGGCATCCTGGTGTTCGCGAACCACTCCGACGAGTTCCTCATGGAGCTGTGCGACACCGCGATCTGGATGGACGAGGGGCACGTCCGGAAGCAGGGTTCGCTGCGCGAGGTGCTCACCGAGTACAAGGGCCGCGACCCGTTCGAGAACATGAGCCAGGAAGGTCTCGAGCGCCTCGGCATCGAGCCCGCGACCACGACGAACGGCGGGGAATGATGACCGGCGAGACGCGAGAGCTGCCCGACGGCGCGGTCGTCGGCGTGGTGGTCACGCGGCACCGGCGCGAGCTGCTCGCGGACTCGCTGAAGGTCATCGCCGCCCAGACCCGGCCGGTCGACCACCTCGTCGTGGTCGACAACGGCCCGGACAAGTCCGCGCGGGACGTCGTGGAGGCCTACCCGCTGCCGTACACGTACCTCCCGTCGCACCGGAACCTCGGCGGCGCGGGCGGTTTCGCGCTCGGCATGCTGCACGCGCTGTCGCTCGGCGCGGAGTGGGTCTGGCTCGCCGACGACGACGGCCGCCCGGCGGACGAGCACGTGCTCGAGATCCTGCTGGAGGAAGCCGAAAAGCGCGGTCTCGCCGAGATTTCCCCGGTGGTGGCGAACATCGACGCGCCGGCGAAACTCGCGTTCCCGCTGCGCCGCGGCCTGACCTGGAAGCGCTCGTCGGCCGAACTCGGCACGGATTTCCTGCCGGGCATCGCGTCCCTGATGAACGGTGCGTTGTTCCGCGCGTCCACTTTGGACGTCACTGGCGTGCCCGACCTGCGCCTGTTCTTCCGCGGCGACGAGGTGGAACTGCACCGCCGCCTGGTGCGGTCCGGCCTGCCGTTCGGCACGTCGCTGCGCACGACCTACCTGCACCCGGACGGTTCGGACGAGTTCAAGCCGATGCTGGGCGGGAAATTCCACGCGCAGGACCCGGAGAACGAGGTCAAGCGGTACTACACGTACCGCAACCGCGGGTATTTGCTGTCGCAGCCGGGAATGCGCAAGATCGGGGCGCTGGAGGTGCTGCGCTTCGGCCTGTATTTCGTGGGCGTGAAGCGGGACCCGAAGGCCTTCGTGCAGTGGCTGAAGCTCGTCCGGCAGGGACGGGCGGAGAAGTTTTACCGGTACTGACGCCGGTCAGTCCGTTGTGGACGATGGGCTCACCGTCCACAACGGACTTTCGCGTTATTCCCCGATGACCGGCGGCGCGGAACGGTGCCCGCCGTATTCCTCGTTCTCGTCGATCTCCATCACGAACGCGGGCTGGTCGTTGCCGTCGTCGTACGGACGGGCGCCGAAGCCCATGCCCGGGCGGGCCGGGGCGCCGCCCATTCCTCCGGCCGCGACGTCCGCCGCGCCCGGGGACATGGCTCCGTCGCCGGGGCCGAACGAACCGCCGCCGCGGCCGACCTTGTTTTCGTGCTCCTCGTCGGCGCCGAAACCGCCGCCGCCACCGCCCATCATGCCGCCCATCGGCATCGCGCCCATGCCCATTCCGCCCGCCCCGGCGCTGCCGCCGCTCGAGGCCGCTTGGGCGGCGGCCGGTGCGTAACCGGCCGCGGTGGTCGCGCTGTCCGGCATTGGCTGATGCACGGCACCGGTGAACTGGCTCGGGCCGCTGACCGTCGGCGCGCTCGCGTGCCCGGCCACCGCGCCGCCGCCACCGGCAGCACCCACCGAGGCTGAACCAGCGTCCGCGGCAACCGGAGCGGGAGCGGGCGCAGGGGCAGGAGCAGGGGCGTCGTGGTGCTCCGGACCAGTCGGCATCGCCACCGCGGCCCCGCCGCCCGCCGCGACCCCGAACTTCGGCGGGTGCGCGAAAGTCGGCTGCTTCGAGCCCGACGAGTACAGCGAAGCGTCGTACTTCGACATCGTCTCCGCGGCCTGCTCGTGCGCGGAACGGCTCTCCTGCTGCTTCTTCAGCGTCGCGTCGATCTCATTGCTCATTTCGAGCGGGCTCGCGTGCGACCATTTGTCGAATTCCTCGGACCAGTCGAATGGGACCGCTTCCGGCATCGAATGCTTCGCCGCCTGCGCCGCGGACGCCTGTTCCTCGACGATCTGCGCGGCCAGCTTCGCGTTCTGGCCGTTCGCCTCGGCCCATTCGGCGAGGCTCACGAAATACGCCTGCGCACCGGCCGCGGCCTCGCCGCTCCACGCGTGCGAAGCCTTCTTCACGGCCTCGCCCAATTGCGTCGCGAATTCCTCGAACGCTTTCTGCACCTCGGTGTACGCGTGCGAAACCGAGGAAACCTGCTCCACGTCGAGATTGGTCTCGACAAACGACTTCAGCTGCTGGTGCGGGTGCCCGAGGTAGTCGGCGTCCGACGGCGCGAGCCCCGGCTGCGGCGTGCTCATTCGGTGCCCTTCACGGTGCGGTGGGAATCGACGGCCTGGTTCTCGTTCTCGGTGTAGACCCCGCCGGCGCGGGCGAGGGCCTCGTCGGCCTCCTTCAGGATCCGGCCGAACTGGTCCAGCACGTCGAGGGCCGACCCGGGCGCGTCGGCTCCGCTCTTGCGGTCGTGCTCGGCCACGGTCTGCCCATACGGGTGGCTGCCGAGTTTCGGCGCGGTCGTCAGCGCCTGCGTCTGCGGCTTGAGCCGTTCGAGGCGCGTGACCATGTCGGTGAGCGCTTTGCGCAGGTCACCGAGTGCGTCGCCGTCGATGCTGAACCCGCCGGCCTTCGCGGTGTCGGCCAGCTTGTGCGTTTCGGCCGCGGCTTCGGCGATGCCCTTGGCGTTCAGCCCGCCTGCCGCCAGCGGATCAGTGCTCATGCGCCGGAGTTTACCGACGCGAGCCGCTCCGGTCAGGCGTTTGCCGAATAGCCTTCCAGCTGGGTGAACAGTTGTTGGGCCAGCCGGGCATTGTCCGCCGGGGCATAGGTGAGCCAGCGGTTTCCGTCGCTCGAATCGCGCGTGCTCAGCAGGTAGCGGCCGAGTTCGGTGTCGAACCACGCGAGCGACGGCAGCGCCCGCTCATGGCCGTTGCCGTCGCCTACGTACGGCGTGAACTGGCCGACCGCCAACCGCGGCTTCTCGAAGATCCGCTGGACCGCGCGGAGCTGCGGATTGTGCGTGCGCGGGCCGCTGACCCCGGCGAACGGGTCGTACGCGTCGCCCCGGACCGGCTGTTTCGACGGCTGCGCGACGGTCACCGACTGCCCCGGCGCGGCGGGCGTGAGCGGCAGCAGGTCGACGATCGCCGGGACGATGCCGGTCGGGCGGACCTCCTCGAAGGCGAACATCCCGTCCCGCTGGGACACCAGCACCGCGAACTGGCCGTTGGACGCCACGCGCGCGAACAGCTGCTCGTCGCCGAGCTTCGCCGCCGCGGACACCGCGAGTCCGGGCCGGGCGAACGTGGCTAGCGCGATCTGGACGTCGTCGTCGATGGTCCCCCGCCGCAGCAGGCCGCGGCTGTCGAGGTCGCGGAAGACGGCGTCGCGCACCGCGGCGCGTTCCTCGCCGGTGATGCCGATGTGCGGCACCACGAACGGCACCGGCGCGCGGCCGAGTCCGAGTTCGGCCAGCAGGAGATCCACCGCTGCCGGTGACAGCGTCAACGTGTACGGCACGACCCACCCCTAAATCCGGTCTCTCCCCGGCGAAACCGTAGTCCACTCCGCACGGTCGCGGCCATCGGCGCCAAGGGCGCGTCATCCGGAGCGCGCGGTTCGGATTCCGTTCAGGAAGTAAGCGGTGCGCCGGTCGTAGGCCTCGCGAGCAGGCCGTTCGCCGTGTTTCAGGGCGAGGGCGGTTTCGACGACGAATGCGTGCAGGTCGCCCGCCGTGAACTCCGGCCGAAGAGCCCCGGAGGCCCGTGCCGCCGCGACGAGTTCTTCGTTCGCCTCGCCCCCGACCCGGCAGATCTCCATCAGCTGCGGCGAGTTCGGATAGGTCTGCAGCAGGACGTCATTGACGGAGGGCTGGCGGTACTGGAGATCGCGCAGCCCGGTGACGTAACAGTCGATCCGCTCGCCGATGTCGTCGACGGTCCGCATGCGGTCGATGACCGCGAACAGTTCCGTCGCGACGACCTCTTCGAGCACCGCCTCGATGAGGCCGATCCGGCCGCCGAACCGGTTGAAGATCGTGGCTTTGCTGACTCCCGCCGCCTTGGCGACCTCCTCCAGCGGGACGGTCAGGCCCCGTCCCTGGAAGGCGCCGATCGCAGCGGTTCGGATCTGCTCGGAATTGCGTCTGGCGTCGGCGCGCAGCCGGGATTCCGCGGGCACCGCGACCTCGTCTCTCCACGTAAGTTGACTCGATGAGTCAGCTTACCTAAAGTCAGCGGCGGAAGAAGTTGACCCATGAAGTCAACTTATGCTCCCGAGGAAGAGACCAGGGGAATGATCGTTGTCACCGGTGCCACCGGCGGGCTGGGCAGTGCCACCGTCGAGCACCTCCTCACGCGCGTATCCGCAAGCCAGATCGGCGTCAGCGTCCGCGATCCCGCGAAGGCGCGACACTTCGCCGACCGAGGGGTCCGCGTACGACGGGGCTCCTACGAGGACCCGGGCGACTCTTTCGCCGGCGCCGACCAGGTCCTGCTGATCTCCGGCAACGACCCCGCCGCCGACCTGGTGAGCCTGCACCGGCGCGCCATCGACGCGGCCGTCGCGGCCGGCGCCCGGCGGATCCTCTACACGAGCCAGCACGGCGCCGCCCCCGGCAATCCGTACCGGCCGTCGGACCTCCACCTCGCCACCGAGGCGATCCTCGGCGACTCCGGAGTCGCCTGGACCGCACTGCGCAACAGCGCTTACGGTCCGCTCGACCAGGTGCTCGGCCCGTGGCAGCGGACCGGCGAGATCGCCCAGCCGGCAGACGGCCCCGTCCCGTACACCGACCGCGCGGACATCGCCGAAGCCACCGCGGCCCTTCTCGCCGGCGACCGCTCCGTCGACGGCCCCGTCACCCTCGCCGCTCCGGCCGCGGTCACTTTCGCCGATTTCGCCGAAATCGCTTCCGGCCTCACCGGTCGCACTGTCAATCGCGTTGTCCTGGACGACGAACAATGGGTCGCCGGGCACATCGCGAACGGGGTCCCGGAGCAGACGGCCCGGTTCCTGCTCACCTGGCACCAGGCCACCCGGGCCGGTTATTTCGCCGAATCGGGCCCGCTGCTGGGCGAGCTTCTCGGGCGCGAGCCCCGCACTGTCACGGACCGGCTCGCCGCCCGCCTCGGCGAACCCGCCTAGCCCGCTTCCGCTGTGAGCGGATCCGCTGTCGGCGAACCGCCCTTGCCGCCGATGATCACCCGCTGCTGCCATGGACCCATGGCAGATTCCAAACCAGCACTGGTCCTGCACCTTTCGGCAGGCGGAGAGCCGCTGATCTTCCCGCTCACCGCGGACAGTTCCGAAACTGTTCAGGAAAAGCTCCCGGACCTCCTGAAACACGGCGGCGTTCACTCGCTGGAAACCCGGGACGGCAACACTGTTTCGGTGAATTTCGTCCACGTGGCGGCCGCCTATGTGGACGATCTGAGCCGAAAGGGCAAATTCGGCCTGTCCGTTTAGCGGCGGACGAGGGCGAGCAGTCCGGCGCGGATCTCCGGTCTGCTCGCGGCCACGAGCAGGAACGTCGCCTCGCGCACCAGCCGGCCCGCGGGCGCCCCGGCCAGCACCGCGCTGCTGCCGGTCGCCGCGGCGAGCGCGCCCGCCGACCGGTACGCCAGCTCGGCTCCGGCGGCGCGGGCAGCCGGGAGCGTGGCCGGATCAGCGAGCCCGGCGTCGAGGCGACGACGGATTTCTTCCTGTTCGGACCGCAGCGCCGTCGCCGTTTCCTTCTCGCCGGTCGCCTCGATCAAGCAGGCGCAGCGCTCCGCGAGGCCAAGCGGCGCACACCCGTTGAGCCGGGCCGCAAACGTATTGCCGGCCACGAATTTGTCGTAGCTGACCTTGGCGAAAACCGATTCGTCGGGAATGAAGTGGTTGTTCAGCTTCAATCGCACGGTCGCGGTGCCTTGCGCGGCCATGAGCGTCAACGGCTCGGCGACCAGACTGTGCCCGACAATCGGCGACACCAACGCGTTGACCACCGTGTCGCCGTCCCGGCCGGACAGCTGCAGCAGGTCGATCGCGTCCCAGCCGCTCACGAACGGCGCCTCGCCGTCGAACCGATACCCGCCGTCGACCCGCTGAACCCGCACTCTCGGCGGCGTCGGGATCACGCCCGCATACGCGACGCCCGCGCGCAACCGTCCGCTGATCAGGTCCGCCAGGTATCGCTCCCGCAGGTCCTCCCGGTCCGTCGCGGCCAGGCCAGCGACCAGGCCGTGGTGCTGCAGCCAAGTGAACGCGGTGCTCAGGCACCCGCCGGCCAGCGCTTCGAGCACGCCGACCAGCTGCTCGAGGCCGACCCCGGAATCCGGCGCGGCGAGACCGTAGAAACCCTCCTCGGCGAGCGCGTCGAAATGCGAGCGCGGCACCACGCCCAGCCGGTCCACCTCAGCCGCCGCCGGAAACAACAGATCGTCGGCAAGAGCCCGCGCGCGGGAAACCAGGTCGGCCATGAATTCAAAGCTACCGAAAAAGACAGAAAGGGCGTCCGCGCCGAAACGCGAACGCCCTTCCCGGACAGCTCAGGCGATCACAGCCCGTACAGCCGCTTCCAGTTCTCCCGCGAGGTGAGTTCCGGCATCGCGCGCTTGTACTGCTCCTGCACGCCCGCCCCCTCCTTGCGCAGCCGGTTGAGCACCTTCGCGCCGCGCTTGGCGAGGTCGAACATCTTGACCTTGTCGTAGGTGCGCACGCGCACGCCTTCCTGCGACGCGTCGGTGACCACGGCGGTGTCGAACAAAGCGACGTGCCACCAGTGCGCCTCGTCGATCGACACCGCGCCGAGCCCGAAACGGCTGCGGCCGAGCACCTTGTCGAGGATGCGCTTGATCAGCACGAGCCGCTGCATGCTCGGCCGCGGCGCGCTGTTGATGATGCCGATGTCGTTGGACGCGATGCCCGGCACGTCAGTGACCTTGTGCCGCTTGGTCTCCGGGTACGCGTCGCGGATCCGGCGGATCTCCTTCATCGCCTCGACGCCGCCGTCGTGCAGGATCTCCGGGCCCTCCAGGAAGTCCTCGACCGCCTTGATCAGCGTCGCGGAAAGGCCGTACTGCATGCCGAGCAGGTAGCGGACCAGCTGCGCCAGCAGCACGCGGGACAGCAGGTTCAGGTTGAACGGCGAGTGCAGCGCGGCGGTGATGATCGAGTTGCGCAGGTTGAAGTACCGGTGCCACTCGTCCCAGTCCTTCCAGTGGAAGTCCGCGTGCCACACGCCGGCGCCCGGCAGGGTCACCGTGGGGAAGCCGTATTCGCGGGCCCGGTAGGAGTACTCCGCGTCGTCCCACTGGAAGAAGAACGGCAGCGGGTAGCCGATGGCCTTGACGACCTCGTACGGGATCAGGCACGACCACCAGCCGTTGTACCCGGCGTCGAGGCGGCGTTCCTGGCGGTTCGGGTTGCCGTCCTCGTCGACGCCGAGCAGGTCGGCGGTGGACAGCGAGTGCTGCACCGGCTGTCCCGGCTCCAGCGTGTTCAGCCGGGCGTACTCGGCTCCGACGTGCAGCTGGTTCGGGTGCAGCAGGTTGAGCATCTGGCCGCCGACGATGATCGGGTTGGCCGCGCGGTTGGAGAACGCCGTCATGCGCACGACGAGGTCCGGCTCGAGCAGCACGTCGTCGTCCATGAACAGCACGTTCGCGTGCTCGGTCTCGGTGTGCCCGGCCACCTCGTACATGCCGCGGGTGAAGCCGCCCGCGCCGCCGAGGTTCGGCTGCTTGATGTAGTGCAGCTTCTCGCCGAGGTCCTTCGCGACCTGCTCGAAGCCCTCGCGCGATTCGACCAGGTCGGTGCCCTGGTCGGCGACGTAGATGGCGTCGAGGGTGTCCAGCGAGGACACGTCGGCGGCGAGCGCCTGGAGGTTTTTCAGGCAGTCGTCGGCGCGGTTCATCGTGCAGATGGTGACCGCGGTCGGGCGGATCGACTCCGGCGCGTCGACGGTCCAGCGGACCTGCTCGACCCGCAGCGTCTGGCCGCCCTCGGTCTCGAGGTCGAGCCACAGCGCGCCGCCGTCGAGGAACTTGTCCAGCTTGCCGGTCAGCTCGACCTTGGCGCCCTTCGCGCCCGAAACCTGCTGCGCGTCGACCACGCGCGGGTCGCCGAGCATGTCGGACGCGCCGAGCGACAGCAGCCCGTCCCCGGTGACGACGGCCTCGAGCTTCACCTCGGTCGCCGTGGTCCAGCGCTGCCAGTAGCTCGCCGGGAAGCGGCCGAAGTAGGTGTTGCCGGTGACCTTCGCGGACGGCTCGAGCGTCACACTGCCGCGCTCGCGCAGGGCGTTGCCCAGTTCGACCTCGGCGTACATGTCCTTGCTGACGATCGGAGCCGGCCCGGCGTACAGCCCGCGCTGGGCCGTGAGCCTGCCTTCGGGGGCGTGCTCGGCGAACCGCGTCTGGCCTGCGGGGGCCGCCTCCGCGACCGGGGCTGCTTTACCGGGCATCGAACTCAGTTCTCCTTTACCGGCCGTACACGGAACACGACCCATTTGAGCATCACGAAATTGATCACAGTCGCCGTTGCCTGGGACACCACCCAGGCCAGCGTGGCCTTCCAGCCCGACTCCGGCAGCACGTGCAGCATGAGCTGATTCACGCCGACGGCGACGAAGAAGGTGACGGCGTACAGCAGAACGAAGCTGCCGACCTGCGCGTTCCCGTCGCGCCGCCCGTCAGCGAACGTGAAGCGCCGGTTCAGGAAGAACGCCGTGGTCGTGCCCACGACGAAACTGATCGCGCGCGCGACGTCCACCCACGGGACGGCGTCCATGCCGACCGCTCGCAGCAGCGAGTACGTGCCCAGGTCGAACAGGGCGCAGAAGCCGCCGATCACGCCGAACCGGATCAGCTGGCCCAGCAGCCCGGGGCCCGCGGGCACCGGCTGCGCTTGGTCACTCTGCGGTTCTGTAGCCACCACTTGGAATACCTTCTCGGCCTATTGCGTCAGTGTCCGTATTACCCACTTCGACGCTCGGACGCTTGTGCCTTGATGCGCAAAGTGTAGAAGCGAGCACTTCAGGGTCACGTTCCGGGCGGTGTTCGGCGTGGCTACCCTGGTCGGCGTGACCCAAGCACCCGAGACACAGCGCCGCACGCTCACCGGCTGGGGCCGCACCGCCGGGACCGTCGCCGACGTGCTGAGCACCCGCGACGTCGACGCGATCGCCCGCGCCGTCGCCTCCGCAGGCCCGCGCGGGGTCATCGCACGCGGGCTCGGCCGGTCCTACGGCGACCCGGCGCAGAACGCGGGCGGCCTGGTCGTCGACATGACCGTGCTCGACCGCATCCACTCGATCGACCCGGACTCCGGCCTCGTCGACCTCGACGCGGGCGTCAGCCTCGACAAGCTGATGCGCGAGGCCCTGCCGTACGGCCTGTGGGTCCCGGTCCTGCCGGGCACCCGCCAGGTGACGATCGGCGGCGCGATCGCCAACGACATCCACGGCAAGAACCACCATTCGGCGGGCAGCTTCGGCAACCACGTGGTGTCGATGGACCTGCTCACCGCCGACGGATCCGTGCGCACGCTCACCCCCGAAGGCCCGGATTCCGAGCTGTTCTGGGCGACCGTGGCGGGGATCGGGCTGACCGGGATCATCGTCCGCGCCACGATCCGGATGAAGAAGACGGAATCGGCGTATTTCTACGTGGACGCCGACCGCACCTCGAACCTCGACGAGACCCTCGGGCTCTTCACCGATGGTTCGGACCTCAACTACGACTACTCCATGGCCGTGCCGGACCTGATCTCGTCCGACAGCCGCCTCGGCCGGGCCACGTTCTCGCGCGGTTCGCTCGCGACGCTCGACCAGCTGCCGCCGAAGCTGCGCAACGACCCGCTGCGCTTCGACGCGCCGCAGCTGCTGACGCTGCCCGACGTGTTCCCCAGCGGTCTGGTCAACAAGCTGACCTCGACCATGATGGGCAATCTGTGGCAGCAGACCGTGCCCAAGAAGGGCGCGCGCGGCAAGATCCAGAACCTCACGCAGTTCTACCACCCTCTCGACATGCTGAGCGAGTGGAACCGCGGCTACGGAAGCAAGGGCTTCCTGCAGTACCAGTTCTCCGTGCCGTTCGGCGCGGAAGAGCAGCTCAAGGGCATCTGCCGGGCCATCTCGCGGTCCGGGCACTACTCGTTCCTGAACGTGTTCAAGCGGATGGGCGACTCGAACCCGGCTCCGATGTCCTGGCCGGCGCCGGGCTGGATGCTGAGCGTCGACTTCCCGATCAAGAGCGGGCTCAGCCGGTTCTGCGAGGAAATGGACGAGATGGTCCTGGACGCGAACGGCCGTCTCTACACCGCGAAGGACTCGCGCACCTCGCCCGAGACTTTCGCGAAGATGTACCCGCGGCTGGAGGAGTGGCGCAAGGTGCGCGCTTCCGTTGACCCCGAAGGCGTTTTCGCCTCTGACATGAGCCGGAGGCTCGCACTGTGATCGACGCGGTCGGTAACCCCCAGTCCCTGCTGCTGCTCGGCGGCACGTCCGACATCGCGCTGGCGATCGCGGAGAAGTACCTCGCGGAGAAGCCGCTGCGGGTCGTGCTGGCCGCACGTCCTTCGCCGCGGCTGGAGGAAGCCGCGCAGCGCCTGAAGGATCGCGGTGCCGAAGTGTCCACTGTGGCCTTTGACGCCAAGGACCTCGCCTCCCACCCGAAGGTGCTGGACGAGGCGTTCGCCGGCGGCGACATCGACGTCACGGTGGTCGCGTTCGGCCTGCTCGGCGAGGCCGAGGAGCTGTGGCAGGACCACGGCAAGGCGGTCGAGCTGGCGACGGTCAACTACACCGCCGCGGTGTCGGTCGGCGTCGCGCTGTCGGAGAAGCTCAAGACGCAGGGCCACGGCAAGGTCATCGCGCTGTCGTCGGTCGCGGGCGAGCGCGTGCGCCGGTCGAACTTCGTGTACGGCTCGAGCAAGGCCGGTTTCGACGGGTTCTACCTCGGTCTCGGCGAGGCCCTCGCGCCGCACGGCGTGCAGGTGACCGTCGTGCGGTCGGGCCAGGTCAAGACCAAGATGACCGCAGGCATGAAGGACGCCCCGCTGACCCGGACCGCCGAGCAGGTCGCCGACGTCGCGGTCGAGGCCGCGCGCAAGGGCAAGGACCTCGTGTGGTCGCCGTCGGAGTTCCGGCTGGTGATGTCGATCCTGCGGCACGTGCCGCGGCCGATCTTCCGCAAGCTGCCGGTCTGACGTTGTTCCGGCCCGGCCTCCACCGTTCGGTGGATGCCGGGCTGACCGGCTCGACGATGTCCTGAGGTGCCCGGCGCGCCGAAACTCGGGGCATGGGGAACGAATTCCGCTCGTCGCTGGCCGCGCTGCTGATCGATCTCGGCGCGCCAGTCGGCGGCTACTACCTGCTGCGCGCCTTCGACGTCCCACCCGTATGGGCGCTGCTGCTGAGCGGCCTGCCGCCCGCGCTGCGCGTGCTGTACACGCTGGTCACCCGGCGTCGCGCGGACGGGATCGGCCTGCTCGTCCTGATGTTCCTCGCCGTCGGCTTGGCCACCACGCTGATGACCGGCGACGCCCGGCTGCTGCTCGTGCGCGGGGCCTGGTTCAGCACGCTGGCGGGCGTCTGGCTGCTCGCGAGCCTGTTCGTCGGCCAGTACCCGACGACCTATCAGGCAGCCCGCGCCCTGCTCCCCGGCCGCGGCCCCCGGCTGGACGCGGCGTGGGCGGCCCGCCCGTCGTTCCGCCGGGTGTGGCGGACGCTGACCGTGGCGTGGGGCGTCGGCAGCTTGGTCCACAGTGGACTGAGCATCGGGATGGCGTACACGCTGCCAGTCGACGACGTTCCCGCACTCGACGCCGGACTGTCGATCGCGTTCTTCGTCGGATTGCAGGTGCTCACGCAGATTCTGCTCGCTCGCGAAGGCACGTTCCGTCAGGTTATGCGTCCGTCTACAGTGGACCAGACACCGGACGGCGGCTAGTCCGAGTCTGACGGCGGACGCAAGCCGTCCACGAGCTTCGCGGGGTTCACGCCGAGCCCGTCGGCGAACTTGAGCAGGTTGTGCAGGTTGATGTTGCGCAGGCCGCGCTCGACCTGGCTCACGAAGGTCCAGTGCACGCCGGCCGCCTCGGCCAGCTGCTCCTGATTGAGCCCAGCCTTGTTCCGGAACTCGCGCACGCGCTCGCCGATAATGCGCGCGGCAGCGGAGATCGGAGGCTTGGCCATAGTCAGGTAATCACACACGTCTAGCGCCAGCAAAACCAGAGCACAAATAACTAGAGCAGCTATGTCTAGAGCATTTATGTCTAGCCGTAGAGCACCTTTCAGAATCGCGTCCACCGCGGGTGATTGATCGGCTACCGTGCTACCTGTAACCAATTGCCGACACCAGCGTCGAGGGGGCACAGGTGTGGGAGGACACGGCGTTCACGGTCGCGAGCGGGCAAGCCAAGACGACGGCGCCGGACGGCTTCGTGCTGGAGCCCGATGAGGCAAAACAGCTGCTCAGCAAGCTGATGACAGTGAAAGAGAAGCTGACGGAGATGCGCCGGAATGCGGTCAACCTCTGCGGAATGAAGGCACCGGCGCAGGACCCCTCGACGCTTGCCGCGCATGTGGCAATGGTCGGGGACGGCAAAGGCAAACTGGGCGCCTACTCATACGGCGGAGGCCACATCGACCTTCAGATTGCCTACGTCGATGAATTCATCCGGCGCATCGCAGAGGCGCTCGGCATGACAGAATCGAGCGATCACCAGCAATCCGCCATGATGAAAAGCGTCGACCCCCAGGAAACGACGGAATGAAACTCCGCACGGCATTTGTCCTGCTCAGCTCCGCAATGCTGTTCGCCGGCTGCTCCGGCACCACGGGCGGCCACCCCACGCCGGTGTCGGCCAGCACCTCGTCGCCAAGCGGAGAAGTGCCGCCCTACGGTGGCGCTCCGAAGGTCGAGAATCCGCTTCCTGATTCCGTGCTCTCCGGGAGCGCGTGCGACGCGCTCAGCCCCCAGCAGGTCCATGAGGACGTCGGAGACGGCGTCACCGGCAAACCGGAAGACGGCCCTCTCGGCCCGAAGTGCACCTGGTCTGACCATCAGGACGGCTCAATGCTGACGATTTTCTACACGACCAAGCAACGAGAAGGCTTGAGCATCATCTACAAGCAGGTCAAGCCGCAGATGAAACGGTTCGACGTGCTTCCGCCCATCCAGGGCTTCCCTGCCGTGGCCTACGACCCGAAGCCAGGCCCGAGGACAGACGGGTGCCAGATCGCGGTGGGGCTCTCCGACACTCTCGAATTCGAGGTAGGAGTCGACCTCGGTTTGTCCAACAGCGGCAAGACCGACTCCTGCCGCATCGCCGCCATCATTGCCGACCACGCGGTCACGACGCTCAAGAAGAAAGCGGGGCGGTGACATGGGCTGGGTGGAGTCCACCAAGGCGCTGCTCGACAAATACCAGGAGATGACGGTGCCGATCGAGGAGATCGTCCCGCAGATCCAGGCAGCTCAACCCGGTATCTGGCATGAGGGAAGCGACCTCGCCAAGGGGCTGGCGGGTGATCAGGAAGCGGTCAGCCAGGACGTCTCGGAGATTCTCGGCGGTCTCGAATCCGTCTGGAGCGGCGCGGCGGCGGACAAGGTCTCGCAGCGGCTGCGGACGGTGCGTTCCTCGATGACTGGTGCGCAGCAAACGTTCCACGACAACAGCGGAACGCACGCCTCCGCCGCGGCGATGCTCGACAATCTGCGCAATCAGATGGCGCCCATGTCGGCGGAACCGCTCACGAACGCGCTGAAGAGCGGGAAAAACCTGTTCGATTCCGACGTGATGGCCGAGATGCGCAGCCACAACGAGGCTTCGGCCAAGAATCTGCAGCTCTACCAGGAGTTCACCCACCAGACCCAGTCCAATTCGGGGCAGTTGAAGTACGACTACGGCAAGCTCGGCGCGTACGACGGCGGCGTCTCGGTCAATCACCAGCCGAGCGACCCAGGCCCGGGCCATCCGCCAGCAGGCCCAC
This sequence comes from Streptomyces sp. AA4, assembly GCF_000158875.1. Classification (NCBI taxonomy): domain Bacteria; kingdom Bacillati; phylum Actinomycetota; class Actinomycetes; order Kitasatosporales; family Streptomycetaceae; genus Streptomyces; species Streptomyces sp. AA4. The sequence goes on along the minus strand of NZ_GG657747.1, from coordinate 226,303 downwards.
CAGGCCCCGGCGGTCGGCGGCCGGGAGGTCCCGACCCGTATGAGACGGGACCAGGCGGCCAAGTTCCCGGAGCGAGCGGGGCGAGCAGCCCGGGCCCCGGTGTCAGCGGAGGCCACAGTCCTTACCGCGACACCGGGCCGTACAGCGGCAGCTACCCGCGTTCGCCGAGTCCGGCCGACGCGACCAGCACCTCCAGCTACCTGGAGCCGAACAGTTCCGCTCAGTCCCGGTTCACCCCGCCGGAGATCGCCGGGTACCAGCCTGGCGCGTCCGGCCCGGGTTCCGGCGGCTCCGGCGGGTCTGGCCTCGGCTACACCCCGGGCATCGGGTTCGGTTCGACCGGCGGAGAGAGCGGAGGCGCCGCGACCACGCCTCGCGGTCCGGGCGGCGGTTCCCGGGTCGGAGCCGGAGAGTTCGGTCCTCGGGGCAGCGGCGGAGCGGGAACGGGTGCGCTGCGCGGAGGCGCGGCCGGCGAGCGCGGCATGCCCGGGGCCGGGATGAGCGGCGGTCGCGGCGGCAAGAAGGAGGACGACGCCGAGCACAACCGCAAGTACGTCCTGGACACCGACGACATCTTCTCCGACGAAGAAGCGACCATCGATCCCGTCACCGGCCTCCGGTCGACGCCGCCCACGCTCGGCGCATGACCGGACTGGATCCCGCGGTGCGGCTGCCGACCGCAGTGCTGTCCATGGTCTGGGACATGCTCGATCTCGGCGAAATGCACCCGATGCTCGGCGGTAAGCGATTGTGGGTGAGGGACGGGGCAGACCGTCGACTGCATGCCGAAACCATCGAGTACCTCGGGCAACTCGGGCTCGCGCGCGACGCGGTGCCGACACCGGACTTCCGGGCGACCTTGCAGGTGATCGCGTATGCCGAAGGCGAATACTTCGCGCACTCGCAATTCAGCACCGGCACCGATCGCAGCGCATTGGTCGCGCGGCGCGGGCCGGACGCGGTACGGGTGTCCGTCCAGGACGACGTGGTCGAGATCCGGCAGATTGCCCCGAACCGGCTGGCCACCGCGCTTTTCGACACGCTTCCGCAGCTCCCCGGCGCGCCCGTGCGCTCGGTGTCGGTGGCATCCGACGAGGCGCCGGACCCGTTCGACGAAAGCACCAGCGCCGAGTACCTCAATTCGATCCTGGACCAGCCCCGGGAAGCAGTGCACCAGCTGTACGCCGGCCGCCGGGCGGCGGGCGTGCACCGCACCGGCGGCCCGATCTTCGCCCTGGACCTGGTGGCCGGCCGAGTCCTGACGTACCGGACCACTGGCGAGCGGACCGAACTCATCCCCGGCGACCCGCGTGCGATCGTCAAGATTTTGAACGAAACACTCGAGGCACTCTGATCGCTTCCAGCCGCGTCCGCAGGAACGGCATCAGCTCCCGGCCGCATGAAGCTGCTGGCTCTGCGCGACTGACCTGATCGCTCAGTTGCCGTATCCGTTGCCGAACCCGGGGCCGTTGTTCTCGTTGCCGCCGTTCTGGCCGCCCGGAACACGGTGCCGCTGGCCGGGGCCGCCGTCGTTGAAGCGGTGTCCGCCCTGGTGCTGGCTCATGCCGGGGCGGCCGGAATGGTGCGTCGCGGCCATGACGCCGCCGACGACGCCGCCTCCGACGACCAGGCCCAGGACTCCCACTCCGACCAGTTGCGTGGCCCGGTGGGAGACGAACCGGCGGAAACCGCCCTGTTTCGGCGGCGGCAGGGGCATGCCCCACGGGCCGGGAGGTGCGTAGTAGCCGGGCTGCTGAGCGGCCGAAGCAGGCTGGCTGGCGTGCGCGGCACCCGAAGCGGGCTGAGCGGGCTGCTCAGCGCCCGGAGCGGGCTGCCCCAGCTCGCTGGTCTGCTCGGCGGCCGCCCCCGGCTGAGCGGCTTCCTCAGCCGCCTCCGGCTGGCCACCGGCAGCGGCCGGGGCTTCGCCAGCGGAAGCCCCGCCCAGGTCCCCCGCCCGTCCGAACTGTTCGGTCGGCTCGCCGGGCGAGGGGTTCTTGTCGTCGTTCATCGTCGGTCCTCCGGGCTGAGCGGGCGGGAGGCGGGGTGTCCCGGCTCCCACCCCGAGGGTGACCGGCGATGCTGTGGAGAAGCTGAATCCCAGCTGTTTAAATCCGCGCGCAGTTCACAGGTAGAACGACAGGAACAGGGTCACGACCCACGTCGCGCCGAGCACCTGCAGCACGCGGTCCTTCAGGGCGATCTCGTCGGGCGCGCCGGCGTTGCCGCCGTCCACGTCGACCGCGTAGCGGAGCACCGCGATCACGAACGGCACCATCGACACGACCGCCCACACCGAGTTGTGCTCGGCCTGGCGGATCTCGAACGCCCACAGGCAGTAGGACATGATCAGGATCGCCGCGGACGTCGCCCACACGAAGCGCAGGTAGCTCGCCGAGTACTTCTTCAGCGAGGACCGGATCTTCGCGCCGGTGCGCTCGAACAGCATGATCTCCGCGTACCGCTTGCCCGCCACCATGAACAGCGAGCCGAACGCCGTGACCAGCAGGAACCACTGCGACATCGCGATGCCGCCGGCGACGCCGCCCGCCACCGAGCGCATCAGGAAGCCCGAGCCGACGATCGCCAGGTCGACCACCGGCTGGTGCTTCAGGCCGAAGCAGTAGCCGAGCTGCACGGCCTCGTAGACCGCCAGCACGATCGCCAGCCGCCAGTCCGCCGCGAACGACACGGCGAGCCCGGCCAGGAAGAACACCACGGCCGCGGCGTAGGCCACCGGGACCGGGACGATGCCCGCCGCGATCGGGCGGTTGCGCTTCGTCGGGTGGGCCCGGTCGGCCTCGACGTCGACGGCGTCGTTGATCAGGTAGACCGACGAGGCGGTGAGCGAGAAGGCCACGAACGCGATCAGCGCGTCGATGACCAGCTCAGTCCGGTTCGTCGCCTTGGAGAACGCGAAGAACGGCGCCGCGAAGACGAGGACGTTCTTCACCCACTGCTTCGGCCGCGCGGTCTTGATCACCCCGAGCACGAGACCCACCGGGCTCGGGCCCGAGGCAGGGGCGGGGGCGGCCGGGACCGGGGATTCGGTCTTCTCGGCCTTGTCGGTTTCCTCGGCGACCTCGGTCTTCTCGGCGGCCGCTTCCGTCGCTTCCGCGGATTCGGCCGTACCGGACGCGTTTTCGGTTCGCTCGTCGGTCGTTTCGCTCATCGCTTTGTGGTCAGCTTCCGTCGGATCAGACCGCCGACGACGCCACCCAGGGCGGCTCCGGCCAGAACGTCTGTCGGATAGTGAACGCCGAGAAGCAGCCTCGAGGCGAGCATCGGCGGTACCAGGGCGGGGACCAGGTTACGCCCGGTCAATCCGGAGTAGAGCACCGCCGCCGCTGTCGTCGACGTCGCGTGCGACGACGGGAAGCTCAGCTTGCTCGGCGTGCCGACCAGAACCTCCACGCTGGGATGGTCCGGACGGCGCCGCCGCACGACGCGCTTCACGGCGATCGACGCGGCGTGCGCGCCCACCACTCCGGCTGCCGCGACCAGCCAGTCCTTGCGCCGGTCGCGGTCCACCGCCGCTCCGAGCAAGCCCAGCGCGAACCATCCCGCGCTGTGCTCCCCGAACAGCGACATCCCCCGCGCGACCTGCACCGCGCCCGGCTTCTTCAGCGCCTTCTGGGTGCTGGAGAGCACGGCCACCTCACCGCGCGGGGTGTCCTTCTCAAGCATCGATCGACCCGTCCAGCGGCGCACCCTCGGTGAGGTGCGGGGCGATCTTGTTGTCGAACATCGACAGCGCCGACCCGATGGCCATGTGCATGTCGAGGTACTTGTACGTGCCGAGCCGCCCGCCGAACAGCACGTTCTTCTCGCGCGCCTCGGCCTTCGCCAGCTCGCGGTAGCTTTCCAGCTTCTCGCGGTTCTCGGCGGTGTTGATCGGGTAGTACGGCTCGTCGTCTTCCTTCGCGAAGCGCGAGTACTCGCGGAAGATGACCGTCTTGTCCTTCGGGTAGTCCCGCTCCGGGTGGAAGTGGCGGAACTCGATGATCCGGGTGTACGGGACCTCTTCGTCGTTGTAGTTCACGACCGAGGTGCCCTGGAAGTCGCCGGTCGGCGCGACCTCGGACTCGAAGTCGACGGTGCGCCAGGTGAACCGGCCCGCCGAGTAGTCGAAGTAGCGGTCCAGCGGCCCGGTGTAGACGGTCGGGGTGCCCGCCGGGATCAGGTCGCGCACGTCGAAGTAGTCGACGTTCAGCCGGATCTCGATGTTCTCGTGCTCGGCCATCTTCTCGAGCCACGCGGTGTAGCCGTTGACCGGCAGACCCTCGTAGGTGTCGTTGAAGTACCGGTTGTCGAAGGTGTAGCGGACCGGCAGCCGGTTGATGATGTTCGTGCCGAGGTTCTTGGGGTCGTTCTCCCACTGCTTCGCGGTGTACCCGCGGATGAACGCCTCGTAGAGGGGACGGCCGATCAGGGAGATCGCCTTCTCCTCGAGATTCTGCGCGTCCTCGGTCCGGAACTCCGCGGCCTGCTTCGCGATCAGCTCGCGCGCCTCGTCCGGCGTGTGCGATTTGCCGAAGAACTGGTTGATCAGGCCGAGGTTCATCGGGAACGAGTAGACCTGGTCCTTCACCCGCGCGAAGACCCGGTGCTGGTAGCCGGTGAACTCGGTGAAGCGGTTGACGTACTCCCACACCCGCTTGTTGGACGTGTGGAACAGGTGCGCGCCGTAGCGGTGCACCTCGATGCCCGTTTCGGGCTCGACCTCGGAGTAGGCGTTGCCCCCGAGGTGGTGGCGGCGCTCGAGGACCAGGACCTTCTTGCCCAGCTCGGCCGCGGCCCGTTCGGCGATGGTCAGGCCGAAGAAACCGGACCCGACGACGACGAGGTCGTAACCGCGAAAGTCGTCTTCAGTAATCTTGGCGGAGTTCGTGTGCTCGCTCACGGGCGCTCAGGGTACGCAGTCGCGCGACCGCGTCCCGAACCGACCTCGGCATCCCGCCAGGTTTTACCGGCACTACACACGTGAGAAGCATGCCTGCACCAGACACCTTCTGGACCTATCTCGGCGCGGTCGCCGCTTACCTGGCCGTGCTGGCAGTCCCGGGCGGCCTCATCGGCCGGGCCGCGGGAGTGCGCGGGTGGGCCCTCGCCGGGCTCGCGCCGCTGCTCAGCTATGCCGTCACCGGCCTGGCTGGGCCCTGGTTGTCGACTGTCGGTCTTCCGTACAACGTCTTCACGGCCTCGGCGTGCACCCTGCTGCTGGCCGGGGTCGCGTGGGGGATCCGGCGGCTGTGCCTCGTCCGCGGCTGGATCACCCCGGGAGCGGAGGAGCCTCCGGTCGCCTGGAGCGCGCGGGCGCAGTGGTCGGTGGCCGCGTGCGTCGCGGTGGCGACGGCGCTGTCGATCGCCGTGGTGCTGTCCGCGCGCGGCGGGACGACGGCGGTCTTCCAGCGCTGGGACACCGTCTTCCACGCGAACGGCATCCGCTACATCGCCGACACCGGCGACGGCTCGCTCATCGGCATGGGCAAGATCAACTGGTACCCGGACGGTTCGTTCTACCCGAACGGCTATCACCTGGTCGGCGCGCTGGTGTACCAGATCTCCGGGACGAGCATCCCGGTCACGCTGAACGCCATCACCATGCCGGTCGCGGGCATCTTCGCGCTCTCGATGGTCGCCTTGGTCCGCCAGATGGGCGGCCGTGCGGTCTTCGCGGGCTGCGCGGCCCTCATCGCCGCTGCGGCCACGACAGGCGCGTACGAGTCCGTGTCGAGCGGCCTGCTGCCGTACGCGCTGGGCATCGTTCTCACGCCGCTGACGGTGGTCGCGCTGCAACGCTTCCTCGTACGCCCGGGCGTCGACACCGGCCTGGTGTTCGCGCTGACCGCGGACGGCCTGCTCTGCGCGCACTCCAGCGCGCTGTTCGGCGGGGTCCTCTTCGCGGCGCCGCTGGTTCTGCAGCGTTGGTATCGCTCGCTTCGCCGGCTTCGCGTCGACGGTGTGCCCGAGGGCCGCAGCGGGCTGCGCGTGATCGGCGGCGACATCGTGCGCACGGTGCCGGTCATGGTGTTCGCGGTCGTCTTCGCCGCGCCGCAGATCCTGGGCGCGATCAGCTTCACCTCGGGCGCGTACCCGTATCAGCCGTGGAATTCGGACCTGCCGGTCCTGTCCGCGCTGAACATGCTCGGCACGTTCCAGCAGGTGCTGCACAAACCGCAGCTGTGGCTCACCGTGCTGCTCGTGGTCGGCGTGCTGAGCTTCCGCACGCTCGGCAGGCTGCGCTGGCTGATCATCTCCGCGATCGGCCTGTCCGGGCTGTTCGTGCTGGTCACGTCGTACGGCGCGTCGCCGCTGGTGATCTCGCTGTCGCGGCCGTGGTGGAACGACCGGTTCCGGCTGATGGCGCTGGCCGCGATCCCGCTGTGCCTGCTCGCCGGGCACGGCATGGCGGAACTGCAGCGCTGGATCGCGCAGGTGATCCGCTCGATCAGCTGGGCGAAGGCGCGGCCGAAGGTGGTCTCCCGGCTCGGGATCGCGGCGGCGGCGGTCGTCGTGGCCGTGACGGCGGTGCTGACCGGCGGTTTCTACCGCACCGCGAACGCCACCGCGGTGTCGTTCCTGTACTACAACGGGCCGGAGGGCGAGGTCACGCCGCCGGTCAGCCCGGACGAGATCGCGGCCATGGACTTCCTCGGCCGGATGCACATCCCGTCGGACGAGAAGGTGCTCAACGACCGGCTGGACGGCACCGCGTGGATGTACGCGCTGACCGGCGTGCACCCGGTCGCCGGCCACTACGACGGCGGCGGCCCGGTCTCGCCGGACGCGACGTATCTCGCGCTGCACTTCCGCGACTACGACGTCGACGTCCGCGTGCGCGAAGCGGTGCAGCGGCTGAAGGTGCGCCACGTGCTGATCGGCAGCGGCTCGATCGCCAAGGGCGCGCCGATCGCCCCCGGGCTGCGCGACCTCATGGGCAGCGATTTCCTGCGCCTCGTCTACCGCAACCCCGGCGCGCAGATCTACACGATCGTCAAGTGAGGTTCGTGGCCGCGGCCTCCCCCGCCGCGGCCACGAGCAGTCACTCCGCCTTAAGGCTCGGCAGCACTTCCTCGACGACCTTTTCCAGCACCGATTCGTGCCCCTCGTACGGCCCGCTCGAGCGCGGCCAGTGCGCGATGACGTCGGTGAAGCCCAGCTCCCGGGCCCGCTCGGCGGCCTCGCGGAACGCCGCGACGCTGCTGAGCGAGAACACCGGCGCCGCGTCGAGGCTCAGGTACCGCTGGATGCCCGCCGGTTCGCGGCCGGCCGCTTCGAGCCGCTGGTCGAACGTGCGGACCAGGTCCGCGATGCCGGTCCACCATTCGTCGAGGGTGGCCCCGCCGCGCCCGGTGGTGACCCAGCCCGCCCCGAACCGCGCGGCCAGCGTCATGGTGCGCGGGCCGTTGGCCGCGACCAGGAACGGCAGCCGGGGCCGCTGCACCGTGCCGGGCAGGTTCCGCGCGCCGCGCGCGGAGTAGTACTCGCCGGAGAAGTCGAAGTTGTCGGTCATCAGCAGTCCGTCGAGGGCCTCGACGAACTCGGTGAAGCGGTCGACCCGCTGCCGCGCGGTCAGCTCCGGGGCGGCGAGCACCTGCGCGTCGTACCGCGAACTGTCCACGCCGGCTCCGACGCCCAGCACGAACCGCCCGTCGGACACGTCGTCGAGGGTGATCAGCTCGCGCGCGAACGGCACCGGGTGCCGCGCGACCGGAGAGGCGACGAAGGTGCCCAGCCGGATCGTGGAGGTGACCATGGCGGCCGCGGTGAGGGTGGGCACAGCGGAGAACCACGGCCCGTCGACCAGCGATCGCCAGCCGAGATGGTCGTAGGTCCACGCGTGGTCGAAGCCGTACTCCTCGGCCGCGCGCCACTTCGGCTCCGCCGCCCACCAGCGGTCTTCAGGAAGAATTACGATGCCTGCTCGCACGACGCCGACCGTAACGTCCGGCACTGACATTCGCTCGAACGGGCGGCGACCGGGAGAATGGGACGGGTGGAGAAACCCCGGTTGATCGCGTCCGATGTCGACGGCACCCTGCTCGGTCCCAGCGAACAAGTGACCCCTCGCACGGTGTCGGTCGTGCAGCGGGTGCTGGCCGACGACGTGCCGTTCGTGCTGTGCACCGGCCGCCCGCCGCGCTGGATCGCGCCGATCGCCGGACCGCTCGGGCTGACCGGCTACGCGGTGTGCGCCAACGGAGCGGTGCTGCTGGACATCGGCACCGACACGGTGGTCGCGGTGCACGGGGAACTCGAGCCGAAACTGCTGCACGACCTGGCCTCCGCGCTCGACAAGGCACTGCCCGGCTGCCGGCTCGCGGCGGAACGGATCAGCACCGGCTCGGTGGACCACGAACTGCGCAATTTCGTGATCGAGCCGGAGTACCACAACCCGTGGGGCGAGGAGGAGAGCCGGATCGCGCCGCGCGCCGAGGTGCTCGGGAAAACCGCGATCAAGCTGCTGGTGAGCCGCCGCGGGATGACGTCGGAGGAAATGGCCGAGGCGACGAGCGCGGTGCTCGACGGGGCGGTGGACGTCACGTACTCGTCCTCCGGCGGCCTGATCGAACTGTCCGCGCACGGCGTGACGAAGGCGACCGGCCTCGCGGACATCGCCGAACGCTTCGACGTGCCCCAGTCGTCGGTGATCGCTTTCGGCGACATGCCCAACGACGTCGAGATGCTGCAGTGGGCCGGGCACGGCGTCGCGATGGCCAACGGGCACCCGACCGTGCTGGCGGTGGCGGACGAGGTGACCGGGCCGGCCGCGGAGGACGGGGTGGCGCAGGTGCTGGAGCGCTGGTTCTAAGCGCCCCAATGTGGCATTGGGTGCATCTGACGCACCCAATGTGGCGTTCGGTGCGCTGAGCGCACCCAATGTGGCATTGGGGCGCTCAGCAGGTCACGAGCGGCGGTCGAGCGCAGCAGCTTCTTCCGGCGTCGGCGCGCTGCCGCCGAGGTGCGCGGGCAGCCACCAGCGTTCGGCGTCGCTCTCCGGAGCCTCTGGGTACTCCGCCTGAGCCTTCTCGAGCAGCTCCGACATCCGGGCGCGCAGGTCCGTCGTCAGCGCTTCGCACGAGTCCTCCGGGCCGGGGCGCATCGGCTCGCCGATCACCACCGAAATCGGCACGTGCCTGCGGGTGAGGTCCCGGGGGCGGCCCTTCGTCCACAGCCGCTGCGTGCCCCACAGCGCCATCGGCACCACCGGCACGCCCGCCTCCGCGGCCATCCGGACCGCGCCGGTCTTGAGGTCCTTCACGGTGAACGACTGGCTGATCGTGGCCTCCGGGAAGACACCGACGACCTCGCCCGCGCGCAGCCGTGCCACGGCCTCGTCGTAGGACGCCTGCCCGGCGGCGCGGTCCACCGGGATGTGGTGCATGCCGCGCATCAGCGGACCGGCGACCGGGTTGCCGAAGATCTCCTGCTTCGCCATGAACCGCACGAGCCGCTTCGCCGGACGGGCGCCGAGGCCGCAGTAGATGAAGTCCAGGTAGCTGACGTGCGTGCAGGCCAGCACCGCACCGCCGCGGGCGGGCACGTGTTCGGCGCCGGTCACCCGGAGGCGGTTGTCGAGCAGCCGGAACATCAGCCGCGCGGCGACCAGGACGGGCGGGTACACGAAGTCAGCCATGCGCCCAAGGCTACGGGACCGTAAGTTTCCCGCCGGTAGGTTGCGCGGGTCGGCTCCGCCACACTTCAGGGGCAGGACACGTAGCGGAAGTCCGGGGCGCGGTCGAGCTCGCCGACGAGCCGGCTGGCGTCGTCGGCGCGCGGGTAGACCGAGATCCAGAACGGCGTCCCGGTGCGCCGGAAGGTCGCGACGCGGTACCAGGCGGGCAGGTCGTCGGCGCAATCCTGGCGGTCGGCGTACCCGGACCGGCCGGGCACGGCGAGCGTCGACCGCTCCGCGTCCAGCCCGACCACCAGCACGTGCGAACCGGCGCGGCTCGCGAGCAGCCCGGGCGACCCGGCGCTCACGACCGAGCCCGGCGGCAGATAGCGGGCGAGCCAGTCGCCGACCTCGGCCAGTTGCGCGCCCTGGGTGCTCCAGGCCCGCACGCGCGCCAGCACCTCGGGGCTGAACACCGAGACCGCCACCGCGATCCCGGTGAGCGCCGCGGTGACCGCCGGAACCGCCCGGGAAACCGCTCGCGGCCTCGGTACCGGCAGGAGGACGCCGCATCCGGCCACCGCGGCGACCGCCAGCAAGGGCGGCACCGGCACGAGCAGCCGCCACGAAAGTCCCGGATCCTCCTCGAAGAGCACCACGAGCGCGGTGTGCCCGACGGCGAGCGCGAGCAGCAACCACAGCGCGGACCGGGCCTCCACCGCACGTCCGCGTGCCGCCACCAGTCCCGCGACGAGCGCGGCCGGGACGAGAAAGCCTAAGTGCGCCAAGGCGAAGCCGCCGAGATACGGCCAATCCGGCCCAGGCGGCTGGCTCACGTCCGGCACGAACCGGTCGTAGTAGGTGACGCGCCAAGCCGTCCACGGCACCAGGAACACCAGCGCGCCCAGCACAAAACCGGCCGGAGCCCACCAGGTGTGCCGTCCGCGCGCCGCGGCGAAAACCAGCCAGACCGCGCCGACGACCGCGAGCGCCAGCCCTTCCGGCCGCGTCATCACCGCGCTGGCTACGAGCACCCCGGCGACCAGCGGACGGCCCGCGACCAACGCGTACGCGGCACAGAGCACGAGCAACGCGAACATCGGCTGCTCAGTGCCCGAAAGCCCGTACACCGCGAGCCCGTTCGCCCCCGCGGTCAGCAACGCCGCCGCGATCCCGATCGCCCGCCGCGGCTCAGCCCCTTCCGGCAAGCCGAGCGCGGCAATGCGATTGGCGAGGAAATACGCCGCCAAAACGCACCCCAAAGCGGCCGCGCAACTCACCGCGACGGCCGCGGGCGGCACTTCCGCCCCGAATGCGCCGCGCGGCAACGCGATCACCACGAGCCAGAGGAAATTCGCGTACGTCTCGCTGCGGTCGCCGATGTTGAATACCGGGCCATTTCCGTCGGCGAGGTTCTGCGCGTACCGGAAACTGACGTACGCGTCCTCGGTCGCGGTGGCGAACAACAGCTGGTGCAGCAGGGAAAACCCGAGAACGAGCAGAAGAACGCCGCCCCGCCACCGCCGGTCCCGCCCCATCCGCCGCCAAGCGGCGACGACCAGCGCGGCCAGCGCCAGCCATCCCCCCACGACCGCGTAAACCACGCGCCCCCAGCCTCCCGCGCCCCTCACCGGCCCAGCCGACCCCAGGCGGACCGTTCCTCACCCGTTCCAGTCAAGCGCGCGGCTACGCTACGCCGACATCAGCCGATCGGGTGTATGTCCGGGACGACTCGGCACTGCCCGTGGCGTGGTCGTGCCGCCATCCCGGCTGCACGCGCCCTGATCGGCCCAGGCATAGTCTGCTATGTGCTTGCCGTGTGCGTTGCTGTCGTCGTAATCGCTGTTCCCGGGCTGCTGACTGGTCTCGCCCTGGGACTGCGCGGGTGGACCCTCGCCGGACTCGCACCGTTGCTGAGCTACGCGATCGGCGGCCTGACCGGTCCCTGGGCGGCGGCCATGGGTCTGCCGTTCAACACCGTCACGTACGCGATCGCGACCGTGCTTTTCGCCGGCGTCGCGTTCGGTGTCCGCCGGCTCACGGTCCGGCGGTGGCCGCACGAACCGGCCCCGAAGCTGTGGGACCTGCGCGGACACCTCGCGATCGGCGCCTGCCTGGTGGTCGCGGTGGTGGCCGGGATGTACGCGATCATGCGCGGGCTCGGCACGACCGACGCCCTGCCGCAGGGTTTCGACGCGGTTTACCACGGCAACGCGGTCCGCTACATCGCCGACACCGGCGACGGCAGCCTGTTCGGCACCGGAACTGTCAACTGGTACGGCGACGCTTTCCCGGTGTTCTACCCGAATGCGTATCACCTGATTTCCGCGCTGGTTTACCGGATCAGCGGAGCGAGCATTCCGGCGACGCTCGACGCGAACATGCTGCTGCTCCCGATTCTGCTCGCGCTGGCGCTGATCGCGCTGGTGCGGGAGTTCCGCGGCCGGGCCGCGCTGGCCGGCGCGGTGGCGCTGGTCTCGGTCGCCCCGGTTTTCGGGCTGTACGAATCGCTGACCGGCGGTCAGCTGCTGCCGTTCGCGCTCGGCAACGCGCTGACGCCGCTCGCCGCCGTCGCGCTGAACCGCTACCTGAACCGGGTCGCGCTGGACACCGGATTCCTGATGGTGCTCGCCGCGGTCGGGCTGCTGTGCGTCCATTCCTCGACGTTGTTCGGCGGCATTCTTTTCGCCGGGCCGATGCTCGTCCAGCGGTGGCTCAAGAACTGGCGCGGAATCGGCCGCGATCTTCTCGCGCTGCTGCCAATCGCGGTGGTGTCGGTGTTCGTCGCGTGGCTGCAGCTGTTCGGCGCGCTCGGCCTGGCCGCCGGCAAGGTGCCGTACTACGGCTGGCCGAGCGAATGGCGGGCGACGGACGCGCTCGGCGCCCTACTCGGCTTCCAGCACAAACTGGAGGCGCATCCGCAGGTGTGGATGTCGGTCGCGCTCTTCCTCGGCATCGTCTTCTTCCGGAAAGCCGGTCCGATGCGGTGGGTCGGCCTCTCGGCCGCGGTGACGGGCCTGTTCTACATCGTCGTCTCGTCGGACGATTCCCGGTTGGTGATGGCGCTCTCGCGCCCGTGGTGGGACGACCCCTGGCGGCTCATGACGCTGGCGTCGCTCCCGCTGACCCTGCTCGCCGCGCACGGCCTGGCGGAAACCCAGGCATGGCTTCGCGACCGCATTCCGTGGGTACGCGAGCGGTTCGCCGCGACCGCCGCACTGTCCGCGGTCGTGTTCCTCGGTTTCGTCGCGGTGAGCAACGGCCTCTACGCCAAGCCCAACGGCGACATCGTGCGCACCGGCTTCCACCAGGACGACCTCGCCTACCAGCGCGTGACCCCGCTCGAGCAGACGGCGATCGAGAAACTGGGCCAGCTGGCCAAGCCCGGAGAATGGGCCATGAACGACCGCGGCGACGGCAGCGCGTGGTCCTACGCCCTCACCGGCGTGCGCACCGTGGCCGCCCACTTCGACACGATGTTCCCGCCCTCCGACGCGGACCTGCTGGCGAAGCATTTCCGCGAATACGAAACCAACCCGGCGGTCCGGGCCGCGGTGGCCCGGTTGAACATTCACTGGCTGATCCTCGGCAAGCCCGAACCCGGCAAGGAATACTCCGTCGGATTGCAGGGTCTGGAGCACGGGGCGCCGTTCCTGAAAGAGGTTTACCGGAACGCGGATTCGGTGATTTTCCAGCTGAACCGCTGACCGGGTCCACCCGGCGGCGCGGGTGCACAGCCGGGACCGGCGTCCGGCAAGACGAAAAGGGGCCGCCCGAACCCGGGCGGCCCCTCGTCACAGCAAGATCAAGCAGCGTCGACTGGAAGAGGACGACGGGCGCTCATCTTCGCGGCCAACGCGGCGAAACCTGCGGTGAGCAGGTCGGCCACCGTGAACATCACTCGCGACGCGACCGCGAACGCCGTCGCCTGGCCGACCGTCAGGCCGCTCGCCGTGAGGACCGCGACCTGGGCTACCTCGCGCACGCCGACGCCGCTGGGCAGGATGAACGCGAAGGTGCCGACCGTCATCGCGACGGCCATCGCGCCCACGCACAGGATCAGGCCGTTGAAACCGGGAGCGCCGACGGAGTTCGCCAGCAGCCACAGGTGCACGCCCTGCAGAACCCAGGCGCCCATCGACGCGCCGAAGGTCTTGAACACCACGCTCCAGCCGAGCGGCTCGGCGAGCGGCGGGCGGCGCAGGATCTTCAGGACCAGCGACGTGCCCCAGGTCAGGATGCGCGGGTGCAGCAGCGCGAGACCGACCGGGATCAGCACGAACAGCCACATCGCGCGCGGGCTGTTGCTGAACACCGCTGGCGCCGCCAGCAGCGACACGACCAGCGCGGACACCACGCCGACGCCCAGCTGGATCAGCGAGCCGGTGAAAATCCGGGCCCTCGCCAGGCCCGCCTTGCGGCCCAGTTCCATCTGCAGCAGGTACGCCCACACCGAACCCGGCACGTACTTGCCGAGCGAGCCGACCAGGCAGATCTGCGCGCCGCGGGCGTAGCCGATCGGCTTGCCGAGGTGGTCGACCAGGACCTGCCAGCCCCAGGTGGACACGAGGATCGACAGGACCAGCGCCACCAGGCTCAGCGCCGACGACTGCCAGGCGACGTCGGACAGCGTGTGCCAGAACTCGTCCCAGTTGGACGCCAGGCTTTTCGCCGCGAAGCCGATCACCAGGAGGATGGCGACCCAGCGCACGACGTCGAGCACCCGCGCCTTGGTGGACTTGCGGGCTTTTCCGGTGGTCGGGGCGTCCTCAGCGGACGGGGCGTCGTCCCCCGGCGTCGGCGTACGAACGGTCGTCACTGCCTCTCAGCTCCTCAGGCCTGCACCGTGACCAGGCGGCTGAACTCGGACAGCAGATCGTAGCCGTCCCAGACCCCGGCGAACGTGAGGGCCGACCCGAAGGGCACGACCCGGTCCACCCCGCGTCCGGCGAGAGCCGTCACGAATCCGGTCAGTTCCTCGCGGGTGAACCCGAACTGGCTCACCGTCTGGTCTTTGCGCTGCACGATCGGCACCAGCTCGTCCAGCGACGCCACCGCGGCGTTCGCGAACGTGCCCGCGCCCAGCCATTCGCGCGGCATCACGGTGGCGTCGGCCAGCTCGAGCGTCGCCAGCGCGTTGCCGTCGAAGCGGATCGACGACACCAGCCCGTCAACCGCCGCGCCGTACGCCGACACCCGCTTCTGGACGGCCATCGCCGGCTCGGTGACGTGCTGTTTCGCGGCCAGCACCTCAGCGAGCAGCTCGCGGAACTCCTGTCCGGCGACCCGCGCGCCCGCCGCGTCGCCGACCCAGAACACCGCGCGCGGCGACGAGCAGGCGGCCTGGTCGAACCAGTACGAGTCGTTGTAGAAGCCCTCGGCGGCGGCCTTGCGCTGCTCCGGAGCGGCCTCCTGCCAGCCGCGCACCGACGCGATGGCGAACGACGAGCGGTCCGGGAAGGTGAGGTCGCGGGCGTGCGGGGCCAGCGGGTACTTCCGCAGCGCGGCCACCGAAGCGTCCCCGCCCCAGATCACCCGCAGGTCCGCGGCCAGCGACAACGCGCCGCTGATCTCGTCGCTGCGGTCGTAGGTGACCATGCGCTGGGTGGCCCGGACGGCGGCCGCGGTTTCCGGCGACACGTCTTCCATCGCCGCGTTCAGCGCTTCCAGCACGGCTTCGGCCGCACCGGCCGAACGCGACGACACCCGCACGACGTTGCTGTTGCCCGCCAGCGCCGACAGCGCCCACGAGTACACGAAAATGGTGTCCACATTGGCTGGCGGCACGTGGAACACGAGCCCCCGCGGGAACCGCAGCGAATCCCCGCTGGTTTCCAAAGTGGACAGTGACTTCGCGAGTTCTCCCTTGCGCAGGAAGAAACCCAGCGAGGCCAGCTCCGGGAACCGCCGAGCCAGCGTGGGCGCAAGCAGTTTGCGCGCGAACTTGGTGACGAACTCGACTACCCGCGGGTCGCCGACGGTCAACCGGCCGCCGGGCGGTTCCTCGCGCAGTTCGTCCAGCAGCGCGCCGACCGAAACCGAATCACCCAGCGGAAAACGCTGTTCCAACGCACTCACGCGGCCGCTCCCTGGAACGTGTCCGAGCATCCGCGCGCCTCGGCCTTCGGCAGCCGGCCCAGCACTGAGAAATGCTTGCCCGGCCAATCGCCATCGTCGATTCCGTTGTAGACACCCAGATCCTCGGTGAGCAGCACGTGTCCCGGATACGACCGCGGCAGCGTGCTCACCACCTCGATGACGCCCGGCTTGCCGACCGGCTGCTCTTCCCAGGTCTCCGGGTCGCGGATCACGACGTCGGCGAAATCGGGGCAGTACAAGGAGTTCCCGGACGGACCCTCGAGGAACACGGTGCCGATCTGCTCGATCATCCCGTAGTAGTTGTGGATCCGGGTGAGGCCGGTGTCCTCTTTGAACCGGCGGCGGAACTCGTTGTTGTCGACCGCGCGGTCGATCAGCTTCTTCCAGCCGCCGGAGTGGATGAGGATGCCGTTCGACAGGTCGAGCTTGTGCTCGCGGGCGACCTCGTACAGGTACTGCCACACCATGAAGGTGAAGCCGAAGATCAGGAAGGGCTTGTCCCCGTACTCGGCGAGGAACTTCCGCACCGCCTCGACGTCCGGCTGGTCGTTCTCGTCCAGCACGTAGGTGTGCTTGCGGCCGAAGTTCGCCATGCCGAGCACGCCCGCGCCGCGCGCGGAGAACGACCGGCGGTTCTTGATGATGCCGATGGTGTCGACCATCAGCATCGGCAGCCGCTCGCCGCCCAGCACTTCCTGCAGGGTCGCGCCGAGCTGCTTCGTCTGCGCGCCCGCCGCTTCCTTGTCCAGGTAGATCCGCGACGCGCCGGCCCCGGTGGTGCCCGAGGACGTGAGGGTCTTGAAGACCTCGGCGTCCGGAATGGACTTCAGGTCGTGCGTTTTGAACATGCGCACCGGCAGCCACGGCAGGTCGGCGATCGTGGCGAACGACGCGTCCGGCGCGAAACCGAGCGAAGCCAGGATGCGCTCGTACCCGGCGGAGTTCGCCCGGTGGTGCGCGGTCAGCTCCGCCAGCTCGGGGAGCAGCGCCGCCTCCCGCTCCGCCTGCGAGCGCGTGAACACACTCATACCCGTCCTTCCAGCGACCGGTAGTCGATCTTCCCGCTGGCCAGCAGCGGCACGGTGTCGATCGGACGCACGTCGAACCCGCTGGCGTGCAGGTGCAGCCGCTCGGACAGCGCCCGCGCCGCGTCCTTGCAGATCGCCTTCGCGCCGTCGCCCTCGGGCAGTTCGGCGAACAGCACGACCTTGTCGCCCGCGGGCACCGCGGCCACCACGTCGATGCCCACCGCGGCCGTGCGCACGGCCTGCTCCAGGTCGTCCAGGCTGACCCGGTTTCCGAACACCTTGCCGATCCGCTTGAGCCTGCCGGTGATGTACAGGTACCCCTCTTCGTCGAGATACCCGAGATCACCGGTGGCCAGCGTTCCGCGATATTCGTCGCCCGCGCTCAGCCCTGCTTCGTCCTCGGCATAACCCATCATCACGTTGGGTCCACGGTAAAGGACCTCACCGACAATTTTGGGATGCGTGGTTTCCTCGCCGTCGTCGCGGCGGATGGCGAACGAGCCGCCGGGCAGCGCCGGACCGGCCGAGCCGATCTTGTCCGCGAGCCGCTCCGCCGGCACCGTCGTCATGCGCGGGGACGCCTCGGTCTGGCCGTACATGACGTACATCCGGCCGCCGACCGCGAGCATCTTGTCGTTGAATTCGACGACCAGTTCGTCCCGCAGTTTTCCCCCCGCCTGGGTGAGGGTCCGCAGGGTCGGGTACTTCGCCGGGTCGAACTTCAGCCGGCGCAGCATTTCGTAGTGATAGGGCACGCCGGACAGCGAGGTCACGCCGTGTTCCTTCACCGCATCCCAGAATCCGCGGCCAAGAACGCCAGACGATTCGATTACCACCGTCGCGCCGCGAATAAGGTGCGAATTCAGCACCGAAAGGCCGTAGCTGTAGTGCAGCGGCAGACAGGTCGGCGCGACCTCCTCCGCGTCGATCTCCAGCACCTGCGCGATGGCGTCGGCGTTGGCCAGCAGGCCCTGCCGGGACAGCCGGACGAGCTTCGGATTGCCGGTCGACCCGCTGGTCGGGAGCAGAACGGCGAGGTCCGGGTGCGGGACGGCGCCATCGGCCGCCTCGCGCACCCAGTGCCCGTCCTCGGCCCGGTAGCCCTCCGGCGCGTCCGCTTCCGGCGCGGCCAGCACGGCGGCCGGGCGGAACCGGGTGATCAGGCCCGCGAGCACGTCGGCGTCGAGCGCCGGGTCGATCAGCGCGATCGCCCGCCCCGCTTCGAACGCGCCGAGGTACCGCAGCACGCTGTCCAGGTCCAGCGACATCCGCGCGAACAGCACGCCGGACGGGAGGTCCGCCAGCGCGGCCGCGGACCGCTCGATCTCGGCCGTCAGCTCGTCGCCCGCCAGCGTGGCGCCCCCGACCACGTCGACCAGCCGGGACCCTTCGCCAACCAGATTCACCGAACCTCCTCGTCGTGCTCGCGAGCGTGCCTGCCGGAACGAACCGGCATCCGCGCTCACAACACCAAGCCGCCGTCGATGCCCAGGACCTGGCCGGTCACGAAGGACGCCTCGTCGCTGGCCAGGAAGCGGATCGCCTTCGCGACCTCCTCGGCCTTGCCGAGCCTGCCCAGCGCCGTGTCCTCGATGCGCTCGGCGATGACCTTCTCGCCGAGGTGGGACGTCATGTCGGTCTCGATCACGCCGGGCGCGACCGCGTTGACCCGGATGTTGTGCCTGCCCAGCTCCTTCGCCGCGGACCGGGCGATGTTGCCGACGGCGGCCTTGGAGGCGGCGTAGGCGGTCTGCCCGGCGCTGCCGTTCTCGCCGACGATGGAGGCCAGCAGGACGATCGCCCCGGACTTGCGCCTGCTCATCACGCGCGACGCGGCCTGCACGGTGTTGATCGTGCCGCCGACGTTCGTCTTGAACATGCGGTCGACCAGGTCTTCGCTGATCATGCCGAGCAGCGCGTCTTCGAGCACCCCCGCGTTGGCGACGACGATGTCGAGCGCCCCGTGCTCCTTCGCGACGCCGCGCACCAGCGACGACACGGCCTTCGCGTCGGTGACGTCCAGCGCGAGACCGGCAGCCGCGCCCGCCTCGGCGGCGACTTCCTTCGCCCGGCTTTCGTCCCGCCCGGTCAGCACGACTGTCGCACCCGCTTCGACGAGCGCGCGAACGGTGGCCAGCCCGATTCCGCGCGTCCCGCCGGTGACGAGCGCGACGCGTCCGGTCAGGTCAGTCATTCTTGGCGACGAGGTCGGTGACCATGTCGACGGCGACCTTGAAGCTCGACATGTCGATCACCTGGTCGGTGTCGAATTCGATGTCGAACTCGTCCTCGATCGCGGCGACCAGCGCCATGTGGCCGACCGAGTCCCACGCCTCGATGTCGCGGTACTTGAGGTTCTCCACGTCCACGTCCCCGTCGAGGTCCAGCGCCTCGACGAAGACCGCGCGCAGCTTGGGGGCGATTTCCGACATGTGCGTAGCTCCTAGTGCTCGTCGCGCGGGCGTGCGTCCCACGCCCTCACCAAGGTAGAGAGGTCTTCGGGGAGCCCGTCGTCCGGGAGGTCGCCTTTGCCCTTGACCCACGGGCCGAGTGCCTCGACGGCCGCCTCGTCCAGGCCGCGCCGCGACAAGCCCACCGTATTGACGCCGGTCACCCGGGCCGGGTTGCCGACCGTGATGGTGAACGCGCCCACTTCGCGGCGGACCGCCGAACCCATCCCGACCATCGCGCCCGGGCCGATGCTGCCGCCCTGGTGCACGACCGTGCCCATGCCGAGGTTCGCGAACGACCAGACGTGCGTGTGGCCGCCGAGCATGACGTTGCAGGCGAGCGTGACCTGGTCGTCGACCAGCACGTCGTGCCCGATGTGGCTGCCGCGCAGCACGTAGCAGTCGTCGCCGAGCGTCGTGGCGCGCCAGGTGCCCTGCTGGATGCTGGTGTACTCGCGGATCCGGTTGCGGCTGCCGACGACGACGCCGTGCCCGTCCTGAGCCGGGTCGCCGGCCGGCGCGCCCTCCCAGGCGGCCGGGTGCGGGCCGCCGCGGTCCTCGCCCGGCGTGCCGATGGTGACGTGCGGGCCGATCCAGTTCCCGTCGCCGATCCGCGTCGGGCCGACGATGACCGCGTACGGGCCGATGACATTGCCTTCGCCCAGTTCCACCCCCTCGCCGACGACTGCCGTGGGATGGATCCGGTTGGGTGCCGCAGGTGACACAGTCGATGATCCGTTCGTCGCTTCCGGCCGGGACGGCCTGGGGTCGAGGGCTGGCGGCGGCGCCCGGTAACGTGTGGCCCGCGTGCACGCAGGGCGTCCGGGCGCGGCACCGGCGGCTTTCCGGCCTCGCGGCCGGAGCGCCTAGCACTGTACCGGACGCATCGATTTCCCCAGCCGAGAGAGACTGCCGATGATCCCCATTACCGTGGTCGACGTCCGAGACGCGGAGGACCTGGTCGTCGAGGTGCTGCGATCCGGCGCCATCGCTCAGGGGCCGATGGTCAAGCGCTTCGAGGACGCGTTCGCGCACGTCGCGGGCACGAAGCACGCCATCGCCGTGAACAACGGGACGACCGCGCTGGTCGCGTCGCTGCAGGCGCTGGACCTCCGGCCCGGGGATGAGGTAGTGACCTCGCCGTTCACCTTCGTCGCGACGCTGAACGCGATCCTGGAGGCGGGGGCGACCGTGCGGTTCGCCGACATCCGGCGCGACGATTTCGCGATCGACCCGGACGCCGTCGCCGCCGCTGTCGGCCCGCGCACCAAGGTGCTGATGCCGGTGCACCTGTACGGCCAGACCGCGGACATGGGCAAACTCGCGCCGCTCGCCGCCGAGCACGGGCTGCAGATCATCGAGGACTCCGCGCAGGCCGTCGGCGCGTCTTTCGAGGGCAAGCAGGCCGGGTCGTACGGCATCGGCTGCTTCTCGCTGTACGCGACGAAGAACGTGACCACCGCCGAGGGCGGCGTGATCACCACGGACGACGACGCGCTCGCCGACAAGCTGCGCGTGATGCGCAACCAGGGCATGAAGGCCCGCTACCAGTACGAGATGGCCGGCCACAACTACCGGATGACCGACCTGCACGCCGCGGTCGGCATCCCGCAGCTGGAGAAGCTCGACCAGCTCACCGCGGCCCGCCAGGCCAACGCGAAGCGGCTGTCCGAGGGCCTCGCCGGCACGCCGGGCCTCGAAGTGCCGCAGGTGCTGCCCGGCCGCGAGCACGTGTGGCACCAGTACACCGTGCTGGTCGGTCCGCACGCGATGCTCTCGCGCGAGGAATTCGCCGCCGCGCTGACCGAAAAGGGCATCGGCAACGGGATCTACTACCCGAAGATCGTCTTCGACTACGACTGCTACCGCGGGCACCCGCTGATCCCGGACGCCCGGGTCGAGGACTTCCCGGTCGCGTCCGCCGTTGCCGCGCAAGCGCTTTCGCTTCCGGTGCACCCGCGGCTGACCGAGTCCGAGTTGGACCGGATCATCGAGACCGTTCGCGAGGTGCTCGGCGCATGACGCACCGCATCGCCCTCGTCGGCACCGGCAACATGGGCTCGCTGCACGCGCGCGTCCTGTCGCAGAACGACCGGGTGGACCTGGCCCGCGTGATCGACCCCCGCGAGGAAGCGGGCCGGGCGGTCGCCGAACGCTACGAAACCCAGTGGACGCCGGAAATCGGCTCGCTGTCCGACGTGGACGCGGTGGTGCTCGCCTCGGCCACCGAGGTGCATTACGAGCTGGCACAGGAGATTCTCGGCCAGGGCAAGCCGATGCTGGTCGAGAAGCCGGTGTGCAACAGCCTCGAGTTCTCGCAGGAAATCGTTGCCCTGTCGGCAAAAAAGGATGTTCCGCTGATGTGCGGGCTCCTGGAGCGCTACAACCCGGCCGTGATGACCGCACGGGCGCTGGTGAACGAACCGGTGCACCTGATGGCGCGCCGGCACGGCCCGTACGCGCCGCGGATCAAGACCGGGGTCGCGTGGGACCTGCTGGTGCACGACGTCGACCTGGCGATCCAGTTCTTCGGCGGGGCCACGCCGGGGCGGGTTACCTCCAGCGCGGGGTATTTCCACCCGCAGTCGGTCGCCGGGGCCGAGGACACCATCGAAACGGTGCTGTCGTTCCCGAGCGGGCTGGCCACGGTGTCGGCCTCGCGGCTGGCGCAGCGCAAGGTCCGGTCGCTGACGGTGTCCGAACTGGACCGGATGGTCGAGATCGACCTGCTGCGCCGCGACGTGACGATCTACCGGCACGTTTCGCACGATTCGGTCACCCCGGACGGCCTCGGCTACCGGCAGCAGACCGTCATCGAGATCCCGGAACTGGTCACCGCGCGCGAACCGCTGGCCACGCAGCTGGACCGGTTCGTCGACCTGCTGGAGGGCAAGGTCGACGCGGACGTCGAGCGGGCCTTGATCCTGCCGTCGCACGAGGTCGTGGCGCAGGTTCTGGCCGAGGCCGCCTGAGTTATTTGGTGAGGCGTTTGCCGTCCGCGGAGTAGGCGACCAGCGGGCTCGCCCGCTCGGCGGACGGCACCTCGTCCTGGTCGAACCAGAACACGACCACGTCGGGATCCTCGCTCCAGCGCGCCGTGTGCGCCTGGATCGTGCGACCGTCCACTGTGGTCTCGATGCGGGCGGCCGGTCCGCTGAAGTAGCCGTAGACCGGCACCCAGATGTCGGAGATCGTGGTGCCGCCCGAGGTGGCGTGGAAGCCGAAAGAGCGGTCCTGGCCTTCGGATTCGTTGGCGAGGTAGAGCGGACGCAGGTTGCCGTCCGGCTCGGACAGGCTGGCCATCACTCCGAATTGGACAGTCGGCAGGTTGTCCGGGTCTTCGATTTGCGTCGCGTAGAAGACGAGTTCCGCGCCGTCGGCGTAGGTGCCGGTGGAAATCACCTCGCCGAGCGGCCGCGATTCAGCCGTCGTCGGAGCCGGAATCGGCGTGGTGCTGGTCGTTTTCGTGATGGACGACGGCGGAGGCGCGGCCGCCGCGTGCACCTGCTCCGGCGCACCGCCCGGCGAACGCAGCCAAACCGCGCCGAACACCACGGCGACCACGGCCACCGCCGCGCCCGAGGACGTCAGAAACCGCCGCCGACGCCGGATCCGCCCGCCTTCTTGGAAAATCCGATCGAGATCCGGCTCCTTGAACGGCTCCGCGGGCGCTTCCTGAAGTGCGGCACGCAACCGTTCGAGTTCGTCGGTCATGCGCTCACCTCCCCGACCAGCGCGTCCCCGTCGACCCGCAGCTTCGCCAGCGCGCGGGAATTGGTGCTCTTCACCGTGCCGACGGACACGCCCAGTTCTTCGGCGACTTGGTGTTCCGGCAAATCGAAGAAATGCCGGAGGACTACGACGGCGCGTTCCCGGGCGGTGAGCCGGGCCAACGCGTCGGAAAGCCATTCGCGATCGGTGACGGCATGCGAGATGTCCGGAACTTTCGCCGGTTCCGGCATCTCCTCGGTCGCGTATTCGCGGATCGGGCGGCGCCAGATGTCGATGACGTGATTGGCGAGCACGCGGCGGGCGTACGCGTAGGGATTCTTGCGCCGCACCCGCGGCCAAGCGGCGTAGGTGCGGGTGAAGGCGGTCTGCGCGGCGTCCTCGGCCTGGTGCCGGTCGCCGGTGAGCAGGAAGGCCGCGTGCGTGAGCCGGGCCGAACAGGACCGCACGAAGTCGGCGAACTCGTCGTCCCCGCGCACTGCCCCACCCCTGTTTCCCGGTCGTCTTGCGGTCCAGGTTACGGGGAGGCGAGCCGTGCGTCGATGTAATGGCTGGTCAGTCTGGTCTCACTGGCGACGCATGGGGTTCGGGTCAGCGCTGCGCGCGGGGGTCGACGAGCGCGTTCAGGTCGAGCTTCACCGGCGCTCCCGCTACTTCCAGCTCGACGGAGCCGGAGTACTCGCCGAAATTCCCGTAATCGCCGTCGATGAGCCGGTACGCGATCAGGCTGACCGGCGGGGCCAAGTCCACAATCCAGTACTGCTCGATCCCGGCAACGGAACCCCTTCGACAACCTCGATCCGGACCCTCGGGTTCTCCGGAAGGTCCGCCCAGTCGTCAAGGGTCAGGAGGTGGTGAGGCCATTCCAGGACACTCATGACTTCTCCTTCACCGACAGTGACTGAGAGCAGTGCCCCATGTTACCCGGAGCATCCGCCAGCGCGTGACGCACCGTGTCCGATTCACTTCTCCGTGAAGTCGCCCGACGGGGAGCCCCATCCCGAGGAATCGTCCGACAGCGCACGGCGGCGGGCGTTCTCCTCGCGGACCCGCTTCACCTCCGACTCGATGTACTCCTCGTCGTAGCGCTGGAACACCCTCGCCGGGTTGCCCGCCACCAGCGAGCGTGCCGGAACGTCCTTCGCGACCACCGAGTTCGGCTGCACCGTCGCGAAATCGCCGATCGTGACGCCCGGCATGATCACCACCAGGCCGCCGATGAAACAGCCCTTGCCGATTTTCACCGGCTTGCGTTCGATCAGATCGCTGCCGGAATGGTTTTCCAGCGCCATGTTCGCGAGCCAGCTCGAATGCGTGAACACCAGAGTGTTCAGGCCGATGCTGGTGTGCTCGCCGATTTCCAGGCCGCCGCTCGCGTCGAGGGTCGCGCCCTCGCCGACCCAGCAGTGCTCGCCCATCGTGAGGTTGTCCGGGCTGACGATCTTGACCCGTTCGCGCACGCGGCACGATTCCGGCAGGCCGAAGAACTTGGCCCGCTCGGCGTCGTTCATGTACTGCGCGACGAGGTCGTTCAGGATCATCGGGCGCAACCGGTTGCTGCGCTCGTCGTCGAAGAACATCAGTTGTCCGCCACCAGTTTCGTGAGCACCCGCAGGTGTTCCTCGGCCACTACGTCCAGTCCGAAGTTGTCCCGGACCATCGCGGCTTCCCGCTCGGCGATCCGCGCACGTTCCTTCGGATCGTCCAAAAGGGACAGTACGGTGCTCGCGACCGCCTCGGAATCGTTCGGCCGCACCAGCAGGATGTTCTCGCCGTTGTGCAGTTCGATGCCGGGGTAGTTGTCCTCGGTGACCGACGCGATGGTCGCGGTGCCGGACAGCATCGCTTCCAGCGACGCGGTTCCGCAGCCGCCGTTGAGGTCGTGCGTGACGATGTCCGCGGCCGCGAAGTACGCCGGCACGTCCGCCTTCGGCACCGCGCCGGTGACGATCAGCGCGTCGGCCACGCCCAGTTCCTTGGCCCGCTGCTGGAACGCGTCGTGGTACACCCGGCCGACGATCACCACGCGCAGTCCGGGGTGCTTCTCCAGGATCGCCGGCAGCGCCTCGATCAGCGGCAGCCGGTTGCGCAGCGGGATCACGTGCCCGAGCGACACGATCAGCGGCGCGTCCCCGATCTCCAGTTCCGCGCGCACGTCCTTGGTCACCGGCTTCGCGAAATGCCCGGTGTCCACCGCGATCGGGAAGTACTCGGAGTTGTCGTCGCTCGTGCCGTAGCGGTCGACGCAGTAGTCCACGCCGAGCTTGTCGAGGATGACGAAGCGCGGGCGCAGGTACTTCAGGACCGGGTTCACCAGCATCGCGTCGAGCGCGCGGAACACCCGGCCGTACATCTTGTTCTCGCTGATCAGCAGCGTGTGGATGGTCAGCAGAATCGGCAGCTCGCGCCGGCGCGCGTAGATGCCGACCATCCAGGACAGGTCGAAGAACTGCCCGTGCAGGTGCACCGCGTCCGGTTTGAACTCGTTCAGCAGCTTCCACAGCCGCCGCCAGTTGCCCGGCCGCATCGACGCGAACGTCATGTCGAAGTCGATCGACAGGCCGAGCTGCGGCATTTTCACCGCGGGCAGGCGCACGACGCGGTATCCGTCGCGCTCCTCCTCCGCCGGCGCGTCACCGTAGGCAGCGGTGATCGCCAGCACTTCGTTCCCGGCGGCCGCGTACTCGGCGGCCAGCGAGGCCGACATGTGCGCGCTCCCGCCCACGCGCGGCGGGAAGAAGTTGTTCACCACCACGATCCGCATGGGCTTTCCTTCGGCCGGGCCCGCAGTGCTCATTACGCATTCCCCTCGGAAGACGCGCCGACGGAGAGGCTCACTCGGAGTCCCGCACCAAGGCGCGCATGCCCTCTTCGACGGTGATCGACGGCTCCCAGCCGAGCACCTCGCGGGCGCGGGTGATGTCCGCGGCGCGGCGCGACACGAGGACGTCGCGCTTGTTGAACACCGGCTCGACGTCGACGCCGACCGCCTCGATCAGGATCTTCGCCAGGGTGGCGATCGAGGTGTCGATGCCGGTGCCGATGTTGATCGGCAGGTTCGACTGCTCCGACTCCAGCGCGGCGACGACGCCCTTGGCGAGGTCGGTCACGTGCACGAAGTCCATCGACTGGTCGCCCGCGCCGTCGATGATCGGCGGCTGGCCGGCGCGCAGGCGCTGGATGAAGTGGTTGATGACCGAGGTGTAGTACGCCTCGATCTTCTGGCCGGGGCCGTACACGTTGAAGAAGCGCAGCGCGTTCCAGGACAGGCCCTTGGTGCGCTCGTAGAAGCCGAGCAGATCCTCGCCCGCGCGCTTGGAGATGCAGTACGGGGTGAGCGGGTTCAGCTTGTCGTCCTCGTGCATCGGCAGCTTCTCCGGCTCGCCGTACACCGAGGCGCTGGAGGCGAACACCAGGCGCTCGACGCCCTCGTCGGCCGCGGCCGCGAAGACGTTGTTGTTGCCGACCATGTTGATGTCGATCGACTCGCCCGGGTCCGCGATCGACTTGTTGATCGACACGGTGGCGAAGTGGATCGCGTGCGTGCAGCCGCGCATGGCCTCGCGGACGCCGACGCCGTAGCGCACGTCCTTCTCGACCAGTTCGACCTTGCCGGTCGCGACGAACTCGGCGACGCGGTCGCGGTCGCCGCGGGTCATGTTGTCGAAGATCCGGACCGAGTAGTCCTTCTCCAGCAGGATCGGGATCACGTGCGAGGCGATGAAACCGCCGCCGCCGGTGAAGAAAACTTTCTTGTCGGACATGGGTTCTCCTCAGGAAAGGTCGGCGGGGTCAGGAAAGAGCGGACACGGCTTCGCGCACGGTGGCGACCACGCGCTCGACTTCGCTGTCGGCGAGTTCCGCGTGCATCGGGATCGCCAGCTGGCGGCGGAAAGCGTCGGCGGACACGGGCAGCGGCTGCTGCTCGCCGTACACCGGCTGCAGGTGGGAGGCGTAGGTGCCGAAGTTGCACTGCACGCCCTGCTCGCGGATCCGCAGGGCCAGCGCGTCGCGGCTGACCTCCGGGGCCACCGTCAGCAGGTAGGCCTGCCACGGGTGCTCGCGGTCCGGGGCCTCGACCGGCACGGTCAGCGCGTCGACGTCCGCGAACGCCTCGTGGTAGCGCTTGGCCACCGAGCGGCGGGCGGCGAGCAGGTCGGGCAGCCGGTCGAGCTGGACGCCCATGATCGCGGCCTGGATGTCCGACAGCCGGAAGTTCCAGCCCAGCTCGTGGAAGGACGGGATCGGCAGCGCGTCCGAGCCTTCGCGGCTGATCGCGGGCTCGATGCCGTAGGTGTGGATCTTGCGCGCGTGCGCGATCAGGTCCTCGCGGTTCGAGACCAGCGCGCCGCCCTCGCCCGCGGTGATGCCCTTGCGGCCGTGGAAGGAGAACGCGGCCAGGTCGCCCAAGCTGCCCGCCGGGCGGTTGCGGTAGGTCGCGCCCGCGGAGCAGGCGGCGTCCTCGAACAGCCACAGGCCGTGCTTGTCGGCGATCGCGCGGTACTCGTCGAAGTCGCCGGGCTGGCCCGCCACGTCGACGGCGAGGATGCCGACCGTGCGCGGCGTGATGAGCGCTTCGATCGCGGCCGGGTCGGCGCTGAAGATGTCCGGGCGGATGTCGGCGAAGACCGGCTTCGCGCCGGCCTGCAGCACGGCGTGGCCGGTCGCCGGGAAGGTGTAGTCGCCGACGATCACCTCGTCGCCGGGCTGGACGCCGAGCACCTTCAGGCCCAGGAACAGGGCGGAGCCGCAGTTGCTGGTGGTCAGAGCGTGCGCGGTGCCGGTCAGCTGCGCGAACCGCTCCTCGAAGCGACGGCACGCCGGACCCGCGCCGGCCAGCCAGCCGGAACGGAACACCTCGGCGACGGCTGCGAGCTCCTCGTCGCCGACGGTCGGCTTCCCGAGCAGGACGGGTTCGCCCACTGTAGATCTCCTGTGCATCGGGGTGTCCCGCATTGCGCGGGGTCGCGCCGAAGTGTATAGAAGTCGCGCTTCATGCCTGTTTCGGGGACAGAACCCACGGGTAGGCACCCGTTCGGGGCATAGGCTCACGGAATGCGGATCGGGGTGCTGGGGGCCGTCGTCGCGTGGGACGGCGCGGGCGGGACGGTCGCCGTGGGCGGCCCGCGAGGCCGGGCGCTGCTGGCGTTGCTCGCGGCGGACGCCGGGCGGTTCGTGTCCGCCGAGCGGCTCATCGACGGGCTCTACGGCGAGGACCCGCCGGACGGCGCGGCCAACGCGCTGCAATCGCAGGTGTCGCGGCTGCGCAGCGCGCTGAAACTGCCGATAGAACTCACCTCGGCGGGGTACCGCCTCCGGATCGAACCGGACGAAGTGGACGCGCACCGCTTCGCCCGGCTGGCTGGAGAGGGCCGCCGAGAACTGGCCGAGGGAGACCCGACGCGGGCCAGCGACCTGCTCGGCGAAGCGCTGGCGCTGTGGCGCGGACCGGCGTTCGCCGACGTCCCGGCCGCGGAGGTCCAGGCCACCCGGCTGACCGAACTGCGGGCCGAGACCGCAGCCGACCGGGTCGACGCGGAGATCTCGCTCGGCCGCGCCGCCGACGTCCTCGACGAGCTGCGCACCGCCATCGCCGAACACCCGCTGCGCGAGCGGCCGCGAGCACAGTTGGTGCGGGCGTTGCACGCGGCCGGTCGGACCGCCGAGGCACTGGCCGCGTTCGAGGACGCGCGCCGCACGCTCGCCGACGAGCTGGGTGCCGATCCTGGTCCAGACCTGACCGAGGCGCATCTGGCCGCCTTGCGCGGCGAGTCGGCGAACGCCGCGACGCCGTTGCCCGCACAGCTCACCAGCTTCGTCGGCCGGGACAGCGAACTGCGGCAGGTCGCGGATCTCCTGAAGCAGGCCCGGCTCGTCACGCTGCTCGGCCCGGGCGGGACCGGGAAGACCCGGTTGGCCATCGAAGCCGCGGCCGACGCGGGACCGTGCGTCTTCGTGGAACTGGCCCCGCACGTCGAGGACGACGTTCCGCAGGCCGTCCTCACCGCGCTCGGTCTGCGTGAAGGTGCCCGCGGTCGGCAGGACCCGGTCGACCGGCTTGTCTCGGCCTTGCGCGACCAGGCGACGTTGCTGGTGCTGGACAACTGCGAACACGTCATCACCGCGGCAGCGCGGTTGGTCGCGCAGTTGCTGCCCGCCTGCCCCGGTCTGCGCGTCCTCGCGACAAGCCGGGAACCGCTTGGCATCACCGGCGAACAGCTCGCGCCGGTCCCCCGCCTGGCCGTTCCGCCGCCCGGCGCATCCGCTGTGGAGACCTATCCCGCGGTACGGCTGTTCCTCGACCGCGCTCGGGCGAGCGACCCTGCCTTCCGGCTGACCGACGAGACCGCGGCCGACGTCGTACGAATCTGCACCGCACTCGACGGCCTTCCCCTCGCCTTGGAACTGGCCGCCGCCCGAGTGCGCACGCTGCCGGTCGCCGACATCGCCGCGCGGCTCGACGACCGTTTCCAACTGCTGGCCCGCGGCAGCCGCACCGCCGACGAGCGGCACCGGTCGCTCCGCGGCGTTGTGGAATGGAGCTGGGATCTCCTCGATGACGACGAACGCCGTCTCGCGCGCAGGCTGACCGTCTTCACCGGCGGCGCGACGCTCGCGTACGCCGAGCAGGTATGCGACGCACCAGTCGATCTGCTCCCCGAACTCGCCGACAAGTCGCTCGTGGAACCGTCGAGCGGGCGTTACCGAATGCTGGAGACGATCCGCGCGTTCTGTGCGGAAAAGCTCGATGCCGCAGGCGAGACCGAACACTTCCGCCATGCCCACGCGCAGGCGTTCCTTCGGCTCGCGGAAGAAGCCGACCCGAAGCTGCGTACCGCGGAACAGCTGGACTGGCTGCGGAAAATCGACGCTGAGTACGACAACATCGTGGCCGCGCTCCGGTGGTCGGCCGCGGCGGATCCGTCAACCGCCTTGCGAATCGCCACCGCACTGTCGATGTATTGGTGGCTGCGCGGACGACGTTACGAAGGAGCGGCGCTGTCGAGAGAAATCGTGCGCCAGTGCCGAGCCGAGCCGCCGGAAGGACATCGCGAGCAGTTCCTCATGTGCCTGCTGACCGCGATGGCCGGTGCTCCCGAAGCCGCCGAGACCGCGCACTATCGGTCCTATGCAGAGCAGTACCTAGTGGAGAGTTCCTGGACCCCGCAGCATCCGATGATGCTCATGCTGTCCGGCGTCGTGCTCGGGCCGCCGGAGGACGACGACGCGCGGCTCCGGCTGTCCGGACTCGAAACGAACCCCGACCCGTGGCTCACCGCGCTCGTGCCGATGGGCGACGGTCTCCGGTCGATGCTCGCCGGGGAACTCGACGAAGCCGAACGCGGCCTGCGGGAAGGCGAGGCGCGCTACCGGGCGCTCGGCGAACGCTGGGGTCTGTCGATGGCGCTCGACCACCTGTCGCAACTGCTGGTTTTGCGCGGCCGGCACGAGGAAGCGCTCGCCGCGATGACTGAGTCCCTGTCGCTCATGCAGACCCTCGGCGCGACCGACGATTACGCGGACCTGCTGTGCCGCCGCGGCGACAGCCGAGCGCTGCGCGGCGATCTCGACGGGGCGAAGGCGGACTACGAGCGGACTGTCGAACTGGCGCACCGCACCGGGATGCCCGAGACGCGGGCCAGCGGGCACGTGGGCTTGTCCGGCCTCGCGCGGCGCTCCGGCGATCTGGCGGGGGCGCGGGCTCTCGCCGAGCAGGCGCTCGCCGAATGCGCGGCGGACTCGTTCTCGGCCGCCATCGCGCGGGCCGCCGCGTCGATCGCGCTCGGCTGGATCGACGTGGCCGAACACCGTCCGGAGGACGCCCGGCGGCGGATGCGGGTCGGGGTCGAAACCGCGCATCGCTGGCATGACCACGGGTCACTGGCCACCGCGTTCGAGGGCGTCGCCGGGGTCTTCGCCGAGGAGGGCCGGTTCGCCGATGCCGCCGCCCTGCTCGGCGCGGCGGCCGCCGTGCGCGGGACCGCCGTGCCCGGGCAGCACGATGTCGCGCAGGTCACCGCGGCGGCGGAGAAGGCACTCGGGCCCGACGGGTTCGCCGCCGCCTACACCGCCGGTCAGCAGCTGGAACCGGACCGACGCCTCGCGCTGGCCGGCTTGTCCCCGGTTCAGTGAACCGGGGACAAGCCGTCGGGGGGTACGCAGCGCCGCCGGAGAGCGCGTAGCCTTCCCTGCCGTGCGGAACGTAGTTGTGATCGGTGGGGGAATCGTCGGGCTGTCGGTCGCGTGGGAGCTGTCCCAGCGCGGCCAGGACGTGACGGTGCTCGAAAAGGAAGCTCGCTGGGCGGCGCACCAGACCGGGCACAACTCCAACGTCGTGCACGCCGGGCTCTACTACAAGCCGGGCTCGTTCAAGGCGCGGATGTCGGTCGGCGGCAACCGGTCCATTGTGGATTTCGCCCGGCAGTACGGGGTGCCGGTCGAGGTCTGCGGCAAGCTCGTCGTGGCCACCCGCGAGGAGGAGATCCCCGCGCTGGACACGCTCGCCGAGCGCGCCGAGGCCAACGGCGTGCCGGCCAAGCGGATCACCCCCGCCGAGGCCCGCGAGTACGAGCCGGAGGTGTCCTGCGTCGCCGCGCTGCGCGTCGAGTCGACCGGGATCATCGACTTCCCCGCGGTCTGCGCGGCCCTCGTGCGGCTGCTCGACGAGGCGGACGCGGACCTGCGGCTGAACACCCCCGCGCTCGGCATCCGCCCGGCTCGCGGCGGCGGCGTCGAGGTGGCCACCGGCACCGAGGTGCTGCACGCGGACGCGCTGGTCAACTGCGCGGGCCTGCAGGCGGACCGCGTCGCCGAGCTGGCCGGGCTCAAGCCGAGCGCGCGCATCGTGCCGTTCCGCGGCGAGTACTACGAGCTGAAGCCGGAGCGCCGCCACCTCGTGCGCGGCCTGATCTACCCGGTGCCCGACCCGACGCTGCCGTTCCTCGGCGTGCACCTGACCCGCATGCTGGACGGCAGTGTCCACGCGGGCCCGAACGCCGTGCTCGCGCTGCGCCGCGAGGGCTACCGCTGGGCGGACGTGTCGGTGAAGGACCTCGCCGACGTCGCGCGCTTCCCCGGCGCCTGGAAGCTCGCGCGCAAATACGCGTACCCGACCGGCCTCGAAGAGGTGCTGCGGTCGTTCTCGAAGAAGCGGTTCGCCGCCAGCCTCGCGCAGCTCGTGCCCGCGGTGACCGAGGACGACATCGTGCGCCACGGATCCGGCGTGCGGGCGCAGGCGTTGCGCCCGGACGGTTCGCTGGTGGACGACTTCCTCATCGAGTCCGCGAAGAACCAGGTGCACGTGCTGAACGCGCCGAGCCCGGCGGCGACGAGTGCGCTGGAGATCGCCAAGTACATCGCCGACCGGGTCACCGACTGAGCTTCTCGACAGTCCGATGTAGACGGTTCAAGAAGGCAGATTCCCCGACACCATCGGGATTCCGGCCTTGATCGCGTCGCACGCCTTGGACTTGTCGGCCAGCTGCCCGCTGACGATCTGGATCGACGCGGTGTCCGAAACCGCGAGCCCGGCCGCGCAGATCACGCCGCCGGAATCGTTGAAGTTCGGGAACAGCGACCATTTCCGGCCGTTCACGTCGATCTGCTCGGTCGGCGCGACGTCCATGCCGGGCCAGCGTTTCAACGGCACGTCCGGCCCGACCCAGACCTCGAACGGCTTCTGCCCGCCGTCGCCGTCGGTGTCCTTCCACAGGCAGTAGGTCACGTTGGGCGAGATGACCTTGGAACTGTCCAGCTGGCCGTTCGGCACCATTTTCAGCTGCTGCGCCTGCTCCGGTTTCAGCAGCTGACACGGGTTGACCGACGCGAGCGGCCCGGTCGGCGCGGTGCCCTCCGGCGGCGTGCTCGGCGCGATCGGCGGCGCGGGCTGCCCGCCCGGCAGATGCGCGGCGACCTGCGGGATGGCCTTCTTCACTCGCTCGCACCCCTGCGCTTCGTCCGAAAAGTTCACGCTCACGAAGGCGAACGACTTGGGCCCGAGCGTCGTGTACAGGTCGCAGCTTCCGCTGATGAACCCGGCGTAGCGGGTCCACGCGAAACCGCCGAGCTGCACCGGGTCGGCCTTCTTGAGGGCGCCCTGGAGGTAGTCGTCGAGGCTCAGGTCCACCGACCAGCCGACGGACATGACGATCGTGTGCTCGGTGTCCGTCGCGGTCCACAGGCACATCGCCGGCGCGCGCTGTTCCTTGCGCGCCTTGACCAACCTGCCCTGCGGCTGGTAGCCGAGCCCGGCTAGCTGCTGCGCGTCGAGCAGGGTGCACGGGTCGACGACCGGCGTGACCGGCCCCTGCCCCGGCACCGGCGAAGCCACGCCGCTCACCTGCTGCGTGCACCCGGCGAGCAGCGTCGCGACCGCCGCCAGGGCGACCGCCGCTCCCTTGAACCTCATCAGCTGCCTCCTCCGCTCCGCACCCTACTGACCAGTGCGGTTCCGCACTCGCGGAACGGGAAGGAACAACCCGGCATTCACGGCTTCGGCACCGCACGGCGCACGACGAGCGCGGAGATCCCAGCGGCCGCTCACCTGCGGACGGAACGGATGCGAGTTCGGCACCAGCAGAATGACGCCGGAGCCGATCGCCGCGAGCAGCAGCCCGAACAGCCAGATCCGCAGCGCGCCTTGGCGAAGCGTCGCGAGGAACTGCGCGTCCGCCGACCGGAACATCGGCCGCCGATCGCGCCCGCGGACCAGCATGACCCCGTTGACGACGAGGCAGAACGCCGCGCCGCCGATCGAGATCAGCCCGAACCGGAACGACGCGTGCGTCCCCTTTTCGGCCGTGAAGAGCAGCCAGCCTGCGGTCGCGAGCACCGCGAACGCCAGCGCGTAGTCCACGGTCGCCAGCGCACCGGCCTTGCGCAGAGCAGGGACCAGGACTCTGTCGGATTCCATCTGAGGTTGTCTCGCCTTCGCGAAGTTCAGCGCTTGACCGGTTCCAGCACCTCGAGCCCGCCGAGGAACGGACGCAGCGCCACCGGCACCCGGACCGAACCGTCGGGCTGCTGGTGGTTCTCCACGATCGCGACGATCCAGCGCGTGGTCGCCAGCGTGCCATTCAGCGTGGCGGCCGTCTGCGGTTTGCCGTTGTCGTCGCGGTAGCGCACGGACAAGCGCCGGGCCTGGAACGTCGTGCAGTTGGACGTCGAGGTCAGCTCGCGGTAGGTCTCCTGCGTCGGGACCCACGCCTCGCAGTCGTACTTGCGGTAGGCGGACGTGCCGAGGTCGCCGGTCGCGGTGTCGATGACCCGGTACGGGACCTCGATCGCGGCGAGCATGTCCTCTTCCCAGCCCAGCAGCCGCTCGTGCTCGGCCTCGGCGTCCTCCGGCTTGGCGAAGACGAACATCTCGACCTTGTCGAACTGGTGCACCCGGATGATGCCGCGGGTGTCCTTGCCGTACGACCCGGCCTCGCGGCGGTAACACGACGACCAGCCGGCGTAGCGGCGCGGACCGGCGCTGAGGTCGAGGATCTCGTCCGAGTGGTAGCCCGCGAGCGGGACCTCCGACGTGCCGACCAGGTACAGGTCGTCGTCGCGCAGGCGGTACACCTCCGACGAGTGCGCGCCGAGGAAGCCGGTGCCCGCCATGATCTCCGGGCGGACCAGCGACGGCGTGATCATTGGCGTGAAGCCGTTCGCGGTCGCGCGCGCCACGGCCATGTTCAGCAGCGCGAGCTGCAGCTGCGCGCCGACGCCGGACAGGAAGTAGAACCGCGAGCCCGACACCTTCGCGCCGCGCTCCATGTCGAGCGCGCCGAGGCCTTCCATCAGGTCGAGGTGGTCGCGCGGGGCGAAGTCGAACGTCGGCACCTCGCCGACGGTCTTCAGCACCGCGAAGTCGTCCTCGCCGCCGATCGGCGCGTCCGGGTGCACCAGGTTCGGCAGGACGCGGAACAGCTGGTCGAACTCCTCGGAGGCCTCGTTCTGCTCGACCTCCGCGGCCTTGACCTGCGCCGACAGGTCCTTGGCCCGGGCGAGCAGGGCGGGCTTGTCCTCCGGGGAGGCCTTCGGCACCTGCTTGGACACGGACTTCTGCTCGGCCCGCAGCTTGTCGGCGGTCGCGATCGCAGAGCGGCGGCGCGTGTCGAGGTCGAGCAGCTTGTCGACCACTCCCTCGTCCTCGCCACGGGCACGCTGCGACGCGCGCACGGCTTCCGGGTCTTCGCGCAGAGTCCTGGGGTCAATCACGGACAGAAGGGTAGTCGCAGGCCAGCCACGACTTCGACGCGGTTTCCCGTACACACTGTGCGGCGCCCCGAAGACAACCCGACAGTCTGATCGTTGTCGCCCGTTTCCCGCGCTCCCCATACTCGCTAGAACCCGGAGCGGAGGGAACTCACATGACCGACGACCTGCTCGCGCGCCACCGCGCGGTGCTCCCGTCCTGGATGTCCCTGCTGTACGACGAGCCGATCGAAATCGTGCACGCGCAGGATCGCCGGCTCACCGATTCCACCGGCCGCACCTACCTCGACTTCTTCGCCGGCGTGCTCACCAACGCGATGGGCTACGACGTCCCCGCGATCAGCGACGCGGTCCGCAAGCAGTTGGACACCGGCGTCCTGCACACCTCGACCCTGTACCTGATCCGCTCCCAGGTGGAACTGGCCGAACGGATCGCGGAACGCTCCGGCATCCCGGACGCGAAGGTGTTCTTCACCAACTCCGGCAGCGAGGCCAACGACACCGCGCTGATGCTCGCCACCCAGTACCGCCGCAGCAACCAGGTGCTGGCGATGCGGAACTCGTACCACGGCCGGTCGTTCGGCACGGTCGCGATCACCGGCAACCGCGGCTGGTCCGCGTCGTCGCTGAGCCCGGTCAAGGTCAACTACGTCCACGGCGGCTACCGCTACCGCAGCCCCTTCCGCGACCTCCCCGACGCGGCTTACGTCGACGCCTGCGTCGCCGACCTGGTGGAACTCCTGGAAACCGCCACCGCGGGCGACGTCGCCTGCCTGATCGCCGAGCCGATCCAGGGCGTCGGCGGCTTCAGTTCCCCGCCGGACGGGCTGTTCAAGGCGATGAAGGAGGTACTGGACGAGCACGGCATCCTGTTCGTCTCCGACGAGGTCCAGACCGGCTGGGGCCGCACCGGCGACCACTACTGGGGCATCCAGGCGCACGACGTGGTGCCGGACATGATGACCTTCGCCAAGGGCCTCGGGAACGGCCTGGCGGTCGGCGGCGTGGTCGCCCGCGGCGAGATCATGGACTGTTTCAAAGCCGAGTCGTTCTCCACCTTCGGCGGCAATCCGGTGTCCATGCAGGGCGCGCTGGCCGTCCTGGACTACATCGACGACCACGACCTGCAAGCGAACTGCAAGGCCCGCGGCGACCAGTTGCTGCGCGGCCTGCGAGCGGCGAACAGCCCGTACGTCGGCGAAGTCCGCGGCAAGGGCTTGATGATCGGCGTCGAGCTGGTCGAACCCGGCACGACGACGCCGAATACCGTTGCCGCCAAGCAAATGCTGGAAGAAACGAAAAAGCGCGGTCTGCTCATCGGAAAGGGCGGTCTGCACAAAAACGTCCTGCGGATCGGGCCGCCGATGACGCTCACCGAAGCCGAAGCCGACGAGGGCCTGCAGATCCTGCTCGACTCGCTGGCCGCGCTGTCCTGACCGCTCGCCCCACCGGTTTTGTCGTACCCCGGTGCGAAGATCCGTGCTCGTGAACACCGAACAGTTCTGGGCCCTGATCGACGAGGCACGCGGCCAAGCCTCCGCCCCGGAAGACAGCTACGACGTAGCCGAACAAGCCTGCGCCTTGCTCGCCGCGCGGCCGCGGGAGGAGATCGTGGCCGCCCAGCAGATCGTCTGGGACCTCCTGGCCGACTCCTACCGCGCGCCGCTGTGGGCAGCCGCCTACCTGGTCAACGGCGGCTGCTCCGACGACGGCTTCGACTACTTCCGCGGCTGGCTGGTCCTGCAGGGCCGGGAAGTCTTCGAGCGGATCGTGGCCGCCCCGGACGAACTGGCCGGACTGCCCGCGGCGCGCGAGGCCGCAGCGGACGGCGAGGAACTGGAATGCGAAGCAGCCCTGGGCATCGCGTCGAGCGCGCACATCGACGCGACCGGAGAGGATCTTCCGGCGGACTCGTTCACCGTCCGGTACCCGCCGCTGGACCCGGACTGGGAGTTCGACTACGAGGACGCCGACGAGATGCGGCGCAGGCTGCCCCGGCTGGCCGCGGCCTTTCTGTCCTGACCCCGCGGCCCGGAAAGCCGTGCGGAAACCCGTCCCGCACGGCCATGGCTCACCGCCGCACGAACCGCGCCACGTGCTCGGCGAGCACCTCCCCCGCGTCCTCCTGCAGGAAGTGCCCGGCCCCGGCCACCGTCGGGTGGTCCAGACCAGCCGCGCCCCGCATCGACCGCTGCAGAATCGGTCCCATCGCGCCGGTGATCGGATCGCCGTCCGAAAACGCGCACAGGAACGGCACGTCCAGTTCCGTCAAGGTCGCCCAGGCCGTCCGGTTGGCCTCCGACGCCGGATCGTCCGGCCGCGTCGGCACCAGCCCCGGCATCGCCCGCGGCCCGGCCTTGTACATCTCGTTCGGGAACGGCGCGTCGTAAGCGGCCCGGACGTCCTCCGGCAACGCGCTCCGGCAGCCGGACTGCACGCACCGCCCGACGTCCAGGATCTGCGCGCCCTCCACCGCTTCCCGGAACTTGTGCCACACCGGCGGCATGTCCACGTCCCCGGTCGGCAGCCCGGTGTTGGCCGCGACCACCCCGGCGAACCGTCCCGGGTTCTCGGCAACCAGGCGCAGCCCGATCAGCCCGCCCCAGTCCTGCCCGACCAGCGTGACCCCTTCGAGCCCGAGGACGTCGAACGAGAACCGGCGCATCCACTCGACGTGCCGCGCGTAGCTGTGGTCGGCGATCTCCGCGGGCTTGTCCGACCGGCCGAAGCCGACCAGGTCCGGCGCGATCGCCCGCAGTCCGGCGTCGGCGAGCACCGGGAGCATTTTCCGGTAGAGGAACGACCAGCTCGGCTCCCCGTGCAGGAGCAGGACCGGCGGTCCGTCGGCGGGACCGGCCTCGACGTAGCCGACTCTGATCAGCCCGCCGTCCGGGTCGGACAGGTCGGTGTACTGAGGTTCGAAGGCGAAATCGGGCAGGTCCGCGAACCGGTCTTCCGGCGTCCTGAGGAGTCGCACGGTTCCCACGTTAGTGGGAACGGGACCGCGCGGCAGTGCGCGAACGCTAGGAAATCGCTACCGCGACGACCAGTCCGAGCCCGAGGTGCGCCGCCGCGACGACGATGCTCGCCGGCGCGAACTTCTCGCTCTGGATCGTGGACCCGACGTCGATCCGGGTCGCCCACTCCAGCAGCCGCACCGCCAGCACCTGCACGATGACCCCAAGCAGGCCGTAGACCAGCGACGTGATCAGCCCGGCGGTCAGGTCGCTCGCCGAGCTGTAGATCGCCACGACCACGATGAACGCCATCGACAGCAGCCCGGACGCGGTCACGATCACCGCGTTCGGCAGCCCGCGGGTGACGAGCTTCGACAGCTTGCCCGGCGTGGTGAAGTCGATCGCGTAGAAGCCGGCGAACATCAGCAGCAGTCCGACGATGCCGTACAGCAGGATCGCGCCGATGCCGCGCACGAGGTCGGAACCGAACGTTGCGGGCAGCGCGAGCGTCGAGGTCACGGGGTCTCCCTGGATGGCCAATTCAGCCGGTGGAATCGGACATCCAGGGTTGTATCACGACTCCGGGATCCGATGCGGCACAAACGCCGCGCCGTCGTCGGTGACCAAACCGCTGGTCTCGCGGATGCCCAGCCCCGCCGAGGAGTCCCCGACGATCCACGCGCCGAGCGCGGGCCGGTAGCCGTCGAATTCGGGCAGCGGGTCGAACGCCTGGTAGACGTAGCCCTCCGCGCCGTAGACGCCGTCCGTCTGCGTTTCGTACCCGGTGGCCACGATCTGCACGTTCGCGCCCTCGCGGCCGAGCTTCGGCTTGCGCACGTACTCGGTGAGCAGGCCGGGGTCGTCCGCGAACGCGGGCAGCAGGTTCGGATGCCCGGGGTAGTTCTCCCACAGCACGGCGAGCAGCGTCTTGTTCGACAGGAGCATCTTCCACAGCGGTTCGACCCACAGCGTGCGCGGCATGGTCTCCACCGCGAACTTGCCGAACTCCTCGTCGACGACCCATTCCCACGGGTACAGCTTCACCACCGTGGACATCTGCGCCTCGGCGAGATCGACGAACCGCTTGAGCACCGGGTCCCAGCCGATCTCCTCGATCGCGAGCCCGACCGTGTCGAGCCCGGCCTCGGCCGCGGTTTCCTGCAGGTACGCCGTGGTCACGTGGTCCTCGCCGCTCGGATCGGCCGCGGACCAGGTGAAATGCAGTTCGTTCGACGGCAGCTTGCCGCCGATCTCCTCCCAGCGCTCCACCAGCTTCTCGTGGATGGAGTTCCACTGGTCGTCTTCGGGGAAGACGTCGGTCTTCCAGTGCCACTGCAGCAGCGACGCCTCGAGCAGCGTGGTCGGCGTGTCCGCGTTGTACTCCAGCAGCTTGGCCGGCGATTTGCCGTCGTAGCGCAGGTCGAAGCGGCCGTAGACGTGCGGGTCCTGCCGCTTCCACGACTCCGCGATGTGCGGCCACACCCATTCCGGGATGCCGAAGCGGTGGTACTGCTCGGTGGTCACGACGTTGTCGACGGCCTCCAGGCACATCGAATGCAGCAGTTCGACGTCCGCCTCGAGCGAGAGCACCTCGTCCATGTCGAAGACGTAGTGCACCGATTCGTCCCAGTACGGCCGGGGCTTGCCGGTGCCGTCGCGCGCCGGGGTGCCGTAGACCAGGCCCTGCTCTTCGACGATCCGCTGCCAGTCGCGGCGCGGTTCCCGCCGGTCCCGATACACCTACGAGCCTCCGCTCTTGCCGGTCCCGCCGGTGCCTCCGGAGGTGCCGCTCTTGCCGCTGATGCCGAACCCGCCGCGCTGGACGCTGGTGCCCGACTTGGTCGTGACGTTGGTGTTGCCCGACGGCGCGGTGTAGCTGCCGCCGGACACGTGCTGGCCGATGTTCCCGGTGCCGCCGTAGTTGTAGCGGTACTGGGTGTACCCGTGGCCACCCGGCAGCGGGATGAACCAGAACCCGCCGCTGTAGTGCCCGTGGTTGGCGAGCGCGTAGTCCTCAGAGCAGTACTTGTCGTCCTGGATGACCCCGTCGGACGAGACGCAGGATGCGGTGACCTCGGCGGGCTTCGCGATCGTGTAGAACGTCGCGACCAGCCCGACGAGACCGACGGTGACCCCGCCGCCGATCAGGATCTTGCGTTTGGTGGCCGCCTTCGCGTCCGCCGCCTCCTGTGCCGCGAGGGCTTCCTGCCGTTCGCGTTCCTGGTCGGCGATGGCCTGCTTGCGGGCCCGTTGTTCGGCCACCGAGGGCTGCCGCGGCTGCGTGTTCGCGTCCTGGAAACGCATCGAGCCCGGCTTCTTCGGCTCCTCGGTCGGCTGCACGCCGCTGTTGTCGTCTTGCGTCATGTGCGCTCCGTAATCCCCCAGCACTGCAAACCCCGCGTTCCACCCTAATCGACCCGGCACACGCGCGGTTCATGCGGCGCGGGCATCATGGGTATCGATGTCTCAACGCTCGGAGCGGTTCCCTTCGCGTATGCAGACCCTGACCACCCGCGTGGTGATGGCCGGGGTGTTCTTCGGTGCCGTCATCGCGCTGGCCTTGAGCGTCGCCTTCTCCTGGACCGACACGCTCGCCGGCGGCGGCGCGGGCGGCGGGGAGGGCAAGCTCAGCGAGGCCGCCCAGCAGGCGTTCCACTCGCCGCCGGGCACCTGCCTGACCTGGAACGCCAAGGACGCCTCGGACGCGCACCAGGTGCCGTGCACCGAGGCGCACCTGTTCGAGGTCACCAGCGTGGTCGACATCGGCGCGAAGTACCCGCAGCAGGCTCCGTTCCCGAGCCTCGACCAGTGGCAGGACATCGCGCAGCAGCAGTGCAACGCCGACGTGCGCCCGTATCTCGGCCACCCGCTCGACCCGTACGGCAAGCTCACCACCAACCTGCTGCGGCCGACCGCGGCGCAGTGGTCCCAGGGCGACCGCCAACTGCGCTGCGGTCTGCAGTTCGCCGGTCCGGGCGGAGCCCTGCAGCCCACCACCGGCCCGGCGAAGACCCAGGACCAGTCGATGGTGTGGGCCCCGGGCACCTGCCTCGCGCTGGTCGGCAAGGGCGTCGGCGACCCGGTCGACTGCGGCAAGCCGCATTCCTACGAGATCATCGCGACGCTCGACCTCGCCTCGCATTTCAAGGACGGCTACCCGAAGCTCGACGACCAGAAGTCCTGGCTCGACACCGAGTGCAACAAGGCCGCGAAGGACTACACCGGCAGCACCGATCTGTCCTCGAAGAAGCTCATCCTGGGCTGGGACTCGCGCGAGCAGGAGAGCTGGGACGCCGGGTCCACCAAGGTCAACTGCAAGGTCGCGGCCACGCTGCAGGACGGCAGCGGGTTCCAGGCGGTCACCGGCAGCGTGAAGAGCGGGTCCTCCGGTTCGTCGGGCCAGCAGCAGAGCCCGCCGCCGAGTTCCGGTTCGGGCGGGAACTGAGCAGTGCCCGTCGAGATGAGCCAGGCGCGGTTCGAGGAACTCGTGTCCGACGCGCTCGACCAGGTGCCCGCGGAGTTCGCCGCGGCGATGGACAACGTCGTGGTGCTGGTCGAGGAGTTCAACGAGGAAGCCCCGGACATCCTCGGGCTCTACCACGGCATCGCGCTCACCGAGCGCACCAGCCACTACAGCGGGGCGCTCCCGGACCGGATCTCCATCTACCGCGAGCCGATCCTCGAAATCTGCGACACCGAGGACGACGTGGTCGAGGAAGTGCTGATCACCGTGATGCACGAACTCGGCCACCACTTCGGCATCGACGACGAGCGGCTGCACGAACTCGGCTGGGGCTGATCCCGGCGGAATCCCGCCCCGGCCGCGAGACCCCGGTGCTGTTCCCTGATCAACATCGGGCCGCCACCACGGAAACCACCGAAAGTCACCAAAGCGTCACCGAACGCCGCAGTTCTCCCTAGACTGGCCTCACCAGGGCGTTTTCTTCCTCGTGAGGTGGTTCGTGTCGCATCGTCAGACGGACAGCCGGCTGCGCTGGCTGCTCGCGTCGAGCGGCACGTCGAATCTCGCCGACGGCATCGCCAAGGTCGCCTTCCCGCTGCTGGCCACCACGCTGACGCGCGATCCGGTGGAGATCGCCGCGCTGTCGGCGGTGCAGTTCCTTCCGTGGCTGCTGTTCGCCATCCCGGCCGGCACGCTCGTCGACCGGATCGACCG
Organism: Streptomyces sp. AA4; assembly: GCF_000158875.1. NCBI lineage: Bacteria > Bacillati > Actinomycetota > Actinomycetes > Kitasatosporales > Streptomycetaceae > Streptomyces > Streptomyces sp. AA4. The sequence goes on along the minus strand of NZ_GG657747.1, from coordinate 184,043 downwards.
CAAGAGGGCGATGGTCGCCGCGAACGCGATGCGCGCGCTCGTGGTCGCCGCCGTTGTCGCGCTGCTCGCCTTCGGCACCGTGCAGATCTGGACGATCTACGTCGCGTCGCTGCTCGTGGGCATCGCGGAGACGGTCGCGGAGAGCGCGGCGAACGTGCTGCCGCCCGCGCTGGTCGAGGCCGACCGGCTGGAGAGCGCGAACAGCAAGCTGCAGGCGTGCGAGATCGTCGGCCAGACGTTCCTCGGCGGTCCGGTCGGCAGCGCCACCTTCGCCATGTTCGCGGTCTTCCCGTTCCTGCTCTCGTCGGTCGGGTTCGCGGTCGGCGCCGCGGTGCTGCTGGGCATGGCGGGCAGCTACCGGCCGCGGCAGGAAACCAAGTCACACATCCGGGCGGATTTCGCGGACGGTTTCCGCTGGCTAAGGAAGCATTCGCTGCTGCTGCGGCTGCTCGCGATCGCCGGTCTGCTCAGTCTGATCAGCGAGCTGGCCCAGGCCCAGCTGGTGCTCTACGCGCTGGAAGACCTGCATTTGTCCGACGCCACGTTCGGCGCTTTCGCCTTCGTCGGCGGGGCCGGCGGCCTGCTCGGGGCCGGGTTGACGCCGCGGCTGGTCCGGCGCGTCGGACGGCGGACGGTCCTGGTCGGCGGCGTGCTGTTCTGCGCGCTCGGCTTCGGCGGCATGGGCCTGATCCGCCAGCCGGTGGTGTCCGCGGTGCTGTTCGGCGTGTTCGCGGCGGCGGTGGTGGCGGTGAACGTCGTGCTCGCGACCGCGCGCCACACGCTGGTGCCGGGCGAGCTGCTCGGCCGCGTGCTCGGGGTCTGGCGCACCGTCGTCTGGGGCGCGATTCCGCTCGGCGCGCTGCTCGGCGGGTTGCTCACGAAGCTGCTCGGTTCGGCGGGCGACACCTTCACCGCGTCCGGCGTGCTGCTGCTGTTCGTGACCGGTTATGCACTGTTCGCGCTGCGCGGACGCCCGCTCGATGACAAAACGGCTTCGACCGGCGACGGAGTCCGCTCGCAGCAGTGATCCGGCGCGGTTTTGGTGCTGGAATAGCACCTCACCCCGGCTGCCCGGAGGTACGTGATGACTGCGCTCGACACTCCGCCGCTGCCGGACGACGACCGCGACACCGGCCTTGAGCCGCCGCCTCCTGCCGCCCGCCGTCCGCTCGTCCTCGCCGCGGTCGCCGGGTTCGTGCTCGGCGGATGCGTGCTCGGACTGCTGTGGGGGCTGTCCGGTCAGCGCGCCGGAGCGAACGTCGACGCCGCGGCCGCCTGCGCCGCGTTCGCTCGCGCCGGGCACATCCCGGACACGACCGGCGGCGTCGACGCGGCGCAGTTCACCCGGATGTCCGACGACGCGGTGCACCGCGTGACCGGCGCGATGGAGCTGGCCAAGGCGGCGGCGACCTTCGACGGCAACTACCAGCCGCTGGCCAAAAGCCTCGAAGCGGTGAACAAGATGGTGCTCAGCAGCCGCTTCGACAACCGCGACGGACAGGCCGCGGTGGTCCAAGCGGAACAGCTCTGCGCGCGAGGCTGAGCTTCCCGCGCAGAGCGCCCGGTCAGACCTTGTGCACGGTCTTCACGCCGAGCTGCTTGCCCGGGATGTTCGTGCCCGCGCAGCCGGTGCCGTCCAGCGGCACGAACTTCGACGCGGTCTCCTGCGGCAGGTACACGCGCAGGCCCTTCACCGGCGTCGGCTTGCAGACGCCCGGGTCGAAGTTGCGCACCTGCGCGAACTGCAGGTCGGCCGCGGCGGTCTGGCCGGGAGCCAGCTTCACCGGATCGCCCTTGGCCCCGTCGCGCTGGGCGGGCTGGCCGATCTGGGCGCCGTTTTCGCCGCCGACGTAGGACACGCCGGGGAAGCCCTGGATGGTGCACGGCTGGCTGCTGGTGTTCTTGATCAGCAGCGGCCGGTACTGCGAGCCCGCGCCGGCGTCGCCGCTGCCCAGCGACAGCGACACGTCGCCCGCCTTGCACAGGCCGTTGTCGGCGGGCGGTTTCTCGGCCGGTGCGGTGCCGCCGCTCGGCGCGGACGACGCGGAAGACGGAGCGGACGACGCGGCGGACGAGGCCGACGACATCGGGCTGCTCGACGGGGTGTCCGAACTCGCCGGCCCGCTCGCGGCGGGTGCGCCCTGGCCGCACGCGGAAAGCAGCAGCGCCCCCGACGCACCCACTGCGGACAGGAAGACCAGGGAAATCCACGGTTTCTTCGTGTTTGCCATCTCACTCGCCTCGCTGTGCTGGTGAACGCCGATCTGGGTGAAACCTTCATCCGGAGGACGTGCCAGGTCCGGACGGGGTTGCTCCGCATCCGGTGAGTTCCCCACCGGACCCGGCTTCACTCAGCGTTTCCCCGCACGAGTGATCGACCGCTCACGAAAGGCGGGTGTCGACCCAGCGCAGGCACTCCCAGCCACCGGGGCGGGCTTCCAGCTCGACGAACTTCGTGTTCGGGATCAGGGCCTCGTTCGCCAGCTCGGCGGGCACGTTCGAGGCCAGCCATTCCCCGGCGAGCCGGATCGCGCCGCCGTGGCTGACCAGCACGACCACGCCGTCCGGCGAGGTTTCCTCGTGTTTGGCCCGCAGCTCGGCCGCCGCGCCGAGCATCCGGTCGCGCACCTGCCTGCCGGTCTCGCCGCCGGGGATCGAGACGTCCAGATCGCCCTCCGTCCACGCCTTCACCACGCGCAGGTAGACGCCGATCGAGTCCAGGTCCGTGTTGCCTTCGAGATCGCCCGCGTCGACCTCCTTGACGCCCTCGATCACCTGCACGTCGAAGCCGAACGCCTCGGCCAGCGGGGCCGCGGTCTGCTGCGCACGCACCGCTTCCGACGCGTACACCGCCACGATCGGCTCGGCCTTCAGCTGTTCGGCGAGTGCCGCGGCCTGCTCGCGGCCGAGTTCGGTGAGCGGCGGGCCGGGCAACGCGGTGTCCAGCGCGCGGCGGACGTTGCCTTCGGTCTGTCCGTGCCGGACCAGCAGCAGCCTCACGCGCCCTCTCCCTTCAAAACCGCGTCGACCCACGCCTGCGCGTCGAGGAAATCCTGGTTCCCGGCGCCTTCCTCGATGGTGGCCGCGACCTGGTCCGCGCGCGGGTGCGAACCGAGAAAGCGCAGGTGAGAGCGGCGGCGCAGGGCGGTCATCGCGTCGATGATCCTAGGTTCGGCGATGTGTCCCTCGAAGTCGATGAAAAAGCGGTACTCGCCGAAGTTGTTGCGGGTCGGCCGGGCGTCGATCCGGGTCAGGTTGATCCCGCGGCCGGCCAGTTCGACCAGCAGGTCGGACAGCGTCCCGGTGCGGTTGACCGCGGCCGCGACGATCGACGTGCGGTCGGCTCCGGTGGGCGCGGGCAGTTCGCCGGGGCGGCGCACCATCAGGAACCGGGTCTGCGCGTCGCGGACGTCGGCGACGCCGGTGGCCAGCTCCTCGAGCGGGTAGTGCTCGATGGCGACCGGGGCGGAGACAGCCGCGTCGAAATCGCCCTCGACCACGCCGACCGCCGCCGCGGCGGTGGACGACGAGGCGACCGGGGTGGCGTCCGGCAGGTTCGCCTCCAGCCACTCGCGCACCTGGGCGAGCGCGTGCGGATGGCTCGCGACGGTGCGGATTTCGCCGCTGCCGGGCCGTTTGAGCACGCTGAAGTGGATGGGCAGGATCGTCTCGGCCGTGGCGACGAGCGGGTCCCCGTCGCTGAGCCCGTCGAGCGTCGCGGGCACCACGCCCTCGACCGAGTTCTCGATGGGCACGCACGCGGCGTCCGCCGCTCCGTCGCGGACGGCCTGCAGCGCCAGCCGGACGGTCTCGTAGGGGGTCAGGTCCTCGCCCGGCGCGAGCGCGCGGGCGGCCTGCTCGGTGAACGTGCCCTGAGGGCCGAAATACGCGATCCGCAACACGAACGTCAGGCTAGCGACCGCGTGCGTGGCGCTTTTCACTCGGACAGCCGGTGGCTAAACCGGTTACGCCGGGTGGCGTTTTTTGCCATGCTGGAACGGTGACCGCCGACTCAGGCACACACGCCGGGCACGGGGAAGCCGGTTCGCCGGGTTCTCCCCGAACGCCGGAATTGGTGCTGTGCGCCGTCGATGAACCGCTCGCCGCGGCGTGGACGTCCGCCGTGGCGGACTTCGGCGGCTCCGTCCGGGTGCACCGCGGTTCGGTGCTCGACATCGCCGCGCAGGCGGTGGTCAGCCCGGCCAACTCCTACGGCTGGATGCGCGGCGGGATCGACGCGGTCTACGCGCGGGCGTTCCCCGGCATCGAGCAGAGCGTGCGCAGCGCGGTGCTGGCTTCTTACGGCGGTGAGCTGCCGATCGGCGAATCGGTGATCGTCCCGACCGGCGAATCCGAACCGGCGTGGCTGATCAGCGCGCCGACCATGCGCGAACCCGGCGAGCGGCTGCCCGTCGACACCGTCCACCCGTACCTCGCGGCGCGCGCGGTGTTCCTGCAGTGGCAGCGCGGGCAGCTGGATTCCGGTCCGGTCGCCTCGGCCGTGCGGACGATCGCGATGCCCGGTCTCGGCACCGGCGTCGGCGGGGTGTCCCCGGCTGCGTGCGCCCGTCAGGTCGCCGCCGCGTGGCAGGAAGTTTTCGGGAGCAACGGTCACCTTCGGTGATCGAATCCTTGCCCGCCCGGGGGTGCGTGCATCACATCACAGCGCGTTCACGCGCGGTAAGCCCTACCGTTGATACGGCGTTACGGAAGTAGCGCAGACGGAGCCAGCGCAGGCGACGGCCGAGGAGTGTGCGATGCCCACACGGGTCCGTGAACTCAGCCCTTATGTAGAGCTGCATCGGGAACAGTGGCGGGAGCTGCGCAGCTCCACTCCGCTGCCGCTGACCGCGGACGAGCTGGTCCGGCTCCGCGGACTCGGGGAGCAAATCGATCTCGCCGAGGTCGCCGACGTGTACCTGCCGCTTTCGCGGTTGATCAATCTCCAGGTGAAGGCCCGGCAGCAACTGTACGAGGCCACCACGACATTTCTCGGCGAGGACTGCCGCAACACCAAAGCTCCGTTCGTGATCGGCATCGCGGGCAGCGTCGCGGTCGGCAAATCGACCACCGCCCGCATCCTGCGCACCCTGCTCGCCCGCTGGCCCGACCACCCGCGCGTCGACCTCGTGACGACCGACGGGTTCCTCTACTCGCGCGCGGAGCTGACGCGGCGCGGGATCATGCACCGCAAGGGTTTCCCGGAAAGCTACGACCGGCGCGCGCTGCTGCGGTTCGTCACCGAGGTGAAGTCCGGGGCCGAGCGGGTGTCCGCGCCGGTGTACTCGCACCTGGCCTACGACATCCTCCCGGACCAGGAACAGGTCGTGGAGCGGCCGGACATCCTCATCATCGAGGGGCTGAACGTCCTGCAGCCCGGCCCGAGCCTGACGGTTTCGGACCTGTTCGACTTCTCGATTTACGTCGACGCGCACATCGACGACATCGAGCACTGGTACGTCGAGCGGTTCCTGAAGCTGCGGCACACCGCGTTCGCCGACCCCGCCTCGCACTTCCACCACTTCGCCGGCCTGCCCGACGACGAGGCCCGCGAAGAAGCACGGCACCTGTGGCGCACCATCAACGAGCCGAACCTCATGGAGAACATCAAGCCGACGCGTCCCCGGGCGACGCTCGTGCTCCGCAAGGACGCCGACCACGCGATCAACCGGGTTCGGCTGCGGAAGCTCTGAGTTCACCCACACGCGCCTCGGAAGTCCCGTCCCTGCACAGAGGGCCGGGTAATTGACCGATCGGCCAGCGTCTTCGTAACCACTTGGCCGATACCCGCACCTCCGTCCGCAAGCGACCCTGAGAGCAGCAGGATGTCGCACTTGACCTGCGAAGGAGGCCACGATGTTGACTATCGTCCTGACCTGGGTCGGCGCGGTATTGGGATTGACGCTGCTGGTCGCGATGGCCGCGGGGGCGTTCGTCGTCGACTTCGACGACGCGCTGCGCGAACGGCGCGTGAAGGCACGCGGCACGGCGGAGCCGACCAGCTGATGCCGCGCCTTCGGGCCCAGGCAAGATGTGCGGCATGAGTCCGGTGAGCCGCGCGCGCAAGAAGAGTTCCCTCCCCACCGCCCCCAGCGTCAACGGTCTGTTCAAGGACGTGCTGCGGGACTTCTCCGCGGTCGCGGCCGAGCCCGGTCCGTTCGACATCGAGCTGCTGGGTTCCGAGGTCGTCGGGCAGTGGCGGGACGTCGTCGTGGAGGACGAGCCGGAAAGCCAGCTCGGACTCGAGCTGATCGCGTTCGCCCAGCGCAAGATCACGCCCGGCGCGGCGGCGCTGCTGGCCGCGCTGAAGGTGCTGGCCGAGTCCGAAGAGGAGCGCGCGGCGGCGGCCGAGGCGCTGGGCGTCGTGCTCGGCCGCGGCATTCCGGAGCCGGAGTGGGCCGCCGAGGTCGGGCAGGTCAGCGTCGGCGAATGCTGGCGCACCGGGGACGTCTACGGCGACGAGTCGTCGGTGTTGTGCGTCTTTTCCCGCGGCGACCATTCGCTCGGCCTGCTCGCGCTGCTGGACTTCACCGAGGGCGGCCGGGTGCGCGACCTGGTGGTCATCGAGGAGCCGCACGAGGTGCTCGCCGAAATGCGCTCGCAGGTCGAGGAAGACGGCGAACTGGTCGTGCTGGAGAAAATCGAGCCCGCCGACGCGCACCGGCTGCTGGTGTCCGGGATCGCGGCCACGGACGCGCTGGACGAACCGGACGTCGGCGAGGACTACGCCCGGTTCCACGCCATCGCGCTGACCTGGGCGCGTTCGCTGCCGGAGCCTTCGCAGGCCCCGCCGGTCGCCGAGTGGACCGCCGCGCAGCGCGACGAAGCGGTCGCCCAGTTCCTCGCCGACACGAACCTGCCGGACGCCGACGCCGCCCGCGAAATCGCCGGCCTGCTGGTCGACCACGGCTGCCGGGCGGAACCGGCGAACCCGCTGCGCGTCGGCCCGGAGAAGCTGGCCCGGTTCCTCGAATCCTTGCTGGACGGCGAATACGAGCTGGAAGACGAGGACGCCGTCGCGCCGGTCGTGCTGTCCTGGGCCGGCTGGGCCGCGGCTCGCGCCGGACTGTCCGAAGTGGCCACGGCCGCGCTGCTGGAAGAGGTCACCGAATACCTCGGCGAATACCTCTCGGACGACGACGAGGAAGACGACTTCAGCGACTACCTCGACGGCACCGAATCCGCCGAGGAAGCCCTGGAAGTGGTGGCGCGCCGTCGTTTCGCGGTGCCCGAACTGTCCACAGTGATCGGTGACGAGGAACTGACCGACCTCGACCCGGGCGACCCGGAACAGCGCCGCCTGCTGGTGATCGGCGCGCACCCGGAATACCACGAATCGCTGGCCGCGGAAGAATTCGACGGCGCGGACGGCCTCCGGCTCGCCCTTGAGACGTCCATTGTGGACCAGCTGTGGGACGACGAGCCCGCCGAGGTGTGGACCGCCGCGCAGAACCTGCTGCGGCAGGACCTTTCCCGCGCCGACGTCCTCGACCGCCTGGTGTCCGTCCTCGAAGGACAGTTGACCGAAACCGAGGAAGAAGACCAGCTGGACTACGACCTGGACGCCTACCGCGCCGCACTGGCCGAGATCTAGCCCTTCGGAAGCGCGATCCGGGCCGACCGGATCTCCGCGAGCAATCGGGTCTTGCGGCGGTGGACGTTCACCAGCTCGGCGACGTAGCCGGTGAACTCCTCCGCCGTGCCCGCTTGTTTGTGGAGGGTGCGCAGCTTTTTGAGGCACTGCGCGGCTTCCTGGTACGCGCTGGCTTCCTTTTGGGCGATCAGCTGCTCGATCCGCTCGCGGTACTCCGGGATGGAGTGTTCCTCTTTCGGCGGTGCTTCTTTCTGCTGGGGTGTTTCTTTTCGCTGCGGCTTTTCCGCCTTCGGTGGCTTTTCCGCCTGCCGCGACTTCTCTGCCTGCGGCGGTTTCTCTGCTCGCGGCGGTTTCACTGCCCGCGGTTTCTCTGTCCGCTGTGGAGTCAGCACTCGCGCCGCGTACGCGATCGCCTCACTGTGCCGCCCCGCCGCCCGCAACACCCGGACGATCTTGAGACTGACGTCCACCCGAGGCGGTTTGGCCGCGAGAATGGCGACCAGCCCGTCCACGTCCCCGCTGGCCTCCGCGATTTCCTCGCGCAGCCGCTGCGCGATCTCGTGCTTCTCGCCCGGTTCGTTCGCGATTTCGTCCACAATGGACTTCATCCGCGCGAGCCCGGCGTCCCCGAGCGCCGCCGCGAAATCGGCCACCGCGACCGCCCGTCCGCTGAACGCCGCCTCCAGCACCCAGTCCGCGAGCTGCTCCGGATCCGGCGGCCGAGCCGCACAAGCCCGCGCGTACAGGGCGACCGCCTGGTCGAGCCGCACCTGAAGGTCCCCGGCGAGATCGCCGTGCTGTTCGAGCATGCCCACGATGTCGTCCACCGCGCGCCGGGCGAGCGGCGCGAGATCAGCGCGGCTGCCGGAGTCGAGCAGCCGCCGCACAGTATCGAGAACCGCACCGATTTTGGCGGTGTACTCGACCGGGTCGGGGACGCTCACGCGAACAGTCTGCCGTATGGCCGGTAACCAGCGTGTGGGCCAACGGCGTACTCTTTTCGGCCCAACCCGGACACCCCAGGTGAGCACCGCGCGTGATAGTCAGGTCCAGTGACCCTAGACGACCTCGCCCAGCGCCTCCGCGACTTCGCCGCCGCCCGGGACTGGGAACCGTTCCACACCCCGAAAAACCTGACGATGGCCCTGTCCGGCGAGGTCGGCGAGCTGACCGCCCTGTTCCAGTGGCTGACGCCGGAGGAGGCCGCGAACTGGCGCTCGGACCCGGAACAGGAGTTCAACGTCCAGGACGAAATCGCCGACGTGATGCTGTACCTGGTCCGGCTGGCGGACGTGCTGGGGATCGACCTGCTGGAAGCGGCGAACGCGAAGGTGGACCGGAACGAGAAGAGGTTCCCTCCGCTAGCCCGCTGACCCGGCCGTCGCGCGCTTCGTCTCGTCGAGGTACCAGCCGCCGACCAGCGCACCGACGGCGAAAACGGCCAGCACGATCCCCGGCCCGAGCCCAGCCCCGCCGAACATCGCGGCGACCGTGAGGACCATCAGGACCAGCCCGAGGCCCATCAGCACCCGCCCGACCAGGTGCCCGCTGCTCGACGGTGCTTTCTGGTGCCTCGGCTGCGGAGCTGGGGCGAAGCCCAGCAGCACGGCGGCCTCGTCGAGCCGCGCGACGTGCGCACCGAGTTCGAGCGCCCGGGAAAGCCGCGGTTCGGAGTCGCGCACTCCCGAGTCGTACGCCAGGTGCGTGACCGAACCCGTGAGGTTCTTCGCGAGCTGGAACCCTTCGGACAGCACCCGCGCCCGCAGCTGGTCCGCGTCCGCCGTCGTACCGAGCACCAGGACTCGCGTCGGCTTGTCCCCGGTAGCGGTGACCTTGAGGTCCACCACCACTTCCAACGCGCCCAGCGCGTCCGCGACCTGCCGCAGTTCGCGGTATTCGGCGGAAGTCACGACCCCGTCGGCCTCCGCGACCCGGCGCAGTTCGGCGATGAAGCCGGTGTGGATCCGCTGCACCTCCGCCGCGGCCATCCCGGCTTCGGCGGCGAGGTCGGCGAGCGCCCAGACCTCCTCGTCGGTCAGGAACTGGTCGCCGACCGCCTCGGCGAGCAGGTCGAGGTAAGCCTGCGCGACTGGTCCCCAGGCGCCCGCGGGAACGCGGTCCACCGCCTCGGCCATCCAGCCCGTCTCCGCACCGGCCACCGTCCGGCGCAGGGTCGCCGCATTGCCCGCGTACCACGGCAGTTCCGGAAAACGCACCGGCTGCGCCAACCGCAACCCGTGCGTACCGACGAGCGCGAGCATCGCCTGCGCGCATGCCCGGGCGGCCGGTTCGGCCAGGTAGCCAGGAAAGTCCTCGATGCCGAAGGCGCGCGCGATGGTGGCGAGGCGGTAGTTGGGCAGGGGCAACGCCGCCTGCGCGGTGTCCTTGAGCGAGATCGCTGGCAGTCGCGGCAGCCGGACGCCCAGCTGGCCGATCTCGGTGAGGAGCCCTTCCACCGAGGACAGGTCGTGCGCCACGAGGACCGCGCCCTGGCACAGTTCGAACAACCGGCCGAGGATGCCGCTCAAGGCCGGCGCGTCCGCCAGTTCGGCCGCGGTGATGCGGTGCGGGTTGCGCCGGCTCGCGTCCGCGGCGACGACCGTCGCGAACTCGCCGAGAAACGTTCCGTCCCCGCGGAACCGGATCGCGGCGACCTCCAGGACCCGGCCGGTGTGCAGTCCGGTCGTCTTCACGTCGAGCGCGGTGAATTCCGTGCCGCTCGCGGGCACCCGCCCGCGCGAGGACAGGGACAGTCGTTCGATCAGCTCGGCCATCGTGGATGCGCTTTCTCCTGGGCAGTTCCCTTGTCCATCGCGAGCAGCGAGCGAATCGTCACAAGCGGAACGGGAAACGCTGCCTTTGTGACGGATCCGTGACGTCTTCTTAGTTCTTGCTGCCGGCCGCGTAACACTTGCCGCCGGTTTTGCGAACACCATTCGGCACCCGCCTCAGGAAGAGGAATTCCGAATGCACTCCACGCCCGCGCCGCCGTCGCGTCCCCGGCTGAAATTCCCGGCCTGGCTGACGGCGGTGCTCAGCGTCTTCGCGGTTCTTTTTCTTCTTGGCGCGGTTTTCGGAAAGTCGGCGCCGACTCCGGAGCCGGTCGCCGCACCGGCCGCTCCGCCCCCGACTTCGGCAACCACCTCGGCCACCCCAGTACCGGTGACCTACACCGTCGGCAAAATCACCGACGCCGCCAACATCGAACTGACCGGTTCCGACGGCAGCCATCGCACCGTGCACATCCTCGGACTCGAAGTGGCGACCGGCAACAACTGCTACGCGAGCGAAACCGCGATTTGGGCCAACAACAAGCTCACTGGCGCGGCGGTGAAGATCACCGCGGACACCACCGACGGCGTCGCATTGGCCTTGAGCGACGGCACCGATTACGCGACCGCCGCGCTCTCCTCCGGATATGCCCGGCTGGCGGGCAATGTCATCTCCGATTCGCTGCGCAACGCGGCGAATGCGGCCCAGCAAGCTGCGACGGGATTGTGGGCGGAACCGTGCAAAGGCGTGATCACCGCGCCGACGCCGGTCCCGCCCCCGGCTCCTCCGAAGGAAGCGCCCGCGCCGCCTCCCGCGCCGCGCACGTCCGAGCAACCCGCCCCGCCGCCGGTCGAGGACGCGCCGGAACCTGAGCAGCCGAGCAGCGCGTACTACAAGAACTGCGCGGCCGCGAAGGCTGCGGGGGTCGCGCCGCTGCACCGCGGCGACCCGGGCTACCGCCCCGCCCTGGACCGCGACGGAGACGGAATCGCCTGCGAGCGGTGACTCCTGGTGTCGTGCGGCACCACCGGCAGACGAACCGCCTCACGGCCCGTAACCTGGAGATATGCCGATCCAGGTGCTGCTCGTAGACGACCACGAACTCGTCCGGCGGGGCCTGCGCGACCTGCTCAGCGACGAGGCCGACCTGGAAGTGGTCGCCGAGGCCGGGAGCGTCGAAGAGGCGCTCGCGGTGGCCATGCACGTCGAGCCGGACGTCGCGGTCGTCGATGTCCGGCTCGGGGACGGCGACGGCATCACGCTCTGCCGCGAACTGCGGTCCAAGCCGAATCCGCCGGCTTGCCTCATGCTCACCGCGTTCGACGACGAGGAAGCCATGGTCGGCGCGATCATGGCGGGCGCCTCGGGCTATCTGCTCAAGCAGGTCCGCGGCCAGGACGTGGTGAACGCGGTCCGCGAGGTCGCCGCCGGCCGGTCGCTGCTCGACCCGGTCAGCACCGCTCGCGTGCTCGACAAACTGCGCCATCCGCCGACCGACGAACTGGCCGCCCTGACCGACCGCGAGCGCGACGTCCTGGAGCTGATCGGACAGGGGTTGTCGAACCGCGAGATCGCCGAACGTCTTTTCCTCGCCGAGAAAACGGTGAAGAACTACGTGACGTCCGTGCTCGCGAAGCTCGGCATGCAGCGCCGCACCCAGGCCGCCGCGTGGATCGCCCGGCGCGGCAAGTGAATCAGCTGCCCGCGACGGCCCGCGCGTAGCGTTCGGACAGCAACTGCAGCAACGGAATCAGTTCCGGCGGTGACTCGACGGTGAAGTCCATCATTAGCATTCCAATGTAGACAGCCACGGTGTCCAAACTGTCCGCGCCGGTGACCAGCACGCAGTGGTTGTCGTCAATGGGTTCGACGACGCCGACCGTCGGGTTGATCCGCGCCAGCACCTTGTCCGCCGGTGCGTCGATGCGCAGGCGCGCGTGCACGATCCACCCGCTCGCCACGATCGTGCGCATCGCGAAGGCGGTGTAATCCCCGCCAGGCAAGGGATTCGGCTCGAACCGGCGGCGCGTCGGCATCCGCGGCTGCATCAGATCGACGCGGTAGGTCGCCCAGCTGCCGTCCCGCGGGTCGCGGGCGACCAGGTGCCAGCGCCGCTGCCAGCTGAGCAACCGGTACGGCTCGACCAGCCGCAGCTCGTCCGCGTAGTCGAACCGGAGCCATTCGACGTGCCGGATCGCCCGCGCGACCTCCTGCAGGACGGCGGCGTCGACCTCCGGATCGGGCGCGTCGGTGCCGGTGTTCTCCGGACCGCGGTCGATCGTGGAGCGCAGCGCGTCGACCGTCGGACGCAGCCGCGACGGCAGGACCTGTTCGAGCTTCGCGAGCGCCCGCGTACCGGCTTCCTCGATCCCGGAAATGCCCGCCGCGGCCCGCAGCCCGACGGTCACCGCCACCGCTTCCTCGTCGTCGAGCAGGAGCGGCGGCAGCTTCCCGCCCGAGCCGAGCCGGTAGCCACCGACGTTGCCGCGCGTCGCCTCGACGGGATAGCCCAGGTCACGCAGCCGTTCGACGTCGCTCCGGATCGTCCGGGCCGAGACGCCCAGTCGCTCGGACAGCTCCCTGCCGCTCCGTCCAGCGGCGGTCTGGAGGAGGGCGAGCAGCGCCAGCAACCGCGCCGTCGGATCGGCCATCGAAACTCCTTGTTCTATTAGGAAGTAATCTAGCCTAATAGCCTCCTAGTGTCTTTCTCATGACGAACGCAACCGCCTCCCTCACCCTCCGCCCCTTCACCGTCGAGGTCACCGACGCCGAACTCTCGGACCTCCACGACCGCCTCGCCCGCACCCGCCTGCCGCAGCCGTCGCCGACCGACGACTGGGACGCCGGCACCCCGAACGCCTACCTGCGCACGGCGCTCGAAGCGTGGCGGACCTTCGACTGGCGCGCCGCCGAAGCGCGGATCAACTCCGTCCCGCACTTCACCACCGAGATCGACGGCCAGACGTTCCACTTCATCCACGTCCGCTCCGCCCACCCCGGCGCGACGCCGCTGCTGCTCGCGCACACCTACCCCGGCTCGTCGGTCGACTACCTCGACCTGATCGACCGCCTGGTCGACCCGGTCGCGCACGGCGGCCGCGCCGAGGACGCCTTCGACGTCGTCATCCCCGACGCACCCGGCTACGGCTTCTCCCAGCCCGTCGCCGAAGCCGGCTGGACAGTCGCCCGCGTCGCCGCCGCGTACGACCGCCTGATGCGCGGCCTCGGGTACGAGAGCTACGGAATCCACGGCTCGGACAACGGCGCGATGGTCGCCCGGGAACTCGGCCTGCTGAACCCGGACGGTTTCCTCGGCCTGCACGTCCTGCAGCTGTTCTCGTTCCCGTCCGGCGACCCGGCGGAGTTCGAACGCCTCGAACCCGCCGACCACGCCGGCCTCGCGCACATGCAATGGTTTCAATCAGTCGGTGGCTACAACACGATGAACGCCTCGCGCCCCCAGACGGTTTCCGTTGGCCTCAGTGACTCCCCGATCGGATTACTCGCCTACAGCGAGCTGTTCAACTCCTTCGGCAACGGGACTTCCCTTGTCCCGCTGGAAACCATCCTGCTCGAGGTGAGCGTGAACTGGTTCGCCAACGCCGCTTCCGGGATGAGCCGCAGCTACCTGGAGAACGCCCGCGCACAGGCCGAACCGCGCGTGAGCGACGCGCGCACCGGAGTGGCGGTGTTCAAGGACGACTTCCAGACCATCAAGACCTTCGCCGAACGCGACAACACCAACATCGTGCACTGGAGCCGCTTCGAGGAAGGCGGACACTTCGCGGCGATGGAACGCCCCGACCTCCTCGCCGGCGACATTCGCGCTTTCTTCGCTAACCGCGACTGACTTCTGCTGATTCCGCGCCCAAACCCCGCCCGCGTTGCTGCGGACGGGGTTCTCGGCGGCCAAGACAGAGCTGAGGGTAGCCGAGTTCCGTGGATTGGTTCACCCAATTGAGTGCCGAATGGATGTTCGATTGTTCGCTACCATGGACAACGGCTCGGTGGCAGGCGAAAGAATTCGAGGAAGGAGCGTGTTCGATGACTCGTGAAGGCTGAATCTCTTGGTGCGCGGTGTGTTCACAGCGGTGGGTTCACAGCGGCGCGAGGTTGAGACAGCGTGTTTGCTGCGAGCGATTGAGACAAACGCATACGCAGTACGCCCACGGCGATCCGAGGCGGCGGATTCGCGACGACGGTTGCGAACAGCTGATTTCGAGGTGGCAGCCGGAAATGGCACGAGGCCGAGGTGGCGATTTCGCACGGCACTAGGTCGCCGCATCGCGGGGTCGGCGACACAGTTGCCCGACTATGCGATACGGCTGACGTGACAAGTCCACGACAACGGCAACTCGGTGCGACGTGGTTACCGCGACGTGCGCGCGCGGCGCGGTAATTTCCACTTCGGACTCGCGACACGGCGGCATTTGCCCTGCAGTCAAGGCAATGCGGCGATTGGGCCGGTGGCTGACGAACTGTTGCGCCGTGGCGGGGTGATGGTGGGCGCGCCCGTTGGTGCGTGCGGTTCCAGCCTCCGCGTTGCGATGCCGGCGTTGCGGTGTCCGCCTTCGCGTCGCGGCATCGGCGTTGCGGCATCGGCGTTGCGGCACCGCCTTCGCGTCGCGGAATCGGCGTAGCGGTGTCCACCTTCGCGCCGCGGTGTCCGCGTTGCGGCATCGGCCTTCCGGTCGCGGCATCGGCGTTGCGACATCGCGGGTTTGCAGTCGATCGCTATGCCGCGGCCTGCACTGCGTTTGCTTGCGCTCGTCGATGGCAAGGCCGCGGTTGCCTCCGCGCGTCGATCGGGTTGTCTCCGCTCGTCGATCGCTGTGCTGCAATCGCCTGCATTGCGATTGCCTGCCCTCCCGATCACCGTGCCGCAGTCACCAGGACCGCGATCACCTGCGCTCACCGATCGCTGTACTGCACTGCGCTGCGATTGCTTGCGCTGCGATCGCCTCCCTTCACCGATCGCCATGCCGCATTCGCCCGCACCGCGATTGCCTGCGCCTGACGATCACTGCACTGTGGTCGCGTGCACTGCGATTGCCTGCACTCGCCGATGGTCGCGGTCGCGTCCGCAGGTCCATGGCTATGCCGCAGTCACCTGTATTGCAGTCACCTGCGCTCGCCAATCGCCATGCCGCATTCGCCCGCACCATAGCTGCCTAGGCTCACCAATCACCGTGCCGCGATCGCCCGCATTGCGCTCCACTGCGCACGCCGATCGCGATACCGCAGCCGCCCGCACCACAGCTGCCTACCCTCACCGATCACCGTGCCACGGTCACCGGTGTTGCGATTACCCGCATTCCCGCCCGCCGCAATGCCAAAGAAACCCTCGCACAGCACCGCGACCACCAGAGACACTCACTCAAGCGGCAAATCAAACGCCACCAACGTACCCAAACTAGGCGAAGAATTGAGGAAAAACCGGCCACCAGCAGCATCAGCACGTTCGGCGAGATGCCGCAGCCCCCGGGTCGCCACCCCTTGCGGCACCCCAGACCCGTTGTCCCGCACGCGAAGCTTCACGCCCTCGGCATCCCGGGTCAGCGTCACCCGCGTTTCGCTCGCGCCCGAGTGCCGGACCACATTGGACAGTGCCTCGCGCAGTGCGGCCCGGATGTGGTCGGCCCGTTCGGCGGGGATGTCGGCGAACTCGCCGGACAGCTCCAGGGTCGGCGGGTAGCCGAGCAATTCTCCGGCGATGCGGACTTCGCCGCGCGCGGATTCGGCGAGGTCCGTCGGGGAGCCGGGGTCGTGGCGCGGCTCCGGCGAGCGCAGCGCGCGCACGGTGCCGCGGATTTCCTCGATGGTCTGGTCCAGTTGGTCGATCGCGTCGGACAGCCGCGCCCCGTCGGCCTGCGCGAAGCGTTTCCGCATGTTGCGGCGGACCCGGTCCAGCTGCATGCCGGTGCCGTAGAGCCGTTGCACGATCACGTCGTGCAACTCGCGGGCGATCCGCTCGCGCTCCTGGTAGAGGGTCACGCGATGGCGCGCGTTAGCGCCCTCGGCCAGCGCGAGCACCACGCCGGCCTGCGCCGCGAAGGCCGCGAGCATCTCCACCGTGCCCGCGGAAAACGGCTCGCGGCCCTGTCGTCGGTACACCGTGAGCGCGCCAAGCACCCGCCCGCCGGAACCGAACGGCGCAGCCGCGAACGGTCCGTACCCGCGCAGTTCATCCGGCACATACGGCGCCGTCCGCGGATCGACGATGAAGTCCTCCGCCGCGATCGGCTCGCTGCCGCGCGCGACCCGGCCCGCCGCGGAATCCGTTTCGAGCGTAAGCCCGCGCAACTCCCCGACCGGCCCGCGTTCGACGTCGCCCGTCGGCACCTCCGCGAGCAAACCGTCGACCCCGTACGCCGCCTCGACCACGACGCGCCCGTCGTCGGCGCTGACCATCGCCAGGCCAAGATCGGCGTCGGCCAACTCGACAGCCCTGGCCACGACTGTTTCCAGCACCCCCTCCGGGTCGTCCCCGGACAAGGCGGTGCTGGTGATCTCCGTGGCCGCGGAAAGGGCGCGCGCGGCGAGTGTCGGGTCCATGAGCAACTCCGACCTTAGCGCGGCCCCCAGCCCCTGACCCGAAATCGTGACCGTCACCAACAACCCTCCGTCACGCCGCCACCCGCGGCAACGCCCGCCGCACGACGCGCCCGTCCCGGACCTCGAAAACAAGGTCCGCTTGAAGCTCTTCGTCCGCATTGTGCGTTACGTGCACGACCGTCCGTCCAGCGAGTTCAGTACGCAACGTCGCCCGCAAGGCCCGCGCCGTCGGCTCGTCGAGATGCGACGTCGGCTCGTCAAGCAACACCAACTCCGCCGACGGAGCCGCCAGCAACGCCCGCGCCAACGCCACCCGCTGCGCCTGCCCACCGGACAACCCGGTCCCGGCGCTGTCGAGCACCGTCGCCAAATCCAGCTCCGGCAGCTGCGCCTGATCCAGCACCCGCCGTAGCTCGGACGTTTCTGCCAACGGATTCGCGAGCCGCAAATTCTCCGCCACCGTGGTCGAAACCAACATCGGTTCCTGCGGTGCCCAAGCCACCTTCGTCGGTGCGACCACCTCGCCCTTTCGAGGCTGAAGGAACCCCAGCAGAGCCGCCACCAACGTCGACTTCCCCGCCCCACTCGGCCCGACGACCGCCACATAAGCCCCGGTCGGCACGCTCAGATCGACGTCCTTCAGCACCGCCGCCCCGCCGGGCCACCCCAGCTCAGCACCCCGCAACCGAACCGCGGCCGGACGGTCCCCAGGCTGAGCGGCGACGGCCGTTTCAACAACCGCGCGGCCTGGTTCTGAGTGCGCATCCGCAGCACCGGAAACCGCGTGGGTCATTGCGTCTGATCCGGCAGAACCAGCCTCCAGCGAACGCTCATCCGCCGCCTCGCCAACCACCGCGCCAAGTCGAACCCGGGCCGCTCGCAGGGTGTCCCAATGCACCGCCGCCTGCGGGAGCAGCGCCAACACCTCCGCCAGCGCCAACGGCACCAACGCCAGCAGCGGAGCCATCACCCCCGCCAACTCCCCGCGTCCGACCGCCTCCGCGGCCAGCATCGTGCTGACCACCGCGGCCGCCCCCGTCGCCAAGGTGATCACCGCATCCGCCGCTCCCGCGCCGAAGGCCTGCCGCCGGGTGCCGGCGGCCAGTTGGGTGTCCGTCGAAGCAAGCTCGCGGCGGCGCGAGGCCGCCCGGCCGTAGGCGAGCAACTCCGCAGCCGACGAGAACAGCACCAGGACCCGCGCGGCGACGTCGCGACGTCCAGCCGCGAGAGCGGAAGTCGCCCGGCGTTCCAAGCGCAACGCGACCGCCGGAGCCGCCAAGCCCACCAGCACGGTCAAGGCCAGCACCAGACCAGCCGACGGCAGCACCAACGTCTGCACCGCGATCGCCCCGGCCGCGACCAAACCGACCACGATGGGCGGCGAAACGACGCGCGGCAACAGATCGCGCACGGTATCGACGTCTGTCACCAGCCGACGCTGGCTCTCTCCCGCTTCGAGACTGCGCGCCGGACCCAAGCGCACCAACGCATTCCACAGCCGAACCCGCAACCGCCCGGCGATCCGGAAGGCGGCGTCGTGCGTCACGAGCCGTTCGACGTACCGGAGTCCAGCCCGGCCCAATCCGAAGGCGCGCACCCCGACGACCGCGACCGTCAACGTGAGAATCGGTGGCTGCAAGGACGCTTTGGCGATCAGCCAGCCAGAAGTCGCGGTCAGCGCGATCCCGGCCAAGAGCGCCAGGGTGCCCAGCAAGGCACCGGAGAACAGCCGTCGGTCGAGCACTATTCGCCAGGGAAGCGGCCGCGCCTCTGCACTGTCCGAAGTGGACTCAACTGCAGCTGCGGGAGGAGAGTCCGAAATGGCCACCGCAGCAGAACGTTCGTGCGCGGCGATTACCGCTGCCGCCCCGTTCTCGACCGCTCGCTCGACGGCGTCCATGACCCGCCGCGCGTTGACGTCGTCCAGGTGCGCGGTCGGCTCGTCCAGCAGCAGCAACCACGCGCCCGACTGGACGCGCAGCAACGCCCGGGCCACGGCGACGCGCTGGCGTTGCCCCAGGGAAAGCCGGTCGACCGGACGGTCGGCGAGGCCTTGCAGCCCCAGTTCGCCGAGCACGGCGTCTAGGTCCGATCCAGCGAGTTCTTCCCGCACTGTGCCGCCGCTGAATACCGGCGACTGCGGAACCCAGGCGATCCCCGCGCGCCACCGTTCGAGGTCGGCTTCCGCCAGCGGTACGTCCCCGGCCAGCACCGATCCGTCGTAGGAGGGCACGAAGCCCAGCAGCGTCGCGAGCGTTGTCGATTTACCGCCACCGCTCGGTGCCCGCAGCCACACGATCTCGCCGCGCCGGACTGAGAAACTTTCGCCGTCGGGCGCGAATCCGCCGCGCCGGGCGACTTTTAGGTCGGACACAACCAACGATCCACAGGGCGCGGTCCGCGTCCCTTCGGCCGGGACCGGCTCCGCGAGCACCTCAGTCACGCGGCGGACCGCTTCCACGCCGTCCTCGCTCGCGTGGAACGCCGCGCCGACCGCGCGAATCGGCTGGTAGCACTCGGGAGCGAGGATCAGCACGCCGAGTCCGATCGCCAGCGGGAGCGATCCTGACACCAGCCGGACGCCGATGACGACGGCCACCAGCGCGACCGACAGCGTCGCCGCGAGTTCGAGCACGAACGCCGAGGAGAACGCGACCCGCAAGGTCTTGAGCGTCGCGCGACGATGCCGATCCGACAGTTTCCGCACGGTCGCGGCCTGCGCGTCAGCGCGCCGGAACGCGGTGAGCACCGGCAACGCGCGCACCAGTTCGAGCAGCAGGCCGGACATCCGGTGCACCGCGTCCGTCGCGCCGGAAACGCGGTCGGCGGTGAATTTTCCGGCCAGGACAGCGAACATCGGCAGCAAGGGGACCGTCGCGGCGATGATCACCGCCGAAGGCCAATCTGTCCACAGGATCGCCGCACCCGCCGCGAGCGGGACGACCGCGGCGGTGACGAGAGCGGGCAGGTACTCGCGGAAGTAGGAATCGAGTGCGTCGAGGCCGCGCGTGACGAGCGTCGTCAGTTCGCCGTGGCCGCGCCGGGCGAGCCATTCCGGGCCGAGGCGCAAGGCGTGGTCGACGACGCGGGCGCGCAGGTCGCGTTGCGCGGTCGCGGCGGCGCGGGCGGAGACAACCCGCACCGCCCAGCTGGTGCCTGCCCGGCCCACGACGAGCGCGAACAGAACAGCCAACTGGACGGCGCGGCCCCCGATCCCCTGGGAGACCACATCCGCGAGGACATCTGCCAGCAGAAAGGCTTGTCCGACAAGGAATATCGCGTTCCCGAACGACAGCACCGCGACCAGGATCAGCGCTCGGCGCGCGGCCGGCCCCAGGGCCGAGAGCGCGCCGAGCGGACCCTTGCCCGGCCGCACCGGGTCCATGGGGGACCTCGTGGCGGAAAGGGGTGCGCGGCCGGGAAGCTTCGTCATGGTGCGTGCACCGCCGGGATGTGCTGGACCCCGATGCGCTTGCGGAAAACCCAGTAGGTCCAGCCTTGGTAAATCAGCACCGCGGGCGCTCCGAACGCGCCGACCCAGGTCATCACCGTCAGCGTGTAGTGGCTGACCGCGCTGTTCGTGATGGTCAGCGAATGCGCCGGGTCCAATGTGGACGGCAGGACGTTCGGGTAGAGCGCGCCGAAGAAGGTCACTGCGGCGGCCGTGATGACGACCGCGAGCGCGGCGAACGCCTGCCCGTCGCGGTCGACGTAGAGCCGCAGCCACGCGACCACGGCGGCGAGGACGGCGATCACCAGCGAGACGAGCGTCCACAGTTTGCCTTCGCGGACCTGGACGACCACCAGGAACGCGACGAGCGGCAGCAGTCCGACCGGGAGGACGCGCAGCGCGATGGTGCGGGCACGTTCCCGCAGGTCACCGGTGGTTTTGAGAGCCAGGAACGCCGCGCCGTGCACGAGCGAGAACCCGACGATGGCTACCGCGCCCAGCAGCGTGTCCCACCGGACCGACTCGAACGGCGACCCGACGCGGTTGCCCTGGGCGTCGAGCGGCAGGCCGAGCACGGTGGTCGCGAGCAACAGCCCGACGCCCAGCGGCGGAACCCAGGAACCGATGATGATCACGCGGTCCCAGGCGCGCCGCCAGCGTTCGGAGTCGACCTTGCCGCGGTACTCGAACGCGACGCCGCGGCCGATGAGCGCGATGAGGACGAGCAGCAGCGGGAGGTAAGCGCCCGAGAAGAGCGACGCGTACCAGCCCGGGAACGCCGCGAACGTCGCCCCGGCCGCGACGATCAGCCAGACCTCGTTGCCGTCCCAGACCGGCCCGATCGTGTTGACGAGGACGCGCCGCTCGGTGTTCGTCTTCCCGAGGACCGGCAGCAGCATGCCGACGCCGAAGTCGAATCCTTCGAGGAAGAGGTACCCCAGCCAGAACAGCGCGACGATCGCGAACCACAGCGTTTCGAGTGTCATCCCCACTCACCTCGTCCGGCATCCGCCGACGTCATCCGGTCGGCCACCGGGTTGTCCCCACGATGGCCCTGAGTTATCCACAACCCGCCGAGTTGTCCACAGATCTGCTGTGGGTAACCCGCGAGAGCCACCACGCGATTACGCTGGGTACGGGGCGTCCCCCCGGAGAGGGTGGGGGCTGCGTACGCGGCGGAAGGCATGTGTCGGCAGCTCGTCCAGGCCAGTGGAGCGGGCCGCGCCCAGACCCGGCCCTCCGGGTCTTCTGGCGGCACCCCGGCCCGCTCCACCGGGTCAGTAGGCGAACGAAAGCGCCTGGTCATCGGAGCCATCGGAGTCCTCGGAATCGGAATCAGAGCCAGAGCCGGAGGAAGCAGCAGGCGGCATCACCGCATCCACCCCGCCCCGGATGTACTTGCGCATCAGGTACAGCTCCACCACCCCCAGCACCGCGTACAGCACCGTCAGCGAGATCAGCGACGTCAGCACCTCGCCGACCGTCAGCTTCGACACCGCCTGTGCCGTGAACATCCACATGCCCTCGACGCCGGTCCGGGTTGGGTGCGACCACGAACGGCTGCCGTCCCATCTTCCGTGAAAGATCCAGCCCGCGCTGTTGCCGATGAACGGCGTCGCGATGCCGCCCAGCACCATCAGCGGGAACCAGCGTCCGCCGGGGATTCGGCCGCGCCGGGTGAGCCACAGGGCAAGCAGGCCGATGCCCGCGGAGATCGCGCCGAAGCCGATCATGATCCGGAAGCCCCAGTACGTCACCGGCAGGCTGGGCACGTAGTCGATCGGCTTCCCGGCCAGCGAGCCGAGTGCCGGGTCGTCGGGATAGTTCGTGCCGTATTTCGCCTGGTATTCCGAAACCAGGTTCTCCACGCCCTTGACCTCGGTCGAGAAGTCGTTGTGCGCCAAGAAAGACAGCAGCGCGGGCACGTTGAACGTCTTGACGTCCTCGCAGTTCGCGTTAGCCACGTCGCCGATCGCGATGATCGAGAAGCTCGCCGGCTTTTCCGTGTGGCACAACGCCTCTGCCGACGCCATCTTCATCGGCTGCTGCTCGAACATCAGCTTGCCCTGCATGTCGCCGGTGATCGCCAGCACCGCGAACGCCACCACGCCGACCCAGCCGCCGAGGCGCAGCGACGAGCGCCAGACCTCGCGGTGTTCGTCCGAGGTCGAACGCCGCCGCCACAGGTGCCAGCCGGCCACGCCGACCAGGAACGCCGCCGCCACCGAGAACGCGCCGGCCAGCGTGTGCGGGATCGCGGCGAGCGCGGTGTTGTTCGTGAGCACCGCGCCGATCGAGTTCATCGTCGGCTTGCCGTTCACGAACTCGACGCCGACCGGGTGCTGCATCCACGAGTTCGCCGCGAGGATGAAGTACGCCGAGGCCATCGTGGCCAGCGAGAACGCCCAGGCGCACGCCAGGTGGACCCGCTTGGGCAGCCGGTCCCAGCCGAAGATCCACAGGCCGAGGAAGACCGACTCGACGAAGAACGCGAGGAGGCCTTCCATCGCGAGCGGCGCGCCGAACACGTCGCCGACGAACCGGGAGTAGGCGCTCCAGCTCATCCCGAACTGGAACTCCTGCACGATCCCGGTCACCACGCCCATGGCGAAGTTGACGAGCAGCAGCTTGCCCCAGAACTTCGTCATCTTGAGGTGCCGCGGATTGCCGGTGCGCACCCATGCCGTCTGCATGGCCGCGACCAGCACCGAAAGTCCGATGGTCAGCGGGACCATCAGGAAGTGGTAGACGGTGGTGATGCCGAACTGCCACCGCGCGAGCTCAAGGACATCCACGTGTCCGATCCTCCGCGCGCGCACCCGCGCCAGCCAGTTCAACACGTCCTGAACCAGCCGGGACCAACGTCCCCCCGACCTGCCGAAACCCGGTGCCGGGAGACGGCAGATCTCCCCCGATCAGGTGGCGTCTACCGGGTTTCCTCCACGAGCCACGACAGGTACCGCGGGCTGCCGCCGACGATCGGCGTGACGATCACCTCAGGCAGGTCGTACGGATGCCGCACGTTCAGGAACTCCTCCAGCGCGCCCGACCGGTCCGCGGCCGTTTTGCACTCGACCCGCCATTCCGCCGCCGTCTGCACCTCGTCCTCCCACCGGAAGACGCTGGTGATCGGCCCCACGATCTGGGCGCACGCGGCGAGCCGGGCCTCGATGGCGCTCGCGGCGATGGTGCGCGCGGCGGCCTCGGAGTCGACGGTGGTGGTGACGACGACGTGGTCAGCAGACATGACCCGCACCGTACCGCAGCCGGAAAACAGAATTCGGCGCACCGAAAAAAATAATCCGGCCGACCGGCGACCGGCATTCTGCGGACCTGAACAGGCAATTCGCGAAACCCATCAGCTTGCGGTTTTCTGAATCTCCCCTTTATCGTTGCAGTGAAAGGGGTGAGCACGAACCCATGTCTCCCGCATTGATCGCTCTGTTCAGCGCGTTCGGCCTGGTACTGGCCGTCGAGCTGCCGGACAAGACGCTCGTCGCGACCCTCGTGCTCACCACCCGTTTCCGCGCCTGGCCGGTATTCGCCGGAGTATGCGCGGCGTTCGCCGTGCAATGCGTGATCGCGGTCGCTTTCGGCAGCCTGCTCACGCTCTTGCCGGAAACTCTGGTTTCGGTCCTGGTCGCCGCGATGTTCGGCGTCGGCGCGTTCCTGCTGCTGCGCGAGGGCTTCAGCGAAGGCAGCGAAGCGGGCGAGGACGCGTCGCGGTCCGGGCCCGGGCCGGTGTCGTTCCTGCGCTCCGCGCTCACGTCCTTCGGCGTGCTCTTCGCCGCGGAGTGGGGCGACGCCTCCCAGCTGGCCACCGCGGGCCTCGTCGCCCGCCTCGGCAACCCGTTCGCGGTCGGGGTCGGCGCGTTCGTCGCGCTGGTGTCGGTCGCCGGGCTGGCGGTGTTCATCGGCGCGAAGATCCGCGACCGGATCCGGCCGAAGCTGATCCAGCGGGTCGCCGGGTTCGTGTTCGCCGGATTCGCCGCGTTCGCGCTGGCCCAGCTGCTCTGGTAACGGCCGTTTCACAGGAACGCCAGGTAACCTCTTCGGAACCCCCGAACGAGGACCAGGTGAACCCCAGGTGACGCCATGGCCTCCGCCATGACCGCCGAGGAGCGCCCGTGCCGACCACCTCCCGCGCCGCCGTGTCTCCGGTGTCGCCGGTGCACGGCAGGCTCGCGCTGGGCGGCATCGGGGCGGCCGTGGTCATCGCCACGGACCTGCACCTGCGGCTCTCCGCGCAGATCAGCCCGATCTGGCAGACGCTTTCGGAGTACGTCTACGGCAGGCTCGGCGACCATTCGGCCGCGCGGCTTTTCGCGATCATGTGCCTGGCGCTCGCGCTGGGCTCGCTGGCGTTGCTGGCCGGACTCGTCAAAGCCCGCCGCTCGCCCGCCGTCGTTGTCCTGCTCGGCGTGTGGTGCGCCGGTCTCACGATCTGCGCGACGGTCCCCGTCGACCCCAACGGCGAAGCCCGCTCCTTCGACGGCCAGCTGCACAACGCCGCCGCCCTCACCGCGTTCCTCGCGCTCCCCACGGCCGCCTGGCTGCTGACCCGCCGCGGCGGCCGATCGTGCCCGTGGGAGCCGCGCCGCACGACGATCCGCCGGCTGGCCGTCGCGAGTTTCGCCAGCGTGGCCGTGGTCCTGGGCGGCTTCGTGTTCACCCTGCTCACCGGGCCCGCACAGCAGGAAGTGACGCTCGGGCTGTTCGAGCGGCTGCTGTTCACCGTCGACCTGGCGCTCCTGCTGACCATGGTCCGGCCGCTGGTCGCCGCGTCCCGCCGCTAGGACCGCAGCACCTCGGCGAGCTTCGCGGCCGCCTCCACCGCCAACGGTCCGACTTCGTCCGAAACCAGCGGCTCCAGCGAGATCACCCCGACGCTCGCCCGCAGCCCAGGCACCCCGCGCACCGGCGCGGCGACGCCCGAAGCACCAGCCTCGATCTCGCCGGTCGAAGCGACCCACCGGTCGGTACCGCCGGGCCGCAACGCCATCGCCCGCCCGGCCGCACCCGCGGCGAGCGCGTGCCTGCTGCCGACCCGGTACGCCACGTGATAGCTCGTCCACGACGGCTCCACCACCGCGACCGCCTGCGCGTGATCGCCCTGCGCCACCGTCAGATGCGCCGTCGCGCCGACCTTCTCGGCCAGCTCGCGCAGCACCGGCCGGGCAGCCTCGCGCAGCTGTGGCAGCACCTGACCGGCCAGCCGCAGCACTCCGACGCCGAGCCGCACCTTCGTGCCGTCTCGCCAGATCAGGCCGCGTTCGGCCAGCGGCACCAGCAGCCGGTACACCGCCGCGCGGCTCGCGCCGATGGCCACCGCGAGTTCGGAGATAGTCGCCGCCTGCTCGCCCGAATCGGCCACCGCCTGCAGCAGCGCCAGACCGCGGTCGAGGGTCAGCGACCCCTCCCTGCTCACAGCAGCTCGAGTTCACCCAGGTCGGCCACCGGCTCCGCGAACGACGCCGCCGCGTACGACCCGAAAAGCTCCCGCACGGCCTTCGCGGCCGGCTCCGGCAACGCGCGGGCTTCGTCCGCGAGCGCCTTGCCGTCGGTCGATTCCAGCGCCGCGCGGACGTCGCCGCCGGAGAGGCAGCGCGCCGACGCGACGAGCAGGTTCAGGAAGCCGTGGTGCGTGAATCCGGTCTCCGGGTCGACGTGCCGGACCGCGCGGTGCAGGCTGTTCGTCGCCTTGAACGACGCCCCCGGCGAGCCGCTGACCACGGACAGGAAGTCGGCGACCTCGTCCACGCTGGGGAAGTTCTCCCCGGCCTTGCCGCCGCAGCGGATCTTCGGCCAGCTGCCGTGCTCGATCACGTTGCGCACGCCGTCGAGCCAGCCGACGCCGCGCCGCGGTTCGACGACCCGGATGACGTCCTCGGGCACGAACTCCGAAACGCGTTCGAGCCACACCTCGTCGACGTCGGACGGGGCGGGCATCTCCACCATCCGCAGCGACAGCAGCTCGCTGCGCGATTCGACGATCGAGATCGCCTTCGGAACGCCGCCGAGCCCGGTGTCGATGATCAGCGACAGCGGCAGCGGCTCCTTGGGCTTGATCTTGATCAGCTCGGTGATCAGCTCCGGCAGCCGCGAGGCCTGGCACAGGAAAACCCCGAGCACCCCGGCGTGTTCCCCGCTGCGCGATTCGAAGTGCGCGCGCAGCGCCTCCGGCATCGCGACGTCCGCGGGCGGGAAGAGCGCCGAGTCGTCGACGAGCCGCGCGAACAGGGGAGGAATTCCACGGGGGCCGGGGGGCGTGAGTTCCACAGCGCTTGACACGACTGACACGCTAGTAGCGTACGGCAAGGGGACAAAATCGTTCGCTCTGCGGACGCGTCTCGAGACCTTTTCGAGAGCGGATCAACCGGCCCCCACGGCCGCATCCGCTCGGCCCCGTTCTTCCGCCGATCCGCTGACCAGCACTTTCCCGTCCCGTGGGTGATCTTCTCGCGCGCTCTTCCCTTGGCGCGGCAATTCAGGTTAGGCTCACCTAAGTAGGAGGTGAGCCCGTGACCGAGGCACCCGTATCCGTGCGCCGCCCGCCCGCGCCGAACCCCGCCGAACGCGCCAAGACGATCGCGACCCGCGGCGGCCCGGCGACGATCATGCCGACCGTCGACAGCGCCGGCTGCGAGGCCGCACGCGTCGAGCCGGTCCTGCATCACGTGCACCACAGCGGAAGCGTCAGCATTCTTCTGCCGGACGAGCACCCGATGGTGTCCGCGTCCCGGCAGGCTCAGCGCGGCGAGCTCGCCGTCATGGTCGAGCTCGCCGACCACGCCCCGGTGGCGCTGCGGGAACCGGTCCGCGGCCTGCTGTGGATCACCGGCTGGCTCCGGCCGCTGACGGACGTGTCGGCCCGCGCGCGTGCGGTGTCGATCGCCGAACAGCGGCCGGACCACCGGCTTCTCGACGTCGGCCACGGCCTCACCCTGCTCCGGCTGACCCCGGCGTCGCTGGTCCTCGCCGACGCGGAGGGCACGCATTCGCTCCGGCCGCACATGTTCAGCGCGGCCCCGCCGGACCCGTTCCACGACTACGAGGCGGAATGGCTGCGGCACCTGGAAAGCGACCATCCGGACGTGGTGGAACAGCTGGCCCGGCACCTGCCCGCGGACCTGCGCGGCGGCCGGATCCGCCCGCTCGGCCTCGACCGGTACGGCCTGCGCCTGCGCGTCGAATCGACGGCGGGCGACCACGACGTCCGCCTCGCGTTCTCCCGGACGGTCGACAGCCCGCCGCAGCTGGCCGCGGAACTGCGGCGGCTGCTCGGCTGCCCGTTCCTGCGCCACCAGCACGGCGAGGCCTGACCGTCCGTGAAGGGCTCCTTGAGGGAATTAGATTCCCTCAAGGAGCCCCTTCACGGACCTCAGTCCGCCAGCTCCGGAGGGAAGCCGCCGGTCGCGATCGGTCCCCACCGGTCGATCGTGATCCGGATCAGGCTCTTGCCCTGCTTGCGCATCGCCTCGCGGTACTCGTCCCAGTCCGGATGCTCGCCGGAAATGCTGCGGAAGTAGTCGACCAGCGGCTCGACCGAATCCGGCAGGTCGAGCACCTCCGCGGTCCCGTCGACCTGCACCCACGGCCCGTTCCACTCGTCCGACAGCACGCAGACAGACACCTTCGGCTCGCGCCGGAGGTTGACCGCCTTCGCGCGCTTCGGATAGGTCGCGATGACGATGCGGCCCTCGTCGTCGACGCCGCAGGTGTTCGGGGACAGCTGGGGCCGCCCGTCGGCGCGGGTGGTCACCAGGATCGCGCGGTGACGCGGCTTCAGGAACGCGACCAGTTCGGCGCGCTCGACCTTCGTGTTGGTGGCGATAGTCCTCGGCATACCCCGACGGTAGCGTGCGTTCATGCGCACCACAGAGCGTTCCGGAGGGCCGTCGCGCCTGCGATCCTGGCTCAACCCGGCACTTCCGGCGTTCCCGGCCCAGCTCGCCGATCCGGGCGAGCGGCGGGCGGTCAAGATCGAGCTGGTCCTCGTTTTCGGCATCACCCTCGGGCTGTCCGGTGCGCGCAGTCTGCTGTCCCTTGTGGACTCTCTGCTGCGGCCGACCCCGTTGGCGCAGCAGCAAGTGCAGCTCAACGTCCCGCGCGCCGCGGCGAGCCTGCTGGACCTGCTCCAGCAGCTGCTGAGCGCCGCGCAACTGGTCGGCTGGGGCGGGCTCGGGCTGTACCTGCTGTGGCGGGCCGGGCTGAAACTCCGCGAAATCGGCCTGAGCCGCCGGATCCGTTCCGACGCGCTCATCACCGTCGGAATCGCCGCGCTGATCGGCATTCCCGGGCTCGCGCTGTACTTCATCTCGTATCACCTCGGCTTCAGCCTCGCGGTGCAACCGTCCACTTTGGGCGATACGTGGTGGCGGCCGATCGCGCTGACGCTTTCCGCGTTCGGCAACGCTTTCGCCGAGGAAGTGCTCGTGATCGGCTATCTGCTCACGCGGCTGCGGCAACTCGGCGTACGCGAGAACGCGTCGCTCTTCGGCGCGGCGGTACTGCGCGGTTCCTACCACCTCTACCAGGGGTTCGGCGGGTTCGTCGGCAACCTCGTGATGGGCCTGGTGTTCGGCCGCGTGTGGCAGCGGACCAACCGGCTGTGGCCGCTCATCGCCGCGCATACTTTGTTCGATGTGGTGTCCTTCGTCGGCTATTCGTTGCTGAAAGGCCGTCTTTCCTGGCTCCCGTGAGGCCCGCTCATTAGGCTCCGTTTCGTGAGCGAGACGAGCGAGATGACCGCACCTCCCCGGGTGGACAGCGAAGTCGGGCCGCTTCGGGCAGTCCTGTTGCACCGGCCGGGAAACGAGCTGAAACGGCTCACGCCCCGCAACAACGACAAGCTCCTTTTCGACTCCATCCCGTGGGTGAGCCGGGCACAGCAGGAGCACGACGCGTTCGCCGAAGTCCTGCGCGGCCGCGGCGTCGAGGTGCTGCTGCTGGCCGACGTTCTCCGCACCGCGCTGGAAGACCAGCGCGCGCACGCCGCCGGGGTGCACGCCGCGGTGGACGACCGGCGGCTCGGCAGCGACCTCGCGGATTCGCTGAGGTCGCACCTCACGAGCGTGGACGCGCCCGCGCTCGCCGAAGTCCTGATGGCGGGCATGACCTTCGAGGAGCTTCCGTCCGCCGAGGGCGCGTCTCTGGTGCGGATGATGCACCATCCGCGCGATTTCGCCGTCGATCCGCTGCCGAACCTGCTCTTCACCCGCGATTCGTCCGCGTGGATCGGCGACCGCGTCGCGATCTCGTCGCTGACCATGCCCGCGCGGCGGCGCGAAACGGCGCTGCTCGACCTCATTTACGCCTACCATCCGCGATTCCGCCACGCCGCCCGCGCTTACGGCGCGCATTCCGCGCCGATCGAAGGCGGGGACGTGATGCTGCTGGCCCCCGGGGTCGTCGCGATCGGCGTCGGCGAACGGACGACTCCGGCCGGCGCCGAATCGCTGGCCCGTTCCGTATTCGCCGACGGACTCGCGCATACCGTTCTCGCGGTTCCCATTGAACAATCGCGCGCGACGATGCATCTCGACACGGTGTGCACGATGGTCGATGTCGACGCCGTCGTGATGTATCCGCTCGCCCGCGATTCCCTGACCGCGTTCACTATCAAGCCGACCGGCGACGGCGGCGTGAAAGTGGCCGGCCCGACGCCCTTCCTCGAAGCCGCCGCGGAAGCGATGGAGATCGACCGGCTGCGGGTGATCGACACCGGCCTCGACCCGGTCACCGCCGAGCGCGAGCAGTGGGACGACGGCAACAACACGCTGGCGCTGGCCCCGGGCGTGGTCGTGGGGTACGAACGGAACGCGGAGACCAACGAACGGCTCACCGCGGCGGGCATCGAGGTGCTGCCGATCACCGGGTCCGAACTGGGGTCCGGCCGCGGCGGGCCGCGCTGCATGTCGTGTCCGGTGCGCCGCGATCCCCCGCCGAAGCGGCACTGAGCAGTCGAGCCACCGGGACGTCGAGAGAGAAGTTAGCCTTTCCTTAATAAGGGCAAACACATTAAGGGAAGGCTAACCAAAATAAGTGTTTCCTTCTTGAGGAATGGTAACCCTAATAGGGTGGAGATCACCAGCCAAAAGTGGAAAACAATGCGCGATTGACGTACCGTGACGGACATGGCCCTCACGAAGAAAGAACCGCGCTCCAAGTTCTACGAACTGCTGCAGGCGCAGATTCACAACGAGTTCAACGCCTCCCAGCAGTACATCGCGCTCGCGGTCTGGTTCGACAACGAGGACCTGCCGCAGCTCGCGAAGCACTTCTACAAGCAGTCGGTGGAAGAGCGCAATCACGCGATGGCGCTCGTCCAGTACATGCTCGACCGCGACCACCACGTCGAGATCCCCGGCACCGGCGAGGTCCGCAACGAGTTCTCCGCCCCGCTCGAGTTGATCGAGCTCGCGCTGGAGCAG
The DNA here is from genome assembly GCF_000158875.1 of Streptomyces sp. AA4. Lineage (NCBI taxonomy): Bacteria > Bacillati > Actinomycetota > Actinomycetes > Kitasatosporales > Streptomycetaceae > Streptomyces > Streptomyces sp. AA4. Next base: position 153,238 of record NZ_GG657747.1, on the reverse strand, counting down.
GAGAAGGAGGTCGCCGCCGACATCTCCGCGCTCGCGAAGGCCGCCCGGGCCGAGGAGGACTACATCAGCGAGCAGTTCGTCCAGTGGTTCCTCAAGGAGCAGGTCGAGGAGATCTCCCAGATGTCGACGCTCGCCACGGTCGCGCGCCGCGCGGGTGACAACGTCTACGAGATCGAGAAGTTCCTGCACCGCGAGGCCGTCGGCGACGCCGGCGCGGACGCCGGCATGCCCCCGGTCGCGGGCGGCGCGCTGTAACGCTCAAGGCCAGCGCGGAAGCCCGGTTGTCCCCACTGTGGACAACCGGGCTTCCCCATGTGGATAACTTCAGCGCCGCTCGTACCGCGCGATGAGCACGCCGGTGGTGGTCGCGACGCTTCCGGCGAGCGAGAACTCGGCCAGCGGAGCCGGTCCCTCGAACAGCCGCGCGCCGCGGCCGAGCGTCAGCGGATGGATCAGGAACGTGTAGCTGTCGACCAGCCCGGCGGCGTGCAGCGCACGCACGAGCGAAACGCTGCCGATGATCGAAAGATCCTTGCCGGGCAAGGCTTTCAGCTCCGCCACAGTCTCCACCGCGGAGCCGCGCAGCAGCACCGAGTTCTGCCAGGCGTCCGCGTTTTCCAGCGTCGTGGAGACGACGTACTTCGTGGCCGCGTTCAGGTGCGCGGTGTACGGATTCCCGTCCGTCCGCGGCCCCCACGCCGTGGCGAAGTCCTCCCAGGTGCGCCGGCCGAACAGCATGTCCCCCGGCCGGCTCATGCCCTTGCCCATCTCGCGGGCCATCACGTCGTCGCGGTAGCCGTTGCCCCAGCCGCCTAGGTCGAACCCGCCGCGAGTGTCCTCGTCGCGGCGGCCGAGCCCTTGGACGACGCCGTCGAGGGTGCTGCTCAGGGTGACGCTGATCGAACGCATCGGGGAGGTCCTTCCGCTTCCGCGGGCCGCCGACCGGCCCGTCACCCGCTACACGAGCGGCGCGGAGCCAGATCGACATCGGACCGCGGAAATTTTTCAGCCGGTGCAGTCCTGCGTCTTCGCCCGGACCTCGACGCCCTGAACCGCCCCGTCCGAATTCAGCGTGAAGTGATACGCCCCCTGGTCACCGGTCGGCGACACGAGCGCACTCCCCGACTCCGACGTACCCGGATAGGTCGCGGTGACCTGGTCCTTCGGCGTTCCGTCGCCGACGCCTTCCGGCGTGTGCGCGGCCCCGTCGGGCTTCACCGCGACCACGCCCTTATCGGCCGACACGACGGCCGTCGCCGCGGGTACGCCGGCACCGCTGACGTCGTAGTACGTGCACCCCGCCGACTCCTTGACCGTCGTGAGCTTCATGCCCTGGTCCGCGAGCTGCTGCTCGGTCATGCCGAGCTTCACCGCGCCCAGGCCGTCCGCGGTCACCAGCGCGCCGGACACGGCCTTCGTCGGCGTGGTCGACGGCGGGGCCGGCTTCGTGCGGTGCGGATGCGCGGGCAGCACCGGCGGGTCGGCCACGCTGGTCTCCATCGGCACGGACGACGCTGGGACCTGCGTCGATTCGGCGCTCGACGGCGGTTCGGGCACCGAAGAAGGCAGCGTGGGCTGGGTCGACGCGACCGGCCGGGCGGCGACGTCGGTGCTCGCGGGCTGGGTGCGCAACTGGATCGCCACCACTCCGGCCGACGCCACCGCGAGGACGCACGCCGCCCCGGCCGCGGACGTCAGGATCCGCTGCCTGCGCCGCCGCCTGCGCGCGCCCGCCACGATGGCCGACGCGGCGTCCTCGGCGGGTTCGACGGCCAGCCGGTCGTCGGCGAGGAGGGCGCGGAGCCGCTGTTCCAGATCGTCGGGCTGGCTCACCCGGCGTCGCCTCCTTCCTGGTTCCTCAGTTTCGCCCGCAAGGACGCGATCGCCTTGCTCGCTTGGCTTTTCACCGTCCCCTGACTGATGTCCAGCGCCTTCGCGATTTCCACTTCGGACAGTCCTTCGTAGTACCGCAACACCATCACCGTGCGCTGCCGCGGCGGGAGGTCGCGCAGCGCCTGCCACAGCGGTTCGTGCTCGAACGGATCCTTCGGCGCGCACGGGCTGGTGTCGGGCAGGTCCGCGACAAGGTTCTCCCGGCGCGTCCGGCGCCAGCGGCTGACGTGCGCGTTCGCCATCGAACGCCGCACGTACGCCAGCGGGTCGCCGGTCTTCTGCTGCACGTACGACCAGCGCGCGCCGATCTTCTCGAGCACGGTCTGGACGAGGTCCGCCGCGTCGTGCGGGTTCCCGGTGAGCACGTGGCCGTAGCGGAGCAGTCCGGGCAGGGCCTCGCGCACGAAGTCGCCGAAGTCCGTGATGGTGTTGACGGCTTCCGCCGGGGAGCCCGCCCAGGGCTGATCTCCGCTCGCGAGGGGCAATGCGGCTGCCGTCACCGTATCGCCCCCTCCCCGGATGACCGCGTCCAGCGACGGTTCCTCGTCATCCCCACCACGCATGAGCGCCCCCGAGGGTTGTCCCGTCTCCGTCGCTACTTTCCGTAGCTGTGGACAACTGAGGTCAGCGCACGGAAAGCGACTCGGGCAGCCGCAGGGAGCCGTCCGCGTCAGTGGGGAAATCGTGTACCGAGACCACAGCGTTTCGCGGGATCGGGCCGTAGATGTGCGGGAACAGGATTCCGCGCGGGTCCGGCGGGGCGCCGTCCTCCCAGCGCACGGGCGCGTCGACCAGCGTGGGGTCGATTTCCAGCAGGACCAGGCCGGATCGCCCGCGGTAGAGCGCGTTGGCGGGCAGGGCGACCGTGCCCGGGTCCGAGCAGTGGATGAATCCGGCGTCGTCGAGCGAGGACGCGCGGTATTCGCCGTCGGCGGGCACCGCGGCCCACTCGTCGCGGGTGCAGATGTGGAGGATCACGCGAGGATCGTCCCACCTGTGGACAACTCGGCCTGAGTTGTCCACAGGTGGACAACTCAGCGGATGGTGAGCTGGCGGCCGATCAGCCCGTCGCGGGCGCGCCGCTCGGCGGCGTTGAGCGGCTCGGAGTCGAGCGATTTGAGCGCCTCGTCCAGCCGGGCGCCGAGCTGGTCCTTGGGCTCGGCCCATTCCCGGGCGTGCGCCTCGGGGTCGAGGTCCCACACCGGGACGAGGAGGCCGTGCGCGCGGAACGACCCGGCGTACCGGGTGCCCTCGCCGAGCCCGAGCGTGCCCGCCGCGGACAGCCGCGCAAGCGCTTGCAGCAGCAGGTTCTCCGGTTCCGGGCGGACCCAGCGCAGGTGCGCCTTCTCGCCGGCGAGCACCCAGTAGGCGCCGGAGCCCAGCCGATCGGTGGGCATGATCGCGGCGTTCGCGCGCTCGAGGGAGACCGCGACGTCGCCGGTCGCGTCCGCGTCCTCGGGAAGCCACCACGCGAAGTCGGTGTGGAGTTCGACCTCCAGTTCCGCGCTCGGCACGAGCAGGTCCTGGAGCCGGTTGTGCTCGTCCGGGTCGGTGGGCGACGTCGTGTCCGGCACCGACAGCACGTCGCCCGGTTCGGCGTCGAGCAGCCAGCGGAGCGCACGGCCGAGGTCGCGGCTGATGTCGGAGGACCGCGTCTGGACCTGCAGGCCGAGGAAGCGCTCGCCGTCCGAACGGACGAACGCCGCGGCGGCCATGGGCAGCACCGTGCCGAGCGTGACGTCGCCGCCGTCGGCGAGCGTCAGCTTCGCCGTGGCCGACGGGACGAACTCGCGCAGCGCGATCAGCTCCGGCTCCGCCGCCAGGCCCTCGAACGGCTGGCCGACGAAGACGTCGCGCACCTTCGGCTTGCGGTCCGGCTTGGGACCCTTCTTACGCGCGCCCTTACCCATTTCAGCCTCCTCGGGAACTCGGGGTCAGACGCTATCGAAGCGACCGGCCGCCCAGGCTCGCGGGTTAGAGTCGACTCGTGTTCGACCCTCGCGATCCCGCCTTCCTCGCCGACCCGTATCCCGCGTTCGCCGCGCTGCGCACCGAAGGCGAGGTGCACCACCACGACGGCCTCGGCATCGCGATCACGGTTTCGCACGCCGCGTCCGCCGCCGTCCTCCGGCACCGCGGACTAGGCCGGATCTGGACCGACGCGCAGCCGCTCGAACGGTTCGCGTCGTTCAACCTGTTGCACCGCAACTCGTTGCTAGAGAACGAACCGCCCGCGCACACCCGCCTGCGCCGCGTCATCGCGGGCGAATTCGGCCGGGGGCACGTGCAGCGGTTGCGTCCGATGGTCGCGGAACTCGCCGAGTCCATGGTGGACACTCTGGCCGCGAAAATCGCCGCCGACGGCAGCGCGGACCTCCTCGAACACCTCGCGCAACCACTGCCCGTCGCGGTCATCGCCGAACTGCTCGGCGTCCCGACGTCGGACGGCTCGCAGCTGGTGACGTGGAGCAACGCCATCGTGAAGATGTACGAATACGGCCTGTCCGAAGACGGCCGCGACGCCGCCGAGCAAGCCGCGGCCGATTTCGTGGCGTACCTGCGCGAGGTCGTCGCCGACTCCCCGCGCGGCATCGTCCGGGACCTGACCGCGAGCGAACTGACGCCGGACGAGGTCGTCGCCACCGCGGTGTTGCTGCTGATGGCCGGGCATGAGGCGACGGTGAACGTGATCGGCAACGGAGTGACCGCGCTGCTCACCCACCGCACGGAATGGGAACGGCTTAGGTCCGACCCAACGTTGCTGGACTCGGCGGTGGAAGAACTGATCCGCTTCGACTCGCCGCTGCAGTTGTTCGAGCGCACAGCGACCGAGGACGTGGAAATCGCGGGTTATCGCGTCGAGAAGGGCGCGAAGATCGGCGCACTGCTGGGCGCTGCGGCTCGCGATCCGAAGGTGTTCGATGCCCCGGACACCCTGGACGTAGGCCGCTCGCCGAACGCGCACCTCGGGTTCGGGATGGGGATCCATTACTGCGTCGGGGCGCCGTTGGCCCGGGTGGAAATCGCGGCCGCGCTGACGGCGTTGACTGAGCGGCTCCCGGACCTCCGGCTGGCCGCCGAGCCGGAGCGGAGGCCGGAGTTCGTGATCCGGGGGTTGCGGACTTTGCCGGTGACCGCCTGAGGCTGCTCGGATTCGGCTGGTGTGCTGCATAATCGCGGCGGCCTCGGGTCGGGGTGGGAGATGCGGTGGCTTGTCCACAATGGATGATTTTGCTGCGGTCTCGCTTCCGCCGCACCGCCGCACCGCCGCACCGCCGCACCGCCGCACCGCCGCACCGCCGCACCGCCGCACCGCCGCACCGCCGCACCGCCGCACCGCCGCACCGAACGGTGACCTGGCCTCGGTCTCAGCGCAAGCCTGCGAACAGGTCGTCCTCCAATCCGGGGCTGATTTCGACGGGGCCGGTGGTGCGGGCCAGGTGGTAGTCCTCCCAGGGCCAGGTCTTTCGTTCGATCTCGCGCGAGTGGGCGAAAAACGGGTGCGCCGGGTCCATCTGCGTGGCATGCGCGCGCAACGCGGCATCCCGGGTCGCGAAGTGTTCTTCGCAGCGGATGCGAGCGGTCACGGTGAGCACGTCGGTCGACGGCAGCTCCTCCAGGACTGGGCCCATCAACGACTCTTCCCCAGCGGCAAGGGTCGCTTCGTGCATCGCTGAGAACCAAGACCGGCTGAGGGTGGCGAGGTAGTAGAGCTTGCGCGGGGTGCCGTCGTCGGATTCGTCGAACGCAGCGGTCGTGACCTCGTGCGTGCGGATGTGGTCGGGGTGTGGATAACCGCCGGTCTCGTCATAGGTCACCACTACCTGTGGACGGAATTTCCGCATCAGCTCCAGCAGTGGTTTTGCCGCTTCAGCCAAGGGGATCTGCGCGAAGCTCCCGGGCGGGGACGGTTCCGACAAGCCGGAGTCCACATGGCCGAGGAACGTCTGGCGAATGCTGAGAATCCGTGCCGCGTCGGCCATTTCCCGGCGGCGGATGGCGGGCAAATCCCGTCGGACGTCCTCCCGGTCCAAAGTTGGGTTGAGCACATCGCCGCGTTCGCCGCCGGTGCAGGTGGCTACCAGGACGTCGACGCCTTCGGCCGCGTAGCGGGCCAGGGTCGCGGTGCCTTTGCTCGATTCGTCGTCGGGATGGGCGTGCACGGCGAGGAGGCGGAGCGTCATGCGCGGGTTCCTTTCGGGAAGAAGAAGGCGGGGACAAAGCTCAGCAGGGAAAGGCCGAGTGCCCAGGTGAACGTCGTGCCGAACGCGGCGGCACCTGGTGGTTGCGCGTGCAGGACAGCCACCAGCACCGCCGTGCCCAGCGAGCCGCCGATGCGGTTGACGACATTGATCGCGCTTGCTGCCCGCGGGATCCGGCTGCGTTCCAGGGAGGTGTAGAGCATCGTCATGCCGGGCGTGGTCGTCGCGCCTAGGCCGAACCCACGGATCAGCAGCGAAACTGTCAACAGGGTCGGGCTCGGGGAATCGCCGAGTTGAGTGAAGGCGATCGTGCCGATGAGCGACAACGCGATGCCCGTGAGCATGACTGTTCGCGAACCGAAGCGGGCCAACAGCTTTCCGCCTGCGATGAGGACGACGGCGGAGCCCAGTGCCTGTGGCGCGAGCAGGAGTCCGGCGGTGAGGGCGGACATGTGCTGGATCTGCTGGTAATAAAGCGGAAGCAGCAACATCGAGCTGTACAGCGACGCGCCCAGCAAGAAGGTGCTCGCACTCGCGACGGCAAAAGCCTTGTGCGCGAACAACTTCAGGTCGAGCAACGGCGCTTGCGCACGACGGGCGTGCCAGGCGTAAGCGAGCAGCAGCACGGCACCGGCGAGGGCGAACGCGGGGGAACCTTCGCCTAGTCCGTAACCGAGCGCGCCGAGTCCCGGCGGGAGCAACAGGAGGCCCCGGACGTCGAGCGGATCGCGCGCGCCGGCGGGCTCCTCGCGCGGCAGCACCCGGACGGCGAGCAAAAAGGTGGCGACGCCGAACGGCACGATCCCGAAGAACAGCCAGCGCCAGCCGAGATCCTGGACAAGCGCGCCGCCGAGCATCGGGCCGAGCACCGGCGCGACGGTCGCGGGCAGCGTGACGACGACGATCATCCGGCCCAGCCGAGGACCGGCCGCCTGCGCGAAAATCGCCTGGCCGACCGGTTGCATGAGCCCGCCGCCGAGGCCGTGCAGTACGCGGAACGCGATCAGTGCCGGAGCCGACCAGGCGAACCCGCACAGCACCGTCCCCAGCGTGAACAGCCCGACGGCCGCGAGCCACACCCGACGGCCGCCGAACCGGTCGGAGAGCCAGCCGGACAGCGGAATGGTGAGCGAAGCGGCCAGCAAGTACGCGCTGGTCACCCACTGCACGGTCGGCAGCGAACTGTCCAGGTCCCGCGCCATCACGCCGATCCCGACCGACACGATCGTCGCGTCGAGGATCGACAGCACCGCGCCCAGGATCAGCACCCCGCCGAGCCGGCGAAGCCCGGAATCGGAGACCGGTGCGTCCGGAACCCGCGTGGTCATCGCGACACCCCCCTTCATTAGGTCGAACCTGAGATTAGGTCTAACCTAGTGAATAGGTCAAGCACAAATTTAGGTCGGACCTAGTACACTGGCCGGGTGAGCCTCAGGGAGCAGAAGAAGCTGGAGACACGGCAGGCGATCTCGTCGGTGGCGACGCGGCTGTTCATCCGGCACGGGTTCGACCAGGTGACGATCGCCGACGTCGCGGAGGCGGCACGGGTCGCCAAGATGACCGTGACGAATCACTTCAGCCGAAAGGAAGACCTGGTCTTCGACATCCGGAACGACTTCGTGGACTGGCCGGCGAACCTGGTCCGGGCCGCGCCGGAAATCCCGGCGCTGGTCGCCGTGCGGGACGGCTGCTTCGCGGAACTGGACAAGGCGGGCCCGATGCTCGGGTTCGCGGACGTGTCCTTCGTGCGGATGGTGCGGCAGAGCGAACGGCTCACGTCCGCGCTCCGGGATATGCACGTCGACCGGGAAATCCAGCTCGCCGCCGCGCTGTACGACCGGCATCCGGACCGCGACCTGCTGGCGCGGACGGCCGGCGCGCACCTCACGTCAGTGCTGCGGCTACTTCTCGCCGACGTCTGGCAGCTGACCTGGCAGGACGTCAAGCGCGACGAACTGGTGAAGCAGATCCGGGATTCCGCGGCGGTCGCGTTCGGCCAGCTGGAACCGGCGCTCGGCGACTTTTAACGCGCGGCGCCGACCGGACGCGCGGTCCGCAGCTCCGGCTCCGGCGCGCCCTCGATCTTGAGGACGCGGAAGTCGCGCAGGCGTTCCGGGGCGATCGGCATCAGCAGGTGCGAGAACCGCCGGATCACCAGCGCGGTCACGATCGCGAGCGTGGCCGCGGCGAGGTCGGTGAACGCGACCAGCAGGACGCTGTCCGCCATCGCCTGCACGCCCGGCCGGATCCGCCAGATGATCGTGACGATCAGCAGGATCCAGTTCGCCACCCACGCGCCCCACCAGCCGAGCACGAGCCGCGAGGGCTTCGGCCGCTTGTCCCGGGAACGACGGAGCACGGCGTGCTCCAGCTCGCTGACCACGGACAACGCAAGCGCCAGGTTCACGATCGGCACCAGCACGCCCACGAGCACCTGCCACACCGGCCGCGGCGGCGCTTCCCCGGCCTCGTCGGCGGCGGCTTGCCGGGCGACCAGCAGCCACCAGACCGAGAGTCCGGCCGGGAGCAGCGAAAAGATCGTGGTGAGCAGCCCGGCGAGCATGACGAACGCGTCGGAGAACCCCACGACGCCGCTGTTCAGCGCGGAATCCCGGCTTTCCACCAGTAGCGCGTACCGCCAGATCTCCGCTCCCGCCGCGATCACGGCGAGGACGGCGAACGTCCAGAGAATCGTGGCGAGGCTGCGCGCGAGCACCGGAATGCGGTCGATCGGCCGGATCTCGCCGGACGCGGTGCCCGGCACATTCGTCGGACGGCGCCACGTCAGGTTCGGGAAGCCCCAGCGCGGCGGCACCGGATAGGACGGCGGCCCGGAGTAGGGCGTCGCGGGCACGGCGCGGCGACGACGGACGGCACTCGGCGGCGGGGTGGCGACCCAGCGCAGCTTGGCCGCGCGCTTCGGCGGACTCGGCTGCGGTTGCTGCGGGGCGGGCCGGTGGATCGCCCCCTGCGGAGCCGCGGTGAACGGACGCGGGTAGGCCTGCGGGTGGTACGGATTGGCGAAGTGCTGCACCGGATGATGCGCGGCCCCGGCTTGCGGTGCCCAGTGCCCCGGCTGCCCGGGCCCCGCGACTCCGCCGTGCTGGCCGGGAGCCGGCTGCGCGCCCGGTTGCGGCGGTGCTCCTGGCTGAGCGAAGCCCGTCGGCCCAGCGGGCGCGCTGCCGGGCTGAGCGGGATACGACTGCGCGCCGAACTGCGGCGCGGGCCAGCCTGAAGCAGGCCCAGCCTGACCTGCACCCGGACCAGAAGCGGCTTCGCCCGGTCCAGCTCCGGCAGCAGCAGACCCGGGGCCAACCCAGCCTGAGGCCGCTCCACCAGCCGATGGAAACCCCGCGGACCCGGCTCCTTGGCCAGAACCGGCCCCTGCCGGAGACCCGTGCCCAGCCCCGCCGTGCCCAGCATCGACCGGCCGGGAAGCGTCCCCTTCGCCCGGGCCGAAGCCAGGAACGAACGACGCCGGATCCGAGGATTCCGGCGGCTCGGGAACGGACTGGGCGGGCATCCGTCAGAGAACCTCGGGTTCGGCGCCGGGGGTTTCGCTCACCATGCGGCGGCCCTCGCGGGCCCAGGCGCCCATTCCGCCCGCGACGTTGACCGCGTCCCAGCCGCTCGCGTTCAGCCAGGCGGCGGCGCGCGCCGAGCGGCCGCCGGAGCGGCAGATGACGTAGACCGGGTTGTCCTCGGGGAATTCGGCGAGTTCGCCGACCCTCGCGGGCAGTTCGCCGAGCGGGATGTGCACCGCGGCGGGGGCGTGCCCGGCGGCCCATTCGTCGTCCTCGCGGACGTCGAGCAGGGCCACGTCCGCGGGCAGGTCGCGGACTTCAGCGGTCGGAATTTCAGCAGGGCTCACCACAGGTTCCATGCTCCCATGTCAGGACGTTGTACGCGTGTGAGGAACGCTAACCGCTAAGCCTTGCGGTGGCGTCCCCGGCCGGTCCGCAGCTTGTCGTCGGCCTGGCCGAAGCGGGCGACCGCGCGGTCGCGCATCAGGCCGAGCGGGTCGGGGGCGTGCAGGCGCAGCATGATGTCGTTCACCAGTTCCGGGCGGCCGGACCGGGTCAGCCGGCTCACCACGTACGTCGCCAGGAACGCCGAGGGCACCGAGAGCAGCGCGGGCTGCACGGTGAACCACGGGGTCTTGTCCCCGGTGTACTCGCACACGATGTTGTACGCCAGCGCGCTGAGCACCATCCCGCTGCCGACGATCATCCCGGCCAGCGCGCCCGGCCAGCTGAGCTTGCGCCACCAGATGCCGAGCAGCAGCAGCGGGCTGAACGTGGACGCGGCGAGCGCGAACGTCATCCCGATCGACAGCGAGATGTCCTCGGTGCGGAAGATCAGCGTGAGCACCATCGGGCAGATCGCGACCAGCAGCGTCGCGACCCGGAAGTCCTTGACCCGGCCCGGCAGCAGGTCCGTCGAGACCACCCCGGCCACGCTCACCAGCAGCCCCGAGCAGCTCGACAGGAAGGCCGCGAACGCGCCCGCGGCCGTCACCGCGGCGAGGATCTGCCCCGGCCAGCCGGGCAGCACCGCGGTCGGCAAGAGCAGCACGGCCGCGTCGGTGTTGCCGGTGAGCAGCAGCTGCGGCACGTACATCCGCGAGAGCGCGCCCAGCATCGTCGGGAACAGGTAGAACAGTCCGAGCAGCAGCAGGACGTGCACGGTGGTGCGGCGCGCGGCCTTGCCGTCCGGGTTGGTGTAGAAGCGGACCAGCACGTGCGGCAGGCCCATCGTGCCGAGGAACAGCGCGAAGATCAGCGAGTACGTCTGCAGCAGGTCAGTGATGCCGTTCGACGCCGGATGCAGCCACGAATCGTTCGTCGTCGGCGCGTCGCTCACGATCGGCACCGGGGTGCCCGCGGCGAATTCCAGCGTGGTTCCGGCCGAAACCTTGTGCGGCACGAGCGGCGACCAGCGCGCCATGCCGCCCGCGGGACCGTCGTCGATGTGGCCGTGTGCGTAGAAGAACGTCTCGGTGGTGACCTTCACGGTCACGTCAGTTTGCACCGTGACCTTGGTGTCCGACGGGAACACCGGCGGCGCGGGCGCACCGAGCGCGCGCAGGCCGCCCGGGCCGCCGCCGGCGAAGAAAACCATGCACAGCACGAAAGTCGGCACGGCGATCGCGAACAGCTTGAGCCAGTACTGGAACGCCTGGACCACGGTGATCGCGCGCATCCCGCCGGCCATCACGTTGACCGCGACCAGCACGATGACGAGGAGCGCGCCCGCCCACGCCGGTACCGGGACGATCTGCGCGAGCGTCAAACCGGCGGCCTGCAGCTGCGGGACCATGTAGAGGATCCCGATGAACACCGCGCCCGCGGTCGCGAACCGGCGCAGGCCTCGCGAACCGAGCCGGGCTTCGACGAAGTCCGGCAGCGTGTATGCCCCCGACCGGCGCAGCGGCGCGGCGACGAACAGCATCAGCGCGAGGTATCCGGCGGTGAAGCCGATCGGGTACCAGGTCGCGTCGGCACCCTGCTTGAGCACCATGCCCGCGACCCCGAGGAACGACGCGGCGGACAGGTATTCGCCGGAGATCGCGGCGGCGTTGCGGCTGGAGCGCACGGTTCGGCGGGCGACGAGGAAGTCATGCGTGCTGGTGGCGCCGCGCGACGAACGGAAGCCAAGGTAGTAAGTCGCGAAGGCGACCAGCGCGAGGCCGGTCAACGTCCACGGGGTCAGCTGCACGGCGTGAATCCTCGCACGACCACGCGCTTCCGGGACGCGCCGCCACGAGGGAGCGCCTCCCTTGCGCGGGTCAGTTCTCGATCATGTCGACGAAGTCGCGTTCGTGCCGCTCGGCGAGCCGGTTGTACCAGAGGCCGACGGCGAAGAGGAACGGGAACGGGAGCAGGCCGAGCACGAGCCACGGGATCGGGATGCCGATCACGGTGAACCGCGCGACCGCCGGGAGGAAATAGAACAGCGCGGGCAGCACCCCGAGCACCGCCACCACCAGCACGGCCAGCAGCACCGACGTGCGCAGCTGCACCTTCACCAGGTCGCGGACCAGCAGTTTTCCCCAGCTGGTCTGTTCTTCCAGCTCGATCCGCCCGCGCATCCGCCCCGACGACTGCCGCGAATCGGCGAGCACGACGCGTTCCCGTTTCGGCCGCACGTGCGCGGGTTCGCTGGAGCGCGGGGCTGGTTCGGGAGCGGGCGGCACCGGTTCGACCACCGCGCGGTCCTCCGGCCGCACGCCCAGCGTCGGGTCCGGTTTGCGGACGCCGTTCGAGAGCCGGTGGTAAGGGTCTTCGGGCGCGGTCATCGACGGCTAGCCGCCCCGGCCGGAGCCGACGATGCGGTCCTTCAGCGCCCGGGTGTGCCTGCGGCTGACCGGCAGGACTTTCTCCTCGTTGCCGATCACGACCTGGTAGCCGCCCTGCCCCATCCGCATCTCGGTGATCAGCGGCAGCGCGACCAGGAACGACCGGTGAATCCGCACGAATCCGGCCTTCTCCCAGCGTTCCTCGAGCTGGGCGAGCGGGATCCGGACGAGGTGGCTGCCCTCGGTGGTGAACAGCCGCGCGTAGTCGCCCTGTGCTTCCACCCAGCGGACCGACGAACGCGGGATCAGCTTCGTGGTGCCAGCCAGTTCGACCGGGATGACCTCGTCGTCGTTCTTGACCGGCTCGGCGCCGCCCTGGCCGGCGGGCGGGCCCGCGGCCGTGGCCAGCTTCTCGCGCACGCGCGCGACCGACCGGTCGAGCCGGTCCTGCTGGAACGGCTTCAGGACGTAGTCGACCGCGCCGAGGTCGAACGCGTTCACCGCTTCCTCGGCGTGCCCGGTGACGAACACCAGCACCGGCGACGGGTTCATCGCCGCGATCACGCGCGACATCTCCATGCCGGACAGGCCGGGCATGTCGATGTCGGCGAACACGGCGTCGACCGTCGGCAGGCCGTTTGCCCGCCGGGCAGCCAGTTCCGGGTCGTCGTGCGAGAACAGCCGCAGCGCGTCGGAGGCGTCCGAGGCCTGGAAAACGCGGTGGATGTGCGGGTTGTTCTGGAGTCCGTGGCTGAGTTCGTCCAGCCCGGCCAGCTCGTCGTCCACGGCAAGGACGATGAGTTTCCGGGTGTCGTCGTGAGCACTCACAGTGAGACGCATCCTGCCGATTGCGAGGTGCATTGTCCAGACCCCATTGGAGAGTGCACCTTGTGAGTGGCGTACCGGAGTCGCCACTCACCTGTGCCTCAGAGCCCGAAGCGCGACCAGGCCGCCTTCGTGGTCACCGCGTCCAGCAGCGCGCTCGCCGCCGCGGGCGCCCCGAGGCCGAGCCGGGCGAGCAGCGGTTTCTTGGGCTCCGCCACGGAAATCTCGGCGTCCGGATACCGCTCGCGGACGATCTCGCGCAGCGAGCCGAGCCCGTCGACGAGCCCGAGGTCGACGGCTTTCTGCCCGAGCCAGACGTCACCGGTGAACAGGTCGGCGGAATCGGTCAGCCGGTCGCCGCGGCGCTCCTTGACCCATTCGACGAACAGTTCGTGCAGCTGGCCGTGCATGTTCTTCAGCCACTCGACGTCCTCGGGCTTCTCCGGGCTGAACGGGTCGAGCCGCGATTTGTTCGCGCCCGCGGTGTGCAGCCTGCGCTCGATGCCGAAGCGTTCGAGCAGCCCGGTGAAGCCGAACCCGCCGCTGATGACGCCGATCGAACCGACCATGGACGTCCGGTGCGCATAGATCTCGTCGGCCGCGCAGGCGAGCCAGTACCCGCCGGACGCGGCGACGTCCTCGGCGAAGGCCAGGACCGGCACGCCCTTCTCGTCGGCCAGCTGCCGGATCCGCTCCGCGACCAGGCCGGACTGCGTGGGCGCGCCGCCGGGCGAGTTGATCTGCAACGCGACGGCCTTGAGCCGGTCGTGCGCGAACGCCCTGGTGAGCGCGGATTCGACGGCGCCGAGGTTGATCGCGCCGCGAGCCAGCGGCGACGGCGTCGGCGTGATCACCCCGTGCAGCTTCACGACGGCGACCACGTCCTTGCGGTCGCCGCGGTCGCCGAGCACGGGGAGGCGGGAAGTCAGCTTGTCGGTCACGCTCATCTGCCCAGGCTAACCAGTTCAGTGCGCGGGCAGCATTCCCGAACGCGAGCCGTGCACTCCGTCGGGTTCCGGTTCCGGCTCGAGGGGCGCGGGCGGCTGCGGCGGGACGTCGGCGGAGTAGTCCGGCATGTTCGGCCGCACGCCGAGCTTGAACTTCGGCACCCGCAGCGCGACCTTCATGCCCGCCCCCGGCGCGGTTTCGACGGTGAGCGCGTAATCCTCGCCGAACACCTGCCGCATGCGCTGGTTGATGTTGCCGAGCCCGACGTGCGCGCCCGTGCGGTGCGCGTTGCGCAGGTCGGTGAGCTGCCGCGGGTCCATGCCGATGCCGTCGTCCTCGACGGTGATCAGCGCCTCGTGCCCGTCGTCCCGCGCGATCACCGTGACGCAGCCGCCGCTCGGCTTGCTGGCCAGCCCGTGTTTGACGGCGTTCTCGACGAGCGGCTGAATGATCAGGAACGGCACCACGACGCTCAGCACCTCGGGCGCGATCTTCATCCGCACCTCGAGGCGGCCGCCGAACCTCGCGTTCTCGATCGTCAGGTACCGGTCGATGTTGCGCAGTTCCTCGGCGAGCGTGGTGTACATGCCGGAGGTGCGGAACGAATAGCGCGTGAAGTCGGCGAAGTCCTGCAGCAGTTCGCGCGCTTCCTCCGGATCGGTGCGGATGAGCGCGGAGATCGTGTTGAGCGCGTTGTAGACGAAGTGCGGCGAGATCTGCGCGCGCAGTGCCTTGATTTCCGCCTGCTGCAGCTGGTTTCGAGATTCTTCGAGCCGCGCGAGCTCGAACTGCGTGCAAACGAACTGGCCGACGGCCTCGGCCATCTGCACCAGCTTGCCGCGCGTGCGCCCGACGACGATCAGCGTCGCCTCGGCCTCGCCCTCGACGAGAATGGGCACGATCGCGGCGGTCTTCATCTTGCAGGTGCCGCGGTGATTGCACGGCATCTTGTTGTGGTCGGCCACGGCGCGCCGGTGCTTGCGCAACGCGGTCCCGATGTCGTCGACGACGTCCAGGTAGTGATCGGTGGCCTCGCCCGCCCAGGACAGCAGCGTGCCTTCACTGTCCGTGATGCCGACGGCGAGACAGTCGAGCACCTCGAGCAGCTCCGCCGTCATCCGGTTGGCGGCCTCCTCGTCGAGCCCCGCCCGCAAGTTGGGCGTGGCCTTGGACATCCGATGGACGGCCTGGAGAACGGCGTCCTGGATGACCCCCTTGGGCCGGCGCGCCCGGAAGGCGAGGACCAGCACCACGATCACCAGGATGCCGACCAGGACCCACGGGACGACCAGCGCGTAGGGGAAGTCGGACACGACGTCCATGCTCTGCGCTCGACCGACCGGGTGCAAGGTCTGCTTCCCACTTTCTGTCCAGTAGCGACGACCGAGGGTGGGCAAACCCTACCGTCACTCCCGGTGAGCGTGAGGATCTTGCGCCATTCGGGTGGTGGCGGTGGCCGTGAGTCGCCGAGGAGTGGGGTGAAGGGACCCTTCATCACTACGGAAGGTCAGGGGTGAAGGGACCCTTCATTGCTTGGCTAGTGCGGATGGTGGGTCTTAGGTTCCGGCCTGGGACGGGTGGCCGCTTCCGGCAAGGCCAAGGCCCGAGGGCGTGAGGTCAACTCCCGGCGACGTGAGGCGAGGCCTGACGATGTGACGGTGCCCCTGATGCTCGCCGATGGCTCCGACCCAGGTCCTTCAGGGTTCCCCTCACGGCACGCCAGCGCAGTGAGGGGAACCTTCACGACGCCGCCACCGCCGAGATGCACCCAATGTGGCATTGGGGCGCTACCAGCGCACGCCGCCCCACTCAAAGCAGCAACACCAGAGCCGCGCAACAAACCGCCGCCGACGCACCCAACCATCGGCACCAACCAAACCGCCGCCGATGCACCCAACCATCGAGGCACCAACCAAACCGCCGCCGACGCACCCAACTCCGGGGGCACCCAGCCCTCCCCCAACCCCGATACGAAGCCTCCCTGCGGGCGGTGGGTGCTTGTCAAGGCATCTTTCCCGCCTTGACAAGCACCCACCGCCCGTCAGCACAATCAAACTTCGGGGTGCCCCACGCAACCCACCAAAAGCAATGTCGCCCGCCAGGGCGACGAGCCGAACCCGAGGAACTACTTCAACAACCGAGACATCCGCCGATCAGCCAACGGCTTCCCCCCAGTCTGACAAGTCGCACAATACTGAAACGACTTATCCGCAAACGAAATCTCCCGAATAGTGTCCCCGCACACCGGACAAGGCAGCCCAGTCCGGGCATGCACCCGCAGCCCAGACCGCTTCTCCCCCTTCAACCGAGCCGCCTTCTGCCCCACCGACCGGGAAACCGCGTCCGTCTCCACCTCGCGGATAGCCTCGGCCAAAACCTCTAACGCACCCTCGTCCAACTTCCCCACAGTCGCATAAGGCGACAACTTCGCCCGATGCATGATCTCGTCCGAATAAGCGTTCCCGATCCCCGCGATCAAAGACTGATCAGTCAACGCCCACTTCAGCCGAGTTCCCTTCCCCTGGAACAATTCCCGCAACTGCGAAGCATCGACGGCCAACGCATCCGGCCCCAACCGCGCCACACTGGCCACCTCGGCAGGATCCGCGACGATCCACACCGCGAGCCCCTTCTTCGTCCCCGCCTCGGTCAGATCGAAGCCAGGCCCGGAAGCCGACTCCAGATGCACCCGCAGCGAGATCGGCCCCTTCCCCGGCTTCAACGGAGCGGGAGACAGCGCGTCCGACCAGCGCAGCCACCCCGCGCGCGCCAGATGGACCACCAGGTGCAGATCGCCCAGCACCACGTCCAGATGCTTGCCATGCCGAGTCGCGCCGGTGATCTCGCGACCGTGCAGCTCGGTGTACGGCGGCATCGCGGTCTTCAGCACGCTCAGCGACGCGACGTCCAGCCGGAAAACGGTGCTCCCCACGGCGTGTTCGCGCAGGTGGTGGGCCAGTGCTTCGACCTCGGGCAACTCGGGCATGGCACCAGTCTCGCGCGCCGGCCCGGTTCCGGCCAGGTCTATTCGACCGGGTGCAGCGGACCGTCGAAGTCCGGGAGCGAATGCCGCTGGATCGTCTTCGAGATCCGCTTCACCTCGCCGGACACAGTGAACATGCCGCGGATCGTGCCGACCCAGCGCTCCGACGGCCGGTCGCCCGCGACGTCGCCCTCGGTTTCGGCGACCACCGTCCACGGGCGGCGCAGGATCCACCGCAGCGGGAAGAACAGCACCACCAGCAGCAACGCCAGCAGCACCCACGCGGGCACCTTGACCACGTCCGGCGTCCACACCACCAGCGCGATCACCAGGAACCCCATGACCACGATCATCGCGATGCCAGGTCCGTAACTGCCCGCGACGTCGTGTTCGAAATCGTCAGCAGTGGCGGGAGCCCGCCACTCCATCTGGGCACGGACCACCCAATGGCGACCGTCTTCGCCGCGCACCAGCCGGTTCATTCTGTTGCCTCCCGGGCGACGTCGAACTCGGTCAACGTTACCGTGACCGTGCCGTCGAGCGCGAGGTGCTCACTGAGAGTTACTGGTGGTTTGCCGGGTTTTGGCTGTTCGGGAGCTTGCGTCCGCCGAGGAATCGGCCGAACCGGTGACATCTTGCCCGGACGTGGAGTCCGTCCTGGCCCGCTTCCCGGGCTTGGCGGACTCCCGCTGCTTCGACGATTCGGCGGAACGGGAAGACTTCGGGCAGTCGGACGAGTCAGCGGAGTTCGACGACTGCGGAGCCGCCGGAGCGACATGCCGCGACCCGGCCGGGGTCGTCGTGACCGACGGCGGCACGTACGAATCCGGCGAAGGCACGTACGCCGAGCGCGGCGGAGCGTACGACGAAGGAGTCGTGTCGTCCGTCGTCGTGCTCAGCAGGCCAGGGCTCGACGAGTTCGTGGACGTGTCCAGATCCGACCGTGACTCGGTGGTCGACGAACGGCCCGTCATCGGCGAACCCGAATGACTGGCGTCCTGACCGGGAAGATCATCGCGCGGCGTCGAACCAGCAGACCCAGTCGCACCCGTCGCACCCGTGGAACCCGCCGCACCAGACGTCGACGAGGACTGATCCCCGGAAACCGGCTGATGCGCCGCCGGCAGATTCGGCACCTCGGCCGCGCCCAAATGCGGCGAAGCACCCTGATGAACCGCCACGTGCTCCGGCCGCGCGCTGCCGTACAGCTTCCCGGCGATGACCCGCGGACCCTGCTGCGCCGGCGGCGGAGGCTGCTCCGGCGGCTGCAACGCCAGCTCCGGCGCGCCCCCGCCCAACCCCACGTCCTGCACCGGATGCGACCCGAACACCAGCGGACCCGCGGTCAAACTCACCGCACCCGCCGCCGCGGTCGACGCCAGCGCCAGCCCGACCTTCACCTTCGAGCCGAACACCACGCTCTTCACCGTCGCGACCGCACCCGCGGCCTTCCCGGCCCCGGCCAGCGCCGGAACCGCGAGCACCAGCACCCCGGCATGCGCCCGCAACGACGAACACACGTCCCGCAGCTCGTCCTGCGTCGCCCGGCACGACGGACACCCCAGCAAATGCGCCTTGATCCGCTCCGCCTCCGCGCCCGTGACGCTGCCCGCGGTGAACCCGCCCAGCTTCTCCACGACCGCCCGGCACGTCTCCGGACCCCGGTTCACCGACAAATGCGCCTGCAGATACGCCGCCCGCAACCCCTGCCGCGCCCGCCGCGCCAACGCCGCCGTCGCGTTCGCCGACAACCCGAAATGCGGAGCCACCATCGCCGGCTGCTCGCCCTCGACCTCGGTCTGCCACAGCACCGTCCGCCACCGCTCCGGCAAACTCGTGAACGCCGTCGTGATCAACGTGTGCTCAGCCGTCCGCGCCGGCGTGTCCACCCCGGCGCCCGCCCGGAACGTCAACTCGTCGTCAGTCACCGGAACATCGCGCCGCGCCCCGTGCCACTCCCACGACACCCGGCGCGCGACCGTCAGCAAATAAGCCCGCACGTAATCCCGCGGACCCGCACCGCGGCGCAACGCCTGCAGCACGCGGAAGAAAGTCTCCGCGGTGATGTCCTCGGCTTCGGAACGATCCGCCGCCAGACTCTGCGCCAATCTGCGCACGGCAGCGGCATGCAGCTCGAACAACTCCCCGAACGCGGCGTCCTCGCCGTCGCGCAGCCGCTTCAAAAGTGCCTGCTCGTCGGATTCCGAGGCCGCTGGCGGCGGCGCCGTGCCCAGCTCGGTCATCCGGCAAGGCACCTCCTCCCCCGAAGGACTCACCACTGAAGTCGATTGGGGACACCATACGGAGCAGAGCGCCCGTCGTCACCCCTTGTGCGCCCGGCGTAACGCGCAAGCACCACATCTCAGCAGGTCCACGCCAATAACGGGGGCCCCGAAAGTGTCACCCGAGGGACGGTATAGAGTGTGTTCAACACCGAGCACCAAGCGGTTAACGCGGATGTAGCGCAGCTGGTAGCGCATCACCTTGCCAAGGTGAGGGTCGCGGGTTCGAATCCCGTCATCCGCTCAGTCCCGAAGGCCCTGTATCCACAAAAAGCGTGGATACAGGGCCTTCGCCATATCACCCGGGGGCCGAGCCCCCGGACCCCCGCGGTGCCATCGGTGCGGTTGCGAGGGTGGGCGGCTTTGCAGCTTGCGGAGCAAGCGGAGAAGGCGCGTAGCTTGCGGAGCAAGCGAAAGAAGGGACGCCGCTCCTGCGGAGCAGGCCGGTTATAGCTCGTAGGTGTCCAGGACCGTGGGGGCTACTGGGGACAGGTGCGGGTCTTTTTCTTCCGTTACCTGGCCTCTTGCCATTCGGTAGACCTGGAAGGCGTTGTCGTGTTCCGGGTGCTGGTCGTCCCAGACGTGCAGCAGGCCGTACGAGCCGGGGGCCAGTTCTCCTACCCTCGCGAACGTTTCCAGGAGCTGGGGCGTGATCGCTCCGCCGTGTTTGTCCAGACCACCCAGATGGAGCATGGGCAGGCCCCCGCTCCAGCGGAGGTCCACCAGGTCCAGCAGGGTCGCGTTCTGCAGCGAACGGTGGACTCGTTCCACCATGCGCTCCAGCAGAGCTGCGTCGTCGTCGCCCGTCGCGGAGGCGGCGATGGTCACCCAGCCGTGGTATTCGAACACGTGCGAGACGGTAGCAGCGGCCTTGCTCAGCGGGTCAGCGCAGAGGGCTGGCCGTCCCGGCGCAACTGGTTCGTGAGAATGCCGTCGGCGTGCTTTTCGACCGCGGGGAGCAGTTTTTCGCCGAAAACGCACAGGGTGCGTTCCCACGGGTGGCCCAGCGTTCCGTAGCTGAAGTCCTCGGCCAGGAACAGGTGGTAGTCACCGCGCGGGAAGACCGACACCGGCCAGGGCGCGTTCTCCTGCATGCGGTGCGGCCAGAACTTGAACGACTGGTGCTGCCAGTGCAGGACCCACAGCCACTCGTCCTCGGCGGTCGTCTCCTTCAGAGCGGCCAGCACCGCGCGGGCCACGTCGTGCTCTTCCACCGCGTACGGGCCCAGCCGGAATTCGGCCGACGCCCGGTCGTACTCGCCGGTCGACAAATCCCACGCGGCCGACGGGCTCGGCTCGTGGAAGCCGGGCCAATCGTGCGCGAAGGTGCTCGGCCAGAACCTGAGCTTGTCGTGCACCCAATACCAAGCGGGCTCGTCGGCCACTCGCGAGAGCGGCTCCCAGGCTGCAGCAGCGTTCACTTGTCGACCTCGAAGTCATCGACCGGGCTCGAAACTGCCGAAAGCTTCGTGTCCGGGGCCGGGATTGTCCAGTCCACCGGAGCCGAGCGCCAAGCTGTCACTCGTCCGGGTGGCCCGCGGACCGGGAAACAGCCCCGGTCCGCAGGTTCCTTACCCGAGACCCCCGCCGGTCATGCACGGAGCCGTTATGCGGCGCGCCACAGCGTGACGAACGCCGACGCCTCGCTGAACGCCCACGGCCGCAGCCGCTCCCGGTCGCGCGCCGACAAGGTGAACTCCTTCGCCCGGCGCACGTCCACGACCAGCGCTTCCCCGCCCGGCAGCAGCTCCGGCATGCCTTCGGTGAGCAGCCACAACGCGAGCTGCGCCGCGTCCCGGGTGAGCGGCTCCTCCTTGAAGTACAGCCACGTGGCGAACCGGCGGCCGTTCGACTTCCGCAACCCCAGCTGCGGGCTGATGCCGATCTCCAGCTCGCCCAGCGAAAACTTCGCCCGCCCGACCTCGACCAGCTTCGGATCGCGCCTGCCGAGATAGCGCAGCCAGCCCTCCGCGATCGCGGCGTAATGCGGCCGCGTGCGCTCGTCGGCGTTGTTGACCAGCGCGCGCATGGCCACCTCGTCCTGCCGCGCCGCCCGGCCGGCCCGGACCGCGTTCGCCGCGCGCCGGTAGTAGTTGAACGCCGCCCGGGCCGGATCCTCGTACAGCCGGCGCTGCCTGCGGACGAACGACGAACGCGACGGGCCCTTGCTGGCGCTGTACCCGACGAACGTGGGCAGCGTGACGTATGCCGGCTGGGAACTACTCATGGGCGGCCGCCTTCCGGTGGATGTTTTCCCAGTACCCGGCCAATTTTAGAACATATGTACGACAGTTTTTGCCGCTTAACGGGTGACCGGCGGCCACGGACCGGCCAGTACCGCCCGCGCCTGCTGCAGCACCTGTTGCTCGCAGTAGCTGACCGGCGTGACGTCGGTCGGGATCCAGGTCGCGAGCATCGCCAGCCACTGGCGCAGTTCGGAGAGCGCGGCCGGGCGGCCGAGCCGTCCGTCGAGGGCTTTGACGCTCTGCGCCGCTTCGGCGAGCCGGACGTCGCCGCGCACCATCTCGCCGAGGTGCTCGCCCATCAGCTGCCATTGGGCCGCGGTCGCGTCGACCGGGAGTTCGATGCCCAGCTCCTCCACCACGTGCGAGAAGGCGTCCGAGACCGCCTGGTGGTTCCGATGGTCGAGGGCGGCCAGCTCGGGAAGGGAGGGCGCTTCGAGGCCCTCGCCGACGGCCCGCGCCCCGGCTTCGACGAGTTCGGCAGCGGTGATGTCGAGACCGGCGAGCCGATCCACGGCAAGGGCGGCGAGCGCACCGCGCGCGGAGGACATGCTCCCCATCGTACGGAGCCGCGGCGATTTCCCGTCCGACGCGAAGCGGGCGCCTGATCTGGGCTGATCTTGCGCACCTGACCCCCACACAACCGGGGCGCGTGGAACACTGTCGCCCGAACCGGTGACAGGGGGTTGCGTGATGAGCTGGCAGGAAGAGCTCCGGCGCTTGGACGCGGAGTTGGCCGCTGGCCGCCTCGGCCACGCCGAACACCGCCGCCAGCGCGACGAACTGCTCGCCGAGGCGTCGGGCGGCGGGGCGGCTTCGCCAGTGGCGTCGCCGTTGCGGCAGGACAGCGGGTCGCCGACGTGGAGCGCCCCGGCTCCCCAGGCGACTCCCGGCGCGGAGAGCCAGCAAGCCCCGAGCGCCGCCGCGGAGAGCAGCACGCCGGAAGCGGGCACTCCGCAGAACATCGCGACGATGACCGGACACGGCCCGTTCGACGGTCCGATGATCGCGCGCCGAGTGGCACCGGACGGAACCGCCTTGCCGAGCACTCCGCCCGGAGGCGCCCCGGCCCCGGAGCAGCCCGCCGCACCCTTCTTCTCCCCGCCGCCGAGCCCGGCCGCGCCGCCGAGCCAGGCCACCCCGCCCGCACCGCACCAGCCCCAGCCGCAACTGCCCGCGCAGCCGGGGACCTGGCCGGGCGTCGCTCCCGTGCAGTGGCACCCCCCGGGCCAGCAACCGAACCAGCAGCAGCCGAGCCAGCCGGTCGTCGGATGGGCCAGCACCAACCCGGCGATGCCCGCGCCGGAACCGCCCGCGGTCGAAGCGTTCCTGAACTCCGCGGCGGCCCCGGCGGCGGAGAAGACCCAGCCCGCCTTCTCGCACACCCCGGGCACCCCGTTCTCCACCGACCGGCCGACCACCGCGCCGAGTCCCGCCGACGACCGGCCCACCGCGGTCTTCGGCGCGATCCCCGCGAACGGAGCCCAGCCGGAGCCGCGCCGCCTCTGGGAGGACGACGCCAAACCGCGCCGGTCGCGGCCGACCTGGCTGTTCCTGTCGCTGGCCGTGCTGGTGGTGCTGGCGCTGGTCGTCGGCGGCATCTGGTTCATCGGCGCCAAGAACGACTCGAACGACACGGCCGCGCCGCCGCCCGCCGCCGCGTCCGCGCCGAACACCCAGCCCGCCTCGCTCGAGGACAAGCTGCCGACGCTGCCGGGCACGCCGAATCCGGAGAACTCGACGATGGCGCTGGACAAGGCGGTCCAGGCCAAGGCCGTCTCCGACGCCGACGCGAACCTCATGCGCGCGGCGGGCGCGGACCAGCTCGTCTACCACTCCTACGGCAGCCCGGAAGGCGGCACGACGCTGATCGCCGTCCCGACGCCGTCGAAGGCGCAGGCCGGTCAGCTCGTCCAGGGGCTGCGCCAGAACCTCGTCACCGGCGGGTTCGACAGCAGCCCGTTCGGCCCGGCGGCGACCGACCTGCTCTACACCGGGAGCAGCCCGGCCGGACGCGTACTGGCCTTCTGGTACACCTCGGGCGGCGTGTCGGTCGGCATCGGCGTGTCGGGCCCGGTCGGCCAGGATCCGGCGGCCCTGCGGTCCCGGATGGAACAGATCCGCGCGAAGGTCGCCGCCGCGCTGCCCGCGAGCTGAACATTCCCCAGCGCACAAGGCGACCCGCCAGGTCACGTGGGGTCGCACCCGTGCACAATGTCCACGTCGTCACACGCAATGGGGTAGCGACGACGCACTGAACGTCGCCATGCCGACAGATAAGGGGGGCCCTGGTGTCCTGGCAGGAGGAGCTGCGCCGGCTGGACGAGGAGCTCGCGTCAGGGCGACTGTCCGCGGACGACTATCGCATCCGGCGTGATCAGGTGCTGTCCTCGGCCGTCGGCCAGCAGGACCAGCCCGCTCCGCCGCCGCCGAGCCAGAGCGCGGACTCGACCCAGGTGATCGCCCCGGTCAGCCCGCCCGGCGGGTTCCCGCAGCAGCAGCCGCAGGCCCCGCAGCAGCCGCCCGCGGACGGCGGCGCCGAGCGCACCCAGGTCGTGCAGTCGTGGCAGACCCAGCAGCCGCCCGCGGACGCCGGTCCCGAGCGCACCCAGGTCGTGCAGCCGCAGCAGCACCAGCCGCAGGCGCACTACTCCCCGCCCGGCGGGTTCCCGCAGGGCACGGCCTCGCCGCCGGCGGGCTTCCCGCAGCAGCAGCCGTGGAACGCGGCCGAAAGCGACCAGACCCCGCCGTGGGGCGGCGGCGATCTTCCGCCGCTCGGCCCGTCCGGGGGCGACTCCGAATGGGTCCGCCAGGGTCCGGAGTACTTCACCGACAAGCCGAAGAAGAGCAACGGCAAGAAGATCGGCGCGATCGTCGGCGCGGTGATCGTGCTGGCCGGCATCGCGTTCGGCGCGTACTGGCTGTGGGGCCGCGACAGCGGAGGCGGCGGCACCGAGCAGACCACCGCGCAGCACTCGCAGAGTTCGGCCGCGCCGAAGCCGCCGGACCCGCTCGGCGTCGCGAGCATGCCGGGCAAGGCCGAGACGCACGACGACGTCACGTCGTTCTCGCAGGTCGACACCCTGAAGTACCTCAACCCGCAGGAACTGAGCGCCTACCAGGCGGCGGGCTCGTCCAAGGTCAAGTTCGTCGTGTACCACCTCGAAGACGGCAACGTGATCACGCTCTTCCTGGCGCAGGCCAGCAGCCCGACCGCGGCGAAGACCGCGGCCGAGAAGCTGATGGACGTCCAGGTCACGAACGGGGCCAAGCGCGACACCACCGCGCCGAACGGCGTTTACGCCACCGCGATCGACCCGAAGGAAGGCCAGTCGGCCCAGTCTCGCGGGCACTACTCGCACGGGAACGTGATCGTCCGCGTCGAGGTGTCCGGCAAGGTCGCCGACCAGACGAAGACGGACTTCACCACCGCGCTGAACCAGCAGCTCACGGTGCTGACCGCCGATGCCTGAGCCCGGGACCGCCGCCTGCACGATCGTCGCCCGCAATTACGTGCCGGCCGCGCGCGTGCTGGCCCGTTCCTACCTCGAGCACCATCCGGGCGGCCGCTTCGTCATCGCGGTCATCGACGCCCCGCGCGACCAGTCGGAACGGGCCGGCGACGGACTCACCGTCGTCGGCCCGGCCGCGTTCGGCATCGACGAGGACGACTACCTGCGGATGGCGACCGCCTACTCGGTCACCGAACTCGCCACGTCGGTCAAGCCGTACCTGCTGCGCGAGCTGCTGAAAGAGTCCGAGGCCGCGATCTACCTCGACCCGGACATCGAGCTGTTCGCGCCGATCCCCGAGGTCGCCGAGCTGGCCAAGGAGCACGACATCGTGCTCGCGCCGCATTTCCTGACCCCGTTGCCGCAGGACGGCCTGGAGCCGGACGACGCGGTGATCATGGGCACGGGCATGTTCAACCTCGGCTTCATCGGCGTCGGCCGCGGCGCCGGGCCGTTCCTCGATTTCTGGGCGGGCAGGCTGCGCCACGACGCGATCGTCGCGCCGGAGCAGCAGCTGTTCACCGACCAGCGCTGGGTCGACCAGGTGCCGTCGCTGTTCCGGCACCACGTCGTCACCGACCCCGGATTCGACGTCGCGTACTGGAACCTCCACGAGCGGCCCATCGGCCGCGACGAGGACGGCGCCCTGACCGCAGGCGGCGCGAAGCTGCGGTTCTTCCACTTCAGCGGTTACCGGCCGGAGAAGCCGTGGCTGCTCAGCTTCCACTGCGCGCGCAAGCCGCGCGTGCTGCTGTCGCACAACGACGACCTTCGCGCCATCTGCGATTCGTACGGCACGAAGCTGCGCGAAGCCGGGTACGCCGAGTCGCTCGACTCGATTCCGTACGGCTTCAAGGACTTCCAGGACGGCACGCCGGTGCCGAAGCTCGCGCGGCGCGTGTTCCGCGAGGGCTGGATCAAGGCCGAGCGCAAGAAGAAGCCCGCGCCGCCGCACGCGTACGGCGAGGACGGCGGGCTCGCGCTGCGCGAATGGCTCGCCACCCCGGAGGACCAGGGCCAGGCCGCGGCCGGGCTGAACCGGCTGACGCACGCGATCTGGGCGTCGCGGATCGACCTGCAGATGGCGTTCCCGCACCCCTACGGCGACGACGCCGACGCTTTCCGGCACTGGTGCGCCGGGTCCGGCGTTTCCGAGGCTGGCCTGCCGGAGTGGGCGCTGCCCGCGCAGCCGGTCGCGACCCGTCCGCCGCACGACGAGTTCGGCGTGAACCTGCTCGGCTACCTGACCGCTGAGCTGGGGCTCGGCGAGATGGGCCGGATCGTGCTCGAGGCGATCGAGACCGGCGGCGTGCCGGTGGCCACGGTGCTGGAGGAGAAGGCGGTCTCGAACCGGACCGGCATCGAGCGGCCGGCGACGGTCGGCGACCCGCGGTTCCCGGTCAGCGTGTTCGCGGTGAACGCGGACCAGACCCGCACGATCCTGACTAACCACCCCGAGGTCGGCGCCGGGCGCTACCGGATCGGGCTGTGGGCGTGGGAACTCGAGGATTTCCCGCAGTGGCAGCACGAAGCGTTCGGGATGCTCGACGAGGTCTGGACGGTCAGCGACTTCTGCCGCTGCGCGTTCGCCGAGCATTCGCCGATCCCGGTCAAGACGATCCCGGTGCCGGTGCGCGATCCGGGCGAGCCGTCGCCGCCCGCGCGCGAAAAGGGCGAACCCGTGCGGTTCCTCTTCGCGTTCGACTTCAACAGCGTCGCAGAGCGCAAAAACCCTTGGGGTGCCGTCGAAGCGTTCCAGCGGGCGTTCCCGGGCCGCGAGGACGTCCGGCTCACCGTCAAGGCGATCAACGCGAAGCTGCACCCGCAGGCCGCCGAACGGCTGCGCGCGGTGGTCCGCGGCGACGACCGGATCGAACTGATCGAGCGCTACCTCAGCGTCGCCGAACTGCACGAGCTGTACGAGACCAGCACCGCTTACGTTTCGCTGCACCGCAGCGAGGGCTTCGGGCTCACCGTCGCCGAGGCGATGGCGCGGGCGATGCCGGTGATCTCGACGGACTACTCCAGCACCACGGAGTTCCTCGACGCGTCCACCGGCTGGCCGATCCCGTACCGGCTGGTGCCGGTCGGCGAGGGCAACTATCCGTACCACGCCGACGCCGTCTGGGCGGATCCCGATCTCGACGCCGCCGCGGCCGCGATGGTTCAGATCGCCGACGACCCGGCCGAGGCGACCGCCCGCGGCAAGCGCGCGCGGGAGGTCGTCCTGCGCGAGCGGTCGATGTCGGCCGCGGCCGAGTGGATGCGGCACGAGCTGGAGCAGGCGCACCAGAAGTGGCAGGAGCGGGAGCGCACCGCGGCACCGCCGCCGGAGCACCCGCTCAGCCCGCTGCAGCAGGCGACCGAAGCGTTGCGCTGGCGGCCGGAAGCGGACGCGCCGTCACGGCTGCCGCTCGCACCCGCGCTGCGCAAGGCCGTGCTGCGCGCGATCGACCACTACGACGTGCACCAGCGCCACGTGATGGGCGCGCTGCTCGCGGCGACCGAGGACAGCAACCGGCGGTTGCTGGACCGGATCGAAAACCTGGAACGCAGCATCGACGAATCGCGCCGGGCCGCGCTGTCCACGCGCACGCTCGGCGAACGGCTCGAAACGTTGCGCGGCACGGTCAACGAGTTGCGCCGGCAGGCTCCGGAAACGGCACTGGCGCTGCGCAATCTCGAAGCGGACGTGGCGAAGCTGGCCGAGGGTTACGACGGCGTCGGCGCGGAGGTCGAAGCCGCGGCGGGGACCGTGCACAAGATGTTCGCGCGCCGCGACGAACGGCTCGACGCCGACGAGAAGGCCATTCAGCGGGTGACCCTCGACGTCAGCGCGATGCGGGACGCCGCCCGGCTCCGGCACGCTCCGGTGCCGCGCGGGGCGGACGTCGTCCAGTGCGACGTCGGCGCGCTGCTGATGCCGGTCGACGAGGTCATGCTCCCGTGGATCCTCTTCCACCGGTCCTGGGAGGACAGCGAGGCCGAGCTGATGGCGTCGCTGGCGGACGGCGCGTTCCTCGACATCGGCGCGCACGTCGGCTACCACACGCTGCGGCTGCTGCGGGCCACGCCGGACGTGACCAGGGTGATCGCGGTGGAGGCCGACCCGGTCAACGCCTCGTACCTGCGCCGCAACGTCGAGGTCAACCTGCCCCCGGCGGCGGGCGAGCTGGTCACCGTGGTCGAGTCGGCCGCATGGGACGAGCCCGGCACCGTGCACCTGGCGCAGGCGACCCCGGGCAACAGCGGCGACAACCGCGTCACCACGGACGGTTCCGGCGTCGAGGTCCCGGCGGTGCGGCTGGATTCCGTGCCCGAGGTGACCGAACAGCGGATCAGCCTGGTGAAGGTCGACCTGCAGGGCCGCGACCACCGCGCGCTGGCGGGGCTGGCCGAGGTGCTGCGCCGCGACCGGCCGCACGTCGTGTGCGAGTTCGACCCGGGCGCGATCGCCGAACTGGGCGACGACCCGGCCGCCGTGCTCGCCGGGTACCGCTCGCTCGGCTACACGCCGAAGGTGGTCACCGACGATGGTCCGGCCGACCAGGTGCTCGAAGATTCGGCGATCATCGCCGCGGCCAAGGCGGACGAGAAGGAATTCGTCACGCTCTGGCTCGCGCCCTGACCTGATCGCGCACGTGGCGGCTCAGGGCGCCACGTGCGCGATGGTCAGCAGGAACGCGCCGTACCAAGCGCTTCCGAGCGCGATCACCGATAGCAGCACCGCCAGCACCCGGTTCGGCAGCTTGGCCAGCAGGAGCGCGACCGGCACGGTCAGCACGAACGCCGGAAGCAGGAACCGCGGGCGGGACTGGAAAAAGTTCGAGGAACACAGCGCGATCACCACCGTCAGCGTGCCGTAGATCTGCCACGGCAACGGCAGCCGCGTCGCCCAGGTCCAGAACTGCAGCACCACCGCGGCGAGCACGACGAGCGCGGTCACGGTGATCCAGCTCGCTTCGTCCGAGGTCAGGCCGTCGCGGACCTGGAGAAAGGTGAAGACGCCGAAGTCGAAGCGCATCCGCCAGGCGGTCTGCAGCCAGAACCAGCCGTCCGGACGGCCGGTCTGGATCCAGACGTAGCCGAGGTAGCCCAGCAGGCCGAGCGGCGCGAGCAGCCCGCCGACCCAGGGCCGCCAGCCGTCGCGGCGCTGGAAAACCGCGACGAGCGCGGCGATGCCGACCGCGGCGATCAACGCCCCGGAACTCGCCCGGGTCAGCCCGGCGAGCACCGCCAGCCCGCCGGCGGCCAGCCATTCGCGCCGCGCGAGCAGGACGAACGTCCACGCCACGAGCGCCATCAGCAGCGCTTCCGAATACGCCAGATGCAGTGCCGTCGACCCCGGCCCGATCGACCACAGCACGGCGACCAGCAGCCCCACGCGCGGTCCGGCCAGGTCGCGGCCCAGCACGAACAGGCCCCACGCAGCCGCGCATCCGGCCAGCAGCGAGATCGTCATCCCGGCCGCCAGCGGCGGGATCCCGACCAGCGTCAGCAGCGCCACCGTCCCCGGGTACAGCGGGAAGAACACCAGATTGTTCTCGACCGGAAGCCCGTCGACGCCGATCGCGATCGGCTGGTCGTAGCCGTGCTGCGCGACCGAGACGAACCAGTTGGCGTCGAAATCGGCGATGAACCGGCCGGGCGACACGTCGGCCTTCCAGCTCATCAGCCACAGCACGCCGAACGCGACGAGCTGGAACACCAGGTAGAGGCTGATCGCCGGGGCGGCTTGACGGAAAGCGGCGCGCAGGGTCGACGGACGCTCGACGGCTCCGTCGAGACTGGGCTGCTGCACGCTCTCCGAACTCCTGAACTAGCTCGCACAAACCGGACGAATTCCGGCCTGATCGTACCTGTCGACCGCATTATCCGAGGCCAGAACGGGTTTTGTGACTAATCCCCCGCTTACCGCCAATTGCGGGGAGTACGTCCGGGCCGGGGGTGCGAGGCGGTAGCCTTCACGAGGTTGTCGGTAGCGGAAGACGGGGGTGAGCACGCTGGCCGAGCCGAATTCCGCTGCCCTGGCCGAGGCGTCGTCCGCGCCGCCCGAGAAGACCCGGATCGTCTTCATCGACATCGGGCGCGGCCTTGGCGCGCTGCTGGTCTTCTACAGCCACATCGCCCATCCCTGGGTCATCGCGAAGAACGACAAAGCCCCGTACGTCGACTTCATCGAGGCGCTCACGAGCGGTCCGATGCACATGTCGAAGCAGGGCATCGGGCAGATCGCGGTGCCGTTCTTCTTCCTGGTCAGCGGTTTCGTCGTGACGCCGATCGCGCTGCGCCAGGGTACCGGGCGATTCGCGCTCAACCGGTTCATCCGGGTGTACGCGCCGATGCTGTTCGTGGTGCTGCTGACCGCGTTCCTGCTGCTGGTGAACCTGCACCCGCCGTCGACCGGGCAGCCGCAGACGCTGAACCCGCTCACCGTGCTGACCAACACCGCGCTGGTCAACTACCTGATCTTCCCGCAGGTCGTGCTGGTGCCGGTGGCCTGGACGATGATCGTCGAGGTCATCTTCTACCTGCTGCTGATGGCGGTGCTGCCGCTGCTGCGCCGGTGGGTGTGGCTCGCGATCGCGGTCGAGCTGACGTTCATTTTCGTGGTGATGATGAGCCGGTCGCAGTTCGGGCCGTCGTGGTCGCTGTTCGCGGTGAACGTCTCGTACCTGCCCGCGATGCTCATCGGCCAGGTCATCTGGGCGACGACCAAGAAGCAGATCCCGCTGTGGACCGGCGCGCTCTACGGCGGCTGCGCGTGGTCGCTGTACGTGCTGGCGGACGTGATCAACGTCGGCCGCGTGGACAGCTCGTACAACCTTGCGCTGGCGTTCGCGGTCGCGTGCTTCCTGATGGGCATGTTCGCCGAGGACCGGCTGAAGCAGCGCAAGATCTGGACCATGCTGTCCGAGCGCAGCTACTCGATCTACCTGCTGCACATGCTGGTCACGTTCGTGCTGCTGCAGCTGCTGCGCCCGGCGGTGCCGCTGCCGATCGCGCTGCTGATCGTGATCCCGGCGGTGTTCGGCGTGGTCGAGTTCAGCTACCGGTTCGTGGAGCGGCCGAGCCACTCGCTCGCGCGGCGGTTGTCGCACCGGCCGAAGCCGCCTCCGCCCGCTCCGGAGACGCCCGCACCTCCGGTGGAGCCGCCGGTCGAGACTCCCGGGGAAACGACTCAGCTGGTCGCCGACAGCGAGATCACCCTGGAGATCCCGCGGATTCCCGCCGAACCGGCACCGCCGCGTCGTCCGGCGCCCCGGCCGCGTCCGGTGCCGAACGGACGGGTGCCGAGGAACGGCGCTCCGCCGCCCACCGACCCGCCGCGCGGGATGGCGCCTCGCGCGAACGGCGGCGCGCACCGGGCGCGTCCGGTGACCGAATCGGCCGTCGACCGCACCGCGGAACCGCCGGTCCGCCGGGCGATGCCGCCGCGCCGGCGTCCGTCAGCTCCGCCGGAGCTGCGCTACCAGCCGGACCAGGAAAACCAGGCCCAGCGCGGCGACCAGGACGATCTCCCACGCCACCGGGACTCCTTCCGCCACACCCCTCGCTGAGGTGTGATGCTCTTCCGGTAAGGCGCGCGAGGGTGGGACGACGTTCACCGACACGGCGTAACTCACTCTCCCGGCTTAGCTCATTCGTGCGAGCCGCGGCGGGGAGTGACCAGGCCGGATTCGTAGGCGAGCACCACCAGCTGCGCGCGGTCGCGAGCGCCGATCTTGGTCATGATGCGGCTGACGTGCGTGCGCGCGGTCGCCGCGGAGATCACCAGGTGGGCGGCGATTTCGTCGTTCGACAATCCGCCCGCGACCAGTGCCAGCACCTCGCGTTCGCGTTCGGTCACCTCCCGCACGGCCGAGGTGTCGATCCGCCGGTGCTCCGGCCGTCCGACGATCTCGGCGATCAACCGGCGCGTGACGGTCGGGGCGAGCAGCGCCTCCCCCGCCGCGACGACGCGCAGCGCGTGCAGGAGCTCGACCGGTTCGGTGTCCTTCAGCAGGAAGCCGCTGGCCCCGGCGCGGAGGGCCTCGTAGACGTACTCGTCGACGTCGAACGTGGTCAGGACCAGCACTTTCACGCCGCCGAGGGCGGGGTGCGAGGTGATCCGGCGGGTCGCTTCGAGGCCGTCGGTGCCGGGCATCCGGATGTCCATCACGACGATGTCCGGCCGGTGCTCGACGGCTTGCGCGACGGCCTGCTCGCCGTCGCTCGCCTCCCCGGCCACCTCGAACCCGTCCTCGGTGTCGAGCAGCAGCCGGAATCCGGCGCGGACCAGGGCCTGGTCGTCGGCCAGCACGACGCGGATGGTCATTTCTCCCCCTCCACGGGCAGTTCCGCCCGCACCTGGAAACCCTGTCCGGTGACGCTCGCTTCGACACTCCCACCGAGCGCCGTCGCCCGTTCCCGCATGCCGCGCAGACCGTGGCCGGGCGTCGGCTGAGCAGTGCCGCGTCCGTCGTCGCGCACGGTCAGGACCAGCGTGCCCGGCTTCCGCTCGAAGCGGACCTCGACGCGCTGTGCCCCGTCGGCATGCCGGACCACGTTGGTGAGCGACTCCTGCAGGATCCGGTACGCCGCGCCGTCCACCGGCGCGGGCAGCTCGCCGGGTTCGCCGTGCAACTCGACGGCCAACCCGGCGGCGCGCGCGTGGTCGAGCAACTCGTCGACCTGCGCGAGGCTCGGCGCGGGCGCACGGTTCTCGCCAGACCGCAGCACGGCCAGCGTCGCGCGGAGGTCGTTGAGCGCGGACGCACTGGCCGCTTTGATGTTGAGCAGCGCCTCTTTCGCCTCCTCCGGCCGCCGATCCGCGACGTGCGCGGCGACGCCCGCCTGGACGTTGATCATCGCGAGGCTGTGCGCGACAACGTCGTGCACCTCGCGCGCGATGCGCAGCCGCTCCTGCTCGGCCATCCGATGCCGGTGCTCGTCAGCCTGCTCGCGCCGGGCAGCGACGGCCGCGAACTGGAACCGGACCGCGGTCGCGATGCCGATCACGGCGGCCATCCAGACCACGGCGAACAACGCCCAAGCGCCGACCGCAAACGTTTGCTCCACGAGGACGTGGACGAGGTACGCCGCCACGAGGACAGCTCCGCCGGTACTCCCGGCAACCACCGGCCCGTGCCGGCGCGTGAGCACGAAGAGCGCGATGGTGGGGACGATGATCACCGGGCCGCCGGGCTCGGTCGACAGGTAGTACGCGTACGCCGAAGCCGCGGTGAGCACGAACAGCGGCAGTGGATACCGGTGGACGAGCAGCAGGGTGAGCACGGTCGCGGCCAGCCACGCGGCTCCGAGCGGGCTCAGCGGGTGCGGGGCGTGCTGCCAGCGACCGGACGCGCTCGAACCGCCGAGCACGAAGGCGAGCACCACGAAGGTCCGGAACACCCGTCCGAACCACGGGTTCTGGGCCCGCCACCAGTAGTGCATGGAGCGAAAGCTACCGGGGAAGGCGGCCGGGCGCGTCCGTCGGGAAGCGCGGGATGGGGCTACGCGCGGCGCGGTATGTCGAGACCGCATTAGCCGCCGGCGTGCCCCGCTTGCGCTACCGGGTCTTGGGCACGAACTCGCGCAGTTTCTCCAGCGTCTCGTCGTTCGCCGGGGTGTAGACCGACATCCGGATTTCCGAGCGGCGGCCCGCGTAGAGGTAGGTGAAGTCGAACGTCAGCAGGCCCGCCTCCGGGTGCAGGTAGCGCTTGCTCTTGGCCTGTTCGGTGTTCACGTCGTGCTGGCTCCACAGGTCCGCGAAGCACGGCGACTCCGCCATGAGCCGTTTGACCAGCGACTTCCAGCCGGGTTCGCCCATGTGCTCGGCCATCGCGGCGCGGAAGGACGAGACCATCCGGGGCACGTTCTGCTCCCAGTCGACCATCCGCTCTTTCCACTCCGGATTGAGCAGGCACTGGACCAGCGTGTTGCGTTCCTCGTACGGGATCTTGTCGACGCCGCCCATCAGCCAGTCGTAACCGGCGTTGTGGCCGAGCACGTCGAAGCGCGCGTTGCGGACCGCGACCGGGAACGGTTCCAGCTGGACCATCATGTCGTGCATCGACGGGGTGATCGCGGAGCAGTTCTTCTTCTCCGTCACCGGCTCCGGCGCGCCGGCGAGGGTGAACAGGTGCACGTGTTCGTGCGGATCGAGCCGGAGGGTGCGCGAGATCGCGCTGAGCACCTGCTCGGACGCGTTGATGTCGCGGCCCTGTTCGAGCCACGTGTACCAGGTGACCCCGACCCCGGCGAGCTGCGCGACCTCCTCGCGGCGCAGCCCGGGCGTGCGCCTGCGGCCGCCGATCGGCAGGCCGACCTGCTCGGGCGTGATGCGGCCGCGCCGGTTGCGCAGGAACTCTCCCAGTTCGGTCCGGCGGAGGCGGTCTTCGATGCCACTGGTCACGAATACCAGGTAAGCACAGCTCCGACCCTGTTACCAGGTAGTCCCAGTACCAGGATAAAAGCACACCTGGTACCAGGGTCTCGCGCGGCGGAACGTAGTACTCATGACGACTACCACCACCGCCCCGGCAACGGCCACCGCCGCCGTCGGGACGCCGGAGAGGACGGGCCTCTCGTCCGCCGGCTTGATCACCGTGCTGCTGGGGGCGGCACTGCCGATCATCGACTTCTTCATCGTCAACGTCGCCCTGCCCACCATCGATGCCGACCTGCGCGCGTCCACCGCGACGCTCGAACTCGTCGTCGCGGGCTACGGCATCGCGTACGCGGTGCTGCTCGTGCTCGGCGGACGGCTCGGCGACACCTTCGGCCGCCGCAGGCTCTTCCTGCTCGGCCTGACGCTGTTCACCCTCACCTCGCTGGCCTGCGGCGTCGCCCCGGACGCCGCCACGCTGGTCATCGCCCGCGTCGCACAGGGCGCGGCTTCGGCGATGCTGCTGCCGCAGGTGCTGTCGATCAT
This sequence comes from Streptomyces sp. AA4, assembly GCF_000158875.1. Taxonomy (NCBI): domain Bacteria; kingdom Bacillati; phylum Actinomycetota; class Actinomycetes; order Kitasatosporales; family Streptomycetaceae; genus Streptomyces; species Streptomyces sp. AA4. Next base: position 118,136 of record NZ_GG657747.1, on the reverse strand, counting down.
CCAGGCCGGGACCACGGGCGAACGCCGCTCGCGGGCGATCGGCCTCTACGGCGCGACCGGCGGCATCGCCACCGTCGTCGGGCAGCTGCTCGGCGGCGCGCTGGTCGCGGCCAACGTGTGGGACCTCAGCTGGCGGCCGATCTTCCTGGTCAACGTGCCGATCGGGATCTTCGGGCTGCTGCTCGCGCGCCGTGCGGTGCCGGACAGCCGGGCGAGCAACCCGCTCGGCGTCGACCGCTGGGGCACCGTGCTGCTGGCCGTTTCGCTGCTGTCACTGCTGATCCCGATCATGGAGGGCCGCGCGCTCGGCTGGCCGTGGTGGAGCATCGCGCTGCTGGTGGTCTTCCCGTTCGCGGCATACGGCTTCGCCCGCGTCGAACGGAAGCTCGAGGCCGCGGGCGGCACGCCGCTGCTGCCGCCCGCCCTGCTGCGCACCGCGAGCGTGCGGCACGGCCTGACCGTCGCGGTGCCGTTCTTCTGCACCTTCGGTTCGTTCATGTTCGTCTACGCGGTGACCCTGCAGAACGGCCTGCACCTCGGTCCGCTCGGGGCCGGGCTGGCGCTGACCCCGATGGCCGTCGCGTACTTCACGACCTCGCTGGTCAGCAGTCACCTCGTCGCCCGGTTCGGCCGCAAGGTCGTGCCGATCGGCGGGGTGGTCCTCGCCGTCGGGCTGATCGCGCTCGCCGGCACTGCGCTGGCGGACTGGCCGGACCTGTCGATCTGGCAGCTGGCCCCGGCCATGGTGCTGATCGGCGTCGGCAACGGCCTCGCGATGAGCACGCTGTTCCGGGTCGTGCTTTCGCGAGTGCCCGCCGACCTGGCCGGGGTCGGCGGCGGCGTGCTGACCACGACCCAGCAGACGTCGCTGGCGTTGGGCGTCGCGGTGCTGGGCAGCCTGTTCGCCAGCCTGAGCGGGCCGGGCGCGCTGGGATACCAGGGCGCGTTCGTGCTGGTCATCGGGATTCTGGCGGCGCTCGCGCTGCTGGTGAGCGGCCTGGCTCGCAAACTGCCCGATCCTCGCTGAGAATTCGACCGACGGAAAACCTCGCTCCCGCACGACGGTGGAGATGTGACGGAACCTCGGGTGCAGCCAGACCCGGCCTTCGCGCTGCTCGGCCTTTACGAAAAGGCCCTGCCGGAGGTCTATGGCTACCTGCTCGCGAGGTGCGGGGACCGCGTGCTGGCCGAGGAACTGACGTCGGAGACGTTCCTCGGCGCGGTCGCCGCTTGCCGCAAGGACCACGCGCCGCCGGTGAGCACGCCCTGGCTGATCGGGGTGGCCCGGCACAAACTGGCCGATCATTGGCGGCGCGCCGAACGGGAACAGCGCGGGCTGCGGCTCGTGCACGACGCCGAAGACGACGTCGAGGATCCCTGGGACGAGCAACTCGACGCCCTGCGCGCACGGCAGGTCCTCGAATCGCTGTCGGTCTCGCATCGGGCGGTGCTCACCTTGCGGTACGTCGACGGCCTGCCGGTGCGCGACGTCGCCGCGCACCTGGGCCGGACCATCCACGCGACGGAGGCGTTGCTGACGCGGGCCAAAACCGCGTTCCGCCGCAGCTACCGGGAGAAGGAGGGACGCGATGCCTGAACCGTTCGACGCGCTCGCCCTGCCCCCGACTCCGGCCGACCCCGATCCGGCCTTCGCCGAGCAGCTGCGGGACGACCTCCGCCGCCTGATCCTGAACGGAGCGGAGATGACCACCACCGAAACCACGCCCCAGCAGGTCGAAACGGGCGCGCTCACGCCGTATTTGGTCGTGACCGACGCCCGGGCCGCGCTCGACTTCTACGTCGAGGTCTTCGGCGCGCGCCGCCGGTCCGAGCCGATCGTGATGGACGACGGCCGGGTCGGGCACGCCGAACTGGACATCGGCGGCAGCGTGCTGATGCTCGCCGAGGAGTTCCCGGAAATGGGCAACGTCGTCGCTCCCGAAGGCGGCGCGATGGTGCGCGTCGAGGTGCCGGACCCCCGCGGCGCGGCGCGGCGGGCGGTGGAGCTGGGCGCGGAACTGCTGCGTCCGGTCGAGGACCGCGGCTACGGGCTGAGCGGCTCGATCAAGGACCCGTACGGCCAGCGTTGGCTGGTCGCACAGGCCGCGCCGCGCGCGAAGGCGCCCGCGGAGCGCACGTATCAGCACGGCGAGGCCGGGTACTTCACCTTCCAGGTGCCCGACGACGGCCGGGCCAAGGCGTTCTACGGCGCGGTGCTCGGCTGGCAGTTCAGCCAGGGCAGCCTGCCGACCGCGTGGCGCATCGAGGGCCACGGCCTGCCCGGCGGGCTGTGGGGCGGCTCGGAACTGCAGACCGGATGGAAGCTCATGTTCGCCGTCGACGACCTCGAGGCCGCGCTCGGCCGGGTGCGCGACCAGGGCGGCCGGGCGGGAGAGGTGGAGAACCAGCCGTACGGCCGAACGGCCGATTGTGCCGACGACCAGGGGATCGAGTTCTGGTTGTGGGAACAGCCACGTACGTGACCTCGGCCAAAACCCCGGCGGCAAACCGGCCGCCGGGGCGCACACTCGACAGATGGCCGCGCACTGGACGCCCCGCGACGAAGCCGAACTGACCGCCGGTTGGCAGCTGTGGCTCGCGCTGGGCTCGTGCGCCTGGCCGGGTCCGGACTGGGACGGCACGCCCGCCGAAGCCGTCCGCGGCCTCGAACGGTGCTTCGCCGCGTGCGACGAGATCCTCGCCGCGCACGACCAGCCGGATTCCGCGGTCGCCGGGCTGGTGCGCTCGATGCTGCTGGCCGCCAACTGGACGCTCGGACTGTGGCGCGACGACGCGGACCCGCTCGATTCCGAGCGGGCCGCGCTGCTGCACGCCGACCTGGCCGCGTTCTCCGATCACGCGGAGAGCGTGCGGACCCTGCTGGCCGCGGGCGGCGGGTGGGCCTCGCTTCCGCTGTGACCCGCCCGCCGTCCGTCTACAATGGACTTACCAGCTGGCGGGCCGTTTGCGCTCCGGCTCGTACGGCTGGGTGATGACCTCGATCCCGTTTCCGCCCGGGTCAAGGAAATACACGCCGCGGCCGCCGTGGTTGTGGTTGATCTCGCCGACCTGCCTGCCCATCGGATCGGCGTGATAGGCGACCCCGGTTTCCTTCAGCCGCAGGAAAAACGCGTCGAAGTCGTCCTCCGGGATGAGGAAACAGTAGTGCTGCAGCTTGCGATCGGCGTCCGGAACCGTGGCGAAGTCGAGCCGCACGCCGTTGCTGGTTTCGACCGGGAGGAACGGGCCCCATTCCTCGCCGATCTCGAAACCCAGCAGGTGCGCGAAGAATTCGGCGGATTCCCGGTTGTTCCGGGACGGGACCATCAGATGATTCAGTTCAAGAGAAACAGACACGAAGCAATGCCTCCAGAAGGCATCCCAGCACCTCCATGCCTCACCCAGCCGGTGACCGACACGCGATGCCGCCGGAAAGCATAGCTCAGCGGAAGCGGATCTCCAATCAGGAAACCGGAACCCGCCGCCGGGCCGCGCGCGGACGGCCGACGCCCTGCCACGACAGCCCCGCGTCGAGAATCATCCCCGGGTCGAGCAGATTGCGGGTGTCGACGACGTCGTCGCCTTCCATCGCGTCCGCGATCGCCACCCAGTCGAGATTGCGGAACTCGGCCCATTCGGTAAGCACCACAACGACATCCGCGTCCTTGGCGACCTGGTACGGATCGTCCACGACGGTCATCCCCGCGATGCCGCCGGAAACCGCCGGGTCGTACGCGGTGATCTCCGCGCCGAGCGCGCCCAGCACCGAAGACACTGCCAGCGCGGGAGAATCGCGCAAATCGTTCGTGCCCGCTTTGAACGCCAGGCCCAGCACACCGATCCGCGCGCCGGCCAGCGTTCCGCCGCAGGCGCCGGCGATCTTCGCCACGATGCGGTCGCGCTGGGCGATGTTCTCGTCGATCGCCGAGGTCAGCATGCGGAAGTCGTAATCCACCGATTCGGCGACCTTGACCAGCGCGCTGGTGTCCTTGGGCAGGCACGAACCGCCCCAGCCCGGGCCGGGTTTGAGGAAGGTGCGGCCGATCCGGCGGTCGTAGCCCATGCCTTCGGTGACCAGGTCGATGTCCGCGCCGAGCCGTTCGCACAGTTCGGCGATCGAGTTCACATAGGACAGTTTGAGCGCGAGGAAGCAGTTCGCCGCGTACTTGACCAGTTCCGCGCTCGCCGCGTCGGCGACCACGACCGGTGCGGCGAGATCGCCGTACAGCTGCCCGACCCACGCGGCCGCGGCGCGCGAATCCGAGCCGACCACGATCCGGTCCGGGTTCAGGAAGTCTTGCACCGCAGTGCCTTCGCGCAGGAACTCCGGGTTGGACACCACCGGAACGTCGGTGCGGCCGACCATCGCCTGGATCCGTTTCGCGGTGCCGACCGGCACCGTCGACTTCGTGATCAGCGCGCAGCCGGCCGGCAGCACGTCGCCGATCTCCTCGGTCACCGCCTCCACCGCGCGCAGATCCGCGGACCCGCCCGCGCCCATCGGCGTCGGCACGCAGAGGAACACGCCCTCCGCGCTCCGGACGGCTTCCCGCGCGCCGACCACGAACGACAGCCGCCCGTTCGCCAGTCCGCGGGTGACCAATTCGGCCAGTCCTGGTTCGAGGATGTCCACGCGCCCGGCCGACAGCCGGTGCACTTTCGCCACGTCCACGTCCACACAGGTGACGCGGTGCCCGAGGCTCGCGAGACAAGCCCCCGTGGTCAATCCGACGTATCCCGTCCCTACCACCACGATCCGAGCTGAGCTCATGACGCTGAAGGTGACAGCCGGAGTTGACCTCAGCGCTAACGGAAGCGGTCGCGGCCGAATACTCCTCGCGACGAGAAGCGGGTGAGGCGACACACTCCGGCAGCGGTGCGAACGAGCGTTAACCTGGGCGCGGAGGTGCACCGCGGCACCGGAGAGCAGGAGGAAGGCTGAAGATGCAGATCACCGACACCGCAGCGCTCGTCACGGGTGGCGCGTCCGGGCTCGGCGGCGCGACCGCCAAGGCGCTGGCCGCGAAAGGCGCGCGAGTGTTCGCCCTCGACCTCGCGCCTTCGATCGAGAAGGCCGAGCAGATCGACGGCGTCACCTACGTCGAGGCCGACGTGACCGACCCGGACCAGGTGCAGGCCGCCGTCGACACCGCGGCCGGCTCCGGCGTACCGCTGCGCACGGTGGTCAACTGCGCCGGCATCGGCCCGTCCGCGCGCATCCTGTCCAAGAAGGGCAGGCACGACCTCGGGCTGTACGCGAAGGTCATCCAGATCAACCTGATCGGCACCTTCAACGTGGTCACCATCGCCTCCGAGGCGATCGCGAAGACCGAGCCGCTGGCCGACGACGCGCGCGGCGTCATCATCAACACCGCGTCCGTCGCCGCGTTCGACGGCCAGATCGGGCAGGTGGCGTACGCGTCGTCCAAGGGCGGCGTGGTCGGGATGACCCTGCCCGCCGCGCGCGACCTCGCCTCGCACGGCATCCGCGTGCTGACGATCGCCCCCGGCATCGTCGACACCCCGATGCTCGCCACCGTCAGCGACGAATTCCGCGCCGGGCTCGCTGCCGGGGTGCCGTTCCCGAAGCGGCTGGCGCGGCCGGACGAGTACGCGCAGCTCGCCCTGTCGCTGATCGACCACGATTACCTGAACGGCGAGGTCGTCCGCATGGACGGCTCGCTGCGGATGGCCCCGCGCTGACCCGCTGACGAGCGGTGGTGCCGCCCCCTCGGCGGCACCGCCGCTCGTCCGGTCACTCCTTGCGCATCCGCACCTCGAGGCCGATCCCGTCCGGGGTCACCTCGCAGGTGCGGAACTTGCTCTCCGCGACCGTCGCGCTGAACTGCTCCGGCGTGTAGGCCCGCCGCCGCAGCCCGCGGAGCGTGCGAACGGTGGTGAACGCGGCCACCGGGCCGAGATCCATCCGCGCCACCTCGGCGTCCAGCTGCGCGTCCGTGGTGCTCTTGTTCAGGTCCTGCACCAGCGCGACGCCGCCCGGCCGCAGCACCCGGTGCATCTCGTCGAGCGCGTCCACCGGGTCGGCGAAGTTCTTGAACGCCGCCTGGCAGATCAGGAAGTCGAACGAGCCGTCCGCGAACGGCATCGCCGCCACGTCGCCGCGGCGGAAGTCCACCTCGACGCCCTGCTCCCGCGCGTACTCCTTGGCCAACTGGACGAACGTCCGGCTGACGTCCAGCCCGGTCACCGCGCACCGTCCGGTGCGGGCCAGCTCCACGGCGAAAAAGCCCGGACCCGGCGCGATCTCGAGCACGTCCGCGCCCTCGGCCAGCTCCGAGGCCAGCATTTCGGCGTTTTCGCGGTACTGCACCAGCTGCGGTTCGGTGCCCCGCCCCCGCGCGTACGCCCGGGCGACCGGTCCCTCCATCTCCGGCAGCAGCTTCCGGCGATGGCGTTTGACCTGGGTGTTCCCCATGTGTTTCTCCCTGTTCGGTTGAGACCGAACCAGTGCCGCGCGAGGGGTGCCCCGTATCCTGTCGACGCAGCCTGAGGACAGGGTTCCGCACTCGCGGTTTCCGGTTCGACGGTTCCCGGTCCCGGCGGCGGTGTGCCAGCACCTCCTCCGGGACCTCTTTATTCGCCCTCGTCCGGGACGAAGGCGGTCAGGTCGGGCAGCTCCCCGGTTTCCCGGTAGTGCCGCCATTCCTGGACCCCCGGGATCGCCCCGGAGGCCAGCTCCTCGCGCAGCCCGCGGACCCATTCGGCCTCCGCGCGCCACATCGCCACCTGGTATTCGCTCTCCACCAGGAACAGCCGGGACATCTCGGTCCGCATTTTCGCCAGCGACTCCTCGCGGTCGGCGATCATCTGCTCGAGTTCGCCGACTCGCTGTGCCAGCCGCCGGTCGACCGCGTCCGGCCCCAGGCTGAGCATCACGGACAGCCCGGTGTGGAACCGGGTCGGCTCCGGGTCGGGCTCGCCGAGCAGTTCGGCGATCCAGTCCTCCATTTCGGCCTGGCCGGCTTCGGTGATCCGATAGACGGTCCGCTCCGGCCGGGCCCCCTCCCGCACGCTTTCCACCGCCTCGACGAAGCCGTGCTTTTCGAGATTGCCGACCACGGTGTAGAACGAGCCCCACTTGATCTTCAGGTCGCCCTCTTTGCCGCGTTCCCGCAGGAGAGCGGCGGCTTCGTACGGGTGCATCGGGCGCTCGCACAACGTGGACAGCACGGCGAGGCCCAGCAAATTGGACACCTTGCGCCGTTTCACACCCGACCTCCTCGTCAGCGAGTACTCGCCGACGAGTATAGGCGAGAGCGCGTCGGGCGGCAACGAGCACCAGAAGGAGACTGGGCGGTCAGAGGTCCAGCATGTACGGGACCTCGTCCTGGGCCCGCCCGCTCATCCACTCCCGCAGGGCCTTGGTCGCCAGCACGTCGTCCTCGTTGTAGCGCAGCAGCCGCTCGCGCTGGTCGTCGTCCGGGACCTCGCCGTCCATGCCGACCGCGTCGCGATACCACCGCATCGAGGCCTCGCCGCCGGCTTCCGGATCCCGCCAGGCGAACCCGGCGACCGGCGCGATCACCTTCAGGCCCTTGCCCCGCGAGCACAGAAACTGATCCGTGACGCTGCGGAACAGATCCACCCATTCGTCAGAGTCCACAAAGGACTGCACGGTCCGCTTGTCCGGTATCCCGGGGTAGTCCCCGAACCGCTCGACGGACCCGAAAAGCCACCGGTTCTCCGCGAGCGCGTTGTAGCAGTACGCCCGGAAAGTCAGCCCGGCGGCGAGAGTCCGCTCCCGCACGTCGGTGAACCAGGTCCAGAACTCGGCGAACGACCGGGCCTCGTCCACCGTCGGCAATGGCTCCCAGGTCGCGAACGCCCGGTACCCCCGCGGCACGCCGATGTCCGCTCCGGACAGCAGCGTGCCCCACAGATAAGCCCCGGAATCGCCGAAACTCTCCATGTCCACGTCGACCTCGACGTCCGCGCGCGGCACCTCGACCTCCGGCGTGCGGCGCACCACCGTCAGGTCCGCCAGCCACGCCCTGGCCAGCATGATCGCGTCCGAGAACGTGCCGCCGGTCCAGTTCATCGGCGGCGGTTCGGCCGCCGGGTCCAGCGCGGCCAGCTTGTCCACAGTGGACACTCCGACGCGGCGCAGCTCGCCCGCGTCCTCGCCGCGCACCACCAGGCTCACGTCCCGCGTCTCGGTGAGCACGACCTCGCACGTCGTCCAGAAGGGACACCGGCGGCATTCGAGCACGCGGGAAGGCGCGGCCAGCGCCTCGGCTCCGGTGGCGGCCGCGGTCGCCACCGCGAGCCGGTCCGCGAAGCGCGCGTCGTATTCGTCCAGCGCGCTGCGACCGCCCGGCCACGTGCCCGCGGTGAGGTCGTGCCAGACGACGACATCGGCGTCGAGGCCGATCACCCCGCCGACCGCGCCTCCGCCGGCCGCCTTTCCGTACGTCTCCAGCATTCGCCGCAGATGCGCGAGCCGCAGCTGGTCCCGCGGCTGCGAGCGCACCTTGCGCAGCTCGTCCGGCGAACGGCGCGCCGGGTCCAGCTCCGTCATCGCGGTGGTGGGCGCGCCCTGCCCGCGATCGGTGATCCGGTGCCGGACCACCAGCACCGGCACGTAACCGTCGCCGACGCGCACGAGCAGGTCGATGCCGCCGCGCCGGTGCCCCGCCGGATCGGGAGGCAGCAACGCGCCCCAGATGTACTGCGTGGCATCGGCGAACGCCTGCTCGGTGAGCCGCACCCGCTCGCCCGCGGGCGCCGTGCGCGGCACTCGCGCCCAGGTGGCGTCCGGCCCCGAGGCCGCGACCAGCTGTTCGAGGATTTCCTCGCGGTGCGCGGTCGCGTCGTCGATCCGCTGCTGCGCGGTCGGATCCGGCGGCGGCAGCGGCACGTCGCGCATCGCCGGGTCGTGTTCCAGGTGCACCCGGCGGCGGCAACGACTCACTGCTCCCGCGTCGAGCAACACCTCGTCTCCCATAGCGATCACAATAGATCGTGGGTACGACATTCCCCGCGCGAGCCGACATGCCCGTCAGGTCGGGGACCAGTAAGTTCATCCGGAGAAGGCGTGGGAGGTAACGGCCATGGCGCGCAAGGCCAAGCAAGACAAGGCCAAGCAGGACGAGGGTGAAGCCCGGATCACCCCGAAGAAGGCGAAGAACGCGGTCGCGGTGGCCAAGGTGCTCGGACCGGCGGTGCTGCCGGTGCTCGCGCCGTACGCGGTCCGCGCGGCGGGCGCGGCGCGGGAGGCATACGACCGCTACCAGGCCCGCAAGCTGGGCGTGGCCGTCGATCAGCTCGGCGAGTACACCGGCCGCGGCGCGGCGCTGCACGCCCGGATCGCGGGTCTCGTGCAGGGGCTCGGCGAGCTGAAGAAGTCGGCGAAGGCGACCGAAGCGGACCAGAAGTTCGCGCTCGAAACGCAGTCGACGCTGGAGCAGCTGTCGGCCACGGTGCGCGCCGCCGAGCGCATGCCCGCGGCTCGGCGCAAGGCCGCGCACCGAGCGGTGACCGGCGAACTCGACCGGCTGGAAGAGCAGCTGCTGCACCGGTTGGGCATCTGAACAACGGCGAAGGGCCCCTTGAGCGAACTCAAGGGGCCCTTTCCGCTGCCGGGAAACGCTACTTGATGAAGCCCTTCTGCAGCATCCAGTCGTGCGCGACGGTGCCCGCGTCCTTGCCGTCGACGTCGACCTTCTTGCACAGCTCGACCATCTGCTTGTTGTCGAGCGCCGCCGCCACCGTCTCCAGCGGCCCGCGAATTTCCGGGTGCTGGTTCAGGAACTCCGTGCGCAGCGTCGCCGCCGCGTTGTACTGCGGGAACGCCTTCTTGTCGTCCTCGAGCACGCGCAGGTTCAGCCCGGAGATCCGGCCGTCGGTGGTGAACACCTCGCCGACCGGGCAGGTGCCGTTGGCCACCGCCGAGTAGATGGTGCCGATCCCGAAGTTCTCGATCTTCGGGTTCTTGAACCCGTACGCCTTGACCGCCGCCGGGAACCCGTCCTGGCGGCTGGTGAACTCCGTCTCCAGGCAGAACCGGTTCTGGTCCGGGTGCGCGGTGAGGAATTTCGCCAGGTCCGACGTGGACTTGAGGTTGTTCTTCGCCGCGTACGCCTCGGTGGTGGCGAAGGCGTACTGGTCGTTGAGCGGCGAGTAGTTCAGCCAGGTGACGCCGTACTTCTCCGCGTCGGCCTTCTTCGTGGCCTCGTACTGCGCCTTCTCCCCGCCCGGCACCGGCAGCTCGTTGCCCTGGTAGTTGATCCAGCCGGTGCCGGTGTACTCCCAGGTCACGTCGGTCTGCCCGTTGAGCAGCGCCTGCCGCGACGAGTTCGACCCCTTGATGTCGGTGAGGTCGATGACGTCCGCGCCCGCCGCGCTCAGCGCCATTTCGGCCATGTAGCCGAGGATGATGTTCTCGGTGAAGTCCTTCGACCCGACGACGACGCGCACGCCGTTCAGCGCCGGGATCGGCCGGATCGAGCCCGGTTCGATCTTGAACGGGATCGAGGTGTTGACGTCGAGCCCGCACGCCGAGAGCGTCCCGGCGAGCAGGGCCGCGCCGACCAGCGCGCCCGCTTTTTTCAGGACGTTCATCAGCGCAGTCCCTTCGGTCCGAAGTACTGCTCGGCGACCGCGCCCAGCCAGTCCACCAGCAGCGCCAGCGCGACGGCCAGCACCGAACCGGTGATCAGCACCTTCGTGAGGTTGAGCTTGTAGCCGGTGTCGATCAGCAGGCCGAACCCGCCGGCGTTGACGAACATGCCGAACGTCGCGGTGCCGACGGCCAGCACGAGCGACGTGCGCAGACCGGCGAGGATCAGCGGAACCGCGAGCGGGAATTCCACCCGCCACAGCACCTTCTGCGCGGACATCCCGATGCCGCGGCCCGCGTCGATGAGCGACGGGTCGACCTGCTGGATGCCGACCATCGTGTTGCGCAGCACCGGGAGCAGCGAATAGAACGCCAGCGGCAGCGCGGCGACCCAGAGCCCGCCGACCGCGCCGGTGAAGATGAACCACAGCACCAGCACGCCGAGCGCGGGCGCGGCCTGCCCGATGTTCGCGATCGCCAGGAAGACCGGCGCGAGCCACTTCGCCCACGGCCGGGTCACGATGATGCCGAGCGGCACCGCCACCAGCACCACGATCGCGGTGACCACGACGGTCATCGCCACGTGGTCGCGCAGCGCGGTGAGCAGCGACGTCGCGTTGAGCGTTTCCTTTTCGGTCGCGGTGAGCCCGCTGGCGAACACCCAGGCGAGCGTGGCCGCGACGATCAGCACGACCACGGCGGGCTGGGCGAACAGGCGGACGCGTTCCGCGCGGCGGGAGCCCGACTCGGTGCTGAATCCGGTATCGACGGCAGCGGTCATGCCGTGGCCCCGTCCTCGTCGACGTGGTCGTCGGCGTGCTCGTCGCGCAGCTGCTGGATGGTCGCGATGACGGTGTCCAGCTTGATCGTGCCCGCGTATTCGCCGCGCGCGCCGGTGACCGGCACCGAACCGCCTTCGGCGAGCATCGCCTCGAGCGCGTCCTGCAGCGTCGACTGGAGGCTCACGATGTCGCGCAGCGGTTTGCCCACCGAACCCAGCGACGTCGCGTTGGTCAGCTCGCGCACGTGCACCCAGCGGATCGGCCGCCGGCGGTGGTCGAGCACCAGCGCGAACGGCTTGCGCGATTTGCTCAGCTTCTCCCGCACGTCCGCGGGCGCTTCGTCGATCGTCGTGGTGAGCGCGTCCTGCTGGAGTTCGACGTCGCGCACGCGCAGCAGAGTCAGCTGCTTGAGCGAGGCGCCGGCGCCCACGAAACCGGCGACGGTGTCGTCCGCCGGGTTCGCCAGGATCGACTCCGGGGTGTCGTACTGCAGGATCTTCGACTGGTTGCCGAGCACCGCGATCCGGTCGCCGAGCTTGACCGCCTCGTCGAAATCGTGCGTGACGAAGACGATCGTCTTCTTCAGGTCGGTCTGCAGCCGCAGCAGTTCGTCCTGCAGGTTGCCGCGGGTGATCGGGTCGACCGCGCCGAACGGCTCGTCCATCAGCAGCACCGGCGGATCGGCGGCGAGCGCGCGGGCCACGCCGACGCGCTGCTGCTGCCCGCCGGAAAGCTGGCGCGGGTAGCGGTCGCGGAAATCGGCCGGGTCGAGCCCGACCAGGTCCATCATCTCCTCGACCCGCGCGGTCACCTTTTTCTTGTCCCAGCCGAGCAGGCCGGGCACGACGGCGATGTTCTGCGCCACGGTGAAGTGCGGGAACAGCCCGGCCTGCTGGATCGCGTAGCCGATCTGGCGGCGCAGGGTGTCCACGTCGAGCTTCAGCGCGTCTTGCCCGCCGATGGTGATCCGGCCGGACGTCGGCTCGATCAGCCGGTTGATCATCCGCATCGTGGTGGTCTTGCCGCAGCCGGACGGGCCGACGAACACCACGATCTTGCCCGCGGGCACGACCATCGAGAAGTCGTCGACCGCCGGGGCGCGGGTGCCGGAGTAGCGCTTGGTGACGTGGTCGAGTTCGATCTCGACGCCGGAGACGTTTTCTTCGGTCGCAGTGTGCTCAGCCACGGACACCCCTAGAAACGGTGAATCGCTTGATCAGGACATAGATGCCGTCGAGCACCAGCGCGAGGATGACCACGCCGACGGTGCCGGTGAGGGCCTGGTTGAGGGAGTTCGTGCTCCCGGCGTTGGTGAGGCCGGAGAAGACCTCCGCGCCGAGGCCGGGGCCCTTGGCGTACGCCGCGATCACCGCGATGCCCATCAGCATCTGCGTGGCGACCCGCATGCCGGTGAGGATCGCCGGCCAGGCCAGCCGCAGTTCGACCCGGGTGAGCACGGAGAGCCGGCTCATCCCGATGCCGCGGGCGGCGTCGGTGATCGCCGGGTCGACCGCGTCGAGACCGACGATCGTGTTGCGGACGATCGGCAGCAGGCCGTACAGCACGAGCGCGATCACCGCGGTCGTCGAGCCGAGCCCGGAAAGCGGGATCAGCAGACCCAGCAGGGCGAACGACGGGACGGTGAGGATCGTGCTGGCCAGCGCCGTGGCGACGGCGGAGCCGATGGGGCTGCGATAGACGGCGATGCCGATCAGCACGCCAAGGATCGCGGCGAGGATCGTGCACTGCACGACCATGCTGGTGTGCAGCCACGCCTGGAGCAGCAGCCTTCCCCACCGGTCCGAGATGTACTCGAAGAGGTTCATCCGTATTCGTTCTCCCGCCAGCTCGCGAGCCCCGGACGTCACCCGTTCGGAGTAGCCCATCAATCGGCAGAGTGACTACCCGGAACGGCTACGGTCGAAACCCCCACTTCTCGGTTGTGGTTACCCACCGTTTCGCATCCCCGGGGGGTCGGCAACCGAAGCACGAGCCTCCACCGAGGGGTTTTTACCGGATCGAGACCCACCTACCTGTGCGTTTTCCGCAGGTGCTCACCATTCGAGACGCTTCAGTCACCCAGCGGAGTGCCGTTAAGCTGCCCGAATGAGCACTCCGGCCCGGCATCGCGGCGCACTCGCCGCTGTCCGCGGCGGATTGCTCGCGCTGAGTTCGGCGTCACTCGCCGTCACCGCGCACGCGGTCGCCGACGGCGGGCTGCCCGATCCCGCGCTCACCCTGCTGCTGACCGGCCTGCTCGGCTGGACCGCCACGGCGCTCGCCGGGCGGGCCCGCGGACCGCTCGGGACGATCGCCGTCCTCGGCGGCGGGCAGCTCGTGATGCACCTGGTGCTGACGACGCTCGGCGGGCACGACCCCTCCGGTGCTTCCGCCGCGCCGGACGGCTGGGCGATGACCGCGGCGCACGCGGTCGCGACCCTGCTCACCGCGCTGGTGCTGGCGCGCGCGGACGCGATGCTGCTCGCGGTGCTGCACGTGGTGCGGATCATTCTTCCGCTGCTGATCCGGCCGTTGCCGGTTCCGGTAGCGGCGGCCGGGATCGCGCGGCCGCGGGCGGCTGGCGCGGTGCCGCTGCTGACCGTCGAACTTCGCCGCGTCCGGGGACGGCGCGGACCTCCCGCACTCTCCTGAACCCCCGAATCTTCTTTTCCCTTTCCGGCGCAGGCGTTGTCCTCCGCCGGCCCTTCCCTGTTCAGGAGAACTTGTGTCCCACCATATCTTCCGTCGCGCCGGCGTGCTCGCCGCGACCGTCGCCGCCACCGGCCTGCTCGGCGCGGGCATCGCGTCCGCGCACGTGTCCGCCAACGTCTACGGCGACAAGCCGGCCAAGGGCGGTTACGGCACGATCTTCTTCCGCGTCCCGAACGAGGACGCGAACCTCGGCACGATCAAGGTCGAGATCGACGTCAAGCCGGACTACGGCATCGGCAACATCCGCACCAAGCCGATCCCCGGCTGGACCGCCGAGGTCACCAAGTCGAAGCTGCCGCAGCCGGTGACCACCGCGTCCGGCACGAAGATCACCGAGGCGGTCACCAAGGTCGTCTGGACCGCGCAGCCGGGCACGAAGATCGGCTCGACCGAATTCCAGGAGTTCGAGATCAGCGGCGGTCCGCTGCCGTCCAATGTGGACCAGCTGGAGTTCCCGGCGATCCAGACGTACGAGGGTGGCAAAGTGGTGGACTGGAACCAGCCCACCCCGCCCAGCGGCGAGGAGCCGGAGCACCCGGCCCCGACCGTCAAGCTCGCGGCCGCCGAATCCTCGGAGCACGGCGGCCACACGCAGACCACGGCTGCCGGAGAGAACGCCGAAGCCGCGTCGTCGTCGTCGGACAACACGGCACGCTGGCTCGGCGGGGCCGGTCTCGTGGTCGGCGCGCTCGGGCTCGGCGTCGGCGCGGGCGCGGTGCTGCGTTCCCGCCGTCCGGCAGCAGGAAAGACCGAAGGAACCAAGTAATGCGTAAGGCGCTACTCGCGCTGGCGATCTCCGGGGTGGCCCTGCTCGGCACGGCCACCCCGGCGCTGGCGCACAACGTGCTGATCAACTCCGATCCGGCCAGCGGCGCGTCGGTCGCCAAGGGCCCGGCGAAGGTCACGCTCACGTTCGACCAGTACGTGCAGAACGCCGACGTCAACCAGATCGCGGTGACCGGACCGGACGGCAGCCAGTGGGCCGAGGGTCCGGTGACGGTGGAGAACAACGTGCTCAGCGCGCCGCTGCGGCCGCTCGGCCCGGCGGGCAAGTACACCGTCGGCTACCGGGTCCTCTCCGCCGACGGGCACCCGGTGTCCGGCGAGATCCCGTTCACCCTCACCACCGCGGGCACCGGCACGCCGGCCAAGGGCGACGCGGCCAAGGCGGCCGGTGCGCCGGCCCAGTCCGCTCCGGCGGAGGGCTCGTCGTCGAGCGGCGTGCCGATCTGGGTGTGGATCGCCGGTGCGGTGGTGCTGCTCGCGATCGGCCTCACCGTCGCGCTGCGCACCGGACGCGACCCCGGATCGGACAAGGCGGACCAGTGACGCGAGCCGAGACCACCTCCGCCGTCCGCTGGGCCACGCTCGCCTGCGTGGTCGTCGCGGGACTGCTGGGCGCGCTGATCGGCATCGCGCTCACCGCGTCCTCGCCCATTCCGGGCGTGGTGGAACCCAGCGAGGTGGTCTCGGCGGCCATCCCGATCGTGCGCGTGCTGCTGGATCTGTCGGCGGTCGCGACGATCGGGCTGGCCCTGCTGTCCGTGCTGGTCGGCTACGACCGGCCGAAGCTCACCGAACCGGTCCTGCGCCGGGCCCGTCCCGCCGCGGTCGCCGCCGCGCTGATCTGGGCGGCGACCGCGGTGGTCGCGCTGATCCTGCAGACCGCGGAGTACAAACCGGGCAAGCGGATGCTGACCGGAGGCGACATCGGCAGCTACATCGCCGAGGTCGGCGCGGGCAAGGCGCTGGTCATCGTGGCGGTGCTCGCGCTGCTGCACGCCGCGCTCGGGTTCGTCGCGCTGCGCAAGGGCGAGAAGGTGCCCGCCGAGGTGCGGGTGGGCCTTGGCATGTTCGCGCTGCTGCCGCTGCCGGTCACCGGCCACGCGTCGAACTGGGCCTATCACGACTACACGATGATCTCGATGGAACTGCACGTGATGAGCGCGGTCGCCTGGTGCGGCGGCCTCGGCGCGATGATCGTGCTGCTCGCGGCCAACCGGACGCTGCTCGCGCACGCGCTGCCGCGCTTCTCGAAACTGGCGACGCTGTGCCTGATCCTGTCCGCGGTGACCGGGCTGTTCAACGGCGTCGTGGAAATCCTGGCCAACCCGACGATCAGCTTCTGGGCGGGCGTGTTCACCACGCCGTACGGCCAGCTGATGGTGCTCAAGGTGCTGTGCACCGGCGCGATCGCGCTGCTGGCCGCCAACTTGCGGTGGCGGCTGATGCCGCGCATCGTGCGACACCAGCGGACGGCGCTCGCTTCCTGGGCCACGCTGGAACTGACCGTGATGGGACTCGCCTTCGGCTTCGCCGTGGTGCTCACCCGGGCCCCGGTCGCGGTGTCCTGACCGGCCGAAGTCACCGCGGGTAGCCGCAACTTGCACATTGGGACTAGCAGTACGCTGATCGGGGCGATCTGCCGGACCGAATTATCGCTGCGCAGCGATACCTCGTCAGCCATCGACGGAAAGCGGCGAACGGTCATCTGCAGTCGGCGAATGCACGTGCAGAATCCCGCTCAACGGTATCTCGTCCACGCGGTCGCCGTCCGGCCGGAGCGAAGGTCCGCCAGCCGACGGCGGAGTTCAGCCCGCACCGGCGGATGACTGCGCAGAATCGGCAGCACGCTCGTCGTCAGCTTCAGCTCCCGCACCGCCCGGAGCACCGAAAACCCCGGCCAGGACGTCACGTCGAAGCCGTAGGCCGCGGCGAACTCCGCGTACCGCGCAGGCGGGTCCCCGAACCGTTCGCGGCCGACGGCGAGCGGCGTCAGGTCCCATTCCGGCGGGCCGACGCACGAGGAATCGAAATCGCACAGCACCGGGCCGTCCGGACCGGGCAGCACGTTCCCCGGATGCGCGTCGCCGTGCACGAATCCCCTGGTCAACGGGAAATCCAGGGTGTCGAGCCGGTCCTGCACCTCGGCGCAGCGCTCCAGCAGGAACCGCCGGTCGGCGGCGCTGAGTTCCTCGGCGTCGGCGACCCTGGCCTCGATCGAGCGCAGCGGGTTCCACGCGGGCAGGCCGTCCGGCGGGGGCAGCGCGTGCACCCGGCGCAGCAGTCCGGCCAGGTCGGCAGGCGTCGGCGGCGGTCCGGTGAACGGCACCAGATCCCAGACGGTGACGGGATGTCCTTCCACGTCAAGCGGTTGCTCGACCCCGGCGAGCAGCCGGACCGCGGGCACGCCGTGCCGGGCGAAATGCTCGGCGACGCGCACGACCGTGCCGACGCGGTGGCGCAACCGGATGGAGCCGACGATCCGGACGACGACCGGTGCCCCGTTCAGCGCGAACACCGCGTTGTTGGTGAACCGGAGCAGCCGCGCGCCCGCCGGATCGAGTCCGAGCCGAGCGCAGGCAGCGGCCAGTACCTGGCGCAGTTTCGCAGGGGTGAACCTGCCTTCGGGCAAGGCGGATCCGGTCGGTTCAGGCCGCGTAGAAGATCTTGAGCCGGTCCGCGAGATCACGGGCGTCGGGGTTGTTGCGCCGCCGTTCGGCTTCGGCCAGCAGCGGCCGCATCCGGTCCTTGACCCGCGCGGATTTGATGCTCTCCGCGCATTCGATGGCCTTGCCGCCGATCTTCACGCCGTGGTCGATGTCGCCCTCGAGCAGGTGGTTCGTGGCGAGCGCGCTGAGCATGAACGCCTTGCTGCGCGCCATGTCGTCGGTGTAGGTGTCGACCGCCCGGCTCAGCGCCGGGATCGCGTACTTCGTGTGCTCGGGGTTCTTCATCGCCAGCACGGTGTGCACCGTCCCGGTCATCGCGTAGACGTCGGTCTCGTTGAAGAACTTGACCCACGATTCGGCGGTGGCCAGGTCGGCGCGCGCGAATTCGTCCTTGCACCGGCCGAGCAGCTTCACCGACTGCTCCTCGTTGCCCATCATCGCGTAGGCCCACGCCTCGTTGGCGCAGAGCACCGCGACGGCCAGTTCGGAACCGGATTCCTGCGCGGCGATCTGGCCCAGCTGGAACAGCTTCAGCGCGTCGTTCGCGGCGTCCTGGTGCAGGTAGACGCGGCCCATCCGGTACAGCACGTTCGCCACCAGATGGTGGTCGCCGCCCTGTTTGGCCAGGTCGAGCGCCTGCGCGAAATGGCCGCGCGCGGAGTCCATCAGGCCGGTGTCGAACGACGTCCACCCGGCGAGGCTGTGCAGGTCGGCGATCGCGGTGTACAGCCGCTGCTTCACCTGGTCGGCCGCGCTGGAGTCGAGCATCTGCTGTCCCCAGGACAGCTGCGCGACGACCGCGTCGCGGCAGAACCCGCCGCCGTACTGGTAGTCGAGCGCGCGCAGCGCTCTGGTCGCCGCCTCGACCTGGCGCACGTCGGTCGTGCCGATGCGCCCGGGGGCGGGAGTGCGCGCGGGCGCCTCCGACCACGTGCCGGATTCCGGACCGAACACCGCCGCACCCATCGTGACCTGGGCGGCGTGCGCGAGGAACCTCCGTCGCTTCACGGACTCGTCCTCCTCAGCCTGCCGGCCGTCGGACGCGCCGACGACCCGTATCGCCGTGGTCTCGTCATAGGCGAGACCCATGTATCCACGGGGGACACCCAGGCCGTCGGCGATTCTCGTGAGCACGTCGTAGGCCATGACCTGGCGACCCTTGAGGATCTCCGACACCTCGGACTGCGACTGGCCGGTCATCGCGGCGATCTGGCGCTGCGATACTCCGTGTTTGCGCAACAGCCGGTACACGGCGCTGACCTCGCGGGCGGCGAGCGCCTCCCGCATGTCGGGCTGTTCCCAGGCGTCGGCCGGGACCGGACTGCCTGACCGGGAGTCTGCGTGAGAGACTCCGGAACCACTGCCAGCACTGGCATCCATTGCCATTGCGCCCCCTCACCGTCTCCTGGGCGTCTGATCAGCACCCTAAGCACACGCGAGAACCTTGTGAAACGCGCGGGCAGCGGGGTTGATCGGCAGGGCCGAACTCCGTTGACCGCTTACCGTGGAACGCGGTCCGGTCACCGCTATGACGCGGTTTCGACCTTCTCTCGCCCCCGGTTTCACTTCACTGTAGTTGCCAGATCTCCGTCACCGCCCGGACACCCGCGGCGATCACGGAGAGCGATGGACCCGACGACACAGATCTGCCGGAGCGGATGCATCCCGCAAGGTGCACCGGCCCGGGACGAGAAAGCGTGGAGGGACAGTGGAGTTCGTGGAATCGCTCGGTGGAGGACAAGCCGGGACCGCGGTGCGGTCCGCTCGGCCCGCACCGGGAATCGCCACGGCACGTCCGGTGCCGCCTACCGTCGCTTCCGCCGTCGCCGCCTCGGTGTCCGCCGACCCGCGCACCGCGGGCGTGCGGCACTTCGAAGGCGGCCAGGTCGTGTGGCGCGTGCAGTGCGGAGATCTCATCAGCCGCGAGCGCGCCGTCACGGTGTTCGTCGAGGACGACGAGGTCGTCGTGGTGTCCCCGCCCGGGGAGACCGCCCGTCTCACGTCCGGCCAGCTCGGCCAGCTCCGGGCCGCGCTCAACGAAGCCGCCACTCTGGCGGAAAGGTGACGGTGAGTTTCTCGATGGATCAGGTACTCGGGCAGGTTCTCCGCAACGCCGTATGGGAGCGCCTCGACATGCTGTCCGACCTGGCGGAACGCGCCGACGCCCAGTCGCTGGTCTCGGTCGCCCGCTCCGAACTGCCCCGGTGTTCTGCCGGACATTTTTCGATTAATCGCGTTAAGCGTCGGGGTGGCCGAGGGCGGCCCGTCTCGCTCGGGGGGACGGACGGACCAGCCCTCGGCCGGGCGAGGATGCCGGGCGACCGACCGGTTGGGGTTGCCGGAAGGACGCGCGCTCGCCAGTCGAACTCGGGTGGGGTGATCCGCCCGGAACCACCCCACCCGAAGAATCAGGCGCTGACCGGGCGCGGTTTCACCAGCGCGTGCCTGCCGGTGGTCTCCGCGGCGGATTCGGCTCGCCGGTTTTGCCCGGGAACGGCCGGAACCGCGGCGCGGCGGCGCGCCGGACGGTGCCCGGCCGCGGACAGCGCCTGCGGGGCCAGTCCGCCGGCGACCAGGTGCTCGTGCGCCACCTGCCACACCGAGCACGGGGCCTTGCACCGGTGCCAGCGCGTCGAGCAGGTGGGACAGTCGCCGCGCTCGTCGGGCTCGTGCGCCTGCAGCATCGCGCGCCAGCCCTCGGCGAGCCGGGGCAGTTCGGAGCGGGCGACCGAGACCAGCGACTGGGCGTCGGCGCGTTCCGCCAGGTCGGACAGCATGTCGAGGCGCTCCCATACGGCGTTGCGGAGAACCTGCCCGAGTACCTGATCCATCGAGAAACTCACCGTCACCTTTCCGCCAGAGTGGCGGCTTCGTTGAGCGCGGCCCGGAGCTGGCCGAGCTGGCCGGACGTGAGACGGGCGGTCTCCCCGGGCGGGGACACCACGACGACCTCGTCGTCCTCGACGAACACCGTGACGGCGCGCTCGCGGCTGATGAGATCTCCGCACTGCACGCGCCACACGACCTGGCCGCCTTCGAAGTGCCGCACGCCCGCGGTGCGCGGGTCGGCGGACACCGAGGCGGCGACGGCGGAAGCGACGGTAGGCGGCACCGGACGTGCCGTGGCGATTCCCGGTGCGGGCCGAGCGGACCGCACCGCGGTCCCGGCTTGTCCTCCACCGAGCGATTCCACGAACTCCACTGTCCCTCCACGCTTTCTCGTCCCGGGCCGGTGCACCTTGCGGGATGCATCCGCTCCGGCAGATCTGTGTCGTCGGGTCCATCGCTCTCCGTGATCGCCGCGGGTGTCCGGGCGGTGACGGAGATCTGGCAACTACAGTGAAGTGAAACCGGGGGCGAGAGAAGGTCGAAACCGCGTCATAGCGGTGACCGGACCGCGTTCCACGGTAAGCGGTCAACGGAGTTCGGCCCTGCCGATCAACCCCGCTGCCCGCGCGTTTCACAAGGTTCTCGCGTGTGCTTAGGGTGCTGATCAGACGCCCAGGAGACGGTGAGGGGGCGCAATGGCAATGGATGCCAGTGCTGGCAGTGGTTCCGGAGTCTCTCACGCAGACTCCCGGTCAGGCAGTCCGGTCCCGGCCGACGCCTGGGAACAGCCCGACATGCGGGAGGCGCTCGCCGCCCGCGAGGTCAGCGCCGTGTACCGGCTGTTGCGCAAACACGGAGTATCGCAGCGCCAGATCGCCGCGATGACCGGCCAGTCGCAGTCCGAGGTGTCGGAGATCCTCAAGGGTCGCCAGGTCATGGCCTACGACGTGCTCACGAGAATCGCCGACGGCCTGGGTGTCCCCCGTGGATACATGGGTCTCGCCTATGACGAGACCACGGCGATACGGGTCGTCGGCGCGTCCGACGGCCGGCAGGCTGAGGAGGACGAGTCCGTGAAGCGACGGAGGTTCCTCGCGCACGCCGCCCAGGTCACGATGGGTGCGGCGGTGTTCGGTCCGGAATCCGGCACGTGGTCGGAGGCGCCCGCGCGCACTCCCGCCCCCGGGCGCATCGGCACGACCGACGTGCGCCAGGTCGAGGCGGCGACCAGAGCGCTGCGCGCCGCGGTTCCACTTCCCAGAACCCGCCGTCGGCTCCTGATCCCGGAGCCCGCGGCGGGTTTTGACGTGTTTGCCGCGGTTCGGGCACACGCGGGCACTGCCGGGGTAATTCCGCGCAACGCCGCGGCGAACGCTTCGGACCGGTCGGTAGCCTGCTCGGGGGCCGTGCGTGCGAATTCGGCCGCGCGCCCAAGAGATCGTGGTGAGCGTCGAGAAAGGCCGGCATGTCGAATCCCTTGGTGGCCGAAAAGCAGGACTCGACGTCGGCCATCTCCGGCATCTCGATTCTCGAGGCCGGGAAGGGCCTCAAGGACGGCATCGAATCCGGCGACTGGGCGGCGACCGTGATGGGCGCGGTCGGGGTCGGCATGGAAGCGCTCGCCGCGGTGATGGACCCGTTCGGCGCGATCCTCGCCGCGGGCGTCGGCTGGCTGATCGAACACGTCGGGCCGCTCAAGGAAGCGCTCGACAAACTGGCCGGGGACCCGGACCAGGTCCACGCGTACTCCGAGACCTGGAAGAACATCTCCAAAGAGGTCAGCTCGGTCGCGCAGGATCTGGCCGCACAGGTCAAAAAGGACATCGAGTCCTGGGAGGGCGACAGCGCCGACGCCTACCGCAAACAGGCCGAGGAAGTCGCCAAGACCCTCGAAGGCGCCGCGCAAGCCTGTGAAGGCGCGGGCAGCGGGGTGAAGACCGCGGGCGAGGTGGTCGGCGCGGTGCGGATGCTCGTGCGCGACATCATCGCCCAGGTCGTGGCGCACCTGATCTCGTGGGCGCTGCAGGTGCTGTTCACCCTCGGCATCGGGATGGTCTGGGTGGTGCCGCAAGTGGTCAACCTGGTGGCCAAGACCGCCAAGCAGATCGCCGAACTGGTCAAGAACCTCACCAAGGCGCTCAAGGAACTCGGCAAGCTGCTCACCAAGGCGCGCGGCCTGTTCGACGACGTCGCCAAGTCGATGAAGAGCATCAAGTCCGGCGGCAAAGACGCCGCGCATCCGCCGAAGGACATCACAACCGGCGGCTCCACCAAACCGTCCGGAGCCAAGGACACCCCGAACGAAAAGAGCGGCGGCGGCGAGAAACCGCCTCCGGTCAAGGACGAGTCCACGAACACCTCCGGCGCGCACGACGGCCCGGGCGAAAACAAGGGCAGCGGGAACCACGAGCCGCCCCCGCGCGAACCGGCGAAGGACGAGGGCGGCGGCGGATCCGGCGGCGAGGCGGGCAAAAACGACCGCGGCGGCAACGAGCGTTCGGACCCGGCGAAGGAAAAAACCGAGGCGTCCAACGCGAAGAACGAGGGCGACGCCGATCCGCCCTGCCTCACCGACCCGGTCGTCATCTCCAGCGGCGAGGTGCTCGTCGAGGACTACGACCTCGAACTGCCGCAACTGCTGGTGCGGCGGACGCATCGCTCGTCCTACCGCTCCGGGCGCTGGTTCGGCCCGACGTGGGCGTCCACTGTGGA
This sequence comes from Streptomyces sp. AA4, assembly GCF_000158875.1. NCBI lineage: Bacteria > Bacillati > Actinomycetota > Actinomycetes > Kitasatosporales > Streptomycetaceae > Streptomyces > Streptomyces sp. AA4. The sequence goes on along the minus strand of NZ_GG657747.1, from coordinate 95,070 downwards.
CCAACGGCTGGAGTTCGGCGAGGAATACATCCGGTACTACGGGCCCGAGGGCGTCATCCTCTACTACCCGATGCCCGCCGGGGACGAACCGGTGCTGCCGCTCGAAGGCGCGCGCTGGCCGCTGACCAGAAACGCGGACGGCAGCTGCGCCATCGAGCAGGTGCGTCCGGAGCGGACGATGCGGTTTTCCGGCGAGGGCAAGGCTTTTCCGCTGCGCTCGATCGAGGACGCCGACGGTTCGCGGACCGAACTGTCCTATGCGGACAATGGCGTGCCCGCGCTGCTCACGCATTCCAGCGGGATCCAGGTCGGCTTCCGCACCGACGGGCTGCGGATCACCGAACTGCGGATGATCGGGGCCGGCCCGGCGCCGGACGTCGTCGTGCGCGCTTACCGCTACAACTACCAGGGGCACCTGTCCGAGGTCGTCAACTCCTCGGGCACCGCGATGCGCTACACCTACGACCCCGACGGCCGGGTCACGAGCTGGGAAGACCGCAACGGGGTCTCGTACCGCTACGTCTACGACGCCGAAGGCCGCTGCGTACGCACCGAGGGCGAACAGGGCTTCTACAGCGGCTCGTTCGAGTTCCGCCCCGAAGCCCGGATCACCCGCTTCACCGATTCCCTCGGCCACGTCTCGGAATACGAGTACAACCTGGAGGGCAGGCCGGTCCGGGAGACCGATCCGCTGGGCAACGTGACGTTCTCCGAATGGGACCGCTACGGCAATCTGCTCCGCCGGGTCGACCCGCTCGGGCGCGTCACCGAGTACACCTACGCCGAGGACGGCACGCCGCTCACCGTCGCGCGCCCCGACGGCAGCCTCGCCGAACTGGAGCACGACGGCGCCGAACTGGCCGCGATCACGGTGCACGGCGACGGGCGGACCTGGCAGCGCCGGTACGACCGGCCCGCCGGGCCCGAGTTGCCCGGCTTCCCCGGCGAAGCCGAGGTCGCCGACGCGGAACTGGACCAGTTCGGCAGGCCGCGGACCGCCCCCGAGGTCGGCGGCGGACGCGTGCAGCTGGGCTGGACGGTCGACGGCAAACCCGCCTCGCGGACCGGGGTGCGCCGCGAGCGCGCGCTGTGGCGGTACGACCGCGAGGGCAACGAGATCGAGCACGTCGACGAACTCGGCCGGGCGACCCGGCACGAGTACGGCCCGTTCGACGTGGTCACCGCGGTCGTGGACCCCTCCGGCGCGCGCACCGGCTACACCTACGACACCGAACTCCGGCTGACGTCGGTGACCGATCCGCTGGGCCGCACCTGGACCTACACCTACGATCCGCTCGGCAGGCTGGTCGCGCAGACCGATTTCGACGGCCGGACCCGGACCTACGACTACGACGCGGCCGGACAGGCGATCCGGGTGACCGAGCCGGACGGTTCGGTCACCGAGAACGAGTACGACCTGCTCGGCAACCGGATCGAGGTCCGCGGCCCGCACCGCACCGTGCGCTACGCCTACGACCCGGTCGGCAATGTCGTGCGGGTGGAATCGGCTGACTCGGTGGTCGAGTTCGACCGCGACCTCTACGGCCGGGTCGTCCGCGAGGCGATCGACGGCGTCGAGGTGCGCTTCTCCTACGACGAGCAGAACCAGACCGTCCGCCGCCGCACCCCGTCCGGCGCGGAAAGCGTGTGGACCTTCGACGACGAGGACCGGCCGGTTTCGCTGACCACGGCGGGCCACACCGTGCGGTACCGGCTGGACGACGAGGGCCGCGTGCTCGCCCGCGACACCGACGGCGTCAGCACCCTGCAGCAGGCGTTCGGCCCGCGCGGGCTCGTCACCGCGCAGCAGGTTTCCCGTGGAACAACGCCGGTGCAGCGGCGCGGTCTCGAGTACTACGCGGACGGCAGCCTCGCCGCGGTGCAGGACAGCCTTTCCGGACGGACGGCCTACACGCGGGATCCGGCCGGACGCGTGGTCACGGTGTCCTCCCCGGCAGGCGGGGAAGAGCTGCGCTACAACCCGGCCGGCGAGCTGACCGCCTGGTCAGGCAGCCCGGGACTGTCCGCCGACTACGACTCCCTCGGCCGCCGGATCCGGCACCGCGAGGTGCATCCGGGCGGCGTGCGGGTGTGGGAGTACGCCTGGACCGGCGATCTGCTGACCGGCCTGCGCACGCCGGACGGCGCCCAGTGGCGCTACCGGTACGACCCGCTCGGCCGCCGGATCGCCAAGGAGCGGCTGCTGGCCGACGGCTCGGTCGCGGAATCGACCCGGTTCGTGTGGGACGGTTTCGTGCTCATCGAACAGGAGCACACCGATCCGTCGGGAGTGCGCCGGACGACCACGTGGGAACGCCGGCCGGGCAGCGACGAACCGGTCACCCAGCTCGAACGCGGCCCCGGCGGCGACCGGTTCGCGTCCGTGGTCACCGACGCGATCGGCACGCCGACCGAACTGATCGACGAGCACGGCGGCCTCGCCTGGAGCGCGCGGCGTTCGCTGTGGGGCCGGGTCCAGCCCGGCGGCATCCCGCTGCAGTTCCCCGGCCAGTACGCCGACGCGGAATCCGGCCTGCACTACAACGTCTTCCGCTACTACGACCCGGCCGCCGCCCGGTACATCAGCCAGGACCCGCTCGGGCTGGAGGGCGGGCCGAACCCGAGCAACTACGTTCCCGACCCGTTCGCCGCCACCGACGTGCTCGGCCTCAAATGCGGCGACAAGGGCAAAGGCAAGGCGACGGACCCGCCGCCCGCGGATTCCACGGCCAAGCACAACGCCGACAACGGCGGCGGGAGCACGAGTTCTTCCTCGACCGGCAAGGGCAAGGCCGACAACAAGCGCAAGCGCGACGACAAGGACGACGGTTCCGCCGACAAGGGCGACCCGAAGAAAAACAAGGACGACGTCTGGGACCGGATGGCGTGGAACTCCGACGCCAAGAACGCGCGCAAGAACCAGACCGGCGACAAGAACGATCCGTTCCACCAGGCCGGAAGCGATGTCGCGCAACGGCACATCATCTCGTTCCAGAAAATGCGGGACGGGCTGAAGAACTGGGTGCACGAACAGCCGACCGAAAAGCAATCCGCGCTGACCAAGAAATACGGCGAGGACGAACTGCCGAAGCTGCACAACCAGCCCAAGAACCTGCCGCTCGGCCCGCAGCACACCAACGCCGGGATCGGCGGCGTCTCGACCCGGATCGACAAGATCGAGGACGGGATCGCGGGCAAGCTCAAGACCGGCAAGAACGACAAGATCTCGGCCGAGAAGCCGAAGTGGCCGAGCGATTCTATCGACAAGAGCGGCGGCTACAAGCACAAGGACCATCCGGATCTCGACAAGAACTGGCGTCCGATCGGCCAGCAGGCGGACCGCATCACCGATCCCAAGGAGATGAACCGGGCCACCCGGGACATCGGCGACAGCGCGGACTTCGACTGGCCCGGCGGCAAGAAGGAAGAATTCGAGAAGTGGCACAAGTCCTTCCTCGAATTCACCGACCTCAAGGAAAACCCGAAGAACTACACGGAAAAAGACGTCGACGACATCATCAAGCGGTTCCACGACCTGCCCTCGCCGTCCGGGCGGCATCCCACGATCGACGAGTACAACAAGGCGCCGGACGGGCATCCGTACCGATTCGACGACAAGGGCAAGCCGGTCGACGTCAACAAGGACCCGCATCCGGACTGGAAGCGGCCGGACAAGCCGCTCGACGGCAATCCGATGCGCACCGAATGGGGCAACCGGAACGAGCAGGGCATCGGGCCGACCAAGAAGGACTGGGACGACCTCGAAAACGGGAAGTACGACCCGAAGGAGTGGGGCGACCCCGAGAAGAAGAAGTACCTGGACGAGGTCGGGGAGCCCAGCAAGCAGGACGTCAAGGACGCCGCCGCGGAGGCGAAAGCCAAGTCCGACAAGTTGGCGGACGACGCGCGGCAGAACCGCGGCTGGTGATCGCCGGAAGCCCGGCACGGCGGAACAGCCGAGCCGGGCGCCGCGGACGTCAGGCGGTTTCCTCCGCGTCGCGGGCGGCGAACACCTCGCGCGCGGCGAAGGTGGCGTTCAGCGCTCGCGGGAATCCGGCGTAGACCGCCGAGTGCAGGAGCGCCTCGGTGATTTCCTCGCGGCTGAGCCCGACGTTCAGTGCCGCGCCGATGTGCACCTTCAGCTGCGGTTCGCAGCCGCCGAGCGCGGTCAGCACGCCGAGGGTGACGAGCTGGCGGCTGCGCGGGTCGAGTCCGGGCCGGTCGTACATGTCGCCGAAGGCGAACGCGGCCACGTGGTGGCCGAAGGCGGGGTTGATGTCGGCGAGGGAATCGATGACGGCTTCGCCCTGGTGACCGTCGATGCGGGACAGCACCTCGAGTCCGTGCTTGCGGCGGGCGAGGTTTTCCGGGCTGTCGATGTCGTGCTGGATCACGGCAGGGGGCCTTCCTGGTAAGTGGCGATCTTGTATTCGGTGGCGGCGAGGGAAAGCTGCAGCTGGGCGATCTGCGCGCGCAGGGTGTCGCGGTGCTCCAGGAGCATTTCGCGCCGTTCGGGCACGGTGTCCGCGCCGGAATCGACCAGCTCGATGTACCGGCGCAGGTCGCTGATCGACATGCCCGAGACACGCATCCGCGTCAGGAACACGAGCCGGCGCACCGCCGCGGCGTCGTAGACCCGGTGCCCGGCGCTGTCCCGGGCGACCTGGACCAGGCCGATCCGCTCGTAGTACCGCAGCGTGTGCGGGTTCAGCCCGAGGTGTTCCGCCGTGGTAGCGATGTCCCACTCGTTCGCGTCGTCGTCCCGGGCCAGTTCCCGCAGCGCTTCGACCGACACCGTGCCCGGCGGGTCGATCGCCAGCCGCAGCGCCTCGCTCAGCGCGTCTTCCTTCTCCATGCCGAAGACGCTAAGCCTGTGAGCGCGCTCAAACGCAAGCGCTAACCCACCGATCGCACCCGAGTCACCAGAACCCCGGCCAGCAACGTCGCCACCGCGGACGCCGCGAACAGCCCCGGGTACCCGCCGAGCCACTGCAGGATCAGCGTCGTGAGCAGCGGCGCGACCACCTGCGGCAGCGAGTTCGCGATGTTGACCACGCCGAGGTCCTTCGCCCGGTTCTGCGCCGCGGGCAGCACCTGCGTCAGCATCGCCAGCGCGACCGCCATGTAGACCCCGAACCCGACGCCCAGCAGCGGCGACGCCACCAGGGCCACCGGCCAGCTCTGCCAGATCACCAGCAGCAGCGCGGCCAGCGCCATGATCGCCGCCGAGCCGAGGACGTACGGCTTGCGTTTGCCGGACTTGTCCGAGAAGTGCCCGGCCAGCACCGCGCCGATCACCAAAGCCACGCCGTACAGGCCCATCATGATCAGCAGGCCGCTGTCCGGATCCGGGTAGTGCACCGCGTCCTTGAGGAAGAACAGCAGGTAGAGCGTGCCGAACGCGTTGCCGAGGTTGATCATGAAATGGCAGGCCCACGCCCACGCGAAGTCCGGATGCCGCCGCGGCGAAACCCACAGGTCGGCGAGGATTTCGCGGATCCGGCCGCTCGGCCGGAACTCCACCGGCAGCCGCGCGTCCGGCGTGCGCAGCACGAACGCCGCCGCGCCGGCCAGGACGATCGCCGCGCAGGCCGCGTAGCCGAGCGGCAGTCCGGCGAGGTCGAGCATCACCACGACCACCACCGCGCCGAGCACGGTGCCGAGCATCTGCGCGATGCCGACGAGGCCGCCGACCTGCGCGCGCTGCCCGACCGGAACGCGGTCGGCGATGCCGGACATCAGCGTCGCGAGCATGCCGTTGAGCCCGGCCTGCACGAGGCACCAGCCGATCGTCATCACGACGACGTTCGGGGCCTCGGCCAGCACCAGCAGTCCGGCCGCGCCGATCGCGCCGCCCGTGATCGTCCACGGATGCCGCCTGCCGAACCGCGAGCAGGTGCGGTCCGAAAGCAGGCCGATCGCCGGGTTCGCGACGAGCGCGACGGCCGCGCCGATGCCGGTCACGATGCCGAAGACGGTCTCCTTGTGCGCGGCGTCGAGCAGTTCCGCCTGTTGCGGCAGCAGAACCTGGATCGGCGCGTAAATGCCCAGCCACAGCGCGATGTTCGCGAGGAACAGCAGTGTCATCCACCCGACGCGGACACGTTTGACCGGCTCGGCGAAGACATCCGGGACAACAGCGGCGGTGTCACTCATGGCGGACCAGTTTCCGGTACCAGGAGAAGGAATCCTTGGGGGTGCGGCGTTGCGTTTCGTAGTCGACGTGCACGAGCCCGAACCGCGGCGCGTAGCCCTTGGACCATTCGAAGTTGTCCAGCAGCGACCAGACGAAGTATCCGCGCACGTCCACGCCGGCCTCCATCGCTTCGCGCAGGGCCTGCAGGTGGCTGGCGAGGAATTCGATCCGTTCGGGGTCGGGAACGGTGCCGTCGGCGGCGGGTTCGTCGGCGAAACTGCAGCCGTTTTCGGTGATCTGGATGGGCGGGAGGTGTTCGCGGTAGCGCTCGTGGAAGGACACCAGCAGTTCGCGCAGCGCCTGCGGGACGATCGGCGAGTCGTTGGTGGTCCTCGGATAGCCCTCGATCGGGCGTAGTTCGAACGGCAGCGGGTTGCCCTCGCCGGGGGCGGTCGCGCCTTGGGGTTCGTAGTAGTTGACGCCGTAGAAATCGAGCGGCTGCGCGATCGTGGCGAGGTCGTCGGCGAAGTTGTCCGGCAGGTGCGGGTGGACTTGTTCGGGGTAGCTGCCGAGCAGCATCGGGTCGGCGAAGGTGCGGTTGATCAGCGCGTCGAGCCAGTCGGCGGCCTCGCGGTCGGCGGCGGTGTCGTGTTCGGGCCAGACCGGCGAGTGGTTGTTCGCGGTGCCGATGCCGGTCGCGCCCGCCGCACGCAGCGCCTGCACCGCCAGGCCGTGGGCGAGGTTCTGGTAGTGGGCGGTGGGGAGCGCGTCGAGCAGAAGGGTCTGGCCGGGCGCGTACTCGCCGATGGCGTAGCCGTAGATCGACATGACCATCGGCTCGTTGAGCGGGATCCAGAGTTTCGCCCGATCGGCGAAATGCTCGCCCACGATCGTGGCGTATTCGGCGAAGCGGTAGGCGGTGTCACGGGAGAGCCAGCCGCCCTTGTCCTCGATCGGCTGCGGGGTGTCCCAGTGGTACAGGGTGATCGCCGGGGCGATTCCGGCCGCGCAGACCTCGTCGATCAGCTTGTCGTAGTAGGAAAGTCCTTCCGCGTTGGGCTTTCCGGCGCCGTCGGGCTGGATGCGCGGCCAGGCGATCGACATCCGGTAGGCGCCGACGCCGAGGTCGGCCATCAGGGCGATGTCCTCGGAGTAGCGGTGGTAGTGGTCAGCCGCTACCTTGGCGTCCTCGCCCCGGGCGATCTTGCCTTCGGCGGCGGTGAACGTGTCCCAGATGGACGGTCCGCGACCGCCCTCGGCCGTCGCCCCCTCGATCTGGAACGCCGAGGTCGAGACACCCCACAGGAAGCCGGGCGGGAAGGTCGGATGGTCCACGGTGAACACCCCTTGCCTCGGGACACCCTGGCGGGTGAACGTGAAAAGTTCTCATATGTTAGGTCGTCACTCGTCTCGGGGGAAGCCCCTCGGGGCGCTAAAGTCCCAGATCAGATGAGTGAATCGCGAGAGACTCCGAGGAACGACGTGGCCGAGACCCAGGCTGAACCCACCCCGCTGCGGCGAAAACCGGTTCAGCAACGCAGCGCCCGGCGGGTGGAACAGATGCTGGACGCGAGCGCCGAGCTGATCGACGAGCTGGGCTACGACGCGCTCACCACCACGCTGATCGCCAAACGCGCGGGCGTCGCGGTCGGGTCGCTGTACCAGTTCTTCCCGGACAAACGCGCGGTCGTGCAGGCGCTGACGCAGCGGAACCTGGAGCGGTTCGTCGCCGCGGTGAACGAGCGGCTGCAGCAGCTGAGCCCCGAGCACTGGTGGAACATCGTCGACTCGGTGCTCGACATCTACCTGCGGATGCACCGCGAGGTGCCGGGATTCTCGAAGGTCCACTTCGGAGACGTGATCGACGTCCGGCTGCTGGCCGACGACCGCGACAACAACTCGGTCATCGCGGATTCGCTGGTCGAAATCCTGCGCGGGCACGTCGACCGGCCCGCCGACGAACTCCGGTTCGCCATCGCGATCGCCAACGAAACGGCGGACGCGCTGCTGAAGCTGGCCTTCCGCCGCGACCCGAACGGGGACGAGCGGATCGTCGCCGAGGCCAAGCACGTGGTGAAGGGGTATCTGGCCAGCAAATTCGGCGACTGACCCCTCGCGCCCCCAATGTGGCATTGGGTGCGTCAGATGCACCCAATGTGGCGTTCGGTGCGTCGCATGCACCCAATGCCACATTGGGGCGGTCTGTGGCGGGTGCTCAGCCGAAGTTGCGGCCTTCGCCGCGATAGGTCGGGACGGTGCGCTCCACCTGGCTGCCGCGGACGAGGTGGTAGGCCAGGAATCGTTCGGCCAGTTCCCCGGCCTTCGCGTGCCGCAGCCAGACCCGGTCGCCGAGCCGGAGCGTGCGCGCGGCCTCGCCGGTCACCGGCGTCTGCACCTCACCGGCGCCCTCGAAACCCAGCAGGCGCAAGCCTTCCGGCAGGTACGGCGACGGTTCGCGCGACGGACCGGTGGGGCCGGAGGCGATGTAGCCGCCGGAGTACAGCGTCGCGACGTTCTTCGCCGGACGGCGCACCACCGGCAGCGCGAACAACGCGGCCGGGCGCGGCTGGAAGTGCGAATAGCCGTCGAACAGCGTCGGCGCGAGGAATCCGGAACCGGCGGCGATTTCGGTGACCACGTCCTCCGCGCCGGTGGTCTCGATGCTTCCGGTGCCGCCGCCGTTGACGAACTCCAGGTCGGCGACCTCGCGCACGGCCCGCACCGCTGCCTCGCGGCGGCGCGCGAGTTCGGCCGCGGAACGGCGTTGCATCCAACCGACCATCCGGTTCTGCAGGCCTTTCCCGGCGGCGTCGCCGAGTCCGGCGATCTGGCCCTCGTACGCCATCATCCCGGCCAGCCGGAAGCCCGGCCGCGTCACGATCCGGCGCGCGATCGCGGCCGCGTTCGCCGGTTTGAACACCGGCGAACGCCTGGTGCCGACGTGGACGCCGGGCAGCGGACGCCAGGACGCGTCGAGTTCGAGGCAGACGCGGATGTCCGGGTGGCCGTGGCCGAGCGCGGCGTCGACGAGGTCGAGGTGCTCGGTCGAATCGACCATGATCGTGACCGCCGCCCGAGCGCGTTCGCTCGCCGCCAGCCGGCGGAGCGCCTCGTGGTCCGCGGTCGGGTACGCGACCACGATGTCGTCGGAAGTGCCCAGCTCAGCGTGCCAAACTGCCTCGGCGAGCGAGTAGCACATCAAGCCTTCGAAGCCGTCTCGCGCGAGCGCTCGCTCCAGCAGCGCCCGGCAGCGCACGGACTTGCTGACCACCCGGATCGGCTTGCCCGCGGCCCGGCGCAGCAGGTCGTCGGCGTTGGCGTCGAAGGCGTCCAGGTCGACGATCGCGAGCGGCGGATCGAGGTCCTTCGTCGCGAGGTCGTACCCGTGCGCTGAGGTGGTCACGCACTTACGGTACGACAACAACGCTTGAAACGCGAATACTATTCACTTACGGTTCCGGCATCTATCGTGGGAACCTTCCAGCGAAGAACAGGTGCCGCAATGACGTGGAGCAACTGGGCCGGAACGGCCAAGGCCACCCCGCAGCGGGTGCACCGGCCGCGCAGCACGGCCGAGATCGCCGAGGTCGTGCACGGGATTTCCGGAGCCGGGCGCCGGGTTCGCGCGTGGGGCAGCGGGCATTCGTTCACCGCGATCGCGGCCGCCGATTCCGACGCGCTGGACCTGACCGGGTGGACCGGCATCGCCCGCGCCGACCTGGAGAACCAGCAGGTCACGGTCCGGTCCGGCACCACTTTGCGCGCTCTCAACGCGGCGCTCGACGCGCTCGGGCTGGCGATGACGAACCTGGGCGACATCGACGCGCAGACGATCGCGGGCGCGATTTCCACCGGCACGCACGGCACCGGCGCGCGGTTCGGCGGGATCTCGACCCAGATCGTCGCGCTGGAACTGGTCCTCGCCGACGGTTCGGTGGTCCGCTGCGCGGCCGACGAGCGTCCGGAGCTGTTCCACGCCGCCCGCGTCGGTCTCGGCGCGGTGGGCGTGATCAGCACGGTGACGCTGCAGTGCGAACCGTCCTTCGTGCTCTCCGCGCAGGAACGCCCGGAGCCGCTGGAGCAGGTCCTGGAAGGGTTCGACGACAACGCGGCGGGCAACGACCATTTCGAGTTCTACTGGTTTCCCTACGGCAGCAAGGCGTTGGTGAAGCGCAACAACCGGCTGCCGCTGGACGCCGCGCGGAAACCGTTGTCCCGCCTGCGCCAGTTCGTGGACTACGAACTCACCGAGAACGTCGCGTTCGGCGGCCTGTGCCGGCTCGGGCGCGCGGTGCCGAAACTGGTCCGCCCGCTCGGCGCGTTCGCCTCCCAGGTGTCCTCGCCGCGCGAGTACAGCGACCTGTCGCACCGCGTGTTCGTCACCCACCGCGGGGTGCGGTTCGTGGAATCCGAATACGCGGTCCCGCGCGAATCCGTGCTCGACGTGCTGGCCGAACTGCGCGCGGCGGTGCCGCGGCTGAAAGACCCGGTCGCGTTCCCGGTCGAGGTGCGCGTGGCCGCCGCCGACGACATCTGGCTGTCCACCGCGCACGGCCGCGACTCCGCCTACATCGCGATCCACCAGTTCCTCGGCATGCCCTACCGCGAGTACTTCACCGCGTTCGAGAACATCGCGGGCCAGGTCGGCGGACGACCGCACTGGGGCAAAATGCACGACCTCGACGCGTCCGTGCTCCGCACCCGCTACCCGCACTTCGACGACTTCCTGCGCATCCGCAAGGAATGCGACCCGGCCGGGACATTCGCCAACACCTACCTCGACCGGGTCCTGGGAACCGTCTGATCAGTTCGGTTCGAACAGCGAGCTGACCGACTCTCCATTGTGGATTCGCCGCATCGCCTCGGCCAGCGCCGGGGCGATGGACAGGATCCGGAGTTTCTCCGTGCGTTCCTCGACCGGCACCGGCACGGTGTTGGTGCAGACGATCTCCAGCACGTCCTCCTGGCCGCCGATCCGCTTGAGCGCGCCGTCGGCGAACAGCCCGTGCGTGCAGGCCACCCGGATCGTCCGCGCGCCCATTTCCCGCAACCGGTCCAGCAGTTCCAGCACCGTGCTGCCGCGCGCGATCTCGTCGTCGAGCACGATGATGTCGCGTCCGGCGATCTCGCCGATCACCGACGTGATCTCGACGCGGTCGTCGGCGAACCGCTGTTTCGCGCCGGCCGCGACCTTCGTGCCGAGCAACCGGGCGAAATGCGCGGCTTCCTTGGCGTTGCCCAGATCCGGCGACACGACCGTGGTTTCCGAGAGGTCGTACTGCCGGAAGTACTGGGCCAGCTCGTGCAGCGCGTGCAGATGGTCGACCGGAACGCTGAAGAACCCGTGCACCTGCGGCGAATGCAACGTCATGGTGAGCACGCGGTTCGCGCCCGCGGTGACCATCAGGTCGGCGACCAGCCTGCCGCCGATGGAGATCCGCGGCGCGTCCTTTTTGTCCGAGCGCGCGTACGAATAGTGCGGCATCACGACGGTGGTGCGCGCGGCCGAGGCGCCACGGGCCGCGTCGAGCATCAGCAGCAGCTCGACCAGGTGTTCCTGCACTGGTTTGACCAGCGGCTGGATCAGGAAGACGTCGCGCTCGCGGCAGTTGGCCTGGAGCTGGACCTGGAGGCAGTCGTTGGCGAACCGGTCGATCTCCACCGGAAGCAGCGGGACGCCCAGGTTGGCGCAGATTTCCGCGGCGAGTTCGGGATGCGCGCTGCCGCTGAAGACCGCGATGTCGCGCATCAGATCCGGGACACCGCGTCGGCGACGGAATCGTCGCCGGAGACCAGTTCCAGCGTGCGCCGGGCGGTCGCCGGGGCGTCGAGCAGCGCCAGCAGCACCGCGGCGACGTCCTCGCGCGGGATCTCGCCGCCCCCGACGTGCTCCGCGATTTTCACCTGGCCGGTGCCGGAATCGTTGGTCAGGCGGCCGGGGCGCAGGATCGTCCAGTCGAGGTCGCGGGCCTTGAGGTCTTCCTCAGCGGCGCGCTTGGCCCGCAGGTAGGCGGCGAAAACCGGGTCGTGGCCGGGGTCGTCCGCCTTGTCCGCGTTGATCGAACCGACCTGGATGAACCGGCGGACGCCCGCCCGCTCCGCCGCGTCGGCGAACAGGACCGCCGCGCCGCGGTCGACAGTGTCTTTGCGGCCCTCTCCGCTGCCCGGACCGGCACCGGCGGAGAACACCGCGGCGTCCGCGCCTTCGAGCGCCTTGGCGACGGCGTCCACATCGGACTTTTCGAGGTCGAGCACGACCGTTTCGGCGCCGACCGCGGTCAGGTCGGCCTCGTGCTCGGGGTTGCGCACGATGCCGACCGGCGCGTCGTGCCGCTGCGCGAGCAGCTTTTCCAGGTGCAGGGCGATCTGGCCGTGTCCGCCAGCGATGACGACTCGCATGCGCCCGACTCTATCGCCGCGCGAGGGCCGACGCCGGTGCTTCAGTCCGCCTCGGCGGGGACCGGGGCGTCGGAGTCCTCGCGCAGCAGCAGGTCGTAGGCCATCTCGTTGACCCAGCGCGACACCGGGTCCTCCTGCAGCAGCACCCGGTCGTGGTGGGTGTCGAGGTCGAGGTCGGTGGTGGCGTACGGGTCGGCGGTGACGACCGCGAGGCCGTAGGCGCGGGCGCGCGGCAGGCAGTTCGTCACGTAGTCGTCGGTCAGCACGGCAGGCGATGGCAGAACCATCGCGGCCTCGCCGTAGCGCGAAAAGGGCACCGCGGAGGCCATCGCGGTCCGCCAGTGCCGGGCGACCGCGAGGACGCCGATGATCTCGGCGGCCGGCGCGGGTGCGGTCGCGGCCAGCTCTGGCCAGGTCCAGGTGTCGACGAGGGCCCGATCGGCGACGGGACCGACACCCATCGCGATCCGCTCCGCGTGCACGTCGGTCTTGAGCTTCGCGACGATGCTGACCTTGCGGCCGAGCAGCGTCGTCGCGGGCAGCACCACGCCGTTCCAGCCCAGAAGGGCCGCGGCCTTGCGCGCCAGCTCGTCGACGCTCGCGGGGAGCTCGATCGGCGGCAGCACCCGGCTCGCCGTCGTCCGGCTGCGCTTCGCACCGCCGGCGACCGTCGAGCGCTCGGTGTTCTGTGGGGTAGCCGCCACGAGTCCGCCTCCTTCAAGCACCTGATCCCGCGTACCGGCGAAAACCGGTACATGAACTGAGTACCAGGGCAAAGTCGCGAGGTCTCCGGGTTGCCCGGCCGCGTGCGATCGGCGGCGCTCAGCGGTCGGTGACCGGTCGGTAGGCGGTCGTTCGACTTCAGCCCGACCGTGCGGCCAACCGAGTGAGACGGGGGTGAGTGGTGCGCACGGAGCGCTTCCCCTGGGTGTCGCGCCGCCCCTCGCGGGGCAGGGCAGGCGGCCCAGCGTCTTACTCCGATCGGCCTAATCGATCCGGTTCCACAGTGGACTTTCGCTGGTCACGGCCGTCACCCGGATGGCGGGTGAGCTTCGCCGCAGCGGGGGTTCGCGTCTCCGGTTTAGGGTTACCCGTCGGTCAAGTACCCGCCGGGAGGACCAGGATGCGCTCGCCGAAGGACTTCTTCGCCCCGCTCGCCGTCGGAGCGCCGCAACCGCCGCGGCAGATCCCGGTGCGGCCGTCGCGCATGATCCACTTTTTCGATCCGGGCAACGAAAAGATGGCCGCGAAGGTCCCTGACCTCGCGAAGAAGACCGACGTGCTGCTCGGCAACCTCGAGGACGCGGTCCGCGCCGACCGCAAGGAAGCGGCGCGCGCCGGGCTGGTGTCGATCGCGAAGGCGACGGACTTCGGCCGCACGCAGCTGTGGACGCGGGTGAACAGCCTCGACTCGCCGTGGGTGCTCGACGACCTGATCACGCTGGTCACCGAGATCGGCGACAAGCTCGACGTGATCATGATCCCGAAGGTCGAAGGCGCACAGGACATTCACTACGTCGACCGGTTGCTGGCGCAGCTGGAAGCGCGCGCCGGGCTGACGGAACCGCTGCTGGTGCACGCGATCCTGGAAACGGCGAGCGGCGTCGCGAACGTCGAGGAGATCGCTGGCGCCTCGCCGCGCATGCAGGGCATCTCGCTGGGCCCGGCCGACCTGGCCGCGAGCCGCCGGATGAAGACGACCCGCGTCGGCGGCGGGCACCCCGGTTACCTGGTGCGCACGGACCCGGTCGGCGAGGATCTCACCGAGGGCCGCACGACGTATCAGCAGGACCTGTGGCACTACACGGTCGCGCGGATGGTCGACGCGTGTGCGATGAACGGCATCCTTCCGTACTACGGGCCGTTCGGGGACATCCGCGACGTGGTGGCCTGCGAGGACCAGTTCCGCAACGCGTTCCTGCTCGGCTGCGTCGGCGCGTGGAGCCTGCACCCGGTGCAGATCGACATCGCGAAGAAGGTCTTCTCGCCGTCCCCCGCCGACGTGGCCTGGGCCCGCCGCGTGATCGCCGAGATGGGCGACGGCACCGGCGCGGTGATGATCGACGGGAAAATGCAGGACGACGCCTCGGTCAAGCAGTGCCGGGTGGTCGTGGAACTCGCTGACGAACTGGCCGCCACCGACCCCGAACTGGCCGCCGCGTACGACGCCGCGACGAAGGAGATCCAGTCATGACCGAACTCCGCCCGCGGCGGTCCGTGCTGTATATGCCCGGCGCGAACGAACGCGCGCTGGAGAAGGCGAAGACTCTTCCCGCGGACGCGTTGATCCTGGACCTGGAAGACGCCGTCGCGCCGGACGCGAAGGAAGCCGCGCGGGAACGGGTCTGCGCCGCGGTCGGTACTTATGGCTCGCGCGAGGTGACGATCCGGGTCAACGGCCTGGACACCGAATGGCACGACGCCGACCTGCGCGCCGCCGCTGCCGCCGGCCCGGCTGCCGTGGTGGTGCCGAAGGTGAACTCGGCGGCCGAGGTGCACAACATTGAGCGCGCGCTGGAACTCGGCGGAGCGCCGGAGCACACGAAGATCTGGGCGATGGTGGAGACGCCGATCGCGATGCTGCACGCGGAGGAGATCGCGAGCGCCTCGGAGCGGTTGACCGTGCTGGTGATGGGCACGAACGACCTGGCGAAGGAACTGCACGCGGAGTTCGTGCCGGGCCGGGGACCGTTGCTGGGCGGGCTTTCGCTGTGCCTGCTGGCCGCGCGCGCGACGGGGAAGGTGATCCTGGACGGGGTCTACAACGACGTCAAGGACGCTGAAGGCTTCGAAGCGGAATGCTTGCAGGGGCGGCAGTACGGGTTCGACGGGAAGACGTTGATCCATCCTTCGCAGGTGGAGCCGTGCAACCGGATCTTCGCGCCGTCGGAGGAGGAAATCGACCGGTCACGGCGGATCATCGCGGCGTTCGAGGAGGCCTCGGCTGCGGGACGCGGCGTGGTGACTGTGGACGGGCGGATGATCGAGAACCTGCACGTGGAGAACGCCCGGCGGGTGCTGGCGTTGGCGGAGGCGATCGGGGCGCAGTAACGGGCTGATCACAGGTCTGCGCCCGTACAGTATGCGCATGGCTCGGCACTCGCTCAGCGCGATCACCATCGAGGGATTCACCTCGATCCGTTCGGCACAGGTGCCTCTCGGCAGCATGAATGTGCTGGTCGGGGCAAACGGCGCGGGCAAGAGCAACTTCATCCAGGCACTGGGTCTGCTGAGCAGCATTGTCGACGGAGACCTCGGGTTGCACGTCGGGCTCCATGGCGGAGCCGCCGAAATGAGCTACAAGGGAAGCTCCCAATCCAGCATTGGGCTGACTCTCGACCTGTCGGCAGCGAGCTACCGCATTCGACTCGTGCCCGCGGCCAACGACGAGCTGATCTTCGATCTGGAGGAGATCAGCAAGACCGCTCCCGAATTGCCTTACCGGCGTGAACTCGGCCAGGGGCATCGCGAGTCACGCCTCGAACAAGCTGTTGACGAGCACGACGCGGCCGCGGAACTCATTCACGCTGTGCTCAAGGGCTGCCGGGTCTATCACTTCGACGACACGAGCCGCGACGCGCCTGTCAAACGGCAAGCGCCGACAGCGGACAACCTCGCACTTCGAGACGACGCCGCCAACCTCGCGCCCGTTCTCCTGCGGTTGCAACGCAGCGACCGTTCGGAAGACAAAGCTGCCTACCGTCGCATCACCAGCACGATCCGCCTGGTCGCCCCGTTTTTCAAGGACTTCGTTCTCGACGACGAATACGGAACCGACCGAGTCCGGCTCCGCTGGGTCCACAAAGAACTCGACGGGATCTTTTCCGCCGAGCAGATGTCCGACGGAACGTTGCGGTTCGTCTGCCTGGCCACCTTGCTGATGCAGCCGCGGCTTCCCGGGCTGGTGGTCCTGGACGAACCGGAACTCGGCCTGCACCCGTACGCGATCGTCGTGCTGGCGGACATGCTTCGACGAGCGGCGGCGCAAAGCCAGGTACTGATCGCCACGCAATCGGTCACGCTCATGAACCAGTTCACCGTCGACGACCTCATCGTGGTCGAACAACACGACGGCAGTTCTTCCTTCGGGAAGCCGAACCCCGACGCGTTGCGGACCTGGCTCGAGGATTACTCGCTTGGCGAACTGTGGGAGAAGAACCTCATCGGCGGACAACCGGGGTCGAGGGGCAGCGTCCTGAATGACTGACCCGAAGCGCCTCCACTTGTCGGTCGAAGGGCAGTCGGAGCTGACAGTCGCGCAGGAACTCCTGGTCGACCATTTGCGAGAGGCTGGCTGGACAACCGTCACCGTGTCTGTCGTGCGAACACAGACCTCGTCGGTCACGCACCGCGGCGGCGTTTCGTCCTGGGTGAAGATCCACCGGGAGATCCAGCACCTGCTCGGCCAGAAGTCCCTCACCGCTTTGACCACGATCTTCGATTTCTACGGCTTTCCCGCCGATGCACCAGGAGTTTCGAGCCTTCCGGCAGGCCCGGCCGACACTCAAGTGCAGCACGTCGAGCGCGCGATCGCGGCGGCCGTCCCCGACCGACGCTTTCTCCCTCACCTGGTCTTGCACGAGCTCGAATCCTGGGTATTCGCGGCGGCCGAGCAGCTGAGCGAGTTGAGGGGTGAACCGCGACTGGCCGATCAGCTTCGCGCCGACTGCGCCGCCGCCGGCGGTCCGGAACTGGTCAATGGCGGCACGAAAACGGCACCGTCAAAACGCCTCATTCGCTACTGCGCCGGCTACCAGAAAGTGATCGAAGGCCCGCTGGCGATCGCCGAACTCGGTGTGGCTGGGCTGAAGAGCCAGTGCCCTCATTTCGACTTGTGGTTGAGCAAGCTTGAAGAGCTGGCAAAACGCTGAGCGGAAACCCGCTCAGCTGACCGGCCAAGGACGCTGTTCCCCGCGCAGCTTCTCGTAAGCCGCGGCGATCTGGAGGACCTCCAGGTCGGCGAACCGACGGCCCGCGATCTGCAGTCCGATCGGCAACCCCTCCGGGGTGTAGCCGCAGTTCAGGGACACCGCGGGCTGGCCGGACATGTTGTACGGCACCGTGAACGCGATGTGCTCGAACGGGCGCGACGGGTCGTTCGT
The DNA here is from genome assembly GCF_000158875.1 of Streptomyces sp. AA4. Lineage (NCBI taxonomy): Bacteria > Bacillati > Actinomycetota > Actinomycetes > Kitasatosporales > Streptomycetaceae > Streptomyces > Streptomyces sp. AA4. The sequence goes on along the minus strand of NZ_GG657747.1, from coordinate 77,433 downwards.
CGGGGACGGCCATTCCGCGGGCGGCGGCAGCACCGGGCAGGTCGGTGAAAGCACCACGTCGTACGGTTCGGTTGCGCGCAGGGCAGCCACGCTGATCGCGTCGATGGCGGCGAAGCCTCGGTAAGTGTCCACACCGGACGCTTCCGCTCCCCCGGCGGCCCATTCCGCGATGTACGGCAGGACTTTCGCGCGCTGGTCTTCCGACAGCGCGGCCAGGTCCGACCAGGCGCGGACTCGCCAGAAGGTGTCCAGGCCGTTCAGGTGTTCGCGGGTCAGGAACGGGGCGACGGGTTCCACGGTCGCGCCAGCAGCAGAGAACAACTCGGCGGCGGCGGTGACCGCGGCGGCGACCTCCGGGGCGACGGGGAGGCCGACGCCGGGGTCTAGTTGCAGGCCGACGCGCAGGCCGGACAGCGAGCCAGTCAGGGAAAGCCAGTCGATCGAAGCGGGCGGCAGGCTCAGGTGGTCCCGCGAATCAGGTTGGGCCAGGACGCTCATCAGCAGGGCGGTGTCGGCGACGGTCCTGGTCAGGGGTCCGGCGACGCGGCCGAGGAAGGGCGGGTCGACCGGGACGCGGCCGAAGCTGGGTTTCAGGCCGACCAGACCGCACCAACCGGCGGGGAGGCGGATGGAGCCGCCGATGTCGGTGCCTACGTGCAAGGGGCCGTAGCCCGCGGCGGCTGCGGTCGCGGCACCGGCGCTGGAGCCGCCGGGGGTGCGCGTGACGTCCCACGGGTTGCGCGAAGCGGCGTGGAAGCTCGAGAGGCCGGAGGTGAGCATGCCGTAGTCGGGCATGGTCGTCTTCGCCAGCAGTACTGCGCCTGACTCGCGTACGCGCGCCGCGGCAGGGGCGTCGGCGGCAGCGGGCGTCAACGCCGTAGCGGCGGTCCCGAGGGGCGTGGGTACACCGACCGAAGCGATGTTTTCCTTCAGCGTCAGAGGGACACCGTCGATGGGTCCGGAGGGTTCACCGGCGTGCCAACGTGCTTCGGCCGCCTTCGCTGCTTCGCGGGCTGAAGCGGCGTCGTACGCGTACAGGGCGCACAGTTCGGGTTCGCGAGCGTCGATGCGGGCGAGGACGGCTTCGGTGACTTCGACGGGCGAGAACGTCTGCGCGCGGTACCCGGCTACCAGCTCGTTAGCGGTCAGGTCGGCCAATTCGGTCATCGCGGAACCTCCGATTCACGAAGCGGGTGGGTCAAAGCGGCCGTCGACCGCGGTCCAGCCGCCGTCGACGGCCAGGACGGAGCCGGTGACGAAGGACGACGCGTCCGAAGCGAGGTACACGACAGCGCCGGCCAGTTCGTCCGCGCGCGCCCAGCGGCCGAGGGCGCCCTTCTGGGCGTAGGCGTCGTACCAGTCGGGGCGCGCTTTGATCTGCGCGGTCAACGGTGTCTCGACCACGCCAGGGGCGATGGCGTTGACGCGTACGCCGGACGGCCCGAACTCAGCGGCCGCGGTGCGGAAGAGCTGCACTAGGCCGCCCTTCGTTGCTGCGTACGGGCCTTGGCCGGGCTCGACAGTGGTACCGCGGATCGAGGAGAAGCCGATGATGCTTCCCCGGCCCTGCGCGACCATCGGCGCACCGAACGCGCGCAGCACCTCGAAGGCAACGCCCAGGTTCAGCTCCACCACGCGGTCGAACTCTTCGCGGGTGTAGTCCAGCAGGCGTTTCCGGACGTTCGTGGCGGCGGTCAACACCACGGCGTCCAGCGGGCCGAGTTCGTCTGCGGCGGCTGCGATGGCACCGGGAGCGAGCAGGTCGATCTCGTACGCCTCGCCGACGCCGGTCTCCCGCGCGGCGGCGACGTCACGGTCCGCGCAGATCACCGACGCACCGTGCGCGGCCAACGCGCGGGCGGCTTCGCGGCCGATCCCGCTGCCCGCGCCGAGCACGACGGCGCGGCGGCCGTCCATGCGGAACAGTCCGGCGTAGTTCACGGGCGCAGCACCGCCATCCTGGTCACGGTCATCTCTTCCACCGCGAATCGCGGCCCCTCGCGGCCGATCCCGGAGTCCTTGACCCCGCCGTATGGCATCGTGTCGGACCGGAAACCCGGCACCTCGTTCACCACTACCCCGCCGACCTCCAGCTCGTCCAGCGCGCGGAACGCGGTCTTCAGCGAGCGGCTGTACACGCTCGCGTGCAAGCCGTACCGCGACGCGTTGACCGCGGCGAATGCTTCGTCCACATCGGACACTGTGCGCAGGCAGACGACCGGGCCGAAGATCTCCTCGTCCCAGCATTCGACGCCGTCCGGGACGTCCGCGAGCACCGTCGGCTCCAACATTCCGTCGCGGACCGAACCGCCGGCCAGCAGCCGGGCACCCGCCGCGATCGCTTTGTCGACCCACTCCGCGACCCGGGCGGTCGAGCGTTCGTCGATTAGTGCGGACACCCTCGTGCTGGCAGAACGCGGGTCACCAACAGTCACCTCGCCGAGCCGCGCGAGCACCTTGTCGGTGAACTCCGCGGCCACGGACGACACTGCCAGCACCCGTTGTACCGAAATGCAGGCCTGTCCGGACGCGTAGAACCCGCCGCGCAACACGGCATCCGCGGCGGCGTCGAGGTCGGCGTCCTCGGCGACCACCAGCGCCGCGTTCGAGCCCAGCTCCAGCAGGGTTTTCGTCGGCGCGGCGGCGCGGGCGATCTGATGGCCGACGGCGGCCGAGCCGGTGAAGGACACCGCGCCGATCCGCCGATCCGTGACCAGCGTCGAGCCGACGGAAGCGTCTCCGGTGACCAGCTGGACCATCGCGGGAAGCTCGGTGCAAGAGCGGACCAGGTGCACTAGCCACAGCGTCGCCAACGGGGTTTGCGGCGCTGGCTTCACGACCACCGGGCAGCCCGCCGCGATGGCGGGAGCGATCTTGTGCGAAGCCAGCAGCAGCGGGTAATTGAACCCGGCGATGCCGACGACCACCCCAATCGGCTTGCGCTTCCAGAACCCGACCAGCCCATCGCCCGAGGGCAGCAGGTCGAGCGGCACGGTTTCGCCGTGCAGCCGCGACACTTCCTCGGCCGCCGCCTCCCAGGTGACGATCGTCCGCGCGACCTCCACCTGGCAGTCGACCAGCGGTTTCCCGGTCTCCAGCACGAGCAGCTGCTCGAATTCCGCCCGACGCTCGCGCACTGCCGAAGCCACGTCGTTCAACAACGTCCGGCGAGTGCGCGAAGGCAGCGAAGCAACTTCGCGAGCCACTGTTACTGCTTCATCAATAGCGCGGGTAGCCAGTGCAGCGGTGCCAACCGGAGCGGTGCCGATCACGCTGCCGTCATAGGGAAACACGACGTCCGCGGTATCCACTGTGGACACCCAGCCGGAACCGATCGGCAGGCCGTCCGGGTAGTCAGGCATCCGTTTCTCCCTTCAACCGGGCCAGCTCGGTCCGCAGATTCGGCGCGGCGGCGAGCAGTTCCCGGGTGTACTCGTGCTCCGGCGCAGCGTAAACCTGGTCAACCGCCCCGATTTCCACGATCTCCCCGCGCCGCATCACTGCGACGCGCTCACACACGTGCCGCACGACACCGAGGTCGTGCGAAACAAAAATCAGCGTCAGCGAGAACTCCTCGACCAGCCGGGCCAGCAGGTCCAGGATCTGCGCGCGCACCGAAACGTCCAGCGCGCTCACCGGTTCGTCCGCGATCAGCACGCTCGGATTCGGCGCGAGCGCGCGGGCGATCGAGATCCGCTGCCGTTGCCCGCCGGAGAACTGGTGCGGGTACCGCAGCGCCGCGTCCTCGGGCAGTCCGACGGCGGTCAGCAACTCGGCGACGCGCTCCGGCGACCGGCGGCCGAGCGGTTCGGACACGATGTCCCGCACGCGCATCCGCGGATCGAGCGAGCCCATCGGGTCCTGGAAAACGATCTGCATTTCGTTCCGCAGGAACCGCAGCTTCCGTTCGGGCAGCGAATCGATCCGCTTGCCCTGAAACGACACCGTGCCCGCGGTCGGCCGGTCCAACGCGGCGAGCAACCGCACCAGCGTGGACTTCCCGGAGCCGGATTCGCCGACGATCCCGAACCGCTCACCAGCGGAAACGTCGAAACTCACGCCGCGCAACGCGTGCACGTCCCGCCGCGAATACCGCCGCTCCAAATCCCGTACGGAGATCATCGCGCGCCCTCCAGATCGGAAGCCGCCAGCAACCGCTGCGTGTACGCGTGCTTCGGCGCGGTCAAGACCTCCCGGGTCGAGCCATGCTCCACAATGGACCCGTCGAGCATCACCAGCACCCGGTCGCACATCTGCGCCACCACCGCCAGGTCGTGCGTGATGAAGAGCAGCGAACTCTCCGCCGACAATCGCTCGCGAATCAGGCCGAGGATCTGCGCCTGCACGGTGACGTCCAGCGCGGTGGTCGGTTCGTCGCAGATCAGCAGCGCCGGGTCGTTGGCCAGCGCGATCGCCAGCACCACCCGCTGCCGCTGCCCGCCGGACAGCTGATGCGGATACGCCCGCGCGACGCCCGGCAACCCGACCGCGGCCAGCAGTTCCTCCGCCGGACGCCCGCGCCGGCCGTGCACCCGGAACGGCTCCGTGACCTGCCGCCCGATCCGCATCGCCGGGTTCAGCGCCGTCATCGGTTCCTGGAACACCATCGCCATCCCGTTGCCGCGCAACCGGGACAGCTGCTTTTCCGGCGCGCCGAGCAGTTCCCGGCCGTCGAGCCGCACCGAGCCGGTGGCCGACAGCCCTTCCGGCAGCAGGCCCAGCACGGACAGCGCGGTGAGCGATTTCCCGGACCCGGATTCGCCGATCAGCCCGACCCGCTCGCCCGCGCCCAGCTCGAACGAAACCCCGCGCACCAGGTCCGCGACCCGCAGGTTCTCCACCGTCAGCGTCATACCCGCGCCGCCAATCGGGGGTCGAGACGGTCGCGCAGACCGTCGCCGAGAAGGTTGAACCCGAGCACCGCCACCGCGATCGCGACGCCGGGCACGAGCGCCAGCCGCGGATGCGCGGTGAGCAGTTCCTGCGATTCCTGCAGCATCCGGCCCCACGACGGCGTCGGCGGCCGCGTGCCGAAACCGAGGAACGACAACGCCGCCTCGGCCAGCACCGCGATCGCGAAGGACACCGACGCCTGCACGATCAGCAGTCCGCCGATATTCGGCAGCACGTGCGACCAGGCGATCCGCGTCCGCGACCGGCCGCCCGCGCGCGCCGCGAGCACGTATTCGCTGGCCATCACCTGCAGCGAGCCGGACCGCGCGATCCGGGCGAACGACGGGATGGTCGCGATGCCGATGGCGACCATCGCGGTGAGCGTGTCCGCGCCGAACACCGCGCCGAACATGATCGCCAGCAGCAGCGCGGGAAACGCGAGCACCAGGTCGTTCACCCGCATCACGAACTCGCCGAGCCAGCGCGGGGCCATCGCGGCCAGCACGCCCAGCGGGGTGCCGAGCACCGCGGCGATGCCGACCGCGACCACGCCGACGTACAGCGTCGTTCGCGCGCCGACGAGGATCTGGCTGAAGACGTCGCGGCCGAATTTGTCCGTGCCGAACAGGTGCTCGGCCGAAAAGCCCAGCAGCCGGTCCGCCGCGTTGACCTGCACCGGGTCGTACGGCGTCCAGACGAACGACACCAGCGCGGCCAGCACGACAAGCGCGACCAGGATCCCGCCGAGCAGGAGATTTCCGTTGCGGCGCATCAGGACCCCCGCAGTCTCGGGTCGAGGACCGAATACAGCACGTCGACCACGAAGTTCACCAGCAGCACCCCGGCCACCAGCACCAGCACGATCCCTTGCACGGTCAGCAAATCGCGTCGCGCGACCGCGTCCAGCAGCATGCTGCCGAGACCGGGCAACACGAACACGCGCTCCACGACGACCGCGCCGATCAGCAGCGTCGTCAGCTGCAGGCCAAGCACGGTGACGACCGGGACGGACGCGTTGCGCAGCCCGTGCCGGAACAGTGCCTGACCAGGCAAGAGACCCTTGGAGCGGGCGGTGCGGAGGTAGTCCTGGCCGAGTGTGTCGAGCACCGCCGAGCGGACGTATCGCGTGAGCACCGCGCCCTGCACCAGGCCGAGCGACAACGCCGGAAGGATCAGTCCGCGCAGGAACTCGCCCGCGTCCTGGTCGGGCGGCGTCCATCCGCCGCTCGGCAGCCAGCGCAGTTGCACGGCGAAAATCTGCACCAGGATGATGCCCGCGAGGAACGCCGGGATCGCCACGCCGACCTGCGACAGCCCGGAAACCGCGACGCCGCTGGCCTTCCGGTGCCGCACGGCGGCGAACGCGCCGGCCGGCAGAGCGATCACGAGCGCGACGAGCATTCCAGCGCCGACCAGCCACAACGTGACGCCGAGCCGGTCCAGCAACTGCGGGCTGATCGCCTCCCGCGTGACGTACGACCGGCCGAAGTCCCCGTGCAGCACCCCGCCCATCCAGCTCAGGTACTGCTCGACCAGCGGCCGGTCGATGCCGAATTCGGCGCGGGTCTTCGCGAGCAGCTCCGGCGTCGCGTTCACGCCCAGCGCGACCTGCGCCGGATCGCCCGGCAGCACCGCCATGAACAGGAACACCACGACGGACGCCACGAACAGGCTCACCGCGAACACGGCCACCCGCCGCAGCACGCGCGCGGTCATGCCGGCCTCACCGACGTCAGGTCGAAGGACTCGCTGACCTGGTTGCGCGCGAGTCCGGTCACCTTCTTCTTGGCGACCACGACGTTCGGGAAGAGGAACAGCCAGTCCGCGGCCGCGTCGGCGTTCAGCTGCCGCGCGACCTCCTTCATGTCGCTCACCTGCTCCTGCGGGGTGCCGCTGTCCGCCGCGGCGAGCAACTGCTGCACGCGTTTGTTGTCGTAACCCCAGTAGTACTTCGGTTTTCCGAACGTCGAGATGTCGCGGGCTTCGACGTGCTGGATGATCGAGAGGTCGAAGTCGTGGTCGGTGAAGACCTGCTTGAGCCACACCGCCGGGAAGTCGAGCGGCTCGATCGTCGCGGTGACGCCGACATCCGCCAGCTGCGATTGCACCACCTGCGCCGCCGACACCGCGTACGGCAGGTTCGGAATCCGCAGCCGCAGCTTGAGATCGTGCACGCCCGCCTCGGCGAGCAGCTGCTTCGCCTTCGCCGGGTCGTAGGGATAGACCTTCGACAGGTCCTCGTACCACGGGTCGGTGGGCGGGACCATGCTGCCGATTAGCGTGCCGCGACCGCTGAAAACCAGGTCCAGCACGGCTTTCCGATCGATGGCGTAGGTGAGCGCACGACGGACGCGCACGTCGTTCAGCGGCGCGCGACGGCCGTTGAAAGCCAGCGTGACCTCGCTGTTCGTGGTGCCCTGCTGCACGGTGAACCGGTCATCGCCCTGGAACTGCGGGATCGAATCGGCCGACGTGAGGTTGGAGATCACGTCGATTCCGTTGGACAGCAAGGCGTTGTTGAGCGCGGTCGGATCGGCGAAGTACTTGAGCACCACCGTGCGATACGCCGGTTTCCGTCCCCAGTACTGCGGATTCTGCCGCAGCACAATGGAATCCCCACGACGGCGCGAAGCGACCTCGTAAGGCCCGGTGCCGACCGGATGGTTCGCCAGATCCGCGACGCCGGTCGGGCTGAACATCGCGCCGAGCCGGCTGGTGAGGCTGAACAGCCAGCCGTTGCTGGGCTTCGACAGCACCACGCGGGCGTGCTCCGGCGCGACGACCTCGACGTGGTCCACGACGTCCATCGCCGACTTGATCGAGATCGTCCAGTCGGTCTTCACGCGCATCAGCGAGAACTGGACGTCGGAAGCGGTGAACGGTGCCCCGTTGCTGAACTTGACGCCCTGCTGCAGCTGGAAGTCGTAAGTTTTGCGGTCCGGGCTGATCGTCCAGGACTTCGCGAGCAGCGGCACGATCCGGCCCTGCGGATCGAGCTTCACCAGGCCCTCGTAGACGTTGTAGAGCAGCGCCTGCGGGATGGCCACGCCGTCGGAACGGGTGAAGTCGAAGTTGGCCGGCTCCGCCGAGTAGCCGACGGAAAGCGTGTCCGGACCTGGGGAAACACTCGCGCTGGAGCCTGCCGAGCAGCCGGATGTCACGAGCAGCAACGCCAGTGCCGCCGCAGTGCTCCGGGCTTTCATTCCGCCTCCTGCTCAGTACACTGGTCTGACCAGTAACCCTGACAGGCAGACTCGCATCCGGCAGACACCGAGGTCAAGATGAAGTTCGAACCGGTGGCTCCGGTCCGCGCCTACGAGCGGATCGTCGAGCAGATCGAGGAGGCCGTGGTGAGCGGCCGCCTCAAGCCGGGCGAACGGCTGCCCGGCGAACGGGAGCTGATGATGCAGTTCGGCGTCGGCCGCTCGACCGTGCGCGAGGCACTGCGGGTGCTGCAGGCCGCCGAGCTGATCCGGTCGCGGCCGGGCGATCCGCGCGGCCCCGAGGTGCTGGCCGCGTCGCCGGGCGCGCTGCACCGGTCGATGCACCGGCTGGCGCGCGCGGAACACGTCGGACTGGCCGAACTGCTGCAATTCCGGATGGTGCTGGACGGTTCGTCGCACTTGCTGGCCGCGGAACTGCGGACGGCCGAGGATTTGACCGCGCTCGACGTCGCTTTGGAAGGAATGGCCGCGGCGGACGGATACGCCGAATTCAGCCGGGCGGACGTCGCATTCCACGACGTCATTGCCCGAGTGTCGCGGAATCCGCTGTTGGTGGTCAGCGGCGAAGTGGTTCGTGGCGTGGTGCTGGAATTGATCGAGGACAAACTCAGCCACGCCAACGACCGCGGCACGCTGATGCATTCCTGGCTGCGGCACCACGAAGAGGTGCTGAACGCGATCCGCGCCGCCGACGGGGAGTCGGCGGCGCGGCTGGCGCGTCAGGCGCTGTATGACAATTACGCGGAATACGTGCCGAAGGACCAGCGCACGCTGCTCACTCCGTTGCTGACCTGAGCCGCGAGCATCCCAATGTGGCATTGGGTGCATGCGACGCACCCAATGTGGCGTTCGGTGCGTCTGACGCACCCAATGCCACATTGGGGCAGGGGCCGACCTGAGTCAGGAGACCAGGTTCGCGTACACCACGATGTTGTCCTTGTAGCTGTGCTCGGCGTGGTCGAACGCGCCGCCGCAGGTGATGAGGCGCAGCTGCGGCTTGTCGGTGTTGCCGAAGACGGCCTGCGTCGGGAACGTGTCCTTGGGGACCTGTTCCTTGTGGTCCACGACGAACTTCAGCTTCTTGCCGTCGCTGCGTTCGATGTCGACCTCGTCGCCCGGGTTCACGTCCTTGAGCTGGTAGAAGATGCCCGGCTTGTGGTTGCCGTCGACGTGCCCGAGCACGATCGCCGGGCCCACCTCGCCCGGCACCGGCGAAAGCCGGTACCACGCGGCCTGCATCGGGTTCTTCACCGACGGCACCGAGATCTGCCCGTCCTTGTTGGGCATCACGGTGATCAGCGACGATTTCGCGCCGATCTTCGGAATCTCGACCGACGTCGGCCGCAGCCCGGAAAACGGCTTGGTCACCGGGACCGCCTGGCTGGCCGGGGCCTGCGCGGCGGGCGCCGCCGGGGCGTCCGAACCGCACGCGCTCAGCGAGAGGGAGAGGAGCAGAGCGCCCGCGAGAGCGACGCCCTGCCCGTACTTCCTGGTCATCAGGCGGCCATGCCCCCGAAGCCGGTCTCGACGCCGTGCTTCGGTGCGTACTTCACCTGCGAGTTGCCGTTGCCGCCGGTGGTGCCAGCGGAGCCCGCGCCCGCGCCGCCCGCCGGGGGAAGCTGGCCGCCGTCGGTCGGCTTGCCGCCGCAGGTCCAGACCGCGCGCACGGTGCCGCTCTCGAAGGAGACACCCTCGTGGCGCTTGACCGTCCACCCCCAGTAGCGACCGTCGGTCTCGTCCTGCACCGGGCCCTCGACGAGGTCGAAGTCGTTGGAGCGCAGGCCGGTCGGCTCGCCCGCGGCGCACGCGATCACGACGAAGCCGAGGTTCCCGTCCAGGTCGAAGCCGAAGCCCGTGTCGTCCACGTACGGCGGCTCCTCCGGAGTGGAGGTCTCCGACGAGGTCGGCGTGGTCGGCTTGCTGGAGTCAGTCGGCTTGCCGGTCTCGGTCGGCTTGCCCGTCTGGGTCGGCTTGCCGGTCTCGGTCGGCTTCCCGGTCTCCGTCGGCGCGCCGGTCTCGGACGGCTTGCCCGACTCGGTCGGCGTGGCGGTGTTGCTGGCCGGCGCTTCCGAGGTGGGAGCCGACTCGCTCGAGGTGGCCGGAGCCGAGGAAGAGGTTTCCGTCGTGGTCTCCGCGTTCGCGGCGGGCACGACGGCAAGGCTGATCAGGGCGCCCGCGAGCACCGCGCCCGCGAGTCTGCCCAGGGTCTTCTTCAAGATGATTACCCCTCTGAGAAAAGCGCGATGACCCCCACCGCGCCCGCTGATCCTGCCGAAGATTCAGCACATAGGGGTAACCCTTTAGCTGGTGATTAATGACACCAGGGAAAACGGTAACGAACGGCTTCCCGTCGGCGATGATTTCGCCCGGATGCCGGAATTCCGGCCCGTCGTGCCCATACCGTAACAGCTGCGAGGCAACCCGCCCAGCCCTTGTCAGAGAGTGACGGAAATCAGCCGAGCGCGGTCAGCAAATCCCGCCACAGGTCCTCCGGGTCTTCCAATCCGACGGAAAACCGGATGAGCCCCGGCGGCACGCGCTCCTCGCCGGGCAGCCACGCACGCCGTTCCATCAGGCTTTCCACCCCGCCGAGGCTCGTCGCCGGCCGGATCAGCCGGACGCTCGCGCACACCTTGTCGGCGGCGTCGGCATCGGCGACTTCGAACGCCACCATCATCCCGAAACCGGGGTAGCGAACCTTGGTTACCGCCGGGTGTTCCGCCAATCGGGACACCAGCAACTCGGCAGTGCGAGTTTGCTCGGCGAGCCGCACCGGAAGCGTCCGCAAACCCCGCAACGCGAGCCAAGTTTCGAGCGCACCCGGTGTCGCGCCGACGCGAGTACGCGCGGCGCGAAGTTGCTCCACTAGTTCCGGATCGGCTGCGACCGCGACGCCGAGCAGAAGATCGCTGTGTCCGCCGATGAGCTTCGTGGCGCTGTGCACGACGACGTCCGCACCGAGCGACAGTGGTTGCTGATGCAGCGAAGTCGCGAAGGTGTTGTCGACGACTACGCGTCCCCTCGTGCCGCGCGCGATGGTCTCGATTTCCATGACGTCGAGCGTCGGGTTAGTCGGCGATTCGAGCCACAACAGATCGGCGTCGCAATCGAGCCATGCCTGTGTGTCGGTCGGCTCCAATTCGGTGACCGTGAGCCGACCGAGTTCCTGCGCGTGCTTCAACACTCCGCGCGTGACGGCGTAACTGAACGACGGAACCGCAACCGTCGACCCGACCGGCAACGAATCCAGCACCGCGGACAACGTGGCGACCCCAGACGCGTACGAGACCGCAGTGCCGCCCTCAAGCGACCCGACGACCTCTTCGAAGGCAGCCCAGGTATCCGTGCCGTCGGAGCGCGCGTACACCGCGTCGCCGCCGGCCTCGAAGGTGCTCGTGGCAACGATCGGCGTGGTCAGCGGTTCGCCAGGGCCGTGCGGCCGGCCCGCCGCGATCGCGCGGGTCCGCGGAGTCCAGTCGTCCATGCGGACACGGTAACTTCGCGACCGCCGGAACGGCAGGCGACGAATATCACCAGGTGGTCAGGTGTTCCACAACGTGAACCGCCCCGGCCGATCCTGCTGGCCGGGGCGGTCTGGCACTGCCGAGGTCAGTGCGCGTAAACCTCGAACTCGTACAGCGAATACCCGTACTTAGTCCCGCGCGTGACTCCCTGCATCCGAACGAACCGCGCGTTCGAGGGCGCGAACGCGACGTTGTCCATCCCGCCGTTCCCGTCCGTCACCACAGCCGCGTCGCGCCAGTCGGTGCCGTCGGTGGACAGCTGGATCTTGTAGCCCTTCCCGTACGCCTTCTCCCACGACAGCACCGCCCGTGAAACCTGCTGCACCGAGCCGAGATCGACGGTGATCGACTGGTTGTCGCTCCAGTCGCTCGCCCAGCGCGTGCCCGGGTTGCCGTCGACCGCGTTCGAGGCCGGGGAGTTGTAGAACCCGGTTTCCGCGCTGGAAGCGTTCACCGGCTTGCCCGCCGCGAGGTTCGAGACGTTGTCGCCGCGGTGTGCGGGGTACTCCACGACCTGCTGGAACGTCGGCCGGTTCTGCGTGCTGATCTTGCCGTGCGCGATGCCGCCCAGCGGACGCTGGATGATCGAGTCCGCACACCACTGGTCGCCCGCCGAGCAGTCGCCGTCGCCCGGGTACACCGTGGCGGCGGGCTGTCCGGCGGCCGTGGTCAGCGAGTCGACCAGCATCTGCCGACACGCGGTCAGGTCTCCGCCGCCGCAGAACTTCGCGCCGAGCGGGCCGGCCACCGGCTGTCCGAGCGCGGTGCGGAGGTCCTTGCTGACGTAGCCCCACCAGCCGTGCTGGTACGCCGAACCCTGGTGCGGCTGCCCGACGTGCTTGCCCGGCGTCTCGTTCTGGAAACCGGAAGGGCTTTCGTTGATCTGCAGCACGTTCGTCATCGCGCCGAACGCGTCGTCGCCCATCGCCGGTTTGAACTCGCCGGTGACCAGCAGCGGCCACCACGCGTCCATGATCCGGATCGCATCGGCGTCGTGGTAGGTCTTGCTGCCCGGGCTCGACTCGACGCGCTGGTGCCCGTGCTGCATCCACGTCTTCAGCTTCGCCTCGGCATCGGCCGCGGCACCGGTGAGCGGAGCCTGGTCGAGCACCTGCAGCAGCAGCGGCAGCACCTTCTCCGCCCGCAGGTCGGCCAGCGCCGCGTCCTCCATCGCCTGGGTCAGGTTCACCCGGGTCACCTTGGTGCCGCTGGAAAGCAGCGCCTTGACCCGTGCGTCCAGGAGATCGCCGCGGTGCACGGCGGACTTGTCCGCACCGCCGGACGCGTAACCGTTGGCCTGCGCGTTGTTCCAGCTGATGTAGTAGTCCTGGTTCACCGATTGCGGATGCTGCGCCGCGGGCGTGTACTCGGCCTTGTTGCCCGCCGGGTTCCAGCCCTTCCAGTCGAACCCGCGGTCGCCCCACGCCGGCATCATCGGGTCCACAGTGGAATTGCGCACCGGGTTCGCGCCGGAGTTGAAGTACGCGATGTCCTTGGAATCCGCGTAGAACCAGTTGAAGGTGAAGTTGACGTCGTTCGCGGCGCGCTGGAAGTCCGCGGCCGATTTGACGAAGCCGGGGTCGTTGAACTCCTGGAACCCGATCAGCGAATCGACCTCGTGGAAGTACGAGGACCGCAGCGACGAGTAGGCCACCGGCTTCCCGTCGACCGTCGCGCGCGAGGTCACCGGGCCGTACTTCGTGCGGTAGCTGCGCAGGGTGTAGGACCCGGCGGCGGTGCCGTCCGCGACCGTCGGCGACCAGGCGTTCTTGCGCTCCACGCTGTCCATCGGGAGGCATTTGCCTTGGTAGAGATAGTAGTTCGAGTCCTTGGTGGCCGGTTTGCCGCTCGGGTCGCACAGCGGCAGCGCGTAGGTGTCGATGATGTCCTGCGCGGCGGTCGTCGCGCTCCACGAGTAGTCCTGGCCGCGGCCGAGCAGCACGTACATGCTGAGCCCGGCGAACGACGCGCCCCGCGCGCTGATGCCCGGGCCCTGGATTTCCTGCAGCAGCAACAGCTGCGGCGCGAAGTACCCGGTCTGCGGACCGAACACGGCGACCGGATGTCCGCTGGCGGTCTTCGCCCCGGACACCAGCAGCGCGTTGGACATGCCGTGCTTTTCCTTGAGCATATTGCCCGGCAGCACGCCGTTGTCGAACATGCCGCGCGCGGATTCCTGGTCCTTCGGAGCGGAAACCTTGACGTTCGGCTGCACGGCGGCGGCCGAACCGGTCTGGTCGAACACGAGCTGCTGGTTCGTCACCGAGCCCTTGTCCGGCAGCGCCGCGCCCTGCGGGTTCGCCGGAGTGTTGCCGTACGGGAAGGTCTGCCCGTCGTGCAGGGTCTTCACGGCCTCGGGATCGTCCGCGGCACGCAGGCTCTGCCACACCTTTTCGCCCTGCTCGACGCCGTATTTCTCCTGCAGTGCCAGCTTCGCGACCGCGTTCTGCACCTCGCCGCCGCCGCCCGCGCCGAACTGCGCGCCGACCACCGACGCGAGCACGACGAGGTCAGTGAGCTTGAACGGTTCGATGGTGCCCGCGTTGGTGATCGCGTCGACGTGCCCGGTGAGCACGTATTCGCCCGGGAAGTACCGGCCGTTGTGCGAATCGGTGATGTATTTGTTGATGCCGTCGATGTACGCCTTCGCGTCGGCGAGCCCCTGCTGGCCGCGCGGACCGCTCGCCGCCACCGCGTCGATCTGCTGCTGCAGCTCGTCCTCGGTGTAGGGCGCGGAGGCGAAGAAAGACTGCTCCAGCTCGCGGTTCGCTTCCGCGCCGCCGGCGAACGAAGTCAGCTGGCCGCGCCCGACCCGGCGCATGATGTCCATGAGCCACAAGCGATCCTGCGCCGCCGCGTATCCCGCGCCGTACTCGGTGCCGGACCGCGTCGTGCCCTGGATGTGCGGGACGCCGGTGGCCTTGTCGCGCGTGATCGTCACGTCCTCGCGCGGCTTGATCGTGCTCGCGACCTGGTCGGCGGGCACTCCGAAGGACGAATCGTTGAAGAAGGTGCCGATCGTGTCGGTCGTCAGCGTTTTGTATCCGCCCGCCAGGTCGGCGTATTTGCCGAGCTGGTCGTCGGCGTGCCCGGGCTGGGTGCCGAACGCCTTGTTGGCCAGGATTTCGGCGAGCGTCGCGCTGCCGTTCTCGCCCGGCGGGAGGATGTCGTTGCACTGGCCCGCGCAGTAGTCGTTGCCGGGCAACGCGGCGGAAGCCGGTGCCGCGGTCCCGATCTGCACTAGCCCGGCCGTGAGCACGGCTACCGCGCCCGCGGCCAGGATGGGAATGCGTCGTCGCATGCCACAGCTCCGTCCACGAAGGATGCCCCAGGGTGACCCAGCGCACGCTACCGACGGGTAGTACGCATGTGAAGAGTTTTCGCGTTTATCCCCTCGTTGGGAGTAGTCCGGATGGCGGTACTCCATCCGGCGCAGCGTCTGCCCGATAGGTACCGTGTGCCCCATGAGCGTGGAGAAGCCCCAAGTCGAGCGCCCGGACGGCCCGCCGCCCACCGAGCTGCAGATCAACGACATCAAGGTCGGCGACGGCCCCGAAGCCAAGCCGGGCAACGCGGTCAGCGTGCATTACGTCGGGGTCTCGCACTCCACCGGCGGGCAATTCGACGCCTCCTACGACCGCGGCGCGCCGCTCGAATTCCAGCTCGGCGCGGGCCAGGTCATCCCGGGCTGGGACCAGGGCGTGACCGGCATGAAGGTCGGCGGCCGCCGCCAGCTGGTGATCCCGCCGCACCTGGCTTACGGCGAACGCGGCGCGGGCGGCGTGATCGCCCCGAACGAAACGCTGATTTTCGTCGTCGATCTCGTCGGCGTGAGCTGATCTCCCGGAAAACGCGGGCAGCCGGGAAAGCCCGATCGGGCAGCCCCGGCTGATCCCCCTTTCGGGGGAACCGGAAGGCGCCTAACGTTCGCCTTGAGCAGTCGTCTTCCGGAGGATATTTCATGCGTTTGCGTGCCGCCCTTTCCGCTGCCTTCCTCGCCGCCGGAGCCGCGTTGGCTGTCGCCGCTCCCGCGTCCGCGGTCGCGAACGGCAACGACGTGGCGCCCGGCGAGTATCCGTTCGCGGCCAAGCTGTCCATGCCCGTCATCCCGCGCGCGGACGGCACCACCTACGCGAGCGGATGCTCGGGTTCCCTCATCGCGCCGCAGTGGATCATCACCGCCGGGCACTGTTTCCACGACGTCAACCGCAAACCGGTTTCCGGCCCGGTTCCGTACGGGACTTCGGTGCTGCTCGGCGCGACCACCGACGAGCCGGGCAAGGGCGAGCGCCGCACCGTCACCGAGGTGCTGCAGGCGGGCACGAACGACGTCGCGCTCGCCAAGCTCGACCGGCCCGTCACCGACATCGCGCCGCTGACCGTTTCGCCGTCCGCGCCGGTCACCGGCCAGCAGGTGACGCTCGCCGGCTGGGGCAGCCTGACCGAGGTTTCCCCGAAGCCGTCGGACAAACTGCAGCAGGGCGCGATGCAGGTAGTCGGCTCGGACGCCACCACCGCGAGCGTCATCGGGATCGCGCCGCACAAGGACACCAGCGCGTGCAGCTACGACTCGGGCGCGCCGTACTTCGTCGCCGAAGGCATCTCCGGCCGCCTCGTGTCGGTCGAGTCGACTGGCCCGGACTGCCCGCACGCGACGCCCGAGACCACCTCGCGCGTCGACATCCTCGCGGCCTGGATCGCCACCCACACGGCGTGAGGGCAAGTCGCGAGATCGGTCGGTTTTCGTCGCCCGTCAAGGGAATTCCGCCGTGCGGACGGTGTCGTTAGCGTGGAAGACCGAGTTCATCGGCGTCCGCCGGTGACCCGGACGAAGGGACAGAATGCGCGTCCGCGCCGCGATCTCCGCAGCAGTCCTCCTGCCCATCCTCACCGCGAGCCCGGCTTTGGCCGTCGCCAACGGTTCTGACGTCCCAGCGGGCCAATTCGGCTTCGCCGCGAAGCTGAGCATGACCGGAATCCCGCTGCCGAACGGGAGCACCTACTCGAGCTTCTGTTCGGCAGCGCTCGTCGCGCCGCAGTGGATCGTCACCACCGGCCACTGTTTCCACGACGCCAACAAGAACCGGGTGTCCGGCCCGGTGCCGTATCCGACGACGGTGTCGCTGGGCCTCGTCGACGAGACCAAGGAAAAAGGCGTCCAGCGCAAGGTCACCCACGTCCTGCAGGCGGGCCCGAGCGACGTCGCGCTGGCCCAGCTCGACAGCCCGGTCCCCGGCGTCCCGCCGCTCGCGGTGAACCATCTGGTGCCGGGCGTCGGACAGCAGGTCACGCTGGCCGGCTGGGGCAGCCGGACGGCGCAGAATCCGGTGCCGTCCAAACAGCTGCAGCAGGGCACGATGAAGATCTCGTCGGTCGGCCCCACGACAGTCGGCATTCACGGCGTCTCGCCCTCGGCCTCCACCAGCGCGTGCGCCTTCGACACGGGCGCGCCGTATTTCGCCGACGGCAAGCTGATCTCGATCGAGAACAACGGCCCGGACTGCCCGCACACCGGCGCGGAAACGACGTCGCGCATCGACGTGCTCGCCGACTGGATCGACGAGCACGCGAAGTGAGTACGGTGGAAGGGCCGTCGACCTGAGGAGAGTCGCATGCCCGAGCCGATCTTGACCGCTGTCGCCACCGCGCTGGCCACGAAGGCCGCGACCGGTCTGTACGACCTGGTCAAGCGCAAGTTCTCCGGCAACAGCAAGGCCACCGCGGAACTGGAGGCAGCGACCCCGGACAACCCGGCCACCGTCACCGCGCTGGCCGAGCGCCTCGACGAGGTCAGCCGCCAGGACCCGGAGTTCGGCGCCGCGCTGCGCACCGAGTTCGAGGTGCACCAGGAAGCCCGCAGCGGCGGGGTGACGAACCACGTGGGCACGGTCGCCGAAGGGGCCAAGGTCGTACAGCTGCGTGACGTACAAGGCAATATCAGCCTCTGAGGGTTTGCGAACGACCGGCACGGAGCGCGATCGGTAGGATCGCTCTCCGTGCCTTCGTCGTCTTTTCCCGTGCCGCGCCGATGGCGCACCGTGCCCACGGAACGGACGCTGCTGGCGGTAGTGCACAACGTCACCGCGGCGACCCGGCTGCTGGACGTACTGCCGTTGTTCGCCGGGGATCCCCGCGTGCAGGTGGTGTTCACGTGCCCGGATTCGAGCGCGTTCACCCGGGGGACGGAGGAATACCTCGCGGCGCGCGGGATCCCGCTGGAACCGTGGGAAGACGTCGTGACAGAGGACTTCGACTGGGCGCTGGCGGCGAGTTACGGCGGGGATTTGCAAGAATTGCGCGCTCCGTTGACGGTATTGCCGCACGGAATGGGTTACAATAAGCTCTTGGAAATCGATAATCGGAAACCGGTTTTCGGATTATCCGAGCAATGGCTGATGCATCGCGGCGAGGTGATCGCCGAACATCACGTCCTGTCCCATCCCGAACAGCTCGCCCGGCTGCGGCAGTACTGTCCGGAAGCCGCCGACCACGCCGTCATCGCCGGAGATTCCTGCCTGGATCGTCTTCGCGACGCCCGTGAACTGCGCGAATCCTACCGCCAAGCCCTAGGCGTCACCGGCGAGCAAACCTTGGTGCTGATCTCCTCCACGTGGGGCCAGCTCTCGTCGTACGGATCCGGCCCCGACCTCCCCAGCCGCATTGCCCGGCAGCTGCCGCTGGACGAATTCGCCGTCGTCCTAGCCCTGCATCCCAATATCGGTCAGGGCCATTACCCGTGGCAGCTGGAAATGTGGCTGCGAGATTGTCAGCGAGCGGGCGTAATCGTCCTGCCGGAAGAAGATCTGTGGCAACCAGCCGCCGTGGCCGCCGACGTCACCATCGGCGACCACGGTTCCGTCACCTATTACTCCGCCTGTCTGGGCACCCCGGTCCTGCTGGCCGCCGCACCCCACGAAGCGGTCGATCCGGATTCCCCCGTAGCCGCCCTTTTGCGCGCCGCCCCTTTGTTGACGGACGAAAACCTGGCCGACCAACTGCGCACCGCGACCCAGCCACCAGCGCTCGTCGCCGCGGCCGAACTCGCCACCAGCGTCCCCGGCCAATCCGCGGCATTGCTGACCGACCTCGGCTACCGCACGCTTCGCCTGTCGCCACCGGCTGAACCGGCCGGATTCACCGCATTCCCGCTGCCGCGCGTCCAACGCCCGGAACCCGGCGCCCAATGGATCCAGGTCCGCGGCGACGAGGTCACCAGATTCTCCGCCGAAACCGCCGACGCACACCTGGTCGTCCACGTCGACGGCCCCGACCCCCGCCTGCTGCGCCGCGCCGACATCGTCCTGGGCGGCGACGGTTTCCCCGACCCAGGCCGCTGGATCGCCCTCACCCTCGCCGAATTCCCCGGCTGCGAATGGGCCGCCTGCCCGGCCGGACCAGGCTGGCTGGCCGGCAACCGCGACGGTCTGGTGGTGTCCTTCACTGGCACCGACCTGCCGCAGGCCGTGCCATCCCTGCTGTACGCGCGCGCCACGCTAGGCCTCGATTTCCCCGAACAGCTGCCCTTCACCGCGGGTGCCCGCAAACACGAAGTGCGGCTTACTGTCCACTATGGATAGTCAAAGCCGCTCGATCCAGACCAGGAGATCGGCTGCCTCGGCCGTGAACCCGTGCATCCGCGCGATGTTCAGCGCATCCTTCGCGTGTGCCTTCGCCTGATCGCGGAAACCCCGGGCCACCGCCGCCTCCGCCCGGGACCACAACGCGGCGATACGCTCCCGCTGCAGGTTGGCCTGCTCAGCCGCCGAGTCGAGTTCGGCCAGCACCGCCGCACCTTCCTCGTACGAGCCAGCCTCGATCAGCTTCCGCCCCTGCCACAGCCGGACCTTCACCAGATTGCCCGGCTCGTTCTTCAGCCCCTGCTCCGCTTGCGCCAGCAGGACAGCCGCTTCTTCGGGCGAAACGACCTTGGCCAGATGCATCCGAATCAATGCCAACCGACGACGGTCGCCGATCTCCTCGGCCAGCGCGAGACTTTCCCGGAAACAGAGTCCCGCCTGTCGTAGCAGCGAAGTCGTGTCCTCCGCCCGCCCCTGCTGCCGGGTGATCCATCCCGGTTCGAAGAACGCGAGCCCCCGCGCTTCCAACGCGGACGCGTGCTCCTCCGGCGTCGTGGCCAACTCGGCCACCGCGGCGAACTGCTCCTGCGCTGCGGCCCAATCCCGCAGTTGCATCCGAGCGAACCCGAGCTGCGTGCGAACCAATCCCTCGGCAAGCGGCATTCCCGCGGCCTGCGCGGCCTGGACCGCGTCCTGGCTCACCGCCGCCAGCTCGGCGGGATACCCACCGTCCTTGTAGACCGGCCACAACGCCCTGGCCAGCCGGATGACGTCCTCGTGCGCCCCGGCCCGAAACGCGACGTCCGCCGCGGCAAGCAGGTTCGCCTGCTCGGCGAACAACCACTCCCAGGCTTCCTCCGCGGGCACCGCCGCCGGCGCGAAACCCGGCCAGATCTTCTCCGGCCACCGAGTGCGCAGCGCACTTTCGGCGATCCTGAGCCCGTGTTCCGCGTAGTACCCGACCACGACGTCGGACAACTCGCCAGCGAGCCCGGCGGCGTGCAGCCGAGCCAGCTCGGACATCCGGTACCGGTCTTTCACGACCTCGATCAGCTTGGCCGAGACCAGTTTCTGCAACGCGTCCTCAGCGTCGAACTCGTCGAGGCTGAGCACCGCCGCGACAGTTTCCAGCGCGACGTCGCCGCTGCCCGGGTGTGCGCCGAAGAACCGGTAGACCGCTTGTTCGTGCTCGCCCATCAGGTCGTAAGCGACGTCGAACACCGCGCTGGCCAGCGCGCCTTTCGCCCGGATGCGCGCGAGCAGCCGCCGCACTGTCCCGCCTTGGCGCGCCAGGATCATGCCCGCGACGTTGAGTTCCGCGGCGGAACCAGCGCAGATCCGAAGCAGCTCTTCCCGCTGTTCCGGCTCCGCGGCGAGCTTTTCCTCGCCCACGAGTGCGGTCAGCACGCCCAGCGCCGCCTCGTTGCTCAACGGCTCCAGCTCGACCTCGCGAGCCGAATACCGGGCCCGCAGCGCCTCCAGCCCGGACCCGACCACGAGCACGTACGAGCCGGGGTGCGTCGGCAGCAATGCCTTGACTTCCGCCGCGCTCAACGCGTCGTCGACCAGCAACGCGACCTTGAAGTTCGCGGTCTGCGACTGCCACATCGCCGAGCGCCCCTCAAGACTGGCCTGCATCTCGTCCAGCCCGTATCCCAGTTTGGACAGCAACTCGGCCAGCACGTCAGCACTGGCCCGGTGGCCCACGCGCACGGAGTAAAACCGGTCGAACCTGTCCTGGTGCTGATGCAGCCAGGTTTCGCACAGCGTCGTACGCCCGCTGCCCGGCGCGCCGCGCACGACCGCGACCGCTACCCGGTCCAGCGCCTCGTCATGAATGCGAGTGAGCGCGGCCAGCTGCGGCTCGTTGTTCCGGTAATGCTTCGGCGGAGCCTGGACCTGCAGAGCCGGCGCCGCGGGCTGCCGCGGCCCGTGGAAATGGACGTCGCCGTAGACGTTGCGCGCCTGGAAGACCTTGTCCGCCTGGCCGTCGAAGTAGTTGCCGTCGCTCACCGTTCCCCCGCCCAGCTGGTCCCGGCTCAGGCTACCGGAAACGTCACGGTCCGTGTCCAGCTCTTCACCACGATCAGGTCCAGGTAAGGTTCTGCCCAGGAATTCCAGGACGGATTTGGTAGAATTGAATTGAGCAGCAAAGCAGCAAAGCAGCAAAGCAGCAAAGCAGCAAAGCAGCAAAGCAGCAAAGCAGGTGGCGGACCTTCGACCCGGTCGTCGTGCTCGGGGTCGTGCGCACCTGGACTTCGGCGATCAAGCTGCTCGAAGTCTGCCGTCTGTTCCAGGATGACCAGCGGATTCGCTTCACGTTCACGGTAGACCGCGGCTCCCGCTTCAGCGCGGGCGTCGAGGAGTTGCTCGCCCGCGCACAAGCGCATCGCACGCCGTGGGAAAACGTTCCGGAACTCAATTACGCACTCGCGATCACCGCCAGCGAAAACATCGATTTCGACCACATCTCCGGTCCAGTGCTCGTCCTTCCGCACGGCGTCGGATTCCACAAGTACGTTCCCGACGCCGGTTCTGCCGGCCTCCGGCTTTCCGGGCTGATCCCGTCGGCGGCGCTGCGGTCCGGGCGGGTGCTGATGGCGGTGTCGCATCCGAGCCAGCAGACGCAGTTGCGCGACGCCGACCCGCTGACCGACGGACAGACCGTGCTCGTCGGCGATCCGCAGTTCGAGCAGCTCGTCCGCAGCGAACCGCACCGCGACCACTACCGCGCCGTCCTTGGAGTCGCGGGGCGCAAGTTCGTGCTGGTCAGCTCCACCTGGGGAAAGACCTCGCTGATCGGCCGCCGCCCGCGTCTTCCCGCGGAGCTGCTGGCAGCACTGGACTACGACTCCGCAGCGGTAGGTCTCGTGCTGCACCCCAACGTCTGGTCACGCTACCGGCCGTTCCAGATCCGCTCCTGGTTCGCCGCCGCCGAGGACGCCGGACTGCTGCTTCTCCCGCCGGAACGCGGATGGCAGGCCGCCCTCGTCGCCGCGGACGTCGTCGTCGGCGACCACGGCTCGGTCTCCTTGCTCGCAGCCGCGACCGGACGGCCGTTGCTGCTCGGCGCGTTCGGCAGCGAGGTCGTGCCCGGAACCAGCGCCGCACTGCTCGGTCAGCACGCGTCCCGGCTCACCCGCGACCGGCCGTTGCGGGACCAGATCGCCGAGGCGGAAACCCAGCCCTGGCAAGAAGATCTCGCCGAACGCACCTTCGCGAACCCGCACGGGGCAGCCGCGGAACTGCACGCGCTCGTCCTCCGGCTAGCGAATCTCGAACCCCGTCCGCTCGAACTCCTGCGTGCACCGGACCCGGAACCGAATCCAACCGCTCCGCTCGCCTTCACCACTTATCCGGAGTTCGCCGGCCCGGATTCCCTTACCTTGCAGCGATTTCCCCGCTCGGTAGAAGAATGGCGACCCGACTTCGAGCGAGCCGCAACGAAGCTGAGACACGTGGTCGCCGACGAAAGCGACGACAACCTCGGCCGAATAAGCAACGCGACCGTACTCACCCGAACTGCTCTGCATCGAGCACCGGAAGACTGGTGCGCCAACGCATTGCGGCTCCACCCCGCCTGCACGCTGGCCGCAGCCGCCGTCCCGGACGGATGCGTCGCCCGCACCAGGGACGGCGAGATGTTCCGTGTCACTGGCGAAGCGGACCTCGCCGCCCTGGCCTCTGCGCTGCACGCGTGCCTGGCGACCGGCCGGGAGCGCGACCGCCCGTTGTCGCTACGACTCGGCTCCCTCGAGACCACCGTCGTTTTCTGACAGCTCCTCGGCCCGCGGACTGCCCAGTTCTCGATACAGCTGAATCGCCCGCTCCAGGTTCCTACGCGCCTCCGCAGGATTCCCCTCGACCAGAGCCGCGTGCAGTGATTCCCGCGCCTGAGCCTCGTAAAACGTCGCCCCGCTCTTTTGGAAAGCCTCCGCCGCCGCGGTCAACGCCTCAACGCCGCCCGGCAGCCCACTGCGTACGCGCACCTGCCCGGTGATCAGCATGGCGCGCGCAGCCGACCGCCCGTCGCCAAGCTCGCCGAACGCGCGGTGCGCCGCGTCCAGTTCGCGCAGCCCCTCCGCGTCGCGGAGCGACTGCCCGAGGAACATCCGGCTCAGCGCCTCGCCGCGCTTTTCCCCGGCTGCCTCGTTCAGCTCGATCGACTCGCGGTACCGCTGCCGCGCCAGTTCCGGCTGGTCGGTCAAATCGTGGTACCGCCCAGCGAATTCCCGCACCGATGCCCGCAGCACGAGGTGCCCGTCCTCGTCCGCCAACTCGATCGAACGGCGCACGAAGTCCCCGGCTTGCTCGAACTGCCCGCTGTCCGTCAACGGACGCGACGCGAGACTGCGCAACCGCGCCTCCGCCGCTCGATTCCCGGCCTCCTCCGCGGCCTCGATGCCGTGCCGGAGACTGCTGAGCGAATCGGCGTGCCGCTTGCGATCGAAGTAGTAGGCCGCGAGCGATTCGGCGATCTGCCAGATCTCGTCGACCAGGCCGATCTGCTTGGCCACCGGCAGCAGTTCGTGCAGCGCGCGCCGGTTCTCCTCGAACCAGCCCAGCCCGTTGGCCCGCCGGTCGTCGGTGAACGGGTCCGCGATCTCCGGCGCGTCCGCGACCCGGTACCGCTCGACCCCGATCATCGCCGCGTCCGCGTAGTAGGCGGCGTCGCGGAACCCGCGCACCACCCGGGCGAGCGCCTCGCAGGTCTCCTCGTCGCCCAATCCCGAAAGGGACGCCGCGTGGTCGTGGACGAGCGGGTGCATGGAGTACCGGCCGCGCTCTTCCTGGAGCACCTTCAGCAGGACCAGTTCGGCGAGAATATCCCTCGACGTGGCTTCGTCCAGCCCGAGCAGCAGAGCGAAGACCGGCGCGGGGAAATCGATCGCCGGGTACGCGCCCAGCAACCGGTACGCACGCTGGGCGGGCCGGGTCGCTTCCTGATACGTCGCTTCGAACACCGGATCCCCCTTGTTCGGCCCGCGGTCGGACCGCATCAGCTCGGCGCGCGAACGGCGAAGCCGAGCCGCCAGCTCCGGCAACGAAGGACACCGCCCGACCACGACGAGCGTCGCGGCGTTCCGCAGGGCCAACGGCAATCCGCCGCAGTAGCCGAGGACCTCGGCGAGCACCGGATCGTCCGTCTCCGCGTCCAGTCCGCTCAGCTCACGGAACAACTCAGCAGCCTGCTTGTCGTCGAGCGGCTTGACTTTGATCAGCTTTCCGTCGAAATCATCGACCGCGAGCCGTGACTCCACCCGGCCCGCGACGAGTACCAGCCAGTCCCGTCCGCCAGGCATCAGCTGCAGAAACTGCTCGGATTCGGTGACGTTCTCCAGCAGCAGCACGCCAGGCGCTCCGGACGACCGGCTCCGCCACAGACTCGCCAGCCCAGGTTCGGCGGGCATCACCTCGTCGCGGACCCCGTCGCGA
Organism: Streptomyces sp. AA4; assembly: GCF_000158875.1. NCBI lineage: Bacteria > Bacillati > Actinomycetota > Actinomycetes > Kitasatosporales > Streptomycetaceae > Streptomyces > Streptomyces sp. AA4. The sequence goes on along the minus strand of NZ_GG657747.1, from coordinate 52,779 downwards.
CGCAACAACGAACGCAACGCCGCGGGTATCACCGCCTCACCGTCGACCGTATGCGTGGCGTAGTCCGTGTAATAGGCCCCGCCGGGGTAGCGGTCTTTCACGTGCTCGGCGACATACCGGGCCAACGCCCGCCGCCCGGCCCCGGTCAACCCGTCGAACACGAAAAGCGGCACCCGCTGAGCTTTAAGGCAGGCCTCGATCTGCTTCTCCCGCCCGACCAAACGCCGCACCGCCCGCGGCGTTTCGTGCGGCACGACGCGCTCGGGTCCGGGCAACTGCTGGTTGAGCGTGCCGATGTACTGCGCCTGCACGAGAGAACCACCGTCGACCGACCCGACTTCGTTGTGCACCGTCCACCCCTCACCCCGAGTGACCGCCAGCTTACCGATTCAGCGCGGCGCGAGCATCAACATCGAGCCGTCTTCCCAGTACAAACAGGCAGGCGAAGGACTCCACCGCGCACTCCCCTGCCACACCACGACCGGTTCGCCGTCCCGCAGTTCAACCAACGCCACCCGCGCCGCCCCACGCACCACGGCAATATCTCCGCGACGCCCCTTCAACCCGGCGGCCACGGCGAACGCCTCCCCGCGCGCCGGCCCACTGGGCACAGCCACCGGTTTCCGGCGTCGCTTCGGGACTGTCACGAATTCCCACAGGGCCAGGAAGGGCCAGGCGAGGTTGGCGAGGATCTCGAGGACCGACTCCGCGACGCATCCCAGCGATCGATCAGCCCGCTCGCGCCGCCGATCGCGCCCCACCTTGACCCGCCCCAGCACCACGACTTGGACGGGCTCGCGCCAGTCGCCCTCGAAATGCTGCTCGATCCGGGCACTCGGCTCCAGGCCCATCAGCCACCCATCCGATTCGGTCATCGCGCCCCGGAACCGTACCGACTCAGCCCGCGCGCGAAGGGAAGAAAGCGAAAAGCGGTGCTCAAGTTGATCGAGCCAAGAAGCGCCACGACCGCCAAACCCCGAAAGTGTGCCCTGGCACACACCCAAGCCCCAGTGCCGCCTAAGCCCCCACCCTGCCAACCGCAGCCGATGGCACCGCGGGGGTCCGGGGACTCGGCCCCCGGGCGAAAGAACGACCGAAAACGGAAAAGGCCCCCAGTCGCGCAAGCGGCTGGGGGCCTGACCATGGTGGGCGAGGAGGGAGTTGAACCCTCACGTCCTTTCGGACACACGGACCTGAACCGTGCGCGTCTGCCATTCCGCCACTCGCCCGAGTTGCTTCCTTGAGGCAGCCAGCAAAGCTTAGCAGGGCCTTCTGACGGGTTTCACCGGGGGCATGCCCAACCCTTCCAACCCCGGATAGGATCGATGCGGAAGCACACGTGTGAGGAGGTTGTCCCCGGTGGGTCGCGTTGAGCGGTTCGACAGGCGGCTCGAGAACCTGGTGGGGAATACTTTCGCGCGCATGTTCGGCGGCAACGTCGTCACGCAGGAAGTGGCGGTTGCGCTCGAGAGGGAAGGCGAGGAGAACGTTCGTGAGCTGGCAGGCGGTCGGCAGCTCGCCCCGAATCACTACATCGTGTCGTTGGGGGCGGCTGACCACGATCGCATGGCCGGCGATGAGCAGCGGGTCACCGGGGTTCTCGCGAGGGCGGTGGCGGAACACCTCGCCGCGCAGGGCTGGGACACCTATGGTGACGTCGTCGTATCACTCGAGCGCAACGAGGCGCTGCATACTGGACAGTTCAAGACCCGTTCGTCCGTCGATCCCGACGCCCGCGCGACCGCGGGGGAAGGGCCGTCACGGTCGGCACGACCCAGCAACGCAGGAGACCCACCAATGAGCCAGCCCCCCGGCTACGGCCAATACGACCAGGGTGACCCGTACGGCCAGCACGGCGGCCAGTACGGCTACGGACAGCAGGGTGGCCAGCAGCCCGGGTACGACCAGGGTTACGGCGGTCAGCCGCAGCAGGGCTACGAGCAGGGCTACGGCGGCCAGCCCCCCGCGCAGGGCTACGACCAGTACGGCGGCCAGGGCCAGCAGCCCGGGTACGACCAGGGTTACGGGCAGGCCCCGCAGGGCGGCTACGACCAGGGTTACGGCCAGCAGGGCGGGTACGACCAGGGCTACGGCCAGGCTCCCCAGGCCGGATACGACCAGGGTTACGGCCAGGCCCCGCAGGCGGGTTACGACCAGGGTTACGGGCAGGCCCCGCAGGCCGGGTACGACCAGGGTTACGGCCAGCAGGGCGGGTACGACCAGTACGGCGGGCAGCCGCAGGCGGCGTACGGCCAGGACCCGTACGCGCAGCAGGGCGCGCCGGCCGCGGGTCGTCAGCTTCAGGCGAGTCTCCAGCTGGACGACGGCTCCAACCGCACCTACTCGCTGAAGCAGGGCGGCAACGTCGTGGGCCGCGGGCAGGACGCCGACTTCCGGCTCCCGGACACCGGCGTTTCGCGGCGGCACCTGGAGATCACCTGGGACGGGCAGAGCGCGACGCTCGCCGACATCGGGTCGACCAACGGGACCACGGTCAACGGCACTCCGGTGCAGACGTGGCAGCTGGCGGACGGCGACGTGATCCGGGTGGGTCATTCGTCCCTGGTCTTCCGAACCCAGGGCTGATCGCAGACCGTCCACAGGGTTCCCGCAGAATTGTCTTGCGGGGGGAACCGCGGCGTGCGTGGCGCCGCGGCTTGCAGGCACAGGCGGGAGCGGACACAACAAGTGCCAGAGCTGGTCGTTCAACTCACCAGAGTGGGCTTTCTCGTGCTGCTCTGGCTCTTTGTGTTCGCCGCGCTCCGAGTCGTGCGCTCGGACCTCTACGCCGCGTCGGGCCTGCGAGTCCAGGTGCCGTCCTTCCGCCGCAACAAGGAGAAGAAGCCGCGGGGCAGCAAGGCCCCGCAGCAACTGCTCGTGACGCACGGGGCCCTCGCGGGCACCCGCATCGCGCTCGACGGGCGGCCGATCCTCATCGGCCGCGCCGACGACTCGACGCTGGTGCTCGACGACGACTACGCGTCGACCCGGCACGCCCGGATCGCGCTGCGCGGGGAGGACTGGTACGTGGAAGATCTGGGCTCGACGAACGGGACCTACCTCGACCGGGCTAAGGTCACTGCACCCCTCCGGGTCCCGCTCGGAGTCCCCATCCGGATCGGCAAGACGGTGATCGAGCTTCGCCCATGACTCTCGTCCTCCGCTACGCGGCCCGCAGCGACCGGGGCCTGGTGCGTTCCAACAACCAGGACTCCGTCTACGCCGGCCCGCGTCTCCTCGCGCTCGCCGACGGCATGGGCGGGCACGCCGCAGGTGAGGTGGCCAGCAAGGTCGTCATCGCCTCGCTCGCCCCGCTCGACGACGACGAGCCGGGCGACGACCTGCTCGCTCAGCTTCGCGAAGCCGTCCAGAACGGCAACGCGGCGATCGCCGAACTCGTGTCCCAGGACCCGGATCTGGACGGCATGGGCACGACGCTCACCGCCGTCCTGTTCGCCGGGAGCAGAATTGGTCTGGTCCATGTCGGCGACTCGCGCGCGTATCTGATGCGCGGCGGCCAGTTCGCCCAGATCACCCGGGACGACAGCTTCGTCAACGAACTGCTCGAACAGGGCCGCATCACGCCGGAAGAAGCCGCGGTGCACCCGCAGCGGTCGTTGCTGCTCAAAGCGCTCACCGGACACGAGGTCGAGCCGAGCCTGACCGTGCGCGAGGCGCGTCCCGGTGACCGGTACCTGATTTGCTCCGACGGTTTGTCCGGAATGGTCAGCGACGAGACGCTCGCCGAGGCCGTGCAGATCCCGGATCCGCAGGACTGCGCCGACCGGATGATCGAACTGGCCCTCAAGGGCGGCGGCACGGACAACGTGACCGTCATCATCGCCGACGTGGTCGACGTCGATTTCGGCGACGACGCCCCGATCGTGGGCGGGGCCGCCGGCGACGGCAGCGACGAGATGCACCAGGGCGATTCCCCCGCCGCGAGAGCGCGGGCGCTGACTCAGCCGCCTCCTCCGCCGCGGCCGGAAGCGCAAGCCCCGCAGGAAGATCCCAAGGCGAAACGGCGGAAACGGTTCCGCTGGCTCGTGGGGGCGGTCGTGGTGCTGATCGTGCTGGGCGCCGCCGCGATCGCGACTCGATACTTCGTGCTCAGCCAGTACTACGTCGGAGAAGGCCCCGATCAGGAAGTCGTGATCTACCGCGGCGTCCCGGGCAGCATCCTCGGCATCGACCTGCACTCGCTCGAGCAGGGCTCGTGCCCGCCGGGCCAGCTGTGCACCGACAAGCTCCGCGTCACCGCGTTGCAGGAGGACGCGCGGATCGCCGTGCAGAACGGCGTCAAACGCGACAGCCTCGACGACGCGCGCAAGTACATCGACGATTTCCTGCGTCTCAAGAAGAAGCTGTCGGACTGCAAGCCGACTCCTCTTCCGGGCGTCCCGCAGTCGGGCGCGCCCTCGTCCAGCGTGCCGCCGCCCGGCGGCACGCCTTCGTCGGCGAACCAGCCTGCGGGGAGGGACTGCTCGACGGCGGGTACGCCGCCGACGGGGGGCGGTAACTGATGGGCCAGCCATTGGCCGACCCGACGTCCGCCCAGTTCGCCACGAATCCGCCGCGAGAACTCCCCAAGCGCAGGGGCACGGAGCTCGCGTTGCTGGCGTTCGCCGCGGGCATCGTCACCCTCGCCCTGGTCATCGTCGAAGCCAACCAGGAGCAGGAGCTGACGCTCTCGATCCTGTGGGTGGGACTCGCTTATCTCGGCGTGCTCGCCACGACGCACCTCGCCGTTCGCCGCTGGGCCCCGTACGCCGACCCGGTGCTGCTGCCGTGCGTCGCGCTGCTGAACGGGATCGGGCTGGTGATGATTCACCGGCTCGATCTGGCGAATGCCGAATCGTTCATGCAGCGCGGCAAGGAGTACTCGCCGGAGATCACCAAGCAGCTGCTGTTCACCGCGGTTTCGCTGGTGCTGTTCGTGGTCGTGCTGGTGGTGGTCAACGACCACCGCACGCTGACCCGCTACAGCTACATCTGCGGGCTGGTCGGGCTCGGCGCACTGGCGCTGCCCGCGGTGCTGCCCAGCAGCCTGTCCGAGGTCAACGGCGCGAAGGTGTGGCTGAAGCTGCCGTTCTTCTCGATCCAGCCGGGCGAGTTCGCGAAGCTGCTGCTGATGATCTTCTTCGCGTCGTTCCTGGTGTCCAAACGCGACTTGTTCATGGTGGCGGGCAAGAAGTTCCTCGGCGTGGAGCTGCCGCGCGCGCGTGATCTGGGCCCGATCCTGATCGCCGCCGCCGCGGCCATCGGCATCCTCGTGTTCGAAAAGGACCTCGGCACGTCGCTGCTGTATTTCAGCATCATCCTGGTGATGCTCTACGTCGCGACCGAACGCGCGATCTGGATCGCGGTCGGGCTGACCTTCTTCGTCGGCGGCTGCCTCATCGCCTACAACCTGTTCGGCCACGTCCAGCAGCGAGTGGAGAACTGGACCGACCCGCTCGGCCCGCGCTACGACGCGCGCGGCGGCAGCTACCAGCTCGCCCAGGCGCTGTTCGGGCTCGGCACCGGCGGCGTCGGCGGCACCGGGCTCGGCGCCGGCCGCCCGGACATCCCGCCCGCCGCGAGCACCGACTTCATCACCGCCGCGATCGGCGAGGAACTCGGCTTCATCGGACTGGCCGCGGTGCTGATGCTGTACCTGCTGCTCGCGATGCGCGGCATGCGCAGCGCGCTGGCCGTGCGCGACACGTTCGGCAAACTGCTCGGCGGCGGGCTCGCCTTCACCATCGTGATCCAGATCTTCGTGGTCGTCGGCGGCGTCACCGCGCTCATCCCGGAAACCGGCGTCACCGCGCCGTTCCTGTCCTACGGCGGCTCCTCGCTGCTGGCCAACTACATCCTGGTCGCCCTGATGCTGCGGATCTCGGACGCGGCGCGCAGGCCGGCCACCCGGCCGAAGCCGCAGCAGCCGCAGGCTCCGATCGCCGAGGCGCACACCGTGATGGTGCGGCGTCCGCCAGCCGAGGGCGACCCGAACGGGAGGACCGCGTGAACGCGCCCCTGCGCAAGGTCGGCATGGCGATGCTCGTGATGATCGTGCTGCTGCTGGCCAACGACACCTACGTCCAGGTCATCAAGGCCGACGCGTACCGCACCGATCCGCGCAACCAGCGCGTGCTCTACGACGAGTACTCGCGCCAGCGCGGCCAGATCGTCACGCCGGACGGCACCGTGCTCGCCGGGGTGAAGCCCTCGACCGACAAGTTCAAGTTCTTCCGCACCTACGCCGACGGGCCGATGTACGCCCCGGTCACCGGGTACTACTCGATCAACTACGGCGCGGGCGGCCTCGAGCGCGCCGAGGACGACGTGCTGAACGGGTCGGACCCGCGGCTGTTCGTGCGCCGGCTGTCGGACATGGTCACCGGCCGCGACCCGCGCGGCGGCAACGTGAAGCTCACCATCGACCCGAAGGTGCAGAAGGCCGCCTACGACCTGATGACGAAGCGCGGCTACACCGGCGCGGTGGTCGCGATGGAGCCGAAGACCGGCCGCATCCTGGCGATGGTCTCGACCCCGTCGTACGACCCGAACCAGCTGGCCACGCACGGCACCGACCAGAACAAGGCGTGGTCGGCCTACTCGAGCGACCCGAAGAACCCGATGCTGAACCGGGCGATCTCGGAGAACTACCCGCCGGGGTCGACGTTCAAGATCGTCACCGCGGCCGCGGCGCTGGAAAGCGGGATCGGCCCGGACACCCAGGTCAGCACCGCGCCGAACGTGCAGCTGCCGGGCACGAACACGACGCTGGAGAACTACGGCGGCGAGACCTGCCCGGGCAACACGTTCAAGGACGCGCTCGCGCACTCGTGCAACGTCCCGTTCGCGACCTTCGCCGGCCAGCTCGGCGCGGACAAGATGAAGGCGGCCGCGGCCAACTTCGGCATCGGGCAGAACGACCTGACCGTGCCGATGCGGGTCGTCCCTTCGACCGTCGGCCCGCTCGACTCGCCGGGCGCGCTCTACCAGAGCGGCATCGGCCAGCGCGACGTCCGGCTCACGCCGCTGCAGGACTGCCTGCTCTCGGCGACCGTCGCGAACAACGGCTACGCGATGAAACCGCAGCTGATCCAGTCGATCCTGGCCCCGGACCTGTCGACGATCGAGAACGTCGACCCGGAGCAGCTCACCGGCAAGCCCGCGCTGTCGCCGGAGAACGACAAGATCCTCACCGACATGATGATCGCGTCGGAGTCCTTCACCAAGGGCGGCGGCAAGAACGACGCGCTGAAGATCGCCTCGAAGACCGGTACCGCCGAGCACGGCGCCGATTCGAAGAACACCGCGCCGCACGCGTGGTACACCGCGTTCGCGCCGTCGGACAACCCGCAGATCGCCGTGTCGGTCATCGTCGAGAACGGCGGCAACCGCGGTCTCGCCGCGACCGGCGGCACGGTGGCCGCCGAGATCGGCCGCGCCGCCATCGCCGCCCGCCTCGGGGGTGGATAGCCGATGCTGTCCTCGGGTCAGCTGCTGGCCGAGCGCTACAAGCTGACGAACCGGATCGCCGTCGGCGGGATGGGCGAGGTCTGGCAGGCGAGCGACACCCGGCTCGACCGGATCGTCGCGGTGAAGGTGCTGAAGGCCGAACTGTCCGGCGACGCCGAATTCCTGCACCGGTTCCGGACCGAGGCGAGGATGACCGCCTCGCTCAACCACGCCGGGATCGCCGCGGTGCACGACTACGGCGAGACGGTCGACGAGGACCTGTCCATCGCGTACCTGGTGATGGAGTACGTGGAGGGCGATCCGCTGGCGGGCATCCTCGCCAAGCACGGGCGGCTCACCGCGGACTACACGCTCGACCTGCTCGAGCAGGCGGGCAACGCACTGCAGGCCGCGCACGAGCAGGGCCTGGTGCACCGCGACGTGAAACCGGGCAACATCCTGGTCACCCCCGCGGGCAAGGTGAAGATCACCGACTTCGGCGTGGCCAAGGCCGCCGACGCGGCTCCGGTCACCCGGTCCGGCATGGTCATGGGCACAGCGCACTACATCGCGCCGGAGCAGGCGCTCGGCCAGGACGCGGAGCCGGCCAGCGATGTCTATTCGCTCGCCGTGTGCGGGTACGAATGCCTCGCCGGGCACCGGCCGTTCCTGTCCGAGAACGCGGTGACCGTCGCGATGATGCACATCCGCGACGTTCCGCCGCCGCTTCCGCCGGACGTCCCGCCGGGCGCGCGGGCGGTGATCGAGGCGACGCTGGTGAAGGACCCCCGGCAGCGGTACGCGAGCGGCGGCGAGTTCGCCGGCGCGGTCGCCGCGGTCCGCGCCGGACGCCCGCTGCCCACCCCGCTCGGCCTGGTCAACGCCGCCTACGCGGCGGGACAGCCGCCGGTGCCGCAGGCGGCTCCCGGCGCGCCGGTCGGGCCCAGTTCCAACCCGGCGTTCCGGCCGCTCTCGGCTCCGCCGGGTCCCCCAGGCCCGCCGGTGCGGCCGGGTCCGCCGGTCCCGCCGCCGAAGCGGAACCAGTGGGGCTGGTGGGTGCTGCTCGCGGTGGTCGTCGTCGTGGTCCTGGTGGCCGTGGCGTTCCTGATCGCGAGAGTGGTGTCCTCCGGCAACGGCGGACCGCCGCGAAGCGTGGACAACGGGAGCGAACCGACCTCAGCCACCCCGGCCGGCACGAGCGAGGCCCAGGGCCTGCAAGGCATGATGACCACACCTTGGACGGAATGGAACGGCACGAAGCGATGACGACACCCAGACTGCTCTCCAATCGGTACGAGCTGGGCGACACGCTCGGGTACGGCGGTATGTCCGAGGTCCACCACGGGCACGACGTGCGGCTGGGCCGGGAAGTCGCGATCAAGGTCCTGCGCGCGGACCTCGCCCGCGATCCGCAGTTCCAGGAGCGGTTCCGGCGCGAGGCGCAGAACGCCGCCGCGCTGAACCACCCCGCGATCGTCGCCGTGTACGACACCGGCGAGGCGAACACCGACGTCGGGCCGCTGCCGTACATCGTCATGGAGTACGTCGAAGGCCGGACGCTGCGGGACATCGTCAAGACCGAGGGCCCGCTGTCGCAGAAGCGCGCGATGGAGGTCATGGCCGACGTCTGCGCCGCGCTCGACTTCTCGCACCGGCACGGCATCGTGCACCGCGACGTGAAGCCGGCGAACGTGATGATCACGAAGAACGGCGCCGTCAAGGTGATGGACTTCGGCATCGCGCGCGCCATGCACGACGGCCAGTCGGCGATGACGCAGACCGCGGCCGTCATCGGCACCGCCCAGTACCTCTCGCCGGAGCAGGCGCGCGGCGAGTCGGTGGACGCCCGGTCGGACGTCTACGCGGCGGGCTGCGTGCTGTACGAACTGATCACCGGAGAGCCGCCGTTCACCGGCGATTCCCCGGTCGCGGTGGCGTACCAGCACGTGCGGGAGGACCCGAACCCGCCGTCGTCGGTGAACCCGGCGGTGTCGCCGGAGCTGGACGCGGTCGTGCTGAAGGCCCTGGCCAAGGGCCCGGCTAACCGGTACCAGTCGGCCGCGGAAATGCGGTCGGACCTGGTCCGGACGCTGTCCGGGCAGCGGCCGTCGGCCCCCATGGTGATGTCGGACGACGAGCGCACCCAGGTGATGAACGCCGACCGGCGCCAGCCGCAGGCCTACGACGAGTACGCCGACGAGCCGGAAGAGGACCCGCGCGCCAAGCGCCGCCGCCGGATCATCTTCGGCCTGATCGCCGCGCTGCTCGTGGCGGGCGTGGTGCTGCTGATCTTCTGGCTGAACGGAGCGTTCCGCGACAAGGCCGAGAACGCGCAGATCCCGCAGGTGATCAACCACCAGCTGGTGGAGGCGAAAGCGTCGCTGCAGCAGGCGGGCTTCTCGTCGTTCGCGCCGAACAAAGAAGTGGTGTGCGGCCCGGAGGCGAGCAACCCCGGCGGCCTGACGTGTACCGAGGACCAGATCGGCAAGGTCATCGCGATCGACCCGCCGGTCGGCCAGTCGGTGCCGACCACGTCCACGATCACCCTCACCGTCGGCAAGCAGCCGGGCACCACCACCGTGCCGGACCTGCGCGGCAAGTCGCCGGACGACGCGAAGGCGGCGCTCGACCAGGCCAAGCTGAAGCTCGGCAACACGACCTCGCAGCCGGTCGACAACCCGAGCGACGTCGGCAAGGTCGTGTCGCAGAACCCGACCGCGAACTCCCAGAGCCCCGAGGGCACGCCGGTGGACATCGTCGTCGGATCGGGCCTCACTCAGCGGGAAGTCCCGAACACGGTCGGCAAGGACTACGCGACGGCGAAGCAGATCATCCAGAACGCCGGGTTCAAGCCCCAGCGGGTCGACCAGGCCTCGGACCAGCCGAAGGACCAGGTCATCGAGCAGCAGCCGAACGGCGGCAACCTGCCCCCGAACAGCCCGGTGAAGCTGATCGTGTCGACCGGCCCGCAGCAGATCCAGATGCCGGACCTGACCGGCATGACCCAGGACCAGGCGACGCGGCAGCTGCAGAGCCTGGGCTGGTCGGGCAGCATCCAGACGCAGTCGACTTCGTCCGGCAGCGGCAAGCCCAACACCGTGGTGAAGCAGAACCCGCAGGCGGGCAGCCAGATCAGCCCGAACCAGACGATCGTGCTGACGATCAAGGAGGACGACGGCAGCGGCGGCTCGCCGACGTCCAGCTCCACCGGCGGGATCTTCCCGCCGGGCGGGATCCGCAACAACAACGGCGGCTGATCCGCTCGTCTCGCAAAGGAGGGCCCGCACGGTGCGCACCGTGCGGGCCCTTTTTTCGCGCCGGCCGATCAGTCCTGGTCGAGGAAACTCCGCACGCTGGCGACCACCTCGTCGACGTCGTGCCCGCCGCAGTCGACGTCCAGCTCCTCGACGGCCCCGGAACGTTTCACGGTGAGCGACACCCGCCGTCCGTCGCGCTGCCGGTGCAGCCAGCCGAAAAGCGACCGGCAGAAGGCCCCCGCCGACCGGCTGCTCACCATCACGACCACGCCGCTGCCCGGCCCGGCGAGCCGCACCCGCCCGGCCAGTTCGTCCTCGGCGCCGAGCCAGGAAACCAGGTGCTGCAACTCGTCCGCGGAGCCGTCCACGGTGATCGCGGCGATCCCTGCCGTCACGGATGCTCCCCTCGCGGGCCCAACAGACGGCGCGAGGGTAACCGACTCGCCACCGGGGCCGGAACCCCCAAATCGGCATTTGCCTAATGCAATTTGCAAACTACAGTGCTCAGCGCTGTCGGAGAAGCTGCTTGACCAGCGCTAAGAGACCCCTGAGCGCCCCGAGCGAGAAAGCGGTGCCGCATTCGCGGCCCGAACGGAAGTGGTTGCCCTGGGCCACCTTGGGGAGAATATTCCACCCTCCGCCCACGGTTCCCGGCACTGCGAAGACTGCTGCTGGTATCCATCGCCCGCATTTTCGGTCGAGGCATTTCCCGCCGCGCGAGAGCTGCATTCCAGTTCGAGCTTGTCCTCGCCCTTGTTCAAGACCGGCGCGCCGAAACCGCGCCCACCACCGTCACGCTCGCCGCCAGGAGCACCACCGACGTACCCACCGCCAACGCGAGCGGGCCGCCGTACGGAGAACCGCTCATCAACGCTTCCAGCAGCGGATGCACCAGCGGAACCCACTTTCCCAGCAACACCACGCCAAGCACGAGAACCGCGGCGAGCACCGTCCAGCCGATGCGCGACACCAGCAGTCGCGAGCACGGCAGGCCGATCGCGATGCCGGCCAGAGCGCACGCCAGATGCGTCGCCAGTCCGGTGCCGATGAGCTGTCCCTGCAACTGATTCCGATGCGTCGCGGCCCACGCGACGGTCGCCACCGTGCACACCACAGTGCAGCCGAAGACCGTCAGCACGGCGCCGCCGATGGTTTTGCGGTTGCCGCCGGCGTGGTTGAGCGTGATCAGGCGCTGCACCGGATCCTCGATGTCCAGCAACGCGATCGTGAGCCAGCAACCGAGTACGAGAACCCCCGCGCCGCTCACGCCGTACAGCGGAAGCACTGGCGAACTCGGGTCTGCGTAAAGGATCGAGCACAACGCGAGGTACGCGAGCCCGGCGGGCAGATAGCGCTGCGAATGCCCCAGCAGCGCCAGGTAATAGCGGCTCACTGCGAGCACGGCGCCACCTCCCGCACCGACCAGCCGCCGGACAGCGCGCGCAGCAGTACGGCGTCGGCGTGTTCGGCGTCGACCGTCAGGACCACGCCGCCCGCCTGGTCGGCGACGGCGTGCACGCCGGGTTCGGCGGACCAGTTGTCGACGCTCGACGACACCGGCAGCAGCGTGATCCGCTTCCGCTCCGGATGCGTTTCCCACGGCGCGAGGCGGCCGGATTCGAGCCGGTACACCTCGCCGGCGTGTGCGCGGACGACGTCCGGTCGATGGTCGGTGAACACGACGCTCGCGCCGCGATCCCGGGTTTCCGCGACCAGTTCGCCGAGCACCGCGTGCGTGCCGACGTCGAGGCCGGACCAGGGTTCGTCGAGGATCAGCAGGTCCGGCCGCGCCAGCACGGCTTGCGCCAGGCCGACCTTCTGCGCGTTGCCCTTCGACAGCGTGCGCAACTGCGCGTCCGGGCTGCCGACCAGCGCGAGCCGGTTCAGCAGCGGATCGATCCCGGACAGGTCAGCGAGCCCGCGAATCCGCGCGAGATGCCGCAGGTACGCCCGCGCGCTCAGCCGCTGGCCGCCGGGGAAGCGGTCCGGCAGGTAGCCGACCGCCGGGCTCCCGGAGATTTCGCCGTACGACGCGCGCGACACCCCGGCGAGGATCCGCAGCAGTGTCGATTTGCCCGATCCGTTGGCGCCGAGGATGCCGACCACCTGTCCGGCGGGCACCTCGAAATCGATGTGCGTCAGGACCGGTTCGCCGCTGCCGTACCGCTTTCCGACTCCGCTGAGCCGGATCAGCGGAGTCGGCGCGGTCACGCAGCCGCGGCCTTCTGCAGCGCGCGAGTGGCCCGCTCCAGATCGTCGACGACGGTCGGCTCCACCGGGTGGCCCGCCAAGGCCATCCAGTTCGCCAGCATCCGGTGGCCGCATTCGGTGAGCACGGATTCGGGGTGGAACTGCACGCCCTCGAGCGGCAGTTCGCGGTGCCGCATGCCCATCACGATGCCGCTCTCGGTCGAGCCGGTGACCTCGAAAATGTCCGGATCGATGGTGTCCGGCAGCACAGTGAGCGAGTGGTAGCGCGTGGCGGTGAACTCCTCCGGCAGCCCGGCGAGGATGCCGGCGCCGGTGTGCCGGACCTGACTCGTCTTGCCGTGCAGCAGCTCTTCCGCCCGGTCGACGGTGGCTCCGAAGTGCACGCCCAGCGCCTGGTGGCCGAGGCAGACGCCCAGCATCGGCGTGCGCGTCTCGGCGCATTTCGCGATCACTTCGATGCTCTGACCTGCGCGTTCCGGCGTTCCGGGACCCGGGGAGACGAGCACCGCGTCGAATTCCGGCACGCGTTCGAGGTCGACGACGTCGTTGCGCCACACCGTGCAGTCGGCGCCGAGCTGCGCCAGGTACTGGACGAGGTTGTAGACGAAGCTGTCGTAGTTGTCGACGACGAGAACGCGCATGCCGCCAGCTTAGCGGCTCCCACCTGCTGGACCGTACGCCAGATCACAGTGATTGTTAGGATCACCTAACTTACCGTGGACCGGTGAGCCGAATCCTTCGTGTCGCCGTCGTGGGCGCCGGTCCCGCCGGCATCTACGCCGCCGACCTGCTGGACAAGTCCGACGCGGACGTCGAGATCGACCTGTTCGAGCGCATGCCCGCGCCGTTCGGGCTGATCCGCTACGGCGTCGCGCCCGACCACCCGCGCATCAAGGGCATCGTCAACGCCCTGCACAAGGTGCTGGACCGGCCGAACATCCGGCTGCTCGGGAACGTCGACTACGGCACCGACCTGAAGCTGGACGACCTGCGCGAGTTCTACGACGCGGTCATCTTCGCGACCGGCGCGATGGCCGACCGCGCGCTCGACCTCCCCGGCATCGATCTCGAAGGCAGCCACGGCGCCGCGGACTTCGTGTCCTGGTACGACGGCCACCCGGACGTGCCGCGCACCTGGCCGCTCACCGCGTCGTCGGTCGCGGTGCTCGGCGTCGGCAACGTCGCGCTGGACGTGGCGCGCATGCTCGCCAAGACCGCCGACGAACTGCTGCCGACCGACATCCCGGCGAACGTCTACGAGGCGCTGAAGGCCAGCCCGGTCACCGACGTGCACGTGTTCGGCCGCCGCGGTCCGGCGCAGGCGAAGTTCTCGCCGCTGGAACTGCGCGAACTGGACCATTCGCCGAACGTCGAGGTGATCGTGCACCCCGAGGACATGGAGTTCGACGAGGCGAGCGTCGCCGAACTCCGGTCGTCGAAGCAGACCGACATGGTCGTGAAGACGCTGCAGGAATGGGCGATTCGCGACGAAGGCGACCGCCCGCGCCGCTTGCACCTGCACTTTTTCCATTCGCCGGTCGAGGTGCTCGGCGAGGACGGCAAGGTCGTCGGCCTGCGCACCGAACGCACCGAGTACCGGGACGGCAAGGTCGTCGGCACCGGCGAATTCCACGACTGGGACGTGCAGGCCGTGTACCGCGCGGTCGGCTATCTGTCGTCGCACCTGCCGGAAATCCCGTTCGACCACAGCGCGGGCGTGATCCCGAACCAGGGCGGCCGGGTGCTGGACCTGGACGAGAACCAGGTCCCCGGCGTCTACGTGACGGGCTGGATCAAGCGCGGCCCGGTCGGCCTGATCGGACACACGAAGGGCGACGCGGCCGAGACCGTCGCGAACCTGCTGGCGGACGCGGACACGCTCGCCGCGCCGCGGCATTCGTCGCCGGACGCGATCCTGGAATTCCTGACCGCGCGCGGGATTTCGTTCACCACCTGGGAAGGGTGGGGCAAACTCGACGCGCACGAGAAGTCGCTCGGCGAGGCCGAGGGCCGCGAGCGGATCAAGGTCGTGGAGCGCGACGAGATGGTGCGAGTTTCCCGCGGTTAATTCAGGTAGACGATCTTCCCGCGGGCGTGCCTGCTTTCGCTCAGCTCGTGCGCGGCCGCGGCTTCGCTCAGCGGGAAGGTCGCTGCGACCGGGATGCTCAAGCGTCCTTCCTCCGCGAGTTTTACCGCTGCGGCAAGGCCGTGTACCGCCAACGGATCCGCGCCGGGGATCGCGGCGCTGTGCGAAAAGTGCACGCCATGCCGCGGCGCGGTGCCGTCGGTGATCGTGACGACCCTTTTCGGATCTCCGGCGATCTCGATCAGGTCCGGCAACGCTCCCCCGGCGCAGTCGAAAACCGCGTCAACGCGGCCGACCCGGTCGACCAGCCCTGGACCGTAAGCCGTCGGCTCGGCCCCGAGGGACCGCAGGAAATCGTGGTTGCGCGGGCTCGCAGTGCCGATCACCGCGGACCCGCGAGCGATCGCCAACTGGACGGCGACCGTCCCGACCCCGCCCGCCGCGCCGTGCACCAGGATCGTTCCGCCCGGAAGCTGATCCAACACCCGGGTCGCGGTTTCGACTGCCCCCGCGGCACCCCCGGCCTCGGCCCAGCTCCACGTGTCCGGTTTAGCCGCCCAATGCACCAACACGGCGTACTCGGCGTTGGCTCCGCGACGCCCCGCGTCCGTCATGCCGAAGACGTGCTGGCCAGGCTCGATTCCAGCGACCCCGTCGCCCACCTCGTCGACCACGCCAGCCGCGTCGTACCCGGTCCGGAACGGCAACGTCACGAGGTCTTTCCGCGCACCGGCTCGGATAGCGGTTTCGCCCGCGGAAAAACCGGACGCACGAACGGAAATCCGAATCTCCCCAGGCCCGGCATGCGGTTCGGCGACATCCGCGACGTACACGACACTGGGCGGGCCATACTGGTCAAACTGGACGGCTTTCACGCGTTCGACGGTATTCCAGCAGGTCAGCCACACCGGCGGAAGTGAGAGGGGCGGGGCCCGAAGTGAGACGAACCGACGCCGCCCACAACCGAATCCGCATCCTCGCGGCAGCGCGAGTGGCCTTCACGGTCCGCGGATACGGCGTACCGATCCGGGAGGTCGCGCGACAGGCCGAGGTGAGCGTCGCGACGGTTTATCGACATTTCCCGACCAAAGACGCGCTGATCGCCGAAGCTTTCGCCGAGGAACTGGCACTTTGCTCGTCGATCGTCGAGGAGGGTTTGGCGGCGGCTGATCCGTGGCAGGGTTTCGTCCTGGTGCTGGAGAAGCTGACCGAGGTGCACGCGCGGGAGCAGGGATTCCGCGCGTTCGTCGCCCAACTGCCACGCCGACCCGACTTCACCGCCGACCGCGCCCGAACGCTGCGGTTGCTGCTGGAACTCATCCGCCGGGCGAAGGCCTCCGGTGAACTGCGTGCCGATTTCGTGCTGGAGGATTTGGTGCTGGCGTTGGTCGCCAACGAGGGCATCCAGGTGGAACCAGCCACCGCCCGAATCGCAGCGGTCCGTCGGTTCACGGCGTTGCTGATCCAGTCTTTTCGGGCGCACCCGGAGGCCGGCCAACTACCGCCTGCGGTGCGGGTGCCGCTCAGCTAGAACCGAGGAATTTCAGCACTGCGAGCACCCGGCGATTCGTGTCGTCTGAAGCGGAAATCCCGAGTTTGGCGAAGATATTCGCGGTGTGCTTGCCGACCGCGCCCTCGCTGAAGTGCAACCGGCTGGCGATCGCGGCGTTCGAACAACCTTCCGCCATCAAGCCGAGCACCTCGCGTTCCCGCGGCGTCAAGGCCGCCAACGGGTCGGAAGCGTTGCCAGTCACCAGTTTCGCGATCACTTCCGGATCCATCGCAGTACCGCCCGCGGCGACCCGGCGAACCGCGTCGATGAACTGCTCCGCGTTGAATACGCGATCCTTCAACAGATAACCGACTGCTCCAGTGCCGTCCGCCAGTAGTTCGCGCGCATACAACTGCTCGACATGTTGCGACAGAACGAGAATCGGCAACCCGGGCGTCTCTCGCCGGGCAGCGAGCGCGACCTGCAAACCCTCGTCGGTGTTGGTCGGCGGCATTCTGACGTCCACAATGGACACGTCGGGCCGGTGTTCGCGGAGCGCGGCGGCGAGTTCAGGCCCGGAACCGACGGCCGCGACGACGTCGAAGCCGTGCGCGGCGAGCAGATGGGTCAGGCCGTCTCGGAGGAGGTACTGGTCTTCGGCGACGACAGTCCGGGGTCGAGCAGGCACGGCACCTCCACAATCGCCTCCGTCGGGCCGCCCGGCGGGCTGGTCAGCGCCAACCTACCGGCGAATCCGGCCAGCCTCCGTTCGATCCCGCGCAAACCCGTCCCGCGCGCGGCGTCGGCACCGCCCTTGCCGTCGTCGGTCACAGTCGCGCGCAGCAGCCCGTCGAGATACTCCAGCACTATCGCCGCGCGCCGGGCCTCACCGTGTTTTGCCGCGTTGCCCAGCAATTCGCACACCGCGAAGTACGCACAAGCTTCCGCTGGTTGTTCGAGCCGCCCCGGCACCGAGGCCGTGACCTCGACTTTCAATGGACTGTCCAACGCCGCCGCACGCACCGCGTCGACCAGCCCGCGCTCCGACAACACCGGCGGATGGATGCCCCGCACCAGCGACCGCAGCTCGGTGAGCGCCTCCGACGACGCTTCCCGCAACTCGGCGGCCAGCTGTTTGGCCTTGTCCGGATCGCGGTCGATCAGCGCCTCCACCGCGCCGAGCTTCATCCCCATCGCGACCAGCCGAGACTGGATGCCGTCGTGCAGGTCCCGTTCGATTCTGCGCAGCTCGGCGGCCTGCGCGACGGTGACCTCGACCCGGGTCTGATCCAGCCGGTGGACGCGCTGGGCGAGCCGGGACGCTTCAGTCGGGCCGAGCAGCCACCTTCCGAGTTTCGCCTGGCACCTGGCGAGCCACGGCGTCGGCAGCAGTCCGACCGACACCGCCGCCAACGCCACCGGCGTCATCGCGAACGCGCCGCCGGTGCTCGTCACTTCAGGCAGGCCGACCATCCCGAACCAGCCGTGCGGGCCAGTGATCCACAGCGCGACCAGGCCGTACAACCCCCAGCCAACCAGCGCCGCCGACGGCACCCACAGCACCGGGAACACCACCGGCAGCAGCACAGCGGCGGCCATGTCCCGCCAGGTCGCGCGGTCGTGGAGCGCCCAGTGGATCCGGGCGCGCAGCATCGGCCACCACGGTTCCTCGTACAACTGCTTGCCGAACTGGTACAGCCCGTCGCCGCGCGGCACCGGCAGGGCGGGCGGCGGCAGGTACGGCTGGGCGATCCGCACGCCGGTCCAGCGTTCCGCTTCGCGGCGGAAGGTGTCGGCGACCGCGCGGCTCGCTCGCGTGACAGTCGGGAACACCGGCACCGCGCCGGTCAGCACGACGACTTGGGCGACCGCCACGCCCAGCTGCGCCAGGGAAATCGCCCACAGCCCGAGCTGATGCCCGAGCGCCTCGAACCGGCGGTGCAGCCAGCCCTTCCGGCGCGGGGCGCGCGGGCCGAGCCAGTACCGGGTCCACCGGGCGTACCCGCGCAGCGCGACCGGCCCGGCGACGAGGGAAAACACTGCGAAAACCAGCGCGACCAGCGGGTTCAGCAGCTGCCAGCCGAACTCCCGGCCGGTCGCCGGATCCTCCATGATCCACGTGAAACGTCGATTCCAGCGGATCCACCACGCCCGCCGGTAGAGCTGGGTGCCGTCGCGATACCAGCCGTCGCGCTCGCGTTCCGGGTCCGGCGGCGCGGGCCGGTACGGGCTCGGGATCTCCCGCCCGGTCCACCGGCTGACCAGCTCCCGAGTCCGCCGCGACCGGACGCGCGCGAGTTCGATGGCCGGCGAGAAGAAGAGCACGAGGCCGACGCACAACAGCGCGAACGCGATCAGTTCGAGCAGGAGGTCAACCCAGCTCACCGCCGCGAGACCGGCGAGTGTCCACGCGCGCCGCACCGACGTCATGGCACCCCCTTTCGCGCTCCAGTCTCGCCTTTCCAGCGCTCCCGGCCCCTGGCCCCAGCTCCCGGACCGGGGTGGCCCCAGCCCCACCCCCGACCCCCGCAGAACCCCACCTCAACTGGGGTTTCCGGCTCATTCTGCCGGACCGCCCGCGCTTCTAGCGTCGTTCTCATGCCACTCATCGAAGTTTCCGAACTCCGCAAGGCCTACGCGGGCCGGGTCGTGGTCGACGGCGTCTCGTTCTCCGTCGAACGCGGCGAGATTTTCGGCGTTCTCGGCACGAACGGAGCCGGGAAGACCACCACGGTCGAATGCCTTCAGGGCCTGCGTTCCCCGGATTCCGGGACGATTTCCGTACTGGGCCTGGACCCGGGTCGCGACGATGCCGAACTGCGCCGCCGCGTCGGCACCCAGCTGCAGGACGCACGGCTGCCGGAAAAACTGCGGGTCCGCGAAGCGCTTTCGCTGTTCGCGTCGTTCTATCCCGACCCGGCCGACATCGACACGCTCCTGACCCAGCTCGGCCTCGACGCCCACCGAGACCTCGCCTTCGGCAAGCTTTCCGGCGGTCTGCGGCAACGGCTGTCCATCGCACTCGCCCTGGTCGGCAACCCCGAGCTGGCCATTCTCGACGAGCTGACCACCGGCCTCGATCCGCACGCGCGGCAGGAGACCTGGCGATTGGTCGAAAACGTGCGCGCTTCCGGTGTGACGGTCGTGCTGGTCACCCACTTCATGGACGAGGCACAACGGCTGTGCGATCGCCTGGTGCTGCTGGATCACGGCCGAGTCGTCGCCACCGGCACTCCCGCCGAACTGCTCGCCGACTCCGGTCAACCCACCTTGCAGGACGCATTCGTCGCCCTCACCTCGCGCGACTGAAGGAGCTTTCCCATGCGTACTTTGCTGCTCACCGAAGCGAAACTGTTCCTGCGCACGCCGCTGTGGGCGGTCCTGGGCGTCTTACTGCCGACGGCGATCCTGCTGGGCGTCGGCTCGATCCCCGGGATGCGGCAGCCCAGCCCGGTCACGGGCGGCTACCGATTTGTCGACTTGTGGGTGCCGTCGCTGGTCGTGCTCGCGTTGGCGATGCTGGGTCTGCAGGTGATCCCGGCCGCTGTCGCGACCTACCGCGAGCACGGCATCCTCCGCCGCCTCGCCACCACGCCCGTGCCGCCCGCGTACCTCCTGCTCGCGCAGGTGCTGATCCACGCCGCCGTCGCACTCGCCGGGGTAGCGCTGATGCTCGCCACCGCACGAATCGCCTTCGACGTGCCGCTTCCCCGACACCCCGCGCTCTTCCTGCTGGCGTTGCTGCTCGGCCTGGTCTCAGTGTTCGCCCTTGGCTTGATCGCAGCTTCCCTCGCCCGCACCGGCAAAGCCGCAGGGGCACTCGCGATGATCGCCTTCTTCCCCATCATGTTCCTCGGCGGCGTCTACCTGCCGCGACCGCTGCTGCCCGCGGTGCTCCAGAAAATCGGGGCCTACGTGCCGCCGGGCACGCAACCGCTGCAGGACGCTTGGGTCGGCACCGGCGGACAGCCGCTGCAGTTCGTCGCCTTGGCCGCCTTCGCGTTGGGCGGAACGGTGCTCGCCGTGCGGCTGTTCCGGTGGGAGTGATCCACCAAAGTGGTGATGAAACTCGTTTTCTCTTGTGGCCGGGTCGGGCGGGCCGGTAGCTCTGAGGGGTACCGCTGACCATGGAGGTTGTCTTGTCCTTGGACGTATCGCCCGCGCTGCTGGAAAAGGCCGAACGCGGGGAGGTCTCCGACGCCGAGTTCGTGGCCTGCGTGCGGGAATCGCTGCCGTACGCGTGGGAGGTCATCACCGGAGTGATCGCGGAAGCAGACACCGCCGCGGACGGATTCGCGGACAACGAAACCCCGCCGCCGGACGAGGCCGCCCGCGGTCAGCTCCTGCGGGCACTGGCCTCGGACGCGATCCGGGGCGGGCTGGAGCGGCATTTCGGGGTGAAGCTGGCGTTCCAGAACTGCCACCGGGTAGCCGTGTTCCGCGAGACGGACGGGGATCGGTACCGGGCGTTCGTTTCGCCTCGGGGGCAGTTGCTGAACCAGAGCCCGGAGCTGCGGGACTGCTGAGGTTCGAACCTGCGAACTAGAGAGTCGCAGGCTCGACGTCGCGCAGCGCGGGCAACACCTCGGCGCCGATCCGCGCGATATTCGACATCGTGCCCTCCGGCGTGCCGGAAGCTTCCACGAACATGATCACGTGGGACACCCCGGTGCGCCGGAGGCTGGTCCGCAAAACCTCGACACAATGCGCGACCGGGCCGACCGGATGGATCGCGCACAGTTTTTCCGTGTATTCCCAAGGATCCCGAGACGGACCAGGCCGCTCGTCCACCGGAACATGGGCGGCTAAGCCATCCGCCAGCCAACCCGGCAAAGCACCGCGCACCACCGCAGCAGCGTCGTCGCCGACCTGGCACAGCACGGTCGACACATGGGCCGCAGGCGCGCCGTAAGCAGCGACCGTTTCCGCCTTTTCGGCGTCATCCGCGTGCAGCCCCAGCAACAACGGCAACCCACGTTCCGCGGCGAGCTGGACCGCGGAGGAAGTCGGGCCACCGCACGCCACCACGGCTTCCAAGGGGCGTTGCGGGGTAGGGCGCAGCGGCACCTCACGAAAAGAGAAATGAGAGCCCGCAGCCGAAACCCGGCCAGTGGCGGCGGTCAGCAGAAGGTCCAGCGACTCCGCGAAACCCGTTTCGTAGCGCGGCAATCCGGTCCCGAACACCTCCAGGTCCTGCCACGGCCCACCCCGGCCGACGCCCAAGCGCAGGCGGCCCTCGGAGATCGCGTCGAGCATCGACCACTGTTCCGCCAGCGCGACCGGATGCGTCGTCGACAGCACGCTCACCGCGGTACCAACGCTGATCCGCGAAGTCTGACCAAGCACATGCGCGGCAAGCGTGATCGCCGACGGGCACACTCCATACGGCATGAAGTGATGCTCGGCCAGCCACACGTCGTCGAAACCGGCGGCCTCCGCGGCGCACGCCGCGCGGACGGTGCGCCGCAGTACGGCGGCGTCGTCCTGGCCCGGGAAGCGGCCCGAGACCAGGAAGACCCCGAACCTCAGTTGTTCACCGACACGTTGTTGAACCACAGCAACGGGTCCAGCCACGGGAACACCACGAACATCAGCAGCGCCACGATTCCCAGCACCAGCACGAGCGCGATCACGAACTTCACCGCGAACGGACCGGGCAGATGCCGCCAGAGCCAGCCGTACATCAGGACGCGACTCCGATCTTCTTCAGCAACGTCGTGTAATCCGGCACCTGTGTCTTCGGCACCTGGCGGGTCAGCACCGAGGTGATGATCAGCCGCTCCTTCGCCGAGAACTGCGGGTGGCACGTGGTGAGCGTGAGCAGCGAAGCCTGCTGCGCCTTCGGCAGCGCCCCGGCCGGCTTGTACGGCACCGGGTTCACCGCGTCGCCCTGGCTCGGCTGGACCACCTTGCGGCCGAACGTCTCGTCGTACGGTCCGCCGCCGGGAATGCTCGAATCGCGCAGGGTCGACACGCCCTTGCACTCCGGCTGCGCGCCCTTGCCGCTGCTCCAGCCCTTGATCTCGTCCTCGTACGGCAGCACCTGGTAGATGAAGAAATCACTGTGCGTTTCGATGACGATCTGGTCGCAAGAACTCAGGTTGTCCAGGTCGTTGAACGGCGCGCCCTTGCCGACGCGGTGTCCGGCGATGCCGAAGTTGCCCGGTTCGCCCGGCAGCGCGGTGCCCTTGTAGTGGCCGGGGCCGACCGCCAGCGAATCCTCGCCGGTGCCTTCCTGGATGGTGAAGTTGAAGTCCGCGCCGAACGACGGGATGTGGATGCGCGCGAACGCCTTGCCGTCGATCAGCTCGGGGTGCAGCGTGCGGTCCTTCGCCCAGTCGCCGTCGAGCTGGTCGCTCGCGGTGTGCTGTTTCTCCGCCGAGAACAGGTCGGTGACCCACACCTCGTACACCATGAACAGCAGCACGATCACGCCGAGCGTAATGAAGATTTCGCCCGCGGTGCGGATCGCCAGCCCGCCCTTGCCCAGCGGCGGCGGGGTCTTTTTCGCCTTCTTGTCGTCCTTCTCGGCGACCGCGACCGCGGAGAACACCTCGGTCGGCTGCTCGGCGAACTCCGGTCCGGTCATCCGCCGCCGGGACGGATCCGGGGCTCCGGCACCGACCCGGCGAGGCATCTGCCGGCCTTCTTCCGGCTGACGACGCGGCGGTCGTGCGGGAGCACCGGGCTGTGCGGGGGATTCTCCGGTACGACGCGGTCGCTGCGAGGCGCCTTCGGCACGGAACTCCGCGGTACGCCGGGGGCCGGGGTCGCGCGGGCCGCCGAAATCACCGCCGCGGGGGTCCCCCTCGCGGGGCCTGCCCTCGCCCGTCCGGCCCTGCACCGGCCGGGTTTCGCCGCCCTCTCGACGCGGTACTCCCCGGTCGATCGGCGTGCGCTGTTCGGGTGATCTCCGGCCCGGGTCGCCGGCCACTCTTCGCCGCGGCGGCGGAGTCTCCCCGGACTGCCGTCGCGGCGGCGGCTGGCGGCGGACCGGGCGGTCAGGTCCGGTGCCGGGGCGGCGGTCGTCCTCGCCCGGCCAATCTTGCGGCGTCACGCAAGCTCCTCCCGCGCCCGGCCGGAGTCCTCCTCGGCACTCCAGGTGGCGCTATTGTCACAGTCTGAGAAACCCCGACCGCTCCCGCCCGGTGCTGCGGAGCCGTCCTTTACGTTAACGTGTGCACGTGGCGCTGGTTGCGCACCCCGACAGCGGGACCTCGTCCAGGATGCCGCCACCAGGAATGCCCGAGAGCACGCGAGGAAACGATGCCGAAGTCGAAGGTCCGCAAGAAGACCGCGTACACCCCGCCTGTCGACCGCCGCACCCCGGTGAAGGTCCAGGCCGCGGGACCGTCGAACCTGTTCTACAAGATCGTCATGTTCGGCCTCATGCTCCTCGGGCTGATCTGGCTGGTCGTGAACTACATCGCCGGCGACAAAGTTTCGTTCCTCAGCGAACTCGGAAACTGGAATTTCGCGATCGGATTCGCCGCGATGATCGCCGGCCTGCTGATGACGATGCGGTGGCGCTGACCATCCGCCGGGTCAGCTTTGCTCCGGTCGGCCGATTGACACCGAATCACACCGGTGTGACTCATCCCCAGTGTGGATAACCCCTGTGGATAACCACCCGACCTCCTGGGCTCCGCGCCGCAACCTCGTGGTAATGGCGTGGGGCCTGACGACGTTGCTGCTGGTCGGGACCGTCCTGGACGCGCTCTTCGGCGACGGCAAGGGCGCGGTGCTCACCGGCCTGGCGACGCTGGCCGTCGGCGCGTTCGCGGTCCACTGGACGCTCGTGCGACCTCGCCTGTCCGCGGACGAGCACGGCCTCGCGGCCCGCACGCTCACCGGCACGCACCGGCTCCCCTGGCCCGGCACGACGGTCCGGCTGCGCAGCACCCGCCGCCTCGGCCGCGACGGCGTGACGCTCGAACTGGAGCGCGACGAGCAGCTCTTCATCTTCGGGCAGACCGACCTCGGCGAGGATCCTCGCGACGTGCTGGACGTGCTTACCGAACTGCGGGCTCGCTCAGCGGGAACCTGACAAGCCGCAGAGATAGCTCACCTGGCCGCGGGCCATGCCGAAATCGCACACGAGCGACGGAATCTGGCTGGCTCGCCAGGCGACCAGCCCGACGAGAGCGAGGGTGATGATCACCAGGCCGATCGTCTGCCACCGCACCCGGTTGCGTTCCGGCGCGTAGAGAATCGCGGCCGCCACCAGCGCGCCGGTAACGAGGCCGCCGACGTGCGCGAGGATCGAAATCTGCGGGATCGTGAACGTCACGTAGGCGTTGATGACCAGGTTGATCAGCAGCGCGGTCGGATTCAGCCGGAGCTTGAGCACGATGACCGCGTAGGAGCCGAGCAGGCCGAAGATCGCCCCGGAAGCACCCGCGGACGGCCGGTTCGGTGCGTCGAACAGCAGCACCGCGGTGGACGCGCCGAACATCGACACGAAGTACAGCGCCAGGAACCGCGACTTGCCGAAAACCTGCTCCAGCGCGCGGCCCATCATCCACAGGGAGAACGCGTTCGCCGCGATGTGAATGGGCCCGTAGTGCAGGAAGCCCGAGGTGAAGATCCGCCACCATTCGCCGCCGCCGAGCGCGGGATACGTCCACAGCTCGCCGAGCATCTCGATGCGGGCGGCTCCGTTGTCGAACAGGCTCTTCGCCTGGACGACGGTGATCAGGAAGATCGCCACGTTCACCGCGATCAGCGTGGCGGTGACGACGTAAGAATTCGAAAGCCGGGCCCCGGCGATCGTGCGGGCGCCCATTCCGGCGTCGCGGTACTGCCGGTGCTGTTGTTTCTGCTGGTGCGCCCCGGCCTGGACGCAGTCCGTGCACTGGAACCCCACCGGGGCTTCGCGCAGGCAGTCCGGGCAGGCCGGACGTCCGCAGCGGGCACAGCTGAGGCCGGTCGGGCGGTTCGGATGCCACCAGCAACCGGGAAGAGAGGGCGCGGACGGGTTCGGCGGTTGGCTCACGATGACTCCAACCTACCGAAACCCCATCCCTGCCTGCGGCGCGTCAGTCTTCGACGGTGATCTTCTCGATGACCACGTCGGACAGCGGGCGGTCCGCCGGTCCGGTCGCGGTCGTCGCGATGGCGTCGACGACGTTGCGGGATTCCTGGTCCGCCACCTCGCCGAAGATCGTGTGCCGGAAGTTCAGGTGCGAGGTCGGCGCGACGGTGATGAAGAACTGCGAGCCGTTGGTGCCCGGCCCGGCGTTCGCCATGGCCAGCAGGTACGGCTTGGAGAACTGCAGCTCCGGGTGGAACTCGTCGCCGAACTTGTAGCCGGGGCCGCCGCGGCCGGTGCCGGTGGGGTCACCGCCCTGGATCATGAAGCCGTCGATGACGCGGTGGAAGATCGAGCCGTCGTAGAACGGACCGGAGTTTCCGCCCTTCGCGTTCGGCTGGGTGTACTCCTTGGAGCCGGTGGCCAGCCCCACGAAGTTCGCCACGGTCTTCGGCGCGTGGTCGGGCAGCAGGTTCACGTGGATGTCACCCTGGTTGGTGTGCAGGGTGGCCTTGCGGGCGCTTTCAGTCACGCCGCCATCGTGCCACCCCTTCGCACAAATGGGGGGTTCAGGGGGCCGTCCCGGCCCGTCGCGCCGGACGTCGGCCCAGGAAGAACACACTTTCCCGAGGTTTCCGCGACGCCCGCAGCGGGAAGCCGCAGCGGTGCGGGCGGAAAAAGGGCAGGATAGATGTCAAGCAACAGATCTGTTTCACAACGATTGATGAGGTGAAGACCATGACCCGGGCCGTGGAATCGGTCGGCGAGTCGGTCAAGTCCGGCTCGACGGACCTGCGGAAGCTGGTCGTCGAGGCGGGCAAGGCGGGCGCGAAGGCCGCCGAGGCCGGCGCGGAGGAGCTGGGGAAGCGGAGCCGCCGGGCCCAGCGCAAGCTGGCGAAGAAGACCGAGCTGACTCGCAAGGAGCTGAAGAAGAGCTCCGCCGCGGCGCGCAAGGAAGCGCTCGCCCGCCTCGCCGAGCTGAAGAAGCCGGGCCGCAAGGCCAAGAAGGCCGCGATCAAGGCCGCCGCGTCGGCCGGCGAGTCGAAGCGCCGCGGCAAGAAGGACTTCAAGGCGGCCAAGAAGGAGTTCCGCGCCGCGCTGGAGGAGGCGAAGAGCGCCGCCAAGGGCACTCGCAAGCGTCGCCGCTGGCCGTGGCTGCTCGGCCTCGGCGCGGTCGCGGTGGGCACCGCCGTCGCGCTGAAGTCGCGGCAGCAGGAGCCGCCGGTCGCCCCGGCTCCGCCGAAGGCCACCCCGCCCGCTCCTCCTGCGCCGAAGCCGGCTCCCGAGGCCAAGGACGCGACGGACGCCAAGCCGGGCGAGCCGAAGACGAACGGCAAGGCGCCGAGCCCCTCGGCCGCCGAGAAGAAGAACTGAACGCGCGAAAAGGGCCCCGGGAAGTGCGTCCCGGGGCCCTTTTTGTTCTGTCGCGCAAGCGGTTCCGGCCAGCGCCCCAATGTGGCATTGGGTGCATGCGACGCACCGAACGCCACATTGGGTGCGTCTGACGCACCCAATGTGGCATTGGGGCGATCGGCGACCTGGAGTCCGGCGGAACCCAGCCGGGTCAGGCCGCGGCGGCGTGCTTGTCGATCAGCTGGCCGAGACGCGGCAGCGCCTCCTCGACGTTCTTCTTGCCGTTCGGGCGCAGCTTCGAGTAGACCTTCTTGATGCTGTCGCGGCTGCTGCGCTCGGCGCGGGCGTCGGTGACCCCGAGCAGCGCGTCCGAGGCCTCGTCCGAGCGGCTGCTCAGGTACGCGCCGAAGTCGTTGCCGCCCTGGGCGCGGAAGTCGCCGTAGAACGGCTCGAGGGCGTTGGAGAAGTCGTCCAGCAGGCTGTCGATCGCGGACGGGATGATGCCCGGCTTGATCTTCTTGACGGCGGCGAAGCCGGTCTTCACGACCGCGCCGGAGACCCCGCCCTTGTCGGCGACCTCGGCGTCCACGAGCTCCGCGAAGTCGGCGACCACGGTGGGGCGACGGCTCGAGTCAAGCAGGATTTCCTTGAGGGTGTCAGCCACGAATCTGTCCTTGTCGTCGATAAGGGGTAACCAAAGTATTCGGTGCCGGACGGGCACCCGCCGCGCGAGTGTTGGGGGAACCGCGCGTGCTGCTTAGAGTAATACAAGATCAACTTCACTCACCCGTGCGGAGCCCGTTACTCAGAGCTTCAGGGCAGCGATAGCCTTTTTCGCCACTGTGCGTGCTTTGATGCTCTGCTTCTGGTTGCTCGTTACGATGACGGCGTTCCCGCCCTTGGCGACGGCGTAGACCACTCCGTCGCCGGCGGGCTGGTAGCCGCCCTTCCACCCCGCCGGGTCCGAAGCCGGGTTCGACGTGTCGACCGGCGCGGCCTTGTTGACCAGCTCGGTCGCGACGTCGCTGTTGCCCACGTACACCCGCACGGTCAGCTGGACGCTGCCGTCCGGGCGGTAGAAAAAGCACGTCGGATGCGGCTCGTCGTCCGACACCTTCACCTTGGTGACGTGCTGTCCGTTCGCGTCCTGCACTGTCTCGTTCGACAGGTAGGGGCAATCGGCGGTGCGCGCGGGCTGCGGATCGGGCGGCAGCCCCGCCGAGGCCGGAGCGGAACTCGCCGGCGCCGAAGACGGAGTCTCCTTCGCCGGGCTCGACGGGTTGCAGCCGGCGAGCAGGACCAGGGCTGGGGCGAGAACGAGAAGTCGGCGCATGGCGGGCACAGTCAACCATGCCCGGGTGAAGTCCGTGCGAAGGCGGCGCGTGCGACTATGGCAGCGGATTCCGCTCAGCCCGGGGAGGTCGCGGACGTGCTCACGCCCGAGCAGTACCTGCAGGTGGTCGCCGAACGCGTGGTGCGCAGCGGCGGCAGGCTCAACACCGTCCAGATCGGACCGGTGACGTCCGCGGTCGGCCTGTTCACCGAGTCGATCATGCTGTCGACGATGAACTACTGCGTGGTCGCCGGGGCCTACCCGAACATCGACGCGGCGACGCTGCAGCAGTTCACCGGCATGGCCACCCAGCACGCCCGCGCCAACGTGCAGGGCACGATCGGCTGGACCGCCGCGTCGGTGGTGATCTGCGGGCTGGTCGGGCACGTGCACCCGGACGCCGCGCAGCTGGCGAGCGCGAAGACCAGCAACCAGTTCGGCGGCGAAACCCGGATGGTCGCGGTGGATCCGCACGCGGGCATGACCTACGCGTTCACCGGCGGCAAGCTCTGGGGCGCGGCGATGCACGGCGCGATCCGGGCGAAGCTGACGTTCTGTTTCCCGCAGCCGGGCGAGGCTTTCCAGCAGATCCAGTGGCAGCAGCAACAGGCCTACGGGCAGCAGCAGCCCCCGCAACCGGGTCCCGGCGGCTTTCCCGGGCAGATCCCGTCCGGGCCGATGCCGCAGACCGGTCCGCCGCCCGCCGCCGGTCCGGCCGGGCCGCAGCCGCCGCACTACCCGCCGCCGGGGCAACCGCCGTACGGTCGGTGACATGGTTTCGTTGCGCGGCTGGCAGTCGTTCCCCGAACAGCTCCCGGAATTCGATCCGGAGGACACCCCGGAAACGCCCGAGGAGCTGTTCCTCTCCTGGCTGACCGAAGCCGGCGAGCACGTGCTGGCCCCGCACGCCGTCACTCTGTCCACAGTGGACGCCGACGGCGCGCCGGACGCGCGCGTGGTGATCCTGAAGGACGTCGGCGCGGACGGCTGGGCGGTCGCGACCAGTTCGGAAAGCCCCAAGGGACAGCAGCTGACGGCGAACCCGCGCGCGGCGTTGACGTTCTTCTGGCCCGGCCGCGGACGGCAGGTGCGGGTGCGCGGTCTGGTGGTTCCGGCCGCGCCCGAGGTGTCCGCCGCCGACTTCCTCGCCCGCCCGCCGGCGTCGCGGGCCGAGGCGTACGTCGGACATCAGTCGGAGGTGCTGTCCGATCCGGCGAAGCTCGCCGAAGCCGCCAAGGCAGCCGCGGAGTGGGTAGCGGAAAACCCGGACATGGCACCGGAAACGTGGACGCGCTACCTGATCCAGCCGGAATCGGTCGAGTTCTGGCAGGCCTCGCACGACCGGCAGCACATCCGGGTCCGCTACCGCCGCGAACCCGCCGGCTGGGTCCGCGAACGGCTCTGGCCCTAGAGCCGGGAGTTGGCGCGCAGCTTGGAAATCGCGCCGACGGTGGCGTAGCCGCGCCATTCCAGCGCGGCCGCCGGGGAGTAGCTGGCGAAGTCGACCGTCCAGCCGCCGTCGGGCTGCTGGCCCCGTTCGAGCCGGGTCAGGTCCGCCTCGATCGCCTCCGCGGTGAACAGCCGCCGGGACGGGCCGGGCACCGGACTGAAGTCCAGCGGACGCAGCACCTCGCCCTCGGAACCGCCCTGCACTGGGACGATTCCGCTTTCCGGCAAGAACTTCCCGAGTTTGGTCAGGAGTTCGTCGGCTTCCGGGTACCGGCCGTGCACGGCGTCGAGCAGGTGGATCGCGAAGCTCAACTCGATGACGTGCGGCATTTCGGCAAGGTCCCGGATCGCGCGCAGGCACCTCTCGGTCGCCCGCACGAGCCACGGATGCGCCGCGACCGCCGGGTCGTGTTCGGCGACCCGCCACGCGGCGGACGTGACGAACGCGGTGCTCTGCAAGGAGAACACCGTCGGGTCGGCTCCGGTCCAGAAGGGAGCGCACGCGGTCGGGTCGGCGACCGGGAACGCGAACGGCAGCCCGCCGTCGGCGAACGACACCGCTTCCAGCCAGTCGCACAGCTGCGCCGCGTGCGGCGTGGTCGCCGGCGCGACGTCGGCGAAGATCTCGAACGCGTGCAGCGCGCCGCCCGGCTGGCTTTCCGGCGCGCGCAGGTCCGGTTCCAGCCCCCAGCCGTAGCCGCCGTCCGGATTCCGGTAGGCCGCGACCGCCGCGAGCACCTCCTCCGCCCGTCCGTTTCCTTCCAGCAGCTCGAACCGCCGCTGGTCCAGCAACCGGCCGTGCCCGGCGAGGAACGGGGCGACGGCCTCCAGTTTCACAGTCACCCGGACACCGTCGCACGACCGCCGCGCGGCGGTCTTGAACGAATCGGCCACCGGCCCGAAAGAGCGGATTACTGGGGCTCGGGCGATCGCCGTGGCACGATTCGGAAGTGACCAGCAAACCGGACGACGCGCAGCGCTTGGCCGATCTCGCCCGGTTGCGCCGCGTGCGCGACCGGATCGACCGCGAGTACGCGCGTCCGCTGGACGTCGAGGCGCTCGCGCGGAGCGTCAACGTCTCCGCCGGGCACCTGAGCCGGCAGTTCCGCGCCGCTTACGGAGAGTCGCCGTACTCGTACCTGATGACCCGGCGCATCGAACGCGCGATGGCCCTGCTGCGGCGAGGCGACCTGAGCGTCACCGAGGTGTGTTTCGAGGTCGGGTTCTCGTCGCTGGGGACGTTCAGCACGCGCTTCACCGAGCTGGTCGGGAAGCCGCCGAGCGTCTACCGCCAGGAAGAGACCGGGGCGACCGAGGGCATGGCGCCGTGCGTCGCGAAACAGGTCACCCGACCGATCAGGAATCGAGAAGCACCCCGCTCGGCGCGAACCTAGTGTGACCGGCATGGACATGACGATTCACGCGAGCTTCCTCCCGCACACCGATCCGGAAGCGACGCTGACCTTCTACCGCGACATCCTCGGCTTCGAGGTGCGCAACAACGTCAAGTACGGGGACCTGGCCTGGATCACCGTCGGCCCGCCCGGACAGCCGGACACCTCGCTCGTGCTGCAGCCGGTCGCCGCGTTCCCCGGCCTCACCGACGACGAGCGCCGGATGATCGCCGAGATGATGGCCAAGGGCACCTACGGCGCGCTCAACCTGGCCACCAAGGACGTCGACGCGACCTTCAACCGGTTGCAGGCCAGCGACGCCGAGGTCGTGCAGGAGCCCACCGACCAGCCCTACGGCGTTCGCGACTGCTCGTTCCGCGATCCCGCCGGGAACCTGATCCGCATCCAGCAAGCGAGCTGAACAAGTCCGAGCCGGACCGCCGGGGAAGAAAAGGGAGAGACGATGACCAAGGCCAAGGGGAAGCCCACGCGGGAGCACGCCGCGGACAGCCACGACCTGATCCGCGTGCAGGGCGCCCGCGTGAACAACCTCAAGGACGTCAGCGTCGAACTCCCGAAGCGCCGGCTGACGGTGTTCACCGGGGTGTCCGGCTCGGGCAAAAGCTCGCTCGTGTTCAGCACGATCGCCGCCGAATCGCAGCGGCTGATCAACGAGACGTACAGCAGTTTCGTGCAGGGCTTCATGCCGACGCTGGCGCGTCCCGAGGTGGACGTGCTCGACGGGCTGACCACCGCGATCATCGTCGACCAGCAGCGGATGGGGGCCGATCCGCGTTCGACGGTCGGCACCGCCACCGACGCGAACGCGATGCTGCGGATCCTGTTCAGCAGGCTCGGCACGCCGCACATCGGGTCGTCGCAGGCGTTCTCGTTCAACGTCGCGTCGATCAGCGGCGCGGGCGCGGTCACCGTGCAGCGTGCCGGGAAGCAGATCAAGGAGCGGCGCAGCTTCAGCGTCACCGGCGGCATGTGCCCGCGCTGCGAGGGCCGCGGTTCGATCAACGACATCGACCTTTCGCAGCTCTATGACGATTCCAAATCGCTCGCCGAGGGCGCGCTGACCATCCCCGGCTACACCCCGGGCGGCTGGAATTACCGGCTCTACACCGGGTCCGGCCTGGTCGACCCGGACAAGCCGATCCGCAAGTACACGAAGCGCGAGCTGCAGGACTTCCTGTACAAGGAACCGACGCGGATGAAGATCGAAGGCATCAACATGACCTACGAGGGTCTGGTGCCGAGGATCCAGAAGTCGTATCTGTCCAAGGACGTCGAGGCGATGCAGCCGCACATCCGCGCGTTCGTGGACCGGGCGGTCACCTTCGCGACGTGCCCGGAGTGCGACGGGACGCGGCTGAGCGAGCTGGCTCGGTCGTCGAAGATCGACGGGATGAGCATCGCCGACGTGTGCGCGATGCAGATCAGCGACCTCGCGGAGTGGGTCGGGAAGCTGTCCGACCCGTCGGTCGCGCCGCTGCTGAAGTCGCTGCACGAAACGCTCGAATCGTTCGTGGAGATCGGGCTCGGTTACCTGTCGCTGGACCGGCCGGCGGGCACGTTGTCCGGCGGCGAGGCGCAGCGCGTGAAGATGGTGCGGCACCTCGGGTCGTCGCTGACCGACGTCACGTACGTCTTCGACGAGCCCACCATCGGCCTGCACCCGCACGACATCCAGCGGATGAACGATCTGCTGCTTCGCTTGCGGGACAAGGGAAACACCGTCCTCGTGGTGGAGCACAAGCCGGAGGCGATCGCGATCGCCGACCACGTCGTCGACCTCGGTCCGGGCGCGGGCACGAACGGCGGCACGGTGTGCTTCGAGGGCACTGTGGACGGTCTGCGCGCGAGCAACACTTTGACCGGCAAGCATTTGGACGACCGCGCCTCGCTCAAGCCGTCGGTGCGGGAACGGACGGGCGTGCTGGAAATCCGCGGCGCGAACACGCACAACCTGCAGGACGTGGACGTCGACATCCCGCTCGGCGTGCTCTGCGTGATCACCGGCGTCGCCGGATCGGGCAAGAGTTCGCTGATCCACGGGTCGATCCGGGAATCCGACGACGTGGTGTCGGTGGACCAGGCCCCGATCCGCGGTTCGCGGCGGAGCAACCCGGCGACCTACACCGGTCTGCTCGAACCGATCCGCAAGGCCTTCGCCAAGGCCAACAACGTGAAGCCCGCGCTGTTCAGCGCCAACTCCGAGGGCGCGTGCCCGAACTGCAACGGCAACGGCGTCATCTACACCGACCTCGGGATGATGGCCGGAGTGGCCACCACCTGCGAGGTCTGCGAGGGCAAGCGGTTCGACGCCTCGGTGCTGGAGTACCGCTTCGGCGGACGGGACATCAGCGAGGTGCTCGCGATGTCGGTCGCGCAGGCCACCGAGTTCTTCGCCGAGGGCGACGCGAAAACCCCGGCCGCGCACCGGATTCTCGAGCGGATGGAGCAGGTCGGGCTCGGTTACCTGACGCTCGGCCAGCCGCTGACCACGCTGTCCGGCGGCGAACGGCAGCGGCTGAAGCTGGCCACCCACATGGGGTCGAACGGCGGCGTGTACATCCTCGACGAGCCGACCACCGGCCTGCACCTCGCCGACGTGGAACAGCTGCTCGGGCTGCTGGACCACCTGGTCGACTCGGGCAAGTCGGTGATCGTCATCGAGCACCACCAGGCCGTGATGGCGCACGCCGACTGGATCATCGACCTCGGCCCCGGCGCCGGGCACGACGGCGGCCAGGTGGTCTTCGAGGGGACGCCCGCCGAGCTGGTGAAGAAGAAGCGGACGCTGACCGGGAAGCACCTGGCCGCCTACGTCGGCTAGCTCACCGACGGCCGCCGGTCCGACCAGGGCAGCGCCTGCTCCAGGGTGCGGGAGACCTGCAGCAGCAGGTCTTCCCGCCACGGCGCGGCCACCAGCTGGACACCGACCGGCAGGCCGCTGGCGTCACCTGGGTCTGGTGCACGCTCTTCGCGTAGGTCCAGGAATCGACCGCCTTCGCGGCTTCGCGCTGTGCCCGGTTGTGCGGCTCGACGCGGTCCGGGTCGACCAGCGGGACGCCCGCGCTGGCGACGTTCCAGACCTTCATGAACGTCGAGATCAGCTCGTCGGACGTCGGCCGCGGAAGCGATTTGTCGACAAGGTGGTGTCTTCCAGCGCGCGAAGAGTTTTGTCGACCGCGGCCAGGCAAGCCGGGTCGACCGGGAGGCCGTCGATCAGCGACGTGGTGAGGACGCCGATCCGCATGCCAGTCGGTGCTTCTGTATTCAGAGCGTCGGCGAGCGACCGCGTGGGCGTCGGCTGCGGTGTCGGCCAGCGTCCGGCTGACGACGCCGCTGGTCGCGAAGCCCTCGACCTCCACCACGGCGTTCGTGACCAGGCCGCGGGTCGGCTTCAATCCGACGAGACCGGTGCACGAAGCCGGGATGCGGATGGATCCGCCGCCGTCCTCCGCGTGCGCGATCGGGGTCATCGAGATGTCGGTGGCCAACGAGCCGTAGGTGGTCGGCCAGCCCGCGACGTGGACGAGGTCCTTGATCGGCAGCGGCACCCCGTGGAACGGCGGCAGTTCCTCCGGCGCGGAGTGCACCACAGCGTCCGCAGCGGTTCTCGCGGCGACACGGACCTCGTCGTCGGCGCCGCTATCCGGGCAGCTCGGGCTCAGCCCGAAACGCGCCGCGCAACTGGTCCGACCACGCCGTGCACCGGCTCGCCGCTGGCGGAAGCCCGGCGTCGGTGGCGGCGGAGAGCGGGTACGTCGACCAGTCGCACCTGCACCACGAGGTCAAAGCCTTCGCTGGAGTGACCCCGTCCGCGGCCGCGAGCGCGCCGTGGCTCGCGGTCGACGAGGTCGCCTGGTCTCGCCCCCACTGCGCGAACGGGTGACCGCAGTAGGCATGATCGCGGGGTGACTTCCCTCCGGCCCCCCGCTGTCGCGCTGCGCCGGTGGCTAGACGACGCCGCGACCCGGCGGCGGACAGTGTTCCTGCTGGTCCTCGCCTCGATCGCGGTGGCGGCGACGATTCTGTGGCTCGTGTGCACGATGTGGCCGCTCGACCTGGAGATCTACCGGTCCGGCGCGCGAGCGCTGGCGCAGGGTGAGGACGTTTACGGCCCGCTCCCGCCGACTCGCGCCGGGCTGATCCTGCCGTTCATCTACCCGCCCTTCGCGGCCGTCGTGTTCCTGATCTTCGCCGCGATGCCGCTGCCGCTGAGCGCGATGCTGATGCTCGCCGTTTCGCTGGCGGCGCTGTGCGGAACGGTCTACGTCGTGCTCCGGCCGCACGCCCGACGACGGACCGCGGTGCTGGCCGCGCTGCTGATCGGGGCCGGGTCGCTGGCGTTCGAGCCGGTCCGCGAAACGTTGTGGTTCGGGCAAATCAACCTGCTGCTGATGGCGCTCGTGGTGCTCGACTGCCTCGGCCCCCGGACTCGGCTTCCCCGCGGCGTCCTGCTGGGCCTCGCCGCCGCCATGAAGATCACCCCGGCCGGGTTCCTGCTGTTCTTCCTGCTGAAAAAGGACTTCCGCGCGGCCGTGACCACGGTCATCACGTTCGTGCTCGCCGGGGTGGCCGGATTCGTGATCGCGCCGGACGCGTCGGCGAAGTACTGGTTCGGCGGCGGCCTGACCGGTGCGTCCGGCATGAGCGGATCGATTTTCGCGACAAACCAGACCATCCAGGGCGCGGTGCACCGATTCGGGCTTCCGGAAACGCCGACGCTGCTCCTGGTCGCGGTGCTGACCCTGGCCGCACTCGCGCTGGCCATTCCGGCGATGCTGCGCGCCGACCCGCGGATGGCGTTCCTGCTCAACACCGCGCTGATCCTGGTGTGTTCGCCGATTTCGTGGTCGCACCACTGGGTGTGGATCGTGCCCGCGCTCGTGCTGTTCGCCGCTCGCGTGCACACCCGGCTCGCCGTTGCCGGGTTGGCTGCGGTGGCGGCGATTTTCGTGATCGCGCCGCACGCGTGGCTGCCGAAGAACGGGTACCTGGAGCTGTCCTGGGGACCGGTCGAGCACGTGGTCGGCAACAGTTACTTGTTGCTGGCGCTGGGTTTTCTGGGCTGGCAGTTCTGCTCGACGCGCCGTCAAACCGCCGCGGTCTGAGCCAGCAACGGCTCCGGCAACGGGTCCGCGTGGATTACGCGCAAGGTGCTGACCGCTCGGGTGAGCGCGACGTACAACCGTTGCAGCCCACGCTCTTCCGCCGCCACGATGCGCGCGGGTTCGACCACCAGGACCGTGTCGTACTCCAGACCCTTCGCCAAACTCACCGGTGCCAACGTGATCCGGGCGGTTCCTTCGGTGCCCAGCACCGTATGGTCCAGCCCGCGCTCGATGAGGGCCCGCTGCAGCTCAGGGACATCCGCGTCCGCGGCCAGCAGCCCGATCGAGCCTTCCTGCCCTAGCGCTTTCGCGCAAGCATCGACCGCAGTGGAAACCGGCTCGTCCGTTTCGGTCAGGTGCAACGCGTCCGCGGAATGCCGGAATGACGTGGGATTGCGCAGCTCCGGCGCGATGTGCGGGAGCAGTCGAGCCGCGAAGTCGAGAACATCCGCCGGAACGCGGTAGCCGTGCGTGAGTTCTTCGATCCGTCCGCCTTGCCGATCCAGGTGAGTCAGCACGGTCGTCCAATCGCGGACCGCGGACGGACTGGTCGCCTGCGCGACGTCGCCGAGAACCGTGCACGCGCCGGCCAGCCTGCGCGCGATCGCCCGCAGGTGCATCGGGCTGAGGTCCTGCGCCTCGTCGACCACGACGTGCCCGAGCTTCGGCGGCCGTTCGAGCAACGCCGCGACCTCGTCCAGCAACGCCAGATCGAGCGTCGACCAGGTCATCGCCTTACGACTGCGCGGCCGCGGACGGATCAGGGCTTCCTGTTCCTCCGCAGTCAGAATTCCGTCGGCCGCTTCGGCGAGAAGTGCTTTCTCGGTAAGCAACTCGTAGACCAACCGGACAGGTTCGACGGCAGGCCACATGTCGCGAACCGCCTTGGTGATAGCGGCGTTGCGACGAAGCTGCTGCAGGGTCGCGCTCGTGCCGCCGGACCGCTCCATCTCGCGCAGCACCCGATGCGCGAGCCGTTGGGCGAGCAATTCGCGCCCCGCGCGGTAATCCGCGCCGCGGCTGAGGATTTCCGCGAGTTCCTCGGCGATGTCCTCCGGATACAGCCGCCAGGTCCGATGCTGGTGCTTCACCTCGAGCGTCCGGTCGACCGGCTGGATCCGCGCCCACAACTGCCGCCGGACGACCTCCGCCATCCGGACGTCGCCCTTGATCCGCGCCGTTCGCGGGCTGTCGACGTACCCGACCGAGTGGCCCGCCCCGGTCAATTCGTCAATCGTGGCTTGGGAAACCGCCACCTCGCCGAGCGCCGGAAGCACGCCCGCGATGTACGCGAGAAACGCCCGGTTCGGCCCGATCACCGCGACCCCGCCGGCCTTCTGCAACCGCACCCGCTCGGTGTAAAGCAGATACGCGAGCCGATGCAGACCGACCGCGGTTTTGCCGGTGCCCGGTGCGCCCTGAATGCAGATGGTCCGATCGACCGGCGCGCGAACGAGCCGCATCTGGTCCGGCTGGATCGTCGCGACGATGTCGCGCATCGGCCCCTGCCTCGGCCGCTCGATCTCCGCGGTGAGCAGCCGATTCGCCGCCGAACCCGGCCGATCGAGCGGTTCGTCCTCGTACGCGCTGAGCACTCCGGACTGGTCGAACCCGTACCGCCGCCGGACCCGCACTCCCATCGGATGCTCGTGATCGGCTTCGTAAAACGCTCTGGCGAGCGGGGCCCGCCAATCGATCACCAGAGGTTCGCCGTCGTCATCACGAATTCCTCTGCGCCCCAGGTAAACCAGGTCGTGCTCCGGCGACCGGGTATGCGACCCGCGCGGAGCCTCGTAAACCTCGCCGGGCGGATAGTCGAGGCGGCCGAAGAAGAGCGGTGCGTCGTCGATATCCGCTAGCTCCTCGGCGATCTCGATGCGAAACTGCCGGAGGACGTGGTTGAAGTATTTGTCGTCGACCGCGTCGCCCTCGCCCGTTCCCGTCGCGATCGCGGCCTTGATCTCCGCTCGCATGCGGTCCAGCTCCGCGTGACAGGCCTGGAGATACTCGCGCTCCGCCCAGATCTCTGGTTCCACTTCCCCGCCCCCGTTTCTTGACTAAGTTAAATATACAACCGAGTCAAGTTTTTATCCGGGTTCGAGTTCCGGCTAGGCTGACGCCCGTGTCAGGACTGCGCGAGCGCAAACGCCACCGCACGAGGGAAACCATCGCCTCGGCGGCGCTGCGGCTGTTCCGGGAAGCCGGCTTCGACGGGGTGTCGGTAGCCGACATCGCCGCCGCGGCCGAGATCTCGAAGCCGACGCTGTTCGCGTACTTCCCGACGAAGGAAGACCTGGTCATCCACCAGTTTGTCGACGACAACGGCCCTGCGGAGGTCGTCCGTGCCCGGGCTGATGGAGTGTCGGCGCTGTCCGCGCTGGAACGGTCCTTCCTGGACCGCCTGGCCGAGCGCGACCCGCTGACCGGCCTGAACGACTCGCCGGACACGATCACCTGCCACACGTTGCTGTACTCGACCCCGGCCTT
The DNA here is from genome assembly GCF_000158875.1 of Streptomyces sp. AA4. Classification (NCBI taxonomy): domain Bacteria; kingdom Bacillati; phylum Actinomycetota; class Actinomycetes; order Kitasatosporales; family Streptomycetaceae; genus Streptomyces; species Streptomyces sp. AA4. Next base: position 14,111 of record NZ_GG657747.1, on the reverse strand, counting down.
GCTGGCCCGCCTTGCCACGTACCGGCTGGAGAAGGAGCAGGACCTGGTGGACGAACTGCAGTCGTCGTGCGGCATCGAGGACGAGTTCACCGCCCGGTTGGCGGCCGCGCAAATCTTCGGGGCGCAGCGGATCTTGGGGTTCCACAACGCCCGGGAGATCCGCGGGGGCCGAAGCGCGGACGAGACGTATCCGGATGCGGTGGCCCGGGCGAAGTCGGCTTATCGGATGCTGCGGGAAGGGCTGTCTTCGCTTCGGTGACTCGGTCCGCGGGGTGTCCTTCTTCGCCTCGATATCCCCGGCACCCGACCGTCCCGCCTAGTTCACTGCAATTGGCCCCTGCTCCGCTCTTCCCTGTGCGTTCAGCTGACGATGTCCGCCAGCCGGGCCACTTCGTCCACGTCGTCAGTCACCGGCATGAAGATCAACTCGTCCACGCCCAGCTCGGCGAACTCCGCGATGGACTTCTTCACCATCTCCGGAGACGTGCAGGGCACGACACTGTCCGCGACTTCTTTCGGAGCCAACCGGTAAAAGTCCCGCACGTTCGCCAGCCCGGCATCGACGTCTCCCAACACGAAGTACGCCAACGAAACCAGCCGCGGCCGTCCCTCCCGGCCGCCCTCGCGCCAGGCACGTTTCGCCGCTTCGAACAACGGCGCGCTCGCCGCCGCCTGCCCCGAACCCGCGATGTATCCCGTTCCCCATCGCACCATCCGCCGCAGCGCCTGCTCGGTATAGCCGCCGAACAACATCGGCACCTGCCGGGTCCCGCTCGGCACCGCCGCGTTCTCGCCGCGCGGCTTGCCGCCCCATACCTCGCGGTAAATCTCCAGGTCGGCGTCGAACCGCGCGCCCCGGCCACGCGCCCCCAGCCCAGGCACGGTGAACTCTTCCTCCCGCAGCCCCACCCCCGCGCCGAACGTCAGCCGGTGTCCGGAAACCCCGTCGATGCCCGCGATTTCCTTGGCCAGCAACGCCGCCGGCCAGGTCGGCGCGAGCAACACGCCGCTGAGCAGCCCGATCCGCGTCGTCGCCCCGGCCGCGGCCGCCAGCGCGACCGTGTCGCTCACCCCGGGATACGCGTACCTGCCGATCGTCGCCAGCGAAGAAAAGCCCGCCTTCTCCGCTCGCGCCGCCCACCGCGGCACGACCGCGGGGTCGACATCGCGCACTTGATTCGGAAGCCCTATGCCGATTCGCACCCGATTGATCCTCTCGAACTGTTGCGAGCCCCAGCCTTGAATGACAGCATGCTGTCATGTCTGACAAGCTAGCGATACGACAGCATGCTGTCAAGAAGGCCTGCGACGCCTATAACGACCTGATGGAGGAGGTCATCCGGCTCTCCGACGTCCTGGAAGCGGTCGGCAACGGCATCGCCCGCCCGACGGGACTGAGCGTCGCGCGGTACCAGGTGCTGGCCGCGGTCGAAAAGGAAGCCGCCCCGGTCGCGGCGATCGCCACCCGGCTGGGCCACACGAGGCAAAGCGTCCAGCGAGTCGCCGATCTGCTGGTCGACGACGACCTGGCCCGGTATCGCCCGAACCCCGCGCACCAGCGCGCCAAACTGCTCGAGGTCACCCCGACCGGCCGGGCGGCTTTGCACCGAATGCAAGCGGCGTACGAAGATCTGGCGCTCCGCACGACTGACGGCCTTGACCTGGAACGCCTCGAACTCGCCCGGCAGACCCTCATCGAACTGCAACACCGATTGCGATCCGAATTGCCCTCCTGATCATTAGGCTGGCGTCGCCGGAAGCCACGCCGAGGAGAAACCCGCGATGCGCAAGAGAAAAACACTGCCGAAGAACTTCGGTGAAATGCTGACCTCGGCGTCGCTCGCCGAACTCCAGGCAGTGTTCCGGCGCACCGAGTTGGACGCCCGCGGCGGCTACGGCAAGGCGACCGCGCTCGGTTTTCTCGACTGCCCGGACGAACTCATCGCCTGGCTGGCCGGCCAAGGCCTCGACGTAGACGCGGCCGACCACTACGGCGAGACTCCACTGTGGACTCGTGCCCAAGCCGGGCACTCAGCACAGATCCCGCTGCTGCTTTCGCTCGGCGCGGACATCGAACGACCCCGCGCGCACAGCGGCACTCCGCTGCACGGCGCGACCAGCGGGCAGCGTGCGGAGACCGTGCGAGTTTTGCTCGAACACGGGGCGAACATCCACGCCACGATCGACGGCAGGCCTGGCCGCACCCCGCTCCTGCACGGCCTGCGGCACACGGAGAACATCGATATCGCCGAAATGGCCGAAACCGCGGCGCTGCTCCTCGAAGCCGGCGCGCCGGTGACGGACGAAGCGCGCGATCTCGTCCGCCGGATCGGCGCCAACTTCGAGTTCCACCGCACGCGTTTCAGCCGCGATCTCCTGGACGCGACCGACGCCGGGCTGCGCGAGTTGTACCGCTTGTTTGACGTCGAACCGGTCCCGCCGCGACTGATCCACGACGGCACCTCCCCGATCGAGATGCCCGACGGCACCTGGCAGAAGCAGCACGAGCTGCTGTGGGAACTGCTCGTCCCGTCCGGGGGCGCGGCGGAAACCGTGCAGGGAGAAGCGATCCGCGTATCAGGAAAGGTCGCTCGCGAGATCCTCGGCAACGGCGGCGTGAACTGGGATCGCGCCTTCCGCGCCATGATCGACGCGCTCCCCGGCTACTTCGCGTCGGGCACCCCGCTGCCCGACGCCGAACTTCACGAAGCACAGGCCCTCGCCAAACGCACCCGCTCCGGCAACGGCGACGACGACGAACTCGCCCGGCTGTCCGAACTCGCCGTCGCGTGGGTCCGGCTCAACCCGGCCCCGTTGCCGTTGGCTTCTCCCAAATACGACCGTTAGCCGGACAGCACCGCGCCCAACTGGGTGGCCAGCCACCGTTCGAACGCCGCGGGTGTCCATCCGCAGCGCCGAACTAGCCGGTCATAGGACCTCGGGCGCGGTCAGCGTCCAGACGGCGTCGACCGTCTCGTCGAAGCCGAATCTGCGCGACGGCAGGAGCCCGCGCTCGGCGAGGCCGCGGAGGCTGTTCGTGTTGCCCTTTCTGCGTTCGGAATCAATGGTCGCGACGAAGGCCTCCACCACCTTGTCGCCACCGGGACCGTGTTGTACACCGTCTGCGGACTGACCCCCGCCGCCTCGGCGAGCCCGGTGATCGTCATGCCCGCGTAGCCTCCGCCGCCGAGCAGCAGGTCACGGGCGGTCCGCACGATGTGCGCACGGGTCCGCCTGCGCCTTCTCCTCCCGCTGCGGAGCGCTGTACTGCCTTGCCACGGACGACCGGGTCGTCATCCGCGCGACCGCCACCGGCACCGGCGTCGACGCGATTCACGGGCCAGGCACGGAAGGCAAGCCCTACCGGATGACCACGGTGCACATCTACCGCACCGAAGGACTTTTGCTCGCCGAACACTGGGGCGTCCGAGACGAACTCGGCGCCCGCATCCAACTCGGCGCGCTGCCCGCCCTTGCCCCGCAAGGCACCTGATCCGGATCAGGCGGGCGCCTTCGCGGACAGGCCATGCGAAAGGCTGCGCACCATCCGATACCGCCGGACCCCGCTGCCCCGCACTCCCGGAAACTCCTGCACCTTCCGCCATTCGTCGGACTCTCCGACCGTGCCCCGGCCGGACCGCGCCAGCGCGTCGCGATGGGACTGTTCGTCCGTCCACTCCGCATAGTTGAGCACCCGGGTCCCGTCGGTGCTGACGTGGAAGTGCCCGGAGATCCCGCCCGGCGCGGGCTTTTCCTCACTGGACAACGCGTCGAACACGGTGTCCACCCAACGCCGCTGCCGCTGCGCGTCCGCGCCCTCGAACTCGACGCTCACTACGACAATGCAGCCGGGAACCGTCGCGTCGTCCCGATTTCCGCTGCGGTACAACCGGTATTCCACCGGATCACCCCCGGAGATGCCGCGGACGAACTCGGGATCAGCTGAGTTCTCGGTCCACTGGGTATAGACCAGCGACTCTTCTCCCTCGGTACTGGCCAGCGCATGAAACGAAATCAAGCCCTCAGGCCACGGCTCTTTCTCCAGCCGCGCAAGGATTTCCGCCGCCTCCACGGTCGTTTCGGCAACCAGCGCGGCGGCGAAGTCCGAGCGCGCGAAGTCAGGCCGGTTGATAGTCATTGAAGGTCCCTTCGAGATCAGTGCTGACTCTCCAAGGATGAAACTTCAAGGGAAGTTGAAGTCAAGCCGATTGCCCCCGGCCACGTGGATCTGGCGCTCAAGGTGGGCCGCCACGTGGTCACCATCTCGGCGTTTCGCAGCGAGGACTACCAGCCGCCCGCGCTCAACCAGGTATTCGGCGAGGCCATTTCCCGATCATCGACCGGCTGAAACCGGTCCCGTAACGCACGAATCCCCGTCCGGCGCGGGCCGGACGGGGACTGCGGTGGACCTGAGGGGAATCGAACCCCTGACCCCCGCCTTGCAAAGGCGGTGCTCTACCAATTGAGCTACAGGCCCGGTGCGGACCGGGGTCCGCGAAGCATGACGTCAGTTGCGCGAGGCGTCCGCGGCCTTGACCGGCGCGCTGCCGTTCGCCGACGGGGCGGCAGGCGTGGTGGCCTCACGCCACAGGTCAGCCTCGGCCTTGGCCGCCTTGTTCCGCTTGACGACGAACAGGACGCCGCCCGCGACGACCGCGAGTGCCAACAGCTTCTTCACCTGAAGCCCCCTTCTGAGTGCTTGCGCTACCCCACGATGCTACCGGACCCGCCGCGCGTCCCGTCCAGCGGTTCCGTCTCTCGTTCCACGTGGAACACCGGGAATATCCGGAGTGAGCGGTCCGTTGAACCCGACGGCCCTCGCGGCCACGCAACACTCAGCCCTGCCGGTCCTTCTCTTCCCGGCAGGGCTGACTCGTCTCCGCGAGCCGAGCGCGGGTACCCGCGAGACCCGATTCGACCAGGTCAGGGCGGTCGTTCTGCACTCCGTACGCCACCTCGTACCACGGACCCAGCTGGTTCCACGCCCACGCGCGCCGACGCAGTTCCGGAGTGACTTCGTACTCCTCGGAGAACGCCTCGACGCATTCCGCCGACGTCCAGTGCAGCAACCACGCCAGGTCCCGCGCGGGGTCGCCGATACCCACGTCGGTCCAGTCGATCACGCCGCTCAACCGGCCGTCCCGCTTCAACACATGCTCCGGTCCGAGGTCGGCATGGATGACGGTGTCTGCTGGATAATCTCGGACCTCCGCCAGCAGCGCGCGCCCGCGCTCCGCCAGCGGGCCAAGCAACGGCGGAACCGCATCGAGCGCCAGAACTTCCGGCTCGGCACCGAGTTCGCGCGCCTTGGCCGCGTCCGCACTGTGCAACGCATGAAGGAAGCGGCCGAGCACGCGACCGTCCTCGGCGGTCAACTCCGCCGGCTCGCCCGGCACCAGTTCATGCCGGACGACCAACGGATTTTCCCGCCACACCAACGGAATCGGCACCGCCACCGGCAACTGCGGAGCCAGCCACGGCAAGACCCGCGTCTCCCGCAGCAGCCAGGCGCGCACCTCGTCCCGTTTGGGCCGTCGTTCAACCCAACGTCCGTCGACCAGAGTCGCGACGCTGTCCCACCCCTCGCCCAGTTCCTCGCCGGTCACGCCGGACGACCGAGCGCGAACTCAATCTCCGAAATCTGCCCGCTGCCAAGGGAAAGCGTGCCGACCAGCTCCCCGATTCGTTGCCGTTGCGCGGCAGTCGGCCGGGAATACATCGGCAGCTCCAGCCGGTCGCGAAACGCCCCGGACTCCAGGTCGACGATCACCGCTTCCCAGCCGCCGAGGCTCCGGTGCAGCCACCATCCCCGACGCTGAACCACCGGGTCCGCGGAATCCTTCAGCACCGCCAAATCCGCGAGCGACCACAGCCGCGGACTGCTGCTGAGCACGTCCCCCGCCAACCGGGCCGCCCGCGAGTCCTCGCCGGCCATTTCCCGCAGCAGCCAAGGCACCTCCGAGGCAACAGCTTTCCCGCGCAGCAACGACAATCCGATCTTCTTCAACGCCAGATCCGCACTCCGCGCAAGCTCGACGATCTCCGCCCGGTCCAGCTCGGACCCAGCCTCCGCCAGCCCGACGTACCCACGAGCCCGCACCAGCGGCCCGGCAGCAGAACGCGCGACCGCCGCGTAAACCTCGACCGGATCCCGTCCCATTTCCTGCCACCGCAGTCGCGCCCACATCCGCACCAGCACCGACCGGTCGACCAGAAGTCGTTCCACGTCAACGGGATCGAGCTGCTCCGCAGTCAGCTTCACCAACCCCAGCACCCGGCTCTCCGCGGAGCGGCCGCGCAGCAACGACTCGGCGATGACGTCCGGCGCCGCCGACTCGGCGATCACGTGGATCAACTGCCGCCGCACGACCTGGTCCCGTTCCCGCGGCAGCATCCGGACCGCGTCCGCCAAGCCGAGCAGTCCGGTTTCGAAGCTGCGCCGGAACGCGGTCCGCCGGACGTCGAGGTCCTCCGAACTCCGCAGGTACTTCCACACCGACGCCTCGCCATGCGCGTCCACCAGCGCACGCAGATAGCGGCCGAGTACCCCCGAGCCCCGGCCACGCTGCGAAATCCGCTGCAACACCGGCACGATCCGCTCCGCCTGCGCCAACGTCGTACGCCGCAGCACCTCTTGTTCGGCCAGCTCGCGGACCTCGTCGACGTGGTCGGTGACCCGGACCGCCAACGCCCGGTCGCTCACCACTCCAGATGACGCGCACAACACCCGAACGGCCTGCTCGCGAAGCCGGCCGTCGGGGTGCAGCGAAGCCAGCGCCGCGACAACCGGCGCGGCGTTCTTCAGCTTCCAGTCGCGAGCCCGCCCCAGCACCGGCACCGGATAACGGGACTGGCGGGCGTAGTAGTCGATCCGCAGCAACTCGCGCGCGGTCGCCGATGCGAGCCAGGCCTCGGCTTCGGCCAGACCGGACGGAAAACGCCGGTTGGCCGCGGCGAGGCTCAACTGCTCGCGGATCTGCGCTGGAGTCTGCATGCGGATGATTCTCGCGAGGACCCCACCGGACGGTCATCCGAAATACCAGAAAGGCCGGTCCGCGACTGCGAACCGGCCTTCCGGAAATGTGGGCCCACCAGGACTTGAACCTGGGACCTCTTCGTTATCAGCGAAGCGCTCTAACCACCTGAGCTATGGGCCCGTCGAACGAGGAGAACTCTACCGGACCCCTCATCCGCCCTTGCAACCGGGTTACTCTCGCTCCGAGAGCGTGACCTCCAGGCCGCCGGCGAGGTCCGCCGACACGTTGTAGATGAACGCGCTCACCGTGGCCAGCGCGGACACCAGCACGATGTTGATCGCCCCGAGAATGGCCGCGATGCCGAACACGCGACCGGCGCTGATCAGCGGGTCCGGCGACGCGTTCGCGCCCTCGCCGCCGACCAGGGACGAGTACGTGCCGTTCAGCTTGTCCCACACGCCCATGCCGTCGAGCACCGTGTAGAGCACGCCGACCGCGACCAGCCAGACGAAGAACATCGCGACGCCGAGCACCAGTGCCAGCTTCAGCACCGACCACGGGTCGAACCGCTTGATCTGCAGGCTCGCCCGCCGCGGGCCCCGGCCGGGACGGCGCAGCGCGCTCGGCGTCGGCCGGGTGCGGCCCGCGGGCGGCACGTCGGCCGCCGCCGGCGGCGGAGCCTCGCCTCCGAAGAGCCGGGGCGCCGCCGAGCCGGTCACCGGGTAGTCGTTCTCGGCCGCGGCGGCCGGTTCCGGAGCCGCGGTGGGCACGTCCTCGGTCGCGATCCGCGCCGTGGCCATGGCCTCGGAGTCGCCGCCGCCGTCCTTGGCGGTGCGCTGCCAGGGCGGGTTGGCCGACGCGTCGTCGGCCTTGTCGGATGGTGCCACGTTGAGTCAGTCCTTACCCGTGCGTGGGGCGCCGATCACTGCTCCGGCGCCGTGCCGTCTTCTGCTGTGGGCTCCTCTGGCGTAGCCTCGGCCGCTTCCTCCGAAACCATCTCGGAAGCCGAAACTTCCGAAACTTCCGAAACTTCCGAGCCCTCCGAACCTTCAGCGGCGTCGGAAGCCTCCTCGCCACCATTGGCGACGTCCGAACCCTCGTCCGCGTTGCGTGCGACCGCGAGAAGAGTGGTTCCGTCACCCAGGTTCATCAGCCGAACGCCCTTGGTCTGCCTGCCCGCCTTGCGCACGTCCCGCGCCGGCGTGCGGATGACCCCGCCGCTGGACGTGATGGCGAACAGCTCGTCGTCCTCGTCGACGATGAGTGCCCCCACCAGCCTGCCACGTTTGCTGTCGTGCTGAATGGTGAGCACGCCCTTGCCGCCGCGGCCCTGTACCGGATAGTCCTCGATCGGCGTCCGCTTCGCATACGCGCCGTCCGTGGCGACCAGCAGGAACTTGTCCGGTTTGACCACGCTGATGCCGAGCAGTTCGTCGCCGTCGTTGAACCGCATGCCCAGCACGCCCGAGGTCGGCCTTCCCATCGGGCGCAGCGCCTCGTCGGTCGCGTGGAAGCGGATCGACTGGCCGCCCGCCGACACCAGCAGCAGGTCGTCCTCGGCCGCGGCCAGCACCGCGCCCATCAGCTCGTCGCCCTCGCGCAGGTTGATCGCGATCAGCCCGCCCGCGCGGTTGGAGTCGAAGTCGGTGAGCTTCGTCTTCTTCACCAGGCCGCGCTTCGTGGCGAGCACCAGGTACGGCGCGACCTCGTAGTTCGGGATCTCGATGACCTGGGCGATCTGCTCGTCCGGCTGGAACGCGAGCAGGTTCGCCACGTGCTGGCCGCGCGCGTTGCGGTTGGCCTCGGGCAGGTCGTAGGCCTTCGCCCGGTAGACCCGGCCCTTGTTCGTGAAGAACAGGATCCAGTCGTGCGTGGAGCACACGAAGAAGTGCTGGACGATGTCGTCCTGCTTCAGCGTCGCGCCCTGCACGCCCTTGCCGCCGCGCTTCTGCGAGCGGTACAGATCGGTTTTCGTCCGCTTGGCGTAGCCCGTGCGGGTGATGGTGACGACGACGTCTTCCTGCGCGATCAGGTCCTCGACCGACACGTCGCCGTCGAACGGGATGATCTGCGTGCGCCGGTCGTCGCCGTACTTGTCGACGATCTCCATCAGCTCGTCGCGGATGATCGACCGCTGCCGCTCCGGCTTCTCGAGGATGTCCTTGAGGTCGGCGATCTCCAGCTCGATCTCGGCCAGCGTGTCGATGATCCGCTGCCGTTCCAGCGCGGCCAGCCGGCGCAGCTGCATGTCCAGGATCGCGGTGGCCTGGATCTCGTCGATCTCGAGCAGCGACATCAGCCCCGGCCGGGCCTCGTCCGCCGACGGCGACCGCCGGATCAGGGCGATCACCTCGTCCAGCATGTCGAGCGCCTTGACCAGACCGCGCAGGATGTGGGCCCGTTCCTCGGCCTTGCGCAGCCGGAACCGGGTCCGCCGCACGATCACGTCGACCTGGTGCTTCACGTAGTGCCGGATGATCTGGTCGAGCCGCAGCGTGCGCGGCACGTCGTCGACCAGCGCCAGCATGTTCACGCCGAAGTTCTGCTGCAGCTGGGTGTGCTTGAACAGGTTGTTCAGCACCACCTTCGCCACCGCGTCGCGCTTGATCGTGATGACGATCCGCATGCCGGAACGACTGTTGGACTCGTCCGCGATGTCGGCGATCCCGGTGATCTTGCCGTCGCGCACCAGGTGCGCGATGTTCTCCACCAGGTTGTCCGGGTTCACCTGGTACGGCAGCTCGGACACGACCAGGATGGTGCGGCCCTTCGCGTCCTCTTCGACCTCGACGACCGCGCGCATCCGGATCGAACCGCGGCCGGTGCGGTAGGCGTCCTCGATGCCGGACGTGCCGAGGATCATCGCCTTGGTCGGGAAGTCCGGGCCCTTGATCCGCACGAGCAGCGCGGCCAGCAGTTCGTCGTCGGTCGCTTCCGGGTTCTCCAGCGCCCACACGACGCCTTCGGAGACCTCGCGCAGGTTGTGCGGCGGGATGTTGGTCGCCATCCCGACCGCGATCCCGGAACCGCCGTTGACCAGCAGGTTCGGGAAGCGCGACGGCAGTACGTCGGGCTCCTGGGTGCGGCCGTCGTAGTTGTCGCGGAAATCGACGGTGTCCTCTTCGATGTCCGCGAGCATCTGCATCGCGAGCGGCGCGAGCCGGGACTCGGTGTACCGCATCGCGGCCGCCGGGTCGTTGCCCGACGAGCCGAAGTTGCCCTGGCCGTCGATCAGCGGATAGCGCAGCGACCACGGCTGGGCGAGCCGCACGAGCGCGTCGTAGATCGCCGAGTCGCCGTGCGGGTGGTAGTTGCCCATGACGTCGCCGACGACGCGCGAGCACTTGTTGTACCCGCGGTCCGGGCGGAACCCGGAGTCGAACATCGAGTACAGGATCCGGCGCGCCACCGGCTTGAGGCCGTCGCGCACGTCCGGCAGCGCCCGCGACACGATGACGCTCATCGCGTAGTCGATGTAGGAGCGCTGCATCTCCTGCTGGATGTCGACCGGTTCGATCCGGTCGTGTTCCGGCGGCAAGGTTTCCGTCATGGGGTCCTTCTCGGTGAGCAGTCCTGGGGATGCGGGTTAGGAGGGGACGCCTACACGTCCAGGAAGCGCACGTCCTTGGCGTTGCGCGTGATGAACGAGCGGCGGGCTTCCACGTCCTCGCCCATCAGCACGGAGAACAGTTCGTCGGCCTGCGCGGCGTCGTCGAGGGTGACCTGCCCGAGCAGCCGGTTCGCCGGGTCCATCGTGGTCTCCCACAGCTCCTCGGCGTTCATCTCGCCGAGACCCTTGTACCGCTGGATCGCGTCGTCCTTCGGAAGACGGCGGCCCGCCTCGACGCCGGCCTGGATGACCGCGTCGCGTTCCTTGTCCGAGTACGCGTACTCCGGCTCCGACCGCGGCCACTTGATCTTGTACAGCGGCGGCCGCGACAGGAACACGTGGCCGTGCTCGATCAGCGGCGTCATGAACCGGAACAGCAGGGTGAGCAGCAGCGTGGTGATGTGCTGGCCGTCGACGTCGGCGTCGGCCATCAGCACGATCTTGTGGTACCGCAGCTTCGAGATGTCGAAATCGTCGTGGATGCCGGTGCCGAGCGCGGTGATCAGCGACTGGACCTCGGTGTTCTTGAGGACGCGGTCGATGCGGGCCTTCTCGACGTTGATGATCTTGCCCCGGATCGGCAGGATCGCCTGGTACATCGAGTCGCGGCCTTCCTTGGCCGAACCGCCCGCCGAGTCGCCCTCCACGATGTAGAGCTCGCATTCGCCGGGGTCGTTCGAGCGGCAGTCCTTGAGCTTGCCCGGAAGTCCGCCGATCTCCAGCGCGCCCTTGCGCCGCACCAGGTCGCGCGCCTTGCGGGCGGCGAGCCGGGCCTGCGCCGACGAGATCGACTTGTTGATGATCGTCTTGGCTTCGCTCGGGTTGCGCTCGAACCAGTCGCCGAGCCATTCGTTCGACTGCTGCTGCACGAACGTCTTGGCCTCGCTGTTGCCCAGCTTGGTCTTGGTCTGGCCCTCGAACTGCGGTTCGGCCAGCTTGATCGACACGATCGCGGCGAGACCCTCGCGCACGTCGTCGCCGGTCAGGTTCGCGTCCTTCTCCTTGAGCAGCTTCTTCTCGCGCGCGTACGCGTTGACCACGCGGGTGAGCGCGGCGCGGAAGCCCTCTTCGTGCGTGCCGCCCTCGTGCGTGTTGATCGTGTTGGCGAAGGTGTACACCGACGGCGTGAACCCGGTGTTCCACTGCATCGCGACCTCGACCTCGAGGCCGGAGCCCTTGGCGTCGAAGGAGATGACGCTCTCGTGGATCGGGTCCTTGCTGCCGTTGATGTGCTTGACGAAGTCCTCGAGCCCGCCCGGGTAGCAGTAGACGACTTCCTTGACCCTGGCCTGCTTGCCCGCGGCGTCCTCTTCGGTCTCCTCGTCGGCGACGCGCTCGTCGCGCAGCGACAGGGTGAGGCCCTTGTTGAGGAACGCCATCTCCTGCAGGCGGCGCGAGATGGTCTCGAAGTTGTAGGTGGTGGTCTCGAAGATGTCGCCGTCGGCCCAGAACGTGATGGTGGTGCCGGTGTCGGTGGCCGGGCCGAGGTCCTCGAGCGGGCCCGGGACCTGGTTGAGGTACTCCTGGCGCCAGCTGCGGCCGCCGACCTTGATCTCCGCGAGCAGCTTCGTGGACAGCGCGTTCACCACGGAGACGCCGACGCCGTGCAGACCGCCGGACACCGCGTAGGAGTCGCTGTCGAACTTGCCGCCCGCGTGCAGGATGGTGAGCACGACCTCGAGCGTCGGCTTCTTCTCCTTGGGGTGGATGTCGACCGGGATCCCGCGGCCGTCGTCGACGACGCGCACCCCGCCGTCCGCGAGCAGGGTAACCTCGACCTTGGTGGCGTACCCCGCCATCGCCTCGTCCACGGAGTTGTCCACCACCTCCTGGACCAGGTGGTGGAGACCGCGCTCACCGGTGGAACCGATGTACATGCCGGGGCGCTTGCGAACTGCTTCGAGGCCTTCGAGCACGGTGATGGACGACGCGTTGTACTCGCTCTTGTTCTCGGTCACCGGCGTTGTTTCTCCTCGTCTCGCCCGAGCGGACGTCCGCTACTACAACAGTGTACTTGGCCGCACGCGCTCACATGCGGCTAGGACACCCCTCAGCCGGTCGCAGAGGGACGAAATCACCCTCAGTTGAGTCATCTCGTATCTGCACCTGCGCGGCCCGGTTCTCGGGGAACTCATCCGCCGGAGCGCAAGTCCCGTCAGCCGTACGTGTCACGCGGCCCGCGACCAGGCACGTGCCGGGGGCCTTTCCGCCAGCTCGGAGCGGTCGGACCCTGGATCCGCATCCGCTTGACCACGCCGTTCCCGACGCCCGCGGCGATCTTCGCCAGCAATTTGCCCTGCAGCAACCGCAGCTGCGTCGCCCACGCGGTGGAACTCGCGCGGACGGTCAGCTCGCCGTCTTTCAACGCGACCGGCTGGGCGTGTTCGGCGACGTCCTCGCCGACGAGCCGGGCCCACTGCCCGAACACGCGCGCGTTGGTCATCGTGTCCTGCCAGCCGCTGTCGGAGATCAGCCGCGACACGAGCCTGCCGAGCGGCTGCGGGTCGCGCGGATCCGCGCCGGGCCCGGACCAGCGCCGGCGCGCCCGGTTCTGCCCGCCGCCCCCGGTGATCCGGCCGCGCCGCAGGTTCGGCGGGGCTCCGCGTTCGCGGGCTTTGGCCTTCGCCGCCTCGAGCGCGGCGTGCGCGAGGTCGCGGCCGCTCGGTTTGTCCCCGGCGGGCGTCTCGTTCGGCCCAGTGGAACTGTCACGCTCCGTGGCGTCGCGGACGGGATTTCGAGGGTTAACCCGCGCTTCCGGGGTGTCAAGACCGCCATCCGGCCGGTTCGTCACGCGCGGCGATAACGCGCCACCGGGTTTATCCACACTGTCCACAGGTTTGTCCCCAGATCGGTGGGCAACCCGCGTGACCCCGGTCACCCCGCGTGGTCGTCGTGGCTGTTCAGGCACGGTTCACCTCCCCGTCGGCCACCGTGAACCTCGCTCCGGCGAGCTCGGTGGGCACGTCCTCGGCCACCGCCGCGGTGATGAGCACCTGTTCGGCGCCCGCGGCGACCTCGGCCAGCCGGGCCCGGCGCTTGCGGTCGAGTTCGGCGAACACATCGTCCAGCAACAAGACCGGTTCGCCCGCTTCGGCACGCAGAAGTTCGTAACTTCCGAGCCGCAACGCGAGCGCGAACGACCACGACTCGCCGTGACTCGCGTATCCCTTCGCCGGCGCCTCGCCGAGGATCAGCTCCAATTCGTCCCGATGCGGGCCGACGAGACTGATCCCTCGCTCCAGTTCCTGCCGCCGCGTGTCAGCCAGCGCCTTCAGCAACAGCTCGCGCAGTACCTCCGGCTCGGCCCGCTCGCCGCCAGGCACTCCGTACGACGGCGGAAGCGCTTCGCCGAGCGAAGACTTGTACGCGATCTTCGCCGGACGAGAGTCAGGCGCGACTCCCATATAAGCGTCAGCCGTGTACGGCGCGAGGTCCGCGATGAGGTTCAACCGTGCCGCCAGCAACTGCGCGCCAGCCACCGAGAGATGGTCGTCCCACACGTCGAGCGTCGACAGCGCGTACGG
>NZ_GG657748.1:279565-306331 GCF_000158875.1 Streptomyces sp. AA4 | reverse complement strand
TCCGCCGAAAGGGCAACGCCCGCGCCGACTTCGCCCGGCGAGGTCGCTCCCGAGGCCGCCGACGATGCGGAGCCCGCCGGCCTGCCGCGCGCGCCGTTGACCGCCGACGACATCGCGCTTGCGCTGGGCCGTCTGCACGGCACACGCCTGGCCGAGTTCCTGCGCGCCATGAGCAACGGCGCGAAGCTGCCGCTCGCCGACGCCCAGGAACGCCAGGTCACCCGCGCACAGGACGAACCGGACCCCGGCGCCGCCGAGCACGTCGCCGCGCAACGGCAGGGGCTGGAGGTCCGCGTCGACACCGCGACGGAACAACGCACCGGCCGACCGAGTTGGAAGGCGGTCCACGAGTGGCTCCGCGCGGGACTGCACCGCACGGACCTGCGGATGCTGAGCGAAGCCTCCGACGCCCGCGGGCAGTTCGCCGCCCGCGCCCGGAATTTCGCCGCAGCGGGGGAGGGCGTTCTCTACCGCACGGCGCTGGGCGAACTCGACGCCGTCGTCGAGCAGGCGACGGCGAGCATCGTCGCGCGCGCGCTGCGCGCCCACAAGTCCGGACAGGCCCCGAAACCCTGGAACGGCCGGGGCCGGGACCCCTTGCTGCGCAACGCGTCGGACAACGAGCTGAGCGAAGCCCAGCGAACCGGCCTCGCCAGGATCCGCGAACTCGCAGCCGTGATCCCCGCCGACCCGCACGGCCGCCCTGCGCCCCTCGCCGACACCGCCGAGGACGCCGCGGCGGCGGCTCAGGTTCCGGCCGCCGAATCCGCCGCACCGGCGACGAAGCCGCCCGCGTCGGCCGGACCGGCCGCTGCCGCTGCGACGCCTGCGCCTGCCGCGGTCGACCGCGCAGAGCCGACACCGCCCGCGGCGCCGACCGGCCCGGCCGAGGGCAACCCGCTCGACCTGCTCCGGTTCGACCCTGCCGGGCCGGGCGCAGCCAGGCAGCTCTCCGACCTCGCGATGCCCGAGCCCGTCAGGCTGCACGAACCCTCGCGGCTGGCCTACGTCGTCGCCGGCCGGCTCATCCAGAACCGCGGCGTCAACGTGCAGGCCCACGCGACCTGGCTGTCGAACGTCGCGGCCAGCCCGGCCGAAGCGGCCGAGGCGGCAGGGCAGATCCGGCATCTGGCGGCGCTGATCACCGCGACCGGCCTGCCCGACGACCTGCCGGGAGACAGCGGCCAGCATCTCGTCGACGCCCTCGTTCGCACCCGCGAGGCCCTGCTCGCACGGCTCGGGCTGCCGCTCGACCGGCAACCGCCGCCCGCGCACGGCCCGGACCCGGCGGCCGTCGCCAAGGAGACCGCCCCGCCGGAGAACCCGGAACCCACGGAAACCTCGGCGAGAGAAACGGCGGCGGTCCTGCCCGAACTGGATCTGGGCTGGGGCGAACTCGAGGGAATGGCCGAGGAAGCCGGATACACCGTCGTGCGGCAACGCCACCTCGCCGAACCGTCCACCGATCACGACCTGCGCGTCATCGCCATCCCGCACGAGTCCGACAAGGAACGCCAGCGAGAACAGCTCGGCGCCGAAATCGCGGCCCTGCTGCGCGAACCGCGACCCGTGCCGCCCGGGGCGACCGCGGCCCCGGCGGCGAAGTTCTATCCCTCGTCACCGGCTCCCGCTGCGCCGTCGACGACGGACGAGACCGCCGCACCGGCGGCGGACCACGTCGACACGGCGCTCCCCGCCGAGCGCGACGGAACTGCCCTCCACGATCAGGACACCGCCCCGGCGGCGAGCGAGGCGCAGGCTCCGCCCGCCGACGGCCGGGAAGCCGAACCGGCCGCGGCAGAAGCCGGGCCGGCTGCACCGCCGGAACCGGCCCCGCCCGGCGCGCCGCAGGACGCGCCCGGCGAACCCCCGGCCGACAGGGCGGCGGAAACCGCCGGGGACGCTGCCGACAGCACGCGCCCCGTCGCCGGGGACGCCTCGCCGACCGGCCCCGCCACGACGCGAGAGCCCGTCGCCGCAGCCGAGGAAGACCTCGCCGACTACGAGGAATACCTGGCCGAGAAGAATGGTGAGCACGACGCGGCGGCAGTGCTCGCCGCGAGCCCCGCGCCCGCAGAGCCCGCGCCGCCAGTCGCCGAACCCGGCCCCGCACCAGAGATCGCGGCTGCAGCGTCCGAACCCGGCGACGCCGCACCGGAACCGGCCGAGGAGGCAACCGGAGCTGCTCCCGTGGCGCCGTCGCGACAGGCCGCCGCGCCGCAGTCGGCTCCGGCGCCGCGGCGACCGCGCGAGCGGCGTGGCCGTAGTGCTGCGGCGAACTCCGGAGCCGGGCGCCCGCCGCAGGATCCCGTGCCGCACCAGCGCGCAGCCGATCCGGTCGGGCGGCAGTGGGCGGCGCTGGTGGACCAGGCCACCACGCTCGGATTCGCCGTGCGCAACGCCTACGACGGCGTCACCGCCGTGAACTGGGACGACAAGGTCGTCCACGTCGCGGTCGGCCAGCAGCCGGTCGAGCGGATCGTGGCCCTGGCGCTGAAAATCGGCGAGATCAGCGGCGCGGCGGCCGCGGTCCCCCGTGCCCGCCGGCCCGAGCAGAACGCCCCTGACGTCGCCGAGGACGCCCCGCTCCGGGTCGAGCCGCAGACGCACAGCGCCGACGACAGCGCACCGGTGCCGAGCAACGGCGCGGTGCAGTCGGCCCCCGCCGGGTCGGACAGCGATCCGCTCGACACGGAGCACCCGATGTTCAATCGGACGATGGCCGAACTCGGCTGGAGCGAGCCACCTCTGACGATTCCCGACACCTGGCCCAGCGGCCCGGTCCACCGCGAGCCCGCGGCCGCGGACCGCCGTCCGCTGTCCACAGCGGACTCGCGAGGCCCCGAAGACGAGGCGCAGCACGGACGTGTGGCTGTGCAGCAGCGGATCGCTGAAGCAGAGGCCGACCCGGTGCCGTCCGATCACCCGCTGTTCGACCGGCTGCTGGCCGAACTCGGCTGGAACGTCGAAATCCCCCCGCCGCCCGAACCGCAGGCGCCCGCTCCCGACCTCGCCGCAGAACACGGCCGCGCCGAGGGCGGCGCCGAGCCCGAACGACCGGAGCAGCAGCCCGCTGCGCCGCCCCCGCCGACCGCCGAGCCGCCGGAGCCGGACCGGCAGTGCGAAGCGGGCCACCAGAAACAGCGCCCGACGAGGCTCGGCGACAGCGCCGCGGCAGCCTCCGGAGCCCGCATGCCCGCCGCACGCGCCCGGGGCGGGGCGATGAGCCGCGCGTTCAGCGCCTTGGGCTTCGGCCGCCGGAACGGAAGGCGGTGAGCGCCGGGCCCGCAGTCTGATCCAGCCCGCGCGACACCGTCTGGGGAGGCGGTCCGCGCGGTGCAGCGACACCGAGGTCTCGATGGGGGTCGAGATCGCCATGGGGGAAACATGGGGGAACCACGCCCTGCTCAGGGCACATCACGACGACGCCTGCCGGTTCGCGCGCGAGCACTGCTGCTCCTGACCACGCCGGCGCTCGCGGCCGGCGCCTGCTCCGGCGCCGCGCCCGCACCGGAGCACGCCGCACTGCCCGCCACGACCGCGCCGGCCGCCGCGCAGCCGGCCGCGGCGGCGGAGGCCCGCCAGATCTGCGGACAGTTCGTCGCCGCGGCGCTCTCGGTCGACGCCGCAGCCGATTCCGGCCCCGGGGACGCGCGCAGACGCGCCGCCGACCGGTTCGGCATTCCCGGCCTGGCAGAACAGATCGGCGGCGAAGGCCGCGACAACGGATGGGGCCTGCTCGCCGCGCACCGGGCACGCGTGCGGGTCACTACCGAACCGGTCGACGACGACCCGCCGCCGGTCCGCGACGACGAAACGGGAGCCGGGGTCACCGCGTCCCGGGTCGCGGCCGGTGACGGCTGGACGCAAAACCTCGACCCCCTGGCCGCGTACTGCTCGCTGCGACGGGTCGCCGGCGCGTGGAAGGTCTCCGGGATCACGTTCTCCGACACCGGCGGACCCGGAGCCGGGGGATGAGCAAGAACACCACCGTCGCCGCCGTGGCGGCAGGCTCGCCGCTGATCGCGATCGTGCTGGTCATCGTGCTGCTCTTCGGCGGAGCCGGAGCCAACAACAGCGAGATCAAGAAAACCGGCGGCATCAGCCTGGACTTCAACCCCGACGCCGTCCCGCCCTGGGCCAGAGACCTCCTCGCCTCGGCGGCCACGACCTGCCCCGACATCACCGCACCGATCCTCGCGGCGCAGATCGAAACGGAAAGCAACTGGAACCCCAACGCGCACAACGCATCCGGCGCCGACGGACTGACCCAGTTCACCCCCGCCACGTGGGCCGCGTGGGGCGTCGACGGCGACGGCGACGGCCGCGCCGACCCGCGCAACCCGGCCGACGCGATCAAATCGCAAGCCGGATACATGTGCTACCTGGCCAATTTCCTCAAAAGCAACAACGGACTGAACGGCGGCGTGGTCGACCTGGCGCTGGCCGCCTACAACGCCGGACCCGGCAACGTCCTGAAATACAACGGGATCCCGCCGTTCGCCGAAACGCAGAACTACGTATCCAAGATCAACCGACTGGCCGCGTCGAAATACGGACGCCCCCGCGCCGACGGCGGAGGAGACGGCTCCGGCGGCGGCACCGCCGGAGCGGCCGGACCGGTCATCGACGCCGCCCGCTCCCAGATCGGCCTGCCCTACGCCTGGGGCGGCGGAAGCCTCAACGGGCCCAGCGGCGGCTCGTCGCCGGACGTCGGCGTCGTCGGGTTCGACTGCTCGGCTCTCGCGAGGTTCGCCTACTACCAAGGAACCAACGGCAAGATCACGCTGCCGCGCAGCTCGAAGGAGCAGTACCGGGCGACAAAGGGGCACACCGTGCCCGTCGACCAGCTGCAGCCCGGCGACCTGCTCTTCTGGGGCGGAACAGCCGAATCCATCCACCACGTCGCGCTCTACATCGGCGGCGGCAAGATGATCGAGGCGCCCGAATCCGGAAAAAAATTGCGCGAGACCCAGGCGCGCACCTCCGAACGCGACTACTTCGGCGCCACCCGCGTCCTGAACCCCTGAGGCTTCGGGACCGGCCAGCCGCGCCGTGCCCGCGCGACGTCAGCCGGGCCGGGCGACGAAGGGAAAGCGAGACTCGTCGATGCTCGATCCTTATCTGTACTTGAACATCGACGTGGGAGCGCCCGTCGACACGCGCGCCCTGCTGCGCGAGTGCAGGCGGCTGCTCGGCACCCCGGACGACGTGCCCCCGCTGATCTCACCGTCCGACGACCCTTCGACGCCCGGCAACGTCGTCGTCAGCAATCCCGCCTCCTGGAGCTTCCCCGCACGCCTGGAGATCGTGTACGGCATCGACGGACCCCTGCAAGAGGACACGGAAGCCGGGGGCGTCGGGCGCCTCGCGAGCAGCGGACCGCTTGCGGCACAAGTGTTCTTCGTTCCCGCTCCCGGCTGGCCCCACATCTCGCGGACAGCCGCGACCGAGCACGACCTGGGAGCGTGGCTGATCCGCGAGACGGGCCGGTGGCTGGACCGCCGCCAGCTGCCCTGGCAGTGGGGAGCCTGGGAATCCGGCGGCGACGGCGTGCGCGTCGACGCCGCCGGACCGGCGGACCTGGGGGCGTTGGGAAACGCCTCGGAAGGCGCGCTGTCCACTGAGGACATCGACGAGGTCAACCGGTGGCTCCCCGGATGGCGGCGCGTTTGGCCGGGCCCGCAGAAACCGGGGGAATCCCTGCTGCAGGGGTGGAAGGCGCCTCCGAGTGCCTCGGGCAAGGCGGGGACGTCTTCGCTCGCGCCTCCCGGCACCGCCGGAGCGCGGCACGGCCCCGCGAACCCTCCGAGCCCGGGACGCCGCCGATGACCTCCGCCGCCCGGGCCCTGCGACATCAGAACACCGTCCCGTTCCGACGCGAGGACGCGCCACAGGCACGGCAAAACACCATGCAGCGCAGGCGGCCGCGCGGAACAGAAGGCACGGGGCCGCTCCACTCGACAGCGTCGTCGATCGATCCGACGGCCCCGGCCCGACATCAGCTGCGCAGAACCGAACGACCCCGCACGCGCATCCCCGGCCTGACCGCTCCGCCTATTCAAGGAGGCCATGATGGAGCAACATCCTGCAGATTCGCCCGGCATGCAGATCGGCGGGCGCACCGAGACAATCCTCTGGCCGGAAGGCTGGTCTCCGGCAAAGGAGGGCGAATGGCTGTTCTACAACGGAGCGGAACACCCCGACGGCGAGATCGCGGTCGAGGTCTACAGGCGCTTCGATCACCCGCGCCGTCCGTCCGTTCCCGAATGGACCGCGTGGTTCACCTACGACACGGGAGAAAACACCGTTCAGCACAACCCCGTCACGATCACGGGCCCGGACGACGCGGACCACGAATTCTGGCCGGCCTCCATCGCTGACCTTCAAGAACTTCTCCGGCACGTCGGACGCTACGGCCACGCCCAACCGGCGCACGGCGGCTGGGCAGTCACGCCCGCGGTCACCGAGGCCGCGGCGCGCGCCGCCGCTTCCGAGGACAGCTTCCGGCACGTCGTGCTCCGAAACGGCGAGGACGACGCCTGGACGTTCGTCGCCACCGGCACGCCAGTGCCGCTCGCCGGGCAGCCGGGCCTTCGCCAGGCCGACCAGACACAGGAATTGGCAACGGCGGGGACGGAAAAGATGTGGCTGCTGTACGTGGCGAAGTACGACGTCGGGCCACAGCACTCCGAACTCGTGCCCGACACCATCCGGCTTCTGGAATCCTCCCGTGACGAGATCAGTTTCGAGCACCTCCAGGAAACACGTCAGCGGAGCGGACTCGGGCACGACGTGCACACCGTGGCGCTCGACGTTCCGGCCGGGGCGAGCCACAGCGACTTGGCCGAACATCTCACCCGCTATCTCACGGAGCAGCCGAAGTTCGATTTCTGGGACGAAGTCATCGGCGACGACATCGTCGTGGGCGGCGTCGTCTACGACGGCGATGTCTACGAGCTGGACGGGGAGGGCGGCGTGCGCGAACGAACCTCCGACGCAGACCCGGAATATCCCGATCCAATGGACGACCCGGAAAACGTCGAGCGGCTCGGAGCTTTGTTGAGCGCGCTCGACGCCCCGAACCGCGAGGGCCAGCCCGAAGCCTCGCGCGATTCCGGCGAGAATCCGAATGGCGACAGACCCGCAGCGGCCCCGGACCGGCAAGAATCGAACGCGCCGTCGCGCAAGGACGACGGGCCGGCCGCGTCCCGTTCGCGGCCGGCGGGGACCGCCGGGGCACGCCACGGATCCGCCGTCGCCCCGGGCCGCCGCACGCGTCACCGGTGAGAAGGGCGCAAGGGCAAGGCATTCGCGGCGCGCACCGCGATGCCGCGAGCCAGCCCCTCTGGCGGACGTCGACCACGGCGCCGGCGGCCTGCGCAGTGTCTATCATCGTCGCGTGGCTACCCCCTCTCCGTCCGCCGATCGCGCCAGGCGGGTGGAGCGCGCGCGTGCTCTGCGCAGCATGGCGGAATACCGAACGGGCTCGGCGGACCAGGCGCCGAGCCCGTTCGAGACCGAAATGGCGCGGAAAAGACTCGCCGCCTTTCTGGCGAAAAACGGGCTGGTCCACGCCGACCTCGATCAGAACGTCCGCGCGGCGGCGTGGCCCGGCCCGGATGGCGATCGGGACTGGACTGTGCCGAAGCCGCACGAACGGCGCGTCGTGCACCGCATGGAAGGGTTCACCTCGCCGGGCGGCCGGGCACGGGCCTGGTGCCGGTGCGGGTACGGAGCCAAACCCCGCGCCGACCGGGAGCAGGCGCTGAGCGCACTGCGCGCCGAGCACCCGAGCGACCCGCCAGTGTGCTGCCTGTGCGGGAGGGACTACACCGACAGCGGGTGGATGTCCATCCGCGACGGCTTGCAGGTGCTGGTCGACAATCGCGACGGCGAGTTCATGTGCTGCGACGACTTCACGAGCTGCACGGCTCGATTCTGAGCCGCCGGACAGTTCTCGGCCCGGACCGCGGGGCGATCGCCGGGGCAAGGCGGCGGCGCCCTTGCGCGGTCGCCTGCGGCGACGTGTGCTCCGGAGACGGTTCACAGGGCTGCCGAGGCGGGAGTTCAGCACCGGCGGCGGGCGAGCCGTGCGCTGCGCGCGGGCGTTACCGCCGGGCGCGTCCGCGCGAGGAGACGTCGGCTCCGGGAGCGGGATGGTTTCGGACTGCGGGCGGCCCGTCGAGAGTGCGCCTGATCACGGACTGTCCTTCCGGGACGGCGCCGGCGAGTCGCTCGGCGGTGGTGCGCAGAGCCGCCGAGACGGCGTCCACGGTCTGGCGGACCTCGTGCAGCGGTCGTTTGCGGTCCCGTGCCGCGGATTGCAAGGCATCGCTGGCCTGTTGTGCATGGTGGTGGAGCGCGGCCTGGACCACAATGGACACGGCGTTTTCGCTGGCCGGCGCGGACTTGCGGGCCAGGTCCATGAGCTCGTCGGGCGGAAGGCCCTGCCCGTGATCGTCGGCATGGACCTCGCCTTCCCAGGCCACGGTGACCGGGTCGACCGGTTCCGGCGGGGACGCTGCGGCGAGAGCGCGGATCGACCGCCAGGTGGCGGCGTGCGCGGGCGATCCGGTGAAGTCCTCCGGCGTGAACCGCGTGATCAGATCCGGCCGCTTGCCCGCCAGCACGTCGCCGATCAGCCGTTTCTCGGCTCGGTCGACCAGCAAAGCCGGCGGCGGGACGGTCGGGGCGAGCGAGGCAGGGTCCTCGGCGAGCGGGATGCCGGAACCGGGTCCGCGAATGCCGTTGCTCAAAGCTCGGTCGAGGTCCTGGATCGCGCGCAGGTCGCCGGAGATCCGGCCGCTGCCCGCGACCGACCGGGTCCGCACGGCCCACCGTTCGATTTGGCGGCGTGCGGAACTCTCCAGCACTCGCTCGGCGTAATGCGCGTGGTGCGGAGTCGTGCTCGGCGGCGCGGCCAGGTACAGCTCGGTCATCAAGCGGGACTGCCGTGCCGTGCCGGTGCCGGTCCTGTCGGCGAGGACGTCCCGCACCGCGAGGATGTTGCGGGTGACGGCGTTGCGTGTCGCCGGCGAGAAGTCGTTGCCGACCAAGGCTTTCTCGGACACCGACTGCAGCAGCCCCCGGCCGTGCAGATCCTGCATCGCCGAGTAGACCGCCCCCAGTTCGGGGTCCGCGAAATCGTGCGGCCGCAGCCATCCCTGCACGTCGGCCAGCCGCGCCGGACGGTGCAGCAGGGCTCCGAGCAGTGCCCGTTCGGCGAGCCGGGTCGCGCCGCCGGGTGGGGAGGCGACGGCGTCGCGACGGGCGCCGGTGGTGACGGGTGCCGGCGGCGGCGCGTGGCCGACGTCGGCCGGCGGGCCGGCGCGTCCGGCCACCCGAGGGGCCGGGACGGTCACCGGCCCTCGCGGGCGTCCGCGTCGGCGACGGCCTGGTCGGCCATCGCGAACCTGCCGCGGGGGTCTTCGACGTCGTCGAATATCGCGGCAAGGGAGTCCACGGCGGGGGTGTAGTCAGCTTTGCCGACTTCGCGCACGTACCAGCGATCTCGGAACTTGACCGCGTCGGGCACCACGCCTCCCAGCGACCGGGAGAATCGGCGCGCCTCCCCGGCGTCGACGTACGCCTGCATCTGCGCGGGCGCGATGTCGCTGAGCGGTTCCCCCATGACGAACTCCTTGGCTTT
This sequence comes from Streptomyces sp. AA4, assembly GCF_000158875.1. Taxonomy (NCBI): domain Bacteria; kingdom Bacillati; phylum Actinomycetota; class Actinomycetes; order Kitasatosporales; family Streptomycetaceae; genus Streptomyces; species Streptomyces sp. AA4. The sequence continues at coordinate 296,679 of NZ_GG657748.1, read as the reverse complement.
TTTCCCTGTGGTGGAAACGATCCCTGGCCGGGCGAAGCCGGAAGTGATCATCGCGCGACGCCCCGCTGGCCGAGCTGCTCAACCGCCTTCTGTCGGTGATGGCTCACGGTGTCGGCCCGTTTCGCCAGCTTGGACGTCTCTTTCTGCGCATAGTTGAGCAGGGACTGCGGGTCGATCGCCTGGTTCCGGGCCAGGGCCTGGACTGTGTTGCGCACTGTCTGCGACTGGCGTTTCAGGCTGGCGTCGAAGACCGTCCGCAACGACCTCTCGATCTTGGATTCGCTCTTGTTCGGGGCGGTGTTGAATATCCGGGTCAGCTCCGTGTCCGACAGCACCGGCAAGGACGGCTGGCCGGGGACGGGGCGCAGCTCCTCGAAGACCGACACGTAGTTGACCGAGTGCCCCTTCTCCTGGACCCGCTGGATCGCCGCCCAGGTGTTGGCGTGCTCGGAGGAGGAGAAGTCCTCCGGCGTGAGGCCGAGGTCCAGACCGGTGCCCGAGTGCAGGGCGAGGTGGATCAAGTGGCGTTCGGCCCGGCGGACCAGCGGCGCGCCCAGCGCCCGCAACCCCGACGGCTGATACGGCTGCGCCGCGAACTCCACGGCCCTGTCCAGGTCCTGGTAGGACTCGCCGGACGGTCCGGTGCGCTCGACCGCGCGGGCGAGTCGTTCGGCGAGCTTCTCCAACGAGGCTGTCACCGTGGTCAGATTGGACAGCATGTCCTCGGCCGTGCCCGTGCGGCGGCGGAAGAACGACGGCCGGATCAGCGGCGAGGGGCGGACCATCTGGACGCCTAGGCTCTCGACGTGCCGGCGGACCGAGTCCTCGAGGACCATGCGACCCAGGCGCATCTGCGCGCCTGGGTCGTAGACGCCGCGGTAGGACACGGTGTCCGCGGGCGCGGCGGCATTGACCTGCCCGACGACCGTGGCGAGGTTCGGGATCACGGCGTCGGTGAATCGCTGGTCGTGCAGAGCTTCGAGCAGCGCGACGTAGTTGTCCTTGGCCGCCTGCATGCGCTCCTCGTCGCCCTCGATAGCGTTCACCTCCTGAAGACCGTTGGTGTGGGCCAGGCCCCGGATCGTGGTGTATAGCGCCCGCAGGGACGATTCGGAGAAATCTCTGGGGCCGAGGAACTTCTCGATGTCGTCGATCGCGTTCGGCGTGTGGATCAGGCTGCCGAGCAGCGCATGCTGGGGCAGCAGGTTCGGGTTGTACGTGTAGCGCGTCGGCTTGTCCTCCTCCGCCTTCGCCTCGCCGGCGGCCTCGGGAGGCTTCGCTGCCGCGGCCGGTTCCGAAGCAGCTTCCGGCCGCGGGCCCTCACCGCCCGCCGCGGCGGCCTCGCGACGATCGAGCGCAGCCCTCAACGGCCCCACCGGCCGTTCCTCTGCCTTGGCGGGCTTTGCATCCCTCAAGCGCTCCCGCCGCGGCGGGCCCTCTGCCTTCGCCTCGCCGGCGGCCTCGGGAGGCTTCGCTGCCGCGGCCGGTTCCGAAGCAGCTTCCGGCCGCGGGCCCTCACCGCCCGCCGCGGCGGCCTCGCGACGATCGAGCGCAGCCCTCAGCCCCAACCGCTGCGGCGGCTCCTCCGCTGGTACGGGTTCCGACGGGGCGGCGTCAGCGCGATCGCGCCCGAGCAAGCGGTCGCTGATGCGACGGCCCGCGCCGTTGATCCGCTGTCTTTCGTCGACGTTTACGGTCGTGTTCTCAGCCACGGTCGACCCCCTGTCTTTGTGGCGTGGGACTGGCGGCGTGCTGCGCCCCGCGCAGCACGCTTGCTCGCTCAGCGCGTTCGCGGACGCGCGGGCGTGGTCGTGGCGGTGCGGTGCACGGTCGCCGGGCGTGCCGCCGCGGCCTTTCCGGCGGCGTTCTCGGCGTTGGCGGCGTTCTGCTCGTTGGCGGCGTTCGCCTGCCCGTCCGCGCGCTCGTCGATCGTCGGCGTGTCGGGGTCGTCGGGCGTCGCCCGGTCGGCTGCGGCGCGGCCCTCGTCCTTGTCCGCACGGCCGTGCCACGCCGCGGCCTCGGGGATGCCGTCGGGATACAGCTCGGCCGCCCGCTGCTGGATCCGTTCGTCGTCGGGGAACTTCTCCACGATCATCGCGTCGACCTCGGGATAGCTGTGCCCGAACATCGTCAGGGCGGAACGGCGGTCGATCGCCTTGTCCGGATCCCATTTCCTGACGGTTTCGGCGAGTTCGGCTGTCGTGTCCGCGTCGAGTTCTCGCGCGGCCATGACTTCGGCCGCCGTTTCCCCGGTCACCGCGGCGGCGACAGGGGATTCCCCGCGCCTGCGGGCTTCCGCGCGGGCGGCGGCTTTGCTGCGCGGGACCACCGACGGGAACTTCCGTTCGAGTTCGCGGTCTACGGTCTGGCCCCAGCGCGTGTACTCGGCTTTCGCCATGAACCGGTGCTCGGTGTTGTCCGGATCCAGGCCGCGCGCCCAGCGCAGCGCGTCCGCGGGGGAGCTGCCCGGCCCCGGCCGCGGCGGCGACGTGGCCACCACCTCGCCGTCGACGACCATGCCGCCGCCGGGCGGCGGTGCCCCCCGCCCTGGCTCCCGGTCCGTGCCGGGCGCGCGGACGGTGTCCTCGTAGCGCGGCAGCTCCCGGGCCTGGTTCAGCACGGAGTAGGCCGCCCGGGAGGGCCATTTGACCTCGCGCCAGCTGCTCAGCGCCCGCCCGATGATCATGGCCAGCCGGTCGGGGTCGGCGCCGACGCGGGAGACTTCCTCGTTGGCCAGGGCGTGCAGCTCCTGCCAGGCGGCGAAATCCGGGTGCATCGGGTCGCGCTCGTCGGTCAGCCGGGTCGCGAGCGTCCCGGGCACGTTGCGGTGCAGCGCCTCGGCCCAGGCGTCCTCGCCGAGCGCGAGCGGGCGGGCCCTGCCCCCCATCCTCGGCCCGGCGTTGGCGTTTGGTTCGGACCACTCGTATTCGTCGGAGAATTCGCCGGGGCGGTGCCCGGCGAGCTCGTGGATCCGCGTGAGGTCGGCCGGGGTCGGGTGATCCCGCAGCCACTTGGCCAGATCGGCGGCGTCCTCGGCGTCGCGGCACACGACGAACAGCGACGCGCTGGGCGCCCCGGAATTGGTGTAGGTGTGGGCCTCGACGCCCCAGCCGGTGCCCTCGTCGTCCATCTTCGCCCACCACACGGCAGACGGCTCGCCCTCGAACTGGGTGGCCAGGTCGGCGGGAACCCGGCGCGTCCAGGCTTCCTGCTCGTCGTCCCTCATCAGCCGCAACGGCGGCACCTGCCGGGCCAGGTGTTCCAGGTCGGACTGCTCGGCGTCGCTGCGAGCCATGCGGCCCGCGCGTTCGCGGCTGGCCGCCAGCCGCTGGCTGAGCAGCTGGCTGAACTGGTTGATCGCGAACGCCCACTGCTGAAAATCGTGGCCCGACGGCAACGGAATCGGCGTCAACAGCGGCTCGCTCATCCGGTGTTCCCCCTGTGGTGTCCGGCAGCCGAACCCGCCTCGTGTCTCCCCTCACGAGATGCGCGCGTTCCGCGACCGCGGTCTCTCCCATCCCCGGCCCACCGGCCGGCACCTCAGGTGTGCGACGAACACCGGGCGAACAGAATCCTCTTCCTGCCACGCCGGTTAGGACACAGAGTAACCATATTCCCTTGCACTCGGGAACCCTTACGCGAAACTGCAGGCAGAACGAGCCTTCAAGATCGACAGACAGCCCGCGAATCGTGGCTTACAGTAATCGGTTCCGGTAGCAGGGGGGACAGGATGGCCGACGACGAGTACTGGAGCCAGTGGTCTCCGGCGGCGCACGCCCGGCACGAACGGATCATGGACCGCATGAAGCGGGCGACCCACTGGCCGCCGCGGTACCGGCTCGCCGACGACGCTCCGGTGCCGAAGTGGCTGCGGGAGGCCACCGACGGCCTGCTGTGCCCGCCGGAGGCTCCGACCTTGCAGTTCGCCCGTGTCTGGGACCGAGTGGACTGGCCGACGCTGGTGGCCGAGCACGGCGACGACCTGGTCGTGGCCGGCACGGTGGGCGCGGGCGGCCCGCACTGGGCGGGCGTGCTGCGAGCCTGGCAGGTCCTCGAGGACGCCGGTCACGCGCCGGAACTCGACGTCGACCTCTCAGTCGATTTCGCCGGCACCGGCCTGGAATTGACCCACGGCGGGATCAGCACCGGCTCCAACACGTTGCCCGGCGACGAGGTCCTCAGCGCGATGACCGATGCGCTGCAGGTGGACTGCGAGATGGCCTGGCCGTCGAGCGGACTGCGCACCGAACGCCGCCGGGCGGACGGGATGCCGGTCCCGGCGGTGCCGATCCAGGCACGCCACAGCGACTGCATCACGACCTGGATCTGGGCGGGTCTGGGGCCGAACGACGTGCCGCCCCGCTGAACTGCGTTGACACCGGGCCGTGCGCGCGCTGGCGGCGCGTTCCCGCCAGGGTCGCGAGGCGATGTCCGGCCGCTTCCCGCTCCCCGCCCGGGGCGGCGCCGAACGCGCCGAACAGGGAGCCGAAACCACGGACGCGAGGGGGAACCGATGTAGAGCTACAACCGGTTCGGGGCGTACCAGCCCGGCGCGGACCTCGCGGCCGCGTTCGCGGCGGCCCGAGCCCAAACGCTGCGGCGGCTGCAGCACGAATACGGCACCGACGACACGGACTTCCACTACACCAACACGATCCTCGAAAAACACTGGGATCCGGACGACCGGCCCGCGCTCGTGACGACGCCGGATCAGCTGCCCCCGTACGACTACGACGATTGCGAGCTGGACTTCGGCGTCATGGTCGTGTTCAGCGAGAACCGGTTTCGCCGGAGGAATCGCGACGGATCGAACGCGAGGTGCTTGACGAGGGCGACAACCAGCTGCAGTCCAAATGGGGGCCGTGCGGGGCAGTCCCGGTCACCACGACCGGGCGCGACAGCGGCGCCCCGGACGGCTGGCGGTTCTTCGGCAACGCTCCCTGACATTCGTGCCAGGCAAGGCAGCGTGCCGATGTGCCCTCCGGACATGCGCGGTACTCCCGACCCGGTACCCGGTGCCGCCAGCGCAGATCCGCGCCCGTCGAATATGCGCGGCGGCCCGCCCGCCGCGGACAGGCGGTCAGTAGCCGAGCCCGGCACGTGCCGCTGTGCGCGCCGATCGGCAGCGCGAACTGCGGACTGGGCTAGCGCGGCGGCCGGGCGCCAGGGTGATGCCGACGGGCCGGCCGGGCAGGGCGGGCGGTTGTGCGGTCCAGGCGGTCGGCCAGGCGCGGCGACCTGGTCGCGGAGCGGGCCGCCGCGTTGTTCGCGGCGACGCGGTCCACCGGCAGCACGGCCGCGGTCCGCCGCGCGGCGGCGGCCTGGTGCGGCCGTCCCGCGTGCTGCTGCCATGCACGGATCTCCGCGACCAGCCCGGCCAGCGCCAGCACCAGCGCCGCGAGCGCGAACTTCTCCTGACCGCGGCCGCTGATGCTTCCTGCCGCCGCGATCCGGCGGGAGGCGCGGCGCAGCGCGCGGCCGGAGAGGCCGTGGTCGCGGGGGAGCACCCGTCCGGGGATTCTGGCGGCGCGGTCGAACCGGTCGAACGCCGCAGTGATCGGCCCGCGATCGCGGTACTCGGTCCCCAACGCCAACGCGCCGAGGACGTCGGCTGTCGCGTGCGTGATTCCGGCCGGGTCCTCGTCGCCGGAGCGGATCCGTTCCGCGGCTTCGTTCACGACCTCGGCGGCTTCTTCGAGCACGTCCAGGCGCGCGTCTGCGGTGGACCTGCCGTCTTCGGTGCGCTCGACCGGTTCCGCGGCCGGAGTACTCGCCCACCGTTGCATCAGTTTGGGCCAGGTCAGGTCCCTGCCCAGCTTCCCGCCCGAGAACGGTACCTGCTCGCCCTCGGCGGTGCGGTCGTCCGCGAGGACGTAGGAACATCCCCGGATCTCGCCGTCCGCCGCGTAGGAGGGACGCCAGACGACCTGGAATTCGCGCAGCCGCGCGAAAAAGTCCTCCGGGCCGCCGGCTGCAGCCGCGGCCTGTGCGACCAGCCGGCGCAGTTCGGTGCGCGCCGGTTCGGCGCGGCCGTGCCGGGCGGCCTTGCCGATCTCCTGACGCGTCGGCCGTCGCGTCGCCGTCCAGTCGGCTTCCGGGGTCGGGACAAGGCCGAGCTCGCGCTCGAGTTCGCGGCAGGCTTTGCGCAGGCGGTACCAGTCGTTTCGCGGATAGAACCGGCGCAGCGACCCGCCCTTGTCCGTCACCAAGGTCGCCATGAGGTGAATGTGGTCGTCGGCGTGCCGGACGGCGACCCAGCGGCAACCGGACTGGTGGATCCCGGTGGCCTCCATCAGGCGCTGCGCGATGCGTTGCCACTGCGCGTCAGTTAGCGTCGGATCGTCGGGGTGCAAGCGCACCGGGCAGTGCCACACGTACCCGGGCTTGAGCACGACGGCCTCGGCCTTCGGATCCCAGCGGTAGTACTTCACCCACTCCGGCGCGTGCGCCGGCGGCCGCTTCTTCCCTGACGTGCGCAGCCACTGCGTCCATTCCTCGGCGCCGGGAAGGTCGTCCGGCGAGGCCGCCGGGTTGTCGAGCGGCAGCCCGAACTCCTTCGGCAGCTCCGACATCGACCCGATCAGCGCCCGCAGATCGAAATCGAACTCGCCGGGACCCGCTTTCGGCGGCTGGTGCAGGCCGGGGGAGCCGTCCCAGGACGCGACGATGTGCGGGTTCCGGTGCTCTTCGTGCGCGCCCGGGCCCATCAAGTACGCGATCAGGCCCGCCGGTCGCCACCCGGACAGGGCTTTCCCGATCATCGGCCCCTACCTCAACGCGTGACGCAGCCCGGCGAGCAGGCCGCGGGCCTCGACCACCCGGAGCCGGACCCGCTCCAGGATCGCCAGGGCCTGTTCGCGCACGGTCTCGACCTCGTGGGTGGAGTTGGCGTGCTTGGCGACGTCATTGAGATTGCCGCCGATTTTGGCGAGCTGGTTGCTCAGGTCCGTGACCGCAAGGTAAAGCTTGCTCAGCACGCCGCGGTCCAGGACCACGCCGCTGACCCGCATTCGGGCCGCGTCCAGCGCGGCGAGCGACGCCCACGAGCCCGGCTTTCTCCCGTCCAGCGCGGCGGCCTGCTCGATGATCGACCACTCGACGTCGTTGTAGGCGAGCGAGGTGCGCGGCCGTCGCGGGCCGTCCTGCGAGTGTCCGCGCGTCCTCGCCGGTTCCGTCGCGACCTCTCCTGCGGCGGAGACGCCTGTTTCGTTGTGCTGCATGCGTTCGTTCCCCCATGCGGCCCGCCGGCCTGAGGCACCCCCTGCGCCTTTCCGCTGGTCCGCAAGGACCAGCGTGCCAGGTCGCGGCAGCGACCTGGGGAAAACCGTATAGGTTTTCCATATCTTGCTCTGCGGAACCGGCTGTGTCGTGACCATGCCCGCGAGACGGGTGTCCGGCTCTAAAAACCGCAACGACCAGAGTGCCGCCCCGACCTCGGCCCGACCGCCCTGGTTGCGGCCCCGCAACCGGCACAAGACGCGGGAATGCCCCCGCTGCGCTGTGGGGGCATTCTGTCGAACCGGCTCGTCGCGGGTGAGGGTGGGCGGCGCTGCTGGCCGACGCGCACCTCGAACGCGAAAAGACCCCGCGGTCAGGCGACCGCGGGGTCTGGCGCCGTGCGCGGCGTCGGGGCCGCTAGACGTGGAGCCACATCCGAATCGCCTCCTCGTCGATCGCGGCATCCTGGGTGTCGTTCTCGATGCTTCTCGTCATGCTCAGGCTGGGCAGGGCCCGGATGGCCCGAGAGCTGGTTCCAGCCGTCCGGCACTCTCCCGCGCACGGGCTCTCCGCACTTCTTCCTGCGCATGCGCCAGGACGGCGTCGATGTCGTCGAGCGTGCCGTGCAACCCGATGTAGGCGTCGGACCCGGCCCCGATCGTAAGGACGTACGGGTCGTCTACTGGCTCCCAGTTGGCCAGTTCCTCGTCTGCCTCCGCCGCTGTGAACAGTGTCGGCGGTTCGCTGGACAACAGGCCCTTCGCAGCCTCGGAAAATACACTCATGCCCATTCAGGTTCCTCCTCTTGGCGTTCGATCCCCGCCCGTTTTCCCGGGCGTCGCACATGCTTCCTGCATGATCAACTTTTATCACTCAATGCGTGCACGGAATACGAAAGTGCTGGCGTGATTGACATCGGATACAGATGGGAAACGCGGCCTGCCGCCGCGTCGCCCCTGAGGTCAGCTCCGATCGCTCGACGTCGCGGATGCCGGGGTTCCGCCCGGGGACGTCCCGGTCCGTGGCCCGTGCGAACAGAACGCAAAGGGCGCTGGCGGGCCCGCCCGCCCGGCGGGGAGGTGGCGGCCCGGGCGTTCTGCGACGTGGTGGTAGCCCGCTGCGTGGCTCGATCACCCGTGACGCTTGCGGACCCTGCTCGATGCGATGCGTCCTCGCCGCACTCCGCTGCCGGTGCCCCGCTTGGCGTCCTTGAGGAACTCGCGCACTGGCGGAAGCGCCGGGGCGATGGACGCCGACCCCCGCCACTTGATCACCGTGCTCAGGGCTCCGGAACGCCGATCGACGTGTCCTCGGTGGCACTCTTGACCCCGAACGGCGCGCGCACCTGACCCCGCGTCAGTCGCGTCAGGCCGCCGCGCGTCCAGGCTTCGGCGACGACGGCGTGGGCGACCGCAAGCGGGACTTTGCGGTACATCCCCAGGTGGCCGGGACCGGCGATGGGCGTGTGGAACACGCGGGGGTTCTTGAATCCCCAGTGGTAGGAGCCGGGCTCGCCCCAGGGTCGGCAGCAGCCTTCGTCGCGGTGGACGCCGACCAGGTCCATGACGCCGAGGTAGCCGGTCGGCGCGTTCCGGGGGACTGCCGGAACCCGCATCTCGGCGGCGATGTCGCGGTCGCGGTCGTCCCACTTCCGACCGGCGTGGATCACGACGGGACCGCGCCACGAGATCGCCCGGGTGCGGTTCTCGACTGGCTTTCCCCGCTCCAGCAGCGACGTCGCCCACGGTTGCCTCGTGGACATCACCCGCAGGCCGAACAGCTCCACAGTGGTGAACTGATATTCCTTCGGATCCTCGCCCTGGTAGCAGCAGGGGCAGCTTGCGGTGAGCCGGTAGCCGTGCGGGCACTCGGCCGCGTGTGCCGCGTCATGGCCGGCGCCGGAGATCCAGTACTGCGGGTGCGCGAATACGTCGCCGACGCTCGGCGGCGGCAGCTGATTGTGCGGACGGGACGCGGTCACGGCGTTCATCGGAGGGTCGATTCCTTTCTCTGGAGCCATCGTCAGCCCGGTCTCGATCCCGGGGACACCGCGCGAGGGCGGCGTTTCGGCTCAGGCGTCCGGTCGTCGCGGCGCACCGGAGGGACGGGGCGCTAGAACGCCAGCTGGTAACTGGTCGCCGACGCTTCTTCCAGCCCCCACGGGAGATTGGCGTCGCGGTACTTGTCGAAGGCCGTGCCGTCGATGCTGTCGACGACACCGAGGGAGAGCATGTAGCGGATCCGCTTGCGGGTGTTCACGCGTCCGCCGTGGATCAGCAGGCCCCGACGCTTGCCCTCGCGGCAGATCTCCGCCATCTCGGAAGAGAGCTTGTACTCGGTGCTGCCCGCCATGAACAGTCCGGCCAAATTAGGAAACTCAAAGGGAATTCCGGCGGCCTCGGCTCCATCCTGGACGCAGAAGGCGAGCGGCAGATGAGGGATCAACGGGGCCCAGTCGGCGAACTTGCGCAGCGTGGCGTGCGCGTCGAACGGGACATCCGGGACCGTCACCCACAACAGATTCGGATGCCAGTCCGGCAACGCCGTCGGACGCGTCTTCCCGATCGCGGCCCATGCTTGCGGCGGCATCGCGGCGAGCGGAGCGACCCTTTCCCACTGCCGCAGGACCCGCCCGTACAGGGCGAGTTCGATCCGGCCGATCATCCGGACGTACGCGGCATCATCCCATTTGCTGAAGGCTTCGTTGTCGACGGCGACTTTGAAACCGGCGTCGAGCGTCTCGCGCAACTGTCCGATGTGGCGGGGGCGGGCGAGCCTGCCCAGGTGCGTCGCGCCGGCGCGGTACTGCGCGCGGCACCGTTTCAGGGTGGGCAGCCCGCCGCCGTTGAGAATCAGCATTCGGCTCACCAAACCGTCGGCTTGTCTGAGGGAACGGGAAAGATGCCGAGGAGGAGCGCGCAGTGAGCCAGCAACAGGAGGAGCGCGTCCTTGGCCTCGTCTTCGGTGTCGAACGCCTTGTTGCTCAGCAGCTGTGTCAGGTCGTAGTCGAGATAGTCGAAGTCCTGCACGCAGATCGTGGTTGGACGGCCGTCGGGGCCGCGATAGAGGCGGTAGTGCACGTCGTCGCGGTACCGGTGTCGTTCGGAATCGGGGTCGTAGCCCAGCATCGGACGGTGTTCTTTCTCAGAAAACGGGTTCGGAGGTACGCGGGCGCCGGTGCCACCTCGGTGCCGCGGCGGCGAGCCGGGACACCGCAAGCGGGGAGCCGCCGGGGCGGAGACGAGCGCGCGATTAGTGCAGGGGCTGGCTCGCGCGGCGAGGCGCTGTCTGCACGGGTTGCGCGGAGGCTGGCCGCACTACCCGGCGGCAAGCGACGGCGCGGGATTTCCTGCGCCTTCCAGGGAATCTGGGGCGTGCTAGCCGACACGCCGATCCTATACCCCAGTGGGGTATCTAGAGGGCTGGGCGGCGCGCGCGTCGAAACGGTGTGCGTTTTTGGCCCGGTCGGGACGGAACGCCAGTCCCGGCGGCTTCTCCCCGGGGAGTCTTGGCGGCCCGACGGCGGGCGGATCGGGTCCGCGCGGTGCGACGGAAAAGGGCCGGGCCGCCCCGGTGAAAGGGGCGGCCCGGCCCGGGACCGACGGGGGTGTGCGCGGCTAGTCGAGGGTCACGAGCCTGCGGCACCTCTCCAGCGCGTGGACCTGGCCGGAGGCGATCACCCCGAGCCGGCACCAGTACTCGAACCTGGTCAGCGGGGCGCGGGGGCCGATCCGGCACGTGCACCAGGCGCGGTGGTTGACGGGAAGTTCGTCGCTGGCGAGGACGTAGTAGGGATGGCGGGCGTGCCACTGCACGCCGTTGGCGTAGAGTCCGTCCACAGTGGTCTTCCGCTGGGCCGAGACGCGGATGGCGTCGAGTTTCGCGGCGATCTCGTCCTGGGCGAGGGTTTGCGGAACGAGGAGCGGCTTCCACTCTCGGCCGTTGTAGATCTGCCAGTCGCCGCCGAACGCGCGGCGGGTGCGGGGGCTTTCGTCGAGGATTTTGGCCCGGAGCTCCCGGTCTTCGCGCATGATCGCGATCCGGTGGAGTTCGGCCACGTCGCCGCGAATGCCCCCACCGCCGGGGAATTCGGTGAATTCGCGCACGAGCGTGGTGTTGTTGCGCCGCATGGCATCGACCGTTTGGGCGGTGTTCTGCTCGTACAGCACGGCGTCGAGCAGCCTCTCTTCGAGGCCGAGCGGCTTGCCGTCCCCGAGGCACTGCTCGACGTAGCGTGCCATGTCCCGCCTGCTGAACCGCTCGTGGTCGCTGGGCACGAACATGGCGGCCCCGCCGGTTCCTTCGGCGCACACCCAACCGATGTGGCCGAGCTCGGGATGATGAAGTTCGACGGCGAAATCGCTGTCCCGAGCGTCCTGGGAACTGGCGCAGAGGCGGTAGGCCAGGGTGGTCGGAGCGTCGATGCCGGAGTGCGGCCAGTGGACCAGCTGCGCTGGTTCGGCAGGGTCGTGCGCGGTCGTGTTCGTCACGAGGATCTCCTTCGGATGCGTTCAATCTGTCGCCGGTCGCAGGGCGTCACTCCCGTGGCCGGCGCGGTCCTGTCCCTGTTGTGTGTTGCGTGCCAGCCGGGACGGGGCTGGAGGCCAGTTCGGCGTCAGTCGCGATGCTGTCGCCCGGCGCGGTGGTCCGCGCGGATCGAGAGGACGACGAGGGCGAACGTGAGCGCGCTGACGACGGTGAGGATGGCGACCAGGGTTTTCAGGCTGTCCGGGTCGCGCGTGATGAACAGAGCGCCCGTCACGAGGCTTTGCAGGGGAACGAACACGGCGTTGGCGACCAGGTACCGGCTTCGGGCTCGCTCCGGCGAGCGGCGGGTCCGGCGGGTCACCGGGCAGCCTCGGCGGTGTCGTGCCCGGCCAGCTCGCCTGGCCACAGCGGCAGCTGGCAACGGCGGCATCCTCCGTCGCTGCTGCTCGGAAGATCGTGTTCCGTGAGGTCGATGCAGCCCATGGCCAACGCCTCCGCCAGCGTCGCGGGCCTGCATTCCGCACAGGATCCCCACGTTTTGGCGACGGGTCCGGTGAGGACGGTGTCGCAGCAGAGGTCGTTGCCCCGGCAGAGGATTCCCGCTTCGCGGAGCGCGACGCTGACGTCGATCAGTTGCCGCTCCCGCACGAGGGTGTTGGCTTGGTCGATCAACCCCAGCATTTCCGGTGTCCGGGCGACACGGATCCATTGGTCCTCGGTCAGCACGGTCCCTGGCGGGAGTTCGTCGAGCACGACCGGCGACTGGGCGGTCACGGTGGTGAGGGGCACCCCGTGCCGTCGCCCCAGTTCTCGGATGAGGTATGCGACGTCCTGGTGGCCGATGGTGTCGCCGTCGTAGAGGCGGGCGGTGTCGAGGTGTGCGCGCAGGTCCAGGTGGGCGCGGCCGAGAGCATGCACCTGCCGTTCCTCGTGGTGGCGGCTGTCGAGGTCGTCGAGTTCTTCGAGGATCTCGTCGGCGTACTCGCGGACGTGGTCGGAGAGTCCGTCCAGCTCGCCGAGGATCGAGCGCCGGAGGATGGAGATGACGTCTTCGTCCGCCCGGTCGGCGAGGACGGCGTGGGCGGCGATGGTGTGGGAGTGATCGAGTTCGCGGGCGAGTCCGAGAAGCGCGCGCGCCCACCATTCGGCGTCCTGCTCGGTCAGGAGGCGCGGCGTGCGGGGCGCGGGAAAATCGAGAAACCCGGTGAACGGCGCGACGTAGCGCAGCACGAGGTCGCCGGTCTCCGGCGACCAGCGCGAGGCGGTGGCTGTGCGCACGGTGGGCGCGAGCGACTCGATCCAGATCTCCGCCGGAGCGGTGATGCCGCGAAGCCGGTGGACGCATGCGAGCAGTTGCGCCGCCGCGGCGCGGGCGCTGGCCGCGGTGAACACGACCGGCCAGCCGCCGGGGTGGGCAGGCCGTGCCCTCACGCTGATTTTCTGGCCTCGCAGCAGGGCGGTCCGGCCGACGGCTCGCAGGATTCCGTTGGGGGCGAATTCGTAGTCGGCCGTGTCGGGCCGGGGCGGCAGTGCCACGCGGGCGGGGTGTGCGAACGACATTGCTGGTTGCTCCTTGGCAGAACAGTGGTTGACGGGAGAAGGAAGCGGGCACGGGCCCCGGGGGGTCAGAGCCCGCAGCGGTGGGTCCGGGCGTCCGGGCGGCAGTAGAGGCCGTCGCACCCGTGCGGGCAGATGTCCGGGCCCGGGCCGCCGTGGGCGATGCGCACCAGCTGCTCGGCGGTCGACTCGGCGGCCAGCCGCGCGCGCCAGCGCAGGTCCCGGTCGCCGTCCGCGACGTGGTCGAGCAGCGCCCGTTTCTCCGCGTCGGTGTAGTCGGCGAGTTCCCGGTCGGACGCGAGCGCCGCGAGGGCGGTGACGGTGTAGGCGGGCAGCGGGACAGCGGCCGCGTCGGCGGGGACGGACAGGTCGGCCTCGGCCCATTCCCACGGGTGGGAGATGCGGTACAGGCCGTGCCCGTCGGGGCGGATCTGCTCGGGCTGGTAGCCCGCGTCGTGCTCGTATCCGGTTTCGACGAGCCGGAGCACGTCGTCGTGCCACTCGGCCCGGCGCAGGGTGTTGCTGCCGTGCAGCCACGTGGCGTTCAAGCGGATGGCGATCCATTCGGCGACCGCTCGCCGGAACCCGGGGGCGCTGTCGGGGCCTGCGGTCTCGGCGGGGAACAACGGGGCACCGCCCGACTGGACGAGCGTTTCGTCCGGACGGACGCGAATGGGGATTTTTTCAGGCGCGCTGGCCATCGGTCACACCTTTCAGGAGGGGTGAATGAGATGCGATGCGCGGCGGGAATTCCAGGATTTCCCTCCCGGATATCGGCCGCTGATGAAACCCTACAGCGGCAATTTCCCGCCGAGAACGGTATTGCCGTCGCGGATCGAAATTGTGCGCATTTCCGGGGATCCGCGCTGCAAAAAGAAATTTCGGCGCCCCGTCTGCCGGGGCGCCGGGCGGGTGGGAGAGCTACGCCTGCTGCCGGAAGACCGAGCCGGCGAACGGGCCGGTCTGCCCGTCCTTGACCAGGTAGGCAGGGACCGACACGGTCAGGGTGGTTCGCTCGTCGGGGAAGGACTCCTGCGTGCTGGAGGCGGTGAACAGCCTGTTCACGATGTACTGGTAGGTGTGGGTGGCCTCCGCCGTCACCACGGCGGAATCCGGGCCGACGTTGACGACGTAGCCCGGGGTCGGCACGTCCGGGTCGGGATTCCAGGCGAAGCCGCGGCGGGTCAGCCTCACCGGGTAGCGACCGGCATCGATCATGAAGGTGTCGTAGTTGCAGGCGGTTTGCATTCGCCGCGTGTACTCGACGGGTTCGGGGACGTCCAGCACGTAGGTGGTCGAGGCGAAGCGCGCGACCATCTCTGCAAGAGTGGATGCCATCGTCATTCTCCTTTGTCGTCTGGGGCCGCCGGGCGACCCCGATGTCTTTGCCTTGCCGGAAGCGACCTCGTCGCGCGGATCGCGCTGACCGGGAACGCGGAAAGGCGGACACTGCCGCCGGTGCTATTCGATTCCCGAAACGGTCCGGGAAGCCGGTCCAGGAATCGCCGTTGATGAAACCCTACCGCGATTTTTGCAGGCGAGGGCGTTCCGGATGCCGCCAATCGGATTCGTGCGCATTTCCGGGCGCCGGAGCGTAAAGAAAGGCCCGGTACCACTTCGCAAAGGGGTACCGGGCCTTCCTGCGCGTCCTCGGCCGCTACTTCACGGAGTGCCAGGGGCAGTCCTCGTGCTCGGCCTGGAAGCGCGCCCGGTCTTCGTCGGAGGCGGCGAACACGAGGGCGTTGCACGGGCCGCACATCTCGGCCGTTTTCCCTTCTGCGGTCAGAAGGGCGCGGATCTCGTCGCGTCGCTGCGAGCTGGACATGAGGAATTCGCCCTCGGCGCTGTCCGGCGCGCAACGGCACCGTTCGCCGCACTCGCCGAACGCGAACGGGTCGTGGTCGAGCGGCAGGGGAGAGGTGACGTCGAACAAGGGTACGTAGTCGGCCAGCCGCGTCGGTGCGGTCGCGTCTTCGTCGGCGGTGGTCATGCTCGGGGTTCTCCTCGGTCTTCCCGGGGCGGGGTCGGCTTGTGTCGGCGGTTCAGGCACGGCGGGCGGCTGCGGTGAACCCGTCGGCGAGCGTCGGTGCCGTCGCGGTGAGCGCCACGCGCCATGCGGCGGCGACTTCCGTCCAGAGCTGGTCCAGGATGCTTTCGAGGCGGGGAACGTCGGTCTCCGCCAGCGGCAGGTCCTGGACGTCGTCGATCAGTTCGGTGCCGGTGCCGCCGACGCGGACGGGTTCGCCGGGCGCGGTCGTGATCAACCAGAGCTCGTAGCCGGGGTAGTACGGGTCACGATCGCTGCGGAGGATCAGGCGCAGTCCGGCGGCGGTCGTGAGGTCTATTTCCGGCGACGTCACGGCGCGCTGGGCGATGAATGCTCGGCCGCTGTCGGTGGCCGGGCGGATGGCGTTGATGGTGCCGTGCTCGCGAAAGCCGCGCAGGACGCGGAGGTCAGCTTCGACGGCGGCGGCCGGAAGGGAGATTATCGTCGGCGGGCCGCTCAGGACGATCGGCTCGAACACGCTCGGCTCCCCGTCGCCCTCGTCGGATTCGTCGTCGGCGTGGGCCTGGCGCGCCGTTGGCCCGCCGGGGTAGTCCAGCAGTTCGGCGCATCGGTCGCGGTCTCCGATCAGCCACGCCCGGAGGTAGTCGCCGACCAGGTCCCGGGGCAGCAGGGCGCGATTGCGGTCGGCCGCGATTGCCTCGCCGTTCCAGAAGCCGACTTTGCGGAGGTTGCTGGAGCCGAGCTGCGCGGCGATGTCGAGCGAGTGCTCGATGCCGTGCCGCAGGGCGCCGCGGGCGGCCTGGCTGTCGATGATCTGCGCGCGGGTGCCGACAGCGACCGGGGCGCCGTCGTTGCCGGACCAGACGGCGTAGAGGTCGACGCCGCGCTCGGCGGCGAGGATGTACTCGCTCATCGCAGGCCCACCCGGGTGATGCGCAGGCAGCGCTCGGCGACCGCGCGCCCCTCCAAGGCGCGGACCCGTGACGGCGCGGTCAAAGCGGCCCGCCGCGTCGTGGGGACGGTGTAACCGAGCGAGGCCATGGCGTCGAGCCATGTCGTGAAGAGGCGTTCCGGCGACCCGCCTGGTTCGCCGCAGAACATGTAAGTGGGTTCCATGATTCGGTGCTCGCTTTCAGGTACTGGATTCCGGTTCAATCTGTGCCGGTGACCCGGGGCGTCACCCCCGGCCCCGACGCCAATAACTATACCGGCCGTGGCGGCGTTGGCGCAGTTCAGCACGGGTTGTCCGGTGAATCCGTGAGCGTTTCGGCCTACCATCGGGCGCATGGGGGACAAACAACAGCAGCAACGCGTCGAAGCCATGGCGGACAAGGCCCTGGAGCCGCGAAAGAAAGCATTGATAGAACTGGCGCACGCCGCCGACGCGGCCCGCGACCACGAGTCTATCGAGGCGAAGGCGGACAAGGACATCGCGAACATTCGCGCGCGGGCGGAAAGACGAGTCGAGGCCATCCTGGCCAAGGCCGACGAACAAGTCGAACGGGTTCGCCAGCGGACACGCGAGGAGACGGATGAGCGCGCGAACTCCTGGCGCAGGGCTTACCGCGCCGCGAGAGACGTCGGCTGGACGGCGACGGAGCTGCGGGCAGCCGAGCAGCCTCCGCCGCCGCGCGCGGCGGCACGCAAGCGGCCCGCGCCGACGCCGCGGGCCGGCGCCGCGTCCGCCGCCGCCTTGGACGCGGCTGCCGCGGGGGACCGGCCGCCGCCCGGAACCGAATCAGCGGATCCGCTGCCGCGCTCGGCGTGAACGCGGCAGCGGACGACGGCCTGGCCTCCGGGCCGGATCTGCTCGGCATTGCCGCCGCACACAGGAAAAACGGGG
>NZ_GG657748.1:181403-279465 GCF_000158875.1 Streptomyces sp. AA4 | reverse complement strand
CCGGGGACGACCCCGTCTGCGTGGTGCGGTCAAGCGGAACGGCGGAGGGCGCGGGGCAGTCCTCGGCGGGAGTTCGCGAGGGCCCTGCGCTCGGACAGGGCGTCGTGCTCCCCGTCCCACCGGCGCATCAGGTCGGCGAAGTCGGCTGCGTCCTCGGCGAAGCCGATCGCACCGTTTTCCCAGGCGCGGCGCAGCATGTTCTCGACGTGGCGGGCGGTGTTGTGGTCGTGGATTCCGTTGTGGCTGATCCGGTCGTCGATATCGAATTCCCGCAGCGCCACGGGCTGGCCGAGCAGCTCGCCGAGCAGCGCGTGCGTTTCCTGCAAGCGGACTTCGGTTCCGGGGCAGCAGCGACCGGGGTAGACGCTCGCGACGCTCGGGGCGCACTGGCTGCACGGGGTGAAGAAGTCGGAGTCGGCGAGCCAGACCACTTCGAACGGGCGCCGCTGGAAGTCTGCCTCGCCGGGGAACCGCTCGACGTACATCGCCCACACCGTGCGGGTGTTTCGTGGCAGTTCCGGATACGCGGCGTTGAACAGCTCGCTGGCGTTCGAGGCAGAGGTATAGGAAAGCGGGATGCGCATCGTTGCTCCTGTGCTGAATGAGTTCAATCTGTTGGGCCGAATTCCGGTTTGTCATTCCGGTCCGTGCCACTTCCACAACCGTATCGGCGATTTGGGGCGGCAACAGCGGTCTCAGTGCCCTTCTTGAATTCATGCGCTTTTTCGGGAACGGCTCCCGTTTCCGCCTCGGGAGAAGGGGCGGCAGAGATCCGCTGAGGGCACGGCAGCACTCGGCGGTGCAGCGAAGGACGCAGGCCAGCAGAATCGGGGAGGTGCCGTTGAGCGGCGGCGGGGCCGTCCCCTTGCCCGAATCCCGGCCAGGGCAAGGCTTCATCAGTCGGGCCCTGCGTGGCCGTCGGCCGGGGCGACCTGATCGGCTCCGGGGTTGCCCGACCGTCCCGCCGAACGACGGGCGCGCGATGGCCTGCGGCGGCTCGGCGACGGTGCGGCCGGGCATGCGCGAAGCCGTTCTCGGGCAGGGAATCGGAGCATGGACAGCTCGCCCGACCCGGGCCGACAGGGGCCGGCCCGGGTGGTGAGCCGCATTCGCAATGGCGGACGCCGGGCCTCGGATACCCGGATGCGCGGCCCAGGCCGCTCACGCCCTCGGTGCTACCTGTCCTGATTGGACGGGCGACCGTCCCACAGCCAGTTCTCGACCTGCTCTGTGACGTACCTGTAGTCAACGCCTTCGACGTCGGCGGTCTCGGCTGTGTCCAGACCGCCGAGCGAGTAGTCCAGGCACGCGTCGACCCAGTTGAGGACGGTGTCGGGCAGTTGGCCCGACTCGATCCACCGCGCAATGTCCCGCTTGGCTGCTTCCACGATCCGGTCGAGCCGCTCGACCGGGAGAGTCAGGTCGGACACGGCTGTCTCGCCCCGGTATTCGGTGTCCGCCCACTGAATGTCGTCGCCGTTGGCGGCTTCGACCCAGCCGCGCGGGCCTCCGCTGCGGACCTTCTCCACGTCCCCTTCGGTGTAACCCATGGCGAGGAGGTCTTCGATCATGTCCCCGCGAGACGGGAAGTCGTCGGTTATCCAGACCACCCCGTCGTCCGGATCTTGCTTGTTCTGGATGGCCTCGGTGATGTACAGCTTGAACATTCTCGCTCCCTCTGGCGGTTTCTTCGGGCGGGACAGACCTGCCGGTGCTCGGCGTCCGGGCTCGGACGCCGAGCACCGACGGACGCGATCAACCTCCTGAACCGCAGAAGTCGCCGGTGCAGGGGTAGACGTCGGCCAGCAGGATCCGGCCGGTGTCGCCGTACGGCCGCCAGGCTGTCGCCTTCCCGAATCCCAGCCCGTGCAGCGCTTCGTCGGCTTTCTCCTCCATCGCGACCGGCCCGGGGCCGACGAGATCGCCGCCGGTGTCGTCGAGAACGACGACCGGGCCGCCGAGCGACCAGCGGGCGACAAGCCGCGGCGGCGCGGCGACGGTGCGGCTGGGCATGCGGGAGGTCTCGTTCATCCACGGCAGGCCCATGGCGCGGTCGCGGTCGGCTGCGGGCTGCGCGGCCAGCGCGAGCCACCTCGACCGGCTGAACGTCGGCTCGCCGTGGGCGTCGCAGGGGGCGCTGAACAAGCCGAGGTCGCGGACGTAGGTGTGCACCTCGCCGGGTTCGCTGTCCCGGGGCGCGTCGTAGACGGTGAACGCGACTTCGGGGGCGGCCTTCATCAGCGCGTGGGCGAAATCGCGGGCCATGCGGTAGGCCTCGGGGTGGGCCTTGAACCACATCCCGACGTGCAGGACGTCGGCGGCGCCGTCGCCGTCGTAGAGGTAGCTGTATTCGCGCAACGCGGCGAGAACGGCGCGCACCCTGCGCGGCGGGCAGTCGTGAATCGCGGCGGCGGCATGGGTCGTTTCGGTCATGGCAGGTCGTCTCCTGGGCATCGGTGCGCGGGCGATCGCGGGGGAAGAGAAGGGGAGCGCGCGGCGTCGGCCTTGTTTGCGGGCCGGGCGCGGAAGACCGTGCGCGCAGGCGTCAGCGGGGCATGGCGAGCCGACGCCTGCGCGGTGGACGGCGGGGTTCGGCCTAGACGCGGATGGCCAGTTGTCCGCTCCAGAGATGCATGGCGATCGCGCTGATCGCTTCTGTGCCGCGTGTTCACGGCGCGACCGGCTCTGGAGAGCGTCGGCCGGGACGGGGAAAGCCCCGACGACGACCCTGGCGCCCGGGATGTCCAGCCGTTGCGCTGCGCGTTTCGCGCGGGCCTCGGAGCAACAGTCGCCGACCGGCGCGGTCGCGGTGTGGCGGCAGCGCGAGCGGTCGGCCTCGCCGCTCGGATCGACGCCGAGCACCTCCGGCCGCCGGTATGCGTACCCGGGCTTCGCGGTGGCGGTGGCGATCCACAGCATCGTTCCGGAGCGGGCCGCGAGTTCGGGGATCACCGAGCGGGCAGTCATCGCGAGCGGGCGAGATTTCCTGCCGTCGTAGCAGTCCCATTCGGTGCCGTCGGTGCGCTTGACGCGGAGCCCACTGGCGGTGATCGCGATGCGCACGGCGCCGAACACGGTCGTGACGCGCACGGTCCCGGTCAGGACGTCGGCACGGGCGTTGTGCCCGGTCTCGCGCAAGGCTGCCGCCAGGCCGAGGGTCCGCCACCGCACGGCCAGCTTGGTGACTCGCACGTGCTCGATCAACCCGCCTTCGTCGTACGCGTCGTCGGCGCTGTCCAGCAGCTCGTCGGCGCGCAGGTCCAGGACGTCGATCCAGTCCAGCACGCACCGGCAGAACTTGTCGGGGTCGGGCTCGGTGCGGTCCCGGCCGCGGCCGAGGCAGCGCGGGCAGTGCTTCACCGCGTACGTCCGGTGCGCGTCCGCGACCGGCACCAGGTCGGCCGCGCTGAAGTCGTTGACGACCTCGTCGCACAGCGAGTCACACGGCTCGCCGGGTTCGGCGCCGCAGGTGCAGGAGCGCGTGCTGGGGTCGTCCTCGTGCTCAACCATCGGGTGTCTCCTCAATTGAATGCGTTCAATCTGTCGCTGCTGTTCCCGGGGCGTCACCCCCGGCCTCGGCCGCTGCCCTTACTCTATTCCACAAAACGACTGTCGCGACCGTCCGCGAACACCTGAAAAGAATTCGCGCGCATTTATGCGTCGACCAGCTTCGGCTGGGTGAAGGCGTGCCATTTCTCCTCGAACCCGGGACGTTTCTTGTCGTCGGTCCCGGCTTCGCTGACGACGTAGAAGCGCTCGGTCATCGGGTAGCGCTCGACGGCGGGGTACCGGCGCAGCCAGGCGCGTTCGATGCCCTCCTTCCCGGTCCGTTCGATGCCGACGCGGTGGTCGCGGGCCAGCTCGGCGAGTACCTCGCGGGCTTCTCCGTACTCGCCGGTCGTGGCCACGGTCTTGACGCTGCGCCACGGGCTTCCCTTGAGGCGGGGGTTGCGGCCCTTGCCGTCCTTGCGGGCGTCGATGCCGCGGCGGACCTCGTAGACCGACCATGCGGGCACGGTCTTTTCCCATTCGTCGTACAGGTCGGCGACCTCGTGCAGGTTCTCCCGGTACGCCACTTCGTGCGCGCCGATCGACCCGAACAGCAGCATGCGCGGGTTGAGCGCGAGGCCGTGCCGGGCGACGGCCAGGGCCTGCGCGCCGGCGCCGGGCTCGGCCCGCCACCGGGCGACCAGCTCGGCGCGGCCGGCCTTGGCAAATTGGAACGGGCACCAGAGGCAGCAAGAACGAGGAAACCGGAATCCGAGCGCTTCTTCCAGCATCGCGTCGCACGCCTGCCGGTCGTAGTCCCACGTGATCAGCGGGTACTCGGGATTGCGGGAATTGGTGCCGTAGGTCGAATCGCGCAAGGCTCTCGCCTGCTCGTCGGCCGAGAACCCGATGACGTGCCGGAAATCGGGAGCGAGGCGACCGGCGGCGATCTCGTCGGCCATGAAGGCGTCCAACTGGTCGCCTTTCGCGCGGGCCGAGCAGATCCGTCTGCCGTGGGCGACCTGCGGCACGGTCCCGGCGCGCAGCAGCTCGTCCGACAGCCGCCAGTGGTTGCCGCGCATGAACATCCGCCGGGGAGCGGTCGAGTCGTCCAAAATTTCGTAACCGGCCGATTTGGACTGCCCAGCTCGCGCGATTTGCACGTAGCGCAACCCGACCTCGCGGAACCACGGCAGCACGACCCGGTTCATGGCGCTCTCCGTCGCCTCGTACTCGTTGCCGGTCATCGAGGTCACCGCCAGGCACCGCGACCAGTCGAAGTCACGCGCCCCGGGGACCGTCATGTACTCGTGGATGATCTTGACGCTGTCCAGCCCCATGCCGAAGCTGATGCACACGGTCGCGGGACGGGTCACTCCTGCTCACCGCCGAGCGGCTTGTCTTCGAAGCCGTGCGCGGCGAACCACTCGGCGAGGTACTGGCTCACGTCCACGGCGGGCCACCGGCCGTCCGGCTCCGCCATCCTCGTCGTGATCTCGCGCCACAGCGCCCGCACCTCGGCGGCTGCCGCGCTGTCGTCGTCGGCCAGGCGCGGCGGTGCGGCGGCGCACTGCGGGGCCGGGTCCTCGGCGAGCGCGAAGGACCAGTGGTTGGCCGCGTCCAGCACCGCGGTGGCGGTCGGGGCGGCGCAGTCCGGCGCCGCGTCGCGGAGGAGCTCTTCGAGTTCGGTCTCGCCGAGTTCGGCCAGCAAGTAGGTGATCTGCGCTTCGAGCCCGCCGTTGTTGATGGCGCTGGCGGGGAGACTGTGCAGGTCGTGGACGACGTCGTTGAGGTCGAGCGGGTCCAGGTCGAGTTCGGCGGCCAGCGCGAGCAGGTTCTGCAGGGGCGTTTCGGGCATGACGGTCTTCCTTTGCGGAGTGGCTTTCGGGGACGTCGCGGGCCGGGCGGGCCCGGCCCGCGACGGATCTGGTCGAGCGGGGATGCTCAGACCGTCGGAGAGGCCCAGAGCAGGTCGGTGACGGGCAGCGCCTGCACGAGGGTCGCGGCGGCGAGGCGAACGTCTCCGCCGAAGGCGTCGGCGACCTGGCGCAGGGTCAAGCCGCGCTTGGCCAGAGCCAGCGGCCAGAACTTGACGTGCATGCGGAGGTCGTCGGCGACCCCGTACATTTCCCCGCCGCCCAGGAGTTTGACCATTCCTGCGGCCAGTCCGTGCACGCTGGCGATGGCGCTGCGCCAGGTATCTGCCCCGATCTCTCCGGGCCGGTCGCCGAAGCCGAAAAAGCCGTTTCCGGGAATTGGAAGGCCGAGGATGGCGGGGACCGTGTGCCAGTCGGCGATCGATTCGAGCGGCCGGTAGCGGCCTTCGACCAAGCCGCGCGAGTACTCGCGCACAGCGCGGCGGGCTTGCGGGGTCCAACCGTCGACGGTCGTGGTGAGCAGTCCGTGGATTCCCGGCGGGACCCGGGACGTGACGCTGTCCTCGCCGCGCAGGCTCAGCGCGGGCGGCAGGACGGTCATGTCCGCGACGTAGTGCACGGACACGCGGTCCTCCCTCGTCCAGCCGGGCAGAAGGTCCGGCGCCCGGTGCCGCAGCACCTCCTCGAACACCTCACCGGCTCGCGCGACCGCGCCGTCGGCATCGGCCCGGCCGGTGGAGGCATTGCGGCGCCACAGGTCGTCCTCGCCCGCCCGCACGCGGAGGACCAGGCAGGTCCCTTCGGATCCGTCGACAGCCTCCGCCAGCAGCGAGGTCGCGGTCGGGAACTCCGCGCGCAGCAGCGCGTACGCGTGCTGAAGGGTCCAATGGACGTGTTCCTTGATCGCGTGCTCGACCGCGTCGAGTGCGAGGTCCGAACGCCGGTCCAACTCGTCGGCGGGCTCGTGCCCGCGGCAGGCGGGATCGTTGGTGGAAGCCATAAGAAGACAGCGCCTTTCGATATCGTGAATGCGTTCAATCTGTTGCGGCGAAACGGGCGTCACCCTCGTTCTGCCGACACCACAACTCTATACAGTCTGCGCGTTTCAGCAGAGCGAACGGAACCTTCTTTTTATTTTCACGATCATTTTACGGGGAACCGTCGCGCAATTCCGGAGCGGCGAAACGGCCGGTGGAGCGGATCGTGGCCGGGCTCCCTGCGCAGGGAGCCCGGCCACGGGCAGGAGTGGAGGACGGCTGTCAGGACAGGTACGCCAGGACCAGCCACTGCGGCCGGTCCTGGCGCGGGGTGATGCCCAGCGCGGCGAGCGCGGCCGCGAGCCGCCGGTTCCGGAGTTCGAGGTCGGCCGGGTCGAACAGTTCGGCGGGGTTCAGCGGCATCGAATCGCCTTCCTCGACCGAGACGCTGCTCGTCGCGAGTGCGTAGGAAGTGTCGTTCGGGTCGCCGTGCCTGACGATGTGCACGTCGAGTGATTTTTCCGCTGCTTTTCTGCGGTCGTGGTAACCGTCGGCGTGCTGGTCGGTTTCGGTGAATCCCGCCAGTGCGGCGAGCAGGCGTCCGGTTGCCTCTTCGACGAAGTTGTCTTTGTCGCCGTCGATGTCGTGCCAGGCAATGGCCGGATGGCCGTGGTCGTCGGTCTCTTCGACTTTCCAGCCTCGTTCGTCGCCGCCGAGGTCGTAGCCGTAGGCCAGGATGGCGTCTGCGGTGTCCATCGGTTCCTCCTGTGGTCGGTGTGTTCGGTGCTGCGGGTCAGCGGGACCGAGGCCGGGCTAGAGGTGCGCTGCGGTCAGCCCCGCTGGCCAGGAGCAGCCAGCGCGGCCGACCGTGGAGCGGACTCAGACCCAGCACGGTCGAGCGGGCGGGTCCTCGCGCAGCCTCGCGGCGCCCGTAGCGAGCGGCCGGTGGGCGGCCGCGTCGCGGGTTCCCTCCGGGGATGGGTCGTGGGGACGTGGCGGGCCGGGAATGGCCCGGCCCGCCACGGATCAGGTCGGAGCGGGGATGCTCAGACCGTGGGCGAGGCCCGGCTCAGGTCACCGCGCAGCGAACGGGTGGAGGACGGCCGCGGCGAGCCGGACGTCGCCGTCGAAAGCGAGGGAGACCTCGCGAAGGCTCACGCCGTGCGCGCGCAGAGACGCTTGGCCGAATCGGACGCGGGCGCGGAGGTCGTCGGGGGTCCCGTAGCTCTCCGGGGTGCCCCAGCACTTGACCACGCCTGCGGCCAGGCTGTGCACGACGGTGATGCCGCTGCGCCAGTCTTCGACGCCGAGCTCGCCGCCATCGCCGTAGCCGAGAAAGCCTTCTTGCGGGACGGGGTGGCCCAGCTGCTCGGGAACCGTCGCCCACTTGGCGATGGAGTCCAGCGGCCGGTAGCGCCCTTCGACCAGGCCGCGCGAGTACTCCTGCACGGCACGGCGGGTTTCCTGGCTCCATCCCTCGGACGTCTCGGCGAGCAGCCCGCGAATCCCCGGCGCGACCTCGGACGCCGGGCCGTGGTCGCAGCTCGTGTTGAGCGCGGGCGGAAGGGCGGTCAGGTCCGCGACGTAGAATCCGGCCTTGCGGTCCTGCGTGCTCCACCCGGGCAGACGGTGCGGAAGCTGGTGCCGCACCGCGTCTTCGAACAGCACACCGAGGTCGAGGACCATGTTGTCCGCGTCGTCCCGGCCGGTCCTGTCTTCGCTGCGCCACAGGTCTGCTTCGCCCGCGCGCACGCGCAGGACCCGGCAGGCTCCGTCGGACCCGTCGATCGCCTCGACCAGCAGAGAGGTCGCGGCGGGAAACTCCGCTCGCAGCAACGCGTAGGCATGCTGCAGAGTCCAGTGGACGTATTCCTCGACCGCGCGCCGGACTGCGCCGTGCGCGAGAAGGGCACGCTCACCGAGCACCGCGACGGACTCCAGCGGGCGGCAGGCGACGATATCTGGTGAATTCACGGAACGGTTTCCTTCGATTTCGTGGACAGGTTCAATCTGTTGCGGAGAAACGGGGGGGTCATTCCCGCTCTGCCGACACCTCGTACTCTACATTCGATCGCGCAGAACAATGGGCTTCCGTGCACGGCCAATGCAACTGGGAACAAATTTTCTGCATCCCGGACGGGGTGCAATCCTCGGGCCGCTTCGCCCCGGTCGCGGGCGGATGCGCGGCGGTTGCGGTCCGGACGAACGAGAGGGGCGTGCGCAGTCTGCGTCCCTGCGGGGAACGCGAAGCGGGCCGGCGCCACATTGCGGCGCCGGCCCGGGGGACGAACGCGGTAACGCTGGCTTCGCCTGCTACATGTGGATGCCGCCGATGACGTCGTAGGCTTGGACGACTTTGGCTCCCGGGCTGACGTCGCCGATGCGGTTGACGACCTTTCCGGGCCGCGACGAGCGCCGGGCCGGGGCACCGTTCCCGGTCTGGGCGGTGTCGGCGGCGGGCTGGTCCTGGAAGCGCTCGCGCAGCGCCTTCATCGCCTGGGCAGCCGCCTGTCGGCCGCCGGAGTCGTTGACCGCGGCGGCGATGCCCAGAGCCTCTACCGCCAGGGCAATTTCGGAGTCGGACAGTTCCACAGTTGTGGTTGGCATTGCGGTTTCCCCCTTCTCGATGTACGGATCATTTTGCTATGGCCACACGGCTCGGCGCCGGGCCGGAGAGGGCAGCGCCGTTCGGGCTTCCTGCCGCACCGCCTGGGGCGCGGATCGTCACTCCAGCACCGCCTTCGTCAGGGAGTACAGGTCGCGGGTGAACACCGGCGGCATCTTGCCCTCGAACTCGGGCGTCACGTGCGGGTGCACGCCACCGTCGCCGTATGCCTCGATGAAGTCGTTGACCCGGTGTGCGGCGCTCACCGGGTCCGGCAGGTGGTCGGTGTATTCGTCGATTCCGGGCGGGTGATCGGGCGACTGCTCGAACTCGTCGGGGTCGTCGGGCTGCACGGGCAGGATTGCGTGAGCCGTCGGGCTGGACGGGTTGGTCATCGGTTTCTCCACTGGTTGTGCGACGGAATTCTGCGGGGCCGATTCGGGTCGCGCGAGGTGTCGCTCTGCCCGCCGACACCACACACGTTACGGACAATTCCGCGAACCGGACGATTGCCCGGCCCGACTGTTCCGGACAAAAGCAGATTCTCTGCTCTTATTTTCGAGAATCGCCGGTTCGTTTCCGGGACACGGAACTGTGCGGGAAACGGCCCGCGCGGGCAGGTGGCGTCCGCGACGCGGCCTGCCCGCGCCGGTGTCAGAACGGGGTGTTTTCGCGGTCGTAGCGGGCACGGGCCACGGGATCGCTGAGGACCTTGTACGCCTCCGCGACCTGTGCGAAGTCGTCCCTCGCGGCGGCGTGCTGCCGGGCGCTGGCGGTCGGGTCGAGGTCCGGGCGCAGCGAGCGGACGCGGGCGCGGTAGACGGCGTCGACCTCCGGGGGTTTCACGGCGCGGTTCTGGGGAAGGCCCAGCCGCTCGTAGAGATTCGGCAGGCGCCCGGCGGGTTCGGCGGCGGGCGCGGCGCCGAACGGATCCGCGACGGCCAGGGCGACCAGGCGGACGTCGCCGCCGAACGCCTCGGAAACCTCGCGCAGGCGGACGCCGTTCCGCGCCAGAGAGCTCTGGAAGATCGGCACGATATGGTCCAGGGAATCGGCCGGGCCGTAGCCTTCGCCGGTTTCCCATACCTCGATCGCGCCCATGGCGAGGCCGTGCACGTAGGCGATGCCCTCCGTCCAGTGCGAGGCGGTGAGCGTGGCGTACTCGGCGCGGTAGGCGGGGGCCACGGTGGGGGCCAGCGCAGCGGGCACCGCTTCCCGCTCGGCGCTCTCGTCGAGTGGCAGGTAGCGGGCTTCGACCAGGCCGCGGCAGTACTCGCGGGCGGCGAGGGCGACCTGCCACGGCCACGAGTCCACGGTTTCCTGCACCACTCGGGAGATCCCGGTGGGGAGGCTGTCCTGCTGGTCCTGGGCGGGCACGGTCGGTACGGCGGTCAGGTCGAGCACATAGTGCCCGGGCTCGGCGGACTTCGGCGACCAGCCGGGCAGGGTTTTCGGCGGGTGGTACTGGAGCGCGTTGTCGATCTGCCAGCTGACGTCCTCGACGGCCTCGTCGGTCGCGTTCGGGGCGTCGGTCGCGGACGCGGCCTCGGCGGCGGTCCACAGCGGGTCTGCCCCGGCGTTCACGCTGACGATCCAGGCGCTGAGGGTGCGCCGCAGTCCGGTGTCCACGACCGCCGAGGTGGCGGCGGGGAACTGCTCACGCAGCGCCGCGTAGGCGTGCTGGAGGATCCAGTGGGCGCGTTCGACGGCGGCCTGCTCGACCGCCTCCTGCGCGGCGGTCGCTCGTCGTTCCAATTCGGACAGATGCTCGGAGGTTGTCCAGGAACGAGGGGTGGTCGGAGGCATGAGAAAATAACCTTTCGGGATTCGCGGATGTGTTCAATCTGGCGAGGCAGAGCGGGGCGTCACCCCCGCTCCGCCGACATCACCTACCGTACGGTCACGCCCGCGAGAAAAAACGAATCCGGGCGGGCTTTTCCATTCCGGATCAGTTTTCTTACTCGGTCCCTGGCGCTCGGTTCTTCTTCGCCGCGCGGCGTTCGTTCTCTTGTGCTTGCCATTCGCTGAACCGGCGGCCGTCCAGGAGTTTCAAGAATTTCGGGATCCGGTTCGCGGACATTCCCACCGGTGCCTCGCCGAGCACGGCGAGGCGGTCGTCGCCGAGTTGCGAATGCCACCCGGCCGCCGCGATGGCTTCCTCGGAGGGGAAGACGTCGGCCATCCGGTCGGTCTTCGGGTCGAGGTCGGCGTCCTGGGTTCCGCCGAGAGAGAAGGTCCACAGGAAATTCGGCGGCGGGTCGGGGGCGACGAGCCGTCGGAAGCGGTCGAGTTCCTTGGTGTAGGCGTAGAAGTGGCTGTCGGGGCGGGCGCGCATGATCCGCATCCACCGCAGCGTGTAGTCGTCGGAAAAGAAGTCGCCGGCGTCGTGCACGCGGATCCATTTCCCGTGAAAGCGCCGCGCGCCGAGTTCGGCTATCATCGCATCTTCGAAGCCATCCGGGTCGTCGAGCACGAAGCGCAGGTTCGCTTGGTGCTTGCCGCGCACTTGCGGCCACAGATAAGCGCCGGAACGTGCGTAGCAGACTTTGCTGCAAATGCCCGCGCTCGGGCACGTATTGTAGGTAGTGCCGTCGTCGAATCGACCGGCCCAGGCAGGAATGGTCCAATTCCACACGCCGATTTCTTTGAGCTGGCTGTTCTGGGTCAAGAGCCGCGCCGGGCGCTGCGCGCGACCTGGTTCATCGCTCACGGGATTTCGCCTTCCGAACTGCTGGATTGGTTCAATCTGTCGCGACATCCGAGGCGTCACCCTCGTCTGCCGACACCACCAACCTAGACAATCCGCGCAGACCCACGGCGCGAACGGGACCATTATTTTGTTTTTGTGGGCATTTTTCCGGGGATTTTCGGCGCGGATTCCGAGTCTCGACAACGCGGCCCCGGGCCGGGCTCCGCGGTGCGGGCCCTGCCCGGGGCGGGTGCGGTCGCGCCGGTCAGCTGCCGTAGGCGAGCAGGAGCCAGCGCGGGCGGTCCTCTAGCGGGGTGAGGCCGAGCGCGCCGAGCGCGTCCGCGAGTCGGCGGTCCCGCCGCGTGAGGTCGGCCGGGTCGGACAGTTCGGCGGGGTTCACCGGCGTCGCGTCGCCGGCCTGCACGTCGATGGTGGTCGTCGCCAGGGCGTAGCAGGTGGAGTACCGGTCGCCGTGCATGACGAACTCCACGCCGAGGGACTTCTCCGCTGCTTTTTTGCGGTCGCGGTACCCGTCGGCATGCCGGTCGGTTTCGGTGAATCCGCCCAGCGTGGCGAGCAGGCGCCGCTCCGCCGCTTCGATGATGTCCTCGTCCTCGTCCTCGTCTTCGGTTTCGGGGTCGTACCAGGGGACCTTGGGCTGTTCGTAGTCCTCGGCCTGCTCGACTTTCCAGCCGTCTTCGCCGCCGCCGAGGTCGTAGCCGTAGGCGAGAGTGGCGCTTGCGGTGTCTCCCATGGTGGTTCTCCTTCTGTGATCGGCGTGTTCGGTGATCCGGCGCAGCGCGCCCCGGAACGCGGGCGGGGCTGCGGCTCGGGGTCAGCCCCAGCAGGCCAGGAGCAGCCAGCGCGGCCGTTCCTGGAGCGGGGTGAGGTCCAGCGCGGTCATCGCGTCCGCGAGTCGGCGGTCCGAACGCTCGAGGTCGGCCCCCTCGGCAGCCAAGGCGGCGGGCTCCACCACGGCAGGGGTCTGTTCGATCGCGCAGGACGACCGCGCCGTGAGCGCGTACGAGGGCTGGGCCTCGCTGCCGTACTGGATGATCGCGAGGCCGAGGATCTCTTGCATTGCCTCGTCGATGAAAAGCCCGTCGGGGTAGAGCTGGGCGATGAAGGGCTCGCGGACGCTCCACATGCCTTTGACGTCGAGCCCGGCCAGCTTCTCGAGCAAGCGCCACTCGGCCTGAACGAGGAAATCGTCGTCCTCGCCGTGGTCCGCCTCGTACCATTCTGCGGCCAGCCGGTTTTTCTCGTCGGCTTCCTGCACCCGCCAGCCGTGTTTCTGCCCGCCGAGGTCGTAGCCGTAGGCGAGATAGGCAAATCCGATGTCTCGTCGCATGCGGTTCTCCCGTGATCGTGCGGGGCGGCGTGGGATTGCCTGCGCCCGAAATTCGCTGTCCCGTGTCGCCGGTCTATTTGCGGCGGCGTGCGGCAACTCCGAAGCGAGGTCAGTGCTGCAGCGAGTCGGCGGGGGCAGGACTCGTCTCCAGTTCGGCGAGGACAGAGTTGGCGGCCGTGCACACCTGGTCGACGTGGAAACGGGCCGCCTCAGCGAGCGCCGTGTTCTCGTCGGCGGGGAAGTCCAGTTCGGACCATCCGGAGGTGATCCCGACCAGGCGCTGGTCGCCGTGCTTGTTGTGCAGGACCACGCGGTATCCGGCGCTGTCGCTGTCGTCATCGCCGATGACCTGCAGGTCGATGCGGGGGTCACCGGTCAGCACGTGCTGGGCGAGAGCGTCGCAGACAAGCACCGATAGGTCGTCGCCAGGTGCTTCGGCCGCGCGGTCGGGAAGCCTGCCCTCCCAGTCCTCAGGGCGGCTGACCCACTGCGTCAAGGCGGCTTCGTCGACGGCGAACGGGATCGGATCGTCTTGTGCCACGACGAATGCGGGCGAAGTGTGCGCGGGCGGGAGGGGAACCGGGTGCCAGTGCACTTCCTCAGCGGAGACCAGGTTGCAGCACGCGTGGACGTGGTAGACGGGATTGAGCCCGGCCGCCGTGCCTTCCTGGACGCATTCTTCGTGGATGGCTGCGGTGAAGTCCGCGATCTCGCCGTTGTCGTCCCGGATCAGGTAGATCCCCGCCCCGTCTGCTGTGCGCGCGATCAGATAGCGGTAGCCCTGGTCGGCGAGCCGCGTGGCGGCAGGGCCGGGAAGGGAGGCCAGCACCGCGGCGACCGCAGGTTCCTTGGCCACGGCACCGCACTGGTCGCATCGCTCGTCGATGCCGACCATGGCTCCGCATTTCCAGCACCGGTCCCTCAGTCCTGCCGCGATTGCGAGTTCGTCGAGCCACGGCAGGTGGCGGCCGTCTGCTGCGGCGTAGAGCCGCTGCAGGACTTCGTCGGGGGTGATGGTCTGCGATGTTCCGATGTCGTCGCCCTCGGCGCGGACGGCGTTGGCGGTGTCTCCCATTGTTTCTCCTTCTGTGGTCGGTGCGTCCGGTGCTGCGGGACGGGCCGCTCCGGCGGCCGTGTGTGGGGTCGGGCTCCGCGGGGGCCGCCGGAGTAGTGCGTGAGCAGCCACTGCGGTCGGTCCTGCAGCGGAGTCAGGCCGAGTGCGTTATCGCGGCGCCGAGCTGGCGATCGCGGGGATCGAGTTCGCTGCGGTCGGTTGGTGCGTGTGAAAGCCGCAGCGATGGCGCACGCGCGGATTTCCCGCGCCTGCGCCAAAGCGGCTTGCGACTATCTCGTTTTGCTCCGGTACGTAGCGTCGTCGGCAACCGTGATGGTCACGGCCGCGAGGAACCCCGATGCGTCAACGGTCACGCCGTCGGGCAGCTGGTCCAGCCGAATGTATCCGCCGACCGCGATGCCCATTTGCTTCAGGACACCTCTGAGGGCACGCGGGAAAAGGTCGCTGTTCGCGAGTCCGCGCAATGTTGCATGGCTTCGGAACTCGGACATCGCGCAATGCCGAATGCCGATTTCGGGCACCTTGATGCGCGTGTAGTCACACGTCCCGTCAACGTTGTACAGCGTCTCGGGTTTCGCGCGAAACTTGATAGTTGCTGGCATAGCTTTCCTTTCGTCCGCGTTGGTCTAGCTGCCATGGCGAACGCGCGGGCTTCCCGCGCGCCACAGAGGCGCCTAGGCCACGTTCTCGACCGTGTGAAGGCCGTCGCTGTCGAGTGACACGCGCATATCCAGATCTCGGCATGTATCGCACTCATTGATATGGGCCACGACCTCGTCCGGTGTGGCGTCGGGGATTCCGTCGTTCAAGTGGGCGGATGTCTCGAACTTGAGAAACAGGTCGTCACACTCGATCGGCCCCCACCAGTGAACATCGCCGTGTGCCCACAACGATTTCTCATTCACGCTATTCTCTCCCGCCGCGTATTTCGAGATGCCGGTTCCCGACCGGCTTACGCCACCTAATCTATAGCTTGCGGAATTGTCCCGGAGATCGAATCGGTTCCCAATTTTTTCTGTGTGCGTTTTCGCCGGGTTTTCGGTGCGTCCGGGATTTCCGGGTGAGGAAACCGTGGTCACGGGCTGTGCTCGGGGGTGCGGAGCCCGGCCCGTGGCCACGGGGCATGCCAGCGGCGGGGTCAGCCGCATCCGGTGCAGGACAGACTGGCCGGGTCTGCGGTGTGGGAGGTGCTGCCCGGGCGGCGTCCTGGCCGGTCGAGGCGGGTGCGGACGCGGGCGGCGAGCGCGTCGAACTCGGGGTTTTGTTCGTCGAGGACGACGCCCGGTTCCGGGCCGCCGGGCGCGGCCGCGAGTTCCAGCACCCGCGACATCGGCAGCTCGAGTTTGAACCGGTGGCCGGTGCGTTGCTCGACTTCGTGGTAGAGGGCAGCCAGTCGCGGTCGTCGGCGGGCGGCGAGGACGCATTCGCGGCGGCTGCCCAGCACACACAGGGAGCAGGACAGGCGGCGGGCTCCGGCCCGGTCGCCGCGGCCGGGCGCGCTGTCGTACCACCAGTGGTAGGGCACGCCGCTGTCGAGGATCGTCCGCCACACCTGCGCGGTGCTGTAGTCGTGCACCGGGAGGTGCTCGTCGACGTGGCGCTGGCCGTTGGAGGCGGTGCACCGGTAGGTCGGCCTGCCCGCGCGCCGGGGGCTTTCCTCGGCACGGATGCCGAGGACGTTGAGGATGCGCACCGGGCGGTCGAGGCTGCCGCGCAGGGCGCGGACCAGCGGGGTGAGCGCGGCGGAGATCTTGGAGGTCTTCAGGTCGCTGGTGCACCAGCGGCGGGCGGCGTCGGGGAACTTCCCGGTCATCGCGACCATTTCGAGGAGGGTTTGGTCCCGCCAGGTCTCGCCGTCGCGGACGGTGCGGCGGGTCTCGATGTGCCGGTCAGGACGCAGTCCGTAGGCGGCGGCCTGCTGAGCGACGAGTTCCCGGTTGCTCGGGTAGTAACGGCCCTCGAAAAACGCGCCGGGGGCTTCCATCAGTCCGAGGTCGGCGTGCACGGTCCACACGCGGTCGCCGACACCGGCGGCGCGGGCCCGGGCGAGGGTGACGTCGAGCGCGGCGTGGGCGTCCTTGCCGGACATCCCGATCAGGATCAGGTCGTAGTCGGACAGGTCCGGCTCGTCGGCGGGCGTGATCGTGCGCCGGACGGGGTCGAGCAGGGAGAGCTGGGGCATGGAACGGATCTCCTTCGGCCAACAGGGTGTGACGGCGGGGCGGGGGAGGCTGCTCGCGTGGGCGAGGCATGGCATTCCGGCCGTGTGCGTCGCGGCTGCCTGCGGTGTCCCGCCGGGGCGACGACGGCGAGCGCGGCCCGGCGCGGGCCGGGCTCCGGAGAGGGAGCCCGGCCCCGTCGGGCTAGCAGTTCGCGAGGAAGACGCGTCCGCGCGCGCGGGTGGCGCGCACGAACGCGGCGGCTGCGGCCAGGACGTCGCCGCGGTAGGCGCGAGCGAACGCGGACACCGTCGTCCCGGTGTCGGCGAACAGCTGCTCGGGCATTCGCACGGGCTCGCTCGGGGTGCGCTTCTCGCCGAAGGTCGCTCCGGCCGTCGGGTCGTAGATCAAACCGTCGGCCAGGCCGTGCACGAGGCCGATGCCCAGCCGCCACGCCCGGTGGCCGATGGTGGCCTGCGCGCCAGACCGGACGGCTAGCGGACCGAAGGGGCGTTCCCAGCCTTGGTCGGTGCTCAGTTCGACGGTGAATTCGGCGGGGCAGCCGAGCGCGGCGGCGAGCGGCTCGTGGGGGAGCGAATCGGCAACGGGCTCGACCTGGCCGGAGACCAGCCCGGCCGCGTAGATCGCGGCGGCCCGGTGCTGCGGCTGCTCCTGCATGTCCAGGTATCGCGCGAGCGCGACTTCCGCGCCGGTCAACGGTCCCTTGGGCAGATAGCGGCGCACGCCCTCGGCCACCTTGTCCGCACAGGACTCGCGGTGCCCGAGCAGATTCGCGATCAGGGTTTCGCGGTCGCCGGGGCTGAGCACGACGAGCCCGGTCCCGAGGGAAGCCTCCAGTTCGGGGTGGGTGACCACGCCGAACTGCAGCATGGTGGTGCTCCGGCGCGCGAACCGGACATCGCGGATCACCGAGTCGCCCGGGGATTCGGCGCCGTGCCCGTCCGTGTCGTTCTGGACCCCGCTGAGGCCGAGCAGGGTCACGGGAACGCTGCCGGGCACCACCGCGGCGTCTGCGGGGTCGGGACGCTCGTCCATCGTGGACGAGACGAAGTCGAGCACGGTCATCGCAAAGGGCCTTTCTGCTGGATTGTTCAATCTGTCGCCGGAGATTTCCGGGGTGTCACTCCCGTTCGCTCCGACACCTATAAAACTTACGCGAAGCTGGTGCCGCATAGGGGGTTTTCCGTCACCCTGGAATTGTTCGTGTGCATTTTTTCGGGGACGGAAAGGAAGTCGGGGGCGGCCGGGGTTTCCGGCCGCCCCCGGGGAGGCGGGTTACGCGGCGAGGTCGTACACCGGGTAGCCCAGGGATTCGCCGACACGGCCGTAGAGCCACTCGGCAGCGGGGGGAGTGACCGCATTCCCGAGCTGTTTGGCCTTGGCGCGGCGGCTGCCGGTCATCTCGTAGTCCTCGCGGAACGCCATGGCGGCTTGGATCTCGTGCGGTTCGAGCATCCGGAAGGTGCAGTCCTCGACGGCGACCCTCGAACGCATCTCGTGTCCGACGATGCTCTGGTGGCCGCCGGTGGTCAGCGTGCGGGCCGGTTCGGAGACCGGCGAGCACATCTGGCCGTCGCGGGCGCCTCGGGTTCCGTTGTGGCGGACCAGCATGTGGTGGAAGCCGTTGGCGCAGAACGCCGCGAGCGGGTGGTCGACGGGCCGGACCTCGCGCTTGCTGCCGCCGCCGCGCAGGGTGGCCACGAACGCGATGCCGTAGCGGTCGCGGGTGGTGAGAGTGCCGACCGGCTGGCTGGCCGGGGTCGCGCTGGTGGCGGTGCCGTAGTAGGGCACCAGCAGCGCGGTCTCGGCGCGGGTGGTCATCGTGCGCATCGGCCAGCCCACCGGCGCCGCCTGCTTGCCGTCGCGCCCTTCGGTCGGGACGAGCATCGCGCCGTCGGGCATGCCGAGCAGGCCCTCGGTGTCGCGGGTGGTTCGGGTCCGCATCGGGTCGGTGACCGGCATCGGGTCGTTGTTCCAGGTGCCCCCGGCGGGGACGAGCTGGTCCACGGCGAACCTGTCGAGGCCGAGCCGGATGCGGGCCATGGTCGCGGGCTTGAGGGGCTTGTCCCGGTCCCCGATGCGCTGGCCGGGCATCGACCAGTCGATCGCGGCCGCGGCGGGGGAGACCAGCGGGGCCACCTCGACGCCGCGGCAGGACCGTTTGGGGCAGCGGTAGTAGTACTGCTTGCCGAAGCGTCCCCACCGCTCCTCCGGCCACGCCTTCGTGCGCGGCTTGAAGGTCTGCACGCCCTCCACGACCTCGTCGCACGAGCCGCAGTACGACTGCGGGCGCAACTGCAAGTCCGGAGCGTTGTTCCCGGCGAGCCAGAACACGACGTAGATCCGGTCCCGCGACTGCGGCGCGCGGCCGGTCACCACGCCCGGGAAGTGCATGCTGTTGGCGTAGACGACGTGGTGCTTGTAGCCCATGGCGTGCATCGCGGAGATCCACGCCTTCCACATCACCCAGTGGACGGCCT
This sequence comes from Streptomyces sp. AA4, assembly GCF_000158875.1. Taxonomy (NCBI): domain Bacteria; kingdom Bacillati; phylum Actinomycetota; class Actinomycetes; order Kitasatosporales; family Streptomycetaceae; genus Streptomyces; species Streptomyces sp. AA4. Next base: position 260,742 of record NZ_GG657748.1, on the reverse strand, counting down.
CGACGACGTTTTCGACGATGACCGCTTTGTATTTGTGGAATTCCGTGAACCGGACGACGTCCCACATCGTCGCCCTCGACCGTTCGGCGGCCTCGATCGGCAGCGTCTCGCCGAACATGTCCGGCTGCAGCATGTCCTGCTGCAACGACCGTTTCACGCCCTTGGCGCCCGAGTGGTTCGTGCACTCCGGCGAGGCCCAGAGCAGATCCGTGGTGGCGAAAAAGCGAGGATTGACCTGGGAGATATTGACGATGGTGTGGATGGTGTCCGGGAAATTGGCGGCGTGGGTCTCGATCGCCTGCTCCCAGTGATTCGCCGCGTACACGGTCTTCAGCCAGGGATGCACCGCACCGCCTTGCGCTTCGCCACCGGCGCCGCAGAAAAGATCGGTCGAACTGAGCACAGAGGTACTCGCTTTCGCATAGAGCTGGATGAATTCAATCTGTTTCCGCTCGGCCGGGCGTCACCCCGGCCTCACATGAACAAGACTAAACGAATTCCTGCTATGCGTGACGAAAATGCGTCGAAACAATCGAATTGAATGCGGATTTTCGGGAGAGAAAGAAATGCGGTCGCGGGCTGCTGTCGGGCTTGCCGCCCGACCTGCGTCGGCCGGCGGGGTTCTCGGCCGTTCCGCGGCTTCCGTGCTAACCTGGCGGCTGGCCTTCTCAGGAGCTCTTTCGCTTTGGGATGGTTCAATCTGTTGAGTGCGGGGCGGTCCGGGACCGGACTGTCAATCCCTTCGCCGCCTCGGGCGGGGCTCCGGCCCGCTCCGCGCTCGCCTCTCCAAGCCTCGGCTCTGCCGTGCGCCGGACGACTGCCTCAGGTGCGTCGTGTCGCCGACCGAGCCACTGGCGAGACGGGCATCGCCCTGGCCATGCGGCCCGCCCAGCACGACCGCGACCAGCTCGGTCGCGAAGGCGACGATGCGGGGCGACCTCCGCGCGTGCCTGCGGCGGGCCCGGCCGGTTCTCGTCGGGAGCTGATGCTACGTCGACGGCCGTCCTCGGCCTGCCCTTCCTGCGTGCGTCGAACAGCCTGGCCCGCCGGACGCGCGAGCGCGGGGCGGTGCGAGAACCGCCTGGAATTCCCCCAAGGGGGCCCGGTCCTGGCGGCTCTCCCAATAGCTCCTGACGGACGACGGCTGTCCTTGCTCGCCCGGCGAGTCCGGCGAGTCCGGCGAGTCCGGCGACGCAACATGAACAGCGGCGGCTGCGCGCGTCGCCCCGTCATTGCCATCGAGCTCGCCGCCTACGCCGGGCAGAGCGAATCTGGTCGCGCAGCAAGCCCGAACCGTCAGAGCGCCGATCGGCCGCGTACCGCGGGCCCGAGAACGGGAGGTGCGGTGGCGAGAACAGCAGACAGGTGGATCGGGGTCACCTGCGGGTCGGCGAGGGCGCTGTCATCGTCGTGCCAGCACACATCGCTGTGCTACTGGACCCATTCGGATTCGCGCCAGCCGGCGATGTCCGGTCGGCGGCCGTCGGTGAGGTAGGCCCGGACGACCTGGCGGAGCCGGTCGCGGCTCATCGCGTCTTCGGGCCTTGAAGCGGAGCGCCCCCTGGGCGCTGAACGGCAGTCCGGGGGTGTCGGTGCGGCCGTCGCCGCGTGCGATGTACCCGATCGGGTGTCCGGCGGCGTCGATTTCGCGATAGTAGACAGCGCCGACGACGCGCGCGGCGGCGACGAGCATCATCGGGGCCATTTCCGGATGCAGCGGGTCGTACGGGCGCGCGCCGAGGTGGATCTCGCGGTGGCCGCGAACGTGCGGCGCCGCGTCGGCGGGCGGGCCGGTCACGATCTGCTCGACCAGCTCGTCCACGTTGTGCAGGTGGTAGACGGTGCGCCACTCGCCGGGGTGTTCGTCGAACCGGACCGTGACGGCCGGGGCCGCTACCGTCGTCATGGCGCCGCCTTCCCCTCGAGTGTGACCGGAGTCTGGCCTCCCGGAGGAGGGAACCGGGCTGCGTGTGTGTGCCGGCAAGCGATTCGCAGCCCGGCCGACCGATCCCTACGAAAGGCGACGTTCTGCCTCGTTCCCACGATAGAGCATTCCGCATCCGCACGACGCGTTCCGATTATCGCAATCCGAAATGCAATGACAGGAATTTCGGCCACTGGCGGGCGGTCCTGCGGGGGTCGTCGCCTGGCACCGGGGCGATGGGGCGGGGCTTCCTTTCGGCTCTAGCTGCGAGCGTGCTGCGTTGAAACGGATTCGCCGGTCTCGCGTTCGGGTGTCGCTGCTCAGCCGTCGACCGCGGCGAACGGCTTTCGGCACACTCCGCACAAAACCGGCCCGGCTTCGAGAACGGACGGGGACATGAGCGCCTTGCGGGGCGGGGTGCAGCCGCAGGCGATCGTCAGACGCTTGGGCCTCGCGGCGCTGGGCATCTCGGCCTGTCGCTCGTTGTCGGCGTGCTCGATCGCGGCGCTGAGGCGGGCGACGACGGTTTCGTACTTGGCCCGGGTTTTCGGCGTGGGGCTCGTTTCGGAGAAGCCGAGCCGTTCGTGCTGCTGCACGTCCAACCCCAGCTCTTGCGCCAGGGTCGCGAAAACCATGCTGTGGTACCGGCTTTCGCGGGTCGTGTTGTCCAGTTGCCGTTCCTTCGCGACCGCGTGTGCCGCTTGGTGCAGCAGAACCCCGAGCACTGCGGCGGCTCCTTCCGACACCGCTTCGCGCGGGACGGACACCACGCGTCTGGCCGGGTCGTAGCGGCCTTCGGCCGGTGTGCGCTTCGCGCCGACCTCCACGGTGGCGTCGGGCACGTCGGCGCCGTTCTGCCGGATTGCCTGCCACACCAAGGCGAGCGCGATCCGGAGATCGTCTGGCCGGTCGGTGTTCGAACTGCTCATACTCGTCCTCGTCCTCGCCGCCGGGCCCTGGGCGGCCGGGGTCCGGGTGCGGACGATAGCGGCTCGCCCGCGCCCGGACCCGGGAGGCCGAGAACTCCGTGTCTCAGATCGACCGGCGCGCTGTCCCATGCGCTTGACCGCACGGGCTGCGGACCCTTACCTGTTCCGTGGTCGGGGTTGTCGGACGACGATGTCGCTGGCAAAGGAGGTGAGCCGCGCTTGCTCGGCGACGCCCACCATCACTCGACCCGCCACGGTCGTCACCACGGGCCGCTGTGCCTCCTCGATGCCGACCTCGCCGCCGATGGTGCACACCTGCGCCTTGTCGAACCCAGCTCCCGTGCACAGCACGGACGCGTGCACGGTGTCGACGGCGATGCTCGAACCCTCGGGCACGAACGCGGCGATCCGCAGTGGCGCGATCCGATCCTGGTCGAGAGCGCCCGGCGACAACAGCGCGTCCAGGATTGTCTGCACGCGCGCGCCCTGCGCGTCGGCCACCGAGGCGATGACGTTCACGCGTCCGGGCACGGAGGTCGTCTCGGCCTGGCCGATGACGTCGGCAAGGCCCTCGTCGATCCCCGGCGTCAGCGGCTCCAGCACCACTGACGCCGTCTCCGTCTCGGCGATCGTCACCACCCGGATCATCCCGGGCACCAGCGAGACCACACCGAGCACGACCGGGCCCGGCCGGGTGTGGACGTGGATCCTGCGCAGCGTGCTCACGCTCGCGCCCCCTTGCACGGTGACGACGCGGCGACCAGCGCGGTCACCGTTGCCGTGGTCGCCGCGCGGCTGGCCCCGAGACCGGCCTCCGCGAACAGCGCGGACGCCGCCAGCAACCACGCGATCGCGGGGGCGTCCGCCGCGATTCCTCGTCCGGCTGCGCGGACGGCGGTCCACTTCAGCACCGCCGCGCAGGCTGCTCGTGCGTCGGCCACTTCGTCCAGGGCGGCGCCGCGCGTTCCCGACCAGATCGGGGACCGCCGCAGTTCCTGGTCCGCCAATTGCAGCGTGAACGCCATCACCCGCAGTTCCGGCGCAGCGGGCGGGCGCGTGCCCAGGGAGCGGCTGGTGGCGCGGGCAGCCGCGAGCCAGCTGCGCCGGATCACCGGCGGGCCGAAGCTGGCCGCGGTCGCCTGGGCCGCGGCCAGCAGCGCGATCGCGTCCGGATGACGCCTGCGCGCCGGCCAGAACGCCTGGTCCGCCGCCCGCGCGGCCACGCGGTCGATGAGGGGTGCCGTGGTAGACATGGTGTGCTCCTGAACGGGTTCCGTTGTCGCAGATGTGAGCTTTCGGGAGTCGGCCGGGACGCCATCGCACGTGGCTCCCGGCCGCCTTTCGTTGTCCGCCGCCGCCGTGTCAGGCCGTCCGTCATCCCCCCCTTCCGCGTCGGATGCCGCCGCGCTCCGCAACGCTTCCGGGGTGTGCAGCACAGGCACTACGCCCGCGAGCCGGATCGGAACGCCTGTCGCGCTTCGCTCGGCGTCCGCCCGCTGCCGAATGCCGCGGCGCGCCCGTTCGGCAGCTTCCAGAGCGCCAGGTAACAGGCGCTTTCCGCCGACAGGGCTTCGGGAGGGATCTCGTGCGCTTCGCGCATCTGAAACTCCGACCTCACTGCGCTATCCCACCGGAAGCCCTTGTTCTCGTCCGGTTCCGGCCTCCGCCCGGTCCGGCCCCGGCGTTTCCTTCGCCGGAGCTCACCGGATCCGCGCCCCCGCGATCGAGGTCCACAGTTCCGCCAGGGCGACGACCTGCTGTTCGTAGTCGCCGACGACTTCCATCGGGCAGCCCTCGAACCCGCAGCCCGCCGACAGCACAGCGCGATCCGCTTCTACCGGCACGCCTCGGAAAATCTCGCGGACCCCGCGCTCGTGGCTGCCGAACAGCACCGTCAGCACCCCGTCGTCCGGGTCCCCGAAGTCCAGTGCGCGCACGTCGGCGAGGAGGCGGGACCGCAGGTCGTCGCGCCAGCCGGGACTGGCCATGTCCAGCAGCGCTGCGCCCGTCCGCACCCGCTCGGCCAGCACCTTGCGCGAATCCGGGCCCGGCGACCAGCCCGGCGCGCAGCCCGTCGAGGTCCGCTGTCAGCAGAAAGGCGTTCTCAAGGATGTCCGTCGTGTTCATGCGAAGCTCCTTTTCCGTCTCGCTTCATCACGGTAACATATTCGTCGTGTACACGAAGAATATGTTACCGTGATGAAGCGAGACGGCAGATGAATGAGCCGTCCGTGCCCTCCCGAGTCCGGCCCCGTCGACGAAAGGCGCACAGGCCATGACGAACACATCTGCTTCCGGCCACCCGTTCCCCGTGTACTGGCTGGTGCCCGCCGCGTCCGGCGACCTGCCGACATGGCAACGCGCCGCGGCGGCCGCCGCGGCCGCCGGGATGACAATCGCGAAGTTCGCCGCCGCCGCATTGACCCAGAAAATGGCAAGCGGGGACACCCTGATCTCCGTCCAGGTGAAGGACCCCCGGCCGCGCACGGTGAGGTTCCACGGGCACTGGCTGGTCGAACCGGAGAGCGCGCGCGACGCGGCGCGCGACGCCCTCGATCCCGTCGGCCCGGGCTCCTGGACCGTGGGGATCGCCGAAACCGCGCGCGGGCGGTTCGCACTCGTCCTCTATCACTACGAACTCACGGACGAATTGAGCGTGTTCGATTCCCTTGAACAGCTCTCCGTCGCGACCGAAACGGACGAACGGGTCGAGTCCGAAGATGTCGAGCGCGCGCGAGAGGAAATGAGACGGCGGCAAGAAGACGCGGCCAACTACCTTGACATCTGACCGGACCGGCCGCTCGGCCACGAGTTTTCCACCCGATGAAGCAGGTCGCGCTGAACGAACTTTTGCTGGCCGATATCGCGAAGTATCTCGCGCATCTCGTGACTGACGGGGACGACACCGACAACGTCACCTACTACGCCGAAGCCTGTGAGGATCGGCTGGTGGTGACGGTCGGAACCTACGACGAAGACACGACTCGCGAGTTCGAACTCCCGGGTGCGCGAGGCGCTTCCCGGCAAGTGAACGCGAGTCAGCCCCTTGGGCGGTGGCCGCGAGCGCGATCGCCGCCCAAGGACGTTTCGCGATCGAGAAACTGGTTTGAGCACTGACGAAGGAGGCCGCTGCCGGTTGCACAGCAGACGGTCGAGTTCGGCCCATTCCCGCGTCCGATTGGTAAACGCCGCTGACGCCGGGGGCAGTTGCCGCGGGACCGGCGGCCGCTCGTTCCGCAATGGACGTGGACGTCGCCGTGGACCGCTCCGGCCTGCACCACCGCGCCGGACACCTCGCCGACGACGTCCCGGTGCATGTCGCCTGTACTCACGCCATCTCCGTCACCGGGGATGTTCCTGGAGGTTTCCGATGGTTTTGTCGAGCACGTCGCGCGCGACGCTGCACGGGTCTGTGTTGTCGCCCCCGGGCAGTATCACGATGCTCGCGTCGATCGTCTCGTGGTCGTTGACGCCGACGGCGACCCGGCATTCGCCGTTGCGGTGCTGGTCGTCCTTGCTGCCGAATTCGATCGCGGGGTAGCCGCGGATCGGGTCGAGGGAACGACGGTCCGCGTACGAGTGTGCGATGTCGGCGATGCCGTTGCCGCCCCGGACCGGCAGCAGAACCTGGATCACGACGCCGTGGTGGTCCCACCCGCACAGCGGTTCGTCGACGATCTGCACCCTGGGGACGCCCCGGCTGCCGGAGCCCAGCAGGCCGTCGGCCTGGTCGGGGGTGAGGGCGTCACACGGGGCCTGCCTCAACCGGCCGAGGTCGAGAGGATGCTGCACCATCGGCACTGTCGGTGCCGTTGGGCCGGGGGAGCGTCCGGTCGAGGGCCGGGCGGGGGCGTCCGGCGCCGAAGCGGTGGTGCAGGCGGAGAGGCTTGCGATCGCGATTCCCGCGATCGCGAGGACCGCTTTGCGCGCTGCCGCACGGTGTCCCGCAGGTCGCGGAGCGCGTGCGAGAGGGCGAGAGTGCTCGGAGGCGGTATTGGCGTGCAAGGACAACTGGATGCCGCGGCCTTTCTGGGCGATGCCCGGTGTCGTCGTGGGCGAAACTATTGGATCGCAACGACGTCGACCGGCGAGTCGACTCGATGGGGTGACCGACCGTGCCGCGGGCCCGGCGGACGCGGTCGAAGCAGGGTATCGCGCACCAGCGGGTGCCGAGCCGTGCGCACCACGACCACGCGTGACAGACAAACGCGTCGCCCCGGCCGTCACCAGTGAACTCTCAGAACGTCCCCGCCAGTATCGCCTGGCCAGGCACTCCACCCCTACTTTGCGGCTCGGGCCAGCTTCGGGAGTCCCGGGCCCTCCGGACCGGTCATCCGTTGCCGCCGTCCCGGCCGGGTCCCCCGGCGGGCGGGATCGGGGTTTCTGGCGCCGCTCCCGGCTGCCGCAGTTGCTCCCGGAGTTCCTTGGGTGTGGTGTCGAGGGCGTAGGCGAGCTCTTCCCAGCTCACCCCCTGCCGCACGATCTGCCGCATCGTGTTCGCCTCGAGGTTTCGCGCGGCGTCGCGCGCGAGACGGATCACGTGCGCTGCTGCGAGCGCGTCCGCCCGCTCCAATTCCGGGCCATTCCTGCTGCCCCAGGCTTTGGCCAGAAACGCATGCAGCAGACTGACCGGGTCAACCTGTGGTCCGTCCGGGGTGGCGACCCAGCGCTTCTCGTCGTCGTTGCCGTAGCGCGTCGCCAGGCGCACGCGAGCGTCCTCGCCCTCCCGGCAGAGCGCGAGCAGCGTCTCGAGGCGCGTCGCCCTCAGGCGATCGCGTTCGGCGAAGAACGCCTCGGCCTCAGCGCGGCCGGCGGCGCGGGCCGCCTCCAAGGCGTCCGATTCGTCCGATGCGGTCATCCTGATCCTTTCCGCTGCCTGACAGCCCGGGTTCGGCCACCGATTTCGGTGACAGTCATTGCGGCCTGTCACTTGCGTGCTCGGCGACGATCACGGTCTCCATGGCCGCGACCCGCGTGAACGCCTCCGACTCCGCGCCGTGGTGCTCGCCGGAGGTCGACGAGGAGGCATGCGGGGTCGACGCTCCGACACGGCGTCGCGGTGGTGGGGGCGCAGGCCGTTCCACCACCGCCGCAGCGCGGTCTGTTTCTGCACTGCGACGACCCTTCCTGTTCTCGGAGGCCGGGTTCCTCGCGGTTCATTCCGCCCGCGGCCGCATGAACCGTTGCCCAGTGTGCCACCGCAGGAGCCCGCCGGGTGACTGCTCGTCGACATCCTCGGAGCGCCGTGCACGATGTGCTCCATTGCGCGGTCTATGTCAATTTCGGAACGGCGATGCCGGGGCGGTCGAGGTCTTGCGCGAGAGGAGTGCCATTGGCTCGCGACTATGCTCGAGTTCCAGGACGAGGCGCTCGCAGAGGCGACGGGTGCCTCGCGGGAGCAGATCGTCGCGGACGCCGTGCACCGGTTCAGGCTCCAGGAACGCGAACACGGGTTCCCGGCCGGGCACTACTGCACCGGCGGGGACTGCGCCGCGTGCCGGGAAGATCTGGACAATCTTTTCCAGAGCCTTCGAGGAAAAGCTGCACGACGAAGAGGACTCCAGATCACCGGCTGACCGAGGAGCTCCGCTCCGACGTCGTCGGTGAGCCCGGTTTCAGGCGGGTTTCGTTGTGGGCCGGGACTTCTTGCCGTTTCGGCGGCGTCGGGGCGGAGGTGACGCCCACCCCGGAAGACAGGAGCCGCCGGCGTGATCGGCTGCCGCGAGCGTCGGCTGAGGTCAGGCGCGGTCCGCGATTGAGCCGATGCCGCGGTGCGAGATGACCACGGCCAAGGTCCCCAGGTCGCATGCATGGATGGCCCAGCGGGCATCGATGTCGAGGTTCAGTCCGAGCCGCGTGCAGGCTGCCGCGGCCGTGGTCAGCTCGTCATGGTCCATGCCGTAGGGGTAGTGCACCACCGCGACCAGGCACCCATTGCGGTACCAGCGGTCGGGATGGTCCTGCCCGGCCAATGCCTGCTCACCGTCCGCGCAGTGTCGTTCCAGCGGATCACCGGCCGCCGGGCAGCGGCTGCCGGTCAGCGTGCACGGGCACTCCCAGCGGCCGCTCGTCACCCGCTGAGGCAGCCGGTCGTAGCGACGTGACCGCAGCCCCGCCTGGTGCAGCCGGGCCAGAGCCGCGGCTTCGGCGTCGGTGAAGCGCAACCCGAGTTGGGAAGGAGAGGCAGCCATAGCCGACACCGTAGGGCGCCTCTCGTTGCGCCGGGACGAATCTCCGCCGTTCGGGTCAGGGACGCCGCCGCCCTGCTGGGGAGCGGGCAGTGCACTTGCGAAATCCGTATTCCCACGATGCTCAAACTGCGGATACCACTTCGTCGTCACCCTCACTCCCGCCAGCGACCATGCCCTTGCCGCTGCGAAACCCGACGCGCCGGCGGGGACGTAGCCGCGGTGCCAGGAATTGTCGGTGCGGGTCGATATGCTGTGCGCGGCTGGACGCCAGCCGGTCCGAACTCGTTCCGCCCACGCGGGAACGTGCGCTCCTCGGGCGAAGATGTCTCAGACTCAGCGTCTCTTTGCCTTGCTGTGGCGTGAAAACGGCTGCGGTGGCGGCGGCGTCGGCGTCCTCACCGGGAAGCGAGCAACCCATGCCACGCGACGAACGAGCCTTGACCCGCTCCGTCCGCAAACGGGCCGAGCAGCAGGGGCTGTCCTATCAGCAGGCCCGCAGCGACGTGATCACGATCCACGAGATCTGTCGAAAGCCGCGTCGGATGAGGTGCTGGCCGGGCCGCCCTGGCCGGTGCTCGACCTGCTCGGCCCGCACGTGCTGCTGTGATCGTGCTCCTGGCGCGGCCTGATCGCAAGATGCCCGCAGTCACACTCCTCCGGACGAGGCTGGTCAGCGCGGTCCCCGGACGATTCCTGGACAGTTCCGGGCCAGTTGCTGCGGATGCGTGCGGTTGCGGGGAGGACGGGGTCTGCTGGGGAAATGACCGGTGCGGGACTGGCGGGCTATGAGGCGGCCGCGGTCGCGGCCGGGGCGTGGTGGTGCCGGTTGCGGGTGCCGCTCGACGATCCGGGCGAGGCGGTCGCGGCCGTGGCCCGCGCTACCCGCGACGCCGGGATGCCGCTGACGGTGGCGTTGCGCGGCGGCCGCGGCGACGTCAGCGCCTTCCTGCTGCGCGCCCCCGACCTGCTGCCCGCGGAGAGGGTCGACCAGTGCCGGCGGATGGCCGAGGCGCTGGCTGCGGAAACGGGGTGGCGTCGCCTCGGACCAGACCGGCCCGATCAGCCGGTGGCGCCGCTGGGGCTGAGCCGGTTCGTCGCCTTCGACGGCGGGCTCCGCGGTTGCTCGGCCGACGATGCGGCCCGCCGGTTGTTCGCCGTACGCGCCCCCGGGATGCGGGCGCGGCCGGCGTGGCTGGTCGTGCTCAGCGCGGCCGGTTGCATGGCGCGCCGAGAGCCCGGAGTGCTGGCCATGCCGTCCGGGCTGGAGCAGGCCGCCGAGGCTGCGGCCGCGCTGGGGCTGCAGCGGTGGTGCGTGCTCGACCCGGCAGCCGACGAACACGTCGTCTTCTCCCGTTCGCGCACTGACGCCACCGCGTCGTCGGCGGCGAGCAGGTCGAACACCGCGAAGTAGACGACCGCATCGGACCGCGCGCGGAGTCGGTGCGCAGGGCCAGGATGGCGGCCTGGTCCTTGCCGGTGCGTGCCTGTGTCGCGGCCATCCGCTCCGCGAATGCACCGGGCGATATGCGTTTTCCCCGGTCAGCGCGGTGGCCGGGGACGTCGCTGCCGGTCATCGCGGGAGGCGTGCGGCTTGTGCGGTGATCAGGGCGGCGCAGGCGGGTGTTGCGATGTGGTCGAGCCGCAGCGGGCCGCGGTCCAGGGCGGGGTCGCGCAGCTGCTGCCGCAGCGCGAGTTCCGCCCACTGCGGGGAAGCGCGCAGGGCCAGCACGGTGGCGGGCGCGTGCAGGGTCAGGATGGCCTGGTCGCGGGGGTTGAGCACCAGGCCGGGCGCGGGCGGGCAGCGGTAGGTCCGTCCGTCCAGCAGCCACTCGGCCTCGCCGCCGTCGTCGGGGTCGGGCGCGGTGAAGAGGTAGGCGGGGGCCGAGTCGATGTCTATCTCGACCGGGTGCGGGTAGCTCAGCCGCCACAGCGTGAGCCCCGGCTCGACGGCAGTGACCCCGTAGCGCAGCTCGACCCGGTCGGCGAGGGCGCGCACGCGGTGGCGGGCGCCGAGCAGATCGCGCTGGACGGCGGCGGCGTCCTCGGCGGTGGCGGCGACGCCGGCCTGTCCCGTGGTCACGTCGCCGGGCCTCCGCTCCATCGCTGCGCCGGGGGCGGCCCCTCGGCAGCCGGGGGAGGTGCCAGCCGAGGGGCCGCCGGGACGAGCCGGGGGGAAGCTCGCCCTTTGTGGGCACCGTCGATCGTGGTAGGCCGGTCGGCGATGGGCAATCGGCCGAACGGGTTCAGGGCGGCATCGATGTGAGGACATTCACCCGACCGCCCACGCTGTCTCGGTGTCGCTTGTGACCAGCATTTACGCGCGGATCGCGTGAACATGATCACCACGTTCGTTGCTGGACGTCCATGGCTAGACGATCGTGCTGCCGTGATCAACTCTGGTTCTTCGCGGCAGGCCGCTCGATCATCGCGGGGTGCCGAAGATCGCCTTGACCGCGCAGTGGGCCGCCGCCGAGGTTGGCCGGCGTGCCCGGGCGCGCCGGGAGCTGCTCGATCTCTCCCAGGAGGACGCGTCCTATCTGGCGGGCGTGTCGACCACCTGGTGGTCGGCCTTCGAGCGCGGCATGCGCACCCGCGCCGAGTTGCCCCAGCTGCTGGGCGCCGCGCACGCACTGGGCATGGACTCCGGCGAGCTGCTGAAAGGCCTGCTGCCCGACACCGTGCGCGAGCCGGCGCAGGTGCACCAGACCCGACCCCGGCCCCGCCGCTGACATCGCCCGGCGCTTTTCGGAAGAACCTGCTCGCAGCGGTGCCGCGAGCAGGTTCTTGGCGTAGGTCCCTTCCCGGCGTTCTAGGGCTTGGTGTAGGTCAACTCGTCGCCTAGCACGTAGACCTCCTCGTTGCTGAAATCCTGCCTGTCGGTCGTCAGCAGGCGGTAGAAGTTTTTATTGCTTCCGAATGGCCACGGCACCAGATAGTAGTAGGAGTGATCGCTGGTCGTGCCCATGTCGTCGTGATATGAAAAGCGACCGGAAATGGTCTTGCCGAAGGTTTTCAGGCATTCGTGCCAGTGCAGCGGGCTGTTGCGGCGCTCGTTCATGTAGAACCCCGCGATTCCCTTTCCCTCATAGGTGTACAGGTGCGTGGGACTGCTTCCCGCCCAGGACTTGCATCCATCGGACGGGGCGGCGGCGGCCGAGCCGGTACCGGCCAGCGCGGCACCAGGAATCAAGGCGGTCACCACAGCCGCCGCAGCGAACCGGGTACGTGTGCGCATCATAATTCTCCAATCCGCAAGCTGGAAGGAAATAATGATCTGACTCGACCTTGTAAGTGAGCAAGAAATGACAGCCGAGTGGGTGTCATCTAATAGTGCCATTGACGTCATGCCATTTTGATTGGCCGCGCCCCGTTTTTCTCTCCCCGCCAGTCCCGTGACTCTGGCGAGGTCGGGTTCCTTCGGCTACGGAGCGGCATCGGGGTACCGTGCCGCCGCCCTCGACGAGTCCGGGTGCATCCCCGCGCCTCCCTGCCGACCGTCTCCCACTCGAAGCTAGCGCCGATCGCCGTGCAGCGGCACCGCCGCCACCCGGGCGGTTCAAAGCAGAACACCGCCGCCCAGGGCGATCGTCGTCAACAGTCCGGGAAGGGCAGCCGCACCGGGTCGGACCGAGGACCGTCCGGATTCGTGTCCGACATCGGGGACCGGCCCCGGCGGATGAAGCGGCCGGAACACCCGCCGGCTCTTGCCGTACGCACCGGACGGTGTGCACCGCCAGCACGGTCGCGATCGCAAGTACAAGGCCGCCGGCAGCGGCGAGCAGCACCACGCCGATCACACCGGCGCCACGCGCAGCATCCGCTCCGGGCGGACCGCCAGGCAACAGCGCTGAGCGCTCTGTCACGGCCGCCTTCGTCTGCTGGCGGGTAAACGCTGGTGAACGGCCGGCCCTGCTCGGGCTGTGAAAGCAAGGGCCGGTGTGCGCGTAGCCTGCGAGCATGGGGACGGCGAGAGTGCCAGCGGGCTTCTGGGAACGGTGGGACATCTGCCCCACGATGTTCAGCGCGAGCTGCGCGCCCGCAGTCGATCAACGGCAGCTCGGCCAGCTCATCGCCGACACGGTGCCCGCGGCCAAGTGGCCGATCGGTGCCGTCATCACCCGGATCGAACCGAAACCCGACGAAACACTCGCGGTCGACCGGTTCGCCTGGCGGACCGGTCAGGTGCCGATCGAGCGAGCAGCCCTCTACCTCACCGCCCTGTACGCCGCTCCCGGAGAGGGTCGTCCCGGCGCGGCCGTGCTGCAGCTGATGGCCTTCGAAGCCGTCAACACAGCCGTCAAGGCCGCGTTCGGATCCCAGGTCAGCATGTCCTGCGTGCCCGTGGTGACCCTGGACATGCTGCAATCGCTGTGGATGACCGGGCGCGACTACTTCTGCACCGCGGGGCCGACAAGCGCCGGCCCCGCGAAGTTCTGAGTCCTCGCAGAAGCCGCGACCGGGCCGGTAGCGCCGCAGCTTCCCCGCGGTCGCCGCCGCGGAACCGCCTGAGCAGCATTAGCAGCCGTGAAATGCAGGCTGAGGCTCGTCGCTACAGCGGCGTTCTTATGCCGCCGACGCTCGCACCGGGTGTGCTCCGAGAGAACCTTCGTCGCTGGCACCGGTTGGCCACAGGCCGCCACGAGGTCCAGCAGTGGGTGATCCCCACGGTGGCTGGACTGTGGACGTGGTGGGCCACGTGCCGCACGTGCGGCGCAGAACGCGGCGGCTTCCAGCGTTCGAGCGAAGCGGCTTTCGCATGCGCCGATGCTCTGGTCGGCAGCCGCGACGACTGCTTGCCGTATGCCTGGATGAGAGCGAAGGAGGGGGCGAGTTCCTGCCGACCTGGCGACGGACGGCCAGGTTCTGCTGCGCCAATGGGCCGGAACCAGGGTCATCGAACTGCCCGAGCCTGCGAGGGGCGGGGGTTTCACCGTCGCCACAGACGGGGCGTTCGCCACCGAGTCGCGAGAGGCGGCCTGGGGCTTCGTCACCGACGCGGGATGGTGCCGAAGCGGACGGACCACAGCGGAAGACCGCCGCGGAGCCGAATGGCCCGAGCTGGAAGCGGTCCATCACGCGCTGGGTTTCTACCCCGACGGCAGCGACGTCACGTTACTGATAGACAACAAAAACGCCGGGAGCGTAGCGCAAGATCTCGTCGAATCGGTTGAGTCCGGACGGCGGATTCGTTCGCTCGGACTGCCCGGCTGGGTAGAAGTCACGCGTGCTAACGCGATCGTTCAGCACGTCAGGCGACTGTCCAGCGTGCGCGTGCTGTGGGTCCGAACGAACACCAACGAACTGCACATACACGCCGACATGCTGGCTCGCGCGGCGATCGGGAAGCCGCCGAAAGGGCGGCGGCGCGGTCGAGCCGGTGGATATCGCGTGGCGGTACGGCGGCCATGGTGATTCCGATCGTGGCGGCTACGCCCGGTCCGGCTCGCCGTCACCGAAGGACCTCGTCCGGTCGAGTTCTTCGAGCGACGGGACTCAGCCACAGATCTCTTTGTAGATCACCTGGCCGCCGCTGCGGGCCGTGCGGCGCTTCGATTGCCTCCGCCGGGATTTCGTCCTCTTCACCTCGGGCGGACTGTCTGGTCTTTCGACGGTCGCGGTCGTGCGGTGCCGGATTCGAGCGGGATCGTCTCGGGCATGGCGCCGTCGTCGGGTGCGGTCGGCAGCCAGAGCAGCGGGCCGGGTCCGCCTGAGGAGCCGGGAGCGAGGCGGACGGCGATCTGGCCGGGGCGGCGCGCGGGCCAGCCGGGGGCATCGAAGATCGTGCCGGTCGCGAGGTCGCGGCCGGGGTCGACGGCGATCGCGCGGACGTCGCGGCCCTGCAGCAGGCCGATGCGGCGGAGTATTCCGCTGCCGCGGACGGCGCTGCGGGTGCGGGCCAGCTCCTGACCGGTGTGGAACCGATGCCAATGTTCGTTGGGGGCGATGCGGTCGGGCTGGTGATGCCACTCGGGGTCGTCGCGGTCGGTGTACGTCCCGAGCAGTTCGGCTGCGAGGCCGCTCCACAGTTCGGCGGTGATGCCCCGCAGCAGGACCCGTCCCGGCGCTTCGGCGTCCTCGTCGAGCATGGCCAGCGCCAGCCCGGCTTTTGTCGGTGTCGCGCGCAGGCAGGGGACGCCAGCGACCTCGTCGACGAGATCGCTGTAGAACCAGCCGGTCGTCACCGATCGGGTCCCGTTGGGCCAGACGTGGATCGCCCGGCCCCGCGCCGCAGCGTCGAGGTAGCGGGTGAGCGGGAGGAGGCTGTGCAACACGGGCAGCAGTGCGTCGGGGTGCAGGTCCAACAGCAAGCTGTCCGGTCGGGGCGTGACCGAGCGGATCCCCAAGACCGTTCCGTCCGGCCATTCCGTCGCAGCCGCGAGGTCTCCCCGGCCGAGGTTGGCGAGGATGTAGTGCTCCAGTTCCCGCTGGCACCGGCCGTAGAGCGAAGGACGGGTCGAGGGCAGCACGCCATAGCGGGCGAAGTCGACCGCTGCCCGTTCGTGCTGTTCGAGCGTCAACGCGCGCCGGGCGAGAATCTGGCTGCGGCGATGGCGCGAGGAGGACGAGGAGGGCACTGCGGCTCCTGACCGTGCGGTCGTCCCGGCGTCGACCGACGTCAGGCTTGGGGCGAGGACACATTCGTCGTCACGCAGCACGGGTCGGGAGATTCCCTGCTGCCCCGGGGGCTGCTTCGGCTCGGTGCCGCCGCCGGGATCGGGTGTGCGGCACGTCGTCGCTGGGACTCAGGACAGCCCCGTGGGCCGGAAGGATAGCGGCTCCGCCCGGCGCGTGCGCCTCCGGGGCGTCGGGTCCTATTCATTGCTCCGCGCTTGCGTCGTCGCGGGGATCGTCGGCCAGTCGTGGCGCGCGGCGATTGCGCGTTGAGCACGCAGGCGCCGACGTATTCGGCCTGGCCGCTCACGGTGCGGGACACCGGCTCCACCGTGTGGCGGCGCATGGTCGAGCGCACCGACTCCCGGCTGATCTCCCACAGTGCGGTCGACCTCGTCTCGGGTCATGGTCCTGGAACTGTCGACGTGCAGCCGCAGCAGCGGCGTGAGTTCGTCGACGGTCAAGCGCGCTTTCCGCTTGACCCCACCGAGCCGGGCGCGCAGGGCCGCGGCGTTCCGGAGCGGGCGCGCGGGGTCATGGGGTGTCGAGCAGGCGGGCGAGCTGGTCGGCGAACCAGGCACGCGTGCCGTCCGCGACGTCGGCCGGCTGGCTGGTCTCGGGCCGGGGCACGGCGATGTCGCTGATCAGTTCTTCCAGGCCGGTGCGGAGGCCGGCGAGGGCGGCGGCCGCGTTCTCGCGGTCGGTCTCGGCGGCGGCGGCCCGGACCGTGGCGGCGCCGAGTTCGCGGTTGAGCGCGCCGATGGTCTCGGCCTGCTCGCGGGCGTCGGCTGCCGCGCTGCGGCGGGCGGCGTCCAGCTCCGCGGTGAGCCGGTTCCGTTCCGCAGCGTGTTCGGCCGTGGCGCGCTGGAGTTCCTGGTCGAGGCGCGTGCGTTCGCGGTCGATCCGTTCGGCGAGGGTCCGGTCGTGGTCGGCCTGCGCGGCGGCGAGGGCCTCGGCGTGCTGCTGGTGGAGGCGGCCGATCTCCTCGCTGTGGGCCCGGGCGGTGTCGCGGACCCCGGTCTGCAGTTCCTCGAGGCGCTGCGTCTGCTGCTCGACCGCGGCGGCGAGGCGGGCGTTCTCCTGCTCGGCCAGGTCCTTGGCGGTGAGGGCGGCGGCGCGCAGTTCCTCGGCGGTCTCGCGGCGTTTCCGTTCGGCGTCCAGCTGGCCCTGGGCCTGGTCGCGCTCGCGGGTGGCCTGCGCGGCGATACGTTCGGCCTGCTCGGCTTTCGATGTCGCGGCGGCGGCCCGCTCCCGCGCCTTCTGGGCTTCCTGTTCCGCGGTCCTGGCCGCTGCCTGGGCGACGGATACCTGGCCCTCCATCTCCCGGACCCGGGCGCGCATGGCCTCCACCTCGCGGCGGGCTGCGGCGACGTCGCCGGCGAGGGCTTCCTGGATCCGGTCGGCCTGCCCGGCGAGCGCGCCGAGCGGTGCGAGCACCTCGGCGGCCCTCGTCCCGAAGGAGGCGACCTGCTCGGCGAGGCCGTGCAGGTCGATCGGCGGGCCGGGCGCGTCGGCGCGGCCGCGGGTGGCGGCCTCGACCTGCCAGGCGGCGGCGACCTCGCGGCACCGCATCCGCTTGGTGCCGCCCTTGCGGTCGGGGACCCGCCACAGGGTGTGCTCCGCGTGGCAGAACCGCTGCGGCTGCCCGCCGCCCTCGGCCGCGCGGGGGAGGACCCGGCCGCACGCCTCGCACTGTCCGGTCCCGGCCTCCTCGGGCGGCACGCCCGGCCCGTCCAGCAGCCCGTCGGCCGGCGGCGCGGGCCCGGATCCCGCCGCGGCGGCGTTTCCGCTGGTCGGGGACGGTTCGTCGATCATGACCAGGGACGATACCTCAAGAATAAATTTTACTCAACCTAGTCAGTTAATACAATTTTACATTGTGAGTGACCGTCGGACGTATGCCATAATGTGCGTTATGGATCATCTGAAACCCGGCGGCCGCCCCACGCGGCCCCAGCGCGTCCGGGCCGCGTGGGGCACGGAGGGGCCCGGGGGAGGGGCGGCGGGGCACGCCCGCGGGCCGCCGAGGCGTCACCGTGACGAAACGCGCCCGGGCGTGCGGACGGCGGCACCGGGCCCCGGCGCCCGCTCCGTGCGGCGCTCCGGCCGACGGAGCGCGGTCCCGATGACCTCCGCGCATCCCGACGACCGGAGCACGGGGCCGGGGACGGCGGTTGCGCTGCGCGCGGGCTCCGCCCCGGAGCCCCGCGGCGGAGCCGGGTGGAACCGGCAGGGGGCCGTGCTGGACCCGGCCACGGCCGCGGCGGTCCGGGAACTGGGCCAGGAGCTGCCGCTGCTGCCCCCGGCGCTGCTGCTGCCGCTGCTCCAGGCCCTGCGCGCGACGCTGCCGATGCCGCGGCCGGGGGAGCAGCACACCGCGCGCAGCCTCTCGGTGCAGTGGCTGGGCAAGCGCTGCGCGAAGTCGCCCGCCACCGGCGAGGCCTACTGCCGCGCGCTGGTGAGCTGGCTGGATTTCTGCCAGGCGGGCGGGCTGGATCCGCTGGGCGCGCGCACCCCGGACGTGGACACCTGGACCGGGCGGCTCGCCGGCCGCGGGGCATCGGCGTCGGTGATCAACCAGCGGCTGGCCGGGGTCCGGGGCTGGTACCGGTACCTGCGCCTCGGCGGGACGGCGACCGCCGACCCCGTCTCGGACGCGGACCGCCCCTCGGCGGCCGCCGTCGACGAGTCCGAGACCCCGTACCTGACCATCGCCCAGACCGGCGCGCTCCTGCGCCAGGCGCGGTGGGAAGTCGACGACGCCGGAGACGACCCGGCGAAGCTGGAACTCGTCCTGCGGGTGGCCGCGCTGGTGTGGCTTCTGCCGGTCACCGGCGTCCGCAGCGGCGGCGCGCTCGCCGCGCGAGTGCGTGGCCTGCACTACAACGGCGGCCGCCGGCGCCTGCGTTACCGGTTGAAAGGCTACGAGGGCGAGGTCTCCGACGCCCTGCCACCGCAGGTCGCCCTGGCCCTGGACGCCTACCTGGACTGCCGTGCCGCCCGTCAGGGCCTGCCGGCCCTGACGCCGGACGCGCCGCTGTTCGCCACCGGCTCCGGGAGGCGCTGGGACAAGCAGGGCGCGACGAAAGCGCTGCGCGGGCTCGCCGGGCGCGCGGGGATCCCCCACGCCGACAAGCTGAATTTGCACGCGCTGCGCCACTCCGCCGGGTCCAGTGCGCACAACGAGCTGGGCATTCCGCTGGACAAGGTCCGGCGGCTGCTGCGGCACCGCAGCATCGCCACCACCCAGATCTACGTCCACGACGACCTGCGGCCGGGCCAGTCCGTCGCCGACAAGCTCGCCGCCGCGTACGCGGCCGAGATCGAACTGCCCGGCAGCGGAACCCTCGCCGCCTCGCCCTCCGGCCCGGGTGCGGCCACCCGCGCAGCGATCGCCGCGCACGCCCGGGTCGCCGCGCTGCACCGCGTCGCCGACGCCGGGGACGGCCTGCCCGCTGCGGTCGTGGCCGAGGTCGCCGCGACCTTCACCGCCCTGCTGGACCGCTGCGACGGAGCCGACCCGGCCCACGCCCCGTTCGCCGAGACCGTCCGCGCCCTCGTCGCCGGCGGCCTGCCGTCCCTCGCCGATCCGGACGGCCGGGTGAGGCCGGCCCGCCCCTGACCCGGTGCAGCTCCGCGATCGCGGACACCGCAGAGCACAGCCCTGACGCACCGCTCTTGCTGAACGAGGTGCGCCGTCAACTCAAGGCCCCCCGTCGCTGACGCAGCGCGCGTGAGCGACGGGGCCTGAGGTTCCGAGGGCCTACGCGCCGCCGCGCCGTCCGGGAGCGTCCTCGTGACCGGCGACGGTGCGGGCGCCGAGCCAGGTCGTGTCGGGGGCCAGCCGGGATACGAGCGAAAGGGCGCAATGTGCACCCGAATCTGCTGGTCAGGGAGACATGCTCAGAGATTCGCGACCTGCCTGGGTGATCAGTTCGGTGTAGCAAAACCCGCGCGGCAACGGACTGCGCGTGCTGGATAGGCTCCGCTGCGTTACGTCGGCTTGGTGCTCGGGGTCTGGGTTGTGACGGCGATCGATCGGACCGCGTATCCGCGGTTCAAGAGGGTGGTTCCCGCTCGGGAGCTGGCTGAGGCGTTCACGCCGACAGTCCCCGAGGTCGCGTGGGCGCGGGAGAAAACGCAGAACGATCAGCATCTGCTGGCCATGGTGGTGTGGCTGAAGTCGTATCAGCGGCTGGGGTATTTCCCGAAGCTGGCCGAGGTCCCCGCGGTGGTGGTCGAGCACGTGCGCGGCCTGCTGGAGCTGCCCGGCGAGGTGAGGGCGGTGAAGTCGAAGATGGTCGCCCTCGACCCGGCGTTCGACCCGCTCAACTACGAGGGCTGCCGCAGCTTCCGCGATTTCCTCGCCCGGCTCGGCCACCGCGTGCGCACCGTCGGCCGCTCCGGGGGGTGTCCTTATGTGGTTGTCAAGCCGCTGCAGGGGCGGCCATCGAGCCCGCGCCAGGGTCGTACTGGGCGATGCACGAAATCGTGCAGCGCAGCCCGGAGGAAGTTCGCCGCGGCGAGGCACCCGCCTACGTCCGGCGGATCCGCTGATCCTGTACGGGCTGCTGCGCGGCTTCCTCAAGCCCGCCCGGCGCTCACTTGTTCGGCATTCGCCGTGCGAGGCGAGCCAGCGTCGTCCTCGACAGCTCCACTTCAAGGGGGCGGTGTTTCGGCAGGTACTTCAGCTGGCTCGGGTTGATCCGCAGCACCAGCTCAATGTGTTCGCCGTGCTCGTCGTCCGAGATGTCTGCGGATTCGATCTCGCCTGAGACCGCATCCGAGTGGCCAACGATGTTGAACCCCAGCGCGCCTTGTTCCTTCTCCAGCGCCGCGAGCAGGGCGTCCGGCCATCCGGCGGCGGCGTGCATCACCACGTTGACCGTGGCGCTACGGCGGCTCGCATCTTCCGCGCGGATCGCGGCCAGGGCAGTAGTCCAGTTCTCGCCCGTCTCCTTCATGCGGGCGACGACGCGCTTGTCTCGGGCCACGGGACGTTCCTCTCGGTGATGGTGCGAGCACAGCTTCGGCCGCGCAGTGATTCATGATGCCGCACCGGCGTCGGAGCTGATGCACAGCTGTTCGCCACCGAGCACAGGCGCTTCCGCGGCGTCCGCGCCGACCAGGCCGGGGCCCCGGTAGCATCCGCCGAAAATCGGCGGATATGCCTGACCAGCGCAGTCAGGCATATCCGCCCGATTTTTCCCGAGTGCTACGGGGACCCCGGGGGCGACATCACCCTCGCCCTGATCGACCCGCCCGCCGCCAGTCAACCGCCACAACCAGGAGGAACGACCTCGTGACCAGCGACGACGACTGGGTCTACCACGGCTGCACCCCCGAAGAGGGAGATCGCCGGATCGACGTGGAGACCTCGGCCAGCGGACCGACACAACGGGAATCGGCGACTGTGCTGCGACGGCTCCGACCGCAGATCAGCAGCATGGAGGGGCACACCTTCGGGTGGGGCTACAACGGCAACGGGACCAGCGTCGCGGCCGCGGCGATCCTCACCGACCTCCTGGAGCTGCCGGCGGATCTGTGGTGGGGAACCATGAGCACCCGCGGCGAGGACACGACCCTGGTCGGCCTGCGCGAAGCCCTGTGCCGCGAAGTGCTCGTCGATGCCGCCGACGAATGGCGGCTCTCGCGGATCGCGCTCCTGCGCTGGACCTGCGGCTGGTACACCCTCAACCACCTCGGCCCCTACCCCGCCGTGGTGGCCGGGATCCGGCCCGGTTTCCGGCGGTAACCCACCGGCCGGGCAAGATGTCGATCGCTCCGGGCACCAGGCCCCGGGGCGGGTGGGTGTCCCCGGCGGGCGCCGCAACTCGGCGAGCGCCGGGGACCTGCCCGCACTCCAGCTCAGTCGTCGTCTTCGGGCGGGTTGAGGACCAGGTCACGCAGCCGGTCGAGTCCGTCGCGGCTGAGCGTGCGGATCTCGGCGAGCCGGTACTGGATCTCCAGGTCCTTGCGGGGCCAGGCGAAGTCGTGGTCCTCACGGTGGCTGTAGCCGGGCTCGCCGCCGCCGGCGGGTTCGGGCTCCCACTCGTAAATATCCCCGGTGTCCAGGTCGATCAGGTCCGGGTGCGCCACGTCTGCGGTCATGACCGCCAGCGTGGCATCCGGGACCGACAGAACCCGGAAGGCACCCAGGCGGGTCGACCGGTTCGATGCCGATCGCGACCGCGCCGTGAAATCATCGCGCCGGGCGGTCCGCGACCTGCTGCGCAACCCGGTGCCCGTCTGCGCGGGGTCTGCTTTCGCTACGGTGGACGGACACGCTCGGTAAGGGGATGTGACTGTGTCGTGGTGAACGTTGCGGCGGCGGATCTCGCCGGGGAGCCCTGGACCGCGCCGGAACCGGCGGAACTGCCGGAGTGGCGCGCGCGGCTGCGCGAGTACTACGGCACACAGGCCGGGATGCAGGGCCTGTGCACCGCGATCAATTCCGGCCAGGCGACGTTGCTGCCGGTCGTGCCCGGGACCGAAGAGTTCAGCCCCGGCGTGATCGCCGCGCAGCTGCTGGGGAGGTTGGAGGCCGAGACCCTCGGCGGGGCCGAGCTGTACTACGCCACCGCGGACATGACGTCGCTGGCGCTGGCGGCCGCGTCGACGCCTCCGGCCGAGAAGGCGACCGCGCGTCGCCTGCCTTCGCCCGCCGGGCTGCTGCTGTTCGAGCAGCCGATCGGCGGCTACGCCGAAAGACTCGACACCCTGGTCGGCGGAGCCTCGTTCGACGGCAACGGCGAGGTGGAGATCACCACGCCGATCGTGGCGGTGTCCTGGTCCTCCTGGACACCGGGAGACATTGTGGTCGAGGGAACGCGGCCGCGGTGGCTCTGCCAGACCAAGTCGGGTTTCGAGCAGGTCCCCGACGATTTCGAGGGAATCCGGCTGACGTTCTACGCCTCGGGCGAAAACAAGTTCGCCACCCTGCCCGACGACGTCCGCGTCGCGACCGGCCCGGACGGCCGGGCGGTCTCCGTCGGCGACATGCGCCGGTTCCGCGCCGAACACGGCTTCGCTCTGCCTCCTCTGGTCTGGGACAACGAATGCCTGCTCCGCTACGGCGCGGGCTTCGCCGTTCCGGAGCCCGACACCACCGACGCATGGACCCAGGTCGTCTACACCGCCTGGCAGCTGATCGGCCAGTCCGGGACCAAGAACCCGCTGACAGAAACCGAGGAGCTGCCCCGGTCCCGCGCCGGCCGCCGCCGCGACGAACGCAACGGCATCACCGCCGGCCCCGGCGTGCGGATCGTGCGGGTGCACTCGGCGCACCGGCCCAGCCGGGCCGCGGCCGAGCAGGACGCCGCCGCCTCGACCGGCCGCAGCGCCCCGAACTGGTCCTGCCGCTGGCCGGTCGCGCCCTACCGGCGCAACACCTGCCTCAACCCCCGCGGCCACGCCGGGGGCGACTGCGAACACGAAGAGAAAATCGTGCCCGCCCACATCAAAGGCCCGCCCGACAAGCCGTTGCGCATCACCGACACCGTCCATCTCTGGGACCGCCAACCCGAGCCCTGACCGGCTCCTGCTCAAGACACAGCCTGCCGGCGCGGAAATTCAACGGCCCTCCGGCAGATCCCGTGGGCTGCCGGTGCCGTCGGGAGCCTGTTCGCCCGCCGGCGGTGCGGCCGGACCAGCGGCGTCGGCACGGGCGAGCACGTCGAACTCCTCGAGGAGCCGCGCGGCCTCCGCGACCCGGGCACGGGTGGTGCGGGCCAGCTGGCGCAGGACGTCGCGCGCGGCGACTTCGGCGACGATGCCGTCCGGGGTGCTGGCCAGGCTCTCGGCCTCCCAATTCTGGGTCGCGGTCGTCACCCCGGCGACGGTGCAGGTGGCGTGGAATTCCCAGCGGTCGTCGTGGCGCTGGTTCGCGGTGACGGCGAACGACTTCCCGGCCGCCAGTGCCGTTTGGCGGCCAACCGGTCCCGGTCGCGCATGCGGTGCTGAACACGGCGGCCGCCGAGGGCCCGGACACCGCGGCGTTCCTCGCCCGCCTGCATGGATCGGTCGATCACCGCGCCTCTGGTTCGACGCGGAGCACGTCGCGTGGTTCACCGCGCTGCTGGCCGGCGGACGTGTCGCCGGGATTCTCCGCGGAGGAGCGGGTTGGGAAGCCGTCGCCGACGACCTCGACGCGGCCTACGGCCCCGTCGTCATGAGCAGCAGCCAGGGCCGCGGACTTCCCGGCTCAGCGTTGGCCCGCTCACCGCGAAGCGCCCGCACATCGCGAAGTACGTGCGCGAGCTGACCGAGTGCCCCGAGCCAGGCGAGCGGAGCGTCCTTGTGCTGGATTCTGGCTCGGTGCTGCCGAACGCGACGATCCGGCGGCGTCTGGTTGCGCTTCCGTCGAAGCTGGGCGGTCTGGGGGAGGGGTTTGGCCTCGGCGTTCTTGAGCGCTGCTTGGCCGAGCCGCGGGCCTGCTCGCTTGGCATGGCGACCGAGACCGCCCTGGCCTGCGTGCGCAGGCTGAATTGCCATCCGATCGCGGGGAGCGTATCCCTGCGTCAACGCGAATCGGATAGCGGTTGGGCTGCAAGCGGATAGCCGGGGGAAGAGGGATGCGATAACCAAGGACGGTGCCAGCGGACTCGGGTAGCGAAGCGCAGTCATGTCCCTCGTCCGATGACGCGGCGGTTGAGCAGCTTGCCGCGGTGCCGAAGGGCGACATGTTTGCGTCTCTGTGGATCCGCAACTACCGGCTGTTCTTTGTCGGGCAGGTCGTTTCCAATGTCGGCACCTGGATGCAGCGAATCGCTCAGGACTGGCTGGTGTTCCAGCTGTCGGGGCACGACGCGGTTGCGTTAGGCGTTGCGGTCGCGCTCCAGTTCGCGCCGACTGTGTTGCTGTCGCTGTGGGCGGGTGTGCTCGCCGATCGGGCGGACAAACGCAGGTTGTGCATCGCGGTACAAAGCGGAATTGCCTTGCAGGCCGGCGTGCTGGGACTGCTGGACGTAAGTGGAGCAGTGGGGCTGTGGCACGTCTACGTGCTGTGTTTCGTGCTCGGGACGTTCAGCGCGCTCGATGTTCCCGCGCGGCAGGCGTTTGTGGCCGAGATAGTCGGGGACGCGTTGATCCCGAACGCGGTCGCGCTCAACTATTCGGTGTTCAACTTGGCTCGCATAGTTGGGCCCGCGATGGCCGGGTTCGGAATTACGTGGGTGGGAACGGGGTGGATGTTCTTCGCGAACGCGGTGAGCACGTCGGCTGTGGTCGCCGGGCTGGCGCTCATGGAGCCGGGCAAGCTGTTCCGTGCCTCGGCCGCAGGGCGGGCCAAAGGACAGGTGCGAGAAGGTCTCCGCTACGTGCGTGGGCGGAGAGACCTGATCGCAGTGCTGCTGCTCGTGTTTTTCGTCAGCACGTTCGGCAACACGTTCGCAACCTCGCTCGCAGTGGTCGCAGGCAATGTATTCGGAACTCAGGCTGACGGATACGGGCTGCTGTCAACGCTGCTGGCGGTGGGTACGTTCGCCGGCTCGCTGTTATCGGCACGCCGCGGCACCCGAAGTTCGCCTCGGGTGCGCGTGATGCTGCTTGCCGCAGCGGGATTCGGCGCCGCCGAGGTCGTGGTCTCGTTCATGCCGACGTACGTTGCGTTCGGCATCGCGCTCGTGCCCGTGGGCTTGGCCAGCGTCACCTTCCTCAACACTGCCCTGTCGCTCGTGCAAGCCCGCTGCGGTCCGGAGATGCGCGGGCGTGTCATGGGGTTCTACGTGCTCGCCCAACTCGGCGGTTATCCTGCCGCCGGTCCGATGGTGGGGTGGATGGCCGAGATGTTCGGAGGGCGGTCACCGCTCTGCATCGGTGGGGCTGTCTCGATCATCGCGGCGCTGGCGTGCGCGGCCATGCTGAGCCGCCACGGCGCGATCCGCTCAGACCTCGCCAGCAGATAGCTGCCCCGCCGCTGAAACGATCGGGCGATGTTGCAGCCTCCGCCCCGGCCCTAAACCCGACCCGGCGACGTGAGGCACGGGCTCGCTCCGCCGTCCGGCCGATTGCCCGCCCGCGCGGAGATTTCCCTCTCGCGCACGCGGGCATCGTCGTGTTCGCCCCGGCGGGTGGTTCCCGTGTCGCCACCCCGCCGCGCGTCCCTCGCATACTGGATAGAACCGCGACGGCGAGTGGATTGTCCGCCTCCTGCGGACGTCCTAGCGTTGGCCATGCATCGACCGGGACGAGCTGCGTTCCCTTGTCGCCTCGGGCGTGATCACGAGCAGGCGAGGGTCCCGTGCGCGCCATCAGAGCGGATGCGCCTCGGGATCCCCTTTCGCGCGGCGGGCGCCGCAAGCGGAATCCGGCGTGCACGACGAGCTGGTGCCGACAGGCCAATCCGATTCCATTGGGGGAGGACTTTCGATGCTTCCGGAATTCTTCGACAAAATCGGGCACGAGAACATCGTTTTTCATCACGACTCCCGTGCCGGGCTCAAGGCGATCATCGCGGTGTACTCGACCGCGTTGGGGCCCGCGCTCGGCGGTGTCAGGTTCCATGCGTATTCCAGTGCCGAAAACGCCCTGTCGGACGCACTGCGCCTGTCGCAAGCGATGGCGTACAAGAACGCCCTCGCCGGCCTCGCGCTCGGCGGCGGCAAGGCCGTGATCATCGGCGATCCCGCCAGCGACAAGACCGACGCGCTGTGGCGTGCGTACGGGCGGGTGGTGAACTCGCTGCGCGGCAGCTACATCACCGCCCCCGATTCGGGCACGACTGCAACCGACATGGACGCGATCGCCCGTGACTGTTCGTACGTGGCAGGCCGTTCGCGGGAGAACAGCGGCACCGGCGATCCCTCGCCGGCCACGGCCTACGGGGTGTTCCGCGCGATGGTGGCCTGTGCGGAACATGTGTGGGGGTCCCCGTCGCTCGCGGGTCGCCGGGTCGGCGTCGCGGGCGTGGGCAAGGTCGGAACGGCTCTGGTCAAAAGGCTGTTGCAGGGCGGCGCGTCCGTCGTGGTCAGCGACATCAGCGACCGCGCCGTCGAGGCCGTGCGACGGGATCACCCCGAGGTGGACGTCGCCGTGGACACCGAAGCGCTGGCCAGCGCCGATCTGGACGTGTACGCGCCGTGCGCACTGGGCGGAGCGCTGGACGCCCACGCGGTAGCTCGCCTGCGTGCCCGGGTGGTGTGCGGCGCAGCCAACAACCAACTCGCGCACGACTCCGTCGCCGACGACCTGCACGCGCAGCGGGTGCTCTACGCCCCTGACTATGTCGTCAACGCGGGAGGAGTGATCCACGCAGCACAGGAGCTCGCCGGTCTGAACCGTGAACGCGAGGCGGCCGTGCGAGTAGGCCGGATCTACGAAACGACCGCCGAGATCCTGTGTCAGGCCGCCGAAGACGATGTCCCGCCGCTAAAAGTGGCCCAGCAGCGGGCCGACGAACGAATCCGCAGCGCCGAGACGGCGACCGCAGCCGTCCGAGGTTGACCGTCCGGAACAGGTGAAACGACCCGCCACGGTTCGTCTCGAATCGCACGATGAGAGAAAGGGCAGGAATATCCCATGACCAATCCTGACGTAGTTTCGCGCGCGCGGTCCTTGCTGGCGGTACCGGGGCACAGACCCGACCGGTTCGCGAAGGCGGTGGCCAGCGGCGCCGACCTCGTCATGCTCGACCTCGAGGACTCCGTGGGACCCGCGCTGAAAGACCAAGCGCGCGACAACGTCGACGAGTGGCTTTCCGGGCGAGACGCCGACACCTGCGTGGTGCGCATCAACGACGCGTCAACACCCTGGCACCGCGCGGACCTGGCCATGCTCGCGCGCCACCACACGGTCGTGATGGTCCCGAAAATCACCCAGGCCCGCGATGTGGTCACGGTGGTGCGGCATCTGGGAGCGGGCGCCCGCCTGATCGCGATCCTGGAGACCGCGGCCGCCATCCTGCACGCCGAGGAGATCTCCGGTGCGCCGGGCGTGGTGCGGACCATTTTCGGCAACGCCGACCTGGGCAGCGAACTCGCCGTGGATCCGGCCGACGGCCGGCCGTTCGGCTACGCCCGGTCCGCTGTGGTCCTGGCCGCGGCGGCCAATCACCTGCCGCAACCGCTCGACGGCGCCACCGTCGCCCTGGAAGACACCGACGCCGTGGCCGAGGACTCGCGGCGCGCCGCGGCTCTGGGCTTCGGGGGCAAAGCGTGTCTGCACCCCCGGCAGGTCGCCGTGGTCAACGACATCTTCACGCCCAGCCCGGAAGTCCTCGCCTGGGCGCGCGACGTGCTCGCCTCCACCGAGGACGGATCAGTCGTACGGCTGAACGGCGAAATCGTCGGCAAACCGATCCTCGACCGTGCGCGCCGAATCCTCGCCATGCAGCCGCCTGCCGAGGCCAAGGCGCTCGCGCCGGCCCCCTGACGTCCTCGGCACA
This sequence comes from Streptomyces sp. AA4, assembly GCF_000158875.1. Classification (NCBI taxonomy): domain Bacteria; kingdom Bacillati; phylum Actinomycetota; class Actinomycetes; order Kitasatosporales; family Streptomycetaceae; genus Streptomyces; species Streptomyces sp. AA4. The sequence goes on along the minus strand of NZ_GG657748.1, from coordinate 232,704 downwards.
CCGACGCGACCAGCAACAACACCTTTCGTATCGATCCGGATGGAGGTGCCCGGCTGTGATCAGGCAGGGCTGGCGGGGAAGGTTTTACGAGGATTTCGAGGTGGGCGACGTGTATCAGCATCCGTTGGGGCGGACGGTGACCGAGACCGACAACACCTGGTTCACGCTGCTGACGATGAACACGGCGCAGATCCATTTCAACAACGCGGCCGGCGAGGCCAGCGAGTTCGGGCGGTGCCTGGTGAACTCGACCCTGACGCTGGCGATCGTGGCGGGGCAGAGCGTGATCGACACCAGCTTCAACGCCATCGCCAACCTCGGCTGGGAAGACATCAAGCTCACCCGCCCCGTGTTCGCCGGCGACACGCTCTACTCCGAAACCACGGTGCTGAACAAGCGCGAATCCCGCAGCCGCCCGCACGCCGGGCTGGTGCAGGTGACAACCCGCGGCCTCAACCAGGACGGCGAACAAGTGCTCTCCTACACCCGCACCTTCCTCGTCCACAAGAGCGCGCACGTCGCGAAACCGGGACCGTTCCCCGCCCTCCCGACCGCGCCGCGCGCCGAGGCGTCCACCACCGCGTGAGCGCCGGGCGCGTTCCGGCTCGACCGACCCCCATTCGCTTTCGAAACGGGACTCACGTTGACAGTTCTCGAACGCTACTTGGACAACATCGAACTGGGCGGCTTGGGCACACCCCGGGCGCAGGTCGCGCGGTTCCACGGCCACCTCGACACCGACGCGCTCGCATCCGCGTACCGCGACCTGTGCGACGCGCACCCCATTCTGCGCTCCCGTGTCATCGCAGACCCGGCCGGGCAGCTGCTGTCGGCAGCGGACCGGAACCCGCCGCCGATTCGCGTCCGCGACGGCGGGGACGATGTCCTCGACCGCGAGGCCCGCCGCCCGTGGGATCCCGCGCAAGGGGTCGCTGAGCTGTTGCTCATCCGCGGCCAGGAGTCTGGATACCTGGTGTTGCGTGCCGACATCGGGGTCGTCGACGGGCGCGGCTGGACGGCGTTGTATTACGAGCTCTGGCACCGCTACACCGCGATCGTCACCGGCTCGACACCACAGGCCCGCACGAGAGGGTCGTTGCCTGCCTCTCCGGCCGAGCTCGCAGCGCAACGCTGGAGCGGGCCGCCGGTGAGCGCACCCTCCAATATGGACCGAGCGCCGATCGTGCAGCTCGACGACCGGCTGAGCCCGGCGGAGACCCGCGGCATCGTCGCCGCGGCCCGCGCCCGCGGCATATCGGTAACCGGCCTGGTGACCGGGATCGTGCTGATCAGCCTGCGCACGTTCGGCACGCCGGTCGCCGGGCCGGCGGCCATGGTGTGCTTGACGGCGGTGGATCTGCGGCAGCGGGTGACACCGCCGGTCGCCGCGACCGAGACCTCGAAGTTCGTGGCCTGGCACCGAGCCGACCTCCAGGTCGCCCATGACTCCGACCCGGCCGCTCTCGGACACACAGTGAAACGCAACCTCGAACAAGGAATCGCCAGCAGACAGCTGCCGCTGGGCTACCCGTCGCTGAGCGTGGAGACGCCACTTGAGCAACGGCTGGCCAAGGTGGTCGTGAGCAACATCGGGGTCGTGCCCGACATCGAACATCCTCCCGATGTCAGGATCACCGGCTGGTCGCGCATCATCCCGTTCAACCGGCCCTATCCGCTCTTCGGGGTGTACACGTTTCTCGATCGGCTCCACCTGATTGCGGCGTACCCGGCCACATTGTTCTCCCGCGTCGACGCTGCCGCGCTGACCTACGACGTGACTACCCGCTTGCGGGCGATCGCAGACCCCTTCACGGGGCTGGGCAGCCGCATCGAAACCGCAGCGTCCTCGGCGCACCGCTAGGCGCGTCGTGCCGCGCTGCCCAATGCCCGCGAAGACACGGCCGTCCCGCGGGAGCCGGGCGGCTCGCACGCATCCATTTCCCTCGCGTTTGCACGGAAGGCAGACAGTGCCACCACAGATGACAACGATTCCGGGAAGCCGATTGTCCGGAATCCCGCAGGTTCGCAGCCTGGGTCCCGACATCCGCCGCGACATCTCCGTGGTGTCGTCGGTGTTGCCGTTCAAGGTGAACAACTATGTCGTCGACGAGCTGATCGATTGGTCGGCCGTCCCGGACGATCCGATCTTCCGGTTGACGTTCCCGCACAAGGACATGCTGCCCGCCGACATGTACGACGAGGTCGCGGCATTGCAGGCGCGCGGCCTGCGCCCGGCCGAGCTGCGGCGGGCCGTGGCGCCGATGCGGGAGCGGCTCAACCCCCACCCCGGGGACCAGTTGACCAAAAACGTTCCGCAGGACGGCAGTGGTGTGGTGCGCGGGCTTCAGCACAAATACGCCGAGACCGTCCTCGTGTTCCCCTCCCACGGGCAGACCTGTCACGCTTACTGCGGCTATTGCTTCCGGTGGGCGCAATTCGTGGGGATGCCCGGTCTCAAACAGCAGGTCGACGACAACGACCGCATCGTCGACTACCTCCGCTCCCATCGCGAGGTCTCGGATGTGCTGTTCACCGGCGGCGATCCGATGATCATGACGACCGACGTTCTTCGTCAGTATGTCGAGCCGCTGCTGGGGCCGGGGTTCGAGCACCTGCGGAACTTCCGTTTCGGCACCAAGGCCTTGTCGTACTGGCCCTACCGTTTCACCACCGATCCCGACTCCGACGATCTGCTGCGGCTGTTCGAGCAGATCGTCGGCTCCGGCCGCCACGTCGCGGTCATGGCTCATTTCTCGCATGCCCGCGAACTCGGCACCGACGCGGTCGCCCGGGCGATGCGCCGAATCCGCGACACCGGAGCGGTCGTCCGCGTCCAGGCGCCGATCGTCCGCCACGTCAACGACAACGCGCCGGCCTGGGCGGAGATGTGGCGCCAGAGTGTCCGCCTGGGCGCGGTGCCCTACTACATGTTCGTCGAACGCGACACCGGCGCCCGCGAGTACTTCGCCCTGCCGCTGGCGCAGGTGGTGGACATCTACCGCGACGCGTTCAAGCAGGTCTCGGGACTGGAACGCACGGCACGGGGCCCCGTGATGTCCGCCTCGCCAGGCAAGGTGGCTCTGGACGGGGTAGCCGACATCTGGGGATCCAAGGCATTCGTATGCCGGTTCCTGCAGTGCCGGGATCCGGACATGGTGGGCCGGCCGTTTTTCGCGGAATTCAGCGACACCGCCACCTGGTTCGACGACTTGCGTCCCATGCAGGGAAGCGAGGGCTTTCCCGCGCATCAGGTTGCCGCGGTCTAGGTCAGCCGCGCGTGGGCGCGGCGATCGAGTGCAGGTCCTGAAACGCCTCGCGCAGCTGCGTCAGCGACTCCTGGATCCAGGGCAGCCGGAGGGGGTCGGGGGCACGCAGCGCCGCCCACCGCTCGGTGTCGGTGTCTCCGTAAAGGAGGCTGGTGGCCGCGCGGAACCGCAACGCGGCGGGGTCGTCGCCGAACTCGACGCCGGGCAGGACGGCGACCCCGAAGCGTTCCAGCAGGAGGCTGGCCAGGTCGGCGCCGGTGGTGACGCGGGGACGCAAGACCTCGAAGTCGGGGTAGAGGTAGAACGGGCCCTGGGAGCCGGGGCAGGCAGCGCCCGCCTCCTGGAACAGCGCCTGCACGGCGCCGGAGACCGCGGCGTGCAGACGGCGGGCTGCCTGGATGTGCGCGGTGACCGGCGCGGGCTCATCGAGGGCGTAGGCCGCGACGTGCTGCATCGGCGCCGCCAGCCCGGACCACACTTCACTGGCGATTCCGATGACCGCCTCCCGCAGCGACGAATCCGGAATACGGGCGAACCCGATCCGGTAGCCGCCCAGGGCGAGGTTCTTCGACAGTCCCGTGGTGACGATCGTGCGCTCGGGCAGCAGCTCGGCGGGGCTGGTGAACGGCTCGGACGTGAGGTCGCGGTAGATCTCATCGGAGATGACGACCAGTCCGTTGTCGCGCGCGATCCGGGTGACTTCGGCGAGCTGCTCCCTCGAGGGCAGCCGCCCGGTCGGGTTGTCCGGCACGGTCAGCACCATGACGCCCGGGGAGCGCCCCGCTGCCCGGGCCTGGTCCAGCGCCGCGGGCAGCCGGTCCGGATCCGGCAGGCCCCCGCCGCCCGGGGGCACCGGGACCTGGATCACGGCTTTCCCTGCCAGCGCTGCTTGCGCGGCGTAGCTCACCCAGGCTGGCTGCGGAAGCACGACATCGCCGGAAATGGCCGCCAACAATGCGTACAGCAGCGGCTTGCTGCCCGGTGCGAACACGACGTGGTCGGGCGTGCTCGGCTGGCGCCGCCGCGTCAGGTAGCCGGCGGCGGCGGCCCGGGCCTGCGGAGTGCCGGCGACCGGGGCGTAGGAATTCGCGGTGGCCGAGCCGGCCAGCACGGCGGCGATCTCGGGGAGCACCGGCAGCCCTGCCTCGCCGAAACCCAGGTGGACGACCTTGCCGCCGGCGGCGCGGCGCTCCTGGATCCGGTCGTTGATCGCCAGCGTCGCCGAATGCTGCGGCATCGACACCAGACACCTCCTGAGGCGTGGGAACTGTTGTCCGGTAAGGGACCTGTCGTGGGTCACGCAGTCGAACTGGATACGGGCAGCGCAGATTTCGGGCGCTGCCAAGGGAAGCGTCACGTTGTGGCGGGTGCGCGGTCCGTGGTTGTGATCGAGGCGAGGCGGTCGGCGACCTCGTCGGTGGTCACGGCGGTTCCCCACAGCCGGTGGAAGTGCTCGACCGCGGAGCGGTGCATCGCCGGGTCGAACGCGGCGCTGGCGTCGGCCAGCACGTAGGTCCAGTATCCGCGGTCACTGGCGTCCAGTGCCGTGAGATGCACGCATCCGTCGCTGGCGATACCGCCGAGCAGCAGGCTCCGGACCTGGAGGCTGCGCAGCGTGCTGTCCAGGCCGGTCGAGGTGAACGCGCTGCGGGTCACCTTGTTGAGCACGACCTCGCCGGGCCGCGGGGCCAGCTCGGCGACCACCTCCCGCCATGTCGAGACGGGATCCAGGCCAGTCGCCGCAACGGCCGCGCCGGTGCTGTCCTCGAACCTTCGCCGGATATGCGGCAGCAGGTCGCCTCGGTCCAGGCGCTGCGCGCCCGTGGTGACGTGCACGATCGGGAGGTCGGCGGCCCGGTACAGGGTCAGGATCCGGTGCAGGTTCGGGATGACCGTCTCCTGCGCGGCGCGGTAGAACTCCGCGAACAGCCGGGGAAACTCCGCCCGCAGACGGGTGCCGATGGGGCCCGCCGGGTCGAGGTAGTAGCGCTGCATGTCGATGATCACGAGCGCGGAGTCCTCGGGATCGTAAGGGACGTCGGGAAAGCGGATCGGGTACGACGCCCGATCCGGTCCCGCGGGCTCATGCTGGGCCATGGCCATTCCTTCCAGTCCGCACAGGCTCGCTGCCGCCGGCGGCACGGGTGTCAACGCTGTACGGGCAGTGGCGCCGTCGCCGCCGGCTCTCCGAGCGGGTCGCGCTCCGGAGAGGGCACGGTCGCCGGATCGATCTCGTCGACCGGGGCATCCCAGGTGCGGGAGAACACCGTGTCGCCGTCGATCGACACCTCCCCGCGCACCCACAGGCTGGCGGCGGTGCAGCGGACGCTGACCGCCGCCGTGAGCGTCTCGCCGGTATTGAGGTGCACGAGCGCGCGGTAGCGTCCACGGGCCACCGACGCCTCCGGGCGCGCACGCAGCACCGAGGCGGTGGTCTCGTGCTCGATCTCGACCAGATGCCCGCTGCCGGGCACAGTGGTGTCGCTGCGCTGGCCGAAGCGGACCTCGATGCCGTCGTTGACGTAGTCCCGGGTGACGTTCCATGTCCCGCCGTAGCCGGGGATGTCGGGGGTGGGCTTCCCGAACCAGCCCACCCGTTTCGCGCCCTCCAGGCGTGTGACGTCGCCGTCGGCGCCCAGTGCCTCGTCGACGACCGGCAGGTGTGCCTCGATGCGGACGACATGCAGGGGAGAGGGCGAGGGAAGCGGACGAAGGAGGGGAAAATCCGCGTCGCTGACCGCGATCCGCAGGCGGTGGCCGGCGGCGACCCGATACGCGGTGCGGCGCAACCGGATGCGATAGCGGTCCCGTCGTTCGGTGGGGCATGCGACACCGCCCACGATCAGGGTGGACCGGCCCTGCGGGTCGACATCGGTCAAGCGCGCCACCAGTCGCTGCGGCACGGGCTGGCCCTCCGCCGCAAGGGTCACCGTGACGGACGGCATCCCGGTGATCAGCACGTCGTCGTCCAGCGCGAGGCTCGTCGCGCACAGCGAACGGCTGTCGTCCTCGTGCTGGTCCTCCGGCCAGCCGAACCCGTAGCCGACGATGTTGCTGAGCCCGGCTTGCGCGCCGACGGTCGGGTCGGGGTCATACACCCCGATGACGGATCCGCCGCACGCGTCGGCTGTTGCATCGACGGCGTCGACCAGCGTCGGGGAGCCGGCCGTGCTCAGGCGCAGGTCCTCCTTGCCGGGAGGCCACGATGCGTAGGTGCGCCATTGCGGGCGCTCGCCCTGGATGTAGACGGTGACCGGCGGTTCCTCGTCGACGCCGTTGGCCGTTCCTGAAAGCCAGCGATCCCACCACCTCAATGCCGAGGCCAGGAAGTCGATCGGCTCCACGGGCGAGAGATGGGGCAGGGTGTGCATCCAGGGGCCGACAAGAAGTTTCTTGGGTGCCTCGACCTGTTCGTAGCCTCGGATGGTGGAGTTCATGTAGATGTCGCGCCAGCCGGTGACGAACATCGTGGGCGCCGTGATGCGGCCGGTGTCGATCGTCCAGTCCCGCCACCGCGGGTCCGCAGCCGCGAGGTTGCCGACCATCAGGCTGGGATCGAGGGCAGCCAGCCGCTGCCGCCACCGGCGCTCTTCCGTTGGCGAGGAATAGTTTCCCAGCGCGGGAAGCAATCGCTGCAGCACGTTCGCCCCGGCGCGCCGGACCTTGTTCTGCACATCGCTGCGGGCGCCGCAGTGGGTCACGGAATCCCACTGCAGGTCGAACGGGTTGGTCATCGCGATCAGCGCCTTCAGCGCCGGCGGGTTCCGGCACGCGGTGAACGCGGTGATCATGCCGTTGGCGCAGAATCCCCACATTCCCACCGCACCGGTGCACCAGGGTTGTTTCGCGGCCCACTCGATCGCCGCCACCCCGTCGTCTCCCTGCGCGGGATCCAGCATCGACCGCAGGGCTCCGTCGGATGATCCGATGCCTTGGACGTCCACCAGCAGACAGCCGTAGCCGCGTTCGGCGAAATACCGCAACGAGGATTCGTATTTCACGCCGGCCATGAGGTCCCGGCGATACGGGGACAATTGGATGACCGCCGGGACCGGGTTCTCGGTGACCGGGAGCCACACGTCGGCTGAGAGGGTGACCGCCGGGTCGGTGGTGGGGATGCGCACGTCGCGCAGGACGCGCACCTCGTGCCGCGCGGACGTCGTCGTCATCGGCTTCTCCTCGAGGACATGGTTTCCGGGTGTCGTGGTCACTTCGCGCCTCCGGCGGCGCTGGTGTCGGCGGGTGCGGGCGGGGCTGGGACGGGGCGGGAGGCCAGCCCCTCAGCGGGCGCCCGGGAGGCTTGGGCCAGCAGCGCGCGGGCGCGGGCGAGGATGGGCTGGTCGACCATGCCGCCGTTCACGACGGTCGCAGCCCCGGTGCCGACGCTGTCGACCACGGAGCGGGCCCACCGGATTTCCTCGCGCGAGGGGGCCAGCTCGCGATGCGTGGCGGCGATCTGGCGGGGGTGAATGCACAGCCGTCCGGTGAAGCCGAGTTCGCGCGCGTGCCGGGTGTCGGCGGCGAGCAGGGCCTCGTCGTCGATCGCTGTGGTCACCCCGTCCAGCGGCGGCGCGATCCCGGCGGCCGCGGCTGCCAGCACGACGGCCGATCGGGCTGCGGCGAGTGCCCGGTGGCTGGTGTGGGCGACACCGAGCTCGGCGGCAAGGTCGCCGTTGCCGAACGCCAGCCGGGCCACACCGGGGACCGCGGCGATCGCCGGGGCGTTCACGATGCCTTGCGCGGTCTCGAGAATGGGGATGACCCATGACTCCGGCGCCAGCAGTCCCCGTACGTCCTCGACGTCGTCTGCCGTGCCGGTTTTGGGCAGGAGCACGACCGCCGGCCCTTCGAGCGACGCCAGGTCCTCGCGGTACCAGCGGGTACGCCGATCGTTGACTCGTACGATGCCCGCGCCGCCCTGCGCACGCCACCGCCGCACCTGCTCGCGTGCCCGCGCCTTGTCGGCGGGCGCGACCGCGTCCTCGAGATCGAGCACGACGGCGTCAGCGCCCGAAGCCGCGGCCTTGGCGAAACGATCGGGTCGTGAGCCAGGTACGAACAGCATCGTCCGTGCCGTCGTGACAAGCGCCGGCGGATGCGATCGAGGGCGAGACTCAGCGACGGTCATCGGAACCGCTCCTGCGCCCGCCGCCGGTCAGGTGTTCACCGCTGCCGCCCGCCCGCGGCGCGGGGAACCTGTCGGTGGGTCCGAAGGCTCCGGCTGCGCGCAGTTCGGCCACGGTGCTCTCTCCGAAGCCCAGCAGTTCGCGCAGCACCGCCGCGGTGTGCTCGCCGCGTCCGGGGGCCCGCTCGTGGTCCTTCCGGGCCGCTCCCACCCGCACCGGGGTGTTGACCTGTGCGACGGTGCCTGACGTGGGATGGCTCGTCGAGATGATCAGATCGCGAGCCAGGGTGTGTTCGTCCGACAGCGCCTGCTCGACGGTGTTGATCGGGCCGCAGGGCACGGACGCGGCGCGCAGGTCGGCCAGCCACTGCTCGACGGTGCGGCCGCGGAATTCCTTGTCGAGAATCGCTTCGAGCTCGTCCCGATGGGCCAGCCGGTCGGCGAACGCGGTGAACCGCGCATCGCAGAGCAGGTCCGGCCGTTCGAGAACGCGCACCAGACGCTGCCAGAACTTCTCCTTGGCGCAGCCGACGACGAGCCATCCGTCGGCTGCGGGAAACACTTGGAAAGGCACCAGCGACGGATGTGCGGAGCGGCGGGTCCGCGGGGGCTCGAATCCCTCGTTGAGGTGCCAGGTCGCCAGGTAGTTGAGCATGCTGATCGCGGTGTCGAACAGGCTGACGTCGCAATCCATGCCCACACCGCTGCGTCGGGCCGCGTGCACGCCGGCCAGCAACGACAACGCGGCGGCGTATCCGCCGGAGAAGTCCACCAGCGACAGCCCCGACTTGGCCGGCGGCGAGCCCGGCTCCCCGGTCAAGGTCATCCAGCCGGCGTAGCCCTGGAGCACGTAGTCGTAGCCGGGCTCGCCGGCCCGCGGTCCCGTCATCCCGAACCCCGACAGCGAGCAGCACACGATCGCCGGGTTGAGGATTTTGAGATCGTCGTACCGGATCCGCAGCCGTGCCGGGACGTCGCCGCGGAGGTTCGAATACACCGCATCGGCGCGGCGCACCAGGCCCTCGAAAACCTGTCGGCCGCGCGCGTTGCGCAGATCCAGGCTGATGCTGTGTTTGTTGCGGTTGAGGGACTGGAAGAACAGCGAGTCCTCGCCCTCGGTGTAGGGCGGAACGTACCGAGCCACGTCGCCTCCGGCGGCGGGATCCTCGATCTTGATCACTTCTGCCCCGAGGTCGGCCAGCAGCAGGGAACCGAACGGGCCGGCCCCGTACTGTTCGATCGCGAGGACGCGCACGTCGTCCAGCGGCCTCATGCCAGGCTCGCTTCCGGTGCGGTGAAGGGTGTTTTGGCGGCGGGGAACGCTGCGGGGGCGGTGTGGCCGCGTTTGTGGACGAGGAAGGTGCGGGTGTAGGAGAGCACTTGTTCGCCGTCCTGGTTGAGGCCGCGGGTTGTCACCTGCACCAGCCCGGCGTGCGGGCGGCTGCGGGATTCGCGCTTGTTCAGCACCGTGGTTTCGGAGTAGAGCGTGTCGCCGGCGAACACGGGGCGGGTGAGCTTGATGTCTTCCCAGCCGAGGTTGGCGATGGCGTTGAAGCTGGTGTCGATCACGCTCTGCCCCGCCACGATCGCCAGCGTCAGGGTCGAGTTCACCAGGCACCGCCCGAACTCGCTGGCCTCGCCGGCCGCGTTGTTGAAATGGATCTGCGCCGTGTTCATCGTCAGCAGCGTGAACCAGGTGTTGTCGGTCTCGGTCACCGTCCGCCCCAACGGATGCTGATACACGTCGCCCACCTCGAAATCCTCGTAAAACCTTCCCCGCCAGCCAGTCTTGACAGTCATTCCTCATCTCCCGAATGCAATCGTTCCGACGATTCCGAAAACCGTCGCCCCGCGAGCGGAAAGCGCGGCGAACGTTCGAGCGTCCGGCCGGTCGAGCGGCAGACGACGGGCCGGGTCCGCGAGTCAGGACTGCGCGGCGAAGCCTTGCCTTGGCGGACCTTGCGGACGGGGTCCGAATTTTCGCGGCGGCTACGTTCAGGAGCGTAAACGTCCAATAGTTAGGCGTCAACCGTCAGCGGTCACGACTCGGCCATGTCCTGGTAGTAATGACGGCGAGCGGCGCGCAGATGCGCGCGCATGGCCTCGCGGGCGCCGGCCTGGTCCCGGCGGTCGAGGCAGTCCAGGATCTCGCGGTGGTCCTGATCGACCTCGAGCCAGGTCCGCGCCGGCGCCCGGTCGCGCAGGAAGCGCTCTTCCAGCACCCGGAACACCGGGCCGGCCACCAGGGCCAGCAACGGATTGTGCGTGGCCTGCAGGATGCCCAGGTGGAAGCCGCCGGTGCAGCTGAAGACCCGGTCCGGTTCGACCCGGTACGGGTCGAACAGCGTCGCCCGCAGGGCCGCGAGCTCCTCGTCCGTGCGGTGCAGCGCCGCGATCTCGGCGGCGGGGACCTCCAGGATCTCCCGGGTCTGCACCAGATTCTCGACCGACACGTCGCTGCCGGCCATGAGGGACAGCGCGGTCCGCAGCGAGCCGCTGACCGAATCCGCCGAGGGGCGCGCGATGAACGTTCCGCCCCGGGCGCCCACCTTGATCTCGAGCAGCCCCTGTCCGGCCAGGGATTTCAGGGCTTCGCGGACGGTGTTGCGGGCGACGCCGTGGCGAGCGGCCAGGTCGGCTTCCGAGGGCAATCGCTCGCCGATCTGCAACGCTCCGCTCTCGATCTGCTCGCGGAGGTCTTGTTCGATTCGCCGCCCCGGCGTGACCGTGACGTTGTCGCCTTGTCCCATCCAAGCTCCTCTGTGCTGCCGCCCCCGGATGCGGGGAGGCGGCGACGGTTGACAGTGTGATGCAGGTCGCTTACTTTACCTCAAACGTCCAATCATTTGGCGCGGTCGTGGTCCCGTTCACGCTGGCGACCTCGTCTCTGTGCTGCTTCCCGACGCTTCCGGGACGTTCCGTCGGGACAAGGGGGTCAACGAGCTGGTTCTCTATTACTGAAAGGACTCAACGGTGAGTCTCTTGGACCCGCAAGCTCATGCTGCGACGAGCGGACACGGCAGGACGTCGATTGCGGCACGACTGGAACGCTTGCCCTTCACCGGCTATCAGAAGAAGCTCGGCGGGATTCTGGCCACCTGCTTCATGCTCGACGGCATCGACTTGAACATGGTCTCGTTCCTGCTCGCGCCCATCAGCCACGACCTGCGCCTCAAATCGGGTGCGGCCGCGCTGGTCGCCAGCGCCGGGTTCGTCGGCATGGGCTTGGGAGCCACCGTCGCCGGCATGCTGGCCGACCGGTGGGGGCGCCGCCTGGTGTTGATCAATTCAATGCTGGTGTGGGGAATCGCCAGCCTGCTCACAGCCTTCGCCTGGAACCTGCAGTCGTTCATCGCATTCCGTGTCCTCACCGGAATTGGGATCGGCGCCGAGCTCCCGGTCGCTTTCGCGCTCGTGGCCGAGTTCATGCCGGCCGATCGTCGCGCGCGCCTGACCGGATGGATGCAGGTGGCCGGGAACGCCGGAAACGCCGCGTTCAACGGACTGGCGTTGGCGGCTGTCGCCATCGCGGGGATCTCGCTCGGCTGGCGAGCGATGTTCGCGGTGATGTTCGTCGCGTCCGCGTTCGCTCTTTATGTGCGGCGCAGTTTCCCGGAATCGCCGCGGTGGTGCGAATCCCGCGGTCTGCACGACCGTGCCGACAACGGCATGCGCGCTATCGAAGAGGCAGTCCAGCGCTATACCGGGGCGCCGTTGCCGGCGCCGGTCGCGATCGACACAGCCCGCACGGAAGACAAAGAACGCGCGGGGTTCCGCGAACTCCTGTCGCGCGCCTATCGCAGCCGGACGCTCCTCTGCTGGGCGTTGTGGCTGGTCGTGTTGTTCGCCTTCTACGGCATCAGCACTTGGGTCGGCAAGCTTCTGGTCGACCGCGGCATGAGCATCTCGAAGTCCATCCTGGTCGGATTGCTGATCTCGCTGGCCGGCATTCCCGCCGCCTGGGCGGTCGGGCACGCGATGGACCGCATCGGCCGCAAAGTGGTGCTCGTCTGCGCGCTTGCGCTTGTCGCGGCGGCCGCCTTCGCGTACGGACACGCGGCATCTTTCGGCCTCGTGGTGGCCACCGGCGCGGTCATGCAGTTCGCGCTGACCGCGGTGGCCACGTCGTTGTACGTCTACAGCCCGGAGCTGTTCCCGACGCGCGCTCGCGGCACCGGCATGGGAACGGCGTCCACGGCCGGGCGAGTCTCCGCGATCGCCGGCCCTTTGGCTGTTCCTCCGATCATTCTCGCGTTCGGCTACACGGGAACCTTCGTCGCCTTCGCGCTGTGTTTCCTCGTCGGGGCGATATTGGTGGTCTTGTTCGGCCCGGAGAGCAAAGGGCGCGTCCTGGAAGACGTCTCCGCCTGAGCGAGGCGCGGCACTGTCGACGAGTCCTCGCGCGGGCCGCGAGGTTCGCCGGAACCGCAGCCGCGGTCACTCGGACCGGCAGGTGCCCGAGGGTTGCGTGGGCCGGGTGATTCTGGAGCGATCCCGCGCGGCGTGCGCATCCGGGCAGGGCCGCTCTCGGCCCTGCCCGATCGCGAGACCGTGCGAGTGCCTTGTGGCATTGACGGGCCCCGGACGCGGCCCGGGCAGCCGGCCCTCGCGTGCGTCTGCTGAATCAGCCGCGCAGGGTTTCCTTGGGGCTTTCCCCGAAGAGCTGCCGGTATTGCCCGGATGCGCGGCCGTGGTGGTGCAGCCCGCAGCGGGCGAATACGCCGGTGACCTTCAGGCTGCCGGGCGCCGCGTCGCGGAGGATGCTGCGTGCTTTGCGGAGCCGGGCTTCGAGCAGTTCGCCGGTGAAGGTGCTGCCGGCTTCGTGGAATGCCGCTTGGAGGGTGCGCTTGCCGATGCCGAGGTCACCAGCGAGGCTGTCGATGGTCCACGGTTCGTCGACGCGTTGCCGGATCGCGGCGAGCGCAGCGTTGACATGGCGCCGAGACGCGATGTGCGACGGCTCGGGCGAGCGGGAATCGTAGCTCGGCGACTGTGTGCGGAACAGGCCGAGCATGAGACTTTGTTCCCAGGTGCGAGCCAGGAACGAGTCGGAAAACAGGCTCGACGTGCCGTCGAGATCTCGGGCCATGGTACGCGCAATGTCCGCCCATCCGGCTCCATAGCCCGTGGCGACGTCCATTCCCGGATGGAAGGTCACGGGCCCGTCGTCCAAAAGATGGCCGGCGTGCTCGCGCAGGAATTCTTCCAGCGCGCTGCGTTCGATTCGCACGATCAGCTTCACGCAGTCGGCGCTCCAGCGCATGCTCAGCGGCTGGTCGGGATCGGGGATCGTGGCAAGCCCGGGATGCGATTCGATCTCGTTGTCGCCGGATCGCACCAGCGCGTGCCCGGCCAACGGGATCATGACGACGAAGAATTCTTTGAGCGGCCTCGGTTCGATTACGACCTCGCTGCCGTACCCGACGAGGACCATTCCGATGTCGCGCAGCTTTTTCGTGCGCATCCATGCGTCGAGTCCGCTTCCGCGCCCGACCGGTTTCAGGCGGTGAGGACAGAAGATCCTCTCCACCCGGTCGCGCACGTAGTCCACGTCACCGGAGCGAAACAGTTCGTTGCCTCTCAGCAACGACAGAGGTTCATGCGCATGAACCTTTGTCATCGGTACCCCCCGATCCTTCCGGCGTTCGCCCTTCGGTGCCGCCGTCGCACCTTCAGTGCCATTCTTGTCTCCTCGGCGGACCGCACCATACCTCCAATCGGGCAACATGTATTCTGCAATTTGCAGATCCGGTGCGGCCAAGATGACCGGCGGGGCGAACAGGTTCGGGCGATCCCTAATCCCCGAGACGAGGGTTTCGCGTGTGCACGATGAGCGTGTCCGTTAGGCAGCCGGACGGACACGCTCATCGTCGGCTGCAGTTGCTTCGCACAGCGCCATCGCAGGCGTGCAACCTGATCAGCAGCCCAGTCCAGATCGTGCTGATCGCCGTCCAGTTCGCGCGAAACTGCTGACCTCCCGCGCGCGTTGCGTTGTGATAGGAGGCGGGGCGGATCGCGCTCTGCCACGCGGATCAGGGGACTGTGCAAGGCGACCCGGACTCAGCGGGGCTCCGCCGTTGACGGGCCTCGCCGCACTGGCGAGCCGTCGCGATCCGCTGAAAGTCGGCTTGGTGCCAAGAAAGGACAGGGAATGTCTTCGGGCCTCGTGACGCTGGTGAACCCGAATCTGGTGCATCCGCCGATCACGCCGTACGCGTTGGACATCTTGGGGACGTCGTTGGAGGCGGCAGGCTTCGACGTCGAAGTGCTGGACCTGTGTCTTGACCGGGAGGGCTGGTCGACGCGGGTGGAGCAGTACTTTTCACGGCGTTCGCCGCTGCTGGTGGGTGTGACGATCCGCAACACCGACACGATCTATCCGCAGGAGCAGCGGGTCTTCCTGGGTTCGCACCGGAAGATCATCGCTGCGATCGCCCGCCGCACCCAGGCCCCGATCGTGGGCGGCGGCGTCGGGTTCTCCTCGATGCCGTTCGCGCTGGTCGACTATTTCAACCTCGATTTCGGCGTGAAGGGTCCCGGCGAGGTCACCCTCGTGCGCCTCGCCGAGGCTCTGGCTGCCACAGGGGACGGCAGTCGCGTGCCGGGAGTCATCGCGAAGGATCACGCCGGACAGCTCCGGGAGAACAATCACGGCAGTGCGCGGCTCGACCGGGGACGGACCCGTCTGGTCAACCTCGTGACGCCGTACAGGCGGTATTCCGGGCGCGAGGACAAGGTCGACAACCTGGCCTACTACCGCTTGGGCGGACTCGGCAACATCCTCACCAAGAACGGGTGCACCTATGCCTGCACCCATTGCGTCGAGCCGGACGCGAAGGGCAGCCGGTTCGCGCTCCGCCCGCCGGGCGCGGTGGTCGACGAGATGCACTCCCTTCTGGAACAAGGGGTGCATGATTTGCACACGACCGACAGCGAGTTCAACCTCAACATCGCGCACAGCAAGCGGGTGTTGCGCGAGATCATCCGCCGGAAGCGGGCCGATCCGTCCTCGCCGTTGCACCGACTGCGGTTGTGGGTCTACGTGCAGCCCGCGCCGTTCGACAGGGAGTACGCGGCGCTGCTCGCGGAGGCCGGGTGCGCCGGCATCAACGTCGCCCCGGATCACATGCGGCCCGATCTGTTGGACGGATGGAAAGTCACCGGCAAGGGACACCGGTTCTACGATGTCGGCGACGTGGCCGAAGTCTGCTCGTGGGCGCGCGAGTACGACATTCCCACGATGGTCGAGGTGCTGTTGGGTATGCCCGGAGAAACGGCGTCGACGTTGCGCGACTGTGTACGCAGCACCCTTGCTCTCAACGCCACCGTTGTCGGCTACACGCTCGGCATCCGAGTCTTTCCGTACTCGCCCTTGGGGCAACAGTTGGCCGAACTGAGCGGTGGCACGTCGGCGGTGCCGGGGGTGCAATCCAACACCGCAACGGAGCCCATCATGCTCGCCCCGCGTCGCCGGTGCGCGGATGCTGCGGCCTACGAACGGCAATTCATGTTCGACGCCCGCGGCGGGTTCAGGCCGGTCTACTACTTTTCTCCCGAACTCCCCGACGGAGCGGGTGCGACAGCGCCCGGGGATCGCTGGCAGTCGAGCCTGGAATTGCTGTGGAACTGCGTCCCTTTCGGCGACCGGGATCGGGTCATGCTGCCCACGGCCCCCGGCTTGAGCCCAGAAGACAACAACTACGCGGACAACCCGTTCCTGCTTCGGCTGACCGAGTTGGGCTATACGGGCGCGTACTGGTCGCATTGGCCCGACCGCTACAAGATCATGGGCTCGCAGTCGCCCGCGAACGCCTGACCGGCTGCGGCAGCGCGGTTCCGGAGAAAGGCCCGACACGCACGGCCTCGACCCGTCCCCGAGCGTGCGCCGGCTAGCGGCCGAGCTGGCAGGACGCAAGGTCGAGCACCAGCTTCGTGGTCAGGTCGCTGTCCGCGCCGGACGTTCCTGTGTCAGGGCTCGTGACCAAGGCCTCAAGCACGCGTCGCCAGCCGCGGCCGGGGTCCGTGCGCACGTCGAGTTCGCCGGGCAGCCGCGGCGGCGCGTCCGCTCGCGTGCCCGCCGCCGCGCATACCCCCTCGGCCGCCAGGTGCACGAACAGGACGTCCGTGTTCGCGGCCCACGCCTGCCAATGCGGGTCGGCAGGGTCCACGACCACTGCCCGCTCGGGGGATGCGAGGGCGTCCGAACCACCGGAAGAGATCCGGACCTCACCGCGGGTCGGGAGCACCACGAGATAGGTCGTCAGCAGCGGCTGCATTTCGATCTCGACTGGGCCGCCGAAGCTCAAGCACGACACAGAGACCCCGCCGCCGAAATCCGCGTGCCGGCCGCGGGCGTCAAAGCGCTCGGGATCCAGCGGCTCCAACCGGAAGCAGGAAAGCCAATGCCGACGGTAGTTGTCCGAATCGACGATACGGCTGCGCTTTGCTGGCATCGCAGACCCTCCCACGCAAACGGGTGCTCGCCACGAAGACCAGGTCTCGCGATCCCTGGACCCGCGACGGCGCGGACCGACCGTGTGCGCAGCAGTTTGGCAGACGACCTCGTCGTTCCGGAACCTCCGCCCGGGCGAGTTGACCGCCACGGCCGGGATGCGAACGCCGGTGTCGCGTCGCGCGTGCAGCGGCACCCTGGCCCGCCGCCTCAATTGCGCAGTTCCGCCCCTGCGCGAACGGGATCATGAAGTGCGCGTTCGGGATAGTCGGCACAATGCCGAGCGCATACGGTGATCGCGAGGCTGCCTGAGGAAGGAACGGCCGCTGCCGCCGAACTGAGGAATGCGGATCCGGCGAAAAGCACCGCTGTCGCGCGGGAGCGCGGAGCAGGAGAGGACGACCGTCGTATGCCCGCGTTCATGGAGCCGTTTCGGATCAAGATGGTCGAGCCCATCCCGTTTCCCTCGCGGGAGGAACGCGAGCAAGCGCTGGCGGATGCCGGGTACAACCTGTTCCGGGTGCCGGCCAACGCAATCACCATCGATCTGCTGACTGACTCGGGCACTGCCGCGATGTCGGCGGCGCAATGGTCGGCGTTGGTCTCCGGCGACGAGTCGTACGCCGGGGCGCGCTCCTTTGCCCGTTTCGAACGAGTCGTTCGCGGCCTCACCGGCTACCGCGAGGTCATTCCGGTCCATCAGGGCCGCGCGGCCGAACGCATTCTGCTCGATGCTGTATTGGGTCCCGGCGAGCTGTGCGTGAGCAATACCCATTTCGATACCACCCGCGCCAGCGTCGAATCTGCGGGCGCCACCGCCCTCGACCTGCCCGCCAGCCGTGATCACGAACCTGGCTTCGGCGGCAATATCGACGTGGCCGCGACCGAGGCTCTGCTCGCCTCGCCCGACGGCCTGCGGGTGCGCTGTCTGGTTCTGACGATCACGAACAACGCCGGCGGCGGTCACCCGGTCTCGATGACGAACCTCCGGGCAGCCCGGGACTTGTGCGACACGTACGACGTTCCTTTGTTGCTGGATGCGTCTCGGTTCGCCGAAAACGCCTACTTGGTGACGGCCCGGGATCCCGCCTACGCCGGCCGGCATCCGCGGGACGTGGCCTGTGAAGCGTTTGAACTGGCGGATGGCTGCTGGGCG
The DNA here is from genome assembly GCF_000158875.1 of Streptomyces sp. AA4. NCBI lineage: Bacteria > Bacillati > Actinomycetota > Actinomycetes > Kitasatosporales > Streptomycetaceae > Streptomyces > Streptomyces sp. AA4. The sequence goes on along the minus strand of NZ_GG657748.1, from coordinate 214,705 downwards.
TCGTTGAAGAAGGACGGGCTCGGCAACATCGTCGGCCTTATCGCGCTACGCGATGCCGATCTTGCCGCGCGCTGCCGTGCACAGCTCATCGAAGTCGAGGGTTTTCCGACCTACGGCGGGCTCGCCGGCCGCGACCTCGATGCGCTCGCCCAAGGCCTCGAAGAAGTGACCGACCCGAGGTATCTGCGCTACCGCGCCGAGTGCGCGGCCTGGTTCGGATCTCAACTGGCCCGCGCGGGTCTTCCCGTCATCGAGCCCACCGGATGCCACGCGGTCTACCTTGACGCCGCTGTCCTTCTGCCTCATCTCCCGCCGCATCAACTTCCAGCGACCGCGCTCGCCAACGCGCTCTACGAGCACGGCGGCGTCCGCGTGTCCGACCTCGGCACGCTGGTGTTCGGCCGCCCAAACCCCGGCGGCGGCGCGGATATTCCGGCGCCGCGGGAACTCGTGCGCTTCGCGCTGCCCCGCCGCGTCTACACCCGCAGCCACCTCGAGTACGTCGTCGACAAGACATTGAGCGTGGCAGCGTCCGCGGCAAGCATTCCTGGCTACCACGTCGTCGAGCAGGCCCGCACGCTGCGTCATTTCACAGCCGTCCTCAAGCCGCTCACATGAGGTCGCGGGATCTCGCCACGCCTGGTGACCGACACGCTCGCCGGTCAGGACGCATCCTGCCTGGCGGGCTCGAGCAGCGGCTGTCGAGTCCGGCTGCCGAGGGGCTGCCCCCGGCGCAGCGATGGAGCGGAGGCCCGGCGAGGTGACCACGGGACATGCCGGCGTCGCCGCCACCGCCGAGGACGCCGCCGCCGTCCAGCGCGATCTGCTCGGCGCCCGCCATCGCGTGCGCGCCCTCGCCGACCGGATCGAGCTGCGCTACCGGGTCGCCGACGTCGAGCCGGGGATGACGCTGTGGCGGCTGACCTACCCGTATCCGGTCGAGCTGGTCATCGACGCTGCCCCCGCCTTCCTGTTCACCGCGCTCGACCCCGCCGGTGCCGGCGGCGAGGCCGAGTGGCTGCTGGACGGGCGAACCTACCGATGCCCGCCCGAGCCCGGCCTGGTGCTCAACCCCCGCGACCAGGCCACCCTGACCCTGCGCGAGCCCGTCACCATGCTGGTCCTGCGCGCCTCCCCGCGGTGGGCGGAGCTGGCGCTGAGGCAGCATCTGCGCGATCCCGCGCTGGACCGCGGCCCGCTGCGGTTCGACCGCATCGCCACCCCCGCCTGCGCCGACCTGATCACCGCACAGGCCGCACGCCTCCCGCGATGACCCGACAGCGCCGCGAGCCCCGGGCCCGCTGCTTGAGACGGACCCGCCCCGGACACGGAGAAAGCATTTGGAACGGAACCCGCACAGCGCGGACCTTCACGACATGCTCGCCGATCTCGAGGACTACCGCGCCAACCTGGGAACACGCGCGACGCCCGCTGCGTTCGCGAAGCGCATGGCCGCGACGCAGGCGCGCACCGGCAAGGCCGAGGCCGACATCCTGGCCCTGCGCAACACTGCCGCCCACCGGCAGGCGATGGACATGCTGAACATGATCGAACGGAACCCGCCTGGCGCGGACCCCGGCGCGAGCAAAGCCCTGCACGCGGTCACGCGGTTGCTGTTGGTCGGCATCATGCAAACCCTCGACGGCACCAGGGACGCGAACGAAATCCGGCCATGACCGGCCCTGGCGGGCCTTCGAGGCCGCCGGCGGTTCGAGCTCGCCGAACCCGGACCCCGTGTGTCAGCGGACGGGCATCGTCGTCAGGCACGCCAAGATTCTCGCAAACCTCGTGCCGTCGCGAAGTTGTTGCCCGCTTCGGCCACGTGGTGATCGCTGGCGCCACGGCGCGCTGGGCTCGGCTTCAGCTGTTCCGTCCTTGGCCGGGGCCCGGCCCGCGTGGCGGAGCGGGCGATTTACGTCGGGCGGGGACGTTCTGAGAGTTCACTGGGTGGCGTGCCTGGACCGCGCAACGAGTTCGAGGAGCACCTGGTGCAGCTCGCGGATGGTGTTCCGGGGTTCCACGCTGATGTTTCCGAGGTGATCGGCTACGACCTGGAAGAGCCGCGCGTCGCGGTGGGCTGTCCGCGGTGCGGGCGGACGCTGAACGAGGACGAGAAAGACCGGATGACGGCTCGAACCGCGGCCGGGGCCAGAAACGTGCTGATCTGCTTCGACTGCGAGTGCGCGGAGGAGGCCCGGATGCTGCGCGGCGGCGGCCTCCTCCGCCGCCGAGGGCCAGGAGATCCGGCTGTTGCGGGAATCCGCTCCGCTGCGCGGGATGAACGAGAGGCTGTCCGCATTGGGTTTCCGGTGCCGTCCGGCAGTGCCCCGGCTAGAGTCACCAGCCTGACGAGGGCCCGGGCCACCCGGTGAAAGGTCGGATTTCGCTGGGCGGCATCCGCAGGGGCCCTTCCAGCATCGGGCGGCGGCCAGCAGATGATCCGGTCCGCCTTGCAGGTAGATCTTGAGGAGAAACCGCAGACGCAGCGCGTATCACCAGCGCAGGCAGATAACGGCTTGCGTGGACGGAGGGCGTTGCCGCCTTCAAACCCGACGCCGACGGCGGCTGGACCTCAGACATGCAGCAACCGGCGGACCGGGCAGAACCTGTCCGACGAACGCTACGAAGCACTGCGCGGCATCGGCTGCACCGGCTGGCCAAAGAGATTCCGGGTCTAGTCTTCTTCTTTGCAGGAGAAGATGCCGTGTTCGACGGAGACCACGAACTCCTCGCCGGGCCACTCCTCGTAGGCTGCCTCGACTGCCGCAGGATCGCCCCATCGCTTCATGTGAGCGCCGTCGGCTTCGGTGCGGATGATGTAGCCGAATGGGCACTCACAGCCGGTGAGGAAGGTGTAGTGCCTGCCCGTTCGCTGAGTCGCGTAGGCCAGTTCCGCCGGGTACGCGGCCTCGTGCTTGCCGCAGTACAGCGGCAGCCGGATCAGCGTGCCGTCCAAGGTGCTGGCGGGGAGTTCGGTCGCGGGGGTAAACGCCGACAGCCGAACGCCCTCGACTTGGGAGATCAGGGTTTGCGCTCGGTTCATCCGGTCAAGCACGGCGTCGTCGGCGAATCCGGCCGCTGGCCACGGGACGGTGTCGGTGGGCGGCCAGATGTCCACAAACCCCCGCTGGGTAACCAGTTCCACGGCAAGTGCCGGCACGACGAAACGCACGCCCTGCACCAGCAGCCTGCCCAACACCAGCGTCATCGCGTAGCCCGAGGGCAGCGCGGGCGGAGACTGAGCGCCAGCCGCTTCGATGACGAACGGGGTGACCCAGGCCGACGCGGCGCGGAGATCACCGGTGTAGGAGCCGATCCAGTACTGGCTGAAGGGCAGTGGCTCCGCGCGGTCGCGATGGGCGTACAGGGCCGTGTACTCCTCGGGCGGCCCGCCCGGCCTGGGTCCGGTCGCCGAGGCCAGGAGGGACACGAGGGCGGTCTTGCACGTCCAGGCGGCGATCAGGGCCTGGTCATCGACCGACAGACGCCGGGGCTCGCCGCGGATCAGCGGCGTGAGCACGGGTTTGGCCTTGCGTTCGAGTTCGCTGAGCCAGCCGTTGTTGCAGGTGGCGCACACCATCCGCACTGTGGTGCGGAACGGCTTCGACGACCACTCTCGAGGGACCTGGTTGAGCGGCCCCGCGTGGTGGACGACGGGCGAAAAGCCGAGGCCGAGGCCAGTCAGCCAGTCGGGGAGGACGTGTTCTCGGGTCAATTCGGATGTGGAACCGCAGAAGACGCACCGTCGATCCAACGTCTTGCCTCGTTCTCGGGGATATCGGCGACCGGTCGGGTGCGCCCAACCTCCGCCCCTTCCGGGCTTGAGACTGGTGATGCCGCACATCCAACCGCCCCTCGGCCACGACCGGTCCTCGTCGCCACGACGCTCGGCGGGACTCAGGCTCCGGGCGGACTGGGCCTGCGGCGCCTGCGCGCCGCGCGCGGCTGGGCCTCGTACTGGTCCAGCGCGCTGGAGGCGGTGTCGCGCCAGGCCACGACCTTCGCCACCTGCTCGTCGATGCGGACAGTCGTGCCGTCGTCGGTGAAGTAGGCGAGCGGCACGCCGAAGAACGTCGCGAGGGCGTTCGCGACCTCCGGGAAGGGATCGGTGCGGTCACCGGCGACGAGTTGGCGGAGATCGGTCTCGGAGACCGTGACACCGGTGTATGCCTCGACTCCGGCCGAGATCTCCCGCAGCGAATAAGGACCCCGGTCGGCGGGATGCAGGGCGGGGATCAGGCGCTCGAGTTTCGCCGCGAACGTCTCACCCGCCCGCGCAACGGGTTCGCCGACCATGCCCCCGTCGTCGCTCACGGCTGCGTCTCCTCCCTCGCCTGCATGGTCGCCGGACCTGACCGGGCAGCGGCCCGGCGGAACCACGCTGCTTCCGCGCACGTCGGGTCTTCGGTCCGGTCAGGCTTTGTGTACCACGCCTCGCTGCGGTGCCGCCTCAGTCAGGCCGAGCCGGAGCCGCAACCAAGTTCCTCTGTGCCGGGTGCCTCGCTACGGCTGGTCGTGTTCTGGCTTCTCGTCCCAGCAAGACGAGGGAGTGGGGCCGGGTATCAGCTTCTCGGTCTTCGTCGCATCGTCGTGCAGGTGTCGCGGCACATCATCCGAACGAGCGTCAGCAGACGCGAACGTATGATCCGATGCCGGAATCGATCCTGAGCCCTCCGGGCCGCGCTCCCGCGTCGCCGCCACCCCGGGATAGACCACGAGCCGCGCCAGCGAAGACCGCACTGAGCCCTGACGCGGCTTTCGGTGCCGCACGCGGCGACACCGGAACCGGGGATGTAACGCAGGACCTGGCTGGTCCGAACCAAAGTGGACTGTGCCGAGATCGGGGAGGGACTGATGCACGATCCCGCCGGGGAGAACACGGATTCTACTGCGGCCGCCGGCGATGTCGCCGACCGCAGTTCCGTTCCTGGGGGAGCGGCGCAAAGGCGGTGGACGACTGTGCGCGAAGTCGTCGGGCGGTACTTAGCCGGGCTCCTGGTGAGGACTTGGGGGCCCACCGCCGCGCTCTGGACCGCCCCGCCCACTGCTGGAGAATCCCGGTATCTCGCGGACAACGGGGTTGCCGAGCACCACCGGCAGCGGATCCTGGGCGAGGTGCTCCGGCAGAATCTCGCGGCAATGCTCGGCGTGTTCGCGATCGTCCTCTTTCTGTTCGCTTTCGGACTCCGTGAGACGCCGCTGGGCCTTGGCGCACGCACGCCCTCGTTCGTCGCGGGCGAGCTCGTCGCCTGCGCCTTCTACCTGTTGTTCGTCCAGCGGATCTGGTCACCGCGGAGGCGTCTGTTGGCGTCGATCGGGCGGGCTGTTCGCCTGGTCCTGCTGCTCGACCCGCGTGCGGCATCGCCGTCGCCGTTCAGCCGTGCTGTCCGGCCGTACCTCGCTGATCCCGGGTTCCGTCGCCGCCGGGTGGAGGGAGTGGCGTGGGCGCTGACCCGCGACACCGCGCGCTTCACCGGATCGGAGCCGTCGGCCGGGATGACGGCGGGGGAGGTGCTGCTGTGGTTCGCCGAGAATCCGGCCGATCCTCGCCGCCGCCCTGTCCTCAGCGCCTATTTGGTCGAACTGGCTACCGCGGTCGCGAGCGGCGCGGCCATTCCCGCCGCCGCCTTCCTTCCTGCCACCCGGTTCCGGACCCGATCCCCGCGAGAGCCGCTGCTGCGCCGCCTGCGCACCCTTGGCGGCGGTGCCCTGGCAACCGGGATCATCGTCGCGGCCGTCACGGCGGTGCTGCGGATATGGATCAAGTGAGCAGCCTGCCCTGGGCAATCGACGCGACAGGACGGTGACCTCCGATCGAGCTCCCCGAAGCTGGTCAGCTCGGCGTTGCGCGGCGGTTCGCGGTGCAGACGTCCTGCGCGCAGTCGCGCGCACTTGCCGCACCGGACGCGTCCGAGTAGTCATCGCTCCCGCCGACCCACCCGGACATCGCAAAACCAGCACACCGCAACCGCACCCGCAGAAACAACCGTGCAACCGCGGAGAGTCGTTACACCACAACGGCTTTCAGGTTCGGAAACGGCACTGGCTGACCGGTGTTCGGCGGGTCTCGTCGCCGCCCGGTCGGACAGAGGCGTCGGTTCAGAGGCGCTGGTTCCAGCAGACGAAGAACCGTTCGTCCCGGTCGGGCCGGATGCCGCCGGGAATGCCGAACACCATCTCCAGGTCCAGGCGGTCCTCGGGCCCGCGGACCTCGAATCCCTGGCGCTGGTAGAAGGCGATCAGGTCGGGCCGGTCGGCGGGGATCTGGCCGTAGACCAGCGGGTAGCCGTGCGCGAAGAAGATCTTCCTGGCCTGGCCCAGCAGCGCGGCGCCGAGGCCGCGGCCGCGGTGCGGCTCGTCGACGACCAGAGCGCCGACACCTTCGCCAGGCCGACCGTGCCGACGGCCAGGAGCTTGCCCTGCTCCCGGGAGCTGGCTCCGGCGTTGCGGGCGTACGTCGCGTAGTTTTCGGCCACGTGCCGGGGCGGGTACACGATCGCGGTTCCGACTGTGCCGCGGTCGCGATGGGCTGCGACCAGCAGGCAAGGAGCGCCTGGCCGAGCTGCACGAGCAGCACCGGGCGGAGTCGGAGCGGCTGCTGGACGTGTTCGGCGACGTCCTGGCCGGCGCCCGGGAGGCCACCGCCGGATCCGAGAACGGCACGCCCGCGGCCGCGGTGGCCGAGCAGGCCGGGCGGCTGCTGCTCAAGACCTTGTCCGACGCGGGCGGGATCGAACGCCTGTCGGCCGCGCACGAGGTGGTAGCCGCGCATCACGGCAACAACTACCTGCCGCTGCTGGAGAAGTTCTACAAAAGCCACCGCTCGGCGCTGTTCACGCTGCTCGACACCCTCGACCTCGAGGCCACGAGCGCGGATCACAGCGTGCTGGACGCGGTGGAGTTCCTGCGCGCGATCCGGGGCCGCACCGGCGAATACGTGCCGGAGAAGGTCACCGTCGGGCAGGGCGCGGACGCGGTGACGGCGGCGATCGACATCGGCTTCGTCACCGAGGCGTGGCGCAAGACCCTGGTGGTCAAGGACCGGCCGGGGAAGCTGGTGCGCCGCCATCTGGAGGTGTGCGTGTTCTCCTACCTGGCTTCCGAGCTGCGGTCGGGGGACATCGCGGTGGCCGGGGCGGACTCGTTCGCGAACCTGCACGCGCAGCTGATGTCCTGGGAGGAGTGCGAGCCGCTGGCCGTGCAGTTCTGCGGCCAGGCCGGCATCCCGTCGGACCCGAAGCAGCTGACCGCGCACTACCGGGCCGCGCTGGGCGACATCGCCGCGGTGGTGGACGCCGGGTTCCCGCACAACACCGACCTGTCGTTCGAGGACGGCCGTCCGGTCCTGCGCCGCCGCAAGGGCGCCGACCGGCGGCCGTCCGCGCTCGCCCTGGAAGACGCGATCCACCAGCGGCTCCCGGAGCGCGGGCTGCTGGACATCCTCGCCCGCACCGCGCACCTGCTCGGCTGGACCCGGCATTTCGGGCCGGCGTCGGGGTCGGATCCGAAGATCCGCGGTGACCGGATGGCCCGCTACGTGCTGACCGTGTTCGCGAACGGCACGCTGCTGGGCCCGGCGCAGGTCGCGCGGCACATGCGCGACCAGGTGTCCGCGCACGAGCTGTCGATCGCGGCGAACAAGCACACCACGTCGGCGAAGATCGACGCCGCCTCCACCGACGTGATCAACGAGTTCGCGAAGCTCGACGTGGCCGGGATGTGGGGCGACGGACGGGTCGTGGCCGCGGACGGCACGCAGGTCGACACCTGGGAGAACAACATCCTCGCGGAGTCCCACATCCGCTACGGCGGCTACGGCGGGATCGCCTACCGCCACATCTCCGACACCTACATCGCCCTGTTCAGCCACTTCATCCCGTGCGGGGTGTGGGAGGCGGTGTACATCATCGAAGGGTTGCTGCGCAACGACTCCGACCTCCAACCGGACACGATCCACGCCGACACCCAGGGCCAGTCGCTGCCGGTGTTCGGGCTCGCGGCGCTGCTGGGGTTCGACCTGCTGCCGCGGATCCGCAACTGGCACGACCTGAACTTCTACCGCCCGTCCGCGGACGCACGCTACGAGCACATCGACACGCTGTTCGGCGACAACGTGATCGACTGGGGCCTGATCGAGACGCACTGGACCGACCTGCTGCGCACCGCGATCTCCATCAGCGAGGGCCGCCTGTCGTCAGTGACCTTGCTGCGGCGGCTGGGCAACAATTCGCGCAAGAACCGGCTGTACCGGGCGTTCCGCGAGCTGGGCCGGGTGATCCGGACGATCACGCTGCTGCGGTTCCTGGCCGATGCGCAGCTGCGGGAGCAGATCACCGCGATCACCAACAAGGCCGAGGCGTTCCACGGGTTCTCCGCGTGGCTGCGCTTCGGCGGCGAGGCGATCGGCCGCAACGACCCGGACTACCAGGAGAAGATCGTCAAGTTCAACGAGCTGCTGGCCAACTGCGTGATCTACTCCAACGCCTGCGACATCACCGCCGCCGCCAACGCCCTGGCCGGCGACGGGCACCCGATCGATCCCGACGACCTGGCCACGATCTCCCCGTACATCACCCACACCATCCGCCGCTTCGGCGACTGGGTGCTGGACCTGTCCCCACCCGAGACGGTGCCGGTCACCACGCTGGACCTGGTGCCCGGCGCGCTGTTCCCCGGCGACATCGCCACGGCCGCGGTGCCGGCCGTTGCCGCGGCACGACAACTGCTCCGTGCCGCCTCGAGGAAGGGGTCTTGATGACCACCCGTTGGGTTCGCTACGTCGTCCCGGTCATGGTCGAGATCGACTGCGACAACGACGCGATCGACCGGATCGTCGCCCTGCCCGGCGAGGCACGCGAGGACCGCGACGACCGCGGCCAGTTCTGCATCTACGACGAGAACTTCATCCGCCGCCACGCCGACGGCCCGGACGAGGTGCACGCCCTGTGGGTGGCCAACCCGCCGAACGGGCGGATCCTGCCCGGCCCGCCGCAGGACTGGCCGCACCTGCTGGACTGGGAAGACGGCTTCGACCTCGACGAATACGACGCCGACGGATACTGCGAGGACGACCGCTACACCGACTGCGACCCCTACGCGCCGCCGCGCCGTCCGGGAGCGTCCTCGTGACCGGCGACGGCGCGGGCGCCGCGCCGGTCGAGTCGGAGGCGGTGCGGATGGTCCGCGGTACCCCGCCGTGGTGGCCGGGGTCCGGGCCGGTTTCCGGCGGTAACCCACCGCTCGGGCAGAGCGTCAGTCGCTTCGGGAACCAGGCCCGGAGCGGGGTGGCTGCACGAGAGCTGGGAACGGGCTCTCATGCGTGCTGAGGGTCGCGGACGATGCTGTGCACCTGGGGGACGAGGAGATTGGCCAGGCATGCCAGGACGATGAGCGCAGCGGCGGCGAGCAACAGCGGGCCGGGCGACACGACGGGCAGGGCGACGGCGACGAGGATGTATCCGAGCGGGATGGCGGCGGTTTCGCCGAAGGCGTTGATCGCGAACAGGCGTCCTTGAAGCCGGTCCTCGACGTGGGAGGCGAGGACGACGTTCCAGGCCACGCTCGCGATGTCCATGGCGAGCCCGGCGAGGAGCATCGCGGTCATCACGATCGCGAACGGCGCGTGCGCTCCCATCGCGGCGAGCGGGAGCGCGAGCCCGCAGGACACGCAGAGCGCTACTGTCAGCAGTCTGCGGGGTTTCCAGGCCAGGGCGAGTCCGCTGCCCGCGACCATGCCGGCGGCGAAACCGGCCTGCAGCGCGCCCCAGCCGGCTGCGCCGTGGTAGCGGTCGGCCGCGACGACGGGGCCTAGCAGCGCGTTGCCGGCCATCCACGCGGACAGGACTGCCGTCCCGGACAGGGTGTAGGTCCACATCCAGGTCCGGGACAGGAACTGTGACCATCCTTCGGCGAAGTCCTGCCGGAGGGTGCCGCGCGCGGTCGTGACGGAGCCGAGGTCGAGGCCGAGCACCAGCAGTGCCGACAGGACGAAGCTGGCGGCGTCGACGGCCAGGCCCACCGCTGGGGAGGAGACGCTGATCACCAGCCCGCCGACGGCCGGTCCGGCGACGCGGACCGCGTTCTGGGGGAACCGGGCGAGTGCGTTGGCCTGCTGGATGAGGTGTTCGGGCACGATCTGCCGCAGGATCCCTTGTTGCGCGGGCCGTGATATCGCCGCGGCGGCTCCGGAGAGGAAGGACAGGCCCCCGAGCAGGAGCGTCGCGCGGGCGTCGACGGCCACGACCGCCGCGACCGCCGCTTGGACGAGCGCGGCGCTCAGCCGGCCGGCGAACAGCAGCCGCGACCGGGACACGCGGTCGGCCAGCGCTCCGCCGTAGAGCAGGAACACCACGGTGGGCACGATGTTGAGCGCGAGGACCACCGCGAGAGACGACCCGCCGCTGCCGCCGCCGACCACGGCGAAAGCGAGCGCGACCGGAGCGATCGACGATCCGAAACCGTTGACGACATTCGAGGCGAACACGCGCCGGAACGCGCCGATGCGCAGCAGCTCCGCCGCGCCGCCGCTGCGCAGCGCGGTCACTGTTGCCGGCCTGTCGCGGTGTCGCGGTTCCGCTCCCAGAGGGCGATGCCGTGCCGGTAGGCCGCCCAGTAGTCGGCGTGGGAGATTTTTCCGTGGCCTCGGCCGTTGCGCAGCAGGGAGACGTACACGCCCGGGTCGGGGTCGGTGGCCTCGACGATCGGGAGGAGATGGTTTTTGAGGTGGAGCAGGTCGCGGTCGCTGACCGCGGCGTAGACCATTTTCCCGGTATCGGGCGGTCGCCGCGCGAGCAGCGTTGACAGTTTCTCCGGTTCGGCGGTTCCCGGCAGGTGCGCCCAGGGCGCGAATTCCGGCCACAGGAAAAACGAGCGCGGATCGTTCTGGGGCGCGATGGCCAGCGCCAGGCTCGGCGAGCGGGACTGCAGCGCCATCCGGATCGCGGCGTATCCGCCGGAGGAGGGGCCGTGCCAGACCACGCCGCGCAGGCGATGCTGTCGCGCCAGGTCGGCAGCTACGCGGTCGAGCAGCGGCCAGAAGTGCCGTGCACCGGACAGATACCAGCCGATGGAGCAGTCCGGCGAGCGTTCCAGGACCGGGTCGGACGCGAACAGACAGACCGCGTTCAGCGACAGCGAGGTCTCCTGCCGGAGGAACACCGGCGTGCGGTACTGCGCCCGTTCGATCTGGCCGTGCAGGAACACGCTCACGTACGGGGACTCGATCTTCTTCGGCACCCGGACCATGTACTGCAGCAGGTCCCCGTCCGGCGACCTCGCCGCGTAGGAACGGCTCTCCCGCGTCGGGCTGTCGTCCGCAGCGTCGCGGGCCTCGGATCCCGGGGCCGGGCGACGGGTCATCCGCGGTCCTTCGCCCCGGACGCGAGCGGAGCCGACTGGGCGGCCTCGTCCGCGCGCGGCGAGTACCGGGGGATGTCGTTGCGCAGCATCGTGCGCAGCCCGGGGCCGACGACTTTGACGACGGAGAACACGTCCGGGCGCGTGGACAGGTCGAGCACGATCGGTTCGTGCCCGCTGACGGCTTCAACGCGCCGTGCGAGCGTGGCCAGCTCGCTGCTGAGGCTGGTGTCCTGGAACCCGAGGCCTTCGACCGCCAGGTCCCAGTCGAGGCCGGTGACGGTGAAGCGCGGCTCGTCGCAGACCGAGGAGAAGACGTCGATTTCGGACGGAATGTCGTCGCGTGTCCCGGTGATCTCGGTCAGGCGCGTCTGCACGGCTTCGGTCAGCGCCCGCGACACCGCCACGGCGGGATCGCTGTGCGCGCCCGCTCCCGCGCACACGGCCGGGTAGTCCTGCGACCAGATGCAGGCGACCGCGACGGGCAGCGCGTACGGGTTGGGCACCAGGGCGAGCTCCAGCTGGACGCCCGCGTCGTCGAGGCGGCGGATGGTGTCCTGGCAGAACGGCGAGCTGATGCTGCGCGGGTCGAGGAAGACCCGGTGGTCGGGCGCGTGTTCTTTCAGCGTCGACACGACGTCGCGTTCGATGACCTCGTACAGGCCGTGCAGGACCGCCTCGTCGTGGGTGTTGCCCGAGGCCAGGCCGTTGCTGCTGGCGTCGAACGGGACGGGCTGCCAGTCGCGGGTGCTGGTGAAGGCCAGGTCTACGACGTCGCAGGGGATCCAGGTCGGCGTACCGCTGCGCAGGCCGACGCCGCGGTACCAGTCGAGGACGAGCAGGTCGAACGCGTCGGCCGTGACGCGCGCGTTGAGGTTCGCGACGTCATACTGCAGGTCGAGGTCCCGGGCGAGGGCGGTGCGCCGCTCGTTGCCGGGATGTTCGGCGTGTTGCTGTTCGAGGGTTTCCATGACCGCGGACAGCTTCGCCAGGATGGGGTCGTGGCCTTTGCCTTGTGCCACCGACAGGGTTTCCGATGCGGGGCGCACCGCGAGGAACACGGGCACGCCGATGCAGTCGAGGCCGGTGACGTCGGCGACCCGGGTCACGCCGTAGCCGGGCAGCAGCGGCTCGATCAGCGCCCAGGTGTCCTCCGGGGCCCTGGCCCGGTGGGTTCCGGGGAGGACGATCTTCTTATCCAGCATGGGCGCTCGTCTTTCGCTCCTGGAAGGCGCGCACTGCGGTGAGGTAGCCCACGACCATCCGCGCGAGCGCGCGCACGGCGTCGCCCTCGCTGCGGAATCCCCGGGCGACGCCGGCGCCTTCCATCTCGTCGGCGTCGACGCCCCAGAGGTCGGCCAGCAGCGCGGACCCGACATCGCGGCGCAGCCAGCGGGAGCTGAACGCCGGGTTGCGGGCGTGGAATTCGCGGTCCGCGGCGAGGTACTCGGTCAGGGTGGCGATGTCCTGCGGCGTTTCCCCGGCCAGCAGCCACCGCACGTGCCGGCTGTCGCCGAGGTCGTAGCGGGGCCGGAAAATCGTCCGCTGCACCTGGTCGACGAACGGCGCACGCCCGCGTGCGGACTCGCCGATGCCCAGCGCGTCGAAACGCTGCGCGAGCTCCTGTCCCTCGGCCTGTCCCGCGGGGCTGCGCGACAGGCGCGCCAGGAACCCGGCCCAGATGTCGGGGAAAGCGGGGTTGAAGATCTGCTGGTACTGGATCCGGCAGCCGAGCGGGGCCGGGGAGTCCTCGGCGAATCCGGCGAAGTGGTTGCGCCAGTCGCGGTAGAAGCCGGTGTGCCAGTCGCCGAGCCGGACGCGCTCGCCGGAGGATTCCTGCCAGTCCCGCGTCTCCTGGATCCAGGTGAGCGCGGCGATCGCGTCGGCGCGTTTCTGGTTGCCGAAGTGGCGCTCGTCGCGGGTTTTGGCCTCCCACCAGTCCGCGAAGTCCTCGCGGCCGTGCTTGCGGGCCCACCGCAGGCAGGTGCGGAATGTGCGCTGCGGGTAGTACAGCTGCCGGAACAGCTCCAGCAGCGCAGCCTGCTCGGCTGCGGGGATGACGTGTTCGGCGGCCGCGGCGCGCAGGACCGCCCGGATGTTGACCAAGGGCACGGTGAGGGCGCTGAGGTCGTCGTCGCTGCCGTGCGCGACCGCCACCTCGTCGTCGCCGACGATCTCGCCGGAGGCGTAGGCCCGGTAGATCTCGCCGATGCCGATCATGCCGAACCGCGCCAGGTCCGCGGCGCGCAGCGCCCCGACGCTGGACGCTCCGACGACCCGCACTCCGTTGTCCAGCGCGTGGAACACTTCTTTGTGCCGCAGGGACAACGACTGGTGGTAGAGGCCGTCCAGGACGAGAACGGTGTCTCCGCTGGCGATGTCGGGGGCGAAAAGGTCGCCGTGTTTGATCGGCCGGTGCACGGCGACCTCGCCGACGATGCCGCGGACTTCCTTTTCGCCGATGGTCGGCCCGACGAATACGTGGATCAACAGCTTCCTCCGCGGGCGCTGGAATGCGTGGACGGGAAGGCGCGCGCCCCGGCGGGCCGGAAGGAGAATCCCCGGCCCGCCGGCGTTGCGTCAGTCCCGCGTCGCGTTGTCGCCGCCCGCCACGTTCGCGGGGCTGTCCGAGAAGAGCGCGGAGAACTGCTCGCGGGTCAGCTGGTCCGCGACGCTGACCGTCAGCTCCGAAGGCTCCGCGATGGCGTTGCTCGAATCCATTCCAGAATCCAATCTTTCGACGGCGTCTAGCATGCCGGTCTTGTCGATAGCGACTGGCATGATCGCGTCTGCCCTCGTCGCGGTGCAAGATCCGAATGACGGCTTGACCGTCTCGCGCGCCGGGGGATCGCAGGAGGGGCTAGTCGCGAAAGACGCGGCGAAGCGGACGTAGGTGGCGATATTTTGCGGTTGAGGATGGGAGCCGGCAGGCAAAGATCCCCTATTGAAGGCATTGCCAGAGTCGGATCTTTGTGCTTGCCCGGTTGTCGTGCCGACAGTTTCCCGGGCACGAAAATCCCCTTTTCCGGGGGTTTCTCGCGGGTGCCGCGGCGGCGGGCGCGACGAGTCCGAAAACGAGGAAAGGCGTGACCGCGGTCGCGCCGGACAGGGCGTGGCGGATTCCCGGACGTCGGGACCGGGATTGAGGAGGAGACGAGCGTGATGGTCAGCGTGCACGCTCCGGCGGTGGTGCTCGCCGGGATGGTCGTGCATCAGGGGAGCCGGCTGTGCGAGCGCGGCGCGTCCTCGGCCGCGTTCCGGCACGCTCCGGTGTTCGCGGTGCAGTTGAGCAGGCGGGCGACCGTCTGCGGTCAAGTGGCGGCGTTGCCGGCAGGCTTGGCGTTGGCGCTGTGCGTCCCGCCGCGCCTGGGCGCGGCGTTGGCGGGCGTGTTCGTCCTCTGGTGGCTGGCGACGGTTCAGCGGCGGCTGGCGAATCACTGCTGGCTGAGCGTGGTCGCCGTCGCGGGGATGGCGCTCCTCCCTGCGGCCGACGACGCGGTGCTGGCCCGCAACTTGCTGGCGGGCCTGTATTTCTCGGCGACCCTGTTCAAGCTGAATCGCACCTACCTGGCCGGCGATGCGAGCGCCGGCTGCGTCGTGGCCCGGCTGCACGCTCGGCTGCTCGGCCTGAGACTGCCCGACACGGTGTTCCGGTGCGTTCCTCCGCTGGTGGTCGGCACGGAGTTCGCCGTGGCCGTGCTGCTGCTCGACCCGCGGTCGGCGCCGGTCGCGCTGGTGCT
This sequence comes from Streptomyces sp. AA4, assembly GCF_000158875.1. Lineage (NCBI taxonomy): Bacteria > Bacillati > Actinomycetota > Actinomycetes > Kitasatosporales > Streptomycetaceae > Streptomyces > Streptomyces sp. AA4. Next base: position 199,610 of record NZ_GG657748.1, on the reverse strand, counting down.
GGCGTGCGCGATGCACGGCGTCTTCGGGATCACCGGGAACTTTCCCTTCTCGATCGTGGCGCTCGGGCTGTGGCTGGTCGCGTTCCGCGCCGACAGTCGCGGGGACGTGGTCCTGCGGCTCGGAAGCGCGTGGCCGGTGGTGGCGAGCGCGCTGGCCGCCGCGGCCGCCGCGGCGCTGCTCTCGCGCAGTCCCGCAGGCCGGACGTCGGCGTTCGTCGCGGGGAACGCCGTGCTGGGCGCGGTGTTCGGAACGCTGTGCGGGCTCGCCCTGGCGCACGCGCCGGAGGGAGACTGGGACAGCGCCGCGGTGCACGGCGCCGTGGTCGTGCTGTTCGCGCTCAACGCGGTGTCGGTGTTCCTCGGGTGGAAGCTCGACTGGAGCTTCGCGATGTTCTCGGGCCTGCGGCCGCTGGGACGCTCGTGGATCCAGCGGCGCCGCTCCCGGCGGGTGCCGCGGTACTACCTGCTGAACCTGCCGGAGCAGGTCCCCCTCGGGCTCGTCCGGGACATCGGCGCCAGGACGCTGTGGGAGGCGACGTGCGGCGGTTTCGCCGTCCACGAAGCCGTGGCGTACTGGTTCGAGCGGGCCGCGCGCCGGCACGGATGCACCTTCGCGCCGGTCGCCGCCGAACGCCGCGGAGACGTCCTGGTTCCCCTGCCGGGCAGCGGCGCCCAGCCGAGGCGCGTGCCGCTGGCGTTCCCCTGGATGATTCCCGTCGACTTCGCGGTCCCCTACCTCGGATAGCCGCAGGCAGTGCCGTCCGCGGCGAGCGATCTGACGATCGCCGGTCGTGACGTTCGGTGTGGGTCCCGGCGTTCGGGCCGGGCGCGGGGATACTGTGAGGCGCCAAACCGGACAAGCACGCGCGCAGGGAGTCAACAACAGTGTCGGATTCGTTCGTCCACCTGCACGTCCACACGGAGTACTCCATGCTGGACGGGGCGGCGAAGGTCAAGCCGCTGCTGGCGGAAGCCGAGCGGCTGGGACAGCCCGCGATCGCCATGACCGACCACGGCACGATGTCGGCGGCCGCCGAGTTCTACCGGGTCGCGAAGAACTCCCCGGTGAAGCCGATCATCGGCATCGAGGCCTACGTCGCGCCGGAGTCCCGTTTCCACAAGAAGCCGGTGTTCTGGGGGCAGGCCAGCCAGCGCGGCTCGGACGAGTTCGGCGAGGGCGGCGACGTCTCGGGCAGCGGTTCCTACACCCACATGACGATGTGGGCGGAGAACGCCGACGGGTTGCGGAACCTGCTGAAGATGTCCTCGCTGGCGTCGTTCGAGGGCTACTACCGCAAGCCGCGGATGGACCGGGACCTGATCGCGGAGAACCACCGCGGGATCATGGCCACGACCGGCTGCCCGTCCGGCGAGGTCCAGACCCGGCTGCGGCTCGGGCAGCGCGAGCAGGCCATCCAGGCGGCGTCCGACTACAAGGACATCTTCGGTGCCGACAACTTCTTCCTGGAGCTGATGGACCACGGGCTGCCGATCGAGCGGTCGGTGCGCGAAGGCCTGCTGGAGATCGGCAAGCTGCTGGACCTCAAGCCGGTGGCCACCAACGACTCCCACTACGTCACCCAGGACCAGGCCGAAGCGCACTCGGCGCTGCTGTGCGTCCAGGCGGGCAAGACGCTGTCCGACCCGACCCGGTTCAAGTTCGACGGCGACGGCTACTACCTCAAGTCCGCCGAGGCGATGCGCGAGTACTGGGACAAAGAGGTGCCCGGCGCCGCGCAGAACACGCTGCTGATCGCCGAGCGCGTCCAGTCGTATGCGGACGTGTTCGACTTCCACGACCGGATGCCGCGGTTCCCGGTGCCGGAAGGCAAGACCGAGGACGACCTGCTGCGCGAAGAGGTCGAGAAGTTCGTTCCCACCCGGTTCCCCGACGGCCCGACCCAGGAATACAAGGACCGGATCGACCGCGAGCTGGGCATCATGGCGAAGATGGGGTTCTCCGCCTACTTCCTCGTGGTCGGCGACCTGGTGCGGTGGGCCAAGGAGCAGCGCATCCGGGTCGGTCCCGGCCGCGGCTCGGCGACGGGGTCGCTGGTCGCCTACATCCTGCACATCACCGACCTGGACCCGATCGAGCACAGCCTGCTGTTCGAGCGGTTCCTGAACCCCGAACGCGTCAGCCCGCCCGACATCGACCTCGACTTCGACGACCGCCGCCGCGGCGAGGTGCTGCAGTACACGATCGACAAGTGGGGCGCGGAGAACGTCGCCCAGGTGATCACCTTCGGCACCATCAAGACGAAGGCCGCGATCAAGGACGCCGCGCGGGTGCACTTCGGCCAGCCCGGGTTCTCGATCGCGGACAAGATCACCAAGGCGCTGCCGCCGCCGATCGCGGCGCAGGACATCCCGCTCTCGGGCATCTTCGACCCGAAGCACGAACGGTACGGCGAAGCCAGCGAAGTGCGAACGCTGACCGAGACCGACCCCGAAGTCAAGCAGATCATGGACACCGCGCGCGGCCTCGAAGGACTGATCCGCAACGCCGGCGTGCACGCCTGCGCGGTCATCCTCTCCTCCGAGCCGCTGCTCGACGTCATCCCGCTGTGGCGGCGCGACGACGGCGCGACGATCACCGGGTTCGACTACCCGTCCTGCGAGGACATGGGCCTGCTCAAGATGGACTTCCTCGGGTTGTCCACCTTGACCATCATCGAGGACACCATCCAGGCCGTGAAGGACAACCACGGCCGCGAGATCGACCTCGCGACGCTGGCCCTGGACGACAAGAAAACCTACGAGCTGCTCTCCCGCGGCGACACCCTCGGGGTGTTCCAGCTCGACGGCGCGGCGATGCGCAGCCTGCTGCGCGCGATGGCCCCCACCCACTTCGGCGACATCGCCGCGGTCCTGGCCCTGTACCGGCCGGGGCCGATGGCCGCGAACGCGCACATCGACTACGCCGAGCGCTCGAACGGACGGCAGAAGATCTCGCCGATCCACCCCGAGCTGAAAGACGCGCTCGAGCCCATCCTCGGCGAGACCTACCACCTGCTGGTCTACCAAGAGCAGGTCATGGCGATCGCGCAGCAACTCGCCGGCTACACCCTCGGCGGCGCGGACCTGCTGCGACGCGCGATGGGCAAGAAGAAGAAGGAGATCATCGAGAAGGAGTTCGAGAAATTCCGGGAAGGCATGCTCGGCAAGGGATTCTCCGCCGAAGCCTGCCAGACGCTGTGGGACGTCATGCTCCCGTTCGCCGGGTACGCGTTCAACAAGTCGCACACCGCCGGATACGGACTCGTCTCCTACTGGACCGCCTACCTCAAGGCCAACTACCCGGCCGAGTTCATGGCCGCCCAGCTCACCTCCAACTCCGGCAACAAGGACAAGTCGGCGATCTACCTCGCCGAATGCCGACGGATGGGTATCAAGGTCCTGCCGCCGTGCGTCAACGAATCCAACCTCCGGTTCCGCGCGGTCGGCTCCGACATCCGCTTCGGCCTCGGCGCGGTCCGCAACGTCGGGACCAACGTCGTCGACTCGATCGTCAAGACCCGTCAGGAAAAAGGCCTCTACACGGGATTCGTCGACTTCCTCGACAAGTCCGAGCTGCCGGTGTGCAACAAGCGCGTCACGGAATCGCTGATCAAGGCCGGGGCGTTCGACGCCTTCGGCCTCACCCGGCTGTCGATGATCGCGGTCCACGAGGAAGCCGTGGAGGCGGTCGTGCCGCTCAAACGGCAGGAGGCGATGGGCCAGTTCGACCTGTTCGGCACCGGCGGCGACGAATCGTCCGCGGAGGTCGCGGCGGCGTCGTCCCCGTTGGCCCACGTGAAGTTCGGGCCGGACGAGTACCCGCGCAAACAGCTGCTCGCCTACGAGCGGGACATGCTCGGACTGTACGTCTCGGCACACCCGCTCGACGGCGCGGAGCGGATCCTGCGCCAGCACGCACCCAAGCCGATCGCCGTGCTGGTCGACGACGCGCCCAAGGAAGGCGAGATCGTGCTCTCCGGCATGATCTCGTCGGTGGACCGCCGGGTGAACAAGAAAGGCGAGCCCTGGGCGATCGTGGTCGTGGAAGACCTCGACGCCTCGATGGAAGTCCTGTTCTTCCCGAAGTCCTATTCGATGTGGCAAGCCGAACTGGTGCAGGACTCCGCCGTCGCAATCAAGGGACGGGTGAACTGGCGCGAGGACAAGATGTCGGTCTTCGGAGGGAGCATCGTCACCTTGGACATCAGCGACGCCGAGCGCAACCCCGCCGACGGGCCGCCGCCGTTCGTGATCAAGGCCGACGCGGCGAAACTCGACCGAGAGGTCGTCATGGAGCTGCGCGGCACGCTGACCGCACACAAAGGCGACACCCCGGTCCACCTGCTGCTCTCCGGCCGCAACGAACTCAAATTCACGCTGGACGACTACCCGGTGAAAACCTCCGCCGCGCTGTCCGGGGAACTGAAGGGCATCCGCGGGATCTCGATCGTCCAGTGAGCGGCCTGGAGATCGTCCTCGGCCGCACCGACGACCTGAACTGCCGCCGGTGCGGCGGAGAACTGCTCCTCATAGTACGGGTGCCGACGACGACGCCCCTGCCCGCCGGCGACACCGTCGACAGCTACCGCACCGTGGAGCTGTGCCCGCGCTGCGACCGCGACGACCAGGCCGCACAAGGTGTCCTGGCCTGTTTCGCCGTCCACGAACGCATCGAGCACGACACCGTGAACGACCTCGCCCCCGCGCTGCGGGAATGGCTAGCCCACCTCGCAGCCAACCCGCCCACATACACCGAAGCAGAACTGGACGAGGACATCCGGCAATGGCAAGCCGGCGAGATGTGACCCAAACCGAGAAGCCCTGGGCGTACAGGAAGCCCGTGTGCCGGGAAGCGCTCGTCGACGCCGCCGACGAGCGGCGGCCACCCTGGATCACGCGTTCTGCGCTGGGCCTGTGGGTACGCCCTCGACCGCCTCGGCCGAACCCACAGGTCGCCGCCGGAACACAGGCCGGTTTCCGGAAGCAGCCCGCCGCTGGGGCAGGATGTCGGTTGCCTCGGGCACCAGGCCCGGGGCGGGTGGGTGTCCCCGGCGGCCGCCGCAACTCGGCGAGCGCCGGGGACCTGCGTCGTTCAGGTCCGGGTGCGCCACGTCTGCGGTCATGGCCGCCAGCGTGGCATCCGGGACCGACAGAACCCGGAAGGCGCTCAGACGGGCCGACCGGTTCGATGCCGATCGCGACCGCGCCGTGAAATCTTCGCGCCGCTGGCACTATGGCGTCCATGACCAGCAGCAAGCGCGCCGTGTACGTGGTGCACGACCGCACCACGTCCGCCCAGCCCGGCATCCTCGCGACGGCCTACGAGTCCGTCGAAAAAGCGATCGCGGACCTCGACGGATTCCGTGCCCAGCACCCCGACGATCCCGGCCCGCTGACCTGGTCCACCGGGCCCGGCTGGGCCGCCGGCCGCGACGCGGCGGGCAACACCGTGTTCGACGTGTTCGGCGTGTCCGTCGCCCCCGACAACGAACCGGCGTACTTCGAGAAGTTCAACCGCAGGCCGTGACCGGCCTCGGCTCCCCCCGGGCGCGTTGTCTGTCGCCCGGGGGGAGCCGGTTATCGATTGCCCTCAGCGAGCGCCCGCCGGATCAAGGTGCTCAGGGATTCTTTCTGCGCGTGCCCGTTTTCCGTTGCGGGGCAGCGGTTCTGCCACGCGCGGGAAGGACCGGTCCGCCCGGTGTGGCACGCGGCGCGGGGCGGGAGCCGGAACGGGCCGGGGTACTGGACGCCGCAGCGGGTGCAGTGCGCGTAGTACAGGCGCGCCAGCGGGCCCGGAGTGTCGGAGGCCAGCACGGTTTCGGCGGTCCCGTCGTCGCGGGTGACCGCCAGTGCGGGCCACGCCGGGGTGCAGGCGCACCCCGCGGCGATCGCGGCCGCGGTCGCTCCTGCGTCGGTGCCGGTCATGGTGTTCACTCCCCGGTGTCGTCGGTGCGGAAGCGGGGCTGTCGGCCGATCCGGCGGGCGACAGCGGCGATGTCCTCGACGGTGTAGGAGCTGCGGGTGCCGGAGATCGACATCCCGGCCGCAGCGGCGAGGTCTTTGAGCTGGTAGGGCTGGGGCTTGATGAACTCGCGGCCGTAGGCGACCAGCATCCGCTTGCGGGCCTCGGCGGCGCGGATCTCCCGCTGGGCGGCGTTGATCTCGGTCAGCACCGGGTCCCAGTCGCCGTCCGCGTGCTCCTCGGCGAGCCGGAGGGTCTGCTCGAATTCCCTCCGCTGGTCGGCCACGTCGTCGCGCCACGCGTCGAGGGCATCCTCGTCGCCGTCGACGAGGTCTTCGGCATCGGGCCAGGGGTACAGGATGTCAACCAGGTCGTCGATCATGTCGCGTTTCGCCATGCGTTTCACCATACGCATCTCATTTCACTTTTCGCAACGCGTGTCTCTGAGTGAAACGAGAAGCAGCGGGTGCAGCCGTGGAGCCTTCTCATAAACGACCGTTTCTGAGAAGAACCCGCGCACATCCCTCGCCGGAGCGCCCAAGGGCCGGAATCCGTCTCAGAACTCGTTCTCACTCAAATAGAGTGGCGAGGCGGTTCTGGGAAATGTTTGTGAGAAAATCCGGGCATGGTGAAAGACGGGACGCGACCGCTGCGGGCGGTCTGCGACGGGGAGCGGGCCGAAGGGCGGCGGTTCGCGGCGTGGGCGCCGCGGCGGTCGCTGCGGATGGGCGAAGCCGCGTCCTGGCCCGAATTCGAGCAGCGGATGCGCCGCCAGGCAGCGCTCCCCGCGCGCTGGCCGGTCATCCGGCTTCCCGCCGGCGCCACGCGGCGCGTGGTGTGGCCGCTGGTGCGCACCGCCGGCGGATGGCAGCGCCGGTTCGGACGGCGGCGATGACCGCGGCCGCACCGCTGTCGGACGCGGACGAGGTCGAGCAGCACCCGTGCCCGCGGTGCCTGGCCGAACCGGGCTCGCCCTGCCGGTCCCGATCCGGAGCGGTCGCCGGCACCTACCACACCGGCCGGTTCGCCAAGGTTCCCCGGCTGGCCAAGCGACTGCGCGTGCCCACGCCCGCCGATCGCGGCCCGGGTCAGCCGTGGCGGCCGGGTACTCCGCCGCCGGTGCCGATCGCGGCGGACACTCCGACCGCGGACATCCGGATCGGCTACGCCCGCTGCTCGCACCTGACCCAGGAACTGCAGTCCCAGCTCGACGCGCTGGCCGCGCACGGCATCCCGCGCGAGAAGATCTTCGCCGAGAAGATCTCCACCCGCATCCGCGTCCGGCCCCAGTTCGAGGCCGCCCTCGCGACTGCCCGGGAGATCAAGGCGCACGCCCCGCACTGCCGGGTCCTGTTCACCGTCTACGAAATGAAACGCCTCGGCCGAGACTCCGCCGAGCTGACCGCCACGGCGGATCACCTGACCGCGCACGGGATCCTGCTGGAGATGCTCGCCGGGCCGATCCCCGGCATCTACGACCCGTCGGGCACCGGCCGGATGCTGTTCGGGTTCTTCGCCGCGATGGCCGAAACCGACCGCGAAACCATCCGAGAGTCCACATTGGAGGGGCTGAACGCCGCCGCCCGCAAGGGAAACCACGGCGGACGGCCGCCGGTGATCACCGACGACATGCTCCACACCGTGCTGCGCCGCCGCGCGAACGGCGAGTCCGTTCAGGACATCCGCCCGGACCTGATCATCCCGACCGGCAAGCGCAAAGGACAGAACCCGAGCCTGGCCAGCATCTACCGCGCCCTGGCCGAGCACGAGAAGCGGCAGCGATTCCCCGACGTCGTCGAGGCGGCCCACGCCGACCTCGCCGCCCTTTCCGGGGCGTCGGCGTGAACCGCGCGCGTGCGGCCGCCCGGACCGGCGCTGGGTTCGTGCAGCGGATCCGGATCGCACCGGACTCCGACACCGGCCGCTACCCGTACACCCTGCCCGTCGTGCGGCGCCTGGCCCAGGCGGGCGGGCTGGACCTCGACCCGGGCGTGACGTTCCTGGTCGGGGACAACGGCACCGGCAAGTCCACGCTGGTCGAGGCGATCGCGGTGGCGGCAGGGTTCAACCCGGAGGGCGGTTCCCAGTCGTTCCGGTTCGCCACCCGCGCCACCGAGTCGAGCCTCGGCGACCGGCTGGTGCTGCGCTGGGGTGCCCGCAAGCCGCGCACCGGGTTCTTCCTGCGCACCGAGTCCTACTACAACGTCGCCAGCGAGATCGAACGCCTCGACCAGGACCCCGGTTCGCCGCCGCTGCTGCCCGCCTACGGCGGAATCTCCCCGCACGAACGCTCCCACGGCCAGTCCTTCCTGGACCTGGTCACGCACCGGTTCGGGCCGGGCGGGCTGTATCTGCTGGACGAGCCGGAGGCGGCGCTGTCCCCGCGCGGGTGCATGGCCCTGGTGGCGCGGATCGCCGAGCTGACCGCTCAGGGCAGCCAGTTCGTGGTGGCCACGCACTCGCCGATCCTGCTGGCCGTGCCCGGCGCGCGGATCCTGCAGATCGACAGCGACGGCGACATCGAGCAAGTCGGCTACGACCAGGCCGAACCGGTCGCCCTCACCCGCGGGTTCCTCGCCAGCCCGGAGCGGTTCCTGCATCACCTGCTCGCCGACGAGTGACGTCCGGCGCGGCTTCAGCGCTGAAGGGCGGCGATGGCGCGTTCGGCGTTGCGGTGCAACGGGATCGCGAGGTCTTCGTACTCGCCGGCGTTGATCCGCAGCAGCATCCGCCCCGTGGCGTAGAGCTGCGCGAGCAGCCCGTCGCGGCTGTCGAGCCGGTCGGCGAACTCAGCCCGGACCCGCTCGGCGACCGCCGGCCGCAGCAGCGAGTGCACGTAGAGGGTCGCGGCGTCGTACCCGGCCGGGGCGCGGCCCCAGCCTTCCCAATCCACCAGCACGCAGTCCGGTTCGAGCAGGTTCGCCCAGTGCAGGTCCGCGTGCGCGACCGTCCACGACCCCACCGCGGGATCGACCCGGTCGCCAAAGAACACCCGCACCCGCCGGGTGACCTCGTCCTGGCTCACGGCGGTCCGGCTCGTCGCAGCACCGGCGAGCGCGGCCAGCGATTCCCGAAGCCCGCTCCACCAGGCATCGGGCAGGTCGAGGTCGGCGCGCAGCTCCGGGGTCGGCGAGCACGGCCGGCCCTCGGCGGCGGTCATCAGTTCCGCGCGCAGCCGCTGCGCCTGCTCGGTCCAGTCCCAGTGCCGCAGGACCCGCGGCTTGGCCACGCCGGTCAGCTGGCCGGCGTCGACGTTGCCGGTCCAGAACTCGCCGTCGGCCCACTGCTCGGCCTCGGCCACCACCCGCAGCCATCGCGGTCCGCGCTGCGTGCCGACCCGCGAGCTGATCGACCGGTCGCGCCAGCCCCAGACCGCGTCCCCTGCCGGGACGGCATCGAGCGCGGCGGCGGCCCGGGCAAGGCAGCGGCGCAGCCACGCACGATGCTCGTCGTCGACGAGCGGGTCGGGCTGGGAAGACATGCAGGTCAGGCTACCGACGCGGTCACCGGTAGGTGGGCCAGCAGCGGCGGAACGGCGCGCACGGGCTGCACGAGGGCGAGCACCGCGGAGCGCACGTCGGCTGGCACGGGTCCGGAGCACAACTCGGGTGGCACGAGTCCAGGCCGCTGGTGCCCGCGCCGCCGCGCGACTGACGCGCGGCGAACGCGCCCGCCAGCTCCGTGCGCACCTGCTCGGCCTCGCTGCCGGCCAGGATCGCGGCGAGAGCGTCGTCAAGAACGTTGCCGACCGGCAGCCAGCGGGAGAACACGCACGGCCAGACCGCCCCGTCCGGGGAGATCGCCGCGACCCCGTCGCCGCAGTGCCCGCACAGCTGCTCAACGCCCGCCTGCTGGTCGCGGACCCCGCGACCGACCTGCCGTACCCGGTCGTAGCCGACCGAGGGCACGCCCAGCTCGACCAGTTCGCGCTGCGCGGCCCCGGCGCGCTGCCCGCCGCCCAGGTCGATCACCCCGGCCCGCAGCGGGATCCCGCGGCCCAGCGCCTTGGCGAAGTTCGCCTTCGTCCTCGCGTAGCTGGGGCGGCCGGTGACCGCGGCGTGCTGGGCCGGGTCGTCGGAATAGTAGGAGGTCGCCAGCGACACCCCCGGCCGCGAGAAGACGTCCCACAGCTCGTCGGTGACGTGCACGAGATTGCTGAACACCTCCACCCCGAACCCCAAGTCCAGGGCGTGCTCGACCAGCGGCACCAGGTGCGGGTACAGGGTCGGCTCGCCGCCGATGAACTGCACCGTCTCCACGCCCAGCGCCCCCGCCTCGTCCAGCACCCGCATCCAATCCATGCGGGTCATCGACCCGTGCGTCCCGGACGGGCCGGATTCGGCATAGCACTGCCGGCAGCTCAGCTGACAGCGTCCGGTCACTTCCAGCCACAGAAACGACGTCCGCACCGAATCCCCTCCCGCCGTGATCACCACTCGAACTCTGACCTGCGACGACGCCAGGCGGTACCGATGATCAGGCGAGACGGGACGCACCCGGGGCAACGCGGAGTGAAAGCGGCAGGCTTGGCCGCAATTAGTCCAGCGGAGCAGGCGTCCACGGCGCCGCCGGGTCGGCGGGCAACGGGTCGAGCCGATCTGGCAAGTGCGCCCGCACCGTGTCGCCGAAACCGCGCATCGCCTCCAGGCCGGCACGGACCTGATACGTGGCATTGCGCAGATCGTCGGTGATCTCTGCTTCGGCGATGCGGGCGAGGGAGCCCTCGCCGACCTCGGGATAGCCCGGAATGTAGGCGAGCCCGGCCGCGACAGTGCCGCCGAGGAACACTGGGACATCAGCCCGCAGACCGGCCGCCAGCTCTTGCGCCTGCTCGTAGCTCAGCCGCGTCACCCAAGCCACCGGCGCATCCGGCGCGGTCATCGCCAACTGGAGACCGCCCTCGGTCCGCCGAACATCCAACGAAGCCAACATCCCCTCAGCATCACACCGATCCGGCCACCTGGCCCGCCGCCGCGCCTGCCCCGAACGGACGACGCGCCCGACCAGCCGCTTTGGCAGGCTTCTCCCGTATCCCGGCGGCCCCCTCCAGACCGAGCGGACCCGTTATCGTTGAACGAATGGGCACGCTTCCGCCCTCTGGCGACCCGTATCTGGACGCGGTGCGGGTTGGTCCCCGACCGCCGGAGCTGGGCGGGGTGGAGTTCGGTAACGGGGTCCGGCTGGGCCCCGAGCATCGCCACCGCGACAGCGACGAAGTCGCCTGGCACCAGCGACGGATCTATCGCGACCAGACCGACATCGGCGGTATCGACTACTGGTCCTGCTCGGCCTGCCGGTGGGTACTGCTCGGCGAGATCGGACTGGTCGAGCAGCGACGCGGCATCGGCACCCGCGTACTCGCCCACTTGCGCACGGAGCTGCCGGGCTACCGCTGGTCCATCACCGCCGCCAAGAGTCCGTCGATCCCGTTCTGGCTACGCATCCGGGCTACCTACCCCGACGAATACCTCTACTGCGGCACCGGCGAGCGACCCGTCCACTGCCCCCACGTCGATCCCTAGCGAGCCAGGCCATAGCCCGGGTGAACCTCACGTCCCGACCTAATCAACCGCATACCTGCTGGTCACACGCTTCGAGCCAGGACTCATTGCCCCTTCCGCGCGTATCCCGGCTGGCCCCCTTCCAGTGCGCGGCTGCCGTGGCGAGAACACGGTCCGGCGTGCCGGGCAACATCACCGGGCAGGCCCATCAGCCCGCGCCCTCGTCGGACACCCCGTGTGCGCCGACGACCAGCTCTGTCGCCGTTTGCACTGTTTCCCGGAGTGTGGTGCGGACCGGCACTCCGTGCGCGCGGGCCAGGTGCACCAGGTACTTGTTCCTTCGGGGATCGGGGCAGTCCGGGGGACAGCCGAGCACGACGGTCCGGCCTGCCGCCACGTCGTAGCCGAATTCGACGTTCGTCGTCATCCCGGGCATGTACGTCATGTCGCGGGGGATCCAGAACAAGATCGCGTTCGCGTGCTCCCGGGACGCGTTTTCCCAGGTGAACTGGTCTTCGTACCGTCGGGCGCGGACGGGGTTCTCCGGCGTCACCACCGCCAGCGGTTCCGGCTGGAGCCAGAGCCGGTCAAGCAGGTCGAGGGCCTCGGGCCGCCACGAAGGCACCGGCCCTTCGGCTGTCGCGGTCGGCCCGGCGAGGAACACGCTCGGTTCGTCCGGGCCGGGAAGGGGTTCGCGGGCCTGCACTAGCCGGATCATGCCGCCGCCTCCGCCCGTTCCATTTGCTCCTGCTGCTGGCTCGGCGTCCACGGCAGCGGCAGCCCGTCGTCGGGGGAGCGGGGCACCAGGTGCCAGTGGAGATGAGGCACGGTCTGTGTCGCGCTCCGGCCCGAGGACTGGATCAAGTTGTATTCGCGGTAGCCGAGGTGGTCGGCCAGCTCGGCCGCGCACGCCGCGGCGTAGCCGGTGACCACCGGGTCGCGGTGGCCCGACTCGACGTGGGCGTACGGGGCGACGATCACGTGGCCGGGGATAGCGCGCTGGCGCGGGTAGAACGCGGTCGCCGCGGCCCATCGCTGGACGATGGCGGCCGGGTCCACTCCGGACGGATCTCCGCCGGGAGCGGCGGGGCAGAACGGACAGAACCGCAGATCGGAAGTCATGGACTCAGCATCGGCACCGTGCACGGCATCACGACAGGTGTTTCCCGGCGGCTGTCGACCAGGAAACGGGAAACGAAACGGTCGACGCTTCGCAGCTCGTGCGACGGACTGTCGCGGGGACGGCAGGCCTGCGGCGGGCAGTGCGGATAACCTGGCCGGGACCTGTTCAGCTGTGCGGGTCGTCGAGGTCGACGGCGACCGCGGGCACGGGCCGCGCGGGCCGGTGCAGCCAGCGGGCAGGGACTTGCATTTTGACGGTATGCGGGAATTGGACCATCCCGACACTGTGTTCCGGGCGGACGGCGCCGGTGAGGCGGTATCTGCCCGGGGGCAGGCCGAGCGCGGCGGTCTGCTCGTCAACGAGCTCGACCTCGACGTGCCCGAATGTCAGGACGCGCAGCCCGTCGACCATCGGCGGCTCGGCGTCCGGGTCGATCGCGGTGACGGTCAGGGCGAACCGTTCGCCGCATTGGAAACGCAGCTGGTCCCAGAGCCCGTAGCCGCTGCGGCCGGAGGGGTATCGGCTGCGCGGCAGGTGCTCGGGAATGGTCACGTCGTAGGTCTGCCCGACCTCGACGTCGCGCACGTGCACGAGTCCGAGTGTGCGCCCCGCCGCCGCAGGAATCCAGCGCGAAAACACGCTCCGCTCCTGCCGCACAGGCTTCCGGGCAGCGGAAAAGACGCCCGCAAACATGCTGCGGCGCACAGGAAATGACAGCGAACACAGGATTTTCCGTTGTGCGCTATCGTCACCGCTTCCGCGCACAGCACCCGCGAAAGGCCGCACCCGCCATGTCGCAGCAAGGACAACTCGATCGGTTCGCCTGCCGCGCCCTCGGTCTTGCCCTGCGAGGCCTGTCCGCCGCCCTCGTCCCCGTGGGCGCGCTTGCGGCGGCCGAGTACGCGCACGCCACGGTGGTCGACGCGAGCCCGCTCGCGACCGCGCTGCTCCGGGCCTCCCTGACGGCGATCCTCCTCGGCGTGTTCGCCTTCGGACGCAAAGGCATCGCCGAGCTGGCGGCCGAACTCGAGGAACCGCCGCCGGACCGCCCCGCACCCCGGTCCTCGCGGCGTCGGCTGTACCGGCCGCAGCGCCGGCTTCGCCGACCGCGCGGCTGACCAGCAGGACTCGCGCGAATCTCGCGGGAACCCTCAGCACCTCGCCGCCGTCGGACGGCGAGGTCAGTCGGCAGGCGGCAGCGACAGCTGGCTCTGGTGTGCGCGGACGCGTTCTGCGAACGCGGGGCAGGCCGCGTCGATCAGCGCGGTCGCCAGGTCGGCGCGTCCGTCCGGGGAACGGCCGCGCCAGTAGAGGGTCTGGCAGCGGGTGACCTCGGCGACGCGGTCCGGGGCGCTGTCTTCGACCAGGACGAAGAACTCGTCCGGGCGGTAGACCTCGTAGGGCAGCTGCTCCGCGGCGTCGCCGGTGATGGTGAAGCCGCCGTCGTCGCTGAGCACGATGTCCGCGCTGCAGGCCAGTGCTGCGGCGTGCACGTGCTGGTCGTCGAGGTCGGTGCCGGGGAACGAGCCGTCGACGGTGAAGTCTTCGACGCGGCCGCCTTCGAACACGCCCGTGATGCGGTCGCGGATCGCCGTGATCTTGGCGCCTCGCCATTCGGGGTGCTTCTTGAGCAGGTGGTAGATCGTTTCGGCGAGCACGTGCTCGCTCCAGTAGACGGTGTAGATCTCGCCGGGCGCGCCCAGCTGCAGCAGGCACAGCCAGTCGCGCAGGGTCCGGGAGTAGAGCACGTTGGCGTCGACGAACACTCGCAGGGCGGCCACCGGGCCAGGCTATACATTGGCTCGCGCGGACAGTACGTCCCGCCCGCGCGAGCCAATGGGGTCAGTCGTCTTCCAGGGCGCGCAGCTCCTCGAACGCGGCCAGCTGCCGCTGCCGCCGTGCGCGCTGCTCGGCGAGCACGTCACGCGTCCGCAGCCGAGTGTGCGTGCCGACCTTGCGCGCCGGGATCTCGCCGGCCGCGATTTTGCGCATCAGCGTCGGCCGCGAGACGCCGAGGATCTTGGCCGCCTCGGTGGTCGTCAGCTCCTCGGGCAGCGAACTGACCGTCACCGCACGCCCGGCCGCCACCGCCTGCACCACCTGCGCGATGATCGCCGACAGCTCGGGTGGCACGTCGACCGCGGACCCGGACGCCTCCGCGCGGAACAGCGCCCTGCCTTTCTCAGGCAGGCGACGCACCACCTCGGCGGCCTGCCGCTGATCGCGCTCGTCGGTCATCAGGACGGCACGGTCGTTCGCCCCCGCCAGCGTTGTCGACACAGGTCATCACTCCTCACCACTCACTGCGTGCAGTAACAACCGCAGAACCGTGCATTTGTAACTGCAACATGTGTCCATAAGACCACGTGCGACCCGGGCAAGGCAACCGCGAACGGGTCAGGTCACAACACCCGTCGCCGGGCAGCGGGGGCCTCGCGGTCAGCGCGGCGGCGGTTCGACGGCTCCGCATGCCGCGCTCGACGGCCCGGTCTCCGGCTGACTGATTCCGCCCCGCGGCCGCGGCTGCCTTCCGTCATCGGGTCGTGGAACCGAGCATTCCGACCCGCGCGAGCGTTCGGCCTCGGTTCGGGCCACAGCTCGCCGGGGGGACCGACCTGTGCCATCGCTGCTCCGAAGAGCCGGGGACCGGGCAAGAACCACCGCTCGGCCAGCCCTGCACCACTCGTGTGGCGGGATTCTCGCGTATCCCGACGGGCGTCGCTGCCCGTCGACGGGGTCGGCATCATCGCGGGGGTGTCAATCGGCGCTGGCGACGGTGAAGTGCAGTTTTCGTTTGATCCAGGTCCAAGCGGCGGCGTCGCGGACTCCGTATTCCTGGATGATGCTGTCCTCGGCATCGAGGACGTCGAGCATGACGTAGGCGTCCGAGCTGGCGGGGACGAGTTTCCCCGTGGCACGGCACTGCCGGATGCACTGCTCGAGTCCGGGCCAGCCCCGGGCGGCGGTGGTGACGCTGTAAGCGCGCAGCCGGTTGCCGGGCAGGCGCCTGCACGCGCTGAACGCTTCGGCGTCGGGATGCAGGTCGGGAATCACGGCCAGATCTCTCCTTGTGCTTCGTACTCCTTGTTGCCCCTGTCCTCGTCGGCGGCGGCATCCGCCGCCTCATCGTGCACCTCCCGCAGCGAGGACAGCTCCGTGGAGGGCCCGGATGAATCAGTACGCGTGCCTGACCTGTGGTCATTGAACAAGTTCTGCGTGGTCGATGATGTCGATGAGGTCGTCCGACCTACAGGGGAGGCGCTAAGCCGTGGCGAGTTAAAAGCCTGGTACGACCCGGGGCCCGGTGCGGGTTTCGTGGTGACGACACCCGCTCAGGCGGACGAGCTGCTGGAGCGGATGGTATCCGAATCGGCCAGCGAAAAAGTCGGGTTGATGGCCCAGATCGCGCTCAAGGGCGACGGCGAGGGCACCTGGTCGTCGCTCCTGCAGTTCGGCGTGCGCGCGGCCAAGTGCGGGTTCGTCGGCTGGGCCGGGGGCGGCCGAAACGAGCGGGGCGTCATCAGCGACAACGGGGCGACCTCGCCCACAGACGTCCTCTACGACTATCAAACCCACGAACGTCCGGTGCCGAGCAATGCGGAAGTCCCTATGGCGACGGTGCACCAGGCCGTCCTCGACTACGTGTCTTCCGGCGGTGCGCGGCCGGGCGGGGTCTCGTGGCGAGTGGTGTAGTCCACACGGCGAACGCCGCTGGCCCGGCTTTGACGACCGGGGCTGTGTTTGCGCAGTGAATCGCGCTGGTTGCCGCCGCCCTTGTCGGTGCTCCAAGAGTAGTCGGAGCGTGTCCTCGGCCGGAGCGCCGGCGCGGGGACGACGTGCTCGCCGGGAAGGCTTCGGCGCCGCACCAGCCGTGGCGCCGCGCTGGCGGAGCACGTCGACGATGTCCCGCTGCAAGCGCAGATTCACCACGACCTCGCCTGGGATGCCGGAGAGCGCAACGACAACCGCGCGGCATTGACGCACGCAATCAGGGCGTTCCGCCGGCACAGCGCCGCCGGCAGCTCGACCGGAGAAGCGGACGAGCTGTACGGAATCGGCTGCCGCCGCCGCCACCGGAATCGCCGCGAGAGCCGGAACCAGCGGGAATCGCCGCGCCCCAGGCGACCAGACGCCATCGTCTCCCCGACGAACCGGCGATAGTCGAATACGCGGTTTCGCCAGTAGCCGACGGCGACCAGGCCGTCAGCTTCCCTGGCACCGGCCGACAGTGGGACTTTGTCGTTCTCCCGCGCGGGGCTCGTCGAGGGCCAGGTGCAAGGCGGCGCCGATTGCGTCCGGTCAGCCCGTCGGCCGGTTGGCCTGTCCCGGCGGCAAGGTCGCCGTCAGCTCGTTCGGTCCCGGCGCGAGCGGGGCCGGTTTTTGCAGGCGCGCGAGGCTGTCGAGGATCTCGGCGGGGGCTTTCAGCAGGTGCGGGTGTTGCTTGAGCGCGCGGATCTCGTTTTCGCTGAGGACTTTCACCACGACCGTCCCTTGTGTCCTGACGAACAGGACCGAGCTGAGGCAGATGACCACTTCCTCGTCGGCGGCTGTGTGCTGCAGCAGCTGCGCGACCGCGTTCGCTTCCCGCACGTCGCTTTCGGAGCGCGGCGTGTCGATGTACTTGAGTTCCGCGGCGCGCTCCAGTTTGCCGGCGAGGTCGGCGAGTTTGTCCGCCACGGCGTGGTCCTGGGCCCGTGCGCGGAAACGCCGGAACCACGATCCGCGGAACACTATGTCCCACAGGTCCGCCTCGAGCCCGCATGTCTCGAGCAGGTCCACCACGGCATCCTGCAACGGCGTTCCGTCGTCGGCCGTGGTGTAGATCGAGACCAGGTGTTCCCCGGGCCGCAGGGACAATTCTCCCTCATTCGCAACGTTCATCATCTCCCCGGCCTGGGCGTCGACGTACCGCAGAGTCTCGGGGTCTGTCTGGAATATCTCCGCGAACACCGCGGCTTCTTTTCTTGAGAGGAAGCCGCGCCCCTCGTTCCCGTCGGCTTCGATGACGGCGAGGAGTTCCGCGGTCATCGGCCCGCGGTCGAAGACGCTGACCGTCCGGCCGCGCTCGGGATTGCGGGCAACCACGGCGTTGTACCGGGCGGCCACCTCGCCCCGGGTCAAGCCCAGAGCGTGCCGCCATGCCGACAGCGCGCCCAGCCCCCGGCGCCTGGCGAGAATTTCGGCGATCTCCTGCGTGGACGCCCCGCGGTCGAGCAAGGCCCGGCGTAGGCGCTCGAGGCCTTGTCCTCCGCCCGGCTCTCCGACGCGCGGGGTGTCCGACGCCCGGTCGCCGACGACGTCGTGGCGGATGCCGTTCGCTGTGCTCTGGTCGCGGTCTGCGGGCGTCGACATGCAGGACCTCCTGGGTATCGTCGGGCTGCATCCGGAAAGCGGCCCACAGCCACCACTGTGGCGCACGGGGACGGTCTTGTCAGGCTGGCTCGCGGCCAGCCGTACGCGCGGCCGAGGTGGCGCGATCCGCGCTTCGCGAGCTGTTCCGCTGCCCCGGCCGCGTCATCGGCGGCCAGGGGCGAGAAGCTGTACCACCTCGTCGCAGCCTGCCTCAGCGCCGTCCCGGAGTGGATGCGAGCGCGGAACTCGCCCACGAGACAGTCAGTGGT
>NZ_GG657748.1:133708-181303 GCF_000158875.1 Streptomyces sp. AA4 | reverse complement strand
GGACGTGCACACCACTGACTGTCCTCACCTCCCCTCCCGGCGAAAGCGGCGCGAATTCCGTCGATCGGCAGATCGTCAGATGCCCTTTCCGCACTTCCACGTGTTGGAACCGCTTTCGTTGAAGATGCAGACCCGCGACTGGTATCCGGCGTCGTCGTAGTACCAGCCTGTGTGGTCCTTGTCCGCGGTGCCGAGGCCGTGGACGATGTGTTCGCCGGAGACGATCGTCCATGCCGGGTCCCCGTCGTGGCGCCGTTCGAGGATCATGTGGCATACCTGGCCGTTCCAGGACTGAACGAGTCCTTGTGCGTACCACCTGTCGTATTTCTGCTTCTCGGTGTTCATCCATCCCTTGCACTTGGCGTCGGTGACCACCGACTCGGGCTCGTACTTGTCGGGATGCGCGGCGGGTGCGTGGATGGTCGGGGCATTGCCGGCTGCAGCGTCGGCCGTCGGCGCGAGGATCGCACCGCCGGCGAGGGCGAGAGCGGAAGCCCTCAGGCACGTTTTCCAGTGGATGCGCATGTTCTCTTCCCCTTTTTCTTGTTCGGATTTGATTGAGGTCCCTATTTCGACGTGGTGCGGCCGGAGGCGCTCGGGACCGGAAAGCCGGCTGAGCGCCTCGTTCTGCCGGCGCGGCTCAGCGGAGCTGCCTCCGGGAGGCCTGCCTCGGCAGTGCCCCTTCTCTTCGGATGGGGGTTCAGATTCCGGTGGCGCAGACGAAAGAGGAGGTCGCCGGCAGGGTTGCTGCGATGCGATCTCGCGAGTCGCGATCGCCGCCGCGGCGGCCGGCGATGGGCGGCAGGCGCTACCAGGTGGCCGTGCAGTCCTCGCCGTTGGGGTAGTCGTTGTCGCAGGCGAAGAGTTGGACCGTGGATTCGTTGGAGTAGGAATAGCGCTTGCCCTCGGCGGGAAGGTAGCGGGTCATGCTGCTCGTCCACAGGACCGCGTAGACGCTCACGCCGCGGCTGGCGCTGCTGAAGCCGTAGTGGCCGTGGTACTTCCCGTTTGCGTTCCTGTACCAGGTTTTCCACACGACCGCCGTCCGTTTGCCGTCCGGCAGCCACAGAGTGGCTGTGGAGGACGTCCTCGGCTGGTTGTCGCCGGATGCCGGTGCGGAAACGGCTGGCTGCGCGCCTGCGGTGGCGGAAACCGCGAGGGAGAGAACGGCGGATGTCGCGATCGCTGCGGCCTTGCGCGAAACGGTGCTCATGGCGGTGGTCCGTCCCTTTCGTAGCAGGAGGAGAAGCGGGGCCGTTGGTGCTTCCCGAGGTGCCGGTTGGCGCTGACGACGCTCAGGCATCGCCGGGCCGGTCGGGGTCTGGTCGGCGGTCGGGCTGGTGCGGTGCGGATCCGATCGGGTCGGCCCCGCACCGCTGCGGGCCGCCGATCAGGTCATGAACTGGAACCTGCTCGCGACCCGGAAATGGCCGGGATCGCACCAGGCGGTGGATCCCCGTCGATCGCCGAGCCAGCGCCACTGGCCCTGGTGCTCGCCGCCGCCGCCGCTGCACGCAATGGTCGCGCGGTAGCTGGCCGGTCCGCGGCCGTCGCACCATCCCGAGAACCGGTTGACGGTCTTTTCCCACACTTTGCACTTCGATCCGAAGGGCGTAGGTGCGCTGGCGTCCGCCGGGGCGGCGGCTGGTGCGGGGGTGGCTGGAGAAGCGACCGCCGCGGCGCCGCTCGCCGCGGCAAGCCCGCTGCCGAGAGCCAGAGCGGCCAGCCCGAGAGCGATTCGTTGGGGTGCGATCATTTCTGAATTTCCTTTCCGGGGATGCGAGTCGATGCGGGACCGCATCGCGATTCCATCGTCTGCAGCGCACGGCACACAGCGCCAGACCGGGCGGTCGAAACGGTTCACTGTGGGACGTCCCGCGCGCTGACCTGCGGGAATGCAAAACTCGACGACACATTTCTTGGACGGCTCCCGCAGGTAAGCAGGGTTTCGCGCGGGCGCCGACTGGTTGAATCGGCTTCCATCCGCGCTTCGATTCGGGTAAATCCGAGGAAGGGAAGAGTGCATAGAGAGTGTCGGGGTCGACGTGACGGGTGGGCCGGATGACTCGGTGGAAACCGCTTCCCGCTGCTGCCGCACCGCAGGTGCGGGACCTGGTCGACCGATTGCGGGAGCTGAAAGACCAGGCCGGGATCAGCGCGGTGGCGTTGGCGCGCAGGACCGCCTACAGCAGGTCCTCGTGGACGCGGTGTCTCAACGCCCGGACGGTGCCGCCCCGACCGGTCGTGGAGGCCTTCGCCGAGGCGGTCGGGCTGTCCGGAGCGGACCGGGCGCGGCTGCTGGCGCTGTGGGAGCTGGCCGAGCAGGCGCAGGCCGAACCGGAGCCCGCCGCCGCCGTGGAGCGTGAGCCCGCCGCGGAGGCGGCGGATCGGCAGACGCCTGGCGTGTGGCGGAGGCGGACGTGGATCGCGGTGGCCGCCGGAGCGGTTGTGGCCGCGGGGGGAGCGGCGGCGTGGCTCGCCGCTGCCGGCGGTCCGCCGCCGCCCTCGGCTCGGGTCGCGGTGGCTCCGGCCGGGTACTCCTGCGACTACGCCAGCCGGGACGGCCGCTGGTATGCCGGGCACAGCACTGCTTCGACCCAGTTGGTCGTGCTCAATTTCGGCGGCGAGGACGTGGCCGAGGTGCAGTGCCTGCTCAAGCGTCACGGGAGGGATCCGGGGCGGGTCGACGGCTTGTTCGGCGAACGCACCGAACAAGCGGTCAAGGACTTTCAGCGGGCGGCCGGCGCGGTGGTCGACGGGAAGGTGGGGCCGCAGACGTGGGTTCTGCTGCGCGGATGAGGGGGCGGTGGCGGCCGCTGCCGGAGTCGCTGGCCCCGGAGGCCGCGTACCTGGCGGGAGTGCTGCGGGAGTTCAAAGACCGCTCGGGGCTGAGCCTGGCGACGCTGGGCGACAGGACGAACTTCAGCAAGTCCTCCTGGGAGCGGTGGCTCAACGGCAAGGCGCTGCCGCCGGCGCAGGCCGTGTCTGCGCTCGCGCAGCTGGCAGGAGAGGAAACCGGGCGGCCGCTGGCGTTGTGGGAACGCGCTCAGGCCAGGTGGAGCGGCCGCGACGCCGCGCCCCGGGCCGCGACGGCCGCTGCCCGGGAGCAGGCTGCCAGGCAGCGGCAGCCTGCTTCGCGCGGCCGCCGTCGCGACCGCCGGATCTGGGCGCTGGCCGCGACGGCGGCGTGCGCGGCCGGGGCTGCGGCGTTGGCGGCCCTGCCCCAGGGCGTCCTGGGCACCTCCGCGGTCCCGCCGGCATCGACGGCCTACACCGTCGGCTGCCGCGGTTCCCAGTGCACCGGCCAGGACGCGCACCCCACGGCCTGCGATGTGGACGCCGCGACCTACGCCGACCTGCGGGTCGGGCGGGCCTACCTGGAACTGCGGATCAGCGACCAGTGCGGGGCGGCCTGGGCCCGGGTCTCGGCCTCGGCGGTCGGCGACCGGATAGAGGTAGCCGACACGGACGGCCGGAGCGAGAGGGCCGCCGTCGGCGACGCCGCCTCCGCCGGACAGTACGTCCCGACCTTGATGATCGCCGCCGACCGGCATTCCCAGGTGCGGGCCTGCCTGGAGCACGGCGGCCAGCTCCGCTGCACGCCATGGGGAACCAGCACGTCGCCGACGGCGTCGTCCAGCGGCCGGTCCGGGCCGGGATCGGCGGCGGTGCGGTCGAGCACGCCGGCGTAGGCGCGGATCGCGTCGCTGTTGCCGGCGACCTGCGGCGAGGGCTTGGATGTCGGGCAGGGTGACCCGGTTCTGGGTGAGCAGGTCGGTGACGGTGTTGCGGGCGGCGGTGCCGCGGACCGAGCGGGCAGGCGCAGCTACCGCTTAAGCGGCAACTAAGTCGTCCTGATCCGTCTACCCGGGCCGCTCGTCCTCCGTCGCGCCGGCGCGACGGAGGACGTCGAATTCTTCGAGGAGCCGGGCCGCATCGGCGATCCGTGCGCGGGTGGTTCCGGCCAGCTGGCGCAGGACATCGCGTCCGGCGACCTCGGAGACGATGCCGTCCGGGGTGCAGGACAGGCTGTCGGCCTTCCAGCTCTGCGTCGCTGTCTTCACCCCGGCGAGCGTGCAGGCGGCCTGCAGTTCCCAGCCGTTGTCGTAGCGGCGGTTCACGGTGACGGCGAACGTCATCGGGCCGTGCGTGCAGGTGCCGCCGTAGCCGCCGAGCCCTTTCCTCGACGGTCCCCACGTCCAGCACGCCGGTCCGGGAACGGGCAGGGGCGGCGAGGCGGGTTCGGTCATGGCGTGCGGGGCTCCTCTCCGACGGCGGCGGAGCCGACAGCCTGCCTCACGACGCGATCGCCGCGCCACCCGCGGACGGCGTGGCGCGCCGAAACCGCACCCCGCGTGTCGTGTGCACGATTTGCGTTGCGGGGCAACGACAACGAGCGATGCCCCTGCCGTGCGAGGTCAGGACGGCACGGGGGTTCACTCGGTCGAGGAACCCGACCGGCGGTGCGTACTGTGGCCGCTCATGGACACGACCGAATCCGGCCGGTTGTCGGCGGTATCGCTGATCGTCAGCACCGCGGCAGTGGTGCTGTCCGGCGTCGCGGCGAGCCTGTACATCGGCTGGCTGCTCACCCACGGGCAAGCCCCGATGACGCCGGTCATCGCCTACGTCGGAACGGCGACGCTGCACCTGGCCTCGCTGGCCGGGTTGTGGGCGCTTCGGGCGAAGGATGCGCGGACTCCGCGGTCTCTGCGCGCGACGCTGCTGGTCGGCGCGGCGGTCGTCGGCGTGTATGCGGCTTTCGGCTTCCAGGCGATGCACCCGGCGAGCCCGGCGATCGGCCCGGTCTACGGCGGTGCCGCCGCGGCGGTCGGACCGCTCTACGTCGGGCTGCTCTTGCCGCGCCGGCGCCGCCGGGCAGCGCTGACGGTTCGCGCCCCGGTGAGAAGGATCGGAGTCCGGCAGAAGCGCCTGCCTGATCCGAGTGATCCCCGCCCACGTCGGTGATCGCGTCGAGGACAAGGTTCGCTGAATCGCGCAGATCGGTCCGCACTGTGTGTCATCGAGACCCGATCCGCAGCCTGTCTCCATCGGCGGACGGCCGTCGTTCGGACGACGCGTTGCCTTCTCGGCCGGGCCTTCCCGGCTAGGGCTGTGGCTGTGTTCGTCGAAGAGCAGCAGCGCTACCGCCGTGCTGGAACGGGAGCTCTGGCTGCGACCTGGCGAGCTGGAACGGGCACCTCCGACGGCGAATCACCGAGCGCGACCAGGACATCAGCGCCCTGGGCGAGCGGCCCAGGGCGGTTCCCGACTGGCGCGCCGTGCCCCGGCGAAGGTGCGGTCACCGCGTTGCGGCAGCCTGGTCGGCATGTGCCTGGCGATTCGCCGGTTCCGAGCCGACTCCGAAGGGAGCTGCCGAATGGCTGACAACGTGCGTGAACTGCGGCCGTCGCGTGTGCCGTGGGATCTCGCCGCGCACGCCCGGCCCGGCGTCCGGTTCGTCGCCCCGGGGGAGTATTTGGCGGGAGTCCCGTTCGCAGTGCGGCGGAGCATGGTCAAGATGGTCATGGTGGAGGCGCTGGCCGCCGCGGCCGACGAGGACGGCGTGATCCTGGATTTCAGCCCACCCGAGTTCTTCGGGACCCACGTCGCCGGCGTCCTGAACCGGGATCTCGAGGAGGACGAGGAACCCGCGACGCTCGTGTACGACCAGTTCACCGCGATGACGGTCATCAGCTGCATGGGCGAACTGGCGCGCGAAGACGGCCTGCTCGCCAATCGCGGCAACGGGGACACCGCCGACTACCGTCTGACCCTGCCGGAAGAGCTGTCCTAAAAGGACTGCGGAATCGGGTGGATCGCGTGGCCGTGAGCGCCGGCGCGATCGTCTGCCTCGCGCTGGCCCGCCACCACCTCGAGTACCTGATCCTGCTGGCGTACGTCCCGCCGGGCTATGCCGCCCTGCTTGTCGGGAGCAGAGCGAGCGGGCCGCATGCCGCCGACAGTTGACCATTCGTTCGCGCAGACCCGGTTCGTCGTCGGCCGCGCGGTACTGCCACGTGGGCGGCGCAGGCGGCGACCGGTAACCGATGTTCGGACGCCTTTCCCGGGCGCGAGCGGCGCTTTCCCGGGCAGCTGCAGCAGGCGTCCTGGTTCCGGTGCGGAGCCGTGCGCTCACACGCGCGGAGCGAGAGTGCCTGCGCGCAACTGCGCACAGTTGCGCGGAAGGGCCGCGGGCGACGGCAGGCTGGTTCAGGCGGTAGGGGAGAGCAGGCCGCGCAGCCGCCGTAGGGCGGCGAGGCCGGTGTCGACGACGGAATCCAGCCCGCCGCGGCGGGCGGCGCGGATCGCCCGCTGCAGCTGGTGGGGAAGCCGTCGCTGCTCGGCGGTGGCGATGGCCGCGCGGAGGGCTTCGGCGGAGCCGTCGCGCTCGCCTGCGGCGGCGAGGACCTCTCCGGTGGTGACGCTTTCGATCACCCGCCACTGCGGGGCGACTGGCTCGTCGGCGCCGCTGGAGCGCAGGACGCGGAGCGCGTCGCCGGGGCGGCCGAGGGCGAGCAGGCCGCGGGCGCGGATCTCGCGCAGGGTGAAGGGGTTGAGCAGCATCCCGTGCTCGGCGCCGGAATCGAGTGCCCGTCGGCAGCCGTCGACGGCGGCGTCGAACGTGTCGCTCATCCCGGCGTCGCCGGCGGCGCGGGCCAGCAGCGCGAGCGCGGAGCCGCGCCCCGCGGGCTCGCAGGAGACGGCGGCAGCGTGCTCGAGACGGGCCACGGCCGCGGTGAGCCGTCCGGCTTTGCGCAGCTCGTTGCCGTGCATGCGCAGTGTGTGGGCCAGGAACGGTGCATCGTCGAGGTGGCGGGCGAGGAGGAGGGCTTTGCCGGTCCAGACCGCGGCGCCGGTGAGTCGTTCCTCGGGCAGGACGGTGCCCAGGGACACCCCGAGCGCCAATCGTGCTGACGCGAGCAACCGCAGGGTCTCGCGTTCGAGGCGGCCCTCGGCAGCGCGGGCTTCCAGCCTCGCGGCCAAGGGCCAGAGTTCGTTGACCGCCTCAACCACCCTTCCTGACTGGCGGGCGATCTCGGCGAGCCGGACCACCGCGTCGCCGAAGTGGCAGAGCGCGGCGAAGTCGGCGTCGTCGGGGTCGGTGACGCCGAGCAGGTGGAAGGGAAGACCGAGCGCGCGGGCGATGTGGCGGCGGCCTGCGACGTCGTGGGGGGTGCGGCGGCGGCTTTCGATGAGCGCGACGTAGGAGTTGCTGTAACCCAGCAGCGCGGCGAGCGCTGCTTGGGACAGGCCGTTCGCGGCGCGGTAGGCGCGCAGGATGATCGCGAGGTCCCCGCTCGACAGGGCGGCCGCAGCAGCCGGGTCGGACCACAGCCAGACCCCGGGTGCGAGCCTCGGCCCGGGCGCGGTCAGCGCCGCGCCGCCGGCGCGGCAGGCGGGGCAGGCGCCGGGCTGGGCGTAGCGGCCCAGGGCGGTTCCGCAGCGTTCGCACCGCTCGGCCACAGCGGTGCTACCTGGTCGCCTGGAGAGTGCGGAGGCGGTCGAACCACGCGGCGATCGAGCGTTTGTAGCCGCCTGGCATCGGCAGGTCGGGCACGTCGTGCTCGGCGAATTCGGCGATCCGGTTGTGCTCGTGGCTGAGCACCGGGGCCCGGTCGGAGTCGGTGGTGCACCCGTAGGTCGCGACGAACACGTCCTTGTCCGCGGCGTCGATGTGGTAGATCCACGAGTCGAGGATCTCCGCGACGTCGACCCGCAGGCCGGTTTCCTCCGCGATCTCCCGGGCCACGCACTGCTCGGGGGTCTCTTCGGGTTCGATCCGGCCGCCGGGCAGTTCCCACTCGTCGCGTTCGTTGCGCACCAACAACACCCGCCCGTCCCGGACGAGCACGCCCTTGATCGACACCGGGTAGAGGGGTTCGGCCATCGGACGGGTCTCCCACCGTGAACGGATGCGAACGGGGTGTGGCTGCACCGTAGCAGCGCCGCACGATCCTGCCAGCCCAGCGGGGTTTACAAACTGTAAGTGGACGACGGGCGGTCGCGTCGGGTCTGCTGAGCACACCGAATTCACTCTCGCTCAGGAGGCTCCGCGATGCTTGCCGCTCCCACGGACGACCCGCTGTCGGCGTGCCGCGTGGACGTGGCCGCCGCGGGCGGCGTGGACGAGTTGGCCGCGGCGCTGGCGCGCCGCGGGGTCGCCCTGTTCGACGACGTGCGCGGCCCCCGGGCGCTGCGCGGGCTCGCCGACCGGCTGGGCACCGTGGTGCCCCACCGCGACAGCGGCCCGACCAGCCTCACCGTCCTCACCGACCGCGGGGAGCAACCGGGTGCGGGCCGCACCGGGTTCACCAACCAAGCCCTCGCCCCGCACACCGACTGCTCCGACAAGGCCCGGCCGCCGCAACTGGTGGTGATGGCCTGCGCCTGCCCCGCTTCGAGCGGCGGTGCCTGCGTTCTCGTCGACGGTCAGGCCGTGTACTCCGACCTCGCGACCACCGATCCCGAGGCGCTGGCCGGACTGAGCGCACCGCGCGGCGCGTACTTCGGCCTCAGTGCCGGATACGTCGGCAACGTCTTCGAAACCGGGCCCGACGGGACGGTCGGCCTGCGGCTGCGCCTGGACAAGCACGCCCAGTTCTCTCCGGAGACCAAGCGATGGCTGCCCGCCCTGCGCGCTGCCATCGAGCGGCACACGATCACTTTCAGCCTCGAGGCCGGGGCCGGGTACGCGGTGAACAACCGCCGGTGGCTGCACGGCCGCGACGAGTTCTCCGGGCTGCGCTTGATGTACCGGGCGCTGGTCGAACCTCGCCCCGAATGGCACATCCTCGCCGGCTTCGATCCCGCCGGAGTGCTCCGGTGATCCCGTCCTCCCGGCCTACCGCACGAAGACTGGACGTGCCCGACAGAAACGCTCGAGCTCGCCGCCGCGAGCCTCTGTCGTGACGAGCTCGGACATTGCCGACCGGTGCGGTGCAGGCTGTCTGAGCGGGCACTGCCGACCCCGGCCCATGCTGGAAGATTCGACATGCAGCCGGAGTTGACCTCTGACCTGATCGGCGACAGCGACCTCCGACGAGGGTGCCCTGTTCGTCGGACGCGCCGTCGCGCGCCTCCGGCGAGCGTGCGCGGATGAGCGACTTTCACGCTGCCTGCGCCGTGGTCGCCGCTTTCTCTACGTCGAATGCATTCCGGTGAGGACGCAGGTCACGAACTTCGTCGAGGCGGCCAGCCAGCAAGAAGCGCACCTGAGTCCTGGACTGGCCGGAGTCAGCCTGCCGGCCACCGGCCGCGGCGGCGGGGAAGGAGGCCGAAGCTCATGCCCACCGCGATCGAGGCGGTCAACCCGGAGCAGACCGCCGACCTGTCGAGCGCTGCAGGGTCGGCCCGCTTCGAGCACCACCCTGCGAACGCTGACCAGCCCGGTGAATTCCGCTTGCGGGAGCGGCCGTCCCGCCGCAGTCGATGAGCGCGACGCGGCGGCCCAACCTCGCCCTGACCCGTCTGGTCGAGGTGTCTGGTGCGGCGAAGAAGTCGCTGGCGTTCCGGCTCAACCAGCTCGCGGAGACCGCCGGTCTGGAGACGCATTACACCCACACCAGCTGGACGAACTGGATGAAGAGGGGGACTCTCCCGGCGCAGGCTGTCCGGCCGCTGGTCGCCCAGGTCTTGGAAGAACGGCTCGGGCGACCGGTCAGCTTGGCCGAGATCGACCTTGATCACGATCCTGGCGTCGACTCCGACACCGGGCTGGAGTTCCCGCGCGAGCTCGGCACCGCTGTCCAAGTCGCAACCCGGCTCTGGAGCCAAGTCGATCGCGGCGACCTCCTGCGCGGGCCCGGGGTCGCCGTCATCAACTACAACACACCGGTTCGTCGCTGGTTGGCGCTCCCGGCTGACGACAGCGCAGCCTCCCAGTCACCTGCGGCCTTCCGAAGCGTCGGAAACGCCGACGTCGTCGAACTGCTCGAAACAGCCGAGCAGGCGCGGCGGTGGGATTCGCGCTACGGGGGCGGGAACTGGCGAACATCGCAGCTCGCCGTTTGTTTGAAGGAACGAGCCGCTCCGCTGTTGCACGGCTCCTACAGCGACGTCGTCGGGCGCCGGCTGTTCACCGCCACGGCGCAACTCGCCCGGCTCGCCGGATGGACCGCGTTCGACAATGGCGACCACGCCAGCGCCCAACGGCACTACATCCAGGCGCTGCGTCAAGCCCGCGCCGCGGGGGACGTCCAGCTCGGCGGCTACGTGCTGACCTGCATGGCCCTGCAGTGCAGTCTCGGCGGGTTCCACGACGACGCGATCGACATGGCCGACAGCGCGTTCCACCGCGTCGGCGGGCATGCCACGCCGCGCGTGAAGGGCTTCTTCAAGCTGATCGAGGCCCGAATCTGGGCGCGCAGCGGCAACGCGCGCATGGCTGACCGCGCACTCGGCATGGCCGAGCGTCTGCTCGACGCCGCACGCTCCTGCACCGGCGACGACCCGACCTGGATCGACTTCTTCGACGAGCATCGACTCGCCTCGGACGCCATCGAGATCCACCGAGATCTCGGCCGGCCGCGCGAGGCACAACGCTGGGGCGAATTAGCTGCCATGCCTGCCGACACTTTCGCCCGGGCGTACGCCATCCGCCAAAGCGTCCTCGGCAGCACCTACCTGCAGGGGCACCAGCCGGACCTCGAACACGCTCTGGACCACGGCCACCGCGCCGTGTCCACGCTCGCCGTTGTCAGCTCGGCCCGCGCCGTGGACTACCTCCACGCCCTGATCGCCCGGATGTCACGCTGGCGCACCGAACCCGGCGTGGCCGGACTAGCGCATCGGGCACGGAGCGAAATATACGCAGCCCGAGCACGGAAAGAACCCGATCATGCCGCACTTGGACCCATTTGAAATAAGCCTCCCCAATCCAGTCCTGATTGTTCTTGTCGGCTTGCAGGGGAGCGGCAAGAGCACCTTCGCGCACCGGCACTTCGCGCCGGCCGAGATCCTCTCGATGGATGAGTTTCGCGCCCGATTGTGCAACGACCCGGCCAGTCAGTCGAACAGCTCCGCAGCGCGCAAGCAGCTGCTCGAAATGCTCGGGCAGCGTCTGCGAAACAGAGTCACGACCGTGGTCGACTCCACAAACCTCCGCAGTGATCAGCGCGCGGAACTCCTCGACGTGGCAGCGACATTTGAGACGCCTACGATCCCTCTCGTGTTCACCGCCAGCGAGGAATGGTGTCGAAAACGCATCGACGAACGGGCGAGCATCATCCGCGATGACGTCCTCGCTCGGAACGCCGATCTGCTGGCACAGTCACTCCGCGAAATCGACGGCGAAGGCCATTTCGCAGTGTTTCGTCTCAGCAGCCAGCAAGCGGAGTCTGTCAGGTTCGAGCACGCCTTTCCTGACGATTCTGATCCGGACCGCTGGTTCGAGGTCGAGCAACGCCGTCCGGAAGCATGGGCATTCCGGCATCCCGCTGACGAACTCCGGCGGCACCCCGCGGTTCTCGCCGAGATGCGACCGACCTGGGACTTCATCGCACGCGTCGCCGCCGATATGGCGCTCGACGCGCGGATTGCGTCGGCGAACACGCCGGGCCGCGCGCAGGTTGGCACTGAAGTGCGCGTACGGCTGCCGCACTGCCTGCCCATCCACCTCGTCGCCCGTCAGACCGGCTGGGAGCGCAAGCCGCCACACGCCATGTGATTCGTGAGCCCCCTCGTGAGCCCTCCCGCCGCGATCCGCGCCGCGATTCCATGAGCTGGTCCCCAGGGCAGCAGGCAACGAGAGGACGGACCGTGAGGCCCCACCCAGAGAGCTCAACCCGAGTCGCGGCGAGCGACCTGGCTCGGGGCCGCTACTGCATCGGCGACGGCAGCTTCTCGTTCGCCGCGGCGCATCACCTCGCCAATCCGCCCGCGACCGAGAACAAGGCCGGGCGTCCCCACGGCCATACCTTCACCGTCGAGGTCGAGCTCACCGACACCGAACTGCGGGCACCCGGTTTCGTGGCGGACTACGCCGAACTCGCCCCCGTCGGCGAGTACCTCAAGCGCGAACTGGACCACCGCGACCTCAACGCCTTGTTCACGTTCGACACCACCACCGACGCGCTCGCCCAGCACATCACCGCGTGGTTCCTGGCCCACATGCCGCCCGAGCGCGGGAAACAGCTCCGCGCCGTCCGCGTTGGCCTCGGCGCAGCGACGGGGGCGCATCGGCACGTCGACGACGAGCCGTTCGCCTTCGAGGCGGCGCACCACCTGGAGGGCCTGCCGGAAGGACACAAGTGCGGCCGGCCGCACGGCCACTCATATCGGGTGGACCTCCGGCTGGACCAGCAGACGAGCCCTCGCCGCCGTGCCAGGCTCCGCTCACGGCTTGCCGAGTACCTCGACCGTTACCTGGACCACCGCGACCTGAACGCCGTGCTTGAGCTCCAGCCGACGTCGGAACTGCTTGCCGAGCACCTGTGTGCCTGGACCCTCAGCCAAGCCGACGCACGAGAGGCCGCCGCGGTCCAGGCTGTTCGCGTCTGGGAGTCGCCGCGCCGATGGGCCGAGTTCGCCCAGGACGAGCGGAGCGGTCAATGACGATCACGCTGGCCGACGACGAACTGCTCGTCGCGGAGAGGTTCGGTCCGACCGTGCAGGGCGAAGGTCCGTCGATCGGGCGCCGCGCGGTGTTCATCCGGCTGATGAACTGCAATCTGACCTGCAAGAACTGCGACACTCCCTACACCTGGGACCGCACACGGTTCGACTTGGACGCCGAAGGCACCGTCGCTTCGATCAGCGACCTGCTGGCCTGGGTGACGGTGCAGTCGGTCGATCTCGTGGTGATCACCGGCGGCGAGCCGCTCATGCAGCAGCGCAGCCTTACCGCCCTCGCGCAGGGGCTCGCGGACGCTGGGCTGGAGGTGGAGGTCGAGACCAACGGCACGATCGTGCCCGCGCCGGACCTGCTCGCCTGGGTCACCCGGTTCAACGTGTCGCCGAAGCTGTCGAGCTTCGGCGCGGGGATGCCGATCTCGAAGCGGATCAAAGGCCGGGTGCTCGGCCACTTCGCGGCCAGCGGGCTGGCCGTCTTCAAGTTCGTCGTCTCCAGCATCGCCGACCTCGACGAGATCACCGAGCTCGTCGCCGACCACGATCTGGCACCGGTGTACGTGATGCCCGAAGGCCGGACCGCCGAGGAGGTCACGAGGAGGCTGGCCGAGATCGCTGAACCGGCCATCGAGCGGGGCTTCCACCTGACCACGCGGCTGCACGTGCTCGTCTGGGGAGACCAGCGTGGCCGCTGACCTTGTCGCCGGCCGAGCCGACCCGCCACCCTACGAGGCCGTCCGCGGTGTGTTGATCACCGTTGAGGGAATCTGGGGCACTGGAAAAACCACGACGGCCACCGCGCTGGGCGAGCGGCTGACCGCCGCAGGGTTTTCGACACGGGTCATGCACTACGGGCCCCGTCACGGCGTCGTTGAACGCCTGTCGGACATGCTCGACACCGCGCCGCTGCGTCGCCGCGACGGTCTTGGCGGCTACGCCGCGGCGCACCATGCCACGGTCGACGTCCTGCTGCGGTTGTGTCGGGAGTCCTATAACCACCGCGTCCTTTACCGGCCGGTGCTGGCCGAGCATGACGTCGTCGTCATCGACCACGGCGTGTATTCCAAGCTCGCCTACGCCCTGGCGGTGTTGTGCGAACAACACCCCGACCTGGACCCGATGTTGCTGCTGGAGCAGGTTCGAGCGGTCGCCGCTCCGTGGTTCTTGCATCCAGACGTCGCGCTATGGCTGGACATGCCCTGGCCGCTGGCCCGCGAACGCGCCATAGCCCGAGGCCGCGGCGGCGGCAGCCCCGGCTCGGTGGAGCGGCTGTTGTTCCTGCCTCGCTACAGCCACGCCTACCGCTTGCTCGCCAATGCCCTCCCCGACCGCATCCGGCGAATCCGGGTCGGCACCCGCACCACGCCGAGCGTGCTCGCCGAGATCGACGAACTGCTCTCGCCCGTGCTGCACACTCAGACAGGAGCATCGCGATGACCGAGACCCGGATCCCCGAGGTCCTACTGTTCTCCGCCGGGCTGGACTCCTACCCCGCCTGGCACTACCTCGGCTGCCCACCGGGCCTGTACTTCGACCTCGGTCACCGCTACGCCAGCCAGGAACGCGCCGCCATCGCCGCGCTCGCCGACGCCGCCGGCATCGAGGTCGAGATCAGCGAGGAACTCCGGCTCGGGGCGTGGGAGGCTGAGGACGCGATCATTCCGCTGCGCAACGTGCACCTGGCGATGCTCGCGGCCAACCGGGCGGAAGTGGTGTGGTGCATCGGCGTCAAGGGCGACCACACCCTCGACAAGAGCCGCGAGGCGTTCGCCGACATGGGCCGGTTCATCGCCCGTTTCTCCGAACAACCGGTCCGGGTCGACAGCCCGTTCTGGAACATGACCAAGACCGAGATCATCGCCTGGTACCTGGCGCAGGGCCTGCCGGTCGATCACCTGCTGCTGACCTTCTCCTGCAGCCGCACCGACGGCAGCACCACGCACTGCGGCCGGTGCCCCAGTTGCCTGCGCCGCTGGACGTCCCTTGCCAACAACGGCGTCGAAGCCGAGTTCGAGCAGCAGCCCTGGACCTGGGATCGGGTCCGAGAGTTCTACATCCCGGCCATGCGCGATGGCCGATACCCCGACCACCGGGCTCATGAGTTCTTCACCGCGCTGGCCACCGTCGGGGCGGCCGTGGCGAGCTGACCAACCCTGCCGACCCTCGATCGAGGAGCATCTCCATGAAGGCATACATCGCCGCACCGCTGTTCTGCGACGCGGAGAAGGCATTCAACATCCAGGTCGACGCCGCGGTCCGCGCCCTCGGCCTCGCCACCTTTCTGCCCCAGCGCGACGGCGGCGAAGCCGCCCCGCTGGTCCGCCAGGGCCTGGACGAAGACACCGTCCGGCGCCGGCTCTACGACCTGGACTGCGCCGCGATCGCCGAATGCCCGATCTTCGTGTTCATCCTCGACGGCCGCGTCCCGGACGAGGGCGGCTGCGTGGAACTCGGCATGGCCCGCGCCCGCGGCGCCGACTGCTTCGGCGTGCAGACCGACTCGCGCCGCTTCGGCGGCACCGACTCCAACAACCTGATGATCGACTACTCGCTCAACGGCGGTATCGCCCACTCGATCGACGAGCTCAGCGCTCTGCTGCGCGCCCACCTCGACGCGCTTGCGCCCACCCACTGACCGAATCCCTCTGCTTGGCCTCACCACCGATCCGACAAGGAGCTCCGCCATGCCCCTGGGCATCAACCTCTGCTTCGCCGTCAAAAGGATGCCCGAACCGGAACGCTGGGCCGCCTTCGTCCGCGAAGACCTCGGCCTCGACCGGGTGCAGTTCACCTTCGACCTGCTCGACCCCTGGTGGCCCGACGAGCAGCGCGCCCGGCTGGCCCGCCGAGTTCGCGACGCCGCCGCGGCCCACAACCTGATCATCGACTCGTGCTTCGTCGGTCTGGCGCACTACGTGCCCAGCGGCCTGCTCGACCCGGACGCCGACGCCCGCGCCGCCGCCCTGACCTGGTGGCAACGCGCCATCGACCTCACCGCCGAACTCGGCGCTCCGGCCGTCGGCGGCCCGATGGGCACGATCAGCGAGGCCGACGCCGCCGACCCCGACCGCCGAGCCGACCGCCAGGACGAACTCGTCGACCACCTCGAACGACTCGCCCGCCGCGCCACCGAGGTCGGAGTGCGCGAGCTGCTGGTCGAGCCGACCCCGATCCTGCGGGAGTACCCGGCCTCCATCGACCACTGCCAGACCCTGCTGAACACATTGCGCGGGCGCGGGGTCGACAACGTGGGACTCACGCTGGACACCGGACACGCGCTGTTTAAGCGGCTGCACGGCGCCGACGCCGGGATCGAGAGCTGGATCCACAACCTCGGCCCGCGCATCCGGCAGATCCACCTGGACAACACCGACGGCCGCGGCGACCCGCACTGGGGCTGGCCGCACCCGCAGGGCACATTCGACGTCGGCGCACTCGCGACCTGCCTGACCGACAACGACCTGGCCGACATCTCGGTGATCCTGGAGGTCTACCCGCGGTTCGAGGACGACTCCGCCGAGGTGCTGAAGCTGATCACCAGCTCCGTCGAGCACTGCCGCGCCCGCTTCCCCGTTTCCACCGACACCCAGGTGGTCCGCAATGCTGCCGCTGGCTGACCTGTACCCGCGCGACCGGCTCGCGGTCGAGGTGTCGCTGTGGTCGGCCGACCTGGCCGATCTCGGCGCGGAGGTCGCCCGGCTGGCCCCCTACGCCGACGTCTTCCACATCGACGCCTCCGACACCCGGTTCGTGCCGAGTCCGCTGTTCTTCCCCGACCTCGTCGCGGCGCTGCGCTCGCACACACAGGTGCCGTTCCACGTCCACGTCATGGCCGAGCAGGCCCTGCCCTTGGTCGAGGACTTCGCCCGCGCCGGAGCGGACCTGCTGTCGGTACACGCGGAAGCCGACGACGTCGTCGCCGCCCTGCAAGCGGTCCGGGCACGGGGCGGTGCCGCCGGCCTCGCGCTGCGCCTGGACACGCCCGTCGACACGGTGGGGGCGTACCTCGACGACGTCGACTTCGTGGTTCTCATCGGCACGCCGTTGGGCACCAAGGGCACCGCGATGGACCCGGTCGCGCCGAACCGTGTCCGGCAGCTGAGGGCGCTGGCCGCCCGCACCGGCCGAGACCAGCTTCCGGTCATTGCCGACGGCGGCATCCGCGAGAACACCGTTCCCGATCTCGCCGACGCGGGCGCCGACGCTGTGGTCGTCGGGTCGTTGTTGTTGGGCAGCAAGGACCTCGCCGCCACTACCGCCTGGCTTCACCGCCGGCGGGGTGACGCGGCGGTCGACGGAGAGCGCGTCGAGGTGCGGACGTGACACAGGCGGCGGCGGATCCCTTGGAGGGTTGGGTGGTCAGCGTCGACCTGTGGGGGACGCTGATCACCTACGGCGATCGCGAGGCCGAAGCCGCCTGGCGGATTCGCGAGTTCGAGACCGTGCTCGTCGAGTTCGGCCACGACCTACCCGACGGCAAGGTCCGTGAAGCAATCCTCGCCGTGCGGGCGGAAACCCAGCGACGTCAACGCACGACCGGCGAACAACCTCCGGTGCGCGCCCAAGTCGAGCAGATGCTCACGGTCATGGGGCTGCCCCTGGACACGCGGCTGGTCGACACTCTGCTCGTCCCGCACACCCACGCGGTCCTGCGAGCCTGCCCCGACCTCATCCCCGGCGCGCACGGCGCCCTCTGGGCACTGAGGCAGGCCGGAGCTCGGCTCGTGCTGACCTCCAACACCCTGGCCACTCCGGCGTCGGTGTCCCGGCTCATCCTCGACGACCACGACCTGACCACCCTGTTCGACGACACCGTCTTCTCCTCCGACGTCGGGCTGGCCAAGCCTCGCCGGGAGATGTTCGCCGCGGTCGCCGCCGCCGCAGGCGCGGACCTCGACCGGGTCGTGCACGTCGGCAACAGCCTGACCACCGACATCCACGGCGCGCTGAACGCCGGATGTCGCGCGGTGCTGTTCAACCCGCGCGGAGAACCCTGCCCCGCCGGCGTGCGTGCCATCACCAGCCTCGACCAGATGCCGACCGCCGTCCTGGCCGCCTGCTCCTGAACCCGCCGATCCGAGGAACCCGCTTGATGATCACGCCGCTGGACATCCCCCCGGCCCGCGTCTCCCCGTGCCCGCTGCCGCCCGGCGGCCTGGACCTGCTCGTCGCGGCAGCAGCGCGCGAAGGCCGCGCTCGGCACCTGCGCGACCTGCTGACGGGCGCCGACGCCGACGGATCGGTCTACCTGGCCCACAGGGACGAGGCGCGCGCAACGCTCACTCGCGGCGTCGACCCGCAGCTCTACCTCGCCTATCGCGACATCGCCGCGCCCCGGCCCAAGACCAGCCAGCCGGCTGACGTCGCGGAAGGCACGCGTGCCTGGTTCGCCGACCTCGTTGTCTACACCGCGGCGAACCTCGGTCACGGTCCGGAACTCGGCCGGTCGCTCGGCCACTGGAACACCCCGGCCCAGGTCGAGATCTTCCAGTGCCTGTTCGGCAGGGTTCTCATGCTGCACACCAACATCGACGACGACGGCAACTCCACAATGGACTATCACGTGTGCGAGGCGGGTGATCACGTCGTCATCCCGTTCGGTGCCTGGCACCTGACCGTCGTGCTCGACGCGCCGGCGGCGGTGTTCAACATCTACACCGACGTCGCCGACCTGCTGGCCGGACACACCAGCCGGGAGGCGGCCGACAGCGACCTGAAGTACCGGGCGGCGCCTGCGCCCGAGCTGACCATCGCGCGCACGGCGTCGGAGATCGCCGCGGTCGGCTCCAGCCGCGAGCTCAGCGAACGACCTTTGCGGCGCGGCGAGTTCCCGAACTGGGCCGAGGCGCTGCTGATGCCCTCGGGGCTAGCCGCGCTCTACCGCCACGCCCCGGCCGCCGAACTGACCCGCTTGCAGGAGCACGCCGCGCATTTCGGCCGTCGCCCCGTCCCCGCGGCGGCGTCATGACCAGCTCGCGCAAGCGCCAACCTGCGCCGGCCGATGCCTCCTGTCCGATCCGGCCGCTGATCGGCTGTGCAGCACCCGCTCGCGCGACGCGCCGCTTCGTCCAGGGAGCGGCCAGCGTGACCCTGCGCGCCGACCGCAGCGAGCTGGTCAAGGACGCGGAGACCACGCTCTACTCCTACGCGCGCACCGGGACCGCAGCCAGCCGATGGACCGTCACTCTGCACACCGGCGTGTCCGTCGACCAGTCCGGCGCCGACGCCCTGTTCGCCGACGCCGAGGACCGCGACATCGGGCCGAACCTGAACGCCCGGTCGATCGACCTGCGCGGCGGCCGTGCGTTCTGGATCCGCGACCACGCCGCCCTCGTGCACCTCGACCACATGGCCGGGTCGGTCACCGTGCACGCCGGCAACCTGGACTCCGCGCGGTTCTTCGCCGTCCGACTTGTGCGGCAGGCCATGACCGCCCAACTTCTGGAGCACGACGCGGTCTATGCGCACACCGCCGCCCTCGTACGCGCCGACCACGGCCTGCTGATCGCCGGGCCGAAGGGCGCGGGCAAGACCACCACCCTCCTGAGCATCCTTCGGCTGATGGGCGGGGACTTCGTCACCAACGACCGGCTCCTGCTCCGCCGCGACGGCGACGGCACGGTCGGCTATGCCTGGCCGATGCATCTGCGCGCCACCGCCAGCACGCTGCGCGCCGTACCGGGGATGACCAGGTTCCTGCCCGCCGAACAGCAGCTAAACCGCCCTGCCGGCCCCGCGCCCAGCGGCAAGATCGCAATCGAGCCGGGCGAGCTACGGACTGTGCTGCCCGACATGCGGCTGCTCGGCGAGCTCCGCCCCACGCTGATGCTCTGGCCCTACCGCAGCGTCAGCGATCTCCCGGCCGAGCCGGTGCCGTCGGCCGAAGTCCGCGACGTCTTGGTACGCACCCAGTTCTTCATGCACGACCCGGTCACCCGCGCCACCTCGCACCGCAACCACTGGCTGCTGCCGCCCGACCGAGATCGGACCGCGCTCGCCCTCACCGCCGTCGCGGACCGGCTCGCTCGAACCGTGCCGTGTGTTCGGATCCCGGTCACCGACTCGCCCGCGGCGCTGGCAGCCCGCGTGGCCGGCCTGCTCGACCACGCCGCGGCCCGAGTGGCCGGGCCGGGTGGTCGGGGATGACCGACCGACGGGCAGGCCGCCTCGCCGAGGACGCCGTCCGGGCCTTGTGCTGGGGCACCGGCGCCGACAGCCACGAGACGATCGCCCGTGCCGTGGTCGCCGAACTGGGCGCGGTGCTTGAGCAATCAGTGCGGTCAAAGACGCTCTGCCTGCTGGCCGCGTACCTGCACGACCACCCCATTCCCGAGCTGGATCGCACGGTGAGGCGGTTCCTCGACAGCACGCTGCGCACCAACCGGTACAAGACCTACGCCTGCCGCGTGGCCGCGCTCGCCGACACCGCCGCGTTGCGCACCGCCGGCGTAGCCGCCGTAGTGCTCGGGGGGCTCAGCGTGGAGCACTCCCTCTACGCCAGCACCGGCGCCCGCCAGTTCAGTGACATCGATCTGCTCATCGCGCCCGGCGACACCGAACGCACATGCGCCGTCCTCCGCGCCCAGGGCTACCAGCCCAGCCGGGACGACGGGACCTGGACGCGGCAGACCGGCGACCCGATCGTCCCGCTCATCGTCGTCGACCTGTGCACGACCCTGCCGCACGGCGGCGCCGACGACGACGTCCGCGGCCTGCTGGCCCGCCGCATCGGGATCACCGTTCCTCCGCACGACCATCGACTGCCTGTTCTCGCGCCGTCGGACGCGGTCAACCACACGCTGGCCCGGCTCGCGGCCAGGCCGCGCTGGGCGCTCGCCGCCGACGCGATCCGCCAGGTCCGTGCGAGTCCGCCGCCCCCACCGCACCACGCCGCCGTCCTCGCCGGCTGGTCGGTGCTGCGCTCGCAGTGGCCGCTGCTGCCCGCCGACCCGTCCCACATCCCCGTAGACGAGGAGCAGCGCCGATGATCATCGCCTTGGCCGGACTGCCCGGCGTCGGCAAGACCACGCTGGCCGAGCAGCTCACCAGCCACATCCCCGGTGCGCTGTTGCTGCGCAAGGATGCCGTCCGGCACGCGCTGTTCGGCACCGAGCACACCGCCTACACCCGCGACCAGGACGACCACTGCGTCCAGGTCCTGTTCGCCACCGCGGTCTGGCAGTGGCTGCGTGCTCCCGCCACGACGGTCGTGCTCGACGGGCGGACCTGGCTAGGCCCCGGTCAGGTGGAGCACCTGCGGTCCTTTGCCGCGACGCACCGGCAACCCCTGCTGCTGCTCGAGTGCGTCTGCCCGGCCGACGTCGCTCACGTCCGGCTGGCCGTCGATCACCAGCACGGCCGACACCCAGCGGCCAATCGCACCCCGCAGCTGCACCGGGAACTCGCCGCCGCCGCCGTGCCGATTACCGGCCCGAAACTGCTGCTGGACACCGGAAATTCCGTCGCGACCAACCTCGACATCGTCCTGCGCCACCTGGACATCCTCGCTCTGTCCGACGCCGGGATCCGTCTGCCGGTCCCGACCACCGTGGAGACCTCGTGACCACCGAACTGCTAGGACTGCTGCTGATCGCGCAGGCGACCGTCGAGCGCGGAGCGGAGTTCCTCCGCACCCACCGCCCCCGCACCTGCACCGGCAAAGGCGACCGGGACATGGCCACCGACGTCGATCTCGCCATCGAACGGATCCTGCGCGACGAGCTGAGCCGCGCCACGCCGGGAATCGGTGTTCAAGGCGAAGAAGAAGGCGGCCCGACCAGCGGCACCCGCTGGGTCATCGACCCGGTCGACGGCACCGCCAACTTCACCCACGACATCCCGCTGACCGGTATCTCCCTCGCCCTGGTCGTCGACGAGGATCCTCTGCTCGGGGTTATCGCCCTGCCCCAGCTCAGCCGCACGTACTGGGCGGCGGACGGCCTCGGCGCCTGCCGGGACGGCCGCCCGCTCCGCATCGCCGGCCCGGACCGGCTGGATGAGGCGATCGTCGCGCTCGGCGACTACGGCACCGGACCCGACGCCGGCCCCCGCAACGCGACGATGCTGGCGATCCAGGCCGATCTCGCCCCCCGCGCGCAACGCATCCGGATGCTCGGATCTGCCGCGGCCGACCTCGCGCTGCTGGCCGACTCCGCCCTCGGCGCGTCGATCACCCTCGGCAACCGCACCTGGGACATGGCCGCCGGAGCCGTCATCGCCCGCGAAGCCGGCGCCCACGTGACCGATCTCGACGGCACCGACCACACCACAGCCTCGCGTTGCACCATCGCCGTAGCCCCCGCACTGATCGAGGACATTCTCGACATCGTCCAGCGTGCGAGCGCGATCAACGGCTTCACCGGCGAGGAGGTCGTGGCGTGCTGATCACGTTCGAAGGCCTGCCCGGAGCAGGCAAGAGCACACAGAGCCGGATGCTCGCGAGGTGCCTTGAATCCAATGGCCACCACGCCACCGTCCTGCCCGACCTGGCCACCCTGGACACCGACCCCGTCGCAGCCGCCCTCGTCGACCTGCTCCGCACCAGCGGAGACCCCTTCCTGCGCAGCGGCGACGCCATCACCGACACCATGATCACCGCCGCCATCCGCGCTGACCTCGTCGCCACCGTCCTCGATCCGGCGCTGGCCGAGAACCCATCCGCGATCGTGATCGAAGACCGCGGCATCCACACGATGGCCTCCTACGCGATCGCCGCCCTCCTCCGCCAGCACCGCGCACCCGCCCAGGTCGCCCTCGACTGGTTGAGCTCCATCACAGCCCTGGCCGGGCCGCGCACCACCCGAGCGCTGTGGCTGCGGATGCCCCCCGCGGTCGCTGCCCGTCGCGCCGGTGAACGCGGGGGAGACCACCGTCCCGCGTTCACCGGCGAACAACGCGCACACCTCGCCTGGGTCGACCACGCCTACGCACTGCTCGCCGAACGAGACCCCCAGCTCACCGTCCTCGATGCCGCCGACCTCGACCCGGTCGGCATTCACCTCGCCGTTCACGCCGCCCTGGGTCAGCTCAGCCGGCCGGGCGACATCGACCTGGGTTCGTGTGCGGGGCACCAAGAAACTGCCCAGCCCGTCTCCTACGCTGGCCACGCCAGGCCCCGTCCGTCTGCGCCGCGCCGAAACCGAGAGTCCGAAACGATGACCACGTTCGCCAGCCACCACGAGCACACCGCCCCCGCCGACCTGCTCAACGCCCTGCGCACCGCGCGGGCGGCCGGAGCCGACGCACTGGCCGCCTCGCTCGACGAACTCGGGCTGCACCCACTGGACGGCGGCCGCAACAACGACGTCTTCGCCTGGACGACGGCCGCCACGCCGATCTGCATCAAGCTCTACAGGAAGACCGACCGGCAACGCGTCGAACGCGAATGGCACGGCCTCGCCCACGCCGCCGGCCTGGGCATCGCGCCGAAGCCGCTCTGGCTCGACGACGACCCCGAACAACCGGCCCTGGGTATGACGCTGCTGCCGGGTTCGCCGATCCTGGACGTTCTCGACCCCGCGTCGGCGATCAAGGCACTGGCCGACACCACCCGCGCTCTGCAGAACGTTCCGCTGAAAGAGCCGCTGGCCAGCCTGGAGCGGGTCGGCTCCGTCCGCCACCACATCGCCCGGCTCACCGACGTCTGGCCAGGCCAACTCGCTGCCGCCGCCGACGATCCTTTGACTCCAGAAATGCTCACTCTGCTGCGCCGGTGGGAGAACAGCGGCGACGCCGAACTGCTCGCGCAGCCCGCCGCCCGCGTCTACTCCCGCGGCGACGCGAACCTGCTCAACTGGCTCCACGACGGCGAGTCCGAGTCCACCTACGTCGCGGACTTCGAATTCAGCGGCTGCTCCGACATCGCCGTCGACGCCGCCGACCACATCGAGCACATCAGCGCCCGCGCCATTCCCGACGACGTCTGGACCGGCGCCGAAGCCGACCTCGGCATCACACCGGACAACCGCGCCCGATTCGACGCCGCCCGGCGCACCATCGCGCTGCGGTGGCTCGCCGTGCTCTGGAAGCAGCGCG
Source organism: Streptomyces sp. AA4 (assembly GCF_000158875.1). Taxonomy (NCBI): domain Bacteria; kingdom Bacillati; phylum Actinomycetota; class Actinomycetes; order Kitasatosporales; family Streptomycetaceae; genus Streptomyces; species Streptomyces sp. AA4. The sequence continues at coordinate 157,699 of NZ_GG657748.1, read as the reverse complement.
CCACACGAGCCGAGGAGTTCGCCGCCCAACACGACCGGGTCCGCGCCCTCCAGCACTGAACTGAACGGCCGGACCGGCCACGAACGTCGGACTCGCCTGCACCAGCCGTCCCCACGACTCGCGAACCCGCTCGACGGCCTGCCCGCCGACGTGATCCCGTACCCGTTCGCCGGCATCCGGGTCTACCGCGGCGGCGACGCGTTCGGGCTGCTTGGCGAGGCAGCGAGCGTGACCCGCGCGGCACGGCAGCGCGTGCTCGAATCCCTGTGCTGCGGCTGCGGTCTCTCGCAAACGCCCTGCAGCGGGAAGCAGGTCGCTCTGCGCGACTTCGCCTCGCCTGGCGACCGGGCCGCGCCCGGCGGCCCGGTCGCCCCCGCGGGGGTTTACGGGATCGGCCGTGTTTCGCACCCGGCCGTATCGGCCTCGGCCTCGCGGCGTCGCAGGGGGCTGCAGGCGGTTTTGCCGAGCGACTGCCTTTACCGCCGTATTGGCCCTGCTGGGTGCACGATATCACTGGTCGCGCGCACCAGTTAATCCTGACAACAGGAGAATGCCGGTCCCTTCGCTTCGAATAGTGCATCCGCATCGGATTATGCAAAAGGCGGGAGCGGCCGAGAGAATTGCCTTCCGTGCACACCGGCAGGCGGAGGCTCAGGTCACTCGGTCGGCGGATGTTCATCATCGGTGATCACGGCCACGCTCGGAGTCGTACGCGGGGAGGCGTACCGTTTGCCGGTTCCTGGGACCCGGTTTGAGCGCAGGGGAGGCGGGATCGACCGCGCCTCGCATCTTTCCGGAATCGTCCGGCACGTCTTCCTCGCCGATCGGCAATTCGAGGGGAGCATGAAGTGCAACGATCGCGTTCACGTATTACGCGCTTTCGCAGACGGACCCTTATTGCAGTTTTCGCAATGGCGGGATTGCTGGGCGGTGGAATCGCGCCTGTGGCGGCGGACCCGCTGACGCCGCCTCCGGATTTGTTGTCCCGAGGGAAAGTCGTGTCGTCCGAGCTGCGTTTCTACCCCGCGAGCGACAGCGGATGGACTGCCGGCCCGGAGGAGCCCGGTCGTCGCGGGCGTCCGGGTCTGGAGCAGCTGCGCCGGGAGGACCGCGCCAGCACGGCGACCTATCGCTCCGAATACCGCGGCGCTCCGCATGCCCCGGCCGCGGCGGGATGGTCGCCGCGCAGGGGGCCCGGAGGGGTGGATCAAGAACCACTACGGGTTCTGCCGCATCATGAAGGGCGAGAAAGGCGACCGGATCTGCTTCCCCGGGCAGTGCTTCGACGTGAAGTCGACCTTCCGGGTCACGATCATCGGCCAAGGCTCCGAACGAGAGCGGAAGGCGAGGTTCGTCACCTACGTCGACGACGTCGTGTCGAACACGCCGGCCCTCGCCGAGGCGACGTTGCTGCGGCTCGATCTGCGGTGCACGGCGCTGCTGAACCCGGACGACTGCACCACGGATCCGCGCTACCCGACCGCCGAAGAGCGGTCTTTGGGGGAGTGGCAGCGGACGCACACGTACTACACCGAATTCAGCTCCCCCGCACCGCCGTGGACGCCGCAGAACGCCAACAGGCTCGGCTATCTCGACTTCTGGTCGCACGCCACGGCCAGGGTCCCGGTCCTGCCCGACTCGAAGCCGCAGAGCGCGGACAGCCCCGCGCAGCGGGTCCGCTTCGACACGGTCAACTACCTGAACCTCAACGGCAACAACGCCGCGATCTTCAGCCGGGTCAAAGCGGTCATCCACTTCCCGGTCAGCCGTCCCGAGTTCGCCGCGATGCGCGAATCGGCGGCGCACTACCGGTACGCGCAGCAGTTCCCGCAGAACACGATTCCGCGCAACCCGGCCAAGACGATCCCGGGAGCGTTCGGCTACCAGCCGTTGACGCGGTGGTACTACAACAACAGCAACCAGAACCGGGCGGCGGCGGTGAAGGCCTGCGTCGACGAGTGGGGCCCGAACTACACCGAGGGCGGGAAGTACCAGTGCGACGAGTACCCGTTCAACACCACGCAAGAGGGCGCGGCGCGCGGGGACGGGCGGTTCTCGGTGCAGCGCATCTCCGGCCCTGACAACGAGGCCGCCGGCACGTGGCTGGGCGCGTGGTACTCCTACGACCGCATCCTGGACAGCGACGAGTTCTACGTCGACGCGACACCGTGATCCGGGAGATCCGGGAAGGGGTGCAGGCTCGCCGGGGCCTGCACCCCGCCGATCACCGCTGCTGCAGCCAGAACTGCAGCACCCAGTGCTCGACCACCTCGCCGGTGTAGGGCAGGTCGCCTGTTCGCCGGGCGTCCTGCCGGCCCCGGCACAGCACCCGGATCCCGTACACCCCGGGACCGTCCAGAGGGAATGTCCGCTCCGAGACCCCGGACGCCACGAAAGCCAGTCGGACCACCCCCGAGGTCAACGGGATCCGGTTCTCCCATGCGGTGTCCCAGCTGTCGGCGGCCGCCGGCGGGACACTGTCCCAGAACTCCAGCCGCACGCCCGCGCGATGGGCGGTGCCGCCGCTGCGGAAGACGGCACCGTTCTTGCCCGTGAGGAAGGTGTCCGGCGACCCGAGCGCCAACCAGCCTCGTTCGCCCGGTTGCACCCGTTCGTCGTCGATGAGGCCGAACTTGCCCCACTCCACGTCCGCAAGGTCGTCCAACGACGACACCAGGCTGGCCACAGCACCCTTCCGGGACTCTCGAGGATTGTCAGGCCCTGCTCGTCACGACACGATACCGGGTGCACTGCGGACATGGTCCCGGCGGAACGGGGCCTTCCCCGGCGCCCGGCCGGGTTCGCTTCGGCCTCGGCAGCACTCCCCTGCGCGGCGCGGACCCGAGTCCGGACGGTCCGCGGTCGACGGACCGCCGCAGCACGCTGCGTCCGCGGCCGTCGTTTCTGTTCTCCTGGCGGCTGAACAGTCCCGGCGGCGCCGGCCCTGTAGATGAGTCCGGCCGTGGCCGGTCCTTTGTGCTCGCTCGGGTCTGGCGACGACGCGACGATGACGCAACTTCGCGCGGACGTATAGGTCGTTATACACCGTGAGGGCGGTCTCGACACCGGTCGCTCGGCACGGCGGAGCGGGGTCCAGGCTTCGCGATCGTCGCCGACGCCGCGCGGATGGCAGCCCGGACTGGCCGTCCGGCTGGCCCGACGGGTGGCCAGCGAGCATGCCCGCGGGACTGCCGATCAGGTTGTGCCACAACAGGAAGCTGCCGGAGAGTCGGGCGCGGCGACGCTGCCCGCTCTCCGCAGCGCGGGCCGGGCGGCGCCCGGAACCGCTGTGCGACACCGGGGCTGCGCTCCGTTGCTCGGTCCCGGGTGCGCGCGGGCACCGCGGATCGGGCATGATCGCCACGCCTGGACAGCCCAGGCTGGGTGGGTCCCGGCGAGCCCGTCCGGGACAACGTGGGCCAGGAAACCCAACTGCCTGGCCCACGCCCGGTCACAGAACCGCGCGCACGTCCGCGAGCCGCTGTTCGACGTTCGTCCCCGCGAGATCGCCGACGAGTCGTTGCCTGCCTTGGTCGGCCGTCGAGCCGACGCTGTCGAGCGCCTCCTGGTCGTCCGGGACCAGCGCGACGATCTGCCACTCGCCGCGCGACCAGACATTCCGCAGCCAGCCGCTGTTGGTCTCCCGCGCGATCCGCGCCAGCGCGGTCGTCCGCCGGGTGCAGTCTTCGCGGGCGGCGGCGCCGACAACGGGGGAGAGGTCGTCGGTCATCGCGAGAGTGTCAGGTCTTCTGTCACGCGTCGGCCCCGGACGGCGGTCGCGGCGACAGGCCGGCATCGTCGAGGACGTAGCGCACCAGCGTGCGCGCCGCTTCGCGGCCGTTGCTCTCCAACAGCTTCTTCACCAGGTCGCGGGCGCGTTCCCCGGCCCGGCCTCCCTGGTCCTCCTCGACCAGAAGGGACACGAGCGCCCGGCTGGCGAGGATGTAGCTCTTCTCCCGTTCGGGCAGCTGGTCGTAGGGTTCGACCGGTTCGTCGGGCCCCTCGGACAGCCAGTTCGTCAGCACCGCTCGGACCTCGTCCGGCAACGGCTCGATCGGCCTCATGCGCCCGCAGCCTAGCCCCGGCGCCCGGTCCGTGCCCCTCCGACGCTCCGCTCCGCCGGGCGGAGCAGGAGCGCTACGCGCGCCGCCATGTCGGACCGTGTCCGCCGGCGGGCGGCCCGGCCTCCAGGACCCCGAGCTCCACGAGCATGTTCAGGCAGTGCATCAACGCGAACGCGTCCTCCGGCCCGATGCCGGTCGCGGCCCCGATCTCCTGCATCGCGTAGGTGCGGCCGGGCTCGGCGTGCTCGCGGAAGAACTGCAGCACCGGGCCGGTCAGCTGCGACTTCCGGGCCATGTCCTCCTCGGTGACCGGCAGCATCGCGGCCAGCTCCGCGATCCCGCCCTCGACGACTTCCACCGTGTTCGCCTTCGGTTCGGCGCAGGCGTCGTCGGCACGCTCGCCGAGCAGGACCTTGCCGAAGTACAGCCGGTCCGGGCGGGCGAACAGACTGTCGACGAACTGCTCGAGGCCGCCGCTGACCGGCTCGCGCGCGCAGACGACGAGGGCGAAGCCGTGATGTTCGGCGGCGCGCACCCACTCGCCGGACCCAGGATGGGACAGGACCCCGTCCCGGCCGTAGAGCAGCCGCGCGCCGGTGCCCTCGAGCAGGATCCGCGCCCTGCCGCGGGCCACTACCGGCGGAGGGGCGCTCTTCACCGGTATGAGCCCGAGCGCGGCCGCGACGACCGGCATCCCCTTGGCGTCGGACGCCAGCCGAGGGCAGACGATCAGCTCGGCAAGATCGCTGCCGTCGTCGGGGTGGGCGCCGATCCAAGCGATCACGTCGAGGTCGGCCACGGCGTCGGGCGAGGACGGGCACATCAGGTCTCCAAGGGTGCGGGCGCGGAAACTCGCCGTCGCAGACGGGCACCGATCGAGGCCCGCGACGACGGTCGAACACCCCCGCGCCCGGCAGGGAAACACTGATCGACGGACGAGTCTAGCGGACGAGCCCGGGAGCCCCCTTTTGTCGTCCTGCCCGGCCCTGGCGAACCCTGCTGCGCGGGATCACCGCCGGGTTCGCCCGGCGGCTGTGCCGCTAGACTCGGTGCCGGGCATGCGCGGGCCTTTCTCCGAGCCGACTGATCCCCACGTGGTCGCGGCGCCGAGGACGAGCTGGCTTCCCTTCCCCGGGGAGGACTCACAGCGCCAGAGGAAACCCGCGAACTGCCGTGCCGTCTGGCGAACTCAGCGGGGTGACGTGGGCTCCCGCACGAGGAGGACCGGATGGGCAAGCGCAGCGCGCGCCGCCGCAAGGCGCGGATCGAGGCATACAAGGCCGAGCACGGAATCAGCAAACATACGGAGGCGGCCCGGGCCGTCGACCGGGAACGCGAGCGGGCCGCTGACCTGGACCGCGTTCTCGGCGGCATACGGCGCGGCGGCGAAGGGAAAACCTCCGCCCAGGCATCGATCCCGCTGCCGCACAAGGCCGAGCTCACCACCGCCATGCTGTGGAGTTCACGGAACGGCGGCAGCCGGGACAAGACCGACCCGGCGATGAATCTTGCGATCGCCCGCTGGTTCGCGAGCCAGGCCGAGTTCAAGCCCGTCGTCGTCGACGCCGACACCACCGGTTCGACGACCGCGTCCCTGGTGCTCGCCTGGCTGGTGCGCAAGGCGGGCAGCGACGATCCCTCCCGCATCGCCGAGTGGCTCGCCCGGCACGGCCGCGTGCTGACCGCCCCCCAGCGCGCGGTGCTGGACGGGCTTCTGGGCGAGCCCGGCCTGCGTGGCGATCTGAACCGGCCCGGCCGAGAGCTCGACGACGACCACGCCCTGAACCTCGGGCTGCTGGACCACGTGCTCGCAGGGCCGGGACGGACAACCCTGGCAGTGTGGCCGGGCGCCGACGGCGCGACCAGCCACCTCGCGGTCATGTTGCTGCAACAGTGGGAAGGCGAGCACGGACCGCTCACTGTGGACAGCGCGGACGCGGGAACATCGTTGCGGCAGCGGGGAAACGCCACGTATCGCAGGACGGCGGCGATCCTGGTCAGCTGGGTGGTCGAGGTCGCGGGCAGCGAGGACCCGCAGCGGATCGCCGCGCGCCTGGCGGAGTTCGGCCTCGTGCTCACCGCCGCACAGCAGGCGACCCTCGCGGACCTGGTCGCCGATCCCTGCTTGCGGGTGCCTCGCGACGCGCGACGGACGGTGCTCGGCCCGGAGACGTACTTGCGGCTCCTCGGGGCTGTGCTGGCCGCACCACCGCAGGAACACGAGACGGTAGTCAACCGCGACCGCCCGTGACCCTCCAGGGGAGTTGGCCTGCGACGTCCCGGCTCGTTCGCTGACCGCGACTGCCCGGCCCGCACAAAAACCGCACGGTGGAATGGCACGGATTCACGGCATCGGACCTCGGCATGCTGGTCGCCGGGCAGGGCCTCGTCTTCTAGTTCGAGGCGCGCCAGGCTGCCGCGACGGCCTGCGGGGACGCGCGGCCAGGGAGGCAAGGGGAGCACCGGGCAGCGCGGACGGGGCGAGGCCCGGAGCCGGGGCGGCTGCGGGCTCGTCCGGTCGGTGCCAGCCGGTGCAGGCAGTGGGACCGCCATTCACCCAGTTGCCGCAGGCTCGTTCCAGCACGCCGCTGTCGTCCCGCATCGAGGAGTAGTTCGACGGCGCAGGGGCGGGCCTGGGTCAGTCCCGGCCACGTTCTCCGCACCGCCGACGTGGTACGCGGTCACCAGTGCGAAGCCGCCGGCAAGCGCTCGTCGCCCGGCGCACCAGGTGCCCGGGTCAGTGCACGATCGGCCAGTGGTTCCGCAGCTCCCGATCGGCGGCGACGGCAGTGACATGCGGGATGTCACCCCCATGTCCGCGGTGTCACTATCGCGCTCGGCCTGCAGCTCGTAGATTTATGCGTACAGCGAGCCACCGCACACCGCATCGGCGGTTGCGTTTCACTCACGATTCTGTCCGTCGGCTCGCCGCGTGCGCAATTGCCGGAGCATTTCGAGGAAAAGGAGTTCCTGTGGGCCAAACCCAGAATTGCTGGTGCAGCGTGTGGCGTCGCCGGGCCCGCGGGGCGGCGGCGAAAGCAACGGCGCGCATCGTCGCGTTGGCCGTGCTGGTGCACGAAATCGCAGGACTTGTCCATCAATTCGTTCTCTGACGTCGCGTCAGGCAACATTCGCCCGGGTTCGATCTGCGTTTGCCGAATCCGCAGCCGGTGATTGGAGATTTGACGCATCAGCCCGGCGATCGCGCCGCCCCGGGGGCATGGCCGGATCCGGCCCGTTTCGGCGTCGTTGCCGGACGCAGAGGAAGAAGCAGGTGCGTGTGCCGTCGACCGTTGGTCATTGCTCATGCGTCGCAGGATTCGCCCGGACGGACTCGTATCTGGCCTCCGGCTGGCTGCTCCTGCTGGTTGCCGGTTCCGGTGCAGAGTAGAGGGAGCCCGTCCGGTTCGCCGGCGCGGGCGCGGGGACCGGGGTGCGACGAGGGGGACCGTTGGGCGTGGCCGATCGTTTGGAGTTTCGGCTGCTGGGGCCGGTGGAGGTGTGGCGCGGGCCTGAGCAGCTGGCGATTTCCAGTCGGCATCAGCTGTCGGTGCTGGCTGCGCTGGCGCTGAGTCCGGGGCGTGCGGTGTCGGTCAGCGCTCTCGTCGACCTGGTCTGGGACGAGGAGCCGCCTCCCACGGCGCGCCGCCAGGTGATCAAGCTGGTGTCCCGGCTGCGTGGCGCGCTCGGCGGGGCGATTGCCACGAAGTCGGGCGATTACCTTCTCGCCGTCGAGCCGGAGCAGGTCGACGTCGGCGTTTTCGACGTCTCGGTGGCTGGAGCCCGACAGTTGTCGGGCACCGATCCGGCGGGTGCGGCCAGAGAGGTGCGGGCGGCGCTCCGGTTGTGGCGAGGCCCGGCGCTGAGCGGAGTCACTCCGTGCCTTGCGGCGCAGGCGAGGCGGCTGGAGGAAGGCCGCGTTGCCGCGCTCGAAGAGGCGGTCGGCTGGGAGCTGGCCGCCGGTGGGCACGCGGGTCTGGTGGCGGAGTTGACCGCATTGGTCGCCGAGCATCCGCTGCGGGAACGGATGGTGGGGCAGCTCATGTCGGCCCTGCACCGGTCGGGGCGCACCGCCGAAGCGCTGGAGGTCTACCGGCGCACCCGCGACCGGCTGGCCGATGATCTCGCGCTGTCACCCGGGCCGGAACTGCAGCAACTGCACGTGGCGATCCTGCGCAACGACGCCGCCCGCGCCGCACCGATCTCGCCTCCGGCGTCAGCCCCGGCAGCCGCCCGCCCGGTCGCGGCCCCGGTGCCGCGGCAGCTGCCGGGCGCAGTGCCGGGTTTCACCGGCCGGACGGCCCAGCTCAAGGAACTCACCGGGTTGCTGGACAGGCAGGAAAGTCTCGCAGTCGCGGTGATCAGCGGCACTGCGGGCGTGGGGAAGACGGCGCTTGCCGTGCACTGGTCGCACCAGATCGCGGACCGGTTTCCCGACGGTCAGCTCTACATCAACCTGCGAGGCTTCGATCCCAGCGGCGAGCCGGTCGCGCCCGCCGACGCGATCGGAAGTTTCCTCGGCGCGCTCGGGGTGCCCGCCGAGCGGATCCCTGCCGGTCTCGCCGACCGGTCGGCGCTCTACCGGTCCCAGCTGGCCGGTCGCCGGATGCTCGTGGTGCTGGACAATGCCCGCGACGCCGGTCAGGTCCGGCCGCTGCTTCCGGGCTCGGCCCGGTGCCTGACCGTCGTCACCAGTCGTGACCGGCTCGGCGGCCTGATCGTCAGCGAGCGTGCGTGTGCCGTGTCCGTGGATTTGATGACCGCTGCCGAAGCCCGCGGCCTGCTGGCCGGCAGGCTGGGCCCGGAGTGCCTGGCCGCCGAACCGCGAGCGGTCGGCGAGCTGATCGAGTTGTCCGCGCGTCTCCCGCTGGCTTTGAGCATCGTCGCGGCACGGGCGGTCCTCGCCGCGACCTTGTCGCTGACCGAACTGGTCGCCCAGTTGCGCGAGTCCCGCGATCGCTTGCGGAGCATGGACGTCGGCGATGCCTGCGTCGACCTGAGCGCCGTGTTCTCCTGGTCGTACCGGACGCTGAGCGCCGCTGCGGCACGGATGTTCCGGCTGCTGAGCCTGCATCCCGGCCCGGAGGTCTCGGTACCGGCGGCCGCCAGCCTCGCCGGAAACGGACTCGATCAGGCTCGGTCGGCCTTGTCCGAGTTGGGCAGAGCACAGCTGCTCGCAGAAACCGGCACCGGCCGGTTCGCCTGCCACGACCTGCTGCGCGCGTACTCGGCGCAAACGGCGCGCGAAGACGAGACCGAGCAGGCGCGCCACGCTGCTCTGCACCGGATGTTCGATCACTACCTCCACACCGCGCACACCGCCGCGCTGCTGCTCAACCCGTTCGCCGACCGGCTGTCCCCGGCCGCGCCCCGACACGGCGCCGAGGTCGCCGAACTCGCGAACGACGCGCGGGCATGGCAGTGGTTCGCCGCTGAACGACCGGTGTTTCCCGGCGTCGTCGACTGCGCCGTCGACGCCGGTTTCGACGCGCACGCCTGGCAGTTCGCCTGCAGCGTGGCCGATTTCTGCATCCGCGCCGGACATTGGACCCAGACGGTCGCCGTCCAGCTCGTCGCGATCGCCGCAGCCGAACGCGCGGGCGACCCGGAAGGGCAGGCCCGGTCTCTGCGCGAACTCGGCCGGGCCTACGTCCGACTCGCCCGCTATCGGGACGCGAAGGCCGCCGCGGTCCGCGCGCTCGCCCTGGACGAGTCGCTCGGCGACCCCCTCGGCCAGGCACGCAGCCACACCACCCTCGGCATCGTGGCGTACTTGCAGGGCGACTACCAGGAGGCGATCGAGCGCGACAGGGTCGCCTACGAGCTGTTCGGAGCGGCCGGACACCGGGCAGGCCAGGCCGACGCGCTGAACGGGATCGGCTGGATGCTGGCCAAGCTCGGTCGCCACGCCGAAGCGCTGCGCTACTGCACCAGATCGCTCGAACTCCAGCAGACAGCCGGAAACACGCACGGCGAGGCGGACACCTGGGACAGCCTCGGCTGCATCCATCACCGCCTCGGCGAGCACCAGATAGCCGTCGCCTGCTACCGCTCCGCACTGGACCTGTATCAGAAAGCGGGCGCTCGTCATCCGCAGGCCAACACCCTCATCCGCCTCGGCGACACCCGCCAGGCCGCGGGCGACACCCAGGCCGCGCGCCGTTCCTGGCGGCGAGCACTGCTGATCCTCGACGATCTGCACCACCCCGACGCCGACGACCTCCGCGCGCGGCTGGACGAGCATCTGCCCGCCTCCTGAGCCCCAGCAGCCCGCCGGGAACGGTCGGGTACCGGTGTGCCGAAGGACGACCAGAACCACATGCCGCGAAGGACACGACGGCATGCTGACCGCGTTTCTTTGCGGCCGGCCGGGCTTGGTCGAGGGGCTCGTGCCGCGCGGCGGCGGGCGAGCATCACCGCGAGCTTGCTCGATGTCGCCGTATCCCTGTCGCGTGTCTGCGGGTGCAGACAATCAATTGCACCATGGCAGTTCCCGGTTCAGGTGCCAGCCGCACGGTCCCCGCGCATCACGGCGACAATCGCGTGTCGCCGGTCGCGCGGCATTTGGTCGAGGTCGACCGGCGGACCCGGTTCTCCGAACGCTCACACATGCCGACGGGAAGACCGGCCGCGATAGCACCCTGCTGACTCAGCTGTACGCGGCCGTGCCGGCGCAGGCGTGCACCTTCGAGATCGCCGCGATGGCCGAGTCCACCGGCCTCACGACTGGGGGCGGAGCAGCCAGGCTGCTCCGCCCCCAGCGCCAGTCGTTCGGCGCCGCGCATGGGCACTGTCCGGTGTGCACGTCGGTTCCCGTGCCGGTGTACGGGCCGCCGTCGGCGTTGCTGAAACCGCACCGTCGTCCGCGGATGACGTACCTGTCCGCAGGGTATTGCACACTTTGCCAAACACCGTCAGACCATGAGCGACGATTCACGATGTTCCCGTTCGGGTCCTTGATCTGCATGCCGAACGACGCAGGCGAACGTAAATCAGGTGTCGTCAGTCTGCAATCGACCCTTCGAAGAAGCGATCAGCCACGCAATCTCACCGACGAACGCGACGTGCGCCTGCGCAGAGCGGGCATCGTCACGTATTGAGGTCGATCCGGTTAATCCAGCTGCCCTGGTTCCAAAAGGTCCCAGGCGGCATCCCCGGCTGGTAGGTGCCGCCATTGTAGACCAGCGCCACCCACTGGTTGCCGGTTTCGACCCAGTCCACGCCCCGGTAATCGACGTTTACGCTGCCACGGCCGGACCAACATATGGCCGTGCCATCGGTGAAATGCACCTCCATGCGGAGGCCGCAATCGCGGCTGGTGGCGTTGGGCCTAATGACGTGAGCAGTCTGGGTTGCGGAACTGGAGTCGGCGTGCGCCTCTGACGCGTTCACGGCGGTGACGACCCGATCCGGACGGGTCTGCACCGCGGTGGCGGCGTTCGCGGCACACGCGTCGCCGACCGCGGCAGTGGCCCCGGCGATCGCCACGACCCCCAGGGCGGTCATGGCCCGACGCGCAAGCACGGAAATATTCAGCATTGAATCCCCAATTCTCGGAGTGTCTGGATTTGCCGGCCCCGACCGGTGCCTCCCCTCCCGAACGGTTTCCTTGGAGGCGGTCACCGACCACAGCGAAGATCGGCCGACAACTGCCAGCTTGTCCGTGCTCGGTACCCGCTCGGTCCCCGCCCGGTACCCGATGGGTTCCTCGGCTCGGCCATGCAGGCATGCCGACCACATGATCGGTTGCAAGGCTCGGAGACGAAGGGTTCGCGTTTCGCGGACTTGCCGCTCGTGGCAACGCCTGTGACACCTTGGAGGAAGGGGCGGGCCCGCGTGTTCGCCCGCGGAGATCTCGACTTCGCCGCCTAACGGCTGTAGGCCGCAGCTGTCGCTTCTCGCTGGATCTGACGAGCTGGGGCACCGCTGACCGATCCCGACAGGAATTCCGAGTCCTCGAAGTGCTCGTGCGCAACGCCGGGGCGATCCAGCCGAGGGAGAAGCTCATCCGCGCGCTGTGGGGCATACAACCGGAAGCGACGAAGTTGCTGGACGTCATGGCGGCGGCGCGGGTGTGTTGCAGGGCGGCGGCGGGTTCATCCAGCAGGTGCTCGACCGAGAAGCGGTGGCTGAGCAGGTTCGCGCGGGCGAAAGTCGCGGACAGCAGGTTCCCGTTACCTGCGGGCGGCCGCCTCCAGCATCGCGTCGACCAATCGCTGGGCCGCGTCGGGCCTGCCCAGTTTGCGGGCCCGTGCCGCCATCGTCAGACGGCGGTCGCGTTCGGTCAGCAGCGGCGTCATCGCAGCGCGGAGGGCGTCCTCGGACACCGCGCCGGTCAGCGCGACGGCGGCTCCGGCGTCGTGGAGATTCCGCGCGTTGTGGAGTTGTTCGTTGCCCGCCGAGGAGGCGAGCGGGATCAGCACCGACGGTTTGCCCAGCGCGGTCAGCTCCGCGATGGTTCCCGCGCCGCTGCGGGCGACCACCAGATCGGAGAGGGCGAGCACGTCGGCGAGTTCGTCACCGACGAACTCCGTGACGAAGCAGCGCGCGACGAGTTCGGCCGGCTGCCGTGCGTACTCGCTTTGCAGCTGCGCGGCGTTTCCCTTCCCGCACTGGTGGACGAGGTTCGCCTGCTCGAGCAGCCACGGCGCGCTCCGGCAGACCAGCTGGTTGATCTGCCGGGACCCCTGGGCCCCGCCCGTCACGTACACCGTGGGCAGGTCCGGCGCGAACCCGCGCAGACCCGGCGCTTCAACCGCCCGGTCGGCGCTGCCGTGCAGCAGTTCCGGCCGGACCGGGTTGCCGGTCACCACCGCGCGGACACCGGACGGCAGGAGCTCGAGCGTGGATTCCGACGACACGGCCACGCAGGTCGCGGCCCGGGCCAGCAGCTTGTTGGTCAGCCCCAGCCGCACGGTCTGCTCGTGCACGACCAGCGGGCGGCCGCAGATGCGTGCGGCGAGGCCCACCGGCACGGCCACGTAGCCGCCGGTGGCCAGCACGACGTGCGGCCGGAAACCCGCCACGAGGCTGCGCGCCTGCGCTATGCCCAGCGGAACGCGGCCCATGTCTTTGAGGTTTGCCGCCGTGATCATTTTGAGCGGGTTGGACGCGCGCCGGATCTTGCCGGTGGCGACCGCGGCGAACCGAAACCCCGCGGATTCCGCGACGCGCTGTTCGAGCCCGCCGTCTTTGCCGATCCACAGCACGTCCAGGGCTCGGTCGTCGGCTTCGATCCGGGAACGCAGGGCGCGAACGGCGGTCAGTGCAGGGTAGGTGTGGCCGCCTGTGCCGCCACCGGTGACGATCACGCGGAAAGTCCCGGCAGGGCTCCCTGCGGGCTGCTGACTGTTCACAGAGAAGCGTCTCCACCGGGCGAAGTGATCCGGGCCGTCGTACCCGGTGCTCTCCTTACAGTGCCGCAGTCCCGCTCATCGTGTGCGAACGGGTCGCTCCCCGCGTCGTGGTGACCGCGCGGCGGCGCACGAGCTCGCCGGGGAGAACCCGCAGCCGCGGCGCGGAGGCACTGGCTGGACGTGCAGGACTCCGACTGGAACAAGCACTGCGTGAACGTCTGGGAGTACTACGACGCGGATCTGACCTTCGGCTCACTCTCGGCGAGGACGGCGACATCGAAGAGTGCCGGCTGGCTGAAGCCAAGGAACGACCGGCGGCCGTCGACACCGCTGGCGAAGGAAGCTAGGAATCCGCGCTGGCTCGAACGAGCGGGTCAGAAGGCAGATCGGATCTGCCGGATGAGGTCGTCGAGTTCCTGCTCGGACGGCACGTCGACGCCGGATTTGTTGAGCGCGCGGACCGTCTTCCAGCCGCGCCACCAGTCACGCGGCGTGCGCAGCAGCGAATCCTGCGTCAGCCCGGGCGAGGCGGAATCGCCGCCGGCCGCGACCGCCGACAGCCGATGCGTCACCAGGGGCTGTGCGTCGTGCAGGTGGAACTCCTCGCACACGAGGGTGATCTCGGCGCGCCGGTCCCGGGCCATCGGCGCGATTTCGTCGCGGTCGAACCGCATGAATCCGGCGGGGCTCGGCCCGGCAGGCAGAATGACCACATTGTCCTCCCGGGCGACGAGGGGAGCGTGGTCGTCCCCGATCTCGGCGAGGACTCTCCGCAGCTGCCCGTACTTCTGCACCATCCCGGCCGTCATGCGCCGCTCGGTGCGCAGCTGCATGCGGAACAAGGAGGCGGACATCGCGACGCCCAGTCCGGCCAAGGCGATGACGACCACGCCGAACCAGGTGAAAGACCGGACCGAGGCGCTGATCGCGAGGAGCCCGCAGACGGCACACCCCATCACCGGCGTCGCCGCGACCGCCAACCGCCTCGCTCGAGAAGACCGCACTTTCACGTCGGCCACCACGCCCTTCCACTGCCCGCTGCTGCCTCCCTCAGGTCGCGGCCGCCGCTCCCGGCGTTACCGTGCAGCCTGCGGAGAGGCGTCACGATTCCGCCACGGGCGGGTTCGGCAAGTCTCGCGGCGGCCGGACGTCTCCGTGGCGTCGACCTGCTCGCCACGGTGACGGCACCGTCGGGTCGTGGATGCCTTGCCGATCTCGCGAACTCCTCGACCCCCGCAACGGATTCGCCAGCCCGCCCTGGGACCGGTCGGGTTGGCCGGCGCCACGCCTGATTCGTGCCTGTGCACAGACGGCTTCGCCGCGCGGCGCTTGTGCCGCCCGGGCGGCAGCGCGTTCCCCCGGACCTCGTCGAGCAAAAGGAGCTTGCCCATGATTCCGCGTCCGCCCGGACGGGGGCTCGTCACCGGAGGAGCCGGGTTCATCGGCTCGCACCTCGCAACCCAGCTGCTTCGCGCCCCGGACGTCGCGCAGGTGACGGTGCTGGACGCGCTGACCTATGCCGGACATCCCGACAACTTGGCCCACCACGCGGACCAACGTCCAGGGCACGCAGACCTTGCTCGACGCGGCGTTGTGCGCGGCGGCCGGAAGCGCCGCGGCCTTCGGAAGCGTCTCAGCGGCGTCCTCCGGAGCCGGGTGCGCCGCCGCGGACGATCTGGACCGGGGGCAGCGGGCGCGGCGGGCCGCCGTCGTCCTGGGCATAACCCTTGGTGGGAACGAAATGGCGAGCGCCGTCGCGGCGTTTGATGTAGCCCTGGACCGCAGCGCGGGCGGCACCGATCGTGGCGAACCCGGTCAGGTCCAGGATCGTGTCGCGCAGCGTGTCGACCTTGCGCTGCTGTCCTGCGGTGAGCGTCCTGCGGCGGCGGTGCCAGGAGTCGAACTCCTTGAGCAGCGCTTCGGCCCGGAACGCGGTCTCGTCATCTAACCGCGGCACCACCCCCGACGGCTCCGGATGCCGTCGCCGCCCCGGGACCGCCGGGCGGTCGTCCTCGCGCGGCTCCGGTACGCGGCGGCGCCGTCCGGGAGAACGCGGCTGCAGCGGCGGGCTCTCCCCGCGCGGAGGAGGAACGACCTGACGCCCTGCGCCCGGCGGTGGAGGCAGCTGGACCGGGGCGATGAACGACACCTGGTGCCGGGTGAGGCGCCGGGCGGCGTCCACTGCGGCGCTGAGGCTGTTCATTCCCGTCACCCGGCACAGCCACCGCTGCACCTTCGCCAGGTCTTCGTTCCGCTCGGCCGATTCCGGCTGCCCGACCAGAACGTCGTACGTGGCCACCAGCCACATCACGTCATCGCGGCGACTGACGTCCAGCATGAGCCCCCCACCCGTCCGAGGAATCGGGCGCAGTCCGCTCCGTCACGGAACCGCACATCCACCATAGCGCCGGCGGCGGGCCGTGAACGGCAGGCGCGCACGAGGTACCAACG
The DNA here is from genome assembly GCF_000158875.1 of Streptomyces sp. AA4. Classification (NCBI taxonomy): domain Bacteria; kingdom Bacillati; phylum Actinomycetota; class Actinomycetes; order Kitasatosporales; family Streptomycetaceae; genus Streptomyces; species Streptomyces sp. AA4. The sequence continues at coordinate 141,828 of NZ_GG657748.1, read as the reverse complement.
CCGGCGACGGATGGCTCCCCCAGAACCGGGCGCGGGCAGGTGCCGGCGGCATAGACTCGGCGGGAGACAGCCGGGGGGAGTACTGGTGGAGAAGCGCCTGTGGCGGACCATCGTCAGCGGGATCAAGGCCGGGCACGTCGAGACGCTGCGAGCGGGGTTCGTGCTCAAGCCGCAGCTGCACGCGTTCGCCGACGGGAAACTGCTGGGTTACATCCAGCTGCGCCCCGTCCGCCGGGGCGAGGACGCCCGCACCGGCATCGCGGAGATGTCAGGCTTCGCCGCGGCCGCTCGCGCCGACGAGATCGTCGTCGCCTGGGAAACCCAGGACGTCGCCGTGGCATGCGATCTCCCGGCCCGGCACGAGGGCGCCGGGCTCAACATCGTCCGGGCCACCGCAGAGCAGCGGATTCTCTACCCGTTCACCTACCGGGAGCAGCAGATCGGCCTCACCGATACCGGACTCGCGTCGATCGCGCCGCAATGGACCTCGTCGGGCGCCGCACAGCCGGCGACGGACCTCGAACCCGCGATCGCGGTGTTGCTCGAGTTCAGCTTCCGCCCCGTCGAGACCGGTTCCGACAACCTGTTCCAGCAATCGGTGGCGCTGCTGGAATCGCAGGAATACCGCATCAGACTGACCGCGTAGGACACGTCGCGCGGGCCGCGTCCAGCCGGGCCCGCAGGCAGGGGCCGCCGGACTGTGCAAGATGCGGTGCTCGGACGGAAATGCAGATGTCGACCCCGGCCGCCGAGCCGTCCCGGTCGAACGCCCCGCAGCCCCCGCCATCCATGCGAGACGGACGCGTGATCTCTTTCGGCCGAGACGGTCGGCCGGCCGTTCACGAGTTTCCGCTGTGCTTGCGCCGGTCGTCGGTTGAGTCGGGTTTCGCTGTGGCGCGGAGCCGCAGCGCCGGGGTTTCGTTCAGTCGCAGGATGCCGATGGCCTGGCTGGTGACGTGGGCGCCGTTGGCGACGGAGTGCAGGATCCCGTTGTAGACCAGGTCCCAGATGCGGCGGTCGCGCTGCAGTTCCTCGGTGCTGCGGGAGAAGCCGCCCTTTTTGTTGTAGAGCCACAGGTGGAACGTCGTGCCGCCGTAGGACGCGTCGATCTTCGTCAGCGCGTACAGGTCGACCCAGGCTCGTTTCTTCTTGCCCCACCGGGAGAACTCCACCACCAGCCAGTCGGCTCCGGCCGCGTAGGTGATGTGGGTGAATGGGCTTGTGGTCAGGAAGGTGAATACGGCGACGAACACCCATATCTGCCAGTACGTCAACGCGTCGAGACCCATTCCTTTGAACAGGGAAACGCCTGCTGCCAGCGCCACGGTCATGACGAAACCGACGACCACGGTCATGATCTTGCCTCCGCGGCTTTCCCGGTGCCAGGCCAGCACCGGCCCGTATCCGGGGGGCGGAGCAGGCCGGCGCGACAGTTTCGTTTCCCGTGTCGGATCGTCGTAGCGCGAGAGGCGGGGTTCGCGGCGGAAGTAGCTAAGCCCGTGAGGAGGGAACGGCTCTCCGGTCTCGGGGTCGGGGCGAGGGGGCAGGGCGTCGAGCCATGCCAGCGGCTCCCAGAGCGGCTCGGCCGCCTCAGGGTGGCGCGCGTCTTCGGTCATTCGGGTACCAGCCAATCGACGACGGCTTGTCCGCCGATGGCTCCGGCGATGCCGCCTGCTGTCCCCACGATAAACGACCCGACGGGGGTGAGCGGCGCGCCCGCGACAGCTCCGGCCGCTGCGCCGGCCGCCGCGGCGCCGAGTGACCCGCCGACGATGAGGCCGGTGGCGTCCGCCGCCGCCTTGCCCCAGGTCTGCTCGCCAGTCGCCGCATTGACGATCTCGGTCGCGATCGTCAGCCCGCTGCCGACGTACGGCATGCCCTTGAGGAGCTTCTGGCCTGTCCTGAGACCGAGGCCTGCCTCGTCGGGCAGGGCATGGTACTTCGCCTTGCCGGGGTATTTGGCGATCCACTCGCGCAGCTTCTCGGGGACTTTCTCGACGTACTGGCCGAACTGCTGGGCGCGGGTTTGGTAGGCGGTCTTGTTGTCGCGCGACTGCTCCGCGGCCCAGGCGAGCAGTTCCTTGTCGGCGGCGGTCATGGAAATCTGGGTGCCTCGGGCCCAGTTGTCGAAGAACTGGGCGCTGCCTTCGGCGCGCTGGGCTTTGAGCAGGGCTTCGGCGCGGGGGTTCTCGAAGGAGCTGATGTAGCCGTTGACGCGGGCGATGGTGGTGGTGCCGACCTTGTAGGCGTCGATGTCCGGGCCGCCCGGCGGCGGTGCGAGCGCTTCGCGGAGGGCGACGTGGGCGTTGCCTTCGGTGGTGCGGGCGGCGTCCACGATGGCTTTGCAGTCGTTGTAGACGGCCGCTTTCGCGTTGTACCCGGCGACGGCCGCGTTGTACTGGGCGATGTCGCCCTGGTAGACGCCGATCGCGCGGTGCGCGCCGCCCGGGGTGCAGACCTCGACCGGGGTGCCGGGTTTCGGCATCGACACCGGCAGCGGTTCGACGATGAACGGCCCGTCGACCTCCAGCCCGCCCGCGGCGGCCTTGGCCAGGGCTTCCTGCATCCGCGCCACGACGGCGTCCAGCGAGGACGCGAAATCCCGCAGCCCGCGCTCGACGCGCGCGGCCCACTCGCCCATCCCGTCGGCCACGACGTCGACCTGGTTCACCGAGTCGCGGAACGCCTGGCTGGCCGGCCCGGACCAGCCGCCCTCGGCCGCGGCGCGGGCGTCGCGGACGCTCCCGGCGGCGCAGTGTCCGGCGTCGGCGACGGTCCGCAGCCAGTCCGCGGCCGCGACGCAGGTGCCGGACGACCCGTTGACCGTGGTGTTGAGTGCCTGCCCCATGCCGGGCTCCCCTTTCTCGGCGGTGGTCAGCCGTGGACGTGCAGTTCCCGCCGGGCGTCCGGGTCGGAGTCCTGGCGGTCGTTGAGTTTCAGCTGCCCGGCATGGCTGTTCTCGATGTCGTCGTAGGCGCCGCTGGCCGCGTGCACGTTCGCGGCCGCCCCGCCCATCGCCCCGGCCGCGGCGACGCCCATCTTCACGATCCCGGCCACCGCCTGCCCGACCACCGCCGACGACGCACCCGCGTCCACCCCCCGCGCCGCACGGGACGTCGCGACGTCCAACGTCTGTTCCCCGTCGCGCAACCGGGCGACGATCCCCTCCAACGCGCCGGCGGTGAAGCTGTAGCCGCCGTCGCGTTCCCCGTACGGCATTCCCATCCCTCTAGTCCTCTCCGGCCGCTGATCGCGAATTCCAGTCCCGGACCGGCCCGGCGTGCCGGGCCGATTCGTCCAGCACGGGGTTCAGCAGCACCCCGCGCGCGCCGGCCTGCACCGCGACGCCGGCGATCGCGTCGGCGCGCACCGCCGCCCACGGCTGAAACCCGCCGCACCCCGCCGCCAGCAGCGCCGGCGAGGTGTAAGCCAGCAGCAACAGCCGCCCCGCGGCATCCGGCTGCAGCTCCAGCTCGACCACCCGCTGCCCCGCCCGCACCGGCCGCGACGGCACATACAGGCAGCCGCCCTGCTCGCCGACCGGATCCACAAGGTCCAGCGGCGGCTGCTCCCGACCCTCGGGCGCGTCGGGATAGCGCGGGACCGGATCCACCACCGCGTCGAGCACGACCACGCCGACCCCCGCCTCCGCGCAGAACCCGGCCAGCCTCTCGCGGGGCACCTGGATCCACGGCTGTCCGCTGCCGCACGCGGCGGCCAGCAGCTGGATCGAGGAGTACGCGACCACCGCGACCTCGTTGCGCGCCGTGCGCCGCAGCTCGACACCGGCGGGACGATCCCCCTCCGGCGGCACCGCCAGCACGAACACCCGCTCAGGCAGCCTCTCGGGCAGGTCGTCCACGCGCACGAGCGCACGCCGCGCATCGGCCGCGCTCAATCGCACCGCCGCGTCCGCCGCCCCCGCACGGAGCCGGCCCCCGTGCACCCGTTCGCCATATTCACCGCGCATCCCCTTCCGTCGATCCCGCGCGGGGGCCGAAACCGAATCGGGGCGGGCGAGGCAGAGCGCCGGACGACGCGTCGGAAAAACCAGGGAGCGCCCCCGCCTGCCACACCGATCCCCTCTCCGGAAAATTCGAACGACGACCCCGGCAAAACGCCTGAACGGCTCTACGCCAAACGTTAAGCAGGCCCCGGAAACACGACCGCACACCTCCGATCGGCCGCCTGGAAAGCCAAGCGAACCGCGCGGTCGACGACGAATCCGAGACGCCGCAACAACTCCCGGATTAGAACAAGACGGCACGAGGCGCACAACAACCGCGCACCCGAACCACGCAATCGCAGAGCAAGTCATTCAATTCAGAACGGAACTCTCATGAGAATTTCACATGGCATAAATGAATAGCCTGGCTCGCGGCGGCGGTTCCCTGTCGGCCTGGGGCAGAATCGTCGCCTGCGGACCGGTCCTTCGCCTTCATCGTGCGTCCTCCGCGTTGCCCCCACCGACATCGTGTGGGCCCAGCCGCCCGGCGCGCCCGCACCGGCTGGTGGACCGGCAGGGACCGAAAACGATGCCGCGAGGCAGCGCCCTTCGCGCTCCCGGTCGAGGACGGGGCCCTCGATGCCGGTGCGCCGTGGAGGTGCGGGACCGCTCTTCCCGGGTGGTGTCGGCGGGCCGGTGGCTGCGCTGCGGTGGGGGCGTCACCGGGGCGCGTTTCCATGGCGCGATGGACGCGGTCGAGCGGACCCGCTGGTCGCATGCGTGCGTGGTCGAGACCCGGTCGGGGCGGTGGCTGGTCGATGTCTGTCCAGCCGGGCGGATCGAGCCGCGCGACGAAGCGGCGTTCGGCGAGCTCGCGCGACGACCCGGGCTCCGGCGGTCGCGCGGGCGTTCCTGCTGCACTTGCTCTGGCATCGTCGGCCGGGCACGGACCTGGCCGCCCCGTTGAGCGACCGCGCCCTGATCGTCATGGCACCGGGCGAAGCGCGGTGACGCCGGGAGTGGACCTCGGGGCCGGGGAGGTGCTGGTGCTGGACGGGCAGGAATGGACTGTCGAGCGGGCCGAGCCTCGCATCGGGCGCGTCGTTCTCGTCAACGCCACGGGCGAGCGGAAGGCGGTCAGCATCCGTTTCCTGATGCACCATCCCGATTGCCGCCAGTCCACCCGCACAGGAGGCCCGGTCACGGCGGCCTGCGGGAGGCAGGAGCCGACCGCGGGCGATTTGACTCTGCCCCAGCGGGATCTCGTCGCCCTGCCCCCGGCGCACCTCGTCGCGAACGTTCCATCGACACCAAGACCACGACTCGCCAGTGGCAGAAACCGTGATCAGGGGACAGATAACTTGATCCGTCACAACAAGCAGCCGCTCCCGCGCCGGCTCATCCTGCTCGGTGACATCTAGAACATATGTTCGACAACCGGTGTCAGAGTGTCGTACCTTTCCGTCGTACGCCAGGCCGGAATCGGCACTGGCGGAGTTGTCCGGCTGCGGGAACCGCGGCCTGTCGGGGCGATGGCCGGGCAGCGCACGAGGGGTCTGCCGGGCCTTCCCCGCCCGACAGATCGCGCAACGGCACGTCGAGGAGCAGGGGAGGCGTTCGGTGACCACGGCCGCAGCGGACGCGCTGGCGCGTCTGTCGTCGATCCCCGGCGTCAGCACCGCGACCGCGCTGGCCGGCGAGCGCGCGTCGGCGGCGTCCGAGGGCAGCACGCTGCCGGTGGCTGGCCCGCTCGCCGCGCTGGGGCCGCTCCGGCGCGGCACGACCGTGTCCGTGGCCGGGTCGACGTCGCTGCTGCTCGCCCTGCTGGCCGAGGCGACCACGAACGGGGCGTGGGCCGCGCTTGTCGGGTGCCCTTCGGTGGGGGTCGTGGCGGCGGCGGAGCTGGGAGTGGCGCTGCAACGGGTGGTGCTGGTGCCGCGCCCGGGCGCCGACGCGGCCGCCGCGGTGGGCGCGCTGCTGGACGGGCTCGACATCGTCGTGCTGGGGGAGGCGCTGTGCCGCACGGTTTCCGCTGCGGCTGCGGCGCGGTTTTCCCGCCGCGCCCGCAACCGGGGCGCGGTCTTGATCGCGGCCGGGCCGTGGCCCGGCGCGGACCTCGGCCTGCGCTGCGAACCGGGACGGTGGCACGGTGCGGCCGCCGACGGACGCGGACGGTTCGAATATCGCGAAGCGGTGATCCGCCGGGACGGGCGCCGCGCGCCCGAGGCGGCGGTGGCCGTCCGGCTTCCCGGCGCGGGCGGAACGATCGCAGCCGCGAGCACGGCGCCGGCACAAGCCGCCCGCCCGGCGATGACGGTGGTCGCGCCGTGAACCCTGGCCCGCCGGGCACGAACCCCCGGACATCCCCGGACGCCGCAGGCTGTGTCGCTCGAGGCTCGATCCCCGCCGCCGCGCGCCGACGCCGATCAGGTCGTCACGACCGCTCCGGCGACGCGCGCACGGCGCCGTCCGGGGGGGTTTCCGCCTCGATCTCGATCCGCAGCCAGGCAGCCGCGCGGACGCGAACCCGGAGGGCGACCTGCCGCTGCGGCGAGCGCGCAATCTTCGCCAGCACCGCGGCGGCCACGGAGCCGGCCAGCGCGAACACCACCACGACACCGGCAACGACCAGCACACACAGCCATATCCCGTTTGACGACAGCGCGGCCACGACATCCGCTCCTCGGCCGCCCGAGCATCGGAGTCCCCGCCCCCAGCGCGGCGGCCCTGCGCTGTCCCGATCGTACCGCCCCGGCTGGTCCGCCTCATCGGCTTCCCGGGTGAGCAGCGCCGCGCGCGCAGGCCGCTTCCGCAAGGCTGCGGCACCGGGAGAAAGTGTTGCCTCCGGTGAATAATGCAGCCGCGCCGCGCCTGCTGGCGCTGTGGTGCCCGGACTGGCCCGTCGTGGCGGCGGTCGCGGCCGCGGGGCTTCCGGTCACCGCCGCGGCCGCGGTGTTCCACGGCAGCCGGGTGGTCGCCTGCTCGGCCCGCGCACGGGCCGACGGCGTGTCCCGCGGGATGCGGCGGCGCGAAGCCCAGTCCCGATGCCCGACCTTGGCCGTGTTCGGGCACGATCCCGACCGCGACGCCCGGCATTTCGAGGCTGTCGCGAGCGCGGTCGAAACGGTCGCCGCGGGCCTGGAGATCGTCCGCCCCGGGCTGATCGCGCTCCCGGTCGCGGGCCCCGCCCGGTACGCGGGCTCGGAGACGGCGTTGGCCGAGCAGCTCGTCGACCAGGTCGCCGCGCTCGCGGGCGTCGAAAGCCAAGTCGGGATCGCGGACGGACTGTTCGCCGCGACCATCGCCGCGCGACTCGGCCGCGTCGTCGAACCCGGCGGCACCCGCGCGTTCCTCGAGCCTCTGCCGCTGACGGAACTCAGCCAGCCCGGTACCGACCGCACTGGGCTGGTCAGCCTGCTGCACCGGCTCGGACTCTGGACTCTCGGCGATTTCGCCGCGCTGGCCGAACGCGACGTCGCGGGCCGATTCCCCCGGGACGCCATCCTCGCACACCGGCTCGCGCGCGGCCTGTCGCAACGTCCGCCGACGCGGCGCACGCCGCCGCCGGAACTGACGGTACGGCGGACGTTCCAGGACGACCCGCTCGACCGGATCGACGCGATCGCGTTCGCCGCGCGAGCGGCGGGCAGCGAGCTGCACGTGCGCCTCGCCGACCGCAGCCTGGCCTGTACCCAGCTCGCCATCCACGCCACGACTGAGACCGGAGAAGAACACAGCCGCACCTGGCGCGCTTCCGAACCCCTCACCGCCTCGGGAATTACGGACCGGGTGCGGTGGCAGTGCGAGGGCTGGCTGCGCCGCCGCGAGGACGACCGGCCCTCCTCCGGCATCGTCGGGCTGGTGCTCGAACCGGCGGAGACCGTGTCCGGGGGCGCGCTGCAGCTGAGCCTGCCCGCCGCGGGCGTCGTGCCGGACGCCGACGACCGCGCCGCGCGCGCGATCGGCCGCGTGCAGGGCCTCCTCGGCCCCGACGCGGTGTTCACCGCGGTCCTGGGCGGCGGCCGCGGACCCGCCGAACAGGTCCGCCTGGTGCCCTGGGGCGATCTCCCCGACGACGACGGCGACCCCGACGCGCCGTGGCCGGGACGCCTGCCCGCGCCCTCGCCCGCGACCGTGCCCCCGGAGCCCTGGCCCGCGCAGGTGCTGGGCCCCA
>NZ_GG657748.1:42647-133608 GCF_000158875.1 Streptomyces sp. AA4 | reverse complement strand
CCGCCCGCGCACGCCTGACCGAGCTGCCGGACGCGGTCGTCGTCGGCGCCGGCCCGCCGCGACGCGTGTTGAACTGGGCCGGGCCGTGGCCGGCCGTCGTCACGCGGATCGGCCCCCGCGGCTCCCGGCGCGTCGTCCGGATCCAAGTCGCTCTCGCCCCGCGCCGGCGCGACGAGGCCGACGACGCGCTGCTGCTGACCGGCGAGATCGGCCGAGACGGCGAGTCCGTGTCCTGGACGGTGGAGGGGATCTACGACTGACACGCCCGGCTGCCCCGCCGCAGACCGGCGAGTTTCCGGTTCCGCAACGGATTCCGCACCCGGGCCATGTGGGCAGGAGACGGGGCGAAAGCATGACGGGCGACGACGCGGTGACCGACCCCGCCGAAGCCGCGCCCGCGATCCTCGCCGAAGCCCGCCGCCAGGCAGTACGCCGCGCCCGCGAGAGCCCGCCCGAGGTCAAGCAGTCTCGCGACGCGGCCCCCAACGCAGTGCGTGCGCGCCGAGGCGATCCTGGTGTCGAACGCCGGCGAGCAGTCGCTGCGGGCGGCAGGGCGCGCACTGCCGCAGCGCCCGAGTGCGACGCCCGCGCCGCCGGACGTCAGAACCGGTCGCGGGTCTTTCCCGGGCCCGCGCCCCGTCGCCAGGACGAGGCGCGCCGACTGCGGAAGGTCGCCCCGGACCGGATTTTCTCGGTCTCGGCCGCGATCGCGGCGCAGGCTTCGTGCCCTCGACCCTCGCCGATCCGGCCCAGCCGCGCGCCCGGCGGGTACGGCTTGCCGCAAGCGTCGCAGACGCCCGCAGCCCGAGCGACCGCCCGCCCCGAGACCGCCGCCGGATCCTGGCTGTCGCGAGGCTGTGCGCGCACCGGATCGCCCGACGCGATCCGCACCGGCCCGGCGGCGCGCCGAGACCGCCGGCGCGGGGCCGGAGCCTCGCCCGTCCCGGCGGGCGTGGAACCCGCCGCCGCGGGCAGCGGCTCGTCGGAAGCCACGCCGAGCTGCTTGCGGTACGCCAAATCGCCGGGAGTGAGCCGAGATCCGCGGCGACGCGACCGACGGCCGCCGGCGGCCGCTCCCCGCGACGACGCGTCGTCGAAGTCCGCGGGCCGGTGCGGAGGCTCGTGGCCCGGCGTGCGACCGCACTCGACTCCTCGCTCAAGACGTTCTTCATCGGCGCGTGCGTGCGAGTGTTCCCCGGCGTCTTCAAGCGCTGGGCAGCCGAACAGGGAGATCGCCCCGGCGTCGTCGTGGAGGAGCTGGACGCGCTCTCCCCGGACAAACACCCCGCCGCGGGCGAGGACCCTGCCGACGACGTCGTCGGGATGGCCCGGGTCAAGGACTGCCTCGACACGATGAAGCCCGTCACGCGCGAACTGGCCGGCCGGATCCTCCTGCTCGACGAAACCCAGGAAGACGCCGGGCGCGCGCTCGACCTCACCGAACGCGCGGTGGAGGGCCACTTTTACCGGCTCCGCGCGACAGCCCGCCAGCGCGACGACGGCCGACGCGGGCCGCTGAGCAAGAAGCGAGGCGGAACATGAGCGACGACGCACAGCGCACCGAGTTCGAATGGCTGCGGATGCGGACGACCGTGGTCTACCTCCACGCGGTAATGGAACGGCTTGAGGAACGCGGGGTGTTCCGATGGAGCGACGCCCCGGAAGCCAAGGCGCTGCGCGATCTGCGGCACCGCCTTGTCCATTCCTTCGGCTGCTGGAACGGTCCTCGCTGGGCACCCCGGCCGCGTACCGCACGCGTCGGCTCAGTTCCGCCGACCAGGTCAGCCGGATCCTCGCGAAAGCCGCCCCGGTGCTCGCGGCGGTCCCTGCCGCGCAGGAGCCGCCCCAGCAGCCCGTCGAAGCAGAACCCGAAGCCGGTTCCCCGAGCACCAGGCGCGGCACCGTGCTGATCTTCAACGTCCGCGACGGGTACGGCTACATCCGGCCCGACGACGGAGGCGAAGACGTCTACTTCGACTCCCGCGACGCCGAAGGACCGATAACGTCCGGGCAACGAGTCGAGTTCGAGGACAAACCGCAGGCGGATGCCAGGCCCGCCGCCCGCTCTTCCCGAAGGGCGCAATGAGCATCGTGCCGCGAGAACCGCAGCGGTTCCCGAGGCGGGTGCCGGGCCCGGCCCTCCCGGCACCCGCCGGCGCCGGTCACTCGACAGACACGCCCAGGGCGCGCACCGCCTCGCGGACGATGTCGGCGTGGTCCCACGGCATCGGCCGGGCCAGGGCTTCCGCGATCGGCGCGAACGCCACCGCGCGGACGGCGTGGCCGACCTCCACCGGCACAGGCGAGTCCAGCAGCACGGCGTAGGACACGGTGCAGTAGCGGCGGAACGCGTCGCGGCCTTCGTCGCGCGAGGACACGGGGCCGAGCGGCGCGCCGGTCAGGTCGAGGCCGGTCTTCTCCCTGCACCGGCGGACCGCGACGCGGTCGGTGGCCTCGCCCAGTTTGCACACCCCGCCCGGCAGGCCCCAGAGCCCGGCGAACGGGGCACGGTCGCGCACCGCCAGCAGCACCCGGCGGTCACGGGTCGCCACGACCAGGTTTGCCGCGTGGTCAACAGGATCGCCCGTCGGCTGTTCGACAAGCGAACTGTCCACAGTGGTGTCCTTCATGACGAAACTCCTTGCTCTGCAACCTCTCCCGGTGTTCCGGGGTTAGCCCCAAGCTTCACCCCCGATGGGCGCAATCGGGAGCGGTTGACCGTTTCCGACGGCAACAGGAAACCCCGGAAACAGGGCTGAACTGCCTTTCCTTCGGCTCGACAGTCGAGGCGAAGGAAAGGGCGTCGTCCAGCGGGCACGATGCCCTCGGCTTCGCGTCGTGCGCGTCCTCGGCGACGCGTTCGGCTGGCCATGGCAGTGCACCGACCGACGGAACACCCGTGACCTGCGCATACCCAGCGCAACGGGGCCGATCGGGTTACCGTCAGTCCACAGGAGACAGACGGCGGCGACGGCTTCGGAGGTGGCGCGATGGTCTCCGGTCGTTCGCGGATCCCGGGCTTCATCGAGCCGATGCTGGCCGCTTCCGACCGCGGGCGCCTGCCTGACGATCCCCGCTACGCCTACGAGTTCAAGTGGGACGGCTACCGGGCGATCATGCGTGTCGCGGCGGACGGCACCGGCGCGTTGACCAGCCGCAACAACAACGACTTCACCGGACGCTTCCCGCAGCTGTCCGGCGTCCTGGCCGACGTGCTCGGCGGCAGGCGCGCGGTGCTCGACGGAGAGATCGTCGCCCTCGACGAGCGGGGCCGTCCGGATTTCTCGCTGCTGCAGAACGCCGCCCGCCGCCCGGCCGCGGTCGCCTACTTCGTCTTCGATCTCCTGCAGCTCGGGGACGACCTGCTGCTGCGCAGCAGCTACGACGAACGCCGCGCGATCCTCGAAGGCCTCGAGATCCCGGCCGGTCTCGCTGCCGCGATGACCCCGGCCTACTCCCACGCCGATCTCTCGGCTCAGGGCATGACCCCGCACGACCTCCTGGACGTCGCAGCGGACACCTCGCTCGAAGGATTGGTGTGCAAGCTGCGCGCCGCGCCCTACACCCCTGGCCGTCGCAGCCCCGCCTGGCTCAAACACCCGCTTGTGCGCACCGCCGAGGTCGTCCTGTGCGGCTGGCGCCCTGGCCAAGGCCGCCTGGACGGCACGCTCGGCGGACTGCTGCTCGGCGCGCACGACCCGGCCACCGGCGACCTGGTGTACGTCGGCGACGTCGGCACCGGCTGGTCCGACGCCGCCCGCGCCGACCTCGCCCAGCGCCTCGCCACCCTCGAACAGTCGCACAGCCCGTTCGCCCGGCCGATCCCGCGCGCCGACGCCGCCCGCGCGCGATGGGTGCGCCCCGTCCTCGTCGGCGACGTCGTCTACCGGCAATTCACCCCCGACGGACGGCTGCGCCACACAGCCTGGCGCGGAGAACGACCGGACCGCGACGCCGCCGACGTCCGAACCCCCGAACCCACCCGCGGCAGGTGACGTCATGGCAGGCCGGAAGACCACTGTCCAGGTTGAACAATGCCGACTCGCACTGTCCAACCTGGACAAACACCTCTACGGCGACGCAGACCGCGACCGGCGGGCTGGGACCTGCACGACCTGCGTCGCTCCTGTCTCACCCGCGCCGGCGAAGACGGAACCACCGAAGCCGACCTGATGACCCTCTCCGGCACGGTTCGGGCTGCGGCACCGCCAGCTGGCGTTCGGAGGCGTGGCCGCTGTGTTCAAGATCCGTGTTCCGTCGGATCGAAAGCTGCCACTCCAGTCGCCCTCCCCTCCCAACGATGGCTGGAAACGCTGCCCGCGCACGGACGATGCGACTTTTCGCGCAGCTCATTCTGCGTGCGATGACAATCGCTAACTCGAATGGCCTACCCATTTAGGGTGACATATTTCGAGGGATTCTTTGCCTGTGTCGAGGTACTGTTTCGGGGGATATTTTCCCGCGAGCTTTGCCCGTCGAAACCCGGCCTGGTAGACATGCGGAGCGGCCGCGCCGGGGGCGCGGAGGAATCTCGTTCGGCGGAGCGCAGCCCTTGCCTGCTTTGAGTTGGCGGGACACGCAGGCAGTGGCCGGCCGAGGGGTTTGTGGAGGGGGAGGGGCATGGTCGGCGTGCTTTACGACGCCTTTTGCGCGGCGGATCCGACGTTTTACGACTCTCCGCGGCGCATTGCGGCGGAGAAAGTGAGCCTCGACGGAACCGCGGATTTCTCGGTGTCAGCGCGCGCGGTGCCGGACGGCTGGCTCCGCGAGGTCGGCGACGAATGGGTGATGCTGTCGCCGCGGGCCGCGGCGATTCCCGGCCAGGGATGGAAAATCCATGTGTCCGCGTGCCTGGACAACGCCGACACCGTCCTGGACGCGGTCTGGGACTACTGCGTGGAGCGGTCGGTGCCGTTCAAGTATCTGACCGGGCGTGCGGCGTTGTTCATGCGGAACGTCAAGTACGCCGACCGCGGGGGCAGCGGCAAATTCGCGACCCTCTACCCGGCCGGCGAACTCCAACTGCGGGCAGTGCTGGAAGAATTGGACGCGGTGATCGGCGGCGAACCCGGTCCGTACGTCCTGAGCGATCTGCGGTGGAACCAAGGGCCGCTGTACGTGCGCTACGGCGGATTCGCCAGACGATTCCTCGAGACTCCCGACGGCGGACGCGAACCGGCGATCGAGGCCCCGGACGGCACGCTCGTGCCCGACCGCCGTGCCCCGGCGTTCACCGTGCCCGAGTGGGTGGAGATCCCCGAGTTCCTGCGACCGGCCCTGGCGGCACGGGACACGGCCGCGTTCGACCGCACACCGTACGCGCCGGAGCAGGCGCTGCATTTCTCCAACGGCGGCGGCGTCTACCTCGCCCGCGACACCCGCAGCGGCGACCGGGTCGTGCTGAAGGAAGCCCGCCCGCACGCAGGCCTGGCACCGGACCGCTCGGACGCCGTCGCTCGGCTGCGCCGGGAACGCGACATCCTCCGGACGCTGAGCGGACTGCCCGGCGTGCCGCGCTGCCTGGACTACTTCTCGGTCGCCGAGCACGAGTTCCTGGTCGAGGAGTTCGTCGACGGCCAGCCGTTGAGCACCGCGTTCAAAACCCGCAACCCGTTGATCGCGGACGAGCTGACCCCGGACCGCGCACAGGAGTACACCGTGTGGGCGGTCGCGATCTGCGACGCGGTCGAGGCCGCCATCGCCGCGATCCACCGCCGCGGCATCGTGGTCGGCGACCTGCACCCGTTCAACATCCTCGTCACCGACGACGGCACGGTCCGGCTGATCGACTTCGAGGTCTCCGCCCCGGCAGCGGAGAACCGGCGGCCGAGCATGGGCAACCCCGGCTTCGCGCCGCGCGAGCCCCGGCGCGGAACCGCCGTCGACGACTACGCCCTCGCCTGCCTGCGGCTGTTCCTGTTCCTGCCGCTCACCGCGCTCCTGCACCAGGACCCCGGCAAAGCCCGCACCCTCGCCGACCAGATCCGAGCCCGCTTCCCCGTCCCGCCGGGCTTCCTCGACCACGCCGTCGCCACCATCACCACCACGGGCGACCGGGCAGTGTCCGCGTCCGCAGGCGATGCAGCCGCAGCGGTCCCGCCGGACCCGGCTCGACGATGGGAGCAACTGCACGGGTCGTGGCCGCGGCTGCGCCGGTCGCTCGCCGCGGCCGTCATCGCCAGTGCCACCCCCGGACGCGAGGACCGGCTCTACCCCGGCGACATCCAGCAATTCCTCACCCCCTCAGGCGGCCTCGGCATCGCCTACGGCGCAGCCGGGGTGCTCTACGCCCTGTCCGCCAGCGGCAGCCCCGTGCCCGCCGACCACGAAGAATGGCTCCTGCGCCGCACGCAACGACTCGACCCCGGCACCGGTGCCGGGTTCTGCACCGGAACCCACGGCATCGCGTTCGCCCTCGACCGGCTCGGCCACCGCACCGCCGCGGCGAACCTCCTCGACCGCAGCGCCCCGCCGAACCCCCGCTCCGAGAACCTGAGCCTATTCGACGGCCTGTCGGGCATCGCGCTCAGCCTCGCCGACTACGCCGCCCGCAGCGGCGACGCATCCGCCCGCGAGGCCGCCACCCACATCGCGGCCGCGGTCGCGGGCCGCCTCGCCGACCCACTCGCCAGCCCGTCACGCCCGGGCCCGATCGGGCTCATGCACGGCGCCAGCGGACCCGCGCTGCTGTTCATCCGCATGTTCGAGCACACCGGCGACACCGGCTACCTCGACCTCGCCGCCGCCGCCCTCGACCTCGACCTGCACGCCAGCCTCGAACCCGCGCCCGGGAGCTGGGCGCTGCGCACGCCGCGGCCACGCATGTACCTCGCCGACGGCATCGCCGGAATCGCCCTCGTCCTCAACCGCTACCTCGCCCACCGCGCCGACGACCGCCTCACCGCCGCCGTCGCCGCCATCGCCCGGCCGCTGGGCTCCGGCTACCACTCCCACTCCGGCCTGTTCACCGGCCGCGCCGGCATGATCGCCGCCCTCGCCCGCGCCACGACCCCCGGCTCCGCTGGGGCCGTCGCCGACCAGACCCGTGCGCTGGGCTGGCACGCCCTCGACCGCGACGGAGAAATCGCCTTCCCCGGCGACTACCTCCTCCGCCTCTCCACCGACCTCGCCACCGGCACCGCCGGGATCCTGCTCGCACTCCACAGCACCTGGCACGCCGATGCCGCCGCGTTCCCTTTCCTCGAACCGGCAGCCCCGTGGAACGACCCGCTGCCCGACGACTTCCGCGCCGACCGCGCACCGCGGCAGCACGGATACCCGAACCCCCGACCACAGGAAAGGAGGTGACCACCGTGAACCTCTACGACCTGCAGACCCTGCCCCACGACCAGGACGACATGGCCGTGCAACAGGACGGCTCCTTCAGCAGCATCCTGATCTGCAACGACAGCACCTTCACCTGCGGCTGGTGCCACTAGAACACCCCGCTCTCGTGCTGATGGGCGAACCCGGCGGCGGGGAACAGCGCGCCCGCTGCGTCGCACCGGGCGCTGCCTGATCCTCGCCGCCCTCTGCCATCTCTGCATCACCGAACACCCGGCTCGAGCATCCCCTCGGCCGACCGTCGCTGATCAACTCGCGAACGACGGAGGAACACACAATGCGAGCCTTCCTGAAACGAACAGCTGTGCTGGCGACCCTCGTAGCCGGGCTCTTGACGGCTTTCCTTGCGCCCGCCCGGGCCGCAGAACAGGCGCACGAATACACCCCGCAGAACCCGGAATTCATCCACGACACGGACGGAGGCCGATTCGTCGGACGAGTCAGCTTCGACACACCGAACCTCACCTACGCATGGGGTGTCGGAATCGCGCCCCAGATCGTGTTAGGAATCGTCGGACCGGTGACCGAAAACACCGTCACGAGCTGCGAAGGAAAAGTAGTGGCCAGCTCGCACCATGTCGAGCCAGCTGATTACATCTTCCACGGCTCGAGCGTTGTCGACACAAACTGCCCGCAGTACACGCTCGACGGCACGCTGAATTTCATGTACCGCGGCGCCGTCGGCACGATCATCATCCACGACTCGTTCGTTGTTCGGCGGTAAGCTGCAGTTCCGGGCCGGTCATCGAGGAACATAGCTGGCGCGGCAGGCGCGCAGCTTCCGCGTCTGCCGCATCAGCGAGAGAGGCGGTCATGCTTGTTGCCACCAAGGACGACACTGCGGAAAAAAGGGGTGATTTTGCGGCCAATTGTTGCCGTGACGTCCTTTCAGACCTCCTCGCACATGTTCGCGAGGAAGGCAGCGACCATTCCGCCACATTTATGGTGACGATAACGGACGCCCCGGAGGATCCGGCGTGGCTTCTCATCGCCTGCAGTGCAGAACCGCCTTGGGTGAACGGGTTCGGCATCGATGCGGAAGCCGACCCCGACCACGTCCTCATGGCCGTGGCCTCGGGGTTGCAGGACGCCGTCATCGACATGCTCCGCATCACAGTTCCGGCATGCCCAGGCCATCAGCACCCCCTGACTCCGGTGATGCGCGATTCGCCCAGGTGGGAATGCCCGCGCGACGCGCGCTACTTTCACTGCCCGATCGGCGGCTACGAGCCCGCACGGCGCTCCCGCTCCGCGGGCGGCACCCCGACATGACCGAGCATTCCACCGGGCCGTACCGCGCTACAGCACCACACTGGACGTTCACCACGGCTGCAACGCGTTCGTCGACGGCGACACCAGCCCGATCACGCGGGCACGGGCGGTAACGGCTGCTGGATCCGGACGGTCTCGCGACGGCGCGGTGATCTACACCGCGACGTTCTACGGACCGGAGCGCGTCGGCGCGGAAATCTCGGAATCAACGGGCGAGTCCATTGACCGGTCTCAGCAGGACCAGACCTGCGCAAACACCAGCTGTGAATGAACCGGTGCCCCCGTCACGCTGGCTCGCGAAAGGTGCATCGACGATGCCCGGCCCAGGGCCGGCGATGGAAGGTGTGATCGGATGTCCAGGCAGGTACGTGCGAGTCCGGTGTTCCTGGGCTTGCTGGCCCTGACCGCTGCCGGCGGCGCCCTGGCAGCGGCGGGCGACCCCCTGCCGCTCCTGACCGGCCGCCGGGATCCGCTGCTCGTGGCCGGGGTTTTCACGCTGGTCGCCGCCGGATGGGCAGTGTCATTGACCCTGCACGAATTCGGCCACGCTGTTGTGGCCTACCGCGGCGGCGACTACGACGTTGCGGCCAAGGGATATCTCGCCATGGACGTCCGCCGCTACACCGACCCGGTCCTGTCGATCGTCCTGCCCCTGTTGCTGTTGGCCATCGGGTCCATCCCGCTGCCGGGCGGCGCCGTCTGGCTGAACACCTCGGCGCTGCGTACCAGGGCAACAGCCATGTGGGTGTCCCTCGCCGGCCCGCTGACCAATCTTGCGCTCGGCGCCGCTCTCGCGATCACGATCCGGATCGTGCCGATGCCGACCGGACTCGCGATGGGACTGTCCTACCTCGCGCTGGTCCAAGTCCTCGCGTTCGTCCTGAACATCCTGCCCATCCCGGGACTGGACGGATACGGCGCCCTCGAGCCCTACCTTCCGCCGCAGGCCCGCAAGCTCGGAGCCAAAGCCCGCCCGTGGGCACCCCTGGCACTGTTCGCCATCCTGATCGCAGTCCCAGCCGCCAGGGACGCATTCTCCGCCGCCGCCGGCATCGTGTTCGAACAGCTCGGCGGAGGCCAGCAACTCGCAGTGTTCGGCGGGCACCTGTTCCGCTTCTGGACATAGCCGAAACCAGCAGTGCCCTGCCGGCCGGACCGAACCACGAAAGCCCAAAGGACGCCTCGCTCCAAGAACCGACCGTCGACATCTCGTTCCGCGGCGAGCCGCAACGACCGACCCCACCAGACCCGAACTCGCGCGTTCACCTGCCTCCGCGTCCCTCATGGTGCGCCGGACCTCGCCCACAGCGCAGCGGAGACAGAGCGAACGCCGCGCGAAGACAGGCCGGTCCCGTCAGAGCCCGGGCCTGTTCGTACAGTTCCAGGTCCGGGCTTTCGCCGCACGGCAGCGCGAGGACGAGCTGCTCGACCGCGCATCGTTCGACCCGGTGCGCACAGCCGCCGACGTCTCCAACCGGGATCGAGGAACCCGGCGATCTGCTCGCCCGACCTCGAAAAGTCTTGCGGCGCTGCATTTGCGCAGGCTGCGGTTAGTCCACATGGGACAGGGTATCCGCAGGCGATGACGAGCACCGGCGCCCGGGAGGGCGCGTTCCCCACCGCGCACTCGGTCTGCCCCGGGCCGCCGGAATGCCTTGCGCACCTGCACAGCGACTTCGCCGACTTCGACCATTACGTCGACTGCAACCGGATCCCCGAGGCGCATTGGGGCGCGGCGTTCTCGGCGTGGGCCGCGCTCGCGACCGGCGGGCCGTTCCCGGTCGGCGTCCGCGTTCAGCCCTAGTCGGCTGCGGCGACGAACCGGCGGTCCGGGGCGCCGTCGTGCGTCGTTCTATCCCCGCTGCGCCGGGATGCGACCAGGCCAGCGGGTGTTCGTTCCGACGGGCGGATGAGCTCCGCCCGCAGGTGTTGCGCACAGGTCGGTGCGGGCCCTGCGCGGGCCGAGGACAGGATCGGCTGCGCAGTTGTTGGCAGGGTGTTTTCGCGTCGGCAGCCCCGGACCGCTACTCTCGGTGCGGCTTGGATCACAGTGCCAGTGTGCGGGGAGGTGCGCGTCGTGGACCCACGAGATGCGCCGCCGGGGGTCGACCCCGAACAGTCGAGCGTCGCGCGGGTGTACGACTATCTCCTCGGCGGCAAGTACCACTACGAGATCGACCGGCAGGTCGCCGAGCAGGTCGCGCGGACGATGCCGGACGTGGCGGCGCTCGCGCGGGTGAACCGGCATCTGCTCACCCGTGTCTGCCGGTTCCTGAGCCACCACACCGGCATCAAGCAGTTTTTGGACATCGGGTGCGGCATGCCGGGCACGGAGAACGTGCACGAGATCGTGCAACGCGCGGACCCGCAGACGAAAGTGCTCTACGTCGACTACGACCCGGTGGTGGCCGCGCATGCGCGGGCCATGCTCGACGAGAACGAGTTCACCGAGTTCGTCCAGGGCGACGTTTTCGACCCGGTCAGCATTCTCGAGCAAGCGACGGTGTCCGAGCACCTCGACTGGGATGAGCCGATCGCGCTGCTGTTCATGGCGGTCCTGCACCACGACGGGGGCGGCGACCGCGGCCGTGCGGCGGCGGCGACGCAGGTGCTCATCGACCAGCTCCCGTCCGGGTCCTACGTGGCCATTTCGCACCTGCTGGACCCCGCCGACGGGAGCGAAGACGACCGGACGGTGGCGGAGGTGCTCGATGTTGTCCACGGCACCAGCATGAAAGACGTCACGGCCCGCACCCGCGCCGAGATCAAGGAGCTGTTCCACGGCACGGAGCTGATTCCGAGCGGACCGAACCAACCGGCGGACATCGAGCTGGCGGCCCGCTGGTGGCCGGACGGCCCTCCGGGGGACCTGTCGGTCGCGGAGCGGATCCTGGCGGCCGGCGTGGCGAAGAAACCCTGACAGCACAACGAGCCAATCGTCGCGTGCGGAAGACGCGCGATGTCCGGGTCAGGGACGGCTTCGGCTTCACGAGCGGGGACCCTTCGCCCGCATCCGTGCCGTCGCGAGGAGACGCGAGCCCCGCAGCCCGGCGCGTGCGGCGGGCTGCGGGGCGCGATGGGTCGGCCCCTCGCGCTCGTTGGGGGAAGAGGCGTTCAGCGCACGAGACGGAGCGTCGGGCGGGTGTCGTAGGTGATGGTCCAGGTCCGCGTCGCCGATGCGGGTGCCCAGCCGCGTCGGCCGCGTTCCGCGGGCCGGGGCCGGTCGGCGGGGGCGTCGCGGTCGATGTGCCGGGCGGCGGGGTCGATCAGCGCGAGCGCGAGCGGGAGCACGGTCCACGCGGACAAACCAGGCAGCGCGAGAGGTCCTTCGGGCTTGGCCAGCGCCCGCAGGTCGGCGCCGACGGCTCCGCGCGCGCCGGCGAGCGCGTTGGCGGTCGCGTCGCCGACCGCGCCGAGGTTGGGCCTGTCGAGATAGACCGGCATCGGTTCCAGGCCCTCCCAGGTGCCGTCGTGGTCGATCAGCAGCCGCAGCTCGGGCCGCCCGGTGTTGTAGTCGTGCTCCAGGTGCACGAACACGCCGTCCGGCCGGAAGCCGTCCGCTGAGGCTTCATCCGGGCGCTGGTGCTCGGGCCAGACGACGTAGCAGCACCACTCCGGCAGCCGCGTCCAGTCCTGCAACGGGGGCAGGACGGCGCGTTCCCATTCGGCTGCGCCGCCGCCGGCCGAACCCCACAGGTCGCGCACCGCGGTCTCGGCGACCTCGTCGTCCAGGCGGTACACGCCGCGCCCGAGCCGCCACTCCGTCAACGCCGCGATCTTGCCGATGTCCGCCGCGCCGAGCGGGGAGACGCTGGTGGCGTAGGCGTGCACGGCGGCCATCGGCACCCAGCACCACTCCGGCCAGTCCGTCCCGCTTCCGCGTTGATCGGCGAGCTGGCCGCACGCGGCGACCGCGTCCGGATACCGCCTGCGGAACTGCTTCGCCAGCTGGTCTACCCGCGTCGCCGCGTCCACGGCGTTCCTCCTCGGTGCCCGTGTCGCCCGGCCCCTCCGGGCCCCCGCTCAGCACCTGACCCTAGCGGCAGTGCCTCGCCAGGCACGCGACGTCCGCCCGCGTCGACCCGCGCCGCGGCTGCGGCGCCCGGGCGGTGGCGACCCGGTCAGCCAGGCTCCTACGCTGGAGGAGTGAGCGAAACCGCCGAGATCGGCGCCCGGCTGCGGCAAGCCCGGGAGGCGCGGGGGATCTCCCAGCAAGCGCTCGCGGACGAATCCGGGATCAGCCAGAGCTTTCTGTCCCGACTCGAGTCCGGCGCCCGTCTCCTGACCGGACGCGGCCTGCTGGAGACGTTCGCTGAGGCGCTGGGGTGCTCGGTCGCCGAGCTGACCGGCCGACCGGATCCGGTCCCCGGCGCCCTGGTGCTGTCCCCGCTGTCGGCCGCGCTGTCGGCCGCGACGTGGGACGACGTGCCCGACGTCCCGGCCCGCCCGGTCGACGAGCTGGCCCGCCTGGCCGCCGAGGCGAACCGCGCCTCGGCGGACTCCCGCTACGTCGTCGCGAGCGGCTCCCTGGCAGCGCTGCTGGTCGAGCTGCACGTGCAGGCGGTCGCGGGCCCCGCGCGGGACCGCCGCGCGGCCCTGGCCGCGTTGTGCGAGGCGTGCATCGTGACGGTGGGCATCGCCCGCAGCCTCGGCGACTATCCCGTCGCGCTCGTGGCGGGGGAGCGCGCCCGGGCTGCCGCCGCCCGGCTGGAGGACCCCGCCCGCGCCGGGTTCGCGTCGATGTCGACCGCGATCGTGCAGGCCCGCATCGTCGACCGCCCCGCCGCCCTGGCCACCGCCACCACCGCGCTCGCGGCGCTCGACCGCGCCGACCCCGACGCGGACGACCCCGTCGAAGCCGAGGCCGCGGGCATGCTGCACCTGGCCCTCGCGCAGCTGAACGCGAAGGCACGCGACCGGGACGCCGCGTTCGCCCACCTCGCCGAGGCCGCGGCCCTGGCGGCGCGGACCGGCGAGCGCCGGACGCTCCGCTACGACTTCGGCCCGGCCAACACCTCGGCCTGGGATCTGTCCGCCCACGCCGAACTCCACCTCGGGCCGCAGCGGGCCGAGCAGATCGTGCGCCGCCGCGGCTACCTGGCGGGCCTGGTCAGCCTCGACCGCCGCGGCGCGCTGGAATTCGACCTGTGCAGGTGCTTCGCCCAGGACCCGGACGGCGCGCGCGACGACCGCGCCCTCGAGCATCTGAACCGCGCCTACCTGGCCGCTCCGGAACGGGTCGGCAACGACCCGCTGTTCGGTCCTCTGGTCGACGGACTGGAGCGACGCGGCCGGCATCAGAACGACGAACTGCTCGCCGCGCTCAAGACCCGGGTTCGCTGACGCGCCCGCGGCGGCCGCGCCGAGCGCGGTTTCCGCCGCGTTCCCCGCGTTGCCCCTCGCAGGCACGCAGCTTCCGATTCCGGGATCGCCGTGCGGGAATTCGGCATCCGGGCATGACCGAGTCCCCGCGCGCGCTTTTCGACCGCGGCAGGAATCGTTACGCCGCGGTTATTCGCGGAAGAGGCGCCCGTTCATGTTTCGGCCGATCGGACAGCTGTTATTCGCGGCGGAGGCCGCAATCCGCAACAGGTTCAGAGGGCCGTCCGGCCGGGAGCATGCGAAATCCGCACACGGCAGTTTTTTCGTCGCGTTATGCCAGTTCGGCATAGGTTTTCGCGCGACCGGGGTTTTATCGTCGTCGCATGATCGGCGAGGGGGCGGCGGGCCGCAGGTGGGTGGTGATCCGCCGTTACCGCGGCGACGGCCGGCGGCACGTCTACCCGGCGGCGTCCGTGCTCGTGCGGCCTCAGCAGCCGCAGGTGCAGGCGATGTGCCACGCGGAGCTCGGATCGGGGTGGACGCACCCGACGGACATGCTCGACCGCGAGGCGCTGCAAGATCTGGGCAGCCCGTTCGAGTACTGCCTGGCCTGCTGTATCTGGCTGCAGCGGCACCCCGGGGCGCGGGTGGTCGACGGCGGCGCGGCATGCGACCCCCGCGCGCCGGGCGCGTTCCCGTCGTCGCCGTCCCTCGCGACGGGCCCCGGCGCGGACTGTGCGGCCGCGGGCCTGACCGGGCCGTCTTCCCTCGCTTCACCCCCGCAGGTGGGACGCGCCCAGGGGAAGGCGTGCCGCACCGTCCCGGCGCCGGAGCGGACCTCCCCCGTCCGCCGGCGCCCGGAAGGGGGCGGCCCCGGTGACGCAAGCCGGGGCTGTCCTCCTGCCCGCCGGCCGCGGCGGTCCCGGGCGGTCCGGTCCGTCCGCGTGGCGCCGCGTGGCGCCGCGGTGTCGGGCTGGAGTCCGGCGGCGCCGCGATGATCCCCGCCCGCGCCTCGGGCCCGGCCTACGACGGCGGGTCGTGGCGGCTGGCCGATCTCGTGCTCGCCGCCGCCCATCTCGACGACCCGCACCAGCCGGCGATCCGCGACCGCGACGGCCTCGCCGCCGCCCTCGCGGTGAGCCTGCTGGCCGAGCAAGTCCTCGAGGGGACGATCGCCGCCACCCGCGACGAACTGGTGTGGCTGCAGGAACCGGTGTCCGCTCCGCCTCGCGACGCCGTGCTGCGCGTCCTGCTCGGACACGGGCTGCCCGCGCCGATCGCCGTGGTCGCCGACAAGCTCGCACGGGACTCGACCGAGACGGTGTGGCAGCGGCTGGTCGCCTTGGGGGTCGCACAGCGGGTGCCGCGGCTGGGACGCGGGCACGGATTCGCGTTCACCGACTTCAACGCCCGCCAGTGGCCGCGGGCGCTGCTGAGCAGGGCGCCACACCGGCCCGACGCGCCTCTCGACGGCGCGGCCCCGCTCGCCGTCGTGCTCTGGCGCGTCCTGCGCATCCTCGGCCTCGCCACGTTCAGCCTCCCGGCCGGAACCCGCGCGTGGCTGGAGGCCGTCGATCCGCCGCCCGGGATCGGCCCGCTCCTGCGGGCCCTCCCCGCAGCACGGACCTGACCGGCCCGGACCCGCACTTCGCTTCACCCCGCACGAGGGGCACCTCGCCGTGCCCTGTCTTTGCCCTGTTTCCGTTCGCTCACAGGAGGTTTCACGCATGCGCAGGTATTCGTTCCCGCGTCGCCGCCGGCGCGGCTCGGCGGCGATCGCGCTCGTCGCGGCCGCGGTGCTGGCCGGCACCGCGGGGTGCGGGCTGCTCGGCGGTTCCGAACCGGCCCGGGGGCCGGGCGGGCGCGATCCCGTCGTCGTGGCCGAGATGCCGCTGATGGACGTCGCGCCGCTGCACCTGGGCCTCGACCGCGGGTTCTTCGCCGACGCAGGCGTGACGGTCACGACGGCGACCGCGGCCAGCGGCCAAGGCGCCATCGCCAAACTCGTCTCCGACGAAGTCGCCATCGCCTACGCCAGCGACGTCGCCGCGGTGCTGGCCGCGGCCGGCAAGGCCGGCGATTTCGCCATCATCGCCGAAGCCTCGTCGGCGCCGCCGAAAACCCTCGAGCTGGTCGTGCCGAAAAACAGCCCGATCAAGTCCGTGAACGACTTGCCGGGCAAAAGGATCGCGATCAACGCGAAGCACGGGCTCAGCGACACTCTCGTCATGGCCGCCCTCACCGCCCGCGGGGTCAAGGTCGGCTACGACGACATCCAGTGGGCGGAGATGCCGTTCCCGAGCATGGCCGGGGCGCTGCGCCGGGGCGACGTCGACGCGGCGTCGACCGTGGAGCCGTTCGTCACCGAAGCAGCGAAGGACGGGGCCGAGGAGGTGCTCGACCTCGCGTCCGGAGACACCAAGGATTTCCCGGTGTCGTGCTATCTCGCGAAAAAATCGTGGGTCCGCAGTCATCCGGCCGAGGTCGCGGCGTTCCGCGCCGGACTGCGCCGCGCCGTCGATCTCGCCCGCAACGACCCCGGCACGGTCCGTGCGGTCGTCGCCGGCTACGCGAAGATCAAGCCCGACGACGCCCAACTGGTCAAGCTGCCGGATTTCCGTGCCGACATCGCACCCGTCGCGCTGCAACGCGTGCCCGACCTGCTCAAAAGCTACGGGGTGATCGACAAACGATTCGACATCACGACCCTGATCCTCAATCCCTGACCCGACCGGCGGCGGCCGTGTCGCCCTCCAGCACCGGCGGGCGGCGAGGCCGGGCGCCCCGGCCCGCCGGCGGATGCGAAGGGTTGCGGCTGCGGCGAGCGCGGCGCGGAGGCTGCGGGCGTCACTGAGCTCCTCCCTGGGTTCCTTGTTCTGTCCGGCGAGCAGCGCGGCAAGTCGGCGTTCGAGCAGTCATCGGTTTCCGTTCCTCTCGCGGTGGTCTCCGGGGACGGCTGTGTCGCGGTCGGGGTCGGCGGGCGCGCGGGCGGCTTCTTCGCCGGCCCGGGCCGCGTCGCCGGAGGCTGCGCCGGCGGGTGTGCTGTCGAGATCGGCAAGGGCGGCCCGGAGTTCTTTCTCGGTGTGGGGCGACTGGATGCGTTCGACGCGCGGGAGCAGGGCGAGCAGCCGCGCGCGGGCGGCGCCGGGATCGCCGCGGCGGGCCTGGATCCCGGCGACCTGGACCGCGGCCTTCACGAGCTGGGGCAGGTCGCCGATGCTGTCCAGGTAGCGGATTGCCTCGTGCAGTTCCCGCCACGCCTGGTTCTCGCGGCCGAGCCTGATCAGGATCGCGCCGCGCCGCTGCAACGCCATTGCCGCGCCGCGCGGCTGGTCGATCTCGAGGTGCTTGTCGATGCTGCGCTGGTAGAGGGCCAGGGCGAGCTCGAGGTCGCCGTGGTCGCGGGCGGCGCGCGCCATGCGGGAGCAGGAGGTGGCCAGCGTCGGTCCGTGCTGTTCGCGCTCGTCGATCTCCAGCGCGGCCTGGTGATGCTTCTCCGCGTTCTCGGTCTGGCCCGTCTCGAGGGCGATGAATCCCAGCTGCAGCAGCATCAGCGCCTCGGCCGGAGCGTTCCGGCATTCCCGCGCCGCTGCGAGCCCGATCTCGCACAGGTCGCGGAACGAGTCGTAGTCGCGCACGTGCAGGAAGAAACCCCACGCCGCCTCGGCCAGTCGCCACAGTTCCTCGTTGAATCCGTGGGCGGCGGCCTGGGCGGCGACGGCGTGGACGGAGTCGCGGTACTGGTGCCACCACTGCATCGCCGTGCCCGGGTCGTCGGCGAACACCGCGGTGTCGACGGCGTCGGCGGCGGCGTCGAGGCGGGCCCGGTGCTCGTGGACGACGCGGCTGCCTGCGTCGGTTTTGTCACCGAGCGCCTGGACGCAGCGGGGCAGGACGTCGGCGAGGTCCGGCTGGTCTCGTGCGCGGACGCCGGCGTCGGGCCAGACCATCTTCGACAGCGCCACGCCCTCGCCGCAGGAGGCGTCGAGCAGGTTTTGCTCGTCCAGATCCGCGATGTCGGCGGCCGCTGCCTCGCGCGTGCAGTGGAGCGCCTCGGCGAGCACGTCGAGGTCGTGGGGGACACGGGCCAGCAGGCCCAGGGCACGGTAGGTGCGCCGGGCCGACTCCGGAAGGGCGCTGAAGGACGCGTCGAAAACCTTGGCCGCGTCGGCGAATTCTCCGGTGAGCCGGGGCCGGGCGGTTCTGCGGCGGCCGCGGCGGGTCACCGCTTCGATGGCGAGGAAGAGCGGGTTTCCGTGGCAGCGCTGGAGGACGGCTTCGAGGTCGTCCTCGGCGATCTGTCCGGGGCGGATGCGTTCCCGGACCAGGACGCGGGCCTGCTCGTCGGGGAGGCCGCCGAGCACGAGGATGTCCGCGCCGTCGAGTTCGAGTCCGGGCAGCCGGGACCTGCTGGTGACGAGCACGACGGCGCCGGGGGCGCCCGGCAGCAGGGCGCGGACGTCGGCGCTGCGCTCGGCGTCGTCGAGCAGGACGGCGATTCTCCGGCCGTCGGTCATCGCCCGGTAGGCATTGCCCCGCAGGATCGGGGAGTGCGGGATCTCGGGCAACGGGACGCCCAGTCCGGAGAGGAAGCCGTGCAGCAGCACCCCGATCTCGGCGCTCTCGGCGTCGAGGCTCGCGTACAGGATCCCGTCGGGGAACCGCTCGCGGCGCGTGTGCAGCCAATGCAGGGCCGTCGCCGACTTGCCGGTGCCGCCGAGCCCGGTGAGCACGGCCACCGACGGGCCCGGGCCGGTGCGGGCGGCGATCTCGTCGAGCGCGGCGAGTTCGGCGTCGCGGCCGACGAGCAGCGGCGGCGGGGGCGGGAGCTGGACCGGCCCGCGCGCGGGGACCGGGCGGCCGGTCACGGTTCCCGCCCCGGAGGCTCGGCATCCGCGGCGGGCGGTGTGTGCGCGGTGTCGGGAGGCGCGGCGGCCGCCGGGATCCCATGGGAGCGCAACAGTTTCTTCAGGCAGCGCAGGACGGGCGTCTGACCGCACAGGCGGGCCGGGACCGGCGTGCCGTCGCATCCGGCGAGGGCGCCGGTCGCCGTCATCACCGCGGCGGTCAGCGCAAGCACGGTGCGGGTCGCGCGCGGCCGGCGGCCGCGGGGCGCGCACCGGGGCTGCTGTCTCGGGCGGCCGGGAACGCGGTGGTACGCGCGATCGCTGACGGGGTTCATGGGCGGAGCTGTTCTCCTGGGTGTCGGGCGCGCGGTCAGTGCCGGAGATTGCCGAGCGCGAGGGCGGCGATGTCGCGGGCGGATTGGCACGGGTCCTTCTCTCCTTTGTGCACGGCCGATTGGGTGATCGACACGACGAGGGTTTCGCGGTCGCTGGTCCCCATCGCGACGTCGCATTCGCCCCGGCCGGCCCGGGGATCGTCTTCGCCGTAGGCGACGACGGGATACCCGTCGACAGGCGCCAGCGGCAGGAAGAACGGGTAGGCGCCGCCTTTGGCGCGGTAGACAGAGGTCAGGCCGAGGTCGTTGATATCGGGGTACAGCACCGCGACGGACGCCTGGGCGAACCAGCCGCACGCCGGACCGACAGGGCCCTGCGGATCCGCTTGGACGCGCGGACTGGGGCCGAGGAGGCCGGAGATCTGGGCCGGCGTCAGCGTGGCGCACGGGTTCTGCTTGAACCTGGCGGTGTCGAGCGGGTGCGGCACGCTCGGCACGCCAGGCCCCGGAAGCGGTCCTGTGTACGTGGTTGCGGCGGGTGCGGGCGGGAGGTCGTTCCGGGGCGGCTCGGCGCGCGGGGGCTCGGCAGTCCCGGAACAGGCGGCGAGCGCCGTCGCGGCCGCCAGCGCGACGGCGGCCGCCAGCGCGTGTCTCGCCTGTCCGCCGCCTGTGCCGCCGGGGGCAGGCGAGGCGCTGCGGGCCTGGGGTGCGGAGGCGCCGGCCCGGCTCGGGGAGCGCGGCGCCCGGCGGGGGCGGATCCCGGTTCGCGGCGTCATTGTCCGCTCGCGGGGGTCGGTGTGACTGCGTCCGCCGCGTTCTGCAAGGGCGGGGGCCAGGGTTTCGCCGACGGCACTCTCCGGGTGTCGTCTGCGCTGCGGTTCTTGGCCTCGCGGTTGTTGTCCGTGGCGCGGGTGTTGGCGGCGCGAGCGGCGTTGCTGTTCATCGGTGGCGTCGATCTCCTTTGCGTTGAGCGTTTGAACGCGGCGGGCGGTCTGCGGATGCGCCGTGCCGGACGGTGTGCGGCGCGTGCGGTGCGCAGACGACCTGGCACAGGCCGTCTGCGAGGTCGGCTCTGAACGCGACCGCGGGAAATCCCTGGATGGGAGGAAGCGGGCGCCAGAGCCGACGTCGGTTTGCTGTTCTGGCAGTCGGCGCTGAGCCCTTGGCGGTCCTCGGTGACGTAGCCCGTGCTGATCGCGGAGCCGGAGTCGGTGTTGCTCCGGCGGCGGCTCGGTCCGAGCCGGGCGAGGTTCCTGAGCGTGCCCGGCCGCGTCACCGAGACGACGCCTCCCACCGGGTCCGCGGTCAGCGCGGTCTGGCACGGATCGCCGGAAAGGGCGCTCGCCGGCAACGGAGTCTCCGCTTTGGGCGCTCTGCTGTGCGGCAGCGCGCCGGTGCGGACGGTCGCGACCGCGACCGCGGGTGCTCGTGCCGGGCCGCGGGAACAGGCGGCGGCGAGGACGACGGACCCGGGGACGAGCGCGGCGGACGCGGGGCATCGGGCGGATCCTCTCGGGTTCTCGCCTCGGTCCACGGTTCCCAGGCGGCATCCGCGGTCTCCGTTCCACGCTTTTCCTTTCAGGGCAGGGCGAAATTCGGGAATTCCGGAGGGGGATTCGGCCGGAGGGCGAGGGCCGGGCAGGGCAGGGCCTGCGGATCCGAGGGCACTCGCGGACGCCGGTTGCGCCCCTGGCGCCCGCCGCCGCGGCCGGGGCCTGCTGGCGGCGAGCCCGACGGCTCCGGAGCCAGCGAGCGACGGCTGCGCCGATGGCGCGGTTCACGAATGTCCTTTCGCCAGAGGAAAGCCTCGCCAGCGCGGGGCGTGCACGGTTGTCGGCGGTCAGCTCCGGAGGTTGCGGTACACGGTTTCCATCACCTGGCGCGCGGCATCGCACGGGTCGCGTTTGCGGCTGTTGCGGGCCGATTGACGGATCCCGACGTCGAGGGTCTGGGTGTCGCTGGTCCCCAGAGCGACGTTGCATTCGGGCTTGCTGGCGCGCGCCTCCACGCCGTAGGCGACGACCGGGTATCCGTCGATCGGCGTCATCGGGTCGACGAACGCGTAGGCCCCGCCCTTGGCGGCGTAGATGCTCGCCAGGCCGAGTTTGTCGACGTCGGGGACGAGGAGGATCACCGACGCCGGCAGGGGCGCGTGGGGTCCTTCCGCGGTGTGTTCGAACCACGCGCAGCCCGGCCCGCCCGCGCCGTGCGGGTCGGGCAGGGTCCGCGTCCCGTCGCCGAGCAGTTCGGCGATCTGTGCGGAGGTCAGGGCGCTGCACGGGTTATGGATGAAGCGGGAGATGTCGAGCGGGTGCTGGATTTTCGGGACTGCGGGACCGGGAGGGGTGTCCGCCTGCGCGGGTGCCGGCGAGGACGACGCGGCGGGAAGGGAGGGGGCAAGACCGGAGCATCCCGCGAGGAGAGTCGCCGCGACGGCCAGGAACGGGACGGCGCGGGCGCGTGCGGTCGGGGCGGAACGCGCGCGGCGGTCGTTCCTCCGGTCGGCGGGCGCCTGCCGGGCGGCGGCATGCGGCGCTCGGTCCCTGGCCCGGGCGCGGGATGGGAGTTTCCCTCGGAGGCGGGTCACGCCGGGTTCCCGGCGCGGTGTGCGTCGCGCACGCGGTCCACGGCGTCGCGGAGGTCGGCGGCGAGTACCGGCAGAGCCCCGGAGGGCAGCCGATCGGCCTCGGGCGCGGTGCGCGCGGCGGGGTGGTTCGCGGTCATCGGGGCGTCGTTTCCTTGTCTGTGCGGGGATGTCGGCTGCGGCTCGGGTCGTCCGGGTCGTCCTGCGGCCACCGCGTCGCCGGGGCCGGGCCGCCGCCGGAGTCCTCGGTGCAGGGGTGTTGCGGCGCGAGCGGCATCCGGCCGGGTCCCGGGATCCGGGCGTGGTCGGTGTAGCGGCGGGGTCGGGGGGCGTGCAGGACCGGAGTCGCGCGGGTATCTCGGGCGGGCGCGGCGCGGACGTCGGCGTCGGGTGCTTCCGTGCGCGGGATCGGGATGGTGCTCACCGCGTCGTCGGGGGGCGCCTCCTGCGCCAGCCGTGCGGCGAGCTCGTGCACGGTCAGATGTCCGCGTGGGGGCGGGACGGGCCGCCGCGCCCGCGCCAGCGCCGCCAGCGCCGCTCCTGCGGCGACCAGTACCGCCGCGGTCAGGACGAGCGCCTCCGGGTGGGGCTGGCCGATGTCGGCGGCCAGGGGGAGGTGGACGGTCATTTCAGCTCCTCCCTCGGCTGCTGCTCGGACGCGGCGAGCGCCAGCAGGGCGGAGTCGGAGTCGGCCGCGTCCAGCAGGACCGGGGGCTCCGATTCCGCCGAACAGGCCAGCGGGGCGAGGGCGAGCTGACTGAAGATGTCCGCGGCGACGTCCTCGGGAAGGTCGGATTCGGCCAGCGGGACGAGGAACCGGGCGAGGTGCGCTACGGCCGACGGCGCGAGCCCGGCGACGAGCCGGTCCCGCCGCTGCGCTGCTCGCTCCGGCCGGTGCCGGCTCTGGACGGCCAGGACCTCCGCGATCTCGTCGGTGCGTTTGGCCGCGACGCGGCCCAGCTGTGTCCAGTTTTCCGGCGGCACTGCCGCGAGCTCTTCGGCGGTGGTGAACCCCGCGTTCTCGAGGATCGTGCGGGTTCCGCGCGGCAGCGGCAGTTGCAGGTGCTGCAGCGGGGTCAGGGACTCGGGCAGTCTCGCCAGGCTCAGGCCCGCGCAGCCGCCGGGGCCGTCGAGGACGGCGCGCAGTTCGCCCGCGAACGGAGCGGTCCCCAGCGCCAGCACGGTGCTGTTGCGTGCCGCAACGATCGTGGCGCTCTGTGGTGGGTGCGCCTCGTCGATCCGGTGCAGTTCGACGAACAACCGCTGTCGGTCGCGGATGTCGCGCGCGACGTACTCGAGCGCGCCCCGGGCGTTGATGGCACGCCAGCACTCCTCCTTGGCGCCGACGTCGCGGGCGACGATCGACACCGCGTGCCGATCGATCGGCGTGCGCAGGCGGGAGGTGATCGGGACGACGACGGCGGACACGAGCGGGAACGTCCTTTCTGGACTGGGCATGGCGGCGTGGGATTCAGTCGTTGAGGGTGCGCAGGCGTGCGGCGAATTCGGCCGGCGTCAGGGCGCAACGTCCGGCCAGCACCCTCTGCACGGCCGGGCCGAACTGCATGGCAGGCGAGGCCGATGCCTGGCGGAGATTGGCGTGGGCCCAACGCGCCGCGGGGGCCAGGGCCGGGTCCCTTGCCGCCGCCAGCAGGGACAGTCGGATCTGGACGCCGCCCTGTCCGGCGGACGTGATCCGGTCGTGCACCCGGGCGAGCAGTTTCTCCGGCGATTCGTCCATCGCGACGCACAATTCGACCAGCCGCATCACGTAGAAGCGCCGCAGCGCGAGTTCGTAGCACCCCAGGGTCTGCACGGACACCTCGCAGCGCAGACGGGCGCGCAGATCCGAGCAAGTCCAGCCTCGGCTTTCGCGCCTCTTCCGCAGCTCGTCTCCGAGGAAAAGCCAGTACAGCAGCTCGGGAACGTCGGTCAGGCGCAGCACGGAGTCCGGCACCCGGGACGGGCGCCGCAGCGGCGGGCGTTTCGCTGGTGTCATCAAGGGGGGTCCTTGCGATGGTCGTCGTGTCCGGGGCGGCGCCAGGCGGCGGGCCGGGACATCGAGCGTCCCGGTCCGCCGCTGGTGTCATCCGCCCAAGGCGAATTCGGTTTGTGCCGGTGCGGCATTCGCGGCTAGGTCTCCGGGGTGTCTCTCGGGACGGACGGGTCGACGAACAGCGCGGCGTCGGCCATGTCCTTGAACGCCCAGTCGCCGACGACCGGCTGTGCGACGGCCGCCACCAGGAAGCAGCCGATCCCGACCAGAGCGGCGGGCACGTCGCCGTACCAGTCCTGCACCACGACGGCCGTGCACGCCGCGAACCCCGCGGCCAATACCAGGTCGACCCACCCGTTGGGTTTCCGGAGGCTCCGGAGCAGCGGGTGCCCGGACGCGATCTCGGCGCGTCGCTTGCGCATCTCCTCGAACCGTTCCTCTTGCAGCTGGCCCTTGGTGAGCTGGCGCCGCGCCCGGTCGCGGCGCTTCCGGACGATCCTGACGATGTTCCGCGCCATCAGCCCGACCACGACCCCGAGCAGCACCGCCACGAGCGGGAGAGCCCACGGCGGCACGTGCCACAGCGCGATCACCCCGAACATCCGCATGTAGGTCTCTACCAGGAAGATCAGCACCACCAGCAGGCCCTTCGCGGTCTGCCGCGCCGCGTGCCGCTGGTAGGCCTTGTCCGCTTCGTCCTGCAGCGTGTCGAGCGCGTTGTCCTCGTCGTCGATCATCGCGAGTTCTTCCGTTCCTGGATGGTGGGCGGCCGGAGCAGTCCCGCTTCGCGGGCGGCCTTGTCGGTGAGCCGGGCGAAATTGACGGTCTCGATCCGTCCGTTCTTCCGGGCGTCCTCGCTCGATCGGGGGCGGTTGAGGTACCAGCCTCGTCTGGCGGCATCGGGATCTTGTTGAGCCGGTCGAGGGCGTCGGCGAGGATCTCCGCGGCCTGGTCGCGGTCCTCTTCGGCACGACGTGCCGCCCATGCCTCTTCCTCGACCCACGCGGCCGCGACGTCGCGCTTTCTCTTGTTGCAGCACGTGTTTCGGCCGAGAACGGGGCTGTTTCGGGTCACGTCCCGGCGGGACTGTCCGACGCGATGTCGGGGTTGTTCATTGCGGGCGCTGCGCGGCGGCCTTCGCCCGCCTGGCGCGTGACGACTCGTCTCACAGCGGACGGATCGACATCTCTGCTTCGATCGCCGGTGCTGCTGGCCTTCGCACGGCCGACATAGCGAATTCCTCGTCTGGGCGAGCCCGGCAGCGTCCATGAGGGACAGAGGCCCCGCAGCCGGGAAGGTTTGCGTCGGCGGCACTGCCACAGTCGTGTTCACCAGCGGCTGCCTCGGCGTCGGCGGGCATGCAGCGGTCGATCGCGTTTGGTGCGTCGGCCGGGGGTGAGCATGAGCGCGCTGTCCCGATCCGGGAGGCGAGTGAGGGGGCGTCATCGGCAGCCGAGGGCATCGAGGATGCGGCGGGTTTCGACGTTGGCCGGGGCGATGCCGCGGTCGGGCGGTTCGCTGCTGTCGGACGAGGGCGGGCGGGGGTTGATTCGGGTGAAGCGGATCTCGGGCCCGTGTTCCGGCTGGAGTGTGATGGTGCCGAGCCCGTATTTCGTCAGCAGCAGGGCGTCTTCGTCGTAGGCGGTGCCTTTGAGGCAGCCGTCGAAGTACGTGCCGATGCGGGTGGCCTCGTCGTGCCCGCGCTCCGGGAGTCCGACGGCGAGGAGACAGAGGGCAGGGACCAGCGGGACGAGGCCGTGCTCGAAAGCTGAGGTCGCGTCAATGCCTGGGCCGAGCCAGATCGCGAGCACCGTCCCGGCCGCTCCGCCGACGGTGGCCGTGACGTACGCCACCAGGACAGGGTCCGCGCTGCTCGGAGTGAGCGCGACCGCGCCGAGAGCGGACCAGCCGATCCACCCCACCGCGGTGATCCACTGCCCGGTGTCGAAAGGACCGTCGGTCTTGTCGCGGGGGCTGCGGCAGACGGAACGGAGTCGGCCGCGGCCGGTGAGGCGGCGCGCGGCCGCGCCCCAGGTGCTGCGGAGGAACATCGGAGTGACCTCGTTGCGGTGAAGGTGTTCGTGGCGATCGGGCGGGAGCGATGGCGCGGAAGGTGGCGGGCCGGGGCCGCGGGGATCGCGCGGTCCCGGCCCGCCGGTGTCAGCCGGCTTGCGCGGAATCGTGTTGCGCGGGGCCGTGGGTTGTGGCCGGTGCGGGGATTCGCCCGCGGGCCACGTCGAACATCCAGGCCCGGTAAGCCGCAGAGCTGGTGTACACGGTCGGTGCTTCACCGGGCAGCGGTTTCGAAGCCCGGCTGCAGATGCCGACCAGCATCGGCACCCCGTCCTCGTCGACGACGACGGCGGGGCCGCCGGAGTCGCCGGGGCCGGGACCGTCGGTGCCGTGCGGGTTGTTCGTGCAGATCTCGTTGCGGGTGATGCCCGCGTCGGCGCACTTCCACGCCGGGATCACCCGGGTGTCGAGCTGCTGCAACTGCGTGGGCAGCGGCCCGGAGCCGTCGGGATTCCACACGCCCCAGCCGTAGAGCCGGATGGCGGCGCCCGGCCGGGCTTCGCGCGGGGCGACTCGGATCGGCTGGATGTCGACCGGATTCTCCAGCCGCAGCATCGCGTTGTCGAGCATGGGATCGCTGCCCCACTTCCACCGGGGATCGACGACGACCTGCACCACGTTGCGGATTTCGCCGCCCTGGGTGCGGTCTTTAGACCCGACCTGGACGGAGAACTTCTTGTCCGCGGTGGGGATCGGGTCGCTTCCGCCCGGCTCGTCGGTGACGCAGTGCGCCGCCGTCGCGACCCAGCCGGGAAATACCAGCGCTCCGCCGCACGTGTGGTGGTCGACCACATTGTGCTTGATCGCGGTGTAGCGGATCGAGGCGACGTAGCCGGTGTCGCCGGTGGCCTTGGTGCCGCCGACGATGTGCGCGTGCGCGTCGGCCGAGGCGGTGTTCGCCCCGCACAGCGCGGACAGGGCGAACGCGACGCCGGCGAGCGCCGCGATGTTTCTCTTCATGGGTTCCTTTCTGTCGACAATGGACGGTTTCTGCCTTCCCTCTGCGGAAATCGTCGGTCCCGCAGCCGGGAAACTGGGGGGGTGCGGCGTGGCGTCGTGCTCGGCGGTCGCCGCAGGATCCAGGTGGGGCACCGGGGCGAAGCAGACTTGTGCGCCGTTACGTCGGTTGTCCGTCCGGACTGTCCAGTCGCACCGGAAGCCGGGCGGGGGAGTTGGCGAACAGCGACTGCAGCGGGGGCAGGGAGTCCGGTTCGTCGGCGAGGGCCAGGTGCGGGTACCGGTCGAACAGCGCCGCCAGGGCGACGGTTCCTTGCAGGCGTGCGAGGTGCGCGCCGAGGCACAGGTGCGGGCCGCCGCCGAAGGCGAGGTGTTTGGCCGGGGTGCGGTGCAGGTCGAAGGCGTCGGCGTCGGGGCCGTGGCGGTCGGTGTCGCGTCCGGCGCTGCTGTATCCGGCGAGGACGAGGTCGCCGGCGGGGATGGCGGTGCCGGCGATCGTGATGTCGGCCAGCGGGTACCGGGCGGGGAAGTTGCCGACGGGACCGGTGTGGCGCAACGATTCCTCGACGACGCGCGGCCACATGTCCGGGCCGCCGTCGCGGGCGGCGCGCAACTGGTCGGGGTGGGTCAGCAGAGCCAGGGATGCGTTCGCCAGGAGGCTCGCGGTGGTCTCGTGTCCGGCGGTGAGCAGGAGCCACAGGGTGTCGATCAGCTCGTCGACCGACAGCGGCTTGGTGTCCTCGCTTTTCGACGGCGTGTTCGTGTCCGCGGTGGGGTTGCAGAGGTCGATCAGCGCGGTGGTGAGGTCGTCGCCGGGTTCGTTGCGGCGCAGGGTGACGAGCCTGCGCAGGAGGTGGTGGCGGGTGTGCTGGATGTGGGTGGCTTCGCTTGCGGTGAGGGTGCTGTCGAACAGGCGCTGGACCAGGTCCGCGAGTAGCGGCCGCCAGTCGTCGGGGACGCCGACGAGGTCGCAGATGACGGTCAGCGGGACCTGGTCGGCGAAATGCGCGCGCAGGTCCACGATGCCGTCGGGGCCGGCGTGGCGGGGGAGGGTGTCGAGCAGTCCGGCGGCGACCGTCTGGATGCGGGGGCGCATGGCGGCGACGCGGGCGGGGGTGAAGACCTTGGCGACCGGGCGGCGTAAACGAAGGTGGTCGTCGCCGTCGGCGTAGACCATGTTGTCGACTTTGAACATGCCCAGCAGCGGCCAATCCGCGGGGACGCTGCCGTCGGCGAACGCGGCCCAGTTCCGCCAGTCCTTGCTGACCTCGGGGTGGGCGAGCAGTGCGGCGATCGCGTCGTGGCGGGTGATCAGCCATGCGGGTACGTCGCCGGGCAGCACGACGCGCACGACGGGCCCGGCCGCGCGCAGCCGGGCGGCTTCGCCGGCGCGGTCGGCGGCGGTCGGGTCGAGGCGGAACGGGCCGGGCGCGGTCGGTTGGGGGTCATGCGGCATGTCCGGGCTCCTGGCGGTCGGCGGTGCGGGTGGCGAGGACGGGCAGGTGCGCGGGGCCGCGCGTCCACGGGGAGGGCTGCAGAGTGATGCGGCGGGGCTCGATCGCGAGCCGCGCGTCGGGCAGCTGGTGCAGGGCGGTTTCGACCGCGGTGCGGGCGATGAGCCGTCCGGCGCGCTGGGCGGGGCAGGCGTGGTGCCCGACGCCCCAGGCGAAGTGGGCGCGGTTGCCGACCGCGGGCCAGTCCTCGCCGTCGCGGCGGATCTGCGGGTCGGCGTTGGCTGCGGCGAACGCGAGGATCAGCGGGTCGCCTTTCGCGATGTGCCGTCCGCCGATAACGGTGTCGCACAAGGCGTAGCGGGCGGGCATGTTGCACATCGGCGGGTCGAGCCACAGGACCTCGTCGAGCGCGTGGTCGATGCCGAGGCGCCCGCCGCGCACCCGGGCGGCGAACCGCTCGTCGGTGAGCAGGATGCGCAGGGTGTGCCCGATCCACACGGTGGTGGTCTCCCACCCGGCCGACATCATCAGCACCATCGACTGCACGATCTCCGCGTCGCCGCGCAGGTTGGGGTGCGCCAGGAACGCGGTGGTGAGATCGTCCTCGCCGGGGCGGGCGCGGTGCTCGGCGAGGACGCGGGCGAGGATGTCCTCGAGTTCCGCGTTGCCGGCCTGGGAGTCCTCGCCGGAGCCGAACAGCGCGATCAGGCAGCGCTGCAGGTCCTCGGACAGGTCGGGGTCGATGCCGAACAACCCGGCGACGGTCAGCATCGGGACCTGCCGGGCGTAGCCGGCGACCAAGTCGGCTTCGCCGGTGTCCGGGAGCCGGGCGAGGAGCCGTTCGCAGGTGGCGCGCACGATCCGGGCCATCCGCGGCTCGGAGAGCCCGGCGAGTCCCTGGACCAGCGGGGCGCGCAGCCGCGCATGCCTTTCGCCGTCGGCGAAATACGCGTTGTCGCGGGGGAACATCATCGGCGCGAGGCCGGAGTCTGCGGGAACGCCGCCCTCGGCGTACTGGCGCCACTGGGCGGGGTTGCGGGCGAAGCGCACGTCGTCGCGGGAGACGGTGCGGACGTGTTCGTAGTCCATCACCAGCCAGGCGGGCACGCCGTCGGCGAGAGCGACCGGGGCGATCGGCAGACCGTCCCAGCGGGCGCGCAGGGCGGCGTAGGCGGCCTGCGGATCGACGCAGACGGTGGTGTCGGTCAAGGGCCGCAAACCGGTGAGCTGGTCGAGCGGCACCTTGGGCGGGGCGAGCGGGTCGGTCATCGGGGGGATGCCTCCGGGCAGTCGTGGCGGGCGAGGGCATGGGCGACGACACGGCACAGCGCAGTGATCGAGGAGCGACGGTCGCGGGCGTCGCAGTGCCCGAGCGGGATCCGCGGGTTCAGGTCCAGCGCGGCGCGGATTTCTGCGTCGTCGTAGACGGGGGCGTCGGGGAAGTCGTTGACGGCGACGACATAGGGCAGGCCGCGGTCGTCGAGGTGGTCCAGCACGGGGAAGCACGCGTCGAGGCGGCGAACGTCGACCAGAACCACCGCGCCGATCGCGCCCAGGACCAGGTCGCCCCACATCGCCCGGAACCGGTCTTGGCCGGGGAGTCCGAACAGGTAGAGCACGATCCGGGCCTCGGGCAGGGTGATGCGGCCGAAGTCCAACGCGACGGTCGTGGTCGTTTTCGCCTCGACGCCCTCCAGCGGGTCGAGGTCCGCGCCGGCGGCGGTGAGGGGTTCCTCGGTGCGCAGCGGCGCGATCTCGCTGACGGCGCCGACCAGGGTGGTCTTGCCGACGGCGAACGGCCCGGCGACGAGGATCTTCGCCGTGCGCGTCACGTCGCGGGACAGGTGGATGTCCTCGTCCTGCTCAGAGCTTCTGGAGGCCACGCAGCACCTTTTTCATGAACTCGGGGTCGGGGCTGTCGAGCTGTGCCTGTGCGTGCACGGCCAGCAAGCCGTCGTCGAGGAGATCGCTGACGAGCACGCGCGCGACGGTGATCGGGATCCGCTGCCGGGCCGCGGCCTCGGCCAGCGACAGCGGGCGGCGCAGATCCGCCAGCAGCGCCCGTTTCTCGCTGACCGATCCGGTGTCGGCGCATCCGGCCTCGGTCGTGCACAGCACCGTGTCCGGCAGCACCCGTGCGCGGGTCGGGCGGGTCCGCCCGCCGGTCATCACGTAGGCCGCCACCGGGCGGGCGGGAGCACCGTCGTCGCGCACTGCTCAGCCTCGGGCGGGGGTGAACCAGGCGGCGTCGCCGGGCCGGGCGACGCGCTCGGCCATCGCGCTGGCGACGAGCGCAGCGCTGGCGCTGGCGGTGGTGAACACGGCCAGGCTCGCGAACAGGCTGCGCTCGTCGGGGGGCGCGGCGCTGCGGAGGAACATGCGGTGGCCCTCGGTGGCGCACATCCCGTCGCGGAACGGCTCGTCCGGCGCGCAGTCGCCCATTACGGCGCGGGAGGCGGACAAGATGGCGCAGCAGCCCGCCGCGCGCTTCTCCGCGGCATCCCGACCGAGGTCTCCGCGGTAGTCGCGCAGCATGCCGTCGGCGGTGAACACGACGGCGAAGAGCACGTGGGGCAACTGGACGAGCTCCTCGAGCATCCACGCGTCGCGACTGGCCGCCGTGGTGTCGTCGCCGGTCGCGGGCGTGGTTTCGTCGCGGGTCGATGCGGGGTCGGTCATGGCGTGTCCTCGGGAGTCGGCGCAGGGCGGGCGGGGTCGGAGGCGGCGGTGGCCGGCGGCGCGCCGTCGACCAGTTCGCCGTAGAACGCGGCGGCTTCGGCGGGGGACTGCGGACGGGGCGGGGTGCCGGCGGGCGTGCGGGCGGCGGGCTGGGCGGCCGGTGCGCTGCGCGAGCGCCGAGGGAGGCCGCCCGGGGTGGTCGGCACGGCCCGGCTTTCGGGGGCGGGAAGCGGAGCTTGCGGGACCAGGGTCGAGGGGGCGGGGTCGCGCCGCGGTCGCGGCGGTTCGGGCGGCTCGCACTCGGCGGCCGAGACGAGCAGATGACGCGGGACGGTCACCGCCGCGGCGAGGCCGCCCTGGACGGAACGGCCGAGGCGCACGGCGATGCCGTGCTCGTGGGCAAGGCGGCCGACTGCGGCCAGCCCGGTTTGGGGCGGCGTCCCGAGATCGGGCAGGCCGACCGGGACGCGGCCGGAGGCGCGGTCGTCGGCCCAGCGCAGCCGGTCGTCGCCGAGCCCGTTGCCGTCGTCGCGGACCTCGATCGCGTATCCGCAGTCGACCGGGGTGATCGTTACTGCCACCTTCGAGGACGGGGGCGAGGCTTGGGTCGCGTTGGCCAGCAGCGCGGCGACGATGTGGATGACCGGTTCGACCGCGTGCGCGACGACGGCCGTGTCGGCGGTGTCCGGGCCGGTGACGCGCTGGTACGCCTCGATGCGCCCGGTCGCGGCCCGTACGACGTCGGCCAGCGACAGCGGATGCTGCCACTGCTGTCCCAGCCATCCGTCCAGCAGCACCGCCAGCGATTGCGTGCGGTGCGCCTGCTGGGCGGCAAGGTGGGAGATCCGGTAGGCGATCTCGGCACGGCCGGCGTCGTCGAGATCGCCCGCGAGGAACAGCACCTCGGCCTGTTTGTGGATGCGGTGCGCCGCGTTCTGCCAGCTCGTCGCCAGTGCCAGTGCGCCGTCGCGGGCGGCGTCCGCGCGGTCGCGCACGTCGTCCAGCAGCCGTTCCACGAGCCCGGCCTTCGCGGAGGAGGCAGGGAACTCGCCCGGGTACGGCGGCTGCTCACCGTGCACGTACGCCTTGAGCTGTGCGATCACCGCGTCGACCAGGGCGGTGTCGGTGTCTGCCCGGTCCTGGGCTTCCGCGTCGGCCTGACGCCTCGCGTTGACCTCGCCGCGCAGCCGGATCACTTCTTCGCGCGTCTGGCGGGCCATTGCGGGAGACACCACGGGGGCGAGCCAGGACAGGGCGCGCACGGCGCGGCCGGCCAGGCCGCGTGCTGTTGTCGGAGTCTGCATGGTCACCTGATTCGTGAGTCGAGGGGATTCGGTCCTGGAAAGGACTGTCGAATGCGTGCGGGACGAGGCGGGGAAAGGCGGCGGTTCGAGGGGAGCGAACCGCTGCTGCCCCTCAGTAGGGCTGGGTCGTGCCGGTGCCGCGGGGGACCGTCGGGCCCGGGCCGATCCGGGCTGGGAAGCTGCGTGGTCATCGTTTGCGGGCGACTCCGACCGCGACGATGCGCTGGGCGACGGTGGGTTTGCCGAGCAGCGGGCCGTCGGGCCACCATTCGACCACCGGCACGACGCCGCCCGGTTTCTTCGGCCCGGTCGGGATCAGCTCCAGGTCGTGGAACAGGTCCTTGATCTCGGCGCGGGTGCGGGCGGAGACGTCTTTCATCGACCCGTTGCGGACCGACTCGAGCAGCCCTTGCACCACGTGGTCGTCCTCGGATCCGTCGTGGGGGTCGAGCAGGTGCGAAATCGCCACGTACGAACCGGACGGGAGCCGGTCGATGAATTCCTTCGTGACCTTGCCCGCCAGTTCGCGGTCGTCGGTGTGGTGGTGCAGGGCGAGCAGGAACAGCACCGCGATCGGCTCGTTCCAGTCGAGGTGCTCGTTGACCGTCGGGTGGTCGAGAATGCTGGGCGGGTCGAAGAAATCCGCTTCGAGGTACTCGGTGAATTCGTTTTCGTCGAGCAGCGCCCGCCCGTGGCTGGCCACCACCGGGTCGTAATCGACGTAGACGACCTTCGCCGTCGGATCCGCGCGCTGCACGATCTGGTGCACGTTCTCCGCGGTCGGCATCCCGGAACCGCAGTCGATGAACTGGCGGATCCTTGCGTGGTAGGCGAGAAACCGGCAGACCCGCGTCATCAGGTGCCGGTTGACCCGGGCGGTCTCCGCGATGTCCGGCATCACGCGGGCGGCTTCCCGCGCGACCTGCC
Source organism: Streptomyces sp. AA4 (assembly GCF_000158875.1). Taxonomy (NCBI): domain Bacteria; kingdom Bacillati; phylum Actinomycetota; class Actinomycetes; order Kitasatosporales; family Streptomycetaceae; genus Streptomyces; species Streptomyces sp. AA4. Next base: position 100,514 of record NZ_GG657748.1, on the reverse strand, counting down.
GGTCGATCTCGTAATTGTCCTTCCCGCCCAGCAGATAGTCGTACACGCGGGCGGCGCTCGACTCGTTCGGGTTGACCCCCGGCGGAACGTTGAAGTAGTCGGTCATGACGCGTCGCTCCCGGACGCCGCACCGGTGCCGTCTGCGTCGTGGCGCCGGTCGAGGGCGTCGAGGGCCGCGCGGACCTGACTCTCGAAGTAGGGCGACCTCAACCGCCGCACGCCGGCGAGCGCCACTGTCAGTTCGTCGCGGGCCTGCTCGTGCTCGCCTCGCCGGGCGTGGATCTGGGCCAGCACGATGGTCGCCTTGGCGTACTGGGCGGGGTCGTCCTCGTGCAGGAAGACGGGGCCCGCTTCGCGCAGGTAGCGCACCGCGTCGTCGTCGCGTCCCAGTTCGATCATGACTTCCGCCATGCGTCGCCAGGCGAGAGCCTCGCCGCGCCGACGACCGATGTCGTGGTGTTTCGCGGCGCTGGCCTCGTACAGCGGCAGCGAGCCCTCGAGGTCCCCGCTGTCGCGGGCGGCGCGGGCCCGGTGCGAGAGCGCGGTGGCCTGGGTCGGGCCGTGCTGCTCGCGTTCGCCGATCTCGGCCGCCGCGGCGCGGTGGGCGGCGGCGGCGTCTTTCCATCCGGATTCGAGGCAGAGGAATTCGAGCTGGTGGTGCATCAGCGCTTCGATGATCGGCCGCTTGCACTGCCGGGCCGCGTGCAGGCCCGCGGTGAACAGCAGCAGGCCCCGTTCGTAGTCCCGGTAGTGCAGGAAGAAGCCCCAGGCCGCCTCGGCGATCTGCCACACGTCCTCGTGCCAGCCCTGTGCGGCGGCGGCGTCGGCGACGGCGTGGATGACGTCCTGGTCCCGGAGCCACCAGTCGAGCGCGTCCGCGCGGTCGGCGAAAACGCCCTGTGCCGCACCGAGTTCGGCCGCGTGCAGCGGACGGTGCGAGTGGATGAGCGCGCTCGCGGCGACGGCTTTGGCGCGGTGCCAGTCGGCATAGCGGCGCAGAAGGTGAAGGCGGCCGCCGTCGACGCGTTCCCGTGCGTGGTCGCGGACGAGATCGTGCTGAGCGACGGTGTCGCCGTTCAGTTGCACCAGGTTGGCCTCGACGAGCTCGTCCACAGCGTCGTCCAGGACTGCGGGCTGGACGTTGAGGGTGTGGGCGAGCGCGTCCAGCGCGACATGCGGTCCAGGCATGTCGGCACACGTCAGATGGACGAGTTTCGCGAGGTCGCTGGCGGCGGCGTAGGAGTCATCGAGAGCGTCGTGCACGGTTCCTCTGATCGTTGGGTTCTGCAGGCGGATGGCGTCCCGGCGCACGTCGCGTGCGGGACGCGCGCGCAATCTCGCCCCGGTGACAACGAGCATCAGCGGCAGCCCTGCGCACGCCGCGGCCAGCGCAGCCGCGACGTCCCGAAGCCTGTCGCGGCCGGTGTTACGGGCGAGCAGGTCGAGGGCGGAGGTGTCGGGAAGCGGTGCGACCGGGGGTGTTCCTTCCGGGCGGAGCGGGCTCGAGGGTGTTTACGGGCTGGACGGCTGCATGGACGGCGCGGCGCGAGCGCTCGCGGACGTGCGCGAACGCTGATCCTGCGGGCTTTTTCCGGGGGAGGGCCGGGCGGGGACGGCGCGGGAGGAAGCGCGGATCGTGGTGATGCCGAGCAAGCAGTCCCACTGGGCGGAATCGGTCGGCGGCAAGACCGTGCGGGCCTCGTTCGAGGCTTGGGACACCAGCACTCCGAGGGAGCCGTCGAGGAGGCCGCCGCGCACCGTGAGGGACTTGACGTCGTGGGTGATCGCGCGCATCGCCGCGGCGGCCCCCAGCAGGCGACAGGCGTCGTCGTCGCTTTCGTCGGCGGCCATGCGCAGGGCGATGAATTCGGCGCCCTGCGGGCCGTGGCACAGTCCGGGCCGGAAGAATTCCGGGAACTCCCACAGCAGGGCGGCGCGGGCCGCGGCGACGGCGGCGTCGCGCAGGTCGCGGTCGCCGAGGGCGATCCCGGCGAGCTGCACGCTGCGGGCGATGCCGAGCCCGCCGCACCAGCCCGGCACGAGCTGGCTGGCCTCGCGCAGGTGCAGCTCGGGTCGCGTGACGGGCTCGGGATCGGTCACGACCTCGGGCCACCAGGGGTCTCCGCGCTCGTCGGTCCGCAGATGCCGCCGGTACCACTCGGCCAGGGACTTGATCGCGACGTCCATGCCGGGCACGCGGACTCCGTCGCACCACGCGAGCGACAGCAGCGCCAGGATTCCCGCGCTCCCGTCGGGCAAGGTGAGGTCGGCGTGCCCGTGCGGCCATTCCTGCCGGTCGCTCAGGTCGGGGAGCGGGCTGTCGTCCACCCACCAGCCCGGCCGTCCTGTCCCGCCGAAGCCAGAGACCAGTTCGACGAGGTAGTCGAGCAGGTCTCGCAGCTGCGGCCCCGGGTCGGGCCTCTGCAGCAGGCACATGCCCAGCCCGGTCAACCCCTGTCGCAGGGAGAACTCCGCCCGCGCGGGGCGGGTCCCCGTCTGCAGGCGATCGCGGGCCGTCTTCAGCCGGGCTTGCACGATCGTGTCGACGCGAGCGTCGGCCGCATCGAGGCGCTGCCGGTACTCCTTCGCGAGGTGAGGGGCGTTGGTCGCGGCGATCCGCAGCACCGATGCGAACGCGGCCGCGCCGCAGAACGCCGACTCGCCCTCGCCCGGGACGTCGTTCGACAGCGTGGACGGAAGCCAGTCCAGCAGAGGGGGCAGGGCTCCGGCGAATCCCGGGGACTGACCGGCCCGGACCGCTACGTACAGTGCCGTGGCCAGCGGACTGTCGGCCAGCAGCGTGAGCACGCGCGGGTGCTCGAATCCCTCCCCGCCGGAGCCCGGGCAGCCGAGCCCCCTCACCGGTCCGCCCGCATTTCTGCCAGGGTGGCAAGGATTTCGCCGCAGACGCCCAGGGCATCGACGTCGTCCGGAGCGACGCGCCACGACACGCTGCCGAACCGAATCCGGCTGGGCGGAAGCGCAACGAGCGTGCCCGTCGGCATCAGTTCGACGCCGGCGGTTTCCGCCGTTTCCCTGTCCGCAGTGGTCGCGGCCTCAACGAGGAAGAAGGTTCCGTGCGGGGACAGCGCCGCCGGGCCCAGCGGCGGGCGCACGCCGAGAGCGGCGATCGCCCGGGACCCGAGATAGGTCGACGTGCGGATGACGTCGAAGTGCCGCCCGGTCGGCGCAAGGATCGTGGGCCGCCTGCCCCGCGACCACCATTCCCCGACGACGCGCCGATCAGTGGTCGCAGAGGACGGGTCCACCGCGGCCTCGCCGGGACGAAGCGACCCGTACTCGAAGGGATGCCACGTTGTCACTCCGTCGCACTCGGGGCCGGGAAGCACCGGCCAGCCGATTGCGGCGTAGCGCTCCGCAGCCTCGCGCAGCCGCAGACCGGGACTGCCTCCGGCCGACGGACGGGGCGTCGAGGCGACGGCCGCCAGAAAGTCGGCATCTGCGCGCGGGAACAGCGCGTCCTTCTCCAAGCCGCTTTCAGCTGCGCCGCAGTCCGGCCGAAGGTGTGCGAGAACGGCCATCACGTCCCTCTCAGTTATTGTCCGCACGCCAACTAACGTTTCGACAGATTGCGTTCCTGCGAGACCGTCAGGCCGGAATTCGCCTGGCGCCGCCTCGCTCAGCGTGGGCCCGGTGGCCCGGCCGACGGGGGAGGAGGCCGCTCGAGGTTGCCGGGCCTGTCCATACCCTCGCTGATCATGGTTGACCAGTTGGCTATGAGGCAGTCGATGGCCTGGTCATCGACGTCGGATCCGGTCTCCACCAGCAGGAACCACGCTGGGCAGTCCTCGTTGCCAGGCCTGGCGGTCCGCAGAAAGGTCCGGGCACGAGAGGGCACGCCGTGCAGTTCGGAGGGTGCGTCGGGGCCGAACTTGGACACCAGCTCCGGATCCCGTCGGAATTGGCCGTGGCAGATGGCGGTGTAGGCGGCCGCTTCGGAGTGGCCGATCCCGTTCCATGCCTGGAGAATGCCGTCGCTGGTGAACACGATGGCGAACGTGCACCCCGAGATGCCTACGAGGTCGGAGAGCACGCGCATGCTGTCGCCAGCCGAGGGAAGATCAGTCATCGCCGTTCCCCGCTGCGATCATTTGTCTGACTGCCGAAGTCCGCGAGATGTCGGCGTTGTGTCCCCCGACCGTGTCTCGAACGGCCTGATTCGCCGAGACGGCATCTCGCCTGCCGATTGCGGATGAGGTGTGGTCCAGCGCTTTCAGCAGGGTGCACTGCGCGCGAGGGGCGTGCCAGGTCCAGCCGTTCCACAGTCCGGGCCGGTTCGGTGCGCCGCTGAATCGCTTCAGCAAAGTCATTCCGCAGCGGCCGGCACGGCGACGAAACTCGTTTGTCGCGCAGACTGCAGCCGGGCCGCGTTGTGGAGTGGCGGGTGGCCGTGCCGCAGGAAACTGGCGCGCCGGTCAAACCGGGTTGCGGATCGAACACCGTGAGCACCTTCCCGCTTTCGTCGGATATGTGGCTGTCCGGAACCACCGACCGCTCCCGTTTCCCGCGGTGCGGTCGCGATGTCGGTGCCACGGCTTGGGTCATCGGAGTCAGTCGTCGAAGCACCCGGATGGCCTGCCGGAGATGACAATGCCGCTGCGCCGGATCCAGGACCAGGCAAAACGACCGGGAAAAAACCGGCAAGAAACCGGCAAAGTGAGCTGTGTTTACTCTGTTGGCCTGCAGTAATGTCGCGTATCCGAGGCGTGGGGAGGCGGCCGTGGAAGACAACGAATCGGAGCTGGCTCGCGCCCGCACCGAAGCGGGCCTGACCCAAGAGGATCTCGCCCGCTTGTTGCGGATGGATGTGAAGAGCGTCAGGAACTGGGAATCGGGCCGCAACAAGCCGCAGGCCAAGCGGCGTCACGAGATTGCCGAGCATCTGTCCGTTTCGCTGGCGGACCTCGAGGAACGCATCCGCAGGACAGCCGCCTCGAGAACCGCCCCGAGACCGAAGCCGCCTGGTGCTCTTGACGGCCAATCGCAAGCCGGTCAGCTCGCGGCGGAGACGCTGGCCCTCGAAGCCGCCTACGACGAAGCACCGTCCACGAATCTGCTCGGCCGAGCCACCAGGCACCTTGCGACTGTCGTCGTCGCGCGAGACGCGGCCTGTGGTGCAGAAGCTCGCCACGAGCTGTACTCGATCGAAGCGGATGCGGCGACGTTGATGGGACAACTGCTGTGGGACGCTTCTCAGCGTCGCGACTCCGCGACGTCACAAGGCTACTTCGACCAAGCAATCCGCGCAGCGGGCCAAGGCGGCAACATCGAGGCGGAAGCACATGCCACGCTGCGGAACAGCTACCTGCATCTCTACAGTTTCGAGAAAGATCCCGACGCCGGGCGTGCGCTGGCACAGCGCGCAGCCACGCTCGCCCAGCCCGTCAGCCCGGGATTGTGCGGGCTGGCGCTCCTGCACGTCGCCGAGGCGAACGCGATGCGCCAAGAGCGACGTGCGTGCGAGTCGGCGCTGGACGCGGCTCAATGGCAACTGAGCCAGGTGAACGATGCTGGGGTCGGCGGCGAGTACCTTTCGGAGTCCAAGATCGATCGCATGGCCGGTTCGTGTTACGTGTTCCTCGGCCTCCGCGAGCCTGCGGAACAGCATCTGGTCGCAGCGGCCGATGCGTTGGCGTCGAAAAGGAAATCCCAATCCATCGTTTTCGGGAACCTCGCGCTCGCCAGGGTGCGCGCGGGCGAGATCGACGGGGCAGTCGACGCCCTGAACAAGGCGATCGACACATTGGAGGTCACCCGAGGGGGCGGCGGGCTCAACGTCGCGTTCGGCGTAGGGCGGGAGCTGCGACCCTGGCGTCGGGAATCCTCCGTCGCGGCGGCAGGCGAACGGCTGTTCGCCCTCATGGCTGGAAGCTAGCCGCCAGGCCCCCGCGGTACAACGGAGACATGCAGATCGACGAAGCGAAACGTGCTGCCCGCGAGCGTGTCTGGGCGCTGCTCGACGCCGCGGCAGTTGACCCACGGGGCAGGAGCGCGGTCGGGAGCATCCCCTCCTTCGTGGGAGCAGAGGTCGCTGCTCAACGTCTGGCCGCGCTAGAGGCCTGGCGGGAAGCGCGGGTAGTGAAGTGCAACCCGGATCGAGCCCAGCTGCCGGTCCGGGAGACCGCCTTGCGGGACGGAAAAACCGTCTACATGGCCGTGCCCGCGATGGCCAAACCGGAACCGTTCTACGCACTCGACCCGGACACGGTCGGCCTCGATGCAGCACGGAGCAAATACGCCGCAGACGTCGCGCCGACTGTCGGCCCGGGACAGATGGAGCCGGTAGACCTCGTCGTCTGCGGAACAGTCGCCGTCGACCGCCGGGGCGTGCGAGTCGGAAAAGGAGCCGGCTACTCGGACTTAGAGGTCGCCCTTCTCGTCGAGGCCGGTCGGATTGGGCCGCAGACGACCATTGTCACCACGGTCCACCAGCTCCAAGTCGTGGATACCGATCTCCCTGAAACCGATCACGATTTCAGCGTCGACATCATCGTGACCCCGGAGCAGACCATTTTCTGCGATGCACGCCGTCGACCCACGGGGATCTCGTGGTCGCACCTGAGTCGCGAGAAAATCCGGGCCATCCCGGCGCTGTCTGCTCGTGCTGAAGCGCAGCGGCTGGGTGACCCGGCCGGGGACAAGCCCTGATCGAAACGCGCACTCGGCCGGCGCCCAGGTGCGGCTGGCCGATCGCGCGGAATCCTGTGCCGCGGCGCGCTTTGTCTCGACCTGGGCAATCAGTGGACCGCGTCCCCCAGGCTCAGTCGATCATGCCTGTGAAGGACAGCCCACGCTCACGGCCCCGAGATCTACGCGCAGGCCAACGCGCGGTGCAGGACCTGAGGGAAAGGCGGCCGGTGCTGCGCTCGGGGGCGAGCTCAAATGCGGCAACGAACGCATCGGGATCCGTGCCTGGACTGATCTGCGGCAGGTCGACGGTGGGAGCGGAGGAAGCCGCAGCGCTCGGAAACCCGGCCTGAGAGCCTCCGAGCCCGGCGTCGACCGGAGGAGTCGGACACGTCGGTTCGAAGGCTAGTGCCGTGACATTCCCCCGAGATCGGGATGAACCGGGGCTGCTGCGGCAGCTCCGGGCGGGAACGGCCCCGGAGTAGCGCGAGCAACCGGCAAGGGGAGCTGTGTTTACTCTGTTGGCCTGCAGTAATGTCGCGTATCCGAGGCGTGGGGAGGCGGCCGTGGAAGACAACGAATCGGAGCTGGCTCGCGCCCGCACCGAAGCGGGCCTGACCCAAGAGGATCTCGCCCGCTTGTTGCGGATGGATGTGAAGAGCGTCAGGAACTGGGAATCGGGCCGCAACAAGCCGCAGGCCAAGCGGCGTCACGAGATTGCCGAGCATCTGTCCGTTTCGCTGGCGGACCTCGAGGAACGCATCCGCAGGACAGCCGCCTCGAGAACCGCCCCGAGACCGAAGCCGCCTGGTGCTCTTGACGGCCAATCGCAAGCCGGTCAGCTCGCGGCGGAGACGCTGGCCCTCGAAGCCGCCTGCGGACAGGCGTACTACTACCGTCCGGCAGTGCCGCACACACCGGAAGCAGCTTATATCCGCGCTCGGATCCCGATCTTGCGCCGGGTTCTGGACTCCCACGACATCCCTGAGGACGGCCCAGTACGACCCGTCGACGAACTGAATTCTCTCGTGGCGGCAACCGTCGACAAACGGCTTCAATCCGACTACCGAGTTCTTGCTGCCGAGGTGCCGCCCCTTCTGTCTGAATTGCATCGCGGCTTCCTGAACTGCGCGAGGGCCGAAAAGAGTCGCTTCGCGCGGCTGCTCTTCCAGGTTTACCGCGCAGCCGACGCCGTGGCGGACAAATACGGATACTACGATTTGTCCGCGCGCATCATCGGCCTGTTGAGCACGGCGGCATCCGATGCCGAAGACGAACTGCTGGACGGAAGCGCTTCCTACGTGCGGGCAGAAATATTCTTCGCTTCAGAAGACCTGAGTGCCGGCCGACGGATGCTTGAACGGGCCGCCGACCGGATCGACCGCGCTGCTTCCGAAACTGCGGCGGCCACGTACGGGGCCTTGCACATGCGCGCCGCGGTGATGGCAGGTCGCGCGGGGGAAGCCCTCCGAGCCCGCGATCACATCGCGGAAGCTCAGGATGCCGCACGACGCGTGAACGAGGGAATCCACCTCGGAACAGCATTCGGGACGGCGTCTGTGCGTATCCACCATTTTTCTCTCGCGGCGGAGATCTGTGACATTAGTGCTGCCTTCCGCCTGGCAGCGGGGTGGCGGCCGGGCGCAAGCATGCCAGCCGAACGGCGGTCGCATTTCTACATCGACCTCGCGCGCGTTTACAACCTGGCGGATGAACGCGACAACACGATCGATGCCTTGCGTGCAGCCTTGCGGATCGCGCCGGAGCACGTACGAGCCCATCCCCAAGTCGGCGAAATGGTCGAGCAATTGCGTCGAACGACCCCGCGCGCATCGAACGATGCGATGAACAGCCTCGACCGCGAACTGTCTTCCGGAGCTCCGGATCGCTGACAGCGAGAACTCAGCGTTCGCCCCGGAGGAGATCGGGCAGTTCGGCGAGGCTTTCAAGCGTCCAATCGGCGTTGCGAACGACGACGGGGTCACTCGCCCACAGGTAGCCCCAGGGGCCGCGGCGAATCAGCGCCGGCCTCAGGCCAGCCGCCCGTGCGGGCACGATGTCGTTGTCTCGGTGATCGCCGACGTAAACGATCTCTCGGGGCTCGCCCGGGGCTAACTCGACGACTTTTTCGAAGAACAAAGGGTCGGGCTTGGCGGTGTTCCACTCGCCCGACGTCGCAATGGCGTCCACCGGCAGCGCCAGTTCACGCAGAAGCCGCGCCGCTTTCGCGGTCTGGTTTCCCGCGATGCCGACCCAGAACCCGGCGTTTCGCAGCGCCGAGAGCGCCGGTCGGACGTCGGGGTAGAGATCGGACTCCTCGATCTGCTCACCGCATCCAGCAGCTTCTCGGAGCTGGCGTTCGGCGTCCAAGTCGAATCCGGGGCGAAAAACCTGGAATGTCTCCGCGTTGTTTCGTCCGCTCGAGGTTACGGCACCCAGGACCGCCGAGAACGTGTGCCGCCTGACCCCGATCCAGTCTGCCCACGCGCCGAACTCTCGCGAATCGTCGAGCAAAGTCTCGCCGACATCGAACACTACCGACCGAATCACGCCGCTCCCGGTGTCTCCTCCAGCCTGGCCCCAAGCACCGTAGCCGACGAAACCTTCCCTCCACCACCCTCCCATGCGCCGACTCAGGACCGCCGCGCAGACAGGACACGTGCTCCTGCCTGCCAGCGTCCGGCCAACCGCCAGCCTCAGCGCTGCCGCAATCGACGGGCGACGTCGTCGATCGCGACGGCGAGAACCGTGGCGAGGTCCCCGGCAGCGGAGTGCGCGGTAAAGAAGAAAGCCCGTCCGGGTCGAGGGAGGCGCCGGACTGGCCGTTCCCGACCGTACGGCCCACGCTGCCGCGGGTGCGGTGGCGGCCGAAATCCACTCATCCAGACGCGATCATGCGATCCGGGTCAGGCGTCGCTCCACGGGTACGAGGCGCTAAATCGGTCGAAGGCCTCGTTCATGTCCTCGTCGCGGGTGGCTCCGTCTACGAGGATCGACGACCCAGTGACGAGTCCTGCCGCGTCGAGCACTCCGGCGACCGCGTGCACGATCGCCGCGTAGCGGGCGGGCGGCACACCGGGCGGAAGCCGCAGGCGAATCTCGCGGGATCTCATGTGCTCAACGCTGCCTGTAACCAAATGCCGACGCCACCCTCGCAAACGGGCAGGGACAGGACCTGGCGGCAGTCCGGGATCCGCCGGGCGCGGACCGGCGATGTCGGGCGATCCGGGATGCACGACCTCTGCGCGCGCTCAGAGATCGGGTAGGACCGGAACAGCCGATGAGCGAGGCGATGCGCGGTCGGTCCGCCGTGCTCGCGGCGTCAGCTGGCGGTCTTGATGGCTGGACATTTAGGGAAGCAGCTGGTCGCGGAAGCGCCAGGCGCGGTCCAGGATGCACGCTCCCGGTGAAGCCATCGGTTCGTCGGACAGGAGGCGTTTGATGGTGATCTCGTTGAAAGGAAGTCCGTCGGTGACTTTCGACGCTCCGGCCGCGGACATGAGAACCCCTTCGGGATTGACATCGACCGCGCCGCTGAACAGGGAGTCGAACGTTGCGCTGTCGAAAACGACGACCGTGAGGATTGTCGCGGTCAACGTGAGGGCGTCCATGCCCATCCCGAGACAATAAGCGGATACCGCGCCCTCGCGTATGCCGGCGGTGATGTGCGCGTAGAACGGCCACGAGCCGTAATCGATCGGTTCGGCTTGCGATCCGTCCCGTTCGGGCTCGCCGAGCACTTCTTCGGCGTATTCGCGGACGATGTTCTTCCAGAGATCGAAATCGTTTTCCCGATCGCGGGTCGCGATGGTCGACGGTTGGAATTCTCCGGCGGGGATCAGCCCGTAAATGCCGCCGGCGGTAGCGACTTTCTGCGGATCGCGCCAGTGCAGCAGAAAGGTGGGTTCGCCGGAATTGGAGCGGCGGATCGTCAGTGTCTCGATCGCGGGCATGAGCGCTCGCCGGGAGAGATCGAACGGGTTGCCGATCAGGCCCCGCAGCGGGAGTTCGGCCCAGTTGGCTTTCGGCGGGTCGGCCTGGCACGACGGCGACGCGGACAGTTCGTGCGCGATGGCCTCCGACACGTCGAGTTTGTCGAAGTAGCTTCCCAGAGTGAAGCGCATCGCGGGTCGCGGGTCGCGCAGGTTGCAGTCCAGCAGCCGGTAGCTTGAGCGGTTTTCGAAGAGCGCGGGCGGGTCGAGGTATTTGATCGCCGTGGTGTATCGGGTGAATCTGCGCCCGGGCGCTCGCAGCGGAAGAACTCCATGGGCTTCGGGCTCGGTTCCCGTCACAGGGACCGGCTCGACGCTGTCCGACCATTCCAACGAGATGTCGGAGAGGGGCAGGGGCGACGATGGCATCCATCGTTCCAAAGCGAGGAACGGAGCGTTGCCGATGCGCGCTTCGGCGTCATAGAGCGTGGCGGACGCCTGTGCCAGCTCTCCCCGATGCTTGTTCAGCCGTCGACGTGCATGTCTCCAGGCGTTCTGGCTCTCCTGCACCCCGTCCACTAGCCCGACCAGGGCCGTGTTGGCCGGTGGGGTCACGGGTTCAAGGATGCTGCGGGCGATCCCCAACTCCTCCGGATCGAGTTCGAGCTGGGACGCGATACGCAAAATCAGTTCGATGTCGAATACTTTCCGGTGCCCGCTTTCGATTTTGGAAAGGTAGGTCTGGTGTATTCCGAGGAGTTTCGCCAAGTCCGTCTGCGTCAGACCTCGTGAATTACGGTAGGCCGTCAGCGCCTCTGGCAGCAACGATGTGTTCAGTTTGAACTCCGCCGGGACTCGTGAAGACAGCCAGTCGTCGTCATTGTGCATCACGATCGTTCCCTCCGGTGCAGCTGACGTCGGCATCGACGCCGCGGCCGTGGCTGTTGGCCCCGTCTGCCAGTGATTATGCCTGGCTGTCTTATTCGCCGTCGCCGTGTGCCTACTGGGCATTGGACTCGGAGCGGGCGGCGCGCGAGGCTCGGGAGGAGCGGAGAGAGGATTGACGATGCCGGCACGAAAGCAGCAGCGTTGGTGCAGGGTGATGTCCGCTGCCCGGGGTGAGCACGTTGCAAGCGAGGCTCCCGTCGCTGGCGGGGTTCACGCCGGTCGTGGTCGCTTCGGTCTGGCTGCTGGGCCGGGTGCTGGCAGGCGCCCGCGCGCACGCGGCGGGTCCGCGTGTGCGGTTCGTGCCGACGCGGCCCGCCGAACCGGTCCGCCTCTGCGATCAGCCGGCCGCGGGCTGGCGCTGGTTCCGGCCGCGCTTTCCCTCGAGGCAGGCGCTCGCCGCTGCCGCCAGGGCGTAGCGCCCTGATGGGCCCCGACCTGGCGGACACCGTGCCCATCCGGCAGGTGAGGTGTCTGGTCGTCGCGGCGGACAGCCCGGTCGGCGGCGTGAGCGAGGCCGTCAACGACCTGACCTTGCACCTGCCCGAACCCGGAACGCAGAACATCTGCTCCACGTGCGGGACGCTCGTGTTCTGGCCGTGCCGGTTCTTCGCCGAGGCAGCGTACGCCGTGCGCCTGGACCTGCCGTCCGTGCCGCTCGCGGCGTTCGTCCCGCCGGACCTGCTGTCGCGGCTGCCTCCGCCCCGTTCACCCAACGAACCGGCGTGGCCGTCGAGCGCGCCGGAGGAGGGGCCTCACCGTGGATGACCCAACGAACGCGACACTGCACGCGGCGGTGGCGGCGCAACTCGACCGCTTCGAGATTCTTCTGGGTAAGGCCGACGACCGGTCGAGAGCGGCAGCGTCCGAGACGATGCTCGCCCAGTTGGTCGATGCGTGTCGGGCGCTGCTCGCCGCGCACGCGCCGGACGAGCGCGGCCGGTGCCGCGAATGCTCCACGCCATGGCTGTTCGTGTTCCGACGTTCGCGGTGCACGGTCTGGCGGACCGCGGGCCGGCATCTGATCTCCGAGTCCCCTGACCGGGCCGGGACCGGGCGCCACCGTGCGCGAGGCCTGCCGGTCACAGTGCGGCCTGACCGGCGGCTGGTGCCGCACCCTTCGCACCGACAGCTCACGTAGTGGCGGTCCGCCGCCGGTTGGCTGAGGGTTCGTCGACCCTGTTCCGGCCGGTGTCGGAGTCGCCACCCCCGGGTCCTCCACCGCCATCTCGGCAGCGGATTCCTGTTCATTTACCAAATGCCGTCCTGCATTGTGCCCCGAGGCTGCTGCGCGGACAAAACCTCTCCTCCGGAAGGACTTTCGATGACCGTTGGTGTGGGCGGTAGCCGTTCGCGCCGCTTGATGGGTGACCGCGGGGTCGGGCTGCGGGCGCTGCGCTCGGCTGCCGAGCGCTATGCGGCGCGGGGTTGGCCGGTGCTGCCGGGCCCGGTGTGCGACGGACTGACCGCCTGGCATCCGCTGACGTGCGCGCCGCTCGGTTCCCGCGAGCCGACGGTGCCGTCGTCCGAGGCCACCGTCGACCGCCGCGTCATCGCGCAATGGTGGTCCGGGCAGCGGCAAGCGATCCTCGCGCTGGTCGGCCCGCGCTTCGCTGTCCTGCGGACTCCGGTCAGCATCGGCGAGCAGGTGCTCGCCGCGTTCGACGGCGGCCGGCCGCTCGGCCCGGTGGCGCTGTGGCCGCACGGGGCATGGTTCTTCGTCGAACCCGGCTTCCGCGTGAACGACGGCCTCGCCCTCGCGCCCGGCGTCGAGGTCGTTCCGCCGGGGGACGTCGTCTGTCTTCCCCCGAGCAGGGTCGTCTCGGGAGTCGTGCGGTGGCGCGTTTCCCCGATGGAGCGCGATGCCCTGGGCGATAGCACGGCGATTCTGGCCAAGGTCGCCGAACTCTCCCTCGAATCCGCGTAGTTCCCGATCGAAGGCAGGGAGCGCGCGGTCGAAAACCTGTGAGCAAACGGAAAAAGGAGGACGAGATGGAGAACGTGCCGGAGAACGGGGCCGATCGGGCAGAGCGCGGCCGAGCGGTCGAGGAGCCGGTGTTGCTGGTCAGTCTCGGCGAGGTGTCCGCGGCGACCCAGGGCCTAGGCATGGGCCACTCGGAGGACAAGCGGCGGGCCTACAACTGATCCCTCGCGACGGCGGCAGGGAAGGGGAGGACATGCGCTGGTTCGGAGGTTTCGCGGTGTCGGCCGCGCCGCCGCGCGCCCCGGTGGGGCACGCGAGGATCTGGCCCACGGTGCCGGGATGCTGGACGTGCGGCCGGTGGGCAGGGCACGAGGTGCGTGCGGTCTGGTGCGGGCCGCGGTTCGTCGCGGTCGTCGGCGCCTGCGGGATCACCGCGGCCGAAGTGGCTCGGCTCGCCGAGCGCGGCGTGCCGGACGACGTGGCGTGGCGCTGGCCGGGCAGTTACACGACGGTCGAGGTCACCCGCACCGCGACTCGGGTCTGGACCGATCTCGGCGGCGCGTCGCCGATCTACACGGTTGCGGCGGACGGCGGGATCTATTGGGCGTCCAGTTCCCGTGCGCTGGCCGGACTCGCCGGAGCGCGGCCGGACGTGGACCGGCTCGCGGCTTGCCTGCTCGCGCCGTTCGTGCCGGTGCTGCTGGCCGAGCGGTCCGCGTTCGAGGGCGTCGCACTTGTCCCGCCTGGACACCGGCTCGCCATGGACGGTCACGGGGCGCGCGTGGACCGGGTGTGGCAGCCCAAGCCGCAGGCGGGTTCGCCTGCGGGGCGGCTGCGCAGGGAGTTGGCCTCGGCGACGAAGGTGCGCCTGGACGTTGCGACGTCGCTGACGTCGGACTTGTCCGGAGGGTTCGACTCCACCGCGCTGGCGCTGCTGGCCGCGAGCCAGGCGAAACCGGGGCAGGTCGTGACCGGGGTGACGGTGCATCCCGCCGGACGCGCCAGCGGCGGGGACCTGGACTACGCACGACTCGCCGCCCAGCACGCGGGTGTCGCGCATCGATTGCTGCCGTTGACCGGTGAGCACGCCCCCTACAGCGGGCTGCGGGAGGTTCGGGCGACCGACGAGCCTGCGCCTTCGACTGTCGCGCATGCCCGCTTCGCCGGGCAGTTGCGCTGGATCCGCGACACGATCGGCACCGACTGCCATCTCACCGGCGACGGCGGCGACAGCCTGCTGTGCACGCCGCCGATCATGCTCGCCGACCTCGTCGCGACCGGCCGTCGCCGGCGGGCCGTCGTCGAGACGATGCGGTGGGCACGGTTGCGGCGGCTGCCCGCGTGGCCCCTGCTGGCCGCCGCGCGCCGGACCGCGCGCACCAGTCGCGCCGACGCGCTGGCGGCCTTGGCGAGAGGGCTCCGCATCGGCGGGTCCTCGACGACGCAGGACGGCCATATCGGTTGGCACGCCACGGAGCCGGTGCCTCCGTGGGCGACGGCCGACGCGCGCGGCCGCGCCTCCGCCATGGCGGACCGGGCGGCCACGCGAGCTGTCGACGTTCCTGCCGGGATGTTCGCCACGACGCTGACTGCCGAGGGCATGGCCGAGGTCGGCCGGTCCGCCCGCGCCGACATCCAGCTTGCCGAACACGTCGGCGTGGCGTTGGCGAACCCGTTCACCGACTCCTGCGTCGTCGACGCCTGCCTGTCGGTCCCGCTGGGAGAACGTCCTGGCCCGGCCAGCTACAAGCCCGTGCTGGCCGCTGCCATGGGCAGCCTGTTTCCTCCACGGCTGGCAGCTCGGACCACGAAGGGCGACTTCACCCCGGACCACTACGGCGGCATGCGCGCCAACCTGCCCGCCCTGCACGATCTCGCCGACGGCCGGCTCGCTGCCCTCGGCCTCGTCGATCCGGACGCGCTGCGCCGCAGCCTGACGCTGACCGCGGCCGGGCTTCCGGCGCCGTTCTCGACCGTCGAGCCCGCCGTCGCCGCCGAAGTCTGGCTGCGCGCCCTCGACCGCGAGCCCCCTATCGCGTGGACAGCGTCCGGCACGGCGAAAAGAGCAGGATGAGTCCCCGTTACCTCACCGCCCCCGCACACGTCCGAGCCGTTGACGTCGGTCCCTCCACGGTGATCGTGAACTACCGGACCGGCCGGGCGGAGACCCTGATCGGCCCGGCCGCACGATGGTGGGCCGAACTCGCCGCCAGCGGCGATCCGGCCGCGACGACCGCGCTGGACGAGGCCTCTGCGCGCACGCTGCGCGGCCAGCTTCTCGACGCCGGTTTGCTCGCGCCCTCGCCGCGCCCGGAACCCTGGTCGCCTCCGCCGAACGGACCCGCGTGGGAGGCGAGCTGGGGCACCCAGGAACTCGCCGCCGGACGACCCGAACCGGTTCCCGTGCCGCTGGCCGCCACCGTGCTCGCCGGGACGGCGCTGGCCCTCGTGCTCGCCGTCCTGGCAGCCGGTCCCCGCCGGGGTCGCGTGGCCCGGCTCAGCCGGCTGCTGACCGTGGCGGCGCGGCGCACCGCCCGCCCGGCCACCGTTGAAGACGCCCGCCGGGCCGTGCACGCAGTCCGCAAGGCAGGGCTGCTCGCGCCGGGGCGGGTGGCGTGCCTGGAGGAATCCGCGGCGGTACTGATGCTGCTGGCCGTGTCGCGCCGACGGGTGACGTGGTGCCACGGCGCGGCGGCCGACCCCGTCCGGCTGCACGCCTGGGTGGAGACTGACGATCGGGAACGGATCGCGGAACCGCCGTCGACCGCGCGGTTCGCAGTGCTGCGCACCATCCCGGCGCGCGACAACGGAGGGAAGAAACGATGAACGAACCGCACATCTGGCTCCGCGGTGAACGAGCCGGGATCGGCCCGTTCAGCGAAGACCTCGTCGACCTGTACTGGGACTGGGAGCAAGACCCCGGCACGCTCGTCGGCTACGGCCGCCAAACCCCCGACTCGCTCGCGAACCGGCGCGAAGGATTCCAGCACCAGGCCCGCGGCACCGACGACCAGCTCCGCTTCACCGTCTACGACATCACCACGACCCCGCCGACCCCGGCCGGCACCGCCGCGGTGCTGATCGACCACCACGTCCGCACCGGCGAATTCATCATCCAGCTCGGCCCGGACCACCGCGGCAAAGGACTGGGAACCGACGCCGCGCGGCTCACCCTGGACTATGCCTTCCACATCACCAACCTGCGCTGCGTGTACCTCTCCGTGCTCTCCCCGAACAAAGCCGCCATCACCGCCTACGAACACGCCGGATTCCGCGTCATCGGGGAGAAACGCAACTCCGGATACTGGCTCGGCCAACCCGCCAACGAAACGCTGATGGACGCAGTGCCTGAAGACTTCCCCAGCCCCTCCGCCGTGCGGCAGCTTGTCGACCCCGGATCCTTCGGCGAATAGCGGCCTCCCGAGACGACAACGGGCACATCGACCGAAGGACTCGCTGCAACGGTCGCGACACGCGACGTGGGCCCATAGCCGAACCGCTCGCCTGCGACAACCGAGCCCGGCAACCGACTGCCAAATACGCGCCACTGCGGGCGCGAAGACCCGGCGGACAATTCTCTTGTCCTCCTCGACCGCATTGCCTCGCCAACGAACTTTCCACGTGCGCGAAAACCCCGCGATCTGCCGGGGTTTTTCGATGTTGTCCCGGCCGATATCGACGCCGAGGCCGTGCATCAGGATCAGTTGGGCGTGGTCGGGACGGGTCATGCCGCTGCGCGGTGGGAGAGCACGAAAGCGCGGGCCTCGGAGACGTCGTCGGGTTCGGCGTCGTGGATGACGACGGGCACCCGGCGCGGGAGCCGGGACCACCGGCGGAAGACACGATCGAAATCGACGAGTCCGCTGCCGAGCGTGCCGGCTGGGTGGGAGTCTCTGGCGTGGACGGCCACGATGTGCGGGCCGAGGAGGTCGAAGGCTTCGTCGATGATCTCGGCTTGGCGGTCGACGTTGTCGGGGGCGATGAGGTTGCCGGGGTCGAGGATGATGCCGACTCCGTCGCCGACGTCGTGCAGGAGGCGATGGGCAGCCGCGGCGGTGCCGATGACTGTGCCGGGATCGAGCTCGATCCCGAGCACGATCCGGGCTTCGCGCGCGGCGGGGAGCAGCAGCCGCAGTTCGTCCACCAGGTCGGCGTAGGCATCGGGTTCGGAGTTGCCGGGATGCCAGGCCCATTTGTCGTCGGGGTTGCGGCTTCCCGCGCAGAGGCTGACCATCCCCGCGCCGAGCGCCGGAGCCCGGCGTATCAGGACCGTGGCCTCGGCGGCGGCGCGGCACCGGCGAGCGCGGTCGGGGTCGACCATGTTGTAGGTCGCGGACATGCTGGGGATGAGAACCCGGGCGCGGTCGAAGGCGGCGCGGAGGGCGGCCGAGCTCGGCGCGTCGAGCCGGGCGAGGCCCACGCTGGCGAGGTTGAGATGGGTCTGGACCACGCCGCGCGAGGCGATCTCCGCCGCGAGGAGGGACGGGTCGGTCGCCGGCGGCCAAGTCCGGCTGACCACCGCGAGGTCGCGCTCGGCGAGAACGTGCGGCATTGCGATGTCTCCCAACGAAAAGACCGGACGTAAGGCGTGGTCAGGCCTCGGCCGTGCCTGTGGAGGCGTGGACGGCTGGCCAGGTCGAGGGCGGCACTGGCGGCGTCGACGCGCTCCTCAAGGAGAAGCTCAGCTCCCGGCGCACGGCTTCGGGGCCGAGTACCAACGCGGGGAACAGGGCGTCGAAGTTCGTTGCTGCTCTGCGGCTGGCGGGGTGCGGCCGGTGGGCCGGGTCATCCGTCGGCTCCATCAGCAACCTCCCCGGTGTGCCAGGCCCAGCGTGGACGCTTTATTCCACTGTGGCGGATTCGGGGAGGCTGTGGGGTCCTCATGCCTCCTCAGATTTCCGCAGGGTCCTCGCTTCGTCGGGAAAACGCCTGGTCACCCTCCTCACTGTCAGGCGAGGAGGGCATGAGGACCCGGTTAGGATGCGGCGAGATCGGGTGCCAGCACGCGGACTGGTGTCGCTGGTAAAGCCGAGGCGTCCGCGTGGCGCATGCTGTAAATCCCTGGGGAGGGGCAGGCTGGCGCATGGCCAAGAACGGGGGGGATATGGGGGATGGCTTCATCCCGGGTCTGACCAAGCTGATCGGCCGGGACCAGGCGCTCGATGATCTGCGGCAGAAGCTCGCCGGGGGAGAGCGGCTGATTGAGCTGCTCGGGTGGGGCGGAATCGGCAAAACCCGGCTGGCACAAGAACTGTACCGAGATCTTCTTCGACGGAAAACGTACCAAGATACGGCTTTCGTCAGCCTGGAGAAGTATATCCGTTTTGTGAAGTCCGCTGCCTCCGCTGGCCCCCCGGCTGATCTCGCTCCGCGGATTCTTGGTGACGTCGCCGCTGCGCTGATGGATAGCCATCAGCCAGCCGCGCGGGATTTCGACTCGCTAATCTCCCTGCTTTCGGCTCGGCTTCGCCATCGTCGGGCGCTCCTGGTGATCGACAACGCCGAACCGGTTGCCGACGACGTGGCGTGTGTCCTGGAGACGCTCCTGGGGCAGGACGACGCGAGCGGGCTGCAAGTGGTGGTGACCAGCCGCGAGAACCTGGAAATCTGGGGCGAGAGCATCGTCTCTGTCCAGCCGCTGACCTGCCCCGCCGAGGACGCCGGCCCCGCCGATGGGCTGACGGATGCGATGAACCTGTTCCTCGACCGGGCTACGAAAGCCGCCGGACGGCCGGTCATTGAAATCAACGCGTGGGCCGATCTAGTCGCGTTGGTCCGCTATTCGCAGGGCTCGCCCCTGATTCTGAATCTGCTGGCCGCTCAGCTGGGCCTGGGTGCCACGGCTGTCGACCTGCTGGCGAAGATCGAGGAGCGAGGCCTCTTGTGGCTGGGCTTTTCGTCGGGGGCCCGAGGGATTCGGGAGCACCATCGGCGGCTCGACATCACCATGTCGGGGTCGTGGGACTTGTGCGGGGAAGAGGAGCAGTTGCTCTGGGCAAGGCTCAGCGTGTTCAGCGAAAGCTTCGGACTCGCAGCCGTCCAGGAAGTGTGCAGCGACGAAAAGCTGCCGCGGAACAAAGTCGAGCACCTTCTGGGCAACCTCAAATTGCGGTCGATCGTCGACCCCGATGCGTCCGGCCGCTTCACCCAGCACGCCGCGCTGCAAGAATACGGGCTGAAAATGCTGGGCGACGTGCTGGGTGAAGACCTATCCGTCTTCCGGGACCGTCACCGCGACTGGGTGGCCAAGCTGGCGTCTGACGGTGCCAGGGAGTGGTTCTCCCCGCAGGAGAAGCCCTGGCTCGACGCGCTGAATGTGGACGCGCCGAATGTGGACGCGGCGATCGACTGGTGTATTGAGCGCCGTGAGGTCGAGCAGGGCCTCACCATCGCAACGAACGCCCATCGTGTGAGGATGCCGTACCACCACGCCAAAGAGCCCCTGGTGGCACGGTGGTTCGACGGCCTTCTGGCGATCAAGAGCGAGGTGCCGACGCTGACCAGGGTCGGCGCCCTTTCCTCCATCGCGTTCATGCGCACTGTCCTCGGCGATCCGACCGCGCTGGAGCATCTGCGGGAAATCAAGCAGATCGCCGCAATGTTTCCCGAGGCTCGGGACTTCCCGCCGGCGCTGGCGGCGGAGGGCACGTACCAGGCGCTGGTGATGCTCGATCCGGCGGGGATGGACATGCTCAGGGCCGCGGCGGACGGCTTCGCGACCATGGGGCCCGACTTCGCCGGCGATGAACAAATGGCCAGGCTGATGCTGGGGATGAGCGCCGGGCTTATCGGCCCCGCGCACCTGGCAGACCTCACGGCAGATGAATGCTTGGCGCACGCCGAACGCGCCGGCGCACCGTGGGCCATCACGTGGGCGCAATGGCTTTACATGCTGCCGAAGCGCACGAAACGGTTGGATGTCGGCGGCAAGGTGATCTCCGCGCAGCTCGCTCTCGGTGATCGGTGGGCTCCGGGCTGGACCGCCGAAGTCAAATGGTGGGAGCTCGCCAAGCACGACCCGGAGGCCGCGGCCAGATTGTCTGGCGCATCGAGTGCCTGGCAGGAGGAGCACCACGTCGCGATCCCCGGCCTGCCCAGCTTCGGCCAGCACCGGGACGCCAAGATCGATTTGATCACGAGCCAGATAGGTCGGAACGGCTACGACAAGCTAGAACTGGAGGGACGCGGCCTCGGAAAAGACGGGATCATCAAGCTGATGTACATCCCGAGCCCGGCTCCGCCGGTCACGTTGAATGCACACCAGCTGCGCATCGTGTCGATGGTGGCTGCCGGCTGGCAGAACCGCGACATCGCGATCGAACTCAATGTCTCGGCAGCAACCGTGAGCCGACAGCTGACGGATGTGTACAACAAGCTCCATCTCGACGGTGACCGGACGAAGCTGGCGGCGTGGTACAAACGCCACGGCGCGGCCGGGGCGAAGCGGTAAGAACGGGTCGCTTGTCCCGCCTTGGTGGGTGATGCACCCTGCATCACCCACCAAGGCGCGTCTTACGGCGACGACCAGCACGCCGGAAGCTCGGAGACGCCGCGGATGACTCCGAATGTCCGGCGCGGGCGGGTCCCGGGTGCCAGACGAACATCGGGGATTGCTGCCAGCAGTTCTTCGATCATGACCCTGATCTCCATCCGCGCTAAGTGCTTGCCAATGCACTGGTGAGGACCGGTGCCCCAGGCAAGCTGCTGCGCTCCGGGTTCTTCCCTGCCCATCCGGAATTCCGCCCCGTCCGGAAAAACGGCTTCGTCACGGTTCGCGGAAGGCCACAGCAGCACTAGGCGGTCTCCCGGGACCAGCCGCACACCGCCGAGTTCGACTTCCTTGACCACCGCCCGGCCGGTAGCGGTGACGGCCGGTTCGTGGCGCACGGACTCGTCGATGACCTCCGTCAGGAAGGCCGGATCGGCGGCGGCGCGGGCCCGCAGACGATCGTCGTCGAACAGGTGCAGCAGGACGCCAGCGCAGGCGTCCGAGGCCGTCAGGTGCCCGGCGGCGAGCATGAGGCTGGCGAACTTCGCCTGTTGCAACGGGCTGGGCACTTCGCCGCCGACCGAGGTGCGTGCGACGGTGCCGAGCATTGACTCGTCGGAGACGTCGTCGAGGAGGGCAGCGAGGAAGGTCGTGTAGGCCGCACCGCGGCTCTCTTCCTCGTCCGGGGTGGAGGCTGTCATGAAGGCGCGGACGTGGGCGGCCAGCGCAGGCCGGTGCTGCTCGGGGATGCCGAGCACCGCAGCCGCAACGAGGGGCGGGATGACGCGCAAATACGAAGTTACGAGGTCCGTCTGGCCCTCGGTGACGAATCGCGCGATTGCCTCCCGGCAGAGCTGACGGACGTAGTCCTCGTGCTCGGCAGCCGCAGAGGCGGTGAAGTGGGGTGCCAGGAGCCGTCGCCACTGGCGGTGTTCGGCGCCGTCCTCCTCGAACATCGGTGCTGCGCATGGCAATTCCGGTGCCACTTTGGGAGCGGCGCCGATGTTCACGGCGGCGCTGAAGGCACCTGATGCATTACGGGCGGCCTCGGCTACGGCGGGGTGACGGAGGGCTATGTAAAAACCGCCTTGGGCCCGGCTGTGCGCCACCGGGCATCTCTCCCGCAGCTCCCTCAACCGTTCGTGGACGTCGTCGGCGAAGACGGGGTTGAGGTAGTCGAAATCAGTATCGGGACCTGCGCTCAGCGATCCCCGTTCCTCGCTCAAACTCACGTCGCTCCTAGGCAAGAGTGTTTCTTCGTGCCTATCGAAGGCGTGAGCCCTCGCGCAAGGAAACCAGAACGAATCACCTCGCCCGCTTGTTTGCATCAGCGAACCGGCGCGGTCGGTGGTGCGCCCGATCACTGGTGGTTCGGCCCGGGCCCGACGCCGCGCGCCGGGCCCGGGCGGTGTTCTCCCCCAGGACGCATCCGGGCCGGGGGACGCTTTTCGACGCCGGCCCGCTCTGCGCCCTCGCATAGCACGTGCCCTGGCCGCATGCCGCCTGCACCGCGACAGCCGCGGCCGCCGACGTCGCCCGGTGTGGTCGCGCGGCGGAACCGGATGATCCGCACGTCGGCTGACCTCGCCCCCGGGGGGACGCCTGCTGCCAGGTCGATGGTCCTGTCCCGTTCGTCCGCGGATCGCCTCCCGCAGCGACCCCCTTTCCGCAGCCGGAGAGCCGGGGCCGAGCGGACGCGCGGCTCGTTCTCTGCGGGATCAGCGGAGTTTGTCGAGCGCGCGCTGCAGTGCCTTGGCCGGGTAGGACTTCACTTTGCTGGTACCGCGCGTCACCGACGCAGCGGCGACGCGCGCCGACACGAGCGCTGCGGAGAGGCGTCGGAACCCTTTCGGTCCAGCCGGCCACTTGTGCTGCTCGCGCATGAGCCCCAGCAGCGCCGCCGCGCTCACATGGCTGTCGCCGTTGAGCAGATCAGACCCGGCGAGAGTGGTCAGGACCAGTGCGGTGTCGTCCAGCACCCGCTCGTCGCGCCCCTCGGCCCGCTTCGCGTTCTCGGCCGCGTCGCTGGCAGGTTCGCCGTCGCTGTGGTCCTCGGATTCGGCCGCTGCGGGGCTTTCGATGAGCAGCGGGCCCCGTGGCGGCGGCACGGTGTCGACGTGGCGGCGGACGAGTTCGGACACCCACTCCTCCGGTGTCTCCCCGGCGATGGCGGCGGAGAGACGCACCAGCCGCAGTACGTCGTGGGGGAGATCTAGATGGGGAAGCTTGGGCTGCATTCGGGACTCCTTCTGAGTCGAAAAGCGTTGCGGCTCGCCAGGATTGCGAGCGCGGGTCACCTTGGTACCAGGATCGTCGAATCTGCGCGGACCGGGACTATGCCAGGCGGGCACGAGGTGATTGTCGGCATGAACTCAGGTCGGCGCGCCAGCGCCAGCGCGGCCGGGGTCGGCCGCGGGCACCGCGATCGCGTGCTCCGGCGGTTCTGCCTTGCGGGCCACCATGATCACCGTTCCTCGGCTCCGTTGCCGAACAGCGTGGCCATCACCGCGCGGCTCAGTTCCGGGGGAACGGAGTTGCCGATCTGGGACTGGACGGAGTTGCGGCTTCCGGTGAACTGGAACTCGTCGGGAAAACCGAACAGTCTTTTGAGTTCGGGGATGCGCAGGCGCCTGTTCTCCCAGTGGAACGGGCCCGTGTACGGGCCGGGCTGCGCCTGAATGGTGGGGGAGGGCCGGTCCGGGTCCAGTTTGAGCAGGAACGACCAGTAGCGCGAGCGCCAGCGGAACAGCGGCGCCGGGTGTCCTCGTTCGGCCGTGTAGTGCAGGTAGTTCCCGCCGGGAGGGATGCCGGGCAGCAGGTGGCCGTACCGTCCTGCGACCTCGTCCGAGGGTTCCGGGCTCGCGGTCAGGCCTTCCAGCGCTTGGCCCGCCGTGACATGCGGCTTCCCGGGATCTCCTGGTACTCGGCGGTTCCGGGTGCCGCCGAACCCGGGCACGGGAAGCCCGGGCGTCGTCTTTTCGGTCTTGAGCACCCCGGTCACGAACAGCCGCTGTCGCGATTGCGCGACGCCGAAGTCGGCGGCGTTCAACACTTTCCAGGCGTGCTTGTACCCGGCGGCGTCGGCTTCAGCGAGCAGGCGCTGGAACGCGGGACGGCTGGCCCTGTTGTCGAAGGTCAGTGCGGAGACGTTCTCGAGGACGAAGCCGCGGGGCCGCGCCTCCCTCAGGACGCGGGTGAACTCCTGGAGAAGGCCGGCGGCTGGGTCGCGCCCTGCGCGTTTCCAGTCGAGCCAGAAGCCGGACTTCGAGAACGGGGTGCACGGCGGGCCGCCGATGAGCAGGTCGGGCCGCTCCCGCCGGGACAGACCCGCTGCCGCCATGATCTCTGTCGTGGGGACGTCGAGGATGTCGGCGCAGATGACCGAGCCGGCCAGATGCGGGAAGTTCTTCCTCATCGTGTCGGCGGCGTTGACGTCGCGTTCGACCGCGGCGCGCACCTCGAAACCCGCTTTCTCCGCGCCGAGGTCCAGGCCGCCGACGCCGGAGAACACCGAGATCGCGACGCCGCGGGTGGTCATGGTCGAGCCGCCGGGCCGTCATGCGGTCCGGCGGGCGGACAGCGGACTCCGCCCGTGGGCGAGCCGAGCTGCCAAGGCCATGTTCGCGGCCGCCGCGGCGAGGGTGCGCCGCCCGAGTCCGCATCCGGCAGCGATGCCCTCCACCGGTCCGCCCAGGGCGTCCGTGATCAGGACGAGCGCGTGACGGCTCTCGACGGGGTGGTCCTCGGCGACGACTCCCGCGATGACGTGGATTCCGCGTCGCAGCCGCAGCAGCGCCCGGTAGAACGCGGGGTCGGTGGAGGGCGGTGCGCTGCCGTGCGCGACGGGCAGGTGAACGGTGGGCATCGGGATGCCCCGCTCGGCCAGCGCGTCGGCCAGGGCGTTGAGGAACTGCACCGCGGCGTCGAGGTCGACCGGCGTGAAGAGAGGCTCGTGCTCGAGGTCGCCGTAACAGAGGTGCAGGATCCAGCGGGCATCCTGCGCTGCTTCGATGATTCCCGAGACCTGCTGGACAAGTTCGGCCGTCAGCAGCGGCCAGTCCTCGTGCGCGGCGCGATGGTAGGCGGCCAGGACGGCCGGGCTTTCCAGCTGCAGCTGGACCCGGTCGCCCCACCGGGCGGCGAGGGCGGCGACTTCGTCCATGACGGAGGCCTGCAGCGCGGGCATCCACTCATCGGCGGCCTCGGGCGAGCCGGAGGCGAAGACCGCGCGGTCGAACGCGTTGGGGATGCCGACTTGCAAACGGCGCGGGACGGCGCCGGTGTCGAGGGTGTCCAGGACGGCGAACACGGCCTCGGTCTGGGCGATGCGGCCCATCGCGAGGTCGGCGGGGTCGAGCTCGTGCCCGGGGCGGATCCGGTAGTAGGGGACGTCGTCGTATCCCTGGCTCGCGCCGGAGCGAACTTGTTCGAGCGCGGGAATCCGCGCCAGGTTGTCGAGCCAGTCGACCATCCACCGCGGGTCGGGCTCGTAGTACATCGCGGTCAACGGCGCGTCCCCGCAGTGGACCAGGGGCCAGGCGAGCGCGGCGCGGATGTCGCGGTGCAGCGGCGGAGGCAGCGAGCCGACCAGATGGACGGGAATCGACGCGGGGCGTCGGCGGGCGAACGCCGCGTTCGTGGTGATCGACATGACGGGAAGTCCTTCTCCGGGAACGGTTCGCGGTGCTGCGTGCCGGGCAGCGGCTCGGCGCAGAGGGTGCGCGAGCGGCACGAGGGAGCGGGGCCGTCGTCGCGACGCGGCGGCTGTTCGCGCCGCGACGACGGCCGGTTACTGCGCTGGGAGGGTGGTGTCGAGCCAGTGCGTGACGTCGCGGGCGGCGTCTGCGCCGTTGCGCGCCAGCTGCAGGTCGTGCCCTGCGCCGGGAAGCACGGAAGTGTGCAGGCGCGCGGCCGGGCCGAACGCGGTGGCCTGTGCCTGGGCCAGGGCTTGCGGGGACGCGCAGTCGACGGCGTTGCCCGGGGCGCAGAAGAGGCGGTCGTGGCTGCCGACCTGCAGCATGGTCGGCACGGTGATCTTGCGGGTGGTATTGCGCGAGAAGCCCTTCAGCACGACTCCGGTCAGCTCGACGGGCGAGGCGACGTCCTTGGTGGATTCGTCGTACCGGACGACTTCCGGGTCGACGTCGCCGGCGTCGTGGAACGCCGCGGCACGCGCGCCGGGCCGCGTCGTCAGGTACAGCGGGTCGATCAGCGGCCCGAAGGCAGGGTCCAGCGCGGCCGGCCACACTTGCGAGGTGAGCGTCTTGAGCAGCGCGCCGGTGTCGAGCTGGGAGGTGCCGCCGGTGAGCACAACGGCGTCGACGTCGTGGTAGGTGGTCGTCTCGACCGACGCGACTCCGGTGCCCATCGAGTGCCCGACCAGCGCGACGCGCGGGATCTGGGATCCGGTGACCTCGCCCGCTTTGAGCCGCCTGACGACCTGGTGCACGACGTCGGCCTGGCTGTCCACCGTCACCTGCGCGCTGAGCGGCCGGGAGCTTGTTCCCGACCCGAGCCGGTCGAGCGCCAGCGTGGTGTAGCCGCCGGAATTCGCTTGCCGGGCATAGGAATAGCGGCCTCCGGCGACGGGGTAGTCCCAATAGGACGCGTTGTAGGTGCCTCCGTGAAGCAGCAGCTGGACGGTGTCCTTGGCCGGGCCGTCCGGTGTGCACAGGACGCCGTGGACGGACACGTCGAGCACCCCGACTTTCGCCGGGATCGTGACGTCGCGGCAGGTTCGCTGCCCGGCGGCAGTGTCGGCAGACGCGGCGGGCGGGATCACGGCCGCCGCCAGCACCGTGGCCGCCGCGGCAGCCACTGCGGCGAACCTCCGCTGGAGCCGTCTGTTCCGGACAGGTGTGCGTGCAGGTTCCATTGTTCGATTCCCCCTGGAAACAGCGCCGCCCTGCCCCTGCAGCGCTGGGCGGCTGGTCGCAATGTTGTGGCGGCGCAGGAAGACTGCTGTCGTGCTCCTGCTGCGCGGGTGCCGCCGGGTGTTCCCGGGCGCGGGCGGCGCGCCCGGGAACGCCCGGCGGGGATAGTCAGAATCCGGTGATACGGGTGCCGTCCGGACGCACGACGCCCTCGCGGGTCAGCGCGTCATGGTTGCCAGCGGGCGACGCGGTGATCCGCGTCCCGTCCGGACGCACGACGCCCTCGCGGGTCAGCGCGTCATGGTTGCCAGCGGGCGACGCGGTGATCCGCGTCCCGTCCGGACGTACGACGCCCTCGCGGGTCAGCGGGTCATGGTTGCCGGCGGGGGCGGCGTACGCAGTCGCGGGAGAGACGGCAGCGCTCGCAGCGGCCGAGGTGGCCAGGCCGAGGGTGCCGGACACTGCCGCGACGAGCAGACCGGTGGCGAGCACCTTCTTTGTGTTGATCATTCGTTTCTCCTTGAGAGTTCATGGCTTTCGCCACGGGCGGGGTTGTGTGTGGACAATGGAGACAGCGGTGGTGCACGGCGGCTGCGGCGGGCCTCGCGGGCGGATGCCGCCGCCGCGGGTGGAGGGTGGCGCGGCAGCCGCGAGACGTGCCCGGGAGGGGCTCATGGCTCGCCGGCGATCCGTCCGGCTGTGTCGGTGGCCTGGGGCGCGCGGTGGTGCAGTGCGATGCCGAGCCATCCGGTGATCGCGTCCAGCGCCGCCCGGCGGGAGGCGGCCAGCGTGAGGGCGTGTCCGGCTCTCGGCTGGATGTAGGCCGAGAGGGGCCGGGAAAAGTTGCGTTGTTCGGCGGCTTTGAACGCGCCGGAGCTGCTGCAGTCGACCGCGGCGCACGACCAGGAGTCCTGCTGCCCGTTGGCTTCGAGCACCGGCGCGGTGATCGCCCTGGTTGCGGCGTCGGCGGTGCCGACTGTCGCGGCGTCGGCCAGTTCTGTGGCCGACCCGACGTCTTTGTGCGTTTCCTCGGCGCCGGTGATGACCGGGTCGGCATCAGAGGGGGAGTGGAACAGGGCGGGCCGGACTCCGGGGCGGGTGGTCAGCCAGCCCGGGTCCAGCGGCCGTCCTTCCTCGGCCGCCGGGTGCATGTTCGCGAGGGAATGCTGCACCTGGGCGGGGTCGATCGTGTGGGAGTAGGCGGTGAGCACGACGGCGTCGGCGTCGCGCGGGTACCGGCTGGCGGTCATGACGGCGACCAGGCTGCCCAGGCTGTGCCCGACGAGCGCCGCCTGCCGGTAGCGGCGCCCGTCGAGCTGCCCGGCCCGGGCCCGGGCGATGGCCTGGTGCACAGCCTCGGCTTGTGCGGCGCCGGTGACCAGGGTGCTGGCCGGGTGGCTGCTGGCGCCGCTGCCGATCGCATCGAGCGCCAGCGTCGCGTACCCGGCGGCGACGGCGCGGCTGACATAGGACTCCCCGCCGCCGGTGTCCAGATTGGACCAGTACGACGAGTTGTAGGTGCCTCCGTGCAACAGCACCTGGACGGCGCCGTTCCCGGGGCCGCGCGGCGCGCAAATAACTCCGTGGACGGACGCGTCGAGCTGCCCGGTGGACACGGGGATCGTGACGTCGCGGCAGGTGCGCTGCGCGGCGGCGTCGGCGGACGCGGCGGCCGGGATCGCGACTGCCGCGAGAACCGTTGGCGCTGCGGCGGCGACCGCGCCGAGCCGCCGGAGCCGTCTGTTCCGGACAGGTGTGCGTGCAGATGCCATTGTTCGGTTTCCCCCCTGAAACAGCGCCGCCCTGCCCCCTGCGAGGGCGGCGAATCACCGGTCGAACCGGTGCGGTGACACGTCGAAACGTTGCGACGGCAGCGGAATCACGTTGCCGGGTTGGGCTTGTTCGGGAACTCGCCGCGCTCGGCCCGGCCCCCTCCGGGCGCGGCGCAACAGCCACGCGATCGCCGGTCCGCAGCCGAGCGCCAGGACGAGCGTTCCCGGGCCGATCCCGCCGCCGTGCAGCGCGGCGTCGGGGCCGAGCAGCGCGGTGCCGACGACCAGGAACGCGATGTCGAGTCCGATGCGGACGGCCGCGATCCGGCGCGGACGGCCTTTGCCGAACGCGAGCATGAGCCCGTCGCGGGGCATCGGCCCGAGTTCGGCGGCGAGGTAGGTCGCGACCCCGGCACAGAAGCAGGCTCCTCCGGCGGCGAGCAGCCCGATCCGCGGAAGGACCGGGTCGACCGTCGGCAGCACGGCGAGCAGCAGGTCCGCGACGACCGCGGGGATCACGAACCCGACCACGGTGCCGACGCCCGGTCGGATCCGCAGCGGCAGGAACGCCATGAGCATCACCGCTTGCGCGGCGATGATCCCGCCGCCGAGGCTGAACCCGAACCGCTGCGCGATGCCCAGGTGCAGCACGTCCATCGGGGACATGCCGAACCGGGCCCGCTGCAGCAGCGCGATCCCCGCGCCGATGCCGACGGCGCCGACGACGAGCCGCGCCAGCCGGGACGCCAGCGCCGGAGCCTGCCCGGCCGGAACGGACCGGCGGTGCGCGGTCACGGGGTCCGCTCGCCGGCTCCGCTCGCCCAGGCGCGGGCGGCGGCGAGCATCAGGTCGTTGTCAGCGCGGGACCCGAGGGTGATCCGGACCCCGAGACCGGGGTAGGCCAGCACGGCGATCCCGAAATCGCGGCAGTGCCGCTCGAACCGGGCTGCGTCCTCGCCCACTGGAAGCCACACGTGGTTCGCGTGCGAGGGCGGAGGAACGAATCCCTGCTCCCGCAACGCGTCCAGCACGCGCGCGCGTTCGGCGGCCGTCAGGTCGCACCGCGCGCGCATCCGCTCGCGCGACACCAGCGACGCCAGCGCCGCGGCCTGGCCGACGCCGGAGACCTCGAACGGCAGCGCCGAGGCGGCGAGCTCCGCGGCCAGCATCGGCGGCGCGATCGCGTAGCCGACGCGCAGTCCCGCGAGCCCGTA
The DNA here is from genome assembly GCF_000158875.1 of Streptomyces sp. AA4. NCBI lineage: Bacteria > Bacillati > Actinomycetota > Actinomycetes > Kitasatosporales > Streptomycetaceae > Streptomyces > Streptomyces sp. AA4. The sequence continues at coordinate 70,717 of NZ_GG657748.1, read as the reverse complement.
GGCCTTGGAGAAGGTGCGCGTCACCGCCACGTTGTCGTGGCCGCCGGCCCAGCGTTCCTTCGCCAGCGCGACGCCGTCGGCCAGGCCCTCGGCCGCATATTCGACGTAGGCCTCGTCGAGCACGACCAGCACGTCCGCGGGCACTGCGGCCAGGAACCGGCGCAGCTGCTGCTGACCGGCGATCGTGCCGGTCGGGTTGTGCGGGTTGCTGATCACCACGACGCGGGTCGAGGGCCCGATCGCCGCCGCGACCGCGTCCAGGTCGACCGCCCAGTCCGTGCTCAGCGCCACGGTGCGCACCGGCGCGCCGGCGTGCGCGGCGAACAGCCTGTAGGCCTGGAACGCCGGGTCCGGCACCAGCAGCTCGTCGTCGGTCCGGGTGCACACCGCGGCCAGCAGGCGTTGCAGCAGCGCCGAGGACCCCGGCCCGACCGTCACGGTCTCCGGCGGCACCCGCAGATGCTCGGCGAGCGCGTGGACCAGGTCGGCGCTGACGGTGTCGGGGTAGCGGTGCACGTCGCGGACCGCGTCCATCATCACCCGCAGCGCGGCGGGCAGCGGCCCGGACGGCGATTCGTTGCCCGACATCCGCACCATCCCGACGGGCGTGCGCCCCGGGGCGTGCTCCGGCGCGGCGCGGACGCCGCCGGCAGTCACGCCCCCTCCCGCAGCACGGGTACCGCGGCCGGGCGCAGGCGCGCGTCGAGGCGGCCGCGCGCGTAGTCGCGGCGCAGCCGATGGACGCGTTCGTCGACGAGCGCGTCGAGATCGGGGCGCAGGACCGTGTCCTCGCCGAAGGTGCGGTCCGTGCGCGCCTCGAACCCGAGTACCCGCGCGCGGGGATGGAGGTTCACCGCAGCGTGGGCCACGCCGGGCGGGATCCAGATGACCGAGCCCGGGCGGTGCAGCACGGGAGTCATGTCCTCGCCGCACAGCGACGCGGCGATCCCCTCGACGACGATGACGACGATCTCGGACTCGGGGTGCTCGTGCGCGTAGGTGCTGTGCCCGCCCGGCATCTCCACCGCCCCGACCGCCAGGCGGCGCACGGGCGCGACGCCCGCATGCACTGCCGGGGTCAGCACCTGCTGCTGCTTTCCCCGCACGGAGGGCAGCTCGTAGACGTTGGTGTGGAAGGGTTTTTCCCGTGCCCGCCGGGGCTGCGGGATCGCCGGCACGGCCGGGTCCAGGTCGGCGCTCATCGCGCGCCCGCCGTCAGCCCGACCCGGAATTCGGTCAGCTGCTCGTCGACGTCGTACTCGGTGAGCACGGTGAGGCCGCTGGCCGTCAGGTTCGCGCGCACGTCGGCAGCGGTCGGCCCGGGCAGGCGCGCGAGGCCGACGAAGGCGGGCGGTGCCGTGTCGCCCGGCCGGTGGCGGGCCAGGTGGGCCCATCCGCTCCACCGGTCCCAGGTCATCACTACGTCGCCGTCGTCCGTCGCGGGTTCGGGCGACGTGCGCGGCGCCGGGATCGTCTCGGTAATCATCTGGTTCCCCCTTGGCTGAAACGCCCCGGGCCACGCGGTTTCGCGGTGCCCGGGGAACGTGAACCGGCCGGGGACGACGTACGGAAGGCGGGGAGGGCGACGGGGCCGATGCGACTATTCGACCCCCGCGTTCGCCGCCGGCACTGCCGTCGTCACGGCCGGTGCGGTCTCACGACCGGAGTCGATTGCTTCCTGGGCGGGATGGGGGGAGGTCGCGCCCGCAGCCCCTCAGCGGGACGGACGGCGTCCGGCTGCGACGCCTCGCCGGGCGGCGAGCGCCGCGGCGGCACACGGAAACAGCGATCACGAGGTCCCCCAACCTCCGGTGTGGCCGATTCCCCCCGAACCGGCCGACAGGCCTTCCGGCTGTGCCGCAGCACGTCCCGGAAGCCCCGCTAAGATCCACTCTTTCCCGGAAAACTACGCTGAGTCAAGTCCGACTTCACCGCGTCTACCAGCCCTGACGCTCCGCTGTCGGCCCTGAATCGAGCCCGTACGGCCTCCGGTTCGATACGCACAGCGACGATGGCAGGGGTGGTCCGGGGCGCTCGCGGGCGTTCTGCCTGCTGGAAACGATCTCGACACGCTATTGTGTAGAACACGTACCGAGGTCTTGACAGGTCGAGGAGAAGGGGGGGAGGGCATGCGCGTCAAGGAGACTGCGGGGTGGACCGCCGCGGCCGAGCTGGACCGCGATTTCGCGGCCGGGATCCGGCGCGAGGCGATCGTGCCTCCGCCCACCATGCCTCGCGACCGCGCCCCCGGCGAGCGCGTGCTCGCCGAGTTCTCCCGCGCGCGCCGGGCCGCTCCGCGCTACGAGCGCTTCCACGGCCGCGACGTTGAGTACGTTCCCGGCGGGCTGTCCGTGGTCGCCGGCAGCCCGGAGCTCGTCGGTGCCTTCGTCGTCGGCGCCGCCGCGATGCGGATGCGGGGGCGCCGCAAGGCGCGGGCGATGTCCGCAGCGCAGTGGCACGAGTACGACCTCGCCACGGTGGTGGTGACCACCCACCGGCTGTGGTGCCAGAGCGAGGGCGACTGGAAGAACTTCAACTACGACCAGGTCACCCGGCTGGGACTGGACGCCTCGGCTCCGCCTCCGGCGTTGACGCTCAAGTTCCGTGCGGCGAACCAGCTGCGGCTCAGCGGGGAATGGGCCGCGTGGATCGCCGTCGCGGTCGCCTACGGCGTCCACGGCCTCGGCGCCTGCACGCTTCCCACGCTCGCGCCCCTGCGTGCGGCGAACGCGTCGGCCGTGAAGGGCGCCGCGGGCGCCGCCGTCAATGCGCACGGCCGCGGTCGGCGGTAAGCCCGGGCGGTCCAGAACCGGCTTGCCACCGGTCCGGTCCGCCGATGCCTCGGTGACGAGACTCGGTCTGGCGTCCTCCGGGCGTACCGTGTTCCTCATGGAGGGCCAGGGGGAACAAGAGTCGCGGTTCCGCATGCTGCTGCCACAGGGGCGCCAAGCCCAGCACCTGGCGATGGGTTTCCCCGGGCCGCTGCCCGGGGAAACCGCCGACGACGACCAAGACCAGGCGCTGGTGCTTCGTCCCGATCCGCCGTGGTTCTTCACCCGCCGCGTGGCCCCGAACTGGGTACATGGCCAGAACCCCTGGGCAGGTGTGGACCGCGACGGCGGGCCGCCGCCCGGGGAACCCGCCGCCGGCAACGACGAAGACCAGGCGCTCGTGATCCGCCCCGAACCGGATGCCGCTCCCGCAGCCGGTCACGCCAACGCTCCTGCGGCTCACGACCCCGGCACCCGCAGTTCCGCTCGCAGCCGGATGCCACCGCCGGGAACCCCCGGCAGCCGTCATAGCCGACTCAACCATGCCCGGGACGCGCCGCGGACGTGGTGAGACCGCCCGCACGACATGCCGGGCAGGGATACCTCGACGCCCTCGCCGACATTCGGCGTCGGGGCCAGGGCCGGAACATCGGCCCTGGCGGGACGGCCGGGCCGACAGCTGCCGCGCGGACCGGAGACGACCAACGCGGTGAATCGTCGTCGGTCCGCTTACAGCAGCCAGAGGAACAGCGCGCCGCAGACGACGAATCCGGCGACGCCTCCTGCGGCGACCTGGCCGGGGGTGTGGTCACGCAGCACGACCCGCGACCAGCTGACCAGCGCGACCAGCAGTAGCAGCAGCAGCGCCCACGGGCCGTAGAGGAACGCGAGCATCGCAACACCGCCGGCGGACACGGCCGCGTGCATCGAGATCTTCCACTTGGCTGCCACCGTGATCGTGCCGGTGACGACGAGAACGGCGAGCATCGCCCAGGTCATGATCACCATGGCCGGGGGAGCGGACCCGACCAGCAGGATCGTCAGCCCGATCGCGGTCGACCCGAAGCACACCAGCAGCACCGGACCGCGGCCCTCGCGGTTGTTGACGTGATGGCTGTCGTACTGCCCGGCCTTTGCTCCGCGCGTGATGAACGCCATCGGCACCCCGGCGGAGAACACCGCCACAACCGCCCCCCACAACAAAGTCGGCCAGAGGCGGAATCCGGTCGCTTTGGCAGCCATCGCCAATGACAGCAACAGGATCACAGCCCAGGGGGCGAGGATTTCGGTGATCACCCGAGCGGCCCGCTGCAAGGTCGTCTTGGCGTGCGAGTCGCGGGTGGCGGGCTTTTGAGCGGTCACGGTGTCACGGGATCCTGTGCTGCGGGGGGGGCGGGCTGGGCGAGGGCGGCGGCGACCTGTTCGAGGAACGTCACCGACGCGGCGAGGTTGTTCCCGGTGCGGGGCGGGGGGATGCCGCCGGCGTCGGGCGGCGGTCTCCCGGCGCGCTTGAGGCGCAGGGCTTCGCGCAGGCACTCGGCCTCCACGAACGCGGCCAGTTCCGTGTCGGCCAGGCCGCGTTGCACGCCGGTCTCGAACATCGCGCGTTCGACGGCGGGGTCGAGGTAGTCGCGGATCCGTTTGCGCCCGTCCCAGATCTCGATCACCCGCCGGTGCAGCGCGAACGTCGTGGCCCACCACGGGGCCGGGTTGGCCAGCACGACCTCCGGGGTGACCCCTCGGTCTGGGTCGGCGAATTCCCGCCACAGCGGCTCGAGACGGCGGTACGCGCCTGCGTGCCGGAACCACGACCGCGCCGCCGACAACCGCGGCCCGAGGGCGGGCAGGACCAGACCGACCAGGGCGAACGTCACGCCCAAGGCCGAGAGGACGACCTCCACCTGCAGCTGCGACCACGGAGGCGGGCTGCCCGCCACGACCAGCAGGCTGTAGGCGATCTTGTGGGCGCTGTAGACGAGGCTGATCCAGCAGCCGATCGCCAACAGGCGCAGGCCACGACGCATCCACGGCCTGTCGGTGATCCGCGACCACCGCGACGCGAGCCGGGAGATCGCGAGCATCGCTGCGGCGAACCCGGCGGTGTAGGCCAGCAGCATGGAGGTCAGCCAGAGACCGAAATAGCGTTCGAGATGCAAGAAGTCCGGCTGCTCCGTGGCCAACGCGGCGACGAACCCGACGGTCATCGCCGCTGCGGCTGCCAGCAGAACGGCTCCGTGCGGCGCGAACGCCCTCCACGCCCGGCGCTGCTGCGGGATGACCGAGAGGAAGAAGAACAGCTCCAGCCCGGCGAACGCGATGAAGATCAGCCAGTGCTGGACGATCCAGATCACCTCGGCGCTGGCAGGCGACACCGGCACCCACCGCAGGCCGGAGATGATCGCCAAGGTCAGCGTCAGGAACGCCGACCACAGCGCCCACATCGCCGGCCTGCCGGGAGAGCGGATCAGGTCGACGAGCTTGTAGACGACGACGCAGACCCCGACGACGACGATGAACAGGTGGAAGACGGTGCCGATGCTGTCAACCACGCACGCGCCCCATCACGTCGTCCATCCGGTCCACGGCGTCGGCGGCCTCTCCATCGAGTTCGCGGGGCCCTTCCGGAACCAGGCGCATGCCGGCCCTGTGCCAGATGATGTGCGCGGCGAGTTCGGCGTCTCGTTCCTGCGGATCGGAGTAGCCCGCCCGGTACAGGCTCACCTGAACCAGGTCGTCGTCGCCGGCCCCGTCCATCCTCAGCGCGCGCAGCACGTCCGGATGGGTCAGCCGGAACAACGGCACCGACGGGTCCTCGCCCTCGACCCGCTCCATGCCCACCGTTCGCAGCAGATTGGGATTGAAAGGCTGATCTGCGGAGCCGCGATGACACAAGATCATGTGGCCCAGTTCGTGCAGAATGATGTGCTCGCGGAGAAGATCGGCGGCGGAGGCGTCGTAGATGATCAGGTCGACGGTCGGGCCCGGCAACCAGACCGCGTCCGGCGCTTTCACAGGCAGGGGAAGCGGCAGCAGCTCCATCGGGCGGCCGCGGTACGAGGCAAGACGAGCGGCGAATTCCTCCAGGTCCCACGGCTTCGGCACCCCGATTTCGTCCAGGACGCGGCCGATCGAACGGCGAAGCTCCCGAAGCTCGCGGAACCGGCCGATCGGCCCGCCCGGAGAGCGCTGTCGATCGCCGTGCGGCCCCGGCCCGCCAGTCTCGGTCATCCGGCCGAGGTCCCCTTTCCCCCGTCTGTATCCCCGGCCGCCTGCCGGTTGTGCTTCCGCTCGACGGCCAGCAGATTTGCGATGAGACCTCCGACGATGTCCTGGTTGTCGTCGCTGAGCTCGCCCGCGCGCATCAGGTGATGCCGCATTGTTCCGTCCCGCAGGGCGAGCAGGTAGCGTAGCTCGTTCATCGACGCCGCCGGGTCGTCGTCAGTGAAATAGGACGTCTCGACCCCGAAGAACTTGGCCAAGCTCGCCAGCGTGCCGATCTTCGGGTCGTCAGTCTCACCGATTCTGAGCCGCCGCACCGTCTGCGCGCTGATCGACCCGAGCCCCTGCTTCTCGATGCCCTCGGCGATCTCGACATCGCTCCACGGGCCGCCTCGCGACTCCGACCGCACATTGACCAGGTACTGGAGGCGGTCGGCGATCGTGCTGCCTTTGCCTGGTTCTTCCATCACCGACCCTTTCCCCCAGCGAACATAGATGTTGAGTTGAGCCTCAGTCTGCGACATCCATGTTGACTCGTGAATGACCTTCACTTTAGGGTGCTCACTGGTCGATCCACAACAACGGGGGTCGCCGAATCAGCGTCGTCCGTGCCAGTGGGTGGCACGTCGACGCAAATCCGGTTGCAGGTACCGCGGGGCGGGACACTCGCAAGCCTCCACGCGGACTGCATGAAGAGGGGGGAATGTGTTCCTGCCGCCGACAGCAGGGGGGAGTTAGCGCTGTCGGCGGCAGGACCATGCGGAACACGCCAGGGGGGTGACGTCCGCCTTCCCCACTCTAGTCCGCTGAGGTCTTCGACGGGCTACTTCGCAGACTGCCCGGCTCATGACTCACCCACAAAGCGGGTCGACGGCACATCAAGCGGAAATCAGGTGGAAGCTGTAGCCGACCTCACGGGACACCTCATGCGATCGATGCTGCCTTTAACCGCCGGGCAACATCAACCCTTGCACACGGGTCCGGGTGCGGCAGGCGATGCGGCGATCGAACCCGGGGCACGGGTGATCACGCTTCCCACCTGCCTCGCCCATGTCTGTCGGCCTGCGGAGAAACAAGGTACTCGGCGAGCCGCTTAGGGTGGTGCGCTCGCACTCGCTCGTCGTTTCGCGATCAGTGTGCGGCGCAAGACGGTCGCGGCGCTGGCAAGTTCCGCGAGATCTGGTTCTCCGCGCTCGTGGCAGCGAATGCACAGACGGCGGCCGGAGTCGTCGGTGGCGATCGGCTGGAGTGGCCTGTCGCATCCCTCGCACTGGGAGGCGCTGACGAGTTCCTCGACGAGTTCCAGGAAGAACGTGAACTGGCGCCGTCCCGGGGTTGCGCTGGTGAAGTCGAGAAGATCGAGCCAGTCCCTGATGCTCTCGTCGTTGGCGAAATAGTCGGCGTGCCCGGCGAACCCTGCGATGTGCTGCCGCAGGTCGTCGACGTAGTCCTTCCAGTACGGCGGAACGTCGGAGACACGATCGGACGCGCCGACCTTCCCGTGCCCGCTGAACTCGCGCGCCAGGGCGACGCGCTCCTTGAACGCCCCGCTGCGAGTCTTGCCCAGCGCGGCGCCGATCTCAGTCCAGGTCAGGCCGTGCTCACGGGCCAGGTCGAACCATGCTGCGCGCTCGCTTTTGATCCGGTGGTAGACGTCGTTCGCGAGGAGCAGGCCCGCACGCCCGTCCGCCTGGCGCCGCTCGGTCGGGGTCGGCAGCTCCGGGTCGACGTGGCGCGCGATAGGTCGGCGGGGGTCGACGATGTAGGCAAGCATCCCGTACGTGTCGTCCCGCGAGGGAATCCGCTCGATCAGATCTTCGCGGTCGGCGAGGTCGTCGACCCACCGCGCCTGCAGCTCCTCGACGGTGTCCGCGACCAGATCGCGGCGTCGTCCGCGGCCGTCGAGGACTATCTGTTCCCGCGGGTCGGGAGTCGCCCTCCGGCGCCCGCGTCGCCGCCCGGCCGAGCCGGACGCGAGGCGACGTCGGCGCATGCCCACCGCGCTCGGAGCGGTGACGCCCAGGGCCGGCGCGGTCTCGCTCTGGGTCGCATTGGTCGCGAGGTCGAGGTTGAACGCGATCAGTTCGGCTTCGAGGCGATCGCGGGTCTTGCTCAGGTCCTCCCAGACGACGAGCGCGGCCAGAAAGTCGGATTTCACCAAGGGTTCGACATCGTGCCGCCGGCGCAGTGCCATCAGGAACTCATAGGCCGGCAGATCCGCCGGAAAGTCCGTCGACCGACGCTCTCGCAGCTCCCGCAACGCAGTCTGCCAGGTCGGAACCCGGGGCGCTGCCCGCGGCGGTCGCGGCCAGCGTCGGCTGAGCGAAGCGATGACCTCCGCGACCTCGTCGGTCCTGCTCCAGGAGCCGCAGGTGAAGGGTTCCGGCGCGACGTACTGCGCCCGCAGCCGTGCAGAGGCGTCGGGGATGGGGGAGGGCAAGCGCCGCGCTTCCAACACCGACACGGTGGCCGCTGTGCTTCGTGCAAACAGCGCAGTCCATGCCGCGGCGGTCGGGGTGTACCGCAACTCGACCGCCGGATGTTGCTGCGCCCACACTTCGAGAACCGGACCGGGCGGAACACTGGCCGCGACGTGAAGGACCAGGTCAGACGGAACCTCGTCCCGAAGCCGGGACAGGAAGCCGATGGCATCTACGGCCGCCTGCTCGTCCAGGACACAGCGCTTCCGCTCGCCGAGGCGCGCTGCGATGCGTGCCACGGCCAGGCATTCGTCGAATGTCTGCTGTCGGCCGCTCAGCATCGCTGTCCGGCGTAGCTCCGACTCCTTCGACCGGTTTGTCGGATCCCGAACGCTTGCGGCGAAGACCGCGAGCATCAACCCACTCGGGATGACACGGTCCCCGGCCGGATCGGAGTCACCCGGAGCGTCGGCGGGAGCGCCGCCAATGGCGAGAAGACCGACCAGCGTCCGTGCACGACCCGCGAACCATGGATCGGCGATCAGGATGCCGGGTGGAGGGGGAGTGAACCCGGCTTTTCTCCATACCTGTGAGATCGTGCTCTGCGACAGAACCTCTCCCAGCCTCTCGGCCAGTGCGGTCGCTGTCGCGGGCTCCGCGCCTGGCGAGGTGACGGCCTGGAGGATGGTCTGCTCCCGCAGCAACATGTCCGCCGCGCAAGGAGCCGGCGTCAGCAACCCAGCGACCCGATGCCGCTCGAACCGCGAGCGCCATCGCGCCTCAGTTCGATTGAGGTTCTTGATCGACTCTGTGGTCGCGTTGCCCGAGCCGATGGCGGCAGCGGCGAGGACAATGCGTGCACGCTCGCCTAGCCGACCCGGAGCCGTTGCAAGAAGCGAAAGGATCCGGAACTCCGCTTCGGTGAGCCGCAGCGGAGTCCCGGGGGGGCTTTGTCCGGTCATGCCGAGAGACTTGCACATCAGGCTGCTAATTGCGCGCATTTAGACGTTGCCTTGACGAGGTCGACTCCCACGGCAGTTAACCTCACCGCCCTGACCTGCAGAAACTCTACCAAGAAGGGTGCGGCTTCTGCGTGGTGGCTCAGTGTCTGATTCCCCCGAAGGTTTCAGCAGGGAACCCCGAGAGTTCGACGGGGGGTTCGGCGGTGCGTGTGAATCTTTCGACCCGCAGGTCCAGCCGCGTTCGCCTCGGCAGCAGTGTCTGCGTACTGAAAATCTCTGGTGACACAGCGCGGCTCGTCCCGGCAGCGGTCGGAGATTTCAACCTGCAGACCATTGGCACGGACACTGAAATCTTCGGGCATACGACACTCGGACAGAGGCGAGGGGGATCCTTTGACAAAACGTCACCGTGACGAAGCACGTGGAGGTGAGTTCTCCAGCCCCGCCCGAATCTGATCGGGGGGCCCTGCTCGATTCAAGCTCTGCGCTCCGGGGGCCGACAACTGGCTGATTGTGGAGCCTGGCGCTGGAGACCGCGCACCGGCCGAACACGACCGGGGTGGAGTGCTCTGCCCAGCGCGCCCCCCTTTGTCCGGGCGACGGACCGAGAAGCCGATCCGTCGATTTCGACGGATCCGCACCCTGCCTAGGCCTCCGCCCCGTACCTTGTTTAACGGACTCAATCGGAGGGCGGGGCTACGGACCTTCCGTATAGAGGAGTGCCACACCTGGGCCCCGCACGACCCGAGTTCGAGCGACTGCGCCAGGGAGAATCGTATTCTGCGGCATCGACGGGGGAGCGAGAGCGAATGACACGAACACCACCCTTGTCGAGGCCGAAGATCAAAGCCGCCGAGCAGCAGCCCGCAATCGCCAGGCTCCGCCGACGGTTTCGTCGAACTGATGGTACCCATTGTTAGGGCTCCCCCGATGCAAGCGCCGACAGGCATGAGGATGGCGGTACCGTTTTTCGTGGTTCCTGATCGAGGCGCTGTGGTCTCCCCAGGTTCGGCACGACTCGAAGTGGCGACCTCGGGAAGTGACATCACCGGGGCCTGGTGGCCATCGACCTGCCGCTGACGAGGGGCACGCCGTGCGTGCACAGGTCAAGTCTCCTCGTGACGTGAGTGCCAGCGCTCGATGCTTCGATCCGAACGACCGGTGACCAAGCGCGGTATCGGTGTTCTTCTGTGGGCATGGGACGTGGGCAAGAGCAAGTATCACACCGTGGCGCTTAGCCCCCAGGACGGAAGCAGTTGGGCCCCCAACCGAACCGCCGCCCAACAGCGAACCGAACGCCCCTGCTCGACAAGCTCGCCGCCCACGGACTGCGCGCGACCGCGACCAGAACCGCCCCCGATCGTCGCGGAGCAGGTCGACAGTTACCCACAGCGCGCGTTGCCGGGGGGTGCCGTGGGGGCTTATTTGCCCGGGCGTGGGGCCCCCGTATAGGCCGATCTCTCTGTGGGGCCCCCGGCCGCGCGAAGGTCGACGACCGCGGCGCGTTCGTCATCGCCGACGCCGCAGGTGCTTCCCCTGCACTAGGTCGTCCTCGGCGACGGCGCCCTGGGCCGAACTGGATGCGCTGGTTCAGGTTCGACCGCCATCTTGCCCCCCCGAGGCTGCTATGTCGTGTCAAGCCGCGATGGTGCGGGGTCTGCGATTCGCGGACGGGGCTTTCGGGTGTGGTTCGCTCGAGGAGTTTGAAGATTGTGCGGGCGAGGGCGCGTTTGATGCATCGTTGCGCATCGCGGGACGTCTTGCCCTCGGCTGCGCGTTTGGCAATGTAGGCCTTGGTTGCGGGGTCGACGCGCATGCGGATCATCGTGATCGTGTGCAGTGCCCGGTTGAGCTGTCGGTCTCCGCCGCGATTGAGGCGGTGCCGGTGGGTCATCCCGGACGAGGCCGGGATCGGCGCAAGCACCCGCGAAGGCTGCGAACGCGGCTTCAGAGCGGAACCGGCCCGAGTGAGACCAGGGGCAGGCGGCGGGGTTGAGACTAATCACCCCTAGAGTTTCGTCACGTGACACTGAACTTCGCTACCAGCAGGTACGCCCGCACTAGGTGCCATACCAGCTACTTGTGTCACAGTGACAAAACTGGCCGCAACGCCTCTACCTGCATTTTCTAAAAGCCTGAAACCATAAAACTCTGAAAAGGCGTGGCCGTACGTTGCTGGCCTAGATGACGTCAGGTCGACACGCTGGGCGGCTGTTGCGAGCCCCGACTGCGGGATGCAGTACGGTGCTCCATGCGTCACGTGGTGCGCGCCAGCGCGCACCACTCACAGACAGACTTCAACCGCACAGGAGTCCGCAGATGACCCAGCTAGACCCACCGGAGGATGGTCCGCGAGGGGTTGCTACCACGGCTCTCTCCGGTAAGGGCGGCCCTGGAAAATCTTTTCTCACACACCACCTTGCCAGTGAGGCTTCCTCGCAAGGTAAGTCAGTCCTGATGATGGACGCAGATCCCGAAGCCAACTTGACCGCGCGCTTCGTGGAAAACAACCCAGGACTCAAAGACGCTCCTGGCTTGGCTGATGTACTCATTGCAGCTGGAATTCTAAACGGAGATGACCAATTCGACTACGAAGCAGGAGCAGAAAAACTCCGTGAGGTAATCCAGTCTATCGATTGGCCCGGGGTTAAGTTCATACCTGCAGGAAAACAACTTCTAGCTATCAGCCAGGTAACCTTGAATGGCCAGAACTGGCAGTGGCTCATTAGGGAGATTTTTGAAGAAGCTGGCTTGTACGATGAGTTCGATCTTTTAGCACTTGACACCGCCGGGCGACGAGCTGCACTCGTAACGATGGTAATGTACGCATGCGATGTGGCCTTTTCCCCCATCGGAAACACTGCTGACTCCGTTCTTAAGGCGAAGCAAGCCAAGGATCGCGTCTTAGCGATTCAGGGCGTTCATCCCTTGAAGTGGGTGGGCGTCGTGGTCACTGGACTGGACATGCGGGCTGCCGCAAACGTGGACATCCGGGCACAAGCCTTCGAAGAGTTCGGCCTGCTCGACAACGAAGGCAACATTGTAGGACAAGGCGAAGTAGTGCTCGAAATTCCATATCGACCGGCGACTGTTCATGAGGCATACAACAACGGTAAGCGCCTCGAAGAATACAAGGGTCAAGGCGCGCAAGATATGTCGAAGCTTTTTAGAGACTTTCTAAAAGAACACATCTTTGGATCTCGCTCGCAGGTCAGGGAGGTAGAAGCGTGAGCCCGGCAGAGTCTAAAGCGGAGAGGATCAGGCGCGAGCGTCGTGAGCGACGGGGGCAGCCCGCAATTGATCCCGACGCTGATTCAACAATTCTGCCTACTGCACCAAAGCCCGCACACTCCGCTGAGCCCAAGCCCGAGCCCAAGCCGGAACCCAAGCCCGAGCCCAAGCCCGAGCCCAAGCCCGAGCCCAAGCCCGAGCCCAAGCCCGAGCCCAAGCCCGAGCCCAAGCCCGAGCCCAAGCCCGAGCCCAAGCCCGAGCCCAAGCCCGAGCCCAAGCCCGAGCCCAAGCCGGAACCCAAGCCCGAGCCCGCAGAGCAGACGGGCGAACGAGCAGAGAATGTCAACAGCGTTCCCCTGAATCCGTCCTGGGCTCCCACTGCGTTGATCGAGTCTTACAGGGCTGCGCACACGTTCACTGGTACCGAATGGGTCCCAGCGTCGGTCAGTCTTGAGAAGGATGTTAAGAGGCGACTCGAGCGGCGACGAAGCCGCGACTACAAGAAGTATCGGCTCAAGATCGCCGAGACGCACTACATCAACGCTGCATTCAAATCACGGCCGAAATCGCTCGACCAGTTGATCGACCTGACTCGGGAGTACCTGGAGGGACGAGGGCTTCATCCCTACGTGGGCAGGGGCACGACGACGCGCGTTGAGCCTGCGGTGGAGGCTGACATGGAAGATCTCGAAGTAGATCTCCGAGATCATGCTGGCTTCGGAATGTTCGGCAAAGTACAAAGCGCCCTCGTCGCTAGATTGCTTGATGCGCTCGACCAGAGCGACATTACCGATGGCGCACTGGATCTGGATGCTCTTAGTGCCCGCACGTAGCTCAGCACCTAGTCAATGGAGGCGGGCCATCGTGGGCCTCACACTTGATTGATCGGGTAGACCAGACCCATTGCCGTGACGAACGGGGAGAGGAGAGGGTTCGTCACGGCAATGGGCCGCTGGGAGGGATCCCGAATCAGCAGCGCTCTCACCTCATCTGCGGACGTGGAGGGATTCCCCAGCAAGGACGCAGCGCGCGTTTGCCCGTCCCCGACGAACTAGCAGCCCCCATCGTGTCCATCTACAGCAGGGAAACTTGATTGCACTGTCATGCAGCGGGGTCGGCTCGGCCCCGCAATGACACCCGCAAGTTCGCAGACAGGACAGCGGCGAGTTGCCTCGGCCCGATCGGCGTTGGTGGACGGAATAGCCGCTACCTGGGCAAGAAGCTAGCCTCGTTTGGTCGCCGCTCGGTCAAGCTGCTTGATGCGAGTCAGCAACTCAGGCGACTCAGGATCGGCGGCCCCTTCGATCATGACCATCAGCGTGTAGGACTCCACGTCGAGCCGACACCGGGTGGATTGAACTCGTCGACGCCGATCTTGACAGCTACCGTGGCCAGAATACCGACGAACCAGTCAGGCCAGTCGAGAACTTCCCAAAAAGCACGCACGAAGATCCTAGCCAGGTTGCTCGTCAACTCGGCGTCCGCCTGCTCGCGAACGACCATGTCAACCCAGTCGGGGTGGCGAAGTCCGCAGAGCGCCAAGTCACCTCCCAACTGGGTGGACGGCGCAATTCGCTTGGGCTGATCAGCGGGAAATAGCAGTTGGTAAATGAAGTCACGCTGCCACCCGACGTCGAATTCCAGCGAGGCATCATCCGTAACCCACGTTGACAGCAGTACCTCGAACCCTCCGAGCTCTTGTGCTGCCAGCGCAACCGCTCTGGCGATCCAACCTGAAAAATCGTAGGTCGTTTCCCAACTCAAGAGGAGCAGCGAATATGTCTCAACGTCGAGCAGCGGTTCTTCTGAGGCCATTGGGACCCCCCCCGTTACCGTTTTCGTAGTTCCTGATCAAGGAGCTGTGGTCGCCAGGTCCGGCATGACTGTGTCCCCCAGTCGAAGTGATGATCCGGGGGGTGGTGTCACCGGGCCTGGTGGCATCGACCGACCGCTGATAAGGACACGGCCGCCGCTGGGCAGGTCTCCTCGTAACGTGGGTGCCGGCGCTCGATGCTCGACCGGGCGACCACCCGCACCACGGCGAAGGGCATGGTGGATGACCAGCGATATCAGGGTTTTTCTGGGCTTGGACGTGGGCAAGGGTGACCATCACGCGGTGGGGCTGGACCCGGACGGCAAGCGGCTGCACGACGCTCCGCTGCCCAACAGCGAACCGAAACTGCGGGCGTTGTTCGACAAACTCGCCGGCCACGGGCGGCTGCTGGTCGTGGTCGACCAGCCCGCCACCATCGGAGCCCTGCCGGTCGCGATCGCCCGCGCAGCCGGGCACCAGGTGGCCTACCTGCCCGGCCTGGCGATGCGCCGCATCGCCGATCTCTACCCCGGCCGGGCGAAAACCGACGCCCGCGACGCGTTCGCCCGTCGCCGACGCCGCCCGCTCGCTCCCGCACACCCTGCGCCAGGTCGACCTCGGCGACGACGCCCTGGCCGAACTCGACGTGCTGGTCGGGTTCGACGACGACCTCGCCGCCGAAGCGACCCGTCTGTCCAACCGCGTCCGCGGCCTGCTCACCGGCATCCACCCCGCACTCGAACGCGCCATCGGCCCGAAAATCGCTCACCCGGCGGTGCTGGAGATCCTCTCCCGCTGCGGCGGGCCTGCCGGAATCCGCAAAGCCGGACGCCGCAAACTCACCGCGATCGCCGTCGCGCACGCGCCCCGCATGGGCGACAAACTCGTCGCGGCGATCATGGCCGCGCTGGACGAGCAGACCGTCACCGTCCCCGGCACCACAGCCGCCGACACCGTCCTGCCCCGGCTCGCCGACAGCCTGAAAACCGTGCTCCAGCAACGCAAAGCCGTCGCCGGACAAGTCGAGGGGATACTCGATGCGCACCCTCTTGCCGGGGTCCTGACGTCGATGCCCGGCATCGGAGTCAGGACCAGCGCGCGCATCCTGCTCGAGATCGGCGACGCCTCCGGGTTCGCGTCCTCGGCGCATCTCGCGGCCTACGCCGGGATCGCCCCGGTCACCCGAGCTTCCGGCACCAGCATCAAAGGCGAGCACCCCGCCCGCACCGGCAACCGCAAACTCAAACGCGCGTTCTTCCTCGCCGCCTTCGCCGCCCTGTCCGACCCCACCAGCAGGCACTACTACGACAAAAAGAGAGCTGAGGGCAAGAAACACAACGCCGCCCTCATCTGCCTGGCCCGACGACGCTGCGACGTCCTCTACGCCATGCTCCGCAACAACACCCACTACCGACACCCCGAACCCGCGAGCGCCCCTGCAGCGGCTTGACAACCACATAAGGACACCCCCCAGCCCAGCAGGCCGCAAGCCGCGCGGGTGGCGTCGAACGCCGCTTGGTCCCGCGGCTTGGTTCGGTCCGCCGACCAGCAGTCGATCACCCGCGCGGACCCCGTCGGCGAGCCGGGACCCGCACGATCTGCACGGCGGTGCTGCGCCCGGACGAGGTGACCGCGTGACCACTGCACCGCCGCTCGAACCTCAGGCTGGCGGTTCACCGCGGCGGTTCGTGTGCGGGCCACGATCCGCGCGCCGATCTTGTCCGGGCCGTGCTCGGCGCGTGTGAGCAAAGCGTCCAGCGCGCGGGCGATCTCGGTTTTCGGTGGCGTCGCGGCCGGATTCGGTGACCATGCGGCGGGCGTGGCGCCAGGTGAAGTCGGCCGCGCAGCGGCTTCGCGCATCCGTGTGTCGATCGTGAGCAGCCGCTCGTGCGGGATGCGAGAGGCTGACATGCGTAGCGCGTCGGCCCAGCCGGGGCGCATCGGCTCGGGAACGAGCATTTTCGCCAGCAGCAGCGAGGCGTCGACCGCCTTGGTGCCGACGGGTCGCAGCACTGCGGCGCAGATCGTGCGGGTCGCGACGTCGACCGCGATCGTGAGGTCGGCGCGGACCGGGACGCCGTCGGCGGCCAGGACCATGACGTCGATCGGGGTGGAGTCGATCTGGACCTGCTCGCCTGGCCTCGCAGCGGCCGTCGCGGTGAATGCCCCGGTCGGCCGGTTCGCCGTCTGACGACGGGTGACCGCCGATCCGAAGGTGTGTCGGCCGACCGCTAGCCGGTCGATCAGTGCGTAGAACGCCGTCTTGCCCGGTAAGGGGACTGTTCCGGGCCCGTGGCGTTGCTCCAGCATTTTCTCTGCCCGGCGCATCAGTCTCGATCGTGTGCCGGTCGACGCGTCGGTCTCCGCCGCGATCAGTTCACGCAGCACATCGAGCAGGCGAGCGTCGGCCTGCCCAGCGACATCGAACGTCCGCGCAGCACGCTGATCGACCAGTCCCCACAACCCTTGCGCGTTGTAGTTGCCCCGTTTGCGTTCGATGCTGCGGAAGCCGACGCCCAGTTCCGCGGCCTTGGTCCGCTGCCGTTCGGCCAGTGTGGTGGACCGCGGGTCGTAACCGAGGCGCGGCATGGTGCCCGGCGCTGCGTCGTGCGGCAACCCGGTCTCGACTTCGACGAGGTGGTTGCGCCAACGTTCAGCGTCGGCGACGACGTCTGCGGGCAAGGACTCCATAAGTCCGAACGGCTCGACCCGCGGCAAGGCCCTGCCGTCGAGGACTGCGAAGTCCGCAGCGGCCATTAGATGCCCGGCCAGTACCACCTGCTCGCCGCCAGCGTCGGTGCGCAGCCGGACCGACGTGCCCGCCAGCCCGACCACCATGTGCTCGTCGCCGTCGAAGCCGATGCGATCACCGAGGTGAAGCACTGGCCGAGCGTCCGTCATGCGCTCACCTGCCTGGTAGCCGCGGTGGTGACCACCGCATCCGGGGTCAGCTCTCGGGTCAGGTCGGTGTGCAATTGCTGGCACCAGAGCAAGTGGAAAAGCACCGGCAGCACGGAGATCGGGTCGCCGACGGCCTGTGCTCCGTCCATAAGCCCCAGTGGCTTGCCGAACGCCGCGCGCAGCGCAGGCGCGATCTCTGGCAAGTCGTAGCGCGGATGGCGGTAGCCGGCCAGCCACCGGACGTTGGCCAGCAGCGTTCCGGGCGGCGAGCCGACCACGTCGTAGGCCCACCCCATCAACGAGCAGGCGGCGCGGGTTTCGTCGAAAGCGGCCTGGTCACGCGGTTTGATCCGGTCAGCCGGACGAACGTCCAGAACCTTGGCTGACCCGTCGGCCATGCGGGCAAAGTAATCTGGGGCGTGCGAGCGAGGTTTGCCCTGGGCGGTGGTCCAGAACAGCCAGAACGGCTGGGACGCGATCCCCACGACGTCGGCGTCAAAGTCGAGCATGACGAGCGTGTCGCGCTCGACCCAGGACTCGTAACCGACCAGCGTGCCTGTCGTCGCGGTCCACCAGCGACCGTTGTAGTGACGTTGGCCTTTGTATGAAGGGAAATCACGCACCGGCAGGCAGGACTCAAACGGGACGGACCAAGCCTTGGTCAGCGCAAGACGCTGCTCGCCCTCATCGTCGGCGAACGCGACCTCGAACCGCTCGTCGGCAACCAGGGCACCACCAGACACAAGATCCAGCTTCGGCACCGCGGCATCTTCCCGGCCAAGCACCATGCCGTTTGCACCGACCCCCGCCAACTACCCCGAACTCCGCCACCACCCCGCCAACTACCTCCGGAACCCGCCACCTTCGAGCGGACAGGACACAGATCCACATCTCGGATGCGACTGCTACTAGAAGATCTTTTTACAAGAGGACTAATAGGGGCCCGGGAGCATGCGCTCTGACCTGCGTCGATGGCGAGACCGTTCCCCCTCTTATGCGGTTGGTTCCCCCTCCTATGTCAACCGACCTGGGAGAACACCGATCGGTAAGTCCCCCTCTTATGTGTGGAGCATCGTGATCGCGGGCCGGTTGTTCACACTTCAAGGCCGCGTTCCCCCTCTTATGTCGGGATAAGACCGAACGAAGCGCCCGACGTCGGCGACTTGGCGACGGGTCCGGGCGCAAATTCCCCCTCTTATGTCGGGACAAGTCGTGGCACAAGGGTCAGCTAGTGCTCAAGATCGAGTGGTCGACACGTACCGTAGTTGAACATCACACTGCGCGAACGAGTCCTGGGCTGATCCGTCCCCCTCTTATGCCCTCCGGAAGGTGCTGCTCGCGCCGTTCCCCCTCTTATGTCGGGACGCCCGAGCAACGTCGATCTCCGCGTGCCGCCCGAGGTCACACGATTGAGATCCGATCTCCCAGGTCAGCATCGAATCTGATGCTGTTCCCCCTCTTATGTCAGGCATGCGGCGCGCCGCACGGGGGCTCTCGGTATGCGTGACCTGCGGAGTTCCTCGGCGTGCCGCAACCTTCCTCCGTCGCTCAACCCCTAGTCTGTGCGGATGCCAGCGGCCAAGGGGCGTCCCAAGAACGCATCCGTCGAGCGTGCGACCCAGATCGCCGAATTCCGGCAGAGCGGGGGTGGTAAGTCCCTCGTGTTCCAGGCCGCTCCGCTGACCTTGGCGTCGCTGCCGTACCGGCAACCGAAGGCCGGTACCGATGTATGGGTTCGACGTAACGGGGATTTCTGGCTTACCCTCCGCCCTGGGGTGAGCATGAAACCCAACGGCGAACACGGCAGCTACGGTTGGCCTTTTGGCGTGATACCGCGAGCGCTGCTGATGTGGGTTACAGCCGAAGCCCTGCGCACGCAGGACCCCAAGATCGAACTGGGTTCGTCGTTGTCCGACTTCGTGGTGAAGCTTCTGGGCCAACGGGCGACAAGCGGTCCCAACGGGACGCGTACCCGGGTGAAGGAGCAGGCGAACAGGCTCTTCAACGCCGACATCAGCTACCAGTGGATGGGCAACGGCGACCGGATTCAGGCCGGTGTCAACCTGAAAATCGCCAGGGCATGGCGGCTGGATCTCGGCGACGGCGAAATGGGGCAGGAGTCGCTGTTTCCGTCCTACGTCCAGCTCAGCGGCGACTTCTTCGAAGAGATCATCAAAAGCCCCGTGCCGCTGGATCTCGAAGCCGTCCGGCTGCTGGGGTCGGCCGCCGCGATGGACCTCTACGCCTTCATCACCTACAAGGCGTTCGTCCTCAACAAAACCGGAAAGTACTTCCTGCTCACCTGGGACGGGATGGGCGATCAGTTCGGCTACCAATTCCCGAAGACTTCCAAAGGACGGTACAAGCTGAAGGAAAAGGTTCTGCCTGCTTGGGAAAGCGTCCGCCGCGTCTACCCGGAAGCGAATGTCACCGTGACCAATGACGGCTTGCTGCTGGGACCAGGGCCGACGGCGGTACAACCGAGAAAGTCCCGCGGGCGACTGGGATCTGGCGCTACGGCCTGGACCGGGCTACCCGCGAACTGATTCCCGAGGACCACCCACCTGAGCAAATTCATCACCTTGACCGGGCCGTTCGGCGCGAGGGGGCACATCCGGCCGCCGTCGCGGACTGACGCTCGCCGCGCGTTTGTCCGCAGCGCCCCCCCTTGTCGCGCAAGGGGGGGCGCTGAACCCGCCGGGCCGGTCGCGCGGCGTCCTGGCAGCTCCGGTGCGCCGCCTTCGGTCCGGCCGACAGTCCCGTGGGGGAGACCCGCCCGTGCCCAGCTGCGCGACCGGAGCCGGCATCCGCGGCGAGCAGGCGGTCTGGTCTCGTTTCATGCGCTGAGGTGTTCCTGCCGGCCGCTCGGCTCGAGCGCGACGGCGCCCAGTTGGTCGACGAGGAGCTTCACGACGTCGTCGGTCGAGAGCCGCGACGCGGGGAGCAGGCCGTGGCGTTGCGCGGTCAGGCGGCGGGCTTCGGCGAAGTCGGCTCGTCTGCCTGTCCGGGGGAACGGTTCGCGGCGTCCGGATCCCCACAGCTGCAGGCTCCGTTCGCCCGCCGACGGCCGCCGCGCTCGTTTCGGCGCCCGCATCCACTGTTGTTCCTCCCGCCACCAGGCGTAGACGGCTCGGTCGACCGCCGTCCAGCGGGCTTGCTGCGCCCGGTGCCCGTGGGTTCCCAGGCGTTTCGCGGCCGCGGTCAGCTTCGCGACGTTCAGCACGGCCCGCCCCGCTCTGCTGCGTCGGAGGAGGCCGAGCGACGTCATCGTCGCCAGGTGTCGCCGACACGTCCCGACCGTATAACCGCATATACGGCTCAGCTCGAGAGCGTCTCGGGGTTCCAGGAGCGCGGCGGCGATGCGGGCGCAGTGGCGCCCCAAACCTCCGACGTTTCGAGGGGCGAAGGCATCCGCGGCGCGGACGCCGAGCGTCTTCGTGAGGCGGTGGCGGAGATCTTCCCGGACCCCTGACGGGGGGCGGGGTCCTTGTGTCCCACCCTGTTGCTGCTGTTCAGGGGCGGTCGCGGGGGGCAGCAGCTTCCAGGTGGCGGCGCGCGGTCCGTACGCGTCGATCGTGCGGAGGAGGAATCCGTCCTTGCTGAGGCGGTCGAAGGCGCGGGCGGCGGCGGACTTGCTGATGCCCGCCATCGCCGCGGTACGCCGGATGTCGAGGTCGACCTCGACGCTGCAGGCGTTCAGGGCGACGAGGCAGAGTGCGTCCAGGACGCCGCGGTCGGCGGGGCCGGAGGGGCGGGCCCATCGTGCGGGGTCGTCGTCGGCGGCGGACTGGACGGCGGCGACGAGGCTGGCGGTCTCCTCGCCGCGGTTGGCGTCGTCGGCGGCCGCGGCGGGGATGCGGGCGGCGTAGTCGACGCTGCGCCGCCATTGGCGCAGCAGGAGGTTCCGGGCCGCGGCGTCGCCGCGGGGGATGCGGGGTGCTCCGGAGCGCGGGTTCGCCCGGCTGCGGGCGTGTTCGAGCCCCGGTGCGTGATCGAGCAGCGCGTGCACCTCCGGCCACGACCAGCGCGCGAGCGCCAGTCCGACCAGGACGGAGGCGAGCAGCGCGTTGGCCTCGCCGTCGCGGGGGACGGTGTCGAGCGCCGCGCGGGTGCTCGGGGACGGTTCCCTGCGGAGCCCGGCCAGCGCCGGTGCGCCGCCGCGATCGACGACCTGGCGTGCGGCGGGAGAAGGGGCGGCGCGTTCGTCCGGTGTCGTAGTGGTCGCGAGCAGCTGCTCGGTGAGCCGCTCCACGACTCCCGGGTTCGCCGCAGTCAGTACCGCTGTCGCGGTGTCCGGGTCGGCGGGCTGCAGCAGCAGGGAGTGCCCGCCGCCGCGGTGCGGGGAGCCGGGCGCCCGCGCGGCACCGGTGCGCGGGTTGCACAGCATCCCGTGGTCGAGCGTCGGCAGCTCCCGGGCGAGCAGCTTCGCCAGGCGGCGCACGGCCAGCGCGGCGGCGCCGTCCGGGCCGAGCGAGAGCCACACGTGGCGGCCGCCGCCGGGGCCGGACGCGGCGACCGCGTAGCGCGCGCCGACGGTGTCGAGCAGGTCGGCCAGTCGGACGAGATCGGCTGCCACGTCTCCGCGCGCGGCGTCGAGGTCGAAGCACAGCAAGCGGAACTGGCCGCTGTCGTCGGCGAGGTAGAGAGCGTGCGGGCCGGGCGGCGGCGCGTCGGGCCAGGGCTGGTGGTCGTACTGGTGCAGCCACGTCGAGGCAGCGTCGTCCCAGGTGTCGGTGCGCAGCCCGGCGCGCGGGGTGATCGCGGCCGCGAGCCGCCAGTGCGCGGCGGCGTCGATCCGGGGCGTCCGCGCCGGCCGCGGATGACGGCCGGCGGGTTCGGCGGGGGAGGCGGTCATCGCGCGACCGCCCGGTTCGCGGCACGCCGACGGGCGCTCGGGCGGGAGCGGAATCGCTCACGACGCGCGGGCGACACCGGCGCGGGCCGACGCCGAACGGCGTCGCACAACCGCGGAGACAGTGCGGCCGGACCCGACGTCGACATGCGGGACGTGGCGGTGATCTGCCCAACACAGACCGGCTGGCCTGGGGAAACAGGCAGCGTGAAGAAGGCGCGCGGAGACACGAGAGCACGCGAGTGCTGGAAAATGCCTCCGGCACCAGGTACCGTAGGCACGACAAAGCCCTTCTTGCGAGGTCGGGCGAAAAAGTGTGGGCCCCTGGGTGGCACCAGGGGTGTGAGGTGCAACTAGCCGCATTGACTGCCAGGTCGGCGGACAGTTGCTACCAGGCTTCGAGGCGGCATCCCTATCGGGGAGGCCGCCTCGGCTCGTTTAGGACGCCATCTGTTCCTCCTCGGCCAGGCCGATCATGGATAGCAAGGCGAGTTCGAGCTTTTCCATGTCGTCTCTGGTCTTGACGGTGCCGAACGCGAACGCGTAGTCGGCGAGATCTCCCAGGCCCACGGCCTTGAGGCCTGCTTTCACGATGTGTTCGT
This sequence comes from Streptomyces sp. AA4, assembly GCF_000158875.1. Lineage (NCBI taxonomy): Bacteria > Bacillati > Actinomycetota > Actinomycetes > Kitasatosporales > Streptomycetaceae > Streptomyces > Streptomyces sp. AA4. The sequence goes on along the minus strand of NZ_GG657748.1, from coordinate 47,946 downwards.
AGGCCAGCGTGCCCGCCTCGCCGCGCTGCACGGCGGCGACCCTCATCGCCGCGTGCAGGCGGGCGTCGACGCTCGGACGCTCCATGCGGATGCTCAGCCCGAGCGGATGCTGTTTGGCCGTCCTCGGCGAAAGGCCGAGCCTGGCGAACAGGGCGCGTTCGAGCCTGGCCATGTCCTCTTTGGTCACAACGGGGCCGGACTCGAGTGCTTGCTTGGCGACGTTCCCCAGGCCCACGGCCTTGAGGCCTGCTTTCACGATGTGTTCGTAGGCCAGCGTGCCCGCCTCGCCGCGCTGCACGGCGGCGACCCTCATCGCCGCGTGCAGGCGCGCGTCGACGCTCGGACGCTCCATGCGGGTCTTCTGCCCGAATGGCCTCTGTTTGGCTCCGCCAGGCTTCGGCATGGCGGACACTTTTGTACATAAATGAGGCGCGATCAAGGACCGTGGCCTTTCACCGGCGTGTTGCGGCCTGACCACGGCGGCTCGCCCGTGTGGGGGACGTCGGCGCGGCCGTTCCGGGCAGGGGTCTGCGCCGTCGGGCCGTGCCCATGCCGGCTCGCGCCTGACCAGGCGGCCGACCCGGTAGAGCAGGTGCCAGATCTGCGCGCTGCCGGTCACGAGGAACGGGCGGATCGAGCGGGAGCACGCCACGAGTTCGCCGTAGCGGGCGAGGGCCGTCTGCGGGACGGAGCCGCCTTCCAGCCAGGCGGCGGCGAGGTCGGCGGCGGCGGCGAGCAGCTGCCGGTGCGTGCGGCACGCATGCTCCAGGAGCGCGGGGACCACTCGCGGATGGTCGCGAGGGGCCCAGCCGCGGCGGCGGAGGATGCGGGCTTCGCGCTCGACGGCGCGCAACGCGCTGCGCGTTGCCGATCGGCGGTCCCGCTCCTCGTGTGCACGGCCGCCGGGCTCACTCATCCCGGTCTCCGTCGTGCGCGGTTCGGCGTGCCCGGCGGCGGCGGTGCAGCTGCCGCGCGCCGCGGACGACGCAACCGATGCCGGCCGCGTACAGGACCCCGGCCGCGATCCACCCCCAGATCATTTCCCTCCCCCCTGTCCCGTTGGTGACGCTACGCGATCGCGGGCGGTTCGATCCAGCCCGTGCCGCCCCGTCGACGGGTCCTGCGAGGGCCGTCGGGAAAGCCTCGCGACCTGCGTCCGGGAGTTGATTGAATACCCGATTAACTATGGTTAAGCGCGCACTGTGACCGTCTTTCACTCTTTCGGCCTAACATACGGGGGTTTCTTCTCGTGATCGTGACGTTGGGTCATCATTGTGGTTAGCTGACGCCCAGCGGGGCGAGGACGGGTCGGGGGATCCGCTCCACCGCGGAGGACGCGTTCGAAGCCTGTTCCGGCTACCGGGAACCGGCGTCACGGAACGTGTTCGCCGTCGCTTCCCGGCCGGTCGCCGGGGCAGCTCCGCGGTCCCAAGGAGGGGGGATCCTTGAGCACGACCACAGGACCGGACGGGGCGCAACCGCCCGTAGGTCCCGGAGGAGGACCGCTGGTCTGGCTGCCCGAGCCGGGGGCCTGCGGGGGACGTCTCGATCCCGGCCAGGCCCTGGTTCCGGACGGTCTCGCGCAGCAGCTGGACTTCCACGTCCGCCCGTCGGTGTCGCCGTGGGCGATCTCGCCGGTGGCGCGCACCGTGTGCGAGCACGTCGACTACGAGTCCCTGCACCACGCCGAACCCGGCCTGTTCGAGCACCGCCAGCAGTACGGCGCGCCGGCGGTCCCGGAGCTGTGGGACGCCAAGCACCGGCTCGCCGCACTGGGCTACCACCTCTGTCTGGACGTCCAGATCGAGGAGTTCGACGGCGACCTGGCCCTCGTGGTCTACGGAGCCGGGGTCGTGGGCCGCCTCACCGACCGGGCGTGGGCCGCGGTCGCGGGCATCCTGACCACGAACTCCTCGTCCGTCGTCGAGCCGCCGCCCGACGCCGGGCGGCCCGTGCGTCCGGCTCGCCCGGCGACCTCGCGGGGCAAGAGGAAACTGCCGGCGCCGGTGACTCCGCTGGGCTGGCAGGTCGGCGACTGGGAGCACACGTGGTGGGAGTACCCGCTCGTCGGCCCGCCCGGCGACGCGCACCTGGTGCCCGTCGAATTCGGCCCGGGGGCCCGGTCGGCGGCATGAGCGCTCTTCCGTCAATTCGCGGGCGGAGGCTCTGCCCGCGACCGCGTTGCCTGGCAGCTCGTGCACGACAGTCCGGGACCGTCCGCATCGGACGCCCGGACGTCGGCTCGCGCGGCCGCGCGCCCGCGAATTGACGGTTCCCCGGGAAGCCCGACGTTCCCCGGGGGAATTCGGACCGGCTGCTGCCGCGACACCCTCGCGACCCGCACCTCAGGGGCCGCCCTCCCCAGTCGCGGCGACGAAGCAGCCGAACCGGTCTCGCCGTGTCCCGCCGGATGGGCATCCCGGGACGCGGCGAGACCGGCCCGCACCAGATCTTGCTGAGTTTTCTCCCGGGCTGGGGGTCCGGGAGAGAGACCGGCCGCGGGCGGCGACTGCGACCCCAGCGCAGCACGCGCCCGGCCGTGCCGGTTCCGCCGCGTCGCCCACGCGGACCCGACGCGGCGGAACCGGCTGCTTTGCCCGCAGGAGAAAGGCATTCCTTGTGAACGTGGCCCCACCTCGACTCCGCCGCGGCGCGGCGCTATGCGCGCTGGCCGCAGCCGCGGCCGCCCTCGGCGGCTGCGGTTCGTCCTCGTCCCCGGCGGGTCCGGGCGCCAGCCCCGTGTCGGTGCCGCCCCCGGACGCGCGCGGACCCGTGGTCGAAACCGTCGTCGAGGTCCGCTGGGCCGACCCTCGTCCCGGCTGCATGAGGATGGAGGCCCCGGCGCCGAGCGGGCGCACCCAGATCTTTCGTCTCACCGGTCCGCCCGCGCAGGTTCTGCGCGCGCAGGCCGAGCGCGGCGAGCGCCCTGTCCAGCAGCGGCTGCGGGTGCGCGGGTACGTCGACACCGCGCAGGACACCACCGCCTGCGGCTCCTACCGCGCATTCGTGCTCACGGAGGCTCTTCCCGTGCGCTGACCGCCATTCCGCAGACCGCCGATAAACCGGTTCGACACCCATCGGACCGGCTTTCGGCATACCCGGAAAAACGCCTTTCAGTTCAGGGAAAATGTAGTGCACAATTTCACGGGAAAGTGTTGACTGCACCTCGGCAGACTGCGAAGCTCTGCAACGAACAGCGCCATAAGGCCAGTTCAGACGGACCGGCAGGGGAGTTCGGTCCACACCGGGGGATGAGGGAAAGAGTTAGCAGGGGGATCGGCCGGCGGAAGAGAACTGTTTCCGCCGTCGTTTTTTCGCTTTCCTGAACCACTGCCGCTGTCGCTCATTCGCACCATCCGGTGCCGCCACGAATGCAACACGAGAACACGGGGGAAAACGTATGGCAGTGCGATCAGCCCGCATCGCGGGCGTGATGGCGGGGGCCGCGGTGCTCGCCGGGCTGGCGGCCGCGCCGGTCTCGGCGCAAGGGCTCGCCGGCCACCCGGGGGAGTCCGACCGCACCGCGGTCGCGGGCAGCCATCCGGCGTGGGCCGCGCCGCAGGCGAAAGTCGCCGACATCGACGGCGGCCAGCAGCGCGAAGTCCGGGTGGCACTCGGCCTGCGCGACCCGGCCGGAGCGCAGGCGCTGGCGAAGGCGGTCACCACACCGGGGTCCGCGCAGTACCGGAAGTTCATCAGCCCGCAGCAGTTCCTCGACCGGTTCGGCCCGGCCGCCGAGACCGTGCGCCAGGTCCAGGACTGGCTGCGCTCGCAGGGTCTGCAGGTCGGCGACGTGTCGGCGAACCGGCACTTCGTGACCGCGCGCGGGTCGGTCGACCAGCTGCAGAACGCCTTCGGCACCAGGCTCGCCGCCTACCGCAAGGGCGGCCTGACGCTGGCCGCTCCCGAGGGCGAGGTGACGCTGCCCCGCGCGGTGCGCCCCGCCGTGACGGCCGTGCTCGGGCTCGACGACGGCGACCGCGCCGTCACCGCGTCCCCGCACCGCAAGCCCGGCGCGGCGCCGACCGCGCCGAGCGCCGCCGCGTCCAGCCAGTACTGCTCGCGGTACTGGGGCGAGCAGAACAACGCCGACGTCCCGCAGAAATACCCCGCCGGGCGGCAGAGCAACCAGATCTGCGGCTACGGCGCCGGGCAGGTCCGCGCGATCTACGGGCTGACCGACGCCAACACCGGCGCCGGGCAGACCATCGCCGCCACCGGCGTCTATGCGTCCAAGACCCTCGTCGAGGACGTGACCCAGTGGGCGGCCGAAGCGGGCGGCACCCCGCCCGCGCCCGGCCAGTACACGACCGACGCCTCCGGCGGCCTGCCGGCCAACTGCCAGGGCGGCGACGGCGAAGAAGGCTGGAACCACGAAGAGACCATGGACGCCGAGGCGGTCAAGGCCACGGCCCCGGCCGCGAAGTTCATCTGGTACGCGTCCAAAGACTGCAGCGCATACGACGGGCTCAACCGCGCCGTCGCGGACAACAAGGCCGGGATCATCACCAACTCGTGGTCCTCGACCGCGCGGGACAACGAGATCTCCCAGGCCACCCGCGAGCAGTTCGAGGACATCGCGATCCAGGCCGCCGTGCAGGGCCAGGCGATCCTGTTCTCCTCCGGCGACGCGGGCGACGACTCGAACGGCACCCGCGAACCCGGCGTCAACTTCCCGGTCTCCTCGCCCTGGGTCACCTCGGTCGGCGGCACCACCGTCGCCCTGGGCCAGGACAACAAGGTCGCGTTCACCAGCGGCTGGGAATCGGCCGCCAACACCCTGTCCGGCGGCACGTGGGTCCCGAAGACCGGCGCGAGCGGCCGGTTCGTCGCCGGCGCGGGCGGCGGGGTCTCCGCGATCTACGACGCCCCGGACTGGCAGAAGGGCGTCGTGCCCTCCTCGGCGCAGGGCAAGCGCGCCATCCCCGACGTCTCCGCGATCTCCGACCCCTACACCGGCATGACCGTCGTCATGCGCGGCAAGAAGGGCCCGATGGGCGGGACCTCGCTCGGCTCGCCGATCATGGCCGGGATCTTCGCCGACGCCCAGCAGGCCCGCGGCGTCAGCCGCCTCGGCCACATGAACCCCGCCCTCTACAAGCTCAAGGCCGGGCTCACGGACGTGACCCCGCAGAAGGCCGGGATCTGGACCCGCGACGCCCAGGGCCGCGACGAGCTGATCGACGTCGACGACAAGCCCCAGTCGATCCAGTCCGCGCCAGGATTCGACTACGTCGCCGGTCTCGGCACCCCGAACGGCGACTTCGTGGCGAATTTCGCCAAGAAGTAGCCGCGCCGC
>NZ_GG657748.1:11593-42547 GCF_000158875.1 Streptomyces sp. AA4 | reverse complement strand
CCGCATGCCCGATCCCGAACGAGCACGAGAACCCGGGCGGCGACAGCACCGCCGATCGCGGCGACGCCGACAGCCGGGCCGACGAGCAGCCGCCCCGCCCTGCCGGGCGGGGACGCGTCCGGATCCTGGCGCTGCTCGTCGCCGCCGCCGCAGCGGCCGCGCTGACCGCGGTCGCGGTCGCCTCCCGCGCCGACACCCCGGCCCCGAACGCCCCGGCCGCCGCTGCCGCAGCGGACGCGACCGACACCGCCGCCGAGACAGACCAGGTCGTCGCACCGGCCTCGGTCACCGGCGCCGAACTGGCCGCGCTGCCGCAGGAGACCACCTTCGCCGACCTGCCGACGGCACCGAAGGACCCGGCGCCGGACCAGCAGCCCGGCGGGCTGGTCCTGCACCCGAAGACCGCCGTGCCGCTCTACCGCGCGCCCGGCGCGGCCGCGATCGCTGCGCTGCCGCCGACGCAACTGGGCTCCGACACATGGGTCCCGGTAATCGGCGAACAGCCCGGCTGGGCAATGGTGCTGCTGCCCGGCCGCCCCAACGGCTCGGCCGCCTGGCTCTACCGCGACGACCCGCGCGTGGACGAGGCCCGCACCCCGTACGTGCTGCGCGTCGACCGCGCCGCCTACCGGCTGGAGCTGGTCAAGGACGGCGCGACCGTCCGCACCTGGACCGTCGGGGTCGGCAAACCCGTCTCGCCCACGCCCGCCGGGCGGGCGTTCGTCCTCGCGTCCATCCGCGACACCAAGCCGACGTTCAGCCCGATCGTGCTGCCGCTGTCGATGCACTCCGACACCTACACCACCTACGGCGGCGGCCCCGGAACGATCGCCGTCCACACCTGGCCCACCGACGGGGTCTACGGCAAATCCTCGAGCGACGGCTGCATCCGGGTGCCGCCCGACGCCCTGACCACCATCAGCCGCGACGTGCCGCTCGGCACTCCGGTGCTGATCCGCTGAATTCGCCAATCACCGGCCCCGCCCGTCCACGGGCGGCCGAACAGCAAGGGGGAGAAATGGTCCGCACCACCACCATCAAGCCGCGAGCGATGCTCGCGGCGCTCGCGGGAGGCTCGGTGCTCGCCGCGGGCGTCACCGGGATCGTCGTCGGCAGCGTCGGGCAGGCCTCGGCCGCCGAGGCCTCCACCGCCTACGGCGTCTCCGCCAGCGGCACCGACGGCCTCACCGCCCAGCCGTCGGTGCGCTCGGCCGGAGCGGTCGCGTCCGACTCGCTCGGGTCCGTCCGGTCCCAGACCGGCGTCGTCAAAGCCAAGGGACTGAGCGTGAAAGCCGGAGCGGGCACCGCCTCGGCCACCGTCGCGGACGTGACCGTCGGCGGCAAATCCATCGGACCGGTCTCGACGACCTGCACCGACGGCAAGGCCTCCGCCGGACGCACCGGCACGGTGAAGCTCTCCGACACCCTCACCGTCACCTACGGCTCGGTCTCCGGCGGCAAGGCGACCGGCGCGATCGTCACGCTCACCGGCGCGGACGGCGGGTCCGAAACCGCCCTCGTCGCCGTCGTGTCCTGCGGCACCAAGCCCACCAACCCGCCCACCAACTCCCCGACGAACCCGCCCACCAACCCGCCGACCCACGACCCGGGTCCGGGCAAGCCCGATCCCGGCCAGCCCGGTCCGGGCAAGCCCACCGGCGGGCAACACGCCCCGGGCAAGCCCGCCGCAGGCGGGAAACCCGGCACACGGCACGGCGGCGCCCCGACGCCCAAGCCCGCCCCGGCGCCGCAGCCGAAGCCGGGCCACCAGCCGGTCACCGGCTGACGCAGCCACCCGGCCCGCGTGGCCTGCCCGACTACCACAGGCTCGGGCAGGCCACGCCTCTTTGCAGCCGCGCGCCGCGCGGCAAACCGGCGCATCCGCGACCCGGGGGGACACGCACAGACCGGTGTCGGGATCCCGGCTCCCTCCGCAGACCTGCTCCGGCAGGGTCGCGCCGTCCCCGGGCGCGGGGGACAAGCGCCGTGCACACAGCGGGACACGGGAGGTGGAGACATGCGCACATCGCCGACCGTGATCAGCCTGGCAGCGCTCGTCATCGCGACGGCGGCGTTGATCGTCCCGCCCGGCACCCGGCTCGGCGAACGCCTCGTCGGCTGCCTGACAGCCCTCGCGCAACTGCCGTGGATCCCGGCGGCGACCTGGGCCGCGCTCGGGGTCCTCGCGCTGGCCGGGATCGTGCTGTCCGCCCTGGACCGGTCGACCCGGCCCGGCACCGTCCGGCCGCGACGGCCGCGAAAGCGACCGAAGCGCAGGACACCGCCGCGGTGACTGGCCCGCGGATGCCCGGCGCCGACCTCCGGCGGGCGATGCCGCGCGGCGACGACGCCCAACCGTGCGGAGCCTGGCACTGGGGGGCCGGACGAGATGCCGGAGTTCGTCGATCCGGTGGCCGCATGGCCGGTCGAAGCCGGACGGCCGATGAAGGTTCCCGCCCGTGCCGGTCTGGCGGGGCCGCGCGGGCAGCGAACTGGCGTCCCGCGCGTCGGTGCGGCTGGAGCTGGCCTGCGGTCCCCGAGTGGAAACCCACTGCTGTTCCGGCACCTGCCCAGCGGACTCCCGCTGGCGTGGGTCAACGCCAAGCCGTCGCGGTTCAAGACCGACCCGGACGCGGCCGGTTCGTCCTCGGGCACGAGATCGCCCCCGCCGTGCTCGGCGACTAATCGCACCTGCGGCGATCGCCGCTGGCGTCGCGCGCGGACGGCCTGCGCCGCGCTCGCGCGGGCATTGGCCTGGCCCGGTGCGCTGCTCGCGTTTTCTTTGCCAGGCCCTGCAACGACGCCCCTGCCCGGTGTTCCCGCGGCCGCGCCCGCCGCTGCGGCGATCGCCGCAGCGCTGTGCCACCTGCGCACGTACCCATCGCCCGCGACACCGAGCTCCAGGCCGATGCCTGGGCCATGGCAGCACTCGACGCGCCGATGCCCGCCAGCGTCGACAGCATGAGCCGCCTGATCGAACGGATGAACGAGCCTGGGACCGGGAAAAGCTCACGTTCCTGCGGTTCCTGCTGAACTGGACGGTGGCTGCGCACCCACCCCCGGACGCGCCGGCAACGTCGCAGGGCGGACGCGGCGCGGCCCGGCGGCGGGTCCAGGCGGCCGCGACCGGCGGGAGTGCGGCGTCAGCTCAACGGGATCCGAGACATCGACGACGACGCGCAGCCGGACGAGAGCGGTTTCGTGGCGCCGTCCGGCGACGCGGGTTAGCCTCACCGGTACAGCGCACCCGAACGGGCTAACCGGCACCCGCATCGCGACCGGCCCCATCGAGGGTCCGCGTGACCAGGGGAGGAAGCCCATGCGCGACACGGCATCCGTCGACGCGCTGTGGGACGACTACGACCACTGGGTGAAAGCCCTCGCCTACGAAGCCGTCCGCTCCTACGACAGCACCTCCCGGGCCGTCGGGAAACTCGCCGCCGAGACCAGACAGCTCCTGGCCGCCCACGGCGAGCACCCCAGCTGCGTGAGCGACACCGCCGTGATCCTCGCCGCCGAACTCCCCGCCGCATTCCGGCCGGCCAGTCTCCGCGCCTGCCGCCGCGAGCGCGTCGGCGTCGACGGACTCGCGGCCACCGTCGCCGAACTCCGCGGACACCACCGGAAGCTCCGGCCGCGAGCGGGCACCGACCGCGTGATCGACCGCCAGCTCGACGACCTGCTCACCGTGATGACCGCCCTGGGGCAGCAAGTCACCGAACCGCACCCGGCCTGGCCTGGCGGATGGGTGCTGCGGCTCAGCCGCCCCGGAACGCCGGACCTCCTGCTGCGCGAGGCCCAACGAGCGGAAAGCCGCGCGTTCCGGACCCAGGACGACGCCCTCGCGGCCGGCGCGCTCGTGGAGCGCGACCACGCCGGCCTGGTCTGCACGCCGCGATGGTCTCCCATCAGCGGCGGCCGCCGACCGGTGCCGGCCGACGCCGGCGCCTGGTCCGACGGCGACACCGTCCTCGGGTAAAAGCCGGGCAGGGGCAGGGCGACGCGTCGGTCGCACGAGGGCGAACCCCGACCCGGCGCGTGGGGGATGATCGTGATGGTCGCGCTGCGCGGCCCCGCACTCCCAGCCGTGCCCCGCATGCCGCAGGACCAGGCAGACGGGGCGAGGCTTTCTCACCCACGGCAACGGCGCACCGCCGCGATCTCCGGTCGTGACCTCGACGCGGGGAGATCTGGCGGAGATTGCTCGCGGCAAAAGGACCGGTCAGGTTGCGCAAGTCGGGAAGGGCACGCTCCGCGTGCAAGAGCCCGGTTACGCCGACAACACGCGAGCCGGGGCCCCTGGACAGGTGTGCCCGGCACCGCGAGGGGCAGGGTCGGTCGCCGCGCCGCCGCCGCCGTCGCCGTCCGGGCGACGGCGGCGCGCGAATGCGCTCAGTTCGGGCGCGGACCGTCGTCGGCGTCGCGCGATTCCAGCCGGAGCACGCACTCTTGCAGCACTTCCCCCAGCACTCCCCGCTCCCGCAGGCGATCGAGCACGGGCAGATGTTCCCGCAGGCCCTCGAGCATGGCCAACTGGCGATCGACCTTCCCCTCGAGCACCGGGTCTGCCTGCGGGTCGAGATAGCCGCGTTCGACGCCGAAGCACTTCTCGAGGTTGCGGAGCAGGCGGTCCGACGGGTTGACGCGCTTTCCGCGCCGCAGGTAGTGGATGTAGGAGTCGGTGACGCCGACGCGGTCGGCGATCTCTTTGTTGGTGTACGCCTGCGACCCTCCGCCGGGGCGGATCGTGGCGAACAGTTTGTTGATCTTTTGCGTCAGGACCGGGTCGGCAGCGTCCGCCTCGCGCAGCTCGCCTGTCGGCGGGGACATCCCCCCAGAATCAGACATTGACATCATCCCTTTTGGTGTGGCTACCGGCCTTTGCAGCGCAGAGACCCGATAGGTGGGTGCCACAAGCAAGCCCAACGGTAGTCGAAACCCGCCGATCATCCCCAGTTTCGTCACCCTACGTTACACGGCTAGTCCATACGGGTGGTCTGCGTGGGGGAGTCGCCGCACGCGCCCTGCCTGTCCTACAGTGACGGACGAAGTTAACTGCAGTTAATTCCGCTGGCCCGGGGGGACCAAAGTGGGGGACCGCATCGTGCTGCCCGGAAACGGCAGCGAGTTCACGCGGCGCGTGCTGGGCGAGGGCCCGGGGCGGTCGCGCCGGTTCGCCGCCCTGCCCGGCGCCTCGCGGGCTTGTTCGGTCTCGGTCGCATCCCTGCCGCCGTGCCCGGTCCGCGACGTCGGACGTCACGGACCGGGCCGAGGGCAAAAGACCCGGGGTGCTGGCGTCCTGATCGCCGAGCACCTCTTCTCCTATCCCGGCACAGGTTGGCTGTCGCGTGCCGCGGACGCGGCTGCGGCAACCTCTGCAGCGCGGACCTTTCCACGGGGGCGATCGTCGTCCGATCGACGCCGGGACTCGGCGAGGGGAAGGGGGATCACATGTCACGGTCGCGCATGATGTGCCTCCTCTGAGTTAACGAGCGCACCAGAAAAACGACTCGGATGGACCTGTTGTCAAGGGGAGTGACAGTTGCAGGCTGTATTTGATCGTTCACATGTCGCGGTCGCGGCGCATAGCGGGGCCTCCTTTCGGATGCGATCTCGCATCCGAGGCTCGACGGGCCCGGAGAAGAAGGCGGTTCGGTGCCGGGCAGGCGCGTTCACCCCAGAAGGCGGCCCGGTTTCGGCTCGCGAAGCAGCACAAAGTTCACCTCCGCTGCTCGTCGGCCCCGAAGCGCGAGGTGAGAGCGGCAGGTCGTGGGTGGCTGCGCCTGTCGCACATCAGGGGGGATCGGAATGGCGGTAACTAGCCTGTCACGAGCCTGGAAACCGACGGAAGCGCGGTCGGATGACAAATACCGGTCAAAAGACGCACTGCGGTCGCTGAGCAGACCGACCATCGCCTCGGTCCTGCTGATCGACCTGGCCGGACTGGCCGCCGTGGCCTGGGCAGTGTTGAGATCCGGCACGCCACAGTTGCACCACTGGCTGCTGTTCGCCCTGATCACCGCCGCCGCGCTCGCGCACATGGCGCTGACCCGGCCGTCTGAGGAACGACGGCGCGCCGTCCGCCAGGAACGCCGTCTGGTCGAATTCGTCGACCAGAACGGAATCTGGTCCTCCGCCGCGGCGCTGGTGCTTCCGGCGCCGATGGCGATCGCGCTGGTCCTGATCGTGCGCAGCCGCCGGTTCTTCGTCGCCCGCAAACCGCTCGGGCTGTGGACCAGCACCACCGCCACAGTGGTGCTCGCGGTCGTCGGCGCGAGCACGGTCCGGGACCTCATCGACGCTCCCACCTGGCTCAGCGGCGCGGCAGTAACCTTCGACGCCGGCACCGGGCTACGAGCGCTGGCGCTGATGTCCGCCGCGGTCGCGGTCTACTTCCTGGCCGAGGCGGTGCCGATCGGCATCTACCGCGGCATCCGCTGGGGCAAATGGCGACTTGCCGACACGATCGGCAGCCGGGACGACAACAAGCTGATCCTGCACACCCTGCTGCTGGGCATGGCCGTCGCGCTGGTGGCCGTCGCGCTCCCGGCCCCGGCCTTGGCAGGCATGCTCGCCGTCGCCGTCTACGACACCCGCAGCATCGGACGCATCGCGGCGCTGGAAACCGAAAGCAAGAAACACCGGACCGACGCCCTGACCGACGCCCGGACCGGGCTCTTGAACCGGCGCGGATTCGACGCGCTCGCCGCCGCGGCGGTGGACCTCGACCATGCCAACGGCCAGCCCACCACCATGCTGATGCTCGACATCGACCGCTTCAAGTGGTGGAACAGCCGCATCGGCCACCCCGGCGGCGACAAAGTGCTCGAGGCCGTGGCGACGGTGCTGCGCACCGAGACACGCGCCGGGGACATCCTCGCGAGGACGGGCGGCGAGGAAATGGCCGTCGTCCTCCCGGGAACCGAGTGGACCAAAGCCGTCGACATCGCCGAGCGGATCCGCCGGTCGGTCGAGAAACTCGAGACCAAGGTCGTCAACCCGGCCGGCGGCGACACGATCCGGCTCGGACACGACGGGCTTCCCCGGTGCACCATCTCGATCGGCGTCGCAACCTCGCCCGAACAGGGCACCGACATCGCCGCGCTGGAACGCTACTCCGACCAAGCGCTCGAAGTCGCCAAGCAGAACGGACGCAACCAGGTCGTCGCGCTGGCCATGCTCGTTCCCCGCGCGGGCGAGGGGCCGCACCGCATCCCGACGGCGCACAGCGAACGCCCGGCGCTCGCGAGGAACAGCTAGCACGCCGGGCGGACGAACGGCCGGACTCCCAGAACGCGGACCGGTCCCGGCGCGGCGTTTCTCCGGGCGCCGGGACCGGTGCGCGAGAGCCGGTCGGGTCGCTGCCCGGCATGGTCAAATAGAGCGTCCAGGTCATGGAGACGGGAGAAGGGGGAAACACCCGGGTGAACGCCAACCCGGCACAGCGGGTCGGGCATCGCGAAGCCCTTCGCTTGACGCTGCGCGATGTCTGGTACCTGGTGCCCGCCGCTGTCGCCTTCTGGGCAGTCACCGGCGCCACCGCATCCTCGGCGATGTGGGCCGCAGGCTGGTTCGCGCTCGTCACGGCCGTCTGTTTCGGGTTCAACTCGCAGTACGTCCGCCTGATGAACCGTCTGCGGTCAACGACGGCACCGAAACGGCAACCTCGGCTGCGAGCACGGAAGATCGCCGGAATGGCGGCACGGACCGGTCACCAATCAACCGCGTGCGCGGCGGAGACGACGCCGCGGTCGGAACCTTCCTGACCGGGAGCCCAGCACCAGCGCGAAACCCTTCGGCTGGCCCGGGCTCCGACCGTTCGGCAGCGCAGTCGGCGCCGAACGCTTTGCGCCCACAGCCGTCCCCGCTGCGGAGCTAGCAGGAAAACCTCGTCACGTCGGCGGCGAATCGGCAGCGGCAGCAAGCGGATCGCCGGAGCCGCCGGCGCTCCTCGCCGCGCGGCGCCCGCGCCACGGGCCGCCGAGCGGCCGTCCCCGCCCCGGACGTCGTCCGATCCCTGACCGCTCGTGCCCGCCCAGGGCAAGAGCTTCGGACCGATCCCACTCGCCGACGGCAGCCCGTTCCCCGAGGAAGTAGCCGAATCCGATCGCGCCGAGCAGCGCAAGGCCGGAGACAACGGCGATGCCCGCGAACACCACGCCCGTGCGCGGCAAGCCGTGGGCGACGACAACAACGACCACGGCGAGCTGTGCCAGGACGTAACCCGCGACGGCCCACCGGCGTCGACGGTCGCTGCGGGCGCGCGCGTCCATCAGCCGCTCGTAACGGCCGCTCGGCCCTGTCATTCCCGGCACCGGCCCGTCCGGTCCGTCCGGTCCGTCCGGTCCGATCTGCGACATGTCTGATCCCCCTTTGTCCAGACCGTGCCCCGGTGCGCCCTACGTTAACGCCAAGGCGGCGCGTTCTCCCCCCTTCGCGGCGTGCGCCCCCGGGCCTCGCCGGCGCGGCGGCGTGGATCCGGGCGCGGGTCATCTGGCGAAGTTCTTCAGCGGCGGCAATTTCTGGGGCCTCGTACGTCGCCGCGAGGGCGGCCTTCTGCTGCCAGAACTTCCAGCGGGGCATCGACTACAGGCGCTCGGCCTTGCTTCGCTCGCGGTCAGCGGATTCCAGGCGGTCCTTGATCGTCGCGAAGCGGGCGGCGTAGTCGTCGGCGCCCGGGTGGCTGGCCACCAGTTCGCAGTAGTGCCGGATGTTGCGGAGCGCGTTCCGCGCGGGATCGCGTTCTCCGCGCTCGCCGCCTGCCGATGGGCCTCCTGCGCCAACGAGGCGATCCGGTGTGAGGTCTCGCGATCGGGCAGCAGGCGCGTGCCGACGGTCATCCGCGCCTGCATCAACTGGTGGCCCAGCTCAGCGAGGTTTGCGCGCACCGCGCGAACCTCCCGATGCGCGGACACGATTCGGGGTCCTTGCGCGCTTCCAGCCGCGGCTTCGCGGCGAACTCGATGGCCAGGGTCACGACCGTCGCCGTCACGACGCTGATCAGGGCGCTGACAAAAGCCGGGTTCACCCAGTAGCTAGCACCACAGCCTCTTCCGCGAGAGGGTCCGAAGCGGTGCGGCGTCACTGGAATGCCTCCGGCGGCGCCGAGGTTCCCGAGCACGCGCGGGAACCTCGACTAGCCTTCCCTCACGCGTCGAACGAGGGGATTGCCGGTGGCGGATGTCGAGAGCCTGATCGCGCGGGTCTGGAGCCCGGACACCAGGCCGCTTGCCGAGGAAGCTTGGCGCTGCTACACCTCCGGCGCCATCCGCGCGAGCATCGCGGCGACCTGGACCGCGGTAACCGCCGACATCATCGCCAAGCTCATCCAGCTCGCGGACTCCGGCGATGGCGCAGCGGTTGCCTTCCGCGCCAGCGTGACCGGCGCTCAGGAGAAGGGCGTCAGCCCGGACGGCGTCAAGGCCATGCAGAACATCGAAGCCGGCCTGCTGAGCAAGGCGGCGCAGTTCGAATTGATCGACCCGATCGGCCAGCGCGAGCTCGAACGGATCCGGGAGGACCGCAACCTCTGCGTGCACCCGTCCCTGCGGAGTTTCGGCGAAGCGTACGAGCCGCAGCCCGAAGTCGCACGCGCGCACCTGGCTGTCGCGCTGACAACGCTGCTGACCCATCCCCCCACGCAAGGCGGGAAAATCCTCGAGCAGTACATCAACTACACCTGCGACCCTTCGTTCGTGCCGGTGGTCTCCCTCGTCCAGGCCAACTTCTTCGACCGCGTTCGCACGGCCGCCCGGACCAACATCGCCAAGTTCGCCGCGAAACACGCTCTCCGCGAACTCGATCCCGAGAACCGGTTGCCGGCCGTCGAGTACGCCTACAGGTCCGCTTTCGTGCTGCTGGCGTTCGCGCAACGCGACAGGGAGCTTGTCCGTTCAGCCGTAGCGACGCAGCGCGGCGAATTCGAGACGCTGGAGGGCGACAAGCAGCTTCGCGCACTCATGCGTCTCTGCGACGAGGACTTCTTCTGGGACATTGTGGACGAACCGCTCCGCAAGAAGTTCCAGATCCTGCTGAGCCCGACCATCGCTGCCGGGCATTGGGACCCGCTTCCCGCCGACACCGCGTCAGTCCTCGCCGTCGTCACCAGCACCTACGCGAGGGAACGGTTCCCCGATCTCGAACAGCGTTTTTCCTCCCTGCCCCAGCTGCACCGGATGAACGTCGTCGCGGCACGCCCCCATCGCTACTTCCTCCCCGAAGTGCTCGGGTTCCTCAAGGAAGCCGGAAGCTTCCGCATCGGGGAGCAAGCCGGCCAGTTGCTCGTCCAGCACAGTCCCTTCCTCTCCCTCGACGATCTCCACGCCGCCCTGACGGCGTGGGCGGACAACCACGAGTGCCGCAGGGCCGCACAGATGCCCGAGTTGGCGGTAGCGCTGTTCCGCACCACCGCCCGCCTCGGGACGATCCGGGCGACGGCGTTCGTCGACTTCCTCACGAAGATCAAGGACTTGTCCGAGGAAAACGACAGCTACTACCTGTACCCCGCGCTGGAGGTCGTCCTGCGGGACGGCGGCCACATCGGTTAGCGCCCGCGTTCCGCCGCGCACGACAGCCGTCGAGGACAGGCCGCTGGAAATCTCCGGCACGACGGTTTGCCGCCCGCGCGGGGCCCCGGTCCCGGGCAGTGCCGAGTACCGACGGTCTGCGGCCACGCAGGCGTCGCACCGTAGAACAACGGGTACGGTGCCAGCAATGCCAGCGCGGCCTGGGGATCGGCGAGTACCCCGATCCCCGCCCAGTCCTTCCGCGCCGCCGCGACGACGCGCGAACCGCCTCGTGCTCCTCCTCCGACACCGCCGACCTGGTCCGTGGTCGTCCGCACGTCGCCCCATCGCGCGAACCCGCGCTCTCGCTCCTCGAAGGCGAGCATTACGCAAAGTCATTAAGGCGTGTGGCAGGATCGGCCAAACGGGTGATAGATTAACTGTAGTTAGCCGGAGAGCTGGTGTCACACTCTGCGACCGGGTACATGTGGATCATCTCCTCAAAGGAGAAGGCGGTAACTCGGAGTAACTGACTGGTCGACCTTGTGGGGGGACCGCAAAAGCAGGTCGAACAGAAGAACGCGGATCACGGTTAGCCGCCTGAGCGCCGCTCAGGCACGGAGAGTGATCAACGGGGCGAGAGAGTCTCCTGCGACGCACACGCGGCGACGCGCAGGACCGGCTCCCGCCCCGGCCGCGGGCGCGACGCGCCTTCCGTGGGATCGCAAGGCAAGAAAGCCGTTGCCCGGGGCGGCTCGGCCGTTGATCGGGGGCGTTCAGCCCGTCGAGGGCCGGGTCGCCCGGGTACCGGTGGGCGGTGATCGGGGGAGATCGCCGCCCGCAACCGCAGCGGCCGTCCGGCGGCGCGAGGGTGACCGGTTCGCCGGACCCCTCGAACGCCGCCGGGCGACCTGACCAAGTGAACGACTTCTGCCGTCGTGGCCCATCCGGGCGGCAGCAACAGTCCAGCGCGCAGCGCGGGCACACGGTGTTCGGGGGGACGCGTGACGGATGGGCAGCGGCCGCTCGTGGTTGGCGGCACCGCGGGAGGCGTGGGAACGTCCGCGTTCGCCCGCGCGGTGCACGCGGAGCTGTCGATTCCCGTGCGCGACCTCGGCGTCTATCGCGGCGGCCTGCTCGATGTGCTGGTCACCAGCAACACCGCCGCCGGGACGGCCCGGCTGGGCCGCGCGCTCGCCGCGTGCCCGCGCCCGCCGGTCCTGATCGTGATGCACACGGTGCCCGGCGGCATCAGCCGCGCGTCGAAATCGCACCTGCGCAGCGCCGAGCCGCACCTGACCGCCACGCTCCAGGTCTTCCACCAACGCCAGTGGACGGAGCTGGAAGCCGCGCCGGGCAAGACGATCCCCAAGCCGGTCGCCGAATTGGTCCGCCGGCTGCAGGACGCGTTGCGGCGCATGTACTCCGTGCCCGCGCACCCGGCACATCCTCAGTCCGCTGTCGTGCCGCGCGGCCGAGCCGTCGCGCCGCCCCGGCCCCGCGAGTTCCCGCCGCGCGCCGGTCCGCCGTTGCCCGCCGGCGGCCTGCCAGCCAGGCCGCCTCAGTATTCCGCGCCGCAGCCAGGGGGGCTGGGGCGCGTCACCGGGGGATAGACGGGGGAAAGATCGTGTTCAGCAAGGCAATCGCCGCGGTCAACGTCTGGCTCATGCAGGAACCCGGCATTCCGGGCTTCGACGACCCGAAGCCGCATGCGCCGCCGGGCAAGCTTTCCGAGGCGGCGTCCACCATGGTCGCCTGGATGAAATGGGGCGGCCTGGTCGGCGCGGTCGCCGCCCTGGTCGCGGCCGGGATCATGATGGCCGTCGGCCGCCGCAACAGGAACAACATGGCCGTCGAGGGCGCGATGGCTCTGCCGTGGGTCGTGGGCGGCCTCGCGCTGATCCTCGGCGCGACCTCCATCGTGGGGTGGCTCATCTGATGGCCGCCCGCCAGCGGACGCGACGTCGCTGGTGGATCGTCGCGCTCGTCGCCGCGATCGTCGCCACCGGCCTCGTCGGATGGCTGATCAGCAGCAGTTCCGGCGCCGTGACCGCGCACCCGCAGCAGACCGCCGCGCCGCCGTCCCGCTCCGCCGAGGGCCCCCCGCCGAGCGGGCAGCAGCCGCATTGCCTCACGCGGTGGGAAGCCGCGCCCAGCGGAGACCCGGCGCCGGTCAGCGACTGCGCCGGACCCCGCGACACGACCGGCGGCCGCGCGCGCGGCTTCGCCCACGACCGCGACGGCGCGGTGTTCGCCGCGATCAACCTCACGGTGCGGCTGTCGGCGGCGTCGGGCGCCGCGGTCTACCGGGCGACGTACGCCGAGCAGACGGTCGGCGACGCGCAGTCGGCGCTCTCGCAGCTGGCGCAGGAGCAGAGCGACGCGCACGCCGCCGATACCCGGCCGACCCAGTGGTGGTGGCGGATCAGCGCCGGCGACCCGGCAGGCGAACTGGTCGTGGTCGAGCTCGCGGCGGCGACCCCGCAGACGTCGGCCAGCAAGTCCTTCGCACACCTTTCCGTGACGCTGCAATGGGTCTCCGGCGACTGGCGGGTCCAGCTCCCGCGTCCGCGCGCCACCGCGAAGTCCTCAGTGGACGGCTACGCCTCGCTCGGAGCCGTTCCGGCGGGAGGCCGCTGATGCCCGCGACCATCGTGCTGGCCGACGACTGCGGCACGCTCGACGTCGGCTGCCAGATCGGGTCGGGAGTCCACAACTGGTTCACCGACCTCGCCAACTCCATCGCCAAGGGCGCGGTCGAGTTGCTCGCCGAGGCCATGACGTACTGGACCAAAAGCGACCGCTCGTCGATGCTGCAAGGCCCCTCGATCACCGAGATCCAGGGCCTGCTGCTCTACGTCGGGCTCGTGTTGCTGGTCGGGTCCGTTGTCTGGCAAGGCATCCTCATGATCTGGAAGCGCAAGGCCGAGCCGCTGGTCAACACCGGCATGGGGCTGCTGTCGTTCGCGGGCTGGTCGACGATGGGCACCGCGGCCGCGGTCCTGCTGTACCAGGGCGGGCTCGCGCTGTCGGACCAGGTGCTCAGCGCCTCGATCCAGAAGTTCACCACCACCATGACCAACGCCATGCAGGCCAACGTCGCCGCGTCGACGGCCGCGATCTTCTTCCTGGCGCTCGTCATGTTCTTCCTCTCCGGGATCCAGTGGATCCTGGGGTTCTTCCGGATGGGCGCGCTGGTGATCATCCTGGCGCTGATCCCGACCGCGGCCGCCGGGCAGATCAACGAGGCCACCAAACCGTGGCTGCGCAAACTGCTGAGCTGGGCGCTGAGCCTGATCCTCTACCAGCCGATCGCGGCGATCGTCTACGCGATCGGGTTCCTGCTGCTGGGCGAGGGCACCGACATCGGCACGATCCTCACCGGCATGGCCGTGCTCGCCATGGCGGTGATCGCGATGCCCACGATGCTGAGGTTCTTCGACTGGGGAGGGCAGCGGTTCGTCTCCTCCGGCGGCGGAGGCGGCGGCGCGATGGCGGCCGGAGCCGCGGCCAGCATGATCGGCGGCGCGGGCGCCAGCGGCTTCAGCAAGTTCATGGACCGCTCCGGTCCCGCCGGAGACGGCGGCGGCAACCAAGGCGCCGGAGCGCCGCCGGTGACCCCGGCCAACAACGGCGACGGGCCGGGCGGGGGCGGGCCGGGCGGGGGCGGCGGAGCCGGGGACCGGCCCGGAGGCGCTCCGGACACCGGCCACGGCGGCGGACCGCCCGGCGGCGGAAGCGGCGGCGACGCCGAGCACGGACCCGAAGCCGCGGCAGGCACGGGAACGAAAGCGGGGACGGCAGGCACCGGAGCGGAAACGGGGACAGCCGGCGCCGGTGCCGGAGCCGCCGGTGCCGGTGCCGGAGCTGCCGGTGCCGGTGTCGGGGCGGTGGCCGGTGCGGCTCTGGAACGCGGAAACGCGACCAAGGGAGCAGTCAGCGACACGATGACCGAGGGGTCCGGCGATGAGTGACACGCGCACGTACGGGGGATGGCGGGCCAGGCGGGGCTTCGGCGTCGGGAAGCTGTCCGAATCGCAGACCGCGGTCATGGCGGGCTGCGTCATGTTCCCGCTGGGGACCTGGGTTCTGGTCGCCAGCACCGGGCTTCCGCTGCTGGTGATGGGCATCGCGCTGCTGGTGTCGCTGGTCACCGGCGTGCTGGCGCTGGTGCCGCACCGCTCGCGCGGCGTGTCGCTGGGCGGGTCGCTGATCATCGCCGCCCGCAGCGCCACCGCGAACCGCAAAGGCTGGTCCGAGTGGGAATCCGGGGTCTTCACCCGGCACCCGCGAGGAAAAGAACTGCCCGGCGTCCTCGCGCCGCTGATGCCGCTGTCCACAAAGGACGGACTGGGCAACCCGTTCGGCCTGTTGTGGGACCGGCGCACCGGGCGGCTGACCGCGTCGCTGCGGGTCGCTCCGGTGGGCACCGTCCTGGCCGATCAGGACCGGCAGGACCTGTGGATCGGGTCCTTCGCCGCGTGGCAGGCGTCGCTCGGGTACGAGCCGACCGTGGAATGGGCCTCGATCACGGTGGAATCGGCCCCCAGCACCGGAACCGAACTCGCCGACTACGTCAGCGACCGGCTCGACCCTGCCGCGCCGGCGGTCGCGCGCGAGACGATGCGCGAGGTCGCCGAGGCGCACCGCGGGTCCACAGCGGACATTTCCGTCCGGGTGTCGCTGACGTTCCAGCCGCAGCGGGCGCGGCCGCAGCCGCGCGACGACGCCGAACGCGTCGCCGAGGTCTCCCGCGCGCTGTCCGGGCTGGAAGGCGACCTCCCGCTGTGCGGGGTCGCGATGCTCGGCCGGGCCACCGCCGCCGACATGACCCACTGGCTGCGCTCGGCCTACGACCCGCACGCCCGCGGCGAACTCGCCCGCCTGGCCGAGCAGAAGCACCTGCTGGCATGGGCCGACGCCGGGCCGGTCAAGGCGCACGCGCTGGCCGACCACTACTGGCACGACTCCGGGTGGAGCTGCACCTGGGCCCTGGCGGGCCTGCCCAACCAGCTGGTGACCAGCAACGTCCTGGCGCCGCTGGTGACGCCGGGCCGCTACCACCGCCGGGTCACCATCACCTATCAGCCGTATCCGGCCGACCAGGCCGGGGACGTAGTGGCGCGCGAGGCCACCGGCTCGGCGTTCCGCCGCGAAGTGCGCCGCCGGCGCGGCATCGACGACACCGCCCGCGACCGCACCGACGAGGTCCGGGCCCGCCAGGCCGCCGAGGAAGAAGCCCGGGGCGCGGGCGTCGGGCTGTGGGGCATGTACGTCACGACCACCGTCGAGGATCCCCGGCGGCTGCCGGACGCGATCGCCGACGTCGAGAGCCGGGCCCGCAACGCGAAACTGCGGCTGCGCCGGTGCTGGGGCTGGCAGGGCGCCGGGTTCGCCGCCTCCCTTGGCGTCGGGATCTACCCGCCGGAGCTGGCGCGGCGCGGGCGGATGGCCCGATGAACACCGCCGAATTCCTGCGGCGCAACCGATTCCGGGGCGCGCCGCCGACGAAACCGGCGGCGCTGCCCGCGACGGCGCGCCGCCGCGTCCACCCCTACCGCGGGCGGTGCGTCGGCCGCACCCGCCGCGCCGGGCGCCTGCCGCCGGGCAGTCCCGGACAGCAGTAGCGCGATGCGCGGAAAAACCAAGCACGCCAACGCGAACACCATGGGGGAAACATGGCCGCGACACAGCCCCGGCGCGGGAATCCCGACCCGCCGCAGGCGCCGTCCGCTCGCCCGATCGCGCACTGACGCGCGGCAGTTCCGCAGCAGCGCCGCTGCGCGCGGAACCACACGCCGTGCTGCGAGTTCCGCCCGCGCCCGGTGGCAGGCGGGGACTCGCATGCACACCGGCGGCATCCGGCCCGGCTGGGGGTCGGACCGGATGCCGCCATCTCACATTTCGTTGCTGGACCAGCAGTTCACGCGATCAGGGGGAACGCGATGAATCTGTTCGGCCGGCGCACTGCACGCGCCGACACCGATCCCGACCACGCCGACGGCGGTCTCGTCATTCCGCAGACCGTCGCCGACGCCACGCTGCGCCATCAGCCCGAGCGCAGCGACCCGCTGGCCGAGCTGCGCGCACTGCCCGTTCCGCCCGCGCGCGGCTGGGCGGTGCCCCAGGGCGGACGCGACCACCACGTCGGCTCGGCCGCGCTGTGGCAGGGCACCACCACGCAGCTGGCCGGATTGTTCCCGTTCGTCGGCGGGTCCGGCGCGCGGGTGCGCGGCGTCCCGATCGGACACGACCTGCACACCCACGAGCCCATCGGGCTCCACCCCGGAGACTGGTTGAAAACAGGCCTCATTTCCAACACGGGGCTGTGGGTTCAAGCGCAGCCGGGAGTCGGAAAGAGCGCGTTCGCGAAACGGCTCGGGACCGGGCTGTGCGCGTTCGGCTGGATGATCTTCTGCCCGGCGGACGTGAAAGGGGAATACACGGCCCTGATCCGCCGCCTCGGCGGCACCGTGATCAAGATCGGCCGCGGGCACGACGCGATCAACCCGCTTGACCCCGGCCCGCTGGCCGCGCTGCTCGCGACCACCAGCGGCCGCGAACGCGACGCCCTGCGCGAATCCATCCGCGCCCGCCAGGCCAGCCTGCTGGAAGGCCTGCTGCTGCTGGAACTGGACCGCCACCCCACGCCGACCGAACGCAACCTGGTCTCCCGGGCGATCGACCTGGCCACCGACGCCGCCCCCGACAACCAGCCCACTATCCCGGAAGTCCGCGCGGTGCTGGACCAGGCGCCGCAGCAGCTGCTGGCCGCCGCGCGGATCGGCGAGAGTCGGGAACGCTACTTCGACCTGGTCCGCGAGGTCCTCTCCAGCTTCGACCTGCTCGTGGAAGGACCGCTGCGCGGCCTGTTCGACCGGCGCTCGACCGCGCGCCTGGACCCCGGGTCCCCGGCGACGTCGCTGGACATCTCCGTGCTGGACGAGGAAACCGACGAGGTCGTGGCGGCGGCGATGCTCTGCTCCTGGGCCTGGGGCGCGAGCATGATCGAGGCCCGCCAGACCGGGCACGGCCGCAACATCCTCTGGATCCAGGACGAGGCGTGGCGGGCGCTGCGCACCGGGTCCGGGCTGGTGGAGAAATCCGACCGGCTGACCCGGCTCAACAGGCACAAAGGCGTCGCCAGCGTCTATTTGACGCACTCCATGGACGACCTGGAAGCGCTGCCGTCCGAAGAGGACCGCGCCAAGGCCCGCGGCATCGCCGCCCGGTGCGCGATCCACGTCTACGGCGGGCTCCCGGCCTCGGAACTGCGCAGCCTGACGGTGTCGCTGTCCTCGCGCGAAGCCGACATGCTCTCCTCCTGGCAGTCGGCCGGCACCTGGGTTCCCGGGCAGCGCCACCCCGGACGCGGGCTCTACCTCGTCAAAGCGGGCGAACGCGCCGGGCTGCCGGTGCGGATGAACCTCACCCCGCGCGAACTCGAGCTCTACAACACGGATTCGGCGTTCGACGCCGCGCCCCGATCGGCGGCGGCGTGATGACCTCGCCCACCTCCCGCCGCCACGCCTCCGGCGCGACCCCGGTGCTGCCGTGGGTGATCGTCGGCCTGATCGGCTTCGTGTTCCTGCTCGGCGGCACGCTCTGGGTCGCCGCGCAGGCCGCCAGCGTCGCCGGGTTTCCCGTTCCCTCGCCCGGAACCTTCCCCAACGCGCTGCGCCGGGCGGGGCTGGCCGGTCTCATCGGCCCCGGTGGTTCCCCGTTCTGGTTCTGGACCGTCTTCGGCGCGCAGATGGCGCTGCTGCTCGCTGCCGCGATCACGGTCGCGGTCCTGGTCGCGAAACGGGGACGGCCGCGCGACGGGCACCGGGCGATGAACTCCGCCAAGGAATTCCGGGAACTGCAGCAGCCGGCCATGGCCAAACGCGCCCAGGGCCTGCGGCCCTCGCTCGCCGACGCCCGCCCGCGCGACCTCGCCCCCCGCCAGATCGGCGCGGCACTGGGCGATATCGGCGGCCGGACCGTCTACAAGAGCCACGAGGACGTCGAGCTGGTGATCTGCGGGCCCCGCAGCAACAAAACGAGCGCGAAAGTCGTCCCCGAGATCCTCAGCGCCCCCGGCACGGTGGTGGCCACCTCCAACAAGGGCGACGTGTGGGCGCTGACCCAGGGCTTGCGCGCCCTCGTCGGCGAGATCTACCTCTTCGACTGCAACCACATCACCTACCAGCCGCAGACGTTCTGGTGGAACCCGCTCGCCGGAGTGTCCGATGTGGAGTCCGCCTCGCGGATGGCGGCGTACTTCATGCGCGAGGTCGGCGGCGGCGCGGGCGGCGGCACCGACCGCGCCGACCCCTTCTTCACGCCCGCCGCCGAGAAAACCTTGCGGCAGATCCTGCTCGCCGCGGCGGTGTCGGGGCATTCGCTGCGCGACGTCGTGCACTGGGTCGCGACCCGTTCCGACGAACCCGCAGTGCAATTGGACCGGCACGGCTTCGGCGGGCAGGGCGATTCGCTGCGCGCCACGCTGGAATTGCCGCCGGAAACCCGGGGCGGCGTCTACGAAGGCGTCGCCACCGCCATTTCCTGTCTGGACTCCGAAGCGCTTCTGCGCTGGGTCACGCCGCCGCTGTCGTGGCAGGAAATACCCAAAGACCCTGGCCTGATCAGGGAATTGAACCTCTGGGACCTGATCACCCGGCCCGGGGACGCGCACCCGACGCTGTACCTGCTCACCCGCGAAGGACAAGGGTCGGGGCGCCCGATCGTCGCGGCCATGGTCGGCGAATTGTGCAACGTCGCATTCCGGGCCGCGGCCGCCAACGGCGGCCGCCTGGACCCTCCGATGACCCTGCAATTGGACGAGGCGGCCAACATCGTCAGAATCCCGGAATTGCCCGGCTGGTATTCGTGGTTCGGGTCGCAATCGATCATGGTCACCACCGTCCTGCAGTCCCGCGAGCAAGGACGCAGCGTGTGGGGCAAAGAGGGTTTCGACGCGCTGTGGAGCGCGGCCACGATCAAGACGATCGGGGCCGGAATCGCGGACCCGGATTTCGCCGAGGACCTGAGCCGCCTGGTCGGCGACCACAAGGTCGAGGAAACCTCCAACAGCTACTCCAGCGGCGGCCCCTCGACCTCGCGCCAGCTGCACACCGAACGCATCCTCACCGCCGCCGACATCGCCGCGATGCCGCGCACCAACGCCCTGCTCATCACCTCCGGGCGCCGCCCCGGCATGCTGCGGCTGCGGCCCTGGTACGCCGAACCCGACGGCGAGGAGAAACGCCAGCTCGTCGAACTGTCCAAAGAGGCCACCGCGCAGATCCAGCAGTCGGCCATCGAGTACCTCGGGCCCGACAACCCGGTCGCGAAATCGCTGCGGCCCCCGGACGCCGCCGCACCGACAGGGACACGGCCGTGACCGCCCCGCCCGCAGGGCCGGGGCCGGACTCCCCGGACGAACCCGCCTGGCCCGCCGACGACACCGAACCGGCGACCCTCGCGCACCTGGCCGCGCTGGAACAGCGCGTCCGGCGGTGGCTGCGCTCGCTGGAGACCGAGCAGTTCCAGGTCAGCGGCGAGGTCGTCCTGATGCGCAATGCCGTCGAGATGGCCAACAACGGCCTGGACAACCTCGAAGACGGCCTGGCCGACATGAGCTACCAGTTCAGCAACCTCTACGCGCAGATGCAGGCGGTGGCGTCAGCGCCTCCCGTCGGCCCCGCCGCCGCGGCCGACGACGGACCCGCCGCGCCCGCACCGGAAACCAGCGGCGGAGGGAAGGACGGCGCGGGCGCCGCAGCCCCCGTCGCGCGGCCGTCGCCGGGCGCGCTGCACGCCTGGGTGACCGTCCACATCGCATCGATGGTCCGCAAGACCACCACGACCGGCGAGGGCGGCGGCATCCGCTGGTGCCGCCAGTGGTGGCTGCACCACGACGCCGTCGAACGGTTCACCGCCCTGTACCTGGCCTTCGGCGAGTTGTCCGACTCGGACGAACCGTCCTGGCTCTCGGTCTACCTGCGCGACCACCTCGACCCGCACCTGGCCACGCTCACCAGCCCCTACGGGCCCTTCCACGCCTGCACCCCCAACCGGCACTCCGCCACCGTCGCCGAACTCGGCCACGACCCGGCGCCGCAGCCGGGCGCCGACCCCGCCACCGGGAGGACAGCATGACCGAACCCGAACAGCCGCCCGCGTTCCTGGGATTCGCCGGACGGCCCGTCCCCCCGCCACCGGAAACCTACGCCCACGACTACGACCCGGCGCCTGGCAAGCCCGACGGAGTCAAGACGCACTTCCGCGACATCGGGAACACCGACGGCGACTTCCTCGCCGACCAGATGACCCGGATGCACGGCGACCTGAAGTACCGGCCGTTCGACCTGGACGCCGAGATCGACCGCTACGACCCCCAGCAAACCTGGTCCGCCGGCATCGAGCCCGAAGACCACACCTGGCTCTACACCTCCGCGCTGATCGGCCGCCTCGCGCACCGCGCGGACCTGCTGCGCGAACTGCACCGGAACGACAGCGAACCGTCCCCGTTCCTCGACCCCGCGCAGCACGCGCCGGAACTGGCCCGGCTGCGCGAGCAGACCCGCGGCCTCTCCGCCCCGATGGACCTCGCCGACCGCTTCGACGACGTCGTCCGAAAACTCGCGGAGAAGACCGGTCGTCCGCTGCCGTGGCGGCTGGCAGAAGACGACCGGCGCCGGGAGTGGGCGGTGCGCGACCACGCGGCGCTGGAAGAGCTGACCGCCGCGATCGACCACTACCAACTCCACCTCGCCCTGCCCTGGCTGCATTCGGACAATCCCGCCGAGCAGAGCGCCGAACGCGACCGTCGCACCGCCCGCGTCGCCGCTCTCGACACCCAGAACCACATCCTCGCGGAATACCTCACCGCCGAGCGCGTACAGGTCGTGCTAGCGCTGCTGCCGGACTCCTCGACCCGCTGGAACCTCTACGCCGTAACGTCGCTCCCGGACCCGCCTGCTCCCGACAACCTCGTGTTCCGCCAACTGAGGGCTGCCGCCGACGAACTGCTCACCGCGCTCCTGCACCCCGCCGCGCGCGCCGACCGCGCGACCGTCGCGCCGCTGGCCGACCGGATCGCCGAACTCGTCCGGTACGACCCCGCTCTCGTGCGCGAACTGCCTCCGCTGCAGGCGGGCCTGGTCCGCAACGTCCACCTCGTCCAAGCCCGCGCGCGGGGCGAGTACGACCAGCCCGCCGCTCCCGCACCCGCGCCCGGACGCGACCAGGCCGCGCGGCCGGACGAGCAGCCGCGGCGCGGCGCTGCGCAGCAGGGCGCCGATCCGGTGCGCCGCGACGATGCCGCCCTCGATGCCTTCTTCGGAACCTTCCCGGAGATGCTGCCGGACGGGACGGTCCGGCATGTGTCCAGGCCATTGCCTCCCGACCGGCGCGAGGCAATGGTGGAAAGCCGACTGGCACAGGAATTCCTGCGCGGCGACGGCGCCGGCCCCGTCAGCTTCGTCGGGCCGCACGGCGGTTCGCGCGACGCCGCCGACCCGACGCACGCCCCGCGAGAACCGGTCAAGCCCGCGCGCGTCGCGCGGCCGGGCATCGCCGCGAGCCGCCACGGCGGACCCGCGCAACCGCCGGGCACGGGGCGGGCGCGATGACGACCGCACCGACGGGCCTGAAGGGGAGGACCGCATGACCCAGCCCGCCTACGAGGTGGCGTTCGAGGGATTCGCTGGCTGGCCTGTCTTTGAATACGCGGTCTGGCTGCGCAACCACGCGGAGTTTGCCGACGCCGGCATCGACGACTACTACTTCCGTCTCAACGGGACCTGGCACGCCGACTTCGCGACCGAGCAATTGCTGAGGATGCGAGACATCCCGGACTGGCGGCCATTCGACCCGCAGGCCGAAGTCCAGCGGTACAACCCTGAACCCAGACACGCGCAGGGCACAGAAGCCGAGTACGACCTCGCCCACTACACCTCGGCCTTCATCGACCGCCTTGCCCAGAAGGCCAAGCTGCTCCGCGACGTGCAACAGGGCCGCCCCAGCCCCGCACTCGACGTCGCCGAGGAACTGGACGCTCCCGACCGCGGCGAGCGGATCCGCGAGCACGCCGCCGTCCTCCCGGCCGCGGACGTGCAGGCCGTCGCCGACGAACTCGACGACCTCGCCCGCGCCCTCTCGCACAAGACCGGCGTGCGGCTGCCGCGGGCCCTGTCCGAGAACGACCGCGGCCGGGAGCAGGAGACACAGGACCGCGCGCACGGCGAGAACGACCGGCCCGCCCCGGTGACGCCCGGTGCCGACCTGGAACGCCGGCTCGATGCCGCCCTCGACGCCGTTTCCGGCCGCGCCGCGGAGACGCGCCCGAACGGAACGCTGCGATGGACGAGGCAGCCCCTTGCCGAGCACGCCCGCGCTGCTCTGCGCGGCGACGCGCTCGGCAACGACCGCGTCCGCAAAGCGCTCCTGCGCAGCCTCCCTTCCGACCGAGCCGACGCCCAGGACGCCGCCGCCCCGGATGCCGCCGGACCGGCCCAGGCCACGCAAGAACCGGCCAAGCCCGCGCGCGTCGCGCGGCCCGGCACCGCCGCCAGCCGCCACACCGGACCCGCGCACCCGCCAAGCACGGGCCGGGCGCGATGACGACCACGCCGACCGCTCCGGGGAGGACCGCATGACCCAGCCCGTCGACGAACCCGCCTTCATCGGATTCGCCCGCCAGCCCGTTCCCGTGCCCCCGCGAGAGGTGCTCGTGCACGACTCGCTGGCGGGCCAGTACGGCGAGACCGACCACTTCTTCCGCGACGTCGGCGCCGCCCACGCCGACGCGGTTCTCGCCGAACTGGCCGGCAGCAAGGAATCGCAACAAGCCTTCTGGCGGGACGAGCAACCGGCACCAGTCCAGCCCGGCGAGCAGGACACAGCACCCCGCGACGACGCCGAACCGCCGCGAGTCCGGGAAGAACGGGCCGCGCGGTCGCGCCTTGCCCGTCCCGGCACCGCCGGGACACGGCACCGCAACGCCCCGAGCCCTCCGGGCTCCGGGCGGATCCGATGACCACCGCGCCGGCGCGCTGCTGACCACGCGCGCGCCGCACAGCCAGAACGAACTCCGGGGGGACGACGTGAAGGAAACCGAAAAACAAGGCCACAATGGAGACCGTGACGATGAATCACTACGGGGCACAGACCCAGGAACACTGGAGGAAGCACCGGGCGGCGGAGTACGCCCAGATCGAGAACCCGACGAAGTTCTTCACGGATCTGGGCGATCGGATCGCCGCGGAGATCGAACGCCGGACGAACGAAGCGGAACAACAGCAGCAGGCGGGCCAGAGCACGGACTTCATGGCGAATCTGGCGAGCCTGAACAACGTCTCGACGACGGTGAGGGACGACGTGCTGCGCGAGATGGCGTTCACCGAGCCGGGCAGTCTGATTTAGAGCGGTTCCGGCCCCGGGGGCAGCAGGACTTCGCGCCCTCGGGGCAGAAAGCGCGGATCGCGGCGAACCTCGCCGCGATCCGCGTTCTCGCCCGCGTGCGCCACGAGGACCCGGACTTCGTCGCCGACGACGGGTCCGCAGGCCTGTCGCCCGACGACCGCGCGACTCTGGCGCGCTGGTCCGGGTGGGGCGCGGTCCCGCAGCTGTTCGACAGCGACGACTTCGCCGAGCAGCGCGCCGAACTGCGGCAGCTGCTCACCGACGAGGAATACGCGGCCGCGAGGCGCAGCACCCAGAACGCCCACTACACCGACGCGGCGCTGGTCTCGGCGATCTGGGACGGCATGGCGCGCCTGGGCTTTGCCGGGGGAGAGGTCCTCGAACCCGGCTGCGGCGCCGGGCATTTCATCGGCCTGGCACCGGATTCCGCCCGCATGCACGGCGTGGAACGCGAACCGGTCAGCGCCGCCATCGCGAACCTGCTTTACCCGCAGGCCGACATCACCGAAGGCTCGTTCGCCGACATCGACGCCGCCGAGGGCGCGTTCGACGTGGCGGTCGGGAATGTGCCCTTCGCCAAGGTGAAGCTGCGCGACGACAAGCACAATCCCGGCCGCCAGCACTCCATCCACAACCACTTCATCCTCAAATCCCTGCGCCTGACCCGGCCCGGCGGCATCGTCGCGGTGCTGACCTCCCGCTACACCATGGACGCGCGCAACCCCGCCGCCCGCGCGGAAATGGCGCTGCTGGCCGACCTGGTCGGCGCGGTCCGGCTGCCCACCGGCGCGCACCGCCGCGCCGCCGGGACCGAAGCCGTCACCGACCTGCTGATCCTGCGCCGCCGCGACGACGACGCCAAGCCCGACCCGGTCGTGCCGTTCTCGGCCTGGGAAAAAGCCCTGCCCGCCGCGGTCGGCGACAACGGCGAACACGTCGAGATCAACCAGTACTTCCTGGACAACCCGCAGAATGTCCTCGGCGAGTTCGCCCTGACCCATGGCATGTACAACGCCGAAGACCTGAAAGTCCGCGGCGACCTCGACGCGCTGCCGCAGCAGTTCGCGGCCGCCCTCGCCCGCATCGCCGACAACGCCGCCGACCGCGGCCTGGCGATGACGCCCCGCCGCGCAACCGTCCCGCGCCCGGCGACCGCGCTCCACATCGTCGACCCCCGGGCCGCCGAGTTCCAGGGATTCCTCACCGCGCTCCCGGACGGCGGCTTCACCCGGCGCATCGGATCCCAGGACACCCCGTTCGAGCCACCGAAGGGCCAGGCCGCCGAGCTGCGCTCCCTGCTCGGGGTGCGCGACGCGGCGATGGCGCTGCTGCGCGCGGAACGGGACTCGATCGACGACACCCCGCAGATCACGCACCTGCGCGAGCAGCTCAACACCGTCTACGACGCCTACGTCGCCGAATTCGGTCCGGTCAACCGGTTCACGGAGCGCCCGCAGCTGCGCCAGGGCTGGCACGTGTTCGGGGACTGGTGCGACCGCAACCACCACGACAAAGTCCCGGCCTCGCGCGACGCCGTGCTCGCGTACCTCACCGAACTGCGCGGCCACGGCCTCGGCCAGGACATCCTGCAACGCCACCTCGACGCGATCGTCAAGGGCCACGAAACCGCGTTCGGCAAAGCGGTGAAGAAGGCGGCGAAGCAGGAAGCCGTCAACCGCCGCCGCAACGATCCGGGGCTCGACAAAGCAGCGGTCGAACAGGCGCTGCTGGAGACGATGGAACCGGAAAGCCTGCTGGCTCTGGCCGGCATCGACGACCCGCGGCTGAGCGCACGCGTCGCGGCCGCAGGCCAGCAGATCGTCGACGGGGCACCGAAAACCACGCCCAAAGGCCTCGATCTCGACGCGCTCGGCCTGCGCACCACGATGATCATCCGCCCGCCGCAAGGCGAATTCCGCACCGACCCGTTCAGCAACGTCGCCCGGGCCCTGGAGAAGTTCGACCCGACCACGCAAACCGCCCGCAAGGCCAACATCTTCACCCGGCGGGTGGTCAACCCGCCGCGCCAGCGGCTCGGGGCCGACACCCCCGAAGAAGCGCTGTCGATCTGCCTGGACACCCACTCCCGGATCGACCTGCCCGAGATCGCCCGGCTGCTGGGACTGCCAGGGGAGGACGAGGCCCGCGCCGCCCTCGAAGGGCTGGTCTTCACCGACCCCGACACCGGCGAACCCGTGTGGAAACCGTTCTACCTCTCCGGCAACGTCCGCCAGAAGCTCACCCGGGCCCGCCTCGCCGCCGAGGACGACCCGGCCTTCGAGGCGAATGTCGCCGCGCTCGAACCGGTCATCCCCGAAGACCTCGGCCCCGAGGACATCGAAGTTCGGCTCGGCTCCTGGATCGGCCCCGAGTACGTGCGGGAGTTCCTCCAAGAACTGCTCGAAGACGAGAACGTCGAGGTCGAAAGCGTCGCCGGGCTGTGGCGGGTCGCCACCAACCGCTCCAAGCTGAGCAAACCGTCCCGCCTGGCGGCCGAGGAGATCTGGGCCGGCGGCGGACTGGACGCCTACGACCTCACCGAGCGGCTGCTCTACGGCGCCCCGATCCGCGTCATGAAGACGATCGAGGTCACCAACCCGGACGGGGAGGTCGTCGAAAAGGAGGTCCTCGACCCCGAGGCCACCGAAGAGGCCACCGACAAAGCCGTCGAGATCAACGACCGGTTCGCGGACTGGATCTGGGAGAAGAGCGAACGCGCCGAGCGCGTCATGCGGCTCTACAACGACGAGTTCAACGCCGAGATCCCCACCGATTTCTCCGGCATCGAACTGTCCCTTCCGGGCCTGTCCCAGGCTTTCACCCTGCGCGAGCACCAGAAGATCGCGGTCGCCCGGGTCGTCTACCAAGGCGGCACCGGACTGGTGCACGAGGTCGGCGCGGGCAAGACGCTCGAAATGATCGTCGGGGTCATGGAGCGCAAGCGCCGCGGGCTCGCGGACAAGCCCGTGATCGTCGTGCCCAACGACAGCATCGCCGAGCAGTTCACGCGCGAGTGGCTGCAGGCCTATCCGGAAGCCCGGCTGCTGACCGGATTGAGCGCCGATCTGGCCAATGACAAGAAAAAAGGCAAGGACGGGCGCGCCGATTTCGTCGCCCGGGTCGCCGCCGACGACTGGGACGCGGTGATCATGACGAAGGAGTCCTTCCAGCGGATCCCGCTGCCGCCCGAGATCCAGGAAAAGTTCCTCAGCGCCGAACTCGAGGACCTGCGCCAGGAAAAAGAAGCGCACGCCGACCTCATGAGCGACTCGATGACCAAACGCATCGAGTCCGCCATGGAAAACGCCGAACAGCGCTTGGAAAAGCGCCTTGCCGAGATCGACCGCGACACCGCCGGGATGACGTTCGTCGACGCCGGATTCGACTTCGTGGTCGTCGACGAAGCGCAGAACTACAAGAACGGCCTGGTCCTGTCCGCGATCCCGGACCTGGTGATCGAGGGAAGCAACCGCGCCATCGACCTGGACATGAAGCTGGGGCACTTGCAGGACCGGTTCGGCACCGCCCGGGTCGTCCTGGCCACCGCGACGCCCTGGACCGGGAAATACAGCGAGGTCTACCTGTGGCTGCGCCGCCTCGGCCACCGGCTGCCCCGGTTCGACGTGTGGGCCAGGACCTACGTCACCGTCGAGTCCTACATGGAGATGACCCCCGGCGGGACGCTCCGCTCGAAGAGCCGCACCCGCCGGCCCATCAACGAACCGGAACTGTGGCGGTCGCTGCGCCTGACCTCCGACATCAAGATGAAGCGGGACCTCAACCTCAAGGTGCCCCGCCTGCGCGACGGCCGCATCGAGGTCATCGAGGTCATCGCCTCGCCCCAGGCGCGCATCTTCACCCTCGACCTGGCCAGGCGGGAACGCATCCTGCACGGGCCGCCGACGAAGGGCACCGACAACCACCTGGTGATCGCCCACGACGGGCAGCTGGGCGCGCTCGACCTGCGCACGGTGGGCATCACCACCCCCGAACCGCAGAAGGTCGACGTCATCGCCGCCGACATCCACGCCGAATGGCACGCGGCCAAGGACAACGTGTACCTGCGCGAGGACGGCACCGAACATCCCGTGCGCGGCGGCCTCATCCTCGTGTTCTGCGACGAAAGCACCCCGAGCAAGCACTGGAACTTCTACGACGAACTGCGAACCCAGCTCCACGCACGCGGCCTTCCCGAAGGCAGCGTCCGCTACATTCACGAAGCCACCTCCCCGCAACGCAAAGCGGACATGCTCGCCGCCGGACGCGAGGGCGCGATCTCGGTCCTGGTCGGGTCCACGATGAAGATGGGCGCCGGGATCAACGTGCAGACGCGCGTGATCGGCGGCTACGAGATCACCGGCCACTGGCGGCCCGACATCACCGCGCAGGCCATCGGCCGCGCCGAACGCCAGGGAAACCTTAACGAGGAATACTTCTGGAAACGCGTGGTCCTCGCGCCCAGCATGGACGCCAAGAAATGGGAGATCACCGCCCAGAAGCAGGCGATGTTCGCGCCGCTGTACGCGAGTGTCCCGCCCGAGCGCACCCGCGAGATCCAGAACGACGAAGGCCAGAGCCTGGCCGACGTCATGGCCGCCGCGACCGGCGACCCCCGGTACAAGGAAAAGGCCGATCTCGACGTCGAGCGCAAGACCCTCAACCGGCAGCGCTCCAGCCACGGACGGACCCAGCAGGCGCTGAAACTGTCCATCACCCGCGGCACCGAACGCATCCCCCGGCTGCAGGCCCTCGCCGAACGCCAGGACGCGGTCGCCGAGCACCTCGTCAGCACCGACGGCGACAAGTTCGCGATGACGGTCGGCAAACGCACCTTCAGCAAACGCCCCGAAGCCGCCCAAGCCCTGCGCGACCTGCTGGCCGCGCGAATGGCCGCGGCCCCGCAGACCCGCGTCGCCACGGAAGCGCCGATCGGGTCGATCGGCGGATTCGAGATCACCGCCCGCTTCCGGCCGCTCGAACGCCGCGAACTCCGCATCCACGTCACCTTCCCCGCCGCGGACGAGAACACCCCGGGGTTCTACCTCGACCCCGCCGACCTGCCCGGCGGGATCGGCCTGGTCACCCGCCTGGAAAACCAGCTGAAAAACATCGCCGCCGCAGGCGAGAAGACCCGTCGCGACATCGCCGACGAACAAGCCGGCATCGAAAAAGCCCGCACCGCGGTGGGAAAGCCGTTCCCCGGAGAACAGCGGCTCGCCGAGGTGACGCGCCGCCGCGCGGAACTGATCACCCAGCTCAGCGAAGACGACGACGACGTCCGCGAACTCGACGAAGACCCGGACTCACCGGAAGCCCAAGCCCGCCGGGAACGCTCCGAAGCGCGCATGCGGGAATTCGCCAAGCTGTTCGACGACGCCGTCGACACCGCCCGGCTCCTCGGCCTCGCCAAAACCAAGGCCACGACATTCGGCTCCTGGTACCGCGAGATCGCCGGCCCGGTCGCGGCCGAACAGCGCCCGTCGATCGAGCAGTCCCTCGACGTGTGGCTCAGCATCGGCCAGCCCGGCTCACACGACCGGACCGTCCTCGCGCCCCAGGGCGCCGCCCCGCGCCCCGCCGCCGATCCCGTCGCGACCGGCGCCGACGGAACAGCGCAGGATCCGGCCGCGTCCGCCAGCGACGAGCAGCCGAGTCCGGCGGCGCAGCTGCAAGACCCGCACGCAGACCTCGACCTGCCCGCAGCGTCGCCCGCCGCCGCAGGACTGGCCGGAACGGCCGCCGCTTTCGGCCAGGACCGCCCCGATCGCTCGGTCGCCGAGTACGGGCCGAGCGACGACGAGGCCGGCCGGACCACGGCGCCAATCACGGCGGCGGCCGCGCTCGACGCGGCCGCGACAACAGAGGCGAGCGCGCCGGACGCGCCCTCCGGCCTGCCGGGCTTCGCGCGCGGCACCGCCGTGCTCGAATCGCTGCGCACCAACGACCTCGTTCGCCGGTGGACGCTGCTGGAGGCCGAGATCGCCGCCGCCGGCTACACCCACATCCGCCGTGCCCAGGCCGGGTCCGGGCGCGTCGACCACGACGCCCGGCAGGTCCTCACCGACGAGGAGACGCCCTTCGAACACGAACTGCGGTCGCTGGCCGCCCACGTCGAGACCCTGCGCGAAGACCTCAACCAGCCCGCGGCCTCCGACGCCGTCGCCGCGCTGATCGCCTCGGACGCCGCCCTCGACCCCGACCGCAGCGCCCTCCTGCGCCTGGTCGTCGAGAACGGCCCGCAAGGAACAGCGGCGCAGTTCATCGCGGAGCAGATCCAGCAAGCCGCCCTGCTCTACGCGATCGCCAGCGCCGCGGCAGGCGAGCCGGTCGCGCCGCTGCTGGCCCCGAACGGCGACCCGATCACCGGCGACGCCGGTCTCGCACCGTGGATCGGCTACAACCGTGCACCGCTGACCTGCGGCGACCTCGACATCGAACTGGTGCGATCCGAGACCGGCATCCACGGCGTCTTCACGCCCGGCGGCGGAAACCACGGGTCCTACCGGCTCCGGCTGCCTTCCAGCCCTCGCGGCGAGGGCCCGGTTTCCCTCGATGCCGTCATCGCGTCCCTCGCCGGCGCGGGGGAGAAGGCGGACGAGCACCGAGCCAGAGCGATCGGCGAGATGGCCCGGGCCCGGCCGCTCGCTCCCGCAGCGGCCGAGGACTCTGCGGGACGGGAAGCGCCCGTCAGCAGCGCGGAACCGGTTTCCCGCGAACCGGCCGAGCACGAGGAACATGCCGCGCAGGACACCCCCGCAACCGACCAGGCCGCCGCATCCGCCACGCCGGAGCAGGGCAGCACCGGCGCAGCCGGCGATTCCGGCCGGACCGCGCCGACGGAGCAGGCGGCGCCGCACGACGCGGAACCGCGGCACGAGGCCCCGACGGTCTCCGCCGCGCCGGTCGACGACAGCCGCGCCCCGGACACGGCGCCGGGGGCCGGGCTCCCGGCCGATCACGAGCCCGCCGCGGGCGCGCAACCGCACGCCCCCGACACGGAGCCGGAGAAGGAGGCAGACCAGGATCCTGCTGTTCCCGA
>NZ_GG657748.1:0-11278 GCF_000158875.1 Streptomyces sp. AA4 | reverse complement strand
TGGCCGCGCCGGGTCGCGCAGCTCGCGCCGCACCTGCTTCCGGGCGAATTCCACCGCGACCAAGTCGCCGTGGAATTCGCCACCGCCGCGGTCCTGGTCGACCGGGGCCGGCCGAACGAGGCGGAGGACGCGCTGCGCCGCGCCGAAGCAGCGGCGGGCCCGCATGTGCTGACCCCGGAACGGGAACTGCGGGTCGTCCGGGCGATCACCGACCACGCGGCGGGCTACGCCTCGACCGGGACGCCGGGCCGCTACATCGCCGAGTCGCACGTCGAGGGCGGCACGACGTGGCGGGAATGGGACTGGATCGAGGCCTACATCGCCGCGCATCCCGAGGTCCTCGCCACCGGCCTTCCCGACCACAAGAAGATCCGGGCGCGCGAGGCCGAGGAACTCGCCGTCGCCCAGGACGCCGGGAAACGCTTCGACCTCGAAGCCAAGCACGCGTTCAAGCGCGGCGACTACGCGAAGGCTCTCGACCTGATCGACACGGGCGAAATCGTCTACCCCGACCCGCAGCGCGGGTGGCGGCTGCGCCGGCAGCGGGCCGAGGACGCCCTCGCCCGCCGCGAGGGTCGCGAACCCGCCGAAGACGCCCTCGCCGAGCCCGGCGAGCACGCCGACGATCGCGAGACCGCGGCCCCGGCGCCGCAGATCCCCCCCACCGACGGGCCCGCCCTGCACGCCGCGGTCAACGCCGCCGCCGCGGCCTGGTTCGACCGGCAGCTCGACGAGCACGCTGCGGCGCAGGAGTTCCTGCGCAGCCGTCTCGGCGGCCGGGAGCCGGTCGACCGCGTCCGGGCCCGCGACGGCGACGACCGCGGGAAGCTGACCATCGGATACGCCCCGGACCGCTGGGACGGCCTCTGCTCGCACCTGCTCGGCGAAGGATTCGCCGAGCAGGACCTGATCGACGCCGGGGTCGCGATCCGCGCGAAGACCGGGAACCTGGTCGACCTGTTCCGGCACCGGATCGTGTTCGCCGTCCGCGACGAGCAAGGCCGGATCGCGGGATTCACCGGCCGCACGCTGCACTCCGACGACATCCTCGAACGCGACGAGCGGACCCCCAAATACCTCAACACCCGCAACACCGACCTGTTCGTCAAGAGCCGGCTGCTGCTGGGGCTGCACGAGCAGCGCGATCTCGCCGGGCACGCCAGCCCGGTGTTCGTGGAGGGCCCGTTCGACGTGGCCGCGCTGATGGCCCTCGCCCCGCCGGAGCGGCCGATGATGTTCCTCGCGACCTGCGGGACCGCGCTGACCGACAGCCACCTCGCCGCGGTCGACGCGCTGGTGCCGGTCGAGCGGCCCCGCGTGTACGGCGGCGACAACGACGCCGCCGGGCGCACGGCGCTCGCCGGGCAGATCGAGACGGCGCTCGTGCGCTACCCGCATGCGGACGCGCTGGTCCTGCCCGAGGGCCGCGACCCCGCCGAGTGGGCCGTGCAAGCCGTGCACGACGCCCCGGACGGGGGGTTCCGGGGTTCCCCGCCGACCCGCTGGGCCATGGAGGCGCTGGTCGACCTGCGCATCGCGCCGTACGCCGACCGGCTGGGCGAGGACTACGAAGTCGAAGCCAGCATCAAGGCCGCACGCGACGCCGCCGCGGCGCTGGCCCTGGTCGAGCCCGAGCGGACCGCCGAGCTCGAAGCGGCCCTGGTCGCCCGCCTGCACATCGATCCCGTCCACCTGGCCGAGTTCGTCGGCGACGCCCGCCAGGCTCGCGACCGCACACGCCCGCGCCAGCCCGCGGCGGCCGCCGCGCCTGCTTCCGCCGCGTCCGGTCCGGCGGCCCCCGACGGGGCCGAGGACCGCGCCGACCCCGTCGTCCAGGACGAGAGCACCGCTGCCGACCGGCCGGGCAGTCCGGCCGACCCCGGCCCGGACATCCCGGATCCGCACCAGCACGACGAGGACACCGCCATGGACGACCGCCCGGAGCCCGTCGGCGACGGGCCGTGGCTGCTCGACCCGGTCGCCCGGCGACTCGACGAGCAGACGCCGCTGTCCCGGCTGGACCGCACCGAGAACGCCGCGGACGTCTACGACGCGCTCGCCGCCTCGGTCACCGGGGACGCGCTGGACCGCCTGACCGAGTCCGGCGGCCACGAAGCCCTGGACCTGCTGCTGCAAGCCGACCGCCTCGAAGCGATCGCGCAGGCCGCCGAACGCGCCCAGCACGCCCCCGTGATCCTCGTCAAGGGCGACACCGAACAGCGGCTCGACCCCGACCGGATCGACGGCGCGTTCGCGCTGCTCGCGCAGCGGCCCGGCGAGCGGCTGGCGCTGCGCTGCGGGGACCTGACGTTCCGCTGCGGCACCGACCGCGCCGGGACCTACATCGCGATCGAACCCGCGGTGTGGAGGTCGGACGACGAGCAGCCCTGGGCCGACCGCGCCCGTCTGTCTGCGGCCGCGACCCGGCCCGACGCCGCCGGCCAGGCCCGCGAGCAGGTGCAGGACCGGATCGGCACGGCACGGGCCCGCGCGACGCTGGCGCGAGGACGGCTGACCGCCGTCCTCGCCGGGCGCGGGCTCAGCGACGGCGCGCTGGCCCGGGCCGGTCTCGCCGACAACGCCGACCGGCTCGGAACCCAACAGGTACAGCGGATCGGGGCCCAGCTGGCGCGCGTCGACCTGCTGCGCCAGTTCGCCGTCGCCGGCGCGCTGCCCGCCTCCGGCGACGAGTTCACCTTCGGCGGAGAACCGCTGGCCGACCCCGGCCCCGCGCTGGCGGAGGTCTCGCCGTTCCCGCAGGACCCGCACCACTCCGAGGTGCTGCGGTGGCGGGGGCTGGAGGTCAGCACCCGGTGGACGGACGAGCAGGAGAAGCCGTTCCTGTGCCTGGCCGTCGCCCCGGCCGGGCACTCGGGAAGCGACCGGCGCCCGCCGCTGATGTTCGAGATGACACCCGAGTGGTTCACCGACACCGGCTACGCCCCCGACCGGATCGTCGAGTTCGTGCGCCGCACCGTCGCCAACGCCGAACGCATCGCCCTGCGCGAACTGCAGGCCGCGCAGGAGGCGATCGGCGCGCCGGAGCGGGAGGACCGGGAACGGGCCGAAGCCGCCGCCGAGCGGACCGCCGCCGCCGAGGAGCAGACCGCGGCCGCGCGCGAACACGCCGCCGCACACCACACGCTGGTGATCGAGCACAACGCGTCCGGGACCCTGGTGCACGGCAGCAGCAAGGACGACACCGCGCTGCACAAACTGTTGCACACCCACAAGTTCAAGTTCTCCAAGCGCCAGGAATTCTGGTTCCTGCCCAGGCCGTGGCATTTCGACACGCGTAGCGTGCACGCCCGGCTGCTGGCCCGTGACCTGAGAGCGGCCGGGCGCGCGCATGAGATGTGGGACAACGAAATCGCCGCCCCCGAAACGCCCCCGCCGCCCCTGCCGGAAGCGGAACCGTTCACCACGCGCAAACAGTTCACCGACGCCGAACGAGCCGCCACGTCCGCCTACTGGGCTGTGCACGAGACCGCGTCCGGCCGTCGACTGCTGGGCTTCGGCAACGGTCGGCCGGACGCCGAGGCGCTGCGAACGGCCCGGGACGAGATCTCCCAGCATCGGTTCCAGGGCGACCCGGCGCAGAGCCTGGACCGCTACGTCGCCCTCTACCGCGCGGCGAAGATCCTGTATGACAACCTCGTCGCCGAGCGCAAGAACGCGCCGAAGATGATGGACCGGCTCAAGCTCCTGGTCGAGCGTTCCGGACGCTTCGCCGCCGGGCTGCGCGCGCTGATCGAGCAGAACCCCGGCTCCGGCCTGATCGCCGACGTCACCACCGGCCACGAAGCCGCCGCCGAGGAAACCGTCGCCGTCGCGCCGTCGCCCGAG
Source organism: Streptomyces sp. AA4 (assembly GCF_000158875.1). Lineage (NCBI taxonomy): Bacteria > Bacillati > Actinomycetota > Actinomycetes > Kitasatosporales > Streptomycetaceae > Streptomyces > Streptomyces sp. AA4. The sequence goes on along the minus strand of NZ_GG657748.1, from coordinate 7,432 downwards.
CCCGAACAAGCCCAGCTCGACATGTTCGCAACCGCCGGCGCGGAGACCGCCGACGACGAACGCCGCGGCGAGGACATCGCCGCGCCAGCCGAAACCCCAGCCGACACCGACACGCCTGCCGAGCCGGAGGCCTCGGCCGGCGACCCGCGCGGGGAGGACGACGCACCGGAGCGGGAAGCACGCGACGCCCTGCCCGAGCTCACCGCCCGGCAGAAAGCAGATCTGCGCGGGACCTACAGCGGCCTGCACGACCTGCTGACCGCCGCCAGCTTCACCCACGTCCAGGAACCCGGCATCGGCGTGCCCGGCGCCATCGACGTCGAGGCCCGCACGGCCACCACCGACCCGGATCTCCCGCCTGAGGAGAAGATCCGGTGCCTGGTCATGCAGACCGACAAGATGAGGCTCCACCGTGCCCGACTGGCCGAGCAGGCGCGCACCGCGCTGGCCGCCGCGGAACCGGACGAGGCGACCGCCGCACGTGCCGGGGAACTGGCCTCGCTGGCCAGCCAGCTCGACACCCTCGCCGAAACCGCCGCAGGCGCGAAGCGCGCCGAGCGGCGCTGGGTCGTCCCCACGCACTCGTTCGTTTCCCACCAGCTCAACGACGGGGAGGTCGAAACCGCGCTGCACGGGTTCGCCCGCGCCGCGCAGCAAGGCATCAGCCCGGCGGAAGCGTTGAAGGGCAAGCAGATCGTGGTCGGACCGCGCTCCACCGGGCTGACCTGGCACACCCTCAACCTGGAATTCTCCCGCAACGACGACAACGGCGTCGTGCTGTCGATCGCCACCGCCGACCGCCGGAACCGTGACGAAGTCGCCGTCGACCCGCGCTGGCTGGACATCGAATCCGGCGGCGCGCAGATCCGCTCGGCCTTCGAGCAGCGCGTCGCCGGCCTCGGCGCCCGCGCCGACGCCGCCCGCCTCGAAATGCTTGCCCTGCTCGCCGCGGACACCGCTGCCGCGCACGAGGGACCGGTCGACACTGCAGCGCGCCTCGCCGACACCGCGCCTGCCGACGCGACGACTGCGACCGAACCAACGCCAGAGCCAGAACCCAGCCCCGAACCCGCGGCTGAGTCCGCGGCGGAACCGGAGCATGAGGCCGGGGACGCGCCGGCAGCCGCTGCCTCCGCGCAGCCGCCCGAAGCCGGGCCGTCGACTGCCGTGCACGACGATCAGGACAGCCGCCTCACGCTGGCCGAGGAGGCGCTCGGCGGCGGCAAGCCCGACCTGGACGCGGTGCTCGGCCACTGGCAAGGCATGCCGAACCCGCATCCCGACGACCCGGCCAGCGCCGAGACCTGGGACTACGACCGCGACAGGCTGATCAACGAAGTCCGGGGAGCGCGCAAGACCCAGTTGTCGCCGGGCGGCGTCCTGCTGGCCTACAAGCGGAACCAGCGCACACCGCTGTGGACGGTGGTCCAGACCTCTACCGGGCATCCGGTGATCGACACTGCCGCGGTCGCAATCCCGCCGCACAGTGCGCCCCGGCCTTCGACCCGCTACACCGTGCTGGGACTTCCCGACGTGGCCGGTGCCCGCGGGTCCTGGCCGCCACTGGAGCGCGGGCCAGGGACCCCGACGGACACCGGATCAAAATGGAAAAACCACGCCTCGATGACCCGCACCGCCGCCCAGTGGCGGATGCCCGGCCTGAACGGCACGGTGGTGTCCGGCGACGACGCCGCCGGCGTCGGACTCCGGCACCTGCTCGCCGCCGCGCTCCTGGACGCCGCCGCCCTGCATCCGCAGGCGGTCTGCGGATCCCCGGCGTTCAACCGCGCGCTCTACGCGGCCCTTCCGGACGAGAACGCGCTGTGGGGCACCAGGATCCCCGGTGATCTCGCAGAAGACTTCCGCGACGTCGCGACCCAATTCAGCGCCGAGGGCCCCGCGCTGCAGAACCCGCGCCAGCAGCACCGGAAACTGCGCAAGCGCAAGCAGGACGACCGCACCTACGCCGTCGTCCGCCTGGCGGCGACGCTCGCGTTCACCGGCCGGCCGCACGCAGCCGTGCAGCTGCTGCAGAACCGCGCCGACGAACTGGAGCCCAGCGACGAGACCCGCCACTTCCTCTACGGCTCCTACCGGCTGCGCCACCTCGTCCGCGGCATAGAGGAACTGTTCAGCCCCGTCGACACCGAACTCGAGCGGCTGCTGTCCGCGACGCCGGGCGACCGCGTAGTCGCCACAGCATCGAAAGGCGGCCCCGGCATCGGTTCGGTCTGGATCGTCACCGGACCCTCGCGGAGGACGACGATCCCGTCGACCGGCAACTGGCAGGTGGAGATGCGCGTCGACCTGATGCACGACTCCGGCCCGGTGCACGCCGCGCTGCACATCGCACCGGGCGAGCGGTCACGGCGCGTCTGGTTCGACTACGACCACAGCCAGCCCGACAACAGCGCCGATCGAGTGTGGAGCGACGACCAGCTGTACCACGCCTCCGCCGACAACTGGGCGTTCGTTCCCGCCGGTGAACAGCTTCCGGATACCGCGGCCGATCTCGAAGCGCTGACCCGCCGGGCAGCAACCGCGTTCGCCGACGGGACGTCGCGACCGGACCACGCCGTCGCCGACCCGTCCGAAGCCGACGCGGAGCAGAACGGGACGGAAGCGGGCGAGAAGGTTCCCGCATCCGCCGCAGTCGCTGACGAAGAACCTGCGCCGGTTCTGTCCTCGGTGGACAGTTCCGGGGCTCGCGGCGACGCTCCCGAGAGCACCGCGGAACCGGAGGCGCCCCGCGCCGAACAGCCCCGCGAGCACACCGACAACGCCCCTCCTGCCGACATCGAGAGCATCTCCGCGCCTGGGAAGGAACCCGCGCGGCCGCAGGACGAACTCGACTCGCTGACCCGTCGCGCGGCAACCCCGTTCGCCGACGGGACACCCGGGCCGGACCCGGCAGCCGCCGAGCAACCCGGGGACCACGCGGAGCAGACCCGGTCGGACGCTGACGGGAACAACTCCGCACCCGCCGCGACAGATGACGAAGAACCCGCGCCGCCACTGCCCTCGGCGGACAGCGCCGGGGCTCCCGCCGACGCGGCCGGCGACGGCGCGGAACCGGCCAGGGCAAAGGCGCGGGCGCTGATCGAAGGCATCGACGCTGAGTTCCTGGCGGCCGCCGAGCAGGAACTGGACGAGTCGCAGACAGGCGAGAGCGCGCTCGAACTGCTCGTGACCGGACTGGACCTCCACAACCCCCGGCTCGTGCCGCCGCCGGTCGCCGAAGAGATCGAGCTCGCTGTGCACAACGTCACCCGCGGCACGGGATTCGATCCCGATTTCCGCGCCCAGCTGGCGATCAGACGCGGACGCGGCGCCGAGGACGCGGCGTGGCTGGCCGCGCTCGCCGACGGATTCTCCGCCCGCCGCGGCCCCGACGATCCGCTCGGCCGGGTGCTGGCCCGCACCGGGATCGACAAAGCCGCGTCCGACCTGCACGACATGGTCGAGCTGATGGGCATCTACGGCAATTTCGCCGTCCCCGGCCGCCCCGCTCCCGACGGGGGGCCGGCGCAACCAGACACCGGACCGGGCAACTCCGCATCCGCCGAGGCCGCTGCGGAGGAGCTGGAGTCCGCCCGTGCGCACGCCCGCGCCCTGCTCGAAGGAATCGACGACAAGACCCTGGCCACCGCCGCGAGGCTGGCTGGGGACAAGCTCGATCTGCTCTTGCGCGCGCTCGGCGACGGTCCCGCCGCGGTGATGGACAAGCCCGTGGCGAGCGTCGTCGTCGATGTCGTGGGCAGCGTGGCCGACGACATCGGGTTCGACCCCGACCGGCGTGCCCGGCAGGCGGTGGAGTCCGGTCTGGGCGTCGCCGCCGCGACGGCGATCACCGCCTTCGCCGACGCCCTCGCCGACCGCAGCGGCCGCGACGACCCGCTCGGGCGAGTGCTGCCGCGCATCCGGGCCGACGACCTCGTGTCCGGCCTGCACGCGGTAGCCGACCGGATGGGCGTCCACGGCGGATTCGCCGTCCCCGGCCGCCCTGTTTCCGCGCCCGAGGACACGGCCGAACAGGACCGCGGCGACCGCGGGCTCGACCAGGACGCCGAACCGGGCTTCGACACGGAGTACGACGAAGCCGGGTTCGCATTCGTCCCCGGCGTGACGAACATCGGCGAGCTGTTTCTGGCCCACGGCTGGGTCTTGCAGGAGGAACTGCCGAGCGAGATCGGCGGGATGCGAAACGAGCACTGGTACCGGCACGACGTCTCGGTCGCCGTGGGCATCACGCCCGACGAGCGCGTGCTGACCACCGTGGCCCGCAGGCACGGCCCCTGGGACTCGCCCGATTGGCAGGAAGCGGAATTCACTTCGGGGCAGAAGCTGCGCGACCTGGTCGAGCAGGCCGGTTTGCACGGCGTCGCGCGCCCGGCGCGGCTTCCCGGGCTGTGGCGGGTCGAGAACGCCGACTACGCCGACGAGGCCCGCGCGGCGGTCGAGGCCGACGCCGAGGCGCGTCTGGTGACCCGCGCCGCCGACGCGGCACAGCCGGCGTGGTCGTTCGCCGACGACGGCCAGGGGGTGCCGCTGGCGCCGCCGCTGCCGGAAGTGCCGGTGACGGATCGCAACAGTCTGCTGCGCTACATCCTGGGCGAGCGCTACGACGAGAAGGAGACCCGGAACCTGGCGTCGATCGTGATCTCCGGTCGTGCCCGCAACGGCACGCAGCCCGTGGCCGCGCTGCAGCAGCTGCGCGAGATCGATGCCGAGGTCTATCGACGGGCCTTCGCCGCGACTGCCGGGTTCCGCACCGGGAAGAAGCTCGACGTCGCGCGAGCGCGGGAAGCACTGGTGCGCTTGGCCGAAGGCGACCCCGCGCTGCCGCTCAACGCCGCGGGCCAGTACGCCGAGATCACCCACGACAACGAGCCGCAGGCGCCCGACAGCGACGGATGGATTCCGGTGGACCGGCCGCGACCGGTGCGCGGGCTCGTGGCCGACCTGCGACCGGACACGAGCCTCGGACGCGTGTCGGTGTTGATCGACCGGGACGTGGTCAGCGCGGACGGAGCGCCGCGCGCATTGCAGGTGCTCGACGTCGACGGACGGGTGTCGCTGCTGGATCCGGCGACCCGGCCGTCGCCGGAGGAACGGGCAACCGCCAGCGCCGCGATGCAGGAGTCGATCGAGGCCCGCAAGCGCGCGCTGGGGATCGGCGATCACACCGCGCCGCCGACTGCCGCCGAACCCGCCGCAGCCGCCGAGACGCCCGTCGCGGAGGAGCCGGCCGCCGAAGACGCGGGCGCGGCACGCGACGCCGGTCCCGTCCAGGAACAGGAGACCGCCGCAGCGGATCCGGACGTCCCGGTCCTGCGGCTGCCCGACGGGCGCGAACTCACGCACCTGCCCGACCCGGGACGCGCGGAACTGCCGCTGTACGCCGCCATCGCCCGCGAGGCCTATCAGCGCACCGAGCCCGGACGGTTCAGGCTCATCGTCGCCCGCGAGGCCGACGGCGGCCGTTCGTGGTGGTGGGCGCTGCACCGGATCGACGCCGACGGCGCGATCGCCGGCATCGGCATCCGGCCCCGAACAAGCATGCACGCCACCGCCGAACGCGCGCTGGCCGCCGCGCAGCGGCGCCTCGCCCCGCTGGAACAGGCCCTGGAGACACCGGTCGAACCCGTGCCGGGGCTGTCCGGCCCCTTCGCGTCGGTCACGTTCGTCCCGGAGTGGGGGGACGTCGCCGGGCAGCTGGAGCACATGGAATGGCCCGATGCCGTCCGGTCGCACCGGCCCGCGAGCGTGGCGACGACCATCGTCCGGCGCATGTTCCTCTCCGTCTCGCCCGAGGAGAACGCCCGCTGGCTGCTCGGCGACGGCTACAGCCCCGAATCGGCGGCAGAGGTTTCCCGGCAGCTGCGCGAGCTCGCGGCGGTGATCAGGGCCAGCGGGCTCCCCGACGCCGTTCCGGGCACCCACCGCCGGATCAGCGGCGAACTCGCAGCGACCGGGGCTGCCATCACGGCGCGCCTCGAACAGACCGCCCCGCCGCCGGCTGCAGCGGAGGCGATCGGCGAGGACATCCCGCTGCCACCCGAACCGGAGGACCGCGAGGACGCGAACCTGCCCCCGGACCTGGCGGAACTCGATGTCGAACCGGTGTTCCTGGACCTGGACCGGTGGCGGCATCACGACCGTCCCGACAGCGAGGGCTCCGGGGTGCCCGAGCCTGCGGCCCGGGCGCACAACCATCTGATCGACCTGCTGACCCCCGCCACGGTCGCCGCGCTGGAGGACCGTTCCCGCCGCTTGATCGCGCACCAGGTGCAGGACTCCTACCGGTACGACCTGCTCGCCGCGGCCGTCCGCCGGGCGGGCAGGTCGCAGCAGCTCTACAGGACCGGGTCCGACGACCGCGGCTTTCTGCGGAGGTCCTCGGACGACCTCGAGGCGTGGGATTCCGTCATGGAGGCCTTGGGCGCGGACCCGGACTCCTACGGACAGGTGAGCTGGGGGCAGATCCGGTTCACCGTCGAGCGAGGCCGCGGCCGGACCGTCGCGGTGATCGCGGTCGCCGACCTCGACTCCGGCTACGTCGACGTGATCGACCGTATTCCCTACGTCGCGGGCGAATCCGGCTCCGACCGGCTGGACCGGATCGGGCACGTGCTGCGCGTCGCCACCGAGGGAGCCTCTTCCCGCGCCGTGCTCGCCCGGGGCTTCGCGACCGAGTCGCTGGACGCCTACCGCCGGTCTGCCCGGGAGGCCGCGTCGGCGCGGCTGGAGGCCCTGCCGGGCGTCTTGCCGTCGTCGGCAGGAGAACGCCGCAACGAGATCTACTACGAACTGCAGGACATCAAGCGTGCCCGGGAAGCCGTGCTGACGCTCGCGCGCGGCCGGCTGGACGCCCTGGAGTTCGGCGGCCCGGCCGACGACGCGGACGCCTTCGAGGAGTACCCCGGCGAACGCCCCGTCTCCGATCCCGGTGCCGTCCTGGCGACCCCGGAGGTGCGGGACACCCCGGGCGCGGAGAGCACGAACATCTTCTGGCGCGGCTTCCTGGTCTACACCTCCCACTCCCATGACGGCCGGCTCGAACTCGTCCTGTGCGAGAGCCACGGACTGCCGTCGTCGCTGCTGTCCATCCCGCTGACCGCCGAGCAGTTCACTCCCGAAGGAGTGCTCGCAGCCCTGCACGACACCATGGCCACTCTGGAACAGACGGTGCTGGACCGCACCGTCGCGGCGACCGCCGCCGTCGCCGACCTCGAGGCAGAGACCCGGGCCGCGCCCGGGAACGACGCCGGGCCGCACGCGGAAGCCGCCGCGGCCCCGGACCCGGCTCCCGCCGAACCGGCGGCCGCCCCCGGCGATCAACCACCGCCGACCCGGAGCGGGGCGCCGTCTGCCCCGGCCGACGTCGAGGACGCGGAACAGCCCGGGCTCTTCGACCTCGCGCCGCCGCCCG
>NZ_GG657749.1:0-66354 GCF_000158875.1 Streptomyces sp. AA4 | reverse complement strand
CAGTCGCCGTCCCGGCCGGAGGTTCCCCGTTTCGCACGAGGAGGTTCCAGTGTCCACCATGACGACGCCGCCGCGGACGTGGCTAGCCGGTGTCGGCCCGGCGCCCGACAGCGACGAGGTGCGCGACGACCGGTGCTGGGTGTGGTCACGCGGCGCAGACGGCCGCTACCACGACCCGTCCGGCCGCCACCACGAAACCGCCGAAGGCCTGCACGCCCGCACGGACCTGGTCGAGGTGATCCGGTGATCCGCGCGAACGACGACGCCGCGATCGGCTGGGACGACGCGAAATGGCTGGTCGGCAACGGCAAAGCCAAGCGCAACCGGATCCCCGTACCGGTCCTGTGCTACGAGCCGCCGATCTACAGGTGCAGCCAGTGCGGGACTCCCTGCACCGGCGTCATGTGCCTGTCCTGCACCACGCAGTAAGCCCGGACCGGCAGCCGCGGAGGCGATCAGCGATGACGGAGCTGTCCAGCTGGGAGACCGACGACGGCGCCTGGCACGTCCTCGGCGCGGGCGACGCGGCGACCGTGCAGCGCGTCCTGGCCGAGCACGCCGAGCTGACCGGCACCGAGGCTCCGCAGGTGCGCGAGACCGAGCTCGAGCGCCGCTGGATCCGCCGCACCAGCGGCGACCCGTGCGTGTTCGTCCGGTGCCGCTCGACCGACGCCGGTGCGCAGCTGCTGACGACCTGGACACCAGCAACGGGCGGAGGGAGGTGAACGCCATGCTGCGGTGCGACCCGGCGAACGGAGACGGCCACTACTTCGTGAAGTCCAATGTGGATCCGACCGTGTGGGTGTGCTGCAAGGACGGTTGCGGCGCAACGCAAAGCCGCTGACAAGACCGAAAACATCCGAGAGACCAGGCGGACGGGCCAGGGCTTAGCTGGCCCGTCCGCCTTGCAGCCTACGGGCATCCGGGCCGGGCTGCGGCAGGATGCGGCCCGCAGGCGGGCGGCGGGACGCGTTCGCCCGGGCGGCGCCCGCCGCGTCCAGCCCGAATATCGTCATGGCATGCCAGGGCAGCACGTCCTCGGCAGGCCGACCATGAAAGGCAACAGCGATGAGCAGCAGGAACGCCGCCGGCGTCCGGTACGCCGGGCGCGACGAGCTGGACCAGGCCGCCGCGCGGCTGTGGGCCGCAGTCCAGGCACTGCACCCCGAGCTGCCCGTCACCGCGCCGCCGATCAACGCCCACTACCCCGCCGAGCCCCTGCCGAAAACCGCGCCAGCGGTGGCCGTGTCGGTGCTGCGCGAAGCCGCCCGCACCCTCGCGGACGTGCGGGGCGAGGAGGTCGTGCGCCGAGGAGGCCGCTACCACAACAAACGCTTCGCCGAGCTCGCCGCCGAGGTGGGCCTGCGCGCCGAGACGGACCCGACCAAGCCGGTGGAGCAGACCGGCGGTTTCGCCGTGCTCAGCCTGCCCGACGACGCGAAGGAGGCCTACCGCGAGGAGATCGAGGGAATCCGGGCCGTGCTGCAGGCACATCCGGTTCCCGACATCGAGCCGCGGGCACCCCGGTTGACGTCAGGAGGGGCGAAGCTGCGCGCCGAGTGCAGCTGCACACCCCCGCGCAAGATCTATGCCAGCAAACGCGAACTCGCCAGGGGCGGCATCGTGTGCACGTGGTGCGGGAAGCCGTTCGTTTCCGTCTCCTAGCTCGCCGTTCCCTGCCCGGGCCTCCTGCTCCGCATCGTCGACGGCACCAACCAGCGCGCCCGCGCATGTATAACGACCTATACGGCTCGTCGTGAAGGGACACCCCGTCACGGGCAGCCAGAGCAAAGGAACCGAACTCGTGAAGAGTCCTCAAGCTCAGCTGACGGTTGGAGAAGCATTTCGAGGCGGCGGTGTGACCTGACCCCGTTCGCGGTTGCCCTGACCAGGGTGCACGTGGTCTCATGGACACATGTTGCAGTTACAAGTGCACGGTTGTGCGGTTGTTGCTGCACGCGGTGAGTGGTGAGGAGTGATGACCCGTGTCGACAACGCTGGCGGGAGCGAACGACCGTGCCGTCCTGATGACCGACGAGCGCGATCAGCGGCAGGCCGCTGAGGTGGTGCGCCGCCTGCCCGCGAAAGGCAGGGCGCTGTTCCGCGCGGAGGCGTCCGGGTCCGCGGTCGAGGTGCCGCCCGAGCTGTCGGCGATCATCGCGCAGGTGGTGCAGGCGGTGGCGGCCGGGCGTGCGGTGACGGTCAGTTCGCTGCCCGAGGAGCTGACGACCACCGAGGCGGCCAAGATCCTCGGCATTTCGCGGCCGACGCTGATGCGCAAAATCGACGCCGGCGAGATCCCTGCGCGCAAGGTCGGCACGCACACCCGGCTGCGGACGCGTGACGTGCTCGCCGAGCGGAGCGCACGGCGGCAACGGCAGCTGGCCGCGTTCGATGAACTGCGCGCCCTGGAAGACGACTGACCCCACCGGCTCGCGCGGCCAGGATGCACCGTCCGCGCGAGCCGGTGGATAGCCTGGCGAGGTGGCCGCCCTGCGAGTGTTCGTCGACGCCAACGTGCTCTACTCCCGGACCCTGCGCGACTGGCTGTGCCTGCTGCAGCTGGGCGCGCCCGGCGAGATCTACACCGTCTACTGGAGCGAGCACGTGCTCGCCGAAACGATCTACCACCTGCTCAAGAACCACCCCGAATGGGAAGGCGGCCGGATCACGGCGATCCGCGATCGCATCACGAACGTGTTCGAGGGCGGCCGGGTCGAAGACTTCACCGTCGACGGCTCGTTCCCCGGCACCGACCTCGACGACCGGCACGTGCACGCCGCGGCACTGGCCTGCAGCGCCGACATCGTGCTTAGCGACGACGGCGGCTTCACCGTTGACGACGAAGCCGCTGCGCAGCTGCCCTACGAGGTCCACCACCCGGACGAATTCTTCGTCCTGGTCGACGACAGCGTCCCTGACCGCGTCGCGCAGGTCACCCGCTGCCAAACCCTCTACTGGCGCGACCGGTCCCCGGACGGACGCGCCGACCTCGCGACCGCGCTGATCAACGCGTCCTGCCCCGAATTCGCAGAACGCGTGCGCGTCCACCAGAGCCAGCTGTCGTTGCCGCCTGCCGACTGACTGCTCGGCGTCGGAGACGCGCCGCTGCGGTGAAGAGCCCGCCGGCCGGTACAGCCGCCGCTGCGGCTTCCGGAGGGCGAGGCGGCTCGGCGGCGGTTCCTCGAGTTCGGCTGCCAGCCCGGCGATGCCTTTGCGCCCGAAGGCGAACGCACCGAAGAGGATCGCCGCGATAGTTGCGCGCAGCAGCGTGGCGGCGAACGGGCTGGCGTCGATCACCGCGGCGTGCGCGCACTCGCCCGCCGCGATCGCGCCACGGGGACGAGAGCAGCGGACAGGCCGCGCAGGGCGAGGCCGAGGGCCTGCCAGGCATTACCGCACTGTCCCCGGCAGGCCTGCCGTCCCGCGACGGTTCGGATCACGAGCCGCGAGCGTCTCCCGTTTCCTGTTGTCCGGTCGGAAGCCACTGGGAAACACCTGTCCTGATGCCGTGCACGCCGCCGATGCTGAGTCCATGACTACTTCCGCACTGCGGTTTTGCCCGTTCTGCCCCGCCGCTCCCGGCGGAGATCCGTCCGAAGTGGACCCGGCCGACATCGTGCGGCGCTGGGCCTCGGCGACCGCGTTCTACCCGCGACGGCGCATCATCCCCGGCCACGTGATCGTCGCTCCGCACGCTCACGTCGAGTCGGGCCATCGAGACCCGGTCGTCACCGGCTACGCCGCGGCGTGCGCGGCCGAGCTGGCCGACCAGCTCGGCTATCGCCAATACAACTTGATCCAGTCCTCGGGCCCGTGCGCGACACAAACCGTGCCGCACCTGCACTGGCACCTGGTGCCCCGCTCCCCCGGCGACGGGCTGTCGCTGCCGTGGACGCCAAGCCAGCAGCGGGAGCGGGCGGAGGCGGCGGCATGATCCGGCTCGTGCAGGCTCGCGAACCGCTCCCCGGTCCGGACGAGCCGAGCGTGTTCCTCGCCGGGCCGACCGCGGTCTCCGGCGGACCCGTGCCCTCGTGGCGGCCCGACGCCGTCGACCTGTTCGGTCGGCTCTGGCGCCAGCCGGAACCGCTGGCGGTGATGACACCGGAGAACCCCGTCCGCGCCCGCAGGTACATAAACCAGTTCACCTGGGAAAACGCGTCCAGGAAGCACGCGAAGGCGATCATGTACTGGATCCCGCGAGACATGGTGTCGTTGCCAGGGATGACCACGAACGTCGAGTTCGGCTACGACGTCGCGGCAGGCCGGACCGTCGTGCTCGGCTGTCCCCCGGACTGCCCCGATCCCCGACGGAACAAGTACCTGGTGCACCTGGCCCGCGCGCACGGAGTGCCGGTGCGCACCACACTTCGGGACACGGTGGAAACAGCGGCCAGGCTGGTAATCGAGCAGCTCGCAACGCAGCTCCGGCACGTCAATCAGAGGTGAGCATCCGGCTCGAACCGGCAACCGCCAGCTGAAACGAGCGTTCTTCCTGGCCGCGTTCGCCGCCTTGTCCGATCCGACCAGCCGGGCCTACTACGACCGCAAACGAGCCGAAGGCAAGAAACACAACGCCGCCCTCATCTGCCTCGCCCGCCGCCGCTGCGACGTCCTCTACGCCATGCTCCGCAACCGCACCCACTACCGGCACCCCACGCCCACCGCGGCTTGACAACCACATAGGGACACCCCCGCGGGAATTCCCGGGGCTGCGGGCTGATGGGCCTGTCCGGTGATGTTGACCGGCGCGCCGGGCCGTGTTCTCGCCGCGGCGGGCGCGCGCTGGAAGCATCGTCGCGGTGAGCGGAAATGCGTCGAAGTTGACTGAGCGGAAGCTGATCAAGGGCTCGACGACCAGAGCGCCGGGAGTGGTGATCCGGCTGGCCGGAGCCGACGATGTCGCGGCGGTCGAGCGGATGGCCCCGGTCGCGGGGACCACGCTGGGCGAGGTGCTGGCGGAGGCGATCCGGTCCGGGGCGATGGGATCGGCGCACCGCGCGGCACTCGCGGCCGGCGGCGGCGACCGCGGTCGGGAGGCGTTCACGCACGCGATCGCGCGGGCTGCCGCCGAGCACGACCAGTTCCATGCGTACGCGGTCGCCGCGGTGGTGTTGGTCGCCGCGCATCGCGACCACGGCGTGGTCGGCGCCGAGATCGTGTTCCCGCCCGTGCACGTGGCCGAAAACTACGTGACGTACGCCCGCAACGCCGGAGCCAACTCCCGGGAGCAGGGCAAGCTCCTGGCCGTCGGCGCGGTCGGCCTGGCGAAGGTGTCGGCGCTGGTCGTCGACGAGTCGCACCGCGGCCGCGGCCTCGGCGCCGCGCTGCTGGGCCAGGCCAGGAGAATCTTCTTCGCGCACGGCTACCCGCTGGTCTACGGCCAGATCCCCGCCGACCGGCCCGACCTGGCGGGCTTCTACCAGTGCCAGGGGTTCGAGGTCCGCAGGCCCGAGGACCGCCTGGACCTGGAGACGGTGTTCGGCATCCCCGGCGGCATCCGCCCCGACCGGGGAGAACGGTTCTTCGTCTGCTGGAACCCGCACCTCTGACGCCAGCGCCGAGGCGGTCGCTGGTCGGGGCTGGTGTTCATGTGTTCCGAGGCGGACGAAGCAGCCGCGTACCTGCTGTGCCGGATGGAATCCGAACACCGCGACGACGAACTCGGCATGGCCCGCAGGCGCGTGGCCGAACTGCTGCAGCTCGGCGTTCCGGCCGAGGTCGCGCAGCGCGCCGCCCTGCTGGCCCGGGTCTGAGACCAGACCCTGTACGTCGGACCTGGTCAGCACCGTGGAGCGCGGAAGGAACGGCCTGCCCGTTTTCTTCCTGGGCGCGGCCGGTGGTGCGCGTCCCGGCACGCACGGCAGTGCCCGCCGCGCTTGACGCCGCGTGGGCCGGACAGCGGCCGGGGCCCTTGGGCGGGGTCAGTAGGTGTAGGAGGCGAGCAGGCTGTCGATGCTGTCGGCGCGGTCGCCGTAGATCGCGATGTGCCATTCGACGGTGAGCCTGCGGTAGGCGGCGAACGCGTCGGCGTCCAGGTCGACGGGCCGGTCGGCGCTGGCGTCGATCGCGGCCAGCAGGGTCGCGGTATCGGCGGCCGGGCTGGTGCCGGCGGTGTCTGCGACCGGGGTCAGGCGGGCTTCGGGGTCGTAGAGCCGCGCGGGCCGGTGGCGCTCGGAGGGCGTGCCGGCGATCGCGAGCCTCAGGATCCGCGTCGCGGTCCGCCAGGCCGACAGCGACGCGTCGAGGTCGCCGTCCTCGTCCTGCTCGAATCGCCGCCACTCCGCCGCGAACTCGGCGACCTCCTGGAGCGAGGGGAGCCGGTCCTCCGGTGCGGTGGCCTCGGCCTGGTCCACCAGGGCGGCCGCGGCCGCCAGCCGTTCCAGCTGCGTGCGGGTCGCGGTGGCGATGTGGACGCCCATGTGCCCGGTGCGGTCGCAGGCCAGGGCGATCGCGGCGTCTTCGCGGCGGTGGTCGCCGATCGCGAAGTGGTCGAAGCGCGGGTCGTGCAGCAGGATCGCGTCCAGCGCGGCCTCCAGCTCCGGGGCGATCAGCTGGCCGGGAAGCTGCCACGGGTCGCCCTCGCCGCGCTGGGCGGGATCGTTCGCGTGCCGCAGCGACCCGGCGAACTCGATCGCCTGGCCCAGCACGCCGTGCAGGTCCATGTGGTCCGGGACGAGCACCCGCACCGTCTCGGCGGCGCCCACCTCAGTACTCCTCGCTGCTCACGAACCATAACCGTAGACCCGGCGGCAAGCCCTTCGCCGACACCGACGCCTGCGGCGGTGCGGGGTGGGCGCATGCTGTTGGTGTGCGGACGCGGGATGTGCGTGTCGGCGACACCTACGTGGTCGAGGTGCCGCATTCCTTGCCGATGTCCCGGTATCCGGCGAGGGACGAGGCCGGGGGCTTTGCGGAGTGGTGGCGGCTGCAGACGTTGCGCGGCGGGCGGTTCCGGCTGACCGTGACCGAAATCGACGCCGCGGCTGCGCCGCCGATGGCCGAGGGGATCCGGGTGGTGTCCCGGTCCTGGGTGAGGGTGGATTTGACCCTCGAACAGGCGGAGCAGCTGGGGCTGCCGCCGGGCGAGTACTCGGTCGACGGGCTGCTGCGCGACGCCGCCGGTCGTACGGTCGAGCTGCCCGAGGTGTCGCCGGTGCGGGTGCCGGTCCGCTGGCTGCGTCCCGGCGACTTCGAGCGGACGCCCCCGACCCATCGCGATCTCGACAGGCTGGGGTGGTAGGCGGTTTCGGGCTACGGCTGGTCGTGTCCTGGTTTTTCGTCCCAGTAGGACGAGGACGTCGGGCGTTCGCCTTTGAGCCAGGCGGTGTCTTCCCTCATCGAGCTGGCCAGGCCGTCCGGGTTGAGCACGGTGAACACCATGTCCGTGAACTCTTTCCGCGCCTGCTGGTCGGCGGCGGACATACCGCGCTTTTCCTTGCGTGCCCAGTATTCCTGCTCGCGTTCCAGACGCGGCAGCAGTTCGTTGCGAGTAAGGGCGTTGAGATCTTCCCGGGTCAATCGCTGGAATCGGGCCATCAGGCGGTGCCTTTCCGGGTCGGCGTGGGCGGGTATGCCATGCGGGCGGCGAGTTCGTCGGCGCTTGGCGGCCGGGTGCTGCGGCGGGCGTCGATGTCGTCGAGGCGGCGGTGGGTGCCTTCCTTGCTGGGCTTCAGGTAGCGCTGGAGGGTTCGGCGGTCCTCGTGGCCGGAGAGGTTCATCAGGTCGGCTTCGGTGGCGCCGTCTTCGCCGGCGTGGGTGAGGCGGGAGTGGCGCAGGTCGTGCAGGTCCCAGCCGCCGGTCGCGGCGCCGAGGCGACGTTCGGCGGTACGGTAGGTCATGCGCCGGCGGCGGCTGACGGGGTCGACGTCGCGGGCGGGGACGGTGCCGTCGTCGGGTGCGCGGCGGGCGGACAGGAAGATCGGGCCGGTGGTGCGGCGGCCGAGGAGCTGGCCGAGCATGCGGGCGGTGCGGACGTCGTAGAGCAGGTCGTCGGCTTTGCCGCCCTTGCGGATCGTGCGGGCGCGGCGGTTGGCCCGGTCCAGGTCCTCGATGTCGAGGGCGAGCACTTCCTCGGCGCGGGCGGCCGTGGAGTACAGCATCGACCACAGCGTCCGGTCCTCCAGGGACCGGCGTTTGTCGGCGACGAGCCGGTCGATCTGCTCGCGGTCGCGGACGCGGGTGTCGTCGGGCTTGGGCTGGTGCTCCCGGTCGAGCCCGGCCAGCACCGCGGCCGCGTCCTCGATCCACTCCTGCTCGTCGAAGTAGGCGAGCGCCGAGGCGACGGCGGCGCGGCGGGCATTGAACGTCGACGGGGCCTTGTCTCCCCATGCGGTCCGGATGTTGGCGTGCAGCCGGTCGCGGCCGCCGCCGTCGAGTTCGCCGAGGCCGGCGATCCCGGCGAACGCCCTCGGCAGGGCGGTGGTGTAGGAGCGGACGGTCTCGGGCGAGGTGATCCGGCCCGACCGGCCGCGCCGGTTGGCCAGGTGCCGCAGGAACGAGGCGAGCGCGTCCGCGGTCGGCACGCCGTCCGCCGACGGGTCCGCCACGGCGGTCAGGAGCGTTCCGGCGGCCATCGGGCGGCCCGCCTCCTCAATGTCAGATAACACGCGCGAAAGGGGTGCGGCCCGCGCGGACGTTCCCGCAGGAGCCGAAACCCAGCTTGTCAGATAATACGTCATTATCTGACAAATACACAGGCCATCGCTCCGAGCTGCATGGTGAGCACTCTCTGTGTTCTGGGCAGATCCATGACAATGCTCGTCCAAAAAAACAAGTCACACGGAACGTGTGACAACATCGGATTGTCAGGATTCCCGCCCGGAAAGAAGGACCTCATGGCGAAACCGCAGCAGCAGAAATGCCTCAACGACCACCCCGCGACGAGCGAGGGCTATTGCACTCATTCCGGCTGCACCTACTCCGCCAGCAACCGCAACCAGGCGGTAGGCGGGAAGAACCAGGGACCGGCCTACGAGGTCCCGGAGTACCCGCCGGGAAACCCGTACACCCGGCTGTCTGACTGAGCGGTCCTTCGCGCCGGTGTCGGTACGGTTCGTGCATGACCGTTCCCGACGAGTCTCGCGGACCTGAACCGCTGCCCCGGACCGACGCTGACGACGGCGAGGAGACGCGACGCGCCGAGCACGGCCTCATCGGAACTCGCGCCCTCGCCGAGCAGTACGGCATCACCCCGGACAGCGTGCGCCATCTGATGGCCGACTACGGCGTGCGCGAGGTCCGCGGCTACCCGCGCGAGGCCGCGCTCGCCGTCCAGGCGCAGCGGCCCGGTCGACGGCCCGGCCCCGGCCGAGGGCACCGACGCCCCGAACCCGACGATCGCCAGACCTGACCGCAGGTTCCCCGGGCCACCGTCAAGAACTCGCCCGGGGAACCTGCGAGGAAGGGTCACCGCAGTGACGATCGACGAAGACGCCCGGCGGCTGCCGGACGAGAACCGCTGGGGACAGGGGTACGGCCGCGACTACACCCCGGCCGACCTCGACGAGATCGCCGGCAATCTCGCCGGCCCGCCGCAGCCCGGCTACCGTCGCCGGCTGCACGCCGACACCCCGGGATGGTCCCCCGCCGTGGCGGGCCGGGCGCACGTCCCGCCCGGCTACGACGCGCTGCGCCACCCCAACCGCGACGGCGTCGACCCGGACGCGCTCGACCCGGAGTTCCCCACGCAGGACGATCCGACCGTCATGGTCGAACCGGGGCTGCAGCGGCACTTCCGCGACCGCGGCTGGGCGTTGGACCAGCACGGCCGCCCGCTGCACCCGCTTCACCCGCAGCTGCTGGCCGACCCCCGGATCGGGCTGCCCGCCGGACTCGGCTACGCCTACTGGTACGGCGAGGCGGTCGTCGCGGACGCCGTCGTCACGACCGCCGGCGGAGACGTCCTGCTGACCAGCCGCGACACCGACAGGGGCCGGATTCCCTGTCTGCCCGGCGGCTACGCGATCCCCGCCGACGCCGGCCGCACTCCTGCCGACTGGCGGCACGGGCTGCGCCCGCTCGCCCGCGACTCGATCATCGCGGCCGCAGCACGCAAAACCCGCGCCGAAACGGGCCTCGTCGTCGCCAAAAACGAGCCCGCGACGATCATCCGCGCCATCCGCCCGATCAGCCGGCCGCACACCCTGCACGCATGGACCTGCACCTACACCGTCCGCATCGACCTCGCGGCCACGAGCAGGCCGCCGCTGGCCCCGTCCGTCGACGCACGCTGGGTGTCCGTCGACGACCTCCACGAGCAGGTGCTCGGACGGATGTGGCCTGACCATCGGCGAGCAATCCTCGCCGCCGTCGAATAACAGGACTCCGAGGACACCACGCGAGGGACGGGCTCACCGTCAGGATTTCAGGTCAACTGACCCTGACGGCGGCCCGCTTGACGATGTTCGTCGTGCTGGTGTTGAGCATTGCGGGCCTGCACCTGCACTGACGTCGCCCCGGGTTGGCGGTCCTTTGCGGCCGGCCACCCTCATTCATGCTACCGGCGGCGGAGAGGCATAAAACAAGTCCCCGCCCGGAGGGGGGCGGGGACTTCGCCGCGAAACTTGTCAGTACAGAACATCGGGAACCACCCCGAGCCCGCGCGGCACGCACAAGCATAGCCACCGCCAGGAGGGCCGCAGGCCGCACCGCGGGAGGTCCGCCGACGGGCCGAGACGGGCGCGAAAACCGACGCGCCTCTCGCGGCGTCTGACTATGTACGCTAATCTGACCATGTCCATGCGAGGCGGCCCCGGCGGGGCGCGTGAAAGGAGTGCGTCGTGAGCGAGGACCAGGACGTCGGGCGCAAGGCCGCGCCGAGACGGAGGGCTCCGCGCAAACCGCAGGTGCCGTCGCCCGGGCACACGCGCATCGCGTGGTACTGGAGGCTGCCGGACTTCGACGACGCGCGCGCGGCCTACCTGGCCGACTGGCAGTGCGACGAGCGCGAGCGGATCCGCGGACCGGAGAAGTTCGCATCCTGGATCGGGAGAGCACTTTCCCGCTTCGCGCAGCTCACCCCGCAGGAGCGCGCCGCTCGGGTCGAGCGGCCGCCGGCGGAGGGCGTCAAAGGCGGAAGCCGCAGCTTCGAGGTCCCCGACGAGGACCTGGCGGCGATGCGCAAGGCGATGCGCGAGGACCGGGAAGCCGGGCTGTGGACGTCGGACAGCGGATGGGTCGCCGGCGCGGTCGCCACGGCCGTCGAAGCCGCGCGCAAGCGCGCCGGCGGCACGCTGCCCACCCCGCCGGCCAAGCTCGCCAGCAGCTACCGGCACCGGTTCGACGAGTCGTAGTTCGCACTGACAGCGGGGAGCGCGACCGGAGTGGTGTCCGGACCGCGCTCCCCGCACGTATTCCGGCCGACGCACGCCACGCGCTTGCGCATGACTGAACATGTCCGCTAACCTGAACATGTCAGTACGGAACAGGGGCCCACCACCCCGACGCAAGGAGAGATGCACGATGAACTTGAGCGACATCCCGACCCGGCCCGCAGCGATCGTGACGGTCGACGCGGACTGCGAGCAGTACCCCGACATCATCGCGGGCACCTGGTCGCCCGGCGACGTGATCGCCTGCCCCGACTGCCAGACCTCGCACACTGTCACGGGCGTGACCGTCGTCGCGATCATCGACGCCGCCGAGGTTCCCGCGACGGGCGAGGGGGAATGATGGAATACCGCGTGATCGTCGCCGAAACAGTGCTGCACTCCGTGCCGGTCCACGTCGACGGGCCCGACAGCTGGGAAGCGCGGACGGCGGCCGAGGCCGACGCGGTCGAGGCGCTCGCCGAGGCGGGAGGCGAGTACTTCCTGTCCGTCCAGGACCCCACCGTGCTCCGCGTCGCCCCGGTCGGGACAGAGGCCGGACACGCCTCCGCGCGGCAGGTCCCGACGGCCGTCCGGGCGCGCTAAATCGCACGTCGCAGGCTCCCGCGCCCTGGCACGCGGGAGCCTGCGCATCGCCGCGCATCCCCGGAGCGGACGCAGTGCCGGCTGGCTGGCAAAACCGCGCGCGGAAAAACCCAAAAAGACGGCGGGGACGAAGAAAAACAAGGCCGCCCGATCGGCGGACGCGACCTGCGCGCCGCGATCTTCCCGGACATTTTCGCCAAGACGATTGCGCATGACTGAACAGGTACGCTAGACTGAACATGTCAGTACAGAACAGGGGCTCACCACCCCGAATCCGACCCGAAAGGGAACGACATGTCGGACGTCATCACCACCGCCTCGAACACCGACCTCGCCGCGATCGCCGCGCTGCTGCAGCAGCAGCGCGCACAGCGACTGGACGTCGTCGCCCCGGCGGCTGCGATCCGCGCCGAGGGCGGCCGCCTGGTCGTGCGCGACGCGGGCGAGCCGGTGCTCTCGCTGGACGGGGTCACCACCCGGGACGCCGCCCTCACTCCGAACGCCGTTGCCGACGCGGAGATCGCGGACAAGCTCGGCATCCCCACCCCGTACGTGCGCCGCCTCCGCGAGGACCACGCCGAGCTGTGGGACGCCAACGTCAACGGGTGGCTGCAGCGGGACGAGCGCTCGTTCCTCGTGCGGGGCCTTACCGACGGCTCGGAGGGCGACGGCATCGCGCGCGCGTTCCTGTCCGACCAGTACCGGATCGTCGACAATCTCGACGTGCTGCTCGCGACGCTCGAAGGCCTGCGCTCCACCGGGATCGACGCGAACGTGACCGGCGCGGACCTGTCGGAAAAGCGGATGTACGTGCGCGTCAGCTCGCCTGCTGTCGCGGCCGCTGCGCCGCAGCTGCTGGCCGACTACCGCTCGCCCTTCACCGGCGACCGGGGCGCGGACAACCCGCTGGTATTCGCGGGATTCGTCATCACCAACTCCGAGGTTGGACACGGGGCGTTCACGATCACCCCGCGCCTGGAAATCCAGGTGTGCCAGAACGGCATGACGATGCAGCGCGACGCGCTGCGGTCCCCGCACCTGGGCGGCCGCATGGACCACGGCCAGATCCGGTTCAGCGACGCTACCCAGCGCAAGAACCTGGAACTCGTGAAATCGCAGACCGTCGACGCCGTGCGCACGCTCCTGGACGCCGATTACCTGGCCAAGGTGATCGCCGAGATGACCGATAAGGCAGCCACCGAGGTGACCGCCCCGTCGGACACCGTTGAGCGCGTCAAGACCGAGCTGCGTTACACCGACGCGCAGCGCGACGAGATCCTGTCGCACTTCCTCAAGGGCGGCGACCCGACCGCCGGAGGGGTCATGCACGCGGTCACCAGCGCCGCCCAGGTCATCCGCGACCGCGACGCCGACAAGGCCCACGAGATGGAAACCCACGCCGTGCGCGCGCTCGAAATCGCCGCGGCCGCCCACTGACCGAAGACCGGAGCCCGGGGCGGGGCAGCACCGCCCCGGGCTCCGGTTCCTTGTCGCTCCGAAAGGACAACTGTTCACCATGACCACGACGGAAAACCGCTTCGTCATCGGCGAATTCGTCCGCATCACCTCCGGCGCACTCGCCGGCCAAACCGGAACGGTCGTCGCCACCGAAACCGACGCTCACGGCAACACCCTGTACGCCCTCGCCCCACGGCGAGTGGTCATTGACCGCCGGCGACTTGTCACCGGCGACCTGCTAGAGCACGCCACCAGCGTCTCATTGGCAGAGGTGCAGCACACCCTGCAGGCTCTGGGCGATGCCGTCACGCGCGACGACGTCCAGGCCTACCGGCGCGCACTCGCCGTCGCGCGGCAGCAGGGGCTCACCAACGAACAGATCACCGACGCCCACACTTGGCGCGACCGCAAACGAGATCGGCCCGCCTCGTTCGGACCGGACGGCGGAATCCGATAACCCGCCGCCAACGAAAAATGTGTAGGGCCCGCCCGAGACAAACTCGGGCGGGCCCTACGCGTCGTGTACGCGGCCCGCCGCACGACGACGCAGCACTGAGCGGAGCGGCACTACCTACTGAGCGGAGGATTCCGCATCGCCGGCTGCCGGGTCCGTCGCGGCTTGCGCGGGTTCCCGCTCAGTCGACGCGTCGCGCTTTTTGGTGGACGCGTCGCGCTTTTTGGTGGCCGATCCACGGCGAGACGCTGCCGTCCGGGGCCGCCCGCCACGTCGTGAGCCGGGCTGCTCGATCCCGAGCTTTCGCAATTCGTCGACAGTCCATCCCGCTTTGGTCGCCGCCGTCCAGGCGTCCGCGAGCTTGCTTTCGGCAGCGCGCAGCGCGTCACGCGCCGACGACGCTTCCTGCGCGTACTTCTCCAGGTCTCGAATGCTTCCGAGCCGTTCCTGCAGCAGTGCTTGGGCGCGGTCCGTGATCGTGTCCATGCCCGCAGTGTAGGCGACTTGATGCGTCAAGTCCCGTACTGATTTCCCCCGTCCTTGCCGATGGGTTTCGGTGACCGAGTGCATTTCCGGAGGAAAAGGCACTCCACGCCTTCGGCGGGAGCAAGCTATAGGGTAGGGTGCCCCTAAGTGCGGGTCACCCTGATCATGCACCTCGCCCGTCCAAGGTGGCCGGCCGAGTAGACCCACTCGTGCGCAGCACGAGGAAACCCATCAGGAGGTGTGCTGCAATGGGTGAACGGGGAGGCTCGTACCGTCGTCGGATGGTCGGTCAGCGACGTGACAAGCGGACCGTCATTAAACACACTGACGAAGAGTGGGCGCGGGTCGCGGCCATGGCGGAAGTGCAGGGCGTCAGCGTCGCAAGGCTGTACGAGCGGGCGCTGTGGGCCGGCGACGCTGTCGCCGCGGCGAAGATGTCGCAGATCTACGCCGAACTGGTGATGGCTCAGCGTCTGCTGATCGGCGTCGCGACGAACGTCAATCAGATGGCGGCCGTCGCGAACTCGACCGGGGAGCTGCCTGCTGCCGCGCAGTTGGAGGGCGCACTGGCACTCGTACAGCGGCAAGTCGAGCGCATCGGCGAGCTGCGGCACGACCTGCCGGGCGGAGAGCTGTTCAGGAGCGTGAAGCGTGACCGGTGAACCGTCGACCATGGTCGCGCACGTCGCCGAAGGCGGTCGGGACATGCCCGGCTTGATGAAGTACCTCTACGGACCCGGTAAGGCGAACGAACATCGCGACCAGCACATGGTGGCCGGATCCCCCGGGCTGGCCCTTGCCTGGCCGGGCGCTCTCGCCGTCGACGAAGCACGCGAGCTTGGACATTTCGTCGAGTCATCGTGGCGCGCCGCGTACATGGAACAGATGGCCGAAGCCGGAATGCCGGTGCGCGGCGTATCGCGCACCGCGCGCGGCAGTGAACCGGGCGTCGTCGACGTATTCGGAAACGACGTGGTCGGTCCTGAGCACGTCTATCATCTGATCGTTTCGCTCCCGCCGGACAACGCCTGGACCGATGAGCAGTGGGCTACCGTCGCCCAGGAGTTCGTCAGCGGAATGGGGTTCAGCGACGGACCCGAGGACGACCAGGGCTGCCGGTGGGTGGCGATGCGCCACGGCCTGTCGGTGAACGGAAACGAGCACATGCACATCGCGGTGAACCTCGTCCGCCAGGACGGGCGCTGGGCTGAGCTGCCCCACCGCACCGACCGCAACGGCAATCGCCACCGAAACGACTTCGCACTGGTTCAGCGCGTGCGTCGAGAGATCGAAGAGCGTCACGACTTCGTCACCCCGCTGCACGACCAGGGTCGTTCCGGCCGATCGCTTCCCGCGTACACGATGGCCGAGCACCAGATGTCCCGGCAGCGCGCCGAGCAGACCGGAAAAGAGGTCCCCGACCGCGTCCTCGTTCGACAGCTTGTGCGTGCAGCGGCTGCCATGTCGACGACCGAGGTCGAGTTCATCAACGCTGTCCTCGACGGTGCTGTCGGCGTCGAGCTCGACGTCGCGCGATGGGCTCCCGGCGGGCACGACACGGTGACCGGGTACAAGATCCGCATCGGCGATGGGACCTGGCTTTCGCCCACTCATTTCGACCCGGAGATGACCCTGGGCAAACTGCGTGCGCAGTGGGAGCCGAACGAGACTGCGCAGACGCGCGCGCAAGCGCTGGCGCTGTGGCGCGGAGACGCCGCACCGGAGGATTCGACGCCGGTGGCGGAGGGCGATGTCGAGGAACAAGTTCGTGCTGCGGTCGTGGAGCTGGACGCGTGGAACGGCGACCTCGAAAGGCTGTCCTCCGACTCCGCGGAGTGGCGTCGTCACGAGCGGGACGCAGCCGGTTTTCTCTCCGTGTTCTCCCGAATCGACGGGCCGACCGGGGAATCGTTCGCGGTCGCTGCCGATGCACTCATCCGGCACACCGTCGACGCCCCACCGACACTGCCGGCGATGCCGCAACCTCGCGGACAGGACGGCGCACCTGCGCAACAGTTTGGGCCGACCCGTGCGGAGCTCGCGGCGCGGCATGCTGCGACCGCGTTGCGCGCGAGCTCGCCGGATCATCACCGCGGATGGCTCGCAGTCCTCGCCCAAGTGCAGCGCACCGTGACCGCCGTCCACGCGGCGAGCGCCGCACGGCAAGAGCTGGCGGCCGCGCGCGCCCTGCACACCAACGCCGTTGCAGTCCTCGAACACGTAACGAGCGACCTGCAGCACACAGTGCCGGACCGTGCGGCGTTCACGCCCGAGGCGACTGACGCGGCGTCGATGGCGCGTGTTGCGACAGGACGCGCCACGACCGCACCGGGCGCGACGGTCGCCAAGGCGTCGCCGATTCGACCTGCTGGTGCGGCGAAGCCGGCGCCGGACGAACGGCGCGGCCGGACTCGCTGAACACATCTGCCTGCGCGCGAGGCAGTTGGAAACGTTCCGTGGTCCGGACGGACGTGGAGCAGGCCTTGCATAGCGAAGCCCCGGCTCGCGCGTTCGCTGAGCCGGGGCTTTGACCGTTGAGTTCGGCGGTTCAGGTGGTTTGGGTGCGGGTCCGTGTGGTGTGCGCTGCGGGCGTCTCGGCGTGCGGCGTTGCCTGGGTCGCCGGCCGTGTCGCCGCTGATGCCAGCATCTCGCGGGTCGAGCGCGGATAGCCGTACGCGGAGACCTGGCGAACCCGGGCCGCCTCGTCGTCGAGCGATGCCGTCATGGTTTCGCCGCGGTCGGAGAGATTCGCGGCAGCAGCTGCGGTTTCCGGCTGTGCGGCGTCGTTCCGCAGCAGCGTGTCGCGGAGTTGGGCGAGGGTGCTGTCCACTGCTTCGGCGACGTCGGGATCGTCCATCGGCTCCAGCCACTCGAAGTGAGTGCCGTCCTCGTCGCTGACGACGGACTCGGTGCCGTGGGCGTCGAGCGCGGACATCACGACGTCCCGCAGTTCGTCGCTGGGGATGGCCTGCACGTCGCCGCCGGCTTCGGCGACGAGGCGGACGAGCTTGACGTCCGGCATTCTCGGTTCGTCCGTCCAGGACGCGTTGCTGTAAGCCTGGTCCTCGCGGGCGGCGGCCTCGGCAAGGATGGTCTCGGCGCGGTCCGCGCGCCGGGCGTTGGCGTTGGCCGAGCGCCCCTCGATCCCGAGGTAGGCCTGCTTGCGCAGGACGTCCGCCGCAGCGTCGGGGTCGATCCGCCGCGGAACGTATTCGTCGTAGAGCCGGGCGCTGTCGGCGCCGGTGTCGTTCTGCGCAGACTGTGCGGACTCGCTCATCGTTGAGGCCCTTCCTGTCCTGAGCGATTGGTTGTTGCTGGGCAGATCGGACGCTGTCACCGTCGTTGGGAGCGAATGTGGGTGGCGCGGCCGGACGCGGGCGTTTGCGGACGAGGTTTCGCCTGCGTCGCCTTTCGACTGTCGGTCTCGGCCAGCATGTCGCGGGTCGAGCGCGGGTAGCCGTACGCGGAGACGGTGCGGGCCTGGCGGGCGTCGACGTCGATCGTCTCGGGCACGGACCCGGCCCGGTCGTAGTTCGCAGTGGCCGGTCGAGCTTCGGCGTGGTGCGATCCGTTGTCGAGGTCGCCGGGCTGGATCGCGGTGGCTCGCTCGTCGTCGATGACTGACTGCGTTTGGTCGAGCTCGCCCTCGGTGGCGCGCATCTCGCTGAGCACCTGCTCGACCGCCTCCTGGCCTGCGTCGTAGTGCAGCTGGGCGACCTCGTCGATGGAGTAGCTCAGCAGCTGCTCGCGTTGGTCTTCGGGGGCGTGTTCGCGGACGCGGTATTCGGTGAACCCGACCTCTGCTGCGGCGTCGTCGTCTCCGGCGATGAGCCGGGGCCGCAGCTCGGCGATGGCGTTGTCGATGACGAGGTACGCCCCCGAGCGGGCGTTGTCGAGATCTGCCAGCCGCGCGCGAAGATCGTCGCGCTTGTCCTCCCACATCTTGGCGGGGTCGAGGCCGTCGGGCAGCGGGATGTCGCGCACGTCGACTCCTCGTTCGGCCAGCAGCCAGAAGTCTTTTTCCGCGGCCGCGCGGCCCGCGCCGTCGGCGTCGAGCATTTCCCAGATCCGCCCGCGTTCGGCGAGCTGGTCGGCCTGCCGGTCGGTCAAGGCGGTGCCCAGTGGGGCGACGCCGGCGACCTGTCCGTCGCCGGCGGCGGTCACCGCGATCGCGTCGAAAGGGCCTTCGACGCGGGCGAGACGGGCGTCGGCCGGAGCTTCGTAGAGGCCCAGGAGGTGATCGCCTTTGGTGTAAGCCGGGGTGCTGCCCGTGTTGAGGTATTTCGGCGCCCTCTCGTCGCCGGAGAGGTCGCGTCCGATGAACCCGACGATGTCGCCGTCCTGGTTGTGGATGCCTACCATCGCGCGGTCACGGAAGAAGTCGATCACCTGGCCGCGCGAGGACTGCCGGCCCAGGCCTGCCGCGACGATCTCGGTGTCGGTGGCGCCGTGGCTGCGCAGGTGGCCGGTGAGGTTGGACCAACCGGTCGGGGCGTAGCCGAAGCGCCAGCGGTCGTCGGCCACGACGTCCGCGCCGAGCCTGCCGGCCAGGTACGCATACCCGGGAGAGTCGGGCGTCATCGACGCGGCGAAGTAGTCGGCGGCCAGCGTGTTCAGTTCGATCGTCCGTTCCCGGCTGATCGCCGGAGTTTCGTCAGGCGCGGGGTCGGCCCGCCGCGATCGTGCGGGTGCCGTCCGCGGAGCGGCGACGGGATCCAGGCCGGCGGCCGCGCGCGCGTCGGCCGAGTCGTAGGCCGTCCAGTACCGGAGGGCTTTGTCCTGCCACGCCATCTCCTGCCATGCCTTGCCTGCGGCCATCGACGAGGTGTCGGCAGGGAGTTCGGCGCGGAAGCTCTGCTCGGCCAGGGCCCACGCGGTCGCCCGGCGGGCCCGCTCCTGCGGGGTCGACGCCTTGGACGGGGCCATTCCCCGCTCTTCCTTCGGTGCTGGCTTCGGCGGTGTGCTCGCAGGGGCCGTGGACTGTGTTTTCGCTTCGGTTGAAGGGGAAGCGGGCATCTCGTGCTCGGGTGCAGGGTCCTCGGGGGCAGTGGTCAGCGGGGCGGCTGCTCCGAGGGTGCCGTTCTCGGGGATTTGGACCTGGCGGGCTTCCTCGGTGTCGTAGACGGTCCAGTAGCGGTCGTAGCGGTCCTTGCTGGGAAGGGCCTTCCATGCTGTCTCGTCCATCCCTGCCTGCGCCAGCCGCCATGTTTGCGCGCGGTGGGCGCGCTCGGCGTCGCTGTCGGCTTTTGTCGGGGCCACGCCGCGGTCGGGGTTGTCGGGACCGGCGGGGAGCACGACGTCGCGGTACCGGATCTCGGCCGGGGTGCCGGTGCTGGCCGAGATCTCGTGCGCGATCGCGGTTTCCTCGGACAGCGCGGTCGCGACCGCGTCCTGGTCGCGGGTTGCGTCTGCGGCGGCGGCCGCGGTGTCTTGCAGGGCATCGGCGAGGTAGGTCGCCGGGTCGATGCCGAACCGCTCGCGAAAGTGCCGTTCGAGCAGGTCGGCGTTGTCCAATGCGGTTGCGGCGTTGTCGGGATCCAGGATGGCGGTGACACGGGCCGACTCCCAGGTGCGCACCAGATCGGCGACCGCCGCGTCGTCCAGGGCGTTCGGATCCAGCGGCCGGTCCGGACGCCCGGCCGGCGTCAAGGGAGTGCCGATCGCGAGGTCTGCCCGGTTCGGGTTCAGGCCGGCCGCGCGCATCTGGGCGCGGTGGTGGTCCAGTTCGGCTTCGGCGCGGTCGGTCGCGGTGGTTTCCCAGTGGCGGTGCAGCGCAGCGGCCCGGGCGTGCTCGTCGACGGCTCCGCCCGCGACTCGCCATCGGTCGGGCGCGAACTCGGCTCCTCGGCCGGTGTGCTCGGCCCATGCCTCCCACCGCGACAGCGTGGGGAGGCGTCCGTACTCGGCCCAGTGCTGCCAGTCCGCCCACACCCGCTGCTGCGCCGCGCCGTTCGGGCGAGCGTCGAGCCGACCGCGCAGGTTGTTGTGGCGTCGGTAGTAGAACGGGGCGTTGGCCTCGGCGAGGTCGACCGCTTCGGGCATGGTGATGCGTCCGGCGGGCACGCGGCCCGGCTCGGCCGGGTTCTCGACGCTGCGCAGGATTGTGGCCGGATCTGCTCCGTGCGCGGTTTCGATCCGTCGGCCGAGATCGTCGCGGGCTGCCAGGGCGCGCGGGTCCTGCTCGGCCCACGCGGCCGCCGCGGCCCACGCGCGGGCCGCGTCGACGCGATCGCCGCGTTCGACGACACCAGGCCGGGTCCAGGGCAGGAACCTGTCTCGGGCCCCGTCGCGTTGTGCCGTCCAGACGGCTCGGTTCTTCGCCTCCTGTTGCCGGTGCAGCTCCCCGGCACGGGAGGCGTTCTCACGGGCTGCTTCGCGTTCCCGCTGTGCTAGCTCGCGGTTTTTGTCGGCGCGGGCGCGGGCGGTCCGCTCGGTGATCTGCGCGACCGTGGTCACTGCCGTGCGCAGTGCCTGGTCCAGCTCGCGTGCGAGCTCGAGTTCTTCGTGCATGGTCATGCCACGCCTCCCTGCTGGTGGGACTGGGGTTGCACAACGGACTCGGGGTCGACGTCGAACAAGCCCGCCGGCGGTTCGGTGTGAGCCCACACGGCACCGGCGCGGTGGACCGGCTCGTCGTGGGTGCGGGGCGAGCACCCGGCGAACGTGCCGTCTACACGGGTGAGCATCGACATGTGGTGGTCGAAGTGGTCGCGCAGCCAGGTCGAGAGGCTCGGAGCCGGTTCCAGGCGCATCGCCTCGAACGCTTCCCAGAGCGCTTCCAGCCGGGTGACGGCTTCCTCGTGCAGCCACCATCGCTCGCACCAGCGGGTGTCCCGGTCGTGGCGGTGGCGCCAGTTGGGCAGCACATACCGGTCGACGAACGTCGGCAGCGACGCGAACGACGGCGCGCTCGCGGCGGGCGCGTCCTGCCCGGATTCCAGGGCGGCCGCGCGGTCGTAGGAGGCCCGGGCCGCAGCGACGCGTTCCTCGGCCAGGTCTCGGGCGCGTTCGGCCTTGGCGACCTTCTCCCGGGCCGCGACCACGGCCGCGCTCTCCCGGGGAGGCACCGCGCGGGCCTGGGCGAGCTGCTCCTCCGCGGCTGCCAGCAGGTTCTCGGCCGTGTCTCGGCTCTCGTGTGCCTCCAGGAGGGCCTCCTGCGCCGCTTCCTGGGCCCGGACCGCCTTGTCGTGGCGTTCGGCGGCCTCGACGAGCTTCACGTCGTCCGCAGCGTTGTGGGTCCGCTCGGCGTCGAGTTTCGCGGCCGCGACCTCCACCGCGCCGACGCGGTCGGCGGCCGTGCGTTGCGCGGCGCGGACCGCGGTTGCGGCCGCGTGGGCTTTCGCCCGCGCGGACTCGACTTCTTCCGCGGCGCGGGCGACGGCTGCGTTTTCCTGCGGAGTCGCGGCGAGCGTGTCGGCGAGCTGGGCCTGCGCGACCCGCACCGTGCCCTCGGCATCGGCCAGAGCGCTCTGCGCTGCGCGGAGCGCGGCGTACGCGGCCGCGGCGGGCCCGTCCGTGCGCTGCGGCGGCGCCGGTGCAGACCCAGAAGGGCCGTCCGGGCGCGCTGGGGCCGACTCCACGGAGGAGAGCCGGCGGTTCGGGGTCCTACGCATGCGTGTTCTCCTCCTCGGAATCTGCTTGGGCCAGCAGGTCCGGGTCGCCGAAGTGGGCTTCGGACGCGGCCACCAGCGGGGCCCACGGGTAGTCGGTGAAGTCGCGCAGGCCGAGCAGCACCGGGCGTGCGCCGGAGGCGAACAGGACCGCGCGGCCGCGCGGCATGGCGCGCAGGTCGGCTTCGGTGAGGATGCGTTCGTCGCGGTTCTGGTGGCCGGTCGAGCGGTGTCCCCTGGTGCCGACCGACAGCGAGCGGTCGGCGATCTGGCGGTCGCCGATCAGCTTGGCCAGCAACGACAACGTTTCGCCGTCGTTGATGCCGCGGCCGGCGACGAAGATATTCGCGGCGCTGATCATCATCTTGAACATCCGCTCGCCCCACGCCTCCTCGCCCTGGGGCGCGGACTGCAGGATCACAACCAAGATCAGGCCTTTCGAGCCCGCGTGGCTGTAGAGGCGCGGGAGTTCGGGCCAGCGGCAGATGTTGGCCGCCTCATCGAGCTCGAACAGGATCGGTGTCGGCACGCGGCCACCGGAGGTCTCCGCATATTCCTCGCCCGCGGCGTAGACCGCCGCGGTCAGTGCGGCGGTCAGCGCGCGCGCCGAACCGGCGCCGTCCTTGGACAGCAGCAGCAGCGTGTCGGCCTCCGACCGTACGAACGCGTTCGGCTCGAACACCGGCCGTGCATCATCGGTGCCGGTGGGGGCCATCCACGGAAGAAACTCCGGGGTCTCCAGGAACCGCACGAACGACCGCGCGGTGCCGAAGAGACCGTCTTTCTGGTCGGGGTTGAGGTCGAGGAAGTTCTCGACGGCTTTGGCCATCGTCCGGTACCCGTGCTCGCGCAGGATCTCGGCCGGGTCCGGCACCCCCGGGCGCGGCGAGAAGCCGGTGAGCCAGTCCGGGAACCGGGTCACGTATTCGCCGCTGAGAGCGGCGGCCATCACCAGGTTCGCCAGCAGCGCGCGGCCTTCGGGTTCGAAGTAGGGGTCGGCGCCGGCCATGTCGGCCGTGGTACGGGCGGCTGCCCAGATCTCAACCAGCTTTTGGGCGCGCTCGACGTTGGTCACGAACGACATCGGGTTCCACCACCAGCTCGGCGGCCGGTGGGCGATCTGCTGCGGGTCGTTGACCCATACCCGCCCCATTTCCGAGCGCGGCCCGCAGATGCGGTTGTGCATGTCGCGCTTGTTCTCCGTGGCCACGACCGGGCCCCGGTGGGAGAGCACCTGAGGGATCGCGACTGAGCGGGTCTTGCCCGCACGAGTGCCCATGATCCACACCTGGGACCACTCGTAGGTGCCGTAGAGGTTCTGACCAGTCAAAACTGCGCGTCCCACCGGGACCCCGGCGCCGGCGTGCGCGCAGCCGAGCCGCTGGGCATCGCGGGCCACGGCTTGGTCGGTCAGCTCGTGGAAATCCCGCCGCGAGGACATGTCCGAGGCGAGGGCGTCGGTCCATTCGCGGCCGCGCCACCACCGCCACGCGAGGACGCCGATCACGGCGGCGGCGAACAGGGTGAGCAGCGCGAACAGCAGCAGCCACCCGGTCGCGGCCGGGTTCCACCGGCCGGTGCCGCCGCGGTCGGCGGCCCAGGACACCGGGTCGCCGTGGCCGGTGCCGCCCAGCTGCGCGGACAGCCACACCGCGGCCGCGCACCACAGCAGGGCGAGCACGCCCAGGAGCACCGCCAGTGCTTCGCCGCCGGTCATCCCGGCCGCCGGTCGGCGCTTGTTCGGACGCTGGGTGGGCATGGTCTACACCGCCTCGTCGAGCAGTTCGTCGTAGCTGCCGCCGCCGCGGTTCATCGACGCGATCGCGTCGTGCCACGTGCGGTTCGTGTCGTTGAGCGCGAGCTCGGCGTCGACCAGCTGCACACGGAAGGGCAGCCCGAGATCCTGTCCCGTTTTCAGCAGGAACTTGCCCCGCCCAGGCGGGGCGTCGGCTTTTCCGGTCTTCGGGTTGACCGTGCCGCGTGCCGACCAGCTGGTGACCATGGCCTGTTCGCGTGCGGACATGGCGAACACCTCGGCCAGGTTGCCCATCTCCTTGTGGTCCAGCCCGCCCATGAACACCATTTCCGAGCGGGACACGAACCCCCAGGCCTTTTCCGTCGCGTCCGCAGTCGGCAGCTTGAGGTCGGCCATCGTGTGGGTGATCAGGATCTGCGCGAGCCCGAGCGTGCGGTTGAGCCGGGTGAGGTCGTCGATGCGGTCGACCATGAACTCGGCGGCGCGCAAGGAGCGCCACAGCTCGTCGTAGCCGAGGACGTAGACCTGACGCGGCTGCAGCCCGGCGTCGGCCAGGTGCTTGGAGGCGGTGACGGCGGCCGAGCCGTAGGACCAGCAGACCAGCTGCAGACCGGCCTGGACGGTGCGGTCGGCGGCGTCGACGGCCTGCAGGTCGAAGCAGAACGGGCGGCCCATTTCCATCGGCTCGGTCGTGTGGTGGGCGAAGATCCCGCCGAACAGGCCCTCGTCGGAGCACAGCGCCAGCAGGGCGTCGACCAACCGCTCGGTCCGCTCGGCGTAGCGGGTCTCGTCGCCGCGGTCCTGGGCGATCAGCTGCAGCTCCTTCGGCCGCTGCCTCACGACGTCGAGGACGTCCTGCACGACGGGGATGTCGGTCTGATGGCGGTCCTGCCAGCACCGGATCGCCGCGACGAGGATGTTCTGCTCGTGCGCGGCCAGCCGCGTCCCGATCGCCAGCTCGCACAGGCCGATCATTACGTTCGCCCTCCGGCCCTCCATGTCCGCGCGCGCTTCGGCGCGGGGGTGGCGGAGCCGGCCGTCGCGGCCGGTCATCGTCTCGGGCAGCTCCATGAGCCGCTGCCACAGCGGTCCCAGGTCCAGGGGATTGACGTAGGCCGAGCCCCGGCCGGGAGAGACGACCTTGCCGTCCAGCTCTCGGATCAGGTCGACGTACTCGCCCTTGAAGTCGGACAGGACGAGCGGGATAACGCCCTTGTCCGGCAGCTGGATCATCATGTGCCGCACCAGCGACGACTTCCCGACCCCCGGGCGGCCCAGCACGAAGCACGAAGGGTTGTTGATGAGGCCGGCGGCGAACCACGCGACGAGGTCCGCGCACAGGATGCCGCGGCCGCCCAGGTGCGGGCCCAGCGCGGAGCCGATCATCGGCAACGTCGACCCGGCCGAGAACGGATACAGCCCGGTGACCTGGACCGACGGTCCTCGGAACTCGGGCGGGGCGTCGACGATGGTCGTCTCGCCTCCTCCGGCCATCGCCCACCCCGTGCGCGTGAGCGCCGACCGCGCCAGCCGCTTACGACGGGAACGGCTCAGCGCGCGACTCCAGAACTTGTTCATGCCGCACCCTCCTGATGCTTGCCCGGGGCGCGCAGCGCGCTCTGAGGAACCAGCCCCAGCGGCAGGGACGAGAGGAAAGAGACGTCCTGGGCGCCCTTGGGCAGGCGCAACGCGATGCGGGCTTGCCCGGCCAGACCGGTCTTGACCGCCCGCGAGGCCCGCGCCAGCTCGGCGGTGTCGCGGACGGTGACGGTCACCAGCAACCCCACTCGGATCAGCGGGGACCCCATCGCCACCTGCTTGGTCGTGCGCTGGGCGGCTTCCAGTTCCCCGGCCGCGGCGGCCTTGGCGTAGCGGCCTTGGGTGGCTTTCAACCGGGCGTTTTTCACGTCCCGCTCGGATGCGGTCGCCGAGATCTCCGGCGACTCCGGCCGGTACAGCAGCGCCACGCGTTTGCGGGCGATGTCCTTGTGCGGCGCGAGCATGTGGTGCAGGGTCTGCGCGAAGAACACCCCGCGCGGCGGCTCTTTCATCTGCCAGGTGCGCGAGACCGCGGTCTCGTGCTCGTAGTACTCCCAGTGGTTCCATGCCGAGATCGGCCCGGCCTGCGCCCACTCGATGCCAGTTCCGCCGCCGTCCTCGCCGGAGCGCAGCTGCGCCTCCTCGACGAGCTCGGCTACCGACGGGTCGAAGGCGACGCGCACGTAGTCGGTGATCTCCTGAGCCGTGCACGGCCGTGCCCCGGTCCCGGCGCCGGTCATGTCCAGCGACCCGGTCCAGGTCGGCAGGAGATCCCCGATCAGGTCGGCCATCTCCTGTTCAGTGCGCGCCGGTTCGTCGGTGCTGCCCGGCGCGATCGCCGAGAGCGTCACGGTCAGCCGCACTGTCGTCGCCGGAGTCCCGACGTGGTAGCTGTTCAGGATCTGGTCGGTGACTCCGCGCGAGAGCTGGGGCGCGCCGTTGACCCGGCCCCGGCGCACCGCACGCAGCAGGCGGCGTCCGGAGTCCGGCACCGTCTCCACCACGACGGCCGCGCCCGCGATCTCTTCCACCGTGTTCAGCCGGCCCAGCCACGCTGCCCAGTGGGCCAGGCAGCTGTCGATGGTGGACTTGTCCAGGCCCTCGAAGCCCGTGGGGAAGGCCTCGATCACCACGGTGTAGAGGTCCTGTTCGGGCCACACGATCAAACCGAATTCGCGGCTGTGGACGTCGCGGTAGGTGCGCAGCCGAGTCGGGGCGGCCAGGCCGGGCAGGCGGCATTCCCCGTCCGGAACGTGGCCGGTCAGGCCCTGGCGCAACGCAGTGCGCCCGGCCTTTTCGGCGCGAGCGTGCATGCGGCGGCGCCACATCATCTGGTACCGGCCGTATCCGTCCTTGGTCGGGAACGTCGCCGGTGCCAGCACTGCCGCGCTGATCGCCAGCCACACCACGGCCACCGTCAGCAGCTGCAGCACTGCGACCAGCACGATCAGCACGATCGCGGAGAACACCGCGAACATCGTCGAGCCGAAGCCGAGCGAGCCCAGGCCCGGAAGCTTCGGCGAGATCAGGTTGCCGTAGGTGACATCCCGTTCTGCGGTCTCGTTGGGGGTAGTCATCGCTGGGTTCCCTCCGCGCCTTCGGCGGTGTCCGGCTCTTCGCCGGACCCGATCTGATCGGTCAGTCGGCGGGTTACTTCCGACCCGCCACGAATCGCGTCGCCTCGGCCTGTCGAGCGGGAACCGGCCGCGGCGGGAGCGGGCGACGACCCTCCGCTCGAACCGGTCGCGCCGCCGGGCGCGGGGGCGGCATCAGCCTGGGCGCCGCGGCTTTCCGGGGTGCCGGAACCGCCGCCAGGACCGGATCCCCCACCGCCGCCACCAGAGCCGGAACCGCCGCCTGCGGACGCAGGCGGTTCCGGGCTTCCGCCAGGCGAACCGGATCCGCCGCCGGCGCCGGTCTGCGCCAGCCCGGCACCGCCCATGCCGCTCCCGGTCGCCCCGGATCCCGCAGTGCTGGCACCGCCGCCGGCGGCTCCCGCTCCGGCCCCGGCCACGATCGCGGCACCGGCGGCGACGGCGCCGATCGCGGCCCCACCGGAGAACATCGAGGAGCTGCCTGCCGCTGCGGCCGGGGCGATGAACTTGATGAAGGCCGGCAGCGCCAGCGCGGCGATCACCATGATCACCATGCCGTAGATCGCGTCCTGGATGGAGCCTCCCGGCGCGTCGGCCTGCGACGTGGCGGTGGTGGTCATCAGCTTGATGCCGACCGCGTAAATGATCGCCGCGACCGGCTTGTACAGCGTGAACCCCAGAACGATCATCCCCAGGCGTTTGAACCGCTGCCAGCCCTCCTCGCTGGCCGTCGTCGCCGCGAACCCCGGCGACAGCGTGAGGAGCACGATCACGACAGGAGCCCGGATCACCATGAACACGCACTGGATCAGCGAGCCGATCAGGCAGAGGAGGAACAGGATCAGCCACAGGCCCAACAGGGTCCCCGGCGCGCCCGTGCCCAGCCCGATCTTCATCAGCTTGTCCATGCCCTGAGACGGGTCGCCGTCCGACGCCCGTTCCAGAATCCACGGACTGAATGCGTCGCCCGCCGAGATCAGCAGCTGCGTGATCGCTGCCAGGCACAGCGGACCTGCCGCGACCGTGGCCACCTGCCGCACGAGGCCCTTCGCCTCGTGCGCTTCACCGGACCGGTGCGCCGACCACGCGATCCGGCCGAGGCCGAAGACGAACGCGCACACCGCGAAGAAACCGGTGAACGCCGACAGCGCCCCGTGGAACCAGTCGAGTGTCTGAGACTCGTGCCATTGCCCGTCCGCGCCCTGGCCCGCCACCGTCGGCGACGGCACCTTCATCCAGAAAGTCGACAGAAACTTGACGAGGCCGATCACAGCCTCGCCGAACGCCTTGACCATGTAGGCGAACGCCTTTTTGGCGCCGTCTTCGAGATAACAGCCGATGCTGATGCCGCAGTTGTCCGCGAGAACGATCCGTGTCATGAGCTCGGCCCCCACGCGATGAACCCCGACGGCATGGTCTGGCTCGCGACGGGCTGCAGCGGGCCGCCGGTTCCGTCGATCTTCCAGTCGCCGCCGCGCCACACCATCGACATCGCGAACTGCCCGTAGGCCCCGTCGGTGAGCAGGAGGCTCACCTGGCACCGGTCGGGCTGGCACGCCCCGATCGAGAACCCGGCCGGGGTCAGCGGGCTCTGCTTCGCGTCGGCGGTCGACGCGATCGTCGCGTCGCGCCCGGGCCCGGGAGTCATCCCCGCGTACGCCACCTGGGCCGCCTGCCCCGGCGTCGCCAGCCCCTCGAGGATGACCGTGGCGGCGATCAGGGCGCCGGTCGGAGAATGCTGGAAACAGCTGTGGACCGGGCCTTCGGTGCGGATCGGCCCGTAGTCGGGGCTGGTCGGGATCGAGGCCATGTTCTCGGCCCGCCACGTCGCCTGGGGCGCGCTGGTCGGGACCGTGGCCGAGCCGCTGGTCCCGGCGCACCCGGTGTCGCTCCAGCCGTCATTGCCGTTGCCCGGCACCGGGCCGGCGCCGACGGGAGGCGCCTGCGCCGGCGCCGCGTCGCGGCCGGAGGGCAGCAATACCCAGACCAGGCCCGCGGTCACGACCACCACGATCGCGGCCGCGACGTACCATCCCCCGGTACGGCTGAAAAACTTGTCCAGCCGGCTCGGCTCGACGACCTGCTCGCTCCGCTCGGCTTTCTCGCTCTCCTCGGCCATCAGGCCTGCTCCCTTTCGTCTCGGACGTGCTTAGCCAGCGCTGACACCGAGCGCGGCGAAGATCGCTGTCGCGGCGCCGAGCAGGACGGCGCACACGAGGCAGATGACGGCTCCCGTGCCGCCCTCGAAGTGCCCGTGGCGCAGCGCGGCGAGGCCGGTTTTGCCCATGGCGGCGATGAATCCGCCGAACAGGGCCAGCCCGACCAGCCCGCTCAACCAAGCCCCGATGGTGCTCAGCTGGCCGGTGCCGGGGGGAAGCTGGCCGGCGGCCAGGACGGCCGCGGAAAGGAAGGGATTCATCAGCTGCTCCTTGCTTGTTGTTGACGGTGGATGTGCGGGCTGGCCAGTTCGGCTTTGGCCAGCACGTTCTTGCGGATGCGCCGCATCCGGGAGGAGAACCGGTCCGGGTGCGTAGGCCCGGGGTTCAGCCGCAGTTCCTCCTCCCAGTCCAGTCGCCACGTGACCGGGAAGATCCGCGACGCGGACTCGGCGGGCCGTTTCTGGGCCCCGAGGCTGGGCAGGTCCGCGACCAGCACCAACCCGAGGATCCGGATCTGGTTGAGGCCGCCGGAGGCCCACTGCTGACCGGTTCGGCGCACGAGATCGAGCCCGCGCGCGTGGGTGCGGGCCACCAGCAGCACCGGGGCCGAATTGGTCCACAGCCAGTCCAAGCCGACGCCGCAGTCGACGACACCGGCGCCGAGCATTGCCGCCACCGTCGTGGCCCCGGCGCCGCCGTGCAGGCCGACCACCTGCAGCAGCGGGACTCGCGGGATCCGCGGCGGCGCGACCCGCGGCGACACCATCCACAGCGGCAGCCGCAGCACCGGGTGCGCCGGGGCAGGCGCGCCGGTGGGCATCGGGGCACCTGCGTACTCGAACTGTCCCCGGTCCTGCTGGAGCGGGGCCTGGATCGGCGACGGGCGAACCTCCGGAGCCAGGAACGGGTTGGCGACCGGGGTTTTGTCTTTCCTTCTCATCAGCGCTCCCGCTTCCATCCGGGACGTCCTCGCTTTCCCTTGTCCGCTCATGACGCTGGGTTCCAGCCGTTGACCAGCCATCTGCCCTCGGCGCGGACGACGACCACGCGGACGGTCACCGCGTCGGTGGGCACGTCCACGGTGATGTCGTCGGGCATCGCCGAATGGATCGCCGCCGGTCCGGTGATCCGGGTCGAGTCGACGTTCTGCGGATCGACGGTGCGCAGCTGCGTCACCGCCTCCGGGGTCGACAACGGCTGCAGGCCCGCGATCCACTGGCCTGACTGGACTCCTTCGGCGGGGCGCAGCCACCGCTGCGCCCACTGCAGGGCCGTCGAGGTCGCGGCCGCTTGGTCGGCTGCGGACGGCGGCACGGTGGCCGGGTTGACCGGGACGAGCGCGGTGGCGGACGTCGCGGCCGGGCTGTGGTCGGCGGTGTCGCGTTCGCCGGTGGCGCACCCGGCCGCGGCGGCGGTCAGCGCCACCGCCGCCGCGATGCGGAGAACGCGTGCGGACAGCTGCATCAGGGGCCTCCCGGGGCTTGCGTGGGCAGGAACGTGACCGCGGACGGCATGAGCCCGACGTTGCGGATCTTCGAGATCTTCACCGGGACGCCGTCCTGCTGGGCTTCGACCATCTGCCCGCCGCCGAGGGACATCGCCACGTGGTGGATGGTGGCCGGGTCGTTGGTGTTGTAGGCCCAGAACAGCAGGTCGCCGCGGCGCGCCTGGCCGACCGGGACGCGGGCGCCTGCCCGGAACTGCTGGGCCGAGGTTCGCGGCAGCGTGATCCCGGCCTGCTGGTAGGAGCGCAGCATCAGACCGGAGCAGTCGAAGGCCCCGGGCCCGGTCGCGCCCCACTGGTAGGGCTTGCCCTGCTGCGCCAGCGCGAAGACGACGGCGGCCTCCATGCGGCCCGCGTCCAGCGCGGACGGCCCGCACACGTCGGCGACGCCGCCGGGCGGCGCGCCCGCGGCGGGCGGGACGGCATCGCCGTTCTGCGCGATGACCGCCGCGGCGAAGGCTTCCCAGCGGTGGTAGCGCTCGGGGAATCCGCTGCGCTCGACCCGCTGGGCGGCGTCGCCGGTGCGCATCGACTGCCACCCCGGGACCGCGATCAGCACCGAGTACCACTTGTTGACCTGGTAGGTGACGTCACGCAGCTGGGCGGGCGTGCCCCAGCCCATGCTGGGGCGCATCTGGAACACCCCGATCGAATCGCGGTCGCCGTCGGGGAGGTTCCGCAGCTCGGACTCGGTTTTCCCGGCCTGGATCGCAGACTGCCATGCCTGGGGCGGCAGGCCTCGCTGCTTGCCGATCCCGATGATCGAGGCGACGATCGACCGCTGGTCCGGGGTCAGCGCGGCCGCCGCTCCCTTCGGGTCGACGGGTGCATACGATCCGCCGCCGCAGCCCTGGCCGGGCTGCGGGTTGTTCCCCGAGGACGCGAACATCGTCAGCGGCAACGCCAGCAGCAGCGCGAACAACCCGCCCACGGCCCACTTCATCAGCGGCCTCCCGCCGAGGCCGGAGCCGCGTCGGCTGCGGGGACGGCGTACAGGTGCTCGGCGTTCCCGTCGCGCGCCACCAGGTACGCGGTGGTCCCCCGCACCGCGCCCGGCGCGCCCGGGACGGACGTGCCGCCGGTTCGCCCGGCGGCCAGCGCCTGCGTGCTCGCCGCGGTCAGCCCTGCGGGGGTGGCAGCGACGGCCGTGCCGTCGACGGTGCCGAACGCGGCGGCGTCGCCGACGACGCTGGTCTGCCACCCGGTCGGCAGCGACGTGGTCTTCCCGAGGTCGAGATCCACGATCGAGGTGCCGTAGATGCCCCAGTGCCCGGAGGGAGCCGCCGGGGCCAAGGCGGACGTCGTGCCGGCCGCGACCTGCGCCTGCGGCACCGGCGTACTGGTCCACAGAGGCTCGCCGCCGGCGACCGGGAAGGCCCTCAGCACGACCGTGCCCGACGCCGCGCCTGGCGGTGCGTAGGCGAGCACGATCGCCCGTTCGGTGGCCCCGGCGACCGACGAGAACGTCGCACCTGCCGGTGCTGCCACCGGGATCGGGTCCCCCGCGACGGCGTCGGACGTGATGCGCCACAGCTGTCCCGGCGCGGCCGCGGCCACCAGGGCGCCGTCGGCGGTCGGGAACAACGGGGTCGCGCCCGAGGGCAGCACCCGCGCGACGAGGTCCTGGCCCTGGACGACCAGAACGTGCTGTCCGCCGTTGTCGTCGGTCACCATCGGACCGGTCGGCGTCACCCGGACACGAGCGCTGGAAGACGGAAGTTTCGCGGTCAGCAGGGACCGGCCGGTGGCCGGATCCCACGCCTGGATTTCCGAGGAGGACGCGGCGACGACCGCCGGTGCGCCGCCGATCCGGGTGAGGGCCGGTCCGGTCTGCACCGTTCCGCCGAGCCCTGCCGACCACAGCCGGGCGCCGGTCGCGGCGCTGTAGGCGACCACCGAGCTCTTGCCCGGCGCGAACACGCGCAGCTCGTCGGCCGCGACCTGGGAGGCCGGGTTCGGGCTGTTGGCCTCGACCGGAGCCGACCACGTCGCGACCCGGGACCAGCCTGCTGGGCCCGCTACCGGAAGCTCGGTCGCCACAGGTTCCGGTAGCGCGGGGGCCGCGGACTCCGACGGAGCCGGACGCTGCAGGATCAGCACGGCCGCGACCAAGGCCACGGCCAGGGTCAGCGCCACGCCAGCGGCGGCGATCAGCACAGCACGGCGCGGCCGGCGGGTCTTCCGGGGCGACCGCAGGGCCGTCGCATCGTAGGTCTGGCCGTCGTCGGTCACGACCGTCTCCCACACCGCGCCCGACAGATCCTCGCCCTTGGCGCGGATCGCCCGACCCGGGCGCAGCGCAGCCTTGCGCGCGACCTCGCGGATCAGCTGCGCCCGCACCTCGGCGAGGTCGCCGGACACGGCCACGACCGCGCCGTCGACCAGACCTCGCACCGTGCCGTCGACGGCACCCGGCTCGGCCTCCAGCCGAATCCGCACCACCGGGTACACCGGCACCGTCGCCGGGTCGAACCCCGCCCCTCCCGGCGCGGTCCCCCTGCGGGACGGGCCGCTTTCCCTGGTCGGGCCCATGATCTCCTCCTCTCGCCCAGCCGGTCCTGATCAGTTGCTCCGGGACGGCCGTCGCGACGCTCCCCGGAACCCCCATCGGCAATGTAACATTATTAGCATTGATTGATAGTTCATATTGTTAGATAACTGGGGTTGCGGCCGACACGGAAAGGGACGGCGGGATGATGGGCGACGACGTGACGCGGCGGCGACCAAGGATGCGACGGGTGACACTCGCGAGACTGCCGGGGTTCTCCCCGCGCCGACTGCGCTCCGAACGCGAGCGGCGCGGCCTGTCGATCCTGGACCTGGCGGACCTGATCGGCACGACCCGCAGCTCGGTGCACAAATGGGAGGCCGGCGACGTCTCGCCGGACCCGCGGCACGCGAAGAAGGCCGCCGACGTCCTCGGCATACCGCTGCGGGAGCTGACCGACCTCGACGACGAGCAGATCGGGCTCGCCGAGCGGAGAGCCCTCCAGGGGCTGACCGCCCGCGACCTCAGCCGCAAGAGCGGGATCGACGGCGCAACCCTCAGCCACATCGAGAGCGGCCACCGGCGGCCCAGCGAGCACCAAGCCGCCGCGATCTCCGCGGCCCTCCAGCTCGGGGCGGGAGAACTGCGCACGCTGTGGGAACGCACCCGCCAACGGCGGATGAGCGAATTGCGGCAACGAGCCGGGCTGGACGGCCGGCGCCACGACGAGAGCGGTACAGCGCAGAGCTGACCCATCCGACGACAGCGCGGCGGTGACGAGCCCTCCCCTCCCCTGAACTCGAATCCCGCCGGTGTCTTTGCCGGTCGTTCCCGGCTCCGCTCGTCCGGCGAGTTCCGGCCCCGCCGGCGGTAGCCTCCAACGAAGCAAGGACCGGCGCAAAGCCTGGCTCGTGGCCACGTGCCGATCCCGGCAACCGGTCGCGAGGCGGGGCCGAATCCCACCGGATTTTCCGGTCGAGGCGGGGCCGGAACCGGCCGGAAGAAACACCCCGGCTCCGCGACTGGCTTGGTTCGCGAGGGTGCCGGCAGCGACCGGGAGGACGGCGCATACGCAGGTCGCGGCCGGGCCTGAAACCGCCCGGCCGCACTCGTCGCACCAAGTGCTGGCCTGCATATGCGCCTTTGTCCTTCCTGGTTGCCGCCGCTCCGGGTCAGGCTGGTTGGGCGGTGGTGATGAGGTTGTCGGCGTAGCCGAGATCTCCGCCGGCCCACCGGCCGCCGCAGGTGATCAGCAGCAGCGTTTCGGGGCCGGTGCGCCGGTTGACCTCGCTCGGCAGCCCCGACCTCTTGTCGTAGGCGCGGGTGCCGGTGACCCGGTAGCGGCGCGGCCCGGACCCGGTGGTGGACAGCGTGATGTCCTGCCCTGGTTCGACCCGGCCGCCCGCCGAGGGCGGCAGCCACCTGCGGGCGAATCCGGCGTGCCCGGCCCAGTTGATGTGCCCGGTCACCACCACGGCCCCGGTCCCGGAGCCGGGCAGCGCGGAGTCGACCCACCACCCGACCCGGCCCGGGTCTGTCGGCGGATGCAGCGCGCCGCGGCCGGTCGGGGCGATCGTGTCCACGCTCGCGGCCGACCCGTCGGGCAGGATCAGCCGGTTCGGGGCGTCGCCGGTGTCCGCCCGCGCGGGCACCGGTGCCGGCGCGACCGGTTCGGGCTCGCCCGGCCCGGGGACCGGCGCGGGGGCGACGGTCACCGGCGGCGGAGCCTGCCGGCCGGACCCGGCCCCGTCACCTGCGGCGGCGGGGCCGGGGGACGGCGCGGTGACGGCGATCGCGATCCCGGCCGCTACCGTGATGGCTCCGGCGGCCAGCAGCAGCCCTGTCCGGCGGCCGGGCCGCCGCCCGCCCCTGTCGTCAGCAGGGACGGACGGCGCGCCGCCGCCGTGTTGCTCGGCGGCCATCCCGTTACTCCGCCGCCGCCGCGGCAGCGGCGGAGACCGGTCCGGCGGTGACCTGCCGCACGACCACGTGCTCGCGGACGCGGTCCTGGGTGCGGACCACGATCCTGGCGTTGACCAGGTCCACCGCGACGGCCTCGGCCTTCGGGGCGACCGTGACCGGCTTCAGCGCGGTGTCGACCTGGTAGCCCTGCGGCGCGACCAGTTCCCTGATCCAGTACCGGCCCGCCGCGAGCCCGCCGGGCACCGCGACCGTCCCGTCCGGGCCGGTGGTCAGCACCTCGCCCAGGGTCCGGGCGCCGTCCTTGTCCGCGTAGAGCTGCACCTGCGCGCCCGCCAACGGCTGCCTGGTGTCGGCGTCGAGCTTGCGGACCACCGTGCGCACCGTGTCGGCGAACGCGACGGCCGCGGTCTGCCCGGACTTCAGCTCGACCTTGCGGACCTCGCCCGAGCGCTCCAGGCCGCCGGGCGCGGACACTTCGCTGACCAGCACGGTTCCCGGCCACGCGTCGACGAGGACCGGCTTGTCCGCGGTGGTCACCTTGTCCGCGATCACCGTCCCGTCCTGTCCGGTGACCTTCAGGACCGCGCCGGGCACCGGCCGCAGATCCTTGTCTCCCTCGACCACCTTGACCAGCGACAGCGCGGCTTTCTGGGTCACCTCGCGCGTGTTGCCGCCCCGGACCCGGGTGGGCTGGGGCACCACGACCGCGCGCTGCACGGTGTCCTGCGCGGGCACCCGCATCCGCACGTCGGTCGCCGGGGCGGTCGTGCTCGCCGACACCTCCACCGTGCTCCCGGCCGTGC
This sequence comes from Streptomyces sp. AA4, assembly GCF_000158875.1. NCBI lineage: Bacteria > Bacillati > Actinomycetota > Actinomycetes > Kitasatosporales > Streptomycetaceae > Streptomyces > Streptomyces sp. AA4. The sequence continues at coordinate 30,664 of NZ_GG657749.1, read as the reverse complement.
CCGGGGTCACCGGCACCGTCACCGCGCCGTCCGGGCCGGTGCTCGCCTGCGCCGGGCCGGTCCCTCCCGACACCGCGACCGTCAGGGCCTGGCCGGGCACCGGGTCGCCGGTGGCCGAGGCGACGCGCAGCGTCCACGGCGCGGACTGCCCGCCCCGCAGCTCGCCCGAGGGCGGGGCCACCGCGACCGTCCACGGGCCGCGCAGCCGGTCACCGGCCGCGCGCAGATCGTCGACGATCTTCCGCACCGGGCCCGGGGCGGCCCGGTAGTGCAGGCCGTAGTCGTAGCCGACCTCGCGGAAACCCGCGCCCGCGTCCGGCGGGCGCTGCGAACCGGTCAGCTGGTGCAGCAGGATCGCCACCGCCGCCGACCACTCCGGGCTCTCCGCGTGCGCGCGCCCCGCCTCCAGCCACACCGCCGCCCGCGCCCGGTCCTCCGGCGACAGCGGACCGCCCCACTTGTCGGTCAGCACCACCGGGTCCGGCAGCCAGCCCGTCGCCGTCGACGGGTTGTTCAACGCGAACTGCACGCACCACGCCTTCGACCCGTCCGACAGGACGTAGGTGCCCTCCCAGTCCGCAGCCGCCCGGTTGCCCACATAGGGCTGCGACGGCTGCAGCCACAGCCCCGTGCCCTCGCCCGCCGCCGACGCGACACCGCCCAACGCAGCCGACCCCGCCGCCATCGTCACGACCGCGACCACCGCCGCGACCACCGGCTTCCACCATCTCTTCACAACCACTGCCTCATCTCCATCCGAATCCCCGGCCCGAACAGCCGGAACTCTACAATAAAACTCTACAATAAAACTGCACCTCGCACCTGCGCGCCGGGGCTGCGCGGTGAAGCGCGGAGGAGGGATAATGCGTCCCATGAGGGGGCACGCATGAGCATCGGCGTCCGCCGGGGGTTCGACCCCGAGGCGCTGGCGGCGGCCCGCCGCCAGCGCGGCCTGTCCCGCGGCGACCTCGCCCGCCTGGCCGACATCTCCCCCGCGGCCGTGGCCTCCCTGGAGACCGGCCGCCGGCAACCTCAGGTGGACAGCCTCGCGCGGATCGCCGCCGCACTCGGAATCGCGGTGCGAGACCTCGTGCCGATCCCCGACGAGCAGCGGCACCTCAGCGACCTGCGCGTCCACGCCGGCCTCACCCAAGCCGCACTCGCCGCCGCGATCGGGGTCTCCCCCACCCGCCTCGGCGCGCTCGAACGCGCCGAGCAGGCCCTCGCCGACGACCTCGCCCGCCGCCTCGCCGACGCCCTCAGCGTCAGCCCCTCAACGATCCGGGCCGCCTGGACCCGCGCCCGCGCCAGACCCTCCCGCACCCCTGCGTAGTCCCACGCCCTCTCTTCGCCCCAGGCTCCGCGCCTGCCCCTGCGGGCAGCCAGGAGCCCCGGCTCCGGGCGCGCTCCGGACGATCGCGGCGCACCTTTCCCACCTGCGGCGTCCGTCAGTCGAACAGTCATTCCCGCGGTCCCTCCCCCTGGTCTTCGGAAGCCCCCTTGCCTCGCTGGTGTCCGAGAAGTTTTCGCGACCGCGCGTAGGCGATCAACTACTATTGCCAGGGGTATGACTGCCAGGGGTATGACTGGAACTATCAGGCGACGCGGTGATTTGCCTGCCTCGTTCAGGCGAACGGCGGTTGTGCGATCACGTAAAGTAGGGGGACAGCGCGGTGCGTAGTCGCGAGAGGTTGAGCGGCAGTGATGCAAATCACACGCCTGGCCCTCTTGAACCGCCTTCGTTCGGGGGGTATTTGCGGCATCTGCGGACGACTGACGCCGCGGGGTTTCCGGCCGGTGCGCCCGCCCGGCCGCGGCCTCGGATGAGCCGGGACGACCTCGCCGCGGCAGCCGGTGTCAGCACCGGGTACGTGATCAAGCTGGAACAGCGGCTCGGGAACCCATCCGCGGACATCGTGGACCGGTTGGCTGACGCTCTGCACTGCTCGCCTGTCGAGCGCCAGCACCTGCACGACCTGGCGACGGCGCAGCTGCCGGGCGCGGCCACGGCGCGGGCCGGGTACCGGCCGCCGGAGATCACCGACGTGATGAAGCAGATGGTCGACAACCTTGTCCCGCAGCTGGCGGGGTACGTCGACGACGCGTGGAACGTCCTCTACGCGAACAGCGAATACGCGAGGATTTTCCGCGGCATCACCCGCGTCGGCAACGTGCTGGCCTGGTTTTTCGGGGTGCCGGAGTCGCGGGCGATCATGGTGGAGTGGGAGACCGAGGCCCGGCTTACCGTCGCGTGGCTGCGCGGGCTGATGGCGCGTCGCCCGGCGGAGCCGATGTTCGAGCAGGTTCTGGAGGCGTTGGCGGGCTACCCGGATTTCCGTGCCATGTGGGAGCGCCAGGAGCTGCTGATGGGCCGCCACACCCAGCACATGCGGGTGCGCGACCTCGACCGAGGCACCGAGTTCGTCCTGCTTGCCCAGGTGCACAAGGCTCCCGACCCGACGGTGCCGGTGCAGATGTACCTCGGGACCCGCTCCCCGGACCCCGGCGCGGCGGACGCCTCCGGCGCCGAGCGCTCTCGCCCCTAGGCTGCCGCTGGTCAGCGGAGGGCCGCTCCCGCAGTGGTTAGCCGTGGCCGGAACGCCGTCAGCGCCGCGATCACCTGGCCGGGGTGGGTCAGCGTCGGTGTGTGGGCGGCTCCGTCGATGACGGTCACCCCGCTCGCGCCGGGCAGCCGCCGGTCGAGCAGCTGCATCCGGTCGTAGGGCAGGCTGTGGTCCTGCGACCCCCACATCAGCAGCGCGGGGCAGGCGATTTCGCCGAGCCGCCCGGACACGTCGTCGCGTTCCATCAAGCACCGTGCCGGAGCGCCCAGCGGCAGGCTCCTCTGCTGCCACGTCTGGCGCCATTGCCGTTCCAACGCCGGGTCGCCCAGCAGCTGCGCGGCCAGCGGCCCGGTCAGCTCGTCGGCAGGGCCGTGCTGGTCAAGCGCAGCGAACAGCCGCTCGTATCCGGCCCGGTCGTCCGGGTCGCACGGCGTGGCCTCGGTATCCATCAGCACCAGGCCCTCGACCCGCTCCGGAGCCAGCAGCGCCGCCCGCAACGCGATAAACCCGCCCTGGCTGATCCCGCCTGCCACCGCCCGTTCCAGCCCGAGCGCGTCCAGCAGGCCCAGCAGGTCCCGAGCCAGGTCCCAGTAATCGAACGGCTGCCCGTCGTCGGCGGTGCCGCCGTGCCCGCGCGCGTCCCATCCGATCACCCGCCACTCGCGCCCCAGCCCGGCGGCCAGCGGCGCGAACACCGTGGAATCGAGGAAAAACCCGTGCCCGAGCACCAGCGGAATCCCGTCGCCGCCGGTGTCCTCATAGGACAGCTCGCGTCCGTTCGCCCGCACCGATGCCATGCCCCGCCCCCAGTTCCTCGTCTCCGACAACGTCCCCGCGAGCATCCCCGCCACGTGCCGACGGATCAAGGCACCCTGCCGCACTTCCGGACAACGCCACATTCCGGAGCCCGGAAACCTGGACCGTCGCCGAGCACACGAGGGACGACCTATCTCAGTAGTAGTACGGGTAGTCGGACCAGTCCGGGTCGCGCTTCTCCAGGAACGCGTCGCGGCCTTCGACGGCCTCGTCCTGCATGTACGCCAGCCGGGTGGTTTCGCCGGCGAACAGCTGCTGTCCGACGAGCCCGTCGTCGATCGCGTTGAACGCGTACTTCAGCATCCGCTGCGCGGTCGGCGACTTGCCGACGATCGTCCAGCCCCATTCGAGCGCGACCCGCTCCAGCTCGGCGTGCGGCACGACCTCGTTGACCGCGCCCATCCGGTGCATCTGCTCGGCCGTGTAATCCCGGCCGAGGAAGAAGATCTCGCGCGCGAATTTCTGCCCGACCTGCCGGGCGAGGCCCGCCGAACCGTAGCCCGCGTCGAACGAGCCGACGTCGGCGTCGGTCTGCTTGAACCGCGCGTGCTCGGCCGAGGCGAGGGTGAGATCGCACACGACGTGCAGCGAATGCCCGCCGCCCGCCGCCCAGCCGGGCACCACGGCGACCACGGGTTTCGGCATGAACCGGATCAAGCGCTGCACCTCGAGGATGTGCAGCCGGCCCGCCCGCGCCGGGTCGACCGTGTCCGAGGTCTCCCCGCTCGCGTACTGATACCCGGAGCGTCCGCGAATACGCTGGTCACCGCCGGAGCAGAACGCCCAGCCGCCGTCCTTCGGCGACGGGCCGTTCCCGGTGAGCAGGACGCACCCGACGTCCGCGCTCATCCGGGCGTGGTCGAGCGCCCGGTAGAGCTCGTCGACGGTGTGCGGGCGGAAGGCGTTGCGGACCTCCGGACGGTCGAAAGCGATCCGGACCACCCGTTTGCCGGAGCGGGCGTCTCGCGAACGGTGGTAGGTGATGTCGGTGAAGGAGAACCCTTCGACCTCGGACCAGGCGGCGGGGTCGAACAACTCGGAAACGATCACACCACACCGTAACCGCAGCACTACCGAACCCGCTTCACCTCACGCCCGCCAGGACCGGCCCGCAGGGGTCGGAGCCGGTCCGATCGGGTTCGTGGCTCACCGGACCGGGCACAGCGGCGGCATGGACATTCTGTACTGCGCCCAGCGCGGCCGCCGATTCGTCATCTACCGCCGCCACGAAGGCACGACCGAACAGATCAAGCGGAAAGACCTGGTCAACCGCATCGTCCACGCAGTCCAGAACGGTGGAACCTACGCCCTCGCGCCCGGCTATGCGGACCAGCTCGACCACGACATCCAGACTCAACTGGCCCGCGCTCAGTCCGGATTCCTGCTTTAAACAGCCCGCCTCCTCACCGCCTGCCCGCACCCGGGACCACAGGAAGACCCCCACCAGCGGATATCCGCCACGCCTACGCCGGCTCCCCGATCGTGGTCAGGCTGCGCGCGGACGGTAAGACCGGTGCATGACACCTGCGGCTCCTCGACCGGTCCTCATCGACACCGACGGCGGCCTCGACGACGCGCTCGCCCTGCACTGCCTCGCCCGCTGTCCGGACATCCGCCTGGTCGCAGTGGGCGCCGTGCACGGCAACGTCACCGCCGACGCCGCAGCCCGCAACGCCCTGCGCGCCCTCGAGCTGGCGGGAGACCGCTCCACTCCCGTCGCGGTCGGCGCCGCCGAACCGCTCGCCCAGCCGCTGCGGCTGCGCCACCCCGACGACCCGTTCGCCGCCCTCGCCGGGCCGCCCGGCCGCGAAACCTCCGGCCAGAACGCCGTCGAGCAGTTGCTCGGCCTCGCCCGCGCCCGCCCCGGCGAGCTCGAACTGCTCACCCTCGGGCCGCTGACCAACCTCGCGACCGCCCTGTCCGCCGAGCCGCGGCTGCCCCGGCTCCTCCGCCGCGTCGTCTCCATGGCCGGAGCCCTCGACACCACCGGCAACATCACCGCGGCTGCCGAGACCAACGTCCACCTCGACCCCGACGCGGCCGAGCACGTCCTCTCCGCCGGCTTCGCGTTGACCCTGGTCAGCCTCGACGTCACCCGCACCGTCACCGCCGGCCGCGCATGGCTGCAGCAGCTCGCCGACCACGCGGCGCCGCCGTGGGGCCCCGCCGCCGCGATGCTCGCGCAAGCAGGAGACCAGGTGCCGAGCCTCCCCCTGCACGACCCGCTCGCCGCGGCCGTGCTCGTCGACGAGCACCTGGTCCTCGAACGCCGCGACGCCCCGGTCGCCGTCGTCCTCGACGACCGCCACGGCCACCGGGGCGCGACCCGCATCGCCACCGACGACCCGGCCAGGCCCCCGGTCGCGATCACCGGCGCCGTCGACCCCGAAGCCGTCCTCGCCCGCCTCGCCTCCGCACTCACCGCCTGACGGCCCACCCCGGCAACAGCAGCGTCCGCGCCGGGTCGTGACCAGCGGAAACCTTCCTTGGCTTCGAGAAGATGCTCGACCACCAGGACATCTCCCCGGTCAACCGCCCCGCGACCAGCACCGAGCAACCGGCCAGCAACCGCCAGACCTACTCGCCCGAACGCGAAGCCCTTGGCGTGGTCGCTACCGGCATCGAGCTGGTCGACCCGCCCCCGGCCCGCTGCGGCTCCGCGACCAGTCCTCATCGAATTGGTCTGCACGCAGGACACCTCTGCCCGTACCCCCCCCGTACGGGTACCTCTGACCTGGGGCTTTCCGTGCGGGAGCCTTGTCGATACGGTCCGAACTTGATCGACTACGGCTCGTACACGCGATCACGTCAGTGCGACAGAGAGGCAGCCGTGGCCTTGTACTACGGCAACGGCGTCCTCACCTGCCTGGGGTTCTGATCCGAGCACGAGGGCGCCGAGCGGCCCTCGTGCGGCCAATGCTGCCGGGCACGCTGCGAGTTCGCGAGCGTGCCCGGCAGCGCCGTGCCGGAGCGGTCCGGCACGGCGCAGCGTTCGCTGCGTCGAGTCACGTCAGGCGTTGCGGTCGGGGTCGTGCCGGAGCAGCCGCTGCAGGGCGGCGACGTGCCGGTCGTAGCGGGCCTGCCCCAACGGGGTGATGCGGCCAATACGCATCCGATGGGATATGCGGCGGTTCCCGAATATCCCGGAAAGGGGCCACTGGGTTAAGTAGCTGCTGGTCAGAGGTTGTCTTAGATGCCTGTCCGGGGTGATGCGAGCGGATGCTGCGGTCGTATCCTCGCGGTGTGCCCGATAATGACGCCCATGCGGCGAGCGCTCCCCAGTTCAACGGTGACCTGCGCGCAGCGGTAGAGCTTCTACGTGCGACCGTCACGAACGACACCGGTGGCCTGGACCAGTGGCAAGCCGTTTACGGCACGCTCTTGTCTGGGCTTCCAGACGATGTCGTCGATCCAATGGCGCACAGGGTGGCGAAGTCGTTCGAGCAGGTTCGCAGCAGTGCCGATCTCCCGGATGCGGTCAGGGCATTGACTCGGGAGGTCGTCGATGTTCTCAGTCGCGAAGCCAGCCGACTGCTCAGCACGACCGCTATAGCGCACGTCGCTCTGGAGAAGAAGCTCCTGGAGGATGTGGCGGTCGCTACGGGACGCCCCATCGACGATGTTCTCGCTCAGCTGGACATCTGGATCTCCGACCTGGAGGTTGACGAGTAACTCGGCGGCGCACCGCAGTCCGCTAGTTCCTGGTCAGTGGTGTAGTGCCCGGTGGAGTTGGGCGTGGAGGGCGGTGAGTTCGTCGGCGGTGGTGTCCATTGCGCCGGTGCGCTCACCGGACATCCGCAGCTCGCCGTCGCCCGCTCGGCATCCGTTGCCACGGCCAGCGCGCCGCGACCCATTCTGCGACGAGGTCGCCCTGGTCAGAGGGAGGGGAACATGCTTCCGGACGTGCGTTTAATGGCATTCGCACCGCTGCCGCCGGGGTTTCTCCGTACTTGGCCACGTAAGGGCCGTTCTTGTCGGGTGACTCGCCGCAGTCAGGCGGACAGCGGTACAGACTCAAGCTGGGGTGAATACCGGGTATTCACCCCAGCGACCCTCCGCTCGGCCGCTCCCCCGCCAGCCCGGCGCGGTCACGCTGTCGCCGCCTGGTCGGCGAGCGCGCGGTAGAGCGAGGCGCCCCAAAGAGCGCGGACACGGCGAATGGCCCCCGCTGCGGCGGGGGCCATTCGCCGTGGTCCAGTTCGGTTACAGGGCGCGGCTGAGCAGCGTCACCGGCGCCTCCTCCGGCGCGCCGACGACCAGCTTCGTGTCGCCCTTCGCGAGCTTCTTCATCAGGTCGCGCACTTCGATCGCGACCGGCTTCGGCAGGCCCAGCTTCGCCGCCAGCTGGGTACTCGCCGGCACTCCGCCGCCGTCCGGCATGATGGACGGCGTCAGCGACCCGGCGGCCATGCCCTCGAAGCCGCGCAGGGCGTGCGGCAGCAGCGGCAGCGTCCGCTCGTCCAGGACCACCTCGGGGCGGGCGTCGCGCTCGGCCCGCAGCGCACGGGCGTCCGCGCTGGCGGTGTCTAGCGCTGTGCTCAGGTTGCCGAGCCGATCCTGCAGCTCTTCCTCGCGCCGCCGGTGCTCCTCGAGGGCGGTCCGTGCATCGTCGAGGTCGCTGACCAGCTGCTCGTGCGCGTGCAGGTCGTCGGTCAGCTTGAGCAGCGTGGTCGAGAGCTGCCCGGTGATGTGGTTGTAGGCCCACACCAGCATCCCCACCATCACCGGCGCGATCGCGCTCTTCACGGCCAGCAGCAGCTCGCCGTGCGCGAGGTGCGTGCCGGCGTTGAGCGCCAGCGACGCGGCGAGGATCGCCGCCTCCTGCATGTAGCGGGACAGCCGCCAGCCCTTGACCAGCTGTTTCCGCTGGGCCATCCCGGCCCGCGCGGTGGTCGCCGAGGTCAGCATCAGCAGCACCAGCGTCCCGCCGAGGCAGACGTCGATGCCGTACGACAGCCAGAACAAGGGATTGCCCAGCTCGCCGCCGGGGACCAGCTGCTGCTGGACGTTCACACCCGACCAGGCCAGCAGCAGGACGACCCCGCCGATGATCGCCTGCTTGGCTGTGACCAGCAGTTTCGCCGTCTCCGCCAGCTGTGCCGACTTGCTGGTCAGCTGCTCGGCGCGGTCCCCCGCCCGCAGCTTCCAGCGGCGGATCTCCGCCTCTTCGTTCCTTCGGCGGTCTTCCTCGGCCGCGTCCTTCTCCTCCCGCGCCCGCTGCCGGCGCGCTTCCAGCTCGCGGGCCTCGAACGCCGCCTGGTTCTCGCGCACCCGCTGCTGCAGCTCCAGCGCGCGCAACCGCTTCTCCGCCGCGATCCGCGCGTCGATCTCGTCGAGCTCGGGCGTTTCGAACAACGCGGTGCTCTTGCCGAGCACCGCCTGCCGTTCCTCCGCGGCCGCGGCGCGCTCCGCCAGCGACAGCAGCGGCCGTTCCGGCCGCCGAGCAGCCCGCCGGAAACCGGACCGGCCGTGACGGCCCGTCTGTGTGTTTCCGCTGGTAGCCAAGGCCGTATCATCAACTACGGACATCACGGTTCCAATCTGTCGTGTCCAGGCCCCGGGCGGTGTTCCAGCACCTCCGGGGCCGCTTTCCTATTTCGCCCGCTTCGTGCGCACCGGAGCAACCTGGGAGATCCGGGCCACCGACACGCCCCACGCCCGTGCGAGCTCGGCGGCTCCCACGCCGTGCCGCCGCGCGTCTTTGGCCGCAGCCGGCATCTCCGCCTGGATCACGCTCTCCAGCTCGTCACGCCACCGCCGCAGCCGCGTGAGCCGGTCCCAGCTGCTCTCGCCGTCCTCCGCCGGCCACCGAGCCGACGCGTCGCGGATCTCCGGGTCGCCCACCGGGGCCCCTTTCAAGCAGATTTAAATCAACTTGATTTTAATGCATCTGCTGACGCGGCTGCAACAGTGTCATTAGCTGGTCACGGTGCCCGCGCATGGTCAGAGCAAGGATCGCGCCCACCTCAACGCACCCGCAGCGCTCGGGCAGAGCGCGCTCCGCGCAATGTAGCGAGGTGTGGTGAATACCGGGTATTCACCACACCTGCTCAGCCTCGCTCGGCGGCCTGCCTGTCCAGTCAACGATTCAGGTCGAGCTGCGGAGCGCAGTGACCAGCTCGTCGACTTCGTCGGCTGTGAGCTGGTCGAGCAGCGCAGTCGCAAGCTGGGCGGGCGAGCGTTCCATGATCCGGATGGTGATGGCAGGTTTGGCTCGCGATGTCTTCTGCGGCGAGTCGTCGCCCTCTGGGGCTTCGGCACCGCTCTGCGAGTCCTTGACGCTATCACTTGGACTGGGGGGTTCTGAGCGAGCCTCGCCGAAGCCCGGGGGGCCGGCCATCCAACGCTGCCACTGCTCGTCGGGTTTGAGCCGAAGATCGATGAGCCATCGGCGTGCCACCTCGATCGGCAGGTCGCCGACCGCGAGTAGCGGCTGAAGCTTTTCATGCAGCCGTGGGCACTCGCGGGCCAGCTTGAACGTGATGCGGTCCTCCTCGACCTCCTTCTGCAGGTCAGGATGGAGCCTTGTCAGCCCGACTCGATGATTTACCCAAGCCGGTTGCTTTCCCAGTGCCTTGGCGAGCGCACGTTCGGACCCGTAGCGGGGCACCATTCTCTTGAGGTGTCGGCCGAGAAGCAGAGGGTTGAGCTGCTTGCGATGCTCGTTCTCGCTGATCATCGCCTCGTCGATCTGGTTCTCGGTCCAGTCGTCGTGGATCGCGCACTTGAGCGCGGGCAGATCAGCCAACGGTGCTGCCTCGAGGCGGCGGCAGCCGTTGATCACCACATACCTGGCGGTGGTGACCTGGTCGGCGAGATGCGGCTTCTGGTCCAGAAACGCCCTGCGTGACATGACATTGAGGTTCTGGAGCTGGCCATGGTTCCGGAGAGTCGCAGCGGTCTCCTCGATCTCCGCATCCGAAGAGCGAGGGTTCTCCGGGTTCGGCTGCAACTGCTCCCGCGGAATCGCGATGAGGCGGTCGCTGGCCGCAGTCGTGGTGAGCTTGTGGTCCTCGGTGGTCCCGAGTTTGACGCGGGCCACGATCAGTTCCCACCGTTCAGAGCGAGCTCCATGCCGAGCTTCAGGAAGTCCGATCGCGCTTCGACGGCCACACGGTTCTTCGGGTAGTCCGTGCACAAGCGCCCCGCCGCGGGCGCGGACGTGTGCAGCTTGTACCTGCGGACCACAGTGTTCGCCAGGGGCCACCCCTCGGCCTTGGCCCGATCCCGAGTGTCTGCCAGGTCGCCGTCGCCGTCCCGGGGATCCCAGTTCGTGAGGACCACCACGAAGGGAATCTTGAGCGGCTCGACGACCTCTTCGATTGTCCGCTTGGTCGGGTTGAAGGCAAGATCTTCCGGTTCCAGCGGGAGGATCGCGAGATCAGCCGACTCCAGGGACGCGCGGACGATCAGCTTCTCCGTCGGCTCGTCCTTTTGGCGGGCGTGCTCGCTCGGGAGCCAGCCCGGACTGTCGACGAAGATGCGTCGGTACACGTCGGCTGTCTTCAAACTCGCCAGGACACGCGGGTTCTCGTCTTCCTGCGAGTAGTCAAGGGGAAGCGGCTTCTTCTGTTTCCAGTAGGCTCGTTCAACCTTCTCGAGCCATTCCACGAGCGACTGCTGAGGGTCGGTCGAAACCGCCAGAACGTGGGCCGTGACCTTCTCCATGAGGAGTTCCAGCTCAGCCTCTGAGTCAGGATCTTCCGGATCGAGTTCCTTCAAGGCAGCGGCGACCTCCGGAGGAACGTCCGGCGGATGCACTTCCGCGGTGACCGCGGCCAAGTTGGCCGCGATGGTCGTCTTGCCGACGCCGCCTTTCTGATTGACGACGACGTAAACCTTCGTACTGCTCATCTCCGTGTGCTTCCCGTCTGTCAATTGGTACTGCGGAGCGCAGTCACTATCCCAGGTCGCCACGGGCCCTGTCGCTGCTGGCGCGCGCGGTTTCCGCTTCCGTTACCTGAGCTGGCGGGGGAGCGGCCGAGCGGAGGGTCGCTGGGGTGAATACCCGGTATTCACCCCAGCTTGAGTCTGTACGGCTGCCTGCCTGACTGCGGCGAGCCACCCGACAAGAACGGCCCTTACGTGGCCAAGTGCGGAGAAACCCCGGTGGGCAACGGTGCGAATGCCAGTAAAAGCGCGTCCGGAAGTGTGTTCCCGCGTCCTCTTCCCCGGCGATCGCCTCGGCCGGTCCGTCGCCGGTCCTCCTGGCCGACCGGCGACGGACCGGCAGCGATGGCTGGTCACGGCCTGCGGGTGAACTTCTCGTAGTAGGGGGGTCCCCGTAGTGCTCGGGAAAACTCGGGGCGGATTTGGCTGGCCTGCGGGTTCGCTAGTCGCTGAGCGGCTGGTCGGGGCTGGCTGCGAGGACCGCGTTGACCCGGGCTTGCAGGCGGCTCTGGCGCTCGTGCTCGGCTCGCGGCATTGGTTCCGGCGGCTGCCCGCAGGACGGCGTCGAGCGTCCGCCCGCAGCGTGCTTCCAGAATCTCGTGCCGCGCCGGCCGAACCGGTAGACCGCCAGCCCGCACCGGGCGCACACGTATCCGCTCGTCCCCATCGGCCGCCTCACCTCTCGCTCGGGCAATCCCTTCTGCCTGGAGAGATCGGGTGAGGCGAGCGTTTCTTGCGCCGCCCGCCGGACAGCGACCTCCCGCTCACCGTCGCATGAGTTCGAGAAGCAACGCACCAATCTGATCGACGCCGGCATCCTCGCAGCATTCCTGCCCAGCGCCGCCGAACTCCACCGCACCGACCTGACCTGAACTTCACCGCTCATCGCCCATCGGGCCTTCGTCGACCCCAACGACGTCGGTCTGAAGCGCCTGCTCACCGGCGGGGGTGAGCGGCTCGTGGTCGGCCCCGCGGCTTTTCGGCTGGCCAGTGCTTCGCCAGGTGGGTTAGAAGCGCGTCGGGGTCGTCGGCGAGCGCCGCCAGGCACGCCACCACGAACCCACGCATCGGCAGGCCGCGCTCCTTCAGGACCGCGTCGGCACGGTCCTTCACCTCGGCAGGCGGTCGCACGGTCAGGGCCGGGTCCGCGTGCTGGCTTCCCATACACCGATTCTTTCACAAGTGGCTTGCCACTTACAATTTCAGCTGCTAACTAAAGTGGCAAGCCACTTTTAAACAGGGAGAATGTAGGAGATGAGCATCTACGCGACTTCCGGCGGCACGGTGCACCACGCGACGTGCGGCCGCGACGGTTCGCCGTGTCCGACCGGCGAGCACGCGGCGAGGTCCCGGTACAGGTGCCGATCACCCAGCACGACACCGGCTGCCCTGCCGAGCACTGCCCCCCGGCTGCGCCACCGACGGGGTCAGCCGCGGACACCGGGTCGACTGCCCGTGCGCCTACGACGACCACCGTGTCCTGGCGACTGTGATGGCCGAGGTGCACATCGAAGCCGAAGCCGAGTACGTCGTCTGGGGGCATGGAAGCACTGGCCACGGCCGCACAGTCCGGCTTGCGCCTGCAGCGCGACGAGCTGCGCAACGCCGTCCACGCCGCAGCCAGGCACTCCAACCCGACCGGCCACAGCCTCATGCGCCTGCTGGACCGGGTCGGCGCCATCCACATCCAGCTCTTCGACCACGACTACCGCGTGCGCAACGAGCCGACGGGCACCGGCTACCGCGTCACCCCCGACACTAGGCTCCTTCATGGGCGTAAAGCAGGTCCCGCTTGAGCGTGTGCAGCGACTCGGCCCTTGTTCAGCTGCCGGGAGATCTTGCTCCGGTAGGCCGCGGGTCCGCGGGCGGCATAAGGACACCCTGCGGACCCTCGAATCTCTGGTCCGCAGACCTTTTGTGAGTCTGTGGGCCAGCTCCATTGAGACAATTTGCAGCATGCAACCGGACAATGCTGCTCATGATCACTCGAAAGTGGATGATCGAATCCGATGACACACCGGCGCGCCTGCGCCATCTCGGGTACCAAAGACGATAGAAACCGGGGCATGGAGCGCAAGAAGCCAGGCCCCGCCCCGCGCTGGGACGAGAAGCCGAAACAAGTGAAGGTGCGGATGCCGCCGGCACTGGCGGACGCGTTTCAAAAAGAGGTCCGCGGCCGGGGCATGACGGTCCAGGACTTCATCGGTCGACTCGCGTCCGAGATGACGGGCGTGCCCTACGACGAGCAGGAGGCGATCCCCGCCGCCTAAACAGCGAAAACGCCCTGGTCAGGACTGCCATCCCGTCAGAGCGTTCGTCGCCAATTTAAATATTCAGTTTTCACGACGCCGGAATTCTCTTGGAGGGGGATCCCCGGGCTTTGTCGTGCCTTACCAAGCTGAGGTCACCATACCAAACGACACTCGGCCTGGTACCCCTTTGCTCGTCCGCGACACGCGGACGGGGGATGAGGCCCAGGCCACACACGTATCCAGGGCACGGAAGAATCCGTGCTTCACCTGCGGAAACCCGGAAGCGAAGCTCCGGAAGAACCTGCCGCTGCGGTTCGTCTGGCCCTCGGCGTGCACGCTGTGCGGGCAGTGCTGGGGCCAGTTCGGCGGGAAGGCCGACGCTGCGGAGATCGGTCCGGCGCCGCGTGCGGCGCTGGAGGTGCGGTCGGTCGGTCCGGACGAGTGGCGGCCGATTCTGGACGCTCAGCCGTGGCGCGGCGAGTTGCGCCGCGACGCTCGCGGCAAGGTGGATTCGCTGGTCAGCGAGCTGTGCCGGTGGGCCGGCTGGGAGTCGGGGGAGACCTGGCCGACCTGGGACCGGCTGATGGACGCGACCGGCTGGGCTCGCGCCACGCTGGCCAGCTGGCTGCGCCAGCTGTGGATCCTCGGCTGGATCGACCGCGTCGAGCCCGGCTCGACACCGGCGACCAGGCCCATGGGCTCGCGCATCGAAGGCAACCGCGCCGCGGTGTACGGGATGCGCGTCCCCGCCTATGCCGACGAGGCCGCCAAGCCCGCCCTGCAGCGCGAATACACCACCACCCTCGCCCAGCTGAAAGCAGCGATCGCCCAGGTCAAACAGCTTGGGCAGAAAAACTGGACCCCCACCGGGTCCTTGGACCCGGTGGAGTTGCGTTTAGAGGTTGGTTACCTACGGACGCGCACGAAGAAAATTTTCCACAGGCTCGGCGGCGGTTTCGCCGGCGGGAAAAACGAGATCGAGCCGCTTCGCGGCCCGGGCTTTGACGAGAGCAAGCCGCGGCTTTGGGCGCGGACGGTCCCGACCACGCGGGCTGAGATGCTCGCCGCGGCCGCTGAGCTGCGCCGACAGCACACGACGCTGGCCCGGCTGAGCGCGAAGGCCATCCGCAGCGAGTGCCGGTCCTGGTGGCGGGCAGGCTGGTGCAACGACGGTCTGCTCCACGCCCTCCGGGCCCGCCCGGTCGGGTGGAGCGGCGCGAGCACCGCACGATCCCACGCCGTGTACGCCGTTATACACCCGGCGGGGTGGGTGCGGTCCCGACTCTCGATCTGGACCACCCACACCGCAAAAGGGCTGGTCAAACCCATGACCGACCCGACCCTGCGACGCGAGATCCGCCGGTTCAACGTCGACTCGGCGATCGCCGAGACCGAGCAGCGGGCCGAGGCCGACCGGACCGCCTACGGCCGGATCGGCGCCCGGCTGCTCGCCGACGCCCGCGCCCAGGCAGGCCGCTACTGGCAGCCCACGCCCGGCCAGGCCGCCGCCGCGCTGACCGACCGGATCCGCCTCGACCGGCCCGCCGGGCAGCCGACCGCTCGCGATCGCGCCGTCGCCGCGGTCGCCTCGCACTTCCAGGCGAAGCAGCTGGAGCGGCGGCCGCGGCTGTCGCCGCTCCAGCAGGAGCTGCGCGATCGCGCGGTCGCGGCCGAAGCGGCGCGCGGCCCGGAGCGGACCGGCACCGGGTACCGGCCGCGACGAGACCGCCGCGGCCGCCGATGAGCATGTGGGGCAGCCCACGCCGTTCAGACGTGCTGGCCCTGGTCAGGGCTGGGGAAGCTGCGAAATGACGTATTCGATGAACGGCAGCTGCCGGAACGGCGAGCCAGCGTCGAAGGTGTCGCCGAGGGCCTGCGCGATGGCGGCTGGGGGCAGGTGGTCCAGTTCGTGCGCGGCCTTGATCCGGCGCACGACGCCGTCCACGACCTCGCCCGGGGCGAGGCCGAGCCGCTGAGCAGCGGCCTCGGTCGCTTCGGCGATCGCGAGGTCGGAAGCCATGCTCGGCACCGTATCGGGCAGCGGCCTGCCGAGGACGCACTCGGCGACGTCCATGCCGATCTCGACGAACACGAACGCTTCCCGCATGGCGTCCTCCTCCTGGCCCACGACCGCCACGGCGGTTCCGTCGGCGAACTCCACCTCGATCCGCACCTCGCCGTCGCCGAGGTCGTAGAGCGTCGTGGTCACGTCGGGCTCGGCGGCGAGAGCCGGAAGGTCGGAGGCCATGCGCGGCAGCGTATCGATCACGAAAGAAGCCGGCGGCGCTGGCCATCGGGCGGGAAGTTCCCTGGTCAAGAGGCCAACGAGGCGACCGCCGGAGCTGCTGCGGCGGTCCAGGACACCCGCAGCGAACCCGCGGGACGCTCTAGATCTGGACTCCGGCCACCTTCTTCCAGGCCGAGGAATCAGGGCCGCCCATCGACTCGTAACCGCTGACGCCCGCCGCGGCCGCCAGGGCCAGCTTGGCGTGCACGTCGGCCTGGCGCAGGAATAAGTCAGCCGCGGCCGTGTCGCCCGCCGCGGCCTGTTCCTTGGCCATGACCAGCAGGTTCTCGGCTTCGGTGTAGTGCTGGGGTCCGATCATGCTCGCGATTATCCGTGATCACGAGACAGCTCTCCGGCTCCAGCAGCCGCCCGAACCCGGCTTCATCGTCCTCGGCTGCCTCGACCAGCTCGTTGCGGGCGAGACGTTGGGGCACCGCCGGGATACCGGAGAAACCTGCCACGCGACTGGTCAGGTGCGTTGCCTGTTCGGGACAGGCGCGCCGTGGAGAAGACCGTCCGGGCCAGGCGCGGCTCCCTCTTTAACCGGCGGTGGTCTGCCGCCGCGGTCTGGCGCGTCAGGTCCCGCACTGCGAGGTCGCCGCGCTGGACCAGTTCGACCAGGCGCCTCCCGCAGGCCTCACATGCACGCGGATCGTGATCTTGACCGGGCCGCAGACGCGGGTGGAAGTGGCGATGGCGATCGGGCCGACAGTGGAACGCCGCTGCACGAGAGTCCGGCCGTTACCCATCTTCATCCAGTCGTCGCCGTCTCCCTGCACGTGGAGGTAGGCCTCGTACTCGACCCACGAGGCATGGGCTCGGGAGTTGGTGATCAAGGTGTGCGCGGTGATGTCGCGCATGAAGATCTTCCCGTCCTTCCAGCGCTCGGCGGAAATGCAGCCCTGGGCGCCGATGTTCTGTGTCGAGACCCCGCCGCCGCAGGCGACGGCAGCGGCTTGGGCCTGGGCGGGGAAGACGAGCGCGGTCGCGACGGCTGCCGCGGCGAGTGCGCCCGCACGCTTCATGGTTCGAGCAGTTTTGGCCATGGCGAAAAAAAGTATCCGCTCGTTCCGCCGTCCGCCCCGGTTTCCGACAAAGTCACCGTATCGGGGGTGGCACCCCTAGTGGGTGTGCTCGGGCAACAGCGCCGCGATCCGCTCGGCGAGTTTGCTCTTGCCGCCGTAGTAGACGAACGGCGGCCGCAGGCCGGTGGTCACTGGACCTCCCCGGTGAGCAGGTCCGCAGGGGTCCAGTACAGGCCCAGCCGTCCCCCGCCCAGGGATCGGCGTAGCGAATGGTCGCGGGTCGGCGAGCACCCAGTGGAAGACACCGTCGCCCTGTTCGCCCCACGGTGCGCAGCACCCGGCGGCGGGGTAGCCGCCAGGGCATTCCTTCGAAGTGGCGAAGCCGGTGATCCCGAGTTCGGCGGCGAGCACAGCTCCGGCTGACTCCCAGGTCTGGCCAGCGTGAACAACCGATTTCGGCGCGGTGTTCGGTCGCCCAGGTGCGGTTTTCGACAGTCTTGTGCCCCCGGTGATGATGAGGTTGGCGTACGGCCTGCGGACGCTCAGTGCACGTCGTTGCCCGGCGAGCATCCGCCGGGCCAGTTCCGGGTTTCGCCGCTCGGCGGCCCGCCCGGCGGACGTGCGGCGCTGCCACTCCTCGCCCGGCACCCACCCCGAGGACGGCCGTGGCAGGTAGTCGTTCGCCATCACTGGACCCCGTCCTGCCCCTCCAGCCGGAGGACGTAGACGCGGTGCGCTTGCAAGGCTCAAGGCTCCCGAAACTGACCCGAGCCGCAAAGTAGGGACTTTGTGGCTGGCCAGGTCGACGCCGTGATCGTCGGCGGTGACGCACCAACTGTCCACTCCGATCCCGGCGGCCCGCAGCGCGAGGGCGACCGTGGACAGGTAGGGCTCGTGGGCTTCGTGCTCGCTGATCACCGGCATCCTCGTTCCTGGTCCTCGTCGGCGTCCCCGGCGAGATAGCGGGCCCGCAACGCGGCGACCTGTTCCGGGGCGAGGTCGTCGACTTCGGCGATCCGGTAGCCGTTCTCGATCGCCTCGCGCGGCCAGGCCCAGTCGTGGTCCTCGACGTGGGCGTAGCCGGGCTCCCCGCCGCCGGCGGGTTCGGTGATCCACTCGTACTCGTCGCCGGTGTCCAGGTCGATCAGCAGCGGGTGCGTGTGCTGCTCGCGGATGGTCATGTCCGGGATTCCTCCTTCCAGCACAAGGCGAATCGGCGCTTCAGCGGGCGGATTTCCGGGTCAGGAGCGGCCCTCGAAGTCGCCGAGATAGGACCCCTCGGCGTAGCTGCCGTCGCCTTCCGGGGCGATGACCATCTGCTGACGCTGACCGTCCCCGGCAAGGAACGACAAGCGGATTTCCCTGTCCGTGCCGTACTTCTCGACGACAATGTCCGCGCTGTTGTCGTCCGAGTCGAGCCTGCTCAGCCAGCCCCGGACGAACCTTCGCTGCTCAACTGTTGCCGCCGCGGGCATGGCGACCTCGTTCTGGCCCACCGTGATGACGTTGATGTTCGCCGCGTTCATGGGCGACGTTCCTTTCGGTCGGATGGTGCTCGTCGATGCGACCGGCGGCGCGGTCGCATCGATCCTCCTCCGCCACTTCGGCTGAGAATCCGCCGCCCTATCCGCGCCGCCGAGCATTTGAGTTGTATTTCATTCCTTACATTCCTAACACAATCTATGTGTGTAATGCAAGTCATGTAAGTTATGATATAGTGGAGGCATGACCGACGATGACGGCGCGGGCCGGGCAGAGCAGGGGAGTCCGCTGGTCGAGGGCGTTGCGGAGGCTCGGGACGCGGTGCGCGCCGCGATCGCGGCGGCCGCCGAGGTGGGGGCCTTCACCCCGGAGGCGGCCGCCGAGGCGTCGGCGGGGCTCGAGGCGCAGCAGGGCGACCTGTACGCGCTGCACGAGTGGATGCGCGGATACAAGCAGCTGCGGGCGCGGTTCTGCGGCTATCCCGGCTGTTTCGAGCCGCCGCGGCCGCGGCGGGAGGGCGCGAGGGGCGGGGCCGCGCCGGTGTACTGCGACGTCGTGCTCGACGCGGAGGGCAAGCCCGCGCACACCGCGCAGCGGTCGCTGCGGCTGAAAGACCAGCTGCAGGCGGGGGACGGGCCGCGGTCGGCGCTGGCCGCCTCGGCGGCGCCCGCGGAGGCGGGGTTCGAGCGGCCGGTGGCCCTGGCGCGGGAGTCGGTGCCGGTCATCGTGGAGCGTGTCGGGCAGATCATCGCCGACCAGCAGGCCGTGCTCTCGCGTCACCTGGAGCAGCTGACGGCCGCCGTCGGGCGGATCGGCGACGACGAAGCCCGCCAGGCCGAGGTCGAGTCGATCGCCGCCGACGCCGACAAGCGGATCAGCGCCGAGGCCGACCGCCGCCGCGCGGCCGAGCAGCGGGCCCGGGAAGCCGTCGTGGCCGCCGAACGCGCGCGGGCCAACGAAGAGGAAGCCCTGACCGCCGCGCGGGAACTGGCCGCACGGGTCGAGCAGGTCGAAGCCGGCGCCGCCGCGCAGGCCGAGCTCGACCAGGGCCGCGTCGAGAACGCCGAAGCCGCCGAACGCGCCGCCGTCGAGGCCATGGAGCAGGCCAAGGCCGATGCCGAGCGGCAAGTCCGGGAAGCCGCCGAACGCGCCGAGGCGCAGGTCGCGGCCGCGGAAGCCGACGCCGAGCGCCGGGTCGCCGCGCACCAGGCCGCCGCCGACGCGCAGGTCCGGGAAGCCCGCGAAGCCGCGGACGAGGCACGCAAGGACCGGGACCGGCAGGTCCGCGCCGCCGAATCCGACGTCGCCCGCGCCGAGCAGGCCCGCGACGACGCCAAGACCGCCCGCGAGGAGCTGCAGCGCGAGCTGACCGCGCTGCGGACCAAAGCCGAGGAAGACGAGAACCGGCGCCGCGAGGAGGTCAAGGCCGCCGAACGCGCCGCCGCGCAGGCCCGGGAAGAGCTCGCCGGGGCCACGGCGCAGCTGCAGGCCGAACGCGACGCGCACGAGCGGGAGCTCAACGCCGCCGAAGAACGCGCACGCCACGCCCGCACGGCCGCCGCCGAGGACGTCCGCGCCGCCTACGACGCCCAGCTCGCCGAACTGCGCGCCCAGCTCGCGGCCGCCGCCGGCGACGAAGGCCCAGGCAAACGCCGCTGACCGCCGCAGCCGGCCTTTCTGCGCGCGTCCGGCCCTGCTGAATACCCGGTTGACCAGCCCTCATAGTTTGACGCGTACGCGTCAAGTCAGCTAGGCTGATGCTTCCGAGGGGAGCGCTGCGCCTCTCTCGGCAGCAATCACGAGCAAGGGGAAGGGGGGAACCAGGATGGGCAAGGGGCGAAACGTTCGTTTGTGAGAACGAGTCGGGGAGGTTTGCCGGTCCGCAGGACTGGGCTTTTTGTGGGCATCGTGCTTGACTCGACACCATGCCCACAAAAAGCCCAGTAGAGGACGAGGTGGTCGCCGCGATCGGGCGACTGTTGCGCCGTGGGCTGCCGGTCACCCCGGCGACCGCGGACCCGGTGCTGCTCGATCTGCGCGGGATCGTCGCCAGGGCGGTCGACCCCGCCGACGAGGCCAGCCGCACCGCGGCATTGGACGGCACGCTGCGCGGCCTGCTGGCCCGGTTCCCGGACACCCGCTACGCCCCGGCGGCGCGGGCGCTGTTCGGGCTGCCGCCGGCCGAGCCCGGCCAGAACCTCACCGTCCGCCGCGACCTCGCGGCCGAGCAGGCCGGGCACGAGGTGCACCACTTCCGCAAGCGGGTCGAACCCCGGCTGATCGAAAAGGTGGCGTGGGAGCTGCTGGCCGACGCCGACCGGTTCACCCGCTCCCCGATGATCGCGCCCAGGTTGGCGCCGGTCACCGAACGGCAGCCGGTGCAGCCGGACCCGTTCGCGTGGGAGGTCGCCGAGCACGAGGAACAGCTGTCCCGGCTGTGGTCGGCGATCTACGCCGCCCGCGCCGAGCTGCTGGCCGTCGAGCGGCTGATCAGCCTGCGCGCGGACCGGATCGACGTTCTCCACACCGCGGTGACCGCCGCCTGGCGGTGGGCGGTGGCCCGCGCCGAGGCGATCGGCTACACCACCGCGTTCGCCCCCGACCTGGACGTCGACGAGCTGGTCGCGCTGGCCGGCTGGACCCCGCCGCTGACCGAGGCGCAAGCCTCGCGGCTGGCCGAGGCCGCCGGCGGCGGCGCCAGCCGCGAGCAGTTCGTGCACTCCCTGCACGGCGAGACCGGGCTGGGCAACGCCTGGACCGAGGGCTTCATGGCCCGCACCCCATCCCCAGAGAAGAACGGACAGTTGTCGTGACCAGCACCAACCCCGCCCTGGCCGCCGCGCTGGAGGCCGCGGCGACCGGCGATCCCCGCCGCTACGTCATCACCGGCGGCCCGAGCTCCGGCAAGGACGACCTGATCGAGGCGGTGCACGCCGCCGGGATTCCGTGCATGGCCGAGGAACCCGGCCGGGAGATCTACCGCAAGCACCGCGAACGGCTCGGCCGCCACCTGCTCAAGGAGGACCGGCGCGCGTACTCGCTGGAAGTGCTGGAGGCGTTCATCGCCGAGTACACCAGCCACACCCACGGCATCCGCTTCTACAACCGCGGCATCCCCGACGGCTACGGCTGGGAGGGGTTCTTCGGACTCAAGCCGACCACCGAACTGGAGGACGCCACCCGCACCTACCGCTACGACGCGATCTTCGTGCTGGACCCGCTGGACACCTTCGAGGACCCCGACGACATCGTCTGGGCCAAGGACCGCGAGATCCGCCGCGTGCACGAGCTGATCGTGCAGGGCTACTACGACGCCGGCTACGAACCGGTGTTCGTCCAGCCCGACTCCGCCGCCGCCCGGCTGGACTTCATCTGCGCCAACCTGCGCCTGCCCAAGCCGAGCCGAGGAGCGTGAACGCCTTGTCCCGCAACGGAAAGTCCTCCTTGCTGATCTCGCCGAACAGCGTCCTGGCCAACGCGCTGCTGCGCTCGATCGACCTGCTGCGCCCCCGCGTGCTCGCCGCGCGGCCCGCGCGGATCGAGTTCGTGGTCGGCACCCAGATCAACGGCGCCCCGCACCTCGGGACGAACCTGGTGCAGACCGCGGCGTTCCTGCTGGCCAAGATCGCCCGCCGCGAGTTCTCCATCGACACCGTCGTCCGGTTCGGCGCGCTGGACAACGCCCCGCACGACGTCGTGCTCGACCCCGAAACCCACCACGCCTACCAGCAGACCTATTACCACGCGCTGGGCAAGGACGGCATCAGCGAGCTGATCGAGCGCTACTACCAGGCGTTCTTCGCCTCGCTGTCCGAAGCCACCGACACCGACTTCGCGGTGGAGACCTACACCGACCAGCAAGCCAGCCCTGGCTTCCGGGCGGAGTTCCTGCGCACCCTGGAACGGCTGGAGGACATCCGCTGGTGGATGGCCCCCAGCCACGGGATTGTGCACGTCCGGGTGCCGTGCCCAACCTGCGGATGGGCGGAGAAACGCGCCGACCGCACCAAACTCGCGCACCTCGACGAGGACGGCGCGACGTTCACCGCGGTCTGCTTCGACCACGGCCCCTACGAGGCGCACATCGATCCCGAGGACGACGCGCCCTACCTGGACCTGGCGACCCTGTACCGGAACCTGGTCAAGGAACGCGCGCTGGGCCGCGACGGCGGCACCCTGCACGTGATGATGAAGGGCGGGGACTGGACCTTCGGCTGCCAGCTCGTCGACGGCGCCCTGGCCGCGCTCGGCACCCCGGCCGGCCAACTACCCGTCCGTGTCTTCACGCCCCAGGTGCTGGCCCCGACCGGGGCGAAGCTGTCCAAGTCCCTGCTGCGCGAACGCGGCCGGGACGCCCTGCCCGCCGACGTCGAGCCCTGGATGCTCGACACCACCGCCTGGCCCGGCACGGTCGACGACTACGTCGACGCCCTGGTCTGGCTGGTCGGCGAACTACTCACCGACCCCAAGCACTTCTTCCGCTCGTTCACCGTCAAGGAACTGGGCCGCCTCATGACCGCACGCCCCGCCGAAGCCGTTGTCCGCGCCCACGAGATGGGCATCTACAAGCGCTACTTCGACCTCATCGCCACCGGCCGCAAGACCACCGAAATCCGGGTCAACGACTCCAGCCGACGCAAGATCAAGGAAGGGTCGCTGATCCGGTTCCGCTGCCAGGGCGACGCCGTCCTCACCCGCGTGACCGCGGTCAACCGGTACACCAGCTTCGAGGAGATGTTCGACCACCAGGACGTCGCCTCGGTCAACCCGCTGGCCACCCGCGCCGAGCAGCTGGCCAACATCCGCCAGATCTACCCGCCCGAACGCGAAGCCCTCGGCGTCGTCGCGATCGGCATCGAGCTGGTCGACCCACCCCGCCCCGCCTGAGTGTCTTCCGGGCCGTTGTCGGCACCGGGTGCCACGCTGGCGGGCATGAACGTGGATGCGGCGCACCCGGACCTGATCGACCTGGACACCGGGGACATTTACGAGTGGGAGCCCGAACCCGCGGGCGGCGGCGAGCCCGGCTACAGCCACAGCGAGGACCACGACTTCGCCTGGCTCCGCACAGCGCTCGAAGAGACCCGGCGGCTCGCGGAGATCGCCGCGGTGGACCCGGCCGAACTCGACCGCCTGCGCGACCTCTCGCTCAACCCGCCCGAGGACGAGGACGACTGACCGGGAATGCGGGCAGGTCCCCGGCGCTCGCCGATGCAGCGACCGTCGGGGACACCCACCGCCCCGGACCTTGGTGCCCGAGGCGATCAACATCCTGCCCGACCAGCGAGTTACCGCCGGAAAGCGGCCCGCATTCCGGCGACGACGATCCGGAGTGAACCCGACCCGGTGGACGTGGGCCGACCTCAGCGAACCAGCAGCCTGGCGAGATAGTCGGCTGGCTCGCGCTCGTCTTCAACCAAGATCAGGTCGTCCTCCAGCTCCCGCAACGCATCCACCGGATCGACACCATCCAGCGCGGCAAGGTGCAGCTGCCACGCGAGCCGACCGAACAGGTTGTCGGCCACGATCCGATCAGCGACCGAAGCCGGAAGAACCGCTCGCACCGCCTGTTCGGCCCGGATCTCCTCCAGCTCGCGCATCGCCGAATCCTGCCAGCAACCCCGACCCGCCGCCAGATGGACAAACCCCAGCGGCCCGGACCCTGACCAGCACCGAAGCCTCACCGCGGCCCCTTTCTGGCGTATTCGGTTGCCACGCCTATCTCGCCGACCGGGGTGCACAACAGCGGTCGCCGGACCTGGACGGTGCGCTACCGGCTGCGGAGGCGCGCTAGCGCGCGACGTTGCAATGTCTTGTCGAATTCCGCGTGCGTCATGGTTTTCTGGCCGGGCTCGGCCGGGATGAACTCCTCGGGCGAAAGGAGGTGTCCGGCCAGGTCCACGCGCAGCCGCTGGTTTTGCGAGGGAACGCTCATCCGCACGACGGCCATCCAGCACCCGGTCGACGTGGCCACCCAGGACAGTTGCTCGCCGCGGACGATCGCGCCGGCGTCGACACCGCCGGCGCGCATCCACGGCGGCGCCGACCGCCCCCACCCCACCGGGGCCGGGACGATCGTGGACATCCGCACCCACACCGGCCGCGGCATCCCGACCCGCCGCAAGGCCTGCCGGGCATCCGGCCCCTCGTCGCCTCGCTCGAACATACGTTCCATTCTTGCACGGAAACCGCAGGCCGCAGCAGGTCTCCGTGCGGACCTGGCCATACCCTGGACACGACGGAGGCCGGGCGGCGTGCAACGCCGCCCGGCCTCCGCAGTCCGGCTCGGCGTCAGCCGACGTCGAGCGCCAGGCCCGCGACGCGCAGCGACTCGATGAGGATCTCCGCGTGGTCCCAGGGCATCTGCTCGGCCACGGCGTCGACGACGCGCCGCCAACGGACGTCCCGGACCGCGTCGCCCACGAGGACCGGCACCGGCTCCGGCAGCAGCACCACATAGCTGACGGTCACGTACCGGCCCTGGTCGTCGCGGCCTTCGTCGCGGGAGGAGACGTGCATCAGGTCCGCAGCGTCGAGGTGCACGCCGGTTTTCTCGCGGAGGCGGCGGACCGCGACCTGGGCGGGCGCGTCCCCCGGGAGGCACACCCCGCCGGGCAGGCCCCACAGGCCGAGGTGCGGTGCGCGGTCGCGCTGGGCCAGCAGCACGCACACCGCGCCGTCCGCGTCCTTGGCCAGCACCACCGCGTTCGCCGCGTGGTGGACCCGGTCCACTGTCGTGCCGGTCGTGCCGGTCGTGGTGTCGTTCATGGTCTTCTCCTTGTCTCGCAACGGTTCCCGACGTCCGGGGCTTGTTTCCAGCTTCACGGCCGGACGGCCGCAAACCGAGGGGTTTCCTGTTTCGTCCGCCAGCGGGCAACTCCGGACGATCAGCCCGGTGCGGCGGTGATGCCGTCGCCGGCGTCGTCCGCCGGTCTCGTCGTGTAGCGGCGAAGACGGCGCAGCAGTTCCGCGGCGGAGATCTCGCACAGCCGCGCGAGCTTCTCGACGTTCTCCGGCTGCAGCTCGACCTCAGCTCGGCCCGTGGCGCGCGCCCACCGTGTGAGCGGGGCCAGCGAGCTGTCGTGCGGAGCGCTGAGCAGCGCCGCGACGTCGATCCGTACCGCGCGCTGCTCGGTGAGCACCCGGGTGTGCACCTTCGCCAGCAGGTCGTGCGGCAGTTCGTCCATCGCGACGCACAGCTCCACCAGGCGCATCACGGAACACTGCCGGGTGCCCAGTTCGTACGTCGCCAGGGTTTGCAGCGAGATGTCGCGCTGCAGCTGCGCGTTGAGCTCTTTGCGCGTCCATCCCCGGCCGCGCCGGAGCTTGCGCAGCTCGTCTCCCAGCACCCGCTGGTAGTGCTCGGCGTCGATCATCGGCTCACCTTCCGTTCAGCGGATCGGAGACACCGCAGCCCCGGCAGCAGGGGAGGAGCTGCCGGGGCCGCGGCCGGGGTGGGCGCCGGAGGGTCAAGGGGAATCCGGATCGGATTCGTGCCGGTCCAGCCAGTCGGCGAGCGAGGCGCCGTTCGAGGGGTCGTCGGCGGAGCGGGCCCAGAGCAGGGCGTGCAGCATCGGGATCCGGTGGTGCCACTGGACGATCGGGGCGCACAGCAGGCTGCCCTCGCTCGGGCCGCCGCGCAGCCCGAGCACGTCCGACTCCCAACGGTCGACGGGCAGCGTGAGCACCGTGGTGTAGGACCCGGCGGTGTGCACGAGCGCGGAGATCACTCCGTGTTCGTCGAGCTGCGGAGCGATCCACCAGCCGCGCCGCAGGATCAGGTCTGCCGCCAGCCGCTCGCACTGGCGCAGGATGATGCGCGCTCGCGCCGCGTCGGTCATACCCGCTCCAGCCGAACCCACGGACCGGCCATGTCCTCACGGCGGTGGCGGCCGTGACCGCGTCGGGACCGCCGCGGCCGGGGGATGGCCGGCTGCGGCGGCACCCCGCGCCAGATGGCGTCGCAGGCAGCACAGACCGCGGTCTCGCCGTCGACGCCCGGCCGTACCGTCTCCCCGCACAGCGCCGGGTAAATCCCGCCGGCGCGGTGCTCGACGAACTTCGTGTGCGCGATCCGGTGCTCGACGCCCGTCTCGCCGTCGACCATGGGCATCGAGTCGATGCGCTCGTCGGCCACGGTCGTCACCTCGCCCTCGCCCGGCGAAGCACCCGCCGCGCTTCGGAAATGAGGCTGTGCACGGCAAAACCGGCCGTCACGAGCGCACCGATCACCAGCGGGGCCATGTCCCACAGCGTTCTGATCATCACGGCCTCCGGGCGGTGGAAGGAGAACCCGCCCGGGACCCGAAGGAGGGGGGAGACGTCGAGTCAGCCGGGCGGATCCTCCGCTGACCTCGGCAGAGCCGAACGTCGGGCTCGCCGAGTGCGTGAGGCCCGACGACACAACGTCGGTCGCGTGGCGCGAGCCGCGATCCGGAGTGGCGTTCCCACGCCTCCGGGTGCAACCCGCCCGTAGCAACTGGCTGCGCCGCCGGGGGCTACCGTGTAACTGGTTCGGTTGGTAGCCACATCTGAATGTAGACGCTCACATTGTGGACGTCTACATTTTAGGCATGGCCTATCCGGGTGAACCGCTGTCGCCGTTCGTCGTGGAGTCCGGAGGAGGTGCTGCAGTGCCCGCGTTGAGTCCTCTCGCGATCAAACGCTGGATCGCTATCGAGATGCGCCGCCTCCGCGAGGCCGCGCCGAGGGAGGACGGCCCGCCGGGTGTCGACGTGGCCGAGGCTGCGCAGCGGATCGGCAAGGCGAAGACGGTCGTGCACCACATCGAGACGGGGCGGAACCTGCCCGCGCCGGCCGACCTGGAAGTGCTCCTCAACCTCTACGGAGTGCCGGAGCGGACTCCGTTCTTCCGCGAGCTGGTCAAGACCGCCAAGCGCGGAAAAGACTGGTGGGTCAACGGGTTCGACACCGTTGTGCCCGAGTGGTTCACCTTGTATCTGGGCTTGGAATCGGCGGCGGCCAGGATCAGCCGTTACGACGCGCTGTGGATTCCCGGGCCGTTCCAGACCCGGCCCTACGCCGAGGCGCTCTATCGCGCTCGGGCCCTGCCGCCTGCCTACGACGAGGATCCCGTTGCCGCCGCGGCGAAGGCCGAGGAGGAGATGACCAAAGCGGTGGATCTCCGGATGGCCCGGCAGAAGCTCCGCGAGGAGTCCGAGCACCCGTCCGAGATCCGGTGCGTGCTCGACCAGAACGCGCTCGACCGGGCCGTCGGCGGTGCCGAAGTCATGATCCCGCAGCTCGACCGGCTGGCGGAGCTGGCCGAATCGCCCGGAATCACGGTCCAGATCCTCGTCCATGCAGCCGGTGCGCACGCCGGAGCCGAGGGGACGTTCGCGATCCTCGACTACCCGGACGAGTTCGAGGGCGACCCTGGCACCGCCTACGTCGACACTCTCCCGCGCGGGCTCTACTACGAACGGCCCGATGAGGTCGATCGCTACCGCCGGGTGTTCCAGCGCCTAACCGAACAGGCCGAGGACCCCGACCGGACCCTGGAATTGATCAGCACGGCCAAGAAGGAACTGACGTGATGGACGCCGACGAGGCACGGGTCAAGCTTGCGAACACCGCCAGCGGCTGGGAGAAGTCGAGCTTCTCGAACGGTGGCGACAACGGATGCGTCGAATTCCATTTCGACGCCGTCCCGGGGTGGGTCGGGGTGCGCGACTCCAAGCTCGGCAGCCGCTCGCCAGTTCTCGTCTTCAACAAGCGCGAAATCGAGGCGTTCATCGCCGGAGCCAAAGCCGACGAGTTCACCGGCCGGATCCGGTAGCGCGCTCTCCGGCGCGG
This sequence comes from Streptomyces sp. AA4, assembly GCF_000158875.1. Lineage (NCBI taxonomy): Bacteria > Bacillati > Actinomycetota > Actinomycetes > Kitasatosporales > Streptomycetaceae > Streptomyces > Streptomyces sp. AA4. The sequence goes on along the minus strand of NZ_GG657749.1, from coordinate 2,532 downwards.
GGTTTGCGCGATTCGCGAGGCCAGGTGACCTGGGGCACGACCGGGAGCCTGGCCTTACGCATGTCCGCAGGGATTCACGGCGAGCCGTCCGTATGCAGCCGATGACGCAGTCCGCCATCGCCGCGAAGTAGACGCTGGCCCCGGTCAGCCTGGCCTCGTGCCTCGCGTCAGCCGCCACCGTGCGGGCACCGGCTGGAACAGCGGCGGACGACCGGGCCCGGTCCGCGCCGGCCGACGTCCGATCCGGCCGCGGACCGCTGCAGAACCATCGCTGATACGCGGCGGACCAGCGAAAATGACTTGACGCGTACGCGTCAATTTCGTTAGGGTGGAGTCCTCGGACAACGAGGGAGGAACCCGAGATGAGCACTGCGATCACCGACACCAGCGGCGCGTCCGGGCCTGCCGGGCGGCTGGAGATCCTCGCCCGGGAGCACGGGATCACCGCGGCGCAGCAGCAGCTGCGCGCCGAGCTCGGCGACGACGTCCAGGCCTACCGCGAGGCGCTGGACGACTGGGCGGCCACGCGCCGGGTGTGGCTGGTCGGCTACCGCCGCCGCACCGCGCCGGGCCGGTGGGAGATCGGCGGCCAGGCGTTCGTGGTCGCGGAGAATCCGCTGGTCGCGCGTGTTCTGGTCGAGCAGGATCCCGACGTGCGGATGTGGGGCGCGGACGCCTACGGCGTTCCCGGCCGCGACCGCGTCGGGCTCACCTGCGACCGGATCCACGTCGGCCCCGGCGACGTCCGCCAGCACTGAGCGCCGGGGGAGCGCCGAGGCATGGCTGCGAGGCAGTGGGCGGAGGGCGACCCCGAGCCGTCGAACGACGAGGTCCGCACGGTGACCGGCGCGTCCGGCACCGTGTGGGCCCGGTCCGAGCCCAACGGCCTGTTCTGGTGGCCGCGCCCGGGCGGCAGTGTCCGGCACTGGCCGGAGCTGCTGCGGATCGACGGGCCGGTGACAGCGGAACCTGTTGCTGTGCAAGGAACCCTGTTCGACATCGAGCCGGTCGTCCCCCGCCGCGGCCGCCGCTGAGGGAAGGCCCGGCCGCGGCCGGGCGGTACATTCGTTGCGGGCACGGCGCGGGCCCTTCTCCGAGCCGGACGATCCCCACGTGATCGCCTGGCGTCCGAGGACAAGCTGACCACCGAGTCACAAGCGCGAACGACGAATCCCGCGACCAGGCGCACATCTGCCGACAACCCTTCGCGGGGCGACGTGGGCTCCCCGCAGGAGGAGATCAGATGGGCACCGGAAGCATGCGCGACTACCGCGCCGAAATCCGCAAGTACATGGCCGAACACCAGGTCAACTACACGACCGCCAAGCGCGCGGTCGACACCGCGGCCGCGGCCCCGAGCGGGCCGCCCGACGACGGCTTCGGCGGGCACGAATTCGACTACGAAGCACGCACCGACCTGTTCCGGTGCCACCTGTGCGGGCAGTACGAGGCGACCGCTCGCTCCGACGACGGCCCGATCGAGCCGTGCACGGGACTGCCCGGCTACGGCGGCGACACAGAACGGGTCTACCTGCTGCTGCACGAAAACCCGCGCAGGGCCGACCTCGGGACGGCATGGATTGCTGGCCGCATCCGCGAGACCGGCATCGGCCGGACCGTCCGGTTCGGCTGCCGCGACGGCCGCTGGCTGGTCGAGTCCGCCCCGCGCGTGGTCGACGAGCTGCAGCGCCGAGTCGGGGAAATCCCCTGCACTCTCGTCGACGGCGGCACCGCGCCCGCCTTCACCGGAGCCGAACAGCTCTCCTCCGCCGAGGGACGGCAGGTCATCGCCGAGAACTACGCCGCCTACGTCGCGAAATACGGGGTGCCGCAGTAACACCCGGTTCGGGTCGGGCCGGGCGGTCAGGCTCCCCATTTCGCGCGGGCGGCCGCGGCCGCGAGCGCAGCGGCGGAGCCGACGACGGCGAAGGCGGTCACGGCGCATCCGGAGCTGCCGGACGCTCCGGAGCCGGGTTCGGCGAGCAGGTCCGCGGAGACATTGTTGACGCGAGTGGTGCCGTCGTACTCGAAGTCGACGTCGCAGTCTCCGGTGAACGACGTCGAAGCGACCTTGCCCCGGGTGCCGGCCGGGACGCCGCCGACGGCGCGCACCAGCTCGACCCGGTCGCCCGTCGACCACCCCATCGCGCGCCCCCTTCCGCACCGGCCGCGGCGGATGCCGCGCTGATCACCGTACGACCCGGTCCGGCGCTGCGCCGCGATTCCCGGCGGATCGGCGAGCCCGCCTTTCCAGCGCAGTGACCAGCGAATATAACTTGACGCGTACGCGTCAAGCCGCGTAGGCTGGTGCTGCCGCCGACAAGGGCGGAACCCCGTGATCCGACGGGTCGGGAACAGGAGGAGATCAGGATGGACAGGAAAACCGTTGTCGTCGGCGCCGGCGCGATCGCGGCCGCCGGAGTGGCCGCCCGGGTCGCGTACGCCCGCGCCGTCGAATACCCGAAGTGGCGCGCAGGCCAAGAGGGTTTCGCACGTCGGCTCGCCGAGCGCGAGGGCCAGGACGCCGGCGCT